>NZ_CP188089.1:0-4800000 GCF_049949235.1 Mucilaginibacter sp. R-33
ATGGAAAAAACTTGTACGAACGTTTGGAATAGCTGCCTTCAGATCATCAAAGACAACATACCGGCCCAGAGTTTTAAAACCTGGTTTGAGCCGATAAAAGCTTTGAGAATGGAGGGAAGCGTATTAACCATACAAGTACCAAGTTTATTCTTTTACGAGTGGCTTGAAGAGCACTATGTAGGGTTACTGCGCAAGACAATAAAAAAACAATTGGGCGACGAAGGACGTTTAGAGTATAATATAGTTGTTGAGCAATCATCAAGTAAACCATACACAACTAATATGCCTTCAAACGGAAATGGCGCTGATTCAAAACATCAGAGTATGCCGATACCTATTTCAATTAACAAGGATATTAAAAACCCCTTTGTTATACCCGGGCTCAAAAAGTTGAACGTAGACCCTCAGCTTAACCGTAACTATACCTTCGAAAACTTTGTTGAAGGTGACTGCAACCGTTTGGCCCGCTCTGCCGGTTATGCCGTTGCCGCTAAACCCGGAGGTACTTCATTTAACCCTTTAATGATTTACGGCGGTGTAGGTTTGGGTAAAACCCACCTGGCACAAGCTATTGGTAACGAAATTAAGCGCACCCTGCCCGATAAACTGGTACTGTATGTATCATGCGAAAAATTTACGCAGCAATTTGTTGATGCCTTAAAGCACAACAACATTAACGACTTTGTGAACTTTTACCAGGCTATTGACGTGCTGATCATGGACGATGTGCACAACTTTGCCGGCAAAGAAAAAACACAGGATTTCTTCTTCCATATATTTAACCATCTGCACCAATCGGGCAAACAACTGATCATTACATCAGATAAAGCGCCTAAGGATCTGGCTGGTTTGGAAGAACGTCTGCTTTCGAGGTTTAAATGGGGCTTATCTGCCGATTTGCAGATCCCTGACCTGGAAACCCGTATGGCTATCCTGAAGAACAAAATTTACCAGGATGGTATCGATCTGTCAAACGATGTGATCGAATACGTTGCCCATAATATTGATAATAACGTACGTGAGCTGGAAGGCGCCATGGTGTCATTACTGGCACAATCAACCCTTAACCGCAAGGAGATTGACCTGAACTTGGCTAAACAAATGTTGAAAAACTTTGTGAAGAACTCATCTAAAGAAATTTCGATGGAGTATATCCAAAGTTTAGTGTGCGAGTACTTTGAAGTGCCTATTGAAATGGTAAAATCACAAACCCGTAAACGCGAAATTGTACAGGCCCGTCAAATATCGATGTACCTGGCCAAAGCACATACCAAAAGCTCATTGAAATCAATAGGTCATTTCTTTGGCGGTCGCGACCACTCAACCGTGATCTATGCCTGCCAAACTGTAGAAGATTTGATCGATACCGATAAGAAATTTAAAGGGTATGTTGCCGATATTCAGAAGAAATTGAAAATGTCGTAATAAACACGACATTTAACATACGAAGGCCTTGCATCTCATGCAGGGCTTTTTTTGTTTAACTATGCTATCCCTGAAAATTCATTGACGCGGTGTTATAAAAACAACGTGCCTTCCATTACAATTACTGACGAGCCACTTACCAGCACATTTTCGGCTGTTACCTTGATATGGATGGTAGATGGATGATTTACCAATACTCCCTGCAAAATTGTATAATCCTGGTTGGTGTTTATGTAACTGACCTGCTGCAAAAATCCGGCAAGGGGACCGGCAGCTGTTCCAGTGGCAGGATCTTCATCAATGCCATATGCGGGGTTAAAAAAGCGGGTTTCGGTTAGATAGTCACCCTCTGAAACATCGGTTGTGAATAAGTAAAACCCTTCAAAGCCGTAATTTTTTGAAATTTCTTTGAGCTTATCAGGGTTGGGTATAGCCTGATTAAGCAGCGCTCTGTTTTTTACAGGAACCATGGTGTGGGCTACTTCTGTTTTCATGATGGTAGGCTTCCAGTTATTTAATTCCAGATCGCTTGTTTCTAAGCCGAGTGCTGGCGCCACAATTTCCGGGCTAATAGTACCAAGGTTCTTCGCAGCCTGCTGTTTTACTGCTACCAGTATCAGGCCGTTTTCTTCACTGATCACAACGGGCAATTTTTCATTCTTCATAGTTACCCAATGCTCATCACCCTGACCGTTAAAAATATCCCATCCCTTAAGCAAAGCCAGGGATACAGCGCCCAGCAAATTATGACCGCCGCCACCAACCTCATAATTACCCGGAGTAAATGAACGTACCTTCAATAATTTTTCAGCATCAGAGTACCGTACAAAGGATGTTTCGGAATAGCCGAATTCGCGGGCTATGTTGTAGTATTGAGATAATTCCAGCTCGTCGTCACACCACACTACCGACAGCGGGTTGCCTTTATATGGTTGGTGGGTGAATACATCAAGTATGTAGTAAGGTAATTTTTTCATTTGATAGATTTTTGCTTGTGCAAAGTAGTGAAGGCTTTCAGGGTAAATGTCAGCCCAGTTTAAAAATGAAGAAGGACTGGATTAGTTTTTTTTCTCTTATCAGCAAATGATTAAATCAGCATATCAACTTGATTACAAATGAGGTATATTTAGTTATGAAAAAACTTATCCTCGCAGTATTTATTTTATTGTCGTTCCAATCCTTCGCCCAGCAAACGGAGCAGGATGCTATTAAGCAAACCATCAATACCATGTTTAATGCCATGCGTAAGGGCGATAGCACGATGCTTAGATCCACCTTTGCTAAAGGAATCGCTTTTCATAGCGTAGCCAATAAAAAAGATGGCTCAACAGCTTTGGAAATTGAAAACCCTGATGACTTTGTTAAAATGGTTGGCACGCCGCACAAAGGTATTTATGATGAACGAGTAACCTTTGCCGATATCAAAATTGATGGCCCGCTGGCCAGCGTTTGGGCGCCATATAAGTTTTATTTAGATGACAAATACAGCCATTGCGGGGTGGACGTTTTTCAGCTAATGAAAACCACAGATGGCTGGAAGATCATTTACATAGTTGATACAAGGCGCAAGGATAATTGCCCGGAGTGATTTTATTACGTCACCCCCAACTTCATCATTCCATAAAATAACCCGGCACAATGCATAGCCTGTTTTATTTCGTTGTTGAGCAATAATTGTTTTACCTCTTCAATAGTGTATTCTTCAACAATCAGGTCTTCCAGTTCGTCAAGGTGCTGGCCTTGTACTTTTTTGCCGCCTTTGGTTAAATAGGTAAATGTTTTATTGTTAGCTGTTGACGGGTTGCCGTATACGGTGCAGATCAATTCAAATTCGTCAAACTGGTAGCCGGTTTCTTCCAGCAATTCCCGACGTATGGCATGTACAGGTTCTTCGCCGGCATCAATCACACCGCCCGGAATTTCGAGCGAGATAACATCTGCGGCATGACGGTATTGTTTCACCATCAATACTTTATTGTCTTCGGTTATGGCTACCGCGTTAACCCAGTTTGAATACTCGAGTACATAATAATCTTCAACAATTTTACCGTTTGGCATTTCGCATCTGTCGATGCGGAGGGTAGCCCATGGGCCTTTATGGATGTATGATGATGAAAGTAGTTTCCAGGTGAGGTCTTTACTCATAGTTGTTTTGCAGAAATTGATAGATAGCGTTACGCTTGTTTATGTTTTCGAATGATGTACGATTGTGATTCTTCTCCAGCCGGTTAAATATAGAAATGACCTTTTGTAGACCGGCTAAGGTTTCGTCATTAGCTGCAAAAGGTTCATAATACATATATAACAATTGAGCTAAAGCATCCAGTTTTTCCGCCGAATAGTTTCTCTCGTTGAGTAAAATGTCAAAATCTTCGATGGTTAGTTTAAGTAGATCGTTCAATTTTAGATCATACTCATCCCGAAGCATTTGATCAGCATGTTGATCAAATGCTTCGGGGTTTACGGCGTTTTTGAAACCTGCCAGCCTTGATATCGAATATATGATCTTTTCGATCTCGCGTAAGATGTAGTCTTTTTGCATGGTTAGGATGTTGTACAGTGAGTGACTACCAGCTGCCGCTTGAACCGCCGCCGCCGCCGCTTCCGCCGCCAAAACCACCGAAGCCCCCTCCGCCAGAACCGCCGCCACCGGAAAAGCCTCCCCAGTCGCCACCGCCGCTCCGGCCTCCGCCGCCAAGCATATTACCAGCAAGGAACCACCAGAACGGGCTTGCACCCCCCCGGCGGCCGATGATCTGCCTGCCGCCGCCGCCCCCACGGTTGCGGAACACCAGGATCAGGATAACTACGATTATGACAATAACTATAAAACCCGCCGGACCGCCATTGCTTTGCTTTTGTTTTTTTGCCGCCTTATACTCGCCCTTCATAGCTTTGATGATGCTGTTGGTTCCTGCATCAAGTCCGCCATAGTAGTCGCCTTGTTTAAAGTGTGGTTTAAGGTCGTTTTGAATAATGTCCTGCGTAACAATATCTGGTAAGGCGCCTTCGGCGCCGTAGCCGGTTTGAATGCTCATTTTACGGTCGCCGATAGCTACAAGCACCAATACACCGTTGTTTTTATCTTTTTGTCCGATGCCCCATTTACGCAGGAGTTGAACTCCATAGTCGTTAATATCATAGTTGCCAACAGATTTTAAGATCACTACTGCAATTTGCGTTGAGGTAGAATCGTTAAAGGCAACTAATTTAGCCTCCAACTGCTGTTTATCAGCCTGACTTAAGGTATTGGTATAATCTGTAACAAGGGTATTTGAGCGCTGCGGGAAATCCTGAGCCGTTGCGGCAATCACGCAAAGTATAAACCCGAAGAACAGTATAAATTTTTTGAACATGTTTTTAGTTTTTAATCGCCATCCATAAAGGCAATGTCATCGGGAAGTTCGTTTTGATCGCCGTCCAGGTGAGGGAAGTACTTTTGCAGTTGCTCGCCGGCAATTTTCAGGCCTGTTACAATCCCCTCAACTATATCGCCATATTTAAAATGCTGTAGCATATCATCGCGGGTTGTGTCCCAAAAATTGGGTGGGACTACCTGATTAATGCCCGCATCGCCTATGATGGCAAATTTACGGTCGACAGTAGCTACGTATACGAGCACTCCATGCCTGAGCTTGGTTTTATGCATATTGAGCTGCTGGAAATATTTTGCAGCACGGTCGAGAACATCTTCGCTGCACCGCTTTTCGATGCAAACCCTGATCTCGCCCGACGAGCGGTGCTCAGCATCTTCAATAGCTTTGCGGATGCGCTGCTGTTCCTCTTCGTTAAATACAGCCATATATTTTTATGATTATTTTTGGGATTTCACCGATTGATTTTTGATTTCACCAATTACCAGGTATTTCGTTAACCTTCAAAAAATCGGTAAAATCAAAAAACAAAACAATCGGTGTAATTCCATCAAATTAATTAAACTCTACTTTAGGGGCTTTATCGGCGCCTGGTTCGGCAGTGAAATAACCCTTTTCGGAGAAACCGAACATTTTGGCAGTTATATTGGCCGGGAACGAACGGATCTTGCTGTTGTATTCCTGCACGGCGTCATTAAAATCTTTGCGCGATACATTGATCCTGTTTTCGGTGCCTTCCAATTGAATTTGCAGGTCGTGGAAGTTGGAGTTCGATTTCAGATCGGGATAGTTTTCGGTAATGGAAAGCAATTTGCCCAGGGCCGCGCTTAACTCACCCTGTGAAGCCTGGAATGCTTTTATTGATTCGGGTGTAAGCTTGTTGGGGTCAACTTGCACCGATGTTGCCTTTGAACGTGCCTCAACCACAGCTGTAAGGGTGCTTTTTTCAAAATTAGCTGCGCCTTTTACGGTATTAACTAAGTTAGGGATCAAGTCGCTTCGGCGCTGATAGTCGCTTTGTACTGCACCCCATTTGGCTTTAACAGTTTCATCCAATTTAACCATGCTGTTATAGCTGCATGAACTTAAGGACATAGCTGCAGCTATGATTAATATAACCGAGAATAACTTTTTCATTTGTTTTTCGTGTGTTTTTGTGACGTTTGGGGTTAGAGTGCAAATTACGTACCGTTGTTACAAAGGGCATGAGTTGCTGACAAGGTGTCAAGTTACGGCTTTTTGGTAAATTATAGAAGGATGTGAGGCCTAAGATGTGCGATATGAGAAATAATTAGATGGATTTGAGATATGAGGCGTGAGATATGGGAAATGATAATGTTCTGTTCTTTTGCCCCATAAAAGCAGAAAGCCCCATCAGGGGCTGCGTCTTTGTAAATGATTTGTATAAGGTTAATGGCGAGACCGGTTTATCCTGCCAGGCAATGTTCTTCGCGCATGGTTAGTTTGGCTACCATGTCTTTTAACAATGTACGGGCGCGGTGTAAGGTGGTACGCGATAATAGCTCGCTCATACCCAGGGATGAGCCTATTTCCTGGTGCGAGTAACCTTCAATGGCGTACATGTTAAAAACAGACCGATACGTTTTTGGTAGTTTTTGTACCAGTTTCATCAGGTCTTTAGCTTCAAGTCCATTATCATTATAGGAGCTGCTGATAGGTATAACGGCAGCTTCTTCCGCTGCAAAATCATCAACCAAAACTATTGGCTTTAATTTGCGATAACGTGATATGGCACAATGTACCATGATACGGCGGATCCATCCTTCCAAACTGCCTTCGCCCCGGTAGTTTTTCATGTTGCGGAACATTTTTATAAAACCTTCCTGTAATATATCCTGGGCTTCGTCTTTATCGGTTGCATAACGCATGCAAACTGCGAGCATACGTGGTGCTAATAACCTGTATAATTGTTCCTGGCTCTTCCTGTCGTTAGTCATGCAGCCATTCCATATAATGTGTAAGCGTTCGTCGGCGGTAGTCATTGTTTTATTATTTAAATACATGAGCTGCATGCCAATCTAAGTGCCATTTTGTAATTAATTGATTTTCAGTAAATTATTTTTTATAGGATTTTAAAACTGTTCGATAGCGTACGGTCATTGTGCAAAGCCGAACGGTTTTGAGCGTATTGAGCACTAACGGAATGGGGGTAATAATTGAAATTTAGCCGATAATATTTGTACAAAATGGGGGTTAACTTTTTTTTGGACAAAAAACGCCCAATTGTTTGATTGTTATATATATATGCAAATGTTAGCCCTGAATTCTGTTAACCCTGTTAACCCCCATTTGTTAGCAGCGTCAATCCAACCCAAAACTATATACCGCCTAAAGCTTAATAAGAAAAAGAGGCTAATCTTGATTATGATACAGCTTCCGGGTGAAAATGAGCTCAGGTAAAAATTGCTGATCAAAGTCTCCCCCTTTGGGGGAGATTTAGAGGGGGATTCTTAACTTTGCACCATCCGGGATAAAAACCCGGCATCAGTCATGACAAGAGAAACAGAGATAGTTTGCCCTCCCGGGCAACAGGAAGACGAAGTAGTTTTAAAGCAACTGGCGTCAGCAGCGCTGAAAATTCCCCTGAAAAATATTACGGCGTTAAAAATCTTAAAGCGTTCCATTGATGCGCGCGGCCGCCGGGTGGTTTACCGCATGCAGGTAAGGGTGTTTATGCAGGAGGCCTACCAACCCGAAATTTTTAATGTTAATTACCCCAACGTACAATTTGGTCGACCAGTAATCATCGTTGGTGCAGGCCCGGCCGGATTATTTGCCGCGCTGCAATGCATCGAACTTGGATTAAAACCAATTGTTATTGAACGGGGCAAGGATGTAAAACAACGCCGCCGCGATTTGGCTAATATCAACAAACAAGGCCTCGTTAACCCCGAATCAAATTATTGTTTTGGGGAAGGCGGCGCAGGTACTTATTCGGATGGTAAGCTGTATACCCGATCAACCAAGCGGGGAGACGTGAACCAGGTGCTTAAAATGTTTGTGGCCCATGGGGCGGCCGAAGATATCTTGATTGATGCCCGCCCCCACATCGGCACCAATAAACTGCCGCAAATCATTACTGCTATGCGCGAAACAGTGCTGAACGCTGGTGGAGAAATTATGTTTGATACTAAAGTAACCCAGTTGTTGGTTGATTTTGGGAAAATTAAAGGTGTGAAAACATCAGCGGGCGAAAAGATCATGGCTGACGCTGTGATCCTGGCTACGGGCCATTCAGCAAGGGATGTGTTTGAAATGCTGCACAGCCAGAATATCCTGATCGAGGCCAAACCTTTTGCTTTGGGGGTACGGATAGAACATCCGCAGGAAATAATTGACCGTGCACAATACCATTGTGAACATCGTGGCCCTGATCTGCCGCCATCATACTATAGCCTTGTCGAACAGGTTGATGACCGCGGTGTGTTTTCTTTTTGCATGTGCCCCGGCGGTATCATTGCGCCCTGCTCAACAGAAGCCGGCGAGATCGTAGTAAATGGCTGGAGTCCGTCAAAACGGAACAACCCTTTCGCCAATTCGGGTACGGTTGTACAGATTGACCTGGAAGATGTTGCGGGCAACGATAACAACCCCTTCAAGATGCTTAATTTTCAGAAGCAGGTTGAACAGGCTGCTTTTGTAGCCGGTGGCGGTAATCTTGTAGCACCCGGCCAGCGCATGGTTGATTTCGTACAGAACCGTTTATCAAACGATTTGCCTGTTAATTCATACCTGCCCGGTACTAAAAGCGTTGAACTGAAAGAAATTTTACCGGGGTGGATCAATGAGCGCTTACGTAAAGCGCTGCCGGTATTCGGTAAAAAAATGAAAGGCTATTATACCAATGAGGCCATTTTGGTTGGCGTTGAATCGCGTACATCATCTCCTGTGAAAATTCCGCGGGATAGGGAAACCTTGCAACATCCGCAGATCACAGGTTTATTTCCCTGCGGAGAGGGGGCGGGCTATGCGGGTGGTATAATTTCTGCTGCTATTGATGGGATTAATTGCGCAACTGCTGCTTTAAAAATATTATCATGACAACATCTCAAAAATTATTTAACCAGCTTGAAAGTGTTTTATCCGGCGAACCATGGTATGGCCCATCGGTTTATTACATTGTTGATAATATCAGTTTTGAAGCTGCCTATGAAAAGCCGGCCGGCTCAATACATAATATTGCCGCTATTATTTTGCACATGACCGGATGGACGGAAGAAGTAATAGACCGCATGAATGGCATGGACGCACAGTTGCCGGTTCGTGGTGACTGGCCTGAACCCGGCCTGCCCGACGAACAAAAGTGGAAATGGATTGTTGAAGATATAAAGCTGGTGAATGTAAACCTGGCAGGTTTTATCCAAAACTTTCCGGAAGAAAGATGGGGCGAAATTGTCGCCGGTAAACCGGGAGCTGATGAGAATGGCGAAACTTACGAGTATCAGGTAGCGGGTTTGATACAGCACCATATTTATCATTCCGCGCAAATTGCTTTACTAAACAGGATGATCAATGGCTAATAAAAAAACATTAATATTAGGGGCAACGCCCGATACCAGCAGGTATGCCAATTTTGCGGCTACCCGTTTGGTTGAAAGTGGACATACCATTGTTAATGTTGGCATAAAAACAGGAGAGGTTGCCGGTGTGCCTATCGAAAAGCCCGAAACCATACACCGCGATATTGATACTATAACGCTGTACATTGGCCCGCAGAATCAGCCTCCGCTGTATGATTATATATTGAACACAAAGCCTAAAAGGATCATATTTAACCCTGGTACTGAAAACAGCGAACTGAGACGCAAGGCCAATGAAAAAGGTATTGAAACAGCATATGCCTGTACGTTGGTAATGTTATCGATAGGACAGTATTAAGCTCGAAGTCTAAGTCGATAGTTCAAAGTCGGATGTCTGTCAGACATGATCAGATTAATACTTTGAACTTGTAGGGCTTAGGACTTATGACTTTGGACTCTCAACTCACTCTCCGCTGTTAAAGGCCTGCATATCTATCAGTTTCCTGTACAAACCATTGTTTTGCAATAATTCCAAATGCGAGCCACGTTCAACAATGCAGCCATTTTCAAGAACGAGAATGATATCTGCATTTTGTATGGTGCTTAAACGGTGGGCTATTATAAGCGAGGTCCGGTTCTGCATTAGGTTGTTCAATGCTTCCTGTACCAGTTTTTCGGATTCGGTATCCAATGCAGAGGTAGCTTCGTCTAATAGCATGATTGGCGGGTTGTTGAGCACCGCGCGCGCAATACAGATCCGCTGGCGCTGGCCGCCGGACAATTTTGTGCCGCGGTCGCCGGTATTGGTTTGATAGCCATTTGGCGTTTCCATAATAAAATTATGAGCGTTGGCTATTCGCGCAGCCGCTTCAACCTCTGCCTGCGTTACACCTGTTTTACCAAAAGCGATATTGTTAAAAATGGTATCATTAAATAAAATGGACTCCTGGTTAACTATACCCATTAAAGCTCTTAATGATTCCATGGTAACGGTTTGGATATTTTTACCATCGATAGAGATCGTACCAGATTGAGGCTCACTGAACCGGGGCAGCAGATCCATCAAAGTTGATTTTCCTCCGCCGGATGGCCCGACCAGGGCTACTGTTTTTCCTTTCGGAATTTCGAAGTTAATGTTTTTAAGTACATATTTTTCAGTTTCAATCAATGGCTTTCCGGTATCAGCGGATTGCTTAACATCGGGTTTAACTGCATAAGCAAATGATACATTTTCAAATGTAACCTTGTCTTCAAAGCCGGTAAGTTCTGTGGCATCAGGAGCGTTAACAATTAGTGGTTTCTCATCTATCAGCGCCAGTACGCGTTCGCCTGCTGCTATGCCGGAGTGAATGTTACTAAAAGAATCTGAAATTGCTTTAGCCGGACGCATAACCTGCGAAAAAAGGGCAATATAAACGATAAAATCCGAGGCGGCTAAAGTGCCGGTACCGCTTATAATTAGCGAGCCACCATATAACACGATGCCGGCAACCATTAAAACGCCTAAGAATTCGGATACAGGCGAGGCCATTTGCTGCCTCTTGGCCATTGATCGGGTAATTCTTGAATATTCCTTGTTTTCGTGATCGAAACGGTTTTTTATAAATGAAACAGCATTAAATGCTTTTATGATCTTAATACCCGATAATGCTTCATCAAGATTACTGATCATGTTGCTATAGGTTTGTTGTGATTCGGCGGCCTGTTCTTTAAGCCGTTTAACTATCCTCGATATTATAAACGCCGAAACAGGAATTATCAGCATGGAAAACAAGGTTAGTTTAACGGATATTACAAACAGCATTATCAGGTAGGCTATCAATTGAAAAGGTTCTTTGAAAGCAACCTGTAAAGTACCGGTAACCGAAAACTGCACCACCTGTACATCTGCCGAAATTTTTGAAAGGATATCGCCCTTGCGTTCATTACTAAAATAACCAAGGTGCAGGTTCATTACATTGTTAAATACAGTACGGCGAAGGTTAAGCAATGTATAAATACGCAGGTTTTCCATTATGCGCTGCGATAAATACCTGAATAAATTACTCAGTAAAACTGATGTAACGATTGCTATGCAAACAAACTTTAAAGCGCCAAGCGGGCCATAATGTTGATTAGCTGTATGAGCGAAAAATTCAAAGTCCTTAATAGGGTCCCACCAGTTTTTGGGTTTAACAATTACGGCATTTGCAGCGTGTTTATCAAAAATTGTAGTAAGTAAGGGTGCAAGCAACGCTATATTGAGCGTATTAAATATTACCGAAAACAACGTGCATATAAAATAAGGGAACGCGAATTTCCCTATAGGACGGGCAAAGGACAGAAGCCTGAAATAAATCTTCATTAAATAATTTTAAAAGTGCAAAGCTAATAGTAATTAAGTAATTAAAAGGTGCGAAAATATAGAACAGATCCGGTATCCCGGGTAAGCCTTAACGAGGGTATAGAAAATGTGCCATTTAAGAAACTACCTAATTTTATTATACCTTTATCAAAGATCATGCTTAACTATATCAGGCATATCAACGTTAAAAAAATGAATAATAATATAGCATTACTGGTAGGACTTAAGAATAATTTAGACTACAGTAAAAACTTCTATGCTACTACCCGCGCGCTTTACCCTGATGTTGAAATTGTTTTTACAAGTTACAATAGTACCGACGGAACCCATTTATGGTTAGATAGTTTGAATGACAGCAATGTTAGATATTATTATTCGACTGAAGAAAAAACATTTTCGGATACCTATAACAAGTGTATCGAAATAGCTACAAAAAAATACGTTGCGTTATTACATAACGATATTATAATTGCCCCCAATTTTATTGAAGCCCTGGAGAAAAGTATATCAGAACAAAATATTACCAAATTTACCACTGTTGAACCTCCCATTTTTGCTGATGATGAGAGGCCTGGCAAACTTGTAAAAGATTTTGGAGTTGATATGAATACCTTTGATATTGCCGGGTTTTACAAGTACGCTACTGATATTCAAAACAAAAATCAGCCCGATATTAAAAACGATGCTACAACTTTTTTTTTCTGTATGCTGAGGGACACACTGTTGGATATCGGTGGATTTGATCCTTTATACAATCCGATGTTTTGTGAGGATGATGATATGATTATAAGGCTTGGTTTGCTCGGCCTTACAGGGTATGTAACAGTTAATGCATTGTGTTATCACTTTGTTAGTAAAACATCCAGATTTTCGGAGGAGTATCAAAATCGTACCATGCAGATTGAACGCAACTCCAACCGTAATTTTTTCAGGAAGTGGGGTTTCAAAAATTCATCGGCAGTAAAAATAAAATACGACGTCGGGTTTGTAGTAAAGAATGGAAGCACAGAGTTGCTTGAAAAAATAGAACCACTTTGTGCTACTGTTTATGTAGATGGTGATTTCGACGAATATATTGATCGGGAGCAACGGAATACCCTGTTTAATTTAAATAATAAGATAAAATCATACCATCAAAAAAAAGAAAATGATATCCTTGTTTTTTTTGATGGTAAGAAATTTAGTGCGCGCTCGCTGGAGATCCTGGCAAATCTGAGCGGTATAATTACACGCAAACGACAAAAACGAACGGCGATAGTTTACAAGATATTAGGATTAGGTAATATGATATTTAAAAAGAATATTTTCCGGATCAGGATATCTAACTTTGCGACTTATGAACACCTGCTCATTAAAAGAAAATAATGTTTTTCAGTTTTTACAAAAATAAAATAAGCATATCGTACGGCATAACCGTTTGTAACGAATATGAGCAATTAAACGAGTTGCTGGCTCATTTGCTTAAAAACATTGATAAAAATGATGAGGTAATAATATTGCAGGACATTACTACGGAGGATGAAAAAACTACTGCGGTAATTGAACAATATAAGCATCGTGTATTACATTTAAAGGCGAAGCTTAACAGCAATTTTGCATCGTTTAAAAATAACCTGGTGCGAAATGCATCCAGCGACTACCTGTTTCAGATAGATGCCGATGAAATCCCTAAGAAGACGCTTATCAAACGTATAAAAAAACGTTTGTATCAGAAGCCAGATTGCGATTGCTTCCTGGTACCGAGGGTTAATATTGTTGAAGGGCTTACAGAGGCGCATATACAAAAATGGAACTGGACGGTTGATGATTTAAACCGCGTTAATTTTCCGGACTACCAGTTTAGGATCCTTAAACTAAACGGGCATATCAAATGGAAAAATAAGGTACATGAAGAGCTGTATGGTTTTGAAAAAAGCTGCTATTTGCCGCGAAAAAATGAGAAATATTGCCTGATGCACATTAAAAACCTTGACCGACAGGAAGCTCAGAACAATTTTTATGATACCTTGCAATCCTGACCAAACACAATTATTTTAGTGAAACGTATAGCTTTTATTGTTCAACGGTATGGCATCGAGGTTAATGGCGGTGCCGAGTATCATTGCCGTTTAGTTGCTGAAAAACTTAATGACCGTTTTAATGTTGAGGTGCTTACTACCTGTGCTAAAGATTATATGTCATGGGCAAACGAGTATGCTGCCGGAACCGAATTTATAAATGGTGTTAAAGTGATGCGTTTTAGCGTTCAACACCCAAGAGATTTAGAAAGATTTAAACTTGCAGGACGCAGGTTACGGAAAAGAAAGCAACGAAGATATCAAAAGTTGCTCAGCTACTTCGGGCAACTGAAAAACTTTGAAAAACTAACCAAAGTTAAATCCCGGGCCGAAAACGAATTAGCGTGGATAAAGGAACAGGGACCTTATGTGCCTGACCTCATTACGTTTCTGAAAACAAATCAGGAAAATTATGATGCCTTTATCTTTTTTACCTATTTGTATTATCCTACTGCTATAGGTATTTCAGTGGCCCCTCATAAATCTATACTGATACCTACCGCTCACGACGAGCCACCGATATATCTTGAATTTTTCAGAAGCTTTTTTAAACGGCCTAAGGCTATTCTTTACAATACTGAAAGTGAAAAGCGCTTTGTTAACAAACTTTTTGATAATGAGGATATCTATTCAGACATAGTTGGGGTTGGAATTGATGTGCCGGCACTTCAACCCAGTCCAGGTGCCGATGCCCTGATACAACAGGCCGGCAATTATATTATTTATATCGGACGTATAGAGGTTGCTAAGGCTTGTGATGAACTTATCAGCAACTTTATAAAGTTTAAGGCCGGCACTGATAATGATATAAAGCTTGTATTTGTAGGCAGGGCATTTATGCCGGTTACAGAGCATCCCTCAATAATTTATACCGGTTTTGTTGATGAAGACACTAAATTTAACCTGCTCAAAAATGCCAGGGCGTTGATAATCCCCTCAATATTTGAAAGCTTATCATTAGTAACGCTCGAAAGCATGGCGCATGGTATCCCCGTTATAGCCAATGAAAAATGTGAGGTTATTAAAGATCATATTAATAAAAGCGGGGCCGGCTTTCTTTATATTAACCAGGAAACTTTTACAGCGGCAATTCAAACAGCTTTCAGTAATAATACAAATGTTGCAAACCTGAGCGAAAAAGCCAAAACGTACGTAACCGAAAATTACACCTGGGTAAAGGTATTGGAGAAATTTGATGCAGCTTTTGATTATGTAACCGGCTATTCTTCGTCAAGCATTTCACAGTAAAGCTGCAGATATTGCCTTGCTGTTTCATTCCAGTTAAATTTCTGCGCATGCGCTTTGACTTTCTCTGATGGGTTATGTTGCCGGAAATGCTGCATACCCTCATTAAACGCTTTTTGCATTTCCCCGCCATCAAAGCTGGAAAAATAATAAGCACAATCGCCTGCAATTTCAGGCAACGAAGTATGGGTTGAAACAAAAACAGGCTTACCGTGGTGCATAGCCTCTATCACCGGTAAGCCAAATCCTTCGGCTATTGACGGGAAAACGAAAGCTTCGCAATTTTTATAATACCATGCTTTATCATTATCTGATATTGTTCCTATTATTTTTACCCTACTTTCCACACCATATTTTTTTGCTTCTGCCATAACTTCGTTTTCGTATGGGGTTTTTATCCCGGCAATAACGAGTTCAAAGTTATTATTGGCTAACAAAGCTGGTAAAACATGAAAATTCTTCTTTGCAGATACAATGCCTATAGTAAACAGGAAGTTGCGTTTAGGGTGATATACCGGTAAGTGGCCGTGAAGCGGTTCAAGTTTGTCGGCACCGTTGTAAATCACCGTCAATCTATTAGCTACCTCCGGAAAATAAGTGATAACATCCCTGGCTGCGAATTTGGAGATGGTTACTATACGATGGCATTTATTAATACGTTCACCTAACTTTTTCAGGTAATGATTTAGTTTTTTTTCGCCAATATTTTCGTGAACCTGGTTGATATCATGTATAGTCATGATTTTCTTGTACTTACTACGTACTTTTTTAGGTTTCAGCCTTGAAAACTGGTCGGTAAAATGAAATAACTTAATATTGTCATTATTTACGAAAAAGAACTTATGATATTTTTGACGATAAACCCGCTTTACGTCGTCGTTGTCAAAATCAGTTGTAGCATCGTATAAAAAGTAACTCAATTCAAAATCTTTGTTTTCTTTTATCAGTGCTTTCCCGAGGCTTCTTCCAAAATAAAATAAGCCCGTGTTAGGATACTGCATTGAGTCAAACGTTATCAGTACACGTGGTTTATTCATATCCATGTTTTAACTTTCTCTGACACCATAAACGGGGTTATTGTGTCTAAATTGTTTGTGCCGCTTTCCATATAGCTGGCTTTTTTGCCAACGGGAGCCCACCGGCCCGGATGTATGGGTCTTAATGAAGGGAATAACCCAAGGGTATTAATCCCTGTTAAAGCAGCAATATGCAGCGGACCGGTACCTGAAGCAATAAGGCCGTCGGCTTTACTTATAAAAGCTATCAATTGCCCCAGCGACATTTTTCCGGTCATATCCTTTACTGTTGAGGGGAGTGTTTTTAACCAGGTGGCAAGCAAAGCTTTTTCGTTTTCAGACCCTGTTATAATAATGTTGAATTTGTCGGCGGGCAACGTATGTATAAGTTCCGTAAAATTATCCAATCCCCATTCCATGCCGCTGCCGTGCGATTTAGGATGGATAATCAAGTTAAACTTATCACTTACAAGCATAGCACTTAATGCAGGCGTAAGCTCAACTTTATTATGAAAGCTATTATGGGATATGATTTCTGATAAGGGTGGGACATGCTCAAGTCCCAGCGGCTTAAGCAAAACCAGGTTAAGCTGCGCCTCGTGCAGATCAGATTTTTTGCGGCTTAATTTTACCAGCTTGTTACAAGTATACCAATGAAATACCCTGTTTGTTGTTCCTATCCGGAGCTTAATACCTGCCTGCTTTGCTATCTTAGCAATATGTTTATTAGGCAGTACATGTATTACAGCATCAATATTTTGCTTTTGCAGATATTCAATTTGATGAGGTTTGGAGAGCTTTTTTAACTCGTCGTAATTAATAAATGAATTTATTGAACTCATTGTGTTGATTACGGGCTGTGTATAGGTACGACCTAAAAAAGACACTATAGTACCAGGGAACAATTGCTTAATGTATGCTGCTACGGGTAATGTAAGTACAACATCGCCAATGGCATCAACCCTGCTTATTAAGATGTGCGGTGTTTTTATATGATTGATATCGGCCATTGCTTTGAAGAATTATACGGGCAGATTAATAAAATGCTACACATTAATTTGCAATGATAAGATTAAATCTGTTACAGGGTTAATGTAATTTTATTTCAATGTCATATTTAATCTGTATCTTTTATGGAAGGTGGCTTATAGATATTTTATTTATTTGGCCAATAGTTTATAGTTTTAAATTATTGACTTTTGCGTAAATATTAGTTATGTATGTTAATTATATAATGCGTATGATAGGCAGTAAATACGCCAATTGCCGCACAGCACGGTTTAAATATTCTTATAAGTCTTTGTTACATAATGAATAGATTTGAGCTTTATTATCACTTGCTTTGAACTTGCATCAAAATATCATTGGTCAATTAAACTTTCGTGTAATTGCACGTGCTTTAACTGTTGTCGAAAATGATCTTGACGGCAGCAGTGAACTGCTTAAAACCCTTAAATTTGATAAAAAATGCCCGGTTATTGGCATCACCGGGCCACCCGGAGCCGGCAAAAGCACGCTTGTGAACGGTATTATTGATATACTTCTAAAAGGTGCAAAAAAAATAGCTGTACTTGCTATTGATCCGACTTCTCCGTTTAATTTTGGCTCCCTGCTTGGCGATAGGATCAGAATGGCCTCCCATTTTAATCATCCCGATGTTTTTATCCGATCATTAGCCACACGGGGTTCTTTAGGCGGCTTGTCAGCAAAAATTATTGAGATGACTGATGTGTTAAGGGCCTCAGGGTTCGATTATGTGCTGATTGAAACAGTAGGCGTAGGTCAGTCTGAAATTGAAATTACCGGCCTTGCCGATATTACGCTGGTTGTATTGGTGCCAGAGGCAGGCGACGAGATTCAGCATATTAAATCGGGCTTGATGGAAATTGCTGATGCTTTTATTATCAATAAAGCTGATCGGGAAGGGGCCGATGTTTTTGCCAATAACTTAAAAAAGATTATTGGACACAGCGTTGACGAGCAGCCGCCTATTTTTAAAACTATAGCCTCTAAAAACCAGGGGCTCGGGGATATAGCCGCCTTTATACAACACACCAATTTAAAACAAAATAACAGGCGTAAATTACTGCTGACCGAAAAAGTATACAAACTTATTCAGCAAAAAATGATGACTGGAATCGATAAAAAAAAGCTTCAGCTTGATATAACTGAAGCTTTGGAATCCGGAAATTTTAACCTGTATAGTTTTGTGGATACTTATGTATAGTTATTTGATAGCTTAATGTAAAGAAAATACAGATTGAGCTTTTTTGTTTATATAAATTAATGTGAATTTTAGCTGTTCATAATTTCTTCAATGTGTTCTGCTTCAACCGGGATGCTGCCCATTAAATCTATATTACCGGTGCCGGTGATGAGGATATTGTTTTCGAGGCGGATACCCAACCCCTCCGCGGCAATGTAAATGCCTGGTTCGCACGTTAGTATATTCCCTGCTTCAAAAGGTTTATACCTGCTGGCATAGTCATGAACATCCAAGCCCAGGTGATGCGAGGTGCCATGCATGAAGTATTTTTTATACAGAGGTGTGTTTTTATCCTGTTTTTCAACATCATGCCTGTCAAGCAAGCCCAGATCGATCAGCTCTCCCGTCATGATTTTACCAACTTCCTCCTGGTATTCATTCCATACTGTGCCTGCCACAATGAGTTTGGTAGCCTCCCGCATCACTTTTAAAACGGCATTATAAACCTGGCGCTGCCGCTCAGTGAAACGGCCGCTAACAGGTATTGACCGGGTCATATCAGCGTTATAATTGCCATATTCGGCACCGAAATCAAGTAGTATTACATCGCCTTTGTTACATACCTGGTTATTATCGTTGTAATGCAGCACAATAGCGTTGGCACCTGAAGCAATAATGGGATTGTAAGCATGGCCCGTAGCACGCTGCCTGATGAATTCATGAATGATCTCAGCTTCAATTTCATACTCGGTTACACCGGGTTTGGTATATTTTAAAACACGTACAAAAGCATCTCGCGTAATATCACAGGCTTTTTGCGTGAGCTCTATTTCAATATCTGACTTTATTACCCTGAGATCGCGTAAAATTGGCGCCGAACGGGTATAAGTATGAAGTGGGTACTTTAATTTAAGAGCTTCATACATGCGGTAATCCCGATATGGAACGGTATGAGCGTACCTGTCATTTTCATTAGTATTGATGTAGATATTTTCGCTATAGTTAATAATGCTATGAAGTATGGTATCATATTCATTCAGCCAAAAAATACTTTCAATGCCCGATGCTTCGCGTGCTTCCTCTTTAGTGTATTTGTGGCCCTCCCAAATAGCTATATGTTCGTTGGTTTGTCTTAAAAAAAGTACTTCTCTGTATGCTTTATTAGGACAATCGGGGTACAAAACCAGGATGCTTTGTTCCTGATCGATGCCCGTTAGGTAAAAAAAATCCGGGTTTTGCTTAAACATAAATGCCTGATCACCACTGCGCGGGAATTCGTCACTGGCGTGAAAAATAGCGATCGAATTGGGTTTTGTTCTTGAAACGAAATTTTTTCTATTATTTGTAAATAAGCTATTTTTTATCGGCAGATATTTCATATTTATCGGTTGAATATTTTATTAAATCATTTTTTTTTAGTTATTTGTGTAACTATTACAATTTTTGGAACAATGTTTGGTCATGGATTCAAACATAATTACTAAATTTGAAAAAAAATCACAATTAAAATCGTTTAATCTTAAAAACTATGAATTATTCTACATTAAAGAAAACAGTCGCATTGTCATTTGCTTCTTTGATGGTTGCAGGTTTGGCGAACGCGCAAACCGACTCAACCAAAACAACGGCAACTACAACGTCATCTGAAACCTCAACCGCTAAGGTATTTGGTGGTTTGGGCCAGTACAGGAAATTTAGCATTGGTGTAAATGGTGGTGTTACTTCACAATCATTAGCAACCGGTGGTTCAAGCGATTTCCAAAAGAAAAAACTTAGCCTTGGTTATGGTATTTCATTGAAAGAGCAATTAGCACATTCTTTTGCTTTACAATTAGACCTGAACGGCGGTAAAATTAAAGGCGAAAATGATGGTACCGGCGGTACTTACCGTAATGGTTATGTTAACTACGATACCAAATTCTGGCAGGGAAGCTTAAGCGCGGTTGTTAACGTTGCTACTATCGATTTCATCCGTCGTAAAAATGCTGTTAACTTCTACTTTAAAGCCGGTTTTGGTTTAGCAGCGTATGACCCAACTATTACAAGGATTAATAATGGAACTCAAGTAACCAGTCACTTCAAAAATGACGGTACCAGTGGTACTCATTACGTAAAAGAATTGGTTATCCCTGTTGGTGCGGGTGTTAAATTCAGGTTAAGCGATGCTGTTGCCCTGGATTTAGGTTATACTCAAAACTATGTTGATGGTGATAATTTAGATGGTTTCAAAAGATACTATCCAACTAAAGACCACTACTCATACGGTTACGCTGGTTTAGAATTTACTTTAGGTTCAAAATCGAAACCAGTATTAGAGTGGGTTAACCCGGTTGCTATGATGTATGACGAGCTGTATGATGCAGCTTTACGTCAGGAAGTTGAAGCTTTAAAAGGCCGTGTTGCTAACGTTGAAACTGCTGTTAACGACCTGAAAAAAGATTCTGACGGTGACGGTGTTGCTGATCAGTTTGACAAATGCCCAGGTACTGCTGCAGGTAGCGTAGTTGATGGCTCTGGTTGCGTTATTGTATTCCCTAAAGATACCACCGCTGCTGCTCCAGCTGCTACTGCTTACTCAAACATCCAGTTTGAATTTGACAGCTCAGTATTACGTACTTCATCTTACCCAGTGTTAGATGCTACTTCAGCTGATTTACGTTCATCTGGTTCAGCTGTTGAAGTTGACGGTTTCGCTTCATCTGAAGGTACTGCTGCTCACAACTTATCATTATCTAAAGACCGTGCTAACTCAGTAAAAACTTACTTAGTTAACTCTGGTGTTGATGCTAAGAAAGTGAAAGTAAAAGGTTACGGTGAAACTAACCCAATTGCTGACAACTCAACTGAAGAAGGCCGCGTACTTAACCGTCGTGTTCAATTCAAAAAGAAATAATATCTGATTAAATATTATTTGCGAAGGCTCCGGATAACCCGGAGCCTTCTTTTTTTTATAAGGTTTTGTGCTTAATAGTTATACCTTATATAATAGGTATGGGTTTACAGCGGCAAAATTTTACGTAAGTTTGTGTAATGTATTTCTTCAGGAAAAAAGATCCGAACCGCCCCGATAATTTTAATTTAAGGGTGATGCATTTTATAAATGCGCTGGCTATTATTATGTTCCTGGCCGGGATTATCTGGAAACTGGTACAGGTATTTATACTTAAAAAATGAAAACAATCATCAATACCAACAATGCACCTGCCCCTATTGGGCCATATAGCCAAGCTACCTTAGCCGGCGGTTTTTTATTTGTTTCGGGTCAGATCCCTATTGATCCGCTAAGTGGCGAACTCATCAGCAGTGACATCAAGGCAGAGGCTACACAGGTAATGGAAAACATCAAAGCTATTTTAACCGAAGCTGGCTTAGGTTTCAATAACATAGTAAAAACCAGTATCTTCTTAACCGATCTGCAAAATTTTGTACAGGTTAATGAAGTTTACGGAACCTATTTTACTGCCGATTTTCCGGCCCGCGAAACTATCCAGGTATCCGCTTTACCAAAAGGGGTAAACGTTGAGATCTCGGTTATTGCGGTTAAGTAGATTTTTCGATTTCGGATTTTGTCTGAACCGGGATTATACGGATTTAGGGGTTCACTGAATTTTTTGAATTCTGCTAATTCCTAAATTCTGTAATTTCTGATTCAGACCAATGCGTTAGGGATAGGAGTGGATACCGGCTTGAGCCTAAGGTCTGCAGGCGTATGAGCGGATAGTCCGGCCGCAGGAACGCCCAAAATTAAAGATTGGCGGTTAGAGGTTAGAGATTAGGTTTGCATATGAAACTCGATAAGCAGATTTTAAGAACGCTCCATTTACCTTGCATCCTGGCCCAACCAACGATTGTCTCGTTATATTATAGATTAGTCGATAGGTTATTTATAGCCATCTGTTAATTTAAGGAAACCACATAAACTACATTTACTCTACCGCTATAAAGAAAGGTTAAAACAGTTAATCAATGAATCCTTTTCAAACGCCACTTGTATACTTAAAAGGTGTAGGCCAGTCGAGGGCCGAGGTTTTGAAAAAGGAACTTGAACTGCACACCTTTGAGGATCTGCTGCGCCATTTCCCGTTCAGGTATATTGACCGTACCCGCTTTTATAAGGTAAGGGAGATACGTGAAGAACTGCCTTATGTGCAGGTGCTGGCGCGTATTATCAACAAAGAAATTGTTGGTGAAAAACAAAGCCGCCGCCTGGTGGTAAAGGCTAAGGACGATACTGGTATTATTGAGCTGGTATGGTTTAAAGGCATTAACTGGATAGAGAAAACCATTATTCCCGGTAAGGTTTATATATTGTTCGGGAAGCCCGGCTTTTTTAACATGATGCCACAGATGGCGCATCCCGAAATAGAGTTATATATGCCGGGTGCTCAAAAACAGGGCAACCTATCCTTACAACCTGTTTACAACTCAACAGAAAAGCTCAAACAATTTTCGCTGGATAGCAAAGGCATTCAAAAGCTTACAGCGGTTCTGCTTGATTTGCATGCTAAAGATATCCGTGAAAATATTCCTTTATATATCATCAACCAGTTTAAGCTGCTCAACCGGGCTGACGCTTACCGTAATATCCATTTCCCGGGAGATGCAACCTCGCTTAATGAGGCAGTATATCGGTTAAAGTTTGAGGAGTTGTTTTTTCTTCAGCTTAAGTTGCTTAAGAATAAGCTCCTGCATACGCAAAAATTTAAAGGCAATGTGTTTGATAAAGTTGGTCATTATTTTAATGAGTTTTATCATAACAAGCTGCCTTTTACGCTAACCGATCCGCAAAAGCGGGTGTT
This sequence comes from Mucilaginibacter sp. R-33, assembly GCF_049949235.1. Lineage (NCBI taxonomy): Bacteria > Pseudomonadati > Bacteroidota > Sphingobacteriia > Sphingobacteriales > Sphingobacteriaceae > Mucilaginibacter > Mucilaginibacter sp. R-33. The sequence continues at coordinate 23,008 of NZ_CP188089.1, forward strand.
GAAGGAAATACGGCAGGATACCCAGCGTGGCATACAAATGAACCGCTTGCTGCAGGGCGATGTTGGTAGTGGCAAAACCGTAGTGGCGCTGATGAGTATACTGATTGCTATTGACAACGGTTTCCAAACCTGCATTATGGCACCTACCGAAATATTGGCTACGCAGCATTACCAGACCATTAAAGGCCTGGTGGGTGATGATTTTATTGAAGTAGCCTTGTTAACCGGTTCAACCAAACAGAAGGAGCGGAAAATTTTGCATCAAAAGCTTGAGGATGGTGACCTGAAAATATTGGTAGGCACCCATGCGCTTATTGAGGATAAGGTGCAGTTTAAGAACCTGGGTTTTGTAGTGATTGACGAACAGCACCGATTTGGGGTTGAGCAACGCTCGAAACTATGGCGTAAAAATATTGTCCCGCCGCATATATTGGTGATGACGGCGACCCCAATACCCCGCACGCTGGCCATGACACTATATGGCGATTTGGATGTTTCTGTGATTGACCAACTCCCGGCAGGGCGTAAACCTATTAAAACGGTTCATTTTTATGAAAACCAACGCCTGAGGATGTTCGGTTTTATGAAGCAGGAGATAGCATTAGGCAGACAGGTTTATGTAGTATATCCGCTGATACAGGAAAGCGAAAAGCTCGACCTGAAAAACCTGGAAGATGGTATTGAAGCCATGTCGCGGGAGTTTCCGAAACCTGAATATCAGCTAAGTATTGTACACGGTAAAATGAAACCTGCCGATAAGGATTTTGAAATGCAGCGGTTTATCAAACATGAAACGCAGATCATGGTAGCTACCACGGTGATCGAAGTAGGTGTGAACGTGCCCAATGCCTCGGTTATGGTCATTGAAAATGCTGAGCGCTTTGGTTTGTCGCAATTGCACCAATTGCGGGGAAGGGTGGGACGCGGGGCCGAGCAATCCTATTGCATTTTGATGAGCAGCCATAAATTGAGCCATGACGGCAAAATCCGCCTGGATACCATGGTGAAAACCAACAACGGCTTTGAAATTTCCGAGATTGACCTGCAGTTGCGCGGGCCGGGTAATATTGAAGGGACACAACAAAGTGGTGTGCTCGACTTGAAGCTGGCCAACCTGGCAACCGACCAGGAGTTACTTTTCAAAGTACGTAAATGCGTGGAAACCATTTTTGAAAAAGACCCTCAACTGGCCCATCCCGAAAACGAGATCTTGCACCATGCTTTTGAAGAAAAAAATGCTGGGCTGAGCTGGGATAAGATATCGTAAGCCAGGAATACTACAGAATAATCCCGCGTCATTGCGAGGAACGAAGCAATCCCCGATGTGCAGAGTAGATATGCAGGTTTGCCCTGTAAAGTTTGGGATTGCTTCGTACCTCGCAATGAGGTCTTTTTTAATTTAGTATAATGCCCGTAGCCCTTCCTCCTTTAGCTGTCAAATAGTACATTTGTTAAAACTGATCTTACTATTTATATATGAAGAAATTTTCCTTATTATTTTCTGCTGCCGCGTTGCTTTGTACGCAGGTAAAAGCGCAAGATTCCTTAGTTATTCGCAAAATGTATGATGAAGCTCTGGTTAACGGTCAGTGTTATGAAAACCTGCATTACCTGTGTAAAAATATAGGTCAGCGCCTCAGCGGTTCTGGCAATGCTCAAAAGGCTGTCGACTGGAGTAAAAAACTGATGGACGGCTACGGCTTTGACAAAGTTTACCTGCAGGAAGTAATGGTGCCACATTGGGTTCGCGGAGCGAAAGAAGAAGCGGCTATTATTGATGGTAAAAGCCGCATTCCGGTGCCAATTGTTGCCCTGGGCATGAGCATAGCTACGCCCAAAACCGGCATCACTGCTGATGTTATAGAAGTTAAAAGTATCAAAGAACTTGAAGGTCTTGGCGAAAGTATAGTGAAAGGAAAGATCGTGTTCTTTAACCGTGCGTTTGATCCTCGTTTTATTGAAACGGGTATGGCCTATGGCACTGCCGGCGATCAGCGTTTTATGGGTCCGGCGGTTGCAGCTAAACTTGGCGCTGCTGGTGTAATTGTACGTTCACTTACCGAGATCATTGATGATTATCCACACACCGGCGCTACGCTTGCTGCCCCCGGCAGTAAAATGATTCCGGCCGCGGCTATCTCTACAAAAGCCGCGAATAAGCTGAGTGCCATGCTTAAAATGAGGAAATTTCCTGCCGCTAAATTTTACTTTAAACAAAACTGTGAGTTATTGGCCGATGTAAAATCATATAACGTTATAGGCGAAATTACCGGCTCTGAAAATCCTAATAAATTCATTACCGTTGGTGGCCATCTTGATTCATGGGACCTGGCCGACGGTGCTCATGACGATGGTACAGGTGTAATGCAGTCGGTTGAAGTATTGCGTATTTTTAAAGCAGTAGGATACAAACCCAAAAACTCGGTACGCGCGGTACTTTTCATGAACGAAGAGAACGGCCATAAAGGCGGCACTAAATATGCCGAGCTGGCTGCTCAAAATAAAGAGCAACACATTGCCGCTATTGAAACAGACGAAGGCGGTTTTACTCCACGTGGATTTAGCTTTGCCGACGTATCAAAAGACTTTATTAAAAAAGTGAATGATAACTTCAAATCAATCCTGGAGCCATACGATGTCGACAAGTTAACCATCGGAGGGGCAGGTACGGATATTGAGCCGTTGAAAGAAACGATACCGGGAGTAGTATTGATTGGCTTCCGCCCGGATTCACAACGATATTTCGATTTACACCATACCGCGAAAGACGTTTTTGAAAACGTAAACAAACGTGAGCTCGAGCTTGGTGCGGCAGGTATGGCTGCATTTATTTATTTGATAGATCAGCATGGGTTGTAAGCCCTTGCTCTACTTCTCGTCATTGCGAGGCACGAAGCAATCCCCTATAAGCAGGTTAGCTCTGTATAGCTTGAGATTGCTTCGTGCCTCGCAATGACGTTATAAAAAAACTGTTATGAGAAAAATGATTTTTAATCTCTAAAAATCCTTAAATCGTATCTACCTTTGCGGCGCATCTAAAAATTAATAAATAGTGACCGAAGAAGGCGATAGTAAACCCCGGAAAATAGACTCCTTTGCAGCATTGCGTTATAAAGATTTCAGATCTTACATAGGCATGCGTTTTTGTTTCACCTTTGCATATTCTATGCAGGCCGTGGTACTCGGCTTTTATATCTACAGCATTACCCATAGTAAAATAGCCCTTGGCCTCATTGGCTTATGCGAGGCTATTCCGGCTATTGGCATCGCACTTTATGGCGGTTATATAGCTGATAAATCTGAAAAGCGTAAAATGCTTTTGCTGATCTTTAGCGGCGTATTGCTTACATCACTGGTAATGTTTACTGCTACCCTTAAAAGCATGAGTGGCATTATTCATACAGGTTGGATTGTGCCCATTATGTATGCTATGATATTTTGCAATGGCGTAGCCCGTGCCTTTTATGGCCCGGCAACATTCACCATTTATGCCAACAGTATTCCGAAAGAGTTGTATCCAAACGGCAGTACCTGGAGTAGCAGTAGCTGGCAGGTGGCATCTATTTTGGGTCCGGCGGCTGGTGGCTTGATATATGGTTACGCGGACAAAGTGATACCGGGCTTAACAGGTATTACCGCCACTTTTAGCTGTATCTTGTTTTTGCTATTGGTATCGCTGGTGTTGGTATACATGCTCAGGCAATATCCGGCGCAATATGTTCCTAAAGAAAGTATCTGGAAAAGCCTTTCTGAAGGGATCCATTTTGTATTTGGAAATAAGATGATGATCGGCGCCATGAGCCTTGACCTGTTCTCAGTGTTTTTTGGTGGTGCTGTGGCTTTACTGCCGGTTTTTGCCAACGAAATATTAAAAGTAGGCGCCGAAGGATTGGGTATCATGAGGGCCATGTCATCATTAGGTGCAGTATTGACCATGCTGGTGATGACGCGTTTTTCGCCAATGGGAAAGCCATGGCGTAACCTGCTTATTGCAGTGACCGGTTTCGGCTTGTCTATCATATGCTTCGGTTTATCTACTAATTTTTATTTGTCGCTGTTGTTTATATTTACCGAAGGTGCTTTTGACAGTATCAGTGTGATCATCCGTGGTACCCTGATGCAGCTTTTAACGCCCGATCATATGCGTGGCCGGGTATCGGCAGTGAACCAGATGTTCATTGGTTCATCTAACGAGATAGGCGCTTTTGAATCGGGTACTGCCGCGCAGTTGCTGGGTACTGTTCCGTCGGTATTATTTGGCGGTAGCATGACTATGATTATTGTAGGTATTACTTATCTGAAAACTAAGAAACTGATCCCGCTATCCCTGCAACAGATCCACGCGCCGGGTGAGGAGGGAATAAAGGAAGGATAGATCCCCCAACCGTCATGCTGAACTTGTTTCAGCATCCCATAAGCAAGGTCGGCGATTGCTTAGCAAGGCGGGTGCTGAAACAAGTTTAGCATGACGATATGTGTTTTAATCTCCTTCTCCCATCATGAATTTTTCATGTAGTTAACATTATTTTTAACCTATCCCCTTGTTTTGCTGCATGATAAATTCACATCTTTACGTTGCCAAAAAACGGCGCAATCAAACCAATAAACAATAAAACAAACTCACCCTTACAAACAATGAAAAAGGTAATATTAGTAACAGGAGCATCTTCTGGTATTGGCTTAGCCTGTGCTAACGCCCTGCATGCCGCCGGACATACAGTTTACGGCTCATCGCGTGATTTAAGCCGCATGACATCAGTTGCATTTAAACCTGTTCAACTTGATGTTACCGACGATGCTTCGGTAAAGGTTGCTATCGACACTATTATTAAAGCCGAAGGAAAAATTGATGTGTTGGTGAACAACGCGGGTAACGGCGTAACCGGTCCGGCTTATGCCATGCCGGTTGAGAGTGCTAAACAGCAGTTTGAAGTGAATTTTTTCGGTGTGATCCGTGTTAGTTCGGCAGTATTACCGGGTATGATCGAAAAAGGGCAGGGGCTTATTGTAAACATCAGCTCATTGGCTGGCTTGTTCGGGTTGCCATATCAAGGTATGTATAGCGCTTCAAAATATGCTATCGAAGGCTACTCACAAAGTTTAAGGATGGAACTGCGCAATACAGGCGTTAAAGTAACGCTGCTTAACCCGGGTGACTTTAAATCGGATTTTAGCCAGAACCGCGCTAAGGTTAAATTTCCGATCAAAAATGATAAGCTTGAAACTGAGTACAATGCAGCTGTGGCCGCTATGGAAAAAGACGAAAGCATTGCCCCAAGTCCTGAATCATTAGCTAAAAAACTGGTTTCGATAGTGGCTTCATCGAGTCCTAAGCACCGTTACCTGGTTGGTCAGGTTGGCCAAACCATTGTGCCTACGCTTAAAGCTATATTGCCGGGCGGTTTGTTTGAGAAGTTGATGAATGACCATTACGGGATAAAGTAGTCCTGATAATATAAAAAAATGCCATCCTGATCGGGCATTTTTCATTCAGATAAGATTTTGCTTTCGATAACGTCAAAGCCGAAAAGGAGGGATGTAAAAAAAAGATCATTTTGTTCATCATTGCTCTGACAGGCCTGTGTTAATGTCTTGCTGATAAACAATATCGAAGCCCCAATAACCTTTTTTTATTGACAATGAAACGCTTTTATATTTCGTAACAGGTGCATCCCATGGATAAAATAGCTGCTTATCTAATCCCTTATAATTGATCACAACATTGGGCGAAAGCTTTCCTTGTCCAACCTGTGCCGATATCACGCCGAAAGTTTGTTGCGAGGTTTTGTTATCGGCACAATAATAGTTTGTTGCCATAAAAATATACAGCGGAAGTCCTGCCGAGGCGTAGCCATAGAGCACAGAAAGCCATAACGCATTAGATACAGAGTAGCGTTTCCAGAATAAAGGGATGTGTATTGTAAAGCTGATTATAGTAAATGCCGTCCATATTTCTAAGCAAGCAGACAGAGGTATAAACGTAAGTCTGAACAAACCGATTTCAGGAACTAACGCACACAATCCGGCAAAGAAGGCAAGAAATATAAAAAATCGGGTTCTTCGAGATAGTTTAGGTACAATTGGAGGCCCGTAGTAGTTTCTGATCATTTAAACAGAATATTAGCCATTTGCATATTTTGGGCAGCTTGTTTTTTAAAAATCTCCCCCAGTTTTGGAGGAGATTTGGAGGGGCCTATTACGCCGTCAACTTTTTATATTTAATCCTTTTCGGAGCAACATCTCCCAATCGCTTCTTCCTGTTTTCTTCGTAATCAGAATAGTTTCCTTCAAAAAAGTAAACCTGCGAGTTGCCTTCAAAGGCAAGGATATGGGTGCAGATACGGTCGAGGAACCAGCGGTCGTGGCTGATGACTACCGCACAGCCGCCAAAGTTTTCGAGTGCTTCTTCCAAGGCACGTAGCGTATTTACGTCGATATCGTTGGTAGGCTCATCCAGCAGCAATACATTCGATCCTTTTTTAAGGGTGATGGATAAGTGAACACGGTTACGTTCACCGCCCGATAGTACACCCACTTTTTTCTGCTGATCGGCACCGTTAAAGTTAAACTTGGATACGTATGCCCTTGAATTTAACGGACGGTTACCTACCATAATAGTTTCCAAACCGCCGGTTACGTTTTCCCAAACAGATTTGTTAGGGTCGAGATCGTCATGCATCTGGTCTACATAACCCAAGGCTACGGTTTCGCCCACACGGAAGGTACCGGCATCCGGCTGATCTTGTCCGGTGATTAATCGGAACAGCGTTGTTTTGCCAGCACCGTTGGGGCCAATAATACCAACAATCCCGGCCGGAGGCAATGAGAAGCTCAGGTTATCAAACAATAATTTGTCGCCGTATGATTTGCTTACGTTATTGGCCTCGATCACCACGTTACCCAAACGCGGGCCCGGCGGAATGAACAGCTCCAGTTTTTCTTCGCGTTCTTTGGTTTCCTCGGATGCAAGTTTTTCGTAATTGCCTAAACGGGCTTTTGACTTGGCGTGGCGACCTTTCGGGCCCATGCGCACCCACTCCAGCTCGCGTTCCAGGGTCTTCTGACGTTTGCTCTCGCTCTTTTCTTCCTGTGCCAAACGTTTGGCTTTTTGATCAAGCCATGAGGAGTAATTTCCTTTCCATGGGATTCCTTCTCCACGGTCAAGCTCCAGGATCCAGCCGGCAACGTTATCAAGGAAGTACCTGTCGTGCGTTATCGCGATAACTGTTCCTTTATATTGTTGTAAATGTTGTTCCAGCCAATCAATAGATTCGGCATCCAAGTGGTTGGTGGGCTCATCAAGCAATAAAACATCAGGTTCTTTAAGCAGTAGGCGGCATAAAGCTACGCGACGGCGCTCGCCTCCTGATAGTACTGAAATTTTGGTATCAGGCTCCGGGCAACGGAGGGCATCCATAGCGCGTTCCAGTTTGCTATCCAGTTCCCAGGCGTTTACTGCATCAATTTTATCCTGTAGTTCGCCCTGGCGGTTCATAAGTTTCTCCATGGCATCGGCATCCTCATAATATTCAGGAAGACCGAATTTTTCGTTGATCTCTTCGTACTCCTTTAATAAGGCCGTAGTTTCAGAAACACCTTCCTCAACTATTTCGCGTACGGTTTTTTCAGGATCAAGTTCGGGTTCCTGGCTTAAGTAACCTACGGTATAGCCCGGCGAAAACACCACCTCGCCTATATTGGTTTTATCAATACCTGCAATGATCTTGAGCAGTGACGATTTACCGGAACCATTTAAGCCGATAACGCCAATTTTAGCGCCGTAAAAAAACGACAGGTATATGTTTTTTAATACTGTTTTTTGCGGGGGATAAACTTTGCTCACCCCGGCCATTGAAAAAATTATCTTTTCGTCTGCCATTATAATTGATCGATAAATAGAAATTCAAATATGGCTAAAATAGATGAAAAGGAGGCTTCAGATTAAATGATTAGGATTAGTAATTTTAAACTGATTTTTGAGTTATAATGTTAATTTAAATTTAATTGAACCTTAAGCAAAGAAGCACAACCATCACCGCGGGTTTCCCGTATATAAAGTTATATGACGATATCTGCTGGCTAATGCCTAATTGTCATGTTTATGACGAAATGCCTTAAATGGTGGAAATGTTATTAAATATTTGAAATTTGTTTAAACTTTTTTAAGATATTTATATCAAACAGGTAAGTTTCGTTCGTATATTGTAAAAAAAATGCTTGTTAGCGGGCTTTTCAGATAAAAACTGCCGATTGATACCAAACTTTGATACATTGCGTATCATAACAATGTCTGTTTCTGCAAAGCATTAAATGTTGGCAATATTGTTGATGAAAGTAAAACAGGCGTCGTAATTTGTAAAATCATAATTTATACATTAGGGCGTTCAATAATTAGAAAGGTATATATGGAAGCTAAATTTTCGCCGAGGGTAAAAGATGTTATTCAATATAGCAGGGAAGAGGCATTACGTCTTGGGCATGACTATATAGGTACTGAACATCTTTTGCTTGGGCTTATCCGCGATGGGGATGGTGTAGCAATTAAATTGCTGAAGGGATTGAACGTTGATACCGCAAAACTTCGCCGCGCCGTTGAGGATGCAGTAAAGGGAACTATTGGAACAAACGTACATATCGGCAGCATCCCGTTAACAAAACAGGCCGAGAAGGTATTGAAGATAACTTATCTGGAAGCCAAAATATTTAAAAGCGATGTAATTGGTACAGAGCACCTGCTGTTGTCCATCCTTCGCGATGAGGACAACATCGCCTCACAAATACTGGTACAGTTTAATGTAAACTACGAGGTATTTAAGGGTGAAGTTGAATCACATAAAAACGATGTTACTGACGAAATGCCGGGATCACCTACAGGTGGCGACGATGACTTTAAAGAAGAAGAGTCATTTAGCCAGCCTAAAAAAGTATCTGACATTAAATCAAAAACACCGGTGCTTGATAACTTTGGCCGCGATTTAACCCGCGCCGCCGAAGATGGCAAGCTTGACCCTATTGTTGGTCGTGAAAAAGAGATCGAAAGGGTGTCGCAAATTCTATCGCGCCGTAAAAAGAACAACCCTATATTAATAGGTGAACCGGGTGTAGGTAAATCGGCCATTGCCGAAGGTCTTGCATTGCGCATTGTTCAGCGCAAAGTATCACGTGTATTGTTCAACAAGCGTGTAGTTACACTTGATTTAGCCTCATTGGTTGCCGGTACCAAATACCGTGGCCAGTTTGAAGAGCGTATGAAAGCGGTAATGAACGAACTGGAAAAATCACCTGATGTAATTTTATTTATTGACGAGATCCATACTATAGTAGGTGCTGGTGGTGCTTCAGGTTCGCTTGATGCATCGAACATGTTTAAACCGGCTTTGGCGAGGGGAGAGATACAATGCATTGGCGCAACCACTTTAGATGAATACCGCCAGTACATTGAAAAAGATGGTGCTTTGGACCGTCGTTTCCAAAAAGTAATGGTTGAGCCGGCTACGCCGACTGAAACTATCGAGATCCTGAACCGCATTAAGGATAAATATGAAGAGCACCACGGTGTTACTTATACCCCAGAAGCTATCAATGCTTGCGTTAACTTAACCACCCGTTACATCACCGACAGGTTTTTACCGGACAAGGCTATCGACGCGCTTGATGAAGCAGGTTCACGTGTTCACTTAACCAATATCCATGTGCCTCAAAACATTTTAGATATTGAGCAAAAGATCGAACAGATCAAGATCGAGAAAAATAAAGTTGTCCGCAGTCAGAAATACGAAGAAGCTGCCCAATTGCGTGATACTGAAAAGAATTTGTTAGTTGAGCTTGACCAGGCAAAAGCTGTTTGGGAAGCCGAAACAAAATCAAAACGTTACACTGTAACCGAAGATAATGTTGCTGAGGTAGTATCTATGATGACCGGCATCCCTGTACAACGTGTAGGCCAGGCCGACAGCCAGAAGCTGTTGCATATGAGCGATACTGTTGCCAGCAAGATCATTGGTCAGGATGAAGCTATCAAAAAGCTTACCCGCGCTATACAACGTACCCGTGCCGGTTTGAAAGATCCTAAAAAACCTATTGGTTCATTCATCTTCCTGGGCCCTACAGGTGTTGGTAAAACCGAACTTGCTAAAGAGCTTGCCCGTTTTATGTTCGACACTGAAGATGCCCTGATCCAGATTGACATGAGCGAGTACATGGAGAAATTCGCGGTATCTCGTTTAGTAGGTGCGCCTCCGGGTTATGTAGGTTATGAAGAAGGTGGACAGTTAACTGAAAAAGTACGCCGTAAACCTTATGCCGTAGTGTTATTGGATGAGATCGAAAAAGCTCACCCTGATGTATTCAATATCCTGTTACAGGTGTTGGATGAAGGTCAGTTGACCGATTCATTAGGCCGCAAGGTTGATTTCAGGAATACGATCATCATCATGACATCAAATATCGGTGCCCGCCAGTTGAAAGACTTTGGCCAGGGTGTAGGTTTCAGCACCAACGCTAAAACTTTACAGGCCGAAAGCCATTCACGTGGTGTTATTGAGAATGCATTGAAACGTGCATTTGCTCCTGAGTTCCTGAACCGTATTGATGATGTTATCGTATTTAACTCATTAGGTAAAGAAGAGATCTTCAAGATCATCGATATCGAGCTTGCTTATCTGTTTAGCCGTGTAAATGGCTTAGGTTTCAAAATTGAGCTTACCGATGCTGCAAAAGATTTCATTGCCGATAAAGGTTATGACTCGCAATTTGGTGCGAGGCCGCTTAAACGTGCCATCCAGAAATACCTGGAAGACCCAATTGCCGAAGAGATCCTTAAAGGTGAATTAGCCGAAGGTGACGTAATGGTAGTTGATTTTGATACCGAAACCAAGGAGATCAAAATTACCGACAGGAAAGGTGAAAGCAAAAAGCCAGAGCAGGAAGAGCAAAAGTAATTTTGCAGTACTGTGAGTAATATTAAAACCCCGTTTCTTTTGGAACGGGGTTTTTGTTTAAGGAGAGGTTTTAAATTGAAAAAAATGTCATTGCGAGGAGCGAGATGGGACAGAGCGCGGGGTGCAACGCGGCAATCGCATACTGTACAGAGCGGCTCTGCTCCTGTGCCATTGCCGCGCTATGCTCGCAACGGCATAATTTTGTCAGACTTACTTTTTATCTACCACCGGCTCATAATCAACCGGTAACATTTCGGCAACACGACTTATGCCCCAGTCACCTTCATAGATTACGGAATGAGGATTAGCTACAATACCATTGTTGTCAAAAAAGGCATATGGCTCATCGAAAGAAATAATAGTTGTGGCATTGTTAGGCATATTAAAAGCCTGTACGGTATTATCCGAAGGGGTTCGGCCTTTTTTAGTATACATAACATACAGGCAATCGGTAAATCCTATAGCAAATAAGCCGTCCTGGTCTGTTAGCTTGAAAAAGTCGGCCCTGTCTAAGGGTTTATTGACAAGACTTTGCAGGTATTTATTATTGAGGCCACCGTGGTAATTTGAATTGGGTTTACGGATCAGGCGCATCACAACAAAGTTTTCTTGTGTGAGACTATCTTTTATAGCCGACCGATAGAAATGCATATATGAACCAAGGTACGCTAATTGTCGTTCTTTACGCCATTTACGCTTTTGTTTTTCGGTTCCCTTCAGGTCTTCGAAGTTGGAGATTCCCTCATAATACAACATAGCTTTTGCCGGGTTGTAATTGAAGTTGGTCAATTTGTATCGGATCTTATAACCCAGTGCCTTGTTTTCAATCTCCAAAAAATCGTGAGAAGTAGCTTTTAAGATTCGGGTAGCTTCATCATAATCGAAGTCAAGCACATCTGAGTTCAGGATTTTACATTTGGCGGCATTGTCTGAATAGCCTAAAAATTGCTGCCTGAAAATGGCATAGTATTTTTCACGGTTAGGATCAGGCCTGATCTTAACCTCATTTAGCTGAAAGGTTTTGGGGATAATGCTAATGGTACCGAAATTGACGTCGGCACTGCCCGTTTGCAAACTATAGGTGTAGGTTTCATAACCTACTATAGATATAATAAAATCATATTTGCCGGGCTTTACATTACTTAAAGTAAAAGTTCCGTCATCGGCCGTTTTATTGCCTACCTGGGCGTTGTTTAAAAATACACTTGCGTTGGGCACAGGTTTGGTATCGGTCATATTAATCACTTTGCCGGTAATTTTTATTTGGGCAAGGCAATATGTTGGTATCAGTAACAATAAAAGCAAAAAGGACTTATGCATAGCCAAAGTTAAACTAAGGTATTAGTTAATCAAAAGTGGCGAAAAAACATCAGGAAATAAGGTTCGAAATAAAATAATTTAAAAAACGTTTAAACCTTTGAACAATTTTTTGTTCAAACAGTTATATAACTAACGCAATACTTTATGAAAAAAATCTTGACTTTAATTTGCTGCACTATAGTACTTGCTGCAACATCGTGTAAAAAGGAATATGTAACTACCAGCCCGAGCGCTACCACTATTTTTGATACCACTCCAAATTTTGCGCTCGACAATAGTATTAACGGCTATACCACGACTTTAAATGTACCCGAAATTACTGACTACTATAATAATCACGGTGCTGTTTTGGTGTATTTGGAAGATAATGGTACCTATGAACAGCTACCGGACGTATATGGGGGGATAAGTTACAGGTTTGTATATCAAACAGGCAAGCTATACATTGATGCTCAAAATTCGGATGGAAGCGTACCCACAGGAGCAGGGATTCCCGGGCCATTAAAAGTGAAAATAGTATTGGTGCCGTAATCCAATCTAACTCAAAACAAAAAGGAGCCTTGCAAACGCAACGCTCCTTTTTGTTTAAGACCATTTGAAATTATTTCCCCATCTGGTCAATAACCGCCTGGGTTACGCCAGTGTAGGAAAAACCACCGTCATGGAAAAGATTTTGCATAGTAACCATTTTGGTTAAATCGCTAAACATGGTAACGCAGTAATCAGCGCACTGATCGGCATCGGCGTTACCCAGCGGGCTCATTTTTTCGGCAAACTCAATAAAGCCGTCGAAGCCTTTTACTCCCGAACCTGCGGTTGTACGGGTTGGCGACTGAGAGATGGTATTAACACGTACTTTTTTAGCCATGCCGTACTCATAACCAAAGTTACGAGCAATGCTTTCCAATACCGCTTTGTTATCTGCCATGTCATTATAACCAGGGAAGTAACGTTGAGCTGCGATGTAGCTTAATGCCAATACTGATCCCCATTCATTAATGGCATCATGTTTCATGGCAGCCTGCAAAATGCGGTGAAGACTTAATGCTGATATATCGAAACCTTTGTGGGTAAATTCGTAGTTGTTTTCAAAATAAGGGATGTTTTTGCGTACGTTAACGCTCATGCCTATTGAGTGCAGGATGAAGTCAACCTTGCCGCCAAAATGCTCCATGGTTTTGGTGAACAGGTTATTGATATCATCGCCATTGGTAACATCGGCACCAATAACCGGCGCGTTGCATTCTTCGGCCAGTTTATTGAGTTCGCCCATGCGTAAAGCAATAGGGGCATTTGATAATACAATTTCAGCACCTTCCTGTACGGCACGTTGTGCTACCTTCCAGGCTATTGATTGCTCATTTAGCGCACCGAAAATGATGCCTTTTTTACCTTTTAATAAATTATAAGCCATTTGTTAAGTTTTTATAATTGAAGCAAAGTTATAATTTTATTTCAGTTGCTGATTGGCTGTTTAAACTAACGGCCGTTATTGCCTGCTGCAAACTCAAAACTGCTAACTGAAGAGTAACTCTCTCGCATTTTGCAAAGCACTTTCGCCCGGCTTGTCCCCGCTTAGCATTTTGGCTATCTCCAATACGCGTTCATCGTTGTCCAATTGCTTGATCCGGGTAAAGGTAGCGGCTTCGCTATCATCTTTATAAACAAAATAATGGCTTTGTCCTTTGCTGGCGATTTGCGGCAGGTGGGTAATGGTGATTACCTGTAGGTTTTGCGCTAATCGCTCCATTATCTGCCCAACCTTATTGGCTACCTCGCCGGATACACCGGTGTCAATCTCATCAAAAATAATAGTAGGCAAGGCAGTGTATTGCGCCACAATAGATTTAATGCTCAGCATCAACCTCGAAAGCTCTCCACCGGATGCCACCTTGCTCATCTCAGCCAAAGCATGTCCCTTATTAGCCGAAAATAAAAATTTAATGTTATCAATCCCCGTAGCAGTAAGTAAGGGAGATTGCTCAGTAGCCCCCCCTTTAGGGGGCGGGGGGGGCGTTTGCTCAATGCTTAACATCGAGTTTCCCATCCCCATCTCGGCCAGTGTTGCCAATATTTGTTTCTCAATATCCGGGATAGCTTTTTTGCGGTTGACTGATAACTGTGTCGCCAGCTTTTCAAGTTCGGCTTTATCGGCGGCAATTTGTTTTTGCAGTTTTTCGATAGCTTCGTCACCAAAAAGGGCTTGCTGCACTTTGTCTGATAATTCTTCCTGAATCTGCAATAGCTCGGCGATGGTATTTACCCGATGCTTTTTTTGCAGATTGTAGATCATGCTTAACCGGTTGTTCACCTCTTCGGCACGGGCTTCATCAATAAAAGTATGCTGTTCAATGGCATCAATTTCAGCAGCAATATCTTTCAATTCTATGATAGTGCTATTGATGCGCTGGTGCAATTCAGCCACAGCCGGGTTGTATTTTTCTATAGAACCCAAAGCCTGTCCGGCTTCTTTTAGCTGAGTCAACGCTGCGGCTTCGCCATCCTGTAAAAGATAGTTTGCGCCTAAAAGGTTGCGCTTAATTTCTTCGGCATTGTTGAGGGTGTTTAGTTCCAGTTCTAAATGTTCCTGCTCATCAGCAACTAAAGCGCCTTTTTCCAGTTCATCAAACTGAAACTGGAAATAATCAAGATCGGCTTTGGCTTTATCATTTTCGGCTATGAGCTGGTTCAGCTTGCTTAACGACTTTTTATATGCTTTGAATTTGGTTTGATAATCAAATAGCAAATCTGAATGACGTGCGACGGAGTCAACCACTAACAGTTGAAAATCTGGATCATTGATCTCCAGCGTAGCATGCTGGGAATGGATGTCGATCAGCTTTTCGCCCAGTTGCTTCAATGCTGTGAGGTTAACCGGCGTATCGTTTACAAAAGCACGGGATTTACCATCGGCAGAAATTTCACGGCGTAATACCGTTTCGGTTTCATAATCCAGATCGTTATCCTCAAAAAAATCGGCTAAATGAAAGCCACTGATTTTGAAAGTGCCCTCAATAACGCATTTTTTTTGCTGGTTAAAAAAGTACTTGCTTTCGGCCCGCTGTCCTAAAATAAGTGAAAGGGCACCCAATATGATCGATTTACCTGCGCCGGTTTCGCCGGTTAATATGTTCAGACCGCTATCAAAACCTATCTCCAGGTTGTCGATAAGCGCATAGTTATTAATGGTTAGCTTTTGAAGCATAAAAAAAGTGTCCTCATTTTATTGAGGACACTAAATTACAAATTAAGGTTCTTTAAAAAAGATTTTTAATGCTAATTGCTAATTTATTTAGTCAGCTGTATCGGCTTTGATCTCCTCTTTATCGTCGTTGTCAAACTTATAATCAAAGTCTTTATCCATTTTATCGCGGTACAGTTTCATTTTTTGCTTAAAGGCCGGGCTTTTCATATAGTCCCGCAGTTTTTTGCTGGCTTCTTTAAGCCGTTGTTGTGCCGCTCTAATTTCAGGGCTATCCTGGAAGCTGCGCATTTGCCGGCCAATGTCCCTCATATCCTCCTGTAGTTTTTTCATGTCGGGATTGTTGTAAGCCATCCTGATGCTATCGCCCATGGCCTGCATACGGTTTCTTTTTGCAATAAATTCCGGCGAGTCATAGCGGCTGCGGATTTTTTGGCCCAGGTTTTTCAACTGCTCTGTTTGCGCCTTCACATCAGCCGGGATCTTGCTTTGCAGCTCGTCCTGGTACTTTTTGTAATTAGGATCTCTGTCGTCATTATAGCTATTATAGCCGCGGTTATGCGGAATGCCATACTTTTTCTCCAGCTCTTCGTTCATTTTTTTAAACTCAGGACTGCTGTAATAAGCACCGATCTTGCGGCCTATCTCACCCATCTGTTCACTGGTTTTTTTAGATTCGGAAGTTTCGCCATATTCCTTTTGAAAATCTTCGCCCATTTTTTGCATTTCCAGCTTCATTTTTTCCATGCCTTCAGTATTATAATAGGCCTGCAGGGCTTTGCTTTTAGCTTCAAGCATTTCCTGTTGCTTTTTGAAATCATTGCTGTTGTAGTA
This sequence comes from Mucilaginibacter sp. R-33, assembly GCF_049949235.1. Classification (NCBI taxonomy): domain Bacteria; kingdom Pseudomonadati; phylum Bacteroidota; class Sphingobacteriia; order Sphingobacteriales; family Sphingobacteriaceae; genus Mucilaginibacter; species Mucilaginibacter sp. R-33. The sequence goes on from NZ_CP188089.1 coordinate 39,304, forward strand.
TTTACCAATCAGCTCGCCTTGTTTGTTTACTTCGGCGCTGAGTTTTTCAAGCTCAGCATCGTTAAAACCGTCGTAGTTAAAAGAATCATGGCGTTGTTTGGCTCTAACTATTTCGGCCTGGGTCTTCTTTTTATAGGTTATAGGTTTTTTAGTTTTAGGAGCCACCTTGCGTATGGTATCTTCCACAAATAGAGCATGTAAGGCGGCAGGCGCAGCAACTTTTTTAACTGTGAGCTTGCCATCTTTTATGGTGGGGTTTAGCCAGGCAATGCTGCTAACGCCGGCAGCCATTATGGCAATGGCCACAAGCAGGTGGCGGATATTGCCTATAGGTTTCTTTGTTTTCATGATGCGTTCAATTCTGTTTAATAAATGATATTTTTTGCCATTAGCAGCCAGGGCCAGCTGTAAATGCTGCTGCCTGGTTTGCTCAAGCTTCAAAAGCGCGTGTGCATAGATCAAGGGTTGCTGTGTTGTTTGCACAACAAGGTCATCGCAGCTGTTTTCGCGCTCCTGGTTAATGATTCGATTAATTAATTGGGCAAAGGGATTAAAGAATAACAGTATGGAAATAAATTGCTGCATCAGGTTCAGCAGGTAATCGTTACGTTTAATGTGCGATAGCTCGTGCAGTAAAATTGCTTCAACCTCGGTAGCCGATAAGTATGTAGTAAGGGTTATCGGCAACAAAATAATGGGGCTTAAAAAGCCTATCATACAAGGGGCATCAACCATACGGCTAAAGTTTACCCACACATTTTTAGTAATGCCCAGCTTTTGGCAAAGCTCATCGGCAAAGTCCTGCAGCCTGTCGGCAGGTACCATGGTACGTTTTATCAGGCTGATCCTTTGCCAGCTTAAGCTAACTTTAAGCAGGTTAAATACCAAACCAGCAAAATAAAGGGCTGATATATAAGGCAGATAGCCTTTTATAACGTATTCGTAATAATTGTTTTGCGGTTTGAATGCTACTTCATGCAGCGGAAGGTAGAAACGTGGTAATAAAGATGGTGCATTGGCGGATGTAAAATTGATCCACTCGTGCAGCCTGAACTGATGGATAAACGTGTATATAAACCAGGCGCTTATGGCAAGGATGGCGCCCATGGCCAAATTGTGCTTTTTAATGGCCGATAACTGCGGCCTGCAAATAAACACTAACCTTAAGGCAAACCATACTAACAAACCCTGCCATAACGATTGCAGAATAGTTACGCCCAACACCTGGCTTATATTATAGAATAAATTTTCCATCACGTTTATTTTTTATCCTGATCAAATTGATTCAAAAAATTTTTAATAGCATCAATCTCGTCTTTTGATGCGCGGTGTTGGCCAAGCGCCTGGATCACCAAATCGGAAGTGGAGCCTTTAAATACAGTAGACAAGATTTTATCCAGAGCGTTGCTTTGCGCCTGCTCCATTGTGAATAAAGCTTTGTAAACATGTGTTTTTGAAGTGGTGTCGCGCTCAACCATTCCCTTATCATGCATAATCTGCATGAGTTTTAAGGTGGTGGTGTAACCGGCATCCTTGTTTTTAGCAAGCTCCTCGTGAACTTCACGTACGGTGCACTGGCCCTTTTTCCAGATCACCTGTAAAATTTCGAGTTCGCTTTCTGTTGGTTTAATTTCCATCTGTCTATCTTTATTACGAATTTCTTCGTACAAATATCTACGATAGATTTCGTATTTGCAAGAGGTTTGTGATTTTTTTAACAAATTTTAACGGTTGGGGAAGAGGTGAGTGGTTGATTGGGTTGATTAGGTGGGTGGTTGGTTATTTTTTTCTGAACTCGAATTAAACAAATTTTGAGAATTTCTCGAATTTGCCGGGCATTCTGTTAATTCTTTAATTCTACAAATTCGAGTTCAGACAAAATCCACCAAATCCCGGTTCAGACAAAATCACTATCTTTTGGTTACTTTTGTACTCAATAGATTCGGAAAATAAAAACTCCGAAATCGAATATCTCAAATCCGACATCAAAAAAACATGCTGCAAATACAAGAAAACGTATCCCTCAAAAATTTTAACACCTTCGGTATTGATACCAGCGCCCGTTATTTTGTAGAGATAGCCCATGAAACCGAACTAACAGAACTGTTTGCCGACCCGCAGTGGCAGCAAACAGAGCGACTAATACTCGGTGGCGGCAGCAATATGCTTATGGTTGATGATTTTGACGGACTGGTTGTGCGCATGAACATCCGTGGTATTGAGCACCGCATCAGCCACAATGATGTTTATGTAGAAGCAGGTGGCGGAGAGGTATGGAACGATTTGGTGAATTGTTGTGTTGATCACGGTTATGCTGGTGTCGAAAACCTGAGCCTGATCCCGGGTTCGGTAGGGGCATCGCCTATACAAAATATTGGCGCCTATGGCGTTGAGCTTAAAGATGTATTTCACAGTTGCCGCGCTTTTGAAATAGCGACAGGAACATTCAGAACTTTCAGCAAAGAGGATTGTAAATTTGGTTACCGCGAAAGCATTTTTAAAGCCGAACTGAAAGAACAGTATATTATAGTATCGGTAAAGTTCCACTTATCGCTGGTGGCAAGCATTAACACCAGGTATGGGGCCATTGAGCAAGAATTACAAAACAGGGGTATCTCAAACCCTACTATTAAAGATGTATCGCAGGTGGTGGCGCATATCCGGGTATCCAAACTCCCCGATCCGTCAACTATAGGAAACGCGGGCAGCTTCTTTAAAAACCCGGTGATCAGTGCCGAAGAATTTGCTGTAGTGCAAGCTAAATTTCCTGATGTGGTAAACTATCCTGCTGCTGATGGCGGCGTAAAACTGGCTGCCGGATGGCTCATTGAACAATGTGGATGGAAAGGAAAAACCGTGGGTCACACAGGAACATGGAAGAACCAGGCCCTGGTTTTAGTGAACCATGGAGGCGCCACAGGGCAGGAAGTGTATAACTTTTCGTCGCAAATCATAGACAGTGTGTACACTAAATTTGGCGTTACACTACAACGGGAGGTTAATATTATTAGTTAAATAACTTTATTTAAAGTGAATTTTCATTTTTAATAAAATTTCTTCTGAATAACATTCCTGTTACAAATGTTCCCTAAATAAGTTTGATTTTCTGGTGTAAAAATTCATAACATTCTGTTTTTCAGTATTGTATTTATTGTCAATGTGTGAACAGTACACAATGGGTAAGTTTCAATACCGATGTTTAAATGTGGACTTTTTACTACACACTTTGGCTTAATGGCATCATGCTTGCCTAATTGTTAACACAAAACTTTAACAAAATGACAAAGATTGAGTTTAACACCCTTGTACTACGTCAGGCGACTTCTTTAAGATCATACGCTTTACATTTCACGCACGACGCAGACGATGCTAACGACCTTGTCCAGGATACAATGTTGAAGGCCATAACTTACTATAACAAGTTTAAGGAAGGCACCAATTTAAAAGGATGGTTATATACCATCATGAAAAACACATTCATCAACAACTATCGCCGTTTTGTTAAAATGAGCACTTTCGTTACCAAAAGTGATGAAATATCATCACCAAACCTGGTATTTAGTTCAACCAAAAATCAGGGCGAAGCCAAATTTGTTATGGATGATATTAAAAAAGCTTTAGACAGGCTGCCCGAAGATTATTATGTACCCTTCACCATGTACTTTGAAGGTCATAAATACCATGAAATTGCCGATCACCTGGACATTCCGATCGGTACGGTAAAAACCCGCATACACGTAGCACGCAAGCTGCTCAAGAAAAACCTTAAGGCATATGATAACGGAATCGCCAAACCCGTTTACGCAGAGAATTAATGTTCAATTAAACTCCATCATATATATAAATAGGAAACCCGCCCATGAGGCGGGTTTCTTGTTTTAGCCCAGGTTATTAACGGGCTTATGTTATCTTAAAAAAAGGTACAGCTGGCTGATAAAATATTTGCCGGGTGTTATATACCAGTACGCTGTTGAAAACGATATAAATAAAGTTTATAGCATAAAACAACGGTATACTCAATAAGATAAGTTCACCCGCGCCAAGGTTCAATATAGATGAGGGAATATGAAAAAAATCGTGATTAAAAAGAACAATAGCTGTTAAAACGATAGCTAAACACCATGATATTTGAAAATTGATAAGCCGTTTACAAGGTTTATCTATATCTTTTATTTTTTTCCTCTTGGATAACCACAAGGCCAGTGGCAATGCTATTCCTAACATCGGGAATATAATGAAGCTTAGGGCTGATAAATTGAATTGTAGTAAAAAGTTTCTGCTATCATAATTCAAAATTCCTGCGGGCTCGAAAGGTAATTCTGTTAAATCTTCAGGGGTAATATTTAGCGCGGTTGCCAGTCTTTTAAGTGTATCGCCCCTTGCATCTGTTTCATCGTTTTCTATTCGTTGCACGGTTCTTAAACTTAGTTGGGCTTGTTCAGCCAATTCTTCCTGGCTTAATCCTTTACGGTTGCGCAATTCCTTAATCTTTTTTCCGGGGTTATAGGTTTTCATATTGATATATTTTGCTGAACAAAAGTATAACTCCCTAAAGATATTAACTGCCGACTTGTTTACGTCATGTTTACGACATCGCTGTTATTGCTAATACGCCAACTTCTTCATTGCCTCCTTCGCTACCACCTGCCCCGAGATAATTGCCGGCGGCACGCCAGGCCCCGGCACGGTAAGCTGCCCGGTATACAGCAGGTTGTTGATATGTTTTGGCCGTATGGCGGGTTTAAAAAAAGCGGTTTGGGCAAGTGTATTTGCCAACCCGTAAGCATTGCCTTTAAACGAATGATAATCGGCTGTAAAATCATTAAGCGCATAGCTTCGTTTCACCATGATCGAACCTCTGATATCGTGCCCGGTAATCTGAGCAAACCTATCCATCATCAGGGTGAAATATTTTTCGCGGATGGTTTCGTCATCATTTAAGCCCGGCGCTATCGGCATCAGGAAAAACAGGTTCTCGCCGCCCTGGGGGGCAACCGTGCTATCCGTTTTTGAACTACAGCAAACATAAAACAACGGACTGGAGGGCCATTGGGGCGCAGTATAGATCTCTTTGGCATGCAATTCAAAGTCTTCGTCGAAGAATAGGTTATGGTGCTGTATGTTCGGCACTTTTTTATTAGTGCCAATATAGAACAATAAGCTCGATGGCGACATCGTACGGCTATTCCAGTATTTAGTAGTGTAGTTACGATAGGGTTTTTCAATTAAATGCTGGTCAACGTGTTGATAATCTGCCCCTGCAATTACCATATCGGCGGTGAATACGCCGTTATTGGTTTGGATTTTATCAACCTGTTTATCCTGTATATTGATTTTTGTAACCTCTGTATTGAGCCTGATCTCAACTCCCAGTTCGATGGCCAGGCTTACCATAGCTTTTACTATTTCGTTCATGCCACCCATAGGGTACCAGGTGCCCAGGGCAAGGTCCGCATAGTTCATCATGCTATACATGGCCGGGGTATTTTGCGGGGTGGCTCCTAAAAATAACACGGGGAACTCCAGTAGTTTAATTAGTTTGGGGTTTTTAAAATATTTGCGTACATGGCTGCTCATACTGGTAAGCAGCTGCATGCTGAAGCTTTTTTTGATCAGGTTAAAGTCGATAAATTCGGTGATGGAATGGGAGGGGCGGAAAACGTACTCACCCATGCCTACTTTATATTTATATGCCGCCTGGTTTAAAAAATTGCGTAATGCTTTACTGCTACCAGGTTCGGCTTGTTCAAACAGGGTTTCAAGCTCAACCATATCCGCGGGGACATCAAATATTTCGTTTTTGCTGTAATAAACACGGTAGCCGGGATCAAGCCTTTTTAGCCGATAATAATCGGAAGTTTTTTTGCCGAACAGTGCAAAAAAGTTTTCAAATACATCGGGCATCCAGTACCAGCTTGGCCCCATATCAAACCTGAAACCATCCTGCTCCCAGGCCCTGGCACGGCCGCCGGGCTGGTCATTTTTTTCCAATATGGTAACTTTATAGCCTTCTTTAGCCAAAACACAGGCCGCCGATAAACCAGCAAAGCCCGAACCAATAACAATAATACGCTTGCTGCTCATGTTTAATGTGAAGCCTAAGATAAGCAAATTGTTTTAGGCCTATAAAAAACAATACCGCTTTGAATTTGTACTTTTGAAAAAATGACCACGCGAGTGCCGATGATGAGCCTGTACGATGAAACTTGTTTTGAATGCAGTAAACTGATAACAAAAAAATATAGCACTTCCTTTAGCCTGGGCATTAAAACTTTTGATAAAAGTTTTCGTTATCCCATTTATGCCATCTACGGCTTTGTACGCTACGCCGATGAAATTGTGGATACCTTTCATGGGTACAACCAGCAGCGGCTGATTAGCAGGTTTGAGGAGGATACTTTCAAGGCCATCAGAGAAGGGATCAGCACTAACCCTGTAATTCATTCTTTTCAACAGGTAGTTAACCGGTTTGAGATCGATCATGAATTGATCAGGGCTTTCCTGCGATCAATGGAAATGGATCTGGATAACAAAGCCTATGATAAGGACAGCTATCAAACTTATATCTATGGTTCGGCAGAGGTTATCGGCATGATGTGCATGCGTGTTTTTACCAATGATGATACCCTTTACCAGGCTCTTGTACCCAAGGCACGAAGCCTGGGTGCCGCTTTCCAAAAGATCAATTTTTTACGGGATGTTAAGGCAGATTATACAGAACGCGGGCGCACATACTTTCCGGGGATCGATTTCAATAATTTTACCGAGCGGGATAAGCTTGCCATTGAGGCGGAAATTAAACACGATTTTGACGAAGCATTTGAGGGAATAAAATGCCTGCCGGCTGGCACCAGGCTTGGGGTTTATATTGCCTATATTTACTACCTGCAGTTGTTTAAAAAAATAAGTTACACCCCTGCAAACGTAATACTAAAAAAACGTATCAGGGTTTCTGATGCGCGTAAAATGAGTTTGTACATCAAAGCTGTTCTGCAGCAAAAGTTAAATGTTATTTAATGTTAAAGAAGATCTTTTTTATAGCCAGTATATTGGTAGTTGTATTCGGGTTGCGAATGGCTAAAGCCGAGGAACCCAATCTGAAAGTGCTGCGTAAGCAAATGCTCATTGCTATTGATAAAAGCAAAACCACCGATTCGTTGTATAATAATCTTAATGGTATCAAAGAAAAGAGTGGTATTGTCAATGGTTTCATAGGCGGCCTGCTTGCCTTAAAAGCGAAACATGCCTGGAACCCATATTTAAAATTGAAATATCTTAACAGATCGGAAAAGGTATTTAAGCAGGCATTAATTGACGATCCGCATAATATCGAGATCAGGTTCATGCGCTTTTCTGTTGAACATAACGTGCCTTCCATTTTAGGTTTTAATAAAGACCTCGCGGCGGATACCGACGATATCATAGCCCAACTGGGTAAAAAGAATTATGGCTCGGCCGATAAGGAATTGACCATCCAGATTATCAAATTCCTTCTTCATTCCAAAAGATGTACTCCCGCCCAAAGCCAGGCACTCAATAAACACTTAACCGAACTTACGTGAGATACACCTATTTACTCATCAACCTGCTAACGGTATTTTTTCCCGTTGTGCTTTCGTTTGATAAAAGGGTGCAGTTTTACAAAACCTGGAAATTTATATGGCCCGGCATGGCCATTACCGGTTTGTTTTTTTTGTTTTGGGACGTGCTTTTTACCATCAGAGGTGTTTGGTCGTTCAATTCGGCATACATCATTGGCGTTAAGTTTTTTGGTTTGCCTTTAGAGGAAATACTATTCTTTTTAACGGTACCGTTTGCCTGTATATTTATTTACGCCTGCCTTAATCACTATGTTAAATGGCTGATGCCTTTCAGGCTTACCGGTATTATAAGCAGTATGGTAATATTACTGAGTATCCTGATGCTGATATTTTATCACGACCGGCTTTATACCGCGGTTACGTTTGGCTTATTGCTACTGCTTGTGGTGTTGATTCAATACGTTTTTAAGGCCGATTGGGTTAATCGTTATTACCTGGCTTATATTGTAGCACTTTTACCATTTTATATAGTAAACGGCATATTAACCTCTGTCCCAATAGTGTTGTACAACAATGCCGAAAACCTGGGAAAGCGGGTTGGCACTATCCCATTTGAGGATCATTTTTACCTGATGGCTTTACTGCTCATGAACATCGGGTTCTTTGAATATTTTAAACAACGGAGGTTAAGCCGATGAGTGAGTTGCCAACATACACCAAATCACAGCTGGCCTTACGTAATGGTCAGGATAAACCCCGGATCTGGGTTGCCTATAAAGGTGATATTTATGATGTAACTGAAAGCCGATTATGGCGAAACGGGAAACATTATGAGCACTGGGCCGGACAGGATTTGACAGATGAACTTGCCGACGCACCACATACCGAAACCGTATTTGAGAGATTTGTAAAGGTAGGTCGCCTCATAGCCCCGCCCCCCTGCATTGGAGGGGAAGAGAAGAATTGATGCGTATTTTCAACAGAATACTGATAAACCATTATTGAATAGCTTCTGAAATGTAGTGCCCTTTTTCTGTCACTCCCGTGTCATTTAATGCTGTGATTGATGAGCCATATTGTGTGATAAATCATGTAAATATATTGTTACGTGGCTGTTTATCGCTAAAAAGTATGGAAAAATTAAGGTTTTCCCTTCCTGCCATACCTTTTTCAACAGGCTATGCATGGTACTATTTATCGTTGTAAAAAGAGGTTTTAAGGACCGGCAAGTTGTAGTTTTTCTTTTGGATTTCTCGTGACAGTTAATTTTATTGTGTTTTGATTTACAAGAGCTTATAAAACAAGTTAGGAAGATGCCTCGCGCATTTTCCTAACTTATAATTAACAATATTAACTGACTTATTACCGGCCGGATCTAACGGCCATATGGTATTAACGACAGCAAAGGTAATTTCTTGTTGATAATTTCCTAAAACCTTCACTGTGGTTAAAAAAATTCATGTAAAAGAAATATTACATTTATTATTTGTTTTATTTTATCATTGGCTATTAAGTTTGCTTCCTTAACTATTAGCTAAATTTTTTCTATGAAAAAACGACTACTACTAATTTTGTGCAGTTTCGTATTTGCTGTAACACAGCTTTTTGCGCAAAATCACACTGTTACCGGTACGGTAACAGCCAGGGAGGACGGCCTTCCCCTGCCGGGTGTATCCGTGAAAATAAAAGGGACAACTACCGGTACCCAAACTACCGTCGACGGTAAATTTTCACTCAGCGTTCCAAACAACGCGGTTCTATCATTTAGTTTTATCGGTTATGCTACCCAAGATGTACCTGTAGGCGCTTCAGCAAACCTAAAAGTGGTTTTGGAAGCATCAGCCCGCGGCCTTAACGAGGTAATCGTAACCGCGTTAGGTATCTCAAGGCAGCAAAAATCACTGGGCTACGCTGCTCAGCAGGTAAAAGGCGACGACCTTACAGTAACCAAGCAATCTGACCTTAACACCGCCCTTGCAGGTAAAATTGCAGGCGTACAGGTTTTAGGCGGTTCGGGTGCAAAATTTGGTACGTCAACTATCCGCATCCGTGGTATCAACTCGTTATCGGGAGCAAATCCAATTTATATTGTTAACGGTGTCGTTACCGATCCTAATGCAATTAATAATGATGATATCGAATCATTGACAGTACTTAAAGGTCCTGCTGCTACGGCGCTTTACGGCCAGAGGGCATCTGAAGGCGCCGTTGTTGTGACACTGAAGAAGGGCGTTGATAAAGGTATTGGAGTGTCATTAAACCAATCAACAACTTTTGAAAAAGTTTATCAATTACCTGAGTACCAAAATGAATATGGTGGTGGAACAAGCACCAAATGGGATACTTATACTTATGATCCTGATAATGGTTCTCCTGCATCATTTGCCAAGTTTAACGGCGTAAAAATTTATGATTACGGAGTTGACGAAAGCTGGGGACCTAAAATGGATGGTACCCTGTACGCTCCATGGTATTTTTGGGATCCGTCAAATCCCGATTTTGGTAAGTTAAAGCCGTTTGTTCCGCAGCCAAATAACGTACGTGATTTTTATCGTACAGGCGTAACCTACAATACCAATGCAGCGTTTTCAAAAGCTGCTGATAATTACAACTTCAGGGTATCATACACGAACATAGATCGTACAGGGATTACTCCAAATAGTAATCAAAAACGTAACAATGTTGGTTTAAATGGCGAGCTTAAGTTAACCAAGAAATTAACAGTAAGCGCTAACTTCAATTTTTCCCAAATCAATTCAAACAACATACCTCAGGAAGGTTACGGTACACAAACTGCAGGTTCATTTAGCCAGTGGTTCCACAGAGATGTTGAAATTAACAAACTTAAAAATTATAAAAGGGCCGATGGTACTTACACTTCATGGAACATTACCAGTCCGGACGACTTAACGCCACATTACTGGGATAACCCGTACACTGAGTCTTATGTGAATACCTCACAGTCAAATAATAATCGTGTGTTTGGTAACTTAACCGCTACTTATCAGTTTACTAAAGATCTCTCTTTGTCGTTAATTGCCAGAGAAGACTTATTAAACCGCGACGATAACTCACGCGTAGGTTCAGGTACTATTAATACCGATTCATATTCTCAGAGCCAGTATACTTACAAAGAGAATAACTATGTTGCTAACTTAGCATATAGCCACAATTTTAAAGACCTTTCTGTAAAAGCGGGCTTATATGCCGAAACACGTCAGGATCGCTACCTTTATACTTCAGGTAATACAAATGGCGGTCTTTCTATCCCTGACTTGTATACCCTTACAAACTCGTTGAATGCCCCTACATCATTTAGCTACAAAGCGTTATCAAGGGTAAACAGCTATTACGGTTTTACTTCATTTGGATATAAAGATTTTTTATATCTTGATTTCAACGCGCGTAACGATATTTCATCAACTTTACCAATAAATAACAACTCATATTGGTACGGTGGTTTGTCAGGTTCATTTGTATTTACCGAACTGATGCCCAAAAATGATATCCTTACATTTGGTAAATTAAGGCTTTCTGCTGCGAAATTAGGTTCAGACGCACCTATTTATTCAATTTATCAAACGTATAATTTAACTACTACGCCATACGGGCCAACTAAAGCAGGTAACGCGGCAATTCAAACTGTGCCCAATACGTTACCTAATCCCGGCCTGAAACCATCGCTCTCTACATCATATGAAATTGGTACCGAGTTGCATTTCATCAAAGACCGGGTAAGGTTTGATTTCAACTACTATACGCGTACTCAAAAAGACCAGATCCTGCCACTTCCTGTAAATGGGACTTCTGGCTACTCTACAGCCGTAATTAACGCTGGTCAGATCAAGAACAATGGTATCGAGATAACTCTTGGTGGTACACCAATTAAATCGAAAGAATTTACCTGGAATGCTGATTTCAATATTTCATTTAACAGAAATAAAGTTATATCACTGTACCCCGGTCTTAACAACCTGAAAGTTACTCCTGATGGTTTAGGTGGCTATACCGCCTCGGGTGGTAACCAGGCTGCGGGTACCCAAAGCTTTGGCTTTGTTGGTTCACCAAGCTTTGGCATTAACGGCATCGTAGGTAAATCTTATGGTCAAATCATAGGCTCAGGTTTTACCCGCGATAAAAATGGTAACATAGTAGTTGGTGATGACGGCTTACCTATTGTAAACAATACTGTTAATTTAGGAAGCATGCTGCCAAGTTACACTGGTGGTTTTACCAACTCTTTTAACTATAAGAATTTTATACTCGCGTTCTCTCTTGATTTCCAAAAGGGCGGCAAATTTGTATCGGTTACGCAGCAAAACCTGAACGGTTCTGGCTTAGGGATCGAAACTGTAGGCAACAATGCTAAAGGCAATCCAAAGCGTAACGATGTTGCCGATGGCGGCGGTGTTTTAGTAGCAGGCGTTCATGAAGATGGCTCACCTAATACTACCTATGTTGATACCCGTACATTGTATGAGCAGTCATACAGCCAAATCTGGGAAAAATGGACCTATGATGCTTCTTATATAAAATTAAGGGAGGTTAGCGTAGGTTATTCATTCCCCAAGAAGATGTTGGGCAAGCTACCGTTCCAAACGGCTTATTTTGGCATAACTTCTCAAAACCCGTGGATGATCTATTCTAAACTTAAAGGTGTAGATCCGTCTCAATTGCAAACTTCTTTCTATGAAGGTGGTCAGTTACCAAACACAAGGAATTTAGGGTTTAATATCAAGTTGACGTTCTAATTAGCGCACAAATCATGAAAAGATTATCTAATATTAGTAAATATATAGTTGGGGTGGGTATGATTATCCTTGCCTCATGTAAAACCGGGGGCGACGTGAATGTTAACCCTAATCAATCGCCAGTTGCGCTGCCAGGTTTTTTATTGTCCAGTGCCATTCAATACCTTGGCGGTGTAAATGGGGGAGGTGCTACAACGAACATTAACTCGTTTACAGGCGAATTATATTCACAATACCTGGCAGAAACCTTTTATACCAATGAATCATTATTTTCATTAAAGCAATATGATTATCAGGGTTATTATACAGGTCCGCTAAAAGATTTAAAAACAATTATTGAAGTTAATACCGATCCTTCTAAAAAGGATCAGGAGATTGTTAAAAGATATGGATCTACTAATAATCAAATAGCTACAGCCAGGATTCTTACTGCCTTTATCTATTTGACAATTACTGATAGATGGGGCGATATACCCTACTCACAAGCTTTGAATGGTAAGGCTAATTTTTCGCCGGCTTTTGACGCTCAAAAAGATGTGTATACAGCTTTAATGAAAGAGCTTGACGAAGCGCAGGCACAGTTTGATGGTGGTGCATCTTTCCCGGCTCAGCAAGATATATTATTTGGAGGTAATGTTACCAAATGGAAACATTGGGCCAATTCATTGCATGCAATTATGGCTTTAAGGCTTTCGAAAGTTGATCCGACTACCGGCAAAAATGAGTATGCTAAAGCCGTTGCTGGTGGTTTAATGAACTCAAACAGTGATAATGCTGTGTATGCGTATCTGGCAGCTCAAACTAACGAAAATCCATACTACAATAACTACCGTAACCGTTACGATTACGCGGTAAGTAGTTTAGTTGTTAATACTCTAACTAATCTTCATGATCCGAGGTTGACTGTTTACGCGGCACCGACTGCCTCAGGTACTTATGTAGGTTTACCCTATGGTACATATGGTGATGCTTTAGGCGATTACAATCAGGGTACACGTTCTAAACCGGGTAACGTATCATTAATAGGTATAGCTGTTTCTGGTCAAGCTTCGCCAACTGTTTGGACATCATATGCCCAAATTATGTTTACACAGGCCGAAGCCGCTCATCTTGGCTGGATAGCTGGTGGCGATGGAGTTGCTGCAGACTACTATAAAAAAGGTATAGCTGCGTCGCTGGAGCAAAATGGCGTTAGCCTTACCAATGAAACTGCTTATCTTGCACAGGCATCGGTTCAATTTTCGGCTGCAACAGCTATGGATCAAATCATGACCCAAAAATGGATTGCAGGTTTCTTAGGTAACGGTTGGGAGTCATGGGCAGAATATCGCCGTACTGGCTTGCCTAAATTACTTGATCCGGTTCCGGGTTCATTAAGCCCAGGCCAGAAAATTCCACGTAGGCAACAATATCCACAAACAGAAAGTGATCTTAACACTGCGAATTACAATGCTGTAATTGCCCGTCAAGGTCCGGATGCGCTTAATACAAGGGTTTATTGGGATAAACAATAATTATTGCTTATAGGTTATGAGAACAACAAAGGCTGCCATTGGCGGCCTTTGTTGTTTATGGAGGATTTATCTATATCAATACCCAGGTTTCAAATTCAATTATTCTTTCACCTGAATTGGTGATCAACGCTATTTTATGCTCGTTTATAATGTCAACTTTAAGTATAGTGGGAAGACCATTAAATCTTATCTCATTGCGGTGGTACAAAGTAACATTGTTAAATCTTATAATCTTAGGTTCAAAAATATTCTCTTCCCAATTTATAGGGTAGTTAATATGAAAGTCGAATGTTTGAGTTTCTGGATATTCGATAACCTTTAAAACTGTTGCGTCATGAAGAAAGTAGTCGTTGAAATTTATTCTATTTAGATTGATATTACAATATATTTATTACAAATGTCCTATTAAAAGAATGTGAGGGTAAAGTTTGTTAAGAAAGTTAGATAAGTAGTTTTTATATTAAAAGATATAGTACTTTAATTCATCATACCATCGGTGCAATCATACTTCAATCGTTGTAATCTTCAAATTAAAAAATAATTCCCGCTCTCTATTTGATATTCAAAACATTGTGGTTATCTTTGCCCTCCCTTGAAAGGAGGTATTTTAGGAATTATGATCATTATTAACGTAAAAGACGGCGAATCATTAGACAAAGCATTGAAACGCTTCAAAAAGAAATTCGAAAAAACAGGTGTTTTAAGAGAACTACGCAGTCGTCAGGCTTTTGAAAAAAAATCTGTAACCCGTCGTCATGTTGTTAAACATGCTATCTATAAACAGACTTTAAACCAGGAAACTGTTTAATTCTTTTTTGTTGAAAAGAATTAATTAATTTCTTGACACTATATTAAAACTATTTGTACATTCATCATCCCGGATGTATAAATAGTTTTTTATGTTTTTAGAGCGTTTTATCCAGTACATCAAGTACGAAAAGCGGTATTCAGTGCATACTGTTTCCGCATATCAGTCTGATCTGGATCAGTTTATGCGCTTTTTAAACAATCCCGGCGGTGCCGATCCCGCACCTGAGCCGGTTATTACCCATCCATCGCAGGTAAGCTACCATGACATCCGTAACTGGATGGTTGAGCTTATTGATCAAAAACTTACCGGCCGTTCGGTTAATCGTAAAATGGCCACGCTACGCAAATACTTCAAATTTTTATTGCAGGAAGGTATTGTTGAAACCAACCCGGTATCGAGGGTACGGTCGCAAAAGGTTGCTAAAACGTTGCCCGTAGTGGTTGAAGATACGCGCCTCACAAAAATGTTAGATAGTGATGACATTTTTACAAATGATTTTCCGGGCCTGCGCGATAAGCTTGTTATTGAGCTGTTGTTTGGCACCGGCATGCGCCTTGCCGAACTGTTAGGTATTAAGCAACAGGATATTAGCTTTGAGGGGGGAGTGGTAAAGGTACTGGGTAAGCGTAACAAAGAGCGCATTATCCCTATTAATAATGAGCTGAAGGCCCTGCTGCCCGAATATCTGGAGGTAAAGAAAAATCAAAATTTTGATAACAATTCCTTCGCATTAATCGTTACAAATAAAGGAGCCGATGCTTATCCGAAATTGATTTATTTAATAGTGCAAAAATATCTGTCTAACATATCAACCCAAAATAAACGGAGCCCACATGTGCTCAGGCACACCTTTGCAACCACTATGCTAAATAACGGGGCCGATTTAAATTCAATTAAAGAACTTTTGGGACACGCTAACCTGAGCGCGACCCAAATTTATACGCACAATTCAGTTGAACGACTAAAATCTATTTATAAACTCGCCCATCCAAAGGCTTAAAAAGGAGGAAACATGAAAATTACAGTGCAGTCAATTCATTTCACCGCAGACAAGAAACTTTTAGATTTTATTCAGAAAAAAGCTGATAAGCTTGATACGTTTTATGACCATATTATTAGCGGTGAAGTTTACTTAAAGCTTGAGAATGTGGAAGATGAATGTAATAAGATAACGGAGATCAAATTATTGCTGCCCGGAAATCAGATATTTGCAAAAGAGAAATGTAAGAGTTTTGAGGAAGCTACCGACCTGGCTGTTGAAAGCCTGAGGAAGCAAATTGAAAAGCATAAACAAAAGAAAGCCCTTGCTGATGCTACAGCCAAAAAAGCTGTTTTAACAGCAGCAGAGGAGGGTTTTTAATAGTATAAAAGGCTTATTTTAAGCCAAAATCGGCAGGTTTTTAGCCTGCCGATTTTTTTTGATAAAAAATTTTGACGTGGCGTTATTTTTTGTAGATTTGCAGTCCCTTTCGGGGAGGTATTTAACGCCTCAAAAAAAAGTTAAAATAGTTCTTTAAAATATCAAAAAGCTTATTACTTTTGCGCTCCGTTATCGAAAGCCACGTAAGGTTTAGGTAATGAAAGGCAAGATAAATATAAGCCTCCTTAGCTCAGCTGGTAGAGCAACTGACTTGTAATCAGTAGGTCATTGGTTCGATCCCGATAGGAGGCTCAGTTTTTTTCGGATTGAGGTATTTAGCTTCAATTTTGGATATCGCAAATCCGGAAACAACTACCGGGGGGATACCAGAGCGGTCAAATGGGACGGACTGTAAATCCGTTGCTTCGGCTACGAAGGTTCGAATCCTTCTCCCCCCACTTATTAAGTAAGCAGTTTGTAATTCGCGGTTAGCATAAAGTTAACGGGATTGTAAACTGCTGACTTGATTAAAAGGGTTTGAGGAATGGGTGTCATGGGCGGTTGAGCTGCTAATTGAAAACTGCAAACCGAAAACTGAATAAGCGGAAGTAGCTCAGTTGGTAGAGCGATAGCCTTCCAAGCTATAGGTCGCGAGTTCGAACCTCGTCTTCCGCTCGATTGGTTCATTAGTCGGTTAGTTCACTTGTTCATTAGTGGCAGCTGCAAAGACCAATGAACTAATAAACGAGTGAACCAATGAACAAAAAATAAGCCGACGTAGCTCAGGGGTAGAGCACTTCCTTGGTAAGGAAGAGGTCATGGGTTCAAATCCCATTGTTGGCTCAGTGTTATAAAACATACATTAAAGTTAAAATTAACCTACAAAAATAATTTATAGATCATGGCAAAAGAAAAGTTTGACCGCAGTAAGCCGCACTTAAACATCGGTACAATCGGTCACGTTGACCACGGTAAAACAACCCTTACCGCAGCTATCACTAAAGTTTTGGCTGATGCAGGTTTATCAGAAGCTCGTTCATTTGATTCAATTGACTCGGCTCCTGAAGAAAAAGAACGTGGTATCACCATCAATACAGCCCACGTTGAATATTCAACAGCTAACCGTCACTATGCACACGTTGACTGTCCAGGTCACGCGGATTATGTGAAAAACATGGTTACAGGTGCTGCTCAAATGGACGGTGCAATCATCGTTGTTGCTGCAACTGACGGTCCGATGCCACAAACACGTGAGCACATCTTGTTAGCTCGTCAGGTAGGTGTACCTGCACTTGTTGTTTTCATGAACAAAGTTGACATGGTTGATGATCCGGAATTATTAGAGTTAGTAGAAATGGAAGTTCGTGAATTATTATCGTTCTACGAATTCCCAGGTGATGATATTCCAGTTATCCAGGGTTCTGCATTAGGTGGTCTTAACGGCGATCCTACCTGGGTTGGTAAAATCATGGAGTTGATGGATGCTGTAGATAGCTACATCCCAATCCCTCCACGTTTAACAGATCTTCCTTTCTTGATGCCTGTTGAAGACGTGTTCTCAATCACTGGTCGTGGTACTGTTGCTACCGGTCGTATTGAGCGTGGTGTAATCAACTCTGGTGAGCCTGTTGACATCCTGGGTATGGGTGCTGAGAACTTGAAATCAACCGTAACTGGTGTTGAGATGTTCCGCAAAATCCTTGACCGTGGTGAAGCTGGTGACAACGTAGGTTTATTGTTACGTGGTATTGAGAAAACTGATATCCGTCGTGGTATGGTTATCTGCAAACCAGGTTCAGTAACTCCTCACACCGATTTTAAAGCAGAAGTTTACGTATTATCAAAAGCAGAAGGTGGCCGTCACACTCCATTCTTCAACAAATACCGCCCGCAATTCTATTTCCGTACTACCGACGTTACTGGTGAAATTTCATTGGAACCAGGTGTAGAAATGGTTATGCCAGGTGATAACGTTACAATCACTGTAAAGTTGATCAACGCTATCGCGATGGAAAAAGGCTTACGTTTCGCTATCCGTGAAGGTGGCAGAACAGTAGGTGCTGGTCAGGTAACTGAAATCTTGAAATAATAATATTTCAATAAAAAGGTTAATTTGAAAACATAAGTTTAGCCTTCAACGGCAAACTTATGTTTTCTTATTATAAATAACACACGGGAATAGTTCAACGGTAGAATAGAGGTCTCCAAAACCTTTGATCAGGGTTCGAATCCTTGTTCCCGTGCTTAAGCACAATATAAAAATGGCAGGCGTAGCTGAATATATTAAAGAGTCATACATCGAGTTAACCGAAAAGGTTACCTGGCCTACATGGCGCGAGCTTCAAAGCAGCGCTGTTTTGGTATTGGTTGCCGCTATAATTATTGCGCTGGTTATCTTAGGTATGGACCAGATCATTAATTATTTGCTTAAACTGTTTTACACATCACTAACATAATATCAGGGGAGACGGAGATGAGTGATCAATTGAAATGGTATGTAGTTAGGGCTATTAGTGGTAAGGAAAAGAAAGTTAAACAATACATAGATGCCGAAATTAGCCGTTTGGGCATTAGTCATTTGGTACCACAGGTATTAATACCTACGGAGAAGTATTACCAGATGCGTGATGGAAAGAAGATCGCGAAAGAGCGTAACTACTTTCCCGGCTATGTGCTTATGGAAGCTGTTTTAGATGGCGAAACCGAACACATTATTAAAAATATAAACAGCGTTATAGGTTTTCTGGGCGATAAAGCCGGAAACGCTATACCGCTTCGCCAGTCAGAAGTTAACCGTATTTTAGGTAAGGTTGACGAGATGAGCACACAGGGCGAAACCATGAATGTACCTTACTATGTTGGTGAGGCAGTTAAAGTTATGGACGGGCCTTTCAACGGTTTCAGCGGGGTTATTGAAGAAGTTAACGAGGAGAAAAAGAAACTGAAGGTAATGGTAAAGATATTCGGGCGCCGTACGCCGCTTGAATTGAATTACATGCAGGTAGAGAAAGAATAAGTTTGGTGAATAGTGAGCAGTTGATTAGTGAATAGTTAATTGCATACAACAAGCCAACAACAAAATAAACAGAGCGTTTGCAAAGTGTAAGTGAGAAAACTACTCACTACTCACAAAATCAACCACTCACAAAAATCTTAAATGTTACTTAGCTTCCACTTACTAACATTGAGTTTATAATTAAAGTAAATTAAAATGGCAAAAGAGATCGGTGCAATGGTTAAGCTGCAAGTTAAAGGCGGCGCCGCAAACCCATCACCACCAATTGGCCCTGCATTGGGTGCAAAAGGTGTGAACATCATGGAGTTTTGCAAACAATTTAATGCACGCACCCAGGACAAAGCTGGAAAAGTATTGCCTGTTTTGATTACTGTTTATGTTGACAAATCATTTGAATTTATCATCAAAACCCCTCCCGTTGCTATCCAGTTATTGGAAGCTACCGGTTTAAAGAGTGGTTCTGCTGAGCCTAACCGTAAAAAAGTTGCCAGTGTTAACTGGGAGCAGGTTGAGACTATAGCAAAAGATAAAATGGTTGACTTGAATGCATTCACAGTTGAATCGGCCATGAAAATGGTGGCAGGTACTGCCCGCAGCATGGGAATTACCGTATCAGGTACAGCTCCCTGGAATTAATTAATTTATACAAATCAGTTTAAAGACAGTGGCAAGATTAACAAAAAATCAAAAAGTGGCACTCTCCAAAATTGAGGCAAACAAATCGTACACATTACAGGATGCATCTGCATTGGTAAAGGAATTAACTCTTACTAAATTTGATTCATCAGTTGATATAGACGTTCGTTTAGGTGTTGATCCGCGTAAAGCCAATCAGATGGTACGTGGTATCGCAACATTACCTCATGGAACCGGTAAAACTGTACGTGTATTAGTTCTTTGTACTCCTGATAAGGAACAAGAAGCTAAAGACGCAGGTGCAGATTACGTAGGTTTGGATGATTATATTGCCAAGATTGAAGGCGGATGGACTGATGTTGATATTATCATTACTATGCCAAGTGTTATGGCGAAGGTAGGTCGTTTAGGTCGTATTTTAGGCCCGCGTAACCTTATGCCAAACCCTAAATCAGGTACAGTTACCCCAGAAGTTGGTAAAGCTGTAACTGAGGTAAAAGGTGGTAAAATCGATTTCAAGGTTGACAAAACCGGTATCATCCACACTTCAATAGGAAAAGCATCTTTCTCTGCAGATAAGATTTATGAGAATGCATTAGAAGTATTGCAAACAATCTCTAAATTGAAACCTTCTGCAGCAAAAGGAACATATTTCAAGAGTATTCATATCTCTTCAACTATGTCGCCTGGAATTACAGTTGAAACTAAATCAGTAGCGGGGATCTAATCATGAATAAAGAAGAAAAATACGACCTTGTTGTAGCCCTAACTGAGCAAATCAAAGAGTATGGTAATTTTTATATCACTGATACCTCTGATTTAACTGTAGCCAAGATCAACAACATCCGCCGTAAATGTTTCGAAAACGACATTACGATGCAGGTAACAAAAAATAGCTTGATTAAAAAAGCTATGGAAGCTGCAGGCGGTGATTTCAGCCCGATATATGATGTATTAAAAGGTTCATCATCAATCCTTTTCTCAAAATCAGCAACTGCTCCGGCAAAGTTGATCAAACAATTAAGGAAAACAGGTGAAAAACCAATTTTAAAAGCAGCTTATATTGATTCAGCGGTATTTATCGGTGATAACCAGTTAGATACTTTAACCAAACTGAAATCAAAAGAACAACTGATCGGCGAGATAGTTGGCTTACTACAATCACCTGCCAAAAACGTACTTTCTGCACTACAATCAGGCGGAACTACAATTGCAGGCCTTGTAAAAACATTACAAGAAAGAGGTTAACGAACGCCTCACAAAAGTTCGACAATAACAAACAAAAAGCATTAAAAGTAAAAATTTAAATAAAATGGCGGATTTAAAAGCGTTTGCTGAACAGTTGGTAAACTTAACAGTAAAAGAAGTAAACGAATTAGCTCAAATATTAAAAGATGAGTATGGTATTGAGCCTGCTGCTGCTGCTGTAGCAGTTGCTGCTCCTGCTGCTGACGGTGGCGATGCTGCTCCAGCTGCTGCTGAGCAAACTGCATTTGACGTTATCCTGAAAGAAGCTGGTGGCGCTAAATTAGCAGTTGTTAAATTAGTAAAAGACTTAACTGGCCTTGGTTTGAAAGAAGCTAAAGATCTTGTTGACGGTGCACCAAAAGAACTTAAAACTGGTGTAACTAAAGAAGAAGCTGAATCTTTGAAAAAACAATTAGAAGAAGCCGGAGCAGTAGTTGAGGTTAAGTAATTTAACCTACTGAAATATAGCATCAAGACTCCGACCATAAACGGTCGGGGTCTATTGCTGTTTATAAAGGTTTTGAATTAGATGTGAGATATTAGATATGAGATTTGAGATTTTTCGAATCGCTATTTCATATCTCAGATCTCATGTCTCAAGTCTCACATCTACAAAAATTAATAACTAAAATTTAAATACCTTGGCAAACAATAATAATCAAAGAGTAAACTTTGCAACCAGCAGAAAGGTACTTGATTACCCTGATTTTCTGGATGTTCAGTTACAATCTTTCCAGGAATTTTTTCAATTGGAAACCACTTCCGACAACCGTTACAAAGAAGGGCTGTTTAAAGTGTTTGCCGAAAACTTTCCTATTTCAGATTCAAGAAACATCTTTGTCCTGGAGTTTCTTGACTACTTTATTGATCCGCCCCGTTATGATATACAAGAGTGTATCGAACGCGGATTAACTTACAGCGTGCCATTAAAAGCCAAACTTCGCCTGTCATGTAATGATGAGGAGCACGAAGATTTTGAAACAATTGTACAGGACGTGTACCTGGGTACTATCCCATACATGACGCCAAAAGGTACATTTGTTATTAATGGTGCCGAGCGTGTAATTGTATCACAGTTACACCGTTCGCCAGGTGTGTTCTTTGGTCAGAGCCGCCACACCAACGGTACAAAATTATACTCGGCCCGTGTTATTCCTTTCAAAGGTTCATGGATTGAGTTTGCTACAGACGTTAACAACGTGATGTATGCTTACATTGACCGTAAAAAGAAATTCCCGGTTACCACGTTACTTCGTGCCATTGGTTATGACTCTGATAAAGATATATTAGAGCTGTTTGAACTGGCCGACGAGGTTAAAGTAAGCAAATCAGGCCTTAAAAAATATATTGGCCGTAAGCTTGCTGCAAGGGTACTTAAAACCTGGATCGAAGACTTTGTGGATGAAGATACCGGTGAGGTAGTTTCTATCCCCCGTAATGAAATCATCCTTGAGCGTGAAACCTTACTGGAAGACGACCATATTGATATGATCATCGACTCTGGTGTTAAAACCATCATCCTTAACAAGGAAGATGCTTCAACCAGCGGTGATTATACTATTATATACAATACCTTACAGAAAGATACTTCCAACTCTGAGAAGGAAGCGGTTGAGCACATCTACCGCCAGTTACGTAACGCTGAACCACCTGATGAAGAAACAGCTCGTGGTATCATCGATCGTTTATTCTTTTCAGATAAAAGATATGACCTGGGTGATGTGGGCCGGTACCGCATCAACCGTAAATTGAAACTGAACACTTCGGAAGAAACTAAAGTTTTAACCAAGCAGGATATCATCGCGATTGTTAAATATCTGATCAAATTAATCAACTCAAAAGCTGAGGTGGATGATATCGATCACTTGTCAAACCGTCGTGTGCGTACCGTTGGTGAGCAGCTTTATGCTCAGTTTGGCGTAGGTTTGGCACGTATGGCCCGTACCATTCGTGAGCGTATGAACATTCGTGACAACGAGGTGTTCACACCAACCGACCTGATCAACGCACGTACATTATCATCTGTGATCAACTCGTTCTTCGGAACAAACCAGTTATCACAGTTCATGGACCAAACCAATCCACTGGCAGAGATCACGCACAAGCGTCGTCTGTCAGCCTTAGGCCCCGGCGGTCTGTCACGTGAGCGTGCAGGTTTCGAGGTTCGTGACGTTCACTATACCCACTACGGTAGGTTGTGTACTATCGAAACTCCCGAAGGTCCGAACATTGGTTTGATTTCATCACTTTGCGTACACGCTAAGATCAACAACTTAGGCTTTATCGAAACTCCGTACAAACGTGTAGTTGACGGTAAAGTTATGGTTGATGAGCCGGTTATCTACTTATCTGCTGAGGATGAAGATGGTAAAACCATCGGCCAGGCAAACGCTGTGTATGATGACAAAGGTGAGTTTGAATTGCCACGTGTAAAAGCACGTTTCGAAGGTGACTTCCCGGTTATTGAGCCAGAGCGCCTGGACTTGATGGACATTGCTCCAAACCAGATCACTTCAATTGCGGCTTCGCTTATCCCGTTCTTAGAGCACGATGACGCTAACCGTGCATTGATGGGTTCAAACATGCAACGCCAGGCCGTACCATTGTTACGCCCGGAAGCGCCGATTGTTGGTACCGGTTTGGAAGGCCGTGTGGCAAAAGACTCCCGTACCCTGATCAACGCCGAAGGCGATGGTGTGGTTGAGTACGTTGACGCTAACGAAATCCGTATTAAATATGACCGTAACGAACTTGATCGTTTGATCTCGTTTGAAGGAGATAGCAAAAGCTACCGCTTAACCAAGTTTAAGAAAACCAACCAAAGCACCACCATGAACTTGAAGCCTATTGTTAAAAAAGGCCAGAGGGTTGAAAAAGGTGAAGTACTTTGCGAAGGTTACGCTACCCAAAATGGCGAGCTTGCATTAGGCCGTAACCTTAAAGTAGCGTTCATGCCTTGGCAGGGATATAACTTTGAGGATGCGATCGTGATCTCTGAGCGTGTTGTATCACAGGATATCTTTACTTCAATCCACGTTGAAGAGTTTGAGCTTGAAGTTCGTGATACCAAACGCGGTGAGGAAGAGTTAACACCAGATATCCCTAACGTATCAGAAGAAGCTACTAAAGACCTTGACGAAGACGGTATCATCCGTGTAGGTGCCGAGGTTAAAGAAGGCGACATCCTGATCGGTAAGATCACCCCTAAAGGTGAATCAGACCCATCACCGGAAGAAAAACTGTTGCGCGCTATCTTCGGTGATAAAGCCGGCGACGTTAAAGATGCTTCATTGAAAACCCCGCCGTCAATTGCCGGTGTTGTTATTGATACCAAATTGTTCTCTCGTGCTAAGAAAACTTCAAAAGCTGAAGAAAAAGCACAGTTGGAAAAATTGGATAACAAGCATGATAAAGCTGTAAAAGATCTGAAAAATACTTTGATCGAAAAGTTATTTGAGATCGTTAACGGTAAAACTTCGCAAGGCGTTTATAACGTTTACAAAGAGTTACAGGTTCCTAAAGGTGTTAAATTCACCCAGAAAATATTAGTTGAGCTTAATTACGATAACATTAACCCAACTAAGTGGACTACTGATGACGATAAAAACGATCAGATCAAGATCCTTCTTCATAACTTCAACATTAAGTACAATGAAGAGCTGGGTGCTTACCGTCGTGATAAATTCGCTATCAGCGTGGGTGATGAGCTTCCATCAGGTATCGTGCAAATGGCTAAAGTTTACATCGCTAAAAAGCGTAAGCTTAAAGTGGGTGATAAAATGGCAGGCCGTCACGGTAACAAAGGTATTGTTGCACGTATTGTACGTGACGAGGACATGCCTTTCCTTGAAGATGGAACACCGGTTGATATTGTGTTGAACCCGTTGGGTGTACCTTCACGTATGAACCTGGGCCAGATCTACGAAACCGTATTAGGCTGGGCCGGTAAAGAGCTTGGTGTTAAATTCGCTACTCCTATCTTCGACGGTGCAAGCCACGAAGAAGTGGAAGAGTGGATCAAGAAAGCCAACTTACCTGAATCAGGCCGTACTTACCTATACAATGGTTTAACAGGTGACCGTTTTGATCAGCAAACTACTGTAGGTATTATCTACATGCTGAAATTAGGTCACATGGTTGATGATAAGATGCACGCCCGTTCAATCGGACCGTACTCATTGATCACTCAACAACCATTAGGTGGTAAAGCACAATTCGGTGGTCAGCGTTTTGGTGAGATGGAGGTTTGGGCACTGGAAGCATTTGGTGCATCAAACATTCTGCAGGAGATATTGACCGTTAAGTCGGATGATGTTATTGGCCGTGCCAAAACATATGAGGCTATTGTTAAAGGTGAAAACCTGCCAACGCCATCAGTTCCTGAATCATTCAACGTATTGGTTCACGAGTTACGCGGCTTAGGTTTGGATATCACATTAGAATAAGGTTAAAGCTTAAAGGCTAAAGGTGAAAGGTTAGGAGGAAACTTCCAAAGCTTTTTACCTTTCACCTTTTTCCTTTCACCTAAAAATTACCTTTAAAAAATCAAAGTAGACTATGTCTTACAAAAAGGATAATAAAATCAAAAGTAACTTTACCACCATTACCATCAGTTTAGCCTCTCCCGAGTCTATCCTTGAGCGTTCAAGCGGTGAAGTTTTAAAGCCGGAAACCATTAACTATCGTACTTACAAACCTGAGCGTGATGGTTTGTTTTGCGAGCGTATTTTTGGCCCGGTTAAGGATTATGAGTGCCATTGCGGTAAATACAAACGTATCCGTTACAAAGGGATCGTGTGTGACCGTTGCGGTGTTGAAGTAACCGAAAAGAAAGTACGTCGTGAGCGTATGGGCCACATCAACCTGGTGGTGCCTGTTGCACACATTTGGTACTTCCGCTCGTTACCAAACAAAATTGGTTATTTATTAGGCTTGCCTACAAAAAGGCTCGACCTTATTATATACTACGAGCGTTACGTAGTGATACAGCCGGGTATTAAAGAGGCAGATGGAATCAATAAAATGGATTTCCTTACTGAAGAAGAATACCTTGACGTATTAGATACCCTTCCGAAAGAAAACCAGTACCTTGACGACAAAGATCCTCAGAAATTTGTTGCCAAAATGGGTGCCGAGGCTTTGGAAGAATTATTAAAACGCCTTGACCTTGATGAATTATCATTCAGCCTGCGTCACCAGGCAGCAAACGAAACTTCTCAGCAACGTAAAAACGAAGCCTTAAAACGCTTACAGGTTGTTGAAGCTTTCCGTGATGCAAAAACCAGGATCGAGAATAACCCTGAGTGGATGATCGTTAAGATTGTTCCGGTTATCCCGCCTGAGTTGCGTCCGTTAGTACCGCTGGAAGGTGGCCGTTTCGCTACTTCAGATTTGAACGACCTTTACCGTCGTGTTATTATCCGTAATAACCGTTTAAAACGTTTGATCGAGATTAAAGCACCAGAGGTAATTTTACGTAACGAAAAACGTATGTTACAGGAAGCTGTGGATTCGTTATTTGATAACTCACGTAAAGTTAATGCGGTAAAAACTGAAGGTAACCGTGCTTTGAAATCACTTTCAGATATCCTGAAAGGTAAACAAGGCCGTTTCCGTCAAAACTTATTGGGTAAACGTGTGGATTACTCTGCCCGTTCGGTAATTGTTGTAGGTCCTAACCTTAAATTACACGAATGCGGTTTACCAAAAGATATGGCTGCCGAGCTGTTTAAACCATTTATCATCCGTAAAATGATTGAGCGTGGTGTGGTTAAAACAGTAAAATCTGCTAAAAAAATTGTTGACCGTAAAGACCCATTAGTTTGGGACATTTTGGAAAACGTATTGAAGGGACACCCTGTATTACTAAACCGTGCGCCTACACTGCACAGGTTGGGTATCCAGTCGTTCCAGCCAAAACTGGTTGAAGGTAAAGCGATCCAATTGCACCCATTAACCTGTACGGCATTCAACGCGGATTTTGACGGTGACCAGATGGCCGTTCACGTACCACTTGGTAACGCGGCAATTTTGGAAGCCCAAATCCTGATGCTTGCTTCGCATAACATCCTTAACCCTGCTAACGGTACGCCTATCACTGTACCATCTCAGGACATGGTGCTTGGTTTGTACTACATAACCAAAGGCCGTAAAACTGATGAAACACGCGTGGTTAAAGGCCAGGGCTTAACTTTTTACTCTGCAGAAGAAGTAATTATCGCTTATAACGAGAAAAAACTTGATCTGCATGCGTTCATTAAAGTTAAAGCTTTAGTTAAAGAGCGCGATGGCAAAATCGTAAACAAAATTATCGATACTACTGTAGGCCGCGTGTTGTTTAACCAGCATGTTCCTGTAGAAGTGGGATATATTAATGAGCTGCTTACCAAAAAATCACTTCGTGATATCATTGGTGAAGTGGTAAAAATCACCGGTATGGCGCGTGCCGCCCAGTTCCTTGACGATATTAAGGAATTAGGATTTAAAATGGCGTTCCAAGGTGGTTTATCATTTAACCTGAAGGATATCAATATCCCTGCAGAAAAAGTTACTTTGATTGAAACAGCTTCTAAGCAGGTTGATGAGGTAATGAACAACTACAACATGGGTTTCATTACCAATAACGAGCGTTACAACCAGATCATCGATATCTGGACACGTATCAACAACCGCTTAACCGCTAACGTAATGGATATCCTTAGCAACGATAACCAGGGCTTCAACTCTGTTTATATGATGCTTGACTCAGGTGCCCGTGGTTCAAAGGAGCAGATCCGTCAGCTTGCAGGTATGCGTGGTTTGATGGCCAAGCCTCAAAAATCAGGCTCAGGTGGTGAGATCATTGAAAACCCGATCCTTTCAAACTTTAAAGAAGGTTTGTCGGTATTGGAGTACTTCATCTCAACTCACGGTGCCCGTAAAGGTTTGGCGGATACTGCGTTGAAAACAGCGGATGCTGGTTACTTAACACGTAGGTTGCATGACGTAGCCCAGGATATGATTGTTGGTGAGGTTGATTGCGGTACTTTAAGAGGTATCTACACAACTGCACTGAAAGATAATGAGGATATTGTTGAGCCATTATATGACCGTATTTTAGGTCGTACTACGCTTCATGATGTTCATGACCCTATCACTAACGAACTGTTAGCAGTAGCCGGTCAGGACATTACCGAAGAGGTTGCCAAAAAGATCGAGAACTCTCCGTTAGAAGGTATTGAGATCCGTTCGGTATTAACTTGCGAAAGCAAACGTGGCGTATGTGCATTGTGCTACGGCCGTAACCTTGCAAGCGGTAAACGCGTGCAAAAAGGCGAGGCTGTTGGTGTAATTGCTGCACAGTCAATCGGTGAGCCTGGTACACAGTTAACACTTCGTACATTCCACGTGGGTGGTACCGCGTCAAACATTGCGGCGGAATCTCAGATCAACGCTAAGTTTGATGGTATCATCGAGTTTGAGAACGTACGTACTGTAACCTATGAAACTGCTGAAGATGGCGCTGTTGATGTGGTATTAGGCCGGTCGGGCGAGTTCCGCATTATCGAAGCCGGAAGCAATAAAGTAATTGTTACCAACAACATTCCATACGGTTCATACCTGTATGTGAAAGACGGTAGCAAGATCACCAAAGGCGACCGTATCTGTTCATGGGATCCGTACAACGCTGTAATTATATCTGAATTTGCAGGTATTGCCCAGTTTGATGCCGTGTTGGAAGGTATCACTTTCCGTGAAGAAAGTGACGAGCAAACCGGTCACCGTGAAAAAGTGATCATCGATACAAGGGATAAAACTAAAAACCCTGCTATCCAGATTGCTGATACAAAAGGTAACATCATTAAAGGGTATAACATCCCGGTAGGTGCACACATCGCTGTTGATGAAGGCGATAGGTTACAAACCGGTCAGGTTATTGCTAAAATCCCTCGTTCAACCGGTAAAACGCGAGATATTACAGGTGGTTTACCACGTGTAACCGAGTTATTTGAAGCACGTAACCCTTCAAACCCTGCTGTAGTAACTGAAATTGACGGTGTGGTAACTTTAGGTGGCGTGAAACGCGGTAACCGCGAAATCACCATCGAGTCGAAAGACGGGCAGGTTAAAAAATACCTTGTACCGCTTTCAAAACACATCCTTGTACAGGATAATGACTTTATTAAAGCTGGTATGCCATTATCCGACGGTTCAATATCTCCTGCAGATATCCTGGCTATTAAAGGCCCTGCTGCCGTACAGGAATATCTTGTTAACGGTATCCAGGAAGTTTACCGTTTGCAGGGTGTGAAAATTAACGATAAGCACTTTGAGGTTATTGTTCACCAGATGATGCAGAAAGTATCTATCGAGGATGCGGGTGATACCCGTTTCTTAGAGCGCGAAGCTGTTGATGGATGGGATTTCATGACCGAGAACGATGAAATTTATGACAAGAAAGTGGTTACGGATCCGGGTGATTCAACTACACTGAAATCTGGTCAGATAGTTTCATTACGTCGCTTACGCGATGAAAACTCAGTATTGAAACGCCGCGACCTTAAACTGGTTGAAGTGCGTGACGCTATTCCTGCAACATCGAGCCCGATACTGCAAGGTATCACCAGGGCATCGTTAGGCACCAAGTCGTTTATCTCAGCGGCATCGTTCCAGGAAACTACCAAAGTACTGAATGAAGCAGCTATCGCAGGTAAAAAAGACAATATGCTTGGCCTGAAAGAAAACGTTATCGTAGGTCACTTAATACCTTCAGGTACCGGTTTACGCGAATACGAAAATATCCGTGTAGGTTCACAGGAAGAGTTTGACCGCCTGATGGCTTCAAAAGCAGAAGAGCTGGAAGCTTAATTTTCAGCGGTTTGAATATTTTATTGAGCCTCCCGGTTTCCGGGAGGCTTTTTTTTTGTCTTTTTTTAAAATTGTTAAAACAAAAGTAAAACATCTATGTTCTACGTTCGGCCTTGCGCAAGGTCAATATGGGGTTGATCCAAGTTATCTAAAGTAAAACAAGGCTCAATAATCACCTCAAAAAAAGGCTGTTTATGGAGAACGTCTTTTTGTTATTTTAGTAGCATGGAAGAACAGAACGAAAATCAGCTCAACATCGAGCTTTCAGAAGAAATTGCAGAAGGTATCTACTCAAACCTGGCTATCATTACTCATTCAAACTCTGAGTTTGTATTAGATTTTATCCGGGTAATGCCAGGCGTACCCAAGGCCAGGGTAAAATCGCGGATCATATTAACCCCCGAGCATGCCAAACGCCTTCTTTCGGCCCTGGAAGATAACATTGAAAAGTACGAAGCCATTAACGGCCGCATCAAAGTACAGCCCGATCATCCGGGTTTTCCGATGAATTTTGGTGGTACAATGGGACAAGCATAATTAAAAAATTTATATCAAAACGCTTTTAATATTATTAAATAGTTTATTTAATGGATTTTTTTTTAATAAATTTTAATTTTTTAATGTTTTTTGTGAAAAAGAATTTTTAACTTGCACAAGTTTAAGATAAGTAATTGCATCTATTGTCATATTTATGAGAAAACTCTATTCGCGGAACATATTCTATGTTCCGGTATTGTTGTGGGCCTTAACGCTATTATCATGTTCCTCAGCTAAACACATTAAGTATTTTGAAGATCTGTCAGATTCAACTCTCGTTACAAAGTTGGGTATTCCTCCTTTTGTTGAACCTACCATTCAAAATGATGATATTTTAAGTATTAATATTCAAACCCTGGATCCTCAATCAACAGAGTCAATCAACCTTGGTAATATTCAAACATCGGGTACCGGTACTATATCGGGAGCTGCGGCAAGTTTAAATCCAATGCAGGCTTCTGGATATCTGGTGGATAAAGAGGGGAATGTTGATATCCCTATTTTAGGTAAAGTGAGGGTTATTGGTCTTACAACAAGCCAGGCCAAAGAACTGATAAGGCAAAAAGCAGCCTTATCTTTTAAAGAGCCGATAGTAAATGTACGGTATACTAACTTTAAAATAAGTGTTACCGGCGAGGTTGCGCATCCTGCTGTATATGTTGTACCTAACGAAAAAGTGAGCATTTTAGATGCTCTTACCATGGCCGGTGATCTCACCATATATGGTAAAAGAGATAATGTATTACTTATACGGGAAGGCAATGGAGGCGAAAAAATAGCTTATAGAGTAAATCTAAATAGTAGCAAAGTTATTAATTCGCCATATTTCTATTTGCGCCAAAATGATCTTATATACGTTGAGCCTACAAAGGGCAAAGCAGCAGCTAATGATCTTGCGCAAACCCGTAACGTTACTATTCTTACTTCCCTGTTTTCATTACTCATAATTATTGCTTCCAGACTATGATCAGTGATTCTAAAAATCAAATCCCGCATTTCAAAAATAATAATATTGAGGATGAGAGCGATTTTGATATTAAGGCCTTAATAGGAATTGTTATTTCAAAATGGTACCTATTTGTTTTAGGTGTTGTTGTATGCTTTGCCGTAGCTTTTTTAATGGCAAGGTATGCTACGCCTGATTATAAAATAATCAGTAAGGTTATTATCGATGACCAAGCCAATCAAACTAAAACCAAAGCGGCCAATGGCAGTGGCATTGATCTCTCAAGTCTGTTCGATATGCCGAGCAATACAGAGAACGAGATCGAGATCCTGACTTCAAGAACATTAATGGAGGCAGTTGTCGACTCGCTTCAGCTTAATGTTAGCATTTTTCGAAAAGGGAATATCAGGTCTGTTGAGCTATTTGAAAACCTGCCATTCAAAGTTCGATTCATCCAAAAAAATGATTTGGTAATCGGTAACGATTTTGACGTAGCTGTTGAAAACGATGGGCTTTCTATCAAAAGTAAGGATGATACATTGAGTAAGAAAGTAAAGTTTGGTCAAATACTTTCATTAAATGGCTATGATCTTATTTTTCAACCAAATCCTAAGGCAGTACCAAGTAAAGAAGAAGATGACAAAGACGGTTACTTGATGCGTGTTACATCCGTAAATGCAAAAGTTGCGGCACTATCATTGGCTCTTGACGTTACCCTCACAGATAAAAAAAGCAGTACGCTTGATCTTACTTTGAACTACACCAATCCTAAAAAAGGGGAGTTCATTTTGCAACAATTAATGAACCTGTACCTAAAGTTTAACCTGGACAATAAAAACCAGATTGCCGACAGTACTTTAAAATTCATTGATAAGCGTATAGCTATTGTTAGTACAGAACTAAATGGTGTTGAAAAAGACCTGGAAGGGTTTAAACAGCAAAATAATCTTGCTGATGTTTCTGAGCAATCAAAGATTTTAGTGGGCAATGCATCAGATTACTACAAAAAGTTAAGCGATGCGGAATTGCAATTGAGCATACTAAATGACATCGCTCCGTATATTAATACGCCAAATACTAAAAAGATCATACCGACTTCGTTAACTATACCTGATCTTGTTTTTGCCGACGGAGTTAAAAGTTATAATGAACTCGTGGCTACCCGTAACCGCCAGGGCTTATCGGTAATGGATTCTAACCCTATCATAAAAAATCTGGATGATCAGATCGAGAGTGTTAGACAGAGCTTGGCTAAAACCTTCGAAGGTTACAAGCAATCGCTTTTAACATCATATAATCAGTTAAAACGGGAGAATAATAATATAACAGGTTTGATAAAGTCTGTACCCAAAAAGGAGCGTATATTTCTTGATTACTCAAGGCAGCAGAACCTTAAGCAGGAACTTTACCTTTACCTTTTACAAAAGAAAGAAGAAACTGCTATTTCCAAAACTTCAACAATCTCTACAGCACGTATATTGGATTCGGCCCGCGCCAATATAAATCCATATAAACCTAATAAAATGGTTTATTATTTAGCTGGTATAGCATTGGGTCTTCTCATACCGGGAGCTTTCTTATATATTAAAGAGCTGCTTAATGTAAAGATTCTTAATAAAGATGATATTGTTAAGGGAGTATCGGTTGGTATTTTAGGTGAGATAGGTAATAACGCAAACGCAACCTCGCTGGTAGTTACTAATAATTCGCGTTCAAATATTTCAGAACAGTTCAGGGCGTTACGAACAAATCTTCAATTCGTACTTCAGCCAAATCAGTCAAATGTTATCCTGCTTACTTCAAGTATGAGCGGGGAAGGTAAGTCATTTATCTGCGCCAACCTGGCCAGCGTACTCGCGCTGTCGGATAAAAAAGTTTGTATGATTGAGCTTGACTTAAGAAAACCGAAGCTATCTGTGAGTCTTGGATCCGACCATAATTTTGGATACACAAATTATGTTGTGTCAAATACGATAAGTGTGGCGGATATAATCAAACCAACTTTTTTCTCAGAAAATTGCTCCTTTATTTCGTCCGGTCCAGTACCTCCTAATCCTTCCGAGTTGTTGCTTAGCGGTAAACTCAAAGAGTTAATTGAAACACTGAAAAAGGAGTTTGACTATATCGTAATTGACTGTGCCCCGGTTGGGCTTGTAGCTGATGCCCTGATTATTGAGCATTTGGCTGATACTGTTCTATACATAGTTCGTCAATCATATACCTATAAAGACCAACTTAATATTCTTCAAAATCTGGTAAAAGAAAGAAAATTCAAGAACCCTTATATTGTGGTTAATGACATCAAGATTAATACGGGCAGTTACTACGGTTATGGCTACGGTTATGGCTACGGTTATGGTTACGGTTATGGTTATGGTAACTACAGCGAGCAAAAGCCCGAAGGTTTCCTGAAAAGATTATTTAAGCGTTAATTTTTTAGAGATAGGTTTCAACGAATGAAAGAGCGGGTAAAGCAGTTTATTTTAACTTCCACTTATAATACCACCTTTTGGTTTTGGGATTTGTTATTGTTAACATTTAAAAACAGGTTTATTGTTGGGACTAAAGATATCTTTGATGGTAAAAGGATTGCTATTGTTGGCCCTGCCGATAGTGTTTTAAATACCGGGCTGGGCGAATATATTGATGGTTTCGACATTGTGATCAGGATGAATATGGCGCCCTTAATGGTTGCAAAGGAAGGAAGCAGCAAGGATATTGGCTCAAGAACTGATATGCTTTTTCGTACGCATTCCGAATCTGAAATAACAGGGGGCAAGTACCTGTTTGATTTATATCATGATCAACAAACCAAATATGTTGTTTTTCCTTTCCTGCGGATAAAATCGCCTCAAATGCTGATGTATTTCTTTATGCGCAAATATCATCACAAGCTGAAGGATATTAGAATGGTGGTATTTGCTGATGATGATAAAGCAATTATTCGCGATAAAATAAACGGAAAATTGGCTACAACGGGTTTTTCAGCTATTTATTCAGTTTTACAATCTGATTTTAAAGAGTGTTATATTACTGGTTTCACTTTTCTGAAAACTGGCTATGTAAAAGGGTACCGTGATAGCTTTAATTCGCTCGAAGACGGGCTTAAAATTGTAAAAAAAGTAGGGTTACATGATCTGGATGCTGAATTTGAGGCATTTAAGAAATTAATTGTAAAAGATAGGAGCAAGATAAAACTCGATAGTACACTTGAGAAACTGATTGAATAAACTTAAAACTATATTACATTACTACTTTTTATGGAATTAGGAAACGTTATAGCGCATATTCCGGCCCGTGGAGGGAGCAAAAGGGTACAATCAAAAAACTTAAGGTTCATGGACGGAAAACCTATGATTGCCTATGCTATTGAAAGTGCGCTTGGTTCAAATTTACTTAACGATGTGTTCGTAAATACCGATGATGACAGTCTTGAGGCAGTAGCCCAAAGCCTTAATTGTAATATATACAGACGGCCTGCTTTACTTGGCGGGGATGATGCTACCGGCGAGGATTTTACATACGATTTTATTAAAGCCAAAAATCCGGATACACTTGTGCTTATAAATCCGGTTTGCCCGCTTATAAGGCCAAAGGATATTGATGCAGCTTTAAAAGCTTATGCAGAATCAGACGCTGATACCCTTATAGGTTGTACTCAAACCCAAATGCAATCATTTGTGGGTGATGAACCGATAAATATTGTTGTTGACGGACCGCTTGCTCCATCGCAGAATAATGAAGTTATCACTATTTGTAACTGGGCAGTAACTATCTGGAATGCTGCTACTTTTAAGGAGCTTTATGAACGCAACCGTAGTGGATATTTTGGTAAAAACCGATTATTCTGGCCGTTAGACCCGCTGGTTGCGGTTAAGGTTAGCGAGGAAAAGGATTTTAGGCTGGCTGAGGCACTATTAATAGCAAGAAAAAACACAACTTCAGAAAACGAAGCCCCGACTTATTGGTCGAAATAAAAAACATTACTTTATAACTTGATTATAAAGGTATTTATAATTGACACCTATGAAAATTCTAACATCACCATCGTCATTTGGGCAGGTTGGCAACGAGCCATTTGCCTTGCTGGCAGAAAATGGATACGAAGCAATCAATAACCCCTACGGACGTAAACTCACTGAAGACGAAGTAATTGAACTTGCTAAAGATTGCATTGGTATTGTTGCCGGCGTTGAACCGCTTACGGCAAGGGTTATGGATGCACTGCCTAATTTGAAAGTGATAAGCCGCGTAGGAATTGGTATGGATAGCGTTGACCTTGAATATGCAAAGCAAAAAGGTATTATTGTTAAAAATACGCCTGATGGACCGACCCGCGCTGTGGCCGAGCTTACACTTGGTATGACTTTGTCATTGTTACGCCGCATACCCCAGGCCGATGCTTCTCTGAAGAATAAGGTTTGGAAAAAACAAACCGGCAACCTTATTCTTGATAAAAAGATTGGAGTGATAGGTTTAGGACGTATAGGCAGGCTGGTTTCGCAGCTTTTTCGCGGAATTGGCAACCCTGTAATCGGATTTGATCCTTTTGCCGATCAGGCGTGGGCTACAAGTAATGGTGTAGAGCTGGCTGATTTTGAAACCGTTTTAAAGTTGGCCGATATTATCACTTTGCATGTGCCTGGCAATGCCGATAAATCTCCTGTAATAGCTGCTAAAGAGCTTGAATTGATGAAGCCTACCGCACAGCTTATCAATATTTCACGTGGTGGTATTGTTGATGAAGACGCCCTCTACACAGCATTATCTACAGGCAAGCTGGCTGCTGCTGCTATTGATGTTTTTGTTGATGAACCATATTCGGGACCACTTACCGGGCTTGATAATGTTATCCTTACCCCGCACATAGGTTCTTATGCCGAAGAGGGTAAATTACTGATGGAAATTGAAGCTGTTAAAAATTTGATAGCCGAATTAAAATAAAGTTTAATCCCATGAATTACAAAATTGGTATTATTGGCTACGGTGTAATGGGCAAAACACGCCGTACTGCTATCGAAGAATTAAAAAAAGGGACAATAGTGGCTATATCTGAGCCATCTATTGGTGCCGAAGAAGATGGTATCCCAAATGTAAGCCATGAAGATATCATCAATAACCCTGAAATTGATATCGTTATTGTTTGTACGCCTAACTTTTTAAACAAGGAGCTAACTATTCGTTCCCTTAATGCGGGTAAACATGTTTTTTGTGAAAAACCGCCTGCGTTTACTGCCGCCGATATCGTAGAGATTAAAGAAGCTGAAGCGCGCAGCGGAAAAACATTGATGTATGGCTTTAACCATCGCCATCATGACAGTGTGCTGCATATGAAACGCTTAATTGATAGTAATGAATATGGTAAAGTACTTTGGCTACGCGGCCGTTATGGAAAAAGTGTAACTAAAGATTATTTTAATCAGTGGCGTGCTAAAAAGGAGCTTGCCGGTGGTGGAATCCTCATGGACCAGGGTATTCATATGCTGGATCTTTTCCTGTTTCTTTCAGGCGATTTTGATGTTGTAAAGGCCGAAGTGTCAAATTTATACTGGCACATGGATGTTGAAGATAACGCCTTCGTTATCCTTAAAGAATCAGCAACAGGCAAGGTTGCTTCATTACACTCAACAATGTCGCAGTGGCGCCACCTTTTTTCACTCGAAATATTCCTCGAAAAAGGATACATGGTATTAAATGGCTTGATCACTTCGACTATGTCATATGGTGAAGAAACTTTGTCAATAGCCAAAAACCGTTCAACAGCGCCTGCTGCAACCTGGAAGGATGAGGTTGTTACCAAATATGTAAATAACAACAGCTGGCGTTATGAAATGGATCATTTTTTTGAATGTGTTGCTAATCATTCACCGGTTGTTTACGGTAGCTCAGATGATGCATTGAAACTAATGACCATTATTGATAAGGTTTACGAGCAAAAAGATTTTTAATTTATTGACTACCCCCTTAAAATATTATAAAATGGAAAGAACAGGTTTATTAAAAGATTACTTACAGGATTATGTTGGCCGTTTAACCGACATTTTAAACAAAATTGACCCTGAAAAACTGGGTGAAGTTGTTACCACCTTTATTGAGGCTTTTAAAAGCAAAAACACTATTTATGTGGTAGGTAATGGCGGCAGCGCTGCAACGGCTTCACATATGCAGGCCGATTTCAGGTTTTTCGTACGATATTTTTCAAAATTCCGTCCTAAAATTGTTGCCTTAACTGATAACATGCCAATGATTACTGCTATTGGTAATGACAATAATTTTGAAGACGTATTTGTTGAGCAAATGCGTGGTCAGTTTGTTGCAGGCGACGTTTTGATAGCAATATCCGCAAGCGGTAACTCGCCAAACCTGGTCAAAGCAGCTGAATATGCTAACGAACTGGGTGGTAAAACCATTGCTTTTGTTGGCTTTTTAGGCGGTAAGCTTAACGAAATATGTACAGTACCATTGTATACGCCAAACCCGAAAGGCGATTATGGCCCAATCGAGGATGTTCACATGATATTAAACCATATTATTGTGAACTACCTTTCAAAAGATGAAGAGTTTTTAGCCCTGGCAGAATAATTACGGGATGAGTACTTCTGGAGTCAGTATTGATCTTACCGGTAAGGTGGTATTAATAACAGGTGGTACCCGTGGTATTGGGAAAGCCATCGCTAATCGTTTTATTGAAGCGGGCGCAACGCTTATCCTTACGGGCACAAAGGCGGCTGAGGTTGATAAGCTTAATCAGGAAAACAAAATGGAAGAAGTGAGCTACCTCCAGGTTGATTTTTCGGATCCGGAAAGCAGTGCTGTTTTCCTTGATAAGGTTGCTTCTGTCGGTAAAATTGATGTGCTTGTTAATAATGCCGGCGTAAACCGTGTTGCTTATAATACCGAAACCACCCTGGACGATTTTAACTTTTTGAATGATATCAATGTTAAAGGGCCTTATTTGCTTTGCCGGGAAATAAGTAAGCTGATGAAGCATAATGGGTATGGTCGCATTGTGAATGTGACATCTATATGGAGCGCGATTACCCGCCCCGGACGATCATTGTACACTACCACCAAGTATGCTATCGCCGGCCTTACCAAAACACTGGCTGTAGAGCTTGCAGAGCATAATATACTTGTTAACTCGGTAGGGCCGGGATTTACAGAAACTGAGCTCACACTGGCAACCAATACTACCGAAGAGATTGAAAGATTAAGTAATATGGTGCCCATTAAGCGTTTTGCGCAACCGGTTGAAATAGCAAACCTTATACTGTTTTTATGCAGCGATTTAAATTCATATATGACCGGGCAAAATTTAATAATTGACGGAGGATACACCAATGTATAATTTTACAGTAAAATCTATAATTCATGATTATAGTGTAACATTTATTGAGGATACACAAAAAACGCTCCTTGATGAACTTAAGGAGGGTGATGTTATCATCATCGATAATAAAATAAAAGCCTTGTATGCCGATACACTTGAACCAATACTGGCTCAATACAGGCACATAGGTATTGATGCGCATGAATCTGTAAAAAGCTATCAGGGTGTTGAGCCAATTATCAACGATCTTATTGAGAATGGCTTTCGCAAAAATCATCGCCTGGTTGCAATAGGAGGGGGGATTACCCAGGATGCCACAGCTTTTATATCGTCCATCATGTACCGGGGCGTAAAGTGGTTGTTTTTTCCAACCTCGTTGCTGGCACAGGGTGATAGCTGTATAGGCAGCAAAACCTCTATTAATTTCAAGAATTTTAAAAATCAGTTAGGAGGATTTTACCCGCCCAATCAAATTTTTATCAATCTACATTTTTTGGATACCCTGCCGCTTGCCGATATAAAATCAGGAATGGGCGAAATGCTTCATTATTTTATCGTATCGGGCGAGGCTGATTTTGAACGCTTTAAACGTGAATATAATGATGCCCTTACCGATAAAAAAGTGCTGGCTGGGATCATTAACCGAAGCCTTGAAATTAAAAAAGGATATATAGAGCGTGATGAATTTGATCAAAATGAACGTTTGGTGTTTAATTATGGTCATTCTTTTGGTCACGCTATTGAATCGTTAACTAACTATCGGATCCCGCACGGCATTGCCGTAAGCCGTGGTATGGATATGGCAAACTTTGTATCTGTTAAATTAGGTTATATATCTGCCGAAACAAGGGATTATATCAGGGAGTTAACCAGCCAGATATGGGAAGGTACCCACATTGACGATATCGAACTTGATAAATTTACTGTTGCCCTGAGTAAGGATAAGAAGAACGTGGGCAAAACCCTTGGCTTGATACTAAATAAAGGCTACGGCAAAATATTCAGGGATATGCGGGCTATGGACGAGGAATTTGTTGGCTGGCTTAAAGAATATTTCGAAAACGAACTTTAAAATATTACCCCATGATTGTAGATAAATTAAAAAACATTGACATATACAAAGGTATATCTGCTGATATATATGAAGGCTTACAATACCTTCAAAACGTCGATCCTGATATTGCTATTGGTGTATATCAAATTAGCGAAAACGTTAAAGCCATTGTAAGTGAATATCACACTGTCGAAAATTTTGAACGTGGGTATGAAGCTCACAAACATGTTATTGACATTCAATACCCGGTAAGAGGGCTTGAAAGGGTTAAATGGTCGCCTATTGAAGGGATGAACGTAAATATCCCTTACAGTGAGGAGCACGACCGCACTTTTTATAAAGACCCGTCGCCACAGGGAACTTCAGTTGACATAGGCAACGGCATATTTGCAATTATGTTCCCTGAAGATGGGCATGGCCCTCAACATTACGTTGATAAACCCGAACTTATTAAGAAGATCACTATTAAAATAGCTATTTAAGCTGAGCATGAAGAATTGCATCCTCCTTTCACATATTATTACAGAAGATACCCCTGCTTATGGTAATAAGGACAGGATCACAATAAAAGCTAATTCGTCAATAAGTAACGGGGATACGGCTAATACTTCAAGCTGGTTTTTCTCAAATAATCATATAGGTACTCATATGGATTCTGCTTATCATTTTTGCGAAAATGGAGCAAAAACCTTCGAGATCCCGCTGGATGATTTTATTTTCAATCAGGTTTCGTTCATTGATATCCCTGCCACCGAGGCTAAGCTGATAGGTATTAACGATGTTATCAATGCCGGAACAATCCATCCCGAAACCGAGTTGTTGCTCATCCGCACAGGGTTTGAACAATACAGGCACGAAGAAAAATATTGGAACAATAACCCCGGGCTGGCTCCGGAACTTGCTGACCATTTCAGAAATAATTTTCCGGCTTTGCGTTGTGTAGGATTTGATTTTATATCACTAACCTCCTATCAATATCGTCCCGAAGGCAGGTTAAGCCACAAAGCTTTCCTTTGCCCTGAAAATGGGAAAAAGAGCATCCTTGTAATTGAGGATATGTCTTTAAAAAAAGTAACAGGTAAGCTGAATACTGTTATAGTTGCTCCATTGTTTGTTCAGGACGGCAATGGGGGAGCCGTTACCGTATTTGCAACCCCTTCTTAAAAATCATTAAAAGAAAAAAAAGACGATGAATAAGGTACTTGTTTTGGGAGCATTTGACAGATATAATTATGGCGATCTCCTTTTTCCGCTTATTATTGAGCAACAGCTTAAAACATATAATCCCAATATAGAGTTTGAATATTTTGGCCTGGTTAAAAGTGATTTGAGCGAGGTAGGTGGAAAAAAAACTCTTGATATACTTTCATTTTACAAAGAATGTAATAACGTTAATGCCAGAGTAAATGTAATTATTGCCGGAGGCGAGTCAATCAATGCTACCTGGAACGGTTTGCTCTCAAGTATTAGCGGCAGTTTTGCCGTGGTTAATAAATATCACAGGCAGCTAACCCGTTTTATTAACCTTAATCGCATTGCCAGGTTTATACTTAAAGGCCAAACAAATTTGCCGCTAATATTTGCTAAGGAAGATTTCAAAGGTGTTGATCACGTTATTCTGAATTCATTGGGTGGTTCAAGCATAAATGATCAGATTTTTTCAAAGTTTGCTGTACTTGAAGGTAAATTGAAAAAAGCAGACTATTTTGCAGTACGTGATAAAAAAACTTATGATGTAATGGCGAACAGGGGGATCCCTGTCAACCTGTTTCCCGATTCGGCAATTATCATGTCAAAGTTTTTTCCTTTAAGCAAACTTGAAGAGCTGGTAACCCCCGAGATTTTAAGTTATGTAAAGCAAAATAAAAAGAAATACATTTATTTTCAATCAAACAAAGGGTCGGCTATCAACAAAGAAACACTTATTGCAGAAAAGCTTTCAGAGATAGCCAGGAAACATGATTTGAAAATTGTTTTATGCCCAATTGGCGTGGCTTTAGGCCATGAAGACCATATTCCTCTTCTAAAGATAAAAGAGCAGCTTGATGTGCCGGTAAACTTTTTTGAGAAAGTTACTATCTGGGATATTATGTACCTGATAGGCAGCTCATATGCTTATATAGGTACCAGCCTGCATGGTGCAATAACTGCCATGAGTTTTGACGTGCCTTATATTGGTGTGAGGATAAAAAAATTGGATAGCTACATAAATACCTGGGGTGTTGAATCGCTCAAAGGAGTAGTTGAATTTGATGCGATGCCAAAACGCTTTGACGTACTAACCCAGGTGCCCGAAAGTGAGTTGGTAGCCAGCAGGGAACACCAATTTAAGCAAATTGAAAAAAGCTTCGATAACATTAAAAAAATGATACTTGCATCAGCATAAAACTATATGAGCACTTTTAAAAAGATTATCTCGGGTTCCATGTGGGGCATGTTGGCTAAAATACTGGATGCCATAGCCAAATTTGTTACCATTCCTATGCTTATTGGTTTTTATGGAAAAGCCGATTATGGTTTAATTGCGTTGGCGTTTTCATTGAATGCCTATTTGAGGCTAATGGATTTGGGTATGACAACCGGAGCAGTGCGCTTTTTCTCGATATGGTTTGCAAACGACGAAAAGGAAAAAGTAGTAAAAGTAGCACAGTCAAGCCTTGTTTTTTATGGTGTAATTGGATTGATAAACGCGATAATTTTTATCATAACAGGTTATTATTCGGATCATTTTTTCCATCTTCCGCCAAGTCAAACAACAGTTTTTGCATGGATGATGTATATTTTGGCCGCCAGTACTATATTTAACTGGATGTCTTTTGTTGTTAGGCAATTATTAACAGCCTGCGGTGAATTGGGTTGGATCAATGCGACGCTGGCAATAAGCAGCATCTTTAATTTTATAACCGCGTTTGTGGCTATTAAATTAAAGATTTCTCTGCCCGTATATTTTCTGTTGTATATTCTTTCAACGGTAATAGTAATCCCTTTAAATACAATCAGGCTTACCAAAACCAATATAAAAATAGGCAGGCTGCTTACGCCAAAATGGGATGGTAAAGCATTTAAAGAGATTTTGGGTTATAGTATGGGGATATTCATAATGAGTATTTTCACCTATTCGGCCGATAGTTTACGCCCTATTGTATTGGGTATTTTCACTACTAAAGGCACACAAATTTTAACAGATTACCGCATTGTTCAAACCATAATTATTTTGGTTAATACGCTGGGCGGTGTATTTTTCCAGGTTTTATTGCCAATTACATCAAGGAGCTTGGCGCTTAACGAAAAGAAGAAGATTGAAGAATTGATTTATACCGGTACAAAGTATATATCAATATTTTCTTCGATAATGATCTTTGTATTGATGGTTAATTCCACAATTATATTACACCTGTATGTGGGCAAGGAATATGAGCATCTTTCTTTATGGCTAATAATTGGTTTAATTACGCAGTTGCTTCAAATGCATTTAACGCCTATAGCCAGCCTCGTGCTATCAACAGGGAAAACAAAGTTCTTGATCTATTCTTCAGGGTTTTCATGTATCGCTTCATTGGTATTAACGGCAATTTTAACTGCTAATTATGGTATGGGCGCGGCTATGGTTGGCTATTGCGGCTATATGGTAGTTCAAATAAGTTTTTACTATTTTTATTATGTGCCTAAGATTTTGGATTTGAGCTCGGTGAAAATATTCTTTAAGTCGTTTTTGCCTGCGGTAATAATAGGGATAGTGCCATACGTTTTGATTCATCTTATGGATAATATGATTCACACGCGTAGCCTGCCTGTTTTACTTATAATTAATACAATAGTTATGATTGTTGTGTTTTTTACGCTTTGTACCGCGTTCATAGTAAAGCCGGCCGAATTGAAAGTTTTGTGGAAGAAATTAGTATAGAAAAAGTTAAGTATGACTGATTTGGTAACAGGGCGGCAAAAGAAAAAAGGGGGGATATACTTTTTCATTGTTCTTTTGACAATAGTAAGTATAAGGGCTTGGTCGTTTCAGTCTATTCCTGAAAATATATATGACGCGCTTGAATTAATTGTACTTTTCTTCCTCGTCTTTTTTGTTTGGGTAAATTATAAAAAGATAAAAGGGAAAAAACTAATTTTTAAGGATAATGTAGTTTTATTCATGCTTATTCCGGTCATAAGTATGTTTGGTGCGTTTGTATATCACGATCAGCCATTTTATCTTTCCCTGTTAATATTGCGAACAAACTTTTATTGGCTTTTTTATTTTTTACTCCATATTTATAATGTGCCGGTTAAAAAATTAATAGGGCTGATGACTTTTG
This sequence comes from Mucilaginibacter sp. R-33, assembly GCF_049949235.1. Taxonomy (NCBI): domain Bacteria; kingdom Pseudomonadati; phylum Bacteroidota; class Sphingobacteriia; order Sphingobacteriales; family Sphingobacteriaceae; genus Mucilaginibacter; species Mucilaginibacter sp. R-33. The sequence continues at coordinate 83,202 of NZ_CP188089.1, forward strand.
TAGGTATTGTTTGGGCTACACTTACTATAGTTCAACAGTTTACCTATCCTGTTTATTACTTTTTTACCAGAACTGATGATGAAGAAACGGGTAAGTCAATATTAAGAGCCGGTATTTACAGGTTTCAGCTATCAAGATATGATTTTGGTGAATTTGTGGCTATTTATTTCTTTGACAAATTTTTAAGAACCAAAATATTCAAATACCTGCTGTATGTATTGTTCGTATTAATCGGGTTCTATTATTTTGGTACGCGTCAGTTTGCTATTGCTCTTATTTTGGTTATTATCATGACTGCATTTATGCAGAGCGGTAAAACAAAAGTGCTTGCAATTATATTTATCGCCATTGTAGCTACATTTCTTATTTTTTACCGGGATGTGCTGTTCAGCAAATTTATTGAGCTTACAAGTGACCAGTTTAATGACAAAGATGGTGACGTAAGGATTTTATGTGCACAATATTTTATGTTTGAATACTGGCCTCACTGGACAGCCGTATTTCTCGGTAACGGACGCGCCCACAGCGTTTCAAGCTATGGCTTGGAGTTAAAAAATACCGCTACAAGTCTTGGATTTTATTTGAGTGATATCGGTATTATCGGCTCTTTTAATGAATTTGGAATCTTCTACATTTTAAATGTTATCGCCTTTAACATCAAGGGTTTAAGAAAGAGGTATTACCTCGAAGAAGACAAATATCTCCGATTGTTTTTTTATTATTCAATAATCATATTGGTATTGGTAACATCTTATTCAAATGGCAGATCAATACCTTTTTATTGCTTTCTGCTGTATTTTGTTGATAAATCTTATGAAAAAAAACTCGCACAAAAGTCGGTTCAGCATTGGGATACCAGCGTTCAAGAGCAAGTTTCTTAAGGAATGCATTTCCAGCATACTGAACCAAACCTATGCCGATTTTGAGTTAATAATAATTAACGATTGCTCTCCTGAACCACTTGGGGACATTGTTAAACAATTTGATGACGAAAGGATAAAATACTTTGTTAACGAAACTAATACAGGTGCGTTAAATGTAGTAAACAACTGGAATAAATGCCTGAATGAAGCAGAGGGAGAGTTTTTTGTGTTGATGGGCGATGATGACAGTATGGAGCCTGATTATTTAGAGGAGTTTGATAAGCTAATTCAAAAATATCCGGAGCTGGATGTTTATCACTGTCGTACCCGCTTGATAAACGAAAACTCAAAACCTGTGATGCTTACTCCTTCATGGCCCGAGTATGAATCAGTTTATGAAAATATCTGGCACCGTATAAACAGTTTCAGGGTGCAATACATATCCGATTTTTTATATCGCACAGATGCTTTGAAAAAACGCGGGGGTTTTTTTTACCTCCCATTGGCTTGGTTTTCGGATGATGTATCGGCTTATATTGCAAGTGGTGAAAAAGGCATTGCTCATACAAATAAACCTGTGTTTAATTACAGGGTTAACAGCTTAACCATATCAAGTACAGGCAATAATGAAATGAAAATGGAAGCGGTTATGCAGCTTAGTACCTGGTTTAATAACTTCCTGGCTAAAAAGCCTGCATCAGAACAAGATGCTTTAGTTTATGATAATATTTCAAAAGGGTTAAAAAAGTACCTGCAAAAAAAGAAGATTAACACTATAGCATTTTCACTAAATAAAAACATTTTAAGTTCGGCGTATAAATGGTATAAACTTCGTAAAAAATACCAGTTTACGTTAAATGAGCTTTTGTTTGCTGTATTTGAGCACCTAAAAAAGAAAAAGGTAAAAGAAAAGTTTTCATCGGCACAATAAAAATGCGATTGCCTTAATGAACGGGTGAAAAATACCCCTATAACTCTATCATATGAAAAAGACACGTATCAGTTGGTTAACACCCGATTATTTTATTGATTGTGATTTAAATGTAATTCATCAGCTTGCCCTGAGCGGCGAATACGAAATACATTGGACAGTTATATTCCTGAAACAAAACAGCCGCTTTTCGGTGGCTGATCTTAAGTATCTGGAAGGTATTGAAAATTTGCATATCCATTATACTTATTATAAATATCGTGTAAGAAACCCGCGTAACCTTGCTCTTTTTTATAAACTGCTAAAAGGAATGAACCGGGAGAAGGCCGATATTATGTACATTGATCATCCCGCTATACCTTATTTTGCAATTGCTGCGGTTTTATTGCTTGATAAGGCCAAAACAATTTTTACGGCACACCAGGGATCAGTACATAGCGGCTTTTCATTTAAGAGTATTTTCAAAGCCAGTTACAAGTTTGCGTACTCAAGGTTTAAATATGTTCAGCTTTTTTCCGAAGCACAGTCAAAATTGTTTAAAGCACTGTACCCCCAAACACAGGTTTATACCATTAATTTGGCCTTAAAAAGTTTTGGTGATACAGATAAGCGTTTGGTTAAAGACGAAGTAGTTTTTTTTAATTTCGGTACCGTAAAGCCCGGTAAAAACATCGATTTGTTAATTGAAGCTGCCTGCAATATATACGAAGCGGGCGTGCGTGGCTTTAGGATAGTTATTGCGGGCTCTTGTCCAGACTGGGATTTTTATCAACAAAAGATACGCTATCCTGAAATATTTACGTGCGATATCAGATTTATTAAAAACGACGAAATTTCGGATATGTTTGCCCGGTACCACTACCTTGTTTTACCTTATAAAGTGGTTACGCAAAGTGGTCCGCTGAAAATTGCATTTAACTATAATACTCCTGTAATTGCTTCAAGAATAGGCAGCTTTGCCGATGAGATGAAAGACGGTGTTTCTGGTTATTTATTTGAGCCTGAAAATGTAAAGGATCTGGAACGTGTAATGACCAATGCGATTAATACTCATGCCGAAAACTATGGTAGGCTAATGGAAGCGCAACGCAAATATGTAAATGATAATTATTCGCTTGATGTTATAGTTGAAAAATATAAAAACATGTTTAAATCAGTCAATATTTAACATATGAAAAGGGTTGTTAAAAATATTTTCTTTGCTATAAACTCGTCAAGGTTAATATTTCATATACTTCTGTTTAAACTTAAAGCCGACCCTTTATTTGCCGGCGACCTTTTAAGGTGGAAGGAATTATACCACAAAGAAAAACATTCGGACATAAGCGCGTTTTTACATTTCCTGATATATAAACCCGAGTTCAGGAATCTTTTTTATTATCGTATGGGCAATGCCAGCCGTGTAATAAAATTTTTGTGCCCTCAAATGAATACCCTTTACATAAATACAAAAAAAATAGGTAAAGGGTTGTTTATAGCTCATGGTTTTTCATGCATAATATCGGCCGAATCAATTGGCGAAAACTTTTGGGTACTGCAACAGGTAACCGTAGGATCTGCACATGGCGGAGACCCTGTCATCGGTAATAATGTGCGTGTTTTTGCCGGTGCAAAGGTGATCGGTAAAATAAAAATTGGTAATAATGTAGATGTTGGAGCAAATGCCGTGGTTGTAAAGGATGTACCTGACAACAGCACAGCGGTAGGTGTTCCGGCAAGGATAATAAAAAGAGATATTCCGACTGATTAATTAAATTATAATGAATGTTTTTAAAGAGATAAAATTGCTGAATGGTAACTCGAAAGGAATATTCTTTTTACTGTTTTTTCGCACCAGTGCTTTTTTTACCCGCAATCTGCCATTAAAAATCGTTGGGCTTCCGGTAAGGTTGCTATACCGCATTATTATTCAGTGGATTATGGGGATAGATGTATTTGATTTTACCAAAATAGGCTCTGGTTTTAATGTTTACCATGGGCAAGGGCTTGTGATTAATGGCGCTGTTATAATTGGTGATAATGTAATAGCCAGGCATAACACCACTATAGGTAATGCCAAAGTAAATGGCGGCTCACCAGTTATAGGGAATAATGTACAAATTGGCGCTAACGCGGTAATAATTGGTGAAATTACAGTAGGTGATCATGCTATAGTTGCAGCAGGCTCGGTGGTTGTGAAAGATGTGCCTGCTTTTGCGGTTGTTGCAGGTAACCCGGCAAAAGTGATCAAATATTTAAATGCTTAATTAATTAATGGAAGCTTTATAAAAATTAAACTTTAAATTCATTAAAATTGCATTTATCAAAATAATTTATTGATATCAATAAAAAAAATGTAATTTAGCAATACTATCTATTGAAAATCTGTTTTTAAAAGTCTTTACCCCCGATGCCTAACGCCATATTTTTTCAACGAATCGCTTACTATCTTTATTCGCATAAAATCCCTCTTCTCCCAAGTTTAATTACACTTTTTATTTTCCTTATATACAACTCAAAAATTTCGCACAAAACACCAATAGGTAAAGGTACTTTTTGTGTATATGGAGGTATTGGTGTTTTAATTAATGGCAAAGCGATTATAGGTGAAGCCTGCAGTATTGGCGCCGGTGTTAAAATTGTGGGTAAAAGCCCCTATAAAAACGCGCCTAAAATTGGCAATAAAGTATTTATTGGGCCTGGGGCGGTAATATCCGGCCCTGTGATTATTGAAGACAATGTAATTATTGCACCCAATGCGGTGGTCACCAAAAGTGTTCCAAAAGATGCAATTGTAGGTGGCATTCCGGCTAAAATACTTGGCGATGTAACTACTCTTGATTACGATATTATGAAAAACGAATCATTTAAAGAGGGATATATTGATTTTTTAATAAAATAACAAACTGCCTGTCTTGAACAACAACTTCGAAAACATATTATACATTGGCCCCGACCACAAAAATCACAGGGGAGGGATAGGTGCAGTACTTGACGTTTATGCAAGCTATCTGGGCAACTTTAAATTTGTTCCATCTTTTAAAGCAGTTAATCCGCTAAGAAAAGCATTGGTATTTGTTGGCTCATTGTTTAGTATATCATCTGTTTTAGGTAAAGATAAAGCTATAAAGGTGGTGCATATTCATGGCTCGCATGGAGCCAGTGTTTATCGAAAATCAATAATTATTTTCCTGGCAAAAAAGATCTTTTCAAAAAGGGTTATTTACCATTTGCATGCCAGCTCATTTGATGTTTACTACAAAAAGGGAAATGGGGTTTATAAATGGCTGTGCAATAAATCAATTAAGGCAGCCGATGTTGTAGTTGCGCTATCGCCAAAGTGGTATGATTATTACAATGAAACTTTTGCCCCCGAAAACCTGATTACCATAAAAAATGTGATCCCGTATCCTGATCTCTCAAAACTGCAGCCAACCAGGGCGGGTGGCAAAACACGTTTCTTATTTTTAGGCAGAATTGGCGATCGTAAGGGCATATTTGATGTGCTTAATGTGGTAAACGATAATAAAGAGGCATGGAGGGGCAAACTTGAGATACACATTGGCGGCGATGGTGACATTGACAGGTTGAAAAAAATAATAGCAGATAATGAGCTTGGAGATATCGTAAAATACATTGGCTGGGTTGATGGAACGATAAAGCATAAAGCGTTGTCATCTTCTGATGTATTGCTGCTGCCTTCATATAATGAAGGGTTACCTATCTCTATTCTCGAAGCCCTTAGCTACGGAATGCCGGTAATAGCTTCAAATGTGGGCGGAATTCCTGAAGTGGTAAAGAACCGGGTTAACGGTTTTCTTGTAACACCGGGAGATCTTCCTGCGCTTGAGCAAGCTATCAATGAAATACAGGAGCTAAATGACCTGCAGTTCGCTGACATGAAAAAAGCTTCACTTGAAATAGTAAAAGATTATATGCCCGATAAATTGATTGTTGAACTTAATAATTTGTATAGCAGTATAGTATGAAAAGCAAATTATTGTGGTTTATTAACAGGGCCCGCACTATATCACTACCAGAGTGGGGTTATCGGATAAAACAGCAGTTATTAATAAAAAGAGAACAGCTGCTGCCCAAAGTCCCCGAAGGGAAACTTTTAACTGTTGAATTACCGCCGGCTATTAAATTTGCCGACCTTCCGGCAGTTTCCTCAAAAAACGATTTTAAGTTTTTTGCATATTCCGTTAATATCAGTGATCCCCTGGATTTTCACCTCGATGTGTCGTCTGGAAAGTCATTTCCAATGAGTTTTTCGAAGAAAATTAATATGCGTTCTGATGCTTACGGAAGTGCAAAGGTTGTTTGGGAAGTTAACAGGCTGCAATTTCTGTTGCCGTTGCTTTTGGATTATAAACATACCAGAGATGTTACTTTACTCAACCGCTTTGTGAGTATCATGACAGAGTGGGACAAGCAAAATCCGTATCTTAAAGGAGTAAACTGGTACAGTAATATTGAAGTTAATATCCGGCTCATGAACTGGTATTGGTGCTGGTTATTACTTGCCGATGATGAAACATTTTTAAATGATGAAAGTTACACCCGCTTCAAAAGTGATATTTGGGTACCGCTTATTTACAAACATTGTTATTATTCATATCATAACCCGTCTTTTTATTCCTCGGCTAATAACCACTTGATATCTGAATATGCCGGTTTATTTTTAGCAACCAGTTTATGGAAATTCAAAGAGTCGGCCTATTGGAATAATTATGCACGTAAAGGACTGGAGAAAGAAATCGCTTTGCAGCATTCGCCAAATGGTATCAATAAGGAAGAAGCTGCAGAATATATTCAGTTTATTACCGACTTCTTTTTATTAAGCTACGTAACTGCTGAACAATATGGAAAAGGCTTTAGCCCTGCCTATAAAACCATGCTCATTAATATTGTTAATTACATAAATGAGTTTTTAGATATCAAGGGTGCTTTCCCCAAATATGGCGATGAAGATGACGGTCGCTTGATACTGCCCGACGGTAATACGCACAGTAATAATTTTATTTCGATTTTAAGTACAGCGGCAATTTTATTCAATAACAGCTCATTTAAAAGAGAAGACGCTGAATGGGATATAAAAACCGCATTGCTTACTGCCTATATTAACGGAAAATCAGTATGGGATAAGTTACCTGTCTCTGGATATAAACCTGTCAGTAAATTTTACAAGGAAGAAGGGCATTTTTATTTCAAAGATTATACGGCTGCCAATAAAGAGGTTTATGCGCATATGGATGCAGCGTCACTTGGTTTTTTATCCATAGCAGCACACGGCCATGCCGATGCGTTATCGTTTACTTTAACTATCGATGGATTGCCGGTTTTGGTTGATCCCGGAACATTTACATATCATACCCACCCGGCCTGGCGTAAATACTTTGTCAGTACTCTTGCTCACAATACAATAACAGTAAATAACAAAGATCAGGCTCAACTGGCGGGTCCTACCATGTGGTTAAACCATTTTAAATGTATCGTCGAAGATGCTGCTATAAACGGTACAGAAGCTCAGGTACAGGCAAGTCATGACGGGTATAATAAAATGGGGGTAAGGCACAGGCGAACTGTTAAATATAACAGCAGTGATAAGGTTTTTTATATTACTGATGAGATAGCGCTGAAGCAAGGGATTTCTGTTGATTTGAAAATGCCTTTCCATTTGCATCCCCTTGTATCGGCTTTGGCAAACAGTAATGAAGTTGCAATTTCAAAAAAGGAATCACACGAAAACATCGCGTCATTAACAGTTGACCCGGCTTTTAAATGGGAGGTTATTACCGCGCAGGCCGATGCCCCCCTTGCATGGTATTCACCGTCATTTATGATAAAACAGCCATCATCTGTTTTAATAGGAAATTTATCATTGAACAGTTCAATGACATTTAACACCATTATAAAAATTCTATAGCTTATGAATATTAGTATTTTCGGACTTGGATATGTAGGCTGCGTAAGCCTCGGTTGTTTGGCAAAGAATGGTCACACCGTTGTTGGTGTTGATGTGAGCGAAAGTAAAGTATCACAGATCAATAGTGGCATAGCAACAATTGTTGAAAATGATATAGATGAAATTATTGCCGAACAGCATAAAGCTGGTCGCATAAGCGCCACACAGGATGTGGCTCAGGCTATTTTAAATACAACAATTTCAATAGTAGCAGTTGGTACCCCCTCATCTGAAAAAGGGCACCTTAACCTTGATTATATTTTTAAAGTTGCCGAAAATATAGGTGACGTGTTAAAGAGTAAAAACGAATTTCACGTTATTGCAATACGCTCAACTGTTTTTCCGGGTACATGCGAGAAGTTTTCGCGTATTATTGAAGAAAGGACCGGCAAAAAAAACAACATTGATTTTGCAGTAGTTGACAATCCCGAATTTTTGAGAGAGGGTACTGCTGTTGATGATTACTATAACCCGCCGCTTACACTAATTGGAAGTAATAGTGAACAAGCTACCAAGTTGATGGTGAGTTTGTATGATCAGTTACCCGCCGAAGTTATTGTTACAGATGTGAAAGTCGCAGAGATCATGAAGTATGTTAACAATACCTATCATGCGCTCAAAATCTCTTTTGCAAATGAGATTGGTAACGTTTGTAGTGCACTTGATATCGATTCACATAAAGTAATGGATATCTTTTGCAAAGATAAACAGTTGAATATATCTCCTTACTATTTTAAGCCGGGTTTTGCCTATGGCGGTTCATGTTTGCCTAAGGATTTGAAAGGTTTGCAAACACTTGCTCATGATCTTTACGTATCAGTGCCGGTGATTGATAGCATCGATAAAACCAACGAATACCAAAAGCAGCGCGCACTAAGTATGCTTAATAAATATTTCGGTAAAAAAATTGCAGTTTTAGGCCTGAGCTTCAAAGCAGGTACAGACGATCTCCGTAACAGTCCTTCTGTTGAAATTGTGGAGAACCTTTTAGGCCGCGGGTTTGATATTCAAATCTATGATAAAAATGTTCACATTGCTAAACTTACGGGCAAAAACAAAGATTATATAGACAGCCGTATTCCTCACTTATCACGCCTTATGGTTAGTGATCTGGATAAGCTTGTTCAGGAAAGTGATCTGATAATTATAAGCAATAAGGAACTTGAGTTTGTTGAAAAGCTCGAAAATGTGTCTGGCAAAACCATTATCGATATGGTTAAAATTAATAGCCCTAAAATCATCGCCAATAACAACTATAGAGGAATTAACTGGTAATTAAATTATATGCAGGATCTGAAAGGCAAACATATACTTATTGTTGTAGAAAATTTACCTCTTCCTTTTGACAGGCGTGTATGGCAGGAGGCCAACACTTTTAAAGAGCAGGGGGCAGAGGTATCAGTGATATGCCCAAAAATGAAGGGATACACCGAAAAATATGAATGTCTTAACGGAATCCATATTTACCGGCATTATCTGCCGCTTGAAGCTGACGGTGCCTTAGGGTATCTTTTAGAATACAGTGCAGCCTTGTTTTGGGAGTTTGTACTAAGCTGGAAAATATACTTCAAGAAACGTTTTCATGTAATACAAGGCTGTAACCCTCCCGATCTGATATTTTTGGTCGCCATCTTTTTTAAGATTTTTGGTGTAAAATACGTATTTGATCATCACGATATCAACCCCGAACTTTATATAGCTAAGTATAATAAGAAAGGTTTTTTTTATAATTTCTTGCTCCTCGCCGAAAAATTAACTTTTAAAGCGGCTAATTTCAGTATCGCAACAAATGAAAGCTATAAAAAAATAGCAATTGAGCGTGGCGGTATGCCTGCCGACAAGGTTACCGTAATCAGGAGCGGCCCAAAGCTTGACAGGCTTAAACTTACTGCGGGCAATGTAGTCTATAAAAAAGGAAGAACATTTTTAATAGGTTATGTGGGAGTTATTGGCGAGCAGGAAGGTATTGACTTGTTGCTTTATTCGGCACAAAAAATTATAGCAAAACGGCAGGATGTTCAGTTTGCTATAGTTGGCGGTGGTACCGAGGTTGAAAACTTGAAAGTATTAACCCAAAAACTTGGTCTTGAGGATTACGTTGATTTTTATGGCCGTGTTGATGACGCAACTTTAGTTGATGTTTTAAATACAGCCGACGTTTGCGTTAACCCCGATAAACCCACTGAAATGAATAATCTTTCAACTATGAATAAGATTATGGAGTATATGGCGTTAAAAAAACCAATAGTTCAGTATGATTTAAAAGAGGGACGTTTTTCGGCACAGGAGGCATCGTTGTATGCTGATGAAAAAGATCCTGATGATTTTGCAAATAAAATATGCTGGTTACTTGATAATCCTGCAGAGAGGGCCCGCATGTCTGAATTTGGATATAATCGTGTAGTGAATGAGCTTTCCTGGGAATTTGAAAGTAAAAAGCTTATCGATTTTTATAAGAAGGTATTTGCAGGAAAATAGTCACCATTATACTGAATTTTGATTTATTGCTGTAATAACAAATTTAGTAAACATGAAAAAGACGTTGATTAAAGCTTTAGCCGGGCTTATTTTGGGAGGCACACTATTGGCTTTTATACCGCCGCAGGATTCGGTAGGTTCAAAAACAGTAAATAAAACAAGTTTTAACCGGAGTTTGATGGGCGGACGTCCTAAAATATCAAACTGGGGTTTGCAGTCTGCCGGTAATTCAGTTGAAGTAACATCTGAGCAAAGCAGGTTTAGGGGCGGGCGCTCATTAAAATTAAGCCTTGCGAAGGCTGATTGGAGCAGACAAAGTAACCGGCGGACTGAAATAATGAATACAAGGTTCAAAGAATTTACAATGGGGCGCGACTGGTGGGTTGGTTTTAGTGAATATATTCCAAACGATTGGGAAAATGATTTGAAGGGGAATCAGGACGTTATTTGGCAGTTTCATGGTGCCGTAAATGGCCCCGGAGGTGGAAGCCCGCCACTTGCGGCTTACGTTGAAGGCGATAGCTTACGTGTAGTTTTACGAACCGGAGATGTCCCGTCAGCATATGGAAAATCAAACTACCTTGCAAGATTTTCAGTCCCTAAAGGTGAATGGAGCGATTGGGTAATCAAGGTTAATTTTGATTACGAAAACGGCTCGGTTAAAATTTGGCGAAATGGTAAGGTTTTGGTTGATTATCATGGCTCAACCATGTATAAGTGGATCAATCAGGTCAATGAAAAAGGACCTTACCTTAAATTGGGCATTTACAAACCAGGCTGGGCAGAATTGCCTACAGTGGCAACAAAGCGTGTTATTTACTTAGATGCTATAACCGTGGCCGGAAGTAACGGCTCATATGATAAAGTGAAACCCGGTAATGACAGTGCCGAGGTTAATTAAAAAAAAAATTTAAACTATGTCAAAAAAAATAATCCTTATTACCGGTGGTGCCGGTTTCATTGGTTCACATGTAGTTCGCCGGTTTGTTACGAAATATCCCGAATATACAATTGTTAATCTTGACGCGCTAACTTATGCCGGAAATCTGGAAAACCTGGAAGACATAGAGAACGCCCCCAATTATAAGTTTGAAAAAGCAGATATTACTGATAGAGATGCTATGAGTAATGTTTTTGATAAGTTTGGGATTACAGACGTGGTTCACCTGGCTGCTGAGTCGCATGTCGACAGATCAATTTTAAGCCCGATGGATTTTGTTTATACCAATGTTATCGGCACGGTAAATTTACTTGAAGTAGCAAAAAATAAGTGGAAGGATAATTACGGTGCGCACCTGTTTTACCACGTATCTACCGATGAGGTTTATGGTGCTTTAGGTAGTGAAGGCTTTTTTACCGAAGAAACCCGCTATGATCCTCATTCACCGTATAGCGCAAGCAAAGCGTCATCCGATCATTTTGTACGTGCATATCATGATACTTATGGCATTAAAGTAGTAGTTTCCAACTGCTCAAACAACTATGGGCCATATCACTTTCCCGAAAAACTAATACCGCTGATGATCAACAACATTATCAATAATAAATCATTGCCTGTTTATGGCGACGGAAAGTACACACGTGACTGGCTGTTTGTTAAAGATCATGCTATTGCTATCGACTTGATATTTCATGAAGGAACAGTAGGAGGTACCTATAACATTGGCGGTTTTAACGAGTGGAAAAACATTGATCTTGTACACTTGCTTTGTGAGCAAATGGATGAAAAGCTTGGACGTGAAGCCGGAACAAGTAAACAACTGATTACTTTTGTAAAAGACCGCCCGGGCCATGATCGGAGGTACGCCATCGATGCCGGAAAAATTAACCGCGAACTTGGCTGGAAACCGTCTGTGACTTTTGAACAGGGACTTTCTGAAACCATTGATTGGTTTTTGGCAAACAAAAAATGGCTGGATAATGTAACAAGTGGAGCATATGCCAGCTATTATGATAATCAGTACGCAAGCAATTAATTCAGTTAAACAGGTATAAGATATTTATGACCATAACACCCACACCACTAGACGGATGTATAATTATTACTCCACGCATTTTTAACGATGACAGGGGGTATTTTTTTGAATCATATAATACACAAACTTTTAATAACGCTGTTGGATATGAGGTGAATTTCGTTCAGGACAATCAATCTTTTTCAACAAGAGGCGTATTCAGAGGGTTGCACCTTCAAAAAGGAGAGCACTCGCAGGCAAAGTTGGTGAGGGTAACCAAAGGTGAGGTGTTAGACGTTGCTGTTGACTTAAGGCAAAAGTCGGCTACCTATGGTCAATATCACGCAGTATTGCTTTCTGAAGAAAACCACCAACAATTTTTTATACCGCGTGGCTTTGCACATGGGTTTATTGTATTGAGCGATGTTGCCATTTTTCAATACAAATGTGATAATTACTATAATAAAGCAGCCGAAGGAGGTTTGCACTTTGCCGATCCTGACCTGAATATAAACTGGGGCATGCCGGCAGCTGAGCTCCTGGTATCAGAAAAGGACCTGCAACTGCCATTTTTAAAAGATGCAGGTGATCTTGGCTTTTAAAGTTTATTTTTGTTTTTGAAAAATACCTGTCAATCTTAATATGGAAAATATTTTAGTATTCGGCGCGTCCGGGCAACTTGGTCAGTGTTTAAAAAAAGTTGCGTTGTTAAAGGGTGTAACCTCCACTTCTTTCCCTCCCGAATCAGAGGCCGATATTCTGAATACTGACTTGCTGGCTAAAGTTTTTGAACAATATAAGCCGGCTTATGTCATCAATTGTGCTGCCTATACAGCGGTTGACAAGGCCGAAGACGAGGTAGAACTCGCCCGTAAAATCAATAAAACCGGAGCTGCTAACCTGGCGGTTCAATGTAAGGCTTATGGTGCTGCGTTGGTGCAGATTTCAACCGATTTTGTTTTTGAGGGTAATAACCCAAACCCGCTCAGTGAGGATGATATTGCTGAACCTATAAGTGTTTACGGGCTTACCAAGCTTGAGGGAGAACAAGATGTAGCAGCTATTTTGCCGCAGCATTTTATTATCCGCACCAGTTGGCTATACTCTGAGTTTGCTAATAACTTTGTGAAAACGATGCTAAAGCTTGGCGCCGACAGGGACGAATTAAAGATCATTGCCGATCAGGTTGGCACACCAACTTATGCCATTGATCTTGCCGGTGCCATACTTGATATTATAATCTCAGGCTCGGAAAATTATGGCATTTATCATTACAGCAATGAAGGGGTAACTTCATGGTATGATTTTGCTAAAGGAATTTTTGATATATCTGGAACACAGGTTAAGGTATACCCTATCCGTACAAGTGAATATCCTACAAAGGCAACAAGGCCCGCATATTCGGTAATGGATAAAGCTAAGATCAGGAATACCTTTGGTTTACAAATACCCTACTGGCGGGACAGCCTTATAGTTTGTATTAACGCATTACAATCGGCACAATAAAAAAATTGACTATGAAAGGAATTATCCTGGCAGGCGGCTCCGGAACCCGTCTTTATCCCATAACAAAGGCGATCAGTAAGCAGTTGATGCCTATTTATGATAAGCCAATGATCTACTACCCTCTGTCGGTATTGATGTTGGCTGGGATCAATGAAATATTGATTATAACAACCCCCGAAGACCAGCCTGGTTTTAAACGCTTGCTGGGCAATGGGAGTGAACTCGGGTGCCGTTTTGAGTTTGCAGTGCAGGAAGTGCCTAACGGACTTGCACAGGCCTTTGTAATAGGCGCCGATTTTATTGGGAGTGATAAAGTAGCCCTGGTGCTTGGGGATAATATCTTTTATGGATCCGGTTTCAGCACCCTTATTCAAAGCTTTAACGATGTAAACGGAGCAGCTATTTTTGCCTATCCGGTAGCTGATCCGGAACGTTATGGTGTGGTGGAGTTTGATAAAGATTTTAAAGCACTTTCTATCGAAGAAAAACCGCTTAAACCAAAGTCCAATTATGCTGTTCCCGGTTTATATTTTTACGATAACCAGGTTGTTGAAATAGCCAAAAATATTCCGCCTTCGCCAAGGGGCGAATATGAAATTACCGATGTAAATAAAGTATACCTTGAAAAACAGCAACTTTTTGTGGGCGTAATGGACAGGGGCACAGCATGGCTTGATACTGGCACATTTGATTCGTTAAGTGACGCCACAGAATTTGTCAGGGTAATTGAAAAAAGACAGGCTACCAAAATCGGCTGTATTGAGGAAATTGCTTACCGGATGGGATATATAACTTATGATGAACTTCAGGCTATTGCCACAAAATATATTAAAAGCGGCTATGGTAAATATATTCAGGGTATTGCGCAACAATAAAAACTGTTAATATTATAAACGTTAATATCGTTGTAAATTAGAAGCCCAATAAATATGATTGAATGGTAAAAATTGCTTTAATTACAGGCATTACCGGGCAGGATGGCGCATACCTGACTGAATTATTACTTTCCAAAAATTATATAGTTCATGGTATTAAGCGGCGTAGCTCCCTATTTAATACCGATAGGATTGATCATCTGTACCAGGATCCTCATGATGTTAATAAAAATTTGATATTGCATTATGGAGATCTTAGTGATAGCACTAACCTGATCCGTATAATTCAGCAGGTGCAGCCCGATGAGATCTATAACCTTGGAGCAATGTCACATGTTAAAGTAAGTTTTGATACACCTGAGTATACAGCTAATGCCGATGGCATTGGCACCCTGCGTTTATTAGAAGCTATACGCATCCTGGGGCTCGAGAAAAAGACTAAAATATATCAGGCCTCAACGTCGGAATTATATGGTTTGGTGCAGGCTGTTCCGCAATCGGAAACTACGCCGTTTTACCCGCGCTCACCTTATGCAGTTGCTAAATTATACGCGTATTGGATCACGGTAAATTATCGCGAAGCTTACGGTATTTATGCCTGCAACGGTATATTATTTAATCACGAAAGCCCTTTACGGGGCGAAACATTTGTTACCCGTAAAATTACCCGTGCAGTTGCTAAGATCGCTATGGGGCTACAGGATAAGTTATATCTTGGTAACCTTGATGCTCAACGCGATTGGGGCCATGCCAAAGATTACGTTGAAGCTATGTATCTTATACTGCAGCAGGAAGTTGCCGAAGATTATGTAATAGCTACTGGTATAACCACACGTGTACGTGAGTTTGTACGTCTTGCTTTTAAAGAGGTAGGTATTGAAGTTGAATTTAAAGGTGAAGGTGCTGATGAAAAAGGGTACGTGGTTAACTGTAATGATCCAGATTTCAACGTTCAGATTGGGAAAGAAATAGTTGCAGTTGATGAAAAGTATTTCCGTCCCACCGAAGTTGATCTCTTGATAGGCGACCCCACCAAATCAAAAACAAAATTAGGTTGGGAACCAAAGTATGACTTGCAGGGATTAGTGAAAGAAATGGTTGCTGCCGATGTCGATCTGTTCAAACGTGAAAAGCTGCTGGAAGATTCGGGTTACAGCATTAGAAAGCAATTTGAGTAATATCGATGGAAAAAGATGCAAAAATATATATAGCCGGCCATCGGGGCATGGTTGGTTCAGCAATTTTTCGCAAGCTGGAAAAAGAGGGATTTACCAACATTATTACCCGTACATCGCCAGCGCTTGATTTGCGCAACCAGCAACAGGTAGCTGATTTTTTTGTGTTGGAGAAACCGGAGTATGTTTTTCTTGCGGCCGCTAAGGTGGGAGGGATTGTGGCCAATAATACATACCGTGCTGAATTTTTGTATGATAACCTGCAAATTCAGAATAATATTATTCACAATGCATATCTGAATGGCGTAAAAAAACTGATGTTTTTGGGGTCAAGCTGTATTTATCCTAAGATGGCTCCGCAGCCGCTGAAGGAAGATTATCTGTTAACAGGTCCGCTTGAAGAAACAAATGAACCCTATGCCATTGCAAAAATAGCCGGTATAAAAATGTGCGATGGATATCGTACCCAGTATGGCTGCAATTATATATCTGTTATGCCAACCAATTTGTATGGCTACAATGATAATTATCATCCTCAGAATTCGCATGTTTTGCCCGCATTGATCCGCCGTTTCCATGAAGCAAAAGTGCAGCGGGCACCTGCTGTTACCATATGGGGTACCGGTGTGCCGATGCGTGAGTTTTTATTTGCCGATGATCTGGCCGAAGCCTGTTATTACCTGATGCAAAACTATAATGAGCCGGGTCTGGTCAATGTAGGTACGGGCGAAGATATCTCTATAAAAGATCTGGCTTTGCTTATCAAGAAAATAATTGGTTATGAGGGGGAAATTAATTTTGATACCTCTAAGCCTGATGGAACGCCTCGTAAATTGATGGATGTTACCAAATTGAACAATGCGGGCTGGAAATACCATACTACATTAGAGCAAGGTATTGCGATTGCTTATAATGACTTTTTAGTCAATGGCCAACAGGTTGCACAAAGATAATTGAGCGGTATTGCGATTTATGTAAAATAAGAGGCCGGATTTTCTAAAATCCGGCCTCTTATTTTATGATTTGAAAAACTGGTTTGCTAACCGTCTCCTCGGTAAAGTTAAGGGCTATAAGAATGTCCCTGCTGCTACCGTTTCATTAGTTGATTCATCAACCAGGATCAATGAACCGGTAATACGGTTTTTGCGATACTCGTCAAACACTACGGGTTGAGTAGTGCGTAAGCGGATCTTCACCATTTCGTTCATCTTAATATCAGTATTTTCTTCCTGCTTTTCAAGCGTATTGATATCCAGTTTATAATAAACTTCTTTAATGATCGACATTACCTCGCGGGTAGTAGTTTTGAGATGATATTTAGCACCTGGGCGTGGGCCGCGGGGTGCCATCCAGCAAATCATGGCGTCAAGGTCCTGGCTCACCTGTGGTTCGCTGTCGTCTTTAACAATCATATCGCCGCGACTTACATCAATATCATCCTCCAGTGTAATGGAAACCGACATTGGTGCAAAAGCTTCCTCGACCGGGCCCGAATAAGTGTCAATAGATTTTATTGCTGATGTTAACCCTGACGGCAATACAGTGATCTTATCGCCAGGCCTGAAAATACCGCCAGCTATCCGGCCGGCATAACCACGGTAATCATGATATTCATCCGCATGCGGACGGATCACTGTTTGCACCGGGAAGCGGGCGTCAGAATGGTTTTCATCGCTTGCAATATGAATAGTTTCCAGTGTATGCAGCAAGCTTTCACCCTTGTACCATGGCATATTTTCCGAGTCGTTAACCACATTGTCACCGGCTAAAGCACTGATCGGTACAAAACGGATATCAGTAACATCAATTTTAGCTGCAAATGCTTCGTATTGCTCAACTACTTTATTAAACGCTTCTTCGCTGTAATCAACCAGGTCCATTTTGTTTACACAAACAATAATGTGAGGGATTTTTAACAGCGATGCGATGAACGAGTGACGGCACGTTTGCTCTACCACGCCTTTGCGTGCATCAATAAGCACCAGGGCAAGGTTGGCGGTCGAAGCGCCAGTAACCATGTTGCGGGTATACTGGATATGGCCGGGAGTGTCGGCAATAATAAATTTGCGTTTAGGCGTGGCAAAATAGCGGTAGGCCACGTCAATGGTAATGCCCTGCTCACGCTCCGAACGTAAACCATCAGTTAATAATGATAGATCAACATGCTGAAGTCCTTTTCGCTCGCTCGATTGTTTTACAGCCTCCATCTGGTCTTCAAAGATGGATTTCGAATCGTATAGTAAGCGCCCTATAAGGGTACTTTTACCATCGTCAACACTACCTGCTGTAGTAAAACGTAATAATTCCATTGTGGTGGTATGTTTTTTGCTCCGGGCTTGGCTGCCTGAAGGCTCATTGAATCAAATTTAAAAATAACCTTGCTTTTTCCTGTCTTCCATTGAAGTATCCGAGCGTTTATCGTCGCTTCGGTTGCCCCGTTCGGTGCTGCGGGTTGCTGATACTTCAGCAACTATCTTCTCCAGGGTATCAGCGTCTGATTCGATACCGCCGGTGATGGTGATATCGCCCAGGGTACGGAAACGCATGAGCTTATTTTCGATAGTTTCACCCTCCCTAAGCTGTAAGAACTCCGAAGCAGGCAGCCAGGTATTATCGCGGTAAACGGCATTACGCTGGTGTGCAAAGTATAATGAAGGTATAGCTATGTTTTCCTGCAGAATGTAGTTCCAGATATCCATTTCGGTCCAGTTGCTGATGGGGAACACACGGAAGTGTTCGCCCATGCGCTTGCGGCCGTTAAAGATATTCCAAAGCTCGGGGCGTTGGTTTTTAGGATCCCACTGGCCAAACTCATCGCGGTGACTGAAGAAACGTTCTTTAGCACGGGCCTTTTCTTCGTCACGGCGTGCGCCGCCGATAGCAGCATCTATCTTATTGCTTTCGATGGTATCAAGCAGGGTTACTATCTGCAACTCGTTGCGGCTGGCGTTGATACCACTTTCCTCAACTGCACGGCCTTTGTTAATTGATTCCTGAACCGAGCCTACAATGAGTTGTACGCCAAGGCTTTCAACCAGCTTATCCCTAAACTCCATAGTTTCAGGAAAGTTATGACCAGTATCAATATGGATTAGGGGCATTGGGATTTTAGCGGGCCAGAATGCCTTTTTTGCCAGGTGTGTTACAACAATAGAGTCTTTCCCGCCCGAAAACAGGATGGCAGGACGATCAAATTGTGCAACCACTTCCCTGATAATGTAAATGGCCTCTGATTCTAATTCCTGCAGATGAGTAAGATAATATTTATGCATGTTACCAATAAAAACACTGCTAACCCCACATAAATAGTAGAGTTTGGCATTTAAACTGCAATTATACGCATTTGTGCTAATTTAAACGCTATCTATTTGGAATTTAGCAATGAAGATTTGGATTAATTTTGTGTGCTTTTCGGCGGGGCAGCTATTTATAATAATACCTTTATGCAGTTGTTTCAATCGTTTTGATCATTTGGTGAATAACATCGGGAGCACCGGCATCAAACCAAACAAAATCTTTATCTTTTCTGAACCAGGTAAGCTGCCTTTTGGCGAAACGCCTGGTATTTTGTTTTATAAGCAGAAGGGCTTCATCAAGGCCGGTCTTGCCATCAAAGTAATCAAACAGCTCAGAATAGCCCACTGTATTTAAAGCATTAAGTTGACGGTAGGGAAGGAGGTTTTTTACTTCTTGAATCAGGCCTTGTTTAGCCATCAGATCGACGCGCAGGTTTATACGTTCATACAATTTTTCGCGGGGCATATCAAGCGCCAGTTTGATAATATTAAAAGGTCTTTTATTTACAGTGGCGTTGCGGTAAGATGAAAACGGTTTACCTGAGGTTTCAAAAACTTCCAACGCCCTGATGATACGCTGAGGATTATTAAGGTCGACCTGGGTATAATAATCCGGATCGACCTGTTGTAGGTGTTTTTGTAATGTTGTAATTCCTTCGTTTTCCAGTTGCCGGTTTAGTTTTTCACGTACTGAAATATCGGCTACGGGCAAGTCATCAAAGCCTTCACAAATAGCTTTAATGTACAAACCTGATCCTCCCGCCAGGATCACCTTATCATGTACTTTAAAAAGTTCATCTAAAAGCGCAAGCCCCTGCTTTTCAAAATCGCCAACAGAAAAACTTTCGGATATGGAGTGCGAATTGATAAAGTAGTGTTTGGCCGCAACCAACTCGCTTTCATCGGGTTTGGCAGTGCCAATACTCATCTCCCTGAAAAATTGTCTCGAATCGGCAGAAACCACCACAGTATTGGAATGCTGCGCCAACTTAATAGCTGCAGCTGTTTTCCCTACTGCAGTGGGGCCGGCAACTACAATGAGGGTTTTATTACCCTGCGTCATGTTCATAAGCCTAAGCTTTACTCATATCAAAAATGTCGGTAACTAAATATACTTCGTCCCGAACTTATTTTTTACATCAGCCACAACCTGCTTGATGTTTTGTTCCTGGTCGCGAGGGCAAATGAGTAGGGAGTTGTTCGATTCTACTACGATATAATCATGCAGCCCCTGCAATATTACCAGTTTTTCGCCCGGCACGTTTACCATGCAGTTTGAAGAGTCATACATGATCACTTTTTCGGCGGGGATAACGGCATTGCCTACATAATCCTTTTCGGCAAGGTCATATATTGATGCCCAGGTACCCAGATCGCTCCACCCAAAATCCGAAGGTAGTACATACACATTATCTGCTTTTTCCATAATGCCGTAATCTATCGAGATATTGACGCATTGCTGGTAAATGTTATGTACATGCGGCTTTTCATTATCCGAGTTATAAACCGGCCTTGCCTCGGCAAAGATCTCATGCATTTCTGGCAGGTACTGATTAAAGGCCTTAACAATGGTTTTGGCCGACCAAACAAAGATGCCGGCGTTCCATAAAAAGTCGCCGCTTTGAATAAAGGTTTTAGCTATTTCAAGAGTGGGTTTTTCGGTAAAGGTTTTTACCTTATGAAACTCATCATTGATAACGTTATCAGTGTATTGGATATATCCGTAACCGGTATCTGGCCTTGATGGTTTAATGCCCAGGGTTATCAGGTAGTCATTTGAAGCGGCGGTCTGCAATGATTTTTCGATAGCGGCAACAAAAGCATCTTCATCCAGGATCTGCTGATCAGAAGGGGCTACAACAATAGCGGCATCGGGGTTAAGGCTTTCAATTTTAAAACAGCCATAGGCAACACAAGGTGCCGTATTACGCATTACCGGTTCGGTAAGGATCTGCTGATCCTCCATATCGGGCAATTGTTGTTTTACCAGTTTGGTGTAGTTTTCGTTAGTAACAACGTAAATATTTTCTTTGGGGCAAACTTTCAGGAAACGTTCGTAGGTGTTTTGTATTAAGGTTTTACCGGTACCGAGTATATCTATAAACTGTTTGGGGTGCGATGTACGGCTTATCGGCCAAAAGCGGCTTCCAATTCCTCCGGCCATAATTATGGCATAGTAATTTTTGTTATTCATTGATAAATGGGGGTAAATTATTATGAGCTGGTTAAAGTAACAAAACAAGTGAGGTGACCTAACATAAAAAACGAGTATATAAATTATATACTCGTTTTTTGTGATTTAATAATCATCGCTACCGCCGCGGCCTGGCTTTTCATCATCATCAAAGCCTTCATCATCGCTAAATTCATTGCCGAATTCATCTTCCTCCTCTTCTTCTTCACCACCGCTGTGTTTTTCTTCCGGCAGATCATCGGTATCTGTAACTTCCGAAAAATCTTCGGCATCCTCCGGGTTAAAGGCCATTTCGTTCAAAAAGTCGAAATCTTCGGTAACAGGCGGTAAAACGGTAGCATTAAATGAGTTGCCAAATTGTTTTGGGGCCTCGCCAACTGATTTTACAACGGCAGGGTAGGTAGTACCTGGTGTTTCATCTAAAATGATCTTCATCAGTTCAACATGAAAATCAAACGGACGATCGAAATTAAATGTATAGTAAAATTTTTGGTGCGGATCATCAATAAAACTCAACAGCTTTACTTTATTCATTAATGATACACCACGGTCAATACGCCTTTGGTTAGGCAGGTAAGTTATTTCTTCACCCTTGGTCCATTGGTCATTGCTAATATAAAATGATGAAGAAAATTCCGGATTATACCCGGTTGACTGATGAATTGCGCGGTGAAGGTCTTCGAAAGTTTGATTTGATTTTACATCAATTTCTCTCATAACGTCATCGTAGTCTTCAAAAGTAACCCTGAACCTGTATACTGCCATTGCTTATTGTAGATTTTGGACAAAAATAATAATGTTTTAATTTAATTTGGGGTAGTCACAACTTTTAAGCCAATTTCAAGGCCTTTGCTTATTGTAAAGCTTAATGCGGCCTCACGACTGTTGGGAATTTCGCCTTCCAAGATGGCTTCGCGGATCTGATTTTTGATTATTCCTACTTCCCGGCCTTCTTTTATCCCAAACATGGTCATGATATCGTTACCGGTAACCGGCGGTTGCCAGTTACGGATACTATCGCGCTCTTCAACATCTTTTAATTTTTGTTGAACAAGCTCAAAATTGTTACGATATTTTTTAACCTTATATTCATTTTTGGTGGTGATGTCTGCTTTACACAACAACATGAGTGCCTCAATGTCATCTCCTGCCTCAAAAAGCAAACGCCGCACTGCCGAATCGGTAACTATGGATTGTGAAAGTACGATGGGCCTTAAATGCAGCTGCACCAACTTTTGAACCTGCTTCATTTTTTCATTCAGCGGCAGCTTAAGCTGCGCAAAGATCTTGGGCACCATGCGTGCGCCGCGGTCTTCATGGCCATGAAAGGTCCAGCCGTGGCCGGGCTCAAAACGTTTGGTGGCTGGTTTGGCTATGTCATGCAGTATAGCAGCCCAGCGTAACCACAGGTCGTCAGTAGTTTCGCAGATGTTGTCAAGTACCTGTAGTGTATGGTAAAAGTTATCCTTATGGCCTTTGCCATCTACATAGTCAACCCCGTAAAGGGCTACCATTTGCGGGAAGATTTTATGCAACAGCCCGGTATCAAACAGGTAATTAAAACCTATTGATGGTACCGGCGACAAGATGATCTTGTTCAGTTCATCGGTAATCCGCTCCTGCGATATGATACTGATCCTGTCGGCCGTGGTTTTAATGGCTTCAACAGCGATATCATCAATCCTGAAATTGAGCTGAGTGGCAAACCTGATGGCCCGCATCATACGCAGCGGATCATCAGAAAATGTTTCGTTAGGGTTAAGCGGCGTACGGATCAGCTTATTTTCCAGGTCGGCAATGCCGTTAAAGGGATCAAGTAACTCGCCAAATGAATCGGGGTGCAGTGAAATGGCCAGCGCGTTGATGGTAAAATCGCGGCGTTTCTGATCATCTTCCAAAGTGCCATTCTCCACAATTGGCTTGCGCGAGTCGCGGCGATACGATTCTTTGCGGGCGCCAACAAACTCTATCTCCAGATCGCGGTATTTGAGCGAGGCTGTACCGAAGTTTTTATAAACCGCCAGTTTAACTTTAAGTGTATTGGCAACAATTTCGGCAAAAGCTATCCCGTTGCCAATAATTACGATGTCAATATCCTTCGACGGGCGGTTCAGGAAAATATCACGCACAAAACCACCTATAGCAAAGGCCTGTACATTTTGTTCGCCCGCTAAACGGGATATAACAGAAAATACGGGATGCCTGAGGTGTTGTTGCATAGTTTGATGCTTAAAAATGCTGATAAGGGTACAAAGGTAAGATTAATTGGTAAAATGCCCCGGTAAAGTCAAAAGTCTTAAGTGGGAAGTCTTAAGTGGAAAGTCCTAAGTATCTTTCCGCTTAATAAACAAAATTTTCAGACTTCAGACTTCAGACTTTGGACCTCATACTTCCGACTTTCTGCACGATGGGGGGTTAACAGGGTTAATATAATTTAAATTATTTTGATTTAAATAATTGATAGTCAATATATTGAATATATAGAGGGGTTACGCCAAAGATTTTCCAAAAATGTTTCTGTCAAAAGATATTTTCAAAAATGCCTTTTTAACTAATCACTAATCTCCAACCTCTAATCTCTCGTTAACGACGCAAAAACTCAAACCTGCCATCAGGGGCCAACCTCATGATGGTTGACGGTGTTTTGATCTCTTTGCTATGCTGCTCTAAATCAACTACATAATCAACGCCATCAATAATTTCCTGATCTATTTGCGAAAAATACTGTGGCGAAGGTTTCCCGCTGATGTTAGCTGATGTTGAAACCAATGGTTTGCGTAAACGCTGAATCAACTGCTGGCAAAAAGGGGTGTCTTTTACAACCCTGATCCCCACACTGCCATCGGCGGCAATTAATGCCGGAGAAATGTTTTTAGCACCCGGCATTACCAGTGTTAAAGGGTTTTCAGCATATTCAATCAGTTCAAAGGCCAGCGGGTTTACTTCACTGATATAGCTTTCCAGCTTGTTTTCAGTATCCAGCAAAATGATCATGCTTTTGGCCTCATCGCGCTGTTTCAGGCGGTAGATCTTTTGAATGGCTTCGGTGTTGGTGGCGTCACAGCCGATGCCCCAAATGGTATCGGTAGGATAAAGGATGATGCCACCCTCTTGTACAATTTTAAAAGCCTTGGCTACTTCGTCTCTAAGCATGGTTCAAAATGTTTTGGTAAAGCTGCATTAATTGCCGGCTTAATTTATCATCGGTAAAATTGGCTGCGTAAGCGCGGCCTTTGGTGATCATGGTTTGCCTTAAGCCCTCATCATTAAGTACCCGGTTTAGTTTTTCGGCAAGACCGGTATCATCATCAGGGTTCACATAAAGGCTGCCCGGCCCGCCTGCTTCTTCAAGGCAGGAGCCTGTTGCTGCTATAACCGGCGTGCCGGAGTTTAAAGCTTCTAACACGGGTATACCAAATCCTTCGTACCGTGACGGGTAAACAAATACCGACGCCAGCTGGTAAACAGCCGGTAACTCTGCAAATGTAACGTCTTTTAAAAATATTACCCGGTGGTTTAAGTTATTAGCCGTTATATACGTTTTAACCAATTCTGTGTATTGGGTTTCTTTGCCAATTACCACCAGTTTTATGTCATCGATATTTTTTAACGCCTTAACGGTTAACAGCAGGTTTTTACGTTCTTCAATAGTGCCAACACTTAAAATAAAACGGTTTGGCAGGTTATATTTTTCTTTTACTGCCGATTTCTGCGCGGCGGTTTGTTCAATTGCAAACGAAGGGTCACATCCCTGGTAAATGACTCCGATTTTTTCTGGATCAATGCCAAGCAGTTCAACAAGGTCATCTTTTGTTTTCTGACTTATGGCGATGATTTTGTCGGCAACGCGGCAGGCATGTTTAACCTTTGCCAGGTAAATGCGGTAATTAATTGCACCAAACTGTTTCGGGTACCGCATAAAAATAACGTCGTGCACCGTAACAACCGACTTGATGCCGCTTGCCTGAATACCTGAAGGCAACTCATGGCTTAAACCATGATATAGTTCAATGCCGTCGCGTTTAAGATCTTTAATAATTCCCTTGCTGCGCCACCATGAGGTAAACCATTTACTTTTAGGAATTGCGGTGCGGATGTTAGGATAATCGCCAATAAAATTAAGCCGGGGATTGGCTTTTGCCTTTGGCGTATATAAATATAAAGTATTGATCGGATTGAGCGATGCTACGCCTTTAATTAACCAGCGGCTGTAATTGCCTAAGCCCGTGTTATTATAAAAAGCCCGTTTAGCATCGTATCCTATCTTCATGTTAAGTCTTAAGTCGGAAGTTTTAAGTTCTAAGTCGCTTATTAATATTTAAAGCCATAAATGAAGGCGGATTAAATACCCAACAATCACTTATGACTTTAAACTTACGACTTCAGACTATATTATACCGCTACGTTGTTTTCACGCAGGGCATCATTCAATGACGTTTTTTTATCGGTTGATTCCTTACGGGTACCGATAATCAGGGCGCAAGGCACCTGGTATTCGCCGGCTGCAAATTTTTTGGTATATGAACCTGGAATTACTACCGAACGGGCAGGTACACGGCCTTTATATTCAATTGGAGTACTGTGGGTAACATCAATAATTTTGGTTGATGCGGTTAATACCACGTTTGCGCCTAATACGGCTTCGTGTTCAACATGTACACCTTCAACAACAATGGCACGTGAGCCAATAAAGCAGTTATCTTCAATAATAACCGGGGCAGCCTGCAACGGCTCCAATACACCACCAATACCAACACCACCGCTTAAGTGTACATGTTTGCCAATCTGCGCACATGAGCCTACAGTAGCCCAGGTATCAACCATGGTGCCTTCATCTACATAAGCGCCAATGTTTACGTACGATGGCATCATGATAACACCTTTGGCCAGGTGGGCACCGTAGCGGGCAATACCATGAGGTACCACGCGAACGCCGGTTTGCTTGTAATCCGTTTTGAGTTTCATTTTGTCATGAAAAACAAAAGGGCCGGTTTTAATTTCTTCCATCTGCCTGGTCGGGAAATACAAAACAACCGCCTTTTTAATCCACTCATTTACATGCCAGCGTGTGCCAATGGGTTCGGCCACACGGATCTCGCCTTTGTCCAAACGGTCAATAACGGTTTCAATGGCGTTGGTGTATTCATTATAGTTCAGCAGGTTCCTGTCTTCCCAGGCCTCTTCAATCAGTTTTTTAAGATCTTGCATTGGTGAAATTAAACTTTTGGCAAATTAAAGGATTTTTTACTTTTATGCTGTTTTGATGCCTTCATGGCCATAAAGGGACAAAACAGGGACAAAATTGATTACCTTATATTAATGTTTTTTGAGTTATGAATTTATTTACTTGCACACTTCCGAAGAAGATTAGCAGGGACAAAGATAATAAAAAGTGGTTTGTTCGCTACTCCATTACTTATAATGGCGAAAAAACAGAATACCCTAAAGAGTATAGTGAAAATTCACCCCGGAATTTCAATAAGTCTCCAATTCGATTGCTTTGGTAGAATCCCAACCTTTCTTTTTAAAAAGTCTTTTGCTTAAAAGTAGTCCTAAAGACAAACCTAAAACTACTCCTGATACGCTGAACGGCAAAACGAAATTGACAGGGTTTTTCAATATAGCAAATTGGTAAAAGATTGCTACACCAACAAGCAAATAAGAAATGATGGTCGATATTGAAACCCCGATTTTTTTAGGCCGGGGAACGAAATAAGCAGTAAGTACTATCAGAACAAAACACAGAATGAAGAACACAAGGAAATGATACATTGCATCAGTAACAATGTTTTTAGCCATAAAATCATTTAAAGGGTTGGCGTATGCTAATGCAGATATCAGGCCAGTAAAAATTAAAAAGGCAAATAAAACTCCTAAAATCGTTTTAAAGATATTCATCCTGTAGGTTCGGTTATCAAAGATAAAAATACTTCGGTCTAATATTTATTAATGTGAAATTGATAAAGAAGGCTTGGGATTCATTAAGAATGAAGAAGGTGTAGTTTTACATGCTTACAAAGATATTGTAGGTGTTTGGACTATCTGTATAGGCTGTACTTATTATCCGAACAGTAAACCAGTAAAAGAAGGTGATATCATCACTCAAATCCAATGTGATGACCTTTTTTTGAATGTTTACGTATAATATTTTGACTTACAGAGCCTTGTTTTACACACATTTATACAATATCCGGACAATCGATGGGTAGCTATATAAAAAACATTAAGTAAGCCTTAATTTTATGTAAACGGAAACCAACGTTTAAACTAATTAGGTGTCAAAGCCTTCCGGACAGCGAGTGTCGGGGAGGCTTATTTTTTGTGATCGTTTTTTGGATAATAATTTATAAAAAAAATAAACAATAGCATTTTATTCAGCGTATAAATATTTTCTTATATCAATCTCTTAAATTACAGGAGGTTGATATGGCTATTTTTACTTTTTAATTGATTATAAACCCTGATTATCCCCTAAAGTATGACCCCATTTGTCCTAATTGCCATTATTTTACTTGGCCTGGCATTGCTGCTTATTTTTGGCGTTTTGTTTTTTAGCTTTCTCAAATACATCCAAAGGCGCTATTATCCACACTGGAAATTCCCTGATTATATCAGCGTTGGTTATGCCGAATATCTTTATCGGAAATTTGTGAAAAGGGATTTGCCAAAATAAGTTTTGCGCAGCTGATTTGTCGCATATTTAAAAATGCGTTAATTAGCACTATGGCAGTAAATCGAAACTTTTATAAAGATGTACTTTTCGGTGTCGCTATCGGTGATTCACTTGGTGTTCCTGTTGAATTCAGGTCGAGAGAAAACATCGCTCAAAAGCCGGTGACTGACATGATAGGTTTTGGCACTTATGATCAGTTGCCCGGCACATGGTCTGACGATAGCTCGTTGACTTTTTGCCTTGCTGATGTTTTGGCAGATGGTTACGATCTGCAAAAAATTGCGAATAGTTTTGTTAACTGGCTATACGACGCGCAATGGACAGCACGGGGAGAGGTATTTGATGTTGGCATTGCTACCCGGGCTGCAATTGAAAGGGTTTTACGCAAAGCGAGGCCGGATTTAGCCGGTGAATTCGATGAATCATCAAACGGTAATGGTTCATTGATGCGGATCCTGCCTTTGTTATTTTATATTAAAGATAAGTCGGTAAAGGAACGTTTTGCGATTGTAAAAGAAGTATCATCTATAACTCATGGGCATGTACGTTCGGTAATAGCCTGTTTCTACTACCTTGAATTTGCCCGGAAATTGCTTACTAATGCCAACGCATTAGCTGCTTATCATGAAGCAAATACTGAGGTAAGAACATTTTTAGCTGGCACAACCATCAATCCAGATGAGTTAGCCTTGTTTAACAGGTTGCTGAATAATGATATTCACGAACATCCTGTAAATGAAATCCAAAGTAGCGGTTACGTGCTGCATACACTTGAAGCGGCAATTTGGTGTTTGTTAACCACAACAAGCTATAGCGAAGCCGTGTTAAAAGCAGTAAATTTGGGGCTCGATACCGATACAACCGGCGCAGTTACCGGCGGGTTGGCCGGTTTGCTTTATGGCATTGAAAGTATTCCCGAACACTGGATACTTATGATTGCACGTAAAAATGATATTGATGAATTGGCCCAACGCCTGGCCGATAAATATAAAAGGAAATGATAAATGGCCGAAAAAGAAAAACTTAGAATAGATAAATACCTGTGGGCCATCCGCGTTTTTAAAACACGCACACTGGCTTCTGATGCTTGTAAAGCTGGCCGCGTAAAACTGGATGGTAAAAATATAAAACCATCGTACGAGGTAAAAATTGGCGATGTTTACCAGGTAGCTAAGGGTATAGAGCGCAAGGTAGTGAAGGTAACAGGTCTGCTCGAAAACCGGGTTGACGCCAAAACGGCTGTGAATTTTTATGAAGATATAACCCCGGTTGAACAAACCCAGGCATTTAAATCAATGTTTCACGCCCCGATACTTAAGCGAGATCGTGGTACTGGTCGCCCTACCAAGGCCGACAGGCGCGAAATTGATGACCTGAAAGATAATTTTTTTGAGGAAAAAGAAGAGGGATAGCCCAACCCAACCCTCCCCTAAAGGGAGAGGGCTTCTGAAAGCCGGATAATGTATTATAAAAGTCTTCCCTTTAGGGGAGATTTAAGGAGCAACTTAATAATGTTCCCTATGCTCGGTTGTTTCCCAAAGTTTAAAGGCGGTTAATGCTTCATCCCGAAGGAGCTGCACGAAAGGAAGTTTGCGTTTATCCATTGGGTTTTCCAATTCATCGTAAATAAAATGATCGTCGAACCCTATTGCGGCGGCATCCGCTTTGGTATTGGCGTAATAAATTTTATCAATACGGGCCCAGTAAATGGCGCCCAGGCACATGGGACAGGGCTCACAGCTGGTATAAATTTCACAACCCGCTAAGTTATAGGCTTCCAACTCCTGGCAGGCCAGGCGGATCACCGAGACTTCGGCATGTGCGGTAGGGTCATTAGTGGACACAACACGGTTGGCACTGCGGGCTACTATCATGCCATCCTTAACAATTACAGCCCCAAAAGGGCCGCCTATTCCGCGCTTTACATTGTCTTCGGCCAGCTCAATAGCTATGCGCATAAATTTTTCGTGTGCCGTATTTTCCATATTGTCCTAAATTAAAAAACCTCAACTGAAGTTGAGGTTTTAATTTGAAAATGTGTCAATTTGAATATTTGAAAATGACTTGTAATTTTCAAATTACTACATCATCAAATTTTCAAATCGTATATTATTTTTTGTCTTTAGCGTAAGCTTCGTTAAGGCGTTTGGCAACGTCAACGGTAACATCTAAAGATGGATCACCATACAATACGGTTGGATTGGCTTTTGAATAGGTTAACACCAGTTTGTAGCCTTTTTCTTTAGCATAACCTTTTACAAAGTCGGCAATTTTATCATACAGTTTAGCATTTTCAGAGGCTTGCTCGTTTTGGAACTCGGCACCTGCATTTTGAGAGTAGCCTTGTAATTCCTGTTGTTTACGCTGTAACTGTTGCTCGGTGGCCTGGCGCTGATCGGCAGGCATGGTAGCCTGATTTTTCTGGTACTCGGCAACCTGGCGCTGAAAAGCCTGACCGCGGTTTTGCAGATCGGTTTGTGATGCTTTGCCTTTTTCTTCAAGGCGTTTTGACATATCCTTAAAGTAATCGTACTTGTTTAATAAAGAGTCAGAGTTTACATAAACAATGGTTTCTTTATCAGGCGTTGCCGCAGTTGTTGAAGCAGCCGGTTTATCGGCGGTTTTATTTTGGTTACAAGCGGCAACGCTACCTGCAATGGCTAATCCTAAAGTAAGCTTGGTTAAAATTGAAGCACTGGTTTTCATTATCTCAATAAAAATATTATAAAATTTTGACAAAGATAATCTTTCATTGCAAGTATCCTAATTTTAGATGAGGTGATTTTGGGAGCAAACAGATGTGCAAATTTCAAATTACAAATATGCAGATGGGATTTATTGTGATGGCTTGGAGGATTTTAATTTGCGCGCAAAGCCACAAGCGGCAAAGTCTTTCTTATCCACTACGGTCCTCGTTTTACGGCATTTTGCATTATGAGAGTGGATACCGGCCATGAGCGTATTGCCAGCAGGCGTATGCGCGGATAGCGGCCGCAGGTAACTCCATTAATGATTTTGAATATCGGATTTTTGATTTCAGATTTCTGAACCTGACTTTTTATTGGCAGGGTTTGAAATGTGACAAGTTCTACAAAATTAGAGTTCAGACGAAGTATTCTGTTAATCCTAAAATCCTGTAAATTCTGATTCTGACAACTCTCCACAACTGTACTTTTATCCACAAATAATCGTTAATACGGGGTATTTTTTGTAATTTTGAAGATTGTTTCATTAAATAAATATGAGCGAAGAAATTCAGGATAAATCCAATTATTCAGCAGATAACATACAGGTTTTAGAAGGTTTAGAGGCGGTACGTAAGCGTCCGTCGATGTACATTGGGGATACAGGTGTTAAAGGGTTGCACCACCTTGTATATGAAGTAGTTGATAACTCTATCGACGAAGCCCTTGCCGGTTATTGCGATGATATAAAAGTTACTATACATGTTGGTAATTCCATAACCGTATCAGATAACGGTCGTGGTATTCCTACAGGTATCAATACAAAAGAAGGTAAATCGGCGCTTGAAATTGTAATGACCGTTTTGCACGCCGGTGGTAAATTTGATAAGGATACTTATAAAGTATCCGGCGGTTTACACGGTGTGGGTGTGAGTTGCGTTAACGCATTATCAACCCATGTGAAGACCCTTGTGCACCGTGAAGGCAAGATCTTTACCCAGGAATACGAACGCGGCAAGCCAATGTTTGATGTTAAGGAAATTGGCTTATCTGATAAAACAGGTACTATTCAAACCTTTCAGCCCGATCCGGAGATTTTTACTACCACTACAGAGTATAAATATGATACGCTTGCTGCCCGTTTGCGTGAACTGTCGTTCCTGAACAAAGGCATTCGCCTGAGTTTAACCGATGAGCGTGAAACCCAGGAAGATGGTACTTTCCGTAGCGAAGAGTTTTTCTCAGAAGGTGGTTTGCGCGAGTTTGTTAAGTTTTTGGACGGAACACGTACATCGATCATCCCCGAGCCCATTTATGTAGACGGTAATAAGGGAGGTATCCCGGTTGAGCTTGCCCTGCAGTATAATGATACTTACAGCGAGAATGTTTTTTCGTACGTAAATAACATTAACACCATTGAGGGTGGTACACACGTAGCGGGCTTCCGTCGCGGTTTAACCCGTACCTTAAAAGCCTATGCAGATAAAGAGGGCCTGCTGAAAAACGTAAAAGTTGAGATCAGCGGCGATGACTTCCGCGAAGGATTAACTGCTATTATATCAGTAAAAGTGCAGGAGCCTCAGTTTGAAGGCCAAACCAAAAGTAAGTTGGGTAACAACGAGGTGATGGGCGCGGTTGACGTGGCTGTGGGTGAAATTTTGGGTAACTTTTTAGAAGAGAACCCTAAAGAAGCCCGCCTGATTGTAAATAAAGTGATCCTTGCCGCTACTGCGCGTGCCGCCGCCCGTAAAGCGCGCGAAATGGTACAGCGCAAGAGCGTGATGACAGGCTCTGGATTACCGGGCAAACTGTCTGATTGTGCCAATAGCGATCCAACCCTTTGCGAGTTATTTCTTGTCGAAGGTGACTCGGCGGGTGGTACCGCCAAACAGGGCCGTAACCGCGAGTATCAGGCTATTTTACCATTGCGTGGTAAGATCCTGAACGTGGAGAAAGCCATGGAGCATAAAATTTACGAAAACGAAGAGATCAAGAACATGTTTACCGGTTTGGGCGTAAGCCGCGGTACGCCTGAAGATGATAAAGCCCTTAACTTAACCAAGCTCCGTTACCATAAGATCATTATCATGACGGATGCCGACGTGGACGGTTCGCACATTACCACGCTGATCCTTACCTTCTTTTTCCGTTACATGAAGGAGCTGGTTGAGGCTGGTTACGTATATATTGCCTCGCCGCCGCTTTACCAGGTTAAAAAAGGTAAGGAGTACGAATATTGCTGGAACGATGTACAGCGCGATGCCGCTATCCAGCGCCTTAAAGGTGCGGGCAAAGAAGACAGTGTACACGTACAACGCTACAAAGGTTTGGGTGAGATGAACGATATCCAGCTTTGGGATACTACCATGAACCCCGCTACCCGCACGCTTAAACGTGCTACCATTGAAAACGCCGCCGAGTGCGACCATACCTTCAGCATGCTGATGGGTGATGAGGTTGCTCCGCGCCGCGAGTTCATTGAACGCAACGCTAAATACGCTAAGATAGATTCATAAGCCCCCCCGACCCCTGAAGGGGAGAGATGGTTGATACATTTTTAAGGCCCGCTTCTTTTTGAAGCGGGCCTTTTTTGCAGGAGCTTGTACCCATCCGGTTTTGGCAGGGCGTATTTAAATCCATTTTGCCGGAGTTGTTGTAATCGCTAACTTTAATTATGGAATATTACGATAACCGGGTTGATACCTACATCGAAAAATCGCCCGAATTTGCGAAGCCGATTTTAAACTATCTGAGAGCTGTGGTGCATGAAGCCTCGCCTATGATAATTGAAACCATGAAATGGAGCATGCCTTTTTTTGATTATAAAGGTGTGGTTTGCAATATGGCTGCTTTTAAACAGCATTGCTCATTTGGTTTTTGGAAGGCATCGTTATTATACGACCCACAAAAGGTATTGAGCCTGGCTGATCAGGCTGCAGGTAGCTTCGGCCGCCTGACCAGTATTGATGACCTTCCTCCAAAGGAAGTACTTGTTGAGTTTATACAACAGGCGATTGCTTTAAATGAGGACAATAAACCGAGGCCGGCTTCCCAAAAAAAGTCGCCCGCCCAACGCGAGGAGCTGGTAGTACCTGACTACTTCGTGAAATTTTTAGAAGCCCATCCGCAAGCCTGGTTAAACCTTAATCAATTCAGCTACTCGCAGAAAAAAGAGTATATTGAATGGATAACCGAAGCCAAAACCGAGGCCACCCGCCTTAAGCGTATGGAAACCGCCGCTGAGTGGCTTACTGAAGGTAAATCAAGGCACTGGAAGTACAAGTAAATTCCAAATACCGAATATTAAACTTAACGCTTATGTTTTTCATCGATCTTAAGTATATCGCCCCTCTTGAAGAGATTGATGCTTATATGGAAGTCCATCTGAAGCATCTTAATAAATATTATGATGAAAAGGTATTTGTTGTTTGGGGGCCTAAGGTGCCGCGCACGGGTGGGGTAATCCTGGCCTTTGCAGGCTCAAAGGAGCAAATAGAGAAGATCATTACCGAAGATCCCTTTTACAAGCATAAACTTGCTGAATTTACCGTCACCGAGTTCTTAACTCCCGTGTATCACCCAGATTTAACGGCACTGCTGGACGGTGCAGAATAGGTTTAGTTTATTTTATCCAGCCGGGTTGGTTTTTCATTTGGAAAGCTGAAAACCATGTACATTTTGTTGCCGTCTGTATTGAAAGTAATATCGGCCCGTTCATTTTCATACATAAAGAACGAAGCTTTTGCATATGGTACAATTACCATAGGTATTGCATCATTTTGGACGAAGTATAGCTTGCCTTCAGCAACATAAGTCTTGAATATGTTTTTTTCATCGCCTGCTATCTGGTAATTACCTGCATATTGTTCCAGTTGCTTTGCTGGTATATTAATGGCCTTATGCTGTTTGCAATAAGCAAATTTTATTGCGTTTTGCATTACTTGCGCCAATGCTGCCCCATGCCCGGCATTTGGGGTGATTGCGGTAGCAATATCAAGCTCTTTACAATGCTGGTTTTGCATGTAGATTTTAAAATCCTGAATATTTTTGCTGGTTAAGAGCTCAAAAGAACCTACGCCTAAAAACACCCTGCAGTTAATGTCATGATTATTGACAAAATATTTCTTAGCCGAAGGGATCAGCTCACTTCCGCTGTTGCCCGGAGCGCCTATGAAAATCATGTTAAACAGGTTGGGGTGCTCAAACAATACCATGGTGGCGAACATGCCACCAAACGAATAGCCATATAAGGCTTTATTATCGGTTACACGGTACTTGCTTTGTATAAAAGGAATTACTTCCTGCTCAATAAATGATATGAACTTTGGTCCGCCGGTTGCGGGGTTCAGATCGCGGCTACGTTGATTTAGGCGGCTGCCGTAACCAATGCCTACAATGAGTGCTTCGGTGGTTTCATAATCCTGCCGGAGCATGTTGAAGCAGTTCATGGCAACGGTCATGTTCCAGTCGCCATCGGTCATGTACAACACCGGATATTTGGTTTTAGTAGTATCATAGCCCGGGGGAAAATGTACATAAATGGTGTAATCTTCGCCAATAACTGTTGAGTGATAGTCCCATTGCACCATGTCTTTGTCGGTAAAAGGGGCGGGGGTATCGCTTTTAACCTGCGCGGCAGCAATGTTTGCGAAAAAGATAAAAGCAAGCAGACAGAGGCTGGTCTTGATACTTTGTTTCAACATGGCGTGTGGTTATATAAATTAAGATAGTCTTAATTTACAAAAGGTTACAGCGTTGCTGAAATAAAAAAGGAATACCGGGAGAGGAATTTTCATTCCCCCTTTAGAGGGCAGGGGGCTAAAAATCCAGCGGCCCCAGCCTTTTCATATTTTTCATAATGAGGTATTGCCTGTGCTTTAAATATTTGGTTGGGTTGGTGGCCGACCATTTTAGCGGGCTTGGGAAAATCACCGCTATGGCGGCAGCTTCCTGCCGGGTTAAATCGGAGGCCGGTTTGTGAAAATAAGCCTGCGAAGCAGCCTCAACACCGTATATGCCATCGCCCATTTCAATCTCGTTCAGGTAAACCTCCATGATGCGTTTTTTGCTCCAAAAGGTTTCTATCAATATGGTAAAATAAGCTTCGATACCTTTACGGAGTATGGAACGGCCTTCCCAAAGGAAAATATTTTTGGCTACCTGCTGTGATATAGTACTGCCGCCAATTAGTTTTTTGCTGTGCGAGTTTTTTTCGATAGCTTTTTCGATGGCGTTAAAATCGAAGCCGTGGTGCTCTAAAAAGGTCTGATCTTCGGCAGCAACGGCGGCACGTTTCATATTGTCGGAGATCTCGTCAAAATCTTTCCACTTTTTATCTATCTTCCATTCCTTACCTGCCGATTTACGCTGGAAGCCGCGTTCGATCATTAACCAGGTAAAAGGAGGGTTTATAAAACGGTAACCAATGACACCCAAAAGGCTTAAACCAAAAAACAGGATGAATATCAGTTTAAAAATTCTGAATATCAATTTAGGGATGCCATAAAATTTTGAATCCGATTTTGAATTCCGTTTGCCCGACGTTGATTTTTGGTTGTTTTTGCCGAAGAATTTGAACACAGTTATAAAATATTTCCTGATAAAAGAAGAGGGTGCTTTGCTTTAGCAAAACACCCTCTAAAATTCTAAAATTTTTCCAGAAATCCGAAATCGAAACTCCGAATTCCGAAATATAATTATTCCGCTACTACTGCAAACGGAACCTGTACTTTAACTTCTTTGTGCAGGTTGATGTTGGCAACATACTCACCAACAAATTTTGGCTCCTGATCAAAAGTGATACGACGACGGTCAACTTCAAAACCTTCTTTTTTCAATGCATCAGCAATTTGGATAGTGTTGATAGCACCGAAGATTTTGCCTGTTTCGCCGGCTTTAGCACCAATGTTAAGTTTAACACCTTCTAAACGAGCTGCAATAGCATCAGCATCCTTGCGGATTTTTTCTTGCTTAAATTGAGCTTGTTTAAGGTTTTCGGCTAAAACTTTACGTGCGCTTTCAGTAGCTAATATGGCGTAGCCTTTTGGTAAAAGGTAGTTACGGCCATAACCTGGTTTCACATTTACGATATCGTCTTTATCACCCAGGTTTTTTACATCTTGTTTTAAAATAACTTCCATTTCTTAAATCTCCTATTATTTTAATGAATCTGTAACGTAAGGTAATAAACCGATGTGGCGTGCGCGTTTAACAGCCTGGGCCACTTTACGCTGAAATTTTAATGAAGTACCGGTTAAACGGCGTGGTAATACTTTACCTTGGTCGTTAATGAACTTCAATAAAAAGTTTGCGTCTTTGTAATCAATATACTTGATACCGTTCTTTTTGAAACGGCAGTATTTTTTACGGTTATCCTCCACTTTTGGAGCGGTAACGTATTTAATTTGTTCGTTAGCCATTAGTTTGCTGCCTCCTCTGCTTTAGCTGCTGGTTTTTTGTTAAAAGCACCGCTACGTTTTTTGTCATTGTAAGCAATGGCATGTTTATCCAAAGCAATGGTCAGGAAACGCAAAACACGCTCATCGCGCCTTAACTCTATCTCCAATTTGTTAATTAATTCACCCGGAGCCTTAAATTCAGTTAAGTGATAGTACCCTGTAGTTTTCTTTTGAATTGGGTACGCTAATTTTCTCAAACCCCAATTATCCTCCTGGACAATTTCGGCTCCGCCATCAGTAAGAATTTTGCTGTATTTGGCATTTGCCTCTTTAGCAGTCTCTTCTGAAAGCAACGGGGTTAGAACGATCACGATTTCGTACTGTTGCATTATACTTGATTTTTAATTATTTACCCGCTATAACGGGGCTGCAAATGTAGAGGTAATTATTGAAACAATCAAATGTTTTTAGATGAAATGCTACGTGTATAACAGCAAATTAGCCCGGCAGCGCTATATTAGCAGCTAAATTAATATTATGAAAAAGAACCTGCTCCTTTTTATCGCATTTTTTTTAACAACAACCAGTGCAATAAAAGCACAAACAATAGGGCCCGCGCAACAACGCCTGCTTGATTCGCTTTGTAAAGAATTGTCCAAAATTGATGTGGCGAAGATATCTACCAAACAGGCAGCCAATGATGCTTTTGAAAAGTGTTTTGAAAACCATGCCGACTTGCTGCTGGATGTAGCCAAAGAGCAAAATGTTGAGGTAACCGATGAACCGGCAATGAGTAAAGTAGGCGTGGAGATTGGTAAAAACCTGATGAAGCAAAAATGCGGATCTTTTATGCAACTGGCCATGAAAATGGGAAAGGATGACGATGCTGAGGATACCGGTACCCAGGTTACTACCGGCGTATTTAAACGGATTGATACAAAGGGATTTAATTATATTGTTATAACAGATAAGGCGGCGTCCGAAAAATCATTTATCTGGCTCAGGCAGTTTCCCGGGTCTGAGAAATTTATGGATGCTCCACCGGCTAAACTTGCCGGTAAAAAACTGCAGATAACCTGGAAGGATATGGAAGTGTATCTGCCGCAGGCTAAAGGATATTATACAGTAAAGGAAATAGTATCGATAGATATTTTGTAAACAAGGAAGAGATTGTGTTGATAAAAACAATATTTTTTCTAAAACTTATGGCATAGCTTATGGTTTTACTTTGAAACTCATAAGTTATGCAACCCGCAACTATTCAAGCCGGAAAAGGAATAAGTAATCCGCTTACTTTCGATGAGATCTTAATGTATGGCGGAGGGGATGATCCCCTTGAAGGCGATTGGGACGACCAGGAAGATGAGGATTTTGATGACATCCTTGAGGATAAAGAAGATATGCATGAATTACAGGTTGACGGCAATATCGGCGAGCCCGACCCCGAAGATGATGATCATTTGCCTGATGATGATATTTAATATATTATGTGCTAAGTCTTGTTTGTTTGACTGTAACATATTAAGCTTTTTTTGCTTATTCCTGTTTATTTCCCGTTGTTGTCTTAAAAAGACAATCAGAGCAGCTTGTTCTCTGAGCTAAGTTAAACCAAAATTGCGTAACAATCATAACGCATGCTCTTTGGTGTCTATTTTTTTCCCCATGATTTAATTTTTTTCGATCTGAGTTTCATTGATTTAAACGGATAGTTAAATTTAATTTGAAGTTAAAATACGAATAATGTAATTTATTTGCTATAATTACGATTGTTTTTGTATTGTCAATAGTATTATTGATGTGATTTTAATAAAAAAACAATATTATTTTTAATAAATTATCATTTTTTTGTTATTTGAAATTAATCGTTAGCCGAAACTGTCTGTTATGAAAAAATTAGTCGTCTTGTTGCCGATATTATTATCTTTTTTTTTAGCAAAAGCACAAAATCAGGATGTGCATATTAGCCTGGAGGCCCAGGGCATTGCCACTACCAATAATTCAGTGCCATTTTGGTTACGGTCAAATCAGTTTGGCAGTATTCCGTTATCGGGAGGTTCGGGAAGTTTGATCGGGAAAATTCGGAAAGATTATGATACAACAAAAACCTATGGCTGGGGATTTTCATTTGAAGGACGTGGTAACGTAGGTAAGGGGAGCAATTTTTTGCTTATTGAAGGATTGATCAAAGCTCATGCAGGTATTTTTGAACTGAAAGCAGGTCGGTCAAAAGATATTGTAGGACTCGTAGATTCGAGCCTGTCATCGGGAGCCTTTTCTATATCGGGGAATGCTTTAGGAATTCCTAAAATAAGTATCAGTATACCCAATTATTATAGTATTCCCGTTTTTGGTAAGTTATTTGCTGTTAAAGGCTCCCTTGCAAATGGATACGCCGGAAGAATCTCATCAAACTACCGGGACAAGGATATAAACTTTAAGAGTTATTATCTCGAAAATTACCTTTATGTCAAAATAGGCAAACCTAACTGGCGTTTGAAATTTGAAACCGGATATAATCACCAGGCCTTGTGGGGGGAAGAAAAACGGGTTTTTGGCCCATGGTTCAACCTGTCCGGCGCAGAAACTTACTGGTATGTGTTTACAGGGAAGGTGTTTAACCATTCGAAGGTAGGTAATCACCTCGGGTCGTTGGACGTGGGGGCCGAATATAAATTTGACGCGCTTACCCTGAAGCTTTATCGTCAAAATTTTTATGATAAAGGAGGGCTCGGGTCACTTGCTAATATTAAGGACGGCCTAAATGGTATTAGTTTTACCAATAATCAGGCCGGATCAGGTAATTTTGTTTGGAAAAAGCTATTGTTTGAGTTTTTATATACTGCTAACCAGGCGGGCACTCCAGATTCTAAAATTACGAATTCAGGCGCAGAGGATTACTATAATAATTACGAGTATGTAGAAGGGTGGTCATATAAAAATATTGCTTTGGGTTCGCCATTTATTACAACTACAGTAGATGCAAGAGCCGATGTGGGCCGTTATCAACGGCAGTTTTTTATAAATAACAGGTTGTATGCTTTGCACGGTGCAGCGCAGTTTTATGCATTTAAATGGAATTATATTGTTAAAATGTCCTATTCACATAACCTGGGCACATTTCAAACCGGCACCGGGCCTTTCAGGTGGGTAGGCGGTCAATTAACAAAACCAATTAATCCAGGTGCGTTTGGTGAAATAAACCAGCTATCATTTTATTTTGGAAGTTCGAGGCCATTGAAAAATGGCTATAGCATAGGTTATGATCTGGCATATGATAATGGAGAATTATTATATAATTCTTTTGGTATTATATTGAAACTTTCAAAGTCGTTTATGTAACAAACATTGGTTTAAGGTTTTTTTAAATAAAGATAAGTGGCACATGTGTAAAAAAAATTAGCAAAACCGCTCTTTCACCAAATCTAATTTCTCACTACCTTAGCACTTGTGGATAATTTCATTGTTTCGGCCCGTAAGTACCGCCCGGCTACTTTTGAAACCGTTGTTGGTCAGCAACATATAACCAATACGCTCAAAAACGCTATAAAAAATAACCAGCTGGCGCAGGCATTTTTGTTCTGTGGGCCGCGTGGTGTGGGTAAAACTACCTGCGCGCGGATTCTGGCTAAAACCATTAACTGTACCAATTTGCAGCCCAATGGCGAAGCCTGCGGCGAATGCGCTTCATGCAAGGCTTTTGAAAACGGAAATTCTTTTAATGTTCATGAGCTCGATGCTGCTTCAAACAATTCTGTTGATGATATCCGCAGTTTGATTGAACAGGTACGGATCCCGCCACAGGCGGCACGGTATAAGGTTTATATTATTGATGAGGTGCACATGCTATCGCAGGCGGCGTTCAACGCTTTCCTGAAAACATTGGAAGAGCCGCCTCATTATGCCATATTTATATTGGCCACTACCGAAAAACATAAGATCCTGCCAACCATTCTTTCGCGCTGCCAGATCTTTGACTTTAACCGTATCCGGGTTGAGGATATGGCCAATCACCTTGCATCAATTGCCGGTAAGGAAAATATAGGTTATGAACCCGACGGTTTGCACATCATCGCACAAAAAGCCGATGGTGGTTTGCGCGATGCGCTTTCAATGTTCGATCAGATTGTAAGCTTCTCGGGTGGCAAAGTTACTTATCGTTCGGTTATTGATAACCTGAACATACTTGATTACGATTACTACTTTAATATAACCGAAAGCCTGCTTAAGGAAGATACTGCAAAAGTATTGTTATTTTTTGACGAGATCCTTTCGCGGGGGTTTGATGGTGCCCATTTTATAGCCGGACTTTCCGAACATTTCCGGAACCTGTTAGTTGGAAAAGATCAATCAACATTGAAATTGCTTGAAGTAAGTGAAGGAATAAAAACAAAATACCTGCAGCAATCCCAGCAGGCATCGGTGTCGTTTTTGCTCTCGGCCATGAATATTGCCAACCAGTGCGATATTAGTTATAAGCTCAGCAAAAATCAACGACTCCAGGTTGAACTGGCATTACTCAAGATGTGCCACCTGCCATCGGTGTTTAACCTGGCAACCACACCACTCACTGTAACTTCCGCGACCGACGGGGGATTAAAAAAAAAACCTGATACCTCAGCAATAGCACCTGTTAATAGTACACCGGTAAGTCCTGCTGTATCAATAGCAAGTGAGGCCGCACCTGTATACAACGTTCCGGTAAAAGAAACTGCAATACCGGCTGCACAGGTAAAAGAAG
This sequence comes from Mucilaginibacter sp. R-33, assembly GCF_049949235.1. Classification (NCBI taxonomy): domain Bacteria; kingdom Pseudomonadati; phylum Bacteroidota; class Sphingobacteriia; order Sphingobacteriales; family Sphingobacteriaceae; genus Mucilaginibacter; species Mucilaginibacter sp. R-33. Next base: position 124,915 of record NZ_CP188089.1, read on the forward strand.
CCCCGCCCGCTGAAAAGCCTAAGGTGATAATGCCTTTGCGCAGCACGCTCACTCCTTCGTTAACCGGAGAGGTGAAAACGCCTGAAGCTTTACTTGAAGAAGAAGACCCTTATTTAAAAGGTGAGGATAAGGAAGATTTTACCATGGATGCCTTTTTGCAATGCTGGAGCGACTTTGCCGCATTTGCAAAAAAGGAAGGAAAAAAAACTTTGCTAACCGTTCTTACGTCTGGTGCTCCGCGCATGCTAAAGCCTTATGTTTTTGAGGTAATAGTAGGTAATATGGTGCAGGAAAATATTTTCAGGGATGAAAAGCCTATTATGCTCAACTACATGCGCAGTGCACTTAAAAATTTTACTATTGAAGTAAATGCCCGGGTTGACGAACAAAAGGTGGTACGTAAGCCTTATACCGCGCCCGAAAAGTTTCAGCATATGGCAGCCCGCAACCCGCAATTGCTGGAGTTGAAGAGCCGGTTTAATCTTGACTTTGATTAATTCGGGGTTATGAACGCTGAGTTGTGAACTTGATTAAAATCCACAACTCAGCAGTTAATAAATTATCTCAGGGGTTCCTGTCATTTTTGGGGTATCCCTCTTCGTCAAGGTCGTCCCGGTCATCTTCGGGAGTATGAGAAAGAGCGGCATCAACCGGATCAATCTCAACGCTTTCTCCGTTGTCAATGTGCATTCCCAACTCATCTACATCGGTTTCCAGCGAACGGTCTTCATCAAATTCGCCGTCAACATCGTAGGGATTTGCTTCATCATAAGTGGAGTTAAAATCTTCACCGTTTTTGGCTGTAGTGTGATACGGGTCTGGGTGGTCATAGTCCGGGTCATCACTTTTAACATCGTATTCGTAGCTGTTGTCGTCCGGATTATAGTTCAGGTTTTCCTCATCAATGGTTTCGCCCAGCTCATCTTTCAGTGTTTCGTCGCGATCAGGCAGATCATCGTTAAAGCCCGCATCGTCTATTTGATCGTTGTTCATAGGTTTGTACTTTTATTATATAAATATACGCAGTAAAAATCCTGCCAAAAAGCAAATCAACCAAAAAAAAAGATTTAGCCTAAGCTTAATAATGAATCTGTTTCCGGTAAGATGTAACACCACCAATAGCAAATTTAAAACCTAAAGTAACCTGCGAATATGCATCATTATGCGCACCAGCAACATAAGCGTCAAGATTATCGCCCATAATAAAGTTGTATTGGTAACCCAGGTCAATTTTAACCGCAGGCTGGTTGTAACTGTTAAACAGCTTAAACTCATAACCCAGCCTTAGCGGTATAAATATTTCATTTGTTTTAGGTTCGTAGGGCAATACCTGGTCATGCTCCAATAAAAGCGCATCATTCGTTCTATATACAACATTATTATTAATGTATCCTAAGCCCGATGACAGGTAAAGGTTTTTAAAAGCATTGGCTATGGTACTTCTCGAGTAGTCAATTAATTCGCCTGCCTGTACCTGCACCCTGAAAGAGTAAGCACTGAAATGGTTTTCAAATTGCCTTTGTGTACTTGTAGCCGGCGAACCGCCTTTTAAACGGCCTACCTCCACATTAAATACATAATTTACAAACGGGCTTTGATTGTAAGTAAAGTTAAGATTTATAGAAGGTGTTGTTTTTAAGGTTTGTACATCGGTCGAACTGGCCTGGTTGATACCTGCGGCAAAGCCAACATCATATTGTGCATAATCAAAGCCTATTTGGGCTTTGGCTAAAAAAGATACTGAACACAAAAGGATTATAACGGAGGCTTTTAGTATGGATTTTATCATAAATAAACTGCAGCACCTGTATAAAAGGAGCTTGTTTTATGGTAAGCGTTTTATTTTATAAAAATAGCACCAAAGTTTATAAAAACAACAATGCCAGTGTTAATAATTGTCATTATAACGAAATCTATAATTATTCATTGCGTTATTTGATAAAATTCATAAAGTCAATTTTATATATTTGGGCCGTTTGTATAACAAAAACCACATCAGGCATGTCAAAAATAAAAGTAGAGAATCCGGTAGTTGAACTGGATGGTGATGAAATGACCCGAATTATCTGGAAATTCATTAAAGACAAATTGATTACCCCTTACCTTGATCTTGATATCAAATATTATGACTTAGGTATCGAGTACCGTGACCAAACCGACGACCAGGTAACTATTGACGCAGCTAACGCTATTAAACAATATGGCGTTGGTATTAAATGTGCTACTATTACTCCCGACGAAGCAAGGGTGAAAGAGTTTGGGTTAAAACAAATGTGGAAATCGCCAAACGGCACTATCCGTAATATCCTGGATGGTACTGTTTTCCGTGAGCCAATTGTTATGTCTAACGTGCCTCGTTTGGTACCTAACTGGACAGCTCCTATCTGCATTGGTCGTCATGCTTTTGGCGATCAGTACCGTGCTACCGATTTCTTAACTAAAGGTAAAGGCAAACTTACTGTTAAGTTTACACCTGAAGATGGAGGCCCGGAGCAATCATACGAAGTATTTAACTTTAAAGGCGATGGTGTTGCATTAACCATGTACAATACCGATGAGTCTATCAGAGGTTTTGCTCACGCTTGTTTTAACCAGGCTTTAATGAAAGGCTGGCCTTTATACCTTTCAACTAAAAATACCATTCTTAAAAAATATGATGGCCGCTTCAAAGACATTTTTGAAGAGATCTATCAAAACGATTATAAACAAAAGTTTGAAGCAGCCGGTATCACGTATGAGCACAGATTAATTGACGACATGGTTGCATCGGCCCTTAAATGGAACGGTAACTTTGTTTGGGCTTGTAAAAACTATGATGGCGACGTACAGTCAGATACCGTAGCACAGGGCTTTGGTTCATTAGGTTTAATGACCTCAACTTTGGTTACTCCGGATGGTACTGTAATGGAAGCCGAAGCAGCCCATGGTACAGTAACCCGTCACTATCGTGACCATCAGGCGGGCAAACCAACCTCAACCAACCCAATTGCATCTATTTTTGCATGGACAAGAGGTTTGGAATTCCGTGGTATTTTAGATAAAAACACAGAATTGATTAATTTCTGCAAGGCTTTGGAAGAAGTTTGTATTGAAACCGTTGAAAGCGGCAAAATGACCAAGGATTTGGCCATTACCATTAAACCAAAAGTGGAGCACGGTACCGATTACCTGTACACCGAAGAGTTTTTGGCTGCAATTGACGAAAACTTAAAAAAGCGCTTAGGTAAATAATTGCCAGGCAAATTAATATGGAAAAGCTCATACAATTTGTATGGGCTTTTTTGTTGTACATTAATCCCAGGTAAACCAATTTAGCATTTTCAATTATCTATTTAACTCCTAACTTAGCGGTCAAAATACACAACACTATGTCGGCATTATATCCATTAAAATTTAAAACCATATATAAAGATAAGATATGGGGTGGTCAAAAGATCAAAACCTATTTGCATAAAGATTTTGGCAGCCTGCCAAACTGCGGCGAAACCTGGGAAATATCAGGTGTTAAGTCTGATGTTTCGGTTGTAGCATCCGGTGCCCTTGAAGGCGAATCATTAGCCGATTTACTGGAGCAATACAAAGACGAGCTGGTTGGCAAAAAAGTTTATGACCATTTCGGTAACATCTTCCCTTTATTGGTAAAGTTTATTGATGCCAATGATGATCTTTCGGTACAGGTACACCCTGATGATAAGCTGGCTAAAGTACGCCATAACTCATTTGGTAAAACCGAAATGTGGTATATCATTGAAGCTGATCCGGGTTCGACATTGATCACCGGTTTTAACCAGGAAATGACCGAGCAGAAATATGTAGATGCTTTAAACAGCGGCCACATCATGGATATCCTTAATAAAGAGAAGGCAGTAGCTGACGATGTTTTCTTTTTACCGGCAGGCAGGGTGCATACTATTGGCAAAGGTTTGCTGATTGCCGAAATTCAGCAAACATCTGATATTACTTATCGCATTTACGATTTCGACCGCGTTGATGATAAAGGCAATAAACGTGAGCTACATACTGAAGAAGCCCTTGCTGCTATCGATTATAAACATTATCCCGAATACAAAACATTATACGAGCCTACAGAGAATGAAACCGTAAAATTGGTTAGCTGCCCGTATTTTACAACCAATGTGCTTGATTTTGATGAAAGCACATCAAAAGACTACTCGGCCCTTGATTCTTTTGTGATCCATGTTTGTGTTGAAGGTGGATATACCGTTAAATATAACAATGAAGCGTACGCCGTTAAAATGGGCGAATGTATCCTGTTGCCAAAAAGCATCGATAAAATTGAGCTGGAAACAACAGGTGGCTTTAAAATACTGGAAAGCTATATCGAATAATAGCACACGGTTGTTTCCTGCGTTTATGAAAAAACAAATATATTTTTTTTGCCTGGCCACAGTAGCATTACTTGCGGGTAATGCCTGCAAAAAAGAAAAGGGTGAACCTGTAAATGCTTATGCAGGTAAGTATTCGCTGATATCAGAAACTAATATAAACATTACCACCGGTCACTCAGATACCTATACAAACGCCGTATCACCGTGCATAAGTGATAACCAAACTAACCTGAAAGGTGATGGCACATGGACAGCCGCTTACGTAGGCACTGAAGATTGTTATGTTTCACGGACTGATAATAGTTACACTATTATTGGGCAAAAGGGGGCATCTGCGTCAGGTTCCTGGGTGCAAAGCGGCAACCGGATAAAGTTTACTTTGTCTAATAAATCTGTTTCATACGGCGTGGTGAGCAATGTAGGCGGAAAAGTTCAGCTTACATTTAAAGATACCTCCCAATACTTTATTTCTACTTCGGTGTTAATGAAGCAATAATAAATACGGAGCCTTTTAGGTTCCGTATTTTTTTACTTGCTCGCTGACTTGCGGTTAAACGTTGTCAAAAACCTCTTTTAACTGGTTTATTCGTACAGGTTTGAACAGATAGTCAGAAACTTCAGAAATATTTTTCGCCCGGTGGATATCGTTAAGATCAACTGATGAGCTCACCATATAAACAGCGATCTTTTTCCCAGTTCGGGGTTTTATTTTCGCAAATTCATGCATAAACTCCCATCCATCCATAACCGGCATATTAATATCCAGTAATATTACATCAGGTAGGTTATGATCTTCGTTTGCTTTTTTCAATGCGCAAATGGCTTCTTCTCCATTTACAAAATGGCTTAATTGGGTATTCAGTTCCTTTATGCTTATTAATTTTTTTAGGCCGTAAACGTAAATACTATCATCATCCACAATCCAGGTGTTAGCCGGACTTCGCTCTGCAATCATCTATTGGTAATTTAATTATACCAATCTGATAGTAAATTTTGTGCCAACATTTACTGTGCTGTCAACTTTAATGCTTCCGCCTAATGCTTCAATCTGGTTACGGGTTATAAATAAGCCAATGCCTTTTGCATCCGTATTTTGATGAAATGTTTTGTACATGCCAAAAATCTTATCGCCATAGCGGTCAAGATCTATACCAAGGCCGTTATCTTCAAAAATGAGATAAATATGTTTTCCTTCTGTTAAGGTATAGCATTTTATAATGGGCTGTCTGTCGGGGTGACTGTATTTTAAGGAGTTGGTAAGCAGGTTTTGTAAAATACTTTCCATGTAAGCCGGTATATAACTGATCTCACGGCATTGCGTAAAGTCACCCTCAACATGGGCGTTTATGGTTTCAATATTATTTTTTAACGCCGAGCAAATGTTTTTGAACATGGGTTCCAACTCAACCACCTTTCGCTCTTTGGTAATTTCGGTTTGAATCTTAACTATTTCGTTGATGTGTTCGATGGTCAGATCCAGGCTGTCGCTGATGGTTTTAATATGCGAAAAGATTTCCTCCCGTTCTTCAGTTGTTTCGGTTTGTTCAAACAGGTTTACCATAAATTGAAGGTTGCCCGTATGCGAACGAAGATTATGTGAAACAATGTACGCGAAGTTTTGCAGGCGGCGGTTTTGGTCGGTCAGTAAATTTATCGACTGTTCAAGTTTCAGCAACTTTCTTTTTTCGCTGTCGATATCCTGGATAACCCCTTTAACAGATGTGCATTTGCCCAGGTGATCAATCACAGGTACAGCCTTTACTTTTAGCCATAACATATTGTTTTTGGCCGAACGTAAGAGCAACTCAATATCAAAGGGCCTGCTATCTTCAACAGTATGGTTAATAGCATTTTGTAAAACAGGCCGGTACGGAGGCTCAAAAAAACTAATAAACTCTTCAACGCTCAGTTTTAAATGATTTTGAAGATCAAATAAGTCATATACCTGTTTTGACAGCGCAATGGTATTGATGTTTTGAGGATCAATTTCCCAGATGCCTAAGCGCGCTGTTTTAAAGGCATCATCATTGGTGATTTGGTTATGTGCCGATAATAAGTCATCTTGTTTGTAACGGTTGATGTTTACAAGCGAACCGTAAACTATACTGCCATGCTCGTCGTCCAGCTTCCTGATAGTAGTTTCAAACCACTGGTACCCGTTTTTTTTTGTTAAAAAACGTAATTGAAGCGGCGGTGTGTCTTCCGCTATCCTGTTGTTAATAGCGTTGAAAAAATACGGTTTATCCCCGTGGTAAAGCAGATGTTCAAAAAAAGTATAAGCATCGCATTCAATTTCATTGAATTGATAGCCTAATAGTGTATAGAAACCCGTTGACCATTTTACTTCCCTTGTATTGAAATTGTACTTCCAGATCCCCGTATCCAGATCATTGATCAAAGGGGTAAGATGTACATCATCGCCGGAAAGTTTACCCTTTTCAAAAAAACTCATATCAACAATCTGTTCACTAATTCAATTTGCTTTTGACACATGCTTATGATTAAAACGTGTGCCATGATTTGAAGTTTTTATAATTTATAACCATCAGTTGTGTGGCCGTGGCATCTTTTCAATCATTATTCCACATTTGCCCGGTTTCAAATATAATATTTTTGATATTTTCTAAAGTATTCTTTTACTGGTATTTATGGTTTTATGAATATCTGGCCATATCTACTCCTAATTGAAGTAATATTTTACAAAAATATGTTCAGGCTTCATTTTTTGTGTTGAAAAAATGAAGGTGTCCTTCATAAAATTGTTTGATATAATTTAATTGTAAAAAATAGCGGGTACTAAGTTAGTAAATATGGGTGAACTATTAATAGGTATTATAATGTCCTATTTTACAGGCAATTTACCGAGGTTTAACTTTGTAGAAAATATTAAATCATTATTTGCCTATTAGTTCATTAAGCGCGTTTTTTGCAATCCATTTGGCTGATTTGCTGGGCTGGCCATAAATATTGTGTGCAGTGTTAATGGCTTTAACTTTTAATATATTATTCCGTTTGCCTATTTGGCGTAAAGCCCAGTTAATAGCTTTTTTAACAAAGTTTCGATTATCCCAGGCTTCCCGCTCCATAATAGGAAACAAGTCTATAAATATTTCGTCGGGCGCTGTTTTATTGTGAACTGCATATTCGGCCATTAAAACGAAACCGGCACGTTTTACAAATTCCTGCTCATGACTGCTATATTCCACGGCTTTATCAATGGCGAATGGGGTGCGGTCAAAAAGATTACCGCAAACCTGGTCGCAAATATCCCATGAATAAAAGTCGCTGGTCCAGCTGTCCATTAGTTCGGGGGTAACCTGTTTAGAATCGGCTATCATGGAGGCCAGTAACCGGGCTTCATGTATTTGTGTATCCCAAAGTGCCAAAGCCAGCTCATGATCTTTTTTAATGACCTTCGCCAGTTTACGGATCTCTGGCAATTTTACCCCCAAAGCTTGTGAGCTATCAATACCAAAACGGGCCATCCCTTTTAGGTACGCGGCATCAGCTTTTTCTTTAAGCTGTTCAAGTAAAAATGGTACGGCATCCATTTAATTGGTCATGCTTTTCTTTTGGAGTGTATTGTGAATTGGCACTACCTGCATCAGTGCCGCGCTGCAATAAAAAGGGTGCAGCTCCATAACTAAGGCCCCTGCTTTGATGGCCGGGTCGGTTTCGGTAAGTTTTTGGGCTTCTTCCACGGTTTCTACATTAAAAATAAAAATGCCGCGTAAGGGTTGGTTATCCAGAAACGGACCGGCCACAACTAACTTACCTTCGGCCGCAAGGCGGCCAATATTTTTAAGGTGTGCCATCTGCAGCTGCATATTAGCCGCCGAATCTTTGAGTTGTGTTGGCCCTTCTTTTAAAAAGGCCATCACATACTTTTTCATGCCGTAATCATCAGCCCCAAGTTTTTTGGCCAGGACAGCATCGTAAACAGGTTTTGAAGCAGCAGTATTCTGAGCTAAGCAGTTAAAGCTTAATGCAACAGCAGTAATGATAAGTAAAGCTTTCTTCATAAAAGTAATTATTGGTTATATCAAATATAAATAATGCTGGCAAATAAAAAGCCGGGCATTGCCCGGCTCCAAATCATAATTTCAATATTAAAAATGCGAAATCTAAATTCCGAAATCCGAAATCAAAGATTTCCCCTTGCTTCCTGCTCACGCTCAATGGCCTCAAATAGGGCTTTAAAATTGCCTGCGCCGAATGATTTGGCCCCTTTGCGCTGTATGATCTCGAAGAACAATGTCGGTCTGTCTTCGACGGGCTTGGTGAAGATCTGCAGCAGATACCCTTCGTCATCACGATCGACCAAAATGCCTAAACGTTTCAATGGCTCAAGGTCTTCATCAATATGGCCAACACGGTCGATCAGGTCATCATAATAGGTTGAAGGCACTGTTAAAAATTCAACCCCGCGGTTTTTTAGTTCGGTTACGGTAGCTACAATATCATGGGTAGCAAGGGCCAGGTGCTGTACACCTTCATCCTCGTAAAATTCCAGGTATTCTTCAATTTGCGATTTCTTTTTACCCTCGGCAGGTTCGTTGATCGGGAATTTCACATAACCGTTCCCATTGCTCATCACCTTGCTCATCAAAGCCGAATATTCGGTCGAGATCATTTTATCATCAAAGGTGAGGATGTTGCGGAAACCTAAAACTTCCTCATAAAAATTAACCCACTCATTCATTTTATGCCAGCCCACGTTGCCCACGCAATGGTCAACATATAGCAGACCGGTATCTGCCGGGTTGTAGTTATTTTCCAGCTTTTGATATCCCGGTAAAAACAAGCCTTTGTAGTTTTTACGCTCGATGAACATATGCACGGTTTCGCCGTATAATTTGATGCCGCTGGTACGTACTTCGCCATGCTCATCGGTTAGCGTTTGCGGTTGCTGATATGGTTCGGCACCGCGTTTGGTAGTTTGTTCAAAGGCGTCGTAGGCGTCATCAACCCATAGGGCCAGCACTTTCACACCGTCGCCGTGTTTTTTGATATGCTCGGCAATAGGGTGATCAGAGTGCAGGGGAGTGGTAAGCACAATCCTGATTTTGCCTTGCTGTAATACGTATGATGCCCTATCGCGCACTCCGGTTTCGGGTCCGGCATAAGCCAGGTTTTGAAAACCGAATGCACTTTTATAGTAATGGGCAGCCTGCTTGGCATTGCCAACATAAAATTCCACATAATCGGTGCCGTTAAGGGGCAGAAAGTCGGTAGTGGTGGGTTGTTTATCTAAAGTTTGTGTGTTCATTTTAATTGAATTAAATATGTCATTGCGAGGAGGAACGACGAAGCAATCGCATGCTATACAGGGCGAATACGCCTCCGTGCGGTTGCCACGCTACGCTCGCAATGACAAAAGATTATTATTGCCAGCTCTTATAATAATTTTCGTCCTCAATCTTAATCGCGTCTTCCGTTAGCATCAGCGGCCTGAACGGGTCGATCATCACCGCCAGCTCATCTGTTGATTCTTTGCCTATTGATTTTTCGACCGAACCTGGATGAGGTCCGTGCGGGATACCACCGGGATGCAGGGTAATCTGTCCCTTAACTACGCTTTTGCGGCTCATAAAATCACCATCTACATAGTACAAAACCTCATCGCTGTCTACATTGCTGTGGTTATAAGGTGCAGGGATAGACAACGGATGGTAATCAAACTTGCGGGGCACAAATGAGCAGATCACAAAGTTGTTGCCCTCGAAGGTTTGGTGTACCGGAGGCGGCTGGTGTAAGCGCCCGGTTATGGGTTCAAAATCGTGGATGGACAGCGCCCAGGGATAATGAAAACCGTCCCAACCCACAAAATCAAAAGGATGAGTACCATAGATATAGGGATAAATAAGACCTTGCTTTTTGATCAGGATCTTGAAATCGCCATGCTCGTCATAAGTTTTCAGATCGGCCGGTAGTTTGATATCGCGCTCACAATAAGGCGAATGCTCCATCAATTGCCCATACTGGTTGCGGTAACGCTTTGGCGGCCGGATAGGGCTAAAGCTTTCCACAATGAAAAGCCGGTTGGCCGTGCCGTCAAACTCCATCTGGTAGATGGTGCCGCGGGGGATCACCAGGTAATCGCCGTATTGGAACTTGATGTTGCCGAAACCTGTTTTTAAAGTGCCTGTGCCTTCGTGAATGAAAACTACCTCATCGGCCTGACTGTTCTTGTAAAAATAATCGGTCATGCTTTGGCGTGGTGCTGCCAGCGAAATGTGCAGATCGCTGTTTACCAGCACCGGTTTGCGGCTTTGCAGGTAGTCATCCTCCGGCTGTACGTTGAAGCCTATCAAACTGGTATGCTTCAGGTGTTTTTCGCGTGCTATTTTGGGTTCCACACTGTAGGGTTCGCCAAGGGTTTTTACAATGGTGGGCGGGTAGGCGTGGTACACCAGCGAATAAAGGCTCGAAAAGCCTTCGGTTGACACCAGCTCTTCGGCATATAAACTACCATCGGGCTTACGGAATTGCGTATGCCGCTTAGGCGGAATTGATCCTAAACTATGATATAGAGGCATGGATTGGTTTAATTGGTTAACAATAAAACGTATAAAATGCTGATTTGTGTTCGGGCCCAAAAAGTCCGTAACGCATAGCCTGACCATTAAATAAATAATGGTTAAAAAAGATAGACGAAAGAGGAGGGGAAATTAGTATTGCGCCAGCACGATCTTGGCAAGCATAGCATCTCTGAACGATGACGCATCGCTCATGGAGGTTAACCCCAATGAAAACAGGAAATGCATTTGTACGCGCAGCATGATACTAAGTTAAGGGGATTATTTTTAGGATGCAAATTTAGGGTTGAATAGTGAGTGGTTGATTAGGTGAGTGGTTAGTTATTTTTTAATCCTAACGCCGCCGCTCGGCTCCAGCCGAGTGGCGACTATAAAACGGCCTCTGGCCGCCGGCATGATGTATACAGGCCAGAGGCCTGGGAATAATTACCACTCGGCTGGAGCCGAGCGGTGGCCGAAAGTTGTAACCACTAACCTGATCAACGATATAAACTGTTAACTATTCAAGCAACTACTCACCTAATCAACTTAATCAATCATTCACTCCCCAATAATCAACCATTCACTATAATTCCCTCAATCAAAATCATTAGCTTTGATTATACCAATTAAGCTACTCTATGAAATTAGTATCCTATAAAACCGAAGACCGCGAACATCTTGGCGTTTTTGTTAATGGCCACATCTACAATTTAAACTCATGCGATAAGCTGATCCCTGATAACATGAACGAGTTTTTATGGGGAGGGCCCGAACTGATGGAACATGCCGCAAGGGTTAATGAAGAAATCCGGTCGGGAAAGATAGAAGCTAAAGAGGAACTGTTTTTTGAGCTGATAGCCCCGGTACCTCACCCAACATCGTGCCGCGATGGGTATGCGTTCCGCCAGCATGTGGCGTCGGCAAGGCGTAACCGTAAATTGGATATGATACCGGAATTTGATCAGTACCCTATATTTTATTTCACCAATCATAATGCCATACAAGGCCCCGGCGAAATTGAATGTATGCCCGATCATTTTCAAAAGCTTGATTTTGAGCTGGAAGTTGCCGTTGTTCTCCATAAAAAAGGCCGTAACATTACAGCTGCCGAAGCAGATAGCTTTATAGCGGGATATATGATCATGAATGATATGAGCGCCCGCACCTTGCAAATGGAGGAAATGCTGCTGAACCTTGGCCCGGCGAAAGGTAAGGATTTTTCGACGGTGATTGGTCCCTGGCTGGTAACGCCCGACGAGTTAGAGCAATATAAAATACCCGCAAAATCTGGTCATACAGGTAATGCTTATAACCTGGATATGAAATGCGTGGTGAACGGGAAACAGGTATCGGCAGGTAATATGGCTGATATGGACTGGACCTTTGCCGAGATCATTGAGCGTGCTGCCTATGGTTGTGATGTTTTGCCGGGCGATGTAATTGGTTCGGGTACTGTTGGCACAGGTTGTTTTCTTGAACTGAATGGCACCGGTGTACTTAATAATGCAGATTATGAACCACAATGGCTGCAGCCGGGAGATTTGGTTGAAATGGAGGTTACCGGTTTAGGCATGCTCGGGAATATTATTAAAAAATCCAATAGTGATTTTTCGATATTGAAGTTGAAGAAGTAAGAAATAATACCGGTAAGCATGAAATGCGTCATTGCTATAACCCACCAGGGAACCCCGGGAAAAAATGGTTATGACCTTTAAAATGTATTATGACGTGCGGGGCCGCGTTAGGGATTGCAGTGAAAAGCCCACAGCGCGTGCAGGGATTGCGGGTAGGAAAGGCGAGGACTTGTAACGGAAAGCCCGGGCCGCAGGCAACGCCCATGTTATAAAATTGATCGAGAAAATATACTTAATAATCAATAACTTATAATTCCGTCATTATAAGGTACGAAGCAATCCCAAACTATACAGAGGGACTTGTATAGCTTCTCTGCCAATTGGGGATTGCTTCGTACCTCGCAATGACGGTGAAAGTAAAACGTCCATGCCCACCATCCACATATCCGATCTTTCTCCTGTTCAACTGCAAAGCTACCTGAACTTTGCGGTAGCTCCGCGACCGATTTGCCTGGCCTCCACAGTTGACAAGGCCGGGAATGTAAACCTGAGCCCTTTCAGTTACTTTAATATTTTCAGCGTTAATCCGCCCATATGTATTTTTTCGCCATCACGGCGGGTGAGGGATAATACCACCAAACACACGCTCGAAAATATCAGGGAAGTGCCCGAATGCGTGATCAATATTGTTAATTATGATATGGTGCAGCAAACTTCGCTCTCAAGCGTAGAGTATCCGCAGGGTGTTAATGAGTTTAATAAATCGGGTTTAACACCTGTACCATCCCAATTGGTAAAACCGCCACGCGTGGCCGAATCATATGTGCAGTTGGAATGTGTGATTAACGAAGTGATTGAATTGGGGCAAAGTCATGGCGCAGGTAATCTTGTGCTTGCTGAAATTAAGCTGGTCCACATTAATGATGCCGTTTTAGATGCAGAGGGCAAAATAAACCAAGCCAAAATGGACCTGGTCGCCCGGCTTGGCGGCGACTGGTATTGCCGGGTTACCAAAGATAGCCTGTTTAAAGTAGCCAAACCCAATACCAAAATGGGCATAGGTGTTGATGCACTGCCTTATGCTATCCGCAACTCAAGGGTTCTTACGGGTAACAACCTCGGGCAATTGGGTAACCTCGAAGCTATACCCGGCGATGAAGCTATCGAAGTCTTTGCGCTTACCCCGGAGATAAAAGAAGTACTTGATGCCACCATCGGCGATAGTCAGACCCGTGAGTTGCAATTACATTTGAAAGCTAAACAATTGCTTGAAGAAGAGCGGGTTGAAGAAGCTTTGATGGTGTTGCTGATGGAATGATAGCTGAATATGCATTCTTCTGCCGGCGTAGGACGGATCATCAGCTACATCCCTTTAAAGTCTGTTATAGTATTTCCGTCATACCGGTACACTCCACCCATAGCACCAAACCAAATATTTCCTTTATCATCTTCTAAAATCCCAAAAACCATTGGCTTATTAGTGATTTCGGTTACTGACGGCTTTTTATCAGACAAGGATTTTTCATCGTAACGGGAAAGCGCCCAGGCCGCTGTATTAGCGCTAAAACCAGAAAGTATCCTGTTGGGGTTATCAGCACTTTCTGAGCTTGTCCAAATGTTTCCCTTTTTATCTTCGTAAACATAACCCGCAAATTTCCGGGTGAAATTGGTAAATGACCTACCATCGTAGCGCCACAGTCCATCACTGCCGGCGAGCCAGATATTGCCCTTTTTATCTTCCATTACAGAACGAACATTGGTAAAAGGTTTGCCATTACGGCTGAAAACGTTAAACATTTTTCCGTCGTACACAAAGGTGTTGCCTCTTGTGGCAAACCAAAGCTTGCCCGTTCTGTCTTCAATAATTGAATTAACTTCATAAGGTGCCCTATCCGGAAATGTTTTCCCTGTTGGGTCTTCATTCATCCCATATCCGTTTATGATATAATTCCGAAATGATGTTCCGTCATACCGGCTTGTTCCACCCCAAACGCCGAACCAGATACTGCCTTTTTTATCTTCATAAATACTTACAACATCATTATTGAGAAGGCCATCCTTTATTGTAAAATTACGAAAGGATTTACCATCGTAACGGTAAACACCTGAACCGATAGAGCCAAACCACAGGTTGCCTTTCCTATCTTCTAAAACAGAAAAAAAACGGGCCGAACTCACTTTACTTGTGATATTGGTAAAAGATTTCCCATCGTATCGAAAAATACCATCAAATGCAGCAATCCAAATGTTGCCTTTTTTATCTTGTATGATATTACGGGTAATACGGTTAGGCCCGGCGAAAGGAATTACGCTTTCGGCATGTTTTTGCTGGGCCTGTGCAGGGGAATAAATTACTCCTGCCAGCAGTATAATCAGGCAGGACAAAACGTTTCTTTTATTTTTCATATCATATCAAGTTGATTCAGCGAAATTACTCTGATACCTTTCCGTCAGAAGAACCTGGATTGTAAATAAAAATGTAAACTTTGTAAATAAAGGCTCCATATTATGCCTGATGGCCGAAGTCTCCTCTCCCGGGGAATGCAAATCCTTGTTCGGATTGACATTGAGCGTGTGTTAACGCCAGAATTGTTTCGGAAGAAATAGAAAAAGCGAGGGATTGTGCGATTCCCTCCCCTGGGAGGGTGTAGGGAGGGGTTTTAGCGAGATACCTGATCGTTGCAAGGCGTATAAACCCCTCCCTGCCACCACGAAATCCAGCCGCACCCCTCCCAAGGGCATAGCCGTCAACTTAAGGAATAGAAAGCGGGGGAGGGTGCGATTCCCCTCTTGAGAGGGGCGGAGGGGTGTGTGTTTGCTTTGATAAGCCTACAGCAGAAACACACCCCTGCTAACCGCTCGTCCCTCCGCGCCCCCTCTCGAGAGGGGATTTTGTTCAATCGGTGCTTAAGTTGACGGCTATGCTCCCAGGGGGAGGGAATTAAAAATCTTTCGAATACTTCTGGTGATAACACCGATCACAAGCTAAAGATTTGAGCCCCATCCGCGTAATCAAAAAAATCAACGGTTAATAAGCGTATTCCTTCCCCTTAAGATGATAGTCAACTGGTAGCTGTCGTTTTTCAAATAATTCGTAAGCCGGTTTGAGGTTGCGCCAAAAGGCATCCTGTTTGTAAGCCGCATAGCGCTTTAAGTTTGCATCATCCATCCGGAAAGGGAAAATATCAACACGGACCTGCTTTTGGCCGGCTGCAAATGCCTCGTAAACCAGCGTGTAAATTTCTTCTATCCGTGCATCGGTCATGGCATAGCAACCTATAGAGGCACAATGCCCATGTACCATGATGGCACTGCCGGTATAACCTTTAGCTTTATCAACCGTATTAGGATAGCCTACATTAATAGCCAGGTAATAGTTACTTACCGGGTTTAGTTGTTTGGGCTCTATAGTATATAAGCCTTCCGGGCTTTTACCGTCGCCACTGCGGGTTTTGGTACCTAACCCGCCGGAGTAGGTGCATACGTCATAAGTTTTAAAGAGCTGGTATTTATTAGCCGATTTTACCCATACTTCAAGTACGCTGATGTCTTTGATAATACGGAGGTATACTGAGCCATAGGGGGCAAAGCCTTTATCTTTAAGTTCTTTCTGAAGTTTAGGCCATATTTTAAGACGTACATCGTTAGCTCTTTTGCTGTCGGGGATTTCAGTTTTGTGAAGTGCTGCCAATATAATTAATAGCAGCAATGTAATTGGTTTAGGCATTGGTCAGGTTTTTAACTATAATTATAGTTAACGGAGTTGTTGGAAGGAAATTATGTAGGAGGGGAGATTTTTTGTTGGCTAAAAATGCAGGTTATAATCTCCATGTCATTGCGAGCGCAGCGCGGCAATCGCACGGATGCATAGCCGCTCTGTATAGCATGCGATTGCTTCGTCGTCCCTCCTCGCAATGACATTTTTTGTTGTAAGCAGTTGGTTCTATATCCCCAGCACCTGTTTCAACTTTACATACCCTGTTTTACTTACCGGGATTTTAGCGCCTGATTTCAGGATGGCCAGGTGCGCGTCTTTTTCGTATGGGTCGATACGGGTGATCTGCTGTATGGCTACGATGTAGGAGCGATGAACACGAACAAAATGATTAGGATCAAGGGTTTGCTCAAAAAAGCTCATGGTTTTGTTTTTGAGATACGAGCCTTCTTTGGTGATCACACTTACATAATCATCATCGGCCTGCAAATACTCAACATCGGCAACCGGGATGATCTTTACCTTGGTGCCGGTTTTAACCACAATACGCTCATGCTGGGCAGGCGACTGGGTAGCGGCAGTTTCCAGCAACTCTTCCGTTTGTTTAACAGCAGGTTTTGGCGTGGCTGAGGCCAGGAATTTTTCAACCGCCTTATTAAAACGTTCTTTGCTGAAGGGTTTTAATAAATAGTCGACCGCGTGGGCTTCAAAAGCTTTGATGGCGTATTCGTCAAATGCGGTAGCAAATATTACGGCAGGAGGCTGTTCAACCAGTTCCAACATTTCGAAGCCGGTAATTTTGGGCATCTGGATATCTAAAAAAACCAGGTCGGGCTGGTGCTGTTGAATGGCTTTAAGGCCTTCAAAGCCGTCGTTACATTCCTGTATCAGTTCAATGTCTTTAAAATCAAGCAGGTATTCCCTTACAACCATGCGGGCTAAAGGTTCATCATCAATAATTAAAGCTCGCTTCATAGTTGCGGTATTTTTATAATGGTAGTATACAGATCATCGCTCGCATGGGTTTCCATTAAATCATTGCGGGCATACAGCAAATATAATCGCCGTTGCACTCCCCGCAAACCAAAACCTGTACCTTTTTTTGGTTTCGATGTTTGCGGATCGTAAGGGTTCTGTACCATTAAGTTCAGATAGCCATCCTCAATTTCACCGCGAATGCTCACGGTAACTTCGCCTATGGTGTCGTACAGACCAAATTTAATGGCATTTTCAACCAAAGGCTGTAACAGCATAGATGGCAGTATGGCGGTTCCGCATTTGGGATCACAGCTTATTTCGGTTTGTAAACGGTGACCAAAACGTACTTTCTCTATATCGAGATATAGGTTAAGATGTGCAAGTTCTTCCGTTAAGCTAACCTGCAGCTGATCGTCCTTCTTAAGCGTTCCGCGTAAAAAATCGGATAGCTGGTGGATCATCCTGCGGGCCTCATCAGGCTTAAAGCCAATAAGCGCATTGATAGAGTTAAGACTATTAAACAGGAAGTGGGGCTGCAGTTGCTGCCTCAAATTATATAATTCGGCTTCGCGGGCAAGCTGCTCGGCCTCGGTTTTACGTTTCAGCGTTTCTTTCTGGTCGAGTTGCGAAAACCACAGCAGGCTGATCATGGCCATCCAGCCTATAGCCAAAAAGTCGGTAAAAAAGCGGATGATTAACGACTGGGCCAGGAAGCCGGTGTAGATCGTGTCGCTGTTAATTAGGGGTAACAGGTAGCGGCAGCCGGCTGTGCAGATCCCTGCAAGTGCTACACACCATATAAACAGGTTAATGTAGCTTCCCTTGCCCGGTTGATAGTAACGTAAGTTATTGTTGATAAGCCAGCATGCGCATGAAAGCAATATGGCGCTCAACAAGCCATCGGTGGCGGCGGTGAACCATAAAAACCCAAAACTATGGATGATGTAAGTTTGCAGTGCGGCCCAGGCCACACCGCATATTACAAATGCCGCGTATAGTTTTGATGATTGTATTGATGGAACTTCCAAAACGGGTTGCTTTCTTGTGGTTTAAGGTTTAATTTCTGATGCCCAATAAGGCCGACTTATGATGCGCCCAGGCAATGTACAGGTCGGCATCGGGTGTTTCATGTATGTTGTAGTATAGCTCGGTGCCGTCGGTAAGTTCACCAAGCTGGTTAAGTTCGGCCACATCTATAAATTGCCATTTAACGGTTTGCTTTTCAATGTTTTTAAAGCTATCCTGGTTGGCGTGACCTATCCGGTTGGCTTTTTCATAAGCCACCAGTTCATTATCTGCACTGATCAATCTTAATTGCTCATCAAATTGCGCCTGATGGTCGCCATCCCCGCTTATCACCCTGAAAACTAATTTTGCTACGTACCAGTTCATGTTGTTTATGCTTTTCGTAATTAGCTGCCTTAATTAATAACTGCGGATATCTACCCCCGCGAATATGGATACCCCTTTAAGTACCAGCACCTTTTCGCTGCCTACGCTTGCGGTGCTCCTGATGCGTTTATCATCAACACTGGCAAAAACCGCTGCCAGGTCAGATACTACCTGCCAGTTTGATGGCACAATAATTTTAGTGCCGCCGAAGATCTGGGTGATGTCGATGATGATACGGCCATTAATATCTGCCTGCGTAAAATCAAGTTCGGCACCGCCAAATATGTTTACGATATCGCCACCGCGGAACTGTTTGGAAAGGATTGTTTTGTTAACCCCGCCAAAAATGGATACGGTATCGATATAATCATCGCCGGAGTATTTGGTGTTGTATTGCTGCTGTTTTTGAGCGTAGGGATCAACCGGAGGGATCGGGTCGCCTTCATCTTTTACGGTGTAGTCAACCACAGGCTCTGTTTTTTCAAATTGAAAAGGCTCTTTTTTATCCCAGTTGGTCCATTTTTCTCCTTTGAAATCGTTTTTCCACTGCTGCGGATCAAAATGTTTGTTGCGTCTTAATATCAGCCACATGCCAAAGCCGATTACAGCCAGGGGGCCAACTATCCGATCGGAATTGTTAATGTTCTGGGTGATCAGGAATATAGTACCTAAAGCTACCAGCAATACCCACGATGCTTTTTTGTAATTATGCTTTGCACCTATGTATATCCCCCAAAAGATAAGCCATAAGGGCCACAGGGAAAGATGAGCGGGTATGAAAAAAATTCGGAATTGCTGAAGTAGCAATATGCCGCCTACAGCAAGTAAAATGATCCCGGCAACAGATTTGCCTTTGTTGGGATCTTTTGGATGTTCTATATCGTTGTTCATTGTATTATCTGCAAATTAAAATCATATCCAAAACTAAGGTAACATTATAGTTGAGCCAAACAAAAATTGGCGATGTATTTAAAGAAATCGGTAAAAGGGGAGGTTTTGGCGGTGAAAAAGTTGCGGGTGATTATTTATCATCCGGCAAAAATAAAAAAATGTATGTTGCGACGGTTTTTATCGGGAAAATTAGGCATGGCTTTATCCCGGCAAATAAATCTTCGGGGCTGAATAAGCGGATGGCAGAATATCCAAAAGAATTAAAATGCAAATAATCAACGTTCAAATTAGGTTTTATCGCGGGTGTTCAATTTTTGAAAAACGGGTGTTCAGCTTTTATTTCCTGAATATCTATGTTGTTGATTATCAGTATGTATTTGTTCAAATAGGGCCAATTGATGATAAATACTAAAATACAAATGGTTGATTATTAGTCATTTGTATTTTATAAAAATAACCAGGTGTTTACACCTAAAAAAGTTGAACACTAAGCTAACATAGGTTGAGGGGTTGGATTTTAGATTATAGCTATCATTAGTATAAACAAAAAGCCGGGGCTTTTTAAAAATGCCCCGGCTTTGATATATATGATGGATGGTTGAGTTTAAGCTTCGGTTTTGGGTTGCTCAAAATCAAAGTGTTGTTTAGCTTTTTCGTTCTTTTCCCAGAAGTCCCTGTCGGCTTGTTTGGCAGGCCTGATGGCTATCCAGGTGCCAAGCAGCATAAGGGCTATTGGCCAGGTTATGCGGTCGGCGTCATTAACGTTATCGTTTACCAGGAATATCAGGCCTAACAGTATCATGAAGATCCATGATGGTTTCTTGAAGTCGTGTTTAGCACCCATGTAAGCGCCCCAGGCTATGAACCACATTGGCCAGCTAAAAAGCCAGTCGGGAATAAGGAAGGCATTAAGCTGATCTATCAGAAATAAACCACCGGCTGCCAGTAAAATTATTCCTAACATGATCTTGCCATTTCTTTTGTTTTCGGTGTTTATTATATCATTGTTCATCGCTTTAAGTTTTAATGTTACCCAAATCTACAGCGATGGGACAGGCAGGTCAATCAATTGTTGGCGATGTAAGGGGAGATGTCGGTAAAGTGGGGGATAAAGGCGGTGAAAAAGAAGCGGAGCGGCAAGAGCCAGGAAGTCAAGAGTCAAGAAGCAAGATATAGAAAGCGGCAAGAGGTCAAGATGAAAGAAACAAAATAAGAAAAATGAGATTAGCGTTGATAAGATCGAATTGTTATTTCTGACGAACAGGTGGCGGAAGTGTAATGGCGTGAGGCGAAATCTTATACGCCCCACTATTAAACCATGTACTGCGCTTTGCAGGCCGTATGACAACCTTTTTAATAAAAAAGAACCCTCTCCAAAGGAGAGGGCAGGGTGAGGTCTTATTCTGGTTCCTGTTGGCTCAGGCAGTGGAAACTGCCCAGGCCCCAGATAATGTCGGTGCTGTCAATGCCGACAACCTTGCGGTCGGGGAAGCATTGGGTCAATATGTCAAGCGCTTTATCGTCGTTCTTTGAACGGTAGGTAGGCACTATTACCGCTGAATTGGCAATGTAAAAGTTGGCGTATGAAGCCGGCAGACGGGTATCTTCATAAATCACTGCATCAGGCATGGGCAATTCAACAATGTTTAGCTGTTTGCCGTTAAGCAGGCGCATGGTTTGTAATGTTTCGAGGTTTTCCTGAAGGATGTGGTAGTTCTCATCATTCTTATCTTCCTCAACAACGGTAACAACCGTATCCTCGTTTACAAAGCGGGTGATGTCGTCGATATGGCCATCGGTATCATCGCCTATGATGCCATCGCCCAGCCAAAAGACCTGTTCTGCACCGTAATAGTTTTGCAGGTAGGCTTCAATTTGTTGCTGGCTGAGTTGTGGATTACGGTTTTTGTTAAGCAGGCAGGCAGTAGTAGTCAAAATAGTACCTTTGCCGTTAAAATCAACTGATCCGCCTTCCATTACAATGCCGGGGTTAAATACCGGCAGGCCAAAGTGGTTACCTATTTTGGTCGGGATCACATCGTCCAGGTCAAATGGAGGATATTTACCGCCCCATGCGTTATAACCCCAGTCTACAATAGCTTTTTGACTTGTAGTCGGGTTGATCAAAAACGCCGGACCGTGGTCGCGGCACCAGGCGTCGTTGGTCGGGAATTCAAAGATCTCTATTTTGTTAAGATCAACACCTGCGTTTTGCAACTGGAAAATCACCGAGGCTTTCATATCAGCATCAGTCACGTTAATGCGTACCAGTTCGCCTTCGGTAACAATCTTTATAAACTCAATGTAAGGCGCGTAAATGGTATCGATCTTGCCAGGCCATGATGCCTCTTTGTGAGGCCAGCTTAGCCAGGTAGCCGTATGTTTGGCCCACTCGGCGGGAAAAGAAAAGCCTTGCGAGGCGGGTGTTAATATGGTTGATATTTGTTGGCTCATAATTTGGTTAATGCAAATGTAATAAACAGCATGTCATTGCGAGCGTAGCGCGGCAATCGCATACTATACAGAGTGACCCTGTACTGCGTGCGATTGCTTCGTCGTTCCTCCTCGCAATGACATGTGGGAGACGGGTTAGTCCTCGTCTAACAAGCGTTTAGTTATCGGCTGATAGCTGTCTATTCTTCTGTCACGTAAAAACGGCCAGTGACTCCTGTAGTAATCAGATTTATCCAGATCAAGCTCTTGTACTACTACTTCCTCATCGTTATGTGATGTTTGGTGTATAATAGCACCAAATGGGTTAGCAAAGAACGAACCGCCCCAGAATTTTACACCGGCTTCCTCGCCAACACGGTTCACGCTTACTACGTGTATACCATTAGCTACCGCATGCGAACGTTGAATGGTTTGCCACGCGTTGTATTGCTCAACGTTGGTTGCTTCATCTTGTGTAGTAGCCCAGCCGATAGCGGTTGGGTAAAATAATATATCGGCACCCATTAAAGCGGTAATACGCGCTGCTTCAGGGTACCATTGGTCCCAGCAGATCAATACACCTACACGGGCAAATTTGGTGTTGAATACTTTGTACCCCAAATCGCCGGGAGTGAAGTAAAATTTTTCGTAAAAGCCCGGATCATCAGGAATATGCATTTTCCGATATTTGCCTAAATAGCTTCCATCAGCATCAAGCACCGCGGTTGTATTGTGATAAACACCCTGAGCACGTTTTTCAAACAGTGAAGCAATGATCACCACGTTAAGCTCGGCAGCAACTTTTGAAAGTTCATCGGTTGATGGGCCGGGAATAGCTTCGGCCAGCTTAAAATTGTCGTAATTTTCTTCATCGCAAAAATAAAGCGAGGTAAAAAGTTCCTGTAAACAAACTATTTGCGCGCCTTTAGCAGCCGCTTCCCTTACTTTAACAATTGCTTTCTGCAGGTTCTGCTCTTTATCAGCAGTACAGCTCATTTGTACTAAACCAACTTTTACTTTACTCATCTCCAAAAAATTTGCGCAAAAATAACACTTTGTAACAAGGATTTCACCCATTTAATATTATGATTACACTCAGTTGAAAGTACGATTACACTGGTGTGAGATTGCCTTTGCCATTTTACATTGCTCCCTCCCCGAAATAATAACCTGATTTACTGGTTTTAATGTTTCTGAAAACAAAATGAAGAAAAATTGTTAATTGACTATCCCGTACATCCAAATAAAAAAATAACATAGCTTTGCAGCCGAATGACACAAACAGAAGATCTCATTGACGAAGGTGCCGAACATAAAACCTGGAAAGGTAAGCTTTGGGGCGTTATAAAAGTAATCCTTATTATCGTAGTAACCGGCGGCTTGCTTTACTATGTATTCAGTAAGGTTCCGTTTGCGAAAATTAAATATCGTTTAGTCCATGCCGACCGCGCCTGGCTAACCGCCGCTATAGTCTGTTATATCGGGTCGATGTTTTTTTCATCATGGCGGTTATTGAGCTATTTCAAATCCATCGGTTTGCGGTTAGACTGGCGCTTCAACCTGCGCCTGTATTTTCTTGGCTTGTGCTATAATGTGCTATTGCCAGGCGGTATCGGCGGCGATGGTTACAAAATTTACCTGCTGCACAAACGCTATCATTTGCCTACAAAAAAAGTGTTCTGGGCCATCCTGTTTGACAGGCTTAGCGGCTTTTGGGCCATAGGGGCCATTGTAGTTGGTTTGGTGATTTTAATACCAAGTTTCCCCTATCACCTGGCCTGGCCGCTTGGTATAGTATCGGTTGGTTCTGTGATCTATTACGCTGTAGCCCGCAAATTTTTTAAAGAATATACCCACAACTTTATACAGGCACATTTAAAAGCTATAGGTGTACAAAGCATGCAGTTGCTCGCCATTGTTTGCTTACTGCTTGCGCAGGACTTTAACGGTAAATTTGCTCCATATCTGCTGTCATTTCTTTTCTCATCGCTGGCTGCAATTATTCCGTTCAGTTTGGGAGGCGGAGGCGTCCGCGATGCATTGTTCCTTACACTGGCCCGTCAGTTTAACCTGGCCGAAGATATGGCAGTTTATTTGAGCTTGGGGTTTTACCTCATCTCAATTATCGTAGCTTTATTGGGAGTGTATTATGTATTAGCTCCTAAGCGGCTGGATGCTAGGCTTAAAAAAGGCGAAGAACCAAAATTGGAAAATCACCCGATAGAAGAATAATATTCTGCCTCAGTTTTAATTTCAGAATAATAAACTGAAACTTGTTTTCATGGCAACCATCTGCTAAACTTGGCGTTGTATTATAAATCGCAAGTTATCAATGAGCCATTTTAATGATTTTAATAATCCGCAAGTTGCGGCATTGCCCGGTCATTTAAAACAATTTATTGTCGACCAGCACTACGAGCATTATACGCCTATCGATCATGCGGTGTGGCGCTATGTCATGCGTCAAAATTATAGTTATCTAAAGGATGTCGCTTACTACCCGTACATTCCCGGCTTGCAAAAAGCAGGTTTAACTATTGAACATATTCCCAATTTACAGGAGATGAATGATGCCCTCGGCAAAATTGGCTGGGGTGCTGTTACGGTCGACGGCTTTATCCCGCCGGCGGCCTTTATGGAGTATCAGGCTTACAGGGTGCTGGTTATAGCTGCGGACATTCGCCAGTTAAAACATATTGAATATACCCCGGCGCCCGATATCATCCACGAGTCGGCGGGGCATGCGCCCATTATTGCCGATAAGGATTATCATGAATATCTGAGCTATTTTGGATCGATAGGGGCCAAGGCCATGTTTTCGGCACAGGATTTTGAGCTTTATGAGGCTATCCGGGCTTTATCGATATTAAAAGAAATGCCCGATGCCGATGAACAGGAAATCCTTAAAGCCGAAGAGCTGGTAACTTATTGCCAGGAGAATATGGGTGAACCTTCGGAAATGGCGTTGCTAAGCCGCTTACACTGGTGGACGGTAGAGTATGGCTTAATAGGCACTCTTGAACAGCCAAAAATCTATGGTGCAGGCCTGCTTTCCTCAATCGGCGAAAGTTCAACGTGTATGAATAAAGATGTTCAAAAGCTATGGTATACTATTGACGCTGTTAAATATCCTTATGATATCACCAAGCCACAGCCCCAGCTTTTTGTAACCCCCGATTTTCAGAACCTGATCAGCGTGCTGGAAGAGTTTGCCAATACCATGGCTTTCAGAAAAGGTGGTGCTTACGGATTAAACAAGGCTGTTGAAAGTAAGAACATCTGTACGGCTGTTTACAGTTCGGGCTTGCAGGTTTCGGGTAACATTACCGATTTTAAGACAGATGCAGGCGGCAAAGCTTATTTTATAAAAACCACCGGCCCCACCGCGCTGGCCCTAAGCAATAAACAGTTAAAAGGCCATGGTAAAGATTATCATAAGGATGGTTTCAGTTCGCCGGTTGGTAAATTGAAAGGCAGCGGTATTGCTTTAGAAGATTTTTCGGAAGAAGATTTAAAAACGGCAGGCATAGTAAAAGGGCAGCACGCGGAATTGCATTTTGAAAGCGGCATTACAGTAAAAGGTATGGTGAAAAATATTCTTTCGCCAAAGGATAAGATCTGCCTGGTCACTTTCAACGATGTAACCGTTACTGATGATAATGGAATGGTATTGTTTGATCCGGCCTGGGGTGTTTATGATATGGCTGTTGGCGAGGAAGTTGTTTCGGTATTTTGCGGCGCCGCAGATAGGGAAGCTTACGAAACCATTGTTTTTAAATCAAAGACAGAAACGCATCATGCTGTGCATGATCATAAAACCAAAGAACTGCACAAGCTTTACCAGCAAGTACGCAATTGCCGCGTTAACCATGGGGATTATGGTTTTTTAGGCAATGTATGGCAGCAACTCCAAAAAGATCATCATGACGATTGGCTTTGTGCCCTTGAGATCCTGGAAATACTCGATCACGAAAACGTAGACTCAGAATTAGCCGCCGAGATCAAACATTTTTTGGAGCAAAAAGGAAGTAATGAGCCTGAATACGGCAAGCTCATCAGCGATGGCTTTTACCTGATCAAGCACCCGGTTGAGCAAAAATTGGTAGTTTAGCGTTGATTTATCATCTTAGAGGATAAATCACGCGTCATTGCGGGGAACGAGGCAAGGACGCGTGAAAAATGAAAATTAATAATAAATAATCATTCCCCCTTTAGGGGGGTAGGGGGCATATGAACATTATAATAACCGGCGCCAGCAGCGGCGTGGGCTTTGAAGCCGTAATTGAACTGATACTATCAGGTAGCCACAAGGTAATAGCACTGGCCCGTTCACAGGATAAGCTGGAGCGTTTGTTGGAGATAGCCCACGGCTTAAACCCCGATTGCCAGTTGTTTGCCTTAAAGTTTGACATTGTACATGACGATTATGAAGGCTTACAGCATTTTGTAGCATCGCATTTTGATAACCGGGTTGATATTTTAATCAATAATGCAGGTGTGCTCATCAATAAACCTTTTACCGAATTGCTCGAATCGGATTTTGTAGAGATGCTGCAAAGCAACTTTATTGGCCATGTGCGCGCTATCCAGGCTTTAGTACCTTTAATGCCTTCCGGGTCACATATCCTTAATATTGGCAGTATGGGCGGCTTTCAAGGGAGTGCTAAATTTCCGGGCCTTGCGGCTTATTCGGCAAGTAAATCAGCTTTGCATACACTAACCGAGTGTTTGGCCCAGGAATTTACTGAACAAGGTGTTAAAGTAAATTGCCTGGCTTTAGGATCGGCACAAACCGAGATGCTGGAACAAGCTTTCCCGGGTTATCAATCGCCGGTAATGGCATTTGAAATGGGAAAATATATCGCCGATTTTGCCTTAACCGGGAGCAAATTTTTTAACGGAAAAATAATACCTGTAGCAGCAACTACCCCTTGAAATATTAGATAATATTGCAAACATTTTTTATAACTTAGTTATTATAACTATGTTATACCTGCCGCGTATGGACACAAGGTTTACGTCACTCTTTACTCATTCAAAAGATATTTTTTTTGTCATGGATATGAATGGCGTGATCATGCATACCAATCATGCTTTTCGTAATACTCTTAACTATAGCGATGAGGAATTAACGGGTATAAATATTGAAGCTATATGCCATCCGGCAGATAAAGAACGCCAGACAGAGTCACAAAACAGCCTTCTGCTTAATAAAAAATTAGTTGGCTATCAAAGCCGTATTAAAGCTAAAGACGGGTGTTACTTTAGTATTATCTGGTCGGTAATACTGAATGAGGATGATAACCTGATTTATTCGAGCGGGAATACACTGGCCGGCATGATTGGCCAATCAGAAGATGATATTGTTCAACATACTATTCAAAGCCTCAATGAAGGCTTTATTGTACTTGATGCCAACTGGGATATAATTTCCTTTAATCCGGCGTTCCAGGCTATGACTAACCTTAGTTTAACCGAACTTGCTGAGGCCAATTTTATGGAGATTAAAAGTCTTGGTTTAACTGAATCGGTAGAGAGCGAGTTTCAACTTTCGTTAACCTGCAAAAAATCCATACAGGTACAATATTTAAATGCCTATTCAAACAGCTGGCTTCGGATCAATATATACCCTTATCAGGATCAGCTGGCTGTTTTTATACGTGATATAACGGAAATAAAAATGCAGGAATGGGTATTGGAGCTTGAAAAGAAGGTGCTGGAATTAAACGCGATGTCACAATATACGCTGGCGCAATCTGCTACCGAGCTGCTTATGGGAATTGAAAGGATCTTCCCGGATATGATCTGTTCTGTTTTGGAAGTTGACGATAAGCAGGAGAAATTACATACGCTTGCCGGTCCGCGGTTGCCACAGGCTTACAGTAATCAACTGGAAGGTTTATCAATAGGGCCCAATGTAGGATCGTGCGGTACGTCGGCATTTCACCGTAAGCAGGTTATAGTAAGCGACATTGAAAACGACCCGCTTTGGGCTGATTATGTTGGTCTTGCTAAACCGTACGGACTAAAGGCTTGCTGGTCGTCGCCTGTAATGAGTTCGAAAAACTCAAAGGTTCTGGCTGTATTTGGCATTTATTACCATACCATGCGTAAGCCAAATAAGGAGGAGTTAAATATCATTGAACGCACGGTGAATATTTTGAGGGTGTTGATAGAAAGTAAAAAAACCGAAGATAACATACGCGAGCAAAACCACAGGCTGCAAACCATAGCCAATATCAGTTCGCACGAATTGCGTAAGCCGGTAGCTACTATTTTGGGTTTAGTTAATCTGTTTGATAACGATGATCTGCAAAACCCACTCAACAAGGAGATCATCGAGCATATTGATACTACATCGCAGCAACTTGACGGGGTTATTCATTCTATTGTGGAAAGAACCGCGTATATTAAGGCATTCGGGGCTGATGCGTAACTGCGAGTTTTAATCAATGGTTATATTTTTTACATCTTAAAGTAGGTAATTGTGTAGGAATTTCTTAAATTGGGGTATAATATAAAACCTATGCGCCTTTTATTTACACTTACCACGTTATTGATCATTAATGCCGCTTTCGGGCAAGCTGTAACCGAAACCTATCCTAAAACCTTATTTTGCCCCGACGATTCGGTCAGGCTTAGTTTTTCAAAATTTCCTGGAAAAGAAGCTTATTGCGTCAGCGGCCTCAAAACCAGCCCCGGTACTGATGCCACAACTGGCATATATGCTACTTTTTACTACGGGAAAGATTCTGTGAAGATAAACTATCATAATAACCTGCCATACGGTCACGTAGTATACATTAAGCTTGAATCGCCAAAAGGTAGTAGTACTTTAAGACTTCACTTTAATGATATCTCTAATTCCTTCCCGAAAGCTTATATGGCAAAAAATCTTAATAATATACAATTTGATATCCCCGAACCTTATGAGCTGGCCAATATCATCTGGACGCTTTCGCCTGCCGGGCAAAAAGCTACTGATCTGAACAAAGAAGGTGATTACTATAAAAAGGTGGTAAGTTGGTTTAAACCTTATATGGACCATAAAGTGTTTAAAGCGTTGAGTTTTCCGGATAGTCTTTACGGCAGTAAATACTATGAGTTCCGGGAAAATAGTTTTGCGTTTAATTTCCAGGATACAGTACCCGGTTCAAAAAATACAAAATTGCTTTTCAACGGGCCTTACTATTATGTTTATGGCAATGAACTTGCCGATAGCAGCTTGTTTGGAAAGCTAAAGCCATTGGTTGAAGATTTTGCTGCAAAGTCTAACTTCAGGAAGTTTTATCAGCAGAATTTACCTTATTACCGGCAACAACTTGCACGTCAAAAAACACTATTACCGGTGAGGCAAATGTGGACCTGGCTTGAAAATCAATTTCCGAAACGGAAGTACCAATCATACAGGATAGTATCCTCTCCGCTTATTGGCGGTTCGCACAGTACACAACGTTATGCTACCTATGACTACGACGAAAATAAACTATTTACCGAAAATGCGATGTTTATATGCGGAACAGACAGGTATGACCGTGAAAAAGAACTTTCAGAAAAACAACGCGAAGGTTTAATGACAGGCATTGTATTTACGGAGATAGATCATAATTATATTAACCCTACAACAAGTGTATACGCTAAACAAATTGACAGCATATTTTCAAAGCGTTCTGTTTGGGCCAAGACAGGTAATAGCAGCGATTTTTATGAAAACCCTGTCAGCGTGTTTAATGAATATATGACCCACGCCGCTTTTTGTCTTTATATAGCTGATAATTATGACAAACCGGTAGCTGATTATGTGATTGAACGCCGCGAAGCTCTAATGGTAGAGCGTCGGAATTTTATCCACTTTAAAGAATTTGATCAGGAGCTGTTACGCTTACACCGCCAAAATAGAAACTTAAAAACGGCCGATCTTTACCCCATGATCGTATCCTGGTGTAAAACGCAGATATAAGTAATCAGCAAATGAGTGGATATAAGCCTGTGCAGAATGAAATATTTGATTTGCATTAGTTTTTTCTTGTTTGTGTGTGCTGCTTCTTTTGCGCAGGTTACCACATTCACCATTGATAGTAGTAAGTTAAACAGGTCATTAATGATAGTTTTGGATTCTATTTATCAATCAGATCAATCGGTTAGAATAAAATATCTGCAGGCAAAAAGAGATAATGCACAAATCAACGTTGCCGATAGCCTGCAAGACGTTATGCATAAAACTGACAGTCAAAATTTGATCAGGGTAAATACTATACTAACAAAGTATGGTTGGCTTGGTCCACAAAAAGTAGGTATTACAGGTAGCCAGGCTTTGTTCCTGGTAATCCAACATGCCGATTTGCAAACGCAGCAAAACTACTTACCACTGATCAGAACCGCGGAGAAAAACGGCGAAATACTTTCAAGCAACCTTGCCATTCTTGAAGACAGGATCAATATGCGGACCGGCAAAAAGCAAGTTTACGGCAGCCAGGGATTTACAGATAAACAAACAGGCAAAATATATGTCTATCCTATTGTTGATGTTGATCATTTAGATGACCGACGCAGGGCAATGGGGATGCCGCCAATGAAAGATTACTCTAAAAACTGGGATGCAGAAAGATATAAGAAGCAACTGCCAGAGATAGAGAAATTAGTTCAGGCGCAGAATATCAGATAACGTTCCAGATAAATACCTACGGGAAGCTTAAACCTACGCTCAAGCTTCCCGTAAAGGGTGTTCTTCTTTAGGCGATACCTGGGCTCTTGTATCTACCGATTTTACCCGCCAATGCCCCACAGCTTTTGGCGTATCGCCATTTGCTCTTCAGCCTTTTGCGCCCACTTTTAAAAACTCATTAACTACTATTTCGGATACATAACGTTTAACGCCATCTTTGTCGGTGTAATTACGATTAGCCAGTTTGCCTTCTACAGCAACTTCATCACCTTTTTTTAGCAGGTCTTCGGCAAGTTTGGCTTGTGGCCCCCAAAAAACCAGGTTATGCCACTGGGTATCGGTTATTTTCTCGCCTTTATCGTTTTTATAACTTTCGTTGGTGGCTATGGACAGGCGTACCATCTTTTTATTACTGTCGAATACTTTTACTTCCGGATCCATACCTAAGTTGCCTACTAGGCGTACACTGTTTCTTAATGAGTTCATAGTTTTAATATTTATCGTTTATTGTTTGTTTGAATTAACGATACAAAGGTGGGGAGGGCAAGAAAAATTAGCCGGATATTAACCGTTTATAGGTATTTATATACGATTGTGACCCACTACACTATAACTTCAAAGAATATCTGTATAATTTGTAAGGTGAAATAGTTAACCTTATATTTATGCCGTATTAAAATATTGTACTGAACATCGGAGTGTTGTCCAAAATTCTCACAAACAACAAACACACGTCCCGAGGTATAAGTGCGCCGTTAAGGCGTGGCTGTATCTTTACGTGTGTATAGGCCGTGAGAAGCCTTGGGCGACTAAAGATAATTGCAGTCACGCTTATTTTTTGCCCATTAAATTCTCACACATTATGAAACTGCCTGAACTATCGCGTAAGCAATGGATAGTACTATCCTGTTTACTGGTGTTGCTTATCACCAACCCCTCAGCCCAAACATTTAAAGATCACATTGGCAATCGAAGCCAGTACGGGATCCGCCGGGAATACAATCTGTTTATATGTAGTGTGTATGCAAACTTTGGCAGTACATACGTAGGGGTATTGGGCAACTTCTTTAAAATAGGGTAGGTAATGAAGTTACTGGATTACGATTGGCTTATAGAGCGTGTATTGATGCTCTTAGGCTATCTGTTGTGGTTTAGCTTTGCCTATGTAATGACTAAACAGTATTTGCTTGTAACACCAAAGACCAGGTTAATACAAATGCAGATAAAACTATTTGTGTTAGGGGTGGCAATAATGGCTATTATATGTTTATACTTTGGGAAGTTGCACTATTATGAGCAGTTGATAATAAACGTGGTGATAGGATATGTCGGGATGAGATGTAGTATCAATATGAATAAAGAAATAAGAGCCTAAGTAATTAGGCTTTTTTTATATAAGAGATATTATGGTTATAGGAGGTAATGTAGGCAATGATGATTTGAGAACAGGAGTTACAATAGATAGTAATAGGAGATAGTATAAGTGTGTAGTTTATGTTGTCAATTGTCAAGTGACAACATCGTGTCATAGTCGTATGTATATTACTATATGTCGTGACAAATTATTACGAATTACGCTGAATTACTATGAATTACGATGATTTTTAAAGAAATATTGACTGTTATGTGTATTTAAATATACCTCTAATTTTTGTCTTAAAAAAATTTGCATATATGATTCTCAATCCCGTATATTTGATGGCATCAATCCGAGGCATTATGTTTAACAATCAATTTATTTCTGAACTCAAAGCTCAAAGGTTAAATGTCCTTGAGCAATTAAAGCATATTGAGGCTATGCTTAAACTTTATGGAGTTAATGTAAGTGAAGAAGAAATGCCATCTTATAGTGGTATTGAAGCTTTAGTACATGAACGCCCATATAAAAAGGACGCAAGTAATAAAGAAAAGATTGCAGGCTTACTTAAACTAACTAATAGATTTTTGAGCATTAATGAAATGACTTCTTTAGTCATGGAGTTTGAACCTAAATCCAAAGTTGAGGAAGTAAAAGCATCTTTAAGCAGTGCTAAAAATATCTTACTTAAAGATGGTTCTATTGTTAAAGTTCAAGTGGGTACAAATAATAGCAATACATTTTATGGCAGTCCTTCATGGATAGACGAGCAAGGTTTTCCGTTGCCCGAACATAAATATAGTGAAGATGCTGTACAACTTAAGGCAAAAATAGTGATATAAAAAAAACCGCTTCACTGATGTTTCCGAGGCATGCAAGCGAAGCGGTTTTAAGAATTTTTAAGATATAGCCCCTGTAGTTCAACGGATAGAATATCGCACTGTCGACGCGGGAGATTCTGGTTCGATTCCAGACGGGGGCACTCTTATTTACCTCAAAGGTAGATAGGATAATTTAATTATACAAATTAATTAGTCAATACTATTTATCATGGAGATAGAGCAACCAAAATTAGGTAAAGCCTTACCATTTAGAACAATCAACGATATTGCTATTCACTTTAAAGAGAAAGATACTTGTATTGAGTATCTAACGCTATTGCGTTGGAGTGGTAAAGTTAAGTGTGCTCATTGTAATCATGATAAGGTGTATGAGTTAAAAGGCGCTTATAAAGGCTATAAATGCGCCAAATGCAGAAAGAAATTCAATGCTACTAAGAATACCATATTTGAGAATAGCCCTATTGAACTAAGTAAATGGTTCATGGCAATCTTTATCTTATCTACGCATCGTAAAGGTATTAGCAGTGTACAAGTTGCCCGTAATATTGGTGTAACTCAAAAGACTGCATGGTTCATGATGCAGCGTGTTAGATATGCTTTTAAAATGAACTCCTTTAATGAGCCGTTTAAACTGGGCAAATCTAAGTTTGACGAAAAGGGCAAAGAGATTAAAACAGTTGTTGAAGCAGATGAAACTTACATTGGTGGAAAACCAGGCAATATGCACAAACACAAACAGGAGGCCATTGAAAAGAGGGGGACACAAAATAAGATTGGTGTAATCGGTGCTATTGAGCGTGGAGGCAAAGTAAAGCTTAGTGTTATTGATAATACGGATCACGCCAACGTTATACCGTTCTTAGTTAAATCAGTTCATCAAGGAACAAAGCTAATGACTGATGAACATGTGTCTTATAATACCATGAATAGAGTATTTGAGCATCAAACAATCAAGCACATGCTTAAAGAATATGTTCGGGGTGAAGTGCATACAAACACCATAGAAAACTTTTGGTCGTTGCTTAAACGTGGTGTATATGGCACATATCATTACATTAGCCCTAAACACGTTGCCCAATATTTAGAAGAGTTTGCATTTAGATTTAATTCAAGAGAATTAACAGAAGCGCAAAGATTTGACAATTTAATATCTTTGTCTAATTATAAAATCACCTACAAGGTATTAACCGCTAATCATGGCTCAAAAGAAACGCAAACAAGCTAAACCCAAAACAGACAAGCTCAATCAAACTATGGATGGTTTAGGCGTTGATTTTAATACCCTCATGCAATCGTTAGTACAACCATCTACTAAAGAAGATAAAAGTAAAAAAGCCTAAGTTAATAGGCTTTCATAGTTCTTTGTTTGTTAGCTAATGTCCAACGGTAAACAGCAGGCCGAAGGACAGCGGCGTGGTGTCTGTCACATTTTATCAAACTCTAATGTTTTATAACGATGGCAAATACATCAAAAAAACAGACAAAGTTTGAACGTGTGTATCGTTCCGGTTTGAAAAACGGAGCAGACTACTATTTACGTTCAGCACATAAACACCATTCTTGCAACGACAAGAAGAAGTAATGTGCAGGGGAGCAGTTGACGCTGTTCCCCTTTTTTTGTAAAGGTATATCAATATTCAATAACTATTTCATTTCAATTTATACACATTCTTTTTACCCTCCCTCTCAGCCGTTATCTTACCTGCCTTAAACATTCTACTGCTTACATAAGTAATACGCTCAAACGCTCGCTTAGTATCCCTAATGTGACCGTCAACACGCAAGATATATTCTGTTATATCAGTTGCATCACCTTTACCTATCTTACTCAAAGCAAATAACACTTTCTTCTCTGCACTCATCTTAGGATTGTACATCAACGTCGAGATTAACAAATCCTCATCAACCTCTAAGTCATCCATCATGTAAGGCATTGCATCTAATACATTTATCTCGCCTATATTCTCAAATGCCTTGATAGCTATCTCAACACGCTCCAACTCCATTTTAAGCTTTACACGCCTCACCTTTAGTTGTGCTAAAACTTGTTCGTCTGTTAACTCCATAACTTATTGGAATACCCTGTTTTAACGATAATAGCACAAGATAACTATTCAATTATCAACCTCAAAGCACAAACAAACCTTTATTTTTTGGGTCACAACAGTATATAATTACCCGTTTATAGTCGATAGTATCCGTTTGTAAGCGTTTGCAAACGGATAATTTAATCGTTACCTTTATGCTATGAACCAGGAAAGAGTATGCTTAGATTGTGGTACAGCCCTACAAGGCCGTGCCGACAAAAAGTTTTGTAATGATCTATGCCGCAATAATTACAATAACCAGCTCAATAGTAATAGCTACAACCTGGTGCGTAATATCAATAATATCCTTCGCCGTAACCGCCGCGTGCTTGAAGAGCTGAACCCCACGGGCAAAACCAAAACAACCCGAAAAAAGCTTACTGCAAAAGGTTTTGATTTTGACCATATTACCAGTATTTATCAAACCAAAACCGGGTCGACCTATTTTTTTAATTATGAGTATGGCTACCTGTTATTAGATAATGATGAAGTGTTGCTGGTGAAACGGGAAGGGGAGCAGTAACAGTGGGCAGTTTGCTTGAGTGGCAGTAACAGTTGGCAGTAGCAGTGAGCAATTTGCAGTGAGTGGCAGTAGCAGTTTATAGAGAGTGGCAGTTTGCTGTGGGATTTGCCGGTTTATTTGATTTGAACTTTAGGCGTTCT
The DNA here is from genome assembly GCF_049949235.1 of Mucilaginibacter sp. R-33. Lineage (NCBI taxonomy): Bacteria > Pseudomonadati > Bacteroidota > Sphingobacteriia > Sphingobacteriales > Sphingobacteriaceae > Mucilaginibacter > Mucilaginibacter sp. R-33. Next base: position 160,382 of record NZ_CP188089.1, read on the forward strand.
GTACTCAGCTTTAAAATCCGATTCTCTATAGATTTAATAGCATTTAACAGTTTAATATTTTGATAATTAATACTTAACTGTTGTTTCATTCGGCGCTTTATGTTTTCAATAAATTTAAGTACGTTTGGGGAAATGTAAATTTTTAATTTTTGACTGATCTTACTAATTTAAAATGAAATTATTTATTAAAAAACCGATTGCTCAACTAATGGCTGCTTCGGCAGAGACGGAGAAGTCGCTCAAGAGAACCTTAGGCGTTGGCTCACTTATAGCACTCGGTATCGGCGCGATTATAGGTGCCGGTATTTTCGTTCGTACGGCAGCTGCGGCAGGTGAACATGCCGGGCCTGCGGTTACCATCTCATTCCTTATAGCAGCCGCCGGTTGCGCCCTGGCCGGTTTGTGCTATGCAGAATTTGCCAGTATGATTCCTATCGCTGGATCTGCTTATACCTATTCTTATGCTACCATGGGCGAGTTTATTGCCTGGATCATTGGCTGGGACTTAGTGCTTGAATACGCGCTTGGTGCCGCTACAGTTGCAATTGGCTGGTCGCAGTATTTTAATGAATTTCTAACCACTTTCTTTAACGTGCATATACCATACGCATGGTCGCACTCGTTTATGGAAGTGTCAAATACCACTGCAGGTATGTACGCCGCCGAAATGGGTACAAGAGGTATTGTTAACCTGCCGGCTATTCTGATCCTGTTCCTGTTAACGCTGTTATTGATTCGTGGTACTGCAGAATCGGCAGTTGTGAATAATATCATCGTAATTGTAAAAGTTGCCATAGTATTGATGATCATTGGTTTAGGCTGGCATTTTATTAACCCAGCGTTCCACACCCCATATACCATCCCTGCCGATGCAGGTAAAATTAAAGTGAGTGCCGGCGTAGTTGACTATGCCGATACCTTTAACCACGGATGGCTTGGTGTACTACGCGGTGCAAGCGTTGTGTTTTTCGCCTTTATTGGTTTTGACGCGGTTTCAACTGCCGCTCAGGAAGCTAAGAACCCACAGAGAGACATGCCAAAAGGTATTTTGATATCGTTAGTGTTTTGTACTGCACTTTATATTCTGTTTTCGCACGTGTTAACAGGTTTAGTATCATACAAAGATTTCCTGATTCAGGGTAAAGAAGCTTCAGTAAGTTACGCTATCAAAACCGCTATGCCTGGTTATGGATGGCTGGCTTCATTTGTTACCGTATCGATACTTGCAGGTTTTTCTTCGGTGATCCTGGTGATGCTGATGGGCCAAACCCGTGTATTTTATACCATGAGCACCGATGGTTTGATCCCTAAAGTATTCTCAAAGCTACACCCTAAGTTCCGTACCCCTTACAAATCGCAATGGTTATTCTTTGTGTTTGTATCATTGTTTGCCGGTTTTATTCCTGATAAATATGTAGGCGATATGGTGAGTATAGGAACACTGTTTGCTTTTGTGCTTGTATGTATTGGTATCTTTATTTTAAGGAGAACCGACCCTGGCATTGAACGCCCGTTCAAAACTCCGGCTTATATGATAGTTTGCCCGCTTGGTGCCCTCATTTGCCTGTGTATGATTGCGAGCGAAGGCTGGGAAAACTGGGCAAGGCTTATCGTTTGGTTACTGATCGGTTTTGCCGTTTACTTTGGTTACAGTATCAAACGTTCACATGTACGCCATGGTAAAGTTGAAGGTGCTAATAACCCTATCAACCCTAAATTTGTTGAGTAATCATAACAATGTTATCATAAACAAAAAAGGTTCTGAATTTTCAGAACCTTTTTTGTTACATTCTCTTTTTATACCAGTAAACCAATGATACCGCTTCATGAAGGGCGATAAAAACCTGTGGGTATTAGTATTTGTATGTATCATCAACTCGTTAGGGTTCGGCATTATTGTACCGATACTTTACTCTTATGGTAAAACCTTTGGCGTTACCGGCGAAACATTAGGTATCCTCACCGCTTCCTTTTCAGTAGCTCAGTTTTTTGCCACACCGGTTTTGGGTTCCCTGTCTGACAAATGGGGACGAAAGCCTTTACTGGTGATCAGCCTGGCAGGTACCTGTATTTCCTTTATCCTTTTTGCCGAAGCCCGGAGCATGATCATGCTTTTTGCAGCCCGGATTTTGGACGGGCTAACAGGAGGAAATGTTTCTGTGGCACAGGCCATGGTATCGGATACGGCAAGGCCGGATAATAGGGCAAAAAGGTTCGGTATACTAAGTTCTGCTTTTGGGTTTGGCTTTGTGATTGGGCCGGCCGTTGGTGGTTTCCTGAACAGGTATGGTATGCAGGTACCTTTCTTTTTTGCGGCTGGCATTTCACTTATAGGCACACTTTGCAGCCTGTTCTTTTTAAAGGAAACCAACCCGCCCGATAAAACAAAAAAGAACTCGGAAAAAACTACATTTTCGTTTACCTCGCTGATAACTACACTTAAACGACCGGTTATCGGCACAACTGTGTTTACCGGTTTTATGCTTACCATGGCGCAGTTTACCATGATCATAGCATTTCAAACTTTTACTGTTGATGTACTGAAGATCAACCCTACGCAGATCGGTATTTTGTATGCCGGTTTCGGAGTAAGCGGTATTATCATGCAGCTTTGTGTGCCGCTGTTCACCAAATGGTTTTCATCTAAATCAATGATCCTGTTGCTTTCTACATTTCTATGCCTTGTAGCTATGTTTGTTACCGGGCTCACCAATCATTTTATTCCTTTTGTTATGGGCATTTGTATTTATGGCCTGTTTAACGGTTTGCGTAATCCTATGCTCAACGCCATAATTGCCGATCATATTGACCATAAAGAACAAGGCAAGATCTTGGGCATCAACCAATCGTATGCTTCCATAGGGCAAACCCTCGGCCCGGTTACCGCAGGCTTTGCAGCTTTGCTATCTGTACATGCTATTTTCTTCTTATCTTCATGCTATATTTTGGCGGCATTGCTGCTAAGTATCCGGTTAAAGAAAAAAGAATAAATTCAAAGACACCATGCCGCACCCGTTTATTTTTAAAGAGATCATTTCGGTTACGATGATCCTTTTTGCAATTATTGATATTTTGGGTGCCATACCGGTAATTATTCAGCTCAGGCAGCGTGTAGGTCATATCGAATCGGAAAAGGCCAGCATAGCTGTGCTGGTGCTTATGGTAACGTTCCTTTTTATAGGGGATGAACTGCTTGCTGTAATAGGTCTGGATATTTCTTCATTTGCCATTGCGGGCTCATTGGTGATCTTCATCATCGCCATGGAAATGATCCTGGGTGTCGATTTTTTTAAAGAGGAATTGCCACAGGCCGCATCCATTGTACCGCTTGCCTTTCCGCTTATTGCGGGTGCCGGGACTATGACCACGCTGCTTTCCCTTAAATCGCAATATCAAACACAAAATATCCTTGTGGGCATTGTGCTGAATACTCTTGTGGTTTACCTGGTGCTAAAAAATGTAAAATGGCTTGAAAGGCTGCTTGGGCCGATAGGTTTAAGCGTGCTGCGTAAAGCTTTTGGGATTATTTTATTGGCTATCGCGATTAAGCTTTTCCGGAGTAATACGCATTTGTAGCCCCCTGGCCCCCTAAAGGGGAGTGTTGATTCTAATTATATATGGTTGATTTGAACTCAGAGAGTATATCAAGATTTTGGGATTGGTTTAAAACTGTTTCGGCAGATTTATTGATGAATCCGAATGATGCTTATTTCGTTAACTTATTGGATAAACATGTTGGCGAGCTTGGTGGTTTTGATTGGGAAATTGGCCCATGGGAAGAAAATATATTATTTTTTGCTATCTCTCCCAATCTTAATATTGCACAATTAGAATTTACCCGAAAGATAATTACTATGGCACCCGATTGTCCTGGCTGGAAATTCTTGCCATCCAAACCACCCAAAGATTGGGCCGGTACCTGGGAAATGGAAAATGAAACAGGTAAAAACGTCATAGTGGATGCCAGCGATTGGAAATATATCCTTTACCGTTTTGACGATGGAACATTAGATATTGACATCAATATATCTGATTTTAAAGGAAACAGTGCCATTCGGGATATTGCCGTTGATATAGCTTTAACGGGTTATTTAGGTGAAGAAACCTTTATGAATTTGATTCAGGAAATAAATATCGTTGATAGGTTAGAGGAAGTGTATGCAGATAAAGCAACCTCACTTAAAAATATCAGGAAGCATCTTGAAAGAATTAAATAGCTATTTCTGGCTACGGATATTATAACACCTATCTACTATACACTCCCACTTTAGGGGGCCGGGGGGCTCAGCCTTGCCACAAACATGGTATCCGCCTTACGTTCATAGCCTTTTAATACCGCTTTCTCTTCCAGTTTTAAACCAAGCTCGTTTACTAAATAATCAACTACATCTTCATTCTCACCTTTAAAGGCAGAACAGGTAATATAGATGAGCGGCTTGCCGGGCTTAAGATATTTCATCACGTTTTGGGCAATACTCTTCTGAAGCTTTTGGAAAAACTCGATCTTGTGCATATCAAACTGGGCTATCATTTCGGGTGTACGTCCCCAGGTGCCCGAGCCACTGCAGGGGGCATCCAGGATAATCCCGTCGAAAGCGTAATCATGCATCACTGAATCAATGTTTTGGGTAAGATCGAGTGCTTTTTTCTGGTATTTGGTTAATCCGGCCAATTGGAAACGCTCATCAAGGTTGGCCAGTATAGATTCGCGGATATCGGATACAACCAGTTTGATGTTAGGCTCATCTTCATGCAGCAATAATGATTTACCACCCGATGCTGCGCAGGCATCCCACCAGCTATCCCAGCGCTGAGGCTTAAAATAATTCCCTGTTTGCTGCGATGAATAATCCTGCACTTCAAACCAGTGTTGTTTGGGAAATATGGTTTCGAGGCGGGTACCATTGGGCAGCGAATAACAGCCGTTGCCTTCATCTTTAAAAACAACCTGGGCTTTGGTTAGTTCGGCCTTTACCAAATGATCATAACCGTTGCGCACACGGATAAACAGATCGGGCTGGCAAAAAAATGATTTCAGAAAAGCTTCTTTATCAATCCCTTCTGAAAGCTGTCTGCTCCATGGGAAAACATCTGCCAGTTTAAAATCAGGGTAGGCGGTTTTTACAAGGGCCAGTTTATCATCGTCACTAAAACCAATACATACAGCCCACTCTGGTTTGAAGTGTTGCAGGTAAGAGTTGGTTTGGGTGTTGCATAAAAACTCGGCAACTAACAGGCGTTCATCTTCACAAACATCAGGCAATGCCCTGCCCAGGCGAAAGTAATTGTATACTAACCGGTTGGCAACCCGCCTGTCGGTTGAGCCCATTTGTTTGTTTTGCCGGTAAAAGCCGGGTAAAAATTTACTTAGTGGCGTATCGGCAGGGTATTCACCCAAAATTCGCTGAAACGTTTTAAGCTGATTTATAGCCTTCATTCTACCTGTTTTAGCTCAAAGTTAGTATACATTAATATATTTACGTGGGTATTGATCCAACCCAGGCCCGGCTTTTTGATGAAATGAAAGCCGTTATACAAACCTGTAAAATCCGTTCCTTCTATAGATTGCATACCTTTATCCGTAAAGAGTAGCTTTCCAAAATACAATCCTTCATCAAAACCCTTAATGGCGTATTCGGTCGGTTCAACGTGATAAGCACGCCTATAGTTACGTAAAAATGTTATTGTAGCCCCCGCTTTGTAATTTATTTTTTCGGTAGAGGTAATATGCGTATTCAAACGTTGTAAAAGTTGCGGTTTCAGGAAACTGAACTTCTCCCAGCTTGGGTGCCCAAACACCATAACCGGATAGTGTTTGTTCAATGTATCTAACGATCGGAGGGTCACACCTAAAAATGCCTGATCGGTTGCAGGGATCACAAACACATTTTTCTCTGTTTTAGAAAGCTGCGGCAGCAGGCTGCTGAGTTTTCCTCGTACCACATATACATTGGTAACCTTTACCTTCTTTTTGCTTAAGCTGTCGATAGCCTTTTTAAAATTAACAGCGTAATCATTTTCCTGGTTAAAGCCCGAACGCAGAATAAAGATCTTTTTAGGCTTAACCGTTCTGTTGAGATATTCGGCTGCGCCCCAGGCATGATATTCAAGCGGCGGAATAGCAGTGATTAAATTTTTGCTTTTAATTGTGCTTGGATTGGCAGGCGATAAGGGAGATAAAATTGGCCCCTTTGAATATGATAACGCCCCGGAAAATGCCTTCACCCCATCCGGAAAAACCGGGCCGACTATCAAATCGCTTGAACGTATAAACGCGTTTAAAGCCAGATCATGCGCCTGCATAGCCTCATCCTTTGAGTCAAAGATCTGTAGCTTATAATTATTGCCATATGCTGTAAGTGAATCAAGGGCGAGCTTAAATCCCTGGTAATATTCAACAGCGATATTGGCCTGGCTCAATTGTATAGGACTATATTTTTGAGCCGGATTTAAATGTTCAAGATTTAAAGGCAGGATCATGGCTATAGTAGCCACCTTTTGTTCCGAGGGCTTATCTGATAGTTTTTCGGTAGTATTGCCGGGCTTTTTTTCGGTATCAGTCGGTTTTTTTACGGTAGTTGCTACCGGCCGCGTTTTGGGTGAACACGCGGCCAGCAGCAAGGCTATGCAAAAAAACGGTAACCACTTATTCCCACTCAATGGTGGCCGGTGGTTTTGAACTGATATCATATACTACCCGGTTAATTCCTTTTACGTTGTTGATGATCTCGTTGCTGATCTTGGCCAGCAAGTCGTAAGGTAAATGGCACCAGTCGGCGGTCATCCCGTCAACCGATTCAACTGCACGTAGGCAAATTACGTTTTCGTAAGTACGCTCATCGCCCATTACGCCTACCGACTGTACCGGTAAAAATATAGCGCCGGCCTGCCAAACTTTATCGTAAACCCCGGCAGCACGTAAATTGTTTATATAAATTGCATCGGCTTCCTGTAATATTGCTACTTTTTCAGGCGTGATGTCTCCCAAAATCCTGATAGCCAGGCCCGGGCCCGGGAAAGGGTGACGGCCTAAAATATTAGGATCGATTCCTAAAGCTTTACCTACTTTCCTTACCTCATCTTTAAACAAAGTGTTAAGCGGTTCAACTACTTTAAGTTTCATAAAATCGGGCAGACCGCCAACGTTGTGGTGCGACTTGATGGTAGCTGAAGGGCCTTTTACTGATACCGACTCGATAACATCGGGATAGATAGTGCCCTGGCCAAGCCATTTCACATCCTGTACCTCATGCGCGGCATCATCAAATACTTCGATGAACACGCGGCCGATAGCTTTACGTTTCTTTTCAGGATCGGTTAAGCCGGCAAGCGCGTCATAAAAACGTTGTTTGGCATCGATACCTTTTATATTTAAGCCCATGTGTTGGTATGAATCAAGCACCTGCTCAAATTCATCCTTACGCAAAAGCCCGTTATCAACAAATATACAATGCAGGTTTTTGCCGATAGCATGGTGCAACAACACCGCGGCAACCGACGAATCAACACCGCCTGATAAACCAAGAACCACTTTGTCATCGCCCAGTTTTTCGCGAAGAGCGGCAACTGTGGTTTCGATAAACGAGTCGGGTGTCCAGTCCTGCTTGCAGCCACAAATGTCAACCAAAAAGTTTTGCAGCAATTGCTTGCCGTCAATACTGTGGGTAACTTCCGGGTGAAATTGGATGCCGTAAGTTTGGGTTCCGGTTACCTGGTAAGCGGCAACTTTAACGCTATCGGTACTTGCAATTACCTCAAAGTTATCGCCAATGGTAGCAATGGTATCGCCGTGCGACATCCACACCTGTGAGCCATCGGGAACATCCTTAAATAATGGATTCTCCCTTTTGATATATTCCAGATTGGCGCGACCGTATTCGCGGGTGCTTGAAGGCAATACTTCGCCGCCATGAAAATGGGCAACGTATTGCGCACCATAGCAAACACCTAAAATAGGGCGGGTAGTATGGAATTTTTCAAATTCGAAATGAGGAGCATCTTCCTGCCTTACAGAATAAGGGCTGCCGGAAAGAATGATACCTTTTACAGTGTTGTCAATTTCGGGATAATGATTGAAGGGGTGGATCTCACAATAAATATTGAGCTCCCTGACACGGCGCGCTATAAGTTGGGTGAATTGCGAACCAAAGTCAAGAATGAGGATTTTTTCTTGCATGGGCAAAGATAGGATTTTGATTTCGGAATTGGGAGTTGGGATTTCGGATTTTTTTATTTGATGATTGCCGGTGAATTTGCGCTCATCTGATCCACTTGCGCTCATCTGTGATGAGTGCTTAATATGGTTCCGCATTTGTAATGCGATTCGCGATGCAACCGCTAAGCCACGTTAAGCGCCCGTTGCAAACGAGCGCAAGTAGATTGAACAGCGGACCTGAATGGTGTATACATCAGGGTCCTCTGCGAGAGACCCTGATGGGACGTTAAATCCTATAAATCCAAAAAAACTTCCTAAATCCTGATTCAAACGTTCTGATAATTCAGCATCCAGTTAATACCGTATTTATCCGTAAGCTCCGCGAAGTATGCCCCAAAGAACATATCGCTCAACGGCATGGTAACCACACCTCCGGCCGAAAGTTCGTTGAACAGGCGCTCGGTTTCTTCGCGGCTTTCGGGTTCAATATTGATATGCATGTTATTACCGGTTTGCAGTTTAAAGCCCATACTCTCCGGCGCGTCGGTAGCCATCAGCACATGGCCTCCCATAATGGTAAGTTCGCCGTGGATGATCAATTTTTTATCAGCTTCGTTCATCCGGACCTCAGCCGGCAACTCTATATCGCTGAACCGCGTGAGTTTTTTACCTGTAAACTCGCCCTTAAAAACCTCTTTGTAAAAGGTTAAAGCCTCTTCAGTGTTTCCGGGGAAATTTAAATAAGTGGTAACCCTTGCAGCATTGCCCGGTTTCAGGTCTTTCCTGATCCTGAAAGCTGTGCTCAGATAATGATCGAGGTTGCTTAAGCCGGCAGTGAAGCCTTCCTGGAAGCCCATACCAACAATGGTTTGCATATCTTCCACTTTGTCAAAATAGATATCGATGTTAACGGTTGTATGCTCACCCTCGCCGGTAAAGTTCTTCTCCCAGTTCATGACAGGAAAATTGGTATTGGTTACCGCATTTTCATCACAAAAGGAAACAGCATTGGCGATTTTTTGCTGAACCACAATGGTTTTGTACTCTTCCTTGCACCATGTTGGATGTTCTGTATGCTCAGGGCCAACCATTTGGTACAGCCAGTAGCCACCTTCCCTAAAATCCTGGGTTTTGGTTTCGGTGCGATAGGGATGAGGTGCCCACCACTGGTCGAGGATCTCGCTTTCGGTCCATGCTTGCCATACTAAATTGAGTGGCGCGTCAAAAGTTCTTACCACATTAAGCCTCTTGTTTTGCAGGTCTTTGGTAAATACGGTTTCGTTGTTTGTCATGACTGTTTGTTTTTTAGGTTTTGTAGTACGTTATCTAACTGGCTAAAACGGGTTTCCCACAGGGCGCGGAACTGGTCCATCCAAACATCTACTTCTTTCATTTTTTGCGCGTTAAAATGATAATAAATTTCGCGGCCGGTTTGTTTTTGATTAACCAGCTGGCATTCGCTCAGGATTTGAATATGCTTGGATACAGCTTGCCGGCTGCTTTGAAAATGTTCGGCAATGGCATTGGGTGTCATAGCCTGCAAAGCAAGCAAACTAATGATGGCCCTGCGGGTAGGATCGGCAATGGCCTGAAATACATCTCTTCTCATAAATCTTTTTTTGCAACCGTTTAATTGCGAATATAAATGCAATTAATCGGTTGCGGAAATTTATTCGAAAAATGTTTTGAGTTGCAATTTTAGATTTTTGGAAATGCCTGGAAGGCTAAAGTTAAATACTAAGGAGGTTGAAATCTTCTGAGAGGTGTTTAAAACGAATAAAATATGTTTTTTGTAGAGACGCATCACATGCGTCTCTTGTAGGGCAAACCGCGTTTTAGACGAGCATGCGTAAATTGCATATGGGAGACGCATGTGATGCGTCTCTACAATTACAAGGTATTGTTTTAACAGCTTCAGAGGAATCAACTATTCCTCATCCGTAAAATGCGCTTTCCGTTTCTCTTTGGCAAATTTATCAGCATTATAATTTTCAGATTGCCCTCTGGGGATAGATAACGAATGCCAGTTTTCATTGCAAAGCATCTTACCTAAAAAAACGATCTGACCAACGTGGTAAGGGTAATGGGCGAGCTGCCGGTTAACGGCTTCCATAACCGTATGACCCTGGTTGCGGATATAGATGATCTTACCGAGATCGTCGGCGGTTAGTTTATCAAGCGTATCAAAGAGGCATTGCCATCCCTGTTCCCAGGTTTCGGTAATTGTTTGACGGGTGGGGGTAGAAGGGGTAAATTCAGCTTCCCGGTTACGGGTGGGTTTTTCGCCATCAGTAGTAAAAATATCAGTCCATCTGGAAATCATATTGCCTGACATGTGCTTCACGATCATGGCAATGCTGTTTGATTCGGGGTTGTATTGCCAATATAATTGTTCGTCGGTAAGTTGTTCAAACGTTTTTTCGCCGAGGGATTTGTAATAAGTAAACTGTTTTTTTACACTGGTTAGATAGTCGTTTTCCATAAGTTAAAGTTACAGCTGAAAGCAGAATGCAAAAAGCATAAAGCAATAAATTGATTTTTGGTTAGTGTGATTTAATTGATGAACTTATACAAACAAATCGTATTCCTAACCTCTGATTTCTAACCTCTACCCATTGTTTTTTAACCTCTAATCGCTACTTCCGTAATTCCCTGATCTCGGTTTTTAACTCCTGCAATTGTTGCCTGGTTTGGCGGTTTTCAAGGTAAAAATATATCGCGAAGCCTAAAAAGATTTTCCCTAACACAAACACAGCAGCAAAGATCCAGCGCCAGGATTTATGCAGGCGCATATGGTTCGACTCCGATTCAATCGGGATGAACTGATCTTCGGGAGGTGTTTTTTTATGCTTATTACGGCCATCGTCTGAAGTGCGGAATTTAATTGGTTGTGCCGGATTTCCCTGGTGGATAAGGCCGTCTATCTCATCTTCTATCTTTTCCCACATATGCGGAGGCGGTGAAATAGCCATTTCACCTGCTATTTTTTCCATATCTGTTTCCAGTTGCTTCAGGGCCTCATCTACTTCAGGGTATTTTGCCTTCATGTACATTAGCTCCCTTACTTCCTCGTCGGTGGCTGCACCCATTACAAAAACTTCAAGTATGCCACTATCAATATACTCTTTCATTGTTCCTCCCGTTCCTGATAATGGTAAAACATACTTTTAACGTTTTTCTGATTTCTTCTTCCGTTTTATTAAGTTCTATAGCAATGCTTCCTGCCGATTTGCATTGGTAATGAATACCGCAAAAAACCTGCTGTTGAAAGGGTGTCATTAAAGTTACATACCGGTTATTGACCCAGGGTAAATTTTCCCAAGCTCTTTTATCGGTATCATTTTCTAACGCCTCAAAAAAGTGAACCAATTTTTTGCGCGCCATGATTTGCAAACGCCAAAAGGCGCTTGTTCCGCTTTTTGAAAATTCCTCAAGCTCGTTTGGTACATCGTTAAAAACAGCTGAAAGGTACTGTTCAGCTATCGGCTTATTTTGCACAACCTCATAAATGTAGCCTAAAAGCTTTGCTGAATAACTGTTGTACAGGTTAAGTACGGCTGCCGATTTGCTCTGGCCCATGGGTGCAGATGTTTGTAACCGCGTATTCAAATTAGGGTCAGTTAAATGGTATGTTTTTAATATTCAACGAAATGTATCGAAGATATGTTGCAAATTAAAGAGAAATTACGCAAAATGTGCGAAGTAAAAAGGGGAGATTTCACACCGCTTTTATTGCATGTAATTGTATATAATTTACTACAATGCTGCCACGGGTGTAACATGTAGAAGTTTATGGTATCTTAGTGTCTGAAACAATTCCCTAATATGCTGTTAACCGATCCTCCCCCTGCTGAAAATAACGTACTGAATCCGGCCACTTCAAAACTCTTTTATATTGATAATTTAAAAGTTGCGCTGACGGTTTTGGTGGTGCTGCACCATACTTTTATTACTTACGGAGCGCCGGGAGGCTGGTATTTTACGGATAAAACAACACATACAGGGGCAATTATACCTATGTCGCTTTTCGTGGCCGTAAATCAGTCGTTTTTTATGGGCCTATTCTTTTTTATTTCGGCCTACTTTACGGCGTCGTCATTGCAAAAGAAAAGCGCTGCACGTTTTACTGCCGACAGATTAAAGCGTTTAGGTGTCCCGCTGGTGTTTTACTCGTTTATCCTGTCGCCGGTGCTGAGTTATATTGTGTACCGTTTTGCTGAAGGGCATCAGGTTACCTATCTTCAATATTTAGGCGGTTTTGATGGATGGATAGATTTTGGGGTACTTTGGTTTGTAGCTGCTTTATTGTTATTCAGCTTAATTTTTGTGCTGATCAATTCAATGATAAGGCCCCAAAGCCAACAGTTAAAAAAAGTGCCATCAGCTTTTTCCATTATCATATTTGCTGCCGCATTAGGGTTAATTTCATATATCGTACGAATGGTTTTTCCAATTGGGTGGATACTTAAGCCGGTTGGCTTTCAATTAGGGCATTTTGCGCAATACATAGGCATGTTTTGGATGGGAATAATAGCATCACGAAACAACTGGCTTAACAGTTTTGATATCAAAACAGGTAGGTTGTTTGCATGGCTGTCAGCTTTTATGATTTTTGCGGTATTTCCGGCAATTTATTTTATAAAAGAAAGCACGCATAGTTCTATCGAAACGTTTAGCGGAGAGGGGTACTGGCAATCGTTAATGTACGCCTTTTGGGAGCAGTTTACAGGTATTTTCATTATGGCAGCCTTATTGATCATCGCGAAGCATAAGTGGACAGGGCAATCTGCGGTTGGAAAAAGCATGTCGCGTGCGACATTCGGCGTATATATTTTTCATCCCTTGGTGCTCATCTCCCTTTCGGTGGCTGCCATAAGTTGGCCAATGGATCCGGCTTATAAATTGTTGATTGTTGGCCCGCTGGCTGTAACAGGCAGTTTTCTGTTGTCCATGATGCTGGTGAAGGTCCCGGGTGTAAATAAAATTATTTGATCTGAAAAAGGATATCAGGTTTAAGCAATCGGATATTTTAAAATTTTGTTTATTTAAGTATCTGATTGTTGATAATTGATCGATATCAATGAGATGTTGTCGGGATTGCGTTCCGGGGTGAGATACGGAACGCATTTTTTTTGCCTCACCCTAAATCCCTCTCCGGGAGAGAGGGACTTAAAAAGAATTGTATTTTAAAAGTCTTCGCCGTTGTTGGTGTTGTCACCAACAACTCCGCGCCGCTCAATTACTACGTGCATAGCAAATGGTGATTTCGTGATTATAAGAGACAAAACAGGCAAAAAAGTTGTTGGTGACAACACCATATCCGTTAACCTAAGGGATTGAATATGTCGTAAACAATCTCAAAGGCTGCTTTTTTCCGTTTCTTAGGTTCAATGAGCATGTTTTTTATAATTGGGAAAATGAATATCTCGCACCACTGTTCAAAGCTCATGGAGCTTTTTACCACTTTTCTTAATGCATAATCAAACTGGCGTGCCTGCTTGAAAAACTTCCACATAGAGCAAGCGTATCCGGGCACTCCCTTTTGAATAGCTGCATCGATACATCGGAAGATCTTCCAGTTGAGTAATATCCATATGAATTTGGCGATCAACTGGCATTCCAATCTGTCTTTTTTAACTGCCTTGATCTGATGTATACCGAACAACGATTTCCATGTTTTGAATACTAATTCAATCTGCCATCGTAAGCGATACAATTGAATAATAGCTGCCGCGTTAAGGGATTCTTTCGTTGTATTGGTAATGAATACGCTGAATTTACAACGGGTCTTGTACTTATCAGTAAGTTTACTTTTCTGACTTTTTGCTTTTTGTTCAGCTTTTCTTATTCGTTCTGACCATACCGCCTCCGGTACAGGTAAAGCGATCAGGCGACAAGTGATGGCATCTTTACCTGTTCCAACAATAACCTCCGTATCAAAATGATTATTATTATTCTGCATCTTTTGGTACAGCTTTACCCAATCTATCTGCTTACCATTGCTGCACTGGACAAACTTTACCTGTGGGTGAGGTCTGTTCAGGAAAAATGCCTCTTCCTTAATTACTCTTGCAAGATATTCTAATGTTACAAACCCCAGGTCCCGGATATGCAATTCGTCTTTGCAGATCCGGTCTAATGTCTTTCCCGAATGACTTTGGTCATTTTCAGTTGCTTTTGTTAATTCAAGGTTCTCCCAGTTCCCGTGCTTCAAATCAAAAGAATACTGAATGTTCATAATAGAAGATACTCCAAAGTTTCCAAAGCCTGGATAATCTTCCGCGAATTGGTCGGGTAGCGTAAACTTAGAGGAATCAGCGATTAGCACACGTGAAAAAGGCTGCCAGCTGTTTAGCTGGCCATGATCCAGCTTTAAAGCCATTTGGGTTGACAAAACCGATTTCAGAAAGTCAAGCGTTCTTGTATTGAAGCGTTTGTGCAGTCCAACTTTACTTAAAGATTTCTGATGTTGCTGGGCCAGATCGTTACAGCAATCCTGCAGACTAAGCTGGCTATGGTCTAAATCACTAAACATCAACGTGTCGATAAACTCCGATGGTTTTAGCTTGGACTGCCTTTGTAGGAAACCACTTTTTCGAGCTAATTCAGAAAGTTTATCAGGGTCTATAACTGAGCGGATGCTGGTTTGTAGTTCGGATGCATAATCAGTAACAAATGTACTTTGATCGAAAATAAAAGGCGCTTTTCCCCTTAAAATGAATGATTATCGCGAAAAAAAACTTATTTTTATAAAAGAAAAGGCGGTAATTGCCTCGAAAACAAACCGCCTTTTTAATAAATATTAAACTATACAAATATGGGAAAATCTAAGTGGTTTTGCCCAATGGCGAAGCCCCGTCATTTATAACTCCTCAAAAAAACTTTTTTAAAATCCTTAGGTTAACGGCTATGGTGACAACACCAACAACGGCATGAGTTTTTAGTGCTCATGAGGGCTACGCCGTTTAGAGGGGGCTTACTGTTTTCCCTTCAAACTATCAGCTTTTGCTTTTTCTTTCTTTTTGAAAAAACCTCTCAGGAAAAAGTTATGCTGAACGGCTTCCAGGTCATCATTTAATTTGATAGATGCTGCCTGCAGGTTATTAATGGCCGATTGTGTTTGTACTGCTGCTTTTTGATCATTTAACAATACTCCCAGCGCATTATCTGTGCTATTAAGCTTATTGCTTGCTTTGGTAAGGTTGTTAGTAAGCGTTGAAGCATTTGCCGCAGTTTGCTGCAGTTGGCCTACAGCCTGTTTAATTTGGGCAAAGGTAGCTGTATCGGTAAGCATTTTATCGGCAAGGCCGCCTTTGGTGTTCATTTTACGGCTAAACTTGTCGAGCTGCACCGCCATTAAAGCCGCGCTTTGGGTGGTGGCCTGCAGGTTGCGCATAGCGCCTCGTAGCTGTATAGCCATGGTGCTGTCGGCTAATAATGCGCCAACGGTACCTTTACCCTGCAATATGTTGTGACTTAATAATTTAAAATCATTGGTAATGGCCAACAGGTTTTGGTTATTATCCTGCAGGGTTTTAAGCATGTCATCGGTCGAGAGCATTTTTTCGGATTGCAGTACGTCGCCATCTTCAATTACCGGCGCCTGTGCAGTTCCGCCTTCTATCACAATAATTTTATTACCTATCAAACCGTCTGATCCTATTTTGGCCATCGCGTTGCGGCGGATGTATTGCTGTGTAGCCTCATCAACATTCATATACACCTGGACCTCTGATGGGCCGATAAATTTGATATTGCTGATAGTACCAACTTTAACGCCCGAAAACCAAATGGCGTTGCCTTTCTTTAAACCGGCAACATCGGTAAAT
Organism: Mucilaginibacter sp. R-33; assembly: GCF_049949235.1. Taxonomy (NCBI): domain Bacteria; kingdom Pseudomonadati; phylum Bacteroidota; class Sphingobacteriia; order Sphingobacteriales; family Sphingobacteriaceae; genus Mucilaginibacter; species Mucilaginibacter sp. R-33. The sequence goes on from NZ_CP188089.1 coordinate 176,366, forward strand.
ACAGCGCTTAGCTTTATATTTTTAACAAAGGCTTTTTGCTGGCCGCCCAGGGTAAATACCCCCAATATAAACAATATGAGCCCAAGTGCCAGGAATATGCCTACTATGATCGATTTTCTGTTTTCTGCTGGATCCATGATAATGGTATATCTTATCTAATTGTTGTTATTCAATAAAGTTGTAATCGTAAAATGGTTTCACCCGGCTATCGGTGGTGTTAAACACCTCGTCGAAAGTACCGGTGCGCTGAAACTGCCCGTCTAAGAGCATGGCTATCCTGTCGCCGGTTTGCTTGGCGCAGGTCAGGTCATGTGTTATAATGATGGATGATGTATTGTAACGCTGCTGCACCTCGTTAATCAGGTCATTTATTTCGATACAGGTGATGGGGTCAAGGCCGGCGGTGGGTTCATCATACAGCATAACCTCGGGGTTCAGGATCAGCGTGCGGGCAATGCCGATACGCTTACGCTGCCCGCCCGAAAGCTCGGATGGCATCTGGTTAATGGTTTGCGAAAGTCCAACCGCGTCAAGCACCGTTTCAACCGCGGTATTGATCTCCCCGCGGGTAAGGTTACGTTTGTTACGCACTAACGGGAACTCCAGGTTTTTACGCACGGTCATACTATCGTACAAAGCACTGTTCTGAAACGAAAAGCCTATACGGATGCGTAATTTCTGTAAGTCATCTTCGGTAATATGAGCAATATCCTGGCCAAATACCTTTACCATACCCTCATCGGGTTTAAGCAGGCCCGATATGATCTTGATCAGTACTGACTTACCTGTACCCGAGCGGCCAAGTACCACAAGGTTTTCGCCCTGGTAAAGGTCAAGGTCGATACCGCGGAGCACGGCATAATCCTGAAAAGCTTTTTTTAAGCCCCTGATGCTGATAACCGGGTTATTATGATCTGTCTGTACTGCTGCCTTTTTCATACCTCCATAAATTAGCGGAACCAGCCGGTTATCTGTACAATAATAACTTCTTCAATAAACACCAGGAACATAGCGGTAATTACCGCGCCGTTTGCTGCTTTACCTACGCCTTCGGTTCCTTTATTGGAATTATAGCCCTGGTAGCAGCCCACAATGCCAATGGTAAAGCCAAATACAATTGATTTTATAAGCGATGCCACAAAATCGGTAAAGGTTAGCGGCTCAAAAACTTCCTGTATAAAAGTTGTCCAGGTGGTGCCTTCGTTCATGGTTACATTTAAATACCCGCCAAATAAAGCCACAAAGCCTGTATAGGTTGATAAAATTGGAATAGTAAGCGTGGTAGCCAGTACGCGGGTACATACCAGGTATTTAAATGGTTTGGTGCCGGATACTTCCATCGCGTCTATCTGCTCGGTAACGCGCATGGACCCCAGCTCGGCGCCAATGCTTGAGCCTACTTTTCCGGACGCTATCAGTGCGGTAACCAATGGCGCAAGCGCACGCATGATGGCTATGGATACCAGCGAAGGCAACCACGATTCGGCGCCAAACTGCGATAACGATGGCCTTGATTGCTTGGTAAATATCACCCCCACAATAAAACCCGTAACCGATATCAGGGTAAATGAACGTACACCTACTTCATAACACTGGCGTATAACTTCCTTAAGTTCAAAAGGTGGTACAAAAGCTTCTTTAAAAAAGCGGATGATAAACTGGTTTATCCGGTAAAGCGTTAAAAAAAAGTCGCTCAGGCTTTGTTTAAGCTTCACGAATCTTTTGTTTGTATGCCTGGTTATGCTTTGCGTATTGTCCATTAAAAATGTACTTGTATATGCGTATGGTAACTCTACAAAACCCGCAGGTGTTTGTTTGCCGTACCGTGTTTTATTTCATTAAGATACTTTGGGCAACTTTTTAAATCGTTTTAAAAAGAATTTGTTTAATTAATAAAATGACATAAAAGTATTAGGTGCCGATGCTTTATTTTGAGTGTTTACAGTAGTAATTTAAACGTTTTTGGTAATTTAAAACTAAATAATGAAAAAAAAGTATTATATCTTGCCCGTGCATTAAAAGTACATTTGATGCTAAATCAATTATAAAAATGCTGTAGCAAAAAGGCCGGCCAAAATCTCTGCCGGCAAATTATCAATACAGTATTAATGACAGATTAAATTACGGCTAAATAAACCTTTGACCGTTTGGGTTAAATGTTTAAACCAATTTGTCTGCAAACCTAAAAGTTAAAATTTATATAGCGCAGTACAGCCCCCAAAATATTAGTTAATGAAGTGTAAAATTTTGATAAGTTGCCTTATATTATACAGTATTGCCGGGCATTTTAAAACGCGCTGCCAAATTCATTTGAGTTTTCACGGCTTGATATTAACTGGGGCGAACTTTGATTTTGCCATATAACTAACGTTAAACCTACAGGCACATTTTAATTGGTTAGGTGCTGTAAGGGGCATAATACACAATGAGGTAACGAAAATCAATAATTAATTGTTTAATTGACATTTTGAAAATATAAAAGTGTTAAATTAGTATCATTAATTAGTAAACTTATTTTTTGGGATTCTATGACGACAAGTAATGTAATGCGGGAGATAACTCCGCTAACGCCAAGTGATTGTTTTACTATTTTTTCGAGGGTAAAAAAGAAATTTGATTTTCCGCTTCATTATCATGACGAATACGAGCTTAATTTAATTATCAACGCCAAAGGGGCCAAAAGGGTGGTAGGTGGCCATATTGAGGTTATTGAAGAAGTGGAGCTGGCGCTGATAGGCCCAAACTTATACCATGCCTGGTTTACGCACCAATGTCAAAGCGAAGATATAACCGAGGTTACAATTCAGTTTCATAAGGATCTGTTTGATGAAAAGTTTCTGAAGCGAAATCAGTTAAGTTTTGTAAAAAGCATGCTCGAGCGCTCGCAAAGGGGGGTTTCTTTCTCATCGGAAACCATTTACGCGCTTAAAGACAGGATTATGCAATTGGATAAAAAGAGCGGTTTTGACTCCGTATTAGAGCTTCTGTCCATTCTTCATGACCTGTCAATTTCCCGCAATATGAAAATGCTGTCGGATCCAAGCTTTACAAATGAGAAGTTTTACTACAACAGCCGCCGCATCGAAAAAGTGTTTGAGCACATGAATATTAACTATAACAAGCAAATCACCCTTGCCGAAGTAGCTAAAATTGCCAATATGCCCGAGGCTTCATTTAGCAGGTTTATCAAAAAGCGCACGGGCAAAACCTTTATTGACAGTTTGAACGAGATCAGGCTTGGGCATGCTTCCAGGATGCTTATTGACTCCACAACCACCGTGGCCGAAATTGCCTATAAATGCGGCTTTAATAATATCTCCAATTTCAACAGGATCTTTAAGCGTAAAAAAATGTGTATTCCCAAAGAATTCAGGGAAACCTATACCGGAAACCGCGTATTTATTTAACTGGTATTTATTTGGCTTTATGGTTGGTTAAAAATGTATCAGCCTATCGATAAAGTTAAATATAAGGTTAAAAAAGTATTATAAAGTTGCTGATAATAAATTCAATTTTGAGTAATGACAGTTAGGTGTCTGAACTCGAATTTTTGGAATTTATGAATTCGTCGAATTTATTGTATTTGGCCATTTTTAAACCAGGATTGTAGTATTCTGACAATTATTTAATTCAAAAAATTCCGGTTCAGACAAAATCAGACAAGATGAAGTTACACTTACTTGATGTTGCCATTATAGTTTTATACCTGCTGAGCACCATTTTTATTGGTTTATGGTACCGTAAAAAAGCCCGCGAAAATAAGGAAAGCTACATGCTGGGCGGCAAATCTTTACCCTGGTATAAACTGGGTTTAAGCGATGCCTCCGATATGTTCGACATCAGCGGCACCATGTGGATGGTAAGCCTGTGCTTTGTTTATGGTATGAAGAGCATCTGGATCCCCTGGCTATGGCCGGTATTTAACCAGGTGTTTTTGATGATGTACCTGTCGCGTTGGCTGCGTCGGTCAAACGCCGCTACTGGGGCCGAATGGCTGGCAACCCGCTTCGGTAAAACCGGGCCGGGGGTAACAGGTTCAAATGTGGTAGTTATCGCTTTCGCGCTGTTAAGCTGTTTTGGCTTTTTAGCCTACGGATTTATTGGTTTGGGCAAGTTCATTGAAATATTTATCCCGTGGGACCTGGTTAAAGCTTACGTGCCCTTCCACGTTGCGCCTCAGTATGTGCCGCATATGTACGGGATCATATTTACGCTATTTGCCATGTTTTATTCTATCATAGGCGGCATGCATAGTATTGTACTGGGCGATATGATCAAGTACGGCATTATGACCGTAGCCTGCGTGTGGATCAGTTTCATAGCTGCAGGCAAACTCAGCGGCAACCACCTCAATGTGCCCGATGGCTGGTATAGCCCTTTTTTTGGTAAAAATCTGGGCCTCAGCTGGACGGGAATCATCAACGAGGTAAATAACAAGATCAAAGAAGATGGTTATTCGCTGTTCGGCCTGTTTTTCATGATGATGACCTTTAAAGGTTTCTTCGCGGCAGTTGCCGGGCCCGCGCCTAATTATGATATGCAAAAGATCCTCTCCACCCGCTCGCCCGAAGAGGCCAGCAAAATGAGCGGCTTTGTAAATATCATCCTGCTGCCTATCCGTTATTCGCTTATTGTGAGTTTAACTATCCTGGGTGTACTTTTTTATCACCAAATGGATTTGAAAGACGCCAAAGGGGCTATTGATTTTGAACGCATCCTGCCGGCCGTGATCAACAACTTTTTGCCCGTTGGTTTGGTTGGCTTGCTGCTGGCCGGTTTGCTTGGGGCTTTCATGAGCACCTTTAGCGGTACCATGAACGCGGCGCAGGCTTATATTGTGAATGATATCTACCTCAAATACATCAACCCGAAGGCATCTACCAAAAAAATCATCACCGCCAATTACATGGTGGGGGTTTTTGTGGTAGCGGTAGGCGTGATACTCGGCTTTTTTGTAAAGGATGTGAACAGTGTGCTGCAATGGATAGTATCGGCACTTTATGGCGGTTATATAGCCAGTAACGTACTTAAATGGCATTGGTGGCGCTTTAATGCCAACGGTTTTTTTTACGGGATGCTTTCGGGGATTTTGTCAGCCATGATATTCTCGCTTATTATCCCTTCGATCCAACTGTTGTACTGGTTCCCGGTGCTGTTTGTCATCTCGCTGGGGGGCTCGGTTATCGGCTCGTACGCTACAGCGCCAACGGATATGACCGTGTTGCGGTCGTTTTATACCACCGTAAGGCCGTGGGGCTTTTGGGGGCCTGTTAAGGCTTTGGTAATGGAGAAAAATCCATCATTTGTGCCTAACAAAAACTTTAAGCTAAACATGTTCAACGTGGTTATCGGTACTATTACACAATGCTGCCTTACCATACTGCCCATGTACCTGATACTGGCACAAAAAGCATCGCTCATAGTTACCATAGCCATACTGGTGGTTACTATTACCATACTGAAAAAAACATGGTGGAATAAATTAAAAGACTATTGATAAAAAACTATATGACGCAGGAATTTAACCAAAGGCTCATTCAACTACAGGCCGAACAAGCGCAATTGATTAACCGGCAAAACCAGGTTGAGGAAACAGGCAACGGTATTTTTTGCCGGTTTAAATATCCTGTGCTTACTGCCGCCCATACCCCGCTTGAGTGGCGATATGATCTTGATGCTAAAACCAACCCTCATTTAATGGAACGTTTTGGTATTAACGCGGTTTTTAATGCCGGCGCTATAAAGTTTAACGGCAAATACCTGATGGTAGCGAGGGTTGAAGGCGCCGATCGGAAATCGTTTTTCGCTGTGGCCGAAAGTGCTGATGGGATCAATGGGTTTAAATTTTGGGATTACCCGGTTGAACTGCCCCAAACCGATGAGCCCGATACCAATGTGTACGATATGCGCCTTACCCAGCATGAAGATGGCTGGATCTATGGCCTGTTTTGTACCGAACGCCGTGACCCCGAAGCTCCGTCATATGATCAGTCGATGGCGATAGCAGCCTGCGGTATCGCGCGCACCAGGGACCTGGTAAAATGGGAGCGCCTGCCCGATCTGAAAACCAACTCGCCCCAGCAGCGCAACGTGGTATTACACCCCGAGTTTGTTGATGGTAAGTATGCCTTGTATACCCGTCCGCAGGATGGTTTTATCAGTGCAGGGACCGGTGGTGGAATAGGTTTTGGCTTGTGCGATACTATGGAGCACGCGGTTGTTGACCATGAAACAATCATTCACAATAAAAGCTACCATACCGTTTACGAAGCCAAGAATGGCCAGGGCCCGGCGCCAATCAAAACGGAAAAAGGCTGGCTGCACCTGGCGCATGGCGTACGCAATACAGCTGCTGGTTTACGTTATGTGTTGTACATGTTTATGACCGACCTTCATGACCTTACTAAAGTACTTTACCAACCAGCAGGTTATTTTTTGGCACCGGTCGGTGAGGAGCGTATCGGCGATGTATCCAATGTGGTGTTCTGTAACGGCTGGATAGCTGACGATAACGGATCTGTTTATGTTTATTATGCATCCTCAGATACCCGCATGCATGTAGCCATCACCACAATTGATAAACTGATAGACTATGCCATGAACACACCGGCCGATGGTTTGCGTTCAGCCTCATCGGTACAGGCAGTGTACAATATTATCGATAAAAATAAAGCTTTAAGCCAATTACAGGGAGCCAGCGCCTGAACAGAGATTTAAACATGCTTCAACCATCAAATACTGTTTCAAAAGATCAACTCGTTATCTTCAGCAATGAGCTAACAGGTGAGCTGAAAAATATCCTCAATTATTGGCTCAATCATACTGTAGATGAAGTAAATGGTGGTTTTTTTGGCAAGATCAACAATGATAACCAGGCTACTCCCGGTGCCCACAAAGGTTCGGTCTTAAACGCGAGGATCCTGTGGAGTTTTTCTGCTGCTTACAATCAAACCCCCGATGAAGCTTATTTACAGGCAGCTAAGCGGGCCTATGATTATATCAAAGCTCATTTTGTTGATGATGAGTTTGGCGGCGTGTATTGGTCGGTTGATTACAAAGGCGATATATTGGATACAAAAAAACAGGTATATGCCAATGCCTTTACCATTTACGCGCTGAGTGAATATCATATAGCTTCGAAATCGGAAAGAGTAAAGGAGGAAGCCATCGGCCTCTATCATCTTTTGGTTGATAAAAGCTACGACAACGATAAAACGGGTTATTTCGAAGCTTTCACGCGCGATTGGCAGCCGCTCGGCGATCTTAGGCTAAGCGCTAAGGATGCCAATGAGAAAAAGACCATGAACACCCATCTGCACGTACTGGAAGCTTATACCAACCTGTACCGCATCTGGCCCGATGACGGACTTAAACAGCAGATTGAAACCCTGATCAATAATTTTTTTGATCATTTTATTGATGCTGGAACCGGGCACCTCGTGCTGTTTTTTGATGAGGATTGGAACCGCCGGTCGGAAACCATATCGTATGGGCACGATATTGAAGCTACATGGCTTTTACTGGAGGCCGCTGAAGTTATCGGCAATCATGAAATGATTACAAGGGTCAGCAGCACTTGCATCGCGATAGCAGAAGCAACTATACAGGGTTTAGACGTTGATGGTGGCTTATGGTATGAATATGAACCGGCGGATGATCACCTCATCAAAGAAAAACACTGGTGGGTACAGGCCGAAGCTATGGTAGGTTTTTACAACGCCTGGCAGGTTAGCGGTAGTGATAAATACTTTCACTTGGTCCTTAAAAACTGGGCTTTTATAAAAGATAAAATACTGGATAAACAAAACGGTGAATGGTTTTGGGGTATCAAAGCCGATGGCAGTATTATGCCCGGCGAGGACAAAGCAGGGCTTTGGAAATGCCCCTATCATAACAGCCGTGCGTGTATTGAAATTATCAGGCGTATAGGCCCGATAAATTAGCGACAAAGCAGGCCTTCAAATGGTGTAACTTAGCGGCAGTGAATATGATAAAATTTTTTAGAAGGATTGCTGTTTTATACCTGCTGATCCATAGTTCAACCGCTATGGCGCAGCTGTTTGAACCTGCCGATAAACATGCCACAACCGAAGCCCGGCAGCTTTTTTACAGTATGCAGCGCCTGCTTAACGTGGGGGTAATATTTGGTCACCACGATGACCTGGCTTATGGTGTGGGATGGCGTAATGAACCGGACCGCTCAGATGTTAAGAGTGTTACCGGATCATACCCGGCCCTGTATGGCTGGGATTTGGCCAGGATTGAGCACGACAGCATTCACGATATTAACGGAATCGCCTTTGAACAGCAGAAGCGGTTTGTTAAAGATGTTTATGCGCGCGGCGGCATCAATACATTTTGCTGGCATATGGATAACCCGGTCAATGGCAAAACCGCCTGGGATACCACGCAGCATACCGTAAAAGATCTTATCCCCGGCGGCGCGTTTCATGATGTATATGTTGGATATCTTGATCGTGCGGCCAATTATTTAGCTGAAATGAAAGGCCCGGAAGGCGAGGCTATCCCGATATTGTTCCGGCCATTTCATGAGCTTACGGGCAATTGGTTTTGGTGGTGCAAAAACACCTGTACCCCCGATGAATTTAAAGCCCTGTGGCGTTTTACTATCGATTACCTGCGGGATAAAAAGAAGCTGCATAACTTGCTCATCGTATATTCGGCGGCTGATTTTGAATCGGAATATGAGTTTTTGGAACGCTATCCCGGCGATGCTTACGCGGATTTTATAGGCTTTGATAATTATTGTACGCAAAGCGTTGAGCGTTTTCAAGCTAAGCTGGATCAACGCCTTGCCATTGTTGATGGCATCGCTGTAAAACACCATAAAATAACATGCCTGCCCGAAACCGGCTATGAAGGTGTCCCCATGTCCAACTGGTGGACGGATATAATACTGCAAACCCTCGCTAAGCATAAAGTATCCTACGTAATGGCATGGCGCAACGGAAACGATCATCATTATTACGTTCCATACCCCGGCCAAACCAGCGCCGGTGATTTTATAAAGTTTTATAATAGCCCGCAAACCATTTTCCAAAACCGCATAACACCACTGGGCATTTATGGTAAGCCAAATTGGAAGCAGTAGCCTTGCGGTTCATGGATGATAGTTCATGGTTCATAGAGGAGGTGGATAATACATTCATTTTGGCTTTATGCTTTAAGCCTTCGACTTTTTGCTTAAAACAGCTACCCCCGATATCCCGGCCAGCAAGGACGCTAACAGGATCCCATATTTGGCCTGGTCAATCATTTCGGCATGATCAAAGGCCAGTGCCGATATAAAAAGGGACATGGTAAAACCTACGCCTGCAAGCAAAGCCACACCTGTCATTTGTTTCCAGGATGAACCTGCGGGTAATTGTGCGCCAAATTTTACCATGAGCCAGGTAAAGAGCAATACACCTGTAAACTTGCCGGCAAGCAGGCCTGTAGCCACACCCATGCTAACAGGGTTGGCCAGTGACGAGAAAAAGTCATGGCTAACAATAATCCCGGCATTGGCTAAAGCGAAAAGCGGCATGATGACGAAAGCTACCCAGGGATGCAGGATGTGTTCAATTTTTTGCAGCGGTGTTTCGGCGTCAAGGCTCAGCTTTTTTATTTTATCAATAATGTGGTGCTGTTCGGGCGTTATAAGCGTACTGTTGTTGGGCTGCTCGTTTTCAAAATCGGTAAGGTATTGCTTTACAGATTGGGTGTAACTGATCTCGCTGATGCGGGTACGTGCTGGAATAGTAAAAGCCACCAATACACCCGCAATAGTTGCGTGGACGCCTGAAAGTAAAAAAGCTATCCAAACAGCGAAGCCTATGATCAAATAAAAAGCGGTACTCCTGATCCCCATTTTATTGCCGATAAGCAGCAGCACCAGCAGCCAAACCCCAAAGGTAAGCGGCACAAGCGCTATGTGACTGCTGTAAAAAAGAGCAATAACTAAAACAGCGCCGAGGTCATCGGCAACGGCCAATGCTGATAGGAAAACTTTTACAGAGGATGGAATATGTTTGCCCGCCATAGATAGTAAAGCCAGCGCGAAGGCTATATCTGTAGCCATCGGAATCCCCCAGCCATGGGCCGATGGCTTACCGGTATTAAAAAGGAAAAAGATGAAAGCAGGCACCAGCATTCCGCCCAACGCGGCAAACATCGGTAATGAAGCTTTTTTTACAGAGGATAGTTCGCCGGCCATGAACTCGCGTTTTAACTCGAGGCCTATCACAAAGAAAAACAAAGCCATAAGGCCGTCGTTGATCCAAAGGTGCAGGGGATGGTTTAAAACATATTTATCAAAACCGAGCGATAGTTTGAGTTCCCAAAGTTGGTGGTAACTGTGCCGAAAAGGCGAGTTTACCCATATGATAGCCGCAATTACGCTGATAAAAAGCACTATGCCGCCGGTATGTTCCTGGTTTATAAATTTGCTTACCGGCTGCGTGATTTTATCAATAGGGTAGCTTTGTTTCATAGATGCCTAAAATAGGGATTAAGTTTGATTTTTTGGTGAGATGATCTGCCGATTACATCGTATTAAAACAAAACCCGGCCATAAAACATTTATCAATGAAACCGGATATTATGAATAACTATCAGCAAAAATGGATAAATACATTGAAAAACGCTCATTTAAATGGTTGGGAGATCAAGCCCCAGGGAGATGATATTTTTGTGGAGATGCCGCATGTTACGGATCTTAAACTGATAAGGGATAACCTGCCTGAAACGCTTGCGCTGATGGCTTTGGATATTAATTTACCGAAGGAAAGGCTGAAGTTTATTTTTCACAACGGGTACGAGCAGTTTGAATACCTGCTTAATCCTGCCGCTGCGGATTTGGAACAGGAGGACTAAAATCAACGGTTGTTGTTTCGTTGGGTAATTCCTCTTTGGTATTATCCGAATCAATTTTGGCCATTGTTGATACCACTACTACCGAAATTCCCATACAGGCAATCAGGATAAAAGAGGCCCTGAGGGTAGCAATTCCTGCTATAAAACCGATAACCGGCGGACCGACTAAAAAGCCCATAAAACCAATAGTTGATACTGCAGCCAGTGCAACGCCCGGCGACATAGTTTTTGATTTACCGGCAGCGCTGTATACCATTGGTACTACAGATGATACACCTGCACCAACCAGTAAAAAGCCTGCCATGGCCGTATAAACATAGGGGAAAGCTACGGCTATTAACAAACCCATTGCGGTTAATGAGCCGCTAACCTGTAAGGTGCGTTTTAAGCCAAACTTGTGAGCAAACCAATCGGCCACAAAACGTCCGCCTGCCATGGTGAACATGAATGTAGTAAAGCCTATGCCAACCAACGCCTCGGGAGCCAGCACCACTTTTTTGAAGTAGATCACGCTCCAGTCGAACATGGCGCCTTCGCAAATCATGGAACAGAAGGCTATGATACCTAATTTGATGAGCGATTTATCGGGCATTACAAATACAGGCCCGGAATCGGTTACTTTATCATCTTTCAGATAACGGGCAGCTACGGCCACGCCAATCGCTATCACGATCAGCATTAATGAAAAATGATGAAAAGGGATAATGCCGTTGGCTATCATGAACGTGCCTATACCTGCTCCGGTAAAACCGGCCAGGCTCCACAGTCCGTGAAAAAAAGCCATAATGGGCCGCTGGTAAAGCTGCTCGGTAGCCACTGCCTGCGTGTTTACCGCAATGTTTACAGAATTGCTTGCAAAGCCGAAGCATAGCAGGCAGATGATAAGTTGAAACGTATTTTGTGCGAGGCCTAAACTCACCAATGCGGCAGCATAAACCAATAGCGCGGCGATAACGAGTTTTTTACTGCCTATTTTGGTGATGATCCAGCCCGAAAAAGGCAGGGAACACATAAGGCCTACAGGCAGGGCAAATAACACGGCACCCAAACCGGCATCTGATAAACCTAAATTTTGCTGAACAGTAGCAATACGCGATGCCCAGCTGGAGAAACTTAACCCCGCCATAAAAAACATAGCACCCACGGCAATGCGGAGCGTTAGTTTGTTAATGATATCTGTTTTTTGCGGGAAATTGTTCATGTTTTAGTATTGCCATAGTGTCTAAATGACACTATGGTTAATTGCCACAAATATAAGGCAATTAATTGTACTTTTAATAAGCTAAATCGTTTTTTACTTTTAGGTGAATTAAACACTATATAAATGGAAAAGCGCTCGCTTAGCCTGTAATTGACTGAAAGCGAACGCTTCTATAATCTTGTTTTATATTGTTAAGTTTTTACATTGAAGGAGCCAACAACGACATATGATATACCGGTACTCAGGTTTTTAAACTCAGCCCTGAAAGTACCTACTGCATTTCCTTTGCTTGCGCTTGAATGATTTAACGTTGTAAACTTAACTTTGCCACCCAAAAAAGTAGCATCTATATTTGCACCCAAATTAACATTCAAATCTATTAGATCATAGGTGCCTGCGACCACTGTATTGGCTCCTAACTGAAATATGTCCGAACCATTACCATTGATGTACGAAATCATAGTAGTTCCGGTAGTAGATATCGGACTTTGATCGATAGATGTAAGCATAGGGCCGCTCTTTACAACCTTGGCACCCCCATCAACCTGGTAGGAGATGGTTCCCTGCGAAGTAGCTGGGTAATCAGATCCATCGTCGGCAGTGCTGGTTCCTGTTCCTGTGCCCGTTCCTGTACCTGTCCCCGTCCCGGTGCCTGTACCAGTTCCCGTGCCCGTCCCGGTTCCTGTACCAGTGCCTGTCCCGGTTCCTGTACCAGTGCCTGTCCCGGTTCCTGTACCAGTGCCTGTCCCGGTTCCCGTACCAGTGCCTGTCCCGGTTCCCGTACCAGTGCCCGTTCCTGTATTTGTAGCAGGGACAACGTCAATAGCTTTTGTTTCTTTATCCGGGCCGAGAGGAGGGTCAAGTTTGCAGCTACTTACCGAAGCTGCTATTAAAAGAAGGGTAATTACTTTGCAGTAAATTTTTTTCATATATACAAAGAGTGATAGTTTATGGTTTTACGGTTTAAATATAAGTATTTTAGCTCTTTGTACGTAGGAGAAAAACTATTTGATACAAATAATGTTAAGAAAGGTTTACAATTTTTTCAATTATTTACAGTCGCCATCGGGGCTGCATGATTCGCCTTCGATTGTATCAAACGCTGGTTTGGGGTTTTCTTCCTGCCAGCCGGTAAATGCTTTTGCAAGGGTATCTTTAAATACGGCCACTTCCTGTGCCCCTGATACGGCATATTTGCGGTTCATTACAAAAAACGGAACACCACGCACACCTAAATATTGAGCTTCGGCAATATCATGTTTTACATCGTCGGCGTAGGTGTCGCTTTCAAGCGTTTGTTTAATTTCTTCAGCGTTCAGGCCAATCGCCGTGCCCATTTTAATAAGGGTTTCGGTATCATCAATATTGAGGCCTTCAGTAAAATATGCCCTGAACAAAGCTTCTTCGGCAGCGTCTCCCAATCCATGTTTTTTGGCCAGATGAGCTAACCTGTGCGCGTTAAAACTATTAGCCACAACCGATTTGCTGAAATTATAGGTAAGGCCCGCCTGTGCCGCCATTTGGGTAACATGATCGTTCATCTGTTCGGCATGGTCAAGCGTCCATCCTTTTATATCGGCCAGGTACTGGTTAATGCTGATATTGGGGTTGGTTTTAAGATCGGGGTTTAGCTGAAAGCTTTTCCATTCTATCTCAATTTGTTCTTTGCCTTCAAAGCCGGCCAGCGCTTCCTCGAACCTGCGTTTGCCTATATAACAAAACGGGCACATCACATCCGACCATATTTCTACTTTCATCATTTCCATTTTAAATGTTTAAACAAATTTAAGGCCTGTAATTCTTAACCCCGTAAGGGCAAAGTAAAATTTAACAGGCTTCGTTAGATGCCAGAGTGATTTTTGAGCTACTTTTATGGCTTTAAAAACACGTCCCCCTCATGAAGAATTTATGCCTGAGATGCTTCTCGCTCTTAATGATCTTTACAAGCCTTAAAACATCGGCACAACAAAAAACAACAGATAAAAATTTATTCAGCGCAGGTTATGCTGCAGGCTTTATTGGCGGCTTGTATGATTCCTATTATCAGTATAAACAATTAAAACAACACGGTGATTTTGGTTTGGGCGCCCCAGGCAGGCTTGATGGCGAGCTCATGGTGTTTAACGGCAAGCTTTATCAAACCCAGTCAACGGGTAAAACAACCCAACTTGCCGATACCGGCAAAACCCCTTATGCTGTGGTTTGCTTTTTTCATGCCGAAAAAACATATAAGTGTAATAAGCCTTTATCTAAATCGGCACTGTTTAGCTATCTCGACAGTATCTTAACCAACCAGAACGGGATCTACGCTATCCACATCAAAGGAAATTTTAGTATGGTTAAAACAAGGGCTTTCCCGCCGGTTGATAAACCTTATGTGCCCTTGGCGGCGATGCTTGACAGGCAGCATTTTTTTGATTTTAAGCACATCAAAGGCGATCTCATGGGTTTTAAGATCCCCGCACTGATGGAAGGAGCACATATCAGCGGCTACCATTTCCATTTTTTATCTGATGATAAAACCGGTGGGGGCCATATCATTGATTTGCTTGCAGATGATATCACCATTGAAGTTGAAACGTTAACAAGCTATACCATTGACCTGCCGCAAACGCCGGAATTTAACAGCTTTGACTTTAAGAAAGACCGCAAGGAAGAGATCAAAAGCGTGGAGAATGGAAAAAAGCAATAATTGCCGATCGTTTTATTTGGGCGATAATTTTTTGTAATATGTAAATTTTTATAAATTAGGAAATTATAAACCAATTATAAACTTATTGAGGTAACAGCCCAACGCTGAAGATTTATTGAATAAGCATGAGATGGAACAGTGCTAAAATATTCTGGATAGGTATCATTTTACTGGTGGTGCCCGGCCTTGTTCATGCTTACCTGCTCATGCCATTTCCCGGCAGCCAGGATCTGAATGCCATAACCCTGTGTTATTATCTCGAAAAGGTGATCATGCCGCTGCGCTTGATTGGCTTGCTATTCATTGTTTGGTACCTGTTTAAATTCTACGCTAAAAATACCTTTAAACAAAAGGCTGTTAAAGCCGCTGTTTTTGTGCTTTGTATAGGCAGCTTTTACATAACCGATTATATGTATAAGGCCGAAACCATGTTTAAAGAAACCACAAAAGCTGTTTTTGCCAACGGATTAAAAAACAGGGTGCCGCTAAGCTACCTGGTAGTGGGTGTTGTAAACAACGGTGTAGCCAAGGCTTATCCGCTCATCTACCTGGGCTATCATCATAAACTGCAGGACGATGTAGGCGATAAACCTGTTTTGGTTACTTATTGCACCATGTGCCGTACGGGCAGGGTTTACAGTCCGGTTATAAACGGAGTAAGGCAAAACTTCAGGCTGGTTGGGGCAAGGCACTACAATGCCATAATTGAAGATGAAAACACCAAAACCTGGTGGTACCAGGCAACCGGTAACGCGGCTGTTGGGGAGCTGAAAGGAAAACAATTAACCGAGCTGCCTTATGAGCAATTAACCCTGGCGGCCTGGTTACAGAAACATCCCGAAACGCTCATTTTACAACCCGACAGGCTATACACCGCAGACTATGCCGACCTGAAAAACTATGACCGTGTGCAGGCTATCGACCGCGACAGCACTATAAAAAACAAAGATTCCCTGATGCGTAAAAGCTGGGTAATTGGTGTGATCATAAACGGCAAAGCCAAAGCTTACGACTGGCGCCACATGTACGCCAAACGCCTGTTAAACGACGAGTTGAACAAAAGTTCACTGCTTATTGGCATTGAAAAGGACAGCCTCAGCTATCATGCCTGGAATACATCAGTAAGCGGTAAAACCCTTCATTTTAAACTGGATGATAAAGGCATGCTTACCGACGAGGAAACCGCTTCGGTTTGGGATTGGGACGGCTTATGCCTGGCAGGTTTGCAAAAAGGGCAGCGCCTTGCTAAAATTCAGGCCTACCAGGAATACTGGCACTCATGGAAACATTTTCATCCCGGTACCGTGTTTTGGAAAGGCGATGAATCGCTGGAGCAAACGGCATCCATTTACCCGCCTTTTTAACAAGCATCTTTAATTAAATAGCGGTTGCTATTTTGCTGATGTCATCGTCATTAAGCAGAGCTTCTTCAGAAATGTTGGGGTAATACTTATTCAGGATCTTTTGAATAAGCTGGTAGCTTTCGATGGATTGAATGGGAGCGGAAGCCAGTTCAGTGATGGTTGAACCAATAAGCTTAAGTTTTTTTGCCTCGTACTGGTTGATCACAAAGTCAGAAGTTTTTTTCTTTCGGCTTTGTTGTATGAGATCATCAAGTTTCTTGATCTCTTCAACCAGGTCAATCATTTTTAATACTTCCACCTTTTTCATCAGCGCCAAAATTAGTGATTTATTTGTAACAGGGGGTATAACAGGATATAAGTTGTATTGTTTGTAAGTATGAGACGGGTGGAAGCTGTAATTGTTACGGATAGAAATTGAGGACGTTTTCAGTGTGTGCAAGCTGAAAGATTTAAAAATATGTCATAGCGAGCGAAGCGTGGCAATCTCTTAGCTAATGCATTGCCGCCCTGTATAGCTACAAGATTGCCGCGTCGCCCCATTGCGTTGGCCTATGCTGCTCCTCGCAATGACATTTTTTCTTTTACTATTTCTTATCCTCTGTAGTATCCCTTTCAACCAGGGCCATGCCGCATTTAGGGCAGGTGCCGGGTTTATCAAAGGTAAGATCGGGGTGCATGGTGCAGGTGTATTTGCCTTTTTTCTTTACGGTTGAGGTACTGTCGGTTTTGCCGGTGCTTTTAACCGCACTGTTGCAGGCGCCAAGGGCCATGCCGGCTAAGGCTAAAATGATAAAGCTTTTTTTCATTGATTATTTGTTTTTGATGAATGAGGCCAACCCGAATAACGATACTACCAGCACACCTAAAGCGGCCAGCATACTCACTATATCGCGGATATCCTTACCCGCCCAGGTCATGCCGAAATATTTGTGTAAAAATATAAAAGAAAGCCCTTCGGCCCTGTCAATTCCTGCAACTTTTGCAGCCAGTTTTGATGAGGTAGTTTCAATATACCAATTGCTGCCGTCGGCATAACTTACCCGCTCAACCGGCAGGCGTTTGTTGATGAAACCGTACTCGTTATCAAACTGCTTTACCTGGTTAACGTTTACTCTGCCATAAAACTTGTCAGGATCCTGGTGGGTATGGTAATAAGTACTTAAAGAGCGGGCATAATCCTCATCGCCATTAATTTGTTCTATGCCGGTTAAGGTGTTGAAGTAGGAGATCTGCTTTTTATTATCAGTTACCTGGTAATAGCTGTTGCCACCAAAGTTAACCACGGCTATCCTTTTGATGATACTGTCGGTAACAGGAAGCTGAAGGTTGGAAATAGCCAACTGTTTCCTGTCGATCACCTGCTCATAATCAGGCTTTGGTGTTTCGGTGTTATACAATTTTACGGCAATGTGAAAAGCCCCGCTGATCACAAAAGTAAACATCACAAAGGAAACAATAAGGCCTATCTGCCGGTGATAACGATGAACGATGCGCTTGTCCTCACCGCCATTTTCTTTTCGCTTTTGAGTGATGGATTTAAACTTTTTCCACATTAAACCATAAACAGTTAAGCCGCTGATGAGGGCGAACAGCATTACCGTCATGATGATGAGTAATACTACATTTCGGAAAGTATCGCCGCCGATATCAGCCAAAAACTGCCAGGTATGGAACTGCTCAAACAACCGAAGGAAAGCTTTGCGGGTGTTGTTATTAAATGTACCCATGCGGCTCTGACTGGTTTCAATGTAAATGTCCATGCCATCGGGACGGTCAAAGCTGATCTTCCAAACAGGCAAAAGGTGATTGATGGGCTGGTATTGCCCATCAAACGTTGTTTGCAGATCGATCTTTTTAATGTTAGATGTCGAATCCTGCGTAAAATAGCGGGCAAGATAAGTGGCATATAGCTTATCCCCATTTTTTAACAATACCCCATCATTGGCTGAGTAGTAATTGTACACGCTATCTTTATCCAGCACCTGGTAATAGGTGTTGTGATTAAAGTTAATCAGTCCGAAGTTCCGGATAACGGAGATATTATTTTTATCCAATACCTGCTGGATGCTGAGCACAGGGTTCATCTGGCTTTGAGGCAATGGTTTGAACACTTCCTCCGCAATTGAAGGCCTGAACCAGTTTGACATGAATGGGTGTGAAAGACCGCTCAGTGTCCAGAAGATCACCGGGATGAGGGCTGTTAAGCCCAGCACCCGGTGCCATTTATAAAAGTTGCTTTTTACTGTTGCTGATGCCATTGATCAATATTTTGAAAATGAATAACTGATGCCCAGGGTGTAAGTACGTGGCGGCGCGGCATTATAAGTATCGCTGTACTGGCTGCTGGTTACTGTTGTAGCGTAAAGCTTATTGGTTAAGTTAAGCACATTAAACCAGATGCCCGCGCCTTTTAATACGCTGCTTTTTACATCATAACCCAGGCGCAGGTTGTAAATATCATAACCTGAGTAAGTTTTGGTATTGGCAGGGTTGGTGTAGTATTGATTGATGTGCTGCCACTCTGTTGCTATCCTGAAACCCGGAAGGTACTGCGGCTTGTAGGTGAGCTCGGAGTTGGCAATCCAGGCTGGCGCGTTGTTCATGCGTTTGCCATCATAGTTGGTTACCGTGTTGGTGCCGGTTGTGTAATTGGTGGTCACCTCGCTGTACTCAACATAGGTATGTTTGGCATTGGTGCCGCTAAACCTGAAGGTAAGCTCTTTAACCGGGGCCACAGTAACCGAGTATTCAATCCCCCGGTGACGTGTTGCACCTGCGTTTTGGTTCTGGGTAGTGTTATCCGGCAGCAATTGGTTAATGATTTCGTTATGGCCTTCCAGGTCGAATACACTCAACTCAAAATACAACTTTTTGTTAAACGCCGAAAACCAGCCACCTGCTTCATAATTATCAAAAGTGGCCTGTTTAAGCTGGGTAAGCTGACGTGAACTGTACAAATCACCTGTCTCTGGTGGTTGGAAACCTACGCTATAGTTGGCGTAAATACCTTTGTTATTGCCAAAGTTATAGGTGATGCCCAATTTGGGAGCAACGATATTAAAATTGTTGGTTTCCTGTTGTTTATACTTGGTTTGTCCGGCCGGGATCTCATTATCGAAATTGTAATGAACCCTGTCATAACGTAAACCGCCTACAATTCTTAATGCTTCCGTAGGCTTGACTTCATACTGGACATAAGCCGCTGTGTTGAACAACTTGATCTTGTAATTATCAATGTACCTGCCTGTATTACTGAAACCGGTGTAGTAGTTGTTGGCTACATCTTTGGTGATATCAAGATATTGGGCATAATATGAACTCGGGCTATCATCCATATAAACACCGCCAATCAGCCTCGAATGCAGGAAATCAAAATCAACCCGGTGCTGTGCGAGTAAACCGTAGCTGTTGAATTTTTGATCATTTACTTGTCCGTTGCTGCTTTTGTAAACACCGTTAGCGTCGCGCACATCAGAGATATAATAACTTGGCAGCTGCGCAGTTGAGTTGTTGCGGAAAAACAGCGTCACAAATGTGCTGTTCTTATCACTCCACTGATGATCCAGACGGGTGCCGGCACGAAACGATTTTACCTTGCGATAGGTGAAACGTTGGTTGGAGCCGTAGCTGCGGTCATAAAACCGGGCGCTGTCCAAACTACCCGGAGTTTGGGTGTTCAGATAATTATAAGCAACTGAAGTGGTAAGTTTAGTTTTGGCGCTGAAATCATAGGTAGTTTTAAAATTGGCCGAGTACTTGTCAAAATCAGAATAATCCTGCCAGCTATCAGCTTGGTGGGCAACATATCCGCCTACATATAAGCCAAATTTGCCCTGTGTGAAACCACCATCGGCATCAACACGACGGTAATGGTAATTATCACCCTGAACAGCAACATTGCCTGCATAACCTGTAGGCGGTCCCTGGGTAATAAAATTAACCGCGCCGCCAATGGAGTTACTGCCATAAAGCGATGATGCCGGCCCTTTGATCACTTCGATATCCTTAACGCCCGACATGTTGATCTCATACAGCGAGTTATGGTTGAAGATGCCTGTAGGGCGGATAGGGACACCATCCTCCATATACAAATAGAGTGCGTTATAGGTAATAGGTTGTCTGATGGCCATGGTATGCTGTTCGTTACCCAGGTTCACCATGTAAACACCTGCAACCTTGTTCAGCAACTGATAAAGGGCAGTGGCTTTGGTATCCTTAATTTGGGTGGAATTGATTTTACTGATGGCAATAGGGGCGTCTTGCCTGGCCTGGCCTTCGCGGCTGGCGGTTACTACAACAGGTTGCAGATCTACAGTTGAAGGCTCTAAGGCAACGTCAAGTTTTTGGCCTTTTATGGCAGATACTTCAATAATGCGTGCGCTGTAACCAACCATGGCAAATTTAAGCCGGTTAACGTCTTGTGCATTGATGCTAAAGTGCCCTTTGGCGTTAGTCATGCCAAGCTTTGCACCTGTAGCAGCATCGGCATTGCAAATTGATGCACCCGCGATGGCTTCATGGGTATTGGCATCTGTAACGGTGCCTTGTATAGTAGTTTGGCCGAAGGCCAGGGTTTTAACGAGTATAAAAGTTATAAATAGGATTAAATATCGTTTCATTATATATTATTACGGGAGTTGCTTCCCGGTGTAAAAATGGGTAGAGTAGGGTGTGGGTTGATTGATGGGAGAGTGTAAAGGTGTCTTCTACCCGTCATTGCGAGGTACGAAGCAATCCCCGATCAGGAGGGTGGCTATGCAAGGCTCTCGGTACAGTTTGGGATTGCTTCGTACCTCGCAATGACGGAATGTTTAAATCCGATCATACGTAGCAGATACGATCCTATCGCAAAAGATAAAAAAGCTTACTCTGTAAAGCATGCGATTGCTACGCTTCGCTCGCAATGACATAGTTTTCACACCATACCATCAATCAAAAACCAATAAAAATGAAATGATTATCCTAACTGCGGAGGCTGGAATATCGTAGCCGGGCGATCGGCCGGTACGGTGGGGGTGTAAGGGGTTGAAATAACCTGCAACAGGCTGGAGTGGAATTTAACATCAGTTGAGCTGATGAAATAAACCTCCTGAAAGAGGCTCTTTTGCGACTGCCTTTCGTCGCTGGCCTGCTTGTCCTCTGCCTGTTTGATCTTTTTCGCGAAGTAGCATTTGCCATCGCAATGGAGCCAGGGTTTGTTCCTGTTTTCGCAAAGCTTGGTGGCAATGTAATTCCTGTTCAGCTCAAAACCCGCGAAAATAAAAAAACGCGAGAAGTTGACCGTGATCAGTGAAAAGATGAGTAAATAGGCTGTAATACGTTGCAGCATGGCGCAAAGGTACGCCCTGTGGGTTTAATACGCAATATTTAGTTCAAAGTCTATAGTCTCAATCTATAAGTCATACAATAATCTGACTTTTGACCTGAAAAATTGCCGCACTACTCATGACTAAAGACTTAGAACTTTCGACTTAAGACTTATCCCTTTTCAGCGTAGCATGCAGGTGCTGGCCTTTGTAAACCAGGTCCATACCAATGGAATCCTGATAAACTTTACCCGTATGGGGCGAACTGCCTCCCGGCACCGGGATACTGAAAGAGAAATTATCGCCGTTGATCATGCCGTCGGTAATAGCCACATCCCCTTGTGGCGCATGGGCGGTGCCGGTAAGTTTGCCGCTGTCTACCTTAAAAGTGTAGCTTAAGGGAAAATGATCATCGCCCGGAAGCGTTAGCGAACCTATCCATCTGCCGTTAATATCGACCATCGAAATAAAACTGAAAGCGGTAATAATAACAAACGCACTGATCACCAGGAACTCTTTTTTCATTGTTGATATAGTTTAAGCAGATGCCTATATGCCGTAATTTAAACTATATACAATTTTGTTGCCTTTAAGTTTAAATTAAAAAAGAAAAACCTTGCCCATTAGCAAGGTTTTTCTTTTTTAATGTTTTTATTCACGTCTTCCTGAACTTGTTTCAGGATCCCATAGGCAGGTAGGCCATGCAAAGCTGCACTTGGAAAGTGGGGTGCCGAAACAAGTTCGGCATGACGATCTTATTTGAAAATTATTTCTTCTCAACCGGTCTTTTCAATACGGAGCTGCTTTTTGAGCCATTGATATCCAGCTCAACGCTAACCGAATCGCCCATGAATTTGCCTGTATGAGGTATCACGATACCGCTGGTGGCTACTGTAAATGAAAAGTCGGTACCATTTGTTTTACCTTCTTTAATGTCAACATCGCCTTCCGGAGTTAAGGCTGTGCCAGTCAGTTTATCGCCATCAACCTTAAAATTATAAAGCAGTGGATATTCCTGGCCGTCGCTTGTGATTAGCTTGCCTGCCCATTTGCCGTTAAGATCAGCTATAGCTGCAAGACATATCATAAAGCAGCTTACCAATAGCGTAGTAGTAAAAATCTTTTTTTTCATAAATGTGAATTTTGGTTTATAAATATAAGCACCTTGATTTATAGGATGAAATGATTATATGATATTTTATGGTGTGGAATTTAAAAATCATGTAATTCTTAAATCAGGAAATTAAGGTTGTTGCGCTCTTTTTAAAGTGCTATGTACTTTTGAGCCATTGGCTTCAATATCAACACCTACCGAATCGCCATAGAATTTGCCTGTATGGGCAATGTGGATATCTTCGATGCTTACCGTAAATTTAAAGCTATCGCCGGTTATTTTGCCGTCTTCAATCGGCATATCGCCCTTAGGTGTTTTGGCTGTGCCGGTTAGTTTGTCCCCATCAATCTGAAAATTATAAAGTAGTGGGTAAACTTCTCCGGTTTCTGTTTCAAGCTTGCCTTCCCACTTTCCGGCAATTCCGGCAATGGCTGCAAAGCAAACCGCAATACAAACTGTTACAAGGGCTAAGGTTAAAAAAGTCTTTTTCATAGCTGTTGTTTTCACCGGTAAATGTAAAATCGATATTAAACCAGAACGTAAACTGTACATTAAATTTACTGCCGGTAGTATTATCGATTGATGAACAAAAACTGTACTGCAATAGCCTGGTAGTTAACGCCGGGTTCAATTTTTTACTTTCACTTGTATTTAGGGGCATTTTTTGACTATCTCTAAATAAATGTTAATGATACATTTCCAATTATTCAAAATCATTGTACCTTTAAATCTGCATACTAACCGGGCGAAATCCTGTTTCGCTTTTCACTTTTAAACAACCTATAATAATGAAGAAAATTTTTACCGCATTGCTATTGTTGGGTGGTACATATCTGGGCGCTTCGGCTCAGGATGTTCAGCTTAACAAAGGCTGGAAATTTGCTGTGGGTGATTCTGCCCAATGGTCGTCCCCAACTTTTAACGATCAAAACTGGCAAAACATTGATGTAGCCCATTCCTGGGAACCGCAGGGACATCCTAATTACGATGGCTTCGGCTGGTACCGTATCCACGTAGTGATCCCTTCATCGCTTAAGGAGAAAGCCTATTTAAAGGATAGTCTCCGCTTAAGCCTGGCCAGTGTTGATGATAATGACGAGGTATACCTGAATGGAAAGCTGATCGCTAAATATGGTGGCCACAGCGGAAACATTAAAGATGGCCATTACGGCCCGCGCACTTATAGTATCCCGGCTTCAGATCCGGCAATTTTGTGGGATAAAGAAAATGTGCTGGCCATCCGCATTTATGATACCGGAGGAGATGGCGGTATTTACGGCGATAACTTTTCTATTGCCATGGCCGATGTAATGGATCACGTTACAGTTAATACCGATGGCGATTTTACTTTCCAGGAAAACAACAGCCTGGCCAAATCAGTCAAATTGGTAACCACCAATAAATACCAGTACCAGGGTACTTTGGCTTTTAAAGTTACCGATCCTGAAACGGGCGCGGTGATCTACGAAAAAACAAACCCTGCAAACTTTACCACCGGCAAGCCTTTTACCTATTCGTTTGTGATAGCCCGGTTAGCTAAAAAATCATATACCATCGCTTATACCTTTACCGATCAAAAATCGGGTAAACAAATTGTTAAAACAGAAACTACACCCTATATTCTTACGCCTTACCCATCGGCCAAACCAAAAATTAATGGTGCCGATGTTTACGGTGCAAGGCCGGGTAACCCTTTCCTTTATCTGATCCCGGCAACCGGTAAAAAGCCGTTTACCTATAAAGCTGCGGGCTTGCCTGCCGGCTTAACGCTTGATGCTAAAACCGGTATCATTTCGGGTGTGGTAAGCCAAAAGGGAGATTATCCTGTAACGCTTACGGTTACCAATAGCTTAGGCAATAAAACCAAAACACTAACTATTAGCATTGGCGATAAAATTGGCCTTACCCCGGCCCTCGGCTGGAACAGCTGGAATGCCTGGGGCTTGAGTGTTAATGATGAAAAGGTAAAGATCTCGGCTAAAGAAATGTCGGAGAAATTAAGTGCTTATGGCTGGAACTATATCAATATCGACGATGGCTGGGAGGCGGAAAACCGTGCTGTCGATGGTGCCATTGTTGCTAACAGTAAGTTTCCGGATATGAAAGGTTTAACTGATTATGTACACAGCCTTGGCCTGCATACCGGGATCTATTCATCGCCTGGTCCGCGCACCTGCGGCGGCTTTTTGGGTAGCTGGCAGCATGAAGACCAGGACGCCAAAACTTATGCCGACTGGGGTTTTGATTATTTAAAATACGACTGGTGCTCCTACTCGGAAGTTACCCCTCCGCATCCCGACCTGCCTGCACTTAAGAAACCATATGAAGTAATGCGGATGTCTTTAAATAAGGTAAACCGCGATATTATGTTTAGTTTTTGCCAGTACGGCTGGGGCGATGTTTGGAAATGGGGTGCTGAAACCGGCGGTAACAGCTGGCGTACCACCGGCGATATCCAGGATACCTGGAGAAGCATGAGCGATATTGGCTTTAACCAGGATCCAGCTTCGCCTTACGCTGGTCCGGGGCATTTTAATGATCCGGATATGCTGGTTGTTGGCAAAGTAGGCTGGGGGCCAAGTCTGCACAATAGCCGTTTAACCTATGATGAGCAATATACCCACATCAGTTTATGGAGCCTGCTGTCTGCGCCATTGTTAATCGGCTGCGATATGGGGCACCTGGACAGGTTTACGCTTAGCTTGTTAACCAATGATGAAGTACTGGCTATTGACCAGGATGCCTTAGGCAAAGGTGCAAGACAGGCTTCTAAAACAGATGAGCAGCAGATTTGGGTAAAAGAGCTTACTAAAGATGAAAAAGCAATAGGTTTCTTTAACACATCTGATAAATATCAAACTGTTAACCTGGAAGCTAATGACAAGCTGTTAAAAGGCTTTACCAAAGCCCGCGATGTTTGGGAACAGAAATACCTGATAGCGGTTAACCACAAATACACTTTCAAAATCCCACCGCATGGCGTAAAGCTTATTAGGGTTATGTAAGGATTTAGGGTAGGGAGATAAAAAACACGCGTCGTTGCGAGGTACGAAGCAATCCCCGATGAGCAGGGCCACCCTGTATAGTTAGGGATTGCTTCGTACCTCGCAATGACGCTTTTTATTTGATTAGCTGATTTTATAAAGATCAATTTGGCACATCGTAATGATATATCGGCGAAAAAACTCCTTCACTTGTAGTGTAGTAGCCTTTACCATCGGGCTGAAAACCTATCGCCTCGCCCTGTTTTTCAACTTTATATACGAGCTCGCGTGGTTTACGTACCATGGTTTCCCATATGGGTTCGTTATGCTGGCGGCGCCAGTAGTAAACTTTGTCGTAACTTTTTAGCAGGATCTGCTGCCCATCTTTAGAGATATCGCCGGCTGTGATCCATTTAAAAGGTTTAAAACCCGCGAAGAACAATTTGCAGCGCTTGGTTAATACTGTTGTTGTATTGGCCTGGTATTTTAACGGACTGGTGTAAACCGCAACGGTATCACCTCTTTTGCTTACAATGATCAATTGTTTGCCTATCGGATCAATCATCAACGTCTCCGCATCTTTAGGGCCATCCGGATATTTAAAATCTGCCCGTACAGCTTGTGTGTTTGTAATAGCCTTATCACCTGTAGCCCATGATTTTTTTTCGGCCATGCGGTAAACTGTAATATATGGCCTGTTTTGATTATTATCGCCGATATCGCCAAGATAAACGTAACTTTTACCTTTTTCCGGTCCGGGGCCAACATCAATATCTTCACAATCCTGTACACCCAGCTTTTGAGTGCTGTCACCCTTAAAATAAATGGTTGATTTAAGTTTGCCTTCGGCTGTTATAGCAAAAAAACGGCTGGTATCGCCGCTATCGTTATGTACATAGTAGGTATCGGGACTAATAGACGATGCCGCAATACCCGACGTTTCATCCATCTCTTTATCATTCAGCGTGCCTGTAATATTCTGCCTGTCAAAAAGCCTGTGCTTGGCAAAGGCCCCCATGAAAAGCAGGGATACAATGGGTATTAGTATATTTAATTTTTTTGATCGACTCATTCTGTTTCTTGCAAACAATAACGCAAATAAAGCGCATTAGTATGAAGTTGACATTAATTATTTGATTTTGTTACGATTATATGAAATTAAGTAACAAACAGGGCAAATGGTGCACAATATTCGTACCATGAAACATTTATGCCGATTCAAAGGCATGTAATAAGGCGTTTTGCCTGTATATTTCGGCAGGGGTACGGTAATCGGCCAATTCCAGCTCCTGAACATATTTACAATTACAGGGGTGCCCGGGTTTAATAAAAACAGGCATATCATAGCCCTGTTGCTGGTAATATGGAGTGATGAACGCTTTTACGGGCAGGTCGTTTGCTGCGGAAACAACATCAGGCGTAAGTTTTTTTAAGGGCTTTAAAAGCAGTTTGATTTCGCAAAGTCTGAAGTTGTCATAAAGCGGGATCCAGCGTATTACATCGTCAATATTAACTGCTATGGCATTATGTTTTACACCGGTAAGGACGCCAATATTGACTTCGCTATTGTTTAAAAGACTAATGATCATAATCTGCTGATCGATATAACGACTAAAGATTACGAGTTGATCAGTAACGCTTATAGATTTCATTTTGCTAATTTTATTAGCAAAATACGGAAATTAGTTGGTGAGATGCAAGGGTGAATGCGAAATGTTTTGGGCGTGGGGCGGCAATATGCTACCAACAAAAAAAAGGCCTTTTTCAAGGCCCTTTCTTATTTTATTATTTCCCATCGCTACCGCAAGCGTCCTCGCTTGTGGGTATCATGCTAAGCTATGCGAGAGGCTAATCAGGTTGTATACCTAAACGCGGGCCACAAGCGGGGACGCTTGCGGCAGCGGGTGCTACCAACAAAAAAGGGCCTTTTAAGGCCCTTTTTGTTTTATTATTTCTCAACGTCTATAAGCTCCGGCTTTGTTGCTTCGGACTTGGTGAGGTCAATATCCGGTTTTGAAATATCTGTTAGCGCTACGCGGCCACGGTCTTTACGCAGGATACGGTTAAACAACGAGATCTCCCTGTCGAACAAAAACTGGAAAAACAGTTTGGTCCATGAGGTATGATAGTATAATGTATCGTAATATTCCGGGGCAGTTTTCCTGATCTCGGGAAGTTTATTCCATGGGATAGAAGGAAAATCATGATGCTCGTTGTGGAAGCCCACATTAAATGCTACCGCGTTAAAATTGCCATAATAGCTGTATGTTTCCTGTTCTTCGGTAACGGTAAGGTAATGTTCCTGGATCCAGCGGGCGCCCAGCGGGTGCAGGCCAACTGAAAACGAAAAGCTTAACAGCAAAAACGCTACTGCATGCCAGCCCATAAAGTAAGCGATTGCAGTTGTAAATGCTGCCTGTAATAACCAGTTTGTCAGGATCCAGCCATCAAAAGGATGGATTTCCCTTAAACGTGACAAACGGAACAATTGAAATACCGGGAAAAACAGCAGCCAGATTGCTTTACCAAAAAATGAATTGCTGATCAGTTTTGCTTCCCAGCGGTTTGGCAAATCGGCATCAAGCTCATGAACGCCTTGAAAGGAGTGATGTTTGATGTGGTATTTTTCGAATGAAATAGCGCTTGGCAATATCTGCGGTAAATTGGCAAACATGGATGCCCAGCGATTTGCGTTACGGTTTTTAAACAGCAGCTGGTGTGTACATTCGTGGATCATTACAAACAATGCGTGATCGGCAAAAGCGCCAAGTAAATAGGCAGCTCCAAAAACTATCCACCATGATTGATCACGTACAAACCAGGCTAAAACAACCTGGAAAGCTACTAAACCAATAATGGCCCATATGGTTTTTGGGTTTTTGCCTATAAGCTTTCGCAGTTGCGGAAACTCCTTCAAGATTTTTTTTGTGCGGATACGATGAGGTTCAGACTCCTGGGAATAAACAAAATCAGTCTTTTTAATCATATAGTGTTAAAACGTTAAATATAACGATAACGTACACAAAAGTTCATTGTTTTGTAAAAATTAATTAGTAATATTAGGAATAAACAAAATCTTCACGATCATTTCATATAAATTTTATATACAATTTACGTTAGTTTTGCTTAAAAACAAGCACCTTAAAAGTATTTGGAATGGCTTTACGTGTACCGGGCTCAAACTGTGCAACGCTTAAATAAATTTTGTGGGTTTTGGCGTCAAGTGTCATCGTGCGGGCCCTTTCGGCAGTTTTTAAGGTTTGGATCACCTCATATTCATCAGCCGATTTTTGTTTGATGATGGTAGTGGTGCCATCGCCGCATGAGCAAAATATCAGCTTGGTTTCAGGATCGTAAACTACAGCGTCAACACCGGCACCAATAGGCGGGGTAGCAGTCACTTTACCTGTTTTGATATCAACAACACTTACCCCTTTATTTTCACGGCAAACGGTAAACAATTTCTGATTAGCGGCATCAAGCGCTAAGCCCGTCGGGCCACCACAGGGGGCAAGGGGGTAGTTTTTAATCACCTTAAGGCTTTTGCTGTCTATAACATCCAGGCTGCTTTTATCTTCAAGGTTATTGTAGATTTTACCTTTACCGTCCGATACTGCAAACTCAGGACCGCCGCCAAGTGCTATGGTACTAACCTGTTTCAGTGTTGCCGGGTTAATTACCGATGAATTATCGCTTTCGCCGTTGAAGGTAAACACCCGGTCGGAGTAGGGGTCATACATAATGGCATCCGGGCCATTAGCATCGGTAAGGGCAATGGTAGTTATGGTTTTAAATGTTTTGAGATCGAAAACTACTACCGCATTTGCCTTGCCATCACTAATGAAACCACGATTAAGTTTATTTACAATGGCTATACCGTGAACGCCTTTCATGTTATCAATAACGCCAACCGGCTTTTCGGTATCCAGGTTAATAACATTTACAGCAGTACCATGCGATACATACAGGTTGCGGTTGATCTTGTCTATAGCCAGGTAATCGTAACCGCCATCACCCGGTAGCGCGATGGTTTTATCGGCTACATAGGTTTGCGCGTTTAGTTTAAAAGGAGCTATACCTGCTATGAGCAAGGCTACGGCCAAAATTTGCTTTTTCATTTTTCGGGAGTGTTTATTGCCATGAAATTAAGTCCCGAATCTGTAAAAATGCTGTGTTAACCGCGGTGGCTTTCATTAATTTCATTTAAATGAGTGGTAAACCCTTTGCGGTACAATATACGTAGCATTGCCGGTAAAACAATAAGCAGTAATGGCAACGCCGCTAAAAATCCACCTATAACCGCAATAGCCAGTGGCTGATGTAATTGTGCGCCGGCACCTATGCCTAAAGCAAGCGGCAACAGGGCTATAATGGCCCCCAAAGCGGTCATCAGTTTTGGTCTTAAACGGGTACTGATGGCAAAGGTTATAGCGGCGTCAATGTTTTTATTTTCATTTTCGATAGTGCTTTCCTTAAACTGCAGGAAGGTGAAAATGGCATTTTCGCCAATAATGCCTACAATCATGATCAACCCTGTATAGCTGCCCACATTCAGCGGCGTACCGGTAATAAATAAGGCCAGGAAGCTGCCGGCGATACCTAAAATGCCAATCACCAAAATGAGGAGCGCTATCCTGAACTGCCTGAACAGGAATAATATCACACCAAAAACCAGTAAACAGGCAGTTATGAGGATGATAAGCAACTCTTTAAATGACTGCTGCTGTTGGGCGTAAGCGCCACCATATTCCACATGATAGCCGGTTGGCAGGTTTACGTTATCATGGATTGTTTTTTGAATGGCCGTTATTACGGTACCCAGGTCGCTGCCTTCCAGTCTGGCACTTACTACGTTCATGCTTTGCAGGTTTTCGCGGTTGATCTCGGCATCGCCGGGTCTTAACTCTACCGAAGCGAGTTCGGTTATAGGGATGAGTTTGCCGTTGGGTAAAAATATGTGAAGGTTATGGATATCATTCACGTTAAGCGAGCGGTTACCCGGGTAAACCATGCGAATGGGTGAGAGTTGTTCTTTCTCCAGTAAGCTGCCTATCACATTACCTTCCAGCGCGGTTTGGATCTGCATTTGCAGATCGGCGGCGGTAATTCCATACTGTGCGATTTTGCTGTAATGAGGTTGAATGCTTACCGAAGGACCGGCGATAACAATACCCGGCAGCACATCGGCAGTGCCTTTTACTTTTTCAACCAGCCCGGCTATCTGCCTTGACAGGTTTTGCAATGTTTGCTGATTATCACCAAATACTTTGATCTCGATAGGCTCGGCCGATGTGGTGAGGTCGCCAAGCATATCGGATATTACCTGGCCAAACTCAACCTGCAGCGCGGGTTGGGTTTCTTCAACCATTTTGCGCAAATCGCTAATCACCTCTTCAGTGCCTTTGGTGCGATCTTTTTTTAGCTGTATAAGATAATCGCCGCTATTAGGCTCTGTAATAAAAAAGCCCATTTGTGTACCCGTGCGGCGCGAATAGGCAGTTACATCCGGGTGTTTTATGATCTGCTTTTCTATCTGGCGCAACATCCGGTCGGTTTCTTCCAGTGATGTTCCCGGAGGTGATTTATAGTCGAGCACGATGGCGCCTTCGTCCATATCAGGCAGGAAGCCGGTCTCCAGCAATGGGGGAACAATCACAATTACGGCAGCCAATGCGGCAATAATAATAATGCTTACATAAGGGCGCAGGATAAAGAAGCTTACCCACTTTTGTTGCTTAACTGTGTGTATTTCTTCTGCCTTGGCTTTTGCTGTATTTAATTTAGGCTTACGCGTTACGAGCAGGTAAATTACCGGTAAACCGATCCAGGTTACAAAGAATGAACTCAGCAGGGTAATGATCATGGTATCGGTAAGAACCTTGAAGTAGGCCCCGGCCACACCCGTCATCAAAACAAAAGGAATAAAAATTACGATGGTACTGATAGATGAGCCCACCATGGCCGGGAAAAGATAATCAATAGCCTTGCGGACCAAATGGCTGCTCAACTCGTCCGGGTGTTCTTCGTGTACCCGATGGATCTGTTCAACCACCACAATGGCGTCATCAATAATTAACCCTATGGATGCTGCGATAGCACCCAGCGTCATGATATTAAAAGTATAGCCAAGCCAGTATAGGATAAGCAGGGTAAGCCCGAGTGTAACCGGGATGGTAATTAATATGGTGATGCTTGCCTTGAATGATCTTAAGAAGATCACGGCCACAATAATGGCCAGGAGCAAGCCTACCCAAAGGCTGTCGCTTACGCTCCTAACCGAGTCGTTCACAAAATCGGCCTGAATATAATATGGCCGGATACTTACACCCCGCGGGAGTAGTTTTTTCAGCGCGTCAATCTTATCGGCCATATCATTACTAACCGAAATGAGGTTGGCATTGGGTTGCTTTACTACGGCTATCAGTACCCCATCGTGCCCGTTGGCGTTGATGCGGGTATACTCAATCCCTTCGTTAACCTGGATGCTTGCAAAATCCTTGAGCCGTACTATCCTTTTACGGTTGTTGCTGATCACCAGGTCTTCCAGCTGATCTTTGGCGTTGATGGTAGCATCAGTAACAGTGAGGTACATGCGCTTATAATCAGACAGGTAACCCTCTGATTTTACAAAATTGGTAGTAGCAAGCGTATTGCTGATAATATCAGGCGTAAGCCCCAACGAAGTCATTTTTTGCTGATCGAGCGTGAGCCAGTATTCTTTTAATTTACCGCCGATCACCCTGATCTCCGATACCCCATCAACCTGCGACAGGAATGGTTTTACAGTGTAAGTAGCTAATTGCCTTAATTCGATAGGGGACAGGTTATGGCTTTCCAGTGTGTACCCGCTTACCGGTAAAATGGAAGGGTTCATTTTGGCTACGCTGATATTTACATCGGCAGGAAGGTCATTCTTGATCTGGTCGATGCTCGACTGGATACGCTGCTGGCTCAGGTCGATATCGGCATTCCAGTTGAGCAGGGCCGAAATTTCACAGCTTCCCCTGCTGGTAGTACTGCGTACCAGTTGCAGATCCGGCACCTGCTTAATGGCATTTTCCAGTGGTTTGGTAACCGTAACCATCATTTTATTTACCGGCTGCAGGCCCTCGTCGGCAATGATTTTGATCTTTGGGAAAGTGATTTCAGGAAAAAGCGAAGTTTGCAGTTTTGAATAAGCAAACAAACCGCCCATAATAATCAGGGCCAGCACCAGGCCTAAAGGCTTGCGATGGGTTATGAAGTAATTTTTGCGCTGATTTTCCTTCATCACTCTACAATTTTCACTTTAGCCGTATCTGCCAGTCCGTAATTACCTGTAACCACTATTTTATCATTCGCCGAAAATTTGGGGGTTAAAATTTCCACCCTGCCGCCGGCTTCAATGCCTTTGGTTATGGCGGTTTTTACCGCAGTAGTAGGATTGATCAGCTTCATTACCCAAAACTCCGTTTGTGTTTCATTGCTTAGTATGGCCGATTTTGGAAGTGATAGCGTATGCGGGCGTATCGACTTAATGATCCGCGCTTTAGCTACCAAATTTTCAGGGATGGGATTGGCGCTGTTTACCTTAAGCACAATGCCCTGGGTTTGCGACAACGAATCAACAGCAGGCATTGATGAACTTACCTGTGCCGTCAATTTTTCACCGCCGGGAAGTATAAGTTGTACGGTCTGGTTGTTTTTTACATAGCTACGCAGTTCATAGGGTAATTGCATCACAAATACAAAGCTTGAGCGATCGCTGATCACGGCAAGCTGCTCACCATCCTGTACATAATCGCCCTGCTGGTGGTTGAGCTGGGTAACGTAGCCATTGCCGGCAGCTTTTATTTTATTAATTCCCGAAAACTTAAACGTAGTATCCAGCACATTGATGCTGTTGCCAATACTCTGTGCTTCCTTGGTTTTTATGCTGAATAAAAACTCGCCTTTATTTACGTAATGCCCTGGCAGGATGTTCACCTTTTGGATGTAACCGTTAGCATTGGCCTTCACAATATTTTTTTGCTGAAAAACGGAGGTAGCGCTAAGGTCAATATAGTCAACCATAGCACTATCGGCGACTGAGGTTACGGTTACGGGCGTTTGAGCGGCTGTTTCTGCTTCGCCGGCATCATCTGCAGGTTGGGTATTGCCTTTGCAGCTATACAGCAAGGTTAAAAGGCCTGCAAACAGGTATATATGTTTAAATTTCATGTTATTTATTCCAGTAATTGAGCTGATTAATAAGTTGCAGCTTATTAATATTGGTTTGTGTTTTAAGGTTTTTTATAGCAAGGTAATTGTTAATCGCCAGCACCAGGTCGGCTACCCGCACATCGCCAGTTTGCAGCAGTTGGGTATCAACTTTTACAAGGCTTTCGGTATATTTCATCTGGTCATCAATTTGTGCTAACAGCTTTTCGGAACCCTCGATCTGCTGGTTTAACTGTGCAATCTGCTGGCGGTATTGGGTATCAAAAAATGCTTTGTAGCTGCGCCGGGTATCCTCTTCTAACGAAAGCTTACGGTACTGGATCTTGCGCTGGCCTCCATCGTACAATGGTAATGTAAAGCTAAAGCCGATGCTGGCGCCGAAATTTTTGTAGGCCGGGCCGCTCAGGAAATCGGAATTGTAACCACCGTCTGCCAACAGGTTGATCTTGGGCTTGTAGCTGAAATCAACTAATGAACGGCTATTCACCAGCTTAAGGCTGTCCGTTTTATACTGGCTGAAAAAGATGCTGTTGCTGATATCGGCCCGAATAGTTTTCTGAATGCCGGGATCCTGTAATTCAATATAGCTGGTATCGGCAATGCCGGTTAAATAGTTAAGTGTAGTATAGTCATTTTTATATTGCAGCCTTGCCTGCGACAGGGTTAGTTCCTGCTGCTTAAGGGTAACCAGAAAGGTAAGGTAATCGCTTTGGCGGTAAACATTGGTGCGGGTCAGTTTTTTAAGCAGCGCTTCCTCCCGGTTAAGCAGAGTGATCACTTCCTGGTTAAATTTTACCTGTTGCAGGCTGCCAAATGCGGCGATGTATTGCGCGGTGACTGCTTTTTTCAGATCCTGTTCAGAGATTTTAGCGGTATTGAGCACCGATTGCGATTGCAGCTTAACTGCATCTATCTGCGCGGCGATATTTTTTTTGCTATCCAGCGATTGATTAATACCCAATAGTGCATTGAGTGTATGTTCGTTGGTTATAGCAGGCGCATAACCATAGCCGCCGGCAACCGGGGCATAAAGTCCTGCACTGTTAGCGCTAACCTGTGGCCTGTAACCTGCCCTGATCCGGAGGCTGTCGAATTGGCCTGAAGCAACCTGGTTTTGCAGGTCCTTTAATAGCGGACTGTTGCTTTTGGCAAGCTCCAGGTAATGTTCAAGATTGTAGGTTTGTGCCTGTGTAGCAGCACTAAGCAGGCAAAATAAAAAGCCGAAAACCCATTTTATCCGGATGGTCAAAATAATGCGTATTGTGTTAAATAATAGCTAAGCTACACGATAATTCTGGAAAAAATTGGTAGGGGCAGTGTAACAAATTTAAAAGTTAACCGTGAAAATATGGTAAGGCTCTTCGTAACTGTAAACCAGCTGATAACCCAAACTTTCGCAGATCTGTTTGGAGATAGTGAGCCCCAGGCCGCTGCCTTCGGATGTGGATGCTTTATGAAAACGTGTAAAGATATTTTCAGGATTCAAGGCTACTTGCTCGCCGGTGTTTTTGATAGTTAAATTTTGGCTTGTGAGGCTGATGATGATCTCGCCGTTAGTTCGGTTATGCCGAACAGCGTTGATGATGAGGTTATTTAACAATATCTCAATAAGGTAATTGCTGGCATCAATTTCCTTTTCGCCAATTGTTGAAATAACTGTTATTTCTTTGTCGTTGAAAATATCTTCCAATTGATACAGCAAATCATCTATAAGTTCCTGCAAATCCAGGTGCTGTCGATCGTTCAGTAGTTTGTTCTCAATCTTGACCAATAATAACAACGATTGATTAAGCCTACTCAGGCGCGATACCGCGCTGTAAAGATCATTGAGTAACTTGCTTTGATGCTCACTAAAGTTTTCTGTCTGGATCAGGGTGTCCAACTTGGAGTTGATCACAGCGATAGGGGTAAGCAGCTCATGCGAGGCGTTTTCGGTAAAGGTTTTAAGGTCTTTGTAGTCTTTTTTTACCCGTTCGGCCATGGCGGTAACTTCGGCCTGGAGTTCGTTAAACTCGTCGATAGTAGTATTGGGAGATGGCATTTCGCGGCTGTCGGTAACGTTGAATAGTTTCAACTCGCTCAGGATACTGTAAAATGGCTGCCAAAGCCTGCCCAGGATAAGGCGGTTTGTAATGACCAGCACCAGCAGCAGTAATAAGATAACACCAATGGTAATGCCGAAGATGATCTGGATCAGGTCTTCAGTTTCTACTTTCGATTCAACTATCAGAATTTTATAATACCTGTCGCCAACTTTTACCGAACTGACCAGGCCGCGACCAGATTCCGGCTCGTCTTTTTCGCGGTAATAAGTAGTGTTAAAAAATTCGCGTTTAACAGAATTGGGTTCGGCCGAAATAAAGGTGATCTGCTGGTCTTTCGAGGCAAAAACCTGGGGCAGGTGGTGATTGAGCTTTACATAATCAAAAACTTCCTGCTCTTCAACCTTAAGTGAATTGTCTTTTTGATTAGTAAGGATGAGGCTGATAGCCTGGTAATAAATAACGCCCGTTATCAGCATGATAACGATAGTGGCAATTAAATTTACCTGGTTATACCTTTCCGAAAGCTTCATTATTGATCGGCAAATTTGTAACCCATACCATAGGCTGCATAAATATAATCCTTACCGCCTGCTTCCATTATTTTTTTGCGGATGTTTTTGATGTGCGAATAAATAAAGTCGAAATTATTGGCCAGATCGATGCCATCGCCCCATAAATGTTCGGCAATGGCGTTTTTTGAAATTACCTTGCCTTTGTTGGATATGAAATAGATAAGCAAAGCAAACTCTTTACGGGTAAACTTTACAGGGGTGCCGTTTACAGCTACGGTTTTAGCCATCAGGTCGATACTGAGCTCGTTAAAGTTAAGCACGTTGCTGCCATTGAACATTTTACGCCTGATGATGGCAGATACCCTTGCCTTCAATTCCGACAGGTGAAAGGGTTTTACCAGATAATCATCGGCACCCAGGTCAAGGCCCTGGAGGCGGTCATCGAGCGAATTTTTGGCCGATATAATGAGCACACCGTCGGTATAATTATTGGCTTTAAGCTTTTTTAATATATCAATACCATTACCTCCGGGCAGGGTGATATCCAGCAGGATGCAATCGTAACGGTATAATTCAACCTTAGCGAGCGCTGCTGCATAGCTGGCCGCGGTTTCACAAATGTTACCGGCTTCGGTAAAATATTCTTCAATACTTTCGCGCAGGCCTTCTTCGTCTTCGATGATGAGTATTTTCAAAACGTTTTTTTGATAAAGTTAAAACGCCAATTTGTACAGATTCTGGATTTTGAGTACGACTGACAGCTATCTCACAGATTTTGTACAGAATGCCTAAGCAAATTTGCACTTAGCTTGTTGCAAGTTAAATACAAAATCTGATCATTATGTGGTGGATCTACGCATTACTTTCGGCACTGTTTGCGGCGCTTACAGCCATTTTTGCCAAAATAGGGATTAAAGGAGTTGATACAGATCTTGCTACGGCCATCCGTACCGTCATAATCCTGATCCTGGCCTGGGCCATAGCGCTTTTTAAAGGGACTCATGGCGGTATCGGCAGTCTTACTAAAACCAACTGGACTTTCCTCATCTTATCTGGCTGCGCAACCGGCCTTTCGTGGATCTGTTATTTCCGCGCCCTGCAGTTGGGCAAGGTAAGCCAGGTTGCCCCGGTTGATAAACTAAGCGTTGCTTTGGCCATAGCGCTTTCTGTTATTTTCCTCGGCGAACCCTTAACTTTAAAAAACGCTATAGGCGCGCTGCTTATCATCGGCGGCACAATTGTATTGATTTTCTAATCTTTTTGTAACATGCTCATATACAATGTAACAAGCATATATACATAACAAAAACATATTGTAACAAATACACTTCAATACCATTTAATTCAGATTTAATCCAATCTTTCTTATAAAATTTGTGGTTCCAAACACCCGTATTTTATAATGAAGTCTGTTTTTTTGATATTATTTTCTTTTATTTTTATAACCACCTTACACGCCCAAACTGTCCCCGGAGCCAAGGGGAAAATCACCGGTAAAGTTACCGATGCCACTACCAAGCTGCCGGTTGACTATGCCACCGTATCTGTATTTAAACAAGGCGCTGCTTCACCCTTCAATGGCATCAGCACCGATCCCAAAGGAAATTTTAGCATAAATAACATCCCCGCCGGGGAGTATAAAATAACCGCCGAATTTTTAGGTTACCAGAAAGCAACTATCGAACATGTAATGGTTAAAGACGGAACCGTATCATTGGGCGAAATCAAATTGGCTCCGGTTGCTAATGAACTAAAA
The DNA here is from genome assembly GCF_049949235.1 of Mucilaginibacter sp. R-33. Classification (NCBI taxonomy): domain Bacteria; kingdom Pseudomonadati; phylum Bacteroidota; class Sphingobacteriia; order Sphingobacteriales; family Sphingobacteriaceae; genus Mucilaginibacter; species Mucilaginibacter sp. R-33. The sequence continues at coordinate 214,414 of NZ_CP188089.1, forward strand.
GGCGTAACCATAACTGCCAAAGTACCTACCGTAGAAAACAGGATTGACAAAATGGTTTACAACCCCCAGAACGATTTAAGTGCACAGGGCGGCGTAGCTATTGACGTATTGAAAAAAGTACCGCAGATCACGGTTGATATTGATGGTAATGTGGAGCTTCAGGGCAACGCAAATATCCGTTTTTTGATCAATGGCAAACCATCAAGCATTTTCGGGGCCAGCCTTGCCGATGCTTTGGCCAGCATCCCGGCCAGCCAGATCAAAAGTATTGAGGTGATTACCAGCCCGGGCGCTAAGTATGACGCGGCCGGTACGGGAGGTATCGTAAACATTATCCTGAAAGACAGCAAAGTGCAGGGCATTAACGGCAGCGTTAACCTATCGGCAGGTACCCGCCGAGAAAACGGTTCATTTAACCTGAATGCCCGCAAAGGCAATTTTGGTGTTAATGCTTTTTTTAGCGGTAATGCCCAAATTAATACTAATGCACCTAATACCCGTAACCGCGTATCAACTGATTCGGCCAATAATAAAACTACCTTGTTCCAGCAGGGAAGTAATAACTTTAAACGTAATGGTTACGAATCAGGGATCAATTTTTCGTGGGATATTACCCCTAAAGATCAGCTGACCGCAGGCGTAGGTTTTAACCACTTCGGTAACCATGGCAACGGAATTACCAACCAGGGTCAAAGCGAGGTTGATGCAGCGGGTAACCCGATATCTGATATCAGGAGTATCCGTAACTCAAGCAGTAAATTCAGTGGCTACTCAACCGATGTAAGTTTGAATTACAAAAAAACTTTCGCCAAAGAAGGACAGGAGCTTGATGTATTATATTCATCAAGTTTTGGCCGTAATTCGTTCAGTTCGTTCCAGCGGCAGGATTATGATTCGGGCATAACCTCATCCGGTATCTCCAACAACAATCCGGGTAAGGACAGGGAGACCGATATTTCTGTTGATTATACCCAGCCGGTAAGCAAAAACTTTACGCTGGAAACAGGCGGCAAGCTTGTATTTAATCATATTAACAACAACGTTATAACGGATACGCTTTTTGGCGGTAATACCTTTGTGCCTAACCCAAGCCAAACCTATGGTTTTACTTACGACCGTAAAGTGTATGCCTATTACCTGTCGGCATCAACATCGTTATTTGATAAGTTTTTGGATGTGAAAGCTGGTTTAAGGGATGAGTATACCACTACTACAGCCGATTTTCAGGGTGTAAATATCCCATCTTATAATATCCTTGCGCCATCATTGGTTTTCTCTCATAAGTTTGGAAACGGCGGCGAATCACTTAAATTAAGCTACACCCGCCGCATTCAGCGCCCTGATTATGGCGACCTGAACCCTTTCCTGAACATCAGCGACCCGCATAATATCAGCACCGGTAACCCAAATCTTAAACCCGAAAAGGGCGACAACTTTGAGTTGGGTTATAACAAATCATATGATAAGGGAGCCAATATCAACATAGCGGCCTTCTATCGCCGTAATACCGATGATATCCAGCAGTTCACTACCTTCTATTCTACGTTTGATGTAAACGGCACTACCTATACCGATGTGTCATTGAACCAGCGCTATAATATAGGTTCGGAAGAGCGCACCGGTATCAATATTTATGCTTCGGTACCGGTAACCAGTAAACTAAGCCTGCGTACCAATATGATTTTTAGCGACAGGCGCAGCACCAACCCTGGTTTCGCCAATGTAAGTGCCTTCGCGTATCGCCTTAACCTCAACGCGCAATATAGCTTTGGTCATGATTTGAGCGCCGAGTTTTTTGGTAACTACAATTCATCGCAAAAGGGCATCCAGGGTACCAATCCCAAATTTGTGTTTTACAATTTCGCCATGCGCAAAATGTTCATGAACAAAAAAGCCAGTATTGGGCTTACAGCTACCAATCCGTTTGCCAAATATGTGAGTCAAAGCTCATCAACCTTTGGCAGCAACTTTTATTCAACCAACCTGAGGCTGGTACCGGTACAGTCGTTCGGCATAAGCCTGAGTTATAAGTTTGGCAAGCTTGAATTTAAGAAGGAGCGGGAAAAAGAAAGAAACAATGATCAGGATAATAATGGAGGTGACAATGGCCCTCAAACTGATAAAGGGAAATAACCTCACCTAAATCCTCTCCAAAGGAGAGGACTTTAAAAACAAAAAAGCGATGAGTTATCATCGCTTTTTTTGTTTAAAATATTCTATTTAAAGCCCTCTCCTTTGGAGAGGGGTGGGTGAGGTTATCCATTCTTGATCAAAATACTTTCAATGATCAGCGTTGTATCTTCACAGCTGTCGGTTGCAGTTTCCATGGCTGCAAAAACGTCGGTGTATTTAATTAATTCGATTGGGTCGTTTTCGTTATTGAGCAGGTCGGCAAAGGCTTTATTATGAACTGAATCGGCCTGGGCCTCCAGTTTTTTGATATTGCTGCAAAGTTCAAAAATCTCTGCCGATTTGCTCAGGTTATTCATCGCGTTAACAGCTTTCTCAAGCTCGGTACTGGTTTTAAGAATCAGTGCCGATAACTCTACCATAGGCTGCGTGATAGCGGGGACATTGTAAAGATTTATCCTGCGGGCGGCCATGGTGATCCTGTCAGCTACGTCATCAATTGCCGATGCCAGGTCGCACATATCCTTACGGTTAAATGGCGAGATCAGCGTCCGGCCCGATTCTGAAAATACCCTGTGTGTTATCTCATAACTCTTAAATTTCAGCTTATCAATATGAGCAAAATTAAACTTTTGCTCGTATGATGTTGAGGCGTTAACGGCTTCATCCAACAGCCTGGCCATTTCGGTAACATTGGCTACAGCAGTGTTGAACAAATCGTAAAAAACCTGGTTTGAGTTCGGAAATATCGATTTTGAGTTAGTGCTCTTCATTGATCTGTCTTATCAGTCGTGAATTTACAGTAGTTATATTAAGCGGATTTTAAAATATGTCACTATAAATTATTCAGCGGATAAAAGTAACCATTAATATGATGCCAAATGTTAAGTTAATGTTAAGAATAGTTAGGCCAATGTAATAAAACAAAATTAATGATATTATAACTTGTTGATTTAAAGTGAAAAGAAACTCGTATATTGAATGAAGAAAATTGTGTAACATTTAAGTTTAATTAAAACAATCCTGCCATCTGCAGTATTGTATTTATATTAGTCAATCCAATTATGAAAGCCGGGGAAAAGCATTATAAATGCGTAAACAGCAAAACAGGTTACGCCATTTATTACCATTCGCTGGGTAGGGAGCTCAGCAATGAAGAAGTGAAAGCCGAATTAGAAAAAATACGTGCGCGTGTAGCTATTCAAAACGGTATTTACCTTGAAACACTCTACTGGGAAGAAATGAAGCAGGATGCCGAACTGACGCAATAGCAGGCGCGGTTTTGCAAGGGGTATAACTAATTTAAAATGAGTGTTTTTGCAAATAAATACTTATATTTAATTGCCATTATATAACCAGTTTAACCTGCTATTATCCCGCTTATGAAAAAGATAGTTTTATCGCTGTTAGCGGCATGGTATTGCTCTGTGCCTGTTTTTTCACAAAATAATAAACCGGTTTCACCTTCCGTTTCTTTAGATGCTGTGGTATCGCGCCTGCAAACTTTATCGGCCAATAAAGCGGTTGAAAAAGTGTACCTGCATTTGAATAAACCTAATTACAATGCAGGCGATACCGTATATTTCAAAGCATATGTAACCCTGGGCGAACAGCATGAGCCTTCAAAGTTAAGCGGCATGTTGCATGTCGACCTGGTTAACCCCTCCGATTCTCTGCTGCAAACAATCCCGCTGCAAGTGGTTAATGGCTTGGCCGCAGGTGATTTTAGCCTTCCCGGTATCTTGCCCGGAGGGGCCTATCGTATCAGGGCGTATACTAAGTGGATGATCGATAACGGGCAGAATTTATTTGACCGGCAGGTAAACGTCAATGGGAGGGCATTTGCGGGCAATAAAGCGTTAGTGGTTAAAGCAGGTAAACCTAACATCGCTTTTTTTCCGGAAGGGGGAAGTTTTGTAAACGGTATACCAACCAAACTGGCCTTTAAAGCTGTAAGTGCAAACGGGCCGGGGCTTGATGTTAAAGGTGTTGTGGTTGATAACACCAATGCCGAAGTAACCAGGTTTGAATCGAAACACCTGGGCATGGGGCTTATATTTATTACTGCCGAAGCAGGTAAAATTTATAAAGCTGATTTAACATATGCCGATGGTACCAAAGCGATAGTTGATTTACCGAAAGCCGATAACGAGGGGATCACATTGATGGTTAACAATGATAATCCGGATAAACTTGGCATTGAAATAAATGCCAATAAAGCTTATTACCTTAAAAATAAGAACAAAGAAATAGGTATAATTATTTATTCGGCCGGTAGTATCCGCTCGGTAAAAACCGTGCTTGATAACCAGGTGCTCGACCTAAATCTTAATAAAAAAGATTTTAAAACAGGTATAACCCGGGTAACGCTTTTTTCGGAGCAGGGCGAACCATTGAATGAGCGCCTGGTATTTATCCAAAATCCCGACCTGTTAACGATTACATCTGTTAGCGATAAACCTTTATACCCGGTAAGAGGAAAGGTGCATATTGCTATCAATACTAAAAACAAAAATGGAGAGGCGGTAAAAAGCTATTTATCAGCATCAATTATTGATGCCGGTAAAGCATCTGTAACCGGAGATGATGAAAATAGCATATTATCAAGTCTGCTGCTAACTTCTGATCTGAAAGGGGCAATTGAGCAACCCAATTATTATTTTGCTGATGTTAGCAATGATACCCGGTTTAACCTGGATGTATTGATGTTAACCCAGGGGTACCGCCACTTTGAGTGGAAGCAAGTGCTCAATGATAACAACACTGCCGCAGTGTATACTGCCGAAAACGGTTTCGATGTATCGGGCCAGGTGAAAACAATTTCGGGGAAGCCGGTTGATGGCGGTACGGTAACCCTGATGCCGCAGGCAGGCGGGGCTTTATTAACACAAACCACCGATCAGGATGGTAATTTTACTTTCAAAAATCTGGTTTATGATGATAAAACCCCGTTCATGATCCAGGCTAAAACAGCCGAAGGGAAAAGTAATACCAAAATATCCATTTCTCAGGCAAAGGCATTAACAAATATTAAAACCGGAGATTTGATGGGCCCGGCACAGGGGGTAAACGGTGCGGGCTTTGATAAAACAACGCAACAGCCGGTTTACATAGCTGATGCGAATAGCAGGGCACTTAATGCGGTTACTATTAATGAAAGAGGTATTAATGCCGGTAAACTTACTGCAGAGGTTTTGGGGAAAAATAACCTGCGAGACCAAAGCACCCTGTCAAACGGGTTGCAGGGCCGTTTAAATGGTGTTGTTTTGAGACAAGGCGTACCCTACCTGGCTGATAAGGTGAACCCGGCCATGCAGGGAGGGCCAATGTTGATCGTAGTTGATGATACCGTATTGCCGGCCGGAACAAGTATTGATAATTACAATGCTGCTGATGTTGAAAGTGTAAATGTGTTAAAAAATAACGATGCTACCATTTATGGTGTAAGGGGGGCAAATGGGGTATTGGTACTCAAAATGCGGAAAACTCAAGCTCCGGTTGTTTCAAATAATGTGATGTCGCCAGGCTTACTGTATTTTACAGCAAGGGGTTTTTACAAAGCCCGTACCTTTTATTCACCGGTTTATGAAGCATCAACAGGTGCTGATAAGAAACCTGACGCAAGAACCGCTATATACTGGAACCCCGATATTGTAACCGACAAAGATGGCAATGCCTTGTTTGATTTTTTTAATGCAGATAGCAAAGGTAATTACCGTTTGGTGATGGAGGGTATTGATGAAGCAGGCAATATAGGACGGAGCATATTAACTTATAAGGTACAATGATGCCGGCGCATAAAAAACCCTGCCATGGTAGGCAGGGTAAAAAAACCACAACAATTGTTTAACCTTTGGGCTATGAATCCCTCCGGTCGATTCCTAATTGCAATATGATCTTTCAATTATTAAACAATATAAAATCAAAATAGTTTAACCATCAGGTGTTTATTTTCAGTGTTTTATGTGTTAAAATCACCTCTCGAAGGTATTTAAACGAATAGTTGTTTTTAAACCAAATTTCAATCTATCTTTATATTAAACAATTTATGAGAAATCTTATGAAAAAATCATTTCAGCTTAAAGCAGCATTCCTGTTTGCTTTCGCCTTATTAGTATCAGCGGTAACCTTTGCCCAGGACAAACCAGCAAGCCCGCGCGATAGCGTTAGCGGTACAGCGGCTGGTTCAACTATTACTATTAACTATGGCAGCCCATCGGTTAAAGGCCGTAAAATTTGGGGAGGTCTTGAAGCTTACGGTAAAGTATGGCGTGCAGGTGCTAACGAGGCCACAACTTTTACAACAACAAAAGATATCAAAGTTGAGGGTAAACCACTGGCAGCGGGTACTTATAGCTTCTTCCTGGTCCCTGCCGAAAACGGTACCTGGACAGCTATCTTTAACAAAGTGGCCAAACAATGGGGCGCGTTTAAATACGATGAGTCAAAAGACGCCCTGCGTGTAAACGTAAAAACCAAAGCCGCGCCGATGCACGAAAGATTAGTTTATACAGTTGATGCAAAAAGCTTTTGCATGTTCTGGGATAAGATTGTAGTGCCGGTGTCTGTAAGTAAATGATATTCAGTAACCTTATTTTTCACAATTTTGAAAGCCTCCTGCCAAGGGGGCTTTTTCTATTACCCGGGTTTTTAGCGCGCAAAAGCATTCTTTTTTAAACCTGAACCCTAAAGCGCTATATTTACCTTAGATAATGCGCTACCCAACCAACAAAAAACCTGTACTAAAAAGGATCATCGCGATAATATCATTGGCATTGGCTATTTTTTTGCTGATGCTGTTTGCTGATCATCCGGCCGCTGTTGAACGTTATTATGCCAATGGTTTTTACATTATTATTTGCCGGGTTTTTCATTCCATTTTAAACATATTTCCGTTTAGTGTTGGCGACATTATATATATAGCCGTGGTTATTTATTTGATCTATGCGGTGATCAGGCTAATTGCCCTGCTGTTTAAAAAAAGGTTCCAAATGGCGGGGAGACTTTTTTTAGGATTGGTTATAGGTATCCAGGCGGGCATTGTGGCTTTTTATTTGTTGTGGGGAATGAACTATTTCAGGCTGCCGGCCTCCGAGCGGCTTGGGCTCAGCGACACGGCTTTTACAACCGCCGATCTTAAAGCCGTAACCCGCATCCTGATTGACAGCGCCAACGTTACCCGTGCACGGCTCACACCGGCAGACTGGACCCAAAGTAATACCCATATTTATAATACAGCACGGCATGCCATCGGCGTACTCAGTAAAGATTCTGTTAATTTCAGGGCTTATAGTCCTGATATAAAACCATCGATATTGACGCCCCTATTAAATTATATCGGTACGTCGGGCTATTATAACCCTTTTACCTCCGAAGCTCAGGTAAATTACCAGATGCCCATTTTTAACCGGCCCTTTGTGGTATGTCATGAAATGTCGCACCAAATGGGGTATGGGGCCGAAGATGAAGCTGATTTTGCAGGTTTTGTCATCGCCGTAAAATCGCACGACAGGTTATTGCGTTATTCGGCATATCATCTCGCCGTGCAGGAATTCATGCATTCGCTTGGTGCCCGTGATACCCTTGCTCATAAAGAACTCAAAGCGCTCATCAGCAAAGATGTACGCAGCGATTATATCACCGAGCGCAATTATTGGCTGGCCTATGAAAACAAGCTGGGTGCTATAAGCAGTATTTTTTACGATAATTTCCTGAAAGCCAACAACCAGCCCCAGGGCCTCGAAACCTATAACCGCATGGTGTTGTTAGCTATGGCGTGGTACCGAAACCAATGGTTGTCATCGGCTTCGCGTCATTAGCTTCGCGTCATTTTGTTTTACTTCATTTTGCTACGCGTCATTGAGTCATTTTGAAAGGCGATATGCGGCTGTTTTTTGGAATTATTGAGCCATGAAATACAAACAAATGACTTAATGATGCAAAGCAAAATGACTCAAGGTAAATGACCTAATGACGCGAAGCAAAATGACACAAAGTAAAATGATGCGCAGCAGATAAAAAAATGCGTTCCGTATCTCACCCCGGAACGCACACAATATCACGTCTCAAATGATATTGAATCAACTAAATCTCAGATATCATCTTAAATGCGTACCCAAGCTCTTTATATTCGGATACCGGAGTGGAAACCGGTACGAAATTTATCAAATGTTAACTGTACAGTTTTAAAGTACAGCAAATAATTACCTCAAAAAAAGCCGATTGTAAATATTTGAATAAAAACGGCGCTGCTATGTAATTATTATGAATTAATCTCCAAATTTACCTCAAAATCTTTAAAAAGCCTCGTTTACTTCACATTTATATGGATAAATTGTTTGGTAAAATTGCTGTTACTATAAAAGCAAATTTTATTATTGTTTCAATGTTTCTTCCTGCTTTGGTTTTTGCTCAAAAAATTAATCAAAAGGAAATAAAACGGGAGAAAACATTAGCAAAGTCAGTAACCATTATCAGGGATAATTGGGGAGTTCCTCACATTTATGGAAAAACAGATGCAGCTGTTGTTTTCGGATTGATGTATGCCCAGTGCGAAGATAACTTTAAAGGCATTGAACGTAACTACCTTTACCAGTTAGGCAAACAGGCCCAGGTTGACGGCGAAGCTAATTTATATACCGACGTGCAGCTGCAACTGATTGCCGATAGCGCCGACGCCATTAAAGATTATAAAACAAGCGCTCCCTGGTTCCGGAAGCTGTTGGACGCTTTTGCCGATGGCATTAATTATTACCTATACCAACATCCCGAAGTAAAACCCAAAGTATTTAAACATTTTGAACCCTGGTACGCGTTGATGTTTACCGATGGCAGCGTTGCCGCTACCGAAACCGGGGGGATTAAACTAAATGAAACCAAAGACTTTTACAGCACCGCCCCAGAAAAACTTGGCGCGGTGATCAGCCAGCCTGCAAAAAATGTTTATGATATGGTGAACGAGCGCGAAACCGGTTCAAATGGCTTTGCTATAGCACCATCCAAATCGGCATCGGGCCATGCTTTGTTGTATATCAATCCGCATGTGCCGTTCTATTTTCGCAGTGAGGTTGAGCTGGTAAGCGATGAAGGCCTTAATGCGTACGGGGCCGTTACCTGGGGCCAGTTTTTTATTTACCAGGGCTTTAACCAGCATTGCGGATGGATGCATACCAGTGCCTATGCCGATGTGGCCGATCTTTACGCCGAAAAGGTGAGCAAAAAGGATGGTAAATGGTATTACGAATATGATGGTAAGCTAAGGCCCGTTATCACCCGCGAACTATCTTTCAAAATAAAGCATAGCGATGAGATTGAACAGCGCTCTATAACAGGCTATTATACCCATCATGGCCCGGTGCTGGGTGCAAGGGATGGTAAATGGCTGGCACTTAAAGCCAACAACCGTTCATACAATGCCCTGGTTGAGTCATGGCTGATCACCAAAGCCAATAACCTGGCCGAATACAAAAAGGCCATGAACATGGTATCAAACGCTACAAACAGCACTGTTTATGCCGATGATAAAGGGAATATCATTTTTTGGTATGGCAATTATATTCCTAAACGCAACCCTAAGTATGACTGGAGCCAGCCGGTTGATGGCAGCACATCAGCTACCGAATGGCAGGGTATCCACAAACTGAGCGAGATCATTACCAATACCAACCCCGCCACCGGCTGGATCCAGAACTGTAATTCAACGCCGTATACGGCGTCGGGCACGTCAAGTCCGGATAAAAGTAAATACCCGGTTTACATGGCCCCCGACGGTGAAAACTACCGGGCGGTAACTGCTATCAGGATTTTAAAAGATGCGAAAAACCTTACGCTTGATGGCCTGGTAGCCAAAGGGTATGACCACTACCTGGCCGCTTTTGATGATCTGTTGCCCTCACTTTTTAAAGCATATGACGCAGCTCCCGATTCGGTTAAACAATCACTTGCCGGGCCAATAAAGGTCCTGCAGCAGTGGGACAGGAATACCGCTATCCATTCTGTAGCCAGTTCGCTTGCTATTGAATGGGGCGCCCTGATGATGAAAGCGCTGCCGCCGCCTCAAACCGATCTGGAAAGCACTTTTATTACCCGGCGCTTTCAAACGCTGGTTAAAACCATAAGTCCGGCGCAGCAGTTGGCCTGGTTAAACGATGTACTTCAAAATTTGCAAAGCCGTTTTGGCACCTGGAAAGTGGAGTGGGGAGAGATGAACCGTTACCAGCGCCCGGATGATGGCATTACCTTTGATGATAACAAACCCAGTATCCCGGTTGGTTTAACTGGATCGGGCTTTGGACAGCTGCCATCGTTCCAGAGCCGCACTATGAACACCAACAAGCGGTATGGATATTCGGGCAATAGTTTTATCGCTGTTGTGGAATTTGGTACACAGTTAAGGGCTAAAAGCATCGTAAACGGCGGCAGCTCTTTTGACCCTGCATCAAAAAACTTCACCGATCAGGAACAGGGCATTATTGACGGCAAATTTAAGGATGTGCTGTTTTACAAAAAAGATGTTTTAAACCATGCGCAGCGCAGCTATCATCCCGGCGACTATTTTAAATAGTAAAAAGTATATTTGGTAAGTTAAAAAATGAAGAGAACCCTGTTAATTGCCTTATTGTTGTTTTGCAGCGCAACGTTATTTGCCCAAAGCATAACCATTAATGATCTGGCAAATATCTCCAATCTTTCAAACGCCGAAGCACACAACTATCTTACCCTCGGAAAAAAATTCAAGCGCCAGTATCTCCAGGATGTTAATGGCAACAGCATTGAGCACCTGAACAGGATAGGGCCGGATAATAAGGAAGAAACCATTGTAATAGGCGTTAACAGCAAGCTAAGCAGCGGGGCTATATTGCGTACCGTTACCTATACCACTTCTACACCGCAACACATCATTAACTTAATAGGCCAGGCAAAACATATGGGCCTGATCATGAAACTCCACGGCTCTGATATTAAAAACGACATCTATCTGTTTGATAATGATTTTTTCCATATCGTAATATTCCTTAATCATGATAATATCTCCGGCTCGGTAGAAGTACACCAAAAGGAATATTTAGGATTTGATTGATTCTGAACCGTGATTTTCGGGATTTAAGGATTGCCGGGATGATAGTCGAAATATTTAAATTTTGTCCATTTAAACAATTCAAAAAAAGCCGGTTCACCCAATAGATTCCTTGAAAATCCCGGTTCAGAAAAAATCAGGACAATCCTTTAATCCTGAAAAGCATGGTTCTGATCTATGCCAAAATAGTTGAACATTTTGTTTAATTCCCGATAACTATTTACCTGCAAACCTTATTTCTTTGTATTACCGATATAAACTTTTTTGAGAGCTATTCTATGAGTAAGCGATACTGTTTAACCCTCGATCTGAAAGATGACGCGGCGCTCATTGCCGAATACGAAAAATATCACCAGGCTATTTGGCCCGAAATTCATGACAGTATTATCGCCAAAGGAATCACCAAAATGGAGATCTACCGTTTTGATAGCCGCATGTTCATGATCATGGAGGTTGATGATACTTTCAGTTTCGAAAAATCGGCAGCTTTAGATGCGGCAAACCCTAAAGTAAAGGAATGGGAAGATTTGATGTGGGGATATCAGTCGCCGGTAAAAAATGCGCCCGCGGGTGCAAAATGGGTTTTAATGGACAAAATTTTCTCCTTATAAATAGAATAGTTATGCTAAAGAAACTACAATTACTGCTGATGTTTGTGTTGCTGATGGCCCCATCGGTATTTGCGCAAAAAATGATAGGCACCGAAACCGATGCCCAGAAAGAGAAACGCATGGAATGGTGGAAGGACGACCGCTTCGGCATGTTCATTCACTGGGGCCTATACTCGCAGGCTGCCCGTCACGAATGGGTAAAGCATAACGAGAAAATTGATAACGCCGGTTACCAGAAATATTTCGACCAGTTTAACCCTGATCTTTTTGATCCGCAGAAATGGGCAAAGCAGGCCAAAGCGGCAGGGATGAAATATGCTGTGCTGACCACCAAGCACCACGAAGGATTTTGCCTGTTCGATTCAAAATTTACCGATTATAAAGCTCCCAATACCAAAGCCAAACGCGACCTGGTACGTGAATATGTGAACGCTTTCAGGGCACAGGGTTTAAAAGTGGGTTTTTATTATTCACTGTTAGACTGGCACCATCCCGATTACATAATAGATGAACATCATCCGCAGTCACCTGCCGATAAAAGTGATGCATCATACGCTAAGCTGAACAAAGGACGCGATATGGCCAAATACCGCCAGTATATGCCCGATCAGATCACCGAGTTGTTAACCAAATATGGTAAAATCGATATCCTTTGGCTTGATTTTTCTTTCCCCCGTAAGGATGGGCATGGTAAAGGTAAAGACGATTGGGGATCAGTTGAATTGCTTAAGCTGATCAGGAAGTTACAGCCAGGCATCATTGTAGATAATCGCCTTAACCTGGAAGAGTATAAAGACGGCGCCGATTTTGAAACCCCTGAACAGGTAAGCACCGCCGAGTTAGCTAAATACCGCGGCAAGACCTGGGAAACCTGCCAAACCTTTTCGGGCTCATGGGGGTACTACCGTGATGAAAATACCTGGAAAACCCATCGTCAACTGCTCGATCTGTTAATTACTTCGGTAAGCAATGGCGGCAACCTGATCCTGAATGTAGGGCCAACCGCCCGCGGCGAGTTTGACTATCGTGCTACCCGCGCGCTGGATAGCCTGGCTTACTGGATGCACGCCAACAGCAAATCGGTATACAACTGCACGTTTGCTCCTGATACTTATAAAATACCCGAGGGAACCAAGCTTACTTATAACAAAGCCGCCGGTAAACTGTATATACATTTGTTTAACTATCCGCAAGGCAAGCTGGTTTTGCCTGGTTACAAAGGCAAGATCAAATACGCGCAGTTTTTAAATGACAGCTCGGAGCTTTTATATAAGGAGGGCAGCGGTGACGACCTGGAGTTAACGCTGCCTGCACAAAAACCGCCGTATGAAATTCCGGTAATTGAACTTACGCTTCAGCAATAAGCAAAAAAATATTGTCCTTACTAAAAAAAGGACCGATCATATACAAATAATGTCAACACAAAAAGAAACATATTTAAGGATCCATCCGCATGATAACGTACTCGTAGCCTTACAGGACCTGCCGCAGGGAACCGTTATCACGTTTGATGGACAGACTTTTACACTGGTAGATAAAGTAGCAGCTAAACATAAATTCGCCATTAACGAGCTGCCGGTAGGCAAGGAAATTTACATGTACGGCGTACTGGTAGGCAAAGCCTCGGCCGTCATACCGCAGGGTGGTTTGTTAACTACCGAAAATGTACACCACGCGGCCGAAGGTTTTCACCTTGGCGAGCGCAAACTACAATGGCACCAGCCTGATACGGCTAACTTTGAAGGCAAAACCTTTATGGGCTACCACCGTGCCGATGGTTCGGTAGGTACAGGTAACTACTGGATTGTGGTACCGATGGTTTTTTGCGAAAACAGGAATATCAACGTATTAAAGGAAGCACTGGTTGATAAGCTGGGCTACAAAAAAGCCAAAAGCTACGAGGGCGATGTGGAGCAGTTGATGGAACTTTACCAGGCCGGTAAATCTGTTGAGGAAATTTTGAACGCTGATATCCAGGCATCCGAAGATAAGCCAAACTCTAAACGCTTGTTCAAAAATATCGACGGCATTAAATTTTTGAGCCATAGTATGGGTTGCGGCGGCACGCGTGAGGATTCCGATACACTTTGCGGCTTAATAGCCGGTTATGTTACCCATCCCAACGTGGCCGGCGCAACCATATTAAGCTTAGGCTGCCAGCATGCGCAGGTAAGCATTTTGCAAAATGAAATTGCCAAACGCGATGCCAATTTCAGTAAACCGCTGGTTGTACTGGAACAGCAAAAAGTAGGTACCGAAAGCGAATTATTAAAACAAGCTTTGAAGCAAACCTTCGCGGGTTTAGTGAAAGCCAATGAAGCTACCCGTCAACCTGCACCGTTGTCAAAATTGTGCGTTGGTTTGGAATGCGGCGGCTCGGACGGTTTTTCGGGCATTTCGGCTAACCCGGCATTGGGTTATTTATCCGATCTGCTGGTTACCATGGGCGGATCCGTGATCCTTTCAGAGTTCCCTGAGCTTTGCGGTGTGGAGCAGGAACTGAGCGACCGTTGTATCGATGTTGAAACCGCTAACCGTTTCATGCACCTCATGACTACTTACAATGCACGTGCAGAGGCGGATGGATCGGGCTTTTATGCTAACCCATCGCCGGGTAATATCCGCGATGGATTGATCACTGATGCTATCAAATCGGCCGGTGCGGCGAAAAAGGGTGGCACTTCACCGGTAACAGCGGTATTGGACTACCCGGAAAAAGTAACCAAACCGGGTTTGAATTTACTATGTACCCCCGGCAGCGATGTGGAAAGCACCACTGCCGAAGTTGGTGCAGGCGCCAACATCGTACTATTCACCACAGGTTTGGGTACGCCTACAGGCAACCCGGTTACCCCGGTCATCAAACTATCAACCAATACGGCCATGTTTGAGCGCATGCCCGATATTATAGATATTAACTGCGGTACCATTATTGAAGGTTCTGAGACCATTCACCAGGCCGGCGAGCGGATTCTGGATTACGTGATAAAAGTAGCCAGCGGCGAAGCAGAACCAAAATCGGTAAAACTTGGCCAGGATGATTTTATTCCGTGGAAGAGAGGGGTGTCGTTGTAGCCCCACCCAAACCCTCCCCTAAAGGGAGAGGGCTTTTGATTGGCATGATGTAAAAACAACTACAATGCAAAATTGATTTTATGAACGAAAAGCTAATCGTCTGTAATAAAAACATATGTTTTGGCATGCCAATATTAAAAGGCAGGCGATTAACAGTTTATGATATAGTGACAAAGATATATTATGAGGATATCTTAAATATAGCTTTAGAAGATTATGGTATTAGTATAGCGGAAGCTAAAGCTGCAACTAACTATTGTATGCATTTACATTGCCAACAAGATGAAAGTAGAGGACAATTTTGCAACGGATGCATTTTAGGAACAATAGAAGACGGGCATAGTTTTAACAAGGATGATTATAATCAAATTAGTGATAAGTTAACCATGTCAAAAGACGGACAATTGTTGTTTTTAGGTTCAATTGAAGAATTGGACGATGAAATGTTTGGAAAACCGGGATGGGCCATCGCCAGTGAAATTTATCGTTTACTAATTTAAGTCCGTTTCGTTTCGGCTTGCCGGAAGGAGGATAATACATTGAGAGAGAATAAAAAATATTTTTAATAAACCATTAAAAACAAAAAAGTCTCCCCTTCCGGGGGAGATTTAGAGGCGGCTTATGTTCAAACTAACCAATAAATCAGTAATTGTAACCGGCGGCGGCAGCGGCATAGGTAAAGCTATGGCCGTATTATTTGCACAACAGGGTGCCGAAGTCCATATCATCGAATTAAATGACCAGGCGGCAGCCGATACCGTAACTGAAATAACTTCGGCAGGTTGCAAAGCAACCGGCTATGCGTGTGATGTTAGTAACCAGCAGCAAGTGGTTGATACTTTTACCAAAATAGGTAAGATAGATATCCTGATCAATAACGCGGGCATAGCGCATATTGGCAGGGCAGATAATACCAGCACCGAAGATTTTGAGCGCGTATTTAATGTGAATGTTAAAGGTGCTTACAACTGTCTTTATGCAGCTCTCCCGGTATTGAAAAACAATGGCGGCGGCGTGATCCTCAACACGGCTTCAATAGCAGCCAGCGTTGGTATTACCGACAGGTTTGCTTACTCCATGAGTAAAGGCGCCATCCATGCCATGACTTTATCAGTAGCGCGTGATTTTCTCCATGATAACATCCGTTGTAACTGTATTTCACCGGCAAGGGTGCATACTCCTTTTGTGGATGGCTTTATTGCTAAAAACTATGCGGGCAGGGAAGAGGAGATCTTCGAAAAGCTCTCTAAAAGCCAGCCGATAGGCAGGATGGGCAAACCGGAAGAGGTAGCCGCTTTGGCTCTATACCTGTGTTCGGACGAGGCTGGTTTCATTACCGGTACCGATTACCCTATCGATGGCGGCTTTATCACCCTGAACAATTAAACCTGACTTGATATGATTAAAAAGCTATTATTAATGGGTATGTTGCTTGGCGCCGTACGCGCGGGCGCTCAAACCTACACGCCAACGGCCGACAACCTTGCTGCAAGGCAAAACTTCCAGGATATGAAATTTGGCTTGTTTATTCACTGGGGTATTTATAGTGAACTGGGCGCGGGCGAGTGGGTGATGAACGAAAAACATATCCCTTATGATAGTTATAAACGCCTGGCCGATTTCTTTAACCCGCAGGCTTTTAATGCCCACGACTGGGTGATGTTTGCCAAAAAAGCCGGCATGAAGTATATCACCGTTACCTCGCGTCATCATGACGGGTTCAGCATGTTTGGTACTAAAGCATCGCCGTACAATATTGTTGATGCTACGCCTTACCACAAAGATCCCTTGATGGAACTGGCGCAGGAATGCGTTAAGGAAGGCATCGAACTGCATTTTTACTATTCGCTATTGGATTGGGGCCGTAAAGATTACGCCTACGGCAGTCCGATAGTTGACGGCAAGCCCGCAAATGGCGACTGGGACAGCTACATCAATTTCATGAAAGCGCAGCTTACGGAGCTCATTACCAAATACCCCGGCGTTAAAGGCATTTGGTTTGATGGCCACTGGGAGCGTGATGTTAACTGGCATTATGACGAGATCTACGGATTGATCCATAAACTGAACCCTGCTATACTGGTAGGCAATAACCATCACCTTGAGCCAAAAGAGGGCGAAGATTTCCAGATGTTTGAGAAAGACCTGCCCGGAGCCAATACAACCGGCTTCAGCGGTAAATCAAAAATAGGTGCATTACCTTTGGAAACCTGCGAAACCATCAACAACAGCTGGGGCTTTAACATTACCGACAGGAGTTTTAAGTCATCTAAACGCATTATCCATTACCTGGTTAACGCGGCCGGTTTAAATGCGAACTTTTTATTGAACATAGGCCCGATGCCAAACGGAAAAATTCAGCCTGAATTTACCGATACGCTGGCTGTTGTTGGCGCCTGGGTACAAAAAAATGGCGAAGCGATTTACGGTACCCGCGGCAGCGGTATCCCGGCACAGCCATGGGGAGTAATCACTCAGAAAGATAAAAACCTGTATGTGCATGTGATGACAGCACCGCAACAACCCTACGTTTTCATTCCGCAATTAAAAGGAAAAGTAACTAAAGCCGCTTTACTGGCCGATGGCAGCGCGGTGAAATTTAAACAACAAACCGAGGGCGTGTTTGTATATCTTAGCGGCGTGGCAACCGACCCTAACGATACAATTATTAAACTGATAACAAACTAATACAACGACAATATGAAACTTATACGATTTGGCGAGATTGGGAAAGAGAAGCCGGGAATTATACAAAACGATAAAAGATATGATGTATCGGCCTTTGGCGAAGATTACACCGAACAGTTTTTTGAAACTGACGGACTTAGCCGCCTTGCTGATTTTATAAAAGATAACTTACTGCCCGAAGTTGCCGATGATGTACGCTTAGGAAGTCCTATCGTGCGCCCTTCAAAACTGGTTTGTATTGGCCTTAACTATGCCGATCACGCTAAAGAAACCAATGCACCGCTGCCACCCGAGCCGGTGATCTTTATGAAAGCAACCACCGCTATTGTTGGCCCGTTTGATGACATCATGATCCCTAAAAACTCGGTTAAAACCGATTGGGAAGTGGAACTGGCTGTGGTTATCGGCAAAAAAGCATCGTATGTGGAAGAAGCCGAGGCTATGGACTACGTTGTCGGTTATGTACTGCACAACGACGTAAGCGAGCGCGAATTTCAACTGGAGCGCAATGGTACCTGGGATAAAGGTAAAGGCTGTGATACTTTTGCACCGCTTGGTCCGTTTTTAGCTACACCTGATGAAATTGCCGATCCGCATAACCTGCGCCTGTGGCTAAAAGTTAACGGCGAAACCATGCAGGACGGTACTACCTCAAACTTTATATTTAACCTGCCGCACCTGATCTCGTATACCAGCCAGTTCATGACCCTGCTGCCGGGCGACATTATCTCGACAGGTACACCTGCAGGTGTTGGATTAGGGATGAAGCCGCCGATCTACTTAAAAGCAGGCGACGTAGTAGAATTAGGAATAGAAGGCCTTGGCGAATCAAAACAAAACCTGATAGCTTATGCTAAAAATTGATGCACATCAGCATTTCTGGCAATACAACCCGATAAGGGACAGCTGGATCACTGAAGACATGCAGGTAATAGGGCGGGATTTTTATCCCGAAGACCTGTTACCTGTACTGCAAAAACACGGCATGGATGGCAGTGTCGCCGTCCAGGCCGATCAGTCGGAAAAGGAAACGGAATTTCTGTTAGATCTGGCATCCGTAAATCCCTTCATCAAAGGGGTAGTAGGCTGGATAGATTTGAAAGCCGATGACCTGGAAGGCCGCCTGGATCATTTTAAGAAATATGAAAAGCTTAAAGGCTTCCGGCATATCCTGCAGTCGGAGCCCGACGAGCAATACATGCTTGATCCGGCGTTTAAAAAAGGCATCGCCGCTTTGGGTAAACACGGATATACTTATGATATCCTCATTTTCCCTAACCATTTGCCGTATGCCGCGCAATTGGTTGCCGAATTTCCGGATCAAAAGTTTGTGCTCGACCACATGGCCAAACCCTACATCAAAGCCGGAAAAATTGATGGATGGAAGCAGGATATCGAAAAGCTGGCAAGCTATCCCAATGTATCCTGCAAGGTATCGGCCCTGCTTACCGAAGCCGACTGGGACAACACCCCGGCAGCTGATTTTATCCCTTATATTGATATTGTATTCAACGCTTTCGGTATCAACCGGGTAATGTTCGGCTCCGACTGGCCGGTATGTTTGCTGGCCGGAGGCTATGAAAAAACAATGGAGGTAATGAACCTGTATGCCGAAAGACTTTCTGCGTCAGAGAAAGAGTTGTTTTTTGGTGCGAATGCGGCTGCTTTTTACGGCTTGTAGCTGGTCTTACTGTTGATGCAGATGACAGGCGATCCGTGGGGACACGGATCGGGGAGATTAAATTAATTCATTACCCGGCGTTCGTGTCCTCGCCAGAAGTGTTTGGAAGAAAAAAAAGCGAGGATTGTGCGATTCCCTCCCTTGGGAGGGGTTTCATTCACAGACTTATTCGCCCGAAATGAAGTATAAACCCCTCCCTGCCACCACGAAATCCAGCCGCACCCCTCCCAGGGGAGGGAATTAAAAATCTTCCGAACACTTCTGGTGTCCTCACGAACGCTTTTGTAATTTATGTCATTGGATAACCACCACGGCCCTCCCGGGAAAAATCGTAATAATTTGTAAAATACATTTAAAGATGGTGCGCGGGGGGCGTTAGTGATAGGAGCGGATACCGGCCTTGTGGCTAATGCCTGTGCAGTATGAGCGCATAGCACGGGCCGCAGGCAACGCCCATGTTCTGAACCGGGATTTGGGCGGATTATTCGGATTTATTGGATTTCTCTTGAAATATCTCCGGCTATTTAAAATCCTGTCCATTTCAGAGGCTGTTTAAAAACAAATAAAAAGCGCCATAGATATGACATGGTTTGATAAGTCTTAAACCATCAAATTCCGCGTTTTTACGATACTTCGCCACTGTACTAAAATCACTAATCTGTACTGTATATTATTTATTTCAAAACGATAGGCTCTATTATCAATATGATAGCGCAGTGTTTGGTGCATTTAATTATAAATCAATTAAATATCAGCATAAATGTAATATTACGGTAACACAGAGCGTCAGATATAAGTATGGCACACATTTAGCTGTATGTACACATGATGGGTATAAAATAACATTAAAAAGGCGAACCATTTCTCTCCCGATAACGTTATATGGGTACCAATCAGACTTAAATTTTTATGTTAGACGTTATGTACACAACCCTGTTACAAGTTGTAGTCCTGCTTGCGGTTTTCATTTTGCCGATGTTCATATTTGGCAAAAAGATCAGGAACAAAAAAGTAAAGACCGTTAATTACAAGATAGATACCGATACCTCTGAGGCCCGATATGCTATTAATGAAAATGGCTTCCTTGAAGAAATAAATACAGGCAAGCTGTCAAAGCACCGTAGTTGAGTGCAAAAACATACAAAAGCAAAGCACGCTTTTGCCTGCTTTGCTTTTGTATTTAAAACTGATCTTATTACTCCTGTTTTTTCAGAAACCCTGCTCATCCGCGCTTGGCCCGTAGCTGCCCGGTATCGGGATATCCAGCAAACGCAAATAAACTCCCAACTGTGCCCTGTGGTGTACAATCTGGCAATAGGTCATCCTGATCACTTCTGCTTTTGTCCGCTGATTAAGGATCTGTTCTCCGTTACGAAGTGTCCAGATTTTATCAAACGTGCTGATATCAGCTTTTTGCAGGCTCGAATAGCCATCGGCCAATGAGTCTTCAAATAATTTCAGCAAATCGGCAGTGCCGCTTACTTTTTTAGGCTCGTAAGGTACAGTGGCAAAATCCAGTTCGTCGGTATTTAAGGTAATAGTAACCCAGGTAGGTAATTCAGCGATGTGGGTCGAGAGCTGTTCAATGGTCATGCTTTTAGGGTGCGGTTTCCACTGGTATTTATCGTCGGGGATGCGGCTCAGCATTTTTTCGGTAGTTTGAGCTTCCTGCTCCATCTCTTGCAATAACGATTTCAAAGTGTCCATAAGTGTTGTTGTTTGTTTTATGATGTAAAATAACGGAGGGGTAATGACAGCCCTATGTCAGCAGGGACCGGGGAGGGTAATATTATTTTTCTGAACCGTGATTTTTAGGATTGGCAGGATGTTGTTGGTGGATAGGGTTCATTACCCGCTCTGTTAATATACCCTGATGATAGGTACTTGAGATTTTTCCATGAGTGGTTTTGCTGATTAAATATTAACTTCGTAAAACCTTATAACAAATGAAGAGACAAAACCTGTTGTTGCCGGCAATTTTAGCGTTGGCTATCGCATCCTGCAAGAAAGAAAAAAATGATCAGTCCAAAGATATTCCTGTAACAACTCTTATTATTGGCAATTGGAAAGCCACTTCAATAGCCGAAATAGATTATACAGATGGAATACGCACTGGCTATGATACTATTGCAAATTATCCTTTAATACAATTTAAACAATTTAATAAAGATGGCACCGGAACAAGTACGAACAATTTATTTACTTATGAAAAGTTCAACTTCAGTATTTCCGGTAGAACGTTAACGCTTACAAACGATACA
The DNA here is from genome assembly GCF_049949235.1 of Mucilaginibacter sp. R-33. Lineage (NCBI taxonomy): Bacteria > Pseudomonadati > Bacteroidota > Sphingobacteriia > Sphingobacteriales > Sphingobacteriaceae > Mucilaginibacter > Mucilaginibacter sp. R-33. Next base: position 235,936 of record NZ_CP188089.1, read on the forward strand.
GTAACAGATTATAACGACAAAACAAAAAGCAGGCTACCTGATAGGGTATTTAAAATAATAAAAGTGAACTCAGCTACTCTTGGTTTATACTATGAAGTTCCGCCGTATGTAGAGGATGGAAAAAATAAAAGCTTCACACAAAATACTTACTACACCAGGCAGTAATGTAAGTATTGAATAAATTTGCAGCTATGAGTTACACACCACCACAGCTCCGCACCGTTAACGTGATCCGTTACGTAACGCCTTTGCGCGAGGGCGGGTCATTACCGGCCATTGCCGAAGCTGATGACGAATTTTTATATGTACTGAAATTCCGTGGGGCAGGCCAGGGGGTAAAAGCCCTCATTGCCGAACTTATTGGCTGCGAAATAGCACGCCTGTTAGGTTTCAAGGTCCCTGAGCTGGTATTTGCCAATTTAGATGAAGCATTTGGTCGTTCGGAGGCTGATGAAGAGATCCAGGACCTGCTGAAGTTTAGTGTAGGGCTTAACCTGGCGCTGCATTATTTGTCGGGCGCTATTACTTTCGATCCGGCGGTAACTATTGTTGATGGCAAACTGGCTTCGCAAATAGTTTGGTTCGATTGTTTGCTTACCAATGTAGACCGTACCGCCCGTAATACCAATATGCTGATATGGCATAAAGAATTGTGGATGATTGATAACGGCGCCGCGCTGTATTTTCATCACTCATGGAATAACTGGCAGGAAATGGCTACCCGCCCGTTTTTACAGGTGAAAGACCATGTGCTGCTGCCCCGCGCCAACCAGCTTGACATTGTTGATGTCGAATTTAAGGAGATACTAACACCCGAAAAGATCCGTGATATTGTAGCCTTGATCCCCGATGAATGGATCACCTACCGCGATTTTGAAGAAACGCCTGACGAAGTGCGGAATATATATGCCGAGTTTTTGATAACCCGGTTGGCCGCTTCAGAAGTATTTGTTAACGCCGCAAAACAAGCCCTATATGCAGGTATTTGAGTACGCCATAATCCGCGTTGTACCAAGGGTGGAGCGCGAAGAGTTTATCAATATAGGGGTGATCCTGTTTTGTCCCAAACAAAAATTTTTAAAGGTATTGTTCAAGGCTGATGATGCAAGGTTAGCTGCCTTTTGCGGTGACCTGGACCTGGATTGCCTGAAGGAAAATATCAATTCGCTTGAGCGCATCTGCAATGGCGAAAAGGATGCAGGGCCAATAGCGCAGCTTGATCAGCCCTCACGCTTCCGCTGGCTTACGGCTACACGCAGTACGGTGGTACAGGCGTCCAAAGTGCATCCGGGTATGACTGCCGATGCGGAGGCTACGCTGAACAGGTTGTTTGAGCAAATGGTGTTGTGATGATATTTGCCCGTGAGGACACAGGCAAAGGGGAAGAAAAAAGCTCGCGCTCGTTTGTAACGAGTGCGTAGCTGGGTTTGCGTTTATAACGCACAGGCGATACAATCGCCAAACCATATTAAGCACTCGTTGAAAACGAGCGCAAGAAGGGACGAATTCACGCCAGTTTATATTACAATAACATGATTGAAAAGCTTAAGTCAATTGGAGGAGTTGAAAAGAATCTCTTTTGTGCCGATCATAAGCAACAAGTGGAAAGCGCCTTTCTAAGTATAGAGGTAACATTTAATTCGCTTTTGCCGCAGTCTTACAAAGACTTATATATAGATATAGGTGCTTTTTCCTTTTTAGAACTTATTTGCGCGAAATGTATTGACGTAAATCCAATTATGCTAAAGGGAAATAAAATAAGTGTTGGCGATTTTTATTGTATTATCGGAAATAATGGATTATCAATAACTCAAGTTCTTTCAACTTTTCAGGAACAATTACCCGTTGGCCTATTACCAATCTGTGATGGCGAATTAGGAGATATTATATGTATGAGCCTTCGGCAGGCTGACTACGAATACATTTATTATTTCCATCACGAAAGTCCGCCTGGTAATGATTTATTTCTAATTGCAACAGACTTTGTAGCTTTTGTAATGAAATTGGAAATTTATGAAGAAGTTTAGCGTCTCAAAGAGCATTGATTACTTCGTCGATGTTGGTGATAACACCACATCTAATCGCCCCTACATTACCTCTCATCACACCATTTCTCCATCATCATAAAATCAAATCCATTAGTTTTATAAGCACAATTATAAACGCAGGGATATGAACATCAACCGAAATCTGATCAACAGGGCCATGCTGCTTGCTGTCGTTTTCATTATGGCAGTTTTTACAGCCATAAGCACCAACGCCCAAAGCCACAAAAAATTCAAAGTAATAGCCTTTTACACCGGCCGGAGCGATTTGGCGCATATCAGCTTTGTGCACGAGGCCAATCGCTGGTTTCCTAAAATGGCTAAAAAGTACAATTTTACCTACGACAGCACCAACAACTGGGCTAACATGAACCCTGAGTTTTTGGCCAAATACCAGGTAGTAATATTTTTAGATACCCGCACTGATAGCCCCGAGCAGCGTGCAGCTTTTGAACAGTATATGACAAAGGGCGGCGCCTGGATGGGGTTTCATTTTTCGGCCTTCGCGCTTACGCCCTCGGACTTTCCGCAAAACTGGGACTGGTACCATAACGAGTTCCTCGGTTCGGGACAATATGTGAGCAATACCTGGCACCCAACTTCGGCCATTTTAAGAGTTGAGGATGCTAATCATCCGGTAACCAAAGGCCTGCCCATCACTTTTAAAACAAACCCTAACGAATGGTACCGCTGGGAACACGATCTTCGTAAAAATCCGGATATCGATATCCTGCTGGCCGTTGATTCAACAAGTTTTCCCTTAGGCACCGGTCCAAAGCAACACGAGATCTGGCATAGCGGTTACTACCCCGTAGCCTGGACTAATAAAAATTACCGCATGGTTTATTTCAACATCGGTCATAACGATATGGACTATGACAGGGGCACCAACAAAGAGCTTTCTCAAACTTTTGAAAATGCCGATGTTGATAAGCTGATCATCAATTCGCTGCTTTGGTTAGGCAGAGGGAAATAGTGTCACCAGCCCCCTGAAGCAGAAGTTTTATTTTTATGTGGGTTTAGGCGCCCACGCCCAGAACCGTAACCTAAGAAAAAAACTCTTCAAAAGTGGGGGAATGTGCGATTCCCCTCTTGAGAGGGGCGGAGGGGTGTGTTATTCTACGTGCAGTTTATCACTTGTATAACACACCCCTGCTCCCGCTTTTTCCTACTGCACCCCCTCTCAAGAGTAATAGCCCCTGAATTAACATAATTAAAGAATTAACCGCCAAGTCTACTCACCCCGACATCGCTGCGCTTGTCACCCCTCTCTACGCAAGCGTAAAGAGAGGGATTTATCTGTATTTTTTCTTTACCCTCTTTCCGCCAAAGGCAAAGAGAGGGTGGTCCAGCGTAGCGCAGATCGGGTGAGTCAACTGTACGGCATGTCATTTCCCGGCACTGTCTAATCACGGGCTATTACTCTCAAGAGGGGATTTTAAAGCGCTTACGCTAAATTAATCCCTTAGGTAATGGTTATGGCGTCCACGCCTGAACATGGTCATGGATAGAGCGTCCACGCTCCCGGCCACAGGCAGAAAATCCTGCGTATTCCGGCGCAAAAAACGATCCGAAAAACAGAACATAAAAATGGTGTCGCTACATTGTCAGTATGCAAGACAGGTAAAGCCGCCATTTGGTTTTTTCTCAAAAAAATCCTAAAAATCAGCAAAAATTCACTTTTAAATGCCGTCGTTTTTAATCTTTCGAGAAAGGCTCGTTTTGAACTCTTTATAGTTTTAAGTGTTGATTATCAGTATTTTAATAATGTTTCAGGTAAATGATTAAAGTATTGAACGTCAACGTGTTTCATAAAAAAGGTGTCCCGCGTTTTTACATTCAGAATTTGGAACACTCCAGTTTTCCGGAAAAAGAACGCCGGGAGGATTTTTAAATTTTTATGGAGAATCAAAAATTTGGGACATGCGTTTTGTTACAATTGGAATGCAGGACTTCGTCGGGACAATGTAAATAAAATACCTATTGGTATATTTTAAAGGCGCTTTTGCTTATTTTGCCGGCGAAATCCTGCCTCGCTTATGAAAAAGTTAAAAACGGTATTTAACCAGGTAAAATCTCTTAATGGCGCCGAAGCGCCTGGTATGGTTAACTTGCTATGGCAATTGATCTGTTATTCGCCCAAAATGCCGGTCCGCTTGCAACAGCAGCAATTGCTTGACGAAGCCAAAGCATTTACGCTTGAAGTAGACGATCCTCATTTTGCCAAATCTGCTTTAAAGTTCAATGGGTTTACCTGGGGGGAGGGGAAGCGCAAAATACTTATTACCCACGGCTGGGGCTCAAAAGCCGCCGACTTTGCCGAGCTCATTACGGCTTTAAAAAATATTAATGATGTGCAGGTAACCGCTTTTGATGCGCCGGGTAATGGCAGCTCGGAAGGGGAGCTGTCAAACCTCTTGCTCTTTGCTAAAGCTGCGACTACGGTAATCAAAACCTTTGGCGCGCCCGATGTGCTTATCGGTCACTCGTTAGGGGCAATGGCCAATGCCATCGCTATTAAGGAAACAGCTATTAAACCTGGCTTGCTCATCAGCATTGCCCCGCTTATTAATCTGAAAGAGAATTTTATAGCCAGCCTGAACGCGGCCGATGTAGCTCCTGGTTTACAGGATCAATTCTTTACTGATTTTGAGGCATTGTTTGATATGGAGGCTTCGGATTTTACACTTCATAATTTATATCCTGCCGGCTTGGTCCGGAAACATTGGTTAGCCTATGATCCGGAAGATAAAGTTGCACCCTTCGCATTTCTGGAAAACTTCCTTGTCACTCATCCCGAAGTTGAAACCAAAGTATACCAGGGCCCCGGTCATGAACGCATTATTAAAGATGAGCTTGTTATATCAGATCTCGTTAGCCTGATAGCTTAATTTTTATATATAGTAATTTGGCTTTAAGCTTTTAGCCTTCTGCTTTTAGCTTTTATAAAACTATTTAGCGGCCATCACCTCATCCATGGCTTTCATAAAAGTTGTAACTTCAATTTCGTTTCGGTGTGCCTTTAAATATGCTAACAGCTTCCTGTGCGCATCTGCGGGTGTAACCAAATAATCGCCGCCTACGCCATGAAACATGAAGATGCCCATTCCACCGCTTTGTTGTACTTTCTTTACAAAATCTATCAGGGCATCGCCGGTTACCGGGTTGCCTGTTACGCCCCATGAGGGCACTTTTAACGGGTCGAGGTTTTTAAAATCAGTGATCACAGCATCCGGTCCGCCGCCTATACGGGCGTATTTTGCGAGGCCTGCTTTACGCAGGGTATCAACATAGTTCACGCCGCCAACTTCAAGTTCAGTGCAGGGGTAGGCATAAGTGCGACTGCCGGTTTTACCATCAAGGGCAAAAAGCAGGGTGTTCATTTCCTTTATTTCGCGCACCATGATATATGGGGTATAATTGGCCGAATTGTCGGCAGGATTAGTTTTTATGTTTATCAGGCAGGGATGGTACAAAGTATGGTTAGCCAGTTCGTAACCTTTTTCACCTGTCTGGCGCCAGCGGGGTAACGAAGCTTCGGTCATGTTTCCGGTTAAAAAAAAGGTGGCGGTAAGGTGTGCCGAATCCAGCTGCGGAATGGCAATGTTTAGCTGCGAAGTTAGCCCGTCATCATATGTAAGCACAATGATGGCTTTTTTGCGTTTGGTTTGCTGCGCGTTGGCAACAAATAAAAAGTTGAGCAATAACAGAAACAGCGCTAATTTTTTCATGACGAGGGCTTTGGATTAATTGGCCTAAAATAAAAAAATCCGGTTGATAACCGGATCTCTTCATAGTTTTAACATACCTCGCTCTGCACCCCCGAATAATATTTTAGCTCGATCAGGTCATGCGGCAGTGTTTTGGTATTCCAGGCATGATGAATAGCCAATGCCGTACCTACGGCAGTTGCCTGCGCCATCGACGCGGCGTAAACTTCCAAATGAGGGAAGGCCAGCGCCAGTAGGTGCATGAAAACACTGTTTTTACTAAAGCCGCCATCTACAAAAATGCGCTTTACCGTACAGCCGTTTAAAACATAATTGGTTGAGATGGTTTGCTGGGTAACAATATCAATCATGAGTTGGTGATAAGCTTCAATATCATCAGCAAAACTGTTTATGTCGCGCTGCTCAAATGCCGATTTCTGTAACTGGCCGTCATTTTCATTTGCCTGTAATGACGGCTGATTATTTAACCGGGCCGCGATGGCCGGATCATAATTTATGGTACGGTACCTGATCTCGTCCTGGTTAAAGTGGGTGGCTATTCTTTTTACCTGCTGCTCATATTCATAACCCGTAAACAAGCGTGAGGCTTTTACCGGGCTGCCTTTATATTGCAGGTAATTAAGACAATCATGCTTCAGTTCATCAGCCGTAAGTGGTGTTTGGTTAAAAGGGTTAAGACTGATTGACCAGGTACCCGTAGAGATCAGCACAAAGGGCATATTAAAGCTCACGAGGTAAGGGATCAGCGCTGCTGAACTATCGTGCAACCCAATACCAACCTTATAAGTGCTGCCCGGAAACTCGGCCGGAAGCACGCTGTCTGCAGGATGCAGAGGCGCCATTTTGGGCAGGATCCCTTCATTATTAAGCCAGTTGTGATAGGTGTTCTTAGCAAAATCCCAAAGGGCAGTGTGGCAGCCGATACTGGTTAAGTCGCTCACCATTTGCCCGCTGATAAGATAGCTCATGTATTGCGGCAAATGCAGGGCATACTTCACCCGCTTAAATACTTCGGGTTGCTCATATTTAAGCCTGTACAACTGTAACCCAGAGTTAAGATTGCCCAGAACGGGCGAGGCGGTCTCTAAAGCAAACCTGGCTTCATCGCCATAGTTTTCATAAAACTGCCTGCCCAGTTCAGGCGGATATGGTTTGAGGTAATTATACAGTGGGGTAAGCGGTTTGCCATGTTCATCAACATACACAAAGCTGGCTCCATACGTTGAAAAATTGACCGCTTTAAGATCAAACTCCTTATGCTTAAAAATTTCGCGCAATGAGTCAAACACCGATAGCCTGAGGCTGTCGAGGTTTTCACATGCATCGCCATCTTCGTCGTGAGTTTCCAGGAAGCGGGCTGTGCGTTCAAAAACTATCCTGTAGTTCTCATCGAACAGGAACAGCTTCTTATTGGTTTTACCCACATCAAAAACGGCTATAACAGGTATCGGCTCCATAGGCTTACAATCCGGTTGATACTGCTTTTGCTCCTCGTTCGTTTATCAGTTGCTGCCTGATAGTTTGCTGCCTGTAAACTGCCAGCGGGTTTAGCGCACCGCCTGCCCTTAAACGTGCTTCGGCCAGTAATGAACGGACGTCGGTGCGGTAAGCCTGCTGCAATATTTCCTGGGCAAGTACTACATCATTATCCTGTTGTGCCTGTACCAATGCTGGAGTATCTACTAACAATGCCTGTGCATAGGCTATCTTAATGGCTTCTACTGATTGTAACAGGTCTTCAATCGGGTCTTTTACATTGTGTGAAGCATCGATCATCCAGCCAATGGATGTAGCGTGTGCCATGCCGCGGGCATCCATACCTTCAACCAGTTCGTTAAAGATGAGGAACAACTGGTATGGGTTGATGCTGCCAACGGTAAGGTCATCATCACCATATTTTGAATCGTTAAAGTGGAAACCGGCCAGCTTGCCTTCCATCAGCAGTAATGAAACTATCTGCTCAATGTTTACCCCCTGTAAGTGGTGACCAAGATCAACTAATGTTTGTGCTTTTTGTCCCAGTTTTGATGATAACAGGTATGATTGCCCCCAATCGCCAATAGTGGTTGAATAGAAGTTAGGCTCATAAGGTTTGTACTCTACCCAAACTTTCCAGTCATCAGGCAAGGCCTCATAAATTTCCTGTAAGCTTTCTAAAGTGCGTTCAAACGCGCCGCGCATGTTTAACTGCCCGGGGAAGTTTGATCCGTCCGATAGCCAAACAGACAATGCTTTGGAATCAAGCTCAACGCCGTATTTGATCACCTCAATATTGTGAGCAACAGCTTGTTTACGTACCGCTTTATCTACATGGTGCAATGAGCCGTATTTGTAGCTCAATTCCTGGTTGGGCTGATCCTGGAAGGTATTAGAGTTAACCGCGTCAAAATGCAAACCCAATTGTGCTGCATGGGCTTTGATAGCTGAGGCATTGGATGGGATATCCCAGGGAATGTGCAGCGAAATCGAGTTACTGCTACGGTTAAGTGCGTGGATCAAACCCACGTCTTCAATTTTTTCTTCCAGGCTGCGGGGTTCACCACCGCCCGAAAACCTGCCGAAACGGGTACCGCCGGTACCTAAAGCCCAGCTTGGTATAGCAATATTAAAATCAGTTAATTTTTGCAGGATGGTATCCAGATTTTTCACATCACCGGCAACAAAATCGAATTTGCGTTGATGATCATTCAGCTGTTGATGATTGGCTTCATCAATTTTATATTTTTCTAACTGCATAATTGGTATTGGTTATAAAGCAAGTTCAAGTTTGACGCTTGAACTTGCAAAATTTATAAATATGTCATTGCGAGGAACGAAGCAATCGCATGCTATACAGAGTGGCTACGCATTGCGGCCATGCTTCCGTGCGATTGCCACGCTATCACTCGCAATGACATTGGTTTTATTTTTATTAAGGAAGGCTAGCCCTTAAGCGATGACCATGAACCATGATCTATCAACCATGAACTAACTACCGCACAAACGCCATCGCCACGCCGCCATCAACATTCAACACGTTACCGGTTGATTTGTTAAGCAGGCCGCCTGTAAAGGCAAAGCAGGCATTAGCTATATCGGCAGGTAAAATCACCTCGTTTAATAAAGTACGTTTTGCGTAGTACGCTGGCAGTTCATCTACGGTAACGCCGTAAGCTTTAGCACGGCCTTCGGCCCATCCGCCGGCCCAAATGTTGCTGTCGCTGATTACTGCATCGGGGTTAACTACGTTTACGCGGATCTTGTCGGTGCCAAGCTCGGCAGCGTTTAACCTGCTCAAGTGTAACTGGGCCGATTTTGCCGAGCCGTAGCCGGCGTTGTTCGGTCCGCTTACTAAGGCGTTTTTACTTACAATGTTGATAATGTCGCCGCCAATGTCTTGTTTTTTCATCACAGCAACTGCCGCCTGGGTAATGAAGAACTGGCCTTTAACCAATACATCGTACAATAAGTCCCAGTCTTTTTCAGTATGGTCGGCAATTGATTTAGAGATAGACAAGCCGGCGTTGTTCACCACAATATCAACGCCGCCGAAAGCTAAAGCAGCAATTTCAAGCGCTTCGTTGATCTGATCGGCTTTGGTTACGTCAAGTACGGCAGTTGTGTATGAATCTTTGCCGTATTGCTTTTTGAACTCCTCGCCTGCACCTTCCAGGCGCTCGGCGTTCATGTCATTCAGAATAACTACGGCGCCTTCATCAACAAATTTTTTGGCGATAGCTTTACCTATACCACCAGCGCTGCCGGTGATCAGGGCAATTTTGCCTGAAAGGGCTTTTGGCTTAGGCATGCGCTGTAATTTGGCTTCTTCCAATAACCAGTATTCAATATCAAAAGCTTCCTGGCGTGGCAACGAAGTATATTCAGAAATCGCCTCAGCACCCTTCATTACGTTGATGGCATTGGTATAAAACTCGGCGGCAACGCGGGCGGTTTGTTTATCTTTTGAAAACGAGAACAAGCCTACCCCCGGATACAGGATGATCACCGGGTTGGTATCCCTGATAGCCGGACTGTTATCATGCTTACAGGTATTGTAATAATCAGTATACATTTGGCGGTAAGCCTCAAAGGCAGGAGCCAAACGTGCTTTTAACGCGGTAACATCGCTCAGGTCTTCGCCCGGTGCAAGGTCAAGCACCAGCGGACTGATCTTTGTACGCAGGAAGTGATCGGGGCAGCTGGTACCCAAAGGAGCCAAACGGTCAAGATCATTGGAGTTAATAAATTCCAGTACGCGGGCATCATCCGTAAAGTGACCAACCATGTGCCTGTAGCTTGAACAAAAACCACGTAGTATAGGTGCAAGGGCAGCCGCCTGTTTTTTACGGCTGGTCTCGTCCAAACTTTCAACTTTTTGACCACCGAAAACAGGGCCTTTTTTTCCGTAGTTTTCTTCAAGATATTCGGCACAGCGCTCAATAACCTCAAGCGTGTTCATGTAGCTTTCGTAAGCTGTATCGCCCCAGGTGAATAAACCATGCGAGCCCAGCATAATACCACGGATGCCCGGATTTTCGTCAAGGCACTGTTTTAATTGCAGGCCAAGCTCAAAGCCTGGTTTTTTCCATTCAACCCAGCCGATGGTGCCGTTAAAAAGCTCCCGGGTTATTTTTTTACCATCTTTTGCTGCCGCGATGGCGATGGCAGCATCAGGGTGCAGGTGATCGATGTGTTTGAATGGCAGGAAGCCGTGAAGCGGCGTATCAATAGATGGCGCTTTTGAGTTAAGATCGTAGATGCAGTGATTAAACAACTCAACCATTTCATCTTCAAATTCAACCCCGCGATAAATGTTTTTCAGGCTACGAAGGCGATCAACATAAAGGGCAGCCAAGCCGCTCTTTTTCAGCGTACCAATGTCACCGCCCGAGCCTTTGATCCACATTACCTCAACATCATTGCCGGTAAGCGGGTCTTTACTCATCAACTTGCATGAGGTGTTACCGCCACCATAGTTGGTAAGGCGCAAATCGGCACCCAAAAGGTTGGAGCGGTATATGAGCAGGGCTACTTCATCGCCCGCCAGTTCGGCGGCTTTTGCTTCATCCCACAAATAGCTTACGTGTTTAAATTCAGTTGTTTTCGACGACATATATTTTAATTGTTGAATTATTGAGTTAATGAATTATTGATTTGTTTTTATCGTTGGCTTATTTAGCTCGGCTTTTACCGTCGGTTTTTCGGGTTTTATCTTATTCCCATATCCCACAACCAGTACCGATATTACAATTACTGCTATACCGGCTATTACCGTTGCGAATGCTTTTTTACTTACGCCTTTCCACTCTTTAAGTACCAGGCCCCACGTATTAGCAATCAGGATAATGAAAGCCATGTGCAGGATCCAGGAGCTGGCGCCATTACCCATTTTACTTTCGCCCATACCGTAAAAAAAGAACTGTAAAAACCAGGTTGTGCCGGCCAGTGCCGCAAACAGGTAGTTTTTAAGCAGCGGTGTTTTTTTATCGGTATAATTATCAAACGTTTTGTTGCGGGCATTTAGCACCATACACCATATAAAGTTAGTGGTTAAGCCACCCCATAGTATAATAATATAGGTTACGTTGTTTGAAAACAGGAAATTGCCTTGGCCCGGATGCGCCGCCTGCCAGATCTGGTTAGCTGTATCGGCCATTGGTTTCCCGGCTTCAATACCGAAGTTGAAACAAGCGCTCAGGATCCCCGAAACTACCGCCACCAGTATACCTAAGCCAAAGCGGTAATCCTTATTTTCCTGGGCTATGGTTTTATCGGCCGAGAGTTCTTTCTCTTTCATCATACCTGCTTTACCGCATATAATAATACCCACTACACAAAGCACAATGCCCAATAAAACCATCTGCCCCCATTGGGTGTGCAGCATCAGCGTAAAGGTATCTTTCCCTTCTTTCGGGAAAAGGTCATAATAAACCGATGGAATTATCGATCCAAAAACCGAGCATAAGCCCAGTATGATGGTACTACCCAGCGATACTCCTAAGTAACGTACCCCTAATCCATATGTTAAACCGCCAATGCCCCACAGCAATCCCATAAGGTACGTCCAGCCAAGGGTAGCAGTAGCTGTATGGCTTATAATGTCGGCAAAGCCGGGAATAGTAAGCCATGCTGCCAGCGGTGGTACAATGAGCCATGAAAAAATGCCGCCTACTATCCAGTAGCTTTCCCAGGCCCAGCCTTTTATTTTTTTGTAGGGGATGTAAAAGCTCCCCGAAGCAAAGCCACCGATAAAATGGAAGATGACCCCTAAAATTACTTGCATATTCTCTGATTGGTTTATATTGGTAAGGCTAATGTAGATAATTTAAATGCCGGAACTGTCCTTTGCTGTCATGGATGTGAAGGAATTTGTCTGAACGGGGATTTGGGGTGGGTCTATGGAATAGATAGGATTTTTGTCTGAACCGGGGTTTTTGGGATTTGCTGGAATAGACAGAATTTTGATGAGCTGATTTTATGTTAAACTGTTAAAGAAATCCCATAATCCTAAAAATCCCCCCAAATCCCGGTTCTCTTTATTATTTTGGCAATCAAATACATCTCTATGCAGGCATATATTTTAGGTATTGATATTGGCACCGGCAGTACAAAGGCCGTAGCGGTGAGTTTAACGGGCGAACCATTAGGTACAGTATCCAATCATTATCCCATTAATAGCCCTGAACCCGGTTACAGCGAACAGGATCCGCTGTTGATTTGGGACGCTTTTGTAAAATGCCTTGCCGGTATTACTGCCCAATTGGGAGCCGTTCCGCAGGCCGTGAGCCTGAGCAGCGCCATGCATAGTATTATTCCGGTTGATGAGCATGGCGAAGCGCTGCTGCCTATGATGACCTGGGCAGATGCGCGGAGCGAGAGCATCGCGCAGGCATTGCGTGCAACAGAAAAAGGTGAACGCCTTTATCATAACTGCGGCACAGCTATTCATGCCATGTCGCCCCTAAATAAGTTGTTGTGGCTGCGTGATAATCAAAGTAACATCTTTGAAGCCGCCCATAAATTCATTTCGATAAAGGAGTTTATCTGGTTCAGGCTTTTTGGTGTTTTTGAGGTTGATTATTCCATTGCGTCGGCTGCAGGATTGTTTAATATTGTAACCAAAGAATGGAATGATGAGGCTCTTACACTCACCGGTATTACTGCTTCAAAATTATCAGCCCCGGTTAATACCACTTATCACCGTAACAATATCAGGCCTGAAGTAGCTGCATTAACCGGGATAAATGCCGTTACCCCTTTTGTTATAGGGGCAAGTGATGGTGCATGTGCCAATTTAGGCAGCCACACTACCGGCCCGGATGTAGCGGCGCTTACTATAGGCACCAGCGGCGCGGTACGCATTACCAGCCCGAAGCCAGTTTACAATTACGAAGCCATGGTTTTTAATTACCTGCTTGATGAGCAGACTTATGTATGCGGCGGAGCAGTAAATAACGGAGGTATAGCGGTAAACTGGCTGCTCAAAAACTTTTTGCAAAAGGATAACCTTACCGCGGCTGATTATGACGCTTTGTTTAATGAGATAGCAACTATACCTGCCGGCAGCAACGGGCTTATATTTTTACCCTACCTGTACGGTGAACGCGCCCCGCTCTGGGATACCAAAGCCTGCGGCACATTTTTTAATATCAAACCGGCACATACCCGGTCGCACTTTTTACGTGCGGGGCTTGAAGGCATTTGCTTTGCGCTGAATGATGTGCTTAAAACATTGGAAGATGCATCGGGCGGGATTACACAAGTCAATATCAGTGGTGGTTTTACCAGCTCAGCAGTATGGACACAGGTACTGGCAGATATCACCGGGAAAAGGCTCGCAGTGCTTCAGTCTGAAGATTCATCAGCGCTCGGCGCTATTTATCTCGCTGCACGGATATTATATCCTGAAAGTTATGGCGCGCTTACCCGTGTTGAACAGCAGGATTTTATCGAACCAAATACTAAAAATCATGAAGTATACAGCAAAATGTTCCCGGTATTTAAAAAGCTGTACAGTGATTTAAAAGACAGCATGCATTTGGTGGATGGATGGGAGTGAAGACGGATTAAAAAAGTTATCATTCCAGCCCCAGCCATTTAACCAATCTCCAGCAACCATATACAAAAAACGGCGCGGCCACTACATCAATAGTGTAATGAATATGCTGTATCAACAGTAATACAACCAATACTATCGCGCAAATTAATGCGATCAGTTTATCTGTGCGCTTTTGCAGGTGCAGGTACACGAGCACCATGGTTGCTGTATGGCCCGAAAAAAACAGGTCTTTGGTGATAAACGTATGCCCGTAAAAAACGCTTGTGCTTGGGTCAATAAGCGGGACAAGGCCCATTGGCGGATTGAGCTTGACCAGGCCGATAGTGATAAACCGGGCAATACATACAAAATTCAGTGTCCAGATATAAGTGATACATATCCTCGGGTTATAAAGCGCCCGCCACATCATGAGCAGGCCCATGCTCCAGATAAGTATAAAAATAGGGACTGAGAGATCGTAAGAGGGTAAATGGGCCAATACCCAATCATTAAGTACAGCCCCGTCCTGCCTTTTTTCGATATACTTAAAAAAAGACGGTAACATGTTAATGATGATGACTATGACTATAGTGGCACCCAGTAACTTGAGCCTGCTGGCCCGGGTATTGTAGGCGCTCTGCCAAAGCTGTTTTATATGATAAATGGAGGCTAAATTCAATCTGTGTTTTTTTATAAAGCCTGCAAAAATACAGTTTGCTGATTAATATTAAGTAATTGTCAGGTATTTGTTAATTTAATAAACTCAAATATGGATAGTGAAAACAAATGCAATTGTGTTGCATTAACTTGTTTATATTTGCGGCATGGATTTTCAAAAGCTTTCACCCCGGCTGGATAATATTGGTATCACCGCTTCAACGCTTTGTGCTATCCATTGTGCAGTAGTGCCTTTGCTGTTTACGAGTTTGCCCCTGGTGGGCCTTGGTTTTTTGGCTAACGCCTGGGTAGAGTGGGGGATGATCATTTTCGCCCTGGTTATAGGAGTGTATTCTATAGGCTTATCCTACTGGCGTACGCATCGCCGTTCAGTTCCACTATTTATGCTTGTATCAGGTTTTGTTATCATCATGGGAGGGCACGCGTTTACAATAACAGGAAAATCCGAGGCTATGATAGTTCCTGTTGGAGGCTTGCTGATAGCCGCCGCGCATTATGTAAATTATAGGTATACCGGTGCCTGCAATCATAATCATAAAACATATAAACTTAAAAAGGTTGAGTAATGGATAAGCGCCACAGGAAATTCTTTTATGCGTTTTTGCTGTTCAACTGCTTTTTGAGTCCGGCTTGTAACCATGAAAAGCATGGTGCCTTGGCTGTATCAAACCATCATACTAAGCCAATAAAAAATACCGTTATAAAAGCCGGCAACTAATGGCGCATATTATACGTACCATTATTAAATTAGCGGCCTTATAATTATTACCCGATTAATACATGACACAAACCCGCGATATACATCATTTTGAGCACCTGCTTGATAAGCATCACCTGAAAAAAACCGCGCCCAGGCTGCGGGTTTTATCCATGATGTCGTCAAGACATTCGGCTACCTCGCAGCCCGACCTGGAGAGCCTGATGCATGATATCGACAGGGTTACCCTTTACCGGATCCTCAATGCTTTTGAAGAAAAAGGGATCATCCATAAAGTATTTGATTTAAACGGTACGGCAAATTATGCCCTTTGCTCGGCGAGCTGTAATGAGCATGACCACCATGACGAACACCTGCATTTTAATTGTACCCAGTGCAAAAATGTATATTGCCTTAATGATATGAACCTGCCGGTGATAGATCTTCCAGCGGGCTTTGAGTCGCATGGCTTTACCCTGTATGCTCATGGCTTATGCCCCAGGTGCAGTAAAAAGGCGGTGAAAAAATGAAATACATCGCTTTGCCCGGGATGATCATCCTGTTATTCCTGTTTCAAAATTCATTCGCGCAGCAAAAAGATACTATACCTGCTGTTACAACTTTTAGGTTTAAAACGGTTGTTATTGATGCCGGGCATGGCGGCAAGGATGCCGGGGCGCGTGGTTCACATTCGTTTGAGAAAAATGTAACACTGTCAATAGCCCTGAAGCTCAAGGCAGCGCTTGATACGGCCATTACCGATGTTAACGCTATCCTTACCCGTACCGATGATACCTTTATCCCGCTAAACCACCGCTCGGCTATTGCTAATCAAAACCATGGCAACCTGTTTATTTCCATTCATTGCAATTCATCGCCCGAGGGCACTGCCGCACGTGCACATAAGCAAAAAGGGGTACTGATGCTGGTATACGGTTTCCACCGCCTTAAGGAGCAGGAAGAGGCCATACGCGAAAATGCTTCTATTTTCCAGGAAAAGGATTACAAGCAGAACTACGAAAGCTATGATGAAAGCGATCCTTCAAATATGATCGTACTGAATGCTTATATACAGAAATACCGTAAGCAAAGTATCCGTTTTGGTGATCTGCTTGATGATGAGTTTACCGGGGTAGATGGCCGCGAAAGTAATGGTGTGAAAGAACAGGGGGTATTGGTGCTGGCCCATAGCGCTATGCCTGCTGTATTGATAGAAACCGGTTTCATTAATAACCCGGAAGAGGAAGAGTACCTTAATTCGGACGAAGGGCAGCACGAAATTGTAATGACGATCATCAGGGCACTTCGGAATTACCGCAAGGCGATAGGATCATAAAAAAGCTTAAAGCTGAATGCCTCTAAAGCTGAAAACCTGATCTTCCGGTACGTGAGGTATAGCATTTCTCCTCAATCCGGCGCTTTGCCCTTGCTGTACGGCGAAATGATGTAAAATATGTTCAACTTATAGTTTATTCAACTCATCCATCAATATCTTGCTGTACTGATTAAAGTAGCGCCTTACCCCAAAACCCATAACGGTTTGGATACCGCGGGTGGCGTTGGTTAAAAATACTTCATCGGCCTCGTATAAAATATCAGGGTTGATCTGGGCTTCGGTGATATCAATTTTGTTTTCCTTTGCCAGTTTGATCACTACCTGGCGCATTACACCTTCAACGCAGCCCTCGCTTAGCGCCGGGGTATATAAATGGTTTTGATAATTGATGAAAATATTGGAACTGCTGGCTTCGCACAGGTTACCGCTTTGGTTCAACAGAAAAACATCATCCAGCTTGTTTTGAGTTTTGTACAAACCCGCCATTACATAAATAAGCGAGTTGCATGTTTTAATGTTCGACAGATAGTTGGACGGTTTGGGTAGTTCCGTAAACACATCCATGATCAGGCCCTTCTCATTCAAAAAATACCGGGGCTCCTCTGATGGGGTTAACTCCAGGCAATAACCCATTTTATTTTGAGTAGGGGTATACAAGCCTTCGGCATCGCGGTAGACGGTAAGGCGTAACCTGCCGTGTTTAACTTTATTCCTGCGGGCAAGCTCACTAACTATTTCGTTCAGGAACCAGGTATCCATTTGCGAATAACCATCAATTTTAAGAGATTTCATGCCCCGCTGAAGGCGGTCGGCATGCAGTTCGGCAAATTTTAATTTTCCTTTCATTAACCGCATGCTTTCAAACAGGCCATCGCCATATTTAAAGCCCCTGTTGCCAATGGTAAGCAATGGAGTGTTTTGAGGGAGATATTCGCCGTTAAAATTGATGAATACGGGCATCATGGGACGGGTAGATATTATAATTTGATCGTGTTGTTAATAATTACCGGGTATTGTTGCTCTTCTATCTAACGTCTGTTATTTCGTATCTGTATCGCTGTACTTTCGCCATTTTGCAAGTACGGCCTCAAAATCAGCCGGCAGCGGCGATTCAAAATGCACCTGCTTTTTTAACGTAGGATGTAAAAAGCCCAGCGTTTGTGCGTGCAGGGCTTGCCGCGGCATCAGCTCAAAACAATTTTCAACAAACTGCTTGTACTTGCTGAACATGGTGCCCTTTAAAATTTTATCACCGCCGTAAGTGGCGTCGCTAAACAGGGGGTGACCGATATGCTTCATATGTGCCCTGATCTGATGGGTACGGCCCGTTTCCAGTTGGCATTCAATCAGGGTAACGTAGCCCATTCGCTCTAAAACTTTATAATGCGTTACCGACCATTTTCCTTTTTCAGGATCATCATATATCGACATTACCCGCCTGTCGGCCACACTGCGGCCAATATAGCCGGTAATGGTGCCGTCTTCCGGTAAATCGCCCCAGGCAAGCGCTATATATTTACGAGTGATGGTATGCTCAAAAAACTGCTTAGCCAGCCAGTTCATGGCACGCTCATTTTTGCTGATAAGCAGCAGGCCTGAGGTATCCTTGTCAATGCGGTGTACCAACCCTGGCCTGCCATCGTTGCCCGGCAGGGTTGGCAATTGCTGAAAATGGTAAACCAGCGCATTAACCAGTGTGCCCGTATAATTGTTATAACCGGGATGTACCACCATACCGGCTTCCTTATCAACCACCAATACATCATCATCCTCATAAATAATATTGATGGGGATGTTTTCAGGATATACTTCCGTATCGCGCGGAGGGTGTGGCAGCACTACCGAGATCACATCAAGCGGTTTTACTTTATAGCTCGATTTGATGGTTTTATCGTTCACGAGCACATTGCCCAGCTCAATGGCATTTTGAATACGATTGCGCGAAGCATTCTCCACGCGGTGCATCAAAAATTTATCAATCCGCAAAAGCGACTGGCCCTTGTCAACCACTACGCGTAAGTGCTCATACAAGTCCTGTTCTTCCTGCTCAATAAGTTCGGGTTCGTGTGCCATTTGAGGCGCAAAAGTAATCGTTTTTTATGGTAGGTTAAACGTAATATTGCAATAGCATTAACGCCGTATTATTTTATGAACATTGAGCTTGAAATTTTTAGCCCGGTACAGCAAGTCAGTAACCCCCTGTTTGATGACTACGGCCTTAAAGTTTTCATCAAGCGTGATGACCTGATCCACCCCATGATATCGGGCAATAAATGGCGTAAGCTTAAATATTTACTGAAACAGGCGCAAACTAAAGGGAAGGCACATCTTGTAACCTTTGGTGGCGCTTACTCCAACCACCTGATGGCCACAGCCGCGGCTGCCGCAAAGTTTGGCTTTAAAGCTACAGGCATAGTGCGCGGCGAGGAGGTTGATAACGATACCTTGTTTTTATGCCGCCTGCATGGTATGAACCTCCAATTTACTGACCGCGACAGCTATCGTGATAAACCGGCCCTGTTCAATCAATATTTTGGCAATGATGAACAGGCTTTTTTTATTGATGAAGGCGGCGCATCTGCCGAAGGGGCCAAAGGCTGCAGCGAACTGGTTAACGAACTAACCGAAACCTACGACCACATTTTTTGTGCCTGCGGTACCGGTACAACAGCGGCGGGTATCATTAACGGATTAAATGGTCATCAGCTTAAAACAAAATTCAACGCGGTGCCGGTATTTAAAAACGGTGGTTTTATTAAAGAGGAGATAGACCGGTTTTTAACGACCCCGGCAGGATATAACATACATACCGATTACCACTTTGGCGGTTATGGCAAAGCGAATGACGAGCTCATCAGTTTCATTAAACAATTTGTTGCTGCAACAGGGATATTGATAGAACCTGTATATACCGGCAAAATGATGTATGCCCTATATGATTTAATAAGCAAAGGGCATTTTAAACCCGGCAGTAAAATCCTGGCAATTCACAGCGGGGGGATTTGGGGCCTGTTGGGAATGAAAGAAAAGTTTAATCAACACTAATTACACGAATGTGTTCGAATTTTTGCGAATTAAAGTTAGATAGCAGTAATTAAGTTAATCAGTTTGAATTTACACAAATCAGGTTAATTCGTGTAATTCGTTCTAATTGTTAGGCGTCATGCAGGTCATTCGTGTTTATCGGGATCTCAAAATGGAAGGTTGACCCTTCGCCGTAAGTGCTTTCAACCCAAAGCCTGCCCTGGTGACGGTTAACAATTTCCTGGCAAATATACAAGCCAATTCCTAATCCCGACATGTGAGAGGCGAGGTTCTCAACGCGATAAAAACGTGAAAATACCCGTTCCAGTTGATCGGGCTGGATGCCGATGCCAAAATCCTGTACCGATACCCTAAATTTATTATTGATAACAAGGGCCTCGATGATCACTTTATCTGCCTTTGGCGAATATTTAACGGCGTTGGTTACCAGGTTAATGACAACCTGCTCAATACGCTGGCTATCGGCATGGATAATTAATTCCCCGGCAGGTAAATTTAAAAGGAGCTGATGGGAGGGGCCGGTTTGTTGCAGGATCTCTCTCAATTCGGTAAGCAGTTTGATCACATCAAAATCAGCATAAGTAAAAGGCAGTTTACCGGTCTGGATTTTGGTAACATCAAGCAAGTCTGATATCAGGATGGTTAATTTGCCTACCTGTTCCAATGCCCTGTTGGCCAGTACTTTGCTTTTATCATCCGGAGGGAGGTTACGGGCTATGATTTGGAGGTAGCCCTTTAAACTGGTGACCGGT
Organism: Mucilaginibacter sp. R-33; assembly: GCF_049949235.1. Taxonomy (NCBI): domain Bacteria; kingdom Pseudomonadati; phylum Bacteroidota; class Sphingobacteriia; order Sphingobacteriales; family Sphingobacteriaceae; genus Mucilaginibacter; species Mucilaginibacter sp. R-33. The sequence continues at coordinate 256,237 of NZ_CP188089.1, forward strand.
GTTTTTAGCTCATGGCTTGCAAGCCCTATAAATTCATCCTTTTTTTCATTAAGCTCTTTAATATTTTCATAAAGCTTGGCGTTATCAAGTGCTACCGCGGCCTGGGCGGCAACAGCCAAAACAAGTTGCTCGTGCTCCCTGGTAAACCTGGCCGGTTGTTCGTGCCCAAAAAATAACCCGCCAATCACCTCGCCCGATTTGCCCCTTACCGGAACAGCGAGGTAGCTTACTACCGGCAGGTGCCCTTTAGGCTGGCCAAAATGTGGTGCATTTTTTCCGTAGCGTGGGTCTTTGGTTATATCATCAACCCTTACCGTTCCCTCACCACTGAAAGTAGGGTGAAAGACTGCCGTATTACGCGGCATGCCAAATTTTTCAAATGCCTCACGCGGCGCGCCCGAAAGCGTGAACAGCATATATGATTCGCCCTGCTCGTTAACCTGGTTGTGAAAAAAAGCGCCAAACTGTGCGCCGCACAACTGGGTGGTGGCATCGGTAACTTTTTGCAGGATATTTTGAATATCCAACTCGGCCGAAATAACCTGTCCTATGGAGTTTAAAATCTCCAGGCGTTCGGCATACTGTTGTAATCTTTCTTCTGATTTTTTTTGCCTGCCTATATCGCGGATTATTTTTGAAGCCCCTATTACCTTATTGTTGTTGTTTCTTATGGGAGATATGGTAAGCGAAATTTGTATTTCCTCGCCGCTTTTTGTTTTACGTATGGTTTCAAAATGTTCTATCCGTTCGTTAGCCCGTATTTTATTAATGATCATTTCTTCCTCATCATAACGGTCTTCCGGTATTAAAACCGTGATATGTTTGCCTATGATCTCATCTTCGGTATAACCAAATAAACGTTGGGCCGCGCCGTTCCAGCTGGTAATTATACCATTAAGGTTTTTACTTACAATAGCATCTTCTGATGATTCAATGATAGAGGCCAGCATCCCTTGCTTTGACTCGGCATTTTTTTGTTCGGTAATATCTATCAGGGTATTGGCGGCGCCTGCCAGTTCGCCCTTTTCATTGAAACGGGGCTTAGGGTTGGATAATATATAGCTTACACTTCCATCGGGACGTTTAATAAGTATTTCCTGCTGCTTTATAGCCCTGCCATATTTTAATACTTTACCCGTTGGTGTTTCATCGGGAGCTAACAGTATACCGTCGGAGGTAAATATCTCCCAGTTTACATACCACTTGTCTTTATTAGCTTCAGGCGTTTTGCCCCAAAGCGTTACCGCCGCTTTGTTAAAAGAGGTTATATAACCCTCTTTATCGCAGGTATAAACTGCAACGGGCAGGTCTTCAAACAAGTCCCAGTCGGCACTATTGTTAAATGTTACTTTTGGGACCGGTTTTGAGTGGCTGGCAGATAATGGTTCTTCTCCCATGGTTATAAATATCCCCTTTGGTTGTATCTGGTACTAATTTAATATTAAAATAATCAACCTATGCCAAATTAATTAAAAAGAAACGTTTATTAAATTATGCCGGTACAATTCAGGTTGGCGGATGAGGAATTTAGTTGTTAACCGGGCGGTAAATGTAAATTTGAGCTGCATTTTTTTATGAATATCGTGATGGAAACGGGTGTACCGGTTTTAAGTTTGGTACAAAAAGTAACTTTAAACAATTTAAAGTTACTTTTTTGCCAATCGGTTCAAAAACCGCTTAAATTTTGATTTTAGGCGGTTTTTACTAAATTTGTAATAAACCCAATTAATATGTACAACCTACTTGTTTCTCCGCAGGATGTCCAGGCGTCGCTTCAAAAGCATGTACTGGCCGATGGATTCGACCTCACTTTTGATATGGAAAAAAGTAAGGGTGTTTATATTTATGATGCAAAATATAACCGTACGCTGCTTGACTTTTTTACCTGCTTTGCTTCGGTGCCCCTGGGCTATAACCATCCCAAAATGCTGAATGATGAAGAGTTTAAGAAAAACCTCATGCTTGCGGCTTTAACCAACCCGTCAAATTCAGATATCTATACAACGCAATACGCCCAGTTTGTTGAAACGTTTGACAGGATAGGGATCCCCGAATACCTGCCGCACGCTTTTTTTATTGCGGGTGGCGCACTGGCTATTGAAAACGCGCTGAAAGTAGCTATGGACTGGAAAGTGCAGAAAAACTTTGCCAGGGGTTATACTAAAGAAAAAGGTTTTAAAGTATTGCACTTTGAGCATGCATTTCACGGTCGCTCGGGCTATACATTGAGCCTTACCAACACGCTACCAAATAAAACCAAGTGGTTTGCCAAGTTTGACTGGCCGCGGGTGTCTGTACCCTATATGAATTTTCCTTATAGCGATGCCAATCATGAAGACCTGCTAAGGAGGGAGCAATTATCGGTGGCACAAATCAGAAAAGCATTTGAAGATAATAAGGATGATATATGCGCCATAATTATTGAGCCTGTACAATCAGAAGGAGGCGATAACCATGTACGCAAGGAGTTTTTGGAAAAACTGCGTGAGCTTGCCGATGAGTACGAGGCATTGCTGGTATATGATGAGGTGCAAACAGGTGTTGGTTTAACCGGAAAATTCTGGTGTCATGAGCATTTTGGTGAAAAGGCGCGCCCGGATATCATAGCTTTTGGCAAGAAGATGCAGGTTTGCGGCATATTGGCCGGCAGGCGCATTGATGAGGTTGAAGATAATGTATTTAAAGTATCATCGCGCATAAACTCAACCTGGGGGGGCAGCTTGGTTGATATGGTACGCTCGTCAAAAATAATGGAGATTATTGAGGAAGATAACCTTTGTGATAATGCAGCACTGATGGGAGAGTACCTGCAAAACGGCTTGAGTGAAATTGCCGAACGGCACACGGTTATCAGTAATGTGCGGGGGAAAGGATTGCTTACAGCCTTTGATTTTCCGGACAAAGCAATAAGGGACAGCTTTATTAAAAAAGGTTTTGAAAATAATATTATGTACCTTGGCTGCGGCGAAAGGAGTGTGCGTTTCCGTCCGGCGCTGATCATTGAAAAAAGCCACATTGATATAGGCCTTGATATGCTTGAACAGCTTTCGGTCACTTTATAATACAATAAATAAAGAAAATTAATCCCGGCTACAGCTAAATCCGCTCATGAAACGGATGAAATTAACTAATATTTAATAAGGTAAAATCGACATCTATTATTTGCAAAAATGGAAAGATATTAATATACGCTACTTTTTTTCCAAAATACGCTATATTTTTTGTTATTATTCCGATTAGATTTGTTGCAACCCTATTAAAGTAACGTAGTTCTATTTCAAGCACCATGAGCAAACACATAGAGAAATTAAAGAAACAACTGGTTGAAGTTGCCGAGGTTGTAAACTCATTCAAATCTGAAGCTGTGCAGGTTCGAATAATTGACCGTTTACTGGAAGTTATGATCGAATCGGAGAAAGTAGATGCCGAGGGTGTTGAAATGTTTGGTAAAAAAGTAAGGAAATTACGCGTTGAAGATGAAGGCGGAGGTGTTTCAGGACGTAAAAAGCCCGGCGCTACCAAAATACTTAATCAATTGCTAAATACAGATTTCTTTGATAGTCAGCGGTCTATTTCATCAATTGCCAATTACTGTAAAGAACAGTATGATTCTGATTTTAAAACATCTGAACTTTCAGGGATCCTCTTAAAATTAGCTAATGAAAATAAGCTCAGAAGGGAGCGGAGCAATGAAAACAATCGCTTTGAATATATTAAAGCATAAGTATCATCATACTTGCTAAAATAAACAGGGAGCCTGATTTTCAGGCTCCCTGTTTATTTTAGGGTGAAATTTATTATATATAACTTATAGTTAAATATAAATATTATTTAAGGTTAAATAAATTATCTACCCCTAAAATTTTTCTGCTTGTAAAGCCCTCGGCGTATTTTACCTGGATGCTTTTGCCAAACTCGCGTGCCCGGCCGGTTACTATTTCAATAAAATTGGATGTTGAAATATAGGTTTGAGGCTCATCTTCCCAGCTCGGGTTATAAAACTGTGATCCGTAGGCATTAATACTCTCTATTTTTTTATCCCAATGTTCGGTTACATCAATTAATATATCAGGAGTAATATAATTATCCTGTATAAAATGCAGCACCATGTCTGGCCGCCAGGCCTCTTGTGGTGTGCCATCAATATCAAATGTTTCTATTTTGCGAAGGCCAGCTAAAAATGCCGAGGCTTCAACAAGTTCATTTGCCCGGCCATGATCGGGGTGGCGGTCATGGTAAGCATTGGTTATTACAATGGAAGGACGAAATTTGCGGATGGCTTCAATAACCTTTACCTGGTGTTCGCGGGTATTTTCAAAAAAGGCATCGGGCAGGCCAAGGTTTTCACGTACGGCTAAACCTAATATTTCGGCGGCGGCGGCGGCTTCCTGTTTACGGATCTCGGCCGAGCCGCGGGTACCCAACTCGCCGCGGGTAAGGTCAACAATACCAACTTTATAGCCAAGGGCAATATGTTTTAAAATTGTACCTGAACAACCTAATTCAGCATCATCAGGATGTACCGATAAAACTAATATATCTAATTTAAGCATGCGCAAAAATAATTCATTGGTTAAATGCCGCTGTCAGCAGGCGGTCAATCTTTCGCCTGATTTTTGAGGAGTTAGGTTTGGTGAAAGGGTAGTAAAAATCAACTACATACCCATTCTTATCAATCAAGAATTTATGAAAATTCCAGCGCGGAACCGAACGTACATTACCATTCTCCTTTTTATCGGCAAAAAATTGATACAATGGGTCGGCATATGGGCCACGTACCCTTATTTTTTCAAATATGGGATAATTTGCTCCATTGGCTTCACAAAAAACAGCAATAGCTTCGCCATCTAAAGGTTCCTGGCCGCCAAAATCATTTGAAGGGAATGCAAGAATTTCAAAGTCCTTGCCGGCAAGCTGAGTTTTTAAAGCTGCCAATTCTTTTAGCTGAGGTGTAAAGCCGCATTGCGATGCCGTGTTTACAATTAAAAGAACCTTGTTTTTATATTCGGAAAGACTGATCTCTTCACCGTTTAACTTTTTAACGTTAAACTGGTAAATGCTTTTGTTATCCATTAAACTAATTGCTGTATGAATTATATCCGGCCTGGTTTAATATGGCTTCGATATCCTTCTGTTCTTCAGGGTCGTAGGTTTCTTTGAGATTATGACCAAATATGCTGGCTACCGACTGGAACATGAAAGCCTTAAAGCCGCCTTTTAATTCTTTAACCATAGCAAAGCTGGTTTGCCCGGTTTCGCGGTCAATAAGCTTAATTAAAACCTCTCCCTGACTAATTGTCAGGTTTTTTATTTCTTTATTGAACAGGTTTTTTATTTCACCCTCGCAGGTGCTTACCAGTTCTTTTTGTTTTTTCCTGTCGGCAGTAACGGCAAGGTCGCGCTGTAACTGGCGGTACCTTTGCCCTGCAAAACGTGCGTAGGGCAGTACTTTCATTACATTATAACGCAAACGGCGGTAGTTTAGCCTATCGGCCTCGCTCGCAAAAATACGGGTATCTACAATTCTAACCTCCGGCTCAACTATCCATGGTACAAGCTCACCATCAAGGTTGGTCATCGCTGTTTTGATGGTATCATTTTTGCCAAGAGTTACGGGTGCAGGCGTAGCTGTTTGGGCCTTTGCAGCACCCATTAAGCAACATAACAGCAGCGTAAAACCAATAAATTTCATATTTTTACTTAATACAAAAATAATGTAATTTTTTTTGGTATTTTACTAATACCTGCAATAATATTTATTTGCTGCATGTTTATGATTGAATACCGCTAATACCCCGTACATGAAAGACTTAGTGATAGACCTGGAAGCCGAGAAGAACGAGATACTAAAAAGATACCGTGCTTTGTTGCGTGCCTGTAAATCAACCCTGCAAAAGGGCGATAAACGCATGATACGCAAGGCATTTGATATGGCCCTGGAAAGCCATAAGGACATGCGCCGTAAAAGCGGCGAACCTTATATATACCACCCTATTGCCGTTGCCCAGATAGCCGCCGAAGAAATTGGCCTGGGTACCACCTCAATAGTGTGCGCCCTGCTGCATGATGTGGTTGAAGATACCAACATGACGCTTGATGAAATTGAGATGGAATTTGGTAAAAAGGTTGCCAAAATTATTGATGGCCTTACCAAAATATCAGGGGTATTTGATACCAATAGCTCATTGCAGGCCGAAAACTTCCGCAAAATGCTGCTTACCCTTGCCGACGACGTAAGGGTGATCCTGATTAAGCTTGCCGACAGGCTGCATAACATGCGTACCATGGAGTTTATGCCCAGGGACAAGCAGCTTAAGCTGTCGTCAGAAACGGTTTACCTGTATGCGCCCCTGGCACACCGCCTGGGCTTGTATGCCATAAAATCTGAGCTGGAAGACCTCTCCATGAAATACATGGAGCGCGAAACCTACCAGTTCATCAAAAATAAACTGAACGAGAAAAAGGCCGAGCGTGAGCGTTTTATTCGTGATTTTATCGAGCCAATTAATAAATCGCTGCAAAGCCAGGGGCTTGAGGCTGATATTTTTGGCAGGCCGAAATCAATCCATTCTATCTGGAATAAGATGAAAAAGAAATCGATACCTTTTGAGGAGGTATATGACCTTTTCGCCATCCGGATCATATTGGATAGCGCCCCTGAACATGAAAAGGCCGACTGCTGGAAAGCTTATTCGATAGTAACCGACCAGTACCGCCCCAATCCAGACCGACTGCGCGACTGGATCTCATCGCCCAAAGCTAACGGTTATGAATCATTGCATACCACGGTAATGGGCCCGCGCGGGCAATGGGTTGAAGTGCAGATCCGCACCAAGCGCATGAACGAGATTGCCGAAAAAGGTTTTGCCGCGCATTGGAAATACAAGGAAGCCAGCACCGACAGCGGTCTTGACCAATGGGTACACAAAGTGCGCGAAATGCTCAAAAACCCTGATACCAACGCGCTCGACTTCATCGATGATTTTAAGATGAACCTCTTCAGCGATGAGATCTTCATTTTTACACCAAAAGGAGCGCTGATCCAGTTGCCATTGAATGCTACGGCGCTCGACTTTGCCTTCGAGATCCATACCGATGTAGGCGCAAGCTGTATCGGTGCTAAAGTAAATCATAAACTGGTGCCGCTAAGCTACAAGCTCCAAAACGGCGACCAGGTAGAGATCATTACCTCAGGCAAGCAAACCCCTAAGGAAGACTGGCTTAATTTTGTAGTTACCGCAAAAGCTAAGGCTAAAATCAAGTCGGCTTTAAAAGAAGAGAAACGCAAGATTGCCGAGGATGGCAAAGAGATCCTGGAGCGTAAAATGAAATCGCTTAAGATCACTTACAATTCCGAAAACCTGCAAAAAATCAGCTACTTTTTCAAGCTGCAGGCCACTCAGGATCTTTTTTACAATGTTGCCAAAGGCATTATTGATATGAAAGACCTGAAAGAGTACCAGGCATCCGAAAAAGTAATTGACAATAAGCCGCAGGATAAAATTGACCAGGAGCAGGTTCAAAACCTCATCAAAAATATCAAGGCCAAAGACAGTGATATCCTGCTCATTGGCGAGGATATGCAAAAGATTGATTACAAGCTGGCCAATTGCTGCAATCCTATCCCCGGCGATGATGTTTTTGGTTTTGTTACCGTGAGCGACGGGATTAAGATCCACCGTACCAATTGCCCTAATGCGGCTAAGCTTATGGCTAACTATGGCTACAGGATAGTAAAAGCCCGCTGGACAAACCAGCAGGAACTTGCCTTCCTTACCGGCTTGCGCATTACCGGTATTGACGAGGTTGGGTTAATCAACAAGCTTACCACGGTAATATCAAATGATTTTAAAATAAATATCAGGTCTATTACAGTTGATAGTGATAATGGTATATTTGAAGGGTCGCTGATGTTGTATGTAAATGACACCAGCCACCTTGATACCCTGATTAAAAACCTAAAACAAGTAAAAGGCGTAACCGCGGTTAACCGTTTTGATTCGGCAATTGAAAAAGCGTCGTGAGGATAGAAGCAGGAAGTCAAGAGTCAAGAAGCAAGAAAGAACCGGGAAATTAAGAATTATGAGGCAAGACAGAATTCACCAATCTTGATTCCTGACTCTTGACCTCTTGTCTCTCTAATCCATAATTTATTAATAACTTTGCCCCGTTAATACATCATTATGTCACAGCAGGATACCATACCAATGGTTAAAAAAATTTTTGAGGCTTACCTCGAAAATAAAAACCTCAGGAAAACCCCTGAACGTTTTGCTATACTCGAAGAGATATATTCCCGTACAGATCACTTTGATGTGGAGTCGTTGTACATCCACATGAAAAATAAAAAATACCGTGTAAGCCGCGCTACGGTTTACAATACGCTTGAGCTGTTGGTTTCGTGCGATCTGGTTACTAAACACCAGTTTGGCAAAAACATGGCCCAATTCGAAAAATCATACGGTTACAAACAGCATGACCACATCATTTGCATCGATTGCGGTAAAGTGGTTGAGTTTTGCGATCCGCGTATCCAGCAGATCCAGAGTATGATGGGCGATATATTGAAATTTGACATCAAACACCACTCATTAAATCTTTATGGTAATTGTACCAAATTAAGAGAGGGTTTTTGTGACAGACGAGTATAAAATCATGGACAAACCTATTTTAAGCAAGCAGGCATTTTGGGATGTTGATATGGATAGTATCGACTATCAGAAAAATGCCGCGCATGTTGTTGAAAAGGTTATCGAAAGAGGAAAAGCAGAAGATTTTAATAACTTGTTGAAATTTTATGGTTTTGACAAGGTGAAAGAATTAGCCTTGCAAGCATTATGGCTTTCAGATATCAGCATCAATTTTTGTTGCGTGCTGTTTAAGGTTAAACCTACCGATTTTAAATGCTACGAAAAGAAACAGTTGAACCTGCAACACTGGAACTTTTAAAAAAAATAGTTTCACTTCCTGGATTTGAACAATTCAGATTGGTTGGAGGTACTGCACTTTCGCTACTTTACGGACACAGGCTATCAATTGATCTTGATTTTTTTACAGATCAGCCACTTGATAAAGAATTTATCAAAGAAACCCTTAATGATAATTTCAATCAGGTTAGAAATGAAAACGACAGGTTTAAATCCATATATCAATGCCTCATTGAAAATATCAAAGTTGACTTTGTTTCTGTTAAAGATCCATTTACTTATCCGGCACAAATAATTGAAGGAATTCCCATTGCCGATATTCGCGATTTAATAGCGTTGAAGCTTAATGCAGTGAAAGGCAGAGGGGTAAAAAAAGACTTTTGGGACATTGCCAAACTCCTGGAGTTTTATTCATTTGAAAATCTTTTTCAATTTTATCATGATAGATATACTTATGATGATACCTTTGCGGTCATAAGATCAGTGGTTTATTTTGCTGACGCTGAAAATACTATAACTCCCGAGTCATTAGATGGTATGACATGGGACAAAGTAAAACAAACCATCACAAACGCATTTGACGATTATTATAGAAATATTAGAAATTAATGGCTGTTGACGTATTATTAGGCCTCCAGTGGGGCGATGAAGGAAAAGGAAAAATTGTTGATGTGCTTAGTGCAGGTTATGACCTGATCGCACGTTTCCAGGGCGGGCCAAATGCAGGTCACACGTTGGAATTTGACGGTAAAAAGTTTGTTTTAAACACCATTCCTTCAGGTATATTTTTTGAAAACACCATGAACCTTATTGGTAATGGTGTGGTGATTGATCCTATCACCCTGAAAAAAGAACTGGATAAATTAAAAGATGCCGGACATGATCTGCTGGCAAAAAAGAATCTTTTAATTGCTAAAAAAGCGCACCTGATATTACCTACCCACCAGTTGCTTGATGCCGCCAATGAAAAAAAGATGGGCGAAGGCAAAATTGGTTCAACGTTAAAAGGTATTGGTCCAACGTATATGGATAAAACCGGTCGTAATGGTTTACGGATCGGTGATATCACCTTGCCCGATTTTAAGGAGCGTTATCAGAAGCTGGTTGATAAGCATGTATCTATGCTGCAGCAGCTTTATGGCGAAGTAGCAGATTTTTCAGAACGCGAAACACTGTTTTTCGAAGCACTTGACGTTTTACGCCAGTTCCCGCTTGTTGATTCTGAACATTGGGTTAACAGCTATATTAAAGATGGCAAAAAGGTGTTAGCTGAAGGTGCTCAGGGCGCTATGCTTGATATCGACTTTGGCTCATATCCGTTTGTAACTTCATCAAATACTACCGCTGCCGGCGCTTGCACAGGTTTAGGTATTGCCCCACAGCAAATTGGCGAAGTAATAGGTATTTTCAAAGCTTATTGCACCCGTGTAGGTGGCGGTCCGTTCCCAACCGAACTGGAAAACGAAACAGGTGAGGAACTACGCAAAGTAGGCCATGAGTTTGGTGCAACTACAGGCAGGCCACGCCGCACCGGCTGGATCGACCTGCCGGCTTTAAAATATGCTATTATGCTTAATGGCGTTACCCAGCTGGTAATGACCAAGGCTGATGTATTAAGCGGTTTCGATAAAATTTATGCTGCTACTCATTACAACTATCTGGGCGAGCAGATTGATTATATGCCTTACGATATTTGCTCAGTTAAACCAGAGCCGGTATACAAGGAAATTGATGGCTGGAACGAAGACCTGACCGGCATTACCGAGCTGTCTCAAATCCCGGCTAAACTGCAATCATATATTGATTATCTTGAAGCTGAACTTGGCGTACCGGTAAAATATCTATCAGTAGGTCCGGACAGGAAACAGACTTTAACGTTACATTAATAGATATTCCCTATACCCATAGGGTTTATGATAAGAATAAAAAGGCCGGACGTTCCGGCCTTTTTTCATTTACTTGGTTATTTTTGCAGGGTGATAGTACAGGTTAATGATCTGCCGGAATTCAGAAAGAAGGCGTTGCAATGGGCCGCAACTTTTGATACGCTGTGTTACCTTGATTCGAATGGATTTAATGATCTCTATTCCAAATTTGATACGCTAATAGCGGTTGGCTCCCGTGCCGGACTTACTGCAGATGCAGGTAACGCTTTTGATAAGCTTGATGAGTTCAGAAAAAATAATCCCGGCTGGATGACGGGTTTCCTGGGATATGACCTTAAAAATGAAATTGAAGCGCTTACATCAACTAATCACGATGGCTTAAAATTTCCAGATTTGTATTTCTTTGTTCCTCAACATCTGATTTTGATAAGGGGGAAGGAGGCTGAAATTATTTCAGATAACCCCGAACTTGTCATAAGATCAATCATTGAGCAGGGTTTAATTGAACCTGTACAGCAGGCTAATATCAACCTATCCCCACGCTTCAGCAGGCAGGAATACATTGACACGGTAAACAAAATAAAAGAGCACATTACCCGCGGCGATATTTATGTCACTAACTTTTGCCAGGAATTTTTTGCAGAGGATATACTTCTTGATCCGCTGGAGATGTTTACGAGACTGAATGAAGTTTCGCCCAATCCGTTCTCTACTTTTTTTAAATGGAATGGTAATTATATTCTCGGCGCTTCGCCCGAACGATTTTTGGCTAAACGGGGAAGTAAACTCATCTCGCAACCCATAAAAGGTACGGCTAAAAGGATGGATGATATTGAAGCCGATGAACAGGCTAAACAGCGCCTGCGCAGCCATCCCAAAGAACTGCAGGAAAACGTAATGGTTGTTGACCTGGTAAGAAATGATTTAACCCGCTCGGCTAAACCCGGCACGGTTAAAACCGAAGAGCTCTTCGGTATTTACAGCTTTAAGCAGGTGCACCAAATGATCTCTACAGTGGTTTGCGAAATACAAGATGGGCTTTCAAATGTGGAGACCATTAAAAATACCTTCCCCATGGGTAGTATGACCGGTGCACCCAAGGTTAGCTGCATGCAACTGATGGAACAATACGAACGCAGTAAGCGTGGCGTATACTCAGGCGCTATAGGCTATTTTAGCCCCGATGATGATTTTGATTTTAACGTAGTGATCCGTTCATTGCTTTATAATTCCTCCAATAAATACCTTTCGTTTCATGCAGGTGGAGCTATAACTTATCACGCTATCGCTGAAAATGAATATGAGGAATGTTTGCTGAAAGCTGCAGCGGTGATGGAAGTTTTGGGTGGGAATTGATTATTTTGAAAACTAAAAAACAATCCGTCATTGCGAGGAACGAAGCAATCCCAAATCAGCAGAGTAGCTATGCAAATCCGCCCTGTAAAGTTGGGGATTGCTTCGTTCCTCGCAATGACGCGCGTGTAGCAGATCACCAAATTTTTATTATATTGGCTGTAAAGTACTATCACTATTCGCTTCTAATTATTAATATGTTAAGACCCCTACAAAACATAAAGCTAATTATCGGTTCCCTGTGTTTATTAGCAACCGCTATCTCTTCAGCCCAAACTAAGTATCATCCTTCAGATTTATTCCCGGCGCAGCCCTTATTACCTCCGGGCAACTCATATCGTACCGCTGCCGGTGAACCTGGCCCTGCCTACTGGCAAAACAAGGCTGATTATCTAATTGATGCAGCGCTTGATGATAAAACCAACGTCATAACCGGTACAGCTACAATTACTTATACCAATAATAGCCCCAAAGCCCTTTCGGCACTGTGGTTGCAGCTGGAACAAAACGTGTTTAAAAAAGATTCGCGGGGGATTCAATCCAAGCTATTTCTTTACCAGGATCCTGAAAAAACTACTCCAGACGGCGGATACCAGGTAGAAGGCGTGCAGCTTGCCGGAAATAAAGCTGGAAATATCAAATACCATATTTATGATACACGGATGCAGCTGGAGCTGGCACAGCCGCTGTTAAGCAGCCAGGCCATCAGTTTTAGCATCCGCTATCGTTATAACTTTCCGGTAAATTATAAAAATGCCGATTTCCTGGTTAACCGTACGGATATCCTCCCAACAAAAAACGGTAATATCTATGCGGTGGCACAATGGTACCCCAGGGTGTGTGTGTTGGATGATGTAGAAGGATGGAACACGCTGCCGTACTTAGGTAACGGTGAGTTTTACCTGGAGTATGGCAATTTCAGGGTTAATATCACAGTGCCATCTGGACTTATTGTGGAAAGCTCCGGCGATCTGCTCAATCCTGAAGAAGTACTAACACCAACCGCACTTAAGCGCTGGCAGGCTGCCAAACAAAGTGATGTGCCGGTGCAGATCAGAACAGCCAAAGAAGTAACTGATCCTTCATCGAGGCCAGCAAAAGCCACCTGCACCTGGAGATTTAAGTTAGATAACGCAAGAGATTTTGCGTGGACAGCCTCCCGTTCATTTATTTGGGAAGGGCTGAGTTTTAAGCTTGCTGATGGCAGGAGAGTAATGGGTAGTTCGTTATATCCGGTAGAATCAGAGAAGCAAAACAGCTGGAAACGCTCGTCAGAGTATATCAAATTTACCTTGCAGCATTTTTCCGAAAAATGGTTCCCATACCCTTATAATAAAGCAGTTAACGTGGCTTCAAACCTGGATGGTATGGAGTACCCCGGCATGGTTTTTTGCTCGGCAAAAGATACCGGCAATATGTATTTTGCTGTAGTAAACCACGAGCTGGGGCATACCTGGTTCCCGATGGTTGTGGGGAGCAATGAACGCAAATACGCCTGGATGGATGAAGGCTTTAACATGTTCATTGACAAAATAGCCGTCAAAGCTTTTAATAAAGGTGAGTTTATAGGTTATGTAGAGATCGATAGTCCGCTCGATTCGCTGTTTACGGAAAAGCTATTGCCTATTGTTACCCGCCCCGATGCTTTGCCCGGCAACCAGGTATATCCGTTGCAGTATCAAAAAGTGGCTTACTCTCTCGCGCTTTTGCGTAATCAGATATTAGGCCCTGAACGTTTTGACCGCGCTTTCAGAAAATATATCCGTGACTGGGCTTATAAACACCCAACTCCCTGGGACTTTTTCAGGAGTATAGATAGCTCGGCAGGTGAAGACCTGACCTGGTTTTGGAAGTCGATGTTTTTGGAAAACTACCGCCTCGATCAAAAGGTAACTAAAGTAGAAAGTGCGGCAGATTGTCAGCCTATTATTACAATCGAAAACATGGACAAGGCTGCTATGCCATTGGTGGTTGAAATAACCTATGCAGACGGTTTAAAGGAGCATCGTGAATTTCCGGTAGAGATTTGGGAATATAGCAGTATTTATACTTTTACCGGCGATAAGAAAGCTGCGGTTGCCAAAGTGATTATCGACCCGGATAAGATCTATCCGGATGTGGATAGGAGCAATAATAGTTTTGAGGTGAAGAGATAAGAAAGCGACCTCTTGTTTATCTCTTTGCACACACTTCTTCACAACAGTCATTGCGAGGTACGAAGCAATCGCTATCTATACAGAGCCGCTCTGTAAATCAGGGATTGCTTCGTACCTCGCAATGACGATTTTATAGAATTTTGTTCTATTCTCGTTCTATCAGAATCCTATCCTGGATATGCTGATGTTTGCGAGACACCCTTATAACTTCACGCCCCTCAAAAAGTCCTCGATACCCATGCGTTTCTTGCCCTCTAACTGAATATCTTTTAATAATACAAAACCGTCTTTAGCGGCAAATTTCAAATAGGTTTTATTGTCGGTCAAAAAGCCACCGGGCTGTATGGCCGGTTCTGATAATTGATATTCAGATGCATAAACTTTTAGGCTTTTGCCGTTAAGCTCAGTGTATGCGGTGGGTACAGGGCTTAGGCCGCGAATTTTGTTATAGATTGACAGGGCAGGCTGTGTCCAATCTATCCGGCAATCATCCTTAAAAATCTTTGGTGCGTGTTTTAATTCTGTCCCCTCGGCCAATTGCGATTGCGGGTGTTCGTTGTAACGTCCGCTCTCAACCGCTTTAACTGTTTTAACCAGCAGCCCTGCACCTTTGTTCATGAGGCGGTCATGTAATTCGCCGGCATCTTCATGGCCTGTAAGGGTTATTTTTTCGGTGAACAGGATGTTACCGGTATCAATATCATGTTTTAAAAAGAAGGTGGTTACGCCGCTTTCTTTTTCGCCGTTAATCAGTGCCCAGTTAATTGGCGCGGCGCCGCGGTATTGAGGTAATAATGAGGCGTGTAAATTTATGGTACCTTTGGCAGGCATGTTCCAAACAGCTTCGGGCAGCATCCTGAAGGCTACTACAACCTGCAGATCGGCTTTCAATGCTTTCAATTCGGCAATAAAATCTTCATTCTTAAGTTTTTCGGGTTGCAGCACTTTTAAGCCGTTAGCTACGGCATATTGTTTAACAGCCGACTCACTAACTTTTTGTCCCCTTCCGGCTGGTTTATCAGGCGCTGTAACAACAGCAACGATGTCACTACCGGCTTTAATTAAAGCGTCTAACGAGGCAACGGCAAACTGGGGGGTACCCATAAATATAATTCTCATAGTATGTTTAGGTATTAGATGTGCTTTATTCTGTTATTCGTATAGTAAGTATTTTTTGCGTGTGGCTTTAAACTTAGTTAGTCCGGGTTGCCAGCCGGCACGGATCTCTTCTTCGGTTTTGCCGGTTTCAATTTGTTTCCTTAGTTCGGCTGTACCTGTAAGCTTTGTAAAATAGGCATTAAAGAAATGGTCTTTGTAGGGGAAGGCGTTATATAACTCCAGGAGCCATTTCAAATTAATAACACCCGTACCCGTGATGTCAGTTGGCGGAATATTTTGCAGATTAATGCCAAAACATTCCTGGTCTTTCTGCGGCGGGTTCTCGCTCATACCCGGGATACTTTTGGGTGTAAACGAAAAACTGTATTTACCTTTCAACGCCGGGTGCCCCAGTACGGCAAATGGGAAGAGCGTACCCCTGCCCAAACTAAATGTTGTACCTTCAAATAAGCAGGTACTCGGATATAATAAAATCGATATAGGCGTATTTAAGTTGGGCGAAGGGTTTACGGGTAAGTTATAAGACAAATTATGCTTGTAATTAGCCACTTTAATGATCTTCAGTTTACATTTAACCCCATTTTTTAACCAGCCTTCGCCGTTTATCATTTGGGCATATTCGCCAATAGTCATACCGTGGGCGATGGGGATGGGGTGCATGCCCACAAATGAACGGTTAACCGTATCCAGAACAGGGCCATCAATCAAATAACCGTTAGGGTTTGGACGGTCAAATATCATGAGCTCTACATTGTTTTCGGCACAGGCCTCCATTAAGTAATGCAGGGTTGAAATATAAGTGTAAAAGCGTACGCCAACATCCTGTATATCAAATATCATGAGGTCGATACCCTTCAAATCGGCCGGAGTTGGTTTGTAATGCTTGTTACCGTACAGCGATATTACAGGCAAGCCGGTTTTAGGGTCTTTAGTGTCGCCAACGGTAGCGCCGTTACTGGCATTACCCCTGAAACCATGCTCGGGGCCAAAGATCTTTTTTACGTTTACTCCTAAATGCACCAAACTATCTACACTGGCAGTTAAATTTTTACCAATAACCGAAGTTTGATTAATCACCATCCCTATATTTTTTCCCTTAAGATAGTTAATATACAGCGGAATTTGATCAGCTCCGGGAATAATAGGGCTGTTTTTTTTGTTTTTTGGGATGGATGCTGTCTTGCAGCTTTTACAATTGGTTGCCTGGCTGCATGCCGTGTTTGCAAGTAAAACTGTTATCAGGGCAAATCGTAAAAAAGCACAAATCTTATTCATAAAATATTGAGTTGAAACAATTTTAAAAGTAGCAGGTTTAACAGCAAAACCGCATATTTGCGAAGGTACAAAAAATCAGTCTGCCATTGAGTTTCGCCTCCTTTATATCAGCCCGTATAACATTTAAATCAAAACGCACATTTTCAAAACTGATAGTGCGTATTGCAATAATAGGCATTATGCTGGGCCTTGGTGTAATGATACTGTCACTTGCTATCGTTAAAGGATTTAAACACGAAATCCGCAATAAAGTTCGCGGCTTTGCCGGCGACATCCGTGTGGTTAAGTTTGATCTGAATAACTCTTATCAAAGTTCCTCATTTCCTGCTGATAACGAATTTGTTAAGCGCGCGCTTAAAAGCCCGTTTATTACCCATGTAATGCCGGTGGCCACCAAACCCGGTATTGTTAAGGCCAATAACGAAATTGAAGGAGTGGTACTTAAGGGCGTTGACAAAAACTACGACTGGAGCTACTTTAAAAAAATGATGGTTGCCGGCGAGGTGATCAGTTTTGCCGATTCGGTTGAGGCGCAAAAGGAGATCATGATCTCGCAAACAACGGCCGACAGGCTTAAACTGAAAGTAGGGGATAAGCTGCTGATGTATTTTGTGGAAGATGATCTGCGCAGGCGCCAGTTTAAAATAAAAGGTATTTTCAATATCGGGGTTGAAGAAGTTGACAAAACCTTTGTTATCGGTGCCTTATCGCTCATTAACCGCCTTAACAATTGGAAACCGAACGAGATAGGCCAATACGAACTACGCGTAGCCGATTTTGAT
The DNA here is from genome assembly GCF_049949235.1 of Mucilaginibacter sp. R-33. Lineage (NCBI taxonomy): Bacteria > Pseudomonadati > Bacteroidota > Sphingobacteriia > Sphingobacteriales > Sphingobacteriaceae > Mucilaginibacter > Mucilaginibacter sp. R-33. Next base: position 273,735 of record NZ_CP188089.1, read on the forward strand.
CATATTAATGAAGCCGCCTATGCGCTCGAGACTGTTTTGCCGGTAAAATTGAAAGAGTATACCATTGAAGAAGATTATCCTACCATATTTGAATGGCTCAACCTGCTCGATGTTAATTCGATAGTGATGCTGGTATTGATGGTGGCGGTTGCTGTAATCAATATGATATCGGCCCTGCTGATCATGATCCTCGAACGCACCGCTATGATCGGGATGCTCAAAGCGATGGGGGCATCCAACTGGGCTATCCGCAAAATATTCCTTATCAATGCCAGTTACCTGATAGGATTGGGGCTGCTGCTGGGTAATTTACTGGGTATAGGCCTGGGATATTTCCAGATGTATACTCATTTTTTCCAACTGGACCAGGCTTCGTATTATATGACCTTTGTACCGGTCGAGTTTAATATTTTTGATATTGTTGTCCTCAATATTGGTACACTGATCATTTGCCTGCTGGTGCTTGTTATACCATCAACGCTGGTAAGCCGGATCTCGCCTGTAAAGGCTATCCAGTTTAAGTAAGTTTTAAAGCAACCGGTAGCTTAATCCCAACCTAAAATATTCGCTATGCGCGTTAAAGGAAGCATCGCCTACCATATCTTTCATATAGTTGGTAAGGCCGTGGGCAAAGCTTGCATTTAAGCCATAGCGGCCGTAACTGGCGGCGGCACCAAGGCGTAACCTAACATCGGTTGGGGCCTTGCTTCTTTTGTAGTTAACTTTATAAATCTTACCTTCTTTATCCTTTACCTCGCCTTTATCCCTGGTATCCAGTATCAGGCCAATATCCATCCCCGGTAAAATATCAAGCTTAACTTTATTGAGGGCAAACCGGTATCCGATATATGGATTAAGGTTAATACTTTGACTTTGTAAAGCAACATGGCCGGTTACAGCAAAACTTGCGTCATTTGCTACTATATCGTATTCCGTTGGATTAAGAATGATAGGGGTATATTTATTAACTTCGGCTTTGCTCCTTAATAATTCATAACCACCCTGCAGCCCGACTATAAACCCGCCTTTTGATACCGTTTGAACCTGGACACTGCCGCCATAGCTAAAGCCATTTTTGCTGCCGTATGGGTTATTGGCACGGTTCATCGGATCGCCGGTGATTGAGCCTTGTAATACCTGGGTGGTAGCCGACGATGATTTACCCGCAAAATGAAATAAACCGGTGTTGGCCTGTACAGTAACTTCTAACTTTTGAGCACGGAGTTGCAACCCACTAATCAACAGTGGGGCAAGGATAAGGAGGTACTTTTTCATTTTTTATGTGTTGTAAAGTTCAGTTTCAGGTTTAAACCGCCTGCCCCAAATTTTATCTGCTGTGAGCCAAGGCCGTCAAGCGGGTATTTCAAAAATGGTTCAATAATTATCCTGTTGCTTTTGCCAAGCGGATAGCCAACACCAAATGCTACGTTCAGGGTTTTGGCAAAATAAAAGCTATTAAAGCTTTTGTGCGTTGTTTCATCGGATGTTTGCGGTTGTACACCGGCAGCCTGTGCCAGCCCGGGGTAACTGTAACTTGCCGTGTAGGCTTCATTTATAAACGTTCCCGAACTTAAACCTGCAGAAATATAAGTGTCATTTTTTTGCGGGTTAAATTCATACTTAAGGTTAACAGGAATATCCAGACCGATCAGGTTAGCACTGTAGTTTTTAAATGAAGGTGTAGACGATACCTTACTAAAATCGGCCAGCGTGTTATAAGCTGTGCTTAATGATGGCGAAAATGACACCGCAGCCGCAACATTTGAGGGTTGGTTTTTATTGTAATTAAGCGTGTTTTGGGCCAAAGCTAAACCGGTAGAAAGTTTGAGATTTTTGCTTAGCTTAATATCAGATGTAAAGCCGGCGCCGGCATTTACCTGGTTTTGGCTGCCCTTGGCATAGTTAAAGAATGTAGCCGCGTAAACACTGAATTTTACACTGCGTTCGTTCATGTCCATATCAGGTTTTTTAGGCTGATCCTGATCACTGGCAAGTAAAGATTCCATAGAGTTGATCTTTGGTTTTACTTTTACTATTGATGAAACAGCAGGCGGGTTTGCGGTAACAGGTTTGGTATTTGCCGGAGGCTGTACAGCAGGGTTATTAGCATATTGCTGCGCATTGGTTTGCTGCAATACAGATTTTACACTATCAGCTTTTTTAGCCGGAGTTACGTTGATTACACTGTTATTAGCCGGTTGAACTGTAGGGGGCACGTTGGTTTTGGCAATACCGTTAACTGGGTTTGCAGTTACAGGATTTGCCGGCACAGATGTAAACGCTGGTACGGTTGCTGCCGGTTGATTTACGATTACGTTGCCAGCCGGTTTATTTAAAGCGCTATTGTTTGCAAGTACATTTGATTTATTTGCCGGGGTGTTGCCTGCCGGATTCAGTTTTGTTGCTGAAGATTGGGTGCTATTGTTGCCCGCAAGGTTTGTTGCAGGTGATTGCTTAGTTGTTACAGGAGGCTGTACCGGGGTAGCGTTTTGAACATTGCTATCTGCCGTGTTGCTTTGCGGCTGCGCAGGTTTTACCGGTTTAGCCGAAAACGTTTGACCATTATTATTAACATTATTTTTATTCGATGCTATCCACAAGCCTATACTCAAAAACAACAACAGGACAGCAGCGGCGCTTGCCCACCATAGGTAAACCGGGCGGCGCTGTTTTTCCTGAACAGGGAACTTCTCCCTGAGCAGCAGCCAGCCTTCATCAGCGGTAGTGTCTTCGTAATTATCAAACACTTCCCTGATGCGGTCTCTTAAGTCGTTATCCAACTGGTCATCCATGGTTTTGTGCTTCTTTTCTTAATATAGTTCTTAATCTTTCTTTGGCCCTGCTCAGGTAAACGCGCGATGAGCTTACCGGGATGCCGAGCGTTGTGGCTATTTCATCATGGTCATAGCCGTCTATCTCATACATGTTAAAAATAGTTCGTTGTATAGCCGGGAGTTCAACCATCAATTTTAAAATATCCTGTACGTTTAAATTATCAACCGGCCCCATATTACTCCTGATGGGGGCGGCATTTTCCAATTCAACATTAAGCTGGAATTTAAGGTCTTTGCGCCGGCGGTCAATGGCTGTGTTAACCAAAATGGTGCGGAGCCAGGCTTTAAACGGCTTATCAATGTTGTAGCCGCCAATAGCGTTAAACACTTTTATAAAAGCGTCATTTACAGCTTCAAGGGCATCATCGCGGTTTAAACTGTAACGCAAACTTATACCCATAGCATAGCCATAGAACTGCTTATACAGCAATTCCTGATGTTTTAAGCTGCCTTTTTTGCATTGCCTTACGATCTCTTCTTCGGTAATGCGAGGGGGTGGATGCATTAAATGTACTTAGTTCCGCTAAATGTTGTTTTAAAGCCTTTACGCAGCAAAACAGTTAAATGATACAAAATAAAAAAAATTCTGCCCGGATTATTTGCTGTAGTAATCAAAAAAAGCCGGTACCCTCAATGCGGGCACCGGCAACGTAATAAAACAATAAAAAGTAGTTAATTCGTTTTTTTCAAATTGTATTGAACAGTTAACGTATCGCCGTTGCTGTTGCGCTGCATTTGAAATACGTTACCATCATAATAATATTGGTAAACACCTTTAAGATGAAATTTTTTGACACCCGGTACTACTGCCGATGAATCATTAAACTGGATATAGTAACCGTTGTACACAAATGCTCCGTAACTTGCCACATGTTTCCTGGTGTCGGTAGCTACTTTAAACAATGATGCCGCGGTAAGTTTTAAAGCTATCGTATCACGAATGGTATCATAACCGGTACCGGTTGTTTTTTTAACCAGCGCACCAAATGTACCGGTAAAATTGCCCTGTGGTTGAGCAATCGGAACAACCTCATTTTTAGGAGAGCAGGCTACGCCTAATGTTAACAATAATGGAAGCAGGTAAAATAAATTACGTTTCATATAATCTTATCTCGTTATCAATTTTTAACCATTACGCATGTTTTTAATTAAACGCTACAAACGGGCTGCATTATTTTACAGTTTTTTTGCCTCGTCCCAAAAAACATCCATCTCGGCCAGGCTCATGTCATGCAGTTGTTTGCCATTTTCCTGCGCTTTAAGCTCCAGGTATTGAAAGCGCTTAATGAATTTTTTATTGGTTTTTTCGAGGGCGTTTTCCGGGTTGATATTAATAAAACGGGCGTAATTGATCAGTGAAAACAGCAGGTCGCCAAATTCGGCTTCGGCCCTTTCATGGTCGATGGTGCTTTCATCTTCGGCATTGAATTCGTTTTTAAACTCCTGCATCTCTTCCTCAACTTTTGCCCAAACCTGGCTTTTCTCCTCCCAGTCAAACCCAACGCCTCGTGCCTTTTCCTGTATGCGCGATGCTTTTACCAATGCTGGTAAGGAAGCTGGTACGCCGCCCAAAACCGATTTGTTGCCCTCTTTAAGCTTGATCTGTTCCCAGTTGCGTTTTACATCTTCCTCGTTCTGTACTTCTATATCACCATAAATATGCGGGTGGCGGTTGATGAGCTTGTCGCAAACGCTGTTCAAAACATCGGTAATGGTAAAGTCGTTGGTTTCGGAAGCTATTTTGGCATAAAAAACCAGGTGCAGCATAATATCGCCAATCTCTTTTTTTATTTCGGGCATATCGCCGCCTAAAATGGCATCGCTTAACTCGTAGGTTTCTTCAATGGTAAGATGGCGCAGGCTCTCGAGCGTTTGCTTTTTGTCCCATGGGCAATTGGCCCGTAGGTCGTCCATAATAATGAGTAACCTGTCGAACGCGATGGAGGCGGTAGGGGCAGTTTCAGGGGCTTTTAAAGGCATAAATTATTTATAATGAATACTTATGCTGCAAAGGTATGATAACATCTTTAATGAAAACTTACTGTATCATTAATTTTAAACTAACATTAATTAATTTTATTAGCCAATTGTTAATGCTACCTATAAGCACAATTTATCATGAAAAAAACTTACCTGTTTATTCTCCTTTTCGTTTCGATAATTAAAGCTGGTTATGCTCAACAGCAGCCTGCCGGCGATGTGGCCAACAGTACTTTTAGCCAGCCTCAACCATTCCTGTTTACAGTCAGCACACTTAATCCGCAAGGCCGCAACTGGAGCCTAAATTATTCGGGCGGATATGGTGAGCGCACCGTTACACCCCTGGGTTTCGATGGTGTTGATCAAAATTTTTTGGCCAAGGGGTATCTGGGCAATAAGTTTACCTTAATGGCCATGCTGGGTACAGGTTTTAGTAATAACGGCGGTGTGCGTACCCTGCAGCAAGCCGAGGTACTACGTGATTTTATTGACGGCACTCAACCTATGGGTTTCAGGGCAGGGGCAAGCCTTGGTTTCAGAAGGGAGTTTAACAGTGATGCTGTAGCGTTCAGCCGTATAACCGCGGCATATGAGGTATCAAAATGGAAGCTTGGCGCTAATCTTCGCTTTGAAAAAGCGTTTTCAACCCACCGCGATGGTTTGGATTTAATAACCAGCGTTGGTGTGCACCGTCATATCTCGGGCCAGCTTTTCGGCGGCTTTGAAGCGGTAGGGCAGGATCTGGAAGGTTTTTGGGAAGCCGATGAAGCCGAAGGCGGTGCCCGTTTATTGATCGGCCCATCGTTAAATTACGCTCCTGTAAATTCGCGGCTGGCGTTTTCACTTTGCGGCGGCCCCATTATTTACGCTACCCGCAGCGCGGCAACCCAGGGCCAGTTTGCTTATCGCGAATTGCCAACCACCAATGGTTTCACACTGAAATTCAATGTAGGCTTCCGGTTTTTATAGCAGGAAGATTAAAGTTTTACTGCCCTGAGCATTTCGCGTTTGCCGGGTGCTCCGGGTGCTTTCTCTATTTTAAAGCCCTGGCTTTTGAGCATGCGTTTCAGGTTGCCGGTGATAGCGTAGGTAACAAACACACCACCCGGTTTTAAAAAGCTAACGGTGTGACCGATGGCTTCTTCATCCCACATTTCGGGTTGATGGGCTGCGGCAAAGGCGTCGAAATAGATAATATCAAACTGCTCGTCTGTTTTAAAATTCAGCAGCTTGCTGTGCGCGATATATAGTTGGTTTGTGGTACCGATTTGAACTTTACCTGTTAATGCAGCAGAATAATTATTGTTGAATTGTTCCCAAAGCAGTTCCGGGATGTATTGCCGGTAGCCGGTTTGCGCCATCATTTCGGCGCTTAAGGGGTAAGCTTCGATACCGGTGTAGTTAAGTTTTATTTGCGCGCCGGTACATCCATCGGCTGTTAACAGAAAGTTGAGCCCGGTGCCGAAACCAACTTCGAGGATACTTACCCCGCTGGTGTTATTCCGCTCCAGGAAATATTGTAAGCCCGATTTAACAAATACATGCAAGCTCTCCTGCAAAGCCCCGTGGCGCGAGTGGTAATGCTCACCGACTTCGGAATTGTAAATGGTATTGGAGCCATCGGCTGTGGTGACTATGGTTAGTTGGGCCATGGACGTTGTTATATATGCTATGATATAAAGCGTCATTGCGAGGTACGAAGCAATCGCGAACAGTACAGAGAGACTTGTATAGCCGCTCTGCTTATCGGGGATTGCTTCGTGCCTCGCAATGACGATATTTTTGATAATTATTAGTGCACCTCTTTCATCATCTCCGTTACCACCTCACCCAGGTCATAAACCGGTACGGCATTTATTGCAGCCGAAACAATACTAACACCGGCAGCCGAACGATAGCCTGCAGCGCAATGCACTACGACAGGCTTATCGGCAGGGATCTCACTAACGCGTTCGCGCAGCTCGGGCAAAGGTATACTAATGGCATTTTTAAAGACCTTGCCTGCCGCAACTTCTGCCTGGTTACGTACATCAACTATCGTGTAATCATTTTCATTTGCCCTGAAGGCGTCCAAATCAAGATCGGCGGATACTTCATTGGCGTTTACAGGCGTTAACAATGCGCCTTTGATATTTTGTTCGTAACCAATTTTGGCTGCTTTTTTAATCAGGGTGTCAAGCTTATCATCATTTTCGGCAATGAGGTAAAACTGCTCATCAGGGCCGATAATGGAACCCAGCCAGGTTTCAAATTTTTCACCATCCTGCAGGTTAATAGCGCCATGCAGGTGGCCGCTCCTGAACTGTGCTTTGGGACGGCCATCAACTACTAAAATGTCAGCTTCCAACGCGCTGCCTTCCTCCATACGGGGTACAGCAGTAATGCTGTCCTCAAAACCTGGTACACCATTTTTATTCAACAGCACATCACGGCCAAAGTATTTGGGCATAAAAGGCTGATCGGTGGTAAGCGTTTTAACAAATTCCAGCTCATCCATCAGTTGTAAGGCATAATTTTCACGCAGTTCGCGGCCAATGGTGCTTTCCAGCTCGGGGCTCATGTTTTTACCGCATAACGAGCCCGGGCCGTGCGCCGGGTAAACCACCACGTTTTTGGGCAGGGTCATGAGTTTTTGCCGGGTGCTTTGAAACATCTGGCGGGCAAGTTCCTCTTTTTTTGCAGTAATGTTACCCACATTTTCCCGCAGGTCCGGTCGGCCTACATCCCCAACAAATAGTGTATCGCCGGTAAAGATGGCGGTTTCTCGGCCTTCTTCATCTACCAGTAAAATACAGATAGAATCGGGCGAGTGACCGGGAGTATTGATGGCTTTTAGTTTAATATCATTAAGCTGGATAACGTCGCCGTCGTCAAAGGTTTCGTGGGGATATGTTGCGCCGGTTAACTTGCTGCAATAAATTACAGCGCCTGTGGTTTCATGAATTTCAAGGTGCGAGCTTACAAAATCGGCATGTGGGTGGGTTTCGATAACACCTACAATATCGGCATCGTGCTGGGCCGCAAAATCATAATAAGGCTGCGGGTTACGGGCCGGGTCAATAACTATCATTTTGCCCGTACGGATCACGGCATATGAACCATGCGCCAGGCCTTTATCGTAAAATTGTTGAATGATCATATTTTGCCTGCAAAGATAATGCTTAGGCGGAATGTTTTATTTGTGCAATGTTTGAGTGGTGTAAATATTGATCGCTTTGTGTAAATCTGTAAAGCATATTATCTACATAAATAGTTAAATTTGAATATGACAGCAATGGATATAGCCGCCAGTAAAGGAGAAATACGTTTTGATGAAATAAGAAAATGGATCGGCAGTAAAATGCTGAAAATAGATTAATTACTAAATTGCCTCAAATGGTGGTCAACATGTTTATAAGCTAACTGACCCATTTGTTCCCTGGTCATTTTGCCAAAAAAAGTATGCTCAAAATCAGTTTTTGAAGTTTTGCCATATTCCTCAACCAGTTCAATCCATCGTTTTTTTTGTGCTTCTATGTCGCCTCCGGCTTCCGTTACTTTACATTGCGGAACTGTAGGATTATTCTTTGCCAGTGGAGCATCATCCTTCAGCATATCTTTCAGCGCCACTTTGCCAAACAAGCGACCAATAAACGCTCGTTTATACGTTTTTTTGCCCAGGTACATTTCGTCCGAAAGAGTGCAATGTTTCAGCATTTGATAAACATTCATTTTACCCCATTGTGGCTGGCTGTTTTCGTTAATTAAATTGATGCGGGTTATGAGGCCATCCCGGGTTTCCTTATCAAATATTGTTTTCATTGTTTTAGAGCGTTTACGGTCATAAAGCTACTGCGAATTACAAAACAAGCACAGGGGTTTTTGAGCCATAAACAGGGAGGATTTACGCCAGTAAAATAACTCGTAAACCAAACAGGCCCGGTTGCACAACCGGGCCTGTGATAAAAAAAACTCCCGCTTACCAGATCTTAGTTCTGTCTTCAGGTTTTTTATACATTTTATCGCCGGGTTTCACGTCAAATGCTTTGTACCATGCGTTGATATTGGTTATGGGCGCATTGGTGCGGAACTGCTCAGGCGAGTGCGGGTCGGTCAGGATCCGTTGCGCTGCCGACTCCGGAGTTTGTGATGAACGCCATACCTGTGCCCACGACAAAAAGAACCGCTGATCGGGTGTAAAGCCATCAATGGTATTGGCCGACTGGCCTTGTTTGGTTTTGCTGAATGCCTCGTAAGCAATGTTCAAACCACCAAGGTCGGCAAGGTTTTCGCCAAGGGTAAGTTTGCCATTTACGTGCAGGGTATCAAGAACGGTAAATGAATTGTATTGTTTAACCACCTGGTCGGCGCGCGATTTAAATTTATCGGCATCTTGTTTGGTCCACCAATCGCGCAGTGTGCCGTCGGCATCGTACTGACGGCCCTGGTCGTCAAAGCCGTGAGTCATTTCATGGCCTATTACTGCGCCAATGCCGCCGTAGTTAACGGCGTCATCAGCCTTAAAATCAAAGAACGGGAATTGAAGGATCCCGGCCGGGAACACAATTTCGTTATTAGTTGGGTTATAATAAGCGTTAACGGTTGGCGGTGTCATTCCCCAGCGGGTTTTATCAACAGGTTTGCCTAAACGGCTAACGTTAAAATTATAGCGCCATTTTCCGAGAGCGCGCAAATTGCCGAAATAATCATCGCGATTAATCACTATACCATCGTACTTTTCCCAGTTATCAGGGTAGCCGATCTTTACCATAAAGGCATTAAGTTTTTTAAGCGCGCGTTCTTTGGTTGCCGGGCTCATCCAGTCAAGGCGTTTAATCCGATCGCCGAGGGTTTCCTTAAGATTATTCACCAAATTAACCATGTATTGTTTAGCGGCAGGTGTGAAGTATTTTTCAACAAAAAGCTGCCCAAGTAATTCGCCGAGAGTAGCATCAACAAGGGTACTCAAACGTTCAGTACGTGGTGTTTGCACTTTTTGACCACTCAGTGCACTGTTGAAAGCAAAACTGGCATTAACAAAGTCCGAGCTTAATGCATAGGCAGATCCCCTGAGCATATTCCAGCGCAAGTATACTTTCAACTTGGCAATCGGAGTAGCCGCAAATAAGGAGTCGGTGGCTCTGAAAAACGACGGCTGACCAACAATGATACTGTCCTGGCCGCCAGCGTGAAGGGCCGGTAATATTTTCGACCATTTTAGGTGTGGAGTCTGTTTTTCAAAATCAGTGATCAGGAATTTGTTGTAAGTAACGTGCGGATCGCGCATTGCTACGCGGCTTAATTGTGCTTTTGCCCATGTATATTCCAGGTCGTAAACTATAGCGGCGTTTTTGGCTGCTTCATCGGCATTGCTGCCGCTAAGCATGAACAGTGTTACAGCCAGCTTTTTCAAAGCCTCCTGTGCCTTTTTTGAACGTGGATCGTTTTTGAGGTAGTAATCCCTGTCGGGGAGGTTAGTGCCGCCCTGGCCAAGGGTTATTACATATTTGTTTACATTCTTTTCGTCCTGCTCAACACCAAACCTGAAAATCAGCGCCCCAACTGCGTTAACGCGTTCATAAATGAGTTCATTAATAAAATCATCCAGGTTTTTTATCTGATCTATGCGTTGAAGCCCAGGTTTAATGGGATCATAGCCACGTTTTTCGATAGTTAGGCTATCCATACCACTGGCATACAAATCTCCCACAAGTTGTTTCAGGCTGCCTTTGGGTTGCGACGCTGAGGTCTGGCTTACTTCATTCAGCAAGCCGATGAGCCTATCTGTATTTTCCTGGCGCAGGATATGGAAACTACCCCAGCGGGTTTCTTTAGCAGGAATACCGTTTTGTTTTAGCCAGCCGCCATTGGCATATTCAAAAAAATCATCGCCGGGCTTTACGCTCAGGTCCATGTTGGCGGGATCGATAAATTTTTTAGGAGGGGCGGAGGTTTTGTGCCTGGATTTTGCGGGTTTTGGGCCACCTACAGCAAACACATTTACCGACATGCCAAGGCAGGCAGCCAGTAATAAACAGTTAAACTTTAATTTCATGTCAATACTTAAAAATTAAAGTTAATAAATAGCGGGTATTAAACACAAGTGGCCGGGGGCAGGCCTTTAGTGATTGAACCAGTTAATGATGGCCTCGAGTTTTGTTTTTTTCAAAATATCAAGCCAGAAACGGTGTAAGGGTATTGTTTTCATGACAATTTGAATGTTACATATATAATAACTTGTTAATTGTAAAAATATTGTGGGAATGGGATTGTTCATGGTTGATAGTGTTGGTTTGGTGGCTGGTGGTTCATCGTTTTGTCTGAACCGGAATTTTCTGAATTAAAGAAATAACAGAATGCTAAGTAAATTCAATAAATTCTTAAAATTAGTTTAATTCGAGTTCAGACAATGGCATTGCCGGCGGCACGGGCTGTACGCTCATACGCCTGCAGGCATTACGCTCGTTAGCAGGTATCCGCTCCCATCCCTAATGCGGCCTCCGCTGTTATCCCTCTATAAACAATTGGATCAAACCTATCTTCGACCATGAACCATGATCTATGAACAATGAACTACCTTCCCGCTCAAAACCATGATCCATCAACCATGAACCAGCATAAAAAAATCCCCCAACCTTTGGCTATGAACCGTTAACTATCGTATTTTTGCGCGTTATGAGTATTGCTAAAACATATATCCCAAAGGAAACCGAAGAAAAATGGTACAGTTACTGGTTGCAGCACGGCTTTTTTAAGTCGGTGCCTGATGAGCGTGAGCCTTACACTATAGTCATTCCGCCGCCAAACGTTACCGGGGTTTTGCACATGGGCCACATGCTTAACAATACCATACAGGATGTGCTGGTTCGCCGCGCCCGTATGAAAGGCAAAAACGCCTGCTGGGTTCCCGGTACCGACCACGCCAGTATTGCCACCGAAGCCAAAGTTGTTGCCATGCTTAAAGAGCGCGGTATCAGCAAAAAAGACCTTACCCGTGAGGAGTTTTTAACCTACGCCTGGGAATGGAAGGAAAAATACGGCGGCATTATCCTGGAGCAGCTTAAAAAATTAGGTGCCTCCTGCGATTGGGACCGTACTAAGTTTACCATGGACGAGAACCTTTCGGAAGCGGTTATTGATACGTTTATCCACCTGTATAAAAAAGGTTTGATCTATCGCGGTATCCGCATGATCAACTGGGACCCGCAAGGTAAAACCGCGGTAAGTGATGAAGAAGTAATCCGTAAAGAGGTTAATCAGAAGCTCTTTTATATTAAGTACAAAGTCGTAAATCCGAAGTCGGAAGTTGAAAGTCAAGAGGCGACTTCAGATTTCTTAACCATCGCTACCACCCGGCCGGAAACCATTATGGCTGATGCAGCTATCTGTATCAATCCTAATGACGAGCGTTACATGCACCTGCACGGTAAAAAGGTTTACATCCCGCTGATCAACCGTGAAATACCGGTGATATTGGATGATTATGTGACTATGGATTTTGGTACCGGCTGTTTGAAGGTTACCCCTGCACACGATTTAAATGACTACGAATTGGGCCAGCGTCATAACCTGCCGGTCATTGATATCCTGAATGACGACGGCACCCTGAACGAGAAAGCTCAGATACTGGTTGGTGAAGATCGTTTTGCCGCCCGTAAAAAAATAGCCGTGTTGCTGGAAGAAGCCGGCGTGCTTGAAAAAGTTGAAGAATACAAATCTCAGGTTGGTTTCAGTGAACGTACCAACGCGGTTATTGAGCCAAAACTATCCATGCAATGGTTTTGCAAGATGGGGGAGATGGCTAAGCCTGCTTTGGATTATGTGCTGAACGGCGAAATAAAACTGATCCCCGAAAAGTTTGTGAACACTTACCGCCATTGGATGGAGAATGTACGCGACTGGAACATCAGCCGCCAGCTGTGGTGGGGACAGCAAATCCCGGCATGGCATTTACCTACAGGCGAGTTTGTAATTGCCAAAAACGCAGAAGAGGCGCTGAAAGAAGCACAACTTAAAAATCCGGAATATACCGTTGCCGACCTTACCCAGGACGAAGACGTGGTTGATACCTGGTTTTCATCATGGTTATGGCCCATCTCGGTATTTGACGGTTTTAAGGATCCTAACAATGCTGATATCAATTATTACTATCCTACCAATGATTTGGTTACCGCACCGGAGATCCTGTTTTTCTGGGTAGCCAGGATGATCATGGCCGGTCATGAGTTCAGGGGCGAAGTACCATTCAGAAACGTATACCTTACCGGTATCGTGAGGGATAAGCAAGGTCGTAAAATGTCAAAATCATTAGGCAATTCGCCCGATCCGCTTGACCTGATTGAAACATACGGTGCCGACGGCGTACGTGTAGGTATGCTGTTATGCTCGCCTGCAGGTAACGATTTGATGTTTGACGAAAGCTACTGTAAACAAGGCAGCGGCTTTGCCAATAAAATATGGAACGCCTTTAAACTGGTAAAAGGCTGGGAAGTTGATGAAAGCCTTGCCAACCCTAACGGCGTAGCCATTGAATGGTTTGCCAACAGGTTTAACCAGGCGCTAACCGAAATTGAAGCTAACTTTGCCCAATACCGTTTATCAGAGGCCTTAATGGATACCTATAAGCTGGTATGGGATGATTTTTGCGCATGGTACCTGGAGATGATCAAACCGGCTTATCAGCATCCTATTGATAAGGCTACTTATGCAGCTACTATTCAATTCTTTGAAAATATTTTGAAGGTATTGCACCCTTTTATGCCGTTCCTTACCGAAGAATTATGGCATGATGAGCTGTTTGGCGAACGCACCGAAACTGACTGCTGTATTGTAGCGCAATTGCCCGCTATTGGGGAAATTAATTCACGTCTATTAAATGAAACAGAGCTTGTTAAAGATGTGGTAACCAACATCAGGAACACCCGCAAAACAAAACAAATTTCTGACAAAGAGCAGCTTGAGTTATTTGTTAAATCAAATTCAGGGATCAATTACGGCCAGTACGAAGCTATCATTGCAAGGCTTGGCAACATCAGCAAATTTGAATCAGTAGCCGATAAAGTTGAAGGGGCCATTAATTTCTTAGCCTCAACAGATGAGTTTTATATTCCGTTCAGCGAAGAAATTGACCCGGTTGCCGAATGTGCGAAACTGAAAAAAGAGCAGGAATACCTGTTAGGTTTCTTGAAATCGGTTAATGCAAAATTGGGTAACGAGCGGTTTATGGCCAATGCAAAACCCGAGATTATTGAGGTGGAGCAAAAGAAAAAGGCTGATGCCGAAGCCAAATTAACCATCATTGAAGAAAACTTAGCAGCTTTGGCTTGCTAATTGCAGAACTTACCGGCTTGCGTAACAAGCTACCGTACAGTATTTTGATAGCTGTACGGTGGCCTGTCCAATTGCAGGGCCAATGTTAAGTTCTGAATATGAGTAATAAAGTAAGTTTTTTTAACTTATCAATTTATAAGATTTTGTCGAAGGAGCAATCGTTCCTTGACCAGGCCCGGATTCGTTTATTGTATTATGGGTTCTTCCTTATTTTTGTTGCCCTTGGGGCACTTTACCTGAACGTTTATTTCCAAAACCAAAAAATGCTTGCTGATACCGCCCTGTTTTTGATGGGAGCGGTAGTGGTATTATTTAAGTATTTAACCTGGCGGCCCGACTGGCGCAGCGCAGCACATGCCCTGCTTATTGTGGGTACCCTTGTTAATACCAGCCTGGTTTATGCCTCTATGCAAACGGTAAATATCATTACCGTGCAGGTAATTATAATCGTGATCGTATTCAGCTACTATATGCTCGGCCAGCAATGGGGGCTCATGTACTCGTTGCTTAATACAGTACCGGTTTTGGTATTTATGATCATTGAATACAACAGCGGGTATATTATTAGTATAAAGCCTAACAAAGTTGATCAGTCTACCATTATCATCAGCCTGTTTGCCAATTTTATATTGCTTATTTTTATCCATAGCCATTTTTACACTGCTTTCTTAAAAAACATCAGGCACCTTAAAAATAGCAGCAGGGAGCAGGCCCGGCTTTACAATAAGATGGAAACGGCTATTGAAAAGGCAGAGAAATCGGCCCAGGCCAAATCTGAGTTCCTGTCAACCATGTCGCATGAAATCCGTACGCCGTTAAACGCGGTGATCGGGATGAGTAATTTGCTGATGATGAGCAATCCGCGGCCCGACCAGCGGGAGAACATCGAAATTCTCAAGTTTTCGGCCAATAACCTGTTAGCCATTGTTAATGACGTGCTTGATTTCAGCAAAATTGAGTCGGGGAAGGTAGTATTTGAAAATATCCGCTTCAACCTTGTTGAGCTGATGAACAATATTTGCGGCGGGCAAATACTGAAGGCCGAAGAGAAAGGCCTGCTTTTTAAGCTTGATGTTGATAGCTCATTGAGGGATAAGGTGCTTTTTGGCGATCCTACCCGCATAACCCAAATCATTTTTAACCTGGTTAGCAATGCTATAAAATTTACTCCCCAGGGAAACATATGGGTAAGGGTTACTTGTGTGGAAGACCGGCATAACACCGTTACCGTTAACTTTTCGGTAAGGGACACCGGCATCGGTATCGAAAAAGAAAACCTTGAAAGTATATTTGAACCATTTACGCAGGAATCTTTAGCTACTACCCGCGAGTATGGCGGCACAGGGCTTGGCCTGGCCATAGTTAAGCGTTTGCTTGAGCTGCAGGAAGTGCAAATGACCGTTAACAGTACAATGGGGCGCGGATCAGAGTTTTCATTCCATATGGAATTTCCTGTATCTACAGAAGCATTGCCTGTTGCAGTAACCACTGCTCCCGAAGCTAAACAATTTTCAGAAAACCCGCTGGCCTGTTTACGTGTACTTATTGCCGAAGATAACATGGTTAATGTGATGCTGATGAAGAAACTGCTGAGCAAGTGGAGCATCAACCCAACCATTGCCGAAAACGGCGAACGGGCAGTTGAGTTTATGCAGTACGGCAATTTTGATATTATATTAATGGACCTCCAGATGCCGGTAATGAACGGTTTTGATGCAGCTAAAGAGATCCGTAAAATGGCCGACCCTAAAAAATCAAGCATCCCGATCATCGCGCTTACTGCTTCTGCACTTTTTGATATCAAAGAACAGGTATACGAGGCCGGCATGAATGATTATGTATCCAAGCCATTCAAACCGGATGAACTGCTGGAAAAACTTAATAATTATACATTGAACAAGGTGGGGTGAGCCCCACCCAAACCCTCCCGGGAAGGGGGCTTTAAAAACTATGCCATTGTTGGTGTTGTCACCAACAATTCCCAATCCTCTTTTAATCAGTTATTTCATATTACCATATTAAGCTCCCGGTTGCTTATTTAATACTATAACTGCGTGGAGTAGAGTTGTTGGTGACAACACCAACAACGGCCAGCGCTCACCTAATGGCCTATTTATTCAACTTATCCCCCTCCTTAATCACCGCCTGGTTTACTTCCTTTACTCTTTCGAACTCCATTTTTTCAACGGCCCTGTCGTAGGTTAAAACGCCGTTTACTTCGTGTTCAACGTCGGTGGTTTGGGTATATATGGCAACGCTCAATCCTTTATATTTCATAAGCTGTTCTACTTCATCCAGCAAAAAAGCATAACGATCGGTAAGTCTGGCTTTGGTTGGCTCGTAGTCATAGGCATCGTTATGCACCGGCCACATATGACCGCGAACAAACAGGCCAACGCCGCCAAATTCGCCCAGCGAGGCCGCCCGGTGGCTATCAGGAACGGAAGCACCGTAAGGGCCAACATAAATATGTGTATCCACGTAATCGCCATTGCCCGGATCGCCATACCGTTTTTGATAGCTGGGATTATTGTTAAAGCCCGAATTGCCATTAACTAATCGCGACGGATCATATTGTTTAACCCAATTGGTTATGTTTTTTACATCAAAAGCACCCCAGTTTTCATTGAAAGGCACCCATGTAATAATGGAAGGCGAGTTATAATGATCGTCGATTATGGCTTTTAACTCCTGCCTGTAAACGCGCCTGTTCTTAGTAGTATCTTCATTCTGATACCATATAGCGGGCATATCCTGCCAAACCAATAAGCCCATTTTATCGGCCCAATAATAAAAACGCTGCGGCTCGGTTTTCATGTGCTTACGGATTAGGTTGTAGCCCGCTTTTTTGGTGTATTCTATATCAAATTTAAGTGCTTCTTCCGTAGGTGCGGTTAAAACACCGTCGGGCCAGTACCCCTGATCAAGCAGGCCAAGCTGCATGATGAATTTACCGTTAATAAGCGGACGGATCACGCCGTTAAGCTTACCCAATTTAATATCGCGCATGCCAAAATAGCTTTTAACCTCGTCGGCTTCGCTGCCATCAGTATTGTATAGGGTAAGCTTCAGATCATACAAAAACGGAAAGTTTGGTGTCCATAAAACGGGGTTATCTATCGGCAAATAGAAATATGATCCGGCGGCCGCATTAACCTGCGACACCTCTTTGCCGTTGTTTAAGGCAACTGCTTTGATCTTGCCCGCGCCTGCAGCGTTAACAAATACTTTTAAGCGTTTACCTTCCACGTCTGGCAGCAAGCGGATGTTTTTAATATATGATTCATTTACAGGCTCCAGCCAAACAGTTTGCCAAATCCCCGACGAAAAAGTATAATCGCCACGAGGGCCGTTCTTGCCCGATGGTGTTTTACCGTCATTGGGGTCATGAGCAGCAACAATAAGGGTATTGCTGCCTTTTTTAAGATATGAGGTAATGTCAAAGCCGAAAGAATCGTACCCGCCCGAGTGCGAACCTGCTTTTTTACCATTCACAAAAATAGTGGCATCATGATCAACTGCTCCGAAATGAATAATGACGTGTTTGTTTTGCCATTTTTCGGGTACTTCAAAACTTCGGCGGTACCACATATTAATCTCCTGTTTACGCTGCACACCGGACAATACCGATTCAGGGCAATAAGGCACCAGTATTTTATCAGGCTTGTCATTAAAAGACACGGGCGTTTGAGGGTTCAGGGCATTTGGCGCGTTTTTACCACCCTGGTAATCCCATTTACCATTTAAGCACAACCAGTCATTACGCTGTAGCTGGGGACGGGGATATTCAGATAAAGGTATTTCGGCTTGCATGGCGGCATTGGTCCATTGAGTAGGGAGTTTAGCTTCCTGGGCAAAGGCGGCGCATCCGTATAATACAGCGGCCAAAAGCAGGGCTTTTGCTTTGAGATAGGCGTTCATAGGGTAATGTTATAATTGATGAGGTTATGAACGCCAAAATAGGGAATTGATAACTGTTATCATAACATTTTATTGGGAAATAGGATGTTGTCTGAACCCGAATTTATTGAATTTAGGGAACGAGCAGAAAATGCGATACACATTCCATGAGCTTCAGCCCTTCACATACCCTGGCAACTCTTCAATAAACTGGTAAGTATATTTTTCGTGGTCGATAGTACAATAATAATGCTGCAAACCGTTGCTAACCGCCAGCAGGGATACTTTATGCACCATGTTATACCGGGCAATCTGGTCGAAGGTCTTTTGGTCGATAGTTACTGATGGTGCTTTGCATTCAACCATTAAAATTCGCTGTCCGGACGGGTTAAATACCACAATGTCGGTACGTTTTTGCAGGGTGTTGAGCTTGAGGCCGCCTTCCAGCTTAATTAATGAGCGGGGATAGTTTTTTTGTTTGATAAGGTATTGTACAAAATGCTGGCGTACCCACTCTTCGGGTGTAATGATGATGGTTTTCTTACGGATCTCGTCAAAAAGCGTTAATGTTCCGTTATCGTCGCTTATTTTAAAAGGGTAGGGTGGCAGATTAAGCGGTTGGAGCATTTTTGAAAAGTCTGAAGTATTAATTTATGAGCCCTAAGTTGGGCATCAAAATTAATAAATATATCATTGGGCATTGGCTAAATAAAAATACATTCCACTTTTGACTTTCGACTTAGTACTTTTGACTGCGAAATATGACTGCTGCCGAGATATTAAAGGACCTTAAGAACCGTAAGTTTAAACCGCTGTACCTGTTGCATGGGGAGGAACCTTATTTTATCGACCTGGTAAGCAATTACATTGAGCATCACTTGTTGCCCGAGCACGAACGCGGCTTTAACCAAACCGTAGTGTATGGTAAGGATACTGATATCATGACTGTGCTCAATGCCGCCAAGCGTTACCCCATGATGGCCGATTACCAGGTGGTGCTGGTAAAAGAGGCACAGGACATGAAATGGGGCAAGGATGATGATAACAAGAAAAGCATCGACCCTGTATTGAGCTATCTCGAAAATCCGCTGCCAAGTACTATTCTTGTTTTTTGCTATAAGTACGGCAAATTTGATAAGCGTAAAAAAACCTACAAGGCCATTGAAAAGAATGGGCTTATTTTTGAATCGGCTACTTTATATGATAACAAAGTGCCGGCCTGGGTTGAAGGTTATGTAAGTGAGAAGGGCTACAAAATGAACCAGCAGGGATCGGCCATGATTGCCGAGTACCTGGGTAACGACCTGGCTAAAATTGCCAACGAACTCGAAAAACTGATGCTGAACGTTAGCGCCGGGCAGGAGATTACCCTGAAGCATATCCAGGATAACATAGGTATCAGCAAGGAGTACAATGTATTTGAGCTGCAAACGGCCCTCACCAAAAAAGATGCTTACAAGGTAAACCAGATCATCAATTACTTTGAAGCCAATCCCAAATCAAATCCCATTGTTTTGGTGCTCGGCAACCTGAATAACTTTTTCAGCAAGGTGCTGGTGTACCATTACGTAAAAGATAAAACCCCGCAAAACCTTGCCCGCGAAATGGGCGTTAACCCATACTTTATTAAAGATTATGAGCAGGCCGCCCGTAACTACCCGCTTGGTAAAATTTTCCAGGTGATCAGCTATCTGCGCGAGTATGATCTGAAAAGTAAAGGTGTTGAATCAAACGCGCCGCACGGTGAGTTGATGAAGGAGTTGATGTTTAAAATCCTGCATTGATACCGATTCCGATTTAACAGTTATGACCCTATCCTCGCAATCAAAAGTTAATATAGCATCCGGCATGATCCGCGTATCGGCGGTTTTGTATCTGGTTTATTATTATTTGAACGGCGGAAGATCGGCTTCTTTTCAAATCGCTTTAGCAACGTGCATAGCGCTGGGCATTTTACTTTTACTGGCTTTATTTATCAGGCGGGGTTATAAATGGGCAAAATGGCTGCTATTCGGCTTATTAATCTTAACTATAACGCCTGACGCTATAAATCTGCCCGCAACTTTTAAGGCAAACTTTTATGCAGGCTGCATCGCTGTTATAATTGACCTGTTACAAATAGGGGCGCTTGTTTTACTTTTTATGCCGGATAAAGAAAAGCCGGTTGCCGAGGATGCTGAATAGTTTTTTAATGATTATTTGTTAAAAGGTACCCGGCTTATGATAACATACATGAGGCCGCCAATTGTGACAATAAACCATAAGAAATATAAAGACTTTTTCAGGTCATTTATTTCTCTATCCTCTTTCCATACTAATGCCCTGAAAGCCGGTGAAAAAAGTGTCAGTGCGATCATAAAAAAAACGAACAGGAGTGACACGAGCGAATAATTTGCAGCACGGCCAACCCCTTCTTTTATAGAACCGGCAAAAAGAGGGATATTCCAACCCGCTAAAAACACAATTAATGCTGCAATTTTAAATGGTATTCTGCCCTGCCCCTGCATTTTCTTAACCTGGTAATATTGTGCCTGGTTATTGGCGGCTTTATTAAAGAATCCTGTTGCTTTTATGTTTTCAATTATGTCACTGTAAGGCATGTTTGCTGTAAATATAACTTTTTTAGGGTATGACGATACGTTGTGTATTATCTTGATGCCGCTGCCGGCAATTGAGGATGCATATTCGATTTGAACAATATCATCAGCGTTGAAAAATAACTGACCTAACAAACCAAGGTTAATCTTGAGTACAGAAGTATCAGCTTTCAAAGCTGCAAAAGGTTTGGAGACTTTGGTATTGCCAACATAGGCACCCCCGTTAAGTAAAAATTCGTTCATGTTTATTGTGATAGGTCCTTTAGCCCACAGTAAATATATCATAAAAACGGGTTCTCAAATAATCTCCAAAATCATTTTTGATAAATTAAATAACGTAACATTTTTGTTAAGTGTAGCGTTGGTTAGTGTTTGACCGTATACATCCATTTATTCATTGAATCTTCATTTTTAGCCGGTATTGGTTACTTTTTTCTCCTGACCTTCCGTTGTTCAGTGTTGCGTGTAATTGATTATTTACAATGTAACAAAATTCATCAGCCAATTAATTTCCTAAGTTCACTTATCCTAAGCAATATGTTAAGCTGATCAATAAGGCATACTAAATAAAAAAATTAAGGCATGATACTTTTATTTTGCGGATTATCAGGTGCGGGAAAAACTACTTTGGCAAAAAGTGTGGCCGCCGAATTAACAAGCCTGGGGATTAAAATTGAAATCATTGACGGTGATGAATACCGCGCGGCACTGTACCGTGATCTGGGCTTTAGTAAGGAAGACCGGAACGAGAACATCCGCCGCCTGGGCTTTGTAGCCAGTCGTTTCAGCGCTCAGGGTATTGTTACCATCGTAAGCGCTATAAATCCATATGACGATGTCAGGCAGGAGCTTGCCGAAAAATATGATCATGTAAGCATTGTTCATGTTGACTGCCCCGTGAACAAGTTGATAAGCCGCGATACCAAAGGCCTGTACAAAAGGGCGCTGCTGCCGCATGGGCATCCTGATAAACTACCCAACCTGACAGGTATTAATGATAGGTTTGATGTGCCTGTTAAGCCCGACCTATACATTGATACCTGCAATTATACCATACAACAAAGTACCTCATCACTGCTCTATTATATTATAAATAACCTGCATCCTGTTAAGCAGACGAATAAGATACCAAGCTACTCCTGATAAAAAAGGACGCCCATAACAGATTTATGCAAAAAAGAGTACTGATCATTACCGGGATGCATCGTTCCGGAACCTCGCTTATTACCCAGTGGTTGAGCAAATGCGGCCTGCAAACAGGCGAAAAACTGGTACCCGGCGGCCATGGCAATGTGGAAGGGCATTTTGAAGATATTGAATTTTTAAAAATGCACGAAGAGATCCTGGCCGGCCATAACCTGCCCAAAACCGGGCTTACGGTTGAGCATGTGGCCCAGTTTACCTTGTACGAAAGGGAAAAGCTTAAAAGCATTATTAAAGTTAAACAACAGTTATACGACCAATGGGGCTGGAAAGACCCGCGGACCTGCCTGTTCCTGGATGTATATAAGGAACTGCTGCCCGATGCCTGTTACCTGGTTATACTGCGCGATTATCAGTCGGTAGTGAGTTCACTTTTACAGCGCGAATTTAAATGGGTGGAAAACAGGTACATGGCGCGTAAATATTTTTCAAGGCTGGTATGGATAAAATTTCGCCGCGGCCGCCGCATGGTGCAGTTTTATAATGATCATGCTACCGAATACCTCAAAATTTGGATAGCCTACAACCAGGATATTTTGAAATGTATTGAAACACTGCCCCGGGATGCTTTTGTAGTTGTTAATTATTCGATGCTGAAAGATGAGGATGAACAGGTTTTTGAGTATCTGAAAGACAAGTGGAACCTGGCATTAAAGTACTCCAGATTTAAGGACATTTTTAAGGAAAACCTGATCGGCCCCGATGTCGCTTTTGAACAATATATCAACGATAAGACCCTCATTACGCAGGCCATAAAACTGCAGGCCGAGCTTAAAGAATATATGCTGACTGATTAGTATCAAAAGTTTTTTGCGGTTTATTATACGTTGTTGCGAAAGAAGTAAACAAGTATCTGTGCAATAAAGTGTAAAGGTAGCTCAATTTGTGATACAATCGTTATTACGGTTTGATAATCAGCTTATTATTTCTCCAAATTCGTTTTATTCAATGGCTTAAGTACCCCTTGTTACGGTGCTGAACTTTGCCGTTGTGAAACGAAGGAGAAGATATGAAAGCTAAGTTTTTTTGCTACTTGCCCTATAGAGTAGTTACGGGGCTTTTGATCATCATGTGTTTACATTCGCCGGGTTTTTCGCAGGCGGCGAAAATCGGGTCGCTGGCATATTTAAGGGCGCGCAACGGAATTGGCGGGTTTAACCTGGGCGGCTTGTTAACCGGCGAGCAGGAACAGGCTTTAACTTACATTGATGGAGAAGGCAGCAAGCCCGATGCGGATAGCTGTGTTACCTATGAATATCATCCGGATAAGCAGCTGGAACTGGAAGACGGGCTAACCGCAACTCATATTTGTGTACGTACATGGCAAAATAAAATAGTAAATATTTATGTTTTCTTTAACCGTAACCAGGGCTATAAAATGCTCAGTAAATTTTTGCACTGGTACGGTACCTTCACTGCAAAGCCAAATGATTACCAGGACGTTTATCTGTGGGATTCGCGCACGGTAAAACTATTGTTGAGCTATCACCCCGATGATGACCAGGGAATTGCTGTTTATACCTCTGTTCCGTTAACAAACACCATCAACGCGCAAAATGCTAAAAGGCTAACCCAGTTGTTGACCAGTAATGAATAAGTAAAGACTTTATTAACCCCTACATCACCACTCCACCCCGTAATTTCATTGTAACAATACGCTGTATTGCCTGTAGCGCATTTTAGTTTACGCTCCCTTTTTTACATTTTTACGTTACAAAAATTTATACCGTACAAATGCAACATTGGTTAGTTAAGAGTGAGCCCTTTAAATACAGCTGGGAAAAATTTAATAAGGATGGTCGTACCTTTTGGGATGGTGTGCGCAATTACCAGGCACGCAATAACCTGAGGGAAATGAAGGAGGGCGACCTGGTGCTATTTTACCACAGCAATGAAGGAAAAGAGATAGTAGGCATAGCCAAAGTTGTTAAGGAAGCCTACCAGGACCCCACAACCGATGATACCAATTGGGTGGTGGTTGACCTGGCCCCGGTTGAAGCCCTGAAAACCCCGGTAACCCTTGAGCAGATCAAAGCCGACCCTAAATTGCAGGATATAGGCCTGGTAAGGCAGGGGCGTTTATCGGTAATGGGGGTAAAGCGCGAAGAGTTTGATTACATCTTAGCGCTGGGCAGTAAATGAAACTGAGCAACATCTTTGACAGTTGTTTTATTAAGCCGGGCCTTACAGCCGCTTTATTTATACTACCAGGATTTGTAAAAGGACAGGACGCGTTTAAAGAATTCCCTGATCTGTTTACCACCCCGTACAGCTATGTAGCAAAGCATGTAAAGCAGGCGCCGGTAATTGATGGCGATGTGGAGGATGCTGTATGGCAGCGGGCCAAATGGACCCGGGATTTCCAGGATATTGAAGGCCGCCTCAAACCGCAGCCGCCCCTGCAAACCAATGTTAAAATGCTTTGGGACGATAGCTGCCTGTATGTAGCAGCCCGGATTAGAGATCCCCATGTTTGGGCTACGCTTAGCCATCATGATGATATTGTTTACAAGGATAATGATTTTGAGCTGTTTATCGATCCTGCCAACAGCACGCATAATTATTTTGAAATTGAGGTGAATGCCCTCAATACTATTTTCGACCTGTTTTTGACCAAACCATACCGTAACAGCGGCGCCGCGGTAACCGGTTGGGATACGCACGGCTTACGGTCGGCGGTAAAAGTAGAGGGCACGCTGAATGATCCTAAGGATACTGATAAAGGCTGGACGGTTGAAATGGCTATCCCATTTAAAGCCATAGCCGGTGGCTTTAACCGGGCTGTAATAAAAGATGGTACCCTGTGGCGCATCAATTTTTCGCGGGTGCAGTATGATACTAAAGTGCAAAACGGCAAATATGTAAAGCTGCAGGATAATGCCGGGCATAATTTGCCCGAGCATAACTGGGTTTGGAGCAACCAGGGACTTATCAACATGCATTACCCCGAACGCTGGGGCTACCTTCTTTTCAGCGATCATGAGGCTGATGACGCGACGTTTAAAATGCCTTATGCCGAAGAGCAAAAGAAATACCTGTGGCTGGTTTATTACAAGCAAAAGCAGTGGTTTAAAGATCATCGCGAATACTGCACCTTGTTAAACAACCTGGGTGTTGAAAATAAGGTAACAGTGGCTGGCCATGCCAACGAGCTTAAGCTGGAAGCAACTGCTCATCAGTTTATAGCTTATATTGCTGATATTAAAACCAAAGCAACCTATAAAATTGACCAGGACGGCCTGGTGCAGCAACAGATAATCCCTAAAACTCCATGAATAAGCGCGAATTTTTAAAGGCCGGTTTACTGGCCGGCGTGGCTGCCCAGTTGCCCTTAGCAAGCAATGCCGCTGTTGAAACTGCCAAAAGCAGTAAGAAAAAAGCCATGAAAAACTGGGTATGGATCAACCCTAACCCCAAAGATACAGATGATGATCTGGCCACCCGCTATGCTTCCTACAAAGCATCGGGCATTACCGGCATATTTTTCGAGAACGATAGCGAACGCCATTTTCGTGCCGCTAAAGCTAAAGGCCTGGAGACCCACCGCTGGATCTGGACTTTTAACCGTGCCGAACTGGTAAACGAAAAGCCTGAATGGTATAGCAAAAACCGCAAGGGCGAATCATGTGCCGATCATCCGCCGTATGTGCAGTATTATCGCTGGCTGTGCCCGTCGCGCCCCGAAGTGCAGGAGTATTTAACCAAAACTGTCGATGATATTTTAGCTAAAGATTATATCGATGGCATCCACCTGGATTACGTGCGTTACTGCGATGTGGTGTTACCGGTAAATCTTTGGGATAAATATAAAATTGAGCAAACCAAAGAGTTGCCCGAATATGACTTTTGCTACTGCGATGTTTGCAAAGCCAAATTCAAGGAAGAATATAACCAGGACCTCGATCAGATCCAATACCCCGAAGCCAGCCTTTCATGGCGTTTGTTCAGGTATAATAACATTACCCGGGTGGTTAATGGTATTTCGATCGTTGCCCATCAGCATAAAAAACAAATAACTGCGGCCGTATTCCCAACTCCCGAAGTGGCCCGCCGCAATGTAAGGCAGGACTGGACAAACTGGAACATGGATGGCATTTGCCCCATGATATATCACGGCTTTTACAAGGAGGGCGTAAGCTGGATAGGCAATGCCGTAGCCGAAGGCGTACATTTCCTGGCAGGCAGGTTTCCGCTATATGCCGGGCTGTATTTATCTGATTTTAAAAGCGATGACGAAATCCGTACCGGCATCCAGGTGGCGCTTAAAAACGGTGCCATGGGTGTGTCTTTCTTTGGTAATGTAAGGCCGGAAGTATTGGCGATACTGAAGGATGAAGTTGCGGCTTTTAAGGCTTCGTAATATATACCTCGCAATGACGGATTTGTTCTGCTGATCCACTCTGTATAGCATGCGATTGCCATGTTTCGCAATTTACCGTCCCATCAGGGTCTCTCGCAGAGAACCCTGATGTATAAGTTATGCAGATCCGTTGTTTTAAATATCTGTTAGATGTTGTCTTTGAACGCGGCGAACCTCAGGGTCCTCTGTGAGAGACCCTGAGGGAACATGACATGTTTTTATTTTGAATTTAAAGGCAATAAACCTTTCGCCTTTAACCTTTTCCCTTTCACCAAAAAAACCTATCCCCGCATTTTGTCCAACAGATCGCTTAGGGTCGCGGCTTCATCTTCGGTGAGGTTATTGCTCAGGATCTCTTTTGTTTTAAACTCGGCGTCCATTTTTGAAAGTGTTGCAAGGCCTTCTTCGCTGATGCGGATATCTACGGCGCGCCTGTCTTTATTATTGGTGCAGCGTGATACCAGTCCTTTTTGAACAAGGCGGTCAACAATGCGTGATGCATCCGACATTTTATCGATCATCCTTTCCTTCAATAAATTTATGGTAGCCGGTTTAGGATATTGGCCGCGCAGGATTCGCAGTATATTGAACTGCTGCTGGGTAATATTATGTTTTTCAAAATGACAACGAAAATAGTTAGCCAGCCAACCTTGCGTGTACGCCACGTTAATGGCTACTTTGTGGTAGTTGTCTTCAAAATTGGTACTTTGTATTTCGTCTTCTATTCGCATAGTAATAGTAATGAATGGGATGCAAATATGTTTAATTATTTTTAATTTAACATTGATTTATTTATCGCTATCGCTTGATTCAGTGTCATTTCCAAACAATTTTACCTTGCCATAACTCCAGGGGCAATGCAGGCACTTGTTTTTACAGCAATAGCCCCGCTTTAAATGTAAAAACGAAATTGCCGTCTTCGTTGATATAATAATCAATGCCTTCCTGCAACATCAGTTCAGAATTTTTACAAAGATATCATCTTTAAAATAAGCTTTCAGATGCTCGCCCTTACCGTGAAGCGTCCACACCTGTTTGGGTTTGGTGTTGGCGATGGTTTGCAGGATATCGTTCCAGTCCACATGGTCGGATATAAAGAGGGTATCCTGGTTGTTAACCTGCAGGTTTTTCCATCCCGATGCAAAAAGGCGTTTCACTCCTGTGGCCCTGATGTAGCTATCAAAAGTCAAGGGCGGCACAATGTAAACAAACTCATCCTGCACCTTCATCAATTTGCGCCCGTAAATTTGGTACTTGCCGGGATGGAAGCCCATCTTTTCATAAATGGCATTGATAGGCATTATTTTATGATGTACCAGGATCTTTTTTTGCGGTGCATGTTCGGTAATGAGGTTGATCAACCGCTGGCTTTTACCCAGCGCATATGCACCAAGTAAAATATTGCTTTTAATATCGTTGATCTTCCGGATCTCACTCACCGGGTCGGGATGGATAACAGCCGGATTGGCGAAGGTACTTTCGGTGATCAGCACATCGGTTGTCACCCATTCAATAGGTTCGCAGGTGGCATCGGGCTGTAGCTTATAGTCGCCGGTGTATAAATACCTTGCGCCTTCATACTCCATTAGTATTTGTGCCGAGCCAAGCATATGCCCCGCCGGGATCAGTGTTACCGTAACCCTGCCCACTTCAAATGGCTGGTTAAAGGCAGCTATGTTAAAAACTTTGGCAGCGGTGCGGTCATACCTTAACTGCATAATGTTTGCTGTGGCGCGGGTGCAGTAAACATTGTTGTTACCACTTATGGCATGATCGGCATGGGCATGGGATATTACAGCCGTTTTTACCGGCTGTTGAGGGTCGATATAAAAATCGCCGTACTTGCAGTACAGCCCCTTTTCGTCAAAAGAAACAAAATCGTCAAGTATCATTAATTGCTGTCAAGCGATAAGTACAGTTCATGCAAGGCCAGTACCTGGGGTATAACCAGCTGTTTACCGTCGTTAATAATTACATCATTGGCCAGTTTCAGCTTTTCCTCCTGGGATAGCTGGCGGGCCTCGCGGCTTTCAACATCGGCCCGGCTAATGCCGTCGCGCTCTATAACGCGGGCAATGCGGACTTCAAGCGGAGCGGTGATCATGATGGCCCTGTCGCACATTTTGTATGAGCCGCTTTCAAACAAAATGGCCGCTTCCCGGATCACGTAGGGAGCATCCTTGTGCAGTTGGTCAAAACTATCAAAAGCCCTGAACACGGCAGGATGTACCAGGGCGTTAAGCTTTTCAAGTTCGGCTTTGTTGTTAAAAACTATCCCCGATATATATTTGCGGTTCAGGCTGCCATCATCAAAATAAGCCTGCGGACCAAAAGTTTGTTTAATACCTTCAATAAGCAGCCGGTCGGCAACCATTACTTTTTTGGCTTCGTCATCGGCATAAAAAACAGGGATGCCAAGCAATTCAAATACCTGGGCTACGGTAGTTTTGCCGCTGCCTATGTTACCGGTTAAACCTATTTTAAGCATTATTTTTTTATGTAGAAGTCAATATTGGCAGGGGCAATCTTTACTATTTTACAAAAGGGAGGCATATGGATAAGTTTTACCGGCAGGGCTGTATAACCCTTATCGCGCCACAGGTTAAGATCGGCAACGGCTTCAAACAGGTCTTCATCAATATCGGCATACCGGCTTAAAGATGTAGTAAAAGTTACTTTAATTTTTTGCGGAAATACTTTTACGGTGTAATAGTTATTGTTATTGATCAACTTCACGGGGATCTCCAGTGTTTTTTCGGTAAATTCATCAACAGGGATGATGGCCTGTACCGAGCGCGGATAAACATTCAGGTTGCCCTCATTGCTGGGCTTTAAGTTAACCCTGGTATTAATGGTTTCATTAACATCACTGAATTTAAGCGAGTCTGTTTTCCACGAGGTGATTTGCTTCAGGCGTTCAATAGGGCCGCTCACAGTAACGTAAGCAGGCCTAACCGTTATGTTACCCGATACAGCAAATTGCTTTTGATAGCTAACGCCCATGGTAAGCTGAACGGGGACTTTTTTGATAAGGCGGTTACTGAAATCAAAATAAAGCGTATCCGGGTCAATGGATAAGATCCGGTTGGCCGGGTCTTTCCCTATATTGATCTGTTTAAGTTGCATGCTGTCGATAACCACATAATTTCGGGTTTCGAGCGAGCGGAGATCAACAGTTAGCGGCTTATTATCGCTGTTGAGCCTGGAAAACAGCATTTGCCAGCCGGTACCCTGTATGGTTGCATCAACAGTATCGGGCTGCAGCGAATGAAAAGCCCGCCTTTGCGGCGCGTTTTTAAAAGTTAAAACCTTTTTTACCCGATAAGGAAGTGGATCGGAAAGAGTAGTAAAAATCCAGGCAATGATAGCCAGCGACAAACAGGTAAAAAATACCGAGAGCCGCCTGCGTTCTGTTGCCGATAATTTTACTATTGCCATTCCTTTTAGGTTAAAGACCGTTTTAGGTTAAAGGCGAAAGGTTAAAGGTGAAAGGTCAAGCACTTTCATGCATTCCTTTTCCTTTAACCTTTCGTCATTGTTTATTTTATCTGAGTAAAAGTTTTCTGGTTTCGCGTTAAGGCTTCTACCTTTCGCCTTTAACCTTTATCCTTTCACCTCAATTACGCTTTCTTTTCAACCGCAGGTGTATTCAGTGCTTTTGATGCATCAAGCGATATGGCCGATTTATCAAAACGGATCTTGCCGTTTTCAACCTCAACCAAAAATGTGGTTTCGTTTAAATCAACGATACGGCCGTGGATGCCGGCTGTAGTTATAACCCTGTCGCCTTTTTTTAGTTCTTCAACGTATTTTTTTTGATCTTTTTGCTTTTTAACCTGCGGGCGGATCATAAAGAAGTAAAACACCACGATAATCAGTACCATTGGTACTAATGAACCGTAGCTACCTAAGCCGCCGCTTGAAGCCTGTAATAAAATAGTAGCTATCATTTGTTTAAATTAATTGTTATTTTTTTAAAACCTCGCCAATTAAATGCACCATAGTTTCGGCAGGCTGGGTGTTTGCCGTAACGGTTATTTGTTTATCCTGTAAACCGCTTTTACCGGCGCTGTTAAAAGTAACGCTGATCACGCCGCTTTCGCCGGGTTTAACCGGGGCTTTTGGCCAGGTAGGGGTAGTACAGCCACAGGTAGCACGCGCGTTGGTAATAATTAATGGCGATTTACCGGTATTGGTGAACTTGAAATCATACGATACTTTGTCGCCTTCTTTGATCTTGCCGAAATCGTGGCTTTCCTTTTCAAATTTAGCTACCGGCGCGTTAGCCGCGGTCGCGGCGCTATCGGCATTAGCTTTTGAAGCGTTATCGGCTGTGTTGCCGTTGCTGCTGTTGCAGGCCGATAATAACATGCCTGCTGCTACTAAGCTTAAAAATAGTTTTTTCATTTTTTAATATTATTCTATTAAGCCGCGGCCTATCTTTTTGATTTTGTTTTCGGCTTTAAGCTCTATTAAAATCTTGTCCAAGATACCGTTTATAAATGAATTACTCTTAGGCGTGCTAAACTCTTTTGATATTTCAAGATACTCGTTTATAGTAACTTTAACCGGGATAGAATTGAAGTTAATAAACTCGGTTATAGCCATTTTCATTAACAGGGTATCCATCATGGCAATACGCTCGGGCTCCCAGTTTTGGGTTTTGGCGGCTATCAGCTCATGGTAGGCCTCATTGTACCTGATGCTTTGCTGAAACAGGTTTACCACAAACTCACGGTCCTCAACCCAGTTGCCGGTAATTTCGGCAAGTTGGTTAAGCTTGTAATCATCGTGCGAAAAGTTTTTGAACGTTTTGGCAATAAGCGCCTGGAGCACGTCTTTATCAACAGGCCAAAAAATAAACCTGTCTTCAAAAACCTGCTCGGCTAATGATGATTTAAGGATAACTTTTTTGAAAATGAATTTGATGATATCCTTGTCTGTTTGCAGTGTATCGCCTGTTTTGGCAAGATATTCGGCATACTCAGGCGAGTTTTTAAGGATAATGAAAAGTGATTTTGCAAGTTCGGGCTCAAAGGTCCAGTCAACTTTGTACTTTTTCCAGGCTGTAATGTATTCCTTATTGTCGTTCAGGCTCAGGATAAACCTGTTGGTGAGGATCTTTAGGTTTGCATTTAAGTCATCGGCGGTAGGGAGGTGTTTGTTGGCGCGTTCCTGCGCGTCATTCGCGGCAAAACTTACTACTTCATTAATTAATGATAGCATCCAGATATACATTTCGTAAACCTGGTCAATGCTGCTTAGCATGTTTTTCTCGAATAGCTTAACATCTTTCGTGTCTGATTGATGATACGCGTACAGTGCCTGTAATACCTTTACCCGGAGGTGCCTTCTGTTTAACATTTTTGTAAGAACGATTTGGTTTGCTTATGCAAACGGTTTATAAAAAATTAATTGTTTTAATAGGATGATTTTACTTTTCTGATGTCTTCAATGCGTTTTTCGGCTATTTTATTGGCCGCGCTAATGGTTGGAATGTTTTCGGCCTTTGACAGCTTTAACACATTGCGCGTAGCCTCATAAATATTTTCTGTAAGCTGTAAGGTACGCTTTTTATTGAAATTCATCAACTCCGAATAACCGGTAATAATACCACCCGCGTTGATCACATAATCGGGGGCAAAGAGAACCCCTTTATCAAGCAGCATTTGCCCGTGCACACTCTCGTCAAGCAGTTGGTTATTGGCCGAACCTGCAATAATGCCGCATTTTAATTTAGCAATGGTTTGATCATTTACTGTACCGCCCATAGCGCAGGGGGCGTAAATATCGGCATCGATATCAAAAATATTATTGTTTGATACCGGCTGCGCGCCATATTTTTTAGAGATCTGGCTTACGCGTTCCTCATTAATATCGCTGGCGTAAACTTTTACATTTTCGTCCCTAAGCAGGCGTACCAGGTTTTCGCCCACATGGCCAATACCCTGTACTATAACCGATTTACCTGTTAAGCTGTCGCTGCCATACATTTCCCTCACACAAGCTTTAATGCCCATCAAAACGCCCAGCGCTGTTATTGGCGAAGGGTCACCGCTGCCGCCGATGTTTTCAGGAGCGCCGGTAACATGGTTGGTTTCCATTTTAATGTACTCCATATCGCGGGGGTTGGTGCCTACGTCTTCAGCAGCGATAAATTCGCCGTTAAGGTTTTTGATAAACCGGCCAAATTTACGCAGTAAAGCTTCGTTTTTGTCCTGGCGCGAATCGCCGATGATCACCGAATAGCCGCCGCCAAGGTTAAGGCCCGCTATCGCTGCTTTATAGGTCATGCTTTTGGCTAAACGCAACACATCGTTAAGGGCATCACCTTCGGTTTTATAGGCCCACATACGTACGCCGCCAAAAGCAGGGCCAAGCGTTGTATTATGGATTGCGATAATAGCTTTCAGATGGGTATCAGGATCGGTACAAAAAACAACTTTCTTATGCCCGAAAGCGTCAAGCTGGTTAAATATGGATTCCGGTGGATGTTGTTCAGGCATTAGTACTATAAGTAAATGTCTTTAAGCGCACAAAAGTAGAGGTTTTTTTTAATACTGGCAAAGATATTAAGTTGGGAGTGCGTATGAAATATCTATTATATTAAAGCTAAAAGCAGAATGCGCAAAGCTGAAAGCTAATAAAATCAGCACAGGGCCGGTATTTTTAATTTAAGTTAACTGTGATATTTTATTTATAAACTCAGCTAAAGATATTGTATGATCGGGGGTTACCGGTTGAATTGTTCGTATAACCATAACCGTGTTGATGATCTCTATCACAAAATCTTTGTACATCATTTCAACAAGGATCTTCCTAAAAGCTCTAGTCATGGCCGCTTTAGCTTTCTCTCTGTCGTTAGCAACAACGTAGAAAAGATTGCTGAAGACCCTGTCATCATTAAATTTAAGTTCAACGGGGTGGATTATCTCTAATATCTTATCAGTAAATGTTTCTCTTCTGATTAATATCCTACCGAAGTCTGATTTTAAATCGGCAAAAGCCCATACCTGGTATTTATCATACTGGGTAACCTGGCCTCCTTTACCACCCCGGCCGCCCATACTATTTTGGTAGCTAAATTTGACAAAGTTTAAATAACAATTCACCGAAGGATAGTTGATAAGTAAAGTACCTCCTAACCTTGCGCCCGGAATGTTATTAAATATTTCAAATTTGTTGATGAACTGTTCGGATTGATCAGGCACGCCGATTTTGAATTTTATTTTAAGCTCTTTGTAGGTATCGTCAAGTAATTGTATCTCTTCAGCATCAATCGCGACAGTATCGAACAGGAAATTTTTCAATTTTATAATTATTATTTGTAGGAAATAACGAAAAGGATTAACACTTGATTTGTGCGTATACTAACAAAGATATTAAGTTAAGAGCATGTATGAAATGATTATTAAATAAGTATGAACGGCCGTTAGCGGAATATTTAAGTTTTATGATTACAGTAAGATTATAAAAACAAATTTTGGATTTGAGACATTTGTCTGTATATTGGTAGACATTATGGCAGAGGTAGCTAATCACCCAAAGAAAATAAATATAGCCGATCTGGAGATTGGATCGCCGGACGCATGGTATGTTTTTTCTTTTCTTTTCCCGCATGAGTATCTTAAAGCCCACCTGAAGTGTGATATGGATAGTAATATAATTGATTGTATCAGGGGTGGGATACCGAGATTGGCTATTGATAGCATTTTAGAAAAAACTAATGTTTCCAGGGCGCAGCTTTCTAATATATTGCATATCAGTACCAGGCAGCTTAACCGTTACGGACAGGATGACCGTCTATCGCCCGAGCAATCAAACTTTCTTTATGAGTTTACGCGTGTTTATACCCGCGGGCTTGATATTTTAGGTGATGCAGCTACTATTGATAAATGGCTGATGCGCCCAAATATGGCCCTGGGAGATAAACAACCGTTAGAATTGCTTGATACAAGCGAGGGTTTAAGGATGGTAAACGATCTGCTTTCGCAAATTGAATACGGGTTTTATTCATGATCCTTTATCGTATTACCAGGGAAAAGTACGCTCATGATCTGTCAGGCAGGGGAGGCTTGTTGTCATCAGCCCGATGGCATGATCATATTCCGGTGATATATGCCTCTGTTAATTCATCAACAGCTATCCTGGAAGTGCTTGTACATCTGCAGCCGGAAGAAATTCACCACGACCTTGTGATCATGAGTATTATGGTACCTGATATAACCCTTAGTGAAGAGTTGGATATTGCTCAATTACCTGCTGATTGGAACAGTTATCCTGCGCCAGCTATATTGAAAAGGATAGGTAATGCCTGGCTCACATCAAAAAGCGCAGCACTGCTTTATATTCCAAGTGTTATTGATCCGCTGGCTAAGAACGTGCTGATAAACTCGATACACCCTGATGCCGCCTTGTTAAAAATTGATGAGGTAAGGCCTTTTACTTTTGATAAACGATTGATTAAAAAAGATTGATCATACTGACATGATCCTGTCAGTGTTCAACTTTTAAAAAACGGGTGTTCAACTTTTTACTTCTTGATTTTGTAACTGATTGATTATTAGGATGTGTGTGTTCAATTGGACTTTTAAGGGCGTTTGTGTTGTTTGTAATATATTGATTATCAATGGTGTTTATTTTAGAAAAATACGCAAGTGTTTACACTTTTAAAAATTGAACACCGGCGAGATAGTAACGGATATATCAATGTAATATTCTTACATCCGGCCGACTTTTCCATTCCATCACTCTCCCCAAATTTTAATACTTTTGATCATCATGTCAGGATTTGCGGACTTTTCCGACTTCCCGACTTCCGGACTACAATAAATGAAAGACCTCGCATACCTTAATAAGTTTTTTTACAAATACCGCTGGCGGCTTATCCCGGGCGTGTTGTTTGTAATTATATCCAATGTTTTTGGTGTGTTACCGGCGCAGGTTATCCGAGTGGCGTTCGATCTTGTTACCGAAAACATAGGGGCCTACCAGCTTTTTTCGGGTTTCGACAGGCAGAGTTTTATTTATGATATTTTCGGTACCAGTTTGTTCCTGTTTGGTACGCTGGTATTGGTACTGGCCTTGCTTAGGGGCCTGTTCCTGTTTTTTATGAGGCAAACCATCATCCTCATGTCCCGCCATATCGAGTACGATTTAAAGAACGAGATCTACAATCACTACCAGGAACTGTCACTGGCCTTTTACCGCCGCCACAATACCGGTGATCTGATGAACCGGGTAACCGAGGATGTTAGCCGTGTGCGCATGTACCTTGGGCCGGGTATTATGTACTCCATCAATACCGTAGTATTGTTTGTTATGGTAATATATGCCATGCTTACGGTTAATGTACAACTGGCTGTTTTTTCGGTGTTGCCATTGCCTATTTTGGCCGGTGTTATTTACTATGTAAACAATATTATCAATCATCGCAGCGAGATGATCCAGGAAAGGCTGTCGGGCTTATCCAGCTTTGTGCAGGAAAACTTTTCGGGCATCAGGGTGATCAAATCATATGTACGCGAAAGCTTTGTGCGCGAAAACTTTGCTAAGGAGAGCGAGGATTATAAAGTCCACTCCATGGAGCTGGCTAAGGTACAGGCCCTGTTTTTCCCGATCATGCTATTACTTGTGGGTTTGGCCAATGTAATAACCATGTACGTTGGCGGGGTAGAAGTAATAAAAGGTAACATTACTCCCGGTAATATCGCCGAGTTTATTGTGTACCTCAATATGCTTTCTTTCCCGGTTATTTCATTGGGCTGGGTAACCTCTTTGGTGCAGCGTGCCGCGGCTTCCCAAAAACGCATCAACGAGTTTTTACACCAAAAGCCAGAGATCATTTCGCCAATTTCCGAAAAACATCATGTTAAGGGATTAATTAAGTTTGATGATGTTTCGTTCATTTATCCCGATACCGGCATCCAGGCTTTAAAGAATGTTTCGTTTACCGTAGAGCCGGGGCAGATGCTGGCAATTATAGGTCGTACGGGTTCGGGTAAATCAACCATTGCCAACCTGGTAATGCGTATGTACGATACTACAGGCGGAGAGATCACCATTGACGGTCGGCCGATAAAATCGCTTGGCCTTGAAAACTATCGCTCGCAGATTGGTTTTGTACCACAGGAGGTTTTCCTGTTTTCGGATACCATAGCCAATAACATTGCTTTTAGTGCCGATGTACTGGATCTGCCCGTTGTTGAGCAGGCGGCTAAAGATGCCGCGGTATACAATAACATTATTGAACTGGAGGAAGGTTTTACAACCCTTATAGGCGAACGCGGCGTTACCTTGTCGGGCGGGCAAAAACAGCGTGTATCCATTGCGCGCGCCATATTTAAGCATCCGCAGGTTTTGATCTTTGACGATTGCCTTTCGGCAGTTGATACCCGCACGGAAGAGGAGATCCTGAATAACCTTGGCCGGGTAATGCAGGATAAAACAAGCATCATCATAGCCCACCGCATTTCCACCATAAAAAATGCCGACAAGATCCTGGTAATGGATAACGGCGAAATAGTTGAGCAGGGTAACCACGCGCACCTCATGCAGCTTAAAGGTACCTACTTCGAGCTTTACGAAAAACAACTGCTGGAAGAAGAGCAGGACGCGTAACAGCCTTCTCTTTGCTGAGGCAGTTTCCTCGAAAGCACCCTCACCACCTTTCACTTTTCATAGACCTGTCTTAAAACGATCATCCACACAAAAAAATGACGCTTTTGTTTCAAAAAACTCAATAATAACGAATAAAATACTTGCACTTTGAAAATTTATTTATATTTATGCCAACCAAAACTAATTACAGGTAAATATATATGGGAGATTTTGACAATAGAGAGCGTGAAGAGGTTTATTCAAAGAAGGTGAGAGCTGGGAAGCGGACCTATTTTTTTGATGTAAAAGCAACCCGTTCAAACGATTATTATGTTACTATTACTGAAAGCAAAAAGCGTTTGGAAGATGGGGTGTTTGTAAAACACAAGATCTTTTTATATAAGGAAGATTTCGAAAAGTTTGCCGAAGGTTTGAAGGATACTATCGACTACATTAAATCAAACCAGGAGGTAGTTGAAAAACGCTATGAGTACAGCGAAAACCCTGAAATTGCCAGGGCATCTGCCGACGAAGACTTTTCGTTCGAGATCTAACAACAGAACAATACTAAACTAAAATAATTAAGCCCTGCATCTTATTAAGAGGCAGGGCTTTTTGCGTATGTGGTATTCAAGGCAGGGTTATAGTAATATCCCCCGCATAAATAATACCGCTATGGTAAAGTATATGATCAACCCGGTAACGTCAACCAAAGTAGCTACAAAAGGCGCTGATGATGTAGCGGGGTCGGCACCGAGTTTTTTTAGCAGTAACGGCAGCATCGAGCCCGATAATGATCCCCATAAAACAATACCGATAAGAGATGCGCCTACTGTAAAGCCAACCAGCATCCAATGCGGGCCGTAAATATTGCTGAACATGCTCCAGGCTGCTATGCGTAAAAAGCCTATTAAACCTAAACAAACACCAAGCATTAAACCCGAAAGAATTTCCCTGCGCATAACCCGCCACCAGTCGGTAACGGTAACTTCGCCCAGTGCCATGGCCTGAATAATAAGGGTTGATGCCTGCGAGCCGCTGTTACCACCGCTCGAAATAATTAATGGAATAAAATAGGCCAGTACTACTACTTTGGATATTTCATCGCCAAAATAGCCCATGGCTGTGGCGGTAAGCATTTCGCCCAAAAATAAAATGATGAGCCAGCCAACGCGTTTTTTAACAAGTTTAAAAAGATTGATGTCCAAATAAGGTTCATCCAGTGCTTCGGTACCGCCTATTTTCTGGATATCTTCGGTATATTCTTCGTTAGCTATCCAAAGGATGTCGTCAACTGTTACTATGCCAAGCAATACGTCATTATTATCAACAACCGGCAGGGCGGTGCGGTTATTCATCCTGAAAACGTTGATGGCTTCTTCCTGCGGATCACTTGCGCTAAGGGAAATCAAACGACCATCCATTAGTTCGCTTACTTTGGTTTCGGGCTTTACCAATAAGATCTCACGGATCCGGATGTCATCAAGTAAAACACCGTGCTCATCAATTACATAGATGACATCGATGGTCTCTGAGTTTTTACCATACCGGCGAATGTGCGAAAGTACCCGGCTTACGTCCCAGGTGCGTTTAACGGCAATATAATCGGGCGTCATTAAACGACCAACGCTCTCTTCTTCGTAACCTAAAAGTTTTAAAGCTTCCTCGCGGTTTTCGCGTGAAAGTTTTTGGATAAGTTTTTGAACGGCGTCACCATGCAATTCGCTGAAAAGTGACGTACGGTCGTCAGGAGGGAGTTCGTTGATCAGATCTTCAAGCTTTTGACCCGAAAGTTTTTTGATGATCCGCTCTTGCACAGGGAATTCAAGGATGCGGAACACGTTAACCGCGCGGTTAAGCGAAAGGGTTTCGATGAATTTTGGGCCATGTTCAGGAAGTTCACCAATCAGTTCTTCAACATCCGATATGTTAAGGTTGTTCAAATATTCCTGTAATTGGGTATCGTCTTGTTTTTCCAGCAACAATTCTATTTGCTCAACCATTTCTTCCATATATAGGCCCTCCTCTTTTACATCGGTGTATTAATATTTAGCTTCTTTTTTCCGAGCGCAAAAGTCGTTTATTTTTTCAAATTATAAGGCAAAATTTTCTGTTATCTTTGCGCTTTTTAAAGTGAGTGGTTTATTAGGTTAAATGGTTGAGTAGTTTACCGAAATCAAAACTTAATCAACCCAATCAACCATTCACCCAATCAACTAAAAACACAAAAATGGGTTTACAATGTGGTATAGTAGGTTTGCCGAATGTGGGTAAATCGACACTTTTTAATTGCTTATCAAATGCAAAGGCACAGGCGGCTAACTTTCCGTTTTGTACCATTGAGCCAAACGTGGGTGTAATTACGGTGCCGGATGAGCGCTTAACAAAGCTTACCGAAATAGTACAGCCAAAATCAATTGTACCAAACGTTATAGAGATAGTTGATATTGCCGGCTTGGTTAAAGGGGCCAGCAAAGGCGAAGGTTTAGGTAACCAGTTTTTGGCCAATATTCGCGCTACCAATGCTATCATCCACGTATTACGTTGCTTTGATAACGATAATGTGATCCATGTTGATGGCTCGGTTGACCCAATCCGCGACAAAGAAATCATTGATACTGAACTGCAGCTAAAGGACCTTGAATCTATAGAGAAAAAGATTCAGAAGGTTGAAAAGATGGCTAAAACCGGCGGCGACAAAGAGGCTAAAAAAACCTTTGATGTTTTAACCGTTTATAAAAATCACCTGCTGGAAGGTAAGTCGGCCCGTACTGCACCTGTTGAGGAAGAAGATAAAGAATATGTAGCCGACCTTTGGCTGCTTACCGCCAAACCGGTATTATATGTTTGTAATGTTGATGAAGGTTCGGTAAGTACCGGTAATGCTTATGTTGAAAAAGTAAAAGCAGCTGTTAAAGATGAAAATGCCGAAGTGCTGATCATCTCAGCTCA
Source organism: Mucilaginibacter sp. R-33 (assembly GCF_049949235.1). Classification (NCBI taxonomy): domain Bacteria; kingdom Pseudomonadati; phylum Bacteroidota; class Sphingobacteriia; order Sphingobacteriales; family Sphingobacteriaceae; genus Mucilaginibacter; species Mucilaginibacter sp. R-33. The sequence continues at coordinate 313,469 of NZ_CP188089.1, forward strand.
GATTGAATCTGAAATTTCACAACTGGAAACCTATGAAGAACGCCAGATGTTTTTGGATGACCTTGGTCTTACCGAATCGGGTGTTAACAAGCTGATCAAAGCTGCTTATCGGTTATTAAACCTGGCTACCTATTTTACGGCCGGTGTACAGGAAGTACGTGCCTGGACTATTACCCAGGGTTTCACCGCACCACAGGCGGCAGGCGTGATCCATACCGATTTTGAAAAAGGGTTTATCCGTGCCGAGGTTATTAAATACGATGACTTTGTGAAATTCAACGGCGTTGAAGCTACCATAAAAGAAAATGGCAAGCTGGGCGTTGAAGGTAAAACCTACATTGTGCAGGATGGCGACATTATGCACTTCAGGTTTAACGTGTAGGGAATATACCCAAGGCGGCAAGAGTCAGGAATTAAGATAATAAAAAAAAGCCAGAAAAGAGGTTGGGTGTTGATTCCCGTTTCTTTTCTGGTTTTTTTAAAATCAGCACTCTATCAGCTCTTAAAAACATATAAATGAAGCGTCATTGCGAGGTACGAAGCAATCCCCGACTTTACAGGGCGGATTTGCTTCCGTGCGATTGCTTCGTTCCTCGCAATGACGTTTTTTAGTTATACGATTTATTGTATTACTTAAGGCAGTACATACTTCCTGTTTCTTGTCTCCTGAATCTTGATTTCTTGACTCTACCTCAGCGGTTACACCGCTGAGGGTGCTACCCCATAAGCTTTTTTAAAGGCGAAGGAAAAGTGGGAGAGGTCTTTAAAGCCTACATCCATATATACATCCGATACTTTGTGCTTCTTTTCCTTGATAAGGAAGTAGGCGTCCTTCAATCGCTGCTGCTGGATCCACCGGTTAGGTGATATATTAAAGATCCGTTCAAAATCGCGCTTAAAAGTAGCAAGGCTGCGACCTGTTAAGTAAGCAAAGCGGTTAAGGTCGACATTAAAGCGGTAGTTTTGGGCCATGAAGGCCTCCAGGTCTATTTTGCCGGGTTCGCTGAAATCAAAGAGGATATTTTTGAGTTCGGGGTTTGTTTCCAGCAAAATCATTACAGCTTCCTTAACCTTGTGCAGGGTAAGTGCCGGGCTAATTTCGTCGCTGCTTTTATCCATATACGGGGCTAACGACCCGATGTAATTGCTGAACAAGTCGTTTGGCCTTAAGAATAAGGCGCTTTCACCTGTATACGGGCCATCCGCATGCAAATCAAGTTCGGCACTCATACTTTGCAGCGTAGTCTGATCCATACCGATGGTGATGGTTTTAAACTCGCCGCCTGCGGGTGGATGCTTTACAAATTTTGCCAGTTCGTTCCGTTTCAAAAAACGGTAGTCGCCCTGTTTAAAATAATAGTTTTTACCGTTGACATAAAGCTCCGAATCGCCGGAGAGAATATAGCCGAATACATGGTCGGCAATAAATTGTTCGCCGGCCCGGCTTACTTGCGAGTAGCAGGAGTAAAGGATCCGTGGCGATGTTTTGATGTTTGACAAAGGCATGTTGTTCAAATTTAATAATAAACAAAGACTTACGAAGTTTCAAAAGCTTCGTAAGTCTGATATATCCCGGGGAACATGCCCCCACAACCGAAATTATATTATGCTTTTTGAGCGGTTATTGATTTCCCAAATTCTGTATTCAGAAAATCTTCAGCTTCGGCATGATCAGTTGAAGTTGTAACGGGGAGCCATTTTTCAAATTCGGCTTTGCGTGCTTCGTCGGCAGCTTTTAATAAGCCGGCGGCTTCACTGCCTAATATAAGGTGCATAGGAGGTTCCGGATGTTCAGCCAGATCAACCATTGCTTTCGCTGCTTTTTGGGGATCGCCTACAGGAATAAATTTGCCGCTCGATAAATAATCGGCACGCACGTCAACCGTTTGTTCATAGCCTTCAACCTTAGGGGCGTAACTCATGGAATCGCCGGCCCAATCGGTACGGAAGCCTCCAGGCTCAACGCTGGTAACCAGTATGCCAAGTGGTTTTACTTCTTTAGCCAAAGCTTCGGTGAAGCCGCTCAAACCAAATTTAGCTGCCTGGTACATGCTTAAACCTGCATTACCAACGCGGCCACCAACCGAGCTGATCTGCAAAATACGGCCCGAGCGTTGCTTGCGCATATAAGGCAAAACCGCGCGGGTGATTTCGATAGGAGCATAAAGGTTTGTTTCCAGCTGGCTGCGTACCTGCTCATCCGTAAAGGCTTCGGCTGCACCAATGATCCCGAAACCGGCGTTATTTACCAATACATCAATTTTGCCAAAGTGGGCTACCGCGTCGGCAACGGCTTTATATACTGCCGGGTAATCGGTAACATCTAATTTTATCGGATATACCTGGGCTGGATATTGATCAGCCAGATCTTTCAATTGTTCGGCGTTACGTGCTGTAGCGGCAACATTATCGCCTGCTGCTAAAACTGCTTCTGTAAGGCTGCGGCCTAATCCGCGGGCGCTGCCTGTTATAAACCATACTTTTTTCATAGTGTTATCTTTCTTTTTGGTAACACAAAGTTAGGCTGATAGGCAGTGCAGCGTTTTGTTAAAAAGCTCAAGTTGCTTTGTTGAAAAGGTCATGAACCATGATTTTCTTGATTAGAGGATTTCTTGATTGGGGAGATAGATTATCTTTCATGGGAAATCCCCTAATCCTAAAAATCATGGTTCCTTAAAAAAATGTTGCCATCTTCTCCATATATTCCTCAATAGGCATCGAGCTGCGCATGTTCATTAGCATGTTGCCCATATCACCTATCACCGTACGGAATTTATTGCTTTTGCCAGTAGCAAGATCATCAATAGCGTTGACGATTAACATTGGGTCATCAAGCTGCGATTCATCGCGTGAGCCCATCAGATTTTGCAGTTTGTTGGTAAGCTCGTCATAGGTGGTTATGTCTGGATTTTGATTCCAAACCACGCTTTCAACAAAATTATTGCCCTTCGAGCCGCCTTGTTCAATTAACCTTAAATGGATATTAAGCGGTTTTAATTCATAGTAAAGTCCTTCGGTAAGGCCTTCCAATGCGAATTTCGACATATTGTATAATGAGCCGAGAGGTACAGCGGTGGTAATACCCATAAATGAACTGATGTTGATGAACATGCCGTCACCGTTTTTCCTGAAGTGGGGCAGAAAAGCACGGATCACGTTGATAGGGCCACGGGCATTTACCGCAAACTGCCAGTCGATATCCTCTTCTTTAGCAAGTTCTAACGCGCCATACGTACCCATACCTGCATTATTAACCACAATATCAACCTTTCCGAAAGCGGCTATTGCCTGTTCGGTTGCTGTTTTTACCTGCTCAAGGTTGGTAACATCCAGTTTAAATATTTTAATATTAGGATATTGTGTTAGTTCGGCTTCCTTTTCGGGCGTACGCATGGTGGCGGCTACATTCCAACCCTGATTTGCAAAATGTTTAGCGGTTAATTTGCCCAGCCCGCTGCTGGTTCCGGTTATAAAAACTGTTTTTGACATGTATTTTATTATTTGATGCAAAAGTATGATGTAGTTGATATAATTTTGTAACCAGTTACACAGAGTATACCAATATGGAAGAGGGAATAACGTCACACGAACGTAATCATGCCGATGAGCGGCAGGCTTTACAAGATACCATGTATGTTATTGGTGGCAAATGGACACTGCCAATCATTAATTCCATTTGCAATGGAAACAAACGTTTCCGGGAAATTGAGCGGAGTATTCCCGGTATTACCACGCGCATGTTATCGCGCGAACTGAAAACCATGGAGATGAACAAACTTGTTAAACGTACGGTGACCCCAACTTCGCCGGTTTTAATTGAGTACGAATCGACAGAGTACTGCCGGAGTTTTGGCGGCATCATTTTGGAGATGATAAAATGGGGCAAGGAGCATAGGGAAATGTTGAGGAAGGCTGATAAGCAGTAGTTGTTAATCCCCATTGTAAAAGTTGAGATATCTTTAACGGTCATCCGCTATAAAAAACTATTTTCACCAGGTAATGAAACAATTCACCTTAATAACCTGCAAAGGCCTTTTCCTTTTGGCTTTTATATTTTCAATTGCACCGGCTTCGGCACAAAAAAGGCAATTGCCCAATATTATTTTTGTACTGGCCGATGATATGGGGTACTCTGATTTAAGTTGCTATGGGAACCCAGTGATCCGTACACCGTTTTTGGATAAGATGGCACAAAAAGGGGTGAGGGCTACCAATTACGTAGTGAGTAGTCCCACCTGTACACCTTCGCGAGCTTCATTGCTTACCGGGCGCTATGCTTCAAGGATGAATTTGCCGGCACCGATCGGCCCCGGATCAAAGCTTGGTATTCCCGATCAGGAAGTTACCATTGCCGAAATGCTGAAACAAATTGGCTATAAAACAGCCATGATAGGCAAATGGCACCTCGGCGACTATGCTGCTTACAACCACCCCATGGCACAGGGCTTTGATTCATACTATGGTTTGTTGTACAGCCATGATTATCGTTCGCCTTATGTAAAAACAGATACTACTATTAAGGTGTTCCGTAATCATAAGCCCGAGATCTTAAAACCTGCTGATTCATCCCTAATTGAGTTGTACCAACGGGAAGCCATTCGCTTTATCAAGGAGCAGAAAAAGGGTGATAAGCCGTTTTTCTTATATCTCGCTCACAATATGCCGCATTTACCAGTGGCTTTTGCGTCATCGGCAAAAAATAAAAACCGCAGCGAGGGCGGTCACTTGGGTGACGTGGTTGAGCAGCTTGATGAAAGCCTTGGCCAGGTTTGGGCGGAGCTTGAAAAACGGGGACTGGCTGACAATACAATATTCATGTTTTCGAGCGATAATGGTCCGTGGATAGATTTTCCCGACCGGATGCTGGGCGATAGCGCTACCAAACGGTGGGATGCAGGTACCGCAGGAGTTTTTCGCGGCAGCAAAGGATTATCCTACGAGGGCGGGGTACGTGAGCCATTCATTGTTTACTGGAAAAATCATACTCCGGTTGGGGCAAGCATCACCAGTATGATGAGCAACCTTGACGTGTTACCAACCCTGGCTAAATGGACAGGTGCCCCGCTGCCCAAAGGCCGCACCCTGGATGGACAATCGATAGCTGATGTATTAACCGGAAAGGCGCCTAAACATCCCGATCACAGGCCTATTTACTATTATAATAACAGCGTTTGTGAAGCAGTACGCCTTGGCGACTGGAAATATCGCGAAGTAAAGGCCAATAACAATGTTGGCGGTGTAGCAGGTTCGCCGCTATCTGCAAAAACCGAACTGTTTAACCTGGCCTATGATCCCAGCGAACGTACTAACGTAATCAAAGAATACCCAGAAATGGCCCAAAAACTCAAAGCTCTTTTTGATGAGTATCCGGGTATGAAGGAGAATTAGGAACGGAATAAAATTAATAGTCATGCTGAGTGATTAAATCCATGGACTCTGAAGGTTAGATGACAAAGAGAGCTTGTCAGTCTGAGCCTGTCGAAGACTCGTGAGCAGAGGCCTGCCCACCATACTTTGACAGGCTCAGTATGACACCCATTTTTTAAGTTGTCATGGGTAACTTGTTTCAGCATCCCACTCGCTAAGCAACCGTGCTAAGCAAATCGACTACTTGTAATGTGGGGTGCTGAAACAAGTAGCATGACAATTATTTATATAAGTCAGGGGGAAATCAACTCTCCCTTATCGTAGTCTTATCCTCCAACGCCATTTTAGCTATTTCATCTTTCCGTTTAAAGCTTACGCCTTTGTGCTGTTGTATGTATTTGATCAGGTCGTTTGCGGCTTTAGCCATTTGTGGGGTGCCGCCGATGCGATCGTGGAAACTGATGGACATTTGCCGGCGTTTGAACCCGGCCTCGGCATAAAGCTGGTCGAATTCAATTTTTACCTGTGTGAGGAATTGATCTGTTGAGAAATTTTTGCCTTCAATCAGCACGATATCGTTGTTACGGATGGTATAAGGTACCACCACAAAATCTTTTTGATTTATGGGGATGATAAAAGGCTCATCGCGGCTCAAATCGTCAATATGGTATACAAAACCAAGTTCCTGTAATATTTTCAGCGTGTTTTCGCCGCGGCGCAGCCAATTGGCGTTGTAGCCTACCGGGGTAAAACCGGTTACTTTTTTAATGGCATCGGCGCCATCTTTTATAAACTGCTTTTCCTGTTCATAGGGCATGGTGTATTGCGTGGCCCAATTCATGCCATGTGCTGCAGCTTCGTGTCCACGGTCCACAATTTCTTTAGCTAAGGAGGGGTTTTTAAGTACAGCCGAACCAACCATGTGCGACGTTACTTTAATGCCCAGTTTATCCCAGTTATCCAGCATACGGGGAATCCCTTCTTTATAACCGTATTGAAACCAGGTTGCACCGGGCAGATCGATATAGCCTTTTTGCATATTCTGCGGAAACGGGCTCTCGGCATTATCCGGCTGACCACCGGCCTCAAACTGCATGGATACGGAAACCACCAGCCTTGAACCATCGGCCCATTTTGAGGTATTAAAGTTATTTGCCGGTGTGTTTTGTTTAGCCGATGCCAAATTACTGCCCACAAGGCCGGCCAACCCTAAAAGTCCGCCTTGTTTTACAAAATCTCTTCTCGAGCTCATGATCTTATTTATTGAAGAAAAGGTTATCTAATGAATAGGTATTGTTAGCCGAAAACTGAAGCAGTACGGCGAAGAAAGCAGCATGGATCAGCTGTGAAGGAAGGATCTCCCAGTTCTCGATCAAACAGCTGCCAAATATTAACAGGATCATTGCCAGACTGCCGCCAATTAAAGCAGGTTTAGTAAATAAGCCCGATAAAAGCAATATACCTATAATAAATTCGGCAATTGGTAACAGGTAACTAAAGGGTGTTACCATAGCTTTGGGCAGCATTGACTTTTCAAAAGTGCCAACCATCCATTGGCTGAAACTATTCAGTTTAGGTAAGCGGACCAAGCCGTGACCAAACATACTGGCTCCGGCGGCCAGTCTTAGTATTACAAATGTTAAATCGTTCATGATGTGTTTGTTTTGATAAGTCAAAGTTCTGTATAATCAGTACCTGCGCCTTGTACATTCAGGGGGATGATCTGTAACTTTACGGGTATGGAAACCAAGAACCTGTACAGGCCTTATGAACTGGAGTTGCTCGAAACAAACCAGTACACAGCCAAACCGCATCGTAATACTTTTTTTGAAATGGTATTTACGCTGGAAGGTAAGGGGATCCAGATCATTAACGGGCATGAACTGCCCTATGCTTCGGACAAGTTCTTTTTGATTTTTCCGGAAGACCATCATGGCTTCGAGGTACATGAGCTAACACGGTTTTACTTCATCCGTTTTACGGATAGTTACCTGAAAACCCAAAGCGACCAATGGGTGAAAAAAATGGAGTACATTTTTCATAACCATAACCACTTGCCTGGCTGCATCCTCAAAACAGTTACGGACAAACCGTTGGTAAGGGCCCTGATAGAGGCCTTACAACGGGAAACATCCCATGAGTTTCCGCAGCATAATGAAGTGGTTGAGCAATTGATGAATACCATTATTACCATTGCCGCCCGCAATATCACGCTACAGCAGCATGCCAATATCATAAAGCAGCCTTCAACAACCACGCTTCCGCTGCTTAACTATATCCACGAATATATTTACCAGCCCGAACGCCTGAAGGCCGGGTGTATAGCCTCGTCATTTAATTTTTCGCCAAACTATATCAGTGAATACTTTAAGAAAACCACCGGCGAAAGCTTACAGCAATACATCACCAATTATAAACTGAAGCTGATAGAAACCCGCCTGCAATACACCGATAAACGTATGAGCGAAATAGCCTACGAGTTTGGTTTCACGGATGAAAGTCACCTGAACCGGATTTTTAAAAAGTATAAAGGGGAGAATCCGACTGCGTATAGGAAGAGGTATGCGGAAGTGAATAGATAAACAAAAAGGTGAGTCTTGATTAATCGTTGTTTCTGAATTTTGATTTTTATCTTCAATAGATACCTAAGGTTTTAAATTGTATTGTAGGTGGGAGAATAATTTGAATTATTAAGGAGAAGTATTTATTCAGATAAATTATATAAGAATTAAAACTAAATACTTATTGGTTAATATTTACTATTCTAAGAGTTATTTTTCTAAACTACAGATGTTTATTAACATTATTTATCCACACTTGTTAAAGTAAATAGGAAGTATTAAATATTACCGCTAAATTAGCAAAATCAATAGTTCTTAGTGAAGGCGTACGAATTTTCTTTTTGGTTTTTTTTCCACCTAAACAAATTAAAATCAATTTAAATGGAACAAACACAGAAAAGATTTCTTAGGGTTCGAATTTTAATAGGGATTTAACTCAAGAGATAGGCAGGTGCTCGGCCTAATATTAAACAGGGCGTAACCAAGGAGGTAAATATGCCAACACAGTATAAGACGATTGATGGCAAAACTTACAAACTTGTATTTACGAAATTCATCACCTTTAATGGTGTTCGTAAATACCACCCAACTGGCGGTGTATACCGTTTTTGGGTAGAAGTTAAGTAGTTCAAGGGGTTACAGTTCGTACCTGTAGCCCTTTTTTCTTGGTTAAGCCCTGTTTACTTTATGAGTACTCGGTATACGTTCACCTTTCATGATAACAAAGCCATCGTTGATTGGTTTTATCTCTTCAAATTTTATAAAACACCCAATCATAAAATTGTTGAAAAAGTTAGTTCCTTTAACTTCCATGGTTTCTTCGTTAAAATAACAATTGAATCCATACATTTTGGCCCGGTGAGTAAAGCGTGATGAGTGCTGCATAATGACCTATTAAAATGTGTTAGAGTGAAAAAGTTTACAATTATAAAGTTAATTTTATATTTAATTCCAATGTATATGTAAAAAAATTACATTAATCAGGAATTATTATTTTCTACGGCTTGTTAAACAATAAGTTACAATGAGGGATATAATGTAGAATATAGACTTTTCTAATCAAATATGGAATTTTATGGGTAAGAGCACAATTACAGTAGGGCAATTAATATCTCATTTATCAGGGCATGATAAAGATCTTCCGATAGATTTTGGAGGTCTTAATTTTTATAGATGTAAAGATAGAGGCGGTTCTGTCCAATTTGAATTTAACGAAACAGTGTATTTGGATGACGAGGGGGACGTGGTGGTAATAAATCATGACTTACCTCCCAAATAAGTAATGGCATCTATCATTTTACAATCTAATTAAGAAAGTAGCAATAAAAAAGCCCTTTAAAATCAAATTAAAGGGCTTTTTTGTGCTCCCGACGAGATTCGAACTCATATCGATGGTACCGGAAACCATAATTCTATCCATTGAACTACGGGAGCAGACAGGCGCAAAGATATAAAATTGATTTAAACCAAAAGCATTCTTTAATACATTACCGCGTTGTGATAATGTACAAGCTTATCAATCCTTGTGATCCGTTCTTGGCGCTACGTAAACGTTTACGTAAATAAAAGTATGTCGCCGCCGTCAATTAAATTGAAAGTTTAATAGTTTAGGTGTTTAATGTACAATTAAACGCTTCATTGTTCGTAAACTCAATAAGCGATAAACCTGCTTGAATTTTTCTTTTAATTATAACTAATAATGAAAATCCTTCATTTTTTAACGCTGCTTATAACGCCATTTGCCGGTTATGCGCAGCAAAAAGTATTTAACATTACCGATTATGGCGCTAAAGCCGATGGCATTACCAATAACACTGTGAGTATTCAAAAAGCTATTGATAACGCAAGCGAAGAGGGCGGAGGTATGGTATATGTTCCTGCCGGAAAGTTTCTAACGGCTGCTATCAGCCTAAAATCAAATGTTACCCTTAACCTTGCCAAAAATGCTGTATTGCTGGGCAGCGCAAAAAGAATTGATTACGGCGAAGGCCATGCAGCTCCATTGATAGCTGCCAATGGCCTGCAGCATATTGCCATAACAGGTAAAGGGATAATTGACGGAAACGGTGAAGAATTACTGAAAGACCTTTTCGCGATGCTGAGGGCAGGGAAATTAAGGGATTCGTTATGGCAAAAACAAAACCCCTGGGGGCAAACCCAACCCGAGGAGCCTAACCGTCCTAAATTGATCCATTTTTCAAATTGTACCGATGTGCTGATAAAAGGTGTAACCATGAAAAACGGCCTGGTGTGGGTGCAGGATTATACCAAATGCCGCGACCTGGTTATCGATAGCATAAAAGTAGAAAGCAACACGTATTGGAACAACGATGGTATTGATTTGGTTGATTGCCAAAATGTAAAGCTTACTAATAGCTTTTTTAATGCCGATGATGATGGCATCTGCCTAAAATCGAGCGACAGGAACAGCAGCTGTGAAAATATCTATGTGGCAAACTGTACCACCAGGTCAAGTGCCAGCGGCATCAAATTTGGCACGGCTTCGCGTGGAGGTTTTAAAAAGATAACCATAAAGAATGTGAAAATTTACGATACCTACCGGTCGGCCATTGCTTTGGAGTGTGTTGATGGTGGCGTAATGGAAGATATTGATATCAGTAATATCAATGCGGTAAATACTGGCAATGCCATCTTTATTCGCCTTGGTCATCGTAATAGAGATACTGTAATGAGCCGTATCAATGGCATCCGTATCAGTAATGTAACAGTAGAAGTACCGAAAGGTAAACCCGATAAAGGTTATCCCATGGAAGGGCCTTTAGTTAAAGGAAACCATAATACCTTTCCTTCGTCAATTGCGGGCTTGCCGGGACATCCTATTAAAAATGTAACACTTGAAAATATTAAGATAGTGTACCACGGCGATGCCAGCAAAGCTGTGGCAAATATCAGCCTTGATTCGTTAACAAAGATTCCCGAAAATCCACATGATTACCCCGAATTTTCAATGTTTGGCGAACTGCCGGCCTGGGGTTTTTACGCACGACATGCGGAAGGGGTAACGCTTAAAGATGTAACCCTTAGCTGCCTGGGGAATGATTTCAGGGCTGCCGGCGTGTTTGATAATGTGTATGGCTTGACTATTAATGGCCTCAAAATACCACAGGTTAAATCACTGCCGGTGATTGTGTTTAACAGGGTAAGCAAATTTTCGGTTAAAGGTATTCAGATTCCCGGAACGAGTAAAAATAAGATCCTTAAGAGGTAATTCCATTTCACAGTAGGAATCAGCCTTGCTAAATCAATTTAAGGGCTTTTAACGTTGTGTGTGCAGCTTTTAACGTTGGTGTAACTTAATCGTTTACGTAAATAAATATTGCAGTTAATATAAAAGGACCGTTTTTTTTATCAAAATTTAATCATTATAAAACTAAACGGAGCATTGAATTGCAGCTCCAGTAAAACTTAAAGCCGCAATAATTAATTGGATTTTTCTGTGGTATTTGGTTTGGAGCGCAATAAATATCAAGGTGCTTAATATTTAATAAAAGGTTTACAATATGGAAAAGTTAACTGAAAAAGAGATATCGCCATTGCCGAGTCTTGATGTATGGGAAGATGATGTATTGAGCAGGTACCCGGAACCTGGCACCGAAAAGGGCAAAGAGGAGTTCAGGGTTTATAACGACGATGAAAATAACCCGGTAAGGGAATTTTACAGGCTTAACCATACTTATCAAACCTATGGCAACGTATTGGCCAAAAAGGCAAACTTTTTACAGTTTGATAAAAAGGAGATGCCATGGTGGTCGGCAATGGAATACCTGAACACCTTGGTTGATGAATCAGATCCGGATATCTCGCTTGATCAGCTGCAGCATTTATTGCAAACATCTGAGGCTATCCGTGCCGATGGTCATCCGGATTGGTTTGTATTAACAGGCTTTATACATGATTTAGGCAAGGTGCTTTGTCTTTTTGGTGAACCGCAATGGAATGTAGTGGGCGACACGTTCCCGGTAGGCTGCAAGTTTTCGGATAAGATAGTTTACCCGGAATTTTTTGCCGCAAATCCTGATAGCTACGATGAGCGTTACAATACCAAATATGGTGTATATTCACATCAGTGCGGTCTTGATAACGTACACATGTCATGGGGCCATGATGAGTACCTGTATCACATTACCAAAGATTATTTACCCGAAGAAGCGTTGTACATGATCCGCTACCACTCTTTTTACTCACAGCACCGCGAAAAAGCTTACGATCATTTATTGAACGCGCATGACCAGGAGATGTTTAAATGGGTTGATAAATTTAACCCCTACGATCTGTACTCCAAAAGCCCGAAACCGCCGGTAGTATCGGAGTTAAAACCTTATTATGAGGACTTGATTGCCAAATACCTGCCCGCGACAGTTAAGTTGTAATTTAACGGGCTGTAGTTTAGTCCTGTTTTTATATATTGGTCATTCCAGTTACCTGTTTAGCCCAGGCTATAAAAAATAAGTTTATAGTCTGGGTCAAGCTTTACAAAAGGTGATAAGCCTCCTATCTGTTACTGAATAAATAATTAATGGCGCTGCTATGGCGTGGCTTCGTTGATTGAAAAATAGTTGTACTTTTAACAATAATTCCTGCCTGTTGATTAAAGAATAAATAAATAATTATCAGTTTTTTATGGATTCAAATGGAGATAAAGATTTAGTGTTTCGCTTACACGATGATGACATCGGCGCATTTGATATGCTTTATCAAAAGTATCACCAGGCTATTTATCGTAACATATTCAAACTCACTAAAGACGATGATAGTGCCCGGGATATTTTGCAGGATATTTTTGTTGCCCTATGGGAAAAACGGGCTGATATTAACCCCGATCAATCTGTAAGTGGCTGGTTATTTGTATTGAGCTTCAACAAATCCATCTCCTATCTCCGCAAAAAGATACGCGAAACGGCTGTTGTTAACGCCATGCCTTTTGCCGAAATGGAAACCGATAACGGCGACGTACAGTTAATGGATGAGCAATATTATTTATTACAACAGGCTATTAACCAATTATCGCCGCAGCGAAAAAAGGTATTTACCCTTTGCAAATTGGAAGGGAAAACCTATGAAGAGGCCGCCGAGAAATTGAACCTTTCTAAACATACTGTTAAGGAATACCTCGGACATGCGGTTGTGGCAGTTAAAAACCACATAAAAGAACACCATACCGAATGGAAAACCGCAGGGGTTACGTTGATTTGTTATTGGATAGGGGGAAATCAATAAGAGATTATTTACTTTTAAATAGTTGTTAAGCGATAAATGGACATTTATCGCTTTTTTGTTTTGGGTAGTAGGTTTTGTAGTTTATAACTACAAGCTAAAAAAATATGTCATTGCGAAGCGCGCAATCGCACGGAGGCATAGCCGCCCTGTATCGTATGCGATTGCCACGTCGCCCCGGGCGCGTTTACCTTGCGGCCTCTCGCAGTGGCATGTTTTATAGTCATTCAGGTTTATATTGTAATTATTTGCATTTCAGAAATCGCCAATGATCAAAAAATAAAAAATAATCGCAATTCCATCCCCCCGTTTTAAAGCTCCCGGCGTATTTATATAAAAATAGCTTGTGGAAACTATAGTCAAACGCTTAGAAAGGCTTTATAATACCGAGAATTTAACTCCTGAGGACAGGCGCTGGCTTGCCGAATACCTGCAAGGAGATGTTTCAGAATTATACCTTGTAGCGCTTGAAGGTTTCAGTAAGGATGCACTGGAAAAGAAGATCTCTTTGAGTGGAGAAGCATCTGATCAGATACTTAACAATATCCATCAGCGTATAATAAAGCCTCCGCCCAGAAAGGTGTTTCCTCTTTGGCGTTTGCTGGTAAACATAGCTGTAGCCGCATCTTTAACCGCTATTTTTAGTGCCGGCTATATCTTCAGAAAACAGTTGGATAACTGGCTGAACCCTGTTACTTACCAGGAAACGGTAGCGCTAAATGGCGAAATCAAACTGATCACCTTGCCCGATGGTACGAGCATTTGCCTTAATGCCGGCAGTAGTTTAAAGTACCCGGATAAGTTTAAAGAGAAAACGCGGGATGTTACACTTACAGGCGAGGCTTTCTTTAAAGTAGCACACGATAGCAGCAAACCGTTTGTCATTCACTCGGGTAAAATTAAAACCACTGTTTTAGGTACCAGCTTTAATGTTAAAGCTTATACCGAAGATAAATCGGTTAAGATCACCGTGGTAAGCGGAAAAGTAGGAGTTGTTCCAACGATCTCAAAACATGCAGCTGTATTACTCACAGCGAATATGCAAATGGTATATAATAAAACCAGCCAAAAACTGATTACCGAAAAAATTGAGGATGCTTCGTCAGTGATCAGCTGGCAGCAGGGCAAGCTGCAATACCATAACACCCCTTTATTTGATGTTTTGGCCGATGTGCAGCGAAAATATAATGTAACAATCAGGGCCGACAAAAATTTACTGAACTGCACGTTATACGCCGATTTTAACAATATGCCGTTAGAAAAAGTATTGAAGCTGACGGAGGCCCTTATAAATGCCCATTTTAAAAAGGCAGGCGATGCTTATACGTTAAAGGGCAAAGGCTGTAATTAATGTACCTGATAAACCAATTATAAAAACAAATAAATGTTTGACAACCTAAAAAAATGAAATTGCTATGAGTTAAACCAAGGAAAGAGAAAATGATCCTCCAAAATGGCCGGGCCAGTTTTGGAGGAATAAAATGTAAAGATTTTTTAATGGACCATGCACAGGGCCTCTCACAACCGCAGCACGTTCCAGCTTGACCTATAACACTTTAATATAGCAAAAATATGAAAATAAACATACCCGAAAGAGTCTTTCGAGCCATAACATTTGTTATGAAAATTAATGCGATCATTTTATTAGTAGTCTGTTCCCTGTCAACCATTGCCATGGCTGATAATTCATACGGACAAAGCGTGCTGGAAAAGCCAGTTACCGTTAAATTAAAAAATACCCCTCTTGCTGATGCACTGGAGCGGATTTCCGCCAGTACCGGCGTACGGATCATGTACACAGGGAATAACATTGAAAGCGATGTCAAAGTAACCCTTACAGCTCATAACGAAAAGCTGCAGGCTGTTTTGAAAAAAGTTTTATTGGATAACCAGTTTACTTATACCGAGGTTGAAGGAAGTTTGCTGGTTAAACCCGCGCCAAAGCCACCGGTAGAGAAGAAGATCGAGCTCCCACCGCCTGTTATTGTTACCGGATCTGTTGTTGATGATAAAGGGCAGCCCTTAATAGGTGTTTCTGTTAAAATAGAAGGCCTTGCGACAGGTGCGGTAACCGATATAGATGGTAAATTCAGGGTGCAGGTTGCCAACGAAAAAGCTGTGCTGGTGTTTTCTTACATAGGCTTTGAAACTCAAAAAATAGCCGTAGGCAAACAAACATCTATAAAAGTAATTTTACTGCCTTCGGCAAACTCGTTATCTACCGTTGTAGTAATTGGTTATGGTACTACTACCAAAAAGGAATTGACCAGCGCTATTGCAACTGTAAAAGCCGAGCAATTTAATGCCGGGGTTGTTGCAACTCCTGCTGATCTGTTAGAGGGTAAAGTAGCCGGTTTAAATATCACCAACGATGGTAACCCTAATGGTAAAGCTTCGGTAACACTGCGTGGTCCATCTTCAATAAGGGCTGGTGCAGCGTCTGTGCCTTTTTATGTAATTGACGGTGTGCCCGGCGCCGATTTTAATTTGCTGGCTCCATCAGATATTGCTTCTATAGATGTATTGAAAGATGCTTCGGCTGCGGCAATTTACGGAACCAGGGCTACCAATGGCGTAATCATTGTTACTACCAAAAGGGCAAAAGCAGGCCAGTTAAGGATGACTTATAACGGATACGGATCATTTGAAAAAGTATCTAACCAGTTTAAAGTAGCCACTGCTGATCAGTTAAGGGCTTATGTAAAAGCCAACGGACAAAGTTTTACACCTGCAAATGATAATGGCGGCAATACCGACTGGCAAAAAGCTGTTGAGCGCAGCACCGGTTTTTCCCAAAATCATAACCTTTCTTTTGGTGGCGGCACCGATAAAACTACTTATAACGGAAGCATAAACTACCTGCAAAATCAGGGTATCGTTAAAAGCAGCGATATGAAGCGTGTCATAGGCAGGCTCAACATCACCCAAAAGGCACTGAATGATAAATTGAAATTGGATTTTTCGTTAAGTAATTCGGTAACCAATTCTAACCTGTTAGTTAATGATATTCCGCTATCATCGGCAAATGGACAAAGCCCCGGGTTGTTTAAATCGATAGTACAATATTTACCTACCCGTACTATTTACAATGCCGATGGCACTTTTTACAACGATCCTACTTTAAAATTGGGTTATAACCCAGTAGGGCTTATTACCAATGATAGCTACAAGCAAAAAGTTAATTTGTTATTGGGTAACATACGTGGTGAGTTGATACTGCCTGCAGGCCTGCTTTACAATTTTAACTTAGCTTACCAGGAAACAAATACCGATAATAATACTTACTATAACTCAGCATCGGAGCTGGCACCTGGCCTCAACGGCAAAGCCATCCGTTCAACTTATGAGGATAACAAAAAGTTGTTTGAAAACTATTTGACCTATGCTCATAAATGGGGCGATAAACATGATTTTAAAGCCCTGTTTGGCTATTCAATAGATCAAACTACCACCGGGAATGGCTTTCAATCAACCAATCAAGGATTTATTTCGGATGCTACGGGTTCCAATAACCTGGGGCTGGGCACGCCTGCTGCAGGTTATCGCGTTGATTACGGCAATGTTAATGTTGAAACTTTACGTTTAATATCTTTCTACTCTCGTCTTAATTACAGTTATGCGGGCAAATACCTGTTACAGGCATCTTTACGCCGTGATGGTTCAAACGCGTTTGGTCCCAATAAGCGCTGGGGTTATTTCCCTGCTGCTTCGGCTGCATGGCGTGTAATTGACGAGGGTTTTATGAAATCTCAATCCCTGTTTGATGATTTAAAATTGCGGGTTGGATATGGTAAAACCGGTAATTCATTAGGGTTTTCTCCATATACGCCTTTAACGATTTATGGCACTACAGGTAGCTTTTATTACAATGGTGCTTATATTGGTGCAATTGGTGTAACCCAAAACCCTAACCCAAATTTACAGTGGGAAAGTACAGCTACACTGAACGGCGGTGTTGATTTCTCGTTATTTAAAGGACGTTTGGGCGGGTCGGTTGATATCTACAATAAAAAAACATCTAAAATGATCACCCCGGTGCCGGTATCGCTTATTAACAACTTTGTGGGTACAACGGTTGAAAACGTAGGCAATATGACTAACAAGGGTGTGGAGATAGCCCTTAACGGAACACCAATAAAAACAAAAGATTTTACCTGGAGTAGCTACGGCAATATTTCATTTAATAGAAATAAGATCACCGCACTGGCGCCAAATCTTTCAAAAATATATGCAGGCGATCCGGAAGGTCCCGGACAAAGTGGTATCAAGGTATCAATAATTGAAGCCGGTTATCCGCTTGGCGAATTTTATACCTTGAAATATCTTGGCCGTACTAATGGCGTATCTACCTTTATGGGTGCTAATGGTCAGCCAACAACAACGCCTCAAAGTACAGATCAAACTTATGCGGGCAATGCCCAGCCGACATACACATTCGGTTTTGGTAATGATTTTACTTACAAAAACTTTAGCCTTAATTTCTTTTTCAGGGGGCAGGGCGGTAACAAGATCATGAATGCATCATTGGCCAGCTTTAACCAACCAACGCAGGCTTCGGCGCATGGTGTGCCTGCTTTAACATTAAGCGAGCCAGGAACCGATGTTAATGCCAATTTATATTCAACACGTTATCTTGAAAGCGGTGCCTTTATCAGGTTAAGTAATGCTACACTGGCATATAAAATAAATGTAGCGGGCAATTATGTACATGGCATCCGGTTGTATGTTACCGGTACCAATTTATTCATCATCACCAAATACAAAGGCGTGGACCCTGAATTGAACTTAAACATCGATAACCAGGCAAGCGGCCAGTTTATCGGGGTAGACAGCAATAATTTTTATCCAAAAACAAGGAGCTTCCTTGCCGGCGTACAAGTTGATTTATAATAGATTTTAACCTAACAGACATGAATAATTTAAAAAGATATATAAAACCTGGCCTCATTGCCATGTTTATAGGAGCAATTTACCTTTCGGGTTGTACAAAATTGGATATTACGCCAAAATCGGCGCTTACAACAGCTAACTTCCCTACTACACCCGCGCAGTATGTAGCTGCTACCGGGCCTATCTATACCTCATTTCGCGGGGCGCCGGGCAGGCAATACTGGCTGCTGCAAAACTTAAGTACCGATGAATGTGTACTTGTTGCACGTGGCGGAAACTGGCTTGATGGAGGCACATATTCAACTGTAAACCTGCACACTGTTACGCCTGATAACGGCATGACCGAAACATGCTGGTCGGGAGGTTACGGAACCATTAGTTTATGCAACCAGGTACTGTCGTTATTGGCACCTACGCCCGAGAGCGATGCAAAAAAGCAAACTATTGCCGAAATTAAGACCATGCGTGCCCTGTCGTACTTTTATCTGATGGACCTGTTTGGTAACGTGCCTATCAGCAAAACTTTTGGCGATACTACCAACCTGGGCACCCAGCCAAGGGCAGCAGTGTTTGCATTTATTGAAAGTGAACTGCTTGCCCAGATTCCTGATCTGAGCGGGACAGCAGGGGTAACCACCTATGGCAGGCCGACCAAAGGTTTGGCGTATGCCATACTTGCAAAAATGTACCTTAACGCGCAATATTATATTGGCACACCAAGGTACCAGGACGCTGTTACCATGTGCGATAACGTTATAAAAAGCGGTCAATATGGTTTAGATGCAGATTATTTAGGCATGTTTAAGCCCAATAACGGCCCGGGTATTAAGGACTTTATTTTTGCCATACCTTATGACGGTGTATTGGCGCAGGGTCAGTATTATTCACGCTGGACATTGAATCCTAACCTGAAAAATAAGTATAAGATGCCATATACACCAGATGGGCCTGTGTATACTTACAAAGAATATTATGCTTTGTTTAACGATGCGAATGATATCCGCAAAAAACAATTTTTAGTTGGCAAGCAGTACAATAATGATGGCTCACCAATATTAATCACAACAACTAATATAGGATTGGACGCAAGTTATTCCGGACCAAACCCAAATGCTACGGTAGTACACCAGTTGGAGTTTACACCCGATATTGTGTGGAAAAATCCGGCAACGTTTGATATTGGTAACGACGAACTCGCCAATGAAGAAGGTTACAGGAATAATAAATTTTATCCGGACAGCCTGAACAGCGATCGTAACCAGGGTAATGATGTGCCTATGTTCAGATATGCTGATATTTTGCTGGAAAAAGCCGAAGCTATTTTACGCGGCGCATCAGCAACCAATGGCGATTCGCCTTTGTCATTGGTTAACCAGGTGAGAGCGCGTGCAAAAGCCTCGCCTTTAGCTACTGTAACACTATCAGATATATTGGATGAGCGCGGCCGCGAGTTCTCTATGGAAATGTGGAGGCGTAATGACCTGATCCGCTTTGGTCAGTTTGAAAAGCCATGGGGCATAAAAACAGACGCTAATCCCAATAAACGTATTTTCCCGATCCCAAGACCGGAAATGCAGTTGAACCCGAAACTGGTACAAAATCCGGGTTATTAATTTAGTTCTATTATTTATTTAACAAACGCAGGCCCTAAAAAGCCTGCATTTGTTTTTTTAGAAGGGCTTTGATGATCTTAAAACTCCCTGAATTTTCTCCGGTATTCCATTGGTGTGCTCCCGGTAGCTAATTTAAAATACCTGTTAAAATTTGAAAGATTGTTAAACCCCGAATCGCGGCTGATTGAATTTATATTTTCATTGGTCTCCCTAATCAGTTTACAGGCGTTTTCTATTCTTACCGTCAGTAAAAAATCAAAGTAGGTTTGGCCGGTACGCAATTTAAAATAATGGCAAAATGCTTTCGGCACCATGTGTATGATGTTTGCTATTTCCTTAAGCTTAATGTCTTTGTAAAAATTGTCCATAGTATACAGATAGATCTTCGTTAGCCGCACTTCATCTATCCTGTTAAAGATCTTCTTCTCCGTTTCACCGGCCAGGTTTGAGAGCTGTTCACCCTCTGCTATTTTATTTAACAACTGCAGCAATAACGGAAGTTGTTCATGCCTGGCCGAATTTTCTATTCGGCGGATGAAGTCGACCGCAACAGCTTTAGAATTTTCATTGATCAGTAATCCATTCTTGGCGCCATTTAAAAGATTGTTTATCAGGTTGTTTTCTGGCAGCGTCATGAAAGTACTTCCCAATTTATTGGGATCAAAATGAAGGGTAAGCAACTGTAGCGGTTTGGGTATTTTACCGCTTTTCATGGAGTAATCATAGTAGCGGTTAGTTTCAAACTTAAACATATGGGGCACGTTGCAGCCTATGATGATCATGGTATCCCCTGAAATTCTTTTTGAAGTATTTCCTATCGAAAAAGTGCCTTCACCACTTATAATATAAATAAGTTCGAGCTCGGGATGGTTATGGAAGTTATTGATAGCATGGTAGGTTTTTGCTTCGGCTATTGTAAAAGCTGAATTGTCGACTTTCAGGACCTGCTCGAAGAAATCTTTCATTTTATACTATAGTGATATAAAAAGTTAAAAATAGACAATATGTTATGAATATAGTATTACTTATTGTGAATATTTAAGCATTGGGCAGTTTGTTAAGCGGCTAACTTCGTTTTATAAAATTTAAGCCATGAAGGAAAAGAAGTTTACTATGAAACTTATTGAAGCTTCGATAAGTGACATTGAATTAGTAGGAGGTAAAAATGCATCGCTTGGAGAAATGATGCAGAACATCTCTCAATTTGGAATTGATATTCCTGACGGGTTTATCATAACAAGTAAGGCCTATTACCAGTTCATTGCAGATAATCAGCTTGATAAAATGATCAGGGATATCCTTGAGGATAAAGACCTGTCCAACTTGCAGGTTCTGTTATCCTGTGGCAGTAAAATACGAAAGCTTATACAAAACGGCCGGTTTTCTGTTGTTATGCAGAATGAGATCCTTGAAGCTTATAAGGATCTGCTGATCCAATATGCAGATAATGCAGCCGACGTTGCAGTCCGCTCATCGGCTACTGCTGAAGACCTGCCCGATGCATCATTTGCAGGCCAGCAGGATACCTATTTAAATATAAGCGGAGAAGCAAGTTTGTTAACAGCGATAAAGAATTGCTTTGCCTCATTATTTACCGACAGGGCAATCAGCTACCGGGAATCATTTAATTATGATCACTTTAATGTCGGCCTTTCTGTTTGTGTTCAAAAAATGGTGCGCTCAGATAAAGGCGTTTCGGGGGTTGCATTTTCATTAGATACAGAAAGCGGTTTTAAAGATGCAGTGATTATTAACGGATCATACGGCTTAGGAGAAATGGTGGTGCAGGGATCAATTAACCCTGACGAATTTATCGTTTACAAGCCATTGTTGAAAAGTGGTTTCCGGCCCATCCTTGAAAAAAAGTTAGGCAAAAAGCATAAAAAAATGATTTACGGAAACCCGGGAGAAGCCGCCGTAAAAATCATTGATACTCCTGTTGAGGAAAGTTCAAGGTTTTGCCTTTCTGACGATCAGATCATTCAGTTAAGCAACTGGGTAATTGTTATTGAAGCCTATTACACCAAATTGAAAGACAAATGGTGCCCCATGGATATTGAATGGGCGGTAGATGGGATTACCGGCAGATTGTTTATAGTACAGGCCAGGCCCGAAACTATTCACTCTCGCAAGCAAGTAAACCTGCTTGCCGAATTTCGCATTAATGACCCGGACAGAGCAGACAGGATCCTGCTGAAAGGGATCGCTGTTGGTGATAAAATTGCGACCGGAAGGGTACATAATCTCTCCGGTATTGGTAAGCAAAATATCCACGAAATTAACTTTTTACCCGGCGATATCATGGTGACCGATATGACCGACCCTGACTGGGAACCGATAATGAAAAAAGCATCGGCTATCATTACCAATAAAGGCGGCCGGACCTGCCATGCCGCCATTGTTGCCCGCGAATTGGGCGTTCCGGCAATAGTTGGCTGCGAATGTGCAACTGCAATACTGAAAACCGGTGATGAAATAACCGCCTCCTGTGCTGAAGGCGACGCCGGAATTATATACAGTGGCACAGTGGCATTTACTAAACGGGAGCATGATCTTAACGATTTGCCTGAAATTGAAACACCGCTAATGATGAATATCGGATCGCCCGAAATTGCATTTCAATATGCGTATTATCCCGGAAAGGGTGTAGGGCTTGCCAGGGAAGAATTTATCATCAATAACTACATAAAAATTCACCCGTTGGCCCTCCTCGAGCACAGGAACCTGAATGATGCCTCATTAACAGCGCATATTGAGGAGGCTATGCTGGGTTATGATAGTGAAGAGGCATTTTTCATTGAAAAATTATCGTATGGAGTAGCCAAGATAGCCGCTGCATTTTATCCCAATAAAGTAATTGTACGTTTCTCGGATTTTAAAACCAATGAATACTACAATATGCCGGGCGGCAAGTATTTCGAACCGAATGAGGAAAATCCAATGATCGGTTGGAGAGGAGCATCCAGGTACTATTCTAAAGTATATAAAGATGCTTTTGGGATGGAGTGTAAAGCTATTAAGAAGGTACGAGAGATGATGGGCCTTGATAATGTGGTGGTGATGATCCCTTTTTGCCGCACAGTGAATGAACTTTCATTGGTATACGAAACTATGAACGAGTATGGCCTGAAACGTGGGGAAAACGGGCTTGAAGTTTATCTGATGGCCGAAGTTCCGTCGAACGTGATCCTGGCCGAACAGTTTGCCGATCATGTAGATGGTTTTTCAATTGGTTCCAATGACCTTACCCAGCTTGTACTGGGGCTCGATCGTGATTCGTCTTTAGTGGCGGGCTTATACAACGAGCGTAATGATGCGGTAAAGTTCATGATCTCATCGTTAATAAAAACTGCAAAGAAAAGAGGCGTGAAGGTGGGGATCTGCGGGCAGGGGCCATCTGATTATCCTGATTTCGCCCAGTTTTTGGTAGAAGAGGGTATTGACAGCATCTCCGTTACGCCCGATTCGTTTTTTAAAACAGTAATGGCTATCAAGAAAATAGAGGATGAAATTGAAGAGGCGAAACGGCTATGCCTATCTGCTTGATATGAACGATTTATTAACTAATGCTAAAGCCGCTACTCAATCGG
The DNA here is from genome assembly GCF_049949235.1 of Mucilaginibacter sp. R-33. Taxonomy (NCBI): domain Bacteria; kingdom Pseudomonadati; phylum Bacteroidota; class Sphingobacteriia; order Sphingobacteriales; family Sphingobacteriaceae; genus Mucilaginibacter; species Mucilaginibacter sp. R-33. The sequence continues at coordinate 336,725 of NZ_CP188089.1, forward strand.
AGTAGCGGTACTAATTTTAAAACTTTATTATATGAAAGCGGTAAAAACTTTAAGCCAGTTTATCATTGAAAAACAAGCAGAATTTCCTTACGCCACAGGTGAGCTCTCCAGGCTGCTGAGAGATATTGGGATTGCGGCAAAGGTTGTTAACAGGGAAGTTAACAGGGCGGGATTGGCTGATCTGACCCTCGATAACGGTTCGGTAAACATACAGGGCGAAAGCCAGAAAAAGCTGGATGTTTTTGCCAATGAACAGTTTATTTCGGCCTTACAGCACGGCGGCGAATGTTGTGTAGTAGTATCCGAAGAAAGTGATGAATATATTGATATCGACAGTGAGATCTCAAAAAATGCTAAATATATTGTAGCGATAGATCCGTTGGATGGCTCTTCCAACATTGATGTGAATGTGGGCGTGGGCTCCATTTTTTCCATCTACCGCCGAAAAACAACAGACGGAAGAGCTACCATTAAAGATGTTTTACAAAGGGGTACCGAGCAGGTAGCCGCGGGATATGTGATTTATGGTTCATCAACCATGTTGGTTTACACTACAGGGAAAGGGGTGAATGGTTTCACCTTAGACCCCTCACTCGGTGAGTTTTGCCTCTCGCATCCCAAAATGCAAATCCCTGATGATGGCGTCATCTATTCTATAAACGAAGGCTATTATTCTCATTTCCCTGATGGTGTGAAAAAGTATATCAAATATTGCCAGGTTGAAGATGTTTCAACAAACAGGCCGTTTAAAGCAAGATATATCGGATCGATGGTGGCCGACCTGCACCGGAATATGATAAAAGGCGGGATCTTTATTTACCCGGCAAATGCAAGCGATCCAAAAGGGAAATTGCGTTTAATTTATGAATGTAACCCTATGGCCTTCATCATTGAACAAGCCGGGGGAAAAGCCAGTAACGGATACGAACGTATTTTGGACCTGGAGGTTACAGAACTTCACCAGCGTACAGGAATCTTCATTGGTTCAAAAAAGATGGTGACCAAAGCTGAAGAGATGATGAGGCGCTTTTCGCCAATTACAACCAATGTTGACTATAGTTATATGGAATTAATATAAGAAAGCTAAAAGCAGAAAGCACAACGCTAAAAGTTATAAATTGATTTAAAGACAAACCGGGGGAGCGGGGGCGCTATTTAAGTTTACCCGGATTTTTAATTAAAAAACTGTGGGCTATTACTTTACATGTATTACATGTGAATAATAGCCCAACAGTGTATTCATAAATGACATTAGGGGTAGAGGGACTGTCATCCTGAGCTTATCGAAGGATGCGCAGAGGCCCTACCCGCCATGCTTCGACAAGCTCAGCATGATACCCATTTTTTACCAACGCTATACTTGTTTTGCAGCGCTGGCTTTAATATTAAGCCAGATCAAACCTGTCGAGGTTTATTACCTTGGTCCAGGTAGCTACAAAATCTTTTACAAATTTGTCTTGTCCGTCGGCGCTTCCGTATACTTCGGCAATAGCCCTTAGCTCGGCATTGGAGCCAAACACAAGGTCGGCACGGGTTGCCGTCCATTTTACCGCGCCGGTAGCACGGTCACTGCCTTCGTAAAGTTCCCTATCGGGAGCCGTAGCTTTCCATGCGGTGCCCATATCAAGCAGGTTTACAAAAAAATCGTTGCTAAGCACACCTTCGCGCGCGGTGAATACGCCGTGTTTTGATCCGTCAAAATTAATATTCAATACACGCAGACCGCCCAACAATACGGTTAATTCAGGAGCTGTCAGGGTGAGCAGGTGTGCTTTATCAATCAGCAATTCTTCGGTTGATACCGCAAATTTTGACCTGCGGTAGTTGCGGAAGCCATCGGCTGCCGGTTCAAGATAGCCAAAGGATTCTACATCGGTTTCCTCCTGCGAAGCATCGGTACGGCCCGGAGTGAACGGAACGGCGATAGCATGCCCGCCATCTTTAGCAGCTTTTTCAATAGCGGTACTTCCTGCCAGCGCGATCAAATCGGCCAGTGAAACTTTTTTGCCATCGGTTTGAGCGCCGTTAAACTCATTTTGGATGCCTTCAAGCACGCTCAGTACTTTTTGCAATTGCGTAGGGTTGTTTACCTGCCAGTACCTTTGCGGGGCCAGGCGGATGCGGGCGCCATTTATACCACCGCGTTTATCCGTACCGCGGAAGGTAGAAGCAGAAGCCCATGCTGTTGAAACCAGTTCAGTTACACTTAAGCCCGATGCCAGTATTTTCCCCTTTAAAGCAACAACGTCGCTTTCAACTATCGGGGCATAATTGGCAGCCGGGATAGGGTCTTGCCAAAGCAGCACCTCTTCAGGCACATCGGTGCCCAGGTAACGCGCCCTCGGCCCCATATCGCGGTGTGTTAATTTATACCACGCGCGTGCAAAAGCATCAGCAAATTGATCCGGGTTTTCCAGGAAACGCCTTGATACCTTTTCATAGGCAGGGTCAAACCTTAACGCCAGATCGGTAGTAAGCATGGTTGGTAAACGCTTTTTCGAAGCATCATAAGCATCAGGGATGATAGCTTCGGCGTTTTTAGCAACCCATTGGTGCGCGCCGGCCGGGCTTTTGGTTAATTCCCATTCAAAGCCAAACAGGTTTTCAAAAAAGTTATTGCTCCATTTGGTTGGGGTTGTGGTCCAGGTTACTTCAAGGCCGCTGGTTATGGTATCAGCACCTTTGCCCGAGCCATAACTATTGTGCCAGCCAAAACCCTGTGCTCCAATGTCAGACGCTTCAGGCTCCTTGCCTACGTTATCTGCCGACGCGGCACCGTGGGTTTTGCCAAAAGTATGGCCGCCTGCTATCAATGCAACGGTTTCCTCATCGTTCATGGCCATGCGGCCAAATGTGTCCCGGATATCTTTAGCAGCCATGATGGGATCGGGGTTGCCGTCCGGGCCTTCAGGATTTACATAAATCAGGCCCATTTGCACGGCGGCGAGTGGTTTTTCGAGATTGCGTGTGTGAATATCACCGTCTGCGTCATCATCTGACACCAATACACCATGCCCTTCCTGTACACCCGGCGAACCATGTGCATAACGGATATCACCGCCCAGCCAGGTGGTTTCTGAACCCCAGTATACTGATTCATCTGCTTCCCAGGCATCCTCGCGGCCGCCGGCAAAGCCAAAGGTTTTAAAACCCATTGATTCAAGTGCTATGTTTCCGGTAAGGATCATCAGATCGGCCCATGAAATTTTGCGGCCATACTTTTGCTTAATAGGCCAAAGCAGCCTGCGGGCCTTATCAAGGCTCACATTATCGGGCCAGCTGTTAAGCGGCGCGAAACGTTGCAAACCTGCTCCGGCACCTCCGCGGCCATCACCTACGCGATAGGTGCCGGCACTGTGCCAGGCCATGCGGATAAACAAGCCACCATAGTGGCCAAAATCTGCCGGCCACCAATCCTGCGAGTCGGTCATAAGCGCGTGCAGGTCTTTTTTTACAGCTTCAAGGTCGAGGCTTTTAAAGGCTTCAGCATAATTAAAATCTTCGTCCATAGGGTTTGATAGTGAAGAGTTTTGCCGAAGGATATTAAGCTTTAGCTGGTTAGGCCACCAATTGTGGTTGCGTGTACCGCCGCCGCCAACATTGTGCTTCATTGTACCGTTGTGAAACGGGCATTTACTGATGTCATTTGATCCGTTTTCCATAATTATAGTTATAAATTGAATAGACTGCTTAAACCGCCGTTGGGTATTAAGTTTTATAAAAGTAGGATGTTAATAGCAACAATCACAATCAATTAATTCTATAAGCGGATAGCTAAAAGCTATAACATAGTTGATGATGGCCGGGCTTAAAAAATGGTAAAAAGATGTGATTATATCCGCCAAATTGGATGTGCCGGTAACTGTAACTTATAATCTTTATATTAATTAATAGGTAAAAAACACCTTTTTTACATCCTTCTTGATCTTTTTATTAACGAAATGTTTAGTTTTGCATCAACCCTAAACTTATCAGTATTGAAAAAAATATCCTATCCTGTAACAATAACCCTATCAAGGTCGTCTTCTTGAAATATGAAGATGTTAACGGCTGTGTCCGGTTGATTGGATTAACGATGTGTTTTTGCTGAAAAATTTACGGTATAATTTAAACATACCAGGCAGCGTTTAATGCTGCCTAACGATATTCCCGATAGTTCTTTAATGAGTATTTTCATTGTAAAATACAGTTTTAGTTAAAAAAACAATGTGTTAGCCAGGGATAGCACATTGTTTATTCGCCTTCCGGGCCAGCTCATTTTATCCAGGCACTTTCTCCCATTATTCTTCGAAACTTATAAATGCAAATTCCTTACTGACCATTGATATGCTGCATTCGTTAGCCTTACAGAAATGAATTGTTTATTAAATGTTGCCAGGACGTTTTTTAATTTGTCGGTTACACTTAACTTAGGGCCAGTCAATTCGTCAATAATTACCGTATTAAACCTAAATTAATGAACCTTAAAAAGTGTTTATCCATACTAATCGGAAGTGTATTGCTTAATGCCGGTGCATTTGCCAAAGTGATCATGCCGGGTGTTTTTAGCGATAATATGGTTTTACAGCAAAAAACCATGGCTCGGGTTTGGGGCAAGGCGAATGCGGGTAAAACAGTAACCATTACCTCTTCATGGAACAATAAAACCTATACAACCATTGCCGATGCTGATGGTAACTGGAAAACGAAGATCAAGACGCCATCGTACGGAGGGCCTTACCAGGTAACTATAACCGACGGCAGCGACCCGGTGGTTTTAAATAATGTACTGATAGGAGAGGTATGGATTTGCTCGGGCCAGTCGAACATGGAAATGCCCGTGGCCGGTTGGGGCCAGGTAAATAACTATAAAGAAGAAATAGCCAACGCAAATTATCCGGAGATCCGTTTGTTACAGGTATCGCAGGCAACGAGCCTTACCCCGCAAACCAATATTAAAGTTGCCAATAACGGCTGGATGGTATGCTCACCTCAAACTATCGGCGAATTTTCGTCGGTAGCTTATTTTTTTGCCAGGGAGATCAATAAACAGGTTAAAATTCCTATCGGCCTCATCAGTTCAAACTGGGGGGGTACTATGATCGAAGCCTGGAGCGATGAAAACACGCTTACTAATAACCCGGTTTTCAGCGCACAGATCAAACAGCAGCAGGAATCTGCTAAAACAGAAACGCCATTAACCTTTGCACAAAAAATGGATGCTTGGAACAAACTTGCCGCCGCTGCTGATTGGGGGTATACCAATAATAACGCGTTTAATCCTGATACTGCCGGCTGGCGGAGCATGTTGCTGCCCCAGTTTTTTGAAAAAGGCGCTTTAGGAGATTTCGATGGCGTTGTTTGGTTCCGTAAAAAGATCATCATTCCTGCAGCCTGGGCCGGGCAGGATGTAAAGATTAGCCTGGGTAAGATAGATGATAATGAAATAACATTTTTTAACGGTGAAAAGATAGGCGCTACGGATGGTTACACACAGTCGCGTAATTACATTATTCCTACTGCAAAGGTAAAGGCCGGGGAGTCGGTGATCACCGTGCGGGTTTTTGACAGCGGTGGCGGTGGCGGTCTGTACGGCGCCGATGAAATGCAATTGGTATCAGCATCGGGTGAAAAGATCTCCTTAGCCGGTACCTGGGATTATAAAGTTGGTTTTAATATAAAAAGCCTGCCGCCAATGCCTGTTGCCAATAACCCGAACCGGTTGGCTGTGTTGTATAATGCGATGATCAATCCGCTTACACCTATGGCTATCCGTGGTGCTATCTGGTACCAGGGCGAAGCCAATACAGGCAGGTCGGACCAGTATAAAGAATTATTTGAGGGCATGATAAACGGCTGGCGCACCATTTGGAACGAGGGCAATTTTCCGTTTTATTTTGTACAGTTAGCTAACTGGCAAAAACGTGAAGCCGACCCCGTTGCATCAGGATGGGCAGAGTTGCGGGAGGCTCAAACCCAAACACTTGAACTGCCTAACACTGGCATGGCCGTAGCTGCCGATCTGGGCGAAGCTGATAATATCCACCCAAAAAATAAACAGGAAGTTGGCCGGAGGCTGGCATTGGTCGCGCTTGATAAAACCTATCATAAAAAACAGCCCTATTCCGGGCCGATGTACAAATCACAAAAAATCGAGGGTGATAAAATTGAATTAAGCTTTAATTATACCGATGGCGGTTTAAAAGCACAGGGAGGCGACAATATGCAGGGTTTTGCCATAGCCGGTGAAGATATGAAGTTTCATTGGGCTACCGCTGTTATAAAAGGCGATAAGGTTATAGTGAGCAGCCCGGATGTTACAAACCCGGTTGCCGTAAGGTACGCCTGGGCCAATAACCCGGTAAGTTCGTTGTACAATGGCGTCGGATTACCGGCTTCGCCTTTCCGCACGGATAATTGGGCAGGGAAGTAAATAACAGAGTATAACGTAACCATCTTCTAAAATCCAGACTTACGAAGTTTCTAAAATTTCGTAAGTCTTCAACTGTTCTATTACTTACAACAATGGTCTCGGATCAAATATTACCCTGATGGAGTTTATCTTACCATCAACCACATGATACCACCCGCAGCTGAATATGGTGGCGCGGTCCATATCAATATCAAAAAAGATACATACATCATCGCCATCGCTAAACACACGTTTAATATCATATTTTAGCTTCATGTGCTGCATATCAGTAAAATAGGCATCGGCACCGTCGCGCTGGCCAAGTACGCCTATAAATTTCAAGTCGTCTGCCACGCAATTGCGGGCCTCTGCAAAATTTTCTTCGTTTAATGCTTTTATGAAGGAAAGCACCACGTCATTGGCGCTGCCAACTGTTGCACCTGCTTCTGTTGTCATAGGAATGGTTATTTAAGGTTACAAAATGATTTAATATAACCATCAATAATTATTCCCTTACTTATCCATTCAGTAATAATTCTTAAATTTATTAGGATGAAAAAGCATTTCGTAATTAAACTGACCGGCAACCGCCCAACGTTTCCTAACGATATGACCGATGACGAACGCGTTATTATGCAAGCTCATTCCGAATATCTGAAAGGGAAAATGAAAGAAGGCCTGGTGCTTATTTTTGGCCCGGTTTTCGACCCGAAAGGCGTTTATGGCCTTGGCATCCTTACAGTTGATGACGAGGCTCAGGTGCACGAAATTATTGCCAATGATCCGGCCAATGTTTTAGGTACTTATGAAGTGGCGTTGATGATGGCCTGGATATCGGCTTAGTTTTAAGTTAACAAGAAAGCCGCCCGGTAATGCAGGCGGCCTAAAATCAAAACAACAAAATTAAAAAGGATTAATCGAGTGGTGGCTGAAGTTGGGTAGTTACACCAATGCGGTTCCAGGCATTGATGGTGATGATAGCCATAATCACTTGTGCCAGGTATTTTTCGTCAAACAATTCTGCGGCTTTTTTATAGGTTTCGTCAGATACGCGGCCGGCGATCAGGGTTACTTCTTCGGTAAGGGCTAATATTGCACGTTCCTGCTCATCAAAGAAAGGTGCTTCGTGCCAAACACTGATGTTATAGATGCGGCGTTCGGTTTCGCCGGCTTTGCGTGCATCTGTAGTGTGCATATCCACGCAGTAAGCACAGCCATTAATTTGTGAAGCGCGGATCTTGATCAGGTCTTTATGACGGGTGGTTAACTCAGTGCTTTCGATGTATTTTTCAAGGGCAAACATGGCCCTGTATGCAGCCGGTTCGGCGATGTTGATTTTTAAGCGATTCATGTTTTTTTCTTTTTTGTTAATACAAAATTGGGGATAAACATGGCCTCAAAAAATGAACTGAGTTTAAGAAAATCAGATTTTTTTAGCCCTGAGCCGGCTCAAAAACTGCGGGGTAAAGCCTAAATAGGATGCCAGCATGTATTGGGGCACCCGCTGAACAAAAGCTGGAAACAAACCGGTGAAATGGCGATAACGCTCCTCATCGTTTTGATTAAAGATATAACCTATGCGGCGCTGTGATGCAATGAAAGCTTTTTGCATCATGATCCGGAAATAACCTTCCATCTGCGGAACCGCTTCAAATAATGCTATACGGTTCTTTTCGGTAAGCAACAGCATTTCTGAAGCCTCAATGGCTTGGATATAGGTTGTGGCGGGCTGGTGATTAAGCAGGCTGTCCTGATCGGCTATCCACCAGTTTTCAAGACCAAACTGGATGATCTGCTCATTGAGCTTGTTATTAACAAAGTATTGCCTCACCAGGCCTTTGGTTACAAAATAGTTACCAGCACAAAGTTTGCCGGGTTCTAAGATGAATTCCTTCTTTTTAAAGTTCTTAGGCTCAAAATGCCGGCAAATGGTTGCCTCATCAGCCTCTGATAGCTGAACATATCGTTTAATGTGGTTGATGAGTTCGGGATACATAAATCAGGCGCGATTTGGTTAGCGCAAATCTCACGAATTAGATTGAATTGCGCCAATTAGAGTTATATCTCCGGCAAAATAAATGTTATTTATATTAAAGCCCCAATTGATTATGCAGTGAGATGTTTCCATATCGTCCAATGTTCTTTCGCCAAATTTTTGATCTGATGCTGAACTATAGACAGCTTTAGTTCTTGATAGTTTTTGTGGTAATAGGTTGATAGTTTCGCTACCTTTTCATCGCCTGCAATCAGGTATAGATATTCGTTCGCATTTTTCTTGCCAGATATCGAATAGGTCAAAAAACCTTCTATATCGCTTATTTTATAAACTTTTTTTAAGCCAAATCCAAACCAGCGAACCCTGATTACTGTGTCACCTTCAATAACTATTTTATGGGCTTTATGATTTAGTTGATACCCTATCAAACTACAGATAGTCCAATTAAATATCATATAAGGAAATATTAGGAAATGAAGGGGCTTACCATGAGCAAAAAAAATATCGAAATTAATGAAAATAAAAAAAACTATCAGGCAGTTCAAAAACAGGCACATCAGTATAAGGAATTTAGGCCAAAATTTGAACTTGGATCTCATTTGTCTAATACATCATCAATAAACTTTACCTGTACCATCAAGTTCTGCCTTTTCCTCATACCCTAAATTTAAATCATCTTCAATTTTTTGCTTTGTCGGGCGCAAATAAATAAAGTATGCTATGATAGCCCCGGATATACCCAAAAAGATCAAATTACCGGTTAGCATGAAGCTCACAATAGCAAAAAGGGAAGGCCCCTCTAATAAAGCAAACCTCACGATCAAGGCAGATTGATAAGCAGCGAGTTTAGTCTTCAACGGACTTTGGCCGTCAATTTTGTTCACCAATGTTTTAAATAATATGTTGCTTACGGCAAGACCAGTAAAGGCCATTATGGGTACAACATAAATGAACACGTTATCACGCTGCCCAATAGTTGTTTTGTTAGTTATCATGAAAGTTACTGCGGCAAACATAATTTGTCCGGCTATCAGAGCGAGGTGGATTATCGATATAGTTTTCAGGAAGGTATTGGGGCTTTGAACTACCGGCTGTTTATTTATCATGTTAAGGTTGGTTATCTTGAGGCAAGATAAATAATAGAAATGACTTGAAGGTTATTTGTGATGGAATAATATCAATTGAAGAATTGTACTTTTTGAATCATATAAGTCATATAGCACCCCGATAATGGCATTTTTGCCCCTCTTCGCCTGGCCACATTAGGCTTAACTTTATCTCAAAACAAAAACATACTATCATGACAACTAAAGAAATTGTACAGCAGGTTATCGACGCTTTTGATAATAATGACGTCGAAAAGATCTTAAGTTTTTTTGCCGACGACGTAAAATGGACTATGAAAGGCTCATCTGTAACTATTATGAACGGGAAGAATGAAGTGGAGCAATTTTTAGGCGGAATGGAAGACGTGAAAATGGTGTCATCAACCAAGGATCACATTTTAGTGGAGGGTAACACCGCAGCTGTTGACGGCCTTGTTCAGTGCAAAGACAAAGATGGCAAAGAAATGGCTATGTACTATGCCGATTTTTATGAGCTGGAAAATGATAAGGTGAAAGCAATTACATCGTACATAGTTGATAAAAAGGAGTAAATTGTTTTTAGTGGCGAAAGGTAAAGGTTAAAGGCGAAAGGTTTTGACCTTTGCTATCTAAACTTCTTCCAGTGTCAACAGGTTGTCGATACCGGCCCTGTCGGTTAGGGATTTGAGGTGCTTTTTGCCGCCGTTTTCGGGTTTTACTATAGTAAGATAGGTTTTGCCCCGCTCGGTGCTTACATAAAAAGCCTGGCTGTTGGCTTCGATACGGGCAATGGCTTCAGCTACGGAGATCACTACCCTCGGCCTGTCTAACGATTCATAATAACCGATGTGGGTTATTTGCTCTTGTGTACTTGAGGCTTTGGGTTTGTCAATACAGTTTATCTGGTAGCTTGCCATAAAATATGAGTGTGGTATTTGTAAAGATATGGTTTAATAAGTAATAAGAAGGTTAGAAGAAAGTCATTAAAAGCGTTATGCTTGGGGTGTCAGCGTGCGTCTTTCGAAGGTCACACGCGAAAAGATTAAAATTGGGTGTCATGGGTAGCCTGTCGAAGTATGGCGGGCAGGCCTCTGCGCACGAGTCTTCGACAGGCTCAGACTGACAGCTCTTCCTTTGTTATATCGCCTTCAACGTTCACCCTGTTTCAAACTCAGGATGGCGGTTTATTTTAAAAACCTTACTTTTGCCCCTCATTAATCCCGGTAAATTGTACTCAAAAGAGCAGGCAACTCAACTAAAACAGGCGTTCTGGACAGCGTTTGGGCAATACCTCAAACCCCAGCTTTCGGCCGATGGCCTGCGCACTAACTGGGTTAATTATAAAACTGGTATCAAGCACCTGTACTTTAAAATGGAAGCTGATAAAAAGTCTGCCTTTATAGCTATTGAAATGAGTCATCCCGATGCTGATATCCAACAATTGATGTTTGATCAGTTTGTTGAGCTAAAGAATGTCCTAAACAGCCAGCTTGAGGAAGAATGGGACTGGGAGTTGCATACTACCGATGAGTATGGTAAAACAGTGAGCCGCATTATTAAAACCCTACCCGGCGTAAGTGTATTTAACCAGCAGGACTGGCCCGCGCTGATCTCTTTCTTTAAACCAAGAATTATCGCGCTTGATGAGTTTTGGAGCATAGCGCAGTATAGTTTTGATTTGTTCAGGTAGATCGAATAAATTTCCTGAACGGATATGGTGAAAAACTTACGAAGTTTTTAAAACTTCGTAAGTTTAAGAGTGCAATAAGAAAAATCTTTAAACGATGTGTGCCACATCATCACCGGCTGCCAAAAAGCAATGGTTAACTGTGTCGATAACATCGCTCAAATTAAAAGGCTTGGCAATAAAAGCATCGGAACCATAGCTGCCTAATGATTCCAGCACACGCGGGTAGGCCGATACCATCACCACCGGGATATGCGCCGTGGCCGGGTTTGTTTTTAGCATGTGGCAAAGTTCGCCACCGTTTATACCGAACAAAATGTAATCCAAAATTACAAGGTCGGCGTTAGCTGATAGGGCCGCCTTGCATATGTCATCAGTATAGTTCAGTACCTCAACTTCATAGTGCTCCATTTCCAGAGCTTCTTTCATCACTTCCAAAATATCCTCGCTATCATCGAGGATCAAGATCTTTTTTGACATAATTAATAATTGGTAAAGAAGATAACGCGGGGGACGTTTCTTTTGTTTTCAAAGTTATATCCAATTATTGTAACAATCAAGTAACAACCTGTAGCTCTAAGATATTGTTATTATTTACAGCTTCAGGTTATCTACGAGGTTATGAACAGATGCCAAAACGATATCCAAATTTGCAGGAGAATCTGTCACTTTCGAGATCATGATACCGCCCTCAATAAGCGCTATCATGCTTAAGGCCGTTTCTGTAGTGTTGATGCCCGGCTTAAGCTCGCCTGCATCGATGCCTGCTTTAATGAGGTTTTCGATGCCCGTTTTCCAACGGATCACCGCCCTGGCGGCTTTATCTTTCAGCAATGGGTTGGTGTCGTCGGCATCAACAGCAGTATTCAGAATAGGGCAGCCGCCGGGAATAAAATCACCCCGCGTAAAACTGTGGTATACCTGGGCATAAACCAATAATTTGTCATGGTAGCTGGTAGCCCGCTGAATCCGCTCCTGGATCTGTTTGCGCACCTTGCCCGAGTTATATTCAAATACTTCGGCAGCTACTTCTTCCTTATTTTTAAAGTTACCGTAAATACTGCCCTTGGTGAGCCCGGTAGCCTCGGTAAGATCGGAAAGGGATGTGCCGGCATACCCCTTTTTATTAAATACGGGTGAGGTACGCTCAATAATGAATTGACGTGTACGTTCAGCTTTTGACAATTCGTTTTCCATAATGCAAATATACCAATTGGTATTAATTAGTGGTCATTTATGATAACAACAGGACGGGCTTGTTTTTTACGGTTGATAACAAGGAACAAGAGCGGCATAGCCAGTAAAAATATCAAACCCGAAAACAGGTAGGCATCCAGATAGCTTAATAAAAATGATTGTCTGTTAATGGTGCTGTCAATAACTGCTATAGCTTTATTATGCGCGTCAAATGATGTAAATCCTTTGCTGCCAAAGTAATTAGTAAGCTTTGCGATACGTGCTGTGGTTTGATCATTGAAAATATTAATATTAGATAACAGGTCATTGCGGTGCAATCCGAAACGTTGGGCTACATAAGTGTTGATAACGGCGATACCAAACGAACCTCCTAACTGCCGCATCATGTTATTTAAAGCAGTTCCCTGTGGAATGTCTTTAGGTTCGAGCCCCGATACAGCTAAAGCTGTAAGCGGAACGGTCAATAAGGCAATACCCATGGCACGGTAAATAAGCGGACCAACCAAATCGCCAGGTGCTGCCTCCAGGTTCATGCGCGACATTTGCCAGGTAAAGGTGATAAAGATGATGAAACCGGCGGTGATAATAATTAATGGCGATACGCCTTTTTTTAACAATGTGGCCGAAAATAACAAGCCCACAATGGCCAGAACCGCACCCGGTAACAGAATAAGCCCGGTGATGGTAGGCGGGAACAGAAGCACCCTTTGAGCAAGAACAGGCGTAAGGAATACAGACGTAAACAGGCCAAAACCGGTCACAAACGTCAATATAGCCGCTACCGCGAGCGACTTGCTTCGCAACACCCTAAGATCGATAACAGGGTTAGGCGTTGTAAGCTCCCACCAAATGAAAGTACTGAGACTGATAACAGCAATTATAGTAAGCACGATGATATAAACTGCCGAAAACCAGTCGTCCGTTTCGCCGCGTTCCAATACGGTTTGGAGGGAGCCTATGCCGATGACGAGCAGGAGGATGCCCCACCAGTCTACACTTTTTACTTTGGCTTTGATCTCCGGTTCAGTGACCAGCAATAAACTGGATATAGTTACAGCAATACCGATAGGGATGTTGATGTAAAAGATCCATGGCCAACTATAATTTTCGGTAATGAACCCACCCAGAGTAGGGCCAATAGTCGGGCCTAAAAACACACCCACGCCAAACAGCGCGCTGGCTATGCCCACGCGTTCCTTGCCGTAAACCTCAAATACAATAGCCTGAGATACTGACAACAGCGCGCCGCCACCGATGCCCTGCAAAAAGCGAAAAGCAACCAGTGTCCATATGTTTGACGCGAGTCCGCACATGGCCGAAAAGAAAGTGAACGCGATGATAGACCCGATATAATAATTACGCCGGCCAAGCTTGGTGGTTAAAAAACTGGTCATTGGTATTACGATGATGTTGGCAATGGCATAAGCTGTAATAACCCAGGAAGTATCTTCGAGTGTGGCGCCAAGGTTACCGCTCATGTGCGAGAGGGCAACATTTACTATGGAGGTGTCTATCAGTTCCATGATAGCAGCAGCTATTACGGTAATGATAAGGATGCTTTTTTTCATTGAAGTATGAGATTTGGAACTAATAATTATCCTAAAAAATACCAATCGGTATTTTTTAGGATAAAAAAATTAAGCCAGAGAATTATCTCTGGTGAAGAGCTTTCAATGCTTCGGCTGGGTTTGACAGGAACAAGCGGTAGAATGGTTCGGTGCCACCAACGCGGATCTCGTAGTTGTCGGCTTCAAAACCGGATACAAATTCATCGGCAACTTGCGAAGCCGGGATCCCATTATGACCGCCAATCTCTGCCGAAAATTCGGTGTCAACCAATGGAGGCATCAACTCAAATACTTTAACATTGGTGTTTTCCAAAGCTGCCCTCAATGAAATGGTATAAGAGTGCAAGGCAGCTTTAGTTGCCGAATAGGTAGCAGTTTGTTTACCAGGCAAAAAAGCAACTATTGACGATACGTTAACAATGGCGGCATCGCTTTGCTGTTGTAAAACAGGAAGCAATTTTTCGTTAAGGCGGATTACTGAAATATAGTTGGTAAACATTTCAGTTTGCGCGTTTTCAAAAACATTAGGTGTGGTAAGCAGGTCATTGATTGAAGCTGCACCGGCGTTATTGATCACCACATTTAGCTGAGGGAAATCTTTTTTCACTTTTGCGGTTAGTGCCTCTACATCATCTGCATTTGAGATATCTGCTTTAATAGCGGTTACATTTTGTAATTGAGCGGCTGCTTTGTCCAAGCGATCCTGGTTGCGGCCAATAATGATTACGTGGTTATTTTTAGATGATAGTTGTTTTGCAATTTCAAAACCTATACCGGCACTGCCGCCGGTTATCAATACTGTATTTTGTGAAGTTTTCATGTTGTTGTGTGTCATTTAGTTTTGACAGTACAAAAATATACCAATCGGTATATTTTTGTATCATCCATTTGTCATTGTTGTAAATTGTTGATTTTTAGGTTAGTTAGAGGCGAGTGAGGTGTAAACAAAAACGTCATTGCGAGGTACGAAGCAATCCCAAACTATACAGGGTAGACCTGCTTATAGGGGATTGCTTCGTACCTCGCAATGACGTTGTTTTTAAAAGATCTTTACAAAAGTATAAACACTGATAAACTCCTTGGCCCATGCGCACCAATCACCAATGACTGCTCAATATCCGCTGTTTTTGAGGGGCCGGAGATAAACGAACCATAGCCATAATCGGCATCGCTAATGGTTTGATAAGCCTGCGCCATGGTAGGCACAAAATCATCTTTACCAATCACTACCGCCAAATGCTGTGCTATAAAAGGTAATACGCGGCTTCCCATATCCTTTTCAGTAAGCCAGAGGGCCCCGTTTTCGGCAACACCAAGTTTAGTACTAAGTACGGTTAGCTCCACATCGGCAAAGTTGTGGCCGTCTTCGTGTTTCACGTTTTCGGCATAAATGTAATCGCTCAGTTCGTTAAGGGCAGATATGATTTTTACACCGGGTTTAAATTCATTGTTGATGATGGTTTTGATCTCATCAAAGCCACTAACCTCATAAACGAAGCTTCCGCCTGCTGTAGCTATGGTTTTGTATTTTGACACCAGATCAGTTCTGACATCGGTTAGCGTATTCAGCACTTCCATATCTGGCAGCGGCATAGCAGCGGGCTGATTAAATTTTACAGCAGCTAATATTTTTTCTCGGCTCATGAGTTTTTTGTTCCTTTCCTTTTGGCATACCATTCGCCAAACGATTCATCGGGTGCTTTTGGCATTTCGCGTTGGTTGTACCAGGGATTTAATTTATTATTTACCGCAAATGGGGCATATTTAAACACCAGTCGACCGGTTTTTCCGCCCATACGGTACAGGGTTGGTGAGGCCAACGTTAACGCCATAGCTTTCATGGCTATAGTTTTTGCTTTGGGCGAATATCCTTCCTTCACAATCACCTGCCGCCATTTATACAATTGGTCATGAATATCTATCTTAACCGGGCACACGTTGCTGCACGAACCGCAAAGGGTAGAGGCAAAGGGCAGGTCGGCATATTTTTTCATGTCGAGGTTAGGGGCGAGGATAGAGCCTATTGGTCCGGCAACGGCGGTATGGTAGCTGTGACCACCACTTTTGCGATAAACCGGGCAGGTATTCATACAAGCCCCGCAACGGATACATTTCAATGAATTGCGAAAGTCCTCGCGACCCAGCTGAATACTCCGCCCGTTATCAACAATAATAATATGAATTTCAGTGCCATCCTGCGGTTTGCTGAAATGGCTTGAGTAGGTAGTAATAGGCTGCCCCGTAGCGCTACGGGTAAGCAGGCGTAGAAACACACCAAGGTGTTTTCTTTCAGGGATGATTTTTTCAATGCCCATCGAGGCGATATGGATCTCGGCCAAATGCGCCCCCATGTCGGCGTTACCCTCGTTGGTACAGATCACGAACTCGCCTGTTTCGGCAATAGCAAAATTAACGCCGGTAAGAGCTGCGCGACGGGTTAAAAATACTTCGCGCAGGTGTTGGCGGGCAGTTTCCGTCAATATTTTAGGATCCGATTCGCCTTTTGCCGAACCTAAATGTTCGTGGAAAATATCACCTATCTCTTCCTTTTTTTTGTGGATACAAGGCAGCACAATATGGCTTGGCGGTTCATTGGCCAACTGTACAATACGCTCGCCAAGGTCGGAGTCAATTACGTCGATGCCCTGTTCTTTCAGGTATTCATTTAAATGGCATTCCTCGGTAAGCATCGATTTGCTTTTAACCATTTTGGTAATGCCCTTTTGCTCAAGCAGGCTGTGTACAATGTGGTTATGTTCTGTGGCGTCGGCCGCCCAGTGTACAATAATGCCATTTTTAATGGCGTTGGCCTCAAACTGCTCCAGGTAGGTGCTCAGGTTTGAGAGTACGTTAAATTTTATTTGGGATGCCGTTTCGCGCAGCAATTCCCATTCAGGGAGTTTATGCGCAGCAATATCTCTTTTAGCGCGTACCCACCACAGGGTTTCGTCGTGCCAGTTTACACGTGGCTCGTCGCGATTAAATTCGGCAGCTAAATGCGGGTGGTCTTTGGTAGTAGCGGTACTCATTACATGCTGTGGTTTAAAATTTCGGCTACGTGAATTACTTTAACATCGCTGTTTTGACGGCGTAAAATGCCTTCGAGGTGCATAAGACACGAAAGATCGGCCGAGGTGATGTACTGCGCGCCATGCGATATGTGATCTGCCACCCGGTCTTTACCCATTTTGGCCGATACAGCTTCCTCAACCACGCAAAATGTACCGCCGAAACCGCAGCAATCGTCCTGGCGGCTTAATGGTACCAGTTCCAGTCCATTCACCATATCAAGTAGTTGTGCCGGTTTGCTGAAAGGTTCGGCCACTAATTCACTCATTTGGGCTATGCGCAATCCGCGTAATCCATGGCAGCTTTGGTGCAATCCAACCCGGTAAGGAAAGCTGGCTGAGAGTTGTTTTACCCGTAATACATCAACCAAAAACTCGGTAAGCTCATAAATCTTTTTGCGGATCTCTGTTGCCTGGTCCTCTTTTCCATCAGCATGTAAATGCTCTTTGATGTGCAGGGTACAACTCCCCGAAGGACAAACGATATAATCATACCCCGAAAAATTATCGACAAATAAATTATTGCAACCGCCGGTTAAATGCTCATAGCCCGAATTGGCCATCGGCTGCCCGCAGCAGGTTTGATTTTTAGGGTAGTGGACTTCACAGCCAAGTTTTTCCAGTAACTCCAGCGTGGCAATAGCCGCCTGGGGGTAAAACTGGTCAACATAGCAAGGAACAAACAAGGCAACTCTCATCGTTTACACGTTTACTTTATTGGTTGAAGCAATATTAGCGTTTATCATTTGCACAACTATCCCCTGGTATCTTGCCGGCAAATCAAACGGTTATATACTAACATCGAAAGTACAGCTAAGTGTGACACGAGTTTTCAATTTTATTTGCAAAATGTTGACTTTTATTTGCAGAAAAGGGAGGATAGACATGGTTTTGATGTTATGCGATAAATTAGGTAAATTTGTTAGGTAAAGATTATTACAATGGCAATAGCTCAGAAATCTCATACCGAACTTAATCCTATACAGGTAAGCTTGTTAAGGTTATTCAATCGCCCAATGTCTGAAAAAGAGACGCTGGAATTAAAAAAGCTATTGACTGATTATTACGCCGACAAATTAGAAGAAGAAGTGAATAAAACAATGTCGGAAAAAGGGTATACCCAACAAGATTTTGATAAAATGCTCAATGCGGATAGCTAATGAGGGCAGTTATCGATACAAATTGTCTTCTCGCCTCTATCCCTTCCCAAAGTTCCCATTATTGGCTGTACAAAGCATTTAAAGATCTCAAATTTGAATGGCTTATCAGCAATGAAGTACTTACGGAGTATAATGAATTGCTTTCTTCGTATTATTCCACTCAAACCGCGGAGCTTGTGCTAAATCTATTGAGTGTTGCTCAGAATGTTATCTATACAGAAGCCTATTTTAAGTGGAATTTGATAACAAATGACCCTGATGACAATAAATTTGTAGATTTAGCAATAGCCGCAAATGCAGATTATATTGTTACGAATGATAAACATTTTGATATTTTAAAGGATCTTGACTTTCCAGAACTCAATGTTGTATCCCTTAATCAATTTCGAGAAATAATTTTAGGAAATTGAAAATTCTATCTGAACCAGAATTGAGGAACTGACAGCTAAATTCAATAAATTCTTTAATTCGTTTAATTCAAGTTTGACAAAAAGTAAAATCCCATAAATCCTCTAATCCTAAAAATCCCGGTTCAGAATATGGGCGTTGCCTCCGGCCAGGCTTTCCGCTCATACGCCTGCAGGCCTTATACGCATTGGCCGGTATCCGCTGCAATCCTTAACGCGAAATTTGTTTTCAATTATAAATTCGTTGCTAAACGCTCCCCCTTTAGGGGGCTGGGGGCTACTGCACATATGCCAGCTTCACATCCTTATAAGCCGGTTTCTGCAATTGTTTTTTTAAACCTTTGAAACTTTCGGTAGGGCCTTGTGCGGCAAACATGTTAATAAGCCATGCAGGTACCGAACCTCCGGGGTCAAGGTGCAGGGTGTACACAATACTTACATGGGAGCTATCAACAGGAGTAATAATCCACTTGCCGGTTGAATTTTCCACCCTTACAATGCCATCTTTCGCGGGTACCATGTTAGAGATAACTGGAGCGTCAATAGTAACCACTTTGGTTTTAGGATCTTGTGTAACCTTTAAATGCGCTACGAAATCGCGGTTATGCACCGGCCAGGGTATGTTTACCTCCGAGTAATAATAAATATCCGATGGCGACACCTGCTTAATAATGGTAGCCGATTTGGTGTGATAAACCCACTCGCTGCAGGTTTTAATGTCCATAAGCACAGCTACCAACTGAGCAGCAGTTGCGTTAAATGTGCATTCTACTTTAATGGCTTTGATTTTTGAATCGGGGATGTGGCGGGTATAAACCCTGATGCCTTCCTTATCGGTGCTTAATGACCATGGCTCTTCCGGGCCTGCAACGGCAAATTTTGTAACAAATAATAAAAATACAATAGAAAATATCCTGTGCATGGTATCAGTGATTGTAAATAAGGTATGGCAAATTTATATACAAAAACAGGCCGGGGTTGCCCCGGCCTGTCAGTAAATGGTCATTTGATATGCGCAGATATTGAAATATGAAAATACTATGGCATTTGAAACTCCATTACTTTACTTCGAATACATAGCTGCCAGCAGCTATCTTGTACACTCCTGTGGTGGCAATCGCTTTGCCGCTGGCATAAACTTTACCGGCCGGGAAGGTAATTGTCGCGGTTGAGTTTGCAGGCACAGTAACTTTATAAGTTACACCGCTGCCAGTACGCTGCCATGATGAAACGATGTTACCATAAGGCCCTTTATGCGTTGCAGCAAACTCATTTAAACCCGGTACAAAATGGGGTTGGAGCAGCACGTTTTTAAAGCCCGGATGCTCCGGATCAGGGTGGATGCCTGCAATGCCTTTGTACAGCCATGCGCCAATTTCGCCAAACATGATGTGGTTAAGGGAGATATCGGATTTAGCATCTATCTGCCAGTTTTCATACAGGGTGGTAGCGCCGTTAACCATCCACCAGCCCCATGACGGGAAAGTTTCCTGCGATGCTATTTTGTAAGCTACATCCGGGTAGCCGTTATCGCTCAAGGCGCTCAATATGGCTTTGGCACCCAAAATGCCCACATCCAAATGGAAATTATCGGTTTCAACGCGCTTAGCCAGGTTGGCAGCAACTTTGCTCTTCATATTTTCGGGAACTACACCCCAGTAAAGTGGCACGCTTAGTTCTGTTTGCAGGCCTTTGCCATAAATGCCGGTTGCAGTGTTTAAGTATTTTGCGTTAATGGCATTTTTGATCTTACCAGCCAACGCCGAGTATCTTATGTAATCGGCTTGTTTGCCCAGTATTTTGGCTGCTTTGGCCAATATGCGGGCATCGGTATAATAATAAACCGATGAAGTGAGTTCAACCGGCGAAACCGATTTTACCGGCACCCAGTCGCCAAGGCCCCAGCTGGTCAGGCCGGTTGGGTAAAGCTCGTCAATATGGTTTACGTATTTTTCAATAGCTGTATAGTTATCGGCCAGTAGTTTGCTATCGCCATAAAACAAATAAATATTGTAAGGGATAATGGCGATGGTGCTGGTCCAGTCGGGCCCGTTACCCCATTCATAGCCCCAGCCTCCGGTTGGGATAATGGACGGTAACACGCCGTTTGGCTGCTGCTCGTCGCGGTGGTCGGCCAGCCATTTTTCGTAAACAGTTATTCCGTCAAAGTTATACAAACCTGTCTCGCTGGCAATATGGGCATCGCCTGTCCAACCGTTTTTTTCGCGCTGAGGACAATCAGTAGGATAGCCGAACAGGTTGCTGAGGTAGCTATTGTTGGTAGCCACCCAGATTTGGTTAATGGTTGGGTTTGATGCTTTTACCGTACCAATAGGCTCCACATCGCTGTGCATAAAAAATGCCTTGATATTTTCTTTGCCAATCTGGATAGGTTTACTGCTGCTTACCTCAATATATTGAAATCCCTTATAATTAAAGCGAGGTGAAAATGTTTCTTCACCTTTGCCGCCTAAAATGAAAATATCGGTTTGGAAGGGGTCTTTATCATCAGTTGGGCGGTAATGCAGATCAATGTTCGATTGATCAACATGGCCGTTTTTGTTTAACCTTTCTGCATGTTTAAGGCGGATCACGGTGCCCGAGTCTCCTTTAACAGTGATTTGACTCACGCCCGAAATATTTCGGCCCATGTCAAACACCCAAACATCGCTGTCAATTTTGGTAACGCTTTTGGTGCTGATGGTATCAACCGCACGGATAGGCTGCATAGCTTGCGATACAATGTTCATGGACGGGGCCGAACGGTTGATCACCGGTTTCCATTTGCTGTCGTCAAAATTAGCAGTGTTCCAGCCCGGTTGTTCTAACCGGCCGTCGTAATGCTCGGCAGTATAAATGCTGTTGAAAACAATAGGACTAAGCGACGTTTTCCAGTCGGTGCCGGATTTTATGGTTTCAACTGTGCCATCGGTATAGGTTATGCGTAGGTCCATGCAAAACGCCGGGCGACCACGCCATGGCGCCTGGTGAAAAAACCAAACCGCAGTACTTTGGTGATTGTACCAACCATTACCTAACAACACACCCACAGCATTTTTGCCGCTTTGCAACTGAGCTGTAACATCGTACGAAACGTAGAGTGTGCGCCTGTCGAACCGGGTATACATAGGATCGAGGCGATGATTGCCGATCTTTTTGCCGTTGAGATAAAGTTCATATAAGCCAGCAACCGCGATATAAGCCCTTGCTGAGCGGATTGGTTTAGCTACCTTAAATGTATTGCGAAAATAGGGGGCGGGATTTACTGCTATCCCTTTATTATCGCTGATCCATGAACCCTGCCAGTTTTGCATGCCCATAATGCCGGTTTCAAAACTGGCTACCGGCGCTGCAGCGAGTTTTTTACCAGCCTTATCCCAGAGCTGAACTTTCCAGTAATATTTAGTAAAAGGTTTTAGTTGCTGGCCACTATAAATGGCAAGGCTGTTTGATGAAGCAATTTTAGGGGTAGTCCACGCGTTGCCTTTACCCGCCGAAACCACAATAGAATCAGTCCCCACATAGAGTTGATAGGCACTTTGAGCGGCTCCCTGCGCTTTATCATTCATTAACCAGGTTAAACGGGGATGTGTATTATCGATACCTATCGGGTTTACAAGATATTCACTTTTAAGACCTGTAGCCCCAGGCGTTTGAGCTTGTGTTACCGAATAAAAGCAAAATGATAAGGCAATGCAGAGCAATGGCTTACATAGAGGGTGTTTCATGTGGTTAAGATAGCGGTTTGTACGTTATTGGCCAAAGACTATGGTATGTTGTCACAATCAACAATGTTAATTGGATGAATTGGGATTGGCATCCTGAACTGTCTGAACCTGGATTTTGACCATTGATTTTTTCTGATTACGTTGATTACGCTGATTTTTTTCTGAACTCGAATTTATGCGATTAAGGAACTAACAGAATGCTGAGCAAATTCAATAAATTCATTTAATTCAATAAATTCGAGTTCAGACAAAATAAGACAGTTCTCATTTTTATACATTTGCACCATGAGCAAGCTATGGCAAAAAACTACCAACGTTAACGAACTGGTTGAAAACTTTACTGTTGGCCGCGACCGCGAATTTGATGAGCAAATGGCGGCGTTTGATGTTTTGGGGTCACTGGCCCATACCCACATGCTACAAAGCGTTGGGCTAATGGACGACACTGATTTGGAGCTTGTTCAGCGTGAGTTAAAAACCATTTATGCCGATATTGCCAAAGGCGGTTTTAAAATTGATGAGCATGTTGAGGACGTGCACTCGCAGGTTGAGTTACTATTGACCCAGCGGATAGGCGATGCCGGCAAAAAGATCCATAGCGGCCGTTCACGTAACGACCAGGTTTTGGTTGACTTGAAACTATTTTTCCGCAGCCAGTTGCAGGAAGTAGTTGAAAGCACTGAAACACTGTTTCGCCTGCTTATCGAATTAAGTGATAAATACAAGGATGTTTTATTGCCAGGTTATACCCATTTACAGGTGGCTATGCCGTCATCATTCGGCTTGTGGTTTGGCGCTTACGCCGAAAGCCTGGTTGATGACCTTGAACTGGTTTTAGCGGCTTACCGTATCACCAATAAAAACCCGCTGGGCTCGGCCGCCGGTTATGGCTCGTCATTTCCGCTTAACCGTACCTTAACCACACAGCTTTTAGGTTTTGACAACCTGAATTATAACGTTGTTTACGCGCAAATGGGGCGCGGCAAAACCGAGCGTATCATTGCACAGGCCATATCAACTATTGCAGCAACGCTGGCTAAAATGGCCATGGATCAAACCTTGTACCTGAGCCAAAATTTCTCGTTTGTAAGTTATCCGGACGCATTAACTACCGGCAGCAGCATCATGCCGCATAAAAAGAACCCCGATGTTTGGGAAATTATGCGCGGCAAATGTAACCGCCTGCAAGCCCTGCCTACTGATGTAGCCATGATGACTACTAATTTACCATCAGGATATCACCGTGAGCTTCAATTACTGAAAGAATTGTTATTCCCTGCTTTTGCCGACCTGAAACATTGCCTTCAAATGGCAACTTTTATGTTGCAAAATATCACAGTAAAGACAGATATCCTGGACGATGCCAAATATGCTTACCTGTTTAGTGTTGAAGAAGTAAACCGTTTAACATTAAGCGGCACGCCATTCCGTGATGCTTACAAGCAGGTTGGTTTGGCTATTGAAGCAGGCAATTTTAATCCTGATAAAACGGTGAACCATACCCACGAGGGTAGCATTGGTAACCTTGGTAACGAGCAGATTGCTGCCTCATTTGATAAACTGATCAGTAATTTTGATTTCGGAAAAGTAGAGCAGGCAATAAAAGGATTGGTTGAATAGTTATCTTAGTAACGGGAAACTCTTAAATTCCTGATACTAAACCTATGAAGAAGCCTTATTACCTCATTCTGTTGATACTTATTAGCTTATTTTCGTGTAAACGCGATAACGGTGTAACTATCAAAGGCGACATACGGGGCCTTAAAAGTAAATGGGTTTATTATAAGCCCGTTTTTCCACAGATGGTCCGACCTTCAGACTCCGCTAAAGTTACAGATGGGAAATTTGAATTTAACTTTCAGTCGGATACTGCTTTTTTTGCTAATCTTGTTTCTATAAGTTACCTGGATGAAAAAGGGATCAGGAAACCTATAGCTGTTACTAACCCTTATGAGCACGCAAAGAACCACTCCAGGTATACTGATTTCGTTTTGGGGCCAGGATTGACAACCATAACCGGCGATTTTTCTAAAAATACAGGCGCTGTACTGAATGGTGGTACGCAGACCGATTTTTATCTCAGGAATATCACGTTACCTTTCATTCAGATGAGCGAAGACGGCGCCGTTAGAAATAAACAGGCAGCACGGATCGAAAGAATAATTAAGCGGGCGCCTGACGCATATTGGACTTTATATGCATTTAATAATCTTAGATTTTACTTTAATCACAAAGAGTTGAAAAGCTTCTACGCCATGTTTGGCAATGAAGCAAAATCATCATATTATGGCAGACGGCTTAAACTATTTATAGATAATCAACCTTTAAACCAAAATCAATTCGTCAATAGTATTTTCGCCGATCAGGAAGCAAAACCGGTTACCCTGATAGATAATACGAAAAAGTTGAACATGGTAATATTCTGGGCAAGCTGGTGCGTGCCATGCAGGCGGGAAATTCCATCATTAAGAAGAATAACAGAGCAGTTTAGTAAAGATGATGTGAGATTTGTAAGTGTATCATTAGATGCAAAAAAAGAGAATTGGCTACAGGCACTGAAAAAAGAAAATATGCCATGGCAGCAACTAATCATACCTCAACAAGAATACGCAAAGGCTCAGGCAAAATACAATTTAGGTTTTATCCCACAAGTATACCTTGTAAACAACAAAAATGTGATTGTAAAAAAAATTGATGGCTTTGACAATGGCAACGAAGAACGTGTTAAAACTTTTATAGCCGATTATCTTGCGAAAAATTGATATTTGCCTGGTTTTTGTGATAAGATTATTGTCGATCTATTCAATCAAATCAATCAGACAAAATCAAAAAGAAAAATCAGCGAAATCAACGTAATCAAACAAATCAACGGTCATGAATGGACAAAACAGAAGCGATATATACCCAGGCCTTGAGGTTGATATTATATTAAAAAAAGACCAGCGTACAGGTACGCTGACCAGGGGTTTCGTAAAACGGTTGTTAACCAGCGCAGCCTACCATTCGCGCGGAATAAAAGTGCAGTTGGATGACGGGCAGGTAGGCCGTGTGGCCTGGATTGTTGAGGAAGACGATTTTTAGTATCTTCATTTATTCTACATCAAACATTATCATATTTATGGTGTAGCTTAAATTGTATGCCTCAAAAAGCCAAACCAAAAAACAAAGTCTTTTTTAGTCTTGATGCCCATCACCGCCTCCTGATCTCGTTAGGGGCCGCAGCAATAACACTGTTTTTCTCCTGGGCCCATTTTTCGGCACCAACGGTGGCATTAGTAACCTGGATAGCATTTGGTTTATGCGTCATTATTATGGATTGGATCATTATTCTGACGGCTAACCCCGCCGAAATCCGTAAAATAGCCAGTATCGAAGACTCAAGCCGCACGCTGATATTTTTGTTTGTGATAGTATCATCGCTGATGAGTTTACTGGCCATAATGTTCCTGTTGTTATCCACAAAAAACCAATCGGATGCGGTTGTGACGGCGCGGGTTTTATTGGCCATGGCATCGGTTATTGTTTCATGGTGGCTGGTACACACTATATTCTCCTTGCGTTATGCCCATATGTATTATACTACAGATCCCGATGATGATAAAAAACTCAAACATCTCGGCGGTCTTGAATTCCCCGGTAATGAAAAAGAACCTGATTACCTCGATTTTGTATATTTCTCATTTGTTGTAGGCATGACGTTCCAGGTATCTGACGTGGAGATTTCCGCCCGGTCTATCCGCAGGCTGGCCTGGCTGCACGGGTTGATTTCTTTTGCATTTAATACAGCTATTGTCGCCTTGAGTATTAATGTGATATCGGGGATGATATCTAAATAGAAAAGACGTCATCCCGAATTTATTTCGGGATCCCATTTGCACGGCGAACCTGCATGGTTTAAACTAAGCAGTTGGGGTGCTGAAACAAGTTCAGCACGACTTCGTTTATTTTAGATTGGCATATCTTCCTTTGTAACATTTAACTATCTGCACCTCCCGCACCTTTCAAAGTAGTTAAATATTTTGTTACTTGTAATGCCTTTTATTTAAACAGTTATGCACAGAAGAAATTTCCTCAAAACCGGTTCATTAGCCGGGTTAACGATATCTACTTTAGTAGCGGCATCCTGCAATCAGCCATCTGCCGAAAATAAAGCTGATGAAACTGCCGCTGCTGATAACAGTAAGGACGATATATTTGAACTGAGCGAAATAACCATTGCCGATCTGCAGCAAAAAATGCAGAGCAAGCAGTTTACTTCAAGGCTGATTACCGAGCTGTACCTGAAACGCATTGATCAGATAGATAAAAAAGGAATTATGCTTAACTCGGTTATCGAGCTTAATAAAGATGCCCTGAATATGGCCGATGCAATGGATCGTGAACGTGAAAAGGGGAAAGTACGCGGCCCGCTGCACGGCATACCAGTGCTGATCAAGGATAATATTAACACCGGCGATAATATGCATACCACAGCGGGTTCATTGGCATTAGCCGATAATTTTGCTAAACAGGACGCCTTCATTGTACATAAGCTCCGCGAGGCGGGAGCGGTGATATTAGGCAAAACTAATTTAAGCGAGTGGGCAAACTTTCGCTCCACGCGTTCGACAAGTGCCTGGAGCAGCAGGGGAGGACAAACCAAATGCCCTTATATTTTAGACAGGAACCCCAGCGGTTCAAGCGCCGGTACGGGAACGGCTGTGGCAGCCAATCTTTGCGCTATTGGTATCGGTACCGAGACTAATGGCTCTATAGTTTCGCCAGCATCGGTTAACGGCTTGGTGGGCATTAAGCCAACTGTGGGATTATGGAGCCGGTCGGGCATAATCCCCATTTCCAAAACGCAGGATACGGCCGGACCAATGGCGCGTACGGTTAAGGACGCCGCTATATTACTCGGGGCGCTTACCGGTATTGATACGCTCGACCTGGCAACACTTGGCAGTAAAGGCAGGATTGAGGCGGATTATACCAAATTTTTAGATGTTAATGGTTTACAAGGCAAACGGCTGGGTATTGAAAAAACAGCGTTTGACGATAAGCCGGCCGTTGTTGCATTATTACAGGATGCCATCAAAATCCTGAAAAGTAAAGGTGCCGAAGTTGTGGAAATTGAACTGAACAAGGAGCTGAAAACCATAGGAAAAAATGAATTTACCGTGCTGCTTTATGAATTTAAAGACGGCCTTAATCAATACTTTGGCAACGCCAACAGCAAAATAAAAACCCTGGCCGATGTAATTGCTTTTAACAAACAAAATGAGGCCAAAGCTATGCCTTTTTTTAAACAGGAGACCATGGAGTTAGCTCAAGCCAAAGGCGACCTGAACAGTAAAGAGTATCTTGACGCAATTAAGCAAACCAATACAGGTACCCGTAAAGTTATCGACGATATGCTGGCCAAATATAAGCTTGATGCAATTATAGGTACTACCAACGGCCCGGCAGTTTGCATCGACCTGGTAAATGGCGATTATGATAATGGTTTCGGTTTTTCGGGGCCTGCAGCTATGGCTGGTTATCCGCACATTACCGTACCCATGGGCCTGGCGCATGACTTACCGGTGGGGTTATCGTTTTTTAGTACGGCTTATAAAGAGGGTGATATCATTAAATTGGGATATGCCTATGAGCAGGCATCTAAAAGGCGGGTAGCACCGTTGTTTAAGCCCGATCTGTTTGCTTAATTTTGTGTTATGGAAGCAACGCTTACTGTTCCGAAAAAGATACTGGCTCGTCAGCATGAAATTACTGCCGACTATTTGAAAGCTATTGATAGGCATCTTGAAGATGTGCTGAACAACCGAGTATTGGACATGTACGAGATCCGTGATTTTGCTGATGAAATGCATATCCATCCCACACATTTGAGCAATACTATTAAACTGACCACAGGTAAACATCCCTGTTTCTTTTTCGAAGAAAAGATCATGGAAATTGCAAAAGCCATGCTTCAGGAAAATACAGTAAGTGTAGCCGAAATAGCTAACCGGCTTACTTTCGACCCGTCAAACTTTACCAAGTTTTTTAAGCGTTTTGAAGGAATAACGCCAAAGCAGTATCGTGAGCAATGGCTGGTAAGGAACCTTGATTTATAGGATTGGAGGATTATATGATATTGTGCTGAAGTGTTGTGCGGGGGGAGCGTTAGGGATTGCAGTGTAAAGCCCACAGTGTGCGGAGGCTGGGGCGTTGGAAGGCGAGGACTTGTAACGAAAAGCCCCGGCCGCAGGCAACGCCCATGCATATAATATGATTCTAAATAAATCTGCCAATCAATAGTTTACAATCACGTCGTTATGAGAGATGATGACAACTGTGCCTAAACATATTAATCAGCTCCGTTTAGTATGTATTACGTTATTCCAAAGGCATGTCATTGTTATAGTCGAATAATAACTTCTGTATCATCCTCCAAACATTATTGGACAAAGCACGAGGCAGGGCGTATTAACGCCTGTTGTTATCCCTGAAATTTTGAGTACGTACGGCAATTTGTTCTAAAGTAAGTTCGCCGTATTTTTTAGCGCGATCTGCCCATTCGGGGGCATTGTCAACCAGGTTATCGATAATTGATTTACCGTCGGGTCCTTTTTTGGTTACGTAATTTATTCCGTAAGCAACTGCAGCACCTATAGCAAGAGTTTTGATAAAGCCCATAATTTATTTTTCTTTTTTGATATACGACAATGATAATGCCAGTTTGTTACTTCACCTGATAAAAGCTTCTATATTTGAAGTACTTAAACACCATAACCGCCATATGTTTTTTATTTTTTCAAAAGTTCTTTCGTTTTTAATGAATTTGCTTCTATGGGTATTCGCATTTTTATTGATCGCCCTTTTTTCAAAGAACGTAAAACGTAAACGGAAATTTTTGCTTGCAGGTATTATTGTGCTTTATATTTTCTCTAATTCATTGTTACTTAACCTGGTTAGCTGGTGTTGGGATATCAGGGAGATTACTGTACCAGCCGATAAAAAGTATACCTGTGCTATAGTGCTGGGTGGTTTTAGCTCGGATGATGGCAATGGCGGCGGTTTCTTTAACTCTGCTGCCGATAGGTTTATCCAGGGTGTTCGTTTGCAAAAAACAGGTAAAGTCAGCCATCTTCTTATCACAGGAGGAAACGGGCTTTTGAGGCCATCGGGTTTTAGGGAGGCTGATTGGGTAAGGGAGCAACTCAGGGAAATGCAGGTTGCGGACAGTTGCGTACTAAGCGAACCGAAATCCCGCAATACCATTGAAAATGCCGCTTTTTCAAAAGAACTCTTGCAGCAGCATAAACTTAAAGCACCATATTTACTGGTTACCTCGGCATTTCATATGCGCCGTTCCCTGATGATATTTAAAAAACAGGGAGTTGACGTGGTTGCATACCCCTGCAATTTTTCCAGCCGCAGGTTTTCGGTATCTGCCGATGATTTCCTACCTAATGCAGGTGCTTTAGCAGGTTGGGGGACCTATATAAAGGAAGCCATCGGCTATGTGGTAACCCGTTATTTTAAGTGATCAGCCTTGTTTAAGATGCCCTATATTTGGGGTAAAACCAGGCTCCCGGCGGTTATGTTTATTCCAATTGGCTATATCCACCATTCCGGGCGGCGTCTGATAATGATTTGGGTTGGCGCCGCATCTTACAATAAATTTACCTTTAGCCTGTGCAATTACAGGCCTGCTGCCGCAGATAATGCAAGGCTCGCAAAAGATGGATACCTGAATTTTAATGGGTTCGCTCATAATTAAACTAAGGTGCTATCTATCGCGTAAAAATTCAATACCAAGTAGTTGGTATTTTTAGCGGTATATTACCGTTGTTTTTTAACAGGCTGGTGCATCATCAATTGTTCAATGTCCTTTGCAATATCCCCGGGCTGCATGGCAAATTGAAGATATAAAAACCGCTCTCCCGGTACCACTACATCGGTGCCGTTGTCCTTTATTTCCATGTTAAGTTTGCGATAGGTAAAATAAGGTTTGGGCCCCCTGATGGCTGTTAGTACGGCGGTTTCGTCCCAACTATTGCGGCCGGTTGTATTCTTGTCTTTTGTAAGTGCTATCTGGAAGGCGTCTTTTACGGGGCTATCTTTTATTGATGTATTGTTGATCAGGCGGATTCCGGTCAGGATTTTTTCACCTATTTCAAAACCGCTAAGGGTAATAGGGGTAGGCCAGTCTTTAAACACTTTTTGCGCAGAGGCTGCGTCCACATTGACATTGTATTCGCTAAAGGTTTTACCATCGCTACCAATTCCGGTTGCCATAGATACCAGGTTCTTTACCTTTTGCTTTACCAGTTGCACCCCGGTTAGCTTGCTGTACTTATCGGCTCCTGACCGCAGCAGGTCGGCGAGGTTGGTGAAAAATCCTACCGAAATAATAGTTACGCTGGTATCGGGCTGCTTTGCCAGCAACTTGCGGTAAAGTGCTACCGCTTCAACTGCCTGGCTGTTCGATTTTACGTTATGCGGATATTTGGCAATAATAGACTGGGCCCATTGCTGTGCACAGTCTTTATTGGGTTTGTCTTTTTTTACAATACCTATGGGGATATTGGGCCTGCCAAAATAGGTGTTGATCACACTGATGGTTGGTGCGGTAGTTTCGAAGGCATTGCAGGATATGGTAGCCAGTATTTTGGCCTCACCCTTATCTGCAAAGGCATGCAGCACAGCCATGGCACCAACATCGTCATAATCTCCGGCAATATCTGTATCAAAAATAACGGGGATAGGGCTGTGTTTTTGCGCTTGTGCAAGGTTGAGGTTAAAAATAAATGCCAGGATGAGTAATGCTGATTTGAATTTCATTGTATGCAATAAAATAAAAGACAGTTAGTACCGAAAAAGATGTATGGGCAAATAAATGGTTTATGAATGATCGGTAAATAAATCTCGCATTATTTAATTACTTTGGCAAGTATTAATTTATAACGCATTACGCTAATCAGATGACTTATTGCCTGGGAATTAAAGTTAAAGAGGGTGTGCTGGCTATTGCCGATACCCGCATAACTTCGGGGACGGATACCACTGTAAAAAAGAAGATCACTATAGAACAAAAGGATCATTTTTCGCTGTTTATCATGACCAGTGGTTTGCGCTCTGTGCGCGATAAGGCCGTGATCTATTTTAATGAATTATTGGAGACAGCCGAGTTTAATAAGATGTACAAGGCTGTGAATGCATTTGGCGAACAGGTAAAGCGTGCAGCACAAGAAGATAAAGTGTCGCTCGATGCCGCCGGATTGCGGTTTGATTTGAACACCATCATTGGCGGGCAATTGCGCGATGACGATGAACACAAGCTTTTTTTGCTATATCCCGAAGGAAACTGGGTGGAGTTAGGGCAGGGGGCACCCTATGTGGTTATCGGCAACTCGGGCCACGGTAAGGCTATCCTTAACCGGATACTCGATGAAAATTCGAGCTTGAAACTGGCGCTTAAAACAGGTTTTCTTTCCTTCGATTCAACAAGGGTGAGCTCGAACAATGTCGATTTTCCGATAGATGTGGCCGTTTATAAAAAGGATAGCTTCAATATTGTTGAGCAGCGTTATAACAAACAGGATTTGGAACATATCTCAACCCAATGGGCCGAGGAACTGAAACTTGCGCTTGAGCATATTTCGGAGGATTGGATGGATGCCACATTTAACAAATTAGAAGAAATAAAAAACAGAAAGCTGATAACATGAAATTCGATGTGTTTACCCAAATGGAATATGTAGTACGGTCGCCGGGCACATTGATTTTAAACATACACGCATTACGCAGCCCAAATCAAACGGTAATAAGTGAAGAATTTGGCCTGGAACCATATATTAAGTTTGAAGAGCTGCAAACCCTGCAGGGAGAGAACCGTTTGGTGCGCTTTGATGTAAGTGCCGATACGCCCAATGTTAAAGTTACCTACAATGCTACAGTTGATAATTGTTATGAAATAACCGATTTCGGCAATTTGCAGGAAACCCATGTTTCTGAACTGCCTTCGCCGGTGCTGCCATATTTAAATCCAAGCCGTTATTGTCAGTCGGACAAATTATACCGCCTTGCACATAATATGTTCGGGCGTGTTACCAACCCTTTTGAGCAGGTGGTTGAATTGACCAACTGGATCAACAAAAATGTCCAATATTTAAGCGGATCAACCAATTCGCAAACATCGGCCTTTGATACAGTGACTGAACAGGCCGGCGTTTGCCGCGATTTTGCGCACCTCGGCATAGCCCTTTGCAGGGCTCTGACAATACCCGCCCGATATTTTACAGGTTATGCTTATCATCTTAAGCCTGCTGATTTTCATGCCTGTTTTGAGGCATACCTGGGTAGTAAGTGGATCCTGTTTGATGCAACACGGCTGGTACCTTTAAACGGACTTATCAAAATAGCTACCGGCCATGATGCTGCCGACTCGGCCATAGCCAATATTTTTGGCGATGTTACCTTTACCTCCATGCAGGTAAGTTGTGAACTTGCCGAAGACGGCTTTGAGCCTTTTTATTACGGTGATGGGGAATTTAAGGGGTTGTCATATCTGTAAAAAAAGCCTTAAAAAGGAAGTCTATGTGTTGATAACAAAAATCAGGCTTGAACCCAAAGAAAATGATATCTACAATTCGTCATTGCGAGGTACGAAGCAATCCCAAACTATACAGGGCGGACCTGCAAATCGAGGATTGCTTCGCACCTTATAATGACGTGATCATAAGTTATTGATTATTAAGTATATTTTTTGAGGAATTTATAACATGGGCGTTGCCTGCGGCCCGGGCTTTCCGTTGCAAGTCCTCGCCTTTCCTGCCCGCACCCCTTTACGCGCTCCGGGCTTTACACTGAATCTAACGCGGCTCACGCGCAACACCGTTAAAATATAATTTTTACACGTCATCACGTTTTTTTTTCAGGTTTCCCCTGATGGATACTCGCAATGACGAATCCTTTATTTGATGTTATTTTGTAATAGCGTTTCCATAGCGTTATCGCTTTCCCTTTTTTACCGGTACTTTTTTCCCTTGTTTTGCCCCATAAGCCCAGTTAGCCGCCAGCACAGCTACGCAGATCAGCAGCCCGAAAAACTCACGCACTTCTTCAACCCAGGGCTTTTCGGCTTTCATGGTTTGTACAAGGCTTTCAGCATGATGGAACTTAAACCAGTCGATAAGGCCGTTGTTATCAAATATCTTGTAAATGGCATACCCCGTAAAAATGATAATGCCGACTGCATAGCCAATGGGGTAAAACTCTTTTTTGGCTGCCAGGTAGCAAAACCAGGCACAATAAAGGTAAATGGGCATCCAAAGGTAAGGGTCAGGGTCGTTATATTGTAAACCCGCAAAAATGACAAAAAGTACAACCCATATGATATTGAAGATCTTCATAAGTAAAAAGCAATTGCAATAATTTATACTGGTTATAGCGCTTAATATGCAGGTTAAGCAATGCTAAATATATGAAAATATGTTTCAGCATTTAAATAAGGAAATAACTAATATCAGTAGCCGTTCCCGCCTTATGCATTATCAAAATTATATCCGGCCTAACATTAATTAAATATTGCTCAAACATTTTTTAACCTAATTCACTTCATCTTTTATAACTTTTGCAGCCGTATCTTTTAAATTGTTAATGCACATGACTTTAACGGGTTACTATTTTACCGGGCAATACTCCGGAAGGTTAAGAATCATACTGCTCCTGCTTTTATTGTTCACGTTTTTCTGTAGCCCGCATGTACGGGCTCAGGTTAATATTTTTGATTTACGTAAGGAAAAAGATACCGTAACACGATTTTCAGATCCGCCGGCAAAACAGAAACGTTTTGGAAGGGCTGCCTTAGAGCTTGGCCTCGCCGAGATTGCGCCCTGGACATATGATCGCTACATAGTCAACGTTGATTACGCCCGGATTTCCTGGAAAACAACAGGTCATAACCTGAACCCAGGCAGTTGGACCTGGGACAATGATCCGTTTCAAACCAACCAGTTTGGACATCCATATCACGGCAGCATGTTTTATAGCGCCTTCAGGAGTAATGGTTATAGTTTTTGGCAATCAGTACCGGTTACTATGGTGGGCAGTTACCTGTGGGAAACATTTGCCGAAAACCAGGCACCTGCCCCCAATGATTTTATCAACACCAGCTTTGGCGGCATAGTATTGGGCGAAATGACTTATCGGCTATCAAATAAGATCATTAATAACCACCGCCGCGGTTTTAAGCGGCAAGCC
Organism: Mucilaginibacter sp. R-33; assembly: GCF_049949235.1. Taxonomy (NCBI): domain Bacteria; kingdom Pseudomonadati; phylum Bacteroidota; class Sphingobacteriia; order Sphingobacteriales; family Sphingobacteriaceae; genus Mucilaginibacter; species Mucilaginibacter sp. R-33. The sequence goes on from NZ_CP188089.1 coordinate 371,243, forward strand.
AGTGAGGTGCTGGGTTTTTTGGTTAACCCGATGAATGGCCTTAACCGCATTATTGATGGAAAATGGGGAAAGGTTGTTGGGCCGGCAAGTAGGTCGCAGGATGATTCATCAAAAGTGAGTGCCGAATTTGATCTGGGTGCACGTAAGTTTAACAGCGGCAACCAGGGATTGTTAACCCATGGACGGTTTGGTTGGTTTGGCCGGGCGAAGCTGCTTTACGGCGCTTCTAACGAAAATTTGCACACACCTTTCAGCAATATTTCCATCACAGCCGAGTTTGGGAAAGACGATAGCAGTGCGGTTAATGTGATCAGTGTTTATGGATCTCTTGCGGGATGGGACGTGTCAATATCGGATAGCGTGGAGAACCTGATCATCATATCAGCTAACTATGATTATATACGTAATGCCGCTTTCTTTTACGGAGGGCAAAGCGTAAAGGCTAATTTACTATCTGAATTTAGATTGTTGAATGGCTTTAAAGTGAATACGGCGGTGGGTGCGGGGCTTATCATTTTAGGAGCCGCTCCCGATCCCTACCTGTATAGAGGGCGCAATTATGATTACGGCTCGGGTTTCGCCATAAACGGCAGAGCTGGTTTTAATATAGGTAACAGATTTTATTATAGTATTAATTATCGCGGTAGTTGGCTCATGACTATTAATGGTAATAAGTCACATTATTTTTTACATACCATAACCAATGAGATGAGTTATCGTGTGTTAAAAGACCTCTCGATAAGTGCCGAACCTGGATATTTCAGGTTGGAAGGAAACTATAAAAATCATCCGGATGTAGACAAAACTTATCCGTACCTGCGGATTTCAACAAGATACAGAGTTAACCTGTAAGCTGTAAACAAAAAAGATTGGAAAAATTTGATGTCGCGGGCAGATTCGAACTGCCGTTTAGGGTATTGCGGACCCCCACCTATCCTCTCGGTCACGCGACTTGAAACTCTAAAAAATCACTTAATCAGATCGGTTGTGGGGTGTAGATATAATTATCTCTCTCCCGTTTTGCACAGGAGCAGGAATTAGCACCTTTTACATTATGCGGATGTACAGGTTGCTAAGACGTCTTTGGGCCTTTCCCTCAGTCTTTCTTGATAAGTTATGGAAAGAACGTGTTGTCGTTGTTGACAGTGCAAATGTAATAATAAATTATATAATTCCTATAGTTTAAGTAGTTTAATTTAATTTTTATTCGTTTTGTGCTGATTTTGAATGGGATAGATTTGCTGTTATTGTAAAAAAACAATGCTATTTCTAATTCTTTGGAGAAGTATCTGGAAGAAAAAAACTGAAACGGTCACCATTTAATCTGAAGTAGTCACCATAATTTTAGGCGCTGACTATTGCATCTTTGTATTGTTAAACATTAAAATAACAACACCATGGAAACAAATAAAATTGCATTAATAACCGGCGGCAGCCGTGGCCTTGGCAAAAATGCCGCTAAACATATCGCCCAAAAAGGTATTGACGTTATTGTTACTTACCGTAGCAAGAAAGAAGAAGCTGAAGCCGTAGTTGCCGAAATTGAATCAATGGGGCAAAAGGCCGCTGCTTTACAGTTGGATACAGGTATAGTATCTACCTTTGATGCTTTTATCACAACATTAAAAGCAACGCTTAACGAAAAGTGGGGCCGGGATACCTTTGATTTCCTGATCAACAATGCAGGTATTGACGCGGCCTCGCCATTCGCGCAAACTACGGAAGAGGATTTTGATAACCTGTTTAATGTGCATTTTAAAGGCGTGTACTTCTTAACACAAAAGAGCTTACCCGTAATTGCTGATGGTGGCCGGATCATTAATTTTTCGACCGGGCTGGCCCGTTTCTCAACTCCCGGGTATGCCGCTTATGCCTCTATGAAGGGCGCTATTGAGGTATTCACCAAATACCTTGCAAAAGAGTTAGGCAGCCGTGGTATAGCCGCAAACGTTGTGGCTCCGGGTATTATCCAAACCGACTTTACCAAAGCAGCATTCGACTCTCATCCCGGTTTGGAAGAAATGATGTCGAAATCTACCGCATTGGGCAGGGTAGGCCAACCGGATGATATCGGTGGTATAGTAGCGTTTCTCTGCACCGAAGATGCCCGCTGGATCAACGCTCAGCGTATCGAAGCTTCGGGCGGGATGTTCTTGTAAGAGGTGAGTGGTTGTGTTTTTAGGTGAGTAGTTGATTGAGTCGATTATGTGAGTGGTTGTTCAGCGTTTCAACTATTCACCCAATCAACTACTCACTTAATCAACGACTCACTAATCCAACCAATTTCCTATCTTTCCCACAAAAAAGCGATATGGAATTTGGCAGAGTAACCGATGAAGAATTAGCAGGGGTTGATTTTACCCTGCCGGCTGATCCGCAGATAACCTTAAACACCCTTGCCGCTGCAAAAAACGATGTGCCGCTGCAGGTACATGTTGGCTGCGCAAAATGGGGGCGCAAAGAATGGATTGGAAAAATTTATCCGCCAAAAACCAAAGACGCTAATTTTTTAGATGAATACGTTAAGCACTTTGATTGCATTGAGCTTAACGCCACTTTTTACAATGTTTACGGCCCCGATACCATTGCCAAATGGAAGGCCAAGGCCGATAGTAATCCTGGGTTTAAATTTTGCCCTAAATTTTCGCAGAGCATCAGCCATATCCGCCGCTTAAAAAATGCCGAAGATATTACAACCACCTATTATGAAGGTGTTTTGGCTTTTGGCGAAAAACTTGGCCCGCTGTTTTTGCAGTTGAGCGATAACTACACACCAAAGAGTTTCCCGGAGCTTAAGGCCTATCTTGAGCAACTACCAAAAGACCTCCCGGTGTTTGTTGAACTGCGCCATAAAGAGTGGTTTGCAGTTGCCGAAAACCGCGATAGGGTATTTAACCTTTTCCGCGATTTAAACATCGGTTCTGTTATTACTGATGCCAGCGGCCGCCGGGATGTGGTGCATATGGCTTTGCCTACACCGCATGCTTTTATCCGGTTTGTAGGCAATAGTTTACACCCTACAGATTATGCCCGTGTTGATGAGTGGGTTGAACGGATCAAAAACTGGAAGAAGCAAGGCCTTAAATCGGTATGGTTTTTTATGCACCAGCATGATGAGCGTTACTCGCCCGAACTGGCCGATTACGTGATTGAAGAATTAAATAAAGCATTGAGCACACAGCTAATGCGCCCAACGTTTATCCGAAGGGACGATAATAAGCCAACAGCACAAACCTCATTGTTATTGTAAAGGTTCGGTAGTAGCCGGCGGAATTTTTAAGGCCGGGTTAAAGTTGGGGATCAGTTGCTGCACTTTATCAGCAGTTGAATTGTTCATATCCAGGAACGACCAACTTTTTCCGCCATCGCCGCTAACTGCTAGCAGGTTACTATGCATGGCCATACGGCCTTTTGGGCTTGCCATGATGATCGTCTCGGGCAACAGGCAGTGGGTTTCTTTTCCAGCTTTATAAAATTTGCCCGGTGTGCCTACCGTGATACTTTCAAAACTAATGCCCGCTGCTTTCATCTGTTGCATGCCTGCACTAACCATGGCCGTCATTTTTTCTTTGCCACCGGCCATTTGAACGGCCTTGGGGTAGGTATAATTAACTATGCTTTTATAGTCGCCTTTAGTCATGCTTTGGGTCATCAGCGTGGCCTGTTGTTTTACTATAACCGGGTTTTGAGCGTGTAGAGCCAGTGGCGATAATATGAAGATCAGGAGCCTCAATGCGTTTTTCATAGGATGTTTTTATTTTTTTGTAAGGATGTTATCAGCAAGTCGGCCGGTACCATCAACCGCCATTGTATTTAAGCCCCAATATCCGATTTACTAAATTAAAAACATCAACATTTTTAAAAGAAGGTATTTGTTTGTTTTAAATACCGGTCCCCAGGCCATGTTGTAAAGCCAGACTTGGGAAGTTTCAAACTTCGCAAGTCTGGCCCGGCTTATCTTCACACCTTGGAAGTTCGAAAGATTCCAAAACTCAGTACGACCTGGTGATGTCTATCGCGCCTATTTCCTCTTTAACGCTTCCGCGATCCCTTTTTCAACCAATGGCCCCATTATCCGGTATCCTTCAATAGTGGGGTGTACACCATCGGCGGCGAGGTTCTTCGGTAAGCCTTTACGCTCGTCGGCCATGGCGCTATGATAATCTACATAAACCATTTTATTGGCATCGGCAAAAGCTTTGATCATGGCGTTAAGCTGCACCACTTTTTGCGCCGGTTCCATCCCGGGGCGCCATGGAAAAGCATAGGCAGGCAGCACCGAACATAATACCACTTTTATGTTGGCAGCTTTGGCCAGCAATGCCATGGATTCGATATTACCAAAAATATCTTCAATAGCTATCGGACCGTTATTTTGGGCGATATCATTTATTCCTGCCAGGATCACTACGGCACCGGGTTTCAGATCTATCACATCCTCACGGAAACGCACCAGCATTTGGGTGGTGGTTTGTCCGCTGATGCCGCGGTCAAAATATGGTTTACCGCTCCAGAAGGTTGAATCCCTGCTGATCCAGAAATCTGTAATGGAATCGCCCATATAAACTACACTTTTAGGGTTTGGAGCTGATGCTTTTATCTTTTCATTATCGGCCTTGTAACGGGTCATGTTTGCCCAGTCTTTATGAAATGCATCTTCCCATTGCTTATGGTAGGCTTCCCATTGATCGGCCCTTTCTTTAACTGTTTTTACTTTAGGGTCTATGGGTTTTAAAAAACCTTTCAGATCGAGCCACTCGTTAAAGCGGTCTATCCAGTTGTCGGTAGGCAGGTTTTGTTTGCGCATGCCAAAACCGTGGCCTCCTTTAGCGTACATATGCAGCTCGGCGCTGTGTTTTGATGCCAGCCATTTGCTATAAAGCTCAATGCTGTGCGGCGCAAGGCCAAGCTGATCATCAGTAGCTGCAGCTATAAACATCGGCGGCGCGTCGTCAGGGATTTTTGAGATCAGTTCTGGAGGCACGTATGCATAAATAGGCGCGTCAAAATCGGGTTTGTTAGCTGCTGTGTAATTGAAAGCTGCGGCACCGGCCAGTGTGCCGCCTGCCGAAAAGCCCATGATCCCGATTCGTTGCGGCGAAACATGGTATTCGGAGGCATGTTCACGCACATAAGTCAGCGCTGCACGCGCGTCAGCGATAGCTAAGGGAATGATAGGCGCTACCTGTTTAGGGAAATCCTTCTGACTCATTTTAGTTACCAGTTCCTTTACAGGGTCGGTAGTAAGGCTATGTGCCAGCCTGTATTTTAGTACAAAACAGGTAACTCCCTGTTTATTGAGCCATTTGGCCACGTCATAGCCCTCGCTGTTGATAGAAAGGGTATGAAAACCGCCGCCCGGGCAAATAACTACCGCCGTACCATTAGCAATAGTTGAATCGGGCAGGAAAACCTTTAGAGAAGGGTGCGTAACGTTGTAAACCACTTTGGTGTTGAAGGCATTTTTATCGCTTTCACCTTCGTCCCAGGTCCAGTTTTCGGAACCGCGGGCCGCGCCGGGGTACAGCGGAATAACTTTTTGCTGGGCCTGTACGCCAAGTGCCGACAATAGGAGTAAGGTGCCTATCAGTTTTAATTTCATGGGAGGTTAATTCAGGTTAAATGTTGATGTACAAAAATAACAGCATTAAGCAAAGAAACAAGATGCCTAAACGTTTTAGCAAAGATAAATCCCGTTTTAATCACAGCATCTGTAACCTCGCTGTAAAATATCTGTTATAAGGTTTAGTGACAGATATTTTCGCTATCTTAAACATTCCTGATTTATATGGCTGCGGCATTTTTCCATATCAAAAACCTGCTCCGGATTTTGCCGTTGTTAGTTTTGTTTGGGTCCTGCGCTAAACAAAAAAAGATTTTCCAAAGCGATTGCAATACCCCCAGGGGCTATAAAAAAATTTCGTTTACGGAGCTCATCCGTCATATTGAAGAATATGATAAACAATACGTGGAGGTAAGCGGCAAATACAAAGAAGGGAACGAGCAATCGGCGCTTTTTAACGACAGTCTTTTTTCGAGCCATGATTTGCATGATGCTATTTGGGTTGATTTTAGCCAGGATTGCCCGCTATATCTGCCCGGTACCCATATCGGCTTGTTTACTTATAACGATGGGCAGTTTACCAAAATGAACAAACGCAAAGTAACCATCCGCGGCGTGATTGATGCAGGCGATAAGGGGCACTTAAAACAATACAAGGGTACCATTGACAGGATAAGCTTTATCGAGTTGTAAATCCCCGTCCTCACCATAAAACAATGTGATATCCGGGCGGTTTTAACTATAAATATAAACAATAGTTATGGCTATCAACCCAAATGATATACCCGACAATGGCTTTTTTGACGAATCAGATGATGAAGAGATCATCAATCAAAATAAACTAAAAGGCTCAAACACGGTAAAAGATCCGGATGATTGGACAACCGGTGATGAACCCATGACCGGCGCGCAGCACTCCTATCTCAAAACATTATCCGACGAAGCCGGTGAAGAGTTTGACGGATCGCTTACTAAGGCCGAAGCGTCAAAACGGATAGACGAACTGCAGCATAAAACAGGCAGGGGATTAAATAATTAATTAAAAGATACGGATAGCCCGTTGGTTTCGGCAAATGTTTTGAGCATGATTACAGCAGTATGGTTGTTATCGGCAATGTCATTTTTATTTGCCGGATTAAGAAATCCTTCTACATTTTTCAGCAAGCCTGCATTTACTGATGCAAAAGCCATTGACCATTTTGGGAAAATTCTTTCCTCAACCATTCCGGTTATCATCAGGACAATGTTACGATGACGTGAATCAAGTTGGATTGCGTTATAAATTTTGTAAAGGTCTTCTGTTTCGCCCTCAAGCGCCTGTATAAAAGTACCTTCACTGTATAGGAGCATACCGGTGACGTTATGGGCGAAATTTTTTTTTCGTGCTGTTTGCAGCAGGTTCAATAATTCATCATCGCCCATTAACTTTTTAGCGGTACTTATATAAACAAGATATTCCATAGATGAGAAGAAATTTTGCCCCAAGATACGGGAAATTTAGAAACGCAGATTTAATGTTGGGGTTAAATCTCCAGTTTTAAACCGTCATACGCCAGCTCGATACCGGCAGGTAGCTCTTTAGAAACATCAGCATGTTTGCCCAGCCTGTGGCTTATATGCGTAAAGTAAGTAGTCTCTGCCCCAATATCGTTTGCAAAAGCTATGGCTTCTTCAAGCGTAAAGTGGGAGATATGAGTTTCCTTTTGCAGTGCATTGATCACTAATATTTTTGTGCCCTTTATTTTTTCCTTCTCGGCGTCCGGAATCGTTTTGGCATCGGTTAAGTAAGTAAAATCTTTAATCCTGAAGCCTTTTATAGGCAATCTGTAATGGAATACTTCGATAGGGATCAGCTCAACATTGCCGATCATGAAGGGATCAAGCGCAATAATGTGCATGTTTACCTGCGGAATGCCCGGGTAACCAGTGCCATCAAAAATATAGGGAAATTCACGCACAAGGGCTTTTTGCACCCTTTCGTCGGCATAAATATCAATCGGGGCATTTTGTTTGTAATTAAACGCGCGGATATCATCCATGCCGGCAATATGGTCTTTATGCTCATGCGTAAAAACAATAGCGTCAAGGTGCTGTACTTTGGCACGGAGCATCTGATACCTGAAATCGGGGCCCGAATCAATAGCGATAACCTTATCTTCGGCTTCAATTAAAACAGAACTGCGCAGGCGATTATCATGCTTATCTGTTGAGAGGCACACCTCGCAGTTACAAGCAATAACAGGTACACCCTGTGACGTTCCGGTTCCTAAAAATGTTATGGTCACAGCTGCAGTTTTGTTTGTTTAATATCCTGCAAAAATGCAATCTGTTTATCATCGAGCAATTTGTAATCTACCTCAAGTTCACGTAATAATTCAGTTAAGGCAAGGATCTTGCTTTCCAGGTTAGAGAAACGGTTAACAACGATCATTTTACTGTTAAGCAACAGGCAGGCGCCGGTTTTGAAGTTACCCTTTTCATAACGCACCTTGTAACCGGCCGTTTTTAACAGCAGTTCCAGTTTCTCGAGAGTATGGTTAGTCGCGGGTAGCATTAATTTCAAAAGTAGCAAAAATGGGTGTATTTGCCGGGCTTAAATTGGCATTTGCATGTCACATTTGCTAATTTAATTTCTAATTTTATTAACCTGTTATACCCTAAAACCATCCGAATTAAGAACTTACTGCTTACCGTTACAGGCATTGTTTTTAGCATTGCTGTTTATGCCCAGCAAACCAAAACCTATGCCGAAAAGCTTGGCTGGTCTAAAGGTTCACGTGTCATTATTCTGCATGTTGATGATGCCGGGATGTCGCATGAATCAAATGAAGGGGTGGAGAAAGCTATTGGGGATGGTGCTGCCACTTCAACCAGTGTGATGATGCCCTGTCCCTGGGTGCCCGATTTTAAGCATTATATGGATCAGCACCCGGGCATTGATGCAGGGCTGCATTTAACCCTCACTTCCGAATGGCAAAATTACCGCTGGGGCTCGCTTGCGGGTAAGGCAACAGTTCCGGGATTGGTTGATAAAGAAGGTGCTTTCTGGTCCGCGGTGCCAGCTGTTTATTTCAGGGCTACAGCCGACGAGGTAGATAAGGAGATCCGCGCCCAGCTTGACCGTGCCTTAACCATGGGCTTTATACCAACACATCTCGACTCGCATATGGGGACGTTGTTTGCCAAGCCTGCTTTTCTTGAAAAATATATTAACCTGGGGATTGAAAAGAAAATACCTGTAATGCTCCCCGGCGGAGAAGACCTTTTTTACCGTGAGGAAGCAAAAAACGCTACGATTGCCCGGCTTAAAAAAGATGGTAAATACACTGAAGGTATGGCCATACCGGAACCTGCAGAACTGGCAAAAGCGCGTGAACTTGGTGAAATGGTCTGGAAAGGTGGCTTGCCGGTGCTGGACGATCTTGATAATTCAAGCTATGACTGGGCAATGCCCGATATTGAAAAAGCGACCGATAGGGAATTGCAAAAATGGTACACAGATCATTACATCGAAAACTTCGACCGTCTTTCGCCGGGATTAACGATGGTATTAATGCATTGTACACAACCCTCACCTCAGTTTAAAAACATCTGTAACGAAGGCCAGAAACGAAAAGGCGACTTGCTGGCCATGACCGACCCACGCCTGAAAGCTTACCTTAAACAAAAAGGGTTTATTTTAACCACCTGGAAAGAGGTGATGGAGCGTAGGGTAAAGGTGGGAAATGAGTAAGTTTGTGGCTTAAATCTATTGTTTCGTGCACATCAATATCTTCGGCGCTTCGGGTTCGGGCGTAACCACTTTAGGCAAAGCGTTAAGTAATAAACTTAGCTACCCGTATTTCGACAGCGATCATTATTTCTGGTTCCCATCCGATCCTCCTTTTATTAACCGAAGGCCACCTGAAGAACGAAATGCAATGATCAACAGCGAGATGGCCGGTAATGATAACTGGATCCTTGGGGGCTCTGTTATCAACTGGAATAATAACTGGCAGTTTGATCTGTCGGTATTTTTGTATATCCCGCCAGCCATCAGGATTTGGCGTTTGCAGCAAAGAGAGCTTGAACGTTATGGCGATATTATCTATACCGATAGGGAGCGAAATAAGCTTTATAATGAATTTATTGACTGGGCACGCGGTTATGATGAGCTCATCACCAACAGCCGAAGCCTGCATTCGCATAAGAATTGGATGAAAAAGCTCACAACTCCTTTGCTGATTATAGAAGGTGATACAACTGTTGAGGAAAGGGTAGAGGCTGTTTTAGGGAAAATTAAGGAGTTAATTTTGTAATAAAAACAACTCTTCGCCGCCGCTCGGCTCCTGCCGAGTGGCAACTATCCTGCGGCGTCCCGCCGCCGGGAGCAAATAAATCAGGTGCTTAACGCAGGCCAGAGGCCTGGTAATAGTTGCCACTCGCCAAGAGGCGAGCGGCGGCAAAATAATTAAAATAAAAAAAACGGGAGGTACCCCCCCCGCTTCAAAATATCTCAATTCTCATGTCTCAGATCTCACATCTGAGACAGATTACCTCAAATCTACCACCTCAACACCCGGGTGGCCTTTGGCATCCCAGGCAAAAGTTGCGTCAGGAGCAGGTACGTTAGGGGTAAAGGTGCGTACGGTATAAGTATACCTGTTGCCGTTTTTATCGAACAATAAAGCACTGTAGAGTTGTTTTTTTACTTTGTCGATGGTAAGCTTCACTTTAAAGATGGCTTTTTTATCATCTTCGGGTGTAAGCTCTATGTTTTGATAAACTTTGCCTGCTATCTTCTGTTCGCCGGTGTACAGGTATTTAAAGCCTTTTTCATACATCGTAAAAATCTGGGCAGGGTTATTTAGTCCGTCGCCGCTTTTGTCGGCATCACTTACCTGTACTTCTTTATCTTTTTTAAGGTATGTCCACTGGGTTTTGCCATCGCTCAAGATCTCTTTGTCTACTTCGGGTTTTGCAGCTGCGCTGTAAAGTGTAACGCGGTATTTGCCGGTTTTTGCCCTCGATATCAGGGTGCCGGTTTGTGTTTCTTTAATATTGGCCTGCTGGTTGTTAAGGCTAAAGGTAAAGTCGGTTTTAATAACATCGTATGAACGGTATTTTTGGCTCACCTGATTTAAAATCGCCTTTGCCTGGCTGTCTTTTTGCGCAAAAGCGGTGCTGTATGTACTTATTGCTAAAATGGTATATGCTATGATCTTTTTCATTCAGTTTTATTCAACAACAACTATTGTTATTAATAGTTATTGGATTAGAGTAAATAAATTTTGCTTGGTTTAATCTTTAATAGGTTTTTGCAACGTTTCCAGGTAGCGTTCAAGGCTGTATTCGTCGGGATAAAGCACATCGCGGGCTTTGCTGCCTTCAAAAGGGCCTACAATTCCGGCTGCTTCCAACTGGTCGATAATACGGCCCGCGCGGTTGTAGCCCAGTTTCATTTTACGCTGTATGAGTGATGTTGAACCCTGCTGGTGCAATACGATAAGTCGGGCAGCTTCTTCAAACATCGGGTCGCGGTCGTCAGGATCATATTCTTTAGCGCCGCTGCTGGCTTCGCCTTCGCCCACATACTCAGGTAAGTACATAGCCGATGGATAACCTTTTTGGTTGCCGATAAAATCAGATATCGCTTCCACCTCAGGCGTATCCACAAAAGCGCACTGCAAACGGATCAGGTCGCTGCCTGTTGAGAACAGCATATCCCCGCGACCGATCAACTGATCAGCGCCGCCTGCGTCAAGAATGGTGCGCGAATCGATCTTGGAAAGCACCCTGAATGCCAGCCTTGACGGGAAGTTGGCTTTAATAGTACCGGTAATAATATTAACCGAAGGGCGCTGTGTGGCAATAACCAAATGGATGCCCACCGCACGGGCAAGCTGTGCGATACGGGCAATAGGCATTTCTACCTCTTTACCGGCGGTCATCATCAAATCGGCAAACTCGTCAATCACCAAAACTATAAAGGGCAGGTAACGGTGTTTTTCGGGATCGCTGATTTTGCGGTTTACAAACTTAGCGTTATACTCTTTCAGGTTGCGTACCTGCGCGTCTTTCAGCAGGTCATACCGCTGGTCCATCTCAATACAAAGCGAATTGAGTGTGTTTACAACCTTTTTGGTATCGGTGATAATGGCGTCACCATCATCAGGTAGTTTGGCCAAAAAGTGCCTTTCTATCTTGCGGAAAAGCGTAAGCTCCACCTTTTTAGGGTCAACCAGTACAAACTTGAGCTCGGCGGGGTGCTTTTTATATAGCAAAGATACCAGGATGGCATTAATACCAACTGATTTACCCTGACCGGTAGCACCTGCAACCAGCAAGTGGGGCATCTTAGCCAAATCGGCAATAAATACTTCGTTAGATATGGTTTTACCTAAAGCGATAGGCAGGTCCATCGTGGTATTCTGGTATTTTTCGGTCGATAGGATAGAGCGCATCGAAACCATCTCAGGATTTTGATTAGGCACTTCAATACCGATGGTCCCCTTGCCAGGCATAGGGGCAATGATACGGATGCCTAATGCGGCTAAACTTAGTGCGATATCATCTTCCAGGTTCTTGATTTTGCTGATCCTAACACCGGGGGCGGGGATGATCTCATATAAGGTAACCGTTGGGCCAATGGTTGCTTTGATCTTATCAATTTCGATGTTATAATGATTGAGCGTTTCAACAATCTTATTCTTGTTGGCCTCCAGCTCTTCGGCATTAACCGAGATCTTGTTTGAACCGTGGTTTTCTAATAACTCCAGGTGCGGAAGTTTGTATGAAGCCAGATCGAGCTTGTGGTCATATATACCAAATTTGCTTAGCAGGTCATCCTTTTTGGCTTCATCAGCCTGTTCAACACTTAATTCGGGCAATGGCCTGTTGGTATCAATAGTAAGTGGGATTTCTTCCTCCTCTTCCGGCTCGTGTTTAATTGTATTTTCAGGGCGCAACACCACAGGCTCATGATATCCGGGCATTTGCTCCATAGGAGGATGCCGGAGCGGTGATGGAGGTATAAGCGGTTCTTGTACCATGGGCTCGGGCATGATGCTGCTTACATGGGTTTCGCGGATGTTATTATTGCCCCGGGGCCATTCAAGCGGCATTGATGGCTCTTCATCAATCAGTTCAACAGGTTCAGGTGCTATCTCATCAACACTCATAGCTGCAACCGGTCGGTTTTTACGCTGGGGTATTTTAAAGTCGATATTATAGGCTATTACCAATACAGTAAGTGCCAAAAACACCAGCAATCCGCCGGTTCCCGCTTCACCTATCTGAGCCGCAAGCAAGCGGTTAGTCCAAAAACCGAAACCGCCTTCAAGGTAGTGGGGATAATCAATCACAAATGAATGAAAATAAGCTATCGCCACAGAAATAAAGACAATGCTGAATAACGAATATGCAAGTGTTTTACGGATAGAAAACAACCTCGCTTTAAAAAGCAGGCGGTACCCTACAACAAAAAATACAAAAATAAACAGGAATGAGGCTACGCCAAACCATTCATAAATAAACTGATTGGATAATAGCGCGCCAAACTTGCCCAGCCAGTTTTGCGCCCTGATGGTCGGATCGCTCAGGTCGGCAATTTCGTGAACGGTAGTGCCTGTTGAAAGGTTATGCCAGCCGCCGTTAGTTTTGGAAATGTAGCTTTGGTCTTCCTGCCAGGTAAACAGGTATGATGTAAAAGCGATGAGGAAAAAAATGGATAATAGCAGTGAAAACAAGCCCGCTATTTTAACAGCCTTGCCGTTTTCATAGTCAAAGTCAAAACTCGGCAGTTTAGGTAATTTCCTGCCTGCCACTCGTTCCTTTTCGGCCTTGCCGCTTTGGCGAGGCTGATTTTCTCCCTTGAAATTATTTGATCTAAACTGGTTTCCTTTTGCCGGCATCCTGATGTAACAATCGTTTATGTGCAAACTTACGTAAAATTTCACCTATGTGAACTTTGCAGTTACACCCGGTAAATATTTTATATAAGATTCATTAACCTGCAAAAAATTACAGGCCGAATGAATATAAAGTTAACAGATTATATAACTTATTGGCAACATTTTTAATTTTTTAGTATAATTGAAAAACAACGGTTGGAAATTAAAACTTCGCTTTTAAGCCTCACCCTCCCCGGTAGGAAGGGCTTTAGAAGTCTCCCCTTCCGGGGGAGATTTAGAGGGGGTTGCGTTGATACACCAATAAAGTAAATATAACAGCGCGCTTAATAGTAAACGCTTTACTTAACTAAGTAATGAGCATAGAAAGACTGGAAGAATATATCGCATCAGCCGATTTAGATAGTATCAATACCCTGCTTGGCCGCGACCCTGCGCTGGCTTTAAAAAAAACAAGCCTTAACGTATCGCCGCTGATGCTTTCATGCTATTATAAAAAGCCGGAGGTTACCAATTTACTGTTAAACTATGTAAGCGATATCAGTTTATTTGAAGCCGCTGCTGCCGGTAAATTTGATGTGGTTGCCCACCTGGTTGCTATTGATCCGAACACACTTGATGATTATGCTGACGATGGCTTTACTGCACTTGGGCTGGCCTGTTACTTTGGGCAGTTTGATGTGGCCAGGTACCTGGTGTTGAAGGGTGCAAATGTTAACCTTCAATCAAATAACGGTTTTAACGTATTCCCCATTCATTCGGCAACTGCCGGAAACTATACCGATATAGCCCGGATGCTGATCGAAAACGGCGCTCGGGTGAACGTTGTGCAGCAAGCCGGCGCTACGCCGCTGCATTCAGCCGCGCAGAATGGTAATCTTGAACTGATCATCCTGCTGCTGGAAAGCGGTGCCGAGGTTCATACCCGGATGGAAGGTGGCAAGCTTCCCGCCGACCTGGCCCGCGAAAAAGGTTTTGAAGAGATAGCTGAGATTTTGAGTTGATGTTTAAACGCTTAATTTTAAATTGGTTAAGTGATAGCTTTTTATCAATGATCTGCGTTTTTTAAGGCTTATCGCATGTTTTTGTGCCGGGTGCTTTTATATATTTGTAATAACCTGAATTATAACAAATGAAAGAAATAGCGCTGCTTATTCACGAAGACATTAATCTTTCAACCATATCGGGCGTATTGGATATGGTGAGGCATACTAACCGTTTCCTGGTTGAAAGCGGCAAAGCCGAAGCTTTTAGCGTAATGCTTGTAGGCGAAAAAATAAATAATAACCTGCTTTATTTCCCTGCCCAATTCACCGGTTTTAAAACTATTGATGAGATCAAAGATATTGACCTCGTGATAGCCCCCGCATTTTACGGTCCGCCGGATCTGGTGATGCGCAAAAACAAAAATTTGATAGACTTTATAAGGAATATGTACAATAAAGGCGCAGAAGTAGCCAGCCTGTGTTTTGGTAGCTATTTTTTGGCCGAAGCCGGCGTGCTTGATGGTAAACCCTGTACAACCCATTGGGTAGCTGTTGATGATATGAAACGGCGTTACCCCAAAGTGGAAATTTTACCGGATATGGTAACCACCGACAAAGGGGGGACTTATACTAGCGGAGGGGCTTTTTCAAGTATGAACCTGGTGCTTTATCTGATTGAAAAATATTGCGGCAGGGACACCGGCATATGGGCCAGCAAAATGTTTTCATTGGATATCGACCGTACCAGCCAGGCACACTTTAAGGTGTTTGAAGGGCAGCACCAACATGAAGACCAGGAAATAATGCGTTCGCAATTGTTTATCGAAAATAATTACCATTTGCCTATTTCGGTAGAGGAAATTGCCGGCCAAACCAACATGAGCAAGCGCAATTTCATCCGCCGATTCAAAAGCGCCACGCAAAATACCCCTATGGAATATCTGCAAAAGGTAAAGATTGAATCGGTAAAAAAGGGGCTCGAGAAAACCAATTTCAATATCAGCGAACTGATGTATAAAGTTGGTTATAATGATTTAAAGACATTCAGAAAGATCTTTAAACGGATAACAGGCTTAACCCCGCAGGACTACAGGAGTAAGTACTGCCGCAGGGCAGTGCTGGAAAATTAAAGATGAAGTATTTAAAATAAAAGACATGTCATTGTGAGCCTGTCGAAGACTCGTGCGCAGATGCCTGCCCGCCATGCTTCGACGGGCTACCCATGACATAATAATTTAAGCAGGTACAAGTTCCCTATTTAATTCAAAGGCGAGTTTTTCTAATCGCCTTTGTTTCTGTTCCTTAATGATATTTTCATAGGCTTGCAGCCCTTTTTCCACAAAGTCGGCTCCTTTTACAATTAAACGCCAGTATTGAGCGGCCAGTTTTCTGGCCGTTGCTTTAATAGCTATTGCCGGACCTTTTCTGCCCCTTAATCTTCTTGCAAATGAACCCCAGCCGATATACTTGCTGTTCAATAATCCATGGGCCATTTGTTTGAATATTTGCCCGACGGCCGGTTTACCCTTACTTTTACTTTTGTTCTTTTTCCCTGAACGATCCTGGCCGGGAGATAAACCAAGCCAGCTTGTGAAATGTTTTTCACTTGGCCATCGGCTAAGATCCGAACCCACCTCTGTGTATAACTGTAACCAGTTGTAATCTGTAATACCCGGAAGTTTAGTTGCATCCTTACCATCAAATATTTTTAACAGATGATCTCCCAGGTTGTTGATATGAGGTTTGTTGTGACGGATCGCCTTGCGTTTTCCTTCGCTTATTCCCGGCGGCAGGTTCTTATCCCTGTTGATCCGTTGTAAAACACTATCAATCTGGCTGTCGCATTCCATTATCTGGCCTTGATAAAAACCATAAGCCTTATAGGCCTGACCTAATGCAAAAAGCCCTTGCGCTGTATAATGACCTTGCAGGGCTTTCAATAGCTCTTCCCCTTTATTCTCCCTGATCTTTTTATGGCAAAGTGAAAACAACTTATCAGGATCTCGCTCGCCTTGCAGTATCGCATCGATTAACGCCATCCCGCTTACTCCATGGACCTGGCTTAATACCTCCGGCAAACGGATATTCATTTCTATTAAGGCCTTCTGCATGTGCTGAACATGCATGGCCGCACTCCGAAGATGATCCTCACGAAGGCGCTGGTAACTACGCAATTCTTTGATATGACCTTCGGATACATAACAGCGGTTCAGCAAGCCATAACTATGCAATTGCTGTATCCACTGACAATCTTTTACATCTGTTTTCCTGCCTGGTAACTGGCGCGTCTGTCTTCCGTCAACAAGCCACACATCCAATCCCCCATCTAAAAGAATATCGTAAAGTACATACCAGTATACTCCTGTGGCTTCCATTGCCACTGTACTTACCTTATGCTCCAATAAATAGTTCTTAAGTGATACCAGATCACTGGTGAAAGTCTCAAACGAACGAACCGGCTGGCCTTCAAGACCCACAAATACCTTGCGGGCTCCAATATCTATACCTGCCGCATGAAAATGCATCTTTTCCATACTTATAACGCTTTTTAAACCGTGCCCGAAGGAGTTTAAAGAAAAGACAGGCTACCCATCGGACAAATCACCCACACAAGGGATCGTACCATACCTTCAGACTCTTGCTTCGGAACCATACTCAGCAACAGGCAATAAGCACTATAACTCGGTCGGCCACACTGCACGGTTCAGCAATCTATGTAATTTCACCTTCAGAGGCCACGGATTTAAACACTCAGTATGACACCCCTTTTTAAAATTGTCATAGGTAGGAGGAACGAGGGTTGTGCTTCCGTTCGGTTGCCAGACTTCTTCGCAATGACATGGTTTTAAAAGTACTTTTAAACCATTTCTTCTTTTTCGCCCTGCTTCACAGCTTTTTTTTCCTGGTTATTTTCCTTCTCCTCAAGCGATTCAAAATAAGCTTTTTTGACTACAGTAGTCATTTTATGATCGCCGGTATGGCTCCAGCCCGGCGGCATTATAATGTATAAAAACTTGTTTTTGATGCCCGGCGCTTTACGTACATCTTTGGCCAGCGCTATGATCTCGCCAAAATAGGCATCCAAAAAGCTGTTTTTAATCATGGGACGACTGATGCCATATTCAATAGGGATCTTGCGGTCTTCATTTTGGAAGGTGCCGAAAACTTTATCCCATATCGGTAACAGGTTACAGAAATTGGTATCCATATATAATGGATTACGGGCATGGTGTACCCTGTGATGCGATGGCGTAAGTACGATTTTGTTCAGGAAGCCAAGACGCCCATCTTCAATAAGGTTTTCACCAATGTGGATCATTGATCCCCAAAAGCCATCCACAAACATGATCACAAACAGCATTGGCGGATTTACACCTAATAAAATGCAAATGCTGGTGCGGATGAGATCTGCATAAGGCGCTTCAAGAAAAAAATGGGCGAAAGTAACCGAAAGGTTCATGCTTTCGGGCGCGTGATGGGTTGAGTGGAGGCACCACAGGATCCTCACCTTATGCGCAAGATAGTGATACCAAAAATGTGCAAACTCCCATACTATGTACCCGTAAATAAACCAGTACCAGGTAAACGTTGTTTTAAAAATGGCAAACCTCGAAAAGAAACCGACGCAGAATCCCACCATGGCAATGGAAAGTACGCTGCCTATAAAAGCATTTAGCACGTAGGTCCAAAAAGAGATCTTGTAATGGATTACCTTGAATTTTTTATAAAAAGCCCCTCTGATGATCTCAAATACCAGCAATACAGGTAGCATAGGGCCTAATAAGGCTGTAATACCATCATAAGTAAGCAGTTTGCCATAATCGCCCGATTTGATGATGGTATACAATCCGCCGAGGCCAAAAAATCCTGTAATATGCTCGTATATCGTTTTTAAAAAATCCATATCGAAAATTAGGTTTACCGGTAAAAGGTTTTATTCAAATTTAGGAATAATTTATTTGTATATATGTAGGTACATGCAAATTCTTTGAAAAAGAGTATTAACATCACACGTCATGACTCATCTGCCTGCGCCCTTCAGTGAAAAGAAAAGAAATGATGGAACATCAAATAAAAAGGGTAGCGAGTGTAGTGATGTCAGGAGTGAGTAACTCTGCATCAATCCCGAAACAATCCGTTAACAGCAAGGTTATTTCTATAAATTTGCCTCAAAAAATCATCTGATATGAAATCATTTAACCGCGCTTTTGTATTATTTTTAGTGTGTATGATCCGGTACAGTTTAGTTAACGCCCAATCAACACCTATGACCCAAACTTCTGCCAGCAATCCACTACAAAACAACAGGATCAAAATTGATTCCCTCGATAAAAAACTTATAGCCTTATTGGGCGAACGCGAGAGAGTAGTAAAAGAGATCGGCATCTATAAAGCAAAAAACAATATTCCTGCCCTTCAGTCCGACCGTTTTAAACAGGTACTGGAAAAAACTGTCGAAGCCGGAAAACAGGAGGGGCTCTCCGCCACATTCATTACCGAACTTATGAATGCTATCCATAAAGAAAGCCTGCGCATTGAGGAAGAAATTAAGGCTCAAAAGCAATAGCGTGTGTAAAAAATACACCATACTTTAAAATGCATTTTAGCGCATCAAATCTGTAAGCAATTCGCTTGTTTATTATGGTATAATATTCTTATTATCAATTTATTAAAGTAAAATAAAATTTGGTATTAAGGCGTATCAATTTTCCTGGAACGACCTTTTGATGTGATAATTTATATCGGGATTTTTGCTTTTTTTTAATTAAGTTTAATAAATTTGACAACTCCGGTTAGCCACAATCCAGGCTTGTAACCAAGCCGGTAAGCCTATTTAATTAAACTCATGCAAAAAAAGTATTTAATTGCCTGTTTGATCGCGGGCGGATTATTAAAGATTGGCTTTGTCAGGGCCCAGGGTAAAGCGCCTTATTCGGTAATGGGTAGATCGGTCAAGGTGATTGTCTCTGAGCAAAAGGCCGGGTATAAATTTAAAGAAACCGAAACCCTGAAGTTTGCAGATAAGCCTCAACCTGCAGAAACAGAGGTGGCAGTTTTTATTGATCCGGCCAAAACATTCCAAACGATGATAGGAATTGGTGGTGCGCTTACAGATGCGGCAGCCGAAACCTATGCTAAACTGCCAAAAGATAAACAAAAAGAATTTTTAACTGCTTGCTATAATAAAGCCAAAGGCATTGGTTACTCCTTTGGCCGCACCAATATTCAAAGCTGTGATTTTTCGAGCGATAGCTACAGTTATGTAAAAGATGGTGATAAGGACTTAAAAACCTTCGATATCAGTCATGATAAAACCTACCGGATTCCTTTTATTAAAGCGGCCGCAGCGGCTGCGGGAGGTAAACTGACCATGTTTGTGTCACCCTGGAGCCCTCCTGCTTTTATGAAAGATAATAACGATGTACTGCATGGAGGTAAGCTCAAAAAGGAATTTGATCAAAGCTGGGCCAATTTTTACGTTAAGTTTATTAAAGCTTATGAAAAAGAAGGGGTTCCTATATGGGGCCTTTCGGTACAAAACGAACCGATGGCTAAGCAAACATGGGAATCATGCATGTATACTGCCGAAGAGGAGCGTGATTTTGTAAAGAACTTTTTGGGCCCAACCTTGCAAAAACAAGGCCTGGCCAATAAAAAACTGATAGTTTGGGACCATAACCGAGATTTGCTTTACCAGCGCGCCAGTACTATCCTGGAAGATCCGGCAGCGGCCAAATACATCTGGGGTATCGGTTTCCATTGGTATGAAACCTGGACCGGGGCAGGCCAAAATTTTGAAGCCACCCGTCGTACCCATGAAGCATTCCCAGGCAAAAACCTGGTATTTACCGAAGGGTGTATCGAAAAATTTGATTTCAACAAGATCAATGACTGGTCGCTTGGTGAACGTTATGGGCTTTCAATGATCAATGACTTTAATGCCGGTACCGTAGCCTGGACCGACTGGAACGTATTGCTTGATGAAAAAGGCGGGCCAAATCACGTAGGCAACTTTTGCTTTGCCCCGGTACATGCCGACTTGCGCAACGGAAGCCTCATCTACACCAGTTCATACTATTACATAGGCCATTTCTCTAAATATATTCACCCCGGTGCAAAACGCATTAGCGCGGTAGCCAGCAGGGATAAGCTGTTAACAACCGCTTACCAAAACCCCGATGGCTCAATTGCAGTGGTGGTAATGAACAAAACCGACGAAAAAATAGATTACAGCCTTTGGATAAAAGGAAAAGCGGCAGGCACTATTGCCCTGCCGCACTCAATTGCTACACTTATAGTGAAGTGATCTTTATAAAAATCTTTAGTTTAATCAATCAACTAAATCTCTGGTATGGTGGGTCATTTATGATCCACCATTATCATTACCGGGAAGTGGTCGCTGGGCTCCTTAGCCTCATATTTATCCGATCCTTTAGCCTTTGCCCTGTAGGTATCTGTTAAGATCCCGTATCTCTTTACCGTAAAATCTTTGGTTACAAAAATATGATCGATACGGCCGCTGGTTTTACCATTAGCATCAAAATCATTAAAAGTACCATTGGTAGCATATTTTATGGGCGATAGCTCATAGCTATCCTTCAACGTCCCCGAGTTATTAATTACCGCGTAGCTGTCAGACGTTTGATCAACATTAAAATCGCCTGATAAAATAGCAGGCGCGTTACCGCCTAACTCTTTCGCTTTTTTCAATACCAGCTTTGCGCTCTCACGGCGGGCAACAACACCTATATGGTCCATATGTAGGTTAAAGTAGTAAAACTTGTAACCGCTTTTTATCTCCTGGAAATATCCCCATGAGCAGATCCTTGGAAGTGCGGCATCCCAGCCTTTGTTGGGCTTGTTGGTAATCGGCGCCATCCAGAAATCGCCATGTTTCAACAGTTTAAATTTATCCTTTTTGTAAAAAATGGCCGAGAACTCTCCGGCAGTTTTACCATCATCACGGCCTATACCGGTATAAGCGTACCGGGGCATGGCCTGTTTTAAACCATTAAGCTGGTGTACCAAGCCTTCCTGGGTGCCAAAAATATCCCAGTCATGAAAGCGGATGAGCTGCGTTATAACCGGCAGGCGCTGTTTCCAGCCATTACCTCGTACCGAATCATCATTTGTAGCATTATCATTACGTAAGTTATACGTGGCAATAGTAAGCTGATGCTGGCCATAACTTGCTGAAACAGAAAGTATAGCCGTAAATAACAAAGAAAGTAGTTTTTTCATAGTAATATTTAGATGAGATGCCAACGGCACTTGAACAAAGTTAAAAGTAAGTTACACGCTGAAGAGTATTTAACCGGCGAAAACTTACGAGGGTTCAAAATTTTGTAAGCCAGGAGTAATTCTATTCAGAATTTAGAGAAACATGCAAGGAGGCCGGGAACAAGCTTAGCTTCGCATTGGCAGTATCGGTACTATCCCGAACATTGGCGGGTGAGTTTACTCAAATACTACCGTTTTGTTCTTATACACAAATACCCGGTCTTCAAAAACAAGCTTTAGGGCCTTGGCTAATACGGCAGTTTCCACTTCCTGCCCGGCTTTTACCATGTCTGTCCAGCTATATGAGTGGTTTACCGGCACAATTTGCTGAGCAATGATCGGCCCTTCGTCCAACTCATTTGATACGTAGTGCGCCGTTGCCCCTATTAGTTTCACACCCCGTTCAAACGCCTGCTTATAGGGGTTGGCACCTATAAACGCCGGTAAAAACGAGTGATGGATATTAATGATCTTCATCGGAAATTCAGCCACAAATTGGGGCGACAGGATCCGCATAAATTTAGCCAGTACCACGTAATCAGGAGGATATTGTTTAATGGTACCAATCACCTTTTGTTCAAATTCGGCCTTGCTTACCTGTTCATGGCTGATGTGATAAAAAGGAACGTCAAATCGCTCGCATATGTTTTGCAGTTTGGCGTGATTGCCGATAACACATTGCACGCTTGCGCCCAGGGTATTAAAGTGGTTACGCACCAGGATATCGCTCAGGCAATGATACTCTTTGGTAGCCAGTACAACCACCTTCTTCACAGGCTCAGGGTTTACTGAAATATAAGCCCCTTCGGGCAGTATTTTACGTAATGAATCTTCGAGGCCGGTGTCGTCGCCTTGTTCAACTTCCAGGCGCGTAAAAAAAACATTTTCGTTATGATCAACATGCTCACGCATGGAAACTATATTGAGCAGGTGTTTAGCTAATGTTGCAGATATGGCCGCTACAAGGCCCACTTTGTCTTTACACTGTATTACAATAATCATGGTTTAATGATACAAAGAATTTTGCTGAATATACAACAGGCATTTCCCTTTAAATTATTTTACAACTTATTGTAGCAAAGCCATGTGCTGTACCGTAAGGTATCTTATAAACCCACAATTATGAGAATTATCCTGTTAGCAGCATCCGTAATTTTATTAGGTAGTATAACCGCCTGCAATAAAGGCGACCTTCCCGGGCCGGGCAGCAGCAGTATAGTTGGCAAATGGCGCTGGGTAAAATCAGTTGGCGGTATTGGCGGCTTTACCGTTACGCCACAAAGCAGCGGCTACAATATTCGAAATGAATTTTATGCTGATAGCAGTTTCAAAAGGTTCCAAAACGACGTGCTGCAGATCAGCGGTAATTTCCGCACTACTCCAAACTATCAATATAGCCCAACAGAAAATGCAGATATATTATTGCTCTCCGGGCCTACGCTTGATACGCGCCCGGTTTCATACCTCATCAGGCACGATACGCTTTACCTGAATGAAATTTATATAGCCGATGGGTTTAATGAGGTATACGTACGGATGAAATGATTGCCGTTACTTATCCTGGCATCGCTGTGCTCATTGCCTCCTCTCTAAATACGCATAAAGAGAGGAGGGTATTTTTTCTTACCCTCTTTGCAAAGCAGAGAGGGATACTGACTGGGTGAGTAAACTGTAAGCTATGCTTACCCTATATAATAGTTATTTAGCGTAATGCCCTATCTTCATCATATCCCGTACGGCGCTTGCTAATGAGGTCTTCTCATTATTATCAAGTTCTTTTTTCTTTTCGCCATCATTGAACTGATAGGTAATACGTCCGTTATAATCGCTTTCGGCACTTATTTCAAAGTCATTATTTTTGTATCTCACTTTCCCATTGGGCGAGATCCTGCTGATGCCCGTGCTATCAGCGGTAAAATACACGTGCCCCCAGTATTCAATCCGTCTTTCTCTGCCATCAGCGTTTTCAGAAATCACTGTATGCCTTCCGCCTATGTGGCAGGCATCTAATAAGGCTATCAAACCCATGACAACCAATACATAACCTAATAATTTTTTCATGTTGTTGTTTTTTTTAATGTTGATTATTTTAATTGACGCTGCTCTTTGGTGTTGAGCAGTTTTATAAAGCAGGAGCCGAGCGATACAAACCAAACCGACCAACCCAGGTGGGCCAATCTTTGAATAAGCCCGGTATAATTGTTTTGAATAGTAGCCGAAGGAATGAAGCGGATAAAGATGAGCAGCATAATACTCAGGCTTAATAGCGAAAGCTTCCTGATCTGTCTAAACTCCTCTCCCCGCCATAAAATAGCGGAAAGCAGCGCACCTGCGTAAAGCAGTAAAAACACCGGCCCGGATGCCGAATGCAGTGGGTTACCTGCATGAAATATAGCCGCCCAGCCAAACATGATAGGGAAACCTATCACCCCAAACACCGGTAGGATATTAAGCCCCAACTGGCTGCAAGCAATAAACAGGCCCGCCATAAAAAACACGCTGAGCACTGTATTGAGCAGCGTAAATGTTTCCATCAGCGTTTCAGATTTTGTGCCGATAGCGCCCAGCTCACTGATTGTATTGCTGAAATGATTGTAATTACCATGCACAAACCCGCAAACAATGGTTGAAAGCCAAAATACAATGGGAATAATGATGCCGGTATAGAGTAGCGGTTTAGTGTCCATTTTAATAATATTCAACTTGTTTTTCTTTCGATTAAAACAAAGTTAATATTAAACATGGTACTATACAATACATAGTACTATGTTTTTTATTTTATTTTTTCAAAACTGTTTAATGGCTTCGCCAAAACGTGTTAGTTTAAAAATGGATTGACGAAACCTGAATTTGATTTAGATGCACTTCGCCCTTGTCAGACAGGAAGGAGGCAACACAGCGTAATATCACAGAGATGAAACAGATACCGGTTATACCCATGCATTTATTCACCATCACAAAAATGTACTAACTTCGCGGCATGTATCAGTTGATAAAACCCATCCTGTTTAAGTTCGATCCGGAAAATGTGCATTACTTTGTTACCCGCAACCTGAAGCGCTTTAATCGTTTTCCGGGTGGTGCATCGTTAAGTAAAGCGATGTGGGATGTAAAAGATCCGAAGCTTGAACGCGAGGTTTTTGGTCTGAAGTTCAGAAACCCGGTTGGCCTGGCTGCAGGTTTTGATAAAAACGCAGAAATGATGGGCGAAATGGCCAACCTTGGCTTTGGTTTTGTTGAGATTGGCACTGTTACACCGCTGCCGCAACCTGGTAACGAAAAGCCGCGCATGTTCCGCCTACCGGCAGATAGCGCGCTCATTAACCGCATGGGTTTCAATAACTTTGGTGTAGACATAGCTGCCGAACGAATCGCCGCCTTCAGGCGCGATCCGAAAAATATCAACAAACAACTGATCATTGGCGGCAACATTGGTAAAAACAAGGTTACCCCTAACGAGGATGCTGTTAGTGACTACATTAAATGCTTTGACCGCCTGTTTGATGTAGTTGATTATTTTGTAGTAAACGTAAGTTCACCCAATACCCCGGGCTTGCGTGCCCTGCAGGAAAAGGGACCTTTGATGGAAATTTTGAATACATTACAGCAACGTAATAGTAAAAACGGTATCAGCAGACCTATTCTGCTAAAAATAGCGCCTGATTTAACTGATTCCCAACTGGATGATATTGTTGACATCGTACAGCAAACAGGTATAGCTGGAGTAATAGCCACTAATACTACTATCAGCCGGGAAAACCTTTCATCGCCGTTAAAAGAAGAAACCGGCGGGTTGAGCGGTAAACCGCTTACCCAACGCTCAACAGAAGTGATTGCATATCTGCATAAAAAATCTAACGGGTCGTTCCCCATCATCGGAGTAGGGGGGATCCACTCTGCCGAAGATGCCATTGAGAAATTAAACGCGGGTGCTTCATTGGTACAATTGTATACCGGTTTTATTTATGAAGGACCGGGCTTGATCGGGAGGATCAATAAAAAAATCCTGAACCATGATTTTTAGGATTGAAGGATTGTCCTGACATACGTTTTGAGATCAAATCTTCCGTTTCTTCCTTACGGAAATCTAATCCTTTTTTCGTTTTTTTTGAACCTGTGGGGGGCAGGGGTTGAGGAGGGAAATATGATGATCATTATCAAATCCTGAAAAGCCAATTCACAAAAAAAGTCCCGCCGGAAACCGACAGGACTTAAAGTCTTTTCTTCCGAAGAAAGGGAGAATTATTTGCCTAATGCGATATCTAAAGCTGCATTGTTTTTAGCTATCTGGCTGTGTTTTGACTCAGCAGAACGGCTTCCGTATTCAAGGTTAGTAGCCAGTTTCAAGAACTGTACTTCTAAGCGTGAAAAAGTTTTATTTCTCCTGTCTTTTCTTTTTAAACGAGTAACGCCCATTGTCTTTTATTTTAAATTTTTTTAACCCTGAGGTCGGAAGCGGATTCGAACCGCTGTAAAAGGTTTTGCAGACCTCTGCCTAGCCACTCGGCCATCCGACCCTTTTTTAAGGACTGCAAAGATAGCAATTATTTTTAGCGGACAAATTTATTTGAACGAATTTCTTTTTATTTCTGAACATAATATGGCCGTAGCTATAGCTACGTTCAATGATTCGGCATAGCCTATCCGGGGTATGGTTACTGTTTTATTTATTAACTGCTGTATTTCAGGGCGTAAGCCATTACCCTCGTTGCCCATAGCCAGTAAACCTTCACGGCCGAAATTGGTGTTGTAGATATTTTCGCCATCGAGCATGGCGCCAAATAATGGGAGCTTTATTTCGGGGATGATAGTCATTAAGTCGCCGTAATGCACATTTACCCGTGCTAATGAGCCCATGGTAGCCTGCACCACTTTGGGGTTATAAACATCAACGGTATCATCTGAGCAAATAATATCGGTAATGCCAAACCAGTCGGCCGTGCGGATAATAGTGCCCATATTGCCGGGGTCCTGCACCCCATCAAGCACCAGCGAGAACTTGTTTTTCAGTAAGTTATAATTTAATCTGGGCCATTTTGGTATTTTTATCAAACCAATTACATCCTGTGGGGTTTTCAAACTGCTGATCTTTTCCAGATCGGTCAATGAAATTTCCTGAAAATTTATTTTTCGGGATAAATTCATCATTTTTGGAGCAATTTCGGATGTATGGTATATAGCATCAACCTGGTATGCAGCGTTTACAAACTCAACAACTGATTTGTAACCCTCAACCAAAAATAAACCATGCTCTTTACGGAATTTTTTATGTTGTAAGGATTTTAATAAACTGATCTGTGATTTTGAAAGCATATACTAAGCCTGCTGTTTACCGCCTTACAATATTAAGTATTTTACTGGTTATTATCGGTTCGGGCTGCAGCATTACCCGTGGCATCCGCAAAGACCAGGCACTGGTGCGCAAAATTACTATAAAAGGTATTGACGAGCAATTTGCGGAAACCGCTATAAATTATGTGGATAAGGAGCAACAACCCAATAACTGGCTCAATCTGCAGTTGTACTATACTTTTAGCAATAAAGGTAAAAAAAATATAGGCGAAGCCCCCGTTGTTGTTGATAGTAACCTGATCGAGTACTCGCGTGTACAGATGGAAAAATACATCCGCAGCCGTGGTTACCTGAAAGCGAAGGTCACCGACAGTGTGGTGATAAAAAAGCAAAAAGCTGAGCTGATTTTTACTGCTAATGAGGGCCCTATGTTCCGCATCCGCAAATTTACCGATAGCATTGCCGATAATAATATTAAAGCATTGTATAATGGTAACCGCAACAGGATCTCGCACATACAGCCAGGCGGCAGGTTTGACACCGATAGTTTAGCTTACGACCGCGACCAGCTCTATTTGCTCATGAAGCATAACGGTTACTACGATTTTTACAGGCAATATATCAATTTTACCTATGATTCCACCTTTAACAGCAGTGTGGTTGATGTAAAAATGATCATTGATAACCCCGCGGGGAAAACACAACACCCGGTTTATACTATCAACAATACATTAATTACGATATCAAACAGTCAGGGGCGTACGCCTGGTAAAGTTGATACGATACAAGTTGATTCACAATTCAGGTTTGTTGACTACTCAAAAAGGTTCAAACCAAGGGTAGTAACCGATTACGTTTTTCAGAAAAAAGGCGAGATCTATGATATTGATAAGCAAACACGCACCACCACTCGCTTATCCGAGTTAAATGTTTTCAGAAATGTGCCCAACCCCGTTTACGAAAAACTGAAGGATAGCTCTAACAGGCTTAATACCCGGATAGATATTGTGCCGCTTAAACGGATGAGCGATCGTGTAGAAGGTGAGGTGCTTTTTAGCGGCGGTCGTTTTGGTTATAACGTGGGTAACACCTTTACCGACAGGAATTTATTTAAACAGGCTGCTATATTGCAGCTAAAAGTTAACTGGAGCATCCTTTTTGATAATGGCAATAATGTGGGTAATGATCATAGCAGTATTCAAAACCAGGAGTTTAGGGTAGGAGCACAGCTTGTCTATCCGCGGCTATTGCTTCCGTTCAAATTTCCGTTTCTTGGTAAATTTGCGGTTCCACACACCACATTTTCATCAAACTATTCGCTGTTTTACCAAAAAGATCTGGTTAAGCGCGAAAGTTTTATCAATTCCATTACGTACGACTTTTTTGATACACCGTATAAAACGCATACTATTACGCCCATTAACATTGAGTTTTCGAGGGGCATAATTGATCCGGCTGCAAGGGCGGCGCTGCTTGCACAAAACAGGTACTCCTATGTTTATTTAATCGGGCGTACGGTTTTTACATCCGGTAGCCAATACACTTACCAGGTTAATGCCATAAAGCTTAATGGTTATGAAAATTTCACCTATTTCCGGGGCAGTTTAGATATTGGCGGGAATTTTCTTAACCTGGTAAGCAATCTCACCAATGCTCCTAAAGATACTCTTGGGCAACACAAGCTTTTTGGATATACTTTTGCGCAGTATACCAAAGTTGAGCTTGATACGCGCATCTATCGAAACTTTGGTGGCGAGAAACAATTTGTTTTCCGTCTAAACCCGGGTATAGGTATCCCTTACGGTAATAGCAATCAGCTTATTTTTGAAAAGAATTTTTATGCAGGCGGAGCCAATGATATCAGGGCCTGGCTGCCGCGAACCTTAGGACCAGGGCAATTTAACCGGGGTGCGTATTACGGTACCGATGTTAATAACCGGGCACGTTTGAAATACCTTGACCAGTTTGGCGAGATCAAGTTTATAACCAATGCCGAGTACCGGTACCTGTTGGCAAATAACTTTTTTGGTGCAAAACTTAAAGGTGCGGTTTTTGTTGATGCCGGTAATGTATGGCGCTTGCATGATGAGCCTGATAACCCCAACGGACAGTTTAAACTGAACAACTTTTTAAGCTCAACGGCTGTAGGTATTGGTACCGGGTTGAGGTTCGACCTAAGCTTCTTCGTTTTTCGGCTTGATGCCGCCTTTAAACTTAAAGACCCGCAATTTAGCGGAGCTAACCAATGGGTGCTGGTTAACCATGCCGGCGAACTGTTTAGCAAAGGTTCATTCAAACAAGCTTACAAAGCAGCCAACGGAGAAGATTACAACTTTATGCAGTTGAACTTTGGCATTGGATTACCTTTTTAAGATTTTTAGGTAAAAGGATAAAGGTGAAAGGCAAAAGGTAGCTGCAGCTTTACGTGTGCATCTGTTTTTTTAAAACTTTTACTTTTCGTTTTACTTTCACCTCTCCATAAAAAACCTTTGACCTTTCGCCTTTGACCTTTCGCCTTTGACCTTCCTTCTAAAACATATTCTTCAACCCATCAATAATGCTTTCAAAAAAGGTTGGAATGCTTAAGCCGTTGTGGTAATTGAAATACAGGAAGATACAGAAGATTACTACGGCAATAATGATAAACCGCTTAAACATATAAGCCAGCAATACCAGTAACAGGGGAATGGCTATCAACAGTACCCAGCTGATATGGAATGGACTTAGTTTACTATCATGCTTGTAAATGTAGTATAGTATGGCATGTGTGCCGGAATCGTTCATATGTTTGGCGTACAGGAAGGTTGAACGGTCAAGCTTGTGGCGGTAAAAAGCCGTGCCTTTGTCAAACTTAAGTTCTTCGGTAAAACCGTTCATTACAAAGGTGAAAATGCCGTTTACATTTTCCTGTATCACGCCTGCAGTATCGGTTGCAACTACGGCTACCTCATCAACCGCAAAGGGGTTTTCTTTAATTACAAAATGGTTGATAGCAGTTTTATCGGCAAACGCAAAGCTGTGTGCTGCTGTAATAAAGCAAAAAATAAGTAAAAGTTTTTTCATGGTTTGATAGAAAGCTCTTATCGGTGCTGTAATTATCTGCAATAAAAATAGCGTTTTTTATGAGCTATCGGTTAAAGAAATAAATACTCGCGTTAAGTATGCTGGCAAAGCTAACCCACAATAAATACGGAATCAATAACAGTGCTGCAACCCGGTTAAATTTATTAAACCAGTTGATGTTTACAATAATGCTGAACCACAGTAAGATGATCACAACCATGGCTGTTGCTATTTGGTGCATGCCAAAGAATGTTATCGACCACGAAAAGTTTAAAATAAGCTGAATGAAATACACTGAACGCGCGATGATAAAAGCGGGTTTACGACTGCGGTGTTTCCAAACAAGATAAGCAGCGGTTGCTATCATGATATAAATTACGGTCCATACAGGTGCAAACAACCAGGGTGGCGGGTTAAACGACGGCTTTTTGAGTGTGCTGTACCAGC
Organism: Mucilaginibacter sp. R-33; assembly: GCF_049949235.1. NCBI lineage: Bacteria > Pseudomonadati > Bacteroidota > Sphingobacteriia > Sphingobacteriales > Sphingobacteriaceae > Mucilaginibacter > Mucilaginibacter sp. R-33. Next base: position 401,764 of record NZ_CP188089.1, read on the forward strand.
CGGCAATTTCGGGCCGGGTTACCAGTGAGGCAACAAAACCAATAAATAGCACGATTAGCAAACTGATGAGGTAAGGTAAAAATTGAAAACGTTTGGTGGATGCAGCTACGGGCATATGTTATTTGAACTGTTAAAAGATGCGTAAGTTTTATCACGAACGAATAATCTTTAAAACTAAATAAACATTACTGTTACGTAAAGCAACTGTTTTGCAATAAATACACAAGGGATGGGTAGTATTAACAGTTAAATATTAGTTTAGCCCGTATGATAAAAGCCTACAGGTTATATACCGGCAATGACGGTCATTCGCATATAGAAAAAGGTGTGGTTGATTTAGGAACATTTGACGAAGCGCTTGCTATCAGGTTCCTGGAATCGGAGCCGCATGCGTTTTATGATTACCATAATGCCCCAACCAATCAGTATGTGATAACCCTTACCGGTACGCTTGAATTTGAAACCTACCCCGGCGAAAAATTCATACTTAAGCCCGGCGAGATCCTGATAGCCCAGGATATAACCGGAACAGCACACAAATGGCGACTGATTGGCGATGAACCCTGGAAAAGGGTTTATGTTACTTTTGATCCGGCAAAGCCGGTGAACTTTGTAGCTGATAAATAACTGAAAACAACTGCCGCGGGTTTAGCGCAGTGTAACCCGCGGCAGATTAGAGTTGTGATCACGGATCTACGTAATATTCCTTTTACAAATCCTGATACAAAAGCCAACAAAATTTTAATAGTTATAGTAAATCAGTATTTTCGGCAAATACCTTTTATAACCCACAAATGAAAAATACCCAACAGAACTATCGCCGCCAATTTTTAAAGACAGCTGCCGTAGGCACAATTGCCTCTATGGGGATCCCATCTATTGTTTCATCAGCATTAGCTGCCGAAAAACCGGCAAGAAGACTGACTTTTAACCAGGGCGATGTAGTGCTTTTTCAGGGCGATTCCATTACCGACTGGGGGCGTGACCATAGCAAAACCGAACCCAATACCACCAGCGCATTAGGCTCGGGTTATGCCTTGCTCACAGCTTCGCAATTGCTGCTTAAACATGCCGATAAAGGTTTAAAGATCTACAATAAAGGTATCAGCGGTAATAAAGTATATCAGCTTACCGAACGCTGGGATACTGATTGTCTTGCCCTTAAACCAAACGTACTAAGCATCCACATAGGTGTAAACGACTTTTGGCACACCCTTACCAACGGTTACAAAGGCACAATAGATACTTACATTACCGACTATAGGGCATTACTAACCCGCACCAAACAGGCCCTGCCCGATATTAAACTGGTGATCTGCGAACCCTTTGCCGAAAAAAATGTGAAAGCTGTTGATGATAAATGGTACCCCACATTTGATTCGTTCCGCAAAGCTGCTAAAGACATTGCTGCAGAGTTCGATGCGGTATTTGTGCCTTATCAATCAGCATTTGACCAAGCCGAACAAACAGCACCGGCCACCTACTGGAACCTTGATGGTGTACACCCCAGTGTAGCCGGCGAAGCCCTTATGGCACAAACATGGTTAAAAGCGGTGGGAGCGTAAAATGAAAAGTATATTAATGTTATTGCTGCTAACCCGTTTGTGGAGCAGTACACCACCTAAGGATATTACCGGAAAATGGCAAGTTGATCATGTTGACATTTCAGGGAGCACCATGAAAATGAATGAGCAGCAAAAGGCCATGATGATAAAATCACTAAAAGGCATTTTCTCCAACGCTGATTTTGATTTTAATGCCAACCACCATTTTTATTTGACCCCGGCGATAAAGAGTATGCCGAAAGGTGACTGGGAATACGATCCGGATAAAGGTGTGATACGCGTTAAAGAATTAAATAACACGGGAACTGTAATGATGATCAATGTTGTAGAAAAAGATGGGGGTACAGTATTTGAAATGGTAGAAACCCAGATCGTTTTAAAAGTTCACAGAAAATCCTGATTAGGAATGGATTCAATTTTGTCATCCCGGTTTCGTTATTAAGCATTACCCAATAAAGCCTTAAGCTTTCTGCCTTCGGCATTCAGCTCAAAAACAGTATCTTTGCGCGTAAATGATTGCTATAAATAACCTTACGTTCGAGATTGGTGCGCGGGCCTTATATGATGAAGCCAACTGGCATATTAAACCCGGTGAAAAAATTGGTTTAATTGGTGCCAACGGTACTGGTAAAACCACCCTTTTAAAAATTATTGTAGGCGACTATAAGCCTACCTCCGGAACTGTTTCAATGGCTAAGGACCTTACCATGGGGTACCTTAACCAGGATCTGCTTTCATACTCATCTGATAAAAACATCGTACACGTGGCTATGGAAGCCTTTGAGCGCCAGAACCAACTGCACGACGAGATAGAGAACCTGCTTAAAAAGCTGGAAACGGATTATAGCGAAGATCTTTTAAATAAACTGAGCGACAAGCAGCATGAGTTTGAACTGCTTGACGGTTACAATATCGAATATAAAGCCCACGAAATTTTAGCCGGTTTGGGTTTTAGCGATGACGATTGCAAGCGTAAGCTGAGCACCTTTTCGGGTGGATGGCGCATGCGTGTAATGCTGGCCAAGATCCTGTTGCAGGCACCTGATATCCTGCTGCTGGATGAGCCTACCAACCACCTCGACTTGCCATCTATCCAATGGCTGGAAGATTACCTGAAGGCTTTTACCGGTGCTATCATCATCGTATCGCACGATAGGTGGTTTCTGGATAAGGTGATCAACCGTACGGTTGAATCGCGCAAAGGCAAGCTTACCGTTTACGCGGGCAACTACTCTTTCTATCTCGAAGAAAAAGCCCTGCGCGAAGAAATTCAGCGCGGTGAGTTTAAAAACCAGCAATCAAAAATTAAACAGGAAGAGCGTTTGATCGAGCGTTTCCGTGCCAAGGCTTCTAAAGCTAAAATGGCGCAATCCCGCATCAAAATGCTGGATAGGATGGAGCGTATTGACGATGTGGATGACGATAATCCATCCGTTAACTTCGCTTTCCGTTTCAGCAAGCAATCGGGCAGGCACGTGATCACTTTAGAGGATATCACCAAAAAATACCCTGCTATCGATATTCTTGACCACGCCGAAGCTGTAATTGAAAAAGGTGATAAAATTGCCCTCATCGGTGCCAACGGTAAAGGTAAATCAACGCTGTTGCGTATCATCGCATCGGCCGATAAGGATTATACAGGTACGGTAACTACCGGTCATAACGTAACTACTACTTTTTTTGCACAGCACCAGCTGGAGTCCCTGCACCTCGAAAACCAGATCCTGCAGGAGCTGCAATCATTCGCCCCAAAACATACTGATACCGAGTTGCGTACCATTTTAGGTTCGTTTTTGTTTACCGGCGATGATGTGTTCAAGAAGATCAAGGTATTATCTGGGGGTGAAAAATCGCGTGTGGCTTTAGCTAAGGCACTTACCGCCGATGCCAACTTCCTGGTACTGGATGAGCCTACCAACCACCTGGATATGCAGTCGGTTAATATCCTGATCCAGGCGCTTGACCAGTACGAGGGTACTTTCATTGTGGTATCGCACGACAGGTATTTCCTTGATAACGTAGCTAACAAGATCTGGTTTATTGAAGATCAGAAGATCAAGATCTACCCTGGTACTTATGCCGAGTTTGATGAATGGTATGCCAAACGCAAACTGGAGCCCAAAGCTGCCGCGCCTGCACCTCAGCCCAAAAAGGAGGAGAAAAAGCCTGAGCCTGTTAAACAACCACAAGGCGAAAACAAACATCAGCAGCTTAAAAAACTAAACCAGGACCTGGCCAAAATGGAACAACAAATTGCCGACCTTGAAAAAGAAGTAAAGCAGTTTGAAACCCAGCTGGCCGACGAAAAAATATACAGCGATAACGCCAAGCTAAAACAAACCAACGCTGCCTACAGCGCCAAGCAAACCGAACTGAAACAATTGCAGGAAAAGTGGGAAGCACTGGCCGAGCAGATCTTGGAGCTGGAATCGTAAGCGTGAAATGAAATTTCCCCGTCATTGCGAGGCACGAAGCAATCCCCGATTAGCAGAGTAGCTATGCAAGTTTCTCTGTACAGTTCGCGATTGCTTCGTACCTCGCAATGACGTTTAACGTCCCATCAGGGTTCTCTCGGAGAGGACCCTGATGTATGCGCTATACAGGTTCACTTGTACAGTTCGCGATTGCTTCGTGCCTCGCAATGACGTTTGTTTTATAGTGCTTTAACTGAATTAACAGGTTTATATGAAAAAGCTTTACATTATCCTCTTCATCCTCCTGTCACTAAATACCTTCGCCCAATCCCCCTATAACAACAACGTTTACTCACCGGCCATAAAAAGCGTGGAGTTTTACAATACTGCCAAGCAGGGCTCTTTCCCGGTTATTAATTTGGGGACTGATGAAAAGGTGCTGTTAACCTTTGATGACCTGCGCGGGGGCAGCCGCAACTACTATTACACCATTGAACATTGCGATGCCAACTGGAACTCATCAAACCTTTCATCGGCCGAGTACATGCAAAATTTTACCGACGACCGGCTGTATAATTACAGCTACTCAACCGGTACCATGCAAAAATATACCCATTATGAAATTTCGTTGCCTAACAACAACATAGCCCCTAAAATATCGGGTAACTATGTGCTGAAGGTTTATGAAGATGGCGACCAAAATAAAATGGTGCTTACCCGCAGGCTGTATGTGTTGGGCAAACGCGTGTTGATAGCTGCCGATCTGGTGCCTTCGGCCAATAATGCTACCCGGCAAACTAATCAAAAAATCAATTTTACGGTTGATTATTCGGGCCTTGTTGTGCAGAACCCGGCTTATGCCCTGCGTACTTTTATTATGCAAAACGCCCGTACCGAAACAGCGGTGCTTAACGGGCAGCCAACCTATATCCGTGGTTCGCAGCTGATTTATAACGATGTAAGCATTAATGATTTCCCCGGCCGTAACGAGTTCAGGCTGTTTGATATGCGTACGCTCAAGCTTAATTCGCAAAGGGTAGCTAAAATTTACAAAGATTCAACCAACGTGGTAGTGCTGCTTGGCGACCCGGTGCGCGACCAGCCCAACTACATTTTTCAGTACGATAACGACGGTAAGTTTTATATCCTGAATAACGACGGCACCACACCGGCTACCGATGCCGATTACGCGCACGTATACTTCACCCTATCAACCAATAAAGACCCTAAAGACGGAGCACCATACGTAGTAGGCCAGTTTAACAATTATCGCCTTGATGAAAGCAACCGGCTTCACCCGCTTGATAACGGCAGGTACACGGTAAACATGCTGTTAAAACAAGGCGTGTACGATTATGAATACGTTTGGGTAGATGCCAAAACAGGCAAAGCCGATGATATCCCTTTTGAGGGCAGCCACTTTGAAACCGAAAACGAATACCAGATGCTTACCTACTACCGCCCGCCCGCTGCCCGATGGGATGAGCTAGTTGGTTATAGGGAGTTGGTGACAAAAAGATAATGGCCTCACCTAACTCCTCTACGAAGGAGAGGACTTTAAAAACAAACTTAACAGCGTTTGCGAATTAAAAGCTTCCGCTTAGGAGAAGGCTGTCTCATCCTAAAAAAAGTTTAAAAAGTCACGAGTACGCCACGCTTTTCCCTGCGCTGCTTACTCGCGCCAGTTGGGTACTTGCACGGCCTTCACCATCTCAATCCTTTAACAAATCATCATACAAATCCTTCCACTCCGGATTAAGTTCTTCAATTAGCTTAACTTTCATTTGCCTATTCCCACCTTTCAGCGCTTTTTCAGCAGCAATCGCTTCCTCAATATGGGCATAAAATAGATAGTAAACTAACTTATTGCAATTGTATTTAGCCGCAAAGCTTTGAGGATAGGTTTTGTTTTTATGATCGAATATTCTACTTATAATGTCTGATGTTACCCCCGTGTACAGTACTGAGTTAGTTTTATTGGTGATAATGTAAACACATCCGCCTCGTTGCATAACCATAGGTGTAATGTAAGGAAGATTTCGGTGTGTTGAGAAACTGGAATTTAAAATAACCCGTCATTGCGAGGTACGAAGCAATCGCGAACTGTACAGGGCAAACTTGATAATAAGCCCCAAGTGCGCGATGCTTTTCTTAATGCTGCATACTTGCACCACTTGAGGAAATTAAATCGTTGTTTTTTTTAAAGGTTCCAACAAATCAATTTTTTTCAGAAGAATTTCCAAACTAAAGCTATAACGATCCGTGCGTCTAAAGTCTTTCAGTGCATTTAAAAGCCTAATATTCGAATCTTCATTAACAAATCCAGATCTAATTAGCAAAGTATCTTCATTTTGATCTTTTTTTTCGAAAAGATTAGAACCCCTTCTCTGTCTTTCTGAATAATAGTTATCGTAAAACTGTAGAAATTGAGCCTCTTGATAAATAAAATAATTCAAATCATATTCATCAATCTTATCTGGAAAGAAGTTATTTAGCTTTTCAACCGTTTCTTGTAAGTTAATGTCTTTATTCACAATTCTTTGGTAGAAGTTTCTCTCAAAATCTCTGATAAAAATTAATAAAAATAAAGTTGATGAAAATACATAACTATTATGTCCAAAAAGGTTTAGTACAAGTCGGGCATGGCCAAAGATTTTCTCTTGTTGCCTTAAAGGCGTATTATGCTTTTTAAATATGTGTTCAGCCATTTCTATAAAATTCTCTTTATCATTTCTTAGATCAGGGAACTTTTTACGATCTGACGAGTTAAAAAAGTCATCGAAGCCGAAATAATCATATAAATACCTACAGAAAAGCTGGGTGTCTATTAAAGGAATAGAATATTCGATGTCAATAAATCTTCTCAAATATTCATTCGCATCTATTCGATCGCTACCATAGAAGCCCCTTATTGCATTTCCAAGTTGCGTTTTATCTATAGTCAAAACGAATACAATTCCAGATACATTAAAAAAGTGCTTGACTTGCTCTAATACTTCAACTGCGTAATTGGGTCTGCACCTATCTAACTCGTCAACCAAAAATACCAATGGTTTTCCTTCAGTATTTTCTTTAATAAACACTTCTAATGCATTTCGAAACTCGAGGAGGCCCTTTTTTTTCTTAGCATATTCATTTACTTCATCGCTTAAAATATCAACAGCAGATTCCGCAAAATCTCCTATGATTTCTTGTAGTACTTTATGCCCAACATATTTTTCCGCAATAGCTTTTATTAACCCTGGGAGTACCTTCTTGGTTATTACTGCCCCTTTAGATAATAACGACTTAAAAGTTGAATCTGCCTTATCGGAAACAATCGTTTTTAATTCAGCTAAAATTGCAACCAACGGGCTACTATCAAAATCATTTACCCAAGCATTGAAATACAATGTCTTGTAGCCGTGGATTTCAAGTTGCTTTTTCCACATTTTTACAAATGTTGTTTTCCCGGTTCCTCACCTACTATCAATCGCTAAAACAAAGCCATCAGAATAAGAGCCGATAATATCCGTTAAAATTTGGCCATATTTTTTTCGGCCGAGCTTACAGTTTTTGAACGGATCATCATCGGGTATCTCAATATCATTGTGTCTGATTTTCATATATAAGAGATATTATCTCATAAATATAATGATAATCCGCTTCCTTTATCTCAGTTTCCTGTTAAAGCATGTTAAGCAAATCTGTACAGTTCGCGATTGCTTCGTACCTCGCAATGACGTGGTGGAGAGGTACTGCTAAGCAAGTTCGCCCTGTATTGTTCGCGATTGCTTCGTACCTCGTAATGACGCGGTCGGGAAAAAGTGGGTATCCCACAAACAAAAAACGCCCTCCGGTTATCCGAAGGGCGTTTTTTATGATCTAAAAAATCAGCTATTATAATTTGCCAAGTTCCTGAACAAGGTCAATCAGTTTATTCGAGTAACCCCACTCGTTATCGTACCATGAAACAACTTTTACGAAGTTTTCATTCAGACCGATACCGGCTTTAGCGTCGAAAATTGAAGTGCGTGAATCGCCTTTAAAGTCTTCAGATACTACTTCGTCTTCGGTGTAGCCAAGGATGCCTTTCAATTCGCCTTCAGAAGCTTCTTTCATTGCAGCTTTGATGGCTTCATAAGAAGCACCGTTTTTCAAACGTACAGTTAAGTCAACTACAGATACGTCGGCAACTGGTACGCGCAGGCTCATGCCTGTTAATTTACCTTTTAACTGAGGTAAAACTAAACCAACCGCTTTAGCTGCACCTGTTGATGAAGGGATGATGTTTTGGTAAGCACCACGACCGCCTCTCCAATCTTTTGCAGATGGGCCGTCAACTGTTTTCTGCGTTGCGGTAACAGCGTGTACAGTGGTCATCAAACCTTCTTCGATACCAAATTTATCGTCCAATACTTTAGCGATAGGCGCTAAACAGTTGGTAGTACATGAAGCGTTTGAAACGATGTTTTGATCGGCTTTTAACGCTTTGTGGTTAACACCCATTACAAAGGTAGGGGTATCATCTTTTGCAGGGGCGCTCATTACTACTTTTTTAGCACCGGCGTCGATGTGTTTTTGAGCAGTTTCCTGAGTTAAGAACAAACCGGTTGATTCGATTATCACCTCAGCACCTACTTCGTTCCATTTAAGGTTGGCAGGATCTTTTTCGGCAGTAACACGGATGGTTTTACCGTTAACAACCAAATGACCGCCTTCAACGGCAATAGTACCATTGAACTGACCATGGGTTGAATCGTATTTTAACATGTAAGCCATGTAATCTGGCTCAACAAGGTCATTAATACCAACAACTTCAATGTCTGGTCTTTCAATTGCAGCCCTGAATGCCAGGCGGCCAATACGGCCGAAACCGTTAATTCCTATTTTCATGATTTTTTAATTTTTACTTGAATAGTAGGTTAATAAATTATTTATGGGTTCTTTAATTATGTTAGTGATTTGCAGATCAGCTTCGGCGGCAGCTTCATACAAGTGTTCCTGAAAATTAAAAGCAACAGAGCCTGCAAAGTGAACAGACGTACCCGGGTGTTGCTGATATAAAGGTAACAAATATGTGGAAATTAGCTTGCTAAATCCTTTTTTTATGACGTTTTGCAGATGATGATCATTCTTGTTATCGAGGTAAAAATCGGTAAAGGAGCTCAAAAATAAAGCCGGTTGCTTTTGGCGGTAGACCTTTTCGAGCAGGTTTTTACGGTCGGCATCGTACTTATGGATAAACTTTTTACGGATGGATGGTGGCAGGGTATCGTTCATGAACTCCTTAATAAGCTGCCTGCCCAGCCAGTTGCCCGAGCCTTCATCGGCAAGGATATAACCCAAACCGTAGTTGTTGGGCCAAACTCTTCTTCCATCGTACCAGGCGGCATTGGTACCGCTGCCGCAAATGCTTACAATGCCCGGTTCATTTTTACAACATGCAATAGCCGCGCCGGCAATATCGTGCTCAATAGATATTTTACCGAACTTAAAGAATGCTGAAAACGCGTTATGAACAATCTTCTTCCGCTCATCGGAAGATGCGCCTGCGCCAAAAAAGTAGATGCGTTTTATTACTTCGGCGTGGTGTATAAGATTGATGTTTTTGTTGAGCAATTGAAGGATATGCTTTTCGTCGTTAAAATAGGGGTTTATGCCATTGGTTTTAAAGGAAGCAACAGTTCTTCCCTTATCAGTAAGCCTCCAATGTGCAAAGTACGATCCGCTATAAACAACTGCAATCATTAATAATCTATATCGATAATATATCCATCATTTGTAAAAGGTCTTCTTCAAGCTTAAACTCATGGTGGTTAAGTGCTGCTTCCAGGTCTGTCATCATGATCTGGTTGGCCTGCAAACCTACCATTTTTTGTGATTCGCCGGCAACCAAAGCGTTAACTGCTGCAAAGCCAAGCCTGCTGCCCAAAATACGGTCAAAGCTTGACGGTGCGCCGCCCCGTTGCAAGTGGCCTAAGATAGTAACTTTTATGTCGTAATTTTTAACTTCTTGTTGTACAGCCTTTGCCACGTCATAAACACCGCCATTTTTATCACCTTCGGCAACAATTACAATGCTTGATGATTTTTTGTTCATGTGCCCCTCTTTAAGGTTTACGATCAAATCATCAATGGCGGTAGCACGCTCGGGCAGTAAAATAGCCTCGGCGCCGCACGAGATACCTGCACGCAAGGCAATAGCGCCCGAATCGCGGCCCATTACCTCAATAAAGAAAAGACGGTCATGCGCATCGGCGGTATCGCGGATTTTATCGATAGCCTGGATAACCGTATTGGTAGCGGTATCAAAACCAAGGGTATAGGTTGAGCCGCAAAGGTCATTATCAATAGTACCCGGAACGCCCATTACGGCAATGTCGGGGTATTTGCGCGAAAAGCGCAGCGCGCCGGTGAAAGTACCATCGCCGCCAATAACAACAAGGGCATCGATACCACGGGCCTTAGCATTTTGGTATGCTATCTCCATGCCTTCATCTGTTTTGAAAGGCAAGCAGCGCGCGGTTTTTAAAATGGTGCCGCCTAAATTAAGGATGTTACTTACCGAGCGTTTATCCATGTCATACATGTCATTGTCAATAAGGCCTTTATATCCTTGCCTTATCCCTACAACTTCCAGCCCGTTATACAGTGCGGTCCTCACAACAGCACGGATACAAGGGTTCATTCCGGGGGCATCACCACCCGAAGTTAAAACCCCTATTTTTGATATTTTACGCATCTTTCACTCCTTAAGTTTACGCTACGAAGATACTGTGTGTAAATTACACCATTAAATTTTATTTATTTTTTTTTGGATTAGGAATTAAGGCTATATCTTTAAACTTATTAACTAAATCTCACTAATAGTTTGGAACTAATGTTACCCAAGTTTGATTCCGTATTCTCGATTGACTGCGTGATATTCGGCTTTGAAGCCGGCGAGCTTAAAATTTTGCTTATTGAGCGAAACGAAGAGCCTTATAAAGACTGGCTTGCGCTGCCTGGCTATATTGTTGAGCAGGACGAAAGCATCGACGATGCCGCCGAGCGGATCCTGTATGAACTTACGGGCCTGCGCGATTTGCATATGCAGCAGTTCCATACCTTTGGCGAGGTAAACCGTCACCCGCAGGGCCGTGTAATTACGGTTGCTTACTATGCGCTGATCCGCATAAACGGGCAAAAGGAGCTACGCCCGGTAACACAATACGCCAAAAAAGCGTTTTGGCACCCGGTAAGCGAGCTGCCTAAACTGGCGTTTGACCACAGTGAGATCTTCAAAACAGGTTTCAACAAAATAAAACGCAGGCTGCACTATCAGCCGATAGCGTTTGAATTATTGCCCGAAAAGTTTACCCTCACGCAGCTGCAGTCGCTTTACGAAGCTGTGTTAGATAAAAAACTGGATAAACGCAACTTCCGCAAAAAAATGTTGAGCTACGGCTTTTTGAAGGAGCTTGATGAAAAGCAGAAAGGGGTATCGTACCGTGCCGCTAAGCTTTACAAGTTTGATAAACGCAAATACGGTAAGATTTTTCAGGGAGAGATGAACCTTGTGTAGCGGCGATAGAGTCAGGAAATCAAGATCTAAGAATCAAGACCATTAGAAATAAGAAAGGTTGGAATGTTTTTCCAGCCTTTTTATTTTTATCTCACTCTCCAACCCGTCATTGCAAGGTACGAAGCAATCCCCAATAGGCAGAGGGGCTATGCAAATCCGCCCTGTACAGTTCGCGATTGCTCCGTACCTACCCATGAGGTGGTGGTAGAGGATGTCCACGTTTATCTGTAAGTACAGTGACACGGGTATACGGACAGACGGCATCATCATCCCATTGATGTACTTAAAAAGCAAAAGGGCCGGAAAATCTTCCAGCCCTTTTTATCTTAGAATCTTAACGTCTTAGGTCGTGATTCTTGACTTTTGCTTCTAACTATAAAGAAGAAGGTGCTAATTCCAAGTGGTATTTCACCAGGTTATCTATAGGTGAGCGGATGATGTTGCCAACAACCATACCATTTTCGGTAACCACTTCTTCAAGCACATTGCGGAAGTTATAACCTACCGAGCCAATGCAGTTGAAAGTATATTTTTGATAATCAGGGTAGTGGGTAACCAGGTTGCGGAAAAAATCTTCGAACGAGGTGCGTACCAGGTTGCGTGAGTATTCGATGTGTACGTTGTTATCGTAAACAAATTTGCTGAAGCTTGCGCAAAAACGGTTTGCACGTGGCTGGGTGTAAACCTGCTCGTTGATATCATCAGGAGTAAGTTTGTAAGTTTCCCAGAAAAGGGCACGTACAGGCTCAGGCATGTATCCGCGCAGGTAATCTGTTAACAGCTTTTTGCCAATGTAGCAACCGCTGCCTTCATCACCCAGGATGTAAGCGCCCGAATCGATATTGTGTACAACTTCTTTACCATCATAAATGCAGGTATTGGTTCCGGTACCTAATATAGCGGCAAAGCCTTCGGTGTTGCCAAGCAGGGCGCGGGCAGCAGCAAGCAGGTCATGACCAATATTAACCTTTGCGCCAACGAAAACCACTTTCATGGCTTCTTCAACAATCTTACGCATTTCGGGGGTTGAACAACCTGCACCGTAGTAATTTACCTCGGTGATCAGATTTTTTTCAAGATCGGTAGGCAAACTTTCGTTTAGTGATTGTATAATATACTCTGTACTTGAAAAGTATGGGTTATAACCCTCGGTATTAAAGTAAACTTTTTTTCCCTCTTCGGTAACCAGGCACCAATTTGTTTTGGTTGAGCCACCGTCAGCAATTATGATCATAAATTTTTGTTTTTTTAAAAATCGGTTAAAAGTAGGATTAACTTATTGTAAAAAAAACACTTTGTATTTCAAAAAATGAAAATTGCGATTTTTACGTAGATTACAGCTACTTTTTAATATAAATTAAACTTTAACTGGCGATTTTATGCCAATGTTATCAATAATTAATCAGGTCAACTATACCTTTTTTTAAATGTAAAGGTTACAGATAAGCAGTTTCCTTCGCCATTTAAAAACAGAGTAATTTACAATTGTACGTAATGTTACATTATTTAGCAAAATATTGAGTTTAATTAAAGCTAAAACGTGTATTTTGTATTACATAAAGGATAGTGAATTGCCAGGATGGATGTGCGTAGCTTTAATACCTGGTACGTTTTGATGTAACCAGCCTATCATAAATTCTGAACCGGGCTCTTCGCTGGCAATGTGCCCTAATACAATCAATGAAAGTTTATCGCCTTTGGCTTGCGCATCCCGCACATATTCGGCGGTTTCCCACTCCGAAATCTCGCCGCAAATCAGTACATCGGGCTTTTTGGTGCTCATTTCGGTGATCTGCCTTTTGCCGCCTGCAGCTCCGGGTAGCAGCAGCACCTTTTGGCAGCTTTGTGATGGATTGCCTATGTAGCGTACCTTTTCAATTTTAAGTTTCTTTTTCAACGTTTCGATGAGGGAGCTTAACGGGGTTGATGGGATACTGAGCAGGTTCCCGGTTTCGGGCTTATAGTAGCTTACCCAATCAAGCTGTTTTAGTAAGCCAATGCCAACGCCATCGGGTTTAAGGCTGTGTATGGTATCATGGTTGCGCCAAACGGCAATGTTGTGCTTATCCAGCAGTTGTTTTTTATATTGATATACATCATCGTTGGCCAGCCAGGTGGTTTCATCGGCATGGTTATAAAAAGTTGGCTCATGCGCTATAATGAAATTAGCGCCTAAACTAATGGCCTTCTCAATGATGCCAATCGTGGCAAACATGGTGGTTACTATGCCGGTAACCACAATATCGGGGTTACCCGATTTTAAGGTATCCACCGTATTTGGAAACGGGGCGCCCGGTACCTGTTTCATAAACAGGTCGATGATTTGCCCTACCGTGATGTTTTCATCGGGCTTAACAAAGGTTATGGCATCCGCGGCAAATGGAGCCGACAGCAATGCGGCGGTACCTGCTAAAGCGCCTAACTGACCGATAAATTTACGACGGTTAGGATTATGGTTAATTGGGGAGGAGGTTGATTTCATGGTAATGATTGGATTTGATCAAAGATAGCACAGGTAAGTTAATTTAAGGATTTGTAATAATTGTGTGACATATTTATATCTTCGCATAAATTTAACGATCCCTAATCCGTGCAAAAACTTGCTAAGCTTATCACTAACAAACCTTTTGTTTATTCTTTATGGTTTGGCCTAAGTTTGTTTCTGGTAATTAAAGGTGTTTTGGCCCACCAGGGGTTCAACAATTACACCATCTTTAAGTATAACTTTTTAAATACCATCCATCAACATAACCTGTATGCTTATCAGCCCGAGCATTATTATGACCTGAACCACTACGGACCCGTATTTTCAATTATCATGGCACCATTTTCTATCCTGCCCGATAGTATCGGGGTTATTTTATGGGTGCTGTTTAACGCGTTTATTCTGTTTGAGGCAATTCAATTATTGCCGCTAAAAAAAGATCAGTATGTTATTGTGCTTTTGTTGTGCGCCCATGAATTGATGACGGCATCGGCCAACGTGCAGAGCAACCCCATGATAGCGGCGCTGATCATTTTGAGCTTTAACTTTATCAAACGCGAGCAGGATTTTTGGGCTGCATTGATGATAGCACTCGGTGCCTTTATAAAGCTGTATGGAATAGTTGGGCTGGCTTTCTTCTTTTTCTCGGCAAATAAGCCAAAGTTTGTGTTAAGCTTTATATTTTGGTCGGTAGTGTTGTTTGTTTTGCCGATGGCCATTTCATCGCCTTCTTTTATCATCCAAACATATCATGATTGGTATGCCGACCTGGTGGTCAAAAACTCGGGCAATCAACATTCGGTAATGCAGGAAATTTGCTTTACCGGTTTTATCCGCAAAGCTTTTCATTATGATGACCTTAAAAATATGTATGTAATAGGGCCGGCGCTGGTGATGTTTGCACTGTCATACCTGCGCATAGGTGCTTATAAAGTTGTGGAATACCAGCGGCTCATCCTTTCATCGGTGTTGATCTTTGCCGTTATCTTCAGCAGTTCGGCCGAATCATCAACCTATATCATCGCTTTTGTGGGTATTGCAGTTTGGTTTATGAATTTAAACCGACCGGTTACCGGCTTCGAGATATTCCTGTTGGTTTTGGCGCTGTTGATAACAAGTCTTTCCCCTTCAGATCTTTTTCCCTCCTTTATCCGTACCCAATATATCGTTCCTTATAAACTAAAATCAATACCCTGCTTTTTGATCTGGATTAAAATAATTTATGAAACGCTTACCAGGGATTTCGCGGGTGAAAAGAAAAGTGCATTGAATACGGCCGCAGTTTAGAGGATTACTGATATGAAAACAATTTCTGCAGGGGCTAATTTTTGATGTAAAACCCCGGAAACTTGCAGATTAATAAATAATTATTATTTATGTTTGTAACATAAAAGTTACGTTTGGGGAATTTGGCACCTTGTATTTAAAATCTGATTACGGCAGTTACAGTTTGTAGCAAATTAGCGTAAGGTTATTTAAGTAAAAAAGGGTGCCTAAAGGTATTCAAATATAAACTTTAATTACTTATACCACCTATTACAATTAAAAATCCATAGTATAACTATGACTTACCTTGCCGATAAGAAGATCTCTATTGTTATACCCTCTCATAACGAAGAAAAAAACATTAGTTATTTAATTGAGCAACTTCGTGAAACACTTTCGCCCACAGGATATGCCTATGAGCTGATCTTTGTTGACGACGGAAGCCGTGATAATACCCTGAATGAGTTAAAGATCAATGCCGAGTTGCATTCCAATGTATTTTATGTAGAACTTTCGCGCAACTTTGGTAAAGATTATGCTCTTAAGGCCGGTATTGCAATGGCGCAGGGCGATGCCGTGATAACAATGGATGCTGATTTGCAGCACCCGCCACAGCTGATCCTGAAGATGTTAAATCTTTGGGAAAATGGCTATGATATTGTTTACACCTATCGCGAAGGCGAAAACCCTCATGGCAAGGGTTATCAGAAAGTTACCTCAAAATTGTTTTACAAAGGCCTTAACATGCTTTCGGATATCAAGATGGAAAATGGTACCGCCGATTTCAGGCTGATTGACGAAAAGGTTGTGAAGCAGCTTAAGCTCATTGATGAGTACGAGATCTTTTTCCGGGGGATAATTAAGTGGGCGGGTTATAAACAGGTTGGCATTCCTTATGTGCCATCAAAACGGCATACCGGCGAGGCAAGCTACTCGTTTGCAAAGCTGGTTAAACTTGCTGTAGGCAGCATTGTGGCGTTCAGTGCAAGGCCGCTTTACATTGTATCATTAATTGGGTTACTGGTTTCGTCATTGGCCATTTTGTATATACCATACGTGCTGGTAAGCTACTTTTTAGGTTACGCGGTTTCGGGCTGGGCTTCAATTATTGCCACTATAGCCTTTTTTGGCGGCCTTCAGTTGCTTGTGATGAGTGTTATAGGGGTATATGTGGGAAAAATTTTTATGCAGTCAAAACATCGCCCGCATTATATTATCCGGTCATCAAATGTTGTTATTGTAGATAATGATTTTATTAGGGTTTGATGTTGAGGAGTTTGATATGCCGTTTGAGTACGGCAAATCAATACCATTTGATGAGCAGCTTGAAATTTCGACAAGGGGTGCCAACACAATACTCGATTTATTAAAAGACAGAGGCATACAGGTTACCTTTTTTTGCACAGCTAATTACGCCAATCATAAGCCCGGACTTATCAAAAGGATGGTAGCCGAAGGGCATGAGATAGCATCGCACGGGTATTATCATTCAGATTTTAAGGCCGAACATTTAAGGCAGTCGAAGCTGGTCTTGGAGGATATTTCCGGAACTGAAGTAACAGGCTTCCGCATGGCACGGATGATGCCTGTTGATGAGGCTGAAATGGCAAAAGCCGGCTATAGGTATAACTCGTCTATAAACCCAACCTGGCTGCCCGGGCGGTATAATAATTTTGATAAACCACGTACCTGGTTTTATGACCATGATGTGCTGCAGATCCCGGCTTCGGTTTCGCCGTTGGTACGCTTTCCGCTGTTTTGGCTAAGCTTTCATAATTTGCCGCTATCTTTATTAAAACGTATGGCTTCGGCAACGCATAAAAAAGACGGTTATCTGAACTTGTATTTCCACCCCTGGGAATTTACCGACCTGCACGATAAAGAAAAGTTCGGTTTCCCAGGCTATGTTTCCAAAAACTCGGGCGAAGCTTTTGTACGAAGGATAGCTGATTTTATCGATTGGGCAATGGACAAGGGTTACACCTTTGGACGGACGGACGGATTTTGTGAAACAATTAAAAACAAAAATAAACAAGAGCCCGTATTACATTAACAAGCTGTTAAGCAGCTTATAGCAAATCAATTACCAAATTGATTGTTATTTTCAGCATAATTTTGCATATTTGCACCGCAAAAAAATATACAGTATACCACGGGTTAGAAACCCTGTTTATATTTGTAGTTTAGACGCGATGGTCCTATAGCTCAGCTGGATAGAGCAACAGATTTCTAATCTGTAGGTCTTTGGTTCGAATCCAAATGGGATCACTTATAAGAAAAGCCGTTTCAGTTAACAGGAAACGGCTTTTTTCGTACATGGGGGCACTTTTGAGGGCCTGCCATATCTTGAATCGACAGTCGTCGTATCAGCTTGTCCCGGAACATAGTGGTCAAGTTCAACAGAATCTCCACCCATCAACGAGTATTGTATCGACTTTGTAGCCCCTGTAAAAGTCATTACTAAGTGAGTTCATATGTGCTATTTCCCGGGTAAGCGAGTTATAGACTATACGAAAGTCTGGTTCTTTTTTCAGTAAAGCACAGCAGTCGGCGCAAGCCCGAATTGCTTTTTAAAGGCAAAGGAAAAATGGGACAGATTTTCGAAGCCCAGCTCAAGATAAATGTCTTTGGGCTTTTGGCTTTGCTGGTGGATGAGAAAGTAAGCTTCTTCCAATCGCTTTTTTGTCAGCCAGCGTCCGGGCGTGTCGTTATAGATTTGCTGAAAGTCACGCTTGAAAGCGGATAGGCTTCTGCCCGTCAGAAACGCGAAGCGCTCCAAAGGGACATTAAACCTGAAGTTCCGGGTCATGAAGGCTTCGATGTCTATCTTTTGAGGCGCACCGAAGTTGAACAATACGGCAGCAAGGCCTGGGTCGTTTTTGAGCAGGATCAATAGCAGTTCCTCTCGCTTGAGATCTGCAAAAGCTTCCTCGATCTCGGCCTCACCCCTATAATAGGGTTCGAGGGAATGGATGAAGCTGGTGAGCAGCTGATCGTCTTTGACCGGCCGGATGGAATCGTCTGACGTGGCGATGCCGGTATCTACCCTGTGCCGGACTAAAAACCGTTTTAGAAAAGCTTCATCCAGCACGATGACGATCTTTTTAAAGTCACCGTCCTGCTGCTGCTTGGTGTAGCGTAGCAAATGGTTCTTGCGGGCGATGCAGCTGTCGCCGGGATGAAAGTGGTAATGCTTGTCGCCACTGTATGCCAGCATAGAGCCTTTTAGGAGGTACAGAAAGAAATGATCGGATATTACCTGTTCGGGAGATATTCCGGGACCTAAATGACAGGATTGCAGACTACTGGCGATCATGCTCAAAAATACTTAATTCAAAAGACTATCCGCACTTGCCAATATCACTTCTTCCTTACTGCGAGGATGCCAATTCAATACCCGCTGTGCCTTTTCGTTGGAAATGGCAATATAGAAGGATTCATCCAGCGGTTTCAGGTCGGCGATATTTCCGGCGTATTCGGGTCTTTCTTTCCGGATAAGCTCAGCCACGTCGTAAAGGCTCATGACTCCGATGGCTGTTGCCAGGAAGCGCTCGCCCGCTGCGGCCGGATGTGTCATTGCTTTGAGGTGAATATCGGCTACATCACGCACATCCACCACGCCAAAAGTGAAGGGCAGCGTTTCTTTGATCTGGCCATCCAATATGCCTTTCACAAAGCCGATAGAGGTGGAGAAGTCTTTTCCCAGGGCAGGGCCGAATACGCCTACCGGGTTTATTACGGTGAGTCCCATGCCGTCGCCCTCGCTGTTGATCCAGTCCCAGGCAGCTTTTTCGGCAATCGTTTTAGATTTAATGTAGGCGCGGTCTGTCAGTTCGGGGTCTGTCCAGTCTTCTTCCGTAAAGGTGTAGCCTTTGGGATCTTTGCTGTAGCCAATGGCAGCAAAGGATGAGGTTAATACCACGCGCTTCACACCGGCATAGCGAGCTGCTTTCAATACTCGTAACGCGCCGTCCCGCGCTGGTATAATAAGCTCATTGGCATCTTCGGGTTCTTCGGCAGGAAATGGGGAAGCTACGTGCAGCACATAGGTGCAGCCATCAGCTGCCCGGTTCCAGTTTTGGTCATTAGTCAGGTCTGCTTCCACAAAGGCGAGGTTTTCAAAGGATTTGATTCCGGCTCCTCTGAGCAGGTTAATTACTTCATCTTTTCTTTTTAAGGAGCGAAGGGTTGTTTTAACAGTGTAGCCTTGTTGTAAGAGTTGAAGGATACAATAGATGCCAATGAAGCCTGTGCCGCCTGTTACTAATACGGTTGGTTGTTTGATGTTATTTTCCATGTTGAATTTTCTTTTAACAAAGATGGCGCTAATGCGGCTTGCCTGTTTTGTTTAGAAGTTCAACTTTGTTTTGTTTAAAAGTCCAGAAAATTTGATTTTGCTTTAATTTGCTGACATTTATCGGGTAGCCCGCTTGGTCGGGAAATGTTCAGGGATGGGAATACCGGCCTGCAGCACGTGACTGACATTTTTTAATACGACCTCGTCAAACCCGCTTTTGTCAACCATTTCCACAATTTTGAAGCTATAGAATTGCTTTTTTAATACATCACATTCAACAGATAGTGCCAGCGCCAGCAATTGTAGCTTCCCAGGAGGAAAGTCCTTTTTATCTGATTCTATCCTGCTTAAGTCGCTCCGGTTCATTCCAAGTTCTGCGGATAAATATTCTTGTGAAAACTTTAATGTTGTCCTATACTTTTTGATCAACCTGCCAAAGCTCAAAGCGGCAGGTGGGAGGCTCTCTTTCCCGGAAGCGACGGTGTTAGGGTTTAGTGGCTCAATAGGTGCGTAGCTGCCGATGATTTTGAAAAGATCGGCGAACTGCCTGGCAGGGCGGTTTATATCGGATGTTTTAAGCTCATATCTGATCTTTCTATTCTCGCGTCTGATGGTTACAAAGCCTGCTTTTTTAAGATCGGTTATATGCTTCGTTAATTGCCCTGGGTTAAAAGGAAGAGAAAGTAATGCCTCGTGAGATAGTATGTTGCCATTCGCGATAAGCGCTTTGAAGATACATACCCTGATTGGTAGCGCCAGCAACCTGGCAAAGTTGCAAAGTTCCAGATCTGCTTTATTGATATCCATATTTGAACCGGGCATAAATACGAAATTATCAATATAAATTAATGTTGTTCCGGTTCAGCTTCGTGGGAATCCGGTATGCCCAGTTCTTCTACGAGGCGACCATAATGTCTGGCGAATCTGCTCCACATATTTTCATTTAATGTATACAAAGATCTTTTTCCATCGATGCTAACCGATATCAATTCGGTTTTGATCAACTCCTTCAAATGGTGGGATACTGTAGATTGTGCGAACGGTAGAAATTCCACGAGCTCGCCTGTGGTAATCCCAGGTTTCCTTGCAATGATACGGATAATAGAGATCCTACCGGGGTGCGACAGTGCTATGGATACATCTGAAATGAACTGGTCGGGATAACTGAACTCTTCTGTTTTCTTTTGTGCCATCGCTGTTTACAATTATTTGATCGTGCTAAAATAGAGTTTGTTTTTTGAATGTTGGAAGCTTCTTAATCTATTTAAGATTGTCTATAATATCGATTATTCAATATATTCTTTTTGATAATATGAAATTAACATTGGCTTAATTTATCGCCGATAATTTTGAGCGTCATTTAAGATTATGCAAAAGTTTACTCGGCTCTTTTCTTTCATTCTTTTAAGTTTTTTAATAAGCTCCAATTCATTTGCACAGTCATTGGGTAAAATTGCCGGTAAGGTAATCGACCAAAAGACTGGTGAAACACTCATAGGCGCGACAGTTGGCTTACTGAGCGGCAGCAAGGGCGCTGCCACCAATGTGGAAGGCCGGTATATATTGAGTGGACTTCAGCCGGGCAAATACAGTATCGTTGTTAAATACATCGGTTACCAGAGCAAATCGGTTTCTGATGTGGAAGTTCAGGCAGGTGCAGTAACCTCGCTGGATGTAGCTTTGACCCAATCTTCAACGCAGGCTCTTAATGAAGTTGTTGTGAAAGCTACTTACCGCCAGGCTTCAGTAAACGCCCTTTACGCAAGGCAGAAGAATAGTATACAATTAAGTGATGGTATATCTGCCGATATGATCCGTAAATCGCCTGACCGGAATACCGGTGACGTTTTGAAGCGGGTCAGCGGAACAAGCGTGCAGGAGGGTAAATTCGTTGTTATCCGTGGTTTATCCGAAAGGTATAATAACAATATGATGAACGGGACAACGCTGCCAAGTTCCGAACCGGATAAAAAAGCTTTTGCTTTTGACATCATTCCTTCAAGTCTTGTCGATAATATTATCGTGTACAAAACGGCGACGCCCGATCTGCCCGGTGATTTTGCGGGTGGTACGATCAATACTATTACCAAAGATATTCCCGACAGCAGGTTCCTGGAAGTGGCGTTAAGCGTTGGCTATAATTCCAAAACTACCCTTAAGAATAACTTTATCGATGCGAGGCCTAACGGGAAATATGATTTCCTTGGATTCGATGACGGTTCAAGAAAGCTGCCTGCAGCCTATTCCAATGTGAAAAAGGACTATACATCCGGGACAACAAGTGCCGAAAAAATCGCTATAGCGCAGCAATTTCCCAATACCTTTTATTACAAAGAAGGGCAAATGAGCCTTCCCAATATTGGTTTCCAATTTTCCACGGGCAACTCTAAGACCAATACAAATGGCAATCGCCTGGGTTATAATTTCAGTCTGAACTACAGCAATGGGCACCGTGCGTCATTTGGTGACAGAATTGGCTATACCGGGTTCAATGATGCGTCGAAAGAACTTCCTCTGTACAGCTTTGACCGTAATACTTACACCAATTATAAAAGCCTTGGCGGTTTGCTGAATTTCGCTTATACCTTCGGCAAAAACAAAATTGCCTGGAGAAACCTTTACAATAACGATTTTTCTGTTGACTTCGAGCAAACCAACAATGCCCTGAATTTTGAGGCAGGTCAAACAGACCCGCTGCGTTACAAAGGCTACTCTGTGGAGACAACTCAAAACGGCATTTATACTTCCGCATTGGAAGGCCAGCACACGCTGGGCAAAAAAAATATTATTTTTGACTGGAATGCTTCCTACGGTTTATCATACCGGAACCAGCCCGACCAAAGGATCGTAACCATCTATACACCTTTGAACCAGCCGGAATATATCTCATTATCCAGCGAAAATAGCCCCAAACCTAATGATCTGGGCCGTGTGTATTCTAAATTAAATGAAAATATTTACGGCGCGAAAGCAAACCTGGCAGTTCCGTTCAAGTGGCTTAATGAGTCGCAGAAATTGAAATTCGGTGGTCTTATTTCTCATCGTGACCGTGATTTCAGTATTGACGCGCTGGGATACACTGACGCCATCGGCTTCGGAAACAAGGCAATCCCGCTGACTGGTGGCTATACGATCTTCAATGTTTTCAGTCCTCAAAGTATCGCTCAAAACGGGATCGATCTGTCGCGCCTGGACCTTAGCTCCACCGATTACAAAGGAAAAGCCAATCAGGACGCCGGTTATGTGATGCTGGACAATAAGCTGAACAAAAAAATCCGTTTGGTTTGGGGGGCACGGGTTGAACGGTATGCGCAGTCGCTCAAACCGCTGGGCCAAACCGAACAGAAATATAATAATACAGATGTCCTGCCTTCAGGTAACCTGACCTATAGTTTATCGGAGAAGGTCAATTTACGCGCGGCGTACTTCAGGTCGGTAAACCGTCCGGAGTTCAGAGAGCTTGCCAGTTTTCGCTATTTTGACTACCAGACTAACTTTATTGTCAGCGGTAATCCGGACCTGCAGCGAAGTATAATTGATAACGCAGACCTTCGCTTTGAATATTATCCGTCAGGAGGGGAGATCATCTCGGTTTCGGCTTTTTACAAGAAATTTAAGAATCCGATCGAGCAGATCAATCAGGGTAACGATATTTTGACTTATCAGAATGCGCTCAATGCCAAGGATTTTGGTTTTGAGGCCGAGATGAGGAAGAAACTGAATTTCATTGCTGAGGGAAGTTTCTTGAATGATGTAACATTTTATGTGAATGCTTCCTACATCAATGCCAAGGTAAAGCTGGCTGATGGCCGTAACGCGTCTACCCCCCTCCAGGGACAGTCACCCTACCTGATCAACTCTGGCCTGTATTATACACCCGAAGGCAGTGATTTTTCATTCAACGTGCTTTATAATAGGATAGGGGAGCGTTTACGTTTCAGAGCTGTTACTGGTGGCGTGGATATCTATGAGAAACTGCGGAATGTGATTGATATGCAGCTAAGCAAGGCGTTATTTAAAAAGCATGCCGAGCTTAAACTGACCGTATCTGATCTGCTTGCGCAGCCCTTCGCATTGTATAATAATTACGGAAGCTCGGGGAGCACCGCATATAATGCTAAAGAGGATAAAATCATCCAGAGCCGTTATTCGGGTTTTGGAACAACCCTTTCGTTCAAATATAATTTCAGTTTTAAAAAATAATCACGCTATACAGTAAAAGGCCTTCAATTTATTATCAATTATTATTAACAATTATTATGAAAAAAACGTTGTATTTACTTGGCTCATTAGCCATGATAGGATTAGCATCCTGCTCAAAAAACGATGATCCGGGTAAAAATCCGCCGGTTAATCCTCCTGCTGTTACCAAGATGGATGTAAGGGGAAAGATTACTAAAGACACACATTGGACCGCCGATATCACTTACAGGCTTCGCGGTTATGTTTACGTGGATAATAATGCAACTTTAACCATCGATCCGGGAACCAAAATTGTGAGCAATAAAGACTCAGCCGGTGTCCTTATCATTTATAAAGGAAGCAAGATCAATGCCGCCGGAACTGCTGATAAGCCAATTGTTTTCACCTCGGCGGAGGCTGATCCGAAACCAGGTAATTTCGGTGGCCTTGTGATCGTTGGATCGGCTACGGGTAATGGCAACCACGCTGTTTTGGAAGGTGGCGTAGATACCGAGCACCAGCCATTCGGCGGCACAAACGACGCTGATAATTCAGGGGTTTTACAATATGTACGTATTGAATATGCCGGTAAAGCGGTTAATCCAGGTGATGAAGTAAACGGCTTAAGTATGTACACTGTTGGCAGCGGTACCAAAGTAGATCACATTGAAGTGCTTCGCGGCCTTGACGATGCTTACGAGTTTTTCGGCGGTTCATTTAATGCTAAATACCTGGTTGCCTATAACAATGCCGATGATGACTTTGATTTTGATGATGGATACCATGGTAAGATCCAATACGCGATCTCTGTTAAAGATCCGGCATTTACTGATAATAAAGGTACCAGCGGTGATATCTCCAACAATTTTGAAGTGGATAACACAACAGATGCTAAAGGTTATTTATTAACTCCTAACACATTCCCTTTGTTGTCAAACTTTACGGCTATAGGGCCTAATAACGCCACAGGAGTATCTGCGGATTACGGCTATGGTATGCGTTGGAGAAGAGGTGCAAAATTTATTTTGGCTAATGCCATCGTAATGGGAGGGCAAAAAGCGGGCTTAGACCTGGATAATGATCCAACCGCTCAGTATTATATTGCCGGAACAAGCGGTTTAAAAAACAGCTTGCTGCAGGCGGTAACTTCACCCTATAAAGTTGACAAATTGGCTACAGCTGGTTTACTGGACGCAGCAGGTTTAAAAACTTTAGTTGAAGGCCGTGATGGCACAAAATCATTCACTGCTGCAGCAGATATTATGTTGACCGATCCGTTTAACAATGCTGCTCCAAACTTATTGCCTAAAGCAGGTTCACCGGCAATTGTTGCGGGCAAGTTTGATGGCTCCTTATCCGATTCGTTCTTTGATAAAACCAACTATATAGGTGCGATCGATCCAGCTAATGACTGGTCGAAGGCTTCCTGGATAGTTTACGGAAAATAATCCGCAGCCAGCTAAAGAAAAGACCTTTTCAGCGATGGAAAGGTCTTTTTTTATTATATGAGATAGTCAGCTTTGATTGGATCGCTAAGTTAACAGTAGTTAAAAATGTCCCGCTTCATTGGCGGAATTTTAGTGTTAATATCCAATTTCAACTGTTGCCTGGTAAATATCCCGGTTAGCAATGTTATTGATGATAAAGTGCGCAATATCAGCCCTTGATATTTTCAGGCAGTTTTTAAGAAATGCATTAATAGCTATGCGATATGTGCCGGTAACAGCCTGATTTGTAAGCTGCGGTGGTCTAATGATAGTCCAGCTAATGTTACTGCTTTTTATCACTGCCTCCATTTTGAGCAAATCGGTATACATATGTTTCAGCAGTTTTTGAACTACATATTTTTCAATAAGCCTGATATAAAATGGGAGTACGGGACTTATTTCAATTGCACTGGCCGAGATCAGGAACATGCGTTTTATGCCTTTTTGTTCCATCGCTTTTAAAACATTGGCATTGCCTTGCGAATATAAAGCTGTGGGTTTATCTGATCCGAAACCGCCGGCTACGCCTATTGCCGAAATCACAGCATCCTGGTTTTCAAAATGATTTTCAAATGCGCCGGGTTGCATAACATCGCCGCTTACTTTTTTTAGATTGGGGTGCTCGATTGCTAATTTGGCCGGGTTTCGTAATATTGCGGTAACCAGGTGCCCGGCCTGAAGGGCCTGTTCAACGCACTGCCTGCCAATGCCGCCGTTTGCGCCTACAATTACCAACTTATAAATAGGCATGTTTTGTTGCATTTCCATTCTTTTGGTGATTAACTAAATTTGAAAACGCTTAAAAAAACTATACTGAAAAACAATATCAGTTGTACTGTAAAAAAGATATTAAGGTTCACCTTAATTTGGTCAACCCGTTCTGCTAAGTAAGCTTTGTCGTTAGTCATAATCATTCGTAACTTTTCGCCTTGCCTCCTGCCAAAAAATATCCCGTTCAGCATTAGAACCAAAACAATTCCTATTTTTATTCTAAACCATAACTGTTCGCCAAATACGCCATGGGTTAAGGCCATCATGCCAATGCCTGTTATAACCAGCAGGGCGGCACCTATTCCAATCAATGTAGATGATTTAGATGTACCCGCCAGCATGCCTTTTGATTTTTCTTTATCATCATTAAAATGCTTCCAAAAGGTTTTAAATACTGTAAAATCAACAATGGTGGTGCCCGCCATTATCGTTAGTCCTGTTAGGTGTAATACTAATAATGCCGGTAAAAAGAGTGAGGTATTCATTTGTTGTGATTGATTAAATTTATAAAATATACCATATGGTAGTAAATTAATACAATATTATACCAAAAGAAAGTAAATAGCAAATATTGGAGGCGTTTTGTTAGATTTGATACCAAAAGGGAATAACAGGTGAATAAAACAGTTGAATTGGTTAAGCTTTGGGGCGATTATGAAGAGCAAAATCCCGGTTGTAATTTGAATGATTTCTTCCGGCATCAGCTGATGGCTAAGGCAGCAGATGAGAAGAAAGCTAAACCCGACTGGCAATTAAGGCCGGGAATTAACGGCAAGCTCATGATTTTGATAAGACGGATAGGGAAGTACCATATGGTATATTCAAACAAAGCGCTTGAAGGCACAGGGCTTGATCAGATAGAGGAGTTCGGTATATTGGTTACTATTTTTAACCAGGTTAATCCAATAAAATCTGAGGCTATTTATAATAATATAATCGAACTATCAAGCGGTACCAACATGCTTAACAGGCTAAAAAAACGCGAACTGATAACCGAGTATGAAGATATTGATGATAAACGTATTAAGCGTTTAAAGTTAACAGCCCTTGGAGAGGAAACTCTTGGAAAAGCCAAAGTACGTGTACTTGAAGTTGCGAGAATGATGACCAGCGCATTGAGCGAGGAAGATAAACAGCTTTGTTTTCAATTGCTTAACCCCGTTAGCGAAAAGTTTGACGGAACCTTCCAAAAATTTAAAAGCAAAGGTTTTGATGAAATTTTTGAAGCTATGATGAAGTAGTTTATTGGCTTTTTTAGCGGAAAGAAAGTTTTGTGACCGTAATTCAGCAATTGTTAATATTTGTTAAAAGTGTAAAGGTTAATAATTTATGCGTATATTTAGTTAACCCGCTCACCTGTTAACTGAACCCGTCATGAAAACATTGAAACTTACCTCAACAGTAATATTGATGCTCTTGTCAATAAATCTGTTTGCCCAGCGTGTTAAAGGTATCGTTATTGATAAAACTACCTATTTGCCGGTGGCAAATGCTTTTATCAATACACCCGCATCAAAAAGTATAAGTAATGTCGAAGGGAAGTTTGTGCTGGCCAATGTAAAGCCCGGTGATACTTTAAGGGTCACCAGCATAGGTTACAAGCCTTTTAAGCTTATAGTCAGTTTTTTAAAATTTGATACCTTAAGATGTTACATTGAGCCTGCGGCAACTGTTTTAAGTGAGGTAAAAATCAGGGCCAGGCGTAATGCCCGAGCCGATTCATTACGTAACAGGAGGGAGTTTGCCTCTGTTTTTGCCTATCGTAGCTCAACTATAAAAGATGCGTTTATAGCACGTCCGGCTGATCTTGATTTTGGTAAACCCAGCAATCACATAAATGCGGATAAAAGTACAGCAACTATCTTGAGCATCAACTTGCTGTCGGTGATCGACATGTTGAATAAAAACAGAGCTCCGCAATCAAAGCTGCAAAAGATTTTGTTGAAAGATGAAGAAGATGAGTATGTGGACAGGTTTTTTTCGCCGGAAAAGGTGAGCTCAATAACTAATCTTAAAGGCGATTCGCTGCAAAACTTTATGAACCAATATCACCCCGAAATTAAAAAAGTGAAAAAGATGAGCGATTATGATATGATCAGTTATATTAAAAAAAGCTATGCCGAGTATCTCAAATCGGGTAGCAGGCAAACAGCTCTGCTTTTTGCAAAGTGAAATGGCCTTGTATTGTTAAGCGATACCATGTTTTGAACAATAGAACGTGTATTGTTACTGAACGGTTTCGTTACCTTTCAATTACCAGGTATTTTTTGTTGCAGCTATAACAAAAATACCTTTTAACCGGCAGCCAAAATGTCAATAGCTTTAACAATGCAGGCCTGTGAATCCTTTGGCCGGTATTGGTTTGGCACTTTGGACAAAATGTATAGCTGTGCCTTTTTTTTGAAGGTTCATTTTCAGTATCTACAATATGCATAACATGAATACAATTAAACCCATTGTATCCTCATAAGCAGGTTTTTATTGATTAAATACCCAAAACTGAAACTATTACTTTTATGGAATAGTTTTTATGAGGCTTTGCTTTTATATTGTGTGCCTGTAAGCACCGGCGATTTTTGGTTAAACCTGTTCCATTCATCAATATTTACCATACCAGGAGCAGTTTCATAATGCTTTTTATTTGTTGGGCAGGTAACCACAAAACCTTTACGGGTTTGATTAATTACCGGGCGTGCACCACATTCTTTGCAAGGCTCACAATGGATATTGGGTTGAATTTGAATAGATTCGAACATTACGTTTTTTTAAAGGTTAAATGAACCCTTGCTGCTGAGCAAGAGACGTTTTTCATTATGAATTAGGGTTAGGGTTGTGTTGCTACAAAGATGCAAATAATATTTTTATTAAAAAAATGCAAATTGTGAAGTGGATTTCACAATTATATAACATGTTTATTAGCAAAAGTGTAAAGTTGAGTTGTTTGGTGTGCATAATTGTGCAACTGTTAGTTTACAACACGCAAGTTTAAGTTGTGAGGTTTTTGTTTATTAACAACTTTTTTACACTTTGAGGTATTGAAGTTCTCCCATGAAAAAAATCATAAGCACACTGTTATCGTTATTAGTTTGTATTCATTTTGCATTTGCACAACCGTCATCTTCTTCGATAAAGCAATGGCAGGATCAGAAGTTTTCCATGTTTATCCATTTCGGTGGTATTTATTCAGTTTTGGGTGGCGTTTGGGACGGGAAGCCGGTTACCCGCGGCTTAAGTGAGCAAATTCAGGCTCATGCTGGTATTTACAGTGATACTTACGCCAACCTGGCCAAAAACTTTAAGCCGGTAAACTGGAATGCCGATAGTATTGCCCTGCTGGCTAAAGCGGCTGGGATGCGCTCTGTTGTACTAACTTCAAAACATCACGACGGATTTTGCATGTTTAAAACTGCAACTACCGATTTTAATGTGGTTGATGCTACTCCATTTAACCGTGATGTGGTAAAGGAAATGGCCGAAGCCTGTAAAAGGCATGGTCTGAGGTTTGGTTTGTATTTTTCGCTGATAGACTGGCATTATCCGCAAGCGGCGCCCATATCAAGTCATAATTCTGATTATATAACACCCGAGCATCATGAATATAACAAGAAGCAGGTAACCGAGTTGCTATCAAACTATGGTACTATATCCGAACTTTGGTTTGATATGGGGTCGCAAAGCCCTGAACAAAGTAAAGAGCTTTATCAATTGGTGCACCGCCTGCAGCCTGATTGTATGGTAAGCAGCCGTTTGGGTAATGATCAGGGCGATTTTGCCGTAATGGGTGATAATCAGTATCCCGATTATTCCATTGGAGTGCCCTGGCAGTCGCCTGCTTCATTTTTTGACGAAACCTGGGGCTACCGGTCGTGGCAAAAACGCGGAAGCGAGGATGAAAAGTATAAAGAGAAATTGGAAAGCCTGATCCGTGTGATTAGCAGGGGAGGTAATTACCTGCTTAATATCGGACCCAAAGGCGATGGCTCAGTAGTTGGTTTTGAAAAGGATGTTTTATTGAAGATAGGCGTCTGGCTCCATAAAAATGCAGAAGCTGTTTATGGCACAACTGCCGATCCATTTTTTACCCCCTTTAACTGGGGTAATATAACTGCTAAACCCAATAAGCTTTATCTTTTCGTAACTTCGGTGCCTGCTGATGGCCTGATCACTTTACCCGGTCTGGAAGGCAGGATCGGTAATGTTTCTGTTTTGGGCGAACAACAATCTCTTAACTTTAAGCAGGCAACTGATGCCGCTGTGATAACCTTACCCGCAGGTTTTGACAGTGAAAAACAAATAAAAGTTATACAGGTCGACGTTGCCGAAGGTTACAAAGTGCAACCTGTTCATATCCTGAGCAGCAGTTATGGCCACATAAAACTGGATGAGCACAACGCTTATAATTATTATAGTTCATCGGGCATTGATTACAACAGCAATTATCAAAGTACGGTAAAGCAAGGCTGGACAATTAAGCCCAAACACAAAGGCAGGTATCAGCCTGCTATACAATATACTGACGAAGAAAAAGGCAGCATTGTTGACCTAAATGTTAATAATGTAACTACCACGCTCAAGCTCGACAGCGACAGGAAGATGAAGTATAAACCCGATACGGCTAAAATAAAATGGGGTCCATTATATATAACCGGCCCATACTCCGCAAGCTTAGGAGGTTTAAATGGCAGCGCGGATAAAATCGATATCTCAAAACCTTTTACCAAAGACACCAATAAACCATGGCGGTCTGTAAATGACTATAAAAACGGGCAGCTGATTGATTTGCCTGCAGGCATGGATAATGCTTACTACATTTTGCAAAACATTAACGCAGGCAAGGATTTAATTTACGCGCAGGTTAAGGTTATCAGCGGCGATGGTATAATTATTTTGCTAAATGGCAGGCAGCTGCTCATCAATAACAATCCGGGCAAGGCTGCCTCTGTAAGTCATGTCATCGGTTTGGATTTGATGCCCGGCAATAACCAGTTACTGATAAAAGTGTTCAACAACTTTAAAAAGAACATGCCTTTTGCGCTTACACATAGTATTCCACAAAATATCTATATTAAAGATCTTGAACCTTTAACGTTTGAAGCAAATAAACTTTACCCTGTGAGTTTAAAGTTACATAATCCGGCATCGCCGCATCAAACTTTAAAGTTGCCTAATCTTGAAATCTGGTTTGCGAAAAAGTAAGAAAGAAAGCCGCCTTACGAAGGTTTCAAAACTTCGTAAGGCTCACTTACTGCTGTAAATTGTTACTTCAACAATACCTTGGTAGCGCCGTAACCAAATTTTTCTTTACGGGCATCCATAAAGGTTTGTACTTTTTTATGCCTGCCCAATTGTTTGTGCAGCTCATTACGCAGTGTGCCATTGCCCGCGCCGTGTATGAAAGTGATATCGGGTAATTGATGAACAATTGCCGCATCCAATGCTTTGTAAAAATGGGCCAGTTGAATTTCCATAATCTCAGCGCTGCTTAAAAACTGATAATCGTCGCGCAGCTTTTCTATATGCAGGTCAACTTCGTTAACCGGCTTTTCGATCACTATTTTTTCGGTAGGGCTTTCAAAAAAGCTTTCCTTCAATTTTTGAGCATCAATAACCAGTTCAGGCTCGTCGAGCCTGATGAGCCAGCCAGCCTGGTTAAGCAATGGAATGTTCTTTTTAGTGGTCGAAAAATCCTTGGCCTTAAACTTTTCATGTACAGCCAACGGTGCCGGTGGTTCAACGTTTTGTTTAGTACTGAATAAAACGCTGAAAATAAACTTTGGCCAAACCTGCAGATCGGCCAGTTGGGCGGAGTAGATATTTTCGGTTGATTTTGGCGCGATGATCCCTGCAAATTCGCCTTTAAATACCTGTTGCTTATCAGTTGTTAAAGTAGCCAGCAACTGAAACGAAGTTTCATTGATTAAGTGAAAATGCACAACAGAACTTGCCCTGGCATCAGTAACCACACCTATATAAACGCCTTTTTTAACAAATTCACCTGGTATTACGAGCTTTTCATCCGTTGTATTGGTGCTTTTTGTCGTCCCTGCCGGTTGGTAACCATGAACGTAAGTTACTTTGCTGGCAAGTACCGGAATCTCAAAATCGTCATCGCCGGTAACACCTATCATCTGTTCGTCGATGATGCGCGTTACAAAACCTTCCATTTTTTCATCAACAAATCGAACAAAATCGCCTAATTTATATTTCATAGCATTATGTTATTGCAATGCAAAGTTAATTTATCCCGGCACATCTGTCCGGGTAATAAAACTTAGTTATTTTTAAGGTAAGTTTGATAAGCAATTGCGTGAAACAGCTTTTAAGAAATATATAAACCCTAACTATATACTTTTAACTTCATACCATGAGCAACAATACCCCTAAAACACTGGATAACGATTTGTTAAAACAGGTATTTGTCCACAATCTTAACCGTATTTATTTTGGTAAATGTTATCTTGATAAACATCTTGGGCACCTGAAAGGCCTCGCTTCTTTTACCGCATTGCAGCAAGCGATACAGGAGTTTTGGGACGATATCAAAAAACAGATAGAACGGATGAATAAGGTGTATAACCTGATTGATGAAATTCCGTCGGATAAGAACTGTAACCCTATAAAGTCCATTGTTAAGGATGAGTTTTGCCTGGACGAAGAGCAAACTATACCGGTATTGCTGGATATGGATATTATGTTGTATCTGCAGTTACTTGAGCATATTAATATCACTTCGTGCCATATGTTAATAATGGTGGCCAAACAGCTTAATTATACTGAAGCTCAACAATTACTTACCGAGTGTAAAGATGAATCAATTGACAACGACGAGCTGTTTACGCTTATTAGTAAAGAATATATAATTGCGGATTAAGCGTCTATAATAAGAAAGCCATCCGCATAGCGCAGATGGCTTAAATGTTAGTTATTTAATACCCCTATTAAAATAACTGGTAACAAAGTAAAATAAAATATATCCGATACCGCAAAATATTTATTTATAAATAATCTTTGTGACAGCTTTGTTACAAAATAAGCTCTGATATAGCGACTTATCAAGCGATTTTTTGTTTTAAATTTTCCGATTAATGTTTCCTGCATATCGTTATTTAGTCCAATTAATTTAAATTGGCAACGAAATTTAAGACGTATGACCAAACCCATTATTTTATCTGCATTAGCCTGCATTGCATTTATACAGGTTAAGGCCCAAACCTTGTATATGCCCCGCGATATACAAAAAGCATTTAAAAACGAAACGCGCTCGACTGATGGCCGCCCCGGCAAAAAGTACTGGCAAAATTATGGCCGTTATAATATCAGTATTACGGCTGTGCCTCAAAATCGTACTGTAAAAGGCACAGAACAGATCACTTATGTTAATAATAGTCCGGATACTTTAAAAAAGCTTAACATGAAGCTTATCCTGAACATTCATAAACCGGGTGCCGCGCGTTTTGGCGATGCAGGGGCTGACTATCTTACACCGGGCATTCAGTTTGATAGCTTTTCAATTAATGGCGAAGCAAAAAAAGTTGCATCAGGTTCAACAAATCAAATGGTAGGTTTAAGTAAGCCGTTGATGCCTCATGATTCGGTTAAGCTTGATATTGACTGGCATTTTGAAATTTCGAAAGAAAGCGGCCGCGAAGGCATGATCGATTCAACTACCTGTTACCTGGCTTATTTTTATCCGCGGGTATCAGTTTATGATGATTACAACGGCTGGGACAGGCTACCTTTTTTAGATGCTCAGGAATTTTACAACGACTTTAACGACTATACCCTGCACGTTACCGCGCCTAAAAACTACGTGGTTTGGGCTACCGGTACCTTGCAAAACCCTGATGAAGTACTTCAGCCTGAATATGCAAAACGATTGAAGGCTTCATTCACCAGTGATTCAACTATCAATATTGCATCGGCTGCTGAGCTTGCCGCTCATAAAGTAACTGCTCAAAAGGAGATGAACACCTGGACCTGGACCGCTAATGATATCAGCGATATGGCTGTAGGCATCAGTGATCATTATGTATGGGATGCAGCCAGCGTTGTGGTTGATGATGCAACAAACCGCCGCTCAAGTATGCAGGCAGCTTTTTTAGATAGCTCGGAAGATTTTCACCATGCTGTGCAAAACGGCCGTAATTCATTAAGCTGGTTATCCCACAACTGGCCGGGCGTACCCTATCCGTTCCCCAAGATGACGTCGTTCCAGGGCTTTGCAGATATGGAATACCCTATGATGGTTAACGATAGCCATACCAACGATGTGCGCTTTTCGCAATTTGTGCAGGATCATGAAATAGCGCATACTTATTTCCCTTTTTATATGGGTATTAACGAAAGCCGTTATGCATTTATGGACGAAGGCTGGGCAACCACTTTTGAACTGTTGATAGGAACATCAGAAGTTGGCAAAGAAAAAGCTGAAGCATTGTACAAAAATTTCCGTGTTGACAGATGGATCCATGATGCTTCAACCGCCGAAGATCAGCCGGTTATTACACCATCGAGCGAATTGAGGGGTGGGTACGGTAATAATTCATATGGTAAGCCTTCATTAAGTTATTTAGCCCTGAAAGATATGCTGGGCGATCAACTGTTCAAAAAAGCCTTGCATGGATATATGGACCGCTGGCATGGCAAACACCCAATACCATGGGATTATTTTAACTCTATGAGTAATATTACAGGTAAAAACCTCGATTGGTTTTTCAATAACTGGTTCTTTACTAATTACTATATTGATCTGTCGATAAAAGGTGTAACTAAAACAGCCGGTGGTTATACAGTAGCAATTAAAAACGTGGGCGGTTTTGTAATTCCGTTTGATGTAAAAGTTACTTATGCTGATGGTTCGGCCGAAAGCATTCATCAAACCCCTGTGGTTTGGGAAAAAAATCAAAAGCAAATTTCGGTAGATATCAAAACCGCCAAAACCATTAAATCAGCTACTTTAGATGGCGGTATATTTATGGATGCTGATGACAGCAACAATACATGGAATAAATAATAAAAAAAACGCTTATAAATAATAAAACCCTGCCAACTGGCAGGGTTTTATTATTTTATGATAGTACTAAATATTATGCGTTTTGTACAGAATTGTTCCAGTCGTTAGCAGTTGCTTTAGCTTTATCTTTTGCGCTTTCGGCGGCGTCGCTGGCTTTGCCTGCAATTTCATCTGCTTTTGATTGTACTGTGTCAACAGCTTTATCTTTAGCATCCCAAAGGTCGCTAACAGTTCCGCTAAACTTGGTTTTTGCTTTGTCAATTACATTGTTGCTGTAATCTTTGATTTCTCCGGCTGTTGTTTGCGCTTTCGTTTTGGCTGTATCAACCAAATCATTTATATAGTCTGCAATATCTCCTCTCAATTCAGTTCCTTTTTCAGGAGCTAACAATAAACCCAAAGCCGCGCCCGCCGCTGCACCTACCAATAGTGCTGCTATAATTTTTGCTTGATCTTTCATGTTCTTTCTTTGTTTTATATGTAGTCGATTTATGATATCATAGTTTAAACAACAACAATGCCAGTTTTATTTGAAAGTAACATTCAAATATTAAGTTGAAATACCCTGCAGGTTAATAAAAAAAATAAGTCAACAAAAAAGGCACTCAAAAAATTGAGTGCCTGGTAGGCTTAATGATTATATTATAATTATATAACTTTTACATTTACCGCGTTAAGACCTTTACGGCCGTTTTCAACTTCGTATTCAACGGTGTCGTTTTCACGAACTTCGTCAATAAGGCCTGTTGAATGAACAAAAATATCCGGACCACCATTACTTGGTACTATAAATCCGAAACCTTTTGTTTCATTAAAAAATTTTACTGTTCCTTGATTTTGCATTATTTTATTTATTAATGCTGCCAAGGTAGTCATAATTTACCATAATCAGCAACAGCCAAAGGGTAATTTAGGTGTAAATCAAATCTGTGGGATAGTATTTTGCTTGTTAAATAATTGATGGTCAGGCTACTATTGCCAAATGGCCTCCCCGGATGATGTCTTCCGAATCCTTTACTATTCCCCGTATCTTTTTATCCAGTTCGTTAACGGTATGTTCTATTACATTAAAGTAACCAAAATCAATATTTCCATTCGCATGAGTCTAATATGCCAAGCAGTGACGCTACCGGCCTCCGCAATTCGTGCGATTGTATGATAGCTATACGGTTAAGCGCCTCTTTTTGAATATTGATTTGCACTTCGCGCCTTTTGCGTGTAGTAGTTTACCAGGGCCGCTGTTAAAAACTAATCGCCTATGTGTTTAAAGAATATGTGGCATAATTAAACTTTTAGTTTTTTAAAGGTTTAAGTTTGCCGAAAAACTGGCTCGGTTTTATCTCATAAATTGAAAATTAATACATGAAGGCCTTTATATTCGACCTCAACGGCACTATGATCAATGACATGCCTTATCATACCAAAGCATGGCAATATCTTTTAAATACCGACCTTGGCGGTAGCTTTACCTGGGATGAAGTAAAACCACAGATGTACGGCAAAAATCAGGAAGTGCTGGTACGTATGTTTGGTCCTAACCGCTTTACTACCGAAGAAATGGACAGACTTTCGTACCTTAAGGAACAGCGCTACCAGGATGAGTTTTTACCCCACCTGGCATTATTGCCCGGTTTGCATGAGTTTTTGGAAAAAGCTTATGAAAACGATATCCCCATGGCTATAGGTTCGGCCGCAATTCCTTTTAATATTGATTTTGTATTGGATAACCTTAACATCAGACATTATTTTAAAGCGATAGTAAGTGCCGATGATGTGGTGTTAAGTAAGCCCCATCCTGAAACGTTTTTGAAGGCTGCTGAACTGCTGGGTGCATTGCCTACAGATTGCATTGTGTTTGAAGATGTGCCTAAAGGCGCCGAAGCTGCCGCTAATGCAGGTATGAATGCTGTTGTACTTACCACAACACATCAGCAGGGTGAGTTTGAAGCGTTACAAAATGTAATTCACTTTGCCGATGATTTTACAGATAGCTTTATTAACGGCCTGGTGCAATAATCAGTAGGTTTTGTTATTTTATTGTTTGTTTTAACGTATTATTGTTCAGGATCCTATTTATAAACCTGATCTGAACCTTTTACGATGAAACTTAAATTCAGCCTGCTTTTGCTCCTGGCCGGTATGATCATCAGCTCATGCAGTGATCATATTTATGCGCCGGCCATGCACCATAGCGATATTGCTTATTTGCCTAAACCGGTATCTGCCGATGCTGTTAAATCAGCAAACTATATTTCGGGGGCGTTAGTAGTTGATGAAAGCCCTAATTACTCAGACGAGTTGGTGAGCGGACAGCTTAATTTTAGCCGCGCACATGTGTTTGATCATTTCAACCTGGCTTACGGTGCTTTTGGTACATTAGGAGATTATCATAACAGCGAATTGAAGCCGCAAGATCCCAACTATTTTAAAAATAAATTCTTTGGAGCGGCGGGAGGGAGGTTATCGGGCAACTTTTTTGTGAGCAGCGCACACGTCGATTTTCGCTTTATTGGTTTTGAAGCCGCCTATAGTCATGAGTTTGGTGATTACCTTAACTTTAGGAAGGCTGTCACCAATAAACCGGGCTTTTACACTGATCCGCGTGCCGGCCTGTTTACATTAGGTGGTACAACTGAGATCATATTTCATACCAATAAAGTTGCCAACCAGTTTGGTTTCCGGCTTTTTTGGGGCGGTACATTCGGAAATGATAATGTATACCGAAATAAAAACAGCGATTACGACTACAAGGTTTATAATCCTGGTATTGTAGCCGCTGCTTATTTTATGCAGATTAAAAACTTTATAGCCATTGTTGAAGCCGGCAATTATGTACAGCTAAGGCTTGGCTATAGGTTCAGATAGCTATTCAGAATAAACGCTGCCAACCCTGTCGCGCAGGTTATAGCCTGACGCCATCACTTCGCCATAAGCGCCTGCAGTGCGTACAGCTATCAGGTCACCGCGGAATGATTCGGGCAGGCTCACATCCTTCTGAAAACAATCCGTGCTTTCGCATATCGGCCCCACAACATCATACTTTAAACGTTCGGACTTTCCGGCTTCCGGACTTTCCGACATCCGACTTAAATTCTCTATCTGGTGATAAGCCTGGTAAAGCATCGGGCGGATCAGCTCGGTCATGCCGGCATCAAGGATCAGGAAGTTCTTTTTCTGTCCGTTTTTAACATACAATACACGCGATATAAGCGAAGCACTTTGGGCTACCAGTGCACGGCCAAGCTCAAAATGTACTTCTTGTCCCGGCTTAACATTCAGGAAGTTTTTAAACACCTGGAAGTAGGCTTCAAAATCAGCTATGTTGTTATCCGGGCTGTAATAATCAACTCCAAGGCCACCACCTGTATTGAGTACTTTGATAGGGAAACCGCGGTCTTCAAACCAGTCCTGCATCTCATTGATACGGGTGCAAAGGTTTTTATAAACCTCCAGGTCGGTAATTTGTGAGCCGATATGGAAGTGGATTCCTAAAAATTGCAGGTTATCACATTTGCGCAAAGCAGCAGCAACATCAGGTAATTGCCAAGTGTTGATGCCGAACTTATTTTCATCGAGTCCGGTGGTGATGAAATGGTGAGTATGTGCATCAACATTCGGGTTAATGCGGATAGCTACACCAGCTTTTTTGTTTTTTGCTTTAGCAAGGCCATCAATAATAAAAAGCTCCTGGATGGATTCGACATTAAAGCAGAAGATATCTGCATCAAGGGCCAGGTTTATTTCACGGTCTGATTTGCCTACACCTGCAAATACAACTTTGCTTTTATCAAAGCCATGATCAATAGCTGCCTGAACTTCATTGCCGCTCACGCAATCGGCGCCAAAGCCATAGGTTTGTATGGTGTCAATAACTTTTGGGTTAAAGTTGGCCTTCATGGCGTAATGCACATGGAAGCCGTGCTTTGCAGAAGCATCGCGGCAGGCACTCAGGGTGTTTTTAAGCACCTCGAGATCGTAGTAATAAAACGGAGTTTCTAAGCCGTTGAATTTATCTATAGTTTTACTTGTGAACATGGTAATATTTCATCAAATCATGCTGAACTATTGCATATCAGGGATTGCTTCGTTCCTTGCGATGACGTTTTAAATTAAAAATTTCAAATAAGGTAATTCCGAAATCGAAAATCCGATATCCGGAATTAAAACAGCCTGTTGTGTAAACTCCTTAAAGCCTCAACCTTATCCTCTGTTTTTACCAGTAACGACAGGTTGTGATCGCTGCCGCCGTATGATATCATCCTTAACGGGATATGTTTAACTGCTTCCAGCACCCGGGCTGCATAACCATGTTTTTCGGCCCCAAAATCACCTACCACGCAAATGATGGTATGGTTCACGTCTATCTCAACCGAGCCGTATGCATTCAGCTCTTTAGTGATATCGCCCAAATAAGTAGTGTCATCGATAGTTACCGAAACCGCTACTTCCGATGTGGTGATCATATCGATAGATGTTTTATAGCGTTCAAACACTTCAAATACCTTACGCAGGAAGCCATGGGCCAAAAGCATTCTGCTCGATTGGATCTTGATAGCTGTAATGGCATCTTTAGCGGCGATGGATTTGATCTTATCCTTTTCGCTGGTGATGGTGATCAGGGTACCTTTTGCCTGCGGATCCATGGTATTCAATAAACGAACGGGGATCTTATATTTTTGGGCGGGGAAAACACTTTGCGGGTGCAGGATCTTAGCGCCAAAATAAGCTAGCTCTGCAGCTTCATCAAACGAGAGCTGGGCAATCGGCTGCGTACCTTTTACAATCCGCGGATCGTTATTGTGCATCCCGTCGATATCTGTCCAGATCTGTACTTCCTCGCTGCGAATACCGGCACCAATTAATGATGCGGTATAGTCGCTGCCGCCGCGGCGCAGGTTATCTATCTCTCCATAAGCATTGCGGCAAATATAACCCTGGGTAATAAACAGGTTCACTTCAGGATGCTTATCAAGCAACGGGAGGAGGTTTTCGGTAATATGATCAACAATCGGCTCATTATCTTCGTCTATCTTCATAAAATCCAGGGCAGGCAGCAATACTGATGGGATACCTATCTCCTTTAAATAAACATGATAGAGGGTAGTTGAAAGCAGTTCGCCCTGTGCAACAATGATCTTATCTTCAATATGTGTGAAAAGATCATTAGCCAGGTTGCCGAGCAACGAAAAATGGTAGTCGATAACCTCTTTGCCCTGGGCTAAAAACTCGGGCTTCGCAAACAATTCCTTAATAAAAATTTCGTACTTATCCTTTAGGATAGTAATAAGCTGCACCGCCTTCTTCTTATCACCGGCGAGGTATGCTTGTCCAATTTCTACGAGGCTGTTTGTTGTGCCTGACACAGCCGATAGCACCACTACCTGGCGCTCGGCCGGGTTAATGATATCAAGCAGTGCTTTCATCCGGGCGGGGCTACCTACTGATGTCCCACCAAATTTTAAAACTTTCATTTTTATGTTGCTGTTAACCGTATATGATCGGTGTTCCTGAACATCAGCTTGCTGATATTCAAGCACCAATATTTGAGGCGCTAAAAATAGTGTTTTAAAACGCTTTAATGTAATGTGATTGGAATTTAAATTTGACGGGCCATATCATCCTTGAGCTTTGAGATCCGTGGTACTCTGATTGGTAAATGATATCCTCCCGTTGTTATTCGGGGTAAGATGTCGCCACTGTTACAAAATATTTTATCCCCTACCTTTTAACATATCAAGCGAGTAAAAACTGTCCCGCCAGTAAATACCTCCCTGTACAACGGTTATTATTGATGCTTTTAAAAAATACCAGGCCAGGAAGA
Source organism: Mucilaginibacter sp. R-33 (assembly GCF_049949235.1). Taxonomy (NCBI): domain Bacteria; kingdom Pseudomonadati; phylum Bacteroidota; class Sphingobacteriia; order Sphingobacteriales; family Sphingobacteriaceae; genus Mucilaginibacter; species Mucilaginibacter sp. R-33. The sequence continues at coordinate 442,611 of NZ_CP188089.1, forward strand.
ACCCTGAAAAGGGGATCATAAATGCATACCACCATTTATTGGGCGGCACCAGCTCCATATAAATTATATGCACTATGAGCATAACAGAAGCCATGGTCCTGATAACCGGGGTGCCGAAAATGAACATCAATGGCATAGGCAATGCCACCGTTAATAGCATATTCAGTACGTTAACAATGGCTTGCGTAATACTGTACTTAGCCATAGCAAATGAGTTTTTCTGCACGCCGCGCCCAAGCTCACCAAGATTTCTATACCATTCCAGGCAAACGTAACCCTTACCGGCTAAAACATCCTGCCGTAAACCTTCCTTTTTTATCAATTGACCAAGTTGAAGATCATCATCCGGGCGCAGTTTTATGCGTACATGCGTGCCAATTTTTTCATAAGCCGTACGCCTGACCAAATTGAAAGCCCCTATGCCCGACGATGCTTTTGATTTCGGGTTTTTGGCCTCCCATGGTTTCATGGCAATCATGAGCATAATACTTAATGTGGCAAATACACTGTTTAAAATTGACGACCGGGAGATCAACTCAGGTAACATGGTTAAATGATCAACCTCGTGTTTAACTGCATAACCGACAGCCTGGTTAATAGCATCAGGATGAAAAACGATATCAGCATCGGCAAAAAGCATCCATTCTTCAGTACTGCTAAGGTAACCCTGGTAAAGTGCGTTGTTTTTACCAAGCCATCCGTCGGGTAAAGTGTCTATCGTAGTCACCTGAAGTTTTGGATAGCGTAAGCTAAAATCTTTCAGGATGTCGGCGGTACGGTCGGTTGAGCGGTCGTTCACTACAATAAGGCGATGCTTAGGATAATTGATATGGCAAACGCTTTGCAAGGCTTTTTCAAGGTCTTCCTCCTCGTTTCGCACAGCTATAATGATGGCAAGGGGTGGGGGATTATCCATCACAGGCTGTCGGCTTACCTGTTTAATTTGTTTAAAGCCGATAAGCAGATAAAAGTTAAGCGCTAAGGTGGATACAAACAGTATCACGCTGTACCAGAATAATATCATGATAAATAGGTTTGGATAAAGGTGGGTAAAATCAGGAAACAATCACAACAAAAAGTGGCATATTGCATCACCAATTTTAACATCTATGGAAAACATCAGTCGCAAAAAATTTATTGCTTCGGCCGCGATAGCTGTTGCCGGCTTGCCTTTGGGTTTAAGTGCTTTGGCTAAGCCTTCATCTTTAGATTCCGGCGTTGCTGTTGGCAATCTCTCTCCGGGTGAAAAAATAAAAGTGAGTATATTTTCTAAACATATGCATTGGCTTAATTATGCCGATATGGCCGCTTTGGCTGCACAGCTTGGTTTTGACGGAATCGATCTTACCGTAAGGCCCGATGGCCATGTGCTGCCCGAACGTGTTGCCGACGACCTGCCTAAAGCGGTTGAATCTATTGAAAAAGCCGGGCTTAAGGTTTACACCGTAGTAACCAATATTAAAACTGCCGATGAAAAATACACCGAAGCGATCCTGAAAACGGCGTCGGCATTGGGCATTAAATATTACAGTACCGCCTGGTTTAATTATGATAAGGCTACCAGTGTACCGGCCAATATCAGGGTTATCAATAAACAACTGGCCGGCCTTGCCGGGCTCAATAAAAAGTATGGCATGCACGGCGGTTATCAAAACCACTCCGGCGACTTGTTTGGAGCATCGCAGTGGGATTTATGGCTGAGCCTTGAAGGACTTGATCCTAATTATATCGGTTGTCAGTACGATGTAAGGCATGCCACAACCGAAGGTGCCGATACCTGGCCTGTTACACTTGATCTGTTAAAGGCTTATTCCAAAACAATCAATGTAAAGGATTTTTACTGGGAGAAAAGGGGCGACAAATGGCAGGTGAAAAGTGTGCCATTAGGCGAGGGGATGGTTGATTTTAAGAAATACTTTGGCCTGCTGAAACAGTATAATATCAATGGCCCTATGAGCCTGCACTGCGAATATCCCTTAGGAGGTGCAGAGGATGGTAAACGTGAGCTGGCTATTAGTAAAGATGAGTTTTCGACCGCTTTAAAAAAAGATTTGACCAGATTGAGGGGGTGGCTGGCAGAGTATGATCTGTAAGTGCCGGTCAACGCCATTGCAGGTATAAATATCTGCGCTTGAACCTGCCAATTTTTTTACTCCCCTAAAACTTGTTTTATAACAAATTTGTTACTAAATTTAATAGCAGCATGCCCGTCGCTTGATCTCCCTGATCACCCCGGGTTGCTGATAACCAATTATTAAACTAAAAGGAGGGCTTTATGAATCTGGTTCATAAAATTGAACACTGGGGCGATACTCATCACCCTAAAGTTTTGGATATTGTGCGTGTTATTCTTGGCGTGTTTTTATTGTTGAAAGGCATAACCTTTATGGAAAATACCTCATACCTGCGCGGTATTATTACCGATCAGGATGTTATTGACGTATCGCCTGATATGCTGATGATCCTGGTGTACTATGTATCATTTGCCCACATGGTTGGCGGCATACTCATAGCCATGGGCATATTAACCCGTTTAGGCTGCATTATTCAGATCCCTATATTAGTGGGCGCGGTATTTTTAACAGGTATTTTCCAGGAGCCTATTAACGCCATGTTATGGCCATCAATTACAGCGCTGGCCCTGCTTATACTATTTACCATTTTAGGCTCCGGCCCATGGTCGTTAGATAAAGTCCTGTCGTTTAAGGGATAGTGCAGATATATTAAGAAGTAGGAGATCAAGAACCAGGAATCAAGAAAGGAATTGCTTTGAACTAAACGCCAAACTCTAAAACTCCCGACTTAGGGCTAAGACTTCGAACTCAAGATTTCTAACTTCCAATTAATATCCTTTAACGGCTTCATCCACATAACACCATAGCCAGCGCTCACCTGGTTCGGCAGATATAACTACTGGATGGCCGGTAGCGTGGAAATGCTTAGTCATATGCGTATTCGGTGAACTATCGCAGCAAAGCGTAACGCCGCAGGTTTGGCAGGTACGCAGGTGCAGCCATGAACCGTGATGTTTTATGCATTCCTCACAAACGTAGCCTTTGGGCTCGGTTATGCTTTCAACAGCTTCAATATGGGCGCAGGTTTCTTCCATAAGTATAGGTAGTGTTTGATGATTTAAACTTCAGCAAGGTATTTATGTACAAAACTTATCGCCATTGAGCCTTCGCCTACGGCAGATGCCACGCGGTTCATGGCCCCGGCACGTACATCGCCTGCTGCAAATATGCCCGGGCAGCTTGTTTCCAACAGAAATGGATCACGTTTAAGCTTCCAAACTTTGTTAAAGTTCTCGTAACTGCGCAACTCCCGGCCGGTTTCAATAAAGTCTTTATTATTTTTAATGATGTCCAGCTTTATCCAGTCGGTATACGGCTTGGCGCCAATAAATATATATAATGCGTTAGCAGTTTTAACTTCGCTTTCCTTGGTTTTGCAGTTTTGTATCGTAAGCTTTTCAAGGCAGTTAGTGCCTTCGGCCTCAATTACCTCGGTATTTGGCATAACCTTTATATTGGGCGTATCGGCAATCTGGTTAATCAGATAGGCCGACATGGTAGCTGTCAAATCATCCCTGCGGATAATGATATGCACATTCTTCGCGAATTTAGACAGATACATAGCCGCCTGTCCCGCCGAGTTACCTCCGCCAATCACAAATACCTCTTTACCTGTACATGCCGAAGCTTCGGTAGTAGCCGCGCCATAGTAAATGCCGGCTCCGGTAAAGTTATCAACGCCTTTAACTTCCAGTTTACGGTAATCAACACCGGTAGTAATTACTACCGTACGGCTGATGATCTCCGGTCCGTCATCCAAGATAATAGTTTTGTAGCCGTCTTTTTGCCGGATATCGCTAACAGATTGAGGCGACAAAAACTCGGCACCCAAGCGCATAGCCTGACTTATAGCACGGCGGGTAAGGTCGGCACCGCTTAAGCCCGCCGGGAAACCCAAATAATTTTCAATACGTGAGCTGGTACCGGCCTGTCCGCCCGGCGCTTTACGCTCAATCAATAAAGTTTTTAAGCCTTCTGATGAACCGTATACTGCAGCTGCTAATCCTGCCGGACCGGCGCCTATGATCACCACGTCATAAACATCAGTAAGCTGGGTAGGATTTTTGCCCATTTTATCGGCAATGTCCCTGATGGTTGGTTTTGTTAAACAGCTGCCATCCTCAAATATCACCATCGGCAAATCATCGGTTGTGCGGTTATTGATGGTAAGCAAACTGGCCGAATCGATATTTTTTTCGATATCAAACCAACGGTAAGGAATCAGGTTACCGGCTAAAAAATCTTTTATAACGTGCGATTGAGGCGAAAACTGGTAGCCAACGAGCTTCATACCCACAAATTCGGGTATGTAGTGGCTGTGCCAGTCATCAAGCAAGTCATTTATTACAGGATAAAGTTTTTCCTCTGGCGGGTTCCAGGGTTTCATCAGGTAATAATCAAGCTGTACATCGTTAATGGCTTTAATGGCGGCATCAGTATCGGAGTAGGCGGTAAGCAGTACCCGTTTAGCCTCGGGGAATACTTTTTTTGCCTTCTCCAAAAATTTAACGCCTTCCATTTCGGGCATGCGCTGGTCGCACAAAAATAAGGCGACCACCTCCGAACTGTTTTTCAGTTCAATAAGGGTATCATATGCCTCATTTGCCGATGTTGTGCTTAGTATTTTATATTCTTTGCCATACTGCGACTTTAAATCGCGGCTTATTGACCGCAAAACCTGCGGATCATCATCTATGGAAAATATTATCGGACGGCTCATAGGGTAAATATGCAGGCAAATTAACTAATATTTTTGGTAAAATCAGTTTTTTGCTAACCATTTATCGGGAAGCAAACTATAAACTCCGTATGCCCGGGTCTTGATTTTACCTTTATTGAACCGCGGTGCTGCTTCACAATACGCTGCACCACTTCAAGGCCCATACCGGTACCTTTGCCCATTTCTTTTGTGGTGAAGAACGGATCGTAGATCTGGCTGATATTATCTTCGGGTATGCCGGGCCCATCATCAATGATTCTTACTTCAACAAAGTCGTTATCTTTTTTTGTGCGGATGGTAAGTGTGCCTCTCTCATTTATTTCCATGGCATCAAGGGCATTATCAACCAGGTTGGTCCAAACCTGGTTAAGTTCGCCGATAAGCGCTTTCACTTCGGGCAGGGTTTCATCAAACTCTTCAATTACGGTAATATTTTCCTTCCTGATCTTGTACCCCAGCATGGTAATCGTGTTACGGATCCCTACGTGGATATCGGCATACTGCTTATCTTGCGCGCGGTCCATGTGGGTAAACGTTTTAACGGAACTTACCAATTCGGCAATACGTCGTGCCGATTCCTGGATATCTTCAATCATCTTTTCGCCCATAAGCTTGGCACTAAGCCAGCCCATAATGATGGGTACCGCATGTTCTGGAATGTGCGATTTTAGCGCCTCCAGATTTTCGGTAGTAAAGCTAAAGTCAACAAAACTTTCGGCTATATCATAGGCATCCTCAACACCGTTATCTTCCAGCCATTCTGATATTTCGTCTTCAAGCTGGGTACGCTGTTTTAGTGTAAGGCGGGTATAGCATTCCTTTTTATTCAGGATCCTAAACAGTTCGTCGGTCAAACCATCAACCTGCTCATCACTCGCCCTTATGGCAAACATATTTTTCAGATGGGCAGGCACCATACGCAGATGTTTTCTTAATGATAACGAGTCGCGCACAATGGCCGATGCCGGGTTATTAAGCTCATGCGCTAAACCGGCAGATAGCTTACCTAAAGCCATCATTTTATCATTTTGCTGCTGCATGGCGGTAAAATCGCGCACGCGGGTAGTCATGATATGTACCAGCGCCTGCGTAAGCTCAAAATGGTTCCGGATCATTTCCATGATTTCGGCTGTAGGGTAACTCAATACCGTCAGTTCGCCAACAGCCTGGGCATAGCCTTTGGCTATAAGGCCGCGGGAATAGGGCATATAACCGGTGATACTTCCTTTTTCAACCATGGTATAATCGCGACGCGAACCCTGCTGCATCATAAAGAAGCGCATGTTGCCTTCTATTATAAAATGCGGGCCTGTAAGATCCTGACCCGGCTCCATTAGGTATTCACCATCTTCAAATGTTAAGATCTCACTTTTATCAATCAGCCATTGCAGCTGATCGTCGGGTATATTGGCCAAAGCTTCAAAAGCTTTTAAGTCTGATACGCTTACCTGTAGTTCACTTACCTTTTGCATAATTTAAAAGTAGGGAATATTATTTAATGATGTAAAAATGAGGCAAAAAATTGCAATTAGGTGAACCTGTGCAGGATGGATTTTGTTTGTCTGTACCAGGATTTTGTCTGAACCGGGATTTAGGGGATTATTGGATTCCCGGGATTCGTGTCCTCACGAAACGCTTTGTTAATATGGAAAGTTGATGGCTTTGAAGGCGATCGTGGAGACACGATCGCAGGGGCAGAATATCGAATGGCTCGGTTAATCTTCAGGCAGCATTCAAAAATCCAGTAATCAGGAAAATCCTATAAATCCGGGTTCAATTCCATTTGCTCAAAAATACCCCGAAGGCTTCTTTATACTGATCCCCAACGGTAATGTTCACTTTACCTATCTGTAAAGCGTTGCGGGTAATGGAGTTGATTTTATTGAGCGATACAATGAATGAACGATGTACACGCATAAAACGTTTGGATGGCAGTTTTTCTTCCAAAGCTTTTAAACTGGTGAGGGAAAGCAATGGTTTTTCCTTATCCTGAAGATAGATTTTTACATAATCTTTCAAACCTTCAATGTACAAGATGTCATTAAGAGCGATCCTTACTAACTGGTATTCTATCTTTAAAAACAAGTACTCTTCCTCTTCGGGTTCAGCGGCAATTACGGTTGCAGGGCTGTTCGAGCGGTTCACCAGTTCAAAATAAGTTAGGGCTTTGTTTGAAGCATGCAAAAATTCTTCGTAGTTAAAGGGTTTGAGCAGGTAATCGAGGGCATCAACCCGGTAGCCTTCAATAGCAAACTGGTTGTAGGCGGTGGTGAAAATAATGCGGGGTTTATTTGATCCGCGACTGTCAACCACCCGGGCCAACTCCATGCCATTAAGGTTAGGCATTTGGATGTCCAGGAAAATAAGGTCAACCTTTTGATCCTGTAAGCCGACAAGTGCCTCAACGGCACTGCTGTAACGGCCGATGAGTTTCAGGAAAGGGGTTTGTTCGATAAAAGCACAAACCAGGCCTAGCGCAAGCGGCTCATCATCAACAGCTATGCAGTTAAGTATCATGACAGGTTAAGGATTAAGTGAACAGTATAGATATTGGCGGTTACATCCTCAGTAATATCCAGTTTATATTTTCCTGCATAGAGCAAATCAAGCCGGCGGATGGTATTTGTTAGGCCGATACCTTTATTTTCGCCAATGCTCGGATTATGATCTTTATAGATGCCATTCTCTACCTTTAACTCCAACTGGTTATCATGCTGATCGATAATGATGCGGATAGCACTCGGCTCTGTAGCGCTGATGCCGTGTTTAAAGGCGTTTTCTACAAAAGGTAAAAAAATCATTGGGGCCACGGTTACATCATTAGTGTGTGCAGGCGGAGTAAAGCTAACGGTTACTTTTTGGGTAAGGCGCAGTTCCATAAGGCTGATATAGTCTTTAATGAAAGCTATCTCCTGGCTTAATAATGCAGTGCCATGTTGTGTATCGTATAACACATATCGCATCATGCGCGAAAGCTGGTGTAGCGCCTTGCGCGATGTTTCGGCGTTAACATGGGTAAGCGCATAAATGTTATTGAGCGTATTGAAAAAGAAATGCGGGTTGATCTGGGCTTTCAGAAAAGATAATTCCGAGCTGATCTTATCCTGTTCCAGTGCCTGGCGCAGGCGGATATCCATCTGCCATTTTTGTATTGCCGTAATACTGGTACTGATACCTAAAACCAGGGCCACTATAACAGTGCCAAAAAAATCCCAGCCCCCGCGGTCCCTTGGTTTTGGCGGACGGTGCTGCCGGTGAAAAACGGCTTCCATATGCTCATGCATATGCAGCACCTTATCGGCCCAGCTATTGAGTAGCAAAAAAACAATTATCACTCCCACAACAACTATAAAGTACATCCCTATACGGTCATGCAATAAAAATCGCGGAACCAGTAATTTGCTGTTGAAGTAATAGGCAGCAACCAGTATAAAAAGGGTAACCGCCTGTTTGATCCAGAACTGGTACGGAAATTCAACATTCCAGGTAAGCGGCTGATAGAAGAACAACAGCAGTCCAAAAACTACCCATATTAAGATATGAATGAAGACGGTAACGGTATTGCTTTTTGATTTAAGGCTCATTGAACGGGTTTACAACACGGTGCACTACAAATAAATTTACAGATATAATTCAGCAATATTACAAATCAATAAGACTATAAGACAATTATAATCGCCCGGGAGGCAAAAATCACCGATGAGCGCTTTGATCTGATCTTTAAAGACTTCTATTAACCTTTCGTAGGGTAACAGTCCGCGTTTATAGGCAAAAAGCTGTATCCCGTCTATACATAAACAACGCCCGTCTATTCCGTTTTTTTCACTAAAAATAATGCTATTGTTTTGGGGCTGTTAATCAGCATAAAATGAAAATCCTATACTCCTTGGCAGTAATTATTGCCTTAGCGTTTATCAAACCGTTTAACGCAAAAGCCGACCCTGGCCGTACGGTTAAAGGTGTCGTAAAAGACTCTACCGGTTACGTGGTTGCGGGTACGAGCGTAAAAATGCTTACCGGTACCGACAGCACTACCGTTATTACGGGTGCCGATGGTACCTTTACATTTAACAATGTGGCAGTAAGCCAGTTTAGTTTAGTTTTTAGCTCGATAGGTTATGAACCACTCAGGCGCAGGTTTGTGTTGGCTAATGATAATAAGCCGGCTAATTTGCCGCCGGTTATCCTGAAAATAGAAACTACGATGTTAAAAACCGTAATTATTGCGGATGTGAACCCGGTAAAGCTTAAGGAAGATACTATTGAATTTAATGCCGATGCCTATAAGGTGCGCGATAATGCCCCTGTTGAAGATGTGATTAAAAAGCTGCCGGGCATGGATGTGGATAAGGACGGCAATATCACCGCTCAAGGCAAAAGCGTTACCAAAGTAAGGGTAAATGGGAAAGATTTTTTTGGAGGCGACGTTAAAACAGCTACAAAAAACCTGCCTGCAGATATCGTACAAAATATCCAGATCATAGATGATTATGGCGATCAGGCAAATCTTACCGGTGTAAAAACCGGCGAACCGGATAAGGTACTGAACATAACTATTAAGCAAAATAAAAACTATGGTTACTTTGGGCAGGCCAGCATAGGCGGCGGTCGGGATGCTATTCCCGGTGTCTCAAGCGATAAGGAGAGCAACAGGCATGTGGCTTCGGCCAATGTGTTTAGCTTTAATGGCAACAGACAGCTGGCTTTTTTGGGTAACCTTAACAACACCAATACCAATCTGTTTAGTTTTGGAGGTGGTGGTCCAAGAGGTGGCGGACCGGGTGGCCCTCCGGGATCAAACAGTAGCTCATCAAACGGGATCACTACAGCACGTTCGTTCGGGTTCAATTATCGCGATAGCTGGGGCAAAAAAATTACCGCTTATGGCAGTTACAGCTTTGCTGATAATTCGGTGAATACCATCAGCAGCACTATTCAAAATAACCTGTCGTCAACCAACCCGAGCACTAATACGCAAACCAATAACCAGCAGGACGAAAAGCTGAACCACCGGATAAATTTCAACATCGAATACAAGCCCGATACGGTAAACTATGTGAAGATTACCCCAACATATGCTTACGCCAGCACCAACACCACATCTGATGCAACCAGTTTGCTGCTCAGAAATTCGGAAACGGTATCCAACTACAGTCTCGCAAACCTTAGTAAATCAACCGAGCCCAACTATGGTGTTAATGTGTTGTTTAATCACAAGTTTAATACTCATGGACGCAACTTCAGTGTAAATGTAGGCGCAGGAAGTTATACCATTAATAAATATCAAAACCCGGTTTACACCTACATTGATGGTGCCCGCAATGCACCTTTAAACCAGTTCATCAATACCGATAGCCGTACCGATAGCGTGGGGACTACAGTATCATACATGGAACCTATCAGCAAAAAAGGATACCTGGAGCTTAACTACGCTTACCATTACTCCTACACCACTGCCGACAGGGCCACCGATACCCTGGCCGATGATGGAAATATCAACCGATACGATTTGTTAAGCAATAACTATAATTCGACTTTTGTTACCAACAGGTTCGGGCTTAACTATCGTTTTATCGACAAAAAATACAATTATACCCTGGGCCTGGTAGCGCAACCTACGCTATTAAAAGGATCGTCGATAGTTGATGGCACACCATTTACTACTAATAACAATACGTTTAACTGGGCGCCTACTGCAAGGTTCATTTATAACTTTTCGCGCAGCCAATCGCTTAGTTTAAATTATAACGGCAGCAGCAATCAGCCTACTTATACGGAATTACAGCCGGTTACCGATTTCAGTAATGCATCATACCCGGTACAAGGTAACCCCGATCTGAAGCCAGAGTTTAATAATACCTTATCGTTAAAATACAATAAGTTCAATTTTGAAAGCGGGAACGTGTTTTTCAGTAACCTGTCGTTCATTAAAACAGATAATAAGATAGTAGCCAACACCATTACCTACCCCAGAAATTATGCACCAAACAGTAAACTTGCGGGAAGTATCTTAACCCAATATTTAAATGCCGATGGCTATTATTCGGCACAGGGGTTTTACGTGTTCGCCAAGCCATGGCAAAAAAGAAAATATAATTTATTCATGATCGGTAACATTTCGTACAATAACAACGTCTCATATATTAGTAACGTTGACTCTGCTACCTTTAACATGACAACCGAAAAGAATATAGCCAAAAACCTGGTATTATCTCAAGGCGCACGCTTTAGGGTAAGCATCACCGACGTTATTGATGCCGAAGCAAGCACTACCTATAGCGTTAATACCTCAAGCAACTCCATCAAACAGGCAAACGTTAACAGCAATTTCCAAACCCTTAACCTTGGCCTTAACGGCAAAAGCTATTTTAAAGACTGGACGCTGAGCTATGATTATTCAAAAATGATTTATTACGGCTATACCGGTGCTACCAATCCTAATATTTTGAATACTTACGTGGAGCGCCGCTTTTTAAAAGGCAATGCCGGTACCCTGCGTTTTTCGGTAATGGATGTGTTTAATGAAAACACCGGTTATACAACCACTCAAAACGGCAGCTACATCACTCAAACCAAAAGTAACCGTTTGGGTCGTTACTACCTGTTAACCTTTACACTTAAGTTGCAAAAATTTGCCGGCAAAAGACCAACGATGGAACGTGGCGGACCAGGTGGTCCACCTCCTGGCGGCGGCCCCGGCGGACCGCCACCGTTTTAATGAACGGCAAGGTTCAAAATATTAAAAACCTTCCCATCCCTGAGAAAGATGGAGAGTTCAGATCAAAAACATGATGATCTGAGATTTAGTTGATGTTATCATCAAATAACTGCAGGGCGTTCCGAGGTGAGATACGGAACGCCCCTTTTTTATTAATTATACGTTAATGCACCGCTCGGGGTTTTATGATATTTAAGATTTCAATTAAATATTGCTTATTTTCTTTACGCTCTTATTAATATTATGAATTATTAACGGCAATTAAATAGTTAATACATCATCTTTTAATTAATTAAAAAATGATAATTTATTCCCGCCTTAAAGCTGCTCTGTTTAATTGAATAATTTCCCGATGTTTTATCGCCGCTATTTATCGTTGCAGGAATTGCATAAGAAGCATTGATCTCAAATGCTTTGTTGATGATTAAACCGGTTCTTATCGGAAATCCCAGCCAATTTTTATCGAACGATAACAAGTTTTTATTTGAGGTCGATGTGCTTGTCGAACTGATTACCTGAGTGTATTTGGCAAAACTTACAGTTATGCCTATACCTCCATAAAATTTTACTGCATTATTGTTGTATAAGTAATAAATAAATTGCGGATATGCAGTTATATTACGCTGATCAAAATGATATTTTATTTTGGGCTTATCAGGTTGACCATAATAAAGATCGGCCATTGTTTCGTTAGAGCTTGTCCAATACATCAGTTCAGCTCTGAACACGGCCCGGCCAATTTTGGCATTTGTGTAAAAGTTAACGCCTGCCGAAAATGTTGGGCCATACGTTGTTTTACTGTCGGTAGCATTTCGAAACGGTAATTCGCCCCCGAATTTAAATTTACTGCCAGATACGCCTGCGCCAATAAAGAAATCAAAGGATGATAGTGTTTCGTAGTGCGTATTGTCTACAGGCATGTCGTTTATCATTTGTGATATTTTCCTTAAAACAGGAGTTTTATAGCTGGCCTGTTCAATTTCTTGTTTTAACTCTGTCGATGAAGGATTATATTTTGTGCCCAGATCATATAACTGGGGTATAAATTCATTTTCGATGTGGGTAACAGGCCCCATGTCGGGAATAAAATATTGTTTAAATAACAACTCAAAGGTTGTGCCGGCCTTATTGTCGGCTATAAAATACCGCATTTTAATTGCATCGTTATAGGAATAAAGAGAAACGTTAGGCCCTTTTTGCTGCAGTTTTAAGAATATAATATCCTGCTTTTTACTTGAATCGCGGCCGCGCGACAATTTTGAAATATTTGTTTCATCAGTACTAACAAAACCACTGTAACGCTGATACGCTACCGAGTTGATGATTTCAAAATAGGTGATATCATTGGGCGTAAAGTTTTTTACTTCAGCCTCGTTTAACGTGGTTTTGAAATTGATAACTGTCGGGTTGGCATCCCACTCTTTTTCGTTAATAAACCCCCGGATGGTTTGGCCGTTAATAGTAATAACATAGCCGGGCTTGTAGTGGGTTTGAGCCTTTGAAAAAAATGAAAATAAGATTAATAGTGAAATTAAAATACACTTAGGTTTCATTGCAAATTGGTTCGGGTTTAATTGGTAGTTGAAGATAATGTTAAAAAAAGAACAAATTATACACTTTTCTAAAAAATAAGCTTTTTTTACATTTTTTAATTACATTTAGCCATTTATTTGTAAATAAAACTGAATGAAGCCGCTTTTACTTAAAGTTTCTGCCGATCCTGCGCATTCCTTTAGCGTAAGGCATGATGTATTGCCGGATATCAATAACCGCTGGCATTGCCACCCCGAACTGGAGCTGATTTATTTCATCAAAGGTGGCGGAACGCAGTTTATAGGCGATAGCATTAAACAGTTTGAAGACGGCGATATGGTACTGGTTGGATCAAACCTGCCTCATTACTGGCGCTTTGACGACATGTACTTTAATAATGGCAACGAACAGGTGCCGGTTGATACCATCGTGGTACATTTTTGCGAAAACTTTTGGGGAGATCAGTTTCTTCAGCTCCCGGAAAATAAGCTAATAAAAGTACTGCTTGAACGTTCAAAACGTGGCTTGCAAATAACAGGTGAAATAAAAAAGCAGGTGGCCTCTATTTTAGCCACTATGCTCAATACCGATGGAGCCGAAAGGATCATCATGCTGCTTAAAGCATTGAACACCATAGCAGGCAGCTCACCGCTTAATTATCTAACTTCAATTGGCTTCAAATACGATCATAACGAATCGGAAAGCGAAAGGCTCAATAACATTTATGAGTACTCGGTACGTAACTTCCGCAAAAAGATCTACCTGGAAGAAATTGCCGATATCGCCGGCGTGAGCGCGAACTCGTTTTGCAGGTACTTTAAATCAAAAACCCGTAAAACCTACTCGCAGTTTGTAATCGAGATAAAAGTGGGTTACGCCTGCAAACTCCTGATTGAAAACAAGCTCAACATCAAACAGCTTTGCTACGATAGTGGGTTCAATAATTTCTCCACTTTTCACAAGCATTTTAAGCAGGTGACAGGCAAAAGTCCGCTGATGTATCAGAAGGAGTTTACCAAGAAGGCATAATTTTTTGTTGTCGTAAAATAGTGGTTTTGATTGTATTGAAAAAAACAACCCGGATGGGTTGTCCTTTAAAAAAAAAACAGCTCATGACAGTGCAGCAGCCCCTTAGTGTTTTTTTCTATAAATAAGGATGAAAATAATTCTATTATCCTTTCCCGGAAATAAATTTCTAAATTCACGGTGATATATCTCCCGTTTTGCGCACTTACTATTAAACGCACTGATCATGACACATGAGATAGTTTTTGATAAACCGGCCGCCCGAAGGGAAAAACTCATTACGGAGCTTTACCAAAGCGCTTTCCCAACAGTGGCTAAATATATAAGTAAGATGGGCGGTTCTTTTGATGACGCGAAAGATATTTTTCAGGATGCCCTTGTTATTTATTATGAAAAGGCAGTGAACAGTGATCTGTCCCTGCACAACAGTGAAAAGGCTTACCTGTTGGGTATTGCCAAACATCTTTGGTTCAAAAAGTTTAAGGGTGACCGCCATAACCTGCCGCTTGATAGTTGTACTAAAAATTTTGATGTTACAGATGAAACTGAAGATCAACCATCGGGGGTTAAACTAATGAGATACCTGGAAACCGCCGGTAAAAAATGCATGGAGTTGCTAAGCGCTTTTTATTATCATAAGCTGCCCATGAAGGATCTCGCGGATTTGTTTGGCTACGCGGGCGAGCGATCGGCTACTGTGCAGAAGTATAAATGTATTGAAAAAGTAAGGGAAACAGTTAAAGAACAGTCACTGGCTTATGAGGACTTCATTGAATGAGATCAAGGAAATTGACGATCATGTGCTTGGGCAAACTGCACCTGATGAGGTACTGTTGTTCGAGGCCAAACTGATCATCAATCCTGGCCTTACGTATAAGGTGATGTGGCATAAACAAACTCTGGCTCTGGTGCAGCAATATGGCCGTAACAGCCTTAAGGCCGAAATTGAAACCGTACATCAAAAGTTATTCAGCCTGCCTGAGCATGCGGGTTTCAGGCAAAAGATCATGCGTTTGTTCCGTAAACGCTAAACATTAAATTTTATGAATATTAATCAAAATGAGTTCCGCAGATATGCGGTAGGGCATCGCCGTGTCCAAAGTTTACATGTTGACAGGTTTATTGCGCAGGTAAATAACAGCAAAATAAGCATGGGCATGACGCCCTATATTATGGAAGAGCGGCAGCTCAATATCTCGCAAATGGATGTTTTTTCGAGGCTGATGATGGATAGGATCATTTTCCTGGGCACCGCGATAGATGAGCAGGTGGCTAACATCATCCAGGCGCAATTGCTTTTTCTGCAATCGGCCGATGCCAAAAAGGATATCCAGATCTATATCAATTCACCGGGCGGTTCGGTGTATGCCGGACTGGGGATTTATGATACTATGCAGTTTATATCGCCTGATGTAGCTACTATCTGTACCGGTATGGCTGCCTCAATGGCTTCGACATTACTTTGCGCCGGCGCCAACGGCAAACGGGCTGCGTTGCCGCATTCACGAGTGATGCTGCACCAGCCATCAGGTGGAGCGCAGGGGCAGGAATCGGACATTGAAATTGCTGCCCGGCAGATCTCTAAAATGAAGCGAGAACTGTATGAGATCACAGCCAAACACAGCGGGCAAAGCTACGACAGGGTTTATGAAGTATCTGACAGGGACTACTGGATGATAGCTAAAGAAGCGAAAGCTTTTGGTATGATAGACGAGGTTTTGGGAGCGAAGGAGGATTGATTAGCATATTGAAGACTTACGAAGTTTAATTGCTTCGTAAGTCTGGCTATTTAAATCACTTATTCAATGCATCCACCTTATCAAAAAACTCATTTTGCAATTTGATGGTACTGGTATCGGCCTTAATCGCTTTAAGCGCTTGTACAAAGCTGGCTATTTCATGCTCTGCTATAAATTTGCCGAATTCGGGTGTGGCTTTGGCTCCTTCACCGGCATAGTGGTTAGGGTAGGCGGCATACCACCATATAGGCGTGTAAATATTAGCCAGGTTTAAACGATGTTGATTATCGCCCGATTGTGATGCTGCCCGGTCCATCTTCATCAGGTCGGGGCGATAGTACAGCATTGATGCGGTTTCGCTTTCACCCGCGTGCTGGTCGCCTTCAATAGCCGACTTGTGCATTTTCCGATATTGGTCATTATACTCCTTGTCGCCACTGTGCGGATCATAAAAATATACAGCATAGTTGTGGCGTTTGTTCAGCAGTGATTGCATAAAGAACTGGATAAACTCCGGGTTACCTCCATGACCATTTAGTATTACTATTTTATCAAATCCGTTTCGAGCAATTTCATCGCAGGTAGCTTCCAGTAAATCCCAGATCACTTTGCTTGGCAGCGCAAACGTTCCGGGCTGATGACGGGCCTCATTGATCTGCCCGTAAAAATAATCGGGAAATACAACTGCATATTCCGACTTAACAGCATGGGCAGCCCACTCACGCACATGGATCAGATCGGTGCCTAAAGGGGAGTGAGGGCCGTGTTTTTCCAGGATCCCAATGGGCAGGATGCAGGTTTTCGACGATTTTTTGAGTGCAGCAGGAAAATCTGAGGCAACAAGCTCGTCCCAGCGCGCAGGTATTTGCTGGGCAAAGGAATAAGCAGGAAGCAGCAGCGCTACAAACAGTAATAAGTAAGTTTTCATAAATTATAGGTTTAATAACAGGTTATAGCAAACTGTATTTGAACTGAAATTTACGAACTTAAAATGTTGTTTTTCAATAGGTAATTTAAAAATTACAATGAAGAGGTTAATGGACATTGGGCAATGAGTAGCAGAAAATAGCCCCTTTTTCCTTGTCGTTTTTAACCCAGATCCGGCCATTCATTTTTTCGGTAAAATCTTTACAGATCATGAGCGCTACGCCTGCGCCTTTTTCCTTTTCGTTACTGTACTGCATGTTGGCTTTAAAATTAAAGAGCAACTTTAGCTTATCGGGCGAAATACCTTTTCCTTCGTCCTGTACACAAACAGTTACATCGTTGTCATCGCTTGATGCACCTATAGTAATAGTTGAATTATCTGGCGAAAACTTAATGGCGTTATGTATAAAATTGCGGTGGATAAACTGTACCAACTCTTTGTCGGCATGAATAACAATGGCCGGGTCCACTTTGATTACGAACCTAAGCCCGCGGTCTTTACCCATTAAGTAAAATGGTTGTATTGCCTCATCTATAAGGTCCTCTAAAGGCAGGGGAACAGCTTTGTAATTAAAGCCCGACAACTGCTGTTTGATCCATTGCAATATGTTTTCAAAAATCTCCAGCGAAATATTTGAAGAATGCTCCATGGTATCTACCAATTCCATCAATTCTTCCCGTGTAAAAGTATCGGCGTCTTTAAGTACCGTTGCCAGTGTTTTGAGTGCGCCTATTGGCTGCCTGAAATCATGCGCAAGAATAGATACCAGCCGGTTGTTGAATTCATGATCTATTTGCAGTTTTTCGTTTCGTAGCTGTACGGTGTGATTAAGTTCTTCCAATGTTTGGCCATGCTTTTTCTTCAGGTTGTACAGTCGGTAAGTAAATATTACGGTAATGGCGGTTATCACAAATAAAACACCAAGTACAATCGCAAGCACCTGCCTGTTTTGGCTCCGGATGGTTATAGCTTCCAGTTCCTGGTCTTTCAGGGCATAATCAATATAATCAAAACCTGTTGTATTAGTGTACTTCTCCTCGTCGTCATATAGTTTCAGCAATTTTGAACTGTAGCGCTGTACTTCGGGCAGATTATTTTGAGCAATATAAATATCATATAATTTTTTCCCGAAGACTTTTTCATAATAGTGATAGCCGCTTTTTTCGGCGATAAAAAGTCCCTGTTTGTAGTATTCAATAGCTTTGGGAACATTATTTTCGAAGTACAAGTCGCCAAGGTTCATGACTATATCAAGGCTCAGGTAATAAAGCTCCATGGCCAAACCATTATCTACTGCTTTTTGTAAAAGCGCCACACCTTGTTCACGCTTGTTGCTTTGAAGGTATAGCAATCCCTGTACTTGGTCTGCTTCAACGAGCATACGTTTATCTTTATACCTTGTGCCAATTTCGCGTGCTTTATCAAGGTAAACTTCAACCGAATCTTTGGGGATTTGCTCGGGGTATAGGAGCAGGTAATTGCACAGCACCAACGCCACGATAGAGTCGCGCTGCAGGGTTTTACCAATGTTTAATGCCCGCTTAAAAAAGTTTATCGCTTTTTTATCTTCCTTGTTCTCGTTAAACACAAGGCCAATGTTCATTAACCCCTGTACAACGTTTGAGGTATCATTTAATTCTTTGTAAAGGTTATAAGCCTCGTTATAATAGCGCAGTGAAAGCTGCAGATTGCCTTTAAGATCATAAACAATGCCTATAACATTTAGTGCATCGGCCTTCCCTGCCTTATAGCCAAGCCGTTCAGCTATAGTTCTTGCCTTTTTAGCATAATTGAAAGCACTGTCGATATTTTGCTCATACATAAGCATCCCCAGCCTGTTAAGCGTATTTACATACTGTATGCTATCATGCGTTAAGGGCAAGTCTTTTTTTAGTTTATTAACCTCCCTGAATTGGCCGAAACATTCAGATACAGCAAGCAACAGTAATACTAAAAAGCTTACGTTTTTTTTCATTAATTAATATTTGCAAAACGGACTAACGGTTCATGATATAGCCTAAAGCTATTATACGGATAAAAAGTGGTATGGTTGAAGAATGTTAAATAAAATAGGCTCAGGTACAGTTAGTTTTGACTGTTATTCAAAAATATTAAACCTTCTGCAGGTAATACAGGCATAAAGGTGAAATAAAAAAACGATTCAGAAAAATGTTATAACGAATCGGGATTAGGAATAAAGTTCATAAATGCCTGGAATTTGGCATAATAGTTTTGCATATTTAACTGGTAATAATAAGCACCGCGTTTTGAGCCTGCTTTATCCTTATCGGCCAGTTTAATGAGTAAACCGGTTGCCAGCACTCTTTTACTAAAATTACGTTTATCAATAGTGGTATTAAACACGCTTTCGTAAAGAGTTTGCAATTGCGGGATAGTAAACTTGGTGGGCAAAAGCTCAAACAGGATAGGGTGCATAGCTGCTTTGTAGCGGATGCGTTTGCGGGCCTGCTCAACCATTTCCTGCTGGTCAAATATCAATTTGGGGGCACGTTTAAGCTGAAACCACTCGGCATGGTAATCATCACTGATCTGGGCTTCATATTTGTGGATATCAACCAGTGCAAAGTATGCTACAGATACTGTACGCTCAATAGGGTCACGCTGGGGTTGCCCAAAAGTATATAATTGTTCAAGGTACACGCCTTCCAAACCGGTTAATTGCTTTAAAATGCGGTTGGCACTTTGATCAAGACTTTCATCTGGCTGAACAAAGCCACCCATCAGGCTCCAGTTTCCCTTTTCGGGTTGAAAGCCTCTTTTTATCAATAGGATCTTTAAAACTTCGCCATCAAAGCCAAAAATGATACAATCAACAGCTAATAATAACCTTGTTTGCTTGGAGTACTTGAGCATTTAAAACAGTAATAATTTTATGGTAAAAACAAATATAGAATAACATTCGATATAAGCTTGCAAATTTGCTGTGTTACACCCGTTAAAAAAGCATTAATTTACAATTGTTAGTCAAATGTGTAAATTAATTGTGCTTTTTACAATAATAATTGACACTTATTCATTATTTATTCGCCCCATGCCGATATTACCAGCATGCGGTTGCCGCCGTGGTTACGATGCTCGCACAAATAAATTCCCTGCCACATGCCTAAAGCCAGTCTTCCGTTGCGGATAGGAATAGTTACCGAACTGCCCAGCATTGCAGCTTTCAGGTGGGCAGGCATATCATCAGGCCCTTCATCATCGTGTAAATAATCCGGGTCGTTTTCGGGTACGGTTTTACTGAAATACATTTCAAAATCCTGCCTTACGGTTGGGTCGGCATTTTCATTAACGGTTAATGATGCCGAAGTATGCTGAATAAATACCTGGCAAATACCGGTTTTTAACTCATGTATTTGAGGCAGGGCATTAATTACTTCCGCCGTGATGAGATGAAAACCTCTTTTGCGCTCCCTAAGCTGAAGCATTTGCTGAAATATTTTCATAAACAGTTTGCTTTATAACAGTGTTGCAAACATATCTATAAAGATTGTTCCGTTTTGTTTTGAATGGTGTGCCAATTAAAATTGTTTGCAGGTTTGCATTGCTTATGCAGCAATGGCAGGATTAAGACCACTTTCGGCTGCGAACAGGCGATTAATGAAAGCCTTTATCTTTTCGATGAAACTTTTCCTGACCGGTTTTTCAAGCATTTGAATTTGATCATCGTCCGAAGGCTTTGGGGTATCGGCATCCTGCATCTCTTCCAAAACAATTTCACGGATCTCAGGGTCACGGTTTACGATCTCATCCAGTTCGGTGAGCTCGTTAAAGGTGGCTATACCGTTTTTTTGCCGTTTAATAAGTATTTCAAAACGGTCCTGGTTGAAAGTACGCCTTTCCAGTTGTTTGCCGTGTCTCATGATATATACAGTAATCTTTGTTATGAACTCAAATTAAGTGCCATGTATTTATAGTGTTGGTATTCAATTGATTACTTTATTTTTTAATGCGGCGATTTGCATCGTTATGATACATTTATTGTTCGTTTTCGTGCAGGGTTACTAAGTAAAGGCATGCCTCTTAAACAACCTCAAATTATAGGCTATGGTTGGAAAGCCATTTATCTGCTTGATCCGGATGTGTACCGGCTGTGCTTCCACTGGCCTGTACCATAATATTATAACCGCTCATAGTGAGATTCCGGCCCGTCTGCTGCAAGGGGAACTGTTCCGTAGAAAGTGAGTATTTTGCCTTCTATCCTGAAAAATGTGATGCTGTTGCTCGAGGTATCATTGTCATACATGATCTGCTCATGTGCATTGTCATATTTACGGGTACGGTAAGTGCCGCTGTTTATCAGGGTGTCTTTTTTAAATCGTTTGTAGGTACTGGCGGTAAAAACAATAATGTTGCCGTTGCCTGCCTTTATCGAATTGGGATCTTTAGGAGGTTCGCAGTAACAACTGGTGCCGCGGTACTCCCACCTGCCAATCAACTGATCATTATTAGGGGTATTGTCTTTTTTACAGCCTGATAAAACGGCGAGCACGCCAAATAAAAACAGCTTTTTCATAGCATAAGGTTTATAATACTTTACGTTTATACCAGGCAAAACGCTACAAATTAACTTTGTTAGTAACACTTTCAATACACAATTTGCAGGCATCAATTAATTGATAACTTTGGTGTAAACCAATGTATTTCCTATAAAATTTATGAAGCAGCATAACTTATCAAGGCGCAGGTTTATTGGCAGCAGCGCACTTGCCGCAGCGGGGCTTTTAGCATTTTCAAAATCATCATTCGCCGGCGTGGTTTCAGGCAGGGTTGATAAACCCAACTCGCTTATCAACGGCGTACAAATAGGCGTTATCACCTACTCATTCAGGAGCATGCCGGGCACAATTGAAGATTTACTGAGATACTGTATCGATTGTAATATTAACGCCATTGAACTGATGGGCGATGCCGCCGAAATGTATGCCGGTGCCCCTAAACATGAAGCTGGCGAAGACTGGGCTGCATTTGGGAAAAAGATAGCCGAATGGCGTACCTCTGCACCAATGGATAAATTTAAGGAGATCAGGAAGATGTACCATGATGCCGGTGTCAATATTTATGCCTGGAAACCTAATGCCCTCGGTACTAAAAACAGCGATGCCGAAATTGATTATGCCTTTAATGCAGGGAAAGCTTTGGGTGTAAATCACGTAACTGTTGAGTTGCCTGATGAGGTTCAAACCAAACGCCTTGGTGATATAGCCGCCAAACATAAAATGATGGTTGGCTACCATGCCCACACCCAGGCAACGCCGACCCTTTGGGACACCGCTCTGGCCCAATCAAAGTATAACGGAATTAATTTGGATGTTGGCCATTATGTGGCAGGTACCAGCAGTAGCCCGGTTCCCTTTATTGAAAAATATCATGACCGTATAACCAGCATGCACATCAAAGATCGTAAGTTTCATGACGGTCCCAACCAGCCCTGGGGGCAGGGCGATACTCCAATAAAGGAAGTATTGCAACTGCTTAAAAATAATCACTATAAATTCCCGGCCACCATTGAGCTGGAGTATAAAATCCCTGAAGGATCACATGCGATAAAGGAGGTGAAAATTTGTCGCCAATTTGCTGCCGATGCTCTGGCATAAACTATTGTATGGTTTGTCCGTGATATGAACGCTTCTTGTTTTGTAAATTTATATTTATTTGAATATAGCTATGGATAACTCCTGTAAACTAAAGTTGGAATGGATTCCTGCCGCCTATAGCGGAATAGCAAAACATGGCTTTAACGATACATCGGCTGATAAACTTAAACAAACGCAACCTGTAAAAGGGATTTACCAAAGCGGCAAAGGCTTTACAAAGCACAAGGTTTACCGGCGGAAACCGTAAGAAGTTGCTTTGCTGATGTTCGGCATATAACCCTATCTTTATCAAATGGAATCTAAAATATTTTCATACAAGGCAGATGGCATTATACTTGCCCCGGTTGACGATCAGTTAAGTATCAGCCCCGTATTTGATCGCAAAGAATTGCTGAGCAAATTGAAGGACCTTTTTAACGATGATGACTATAAAGTTGATGAACGTGCCCTCGATTATAAAATTAAAGATGGCCAACTTTACATTGAAGGTGTAGTAACGAAACATGTCCCGGCAAAATCGATAGGATTTATGGGCGGAAAGTAGTTAATTGCCATACTCCGACCTTATTTTTATGCTTGTTTTATTTTTTTCGGATCAGTAAAAGGTGCCCCTTTCCTAAGCCCGTTTAATCGAGCCTGTTTACCCTGTAATTTAATGCTGCAGTTGTGCCTCCGGTTACATCAATGGTAACGCCTGTAACCTGGCCAGCCAGATCTGATGCCAGGAAAACCGCGGTGTTGGCAATATCGGCCATTAAGGGTAATTTTTTGAGCATGGTATCAGCTTCCATTTTTTTAAGGATAGGATCCATAACATCGGGCATGGTGTCAATGGCGTTTTTAAACACGCGCGAATCGGGTGAGCCTCCCGATCGGATATTAACCACGCGGATACCGTAAGTACCCAGCTCAGATGCCAGTGTGCGCGAAAAGCTTTCAACGCCGCTACAAGCCGGGCCAAAGCCACCTGTGTGAGGATAGCCTATGCCTCCCGGCGTAGCTGTAAGCGATAAAATTACTCCCGATTTTTGTTTCATCATCATCTTGCCAGCTGCAATGGCCGTCATGAAGCGGGTTTGCATCGTAAGCGTAATCGGCTTTACAAAATCTTCGGCCGATATTTCGTAAGTGGTACATTCTGCACAACGTCAACTCCAACGGCGTTAAATGAGATATCAATCGTCCCTGCGCTGCTTACCACTTGCTGTAAATGCCGATCAATTGCTTTTTCGTCAAATGCATCTACAATTGCTATTTCAGCCAATCCCCCTGCAGCAATAATTTCATCGAATATCTTTTTAATTGATCCGGGGTTAGGCCCGGTTAAAAATACGTGCGCGCCGGCGCCCGCCAATGCCTTTGCAACTGCACCGCCTAATGAACCGCCTGCACCGTAAATTATCGCGTTTTTATTTTGGAGCATCATGATGGTAGTTTTATTTAAAGATAGTTTTAAAAACACCGGCTACACAACAAAACTAATTGTAAATGATGTTTGAGGGAAGGGGAAAAGATGACAATTATGGGGAGCGGGACAAGAAAAGGAATATACCAAATTATTAAATACAGATGAACTTGCCAGGTAAATTTAAGACCCAATAGAGGTTATTGAGCTATATCCTCTGATTGGGTTAGATTGTGTTTGATTGTTTGCCATATTAACATTCGCTAAAAGGGAATCTGATGGCAATCAGCAAACAAACGTAGACGACTTATTTATAAGCTTCAGACCATTTTGATATTATATAGTTGCTTAATCTTAAGCTCCCGTCTTTTTCCTGATCCTTAACAAACCATTAGCAGTGGTGGCATAAATAATACCTTTTGAATCTTGCACTATCTGGTAAATAGTAAAACCAGGGAGCGGCGAATTGTTATTGTGGTAATTTTCCCAACCACTATTCAAGTCAAACCTGGCAATGCCCGATTCGTCTGTACCCAGCCACAAAACATGCTCAAACTTATCATACAACATAGTATTAACATGGTTAGCAGGCATGCCCGAGTTTTTATCATTATAATGCAGCCAGTTACCATTAAACTTTAGTACGGCTATACCTTCTTTATCACTATCATTTTCACCGGTTTGTTTATTACAATCAACCAGTGAGAAGTAAACATTTCCTTTTTCATCCTCCACCGCGCCCGAAATACTGGCATTTTTCAGCGGAGTGTTGTTAAGGCTGTTAAATGAGGTGATAACGCTTTTATCAATCATGATGGTGCCTTTTGACGTACCTATCCAAAGCCGTTTTTGACTATCTACATAAGAAAAAAGTACATTGCTTGAGGGCATTTCAGGCATCGATTTTTTGTTTATTACTACTACTTTATCTTTCCTTTTTACAACAAGACCGTTTTGGGTGGTGAAAAGTAATTCGCCATTGCGGCTGTTCAGCACCTGGTTAACCCCACCTGCCAAAAATTGCTTAAAATCAAACAGCTGCCAGCCACCGCTGCCGTACATAAATATTTTATTATCGTAATAAACCCATTTATTATTATCCCTGTCGATGGTCACTTCCTTTATGTTTGCATCTGACGGGAATGGCGAATTATATTCATTAACCGGGATAAACGTTGTTCCCTCAAAGCGGGTCATTCCTTTTTCGGTAGCATACCATAACAGATCCGATTGATCCATAGCAGCTGATTTGGCGATGTTATCAACCAGGGGCGAGTTATATTTTGTCCATACCGTAAAGTCGTAGTTTTTTAATGATGGATTGGTGTAGGTGAAAGTTTTATTGTAAATGGTTGGGTCGCCGGGTGGTTTCATTTCGGCAAGATCCAGCCTCTGTACCTGGCCATAAACGCCGCCGCTTATAAAGCGAAAGATCACATTTACAGATGAGGCTACTGGTTTGCCATCTACCTTGGCCGGCTTCCAGATACAACCGTTCAGGTAGGTGATCAACTCGTTGGTGAGGGCGCTTTTGCTCGCATCATTATGGCTAAGCACGCAGCTAAAACCCCGCTCATCCACCAAAACCTGGAACGTTATGGAACCCGTAGCTTCTTTTAGCAGATAACGGTTATTGATCCTCGCAGAAACAAAATCAATGGCAAGCTGGTCGCAACTGGCCTTGGGATCGCCGCAGTCCATGCAATAATTGGTGATATTGCACATCTCAACCTTTTGCAAAAAAAGATTTTGTGCAAACAGGGCCGATGGTAAAATAAAGATAAACAGGCAGATAAATAAAACTCTGCGGATTTTAGTTGGGGATAACAATGCCAGCATTACGCTTATAAATAAAAGAAAGCAAACCCGAAACTCCAAGCGAATGATAGTTAAATAATGTTAAACAAAGATACAAATCCTAAATGAGGATAATATGAAGCAGTTTGTTTTTAGCGTGTTTATTACAAACGTTTAAAATAGATGATCTACACGTTTAAAAACTATGAAAGTAAAGTGACGGCCTGGGTTTTTTAAAAAATCTTTTAAAATCTTTTACTTTTGCACCATGAGCTACGAAGAATTGAGTGAATACTTTAGTAATGTTACGTTACCCCAGGAATTAAGGCTTGACCGCGCTACAACTCAGCTCCATGTTGCCGATTTTGTTAAGCAATTATTGAAAAACATGAAAAACTATCCTGATAATTGGCGTCACCAATACCAGTTAATGAGGATCAAACACGCCCTTGAAAACCCCTACAATGGCCCGGAAATTCCAAGATTTTAGGTGTTCTGTTTAGGAAAACAGGTCGTTTTCGCCTAAATAACTCCTGATCATTTTTAAAATAGGCTCACCCAGGTCTGTTGCTTTTGCATCACCAAAACTTTTTAACTGCGAAAGCTGGTTTAATGACCGTGGTAGTTTTGAAGTGATATCCCGCAGCATGTTTTCGGACACCAGCGTATGTTCAGGGATCTTACGTTCAAAACTGGTTTCTTTACGCCAGTTGAGCAACTGCTTGTAAAGTTCAGGGTTAACAATTTCCTTCTCCTTTGGCAGCGCTTTTGGGTTCCAGTTTTTATATACCGGTTTGTAACTTATCCCGGCCTCCTGTACTGATGATAAAACATCCCTGCCCGATGTGGCAATGGGCAGGCGTACAAAGGCTGCCGTTTTTGCTTTTAGGTTTACCAATAAATGATTTAGGCTATCATAAAACTCGGCAGGAGGGTTGGTGTTATTTACAGCGGTGTAAAAACTGTTAATAGCTTCTGAAAAAACATTCAATTTAGGTAGAAAATAGTTGGCTGCATTTTTTAGCCTGCCTATAAATGGTACATTGCTCCAGATGAGCTGATCATCAGGTAAAGCACCCAGTTCCTTCCTGATAAAACGGTCGCCGATGGCTTTAATTTCAGTTTCCCAGCTATGATCGGTTTTGCTGATGTTTTCGGATAAGGGACTGTTTTTAATCGCACCGTTTAGCATGATGGTTTTAAGTTGCCTCCATGCACCGGTGAGCATCGAAAAATCAAAAATGTCCTTCATTTCTTCCAGGGCTATTTGCCGGATAGTACTTTCCAGCAGATTTTCATCGGGTATAGCGATAGCCGCATTTTGCATAAAGCTGATGATCTCCGGATCGGTACGGATATTTTCGGGGCGTACCGGCGATTTCAGGATCATGCCTTCCAACGAGCGGCAGCGGCTTAGTGCCACATAAGCCTGCCCGAAAGCAAAGGCGGCGTCGACATCAATAACCGCTTTTTCAAATGTAAGCCCCTGGCTTTTATGTATGGTGATGGCCCAGGCCAGCCGCAGCGGATACTGGCTGAACGACCCATTGTTTTGTTCGTTTACTTTCTGCTCATTTTCAGCCAATGCATATTTTACGTTTTGCCAGGTTTCTGGGATCACTTCAAACTCAGAATCGTCATCAAGAAAGGTTAAACGGATGTTGCCTGGCCCCATAGCAGTGATACGCCCTGTTCGGCCGTTATAATATTGCTTTTTGCCCGAGCTGTCATTTTTAATGAACATCACTTGTGCCCCAACTTTCAACACCAACTCCTCTTCGGCGGGGTAGGCATCTTTGGGGAAATCGCCGGTTACGGTGGCTTTAAAAGTGTGGGCTTCACCATCAAGCTCCATTAAACGCTGCTGGTTAATTTCGTTAACAAGTTGGTTATGGGTAGATAGGGTTACATAATCTTTAAGCCAGTTGGCATTCAGATTAGGGTTATAATGTGCGTTAAGCTTGTCCAGCATTTCGTTGTTGGCGTAGCCATTGCGAATACTGTTCAGGATCTCCACAAATACCGGATCTTTTTGGCGGTAAACCTGTGTAAGTTCAAATGTTAACACCGGAAATTTTTGGAATGCAAGGCTATCAAAAAAATAAGGCCCTTTGTAAAAGTTTCTGAGTACCGGCCAGTCTTTTTCATAAACCGGGGGGAGCTGAAACAAGTCGCCGATCATCAATAACTGTACACCGCCAAAAGGTCGCGCCGATCCTTTAACCTGGCGTAATACGGTATCAATATAATCAAGGGTATCGGCGCGTACCATACTGATCTCATCAATAATAAGCAGATCCAGGCATTTTAATATGTTTGATTTTTCGAGGCTTACCTGCCTGAGCAGGGTGCTATGATTGTTATGATCGGTTACAGGCACCTGCGGCCCGAAAGGCACCTGGAAAAAGGAATGAATGGTTACGCCGCCGGCATTAATAGCTGCCACTGCGGTAGGCGCTACAACTGCCAGATTTTTGGTAACGTTTGCCCTAATCCAGCGGAGAAAAGTGGTTTTACCGGTACCTGCCTTACCTGTTAAAAATATCGGCCGGTTAGTATTTTCAATAAATTTAAGTACGAGTTCATGAAAAGGCTCCAACACCATACGCTTGCTGTTTTATTATCGCTCCCCAGATGAGAAAACATTTTCAAATTTAACAATTAGGCATGAGAGTAGGGGATTTGTGTTATCAACAGTGTTAAATTGAAAGCACTTGCTCCCTTTGTTTGCTTTTTTGAATGAGCTTTTTTATCGAAATCAAAAATGTTTAATTAAATATTGAATTTTAATCCGTGTAAATAATTGATTAAAAGTGTATTAAATTTAATGTGCGAAATTTCAAAAAATATTTTGCCAGCACATGGTGGAAGTTATATATTTGCGGCCACCAACGCGAAAGTAGCTCAGTTGGTAGAGCACGACCTTGCCAAGGTCGGGGTCGCGAGTTCGAATCTCGTCTTTCGCTCTTAAGCCTTTCCCTATTCAGGGAGGGGCTTTTTTATACCTCATATATTATCTATTCAACCACCCGATTAAGGAATAATTGGAGATCAGGCAGAAATTTGAAATGCTTAAATTAACCCGAAGAAATAGCTGCGTTTTTACTGCTTCCAATTGGGTTGAGATCATTTTAGTAAAAGCATATCTGTAACAATATCAATACAATGAAGATAGATAGTGAGGGTTGGCCGAGGCAGCGTCATGACAGGGTTAATTCTTCCCCGGTTCGGGAAAGTTTGTATACGCCAATTGGGCTTATGGGCAAGTATAAAAGTTGATTTATCTGTAAAACTCCCGTGTTATTTCAGGAAAGTTTTGCGGTAACTGTACCAGCGGATAACTTTTAATAGCTCATCCTCTGAAATAATATTATTGCCTGTGGGCTGGAAAACCAGTTCTTTATCCAGTATTGTGGCCCGCAACAGTTGGGACGAACCCGGACTGGTTTGCGTTTCCGGTTCGAAAACGCAGACGCTACTACCTGAACCGGGAATTAAGATAACATCGACCCCACCTACGGAGTTTAGTAAATAATTTTGATCCATGCTATACCTTTTGCAAAAAGTATACCCCTTTAGTAACTATCTCTATCAACGGGGATGACCGAAAAATAAAATATAACCATCAGCATCTGCCAATTCAAAGCCGCGCAAGCCATCAGGAGTATTTTGTAACGGTACAGTGAAACTAACACCGCGCGATATAAACTCTGCGGACAGCGTATCCGGGTCAGGTACATTAACATATGCGTCCCACCGGGCATCCGGGCCCTGCTTGTGGTTCGGATGCGGGGCCTCGCCTACAGATTTCAGGAAGATCATTGCCCCATCCCGCTGTACAATAGCAAAAAACGGATCGTGATCCGGCTCCTGGAAAACGGTATCAAAACCGAGTTTCTCCCGATAAAAGGATATTGCCGTTGTGACATTGCGTACAATGAAGAATGGAGCAATGCCGGCTATATGTGGCTGATTCATAACTTGATTTTACAAGACTACAGATATAGATATATGAAGCAGGTACTGGATTGGCAATATGTGAAATATGTTTCTCCTTACTGAATAATGTGAATATATAAATAAGTCTGTCGGATATAAGTCTTATCCGACAGATTTGCATCGCAATGTCCTTTATGGCCCGTTATAAATAATTGTACAACACGGTAAAGTGCTTATGATGTTAATTTTTGACTGTAGTAGATAGTTTTGCTAATGAGAAGGCACCGATTGCCATTACAATGTCACGCACAGCCACATCTAAATAGGTTCCGCTTGCCAATAAACTCAATGCAATTAATACTAACCAGGCACTAACAAGATAAGCTCCTTTTTGCGGATTTAAAAAAACTAATATTCCGGCCACAATTTCAATTACACCAACAATCATCATAAATACATGTTCGCTGAAAGGCAGCATGGTTTTAATTGTTGGATTGAGATAATGTGACCAATCGGTCAATAGGTTGGTGAATTTGTCGGCTCCCGCTACAACAGGCACTAAACCATAAGTAAACTTTAAAAGAGTTTGAGTGTTTTTAGTTTGATCTTCCATGATTATTTTGAATTAATATCCATTAGAGATTGCCTTTGAACAAAGGGTTACAAAGTTTAATTAGAGGTAATCTGTAACCCTTCAGCTTTACAGTGCTCTATTATATAAATCAGATTTTATGAACCCACCTGCCGATCATATGACAGATACTTTCAGTGACGAGGAGATTGTAAAACGAGTAGTTAATGGCGAAAAGCATTTGTACGAAAAACTAATGCGCAAATTCAACGAAAGATTGTATAGGATCAGCATGTCCATCATTAACGACGATAAGGAGGCTGAAGACATTATGCAAACGGCCTACCTGAACGCCTATCGCCAGTTGTCTAATTTCAAACATCAATCGAGTTTTAGCACCTGGCTAATCCGGATCCTGATTAACGAGAGCCTGTTGCACAAAAAGAGGAAAGTTCAATTAGAAAAAACACTTACCGAACATATTCGCATTGATCACCAACCTGAAACACCTTTAGATAATCTTATGAACAAAGAATTAAAAGCTATTTTAGAAAAGGCGGTATTAACGCTCCCCGAAAAATACAGGTTGGTATTTGTAATGAGGGAGATACAGGGAATGACCACTAATGAAACAATGGAAGTGCTGGAAATAGGGGAGTCTAATGTTAAAATAAGATTGAACCGGGCCAAAGAAATGTTACGCACCGAGTTAAATAGTTATTGGCAGCCCGGAGAACTTCTGGAATTTAACCTTACTCGTTGTGATGTGATCGTTAATTATGTGATGCATAAAATCAATGCAGGTTGATAATAATGTTATCAAAAATTTGGGTTTTACTATAGTTAATCTATTAAAACAAACCGCGATGGGTAACAATCTGGTCTTCGTCGATTTGTTTGCCACCGGCAGAGATAGCAAAGCTGGGATCAGTATATTTGCTTTAAGGAGAGATCACTCTTAATGATCGGCTTCGTTACTTTTAAACGACTTATAAACCGCCCTTCAATTAGTAAACCGAATGAATAAAACAGCATTCGCCCCCAATTTTAAAGCGATGAGATTTGACATGGTCAAATTACTCGTCGTAAGCATATTATGGATTCCGATGGTTTTTATTTCAAACAAATGTTCAGCGCAGGCCACACCCTCGCGGGTTTTACTTGCACTTTCAAAAGGCGATCATAATTTGGCGATCATAAATCCGGTGACTTTAAAGGTTATCGCGCGTATTCCTGTGGGATCCGATCCTCATGAAGTTATTGCCTCAGCCGATGGAAAGACGGCTTATGTTTCCATCTACGGTGGAGGAAGCCTGCACGAGCTGAGCGTAATTGATCTTGTGGCGCAAAAAGCGCTGCCCGCCATTGATACCAAACCATTGATGGGGCCGCATGGACTCACATTTGCAGGAGGAAAAGTTTGGTTCTCGGCCGAAGGCGCTAAAGCTGTTGGCCGCTATGATCCTGCAACCGGCAAATTTGACTGGGCCATGGGAACAGGCCAGGACAGAACTCACATGATCTATGTAACCGATGATGGAAAAAAGGTGTTCACCACAAATGTATCTTCAGCAACGGTAAGCATTTTGGAGGATAGTTTGCTGAAGCCAATGGGACCTCCGGGCGGTTTTGCACCTCCGGCACGCCATGACTGGGTACAAACTGTTATCCCGGTAGCCAAAGGCTCCGAGGGTTTTGATGTATCACCCAACGGGCGCGAATTGTGGACTGCAGGTGCTGAGGATGGCAATATTTCGATCATCGATATCACGGCCAAAAAGGTAACTGCCACAATTGATGCAAAGGTAACGGGTGCCAACCGGCTTAAGTTCACACCGGATGGTAAACGTATTCTGGTTACGAGCCTCCGCACTGGCGACCTGTTTATTTTTGATGCAGTATCGCGCCAGGAGTTGAAACGTATAAATACAGGGCATGGCGCGGCCGGCATCCTGGTTGATGATGACGGATCACGTGCATTCATAGGTTGCACCGGCGATAATTATGTGGCAGTGATCGACCTCAATAAATTAGAGGTTGCCGGGCATATTGATATTCGCGGGGCTGATGGTTTGGCCTGGGCGGTGAGGCGTTGATGCTGCGATATTTATTAGCTTTAGGCTTCGCATTTTGCTTTTAGTCCTATAAAAAAGTATTTGCAATCAACGGGGTAAGTAAAGGACAGTTGACTACTTTTTAATTAGCATATTGCTTTACCAATTATTTTTACTGTAAACCCAATTATGACAAAAAATCCTGCCCCGATAGCTAAACCGGCTATCCTGATTTTATTAATGTTATTTTCATTTATACAAATTAACCTTTACGGTGCTGTAAAAGGGACCCGGATAGTTAACCTACAGGTGGAATATACTGATCATCCTATTGGGATTGATGTTAAACTGCCCCGGTTTAGCTGGCAAATGCTGGCCACTGAAGGATCGAGAGGCTATAACCAGGTTGCTTATCAGATCATCGTAAAAGATGCACAGGGAAAAGTGGTATGGAATAGCACCAGAATAAAAAGCGGAACAGCCTTAGCTGTGGTTTACGCAGGCTCGCCGCTTAAAGCCGCAACCCGCTATAGCTGGACGGTAACTGTTTGGGATCAGGCAGGCGGTGTTTCTTCCTCGGGCTCCTGGTTTGAAACGGGGCTCATGGACACGGGAATGTCGGCATGGGATGGCGCGCAATGGATAGGGGGAGGAGATAATGACCTGGTGCTTTATGCACATTACCTGCCGCTGTATAACCTGAAATATAAAGTGGCTATCGCTCCGGGCAGCTCCAGGGCAAGCATGATTTTTGCCGCTAATGACCCACGGCTGATGGATAGTAACAGGAACATTTTTCAGCTTGCCAATAAAAAGAACCAATCTTATTTTAAAGTGGAGGTGGATATTTCAGGTCTGGATCAGGGAAGCAATGCACGCATCAACGTATACAGAGCAGGGTATTCGGAAAAAGATACATTGGGTAAAGTATTTAAAAGTTTTCCAATAAAAACCGACCTGATTGGCAACGGTAATAAGAACAAACAGCACTCCATATTGATCAATAATGAGCTTGGTACACTTACATTCACTGTTGATGATAATAAAACATTTTTAGCCGATGAGAAAGATGCAACTGCTATAGCCCAGCCTGTGCCTGCAAACCGCGACGCCGTGATAACACTTAATCCGCTTGGCCGCCATGATGTAATCTCTTTTGGAATGCTTGGGGAGATAGGTTTTTCTGTAGATAAAGGTCAGAAAGCCGAATTTTCTGAGCTGACGGTTTCCAATTTCAGGTCGCCGCGCAACAATTTATTCAGCGAAAAGCCCGAAGAAAATAATTACAAAGGGATTTTTAAAGAAGCTGTTATTACCCCTTCATCCGGTTTAGTTATAAAAGATGGGAAATATGAGGTAGATGGCGGAAGTGCAGGCGCATTTATCCTTGCCGATCCCAGTCATAACGCTATGCCCATGCTGCGGTCGGTGTTTAGTGCGAATAAAGCTATTTCGAAAGCAAGGCTTTATGTCACTGCAAGAGGCATCTATGAAATTTATCTTAATGGTAAACGGGTAGGTAACGATTATTACAACCCCGGCCTTACACAATACAACAAAACTCATCTTTATCAAACCTATGATGTTACCAATATGATAGCCAAAGGTAAAAACGCTATCGGAGCTATGCTTGGTGAAGGCTGGTGGAGTGGGTTGTTAAGCTACGGCTCGGTCTGGAACCATTTTGGCGACAGGCAATCCTTATTAGCCAAGCTGGTTATTACTTATACTGATGGTTCGGAGGAAGTGATCAAAACCAATAACAAAAACTGGAAATATTTTAACGATGGCCCTGTTGTTTACAGCAGTCTGGATATGGGCGAGGTTGACGATGCCACAAAGGAAGTTGCAATTAAAGACTGGAACACGGTAGCTTATGATGATCACAACTGGCAAAAAGCGCAGGAAGTATCTCTAAAAGGAACAACATATACGGGGGATGACGTCGACTATTTCGGGAAAAAGATCCCGCTGGATTTTGATCATATTTCGATGATCGGGCAGATCGGAACATCGGCAGGAATTTATAAAACCCTTACTGCAAAAGGAGTGAGGGAAGTTAGAAAAGGTGTTTATGTATATAACATGGGACAAAATTTTGTAGGTGTGCCCAAGATCAGCATCAAAAATGGTATCGCCGGAAAAAAACTGACCTTGCGTTATGCCGAAATCCTGTATCCCAACCTGAAGGAGTCTGGTAAAAATGTAGGAATGATCATGACCGAAAATTACCGCGCAGCGCTGAGTCAGGATCTTTATATCATGAAGGATGGCGATCAGGTGATCCAACCGCATTTTACATCGCATGGTTATCAATATATCGAAATTACCGGCATTGACAAGCCTCTGCCGTTAGAGGATGTACAAGGCCTGGTTATAAGTTCCGTAAAAAAACTCACTGCCAATTATACTACCTCCAATCCAAAGGTAAACAAGCTATGGTCCAACCTAACGTGGTCAAACATCGATAACTTCCTCACTATACCAACCGATTGCCCGCAAAGGAATGAGCGGATGGGCTGGTCGGGCGATATCAGTATTTTTTCGCGTACTGCAACCTATGTATCCAATGCCGATCAGTTCCTGCGCAGACATATGCTGGCCATGCGTGATTTGCAAACTGAGCAAGGGCGATTTACCGATATAGCACCAGTTGGTGGTGGCTTTGGTGGTGTGATCTGGGGGAGTGCAGGCATTACTGTAGCCTGGGAAACTTACCAGCAATATAATGATGTATCATTACTTGCCGAACATTATGATGCCATGTGCAGGTATATGGATTACATCGACTCAACTATTGATCCTAAAACCGGCTTCAGTACGGATGGTGTGCTGGGCGATTGGCTTGGGCCACAGTATATGCAGCTTGGCACTGCTTTCCCGGTTACGGCTTATCATGTTTATGATTTGGGCATTATGGCAAAGGTGGCTGGCATTTTAGGAAAGAAAGATGATGCTGAGAAATTCAGGAAAAAATATGAAGAGCGAAAAGCTTTCTTCAACAAAACATTTGTTAACGCTGATAAAAAGGCAGTAGGTTTTGTTGGTGGTGGGATGTTCGGCGAGCCGGGCAAGAAAGAGTTTAAAGTTTCGGATACACAAACCGCCTATGCAACAGGTTTAGCTCTTGGTGTATTCAGCGACGAAAATGTCAGTTATATGGCAAAGAACCTTGAGGCTGCCGTTGAACGCGAGAACAAAGATGATCAGGAGATCGTCCGCCCGGCTTATTCCCTCATGACCGGCTTTGTAGGCACAGGGGGTATCAGTAAGGCGCTTTCAGATCATGGGCACTCGGAACTTGCTTATAAAATGTTGCAGAACGAGCATTACCCGTCATGGCTGTATGCTATTGACCAGGGCGCTACAACTATCTGGGAACGGCTGAACGGGTATACTGTAGAAAACGGCTTTGGCGGTAATAACAGCATGAATTCTTTTAACCACTATTCATTTGGTGCTGTTGGTCAATGGATGATTGCTTATTCCATCGGAATCCAGCGTGATGAACCTGGTTTTAAGAAATTTATTTTGCAGCCTGAACCTGACCCGACCGGGGAGATGACCTGGGCTAAAGGATCTTATGATTCGCTTTATGGGCGCATAAACAGTAGCTGGTCCGTAAGCGGTAAAACATTGACCTATGATGCAACTGTTCCGGCGAATACCACAGCTACATTGTTTCTTCCGGCAAGTACTGTTAAAGGGATAACAGAAGGTGGTAAGCCTGTGGCGAGGGCAAAGGGTATCAGCTTTATCAGGTTTGAAGGAAAGAAAGCAATTTATCGTTTGATGCCGGGAGCTTACCGGTTTAAATCAAGCTTATAAAGCTGTGCCCGAAGCAATTTTGGAAGTATTGATCGCAATGATTATTGATGAGATTGGGGATCGATACTTCCAAAATCTATAATGGACCTTACTTGATCAATGTAACAAGTGGTTTATCTTTTTCAACAATATAGGTGGCAAGCTCACTCGCCTTAGTAGTACCCACATTTTTTACCGAATGCACGGTTCCGTAAGGAATGAACAAAACATCGCCTGCTTTAAGTGTTACCGGTTGTTGGCCTGCTACCTGGTATTCCAGTAACCCTTCAAGTACATAAATAATTTCTTCGCCGGGGTGTTTATGCTCAGGATAAGCCTTCCCTTTTTCAATATCTACACGGATCTGCACCATTTCGCGGCCAGGAACACTAAGGTCATGTCGCTGTAACTCCGTGCGGCCAGTTACCGTTTGCTGAGCCAGGACAGATGATGGAAGTGTAAGTACTGCAAGAGCTGTGATAATAATGGCAGTAGCCAATTTGTTTTTATTAGTTTTCATGTTTTTTTTGATTTTAATTGTTTGTAATTTATTTAAAAGCAGGCAATGTGATTACTCCATTACCCTAAAGTAAATTAACGCAGTTGTTTGAATGCTGCACGCAACTCTTCAGTAAATAATTGTGGTTGTTCCCACGCTGCGAAGTGACCACCCTTGTCAACCTCATGAAAATAAGTAAGGTTAGGATATGCACGCAGGGCCCAGGTTTCGGGAGCGCGATAAACATCTTCCGGAAATACGGTAATAGCTACCGGCAATTTGATCTCGGTGGTTTTTTGCGCAGTGGCGCTTATGGGGCCGCGTCCGGCATTTTCCCAATAAAGGCGCGCTGCAGAAGTACTGCTGTTTGTAAGCCAGTACAAAGTAAAGTCGTCGAGTACTTCATCT
Organism: Mucilaginibacter sp. R-33; assembly: GCF_049949235.1. Lineage (NCBI taxonomy): Bacteria > Pseudomonadati > Bacteroidota > Sphingobacteriia > Sphingobacteriales > Sphingobacteriaceae > Mucilaginibacter > Mucilaginibacter sp. R-33. Next base: position 479,444 of record NZ_CP188089.1, read on the forward strand.
TTTGTTGGGTATTTGTCTGGGTCATCATCATAAGTCCATTGTGAAAAACCGGGATGAATTAGTAACCAGGCTGCAAGGCCGGCAGGTGAATCTGTTAAGCCATAGCCAATGGCCTGTGGCCTGGCAGTCATTATTACGTTGTATGCAGCGGCGCCTGTTTTTCTGTATTTGCTTAAGGCATTAAATACATCAAGTTCTTTACCTGAAAGTCCGGCAGGAGCGGGGCTGCCGGTGGTAAGCGCCGCATCTACTTCAACAGGTATTGTGGCCGGTAAATTGAGGTGAATGCCTGCCAAACCTGCCGGCGCCTGCCTGCCCATTGCTTCGGTGATAACTGCGCCCCAATCGCCGCCTTGTGCCGCGTAATGGGTGTATCCAAGTCGTTTCATAAGCACATCCCATGCGCGGGCAATGCGCTCTGGGCCCCAGCCAGCTTCGGTTGGTTTGCCAGAGAAGCCATAACCCGGTAGGGATGGAATCACTACATCAAAAGCATCTTCTGCCCGGCCCCCAAATGCGGTCGGATTAGTAAGCGGGCCAATGATCTTAAGTAATTCAAACACAGAACCAGGCCAGCCATGTGAAATAATGAGCGGCAATGCATTTTTGTATGGTGAGCGTACATGAATAAAGTGGATGTTAACGCCATCAATTGTAGTTGTAAATTGTGGCAAAGCATTTAGTTTTTCTTCAGCTTTGCGCCAATCGTAGCCCTTGCCCCAATAATTAACAAGTTCCTGTAGCTTTTCAAGCTGAGCACCTTGTGAACGGTCGGCAACGGTTTCATGATCTGGCCAGCGCGTTGCTGCTATGCGGCGTTTAAGATCAGTGAGTTTTTTTTGAGGAATATAAACCTTGAAAGGGCGAATGACTTCATTGGATTGTACTTCGGCAGGAGTTCCCGTTTGCGCATAGCCGGTTGTGCCCTGCACCAGAAAGGTTCCTGCAATAATGGTACTTACAAGAAGGTTTTTTACAGTTTTCATTGTTTGAGTATCTAATTTTTGGTAAAACTACAGCAGTAGCTATCCGTTATAAAGCTCCTTTATGGTGAAGCGGACTAACTAATCCTTCAGACAGACATTAACGGATGCAAAAGTCAGGTTAAGGAGGAGGAAATGACCGCTTACCGGCCGAAAAAGAATAGCTAACAAGATTTGACTAATGTATATTTGATAAACAATTGCCAATATATAAATCACTTAAATCAGGCTTTAAGATTGCCAGTTTTATACTTCTAAAAAAATGAAGTTTTAACGAATAAAATCATGACTGACATATCTATAACCCAAAAGAGTATAGCAGACCAGGCAGCCCGCGATGGCAATGTTACTACCCTGGCTGATTTTATACTGAATTATGGCGATAGGTCACAGTTGTCGCAGTGGTTTGGGGATACGGGTTATCAACCGGAAAATAGCCCCGAGGAGAATGCCCGGTTAATTATATCTCATGCAAACTATTTTGATAGCTGGGCACATTATGAAAAATTTAAAACCGGGTTATCAGCAAATCCGTCCTTGCAGCAATTTGAGCAAGCGGCAGATGCTATAGCTGCCGGAGATGCAGGTACACTCAAAAGCCTGCTGGCACAAAGGCCTGGCCTGATAAATGAGCGTTCGCGGCGCAATCATCACAGCACATTGTTAAATTATGTTGGTGCAAATGGCTTTGAAGTATGGCGCCAGAAAACGCCACAAAATGCCGTGGAAATTGCGGCTATACTTTTAGATGCAGGCGCAGAAGCTGAGGCCTGGGGCGATATGTACCGGGGAACATCTACCCTCGGGCTTGTTGCCACAAGTGCGCACCCGGTTATAGCCGGGGTACAGGAGGACCTGATGGATATCCTGATCAGGCATGGTGCCGACCCCAATCATGCGGTAGCTGCGGATTATACCGATGGCAACCTGATCCTGGCCTGTCTGCATAATGGCCGTTATGAACCTGTCCGTTATCTTGCTTCCAAAGGCGCGGAAGTTGAATTGGAAGGTGCCGGTGGTATTGGCGACCTGGAAAAGGTTAAATCTTATTTTAATGATCAGGGAGAACTTATTAGTAAAAGCATGGCTGCGAAGCGCGATGGCTGCCTGATCTGGGCTTGTGTTTGCGGTCATCGCCCGGTAGTTGAATTTTTACTGAAGCATGGCTGCGGCGTACGCACCGTTTGGGACAATACCACGCCACTCCATTCGGCAGCCTACGGGGGGCAGGTAGAACTGGTAAAGATGCTGCTGAACGAAGGCGCAGACATGGAAGCATTGAATGGATACGGAGGCACTGTATTGGGCTCCACGCTTTGGGGTCTGTACAACAGCCGGAGACCCGGCCACCTGGAAATCATGGAAATACTGATCGACTCGGGTGCAATTATTAAGGACGGCTGGCAAATTTATATTGATAAAAAAAGGTCTGAAACATAGCCTGAGCCTATGAAATGAGCTCGTGCTGCATAACCAAAGTGACTATAACAATCAATGGAAATGAAACAGCAAAAGGAAAGTCTTCGCCCTCCGCCAGCGCCAGTTTGAGGAGGAGTTATTTTATTGCAATTTCCTACATGTCAATCGATCTTAATTTAGTCGACGGGTTAGCCATATTCATCGAAAAAAGATTTTCGGGTAGTATGATATCCGGGTATTTATCCATCATATAAGCCTTTTGAACGGGAACGTCAAATGCCCTGATCACGCGCTGGTTAAATGTTTTAACCTTGATAGTTTCGCTGTTTATGCGGAGGAGGATCATCGGTTGCGGCGCTCCGTTTACCTGTACGCTGTAATTATAATCTATCCCCTGAAAATAGATAGTAGTTTCATAACCGAATTCATAAACCTCTTTGGCTTTTTTGATCTTTTTTGATTTAACAGAAAGGATCAGGTAAAAAATACCAGCCCACGCAAGCAGCAATGGTACATATATTTTCCAGCCGCCCATGCTGCCAAAAAAGACTATTAAGGGTGCTCCGAAGCAAAGGTTAAACATCAATCCAAAACTGGCATAAAATGGTTTGGAATAAAAGTAACTGATCCTTCTGTTCACATCATCTGTTATTAACCTGATAGGCACCATGATTTTGTACTTTATGATTCAAACCAAAATAAAATAGTTATTGTTTTGGGGCCAAAGAACGGTGGATATTTTAGTTTGCCGCGATTCTACTAATGCTTTTTTATCTTGAACAAAGCGGCACACGGTCGTAAAAATATCAACCATTGTTGCTTTGTTTTAATGCAAATGTTAAAAAGCAAATGGTATATTGAATATTTGTCAGGTCGAACTGAAAAAAAAGCATTTTTTGTGAAATTTTTTCAGTGATCTCAAGTGTTTATTCTACTGGCATTGGCTTTGAATTGAATGAACTGGTTTAATTAATATAAGTTTTAATCATTAATTTATTTAAGGAGGAAGACCTATGACATTGGTTAAATTTAATGCCGACAAAAAGAATAACAGTTCGTTATTACCGTCATTTAATGATGTTTTTGAATCAATCTTAAACGATTCTTTTTTCAATGACCGCCTGGTAGCGCGCGTTCCCGCAGCTAACATCAGCGAAACCGAGGATCATTATCATGTTGAACTGGCTGCGCCCGGCCTGAAAAAAGAAGATTTCAAAATTAACCTTGATCGCAATGTGCTGCACATTTCGGTAGAACGACAAAACGAAAGCAGCGACGTTCAAAAAAATTACAGTAAACGTGAGTATAGTTACAGTTCATTTGTACGTTCGTTTACGTTGCCCGACAGCGCCAACGCCGAAAATATTGAGGCGTCTTATACAGACGGCGTCCTGAAGATCGATATTGCTAAACACGAAGAAGCTAAGGCTATACGCAGGCAAATTGAAATTAAATAAGTGGATTAGTTTTTTAAATGAGGCTCCTGTTAAAGCAGGAGCCTTTAATTTATAGCTATGGAACTCGGGTTTTATATTTTGCTGAGCGTTAGAACACCGGCAGGATTTGATAGTTATGGACAGTATTTTCTGGGTAATGACCGAAATTTCGCCGACCTGCTTTTTGACAGCTTTAAGGGTAGAGAACCTTCGGGCTCCGATTTACTGCATATCGACCTGATGGAAACGACGGATGAAATCCCGGTAAAAATCAAGTCGATATCCTGTACACTTGAGGAGCTAACCTGTAATATCAAATTGATTGTCCGGGGTATCTTCCGGCAGAAAAACCTCACAGAATTTAACGGATATGGACAGGCAACAATGGAGTGAAATGCTCATCGGTATGCTCACGATACTGGTGTTATTGACAGAATTGTTTTTATGGTTAACCAGCCCAGGTCACCGCTTGCCCGAAATGAATCAGAAATTATTGCTCACCGGTGTGTTACTTTGGATATCGGGCATTCTTTTCCGTATAAACAAAACCGACAGCGATGACTGGGCGATATAATATTGAAACGTTTGTTCTGCCCTTAACTTCGTGAAGTCGTATTCTTTTACTGACGGGGTGTAGTCTTAGTACACCAGGTTTTCACGCGGCATTTTTGCGATAAGAAATTAAAAACGGTAACCCATACCTACGCCGATGATCCAGGGCCTGATTTTTACATCAGCCGGTATGTTTTTCAAAACCGGCGCAAGTTCGGGTTTGCCCGCAGGCGTTAAATTGGATGCATCAACCTTTACATCGGTAGAGAGAAATATTTTCTTCAGATCAATATTCAAGAATACTTTTTTACTGATATCGAGATCAGCACCCAACTGAGTTGCAAAAGCAAAACTGTTGTTGTAATCAATGCCGCCTACGGTTGGACCTTTATCGGCATTGTAAAAAATAGTGTAGTTAAGCCCCGCGCCGATATAGGGTTTAAAAAGGGTACCTGTGGGCAAATGATATTGCAAAGTAAGCGTAGGCGGAAGCAACCATACTTTACCGAGATCAACATCGGCCGAAGAGCCGGCACCAATAGCACTCAGGTTGGAGCCTTTTGTTTTTACCTGGTGTTTTGTTGTCGCCAGGATTAATTCTGCAGAAAAGTTTTTGGCAAAAAAGTAGGTAAAATCGAGCTCGGGAACAACGGTATTGGAAATGTTCACGTTTCCGCCGATAACGCCTATCGTCGCGCTTTCCTGGGGGATAACCCCAATTGCCCTGATGCGGATGTCCCATTCATTTTTTTGCTGAGCGAAAGCGGTTATCCCGTTTAATAAAAATAAGATTACGGTAGTAAAGAAAATCTTTTTCATAATGATTTGTATTAAATTATGGGTCAAATGTATCCCGCAGGTGATAAATTTTGCCTGACAGGAAACAGTTGTTCTCATGATACTTATCATTTCACGTTTACCCGGTTTATTACCGGAGACAACCCGGAATCGAGCATAATACCGACGCTGCCCGCAATAAAAAAGATCCGCCCAGGGAGCGGATCTTTTTAAAGTAATTTAGTTTGAGGAGGCGCTTAGGTACGGTATATTGCGTCAATGAGCAGTTTGATCCGGCCTGCGGTAAAGTTTTTGTTATTTGCAGATTAGGGTTTAGCTATTTCAAGTACAATCCGGCCGTCTACCTTACCATTTTTCAGGTCGGCCAAAATTGTATTGATGTCTTCTAACTTCGCGGTATGTATGGTGGCTTTAACTTTTCCTTCCACGGCGAACCCGATAGCTTCCTGCAGGTCTTTACGGGTACCTACAATTGATCCCCTGATGGTATAGCGGTTCAGCACGGTTTCAAATATGGGGAGGTCGAAACTACCGGGCGGTAATCCATTCAGCGCGATAGTCCCTTTTCTTCTTAACGCGGATATACCTTGTTTAAATGCGATGGGTGATACAGCGGTAACCAACACGCCATGCATACCCCCTGTTTCTTTTTGTAAAAACGCGCCGGGGTCGGTAGTTTTGGCATTAACGATCAGCTCGGCGCCAAGGTTTTTAGCTAATTCCAGTTTTGTATCGTCTACATCAATAGCCGCAACATGCATGCCCATGGCTTTGGCATATTGTACAGCTAAGTGCCCAAGGCCACCTATGCCGGAAATAGCTACCCATTCGCCGGGTTTGGTTTCCGTTTCTTTAAGGCCTTTGTAAACGGTAACACCCGCGCAAATGATCGGTGCCATCGCGGTACAATCCGAGCCTGCCGGGAAATGCCCAACATAACGGGAATCGGCCACTACATATTCTGCATAACCGCCGTCAACGCTATAGCCGCCATTTCGCTGGTCGTTACATAAGGTTTCCCAACCGGTAATACAAAACTCGCAGCATCCGCAGGCGCTGTACAGCCAGGGTACACCTACAATATCACCTTCCTTCAGGCCTTTAACATCAGGACCAAGCGCTACTACATAACCAATAGCCTCATGACCGGGAATCAGCGGCATTTTGGGTTTAACCGGCCAGTCGCCGTCTGCCGCGTGCAGGTCGGTATGGCAAACACCACTGGCTATTACTTTAACCAGTATCTCGTGCCGGCCCGGTTCGCGTACCGGCATTTCTTCTATTTGCAAAGGCTGGCCAAATTCGTGCACTACGGCGGCTTTCATTTTTTTAGGTATCATATTTTCAATGGCTTATGACTAATGATTTTTTTATTAATACAAAGCTTGCGGAATTTAGCCGCTTAAATAGTGATCAAAATCACCTCCTGTTATGATATGGCACATTCAATCTGGGGGGAGACTGCATGAAAATACAAGATGGGAAAGATAGCCGCGCTATTTTCCCTCGTAAATAACTCCCGATGTCGGCGTTTCTTTCAATTCAATTTTGGTAAGGCCATCCAATTTTCCTGTTATGCTGTTCCAGATCCATACGGCCAGGTTTTCGGCCGTGGGGTTTTCCAAACCATGGACCTCGTTCAGAATGGTATGGTCCAACTGATCAACTATTGGTTTAACCGCGTTTTTGATCAGGGCGAAGTCAAGTACCCATCCTTCGGGTGTTGTTACCTCGCCTTCAAAATAAACTGTTAAATGGTAGGTATGACCATGTATGTTCCTGCATTTGTGGTGCGGCGGAACGTTGGGTAAAAAATGTGCAGAATCGAAAGTGAAGCTTTTGTAAATGATCATATAATACGCTTTTTGCGGTTTTTAGTTTGCGGGCAAAAGAAACGCGGAGAGTACTCTGATAAAATGATCTGTATTTCTTTATTCGTTGATTGAAATCACTCGCGCATTGGTTAAAATATCTCCGGGTTATATTTACTATACCGGCAGCAATGATTTTCGAAGTATTTACCCGTATCCTTAAGTTCACAATGCGGTACAAGTTTTTTACGCGGCAAATAGTTTTTTATTATTGGTTTTTGGGGTTAGATGTTGTTTTATAGATGTTGACAATCAGATTGATAAATGACAATCGTCACTATTTTAACACCCGCTGCGCTGCAACTTTACGTCGTCAAGAACGATGTTATGAAAACACTTGAAAGCGATAAAATACCTGTTGTTTTTAGAATACACCTGCAAAAAAATGATGGTTATACAGCGGCTATTATTGACGGGCGGCTGGTTAAATATTGCGACATATATAATATTGATAACCAAGTTGATAGCCAGCTATGCAATATCGAGCCAAATCATAAAAAACGTTAATCATATCCATTAATCAATCCTTTAAGCCATGAAAACTATTTTAGTACCCACCGATTTTTCGGAGCCTGCAAAAAACGCGGCGAGCTATGCTATAAACCTTGCGCAAAATATCAAAGCGGGCTTGATATTATGTCATGCCATTAAAATACCTTCAGAAACGCCCATGGCAGCGCAGGTAGCCTGGCCTTTAGAAGATTATACTTCGCTCAAAGCAGATGCGGATAAGGAATTGGAACAACTTTCAGTAACCTTGCAAAAGGAAAACCCTTACGCCAAAGCGGGGGCAGGCCGTAGTCTTATTACTAAGTACTGCGACGTAGGCGAGGTAATAGATGTGGTAACAGGCAAAATAGATGAAGACAAGAGCGTAATGGTTGTTATGGGTATGTCGGGAGCGGGCGCTATGAGCAGATTTTTTTTAGGCAGCAACACACAGGATATGATCAGTGATGCTGCCTTTCCGGTTTTACTTATCCCATCGCAAGCAAAATATCACCCTGTAACCAAAATAGCTTTTGCTACCGATTTGAACAACAGCGATATAGAAATGATCCATTCGGTAGCAAGCCTGGCACGCTATTTTAATGCAGAGCTATTGATAGCCCACGTAACCGACGAAAAATATGAAACAGGTGATGAAAAACAGGAGGTAGAAGCTTTTTTAAATGAAGTGACCTGTAAAGCCAACTATCCTAAAATTTATTACAGGCACATTAAAGGTACTGGTATAATGCGCGGGCTCGATTGGCTCAGTGAACACGGAGTGATCGATATGCTGGTGATGGTACACCGTAAAGTTAATCCCCTTGAGCGCCTGTTTGGTATCAGTTATACTGAAAAACTTTCGCATCATACTGAAATACCTCTGCTGGTGTTGCCTGAAGGGCTTCCGCCGTTGCATTTCTAAAACAGGAGATTGGGAGGGAGCGCATAAGATCACATAGCAACGCGTGTTACTCTTTGTTTTTTAGCTGTGAAAAATGATACTCATCACTTTTCCATCCAACAGCCATCATTTTTCAGGTGCCGGATTACAGCCATTTTTGATCTTATAAATAGATCATCAATGGCTGTAAATATACTTACCCAAACTACCTGTTACCACTGCGGTAACGATTGTGATAAAGATCATTATGTATTGGATGGCAAAGATTTTTGCTGTGCTGGCTGTAAAGGTGTTTATAAAGTACTATCCAATAGTGGGTTATGTAATTACTACAGTTATAATGAACACCCCGGCGCAACCCGCACCCACGTGGAAAAGCGGTTTGAATACCTTGATGATCCTTCGATCATGGCCGACCTGGTTGATTTTACAGACGAAAATATTACAATATTAACGCTTTATATCCCTTACATCCATTGCAGCTCCTGTATTTGGCTGCTTGAGCAGTTAAATAGGTTTAACCCTGCCATTTATTACAGCCGGATTGATTTTTTAAAGAAACAGGTAAGTCTGCGCTTTAATAACAGGGAGATAAGCTTAAGACAGGTTGTGGAACTATTGGTTGATATCGGCTATGAGCCACTTATTAACCTCCAGGACGTTATTAAAAAACAACAAACCGGCACTGGCGATAATCTTGTAAAAAAGATAGCGGTAGCCGGCTTTTGTTTTGGTAATGTGATGCTGCTAAGTTTTCCTGAGTATTTGGGATTATCAGAATATGAGCAAACTTTCAGGCATTTTTTTGGCTGGTTGAATGTGCTGTTTTCGCTGCCGGTTGTGTTTTACTGTGGAAGGGAATATTTCCAATCGGCCTATACAAACCTCCGTAATAAAATATTGAATATCGATTTTCCGCTGGCGCTTGGCATAGCCGTGCTTTTTCTGCGCACGCTGATTGAGGTACTAACTCATGCGGGGGCTGGATTTGCCGACACGCTTTGTGGGCTGGTATTTTTTTTACTGGTAGGTAAATTTGTTCAGCGAAAAACCTATTACCATATCTCTTTTGAGCGTGACTATCGTTCATTTTTCCCTGTTGCCGTACAGGCTGTTGATAACGGTATTGAGAAGCCGCTGCCCTTATCAGCCTTGAAAGTAGGTCAGCGGATCCGCATTCGCAGTAATGAGATCATACCCGCCGATGCCATATTGCTGAATGGCGATGCACGGATTGATTTTAGTTTTGTTACCGGCGAATCGGTGCCCGTGACAAAGGTTTGGGGTGAAGTGGTTTATGCCGGCGGCCGGCAAATGGGCGAAGCCATTGAGCTGGAGGTGATTAAACCTGTATCACAAAGCTACCTTACCCAATTGTGGAACAATGAAGCTTTCAGCCGCAGCCAGGACAACCGGATGCAAACCTTTAACCAAAAGGTAAGTAAGTATTTCAGCATTGTTTTACTGGTGATTGCATTGGGTTCATTAGTTTTCTGGCTGCCGGTCGATGTTTACCGTGCCTTTTCGGCATTTACAGCTGTGTTGATTGTAGCCTGCCCCTGTGCACTGGCCTTAAGTACTCCGTTCACTATGTCGGCGGCACTCAGTATCTTTGATCGTAATTTTTTCTACCTCAAAAACACCGCCGTTGTTGAACAACTGGCCCGTATCAATACCATCGTTTTAGATAAAACCGGCACCATTACTATTGGCGGCGAAAACGGTGTAAGCAACAATGCGCAGCTAAGCAGTTACGAGGAACAACTCATATACAGCATTTGCAGTAATTCGGCCCATCCCTTAAGCGTTCAGATTTGCGATTACCTCCAAGGGGCAGAAAAACTTCGGGTAAGTAATTACCGGGAAATAGCCGGAAAAGGTATTACTGCCTGGGTTGATGGGCATAATGTTCAAATCGGCAGCCAGTCGTTTTTAACGGGAGGAGTAGATATAGCAAAATCAACCGAAGTGCACCTGATGATTAACGGGCGATACGCCGGTTATTTCAGCTTTGTTAATAAGTATCGTGAAGGGCTTGAAGATATTGCGCGGCTGGCTGCGGATTATAAAATTTACCTGTTATCGGGCGACCAGGACCGGGAGCGGAAAAATTTACTGCCTTATTTTAAGGGGGAAGGATATATGCTGTTTAACCAATCGCCCCAGCAAAAGCTTGATTTTATAAAGGCTTTACAGCTGGCCGGTAAAAAGGTAATGATGATAGGTGATGGCTTGAATGATTCGGGTGCTTTAAAACAAAGTGATTTGGGGATAGCTATTACGGATAACGTTAACAATTTTTCGCCCGGCAGCGATGCTATTTTGGATGGGCGTTCGCTCAGGTTGCTGCCTGCATTTCTTAAATTCTCAAAGGATAGTATTACCATTATCCACATCTCGTTTTTTATATCGCTTTGCTATAACCTAATAGGATTAAGCTATGCAGTAAGCGGCAGGCTTTCACCGCTTATTGCGGCCATATTGATGCCTTTAAGTACTGCAACCATCATTTCGTTCACCAGCATAGCAACACACCTGGCCGCTAAAAAAAGAAAATTATCATGAACATTATTTATTTCCTGATCGGCTGCAGCGTACTGCTTGCACTCGTGTTTTTAGGCGCTTTTTTTTGGGCGCAACGTAACGGCCAGCATGATGATCTCTATACCCCATCGGTGAGGATCCTGCTGGATGATGAACCAACTGATAAAGATAAAAAATGACCAATATCATTATTCGGGCAAACCGTAATCATTCTGTCGGCGGCAGCCCCTCAATACTTTTACACCATCAAATTATTTAATATCATATGCAGCCCGAAAATTTTTACTATGACAACAAGATCGTCCGTAATTTTGGTATCGCCACGGTGATCTGGGGTATAATTGGGATGACCGTAGGCCTCATCGTAGCTATACAATTGTATAGCCCGGGGATGAACATGGGCAATCAGTACACTACATTTGGCCGCATCAGGCCCTTACACACCAACGCGGTGATCTTCGCTTTTGTGGGTAACGCTATTTTTATGGGTGTTTACTATTCATTACAACGGCTGTTAAAAGCGCGGATGTTTAGCGATGCCCTTAGTCAAATTCACTTTTGGGGCTGGCAGCTTATTATTGTTTCGGCTGTTATTACGTTGCCCTTAGGTTTAACCACCTCGCATGAATATGCCGAACTTGAATGGCCGATAGATATTGCCATTACCCTTATCTGGGTTGTGTTCGGCATTAATATGTTTGGAACCATATTTAAACGCCGCGAGCGACATTTATATGTGGCCATATGGTTTTACATAGCCACGTTTGTCACCATAGCCGTCTTGCATATTGTAAATTCATTTGAACTGCCGGTATCAGCCTTTAAAAGCTACATGGTATATGCAGGCGTACAGGATGCACTGGTACAATGGTGGTATGGCCACAATGCGGTGGCATTTTTCCTGACCACACCATACCTGGGCATGATGTATTACTTTTTGCCCAAAATGGCCAACAGACCTATCTATTCATATAAGTTAAGTATTCTGCACTTTTGGGCGCTCATTTTTATCTATATCTGGGCCGGCCCGCACCATTTATTGTATACCACGCTGCCCGGTTGGGCGCAGTCATTAGGTGTTGCCTTTTCTATTATGCTGTTAGCACCAAGCTGGGGCGGCATGATCAATGGCTTGCTCACCCTGCGAGGTGCCTGGGATAAAGTTCGTGACGACGTGATCCTGAAGTTTATGGTAGTTGGCTTAACTGCTTATGGTATGGCCACTTTTGAAGGCCCTATGCTTTCATTGAAACAGGTGAACGCCATAGGCCACTTTACCGATTGGATAATTGCTCACGTACACGTTGGCGCTTTGGGCTGGAACGGCTTTTTAACCTTTGCCATCCTTTACTGGCTTATTCCGCGTATTTATAAAACGCAGTTATATTCAAAAAAGATGGCCTCGTTCCATTTTTGGATAGGCACGCTCGGGATCCTGTTTTACGCCGTACCAATGTATTGGGCCGGTTTTACCCAGGGTTTAATGCTTAAAGAGTTTACACCCGAAGGAATTCTGAAATATCCGGCATTTTTGGAAACCACCATGCGCATATTGCCTATGCACGTTATGCGTTCTGTAGGCGGTGGATTATACCTGCTGGGTGTTATTGTAATGGCTTATAACCTTTGCCGCACCGCGCTGCAGGGCAAACTCGTTGCAAATGAGCCTGCCCAGGCTATGCCGCTGCCGACTTTAAGCAAAACCGGGCATGAAGAAACATGGCACCGGGTATTGGAACGCCGCCCAATACAAATGATGATAGCCGCATTGCTGGTTATACTGGTAGGTACTTTTATTGAGTTGATGCCAACGCTGACTATATCATCAAATATCCCAACTATAGCAGCGGTAAAACCTTATACTCCACTTGAGTTGCAGGGACGTGACCTTTATATCAGAGAGGGCTGCTCAAACTGCCACTCACAAACGGTAAGGCCTTTCCGCTCAGAAACCGAGCGCTATGGCGAATACAGCAAGGCTGGTGAATTTGTTTATGATCACCCGTTTTTATGGGGATCAAAACGTACCGGGCCCGACCTGGCACGCGAGGGCGGCAAATATGGTAATGCCTGGCACTATAACCACCTGATGGACCCGCGCCTCATGTCGCCGGGGAGTATTATGCCAAATTATGATTGGCTGTTAACCCAAAATCTTGATACGGCTACCACAGCCGCCAAAATAAAGGCCATGCGCACACTGGGCGTCCCATATCCCGAAGGATATGAAAAAATAGCCAACAACGATCTTAGTAAACAGGAAAAAGAAATTGCCGATAACCTGTATAACGATCATATAAAGGTTAAAAACAATAAAGAAATAGTAGCCTTGATAGCTTACCTGCAACGTTTGGGTACCGATATCAAAGCAAGCAAAACCGCCGCTAAATAACAAAAGCAATGTTTAAGCAATTTACAGAACACATTTCGGGTGCCCAGGGTTACCTGTTATTTTCTCTGGGGATCTTCCTCGTATTTTTTATTGTAGTAGCTATCCTGCTTTTCAGGCTCAGGAAACAGCATGTAGATCATATGCGTAATCTGCCTTTGAAGGATAGTCATGGTGAATCCCTTAATTCTTACAACTTATGAAATACCGCCGCCTGTTAATTTTACTTGTATTGATGATACCGTTACATCCGGCAATGGCCGCCGATGACAGCCTGATACCGGGCGATTTGATGAACGAGATAGGGTATGGAGCAATTATAGCCATGCTGGCATTGTTTATTGTAGCCATGCTGGTGTTGCTCAGGGCGCTTAGGGTATTGACAAAAATAACGCTCCGGGCGCAGGGGTATACAGAAGAGCAGATCATAGCGGAGATGAAACCCGCCAAAAAAGTTAAAAAGTCTAAAACGGAGGTTTGGAACAAATTACTGTCGCTAAGACCGATGTCTGAAGAAAAGGAGCTGATCATAGCACATGATTATGACGGTATTCAGGAGCTTAATAATCCTATTCCAGGCTGGTTCAGCTACCTGTTTTATATCACCATTATTTTTGCAATTGGTTACATACTCATTTATCATGTATTTGGTGTTGGGCAGTTGCAATATGATGAATATAAAACGGAGATGGCCCAGGCAGACATTGCCAAAAAAGAATACCTGAGCAAGGCCGCTAACCGGGTTGACGAAACCACAGTTAAACTCGTTACCGATCAGGCTGTACTGGCTTCAGGGCAGGCGGTTTTTAAACAAAGCTGCGTTCCTTGTCATGGCGATCACGCGCAAGGGGTAGTTGGCCCCAACCTTACCGATGATTACTGGCTGCACGGCGGTAAGATCAATGATGTATTTAAAACCATAAAATACGGCGTACAGGCCAAAGGGATGCCCAATTGGGAGAAACAGTTATCGCCCAAGCAAATCTCGGATGTGGCAAACTATATAAAATCATTGCATGGCAGCAATCCGGCTAATCCTAAAGAACCGCAGGGCGAAAAAGATGCAGATGACGTTGCGGCAAAAGGCAAAACGATAGCAAAAATATAACGATTATGGACGGTTTACTGGCGGCAAAAGAAAACGGGAAAAGGCAGTGGATGTATCCGCTGGTACGTAAAGGCAGGTTTTATAAATGGAGAAGCTGGCTAAGCTATTTTTATCTCATTTTCTTTTTTGCCGGGCCGTTTCTACGAATCAATGGCCAGCCGTTGTTGCTGCTCAATGTGATAGACCGGCAATTTGTACTGCTGGGGCAGGTGTTTTGGCCGCAGGATATTTTTCTGTTCATGCTGGCTTCGCTTGTTTTTTTGGTTTGCGTGGTAATATTTACTATTGCTTTCGGCCGTATTTTCTGCGGTTGGATCTGCCCGCAAACCATATTTATGGAAATGGTTTTCAGAAAGATAGAGATTTGGATAGAAGGGGATGCCAATAAGCGTAAAAAGCTTGACGCGGGCCCGTGGACACGGGAAAAAATCATCAAAAAAACAGCCAAGCATGCTTTGTTTGTATTGGTATCCTTTCTGATCGCCAATACTTTCCTGGCTTATATCATCGGCAGCGAAAGCCTTGTTAAAATTATTGTTGAGCCTGTTACAGCTCACTGGGTTGGTTTTATCAGTATTTGGATATTCACCATTGTATTTTATTTGATTTACAGCCAGGTACGTGAGCTGGTTTGCACATTGATATGCCCTTACGGGCGTTTACAAAGTGTATTGATTGATGAGCACACTTTAGTAGTAGCTTATGACGATGTGCGTGGCGAACCACGGGGCAAGTTAAGCCGTAACGCGGACCCCTTTAACCTGAAAGGCGATTGTGTTGATTGCAGCCTGTGCGTTGCTGTTTGTCCTACGGGTATTGATATTCGTAAAGGAACTCAAATTGAATGTATCAACTGTACCGCCTGCATAGACGCCTGTGACCAGGTAATGGACAAGATAGGAAAACCCCGCAACCTGATTGGCTACTTCTCCGAAAATATGATCAGGCTGAAAGAAAAGCCCTCGTTTACCGGGCGCATGATGGGATATACCGCGGTAATAACCGTGCTGGTAGCTGTACTTGGTTATTTTATTTTCAGCCGGAGCGATATGGATATCACCGTTATGCGCAGTGCGGGGATGCTTTACCAGCAGCAGCCGGGCGGCTATATCAGTAATATTTATAATGCCGAAATCATTAATAAAACCAATCAGGATAAAGTGATCAGGATAGGAGCAGATGATCCGGCTGTTAAGATCAGTTATATCCAGGCACCCGGACCGGTTGCAAAGGGAGGATCGGCTAAAACGGTGTTTTTTGTCATGCTGCCTGCATCAAAGGTACATACCGCCAAAACTACCATTAAACTGAACCTGTTGCTTGGCGGTAAGGTGGTTCAATCTGTTAAAACCAATTTTATAGCACCAACAAATGATTAAGCATATGAACTGGGGAAAAGGGATAGTAATAGGCATGCTGGCTTTTATGAGTTACATTGTAGCCATGGGCGTTGCCATGTTCAGGCAGCCCGACGATGTCGATCCGCATTATTACGAAAAAGGGCTTGCTTTTAATGCCGATTATGATAAAGAGAAGCAAGTACTTAACGATAAAGCACAGCCATCAATCAGCATCAGCAACAATATCCTTTTAGTAAAGTTTGCGGGTCCTGTAAAGGGAACAGCAGATTTGAAGCGCCCGGACAACGGCAAAATGGACAGGCATGTTAATCTGGAGAGCAGCCTGACGGGTAATGTTAATATTCCTCTAACTGATGTAAAGTCAGGTAGGTGGCAGCTTGTTTTTAATTGGGAAAACAATGGCAAAAAATACCTGTATACCAAAGAAATATTTATACCATGAGCACCAGTCAAATCGCTTTTTTTATAGGCTTGTTTGGCAGTGTTCACTGTATAGGAATGTGCGGCCCGCTCGCCTTCGCTATCCCAGTTAACCACAGTAGCTTTTGGCTGCTGTTGTGGGACAAGTTGGTATATAACCTTGGGCGTACTATAAGTTACGCAACCCTCGGCTTAATAACCGGGCTCATCGGTAAGCAATTATGGCTTTCAGGTTTGCAGCAGGGGGTAAGCATCATTAGCGGAATACTGATCCTGCTGGCGGCCGGTTCAAGATTGTGGAAGGTGAAAATTCGTAACAAAAGCAGCAGCAACTGGCTGCTGAAGCCTTTTAACGGGTTGCTTACTTATGCATTACAGCATCGGGCCGGCCATTTAGCCATAGGCTTGCTGAATGGCTTTTTACCCTGCGGTTTTGTTTACCTGGCGCTTATCGGTGCGGTAAACACTTCATCAGTGGGTGCTTCCGTGCAATATATGGTTTGGTTTGGTTTGGGTACCCTGCCTTTAATGCTGGCGGTCACTGTTGGCAGTGGATTTGTTAACCAGGGCATCCGAAGAAAGATGAACAGGGTGGTTCCCTATTTTATGCTATGCCTTGGCGCTTGGTTTTTATTACGTGGGCTCGCGCTTGATATTCCTTATCTGAGTCCGCCATCGGCCAGCGGAACTGTTATTTGTAAGTAACACCGGAGGTACATTGATGAGCCTCCTGGTTTATTCTAAATACATAATATTAAATTAATTATATGCACAGCTTTCATATACCTGTTTTAGGTTTGGGATACTCTGTTGATACACCGCTAAAAGTGGCCCGGTACGGTATCTCGTCCGTTGTTTCAATTGTTGATGATGAACTCGTTGAGCGTATGCGGCAGTATCACTCAACTCAAAATGGTTTGCCATTTACGCCTATTTTAAAAAATGGGCCCGACAGCCGTTCAAAACGGATTACGGCCTATCTTAATTTATTAAACGAGCTGGTAAATAAGCAGTTTGAAGAACTTAAACAAATGCCATTTAACCAGGGAATGGACATCGACCGTTACTTTAACCTGCTACCGGAGGCTTCGCCTTTAAAGCAGGGTTACGAACTGATGAACGAGTATCCCGAGGGGGAACGTAAACAGATCTTTCAAAATCTTTTGCGAGCCAGAATGAACAAAGGCGCTATTGATGTAAATATCATGGCCAAAGTTGATAAAATGAACTTTGACGCAGACGGCAATTATACTGGCGATACCCATACCGACGCGCTTGCTGCTTTGAAAGGCTTTGCTGAGAGCGACCTGGAGTCATCAGTGGTGCTTTCGGCGGGGATGAACCCGAGGCTGTACAGCTACCTGGAAACTTTTAAGTGTTTTTACCCTGATGGCAATAACGAGGTCCGTAAACGGATCGTTTTAAAGGTGAGCGATTTTCGTTCGGCGCTGATCCAGGCAAAGTTTTTAGCAAAAAAGGGGCTGTGGGTATCAGAATTCAGAATTGAATCGGGCCTGAATTGTGGCGGGCATGCTTTTGCTACTGATGGCCTGCTGCTTGGGCCGATCCTGGACGAGTTTAAACTGAAACGGGAACACATGATGCACGAACTGCTTGCCCTTTATCAACCGGCGCTTGCCGAAAGGGGTTTTACAGAGACCAACCCGGCGCAAAAGATCAGCGTACAAGGTGGGATAGGCACTATGCAGGAAGATGTTTTTTTGCGGGAGCATTATCAAATGGATGCTACCGGTTGGGGCAGCCCGTTCCTGCTGGTACCCGAAGCCACCAATGTTGATGAACATACGCTGCAACAATTGGTAGGCGCCGGCCATGATGATTTTTATGTAAGCTCGTCGTCGCCGCTGGGTATCCTTTTCAATAACTTCAGCAAAAGCTCGGGCGAAGAGCAAAGACTTAGCAGGATAGCAAATGGCAGGCCGGGCAGTCCCTGCAATAAAAAATATTTGGTATCAAATACCGAGTTTACCGAACATCCCATTTGCACAGCATCACGTGAATACCAACATTTGAAAATAAAGCAGCTAAAACACAGTGAGCCTCCGGCAGCTGAAATTCAAAAGCAAATAGATGCTGTTACCGAAAAGGTTTGCTTATGCGAAGGGCTCTGTGCATCTGCTTATATCAAAAACGATATCCTGAAAGCCCGGGAAAACAAGGCAGTAACCATTTGTCCCGGACCAAATATCGCCTTCTTTTCAGGGGTTTATACGCTTGATGATATGGTTGGCCATATCTATGGGCATATCAACTTGCTTGAGGCAACAACCCGCCCTAATATGTTTATCAATGAGTTAAACCTTTATATCGATTACCTTAAAAAGGACATTTCGGGCTATGTAGCAAACCTCAACGAAAAGAAAGGAAAATACCTGCTCAAATTTAAAGACCAATTACAGCAGGGTATCACATACTATAAAGAATTAATACCGCAAATAAGCAACCAAACCCAGGATTACCTGGAGCGGATGCTGAAAGACCTGCTCTTATCAGAAGAGAAACTGCAATTACTAAATATCTAAAACAAAGAAACCGGGAATCGATCCCGGTTTCTTTGTTTAACTGATAGTTGGTGTTGTCAAAGCCTTATCCAGTCATACTGAATAACTGCGTAGTAGGCTTATCGGCCCATAGGCGGGCATCAAGCGCCATACATATATTGCGTAAAAAGCGTTTACCCATGGGGGTAACTGTAATGCACCATGAATTTAGCTCAACGAGCCCGTCCTGCTCAAATTGGCGCATACGTTCCAGCCCCTTTAAAAAAGCTTCACCTGTTTCATTATGGTTCCAACAAGTTTTGCCATTACACATGATATTTAAAATATGCCTGCGAATGCTCAGATCATCGGTTGTAAGCATATGTCCTTTAAATACCGGCAGCTGGCCGGCATTAACTAATTGCAGGTATTCCTCTACTTTTTTTACATTTTGGGCAAAGGCATACCAGCTGTCGCTTATGGAGGATACGCCCAAACCAATCATTAATTGGGTATATTGATGGGTGTAACCCATGAAATTACGGTGCAGCGTACCATTTTGTTCGGCTAAGTAAAGACTATCCGTGGGCAAGGCGAAATGGTCCATACCAATTTCATGATAGCCCAACGCTGTAAATAATTCGCGTCCGCATTCATACAAAGCCCTTTTATCATTAGCATCTGGCAGGTCGTTTTCGGTAAAACGGCGCTGACCGGGTTTTATCCACGGTACATGGGCATAACTGTAAAAAGCGATCCTATCGGGCATTAATTTCGCCACTTGGGCAATGGTATCTTTTAGCCCGTTGATGGTTTGAAGCGGGAGGCCATATATCAGATCGAAGTTAACGGATGTGTACCCGATCCGTCGTGCCTGCTGGGTAACCAGTTTTACCAGTTCAAAACTCTGGATCCGGTTAATGATAAACTGAACCCTGGGATCAAAATCCTGAATGCCGAGGCTTATCCTCCTGAAACCAAGATTGTATAAAACCTGTAAATGATCAACAGTTGTGTTAGCGGGGTGCGCCTCAAAGCTAAACTCGGCCCGGGGATGGATAGTTGATGAATTTAATATACCATTGATCAGTATGGCCAGGTGTTCGGGTTTAAAAAATGTAGGTGTGCCGCCGCCAAGGTGTATTTCCCTGATAACGGGTCTGCATTCAAAGGTATTGATGTACATGGCCCACTCCATTAAAACAGCTTTAATGTATGGCTCTTCTACCCGGTGGTTTTTGGTGATGCGGGTGTTACAACCGCAATAGGTACACAGACTTTCGCAAAATGGCAGGTGAATATACAGGCTAATCCCGTCACGATCGTTACTCTCCTTAAAAGAAAGCGATACTGATTTTCGCCATTCCTCTTTGTCGAAGTTATCAGTGTTCCAATATGGTACGGTAGGGTAACTGGTATAGCGGGGAGCAGCAATGTTGTATTTATCAATAAGATGCTGAGGGATTTTCATAAATATTAAGTTTTGGTAGTATTGACCGTTGATAGCTCACCGGTCGCTTTGCAGTTTTTTGAACACACACACGCATTTCCGACGCACTTTTTAGCCTGCCATTGATCAAGGTTTTTTATGGTTTGATTAGCTATCTGCTGTAATGCCTCACTGGTTAAAAAAGCCTGATGGGGGGTGATGAGTACATTTTTAAAGGTCATCAGTTTTTCCAGCAAAGGGTCTTTATCGGTATCATGTTGATGCTGCTCAAAAAACAGGCCTTTTTCTTTTTCATAAACATCCAGTCCTAAATAACCTATTTTACCGGCTTCAAGGGCTTGTAATGCCGCTTCAGTATCAATTAATCCTCCTCGAGAAGTATTCAGGAGCATGACTCCATCTTTCATCAAAGTAAGGGTGTCATTATTGATCATATGATAGTTTTCGGGGCTGAGGGGGGCATGTAATGAAATGATATCGGCGGTAGTAAGCAGATCATTCATAGACACTTGTTCAACTCCTGGCAAGTTTGATTTGACAATCGGATCGTAGCCAATAACACGACAGCCAAAGCCATTAAAGATAGCAGCAACCGCCTGCCCGGTATGTCCCAGGCCAATAATGCCAACTGTTTTGCCTGATAAATTAAACCCCATGAGACCATTCAGCCTGAAATCGAACAGGTGGCTATGGGCGTTTGATTCGGTTAAATGCCTGTTCAGGGCAAGTGCCATGGCAACGGTATGTTCGGCAATAGCCTGCGGCGAGTATTCAGGTACATTGGCCAGTTTTATGTTGCGCAAAGCTGCTGTTTCCTTATCTATATGATCTGTACCAACCGACCGGGTAGCAATATATTTAACGCCAAGATCGGCCAGTTGGTTGATAACATAGGCAGATACATCGTCATTGGTAAAAACAACCACCGCTTCCTTACCCTCGGCATAAACCGCGGTTTCAGAATTTAATGGGTTAGAGATAAGGGTAATATCATGTTTTTTTTGGTTCGCTCTGGCCAAAAATTCCTTTTCGAACGCCTTGATACTGTAAGCTACAACTTTCATCTGTGCACATTTATATTAAACAAAACTACCCGGATGGCACCGGCAAAACCATGAGTGCGGTCAGTGAAAAAAATGACCTTTGTCAGTTTCTCATTTTTACCAGCTTGTTAAGGTCTGTTATATTGATAGTTGCACCTTTTTTTTCTATTAGGCCTTCCTCTTTAAAATCAGAAAGCGTACGGCTTACCGTTTCGGTAGCCATACCGGCCATTGAAGCCATTTCTTCCCTTGATATTTTAAATTCCTGTTTTTCCCCGTTTTGTTTGTTCAGTCTTACCAATACCTGTGCCAGCCGTTTCCTTACCGAATGGTAAGCCAGTTCGATAAGCTGTTCTTCCTTTTCTTTGATATTGTTTGACAGTATTTTCAAAAATTGCCGGCCAACGTCAGGATATCGGTCAAGCATGGTTAAAACGGTATCTTTCGGCAGCAGGCATATGGCCGCGTCTTCGGTTGCTTCTGCAGTTTCGCCGTAAGCATCATCAAGCAGCAGGGCGTGTACGCCAAGGTAGTCGTCGGCTTTGTATAAGCCGGTCATCAGTTCCCTGCCGTCTTCGGCCAGTTTAAATGTTTTTATGCTACCTTCCATCACCAGGTAAATTCCCTGCGGGCTATCCCCGTCATAAAATAATACTTGTTTTTTTCTTATCTGCCTTATTTTTCTACTGGCTATCAGTGCGTTTAATTCGGCTGCTCCGTTGCGCGAGTTGATGGCCAGGTGCTCTATTTTTTGCAGCGACCTGCTAAAAAATGCCTGTTGTTTTTCTTTTTTGCTCAACCTGCTATCAATGGCATTAAGCAATTCTATATCGTCAAAAGGTTTGGTAAGATAATCGTCGGCACCCATTTCCATGCCTTTTCTAAAGTCAACCCGTTCGGCTTTCGCAGTTAAAAATATAAAGGGTATGTTATCCGTTTCGGGCGATTTGCTGAGCATGAATAACACGCCATACCCGTCAAGCTCGGGCATCATGATATCGCACAAAATAAGGTCGGGTTTATGCTTTATAGCTAAGTCCACACCAATTTTGCCGTTACCGGCCTGTAATACCAGGTAGCCGGAAAGCTCCAGTATTTCGGCGGTGCTTTCTCTTATATCGGTATTGTCTTCAATAATGAGGATACTTTTTTTCATGATTGCGAAAATGTGAGCGTGAATGATGTTCCGTAATTAACTTTGCTTTCAAATTGCACCGTGCCGTTGATCAGGCCAACGTAGCGCGCCACTATATTAAGGCCGAGACCGGTACCTGATATATTGCCGGTATTATGTGCCCTGAAAAACGCTTCAAACAAGTGTTTTTGGTCATTTTCAGGGATGCCTATACCATTGTCCTTAACCACAACAACCAACTGATCGCTGGCTACCTCCGTGTTAAATTCAATAAAGGTATTTTCGCCCGAGTATTTGATGGCGTTGCTGATCAGGTTAATGATGCAGTTTTTTAATAATGCGGGATCCAATTTAAAAACACTGGTAGTACCGGTATGCTGATAAATGATATTTTGGTTTTGTTTGGCTACCAATTGCATTTCTTCTGTTATTTCCTCGCCAAATTTTACCAGGTTAAATTCGGCAAATACGGGCTCAACCTTCCCGGCTTCAAGTTTTTCGAGCGACAGGAAATCATTCAGGATACCCGTAAGGTTACCTACCGACGTTTTTATTTTGGCGATGTGTTTGCTGATGTTAGGATTGCTAAACTGCTGCGCATATTTTTCAACAAGGATGGCCGACAATTGGATACTGCTCAGCGGGGTCCTGAACTCGTGCGAGGCCATTGATACAAAACGGCTTTTCATCTGGCCAAGTTCTTTTTCTTTCTCTAATGACAGGCTGACCTCTTCTTTAGCCTGCAGCAATTCGCTTACCGAATGCTTTAAAGAAATTGTACGCTCTTCCACCAGCTCTTCTAAATGGAGGGCGTACTCCTTTAATCTTTCTTCTGCCTCCTTTTCACGTGTGAGGTCATGGATAAAACCGGTATAGATTTTTCGGCCTGAAAACTGCACTTCACTTACCCCCAGACGGAAAGGGAATACGGAGCCATCTTTTTTTAACCCCTTAACTTCGCGGCCAAAACCTATAATGTGCGGCTTGCCTGTATTTTGATAACGGTTTATATAACCATCGTGCAGCTCCTTATCGGGCGGGGGCATTAAAACAGATACATTTTTACCAATTACTTCGCCGGGACTGTATTGAAACAGATTACATGCTGCCGGATTGATGGATTCGATAATTCCGTGGCTGTTTATGGTAATAATGCCGTCTATGGCATTTTCAATAATTGCTTTTAGCAGCGCGGCATTCTCCATCAGCGTTTCCTTGTTTAATGACAAAGATCACGAATGGATTTAGTCTTCAATATGATGTGCCTCACCATAAAAAGTGATCACAATCACTTTTTATGGTGAGGCACAAAGTAAAAGGATGGTTGAGTGCAGAGCAACCATCCTTTTTTTACCTATTTTTAAACTCTATCCGATCTGTTAAATAGAAAACAAAATATATGAAGTATACGGTACTGATCCTGATCTTATCCATATTTTTCAATAACCAGGCACGGTCGCAAAACATGATTTCGGGCGGAGACTTTAAGGACACTGATGGAAATCAGATTAATGCTCATGGGGCAGGGGTACTTTATTATAATGAGGTATATTACCTGTTTGGCGAAATTAAAAAAGGCAAAACCTGGCTGGTCCCCGGGCAAAGCTGGGAAGATTACCGGGTTCCTGCAGGCGGGGTGTCATGTTATTCGTCGACAGATCTGAAACATTGGAAAAATCTGGGAACTGCATTAAGATCTGTGACAGGTGACCAGTCAAACGATTTAGATACCGGTAGGGTAATTGAACGGCCTAAGGTGCTTTATAACGAGAAAACCAAAAAATTTGTGATGTGGTTCCATAATGACAGAAATGATTACCAGGATTCAAAGGCCGGTATTGCCATAAGCGATTCGCCCGAGGGGCCATACACATACCTGGGCAGTATCAAACCAAACAATCAAATGCTTAGGGATATGACACTTTTTAAGGATACTGATGGCAAAGCCTACGTTGTTTATTCATCCGAAGATAACAACACTATGCATGTTTGCCTGCTGACAGATGATTATTTGAAGCCAACGGAACATTATACCCGGATTCTGATCGACAGAAACCGCGAAAGCCCGGCACTTTTCAAAAATAACGGCAAATATTTCCTGATCACTTCGGGGTGCTCTGGTTGGAGCCCCAACGCAGCATCTTATGCAACTGCGGATAGTGTCATGGGGCCATGGAAGGAGGTAGGCAACCCCTGCAGCGGTGCTAATGCAGAACAAACATTCTTTGCCCAGGGAAATTATGTTTTGCCGGTAAGCGGAAAACCTTCAAATTTTATCTTCATGGGAGATCTGTGGAACAAACTTGACCTGGAAAAATCTGGTTATCTGTGGATTCCTTTTGAGGTAATAGACGGCGAAGTGAAGATAAATTACTGATGTGTTGCCGTTGATAAATTGGTGTTTAGTCCTGAGCCGAAAGTCATAAACACTAAGTAACCCAATAGCTGAAAACGGGAAAGACCGCTATGATTTGCGTCTTTCCCGTTGTATGCCCGGAATCGGGAGTGGCGTTATGCTTTTAATTTATTCCAAATCAGTATCTTATGTTTGTGATTGAGCGTTGCGCAATGAATCGTTCAGCCCTGTTTCTTCGCAATATTATCTGTATATCACCCGTTCTTAAAGTTTAAAAATCTGTTTCATGCTCACCCATTTTTCTCCTTCTTTTGCCCAGGGGAGGGGTTGTTGAAATAGCCACATGAGTTGCTCCCATTCCTGTACTTTAGGATTTAGCGCGTCCATTTCTTCTTTTTTCTTTGACTCAAAATGGTCACTCGTTTCCATGATCATAAACAACCGGTTTCCAGTGCGATAGATCTGCATATCAAGAATTTCCGCGTCCAGTATGCTTTTGCGTATTTCCGGCCAGCTATTTTCAGCCTTATGCCAATGTTCGTATTCCGCTATCAATTGCGGATCATCCTTTAAATCGAGGGCCAAACAGTATCTTTTCATAGTGATATTTAATTTTTACAGATAAGCGGAAGCGTATGATTCGTCAACTAAGCCATATTCTTTCATTTCTTTCCAAAATTGTGTTGGGATCTTTAATGAAGCCAGCGAAACATTTTGTGCAACCCTGTCGGGATTTGTGGTATTCAGGGCGATACTTTTAACGCCCGGACCGTTTAACCCAAAAGCCACGCAGGCATCCGCCGGTTTTATTTTATAATCTGCACATAAGCGATAAAACAACTCTCGCCAACGATGTAAATGTTTGTCTTTTACCGGATCAGTTAACCGATAGTTATAATAATCAGACCCGGTTAAAAAGCCGCCATTAAAAACGGCGGAATTAATGATCAAAGTTCCTTGCTTTTCAAGCTCCTGCATAAATTCAATTAATTCTGGCGGATGGCTATGAATTGTCATGCTATTGGCGATCATTACCCAATCCAATTTTACATCCTGCGTTATCTTTTTGATGATCCGCCAGTCTTTCGAACCTACACCAATACCTTTTACTTTGCCATTCAGTTTCAATTCATTCAGCGCACGGTAGGCTTCCAATATGTCCCGGTAACGTTGTGCTTGTTCCTGTTTATCTTTTGCTGCATTAAGGTATTCATCGGGGTCATGTACCGATACCAGTTCTGCACGATAATTGCCCAGCAACTCATTTCCCTGTTCATAACATTCCAGGATGCCTTCATAACTTATTCGCTGAACGGCGTCATATTTCAGGTCGCGCCAAACACCCGGCTCAAAAGTAGGTTCGGGGCTTTTTAACTCCGTACGCAGCCAGCCCAATTTATTACTGATCAGTACCTCCGATTGGGAGACATTTAGTATTGCCAAAGCCTTTCCCAAAGATTCGAGCGCGAGCCCCGCGCCGTATTTCCCGGCTGAGTCAAATACAGCCGGTTTAGGAGAATGCCTGATACTTTCGGCAACAATAGCACATTTAACATCGTCTGGAAGTGCTACATATAAATTTCCTAATCCACTGGTTCCAAAAATTATTTTAGGCAGATTGATTTCTTGCATATTGAAAATGGAGAATTGTTAAAGGATAGTTGAAACCGGTACATTTTCCGGCCCCACTTTTACACGATGTCCTTTTAATCCAAAAAGGGCCACCACCGCAAAGCATACCAACGGTACCACATAACCATTTTGAATATTGCCAGTTACATCGCTGATATAACCGAATGCCCTTGGCAACACAGCACCACCAACGATAGACATAATGATCAGGCTGCTGCCAAATTCCGTATCTGCCTTCAGATCTTTTATACCCAACGCGAAAATGGTTGGAAACATAATGGACATGAAGAAACAGATCCCAATTACTGTGTAAACCGTGATCATGCCGTGGCCAAAAATGGCGATTGCGGATAGCAAAATATTGATACCCGCATAAACTGCAAGTAAAACAGCCGAGCTGTAATACCTCATCAGGAAAGTACCAATAAACCTGCCTATCAGGAATGCAGCGCCGCACAAACCAAGATAGTAGGTCGTTTGCACCTCCGTAAGTCCGGCAGATTTCGTGGCATAAAGAATAAACAAACTAAATACACAAACTTGCGCGCCAACATAGAAGAATTGGGCAGCCACACCCCAGGCCAAATG
Source organism: Mucilaginibacter sp. R-33 (assembly GCF_049949235.1). NCBI lineage: Bacteria > Pseudomonadati > Bacteroidota > Sphingobacteriia > Sphingobacteriales > Sphingobacteriaceae > Mucilaginibacter > Mucilaginibacter sp. R-33. The sequence continues at coordinate 506,423 of NZ_CP188089.1, forward strand.
ACGGTGCTTCAAGGCATGGAAAATGTTTTTGCTGGCTGTATGTCCTTCATGCTGTTGGATCCTTGGCAGCCGTGTAAACGCAAAAAGTATGGCAATAAACACCAATACACTGCCTAATATAAAATAGGGTGTTTTTACTGATGAAGCTTCGGCGGCCAGCGCCAGTTTACGGCCCTGTTCTGTCATTGCGCTTAATTGTGCCGGAGTATAACCTTTTGTCAGTATAATATGTCCGCCAATTATAGGCGCGAGGGTGGCAGCCAGCCCGTTAAATGATTGCGCAAAGTTAAGCCTTTGTGTAGAAGTTGCGGGATCTCCTAATGAAGAAGCATATGGATTGGCGGCAGTTTCTAAAATGGTTAACCCGCAGGCAATGATAAACAAAGCTACAAGGAAAAATGTGTACTGCTGTGTATTGGCTGCCGGTATAAATAAATAGGAACCAAACGCGAAAATTAGCAGCCCTGTGATAATACCTGTTTTGTAGCCGTATTTTTTCATGATGAAACCTGCCGGTAAAGCCATCACGAAGTAGGCTATAAATACGGCGGAATCTACCAATGTAGCCTGAACTGTTGTGAGCGTAAATGACTTTTTTAAGTGAGGTATCAATATCGGGTCGAGGTTATGCGCGAAGCCCCATAAAAAGAATAAGCTGGTTATTAATATAAATGGGAAAAGAGTTTTATTCTTTGTCATGATCTGATCATTGTATTAAACTTTTGTATGCCGGATTAAAGGTTCTCAATTAATTATTTGGCAGTTATTTTAGCTGCCCATCCGCCTGCTGTATCCATATGGATGTTGATCACGGAATTAGCCGATATCTTTTTTTCAGATCGGGTTAGGTCTTGAGGAGATGATAACACATCGCCCCATGATGATAACGTGTAGTTACCCGCCGGTAAAAAGTCCATTTTCAATTGTACAGTTCTTTCAGAATCGTTTGTCATCGCGCCGATATACCAGTCTTTCCCGCTTCTTTTGGCAATAACGACATATTGGCCCGGGTAACCGCCGAGTACCTTTGTATCATCCCAAACGGTTGGTATATCGTTTAAAAAATCGGCTCCGGGCTTGCCCAAAATGTTTTCAGGCGCATCGCAATAAACCATAAACGGACTTTCGTAGATCACGAATTTTGCTAGCTCGGCACATCGGCTGTTCATTACCTGGGTAGGGCTTCCCTTTCTGAAATCGCTTTTCTTTACATTCAGGAATCCGCCGGGAGTATAATCCATTGGCCCGGCCAGCATACGTGTGAATGGGAGTGTGGTATTATGCTCCGCTGTTATCCTGGTCGAAAATTTTGAATATTCTTCTCCCAAAACTCCTTCCCTGGTTACCATGTTGGGATAGGTCCGCTCGATGCCGTCGGGTTTAAAAGCACCATGGAAATCAACCATCAAATGATATTTTGCAGCCGTTTGGATGATACGACGGTACCAGTTCACCATTTGCTGATCATCGCGGTCCATAAAATCAATTTTTATTCCCGCAATACCCCATTTTTCGTAAATCGGAAATGCTTTTTCAAAATTGTCATTCCGGTTAACATCCGAGCTGTATAGCCAAAGCCAGCATTTAACCTTTTTGGCTTTGGCATAGGCTAAAATTTCAGGCATATTTAATTGCGGCGCCATTTTGGTAATATCTGCTTCTGGTTTGTTAAATGGCCCATACCATTGCCAGTCAATAAGCATGTATGGCCAACGCTCTTTCGATGCCAGGTCTATATACTTTTTGATGGTCGGCATGTCTACTTTTACGTCTCCGCTCCACCAGTTATCCCAGGCGCTCATGCCTGGTTTGATCCAGCTGGGATCTTTCAATACGTTAGGTGGGTTCAGGTTTTGTATCAGTTCCGATTCAATCAGTTTACCAGGCGAACCTGCCAGCATCACTACACGCCAGGGCGTAAGCAGGTTATTAGTGAAACGTGCTTTAACACCATTTTCATTTTCACCGGGCAGGGGCGATAGCTTGGTGATCAGGCTGATTTTGTCGGTAGCACTGGTGTCAGTTTTTGAGGATCCTATATAAAATCCCGGATAGTTATCAATATTGGCTTCAGTAAAAGCCGCATAATGATGCTGATCTAATTCTACCAGCAAAGGTAAGCCCGCAATTGTTTTTTCTGTGATATGGTTTAGGTTTTTCGGTTGAAATTCGGTTTCCTGTGATGAGGTATAACTACCATAGTCTGCCACCCAGGTTTTTGCTTTTGCCGGTAAGTTAAAAGTGGTTAGCTCATTTACTATCTGTCGGTCGCCGATTTTATCAGCCCCGAACAACTGGTAGCGAAATGCAACACCATCATTATAAGCCCTGAACCATATGTTCATGCGGCGCATTGGTGCCGATTTTTCTACCAGTGATAACTCCAGTTCATTGTAATGGTCGGTTACAATGCTGTGTTTAGCTTTTACTATTGGCGCCCAGGTTTGATTAACAGAATGCTCCACATGGCTGGTTACGGCCATGCCGGCTCCGATAGCCGGTTCATCTTTAAACTCGAAGCCGAGTGATGAAGAATGGACGACTGTTAAACCGTTGCTGGAAACTGTATATTGCAGGTTGCTGGTGTTGTTTATTTCCACAACATTTTTTTTATCCGGCGATACCAGCTTAAAAGTTTGCGCCAAAGAAGGAACTGCCAGTGAAACGGCAGTGATCAGGGTGTAACAAGTTTTCAGGTTCATCATATAAATTAAACAGCTCCTTCTATTTTTAAAACAAACGCATCTTTACCGGGTGCCTGCTCAGGCAATTTTACTTTAAGACCGGCCTCAGTCTGCTCAAAACTCAACTTGCCGTTTCCGAGCAAGCTTACACTGTTTACATTGCCTGTTTCATTATTTTTTGCTAACTTTTTAACAATGGCTTCATTCCCGGTTGGCCAACCCAGCATGGTAGCATAAAGGGTTTTGCCTTTTACAGTAAACCGGATATCTTCGGCTCCGAATGGTTTGCCTTTGCCTTCATTAAAGCCCTGCGCGCTAATTGGGGCCGCTGAATCTGTTGCGGGTCCCTCTCCAAACACTTTCCACGGGCGGGTGCCATAAATTGCTTCGCTGTTAACCTGCATCCAGGCGCCTATGCCCTCAACAACTGCACGTTCTTCACTATCGATACTTCCGTCTCCCCGTAATGGAACGTTTAAAAGCAGATTACCGTTTTTACTTACAATATCAACCAGGGTATGTACCACTGTTTTGGCACTTTTGTAGCCCTTATTGTCAAATATACGCCGGTCATAATGCCAGCCGCCAATACAGGTATCGGTTTGCCATGGTAAAGGTTCTATCTGGTTACTTTGGCCACGTTCTATATCCCATATCATGCATTTACGCTGCTGCTCATTCAATACTTTAGCAAATAGTGCGGCCTGTAGCTTTCCGTGCTTTTTAATGCTGGTATTGTACATATGCGCCGCTATTTTTAAACCGGCATCACTTACCGGCCATAGGGGCAAGGCTGTATCATCAAAATAAATCAGTTCTGGGCCGTATTTATCTATCAGCTCAATGGTGCGGTTCAAAAACTTATCACAGTAAGCTTTGCTGGGCGCGCTTGCGCCGTTGCCCCAATCCCAATGGCTGCCCATACTGTTGTCATCAAGGCTGTCCTTACTTAAAGGATGGTTTTGTGCATATAGTTCCTGTGGGTCATAGCCACTCCACCATTTACCTGCGCCATCAGCTTTGGTAAGCTTGCCGTCATAAGGTACACCTGCCAACGGGCCGGTTTTATCCGCACGTTGGGCAACCTCATACCAGGTCCAGGGGTGGGAAGCGTGTACGGTTACGCCAAAAGGCAAACCATGCTCTTTAGCTGCCTTGGCCCAGCCGCCTATCAGGTCTTTTTTAGGGCCAAGTTTAGTAGAGTTCCAGCTTTGGTATTTGCTGTCATAAAGGTCAAAATTATCATGGTGATTGGCCAGTGCCATAAAATATTTGGCGCCGGCTTTTTTATATAGGCCAACCAATTCATCTGGGTTCCAGTTTTCGGCTTTCCATTCGTTAATAACGTCTTTAAAACCAAATTTGGAAGGATGCCCATATTTTTGAACATGATATTTATACTGGTCGCTGCCTTCCTGGTACATGCCGCGTGCATACCAGTCGCCACGTTCCGGCTGGCATTGTGGGCCCCAATGCGCCCACATCCCAAACTTTGCGTCGCGAAACCAGTCCGGCACCTGGTACTGAGTCAATGAATCCCAATTTGGTTTAAACGGCCCAGAAATAGTTTCAGTGTTTGTTTGCAGCAAACTGCTACCAAATACCCTTGACAGATACAGAGATGAGAGTCCCGTGGCCACGCCTTTTATTAATGTTCTTCTTTTCATAATTGAGTTTGGAAGTTTTGAAAAAATATCTATCTGGATTAGCTATGCAAACAATTAGCCAGGCCTTTAAGTAAATTTCTATATGTCATTATCTATAATTGGTTGATGAGCAATTCACGTTAAATTGATCATCAATCAAATTTCTTTGAAATAATATTCAAATAGTTGACCTAATGGGACTTTTTTTTATACAAACCCGACTTTTTGAATGATTTATATTGCGATTGGAGTTGAGATTGATAAAAGGATCGGATACTACTTAAATCATATTATTTTTCAGGTTTGCCTATAAATAGCTTATTTATTGAGAATTACTTAATAATGGAAATAAAGCGCTTGTTTACGCCATGTCAGAATGCGTAGTGAAGGAAGACTTGGGAATGGGATTTAAAAAAATGAAATCATTGGCTGTTTCAGACCATGCCATCCTCAAGTTGCAGCATTATTAGTGAAAAAAGCGACAATGATAAGCATATGGATACTAATGATTGAAGCCAACCTGGTACATCTGTTTTTTATATTCGCTGGGCGACATACCAGTTAGCTTTTTGAAAGTTTTGGAAAAATAAGAAAGGTTATCAAACCCGGTTTGTGTGCAGATCTCTGAGTAAGCCATTCTGCTTGTTGCCATCAGATATTGTGCGCGTTCAATTCGTTTTTCATTTATATAATTCAACGGCCTGGTTCCTGTGTGCTGCTTAAACTGCCTTGAAAAATAATCGACATTTTGATTTGCCCGGGAAGCCAGCAGGTTCACAGTTAGATCCATGTGTAAATTAACAAGGATATAATTTAAGGTTTCTGCAATTTTAACGGGTATTGATTTATGTTCTGGATGTTTAAATAATTGTGGGTTAAGGAATTTTGCGGTTAACATCATCAGGATACCCTGGGTTTCCAGGTACACGGAAATGTTTTGTTGATTATTAAGTTCCTGATATTCCTTATAGTAGATATCTTTTTCATACACCTTAGGATTGTCTGACCGGTTAATTCCTCTCCCCGGGTTAATTTCAAGCAGCCTGTTAAAAAGGTTGATATCCATTTCGGTGGCCCTTGTTTTCAATATAACCCTGTGGTTAGCGAAAAGCGAACTTCCATCTATCGAATCCTCAAAAAACTGAACAAAATACTGGCCCAGATAATCACTGCACCCTAAGTTACATAGCGTGAAACTTGGAACTATGTATAGATAACCCGGTTCAAGTTTTAGCAAGCTGGCTGCATCTGATATTTCACCTTCTCCATCATCTATATAATAAATGCGATAGTAAGGACTGATCACATTCCTGTAATTCCATTTACAGTTAAGCTTCACATAGTCAACGTTGAGGAGCGAGAAAGTATGTTTTAAATTTCTTTTGATCATCTGAATCACAAATATGCAAATTGCATTGATATTCCTAAATGCATATGAATATCTTAAATATAGTAAAGTCGGATTTTTACAACAAAAAGTCCATTTTAATTAAGTTTTTAGATGGCGGCTTACTGTAGGTTTGAATCAACCAATATAAAGAAGGAATATCTCAAAACTTTGCATTAATACCCGGCATTAATAGGCTTGCTTTGCATATTAAAATTTGATATTTACCAAACACTGTCTTTTATTGATTATTTTTATGAATACTCCTAAGCTATGAGATATAAATTATCACTAAGCGTGCTTATATTGTTGTTGACGTTTCGTGTTGCTTTTGCGCAAAATGGCAAATACCAGTTTTCGCAGCTCAACAGAAGCAATGGCTTGTCTCACAACCAGGTTAACTGCATTTTTAAAGATTCTGAAGGTTTTATGTGGTTTGGTACTGCATCGGGCCTTAACCGTTATGATGGGTATAGTTTTAAAATATTCAAACATGATGCTAATAATAAAAAGTCGCTTAGTGATGATTTTGTAAGCGGTATTTTTGAAGGACCCGGCAAAAAATTATGGGTGTCAACCCGCGGAGGATATTGTTTTTATGATCCGGAAACGGAACAGTTTGACAGTGATATGTCATTAATGACGCGCTCGTTAAAGGTTCCTGGATATCCTAACGTATCTAAAATAATTCACGGCGGTAAGGACGAGTTTTGGCTTTTGTGCCCGGATTCCGGTCTTTACAAGTATAATGAAGTCAACAAAACAACCCGTCGGTATTATCACGACCGTTCAGGCGTATCATTATATTCAAATCTCATTTCAGACATAACTCAGGATGCTGCCGGCAACCTTTGGTTGGTATACCGTAACGGAATGGTTGAAAAGTTTGATATCAGTCAAAATAAAATTTCCTACCGTACAGATATTTTTAATAAAACTGTTAATAGTAAAGATGCATATTACGCCATTACTGTTGATAAGGACAACGATTTATGGTTTTACACCCCCGGTTTTTACGCCAACGCGTATTATTACAGTCCATCAAGCAGGGCGTTCAGGCCTATCGCTAACGAACCTTCGGGGCTCAAATTAAAATCTAATATCATCAGCAACATTATCCAGGCCGATGACGGCCTGATATGGATAGCAACCGACCACGGCGGTATAAATTTGTTAGATAAAAAAACTTTCACATTTACCTATTTATTGAACAGGGAAGATGATGCCAAATCATTAAGTCAAAACAGCGTTATCAACCTTTATAAAGACGATTCGGGTATTATGTGGGCAGGCACCTTTAAAGAAGGTGTAAGCTATTATCACAAAAATATTATCCGGTTCCCATTATACAGGCACTTCGCTTCAGACCCTAAAAGTTTGGGTTTCGAAGATGCTAACAAGTTTGTTGAAGATAAAAATGGGAACATTTGGATTGGTACAAACGGGGGAGGCTTAATTTATTTTAACCGTGAAACCGGCAGTTTTAAGCAATATAAGTATGAACCAGAAAATGCAAACAGTCTCAGCAATGATATTATTGTCAGTTTATGTATCGATCATGATCAAAAATTGTGGATAGGGACATATTTTGGCGGCCTGGACTGCTTTGACGGAAAAACGTTTACCCACTATAAACATGACGATAAGATAGTCGGGAGCCTTGCCGATAACCGGGTGATGAGTATTTTCGAAGATTCATCGCATAAGTTATGGATAGGGACATTTGCAGCCGGACTCCAGATATTTGACAGAGAAAAAAAGAAATTTTCCCCTCCCTTTAAACAAACAGATATCAGGTGTCTTTACGTTTCTGCTCTGTTTGAAGACCGCAAAGGCAATATTTGGGTTGGAGGATACTTTGGTATCGATGTGATTTTAAAAAATACAGGCAGGTTTATGCATTACAGTATAAATAAAGATGATCCTAACAGTTTAATCAGTAATACCATCAACTGCATTAACCAGGACAGGCATGGCTTGATCTGGATAGCTACGCGCTACGGATTAAGCATACTTAACCCCGAAACCAATAAGTTCACATCGTTAACCAAGCAAAACGGGTTACCAGATAATGCCATATTACAAATATTGGAGGATAATAAAGGAAGGATGTGGTTGAGCACTGCTAATGGTTTAAGCAGGGTAACGCTTATTGCCCAAAAGGCTCCTTACGCTTTCAGGTTTGAGAATTTTGATGAAACGGATGGTTTGCAAGGCCGGGAATTTAATGACCAGGCAGGGCTCAAAACCCGCAAGGGCGAACTCATATTTGGCGGCGGGCATGGTTTCAATATTTTCGACCCGTTAGCCATACATGCCAATATCAACAAGCCCAAACTAACTTTTACTGATTTCTTTCTGTATAATAAAAGTATCAAAGCCAATGAGGAAGTTAACGGACATGTTGTATTGTCAAAAGCTATTTCGGCAACCCGCCAACTGACACTAACACATAGTGAGAACGTATTTACCATTGAGTTTGCCGCACTTAATTTCTTTAATCCCAACAAAGTAAAACATCAGTATATGTTGGAAGGCTTTGATAAGGATTGGATTGATGCCGATAATGCTACGAGAAAAGCCACCTACACCAACCTTGATGGCGGTAATTATACTTTTAAAGTACGGGCGGTTAGCCAGGAAGGGCGGTGGGACCCTGATTATATCACATTAAAAATTAAGGTATTGCCCCCGTTCTGGAAATCGACAATAGCTTATTTTATTTATATATTACTTTTATTGGGGATCCTGTTTTTCGTGCGCCGACGCGGAATTCAAAAAATAAGAAGGCAGTTTGAAATCGAAAAGGAGAAACGCGAGGCTAAATTGTTAATTGAAAATGAGCGGCAGGAGGCCAGGCGTATGCATGAACTTGATATGATGAAAATTAAGTTCTTCACCAATGTAAGCCATGAATTCCGGACCCCTTTATCATTGATCATGGCACCTGTTGATAAGATTTTAAAGCAAACCGAGGCCGAAGAGCAGAGAAATCAGTTGCAATTAATTAACCGCAATGCTAAACGGTTACTAAATATGGTAAATCAGTTGCTTGATTTCAGGAAAATGGAGGTGCAGGAACTTAGGCTGCATGCACGGAGCGGAGATATTATCAATTTTATTAAGGAAATGGTTTACTCGTTTTCGGATGTTGCTGAGAAAAAACATATCAGGCTGGTATTCGATTCGGAAATTCAAAACCTGATTATCAACTTTGACCACGATAAAATCGAACGCATCATTTTCAACCTGCTTTCCAATGCTTTTAAGTTTACACCCGATGGCGGGCATATAAGTGTTTTATTGGCGATGGTTGAAAAAGCGCCTGAAGAGCGACAGCTTGAGATAAAGGTTATTGATACGGGTATTGGAATTCCGTTAGATAAGCAGGATAGAATTTTTGAACGCTTTTTTCAAAACGAGGTGCCAGGATCCATGGTTAACCAGGGTAGTGGTATAGGGCTGTCAATAACCAAAGAATTTGTAAAGCTGCACAACGGTGAAATATCAGTGCAAAGTGAACCCGGACAAGGCAGCTATTTTACTATACTTTTACCTGTTGATTTAGTGACAGAGGAAGAAGTATCGATAAATGAACCTGATTTCCCCCGGACAGCAGTATCCGAAAACCCCGATTGGGTGCAGGCGGGAGGCAGCAATTCAATAAAAAAGCTTTCTGTTTTACTGGTTGAAGATAATGAGGATTTCCGTTTTTATTTGAAAGACAATTTAAATGAGACTTTCAACATTATCGAGGCTGCTAATGGAAAGGAAGGATGGCAAAAAACCCTGGCCCTTCACCCTAACCTGGTAGTCAGCGATATCAGCATGCCGGAGATGAATGGCATTGATTTATGTCGGAAAATACGAAACGATAAACGTACATCACATATACCGGTTGTGTTGCTTACGGCTGTTACAGATGAAGAACAGCAATTGGAAGGGCTTGAAACCGGCGCCAATGATTACCTGACCAAGCCTTTTAATTTCGAGATTCTGACTTCTAAATTAAAGAACATATTGGCCATGCAGCAAGATATGCGTAAAACTTATCAAAAGCAGCTTGACGTTACCCCAACTGAAGTAGAAACCGAATCACTTGATGAAGCGTTTATAAAAAAAGCGGTACAAATAATCGAAAAAAACATTGACAATGCCGAATTCTCGGTAGAGGAATTGAGCAGCGAATTATTTGTGAGCCGCGTAACCCTGTACAAAAGAGCGTTGGCTTTAACAGGAAAATCTCCCGTAGATCTGATCCGTACCATCCGCCTCAAACGTGCCGCACAGTTGCTTGAGAATTCACAATTAACTATATCACAGATCTCTTACAAAGTAGGCTTTAAAAGCCAAAAGTACTTCGTACGATGCTTTAAGGCCGAATTTAATTGCCTTCCATCTGCGTATGTCAGCAACAAGAACAAATAGCGTTTTATAAGCCTTCAGCCGGTTTTACCGTAAGGAAATCGCTTTTAAAATTTGCCGCTTATGGCCTCACCTAAATCCTTTCCAAAGAAGAGGGCTGGTTTAGCTTTAGTTGTGTGCGAAATCGCATTTATTATTTTTTAAAACGATTTACCTGATTTTGCTATTGGTTTAACTTGATGCTTTTGGGGTCTTTTTGTTAAATTTAGTACAACATCTGTTTCAGTTATGACCGATTATTAGGTGTGAATCTACTTTAACATGCTGTAAATAAGCACAGTATGTGGTTTTAACATTTGTGTCCCCATTTGTGAACAATCGATTGCACCCCGGCATTTAGATTAGCAGCGTAATTCAATGTTTCTTTATTGTAAAACGCAATTAAAGTTTGGCATTGCTTAAGCCAATTTTCAAACCTGCTTAATTTACTATGATGTTAAAACGTATACTTTGGTGTACTGCTGCTATTTTTTCGATTGCTTCGCCGCTCAAGGCCGCTTTTTGTTATGTTCCTAAAAAAATAATAAATGACACAGCCGTTGTCAGCACAATTTATCCGTCATACAATATATCACCCAAAGCTCCCGATAAAACGGGAATGGATAACACTGCTGTGCAACAGGCAGCAAACATCAAATTGGGCTGGAACATCGGCAACACAATGGAAGCGCCCGGCGGCGAAACCGGCTGGGGCAATCCTTTAATTACAGAGGATTATATTAAATTGGTTAAGCGCAGCGGGTTTAATGCCATTCGTATCCCTTGTGCCTGGGATCAATATTCAGATAAAAAAACTGCCAAAATACAGGATGCCTGGTTAAAACGCGTAAAACAGGTAGTACAATATTGTGTGAAAAACGATATGTATGTGTTGCTCAATATTCACTGGGATGGTGGTTGGCTTGAGAATAATTGCACTCCGGCTAAACAGGATTCTGTTAACGCTAAACAAAAAGCGTTTTGGGAACAAATTGCAACAGCAATGCGCGATTTTGACGAACATGTGATGTTTGCCAGCGCTAATGAGCCGGCTGCAGATGATGCCGCGGCAGCAGCAATACTTGCTACCTATCATCAAACTTTTATTAACGCGGTTAGGTCAACCGGTGGTAAAAACGCCTACCGTGTATTGGTACTGCAGGGCCCATCTACTAACATGGAAAAAACAAGTCATTTTATGACATCCCTGCCAACCGATCAGGTGGCAGGCCGGCTAATGGTTGAGGTACATTATTATTCTCCCTTTAATTTTTGCCTTATGGAAAAAGATGAACCATGGGGCCGCATGTTTTATTATTGGGGGAACGGACACCACTCATTATCGGATTCTGCGAGAAACCCAACTTATGGAGAAGAGGCTGAGGTTAAGAGCACATTCCAACTCATGAAAACAAAATTCGTTGATAAAGGAATTCCTGTTGTGATGGGAGAATATGGCGCTTACAGACGAACTGCCCCTAAAGATTTCGCGGTACACAATGATGCTGTAGATTATTGGATAAAGTTTACAACCCAACAAGCTATAGCCAACGGCCTTAAGCCATTTTTTTGGGATATAGGTATTGCCCTGGACAGACGAAATAATAAAGTACTTGATCAACGCACAATTAATGCCCTTATAGCAGGGGCCAATTAACAATTTTTGCAATGATAATAAATCCGCTGATTGCCATGCAAGCGTCTCATACCAAACCTTGTTTAAAAAAATGAAACCAACCTACTTTTTGTATTTTTTGATTTTAGTGTTCGCTACAGGGAAAACTATAGCCCAATCCCCTGAAATAGCTTCAAAACGCGAACATTTATCTATTGATAATGACTGGCGCTTTGCTTTGGGGCATGCATACGATGTTTCTAAAGATTTTTATAACGGGACCGGCGGGTTCTCCTATTTGGCCAAAACTGGTTATGGCGATGGCGCCGCATCGGCAGAATTTGACGACAGGGGCTGGCGTAAGATCGACCTTCCGCATGATTGGGCAGTTGAACAGCCATTTAGCCCGAAAGGCAGTTTCAGTCACGGATCGAAAGCTATTGGCCGTAACTTCCCCGAGGCAAGCGTGGGCTGGTACCGCAAAACCTTTGCTATACCGGCTTCCGACCTTGGTAAGCGTATATCCATAGCGTTTGATGGCGTTTTCCGAAATAGTATGGTTTGGGTAAACGGACATTACTTAGGCACCGAACCCAGCGGCTATAATCGCTTTGAATATAATATTTCAGAATATTTAAACTATGCCGGCAACAACGTTATAGCCGTACGTGCGGATGTAACTATGGAAGAAGGTTGGTTTTATGAAGGCGCGGGCATCTATCGCCATGTGTGGCTTAACAAAACAAACCAGGTTCACATCGTGCCCGATGGAACGTTCGTTACTACAGCGGTAAAAAGCAATGTGGCCGATGTTACGGCAACGGCTACCATCAACAATGACGACAAAAAAACAAGAAGTTTTAATATAACTCAAACAATTATTGATGATAGTGGCAAAGCCCTTGCGACGAAAACGACTACCGGGCTTACGTTGAAGCCTTTCGCATCGCAGGATATTAAAAATATTTTGACGGTTAGCAATCCAAAACTCTGGTCATTAGAAACACCCTATTTGCATAAGCTGATTACTACAGTTGAAGAGAATGGAAGTATCATAGACAGTTACGTAACAACTTTCGGGATCCGAACCATAAGGTTTGACGCTAACGAGGGCTTTTTTCTAAATGGCAAACACGTAAAAATACAGGGAACAAACAATCATCAGGACCATGCCGGCGTTGGTGCAGCAATGCCCGATGCTTTACAGGATTTCAGGATCAGGACTTTAAAAGGCATGGGCTGTAATGCCTATCGCTGTTCGCATAACCCGCCAACGCCCGAATTACTTGACGCGTGCGACAGGTTAGGGATGCTGGTTATCGATGAAAACCGCTTAATGGGTGTGGCATCCACTCAACTAAATGACCTGAAAAGGATGATCCTGCGCGACCGTAACCATCCCAGCATCATCAGTTGGTCGATAGGAAATGAAGAATGGGGCATTGAAGGTAACATTACCGGGGCGCGGATAGCAGCCACTATGCAGGCTTTTGCCAAATCGGTTGATTCAACGCGTTATATTACGGCGGCTATAAGCGGCGGTATCGGCTCAGGGATATCAACAGTGATAGATGTGTTAGGCTATAACTACGTCGCCACCAAAAACACTGATGAGCAGCATAAAAAATACCCTAATCAGTTTAGCTGGGGTACGGAAGAGGGCTCGACAGTTGCCTCGAGGGGGATTTACGAGGATGATATGGACAAGCATCAGCTTGTGGCATACGACAGAAAACAAAACGATTTTTTTTATAGCCTGGAACAAGGCTGGAAACATTATGCCTCGCGTCCGTACCTGGCCGGCATGTTCATCTGGACCGGTTTTGATTACCGGGGAGAACCAACGCCGTTTGGATGGCCGTCAGTGGGGGCATATTTTGGGATGGTTGATGCCTGTGGTTTTCCAAAGGACGATTACTATTATTTAAAATCATGGTGGACGAACGAGACAGTGGTGCACCTGTTGCCGCACTGGAACTGGCATGGCAAAGAAGGCCAGGAAATAAGAGTATGCGCATATAGCAATTGCGACGAGGTGGAGCTATTCCTAAACAGAAAAAGTCTCGGCAAAAAAACTATGGAGCCGAACGGACACCTCGAATGGCAGGTAAAATATGAGCCCGGGACGCTGGAAGCTGTAGGGTACAAAAAAGGCATTAAAGCCGGTAATGATATTGTTAAAACTACGCTTACGCCAAATCAGGTTAAGTTAACAGCCAACCGCAAAGCGATTAAGGCTGATAAAAAAGATATTGCCATAATTACCGTACAGGCCGATGACAAAAACAACTTGCGGGTGCCAACCGCCCAAAATGAGCTGAGCTTTTCAATTACAGGCCCCGGTAAAATTATTGGAGTGGGCAACGGCGATGCAACATCGCTGGAGGAGGATCAATATTTAGAACGGATCGATCTTGTTAACATAGGCGCTTTCAAAGAGAAATTTGTCGACGATTTAAATGCAAAGGCCGAGGTTGCAGCGGATTATGACGATAGTAGCTGGCAAAATGCTTTTAAAGATACCAGGGACGATGAATTTGGCCGAAAAGTAAAAGCCGTAGTTTACAGGGCTGGTTTCACTATGCCTGCTGATGTGGCAACCGCAACGGCTACTTTATTTAGTAAAAATATCGGCAAAGTTCAAAACATCTACATTAATGGTAAGGAAGTAGGGCATGAAATCAAAGCGGGCGATGGGAACACCGAATTTAAACTGGAAGCCTCATTACTGCACCCCGGCAACAATACCATCGCAATTGTAGCTACCCCCTTGCTTAAAGCAAACATCTGGGCGAGCGTTAATACTAATCCCGGCCTTATCCAATTGGTTTACTCTGCAGAGCAATATAAGCGAAAACTTTTTAGTGGTTATGCCCAGGTTATTGTCCAGTCAACCGGGCAGCTGGGCACTATAGTTTTAAAGGCAATCTCGCCGGGGTTAAAGCAGTCGGCTATTGAAATTACAGCTGCTGATAAATAATGTTAAACAAAGAATTTGAAGAAATAATGTTTATGAAATATATAATTACCTGTATTATCGCGCTTTTTTTATTTAGTGGCGTATCCGCACAAAACAAAAATGAGGCAGCCCTGAAATTAAAGATCAATAGCATCATCAAAAAGATGACACTTGAAGAGAAAATAGAAATGTTGCATGGCAACGCTTTGTTTTCTTCGGCAGGTGTGCCCCGTTTAGGTATCCCTGAATTGACATGTGATGACGGGCCATTAGGCGTGCGCGAAGAAATAAAACGTTTTGACTGGGCTTCGGCTAACTGGACAACCGATTCGGCTACGTTTTTACCCAATGGTTCGGCAATAGCTGCTACCTGGAACCCTATAATGGCCAATAAATACGGTGTGGTGATAGGAGAGGAAGCGAATGCCCGTAAAAAAAATGTGATGCTTGCGCCTGCGTTTAACATCTGTAGGATGCCCCTTTGCGGCCGTACTTATGAATATTACTCAGAAGACCCCTATTTAAATAGCCAATTGGCCATTCAATCGGTAAAAGGGATTCAAAGTCAGCATGTGGCGGCCTGTATTAAGCATTTTGCCGCCAATAATCAGGAGCTTAACCGCGATAGTGTAAATACAATAGTTGATGAAAGGGCTTTACAGGAAATCTATTTCCCTGCTTTTAAAGCTGCCGTTCAGCAGGGCAATGCTTATACCGTTATGTCGGCTTATAATAAGTTAAATGGTTATTGGTGTTCTGAAAATGGGTATTTATTAAACAAAGTTTTAAAAGGAGACTGGGGGTTTAAAGGCGTGGTTATGTCTGATTGGGCAGGCACGCATCATACTGTCGCAGCCGCAAACAACGGTCTGGATATTGAAATGGGTTCAAGCGGACCTTATGATCAATGGTGTTTGGCCAAACCATTGCTTGCCGCTGTTAAAGCCGGGCAGGTTTCAGTAAAAACTATTGATGATAAAGTGAGCAGGATTTTATGGCTCATATACCATACATCCATGAGTGCCAACCATCCGAAGGGATCTATCTCAACCCTGGAGCACGCTAAGGCAGCGTATGATATTGCCTCAGAATCCATAGTTCTGTTGAAAAACGATAAACAATTATTGCCTTTAAAAACAAGTGAGATCAAACGCATCGCTGTTATAGGGGATAATGCCGTACGTACTTTCGCTTTGGGGGGATATGGTGCGGGTGTAAAAGCAAAATATGAGGTTACCGCATTAGAAGGGATAAAGTCAAGGTTCGGCAAAACCGCCGATATCAGGTTTGCACAGGGTTACAGGGCAAAGTACCAGGCGAGTAAAACTGCTGAACAAAATGGTGACTATAATAAACCTGATCAGGACCTGATTAATGAAGCCGTAGCGCTTGCAAAGAGCAGTGATGTTGCCATTTTGTGTATTGGTTCAAACCGTGAATATGAAAGTGAAGCCCATGATCGCAAAAGCCTGGAACTGCCTTTTGGCGAGCAGGCTTTGGTTAACGCCGTAAGTGCCGTTAATCCCAATACCATTATTGTAGTAATGGCTGGCGCGCCATTTGACCTGAACGAAGTCAAGAAGTTAAATCACACTATTGTTTGGTCATGGTTTAACGGCTCAGAAGCCGGCAATGCGCTGGCCGATGTGTTGAAGGGAACTATAAACCCATCGGGTAAGCTGCCGTTTACCTTTCCTGCTTCGTTAAATGATTCACCGGCATTTAATTTGAACACCTATTCAGGCGATAATCTCACAGCCGAATATAAAGAAGGAATATTGGTTGGTTATCGCTGGTACGATACTAAAAATATAGTGCCGCTGTTCCCATTTGGTTATGGCCTTTCCTATACTGATTTTTCAATCAGCAAGCTTTCTACAGATAAATCAAGCTATAAAAAAGACGAAACAATCCATGCGAAGTTTACGATCAAAAATACAGGTGAAAGAAGTGGTGCCGAAGTTGTGCAATTGTATGTGAATGATCCGGTTTGTTCGGTACAGCGCCCTGAAAAAGAGCTCAAAGCTTTTAAAAAGATATTTTTAAAGGCTGGCGAAACAAAGACAATAGAAATGCAGGTGAAAGCTGCAGATCTGGCATTTTATGATGAAGCAAAAAAAGGCTGGAACACTGAAGCCGGCGAATACGTTCTTGAATTAGGTAATTCATCCCGTAATATTATCCTCAAAACAAAAATTGCAGTTAAATAAGGATATTACTTTTATGAAAAAAATAACAATAGTCATCTCGCTTTTGGCTTATAGTGTTCTAAGTTTTGCCCAATCTTCGGTTGGCTCCGGGCGAAAACAATTGTTTGATTACAATTGGAAATTTAGCCTTGGCGATGATTCGTTGGCACGGTTACGGGATTTTAATGATAATGCCTGGCGTAACCTTGACTTGCCGCATGATTGGAGCATTGAAGGGAGCGTAAGCCTCAAAAATCCAACAGGAGGTGCAGGTGGTTATTTCCCGGCAGGTATTGGCTGGTACAGAAAAACGTTCAAGGTAGCCCCTGAGTGGAAAGGAAAAAACGTTTCGGTTTATTTTGAGGGCGTTTACATGAACTCCGAGGTTTTTATCAATGGTAAATCCCTTGGTATCCGGCCTTATGGTTATTCATCATTTAGGTATGATCTTTCGCCTTACCTGGATTTTAACAAAGACAACGTGATAGCCGTACGTGTGGATAATTCACAGCAAATAAATAGCAGGTGGTATAGTGGTTCCGGGATATACCGTCATGTGTGGATGGATGTTACCAATCCCTTGCACATAGCCGATTGGGGAGTAGCTATCACAACACCCGAAGTTTCTTCAAAACAAGCTTCTGTACAGGTTAAGGCTACTGTAAAAAATGAAACCGACTTTCCGCAGCACATCGCAGTTGCCACCCGGTTGCTGTCCGGAAGCTTTAAAGATGCGGGAAATAATACAACAAAGGTAGAGTTACCGGCGCACAGTGAAAAAGAAGTTACTCAAATTATAAAAGTATCGAAGCCATTATTATGGACACCGGAAACCCCTTATTTATATCAGGCTCAAATCCAGGTATTAAAAGGCAATGAAAAAATAGATGATACAAAGATCACTTTTGGCATCCGCTCAATAAAATTCACGCCGGAAAATGGTTTCCAGCTTAATGGTAAAACCGTAAAGATTAGCGGCGGATGTGTTCATCATGACAACGGGTGCCTTGGTGCCGCTGCTTTTGACCGGGCCGAGGAACGTAAAGTTGAGTTAATGAAAGCTGCCGGTTTTAACGCCGTGCGCACATCTCATAATCCACCGTCCGAAGCTTTTTTAGAAGCTTGCGATAGGTTAGGTTTATTAGTTATTGATGAGGCTTTCGATGGCTGGAGAGTTGGTAAAAACAAACACGACTATTCGGTATATTTTGATAAATGGTCGAAACGCGACCTGGAAACAATGGTGCTTCGCGACAGGAACCATCCGTCAATTTTTATGTGGAGTATTGGTAATGAGGTTGTTGAAAGGAACAAACCGGAGGCTGTTACGACCGCTAAAATGCTTGCGGGCACTGTGAAAGGTATAGACAAAACACGACCGGTAACATCCGCGATTGTAAAATGGGGTAACGCCTGGGAATCTTTAGATCCGCTTATGGCAGCTCATGATGTTTGCGGCTATAATTATCAACTGCAAGGTGCTCCCGCAGATCATAAAAGGGTGCCCTCCCGTGTTATTTTTCAGACCGAATCATACCCGCGGGATGCTTTTGCCAATTGGAAGCTGGTACAAAACAACAATTATATTATTGGCGATTTTGTATGGACAGCGATAGATTATTTAGGCGAATCGGGAATTGGCCGATGGTATTATTCGGGCGATGTGCCAGGAGAACATTGGGAAAATGATTTTTTTCCGTGGCATGGTGCGTATTGCGGAGATATAGATTTAACCGGATGGAGAAAACCGATTTCGCACTACCGCAGCATGTTGTACAACGATAAGGAAAAGTTGTACATGGCTGTCCGCGAGCCAAAGCCCGAACCACTGGAAATCAAAGAAACCTGGTGGTCGGTATGGCCTACCTGGGAAAGCTGGACATGGCCAGGCTTTGAGGGCAGAAAATTAGACGTAGACGTATATTCAAAATATCCCAAAGTAAGGCTTTACTTCAATGACAAACTTCTTGAGGAGAAGCCTACAACAGTAAATCAGGAATTTAAAGCTACTTTCTCAGTACCCTATACGCCAGGGACCCTCAAAGCAGTGGGTGTTGAAAATGATAAAGAAATCGAATCAACTACGCTGCAAACTTCAGGCTCCGCTGCTAAGGTCAGGCTCATTGCCGACCGTAAGCAGCTATTGCCGAATGGGCAGGACCTATCCTATGTTTCAATTGAAATCACTGATAAGGATGGCGTACTACAACCAAACGCATCAGATCGACTTCAATTTAAAATTGAAGGGCCTGGTGTAATAGCCGGAGTGGATAATGCGAATGTCAAGGACACCGACCTATATACAGGCAATTCGCGCAAAGCCTGGCATGGCCGGGCCATGGTGGTAATCAAGAGCACTCATAATGCCGGCGATATTAAGCTTACCGTTAGTTCCGAGAGATTCTCCTACACGTCTATCATCATAAAAACGGTCGGACACTAAAGTAATTTAAAATAGATGACACTGGATACCGATAAATCGAGATTACTTGCAGGAATGTATCGCAATGTGCGGCCTGCATTCCAATTTATGACATGAAAAAACAAGTTGCATTAAAATCAACTGCGATAGATTTTTCCAACTACCTATAAATACCTGACTAATGATAACTACCCTTAAAAAGATTTTCGCACTTAGCTTCGTCCTGCCCGGGATGTCGCTGATGCTGTACGGACAAGAGCTGTCCGTTAACAACGGCCCGTTCAAGCCTTCGGATACTTCTTTTAAACAATACCAATATCCTGTGTGGTTCAGAGATGCCAAGTTTGGTATTTGGGCGCATTGGGGACCGCAAGCCGTGCCCCGCCAGGGTGATTGGTATGCCCGTAACATGTATATTCAGGGCAGCGAACAAAATAAATATCACGTTGCGCATTACGGGCACCCGTCAAAGTTTGGTTATAAAGACATCATACCATTATGGAAGGCTGAAAAATGGGATCCGGCGAAATTGATGGCGCTATATAAAAAAGCCGGGGCAAAATACTTTGTAAGCATGGGGACTCATCATGATAATTTCTTTTTATGGAATTCTTCACTGCACCGGTGGAATGCTGTGCAAATGGGACCCCATAGAGATGTAGTGGGTATTTGGCAAACGGAGGCCAAAAAGAATGGCCTTAAATTTGGTGTTTCGGAGCATTTGGGAGCAAGCTATACCTGGTACCAACCCGCACATAGTGCCGACACCTCAGGCGCTTATAAGGGTGTTCCATATGATGCGAATGATCCAGCTTATGCCGATTTATATCATCCCAAAGCGAAAGCAGATGACCGCGGCTGGTTAACTAAGGACGCGGAATGGCAGCGCACGTGGTATAAGTCCGTCAAGGAACTGGTGGACACTTATCATCCTGATCTGCTTTACTCAGATAGCGGATTTCCGTTTGGGGATATTGGCAGGAACATGTTAGCTAATTTTTACAACGGAAATATGGCCTACAACAATGGCCAACTTACTGCCGTGTATAACTGCAAACAGCCTTCGCAGGGTATGTGGGTGCAGGACCTTGAACGAGGCGTTCAGGATTCCATCAGCCCGTATCCATGGCAAACGGATACTTCTATAGGCGATTGGTTTTATCGTACCGGCCAAACCTACAAAAGCGGTACCGATATTATACGGATGCTGGTAGACATAGTAAGTAAAAATGGGAACCTGCTAATAAATATTGTGCAAACACCGGAGGGAGATTTAGAGCCCGATATGTTGAATACACTTGATGAGATAGGTAAGTGGACTGCCGCCAACGGTGAAGGGATCTACGGATCACGACCGTGGAAAATATTTGGAGAACGCCCGGGAAACGCAGTAAAAGTTAAAACCGACAACTTTAATGAAGACCGGATGAAATACACGGCAGAAGATATCCGTTTCACCTGCAATGGCAACAAGTTATATGCTTTTTTACTTGATACGCCCACTTCAGATATTCGAATCAAATCGCTGGGTAAATCGTCGGCAATAAACATCAAAAAAATACGCTCCGTGAAACTTTTGGGCAGTAAAGAAAAAATACAATGGCAGCAGGAAGCGGATGCACTTGTTATCAAAAAGCCTGTGAACCTACCTGACTGGAAGGTATCAGGTTTTAGGATTGAGCTTGCTGATTAAGGGAAATCGGCTTAAGAT
Source organism: Mucilaginibacter sp. R-33 (assembly GCF_049949235.1). Lineage (NCBI taxonomy): Bacteria > Pseudomonadati > Bacteroidota > Sphingobacteriia > Sphingobacteriales > Sphingobacteriaceae > Mucilaginibacter > Mucilaginibacter sp. R-33. The sequence continues at coordinate 527,440 of NZ_CP188089.1, forward strand.
AATAAATTAAAAGACAGGTCCTTCCGCTTCAACAGGAGGGCCTGTCTTTTTCTGGAGACTACAAGGAAGCTGCGTGCAACTCCTGCAATGATAAACTTCGATCTGCTATTTTCGCTACATTAAAGCAGTCGATAAGCAGCTCTTTACGATATTTATTTTTATAAAAATCAAACCGTATCATCTGTAAATTAATAGAAAATTTGTTAATTTAAGAAACGTATTTGAAGATGGAAAAGTAAATATCAGGTGTATAAAGGTTGTCATATGATATGCTTGACTTAGCTTTCTCCTGTGCTGTGTTATTAATTATATTCTATGAACCAACTACTGCGTAATAACATCGCCAGGCACGTTTCGCTCAGCGAAGATCAACTGCAACAGTTTCATGATCTTTTTGAACCCCGGTTGTTTAAGAAAAAAAGCCATTTTCTATCAGAAGGACAAATTTGTGCCCATGAAGGTTTTGTGCTGAAAGGACTTTTCCGTGTTTACCATGTGGACGCAAACGGTGTTGAGCAAGTTCTTTATTTTGCGCCCGAAGATTGGTGGATTGCTGATATAGACAGTTTTTCTAACCAAAAACCGTCAAATTTATTTATTGAAGCTTTGGAAGATAGTGAAGTCCTGGTCATTTCCCGGAAAAATAAGGACCTCGCTTATGAGCATTTCCCGGCCATTGAAAAGCTGTTCCGTATCATGACGCAGAAAACGCATGTAGCCTTGCAGCGCAGGATGATCGATAATTTGAGTAAAACGGCCGATAAACGATACCAGGATTTTTTAGCAAAGTATCCGGATTTATACAACCGGTTATCCAACAGGCAAATAGCGGCATACCTGGGGATTAGTCATGAGTTTTTGAGCAAAATCCGTAATAAACTGGCAAAGGAGAAGTAACTATCTTTTTGCGTTTGTTGAACTTGTTCAATGTTTTTCGTTTGAGCCATGGGTACCTTTGTTTAATCTATTAATCAACAAGGTTTAACAAAAGGTTTTTAACTATGGAAGCGCAGGCACAGCAATTTAAACAATTTCAATCAGGCAATCTTACACTTGATGTATTTATAGCAGCGGAAACCAGTTTTGGCGTAACGTCAACAATTATTTCGGGGAAGACGGAAGCAATACTCGTCGATGCCCAGTTTACCCTGGCCGAGGCGGAAGTTGTTGCGGAGCATATCAAAAACTCGGGTAAGAAATTATCGTTAATTTATATCAGTTATGCCGATCCCGACTTCTATTTCGGATTGGAGATCTTCAAACGCTACTTTCCTGAGGTTACAGTTTACGCAAATGATACAACCATTGAACATATTAAAGCAACCTCGCAAAAAAAGCTTGACGTTTGGGGAGGCCGTCTTGGCAATGCCCTTACCAAAAATGTGGTATTGCCGCAATTGCTAAAGGATGGTTCATTTGAATTGGAGGACGAAAAAATTGAAATATACGGACTTGAAGAGTTCCCTTCGAGATCTTTTGTATGGATCCCTTCCGTAAAAGCTGTAATAGGAGGCATTAATATTTTTGGCAGCAATTTCAACCTATGGACAGCCGACGCACAAACGCCCGATGCCCGAGGTAAATGGATCGCTATCCTGGATAAGATTACTGCTCTGGCACCATCTATTGTAATTCCTGCCCATACTGATCAGTATTCCGCTTTCGATACTGCGTCAGTGTCCCACACTAAAAACTACCTTTTATTTTACGAAGAAGCCCTGAAAGCAAATAAAACATCAGGGGAGTTGGTTGATGGTGTAAAGAGCCATTATCCAGATCTTCGTTTTGATGTAGCGCTTCAAATTGGAGCAAAGGTAAATACGGGCGAAATGAAATGGTAAATAGTAACAGCAATGACAAACCTTGAAATTGTAAAGAGTACTTACGAAGGGAAATCTTCGGAAGAGAACGGTAAAAACCTTCAGAAATTTCTTGCACCGGCAGCCGTTTGGACAGAGGCGGCGGGTTTTCCACTCGCCGGCACTTACGTGGGTTTTGACGAGATTAAGCAAAATGTGTTTTATCGGCTGGCTACCGAGTGGATTGATTATAAGTTTACGCCGGAGGGTTATGTTGCTGATGGCGATAAAGTAGTTGCCTTTGGTACATATAGCGGTACCTATAAAGAAACAAACAAATTTTTTAAAGCGCGTGTGGCGCACCTATGGCAATTGGAAAACGGCAGTATAACGTTATTTGAACAGTTTGTAGATAGTAAAACGGTTAATGACGCAACAAAATGAATAATCAATAATGAGCTCAGTTGAGTTTATTATTGATTAGGTGGGCAAAAAAAATACCCGGGGCCAGTGGAAGCCCCGGGCGTTTTTTTTAATTTGCGCCTTGCTTAATAGCGGTTATCGTACGCTGATCTTTTACAGTATAATTTCTTCTGTCCAGAGCGCCGCCTGTATCCCAATAAAATGGCAGCATGCCACGGATTTTCGCTTGTTTTGTAACATAGGTATTCCAATAGTCCACCGAACTTTCGTGCGTTGGTAAATCTAAAGGAACATGCGCTGTGTTGTCGCGCCTGTAGGCACCATATTCACCTAAAAGAACAGGAATTCCCTTATCAACGAATTTCGTCTTCATTAGGTTGAATGAGGCGTCAACATCGGCTTCTTCGCCCCAGGTGGCATTTCGTTCTGGTTCGATAGCTGAGTGGTGCCCTGAGCCCCAATAATAGAACATTTTACCCCAGCTTGCATCATTGTCTAACAGGCAGCAGAACTGAAATGGAGAGTAGTAATGTACTTCTACCATCAGCTTGTTTGTCACCTGATCTTGCGGAAGAGTGGTCATGAAATCACTCGTTTTCTCCATATTAGTAGATGGGCCCTGAAGCACCAATACACGATAGGCGTTTTTACCACCGGTTGATCTAACTGCGTTAATGAAGGTTTGATGATAGGTAGAAAGTATCGCCGTTGCCGCGGCATCATCTGCAGCGGGCTCATTGGCACTGGCAAACATCAGGTGTTCATCAAAATCGCGCATAGCTGTTGCAATTTGTTCCCATAATGCCTTTTGTTTGGCATTAACTGAATCTTGTTTGGCTTTGGTAATGTTATTTTCAAGCCAGCCACCATCCCAATGGATGTTAAGCAAAACGTAGATGTCGTTGTTTACGCAATACCCTACTACTTCTTTTACCCTTTTTATCCAGTTTGGATCTATTTGCGCAGTTGCCGGGTTACTTAAATGGCCCATGTTCCAGGCGCAGGGAAGGCGTATAGCATTAAAGCCTTGCTGTTTTACAAATTTTACATAATCTTCAGTGATTAGCGGATTGCCCCAGCCTGTTTCGCCGCCAGAAGCTTCCAGTGTATTGCCGATATTCCAACCCAATTTTATTTTCGCGGCAAGCTGAACAGCGTTACTGCTCATTCCGGTTGCATCAGGAGCCATTGGCGAAGTATTGTAATTGGGGAAAAGGTTAGATGTTTGAGAAACTTTTAAGGTTCTCGCCTGTCCGTTTGAAGAGTTTATGGTCAAGGTACTGGAACGTGTTGATCCTGTACCGTTTTCTGATAACGTTTTGATATGAATGACGATACTGCCGCTATTGCCTGATGTGGTGCTTAACTGCAGCCAGGTAGAGCCAGGATTAACTATATTCCATGTTGCATTACACGAAATCGAAAAATCCTGCGTACCGCCTTCGGGCGTAAAAGTTATTGCTGTTTGGTTTACGGTAAGCTCCGGCGGTGCACTATTCGTTTTTTTACACGAAAAAAACGATATTAATACAACTGTTATTAAAAATACCGATTTTAAGGAAAATGTTTTTTTCATTTTTTAAATGATTGGTAATAAATTCTTTGTTTGTTTTTGCATGCGATTATTGATTTGGGTTAGGTAAGTATTGGAACAATTGGTCCTGTCATTTGATGTACACAGAACCGTTTTTAAAATTTCATGCTATACATAGCATTGTTAGCTTACGTTGTTAAAAAATGCCGGGGCCCTGCTGCAACCCCGGGCATTCACCTATTCAACTAACTTTACTTTTTAATTTAAACTGTTGTCAGGTTATGAACAGTTATATTAAAATCTTTACCGGAATTTTCTCCGTATCTCGGCTTTCAGAGTTTTAATATCCAGGCATCAGCTAAAAAAATGCCGGGGCTTGTTAAGACCCCGCGCATTCATTTATAATCAACTAACTCTCTCGCTTATTTAACTCTTACTACTCTGATATTATCAATAGCTGCCTCGAAATTTTGAACAGTACTTGAACCATCATTAGTAAATGTAACGTTGATGGCCCCGGCTCCTGCTGAACCAAGCAGATCTGAAAGCGTTGGTGCCGGAAAGCCTTTACTGTCAACAAAATTTGATAATGGAATAGTAACTGTTTGCCAGCCCTTGGTAGTAAACGGAACTGTTGCTCCTGTAGAGGTTTTCCATGGATGATAAAGAGCTGAATAAGTCCATGAGTAATCTTTTACTATCTGGATAGAGCCGTTTGTCCATGGCTTGGTAACCGATATCTCGAATTTTAAAACATAATGGCTTAAGGTATCTTTCATGTTGGCCTGGGGTATCCACTGCGCCGAGTTTGTATTGATTGACCTGCCGTCATTCCACCAGGATCCATCGCCGGCAGGAACATTTGACGCTTTCAGAATCCCATAATAACCGGTGTTTCCAGGGTAAGTTGCTGAGCTGTTGGAAGTGCCCGAACCCCACGAGAAATTATTAATGTTATCGTAATTATTCAATACCCCGTTTACTAAATTGTGTATCGAATAAACAGTAGCAGCTTTACCTGATTTTGTTTCAACGCTTACAATACCACCTGTTTGCGTAATGCCTGCAGGCACTGCAAGGCTGATGCTTGTACCATCATTCGACGATTTAAAACTGGTAATATTAATTCCGCCGTAAATGACGCTTTTAACAAAGAAAAAGCTAAGCCCGTTTATTTTAACCGAATCGCCCGGGTTAGCGTCTTCGTTAGAAACGCCTGTAATAGTAGGGGCGGGTGCCACAATAGGGAACGAAAACGTAGTTTGACCATGATTGGTGATGTATTGTATGGTATTCAGCTTATCCGAAGGTACCGTCGGGAACGCGATAACAGCCGGAATCAGGGCGATAGCGCTGGTATCTGAAAACCAGGCGTCATTAAAAGAGCCTTTTACGCCATCAAAATTGATAGCAAGTGCACCTTTTAAATTTTTTCCCGAAATAACTACCCATTGACCGGTACCCACACTGCTCAGTAGCGAATCCCCGGGATGGGCCACATAATTACGGATAGAGGTAATCACAGGGGTCCCTTTTGATGATGATGTTGCATCTTTTTTACAGCCGGGTTGCATGAATGCGGCTGCGGCAAGCCATACAAGTAGCAAACAGCTTTTAATATGATTTAATTTTTTCATGATTTTAAGAATTATCTAAATGATTCTGAATGCAATTAATAATAGGGTACAGGAGCCTCTAACAACTTAGGGTCTGCCGTTTGCTCATTTGCCGGTATAGGCAGCATAAATGTGTTAATGGTCGGCGGCGTTATGATCAGGCTATTATTAGCTGCTTTTTTTACTCCAGTGGCCGGATCATAACTAAATTGCGAACGCGGTATATACCTGTTATTAGGATCAGGGTCATTAGTAAGGGTTATCTGCTTACTAATTATCGAAATTGCCTTATTAGGGTCGTAATAAGAAAGGCGCACAAGGTCGAACCAGTACTGGCCTTCAAAAGCGAGCTCAATCCGCCTTTCCTTCATAATGACATCAGGAGTAAGTTGGGTAACAACATCAACGCCGGCCCTGCTGCGCACCTGGTTGAAGTATAGCAATGCGTCCGCGTTAGTGGTTGTTGCGTTGTTGCCTAATAAAGCTTCGGCATAAATTAAGTATACATCAGCAAGGCGTAATACTGTATTATGCTCGATAGATGACCAAAGGTCCATCGTAGGCGAATTATTATCGGCTGCGGTACCAACTATGTGTTTTTTAACATTTACACCAGTTGCTGTGTAGCCTCCGCCTGCCGCGTTAAGCTCAGGGTATTTATCACCGGTAAGCATGAATGTAGCTTTGCGGCGTACCGAGTCCTGCGCTGTATACTGGTTTGCAAGATCTATCGTTGGGCCAATTGCGCCGCCCCAGCCGCCGCCGCCGGTAACAAGGCTACCGCTTGGTGCAAATTGGGCTTGTATTGAATTACCTTGCCCGTAAGGTACGCCAGGCGCCCATTGATAGGCAAATAATGATTCAGAATTGTCATTATACTGTGTCCTGAAAAGATTGTAGTAGCTTGGTAAAAGAGATAAACCGCTGGTTTTGCAAACATTACCGGCATAGTATGCTGCGCTGTCCAGATCAGACTGGTTGCGTGAGCCTTTTTGATTTAAACCGGCCCGGGTTAAATAAACTTTTGCCAGCATACCCTGTGCCGACCATGTAGTAACACGGCCAGGCTGATCAGTTCGCGGTAAATTAGCAACGGCATATCTTAAATCATTGATAATAAACTTATATACATCCTCAAGCTTATGGCGAGGTACCAGCGGGTTAGCTATCAATTTATCGTTATCTTCAACAATAGGTACAGGGCCCCACAACTGGGCAAGATAAAAATAGGAAGTAGCACGAATAAACCTTATTTCACCAAGCGCGCCTGTTTTACTTTTTACGGCTACGCTATCGGGCATTTTGGTATTAATGGCTTTAAGATTGATGTTGCAATGCGCCACAACATTATAAAAGCTTTGCCATGCCGATGTTAGCGTTCCGTTTTGCGGCGTGATGGAAAAGGTAGTAAGCTGAACAAGATCGGCGTTATAAGGCTGTAACATATTACCGCTCATGATGTCGCCCATACCGAGCAATGGAAAGTTATTCCAGGTAGCCCAGGGCTGTGCATACAGAGTAGCTGTAGCTAATCTCAAATCCGAACCGCTTTTATAAAAATTATCAGTAGTGATACCGGTTAAAGGGGGCCGGTTGAGGTAATCTTTTTTGCAGCTGCTTATGATAATTATGCCGATAACCAGCAAGATTATATTTATTTTGATGCGTTTCATGAATCTTGATTTTAATTGTTTAAGGATAGATTAAGGCCAAATGTGTAAACACGCGGCTGGGCGTAATATCCATTATCAATACCGGCTGCTAATGGGTTCCATGAGCCAATCTCAGGATCGTAGCCGGTATATTTAGTAATGGTGAACACATTAGTTACGTTGACATATACCCTTAGTGACCGTAATTTGATTTTGTTTAAAAGGTTATTTGAAAAGCTATATCCTAAAGCGATGCTTTTGCACTTTAAGAACGAACCGTTTTCGACGTATTTGTCGGAAAAACGCTGGTTATCATTACCGCTGCTTTGGCTAATCCTTACAATATTGGTTGAAGGGTTTGTAATGAATACATTGTTGATATCCGAAGTAGAACCGGTTGGATTAATCAACCCGATTTTTGCATAGTTGAACACAGACGGGAAATAACCAAAGTTTTGATTAGGGTTATCGCCGTTTACCTTTAACTGGTTATAAACTTTATTGCCATAATTGCCGGCCATAAAAATATTCAGGTCGAAATTTTTATAGTTGAAACTGTTATTGATGCCAAATTGAAATTTAGGCATAGGAGAGCCCAAAAAGGTTTGATCGTTGGCGTCAATTTTACCATCGCCGTTAATGTCTTTAAAAATAACATCACCTACCCAAACACCGCCAGAACCGGGCGTTATAGGTATGGGGCCGCTGCCATTTTGGGGCAAAGCGGGGTATTTTGCAAAATCTGCGGCATTTTTATAAATGCCCAGTACCTGATACCCGTAAAATTCGCCGATTGAACGGCCAACAACAGTTTTGGAAACAGAACCGTAAATGGCAGGGGTGCCGTCAACCAAAGCAAGCACTTTGTTGATATTTCGGGAAAAGTTAATATTTGTGGTCCAGTTAAAATCTTTTGACCGGATGTTTTGCGTAGAAAGTGAAAACTCAAACCCCTTATTGCTCACCGCGCCAACGTTTACATATGGAGCCTGCACTGCACCCGGTGAATATCCGCCGGCGGCAAATGTTCCCGAGTAGTACGGCAGGGTAAGGCTAAGCAACAGGTTATTGGTTTTGCGGTAATAAACGTCACCGGATAAACTGATTCTTCCATTTAACACGCTTGCATCCAGGCCAATGTTATATGATTTTGTAGTTTCCCATTTGATGTTTGGGTTTCCGGTTGTTGTAGCTATTTGCGAGTTACCTGACAAGCCCGTAGATATCGTACTTAAAGTTGAACCATAAGCATATTCAGCAATATTTTGATTGTTTACCAATCCGTAGCCGAGCCTGAGCTTAAGATCATTGATCGCTTTTACACTTTTAAGAAAATTTTCGTGGTTAATTTTCCATGCAAGGGCACCGGAATATGTGGTGTTCCACCGGTTAGCTTCGGCAAATTTCGATGAACCATCATGACGGACGGTTGCGGTTAACAAATAACGGTCGTCGTAGGTAAAGTTAGCCCTGCCAAAGTAGGCTTCCAAAGATCCCTGGCCCTTAACACCAGTATTGGTTGCAGTTGTGGCGTCGCCGCTGCTGATTGTTTGTACGTTATTACTTGCAAAATTGGTTCGGGTAGCCGATATGCCGCTATTTTTAAGCAACTGGGCTTCATGGCCAGCCACTACGTTTACCCAGTATTTTTTTGCAAATGTGTGCTGGTAGGTTAAATAATTCGAAATTGAGTTATAGAAATTTTGCGCGCTTGAAGCAGTACCGTTGTTATTACTTTTGGTGTACGCACCCATAACATAACTTGGATTAAAGTAATCCTCCGTTGCAAAGTCGAAATTTCCTGCTACCTCATTACGCAAGGTTAAATCTCTGGTGAATTGGATTTCTGCATAAGCATTACTGAATAGCTGGTAGCGGCTTTTAAAATCTTTCACAATAGTTGCTATTGCAAATGGGTTAGTGCCCACCGCACCATAAATATTGGGATCATTACCTCCCCATGTACCATCAGGGTTTTTTACAGCTACATCGGGCGTTTGATTAAGCGCTTGCAAAATCACACCTGTATTGGAAGTGGTAACATTCTCGGCCACATGCGCCATATTCAAGTTGATGCCAACCTTCAACCAATCGGTGGTTTTATTATCGATATTTGCTTTTACCGAAGTCCTTTTAAAATCTGAGCCTAACGCTATCCCTGTTTGGGAAAAATAGGTGCCTGATATATAATATTTTGTCCTGTTATCACCACCGCTGATGGCTAAATTATGGTTTTGCATAGGAGCAGTGCGGAACAGGGCTTTTTGCCAGTTGGTACCAACACCCAGGTATTGAGGATTAGCAAATTGCGGCCGCATATCATAACCGATAATTGCCGATTTTTCATTCATGAAAGTGGCGTACTGCCTTAAATCCATCACATCATAATACTTGGGTAATTTTTGCCAGCCCTGGTATCCGTCATAACTAATTAGCGGTGGGCCTGTGGCGCCTCTTTTAGTGGTAATAATAATTACACCGTTAGATGCCTGCGAACCATAAATAGCGGTAGCTGAAGCATCTTTTAACACATCTATCGAAGCTATATCTGAAGGGTTGATGCTGGATAAGGGGTTGGTGCCATTGCCTGCAATTGCCGACTGTCCATTCGGTGGGATCTGCACACCATCGATTACATATAGCGGAGGAGCACCTGTAAAACCACCCAAACCGCGGATCTGCACGTTAACGTCACCACCGGGCTGGCCTGACACCTGCTGCACAACCACACCGGCTACTCTTCCTTGTAAAGCCTGGTCAAATGTGGTAGGTTGCGCTTTTAACAGGTCTGCCGCTGTTACTGACGATATAGCCCCGGTAAGGTCATGTCTTTTCCTGGTGCCATAACCAATTACAACAACTTCGTTCAGGTCGCTGGTTGCGGGTTTGAGGGCTACGTTTATAACGGTAGATGAGCTTACGTATATTTGCTGGGAATTGTAGCTTATAAAGCTAAAAATCAGCACATCCCCGTTTTTTGCATTGATACTGTAGCTGCCATCTGCACCAGATAGTGTGCCCGTTGGCGAATCCTTTACTTTAATAGTTACACCGGGCAGCGGCTGATTATTGTCTGCACTGGTAATTTTACCTGTAATTTTAACACTTTGCGCGTAACCTGTAAGGTTTAGCAACAACAAAGTTGTAAACAGCAGTACTACATGTCTTAATCTTTTTCGTAAATCTTTTTCCATGTTAATTGGGGTTCATAATTGTTTGGTTATTTGGTTTGTTTATTTGATTGGTTTCGGACATTGATTTATCCTGTCATATTCACATTTGATGCTGTGGAACCGGAGTCGGGGACAGCATCGGTATGTTTACACGAAAGCATACCGATGTAATGCGGACGGGATATTTACAATAAATCCTGAATTGATTTTTTTAATGGGCTGCCTCGTGAAAGGCACAGGCATTAATAAGTACGCGTTTTGGCATAATGCTTAGTTTAAATTAGGTTATTCATAAAATTGGTTATCTCATCTGTCCCTTTGTTCAGGCATCAGACTACGGCATCGGTATAGAAGATATGCCGCTTTATGGAGGATGAAATTAGATGACCAATCGCAATCGATTGTTTACAAATGGGGGTACAAATGTTAATTGAAATTAACTAATTGATTATAAGGAAATTAAAGTTATTTTTATCAATAAATGGTGGCAAAACGCAGTTGCAGAGCCAGCAATATTCTCAAAAAAAGTAAAAGAGAGGCGTTTAAGAACGATATTGACATTGAAATTTGAAGGTAAAATCGCCGAAAAGTGCTAACAAATGCGAAAATAATACCAACTTTAAAACCTGTTGGGGAGGCCAGCGCGGGTTATTGCAGACTCCATCATTTGAAAATTAACATTTGTATCCCTATTTACCAACAATAAGGAGCGTGGTGCAACATAAATTTGCCGCCTCTGATAAAATATTGTTTGGCTTCGTTTATCGCTGCGTACTAATATTGTATCCCATGTAATAATTATCAGACAAGTCTTGTAAACAGAGATATAAAAATAAATATGAAAATCTTACCCATTATTTTAGGAAGCCTGTTTTTTAGTAACGTTTTTGCTCAGGGCAACAGCCCGGAAAAAGCAAATCAAGCAAAAAGGGTTATCAACATCGATTTTAAAAAAGAAAAAGGACGTTTTAATACCTCTTTTAATTTATGTGTAGGAGCAGGGCGCGCAAATGAAGGCTTGCGGGCCGACTGGCAGCAACAATTGGCTATTGTAAAAAAAGAATGTGGTTTTAAATATATCAGGATGCATGGCCTGCTTACAGATGATATGGCTGTTTACAGGGAAGACAGGAATGGTAAGCCAGAATATAATTACCAATACGTTGACGCCCTATATGATTATATTTTAAGTATAGGCATGAAACCGTTTGTTGAACTGGGATTTATGCCGGGAGCGCTGGCAAGTGGTAATAAAACAATTTTTTGGTGGAGAGGAAATGTAACACCCCCGAAAGACTATAATAAATGGGAAGGTTTGATCCGTAACCTTACCCAGCATTTTACCGAGCGGTACGGAATTGATGAAGTTAAAAAATGGTATTTTGAAGTTTGGAATGAGCCGAACCTCAAAGATGGTTTTTGGACTGGCTCGCAAGAAGAGTATTTTAAATTGTATCAATATAGCGCTAAGGCGATAAAAAGTGTAAATCCAGCCTATAAAGTAGGAGGGCCGGCCACTGCCGGTGCGGCATGGGTACCTGAAATGATAGATTTTTGCAGCAAAAATTCAGTTCCTATTGATTTTATAAGTACCCATGCTTATGGTGTAAAACAAGGCTTTTTGGATGAGTATGGTTCAACCGGTACCGTACTTGACAAAAACCAGGAAAGCGTTAGCGGTGATGTTCGGAATTCACGCAAGCAAATAGAAAATTCTACAATTCCAGGCCTCGAATTACATTATACTGAATGGAGCTCATCTTATACTCCGTCAGATCCCATACACGATAGCTATCACGAAGCTGCGTATATACTTGAAAAATTGAAACAAACCGGATCGGCAGCAAATTCCATGTCTTACTGGACGTTTACTGACATCTTTGAAGAGGCCGGACCACGGTTTACGCCATTCCACGGAGGTTTCGGTTTACTCAATACTCAAGGGATAAAAAAGCCGGCGTTTTTTGCCTATTCTTTTTTAAACAAATTAGGCGAAACGGAAATAGCAGATCAGGATAGTTCCTCCTGGGCTTGTAAAAATAAAAACGGCGATGTTCAGGTGTTGCTTTGGGACTACACTTATACTTTGCCTGATTCTGTCAATAACCAGGCTTACTATGTCCGCGATCTGCCCGCTAAATCAAAAGGAGAGGTTGAATTGGTAATATCCGGTATGCCCAGCGGTAAATACCGAATGGAAATTTATAAGACGGGATATAAAGTAAATGATCCGTACACAACGTACCTGTCTTTCAATAAACCTGATCAATTGACAAAAGCACAAGTTGACAAGCTAAAAAAAGAAAATAATGGTGCAGCCATCTGGCATGAGGATATTACAGTAAATGCATCAGGTAAGGTGTTAAAGAAACTTCCTGTCAGGGAAAATGATGTTGCTTTCATCAATATCGTTAAGCTTTAGTAAGCCTTCAGTTAGCTCATTTTAATACATCAGCGGGTGATACTCATTTAAAAGTATCACCTGCTGATGTATTCCCGGTATGGTTTGTTATTTAATTTGCAAAGCTAAGCCTCTTAAACAGTTATTTTTATTTTTGAAACTCAATTAAGCCGGCACGTATATTTATTCGTTTTATATACCGGTTAAAATTCACAACGTAGCCTGTCCGCATCGAATTTGGCAATTGCTTGGGCTAACTGCTGAGCAACATTTATTACTGGTCGGATATTTTATAAATATCCTTATGAGTACTTTAAATAATATTCAGGGTTTCTTTTTTTTTGTTGAATACCTGATTTGAAAAATCACCATTGCCATTAATAAAGTAAGAGATGTATAAAACCCGAAATTTTGTAGCGGCGAACCCACGGACATGGTCGCGGCTGTTTTTTCTATTTTGCTAATCATTTAAAGTAGGTTGAGGTATTAATAATATTACTAAATTACTATTATTTACAACTTAAAGGAGTAAAACGAATTGGTTTTATTTAAATTACTTCAGTAAGGCCTTAATTTCAGTTGATAATAATTTTCGTTATATTTTATCTTGAGTTGTACATATAGTATTCAAGATTATAGTCACCTGTACCATATTTTCTTTTAAATTAAACATTCAGTACCCTATTTATTCACTTTTGTGGCCTTGCCGGCCTATATATTTGGCTCCCAAACCAATAGCGCAAGAGTGGCTTTAACCAAAAAACAACCTGCACTGATTTGAAACAGAAGTACAATCGCTAAAACGACGTTTGTTTATGGGCTCTGTTTAACTGTTCTTTTTTTGCTATAAACCAATTAATATTTAAATATGAGAACACTTAACTATTTTTTCGGCGTAGCCGCGATTTTATTGTTTACCCGGTGCCAAAAGCAACAAATTGCCAGCCCGGCTGTTAAACCGCCTGTTTCCAAACCAGTTAAAACATTGGCTATAACCAGTTATCCAAATTACAATACGTCACCTCTTGCGCCAGATCAAGCAGGAGTAACCAGCACAGCCGCACAGCTTGCAGCAAAGTTTCAATTGGGCTGGAACATCGGTAATTCACTTGAAGCAATAGGCGGCGAGACATATTGGGGTAACCCTGTGGTAACCCAGGCCCTTATTGATGAGGTAAAAAAAGCCGGGTTCACTGCAGTACGTATCCCTTGCGCATGGGATCAGTATTCTGACCAAAGTACCGGGCAAATTCAGCAAAGCTGGCTTAACAGGGTACAACAAGTAGTTCAATACTGCGTTAACGACGGTTTGTACGTAATACTCAACATACACTGGGATGGCGGGTGGCTGGAGAACAATTGTACCACCGCCGCACAGGCCGCAGTTAATGCCAAACAAAAAGCCTTTTGGGAACAAATAGCTACTCAAATGCGAGGCTTTGACGAACATGTAATCTTTGCCAGCGCAAATGAACCTGCAGTATCTGATGCTACGGGAATGGGGGTACTGCTTTCTTATCACCAAACGTTTGTCAATGCGGTGCGGTCAACTGGGGGGCATAACAGTTACAGGGTGCTCCTTATCCAGGGGCCGGGTACTAACATAGATAATACCAACAGTTTAATGAATACCTTGCCTACAGATCCGGCATCCAATCGACTGATGGTTGAAGTACATTATTATACTCCCTTTAATTTTGCCGGTTTGTCATCAGATGCAAGCTGGGGAAGCATGTTCTATTATTGGGGCAATGGCTACCATTCTACAACGGATGCTTCAAGGAATCCCACCTATGGTGAGGAGTCGGATGCAGTTGCAGAGTTTCCTTTGATGAAGTCTAAGTTCATTGACAAGGGCATTCCGGTGATATTGGGTGAATATGGAGCTATCCGCCGGTCCACAACACTGACGGGAGATGCGTTAACATTGCATCTTGCAGGCAGGGCGTATTATCTTAATTATGTTACCCATAAAGCATTACAATATGGCTTGCGTCCGTTTTATTTTGATGACGGCGCGACAGGTAATAATGCATTCAGGCTTATGAGTAGGCAAACTAACGGAGCGGCCGATCAACAAGGTTTAGCCGCAGTAATACAGGGCGGGCAAAACAATACGTCTTCATCGATTCAGGTTGGGCAGGTTTACCAGATTTACAGCAGAAACAGTTTTAAAGCCCTGGAATTTGCGGGCTGGGGCACTGCAAATCAAACCCAGGCCGACCAATGGGACTATTTATCAGGTGCAAACCAACAATTTAAAGTAGAAGATGCAGGAGGTGGCTACTATAGATTAACACCTATGCATGCTACCGGAAAGTGCCTGGAAGTTTATGGCTGGAACACTGGTAACGGCGGACAGGTAGCGTTATGGGATTACAGTGGCGGCGCAAATCAAAAATGGTCCATTCAGCTAACAGACAACGGATATTATAAAATCATCAATGCCAATAGTGGAAAGGCATTGGACGTTAACGGAGCTTCGCTTAATAACGGCGTCGCAGTTGAGCAATGGACTTATTCCGGAAGCCGTAATCAGCAATGGGGCTTTGTGAAAATATAATGTAACTGTTAAAACCATTACGGCCTTTTTAGGCTATTGATAGGTAAAAAGGCAAAAAACAAAAAGCCTTCAGATTTAGCGATTTGAAGGCTTTTTGTTTCTCGTCGATTGCTTTTTAGTCTTTAAATCGGCCAGTCCGACCGGAAATGCATGCGATGCATCCCTGCAAAAACTTTCCATTCGTTTTTAAACAGCTTCTTAGAATGGTGGGCTTTTTTATGATGTTGTTTTTTTATTGTTGTTTTAACACTTAATGATGTATCTTGCCGATGAAAACCCAATTATGAGACGCATCGCTTTTTTATTAATTCTTAGCCCATTTTTGCTGTGGGCGCAACAAAAGCAGGTTGTCAAAAGCTTCCCTCTACATGATGTCAGGCTATTACCGGGGATTTTTAAAGAACAGGAGCAGACAGACCTCAACTATATGCTTGCCCTGCAGCCCGACCGCCTGCTTGCACCTTTTAGAAGGGAGGCGGGGTTGCCACAAAAAGCTAAAAGTTATACAAACTGGGAAAACTCGGGCCTGGATGGGCATATCGGTGGCCACTATCTTTCTGCCCTGGCTATGATGTATGCTTCTACCGGTGATAACCGTATTCGCCAGCGCCTTGACTACATGGTCAATGAGCTTAAATTGTGCCAGGACAAAAACGGTGACGGATATTTGGGAGGCGTGCCTGGAAGCCGCGAACTTTGGCCCCAGGTGATGAAGGGTGATTTTACAGATTTCAATAAGAAATGGGTGCCTTTCTATAATATTCATAAAGTATTTGCCGGGCTGCGCGATGCATGGCTGTATGAAAATAACCAAACAGCAAAAGTCATGCTGATCAAGCTGGCAGACTGGTTTTACAATATCAGTACTGCACTTAGTCAGCAACAAATGCAGCAACTCCTTGGAAATGAACATGGAGGTGTCAATGAGGTACTGGCAGATGTATACGGCATCACCGGCGAAAAGAAATACCTTGACGCGGCCTACAGTTTCTCTCACCAGGCTCTCCTTCAGCCGCTTGAAAAAGGCCAGGATAAACTGGATAATTTACATGCAAATACGCAGATCCCAAAAGTGATAGGTTTTAAGCGGATTGCTGATTACAGCGGTGATACCGCTTACAATCATGCCGCGACATTCTTTTGGCAAACCGTGGTGCACCATCGATCGGTTGCAACGGGTGGCAATAGCGTAAGGGAACATTTTAACCCTGCTGCAGATTTCTCTACTATGATCTCCAGCGTGGAAGGCCCCGAAACATGCAATACCTATAACATGCTTAAGCTTACCGAAGATCTGTATATGTCAGATCCGGATATTGCCTATATCGATTATTACGAACGGGCGTTGTATAACCATATCCTTACAACCCAGCGGCCCGGCAAGGGAGGTTTTGTTTACTTTACTCCAATGCGGCCCGGGCATTACAGGGTTTACTCGCAGCCACAAACAAGCATGTGGTGCTGCGTTGGCTCCGGGATGGAAAATCATTCAAAGTATGGTGAAATGATCTACAGCCATTCAGATAACGAGCTATATGTTAATCTGTTTATTCCGTCTCAGCTTATATGGAAGCAAAAGGGCTTGCAACTTAAGCAGGAAACCATGTTCCCTGACAAGGAAACAACAACGCTGAAGATTTTGAAGACTGGCAATAGTGTATACGGGATAAATATCAGGTATCCTTCATGGGTAAAAACCGGTGCACTTTCAATTAACATCAATGGCCAGCTTGTTCAAGTTACAGCACAGCCGTCATCATATGTGCAGCTAAAAAGAAAATGGAGGAAAGGAGATATAATCACCGTCCGATTACCGATGCACACGACGACGGAGAAACTTCCTGACGGCTCTAATTATGAAGCCGTGCTGCATGGGCCGATCGTACTTGCTTCAGTGATTGATACAATTGCTCAAAAAGGCCATGAGGCCGATGACAGCAGGATGGGCCATGTTGCTGCGGGCAACCTGTATAAGCTTACAGATATGCCGGCTTTTGTAAGCGATTCTGCTAATGATGCCCTGATGATAATTGGTGATAAAAATAAACCGATGTCCTTTACTGCCAGGCGGCTAATATACCCGGTTAAATACCGAAACCTGAAGTTGGTGCCGTTTTATAAGATCCAGGATGCCCGTTATGTAGTGTACTGGCGAAAAGAATCGGCCAGGGGCTTTGACGAATTGCAGGCTAAGTTAGCGGAGGAGGACGCGAAGGAAGCAAAATTGGCTGCTAATACTATCGATATGGTAACTCCGGGCGAACAACAGCCCGAATCAGATCATTTCATGGAAAAAGAGAATTCGTTTGCCGACGTTAATTTCAACAGGCACTTCAGGGCTGCAACGGGTTCATTCAGCTATAAGCTCACCGATAAAAATAAAGCCGCAAAGAAAATTAGTATCACGTATTTTGGAATTGAAAGGAACCATAAGTTCTCCGTCCTTATCAATGAACAGGAATTGGTCAGAGTCGACTTAAAAGATGGTAAACGTGACACTTTCTATACCGTGGAATATGATCTGCCGGCAGATTTGAAATACAACGCAGACCAAAGTCTCCGGATAAAATTCCAGGCGGATAAGGGTGCAATGGCCGGACCTGTTTATGAAGTAAGGCTTTTAAAATAATTGAGGGTTTAAATCTGTTCCAACCTGTTGCCATAACAGGAGTGGTTCACTGTTACATGGTAAATGCCCTAAATAATAGGATTTGGAGCGGCCCGCGATACTCAGAAAGTTGCCAGCCTGTTGCCGGGAATAAACCTCAGACGGATGATAAGCAGCAGTTTGAGGTGATCTTTCAGAATGCAAATTCAGATTAGTGCCCAGCCCAGATTTCCTGAACCTCTTCCAATGATTTTCCTTTGGTTTCGGGAACCATTTTATACACAATCACTAAAGAAAAAAAACAACACGCCGCAAAGAACCAGAAGGTGACCGCCGGCCCGATTGAATTTAAAAACATAGGGGTTAGCTGCCCTACAATTGTATCCGCCACCCACATGGTCATGATGCTTAAGCCTAAAGCTCGGCCTCGGATTCTTGTTGGATAAATTTCGGATGCGATAACGAATTTCAACGGGCCTATCGAGAACGCGAAACAAGCTAAAAATAGGATGATGCTAACAACTAATGCAAGGCCGGTTGTAGCACCTGTATAAAAGCAAGCCCCGGTAAAAAGAAGGCAAATCGTGGCGCCTAAAGCGCCGGCTATATATAGCGGTCTGCGCCCCATTTTATCAACTTTCCAAATGGCTATTAGCGTAAAAGCGAAGTTAGCAATGCCAAATATGATCTGGCTAAGCAGGGCGTTGCTTATATTGATGCCTGCATCGCTCAATATTCTCGGGCCGTAATAAATAACTGCATTAATACCACTGAACTGAGAGAACAGCGGCAGCAGCAACCCAATTAGCAATGGTTTACGCATAGCTGGTGCAAATATCTCGCGGTAGGTGCCTATGTTGCGACTTGGGTTGTTCTTTATCAGTGTCACGTCTTTTAGAGCCGTTGCATAGTCGGTTACTTTTGAGAGGATGACAATGCCATCGTCGGCTTTCCCGTTTTGAATAAGCCAGCGTGGGCTTTCGGGTACAAAGCACAGGCCAACAAAAAACAGCAGGGCAGGGATGGCGCCCAGGCCAAGCATACTGCGCCAAACTTCTTTAATCGTCACCAGATCGATAATTGTACCTAAGCTATTGCTCTTATGGTGTAATGAAAAATTAAGCAAACCGGCATTGGTAAGGTAAGCTACAAGAATGCCAGCGGTGATGGCCAGTTGATAAAAAGTTACCAGACGGCCGCGTATCCGTGCCGGGGCAATTTCTGATATGTATAGTGGTGCCACAATTGACGCCACGCCAACACCCATACCGCCCAGCATTCGGGCTAAGATAAGCAAGGTAAAGCCCGATGACAAGGCCGAACCCACGGCAGAAAGCAAGAAAAGCACCGCCGATAACATCAGCATTTTTTTACGCCCTACCCGGTCGCTCAAGTCCCCCGAAAAAGCTACACCGATAATACACCCGATAAGTGCCGACGATACGAACCAGCCTTCGGTAACGGCCGATAACGCGAATTGGCTTTTTACAAACGGGAGCACACCCGAAATAACTGCCATATCAAAACCAAAAAGCAGGCCGCCTAAGGTAGCTATAAGGGTTACAGCAGTTAAAAACAAGACGGAGGGTTTGGTGTCCGGTGATAGTTTTTGTTTCATGGCGATTTTATTTTTCGATGCGTACAGTGATTATTCCTTTTACCGGAATCTTAAAATTGTTATCAAGCGCGGCCACCTTTTCTTCGGTCAGATTGCTTTTCCAGATCTTTATCTTCGCTTTTGCTTTCGGAGTGATGTTCACTTCACTATCGCCGGTACTCACTATCTGCGCAATAACGCCATTGCCATCATCGGCAGGTTTTAAGGATTCTATGTAGATCTGCTTACCACCGATATTAAAAAACGGTTCGTCATCCTGATTATCCGAAGCGGAAACTATTAATGGCTGATGATTGCTAAGGCCAAACCGGTTGGCATCAAAACTATCGTATCCTAAGGTGTGGGAACGGAAAATATAACGGAACGTGGCCAGCCCTTTTTCCTGCTCAGCCCGGAAATTGGTGTGCCATAAGTTGTTCATTACCCACGAATAAATCTTTGGCGACTGCGCCGTGAATGTTAACCACTGCGGCGCATGATGCAAACCACCAAGCAAATCGGCAGTTGTGATCTTGCCTATCTCAAACAAAGGCGCATCCGGACTTGACCAGGTAATACCGAACGCCGCGTTTGAAACATCAACCCAACGCTGCATGGTAAACCAATTTTTATTGGCGTTAGGGAGCTGGTCGGCTTCGGCAGCAGCACTTCCCCACGGAATACTATAACGTACCTGTGCGCCTGGAACACTAAATGGAAACGCGAAGTGAACGCTCTCTTTAGTACGAATACTTTCCTTGTCAATGGTATTGATCAGCTCAATTTTATCAAGCCCGTTAACCAGCCTGATTTCGCGGGTTAAGCCATAGGCTCCAGGCGCTTTTGAGGTAGCCAAAAGGCTCACCACCAATGGCCCATTTTCTTTAATGCTGATGATGGCGTCGGTACTTGTTTGCTGGCGCTGCAGTGAATCGCCGGGCATATAAATGTATTTGTTAAAACCGGTGCTATCCACCAATACCTGTTGTTTACCACCCCCGGTTTTTACCAGTTTACTTATATCGCCGGTTTTGCTGTCAATTGTGACGGTGTAGAAGCCGTTAGCCAATCCGTTTAACGAAATTATAGCTTTGCCGTTTACAAAAGCTTTACCATGGTTAATAGTGTAAGTTTTTTTACCAAACGCCGGTACCCCTGTGGCAACAAAAGCCAGCTCGCCCGAGCTTAAGCGTTGCGATGGGATTGCATTGCCTGTTGCATCCTTAACCAGGTCGCCTGCTTTGCTTAAACCGGCCGGTACATAAACAACATCGGTGCGCAGCCACGACAGGGTGTTGTAAACGTCTACCTTATTTGCTGCTGCGGTTTTTACAGCCAATATCAAATTGCTGAGCGAATCGGTTTGTTTTTGGGCGCTTAGTGCATAGCCTTTTTTAATAGTCCACTCGCTTTTAACTTTTGCATCTTCGGGGTCGCTAACACTATTATATGCGCCCCAGGTGTGTTCATTGTAAAGCAGCAGGTTTTTCCAGGTGTCGTCAAAATCATCAACAGGGTAGCCTGGTTTATTACGGATGGCCCAAAGGGCCGATGCCTGTTTTAGCTTGTCAGATGTTTGGCGGCTGATGGCTGTTTCTTTCGCTGCTGACGACACGCCGTCCGTCCAGTACTCAGTATAGTCGCCGGTGAACGACGGGATTTTGTCTTGATATTGTTTCTCAAAGTCCTGGAAAAATTGTTTTACCGAGGTGATCACCAGTTTTGGCGAGGCAAAATGCTCGTTCCAGCTTTTAACAGCATCGGGAAGTTCAGGATCGATAGGAGCATTATCGCTCATAGCCCAGGTTAACAACGACATGTTATACGGAAAGTTATTTTGTTCAAGGCCGCCGAGATATTGGAAAAGGTGCGGGTTTAGAAAATTATCCGATGGGTGACCAGTATAAAAAGGTTTAGGATCGTCTATAGTAAAAAAATTAGGGATCCTGGTTCCTTTTAGCGCATAGCCTATCGAGTAAGGCTGGCATTGCCAGAACAGTAGTTTTTGTTTACCCGATGGCGAAATCCAATAAAATGGTTTATCCTGCCATTTGGCAAGGTTGCCTATCCTGTCGGATGCGTTTGGGCCTGATAAAAAATATTTGATCCCGGTTTGTTCGCTTTGCGCAGCAAGGCCCCAACTGGCGCCCGGCACATCGCCCTGGAACATGCTATGGATCTCAACCCCATGAGTCTTAGCCAGTTTTTGTGATTTGGCGAACATTTGCATCAACTGGTAGGAGTCTGTCATACTGGTATTGATATTACCGTAAGCGCCATCCAAATTGATCCATCCTTTTTTCACCGCGTCCCAAAAGCGCTCTTTTTTAGCTTCATCTGCCGCTTTCAGGTAATTATCAACTGCCCAAATGGCTTCTGTTGTCCATTTATAGCGGGCTTCCACTGGGTAGTTGGCCGTTTTTTTAGCCAGATCAATAGCTTCATCAATATTATCCATGTGCAGTTTCAACACCTTTGCCTGTGTGTTGGTGTAACCAATATCTACATGTGAGTGAGGGAGGATATACATGGTCCAGTTGTTGCGGGCCGGTTCAACAATGCAGCGGGCCATATAGGTTTGCCCGCCGGCATTTAAGGTAACAGTAACCTGCGCCGCCGAGGTTATTGGCGGGCCGGGAAGCGGAAGCTCAAATACATCAGTGCCCTCTTTACTGGCCGGTATTATAACATGATCGGTTATGCCATTGAAGGAAACGGTGGCCTCTGTGGCTGCGAAGTTTTTACCCTCATGAAATAGCAGCCGGGCCATTCTGCGGGACTGGCCCTGGTAATTGACATAGGCAATTGTTGGTTGCAGGGTGATTCCATTAAAATGCTTACCACCTGTTTGCGCCATTGCTGATGCACATATGAAAATGAATGCCGACAGGATGGAGAAAATCTTATTCATAACTTAGAAGGTTTTAAGAGGATGCGTTTTGAGTTTGATTTAAGCAGATATATTAACAACATTCGTCTTTAACAAAAGCTTTGATAACCTTAACCCTTGTTTTGCCCGTATTTTTAAGTGTATAGCTTTTAACCGCGGCCGGAATAATAAAGGTTTCGGCATAATTAATAACCTGTTCACGACCGTTAGTGATCACTGCAATGCTTTCGCCCTCAACCAGGCTCAATACATGGCATTGGTTATTGGTATCTTCAGTTATCTCGGCATCAAACTCAAAGCGCTCAATAGCGTAAAAGTGCTCAGGATGAGTTGATAAGCTAATAATCTCCCAGTTATGGCCTTTTTTTAAGGTGGTTTGTTTGGAGATGAGTGTTTCGGTCACTACATCACCTTTTCTTTCGAAATTGAGGTTTTCAAAGGCCCGGTCGATATTCAGTGTTCGTGGATTTCCGCTTAAGTCGGGGCGGAGCCAGTCGTATATTTTAAAGGTAAAGATGTACGGCGTGGCGCTGATCTCCAGTACCATATTATTTTTGCCCGAGCAATGTACCGTACCATTTGGGATCAGGAACAAGTCGTGCCTGGCTGCCGGGAAGGTTTGTACGTAGTCTTTGATCTCTACCGGTTCGTTTTGCTCAAAACTGTTCTCTAAAACACTCCTGAATTGTTGTTTGTTGATATTTTCCCGGAAACCAAGGTAAACTTCGGCGCCTGGTTCTGCATCGAGGATGTAATAAGTTTCATCCTGCGTAAAATCTTCGCCGAAGTTATTTTTAATATATTCAACAGAAGGGTGGCATTGCAATGAAAGGTTGCCGCCGTCAAAAGTATCCAAAAAATCAAACCGGATAGGAAAGGCATCGCCAAACCTGGCTGCCGCTTTGCCTAAAATGGCTTCGTTATCCAGTAACAGCAAGGTATCCAACGATACCTCTAACATATTGTTGCCGCTTTGCAGCAGGATGCCGTTCTCCGGGGCGATAAGTTCAAATGACCAGGCATAGTTTACAACATCTTTGTTCAAGCCATTGATGTTGTTTTTAATCCATTGGCCTCCCCAAACCCCGGGCTCAAACCATGGCCTGGCCCTAAACATGTGACTGGACATGGTTTTAAGTCCGTTTCTTAACGCATCGCCAGTTGTCCACGAAATTTCATTGATCCTTTGCTCATCGATGATTGCATCTATGGCAGGCAAAAGCTGTTTTTTATGCTTATTGAGTACCGGCCAATCTATAAAATAAAAACGTTTGTATTGATTTTTGGGATCGGAAGGCAGCTTTTCGCCAAGGTTGCAGATAGTGTTGGCCCTTGACCGGAACTGGATCTCATTTTTAGGAACATCGATATATAGCAATGTACATTTCCATTCGGCAAGAGCGGCACCCGCACCATACAATATGTTTAATTTGTTTGGTTCGGGTTTAAGACTTTGGAGTTTTTCGACATCAAAAAAATCGCTCAGCTCTCCATCGTATAGCTTACCAAATAACGGGTCATCGCCACCATCGTAATTAGCGGTTATTTCATGAATAATGCTTTCCGGTTTTAATGCTTTATTTACATTAATCCAATTAGCCTGGATGTCTGAAGCAGCAAATTCATCGTTTAGGCCGCAGATAAGTACATCCCAATATACGCCCGAATAGCCATCTATAACAATGTCATGGTTGCATGTAATGATCCAATTGGCTAAAGTTTTATAGCCGGTATATATCGGCCCGGCAATGTCGAAAGTGGGGTAAATGTCATACTCCTGCCTTTTCGCAGCTTTCTTCAAATCCGGAAGCAGAAACTGTTTGGTGTTCCTCATCGTTTCGATATTAAACGAGTTCGATAAAATAGATTTATTCATGCATTAATATGTTGTAATGTGCAAACATATTTTATTTCGTTTATATTTCAAATAAGTCAAAAAAAAATAAATTTAGGAACTGCGCCTGCTTTCTACCGTATAAACAAAGCTTTCGGCTTTATAATAACCCAGGTTATACTCCATCGGCCGTTCGCCCTGGTCGTAAACAAACCGTTTCCTGATCAAAACAGGACTGCCCGGATCTATTTCCAGTTTACCTGCTATGAATTTATCGGCCGCCTTGGCGCTTATTTCTTCCTTTGATAGGTCTGCAACTACAGAATGCTCACTCTCAAGCATTTCGTAAAGTGGTTTCTTGAAATCTTCTTCGCCCGTAAGCCCGATCCTTGGATGAAAATACGAAATAAAATACACAAAAGCCTCTTCGGAGTTTCCCCTTAGCCTTTCCATTTTCAAAATTTTCTTATCTGTTTTGATATCGAAAAAATTGGCTATATGATCTTCCGGAAAGACCCAGCTAATATGAAGCTCGTAATTTTTTATAGGGATGCTGCGGGCTTCCATCTCCTGTGTAAAGCTCAACCAATTCATTGATTTGGAGCTCATTTTGGTATGGGCCACTTTGGTTCCGAGCCTTTTTTTCCTCACCAGCAGCTCTTCATAAACCAGTTTGTTAATAGCCTGGCGTAAAGTGGTGCGCGATATAGCTAACTTTTTAGCAAGATCAACCTCGTTAGGCAATAATTTACCGGCCTGATATTCAGGCTCGCGGATGAGCTCTCTTAGCAGGTTCTCTGCCTGGATATGTAAGGGTACGGCGCTTTTATGATCGATGGAAATTTTCATAATGAATTAAGTGGCAAGGTAATAATTTATCAGGAAAACGGCAGGGGCCGGCATGTAGTGGTATCACTTTTGGAGGAGGAACATCTACGGAGCAGAAAAAGGTTGAATTTTTTTATAATACGGTTTTGGGGTTCAGTAGCAGTCTCCTTTACTAAGGTAATTTTCTGACCTCTGTTCATTTTTTATCATAGTTAATAAAAAAACTTTGGAAAAACTTTGGAATATAATATTATGATACTATGTTTGTACATACTATAGCAATCTGTCTCCATTTCTATCTGGTAAGGCAGCAACCTAATTACATATTTACCTGCATGAAAAAACGTCTACTCATTTCTACGGCATTGTCTTGCTTTGTTTTTTGCATTGCCGGAGCGCAACAGTCCTCCAACAAAGCTTTGGCAAGGGAAATTCTTGCCGATATCCGGCTTGATACAGTCCAGGCGAAAGCTTTAAAACTGTTATCCGGTTTTTCTGCAGGTACATCCTACAGCGAGGTGTGGATCCGCGACTTCAACACTTTCATCAATGGCTCATTAAAAGTACATCCCAAAGAAGAAGTAAAAACCAAACTATTGATGTTTTTTCGCATCCAGGGCCAGGGCGGGGATATTGTGGATGGTGTAGTTGACAGCGCTAAAGCCAGTGTAGGTTATAAATACCGCTACTCATCCTTATTACCGGGTTGGGCAGCGCATAAAAACACGGTAGAGACCGACCAGGAATCGTCATTGATCCAGGCTGTGAAAAAATACATTGATTTTACCGGAGACCAATCTATTTTAAACGAGTGTATTGGTGGTAAAACGATTTTGCAACGAATGGAGGAGGCGCTGACCTATCTGCATAAAGATCGCTGGTTGGAAAAATATGGTTTGATAACCGGGGCCACCACTATTGATTGGGGCGATGTGCAATCCGAAAACGGCTGGGGCGTGGCTATTAATGATAAAACCAAATGGGCTTTGGATATTTATGATAACGCCATGTTTGTGAAGGCAGTTCAAGATTTCCTTGCAATGGCACCTCGAGGCTATAAAGCCCAAACTGATTGGAAGGCCGTTGCCTCAAAAGTCACTGCCAATGTTCGTAAATACCTTTGGGATGCTGCCGCTCAAAAATATATTCCGCATATCTACCTTAACGGCAGCCCTTTCTCTTCGGATTTTAATGAAAAAAAGATCTTATACACAGGTGGATCTATATGTGCTATCATAGCGGGGTTTAACACTCCGGCCGAAGTTTTGGAAATAAACAAACAAATGCTTGCAGCCGCGGCTAAAGAAAAGCATGCCACTATAGGCATTACAGTGTACCCTCCTTATCCTGAAAAGCAGTATCCAAACATGAAACCCTATAATTATCAAAACGGCGGCGACTGGACATGGTTTGGCGGACGAATGATAGCACCGCTCATTATCTATGGTCGCCCGCAGGAAGCTTACGCTGAGTTATCACCGATGCTCGACAGGATGCTTGCCAACAAAGGCTTTTTTGAATGGTATGATGTGCAATCCGGCGCACCAAAAGGTTCGGGCGATTTCAGGGGTGAAGCAGGTGTTTTATATGATGCCATTACGGCACTAAGGCAATGGGCCGCTAAAAACCGGTAGCCTGCCAGCCAATAAGCTGACATAAACTAAAGTAAACTATAATCCAAATTCATGAAAAAAAATGATGCCATAAAGGCAATCCGGACTTCTTTGCCCTTTCTGAAGGGCAACTTCCGGCCTTGCGGCGGTTATAAACCGCCATGAATGCTTCGCAGAGAAGCGTTCCTATAATTACCAGTTTAAAAACAACCTACTAAACAATGTTATGAAGAAAAATCTTATCTACTCAATTCTGCTCACCTTGCTGTCGCTGCACACGATGGCGCAGGTTAAGATCAGCGGCAAGGTAACCGATGCTAAGGATAATTCAGCTTTACCTGGTGTAAGTATCAAAATAAAGGGCACCCAGGGTGGTACCCAGACGGATCTTAATGGAAATTACACGATACAGGTAACCAGTGCCAAACCCGTATTGATATTTTCATATACAGGTTATGCCAGCCAGGAAATATCAACCGTTGGCAAAACTGTCGTTAACGTGCAGTTAGCTGGAACGTCCAGCGCCCTTAACGAAGTTGTGGTGATCGGCTACGGAACTGTTAAAAAATCGGATCTTACCGGCGCTGTTACCGGCATCAAAGGCGATCAGTTAAATGATAAACCCGTGGCTAACGTAACCCAGGCCCTGCAAGGCAAAATAGCCGGTGTGGAAGTTAGTGTTAACAGCACGGCCCCCGGCGCGGGCGCTAAAGTGAGAATTAGGGGTATCGGATCCATCAACTCCAATGTCGATCCATTATATGTGGTGGATGGCGTAGTAGGAGTTGATCCAAACTCTATCAACCCGCTGGATATAGCCTCGGCCGAGGTGTTAAAAGATGCTTCGTCCACAGCTATTTACGGTTCGCGTGGTGCTAATGGTGTAATTATGATCACTACCAAACGTGGCCGTACAGGCGCTGCAACTATTACTTATGATGATAACTTTAACGTAAGCGAGTTGTATCGCCATTTACGTACTTTAAACTCGGCCGAGTTTGTTAAAGTTTACAATGAATCATTCGCAAACGGTCAAAAATTTGATCCGGCCGGAGGCGTATGGGCACCACCGGTTGCATTAAACCATGCTAATTTCCCTAAGCTTTTTGACGCGAATGATAACCCAATTTATGATACCAATTGGGAAAAGGAAACCTATAAACCAGCGTTTTCGCAAAGTCACCAGTTAAATATTCAGGGTGGCAGCGAAAAATCGCTTTACAGTTTATCGCTTGGCTATTTTAACCAGAATGGTCTTGCGCCAACATCGGCCTTTAAGAGATATACCATAAAAATGACAATGGATAACGACCTGAAAAGTTGGTTGAAAGTGGGTGGCAGCATCAATCTCATCAGCAGCAGGCAACGTTTAGTTACCGATGGTAATGGTGGGCTAAACGTGCCAAGGGACGTATCAGAAGAGGTGCCAATAGTGCCTGTTAAATATCCTGATGGCACATGGGCAGGCAATTATGATATTGCTGGTCTTGAGGGCGCGCCAAACCCGGTGCAGGTTGCCAACGAGCGTTACACGCTTAACAATAACCTGCAAATGTTAGGTAACATCTACTCTCTGTTCCACATTACAAAAGAGCTGGATTTTAAAACAGATTTCGGCTATAACTTAAGCGCTCAAAAAAATAACTTCTACTCAGCAGGCGATCTGCCGCACTTATCACAAGATCAGGGAGGTGTAGCTAACGTAAATGCTTACAATAATTACTACTGGCAAACAGAAAACTACCTTACCTGGAACAAAAAGATCAACGAAAGGCAGCGCTTCACCGCCTTGTTAGGTATCTCGTTCCAGCAACAAGGGTATGCCCGGGTACGCTCAGAAACGCAGAATTTTATTGATGATATTTTCCAGTACCACTACGAGCAGGCGGGTTCTGTGAGGAGTGCCAATGAAACGCAGGATGAAAAATCATCATTAAGTTCATATTACGCCCGTTTAACTTATAACCTTGACGAAAAATACCTGTTTACCGCAACGGGCCGGTACGATGGCTCATCGCGGTTTGGGGTGAATAACAAGTACGCATTCTTCCCTTCGGTGGGTGCCGCCTGGCGTGTATCGCAGGAGAATTTCCTGAAGGATAACCATACCATCACCAACATGAAATTGCGGGCCAGTTACGGTACTTCGGGTAACCAGGAGATAGGTAACTATCGTTCGCTGGCACAGATCCAGCCGAGCACCACGGTTTTGGGTGGGGCTGCTCAGTCAACATTGTTGCCAAGCTATATTGGTAACCCTAACTTAAAATGGGAACGTTCTGTTCAGTTTGATGCCGGTTTGGAGTTAGGTTTATTTCATGATCGTGTAAACCTTAACCTCGATTATTATAACCGCACCACTAAAGATCTGTTGTTGCAGGCCCCTATACCATGGTCTGCCGGTGAAACCAATGCCAATGTATATAAAAACGTAGGATCGGTGCGTAACTCCGGTGTCGAGGTTAGTCTGAACACCCTAAACGTTAAAACTCCCGATTTTGAATGGAGCACCAATTTTATATTCACTACCAATAAAAACAAAGTTTTAAAACTAAACGATAACGGCGCGGACATCTTCCCGGGCCCTAATTTCCTTGGTCAAAACTTTGTGATCAGGGTTGGCGAACCTATCGGTTCGTTTTATGGTATGACAAGGCTTGGTACCTATAGCACTTCGGCCGAGGATGTAGCCGAAGCCGCTAAACACAGCTTGAAGCCCGGCGACAGGAAATATATTTACAACCCGGATGGCAGTAATTATTATAGTATCATCGGCCGCGCTTATCCTAAATGGACGGGCACTTTCAGCAGCAGCTTCAGATACAAAGCTTTTGATTTTTCGTTCGATATCCGCTTTGTTCAGGGAGTAAATACTGCCGCCAACTTCAAACACTCGGTTGAGGACAGGCAAACCCTTTCAAACAGTTTGGCCACCGTGCTTAACGCCTGGACACCTAATAACCAGAACACCTATATTTCGCAGGTGCGTAACTACAAATTTGCGCAGGATTCGCATTTCGATACCTGGTGGGTTGAGGATGGTTCGTTTATTCGCGGCCAAAACTTTACGTTGGGCTATACCTTGCCACAGCCGGTGCTTAGAAAGCTTCATGCCAATCGTTTCAGGATATATGCAAGTGTTCAAAACGCGTTCATCATAACCAAATACACCGGTTATGACCCGGAGGTGGATACCTTCAATTCAAGCTACGGGTCGAACGGTTCGTTCTCGCAGAATTTAGATTTCTTCTCAAACCCCCGACCCCGTGTATGGAACCTTGGTTTACAGGTGACTTTTTAAACAGCGGTAGAGGATCGATTGATAGTTTAATTTAAATTATATAAAAATGAAAACCATAAAAAATATATTGCTTGTAGGGGTGGTGTTGTTTGCATGCTCCTGCAAAAAGTTTTTGAAGGAGGAGCCTACCAGTTTCCTTACGCCCGAGTCGAATGTATCGAGTGTTAAAGTGGCCAGGGCTTTTGCCAATTCGGGTTACCAAAATCTGCAGGGCTTTTTATCAGGCCAAAGTGGTTCGTACGGTGGTAATACCTGGAATTTGATGGAATTTATGACCGGCAAATCGGGCAGCGACCTTGGGCAAACCGGTTACGTAAATTACCAGAACCTAACTTACAGCAGTACTTCATTTTACTTTGATACATGGTGGCAACAAATGTACCTTGGCATAGGCGCGTGTAACCTGGCCATTGGTAAAATACCAACCATCAATGCACCCGGCCTTACTGACGAGGTAAAGAACAATATGCTGGCCGAAGTAAAAACCCTGCGGGCGCTTTACTATTTTCAACTGGTACGTATGTATGGCGCGGTACCCATGGTTACCGAAACGCCCAAAGACCTGAATCTCAATGTTCCACGTACAGCTGCTAAGGATATATATGATAAAGTGATTATCCCCGATCTGTTAGCTGCCGAAAAATCAACGCTGCCATGGAAGGATAACACCGGCAAAGTATCGATGGGTGCTGTTGAGGCCTTACTGGCCGATGTGTATTTAACCTATGCAGGTGCCGCGATCAATGGCGGTAAAACATTCTACGCCGAATCGGCCAAGCGCTCGCTCAACGTGATCCAGAATGGTGGTTATACCCTGTTTCCGGAATATACCGACATGATCAAACCTGCAAATAAAAATACAGGCGAATTTATATTCCAGGTGCAATATGCGGCGTCGGTACCATCGTCAAATCCGCTTACACCACTTACTATTCCAAATTTTTCGGGTGTTTCGCAATACTCAGATGAGTATGGTTCGGTTTATCCTACAACTCAGTTTTTAGCATCATTTGCTGCTGGCGATAAAAGAGTACAAGAAAAACAGTTCTTTTACTCCAGCTATACCAATACAAAAACGGGCAAAAAAATCACTTTCCGCAGCCCTTATATCTACAAATGGTTTGATTCTACTGCGGTTAATACCACATTAAAATCTGATCTTAACTACACCCTTTACCGTTTGGCCGATGTTGAGTTGATGTACGCCGAAGCATCAAACGAAGCTGAAGGCGCACCAAATGCTACGGCTATATTGATGGTTAATAATATCCGCGCAAGGGCTAAGCTGGCCCCGATAGGGGCGTTAACCCAATCAGCATTTGAGCAGGAGGTGTGGTTGCAGCGGTATTTTGAGCTCTGCTTTGAAAATAAAATGTGGTTTGATATGCTCCGAACCCGCAAAGTTCATAACGATATTACCGGCAACTGGGACAATTTTATAGGCCATAAAACTGTATTTGGCGCCACGTTTACTGATAAACAGCTGCTGTTCCCACTGCCTAAACAGGAAACGGATGTCAATCCGAAGTTGTTACCTAACAATCCGGGTTTTTAAAGGGAAAGTAATCTGAAATTTATTAATAACAAACAGTAAAAGGCCGCGCAAGCGGCCTTTTACTGTTTGTGAGTTTGACTCATAGCTGCCTGTCGGGCGCATTTCAAATTTAATATCTTATCAGCTTAGCAGTGAACGGGGCTATGATCACGCCTGGTACTTTACCAGAGGAGTCACCTCTTTTGGTTCCGGGAAAATCGATCCGTCGATAGTAATAGATGGTATGGAATCGGCAGCGAACGAGCTTGCCAGTCTCCAGGCGGGCGATATCCCAGCATTTTTGGTTTTGAAAATGCGGCTGCATCATCATTATATGGTGTACGGGCAGCATTGAAGGCAGGGGCAAACCGATGATACTTATCCCATTTACATTCAGACGGTTGCTTATCTATATTTTGTTGACGAGCTTAGCTTTTATGTAGTGTGCTATGCTATTTGAAAACTCCTCTGCCCCTTGTTTATTTAAGTGAAATACATCTGAGAACTTTTCGGGCCGGAAATTAAAGTGCGGGTCTGACGAATAATCCAAAAACGTTACGTTAGGATATTGTTGGGTGAGCTTCACGAGCAATTCTTTTTCTACAGCTTGATTATCCAGGTAAAAAGGATTTCTTAATACAGTTGGTGAAATGACAACTAATGTTTTAACGTGTCTTTTGGCGCTATTCTCCAAAAATGTTTTAAAATACCTGATAGCCTTTTCTTCCGGAATATCTTTACGCTTTTTGATTTTTAAATAGCGCTTATTCATTCTTAAACTATAGTCGTCTACCTCGGGTTTGGTCATTTGACCTTCCAGTGGTAAATATCCGTTATCATCTTTTTTTACTGTTTTAGCAAACAAGACATTAGTAGCCAGTATAAACACCGAGGAGTTGAATGGATAGGTTTGGGATAAAAGTTTGTAAGGCTCAAACGGACTAATTTCCTGAACGTATTTGATAAGTTCCGGATGTTTATTACAATAGGGCAGCAAGATGCTTAATTTATCGTATTTGGATTGATCAATCCCTAATTCTCTGGGACTGATATCTAATATGATAAGTTTGGGAGTATGCCTGCTTAACGAAATTTCTTCCATGGCGGTTGAGTACGGTATCATTAGTCCGTCCCGGCCGGAATCATAACAAGTTAGCCCTGTTATTTTAGATATAATGGATGGCGAATAATGACGGACAGCCCTTGAACTGCCATAAATCATAATGTCATGCCTGGCGCTGTCAACAGCATAGGTAGTTTGACTAAACTGCCCAACCCGCTGGCTGAAGTAGATTTTTCTGAATGCGGTTCCCACTAAATAGTCAAGTGATATCAATACTACAAGAAAGCAGGCTGGTTTAATCAGAAACTTAGCAAGAGACATGGTTTTTATCAAAATTGGAAATATATAAACTGGCCACCATTAAACACACCCAATAACAATATCAAAATAATGGTGAAGGCTACGGAGCCCCATCTTAAGGCAATATTGGGTGAAGTAAAGAAATTGAATTTTTCAGGGTAATATTCCATTTTGTACTCCACTGCAAATAGCAGAAATATGGCCAAAATAGAATGGGCAAAATTGCTTATTCCATCGCCAAAAAATGGTTTTGCTCCAAAGCTCCTTAAATTATAGATCAGCGTCAATGCATCGGAAACGCTATTGGCCCGGAAAAATATCCAGGCAAAGGTTACGAATAAGCAGGTCAAGGCCATATTTCCTATTCGTATTGCTGTGGCGGTTGCCTTACTTTGCTGCTCTTTGCGTAAATATGGTTTAATGATCATATACACAACAGAATATAAACCATGTAAAATTCCCCATATGATATAAGTATAGTTGGCGCCATGCCATATCCCGCTTATTAAAAATACGATAAACAGATTAAGGTATTGTCTTTGTTTTGATACCCGGTTTCCTCCCAGCGGGATATACAAATAATCACGGAACCAGGTTGATAAAGAGATGTGCCACCTGCGCCAGAAGTCCTGAATGTTGGTTGCAAAATATGGGCGTTCGAAATTTTTCATCAGGTCAAACCCCATTGTTCTGGCGCAGCCAATAGCTATGTCAGTATAACCGGAAAAGTCGCAATAAATTTGTACCGAAAAAAAGATAGATGCAATTACAATGGTGGTTCCGTTATGGAGTTCAGGATTGTTAAATACCGAATTTACAAAAATGGAAAGGCGGTCGGCCACTACTATTTTTTTGAAAAATCCCCAAAGCATCATTTTTAAACCGGATTTCATTAATTCGTAATCAAAACGATGTTCGGTATGCATCTGTGGAAGGATATTCTGAGGCCTTTCTATTGGTCCGGCTACCAGTTGCGGGTAAAACATGACATACAAGCTGTAAATACCCAGATGCCTTTCTGCCTTTTGATTACCCCTGTACACCTCAATTGTGTAGCTCATGGCCTGAAAAGTATGGAACGACAAACCGATAGGTAATAAAATAGTTAAATAGGGTATCGGATCATGATAGTTAAACTTTCCCATAAACCTATCTATATTAAGATTCAGAAAGTTGAAGTATTTAAAAAATGCGAGGATACCTATATTGGCCACTAAACTTGCTGCTAAAAGAAGCTTCCGGCGCCGTTTATCTTTGGCTTTTTCAATGTAGATGCCTGCCAGGTAGTCAATTATGATAGTAAAGCCTAATATCAGAATATAGATGGGGACAAAGGCCATATAGAAGTAACAGCTTGCAAGTAACAGTATGATCCATCTGAATTTATGGGGAAAGGCAAAATATAGCGATGTAACTATTACATAAAAGAGTATAAAACCTACAGAGTTAAACAGCATATGTATATAAGTAAGCTATGCTTACGTGATAAGAAGTAAAGGTCAAATATTTGCAAATATATCAATGTATATCCTTATATCAATGATATATTTATCAAATAATCTCAAATCATAACCCATAGTAATAATTTCGTCCCTTTCATTTTTGCGTATACAAAGTTGTCAATAAGGGCCAACTGAAGTGCTTAATGGCTGAATGCATTGTTGCCAGGTTAAATAGAACGGGCTACAGCTATACCCGCTAAGGCTTTTTACCCAAGTTGCTTCCTAATGCAACGGCGATGTATGCCTTGTTGATCTTTTGCCAGTTGTGTTGACCTTACGTTCTAAATAGACATCTGTTCCTGTTTGCACGGTCGTATCAGCGAACAATCGGCCGATAACTGCGCCCGATTTGTCGAATAATAAATGCGCTGCTTTGGGCTGGTTTTGATGATCGTGCTGACAAGCTATCCTGCATTGTGCCAGTTTATTATCATTTGCTATAAGCGAACGCGTTAATATCCCATCCGGGGCCGAAGGCGACAAATTATACCGGTGATTTATAAAATTAACTTTTGATTAACAGATAATATGTTGAAACTAATAAATATGTTTTAATGATAAATAATTATATAAAATAATCGAATATATCGTATTGACTAAATGATTTCATCGAGCCGTTCAAAGGGGTAGCGTAGCCGATCGTTTGTTTGCCATAGATTTGCATAAATAGGTGAAGATGAATGTTTTCCCGCCTCACTAACGGAAAGCATTGCGCTTCCGGGTAATTCCGGCAGGTATCATCAAAGTTAAAGTCATTCATACCGTTGTGGCTTGATCCTGATTAAAATTTGGTTATTGCGGTTAAGAACATTTTTATGAAGAACACAATGCCTTGTTCATCTGTTTGATCGAAGAAATCCTTACCCCGCAACCAATAAGGAATGTGAAAATCATTAATAAAGAACCTACAGTATTAGAAAAAGAACTCATCTAAATTTGGAATTAAAATGGAGATCAGGGATTTTACTGCAATATATATATATAACAAAGTAGCCAAATACGTTGTATCTGGCTACTTCGGTGATCCCGCTGGTACAAAACCCGAATCATTTGGAAAATGATTTGAAGTTGTTAGCTTTAATAAAATCGATAAGTAAGTAAATTCGATTGCCCGGTTGGCAATTTTTTCATTCGTTACTTAAGGTTAGCGCTGTTTAAACCAACTTAGAGGTTTCTTTCGGATATATTTAATATCCGGGGTTTTGTATTAGTAAATTGTTCTTGTTTACTTCATCGCGGGTGATTGGCCTGAAGTAAAGCGCGTTGTTCCAGGCCCTGTTTTCCAATACATTATATTCGGACGGTGTGTAGCTATAATCATAAACCGACGGGTCATAATGGTAAGGAGAGGATTGCGTTTTTCCCGATTTGAATTTTCCGGTAACAGTTACTATGGTTACCTTCCTGCCTACGGTTTCGTTGGCTATCAGCCATCTGCGTACATCATGATATCGCTGTTCTTCATAGGCCATCTCAATCCGGCGCTCATGACGGTAAATGTTTCTCAGGCTTGTTTGATCTGAGGCTGTAACCGCGGGCATACCAACCCTGAAGCGGATCTTGTTTAACCATTCTACCGCCGGGCCTGTGTCACCGAGTTCTATAGACGCCTCAATATAATTCAAAACCGCTTCTGTATATCTGAAAAAAGGCCAGGGAATAGTTTGCGGCATGTTTTGATCAATGATATTAGGATCCGGATCGGTAAATTTATGATAGTAATAGCCGGTGTAGGTACCGTTCCAGTTTTCTAACGAGCTGTTGCGGGTGTCCAGTCCGCTGAAAGATGTTAGTTTGCCGCTCACCATCAAATCATAAGTGCCGGTTTGAATTTGATTGGCGGGGTCAACATTGCCGGATACTTTATCGCGGGGTTTCCAATCCGAGCCATCGTACAGCACCGTTGCATAAAATCGGGGGTCGCGGTTTTTATAGGGATCAGCTTTTTCTAATGGGTTCGACCAACTGAATGGAGTGCCGTCCTGCATATCATAATCATCAACAAGTAAGCCAATCGGAGAGTTTCCGCCCCAGTTATGATAACCGTTAGGCCCGTTGTAAAGGTTTGGTGTTACGGCATAGTTTGGCAGCAGGAAATACTTTGCAAAGATGATTTCCGAAGCCCCGGCGGGGTCAATATTGGGTGCTTTGCTGCCTCCGCCCATTGCGATACTCGCATAATTGATAGTTCCCTGACTGGCTGAAACAGGAGCTGATAAATTTAGTTTATAACCCGTGCGCGGATCAGCATCCATCACCGCCTTTGCCGCGGTTTGTGCCAGGCGGTAACGATCGGCCTGGTTGCCGCTTGTGTAACATAGCAGGGGAAGGGTTTGATCCGGAATACCACTAACTTTTGCCGTTAGTTTAGCTTTATCATGCAAGTCACTAGCTGCGTAAAGTAATACCCTCGATTTAATGGCCAGGGCTGCAAGTGCCGTAGCACGACCTTGCCCCATTGTTTTACCGGATAATAATTTGTTCGCTTCATCGCAATCTTTTACAATGAAGTTTACACAATCCTCGTAGGTATTACGCTTTACCTTAAGGTCGTCGGTAATGTTATATACTTTGGTGATGAGGGGGACACCGCCGTAAAAGCGTAATAATTGCTGGTAGTAATAGGCCCGCAAAAAATAGGCTTCACCTAAAAACTGGTCTTTTTTGGTCTGGTCGGAAATGCTGTTTTTGCCGCTTACAATTCTGTCGATGGCCGTATTACAGGTCCTGATATACAGGTACATCCTGTCCCAGTTCCACGAATCGTCAATCCAGCCGGTAGTAGTGGGGCTAACATTGCCCGTATTGACGATATCGATACCCCGTCCGGTATGGTTAAACAGAGATTCGTCGGATACGGAGGCGAGCATTTGCTCAGATAATCCACCGTTTATCAGGCCTTTATAGGCATCGTTCATATAGGCTTCGGCCAAAGTCGGGTCGCTCCAAACCACATCAGCAGATAGTTGGTTGGGTGGCGTAACATTCAGGAAATCCTTTTTACAAGCCGCGCCCATTATCATAATGAACACAAGCAGATATAGATTTTTATTTTTTAATGTTGTTTTCATATCAATTCCTTTCATAATGCGTTTTCTCACGCTCCTTAAAAAGTAACTTTAACACCCATGTTAATCACTTTAGCCTGCGGATAATACTGCCCGCTGGTATTGGTAGATTCGGGGTCCCAAATTTTGATCTTATCAAAAGTGGCCAGGTTGATGCCATTAGCGTAGATCCTCAATGAATTGAGCCCTAACTTTTGTATCCATTCTTTTGGAAGCGTATAACCCAACTCCACATTCTTTATCCGGATGTAATTGCTGTTAATCACATAATAACTATTATCTGATGCGCTGGAAGTGAAGTAGGTAGCGCCGCTGTTAGAGTCAGATAACCGCGGATAGAGATTGTTCGGATGATCAATGCTCCAGCGTTTTTGGTATGACCATTCCAGGTAGTTACCAATGCTTCCTGATTCGGTCAGGCCTATTTTTTGTAAGCCGCCGGTAGCTCCCTGAACCAGTACGCTCAGGTCAAATCCTTTGTAACCCAGGTTGATGTTCACACCGCCTGTAAAGGTTGGCGTGCCGTTTTTATCCATCCTTATTTTATCGTCGCCATTAATTTTACCGTCGTGGTTTACATCTTTAAATTTCATGTCTCCGGGCCTTAAGCTCGAATTTGAAATTCCTAATCCGCTGTAGTCAAGCTTATTGGCGTCGATATCTCCCTGGTCTTTAAAAACGCCGTCATATTGGTATAACAGCCAGGCATCTGTTGGATGACCGGTTGCTCGCTGCCAGTCTGGAGCGCCCGGGGTTTCGTCAAAATACAATACTTTATTTTTAGCATATCCGGCGTTTACACTAACGCTGTAATTAAAATCGCCGGCGCGGTCACTGTAGTTCACGCTGAAATCATAACCTGAATTTTTTAATCTGCCAAGGTTAACAGGAGGGAAGTTGTATACAGGGATACCTGCGCTTCCCGGTATCGATCCGGTTTTAGGCGCCAGTACATTTGAGCGGAGGTTATAAAAATAATCGAATGTTACTGATAACCGGCTGTTTAAAAAGCTTGCTTCCAGGCCAACGTCGGTATTGTTTGCAACCTCCCAGGTAAAATCATAGTTAGGTACGGTACCTTCATAAACAGTCGCAACGGGCTGCCCGTTAAACATGTTATTGCTGGTAGCTAATAAAGTTAGGTATTGGTACTCTTTAAGCGCACCGCCATAATATGCTTCGGCCCCCATCCGGCCCCATGAGCCCCTTAACTTTAAGTTATCTACAAAGTGGATGTTGTTTTTAAAGAAGCCCTCTTCCGAAATCCGCCATGCTGCCGTAACACCCGGGAAGAAGCCAAACCGGTGGCTGGGGGGAAAGATATAGGAGCCATCTACACGCCAAAGAAATTGCGCGATATATTTTTCTTTGTAGTTATAATTGGCCGAACCGAAATAGCTTAAGCGCGCACTTTTAAATACATCATTGGCCCCGTTTGATTGTCCCAATTCCTGGCCAAATGATAACTGCGGGATTTGCGAGGATATAAAATTGGTTTTAAAAGCTGTAAAGCCGCTGCTATTAGCAGTTTGGCGCTGTACACCGGCCATTAATGAAACCGCATGGCCATTAAAGTTCCGGTCATAATTGATGATGCCGGTTAAGTTTATATCCAGCTCATTAATGTTTTTTTCTGTAAGATTTGGTGTATGAAACTGGTCAGGATAGAAGTTTTTAACCTGCAATTGCGGGCTGCCATCAGCATTCTGGGTAGTTTTATCCCACGAATACAATTCATAAGGTGTTCTCCAGGTACTTTGCCTGTTCCAGTATTTATCCAACGACGCCGTACCGGTTAATTTTAAGCCTTCTACACCCGGTACTTTAATTTCAATTTTACCGGTAGTCTGCAGGTAATCTTTAGTGTTTTTATCATACCCTGTTTGGTTAGTGGTGGCCACAACCGGGTTGATACCGTTTTCAATATCCGGACCGGCTAAACCGTTGGGCCAAATGGCCACATCGGTCGGCCTGCCACGCATAATAAACCTGAAAATGTTGGCGGCGCTCACTGTTGGGTAGTTGGGGTTTTCTTCCCTGCCGGTAACATTTAAGCTCGTGGTGATATATTTACTAACTTTAGATTCTACATTGATTCGCAAATCGTACTGCTTGTACCTGGTGGCCGAGTTCTTATAAAAACCGTCCTGGTTTAAATAGCCCAGCGAAACAAGATATTTGGTAAACTCATTACCGCCTGTAACTTGCAGGTTATGCCTTTGTTGTGGTGACCATTTTTGAAATACGGTGCCAAACCAATCGGTATTTGGGTATCTAAGCGGGTCAGATCCATCCCTGAATTTCTGCATAGCCTCCGGCGAAAAAGCCGCGTTTATATCGCCATTGCCATCGGGCCGGGTGTACGTGCCCGTGCTTTTCAAAGCTTGCCAGGCATCGTTCCAGTTGCTTTGATTTAAGCCCGAATTGAATATTTGTAATTCGTTCATGATCTCGGCATATTCAGGTGCATTGGCCATCTTAGGTGTACGGGTAGGGCGCTGCAAACCATAATAAAAATCATAACTGAATTGTGGCTTACCCGATTTACCTTGCTTGGTAGTAACCAAAATTACACCGTTACCGGCCCTTGATCCATATATTGCGGCAGATGCATCTTTCAGGATTGATATACTTTCTACGTCGTTAGGATTGATCCTGTCAATACCACCTGCACGTCCCGGTACCCCGTCAATTACAATCAACGGGTCTGTGTTACCACCTGATAAGGAGTTGATACCGCGGATGCGAATAGTAGAGCCATCACCACCAGGTTCGCCACTTGATTGGATAGCAACTACACCCGACAGGCGGCCACCAAGAGAGTTAGAGAGGTTAACAGAGGCTGATTTGGCCAGCTCCGAGCCCTTTACATCTGATACCGCGCCCGACACAACGACCTTTTTCTGCGTGCCGTAACCAACCACAACAACCTGGCTCAGGTCTGAAGCCAGAGGAACAAGCTTGATATTATCGAGGTTCTTTTTCGCCGGTACTTCCAAAGTGGTAAATCCCACGAAAGAGATAACCAGGATACCATCATCCGGAACATTGCTTAACGTAAAACGCCCTTCGGTATCGGTTTGTGTACCTAAACTTCCGCCTTTTAATTTTACCGATGCACCCATAAGGGGTTTTCCGGTCTCATCAACAACCTTTCCCTTGACGGTGATCGGCGGAGGAGCGTTTTCCTGATCAGCTGTTTGAGGATAAGTTGCTCTCAGCAAAATATTTTTACCGGTGATCTTGTAGCCGATCTGCGCGTTTTTAAAACAGGCGTTCAATGTTTCCTCGATCGAGGCGTCTTTAACATTAACACTGATGGACGTATTCACCAGGTTTTGATCGGTATACAGAAAAACATAACCTGACTGGTTTTTAATCTGGGATAAAACTTTTTCCAGGGAGGTATTTTTTTCGTTTAGACTGATCTTTTGACTATAGCTTTTAGCGCTTGCATGTAATAGCGTAATTATTAGTAGGAGGGTGGTTAGTTTCATAACCATAATAAGTTTATGGACCAGTGAGCCTTTTTTAGGGCATATCACTGTCAGGACACCTGTAAAATTCATTACATTTGTTAGGTTTGAGGTTAACACATAAGATAATACTCCATTTGTTTTACCGATTTATTCGGAAGGGTTGACTCAAGCTTTAACGCAGAAGTGCTTCGAACCACTTCTGCGTTCTTTTAAGAACCCTGTTTTCTCTGATCAGGTTATTTGACGTAATATTTTTTTCATCGTTTTCAGGTTAGCTGTTAAATAATTGGTTATTTATTTAGTGTAGGTTTAAGGTTTAATGATAATTTTCTTTTCTGAGCCTTTGGTTTGCTGTACAATTTCATAGTTTACTTTAAAATAAGCCAGCATATCCAGTATTTGTGTGGCGTTCGCATCTTTGATCATTTCGCCAGAAAAAACGGTTTTCGGAACACCATACGGGTATGAAACATCAACGTTGTACCAACGCGATAACTGCCGCATAACATCCTCAATTTTTGCTTTTTTAAATTTGAACAGCCCGTTTTTCCAGGCGGTTGCCTCGTTAATATCTGCGTCTTTAATTTCAATTGCTGTATTTGATAAAGACGTTATACTTTGCTGTCCCGGGCGGAGGAGCACACTCTTTGAATCTCTTGATAATTTTATGCTGCCTGCCACCAGGGTGGTTTTTATCACCTGTTCATCATCATAAGCATTTATATTAAATTCAGTACCGATATCTTCAATAGTATGCCCTTTGAAATTTACCCTGAATGGTTGTTTCGCATTATGTACAATCTCAAAATAAACTTCGCCGGTAATATTTACGGTGCGATCATTTCCTTTAAAAGCCGTGGGGTAAGTGATGGATGAGGCAGAGTTTAACCACACCTTGGTACCATCAGCTAACACCAGGTCATATTTCCCCCCGCGGGGGGTACTCAAAGTATTGTAAACTACAACTGAAGGATCGGTATTGTCAGGTGCATAAGCCAACTGACCGTTAGCCGTTTTTACGATTCTGATATTGCCTTGTTTAGCTATTGTCCCGTTTATCTGGCTGTTTAAACTAATCTTGAGGCCGTTGTTTAGTACCAGGACCGCTCTATTACCGCCGGGGGCAATGTCTACCCTTTCAACCTTTGCCGTCATTTGTTGCTGACTGGCTTGCGAATTTGAAAGATAATAGTAGCACCCTACTGATAAACAAAGTATCACAGAAGCTGCCAATGCTATTCGTGGCCATAGCCGTTTGGTTGCGGCCGGCAGTACAGTTACATTTAATGATTGCCAAACATCCGCTTTCATCTGGTCAATTTCTTCGGATGAAAGCTCCTGTTGTTCAGGTGTCCATTGGGTGTACCACTCCTCCAATAAAATGCGCTCTTCGTCGGTTATCGTGCCGGCGTGATATTTATTTAATAACTCCTGAAGATTGATTCTTGGGTTCAACTGGCTAAGTATTGTCTTATTTATTATAGACAAATAGCCCGGTAGGCATGGGGGTAAAAATTATTTATCGAATAAAATAAAAATCAAAAATGTTATGATGCCCAATTTAACCCTCAATACTTTAAGCGCATTTTTTACATGGCTTCTTACAGATTGTTCGGTAATATCCAGCTTACCGGCAATCTCCTTATAGGTCATATGATGCTTGCGGCTCATTTCAAAAACGATGCGCATTTTTGGGGGTAAGGCCTGAATTTCTTTGTTAATGATCTCGGTCAGTTGCCGTTCACGCACCAGGTGATCGGTCATGATAGGGGCGATAAGCTGGTCAGGAAGTTTCAATCTATATCTTTCATGGATCTGTTTACGCCCTATTAAGTTCAGGATCCTGTTTCGGGTAGCAGTATACAAATAATTTGACAGGTTGGTTTTAAATTCAATGGAACCATGATTAGCCCACAAAAAAGCGAATAACTCCTGCACTGCGTCTCTTGCTTCTTCTTTATCCCTTACGCGGTTAAACGCGTGGATATAAAGCAAACCGAAATACCGGTCGTATATCTCTGCAAAGGCCAGCGGATCATCCAGCTTGAGAAGATCTGTTAACTCGGAATCGCTTAATGTGTTATAATTGACCATCGCGATTATTTAAGTTACCTAAAAAAGCACACCTGACTGACGTAAGCAGCCATTGCGTGTAAATAATCAAGTTATTAATTGGCAGATGTATTAAATGTGGTTTTGACATTAAACGCAATTTGAGTAAAATGGCCGGTCAATTCCTACGAAGATGTAATGAAGATCTTGAAACGAATTGGTAGGCGTTATAACTTAAATTTCGAATTAAAGTACAATAACGCAAATTTATTTTTATGCAGGAAATTTATTTCGTTATGCCAGAGGCGGACATAATCGGCACATGAGGTTAGAAGGCAATCTGTCAATTGCTTAAGCATTATCTCCCGTAAGCCCTCTGTTAAATACCGCGCTAAATTAAAAGATTACACCGGCATTTTTTTTCTGATGAGGTTGAATCTAAACCTAACATCACCGTAATCGGCAAACAAAGGTCACGATGCTGCGTGTTTATGTTTTTGCCGATATGTCGGAAGGTGTAGCCATTTGGTTGGGTTCAATTAAGACGGATTGATGCGATCAGCCTTGGGGCTGGTAAAAATGCGCAGTCACGGATTACCTGCGAATCCGAATATATTTTGTTCATATATCAATAATTCAAAATCACATTAGCGGGATTTCGTGGCTTACTGATATTTTGATTTGGATACTGCGTTAATATTCACGTGTTTATATGATGGTAAGCCGATGGTCAGCGGGAAAGTACTCGGGAATTTCTCATAGGATTTGCCGGTGATTCGATCTCTTCGAGTTTTAATACCTGCTCCAGGCTGCCAAACTCGTGTATTCGATAGCTTTCATAGATGGGCTGTTCTTGTGTGTTTTCATGGGGGCAGTTTTAATAACCTGTCGGCATTGCCGTGGGCGAGTTTGGACAGGTCGGCATCGGGCAGATCGATCCGGCGAAAAAATTCCATACCTTGCTCGTTGGTGCTGAAGGGGTAATCTATGGAAAACATCATGTTGTCGATGCCGAAAGTATCCAGCGCGATTTGTAGGGGTGGCAGGGTAAAGAAGCCGCTGGTGGTGATATGAACCTGCTGGCGCAGGGTATCGCTTAGCTTGCGCTGGTTGGCGCCGCCCGCGCCTGGCTGAAAGGCCCGCTCTGACCTGGCCATCTGGAAAGGCAGCATTTCACCCATATGACCGATGATGATTTGCAATTTGGGGTATTGATCGAAGATGCCGGCATAAACCAGGCGCAGGATGTGGAGCGCGGTTTCAGCATGCCAGCCCCAGCCATAGGCAGCGAGGGCTTCCGCTATGCCAGCATGATTGGGCAGGCCGCTGTAATAAATATCTGCGACGCCTTTAGGCGGCAGGCCGGGATGCAGATAGATAGGCACATCCAATTTTTCTGCACGCTCCAGTATAAGGCCAAATCCGGGATGGTCCAGGAACTGGTCTTCCGTCAGTCCGCGGATCATAGCACCCCGAAAATGATGTTCTTTTACTGTTCGCTCCAGTTCATCGGCGGCGGCAGCAGGCGCAGTCATCGGCAAATGGGCAAACGCAGTGAACCGCGTTTCATAACCCCTGATCCTTTCTGCGATCAAATCATTATACTGAATGGCAAATGCCGGGCCTTTATCTTCGGCCAGCAGGTTGGCGCCCGAACTGTCCACCGATAATACCTGCATGCTGATGCCATTGGCATC
The DNA here is from genome assembly GCF_049949235.1 of Mucilaginibacter sp. R-33. Classification (NCBI taxonomy): domain Bacteria; kingdom Pseudomonadati; phylum Bacteroidota; class Sphingobacteriia; order Sphingobacteriales; family Sphingobacteriaceae; genus Mucilaginibacter; species Mucilaginibacter sp. R-33. The sequence continues at coordinate 571,967 of NZ_CP188089.1, forward strand.
CATGGATGTTAAACGGTCCCCGGTGATATCCGCCAGTTTGGGTACCAGCTGTTTCATTCTTTCGTTTTGACCAAACCCACCTAGTTTTTCCGTGGGTATCTGTCCGGCCATTTCCGGAAACGAGAGGTGTTCTTCAAGTGTAACGATACGCATGTCCAATAAACCAAGACCACCCGCTGATTGTTTGGGGGCGGTCTGCGGGCTACATTTACTTTATGGTATTTGTTGAAAAGGCCTGCTCGCGGATCGCGTCTTTATCGATCAGCGACCAGGCCTCGCTGATTTTATCGTCGCGAAGCCTGTAAAATACATATTCTGAAAATAGAACTCTCGGGTCATTGACCGGGATATCCATAACCGGCCAGACGGTGTACAATCGAACAGCAGCCGACTGGCTACTTCGTTGTCACCGGCTACAATAAGCCAGTATTCTAAGACTTTTACAAAGTTTTTCCTAATCATTATTTTTAATCAATTAAATAGAAAAATTTGCACTTTCTTGGCGGCATGAAGCCTACGTGATTTACCGTTGTGTCTCCTTCAGAAGAAGCAAGCTGTTATATAGAGTTGATTGATGGTCAACCTTTCATCTGTAAACGGACACTGATTGTCCGTTTACGATACATGAATCTCGATCATGGTAGTAATAATGTATTATCTATCAATTGATTATATAAGTGGCATAACGATGGTTTCTCAGGTTTAAATCATAATTATATAATTTCACCCGCAATGAACCGAATAATACCTAGGATTACAACGCTATTATTATTAACTTTCTTTTATGCGGCAGCTGTAAATGCACAAGTAGCAGATTCTACTATTGTCCGGTTGATGAAGGATAAGCATATTCCCACATTGGGATTGGCCTTTGTTAATAAAGGCAAAGTCGCCTTCTCAAAAGTGTACGGCGAACTTAACACGGGAGTTTCTGCGCCTGCTAATACGTTATTTAATGTCGCCTCAATCACCAAAACAGTAACAACAATGGTAACACTATGTCTGGTTAACTCGGGTGAGTGGGATCTGGACGAACCAATCTATCATTACTGGACCGATCCTGATGTTGCAGCTGATCCAAGGAGTAAAAAGCTCACTACTAAAAATATCCTGACGCACCAAAGTGGGTTTCCAAACTGGCGATGGATGAAGCCTTCAAAAAAGTTGGCCTTTGAGTTTGAGCCCGGCTTAAAGTTCCAGTATTCCGGCGAAGGGATGGAATATTTGCGGCACGCGCTTGAAAGCAAATTTCACCGGTCGTTGGAACAATTGGCTGATTCCCTGATTTTCGAACCCTTACATATGAACGATACGCATTTTATTTGGAATGATAGGATGTTAGATCATTTTGCCGTTGCGCATAATAGCAAGGGAGAGCCATTAGAAATCATAAAAAATAGCAGCCCCAGTGCGGCCGATCAACTAAAAACAACTGTAGCAGATTACGACAAATTCCTGATTTGGATAATTAACGGGGCTGGCTTATCAAAGGCGCTTTATCGTCAAATGACCAGCCCGCTGTCCAGGATAAAAGAGAATAAGTTCATAGGGTTAGGTTGGGCCGTCTATCCAGATTTGAGACGAGAATTTGGCTTATCGCACAGTGGCATTGATCCGGGAGTGAATACAATCGTATTTGTTTTACCAAAATCCAGTCGCGCTTTATTGATCTTCACTAATTCAGATAATGGACCTCAAATATATACCGATCTGGTTAAGATCTTTTTGAAAGAACAGGGCAATGCCATAATTGCTACCGAAATGAGAAATTAACAAAACTATAATATGAAAACAATGAACAATTTTTTTGCTACTGCGCTTTTAGTCGCTTCAATTTTTTTTACCTGTACTCGTGCAGAGGCACAAACATCCGGACCATTGTACAATGAAATAGCCCAACAGGATTCTCTTCAATTCAAGGACTTCAATAGCCGCAATCTTGATCAGCTAATGAATCACTTCGATAATAGTCTGGAACTTTACCAGGACAACACCGGCGTACGAAACTTTGATCAAGCAAAACAAGCCTTCGGTGGACTGTTTAAAATGAGTTATGTATTGAACCGGAAATTGATTCCTGGGTCAATGGAAGTGTATCCAATTAAAGATTATGGTGCTATCGAGACGGGAATGCATACTTTCTCTCATGTTGAAAATGGCAAATTGCAGGTGTTTACGTATAAGTTTATGCAGATCTGGCAAAAGAAAGACGGCATTTGGAAAGTAACCCGGGAAATCACCTACGGTCATTAGAATGACATGGTTGCTTAAAAGTAGCCATGCCATTTGGCAAACTAACGCATCGGGAGTAACATTGCTAAATATGTCGCGTTTGTGCTTTTGTACTCCAAAAGATACAGCTTTCCGACCACTTTTTAGAAGATATAGAGCTTTTAGGGCGTTTAATCGCATAAAAAGCAGATGGCGACGGGAACATTATCCAATCATATACTCGGCAAAAAAGCAATAGTTACTATTTCCCTTTTTTATGCACATGCGGCTTTAGTGAAGGTGTATTCCCTGGTGTTTCCTTGTTATCTCTTTGGCGCTGATCTGGTTTCCCGGTGGATACAGCAATTCGTTTTGGTCCTGGCTTAATTCCCATGATTTCTAATTTTTAAATTGTTTATTTATATATAAGTTTTAGCTATTGGGTTAAAATTCATCTATTATTTCAACCACCTCTTTCGCGTAAGGACTCTTATCAATCTGAATTTGCAATACGCGTCTGAAGTTATTTAATTCCCGCTGTTCAATTATTTCTTGCATAGCAGTGCGGCCAGTGAAACCTTTTTGCAATACCATCTCTATTGCATCATCAATACCTGTAAGTGTACTCGGCATGTCGTAAATAACCGCATGTGGTGCATTATTTATGTCCAAGTGAAACCAAGCGGGTTGGCGCCTATACTTGGTTTTAATAGCATTTTCACCAAACCCGTGCCTTTTATAAAATAATGCAGCTTTTTGCCTGATATAGCCACTTAGATCATTTGGTATAATCACTTTCAATTTAAAGTCGGTGAATGTGGCACCCTCATACTCTAAGTTTTCAGCCTCATGGATACTTTCAACCATTCCTTCAATAAAGTTTTTGTAATAACCGATGGCAAGAGCAGTTGTAGGATAAAGACTAAGATGCCCTAAGCGGTAATGCTCATTTATTTTATTAATAAACTCCCAGCAAGCATTTTCAATGGAAACGTCATCGATGGCCGTAAAGCGAGGCATATAAATACCACTAAAATCCGTGGGCAGTTTTATATCCTTTTCTACTAATAAGAACGATTTATCTTTGCCAAGTGCGCCGAGATAAAGCGCCATCTCCAGGATAACGTTATCGCGTGGTTCAATTACGATTTTGCCATCTGTCGTCAGCGTTAGGTCGTCAGCGGTCGCAACAAATACCCCAAAGTCAAAAAATTTAACCATGCGAAGTAGATTATCAAAAGTGCTTGTATTTACTTCCCATACACCATCATCTTTCCAAAGATGGCAATCGCCAACAGCAGAAAGGCATTTTTTTACTTTTTCAGCGATTGCATAACCGCTGGTAGAAGAACCTATAAATATTTGGGGTTTATGATCTGTCATGATTAATAAGATAAAATTGTGCGTTGCAAATTGTAGCTTCCAGCAATGTCTGTAGCGGCATCTTCAATTAGCAGATCCAAGTCTGCCTTTAATTTTATAAGTTCCGGTACGGTTTCAGCAGAATATAAAGGGCGTTCAATTCCGTTTGGACTTTGTAGCGAAACACGGTATGCCGGTTCTTCAATCAATTTTTTTAACTGTTCAGACATTTCCTGCGCTATCTTCAATTCGCTACCTTGATAATAAACCAACAAGTGGTCCTCAATCCCATGAACAATAGAAGTAAGCTGAAAACTTTTTAATAACTTAAAATCGGTATCTGAGTCGGCACGCAGATTTTTAAGTAGCCGTATCCCTTTGCGCGATCCGTCTAATGTTTGATCACCCTTGTAGTTTACATTCGACATGGTAGCAAAGGGATAATCCCGCTGACGCTGCTTTATTTTGAAATTGTAAAGATCTACACCCCGGTAATACTCATTGTTATTTTTTTTGTATTCATCAGTGCTATACCAAAAACCGAAAACTATATCTACTTTTCTGTGCAGATTTTGGTTTTCGATAGATATGCATTTATCGCCAGTATCATCAACTTTATCATATTGCCTTTTCATGATGGCAGTTGCCTGCTTTCTCATCTCGACAATATCATCATTAGGGTCTGTAGCGGTATACACCGCACCACTATTGGTTTCTTCGTAAAAATATTTATTTACAATGGTAAGCAGATCGAAATCGCTGTGCACACGGATATTAGTGTTGGTTTTTACAGATCCTTGTGTTCGATAGTCACGCTGAAAATGCAAATTGAAATCCCGTTCCAGGCGTGTTCTTACATTTTCGGCTGCCTGGATGGTTTTGGCATTATATTTTTGATCAATGGGCCTCATCGACTCAAACAGGTATTTTACGTCTGCCGGAACATCTGATGCGCTGAATTTATTGGTAACCGCATACTCTCTCAATCCAGGGTCATATCTTCTGCTTTGTAAATTCGCCAGTCTTTTATTGTAATCTAATGCTGCCATAATTGTGATATTAATAATTAAATTCTTCGGTGATCAACGTAAGGGTGTAACCATTTGCCTTTTAGTAAATAAAGCTCGTAGTATAGGTACCATTCATGTGTCCAAGGAATAATGGTATCAAATAAGTGTGACACATGGGTAAAACTTCGATCCTTCGGGTAAAACAAGCATAGGCTACCATCGCGACTGTACATATGGATATCGTTATTATAGCTAATTTGAGGCTGTGTTGTAAATACCATCGGCCTGGTTCCTGGAGTAAACATTAATTTATATTCATAAACTCCGGAATATTCGCTCGGTTGGCAGAAACCTTTAGCAAACAACGTATTACCGCGGATTACTACTTTTAAAAAATCATAGGCTTTTTCAAGCAGATGTTTCTCCTCGTACAATCTTTTTACCGGATTGACGCCCTTAAACGGAATGTATCTGTAATTATCCTCCATGATTTCTATGCCATGAATGTGATACCCCCGCAGTCGCGTTGATGTTGCCACTCCTGCCTAGGTAGGCTCCGCTTGAAACAAGCTTCGCCGAAGCCAAAAGTGCATCGGCACGTTTTTCATCCTCTTTACTGTTCCCTTCAGGAAACCTATCACCTAAATACTTACGCCAAAGTTTGGATGCCTTTAGTTGGTCATCTTCGTCAATAGCCTTTTGCGCATCATCACAAAACAAGGTCAGTTCCTCCCTGAAATTATCCTTTTGGGCCTGAGTAAGTTTGGCAGTCAGATTATCGTAAGGCTCCACCGGCGCATAACAACTAACAGAATAGGTAATTGCTGATTTAATAGAGTTCAACACGTTCAATAAACATTTGTCGTCGCGTCCAGCGTCCGTTACAAAATGTCGTGCCGCCCATACCGACAAAGCGATACCGCTTGGCATTTTACCATTACTCTTACGTTTAGATGCCCATCCCTTTAAGTATTTGACTATTCTTATAAATTGACCGTTATCATCTTTATAGTTTTCTAACCATGTAACCATGTGCCAGGGATCATCTTTAATCCATTCTTCGCCCTTGACAGCCATATAAGCATAATCTTCTCCGTCTACCTCGTAATAAGCGGGAAAATCGATGTTGTATTCGCAACGGAACAACACTCTAACGCACTTTTTGCGATGTTGCGCACCATCCTGTGTATGGTCTTTTACTGCATCGTAGATATAACTTTGCACAGTTTCTCCATTTACTGACGGTTTACTCGGTAAATAAACACCCCGGTCAGTGTCGAAAGTCCCATCTTCTTTGATAATTATGGTTTTTAGCTTTGGTGTATCGGAACCCTGTGTGTAAAACGTTGGCCGCATTCCAAGTTTATCAAATAGTTTGTCAGAAATTTTTGTTTCTAACGACTTACGAGAGGTCTTCATTTTTTGCCGCTGTGTACTTGAAGGGGTAATTTTCCCGTTATACTCTTTAAATAAATTGTCACAATCTGCCATGTTTTTTAATTTAAGTAAAAACCCTGATTATCATTTTGATACCCAAAGCTAAATATAACATTCTTGTGATTTTGTGAAAATTTCTCAAAATGAGATTTTATTTTTCCACATATAAACACATATATTTGGTTTCACTGTGAAAAAGGCGATTTTTTGTTAATAAGTCAATTATGCTCGTAGAATTTTCGGTCGAAAATTATCTTTCCTTTCGTGGAAACACACGACTCCGATTAGATGCGGGTACCATTAAAGAAAATCCTGGCAATATTTTTTACCCCATCTATATGCGGGATCTAAAACTGATTAAATGTGGGGTTGTGTATGGCGCGAATGCTACAGGAAAGAGTAATCTGCTAAAGGCTTTCCGATTTATGCAGCAGTTTGTGCTAACATCTTCAAAAGAAAGTTTAGCAAACGAGGAAATTCCTGTTCAACCTTTTCGCTTAACCAAAAGCAGATTAAGTTATCCAAGTTCTTTTGAAGCAACTTTTATTGTCAAAGAGATAAGGTATCGCTACGGTTTTATCATCAGTCGAAAAGAAATTCACCACGAGTGGCTTTATATGGTGGATAAAAAGAAAGAAGAACAGCTTTTTGAACGACGCAATAATAGCTTGGATGTTGATAAGAGGTTACTTAATGAGCCGAAAAATAAAATTGACGTTCTTCGGGAGTTCATTAGGGCTAATTCGCTGTTTATATCAGTATTGGCTCAATTTAATGTGACACTCGGACTTACTATTTCCAATTGGTTTTCCAACTCATTAGTTTTATTTGATGGAGATAGTGAAAATTTAATCAATCATACGGGTAACTTGCTTAAACATCCTATCTATCGCGAAAGAATACATGACATAATTAAAAAATCAGATTTAGGTTTTTTAGGTATTGAAGCCGCAATCAAAGAAAAAGCTGCGAAAAGTGGCCTTTCTGAAAGCTTTGTATCATTTATGTTTTCAACGGATGAGAATTTTCATTTAAAAACATCTCATAAAGTTTTTGACGACCAAAAGAAATTTTTGGAAACGACATTATTTGACCTGATTAAAGATGAGTCGCTTGGAACTCAAAAATACATCGCATTGCTTGGGGTTATTTTAGAGGCACTAATTGAGCGAAAAATATTGTGGGTGGATGAATTGGATTCACGCTTTCATGAGCATTTATTGAAAATGATTGTTGGCCTTTTCAATTCAAAAGACAATAATCCCAATGGGGCGCAATTAATCTGTACCTGTCATAATACATCATTGCTGAAAAAAACCTTGCGGCGAGATCAAATGATATTTGCTGAGAGGGACGAAACTGGCGCAACAAGCATAAACAGCCTATATATAAAAGATGCGTCAATCCGTAATGATGCGTCTTTTGATAAAGATTATAGTGCTGGTAAATATGGTGCCATTCCAAAACTTGAACAATTGAACCTATTTAATAGTTCAGAATTGGAAAACTTCGAAGATATTTAATGATTGCCGTCCGCTTCATTGCAGTAATCACAATGGAACGCTTGCGGAATTTGCTCATATTTAAGATACCTATAAATCGCCTCTGTATAATGTGGGCGTTTCGGAGATATGTTACACCCTATTCCGTGGCAAAACTGACCACCTGTTTGCTGGCAAAGAAATGCAGCTCATGCTTTAGCAGCATAAACAAAGATAATTATTTACCAATTTCCATTTAGCCTGGTGCTGCTCTATCTATAACCTCTTTTTTCTTTTCGAAGCTTTAATATGCAAGGTGATTGCAGGATCTCCATTCTGGTTATGGCCGTTCATTGCTTTATTAGAGGCTTTCAGCGCTATTTCGCATACCTAATGAGGCTACCGATCAACTCGTTCACCCGGCGACTGTATTTGGCATTTAAAAGGACGGCCAGCGTCTGATGCATAAACTACCAAAAATGGGGTGGTCAATTTGATCCGGAATCAGGTGGTCACTTTGGTCCGGAATACCCTGGTCACTTTAAATCGGAATCAGGTGGTCAGTTTGAGCGGAATCTCCAAGCAGATTACGGAATTAAACAATAAATTGTCTAACGCCAGGGAGATGCTGTTTGACGAAAAACTAGAACCTGCGGATTTTGCTATAATGAAAAAAGACTGTGAGGTAAAGATAAATAGGCTAGAAGCAGCCCTTGCGGACTTAAAGATACAGAAATCGAACACAGCAAGCATTGATAACATGGTTTTAAAGGCCGTAAAGGCACTTTCTATGCTGGAAAGTCTGTATGAAGATGGAGATGCATTGACCAAAAGGGCCTTGTTGGGTTCGATATATAGGGAGAAGCTACAGTTTGATGGAAATAATTATCGAACCCGAAGAATCAATGAAGTGGCTTTGCTAATATATCAGATTAACAGCGAGTTGGGGCATAAAAAAAACGGGAAAGAGCGGCTGTCTAACCGTCTTTCCCGTTCTGTACTCAGAGTGGGAATCGAACCCTGGTATTGCTTTAAAATCAATGTTTTATGACAATTTGATTTTCCTGCTCAATAAATCGCTCACTATAAATAAAACTGGCTTTACCAACTCGTTTATTAAAATAAAAATGATTTTGAAAAATAAAAAGGTTGACACTGTATTTGCATATTACATTTCTAACATAATCGTCTCATAAACGATGTGATACCGTCATTGGTTTATTCGTTTTGAGGGTATCGGCGCTGATTAGTTGAATGTGCATTCCTGCTGTTTTGCATGTGGCGTGGGCCAGACATTTGTAGGACGATACAGGGCACTTCCGTACGGAGCATGATCATGGAACTCCATGCCTTTACGTGTGGCGATCTTCGTCAGCTTTAATATTACAGCGCTCTGCTCGGCATAATTGATAAATCGCTTAAGGATTTACCAAACGGCCGACAGCCGAAGACCGAGGCAAAGTTTAAACTTGACCGTACCAGGGTGAGGCATGAACATCTATAACAACCCATCAAAACCACTTTACATTACCCTGATGTGCTTATCAGTTTGTGCATCCTGGCAGCTAGATCAAAATAAGATGCCAGGTTTAGAAACGGGCTGGTTAACAACGCAACAAATTCAAAAGTATTTGCAACATATGCGAAAGTAATTTTTGGGTGAGCTACGTTTCTTTGTGAAGAAATTGTACTGGCCTTACAATCAGTGGTGATCATATTGGCTGGTTTCAAAACAACATTCTTAACTTCAATGAAAAACCTAAAAACAACCTTAGCGATACCGCTTCTCATGCTATTAAGTTGTATGATATTTGCCGGATGCAACTATAGTAAAGGCGCAAAAAAAGACTTCCGCACCGGTTTATCTTTCAGCTACAATGGCTTTATCGTGCGCGATGTTTTATTGATTGACCCGGCCAATAAACGAATGACCGATAATAAAGTACAATTGAACACCCAAATAGCTATTGTAGCGCTTGGCCTAAACAATTATGGGCTTAAAGATGGAAAGGTTTTCCCGGGGATGATGCTCTTGGTAACTGATAAAAAGGGAACAACGGTACTTAATGCTGCCGACCTGTTTGCAGGTGCTCAGGGCTATCCGCCGGCAAGCGCTACCGAACTGCGCGGTGATATCACCATTGCAAGACCGATGGCAGCAGGGGAGACCTATCACGTAAAAGTACACATTTGGGACAAGGTGAAAGCGGATAATGAATTAAATATTGAAGCAGACCTGGTTATACAGTAAATTATTATACACCGCGAAATTTACTAACCAATTAAATTATTTACCATGGCCATTTTATTGCCGCGAAAACCGACCCTTATTTGCCTGACAGTGCTGGGCCCCATTTGCGTGGTGGACGGCATTGTCAAAAAAAACACACAGGAAATCCTGGCCATGTTGGCCGTATTCATATATGCTGTAGTAACCCTGATTGTGGACAGCAGAAAAAAGAAAAAACTTATAGATAAAAATAACCGGGAACATAATAATCCCGTTAATCCGAACCGATAAACCTAAACAAACACCATTATGCCCGATGGGAAAACTTTTGGACCACCGTTTCAGCATCGCTTCATAAGCACAACTTCCATTGCCACCGAAGGTTTTTTTTTTGACTTGTACTTCGCCAATTCAGTTACGTATGCTTCGGCAGACTCCCCTCTTTTATAATAATCTACCTGCAATGTCAAATAGTTTCCAGTCTACATCGTCCCAGGTTTATGATGAACAGGTCATCAGTCTGTTAGAATGAGAACGCACACCGTCGCAAATTTTAGCAAGTATTTTATTCAGCCGTTTAGATGCTTCCTGCATCGCCGGGCTTTTTTCCTGACCATGAGGCGCTGCTCCTCCATTGGTAATCATCCATGAAATACGTTCATTTAAGGCTTCTCCCGGGAGGGCTCCTTTGCTGAAAATAGTATATTCACAGCCAGCTACAAAGACGAGATCGAAACCTTTTTTTCTAAGCTTCTCTGTCTTTATTGCCGCTTTATTCATGTACAAAATTGTTCATCGGCACTCCCATGCATCTTCCAGGGATTAAAAACAACATGCAAGCCGGCTCGGTAAGCTGCTTCGGTTGCCAGAACGAGATGGGAAGTTTCTTCACCTGCTATACGAAGGTTTTGACGAAAGGCTGTTTATAGAGGATCTACTCGATGCTTATTCACCATTCGCCATGAAAACAGTTAAAGAGAGGTTTATACTATTGCAGAATGAAGATTATCCTTCCTTAGTTTAAAAGCATCTTTATGGCGTCTGATTGCGAGCTTACAAAATTGACCATTTTACCTTTGTTGCTTTCATAAATAAATTCGGCGATACTTTTTCCATGATATTTCTTAAAATTACCCACTATGGCAAGACGTACGCGGTAGTTTGAAAACTTCTGGAGTATTTCACCAGCCATTCCATTTTTCAGGTTAAAAAATTCCGGAGTAATGTTTTTTTCATGAATGATGATCCGGTCAAAATCCTGGTAATATAAATTACCCAACAGATCCAAACCGTCTTGAGAAGTCAGAATTATCTGCTCCTCAGAAATGACTTCGGCAATTTTTGTTTGCTGAAACGTATACGTTGTTATGTTCATACTTCAAAGTGCTAATAGTTACAAAGATCAACTATAACTGTGATGCGTCCACAGTCTTTTTTCGAATTATGGTGATACTAAAAAACCATGTACTCATGAATAAGACAACAGCTAACATATCCGTAAATGGTATTTTTGCGCAATGGAGACATCAATTTTTCAGCGGGTGTATGCTAATGATCTGCTTAAAGGCCAGGACTACGAGGGATTTTGTAAAGCACATGTTAAAGTTGATGTGATACAGGGAACATCGCTGTTAAAAGCCGGGAAGATTGCCAGGGAATTTTATCTGATTGAAAATGGAGTGTTCAGATCTTGCTTATACAATTATGACGGCAATGAGGTTACCACTGAATTCTATTGTCAAAACGATATACTGATTGAGTCATTCTCCTTATTTCACAGGATGGCGTCGAAAGAAAACTTCCAGGCCGTAACTAATGGAACAGTATGGAAAATAGACTACATTGTCTTTGAGCAATTTCTTTATAAAATGGAAGGCTTACGGGAATGGGGACGTATATGGTCAACTAACCAGCTATATCTGTTAAAACAACGTTCCATTGATTCGCTGACCATCACTGCTACAGAAAGATATTTAAACCTCATCAAGGACCGGCCTGAGATTGTCAGGCATTGTCCTTTAAAATACATTGCATCTTACCTGGGTATAACCGATACCTCGTTAAGCAGAATACGCAAAGAAATTACGACCGCTTAGTATTACTTGCCATATGGCAAGCAGGTGGATTTTCATCAGCGCTAATTTTGAGATATAAATTAATTAAAAAAAAGACGATGAAAAATCCTATTAACTGGTTTGAGATCTATGTCTCAGACATGCAAAGAGCAAGAATTTTTTATAACACAGTATTTCAATGTGAACTAAAAGATGTTCCAATGAATAATGAACGGCATCCAGAGATGCAATATGCCTTCTTTACGGGCGATCCGGAAACGAACGGCGCTACCGGTGCGCTGGTGAAAATGGATGCAGCTCAACCGGGAGCTGGCGGCACCCTGGTTTATTTTGCCACGGATGAGATCAATGCCGAACTAAGCCGGGTCGACGCCGCAGGTGGTAAAGTTCTGCGCGCAAAATTGCCGGTCCCGGACGGCGGCTTTATCGCCCTGATACAGGATACCGAGGAAAACATGATCGGGCTATCCTCTAAGAAGTAATAGCGGACATTTGAGGAAAAGCCAGAAATAAAAACAGCACCGGATAAGGTGGCTCTCTGATACCATTGTTCCGGCCGGTAAGATCGGTACGGTCTATGAAAATTCCGCCCTTTGCGGAATGCACCTACCGTTGGTACAGCGGGCGATGTGGAACGCCCGTCATAATAGACGGCAACGACGGTACACATTTTGATTAAACGGAAAACTGGCGGAACATTGGGACGGGCACAAAAAAATGCATTGATACAGAATGAGCTGCCGGTTAAGCCTGGAAAATACAGACAGGATTTCACCGATCCACGAATCCGGCGTTTGAAATAGAGACGACTAAATACGCGCTGAAAACCATTTAACACCAAATTATATATAAATCAAGCCGAAGGAGATTCTTAGGGCAGTTGTCACTGGTTACTGCTGCCCATAGGATTATCTGCTACAAACCACAGCAAGTAAGGGTTTTTGAAATAACCATTACTGTTGTTCTGTAATTTGTCATCGACCAAATACGGATGGAGTTCAATCAATTCCATCAGTTCGGTAGTTTTACCAGAATCTATTGCTGCTATTGGCCGTTGGGACGATAACATCCGCCATATCTTGCATAGTGCATATTGATTACGTAATGCAATATTACTAAATGGTTAATGCAATATTGCTACAACAACTATCTTCCAATATTATCCCCCGCTCTCAAATTATTAAAAAAAAGTTTGACGGTGTCTAAAAAGTTTCTACTTTTATAACATAATAGACCAGAATAGACCAATTAAATCAAAAATCAATTATGAAAAGAAAAGTACCTAAAACCCTGGGGCTTGTTATGTTTTGCTGTGTCATGTTATGCAGTATTCAACAAGCTTTTTCCCAGCAGCTTAAATCGATTTCGGGGCTCGTGAGGGATGAGCAAGGGATACCTATGCCCTCGGTAAGTGTAAGCCTTGTGGGCACGTCGCAAGGCACCGTTACCAATACTGATGGGGCTTATAAGATCAGTACGCCCCAAAATGCCACACTTTTATTTTCTTTTATCGGTTATGAAAAACAAACGGTAAAAGTCACCGCCAACTGGGATGGGAACGTAATCATGGTCCCTGATAAAAAAACGAAAGACCTGAATGAGGTTGTTGTGGTAGCCTACGGTACGCAGAAAAAAGCTAACCTAACCGGTTCGGTAGCTTCAATAGGTTCAAAGGAGCTGCAGGACAGGCCCGTTACCAATCTTAATGACGCTTTGCAGGGCACCATGGCCGGCGTTACCGTTACTACAACCGGCGGACAGCCGGGCACTTCGGGTAACATTAATATCCGCGGTATCGGAACGTTAAACAACAGCGATCCGATGGTGGTGGTTGATGGGGTCATTGGTAGTTTATCAGATGTGAACCCGAATGATGTGCAGTCTGTTTCAGTATTGAAGGATGCGGCATCAGCGTCAATTTACGGATCGAGAGCTGCTAATGGCGTGATACTGATCACTACCAAACGCGGTAAAAGCGGCAAAATGCAGGTAAACTATAATGGTTATTTTGGTAAACAGAAACCATCGAACCTGCCCGATTTTTTACCATCGTGGCAGGCGGCTACCCTTTACAACCAGGCTCTGGCCAACGAAGGTCAAACTCCTTATTGGACAGCCGACGACATCACCAAGTTTAAAAATCAAACTGACCCTGACACTCACCCCAATACCGACTGGCAAGGTTTCCTATACAAAGGGAGCGGCTTTCAGCAAAATCATGCTGTCCATATCAGCGGGGGAGATGAGAAAACCCAGTACGCCTTTTCACTCGGTTATTTTCAGCAGGATGGTATTATCGCGAAGTCAAATTTCAAAAGATATTCTACCCGCATGAATATCAATTCGGCCTTAACAAAAAATTTTAGTATTAACGCCAACTTATCGTTTTTATACGCGCCAGCTAAAGCGCCTGATGGTTTGGGTGGCGGCGATATCGGCGGTATTATAGGTACAACGGCCGCCATGAGCAGCACAGTGGTAAACCAGTATAAAAACGGAGTTTATAACTACCTGTCGTTTGGTAACCCTATTGCCTGGCTTAATTCGCCGGGGTATAACAATAATCAAAATACGCTTTTTACAGGTAATGTAGGTGCCGTTTGGGAACCGCTTAAGGGTTTGCATTTCAAGCCATCATTTGCGTACAGGTACAATGCTAACCCCGCGCAGGAATTTAAACCGGCGGATGTTTACTATGATCCGAAAAATCCTTCATCGGTACTTACTACCATTAGCCAAAGTTCACTGGCTAATGCTAATGTGGTTAACAGCTACTACAACCTGCAGGGTTTGTTGGAGTATGACAGGACTTTTGGTAAACATAGTATCAATGCATTAGCGGGCGCTTCGCAAGAACTTACCAATTACCAGTATCTGTATGCCTACAGGCAAAACTTTTTAAATGGTTCATTGTCACAAATTGACGCGGCACCATCCTTAGGTCAGCAAAATGCCGGTACAGCCAGTCAATTAGCTCTGTTGTCATATTTTGGCCGCGTAAGGTATTCGTACGATGATAAGTATTTGCTGGAAGCTAACATTCGTGACGATGGTTCATCGCGTTTTGCCAGGGGGCAGCAATGGGGCGTATTCCCTTCTTTTTCGGCGGGTTGGAATATCTCGAAAGAATCGTTTTTTGAATCTTTATCCAATACTATTCCCCTTCTTAAGCTAAGAGCTTCATGGGGTAAATTGGGTAACCAAACTTTGGTAAATTTTAACAACAGCAGCCAAACTTTGGCCAGCATGGGGGCGCTGAATATTGTTAGCCCTTACCCTGCTATTTCCGTTATTTCGAGCGGGCAAAATTATTCATTTAACCAAACCCTGGCACCGGGTATCGCACTTAATAACGGCGCTAATCCCCTGATCACCTGGGAAAAATCGACCACTACCGACGTTGGCTTCGATATGGAACTGCTGAACAGCAAATTAAGTTTCACAGCCGATTACTTTGTTAAAAACACCAACGATATCCTGCTGCAACTGCCTGCCAGCAATGTTTATGGTTTTACCACACCTTACCAAAACGCAGGCTCGGTGCGCAACAAAGGCTGGGAGTTTGCCGCCGTGTACCGCGATAAAATCGGTAGTGTTTCGTACAACATAGCGGTAAACGCGTCATTCATAGCCAATAAAATAACTGATTTGGCAGGTACCGGCTCTATCTCGAGCGGACTGGTTGTTGGCGAGCCTATCAAAGCCTTTTACGGTTACCAGGTTGAAGGTATTTTTCAGACACAACAACAGGTAGCCCAGCATGCTAAACAAAGCGGTGGTGTTATTGGTCCAGGCGATTTGATGTACAAAGATATCAGCGGGCCTAACGGCACACCCGATGGTGTTATTGATGGTAACGACCGTGTATACCTGGGTACACCTTTCCCAAAAACAACATTTGGTTTTACACTTGGCGCTGGCTGGCATGGTTTTAATGTAAGTGCTTTTTTTCAGGGAGCTTTGGGTGTTAAAAACTATGTTCAGGGCTTCGAGTTAGGTTCATTGCAACAGCCTAACATCGGCAATCCAACTAAGGCATTGCTCGATGCCTGGACTCCGGAAAATACTTCGGCTACTTTCCCAAGGTTATGGTCAACTTATTCGCAAAATAATCCGCAGAGCTTTGTGTCATCTTTTTGGGTTAGGAATGCTTCTTATTTAAGGCTCAAAAATTTATTGATAAGCTATAACATTCCAGGCAAGCCACTGCAGCGAATAGGCGTGAAAGGAGTGAGGATTTATTACAGCGGGCAGAATATCCTCACGTTCACCAGCTTTTATAAATGGGTTGATCCTGAAACCAGCGCCGGTAACAACGCGTACGGATCTTATCCGCAGTTAAAAACTAATACCCTTGGTATCGAGGTATCATTTTAATTATTAAAAAAATGTCGATGAAAAAATTATTCATAACCGTAATTATATTAGGTTCGGTGGCCGCCTCGGGATGCAGAAAGGCTTTCCTGGACAGAGCGCCATTAGATTCGTACACCAATACTGTACTCTGGAAATCATCCAACGATGCCCTTGCTGCTTTAAATGGCTGCTATTCTAAATGGGGAGGCAGCAATAACGGCTACTACGGAGTTTTTGCCGATAATAACTCTGATAACACATTCGATCAGTTCCCCTGGGAAAACTGGTTGTCGCTTTCGGCGGGGATAGCAACCCCAACCAATACGGGATACTCGAAATGGAATTATAAATGTATCCAAACCTGTAACTGGTTTTTGGATAACGTTGGCAGCACCAACATGGATGCCACATTAAAGGCCAGGCTTATTGCTGAGGCCCGTTTTTTAAGGGCTTACGAGTATTTTACGCTTAGCCAGTTATATGGCGCAGTTCCGCTGGTTGAGCACAATGTTTCGCCCGATGAGGCCAATAAAACGGTACAGGCAACCAAGGCTGATGTTGTAGCCTATATACTTAAAGAACTTACTGCCATTGCGCCCGATCTGCCGGTTAGCTATTCAGGTGGTGATATTGGCCGTGTAACCCGTGGTGCTGCCATTGCTTTAAAAGCCAGGATTGAGCTTTTTAATAAAATGTACACCGAGTGTATTGCCGATTGCCAGGCGTTGATGGCGCCGCCGTTTACCTATAGCATTTATCCAAGCTATGTTAATCTGTTCCGCCAGCCTTTTGCTGACAACCAGGAAGTGATACTGGATGTTCAATTTAAAGCGAGCGATAATAACTTTGGATGGGCCAGGAATATGACCATCAACTCATTGGGAGGCTATAACTCTATAGCTCCAACCCAAAGTCTGGTAGATGCTTATGAAACAAGCAACGGTAAAACCATTGATGATCCTGCATCGGGATATGATCCAACGCAACCTTATAAAAACCGCGATCCGAGGTTGAGCGCAACCGTTTTTTATCCGGGTGCGCAGTATAGCAGCAGGTTGCCTTACGGGCAGTACTATGATCCTCTGTCAGGCAGTCCTAAAACTATCGACCATTGGGGCGATAACAATTGCAGTCCATCTGCTTATGGTTTAAGGAAATATACTCCTGTAATTGCCGACTTCCCGAACATGGACCAGGTAGGCATGAATGTAATTCTGATTCGCTTTGCCGAAATTAAATTGATGGATGCCGAAGCCAAGATCGAAAGCAATAAAATCGATGCTACGGTATATGATGATATCAACTCGGTACGAAAACGTCCTGACGTAAACATGCCTGCTGTTGATCAGGCAAAATATAACGACCAGGCAAGTTTACGCACCTTATTACGCCGTGAACGTCGGGTTGAGCTGGCAGTTGAAGGCTTGAGGTGGTTTGATATCCAGCGCTGGCAAATTGGTCAGCAGGTAATGAACGGGCAGGTTACCGGCAGTTTGCAAGGTAGCGTGAGCCAAACTAATGGCGCGCTGACCCTTACACCGGGCACTACTATTAAAGTAGGAACACCGCGTGTATTTAATGCAGCTAAAAATTATTTATTCCCAATACCTCAAACAGAGATAGATTTGAATAAAAATCTAAAACAAAATCCCGGGTATTAATTAAAATACAAATGTTTGGCAGCCCCGGCTGCCAAACATTTGTATCCGATCGGAATTACAGGCCGATTGGTAACGGCGAAAAAGAGCAACGGGTTTGCCGCCTTTTTTCTTACTTTGGCTAAAATGTACTGGCACAATGGATAAAATTTTTCAGGAGATCAAAAAGCTTACAGATATCCCTTCCTATTCCAAACACGATAGGTTTGTGCAGGGCATCATCAACGCTATTAACGAAAAGGTTATAGGCCAGGACGAGATGCTGCCATCTGTAAACAAGTTGATTAAGGAGTTGGGGTTTTCGAGGGAGACGATCATTAAGGCGTACCGGGAACTGATTAGCAGGGGCATTGTTGAATCCAAAAACAGGCATGGCTATTTTGTGGCCAACAGTAACGCGGAACAGACACTGAATGTAGCCCTGTTAATGTATAATCTGGATAGTTTTGAAGAGCAGTTTTACCGCAATTTTCGTTATGAGCTTGGTCCTAATATCCGGTTAAACCCTTACTTTCACCATGGTGATATCGAGATATTCGAAACCATTCTTAACCAGATCAGGGGAAAATATGGCATGTATGTAATAGCGCCTATCCCTCATCCAAAAACAAAAGAACTGCTGGGAGCTATCCCACCAAATAAATTCCTGATGTTTGACAGGTATGAACCTATGGATGGCGATTTTAACCACATTACCCAGGAGTTTGGCCAATCATCATACCGTATCCTCGCCGAACTGGCCCCTAAGATCAAAAAGTTTAATGAGATTATATTTTATCATTCGCCGGCGTCGCTCGATCCGAAAGAGATCGTGCCATCGTTTAAGAAATTCCTGAAGGATTTTAACATCAAAGGCCGTATCATTAAGGAGTATACCCATGGTTCGGTTGAAAAGGGGAAAGTTTATTTTACTTTAGACAACTTTGCTTTATGGCAAATTATGCGCGATTGTAAAAGCATGCAACTTATTCCCGGTGAAGATGTGGGTGTACTATCGAGCAATGATGAGCCGGCCAAAGAGATCATCGGCATTACTACTTTTTCGGCCGATTTTGCCCGTATGGGTACACTGGCCGGGCGGGCTATCGTCAATAAAGAAAAGATCAGCTTAACGATGCCAACCATTTTATTTGAACGGAGCACACTTTAATTTTTACCAAAAACAGGGCGGGGTGAATTGGACTATACTAACCAGTTTTCTTTTTTTTACAGGTGTAGTTGGCCTGTTATCCTGGTATAAAACCCGCAAAAACAAGCTCAGCACACTTAATAGTTTCTTTTTTGCCGATAGGAGCCTGGGGTTTTTACTGGTTGGTGGAGGCCTGCTGTTTACTAATATCAATACCGCCACTATTATAGGCGAAAACGAGCTGGCCTACACGCACAATATGTCTGTAATGGCCTGGGGCATGACATCAGTGCTGGCTATGCTGCTGGTATCGGAGTTTTTGATGCCCATGTATCTTAAGTTGGGTATTTCAACCACTCCCGATTATCTTACCGCCCGTTACGGCGCAGGCATTGGAAAGCTGGTTTCCTGTATATTCCTTGTAAGTTACATTATTAACCTTTTACCATCGGTTTTATATAGTGGTGCGGTTGCTTTTAATGGCCTGTTCCATTTTTCTGATGTTTGGAAAACCGATTACTGGACCACCATCTGGATCCTGATCTGGATAATGGGAACAATCGGCTGTCTGTATTCATTGTTAGGGGGATTGAAGGCAATATCTACTTCAGATACCCTGCTCGGCTTTGGTATATTCGCCGGAGGGCTTTTGTTACCATTTTTGGGTTTACGGTATCTGGGGGAGGGCAATATGATGCAGGGGCTGCATATTTTGCTGAATAACCACCGTGAGCATTTAAACAGCATTGGTACGGCTGCCGATCCAATCCCATTCAGCACCTTGTTCACCGGCATGCTGCTTGTAAACCTGTATTACTGGGGTACCGAGCAATATATAGTTCAACAGGTTTTGGCCTCGCGGGATTTAAAAAGCAGCCAGAAGGGTATAGCGGTAGCCTGTTTGGGTAAGCTAATCTCGCCGTTATTGCTAAACTTGCCGGGCCTGATAGCTGTGCATGTTTTTACGCATTTAGATAATACAGCCGAAGTATTCCCGAAACTGGATAGTCTTGTATCGCCGCCTTTTATAGCGGGTTATATCGCGGCCATTGTTTTTGGTGCAGCCCTCACTACTTTTAATGCTGGTCTCAATAGCTCAAGTACATTGTTTATATTAAATATCTATAAACCCTGGACGGAAAAGCGCGGCAGAACAGCCAGTGAAAAGCACCTGATCCGGACAGCGCGATTATTTGAGATAATGATTTGTCTGCTGGCCATGTTCATAGCGCCTTTTATCATTTTTGTTAAAAACGGCTTTTATACCTATGTACAAATGGTGAACGGTTTTTTTAACGTGCCCATTTTTACCATTATGTTTATGGGGCTGGTTACCAAAAGAGTACCAGCCAAGGCAGCAGCGATAGGCCTGGCTTTTTTTATTATAACCTACGCGCTTACACAAACGGTGTTCGATCTGCATATTCATTTCTTGCATATCCTCGCTATACTATTTGTGATAACCTGTGGGCTGATGCTGTTTATCGGCAAGCTTCTTCCTATGGCAGAGCCCTATCAACTGCAGATCAATACCCTGGTTGATACCAAGCCATGGAAAAACCGGCATATCTACAGTTGTATATTATTGCTGATTATGGTATTGATGTTTATTGTGTTTTCTCCACTTGTACTTGCAAAATAAGTTTGAACAGTCAATAAAATTATCTATTTTTATAAAATAGACCAGAATAGACCAATTATGAATTTTCAATTTTCCTTAATTCACAGGCTTTTGGCGTCCGCGGTAATGCTGTGCATATTTATCAATTTGCCATCTTTTGCTCAGGACGTAAAATTTACCTCATCTGATAAAAAAATAGAACAGGCATTTGCCTGGGCCAAAGATATGGCTCTGCACTATAAAGGACACCCCGCCGATTCGGCAGGTCCCTGGTATGAATCGGCGCTACCCCCGCGTGATGCTTTCTGTATGCGTGATGTATCCCACCAAAGCATAGGCGGGGAGATACTTGGCTTAAAGCGCGAAAATAACAACATGCTCACGCTATTTGCCCGCAATATATCCGCTTCAAAAAACTGGTGTTCATACTGGGAGCTGAATAAGACAGGTAAGCCTGCCCCCGAAGATTACCGGAACGACCGCGAGTTTTGGTATAATCTCCCCGCTAATTTTGATGTGCTATATGCCAGTTGGCGGATGTATTTGTGGACTGGTAATAAGTATTATATTAACGATCCGGTATTTACTAATTTCCAGGAAAAAACGGTTAAAGATTATATCAATGCCTGGGTGCTATCGTCAGATTCTTTGTTGAACAGGCCTGCGCATCCTAACGCGCCTGTGCGTTTTAATGAAAGTGATCCGTTCCACCGGTGTCGGGGATTACCTTCGTACTCGGAAGGCGTACCTAATTTAAAAACCGGTGCCGACCTGGTGGCCGCGCTTTACCGCGGATTATCAACTTACTCGGCCATATTAGCCAGCAAAGGTAAACTGGCCGAATCGAAAGCCTACGCCCTGAAAGCCGAAAAGTATAGGCACAAATTAGAGGCGGATTGGTGGGATACCAGGGATAATTTGTATTTTACTTATTACGGCAAGGATGGCAAATTTGGCAGGGACGAAGGCGAGACTTTTTTGCTTTGGTTTGATGCCTTGAAGGATACCACACGCATCAAACAAACGCTATCGCACCTGGCCTCCAAAACCTGGAATGTTGAAAATACATCCTATCTGCCATTAATATTTTACAATAACAACTCCTGGGATAAGGCCCGCGATTACCTGTTGTATCTATCTGATAAAAATACCGAAAGACGGGAATATCCTGAAGTTTCATTTGGTGTAATTGAAGGCATTGTACAGGGCATGATGGGGATAACGCCCAATGCCCGTTCGCAAAGCATTACTACCATTTATAAAACAACCGGTAACGGTGATGCAGCTATCAGTAATTTACCTTTGCTCGGTACTATGATCAATGTTGTTCATCAGGGTACACAACAATCTTCCCTAAACAATATTGGAAAATTACAGATCATTTGGAAAGCAATGTTTTATGGTACTTATAAACAGGCCTATGCTAACGGCAGGCCGGTGCCTGTTAAACATGTAACCGACAACTGGGGGAAATACATATCCTTTGCTGAGGTTACAGTTAAGCCCAATCAGCATATTAAAATCAGTGTGAAATAATAAAGTCAGTTACATCCATATCTACTACTATTTAATGAATTTTTGCTCGCGAAAACATTGCTTAATCATACTCGTTTTTCTTGTACAACTGCGTTTAGTTTCGGCGCAGCAATTGGTTCTACCGCAACAGAACAATAGGTGGGCTTTACAACCCGACGGCAGTATCACCTGGCACATTAACGGTCGTCTCCCACATGCTGATCATATCGAAATGTCCGGCGAAAAAGTATCGTTATGGATTGCTTATAATGTAGATGCGGAGGGCTTATGCCATCTTTCACGTACAGTGGTTTTCCCAACATTCCGGACGCTTCCTGATGATACCCGTAGCCACATCGCTTATACATTTGATGACAATGCCCTGCCCCGAATGTACGTTGATGATAAACTTTTATGGCCCGATGTCGCAAAAGGCGGAATAAATTTACCGGCAAAAAGTATTAACCAGCATGGTTTTATGCGTATTGCTTACCGATCGGATATATTGAAACAGGTTAGAATTGAACATAGCCTGTTTCCGTCAACAGATAAACCAATAGCCATTGAAACTTATAGGTTTACTAACGTTAGCGATAAACCGGTTTCGGTAGTAATGGAGCACTTAAAGCGCGAGGTAACGACAGATACCCTTAAAAGCAAAGGTGCGCCACATACCGTTATTATGCAATCGGTAAATGACGGTCGCAAAATACTACGGCCTGGTCAATCCTACACGTTTGCCATCAACTATCAGGCAACTGATCATCCGCAATCGTTATTGCCTGTAAGACCTGATCTTGAAGAGCAGGAGCGACAACATCGTATTGACGAAATCCTGGCCCCATTACAATTGAAAACTCCCGATAGTGTTTTGAACGCCATGTTTGCCTTTGCAAAGATTAGGGCAACCGAAAGCATTTTTAAAACCAAGGGCGGTTACATGCATGGCCCAGGCGGGCTATCGTATTATGCCGCGGTTTGGGCAAACGATCAGGCAGAATATGTTAATCCTTATTTTGCCTTTTCGGGCGATAGGATAGGCAACCTATCGGCCATGAACGCATACCGCTTGTTTGCCGGTTATATGAACCCCGATTATCAACCCCTGCCAAGCTCTATCGTAGCCGAAGGCGATACGGTTTGGAAAGGTGCCGGTGATAGGGGCGATCAGGCCATGATAGCTTACGGCGCATCCCGTTATGCACTTACTTTAGGAAATGCGGATTCCGCAAAAAAACTTTGGCCGCTGATATCATGGTGCCTGGAATACAACCGCAGGCAGATGAATCAACAAGGTGTGGTAGAATCGCAAAGTGATGAGCTGGAAGGCAGGTTTCCATCGGGTAAAGCCAACTTATCTACCAACGGTTTGTATTACGATGCCCTGATCTCAGCAAGTTTTTTAGCTCAGCAACTACGTCTGCCAAAAAATGAAATAAAACAATACACAAAACGAGCGGCGGCGCTTAAAGATGCTATTGAAAAATACTTTGGGGCGGATATAGCCGGCTATCATACCTATAAATACTATGAAACCAACACCCAATTGCGCTCCTGGATCTGTGTTCCGCTAACCATGGGTATCTATGACCGCAGCAGGGGTACGATAGATGCCCTGTTTTCGCACGAGCTATGGACAGCCGATGGCCTGGCCACCCAAGCCGGCAATGGTACATTTTGGGACCGCTCAACCTTATACGCACTTCGTGGCGTATTACAGGCGGGTGAAACCGAACAGGCTGTAAGGTTTCTCAAATACTATTCACAGAGGCGACTTTTAGGCGAGCATGTTCCATATGCCGTAGAAGCTTACCCGGAGGGCAACCAACGCCATCTTTCTGCCGAGAGTGGATTGTACTGCCGCATTTTTACCGAAGGTTTGTTTGGGATGAGGCCCACCGGTTTCAACAGCTTTTATTGCATCCCCCGCTTACCCCACGCCTGGGATCATATGAGCCTGGAGAATATTCATGCGTTCGGTACGGTTTTCGATCTGGCTGTAAAGAGAAAGGATGCGAGTCACCTGTTAGTTACCATTACACGTAACGACCACAGTTACCGGTATGTGGTTAAAAATGGAGATGCTGTAAAGATATCCGTTTAAGAAAGTGCATTAAAATCCTGGTTTTGATAAATTTGAACTACCAATTAGTGACAGGATCGGAATGAATTTCAATCTACATCAATATGCCTGACGTGCATTTCAAAGTTATGACGATCAAGGATGTGCGCGTGTTTATATTGTTGAACCCACCGGCAGCTTCGAGGACGACCCCAATCTGACCAACGAAAAGTTTCCGGGCAACTCGAGTCGCTCTTATCGAACCCGGGAACCTTTAAAGATCCCCCGTGAGGCAAGGGCGCGGTCAAGCCTGACGCCTGAGCAATTTCAGCAATGGCAGGAAAAGCTGGCCAATAACCAGGGGAGATTTTTAATTAAGGGATCAATTTCTTACAGCTCGGCGAAGGCATAAATTTTTCAATAGGCCGCATTACTAAGTACCCTAAAGTCACAAAAGCTGAAAAATATATTCTGTCGCCGGTATTTCGGCAATGCTATGTCAGCCGCAGGCTTACTTATCTCCAACGTTATTTCTGTCTTGAATAACTTAATAAAACTGTTCGGCAAGCGAATGTTTGCTGTTCACGAGTCTTAATCCTAAATCGTTTGGTATAGGATTGAAGGATTGTTGTCCATTGCCAAGCGCAGCAGGGTTTACCAATGATTAGTCTTCCGTCAGATGATGAGCAAATCATGACCTAAATCTGAAACAAGTGTTTCAGATTTAGGTATCTTTGCGTCGTCATGGCGAGGAATGTAGAATTTAACGAAGCGGTAGCTATTCAGAAAGCGATGGAAGTTTTCTGGAAGAAGGGTTATAATGCTACCTCGCTCCGTGACCTGACTGATGCCATGCAGATCAACAGCAGCAGCCTGTACAACACCATTGGTGATAAGCAGGAACTGTTTGTGCGTTGTGTGCAGCACTATACCGATATCAGGAAGCAGGATTGGGACAAACGCTTGGCAAGTAAAAGGTCAGCCTTAGCTGTTTTAGTGGATTACATTCATGAAGCCGTTAACGTGATCATTAATGGCGA
Source organism: Mucilaginibacter sp. R-33 (assembly GCF_049949235.1). Classification (NCBI taxonomy): domain Bacteria; kingdom Pseudomonadati; phylum Bacteroidota; class Sphingobacteriia; order Sphingobacteriales; family Sphingobacteriaceae; genus Mucilaginibacter; species Mucilaginibacter sp. R-33. The sequence goes on from NZ_CP188089.1 coordinate 597,154, forward strand.
GGATAGCTGCATGGCTGTAAAGAGTGCATTCGAGGTGGCCACAAATGATGCGCGAGTGAAACAAATATTGGCAGCCGATGATCAGCGTTCCTACCAGTTTTTACATGACCTGCTCAGGAAAGCTATGGATAACGGCGAGATCCGAAACGATGAAGATCCCGCTTTGCTGGCCGATTACTTTAATAGCACCTGGACGGGCTGGTATGAATCATTTATCCTGCACAAAGACCCGGTCAAGATCAGGCGCATGGCAGAATATTTCATTAAGCAGTTAACAAAATAATTTTTTTACCCAATTCTGAAACATTTGTTTCAGAATACTAACGACAAAGACATGAATTTGAAAAATCTTAAAGGAAAAAGGGCATTGTTACCGGTGGTACAAAAGGTATCGGTAAAGCAATTGCGGATGAATTAGCTGAAGCAGGTGCAACGGTCATCATAAGCGCCAGAACAACACCTGAAGAAACCCCTCATCATTTTATAGCTGCAGAGCTTACCAACGCCGACCAGGTAGCGGGTCTTGCCAAGCAGATAGCAGAGACCTTTGGCGGTATTGATATATTGATCAATGTAGGCGGGCTGACAACGCCTGGCGGCGGGCATAGCACACTAACCGATGCACACTGGCTGCAGGAGTTGGATCTGAATCTGATCTCGGCTGGTCTAAATTCAAAGAATAAACACGCGGCGGCGCATATAAAGGCGCTGCCAAGCAAATGATTCATATGAAATGAAGCCTGTTAAAAACGGCTGTGCGTTTGTTCCGTTAGCTGCTGAAACAATGAATTTATTTTTAGAAACGGGAATGCCACAGGCAGAAAGCTCTCGCGATAGTAAAACTCACGGTCAAACTCATAATGGTTAGCATCACAAACCAAAAAAATACAGGAGTGTTATGCTATTAAGCTTTTATTATGACAGCAACATATCGCGATTTTCATATTCGGCATCAGGTTACATTTGTTAATACTAATACGCTTCGGATTGCTTACATCGAAATCGGTCCTATAGACGGATGGCCGGTTTTACTCTTTCATGGATTTCCTTGCGATGTCCAAGCGTTCGATGATGTGGCAAAAGTACAGGCACGGTTTGGAGCAAAAGTCATTGCACCTTTTACCCGGGGATATACAAGATCAGCTACCAATAACCAATTTTCAATTTGCCTCTATTTGTCAGTTTTGTTAAATAAATAGGTATTCCCCTTTTGTATTAACGTGAAACATCTTTTATCCGGTTCAAATTGAAAGGTGGCATCGGCAGAAGCATAAACAAATTTATTTTCACCTTTGGCTTCTAAGGGAAATGCGCTTTGACCCGAGGCTTGCGCAAACAGTGTGATGTCTTTTTTGGTCATAGTAATTTTCAGGGGTATTTGTGTACTGGAATATTCCCCGACATATTTATCAAGCTCAGTTGATTTCAATGTAATTGTTTTAAACTCTGGAATAGTAAACGGCTTGTTAAAATATATGCTCAAAGCTCCAGTGACGACGTCATTGTATGAGTATCGTGTTCCATTGGAAGTGTAAGCTACCGCTATCTTCTCTTTCGGTAAATAAAAAAGCAGACTTAAAAACCCATCGATGCCTCCGGAATGTCCATAGCCTTTTATATCATAAAACGGCATAGCAAACATGGCCATACCACAGTTGTCCCTCATTGTTTTCATCAACTCTAAGTTGGCGATACTAATAAGTTTGCCCTCAAAAAGTGCATTTATAAATTTAACCAGATCAGTGGGCGTAGAAACAATAGCCCCGGCGCCTCCCGGAATACTCATATCTGTTTCAGGCATTTGTGTCCACTGTCCTTGGTAAATGTAGGAGTGTGCTTCGTTTTTGGTTGAATTGGCTTTGGTGCCGTAATAAGTTTGTGCCAAGCCTATTTTTGAAGTGATACGCTTCTTTAATTCTTCGCCATACGTTTTACCTGTCAATCTTTCAATCATATAACCCAATAATACAAAGTTAGTATTGCTGTATTCGGCCTTTGAATCCGGCTCAAAATCGGATTTTTGTCTGCTAAAGATGGCAATCATTTCAGTTTCAGACTTAGGGCTGCCCATATAAGTGGCATAAAGTGAGTCGCTCGTAAAATTATGAAGCCCGCTACGGTGGTCAAGCATTTCCCTTATATTGATCTTACTGGCATTAGGTAGTTGTGGGAAATAACGAGCCAAAGGTGTTTCAAAACTAAGCTTACCTTCATCTATCAGCTGAAATATCATAGTTGCTGTAAACATCTTACTGATTGAGCCTATTCTATATTTTGTTTCAATGGTCGACGGTGTTTTTGCCTGTTTGTTTATTTGGCTAAAGCCGATAGCGTTTTGATAAACCACCACTCCGTTAGCGGATATGGCGATACTGCCCATGCTTTGGTCATTCTTATTCAGCGCTACAAAAAAGCTGTCTAACCTGGCTTTATCGAAAGTTTGCCCATGAGTGCAACTTTGTAAAATAAGAAACAGCAAGAAATGATAAGTTCTTTTTTGAATCATTGTGAAAGTGTTTAGACAATTAAAGATAGAGTTTAATTAGAGATATAACCACTAAGGTTACCATCGCATTTTTACAATAAATAAAAAAACTATGATCTTTCGCCTTTTTCAACATAATCATTTAAGTTAAACAAATGTCGATTTGATGGCCTTTTAATCAAGATGTTTATCTCTGAAACATGTTGACATACAGTTTGTTGTAAGCTTTTCGTTGAATGATTTTGAATGCTCGTGCGAGTTCAACGAATTGTTCAACTAAAACATGCGATTTGAATGAATCTTTTGGAGGGGTTTTAAAAGAAAAAGCCCCTAAATCATTTGATTTAAGGGCTTTTGAAGCGATTTTACTCTGCTTTTGTACTCAGAGCGGGAATCGAACCCGCACTCCGTTTACGGGAACAGGATTTTAAGTCCTGCGTGTCTACCAGTTCCACCATCTGAGCAGGTGTCTAACCTTTTAAAAATAAAACCCTTCTTTTTATCAGGAAGGGCTTTGAGCGAAAGACGAGATTCGAACTCGCGACCCCGACCTTGGCAAGGTCGTGCTCTACCAACTGAGCTACTTTCGCGTTGGTATTTTCCTCGCTTTGATTTGGCTTTCGTTAACCGGCTGCCTATCTCGTTTGCGGGAGTGCAAATATAGGCAGAAATGCATACTCTGCAAGGAAAAATTTAATTTTTTTGAAAATAGTTTATAACTCGCTGTTTTTCAAAATATCAGATATCAGCGCAGCTTCAAATCCGCGGCCCATGGCGTACTGCTGCAGCTTGTACCGGCGCTTCAGCTGGTTCTTCTCGTTTAGGGTAGCTTCTTTTTTTTGTAATAAGTGGGTCAAAGCAGTCAAATAATCGTCAGGGTCAATAATAAGGAGAGCTTTTTTAATCAATACATCGGGCACTCGTTTAAGTTTAAGCCCTTGTTTAATTTTAATACGTCCCCACGCTTTTTGGTTAAATTTACTTTTAGCATAGATCCGTGCAAAGCGTTCCTCGTTAAGGAAATTGCCCTCTATCAATTGGCTTATAATGCGTTCAACAGCGTCAGGCCATAGTCCCCACTCGTAAAGTTTGTCGCGTACTTCCTGCTGGGCGCGCTCTTGGTAGGCGCAAAAGTGCTCGGCTTTTGCAAGGGCAACTTTCTCGTCAGTAATTTTAATTGATTTGGGTTGATCCATTTAAAAACCAAAATTCGTTAAAAATTATTCTATTTGTTTTAATATCTCCAAATTAGCAGCATGCCCAATAACACGTACACCATAAGCGCTATAAAAAAGATCATCAAGGCAGATGGCAACATCGTTGAAGAATATACGATCAGTGCGCTTTTTACCGATAGCCGCCGGATCAACAACCCTGCCGAAGGCTTATTTTTTGCCCTGAGCGGCAGACGCAATGGCCATGAGTTTGTTGCCGAAGCTTATGCAGGCGGTGTGCGCAATTTTGTAGTGGAACATGGCCCGGAGTTTAACCTGCCCGGCGCAAACTTTTTGATTGTGCCAGATCCGCTGGCGGCCCTGCAAATGCTGGCAGCCTATCACCGCAGCCGTTTTAAGCTGGAGGTAATTGGCATTACGGGCAGTAACGGCAAAACTATTGTTAAGGAATGGCTTTACCAGCTGCTTTCGGCCGATAAAAATATTGTACGAAACCCTAAAAGTTATAATTCGCAAATCGGTGTGCCATTGTCCGTGTGGCAAATCAACGACCGGAACGAACTGGGGATTTTTGAAGCGGGCATCTCTACCATAAATGAGATGAATAAGCTGGAAGCTATCATTAAGCCCGAAATAGGGGTACTCACCCACATAGGCCCTGCGCATGACGAGGGTTTTGAATCGCCCAGGCAAAAGCTCCTGGAAAAACTGGGGCTATTCAAAAACAGCAGGCTGCTAATCCATAATTACGATCAGCTAATCGGTTATGAAAAAGATATCGCGGCTAAAGAAACCTTTACCTGGAGCCGTAAATTCCGTGAAGCTGACCTGTATGTTTTCAGCGAGACGGTGATCTCTAAAAATTATTACTTTCGTGCCCGGTACCAGGGTAAAGAAATAGAATGCCTCGTTCCTTTTACCGACCAGGCCTCGGTAGAAAATGCCATTACCTGTTGGGCTACTATGCTGGCTTTAGGCTACAGTGCGGTGGAGGCGGATAAGCGCATCGAGCGCCTCGCGCCGGTAAGTATGCGGTTGGAGTTAAAAAACGGCGTAAACAACTGTTCCGTTATTGATGATTCATACAATTCAGATCTGCAATCGCTGGAGATAGCGCTTAACTTTTTGTCTCAGCAAAATCAGCATCAAAAAAAGACGCTGATCTTGTCGGATATTTATCAATCGGGCCTGCAGCAGGATGTGCTGTACAAACAGGTGGCCGAATTGATCCGGGCTAAAAAGATTGATAAATTTGTTGGCGTAGGGGGGGCGCTGCTCAGCCACCAGCAATATTTTGACATAGCCCAACAGCATTTTTATGCCGATACAGCCACACTGCTGCAACAGTTAAAAGCACTCAATTTTAAAGATGAAACCATCCTGATCAAAGGTTCGCGCAGTTTTGAGTTTGAGCAGGTGAGCCGTGCGTTGGCCCAAAAAGCGCATGAAACCGTAATGGAGATCAACTTGAACTCCTTACTAAATAACCTCAATTTTTATAAATCAAAGCTTAAGCCGGGGGTAAAAGTAATGGCTATGGTAAAGGCTTTTAGCTATGGCAGCGGCACTTTTGAGGTGGCCAATATGCTACAGTATAATAAAGTAGATTATTTGGCGGTTGCCTATATTGATGAGGGGGTAGCTTTACGGCAGGCCGGGATTAACCTGCCCATCAAAGTGCTTAACCCCGAGGCTTCGGCATTTGATAAGCTCACCGAATATAAGCTTGAGCCTGTAATTTACAGTTTTGGTTTATTAGATGATTTTGTGAGCTATGCTTCGGCACAGGGCATTGCCGGTTACCCGGTGCATCTTAAAATTGATACTGGTATGCACCGCCTGGGTTTTGAAAATTACGAGATAGAAACCCTCTGCGATATGCTGGAGGTCAATCGATATATACGGGTGCAATCGGTATTTTCGCATCTGGCTGCAAGCGAAGCTCCTGAGCATGACGAGTTTACCAAAAAGCAGATCAGGCGCTTTGAAAAGGCTTTTAAAGAAATAGAGCGCACACTGGGTTATAAGGTGATCAAGCACATCTGCAATACTGCCGGTATTATCCGCTGGCCTTCGGCACACTATGATATGGTTCGATTGGGGATAGGTTTATATGGGATCGACTCGTCGGTGCCGGAGTCTGATGCGGGGTTGCAGCCTATAGCCAGTTTAAAAACAAGCGTTGCCCAGGTTAAAAAGATTGGAAAAGGGGACACAATCAGCTACGGGCGAAGCGGGAGCCTTGTTAAAGATGGTAAAATAGCTACTGTTCGTATCGGCTATGCCGATGGTTACCTCCGTGCCTTCGGCAAAGGCGTTGGCAAAATGCTGGTGAAAGGCACGCTTGTGCCTACTGTGGGCAACATCACTATGGATATGTGTATGCTGGATGTGAGCGGCCTGGATGTGCATGAAGGCGATGAGGTGATCATCTTTGATGAACACCAGCGCATTGAAGAACTGGCAAAGCAGATAGGTACCATCCCCTACGAAATATTAACCAATATTTCGCAAAGGGTAAAAAGAGTGTACTTTTACGAGTAGAAATCAGGGGCTTAAAATGAACAGGTTAGCGCGGGTATTATTCAGGTATTTTGTAAAAGGGATGTTGGTGGTTGTACCTGTAGGGGCCGCCATCTTCCTGATGTACTGGGCGGTGGCCAGCATTGATAAGGCGCTTAACCTGAGTGATCTTTGGGTTGATAAAACCGGAAAGCACATGTATATCCCGGGCCTGGGGATCCTGAATGTTGTAGTGGTTATCATGATCATGGGGGTACTGGTTACCAATGTAATCACCGAACCCATTAAAGGCTGGTTTAAGCGGTGGTTTGCACGTTTGCCCATCTTCGCGTTCCTGTATTCGTCGATAAAAGATTTGACAGAAGCCTTTGTTGGCGAAGAGAAAAAGTTCAACGAGCCGGTACTGGTTGAAGTTAATGAGTTTGGTTTAAAAAAGATAGGTTTCCTGGTTCAGAAAGACCTCGCAAAGATTGGGTTGCCCGGCGAGGTGGCTGTATACTTCCCGTATTCCTACTCGTTTGCAGGGCAGGTGATCATCATTGCTGCCGATAAAGTAAAACCGATGGATAAGAGTGCTGCCGATGTAATGAAATTTGTGATATCAGGAGGGGTAAGCGGGCTGGATTAGCTCAGCCCGGCCCCCTCTAAATCTCCCCCGGTAGGGAAGACTTTTTTGAATTTTCAAAGTCCTCCCTTCCGGGGAGGGTTTGGGTGGGGTTTACATGTTCCTACGGCAACACCTCCACCTGTTTTGAATCTGTCACCCTGGCTTTCTTAAAACTTCTTATCGCTAAGAAAACAGCTATCAGCATCAATACAGCACCCAAAATATACGGAGCGCCCGGAAAATAGGTTGAAGTATTACGATGGGTGAACAAATGAAACACCGAACTCATTAACAGGGGGCCGATGATCACCGCTAAACTACTGATACTGGTCAGTGAGCCCTGCAATTCGCCCTGTTCTTTAGCTGATACTGTACTGGTAATCATACCCTGAAGTGAAGGGCCCGAAATACCGCCAAGGCAATAAGGTACCATGAACACATACATCATCCAACCCTGGTTGGCGAAAGCAATGAAGGTTAAACCGATGGTATAGAATAGTAAACCGGCTACAATGTTTTTCTCCTGTCCAAATTTTGGAATGGTAAACCTGATGAGCCCTCCCTGTATGGCTACCAGTACAATGCCGATGAAGAACCCTAAAAAGCCAATACTTTTCAGCGACCAGTCGAATTTTTCAGTTACATAAAACGACAGTACATATTCAACAGCTTTTTGAGCAATGTATACCAAAGAAAATGCCCCGATCAATCCGGTTAAGGATTTATATCGCGACAGGCTGCGTAATGAGCTAATGGGATTAGCCTTCTTCCATTCAAAACGCCTGCGGTTTTTGATATTTAATGATTCGGGTAATACAAAATAGCCATACGCCGCATTCAGGAGGGCCAGACCGGCCGCCAGCATAAAAGGGAACCGCACATTTAATGCACCCAAAAAGCTCCCGGTGCCTATACCAATAATAAATCCAAGCCCGGATGCTGCCCCAACCAAACCAAAATTTGCCGCCCGGTTTTTACCTGTACTGATATCGGCAATGTAAGCGGTTGCTGTGGTATTACTGGCACCCGCAAAGCCTGCTATAGCACGGCCGATAAATAACCAGGCCACAGTAGGAGCGAAGGCCATAAAAATATAATCTATCCCAAAGCCAATAAGCGAACCTAACAATACAGGTCTGCGCCCATACCTGTCACTTAAATTGCCCAGCAACGACGAAAACAGGAACTGCATGGAGGCGTAGGTGAACGTTAAATAACCGTTGTATTGCGCAGCGGTACTTACATCCATGTTGCCCAGTTTTTCGAGCAGCGACGGCATTACCGGTATAATGATGCCTAAGCCAAGCACATCAATAAAAAGCGTTACGAAAATAAATCCTAAGGCGGCGGTATGTTTTTTAGGTTTGGCGCTCATTAATAATGATAAAGGTTTAAGCTGATTAAAAGTTTTATTATGGGCTGTTTTACAGTTTGATATTTAATTTATACTTGCGCTTTTGCTATTCTTGGCTGTTGTTATCACCAACTTTGTGACCGGCAATAGTGCATTCATGATATTAAGACATGATTGTTTGCGACAACACCAACAACGGCAGGTTGAGGGTGTTTATCTATCAATTTTACAATATGGGCGTTGCCTGCGGCCCGGGCTTTCCGTTACAAGTCCTCGCTTTTCCCGCGCAAGCCCAATCCACGCTCCGGGCTTTTCACTGCAATCCCTAACGCGGCTCCCGCTCATCGTCCCCTAAAATATATTTTAAACAACATCACGGTTTTTTCAGGATTTCCCCTGATGGCTGCTTGCAATGACATGGTTTCTGTTTAATCTCCCAATAATTTCATCTTCCAAACACGTATGACAACAATACCAACAACAGCAAAGCTTTAAGCTTTGTGCATTCTGCTTTTGGCTTTTAATGCAAGGTTGCCAGGGCATCCACATCCTTTGCTGAGGTTTTCTTCACGTTTTTGAAATTACGGATAGCAAGCAACGCGCTTATCAACATCAGTATTGCACCTAAAATAAAGGGGGCTCCCGGAAAAAAGAAGGGCCTTTTATCGTTGGTGAAATAATAAAATAAAGTGGTCATTACCCAGGGGCCAAAAATGGCGCTCAGGCTCATGAGGCTGGTTAGGCCACCCTGAAGTTCGCCCTGTTCATTGGCGGGTACCTGGTTGGTCATGATGCCTTGCAACGCAGGGCCTGCAATACCGCCAAGGGCATAAGGCACCATAAAGGCAAACATCATCCAACCCTGGGTTGCAACAGCAAACAGGATAAGGCCGATGCTATATAGCAGCAAGCCAACCCAAATGCAACGTTCCATGCCCAGTTTGGGCAGGATCAGGCGCATCAGGCCGCCCTGTACCAGCGCTATCATCAGGCCTATAAAGGCGAGGGAATAACCAACAGTATCCTCGCCCCATTTAAATTTTTCGAAAGTAAAATATGTCCAAACGTTTTGTACGGCCTGCCCGGCAAAATATACCAGGAACAGCGATAGGGCCAAACCCATAACCGACGGATATTTTTTAAGCTGCAGCAATGAGCCAAGCGGGTTTGCCCTTTTAATATCGAAAGGGCGGCGGTGCGCCTCATCCAGCGATTCGGGCAGGATGAAGAAGCCATAAAGGGCGTTCAAAAAGGCCAAACCTGCGGCAGCGAAAAATGGATATTGAACATCCATTTTACCTAACACACCGCCAATTGCCGGACCAATGATAAAGCCGAGGCCAAAGGCAACGCCAATCATACCAAAGTTTTGGGCGCGCTTTTCGGGAGTACTCACATCGGCTATATAGGCCGATGCTGTGGTGAAGCTGGCGCCGGTAATGCCTGCAATTGCCCGGCCTAAAAATAGCCACCATATGGATGGTGCAAAGGCAAGGAACAAATAATCAATGCCAAAACCCAGTAAGGAACAAAGCAAAACCGGGCGGCGGCCATACTTATCGCTCAGGTTGCCTATCATTGGCGAAAAAAGGAACTGCATTACCGAATAGGCCAGCGTTAAAAAGCCGGCATACAACGAAGCTTCGCTTAACCCGGCGTGGATCAATTTTTCAATCAGTTTGGGCAGTACAGGTATGATGATCCCTAAGCCTACCACATCAATCAGTAAAGTAACGAATATAAAGCCTAAAGCTCCCTGGGGTTTATTCTTGGCGGACTTATCCATGGCGCAAAATAAATTATTAACGTTAATAATTGTTAAAATAATTGTATTTATAATAATTTGTATTTAACTTGAACTATATAATTAGTTAAACCTATGAAACCACACAAATCAATGCTACTATTGCCGGCACTGCTGGCTGTGCAGATTGTTTTTGCACAAAATAATCATCTTACATTATCTGATAGTTATCCATCGGCAACTGAAAAAGTTCAAATTACTTATGATCCGGAGGGTACGCCTGTTGCCGGTAAAAAGGATATCAGCGCAGAAGTATATTACATTGATGGGAAAGATAACCCCGCAGCCGACATCGAACTAAAACCTAATGGCGCTTTACTTTCCGGCGATTTTACCATTCCTGCCGCAGCGAAAGCTTTTTTTGTAAAGATTTTTAGTAACGGTGACATCGATAATAATAATGACAAAGGGTACATATACTTAATTTATAAAGATAAAAAACCTGTTCAGGGTGCTTATGAAGCAAAAGCTTACATATTGGCGAGTGGTGTTGGCAGTAATTTTGCCAAAATAAAAACCGATTCTGAAGAAGGGCTGGCCTTGTTTAAAAAGGAATACGATACTAACCCGCAGGCCGAAAAGCCCTATCAGTTTAATTATTACTACCTGTTGGCCAAGAAAAAGGACCCGGCTACCTCGGCCATGTTAAACGCCAAGGTTCAATCGCTTGAAAAAAGCACGGTAGAAAAAGATCTGATCCTGGCCGCTAATATCCTGAACTGGCGCAACAAAAAAGCCTCTGCCGATTCATTGGGAGAGATCATCAAAGCTAAGTACCCTAACGGCGAATCCGTAAAAAACGAGGCGGAGTTTGCCATGATACGCGAGAAGGACGTACACAAAAAAGATTCGCTTTATAAAGCATATATAGCCAAATTCCCGGCTATGGCTACTGATAAAGGTTCTCGAATAGATTATATACGAGGGCAGCTGGCTACCGGCTTTTTGACTGATGGTAATACTGCTGCTTTTAATGCTTATGCAGCACAAGTTCAAAACAAATCAAGCATTGCAAACAGCTATAACAACATAGCTTATGGCTGGGCTCAACAAGATGAGCGACTTGATGAGGCTGAAAAGCTATCAAAACAATCATTGGACATCGTTACTGAAAAAATGAAGCATCCCGAGGCTTCGCCGTTTATGTCGGTAAAGAGCATGCAAAAGCAAAACAAGGATGTATACAACATGTATGCTGATAGTTACGCGTTCATTTTATATAAAGAGAAAAAATATGATGAGGCCCTTAAATATCAAAAAGAGGTTTATACAGACAACAAGGATAACGACCCTATTACCAACGAGCATTACGTACTCATTTTAAATGCCCTCGGCAAATATGCTGAATCAAAAGACGTGATTGAAGGCGCATTTAAGGCAGCTAAAGTTTCCCCGGCTTTAACAACCGAGTTAAAAAAAGCCTATGTGGGCTTAAAAGGCAATGAAGCAGGTTACGATCAATACCTGGCCGGTTTATCGGCTATTGCAAAAAACAAAAAGAAAGAGGAGGTGGCTAAACAAATGATCAACGAGCCTGCTGCCAAATTTGCCCTTAAAGATTTTGCGGGAAAAACAGTTTCGCTGGCCGACTTAAAAGGCAAAATTGTTATAGTTGATTTTTGGGCTACCTGGTGCGGTCCTTGTAAAGCATCTTTTCCGGGGATGCAAATGGCTGTAAATAAATATAAGGATGATGAGGATGTGAAATTCCTGTTTATTGATACCTGGGAAAACGGCGATAATTATATTGATGGCGTAAAGAAATTCATTGCAGATAATAATTACACCTTTAACGTGCTGGTAGATGAAAAAGGCAGCGATGGCAGGCAATCAAAAGTGGTATCACAATTTGGAGTAACCGGTATTCCAACCAAGTTCATCATCGATAAAAACGGCAATGTCCGCTTTAAGGTTGTGGGGTTTGATGGCTCGGCTGATGGGCTGGTAGATGAAGTGAGCACAATGATTGACATGGCAAAAGCGCCGGTTGCCGCGGAGGTTGCTGCTACGCCAAAACAAAACATGAAATAGCTGATTGCAAACCTAAAACTATATCAAAACAAAAATGCCGCCCTGTTGGAGCGGCATTTTTTATTGTATTGCCTGTTAAAAGTTTGGCTTAAGTACGTATTTGTTATAGAAACGGGTGATGTGCTCAACAGCCTCTTCGGCGGTATCAACCACGCGGTAAAGGTTCAGGTCGTCGGGATTGATATTGTGCTGGTCGTTCAGCATTTTTTCTTCAACCCATTTAAACAGGCCTTTCCAGTATTCAACTCCAACAAAAATGATTGGGAAACGGGCAATTTTACCGGTTTGGATAAGGGTAATGGCCTCAAACGATTCATCCATAGTGCCAAAGCCGCCGGGCAAAATGATAAAACCCTGCGAATATTTCATAAACATAACCTTACGGATAAAGAAGTAATCAAACTCCATGATCTTATCCCTGTCGATATATTTATTGTGGAACTGCTCAAATGGGAGTTCGATATTTAAACCTACCGATTTACCGCCGTTTTCATAGGCGCCCTTGTTGGCAGCTTCCATAATACCGGGTCCGCCGCCTGATATTACACCGTAACCATGCTCGGTAAGCAGGCGGGCGGTTTCTAACGCCAGCTGGTAGTATTTGTTATCGGTATGCGTTCGTGCCGACCCGAAGATGGATACGCATGGGCCAATTTTGGCCAGTTTTTCAAAGCCGTCAACAAATTCGGCCATTATTTTAAAGATCTGCCAGGAGTCGGTAACTTTAATTTCCTGCCAGTTTTTGTTCTCGAAAGCTTGTCTTATTTTATCTTCTCCGGTCATATTCTTTTTTTAGTCCGGAAGTTGGGGAGTCCAAAAGTCCGGAAGTGTTTTTTAGTCCGGAAGTCGGAACGTCCGAAAGTCCGGAAGTTTTTATTCTATATTAATTAATGCAAAGTACAAAGAAAATTGATTCCGGTTTATTTGTTGTTTTACTTTTTAATTACCCGATCTCCGGGCTTTCCGACTTACGGACTCCCCCAACTTTCGGACTCGAAGTAACCCACAGCCCAATAAATGTAATTAGTCCGTTTACAATGATGAGTTCGTTACCAAAAACATATCCGCCTAAAATTGATTTTGATTCGGCATTTAAAAAATAACATATAGCAGGAGAGAGTATGCAAATGAAGGGCACCAGTTTATCCATTACCTGCCTGTTGCCTACAAACAGGCCAAATGAATAAAGGCCAAGCAGCGGCCCATAGGTATACGATGCCACGGTGAATATGGCGCTAACTACAGCATCATTATTAATGGCGTTAAATATGATGATGGTTAAAAACATCAGCCCCGAAAAGGCAATGTGTACCCAATGGCGCACGGCCACCATTTTTTTGCTGTTCACATCCTTGCGCTTGTTAAAACCTAAAAAGTCTACACAAAAAGAGGTAGTGAGTGCTGTCAGAGCAGAGTCGGTAGTGGCAAAGGTGGCGGCTGTTAAACCCAGCATAAATATCATAGCCGGAACCAATCCTAAATATTGCAGGGCTATAGTAGGGTACAGGTAATCGGTTTTGGTAACATTGATACCGTTTTTAGCGGCGTACATGTAAAGCAAAGCGCCTACGCTCAGGAAAAATATGTTAATGATCACGAAAACGCCAACAAAGCTGAACATGTTTTTTTGCGCTTCTTTGATATTTTTAAGGCTAAGGTTTTTTTGCATCAGGTCCTGGTCAAGCCCGGTCATGCCGATAGTGATAAACATGGCGCCTAAAAACTGTTTACCCAAATGCAGCTTGCTGCTCATAAAATCGTTAAAGAAGAATATTTTGGAATAGCTGCTGTTTTTGATGGTCTCTGCAGCTTCAAAAATGTTCATGTGCAGACTCTGGCAAATAAAATATATCGACAGGAAAACAGATGTTACCAGGAAAAATGTTTGCAGACTATCGGTAATGATAATGGTTTTCAATCCCCCCTTAAAGGTGTACGACCAGATGAGCAGCAAACAAATAAGCACCGTAACCGCAAAAGGAATATGGTAGCTGTCGAAAATAAACTTCTGCAGTACGATAACCACCAGGTATAACCTGAATGCCGAGCCGATAACCCGGCTTACCAGGAATATAGCAGCAGCTGTTTTATAGCTCCAAACGCCTAAAGCGCCTTCAATGTAGCTGTAAATGGATGTGAGTTTAAGCCGGTAATATAAAGGAAGCAATACCGTGGCTATGATGAAAAAGCCCGCGGCGTTGCCCAGCACAAACTGGAAATAGGCAAAATCATCGGTGCCAACCTTACCGGGAACGGAGATAAAAGTAACCCCGCTCAATGCCGTACCTATCATCCCGAAGGCAACTAAATACCATTTGGAATTTCGGTTGGCTACAAAGAAGGTGTCGTTATCCGAAGATTTTTTTGATGTAAGCCACGAGATGATTAGCAATACCAAAAAATAACCGATGATGAATGACAATAATACTCCTGGCGACATAGATGTGTGTTATGTTTTTTTCTAAAGTCGGAATCTTTTTTCAAAAAAGGTAATTATTGTTTGATGGGTATTTTAGCTCCCGTCATTGCGAGGTACGAAGCAATCGCGAACTTTACAGGGAAACCTTACATGGCCCTCTGCAAATCGGGGATTGCTTCGTACCTCGCAATGACGGTGGAGATGATGTGATTGTTGGAAAATGCAATCACATAAAAAATATTTACCTTCGCACAATGAACTTTTCGTCCAAATTGCTGGAAAATGCTGTAGCCGAATTTGCTAAATTACCAGGGGTAGGTCAAAAAACCGCCCTTCGTTTGGTGCTGCATTTACTTAACCAGGATAAGCAGGATGTTGAACGTTTCAGTACCGCGGTAACCAAACTTCGCAACGAAATACAGTTTTGCCGGGTTTGCCATAATATCTCTGACCAGCCGGTTTGCGAGATCTGCTCATCGCACCGTCGCGACCACAGCCTTATTTGCGTGGTTGAGGATACCCGCGATGTAATGGCTATTGAAAATACAAATCAGTTTAATGGCGTTTACCATGTGCTGGGCGGCTTAATATCGCCAATGGATGGCGTTGGGCCGTCAGATTTGCAGGTGGATACGCTGGTTGAACGTCTTAAGCCAACCACCGATAACGAGGTTAAAGAAGTGGTTTTTGCCCTCAGCGCCACTATGGAAGGTGACACAACCTTATTCTACCTTCATAAAAAATTAAAAAATTTCAATATTACCATCACAACTATAGCTCGTGGCATAGCTTTTGGTGGTGAATTAGAGTACGTAGATGAGATAACTTTGGGCCGTTCCATAGCTACCCGCGTTCCGTACGAAAATTCACTATCTAAATAGCATGAAACTATCTATAGTTGTTGTAAGCCATAATACCTGCAACCTGCTCAGAATTGCCCTGAATGCAGCGGTCAGGGCTGCCCAGGACATTAGTCACGAGGTTTTTGTGGTCGACAATGCTTCGGCTGATAAGTCGATAGCCATGTTAAATACTGAATTTCCGGACGTAAAGATAATAGCCAGCGATAAAAACGAGGGCATGGCCCGGGCATATAACCATGCACTTAAACTGGCTACGGGCGAGTATATTTTACTGGTCAATGCGGATACTATTACAGGCAAGAAGACCATAGAAAAGGCCCTTGAATTT
Source organism: Mucilaginibacter sp. R-33 (assembly GCF_049949235.1). Lineage (NCBI taxonomy): Bacteria > Pseudomonadati > Bacteroidota > Sphingobacteriia > Sphingobacteriales > Sphingobacteriaceae > Mucilaginibacter > Mucilaginibacter sp. R-33. Next base: position 612,743 of record NZ_CP188089.1, read on the forward strand.
ATGGATCTGCATACCGACGCCGGTGGTTTGGGGGTACGTATGATAACTCCTGAAGGTAAATTTTTGAAAGAATCAAAACGCGGGTTCAACAAGCCCTGGGAAACCTTTTTCAAGCTTACCGGCCTGGCAAAACACTTTTCAAAATCAAGGCTTACCAGCCCGCAAAGTAAAGATTGGGTTGAAGAGTTTCAAACCTCCGAATCGGATATCATCAACGGTGCCTTTATGCTGCTGCGTAAAGAGGCACTTAACCAGGTAGGATTAATGGATGAGCGTTTTCATACCTATGGCTACGACATCGATTATTCATACCGGATCAGGCTTGCCGGGTTTAAAAACTACTATTTCCCCAAAACATATATCATCAATTTTAACATACAAAACAAGGTTAAATTTAGCTGGGCACACATTAAAGAATATTATGGGGCGATGATTATCTTCGCCTCCAAATATTTATTTAAGGTGCCCGAACTTAAGGTGGAAGGCATCCCCCAGCTAATTCCTCCTTCGTATGAAGTTAAATGATAAGATTGTAATCATCACCGGCGCCTCGTCGGGCATCGGGAAATCACTTGCTTATGAATGTGCCAAACGCGGCGCCAATGTGGTACTGGCGGCAAGGCAATATGTTACCCTTTGCCAGCTTACCGAACAGTTGGAACGGGAATATAAAATCAAAGCATTAGCTGTACAGTGTGATGTAACCAATGAAGATGATTGCGCTCAGCTTATTAAACAAACCCTTATTACTTTTGGTAAAATTGATGTATTGATCAACAACGCAGGCATCACTATGCGCGCCCTGTTTAAGGATGCAAAAGTGGATGTGCTAAAACATGTGATGGACGTTAATTTTTGGGGAATGGTTAACTGCATCAAATATGCCCTGCCCGAAATTACTAAAACCAAAGGCAGTATAGTAGGCGTATCATCTATAGCAGGCTACAAGGGTTTGCCCGGCCGTTCAGGTTACTCGGCATCAAAATTTGCCATGAACGGCTTTTTAGATTCATTAAGGATCGAAAATCTTAAAACAGGGGTACATGTATTAACAGCCTGCCCCGGCTTTACGGCATCAAACATACGTAACACCGCTTTGAACAGCGAAGGCAAACAGCAAGGCGAGAGCACCCTTGAAGAACAAAAAATGATGAGCAGTGATGAGGTAGCCAAACATATTGTTGATGGCATTGAAAACCGGGTCCGCACGTTAACCCTCACCGGCCAGGGCAAACTTACTGTGGCCCTGAGTAAATTTATACCGGCATTTTTAGATAAAATGGTTTATAAGCATTTTACCAAAGAACGGGACCCGCTTCTTCGTTAGTCATTCATTCATTAGGTCATTGAGTCATTGTACTTACGCTGCAAAAAAAATGACTTAATGACGCAATGACCTAATGAATGATATCATATGCACTGATCCTGCTCAAATCCAATACAACGCGGCCTGTTTCGTCGCGCTCAAAGGCAGGTTTAAATTTAGCGTCCCATACAAAATCGTCGTATTGGTATGAAGTACGGGAATGGACGGTTTGCGAAAAAGTATCGTCGAAAGTTTTCAGGATTACCGAAAGGCCGGCTTGCCTGCGTTCAAGCTCCTCGGGTGTGATATCTTTAATCGGGCTGTTTTCATCAAGCGGATGAACTACTGTCCAGTTCAGGGTTAAGATACTAACCCGGGTTCGTTCCAGTTCGAGCTGGAAGAATTTACGTACGGTTTTGCCGTTTTCCTCGTCGTTATAGCTGAAAACTACTTCCATTTCCAGGTCGATGAGGATATTTCTGCGTTCGTTCGCCAGGCGAAACATCAAACCGTTACCGCCATCGCGATAGGGCGCGATAAGCACATTGCGGCTATACGTGATCTTGGCCGAGGGGCGCGAAAAACGACCGTAAAGTAAACCGGTTGCCAAAGCAAAAGCCAGCAGGCCCATCATTGATTCGAGCGCGGCGATGGTATTGGGAATCATGCCCCTGGGACTGATATGCCCATAGCCTACGGTTGATATGGTTTGTGCCGAAAAAAAGAAGGCGTCCATAAAGCGGTCGAAATCGGTATTGCCGCTTTTGCCGTCAAGCACATCAGGACCTAAGGAAAAATAAATAAACGCGAAAATAATGTTTACTATAAAATAGCAGCTAAAAACAATGAACCAAAACTTGCGCCAGCTCATGGTAATGAGCGAGTGGTAGTTGTTTGATGTAGTAAAAAACGGAAGGCCGGTACGTTTTACATTGATAGTACCATCCTTATTTATAACCGGCTGGCTTTTAATAACCGGCTGGGTACCAAAACCAAGATCATCTTCGGGATTAATTTTCTCTTTATGTATAGCCATGGAGCTAATTACTGAATTATGAGTTATTGAATTATCGATTTTTAGAAAATGTTTACAGTTTACTCTGGTCTTCTACTAATTTAGTAGCTAAATCAATAATTCAGTAAATCAATAATTCAATAAATGTACTGTTCTGTTTGTTTTTATAAAAACTATTTACATATTTGTGCCAACAAGTAACAATGACAAAATTAAACAACAATTGGTGGTGGCTTAACGAGTAATCGTAAGGCAATTCCATGTTTGTTTAAAAGATATATTCAAAAGGGTTGCCATACGGCAACCCTTTTTTTATGCTTCGCCCCCCGGCCCCCTAAGGGGGGAGTAACGGCAAAAGGGGGCAAAAACTTTAACAATAAACTCCCCCTTTAGGGGGTTGGGGGGCAAATGAAACAGATACTTAATCATCTTTTTGAACACAAAACCTTTAGCAGGGAACAATCAAAAGGCATTTTGATAAACATTGCGCAGGGTAAGTACAATAACGCGCAAATGGCAGCTTTCATGACAGCCTATTGTATGCGAAGCATTACCGTTGAAGAACTGGAAGGCTTTCGCGATGCCATGCTGGAACTTTGCCTGCCTGTTAACCTGGAAACCGAAGGCCTCATTGATCTTTGTGGTACCGGGGGCGACGGTAAAGATACTTTTAACATTTCAACGCTTGCTTCATTTGTTGTTGCGGGTGCAGGGTATAAAGTGGCCAAGCACGGTAACTATGGGGTGTCGTCGGGTTGCGGTTCATCAAACGTGATGGAGTATTTGGGTTACCAGTTTACCAATGATGTTGATAAGCTGAAACGCAGTACCGATGAGGCGAATATCTGTTTTTTGCATGCGCCGTTATTCCACCCGGCCATGAAAACTGTAGCTCCTATCCGCAGAGAGCTGGGTGTTAAAACTTTCTTTAACATGCTGGGGCCGATGGTTAACCCGGCTAAACCAGATAATCAGCTGGTGGGGGTGTTTAATCTGGAGCTTGCCAGGGTATACGCTTACCTTTACCAAAAATCAACTACAAAATATACCATCATAAACGCCCTAGAAGGCTATGACGAAATCTCATTAACCTGCGATTTTAAGACTTTCTCTGCTGATGGCGAAAAGATCAACAGTGTGGAAGACCTTGGCTTTGAATTGCTTGATCCTAAAGAGATTGTTGGCGGCGATACGGTTGAGGCATCTGCAGCAATATTTAGCAATGTACTTAAAGGCGATGGCACTTTGGCACAAAACAATGTAGTATTGGCTAACGCCGCGCTGGCCATTAAAACCATCGGCCCTGAAAAAACTTTTGGTGATTGTTTTTATGAAGCCGAAGAAGCATTGTTAAGCAAAAAAGCGCTGAGGAGTTTTAATACTTTATTACAAAACTAAACCATGAAAATAAAGGTTTGCGGTTTAAAACATCCTGAAAATATTAATGCGGTTGCCGCTTTGCAGCCCGACTATGCAGGCTTTATTTTCTATGGCAAATCGCCCCGTTATATGGCAAACCTGGCGGCAGATGCGTTGCAAACTATACCCGCCTCGATCCAAAAAACGGGCGTTTTCGTAAATGAAAGCGCCGAAAATATTGATCGCCTGATCGTTGAATATGGCTTTAACGCGATTCAGTTGCATGGTGATGAAAGTCCGGAGTTTTGCGCTGCTTTTAAAGGTAGGGTAACCGTGATCAAAGCTTTTGGTATTAACGAAGATTTTGATTTTGAACAGTTAAAAGATTATGCCAACAATGTCGATCTTTTCCTGTTCGATACCAAAACAAAAGAATATGGAGGCTCAGGCAAAACTTTTGACTGGGCTATTCTTGATCAATATAAACTGGACATTCCCTTCTTTTTATCTGGAGGGGTGGGACTGGAAAATATAAAAGAGGTTAAAAACATCACACATCCCCAATTTTATGGGGTTGACCTTAACAGCAGGTTTGAAAATGAGCCCGGCTTGAAGAATATCGAAAAATTAAAAGAGGCATTTAAAATCATCAAAAATAAAACACAACAGATGAAATACGGAGTTAACGAACAAGGTTATTATGGCGATTTTGGGGGAGCATATATCCCTGAAATGTTGTACCCTAACGTAGAGGAATTAAGGGAGCAATACCTCAATATCATAAACGATGATGATTTTAAAGCCGAGTTTGATGATCTGCTTAAAAACTATGTCGGCCGGCCTTCTCCGTTATATCATGCCAAAAGGTATTCGGAAAAATATGGCGCTAACATATTTTTTAAGCGGGAAGACCTGAACCATACCGGCTCGCATAAAATTAACAATGCCATTGGGCAGATCCTGTTAGCAAAACGCCTGGGTAAAAAGCGTATCATTGCCGAAACCGGCGCAGGTCAGCATGGCGTGGCTACCGCTACTGTATGCGCACTCATGAATATTGAATGCGTTGTTTACATGGGCGAAATTGACATGGTAAGGCAGGCGCCAAATGTGGCCCGTATGAAAATGCTGGGCGCTAAGGTTGTACCCGCCACATCGGGCAGTAAAACACTTAAAGACGCTACCAACGAGGCACTGCGCGATTGGATAGGCAACCCGGTTGATACGCATTATATCATTGGTTCGGTGGTTGGCCCGTATCCATACCCGGATATTGTGGCCCGTTTTCAGGCCATCATATCACAGGAAACAAAGGCGCAGTTGTTTGAGCAAACCGGCAAGGAGTTACCGCAATATGTGATGGCTTGTGTAGGCGGCGGCAGCAACGCTATGGGGATGTTTTTTCATTTTATAGAGGATGAGGCTGTGAAACTGGTTGCTGTTGAAGCAGCAGGCAAAGGTGTAAATAGTGGTGAATCGGCCGCTACAACAGCTTTGGGCGATGAAGGGGTGCTGCATGGCAGTCGCACCATATTGATGCAAACCGAAGACGGACAGGTGGTTGAGCCTTATTCAATTTCGGCGGGACTGGATTATCCGGGTATAGGGCCGCAGCACGCACATTTGTTTAAAACCGGCCGCGGACAATATGTAAGTATTACCGATGAGGAGGCTTTGCAGGCAGGTTTACTTTGCTGTCAGCTGGAAGGAATTATCCCGGCCATTGAAACAGCCCATGCTTTGGCACAGTTGGAGAAAATGAAGTTTGAGGCTAATGATAACGTGGTGATCTGTATTTCGGGCAGGGGAGATAAGGACCTGGATACGTACATTAATTATTTCGGCTATTAATTTGGAAATAGTAAAATACCTCGACTGGGTCTTAGAGACCGACCGGCTTAAGAACGAGGCTTTGTATAAAAAAGTAGAGGTAACCGGAACCCAAAGTTGCGGTTGCGAAGATTGCCAATATTTTGACAGCATAAGAGATGAATTTTTTCCAGAGGAGATAAAGCAGCTTTTTGCACAATTAGGCATCGACATTAAAAGGAATTTTAACGTGGATGGTTTTGGAGGTGGACAGATGGGGCAGAGTTTTAACGGACAATTCCACTTTAAAGGGCAATTGCTTGAAGGAGAGGATTGCTACGTACAAACCGAATTTGGCGGCTATCAGCTTAATCTGCAATCGGTAAGTGATAACTTTAAAATAGGGTTCACCAAAACAACATCACCATCGTTTTTTAACGATGAAACAGATATTATAAAAATAGAATTTATGGCCCGGGTGCCATAACAAACAAATAAAAATACAATAACCGGCTATATCATGAACCGTTTAAACAAGCTTTTTGCATCAAAGAATAACAACCTGTTATCTATATACTTTACCGCAGGCTATCCTGCACTAAACACTACAGTTGATATTGCCGAAGCCCTTGAAAAATCAGGTGCCGATTTCCTGGAGATCGGTTTCCCTTATTCTGATCCGGTGGCTGATGGGCCAACTATTCAGCATAGCTCAGAGGTAGCATTGGAAAATGGCATGAGCCTTAAAGTTTTGTTTGAAGAGCTTGCCGAACTACGCAGCAGGGTAAGTATTCCTATTTTGCTCATGGGCTATTTTAATCCCATTGCACAGTATGGTGTTGAACGGTTTTGTAAAAAGGCTGCCGAGGTAGGTGTTGACGGCATTATTGTGCCCGATCTGCCGATCTATGAATATGAAAAGATGTACTCGTCACATTTTATCGATAACGGCCTGAGCAATATATTCCTGGTAACCCCGCAAACATCCGGAGAGCGCATCCGCAAAATTGATGAACTGAGCAACAGCTTTATCTACCTGCTGTCGTCATCAACCATAACCGGTTACAACCTGAAACTGAGTGATAGTGTAGAAGAATATTACAAACGCATTACGGCCATGAAGCTAAAGAATCCAACCATTATTGGTTTCGGGATTACCGATAGCAGCAGCTTTGCCAAAGCATGTAATTATGCCAATGGGGCAATTATAGGCAGCAAATTTGTGAAGCTTTTAGGCGAGGAAGGTTATATGGATAAGATTGATGGGTTTGTGAAGGGGATAAGGCCGTAAGCCGATATTTCTCCACTGCGTCATTGCGAGAAAGAAGCAATCCCCGATAGAGAGAGCCGATCTGTGTAGTTGGGATTGCTTTATTTCTTATATTGATTTGAGCGTAAGCTGTTTGTTGTTAGTTTTTTTTGATTGGATGATGTGGGCGTTGCCTGCGGCCCGGGCTTTCCGTTACAAGTCCTCGCTTTGCCTGCCCCGATGCCTACCCGCGCTGTGGGCTTTTCACTACAATCTAACGCTGCCTGCGCACAATGCCGATAAACACAAAAAGCTTCTGTCCATCCGTGTACTTGTGTTACTATCTTATGGACGGGTTGTGGACGGGTTTTACTACTTGCAGAGCTAAAGAAAGAAACTTGATATAAATAAAAATCTATTCGTATATCGAATTATAATTATATCAATTACATATCTTTATTAAAATCCTTATCACATGTCTGACGACGAAGAAAATGAAGTATCAAGCAGCTTAGATAAAAGCATAACAAGCACTGGTGAGATTACTGGAATTGCTATAGCTTTAGCGGTAGTTTTTTCGCTAATACGAAATTACATTTATTACTACTTAAAACTTCACATACCTATATTTCAATATTTCGAGATAGCAGATATTGCATTAGTTGCTCCTACAGCTATTTGGTGGGCATTATATTATGGAAGTGTTGAGGCTGCTAATCAGCTAATCGAAAGCAAGAAAATTATAGGTCTACAAAAATGGGGATATGTAAGCCTTCTATATTGTTTTGCCATATTTCTTATGATATATGGATATCAAAATGATCCAATCATACGAACGGGTATTAGCTTAACTTTCGTACTAAAATATTGGTGGACTATAATTTTAATTTCTGCTTATGTTTTAATTAGGATGCGAGCTAAAGAAACCGGAAGCGATTTTTTTAGGGATAATCGTATTGTCGGCATATTTATATTAGCCATTTGGTATGCACTATTTGATAGCTTAGCCAGCTATTCAACCTTGCAGAAGCCAAATCATCAACTTCATGCAGTTTTAAAACTAAAATCCGGGCAAAAGATAATTACTGGCCAAACATACCATTTTGCTGGAAGAACTAATGGATACTGGTTTCTTTACAACTCAAAGACCCATTTCGTAAGAACGATAAAAAATGATGACATTGATTTAGTTGACTTTGATACCTATATTAATAATTAGAGCCTTACGATATAGAGTAGATTGATCTTCAGTCCTAAAAAGATTTATATTATATACACTAAACCCATCATTATGCCATGAGTGACTTTCAAAATAAAACAGAATATTACCTTGAAGATATCATTTCATTAATCGACAATGAAGTCGAAGAATCCATTCATTTAGATTTTAAAGAAGCCGGATCTTTTGACAAAAGCGATGGAAAAAAGAAAGAGATCTCCAAAGATGTTTCTGCGTTCGCAAACTCGGATGGAGGTATAATAATTTATGGCGTTAAAGAAGAAAATCATAAAGCTTCGGGATTATCATACATCGATGGAAACATATACACAAAGGAGTGGTTAGAACAGACGATAAATTCATCAGTACAGAAAAGGATTGCAGATTTAAAGATTTATCCTATTAGAAGTGAAGGGAATATCAATCAAAGTATCTATGTAGTCAAAATCCCTAAAAGCTACGATGCACCTCACATGTGTAGAGACAAACGCTTCTATAAACGGTTTAATTTTGAATCTGTTATGATGGAAGAATATGAAGTAAGAGAATCTTATGGTAGGAAACTAAAATCCAAACTCCTTTTAAAAGAGTGGTCAATCGGGAGGCAGAATGATAGGAGCAACCCGATTGGAAGAATTAAACATATATTTCAAGTAGATATCCTTAACGAAGGAGATGTAATCGAATCTGATTTTAAAGTTAACGTGTATTTCATAAACTATAATCTCATTAATATAACATGGGATCAGTATCAAGGATATGAATTTACACGTCTAAATAATAATAGAATGAAAATTTCTTCAAACGGTAAGACTACAATTTATCCCAATGAGCAGATAAATGCAATGCGCTTTAACTTCGATATTCCTGATGATAAAATTGCAAGTGCCTTGAAAGATTTAAAAATTGAAGTGATTTTATTATATCAGAATGGAGAAAGTAAGATGGAAGGAGATGTAAAACAACTTGAATACAAGTTATTATTGGAGTATCCCAATCAACGTTAACCACCGTTGCCCCGCTACCGCAAACGTTCTCCCCAACTGGCGTGGGTATGCAGCGTTGAGAAAGCGTGGCGTACTCGTGACTTTTTAACCAAGGACACCCAGTACAGTTCGCGATTGCTTCGTGCCTCGTAATGAAGTGGTAGTGATTGCGATGGATTACAGGACGGCTATGCTTCCGTGCGATTGCTTCGTTCCTCGCAATGATGGTTTTAATTATATCACTTATCTCTCAACCATGGCGTTGCGCCCGGATTTTTCGTTACAAGTCCTCGCCCTTCCTACCCTCGATAACCACCTCGCGCTGTGGGCTTTTCACTACAATCTAACGCGCCCGCCATACAACATAGCTAAAGCAGATGTAGTGTATTACAAATACAACTCCAAATCACCTTTACCTTCACGAACAATATCAAAGTCGCCGGTAGTGCAATCAACTATGGTTGATGGGATGTTGTCGCCATAACCACCATCGATCACAATATCCACCAGGTCTTCATATTTTTCGTGGATCAGCTCCGGATCGGTTGAGTACTCGATAATATCGTCGTCGTCCCTTATAGATGTAGAAAGTATCGGATTACCTAACACACGCACAATTTCGCGGGCTATATTATTGTCGGGCACCCTGATACCAACCGTTTTTTTGTTGGAGCTTAGCATTTTGGGCACCATATGACTGGCATTGAATATGAATGTAAAGGGCCCCGGTAATGCCTTTTTCAGTACACGGAAAGTAGTATTGTCAATGGGTTTGATATAGTCAGAGATATGGCTCAAGTCGTAGCAAATGAATGAGAAATTAGCCTTTTCGGGTTTGATATTCCTGATCTTACAAATAGCCTCAATAGCGCGGTGATTGGTAATATCACAACCCAAACCATAAATGGTATCGGTAGGGTATATGATGAGGCCGCCTTTTTTTAACACCTCCACCACCTGCTCAATAGCCTTTGGATTAGGGTTTTCGGGATATATTTTAATTAGCATAAGTATAAGAACAAATATAAGGCTACTTAGTTTAAAAATGAGGCTTAAACGCGCTTTAAATCATGTGTTTGCGATGATTTATACTGTAATGCGGAAAACTTACGAAGTTTTTAAAACTTCGTAAGTTTGGTTGGTTCATAACAAACAAAGCCATCCCGATTAAATCAGAATGGCTTTGCTATTTAAATTTTAACCTGTTTTGCTGTTTCAATAATGCCGTGTTGTTGGGATCCTTTAACAACAGCGGCATTTTAAAAGTTAAAACACAGCAACAGTATTAAAACAATTAAGCTTGTTTAGTGAACTGGATGTTGATCAACAATTTAATGTCTTCGCCAACTACAATTGAACCTGCTTCGGTTACACCATCCCAGGTTAAGCCGAAATCTTTACGGTTAATTTTGCCGCTGATCTCGAAACCAGCTTTGGTGTTGCCATAAAAGTCAGCAGCCGAGCCACCAAATTCTACATCAAGGGTTACCGGTTTAGTTTGATCTTTAATGGTCAGGTTGCCTTTCAGTTCGTACTCTTCATCATCAGTTTTGGTAAATGAAGTTGATTTGAAAGTGATCTGAGGATATTTTTCGGCGTCAAAAAATTCGGCCGATTTCAAGTGCTCGTCGCGTTGTGTCTGATTGGTGTCAATGCTGTTGATATCTAAAGAGAAATCAATTTCAGCATTTTCAAAATCATCATTATCAGTTAATAACTCACCGTTAAAACTTTTGAAAAAACCACTCACGGTTGAAATAACCAGGTGTTTAACTTTAAATTGTACTTCTGAGTGCATAGGGTCAATAACCCATTTTGTTGCTGTTTCTGTTGCCATGATTTTTATTTCTTTTTTGTTGATACAAATATAAGTACAAAAATAGATGTTTAAACATCTATTTTTACTTTGTGACTTTAAAACGACATTGAGTAAGTTTCTTAACCACAAATTTGCCCTATTGTTTAAATTATAAATCTATTTTTATCAAACTTAATAGCCGCTCATATAAAATTAACTATCCATGAGAAAGCTCTTCGTTGTTTCGTTCTTTATCATATTCAGTATGCTTGCTTTGTGGACTGTCATCTGGCCACCCGCTGCATGGTCGTTCCTGTTCATGGGGCCGGTATATCTTATCGGTTTTTATGATATGGTGCAGCCTAAGCATAGCATTGTGCGCAATTACCCGGTGTTTGGCCATCTGAGGTATTTGATGGAAGAACTTAGGCCCAAAATATACCAGTACTTTATTGAAAGCGATACCAACGGTACGCCTTTTAACCGTCAAAACAGGAGCGTAATTTACCAGCGAGCCAAAAAGGTTGATGACACCCGTCCCTTTGGTACCGAGCTTGATGTATATGATAACGGCTACGAATGGCTTAACCACAGCATCGCCGCTATGGATCACCATCAATTAAATATGGATCCCCGTGTAAAGGTTGGCGGGGCGGCCTGTACACAGCCTTATATGGCCAGCGTATTCAATATTTCGGCTATGAGTTTTGGTTCGTTGAGTATGAACGCCATACTGGCCCTTAACGGCGGTGCAAAACTGGATAACTTTGCCCATAACACCGGCGAAGGTGGATTGAGTGATTACCACTTGCAACCAGGCGGCGATATCATTTGGCAAATAGGCACCGGCTATTTCAGTTGCCGCCATAAGGATGGTACTATAAACTACGATGCCTTTGCCGAACGGGCGGTGCTTCCACAGGTGAAAATGATCGAGATCAAGCTGTCGCAAGGAGCAAAGCCTGGTCATGGGGGGATATTGCCCGCTGCCAAGGTCACACCTGAAATTGCGCGGATCAGGCTGGTGGAGATGGGGGAGGATGTGGTTTCACCGCCATATCATACCGCATTCACCAATCCATTGGAGCTGATGGTATTTATTCAAAAGCTTCGGGATCTTTCAGGCGGCAAGCCAATCGGATTTAAATTGTGTGTAGGCCATAAAAGCGAATTTTTAGCCATCTGCAAGGCCATGGTTAAAACTGGCATTACTCCCGATTTTATTACTGTTGATGGGGGCGAGGGCGGCACTGGCGCTGCCCCGCTGGAATTTAGTAATTCGGTGGGGATGCCGTTGCGCGAGGCTTTGGCTTTTGTTTATGACGCACTGACCGGGTTCGACCTTAAAAAACATATCAAGCTTATAGCATCAGGAAAAGTAGCCACGGGTTTTGACCTGGTCAAAAATTTTGCCCTCGGTGCCGATATGTGCAACAGTGCCCGTGGTATGATGTTCGCCCTTGGCTGCATCCAGGCGCTGGAATGCAATACGAACACCTGTCCAACCGGTGTGGCTACACAGGATAAAAGCCTGATGAAAGGCCTGGTAGTGGATGATAAAAAGGTACGTGTGGCTAACTTCCACCGACAAACGGTGAGCAGCGCCATTCAGATGATAGGTGCCGCCGGTTTAAGCAAACCCTGCGACCTGCACCGTATGTATATTTACCGCCGTGTTAACCACAGTCAGATCCTGACTTATGGTGAGTTGTTCCCTTACATCCCCAAAGGCAGTTTGTTGAACACACCTAATCCGGCGTCGTTTGAGTTTGATATGGCCATCAGCAGCGAAAATACGTTTGTGCCTGATTATAGCGGCATTACAAATGTTGACTATAGCAATGTGAGCTCGTATTGAAGAGATTTGAGGCTTGGTGATTAATCAAAAATGGCGCGATTGCCGGTTCAAGCACGAATGCCTGAACTGGCGGGTTATATTGCGAAAGCCCCGCGCTTGGATAAGGATTGAAAACTCTTAACGGATCTGTTAGCATAATTAATGTCCTACACTTACCACCCTTGTCACTTTCCATTGCCCGTCCTTATACTGCCAAATGTGTACAAATTTCATCAGGCCGATTACCGGTTGGCCGTTTTCGGTATGTGTGAAACGATGCGTACCCATTTCAATAGCGCCAAAGCCGGGCATGGGGTAAACTTCAAGCGTTTCTTTAAGCAGGTCGCGGCGCAGGTCGGCGGCTTGTTTGTTTTCAAAAATTCCTTTAAAGCCGGCAATGGTGCCGTCATAACCAGTTACGCCCTTGCCATCGTTATAAAATTCAACATCGGGCGCAAACAGTATTTTCAACACTTCTAAATCACGGCTGTTAAAGGCGTTGAACATTACACTATCCATGTGTGCGATGGTGTTAAATAACTGCTGGTCTTTGGGTTTAAAGGGCTTGGTTTGCGCGTTGGTAACGGAGGCAGATAGTATCGCAGCAAAGCCAATAATAAACAGGGTATAGGTTGATTTTTTCATGATATGATAGAGCGTCTAATAATTAATTTACGTGAAATAATTAAATAATGTCAATAGCAGAATGTAAGCTTTAGGCTTTGTGCGTTCTGCTTTTAGCTTTATATAAATGTATTTGAATATATCATCATGACGCGCCATGATGACCGATAGTGACAATAATAATACAGCCCATTTTCATGGTGAAAAAGCTGTATGGTGCTACTGCAGTTCATAATTAAGTAAAAATGCTCCCGATTAACATAATTTAACGGTTTATGCCCGGTGCCTCTGTAATATTTGGAGTGCATTTTACGTAACTTTACTTATTAAATTAAGCGCAATGAAAAGGAATATCTTTATGATAGGCTTGATGCTTTTAGGCGGTTTGTTTAGTGGCGCCGTAAAAGCCCAGGAAACTGCATCGCTGGTTGCCGATCAAAATCCACGCTACATGGAAAGCCAGGCAAAATATATCAGGGTTGCCGATACCCTGAACAGCCTGCACGGGGTAACCATACAAAATACTTACAAAGCTTACGATTGGTATGAAGCCAAACTGGAACGCCGCCGCCAAAACCGCGCGTGGCGGCATGAGGAACGCATGAACGGATATTATGATTATTCACCGTCATGGGGCTTATATGGCGGCTACTCTTATTCGCCATTTTTAAACTATGGATGGGGCAATCGCTGGGGCGGCTATTATGGTGGCCGCTGGGGCGGCCGTACAAGCATCGGTATCGGTTTTGGCTGGTAACAAATTAAGCAGCAATCAATCTAACACATCATAATTTATAATATACTACAAATGAAATTTAACAGGATTTTAACAGTTGCTGCATTAGCAGTTTCAGGGATTTTTATAGCCTCATGTTCAAGGCAGGTTACACGCGTTAGCACCGACCAAACTATTGATGTTAGCGGCAACTGGAATAACAGTGATGCACGAATGGCAGCCGATGAGCTTACCGGCAAAATTCTAGGTGCTAACTGGATAGATACTCACCTTAACGAACACCAGGGTAAACGCCCGGTAGTTATAGTTGGCTTTGTACAAAATAAAAGCCACGAACATATTGATGCCGAAACATTCTTAACCGATATTGAGAGCTCATTCATCCAATCGCAAAAAGTACGTTTGGTGCAGGGCGGTAAAAAACGTGATGAGCTACGTGCCGAAAAGGCCGATCAGCAAACAAACGCTACGGTATCAAGCATGAAAAAATTTGGCCTGGAAAACGGTGCCGATTATATACTGCAGGGTTCAATCAATTCAATAGTTGATTCGCACAAACGCCAAAAAGTTGTTTACTACCAGGTAAATCTGGAGCTTACCAACATTCAGACAAATGAAGTGGTTTGGATAGGCGAAAAGAAAATTGCCAAATACGTTAAAAACTAAAGCTGGTAAACATCATTGCCCTGAACACGGTACGCCTGTGTTCGGGGCAGTTTGCATTTAATAATGATCAACTTACGTACGCATATTCTCCGGGTATTTTCTTTTATCGGGCTGATGCTTTTTTTATCGGCGTGTTCAACCTATAATCAAAGTGTTGCTCCTTATTATAAAAATGTATCGGCCGGTAACTATCCCCAGGCCGAGAAGGAGCTTGATAATAACAGCCTCATTCAAAAGCCCCGAAATAAGCTCCTGTACCTGATGGAGAAGGGGAGGATCTGCCATTTAAAAGGCGAGTACGAAAATAGTAACAACTACTTTAACCAGGCAGATCAGTTGCTTGATGAAGGTTTGACCAGCGCATCTGACGCCGCTGTTGGCGTTTTGCTTAATTCCGCATCGCAAAGGTATAAAGGAGAGGATTTTGAAAAGTTCATGATCCATTATTATAAGGCGCTCAATTATTTGTACCTGAATAAAACAGAGGATGCAATTGTTGAAGCCCGTCGTATTACTTTACAGGCTCAGGAACAGGGCGATAAGTATAACAATAAAGACAGCCGTTACTCAAACGACGCATTTTCGCTGACGTTGCAGGGGATGTTGTATGAAAGTAACAACGATGTAAACAATGCATTTATATCATACAGGAACGCGGCGGAAATCTATCTTAAAAGTCCTGATAAAACTTATTACGGTACCCCGATGCCCGTTGAACTGGAAGAAGACGTGATCCGCACGGCAAAGCTGAACGGCTTTACAGCTGAAGCTGACCAGTTTGAAACAACCTTTGGCATTAAATATGAACCTGTAAAACCATCGGAAGGTGGTGAGCTGATATTTTTTTGGGAGAACGGCCTTGCCCCGGTAAAAACGCAGGTCGACCTGTTTTTTAGCCTGATCCGTAACAGCAACGGCGA
Organism: Mucilaginibacter sp. R-33; assembly: GCF_049949235.1. Lineage (NCBI taxonomy): Bacteria > Pseudomonadati > Bacteroidota > Sphingobacteriia > Sphingobacteriales > Sphingobacteriaceae > Mucilaginibacter > Mucilaginibacter sp. R-33. Next base: position 628,267 of record NZ_CP188089.1, read on the forward strand.
CTTGTTTTTTACGGATGTTGCCGGAGGCCTGGTAATTCCCTTTAATTACGACGGCGACAGGAACAGGGTGAACACCAAGTCGGTTGAAAGCCTACGGGTCGCATTTCCTAAATATGTTGCGCAAACGCCATATTATTCAAGCGCAAGTATCTCTGTTAATAATCAGGACGCGTCATTGGTAAAAGCTGAAGATATTAATGAGCTGGCATTTAAAACTTTGCAGCAGCGCGCATTAAAAGAGATGAGCGGGATCCTGTCGCGCCTTGCGGTGAAGAAGATAGCCGAATATTCAATACGTGCGGCTGCCAAAAGTGATGGCAAAACCAACGGGTTATTGGAAGGACTTGGTTACGGCATTCAGCTTTACAGCTTACTATCCGAAAAAGCCGATACCCGTAACTGGCAAAGTCTGCCGGCTTATATTTCTTATGCACGGATCCCTTTGCAAAAAGGAGATAACCAGGTACATATCACCCTCAAAAATGCCCAGGGCGCAACTGAAACAAAAACTATTACCGTACAAGGCACCGGCAGGTTGCAGTTTTATAATTATGCTACGTTGCGATAGCTGGCAGCAATTATTTGAGATTTGTATATAAACGAAAAAGCCATTTGCTGTTCAGGGCAGATGGCTAATTTATATTGATAGGGTTTAGGTTCGATATTTAAATACTTTTCTAAATATTTTTTAAAAATAGCTTTAATACTTTCTCCTTGAAATACCCCTTTTTCAGTATATTTCAGTGTTTTATGAGTCGCGTTCAAAAAAACTAAAATATCTACTCAATTACCAACGCAGTAATCTTTCGATGTATTGAACCATCAATAGTTTTCATCCGCATATAAGAGTGCCAAACCGGGTAGCGATTATTTGGTCCGCTCTTCTGTCTTTGTAAAGCAGGTTTAAGCCATTTGTTTTTCCGTTACCGAGATCAGATTTACCAGTTCGTTCCCGGCAAGTTCAATAGCGCCGTCATTCTGTATTTCGATGCAGTTTTCGAGATTGGTGTTGAGTTCGGCAGTGCGGGCTATACGATTGGCTATTTCTTCAGTGTTTTCCCGTCCTCGCCCAACCAGGCGACTTGCAATAGCTTCGGGACTCGCAGTTACTAATATCGCTATCAGATCGGGGTAGAGCCGTTGTGCAACGGGCAGGTATTCGCGCGATCCGTTAACCACCACATTAAAGCCTTTATTAAGCCAGTTGTTTATTTCCTGGCCTATGCCATAGTATTTATCGTGGCTGCCCCAGCTTAAAGCAAACATCCCGGCTTTGCTTCTTAATGCAAATTCCTCATTGGTTAAGCTAACGTGGTTCTCATTGCCAGAAAATGGCGGACGGGTAATATACCGGTGTGCAAATACCACATTTTCCGATCCGTTAATTTGCTTGCGGGCGTAATTCATCAAGGTGTCTTTGCCTGCTCCGGATGCGCCAATAACATAAAATAGCTTGCTCATGGTGGTTTTTTATGGATGAAAAGGGCGGATTATTTGAACCGCTATATATTTTGAATAGTAAAATTATCGATTGACGGCAGGTTGTTAAGTCAATTTATTACAAGTGTTGTGGCGATGCCGAAATGATCGCTCGGGTACAAGCCGGTTTCTTCATCAGGCACGTTTAATACCACTGCCGAATCGATAAACCGCGGGTAATTACCCGTACCAGGGAAGGGCAAAGTGAAAATCTGATCAACACATACCTGTTTGTTGGCTTTGTAATAGGCGTCCGTAAGGCTGTATCTCGGTTCTGTACCATTACCTTCGGTATAACAATCAGCAGCTTTAGATAATTCCCGGAAAGCCATAACTGCTTCCGAATCGGGTGTGGCATTAAAGTCGCCGCAAATAATGTGGTATGGCTTTGGGGTTTCCTCAGTAACAAAATCCGCAAGCGCTTCGGCCTGGGCTTTTCTAAGTCCTTTATGTTGGCCCAGGTGTGTAAGATGGGTAGTGGTAAAAGTAACTATTTTTCCCGATGGCAGGTTTACGTTTACCCGGAAAGCTTTGCGGTCGTTATCTTCGGCTACTACAGGTAAATCAAAACTCCCGGTTTCGGTAACCGGGTAAACTGATAATATGCCCAGGCCCGATGTACTGTTAACCACCCCGCCTTCAAACAGGCGTTTTTTCGATCGGCCGGGTAAAAAACAATAGTTCATATTTAATTCGGCAGCCAAAAATTTCAGGGTATCGGCATTCGCTTCTTCGCTGTAAAAACATTCCTGGCAAGCTATAACATGAGGTTTTAGTTGTTTAAGTTGTTTGGCAAGTATGCCCATGCGCACCCGATACTCGCCATCGCATTTCCATGTATTTATGGTGACAATTTTAACATTTTCCACTCAGGCAATATCAGCAATCTAAATTATACAATCAACATTCGGTAATTATTAGCTTATAACACCGGCCTGACGAGGAGTCTGCTGGTTAACCCATGTAAAATCTACAGTATAGAAGTTCCAATGAGTGTGGCAAAAAGCAAAGTGTTTAGGGTAAACAGGTTAATAAGATTGGTGGATATTTATTTTACCTTTTTAAACAAAGTAAATGAAGCGCATTGCCCTCTAACCTAAATTTTCATTTTTTTTTGAAAGTTTAAAAACTTATTTATATTTGTGCATGGAATTGGCAGAGGCAAAGTTAAAGTTCATTGAGGCCTGGGGTAAGCTGGGGTCGGAGTGGGGGATTAACCGCACCATGGCACAGGTACATGCTTTGCTGATGATCTCGCCGGAGGCTTTAACTACTGAAGAAGTGATGGCCGAGTTGAGCATATCACGCGGTAATGCCAACATGACCCTGCGCGACCTCATTGACTGGGGTTTGGTTGAAAAGCAGCATAAAACCGGTGAGCGTAAGGAGTTTTTTTACGCAGAGAAAGATGTGTGGACTATTGCCCGCCGTGTTGCCGAAGAACGCAAAAAGCGCGAGCTTACACCAATCATTAAAATACTTGATCAACTTGCCGGGGTGAATGGCGATGCAAAAGATCCGGCTTATAAAGCATTTAAAACCACGGTTACTGATATAAATAAGCTGGCTAACAATGCGAACAAAACACTCGATACCATGCTCAAGGCCGAAGAGAACTGGTTTTTTGGTTCGATACTGAAAGTGTTTAAATAATTTTTTTATAAATAAATTTCAATTTTTACTGAAAATTCTAAATAATTAATAATAACTAAATCTTTAATATTATGAACTACTTTATTTTAACCTATGTCATTTATCTGTTGGCAAGCATAGCATTGACAGTATGGGTGGCCAAAGTACTGTTTAAAAACGGGCGTATATTTTTAGTGGATATTTTTCACGGCAACAGTGAACTGGCCGATTCTGTGAACAAGCTGCTTGTAGTAGGCTTTTACCTGGTAAATATAGGTTATATGAGCCTGGCCTTAAAGGAGTATGGCAGTATTGCCAGTATGCAGGTAGTGGTTGAGGTATTGAGTTATAAAGTGGGCTGGATAATTTTAATATTGGGCGGTATGCATTTCCTAAACCTTGTCATTTTCTTTAAGCTGCGTACCCGCGCTAAACGGGAAAATGCATTTACTATAAATACTTAGTTTTTAGTTTTGTTTTGATTTGACGGGGTAGGTGAATATTGGCCTGCTCCGTTTTTTTGCCCGGACATTACTGTATATCAAGCGGCACTTCTTAACTGCCTGTTTATACTATTCAGCAAAACATCAATATCAAAAGGTTTGGCTATAAAATCATCGGGCGAACCGGCTTGGCTGAGTATACCCGGATTATGGCTTGCCGAAATTAATATTACTGGTATGTTTTTAGTTTCCTGCTGGTTTTTAAGGGTCTTGCAAAGTTCACGGCCATCTAAATTGCCCAGCATAATGTCAAGCAAAATTAAATCGGGTTCGTGTTGCTTTATCCGGTCAAACAAGTTTCTGCCTTCAGTTAAGGTATCAACCTCATAGCCCGAATCTTCCAGTATATATTTTATGATTTCTAAAATATCTTTGTCGTCGTCCACCGCTAAAATCCGTCGCATAGGTAATTTGTTAAAAAAAGTATCAGCAAAAAGTCAATGGCGATATGGCTTTATACAATATCGAGAAACATTAAGCAATTTTTATACCAAGTATTAGACGTAACTATTTTAATTCAAATTTGGATGTTATGCGGTTTTATAACTAACGCTCTTTAATTCTGTACTTATAACGATATACAATAAGTATATTATTGTATACAAATAAGGTAGGGCTCTAAAATAACAGCGTAAGGGAGGATATAAACGCAGATTATTCGCGTTTATTTGAAGTAACAGGATATCAATACACCGAAATTGGTTAATTGAAAATTATTTGATGAAAACGTGAGCCGACTTTTTGCACTTTGCGCAAAAATATTTCCTGACCGGTATAAAAAACAGGACGTTTTTCAAAAACCAACTCCTTCGCATCTGGAAGTGATAAGGGGCTCCGCATTTTGAACAATAATATCTTTTCTTTGACTTGGCTTCGTTTTCTTCCACAAACTTAAAATAACAGGCAGCCAAAATACAATATCTATATTATTGGTAAAGAAGAAAAAAAAGGAAAAGTACTTTTAAGTAAGTATTGATTTCTTTTTATGAAACTAATTATCGTAATATGTATCTCTTGCGTTGGCATTTGTAACACATGTACCTCTTTAAAGGGAGAAAAAACAAAACTTTTTTCACAAAAAAGCCTCTGGGCACACGGTTATCAAGCTCTGATTTGCACTTTGGGCATACCGCCGTTTTTTTTACTTCCGTTTTCTCGTGTTGATTTATTGATAGTACCATAATACAATCGGGGGCTTATTGTATTTAACTAATTATTTTGCTTTAACGTACAAACAAAGTTAAAATAATTACCAATATTTCAACCGTGCTGTTTAAGTATTGATAATTAAATCAATTTATGCGTTAAAAATGTGCTGTATTTATATTGCAGGAAGCTTTAAAGCGCTTTCTTTGCTTTTTTTATAATTATTATCCCGGTTTGGCAGAATAAAGGAATGAAATAAAGGTTAAATGGATAGTGCAAAGGGGAGGTAAATTGACCGATGAGGTCGGGATTACGTTTTTAAAGCAGGTTATTAACCTTTTCAACAAGTTCGGTCAAATCAAATGGTTTGTTGATTATTGCGTCACACCCGTAGCTGATGAGCTCATTTTCATTGTTCACGTAGGCCGAGAATATAATAACAGGAGTATTGCCAAATTTAGGGTGTACTTTTATGTTTCGGCAAATTTCGCCGCCATTAGTACCAGCCACCCGGTAATCAAGTATAACAAGATCCGGTTCAAAGCTCTCAATCAGCGGAAGTACATCGGTGCTTATTGATGTGCTTTTAACTTCAAATTGTTCATAAGTAAGGGTCTCATGAACAATATCAAGTATGTCTTGATTGTCGTCCAATACTAAAATACGCTTTACCATAATAAAAGTTAAAGAAATAAATGCCGAAAAGGTATTAAAGTATGCGTTAAAATTACAGTATCCTGTAAAATAGTGGTTTGGGTTTAATCTTATCGGATAAAACTTTAATGCAAAATTAAAACTATTTTTTATAAAATTAATGAAACAATGTTATAAATAACAACATGTTGTATGTTAGTTACACAAATCCCTTATTTTTAAGTGCAAAACGATAAAATTAAAAGGCTTATAGATGATTGAGACCGGTTATCAAAGCTTTTACCATATAAAAATCCTAAACTCAAATTTTGTTATTACTTTAGTTGGCATCAGCAGGTGCCCTATATTGAGGTTGCACGCCCGCTGGCCACACATAACCTATAACTTAATGGTACTGTTAACTATCTTTTTTTGTATTGTTTTACTGGTTTTGCTGGTGAGCCTTGTAAAAATAAACCCTTTTATTGCCTTTCTCATCGTTTCGATAATTGCAGGTTTGTTATTGGGCATACCCATTAATAAGGTAACCGCTTCCGTTCAAAAAGGCATGGGTGATATTTTAGGTCAGTTGCTCATCATTATTTGCCTGGGCGCTATGCTGGGCAAGCTGGTTGCTGTGAGCGGAGCTGCGCAAAAAATAGCAGGTGTACTTGTTGCCGCCGTAGGCGAAAAATATATTCAATGGGCGCTGGTGGCAGCCGGGTTTATTATAGGTATTCCGCTGTTTTATGGTATTGGCTTCGTGCTGATGGTCCCACTTATATTCTCTGTAGTTTACAAGTATAAACTCCCGGCTGTGTATATAGGCTTACCCATGCTGGCTTCGCTGTCGGTAACGCATGGTTTTTTGCCCCCGCATCCATCGCCATCGGCATTAGTGGCCTTGTTTCATGCTAATATGGCAACCACCTTTATTTACGGGCTTATGATAGCTATTCCGGCTATTATATTGGCGGGGCCGGTTTTTGCACAATTTCTTAAAAAAATACCGTCAGAGCCGCTGGCTACTTTCAGGGCTGAAGAATTACCTGCCGAAAAGCTGCCCGGCGCGTTCAATAGCTTTTTTACAGCTTTATTGCCGGTTTTGCTTTTAATGCTTACTGCGTTTTTTCCCTACCTTAACATACAGGATCCGGGTGTAGCAAAGTTTATCACATTTCTTGGCGATCCATCAATCGTTATGTTAATAGCGCTTATGGTTGCCACCTATACTTTAGGTGTAAAGCAAGGTAAAAGCATGGGCCAGCTTGCAGGCAATTTTACTGATGCGGTGAAGGATGTGGCCTTGATATTATTGATCATAGCAGGATCGGGCGCCTTTAAGGAAGTTTTAACCGCCAGCGGTGTAAGCAGCCAGATAGCAGCGCAACTACAATCGTTTAATTTGCCGCCGCTGTTATTAGGCTGGGTGATAGCCGCTATTATCCGTGTTAGTTTGGGCTCGGCAACAGTTGCCGGACTAACGGCTGCAGGCATTGTTGCGCCGCTGGTTTTGCAAAATCATATTAATCCCAATTTAATGGTATTATCCATCGGGGCCGGTAGCCTGGCATTTTCGCACGTAAACGATTCGGGTTTTTGGCTATATAAAGAGTATTTTAATTTAAGTATTAAGGATACTATAAAATCGTGGTCGTTAATGGAAACGCTTGTTTCTGTTATAGGGCTTGCGGGAGTAACCGTTATTAACCTGTTTATTAAATAAAAATATGCTTGTTATCAAAAAACTATCGGCAAGTTTAGCTCTGTTAATTTTTATGCTGATTACCGGCAATTGTGTATTAGCCCAGCCGGTTACTGCCCCGGGCAGCTATTATAGCTCGTTTGATGGTGTTAAAATCCATTATGAAGTGAAAGGCGATGGCTTTCCGGTGATACTGGTACATGGTTTTTCGGGTACAGGCGAAGGCTGGAAAAAAGGAAAGCTTTATAATGATCTGTTAACGAATGGTTATAAAGTGATCATACTGGATCAGCGGGGCAACGGACTGTCGGACAAGCCCCACGATGATGCGGGTTATGCAAACGATGCCGAAGCTAAAGACATTATGGGCCTGGCTACAAGCCTGGGGCTGAAACGATATGATATTGTTGGATATTCCCGCGGTTCGATCATCACTTCGCGCGTGTTTGTGCTGGATAAGCGGGTTCAAAAGGCGGTAATGGGCGGCATGGGCGATGCTTATACTAACCCCGAATGGCCGCGAAGGGTTCACGCTTATAAGGCTTTAATGGGCGATACCAGCTTTCATGATGTTGATGGGATGATTAAATATATCCACAGTAACCCTTTTGATGAACTTGCTTTAGCCTATCAGCAAAAGTGGCAGCCATCAACCAGCAAACAGGAATTAGCCAGGGTAAAAATCCCGGTACTGCTCATAGACGGGATCGAAGATCATGATAACGGCGACGAGGTTGCTCTTCATAAACTCATTCCCGGCTCAAAGCTGGTTCACGTTCCGGGCGATCATAACAGCGCCAGCCGCACTTCCGAATTTTCAAAAGCTGTAATGGCTTTCCTGAAATAACCATTGTTGGTTAATGTTCAGTTATTGAATTTTTGTGCAGCTATTTTCGATAATGGTCTGTTATTTGCATGAGTGTTTATGTTAACACTTATAAATACATACCATTATGAAAAAGCTAAAGATATATATGTGCTTTTTAATTGGCCTGATGCTATCCATTAGTATCACAACCAATGCACAAACCACAAAGAAAAAGGGGATAAGTAAACAAGGCAAAGGCGCAATCATAGGTGGAGCCGGCGGCGCGGTTGCGGGCGGGCTTATTACACATAGTGCAGGCGGCGCTTTAGTTGGCGGTGCGCTTGGTGCCGGTGGCGGTTATATTATCGGCAATGAGGCTCGCCGGCGCGAAGAGAAAAGGCAGCGTGCTGCCCGAATTGCCTGGCGCAGGGCACATCCCCATCACCATTATGCCACAACTAAAACAACCAACTAAACAAACAACCTATCATTAATTTAAATGGTTGTTATAAGGGCCTGTAGGTTTCAATGCTTACAGGCCTTTTTTATTTAAATTAAAATTTAGCTAAATTGAAGCGATTGCCCTGTTTTATCCGTTATTAAACTTATTAACAGCCAAACAGCAAGGCAAAATTTTTCGTTTAAAGTACGATGGTAAAAGGGTTATCTGTAATAGTTTTATGTTTAATTCCGGCAATGGTGCTGGCACAGCAGCCGGTTGCAGATACCATCAGCATAAAAAAAGATACAGTACCGCAACGGGATGTTATTGACATTGTACGTTCGCTTTTTAAAATAAAACCCCGGCAGCAGGCAACTGAGCGAAAGAAGATCTACTTTTCTGTTTTTCCCACCTCAACAACCGACGGGCGGAGCGGCGGAAAAGCATTGTTTACTTCAACAACAGCTGGGTTTTACCTGGGAGATGAAGCTACTACTAATTTATCAAGCTTTACTTTTACCCCCTATTTTAATCTGAAGGGGAGGTATGGCTTGCCTATCCGGTCAAATATCTGGCTTAATAATAACGAGTGGAATATACAGGGCGATACCAGGCTGATGGTTTATCCTCAATATACATGGGGCCTGGGAGGTAACCAGGGTCCCGAAGATAAGTTCCTGGTAAATTATAATTACCTCCGCTTTTATCAAAGCGTGTTAAAGCAGATAAAGCCATACTTGTATGCCGGTTTAGGCTATAATCTTGACTATTACATGGATATTGAAAGCAACGGCGATCAAAACCTGCGTAAGTTTACCGGCTACAAATATGGCACCGCTGCCGATCAGGATGCTTTTTCATCGGGCATAACGCTCAATTTATTGTACGATTCGCGCAAAAACTCTATCAATCCACTACCCGGAGCTTATGCCAACATAGTTTACCGGGTTAATGCCAAGGCTTTTGGAAGCCATACCGACTGGAGGTCACTATATATTGATATGCGTAAATATGTGCAGTTGACCAACTCGGGGCCTAAAAATGTGCTGGCTTTCTGGGCCTATTACTGGACAACACTTACACCCCGCACACCTTATCTTAACCTGCCAAGTCTTGGCTGGGAGCCTTATCAGCGATCGGGCAGGGGATTTCCGCAAAGCCGTTACCGGGGCGATAGGCTGGTATATTTTGAAACTGAATACCGCCGCGATATCACCCGCAATGGTTTATTGGGCTTTGTGGTGTTTGCTAACGTAAACTCCGTCACCGAGCCCGAAAACCATGCCTTTGTATACTGGCACCCGGCCGCCGGCACAGGCCTGCGTTTTAAGTTCAATAAAAAAGCAGGAACCAATATCAGCCTCGATTATGGCGTGAGCAAAAACTTTTCATCAATAAGTCTTAATTTAGGCGAGGCGTTTTGATGCTTCGGTTCATAGGTTATGGATCATGGTTCATAGAATTTTAGCATGACCATTATATATTGTGTGCCCATTCACAGCTATGAACTATCAACCATGAACCATCAACTAACTAACACACACGTATGACCAAACAAAAATATACCGTTCTGATCCTCATATTGGGTTCGCTTACGGCTCTTGGCCCTTTTTCTATCGATATGTACCTGCCGGGCTTTAAAGCCATAGCCAGGTACCTGCATACAAGTACCGATGAGGTAGCACTGTCATTATCAAGCTATTTTATTGGTATTGCTGCCGGGCAATTACTTTATGGACCTTTGCTCGACAGGTTTGGCCGTAAAAACCCATTATACTGGGGGCTTGGGCTTTACATCGTGTCATCAATGGGATGTTTTTTTTCTTCATCGCTCGAAATGCTTATTGCTCTGCGTTTTTTTCAGGCGGTGGGCAGCTGTGCGGCAAGCGTGGCAGCTATGGCTATGGTGCGCGATTTGTTTCCGGTTGAGGACAATGCCAAAGTATTTTCGTTGCTGATCCTGGTACTCGGTGCCTCGCCAATGCTGGCCCCTACTGTAGGCAGTTATATTACCGCGGCTTTTGAATGGCAGGTCATTTTCCTGGTGTTAACTATTATAGCGGTACTCATATTGCTGGCTGTAATATTCTGGCTCCCCGAAAGCTATCAGCCCGATCCTGCTTATTCTTTAAAGCCCGGGCCAATTATAGGACATTTTATAACGGTTTTAAAGGATGCGCAGTTTGTAACTTATGCCATAGGCGGCGCGTTCGCTTTCGCGGGCTTGTTTGCCTATGTTTCATCATCACCCATTGTGTTTATTGAAGGTTTTAAAGTAAGCGAAAAGCAGTTCGGCTGGATCTTTGCCGGACTTTCGGTAGGGTTTATCGGTTCAAGTCAGCTAAACAGTGTGCTTATAAAAAAATACAAAAGCGAACAAATGATAGGCGCATCACTTATTTTAATGGTGATTATCTCCACGGTTTTTTTGGCGGGTTCATTAAATCATTGGTTCGGGATAGGTGGTACTATAGCCATGATATTTGGAGTGTTATGCTGCGTTGGCATTTGTGCGCCCAATACATCAGCATTATCCCTTGCTCCCTTCTCTAAAAATGCGGGTTCGGCTTCTGCAATATTAGGCGCATCGCAAATGGCCGTGGGGGCTTTATCATCTATAGGTATCTCTGTAATAAAACAACATAGTTCGCTGCCTATGGCGGCGGTTATGGCGGCGTCATCAATTTTGGCACTCCTGATTGTTTTTATTGGCAAGCGGTTTATAAAAAACAAGGTTGAAGCCAGTGGAGATGTTGTTGCGGCACATTGAACCTTGATTTTAGGATTACAGGATAGCTTGATTTCGCGCCGTTGTTGGTGTCACCAACAACTTCCTATTCGTTGCTTTTATTAATTACAAGCTAATTCAGCATTGCAATTGCATAGCGCAGAGTTGTTGGTGATAACACCAACAACGGCGAAGGATTACAGGATTCGCTTGATTTTAAATTACTTGTAAGTGCAGGCCACAAGGCACAGCCTTGTGGCCTGCAAGCAAAGAATTAACTGATTTAAAATTTGCTTGCCCGCAAAGCTGTAACCTTTGAGCCTTCGGGGCCGGTACTTTCAAAAACTATCTTATTTTCGGTTAGTTCCGAAACGTAAAAAACGAAATTGCGGGTTTTGCCATCAGGGAGTTTTTCGGTTACATTCATGTTGCTGCCATTCAGCGTAAAAGAGCCGTGCGACAGGAACTTGCCTCCCCACACAATCAGGAATTTCATTTCGGGCGTAAACTGAATATAAGGTACGTTGGCATCCAAGTCGGCTTGTTTTACGGTATCGGGCGGACTGGCATTTGGATGCTCTATTTTTATATATTTCCATTTACCGGTAAGCGTCCTAACCGAAACTTCAGGTTTACATGATGCGATAAAAAGAACCACAACAGCAAACAATAAAAAGCCTTGTTTTATCATAACAGAAAAATGTTTGGATAAAACTATACAATTGCTTTTGAAATTGAAAGCGAAGGCTTGGTCTTTAGTCTAAAGCCGTAAGTCTTAAGTTCAAAGTACAGAGAAGAGGGAAACAGACTTAGGACTTCCGACTTAAGACTTTCGACTTAAGACTATTATTTCTTCGTGCCTTTCCTGGTACGCTCTTCAGCTTGCTTCACTTCGTCTTTTTCACTTAGCGGGCCTTCGGTTTTGATCTCTTTGGCTTTCTGGCCACCCGCTTTTGCCGGACTTATCCTGATACCTTCTTTTTTGATGTCTTTGGGGATACTCATAGCGGTAATGTTAAGTATTCATTAAACAATAGGATACTTATTTAACTATGTCTGTTGTAAAATGTTTCTTAAAAACGTTATAAAATTTACTTTCTGTGTATCAATTAATTACATGTACTTGACGGAGACTTTAAAATATTTTTAAGATTTTTCGTAACAAAGTATAATTGCAACTGTCTTAATGACACTATATAGCCAAGGTACTCTTCCAGGTAAGCTATAAGTATTGTGAGGGCCCGCACCTTAAGGGTTCCGTTAAAAAAATCAAAAACAATCTTTAAAAAATGGACAATCTAATTGTTAGTCTGTGGTGGGTTATACCCGTCATAGTGTTATTGCTGATGTACAAATTTGTTTTGCGCGTGTTTTGCGGCATGGTTATCGTTCCGGACGACCGTATTGGGTTGGTGATCAAAAAGTTTGCCCTTACCGGTAACAGCCGCCTGCCCGATGGTCGGATCATTGCCACCAAAGGCGAGGCTGGTATGCAGGGCCGTGGCCTTGCGCCGGGCTTATATTGGAAAATGTGGCCATGGCAGTATACTATTATCATGCAGCCCTTTACCATTATTGAGCAAAACAAGCTTGGCCTGGTAAAAGCAAAAGACGGTGCCTCGTTTGATACCGGCCGCGTGCTGGGTAAACCGGTTGATTGTGATAAGTTTCAGGATGCGGTAGCATTTTTGGATAATAATGGGCAAAAAGGCCCACAGGCAGCTTTTCTTACACCGGGCAGCTACCGTATCAATACCTTTTTGTTTGATATTGAGATGGTGCCTATCACCCAGATCCACGAAAACAAGGTAGGTATTATTACCACTTTGGATGGTGAGCCGCTGAACAAAGGCGAGATAGCCGGCGAATCAGTTGCAGGACATAAAAACTACCAGGACCCAATCGCTTTTATCACCGCAGGCGGTCGCAAAGGTTTGCAGGAGGATGTGATCCTGGCCGGTACCTATTACCTCAACCCCTGGTTTGTGAGCGTTGAGCAGGTCGATATGATCTATATCCCTATCGGTTACGTAGGTGTTGTGAACTCCTTTGTGGGCCCGGAGGGTAAGGATACCAGTGGTGATAATTTCAAACATGGTAACATCGTGAAACGAAATGAAAAAGGGGTTTGGGACGAACCGCTCGATCCCGGTAAGCACCCGGTAAACATCTATACCCATGCTGTTGAAATTGTACCCACAACCAACATCGTATTAAACTGGGCAGATAGCCGCACCGAGTCGCACGAACTGGATAAGAACCTTTGTACCATTACGGTAAGGTCAAGCGATGGTTTTACTTTTAACCTGGATGTGTCACAGATCATCCACGTGCCACGCAACGAAGCACCGAAAGTGATAGCAAGGTTTGGTAAAATGAAAAATCTGGTATCGCAGGTATTGGAACCAACCATTGCCAACTATTTCCGTAACTCGGCCCAAAAAAGTGATGTGATCGGCTTCCTGGCCAACCGTATCCAAAGGCAAACTGATGCCCGCGAACACATTGGCCGCGTACTGGAAACCTACAACGTAATTGGTGTGGATACCCTGATAGGTGACATAGTACCTCCGGCAGCGCTGATGAAAACCCTTACCGACCGTAAACTGGCCGAAGAGGAAAAGGTTACTTACGAGATACAGCGCCACGCGCAAATTGAACGTAAAGAATTTGAAAGCGCCCGTGCCGGTGCCGATATGCAGCCTGAGGTAGTAAAATCAACCCGCCAGGTTGAGATTAACACCCAGATGGCCGCTTCAAGGGTTGCCGCTTCAAAAGGTGAGGCAGAAGCTAAAACCATCAACGCAAAAGCCGATGCCGAGGTAAGGATTACGATAGCCAAAGCCGATGCCGAAGCAAAAACAGTGAACGCCAAGGCCGACGCTAACGCCACAGAGGTGAATGGTATGGCCGAAGGTGCCAAGATCAAGGCCATTGGTTTATCAGAAGCCGAAGTTACCAAACAAAAAACCGAAGCCATGGGTACCGAACAATACGCCATAGTGCGTGTAGCCGAAGCTTTGGCTGCCGCAGGCATCAGGTTAGTTCCTGAGATACTGGTAAGCGGCAAGGAGGGCGGCAGCGGCGGTATGATTGATGCCCTGATTGGTACTGAGATGCTTAAAAAACTGCAGATCGAAAACCAGGGTAAAGGCGGCGCCACCACTAAAGGCGAATAATTAAAATAGATGCACAAAAATTAAAGGTTGATTATGTAATCCCTTCAAATTATGCATCATGACAAAGGTTTGTGATTAGAGATTTTTGAGGGAGAGTACAGATAACTCGAAATCCTAAACCTTTTGTGAAAGAGATCAACGGTTAGAGGTTGGTGGTTAGTCGCTCCCTCCGGCCAAAGATAATACGTTCTTTATACCTAAACCTTTTTTAAGTGATCAGGGGTTGGAGACTATGGATTGGTTGCTGCGATAGTATCCGGTTTTATAACTCAACCGCACTGATTTAATTGACGAGGCTTTTAACCTAAACCGATCAATTGAACAAAGGCATCCGCGAGGGATGCCTTTTGTGTTTTTTGAGTTAAAGAATCAACGGAATCATCGAAATCAAAACTAATCAACGGTCATAGGTCGCTTAGTTTAAACGTATCTTTAACCCTGATGCCTTTTTCTGTTTGCTGTAAAGTGCAGCACTCATTAACCGGGTCGTGCTCAAAGTATAGGATGTATTCTTTTTCCAGTGCTTCATTTAAAAAGAGCTTTTTCTCAGTGAGCGTTTGCAGCGGGAACATATCATAAGCCATTACGTAGGGGATAGGCAGGTGCCCGACAGATGGCAGCAGATCGGCCATGTATAGGATCTGTTTGCCTTTATAATTAATGAGCGGCAGCATCATTGATTCGGTATGGCCGGATACAAAGCGGATCTCAAAATCTTTCATGAAGTTGATGCCGTCTTCGGTATCAACAAATTTTAGCTGGCCGCTTTCCTGTATAGGGATGATGTTTTCTCTGAAAAAGGAGGCTTTTTCCCGTTCGTTAGGGTTAACTGCCCAATCCCAATGTTTGGGATTACTCCAGTAGGTGGCGTTTTTAAAGGCAGGGAGCAGGTTTTCACCCTCGCGTACAACAGCACCGCCCACATGGTCAAAGTGCAGGTGGGTTAAAAATACGTCGGTAATATCATCGCGATGAAATCCAAGTGAAGCCAGTGAGCTATCCAAACTTGCGTTACCATGAAGATAATAGTGGCTGAAAAACTTTTCGCTTTGCTTGTTGCCTATGCCGGTATCAACTAATATCAACCTGTTTTCATGTTCAACCAGCAGGCAGCGCATGGCCCAGCTGCAAAGGTTGTTTTCATCGGCGGGATTAGTTTTGTTCCAGATGGTTTTCGGAACAACGCCAAACATAGCCCCGCCATCTAATTTAAAAAAGCCGGTATCGATAGTATGTAAGTTCAAAGTCGTACGTTTTAAGTCTTAAGTCAAATATATTATAATAAAAAAGAAGCCCGAGGTTTTGAACTCATAAATATAAGGTCAGAACTTCGGGCTTAGAACTTAAGACTTTCGGCTTACAAGTGGATACACTCGCCGTAAGCTTCGGCAGCGGCTTCCATTACGGCTTCGCTCATGGTTGGGTGTGGATGTACCGATTTGATGATCTCATGACCGGTAGCTTCCAGTTTGCGGGCGGTAACTACTTCGGCAATCATTTCGGTAACGTTGTAGCCAAGCATGTGAGCGCCTAAGAACTCGCCGTATTTGGCATCAAATATCACTTTTACAAAGCCATCTTTAGCGCCGGCAGCACTTGCCTTACCTGAGGCTGAGAATGGGAATTTACCAACTTTAACTTCATACCCAGCCTCTTTAGCTGCTTTTTCGGTATAACCAACAGAAGCAACTTCTGGGGAGCAATAGGTACAGCCCGGAATGTTGTTATAATCAAGCGGGTGAGGGTTTTGACCGGCAATTTTTTCAACGCAGATAATACCTTCGGCAGATGCTACGTGAGCAAGGGCCTGGCCTTTAACAATATCGCCAATGGCGTAAACACCTTCCACATTGGTACGGTAAAAATCATCAACCAATACTTTGCCGCGATCGGTTTTAACACCGTTTTCTTCAAGGCCGATGCCTTCAAGATTGGTAGCGATACCTACTGCAGAAAGTACGATCTCGGCTTCAAGAACTTCGGTGCCTGTAGCTGTTTTTACAGTTACTTTGCACAAATCACCGCTGGTATCAACCGACTCCACATTGGAGCTGGTCATGATGTTGATGCCCTGTTTTTTAAGAATGCGGTTTAATCCTTTTGATACATCCTCATCCTCTAAGGGAACAATATTATCTAAAAACTCAACTACGGTAACTTTTGTACCTATCGAGTTGTAAAAATAAGCAAACTCAATACCGATAGCACCCGAACCAACTACAACCATTGATTTAGGTTGCTGCGGCAATACCATGGCCTGGCGGTAACCGATAACCTTTTTACCATCCTGTTTAAGGTTAGGCAACTCGCGCGAGCGGCCGCCTGTTGCTAATATAATGTGTTTTGCACTGTAGGTTTTAGCTGAGCCATCTGCGGCTTTAACTTCAACAGCGCCTTTGCTTTTCAATTTACCAAAGCCAACAAGAACATCTATCTTGTTTTTCTTCATCAAAAACTGAACGCCTTTGCTCATGCCATCGGCAACGTTACGGCTTCTTTTAACAACTGCGGCAAAGTCAACTTCGCCGGCACCGTTAATTTTAATACCGTAATCGGCACTATGGTTAAGGTATTCAAAAACCTGGGCGCTTTTTAACAAAGCCTTGGTTGGGATACAACCCCAGTTTAAACAGATACCACCTAAAGATTCTTTTTCGACAATGGCGGTTTTTAAACCAAGCTGGGAAGCGCGGATAGCAGCAACATAGCCACCCGGACCAGACCCAATAACAATTACATCGTAATCCATATTATTATTGATATACTTTAATTTCGTTTCAAAGGTAAATAAGCTGCGCGGATTTTTGTGGTTTTTCCGCAGCCCCCTATTTTTTGAATGCCAAAGCTAAGGAAAAGGGCTGAAACCAAAAAATGTACTGCCGGTATATATCACCTGCCACGCGTTATTTATATCTGCGCTGTGTCATAAAAGCAAAGGGCGTAAAGCAGCCGTTAGAGCCGGATATGATTTAAACCATATTATTTGTAATATTTTCATTGTTTTTGACGATTGTTTTATGGTTTTTATACTTATAATGTAAAATGTTGATAAATATATAATAATTGTTAACGTTAACTTAACATTGGTAATTAGTTCATTAATTATCTTTGCGCCAATTAATTAAACGTATAATTAAAAAAGCAATTTATGAGGAAGCATTACCTTCTTTTATTACTTCTCATCGGCTTTTCGTTCTTCACTGGTAAGAGCGTATTAGCCCAGGGTGTAACCACCGCCAGCATTAACGGTACCGTTACCGATGCTAAAGGTGCTATTCCCGGTGCAACCGTAACAATTACACACATCCCAACAGGTACGGTGTATTCAACTGTAACCCGTGCCGACGGCCGTTACAACATCCCTAACTTAAGGGTAGGCGGCCCCTACACTTTCAAAGTAACTTTTATTGGTTACGCAAATTATGTTCAGGAAGGTATTACCCTTTCAATTGGTCAGGATCAAAGGATTGCTGCCCAGCTTGCTGATAACACTACCTCGTTAAAAGAAGTAACTGTTAGGGGCACTGCAGGTAAAGTGATCAACTCATCACGTACCGGCGCCCGCGAAACTATCAGCCGTCAGCAAATTGAAAACCTGCCAACTGTAGCACGTTCATTGTCTGATTTCACTAAATTAACTCCTTCTGCCAACGGTTTATCATTTGGTGGTCGTTCAAGTACTTTCAATAACATTACTGTTGACGGTGCATTGTTCAACAATTCATTTGGTTTATCAGGTACTTTAGGTGGCCAGACAAGTTCTCAACCTATTTCGTTAGACGCGATCGACCAGATCCAGGTTGATATCGCTCCTTACGACGTACGTCAGGGTAATTTTACCGGTGCCGGTGTAAACACAGTGGTAAAATCCGGTACCAACGAAGTAAAAGGTACTGCTTATTACTTTGCACGTGGTTCAAAATTGCAAGGTTACCACGTTGGCCCAACCAACCTTAATGTAACTGATGTAAACTACCATACAGATGGTGTTGCCGTGGGTGGCCCCATCATCAAAAATAAATTGTTCTTATTTGTGTCGGGCGAACAGGAAAGAATCACTACTCCACCATCGGCAGTTTATGTTGCTGGCCGGACTGGTTTAAGCGGTGCTAACGTATCTAACGTACAGGCTTCTACACTTGACCTGATCAAAACGAAACTGGCCGGTTTAGGTTACAATCCGGGCGATTATGAAGGCTATAAATATCGTACTTCAAGCAATAAGTTAACTGCTAAATTGGATTGGAATATCGACAAAAACAACACCTTAAGTGCTAAATATTTCTATCTGAAATCATTTAAAGACCAGCCTGCAAGTAATTCAGGTATCAGCAACAGCGATGGTAAAACATCTGTTGGTTATGGTACTACCCGCGCTCCGGGCCCTAATACTTTACCTTTCTACGGTTCTGGTTATACCATCAACAATAACTTCAACATCGGTATTGTTGAGTTAGATAGCCGTTTCAGCAATAAAGTTTCAAACAAGCTTACTGTTGGTTACTCAGCTTTGAGGGATTTCCGTAGCTTCCTTGGTAGCTCATCAATACCTATGGTCGATATAGGCAACGGTACAAGCGATGACGCAGGTAACGTATTAACTCCGGCTTCTGCAACAGCAACCAGCTTTGGTTCTGAACTTTATACTGCCGGTAACTTGTTAAATACCAATATCTTCCAGTTTTCTGATGATTTAACCATCTTCTCTGGTAAACACGAGTTCACTATCGGTACAAGCAACCAGATCCAGAGCTACACGAACGGTTTCGCTCCTGACTATAATGGTTTATATACCTATAATTCAGCATCTGATTTCTTGAATGACAAACCTGCTGCTGCTTATACTTTACGTTACTCGGCAGTTGGCAGCGGTTTCCCTTATGCTAAAATCAAAGCTTCTATTTACAGTGTTTACGTACAGGACAGGCTTCATTTAACCGATAACTTCCGGTTAACTTATGGTTTAAGGGCAGATTATGATCAATTTCCTACTACTTTGGCCGCAAACAGCAATGCCGCTGCTTTAACTTTCCAGGGTGGTACGCATGTTGACGTTTCTAAATTGCCTAAAAACAGGATACAGCTTTCTCCGCGTGTTGGCTTTAACTGGGACGTTAATGGCGATGGTTCAACCCAGTTGCGTGGTGGTTCTGGTTTATTTACCGGTTCGGTTCCTTTCGTATGGATTTCAAACCAGGCTTCAAACAACGGTTTGCTATTCGGTTCAAAAACTGTTACCAAAGCTAACGACCCAACTAACCCAAGCTTAATTTTCAAACCAGACGTAAATGCTTACCGCCCGTCAAATGCAGCAGCAAATACTTCATACGAGCTTGACGTTGCTGATCCCAACCTGAAATATCCAAAAATTTGGAGAACTAACTTAGCTATCGATCAGAAATTACCTGGTGGTATCGTGGGTACTATCGAAGGTGCTTATACCAAAGATATCCGAGCTATCTATCACCAAAACTTAGTATTGTCTGATAGCTATACAACTCTTCCAGGTGTTGAAGGTCAAATTCAGTACACTTCTAAAAATACAACTAGTCCAACTGCAACTAACCCAACTACAGCACAAAATCCATTTATCAATGGTTTGTACTACATGAGAAATACTCACAAAGGCTTCTCATACTTCATTACTGGTCAGTTACAGAAAAGCTTTACAAATGGTTTTGCTGCAAGCGTAGCTTATACTTATACCAAATCGAAAGATGTTAACGACGGCGGTTCAACTGCAAGCACTATCTGGAGCACCAGGTATGTTGCGGGTAACCCAAATACTGATAACCTTTCAAATAGCTCATACGTACAGCCAAACCGTATCATTGCTACTGTATCATACCGTAAACAATACGCTAAAAACTTAGCTACCACAGTTGGTTTAGTATTTGAAGCAGCTAACAGCGGTGCTATCTCGTACATCACAGCTAACGATCCAAACGGTGACGGCGCCACTAACGACTTGATGTATATCCCTAAAAATCAGGGTGACATTATCCTGGTTAAAGCCCCTGCCGGTACCAATGGTGTTGCTGATCCACGTACCGCTGGTCAGATATGGAACCAGTTGAATAACTTCATCAACCAGGATTCGTACTTAAGTGCACACAGAGGCCAGTTTGCTCAGCGTAACGGTGCTATCTTGCCAACTTACAAAAGGTTAGATTTGCACTTTGCTCAGGACTTCATGATCAAAGCCGGTAAAACTAAAAACACTTTAGAGTTTACTTTCGATGTAATCAACTTTACCAACTTATTGAACCGTAACTGGGGTACTTACCAAGTATCATACAGCGGCTTCAACAATGGTGCAACCACTGTGTTAAGGTATATGGGTAAAGATGCTACCACTGGTCAGGCAACTTATTCATTCCCTTATCTTGATGCTAATAACCAGATCCCTGTTACCAAATCATTCCAAAACGATATCAGCTTAGCTTCTCGTTTCCAGGGACAAATTGGTGTAAGGTATATCTTTAACTAATAACTACAGTTAAAAACATATTTAAAGGCCCCAGTCGATTTGACCGGGGCCTTTTTTTGTTAATGTTAAATTTATATTTTTTTTATTTGGTATTTATAAATAATAGTTAATTTCAGATTAATTAATAATTACTTAAATCTTATCAAATGAAAACAGAAAAACATCTCTCCCTCTGGGGTTTCTTCGCTTTGTTAATCCTCGTCTTAGGTTCTTGTAAAAAAAGTGAAGTAAGAAAGTCAGCTCAAAATGATAGTGCTCCCGAAAAAGCAAACAACCAGGTGATCATTCCTCAGGCCCATCCGGCTGATATGGGAGAATACGTTACCTATTATATGAATGATGGCTCGACGGTAGTCCTGCAAAAAGTAAATGATGAATACATTTTAGGTGGTGATATAGTATTATCTGCAAACCAGCTGAAATATATCCAGAACCATAGTTCAACAAAAAAGCTATCGGCGCAAAGTACAGTTAAAGAGCATAGCACCTTTACCTCTAATTTTAATTTATTGTGGCCTGGTGGCAAAGTTTATTATACTATTAATAACCCGGTAAATCAGGGTACTATTAACGCTGCGATATCTTACTGGAGTTCACACACCCAGCTTCAGTTTATTCAAAGGACCAACCAGGCAAACTATATCGTTTTTTCAGGAGCGCCCGCTCAGGGATCCGGCGATTCGCAGCTTGGAATGGTAGGAGGTCCACAACAAATCAGGTTGATAAATAACGTTGATTTTGGCGGGGTTCTTCACGAAATTGGGCACGCTATTGGTTTGATGCACGAGCAGGCCCGAACTGACAGAGGTGCCTATATTAATGTAAATTATGCAAATATCAACAGTAACTGGCGCCCGCAGTACGATACTTATCCCGGACTTAGCGGATATCAAATCGGACTTTTTGATTTCGATTCGATAATGTTATATCCTTCTGATAATCCAGACGCCCGTATAAATGGTAACACGGCTTTTCAGATGACTAAATTAGATGGAACTGAATTTTTCCAACAAAGATATTACCTGTCTGCTGGCGATATTGCCGGTGTGAATTATCTTTACTTTAACAGCTTGTTTGCTAAATTAAGATTCGTTCCTCTGGGCGATCAGATAGATAATGAATATACCGCACACCATGAATATACTGTATATGTTGATTTTTTCCAGGATGCGGCTTGCACAATTCCTAAAACTATTACCTCCCCGATAAGGCTCAATATAACTGAGGGATCCTTAGTTTATTACGACCCTTACCGACCTACGGAAACGATTACTAATTATTTCTCCGGGGGTAAATTCAATTCAGTTATATAGCGATATAATAACTCAGGAAATGGGCTTTACATATGATGGTACAGCTACCCCTGGATCCTATATTAAAAGTTATGGAATTGCCGGAGGAATAGGTTATATAGGCAGATATTGATAATAGGTTGAAAATGACTAAGGGTTATTGGCGGATTGATCTGCTAATAACCCTTTTTATGATAATTTTTATTTGTACTCAAACACTCCAAACTCCGATGTCACGGTTACTTTTTTAGTATCTGCCTTTTCTACACGGCCAATGATCTGTGCATCAACACCAAAGCTTTTTGAAATATTGATCAGGTCAGCAGCTATAGCTTCAGGCACATAAAGCTCCATACGGTGCCCCATATTAAATACCTTGTACATTTCCTGCCAGCTGGTTTTTGATTCCTCGTGAATGAGTTTAAACAGTGGTGGTACAGGGAACAGGTTGTCTTTTATAATATGCAAACCTTCTACAAAATGCAATACTTTGGTTTGCGCGCCGCCGCTGCAATGTACCATGCCGTGAACCTGGCTGCGATAGCCATCCAATATCTGTTTAATGATAGGGGCGTAGGTACGGGTCGCGCTTAAAACAAGCTTGCCTGCCGTTACGGTTTCACCGTTGCCAATGTCAATTGCATCGGTAAGGTTTTTACTGCCCGAAAAGATCAGCTCGTAAGGGATGGCCGCGTCATAGCTTTCGGGGAATTTATCGGCAATAGTTTTATTGAAAACATCATGACGGGCAGATGTAAGGCCGTTTGAGCCCATGCCGCCGTTGTATTCTTTTTCATAAGTAGCTTGACCGTATGAGGCAAGGCCTACAATAACGTCGCCGGGTTCAATGCGGTGGTTGGAAATCACATCTTCACGCTTCATACGGCAGGTAACTGTCGAATCAACAATGATGGTGCGTACCAGGTCGCCCACATCAGCAGTTTCGCCGCCGGTTGAGTAAATGCCGATGCCGGCCCCGCGCAGTTCGGCTAAAATTTCTTCGGTACCATTAATGATAGCGGCAATAACTTCACCGGGAATGAGGCCTTTATTGCGGCCGATGGTTGATGACAGCAGGATGTTGTCAGTAGCGCCAACACAAAGCAAATCATCAAGGTTCATGATGATGGCATCCTGGGCAATACCGCGCCATACAGAGATATCACCGGTCTCTTTCCAGTAAGTATAAGCTAATGACGATTTAGTGCCCGCGCCATCGGCATGCATAATATTGCAATACTCAGGATCGTTGGTTAAGATATCGGGTACTATTTTGCAGAAAGCTTTGGGGAAAATGCCTTTGTCGATATTTTTTATGGCATTATGAACGTCATCTTTGGAGGCTGATACGCCACGCTGATCATATCTTTGCGAAGAAATCATGGGCAAATATAATGCTATTAACCTTAATTTTAAGAAAGAGTGCTACTCCTTATACGGAGTTTAAATTATGAGTGTGACCTGATTAATAAAATTGACCGAAATTGTGTTTCTTTGTAAGAAAATCGACTAATACACGTCATTAGTCTGTTTTATCAGCTTAATCGGAAACAATTCGCGCTCATAACTCTTCATCAGCAGAATTGGTAGTATATACTTCTTATGTTAAAAACGCTTTCCTACAAAATAAACCGCTGGCGGTTAAAACGTAATAGTCAACGTAACTTTTTAATTTATTGCAGCGTGTTTGTAGGTTTTATGGGCGGACTGGCCGCCGTTGCCCTTAAGTTTTTAGTGCATTTAATGGAAGAGTTAAGCCGGAATATCTCTTCGCACCTGTATTATCATATAGCCTATGTGTTTTTACCTGCAATAGGCATTTTGGGTACGGTGCTGTATCAGCACCTGATCAATCGCGATAAGATTGAAAAAGGGATAGGTAAGGTGCTCATCAATATCAAAAAGAACCGCTCAAACATCAAAGCCAATAATATTTATTCGCATTTAATAACCAGTTCATTAACCATAGGTTTCGGTGGCTCGGCAGGGTTGGAGGCGCCTATTGTTTGTACGGGTACAGCTATCGGTTCAAATGTAGGTAAGTTTTTTAAGCTTACACCCTATGAAAAAACGGTATTGTTGGCTGCAGGATGTTCGGCGGGTATAGCTGCGGTATTTAACAGTCCTATTGCCGGGGTGCTTTTTTCGCTGGAGATATTAATAGGAGAGATTACCATTCCCACTTTTATACCTTTATTAATAGCATCCGCTACGGGAGTTGTGGTTTCCAAATTATTATACTCGGGGCAATTGTTCCATCTGGTTACCGAAGGCTGGGCAATGAACGCCCTGCCTTTTTATGTGCTGCTTGGCATATTAAGCGGATGGATAGCGATATATATATCCAAAGTAGGGGGGAAACTTGAAGGAGGGATCCTAAAAAAACAAAACCGGTACGTGAGGGCAGTTGGCGGCGGTGTGATATTAGGGTTGATCATTGCTGTGTTTCCTCAATTGTTTGGCGAGGGGTATCATTATCTCACCGAAATTTTAAATGGTAATATCAATGTATTAAAGGAAGAAAGCTTTTTTGCCAACTGGCTTTCCGAACCGCTTGTCATGCTGTTATTTATAGGGGCACTCGTGTTTACCAAGATCATTGCTGCGGGTATTACCATTGGTGCCGGTGGCAATGGCGGTACATTTGCACCTACGGTATTTACCGGCGCTTTCCTGGGCTTGTTTGTGGCTTACGGGGTTAATCAAACCGGGCTGATACATTTAAATACGGTTAATTTTATTGCGGTGGGTATGGCGGGGGCCCTGGCTGGCGTATTGCATGCACCCTTAACTGCTATATTTTTGATAGCCGAAATTACCGGTGGATATGTGCTGTTTATCCCGCTCATGATCGTATCAGCTATGTCATACATCATATCGCGTTATTCATCGCCCCATAATATGTACTGGAGCCAGCTGATTCATCATAACAATATTCACCCGGGGCAGGATTATGGCATGCTTAACAGTATAATGCTTGATAGCATCATTAACCGCAAATACACCCCGGTTGATAAACAAATGCCGGTTGGCGAATTTTACCAGGTACTGGCCAAAACCGATGCTAATATTTTCCCGGTGCTTAAAGGGGACGGGAGTCTTGAAGGTGTTGTATTGATAGACGACATTCGCCGGCGCCTGTTCAATAAAGATATCGCGGATGAAAATATAGCCGATATTATGATTGAACCACCGGCTATAATTGATTATGATCAACCGGCCAGCAGCGTTATGGACACCTTTGATGCCATTGACGTATGGCAGTTACCGGTGGTAAAAGATGAGGTTTTCATTGGCTTTATATCCAAATCGGCATTGCTATCAAAATACAGGGCTGTGATTATTGAACAGCATAAGGCGAGTGATTTGTTTGCGTAGGAATAACTAAAAAAATGTCATTGCGAGGAACGAAGCAATCGCATGCTATACAGAGTGGTCACGCTTCCGTGCGATTGCTTCGTTCCTCGCAATGACATGATAATACGAATGCCGCTAACGTTTAACATCAGCGGCATTTGTATTTTAAAATCAAAGTTCTATTTAATAAACAACAACTCCCTGAATTTAGGCAGTGGCCACTGGCGGTCATCAACCAGTTGCTCCAGTTTATCAACGTGGTAGCGGATAGGCTGGAAGAATGATTTTACCTTTTCATCGTAATCAATAGCGCGCTGACGAAGGTCGTCGATAACGTTAGCTTTTTTGCGCTCGTCAACCATTTGCTCGGTATTGGTTTTAATGAAGTTCACATGCTCTGAGATCCTGTTAATGATGTCAAGCTGCGAAGCGTAAGTTGCTTTATCCAGGCCAATGTCTTTTAGTCCTTTTACATTTTCAATCAGTTTGCTTTGATAGGCAATTGCTGCCGGAATAATCACGTTCATCACCATTTCGCCAATTACGCGGGCTTCTATCTGTAGCTTTTTGTAGAAAGCATCAAGCAAGATCTCGTGACGTGCATGCGCTTCACGCACGGTGAATACGCCGGTTTCGGCAAAAAGATGTTCCGACTTATCGTTTATTAAAGCATCCAGCGCTTTTGGTGTGGTTTTAACATTAGGCAAACCTCTTAGTGCGGCTTCTTTTTCCCATTCTTCGCTATAACCATTTCCCTCAAAGCGGATGTTTTTTGATTCTTTGATGTACTTTTTGATCACCATTAATAAAGCCAGATCTTTTTTCTCGCCTTTTTTCATCAGCTTATCTACATCGTATTTGAATTTTTTAAGCTGATCGGCAACGATAAGGTTAAGAATGGTCATTGGGCTGGCCGAGTTGGCTGATGAGCCTACCGCGCGCAG
This sequence comes from Mucilaginibacter sp. R-33, assembly GCF_049949235.1. Lineage (NCBI taxonomy): Bacteria > Pseudomonadati > Bacteroidota > Sphingobacteriia > Sphingobacteriales > Sphingobacteriaceae > Mucilaginibacter > Mucilaginibacter sp. R-33. The sequence goes on from NZ_CP188089.1 coordinate 654,605, forward strand.
CTCAAACTTGTTACCGGTAAAGGCAAAAGGTGAGGTACGGTTACGGTCGGTATTATCGGGTAAAATTTGCGGAATCTTAGGGATGCCCTGCCATAACAGGTTTTCTTCTTTAATTTTTTTGCTGATGCGGGATGTTTCTATCTCATCAAGCACATCGCTAAGCTGGCTGCCCAAAAATATAGATATAATGGCCGGAGGAGCTTCATTGGCGCCTAAACGGTGGTCGTTATTAACTGATGCAATGGATGCCCTTAACAGGTCGGCATGCTCGTGTACCGCTTTGATAGTATTCACAAAAAAGGCCAGGAACATGAGGTTGTTTTTTGGCGTTTTGCCTGGCGATAACAGGTTTTTGCCTGTATTGGTTATCAGCGACCAGTTATTGTGCTTGCCCGAACCATTAAGGCCTGCATATGGTTTTTCATGAAGTAACACCTTAAAGTTATGGCGCCTGGCAACACGGTCCATCAAATCCATTAACAGTTGGTTATGGTCGATGGCGAGGTTAATCTCTTCATATATCGGTGCACATTCAAACTGGGATGGAGCAACCTCATTATGGCGGGTTTTAAGCGGGATGCCTAATTGCAATGCTTCGGCTTCCATATCCTGCATGTACGCATACACGCGCTCAGGTATCGAGCCAAAGTAATGATCTTCCAGTTGTTGGTTTTTGGCCGACATATGACCGAATAAAGTGCGGCCGGTTAAATAAAGATCGGGACGGGCATTAAATAAGGCCAGGTCAACCAAAAAGTATTCCTGCTCAATACCTAATGATGCATTTACTTTTTCTATGCCTTTATCAAAATAATGGCAAACATCAACGGCCGCTTTATCAAGCACGTTCAGTGCCTTTAATAAAGGTACTTTATAATCAAGCGCTTCGCCGGTGTACGATACGAACACTGTTGGGATACACAGGGTACGCGCCATTAAAAAGGCAGGTGAAGAAGGGTCCCAGGCAGTATAACCGCGGGCCTCAAATGTATTACGGATGCCGCCGCTCGGGAAGCTTGAGGCATCAGGCTCCTGTTGTGCAAGGGCATCGCCCGAAAAACGTTCTATAGCGCCGCCATCTGCAGTGGGCTCAAAAAAAGCGTCATGCTTTTCGGCAGTGGTGCCGGTAAGCGGTTGAAACCAGTGTGTATAATGGGTTGCGCCTTTGCCTAAAGCCCAGGCTTTCATTGCCGAAGCGATCTGTTCTGCAAGATCACGCGGGATCGGCTCACCTTTTTCAATTGAATTTACAATTCCCTGGTAAGCCTCTGATGAAAGGTATTCCTTCATCTTCTTTTTATCAAAAACATTCGATCCGAAATAATCGGAAATTTTTGGTGAAGGCGGTTTTACTTCAGGGATAGTTCTTGAAAGTACATCCTGTAAGGCTTTAAAACGAATATTGGACATATTTTATGAGGTTTAAATAAAGGTTAGTGTTCAAAAATATAACTATCCTTTAAAATATCGGGCAAAATTAAGTGAAATATAACATACCACCTAATCATTAAAAAACTGATATAATTTAAAGGAAAGTCTTAATTCTTCTAAAAGTTCTGCCTGAAATCAACAAAATCGTGTTTTTTTAATGTTTTTGGGTAGTTTTTTGCTTTTAAAACTGATTAATTGGTGTTTTAAACTGTAAAAATTAGATTTTTCAATTTTTTTAATGATGAAAATGAATTTATATTGAAAATATCATTTTTAAATGTTTAAAAAATGACATTCTTAGAGCCTTATTTTTGCAATTTTCATAATTTTTTAATTTTTTGCCATTAATTTATCATTAATAATTTGTTATTCTTAAAAATACTACCTAATTTCAGAAAATAATTTACGAAAACACACCAATTATTATGCTTTTTATAAAAAAAATGAAAAAGATTAGAGGCGTGATTGAGGATTTGGAGGTGAAAAGTGTTTTGTAATTCAGGATAGCAATCAAACTAAATTTAAATACAACAATCAAACTAATTAATTTTTAAAAAAACAATCAAACTAAATTAAACGATGAAAGTAGGTTCTACAAAACACAACTTCCTAAGTGCAGTCCGACAGCTGACACGTGAAAAATGGGCGCTGGGAGCAACCATTTTTACAGGGAAAATGATTGGCTTATTGCTGGTGTTTGCCGCAATGATGGTTTTGCCAGGTGTATTTGGCACAAAAGCTAACGCTGCCGAAACGTACACCGCCCATGAAACAGCGTTAATTAACACGGTTAATACTGTTTGGACACTGGTTGCTGCATTTTTGGTATTTGGTATGCAGGCGGGTTTTGTTATGCTCGAAGCTGGTTTTGCCCGTAAGCGCGAAACAGTGAACGTGCTGATGGAGTGTATTTTTGATACTTGTCTTTGTGGTTTGCTATTTTACGCTATAGGTTATGCCTTTATGTTTGGCAACGGTAACGGCTTTATTGGCTGGGGCGGTGCTGATGGCAAAACCTGGTTCTTCCTTCAAAATACACCTGAAACTTATGGTTCAACCGGTATCCCGGTATTGGCACACTGGATTTTCCAGTACGCTTTTGCTGATACCTGCTCAACCATTGTATCAGGCGCTATGATTGGCCGTACAAGTTTCCGTGGCGATATCCTTTACAGTATCGGTATTACCGGCTTTATCTATCCTATTATCGGTCACTGGGCATGGGGGCCGGACGGTTTCCTTGCTACCATGGGAACTTCAGGCTTCTTTAAATCAATAAGCGCTCAGCCTTTCCGCGACTTTGCAGGGTCAACAGTAGTACATACTATTGGTGGTGTTGCTTCACTGGCCGGTGCAATGGTGTTAGGCCCACGCTTAGGCCGCATATTTGCACGTGATGATAAAGAAAAAGGCGGATTGCCGGCAGGTCATAACTTATTGGTTGCTGCTGTAGGTGGTTTCTTACTTTGGTTTGGTTGGTATGGTTTTAACCCTGGTTCAACATTATCAGCAATGGATATGCAGGGTATCGGCCGCGTTGCTGCTAACACTACGCTTGCTGCCTGTGCCGGTGGTTTTACCGCTATGCTTGCTGCTTTATGGTTTGGCCCAACAAAAGGCAAATTTGATTTAGCCTTTACTATTAATGGTTTCCTTGCGGGTTTAGTTGCTATTACTTGTCCTTGTTACTGGGTAAGCCCATTCGGTGCTATTATGCTTGGTGCTATTTCGGGCTTCATTATCTTCGGCGGCGTTTATCTTATTGAATGGTTCCGTATCGATGATCCGGTTGGTGCAGTATCAGTACACGGCTTTAACGGTATCTGGGGTACTATTTCTTTAGGTTTATTCGCTTCAGGTCAATATGGTGCTACAGGCCCAACAGGTGCTGATAACTCTGCTCCGGTAACAGGCTTGTTTTACGGCGGTGGTTTTGATGTATTAAAAGCTCAGCTGATCGGTAGTCTTACTATTACCCTTGCAGTATTCGTGGTTTCATATGTAATGATGTTTGTGATCAACAAATTAGGCCATCCATGGAAATTACGTATCGAAGAGCATGGTGAAACAGGTGCCGGTGGTATCGACGCATTTGACCACGGTATCGAAGTTTACCCTGTTCAGGATGATGAGATTAGCTTAAGCGGCCTTTTTGATAATGGCGCTAAGGTTGCTTCTGAAGCCTAAATAGCTCGGTACAGTACCTGAGAAAGATATTTGATGCCTTGTGCGGTTGGTGAAGTAGGATGTTTTGATTGACGTTGCCGTTGCCAGCCGTACAGGGATTTTTTATGCCGGCGCATAAATGATCCTTTTAATTACAAGGTGTTGATAATCAAATAGTAATAGCGTGGTTGTCCCCAAAAATAACAATTAACAAATAGTTTATCAATTCACAATTAAATCGTTATCATGAAAAAAGTATTTCTACTCTTCTCATTATTTTCAATTGCGGCCTTTACGGTTAAGGCCCAGGACACTGTTAAAACAACCTCAGATTCCCCTCTGGTGATCTACGGTTCGGTAGATACCTATTATAAATATGATTTTTCTGATAAGGGTTCACAAATCCCTACCAGTTTTGCAAGCGATCATAATTCAGTATCAATTGGTATGATTGACCTGGGTTTGAAGAAAAAAGTTGGTAAAGCTGCGTTTGTGGGTGAACTTTCATTTGGTCCGCGTGGCCAAAGCCAGTCAATCCCAAATGGCCCCGATGGTGATTCATTCCATATTCAGAACTTGTACGTGTCATATGATCTAACCGATAAATTAAACCTTACAGGTGGTTATATGGCTACCTTTATTGGTTATGAGGTTATCAGCCCGGTAGGTAACTTTAACTATTCTACTTCGTATTTATTCACTAACGGTCCGTTCCAAAATCCTGGTGTTAAATTAACTTACGCGTTCAGCGATAAGGTGAGTTTAATGGCCGGTATTTTTAATGATACCTGGAACTATTATACTTCAGCACATAAGGTAAATACTTTCGGCTCACAGTTGTTCGTGTCTCCTGTAAAAGGATGGACTGCTTATCTTAACCTTGCTACCGGAAGCACTTCAGGTACCGAAGTTGATTTAACAACTGCTTATCAAATTACCGACGCCTTTAAACTGGGCTTAAACGGTGCTACTTATTCGGCTCCGCATGATGGCGGTGGTTTTAGCGGTGTTGCTTTATATCCGCAGTTGGCTGTGTCAAAAACAGTAACTTTGGGTTTAAGGGGCGAATATTTCAAAACTAAAAAAGGTGAATTGGCAACTTTTGGCCCCCCTCCGGGCGAAAATGTTAAGGCATTTACCTTTACCGCAAATATCAAATCAGGCCCGCTTACTTTCATTCCTGAAATCAGGTTAGATCATGGCTCGTCTACATCATTCCTGAACCACTCCGGCGATCCTTCAAAATCAGCCGGCCAGTTTGCTGTAGCTGCTGTGTACGCGTTCTAAAAAAAATTAATTTAATCTATTTTTATCGCGAGCCGTTCCGGGTTTATCCGGAACGGCTTTTATATTTGTTAAATGAAAAAGATACTATTAGGCTTTGTTGGTCTCCTTTTTTCGTCAGGCGCTTTTGCGCAGAAGGATTCGCTGGCTTTTGATGAAAATAACAGGTATATCTATTATAAAACGGCAGAGCAGCCCGGCGCTATAGCTGATACGCTTTATGACAGGGGCCTGTATTTTTTTAAGAAGGCTTATCCGGCAAAAGTGCTTAAGTTGACCAAGGCCGATAAGGATGGCAATGCGCTTACCGGTGCCGGGGCTTTTTTGATTAATAAAAAGGGTTTAATGGGTAATAGTGAAGGTGGCGAGATAGCTTATACGCTTAGGATAGAGGTGAAAGATGGTAAGTATCGTTATTGGCTGACTGATTTTGTGTATCAGCCCTATCAGCGGAACCGTTATGGTAATGTTGAATTAATGCATGGAAAAGATGTTGCCCTTGAAAAAGCATCGGAAAAATTATCAAAGGCTGATTTTAATGCTTGTTTGAACCAGGTAGCGATTAGCAGTAAGCACGTGGGCGATAATTTGAAAGTTTATATGCTCAAAACTTCGTCGCTTGAAAAGCATGACGTGAAAAAAGTGAAAAGGGTTTCAACTAAGGAATGGTAATTCTCTTGATTTTTCAGTTGCAGGTTTGCAGCGGGCAGTAACTAATGCGCAAGATGAAATAAAAGAGCCGCACGCTGTAAAGGGTGCGGCTTATTTTTTATGTTGTTAATTGGGTTAATCAGGTAGGGGTAGGGTCTGGTTATAGTTCCTCGTCGTGCTGGCTGATATCAAGGCCCGCGAGTTCTTCTTCAGGTGTTACACGTAATGTGCTGATCATGTCGGTGATCTTTAATAAAACAAATGAGCCAAAGAAGGCAAAAGCCGATACGCCTACAAGTGTAATTAAATGAATAATGAAGAGGTGGGTTTCGCCGTAAAATAAACCATTGCCGGTTGTATTGGCGGAGTTTACGTTTTGGTGTGCAAATACACCGGTTAATAACATGCCTACCATGCCGCCTACGCCATGGCATGGGAATACATCGAGGGTATCATCAATGCTGGTTTTTGTCCTCCAAATCACAACCAGGTTACTTACAACTGCTGCTACGATGCCGATAATTAATGAATGGGGAATAGTTACATAGCCCGCTGCAGGGGTGATAGCCACCAAACCTACAACCGCGCCGATACAGGCACCTAATACACCTGGTTTTTTACCGCGAAGGATATCAAAGAACATCCAGGCCATAGCTGCTGCAGCTGATGCCGTAGTGGTTGTTGCCAAGGCAGTTGCGGCCAATGTACCCGAACCTAATGCCGAACCTGCGTTAAAGCCAAACCAGCCAAACCACAATAAGCCTGTTCCTAATAATACATAACTGATCCGGGCCGGATTGTGTGATGTTTCATTACGGCCCTTTAAATATATGGCTGATGCCAAAGCTGCCCAGCCTGCACTCATGTGCACCACGGTGCCGCCGGCAAAGTCAAGTACGCCTTTTCCGAAAAGGAAGCCTTTTGGATGCCAGGTGGCGTGAGCTAATGGTGCGTATATAAACACCATAAACAGGCAAAGGAAGATAACATAAGAGTTGAAGCGGATCCTCTCGGCAAAAGCGCCGGTGATGAGGGCTGGGGTGATAACCGCAAATTTTAGTTGGAACATAGCAAATAGTATCAGCGGGATAGTTGGGGCCAGTTCCCAGGTGGCGTTGCCTAATGTGCCTTTCATCATAAAGAAAGTGCCGGGATTACCAATAAAGCCACCAAACTCATCTTCGCCAAAGGCAAGGCTAAAGCCGAATATTACCCATATAACAGTAATTACACCCATACAAACAAAGCTTTGCAGCATGGTTGACAATACGTTTTTTTTGCTCACCATACCACCATAAAAAAATGCCAGGCCAGGGGTCATGATCAGTACAAGGGCGGTACTTACTAATAGCCAGGCGGTATCACCTGTATCAATTTTGCTGTCTTTAATGGTTGTAAGTGTAACTGAAGGGTATAGAAGGGCTAATACAATTACAATTAAAAGTATGCCGAAGGGTATGAATTTTTTCATGTTTTGGGTTTAAGGGAGGAAAAATGAAGATTTGAATAATACTGCCCGGTATCCAATCAAAAATACCGGACAGCATTAAAACTAAATTTTTTTAAAAAACAATAAATCCTGCATGCTTAATCAGAGCATGAGGGTTGGTTTATTGTTTTTTGCCTACCAAAAATCGTGAAACGGAAAAAGGATGAGTTTACGGAACCGGGAGAGTTTACTCGTATCCAGTCCGCAAATGAAATCAAGGTATTTAAATTTAATGGCGTAGCCGCCGAGCGTTGCTACAAAGGCCTGTAAAGAATGTGCACCCCTATGTTGGTGTATATTAATAGCGGGCGTGAGCGCATTATTGAGTGTGAATTCAAAATTTAACGGGCGGTGATGCGGTATTGTCGCGGATACCGTGGTTTTTTTTGTGGTTTTGTGGTAATAATGGTATAATTCACCCTTAGCGGACGCAGTGAATCCGCTAAAGAGTAAAAAAAATAAGGCGATAAGTTTATAAAGCCTGTTAACCATATCTAAAAGTAATAAAAAAATAAAATAACTGCACTTTTTTTTAAAATATTTTAAGTTTTTAATGATTTATATATAAAAATTGTGTTTAAATGAATGTTTTTGTGCTGTTTTTGTTTAATTGATAAAAAAAATTGGTTTGGTTATTGATTTTTGAACAGAATATTATGATTTGATGGTTTTTGTGAGAAAATGAAAATTTGATGAAAAATTAGACGAAATTTTTTTCGATAAATTTAGTTTTATACAAAATATAATATAAGTATATCCGTTATAATTGAAATTTAATTCTGAAACTATGCTTATCACCAAATTTGATTTGTACAATGCCGAGTGGCTCGACCTTGTATTTGACCATCGCAACAAAAATTACGGCGCTTATGAATTAAGACAAAGCTATGGGCGTACCATGACAAAATCCATGGGGATCGCCTTTGCGGCAGTAGCCCTTTTATCGGCTGCAACCATTATTTTTAAGGCAAAGCCGAAGCCAATTGATAATAGGCGGATAATAGAAGTAAAACTTGATCCTTCCATCCCCAAACCACCTGTTGAGGCTAAACCCAAGCAACCGGATGCTCCTGCTCCAATGGAGCATCAAAAGCCGGCTGCCCCGGTTGAAGCAAAAGGATTCACCACGCCGCATATAGTTCCAACTGATCCGCCAACAGACCCGCCAACTATTACCGATTTGAAAGATGCAGCTATTGGGCCGGCTGATGTAAAAGGAACTCCTGGGGGAAACACTGTTATTGAGCAGCCTCAGCAAGGGGGAGGTGGCGGTGGCGCCGGAAAAGGAGAGGAGGTTGTTACTGATTTCGGTGGGCTTGAGGTTATGCCCGAACCTGTTGGCGGGGCTGCAGCCTGGGCTAAGTTTTTGCAAAAAAACCTACGCTTTCCGGGAGCCGCACAAGATGCGGGTGTTTCAGGCAAAGTTCTTCTGAGTTTCATTATTGAAAAAGATGGCACTTTATCAAATATAAAGGTGGACCGTCCAGCAGGCTATGGTTTTGATGAGGAAGCTTTACGTGTACTTAAATTAGCCAAAGCCTGGAAGCCGGGCGTGCAAAACGGCCAGAATGTACGGGTTAGGTACAGTATCCCGATAAGCTTTCAGTTAGCGACAGAAGAATAGGTAATAATTTGCTGTGTGTTTTTAATTAAATGTGTGTTATATAGTAGCTAACTGTTTCGGCCCCGCTTACGCGGGGCTTTTTTTTATCCATCATGCCTCCCGGAAGTTGTTTAAGAACAGATAAAACATTTTTGGTAGAGACGCATAATTGCGTCTCCCATAGGACAAGCCGGTTTGTAGGTCATTAAGTTCAGGAATTTGCATGTGGGAGACGCATGTGATGCGTCTCTACATAAAAAACAAAATTCGTCATTGCGGGTAGCCACCCTGGGGAACCCGGAAAAAGTTGCGGTGATGTATAAAATAGGTTTTAGTGATGGTGCGCGGGAGCCGCGTTAGTGATAGGAGCGGATACCGGCCTTGTGGCTAATGCCTGTGCAGTATGAGCGTATAGCACGGCCGCAGGCAACGCCCATACATATAATATTGACCAGGAGAACGCATTTAATGATCAGTAATTTACTGTCGCGTTATTTAAGTAATGAAGTAATGGTGCCTTTTTTTATAAGATCTTCATCAGGCTGTTTTTAAAAAGCCTCTTAATACCTCATTATATAAAGACTGTGCCGAAACTATCGCCGAGTATTTTCCACTTTCCGTTATTACAATAAAGGGATCTTCATTGGCGAACAGGGCGTTTGTTTGTTGCTCATTATCCCAGTTTTTGTCTATCTGTTTTTTTATCAGTACCGGCTTAAATAAATTATCAAGGTGTACGGTGCTGATATGCTTTGCGCCGCCCGTGCTTTCAATAGTTTGGCCAAGTTCGTTCTGTAAAAGTTGCTCGGCTAATAATTCGTTAGGTAAACCGGTGGTGTTTGAAAATGCCATCCAGGCGTGGCTTAGGGCAAGTATACCCTGCATCCAGGGCGGTGGCGGCGGCGGAGGATAATAACTGGCAGGCGGCAAGACGGCTAATGGACCTAATAATGCCCATTGCGCGGCAGCCGCACGGGCGGCATAAAAGGTTCTTAAGTATCGCGGGTCTTCTTTTAGCAGCTGTTCCAGCAGGTCGCCGGGACGGGCCCAGCCTAAATAAGTTTGCTCTCTTGCTTCGACAGTTGCTACAAAAACAATTTTATCGGGCTTTTTTAGGCGGTCGGCGCCGGCCAGCAAAACTAATAACCGGGTTTCCCACCAGGCATGGCCATCTTCAAGGTCGATCACCGCGACGCCCGAAGAGGTGGCCGCGCGCAGTGTTTCGAGGATATTGGAGGTGCCGCTATCTGCAACATACTGTCCCCGTACCCCAATATTGGCGGGTACGGTAAAACCCGAATTTGACAGTTGCTGGATTTTTGAAAAGTCGATCTTGAGGTCGCCATAGCCTATGCTACCCCCGCGCTCAATAACTACATTGAGGATTGCGAGGACGATAGGGAGCAGGCTAAGGATAAAAATACCGATCAAAACGGTGTTATTGGCCGAGTCGGCAGGCCAGCCTGTATAAACACGGAGCACCCCCGTGAGCAGCAGGAGCACCAATAAAACAACAACGGCGGTAATGATACTCACCTTTGGCGTAAACGGCCAAAAACTATGATCGCGCGGTTTCATTTATTTCGCCAATTGTGCTTGTGTAAATTCTAATTGCTGGTTGGTATGATTTTATTGTTGTTAGATGAATGAAATTATATATAAATTATTGAAAAACAATGCGTTAAATCACGTTTTAGGTGTGCGGTTTTTACGCGAATGTAAAAAGCGGCGTTATTTTACTGACAGATGAGCCTGAACAGAATTATTTTGCAACTTCAGGAGCCGCCTGTGCCATTTCCCTTATAGAAACCCAACCGTAGGGGCTGTTTTTATACCTTACAAAAACAGTCATTGACCGCCCCCGGCCTACAGACGGCTTGCCGCCATTTACCGGGGTTGCCCTAAACGCGAATATGCAGGTTTCGATAATGGTGTTGCCATTAAAGGCGGTACTTTCAACCTGGTTCTGGATTAATTCCATCCTGGATGTACGGAACATGGCCGTTAACTGCAGGGCCAGCTGCGTGCGGCCGGTAACCACATTGCTGCCGCCAAAATATTTAACAATATCAGGATGGTGCAACGCTACTATAGCCTTTACATCACTGTGAGCAAAAGCCGCGGTAAAAGCGGCCTTGGTTTTTTCAAGAGCAAGTTTGTCGGCGGCAAGGTTATCACTTTGGGGGGCTGTTGAGCAGCCGCAAAATATTAAAGCGATGAAAATAAGGTAGCGTGATATTTTCATACCGGTTATTGGTTTTTAATAACAAAATAGCTAATGCTAACGGTATGGGTTTGATGAATTGATGATTGTGTTGGGATAATTGACGAGATGTAGGTTGGGAGGGACGAGAGGGGGCGGATATTGATATAGCGTGCATTGAATCATTGTAATTTATTTACCCATAATACTTTACCATAGGTTTCATTTGTTAACTTTATGAATCAATCTTAACCTATATATGAAAATACTTACCGAACCCATCGGGAGCATTCCGCGCCCGGTTTACTTGCAACAAGCCATGACCGCCTTTGCAGGCGGACAAATTAAAGCCGACGAATTAAACAACCTGTTCGATCGGGCTACGCGCGAAACTATTCAGGAACTGGAAGCAACAGGTTCGCCTGTGATTAGTGATGGCGAGCAATCAAAACCAAGCTTTGTTACTTACCCAATGCAGGGTTTTAAAAACTTTGCCGCTGATGGCGTGGTGATCCCCTTTGCTGACGGGCATACCCGCCAGTTACCCAAACTAACCGCCGGCCCATTTCATTACACTACTTTTGCAAATTCATACCTAAACCAAGCCAAAAAGTATGCTACTTTGCCGGTGAAGCAGGCTGTTATTTCCTGCTCGGCCATGAGCCTGCTTTATCCGCAGGAGGGCATCGACGGTTATTCGCGCGATCAGTTCCTTACCGATTTGGTGAACGATGCGGTGTATGATATCCGCTCATGCCTTGAAAGTGGCGCTTATAATGTACAAATTGATTTTACCGAAGCCCGCCTGGCCATTAAGTTAGATCCCAGCAAACAACTGCTATCGGCTTTTATCGACCTCAATAACCAGGTACTCGACCGCTTCACTGCCGAAGAACAGAAGAAGATAGGCGTACACACCTGCCCCGGCGGTGACCATGACTCAACCCATAGCGCCGATATTTCTTATACGGAACTGCTCCCGCTGCTGTTTAAACTCCACGCCGGTAATTTTTACCTGGAATATGCTGCAGAAAAGGATAAGAAAACGGTGCTTAATGCTATTAAAGAAAACCTTGGAGCAGACCAGCGGGTATTTCTTGGTGTTACCGATGTGATTAATCCCAAAATAGAAACTGCCGAAGAAGTAAGTGAGCTGGTCCTGGAAGCTGCGCAGGTGATTCCTGTTCAACAACTGGGGACTACCGACGATTGCGGTTTTTCGCCATTTGGTGATGATATTTCAACTGCGAGGGAAATCGCTTTTGCCAAGATCCGCGCCAGGGTTGAGGGGACTAAGTTGGCGGAGAAGGTATTGGGGAGGTAGAAGGTTTAAATATCTGATACTGGTTCAAGTTTAGCGGTAGCATAACCCGGACCTAAAACAATGTAAGCGTCCTGCTTGCGGTTTAAGTTGATATTTTTTTTATGGATTTGGGTTAAGCTGAAAGCTTAACCCATTTTAGGACGAAGTTACGCCGTTGCTAAATTTCGACCAGTAAACGATCCCCCCAAATTATTTTACCGCTATTTTCTTATCATACTCAGCCTGCAGTTCATCTATCTCATCGTAATAATTCATCTTATCAGCAAAAGCCATCGGATTATAAGGGCTGCCTGGCTTGTGCTTGCTGAGGAGATCAAATTGGATGCCATGGGATGCAACCCAGAGATCAAATTTCAACCCCTTCATTGCTTTTAAGGTATACGCATAGTCATTGGCGATGCCGGGATAGGAAGAGATATCTGAAAACTTTTTATCGGTAACGATAGTGGGCATGTTGGCGATCAAAACCCTGTAGTTTCGTTTATTATCTTTTACATCAAATAAATAGCTGCAGGACCCTTTGGTATGGCCCGGATGGTGAAGTACAGTTAGTTTCATGTTACCCAGCTTAATACTATCGCCGTTGTGTAAAATACGGTCTGCTTTTACAGGCCTGAATGTGCGCACATCCCCTTTAAGATCATAATCAGAAAGCCCCCCGTCGGCTGCTACCGCCGCGTCGCCTTCATCTACCATCATTTTGGCTTTTGTGATCTTCTTTATTGCCGCCATCGCGCCCATGTGATCAAAGTGAGCCTGCGTTGTTAAAAGAATTTTTGTGTCTGAAACCTTGAAGCCCAGGGTCTTGATATTTGCTGTGATTTGCTGTTCGGAAGACGCAAGCCCGGTATTGATCAGGATATTGCCTCCGGAAGTGGTGATGAGATAACAAGCCAGATCGGTGGTGCCCACATAATAAAGATTGCCCGCGATTTGAAAAGGCGGAAAGGAGCGGGACCATTCCGGGTGCTTTGCTGCTGATGGTTCCAGTACCCTTTGGGCCTGGACTATTAAAGCGTTGCAGAAAAATAATAACAGGATAACCGTTCGTTTCATTTCATCAATCTTTTAAAGGTGAAATGATTTATTTATGCGCGCATGGTGCTGCAACAAAAATGCAACAAACTCGAAAGTATTTGCAACATACGCGTAAGTGTTTTTTTTACTGATAATGTTTTTTTGTAAGGTAATTGTATCTGCGTTATAACCCCGACAACAAAGCCTGCAATTTACACTAAACCTAATATCAATTAAATACCCTATGAAAAACACTTATCCATCCGGGCTTTATAGCCTATCGTTTAATGCTTTGAAAATCAGTAAATTAATTGCAATTGCGGGTCTGCTGCTTTTTGCCGCCTGCAAAAAGGATGCGCCTTCTGTAACTAAAACAAACAACGGTGCAGATACAACCGGTAAAGGAACGGGTACAGGCACCGGTACAGGTACAGGTGGAGGAACGGGTACCATTGTTGATACCCTAACCCCCAGCAAGGTTGCTGTTGCCGCTTTAGATGATGAGGTAAATACCTTTATGACTACTTATGATGTACCGGCGGTATCTGTAGCGATTACCAAAGGCGAAAAGCTGGTTTACCTGAAAGCTTACGGCGTAAGCGATAAATCTAAAGGTACCAAAGCTGTTATTAGCGACCGTTACCGGTTGGCCAGCTGTTCAAAACAATTCACGGCGGTTGCCATCATGAAACTGCTTGAACAGGGCAAAATAAAACTATCGGACAAAGTATTTGGCGATGGCGCTATTTTAGGTAAAACCTATGGTACTAAAGCCTATGGCTTACACATCACTGATATTACGGTTGATGAATTGCTGCACCACACCTCAGGCGGCTGGGGGAATGAAACAGATGACCCGATGTTCAGTAACCCGACAATGACGACGGCCCAGCTCATTACCTGGACTTTAGATAACCGCCCGCTCGATCATGTACCGGGTACCAATTACGACTACTCTAACTTTGGATATTGCATATTGGGGCGTGTAATAGAAAAAATTACCGGCCAAACCTATGCTGAAGCTGTAAAAATATTGGTTTTAACTCCAATCGGAATTACGGATATGACCATTGGCGGCAACACACTGGCCGATAAACAGGCCAAAGAAGTTACCTATTACGGTCAATCCGGAGAGGATCCTTATGCTTATAATATTACGCGGATGGATGCGCACGGGGGCTGGGTTGCTACCGCTGCCGACCTGGCCAGGCTCCTGGTTTATATTGATAAGTTTCCGGTACGGCCAGATATCCTTACGTCGGCTTCGCTAACCACCATGTATACCGGCTCAACGGCCAATGCAGGTTATGGATGCGGCTGGGCCATTGCAGGCGATAGCTATTTTCACCAGGGAAGCTTGCCGGGTACGGCTACAGAACAAGCCCGTTTGGGTAACGGGTTTAATTTTGTGATCCTGACCAACACACGCAGTTTCAAAGCTAATTTCGATTTTGCCCTTGATCAGATCTTCTGGAAGGCGTTCGCCAAAAATCCAACCTGGGCTACAGGAGATCTGTTTCTTAAATAGTAATAGTTAATAGTTAAGTGGCTGCATCCCCTCGCCGGTTGGGAGACCGGTGGGGGATGACTTATTTTTGCTTCAGTTTTGCAAAGAAATCGGTAATAGTGCCAATAACCGCGCATGGCGAATTGGCCGGGCAGTTACTAACTACGGGAACATAAAAAATCCTTCTGCTGCCGGGTTGCCCGTCGGGGCTTATCTCTACAACGTAGGTTTCCTCACTGATACCGCCGCAATTACACTCCTGCTTGTTGATGTTTTCGAAATTTTTTGCGGTCAGCTTGCTCATGAAGTTGTTCATGGCGGCATCAGCTATGTATTTACCGTTTTCGACTGATAAAGGTTTGCCTATTTGCGCATGAGGTACTTTTTTAAAGTAATAACACTTAGCTGCCAGAAGTGTTATAGCCTTAACCTTATGGTCTTTTTTGTGGTGCGGATTGTACCGGTAGATGATAACCTGCTTTGAATTTAGGTTTGATGGAGATTGGCTGGCGGTTTGAGCAAACGAGTTCCCGGTGCTTATGATAAACAACACTGTCGATACGATTTTTATGAATATTGACATGGGTTAACTTTTAAACACTTTTGCCAACGAGTTTGCCGTGCGTCTATGCCTGGCGGCTGTCGTAGTTATATTCGATTTGGTAATTGGTTTAATAAAATTAGGAGTTATTGGGGGAATGGCAATGATTGGTTAAGATTGAAAGACTAAGGAAATTAAATTACTTCAATTATGGTAGGTTTATTTATATTGAATTTCCAGACATTTTTGATGGTGCTCACTGCAGTTACTTGCTCGTCCTCTATTGTTACCTTATTAAATGGATTTGAGCTATTAAAAAAAGCGATCCAAATTACTTTTTCTTTATTTAAGTCCATGATACCAATAAACCCGTCACTGCCATGACTTGCTTCGCCGCAGAAAGCTTTTATTGAACCTGTTTCATCAATGAATTCATCTAATATTGCACAACTGCTCCAGTATAATTCTCCCGTTTTTTCAAGATCATCGATTGAAGTGGTTGATGATGTTTGCAGTTTAAATTCGGTAGGCCTTTCCCAAGATATCTCCACTTCAAAAAGCTGGATTGTTCTATCAGAAAAAATAATTCCATTTACCGATGGACATTCTAAATGATGGATGAAACCTTCTATTTTATTCATTTTAATATATACCTTGAGGTCTTTTGCGCATGTGTCAGCCTTGATCGTATGATCTAACGCGGGCCACAAGCGAGGACGCTTGCGGTAGCAGGAGAGGAGAACGGTTTATGGCAACTTTTCTATCAGTAATTTCAGTGCTGAGGGCTTCCATACATATCCTATTTCTTCTTGGTTGCTTTGAGCGGAGTATATTCCCGTAAATAAAGTGCCGATTGATCCCACCATGGTCGTGCCATTAGTATCTACATAATTCGACTGCCTAACCACGACTACAGATCCTGACATTCCTGGGCGAGTGGTTGCGTCGATCATAAAGATAGGCAACCCATCTGAATCTACATCTAAATCGGAAGCGATATGACCTGTTTTCCAAATAGCCAATCTACCCGCGGCCGATAGTCCATAAGGAAACCCTATTATAGATGCAGGAAAGCCGGGCAATACCCTCATATCAGAATTAAAATGATGTATTATATCTAATGGGTAAAGACTTATTGTATTAGGAAGATTGGATAACGGAAGAGCCACAATATCAAATGGTTTATCAGGTGTATGACCGCATTCAATCCAGCGCTTGGTATTGTCATTGTTATATAAAGGCTCACCTATTTTTTGCCAATATCCTAAATTGGCTGCGTTATGCCATATTGCTATCCAATTAGGTATACGCTGTAAAGAATCTTGTATTGCATGGGAATAATAGTCAACTCCGGTCAATACATGTAAGTTCGTTATTAAGTAATATTTATTGTTTTTCTCTATTACAAATCCCGTTGCCGTGCTTAATTGCGAATTATTATTGTAAGTCTCTATTTTCAAACTAATGACGCTAAGAGAATCAATTTTACGAGTTTGAGTAAATGCTTGTTGTGAAATTATTAGCAGCAGTAATATTCCAAATCGCCTCATATAGAGTCTCCAAGTAAAAAAGGGTTCGTTATTATCCCCTTATTATCGTAAGTGATAAAGGTAAGAGTAAATTTAAAATAACCTATTTGAGATGGAATAAGATGTTTTTTTCCAAGATCGGATCGCAACCGAACTTGAATTGTTGCTGCATCTTTTAACACGATTTCTATAGGGGTTTTAAGCGAATATAAATATGAATCTTCTTTTTGTTGTAAATTTAGGTCGAGAGCTGCAATTGGCGAAAGAGCTCTTGAAATTAAATCTCCATTATTGGAGCTGGATGTTGGATGCTTCTTAAACTGAATAATGTTTACAAGAATTCGATTAAAGATAATATTTTGTTTGGTGCTATTTAAAATGGTAATTGTCAACAACGGTAATTTATTCGGCTCGTCGTCCAAATAGGTATTTACTATTTTAATCTTCTTTTCTTTAAACAAAGAAAGTTTATTGCTTTGAGAAAAAGCGGTTAAGCTGAATACATTAAAAAATAATATTAGGGCGTATTTCATTTTTTTTGTTTAGTACTATCCTGAACTAATACGCCTTGTTTTTCAAGTTTCAACTGTTCATAGCTTACTGTGTCGCGATTTTCTTTGAATGAGTTGTGTTGATTATTTTGAGTAAATGTGTAACAAACTATTCCAATGATAGCCAAGCCAAAACAAGACAAAGTTATAAGCCTGAAAACTTTATAGGTCGCGCCTTGTGTTAACCGTGAAAACTCAGCTTTTTTAATTAATAATTTGAGTATGAGTAAAAATACACCGACTGCCAATCCTGCAATACCACAATATTTTATGACCCCCCCCCCATGGGGTCGAAGAGGTCTAAAATTTTATCAACTAAACTCACGAAATGCTAATTATTTATTAAAGATAGTAAAGCATGAGCATATATAATAAGAGATAAATATTTAAGTTCTCCACACTATAGCATCAATTGATTTTCCTCTGTTGCACATGTGTGCCGTGTGTGTTAGTTATTTCTTTGTAATGCTAATCCTGTAATTGTTAAATTGAGCGGTACCATTATTATCCTTTGCTGGCGCATGCGCGTCGCGTATGTCTTATTAAGAGCACCTATTGATTCTGATTTTCCAACTTTTCCAGCATCTGCCTACCATTACTATTCTGCGGATTTAACTCCAACGACTTTTTGTAATAGCGGATCGCGTTAGGTTTATCCCCTAAATGCATATACGCTTCACCAAGGCTGTCGTATGCATTAAATGATGTGGGATGTTTCTTAACGTTTTCGGAAAAATGTTAACCGCATTTTCAATATGATTTAAGCGTAATTGGTAATACCCAACTGGCGCGAGTATGCAGCTCTGGCAAAAGCGTGGCGTACTCGTGACTTTTATACAAGGTAAGTTATAAGATGAGCCTCATTAGAAAAAACACGACCAGCCGACCACCGTTCCCTGCTGCATAATCGCGCATAATCGCGCCAGCAAAAGAAATTTAATGCCTTGTCTTAATGAATTTAAGCTATAATAATGGTGTCGCAATTCTGTCAGTACCTTTTGCAACTAAAGCGCTGATTGCAGAAAATCTCCAAAAAACCATAAAAAATGAGTGAAATAAATGGAGGATGAAAAATTGATGGCTTGATCCCGTTTTTTTACTCTTTATAGTTTTATTGGCTGATTATGAGGTATTTAATGATGTTTCGGGTAAAATGGTAGTTCTTTGATTTTCAACGTGTTTCAATAAAAAGGTGTCCCGCGTTTTCACACTCAAAATTTGGAAAATGCTCATTTTTTAAAAAAGACACCGGAGATTTTTTTATTTTTTTTTCGGGAATCAAAAAATTGGGACAGCCACTTTGTTACAATTGAATGCCTCAACTTACGCAATCATCTGCCCATACCTTTCGCCTTTCAGCTTTTACCTTTCACCTAAACCTAAACTCCCTTTCGCCTTTCCCTCAAAAATTCATACTTTTGCGCATCCTTTCAAATAAAACAATATTACATTGGAGCACCAGGAATTAACCACCGTTGAAACCGCTAAAGATCTGGGCCTTTTACCCGAAGAATTTGCACGTATAAATGAAATATTAGGGCGTGTGCCCAACTTTACCGAGCTTTCTATTTTCTCGGTTATGTGGAGCGAGCACTGCTCTTACAAAAATTCAATTACATGGCTTAAAACTTTACCAAAGGATAGTCCGCGGATGTTGGCTAAAGCAGGTGAAGAAAATGCCGGTCTGGTTGACCTTGGCGACGGCATTGGCTGCGCCTTCAAAATCGAATCGCACAATCACCCTTCGGCCCTTGAACCATACCAGGGTGCTGCAACAGGTGTGGGCGGTATTAACCGCGATATTTTTACCATGGGCGCAAGGCCAATCGCACAGCTTAACTCCCTGCGTTTTGGCGACCTGAGCCTCGACAAAACCAAATGGCTGGTTAAAGGTGTAGTTAAAGGTATAAGCCACTATGGTAATGCTTTCGGGATCCCAACCGTTGGCGGCGAATTGTTTTTTGACGATTGCTATAATGTTAACCCGCTGGTTAACGCGATGTCGGCC
The DNA here is from genome assembly GCF_049949235.1 of Mucilaginibacter sp. R-33. Taxonomy (NCBI): domain Bacteria; kingdom Pseudomonadati; phylum Bacteroidota; class Sphingobacteriia; order Sphingobacteriales; family Sphingobacteriaceae; genus Mucilaginibacter; species Mucilaginibacter sp. R-33. The sequence continues at coordinate 673,909 of NZ_CP188089.1, forward strand.
GGTATTGTGAAGGCTGGCGAAACCGTTTCTGCTACATCATACGGTGTGGGCAACCCGGTTTATATAGTTGGTTCGGCTACAGGTAAAGACGGGATCCACGGTGCCGCCTTTGCTTCTAAAGATATTACCGAAGATTCGGTGAACGACCTTCCTGCCGTACAGGTAGGCGACCCTTTCCAGGAGAAACTGTTACTGGAAGCTACCCTTGAGGTAATTAAAACCGGTGCCGTTGTTGGTATGCAGGATATGGGCGCTGCCGGTATCATCTGCTCAAACTCAGAAATGAGTGCCAAAGGCGAGCACGGTATGCGGATAGACCTGGACAAAGTGCCAACCCGCCAGGATCATATGAAACCTTACGAAATCCTGCTTTCTGAATCACAGGAACGCATGCTGATCGTGGTTCACAAAGGCCGCGAAAAAGAAGTTGAAGACATTTTTGACAAATGGGACCTTAACTGCGCCATTATTGGTGAAGTTACTGATACCAAACGTTTGGAGTACTTTATGCACGGCGAAAAAGTTGCCGATGTGCCTGCCGATGACCTTGTATTAGGCGGCGGTGCCCCGGTTTACCAGCGCGAATACCGCGAGCCTGCATACTTTGCCGAAAACCAGAAATTCAATATAGACGACGTTGCCGAGCCTGCAAACCTGGTTGAGGTTGCAGAGCATTTGGTTGGTCATCCTAATATTGCTTCAAAACGTTGGGTAACCGACCAGTACGATAGCATGGTAGGTGTACAAACTATGACCGCCAACCGTTCATGCGATGCTGCCGTTGTTGCCGTTAAAGATACCGACAAAGCTATCGTATTAACTACCGACTGTAACTCGCGCTACGTATACGCCGACCCATACAAAGGTACTGCCATTGCCGTTGCCGAAGCTGCACGTAACATTACCTGCGCCGGCGGCGAGCCTGTGGCTATTACCAACTGCTTAAACTTTGGTAACCCTTACATTCCTGAAGTTTACTGGCAGTTTGTGAGCGCTATTAAAGGTATGGGCGATGCCTGCCGCAAGTTTGAAACCCCTGTTACCGGTGGTAACGTGAGTTTCTATAATCAGTCGGCCGATGGTGGTTCGGTGTTCCCAACGCCAACTATTGGTATGCTGGGTGTGATGGACAACGTTGAAAACATCATGACTGCCGACTTTAAACAGCCTGGCGATTTGATCTATCTGATCGGTGAATCGGTTAATGATATCGCGTCATCACAATACCTTGCTTCATGGCATAAAATAACTAAAGCACCTGCGCCGCATTTCGATATCGATAAAGAGTACGATATGCAGCAAACTGTTAAGGAACTGATTAAACACAAAGTGGTTGAATCGGCCCATGACGTTGCTGATGGTGGTTTATATATTGCGCTGTTAGAGTCGGCCATGCCTAACGGACTTGGTTTTGATATAGCTACTGATGACAGTATCCGTAAAGATGCCTTCCTGTTTGGTGAAGCACAAGGCCGGGTAGTAGTGAGCGTTGCACCCGAGGAGGAGGAACGTTTTGTTGAGGTAATGGCTACCAGCGAGGTTGAGTTTACCCTGCTGGGTACTGTAACCAATGGTGGCTTAACTGTTGACGAAGAAGCCTTTGGTCATGTTACCGACCTGAAAATGGTTCACGCTAACATCCTTCACGGTATTTTAGGCGAATAATGTTAAAACTTAACCGGGTACATCATATAGCTATCATCTGTTCGGATTACGCAAAATCCAAGCGGTTTTATACAGAGGTACTCGGCTTAAAAATAGTCCGCGAAGTTTACCGCGAACAACGACAATCATACAAACTCGATCTGGAAGTCGGCGACCTCTACCAGATCGAGCTTTTTTCTTTTCCTGATCCTTCCGCGCGCCCGTCGCGCCCCGAAGCGGCAGGTCTGCGGCATTTAGCTTTTGAGGTTGATGATCTGGATGAGGCGGTAGCGCATATCTCTTCTTTTGGAGTTGATATTGAACCTATTCGTGTAGATGAGTTTACCGATAGACGTTTTACCTTTTTTGCAGATCCGGATGGCTTGCCGCTGGAGTTGTATGAGATCTAATTTAGGTAGTCGTGCCGAATTTATTTCGGCATCCCACAGGACAAGTCTGCTTCGTTTTTAAATAGCTTTTGTTGGTATTAACAATCATTGGCCCGCTCAATTGCCGCGGGATGGCTGTTACTTTTGTCTTGACACAAAAGTAACCAAAAAGTCAAGTCAGCAGATAGGCTTCTTTGCCGCACCGGCCAGTGCACATGCCTTTGTTTGGCCTTTGCCCTGCAAACCGGGCATAACCACGGGCTGCAATTATTTTGCCCCGCTTCGCATGTGCCCAATGCTTCTGCAAAAACTTGCTATGCCCCTGCAACCGCACAGGCCACCATTGTTCTGCCCGCTTTCGCCCGAAGCTTACCTGCTGACGAGGAGGGGAAGAGATTCAGGACAGTGAGAGCCAAGAAACAAGAAAAGAAATTACGACTTCATGAAAGGATGGATCTTTGGGCAAATAAAATAATGTTATAAATCCCAAAACGAAAGCGGGTAAAGGCCCGGCAAAAAAGCGAGCCAGGGAGTATGGCCTGCGGGTTGAAGCATTTTTTTGCCTTGATGTTTGGTTACTTTGCATCTAAGGTAAAGTAACTGGCCCTCGCCCGGCCAAGAGGGCGACGATGTAAGTTATTTAGCAGAAATGTAGTTTATTCCCAACCAATGGATAACTTCGCCCTCATGTTCCGTTTCAAACAATTCAGCGTTGACCAAACCGGCTGTGCCATGAAGATCAATACCGATGGCGTATTGTTGGGTGCTATAGCCGGCGAAGGAAATCCGCTAAGCATACTTGATATTGGCACCGGGACCGGCGTAATCGCCCTGATGCTGGCGCAGCGTTTCACGAATGCCAAAATAGACGCAGTTGAAATTGATGAGCAGGCGGCTATAACAGCGAAAAACAATTTTAGCAATTCGCCATTTAAAAACAGATTAACACTTTATGCAAATGGATTTGAACAGTTTTTTGAAGATTATCCTGGAAAGAGATATGACCTCATTGTATCAAATCCGCCGTTTTATATTAACTCCCTGCAATCACCGGGAGTTAAAACAAATTTAGCCAAACATGCTGCTGATGGTTTCTTCGAAAAACTAATATCGGTAGTTGCCCCGCAACTTACCGAGCAGGGTATTTGCTGGCTGATACTGCCTCTAGATACTTCAGCACTGGTGAAAAACCTCGCCTTACAAAGCGGACTCCATCTGCAAAAAGCAATCAGCATTCACTCCTTTAAGAATGATGCCGCACACCGGGAAATTCTTGCTTTTGGAAAAAACAACACGCAGACGCAAACCGATAAATTTGTGATCTACAACGAGCCAAAAGTATACACAGAAACATACCGTGAAGTGCTAAAGGGTTTCCTGACGATATTTTAACCCCTATCTTGATTCTTGCATCTTAATTCTTACCTCTTACTACGTATCTTTACCCCATGACCCGCATAGGCCTTATTTCCGATACTCACAGCTACCTTGATGATGCCGTTTTTAAACATTTTGAGAATTGCGACGAGATCTGGCATGCCGGAGATTTCGGCACCATTGAACTGGCCGACAAGCTTGCCGCTTTCAAGCCGTTAAAAGGCGTATATGGCAATATTGACGATAAAGATGTACGAATTGTTTACCCCGAACATTTACGCTTTAAGTGCGAAGAGGTAGATGTGTGGATGACCCACATCGGTGGCTATCCCGGTAGGTACAGCCAAAATATCAAAGCCGAGATTTATAGTAATCCGCCAAAGCTTTTTATCACCGGGCACTCGCATATTTTAAAAGTGATGTTTGATAAAAAGATCAACTGCCTGCACATGAACCCTGGCGCAGCCGGGAAGCAGGGCTGGCACAAGGTACGTACCCTGTTAAGGTTTAACATTGATGGCGATAAGATCCAGGACTTACAGGTGATTGAGCTGGCAGGGTAGGAAATAAAAAGCTTTGTCATTTTGAATGAGCCGAATGGATTTGAGCATTGGGGCGAAAGAGAAATCTTCTACGCCTTGTAAAGCAACGATGCATGGCTTAAAGCATGAGGTATAAGATATCTCCTCACCGCTCACGCACTTTCCATGTCAGGTTCGTCGAAATGGTAAATTGTGAATAGGTGATTATTTACACCATCCCCGCCCTGGCATTCTCCGCCTCAAAAACCGAATCAATAAGCAGGGGAGGACGCTTACCTGCCGCTACAGCCAGTTGATCGCAGCGTTCATTTTCAGGGTGACCGTTATGGCCGCGTACCCAGGTAAATTTAATTTTGTGCAGTTTACTGAGCTCTAAATAGCGCATCCACAGGTCTTTGTTTTTTTTGCCTGCGAAGCCTTTGGCAACCCAGCCGTTAACCCAGCGCTTTTCAATGGCATCAATCACATATTTGGAGTCGGAAAAGATCATTACATCCTGGTTGGGTGCTTTGAGTGCTTCAAGTCCTTTTATAACTGCCAGTAACTCCATGCGGTTGTTGGTAGTTTTGCGAAACCCTTCAGATAGCTCTTTATAATGCTGGCCTGAACGCAAGATCACACCATATCCACCTGGTCCCGGATTGCCGCTTGAAGCCCCGTCTGTAAAAATCTCGATCATGTAAATTAGTTAATAGTTCATAGATCATAGCCACAAACCATAGTGAGCTTCAAAAATAGCAAACTTTAACCTATCCGTTAAAACTAATAAGGCTAAAAAGCAGCCATGAACAATGATCTATTATCTATCAACTTTTTTTATCTTCAGTCTCAATGAATTACCTATCACCACTACATCCGAAAATGCCATGGTCAGTGCGCCAACCATCGGGTTAAGGAAGCCCATTGCTGCAACAGGGATAGCAATAATGTTATAAGCGAAGGCCCAGAAAAGGTTTTGTTTTATGGTAAGCAGCGTATGCCTGCTGATCTGTAAAAATTTGATCACCGAATGCAAGTCTGTATTTAATAACACTACACTGGCGGACTGAATAGCCACCTGGCTGGCGTCGTTCATGGATACACCGACATCGGCATGGGTTAGGGCGGGAGCATCGTTAATACCATCGCCTATCATAATTGTTTTGCCTTTTTGTTTGTAGATATCAATTGTTTTGAGTTTCTCTTCAGGAAGACTTTCTGCATGCACTTCGGTTATGCCCAATTGATTAGCTACATTAAGGCAACGGTCTTTTTTATCGCCGCTTAGCAGTACGGGGACAATACCCATTTGTTTAAGTTGGGTTATAAGCGCCGCCGCTTCAGGCTTTATCTGGTCGTCAACAGCAATTTGCGCCATCAGGACCTGATTTTTATAAAGTGCCAGGTTAAAATGCCCGTCATTACCTGCTTTGGCTGTACCCAAAAAGTAATTGTTGCCATGGATATCTTCAGCCCGCATCCCAAGGCCTTTTTCTTCCTTAACCGATTTTAAAATGTGCTTTTGCTGAGGCAAGCCTTTTAACTCGTTTACAAGCGATTTGGCTATGGGGTGGTTAGAACGTTCTTCAATAGCGGTGATTATTCCTCTTATCTGCTCTAAATCGGCGCCAACTTCAAGCCTGATCTCATTAACAGCAAACTTGCCGGTTGTAAGAGTGCCTGTTTTATCAAACACTACGTATTTGGTATTGGTAACCGCTTCAATCGTATCCCCGCCTTTTACCAATATACCGTTTTTTGCAGCCCTACCCAGTCCAACCATTACAGCGGTGGGAGTAGCCAGGCCCATAGCACAAGGACAGGATATTACCAGTACCGCGATGGCGTTCATCATGGCATGTTGAAAACCGGCGTTGCCGACAAAATAAGTGAGCATAAAAGTGGTCAATGCTATCAATATTACCGCGGGGACAAATACAGCCGCAACCTTATCGCCCAGTTTTTGAACAGGCGGTTTAGCCGCCTGGGCTTTCTTCATCAGGTCGATAATTTGCGCGAGGATGGTATTTGACCCAACACGGGTTGCCAGCATGTGGAAATTGCCGTTAGTTAGTATCGTGCCGCCAATAGCCTTATCATATTTCTGTTTTTCAACGGGAATGCTTTCGCCGGTGAGCATGGCCTCATCAACGGCGCCCTGCCCTGAAAGGACTTCGCCGTCAACCGGTATTTTATCGCCCTGGTTAACCAGCAATGTATCGCCGGGGCGTACTTCTTTGGCATTGATTACTTCAATACTTCCATTTATTATGCGGTTGGCATTTACTTCCTGAAATTTGATCAGGTCTTTTACTGCCGAAGTAGTTTGGCTTACCGAACGTTTTTCGAATACATTACCCAGCAGCACCAGCGTAATAATAGTGGCACAGGTTTCGTAAAACTGATACTGTGGCCCCAGTTTTTTTATAGTGCCGATAAGGCTGTATATAAATGCCGATGTCGAGCCCACAAAAATGAGCACATCCATATTAGGGATTCCTCCTTTAAGCGAGCTGACGGCACTTTTGCCGAAATGTAAACATCCAACAATAAAAACCGGCAGGCATAACATCAACTGAATTACCGGCTGATGCAGGAAATGCCAGGGCAATATCATGTGCAGTAAAAGCGGCGCGGTAAAGATGGCGCAGAAGATAAATTTGTTCTCTACCCGTTCATAAAACGGTACCGAATAGGTATTAATGTCATCAACAACTTTAAATCCTAAATTTTCTATTCCTTTTTTTATTTCAGGGAGGCTGGCTTCATCGCTTGTTGAAAATTTAACCTCTTCGCCTGCGAAGTCAACGAGTATATTATGTAAGCCCTTTTTTTCGAGGAATTTATGGACAGACATGGCGCAATTATTACAATGCATGCCAGTCACATTCAGTTCAATTAATTGCTCAGCCATAATTACAAAACTACCTATTAATTATAATCGTTCTAAACTAAACAGGTAAGTTTAATGTAATTTTAAAAAAGAGTTTGCAAATAGCCGGGAGATTCCTATTTTTGCACACCCGAAACAAAAACGGTAGGCATAGCTCAGTTGGTTAGAGCACCAGATTGTGGTTCTGGGGGTCGTGGGTTCGAGCCCCATTGCTTACCCGCTTTTATAAGGCTCATTTACATACGTAAATGGGCTTTTTTTATGCCCATAGGGCAGTTTTACATGGAAAATTTGATTTAGTCAGGTTGATCGGCTTGCTCAATTAAACATGAAAAACTGCTCAGCTTGACGAAAATGTTTTACAAATGTTTTACAACGAATCGTCATATGGCAACAATTAGAGAATGTGGTTTTAAAACACCATAAAAAACGATGGGACTTTCAATGTCAAATACCGATTAACCCACAAGGGTAAGCAAGTTTATATAAGTAGCCCTCACTACATTACCGAAAAATAATTAAAAAAAGATCTAACAATCAAAGACAATTTTATATTGACCGAAGTGTCGTTAGATCTCGCATCATACCGCAAGAATTAAGTGAGGTCGGTTCGATGGTTGATCTATGTACAATCGAAGAGGTGGTCAAATTATTGAAAAATAGAGGCGAAACCCGTCGGTGGAATTTGTACAATTCAGCAAGACCTACATTGCTGAACTAAAAAAAGATAACCGAAACGGTTCGGCCGCGAACCTGCAGACTGTTGTCAATAGTTTGTGTGATTATTTCAAAAGCTCCGTTATTCCGATTGAAAATATCAATTCACTCATGCTCCCTAAATATGAAGCCTTTTTGCGTGGAGAAAGGAAAATAACCAGATTGAACCAATTCAAACAAGGAAGTTATCGTAATGCATAAGGGCCTATCTGATTCCGGATTACACAATCATATGCGGGATTTAAGGGTTTTGTTCAATGCTGCTCGTGATAAATATAATGACGAAGATCGCGGTGTGATCGCGATAAGGCATTATCCTTTTAGATTTTCAAAAGATGATGTGGCTTTTGCGTTAAATCATATCGATCAAAATAGGAAGACCACAGATATTTACATCATACCGGATTGGAAAATATTAGATGAAGTTTAGGGCCGCTGTTGTTAAATTGATTTCTTAACAATTTTCCGATTCCGCTGAATGTTGAGTTCGAAAGTATTTAAACAACAACATCTTTGCGGCGCGGGTGGGATTTAGCTGGAAAAAATCAATTTAGTAATGGTGGCATTTTAATTACTAAAATGTAATTGTATAACTTTGAGACTCTATAGACCATCAATTATTAAAATTTGAGCAACCGAGACTTTATTATATGCATAATCATGTTTTGCCTGCTATCCTCAGCAGCAAGGTCTATCACATCGGACAATCCGGATAGCCTTCAAAGGGCGCTTAATAATGTACTGAATAACCGAAAAAGATACGATCAGCAAAAACAACAGGAGATTAAAGTTTTTAAAGATTTACTTCGGCAGAACTACTCGTCATTAACAGGCCGGTATAATTGCTATCAGCGGCTTTTTAACGCTTATAAATCCTTTGTCCATGATTCGGCTTTTGTCTATTGTAAAAAACTCAATGCCTGCGCGTATGAACTTAATGATCAGAACAAGATAAATTATTCGCGCGTAAATATGGGTTTTGTATTGGTATCGGCCGGTATGTTTAAAGAAGGTTTGGATACGCTCAGCAAAGTGAATATCAAATTTTTGACGGATAAACAACGATATGAGTACCTGTTTCTGCAGGCCCGCAGCAATTTTGATCTGGCTGATTTTGATCGCATAGGCGACTATTATGACCAATACAGTAAAGCAGGCCTGTTATATTGTGATTCGATCATGAGTCAAAATAAACCCGAGTCATATGAGTATCTTTCGGCATTCGGATTAAAGTCGCTCCGTACTCATGATTATAAGGTTGCGGTTGTGCCTTACCAAAAGCTTTTGCGTTTTGAGCAAACTTACCAGGATAGCGCTATCAATTATAGCTGCCTGAGTTTTGTTTACCATGCCCTTGGCCGCGACGATCTGAGCTTGCCGTTATTGATCAAGTCAGCCATCATTGATAATAGCCATTCAACCAAGGAATCGGTGGCACTGACAAACCTTGCCGACAGGATCAAAAACACGGATATAGAAACGGCTTATAATTACATTAATAAAGCTATTGACGATGCGGTTTTTTATGGTGCGAGACACCGTGAAGCGCAGATCAGTATCATTATGCCGATTATTGAAAGCGAGCAGATCAACGGGATAGAAAAGCAAAAACGCTCGCTGATGATCTATGCTTCTATTATTACCGTATTGGTGGTTATTGTTATCATTTTTGCATTCATTGTTTCCAAGCAGTTAAAAAAACTCCGTATTGCCGATCAGGTCATTGTTAATAAGAATAATGATCTTCACGAAGCTAACACATCACTGATAAAGGCCAACAATCACCTCGATAGCGCCAACCGCAAACTTTCTCATTTTAACGCCAAGCTTGACGAGGCCAATATGATCAAGGACGAGTATATCGGCTATTTCTTCAATATTCACTCCGATTATATTGAAAAGCTTGACAGGCTCAAGCGTTCAATTGAAAAAAAGGTAAAAGAGAAGCGTTATGAAGAAGTGCTGATGGCGTTGAACCGCCTTAATCCCGGTTCGGAAAGGGAAAATTTGTCGCATAGTTTTGATAAGGTATTCCTGAACATCTTTCCCAATTTTGTACAGGATTTTAATGCGTTGTTTGACGGGGCCCACCGCGTACGCCTTAGCGAAGGACAATTGCTGAATAGCGAACTTCGTATTTTTGCACTCATCCGTTTAGGGATCCACGATAACGAAAGCATCGGTAAAATCCTGAACTATTCGGTCAATACAATTTATACCTACAAAACAAAGGTCAAAAACAAATCATTTATTCCCAACGATGAGTTTGAGGACCATATTATGCTCATCAAAGCTGTTAAAGAAGTGGCAGACGTGGCGCAGGGTTAACTGTGTGGATGAAGGCAGTCATATCTATCCATATTTTATCTTATAAAAATCTATATACTGATGTCTTTGGGTTTGTTGTAATTATCTAAAAATTAGATAGTTGTATCTATATAGCTTGTTGTATTTTTAATATAGCCATCCATATCCGTTGTTTTTGGTTTTAATGCGCTTTTACTTTGATAAAAGCAATCGGCAACCTGCCGGTGGTTTTTTATAAACCAATTAAACCCAATTATATGAACAAAGTTTACTTATTTAAGTATGGTTTAACCATGCTGTTTTTAACTTTCGTAATTACAGCCTTCGCGCAAAAAAGCGCTTTTATCGGTAAGGTTGTTGATGAACTGAACGGTCCGCTGCCCGGTGCTACTATTCGCATTAAGGGAGCAAACACATCTACCGTTACCGACAATGACGGTTTGTTTTCTTTACAACAAACCGGTGCGAAATCGCTAACAGTAACCATCACTTTTGTTGGCTATGTAACAGCCGAAAGAGTGATTAATGCTAATCAGCCTTTAACGATAAAACTGATACCCAATTCCAAATCGCTGGCCGATGTGGTAGTTATCGGTTATGGTTCTGTCCGTAAAACAGATTTAACAGGGGCGGTTACCAATCTGGGTGCTAAAGATTTGAACCCCGGCCCAATAACCAACCCGCTACAGCAGCTAACCGGTAAAGCAGCGGGGGTAAGCGTTACCCAAACCGGTAGCGAACCAGGCACTGCGCCAAGTGTACGTATCCGTGGTATAACATCGCTTATCGGGGGTAATGATCCATTGGTTGTAGTTGATGGAGTGCAGGGAAATATGGATTTGTTAAAGCAAGTTCCTCCTTCCGAAATTGAATCGGTAGATGTTTTAAAAGATGCTTCTGCCACGGCCATCTACGGCTCGCGCGGTGCGCCGGGTGTTATCATCATTACTACCAAAAAGAACAAGAATGGCACCAGCACGGTAGAGTACAACGAAAATTCATCACTCGATGTGATCTCCAAAAGGTTGCCAACCCTTAATGCCGACCAATGGTGGCAGCAGGCCCAGATTTATGGCGTACCTGCATCTGCCAATCATGGTTCAAATACCGATTGGTACAACCTGCTTACCCGCAACGGTGTAACACAAAACCATACGCTGTCGTTTGGTGGTGGTGCCAATGGCTTTAACTACCGGGCTTCCATCAGCGCTATTTTGCAAAATGGCATCGTTATCAAGTCTAATTACAAAAACTACATCGGCAGGATCCAGGCTACCCAAAAAGCGCTTGATGATAAGCTTACGCTTACCATGAACCTCAATAATGGTATTGATAATGCTAATTACAGTCCGCCGAGTATTGGGCGTGCAGCATTTACATCAAATCTGTTCAGTAATATTTATGTAACCCGCCCAACAGATCCTGTTTACAATACCGATGGTACTTACTATACCGACCCTAACGTGTTCCAATATATTAACCCCTATGCAGTTGCCCAAACGGTTGTTAACAATGTAAAAAATAACAACCTGTTTGGCAGCTTAAGGGCCGATATTGAACTTACAAAAGGATTAACGGCAGGCTGGTTTGGTAGTTGGCGTAAGGTTGACGGCAATACAGGCTATTACTTGCCTGCGGAATCTACCGTGGCATCAGCCATCGATAACCAGGGTATTGCCAACATTAGCAACTATCACCAGGATGAACGCCTGATGGATATCAGCCTGAACTATAAAAAAGATTTTGGTATACATCATTTAGATGCGATAGCCGTGTACGAGTGGCAGGGACAAACTTACAACGGCAACTTCGCTCAGGCCAAGGGTTTCATCAATGATATTGCTACTTATAATGCGCTTCAATTGGGCGACCTAAGTAAAGTTACTCCAGGGGATATGTCATCATATAAAAATGACAGGAAGCTGGTATCTTATTTAGGCAGGGTAAATTACTCCTACCAAAATAAATACCTGTTAACTGCAAGCTACAGACGCGATGGTTCATCTGTTTTTGGGGTGAATAATAAATGGGGTAATTTCCCTTCGGCATCGGTTGCCTGGAGATTAACTGAAGAATCTTTCCTGAAAGATCAGCACGTGTTTAGCAACCTTAAACTGCGTGGTGGCTGGGGTATTACAGGTAACCAACAAGGCCTGGCACCGCAAAACTCACTACAGTTAGTGGGGTATGCAGGCGTTACCTACTTCGGCGGGCAGCAGATCACCAATTTTGTGATTAGTCAGAACGCGAACCCTGACTTAAAATGGGAAACCCGCAAGCAAACCAATATCGGTTTGGATTTTACGACGCTTAATGACCGTTTAAACGGATCAATCGACGCGTACACAGCCACAACAGATAACCTGCTGTTTAATTACACCGTGCCACAGCCTCCTTATCCGTACCCAAGTATAGCTGCTAACGTAGGCAGTTTGCTTAATCGTGGTTTGGAGTTAACCTTAAGTTACCAGCTAATCAAAACCAAAAACACTTCATTGATACTTGCCGGTAACGGTTCATTGCTTAAAAATAAAGTACTTAACCTGAGTGGATCTATAGGCGGCGTTCCCTTGAATACCGATTTTGTGGGCTGGGGCTCAAACTCATTCCTCATTAAAGGGAAACCTATCGGAACGTTCTATATCCTGAAACATGCAGGTAAAGATGCTGCCAACGCCGAAACCGTAGTGGACCAAAACAAAGACGGTGTTATTGATCAGGGCAATCAAAGTGCCGACAGGGTTTATGAAGGCCAGGCTACTCCCAAATATACTTATGCATTCACCCCATCATTCAGCTATAAAAACTTCGATGCTTCGATGGTATGGCGTGGCTCTGGTGGTAACAAAATTTATCACCAGATCCGTTCGCAATTAAGCTATTTCGAAAATTTGGGTAAAGCAAATGTACTGCAAAGTGCTGTTCCAATGGGTTTATATACTTCACAATATGGTTCAGATCTTTGGTTGGAAAGCGGTTCGTTTCTGCGCTGGGAAAACCTATCATTCGGGTATCGCTTCAATACAGCTAATATTAAATACATCAGTTCGTTACGCGTATCGCTTACCGGTACTAACCTGTTGGTTATTACCAAATACAGCGGTATCGACCCTGAACTAAATGTAAGTGGCGGTAATGGCTCTGGTGGCGATTATGGTATTTACCCACGTACACGCACCTTTTCCTTTGGTTTAAATGTAGTGTTGAAATAATTATTGGAGACAGAGAACACATGAAAAAGATATTGACAAGCATTTTAATTATTGGCCTGGGAGCTGTAAGCTGTACTAAGGTTAGTGAAAATGTATACGATAAATACCCTGCCGATCAGTTTTACGGCTCGGCTAAAGGCGCGGATGTTGCTTTGGCTGGCGTTTACTCGCAGGTGGGGGGTAACTGGGGCGGGGTTGGGTATGCCGGTGCTGATAATGGTTGGTACGATCTGAACTGCTTTTCGTCTGATGAGCAGGTGATCCCACACCGTAACACAGGCGATTGGCAACTTGATTTTGCCCAACTTTACCAGCGGCAATGGCTGCCAAGCGCGTCTATTATTGGTAATACCTGGAACTGGCTTTATAAATCAGTTTATACGGCCAATCTGGCTATCGATCAATTGACCCAAGCCAAGGCTGATGAATCAAAAATTGCCGAAGCTAAAGTATTGCGGGCCTGGTTTTACTATTTGCTGATAGATGATTTTGGCGATGTGCCTTTTTATACCAGCAATAGTGTTACAGTTGATAAAATTCCGCAAACCAAACGCAAAGATGTTTACGATTTTATAGTGAAAGAACTTACCGAAAATGTAGATAAATTATCCGAAACCAAAGGTGGTGTTTACTATGGTCGTTTTAATAAATGGGCTGGCTATACTTTACTGGCTAAGCTTTATTTAAATGCCGAAGTGTATACTGGTACCGCTAAATGGGCCGAGTGTTTGGCCGCTTGTAACAAGGTCGCTTCGGGCGGTTATTCTTTGCACCCTGGCGATGTTGATGCCACCAATCCGGTTGGTAGTAAATATTACGAGCTTTTTGGCGATAAACTGCCCGATGATGAAACGATTCTGGCTATTTATGTTACCGAGAATATTGTATCGCGCAATATTTACACCATACGTAGCTTGAATGGTGCGAACGGTTTAGCGCTTATCGGTTTCAGCGGGTGGAACGGTACTATCGTACCTAAAGAATACTATGATAAGTATGATGCCAATGATATTCGCAGAAAACAATTTTTAGTAGGCTCGCAGGCGGGTGGTGTTACTTACACTGCCAATGTTTCTTCGCTGGATAATCCTGGCGCCGGCCCGAATGAAGGTATCCGTAACATCAAATTTTTTCCGGCCAAACCTGCAGACGGCAGCGGCGAATCAAATGATTTTCCTATTTATCGCTATGCCGATATCCTGTTGATGCAAGCTGAATGCAATGTACGTTTAGGTAACGCCGCTGCAGCTAAACCATTTATTGATCAGGTAAGGGCACGTGCGGGCCTAAGCGCGTTATCAGGCAACCCGACTTTGGATAATATTTATGATGAGCGTGGCTTCGAGCTAAATTGGGAAGGCCATCGCAGGCAGGATATGATCAGGTTTAACAAGTTTACCCTTGCACATGGCTTTGTACCTGCCGTAGGCGATTTCAGAAAACTGTTTCCGATCCCTACCAGCGCGCTTAATGCTAACCCCGGTTTAAAACAAAATCCTGGCTACTAAATCCAAATCACATGATGAAAAAATTAATCAATTTCAGCATAATACTGGTGTCCTGCTTAGCCCTGGGCTGTAAAAAGGATGCCAAACTAACAGTACTTGAGCCTATAGGTTTTGACTCATCTATCAAAGCTTCCACGGGTACGGTGGCACTTTCAGCCGCCACTGATGATGCTTCGGTTATCACGTTTTCGTGGCCGGCAGTTAAATTTCCTATTAAGGCAGCAGTAACTTACACGTTGCAGGTAGATGTGCCGGCAGATACAGTTGGTACTACCGCTTGGGCAAACGCTAAAAACATTGTAGTGGGCGATGATGTACTTTCTAAAGCATACAAAGGCTCGGACCTGAATACACTTGCTATTTCAATGGGTATTGAACCTAACACTGCCGGTAAATTGGTTTTCAGAACACAGGCTACGATGGATAGGAACACTTATACCAGGGGGCTTGCTATAACTATCAGTCCGTACCAGGTGTTTACCGGTTTTCCGGCATTGTATGTTCCGGGCGATTATCAGGGCTGGTCGCCGGGTACGGCAACATCAATTGTGGCCTTGCAATCCAATAAAATTTACGAGGGTTATGTATACTTCCCGGCTGGCGGAACTTTCAATTTTAAATTTACAAGTGATAGGGATTGGAACCATATCAATTACGGCTACGCCAGCGAAGGCAAGCTATCAACCGATGGTTTAGCCGGTGGTCTTGTTGTGCCAGGGCCTGGTTATTACGAATTATCAGCCAATACCAATAACCTTACCTGGACGTATACCAAAACTACCTGGAGTATTTTAGGTGATGCCTCGCCGGGCGGCTGGAGTACCGATACCCAGATGACTTACGATGTTGCCAAACAGGTTTGGACATTGACTTGCGATATGTCGGCGTCGGGGTCGTTCAAGTTTAGGGCTAATAATGCCTGGAATATCGATTTTGGTATCACCAAAGATGGTAAGCTCACCTATGCTGATAGCCCTGTGTATGGCTATAATGGAACATTGGATAACCTGAGCGTACCATCGAGCGGCAACTATACTATTACGCTCGACCTGCACGATGCCAACAACTACAAATACACTTTACATAAAAACTAATCATGGCAGGGCGGTGCTAACAGGTGCCGCCCTGTTTTAATTGATGATGACGATGAAATTTAAAACTACCCGTAATATGATGATCAATACTCTGTTGATTTGCCTTGTTTCGTTGTTTAGCTATTGTAAAAAAGATAGCAACAACACGCTGGCAAATAACACGCCGTACACCCAATACGGCACTCCTTTTGCCGGCGTACCCAACACACAGGACGCTATTATTTACCAGGTAAATATCCGTGCTTTTAGCAATGATGCATCATTAAAAGGTGTTACCGCCCGCCTGGACTCGATCAAGGCGTTGGGTGCTAATGTGGTGTACCTAATGCCGGTTTACCCCGTAGGTGTACTAAAGTCTGCAGGTGGCTTAGGCTCGCCTTATGCAGTTAAAGATTACAAATCGGTTAACTCCGAATTTGGCAATATGGACGACCTGAAAGCTTTGGTTGACGCTGCGCACAGCAAAAACATGGCTGTAATGCTGGATTGGGTTGCCGATCATACCTCATGGGATAACGCATGGATCAGCAACAAAAGTTGGTATAAGCAGGATGCAAGCGGTAACATCATCCCGCCAACTGGTACTAACTGGACAGACGTTGCCGCTCTGAACTTTGATAATCAGGACATGCGCAAAGCCATGATCGACGCCATGGAATACTGGGTGTACAATGCCAATATCGATGGTTTCCGTTGTGATGCTGCTGATTTTGTTCCGTTTGATTTTTGGAAGCAAGCTAATGATGCCCTTAAAACAATCAGCACCCATAAACTGCTGATGCTGGCAGAAGGTACCCGTGGTGATCATTTTAAGGCAGGTTTTCAGATGACCTATGGCATGGCCTGGTATTCAACAATTGAAAGCAAGGTTTACGCGGGCAACGGCTCTGTTACACAGCTTTCGGCATTAAATACGAGCGAATACTCGGGCGCTTTCAACGGTTCACAAGTTGTTAGGTATATTACCAACCATGATGTGTACAATAGCGACGGCAACCCAATAGCGCTTTACGGTGGCAAAATCGGCTCAATGGCTGCATTTTTGGTAAGTGCTTATATGAAAGGTGTGCCTATGATCTACAACGGACAGGAGGTAGGCTGTACCCGCGGTATTGATTTCTTTTATCATACACCCATAGATTGGGGCACTAATCCGGATATGACTGCCGAATACAAAAAGATCATCGCTTTTCGTAAAAATAGCGATGCGGTAAGAAATGGCGACCTTGCTACTTTCAGCAGCGACGATGTTGCGGTATTCGCCAAATCAACCAGTAAAGAAAAAGTATTGGTGATATCTAATCTGAAAAACAACACTGTGGCTTATACCGTGCCTGCGGGATTGAACACTACTTCGTGGAAGAACGCCTTTACCGGGGCTTCGGTTTCATTAAATGGTACGTTAGCATTGCAACCTTACCAGCATATGGTTTTAACGCAATAATTTTTTAAGCAGATACATGAAATTTAAAAAGATCACTTTAATATTAATTTGTGTCATGGGCATATCCAGGCTCATGGCACAATCGCCTGTGCTTATGCCGGGTAATTTGAGCAAAGTTATTGTTAACGGTCAGGAGATAGTTTTTGAAGCGGGAGGCGTATTTGGTAAAGTTGCAGTTTATTCGCCTTCGGTTATCCGTGTTCGATTAGATAAGAAACCTCTAGGTAGAGATTTTTCTTATGCCGTCGTCGCGCAGCCTCAAAAAGTAAAAACAAGTATCACACAAAATGAAGAAAGCATAACGGTACTCACTGACTCGTTAAAGGCAGTTATCCATAAAAAACCTTTCGCGATAGCATATTATACCACCGATGGGCAACTTATAAACCAGGATGAGCCCGGCCTGACAACAGGATGGGTAGGCGAGGAGGTAACCACCTATAAAACCATAATGCCCGGCGAACGTTTTATCGGACTTGGCGAAAAAACGGGTAACCTTGATCGTAAAGGCAATGCCTATACTAACTGGAACTCTGATACCTACGGTTACCAGGTTGATCAGGATCCGATTTACTCCACTATCCCGTTTTATATAGGTATCCACCATAAACTCAACTATGGTGTCTTTATGGATAATACCTATCAAAGCGATTTTAATTTTGGCGCGAGTAATAACCGTTTTTCATCATTTGGCGCCCATGGCGGGGAGATGAATTATTATTTTATCTACAACCAAAACATAGCGGGTATTATCCAGTCGTATACAGCCTTGACCGGTCATATGAAGATGCCGCCGCTTTGGAGTTTAGGATATCAGCAAAACAGGTACAGCTATTATCCGGACACTGAGGTGCTGCGTATAGCTCAAACCCTGCGCGAAAAAAAGATCCCAAGCGATGGTATCACACTCGATATCCATTACATGGACCGTTACCAGTTATTTACCTGGGATAAAAATCGTTTCCCAGATCCGGCGGAACTAACTTCAAAGCTCAATAAGCTTGGTTTTAAGCTTACTGTTATTGTTGACCCAGGCATCAAAGTTGAAAAAGGCGCACCGGCGTATGAAAGCGGCGCTAAAGACAGTGTGTTTATTCAATACCCCGATAAAACTTTTTATACTGGTCAGGTTTGGCCGGGATGGTGTAATTTCACTGATTTTACCAGCGAGAAGGGCAGGGCCTGGTGGCGTAAACAAGTTAAGTTCTTTGCTGATAATGGTGTAAGCGGTATCTGGAATGACATGAACGAGATCTCAACCTGGGGACAAAAAATGCCATCGAACGTATTGTTTGATTTTGACGGTGCAAAAACCACACATCTGCAGGCACATAACGTTTATGCTTTAGAAATGATCCGCTCAAGTTATGAAGGTGCAAGGGAACATTTCAAAGAGCGCCCGTTCATTTTAACCCGCTCGGGTTATGCCGGTTTACAACGATATTCCGCTATCTGGACCGGTGATAACCGCGCAGAAGAAAATCATATGTTACTTGGCGTACGTCTGATGAATAGCCTCGGTTTAAGTGGAGTATCATTCACGGCGATGGACATCGGCGGCTTCACAGGCGGAGCAAGTACTTCTTTATTTACGCGCTGGATGCAGATAGGTGCATTTATTCCTTACTATCGCAACCACACCGCATTAAATACCAAAGCATCAGAGCCATGGGCTTACGGCGAGGATGCGCTGGAGATCAGTCGTAACTACATCAATTTCAGGTATAGACTCATTCCTTATATGTACTCCAATTTTTATGAGTCAACACAGACCGGGATGCCTGTAATGCGTTCGTTGGCTATCAATTATACCTTTGATCCAAAAGTTTATGACCCCGCTTTTCAAAATCAGTATATGTTTGGCGGAGCGTTTATGATAGCCCCGTTTGAAAGTACTAAAGAATATGGCAGGATATATTTTCCAGAGGGAACATGGTATAATTTATACAATGATGAGCAGATACAAGGACAGCAGGAAGCGGTTGAGCCGCTTAACATGAGCCACCTGCCGGTTTTTGTAAAAGAGAGCAGCATTATCCCAATGCAGTCGCTGGTACAAACTACTTCAGAAGCACCAACCGACACGCTTACACTGCACATATACAATGGCAGGCTGAATAATACATTTATACTTTATCAGGACGACGGTAAGTCATATAACTATGAAAATAATGACTTTAATAAACGAGTTATAAACTTTGATCCAACTCAGCGAAAGTTAATTATCAGCGAACCCACGGGTAATTTTAACAGTAGATTTACGCGCCTTAAGCTTGTGATGCACAGCTTTAAGAACCTGGACAAGATAGCATTAAACAATAAGGTTTTAAATGGCCTAAAGGGGGCTTACACCATGATTGAACCGGTGGATAACATCGATCCGCAAGGACTTGTTAACGGGAAAAAAGATGCGGCCCCGGTTGTTGAGATAAACGTAAAGCTTTCGCCTCAAAAGCAAGTTTTTGAATATGAACTGAAAAAATAGTTCGGATAAAGATACTGCCTAAACGAGATTGACCGGGCAGCGATGATGATAAAGATTTAGTAAAGACAGCGCTCCGGGATGAGATCCGGAGCGTTTTTTGTATTCTTGAATAAGCCATAGCCGGGCGGTGGATAAATTTAAATATATCGAAGATAAGGTAGCATGACGGAAGATTCCAGGATGCGGAAACCTAACGGTAATGTGTATTGGGCCTCCGTGGCCAAATCTCGCTATTCTCTTAGTCAATGATTATAAAATCTTTTCGCATACTGCATCAATATATCAAACCTGCAGCGCCGTTAACCAGCACGACGCCGGCTAAGAGGATGCCGGAAAATTTGTTGCAATTTACATGATCTTTCCGGTCTATATTCCTTTTATGTGTGCTCAATTCTTAAAACGACAGTTTATGTTTTTTTTAAGGATTGCATAAATTGTAACGGCGATTTACCGAACTCTTTCTTAAAAGCCCTTGAAAAGTTTGAATTGCTTTGCAAACCGATCCTGTCGGCAACTTCACTCATAGATACATCTTCATGCGTCATAATCTGTATAGCCCGCTTGAGTCTGATTGTGCGTATAAACTCCGCGACCGACTGATCGGTAATACCTTTAATTTTTTGATATAGTTTTGTCCGGCTGATATACAAATGCCTGCATAGGAAGTCTACATCCAGGTTGAGGTCCTGGATATTATCTTCGATTATTCCGACAAGCCTTTGAAAGAATTCCTTGTCTTTCTCAGAATGTACAAGCTCGGTAGCTTCAGACAAATAATCATTTGTATAACGTTTCTTCAGCTTTTCCGCCCGGTCAAATATATTGCTAACGGTTAATATTAATAGCTCTATACTTAATGGTTTGGCGAAATAAAAATCAGCTCCGGATTCCATTCCTTCTATTTTAGTGTCTAAGGCATCTTTTGCTGATAAGATGATGAAGGGAATATGGCTGGTTTCGAACTGATCTTTGATCGCCTTACATAGTTCGATACCGTTCATTCCCGGCATCATCACATCACTGATGATGAGATCAGGTACATTTTGGATTGCTAATTCAAGGCCTTGCCTGCCGTATTCGGCTTCGTGGATTACATAATACTGCTCAAAAGCCTGTTTTAAAAACAAACGCAGTTCCTGATTGTTACGGGCCCGTATGAAAAGTATGAGGACGGTGAAATACTACAGGCTGCCGCTGGCTGGAAGTGTAGCGGTCATGGTACTGTTGTACAAACGTATTCAGGAAAATATGTATATCTGTGCCACGCCTATACGGAGGGAAGTAATGTTTTTACCGGCAGGCATGGCATACTCTCATCCGTTGACTGGTCAGGTCATGATGGATGGCCAAAAATGCGTGCGTTTGCCAATGCAACTGCATTGCCTAATATTCATGATAAATTTATGGATAAAACGCCGGCTATGTATTGGCAATATGATTTTCACTATGCCCAACCATTTGTAAAACAATTAAATGGCAATTTGAGCTTAACTGGTAGAATGCTTAATGGCAACACAATGGGCATTATCTACGGCCTGCGCCTAGTATCTGATAACTTTACCATCACCACCACCGTAGCCAACCACAACAATGCATTAAAAGGGCTTGCCTTTTACGGATCGGTTAAATCCGCGTTAGGCATAGGTATTAGAGGTAATCAGGTAATTTCCTGGATGGTTAAAGAAGGTGTTTTTATGGTTACTGATTCAGCAACAGTAACTGGCAGTAAATCCATTCAATTTAAAATTCGTATGTCGCCAGATAAAACTTGCGGGGTTTACTACCGCTACGGGGGAAGCACGTGGACTAAAATGTTTGCAGGCGGGACTATCATGACCAGCTTTTTACCCCAGTGGGACAGGGCTCCCCGTGTTGGATTATTTTTTAAAGGTCTACCTCATGAGTATGGATCATTTAAAGGTTTTGATCTGGAAAACGAGTCGAAATGAATGATGAAATTCTATAAATGCCGGTTACGTAATCAACCTTTTGGCGCTTGATATCAATGAAAAGGTGGATTGCCGTCAATCTGGTTGTAAATTCTACTTATTCTGAGAACTATGAGGGGAAATTCTCGTCAATGATAGTCCAATCTCACTATCAAGCTGAAATAGGGAATAGTAGCGCAGGGTTTGGTGCAAATAGGTATATTGTCAATAAAAATGTATTTAAGGTCAACCTTTAAACGGTTTTAAACAGGTTCTTTGCCTATGGTCAGAGAGTTCCGGCTTCCGTGCTTAATTACACCCTGTGCTTGCTTGAAATATAATTATTAAAAAATATGAAGGTTGCTGTGAAGAACGCAACGCTGTGTTTGTTCCCGGAAAAATACCGGCGTTTCAGGCACGAAAGATCCCCGGGATAATCTATTCATAACCTGGTCTATTAATTGGTTTCACGGCCCCATGAATTTGGGGCCGTGATTTTTTAACGGGATGTAGCTCGCATTCAGCTTTTTTTCGACCCGGTCAACTACCTTGATTACCCTCCAAAAATGAGGCCTTCCCCGTAAACGTGATGGATGGAATAGTAATGGGTATGATATCTTTAGTGCTTAACCCTGTAGAATTTGAAGGCAAACAAAAAGATGATCAGGTAGCATATGATAGGCAGGTAGTAGGCATGCGCAACATTATGATTAGCTATTTGCCCCATCAGTAGTGGGAAAATCGCACCGCCTACAACGCCCATAGATATAAATGACGAAGCTTGCTGCGTATGCCGTCCCAGGTTTTTTAACCCAAGGCTGAAGATAGTAGGAAACATAATGCTGAAGAAAAAGTTGATCATCATCAGCGCGATATAGGATGTCCATCCCCATCCTTGAGCGACGATAACGCACATCGTAATATTTGCTATCGCAAATAAAGCCAGTAATTTATTAGGTGCAATGAACTTCATCAGGAATGTTCCTATAACACGACCTAAAGCCATCATTAGCATAAAAACGCTCATGTAGTTGCCTGCCGTAAGGTTGCTAAAGCCCATGACTTCATGACCGTAGTTGATAAAAAAAGCCCATGTGCCGCCTTGGGCGGCAACGTTGAAAAACTGTGCAGCAACAGCCCATACAAAATGCTTATGCTGGTATAGCTTTTTTGAAGGCGCCAGATCTATATTCAAGGCTTCCGCATCATCTGCGGCTGTAACCGCATGAGGGTCAGTAAGCGAAGGTACGCGAAGAAAAAGAAAAACCATTATCAGGAAAAGGATAACCGCGCCGATACCGATGTAAAGGGATTTTACAGCCGAAAGGTCATTAGTATGGGCGCCGGTTGCCCTAAGCAGGAACCAAGAGGCGATAAGCGGCCCGCAGATGGCACCAATGGCATTAAACATTTGTGAAAAATTGATACGGATATCACTTGTGCGCTGGTCGCCTAAAGCCGCCGAGAAAGGATGTGCTACCGTTTCGAGTGTCGCCATGCCACAGCCCATGACAAATAAGGCGATCCTGAAAAAATTAAATGAGGCAGCATCCGCTGCAGGTACAAACATAAATATACCTGTAGCAAACAATCCCAGGCCGAGTAAAACACCTGGCTTATAACCGAATTTTTTTAGAAAGAAGCCTGCCGGAATGCTCATTATAAAATAGGCGCCGAAAACAGAAAGTTGAATGAGACCGGATTGTGATTTGGAAACGTTCAATGCCTCCTGGAAGTATTTGTTCAATACATCGCTCATGGCATGTAGTACACCCCACATTAAAAATAATGAGGTCACGAAAATGAAGTTAACTATGTATTTCTTCTCGATAAAAGGAACTTTTTGCATGGTTATTTAATCGTAAAATGGTTTAGCCTGATTGTTATTGCTGCGAAATAGTCGCTATACTTTTCAGCGTGGTTTATTATTGCGTATGATCAGCCTATATGTATATGGCGTTTTAATCGGTCAGCCGTTCATGAACTGTGTTTTTTTGATTACAATTATAGTTAATAAAACCGGTTTTGCAAGCTAAAAAGGCAATATTTGAAGCTGGATTTTAACTTAACAGCGCCAGCCCTTTTGAAATTCGGAATAATGGTTAACAGACCGGCTTTAATTCTTAGTTTTGTTTCCAGTTTAAAATGAAAAAATTATCGATTAACGATATTGCTCGTCAGTTGAATGTAGCCAAGTCTACGGTCTCTTTTATTTTGAACGGAAAGGCGAGGGAAAAAAGAATAAGCGAAGAGCTATCCATAAAAGTTTTAGCATTTGCCGAACAAATGGGGTATAGGCCCAGTCAGCTGGCCAAGAGCCTGAGCACAGGCAAAACGCAGATGATCTGCCTTATGGTTGAAAAGATTTCCGATCATTTCTTTTCTCAAATTGCCTATCACCTGGAAGCTCTGGCTTATAAAAACGGTTACAAGATCATTTACTGCAGTACGGAAAATGATACTGAAAAGGCCAGGGAGCTGATAAGCGTATTTCGGGCGCGTCAGGTAGATGGGTATATCATCACCCCGCCTGCTAATATAGATGCCGAAATCAGGGGGTTATTAAGAGATAACCTGCCGGTTGTATTGTTTGACAGATACCTGCCCGATACGCTAACAGACTACGTTGGATTAGACAACTATAACGGCACCAGAGAAGCAGTTGAGCATTTGATTATAGCGGGAGCAAAAAGGGTTGCATTAGTTACCATAAGTTCGGATCAAACTCAAATGCTCGAAAGGCTCGCCGGTTATGAGGCAGCTTTAGCGTTACATAAATTAAAACCCCTGGTACTTAAAGCGTCATTTGAAGATGACATGGAAGCTACGATAAACCTGATTGTCCAATTCTTAAGGAACAATGCTGATGTCGATGCGATTTTATTTGCAACTAATTATCTCGCATTAAGCGGTATAAAAGCAGTTAACGAACTGGAATTAAATATTCCGGCTGATATTTCTGTAATAGCTTTCGACGATCACGAAGTATTCAATATTTTAAACCCGCCCATCAGCGCAATTGCCCAACCTATAGCGGAAATCGCTACGCAACTGTTCCATATGCTGTTGGACCGGTTGCAAAACAAAAATACGCTGAATGATGTAAGTAAGGTCATTGTCAAGCCTGATCTGGTATTAAGGAGGTCGACAAAACAATAGCCTCAAGGGATATCTGGAACTTCTGAAACCTGAAATTTGCTATTGGCGAAAATTTGCCTTCAGAGCAATGAACACAACAAGCGGTTTTAAATACTATTGATCAGATGCTTTGACCAAGCATCTGCTTTGTCTTTGAAAAAGTATTCCGAAGTCTGGCGGAATTTCTTGCGGTCATCTCCGTTGATGACAACAGTAAACACCTTTTGTTGGTATGGGCGGCTCTAAAGCAGGTATGTGGACCTGCTAAGGGCGCAATTACCCCCGAGGCCGTTAAACTCAGTCTGCTGCCTTGTTTATAAGGACATAGCTAAGATGTTTATTGTTTCGCTTAATTCGTTTAAATTCATCGAGGCAAATCCAAAACGGATTGCGTTGTACTTAATCTCAGGGGTATCGAATAAATTACCATCATTAACATACAACCCCCGCTTCGCTGCCCTGGCTGCAATATTGCTCAGCAGATAATTTTTATCAAATTTGACCCATATGGCCAAGCCACCGGAAGGTTTTTGAAATGCTGCTACCCCTTTCAGGTGTGCTTCTAATTCGGCGCATAGATGGTCCCGCCTTTCGAGATATATTTTATTTGCCTTTTTCAGATGCTTGCTGATGTCTCCGTTTATCAGCAAAGTTGCAAGCGCATCTTCCAAAATATGATCCCCTTTCATATCTATCAATCTGCGTAACCGGACAGCTTTTCTGATAAAGTCTGTTGGACCTATCATAAAGCCTATGCGAATACTGGTTGTCAAAGATTTTGAAAATGATCCGATATACACCACCCGGTTATGATGATTACCTGCTGCAAGGGGAAGGTATGGAGACGAACTGTAATGAAAGTCATAATCGTAATCGTCCTCGACAATAATAAAATTGAATTGTTCAGCCAGTTCCAGTAATCGAATTCGCCTTAAAGGGCTTAAGGTCACGGTTGTAGGATGATGATGATGCGGTATCAGATAAAGCATACTGATCGGGTGTTTTTTACAAACTTCTGCTACCACTGCAACGTCAATTCCGTTCTCGTCTACAGGCACCCTTATAATATGTGCTCCCATATGATTGAAAACATCATTGGCAACATAAAAGCCCGGCTCGCCGACCACTACATACTTTCCTGGAGACAATAGCAAACTCGCCGCTATGTAAATGCTCATCTGCGCACCATGAGTGATGATGACGTGTTGTTCCTGTAATTGAATTCCGCGGGTAGCTCCAAGATGGTTCACCAATGCAGTTCGTAGCTTAATTGACCCCGGGGGCAGTGTCGCAGGTATATGCCTGAAAGCGTATGAATTTCTCATACGGCTATTATACTCCCGGTTAAGCAGGTGCAAGGGAGCCAACCGGTGATCAGGATGCCCGTCATCGA
The DNA here is from genome assembly GCF_049949235.1 of Mucilaginibacter sp. R-33. Taxonomy (NCBI): domain Bacteria; kingdom Pseudomonadati; phylum Bacteroidota; class Sphingobacteriia; order Sphingobacteriales; family Sphingobacteriaceae; genus Mucilaginibacter; species Mucilaginibacter sp. R-33. The sequence continues at coordinate 699,959 of NZ_CP188089.1, forward strand.
TGATCAATTGAAACACCTCCGGTTTTATCAAGGCTGTTGAAGCCTGGTTGGTTAGAGGGATCTGAACAGTGGTTTCATACCCATAACCAGCAGTTTTTTTATCCCATTTTCGGGGCCTGAATTCCGGTAGTTCCAACGCAACTGCAAATCCTTTTCGGGCAATCGGATATATCCAGCCCTGGGCCTCCATTTCATTAAAAGCGGCGATAACTGTCTTACGGTGCACTTTTAATAAGGAAGCCATTGCTCGTGTACCTGGCAAAAGATCGCCTTTATTAATCACGCCGTTTCTGATATGCTCGATCAACTGGTTGGCAATTTGTCTAAACACTGCCAGATTATCCGACCTGTTGATAGAAATAAGTGTTTCGAATGGAAGCATGGACTACCTGAATTTTAAAAACTGGATCACAAAGATAGTCCTATTTGATTTTAATTTTGGCGAAGAAACACGAAAATCACTTTAGAAACGATCTTATCATCTCAATTAGGTAAAAGATAGTTCAGGCATGCTCCTGCTGCTTATTGCAACAGGTGCACAAATGTGTTATCCTGAACCGGTATGAGCCGTATTAAAAAGGACGTTTATTTCTTACCAAGAACAGTGAGTTTCGAATAATTAAAGGCAAAATTACTACTATGTCAAACAGAACAATTCTCAGAGATGCTGATCCGGAAGCATTTAAAGTTATGATGGGATTCGAGCGATATCTTTCACAGAGTTCTTTAACGAAAACTCATGCAGAACTGATAAAGATCAGGGTATCGCAAATTAATGGTTGCTCTTATTGCATTGATAAACATATTACAGACGCAATAGCGGCCGGTGAAAGCCATCGTCGTATTCATTTATTAAGTGTATGGCGTGACACACCGTTCTTCTCCGAAGAAGAACGGGCAATTTTAGCCTTGGCGGAAGAAATGACACATCTTTCCTCTCACGGTGTTTCTGATGAAGTTTATGACCATGCAGTTAAACTACTGGGGCAGAAATATTTTACAGAAGTAATGATGGGAGTTATTGCGATGAATGCCTGGAATCGTGTCGGGATAACTACAGGAAGAAAGCCTTCATAATAAATTGTGCCTTTATGAATAAAGTTGGTTAAAAACTTTTAGGTCACAATTACGATTAAACAATATGAAAGATAATAAGAAGGTATGTTTAATTACAGGTGCCAGCAGTGGTATTGGTTATTCAATCGCTAAGGCTTTAAGCGCTGATGGATATCAGCTGATTTTATCGGCGAGGCGAGAAGAAAAACTGAATAGCTTAAAAAATGACTTTACCGACGTATTTCCCGGAGATATCAATTCCGTAGAATATCAGGATAAACTGATAGAGTATATTTATAATCAATATGACCGATGTGATTACCTGTTTAATTGTGCGGGTACGCTTGAAACAGGGACTATTGATGATATAGATATTGACAGGATGTGCGCCATGATGCGTGTGAATGTTGAATCGACGTTCCGCCTTACCTATGCATTGCTTAAGAGATTTAAAAAACAGGGTTTGGGGCATGTTATAAATATTTCAAGTGTCCTGGGAACCAAAGTCCGGCCGACAGCCGGAGCCTATTCTGCGACCAAATTTGCGATGGAAGCTTTATCTGAAGCCTTAAGACTTGAACTTGCGGGAAGTGCCGTACAAGTTTCATGTATTGAACCGGGACTGGTGATGACGGAGCTGCATAAAAACTGGGCAGTTCATCCTAAAGAGAGTATGGGCATTCACGAACCATTAAATACGGGCGATATTATTTGTATTGTCAAGTTTATAATGGACCAGCCTGCCAATGTCAGAATTCCTAAGATTATGATCCTGCCAAGGGACCATAAAATATGATTGACACATCATGTTGGATAAATATATATTTAACACGCTGGTCAATAAGACTTACTTGTAATTTTCGGCAACAAAAACAGCATAAGTGAAACGATGAATAAGAAGGCAATACTGCCAGACAGACTATAGTCAAATGCTTTTTTATAATCTGGATGCGCCTTATCAAAAGCAAGAACCTGATAAAAAATACCCGCTAATAGACTAATGCCCAAAGCGGATGCTGTTTGTTGAAAAGTGGAAAAAACGCCTGCCGCAACGCCTGAAAATTTCGTTGGAATACTTTTCAAACCTATAGTAAGCAGGGAAGGTAAAACCAAACCGTTTCCAAGACCATATAATCCTATTAAAAGATTAATCGTAATCCAACTAACATGAGGTTCAAAAAATCGAAGCTGAAGCAAAAATGAAATTAAGATCAAAACTAACCCGACCTGAAGTACCCATTTACCGAATCTTACGATTAGTAATGATGCAAAAAATGACGAGGCCATAAATAGCAGCGCGTGCAATATGAAAAACAGCCCGCAATTTAATGCGGAGTAGCCCAACCCTGATTGAAGGTAAACCGCCGAAATTAACAAATACGAAGTATGCAGCATGAAATGAAATAAAACCGCCAACATGCCAATGTTAAAGTCTTTGATTTGAAACAAAGTCAGATCTATTAATGGTACTTTGTTACGCCGTAATTTTTGACGCTGATTAAGAACAAAATACACCCATACAAATATTGATAATGTCAACATTACCAAACTCGATAGTGGCCAGCCTAAATCGCGGCCTTGCGTTAGTGGATAGATTGTTGTAGCCAGCGCTATCGTAAGTATGATCGAACCCTGATAATCAAATGCAGCTTTATTATCTTTTTCTGTTTCTTCTAAAAACTTCCAAATGGCTAAAAGAGAAATGGTACCAATTGGCAGATTGATTAAAAAAACAAGTCGCCACCCCGCGATCCAAAAGTGAGTATCAACAAGGTAACCGCCCAATATCTGGCCAATTATTGCCGCAATGCTCAGCGTAATACCGTACCAGCCAACGGCGGTCGCTCTTTCTTTTTCATTGCTAAATAGAATTTGGATAAAAGCGAGGGATTGCGGCGCCATAAAAGCCGAGCTTACTCCCTGAAAAAAACGCGTAATATTGAGCTGAAATGGCGTTTGTGATAAGCCGCACAGACATGAGGTAAGTGTAAAGTAAAACATTCCCCAAAAGAAGACCTTTTTCCGGCCGAAATAGTCACCCGCCCGGCCACCCGTGATCAGAAATGAAGCACTTCCCAACAGATAACCTGCAATCATTAACTGGACGTCGCCATTGCTGGCATGTACGCCATTTTTAATGCCCGGAATGGCCATATTAATAATAAAAATATCAATTACGTAGAGCAATGGAGCAGTCAAAACAACTGCCAGTACGAACCATTTTTGGTTCATATTCTTTGTTTTCATAATAAGTAAGTGAATAAAATTTTAGAGGGGGATCAGGATATTTTTTCGTGTTGAAGCAGCCATTGCTTACGCCAGATTCCACCGCCATAACCAGTCATTGCTCCATTTTCGCCGATTACCCGGTGACAAGGCACCAGAAGGGCAATCCTATTCATACCGTTAGCATTTGCCACAGCACGTATCGCGTCTGGGCTGCCAATATCAATGGCTTGTTGCTTATAAGACCGGGTTTCACCAAAGGGAAGCTGCTGAAGCGCATGCCATACTTTTTGCTGAAATTTGGTTCCTGGCATAAATAGCGGAACGGTAAACTTTTTTCTACTTCCTTCAAAATATTCATTCAGCTGTTGGGTCAACATGCTAAAATGCCGGTTATTACCAGGAATGATTTTTGCCTTCAGTGTTTTAGCCAGTGATTTTAACTCTGTTTCCAGCATTTTGCGGTCGGTAAATTCCAGTAGGCAAATTCCTTGATCCACTGCGCAGGCAATCATGGTTCCCAGTTGGGTTTCTATCCGGGTAAGATCAATCACATTTTTATCGCGGCTTTGACTTGGTGGTGCCCCAAAAACATTCTTGAATAGATCGTTAAAACCACTTAATGATTCGTAACCTGCTTCAAACGCGGCTATTGTCACAGCCTCACCTTTTTGGATCTTTTTGAAAGCCGAATTTATCCGAAACATTCGCTGATAAGCATTAAAAGTAATTCCATGATTTTTTAAAAACCACCTGCGAATGGTTACAGGCTGAATTCCTCTGGAGATAAGGTCACTCTCACGAAATCTTAAAGAAGGATTTTCGTTCAGTTCCTCAATTATCCTTTTAATAAACGTGGGCGTCTCACCCAGCTTTTCGAGCGGATTACATACCTTGCATGGCCTATAACCTTTTTTGAGTGCTTCGTTTGCTGTTTCAAGGAATTCTACGTTCTCTATTTTAGGTTTTCTTGCTGTGCAGCTTGGCCGGCAAAAAATGCCGGTACTTTTTACCGCGGTAAAGAAAACCCCTTCGAACTTTACATCCTTATCTATAATCGCCTGGTACATTGTTTCACGGGTCATCATCGTATTTTTTGTCAAAATTACCCTTGTCCAATCCTTGCAGCAACCGAAAACCGGACAACTATTTTTCTGAATATTTTAAAGTTAATGCTTCTTGCCCGGTGTTTTTAATCAGTACACTTGATTTGTTGCGCTGTTCAATATTATAAAGCACAGCGACAATTATAGCAAAGAAACATCCGATTGCAGCTAATGACCGGATCATATTGTGCTTGTTCCAATTATTTAGTAAACAAGCCAGTTGGCAAGGAGGTGATTGAGCGGCCAGGTTATAATTAACTGTTAATCGGTACGTTCCCAAACCTTGTTACTAACAAACTGATTAAGACTAAAACTGCGGAAAGAATAAGCAAACCTGTCACAATTGATGAGTAACGAACGACCATTGTACACCAAAAATATAAGCGCGAGTTTTGTACGTTATGTGATGGGCGATGGGCTAAACAATGAAGGCGGTGGCTGCGGTATATTGCCGAACCATGATTCCATCCTTGTTGAGGGCGTTATTAACCCTGTAAAAATACTTCCGGCAGGTAAAAATACAACCCGGCCAGCTTGGTTAAGTGTAAGTGTACCGGTTACCGCTGTTGAAGGCCTTTACAGGGAGAATGTGAAGGTAATTGAAGGGGAAAATAGGCCCCTTTAATTTTACATTACGCTATACGAGTGCTTAACCCATACTTTGCCGGCACCGGAGCACTGGAAATTTCACCTTGACTTGTGGCACAACCTCTATATGTCCGAAACTAACAAAAATTTAATGGAAAGATTATGCATAACTCTATGCCCCGAAGCCTTTCACTGTTTTTATCAAAATATAGAGCGGCCGATATGCTAATCCTGCCGGTAAACCCCGATTGAAATTAACAGGTTGGGTTATTTTATGACGGAGTGAAAAATTAGCCGATATTACAGTGCCGATAGCTACAGCATAAAGGCCGCTGAAAAATAGAATAAAGGCGCTAAATTAGAGCAGAATTACGGATATTAATAACCTAACTAAACTGGTGGTTTAACTCACGAGTTCGGTTGATTTTTAATACGGTCACATGATACAATATTATAAATGTTAAAATCACTCTTGAATACCCGCATAAGTTATTATAGATATTATAACCGCAGTATATTAAAAGCAACACCGCTACTGTTACTGGTAACCTTAACAACAATAAGCGTTAGTGCTCAAAATTTGATTGTAAAAACTGCTTTAGCCTCAAAATCAACAGATATTACAGTGGCCACTGCTCAAAAAAGTATAAGTTTAGCTATTGATAATTCTGATTACCAGGCGGTGAAACTTGCGGCTGGCTTTTTTGCTGACGATATAAAACAGGTTACCGGAACTTCGCCTGCTATTACTACTTTGCAACACCCCGCCGGTGAAATGATTATTGCCGGCACTATTGGTAAAAGCCCAGCTATTGATAGGTTGATAGCTGCACACAAGATCAAAGATATTAATAAAATTAAAGGCCGTTGGGAGGCTTCATTATGGCAAATAGTTAACAACCCCGCACCTGGTGTAAAAAAAGCGCTCATTATAGTTGGAAGCGATAGACGAGGGACAGTTTATGGACTCTTACAAATTTCAAGGAAAATAGGTGTATCGCCGTGGCATTGGTGGGCAGATGTTCCTACTGCTAAAAGAAAAACAGTTACGATCTCCGTACCTAAACCAACTTGGGATGAACCGGCAGTTAAATATCGCGGTATTTTTATTAATGATGAAGACTGGGGAATAAATCAATGGGCGAGGAAAAACTTTGAAAAGGATTTTGCACACGGCATTGGCCCCAAAACATATGAAAAATTATTTGAATTGATGTTGCGTTTGCGGCTCAACTATATTTGGCCTGCTATGCATGAAGTGTCTAAAGAATTTGGCGATACTCCCGAGAATGTAGCTTTGGCCGATCATTATGGTATTGTTGCAGGTTCATCACATTGCGAACCGATGCTGTATAATAACGTGCATTGGAACGAGAGACTTAAAGGTGTCTGGAACTATAGCACTAATCCTGATAGTATTTATAAATACTGGAAAGAAACTGCTAAGGATAGAAAAGACAAAGAAGCAGTTTGGACAATGGGTATACGCGGTATACATGATCGTGGTATGGAATCGCCACCGTCAGGTATACCTGAAAGGATAACCCTTTTAGAAAAGGTATTTAAAGACCAGCGAGATCTTATTAATCAATACGTCAATAAACAATGGGGGGCTGTTGCTCAATGTTTTGTTCCTTATAAAGAGGTATTGCCTGTGTATGATGCCGGCTTGAAAGTACCTGGTGATGTAACTCTGATTTGGGTAGATGACAATTTTGGATACATTCGCCGCTTATCGAATCCAACCGAAAGGAAGCGGTCTGGCGGTAGCGGATTATACTGGCATTTATCTTACTACGGAGGTCCTCATTCGTATACCTGGATCAATTCTACCGCCCCGGCATTGATGTGGGAAGAGTTTCATAAGGCCTGGGAAAATCAGGCCCGGACGATGTGGGTGATTAACGTAGGTGATGTTAAACCGATGGAATTGGGGATCGACTATTTTTCACGCTTATCATGGAACCCGGAAAGTCAACAGGCGGATGCACAACCCCAATTTTTAAAAACATTTCTCACAGAGCATTTTAATGAAAATGTAACTACGCTTAACAATTTGCTCACAGAATTTTATCGTTTAGGCACAGTACGAAAACCCGAATTAATGAATCGTGATTGGGCTATTTCTTTGTCAGATAAAGAAGCTATGCAATTACAAGCTGATTATCAGAAATTATTAAATCTTGAAACTTCTGTAGCAAAGTCCGTACCCTTAAATAAGCAGGATCCTTATACAGAAATGATTGGTTTTCCGGCCCGTATCATGGCAGAAACCGGACTTATATTTATGCATGACAGGGCAATTGTTTATGGCGCAAATCAAGCTGCCCATCAGGTCGAGATAGATCGCCTTAAAGCAGCTTTGGAATCCGAAGTTGATAATTACAACAATAAAATAGCAGGGGGGAAATGGCAATATATGATGCCGGGAACAGTAACCGGTCAAAATCTTCTATCATGGAATAGCCAGGTAGCATGGCCATGGGCTGAAACCAGGAAACCGGATACCACCAAAAAAGCAATTCAGGCGGATATAACAAGAAACGCTTCATCTGCCGATGAACAAACCACAGCTGGGACCGCAAAATGGTCGGTTATACCAGGATTGGGCAATAGCGGCCGGGCTATGGCATTGACACCGGTTAACCTTAATTTATCATGGAAACCTGGTGATGTAAAAGCTCCAACATTGAATTACAATTTTAAAACTGATGGTAATTCAGCAAAGGTGAGGATTGATTTTATGCCAACTTTTAGAATTTATCCGGGTATGCAATTAAGGGTAGCTATTTTAGTTGATAATAAATTTATTTCAACAACAGAAGTGCCGGGGTCAAATGGCAAGGAAGATGAGAATGGACCCAACCGTAACCAGGGTATTAGAAATAATTACGTTAGTGCATTAATAGATTTACCAGCATTAACCACCGGGACACATAAATTATCTATCAGGGCTATTGACCCTGGCGTAGTAATTGATAAAATTTCATTTTATAAAAATTAGCGTTCTTAACTTTTTTATTTATTCCCAAAGCCGACGGTCCCAAAAGAAAAGATATATTCGGGAAACCGTTCCTGAGGAAATCAGTAGTTGATTGCTGCGTGTGCTTCTTAAAGTATTTTACAAAGTAGGATGGGCGTCTACGACCCATGCAAACCTCCATTCCTTTATGGCAGGATCTGTAAAATTTGTATTGGAACATGTAGAGCCGTTTTAGAGAAACGAGGGTTATGCCAGCTCATGAATATTTAACCCCTGATAGACAACCAATGGTGATCAAGACCAATCCTTAAGGAATGTGTTAAAAACTTCTTTATATTGTTCGGTTACAGGTATCGTAGTATTTTCAATCTGGACAGAATTTTTGGTAACGGATTTGACTGCTTCTTTGGATACGATAAATGAGCGGTGAATTCGCAGGAAAATACTGGCCGGGAGTTTCTCTTCAAGGTTTTTCAGGCTTGTGAGGGTTAATAACGGTTTATCCTGGTTCGCCAGGAAAATCTTTACATAATCTTTAAGTCCTTCGATATAAAGGATGTCTGCTATATTAACCTTTACCAGCTGATAATCAACCTTAAGATAAATATAGTTCTTTTCAACAGGCGTTCCGGGAGTTATATTATTTTGAGCGCTTTCCAAAATCTCAAAATAATCATATGCTTTGGCAGCCGCTTTTGAAAAATCAACAAAACTAAACGGTTTCAGTAAGTAATCTAACGCGTTTACCTTAAAACCCTCTAAAGCATACTGATCATAAGCTGTTGTAAATATAACGCGCGGGCCTTTTTTCTTTCCGGTTTGCTCAATGATCCGGGCCAGTTCAACACCGCTTAGGTCAGCCATCCTGATGTCTAAAAATATCAATTGAAGGCCGGGTTGTTGATGAATAGCTTTCAGCGCTTCGATAGCGTTGCCGAACGTACCCTGTAAATTTAAAAACGGGGTTTGTTCAATGTACGAAGTAATTAGCTTTAAAGCTATCGGTTCGTCGTCTACAGCTATGCAGTCAATTTTCATTTGAATCGGAAAGTTAAATTTACAATGAATTCCCTGATATTGGAGTCGCGGTCAACCGATAATGTGTAGCGCCCGGGATATAGCAGGTCGAGTCTTCTTTTCGTATTTACAATACCGATGCCATTACTATCTTCCAACTGAGCCGTCTGTTCTTCAAAAAGGGAATTCCTGATCTCCAGCTTCAACTCTTCGGCAGATTGGCTGACCTCTATATAAATGTAACTTGGGTGTACACCGCTGATGCCATGCTTAAAGGCATTTTCAACAAATGGCAGGAAAAGCATGGGGGCTATTTCATGATTTTTTAGGTTGACCTGTTTTTCAAAAATGATCTGTACATCATCGCTCAGTCTCAGCTTCATCAGCTTGATATAGTCCTCAATAAATTTGATCTCCTTTTCCAGGTCGGTCAGATCGTTCTTGGTTTCATAAATAACATAACGCATCATATGCGAAAGCGTGTAAACCGCATCTTTAGACGCCACAGGGTTGCTATCGGCGAGTGCATAAATGGTATGCAGGATATTAAAAAAGAAGTGCGGATTGATCTGCGCTTTTAAAAAAGAAAGCTCTGAGCTGATTTTTTCCTGTTCGGTGGCACGGAAGGCTTCCTGGTCGGCCTTGATCTTCCGGGAGACCGCTATGATTGTGCTTACTCCGAGTAAAACAAGTGCAGTTATGATAGTCCAATAATTATAAACATGGTTATCGTCAGATGATTTTTTAGCCGGGTTTTTGTAAACTTTGGTAAATACAGCCTTCCAACCGGTTATTTCATCTAACCAATTGTTTAAGTACACAACGGAGACGAGAATAGCTATCATCAAAAGAACAAATAATACAGCCTTGTTTTTGTAAATCAATTGGGGAGTAAAATAAAACAGGTTGGCATAGAATAATGTTGCCCATACCAAATGTATCAATACCTGTTTGATCCAAAATTCACCGGGGAGTTTTAAGGGCCAGGATAATGGGAATAACATTAACGCTAATAAACAGGCCACTATATAAAAGTGAACTGAGAAAAAGATCTTCTTTAAGCCTGAAAAAGCCATATCGCGAATTTTACCATAAAAATAGCGGAAAAAAGTGCGTTTTGTTTCTCAGGCAAAACGCACCATACTGTATCAAATACAGTAATCAACTAAATCCCATCTCACCGGGATGCTGCAAATGACAAAATGTTTTTTTATTTTTTTTAAGGAATAGATGGTTTACAGGAATTAATAGACAGAATGACAACTTTGATCTATAGCTTATATTGAAAATTCCTCCAATCACAAAGCCATAGACTCTAACGTTCGTTTGGTCTATTATTAAGGCCGATCCGTCTATTCTGCAGATTTTGATCAATGTATTTACTTTGTTTTGTTTCAAAATCTCGAATATGGGAACTGAAAATTACAAGTTCAACTTAAAAAATACAACGAGCCTGCGGGCATTGAAACTGATAACCTGGTTTTTATTGGCAGCAGGGACCGTGCGAGCCCAACAGCCCGCAGGCCCGCCATCACGTGCCTCTTTGGGTAATGGAACTATCTTCGGAACCGTAATAGACTCCCTGACTAAAAAGCCACTGGACTATTCGACAGTAAGCTTATTTAAAGCAGGTACAACTGCTCCAGTGAACGGTAGCCTGGCAGATCAGAAAGGGAGTTTCAAAATCACTGGTGTGGCGCCGGGAACTTATCGCGTCCAAATCGCTTTTATAGGTTACTCCACCAAAACAATTGACGGCGTTGTTTTAACGGGAGCCAAAACCGACAGAAACCTTGGGCAGGTCATCGTTTCGCCAAGCGCTAAGATGCTGGCTGATGTTCAGGTTACCGGGCAAAGAGCCGTGGTGGAAAACCACATTGACAAATTAGTTTTTAATGCAGAAAAAGATGTAACCAGTGCCGGCGGCAATGCTTCTGATATCCTGCGCAAAGTGCCCATGGTTTCGGTTGACATGGACGGCAATGTTTCCCTCCGCGGAAATCAAAACGTGCGGATACTGATCAATGGCAAGCCTTCAGGAGCGTTGGTAACCAATGCGGGCGACGTTTTGAAATCCATGCCTTCTGATCAGATCAAGAATATTGAAGTGATAACGGCGCCCTCGGCTAAATACGATGCGGAGGGTTCGGCCGGCATTATCAATATTATTACCAAGAAGAAGGAGGTTGCCGGCGTAAGCGGCTCCGTCAATATGGGTGTAGGCACCCGTCAAAACAATGAGAGCGGAAATATCAATTTTAACAAAAATAAATTAAGCATTACAGCTAACCTTGGTTATAACGTTGGATGGCCGCAAACCACCTATCAATCCTTTAACAGTCAAAATACCGAACTGGGTACATCATCCTCGTCAAACGGGCAAAGTACATCAAATCGTCATTTTACCAATGGCTCGGCATCTTTGGGATATGATTTTAATGATCAAAACACGTTTAACTCTACTTTTAGCCTAAGGGGAGGGGCATTTAAAAATAAAGGTAACTCGGTCAATAGCAATAATTCTGCATCAGAGGGAAATATCGATTATACAGCCTTAACAAGCAACGAATTCAAAGTCTCCAACTTTGACTGGAATAACGATTTTACCCATAAGTTTAAAAAGGAAGGTGAAGAATTAAGCTTTGCTTTTCAATGGACACATGGCACATCAGATGTAAACTATCTGTCAGAATATTCTGCTTTTACCCAAAACCAGCGTGCGGTTAATAACGGTACCAATAACGAGTATACTTACCAGCTGGATTACGTACTACCAATCAGCAGGGTATTTAAGCTGGAAACAGGTGCGAAAAGTATTTTAAGGAGGATATCCAGCGAATACGATTTTTTCAATCCAGATGCTTCAGGCGCGTACGTATTTAATACGGCCACATCCAACACCTATAGTTACGACCAGGACGTGTACTCGGGCTACGGCTTGCTTACTGCAAATTTGAAAGATGGTTTTACTGTACAGGCAGGTGCCCGGTTAGAGAATACAAAAATTAATGGAAATTCGGGTAATGTCAGTGCGGGCCTGGCACCTTTTGATAATACCTATACCAATTTTATTCCAAGCTTTGTGATTTCAAAGGCTTTAACGCCTACCCAAACGCTGAAACTAAGCTATAGTAAGCGTATCCAGCGGCCGAGCCTGCAATATTTAAACCCGTTTCTGAATACCAGCAACCCTCTCAACCAAACGCAGGGTAACCCGGAATTGTCGCCAGAAATTACGCAGACCGTGGAAATGACTTATTCTACCTTCATCAAAAGCAGTGTGATCAATGCCTCCGTCTATTATAGGAAGACCGATGATATTATTGAAAGCTACGTGCGTACAGTGCCTTACACCACGGTGGATAATAACGGGAACCCGGTTACCAGGGATGTTTCCCTCACCAATTACCTTAACGTGGGTAACAATAATTCCGTTGGTGTAACCTTCTTTGGCTCAACAGAATTGTTCAAGGTCCTAACCATACGGGGCAACGTTAATGCATTTACCTATAAACCGCAGGTGATCAGTAGCCTACAGCAAGCAAGCCAGTCTACCTATGTTCAGTACAATGCCTTCATTAGCGGAACAGTAAAAATAAACAAGGCTTTGTCTGCCGAAACTTTTTTGATCCAGAACTCGGCAAGGAGAACTTTCCAGGGAACAAACCCCTCTTTCAATTTATGGGTGATAGGTTTGAAGCAGGATGTTTGGAAAAAACGCGGAACTATTGGTTTGAACATTACCCAGCCATTTAAGGATTATAAAGACTTTACTTCCAATATCAATAGCGGCCCGCTTAGTCAAAGCAGCAGGTTCTCAGTGCCGTTCAGATCTTTTGGCGTTAGCTTTGCCTACAATTTCGGTAAAATGAATTTTGGTCCGCAGATGCCTAAGAAGAAACGCGGCGTTAACAATGATGATTTAAAACAGGGTGACAGCAATGGGCAAGGGGCGCAAAATTGATAGACAATATTGAGGGAGAGTTTTTTGAGTAATACCCTTATCACGGTAAAATGATGGCTATATGGGCTATATCCAACGAACTGATGCCGGTAACGACACACAGCCCGACTGAAACGAAAAGTAACAACCCCGTAATTACCTGAACCTTGCGCCGGGATCAGCGGGCCGTGACATACCTGCCGGGATATTTAAAAATGATAAAAAGTAATTCTGATAAATATCCCGGACCGGTTTGTTTGATATGGTGATGCTATTTAAATGACTTAAAAGCCTCCGCAGCCTGGTTTAATTGCGCTGCGCTGTTAGTTTGCGGCCCATTGTGTATGATAATCCGATACCTGAATGTTACCGATTCGCCTTTCTTTAAAGTCAGGTTCTTTTCAGATTTGCCGTTGGTAAACACCTTTTCGCCCAGCGGATTGGCTGCAAACAGGCCGTAGCCACGGGCATGCCAAAAAGTAGGATAATTAGGGTTTTGAGGATGATCGATAATGGTAACGCTTACCGAATCGGTTCCAATTTTACCATATACCTTGCACCATACGCCGCGGGTGCTCCATGCGTCGTTACCTGTTTTGCCTTCGCTGGTGAGGTAAGTACCGTTGGCAACTTTATCGGTACCACCTTTTACTATGGTAACATTACCCTTATCGTCAGTAAATTTCTGGTCGGCAGGGTCAGGGATTTGCAGCTCATGGGCCAGACGCAGGCCAAGCATGCCATCTTTGGCATCTTTAAAAAGAGCGTCCTTATCCGCAGTAAGCGTAGTTACACGGTCAATGATCCGTTCCCGGGCATTTCCGCTAAATTCAAAGCGGGTTTGCTCTTCCAGTATTACTTGTTTTTGCTGATCTGTCCAGTTTGCATGATAGGCTAATATGCCTTTTGTCCCATCTTTTGTTTCCAAAATTTTGTCGGTGCGGATCCAGCCATAACTGCTCTTTTTAGCCGCAGGTATGGCATAGGAGTTATTCCAGAAATCCAGACCGTTCAGGTTTTCAAAGTTAAACCATAACCCTATGTGATGCGGGTGATCTGTAGGGTCGCCGGGTCGTGGGGCTAGCGGAAAGCCGCGGGTTACCAATGTGCCGTTTGCCGACCGCAAAGGATAAAGAACGGGTTTTTCTAAACTGTCCGAATACAGGAAACTGGTAAAGGGTTTTCCACCTATCAGGATATCTATTTTATTATTTGTTGTTTTTACCAGCCTTACCGGTTCGGCTTTTTGAGCGTGTACTACAGGAAACAATAGCATATTTGCGGCAACGGCAAGTCCCAGTTTTTTTATGATCTTCATTGCTTGATGTAAGGTTAAAAAGGCTGTGCGCTAATGGCAAGGCACAGCCGATGTCAATAATGTTTGTGACCTATCCAGCTATTAATATTTAAAAACTTTTCCATTAGCCATTACCTCCTGGGTAGCTTCATCAAAAGTGGCCTTGTAGCCGGTATGAACAGCTGCATTGGTCATGATATTGGCTATCGAATGGCTGTAACCGGCTTCAACCGGGGCGTTTGGCTGCTTACGGCTGCGCACGCATTCCATCCAGTTGCGTACGTGGTTTGAAGTAAGTATATCACCTCCGGTATTGGCTGATGCTACCACCTTTTCGGTATTAGCCAGACTAATCTCAGGCAGCAGGTTTGCCTTCATATGCATGGCATCGGCCATTTTTTGAGTAAGACCTCCTTTTGGCGATACTGTATTGGTGATGAGGTTAAGCTCACCGCCGTTTGAATAGTAAATTTCGGCCGGGTGCTCATCGCCATTGTGCATGCGTGAGCCAAAAGTAACCTGGAAGCCGGTTGAAGGATCATTAAGCGGACCGTAATCAAAAGCGGCCAGTATGGTATCCCAGTTGCGGCGCCCATCTTTCCACATATAGATGCCGCCGTTGGCAACTACACTACGCGGGTGTTTTAAGCCCGTAAACCAGTGTACCGTATCAATCTGATGGCTCATCCACTGCCCCGGCAGTCCTGACGAATATGGCCAGAACAGGCGGTACTCCAAGTATTTACGCGGGTCGAAATCTTCATAAGGCCGGTTCATGATGAAACGTTTCCAGTCGGTATCCTGTTCCTTCAGCTGTCCTAATAACTCCGGCCGGCGCCAGCGTCCGGGTTGGTTCACATTCCAGGTAAGCTCAACCATGGTGATAGGGCCAAACTTGCCCGAACTGATAAATTCATTGGCCGCATGATAATTAGCGCCGCTTCTGCGCTGCGATCCAATTTGCACAATTTTGCCCGATTCCTTTACTGCCTTTAAAGCTGCCCGGTTATCTTCCATGGTTTCGGCAAATGGTTTTTCTACATAAGCATCGCAGCCGGCCTTCACCGCTTCAATAGCATGGCGTGCATGCTGAAAATCAGCAGTGCTGATGAACACGGCGTCGACGCTTTTACTATCGTATAATTCTTCATTATTGCGGTAAGCTTTTACATCGTGCTGCATTTTTTCTTTCCAGAGGGCAGAGCCTTCCTCACGCCGCTTGTTCCAGATATCAGATACGGCTACTACATCAAAGTTGAGTTCTTTATAATGGTTCATGAAACTGGGCACGTGCGAACTTTTGTGCCTGTCTGAAAAGCCTACCACACCAATCCTGACCCGGTCATTGGCGCCAATGATACGTTTATAACTTTGTGCGCTCCAACTCTTGGGGGCAAGCATAATTCCGGCCCCGGCTAACGAGGCCTGCCTGATAAAGGTACGGCGTGATTTTTCCATGTAGTAAATAGTTTTATTTGCAGGTTGTTTTTCTTCAAAATACGGGTACGTCAGGGGGCAGATACCTGTATTTTTCGCTGATTAAAAGGTAAACTGGTTAAAGCCGGCGCTTATGCGTGGCTAAATCAAATATCGAAGAATAGAATTGAAAAGCAATAGCGTTTTTAAATGTTAATGTAACAATAATACTGTTTTTTGCAGATCAGATTTCCTCAAAATAGTGTCCTGGTTTGAAAATGTAATAGGTTAATATTTAATTAAGGTAATTGGTTAAGCAACCCAAATTTATAGCAGTATAAAGTTTGAGATAAAACCCTCAAGCGCCTTTCATTTTTCATGAAAGGCGCTTTCTTGCCTAAAAGTTGTTCGAAACTTTCAGATTTTAACTAACTTTCTTTAGGATTAGGTTCTCCTTTACCTGTGGTAATGAGGTTGTACAAACTTCCCGTAATATAACCGGCCCAGGCGTTTGAGCAAACCTCATAACACTCATGCTGTGGAACCAAGCTCTGGTGGGTAAAGCGGACTTGTGTTTTACCTTCCTGTTCAGAAATTTCAAAGATCACTTTGGTGCCTTTCCATTCGGTTTGATCTTTGGTGAAACTAAAATAGTTATCCAGAACAAGCCAAACCACTTTTTGGTTGGGAACAACTTCTGTTAATTTCAAGGTACAGCGGTGAAGGTCCCTGGCTTTGTAGGTAAACTCGTCATTGAGTTTTTCTGTGCCGCCTTTAACTTCTTCCGACCACCATCCGCGAACATTACTGACGGCATCAAAAGCCTCTTTAGGGGTTTTGTCTACCGAAATGGTTATGGTTAAATCCTGATCTTTCATTTTTTGTTCATTTTATCGTTCATTAAAGCTCCCAGTTTGTCCAGTTTATCGCCCCAGAATTTATCATAGTAAGCTAACCAGGCCTGTAGCTCTTTAAAGCCGTCTTGTTTCAACACACAATGCCTTTCCCTGCCGATGTCTTGTATAGAGATAAACCCGGCGTTGTAAAGCACTTTGATATGCTTTGAAACGGCCGGCCTGCTCATATCAAAGTTCTCGGCCAGTGAGTTGATTGTACGGCTGTCTTTTGATAGCAGGTGCAGGATCTGCCTCCTGCTCGGATCGGCAATTACCTGGAATACATCAAGCCTGTGCTGTTCCATCTTTTTCTGCGTTTATGATCTGCAGCATTTTGTTGATAAGCACCAACCAACCCTTTTCCATCGAGCTAAACATCAACGGGTTTACAGAGTCTGCAAAATCACGGTGTACCAGCAAAAGTTCGGTGCCGTTATCCTTTTCAGTCAGCATCCAGTTTACTGTCGAGTTGCTTAGTTCACCATTGCCCGGGCCGAATTTCCATGAATAAGAAAGTTTTTTGAAGGGGATAACCTCCAGGATCTTGCAATAAAAAATCCCGTCGAAATCCATTTCAGGCATAGGTTTGGCCTTAAGCTGAAATTCGTGACCCAGTACAGGTTTCAGATCGCCGGGCATGAGCCATTGCGATATCAGTTCCTGATCGGTTAAAAATTCCCAAACCACTGCGGGTGGGTACGGGTAAAATAATTGGTGCTGAATAATTTTTGCCAT
The DNA here is from genome assembly GCF_049949235.1 of Mucilaginibacter sp. R-33. NCBI lineage: Bacteria > Pseudomonadati > Bacteroidota > Sphingobacteriia > Sphingobacteriales > Sphingobacteriaceae > Mucilaginibacter > Mucilaginibacter sp. R-33. The sequence goes on from NZ_CP188089.1 coordinate 717,222, forward strand.
GATAGGTAACTTTTAAGTTACTCAAATGTATATGTAACTTGTGAGTTACGCAAATTTATTTTGATTTTTATTTGGGATGGCTAAGAAGCTTGTTAAGATTGGTTTTTTAAATGTAGAGACGCATCATATGCGTCTCCCGCATGCAAATTACGGTAAGCAAGCGCCGTTTAAAGGAAGCTTGCCCTATGGGAGACGCAATTATGCGTCTCTACGTAAAATGATTGGAGACTTTGTGTCTTAGGGCAGCTTCTCTATGCAGGATGAGCATTTTGGTATAGGATCACTCCAATTATTATCAAGGCTATTACAAACAACACAGCAAGTATTATCTTCATTGCACTCACAGGGCGCTGGCCGATAACCTCGCCTGTGCTGGCATTAACTGTAAATTGATAAATCTTGTTATTGTAGTTATATGCGCTTACCCAAACCGGTAACATCAGGTATTTTATAGCTTTATCAAGATATTGGGTATCGGTGCTGTCAATTCTTTGCTCGTCTCCGCCTATGTCGTCTCGTATGGCCGAATTTATCGCTCCAGCAGTTTGTTCGGCCGCTTTAGTAAAACCTTGTTCCGGGCCTAACTGGTAAGTTTCGGAACGGAAGCCGCTCATATAACGTTCATCAAACTTAACCAGCATATTAAAATTCCAGGGGCCAAGTTTGGTAAGCGTTTTTTCGGGCAATGAGTTGCTGGCGGGTACCAGCAGGTCACGAAAGTCACATTCTACTCTTCCGGAGGCATATGACCAATTGGTATGGCGTACCTGCCTGGTTTTGGTCTGTGTTTTTCCGTCAACAGTTTCCGTATAGGTTTCGGTGGTATAGTAATAATCGCCTCGCTCACCGCTATAATCGGTTATGGTATAAGTGTCGTATGTCCAGTGGGGCAGGTAAACACCTTTTAATGCTGATGATACATCGCTCACCTTTTTAGCCAGGTCGTTTGGTGCCCACCAAAGACTTTTAAGCCATTTTTTGAAAAAATCAACACCCTGTTGTTGGGTAACGGCAAATGGCAAAATATAATGAGGCGGCACATATTGCTGTCCGCTTTCCAGGTCCAATACCAGGGGAGCTGTACAAAAGGGGCATTTATCCGAGGTTACAAACTGATCGAGGATGGTTTGTGAGCCGCAGTTTTTACAATTCACTACCTTAAGATCGGCACTTTGTTTATTGTTATCAATACCGGCGACAAATTCCTCATAATCATAAGGTAGAATATCGCGGCTGTCGGGGGCACTTTCAATGGCGTTGCTCACGCCGCAGTAATCACACAACAAATTATGAGTGCCGGGATTAAAGTGCAGTAATGCTCCGCAGCCCGAACAATTTAAAGAATTGTTTATTACTGACGGATTAACCTGGTTGTTCATCTCGAAAATATAGATTTAGGAATAGTTGCAGATCAGGCTATCGGTGGAGGTACATTGTTGAATAATTCTGCTATCTCTTCAACAGATGATGCAACCGCCCATGCAGCCATTCCTTTTTTCCAAATCATGCTTTCCCTGCTTAAGGTTCCGCTGGCGATCATTGCATTAATGTCATCGATAGCGTGCGGCCCGTCTGATTTTCCGTCCTTCACAATATGATATTGGACGCCTGGCTGGGGAGGCGGGGGTGGTACATCACTACCGGTATTATTAGGAGTAACCTGATTTTGCTGAAAGATATTGCCAACCTGGCCCATCATCGCAGCGCCAACACCCAAACCCATACCGGCAGCTCCTAAGTTACCACCAATTGTATTTTCGGCAGATTTTTCAATAGCATTGGCAGCCTGGAATTGTGCATAAGCGCCGAGATTACCCAAGATGCCCATTTCGCTGCGTTTATCAAGCACCTGCTCAACTTCGGGTGGCAGGGAGATATTTTCGACTAATAGTTTGGTTAGGTTTAAACCAAGCTCAGCGAAATCGGGTTGGATAGATTCTGTTATGAATTTGCCCATTTCGTTGTAGTTAGCTGCCAGATCAAGCACGTTTATTTTTGATTCGGCTACGGCATCCATCCCTCGCGAAACAACGGTGTTTCGCAACTGCTCATTGATATCTTCAATGATGAAATCGGGGTTAGTGGCAGCGATTTCCTTAATAAATACTTTGGGGTCCAGAACCTTAAAGTTAAACGAACCAAATGCCCTCAGCCGTACCGGCCCAAATTCAGCATCGCGAATCATTACCGGGTTTTTTGTTCCCCATTTTTGATTGGTGAACTGACGCAGGCTTACGAAGAATATATCAACCTTAAACGGGCTTTCAAAGCCATATTTCCAGCTCATTAAGGTGGTTAAAAGGGGCATATTCTGAGTTTGGAGCTCATAAGTACCGGGAGTAAATACATCGGCGATGCGCCCCTCGTTCATGAAAACAGCGGCCTGCGATTCGCGAACAATAAGTTTTGCACCCATCTTTATAGCATTATCATGGCGCGGAAATTTCCATACAAGCGTATTTTGGGTGGTATCAACCCACTCTATTACATCTATAAATTCGTTACGAAGGATATTGAACAGGCCCATATTTTTGGATGTCAGGTTTAAATAATGATTAAATATGTGAAAAAAACAAATAAGTGAATGCGCCCACTGTTAATTATTTTATGCTTTTAAATCTGCATAAAACAAAAAACCGGACACTAATCAATTGACTAACGCCCGGCTCAAATGTTACAAATCAACTAAATTATGGTACTACTTTATCAAGAGGCGGGATATTGGTTTCTGAACCTGCGTATCCTTTGCTCTGGTTAATATGACCATTTACATTCAGGTCGATCTCGCTTTGCGGGACAGGCCATAAAACATGGTATGGCGAAATAGTATAGTGATTACCCGAATTGGTTACAACATTAGGGTTTTTATAGAAGTCGTTCTTCTCCATGATCCTGTCGTAAAAGAAGTTGCTTGTTGAAAAATTAGCTACGTTGTAGCTTTTTCCATTATAAGCGGCAATTCCTGTTTGCGCAAAGATGAAAGCGATACGGGTAAGCTCAGTTTTACGTGGCTCCTCCCAATACAGTTCTCTCTGGCGTTCGTCAAGTATAGTGCCGATATTAACTTTGCCCGGATCTGTTAACAACTGTGCATTTGCACGTGCCCTTACTTTATTGATATCATCCATAGCAAGTGCGGTTTGGCCTTTCCATACGTAGGCTTCGGCACGCAACAGGTAGGTTTCGGCTAAGCGGAAAACATACCAGTCGGTGTTGGTACCACGCGGCGGGCTCCACCATTTATCAAGCGCGATAGGGCCCGAGCCAATAAACACTTTGTAATGCGGCCAGCCAAACCAGGCACGGATGGTATCTTTTGCACCATTCAGGAAGCGTTGCTTAACGTTAGCATCGGTATATTGCTCAAGATGCTTACCATACCATGCCGGATCGGAGGTTTTAATGGCCGGGCTATTGTAAACCAAATCGGCCATGTTCATCCAGTTACCGGGGGCGTGCCTTAAGTCGGTATTATCTGTCCAGATGTATTTGGTAGCATAAGGCGTACCGCGTAAACGACCAATACCACGGCCATACCATAAAGTAAGCGGGAATTCTTCAGTAACCTTATCTGAGATTCCTGGTTTTAATGCGCCTGGGGTAAGAATAGTACCGTTATGCCACATCGGCACACAATTCCTCATTACTTGCGATCCGTTTGGTGTAGCGCCATCAAGTGTTTCGCGGTCAAGCACTACATACAAAGCCTCGGCATTTGTTCCTAAAGCCTTGTTTTCGGGTCGGTGAAGGTCCCAGATGATGTTTTTTGAAGCGTCGCCCGCAACTATGCCGAAACGATTGGTCATGAGGTGATACGGGCCGTTGATGGCAACGTTGGCGGCTGCAATGGCATCATCAAATAAACCAAGTGCCAGATCAACTTTAGCTAAAAGGTGGGCAGCGCCGCCTTTGGAGATATCGCCTTTAGCGTTCGCATCGGTAAGATTAGCTACAGCGAACTCCAGGTCTGTTTTCATTTGCTTCAGGATAACGATACGCTGCGTGCTGAAGTAGCCTGTGTTTACCGCGGTTTCTTCTTTTAGCAGCAATGGCACATCACCAAACTCATGTACTAAACGATAGTAGCGGTAAGCCCGGTGAAATAAAGCTGTCGCTTTTACCAGGTTTTTATCGGCGTCTGAAGACCATTTAATGTTATCCAGCCTCGATAAAATAACGTTACAATCATGGATGCCTTGGTACCATGCGCTCCAGTAGCGACCTATCTTGTTATAGTCGTCACTGTTTAAGTTTGCGGTAGGGGTGATCCGCGCGTTCAGATCCTGTGCCGGCGTGGTTTTATCGGTAGTACCTTCAACTGCGGCATCAGTAAATATCGATTCAGTAAGCAACGGGGCCGAGTCGCCAAAGTATTCAAACCTGACGCTTACATTTAGCGTAGCTAAAGCGGCTTTAAAAGCAGCAGGTGAAGTATAAGTTACGTCGGGTGTAAATTTTGAAGGTGCCTGTGGATACAGATCAGCCCGCTTGGTACAGCCTTCGGTTATAAATATGGTTGCCGCTGTTAAAGCCGCAGCCATGATGTTTTTGTTTATCTTATTCATGTATTAAATCCTCCTTTAAAAAACTACGTTAAACCCGGCTGATAAATATCTTGGAGTAGGGCCGCCGTTTTGCGGGTCCCAAAGCGGCCAGCTCGAAAACACAGCTGCATTGCTTGCGTTCACAAATAATTTGGCGCTTGATATGCCCAGGCGTTTGATAAGCTGCGGACTGAAAGTATAGCCGATTGAAGCTGTTTGCAGCCTTACAAACGAAGCTTTACGCCAAACGTTAATGGTTGTGCCTGATGAACCTGAGTTTAAGCGGGCGTAATCGTCAATCTCATTATCAGGTGTCCAGTAAGGTAATACGTATGAGTTCATACGCGCAAAGCCTACGCTGCCCGGGTTGTTTAAAGCCTGGTTGTATTGCCTTAACTGACCAATGCTTGATACCAGCAGGAACGATACATCGAAATGTTTGAGGAAATTAAAATCATTGCGTAACGACCAGCTGAATCGTGGATTGGTTGAACCCAGAAATTGCTTATCGTCGTTGGTGAATTTAAAATCGCCGTTTACATCCTGCAGTTTAAAATCACCGGGTTTAGCGCCGTATTTAGCTGCTTCAGTAGCATCTGCGGTTTTCCAAACACCCAGGATCCTGTAATCCCAAACAGCGTTGATATCGTGACCAATGAACCAGCCGTTGCCGATATCGTCTTTTTCAACATTGGTGGTAACGCCGTTGGCATCAGTAATCGGGAATGCACCGTACAGGTGAACAATTTTGTTGCGGTTTAAGAAAAACGTTCCGCTGGCATTCCAGTTAAAGTTTTCGCTTTTGATGATCTTACCATCCAATGAAATTTCAAACCCCTTGTTATTAACCTGGCCGATGTTGGTGTATGGGTTGGAATTGTTAGCCCCACCAACTAAATCGCCCGATGAGTTGTAGCCCTGAACATCAAGAATACTACGTTTAACCAGCAGGTCGGTAGTTTTACGGTCGTAAACATCTATCGAGCCGCTTAACCTGTTGTGTAATATGGTGAAATCCAGACCGATGTTAGGCCCTACGGTACGTTCCCATTTTAAAGCCGCATTTTGTAAAGTACTTACATAAATACCGCTGTTATTGGTAACTGTACCAGAGTTGTTTGCTGTTGGGTATTTGATACCGCCCAATACAGCTAATGAGATGGATGGATCGGCAGTGGTTGTATTGGTACGGTTACCGTTGGCGCCGTAGCTGAAACGTAATTTACCATAGTCAAGCCATTTAAAAGCGTCGCCTTTCATGAAGCTTTCATCGCTGAATACCCAGGCAATTGCTCCAGAAGGGTATACCTCGCGTGGGTGCTGCAAGCCAAATGCAGAGAAACCGTCGCGGCGTACAGTGGCGGTAACAATGTACCTGCCCAACAAGGTGTAGTTGATCCTGCCCATGATGGCATCGGCGTTATAAATCCGGTCATCGCTGCTTTCAACAGGTAAATTACCGGCGCCTATGTTGTGGTAACCCAAAATATCGGTTGGGGTTAACTGTGTGTTTGAAGCATTGGTATACCACGTTTGATACTTTTCTTTGTTAAGCAGGAAGGTTGCATCAAAGCTATGGATGCCAAAAGTTTTGTTCCAGCTTAAAATGTTATCAAGGTTGTACCTGTAACGGTTTTCCTGTGTACGGATAGCGGTACCACCCGAAAGTTCGTTAGGGTTAGCTACGGGGCGGAAGAAAAAGTTCCGGTACGATTCGATGGTTGGCGCATAATTCACCGTATACTTAATACCGAAAGGAAGATCCAAACGGGCAAAAAGTACCGAGAACAGCGTGTTTTGAACCGCTACGTTTTGATTATAGCGGTTCCCGAGGAATGGGTTACGCTGGTTCAAACCGCTGTCATCGGTATCGATACGGCGTAATGAACCATCGGCATTATACATATCACCGTAAGGAGATGAGTTGATGATCTGCGTCCAGTCGGCTTCGGTAGCGTCAATACCCTGGCCGCTCAGCGGGGTGCTGGCTGCACCTTCATCGCGGCTTGCAAATTGCGCATTTACACCAAGGGTTAAAAATTTAGCAGCTTTACCTTCCAGGTTTACACGGAAACGGCCATCGGTATACTGACCGCCTTGAATCAGGTTCTGGTTTTTGGTATAGTTGCCTGATACATAATATTTAACGGTTTCTGAACTTCCCGAAAAGCTGCCGGTATAATCCTGGCGGAAGCCATTGCGGAAAATCAGTTTTGACCAGTCGGTCATTTTACCGGCCTGGTAGTTGGCAATCTCGTTAGGGAATAAACCTAAACGCTGCAGCCAGATGGTAGTCGGATCACCTTTGGCACCGTTAAGGAACTGGTCAAGCGTTACACCATCAGGCAGTTTGTTGGGGTTGCTGTAATAATAATAAGGATTTGAAGTATTGGAACTGCGGGCTCCGTCGGCACGCCAGTTAAGAAAGCCGTCGCCGGTGTAATATTTTTGATTTTGCAATAATTGGGCTATACCAAAGTTGGCATTTAAGGTGATTTGAGTACCTCCTTTTTTACCTTTTTTGGTAGTTATAGCTACAACGCCGCCAGCTGATTGTGCACCGTATACGGCAAGGGCGCTTGGGTCGCGCAGCACATCAACACGGTCGATATCGTTAGGGTTGATATCAGCCAGCTGGCCGGGATAAATAACACCATCCAATACGATAACCGGCTGAACGTTGCCCGAAAGGGAGGCTTTACCCCTGATCTGCAAATCGCCGGTACCGCCGCCTTTGGCCGAGGTGTTCAAGGCAACCGAAATACCCGGGATATTACCCCTGATAATGTCTGTAGCACTGGCCGGGTGTTCATTTTCTAATTTCTCGGCCTTAACACTGCTGATGGCACCGGTAACATCTTTAACAGCACGTGTGCCGTAACCTATTACCACAACCTCTTCCAGTTGTTTGTTGGCATCGGCCAGTGTTACATCAATTGTTGTGCGGCCATTAACCGGCTGCTCTTGTGTGGCCGAACCCACAAAGCTGAAAACAAGTATAGCGTTGCTGTTAGCCGTGATAGAATAGCTGCCTTTTAAATCCGTAATGGTTACCGCACCTGTTGACTTGTTTTTTACAGTAGCGCCAGGTATTGGCAGACCCTGGCTGTCTTTAACAATACCTTTCACGGTAACTTCCTGTGCGAAGGACCGTGTTAGCATGGTAATAAGTAAAACAAAAATTAGCGTAATTTTTTTCTTCATAATTAATTGCTGTTTAGTTGGTTAAGCAGCCCATGGCTGCCGGAATGGGCTATAGGCAAACCTGGTTTACACCATAGCGATGCAGGTAATAACTGCTGTGCAATCTTTACTTCATATAAGCGATTTGTTGGTTAAGCGTATTACTAATTGGTATTTGGTGGGGGTAAATTTAACGTGGAATAAACCAATAATACAATAGGTGAATTGTATGTAAGTTATTGATTTTAAGATATTTAAATCAATTTTGATACGTTTTGATAACGAGGAACTCAAACGTTGAAGTGGCGTATTTACAGCATGTTACACCCGGTTTATTTTTGCAGCTGATACGCTTTGTGAACAAGAAAAAAAAGTGAAAATAATTTAAAAAATGACAAAAGAGGAGATTGGGGAGATGGTTAAACCTGTTTTATGATGATAAAAATGAGGTTTTCACGCTATGAGGATCCTCTGCGAGCTTGGGTTAACGCACAAAACTAATAGCAAATGGCTATTGCCAATTGATTGATCAGCGTAGGTTGAATCCCCTCCAGGTTTCGTACAAGGGGGGAAGGATATTTCTACAAACCTTTTCCCTCTCTTTGGGAACTAATAAACAAACATTAATTGAAATGTAATGATAGGTGGTGCACCAGAGGTGCAAAAGGTTTGTAGCTTATAGTTCCAGCGGTATTCCTTTGCCCCAGAGGGGCAAAACAAGGAGCTTTGCTGAATAAATCATTGTCGGCCACAACGGGCGTCGTGTTTATAGCAAATAATGGAGTATGTTTAGCGCATAGGTGCCTCTTATCAATATTCAGAAAGTTTATCTCACATCACCAACACCGTCCAGCCTTGCTGATCATTCTTCTTTCGTGATTTTTTCTTTTCGTGCAACACTTTTTTTATGCGGATGGCATAGGTCCAGCAGGTGCTTTGCCTGATATCGAGCTTTTCAGATAATTGGTGCGATGATATGGTACCGTTGGTGCTGTAAATAAGATAGGTGAGATAAAAAGCCTTGTTGATAGGAATGCGGCTGTTTTGAAATATGGTATTATGCAGGGCCGATTCTTCATAACTGCATTTGGTACACCGGCGGCTGTGCGGCAGCCTACCGGCACAATACGTTGTATTCGAGCAGCGGGTGCAAATAAAGCCATCTTTCCATTTTAAAGCCGACAGGAATTTAAAACAGGTTTCCTGATCGGGATATTTAGCGCTGAATTCTTCATAGCCCAACTCTGTAGATAACGCGCGTGATTCGGTAACCTTTTCAATATTTGTTTTGAGTTGAACATTATCTTTTTCAAGTAAAACATTCATTCTTAATATTTCCCCAGCCTGCTTTTCCAACTGCTCGTTGGCCCGTAACAATTCTTTGTTTTGGTTTTCGATGATCTGGCTTTGTTGCCTCACCTCGTTTGATTTTTCAACCAGTTCGTGCGTACGGATTTCAACCTGGCGCTCCAATTCCTCATTTATCGAATCCTTCAACTGGCTGTTCAATTGCATTTGCCGTATGGTTTCTTCATGGGCTGCATCCTTCTCTTTCCGCAGGATCCTTACCTGGTCGCCAATGGCAAATGACAACAGTACCATCTCAATAATAAAACAAAAGCTGAGGCTATAGTAGCTTATAGGGGCCGGTAAAAAGTAAGTATAACCAAGGGCGGTAAGAGCTTTCACTATAAAGCCCACAAACAAAATCGAGTAGGCCAGCACAAAAAAGCGGGCCGGCTTGTAGCCGTTTTTATAGATATAAACACCGGTAGCAAAAGCCAGCGATAGCGGGATTACTTCAACAAACTTATATACAAACAGCGAATTGTTGAAGATAAGACAGTAAAGAAAATAGATAGTGCGCAGCAATAACACATAATTTATTAACCTGTTAAACTGCGGAGCTTTTGTTTTAACCTGCAATAACTCCTTGCTGAATATTAGGGCACAAATACTGGTAAAATATAGGGCAGCGCCGTTCCCGTAATTATTCAAAGCTGGTGCTCCCGGCCATAAATATTGGAACGCGATGCCATCGGCACTCATTTCGTAAAGGCCTACGCTTAAAATGTAAAATACGTAGTACAGGTATTGTTTCTTTTTAACCGCAAGGAACATAAGCAGGTTATGGAAACAAAAAATAAGGATCATGCCATAAAACAGGCCGTAGGTTAAGTATTCGTTAAGGGCATAATGAATAAAGTAATTAATGGTACGGTAAACTATAATAACATTTACCGCATTGTGCGATTTGATTCTGAAATAATAAGTATGATAACCAGGTTTGGTATCCCCGATCAGAAACTCAAAGTTTTTATGATGAAAAAGCCTGCTGTTGAAATTAAGGTTAGCGCCCGATTCACTTTTGATATAGTTACCTGTCGCATCAGGCATATAAGCCGTTACCTCATCAGTTGTTTGATCAAACAGCTCAATAATGCTGTTGTTGTTTACAGGTTCGCTAAAGTACATCCGCACGCGGAACCAATAGGTGGAGTTTTTATGGTGATTGCTGGGGTAGTATGAGCTGTTTTCGGTAAAAGAGGAGCTCATTTCCTGTATCTCCCGGAAAGTTAGCTTGCCGGTGCTATCCTGCAGGTATTTTACCTCGTTAAGGGTAAACTTATGTTGCTGAACACTTTTATCAACCCGGAGTATATTTTGAGCACGGGAAGTAAGTGCCCACAGGCATACATAAAAAATAAATAAATACTTAGTCAATGCAGGTAAATGTTTAATCAAAAGTTTTTAATAAGTAGTATGGCCTGCAATCATTTTAATTGCACAGTTACTGCATTCTCCCATTTTTGGGATAACGGTCATACATAATAATGTTTATTAAGAACAGGTTTATAATCTCCCAAATATAATTAATTGTTAATTATTTTGTCTTTGGTATGTGAGCAATTTTCCCTGTATATTTTGATAAGCTTTTGTTGTGTTGGTATTCCTGCCGTATTTAAACAGGATAAAATCTGCGAATGAAAGGCTGTTACATTTTAATATCTTTGGAGATAACCAGTTATTGTTTGCCCGGCTAATGTTTCAGCGATTAAAGGTTTTTTTGCTTATTTCTTTTTTATGTTATTCATTAACAGCGTCGGCAAAAGGCCCGGGTTTTCCGGTTAGATATTTAGGCATTGAAGATGGCCTTTCAAACAATGCGGTAACCTGTATTACGCAGGATAAATATGGCTTTATGTGGATGGGGACTTATGACGGCCTTAACCGTTATGACGGCTATACCTTTAAGGTTTTCCGGAATATTTGGGATGATAAAAATTCACTTGTCAATAACCACATCAAATCCATCAAGGCCTGCGGCGGGCGAATATATGCAGGAACTGAAAAAGGCCTGATGTATTTTGATTATGCCGATTCCCGCTTTCATGCACTTTACTGTTATAATGAAAAACATCAGCCCGTTAAGATCGGGTTTAACATTAATGAAATTGTCGTCGACCGATCGGGTAATGTTTTCGCTACCAATGGCACATACGGCTTCCTGAAATTTGGGAAAACAGATACCATTGGCAAAGAGATCCTGTATGATGTCAAAAAGCAACAGTTTAATACCATTGCCGCCCAAATGGATAAGCAGGGCACTATCTGGATCCTGGTAAACGGGGTTGGGCTTGGCAGGTATGATGCAGCGGCTGAAAAGATAAAAATTGTATCACCACAACTGGCATATGCAGGTTGTATGACTATTGATGGAAAAGGTAAAATTATTGCAGGCGCAGGTAATGAATTATTGATGTATGATCCCGTCACCCTGAAAACTACCAGGCTTGAGAACGGGCTTAACAAAGTGACCAACAACAATATTTTTAGCCTCACCACAACAAGAAACGGCGATATCTGGATTGCAACCAATGGGGGAGGTATTAAAGTTTGGAACCCGGAGACCAATACGTTCATCTATATCAATGCAGGCGAAACACCTAATAGCTTACGGAGCGATGCTGTTGATGCTGTTTATGAGGATGATGAATCCCGGATCTGGATAGCAACCTTACGGGGTGGCGTGAACATTATTGACCGCAAACCGGCCTCTTTTCATGTGTTCGCGCATGATGCTTTTAATAAAAACAGTGTTATCAATAATTTTATCCTGTCGTTTTGCGAAGATAAGCAGCATAATGTATGGATTGGCACTGACGGCGGCGGGTTAAATTACTGGAACACTAAAACAAATACGTTTACTGCCTATGTACACCAAAATATTCCGGGATCTATCAGCAGTAATTTTGTTGTAAGTATTTTAAACGATTATACCAATAAGATTTGGGTGGCAACCTTTAATGGTGGCATTGATGCGTTTGATAATGCAACCGGCCGGTTTAAACATTATAGCTGTTATAACCCGGTGGATAAAAAAGAAGAACGGAATTTTTGGAAGCTTTATGAAGATTCGCAGCACCGTTTGTGGGCAGGCAGTACCTGGGGAGGGGCATTGTTTTTGTACAACCGGGCCAAAGATCAGTTTGAACTTTTTGATAACAGCCTGGTAAACCTCCACGCGCTTTTTGAAGATCATAGAGGTAATTTGTGGGCGGGAAATTATAGTCGCCTCATCAAAATTGATGTTCAGCATAAAAAACACCAGGTTTATTTTATCGGCCAGGCCATCAGGGCTATTACCGAAGATAATAAACGCAATTTATGGATTGGTACCGAAGGCGGAGGGCTGCTTCAATATAATACCAACACCCATCAGTATAAAAGATACACCGAATCGGCAGGGTTACCGAGCAATACTGTACTGAATATATTGGTTGATAACAGCGGCAATTTATGGTGCAGTACTTATAATGGCCTTTCCTGTTTTAATGTAATCACAAAAAAGATCACCAATTACAATGCATCTGATGGTTTGCAAAGCAACCAGTTTAATTACAACGCGGCCTTAAAGCTGGCATCGGGCAAAATGTTGTTCGGCGGAATCAAAGGGTTTAATTTGTTTTCGCCCGATAGTATCGCTCCTTATGCACACCAGCCCCGGCTCATGCTTTCTGATTTTAAAATAAACAACGTTTCAATTGAGCTCGATAGTGCATATGGCCCAAAACTGCCGTTAAATGAATTAAAAAATATAACCATCCCGTTTAGCCAGGCAACGCTGAACATCAGTTATACAGCGCTTGAATATTCATTTCCCGAAAAGATCTCCTATGCATATTACCTTGAAGGCTGGGACCATGGCTGGAACTATGTAGGCAAGCTAAAGTCGGCCTACTTTTCGCGTCTCAATGAAGGCTCCTATACACTGAAAATCAGGGCTACCAATACGGAAGGACAGTGGACCGCGCCACCCATTACCATTAAAATTATTGTTTTGCCACCTTGGTATCGTACCTGGTGGGCCTATATAGTTTACCTGTCGTTAATAGTTGCTATAGGCTACGCGTTTTACAGGTACAGATTAAACCAGGCCAGGCTCAGGTTTAAGGTAAAGCTGGCCAACCTGCAGGTGGAGAAAGAAAAGGAGCTCAACGAAAAGAAGCTGACTTTCTTTACCAACGTATCGCATGAGTTCAGGACCCCGTTAACGCTTATTATTAACCCCATCAAGGACCTCCTTAATCAAAGTAAAGGCAATACCGAAGAGTTGAGCACGATATACCGCAACGCACGCCGTTTGCTGGGGTTGGTTGATCATTTGCTCCTTTTCAGAAAAACCGAAAGTGAAAATGCGTCGCTTAAAGTGAGCAGGTTAAATTTTGTTATTTTATGTAATGAGGTTTATTCGTGCTTTATTCAGCAAGCCAAAATTAAACACCTTAATTATACCCTCGCAGGTGGAGTAGATGCCATTGAAGTATACTGCGATCTGGAAAAGATAGAAATAGCCTTATTTAACCTTATTTCAAACGCTATAAAATTTACTCCGGATAAGGGGACTATCAACGTTGTAATTGAACAGGACGATGTTTATGCATATTTTAAGGTAATCGATAATGGTATAGGCATAAATACCGAAGCGGGCGACAGGCTGTTTGATAAATTTTACCAGGCAAAGGATAAAAACTATTTCCGCAAGGGTTTTGGCATAGGCTTATACCTGGTTAAGGTTTTTATAGAAAGTCATAAAGGTAATATCAGCTACTCTAATAATCCCGATGGGGGGACAACTTTCGTGCTTGCGTTGCCAAAGGGCAAATCACATTTTTCGGGGGATGTTATTGCTGACGATGTTGTGCCAGATTACACTTACGTAAATGACCTTATTAGCGAAGATAACAAGGATGTTATGCCGGAAGATGAGGACTTGGCGGCATTGGAACTCTTCAGTTCGGCGCGGCATACGCTTATCGTGATTGATGATAATGATCAGATCCGTTCATACATCAAAAAAATTTTTACGCCGGGCTATAACGTAATCGAGGCGAAGGAGGGTACCACAGGCCTCGAACTTATCAAGAAGCATATTCCCGATGTAATTATAAGCGATATCGTAATGGACGGCATCAGTGGACTTGATCTGTGCCGGATTGTTAAGGAAGATCAGGCTATAAACCATATCCCTGTTATCCTATTAACCGGGGACACTACACCGGATATTATGCTAAAAAGTATAGAGGAGGGCGCTATTGATTTTTTACGAAAACCATTTGATAAAGAATTGCTTATAGCACGGGTTAAAAGTGTATTGCGTAATAAAACAGAGCTCCAAAACTATTTTTATAAGGAGGTTACCAAGAAAAGTACAGGTCGAAGTATCTCACAGGAAAATAAGGACTTTCTGAATAACTGTATTTCGGTAATTGAGCATTACTTTACCGACGATCAGTTTGATGTATATGTGTTGGCCAAAGAAATTGGTATCAGCTATGCAACGTTATTTAAACGTCTTAAAAACATCACGGGGCAATCGGTCAATAACTTTATCCGGTTTGTGCGCCTGCGCAAAGCTGCCGAATTATTGATCCAAACCAATTGTAATGTCAACGAAGCCGCTTTCCAGGTTGGCTTTAGTGATGTGAAATATTTTCGCGAACAATTCTTCAAACAGTACGGCATCAACCCCTCTGATTTTATTAAAAAACACCGCGCCAATTTTCAAATTTCGTATCGACTGAACGAGTTTGAAAAAAGCTCTCCCAAATAGGCCGCCTTTGTTAGGATGATATTCCATCACTCCGAAAAGCTTGCTGAAATAAAATAAAAGTGAATTTGACACTTATTTTCTCGTGTATTCTGCAGAAACCACCAAAAAGGCGTGTTTTTGTATGTTTTGACCCCGGTAATTTATAGTTTTACCCCTCTCTCGTAATGCCAAATTACGCTTATTTCGTTTCAATCGACAGGCAATAATCAGCACCAATATTTTATTGCCGGCAATTCATAAACTAAAAATTAATGCAATGAAAGTTTCAAAAAAGCACAATTGGATCACATCCGTGGTGGTGTTAAATCGCCCCGGATAAGTTCAGGCTACCATCCGAAATTCCAAATTAAATGAACCCGATAAACCAAATTGAATTATGAAATATAGATTTACTCTCTTAAAAAGTTTTTCCGTATTGCTTATAATGATGATGCTCACAGGCATTACTCAGTTGGCACATGCGCAAACAAAAATTAATGTAAAAGGCGTTGTAAAAGATGCCACAGGTAACGCGTTGCCGGGTGCAACGGTAAACGTTCAGGGCACAACCCAGTCAACCACAACAGATGTCAACGGCGCTTTTAAAATTGAGGTAACAGAAGGCTCCACATTAAGGATTTCTTTCGTAAGCATGGTTACTAAAAGCATTGTGGTTACTAAAAATACTACCACACTAAACGTAGTGCTTGATGATAGTAACAAGCAGCTTAACGAAGTTGTGGTGGTTGGTTATGGTACGCAAAAACGTTCGGATGTTACGGGCTCGGTTACAACGGTACCTAAGTCTCGCTTGTCGCAGTTGCCTGTTACAAACGTTTTGCAGGCCGTAGAGGGTGCCGTTGCCGGGGTAACTGTAACCACATCATCATCAATTCCTGGTCGCCAGCCTTCAGTTACAGTTAGGGGGCAAAACTCGATCTCGGCTGCTTCTGGCCCTTTTGTGGTAGTTGATGGTATCCCGCTAACCAAAAGTGGAGGATCACTTAATGATATTAACCCCAACGATATTGCATCAATGGAGATCCTTAAAGATGCTTCCGCCGTTGCTATTTATGGTGCCAACGGCTCGCAGGGCGTTATCCTGATCACTACAAAACGTGGTACCGCTGGTAAACCTGTAATTCGTTACAATGGATATGCCGGCTATGAAAATCTTGGGCATATACTTGAACCACGTGATCCGGCCTCATTTACCCAGAAGTTCCTTGATTATGAGTCACAAAACCACTTAACCCAGCAATTTCCCGAGCCGGTATATAACAACTCTGAAAGGGCTAACTATGCTGCCGGTCGCACAATTGATTGGGTAAAAGAGGTTACTCAGCAAGGCTTTATGCAGGATCATAACCTGAGTGTAACAGGCGGTACACCTGATGTTAAATACTTTTTATCAGGCGATTACCTGAAACAAAAAGGTGTGATAAAGGGCTATCAGTATAACCGGGCAAGCGTACGGTCAAACTTGGATGTAAACGTAACCAGCTATCTGAGCGTAGGCGCGAACTTGTATTTTGCTAATAATAATTATGATGGCGGCAGGGCAAACTTACTCAACGCTACAGCCATGAGCCCCTATGGCAACATATATAATGCCGATGGCACTTATACCATTTACCCAATGGCCCCCGAACAGCTATATGTTAATCCTCTGCTTGGTTTAACTACCGACCAGATAAACCGAAGCGTTAACATAAGCGGCAACGGCTATGCCGAAGTAAAATTTGGCGGGGTACTCAAAGGTTTAAAATACCGATTAAATGCTGGGTATACTTACCTGCCTACCCGTGTAGACGGCTATAGCGGCCGTTTGGCTAATACGCCTTTAGGTTCGGCAACCGCGGTAAGTTCTGAAACAAATAGCTACACTCTGGATAACCTGTTGCTTTATACCCGCGATTTTGGTAAGCACCGGATCGATTTCACCGGCTTATACAGTGCTCAGCAACGTAAATATTTCATTTCGGGAATAACCGGTACTGGTTATATAAACGACGAACTGTCATTTAACCAGATTGGCATTGGAGCAACGGTATCAGGTGCAAGTGTAAATGGCTTTTCAGGGAGCTATTCAGATAGGTATGCGCTTAATTCGCAAATGGCCAGGTTGAATTATTCATATGACAGCAGATATCTGGTAACCCTGACCGTAAGGCGCGACGGTTCATCAGTATTTGGTGCCAATACTTCCAAATATGGCTGGTTCCCGGTTGCAGCTCTTGGTTGGAATGTAAGTAATGAAGATTTTCTCAAAAACTCCAAACTAATCAATAGCTTAAAGCTTAGGGCATCATATGGTAAAACAGGCAACGAGGCTGTAAGTGTTTACAGAACCATTACATCGGATGGTACGGTAAGGTTTCCTTTTAATGGGGTAAGCACCGTAGGCATACAAGCGAGCAACCTTGGTAATGGCAACCTGCACTGGGAGAGCACTAATCAGGCTAATATCGCGGCCGACTTTTCTGTGTTGAATAGCAGAATCAGCGGTACCGTGGAATATTATGATTCAAGAACAACCGGGCTATTGTTAAACCGTGCACTACCAACCATTACCGGTTACAACCAGGTTGTTGATAACATAGGTAAGGTAGCAAATAAAGGTATCGAGGTAACGCTAAACACCCGCAATATTGATGGCAAAGATTTTAGATGGGAAAGCACTATTGTGTTTGCAGCTAATAAAAATAGAGTTGTTGCCCTTTATGGTGATGGCAAAGATGATATTGGCAACAAATGGTTTATTGGCAAACCTATCAATGTAATATATGATTATAAAATGACCGGTGTTTGGCAAACAGGCGAAGATCCTTCCAAGCAGGATCCCGTTGCTAAGCCGGGTGATTTGAAATTTGCCGATATTAATGGCGATGGTAAAATTACTGCCGATGGGGACAGGGTAATATTGGGACAGCAGGACCCTAAATGGACAGGCGGTTTAACCAACACATTTCATTATAAGAATTTCAACCTAAGCATCTTTGTACAAACGGCACAGGGCATGTTAAAAAATAACGCCGATTTAAATTATGCCGACGAATCGGGCAGAAGAAATACGCCTGCCGCGGTTGGTTACTGGACACCAACTAATAATAGCAACGACTTTCAGTCATTAACTTATACCAACACGCGTGGTTATGGTTATCCGCGTAATGCCAGTTACACCCGTATTAAAGATGTGACCTTTAGTTATGTGGTTCCTCAAAGGTTGCTTGATAAAGCGGGCATAAGCGGTTTAACCTTTTATTTAAGCGGTAGAAACCTGAAAACTTTTACAAACTGGATAGGATGGGACCCTGAGGCCAATTACTCAACCCGCGGTTCGGGCGATTGGACAAATAATTATCCACAAACCCGTACAATTATTTTAGGTGCTAATATTTCTTTAAAATAACAAACCCGTAAAAAGACATGAAAAACTATTCAGCAATATTACTCTTTGCAGGGGTGTTAACAGCGTTTGCATCCTGCAAAAAATCATATCTCGACGAAAAACCATACTCGTCATATACTCCCCTTACTGTTACCGATTCATTGGGTATGGAGGCATCGGCAATAGGGTTATACAACCTTGAAACCGGTATCCTAACCTATTCAGGTGCGCAAGGCTGGCCAAGTGTATGGCAGGTAGGTACTGATGTGGCGAATGCTACAGCCCAACAGCAGGGTATTGAGGTGCCTTATTATAATTACAGCCTGTTAACATCACAGGATGGCGCCGCTAATTATATCTGGGGCAAATATTATGCAATGATCAATAATGCCAATATTATAATTGATAATGCCGAAAATCCATCAAATACAAAATTGGGGTCTATTGGTAAAAAGCAGGTAGAAGCAGAGGCTAAGTTTTTCAGGGCCTACGCCTATAATAACCTGGTTACCTTATTTGGTAAAGTGCCACTTACTGATCATGCTTTAACTGTTCCTAAAACAAATTTTACCCGTGCATCACTTGATGAGCTAAATGCGCTTATCGTAAGTGACCTTACTTATGCAAGCACTAACTTGTCTGATTTAAATGCGGGTAACTCGAAAACAAATGCTCAGGGAAAACCGGTTGGCAGGGCTAATAAATACATGGCCATGCAGCTATTAGCTGAAGCGTACC
This sequence comes from Mucilaginibacter sp. R-33, assembly GCF_049949235.1. Taxonomy (NCBI): domain Bacteria; kingdom Pseudomonadati; phylum Bacteroidota; class Sphingobacteriia; order Sphingobacteriales; family Sphingobacteriaceae; genus Mucilaginibacter; species Mucilaginibacter sp. R-33. The sequence goes on from NZ_CP188089.1 coordinate 736,171, forward strand.
TGCGTATGGGTAAAAATGACCTTGCCGAACAACAGGCACAAGCGGTTATCAGCAGTGGTAAATTTAGCCTTATCAAAGCCCGTTATGGTGTAAGAGCAACCGGCGCAGGCGATTACTATTCAGATATGTTTGTATATGGCAATGAGCGTAGAGCACAGGGAAACACTGAAGCCATCTGGGTACTTGAGCAGGAAAATCCATCTGTTGTAGTTGGTGGTAATGTAGATAATGCCCAGCAACGCCGGGTATGGGGCGCTGCTTATTATGCAGTTCCTGGAATGTTACCTTGTGACTCATTAGGGGGGCGTAGTATTGCCAGGTTAAGGTTGAGCAACTGGGTGCTTTACGGTTTGTACCCTCAAGGCGATCTTCGTAATTCACAATACAGCATTAAAAGACAATACTATTACAATGATCCTAAGTTCCCTGCTTTATTAGGAAAACCTGTACCATTTGCCGGTGCGGATACTTTATTCAGGATTTGCCCAAGCACAACCAAATGGGGAGCCTTTGACCCTAACGATACCTTTGGATATGCCATGATCAAAGATTTTATGATGATGCGTTTAGGCGAAACCTACCTGCTGCTCGCCGAAGCACAGTTTAAACAAGGTAAAACTGCTGATGCAGCCACTTCTATTAACGTGTTAAGGACGCGGGCTAATGCACCACAGGTAACGGCCGCGCAAATGACACTTGATTTTATACTTGATGAACGTGCCAGGGAATTGATAGGCGAGGAAAACCGCCGCCAAACCTTGATGCGGACAGGTACACTGGTTGATCGTGCCACGCGGCTTAATAGTAACGATGCCGTTCACCCAACAACCGGGCTTGCAGCTAAGAATCTGCTGCTACCTATCCCGCTGTCTGAAATTCAATTGAATAAAGATGCGGTGCTGGAGCAAAACCCGGGTTATTAATTAAAACACAAATAAAAAGTAAGGGCGATATTAATTGCCCTTACTTTTACTTTTTATGAAGCTATACCATTTAAGATCACTGTTTTTTATAATTACCCTGCTTGGCGGTACTATCGCTGTATCTGCTCAAACCGGTAAGATAACTACCACTACTATAGGTTTAGGCTGGGCAAATAACTCTGTCAACACAGTTGTTTTTCGCAAAAACTCATTGGCTACTTTTAAGGGCGAACAATACGCCGCTTATTATAATAACGACGAGGTATTGGTTTTGGCAAAAAGAAAAAGCGGTTCGGTTAATTGGCAGGTTGCTACAACGCAATACAAAGCTGATGCTGCCGATGCCCATAAGGATATCAGTATCATGGTTGACGGTGCCGGGTATCTGCATGTTGCCTGGGGGCATCATAATCAGGCTTTGAATTATGCTAAAAGCATTAAGCCCGGAAGCCTTATTTTGTCGGCGCAGCAAAGCATGACGGGTATTACCGAAAATAAGGTGAGCTACCCTGAGTTTTATCGTTTACCGGACGGCGATCTGTTGTTTGTTTATCGCGACGGAGGTTCGGGTAATGGGAACCTGGTCATGAACAGGTACAGTATAACTACTCAAAAATGGAGCAACATCCAACAAAACCTTATTGACGGTGAGGGTAAACGCAACGCATACTGGCAAATGTGTATCGATAAAAAAGGAACTATTCACATTTCATGGGTATGGCGCGAAAGCCCGGATGTGGCAAGCAACCACGATATGGGGTATGCCCGCTCAAATGATAGCGGCTTGAGCTGGGAAAAATCAACAGGCGAAAAATATACGCTGCCAATTAATGCGGCAAATGCCGAATATGCCTGCAAAATACCGCAGCACAGCGCACTCATCAATCAAACATCCATGTTTGCCGATGATAAGGGTAATCCATTTATTGCCACTTATTGGCGCGATAGCAGTACAACCATCCCACAATATCATATTGTTTATAAAACCGGAAATAATTGGAGTTCGGTTGATCTTGGTTTCAGGAAAACAGCATTTAGTCTTGGCGGGACAGGAACCAAACGGATTCCGATTTCGCGCCCGCAGATCATTGCCTGGAGTAATGGCGGGAAACAATCAGCAGCACTAATTTTCAGGGATGCCGAACGCGGTGATAAAGTTTCGGTAGCGATGAATGCCGACCTGAAAACTTCAAACTGGCAGGTTAGCGATTTAGCAACCGCACCTGTAGGGGAATGGGAACCGACTTATGATACCGAGCTATGGAAAGATAAAAAGATCCTTAACCTGTTTATACAACAGGTAACGCAGGTTGATGGTGAAGGTAAGGCCAGTATACCGCCTACAAAAGTACAGGTATTGGAATGGAAGGCTTCGTTGTAAGTCTTAAGTTTTAAGTCAGAAGTCTCAAGTCGAAAGTATTTAGATTAAAAAAAGGACATGGTACTTTCGACTTAAGACTTTCAACTTAAATAAATGCATAATAAAACAAATAAATAGTCGGGATGCAAAAGCTCATATTTTACTTCATATTCATAAGTGCTCCGTTTTTGGTATCAGCCCAAAGCAAAAAGAATATCGCCCAGGTGTCCGACAGGAAATTGTGGTTAAGCTACATGGATAAGGTAGCCCGGCCTGTGATCAGCAACCTTGCAACCGATCAGCTTAAAGAAAAAATGCCGATGGAATTGTCTGACAGGGTAGATAATAAGGAAAGCCGTGCCAAAGTGGGCTATCTGGAAGCATTTGGCCGCACGCTGTGTGGCATAGCTCCATGGTTACAACTGGAGGGTGGTGATCCTGCCGAAGTAAAACTTCGTGAACAATACCGGGCATGGTCTTTAAAGGCTATCGCAAACGCGGTTAATCCGCAGGCTAAAGACTACCTGCAATGGAACGGCGGCCAGCCACTGGTTGATGCCTCGTTTGTTGCTTTTGCACTGGTACGGAGCCCATGGTTATGGGAGCATCTTGATGAAAATACTAAAAAGCAAGTAGTTGAAGTGATGAAAACTACCCGCGCAACGGTTCCGGTTTACTCCAATTGGATTTTGTTTTCGGGGATGATAGAGGCATTTTTTTGCAAATATGATTTGGGCTATGATCCGGTAAGGGTTGAATTTGGCATCCGCGAATTTACCGAACACTGGTACGTAGGCGATGGTATGTATTCGGACGGAATGAGTTTTCATCTCGATTATTATAATAGCATCGTGATCCATCCCAATCTGAGCACCATATTGGAAGAGGTTAATGCTAAAAAGAAAACTTATTTACGTGAAGAGCAGCGTGAGCTGGCTGTTGGCCAACGTTATGCCGAAGTGCTTGAGCGCCTTATTAATGCTGATGGAAGCTTTCCGGCTATCGGACGGTCGATAGTTTATCGCGGCGGCGCATTTCATCATTTAGCAAATATCGCCTACAAAAAACAACTGCCTGCAAACCTGAAACCGGCACAGGTAAGATGCGCGCTAACAGCTATGATTAAAAAAACGCTTGGCGCACCGCAAACTTTTACTGCCGATGGCTGGCTTAATATGGGTTTATATGGCAAGCAGCCCGGCCTGGCCGATTTTTATATTACAACAGGCAGCCTGTATTTCTGCGCTACCGTTTTTGTACCCTTAGGCTTACCCGAAACCGATCCGTTTTGGGCCGATGCGGACGAACCATGGACGGCTGTTAAAATCTGGAGCGGCCAGGATGCACCGGCCGACCATGCACTTGATATCAGAAAATAATACAACATCTTTATATGAAATACTATCGCTTTCTATTGCCGGCCTTTTTGCTGTTAAGTATCATTGGCCGTGCGCAAATTAAATTAACCAGTTTTAATCCGGGCGCTGTCTGGCCCGATGATAAAGGGGTGCACATTAATGCCCACGGGGGAGGCATTCTGTATAATAATGGGGTTTATTATTGGTTTGGCGAACACAAAATTGCCGGCGATGCAGGCAACCGGGCAATGGTTGGGGTTCATTGCTATTCGTCAAAAGATTTATACAACTGGAAGGATGAGGGGATCTCGCTGAGTGTTTCGCCCGATACTACAAATGATATAGCAAAAGGCTGCATCCTGGAAAGGCCCAAAGTTGTTTATAACAAAAAGACAAAGAAATATGTAATGTGGTTTCACCTGGAACTATTAGGCAAAGGCTACAGCGCTGCCCGCGCCGGCGTTGCTGTAAGCGATAAGGTGACCGGCCCCTACAAGTTTATTAAAAGCTATCGCCCCAACCCGGGGCAGATGCCGTTTTATCCGGCACTTACACCCGAAGGTGATAAAATAAACTGTATTAATCCGGCTCACGAAACCGATAAGTTTTTTTGCCGCGATTTGCCCGGCGGCCAGATGGCCCGCGACATGACCGTTTTTGTTGATGACGATGGCAAGGCTTACCACGTTTTTTCATCCGAAGAAAACTACACCCTTGACCTGGCCGAACTAACTCCCGATTATACAGGGCATACAGGTAAGTTTATCCGTATCTATATAGGCCACCAAACTGAAGCGCCTGCATTATTTAAACGTAACGGAATTTATTACATGATAGGCTCGGGCTGTACAGGTTGGGCACCCAACGCCGCCCGTTGGTTCAGTGCAAAATCAATCTGGGGGCCGTGGACCTACCACGGCAACCTCTGCCAGGGACCGGATAGTCAAATTACTTATGGTGGCCAAAGTACTCATGTGCTGCCGGTAGCCGGTAAAAGGGATGCCTTCATATTTATAGCCGATAAATGGGCTCCAAAAGACGCCATTGATGGCCGTTACCTCTGGCTGCCCATCAGCTTTAAAGGTGATGATATCGAAATAAACTGGGTAGATAACTGGAACCTTGACGTATTTAAGAAATAACATGCGAAACTTCATAAGCTTATGCTGCCTGCTGTTCGTTACCTGTACGGCGACCGCTCAGGACAGTCTCATTACCAATATTCAAAGCCGTAAAGCACTTGATCTGAACGGCAAATGGCAATACATTGTTGATCCGTACGAAACCGGGTTTTATGATTATCGGTATAAGGAGCTCAACGAAAAAAATGGCGATGCCTATTGGAACAGCGGCATTCCGGCTAATAAAACTGAGAAAAAGGAGCACGGCTATATCGATAAATATAGCATTGATGTACCCGGCGACTGGAACCATCAAAAGCCGGAGTTTACTTATTACGAAGGAACTATCTGGTATAAAAAATCGTTCGACTACGTTAAACCGGCCAATGGCGGCAGGCAGTACCTTTATTTTGGTGCGGTAAATTATAGGGCCGATGTATACCTGAACGGTAAAAAGCTGGGCATGCACAAAGGTGGCTTTACGCCGTTTAATTTTGAAATTCCTGCAGGGCTGCTTAAGGAAAAGGATAACCTGTTGGTGGTTAAGGTTGATAATAAACGCTACGCCGATGAAGTGCCTACCCTTAATACCGACTGGTGGAACTACGGTGGTATAACCCGCGATGTAAAACTGGTTGAAGTACCGTCTACCTACATCCGCGATTTTGTGATCCAGCTTAAAAAGCCTGTTAATGGTGCAGTCCCCGCTAAACAACCGGAGGTAAGCGGATGGGTTAAATTGAGCGATACTCCGCCAACTGGTCAAAATATCACCGTGCAAATACCCGAACTTAAGTTTAGTAAGCAGTTTGTTGCCACAGGCGTACTTACACAGGTGAGCTTTAAATTGCCAAAGGTGCAGCTATGGTCGCCGGAAATACCTAAGCTGTATAAAGTTATTATCAGCACCGGAGCTGATAAAACAGAAGATAAGATCGGGTTTCGTACGATTGAAGCTCATGGCCCGCAGTTGTTGTTAAACGGCAAGCCCGTATTTTTACGGGGGATCTGTATCCATGGCGAAATACCACAGGATGTACGGAGGGCTTACAGCCAGCAGGATGCGGAACAATTGTTAAATCAGGCGCATGAACTGGGCTGCAATATGGTAAGGCTGGCACATTATCCCCATGATGAAAAGATAACCCGCCTGGCCGACTCGCTGGGTATTATGGTTTGGTCGGAGATCCCGGTTTACTGGACGATTGACTTTGGCAACGCAGCAGTACTTGAAAAGGCAAAAGCACAGCTTAATGAAATGATTACCCGCGACCATAACCGTGCCAGTATCATAATCTGGTCGGTTGGGAACGAAACGCCGGTAAGCCCAACCCGTACTGATTTTATGCATAACCTCATTATCAAGGCTAAACAGTTGGATGATACGCGTTTGGTTTCGGCTGCGCTGGAGGTAAACTATGGCTCGGGTAAGGATTTGAATGTAGTAGACGATCCGTTGGGAGAGTTTGTTGACCTTGTTGCCTTTAACGAATACCTTGGCTGGTATGGCGGCCTGCCCGATAAATGCCGCACTACAAACTGGAGCACTCCATACAATAAACCTTTATTTATCAGCGAAACCGGGGCCGAAGCTAAAACCGGTTTTCATGCTGACTCATTGACCCGCTTCGGCGAAGAATACCAGGAATGGTATTTTAAAGAGCAGGTAGCCATGTTTAAGCGGATGCCTGCAAATTTCGTCGGCCTGTCGCCATGGGTGATGGCCGATTTCCGGTCGCCCAAACGGAATAACCCGGTGTACCAGGAAGGCTGGAACCGCAAGGGCCTTTTTGATGATAAAGGCAATAAAAAGAAAGCATTTTATATTCTTCAAAACTATTACAAACAAAAAAGCGCGGAAGCGCTGAACCGATAGCGTATCACAATGAAAAAAATTACAATATCCTTTTTAACATTATTTTTATGCCTGAGCGTCACAGCTTTTTCCCAGGTACCCAAGCATACGTTTGCCCTGGGCGACCAGGCTTTCCTGCTTGACGGGAAACCTTTCCAGATGATCTCGGGCGAAATGCATTATCCCCGAGTACCGCGAGAAGCCTGGCGTGCCCGCATTAAAATGGCGAAGGCAATGGGCTTAAATACCATTGGTACTTATGTGTTCTGGAATCTTCACGAGCCACAAAAAGGCAAGTTTGATTTTACCGGTAATAACGATGTGGCCGAGTTTGTACGTATAGCACAGCAGGAAGGCCTGTGGGTGATCCTTCGCCCAAGCCCGTATGTTTGTGCCGAATGGGAGTTTGGAGGATATCCTTACTGGTTGCAGAACGAAAAAGGCCTTGAGGTGCGTAGTAAAGAAGCCCAATACCTTAAAGAGTATGAAAGCTATATCAAAGAGGTAGGCAGGCAATTGGCCCCGCTACAGATAAACCATGGCGGTAATATCCTGATGGTACAAATTGAAAATGAATACGGCTCATATGGCAGCGATAAAGAGTATCTGGGGATTAATCAAAAACTATTTAAAGAAGCCGGTTTTGATGGATTGCTGTACACCTGCGACCCTGCCCCCGATTTGGTAGCTGGTCATTTGCCGGGATTACTTCCTGCTGTTAACGGCCTTGATAATCCTGCAAAGGTTAAAAAGATTATTAATGAAAATCACGATGGTAAGGGCCCGTATTATATTGCCGAGTGGTATCCGGCCTGGTTTGATTGGTGGGGAACTGCCCATCACACTATCCCTGCCGAACGTTATGCCGGTAGGCTTGATTCCGTACTGGCAGCAGGGATTTCTATCAACATGTACATGTTTCATGGTGGCACCACCCGTGCGTTTATGAATGGTGCTAATTTTAAAGATACCTCGCCTTATGAACCGCAAACGAGCAGCTATGATTATGATGCACCCTTAGATGAGGCAGGTAATGCTACCCCGAAATTTATGCAGTTCAGGCAGGTGATCCGTAAGCATTTGCCTGCCGGTATGCAATTGCCGGATGTGCCGGCAGCCAAACCGGTAATCACAATTCCTGCTGTTAAACTAACACAATCGGTAAGTTTATTAAATACTCTGCCAGCTGTTAAAGAAAATCTAAGTCCGCTTACGTTTGAAGACCTGCACCAGGACTATGGCTTTGTGTTGTACCGAACTGTTTTAAACGAAAGCAAAAGCGGACAGCTCAAACTAAAAGAGCTTAGGGACTATGCGGTGATTATGATTAACGGTAAAAAAGTGGGCACGCTTGATCGCAGGCTTAATAAGGATAGCCTGTATCTAAAACTTCCGGCAGGTAAAGTAACGCTTGATATTTTGGTGGAAAACCTTGGCCGCATCAACTTTGGCAAGTATCTTTTGCAAAATAAAAAAGGGATTACTCAACAGGTGATTTTAAACGGAACAGAATTGCAGCATTGGAAAATGTATTCGCTGCCGTTTCATGATCTAAGCACTGTGAAATTCTCTGCCGCAAGGCAAAATGCTCAATCGCCGGTTATAAGGAAAGGTGGATTTACGCTGGATAAAGTGGGTGACACTTACCTTGATATGAGCAACTGGGGAAAAGGTGTGGTATGGGTAAATGGCCACAACCTTGGCCGGTACTGGGGCATTGGTCCGCAGCAAACCTTATACCTGCCGGTTGAGTGGTTGAAAAAAGGATATAATGATGTTGAGGTGCTTGAGCTGTTAAAACCTGAGCAAGATCAGTTATCCGGAATTGATAAACCGATATTGGACGTAGTAAAACCTTAAATAAGCTTAAAGCCAAAAGCTAAAGGCTCAAAGCTTATTTTACACGTATTGGCAAAAAAAGAGGCTTTGGGCTTTAGGCGTTTTGCTTTAAGCTCTTTTGATAACAGACATATATTAATACTATTTACAATGGCAAGAGTAGCGTTTAAAATGAAGCTTCATGAAGGGCAAACCGCCGAATACAAGGCGCGGCATGATGCCATTTGGCCCGAATTGAGCAGTTTGCTTAAAGATGTGGGGATCAGTAATTATTCTATTTTTTTAGATGAGGATACGCATTGGCTTTTTGGTGTGATGGAAGTTGAAGATCAGGAAGCCCTTGATCATTTGCCTGATAGCCCTATTATGAAAAAATGGTGGTTATACATGGCCGATATCATGGATACCAATGCCGATCATTCGCCGGTGAGTGTGCCTTTGAAAGAGGTGTTCTTTTTGCCATAGATACAAAAACGTACCCGGCGAAATGGCTGTCATAAATGGCACACTGCGTTAGGTGCCTTTACGATAGCCATTTTTGTTTTATACAGGTCAAGCACCTGCTGGGCTGTTACTTTACTATGTGTGCTGATTTTAATAAAAAGAATTATTTTTATAGATATAGTTAACCCTGATAAGTATGGTTGAGATATTTCAGAATATCCGTAAAATATACAGGTTCAGCGCACCTTGCGAAGAGCTGGCTAACTATATCGAATTTTATTCACAATCAGTTTTAGATTTATCTGCACAGTACGTAAAAAATGAATTTTCATCGGTGAAGATGTTCCCCAGTTGGACACCTACTTTTTATATCAACCTTGGTTCGCCCTATTATATTGATTTGAAGAATACCCGGTATCATGTAAGGGAGCAGCAAGATGTTTTAATATTGAGAAACGAGGACGTTACCAGACATAAACTACCTGCCGATAATATATTTACGGTTAAATTTAATCCGGGCGGTTTAGAAGCCGTTTTAGGTATAAATCAAGTCCCGGTTATTGACAAGATCATTAACCTTAATCAAATTTTGCCCTGGGAATTACTTCAAAAAGTAAAACGGCCTGTAAGTTTCGAGGAGCGTGTAATCATTGTTGAATCATTTTTGTTAGAGAAGCTCGTTAAACAGGTAAGCCAGGATCATTATGTTAAAATTGTTAACGATAGCATTGGCGAATATCAGGCTACTGGCATGCAGTTGAATACATCAAAAGTTGCTGAGAGGCTGTTTATTACTTCTAAAACTATCAATCGGTATTTCAACAGGGTGATTGGCACTCCGCCTAAAAATTATTTCTCAATTGTGCGGGGCAGAAATGCATTAACAGCATTTGTAAATAACAGAGAAAACTTTGTTCCGATAGATTATGGATATTATGATTTGAGCCATTTTCATAAGGACGTTATGAACCTTACCGGTCAAAGGATAACCAAGCATCAATTTTAATTTGTCCGTTTTTTACTTTTAACGGGTAAGGCAGATCGCTTTCTTTGTAAGCTAAACAACGGTCATGAAAACATTCCTTATCATATTATTTGGCGCTGCTTTTCTTAATCAAAAAGCTTATAGCCAGAAATACAAACCGGTATTAGAGCCTTACCCTGGGTTGGTTAAGGCAGACCCAAGGCTTGTTTTAAAAACAGGTTACCTTGTTGTACCGGAAAATAGAAGTAAACCGGCAGGGCGCAAAGTGAAGATCCCGTTTTTATTTGTACGCAGGCCGGATCAGGATGCACGCAAAAACATCTCACTTTACACTACAGGGGGACCGGGTTATAGCACTACACGTAACATCGATAGCATAGGTTATGACTCCCGCTGGTTGGCCTACGGTGGCTTTATTGCTTTTGATCAACGCGGAACAAAGCGGGCGCAACCATGCCTTGATTGTACGGAAGTAGCAGCAGCCATTAAATGCAGTTACAGGGAAGGGAAAAATAAAGATAGCCTCGTATCTCAGGCCGTTACTGATTGCCGGAACCGGTTTGCAAAACAAGGCGTCGATTTATCGGCCTTTAACACCATTGAAAGTGCTGAAGATATAAATGATTTAAGATTAGCCTTAAATGTTGATTCGCTTAACCTGGTTGGCATATCCTATAGCGGCGGTCTGATGCTTACCATGGTGCGGAATCACCCTGAAGGCGTTCGTGCTTTGCTTTTAAATTCACCACTGCCGGGTTATGTTAATTTTGAGGAACACGCTTTGTTTAATATCAATGAAGCGCTTGAGCAGGTATTTCATAATTGCGAAACAGATTCCTCTGACACAAAATATAAAGATTTAAGAATGAAATTCCATCAATACTTCAGCTCTATCACCGGAAAAAAGTTTACTATAGCTTATCAGGAAAAAGGGAGTGATAAAACTGCCAACCTCACTTATTCAAAAAACGAACTGCTCGATGCGATAATAGGCCGGATGAACTCCCGGCAGGTTAGTACTATACCTGCAGTAGCAATCGATTTAATTGAAGGCCGTCATGATAAATATATACAGGAGGTATTTGATGGCTATTTCGCGGGCAACTTAAGTGTATCACTGGGTATGCGGTATTCTGTTTATTGCTCAGAACAAATTTCATACGATGATCCTACATTGGAAGCACAACAACATTTAGTACTACCGTGGTTGGCCGGGTATCCGTTTAATGATGTAAATCATGTCATATGCAATTGTTGGAAGGTGAAGGCTGAACCTGCTATAGCAAAGCAGCCTGTTTATTCTACAGTACCGGCATTAATTTCGGCAGGTGACGTCGACCCCGATTGCAGGCCGTTTTATAACAGGTTGATAAAACGGTATATGCCTAATAGCCAATTATTGATCATTCATAACAGGGGGCATGCTCCGGGTTTTAGTGTAGATGGGACTGATTATGTGAAACTTTTTTTTGAAAATCCTTATAGAAAACTTACATCTCAATCAAAAAACCTGATCATAGAATAGCTTAATAGCCATTGTCAGGTTTTTCGGTAATAAAGGTTTTGTCGTCTGTTAACATTATGCTAACATAGCAGCCTTACATTTGAGCCAAAACAACTCTTTGGCATGTATCCTGCACTTACTGATGAAGCGTTGATGGGGCTTATCCAGCAAAGCAACCCCGTTGCCCTTGAAACTCTTTTTAATCGTTACTACAAAACCTTATGCCAGTTAACGTCCCCTCAGGGCCTCTACGAGAGACCCTGAGGAGACACAAGCTGTCCGAGAACAAAAAAAGGCGTCATTGCGGGGAGCGACGCAATCCCCGGCTGGCAGATCCGCTCTGTATAGTTTGGGATTGCTTCGTTCCTCTCAATGACGCTTAAAGCCATTTCTGTTGTTTTGTCTTCTCTTAGCATTATCCTAACATGAAAATAGTATATCGCTTTGAGAGGTTATTGCACTGAAGATGCAGATTTTTTGCATGCGCTGATTTTGTAAAATACTGCCTGTACAAGCGGAATTTCAGCCTGAATTATTACATTGGTCTCGTAAATTATTTATGGAACCTGAAAACTTATCCAAGTGTACGAATTGTGGCGCTCCGTTGGTGCAGGATGCAGCAAAGAAATTAAAATGTCCCTACTGCGGCAGTGATTATCTTACGCCGTCCGCTGAACAGGAAATAACAGCCCCTGCCCGGAGGCAGGACATTCTGGTAAGCCAGGCCGAACCTCAAAACAATAACGGTGGTTATTTCGTTGCCCTGTTGTTAGTGGTCATGGTGATCATAGGAGGCGCGCTTATAGCCAATAATAATGCTCCGGGGGATGTGAAGTATGCTGATTCTTTAGTAACGGATACGACCAGGAATGATACCACCGTTGCCGAAAGTCCGAAGAAAGACGAAAACCCCTATAAACCTATCCTGGATGCATTGAGTGGCATCCAAATCGACTCCCAGACATTTAAAAAACTTTACCGGAAGGCATACAGGAAAGCGGATAAGTTTACAGGCAATATAGAAATAGCTGATCAAAGTTCGCCACGGTACGTCAATATCAATGGTTTTTATATTTATATTATGAACGATAGCTCAGGCCCGACGCTTCGCTTTGCTACGCAGTATGTCTCCAATGATTGGTTATTTATCAACGAAATGATCATCAACGCAGACGGGGAGAACTCCACGTTGACCCCGGAATTTAAAAGGGACAGCGGGGATGGTTCGATCTGGGAATGGTGCGATATGAGCGTTCCGGATGAGAATATTCCGATGCTGGTTAAAATTGCCGGCGCGAAAAAGGTAAGCCTGAGATATTCGGGCGATAAGTATTACCAGGTGGTAAAGGTTACCGCTAAACAGCAGGCGGCTATAAAAAGAGAATTGCAGCTTTATAAAGGCCTGTTGCTTGGGTATAAAGGACATTGAATACAAATGGGCGCGCTAAGCTAAAAATGAACTGGAACCGGGTGTATGACAAAATTGAACGGGACTGCCTTACAAGTTCAGTTACTTTTGCTTTCAATCCATTGCTGGAATTCTGCCGGGCCGCCTTCTTTTCCTCAACCAAAACATTTGAACCTTTCTTTGTATCGAAAGTTGTAAGGGTTGTGGTTCTTGGGGGCGTGGGTTCGGGTCCGTTTGCTTACCCCAAAGCCTCTTGGAAGCTGTTTAAAAACGGTTAAATAAAACTGCTATATCCCGCTCGCCATTGCGAGGAACGAAGCAATCCCCGATGAGCAGATCCGCGCTGTATAGTTTGGGATTGTTTCGTTCCTCACAATGATGCTTTATATTATATTAAAAGCCATTTCTGATGTTTTGTTCTCTCTTAACATTATGCTAACATAGCAGCCTTACATTTGAGCCAAAACAACTCTTTGGCATGTATCCTGCACTTACTGATGAAGCGTTGATGGGGCTTATCCAGCAAAGCAACCCCGTTGCCCTTGAAACTCTTTTTAACCGTTACTACAAAACCTTATGTCAGCTGTGCACGGTGTACACTAAAGATTATACCGTTGCCGAAGAGATCACCGCCAATCTTTTCATTAAACTATGGGACAACCGCGATACGGCCATCCTTAATGTAAAAAGTTACCTGTTTGTTGCTGCCAAAAATCTCTCTTTAAATCATATCCAAAAAAAGAAAGACCCGGTACATTCTATCGAAGATATCGACCTTCAGAGCCATATGTTAAAAGATAGGGATAATCCATTTAAAATTCTTTCTGGCCGCGAATCGTACAATAAAATACTAAACCTTATTGATACTTTGCCTGCCAGCCAAAGGCAGGTACTGCTCATGAGCCGTATCGATAATCTCGACAAAAACGAAATAGCCCGGGTTTTGGGTATTTCCGTTCGTACGGTTGAAACCACCCTTTACCAGTCTATAAAAAAACTCCGCCAGCTGTTAAAAGGGCAGCATAATTTCACTTCCGAGGGTTAATGATTTCTTAATATAAACTTAACTTTTTTCGCTACGTATCGGCTACGCAAAATCAGTCTTTATTGCAGAGACAGATTTAATGGAAGATAATAGTTATCGCTTAATAGTTGAATATTTTGAGAAAATCATCAGTGATGATGGCTTAACACAGTTGCAGGAATGGATTGAGGAAAGCCCCGAAAATCTCGCCCAGTTCAGTGAAACCATCCAGATCCTGGAAGCATCCAAAGTTCATTTTAAACAGCCGGAAAATGCCGAAAGCACCTGGGCAAAAATCAATGCGCATATAACCCAACCTCAAACACCTGTAATTAAACGCAATCTTAAATTCAACTGGATAACTTATGCTGCTGCCTGCCTGCTTATTTGTACTACAGGTTGGTTTGGATACCGATACTTTAAACAATCACAAGCTTTGGTTTATGAAGAAATCAGCAATGCCGATGGCAAGCATTCAAAAATAATACTGCCAGATAGCTCGACAGTTTATCTGGGTGGTGGTAGCAAACTCAGATACGCCAAAAACTTTAGCCGCGAAAAACGAGATGTAACGCTTAATGGCGAAGCTTTTTTTGATGTGGTTCACCAGGTTAAACCTTTTGTAGTTAAAAGCGGTGATATTACCACCGTGGTATTGGGCACTTCGTTTAATATTAAAGCCTACCCGGCCGATCACAAGGTAGCTGTAACCGTGCAAAGCGGTAAAGTAGGGGTAATGGCCAATGTGCAGGGGAAACCTCAAATGGTTAAATACCTGGTAAAGAACGAGCAGATCAGCATTGATACCCAAAATGGTATCTACACTTTTAATAATACCGATGCATTGGCAGTAAGTTCATGGATCAATAACGAATTTGTTTTTTACAATACAACTTACAGAGAGATAGCGGCTTCGCTTGAGCATCATTATGGCGTTAAGATCAGGTTTACAGAACAAGATTTGGGCAATGTAAGGCTTACAGCCAAATTAAAGGGCATGGCGTTGACAGATGCCATGGAAACCCTCAGCGCGCTATCCGGATTGGGCTATACGCAAAAAGGCGATCAGCTATTTATTTCAAACAATAATCAAAAAGGAGGAAGTATAATGAAATAGTATTTACCTGGCTATTGAAAGCCTGGACGTTGCTGGTAACAACCCCAGGCTTCAGAATTTTGACAATTTAAACTCACGGTTAGACAAGTATAAATTAAAGTAAATATATGAAAAAGTTATGGTTATTAACCATGCTGTTCTTTTTACAATTGCCTTTTGGCGGTATAAACGCTAAGGCACAAACAGTAATAAATAAAAGGATCACATTTGGTGCCGATGGTGCCATGTTAAAAGATGCCTTTCAGCAAATTGAAAAATTAAGCGATATCTCCATAAGCTATAATAATAGCTTGCTTGATGATAAACGCAAAATACATGTAACAAAAGCGGAGCGCTCTTTAGGCGAAACACTTGACCTGCTTTTAAAAGGAACTACCTGCACTTACAGGGCTGCAGGCGAACGAAATATCATCATCATTGCAAAAACACAGGATAGGGGTAGTGTTAAAGGGAAAGTTGTTGATGAAAAATCAGAACCTCTTCCCGGTGCAACTGTAAAAATTCCGGGGACCGGGGCCACTGCTATCAGTGGCGTTGATGGTTCATATACATTAAATATTGTGCCGGGTACTTACACGGTTGAGGCAAGCTTTATCTCTTACGAAACTAAGAGGATCCAGAATGTAAGTGTTAGCTCGAATGCCAATACTGTTTTAAATATCACGCTTAGCCCGGCCGATAATAAACTTAACGAAGTGGTGGTAACGGCACTTGGTATAAAAAGGGAAGATAAAAGTTTGGGTTATTCTGCGCCGGTTATTAAGGGCGAACAGCTAACAAGTGCCCTTTCGGGTAACTGGACTGATGCATTATCGGGGAAGGTAGCGGGTTTAAACCTCATCCGTTCAAACAGCGGCCCTGCGGGATCAAACAAAATTATCCTCCGTGGCGAAAACAACCTTACTGGTGATAACGAAGCCCTGATAGTGGTTGACGGTGTGGTAATTAACCAGGGCAGCGGCAGGCGCACAAGCAACTCCGGCGAATCGGCCTATGGTACCAGCAGCGACAATATGCCAGCCGACTATGGCAGCAACCTGAACGATATCAACCCTGAAGATATTGAAACTGTAACGGTATTGAAAGGCCCGGGTGCTGCTGCGCTTTATGGTCAGCGAGGTGCCAATGGTGCTATTATTATTACCACTAAATCAGGTAAAAAACATAGTGGTTTGGGAATTACCTTTAACTCAAATGCGAGCCTTGAAAGCGTAAACCGCTGGCCCGATCTGCAATATGAATACGGACAAGGTACGGCGGGTTCCCGTTATTATTCGTACGGTGCCGGTCCTGATGGTGCAAGCACAAGCTCGACAAGTTCAGCTTACGGCCCTAAGTTTGATGGGCAGCTTTTTTATCAGTTGGATCCGGTTACACAAAAGCAAAGCACAACACGTACGCCATGGGTACCCTACAAAAACCAGATCCGCGATTTTTTTGATGTTGGCCAAACTTTCACCAACTCGGTAAGTGTTGACGGTGGCAGCGATAAAACAACAGCACGTTTTTCGGCAACCAACGTTACCAATCACTGGATTACGCCGAATACAGGGTACACCCGCAACAGCGTCGCTTTATCGGTTAACTCCAAAATTAATGATAAGTTAACCATTAACGCAAAAGTAAACTACAACAACAAAAACAGCGACAATTTACCCGGCGCAGGCTATGGTAACCAATCGCTGATGTACTGGTTTATATTCTGGCAGCCTAATGCCGACCTAAACTGGTTGAAGAACTACTGGAAAAACGGACAGGATGGTAAAGCCATATTTTATCCTTTCAGTTCGTTCCCTGAAAACCCATACGCGGTATCTTACGAGTTTATCAACAGATCAAACCGTAACTCGGTTACAGGAAACGTAGAGGCACTTTATAATGCCACAAAAGAGTTTAGCGTACAGGTTCGTGCTACTTTAGACATGGGCTATGAGCAGCGCGCACAGCAGCGTCCATATGATGCCGGAAGTAAATACCCGAAAGGCTCGTACCGTACACAAAACATCTATTCGGAAGAGCAGGGTGCCGATTTCCTGTTGAAATACAACAAGAAAATAACACACGATGTTAACATCACCGCTACGGCAGGTGGTAGCATGCTCCGCAACAATTATAACCGCGATGAGGTACGTGCCGACTCGCTGGTATATCCGGGCGTGTATTCGATGGCTAACAATGCCGGCCCACTGGTTACGTTGCCGTTTAAGTCAAAATATGCTATCAATAGCTTTTATGGCTTGTTGTCTACCTCTTTTAAAGATTACTTGTATGTAGATTTAACAGCCCGCCAGGACTGGATCAGCACGCTGGCTACTGCGAACCGTACCGATCAGGTTGGTTTCTTCTATCCATCGGCAAGCCTGAGCTTTTTGCCATCTGAAGCATTCAAGCTGCCTAAATTTATTGACTATGCAAAAGTGAGGGCATCGCTTGCAGGTGTTGGTAGCGGTACAACAAATCCTTATCAAACCTCATTTAACTATGTATCGGCAGGTAGTACTTATGCAGGCGGTTTACAAAATCCGCGTACGCTATCCAACCCCGATTTGAAACCTTTGCGTACCACAACGCTTGAAGTTGGTGCCGAAACCAGGATGTTCAGCAATCGCTTAGGTTTTGATATAGCTTTATATACGGGTAACACTAAAAACCAGATCCTTAGCCGTACTGTAGATCAATCATCCGGCTACAGCCAGGCAGTTATCAACGTAGGTAAGGTAAACAACAAAGGCATCGAAATTACATTGAACGGAACGCCTATACGCAAAGCCAACGTGTTTAGCTGGAATGTTACTGCAACCTTCAGCGCCAATAAAAACACCATTGAACAGCTTGCCGATAGCGCGGTTGTGTTGCGGAATGGCCCTACCGGCGGTGGCCAGATTGTTGCCCGTGTAGGCGGCAGTATGGGCGATATGTACGGTCGCGGTTATTTGCGCTCGCCTGATGGGCAGATCGTTTATGATGCTTCAACAGGTTTTGCCAAATTAGCTGATAACCTGGTTTATTTGGGCAATACTATCCCTAAATGGAAAGCAAGTATGGGGCACGATTTCAGGTACAAGCAATTTAACCTGCACCTGTTATTTGATGCCCGGGTTGGCGGTGTATCATACTCGCTGTCAAACTATAAACTGGCCGAGCAGGGTAAAACAACACTTACCTTACCGGGCAGGTACAACGGTATCATAGGCAAAGGCGTTATCCAAAACCCGGACGGCAGTTACAGACCGAACGATGTTATTGCAACAGATGTTGACGGTTACTACCGCTCACACTATGGTATTGATAATGCCGAAGGTAATACGTTTTCAACCAACTTCCTGAAATTCCGCGAGGCAAGGTTTGATTATTCATTGAGCCCTCGTTTAGTTAAACGCCTTGGATTAACGCGTGCTACGGTAGGTGTATATGGTCGTGACCTATACATCTGGACTAAGTGGCCAATCTTCGATCCTGAATTTGGTACGCTTTCGGGTACCGACATTGTGCAGGGATTTGAAGTGGCGCAGTTTCCATCAACCCGCACATTTGGTTTTAACATAGTTATTGGCATTTAATAATTAACAATATGAAAAGGAACGGATATATACTTATATCAATGATGATGTTGTTCGTTAGCATAATGTCGTCATGTAAAAAGGATTTTATTGCACTTAATACCGATCCCAACGGTACGCCTAATGCCTTGCCGCAGCAATTGCTGGCCCCGGCATTGGTGAATACATTGGGTACTAATATGCTTCGTGCCCGTAATTTTAATAACGAGCTGATGCAGGTTACAGTTGATGCAGGCGACTCGGAGGGTAGGGTGTTCAGGTATGACATCAAACGTACCTGGGCCGATGTTACCTGGAATGCCTGGTATACACAGTTAACTAACTTTAAAGATATTTATACCATTGCCAGCAAGGAGGTTACCTATAACAAAACTTATATGGGCATTTCGCTCATTTGTCAGGCATGGTTGTACTCCATGCTCACCGATACTTATGGCGATGTACCTTACTTTGATTCGAACAAAGGCAAGGACGGAAACTTTACACCAAAGTTTGATAAACAGAAAGAGATCTACCTGGATATTTTTAAAAACCTGGAAGCAGCAGATACCCTGCTTAATGCTTCAGCAAACGTAGTTGCCGGCAGTGATCCGGTATTTAACGGCAATGCTTTAAAATGGCGCAAGTTTGGTAACACGCTTTATTTAAGGCTGTTGTTAAGGGTATCTGGTAAGGCTGATGTTTCGGCTGATGTGATCGCCAAGATCAAACAAATTGTTGATACCAATCCGGATGCTTACCCCATTATGGGCAGCAATGATGATTCGGCAGTTTTGCGGTGGACAGGCTCCGGTGCCTTGACATCTCCATTTATTGGGGGAGTACGCGAACAGGACTGGCGGCAACCCGGTATTTGCGAGTTTTTTGTAAACAACCTGGCTAAATGGGCCGATCCGAGGCTGGTTAACAACCGCTGGTCGATATCAAGTTACCAGGGTGGCATACAGGGGATTCCAAGTGGTTATGCCCCAGGTGAAAATGTTGGTATCAAATCATATTTCCAATCTACCACATCAACAACTACCTTAATGAACGATCCGTTGATGGGTAACATCATGAACTATTCGGAGTTGCAATTTATCCTTGCCGAAGCCGCTGCCAAGGGCTGGATAGCCGGCGATGCTGCTACTTATTATAAAAACGGTGTTCAGGCTGGCATCACTTTCTGGATCCCGACATATACAGTACCTATTGATACCTATTTAGCAGGCGCTGATATTACGTGGGATAATGCTGCTCCGCTTGATGAAAAAATGGAGATGATCCATGTTCAGAAATACTACTCCATGTTTTACACTGATTTTGAGCAATGGTTTGAATATCGCCGTACCGGCCACCCGGTATTGCCGAAAGGTAATGGTTTAAAGAACAACGGTATTATGCCGGCCAGGCTGCAATACCCGGTTTATGTACAATCGGCCAATCCTGATAGTTACAAGGCTGCGGTAGCTGCACAGGGTGCCGATGAGATAAGCACACAGGTGTGGTGGCAAAAACAATAATAACCCGGTTTTAAACTAAGAGATCCATAAAATGAAAAAAGTATATTTATTGCTGGTGCTTGCAATGGCCGCCGGTATAAGTTCATGTAAAAAGAATAACTATGCCGAAGGTACATTAAGCCCCATCATAGCAGTTGTTGACCTTCGCGCTATTTACAAAGGCTCGGATGTTGTGCTGAACAGCAGCAATATGGGCGGAGCTAAGGAAATAGTAGGTGTTGTAATCTCAAATGCGGCGGCAGGTAACAGTCCGGCCGGCGTATTGGTGGTACAAAATAACCGCCGCAACGCTGTACGAGGTATTTCTCTTGAAATAGGCAGCGCAGCTGCAAATTATGTTCCGGGCGATTCGGTAATAGTGCAAGTTGATGGCGCTACACTTACCAAAGTAAATGGCAGTATGCGTGTTAAAGGTCTTACTGAAACATCAGTAAGTAAAGTTGCCGATAACAGACCTATCAAAGTACAATCTGTTCCGTCAGCTACTTTACTGGCTTCGCCGGACGTTTATGAAGGCACGCTGGTTACTATAGCCAAAGCGGTTACTGATCCGGAGCCGCAGCAGGGCGAAACCTACGCGGGTGATAAAACACTTAATGATGGTTTTGGCAAAATAACCATGCATACAGAGGCAAACGCTGCTTTCGCAAGCACCGAATTGCCGTTCAGCGCTAATTTTACAGGTATCCCGTTTGCGGTAACATCTGGTACGGATACCAGGTTGCAGCTTTGGCCGCGTACTATTGATGATGTGTTTACACTTGCGGCAACCAAGCCATCGCCGATTATTATAACCGGATACCTTACAAATCCTTCGGGCAGCGATGGTAATTATGAATATATTCAGTTCAAGGCAACTAAGGATATCGATTTTTCGGTAACAAATTATGCCGTGGTAACCTGTAATAACGCGGGTACCAACCCGGCACCTGCCAATGGCTGGGCGCAAGGTTTGGCAAAAACTTACAAGTTTAACCTTACATCAGGCACAGTTAAAAAAGGCCAGTTCTTTTATGTAGGTGGTAACAAAAATATCTGGGGCAAAGGCTCAACCGATATCAGTTCATCAAACTGGATCAACAGCACGATGTATGCCGAAATACCGGGTGCTGATTTTGGTAACGTAACTACTAACCTGTTAGCTAACAGTGGTAACGTTGCGGGTATAGCGGTATTCAGCGGCACAACTGTTACGGCTTCAAGTGTCCCTCTGGACGTGATCATGTATGGTGGCGGTGGTACCGTGTACTCTGCTGGCCCGCCGGAAATTGGTTACCGTATTACCAATACCGATTACTATAGTACCATTAACCCGGTAACCCGTACAGACCAGGGCTTTTATGGCGGTGGTACCAATACCTCAAAGCTCACCTTGCCAACTGATGGCCTATTTAGCCAGTTGGGTGGCGTTTACGATGCACTTACCGGCAGGTGGGTAACCGGCAGAACAGTGACCAGCGTTACACTTACACTAACATCGCCAATAAGCACCATTGAAACAGCTACTGGCGTAACAATGGTTCAAAACTAAATACAATAAAAAGGCCGTGATGAATTTATAGGTGTAAAAGCAGGGAATGTGCGATTCCCTCCCTTGGGAGGGTGTAGGGAGGGGTTTTATCCGCCGGGTCATTTGATCGGCAAGGCGAATAACCCCTCCCTGCCATTACACTTTCCCGTCGCGCCCCTCCCTGGGGAGGGAATTGAAAGCTTTTGACTACTTGAAATTTATCACCGGCCTTTTTTTTACACATTTACCAAAGCTAAACATCTGTTTGAGCTTCGAAAATATCATCAAATGAACAGAAGATCATTTTTACAGGGCGTAGGCCTTATAACCGGCGGCGCGTTCATCTCGCTGCGTGCCAACGCTCTTACTCAAATATTAAAAGGGGATACAGTTAAAGGCCGTGTCACCGCAGGCAAAAAAGGAATTAAAGGAGTAGTAATATCCGACGGTTTTTCGGTAGTGATTACCGATGATAAAGGCTATTACGAGCTTACTCCCAATGAAAAAGCCAAAAGCATATTCATGAGTACCCCATCAGGCTATGAGTTTAAAACAGATTATAACGTAGCTAAACATTACGAAAACATAGGCGGCAGTTCGCATTTTGATTTTAAGCTGGAGCCGTTAAAAGTTGATGATTATAATCACTATTTCATTATCTGGGCCGATCCGCAGGTGAAAAACAAAAAGGATGTGAAACAAATGATGGATACCTCGGTTCCCGACACTATTGCTACCATAAAATCATTGGGGAAAAACGCGTTGGTGCATGGCATTTGCGTAGGTGATATTGTTTGGGATAACCATGAGCTTTTCCCGGCCTATAATGAAGCTGTTGCTCAAATGGGCATCCCGTTTTTCCAGGCGATAGGTAATCACGACATGGATTACCGCATGGGAGGGGATGAAACCTCGGATGTTACTTTTAAGCAGATCTATGGGCCAACTTATTATTCCTTTAACCGTGGTAAAGCACATTATGCAGTATTGGATAACGTTCGGTACCTGGGCGTTGAACGCGAGTACGATGGCTATATCACGGAAGATCAGCTAAACTGGCTGGCGAAAGATCTGCAATACGTTAAGAAAGATCAATTGCTGATCATCAACCTGCATATCCCGGTTTATAACCAGGTGAAAAACAATCAGGATTTTTATAAAGTGCTGGAAGGCTTTACCAATGTACATATCATGTCGGGCCATACGCATTACCATGACAACAATATCACCAATGGCATCTTTGAGCATAACCACGGCACCGTATGCGGCGGCTGGTGGACAGGGCCAATCTGCGTTGATGGTACCCCGCGCGGTTATGGCGTGTACTCAGTAAACGGCACCGAATTAAAATGGTACTATAAATCCACAGGTTTACCGGCCGAAAATCAGATCAGTGTTTATGCCGAAAAACTGACCAACCAGATGCGCCTCATTGCCAACGTTTGGAACTATGATCCGCAGTGGAGAGTTGTGTATTATTTAGACGACAAACCAATGGGAGTTTTATCAAAAGAGCAGGGATATGATCCCTTATCGGTAAGTTTGTATAAAGGTGATCAGTTGCCGGCAGGCCGCCATTTTGTTGAGCCTCATGAGACAGGGCATTTGTTTGTGGCGTATTTTGAGCCGTCGGTTAAAAAGGTTAGGGTTGAAGCTACAGATCGATTTGGGAATAAATATTCAAGCGAATTAGATGCGAAATAAAATAAACATTGTTACCGGTATAAGTCTTATCTTGTTATCAGGCTTTACTGTTGTTAAAAACATGGAATTAAAAAATGCAGATTTCCCCTCATTCAGTGCCGAAGCGCATCGCGGCGGCAGGGGACTGAGGCCCGAAAATACCATTCCTGCTATGAAAAACGCCATCGATCTTGGTGTTGTTACCACGCTGGAGATGGATACGCACATTACGGCTGATGGGCAGGTGGTTTTATCGCATGACGAATATGTCAACCCGCTGTTTTCGCTTACTCCTGATGGTAAGGAGATCAGCAAGGAAGATGCGAAAAACCTGATCCTCTATAAAATGAAATATGAGGACCTGAAAAAGTATGATGTAGGCTCAAAACCCTACAGCAAATTTCCGCGCCAGCAGAAGTTAAAAACCTATATGCCCCTGTTATCCGAATTGATTGATTCGGTGCAGGATTATATTAAGGTTAATCATAAAAAATCGGTATTCTACAACATCGAAACTAAATGCTCACCAGAAGGGGATGGTATTTATAATCCAAGCCCGGATGAATTCGCGGAGCGTTTGATGGCTGTTTTGATCGAAAAGAAAATCCTGCCTTACGTGGTGATCCAGTCATTTGATAGACGCACGCTACAGATCATCCACAAAAAATATCCTGATGTACGTACTTCCTATCTTATCGAAAACAAAAAATCGTTTGAAGATAATATGGCCGATTTGGGCTTTACCCCATTCATCTACAGCCCGGACTATAAACTGGTTGATGCCAACCTGGTAAAGAAATGCCATGATGCAAAGATTAAAGTACTACCATGGACTGTAAATACCAAAAAGGAAATAGAACAACTCAAAAGTTTAGGTGTTGATGGTGTGATTACTGATTATCCGGATTTGTTTTAGTGAAACAACCTGCCGCCGCTCGGCTCCAGCCGAGTGGCAACTATCACGCGGCCTCCGGCCGCCGCAAATAATACAAGCGTTTATTTCTTGCTCACTCCTGCGCTCATTTATAATGAGTGCTTAATATGGTCTTGCGTTTGTAACGCAACCGGGCGATACAATCGCCAAATCATTTTAAGCGCTCGTTGCAAACAAACGTAAGTTTAAACACGGCGGCCAGAGGCCGCAAAATAGTTGCCACTCGGCTGGAGCCGAGCGGCGGCATATGTTTTTATCCTCGCCACGCCAAATAAGCTGAATGTAATGTCAATTTTCGATAATCTAAACATTAAATTTAAATGTGATATTGCAGTTTGTTAAAACGTTTTATCAATTTAACCAACAACCCAATCATGTTTAAGTTAAAAGCTATATGCTTTATTGCGATTTGTGCCGCGTCCCTCTCACTAAAAGCACAAACGGCCCGGCAGCCTGTAAAACCGCTTGCCCAGCTTCAGCAGGAATTTGTCGACCTGCGCTTCGGTATGTTTATCCACTTTAACATCCCAACCTATATGGATCAGGACTGGGCCGATCCAGAAGCATTGCCAACCATCTTCAATCCAAAAAAACTCAATTGCGATCAATGGGCAAAGGCGGCAAAATCGGCCAACATGACTTACGGTTGTATCACTACCAAACATCACAGCGGTTTTTGTATTTGGGATACCAAAACAACCGATTATAATGTGATGAACAGTCCCCTGAAAAAAGATGTGGTTAAAGAATATGCTGACGCGTTCAGGGCTAACGGACTAAAAGTGTTCCTGTATTATTCTATATTGGATACCCACCACAGGTTAAGGCCAAACATGATCACGCCAAAGCATATTGAAATGGTTAAAGCACAGATCACAGAACTGATGACCAAATACGGCGAGATTTCTGCATTGATCATTGACGGATGGGATGCCCCATGGTCCAGGATCTCGTATGATGACGTACCGTTTGAAGAGATCTACACACTGGTAAAATCATTACAGCCAAACTGCCTGGTAATGGACCTTAACGGAGCCAAATACCCCGCCGAAGGCATGTACTATACCGATATCAAAACTTATGAAATGGGTGCAGGACAACGTGTATCAACTAAAGATAACCGCATGCCGGCGATTGCCTGTTTACCGCTACAGTCAACCTGGTTTTGGGAAACAAAGCACCCGGCAGCCCCGGTCAAAGAACCTGCCAAGTTAGTTAATGATATCCTGAAACCATTAAATAATGTCGACTGTAATTTTATCCTGAATGTAGCGCCTAATCGCGATGGTTTATTTGACGATAACGCTCTTGCGGCGCTTAAAGAAATAGGCAAGCTTTGGAAAAACGAAGGCCCGCTTGCTAAACTCTCTCAACCGGATGCGCCTATCATTTCATCAAATATTGCTAAAAATCAACCGGCAAGTTCAAGCTGGAGCGATGATTCGGCCATTATGGATTTTGCGAACGATGATGATTTTCATAGTTCATGGGTATCAAACCCAACAGTTAAGAATCCATGGTACGAGATCGACTTTAAGAAAGACCAGGCCCTGAATACCGTTGTTATTGCCGAAGAAAAGCCGAATATTTCACATTACCGTTTAGAATATTACCTTAACGGAAGCTGGAAGCCATTGTTTGACGGTGAAAATGGTAACAAGATTAAAGTTCATCGTTTTGACAGGGTATGGGCTGGTAAAGTACGGATCTCGATAGATAAGGCCGATCACCAGGTATCCATAGCCGAGTTCCAGGTTTATAACGAAAGAAGATAATTACACAATAACTAACTACTAACTGATGAGAGCCCGCCCGCAAAGCGGGTTTTTTATTGAGAACTAACCGTTTTGGATATAAAAATGCCAATAAGCATTATTTTTTATAGATATCCCGTTGTTATACTTGTAAAAACAATTGTAACCTATTTTATGAACCAAGCTCTGAAAGCAACACTCCTGTCTGCAGTTTTACCACTATGCATGCAACTGGTTGCGTTTAACGCAAACGCCCAAAACAATACTTTATGGTATAAACAACCCGCAAAGGTATGGACGGAAGCCTTGCCCATAGGCAACGGCCGGTTGGGTGCCATGGTTTTTGGCGGGGTTAATGATGAATTGCTGCAGCTCAATGAATCAACTTTATGGTCGGGTGGGCCGGTGAAGCAAAATGTAAATCCCGGTGCATTTCAGTATTTGGCCCAGGTGAGGGAGGCATTATTTAAAGGCGATTATCAAAAGGCGCATGAACTGACAAAAAAGATGCAGGGTTTGTACTCTGAAAGCTATCTGCCTATGGCCGATTTGCATATCAAACAATCATATAATGGAGTTAACAGTGCAAAATATTACCGCGACCTGAATATCGGTAATGCTGTTGCCACAACAAAATATACGATTGGCGGTGTAAACTATAAACGCGAGATTTTTGCTTCGGCACCCGATAAGGTGATCGTGATCCGGTTTACTGCCGATAAGCCTAAACAGTTAAATCTTAAAATAAATACTAACAGCCAGCTCAGGTTTCAAAAAGAGGTGCTGAATAAAAATATACTACAATTAAGCGGCAAGGCCCCAGCACATGTTGAGCCAAGCTATGTTGATTCAAAAAATCCCATAGTTTATGCCGGTGATGATAAGTGCCGGGGTATGCGTTATGAGGTGTTGGCAAAGGCCGTAAGTAATGATGGTAAAATAATTGCCGATACAAGCGGTATCACTGTTAAGGGGGCATCAAGTTTAACATTGTATGTTACTGCAGCCACCAGTTTTAAAGCCTATAATCAGTGCCCTGATGGCGACGAAAAGGTTGCGGCCAAAAATCTTGATAAAGCTGCTGCCAAGCCTTACGCACAGTTACTTACCGCCCACCTTGCCGACTATCACCGTTTTTTTAACAGGGTAAACCTCAAGCTTAATGATAATAAAGGCAGTCATGCCGGATTGCCGACCGATGAAAGGCTTGCACTTTACAACAAAAATCAGGGTGCTGACCCAGGTATTGAAGCTTTATATTTTCAATACGGCCGTTATCTGTTAATAAGCAGCTCAAGAACACCGGGCGTTCCTGCTAACCTTCAGGGCATCTGGAATAAAGAATTACGTGCACCATGGAGCTCAAACTATACCAGCAACATCAACGTGCAAATGAACTATTGGATGGCCGAGGACTGTAACCTGTCTGAAATGCACCAGCCTTTATTCGAGTTGATCAAAGGATTATCGGAAACGGGCGCTGGTGTTGCTAAAGATTTCTACCATGCTAAAGGCTGGGTAACCCACCATAATACAGATATCTGGGCGTTGGCTAACCCCGTAGGCGACCTTGGTCATGGCGATCCTAAATGGGCAAACTGGGCAATGGGTGGCGACTGGCTAACCCGTCACCTTTGGGAGCACTATTTATATACCGGCGATAAAGCGTTTTTGAAAAATACAGCTTACCCTTTAATGAAAGGCGCGGCCGAATTTACTTTTGATTGGCTGGTACCCGATGGTCAGGGACATTTGGTAACTGCACCGTCGATGTCGCCCGAGAATGATTTTATTTATGCAGATGGTAAGGTATCGGATGTTTCTGTTTCTACTACAATGGATATGGGCATCATTCGTGATCTGTTTGATAACCTGATAGCTGCAACCAAAGTACTGGGCGTTGATGCCACTTTCAGGGATTCACTTATCGCCAAAAAAGCTAAACTGATCCCATATCAGATTGGCAGCAAAGGCCAGTTGCAGGAGTGGTACAAAGACCAGGAATCGCCAGATCCGCATCACCGTCACGTGTCGCATTTATATTCCGTTTATCCGGCTAATGAAATTTCTGTAGCTGCAAACCTGGAGCTGGCAGCGGCGGCAAAACGTTCGTTAGAGTTACGCGGCGATGAAAGTACCGGATGGAGCCTGGCCTGGAAAGTAAACCTTTGGGCCCGGTTGAGAGATGGCAACCATGCCTACAAACTTTACCGCGATCTGCTGCGCTTAACCGGCGAAAGTGGATACAACTACAGCGAGGGTGGGGGCCTCTATCCCAATATGTTTGATGCCCACCCTCCGTTCCAGATTGATGGAAATTTTGGTGGCACCTCTGGTTTGGCCGAAATGCTGCTGCAAAGCCAGGATGGTAATGTACACCTGCTACCTGCATTGCCCGATGCCTGGGCCAATGGTGAAATTAAAGGTTTGGTAGCAAGAGGCGCATTTGTAGTTGACATGAAATGGGCAGCGGGCAAGGTTGTGACCGCCCAAGTGTTATCAAAAACAGGCGGCACCTGCCATATTATATCTAAATCTAAACTGACAGTTAAAGGTTTAAGTGCTACTCCTATTAAAGTAAAAGAGGGGTATGAGTTGGTGATCAATACAAAAAAAGGCAAATCATATCAATTAGTAAGGAGCATATGAGCAACAGTAGGAGAGATTTTTTAAAGAAAGCATCGCTGGCGGGCGCATCAGCAATGGCAGCACCGGGATTGGTGTCAGCATCAGCAAAGAATGATGATTATTTGCCAGATGATGACATTGGAAAAACTTTTCTTTTCCAGGGCGATTCGATAACCGACGGCGGCCGCAGTTATGATAAAGACTGGAACCATGTTTACGGTCAGGGCTATGCTTATTTGATAACTGCCCGGATTAATTTTGATTATCCCGGCCGTGATTACCAGTTTTTTAACCGGGGAATAAGCGGTAACACCGTAAATGACCTCGCTGCCCGCTGGCAAAAAGATACATTGGATATTAAGCCAGATATACTAAGCGTATTGATAGGCATTAACGATGTGCATAGGGCAATAATGCAGGGCGATAAAGCAACCGCCGAAGATTTCAGTAATGCTTATGATAGGCTATTAACACAAACTAAAGCTGCGTTACCCAATGTTAAGCTGATTATGTTAGAGCCTTTTATTTTACCCGTTGGTATGGTAGGCAAGAACCCGGAGCTATGGACAACTGAAGTTCAAAAGCGACAGGTTATAGTTAAATCACTTGCGTCAAAATTTAACGCCATTTTTGTGCCTTTGCAGGAAGTTTTTAATAAAGCTTTACAAAAGGCCAAAGCTGAACATTGGATCTGGGATGGTGTTCATCCCATGCCCGCCGGGCATGAGCTCATTGCCCGGGAATGGATGAAGGCGGTTAAAAAGCTGTATTGATGTTTGCCGTTTTACGATACAAAAACTCGTTGTGAGTATAGCGTGGCAATCCCATAGCCAATGCATGTCCAATTTGTACAGCTACGAGATTGTCTCGCCTTTTCTTTACATGACTTTTTAACCAGTATCTCCAACCCAAATCTCTTCTTCCGAACACTAACAACGGCGTAGAAATTAATGAATCTTTTTCCAATCTATGATATCATGATATTCGTAGTAATCAGCAATAGATTCAATATCATAAAGAATTGGTTCTGCTGAAATGTGAATGCTTTCTAAATATTTTAGATATTTCTTATGGGTTGAAAAGCCCCGCTCTATTTTCTTTGCTGGAACCACAACATACCACCCTTCTTTAACATAATTTCCATGAAGAATTGAATTAGTGTAATAAACCAGAATTACTCCATCTATAACATTTGCTTTTTTAATGTGAGAAAAGCCTGTATCCCCATCTATGCCTTCCAGGTTCATTCCCCATCCTGATTCTTTAGTTACAATTATTGCTTCATAAGGTTTAATGAATGGTAACCTGGCTGAATCCCATTCTCCTTTTGCTGTGTAAAATTCATCTATATTAGATCGTTTATGAGATTGCCCGGAGCAGGAGAATAGCAGTAAAATGGTTAAGGAAACAAAAGAGTCGTTTTCATTGGTTTATTGTACATTTCGTTGCCAAGAGCTAACCAAAAAACTGTCTTCACGCATTTATTGGTTAAGGTAATAATAGAATTGTAAATAAAAGCTCTAAAAAAATATCAAACAGGCTATTGGTCGGTTAGTTCGTAGCACAAATAAACTTTATCACCGGCTTTGTTTTTGATTTTAAAGAAAAAGCTTTAGTACGAAAAAAGCAAATCGGGTAAGCCTGATCCGCTTTTGTAAAACTTAATTACTTCCCGCAATCATTTGAATTGCCTCTTCGCGGGTTTTGTGTTCAATGGCCATTACAAATTCAACAGGGCCGCCGCCTTTACCGCAGCCAAAGCATTGAAATATATTTTTTTCAGGCGATACCATCAATGATGTAGCCTGGTCTTTATGAAATGGGCAGCGGCCTTTTAAATTTCTCCGGCTTTCTTCAAGCAATACATATTTTGAAACAATTCGTACAAGATCGGCCTGTACCGGCGACAGGGAATGAGATGCAGACATGTTGGGTAATAGAATGATTAATTTATCAGGCTGCGAAAATAATTTTTTACCAGGTTGGAATAAGGGATTGTTGAAAAAAATGTGATTTCCACGGGACAAGGTAATGCCTCTTTATTACAAGTGATAATTTACATAGCAACTGGGCATCACTTTTATTTAGGCGCCCACATGCTAAGTTGATGGATGTTTAACAGATGGCTTGTTCTGCGCATTCCCAAAACAAGTTCGGTATGACTTTTTTTAAGTAACTGGCGATGCTTTCTGCTTTTCTCAGAAATATTTACTTTAGCCACACAAGCAAATCGGCAAAAAGACTTTGCGCTTTGCGAGAGAAAAATCGAACACCATGA
The DNA here is from genome assembly GCF_049949235.1 of Mucilaginibacter sp. R-33. Lineage (NCBI taxonomy): Bacteria > Pseudomonadati > Bacteroidota > Sphingobacteriia > Sphingobacteriales > Sphingobacteriaceae > Mucilaginibacter > Mucilaginibacter sp. R-33. The sequence continues at coordinate 766,958 of NZ_CP188089.1, forward strand.
ACTACACTCAAATTTGCAAAGCTTTTAATGATTTAACCGTTACCGAACTGTACCAATTACTAAAGCTCAGGAGCGAGGTATTTGTAGTTGAACAAAATTGTGTGTTTTTAGACACCGATGATAAAGACTACGCTTGCCACCATCTGTTATTGTTTGATGATGATCAGGACCTGGTGGCTTATGCCCGTATTGTACCCGCGGGTAAATCATATGCCGAAGCATCAATTGGGCGTATAGTTAGCAGCAAAAAAGTACGCGGTACAGGTGTAGGTAAAATACTAACCCAGGCCGCTATCGATCAAACTAAAAAGATCTATGGAGATGTGCCTATCCGGATAGGGGCACAGTACTACGCTATCAAGTTTTATGAACAGTCGGGCTTTAAAATTGATGGTGAAATTTATGATGAAGATGGTATCGACCATATTGAAATGATCCTGTCCTGACAGATCTCTACCTGAAAAGAGCACTGATGATTGTTGTTGCCCGCTTTACTAATTTGATGCAGTTGTAAATGTGTTACTGATTAAATTGTATGATGACACTTCCAAAAAAACTACATATCATGAAAGTCATAATCTGCGGGGCGATGGTGTTTATCACGCTTGTACTGTCATCTATTGGTTGGGATTTGTCATACACATACCATGATCATCATGCACCGTTTATTTTTTACTTTGGGGTAACCGCATTTACGTTATATTGGCCCAGTAAAAACACAGTTCAGCATGTGTAATCATTCGCTCCAATATGAATAAGTTATAATAAGAAATAGCAATCACAAATTACATATATCATGAAAACAAACATCGGAATTAATGAAGCAGACCGCCAGGCCGTTTCAGATCAGTTAGCCAAATTATTAGCCGACGAATTTGTACTGTACACCAAAACCCGTAATGCACATTGGAACATTGAAGGTCCTGATTTTCACTCTATGCATGTATTTTTTGAACAGCAATACAATGAGCTTGATGAAATAATGGACAGCGTTGCCGAACGCATCCGTAAAATTGGCCACTACGCACCGGCTACTTTAACCCAATTATTACAACTTACCCATTTAACCGAAAAACTTGATCATAAAAATGATAGCCTTGGTTTTTTGAAAGAATTGCTTGAAGACCATGAAAGCATCATCGAGTTTATCCGCGGTAATATCGATCCTTTTGTTAGCAAGTACAGTGATGCAGGTACCAGCGATTTTATTACCGGCCTGATGGAAACACACGAAGGCATGGCCTGGATGCTGAGGTCGCATTTCAGATAAAATCCCCGTTTAAATAACACTTTTCGGCTCAAATGATCTTCCGGATGCAAACGGAAGATCATGAGCGAAAAGTAAAATAATTATCTCTGCAATATTATTCAGCCTGCTCATGGTAAGTTAGTTGTTGATGATAATCCTATTGCCATGCAAATCTTTTACACCTTCGGTGCATTTTTTACTTGTTCCTGAAGTAAGACCTCCGGCGGAGAGCGTTAAATGCCACCGATGACATCATATATTTTTAAAAAAGATAGTGCAGGATGCCAGATCATGATGAAAGCGTTAGTATTGTTTAAATTATAAACTTACTGGCTTTCACCATAAATCCGTATAATTTGGTACTGGGTCTCCGGTAAATCTACAAGGGGGGTAAAGATCTTGAATCGATGAAAAAGAGGATGCTTAACCAAGCAACTAATAAAGTAAACGAAACAGACCTTTGCTACAGCACTTTTCATTGTGCCCCCTCTCAAGAACCGAATTTTAAAAACAGACAAAAAGATATTTTCACATGAAGAAAATCATCGGCATACTCACATTAACCATCATCTGTTTTATCTGTCAGGCCCAAAAGCTTCCTCCGGTTTTTGATGCTAAGCAATCTGCCGAAGCACAATCGACAGAAACGGTGAGGAAATATCTTTCACCCGTCCGCATTCTTTGGAAATCGCCCAATGCGGCTACCAATATTATCAATGCCGAAAAACTGCTGAAGCAAGGTGATGGACAGGCCGATCTTTCAGGTAATGACTTGTGCATTCTCCAAAGTAATGAAAAAGGCAAACCTGGTTTACTGCTTGATTTTGGTAGGGAACTCCATGGCGGTTTGCAATTGGTAACCGATCAATCAAAAAGTGGCAAGCCAGTGAGGGTGCGTATTCGTTTTGGCGAATCGGCAAGCGAAGCTATGTCAAATATCGACACCATAAAAGGCGCTACGAACGACCACGCCATGCGCGATATGATCATATCCCTGCCATGGTTGGGTAAGCTGGAAATCGGTAACACCGGTTTTCGCTTTGTCCGGATAGATTTGGTGGATGATAACAGTCAACTTAAGCTGAAAGAAGCAAGGGCCATTTTTGTTTACCGCGATATCCCTTACCTCGGCTCATTTAAATGCAGTGATACGTTGCTTAACAAAATCTGGCTTACCGGTGCGTACACCGTCCATCTTAACATGCAGGATTATCTTTGGGACGGAATCAAGCGCGATAGGCTGGTTTGGGTAGGTGATATGCATCCCGAAACATCAACCATTGCCGCTGTATTTGGCGATAATCCGGTGGTGTCAAAGAGCCTTGATCTGGCACGGAACACTACCCCTTTGCCGGGCTACATGAACGGGATGGTATCCTATTCCATGTGGTGGATCCTGATCCAACGCGATTGGTATATGCATACCGGTAATTTGAAATATCTGCAGCAGCAGAAAGCTTACCTGGTAAAGTTGCTGGATCAGTACGCTGTACAGGTTGATGCAAACGGCAGCGAAAAGCTGGACGGTGCCGGTCGGTTTTTAGACTGGCCATCGAGCGAAAATAAACCTGCTATTCATGCCGGCTTACAGGCCATGCTGGTGATGACCCTGAATGCCGGTGCCGAGCTCTGCAAAATATTGAAAGATCCGGCCACCGCCAAAAAATGCGAAGCCGCGGTTGCTAAACTAAAAAATAATGTGCCGGATGCCAGCGGTTCAAAACAGGCAGCAGCCTTATTGGGCTTATCGGGTTTACTCCCTGCCGAAAAAGCAAACGATATTCTTTCTAAAGATGGAGTACACAATTACTCAACGTTTTTTGGTTATTATATGCTGTTGACCAAAGCCAAAGCCGGCGACTACCAGGGTGGCATTGACGCTATCCGTAACTTTTGGGGACCGATGCTGAACCTTGGCGCTACTACTTTTTGGGAAGATTTTAATATCGACTGGCTGCCCAACGCTTCGCGGATAGATGAGTTGGTGCCCGATGGTAAAAAAGATATCCATGGTGATTATGGCGCTTATTGTTATAAAGGTTTCAGGCATAGCCTTTCGCATGGCTGGGCATCAGGGCCAACACCGTGGTTAACCGAGTATGTATTGGGTGTAAAGGTAATAGCGCCGGGTTGTAAGGTAATTAAGATTGAACCCCATTTGGGCGATCTGAGCTTTGTCGAAGGTACTTATCCAACGCCATATGGTATTGTGAAAATTAAACATGTTAAGCAGGCTGATGGGAAAGTGAAATCGGTGATTAATGCCCCAGCCGGGATTAGGGTAATTCAATAAATATCTACCGTTGCCGCTGGCAAAACCGTAAAGTATTGCCGTCAGTATCCGTAACATAAAACTCGCGCGTTCCCCAGGTTTGGTCGGTTGGTCCCTGGTGAACGGGTGATTCTTTTTTAACTGAGGTATCCAACCCGCGGGATAGGTAATATGTAAACCGGCTATCCATATCATTAACCCAAACATTTACCACCGAACCAAATAAGTGGTCGCTTTCATATACTGTTAACTGCAGCTCTCCAAATTCGCTTATTAGGTCAATAACGCCGTCGTCAGCGGTGGCTTCTGGGTATTTGAGCCTGAAATCAAGCACGTTAGTGTAAAAACCAACGGCCTGGTGTAAGTCCCGGCATTTAAAAAGTGGGATCATTTTCATTGTGAAGTATTTGCTTAAAGTTAGCCCTAAACTTTTGTTAGAAGAAATATTAAAAGCGCAGCGATTGAATAATTGGATTTTTCATTGTTCAAAACAAATTTGTTACGGAGTTATTGATATTAAAAGTGCTATCTTGGTGTAATTATAAATCGCTGTACCTATGTCTACAACAAAGCCCTGCACTCCAACCGACGGCGAAGACAATTCAAACGGAACGCGCCGTCATTTTCTTAAGCAAACATCGCTGTTAACGGCCATTGCCTTAACACCGGGTACTGTAGTTAAAGCGGCCGAAAACCAATGGGATGAGAAACTTGCCGGCGTTTTTGAAAAGCAAGCCCTGCACCTGGAGGTGAACGGTGTAAAACATGAATTGATGGTTGAACCGCGTGTGACCTTGCTGGAAGTGCTGCGCGAATACCTCGACCTTACGGGTACCAAAAAGGGTTGCGACCGCGGCCAGTGCGGCGCTTGTACGGTGCATGTAAATAGCGTACGCGTTAACTCATGCCTAAGTCTTGCATTAACAAATGATGGTAAAAAGATAACCACTATTGAAGGCCTTGCCAAAGAGGAAGAGCTGCACCCTATGCAGGAGGCTTTTATTAAGCATGATGGTTTTCAATGCGGATATTGCACATCGGGACAGATCATGTCGGCTGTGGCTTTGCTTAAAGAAGGCCATGCCGGTTCCGAAACAGAGATCAGGGAGTTTATGAGCGGTAATATTTGCCGTTGCGGCGCTTATCCCAATATTGTTAAGGCTATTCAGGAAGTTAAAGGAGGTATGGTATGAACCAGTTTCAATACACACGACCAGCCGAAACGGCTGTCGCCGTTAAATCATTGGCAAAAGAACCAAACGGTTACTTTTTGGCAGGCGGAACCAATTTGGTTGATATGATGAAGATGGGATTGGTAGTACCGGATAAGTTGATTGATATTAACCGCCTCCCGCTTAAAAAGATAGAAAAAACGGCCACAGGTATGCACATCGGCGCTTTAGCCTCCAATAGTGAGGTTGCTGAGCACGCTTATATAAAGGCGCAATACCCGTTGCTGGCGCTGGCTATCAATGCCGGTGCTTCGCCGCAGCTGCGCAATATGGCTACCGTTGGGGGCAATCTTATGCAGCGCACCCGCTGTCCTTATTTTTTTGATACTGCCATGCCTTGCAATAAACGTACACCCGGAAGCGGTTGTGGAGCGTTGGAGGGGATTAATCGCATGCATGCCCTTTTTGGCGCCAGCGATAAATGTATTGCCGTTAACCCCAGTGATATGAATGTGGCGCTGGCCGCATTGGATGCCACCATCCACGTAACGGGTGTAAAAGGCCCGAGAGCCATTCAGATTGGTGATTTTCACCGCTTGCCAGGCGACCATCCCGAACTTGATAATACCCTGCAAAAAGGTGAGCTGATCACTTCAGTTGATCTGCCCACAGCATCATCTGCTTATAACAAACACGTTTACTATTTAAAAATCCGCGACCGTACATCATATGCCTTTGCCCTGGTTTCGGTGGCTGCTGCCTTGCATATCGAAAATAATACCATTACAGGCGCAAGGTTGGCAATGGGTGGGGTAGCACATAAGCCATGGCGTTTATCCACTGCCGAAACATTTTTAAAAGGTAAAGCTGTTAATGAAGATAATTTTAAGCATGCAGCGCAAATTGCCATGCAGGGAGCTAAAGCTTATGAGTACAACAAGTTTAAGTTAAAGCTTGCACCTAATGCTATTGTACAATCCTTAAAATTGGCCACCGGCCTTGCATCATAAATTAACAACTATTTAGCTAATAGATTTAATACTGATCTTCATGAAAAAAGACGCAATTGGCGATTCCTTAAGCCGTGTAGATGGCCGGTTAAAAGTAACCGGCGGAGCTAAATACAGCGGTGAATATAAAGTTCCCAACCTCACCTATGGGGTGCTGGTATCGGCAACCATTGCTTCTGGTACGGTAACTGCACTTGATACCAGGGCTGCCGAGCGTGCGCCGGGGGTGCTTGCTGTCATTACGCCATTTAATGCGCCAAAAGTACCGGGTTATCAGGCCGGAGCCGAAAGGCCGGTACGCGGGCTTAAGTTATTTAATGATAATAAGATCTACTTTAACGCGCAACCCATCGCGCTGGTAGTTGCTGATACCTTTGAACGTGCTACCTATGCGGCAAGCCTGGTTAAAGCAACTTACAATACGGAGCCTTTTGAAACTGATTTTCATAAAAACATAGATAAAGGGGTAACCCCGCAAAAAGGTAATTATAAAGATTATGTGCGCGGTGAGGCAAATGCCTATAAAAATGCCCCGGTAATGGTTGAGGAGGAATATCTGCTTCCTACCGAAGTACATAACCCTATGGAGTTGCACGTCACCACCGCTTTTTGGGATGGGGATGATAAGGTTACTCTGTATACCAAATCGCAGGGGGTAAAAGGTTCCCAGCGATCCATTGCTGCGGCGTTCGGGCTTAACCCCGATAATGTGCAGATCAATTCGAGGTTTGTTGGTGGAGCTTTCGGCTCTTCGTTACGTACCTGGCCGCATGAAATTGCAGCCGCACAGGCAGCCAAACTGGTAAAACGTCCGGTTAAACTTACACTTACCCGCGAACAGATGTTTACGCAGGTAGGCTATCGCCCTTTAACCGTCCAAAAAATAGGACTGGGTGCAACTGCCGATGGTAAGCTGATTGGTATTAGCCATGAATCACATTCACAAACAGCCGTTTATGAAGAATTTACTGAAGGGGCGGTAAATGTATCGCAGTTTTTATACAACAGCCCTAATGTAAATACGCTTTACAAGGTAGTGCCTTTAAATGTAGGCGTACCTGCGCCTATGCGCGGTCCGGGGGAGGCTACAGGTTCTTTCGCACTTGAATCGGCGCTGGATGAGTTATCTTACAAGCTTAATCTCGATCCCATAGAGTTAAGACTAAGAAACTATACCGATACCGATCCTGAACGGAACAGGCCATGGTCGAGCAAATACCTAAAGGAATGTTACCAGAAAGGGGCCGAGGCCATAGGCTGGGCCGATCGTAAAGCCCAACCCGGCGCCAATAAAGAGGGCGACTGGCTGGTGGGCTATGGAATAGGCTGCGGTGCGTTTGGCGCATATCGTGGTAATGCACAGGCCAAAATAAAGTTAATGGCCGATGGCAGTGTGAACATTCAGAGTGCCACGAGCGATATCGGCCCGGGCACCGGCACATCAATGGTGTTGATAGCTGCTGATACTTTGGGAATCCCTGCGGATAAGATCACGTTTGAGCTGGGCAATTCGGCTTTTCCTAATGCGCCAACGCAGGGTGGGTCGGCAACGGTATCATCTGTTGGTTCGGCTGTGCATGATGTGTGTGTGGCTTTGAAACAGAAGCTGTACACCATGGCCGGCAAACCTGCCGATAGTATGGAGCCTATTGATTACGTTGCCGTGTTAAAGCAAAACAATATGCCGTCGGTTGAGCTTACACAAGAATCAAAAGGCAATCCCGAAGCGCAAAAATATTCCATGTACTCGTTTTCGGCACATTTTGCCAAAGTGCATGTACACCCGCTTACAGGGCAGGTAAAGATCAAAAAGATTGTAGCCTGTGTTGATGCCGGAAAAATAGTTAACCACAAAACCGCCAGCAGCCAGATGATTGGCGGTGCGGTTGGCGGCGTTGGCATGGCCATGACCGAAGAAGCTGTTTTTGATGATCGCTACGGGTGCTACATTAACGGTAACTTTGCCGATTACCACGTGCCGGTAAACGCAGATATCCAACAGATAGAAGCTATATTTATTGATAAGCCCGATCCGGTTTTAAATCCGGTAGGCACCAAAGGTATTGGCGAAATTTCGTTGATAGGGGTAGCTCCCGCTTTGGCAAACGCCATTTATAATGCTACGGGTAGAAGGGTAAGGGAACTGCCTATAACACCCGACAAACTGATATAGCTGTAAAGCTGCTGATGAAAGAGATCATTGATATTGTTGCCGCCTATGATGAGGCACATGCGCTGGGTAAAAAAACTGCCCTGGCTACTGTTGTATTGGTGGAAGGTTCTGCCTATCGCCGGGCCGGTGCACGCATGCTGATTACTGAGGACGGGCAGCTTACCGGCGCCATCAGCGGCGGGTGTTTGGAAGGCGATGCCCTGCGCAAAGCCCGACTGGTGATCCTGCAGCAACAACCTTTACTGGTAACCTATGATACTACCGACGATGACGATGCCAAATTGGGCGTAGGATTAGGCTGCAACGGCATTATCCATATCCTTATTGAACCCATAACCGGCGATATCAATAACCCAATTAGTCTGTTGAAAAATATCGTCAGCAATGGTCAACATGCCGTACTTGCAACCGTGTTTTCTATTAAAGACAGAAAAGCCTCACAGCCTGGCACTTGCCTTTGCCTTACCGAAGATAAACTTGCGATAAGCCATTCCGGGCACCTGCAATACCAGGTTACTTTGGTAAGTGATGCTGAAAGGGTACTGGAAGAACAGCGATCAGAAATACGGTTTTACCAGGCTGATACTGAATATACTGCTTTTGTAGAACATATTAAACCTGTGATTTCGCTCGTGATTGTGGGGGCAGGTAACGACGCAATTTCTTTAACACGAATAGCTGCGGTTTTGGGCTGGAATATTACCGTGATAGATGGCCGGCCTAATTATGCCATTAAGCAGCGCTTCCCGGTTGCTCAAAATGTTGTAACTGCCAAACCGGCTGAGGTGTTATCACATATAAAGATCAATGATCGTACGGCTATTGTTATGATGACCCACAATTATAACTATGAGATAGCGCTACTTAAAGAACTATTACCTACATCGTTGCCTTATATCGGCATCCTCGGCCCTAAAAAGAAACTGGAACGTATGCTGGCAGAAGTTGAACATGCAGGCATATCTATCAGCGAAGCACAAATGAACAACATCTATGGCCCGGTAGGCTTGGATATAGGCGCAGAGGGGGCCGAAGAGATAGCTTTATCGATTATGTCTGAAATTAAAGCGGTGTTATCAGCACGCCAGGGTTATTCATTAAAATATAAACCCGCGCCTATTCATATTTCTAATCTTCAATACCTGGTTAAGTAGCCGTCGGGTATCTGTTCTTTTTTATTATATACTTCTGATAATTTTTCAATACCTCCCGAGTTAACAGTTTTGATTGCAATTTGTCATACCGGAATCATTAATTGTCCCGAACCGTAAAATAGACCAAAACATCAGAGCTTCAGCCATTTTTAATCAGGTATTACTGCGCAATTTTGTATTGCATAGGCGAGGTAAAGCAGCCAAACCGAATGGATTTTTAGGTGTGTAATAATTACACTAAGATGAGGCCGGTTGCCATAAACTTTAGTAAATTTATGGTAGAAAAACGAGGCAAATGAAGCCGGAATATTTTCATATCGGACCCTGATCCTGCTTTACCTGCCTATAAAATATTAAGTATCATGACAAGTATAACACCCCAAAGCAGCAAAAAAAAGATAGTAATTGTTGGCGGTGGTTTTGCCGGACTCAACATTGCACAGCAGCTATATAAAAACAAGTATTATGATGTTACCCTGGTTGATAAAAATAACTACAATTATTTTACGCCGCTGCTTTACCAGGTGGCAACCAGTTTTCTCGAACCATCAAGTATTAGCTATCCGTTCCGTAAGCTTTTCAGGGATAAAAGATTGAGCTTCCGTATGGCAGGCGTGGTTAAGGTTGATCCTGCGGCAAAGATTGTTTATTTAAGCAATGGCGAGCTATCTTATGACTACCTCGTTTTCGCGGCTGGTGCAAGTACAAATTTTTACGGGATTGAGAGTATCAAACAAAATGCCATTTCCCTTAAAGAAATTGACGACGCGCTCCGAATGCGTAACAGCCTTATTAAAACAATGGAAAAGGCAGCCATTACTACCGATCCGATAGAGCGTCAAAAGCTTTTAATCATAGTAGTTGCCGGGGGCGGTCCAACTGGTGTTGAAGTAGCTGGTATGCTTGCCGAGATGAAAAACTATATCCTGAAAAAGGATTACCCCGAGCTAATGAATGCAAAAGGTAAAATTTACATAGTTGATGGCGGTCCTGATTTGCTTGCTCCGATGAGCGATAAAACCCACAAGGAAACCCGCCAGGCGCTGATTGAGTTGGGTGTCGAAGTTAAATTAAATGCCCATGTAAACGATTTTAATAATGGTGTGATAACCTTTGCCGATGGTGAAACGCTTGAAGCCAAAACCCTGATCTGGGCTGCCGGTATTATTGCCAATACTTTTGAGGGTATCCCTGCGAGTAGTTTAGGCATAGGCCGCCGCATGATCACTGATGAATATAACCGGGTTAAAGACCTTGAAGATGTATATGCCATAGGCGATATCAGTGTGCAAATAACCGACCCGGTTTATCCCAAAGGGCACCCGCAACTGGCACAGGTTGCCATACAAATGGGACGCAATACGGCTAAGAACTTTATAGCCATGGCAAAAGGCAAAGCCATAAAACCATTTAAATATTTCGACAGGGGAGATATGGCCATTGTTGGACGGCATAATGCCGTGGTCGACCTGTTTAAGCACAAGGTACACCTTAGTGGTATTGCAGCTTTATTCGTATGGCTATTTATCCACCTGATGTCGTTAGTGAATTATAATAATAAAATTAAAACTTTGTATAACTGGGCGGTAGCCTTTTTAACACGCGACCAGGCACTAAGGATGATATTCGGGAGCGGGCAGAGCCGGGCAGATTAATCGTCTGTATTAAATGGTTTGCTTATACAAAAAAGGGGCAGCGCCTGGTGCAGGTTGCTGCCCCTTTTTCGTTTCTCAAATAATGCGCAAGCGCATTTATGGCCGGGAGCATTGTAACAAATGGGCTGTCCCAATTTTTTGATTCCCGAAAAAAAAAATGAAAAAAGGCCGGTGCTTCTTTTTTTTAAAATCCATGTGTTCCATTTTTTAAGTGTAAAATAACGGAACGGGTTAAAAATGTTATTCATTGATAATCAGTGGTTTGTGCTTTTGTATGAAACATAGTTAAATTATTGATAATCAGTATTTAAAACTTTTTGGCGTATTTGTTTAGTGTTTCACCTTTAATCCAAACAGGGGGCTTGTTTTTGAGTTTATTTTTATACTTTTTTTAATGTTTTTTGATAAGGCTGGTTGACGGAATCTTGATGGTGACAAAGTACTGCCACCATTGCTTAAAGCCGGGAAGATTAGCTTTGTACTTTTCTGTGTATATGACGAAGCGAAGCTTCGTCAGCCCCGAGGCTTGAGTCACTTTATTGCCGGTGTACATATGCTGCATGTGCTTTACTGATATTAGTTTTAGAGATACCCGCGAAACGCGCGCCAGCACGGTAAAATACTTGTTTTCACAGTTGCGATTTAGCGGTTTAATGGTAGTTTTGAACAACCAATCGCAATTTTATGAGACGTTTAATTTTTATACTTGCTTCAGTGCTTACTGTGGTAGCTGCCAATGCACAACCGGCTCCCGTTAAGGTAAATGAAGGGCTGCTGCAGGGTACTTTTGAAAATAGCCTCACAGTTTATAAAGGCATTCCATTTGCTGCTCCTCCGGTTGGCAAATTGCGCTGGTGCCCTCCGCAGCCCGCCGCAAAATGGGATGGTGTGCGCCTGGCCGACAAATTTGCCCCTGAACCCATGCAGGGAGGTAACCCCGTGTCGGGAAAAAGTGAAGATTGCTTGTATCTGAACGTTTGGACGCCTGCTAAATCACCCGATAGCAAAATTCCGGTCCTTGTATGGATTTACGGCGGTGCTTTCAATGCCGGCGGCACTGCCGAACCGGCTTATAACGGCGCCAACCTGGCAAAAAAAAATGTGGTGCTGGTAAGCATCGCCTATCGCGTGGGCCAGCTTGGATTTTTGGCGCATCCTGAATTAAGTGCCGAAAGTCCCAATCGCGTATCCGGTAACTACGGCCTTCTTGATATGATAGCAGCACTTAAGTGGATTAAACAAAATATCGCGGCCTTTGGGGGCGATCCTGGCAAGGTAACTATTTTTGGCGAGTCGGCGGGAGGCATCGCGGTTAGTATGTTATGTGCAAGTCCACTGGCTAAAGGACTGTTTCGCGGGGCCATTTCCGAAAGTGGTGGCTCATTCGGCCCAACGCGTACCACAACCTTTCCGGGCGAAAATATGAAAAAGCTGCATGATGCCGAGGCTGCCGGCGAAGCATATGCTAAAGGTGCCGGTTACCCGTCAATTGACAGTTTGCGAAAAGTTGATGCTGATAAGCTCCCTGCCGTACGCGGGCTTGCATGGCCCATTGTTGATGGCTGGGTGATTCCCGATGATCAGTACAGGCTCTACGAAGCCGGGAAGTACAACGACATACCTATACTGGTAGGCTACAACTCTGATGAAGGGGCCAGTTTTTCGCCGCCCAAAACTACGGATGACTATATTGCCGCCGTAAAAAACCGCTATGGAAAATTCGCCGATAAACTTATCAAGGCTTATCCGCCCGGCACCGGTACGGTAGCAAAAACCGCGCGCGACTTAACATGTGATGCAGCGTTTGGCTGGCATACCTGGAGCTGGGCTACATTACAGGCAAAAAGGGGCAAATCCAAGGTTTTTTATTATTATTTTGATCAACACCCCGAGTATCCGGCAGGTTCCCCGCAGGCGGGTTATGGATCGCCGCATGCACAGGAAGTGGCTTACGTATTTGGCCTGCTTAATTCCTCAGGTGCGCAGGCTAAAGCAGACCTGGATATTTCGGATGCGATGAGTACTTACTGGACAAACTTTGCAAAGTATGGCGACCCCAATGGTGCCGGAAAGCCCGAATGGCCGGCCTACAGCCCCGGTCGCCCGGCAGTAATGTACTTTTCCCAAACGGCGCATACCGGCCCTGTTCCGGGCCTTGCGTCGCTGAAAGTATTGGATGCTTATTTCAGATGGAGGCGTTCGCCGGATGGCCAGGCCGGTGTTAAGTAAACGGAGCGCCCGACTCCTCGTAAATGGCCGGTACCGGATCAAAGAAAATAGCTGTTAGGCTGATTAAGCTTAAATAAAACTTGAATGAAGTTAAGAACTATTGATGCAGCATCGTTAACACCGGCCGAAATGCAGGTTTATCTGCACTATGCCATTGCACCCCGGCCAATATGCTTTGTATCCACCATCAACAAAAGCGGCGAGGTTAACTTAAGTCCGTTTAGCTTTTTTAATGTTTTTAGTATCAATCCGCCAATATGTGTTTTTTCACCCACAAGCAGGGCGCGGGATAACACCACTAAGCACACGCTCGAAAACGTTTTGGAAGTGCCTGAATGTGTGATCAATATTGTGAGCTACGATATGGTGCAACAGACCTATTTAACCAGTATGGATTACAAAAAAGGAGTAAACGAATTTGCGAAAGCGGGCTTTACTGAACTGGCTTCGGATACGGTAAAGCCACCGAGGGTAGCGGAGTCGACCGTTCAATTGGAATGTGCAGTGAATGATGTGATATCGTTAGGAAAAAACGGGGGCGCGGGTAATTTGGTTATTGCCGAGGTGAAACGGATCCATATCAGCGAAGCTATTTTGGATGCTCATGATAAAATAGACCCGCATAAAATAGATCTGGTGGCCCGTTTAGGCGGCGATTGGTATTGCAGGGTAACCGGCGATAATTTATTTAAAATTTCCAAACCAACAGGTAGCGCCGGCATAGGTATCGGTGTAGATGCATTTCCAATAGAGGTTAAATACTCCAAAGTATTAACCGGGAATGATCTGGGGGTATTGGGGCTTGTTGAAACGCTGCCATCCGATGAGGAGGTAAACGCTTTTAGCAAAACCGATGAAATGAAAGAACTGGTTGATGCTGCCACCAATGACACCCGCACCCTGCACCTGCATTTAAAAGCCAAACAATTGTTAGATAACGGCCGGGTAATGGATGCCTGGAAAGTGTTGTTGATGTAGGTTACGTTTGCGCCTGTAGGTGATTAGCTTATAAAATTCGGCGCCCGATGAGGTGGTGGAGATAAGCGGTAGTTTTAGTATTTCGAGATGACGGGGGATTAGCCTATAAACTCCGACGCTGCCGCAAGCGCCAGCGGGGGCGGCACGCGTGCACCAACTAAAGGCAGCGTATGCTATGATTAATTTTATAAAAATTCAATCAATTCCGCTTCTCCAACGCATCTTGGCCCTTCGTGTATCCACCATTTTCTGCCGATATTTAAGTAGCGCTCTATTTTCCAACCTAAAAGGAATCTTACAGTTACTGCTTTTTCTTCACCGGGCTCAATTGTAAACCGATCATCCCACCTAATGTCCCCGATGTATGTTTCAAACCTGTTGCCATCTTTGTCATATTCAAAAACGTGATTGGGCCGGTATCCGCTTAATATCCCTGTTCGTCTTCCGCCATCTTTGGTTGCTTTTAGCTTTATTAAAGCTTTAACAGAAATTAGTTGGTGTTCTTCCTGCTTTATTTCCCTGATACTCGCAAGAGTATATTTATCATAAGCCATAACATCAAATACTTTTGATGCCCCTGTATCAAGCCATCTTTTGTAGATGAGTTTGCCGTTCATGTATACGTAGAGTTCGCGATCTCTGACTTCTTTGTGGATTAGCATGGTATTTATAAAGGTAGAAATTGTGCATGTAACCGCCATGAATTATAAGACAGTTAGTGTTGAGAATGTGCGACACATGAGCACCAGCCAAGGGCGTTTAACCAATCACTGCGACAGCCATGTTTCAGATGCTTTTTACCATTTTAAAAGAAATAATAAAAAGTAATATCATAAGTTATAATTAAATCGTTACTAAGCTTAGTTACAAATCTGAACCTTACTTCAAGTCACAAATCATCCATGCTGAAATTTTTGCTAATTCTTTTCTTGATGAGCTTTTTATCATCTATCATCAACGCTCAAACCTTAGATAGGATAGAAACCGGCATAACCGATACATCAAAAAAACAATGGCCACGCCGATCATTATCTGCTTCTTTTGCACCCAAAATTGATCAGTCACGAGAGAGAATATATCATCCGGATAGTTCCCATATTCCGCACAAGGCAGTTATGCGTTCCTTAATGATTCCAGGTTATGGACAGGTCTATAACCGCAGATGGTGGAAAGTGCCGTTGATTTATGGTGGCCTGGGACTCCTGGCCTCGGCAATAATATATAACCAACATCAATACAATGAATATCTCACTATATCGCGATATCGTCAGGGTGATCCGCCAGGTCCTGGCGCCCCCTATTACAATCAATATATTCTTTTCAGGGATTATCAGGTTTCGGATGCCCGGTTAAGCGATATCCGGGAAAATTCGAGAAGAAACAGGGATTTGAGTATAATGGGTTTTCTGGCAGTTTGGGGCATCCAGGCAATTGATGCGTACATTGATGCGAAGTTCCTGCATTCTTATTCAGTTGATAGTAATCTGTCATTCAGGGTAACTCCCCAAGCTATAAATCAACAGGTATATGCACAGGATGCGGGTTTTAGGTGTATTCCGGGTGTTAAAGTAATTTGCAGTTTCTGATAAGCTGTTTAAAGCGATTCAGTAAAACTTACATTAAAAAGTCACGAGTACGCTACGCTTTTGCCCTGCGCTGCATATTCGCGCCAATTTGGGATAGCATTACAAACTATCAAAATCATTGATTAATACCATTACTTGTCCGAGAAGCGCCATGGTTCATAGTAGGTTGCCTGTTAATTTTGTATTTAAAAAAGAAAAACAAAATGAACAGGACAACCGCAACTCAAATCATCATCAGGCAGATCAAAAACAAGCAGGTTAAATACCAGGAATTGGCCAATGCCATCAGCAGAAGCTTAGTTTGGACAACCCTTGCGTTGCACGGGCAGGCTGTAATGGAAAAACACGAAGCCGAAAAGATCGGCGAACTGCTTGATCTGGATGCAGAACTTGTAACCTCCCTGCAGGAGATCCCCGATAGAGGTTCCTTAGATGAAATGCCGCCTAAAGACCCTACCCAATACCGTTTTTATGAAATGCTGTTGGTTTACGGCACAACCCTTAAAGCCATCATCAACGAACAGTTTGGCGACGGCATCATGAGCGCCATTGATTTTACCATGGATATCAGCAAGGTTGAAAGCCCTGCCGGCGACCGCGTTAAGGTGATTATGGAGGGCAAGTTCCTGCCGTTTAAGAAGTGGTAAACTAACAATGTTTTCTTTGCCCTGGTTGGAGTTATGCAACTGCTAAACTTCGACTTGTTGGAGATTCAATTGGCTTCAACGCTCCCGCCAACGCTGCCGCAAGCCTCCCGGCTTGTGGCTTTAAAGCTATTTGTAACCAGGCGGGTAAGATGTATTTTTAAAACATGAGCCGTAATTATAAATTTCACAACCCGGAAGGCATGTACTTTGTGAGTTTTGCCACAGTATTTTGGATAGATGTGTTTGTGCGACGATTGTACTTTGACTGTTTGGTAGATAATCTGAATTTTTGCGTGCGTGAAAAGGGAATGGAAATATATGCCTGGTGTATTATGCCAAGCCATGTTCATTTAGTATTTCGATCTGAACCGATCAAACCTGAGGAATTGATAGGCGGTTTTAAGTCTGTAACATCGAGGAAACTTATTAAGTTGATAGATGAAAATATACAAGAAAGCAGACGTGAATGGCTTTTAAATTCATTTAAAAAAGCAGGTGCAGCAAATTCAAACAATACGAAAAATCAATTTTGGCAACAACATAACCAACCTGTTGAGCTTTGGAGTAATCACGTAATACAGCAAAAAATAGATTATACACACAATAATCCTGTAGTTGCTGGTTTTGTCGAAAATGATTATGAGTATTTATACAGTAGTGCCCGGGATTATGCTGGTATTAAAGGCTTGGTTAAGATAGAGATAGATTAGTTTATAAAACTGAACGCTACCGCAAACGTCCTCGCTTGTGGAAATCATGCTAAGCTATGCGAGCGACCTTTCATGTTGAAGACCTGAACGCGGGCCACAAGCGAGGACGCTTGCGGCAGCTGAGGGAAAGCTAAGAAATTAGTTGTTTTCCATCATTTCCTTTCTTTTTTTATTAAATTGTATTATTGAATCTTTTATTTGGTATATCACATCAACCAACGCTTCATCTATGTTTTTGTTATTGTAAATAGGTTGCCTATTATAGGATATCGGCATATAGTCAGCAAAAGGAGATGAATCATTATATGTATTTTGCATCATTATTGGAATGATTAAACTATTTCCAGATACCGCTTTCTCAATGATTTTTTCTATTTCGTCTACAGATATTACTTCATTAGTATGATAATTAGGAGTGATTAAGCAGATAAATATGTCCGCCGTTGAAAGATTTTCGTTTCTTTCGCGTTTTTCGTTGTTTCCAGCAGTTATTTTACTTTGATCCCATACTATTAAACCATACTCCTTGATTAAAGGTAAAAAGTGTTTATAAAACCTTTGTTTAATAAGATTATCTTCGGTCGAATAGGATATATAAACACGGGTTTTACTCTTGCTATTACCGGAATCTTTGCCAAAAGTGTTGTCGAGTAGAGCATTTACTTTGATTTCTTCTAAGCTATTGTTACATCTATCGATGTTTATATTTTTAGATTGAAGACGTTTCAGGTATTCATATTCGTAGTAGTAAGGCTTTGGATTTTCGAAGCACTCACTACAAATACATGGGACTAATTTTTTTACTTTAATGTTTTTAAAACTATTATTTATTTTATCGATGTGATAAAGGATAATTGTAAGAAATTCCTTTTTTTCATAACCATAAATTTTTATTAAAAACTCTTTCTTTCCATAGGTTTGAGTTATCTCTGCGCGAGCATTGTCACCTCTTTTTAGTATTACACCTTCTCTCCAAACTAATTCTTGGTTTTCGATATATTCTTGAACTCTTACAATGAATCTTGTAATTATGCCCTTGGGCATAAACTCATATTCATATTTTATAGTTAAGTTTTTTTCTTTATCCCACTTATATAATGGACGATTTCTTTGTAATAACTCAGGTACTATATAACTTGATTTTTTTTCTTCTATAGAATAGCAAAGTTCAAATTTTGTCATCAGTGCAAGTAGCTCATCATGCATTGACTTATAAAATTCATTATTCCATAATCGTTGGATGTCGTGTTTCGTAAAGAAACCGTTGCTGTTAATAACAATATCGTCGTCTAAGATTTTATATACCGCTTGCGTTCCCCAATCTGGTTTTAAAATAACCCATCGCTTTAAAACAGGGTTGTCTTGAAAATGCAAAAATATTCCGATATCATGAAAATATTCGCTGAGCAGTTGAGCTTGTTTAATATCATATCCCCCTATTGATTTGCAGATTTCAAAATATTCTGTATCCGAAATAAACGGTTTGTTTTTTGATTTTTTTTCTAATTTTTCTCGTATTTCTACCCAGCTTTTAGGTAACTCATCTCCCATATGAGATAGTCCGCGCACCTCAAGCTCGATATGTTCTTTTAGTTTCTTTAAGTTTTGAACATCTGTCGCCAAATTGAAAGAGAATGCCCGATGTAAGGTGCTAAAACGCTCCCTCATCCCCAAAATATTTATGTCTTTCTTTCTGTTCTGTTTTTCATTCAATGTAATCAATAATGGGCTATTTTCGCTAAGTAATTCAACCGTTTGTAGCCAATAGTTAAAGTCAGTGTCCTCTGCGCGATTATCCGCAAGTAAGATATATAAAGAACGTTTTGTTAGAAAAAATTGGTGCGTAGAATGATAGATTTCTTGGCCGCCAAAATCCCAAATATTTATCCTGAAATTGTTGTTCCCAGATTTGAAAAAATAAGGTTGAATTTCGATACCAAGAGTAGATGTTTCAGATGGGTTAAGTTGATACTTTTCATTTATAAGCTTTCTCATTAATGAAGTTTTGCCTGCACCCGGTTCCCCAACAATTAATAGCTTAGCCTCATAGATTTTTTTTGTTCCTTTTGCTTTTTCCCTTATGTAATTTAAAATAGCTTCGGAGCCCCGATTATAAATCTCTAACGGAGGATCTACGACTGGATTGCCATCATAATCTACTGTTTGTATATTGAAAGCCCAATTTGGCAGATGTGTAATTTTATTGCTTTTTGCAAACAACAAATTTAAATTATCTAAATCTGATATTCCGACAGGAAGTTCGGTTAAATCATTTCTTGATAAATATAGAACTCGAAGATTTTTTAATTTGCTTATTTCAGGAAAGAGAGTTTTTAATCGACAGTCCTTTAAATCTAATAACTCAAGATTTTCAAATTCACATAACCAATCTGGAAGCTTTTCGAGAGGGTTGCCACTGAGATTTAGTCGTTTGATAAATCTAATTTTCAGCAACTCATCGGGAACTTCTATAAGATTTTGTGTACTTAGATCGATGGTTTCGCCTTGATTTAGCAATACCTGATTTATTTTATTTAAATAGGAAGATTGATTATTTGATGAGTTCATTTATCCTAATAATTAAATTAGTCCACACCTTCTCCCTTTCGAAATCGCTCATTTGAATTATAGTTTTTGAGGGACTATTTACAGCTTGAAATTGCGAGAGTTGTGGGTAGAAGTCGAAAAGACAAGGTTTTAAAATAACACTTAGTATTGTAACTCCCCTTTTTTCTGCATTTAATAAATAAGGTAATTCCTTTTCCATTATAAAGTTGGAATTTAAAAAGTCTGGACTTATAAGAAGAATTGCTATTCTGGCTTGGCTAAGCGCTGTTTCTATTTCTTCCTTCCATTTCATTCCTGCAAATATTTTAGAATCGTCCCAAAATTCAACTTTGTTTTTTAGCGCGGAAAAATGTCTTTTCAAACTTTTTAGCAATTCTTCATCTTCATGACTGTAACTTATGAAAACTCTATCCAATAATGTGTCGTTCATCAAAATACTTTTAAGATATTAAAATCATTATCGTAATATATAAAATAAAGAGATTGTATAAAAAAATACAAATAATTATTTAGTGGATTCAATAATCTTAACAAAAAAAGCGCGCTGTATACTTTCCTGATACAATAAGCAGTCTTTGACATTTAACAATTTGCCGAAAGTCTATCCCTGTGGCGCATGAAAGGTATAAACCATGTATTACAAAGGATATCCAGCTTTTAAACCTAACCACAAATCAACCCCGCCACAGTCCTCACCTCCACAAAATCATCCCCTTCCAAATCTTTACAATTCACATGCGTATCGGTACAGATTAGCTTTTTAATAGCCCCGCAAGCTTTTAACTTGCCAATACCATCGTTAACAAATAAGCCATGTGTAGTGATCACATAGATATCACCGGCACCGGCGTTTTTATAAGTGAGTGCGGCGTTTACGATGCTGCCGCCTGAGCGGATCATGTCGTCATAAATTATGACCGTTTTTCCGGCTACGTCGGCGTTGATGGCACTTACTTCGGTATGGTCGCCTTTGAGGCGGCGTTTGAGGATAAAGGCCGCATTTACGCCCATGTCGTTAGCTAATGATTCCACCCATTTGGCGCGGCCGGCATCGGTGCTGGCTATTACAAAGCTATCACCTCCATATCGGGTGGCTGCCTCAATTACAATATCTTTGCAATACACGTGTACGGGATACAGGTCCTGCTCAAAGTAGTACTGGATACCCTCGCTATGGAGGTCGAACAGCATGACCTTATTGCCCCGATTTGATTTGGGTATGGCCGAAATTAGGCGGGCGCGGGTTTTGGCGGTCACGATTTCGCCGGGTTTAACGGCGCGTTCCATGGTGCTGTAACCGAAATAGGGGATCACCAGCGTAAGCGAATCGGCACCATAACTCACCAGCGACGAAGCAAGGTCATATAATTCAAGTGTGGCGCTGTCGTTCACGGTACCACCAATCAGCAGCACTTCGCGACCTTCCACATTGGATAGGATACGCTGGTAGCGCTCGCCATCGGTAAAGTGGCTTACTTCAATTTCGCCGCGTTCGCAATGGCCAAGGGCAAGCACTTTTTCGGCAAGGTATTCATATCCGGTTATGGCAAAAAGTAGTTTCTTCATTATATAAGAGCTTAAAGCAGAAGGCCTAAGCATAAAGCTTTTTTGTTTATGCGGTTTATTGGTGTTGCAAGGTATCTATCACCTGTTCAAAGGTAAAATCTTTCATGATATGGCCGTTCTCAAAAACGGTTTGCAGCTGGTCGGCCAGTTCGGGTTGCTCATCCTGCTGAATGGTTTTGTAGCCTTCGGCAGTTTTTACCAGTTTGAGCCTGCCGCCTTTGCTCTTTTTAAAGCTGGTGGTGATGTTGCCATTGGCGTCCATTTCGGCCGGACTTTTCTCAACGGCTACCTCTTTGCCATCAATCACGGCGCTGCTGCATTTCAGGGCGAACTTCTGCGTATCACGGTCAACCTTTTGCAGTAACGCGCCGCCCATGCCCAGCACCAGGTTTTCAGCACTGATCCCGTTTTCTTTAAGGGCTTTGTAAATCACGCCTATCTCGGTATAATTAACCCCATCGCCCTGGATCACCCTAACCTGCGGAGGCAGCGCTTTATAGCCCTTGGCATTGGTGGTAAAGCCGAACTTATCGAACAGGATGTTAAAGATCTCCAATAAGGTCATGACCGGGTCGCCGCTATCCGGGCGGATCACCAGTGTACCATCGCGTTTTAGGATCTCCTGTTTCAAGTCCTCACCCCAGTACTCGCTGCAGGCGCGGAAAATATTGTAACTATCGCTTACACAGGCAATAACGCCGGTAGGGAAGCTGCGCAGCACATGTTTAAATACTTCCAGTTCGCCTTGTTGCCCAAGCAGGGTACAAATGCTGTGCTCGGTAGCCGGAATGCTGAGGCCGTAAACCTTTTCCGCGTGGTAATATTTAATGGCCATACCAGAGCCGGCCAGGTTATCGCTGCCTGCAAAGCTGAGCAGGTGAGCCGCGCCACCAATTTTGGCACTTTCCACGCTGCTCACCCCGCGGAAACCGAAGTCATTCAGCACAAAACCAATCCCGCCGAAAGCTTCGGGTGTGGCGGTTTCCTCGTAGTATTGGGTAACTACTTTTTTAACCTCGTGGCTAAGCGTAGCTACGGTGCAAGGGTACCAAACCTGCATCAGCAAGGTTTCGAGGAAGTTGGTGAGCCAGTAACATTCCGGGTCCGTATTTTCAATAGTCATAAGCACGTTGCCTGTGGGGACGCTGCTGCCTTCGGCCACAGCTTTAATGCGAACCGGCAGGTGACCGTTATATTTATCCAGTATGTACTGAAATTTGCTGCAATCAAACACATCATCGCGGCCAAAAACCTGTTTCAGAAATTCGTCGGCCTCATCCAGGTCAACCTGGTTAAAGGCCGGGCCCTGCAGGTATTCCTTCAAAAAATATTGCAGCCCGAAGAAAACGGTTTCGTTGAACATGCCCCCGCGGCTTTCCAGGTAACTGTAAATATTGGTGGTGCCGGGGTAGTAAAATTTATGGTGGGCGTATTTATATGCGTCGGCTAAGAGGATCAGATTTTCCTTTTTCATGGCTTTAATTTTTAAGGTATTTGCCGGTGATGAAATTAAACAATTCAATGTGTTCTTCGCTTATGGAGCCATCTTTTATCATCAATGGCAGGTCGGTAAGTTTAAACCAGGCCAGGTCGGCAATATCATCCTGTGCCTTTGGTTATAATTACTCCTGTTTTTATTTCTGTTTTGCGTTAATTATACGCAAATATAAAATATGCGTTTTTAATACGCAAATTGTTTTTTTATTTTGGGGGAGAGACCTATAATGGTGGTAAAATAAACCGGTCATGCTGAACTTATTTCAGCACCCCACAAGCCGAGGCGCAAGCATAGCGGAGACTTAGCATGTGGGGGCCCGAAATAAATTCGGGATGGCGAATGTGGGCATGTTGAACTTGTTTCAGCACTCCACAAGCAGAGGCGCAAGCATAGCGGAGACTTAGCATGTGGGATCCCGAAATAAATTCGGGACGACGAATGTGGGCATGCTGAACTTGTTTCAGCACCCCATAAGCAGAGGAGCGGGCATAGCGGAGACTTAGCATGTGGGATCCCGAAATAAATTCGGGACGACGGAAAAGTTAAAAGTCTCCCCAACCGGGGGAGATTTAGAGGGGCCCCGCTATATCTCGAAACTAATACCCTCTTTCTGCAGCTGATAATACTTTTCCTCATTAAAACGGAAAAGGTTACCCGGTCTGCCGGCGCCTTCGAGAGCCTGTTTTTCGGTAGTTTCTTCGAGGAAGCCGTATTTGGTGATCTTCTTTTTAAAGTTACGGCGGTCGATAGGGCGGTCGAGTACCGCGAGGTAAAGTTTTTCGAGCTCGGAGAAGGGGAATTTTTCTTCAAGCAGTTCAAAGCCTACAGGCTGATAAAGCATTTTACTTTTCAGGCGTTCGCGTGCCACACTGATGATGGTGGTATGATCGAACGCCAGGGCGGGAAGCTTTTTGATATTGAACCAGTTTACATCGCTGGCGTCGGTAGCGGCTTTAACAACAAAGGCGTCGGGCCTTACAAGCCCGTAATAAGTTATGGAGATCACCCTGTTACGCGGGTCGCGCCCTGGCTGGCCAAAGCTGTACAGTTGCTCCAGGTAAGTGATGTTTACGCCGGTCTCTTCCCGTAGCTCGCGCTGAATGGCTTCCTCTAACGATTCATGGTCAGCCACCAAACCGCCTGGTAATGCCCAGCTGTTTTTAAAAGGCTCAATATTGCGTTTGATGAGCAGCACGGATAATCCCTCCTTGGAGGTATATCCAAATACTACGGCATCAACGGCAACCTTTATGTTTTGGGCGACTGACATAATACAAAGTTAGATATTGAGAAGCGGTAGGGCAAGAGAAAGGCAACTATTCAATCAATTAAAACCGGTGTGCCGAACACTATTTCTTTACGTTTTATTAGCTGGTGAGGTAACGGTGTTAAGCGGAAGGAATATTAAAAGTTTTTTTATTTAAAAATTTTCTTGTAAATATGCCCTACCGATCAGTAAACCGTTTTACCGCCGCTATGCTTCACGATAAGGAATATCAAATGTGGCCCGATGCCCGGTTATTGGGGCAGTTAAGGCTTGATGACCGTAAGGCATTTGAAATTCTGTACCATAAATATTCGTCGAAGTTGTTTTACGCTGCTTATAATCTTTTCAGGGATAAGGATGTTTGTGAAGACCTGGTGCAGGAGTTATTTATTGATCTGTGGACAAAGCGCAATCAGCTAAATATCACTTCGCTTGAAGCTTACCTTAAAGTAGCCATCAGGCACCGTGTGTTATTTTATCTGCGTACAAAAAAGGCATCGGTAGATCTCGCTGTGATTGAAACACTGGTTGAAAAGTATTCGGCCGATAGTAAATTGTTCCAGGATGATATTACTCATTTATTGGAAGATGGCGTAGCTCAGTTACCCGAAAAATGCCGGCAGATCTTTACCCTGAGCCGTAAAGAGTATCTCAGCAATAAAGAGATAGCTACCCGGCTAAACATTTCTATTAAAACAGTCGAAAATCAGATCACTATCGCTTTAAGATACCTGCGCACCGGTTTAACCGACTATCTGCCGTCGGTAGTGGCGCTGGTATTGCTGCATATGTTTGGCAAATAGACCCAAAAAAATATTTCCAATTGCTTTGGGGGGTACCCCGGTTTATTGCATCCTGCAGTTATAAACCATGGCAAAATTCCCTTTCAGAAAAAAACAATCCGGTGCAAATGACATGCATTTGCAGGAAGAGCTTGTAAATAAATATTTCGACGAGCTCGATCTCCGCAGCGTACAAAACGAGGCAGGTGATGAGGTGGAATTTAATGCTGATGGCGTATACAGCAGGATCAATGCTACTTTAGATAATGCAGAAAAGAAAACTCCCGGCAAATCAAAAAGATGGATGGTTGCAGCCTCGCTGCTTGCCGGTTTATGCATTTCGGTAACTGCCGCCTATCATTACCGTTATGCCCTGCTTGATCGTTTAGATCCTATCGCCAGCAAACAATTGGTTGCCGCTAACGGGCAAACTATAAACTTTACCCTTGCCGATGGTACTAAGATATGGTTAAACGCAGGCAGCAAGCTTACTTACCCCGAAACCTTCCGGGGCGAAAAACGGGAGATCAGGCTGGAAGGCGAAGCTTTTTTGGATGTAGCCCATGATCCGGCCAAAGCTTTTATTATACATACGGGGCAGGTGAGCACCCATGTATTGGGTACCAGTTTCAATATCAAAGCCTACGCCAATGAGCGCTTTATTAAGGTTGACGTTTTAAGCGGAAAGGTAGGGGTGGTTACCCCCGAAGGTAAGTCGAAAAGTACAACCACAATGTTAACCCCTGCCGAAGAGGTTGTTTTTAACAAGGATGGCCTGTCGGTTACCAAAAATAAACAGGTTGATGTGAACGCCCTAAGCAGCTGGAAGGACGGCGAACTGGTATTTAAAAATATGGCGCTGCCTGAAGTGCTCAACACTATTAACCGCCACTTCAATGTAACCGTAATGGCCGATGTTAACCTGGCACGTTGCTCTATTACCGCCAACTTTACCAATGTTTCACTGGAAAATATTATGAAGATCATATCGAAACTGGTGAAGGGAAAAGCTGTGCAAAAGGGCCCGGTTTATCAGCTAAAAGGGAAGGGCTGCTAACATAAAACCAATTAATTAAAGAGATATACCAATTATCAGTTAACCTAAATACAAGCTATGATAACATAAATACATTAAAAAACCCTGCTCAAAAGGGATTTTGACAGGGTTAAACTAAAATGCCGGGTTATTAATTAGTGCAGCGTTTAGAGGTCCAATTCAGAACGAAGCACTTGAATTTCAAACACTTTAATTTTCTCAAATCTATGAATATATCTCTATTTTCAAATGGAGTAATTCGTCATGTATTAATATTAATGAAAATTACCTCGCTTGCCTGCTTTGTGGTTTGCCTCATGTGCTTTACGGCCGTGGCAAACAACTCGTTTGGCCAAAAATTTCTGGAGGTATCGGTTACGCTCAGATTAAAAAATGCCAAACTAACCGACGCGCTGGATAAGATCTCGAACCAAAAGCATATCAAATTTGCTTACGCCGATAATGTACTTAAATCAACTTATGTTGTAAGCCTTAAGGTTAAGGACAAAAGTATCAGGGAAGTACTCGATCAGGTTTTAACCCCTTTTAATCTTAGCTATAAGATCATCGACGATGTTATTGTTATTGATGAAAAGCCCGAGATTGAAAGCAGCACGGGAGGCATACAACAAGGCCCCAGGCAACCCATCAAAATTAAAGGTAAAGTTACCGACGAAAACAACTTAGTTATACCCGGCGCGAGCGTTCGGGTTAAAGGTACTTCTATTGGCACAGTAACTGACGTTAACGGCAATTACACTATTGATGCTCCGGATGCTAACGCTGTACTGGTGTTTAACTTTATTGGTTATACCACAAAGGAACAGCCTGTCGGTGGCCAAACTACGCTGAACGTGCAATTGGTTCCTGAAAGAACTTCTCTTAATGAGGTGGTAGTTATTGGTTATGGAACGCAAAGGCGTGCCAATGTTATTGGTGCGGTTGACCAGGTCAGCTCGAAGGCTATCGAGACGAAACCATCGGTTAACCTGACACAAGCTTTGCAGGGAACATCCCCAAACCTTATCATCCAGCAAACCAGTTCAGAGCCAGGTGCTTACGCTAATATTAATATACGGGGTATGAGTACCTTGAATGATAATAACCCATTGGTAGTTATTGATGGTATTACGGGCGGCGATATCAACTTGCTCAACCCTTTAGATATTGAAAGTGTTTCGGTATTGAAGGATGCCGGTTCGGCTGCTATTTATGGTTCACGCTCGGCCAATGGGGTTATTTTGGTTACCACTAAAAAAGGAAAAAATAATTCGCGTACAACGCTTTCATATAATGGGCAGGCTGGTATCCAGTCACCGCATGTTGGCTACAAGCCGGTGCATAGTTATGAAAATGCCATTTTGCGTAACGAGGCTGTGGTGAATGCCGGTTTGCAGCCTATTTACAGTCCGCAGCAAATTCGTGACTTTCAGCAACAAGGCGATCAGCAATGGTTTTTGGATGCAATTTTAAAAGATGCATGGCAGCAAAATCACAACCTGGCTTTAACCGGCGGAAACGCCACTACTACATTCCTGGTATCGGCCGGGGTTACTGACCAGCGAAGTAACCTCGTTGGTCCCAATTATGGCTTAAGGCGTTACAATTACAGGATGAACCTTACCAGTAATTATGGTAAACTTAAGTTAACAGGCATACTTTCCTACTCACGTACCGAAATTAAAGAACACTCGTACAGCACCGGTACCCTTATTGTGGATGCCGGCCGTACACCTACTTATTATAAAATCAAAGACGACCAGGGCCGCTACCTTACGAATGATGTGCTTACCGAGTTTAACCCGTTGGGTATACTCGAAAAAGGTGGCTATCGGTTACGCGATAATGATAACATATTTGGAAATCTTAATGCCGAACTTTCCATCACTAAAGACCTGAAGTTAAAAGGTGTATTTGGTGGTACGTTGCTATCAAACCACATGTTTGGCAGGGTAATGCAGGTTAATTTTTATCCGTCGGGTACCTACGGTGCTGATAGAAACACCAACGACGAGAACGACAAAAACCTGTTTACCAATGCACAGTTTCTGGCGCAGTATACTAAAACCTTTAATAAATCGCATAATGTTGATGTGCTTATTGGTGTTGCTAATGAATCGACCACTAATAAATCAAACAGGCTTTATTTAAAGTATACCGACCCGGAGTTAGGCACCCCAGTTACAGGCACCGTTATCGATCCGGCATCTTCAAACACCAATAATAACACCGTAGAAACAAGTCTTAACTCGTTATTTGGCAGGGCTAACTATTCGTACAAAAACAAGCTCTACGGCGAGTTCGATTTCCGTTTGGATGCTTCGTCTAAATTCAATACACAAAATCGTAACGCATTTTTTCCATCGGTTTCGGGCGGTTACAGGTTAACAGAAGAGGCCTTTATGCAAAACTATCGCGATAAATTAGGCGATATTAAGTTAAGGGCTTCATATGGTATTTTGGGAAACCAGAGTGTGCGCGATTATCAGTATCTGCGTACTTATGGGCCTTACCGCAATGGAGATGGAACAATCAATCCCAATCCTTACGGGTTCAATAACTCCGGCGTTGGCGGCATAACTATTGATTTTGCCAATCCAAACCTGCGTTGGGAACGCGCGGCAACATTTAATGCCGGCGTTGATGCCAATTTCTTTAAAAACAGTTTAAGTGTATCGGTTGATTATTTCAACAAAACAACCCGTGATATCCTGTTGCCGCCGGTTGTACCAGGAACTTTCGGCGCCGGGCTACCAAGTTATAACGCGGGGAAGGTGCAAAACCACGGCTGGGAACTTACGGTTAATTATTATTTGACCACTCAAAACTTTAAGCATTCCTTTAGCTTTAATGTGGGCGATAGTAAAAACAAAGTTTTATACCTTGAGGGCGGCGACCAGTTAAAAACGTACGATGAGATGCAGGTTATTAACCGCGTTGGTCTGCCTATTGGTTCGTATGTGGGTTTAAAACGCGATGGCTATTTTCAAAATCTCCATGATATCCAAACAGGCCCTAAACCAGCCGGCCTAACTGTTTCGCCTGGCGACAATCGTTATGTTGACGTTAACGGCGACGGCGTTATTGATGATAACGACAAGTTTGTTTTGGGCAACCCATTCCCACGATTGACTTTCGGTTTTACCTATAATGTTACGTTTAAAGGTTTTGACTTCAACCTGTTTTTACAGGGCGTGGGCAAGCGGAGCATGTTTGTAAGAGGCGAACAGGTTGAGCCCTTCCACGTAAATTATTCGCAGGTTATTTATCAGCACCAGTTAGATTATTGGACTCCTGAAAACCCAGACGCACGTTACCCAAGACTCGCGGCCAGCGGCAGTCAATCGAATGAAAATAACTTCAGGCGAGGGTCAGACATGTACCTGTTTGATGGCAAATACCTGCGGGTGAAAAATGTGCAGTTTGGTTATACCTTACCTGCAACTTGGTCAAAGAAATTGGGCTTACAAAAACTGAGGGCCTATGTATCCGGTCAAAACGTACTCACTTTTTCAGGTGTGAAGTTTATAGATCCTGAATCGACCGAGTTCAACAATAACCTTAGTGCAAATGGAGCAAACAGCGCACGCGCTTATCCAACACCAATTTATTATGGTTTTGGCTTAGATGTAACCTTATAACACTATCCATCATGAAAAAAAAATCAACACATAAAATTGCCTTCTTTATATTGCTTGCCGGGTTGGTATCGGCCTGTAAAAAGCTTGACCTGGCACCGGTAAACAAATTTACCGATAGCAATTTCTGGACGACAGCTGAAAAGGCCGGCAGTGTGCTTAATACGGCATATACTCAAATGTATAATAATGACTATTTCTTTTATAACGAAGGAGCGTCGGATAATGCATACAATGGCCGTGGTGACAACCAAGGGGTGGCTTCGCTTGCCGCAGGCACCTATGATCCGTCATTGGGGCGTATCAAACAGGAGTGGGGCTTTCACTATAGTGGCATAAAAACTTGCAATATCTTTTTAGAGAATGTTGATAAGGTTACCGCTATGGACGCAACGCTGAAAGCCCGTATGAAAGCTGAAGCAAGGTTTATCCGTGCTTTTCATTATTTTATGCTGGAGACCTGGTGGGGGGATGTGCCTTTATTTGATCACGACATTACAATTGAAGAATCAAAAACAGTTGCACGTACGCCGAAGGCGCAGGTAGTGGATTTTGTTTTAAAAGAACTTGATGCAGCGGCTGCCGATTTGCCGGTGAACACCGCCTATAAAGAATTCGACAGAGGGCGCATCACTAAAGGCGCTGCCATTGCCCTTAAAGCAAGGGTGTTGTTATATGAAAACCGCTGGCAGGAAGTTGCTGCTACCTGCGAAAAGCTGATGAACGATAATAGTAATGGTACATACAGCTTGTTCCCCTCATATGAAGGTGTGTTTTTGCCGCAAAACGAATATAACAGCGAGGTAATGCTTGACCTGGAATATGTGCCTATTGTGCGTACCTACAGCAACTTTTTTGATATGGCCCCGCTGGCTGTGGGCGCGCGTTTGAATGCACTTGCGCCAACCCAGGAACTGGTGGACAGTTACCTGATGGATAACGGAAAAAAAATATCTGATGCAGGTTCGGGCTACGACGAAAACAATCCGTACGTTCACCGCGATCCACGTCTAACCAATACTATTGTTTACAATGGCTATCAATGGAAAAAACCTGATAACACAACACAGGTTATATATACCAAACCGGGCGATGATCCTGCTCCTACCAAGCTTGATGAATATGCTCCCGGAAAGGTAAGTTCGCCGACTGGCTACTATATCCGTAAGTATTACGATCCTACATCTGCCACCAATTTTCAGTCGGGTTTAAACTTAATATTAATCCGTTATGCCGATGTGTTGCTGATGTATGCCGAAGCTAAAAATGAGCTTGGCCAGCTGGATGCCGGTGTTTGGGATAAAACAATCAAAGCCTTACGCGCCCGCGCCGGTTTTACCGATGCGCCTGCACTTAACTTCAGTGCAACCGGACAGGCAGATTTACGGAACGTTGTACGCAACGAGCGCCGCGTAGAGCTGGCTATGGAAGGCCTGCGGGTGTTTGATATCCGTCGTTGGCATACTGCCGAAACCGTACTGAACGGTTGGGCGCACGGAGCCAAATTTGGTCCGGCATCGGTTGATAATGGCTACATCAGGGCCAACCTGCGCACATTTGACAAAGGTAAAAACTACCTCTGGCCAATCCCTCGCGATGAGCGCGCTGTTGACCCTAACCTAACTCAAAACCCGGGCTGGTAAATCATTAATTATTTATAAAAAGACATTATAATCAATTACGATCATGAAAAATATTACATACTGCCTCATGGCAGGCATCATAGCCATTTTAATGGTAACAGGCTGCAAAAAGGATAAAACCTTACAACATACACAGGTATCGGCAGTAACCAACCTTTTTGCTCCTGCAAATAACAAATTCATCCAGTTAGAGCCGGTAACAGGTTCGGCCACCTTTGAATGGGCCGAAGCCCATGCCGAAGACAATGGATTGGTTTTGTACGAGGTTGCCTTTGATAAAGAAGGCGGCGATTTTTCAAAGCCAATTTATACTATTCCTTCAGATGCTAACGGACTATACAACAAACTTACCATCTCGTACAAAGACCTGAATAAGGTGGCCGATTTAGCCGGGATCCAACCGCAGGCTACCGGTAAATTGAAATGGACCGTAATGTCATCAAAAGGTATCAATGTGGTTAAAGCGACTGCATCAAGCATTATTGAAGTGCAGCGTGCTGCGGGTTTTACAGATATTCCTGCTGATCTGTACCTGACAGGTTCGGCTACCGAAGGCGGCGAAGACTTAAGCAAAGCGGTACATTTTAAACAAACTGCAGCGGGTGTTTTTGAGGCCTGGACTTCATTAAAAGCAGGTACTTATCACTTCGCCGAGCGTAACACAGGCACGCCTGCAACTTACTCTGTCGATGGCATTAAACTGCTGAAAGACGGTAGCACTACCGTAACCGGAGCCACAAAGGTCGAACGTATCGTAGTTGACTTTACCTCTGCGTCAGCTACTATAACCGAAGTAACCGAGGTTGGTTTATGGTTTGCGGCAGATAATAAAGTATGGTTCCCACTGCCTTACAAAGCCGGTGGTAAATGGGAAATAGATAACGCTTCTATTGTATTTCACCAGGAATCATGGGGTAGGGACGAGCGTTACAAGTTCCGCTTTACCTTTAAAGATGCGGCTGGTAACACTACAACTCAGTTTTATGGCAGCAAAAATTCGGATAACAGTCGTCCGGATGCCAATACAGCCAAATCATTCTGGTACATGGTGCCGGTTAACAACTCGCAATATGATTTCTGCTTTAAGTTTACCGGTGCAGCCGATAATCACAACGCCGATATCGTAGTTGATTTTAGCGCTGATGCTGCTGCTTATACTCACTCTGTTACTGTTAAATAATTAATGATTAGCACCTGTCGCCTAACCGTCGGCAGGTTCACTATAAACTATATTTTATGAAAAATAAAGTATTCAAGAATTTAGCTGTCGTTGCCCTCGCGGGAGGGGTAGCAGCAAGCTTTTCGTCGTGCCTGAAAGATAAACCTTTCCCCTTGTACGGCAATAAAGCTTCGGCAAAGGTGCAATATAAGTACGCCGAAACGGCCGATTCATTACAGGAAAAAACATACACAACTTTCATATCAGCAAACGGTAACTACTTCGTAGCGAATAACGCGGGTAGTACCACGTTTAACTACTGGCCTAACGCGCATACGCTTGATATTTTTACCGACGCCTATCTGCGCACCAACAATGATATCTACAAACAAAGAATGAGCTCGCTTTTAGCCGGGATAAAAGCTACTAACGGCGGGCTTTCCAATAATTTTTACGATGATATGGAATGGCTGGACTTGGCTGCACTAAGGGCTTACAATGCTACAAAGGATGCCGCTTATCTAACAGCTGCCCATGCGCTTTGGGCAGATATCCAGACCGGCGAAAACAATAACCAGGGCGGCGGCATAGCCTGGCGTAAAAATCAGTTGGATTATAAAAATACACCTGCAAATGCTCCGGCCATCATCTTTGCGGCGCGTTTATATGCTCTGGAAAAAAATGAGGCCGACCTCGCGACAGCAAAAAGATTATATACCTGGCTCAAGAAAACC
This sequence comes from Mucilaginibacter sp. R-33, assembly GCF_049949235.1. Classification (NCBI taxonomy): domain Bacteria; kingdom Pseudomonadati; phylum Bacteroidota; class Sphingobacteriia; order Sphingobacteriales; family Sphingobacteriaceae; genus Mucilaginibacter; species Mucilaginibacter sp. R-33. The sequence continues at coordinate 799,684 of NZ_CP188089.1, forward strand.
CTGCTTGATCCATCAGGTATTATCTGGGATGGTATCAACGCCAATGGCGACGGGCAGATCAGCAAGTGGAAGTTTACCTATAACCAGGGCGTGTTTATCGGGGCCGCATTAGAACTTTATCATGTTACCAAAGATGCTGCCTACCTTACCGATGCGGTAAACACAGCTAATGCCACCATTAATGATACAGATATTTCACCCGGCGGTATCCTGAAATCGGAAGGGCAGGGCGACGGTGGTTTATTTAAGGGAATCCTGATCAGGTATCTTACACTGCTGGCCCTCGACCCCGATGTTGCTGAAACCGACAGGACTAAGTTTATCAGCTTCCTGAAATTTAACGCCGAAACACTATATACGGCAGGTATCGAAAGACCATCGCTCATGATCAGCCCCGACTGGAAAAAGAAACCATCGGGAACAACAGACCTTACTACCCAGTTAAGCGGTGTGATGATGGTTGAAGCTGCCGCAACGCTGAAATCGGCCGGTAAATTTTAAACAACAACTTTGTAACAATAAAAGCCATAAAAGTATTCAACCACTTTTATGGCTTATTTTAGTATCTGATTTATACCTGTCTTAAATACAATTATCTATGAAAATTAAATTGATTAGCCTGCTTTGTCTGTCTGTTGCCTTAAGTACAAGTGCCCAAACGCCCGGCTACAAAGAGCGGATAAAAATCATTAACCAAAATATCAACAGTTGTTTTGCTGATACCAAAACAGGGTTGTATCTTGAAACTACCGACTCGGTTGAGAATAAGGGCAACCATTCGTTTTTGTGGCCACTTTGTGCTTTGGTTCAAGCTGCTAATGAAATGGAAGTGCTGGAACCTTCAAAACAATATCTCAAGCCTGTTATGGTTGCTATCCAGCAATATTATTCGCCCCGCTCGCCCGCACCGGCTTACCAGGCCATGGTGGCAAAAGAAAAGCAGGATTCGCGTTTTTATGATGATAACGAGTGGGTGGCCATTGCCCTGATGGATGCCTATAACCGTACCCATAACAAACAGTATTTGGAAACCTCTAAAATGATCTACCGCTTTTTACTAACCGGTTATACCAATGAGGCAGGCGGTGGTTTTTATTGGGAAGAAGGCAACCGGAAAAGTAAAAATACCTGCTCAAACGGTCCGGGGATTTTGGTGGCTTTGCAGTTGTACAAAGCAACCGGCCGTAAACAGTATTTAGATACCGCGTTGCTGGCTTATAACTGGACAAACAAAAACCTGCAGGCGTCATCCGGCTTGTTTTATGATAACATAAAGGTGCCGTCGTTAAAGATCGATTCGGCCATTTATACATACAACGCGGGTACCATGCTGCAAGCCAATGTGCTGCTCTATAACATCACCCATGATAAAAAATACCTGACCGAGGCCCGTCGCATAGCCAAAGCTTCCGAACAATATTTTTACCGTAACAACCGGCTGCCCGGCAATTATTGGTTCAATGCGGTTTTACTTCGTGGCTACCAGGAATTATATCGTGTTGATAAAGACCAAAAGCAAGTCCGGTTTTTTGTTGACGACGCCAACCGCACCTGGCAACAGGAACGGAACGATAAAAACCTGCTCGGCCCGCATCGCATCAAAAGCCTGATAGACCAGGCAGCGATGGTGGAGATTTATGCGAGGTTGGAGGAGATGGGGGTGTAACTAACTACTAACTAACCGTCATGCCGAATTTATTTCGGCATCCCACATGCTAAGTATTTAGGCGATAGAGTTTTATTTTTATTAAGAGAATAGAATAATTTAGCATAATTAACTAAATCACAATGCCAGACAAACAAGGTCATGTTTATATCATGACCAATACCTATCGAACTACGTTTTACATCGGGGTAACCAGCGATTTGCGTGCAAGAGTTTGGCAACATATTAATGGAGAAGGTTCATTATTTGTGAAAAAGTATCGCTTGTACGATCTTGTTTATTATGAACATTTTCATAGAATAACAGATGCCATTGATAGGGAAAAACAACTAAAGAATTGGCATAAGGACTGGAAGATCAATTTGATCAAATCTGTTAATGCTGCAATGAAAGACTTGAAGGAAGAATTGGAAATAGAATAATTATAATCTGTCCGCTTAGCACGTGTACTTCTTAGCATGTGGGGTGCCGAAACAAGTTCGGCATGACAATTAAGATGAAGCGTCCGTCATCCCGAACATGTTTCGGGATCCCATGGGACAGGTGGGCGATATGCTTAGCACGCGTACTTCTTAGCGCGTGGGGGGCCGAAACAAGTTCGGCATGACAATTAAGATGAAGCGTCCGTCATCCCGAACTTGTTTCGGGATCCCACGGGAAAGGTTGGCGATATGCTTAGCGCACGTATTTCTTAGCAGGTGGGTGCCGAAACAAGTTCGGCATGACGGTTAGGAAGATTTATCATCCCCCTTACCCAAACAAATTATTCGTAAACTCCAGCTTTATTCTTGTTTGAAAGTTATCTATCGTTTTAAAAATCTCCTTTAAGGCTACTTTTTCAATTTTGGTGAGTTTATCCGGGTCGATGTAGTTGTCGGGTTCGGTGCGGTCCTGGATAATTTGAGAGGCCTGGTTGCGGAGGCGCAGGCCCATCAAAAAATAGTACGACTGGATCAGCTCGTGTACCTCTTTTTCGTTGAACACACCTTTCTCTTTCAGCGCCTTCAGCCGCTCGCCGGTGTTAACCTCAAAGATACGGTGACGTAGGGCATACATCCGTACCAGGTCAACAATAGGCGTCATTGATTTTTTAATATCGAAAACTTCCTGGCTGCCCTTGGTAAAAGTTTTGATGTTTTTGAAAAAGGTGAGCGGGGGTTCGTACTGCAAAGCATTTTTAGCCATATGGAAAAAGATCTTACCCAGTGGTTTTTGCAGTTCCTCGTCCAGAAACTCTTTGAGTTCATCCATAATACTCGCCTCGCCATACAGGTAGCGGCAATCAAAAAAGGTGGAAAACTGGATCACAGTTTCGGGTACGGCTTCGGTCATCCAGCTTTCGTAATTGCGTTTCCAGTGCGATAGGGAATGTGTCCACTTAGGGTTTTGGGCCATGTAACCGCCGGTGCAAAAGCTGAAGCCGATGTGATTAAGCTTTTCGGATACCTGCCGGGCAAAGCTCAGGAAATATTCACGCACTAATTCACGCTGCTCATTAGCTTTATCTTCGTAAATAATGGCGTTATCCTGGTCGGTTTTAAAAGTTTGCTCCTTACGGCCTTCACTGCCAAGTACCATGAAAACAAATTTGGCCGGCGGTTGGCCCATTGTTGCGATAACGCTTTCAATTACTTTTATGGCGATGGTATCGGCAATGGTGGTAATAACCTGGTTTACAATTTCGGCGTTTACACCGCGGCCAAGCAATTGTGTAACCATTTGCGGTACCGATTCCCATTTGCGTTTAAGTTCCTGTACTGAAATGGCCTGTTTTACCGATTGGATAAATACCAATGGTGACTGTGCCTGCTCGGCCAGTAATTTATTCCTGCTGATACTGCCTACAAATTCATCACCGTTTTTAATGAGCAGGTACCGCGTTTTGGTGCGGAACATCATCAAAATGGCTTCATACACATAAGCATTGGTACTAATGCAAACGATGGGGTTATCCATAATGTTGCCAACCGGCTGGGCGGTATCAGCCTGTTTGGAAACCACATTGTCGCGCAGGGTGATATCGGTTACATAGCCTACAATTTTGGTTTGCTCATCGCGGATAAAAATGCAGCTCACCTTGTGTTTAGCCATTAGGCGGGCGGTTTCATAAACAGGGGTACTTTGCGGACAGGAAACTATTTCGCGGTATTCAATACTTTCTATTTTGCGCGAATACAATTGTTCGGAAGCGATATAACTTTCCTCAAAAGTTGCCGGACGTTTATAAAAATGGGCGAACTCATCATCAAGCATTCGCTTACCGAAATCGGCGGTAAAGTATTGAACAAAGTCCTCGTACGCTTTGCACAGCGACCGGAAATCCTTGCGGTGCAGGAAAAACACAGTCGTGCCTTTTTTGGCGATCACCGTACGGATAGACTGCTTGCGGTTAAGCAACACCGAAATGCCGCCATAGCAATAGCCCGGATGATGGTGCTCCAATAATCGTTTATTTTGCTGGGTGTCGTAAAAGAAGGATTCGTATTCGCCTTCGGCAATAATATCCACGCCGCGCATTTTGGTTACTTCCTGTTGATAAATAACCGCGTCTTTACTATAACGGATCTCCTGCAACTGATCGGCAACCTGTTCAAGTACATCGGCCGGCAGCAGGTTAAACGGGGCTACTTTACTTAAAAATTCAAGACGTTGAACCATATAACCAAAAAGCTATGATGATGATCAAAATTAAAACGATGGCTGCGGGCAAAAGGTATTTTTTTTCGGAGCGGATCTTTTGCAGGTAAACCTCCTGATGCTCTACGCTCTCTTCGGTAATATCGCCGCGTTTCAGCATCTCAAAAAAGCATTCGGCGGTAGCCTCCGCATCTTCAAGGGCGTTGTGCTGCCTGTCGAATGTTTTGTTAAACAGTACCTCGTACAATTGGTTTAGCCTTAAATACTTGGTCTGCGGATTTTGTACCCATTTGGTGGTTGCCAGCATGGTACAAAAGGTTTTTAAATTTTGAAGCGGATTGGTGATGCCTGTACGGTAAAACTCAACGCCTGCAACATTCAGGTCAAGCTCAATAAAGTGACCTATTACCAATGGCTGATACTCTAAGAGATCATCGGCCAGCATGGTCATTACATCTTTGCGCCATTCACCGTGCTCAACCAAATACTCCTGGGTAAGGCCATGAACGGCATATGCTTTTGGGCTTATGGTGAAGTCATTATCCTTAATATAATGATCTTCGCGTTTTATCTCCTGCATGTCATTGGTGTACACAATCCACGACACCTGCAGGGCATAAGGCCAGTTGTCGTTATCGCAATAGGGCAGGTCCCACTTTTTGGGCAGGCCGGAGGTTTCGGTATCTATGAATAAAAGGTAATCTTGCACATGCTAAATTTATGAATTTATTTGAATGATGGGAGCAGGCAGCAAAATCCCTGCGGGGAAATATTGGTTTAAATAAAAAACACTCGCTTCAGGCGGGTGTTTTTTATATGATTTTACTACAATAGTTGCCCCTTTAAGGGCTGGCGGTTACGGCGCTGTCAACGTCTTGCTCACCACTGTATGCGCACTAAAATATCCCAACGCGCCGCCTTTGATATTGGTTAACGGATTTGCCGGGGCAGCGTTATTGCCATCGCCGTTGGCGCTGTTGCTAAGGCTGTAAAAGTATTTGTAAACCGCCTGGTCAATGCTCATCATTTCTATAGTTACCTGGTTGCCGGGGCGGATATCGCGTGCCGGGTTATCGTTGCTGTTATCAAACCTGAGGTTGTTGTTCACTTCCTGCCCATTGGTAAATTCGTCGTCTTCCAGCATGATCGTTTCTTCTTTGCGGCCGTTTACATACTGTACAAAACGGTAATAGTTTTTGGTAGCTATAGGGTCGTCATATCGCACGGTAACATATTTGCGCGGGGTACCGTCCTTGTTATTTTCAAGTTCGTCTTTAACCAGGTAAATACTATCTAACGGAACGGCGGGGTGCATTAAGCAGCTTGAGGTGAATGTTTTGCCATTAACACTCACACTAAGCTGATAGGTATGGCCAGGGTTGCCTGTTAAAGTAATGTTTTGGTAAATACCGGTACCTGTAGCCGTAAGCGGGTAAACATTGTTATTATCATCGGCAATGGTAACGGTAGCGCCGCCTATCCCATTGAAGTCGTTATTATCAGTGAAGTTTTTGGTCTTGCTTAATAATACCTTGCAGCCGCCGGCCTGGTTGGTTAATACGCCTTCAACTACATATTGCGGCGTGGTATCTTTTAGTTTCAGGTCGATGGCTTTTTCGCAACTGCTTAAAGTTGCTGCAAAAAGCATAGTGGTGATGTATTTTATAGTGTTTTTCATCGGCTTAAAATTTAAAGTTATAAGTAACCGAAGGTACAAACGTGAACAGGGTAGTGCGTACAGCTTCGGTGCGGCTTGCATCGGTTTTATTATCGCGGAAGAATATGCGGTAAGCGTTAGGGTTGCCGTAAGCATTGTAAAGACTGAAGGTTAGATCAGATTGAAATTTCGCTGTTTTTTTGAGTTGCCGAGTGGCTCCCAGGTCTAAGCGGTGGTAGGCCGGCATCCTGTCGGCATTTCGGTTGGTATAGTAGTAATAAGTTACGCCGTCAACCTGGTATTTACCGCTCGGGAAGGTCACGGCATCGCCGGTATAGTAAACAAAGTTGGCCGAGAATGTCCATTTTTCGCTGGCTTTGTACATAGCTACAATGGCAATGTCGTGGGTGCGGTCCTGCCGGGCATTGTACCATTGATTGTTATTGATGCCGTCAATCATTCGTTCAGATTTTGACAGTGTATAGCTGATCCAGCCGCTAAGCCTGCCGGTTTTCTTCTTCAGCAAAAATTCGGCACCGTAGGAGCGGCCTTTTCCGAAAAGCAACTGTGTTTCTATGGGTTGGTTGGTGAACACATTGGCGCCATTGCGGTAATCTATCTGGTTTTGCAGCTTTTTATAATAGCTTTCAACCGTAAATTCATAATTATGATCGTTAAAATCTTTATAGTAGCCTACAGAGAACTGGTCGGCAATTTCCGGTTTAATAATATTAGTGCTTGCCACCCATTTATCCGTTGGTGACCCCGAGTTTGAGTTGGAGATCAAATGCAGGTTTTGCGCATTACGGGCGTACGATGCCTTGATAGAACTCACATCATTTAGCTGGAAAGCTGCTGCAATGCGGGGCTCGGGGTTTATATAGGTTTTTACCGCCTGGCCGGAAGTGTAATGTTTAGAGCCTACGATGTTCCCGTCAGCATCAATATCATAATAATCGCCTGAGCCAAGAATGGTAAAGGCCGACAGGCGTACCCCGTAGGTTAAAGTAAAACGATCTGTTGCTTTCCATGTGTTGCTAACATAAGCGGCGTTTTCAAGGGCATACCTGTTTTGCAGGCTTTGAGATATAACCCCAGAGTTACCGGTAGCGGAAATTTCGCCCGGCTTAATGGTATGGTAAATGCTGTTTACACCAAAGCTGATGGTGTTTTTGCCGCCGGCATACCATTGCATGTCTTCCTTAAAGTTAAAATCGCGGATCTGCGAATAAATATTGTATTCGTTTACATCCTGCTTAATGTTAAGCTTATAGTCATAATTGCTGTAGATGAGCGAGGTGTTTGAAAACAGCTGACTGTTAAAAATATGGTTCCAGCGCAGGGTAGCCGTGGTGTTACCCCAGTTAATGCCGGCTATGTCGGCAGCCTTAAGCACATCTTTTCCAAAATATCCCGAGACAAACAACCTGTCTTTATCGCCTAAAACATAATTGGCTTTGGCATTAAGGTCATAAAAATAAAGCTGGCTTTTTTTGGCAATACTGTCTTTTGATAAGGCCAGGAAAGCATCGGCATAAGTACGCCGTGCAGAAATCAGGAAAGATGATTTGCCTTTTTGAATAGGCCCTTCGGCATTGATGCGCGCGGCAATCAGGCCAATGCCGCCGCTTACGCCAAACTTCTGGTTGTTACCATCGTTCATTTTAATATCCAGTACAGATGAAAGCCTGCCACCATATTGCGCGGGCATGTCGCCTTTATAAATATTAATATTTTTGATGGCATCCGAGTTAAAGGTGGAGAAGAAACCCAGCAAATGCGATGCATTGTATACGGGAGCCTCATCCAGCAGGATCAAATTTTGATCGGTTGCGCCACCGCGTACAAAGAACCCGCCGCTGCCTTCCCCGGCCGATTTGATGCCAGGAAGCAATTGGATAGTTTTGATTACATCCCGCTCGCCAAGCAGCACGGGAATGTTTTTGGTTTCCTGGATGCTGAGGTGCTCAACGCCCATTTGCGGGCTGGCCAGGTCGCGCGCGCCGGGAGGCGCTGCTTTAACGGTTACTTCCTGCAGTTGCTGGGCATTGTCTTCCAGTTCGATATTTAAACGAAGGTTGCCGGCTAATGATACCTGAACAACCGCGGCTTTTTGCCCCATAGCGCTTACCGAAAGTTGATGGTCACCGGCAGGTAGTGTAAGCGAATAAAAGCCGTATTCGTTACTTGATGTGCCAAAGTTTGCATCGGTAACCCTAATGCTTGCGCCAATAATCGTTTCGCCGGTTTGTTTTGATTTAACGGTGCCGCTTACCGTGTATTTGCCATCAGTGCCGGCGGCTGCCTGCTTTTTTACCTTGCCGGCATCGTATTTGATCAATACTTCATTATCAAGCACCGTAAAAATAAACGGGTGCGGAGCAAGGGCCTTGCGTAATACCTCGCCCAAAGGCTGGTTTTTGGCATTGACAATGATCTTAACAGTGCTTTTGGCAACTGTTTCATTATAGGTGAACCTTACGCCGCAGGCAGCTGTGATTTTATCCAAAGCCTGCTTAAGCGGTTCGTTGCTTATAGTTATAGTAACGGGTTTATCTAAAGGCCCCTGGGCTTGTGCTTTGCTTAGTGCCATCATTAAAAATAACAACATGCAGAGTGCCGTTCGGAAGGGTATTCGCGTTATTTCGCAAATCAGCATGGAGGGCCATGCCGGTCTGTTGGTTTTCATAGTTGCTTTAAATTGTTGGTGTGGTTTGTTTTCCTTTTTAGGGATGATGTTTTAGAATAAAAAGGTTAATTGTTGGGTGGTAAAGGTTGCAGGAAATATTGGCTTTCGACCCGTTTCCAGCGAAGGTCCATTACGGCGCAAAGTTTATTAAACGTTTTGTCGATAGGTTCATTCGTGTTGATATGACCGTAAAAACCGTTTTGGGTGATATCCGGCGTAAGGTTTATGCGGATACCATACTGATGCGACAGATCGTCAACTACGGTTTGCAGGGACGCCCCGTCATAACTGAACAAACCGGTACGCTGTGAAAGGAATTTGGAGGCATTGGGATAATTTTCCTTAATTAACGATCTGTCAGCCTTGTTATACAAGGCCCTTTGATTAAGTACCATAATAGCTTGCTGGCTTTTGGGCAGGTTATGCTCCTGCACCGCCACCTTTCCGCTGATAACCGTAACTTCAGAGATAATCTGGTCGGGATAGGCTTTAACATTAAAGCTGGTACCTAATACAACGGTTTTAAGCTGTCCCGATTGGATTACGAATGGATGGTCCTCATCATGTACTACATCGAAAAACGCTTCACCCTCCAGTATTACCAAACGTTCTTTAGTCCTGAATTTGTCTGGATAACTGATGCGGCTGCCGGGACTAAGCCAAATCCGGGTGCCATCGGGCAAACTGATTTGCCGGTGTTTGCCCGGAGCTGTAACCAGTTCAACCTGTTTGGCAGGATCAATAACTTCCAATACCTGGTTTTTGTAAAGCGCGGCAAAGGTAACCAGCAATACCACAGCCGCTGCAGCAGCTATGTTTCGCCATAAGGTAATTACCTTACGCGCAGGTTGCCCCGGTGTTTCCATTTGCGCGGTTATCTTACTCAAAATACTTTTCCGCAGCTGTTCAGGATTTTGGTATTTTGAGGCCGATAACAATACTTCTTCATCATTAAAACCAGCATACCAGGTATCAAGCCAGGCTTTTTCGTCAGCACTGATGGTGCCTTGTTTTAATTTATGAGCGAGTTCCTTTACGTTGTAGGTGTTGTTTTCCATTTTGCCTGATCTTTCAACCTTTTGCACATATAGTCAGTGATGGAAGCAGATACCCTTAGTGGAAAATGAAAAATATTTATCGCTATCGTTTTTTCTTTTTGGTGAGATAAAGATCTGTATAGGTTATGCCGGTTGAAATTTACTAATTTTAAAAAAGTCAATTAAAAACCAATCAAATGAGAAAAGTAATCTACGGCATTAACCTGAGCTTAGATGGTTGTTGTGACCATACCAAATTTAGCGGTGGCAAGGATATATTAGAACATTTTACCCGACTTATGGATGATGTTGACCTGATTGTATACGGGCGTAAAACCTTCGAGCTTATGGTTCCGTATTGGCCGGATGCCGCAAAAGATCCTAACTCAACCAAAGAGGAGAGAGAATTTGCACAGGCATTTGATGGTATTGAAAAACTTGTTTTCTCACGGACACTGACCAGTACCGACGATAAAAACTCTGTTATTAGTCAAGCAAACCCTGACGATGAGATCCGCAAACTGAAGCAACAGGCTGGTGGTAATATTTCGATAGGAGGTGTGAACCTGCCCTTACAACTCATTGAACTTGGTTTGGTTGATGAGTTTCATTATGTTATACATCCCGTAATTGTAGGCGAGGGGAGAAGTCTGCTGGAAGCCGCAGGTTTAAAGGGAAATGTAGGCTTAAAGCTAATGGAATCAAAGATCCTTGAATCGGGCTGTATCGCGCTTCATTATGTTAAAAACTGAAGCGTATGTTAACTGAGGAGTAAAATTAGCACCGGCAGAGAAATACCCAGCGATTGCCTTAACGAATTTAATGCCTTTGACATATGCGCTTCAACAGTTTTTTGTGATATGTCCAGTTCTGCAGCTATCTCGGCATAGGTTTTATTTTCATTACGGCTAAGCAGGAAAACGATGCGGCATTTTTCGGGCAGGAGGCTGATGCTGTGGTTAAGTCGTTGGCGCAGTTCTTTTTCCTCCAGCCATTCAATGGTGCTGTCGTCTGTTTCGGGCGAGGTAAAAGCAAGCTCATCCAAATGTTGTTGCTTTCTGTATTGACGATCAAGATGATTGATCACCTTGTATTTAACCGCTACCGAAAGATAGATGGCCATTGTATGTGTTAACTTAAGGCTTGCCCGGCGCTGCCAGATACTTAAAAATACTTCCTGCACTACTTCTTCGGCCTCATGTTCATCATCTAAACGGTGATAGGCTACAGCAAAGGTTTTATCCCAATACCGGTTATACAGCTCGGTAAAGGCATTGCGGTTGTCGCGGGCCATCAGTTGTAATAACTGTTCGTCTGTATGGGCTATATGCTGATTTGGTACAGGCATTATTTTATCTGCAATGCTATGTTAAAGGATGTACAAAAAATCTTTTGCACTTGTTTAACATGTTTTAACAGTTTGCAAGTTTAGAGTTTTATCGGCGGATAAAGTTACAGAGCTATCAATATTTATGAATCTCCTCTAAAATAAAAAAGGTCGCCCCACAATCGGGGCGACCTGTATCGAATCAGTCAGTTAATAGTTTTTCAGTTAATTATTTAAAATGTAAAGCCTACCCGGGCAAAAAAGCGGCGGCCATTTTGGCCCATCTGTACGGCATCAAACGGGCCCGATGGTTCGTTATTATATGCCCATCCTTTAGCGCCTTTTACATATGCCAGATCGGGGTGTACGTTAAAAATATTGTCGGCGCCTATGGATATGCGAACCGATTTCGCCACTTTATAAGCGAAATACAGGTCGCTTACAACTTTACCGCTGTATATGTACTGATCGGGCAGTTGGGCCGAACCATCATCGGTTGGTACAGTAGGGGTAAGGGTTGAGCCATCGCCATAGCCATCAATCACAACTTTGCCAAAGTAAGTAAAGCGGGTGCCTACAGTAAAGTTTTTACGTCCGTACTCAGGGTTTAAGCTAAGCTTTTGAGGTGGCGCCGATGCCAGGATAAATTTCTTTTCACGCTCGCTCAAAAATGTTTCGCGCAATGCAGGGGTAGTACCAAGTATAGGCGGGTAGTTTACCTTGTCAATTTTCATGGTTTGGAAATTGCCTGTAAAAAGTACCCTGAACCTGTTGGCGCCAATGGTTTTGTTGTAGTCAATAACTACGTCCAACCCTTTATTGGTAGTGTTTACAGCATTGGCAAAAAACTGGGCAGAGCTTACGTGCAGGTTTTTCAGGGCATTGGTAAATGTAGGGTCGAGGGTTTCGTCATCGGCACTGAACTGGCCGGAAAGCACAACGCGGTCGGTAACTTTAATATAGTATCCATCAACAGTAAAGCTTAACTCAGGCAGTGGCTTAAAGGTAAAACCCAAACCGGCATTCTTTGATTTTTCCTGCTTAAGGTTAGGGATGCCTGCTGCTTTGGTGATGGGGCTGTAGTTAGGGGCTATTTTAACTTCAGATATCACAGTGCCCTGTACGTTGGTAAAAGTTGAACTGTAATTGATCTGTTGTAATGAAGGTGCGCGGAAGCCGGTACCTAATGAACCGCGGATGTTAAAATTATCGGTGATTTTATAGCGTGTAGCCAGTTTGGTATTAAAGTTTGAGCCAAAATCGCTGTAATGCTCATATCGGTTGGCAAAATCAACCAGCCATTGTTTGGTGATATCGCCTTCAAGATCAACATATACACCTTCTACCGAACGGTGGGCATTTACCACATCACCGGGCTGATAGCCGGGGAAGCCCTGTGAGCCTGCCGCCTTTACGCCGGTGGGGTCGTAATTTTTGTACGATCCTTCTTCACCCGAAAAGATCTTATAGCGCTCGTAACGGTATTCGCCGCCAAAACCAAGGTTAAGGCCCTGCATTATATTGCCAAAATGTTTGTTGATGTTCAGGTTACTGGTGTTTTGTAAAAACTCCGATCCGCCATCGTCAAAATTGGTTTTATCCGCACCCAAAGAAGCATTAAATGTTTTATAGCCAAAAAAGTGGAACTTATTGTTACCAATATTATTGCTCAAATCCCAGTCCCAGGCGTCGCCCAGGGTGCCTTTTGCGCCTAAGGCAATGGCAAGGTCTGTATTATCTGTACGGATAATGGGATTGTAATATGATTCGCCGTCTGGGGTGTTAAAAATGATACCGCTCACCGGGATCATATTGCCGCTGTTGTCGGTGGGGAAACGTTCGGGGCGACCGGAGAAATTACGGGTAAAAGCATAATCGTCAGATGCCTTATAGCTATAACCGCCAAAACTGTATAAAGTTGTACGGGTGCCTGCAAGCGGCGATTCGTGGTTGAAAAAGAAAGTACCGCTTTCGGCTGATCCATCGCCATTGGCACGCCTGTAAGGGTTTATGGGCAGTGCTTTAGGGTTTGAGGTTGTGGTATCATGCGTTTGGCGAAAGGTTTTGCCGTTTTTGGCATAGTCGCCCGTAAAGTTGATGAAACCGCCGTTTTTGCCGAGTGCTAAACCATAGTTGGCATCAATAGTGATACCATTGCCATCAATAGCGCCGCCGTGAGGATATTGAGATGATACAACACTTTTACCACTGTTAAAGGCAGGATCATAGTAACCAGAATAACCAACGTTGGCATTAAACACACCAGTGGTTTTCTTTAAAACAAGGTTGATAACACCCGCAATAGCATCAGAGCCATACTGGGCCGAAGCGCCGTCGCGAAGGATCTCGATCCTGTCGATAGATGCCGTTGGGATAGAACTCAGATCGACACCCGAGTTACCGCGGCCACGGGTGCCAAACACAGAAACGAAAGCAGTGGAGTGGCGGCGTTTGCCATTTACTAAAACCAGGGTTTGATCGGGGCCTAAGCCGCGTAATGTACCCAATTCAACGTGGTCGGCACCATCGGAACCGGATTGTTTATTATAGTTAAATGACGGGGCCGAGTAGTTAAGGATGTCGGTGATATCCATACGACCGGTTACTGATGCCGCTTTACCCACATTAACAATATCAACAGGAACCGCCGTTTCAAGTTTTACCCGCCCGGCAGATCGTGTACCTATTAATACTACTTCATTTAATTGGGCTATATCACTAACCAGGGTAATATCAATTTTAGTACGCCCGTTAATGGCGACTGTTATGGTTTTATAGCCAGTATAGCTTATAATCAGTTCATCAATTGTTGCCGCCGAAATAGTGTATATCCCTTTTGTGTTGGTGCTTGTACCTAAGTTGCTGCCTTTTATATGTACCGATACTCCGGGCATAGGTGCATTGCTTGCCGCATCGGTAACGATTCCGGTTATAGTTTTCTTTTGTGCTAATGCCAATAGGGGAGTTATGGTTAGCAAAATGAGGGTAAATAGTAAAATTTTCTTCATAAAACGGAAGTTGTGGCTATTGAAATAATGTTAATTTTAATGTAAGTTAATAATTATTGAATAGTTTTCAATATAAAATCAATTTTATTGGAAGATTTGCACTTGTAATTTGCTGTTTTAGGTGATTGGTGGTGAAAAATATTAGCCTTTTGTTATTTTTTTATGTCGAATTGTTGAAGTAATAAAAAAAGCCAATTGTTTAAAGGCTTTAATCCTTAACAATTGGCTTTTTTGGATTTAAAAAAAAATGATTGAACGTCTTTTTGTTGTTTAATTTTTTAATTAAACGGCTTTTTCAGGCTCGGTATCTTTTGTTGTTTTGCTCGGTGCTTTTGCGGGAGTAATCGACGCTGCTTCAGTTGTTTTCTTCTCTTTTTTTACTTTGTGTTCAGCGGGAGCAGCATGTACTTCTGGACTTAATTTAGCCGCTAATATTTTTGCCAGGTTTTTTGCAGCTTTGTCGATAGCTTTTTTAGCTTTACTGGCATCAGGGCCAAATTCACTTACCAGGGTTTCAATCTGGATAACTAATTTTTCTTTTAATTGTTTCTTAAGAGCTTTACGGGCTTGTTTAGTAGCGGCTTTATCTTTTATGTTTTTCATGTGAATGGATTAGAGATCGGGTGAAGCACAGTTTTTTCTGCGCGGCGCAAAGTTAGGTTAATATAATGTGGTTTTAATATTATGTTTATGTTAACAGTCACTATTTATGTTAACTTTTTATTAATTGATAATCAGTGCTATTAAATGTTGTTACTTTATTTATTTTTTGTTTTATAACGCTTAGCCTAATACGGCCTATACTAATTTTTTGAAAGCCTTCGGGTTAATTCTTAACTTAGCCGTTTATTTATCGTCCTAAAACAACATGATTAAAGATTTAAGTGCATTAACCCAGGTAGCCGAATTTCATGCCACTTTTAAACATCCTATAATTGAAAAACCTGCAATACCGTCAAAAGCACGCTGCGATCTGCGTATCGAACTGATTGCCGAAGAATTAAAAGAGTTGCAGCAGGCCGTTAATGATAATAACATGGTTGAAGTAGCTGATGCCCTTTGCGATCTGCAATACGTATTATCAGGAGCGATACTTGAATTTGGTTTGGGCTCAAAGTTTAAAGAATTGTTTGACGAGGTACACCGCTCAAACATGAGCAAAGCCTGTAAAACAATAGAAGAAGCCGAAAAAACCATCGAACACTATAAAGCTACTGCTAATACAGAAGCATATTATAAAGCGATAGATGGTTTGTATCTGGTGTACCGTACATCTGATCATAAAACGTTAAAATCTATCAATTATTCGCCTGCCTATCTGAATGGCATTGTGGGTTAATCATAAACTAAAAATACTATTCCATTGTCAGCACAAGAATCCAATCAGCCCGAGGCTAAAACCAATATGCACCCGCGTAATAAACACCGCGAAGGGTATGATTTTAAAGCATTGATAAAAGCCACGCCCGCTTTAAGGCAATTTGTGCGTACCAATGAGTATGATAATTTAACTATCAATTTTGCCAATCCCGAAGCGGTAAAAATGCTTAACAAGGCATTGCTGCAGCATCACTATGGTATAAATCATTGGGATATTCCTGAAGGGTTTTTATGCCCGCCGATACCAGGTCGTGCCGATTACATTCATTATGCTGCCGATCTGCTTGCTTCTGTTAATGAGGGTGTTGTACGCAAAGGCCGGAAAGTACAGGTGCTTGATATAGGAACGGGAGCTAACCTTGTTTATCCCATAGTGGGCTTTAAAGAATATGGCTGGAATTTTGTTGGATTCGAACTTGACCTGGAGGCTATGGCATCGGCACAACGTATTGTTGAGCAAAACAGCCACCTAAAGGTTGCAGTTGAGCTAAGGCAGCAAAGCAAAAAGGCCGATATTTTTAAGGGGATCATTAAACCCGGTGAGTTATTTGACCTTACCCTTTGTAACCCTCCGTTCCACGCTTCGGCCAAAGAGGCTGCTGCCGGTTCGGCCCGTAAATGGGATAACCTGGGTTTAAGAAAGGATAAACAGCCTATACTTAACTTCGGAGGCCAAAACACCGAGCTCTGGTACCCCGGCGGCGAAGCCGCCTTCCTGAAGCTGATGGCTGCACAAAGTAAACCGTTTGAGAAACAGGTTTTATGGTTCACAACGCTGGTATCTAAAAAAGAGAACCTTCGTGTTTTATACAATGCCCTGCAAAAAGAAGGTGTTAAAGATGTGCAAACTATCAACATGTCGCAAGGGCAAAAAGTAAGCCGTATTATGGCCTGGACCTTTTTAACGCCTGTTGAGCAGCAGGCCTGGAGCAAAGCCGGCCGTTGATTTATTTGTGATTACGTTGATGTCTGAGCCTGGATTTGGGGTGACTCAGTGATTGAGTGGCTTTTACTTAAAAATCAGATTTTTTTAATTTATCCGAAGCGGCCTTTTAATTATGCCAATGTTAGAGATCATATACCGCGACGAGTACCTGATAGCCATCAACAAGCCGCACGGGTTGCTGGTACACCGTTCATCAATCGCAGCCGACGCTTCAGAATTTGCCCTGCAATTGCTCCGCGATCAAATCGGCATGAAAGTTAACCCTGTTCATCGTATAGATCGTAAAACCGGTGGGATCCTGCTTTTTGCATTTAAAAAAGAAGTTGAAATAGCTATGCAAAAGGCTTTTATGGAAAACCGGGTAGGTAAAAAATATCTGGCAGTTGTGCGCGGCCATACGCCGGACATGGAAGATATAGACTATCCATTGCGGAAGGAAAACGGCACCCTGCAGGACGCGTTCACAACCTACACAACCCTAAAAAGGGCTGAGCTCAATATCGCTTTTGGCAAACATGCTACTTCAAGATACTCATTGGTTGAGGCCGTACCCACAACAGGCCGCATGCATCAGCTTCGCAAGCACATGAGCCATATTTTTCATCCCATTATCGGCGACCGTACCCACGGTTGTAACAAACAAAACAAGCTATTTTGGGAACAATGGGAAATGACCACGATGTTGCTTCATGCATCGCAGTTGAGTTTTACACACCCCATAACCGGCGAAGAGATAACAATAGAAGCCGCGCTTCAACCCGAATTTGATAGGGTAATGAAAATCATGGGCTGGTAATTGTGTTAACCTTTAAGAAGCTATTTAAAAACGATAATTGCCAAATGTAGAGACGCATCACATGCGTCTCCCCCTATGCAATTTATGCATGCTCGTCTCTTGAACGCGGCTTGTCCTACGGGAGACGTATGTGATACGTCTCTACAAAAAACATTTATTTTATTCGTTTTTAAACAGCTTCTAAGAAAATCAGGTAAACAAAATCGGGTTAATATTGTAGTTAAATACATGAAAAAGTCGGTGGTTTTTGATCTGGATACCGAGGACGGTATACGCCGGATCAGTATTAAAGCAGTACACCAGCTTATACCCGGTACGCATGCTTATGCAACCGGTGTATTTAGTTTAAGTGAGGGAGAAGCAGATTTAGGCGATATTGTTTTTGATGATCATATGCACGAATGGGAATATACCTGTATGGGCAATTTGAGCCATCGTGATGCCAAAAAGATTGCGAGGTTTATCAAACATAACTTCAAAACTGAAGTTGCCGGATAGTTTTTTTGAGCCGCTCCCGCAAAATGCATTGGTGATAAGTTCTTGAATATTAAAAAACCGGAAGTGTTCATCCTCCGGTTTTTTTGTAAGCATGGGTGCTTAAACCTGCTGGCGGCGCTTAATCCGCGCAAATAAATAGTCCTCCGGATTTTTACAGTATCTTTGCGCCTCAACAAAGTAAATCATGATCGATCAGGCACTGAGTAACCTTGGCATAACTGCCCTTAACCCCATGCAGCTTGCCGCTCTTAGCGCCGCAAAAAAAGGTGATGTAATTCTTTTATCGCCTACCGGTTCGGGCAAAACACTTGGTTTTTTATTGCCTTTACTTAACCTGATTGATGCGGGCATTGCTACTGTACAGATAATGATCCTGGTGCCATCGCGTGAGCTTGCTTTGCAAATTGAACAGGTTTGGAAATCGATGGGTACGGGCTTCAAGATCAATTGCTGTTATGGCGGCCATGCCGTAAAAATCGAACGTAATAACCTGTCGCATCCGCCTGCAGTTTTGGTTGGCACGCCGGGGAGGATTGCCTTTCATTTGCGTGAAGAAAATTTTAGTACTGATACTGTACGTACGCTCATTCTCGATGAGTTTGATAAAGCGCTTGAGTTCGGTTTCCAGGAGGATATGGCTTATATCATCAGGCAGTTGCCCGTTGTAAAAAAGCGGATATTGACTTCGGCTACAAAAATGAGTGAGATCCCGGATTTTACAGGGATTGCTAAACCTGTTGAAGTGAACTTTTTAAGTAATGTTACCTCGGCGCCGGATATTAAACAAAAAGCGGTGATATCCGAAGCTGCCGATAAACTGGATGCACTTTTTGCCCTGATCTGTAAAATTGGTAATAAAGCAACCCTTGTGTTTTGTAATCACCGTGAGGCGGTTGACAGGATCAGCGAGTTGCTTTGGTACAAGGGGTTGGAGCACGATGTTTTTCACGGCGGTATGGAACAGGATGACCGTGAGCGTGCCCTGTTAAAATTCAGGAACGGAAGTCACCGTTTATTGATCACCACCGATCTGGCCTCACGTGGGCTGGATATCCCGGAGATAGAATATGTGGTACATTACCAGCTGCCGCACAATGAGGAGGCTTTTTTACATCGTAACGGTCGCACGGCACGTATGAACGCTAAAGGCACATCATACCTGATGCTAACACCCGATGAAAAGTTGCCATACTTAAAACAACTGCCTGAGATTGAAGAACTACCCGAAAAGCTGATCTTTCCACCGGCTTCCCCCTGGGTTACTTTATATATAGCCGCCGGAAAAAAGGATAAGGTAAACAAGGTGGATATAGTAGGCCTGCTACTTAAAAAAGGCGGACTGGCCAAAGACGATCTTGGCCTGATAGAAGTGCTTGATTACTCATCATATGCAGCTATAAAACGGGATAAGATTGAGGAGGTGGTAAGGCAGGTAAAAGCCGAAAAAATTAAAGGTAAAAAGGTGAAGATGGAAATTTCGAGGTAATTTTGTTAAAAAGAAAGATATAATGAGCAATAACGATATCATGAAAAAGCTGCGGGTGGCTATGAAATTTACTGATGATGATATTATCAAGGTTTTGGCATTGGTTAATTTCAGGATCACCAAAGCCGAAATAGGCGCCATATTCCGTGCTGATGACCATCCCAACTTTAAACCCTGTGGAGACCAGATCCTGCGTAATTTCCTGAATGGCCTCATTATCTACAAACGCGGCCCAAGGGAGCAGAAACCAAAAACGGAGGCCGGCAAATAAGGTTGTTGGAGACAACTCCAACAACGGCAAAGGGGGATTCACCATTTATAGGATTTGATTTGCGAGCGGATAGATAAGCCCGGGCAATCCTTTAATCCTAAAAATCCCGGTTCAGACAAAAATCAATGCCCTTCCACCGGCTTTTCCTGTATTAATCTGTATCTCCCTGATTTAATAAGCTTTTGTTGCTGAGCCGAAAATGAGGTTCTGCCACCGAAATCCTGTACCCAGTAGGTTTTATATTCAGCCACACCAACTTCCTTAAAGTCCGGGTTCATGAGGTTCCGGCAGTGGCCTTCGCTTTTAAACCATCCGGCCATTACTTCGGCAATACTTTGCTGGCCCTGTGCTATGTTTTCGCCTATGGCAAAACTTTTGAAGCCTTTAAATTTATAACCGGCGTATACAATGCGGTCTTCCATGCTGCGACCATCTTTACTGTCGTGACTAAAATAGCTTTTGCGGGCCATGTCTTTAGCGTGGCCTATGGCTGCATCTTCCAAATCATTATTCCAGGTAAGGGGAGGGGCCGGCGGGAAATATTTGCTGCCGCAATTGCAGCCTTTCTGGCGTGTAGCATTAATGCTGTTTAAAAACTCGGTCCTGAATTGTTTGCTGCTTTGGCTGTAGGCATTCGCAAACCAGAATAATGCAGCAAATAATACTATCAATTTTTTCATCTTAGTGCTTTGACAATTTTAAACGCCTGTGGTTTAAATTATTGTTTAGGCCGCCTGATAGCTGAACGCCAGCGACCGGTTTTCTTCCGCCTGTAAATGATAATGATGGCTACAACGACGAGAACAAGAGTGGTGCCGATGAGAACGACAATGACGTTATGTGCCTGGCGTATCTTAGCATTGGCCTGCGCCTGGAGTTTTTGGTAAATACTTTTTTTTTGGCTATCACCGAATCCTGTTTTTTGATCTTGATCGAATCGGCAGCAGCTACCTTGGCAATGCTGTCGACTGTAACCTGGTTAAGACTATCGTCCAAAAATTCATGGCGTTTAATAGCTACCGCAGCTTTATCATAATCGTTCATTTTTCGGTACAATTCGGCATAACCTACCTGCACTATCGATTCTTTTTTTGGATCGTGGGTTTTAAGCGATAGGGTTAAAGCATCGTTCAGGTCCTTCATACTGAGTTTATAGTCTTTGATGTCGCTTTTAATGGCTGCAAGCTCTATAAGCGAGCTGATAATATTAAGGGTATCCTTCCTTTGCCTCGATATGGTGTTCGATTGCAAAATGAACCATTTGGCCTGGCTGAATTTACGCTGTGAGCGGTAAACCTTTGCAAGCGCGTTAAAGCTTGTACGCAAGCCTAAAGTATCGTTATAAGTTGAATAGCTATGCAGGGCGAGCATAGTGTAATTAAGCGCCTCAGTTTGGAAATAGTATTTCATTCGCCGGGTTGATACGGTATCGTATCCTAAATAATGGGCAGCTATTTGGGTATAAATAGGGCCTTTTAACGAGTCGCTGGTAACCTGTAATTTTTGCTTAAGACTATCAAGCTCACTGGTGTGTGCGGATAATTTAAGCGTGGCTGTCAGAATAAAAAGTAAGGTAATAAGTCTCTTCATATAGCAGATTACTCCAAAATACAATAATCTGCTTATAATTAGGCAAATAGCGTGCCCGTTTAAGTCACCGCCATAGGTGTTTGTGAAAGTCGCTTGGCTTTTTGTTTGTTTTTGAATTGTATGGGCTGTTTTTCAGGAGGATAGCCCTGGAAATATTAATTAACAAATGTTTGCGCGTTTTCCACACTGCCTGCTTTAATACATAAAGTTGTATAGAAAAAGAGATTTTGCACAAATGGGTATTTACAATAGCAAGGATTTTAAAGGTCAAAAGTTGCCAATCGCAAAGCGTTATTCCATTAAAATCCTATGCTATTCAAAGCAGAGCCCGTAAAGGTTTACAAGGTTTTAACTATTGTTGTTAATTAGGGTTGATAATTAAAAACCATATCTTAAGCCTATCTGAAACTGGTAAGGGTTGCCGCTTAAATTGGATACCCCTGCATTTGTGTTAACCGCGTATGCGTATTGTTTTTTAACAGGGTCGAAGCTTTTAATCGTATAAATAGGAGTTGCACCCAGGTTATGGTTAACGCCCCATTCTTTATTCAATAAATTGGCCACGTTAAATAAGTCGACAGATATTTCAAAATACTGTTTTTTAAATAGCGTAACCCTTTTAATCAACCGTAAATCAAATACGCCATAAAACGGGTTTACTCCTCCATTACGTTCAGCAATTTTTCCGAAACTTTTAACTATGTAATTTTTGGCGCTTTGCTCTACCTTAGGGTTGTTCAGTATCGCATTGATCCCGTCTTTTATGTATTGAGGTGTTGACGCTGCATTCGGATCGTAAATGTAAGCCAGATCGTTACTGGCCACAAAATCGCCGTTCACGTTACCGTTCACCAATAAAGAATACCTGGTGCCGCTTATCCCCGAAAATCGCAAGCCTGCGCTAAAGCCATGAAAGGTTGGCGAACTTCCGTAAGCAACAATCTTATTCCTGAATTGGTTATCAGAATAATTCATTCCGCCCAGGTTACGCGGATCATCTTTTACGTACTGTACAAGCGTAGCCGTATTAGCAACGTTTCCGTTGTATGATGTATTGTCTTTAGTTTGATTCCATGTATAAGAAACGGAGATTTCGCCCTGTTTATAATATTTGTAGTCGGCATCAATAACAAAAGCCATCTGGTTAACTCTGCCCTTGCTTTCTAATTCCAATACCCTGCCTACTTCAGTTGTTTTTCTGCCTTGTGTCCAGTCTGCCGAACCATTTGACGCGTTTATTGTATTTGCCGGAACATATACACCTCTGTTATCTTCGGCAGCAATACGGAAGTACGGCTGATCAACCATGTTTTTATCCAGATAAGTATAGTTGTTGCGACCTAAACTTAAGTAGCCGGATGCTGTAACCCTGAAGTTTTGAGCAAAGAAGTGAGAATAAGACAAGTTGGCTTTGTAAACCGTTGGCACTTTAGCATCCTTGCCATTCATATTAATAGTAGCAAGCTTGGGTATGGCGGGGTTATTAAGTAAATCCTGTCCTGGTGCTGTTGCAGGGTCCTTGCGGTAAGCCGGAAAGTTAGGGGTAGGCACTTGGCTGCCGTTAAGATCAACACTTAAAATGTGTGAGCCATCAAACAGCATATTGTTTATCATAGAATAAGGGTTCAATGCCGAACCTAAAATGCCACCACCTAACCTGACAATGTCTTTACCATTTTGCCCTACATCCCAGGTGGTTTGCAAACGCGGTTGAATTTGTAGCGTAGCCAGTTTGTTAGATGTATTTAAGCCTAAAGTTTTATAAACCGTAGGATTGAAATTTGCCTGGTCAAGGTAATCGGTATAATCAATACGTACCCCGGCGGTTACTTCAAAACCCGGAAACAACATAGTTTGTACCTGTGCGTAAGCATTAGGTGCAAGTATGTTAAATTTAATGTTCCGGTTTGATGAGGTATAAATATCCCTTGCAAAGCGATAGGGTGTAAGGTTATTGAAATTAGTTAAGCCTGTAAAGTAAAAACGTCCATTTGTTTCGCTGCCGTAAATAGAATTTTGATTGGTAAAAGTTAACCCTCCACCAAATGTAAAGTTATATTTGCCTTTGGTCCAGTACAAGTTGTCGGTTAGCTGTGCTACATTATTGTTAAAATAGTCGCCGCCGTAACGTTGCCCTCCCAACTGTATAGCGGTAGAATAGGTAGAACCATCCGCTGCAAGCGAAGAAATATTCTGCACAATAGCGCGGGGAATATTATCGGCAGGTAACTGGCTGTTTGCAAACATCTTATTGTATTCCCAGTAGTGCTGCACTTTCAGTTCGTTGGTTAAATTAGGACTGAATATACTACGCAATGAGGCCATTACACTGTTATTTAAACTTTTGCGCGTGCTGTAAACCTCGTAGATGTTTATGGCAGTATTATCACCGTCGGATTGGTTATCCAGGTCGTAGATGAAATTATCTCTGATAGTGAACAAATTTTTGGAATTAATTTGCCAGTCGATACGTGCAAAAGCGGCGTGAGTATTTTTAAATTTATCAAACTGACCAAACTGTCGGGTATTGGCAACTCCATATTTAGCCCTTGCTATACTCAAAAAGTTATCTAATGTGGCCTGGGTTACATTGTTTCGTTTTTCGTCATCTGCAGATTGGATATTGGCAATATAAAGTGGCCTTGAATCTGCCTGATGATCCCAGGCAATAAAGAATTGCGCTTTATCTTTAACAATAGGACCTCCTAATGAAAAACCATATTGATAAGTAGAAAACGACTGGTTACGTTTTAATCCATTTAATCCAAATGGACTGGATAGCCAATTTGCACGTGCATAAGTGAAAGCGCTCCCTGATAATACGTTAGTTCCTGATTTGGTTACCGTACTTATTGTACCGCCGCCGGCGTTGCCATAAGTAACATCATATTGATTGGTAACTACCTGAAATTCCCTTACAGCCTCAAGCGAAATAGAGTAAGCACCGGTTGGTTGGCCACCGGCTATAGTACTGCGTGCCGCCATGCCATCAATGGTATAATTTGTAGCTGACCCCAGCTGCCCGCTTAAGCTGCTTCCCGCGCTCAATGGAGATAAATCGGCCAGGGATGTGAAATTACGACCGTTTACCGGTAACTTGGCTATATCTTTAGCTGTAACAGCGGTGGATGAGCCAATGTTTTCGATCCTGTTACGGGTTGTGGTAGTTCTTACTTCAACAACATTGAGTTCCTGGATCTTTTCTGTCATTACAAACGTAACCTGTAGCAAGTCGCTCTGATTTAAAGCATAACCGGTTTGTCTTTGCGCAGTCATGCCCATAATTTCTGCTGTTATGCTATAAGGTGCACCCAGCGGAAGCTCCTTTAACAGAAATGTTCCTTTAGAATTGGTTGTAGCTTTGATTACAAACCCGGTCGACTCATTTTTAACGGTAATGGTAGCATTTGGCAAAGCTTCACCATTCGGGCCGGAAACCTTCCCTGAAATACCGGCCAAATTGGTTTGTGCCATACCAACCGTTATTAAAAATAAATTGAATATGCCCAAAAGGCACAACTTTTTAAAAAAAACTTTGTTTATCCTTAACATTTTAACATTTTTAGTTAAGGCAAAAATGCGTCCGCGGTGTTAAAGGGAGGTTGGTGGAACGTTAAAAATTGATAATGTATTTCGGGGAATATTGATAAAGTTTTAGTATTTTTTGCTTATATTTAATATAATGATAATTTGTAGTAAACGCTAACAATCCGCTAATTGTGTAAGCAAGATGTTACACTACGAGATTACCCTTTGGTATTTATTTAAAGCAGACTGCAAACCCGCGAATTTTTTTAATAGTACATTGTATAAGGTAATACCTAATGCCGCGCAAGTAATGCCGGCTAACACGTCAAGCACGTAATGGTGGCTTGCATATACCGCCGTAAACCAGATACCAACGGTTACCACCGCAAAAAAGATATTAGCAAGTCCCAGCTTGTTTTTTAAGCCGTAGTAAAGCACTATAACCGGGTATGACGAATGCAGCGACGGCATGGCAGCAAACACGTTTGATCCTTTTGTATAAATCCCTTTAAAAACCCCGGCATGAAAATAGGCGTCAAACCTGGCCAGCCCGGCGGTATTGCCCATGGTTAACGGAATAAAATGAAACCCGTGATATTGAACAAACCAGGGTGGTGCGGCAGGGTATGCGTAGTAAACTATAAAGCCCAGGATATTCACCAAAACAAACGTTAACGAAAAATTGAGGAACTGTTTTTTGTTTTTGAAGAACAGGTAAGCAGCAAAACCCAGCGGCACAGGGATCCAGCATAAATAGAATAAGCCCGATAACACATCAATAAAAGTGTTGCTGTTGGCCAGCCAGTATTCATTGGGTGTAAGCAGTTTGCCGTTAAAATGAATGCCGAACAGGTGTTTCTCTGCATTATAGAGCTCGGCAATATGTACGGGGTTGTAATTATAATTGGGGAAGGCCTTCATGTAATCAAAAACAATCCAGTACACTATGAAAATAGTGAAGCCTAATATAAACTTGCGGGTTATTGCCGATGCATAGAATAACACATTGAAAATAACTACCAGCGTAAGCTCATCTGGTTTATAACCAATAAGGAAAGTTGAAAACGCCAGGTAAGCAATGGAAAGCAGTGAAACAATAATTATCGACCGGATATTTACTGTTACGCCTGTATTGGCATTGGTCATTGCTGTTTTTTTAAGAAATCTGAACGGAAAATTTTATCCCAGAAAGGTGAACTCACACCATAGCCTTTTTCAGGATCCTGGTAGTGGTGCAGCATATGGTGTTGTTTTATTTTTTTGAACAAGCCGCTTTTAAAATTAAAATGGTGCATGGCATAGTGCGATATGTCATAAAACAGGTAGCCCAAAATAAAGCCCGGAAAAAAGCCCCAGATGTAGTTTACAGGCAATAACCATTTAAACAAAAAGAAAAAGCCTGTAGCCAGCGGAATGCTTAATGACGGGGGCAATACCAAACGTTTGGCATCGCTCGGATAATCATGATGCACGCCATGCATGATAAAATGCAGACGTTGTGCCCATTCCAGTTTTTCGCTTGGCTGATAGTGGAAAACAAAACGGTGCATGATGTATTCGGTGATGGTCCAGATGAAGAGGCCGAAAATAAACAGGCCAAGATATGTTAATACATCCAATCCCAGGTCAAAGAATTTATAGCTGCAATATCCAATAACAGGTACAAAAATATATAGAGGTACGGTATAGTGTACCTTTGATAAGCCTTCTAAAAAGTCGCTCTTAAACATTCGCACCGATTCCTGCGAGTTGGATATATATTTCTTTTTCATTGTTATAATCAGGGTTTAAAATGTTTTACGATCTCTCTGCCTGTTTATGGTGTTAAAATTATTCAGAATGGCTGGCCTTAAACCAGCAAAAGGCAATTTTAGCAAAGATATTGCTAAGCGTAAATGCCTTTATTTTATTGTTACGAAGATATGATATTTGTTGCTAAGTCTTAAGCCTAAAGTTCGCAGTCTTAGGAGAAGTAATTCAACGTCCTCGTTTAAGACTTTTGACTTAGAACTACAGCCTTACTTACCTTCTTCCTCTTCCAGTTTAATTAAAGCTTTTTTAGCTTCTCTTAGCCTGTTAAAAGCCGTAATATTGGTTAAAACGGCAAGTATTACCAATGGGATAGTAAATATCGATATGGTTTCAAATACATGAAATTTGATGCCGGGAACAAATAATTTATAGTTACCGCCGATGTATTGAGCTACTATGCCCGATAAAGCTGCGCATAAGCCGATAGTTACTACACGCTCGGGCCTTTGCATTAAACCGCCTTTAATTTCAACACCCAAACCTTCGGCACGTGCACGTACATAACTAACCATCATTGAGCCAATCAGTGCTATAAAGGCGGCTATCGAGCTCAGGAAATAGTGATGTGCTACCAGGTAATAGCAAATGCCCAGGAACATGATCAATTCGCTGTAGCGGTCAAGTACGGAATCATACAAAGCACCAAAGGTTGATTTCATATTGCCTAAGCGGGCTACCTGACCGTCAAGCATATCAAATAAGCCTGCAAAAAGGATGAGGCCGCCGGCCCAGCCAACATAGCTCAGGTCGCCGCGGTTACCTTCTTCGGCACCTAAAATAAATATCCCTGCAACGCCTACATTAAGTACAAAACCTATGGTAGTAACTGCATTGGGGGTTAAGCCTATTTTTATAAGGATCTTCACAAACGGATCAATAACCTTATATATCCCTAACTGTAGGTTGGTTCTGAATGATCTCCTAAGTGTTGTTGTTTGCTGTTCCATTTTTCTCTCTGCTTATTTAGGTGCAATGATTAAAAGTCGAATTTAACCCTTGTGCGCAGGCCCCATTGGGCAACGTTTGGCTGGTCAAGGTAGTTAAAGCGCCTCACAAAATCTATGCGTATAAATTTAAATATATTTTCAATACCAACACTACCCTCAACATAAGGCGTTTTGCCCAATGTATAAGTAATCGGCACGCCATCGGTGCCAACGGGTAATTGATATAATGACGGATGTATCGAAGGATTGTTTTGATCAGACAGGCCGCCGTATAGTACTTTTAACGATGCGGTTTCGCGCCATTTCAATTTCTTTAGCAAAGGTATTTTATTAAAGAAGAAACCGCTGAAGTGCTGATCTATCCTGAAGCTGGCATATTTATCACTCACAAACTCCAAAAAATTCATTAAGTTGTATGAGTCGAGGTCATACGCGTAAGTTTGGTTAGCCCTGTGTATGGTTAATAAAGGGTACGGCACCGAACCAAAGATTTTACCTGCCGAAACATTAATATCCGCATAACCTAACTGCGAAAAATAGAAACGTTTATCGGCACGGAAGTCAAGCTTTTGATAATTGTATTCGCCGGCAAATAAGCCTTTAATACCTTGAGCATAATCAAGTTCAAAGGCCGGGTATTTGTTAGGGATAGGGATGCGATAGATCTTGCCCTGGTAAAACTGCTCATGAGGTGCCCAGCGGATACTTCCGGTAAGCTCGGTGGTGGTTAAATGATGGATAGAATTTGGCAGATCATTAACAATATTATCAAAATATAATGATCCCGCCGGCTCTTGGGTCCATTTTTTGAAGCCCGCGGCAAACGAAAGATGGCTTTCCAGTTCGTGTAAATAATCAAACCTGTAAAAATCGTTATAAAGGAACTTATCGTTCACACCACGCTTAAACGATAACAGGAAGTTATCCTCCTGCACAAACTGCAGGCTTGCGCCAGGGATTTTGGTATCACGCTGAAAACTTGCCCTAATATAGTTTTGAGGGAAACGATAGATAGATTTATTATTAATGGAGTAGGTTGCACTTAAAAAGTACTTCCAGCGCTCGTCTTTAAAACCATAAGCTGCATAAGTTTCAAAATAATAACGTTTGCTTAATTCGGGTGTTGTACGGCCGCCTACACGTAAACGGAAACCTTCAACCGGGTTAAAGCTGTAAAATGTGTTGGCAGGACCTAACTCAAATTTACCAAAGCCTTTATAGCCTGCAAGCAGGAGCGTTGCTATATCAACCGTACGTTTAAACGAAGGCATATTACGCAAGCTGTCGATGTTTTTATAAACCTTTGATTCGGCAAGCGTTAAAGTATCCGGCCTGTTTTCCTGCCAGAAGGATTCGGGGCGATGTTTCACTTCATCGCTTAATTCAGCATATGGCGATCCCTGATAAGTTGTATCCGGCCGGGGTTTGTTAACCACGTAATTGCTGTAGGTTATGGCCCGGATACCAAATAAACCACTCTTTGCATCTTTTTTGGAAGCGCCAAAATCTGCAATGGTAGTACTTTTGCTCAGATGATATCGGCCATCGGGGTTTTGCTGAAACTCCAGGTTAACGGTCATCGACCTGATAAAGTTGATGTTGATATGTTTATTAATGGTCAGGTCGCACTTTTGTACAGCGTAGTTACCATCAAGCGTAATGTAGATACTACCCTCAAAAAGTACGTCGGTTGTATTGCGGGGGGTAAAGTCAAGCTTAACCAGTTTGTTGTTATGTGCGTCAACAATGGTATCGGCAATAAAGTATTTGTAATAGTTTGGCGAGTTGTCAGATATCGGGCTAAGAAACTGGCTTGTTATCAAAAATACGTTGTTGGTATAAATATCAACCTTGTTGTATAAGTGTTTGAAATATTGGGTAAGCCCTTCATTATCAATACCCGCACCGTAGTTAACACTTTTTTGGCCGGTTATATCTTCCCTTGTTTTTTCGGGGTTTTTACGGTAATAAACCTGCTGCAGCTTTTCATCAAGATAAATAGGCAGCAATGATTTGCCTGGTACCAATGAGCTATCGCGGTTATCCAAAATGAACTTATACTTGCGGAAAAATTTCCTGTCCGAAAACTGGGCGGATACGTTGCTTAGCGCAAACATCATTTTATCATACTCCTTGTATTCAACATAGTTGTATGCTTCGGGGCGGTTCTTTTCTTTATTTTCGATAACCTTACGGATCAGTTCAACAGCGGGGTTATCTTTATTACGGTACTTAGGTTTTTTGCCCGATTTTACCACAACCTCGTTAAGTTGCTGAGAAGCGGGGAACATCTTTACATTGATAACCTGCTCTTTACCGGGAACAACAGCTAAAAAAGCGTCTTTATAACCTAAAAATGAAATTTTGATTTGTTTGTATTGCTGATTGTTTGTAGCTAGCCGATATTTGCCATTAACATCTGTAGTGGTACCGGTAGTGCTGCCCGTAAAAGAAATACTAACAGAAGGCAGGGTTTGTTTGTTACCTGCATCAGTAACAGTACCCGTTATTACCGTTTGCTGCGCATATAATGCCGAAGCAGAGAAGAACAGTATTAAGAAAAATAAGCTTTTATAAAATTTTTTACAATCCATGTATTTTGTGCATTGTGCAAATACAAACTTCTTTTTTCGGCTTAACACTTTTATTATCGGATAAAGAGGTATGTATCAGTTATTCAAATATTTTTGGCAGATTAATTATGCCCGCCTCCGTATGTTTTTCATTGTTCTGCCGCTTTAATCTCTCTACACTTACCTTGTTTTGTACACTCCCGGCAGATGGTTATTGTGGAGTTTACAATTAACAGGCCAAAGGTAAAAAAAATCACTACAGACTAATGTGGTCAAAAAGTCAAATATTGTTTACAGCTTTTATGCTATGATATTACTGTAATTATAACTAAACTCAAACAACGGCTTGGCCGGTTAGTTGGTATTACGGTTGTTTGCTGTTAGTTACATAAGAAATTAGGTAACTATCTGATAATTAGATATTATTTGCTATTTTTGATTGTTAGGAAGAAGCCGTTTAGGTTAATAAATAACATTATTTAACAAATTAACATTAGCGCCAATAAGACTATTGCTTTAAAATAATGTTACTTGCGTATGATCATTTTTACCTGATAAAAACAAAACAGCCGTAATGCAGGGTTTAGTTGCTTACGGCTGTTTTGACGGTATTTGGTAATTTAACGATTATTCGGTCGCGAACATATCGTCATAATAATCCAAACCAAGGTGGGTGATCAGGTCTTCGCCCATCAGGTAACGAAGGGTATTCTCCAATTTGATCAGTTGTTTAAAGATGTCATTTTCTGCATGTAAACCCGGGGCAGTTTGAGGCGATTTCAGGTAGAATGACAGCCATTCCTGGATACCGCTCATGCCGGCACGTTTAGCCAGATCGCAGAAGATAGCCAAATCAAGCGCGATAGGGGCAGCAAGGATCGAGTCGCGGCAAAGGAAGTTGATCTTGATCTGCATTTTGTAGCCTAACCAGCCAAAAATATCGATGTTATCCCAGCTCTCTTTGTTATCACCATGCGGAGGGTAGTAGTTAATACGGATCTTGTGGTAGATGTTACCGTAAAGTTCCTGGTTATCTTCCGGTTTGAAGATATCTTCCAATACACCCAGTTTTGATACTTCTTTAGTTTTGAAGTTATCAGGATCGTCAAGAACCCAGCCATCGCGGTTACCCAAAATGTTGGTCGAGAACCAACCATGTACACCTAATGAACGTGCTGCAAGGCCCGGGGCCAATACGGTTTTCATTAAGGTTTGACCGGTTTTGAAATCTTTACCGGCAATCGGGGTTTTGGTTAATTTAGCCAGTTCGATCAATGCAGGGATATCAACTGTTAAGTTAGGGGCACCATTAGCAAAAGGAACGCCTAATTTTAAAGCTGCGTAAGCATAAATCATGCTTGGAGCGATCAGCTTGTCGTCATTTTTCAATCCTTCTTCAAAAGCGGCTAATGACTGATGTACAGCAGATGCTTCATAATAGATCTCGGTTGAACCACACCATACCAACACAACCCTGTCAAGACCATTAGCCTCTTTAAAGTTTTTGATATCTTCCATTACCTGCTCGGCAAGTTCAAGCCTGGTTCCGGTTTTAACGTGGGTGCCATCAAGGTTTTTAGCGTAGTTTTTATCAAACGCGGCTTTCATTGGCTTTATAGCTTCCAATTCGGCTTTAACCGAATGTAAAAGTCCTGCTTCCAGTACCTGTGCGTTTGAGGCAGCTTCAAATACGTTATCTTCATAAACATCCCAACCGCCAAATACGATGTCGTTTAAATCGGCTAAAGGAACAAATTCTTTAATTTTCGGGTTACGGTTTTCGGTTCTTTTTCCTAAACGTATGTGGCCCATTTGAGTAAGGGAGCCAATTGGCTGCGAGATGCCTTTTTTAACGGCCTCTACGCCGGCAATTAAGGTAGTTGCTACAGCGCCTAACCCGGGGATCAGGATGCCAAGCTTACCTTTAGCAGGTGTAATGTTGATTTTCATTTATGTTACTATTATTTATTTCAAATTAATCGGCTAAAGCCATTTGTTGGCTTTATACCATTTTAGCGTTTCGGCCATGCCGCTTTGCAGATTGTATAAAGGATAAAAACCCAGGTCGGATTTAGCTGCTTCAATATCGCAATTCCAGTTAATGGCGGTCAGTTCATTAAGCTTTTCGATATTCAGCACTGCAGCTTTGTTGCTCAAAGAACTTATTTTTTCAGATACTGCTGCAATCATTTTAACAAAATTTACAGGCAGATGAAACTTTAGCGTTTTTAGCATTAATACCTCTTTGGTGATGGTGCCTAACTCATAACGGTTATAAAAGTTACCATCGCTCAGGTTATATGTCTTGTTATTGCCACCGTATAAAGCCTTGATACTTGCTTTGGCCAGGTCTTTAACATATATAAAGCTGAGTTTTTGCTGCGCCTTGCCTATATAGGGCTCAATACCCTTCACTATCTGTTTAAAAAATATAAATATGCCGGTGTCCCTCGGTCCGTAAACCGCGGTAGGTCTTAGTATGGTATAATTCAGGCCGCTCACCGTTTTTAATTTATGTTCGGCAAGCAATTTGCTCCTGCCATATGCTGTAACAGGGTGCGGAGGGGTTGCTTCGGTTATGGTGCCGGTTAGCGTATTAAGCGGCCCAACGGAAGCCAGGCTGCCAATAAGTACAAACTTTTTTAAATCGGGGCAAGCTTCATAAGCCGCCGAAGCAAGGTTATGGGTATATGTAGCATTGATCCGGTTATATTCGGCTTCGGAGCGGGCACTGGTTACACCTGCCGCGTGGATGATATAATCGGGCTTTATCTCGGCCAGTTGCTTCTTTAATGTTTCCTTATTGTTAAATTCGGGATAGATATATTGGATATCTAAATCGTTTAAGTGACTTATTACACTGCTTTTTCTGATGGCTATAAAAACCTCCAGATTGTTTTGTAAGGCCTCTTCAATCAAATGATATCCAACAAATCCGCTTCCACCGGTTATTAAAACCCGCTCCCTCATATCGCTTTTTGATATAACCTGTATTTTTTATAAGGATCGCCCTTTATAGCTTCAATGGCACGGTTCATCATATCGTTGTTCTCCAGTGTCCAGCCGGCTTCGGCATGTTTATAACCCTTGGCCTTATATTCCTTTATGATGGTGCCATATAAACAGGCCTCGATACCCATTTTGCGGTAATCTTCAATAACACCGAGGGCATAAATACGGATACCGGTAATGCTTTTTTTGCCGAACAGTAATTTAAAAATACCGGTTGGCAACAAGCGACCGCGTTTTATTTTTTTGAAGATGTCATTATAGTCGGGCAGGGCCAGGCCAAAGGCAACTATCTTACCGCGCTGCTCGGCCACGATGGCAAAATCGGGATCAAGGATCAGTTTAAGATCTTTGGCCAGGTAATCGTACTCTTCATTGGTCAGGGGCACAAAACCGGTGTTTTTGTCCCATGCTGAATTATACACTTCGCGCAGTTTGGCGGCTTCTTCCTTGAAATTTTTAAGGTTGATCTTGCGGATAATGATATCGTTGCGTTTTAACCGATCTTCAAGCGCGTTTAATAAACGTACTGATTTATCATCATAAGCTTGTCCGTCCCAATGCCATCCAATCAGGTCTACATCTTTTTTAAAGCCAAAATGCTCAACCAGGTCGGCATAATACGCAAAATTGTAGGTGTTCATCAGGAACGGTGAACTATCAAATCCCTTTATTAATAAACCGCAAGGCTCATTGGTTGAAAAGTTGGTAGGGCCTAATAATTTGCCGGTAACGCCTTTTTCTTTAAGCCATTTGGTAACGGTTTCAAAAAGCAGGTTAGATACCGCCGTATCGTTAATACAATCAAAAAAGCCAAAAAAGCCATCGTTAACGTGGCTGTATTCGTTATGGCCGTTATTAAGGATCGCGGCTATCCGGCCAACAATTTTATCGCCATCATAAGCTAAAAAGGGTTGTACGGTATTGTGTTTATGGAAGGGATGTTTGGTTAAGAGGTCCCTTTGGGCAATAAACAACTCCGGAACATAGTAAGGATCGTCCTTGTACAGGTCATGCGGGAAATCAATAAACGAAGCCAGTTCTTTTTTTGATTTAACCGTTACTATTGTAATCATGTGTGGTAAATGATTGAATAAAGCAAATTGGTATGCTTTAAAATAAAAAGTGCATTTAGCTTACCTTAATTAAAAAGCAGCTAAATGCACCTCAGGTTTCTTCATTATATTTTTTCTTTAACAGAAGCGGTTACACCAACTTCTTTAAAGGCTTTTGACAGTTTTTCAACGGCTTCGTCAATTTGCTCAAAGGTATGGGTAGCCATCAATGAGAAACGAAGCAGTGACGAATCGGAAGGAACGGCAGGGGATACAACCGGGTTAACAAATACACCTGAAGCTTGCAGGTGTTTGGTAACCGCGAAAGTTTTTTCGTTATCACGAACGTAGATCGGCAAAATAGGGCTTTCGGTAGGGCCAAGGTCAAAGCCTTCTTCCAGCAAAAGTTTCATGGCATAATTGGTGTTATCCCATAATTTCTCGATACGCTCCGGTTCTGATTCAATGATATCTAATGCGGCAATCACGCTGGCTACAGAGCCCGGAGGCATACTTGCGCTAAACATCAATGAACGTGCGCGGTGTTTGATATAATCAATAGTATCCTGATCGCTGGCGATGAAACCACCTAACGAGGCTAATGATTTACTGAAGGTACCCATGATCAGGTCAACTTCATTGGTAAGGTTAAAGTGTGAGGCGGTACCTGCACCCTTATCACCAATTACACCAAGGCTGTGGGCATCATCAACCATGATATTGGCACCGTAAGTATCGGCAAGCTCAACAATCTTAGGCAATTTAACAATGTCGCCTTCCATGCTAAAAATACCGTCAACAGCGATAATCTTCACGGCATCTTCAGGAAGTATGCTTAATTTGCGCTCCAAATCGGCCATATCGTTATGGGCGTACTTGATCACTTTTGAAAACGACAGGCGGCTGCCGTCAATGATACAGGCATGGTCATACTCATCAAGTATGATATAGTCATTCCGGCCGGTAACGCACGAAAGTACACCAAGGTTAACCTGGTAACCTGTGCTGAATAAAACAGTAGCTTCTTTGCCTACATAGTTAGCAAGCCTGTTTTCAAGCTCAATGTGGATATCAAGTGTGCCGTTCAAAAAACGTGAACCGGCACAGCCTGTGCCATATTTGTCAATTGCTTTTTTTGAAGCTTCTTTGATTTTTGGATGATTGGTAAGGCCTAAGTATGAGTTAGAACCAAACATTAATACCCGCTTGTTGTCAATAATTACCTCAGTGTCTTGTGCAGACTCAATAGGCCTGAAATAAGGATATAACCCCCGTTCACGCAGCATATTTGCTACTTGAAACTGAGCGATTTTCCCATGTAGTTTTTTAACCATGTATATTAACTCTGCTTAAATTTTGTGTAAAAATACCATGAATAAGCATATAACTTATACGGTGTGTGTAAATTTTTTTAAAATAATGCCTATTAACGTATCAATACTACTTAAGAAGCACACAAATTCTTACACGGCAAATTAATTAATTTTTTTGTTTATATCGAGCCTATTATTTTCATTTTTTTGTCAAAAGCCCAAAAAGCTGATACTATCCCGTGTTTTTGTAATTTTTTACGTAAAATTCTTGTTCGTGATTTTAAATTAGTAATATTAATTACATATTCGCATTCCCCGTAACAATCTTGCACTAATTATAAAATTTTTCTTATAATTTTTGCCTGATATACATTGTTATTTATAGCTACCCTATGAAAAAACACAAGTACTTTTTGGCGCTTCTTGTACTTAATTTAACATTGAATTTACATAGCAATAGTTATGCCCAAACTGCCGTTGATAGTATAAGCGGACCGGTTTCCCTAAAACAGGCTATTGACTTTGCCTTGCGTAACCAACCAACAGTAAGGCAGGCTTCCATTGATGAACAGATCAATGAGCGTGATATTAGAATTGGCCTGTCGGCCTGGCTGCCGCAGGTGAACGGCTCGGGCCTTTATAATTATTACTATAAGGGCAGCCCGCAGGCTGGTGCCTCCGGTGCTAACATCCCCAGCAACGCGGGCAGTATCCGTAACCTTTCAACCTTGGGCGTTACGGCCTCACAGGTATTATATAACAACGATGTATTTCTTGCTTCAAGGGCGAAAAGATATTCGCGCGAGTACTATAAGCAGAACACCTTGAGCAGCCAGATTGATGTAGTAAGTGATGTAAGCAAAGCTTTCTTTGATGTTTTACTATCCGGCAAACAACTTGACATCACTAATGAGGACATCATCAGGTTGCAAAGAAGCCTGAAGGATGCGAAAAGCAGGTATACCGCCGGTATATCCGATCCTACGGATTATAAGCAGGCAACCATCGCTTTAAATAATTCATTGGCTACCCGTAAACAAACTGAAGAAGCTATCAAAAGTAAAACGGCTTTATTAAAACAGATCATGGGCGTAGGGGCGGCTACACCGTTAAGCCTTTCCTATGATTCGAGCCGGTATGAGCAGGAGGCCAGTATTGATACTTTACAATCGCTCAATGTAAATAACCGGATCGAATACCGTTTGCTCGAAACAACAAAGGCACTCAATAATCTCAACGTAAATTACTACCGCTTTGGGTTTTTGCCTTCATTATCGGCGGTAGGGAGTTACCAGCATGCATACTTCAGTCATGATTTTGGTGATTTGTATAATAAATCTTTCCCTACAGGTTATGTTGGCTTAACGCTGGCTGTACCTATTTTCCAGGGGACGAAGCGCCTGCAAAACCTTGCTAAAGCCAGGCTGCAGGTTGAACGTACTGACCTTGACCTGATAAACACAAAAAATAGTATTTATACGGAGTACACCCAGACATTGGCGGCATATAAAAGCAATTATACCAGCTATCAGCTCATTCGCGAAAATGTAACACTGGCAAAAGATGTATATAAGGTGGTAAGCCTGCAATACCGCGAGGGGGTAAAAACCTACCTCGACGTAATTGTATCGCAGGCCGATCTTCGTACTGCCGAACTGAGCTATTATAATGCCCTGTTCAATTTGCTCAGCAGTAAAATTGACCTGCAGAGGGCCCTTGGAATCCTGCCTGTTCAGCAACCATAAGATATTGTTATAAAAAATAAAAACTACAGCAACACACGAACAACCTATTCTACATGAAACATACATATATATATTGGTTAGCCCCTGCAGCACTTTTAACTTGGGCATCATGCGGTAAACCTCAAAAGGGCGGGCCGGCGGCCATGCCCCCAACCCCAGTATACCTTGCCGACGCTAAAACAGCCGAAGCAGTATATTATGATAAATACCAGGGTATTGTGGTTTCGGTGAACACTGTCGAACTGCGCAGCCAGGTACCGGGTTTTGTAACCGGTATATTTTTTAAAGAGGGAGATGTTGTGCAGAAGGGCAAAGTATTGTATGAAATAGATAAACGCAAATACCAGGCTGCTTTTGACCAGGCCAAAGCTAATGTGCTAAGCGCCGAAGCCAATTTGGTTAAAGCGCAAAAAGACATTGACAGGTATAACATGCTGCTTAAGAGCGATGCGATTGCCCGTCAGACAGTGGATCAGGCGCAGGCTGCCTACGAGACCAATAAAAGCCAGGTTGCTGTAGCCAAAGCCGCGCTTGAGTCGGCCCGTACTGATTTGTCATATGCTACCATTACCGCGCCTTTCACGGGACGAATAGGGATCTCGCAGGTGAGGCTTGGAACACAGGTAGCAGCAGGCACCACATTGATGAACACCATATCCGCCGAGCACCCTATAGGTGTTGATGTGGTGATCAACGAGCAGGACATCAACCGCTTTTATGGCCTTCAAAAGTCAAGCACCGACAGCACCTTTAAACTCGTGCTGCCCGATGGAAGTAAATACAACAAGACAGGTAAAGTACTGGCGATTGACAGGGGCGTGAGCAATCAAACCGGCAGCATTAGGGTGAGAATCCAGTTTCCGAACGAGGATGACGTGCTGAAGGATGGCATGAGCTGCGTTTTGCAGGTGTTGAACAGCCAATCGGGCGAGCGGGTGCAGATTCCGTTTAAAGCGGTGACCGAGCAAATGGGCGAGTTTTTTGTTTTCGCAACAAGAGATACCGTTGTTAAAGACACAGCTGCCGATAAAACGGTTAAGGACAGGCGTGATACAATTGCAAAACAGGTGAAGGTGAAATTAGGGCCGCGTATTAACAGCGATGTAGTGATAATGGATGGCATAAAACAAGGCGATAAAGTAATTACCGATGGTTTTCAGCGTTTGCGCGATGGTGGTAGGGTCACTACCGGAACAGCCGCGCCGGCAGGAGCAGCACCCAAAAAATAAATTTATATCAACAGGAAAAATTTTAAGCCGAAGAAGGGGTGCATCTACCCTGGAAAACTTAATATAGAGAAAGAATGATCGCAGATACTTTTATAAAACGACCGGTTACCGCCATTGTAATATCCCTGGTGATATTAATAGTGGGTATCCTGTCAATAACCAGCCTGCCAATAGGCCAGTACCCCGATATTACACCGCCTACCGTATCTGTAAGCGGTACTTATACCGGCGCCGACGCGTTAACGGTTGAACAAACAGTAGCTACGCCGGTTGAGGTACAGGTGAACGGTGTACCGGGCATGACTTACCTGCAAAGTAACAGCAGCAGCAACGGGCAAATGAGCATGACTGTTAACTTTGACGTAGGTACTGATATCAACATCGCTGCCCTCGACGTGCAAAACCGTGTGGGCATCGCCCTTCCAACCTTACCGCAGGAGGTACAGCGTTTGGGTATGGTAGTGCGTAAACGTAACCCGAGTATATTAATGCTTGTGGCTATGTACAGCCCTAATGGCAGCCACGATGTCACTTTCACCGATAACTATACCAACGTATTTATAAAAGACGCTATTTTACGCACCAAAGGTGTGGGCGACGTTGTTACCCGTGCCGACGATTTTAGTATGCGCCTCTGGCTTAATCCCGACAAGCTTGCCGCCTTAGGCATGAGCGCTGCCGATGTAACTACGGCACTGCAGGAACAAAACGCGCAGGTAGCTGCCGGTACGGTAGGTGCAACACCGCAATTAAAAGGACAAACTTTTGAGTATTCGGTAATTGTAAAAGGTCGTTTAAGTAAACCCGAAGAGTTTGGAAATGTTGTTGTTAAAACCCAGCCTAACAATGGCGGAGTAGTACACCTTAAAGATGTTGCCAGGATTGAACTCGGTAAATTCAACTATTCAGGTAACTCGTTTGTTGATGGCAAGAGGGCATCTTACCTGCTGGTTTATCAGGCCCCGAACAGTAACTCGCTCCAAACAGCCGACAATGTGTATGCGACCATGGAAGAGCTAAAAAAGAGCTTTCCCAAGGATATTGACTACGTGGTGCCTTTTGAAGCTGTAACCGTTGTAAAAGTGTCGGTAAGCGAAGTGGTCGAAACGCTTTTGATAGCACTTGCACTGGTAATTATAGTGGTATTCCTGTTTTTACAAAGCTGGCGTACAACGCTCATCCCTGTATTAGCCATCCCGGTGTCTATTATCGGTACGTTTATCTTTTTTATTCCGCTTAATTTTACGATCAATACATTAACATTGTTTGGTTTTGTACTGGCTATTGGTATTGTGGTGGATGATGCCATTGTAGTGGTGGAAGCAGTTCAGCATTATATGGACGAAGAGGGCATGACACCTAAAGAAGCTACCAAGCATGCTATGGCTGATATTTCGGCGCCGGTAATTGCCATTGCCCTGATCCTTGCGGCAGTATTTGTGCCGGTAGGCTTTGTACCGGGTATAGTAGGGCGGTTGTATCAACAGTTTGCTATCACCATTGCTATATCGGTATTGATCTCGGCTTTTGTGGCGCTGTCATTAACTCCGGCGTTGTGCACCTTATTATTAAAACCACACAAGATCGATGAGAAATCGGGCGGATTGGATAGGTTCTTCTTTAAGTTTAATACATGGTTTACCCGGGTAACCGGCAAGTATCGTAATACAGTTGATAAGAGCATTAAGAATTCAAGATACGTAATCATTGTACTGGTGTGTATTATTATTGGCGCCATATTGTTGTTCAGAAGCAAACCATCAGGGTTTATTCCGCTGGAAGACGATGGCCGTGTTTATATCACCTTTGATTTGCCCGAAGCCTCATCAACCGGCCGTACTGTTGATGTGTTACATAATATGATGAAAACCCTTGATAGCGTACCCGAAATAGCCCACTATGCAGCTTTGGGAGGGTTGAATGCCATCAGCTTTGCAAGTAAATCAAATAGTGCAACCATATTTGTGCAACTTAAGCCCTGGGATGAGCGTAAACAAAAATCGCAGCAGATAACTGCGCTTGTTGCAAGGCTGAACCAAAAACTTGGTAAGTATAAGGAGGCTAACGTGGTAGTGATCCAACCGCCGGCAATTCCGGGTTTGGGTAGTACAGGTGGTTTTTCATTTATATTAGAGGAGAAACAGGCCGGCGGGGATATCAAGGTATTTGAAAAAACACTTCGTTCGTTTTTGGGGGCCATTAATCAGCGTAAAGAAATTGCAAGGGCGTTCTCTTTCTTCACAGCAAGTACACCGGCTTACCAGTTAACTGTCGACAGGGAGAAAGCCAAAAAGCTGGGTGTAGCTATATCTGATATCAACAACGCGCTGCAAACGTATTTAGGTAGTACCTATATCAACGATTTTACCATTTATGGGCGTAATTTCAGGGTGGTGGCCCAGGCCGATACCAGCTACCGTACCAATGTGCAAAACATAGGACAGTATTTTGTTCGTAACTCTGCCGGTGCCATGGTGCCGCTGAGTACATTAACATCATACAAAGTAATAGAAAACTCGCCACTGATATCGCACTATAACCTGTTCCGTTCGGCCGAGATCAATGGTAGTACTAAACCCGGCTACAGCAGTGGTGACGCTATTACCGCCCTGCGGGAAACAGCCGCGCAGGTGTTGCCGCAAGGTTATGGCTATGAGTTTTCGGGCCTGAGCCGTGAGGAATTATTGTCGGGCTCTAAAACGGTTTACATCTTTGCACTGTCAATCGGGTTCGTGTTCCTGTTCCTGGCGGCATTGTATGAGAGTTGGTCGGTGCCGTTCTCCGTATTATTATCAGTACCGTTGGGTGCATTTGGGGCTATCCTTTTTCTTACTTTCTGGCCCGATCTGACCAATAACGTATATGCACAAATTGGTTTGATAACGCTGATAGGCCTGGCGGCCAAAAACGCCATCCTGATTGTGGAGTTTGCCAAAGAACGTGTAGACTCTGGTATGGAGTTAGAGAAAGCGACGCTTGAAGCGGTACGCCTTCGTTTAAGACCTATTATCATGACATCCATGGCCTTTATATTAGGTGTGGTGCCGTTGATGCTCTCATCAGGTGCCGGTGCCGAAGCCCGCAAAACCATAGGTTGGACAGTGTTTGGAGGAATGCTTACTGCCACTTCCTTAGCTATCTTCATAGTGCCCGTTTTATTTTACCTGATCACCAAAATGGCTTATGGTAAAGAAAAACTTGCCGAGCTTGAAAAAAACTATGATCCTAAAAAGCACGGACCGGACGCGTAATAATTGTTAAAGTTTTGTAAAAAGAGAGGCGCAAGTCTCTCTTTTTTATTTTCCGGCAGGATTGGTATGCTGCTATACCTGGCTATTTAACCATTTATGGCCTCGAAATTTGGTGTTAGTAGACACTTTTGATGCTTATGCAGGGCAGTTTTTAATAAAACTATTCATCATAAATTATATTAACGTTAATTATTTTGTATTGACCTTGTCACTTTAAATAATGTTGATTTTCAATTATTAAGCCGGGTGTGATTGGATTAAACGCGGTTGTATTAATAGTTCAAATAATATTTTCGATGGTAAATGATGCCAATAATGGCAAAGTATTTGTTAAGGAGGAGTTAATGCAATGGAAAATTAAAAAATGAACATTGTAGAATTTGACTAAAAAAACACAACTATGAAAACAATGACTAAAATGATAGCTTCGGCGTTTACTGCGGTGGCTATCTTTATCGGAACAAATGTTAAAGCTCAAACCACACCAGCAAATGCGTTACGCTTTGGGATAGGTTTGGAAACCGGTATACCGGTTGGTAACAATATTAGTGATTTCTCCAACTTTGAACTTGGTGGTACAGCGCGTTTGCAGTATGGTGTTTCAAACAATCTCGCTTTAACGCTTACGTCGGGTTATTATAATTTCTTTGGCAAGGATTATACGATAGATGGTCTGACCCATTCGGCGAGAGATTTAGGGCTTGTTCCATTAAAGGCCGGTATTAAAGCTTTTTTTGCAGAAAATGTTTATTTTGGAGCTGAAGTTGGTGCCGGTTTCGAAACTAAAGAGCGATTTCCCGGAGCTGAGAAACAAACTAAGCTGATTTTGTCGCCTGCAATTGGCTGGGCAAACAAAACATGGGACGTTGGCGTTCGTTACGAAAATTTTTCAGGACAGAGTAATAACTATGGCTTGGTTGGCCTGCGTGTAGCCTATGGTTTTGGGTTATAAGCTAACAACAAAGAAAGCTTTAAAAGCTCCTTATTACACATGATAGGGGGCTTTTATT
The DNA here is from genome assembly GCF_049949235.1 of Mucilaginibacter sp. R-33. Taxonomy (NCBI): domain Bacteria; kingdom Pseudomonadati; phylum Bacteroidota; class Sphingobacteriia; order Sphingobacteriales; family Sphingobacteriaceae; genus Mucilaginibacter; species Mucilaginibacter sp. R-33. The sequence goes on from NZ_CP188089.1 coordinate 842,144, forward strand.
TTTTATACATTTGCCACCTTGTAACAAAGAGTTAACAGGGACTTAAATTACAGCTACATGAAAAATACGATTTCAAAAGTTATTACCGGCATATCAGTTGCCATGGCTTTGTTTACTGTTAAAGACGTTGATGCTCAAACCACCCCGGCCAATAAATGGCGTTTGGGAATAGGACTCGAAATAGGAAGGCCAACGGGAAACGCTCATGATATATCAAATTTTGAATTAGGCGGTACAGCACGTTTACAATACGGCTTAAGTAATAGTACTGCCTTAACGCTTACGTCAGGCTACTATAATATGTTCGGTAAATCCATCACGGTTCTTGATGCAACTGCAGGAGGAACAGGTGTAGAGGTAAAATCTAAAGACTTGGGCATTATACCTGTAAAGCTTGGTATAAAATCTTTTCTTGCCAATAAGTTATATTTCGGAGCCGAAGCGGGTGCCGGTTTTGAAGCGACTTCTCTTTATCCCGATGGCAGCAAGGATACCAAACTAATCCTTTCGCCAACCATTGGTTTTGCTACTAACGTAATTGATTTAGGTCTACGTTACGAAGGTTTTTTTGGACAGGGTAACAATTATGGTTTGATTGGCTTGCGGTTAGCATACGGATTTGGATTGTAATTCCTGATATAGTTAAAAAAACCGCTTGCCAACAGCAAGCGGTTTTTTATTTCTGAACCGGGATTTGAGGGGATTTATCAGATTTATAGGATTAATTTTGCCGTGCAGACAATTAAGATCCTGATAATCCTCAAATCCTAAAAATCAAGGTTCAGTTTATTATGCCAATTTACCCAACGCTTCTTTTAACCTTCTCATCGCTTCAATCAGCTTATCTTCGGCAGCAGCGTATGATAAACGGATAGATGAGGGATCGCCGAATGAATCGCCGCCCACGGTGGCTACGTGGCCTTCTTCAAGCAGGTACAAGCTTAAATCGTCCGAGTCATTAATTACACGGCCTTCATAGCTTTTACCAAAGAAAGAGGTAACGTTAGGGAAAAAGTAGAACGCGCCATCGGGCAGGTTCACTTTAATGCCTTCAATCTCGCTTAATAATTTATAAACAATGTCGCGGCGCTTTTTGAATGCGGCACGCATTTCAAGTACGCTTTCCAAACCACCTTCGTAAGCGGCAACACCGGCACGCTGGGTGATTGAACACGTACCTGAAGTTACCTGGCCTTGCATTTTATCAAAGGCAGCAGCAAGTTCTTTGGTGCTGGCCGTGTAACCAATCCTCCAACCGGTCATGGCAAAGGCTTTCGACCAACCGTTGATGATTACTACGCGGTCTTTAATATAGTCAAACTGTGCAATAGACTCGTGCTTGTCAACAAAATTGATATGTTCGTAGATCTCATCACTCAGGATATAAACTTGCGGATATTTTTCAAACACTTTTGCCAGGCCTTCCAGCTCATCTTTAGTGTAAACACTGCCGGTAGGGTTACATGGCGATGAAAACATGAACAACTTGGTATTAGGAGTAATGGCTGCCTCTAATTGCTCAGGGGTGATTTTGAAGTTAGTATCAACAGTGGTGTTGATGAAAACACTTTTACCTTCGGCCAATTTAACTACTTCACTGTATGAAACCCAGTAAGGAGTAGGGATAATTACTTCTTCGCCTGGGTTAACCAAACACAATACCGCGTTAGCGATAGCCTGCTTGGCACCTGTTGAAACAACTATGTCGGCAGCATCATAATCAAGATTGTTCTCGTTTTTCAGCTTTGTAACAACGGCTTTACGAAGGTCAGGGTAGCCTGCTACGGGTGTGTAGTAGGTGAAGTTCTTGTCCATGGCCTGCTTAGCTGCTTCCTTGATGTGCTCAGGGGTATGAAAATCAGGTTCGCCAAAGCTAAGGCTGATCACGTCGACACCTTTAGCGGCAAGTTCACGGCCCAGTTTGGCCATTTTAATTGTTGCAGATTCGGACAGGTTTTGTATCCGGGTACTTAATGCGCTCATATAAATTATGTTATCGCGGCAAATATAGAAAATAACTTTACTGCTACTTACGCTTGTTATTTTTTAAATTTGCGGCCTAATACTACCCTTGCTTTGAATCAACAAAAAAGGATCATTTTAATTTCGCTTATAACGGGGATTGTGCTGATGCTGGCGAAATTTGGCGCCTACTTTTTAACAGCCTCCAATTTTGTACTTACTGATGCCGCCGAAAGTATTGTAAATGTAATAGCAAGTTCATTTGCTTTTTACAGTATCTATCTCTCGGCCTTGCCACGAGATGAAAACCACCCTTACGGTCACGGCAAGGTGGAGTTTTTTTCTGTTTTTATAGAAGGGTCACTTATCGGCATTGCCGGGTGCATCATCATTGTAAAATCGGTTTACAGCTTTTTCTTTCCCAACATTATCCATGACCTGTTTACCGGCGCTATAATTATAGCTGCCACCGGAGCCATTAACGGCGTGTTGGGTTATTATATGATCCGTAAGGGCAAAGAGCTTCGTTCCATGACCCTTGATGCCGACGGCCGTCATTTGCTGGCAGATACGGTTACCAGCGTAGGCTTGGTGGTAGGTTTGTTGCTAATTGAGTTTACCAGGATTTTATGGCTCGATAGTGCTTTATCTATATTGGTTGGCTTATATATAGTGTACAGTAGTTACAAATTGGTGCGTAAATCGGTAGGGGGATTAATGGATGAGGCAGATTTTCAGGTAGTGACCGGGATCGTGAACGTTTTAAGTGAAAAACGCCGTGAGGCCTGGATAGATGTACACAATTTGCGCGCGCAGAAATATGGACATGAGCTGCATATCGACTGTCACATGACGCTACCCAACTATTTTGATCTGAATACAGTACATACTGAAATATCATTGGTTGATAAGATGATAAATAACGATATGGGCATAAAAACGGAGCTTTTTATTCATGCTGACCCTTGTGTGCCCAATTGCTGCCACTACTGCAGTATGCCCAATTGCCCTATCCGGTCGGAAGCAAAAACCGAAACAATAGCCTGGACAATGGAAAAGGTTGTACGTAATAAAAAACACTTTGAATAATGGAATACTTTAATGTAAGGGTTTACGGTCTGCTTCTGAACGATGATGATGAATTGCTCATAAGCGATGAACAGGAATATGGCATGCGTTTTTCAAAGTTCCCGGGCGGAGGCCTGGAACTTGGTGAGGGCCTGATTGACGGGCTTAAACGTGAGTTTATGGAAGAGTGTAATATTGAGATTGAAGTTGTAGGCCATTTTTACACCACTGATTTTGCCGTAAAATCGGCATTTAACAACTCCCAGGTGATCAGTGTATATTATTTGGTGCGAAGCATCACCCCGGTTAATTTGAATATAAAGGCTGTTGCATTTGATTTTGACGGGGAAGGAGAGGTGTTGCAGGCTTTTAGATGGGTGCCGCTTACCGCGCTGAGCGTAGCCGATTTTGAATTTCCGACAGATAAACGTGTGGTTGAACTTTTGCAGAACGAACTATGAACCTTACCGAAAGGGATTTAAAAGTAATATGGCACCCTTATACCCAAATGAAAACCGCGCAGCCGCCTGTAGGCATTGTACGCGGCGAAGGGGCACTGTTATTTGACGAAGAAGGAAAACAGTACATTGATGCAGTATCGTCATGGTGGGTAAACATTCACGGGCATGCTCATCCTTATATTGCCCAAAAGGTATCAGAGCAGCTTCACAAACTGGAACATGTGATCTTTGCAGGCTTTACCCATGAAGGCGCCGTTGAATTGGCGGAACGGCTGTTAGCAATTTTGCCGGGCAACCAAAAAAAGGCATTCTATTCAGATAACGGTTCAACCGCTGTTGAGGTGGCCATAAAAATGTGCCTGCAATACTGGCTTAATAAAGGTGATCAGCGCACCAAAATCATAGCTTTTAATAATGCTTACCACGGCGATACCTTCGGGGCTATGGCCGTAAGCGGCCGCAGTGCATTTACCAAAGCGTTTGATAGCCTGTTGTTTGAAGTAGAATTCATCGACATCCCTACAAAAGAAAACATCTCAAATCTCAAATCTCAGATCTCAAATCTAAAGAACGAAACAGCCTGCTTTATTTTTGAACCATTGGTGCAGGGCTCGGCAGGGATGATCATGTATGAGGCTGAGTATTTGAATGAATTGATGGCCCACTGCCGTGAGGAGGAAGTGATGCTGATTGCCGATGAGGTGTTTACAGGTTTTGGTCGTACGGGTAAACCCTTCGCCACAAATCATGTGGATGTTGAACCGGATATCATGTGTTTCTCAAAGGGGCTTACAGGCGGTACCATGGCCCTGGGCTTAACTACCTGTACGCAGCAAATTTATGATGCTTTTTTATCGGATGATAAGTTGAAAACCCTTTTTCACGGGCATTCGTTTACGGCCAACCCGATAGCATGCGCTTCGGCATTGGCAAGTCTTGATCTGTTTCAACAACCCGAAACGGCAGAGAACATTGCCAGGATCAAAGCCGCTCATACCGCCTTTGCAGATAAGATCCGCAATCACCCTAAAATAAAAACCGCGAGGCAAACAGGCACTATACTGGCCATGGAGTGGGAAACCGGCGATAATACCTCATACTTCAGTTCGCTTAGGGATAAGCTGTACCATTATTTTTTATCCGCGGGGATCATATTGCGTCCCCTGGGGAACGTTATTTATATTTTACCGCCATATTGCATTACTAATGAGCAACTCAACTATGTTTACAGCAAAATTGAGCAGGCTCTTGAAGAACTATAAATTATGCTGAACAAAATACTACCTACCATAATTGCCGATAACGAACTGCATTCACGCTGGTTAAATACTTTATCCTTAATGGAAAATACCGGCGCACGCAAGATTTCGGCCAGTGAAGATCCACTTACTGTGACTTACATCATATTAAAGCACGCTGCCGAAGAGCACCGTCATGCTTTCTACCTAAAAAAACAACTGGAAAAAACGGCTGTAACACTGCCTACGTACGCGGCCGAATACCTGCTGGCTCCGGGCTCAAGTAAGTACTATTTGAACCAGTTGGATGTTGATGTTTGCCGTTATTTAAAAAGCGAGCTTAACCTGAAAGGTGCCGACCTCCGTTTTGCAGCTTACCTGTTGGTTACCTACGCTATTGAGGTACGTGCCGATGAACTTTATCCAATTTACCAGGATGCCCTTGACGAAGCAGGCAGCAAAGTGAACGTAAAATCAATCATTTTAGAAGAGGAAGGTCATTTGGAAGAGATGATCAACCAACTACAGCATTTTTCTCCTCAATGGGAATTACATGCTCAAAAAGCGGTTGAATTTGAAACCAAATTGTTTAATCAGTGGGTTGAGCAGTTGGGGAAGGAAATAGCTTTATAAACTCCCGTCATTGCGAGGTACGAAGCAATCGCGAACTATACGGAGAGACTCTGCTAATCGGGGATTGCTTCGTACCTTATAATGACGTTTTTGAGAATTAGCATTGGTAGTCAATACGCCATATACTCCGTAAACACCTGTTGCAGATAAGCTTTACCGTAAGCAAGTGCTGTTTCGGTAGCCTTTTTATCAGCATTTGGTTTGCTGTTATAGATCGTGGTGCGGCCGGCGTTATCATAGGATACCGCCTGCCCCGGGTGCATAAAACCGAACCCGTTATCCCAATCAAAAAAGGCAAACTCTTTACTATTGGGATTCAAGAGATCTTTCGACCACTTAAACTGATTATGTGGCATACCTAACTGAGCCAGCAGGGTAGCTGCGAGGTCTGTTTGTCCGCCCAGTTTACTGTTCTTTTTACCACGATATTCGGGCTTGATCACATCGCCGAAAAACAAAAGAGGTATATGGTATTTAGCCGGGTCGTAAGCCTCGGCTGTATTACGCGGCAGGCGGTGACCGTGATCGGCCACAAGGATAAACAGTGTGTTTTTATACCAGGGCTGTTTTCTGGCCTGATCAAAATAAGCGTTCAGGCATGAATCGGTAAAATAGGCTGTGCTTCTGAATTTATTACTTACATCAGCGTCATCATTAAAATGGTGCTTAACAGGTAGTACAAAAGGCTCATGATTGGATGATGTTTGTACATAGTTAAAGAACGGCTGTTTTTGACGGGCCAAATATTGCAGGTTTCGGGTAAGCAAGTCATCGTCATAAACACCCCATTGTGTTTTTATATGGCTGTTATCAAAGCTGGCCTCGTCGATAATATGATCGATATTATGTGAAGTCATGAACTTATCAAAATTCATATAATTACTTTTGCCACCATAAAAATAAGCTGTTTCATAGCCTGCATCTTTAAACGATGCAGATAAAGCCGGAAGTTTTTTATGTTTAAGCGTATCGCTGATTATGGTACGGATTGCCTGTGACGGGAAGCCACTCAGGAGAGCTACAATACCCTTGTCGGTACGATCGCCTGAGGCATAAATGTTGTTAAAGAACAGTCCGTTTTTAATGAACTTTTCAAAGTTTGGCGCTACGCCTTTATCGCCGCCCAGTGATTCAATCACATCGGCTGTATAACTTTCCAACTGGATAATTACCACATTGGGCCTGCTGGTGGTAAGGATTTGTTCGGTAGAATCGTTTTTAACATCGTACAGCTCATTAACAATTTTAGCAGCATTATTTGGATGGTTGTAGAGATAAGGGTTATAAGGTGCGCGCAGGTTTTCAAATACATTGTTAAAAAGGTTCCACTCGGTGTTGAGCGCACTCTGGTTGAGGATCTGCTTTTCGGAGAAATAGGCGGAATTCTGGCTTACTGACTTAGCTTGTAAACCACCACGCATCAGCACAAAGTTCAAAAATAAAAGTAGTGCAGTAAGCGAAACTTTTAGGCTTGGCCGGGCTTCGGGCTTTTTAAAATCGTAGTTGATTATAAAGTGAGATAACATTATGCCTGTTGTCAGTAAGGCTATGCCAATGAAAATACATTTACCAACCGGCGAAGAACCGCTTGAGGCAATGGCTTCTGAAGGTGCGTGATAAAACGAAGTAAACACCCTGAAACTAACTTTGGTGCCCCATTCACGGAAAATATTAAAGTTAAGTACCGTATTCAACGAAATGCAGGACAAGCAAAACCAAACATATACTTTTAGCCAGATGGGTTTTATTCTAACCTTTGGGATAAACCAGTTGATGGCAAATACAAGGATGGGAATGATACAGATATATGCTGTTGCCGATATGTCAAGCCTTAAGCCCCAGAAAAACGTTTGAAGGATTTCACTGATGCTGGCATTATCAAGCTTGTGCAGAAAATAGATCTCAAATGTCGCTCTTGTAATTGCGAAAAAGGCGATCCAAAAGATGAAGAATCTGAAAAAGCTAAAAAGGTTCCTTAACATTGGGGTAACAAAAATAATATTTTGCTACAATGTTAAGGAACCTTTAATGAATTGTTAATGAAATATTTTCGATTACCTGCCGCCGCTCATAGCTTTCAGGTCATCCAGGGTGATCTTTTCAAAATCAGCAGGGATCCCGAAGGTACCGGCAGGGTTTTTTTGTTCGGTAATGCTTTTAACAGTAACCTCGGTGCTTTGACCTTGTGAAAATGAAGTGTATTGTACCGGGAAACCACCAACAGATCGGTAGTATTTAGCAATAGCAGTTACAGGTACAGTAACATCATTAGTTACCCAGATATCATAAGTTTTGTTGGCTTTTGCATCTGTAGCTACCACTTTTTTGCAATTAAAACCCGAAATAACTTTGGTTTCGCTACCTGGGGCAAAAGTAAGAGTTGGTAATGAAGCCATAGCCTGGTCAACCTCATCAGGAGTTGCTACTGCTGCTTTTTTGATAGATGCAACAGGTACATCAACCATTACAACTAACGATTTACCATCGGCATCGGTTAATATTTTAATAGTAGCCGGACCGGTAGTAAATTGCATAGCTGCAGAATCGGCACGGAAATAACTTTTAGCTTCAACTTGTTGCCCCTGCATAGCTGTTGAAATAGTTACCACGCCCTCTTTGTAAGCTTTTTGAGCGTTTGCGCTGATTGCTGTTGCGGTAAGGGCAAGGCCTAAGGCAACATTGAAAATTTTAATGTTCATGTTTTGAGTTTGATTTAATGCCAAATTAATTTTTAATAATTAAAAGACAAATTTTTAGATAAGTAGTTTAATATGTTTTTCAATTAGATGCTGTCACGAACGATTTGTTACGTTTTAATACCACATAATTAGCATGTAGCAGGTGGGCTTGGTCCACAATAAGCTGCACGGTTTTAGGGGTGTTTGTGGCATCAATAATTACGGTATGATATTCGTAGTTTTTGTTAATAATAGCAAGCAGAATTTTCGGGCTGCCGGTAATGTACAGGAAATCAGTTTTTCGTTTTTCAGGGGACATGATATCCGTATAATCTTTGTTTATGATAGTTATAGACTGGTTTCGGAACTGGATAAAATTATCCTGTTTTCGTAAAAAGCCTAACCGGATATCCTGGTCAGGTTGATATAAACGAACATCGCTTATTTTACAACTATCCAAATATGGCCGGATAGAATAATTATAGTTTTTGTCGGTATCGGCCAGGTTGCTTAGTACAATAGCATGATTGCCGTTTTTAAATATAATGCCAGTGTTTTTACGCAGGTTTAAAAAGACTATGCTATTGGTGTTGTATGATCGGTATATTTTTACGCTGATGCTTACAGCCAACAAAAGTATCAACGCGATACCTGCCTTCAACAGCCAGGTTTTTCTATCGTACAAAAGGTAAAACACACAAATAATAATGACGTAAAGTACCAGGTATTCGGTTGTGGTGAGCCATATTTTGTTGATGCTTGCAAACGGCAAATGTTCAACCCATGCCATTACAAGGTTCATAAACATAATGGTTTTCTCAAGGATCCATGCAAGAAGGGCTGATATAAAAGGGATTGACGGCAACAGGAGATAGAAAATCCCGCTGTACATAATAACAGCCGTTGGAATAACAATTAACAAATTGCTAAACAGAAAATAAACCGGGAACTGGTGAAAATAAAAAGCACTCAGCGGGAAGGTAATTACCTGCGCGGCAATGGATACCGAACATAAGGCCCACAGTTTGTCAATCCATTTGTTATTAAAAATAAACCAGGCATAAACTACCGGCTGTAAAACAACAAGTCCGGTAACGGCAAGATATGACAACTGAAAGCCTACATCAGTTATCAGCAAAGGATTATATAGCAGCAATATAAACGCCGATATGGCCAGGATATTTAAATTATTGATATACCGGCTATAAGTTTTACCAATGATAACCGTGCTGATCATTACTGCTGCCCGGCAAACCGCGGGCGAAAATCCGGTAAGCATGGCATAATACCAGATGATGGGAATGATAATAATCGCTTTGATCAACCGACCATGTTTCAGCCTGTTCAGGAAGCCAAGCATAAATGTCAGCAAAGCCCAAATGATAGCCACATGAGCGCCGGAAACCGATAACACATGAATGGTGCCTGTTTTGGAATAGGCCTGCAATACATCTTCGCTCAAATCAGCTTTATAGCCTAATATTAAGGTGGAGGCTACGGCTATAGCATTTGGATCATGCATTTGTTTTTTTAACTTTTCAACCATTTGCCGCCTTAGCGCCAGCGCGTTTGCTATGAACATATTGCCGGCGTGTGATTGCACCAAACCGTATTGCCCCGGGTATAAAAACTCCTGGTAATAAATGTTTTGATGGGCGAGGTATTTTTTATAATTAAACTCGGCAGGGTTAAAAGGCGGATCGATAGGCGAATACTTACAGGGGATGAGCAGTTCATCGCCGTAGTTCAATCGCGTTGCAGCGCTGTCTTTGATGCTGATCATCAATGTACCGGTTGTTGGTGTTGGCTGTTTTTGATTAATGTTTGCAATTACAGTGACTGTAAAGCGGATCAGCCCGTTTTTTATTTGTGGCTCATTATTAATGCGTACAAGCAACCGTTGCGCGGGCAGCTTTGAAAAATGACCTGGATTATTAAGTTCGTTATTGTTGATGACAGTTATCCAGCCAGCAAGAAATAATAACAAGTGAATGATGATTCCCCCAATCCATCGTTTTTTGTAAATTTTAAAGCGACTGTAATAAAAATTGAGCAGCAGAAATAACATCAGCAGACTGGCAAACCCAACAGCCAAGGGCATTAAATAAGCGACAGACCTTAAATTGACCCCAACGCTTATACCCAATAAAAAAGGAATCAGTAAAATAACAACCGGGATCTCGCCCTTGTGGTTAGCGATCATATTTTAGTTACGGATTGTTATTGCAGGTGACAGCATGCTAAGGTTAACGCAACAGGGTTATAAAAATAAAGATAGTTTTTATGCGGAAGATTACAACTGGTCGCGTACCTCAAGCAGGAATTTTTTGAGGTTTTCGAGCGAATCGATAACGCGCTGGTTGTCCTTGGTATCGCCCATGTTGCTTTTAAGATGTTCCTTAGCTCCGTTTAGGGTATAACCTTTATCGCGGATGAGGTGAAAGATGATCTTGAAGTTTTCGATGTCTTCGGGGGTGAAATACCTGTTGCCCTTTTTGTTTTTCTTGGGCTGCAGTACATCAAACTCCTTTTCGTAAAAACGTATAAGCGATTGATTTACATCAAACATGGCCGATACCTCGCCCATGGTGTAGTACATCTTGCTTATTTCACGTTCTTTATACGGCATAATACAAATGTATCTATTTGATTTCGGAATTGGGAATTAGGTTTCGGAATTTTCTTTGAATCTGATCTATATAATTATCATAAGGTTTCAACACAATTGCTTTATTTCCAATTATGTGTTTGAAAATGGTTGGGTTGTGCCAATTGCTGCCTTCTTTCAAATTATAGTGACACCATAAAATCAAAAAATAATAATATATTTATTGCCCTAATAACTTTATGACTATTAAACTATTGATAACATACACGCTATGTGTGTTGTGTACTATGCGGGTAAGTGCCCTCGAAGCTGATTCGGCTGTAACCATAACCTCCCTGAAAAATGAGTTTCGGTTTAATTGGAACAGCAAAGACAACCGTGTAGAGATCAACCAAAAACTTAATAATATCTACACCAGTAGTGCTTACCAGGTTAATTACACGGTATCTGAATTTTACAACAACAATATTTCTATTAATAATATAACCTGCAAAGTTGACGGCCGCACTCCCCGCGGTTTTAAGCCTGAGTATACCTATTACAGCAATAATGATATTTTTTATTCGGATGAACGGTTGTGTTACTTTCCACTCGATCTGGCAAAAAAAGGAAGTATTGGCAATGTTACTTTTGAAGAAACTGTTAATGATCCCCGCTATTTTACAAATATTTATTTTGCTGATAACCTACCGGTCCAACAAGGCGAAGTTAGTATTGAAATTCCGCACTGGATGAAGGTGGATATTAAGGAGTTTAATTTTAATGCTTTTAACATTAAAAAAAGCACTATTTATAACAGCAGCAATGATGCCGATATTATAACATATAAGTTTACTAATATCCCGGCAATGAAAAAGGAATTGCATGGTCCGGGCCCAACCTACATATACCCGCATTTGCTCATCATGTGTAAATCGGCCATTGTAGGGAGTAAACAATTTACTTATTTCAATACTCTTGCCGATCTTTATGCATGGTATCACGAGTTAGTAAAGGATGTGGCCGGCGACCCCGCGCTGTTGCGTACTAAAAGTAATGAGCTTACTGCAGGGTTAACTAATGATTTAGATAAAATAAAAGCCATATTTTATTATGTTCAGGACAACATCAGATATATAGCATTTGAAGATGGCGTAGCAGGCTTTAAACCTGAAAAAGCCGACGAGGTGCTGAGAAAAAAATATGGTGACTGTAAAGGAATGGCCAACCTGACCAAAGCCCTGCTTGTATCTGCAGGCTTTGATGCCCGGCTTTGCTGGCTGGGTACAAAACATATTGCATATGATTATCAAACACCCTCAATGGCGGTTGATAATCATATGATTTGCGGGTTGCTTTATAAAGGCAAAACCTACTATCTTGATGCCACTGAAACCTATATAGGTATTAATGAATATGCGGAAAGGATACAAGGCAGACAGGTTTTAATGGAGGATGGTGATAAGTATGTTCTCGGTAAAATACCATCCGCGCAACCTCAGCAAAATTTAAGCAGCGAAATAAGCAAACTCTATATAAATGGCGCGAGTCTTGCCGGTAAAGTGAGCAACGTTTGGAAAGGAGAGGATAAAGAAGAGGTATTAGCCGGAATAAATAGCATTAAGCATGAAAATGTCGAAGATGTTATGAAACATTATCTCGCTGCAGGTAATGTCGATTATACCATCAATAACCTTGTTTTAAGTACTACAAGCAACCCCGATAAAGATTTAAATGTCGGGTATGCTGTTGATCGTAAAAGTGGAATATCTGCTTTTGGTAAAGAGTATTATATTGATCTGGATAACCGTAAAGAGCTTTCGGATGCTGTCATAGCTATTGATGAGCAAAAAAATGATTATTGGTTTTCAAGAAAAGACCAGATTGCAACCGAAACCGAACTCACACTGCCGCAAGGTTATAAAGCCGCAAGCATACCGCCCGGCGTTGACATATCCAGACCTGGGTATGAGTTTCATATTACTTACATCAGTTCGCCCGGAAAAATCACTTATAAAAAAACGTTGCTCATAAAGAACACGCTGCTTACAAAAGCAAATTTTGTACAATGGAACCAGGATATTGAGCTCCTGAATAAAGCTTACAACGAAAATTTAGTTATAAAACCTGTATCACAATGAAAAAAACATTACGTTTATTATTTTTCTTTCCTCTGTTTGCCACGACCGCGGGTGCGCAAAACAATAACCAAACCTATGCGGAAAAAGCAGCCGAAATTCAGAAGGAGGTTTGGGGGACAACCGTGCCTGAATTTGCAACCACAAAGGTGCCTGTTAATTTAAGTAATGAAAGCGCCGTGGTTTTTGCCAAATCATACAGCATGCAAAGATCGCTGACCAATAAATTTAAATTTATGATCATCACGGCGTCGTCAACAACTCGGGCACTCAAGCTTACCACTTTTCACGAACGGGTTAAGATAAACGATAAATCAGCACTTGAAGATTTTTCAACTATATCTTACCAAAAACGTCTTGATGAAAGCGTACATATTTTGAGCGCTAAATTTTCCATGACACATGATACCTACATTGGGGCTAAGATCATTAAGCCAAGCGGCAAAGAAGTTGTGGTAAACACAAGCGAAGAAGTTCTGATCAAAAATGAAAAGAACGATCAGGTGAGTAAACTTGCCGTATCCGATTTGCAGGTTGGTGATATACTTGATTATTACGTGAGCACTGTTGACGTAAACGAAAATGCAAGTACCGATAATTTTGCCGATAACGACATGGTTTTTGTATTGGCCGGCGAGTATCCTGTTTTATACAGCAGCTATGATTTTCAATATTCAAAAAAAGATAATGTAAAGCATATTTGTGCAAATGGCGCCCCGCAGTTTAATATAAGTACGAACGCAGCCGGCGACCAGATATACAGTTTGAAGGTCAGAGATCAGGCAAAATATTCGAGTGAATTTTGGACTTCCAAGTTTCGTCAGTTCCCTTATATCGAAATCAGCAGTTCACACACCATGGGCTTTGTAAAGTTTGTTTCGGGTGGTAAAGCAGGTGAAAGTGCTGCTGATAGGTTGCAGGCCAATAAAGCAATTTTTGAAGGAACTTTTACCGAGCGGAACATTCCTTACTTCAGCGATGTTGTTGATCGTTTAAAAAAATATTTCGACGGTAAAAAGAACATTAAAGCTGTACCGCTTGATAGCGCTATGAAGGTGCTTTACAATATCAGAAAGGGGATGGTTTTTGGTAGTTATAGTAAAGATGATGTTGGCAAAGTTGATGAAATCAATTATCGTCGTATGTCCTCAAAGTTTAATACGGTTGTTATGAGCATGGCTTTAAATGATCTGAAAATTGATCATGACGTATTATTGGTTTGTTCGCGTAATGCTAATACACTCGATAATATCTTTAATTATAGTGATTTTGACGCCTGTATCCGCATAAACGATACCAAGCCGCTATATATGTTTTTTGATGACGCCGCAACTCACTTTAATGAGATACCTCAACGCTTTCAGGGTGAAAAAGTGATTGTGCTTACTCCTAAGCGGGAAAGTTCAACCAAATATTCGTTTGCTGAAGGTACAGCGGTTTTGCCGGTAATGCAGGCCGCTGTTAATAATATCAATGAAGACATTAAGGTTTCGCTTTTGCCGGCCAATATGCAAAAAATAAAGATACAGAGGTTGGTTAAACAAACAGGGTTGATGAGGCATGATGATCAGTTACGTTTACTGCCGGTAGTTGATATTGATAACATCCTTATGGAATTATCTAAGAGTGAAAGGCTGGAAAAACGACTGGCAGAAAACCCTGAAACAAAAAAACTGCGTGATGATTTCAGCTACGCATTTTCGGATGATGAGTCAAAATCAGTAAAGAAATTTACATCTGAAATAAAAGCCCAGTACGAGCAGGAGCCAACCCAGGTTACAGATTGTAAAATTATTAACGCCGCTCTTGATAACAGCAATCCAGTTTTTCAGTACTCAGAATCATTTGTATTGGATAATCTGGTAAAAAAAGCGGGCAATAATTATATTATTGACGCAGGTAAACTTGCAGGATCGTTTTACAAACTGGTGGAAAAAGAACGAAAACGCACTTATGACGTGTATATGCCATGCTCCCGTAGTTTTAAATACACCATAAACATTGCTGTACCACAGGGATATACAGCCAAAGGCCTTGAGGAAATAGCAGCAAAAAAGACTAATAAAACCGGTTCGTTTTCGTCAGAAGCAATCCTTAACGGTAATGTTGTAACCATTGTGATAACACGTGTTTACAATAATAATTTTGAAAAAGCAGAAAACTGGCCGCTCCTTAGCGAGGTGATTGACGCTTCAGCGGGATTCAATGCGCAGAAAATACTGTTTGAGAAAAAAAGTTAATGACTGTTTAAAAAAGTCCGGATACTACATTCGGACTTTTTTCAACCCGCTCTATAATTGCATCAGTAATTATTTTTAATGTCCGCTAAATCTGTATCGTATGGCTATTTGGTTTCGCTCCAGGGCAGGGAAGACGCTTTGCCTGCCAGGAAATCAGCTTTGCGGCTGGCCAGGTCTTTAGCCTGTTGTTCAAGCACAGCGTCGTTTTCATTATCTATGCGATAATTATAATCCAAACTGTCAAGAAAAGCCAGGAGTACTCGCTTCTCCTGTTCGTTTTGAATATCAACTCTTAAAGTTTCCATAAACAAATTTAAAGCAAATAAGGTAAATTGTATTAATATATATCGACGAATGAGGGTTAATATGATGTAATTAATAAATAAAGCTCAAATTGAAAGTCCCTCAGGGGCTTTCGGAGTAATTCCTTTTACTTTCCGACTTCCGGACTTTCTGACTTCCCGACTATTATTTACCTTTGCTCCCTATGACTGCTACCGAAATACGACAGGCTTTTCTTGGTTTTTTTGTTTCAAAGGGACACACCATCGTTCCTTCGGCGCCAATTGTAATTAAAAACGATCCAACCCTGATGTTCACCAACGCGGGGATGAACCAGTTTAAAGATATATTTTTAGGCGAGGCAGCCCCGAAAGCCCCGCGCGTGGCAGATACGCAGCGTTGTTTACGCGTATCCGGCAAGCACAACGATTTAGAAGAGGTAGGTATCGATACCTATCACCACACCATGTTTGAAATGCTGGGCAACTGGAGCTTTGGCGACTACTTTAAAAAAGAAGCCATAGCCTGGAGCTGGGAACTGCTTACCGAAGTTTACAAGCTGCCTAAAGACCGCCTGTACGTTACCTATTTTGAAGGCGACGAAAAGGAAGGTCTTGAAGCCGATACCGAAACCTACGAACTGTGGAAGCAGTATGTAGCTGAAGATCACATCCTCCGTGGCAATAAAAAAGATAACTTTTGGGAAATGGGCGAAACAGGCCCATGCGGTCCATGTTCGGAGATCCATTTTGACAGCCGCCCGGATAACGAGCGTGCCGAAGTAAGCGGCGCCATCTTAGTTAATGCCGATCACGACCAGGTTATCGAGATTTGGAATGATGTATTTATGCAATTTAACCGCCTTAAAGGTGGTGTATTGCAACCGTTGCCTAACAAACACGTGGATACCGGGATGGGCTTTGAGCGTTTGGTACGCGTGTTACAGGGTAAAACATCCAACTATGATACCGATGTTTTCCAGCCGATGATCCAGTTCATCGCCGAAAAATCTGGGAAGAAATATAACAGCGCCGCTAAACCAGGTGATACCGATTGGAATGACGCTGTGGCTATGCGCGTACTGGCTGATCATATCCGCGCCATAAGCTTTGCTATTGCTGATGGGCAGTTGCCATCTAATAACAAAGCCGGTTATGTGATCAGAAGGATCTTGCGTAGGGCTGTGCGCTATTCATATCAGTATTTGGAGTTTAAAGAGCCTTTCCTGAACCAATTGGTCCCGTTATTGGCAGATCAGTTTAAAGGTGTATTTACTAATCTTTTTGAACAGAAAGATTTTGTACAGAAGGTGGTTTTGGAAGAGGAAGTTTCTTTCTTAAGAACATTGGCAGCCGGAATAAAGAAATTTGAAGAATTTACAACTTACTCGAGTACTTCAAATAGTGCCATGTTGTACGCAGAGGCAGATGTCTTTCAAACTTTACGCCATGAATTGAAGGGAGAATTTGCATTTGAGTTATCAGATACTTATGGCTTCCCTATTGACTTAACTGAGTTGCTTGCAAGGGAAATAGGTTGGACGGTAGACATTGATGGCTTTAATCAAGCTCTCCAAGAACAAAAAAACCGCTCCCGCGCTGCTACCGCTATTGATACCGGCGACTGGATCGTTTTAAAAGATGATGAATCGGTTGAGTTTACCGGTTATGACGAAACCGAAACCATTGCCCATATCGTAAAATATCGTAAGGTAACCGCTAAGGGCAAGGAACAATACCAGTTGGTGCTGGATAAAACACCTTTCTATGCTGAAAGCGGTGGGCAGGTAGGGGATAAGGGCGAACTGGTTTTCCCTGATGGGGAGATCATCCTGGTTACAGATACGAAAAAGGAGAACGGACTGATAGTTCATTTTACCGATAAATTGCCGCAGGATATTGACGATGCCTTAACTGCTATTGTTGATCCTGCTCTACGCAGCCAAACCAATAGTAATCACTCGGCTACGCACTTGCTGCATGCTGCCATGAAACAGGTTTTGGGAAGCCATGTAAACCAAAAAGGATCATTGGTGAATGCCGATTACCTGAGGTTTGATTTTTCACACTTCGCTAAAGTTACTGATGAGGAGCTGGCGCAGATAGAAGCTATCGTAAACCAAAAGGTACGTGAAAATATCCCGCTGAAAGAAGAGCGCAGTGTACTCTATGCCGAAGCCATCAGCAGTGGTGTAACCGCCCTGTTTGGTGAAAAATATGGTGAATACGTACGCGTAATTACTTTTGATGACAACTTCAGCAAGGAGCTTTGTGGCGGCACGCACGTGAAAGCTACCGGGCAAATCGGTTTCTTTAAAATTATCGCCGAAAGTGCTGTAGCTGCTGGTGTTCGCCGTATTGAAGCTATTACCGGTGTTGCTGCCGAAAAATATATCGTTACCCAAAACGCTTTGGTTAACCAGTTAAAAGAATTGCTTAAGAATCCTAAAGACCTTTCAAAAAGCATTGAAAGCTTACTGGACGAAAACGCTAAACTGAAAAAGGAGATCGAAAAATCGATCCTTGAGAAATCATCAGGCTTAAAAACAGAGCTGGCCCAAAAAGCCGAAGCTATTGGTGATATCAATTTCATCGCCCAAAAAGTAGACCTGCCTAATGCCGACGCGGTTAAAAACCTGGCTTACCAGCTTAAAGATATCGTATCAAACCTGTTCCTGGTGCTGGTTGCTGATTTCGATGGCAAACCAAGCATTACCGTAATGATTGCCGAAAACCTGGTAAAGGAAAAAGGCCTGCATGCCGGTAACATCGTTAAAGAGCTGGCTAAAGAAGTTAAAGGCGGTGGCGGCGGTCAGCCGTTTTTCGCTACAGCTGGTGGCAGTGATGTAAGCGGATTGGATAATGTATTGGTGAAGGCGAGGAGCTTTGCGGGGTAAATAACCCCTCCATCACGTCATTGCGAGTAACCATCAGGGAAGCCCTGAAAAAAGCCGTGATGACATGTGAAACATATTTTAGCGATGGTGCGCGGGGGCCGCGTTAGGGATTGCAGTGTAAAGCCCACAGCGAGCGTTAGGATTGTGGGCAGGAAAAGCGAGGACTTGTAACGGAAAGCCCGGGCCGCAGGCAACGCCCACGTTATAAAACTGATCGAAAAAATACACTTTAATAACTTACAATCACGTCATTATAAGGTACGAAGCAATCCCTAATGAGTTGAGCGGCTAAGCAAGTATCTCTGTAACGTTGGGGATTGCTTCGTTCCTCGCAATGACGAGTTTAATAAAATAAAAAAACGACCACCTCCACTGAAGCGGTCGTTTTTATTTATATACTTTTTAGGGGAAAGCCTGTTGGACAATTAATGGCGGTGACCATTTTTTTGTCCACGGTGTTCAACTACGCGGGTACGTTTTACTACGGTTTTATGCGGCTTTTGGTAACGGTTTACTACCTTGGTACGGTTAACCACATGTGTGCGGTTCACTACCCTGGTGCGATAGTTATCTCGCACTATAACATTCTTTGTACCGCGGTAGCGGGCATAGGTGTCACGGTCGTGTGTAAAATAGGTATACGCTCTTGGACGGTTTACGGCCACTTTGTAACCTGTTGCAATGTTGTAGCTGGCATAGCGTGGCGGCAATGATCGCCTCCAAACCCAGTTTCCGCCATCCAAATAAACATATTGATGAGTAGGGACATAATAGTAGCTTTCTACATCGGGTAAGTAGTAATAATTAATACCCGCATATTCGGCGGGCGGGTTCCATAAGCCAACATTTAAATTTACACTTACCTGTGCATTTGTCCTGGTAACCGAAGCTGCAAGTAAAAAACATCCTGCAAGCATTCCTAAAATTAATTTTTTCATGGTGCCTGTCTAAATATGAACACTTATTCAATTTCTGTGCCTGACAAATAAATAGACAGCGGAGAATACAGAAAGTTTAATCATGCTGATGACAGGCATGTTTTGAATTGAATATTCCCATCAACTGATCTCCAATCATCTGCTATAATCTCTATAACCCCTACCTTACAACTATATAATTGCACTTTTACCGTTGTTTTAAAAGCAAAATGGTGTTGTTACTGTATTAATCTTTATATATTTGACTTTTATACATCAGTAAAATCATAGCTGAATTTTTATTTTTATGACAGTTCTCGCAGACGGGGTAGCTGAAAAGTACGAGTTGGTGATAGGCCTCGAAGTACACGCGCAGTTATCTACATCAAGTAAGATATTCTCGGCAGATTCGGCTGCCTTTGGTGCCGAACCTAACCGCCATGTTAGCGCGGTATCGCTGGGGCATCCAGGCACTTTGCCCTTTATTAATAAAAAAGCGGTTGAATATGCCGTTAAAATGGGCCTGGCCTGTAATTGCACTATCAACCTGAATAACAGCTTCGCCCGTAAAAATTATTTTTATGCCGATCTGCCCAAAGGCTACCAAATTAGTCAGGACCAGGCGCCTGTTTGCCTTAACGGTTATGTGCCCGTGAAACTGGCCGATGGCACTGAAAAGAACATAGCCCTGCACCACATTCATATGGAAGAGGATGCCGGGAAAAGTATGCACGATCAGCACCACGCCGATTCACTGATCGACCTGAACCGCGCTGGTGTACCGCTGGTAGAGATCGTATCTGAACCGGATATGCGCAGCGCCGAAGAGGCTGGTCAGTTCCTGACCGAAATGCGTAAAATTCTCCGCTATCTTGATATTTGCGATGGTAACATGGAAGAGGGCAGCATGCGCTGCGACGCTAATATTTCGGTACGGCTTAAAGGTGCAACTGCCTATGGTAACCGTTGCGAGGTAAAAAACCTTAACTCCATCCGTAACGTGCAGCGTGCTATTGAGCATGAGTTTGCTCGCCAGGTAAACATTATTGAAGCCGGCGGCCACATCGATCAAAATACGCTGAACTTTAACGCTGATACAGGCGAAACTTCAGTGCTCCGTTCAAAAGAAATGGCCAATGATTACCGATATTTCCCCGAACCGGACCTGCCGCCCTTGAAGCTTACCAATGAGTATGTGGAAAGCGTCCGTAAAAGCTTACCGGCACTACCCGGTCAGTTGTATCATAAGTATACGGAGCAATTGGGCTTAACCGCTTATGACGCCTCGGTTATCACTGCCGATAGGGACACCGCCTTTTATTTTGAATCGCTGATAAAACATACTGATCATTATAAAGCTGCTGCTAACTGGCTGATGGGTGCTGTACGCTCATACCTGAATGATCATAACCAAACCATTGGTAACTTTGCTGTTACGCCGCAAAACCTTGCCGCCCTCATCAAACTAATTGACACCGGGGTGATAAATAATTCTGTAGCTTCGCACAAATTATTTCCTGCCATGATCAAAGAACCCGGCAAAAAACCGGATGATCTGGCTAAGGAACTTAACCTGCTAATCAGTGCCGATGGTGATGATGTAACCCGTTTTATAAAGGATGCCATCGCCAAATATCCTGATAAGGTTAAGGAATACCAAAAGGGGAAAAAGGGCGTTTTGGGCCTGTTTATGGGCGAGATCATGAAAAGCTCAAAAGGGAAGATCGACCCGCAGAAAACTAACCAGCTATTGATAAAGGAATTAGAAGCTAAGTAAATGAAAGTTAAAAATCTGGCTGCCGGCGCGTTGTTATTGCTTAGCGCGGGCATGTACTCTTGTAAAAACGAATCACAATTTAGTGTTTCGGGAACTATCAAAAATCCGGGTAACCTTAAAGCTGTTTATTTGATTGAGGCCGATAGCTCGGGCTTAAAGGTTGTTGATTCTACTTCGTTAGGCGAGGGCGGTAAGTTTGAGTTTAAGCATGTGGCGCTTTATCCAAACCTGTTTAAACTTAGGGTAGGCAATACTGGTCCGCAGGGTGGCGAAATGCAGGGCGAAAACCTGTACGATTTCATTGCTAAAAATGGCGACGATATTGAGTTTGAAACAGACAATAACAATAAAAACCACGAGTATACTATCAAAGGTTCTAATGATTCGGATAAGATAAAGGAGTTTAACCGTATCAGTAATCTTTACGGCGATAAAAATGCTAAGCTTTTTGCCGAATATCAGGAAAAATCTCGCGGTGAGCGGAACGATTCGCTGCTGAAAATATATATGCCTATATTTTTAAAGAATGTGAATGAAAGCGGCGAAGCGGTTTTAAAATTTGTGAACGATAATAAAAAATCGCTTGCGGGCTTTTATGCAGCTACCACGCTCGATCCTACCAAATACGAAGCCCAGCTTATTAAATTTGCTGATGAAATCAGGGGCGATTTTAAAGATAACCCTACGGTACAAAAGTTTATCGCGCAGATGGATAAGGCTAAGCCGATATCCCTTGGTCATAAAGCGCCCGAGTTTACCGTTAACGGTATTGATGGCAAGCCAATTAATTTGTCTGATTACAAAGGCAAGTATGTAATGATTGATTTTTGGGCTTCATGGTGCCAGCCTTGCCGCCAGGAAAATCCAAATGTGGTTAAACAGTACAATGCATTTAAAGATAAAGGCTTTAATATATTAGGAGTATCGCTTGATAAGGACAAAGCACCATGGCAAAAAGCTATCAGCGATGATAAGCTTGCCTGGGCGCATGGCTCGGATTTAAACGGCTTTGAAGGCCCTACAGAAAGGCTTTACCATATTGAAGCTATTCCTTCAAATTTCATCATCGATCCGCAGGGAAATATTGTTGCCAAGAATATTACAGGCGCCGATCTTGAAGCTTTTTTAAATAAAACATTTAAATAGCCTCAACTTAGGGTTAATATAAGGTAACGTTTAACAATTTGTTAATATTAGCTTAACCATTAGCTGTTGTAAAGCGTATACTTTTATACAAAAAATTTAACGCAACATGAGCAGCACCGCAAAACAGAAAATACTTATTGTTGATGATGAACCGGATATTTTAGAACTGATTGAGTATAACCTCAAAAAGGAAGGTTACCAGGTGTTTTTAGCACGTAACGGCCAGGAAGCTGTTGCCGAGGCAAAAAAGGCCCTGCCTGATTTGATTGTACTTGACATCATGATGCCTAAAATGGATGGGATAGAGGCATGCCGCATTATGCGCACCATGCCCGAGTTTAAAAATACCTTTATGGTGTTTTTAACAGCCCGCAGCGAGGAGTATTCGGAAATTGCCGGCTTTAACGTAGGTGCCGATGATTACATTGCAAAACCTATCAAACCACGCGCGCTGGTTAGCCGCATAAACGCCATACTCCGTCGTAATGCTCCTGCCGAAGATGTAATTGATAATAAACTGGAAATAGGCGACCTGGTTATTGATCGCGAAGCTTACCTGGTTTATAAAAACGGTGTTAAAGTTGTATTGGCCAAAAAAGAATTTGAGCTGTTGTACCTGCTGGCTTCAAAACCCGGCAAAGTTTACACCCGCGAGGTGATCCTTAAAAACATTTGGGAAGATTCGGTAGTGGTTACCAACCGTACCATCGACGTACACATCCGTAAACTGCGCGAAAAACTGGGCGACGACTGCGTTGCTACTGTGAAGGGTGTGGGTTATAAGTTTGAGGCTTAAGCTCCCTCGGCCCCGAAGGGAGTTATGATATTAAAAAAGCGATTGGATTGTCCAATCGCTTTTTTTTGTGGCATTATTGTTAATCTGCTTTGGCTATAACTTCATTACGATAGTATTTTCGGCGAAGCCAAAACGCAGCGTTAACCAGCGCTATCAGTGCGGGCACCTCAACCAGCGGACCGATCACCCCGGCAAAGGCTTGCCCCGAGTTAATACCAAATACACCAATAGATACCGCGATAGCCAGCTCAAAATTATTGCCTGTAGCTGTAAATGCAATGGAGGTACTTTTTGAGTAATCGGCGCCAAAATATTTGCCGATGAAGAAACTAAGCAGGAACATAATTGCAAAGTAAAATACCAGCGGTATAGCAATGTGAACCGCATCCATAGGGATTTGCACTATAAGCCTGCCCTTGAGGCTAAACATGAGTATAATGGTAAACAACAGCGCGATAAGCGTTATGGGCGAAATAAAAGGAACAAATTTTTGCTGAAACCAATCCTCGCCCTTTAGTTTGATCAACGTATAACGACTAATAATACCGGCGGCAAAAGGAATACCGAGATAGATACCCACGCTTTGGGCAATCTGGAGCATGGTAATATGTACCTGGAGACTTTTAAAGCCAAGCACCGGCGGCAATACGGTTATAAAAATGTAAGCATATACGCTATATAAAAGTACCTGGAAAATACTGTTCAGGGCTATCAAACCGGCGGCATATTCGCGGCTGCCATCGGCAAGTTCATTCCATACTACAACCATGGCAATACAACGGGCAAGCCCAATTAATATCAGCCCTGTCATATATTCGGGGTAACCGTGCAGGAAAACGACAGCTAAAACGAACATTAGTACAGGGCCTATTATCCAGTTTAAAACAAGCGAGGCACTTAATATCTTTACATCTTTAAATACCCTGCCCATCTGTTCATATTTTACTTTGGCAAGCGGCGGGTACATCATTAATATGAGGCCGATCGCCAACGGAATATTAGTAGTCCCGCTCGAAAACGAATTGATAAAATCGGACGATGAGGGTATAAAGTACCCCGTTCCAACCCCTATAGCCATAGCCAGGAAAATCCAGATGGTGAGATAGCGATCAATAAAGCCGAGCCGTTTTCGTTCAACCACCGGAGTGCAATTATCGGCAGACATATTATTGCGCTTCGGTTAAATGCTGTTCCACAAATTGTTGGGTGTACGCTTTGATCTGTTCACGCACTTTTCTGAATTCGCCCATCACCTCATCTTCGGTGCCGCGGGCTTTGGCCGGATCCGGGAAGTTATAATGAAAACGTTTCACATTCCCCGGAAAGTAAGGGCAGGCTTCGTTAGCATTATCGCAAACGGTTATTAAATAATCAAAAGCAATGTTGGTGTATTCATCCACATGGTTTGAGGTATGGTTGGAAATATCAATATCATCCTCGGCCATGGTTTTAATGGCTTTGGGGTTTACGCCATGTGTTTCAATGCCCGCACTGTATACGTTTGCTTTACTGCCCGCAAAATGCTTTAAATATCCCTCGGCTATCTGACTGCGGCAACTATTGCCTGTGCACAGTACTAATATATTTTTCATAATTGTTTTATTGGCAGCAGCCTGGTTCGCAGCATACTTTTGTTTCGGGTTTTTCGGCATACACGGTGACGCTTACAATGGCGCCGTTGCCGTTTTTAAATTCGTTAATTTCATCTGCCGATAGGTAATTGCTTAGAATGTCGTCAGGAATAATAATGGCTTTTTCTTTTTGCACGATGATATTGGCAAACCCATTTTTGCTGATGAGATCAAGGTATTCCTCTTTTTGAATGGCCCCTGATACGCAGCCAGCATACATTTCGGCGGCTGTCCTGATCTTTTCGGGCAGGCTGCCTGTCAATACAATATCCGAAATGCTAAAGTGGCCGCCGGGTTTCAATACGCGGTAAATGTCTTTAATGACAGCGTTTTTATCAGGCACCAGGTTTAATACACAGTTGCTTACAATTACATCGGCCGCGTTGGCAGTTACCGGCATATGCTCGATATCTCCCAAACGAAACTCCACATTATTAAAGCCAAGTTTGTCGGCGTTTTCGCGGGCCTTGCTAATCATAGCTTCTGTAAAATCAATCCCTATTACTTTGCCGGTCTCGCCGGTTTCGGAACGGGCGATAAAGCAATCATTGCCTGCACCACTGCCGAGGTCAATTACCGTATCTCCTTTTTTAATTTGGGCGAATTGCGTGGGCAAACCGCAGCCTAAACCAAGGTCGGCATCGGCATTGTAACCTTGCAGTTTGGTATAATCTTCGCTCATGATATTGTAAACCTCGGTTGAACATCCGCCAGCTCCGCAGCATGATGATTGATTGGTATCCTTATCCTGTAAGGCAATTTCGCTGTATTTCAGCTTTACCAATTCTTTTAATTCCTCGTTTGTTTTCATTTATGTATTGCAATATTACGATTGATGTAATCAAAAAATTTTAACAGCAACTATTGAAGTCTTTGTACGATGAGAATAGTTTATTTAACTCATCATTCAGGTTTTTCCAGGCTTCGGGCTCAATGCAGTAGCAAACGCTTACACCTTCAATGGTACCCTGTATAAGGCCGGCATTCTTTAATTCTTTAAGATGCTGGGATACGGTGGGCTGGGCAAGCCCCAATTCGGATGACATATCGCCGCAAATACAAGCCTTAGCTTCAATAATAAGCTGCAGGATGGCAATACGGGCCGGATGAGCTATAGCTTTAAGCTGCACAGCCAGTTTGTTCTGCTCGTCGGTAAATATTTCTGTTTTAGTGATCCCCATAAATTATATTGCAATATTACGATTAATTAAATTACTGTCAATAGCTTTTACCATTTAATTTTCGGCTGGATGTTGATTGATGAGGTAAATTCGGAAAGAGGAGAGGAAGACCTGCGAAGTTTCTAAAACTTCGCAGGTCTGAAAATTAGCAATCTTACTTAGCTGTAGCTGCCGCTTTCTTTTTAACGCTGGTAGCTGCTTTAGCAGTTTTCGATGCTACGGCTTTCTTAGCTTCCGTGGCTTCAGTTTTGGCTTTTGTGGTAATAGCTTTTGCTTTAGTTGCTGCCTTTGCTTTTACTTCAGCCGCAGCTTGTTTAGCGGTTGCTGCTTCATCTTTTGCTTTGGCGGTAATGGCTTTAGCCTTAGTTTCGGCTTTGGCTTTTACTTCAGAAACTGCTTTTTTTGCTTTGGTGGTTACCGCGTCAGCTTTTTTAGCTGCTGTGGTTTTAGTTGGCGCAGCTTTTTTGGTAGCCGTGGCTTTTTTAGCGGTTACTTTTTCCTTGATATCCTCTATTTTTTCTTCGGCTGCTTCTTTTACGTCTTCGGCTGTATCTTTTGTGCCTTCCCAAAGGCTTTCAATTGTTTCTTTAACCTTCTCGAAAAATCCCTTTTCTTCAGGCTGGGTTGATTGATCACTCATGATGTTTTTATAGATAGGTAAAAAGATTGTTATTAATTAACCTGTTAACCTCAAAAAGTTTAGGTTTGTTTTAAATCTGCTTAACAAACAGTAAACATCGAAGCCATTGAGATCACCCTTTAAACCTGGCATTACTCAACCCATATAAGCCGTCTATTATTTTTAAAGTAGCCTCGCCAACTCCCTGCTTCAAGAGTGATCGTATCTCGATATAGATATCTTGTTTAACCCATAAATGTATGGCCTGAAGTGTTTCGGCCTTATCACCCAGATGTTCATAAAACGATACGCAGGCGGCATTCCACAGGTCTTCAGATTTTTGCCTGAAACACCATTCGGCAAAATCATAGTTCTTTTTGAGCTGCATGGTGTCATTATCGCGATGTGCAGCAACAGTTGCATGTAATAATTCCATAAAAACGCCGTAAATAGACGTTTCGGGGTCTTCAAATTCTCTCTTTAAAGCAGGGAGGCATTCAATTGCCCTTTTTCGCCAGGCGCTCATTTTGTATATCTATGGTTATATCAGGAACTAATATAAAGCAAAAAGCCCCGCCGTTGGGCAGGACTTTTGTATAAAAAAGGCGTTCAATTATTTCACTACCGAAAACTTATAAAGCGATTGCGTTTTATAGGTATCGCCGGGTTTCAATTCCGTAGAAGGGAATTGCGGCTGATTTGGTGAATCAGGAAAATGCTGGGTTTCCATAGCAAACGAAGTACGGTACTCATCTTTAATACCGCGTTTCATCGCGTTTTTAGCCTGCATAAAGTTACCGCTGTAAAATTGTAGGCCCGGCTCTTCGGTAAATACTTCCATTTTAATGCCGCTCTTATCACCAACTACAGTTGCTATCGGAGTGCTCATGTCATGTTTGTTCAGCACAAAGTTGTGATCGTAACCTTTGCCGTCTTTTAACTGCACATTGTCTTCGTTAATGCGTTTGCCAATGGTTTCCGGCTTGGTGAAGTCAAACGGAGTGCCTGCAACTTTTTCAATTTTTCCGGTAGGGATCAAGCCTGCATCAACCGGTAAATAATTATCGGCATCTATCTGTACCAAATGATTGAGGATTGTACCGCTGCCTTCGCCGTTGAGGTTAAAGAACGCGTGGTTGGTAAGGTTAACAACCGTTTTTTTATCGGTAGTCGCTTCGTACTGGCATTTAAATGAGTTATCGTCGGTAAGGCTGTAAATTACTTTAACATTAAGGTTACCGGGGAAACCTTCTTCCATATCTTTTGAAAGATAGGTAAGCTCTACGGTAGACGAATCGATCATTTTACCATCCCACACCACTTCCTGGAAACCATGTTTGCCGCCGTGCAGCATATTGGGTGTATTGTTAATTGATGATTGATAATCTTTACCATCTATTTTAAAATGGCCTTTGGCAATACGGTTGCCGTAACGGCCAATGGTGGCGCCGTAATAACGTTCGGTTGATTTTTCAAAACCTTCCACATCATCAAAACCTAAAACAACATCGGTTAACTTGCCGTTTTTGTCGGGCACTAACAGGCTTACCACACGGCCGCCATAATTGGTGATGGTGGCAATAACGCCGTTTTTGTTTTTAAGGGTAAATAAATGGGTTTGTTTACCATCGATTGTTTTTTCGAATGCTGATGCAGTGGTTTGGGTGCTATCCGCCATAGTAGTGTTTTTCTGTGAGGTTGAATTTTGATTACAGGCAGCCAAATATAGGCTACAAGCAGGTAAAATTGTTAAAGAAATACCTTTAATTAAGTTTCTCATAAATAGGTTGGTTATAGTTTGGTTTAAAAATAGCGTTTTTTCATTATTCCCTCGTTTTATAATGGATCTCACTTAAGCCACGCAATTTTTCAGCGGCAAACTCTGCTGTGATATCGCGTTGCGGATTGGCCAGCATCTCATAACCTACCATGAACTTTTTAACCGTGGCCGAACGTAACAGTGGCGGGTAAAAATGCATATGCCAGTGCCAGTAGGGATGATCGCCCGAATTAACCGGTGATTGGTGCATGCCTGCCGAATAAGGGAACGATGTTTCAAACATGTTATCATACCTGATGGTAAGCCTCCTGATAGCATCGGAAAGGGCATGTTTTTCCTGCTCGGTAAAGTATAAAATGCTGGTTACATGTCTTTTGCTTACAATCATAGTTTCGTACGGCCAAACTGCCCAAAATGGCACAAGCACAACAAAATGTTCATTTTCAAAAACTATGCGGTCCTGCTTTTTAAGTTCCAATGCAAGGTAATCGGCTAAAAGGCTTGTTCCTTTTTGCTCAAAATGCAGCTTTTGCTGCTGGGTTTCTTTAGCTACTTCAACCGGCAGGCTATTTTGAGCCCAGATTTGTCCATGCGGATGTGGGTTGCTGCAACCCATGATATCGCCTTTATTTTCAAAGATCTGGATGTGCTTGATCCATGGATAAGAAGCCAGGTCCTCAAATTCCGACTGCCATACGTCAACCACTTTGCTGATCTCTTTGGTGGTCATCTGGGGCAAGGTGAGGTCATGCCTCGGCGAAAAACTGATTACCCGGCAAATACCTTTTTGGCTGTTAGCTACCAACAGTTCATCTTCATTTAAACCGCCATCGGGCGTATTCAGCAACAGCGATGAATAGTCATTGGTAAACACAAAGCTTCCTTTATAATCGGGGTTTTCGCTGCCATCGGCCCTTTTGTTTGTGGGGCACAGGTAACAGGCCGGATCATACTGCGGGCGGTCGTCGGCTTGTGTAGCCTCAACTTTGCCTTGCCACGGGCGTTTTGTACGATGCGGTGATACCAGGATCCAGTCGCCTGTTAAAATGTTTAACCTACTGTGAGGATGCTCTTTAAGATCAAAATTTGTGTCCATTAGTTTAAAATCAGGTAATAATTGGCTTATACATGTAAGGTAGACAGTTATACCTTAGCGATTTCAAAGTTGGTAAAAATAAATGTAAATCATACATTTAAAATAAATTTTTCAAAATAAATAGTTACGGTAGAAAGATTGAGAGGATTTGTAGAAAGGAGGGGTGTAGCATGTCATTAACAATGACATGCTTTGGACGCTTAAAATCCCAATCCACCGGCCTCCACCACTGCCGAATCGCAGATATAAGTTGGCACAATGCCGGTGGCGGTGATGCGGTTTTCGGCGTCTTTGGCCTGGGTATTACCGGATAGCACCAGTACGGTATCCAAACCAAATTTATTACCGCCCAGAATGTCTGTTTGCAGGGTATCACCTACCATTACAATATCTCTTTTACTGATCGGCCTGCGCTCGCGGAGCAGATCGTAGGCAAACATGAACATCTGCGAATCAGGCTTACCAAAACGAATAAACTCTTTACCCACAATTTTTTCTATCATACTGGCTAAGCCGCCTATGGCTATAGATACGTCATGCTTGGTTAGGGGATAGGCATGATCGGTATTGGCTACAATGGCCGGAATGGTGCGCTTACGCATGAGGTTAACTGATTTGTTCAGATCACGGCCCCAGTCAAAACCTTCGTCATCCAAAAAAACCAGCGCGTTAACCCTGTCAATATTGCTTTCGTTTACTTCGCTGATAGGCAATGTATGCAGCCCCGAGCTGTCAATGTAATGGGCAGAATCGGGCGTACCTAAATAAGCTACGATACCGTCGTTCACCTTCAGGTCAAGATATTCTTTGGTAAGCATGCCCGATGATATGATCCTGTCGGGTGTTATGGCGGTCAATCCTTTAGTGGTATAGGATTCCGCTAATTGCACCGGGCTTCGTGAAGCATCGTTGGTTACAATGTAATACTCCTTACCTTGTTCTGCCAGGTAAGAAAAGGTGCGCTCAATACCCGGAAGCAGGCCGCCATAGTTTTTCAGAACCCCAAAAGCATCAAAAAAAACAACTTCGTATTTATCAATAATGGATTTAAAGTTGTCTATCCTGGTCATGCTTATCTGTTTTAGGGCTTTTTATAAAATCAGCCCGAAAGATAGCTAACCTATTTTAATTTTAAGGCCTCAATGATCTTTTCGGCATCAAAATCCCTGTCTACCGATGGTAAATAGATGTCAAAAGCTTCAGCCTGTAGTTTTTTGGCATATTGTTCGTTAAAAAAGTGCTTGCCATCTTTAATTACGTAATTCAGGATAAAAAAACGATAAGCTTCTTTTAAAAAGCGGATCTCATCGGCAGTAAGCGGGTTAACTTTATGGTATTCTTTTAAAAAAATGATGAATCGGTCCTCCATCATGGTGTTGATCACGTAGCTGAAAACGGTACGGTCGCCGATATCAGAAACTACGCGACTAAAAAAATAAAAATCGAGCAAACGGTAACTCATCCTGAACCAATCATAATCCCAGCGCGAGTAAAGCTCAAGATCAGGTGTTACCGAAAAGTTGCCGATATTCCAGTCGATAAATACAGGAATGATCTCGAACGAGCTCATATTGTATTTGGAGCGGTTTTTCAAAAAGGTTTCGCAGTGGTATTTTAAAAAGTCGGCCTGCATACCGGTACCAAATTGTTTTGGGTTGCTCTCGATTTGTTGCTGCAACGCCCAGATATCGGTACGTAAAGTCTTTGACGATTTAGGCAACACATTTTTAACCCTGGAGCAGGCTTTATGAAATTTGCCAACCTGCTGGCCAAGCTTTTTAATATGGTTTTCTTCTAACCGGCGCGGCAGGCGCTGTAAAATACGTGTAGGGTTATAGAAAACCACCCAGGCATCGGTTTTGCCATGTTTATGGTGGTAGATGTAAACTCGGTTATTTTTTTGTAAAGAACGGGCCAGGAAATTCTCAAACGGGTACAGCAGGTTAATTGCCAGCGTTTGAATAATGCGGTGGTCCTCCTTAAAATGTTCGAACTTGCCAAAGTAAGAGAGTTTGGCTATGATAATATCATCGTCATCAAACGTAATACGGTACACGTGATTGGTTGAAACCATAGCGCTGATGTCTTCAATATCGCGGATGGTTTTTGACGCGTCATACCCTTCCCAGGCCTTGCGGATAATAAAAGAATAGTCCATTTGTATGTGTCTGCCGGCAAAGTTACGCCATTGGCAGCATTCGGTTTATAATTAAGGGTGTAAATATATTATATTTCTCTGAACTGGGATTTTAGTTATAACGCGTCATTGCGAGGTACGAAGCAATCTTCGATTAACAGAGCAGCTATTCAAGTTCGCTCTGTACAGTTAGGGATTGCTTCGTGCCTCGCAATGACGATGGGAGAGATGGGCCTTTATCCCCGGTTCAGATAATCTCAAAATACCTTTTCAACTCCCAGTCGGTTACGCTTTTGGCAAACTGGCGGTATTCCCACAGCCGGGTTTGGGTGAAGTGATCAACAAAGCCTTCGCCGAAGAGCTCTTTGGCAATATCGGAGTTTTGCATGGCCATTGCGGCAGTATGCAGATTTGGCCATAGTACACCATTACTTTTGTCCTGGTAACCATTACCTGTTGTTGGCTTAATATTTAGCTTAAGCTTGTTTTTAATACCGTACAGGCCTGAAGCCAGTGCTGCAGCCATGGCCAGGTAAGGGTTAGTATCCGAGCCCGGGATGCGGGTTTCCAGGCGGGTATAGTTTTCGGTGGTATTGATAACACGTAGCGCGGTAGTACGGTTTTCAACACCCCATGTTATGGTGGTGGGAGCCCAGGCGCCTTCAACCAGGCGTTTATAACTGTTGATGGTTGGCGCGTACATCGGCAACAGGTAAGGCATGCAATATAGCTGGCCTGCAAGGTAATGCTTATGCAGGTCGCTCATTTTGTTTACATCGTTAGCATCGTAAAACAGGTTCTTTGATTGGTCTTTAGTCCACAGGCTTTGATGGATGTGGCCACTACAGCCAGGCAGTGTTTCGGTCCATTTGGCCATGAATGATGCCATGATACCGTGTTTATAGGCTATCTCTTTAACTGCGGTTTTAAACAGCGTTGCTTTATCTGCGGCAGCTAAAACTTCATCATGAAGTATGGCAGCTTCATATACTCCCGGGCCGGTTTCGGTATGCAGACCCTCAATAGGGATATTGAATTTGGTAAGCAGATTAAACAGATCATAATAAAAATCGCTGTTTTCGGATGTGCGCAATATCGAGTAGCCGAACATGCCCGGTGTAAGCGGTTCAATATTGATGAATTTTTTATCGGCAAGGGTTTGCGGTGTCTCTTTAAAATTGAACCATTCAAACTCCTGCGCAAACTCGGCGTGATAGCCCATCTCATCACATTGCGCTTTAATATGTTTGAGCAGGCTACGCGGACAGGCCGGCAAGTCGTTGCCGTCGGGTTTGCTGAAATCGGCTAAAAAACAGGGGATATCATCCTGCCAGGGCACATTGCGCAGGGTCGACAGGTCAATACGGCAAAGTTTGTCCGGGTAACCGCTTTGCCAGCCGGTTAACTGTACGTTATCATAACAAACATCGCTACTATCCCAGCCAAATACTACATCGCAAAAGCCATAGCCACTTTGCAATCCATCAATAAATTTTTTAGGGTTGATCACCTTACCGCGCAAAATGCCATCAATATCGGCAAAGGCGAATTTTATTTTCTGGATGTTATTCTGTTCTATATACGCTTTGATCTCTTCTGTGTTCATGGTATAAAAGTATGGCCGGTTAAGGTGCAGCAAGATAGCTATTATGGCTTAAACTATAAAAAAATAGCCTGTGCGTGTATATACGCGTTTGCGCTTACCTTTGTTTGAGCTATTTATGGAAACAACAAGTCAATTTTTATTTGTGTATGGCACATTGCTGCAGCCCGGTAATGAGTTTGCAGCGTATCTAAATAAACACTGTAAATTTATAGCTGACGGAAGAATAAGAGGGCGACTTTATGATATTGGCGAATATCCCGGCGCTGTGATCGGTAATACTGCAGAGCGCTACATTTACGGTAGTATTTTTATGATGGATGATCCCGACATTATATTAAAGGTAATTGACGATTATGAAGGTGTCGGTGGGTTATACCAACATCCGCATGAATATATAAGGGAAACGGTGAGCATCTATACCACTAATGATATCATGGAGTGTTGGATGTATCTTTATAATTTACCTGTAGCCGCTTATAATGAGATTACCACGGGTGACTATATCCAATATTTAAAAGATACTTCTGTCAAAAATAATGCTGCTAAGCAGCCATTTAAATAAAAGTTGAATATAAATATTATTAAGCTAATGCTTTGATTGAAGAACTATATGTAGTTGACAAACAGATTGTAGAAAAAAAATCCCCCGGTTATAAACCGGGGGATAAAAATAATAACTATTTATTAGGGGGATTAAAGCTTAGCTGATTTTACAGTTTTGATGATAACTGCAGCAACTTTGTATGGATCGGCAGCTGAGTTAGGACGACGATCTTCCAGGTAACCGCTCCAGTTGTGGTCAACAGCGTACAGAGGGATACGGATAGATGCACCACGGTCAGATACACCATAGCTAAAATCATGAATAGAAGCTGTTTCGTGTTTGCCGGTTAAACGCTGATCGTTATCAGCACCGTAAACAGCGATACACTCAGCAACTGCAGGGCGGAAAGACTCGCAGATAGCTGTGAAAATTTCTTTGCTATTTGCAGTACGTAAAGTAGTATTTGAGAAGTTAGCATGCATACCAGAGCCGTTCCAGTCTAATTGACCAAGCGGTTTGCAATGCCAGTTAATAGCAACTCCGTATTTTTCACCAATTCTTTCCAATAAATAACGTGCAACCCAGATCTGGTCACCGGCTTCTTTAGCACCTTTAGCAAAAATCTGGAACTCCCACTGACCGGCAGCAACCTCAGCGTTGATACCTTCAACGTTTAAGCCTGCTTCTAAACATGCGTCTAAGTGCTCTTCAACAATTTCGCGGCCGAAAGCATTTTTAGCACCTACTGAACAGTAGTAAGGGCCTTGCGGAGCTGGGTAACCTGCTGCCGGGAAACCAAGCGGTTTGCTGGTTGACGGATCCCACAGGAAGTACTCCTGCTCAAAACCGAACCAGAAATCATTATCGTCATCAGCAATAGTAGCACGACCATTTGATTCGTGTGGTTTGCCATCAGCGCTTAATACTTCGCACATTACCAGGTAAGCGCTTTTTCTTTGTGGATCAGGAACAACAAAAACTGGCTTTAAGATACAATCTGATGAACCACCTGGTGCCTGCTCAGTTGAAGAACCGTCAAAGCTCCAGTTATCTAAATCTTCTACTTTTCCGCTAAATTCTTTAACGATTTTTGTTTTGCTGCGCAGGCTTTGTGTTGGTTTGTAGCCATCAAGCCAAATGTACTCGAGTTTCGTTGCCATTTTTTAATTAATTTGTAAAGTTGGGGTTCTAATTATAGTTTTTGTATTAATCTCAATAATTATTAAGGCGAATTTAAATTATTTTTACAAAATTCATTACAAATGTTAAGAAATTTTGTATTTTTTTTCAATAACACGTTGATTATAGCTGTAAACCTGTAAAAAAGAATCTGTAAAACTGTGTTTTTAACAATTTCATATTTTCGGAAAAGAATAAGGGGTGTTTTTTATCAATAACGCAAATGTGCGTGTACGGGATAGCCCTGCAGGTATAATACAAGCAGATATACTTGCCTCTTCCGGTAAGGCTAAAATAAAATTATTGATGCAGGAACTTAGTCGCTTAATTTTTCTGAAATATTCTTAATAGCGTCGTCGAGCCTGGTGGCCGAATCATAAAGATGCTTTTCAACCTGTAAAAACTCCTCTTTTTTGTCCTTGCTTTCGCTCATCAGCTCAACAAGGCCTAATATATTGGTAAGATGTTTACGCACCTCATGCGAGTTGATAAAAGCCAGCTCGTTTTTTTTGGTATCATATAATAATTTTTCATAGTGCCGTTTTTGCCTGGCGCTGCGGTATAACAGGGCAATAACAGCAAACATGAAAACTGTGGTAATACTGATGAGGATCAAAATAAGGCGTTCGCGCCTGTATTTTTCGGCAGTATCGGTAAACGAGGTTTCAATTTTATCAATTTTTATTTGCGCCGATACATTGCCCACCTGTGTGGTATTATTCAGGCTTTCTTCTGATTGCTTCAATGCAAGGTCAAAATTCTCGACAGCCAGCTTGTAATCGCCCCTGTCTCGGGCTATTTTTCCAAGCAATTGATAAAGGTGATGCTTTATTTCAGGGTGATTATCAGAATACGGGAGCGCAAGCAGCTGGTTAGCTATAGAGCTTGCCGAATCCGGCTGTCCGTTAAGGTAAAAAGCATCGGCCAGATTTTGTTTCTCAACATCGTTTGGCACATATTTCTTGTCTCGTTGAAGGTTTTTGATTTGTGTTATAGCTTTGTTATAATCATGTTTTAACAGCGATATATAATAGGCAGTACGATATTGGTAGCTGAATAGTTTATAACTTTTGTTGTTTGGCCCCATTAAATCATCATGACATCGCTGCAGCGAATCAAGATTTTTCATCCTGAAAAAGTTCTCGGCTTTGTTATAGCTTATTATCGTGTAAAATCTGTCGTCCTTTATCTTATTTTCTTCCTTGATATGGAATGCCTGGTTAAGGTAATATAATGATTGGCTATATAGGTTGAGTTTGTAATACAGATCGGATATATTGATATTCAAGAATACCTGCAATAGCGGATCGTTAAGTTTTAAAGCTTGTTTTTGAGCCAGGCCGTAACTGTATATAGCGCCTATGGGGTTGCCTTTATCTGTCTGAATAAAAGCAAGATGGCTAATAAATGAATAAAGCAAAAAATCGGCTTTGTTCTTTGATGCCTGGTTAATGGCTTTAACCATAGCACTTTCAGCTTCGGGGAGTTTTAAAAAGCGTTTCTGAATAATGCTTTCAATAAAGTATTTTAAAGCTTCCTTGTCGCCCACATCGTATTTATCAAGCTCTTTATAAACTTCATTTTTACCCTGCGGGATCGTATTTACGGGCCCTTGCTGAAAGCGAAGCTTAATATAATTAACCAGCTTTTTATCCTGAAGATCCCTGTTCTGGATCTTTAAAAAATGAACAAGACTGTCTTCAGGAAGATATATATAAGGATCAGCTTTTGAATAGCTTACACCAAATATTACCAGCAAAATACAGTAGAGGAATTTTTTTAAGCTACGCGGCATGGAGCATAAAAATACGTTGGCGTATGATAATTTCAAATACTTTGTACCATTTAATTTTAACTGTCAAATTTATCAAGCAGCTTCAAAAGCGTTTCAAAGTCTTTAGGATATGGAGCATGGATGGTAACTTCGGTTTCGGGATTGATACGAAATGTTACTTCATAAGCATGCAGGGCAAAGCGCTTCATGATAGGCAACTCTTCCTGATCTTTACCCAAATGATATTTGCGCTTTAATTTGGAGAGAAAAACAGGCTCGCCCTTATACATCTCATCGCCGGCTATGGAGGCCCTTTGTGTAGCCAGGTGGATCCTGATCTGGTGCATACGGCCTGTAACCGGACGGCACTCAACCAAAGTATAATGTTTATAATATTTTAATGACTGAAACCAGGTTTCGGCACGCTTGCCTTCCTGCCTGCTGATGGTTACACTGCCCTTGCCAACATTTAATATAGGCAAATCAACAAGCAGGTTATCGAAAATATGCGTACCGTCAATAACTGCATGATATACTTTTTTAACCTTACGCTTTTCAAACTGAATGGAAATCGATCGGTAAGCTTCGGGATTTTTTGCAAAAATAAGCGCGCCGGATGTTTCTTTATCAAGGCGATGGCAGATCTGCGCATCGTCCCAATAAGCCTTAGCCAGCCTTAACATGCTGATCTCGCTGCTGCCTTCGCCACGTTCATCAAGTGAACTTACAAAAGGCGGTTTGTTTACAACAATAAGGTCGTCGTTCTCAAACAGTATCAGATCGGCAAATTTGGGAAACTTCATAGCCTGCAAAAATACGGTTTATAATTTAAACAGCTGCCACCATATTTTATTCATCTGCGCCGCTGAATTAAGGCTGCAAACAGGGTAGGGAATTAAGTTGAATGTTAATAAAAGTTTTAGCTAATATTTACTCCATATCATCATTGTTTAATAAATAAAACTTCCTGTTTTTCCTCGTTAAAAAAGTGTACCTTTGCGCCGTTATTTTCATGGTGGTGCTGAGCGCGTTTTTGCCTGTAATTCCTTCATCGACAATAAAAAAGAATTAAATAAACAATGAAAAAAATTGGCGACTACAGGAAACTCCTGAACGTGACCGAAAATGCAGAGTTAAGCGAGTTGCGTTCGGTTTATAAAAGCATGATGAAAACCTGGCATCCCGACAGGTTTCAGGACGACAGCAGGACAGAGGCAGAAGAGAAGAGTAAAACCATCATCGAAGCTTATCATTTTTTGGTAAGCATTGCCCCCGAAACCCGTGCTCAAACCTTGCCCGATTATACAGCTACCACTACCTTATCAAACATTGCCGATTTTGAGTATAAGCAACAGGTACTGAAAGTTACTTTTCTTGATGGTAATGTGTATGAATATTTTGGCGTGCCCAAAGCGGTTTATATCAAACTGGTCAATGCGGATTCGCCCGGCCGGTTTGCCCGCAGGCATATTTTTAACGAGTTTGTATATCGCAGCGTAAATAAACTGGTTGCTTCGGCTTAATTATCTTATCCTACCTGGTTGAGCCTTTCTAAATCATCGGCGGTGTCAATGTCAATAGCTCCCAGCGGAAAAGGGAGTATAAAAACGTCGTCGGCATGTGCTTCGATGATTTTTTTTGCACCTTCGGTGCCTTGCAGGCCAAGTAGTTCGGGGAAATATTTTATATCGAACAAAGCGGGCGCACCCAAAACGTCACGATAGCCGCAGGCAATAATACCGCAGTCATTAACTTCCTTTTTTTCCATTAATTGTGATATCAGGAAAGAATCAACAAATGGCTGATCGCAAAGCATTAGGATAATTGAAGTTATGTGGGGTTCAAGCCTCAA
The DNA here is from genome assembly GCF_049949235.1 of Mucilaginibacter sp. R-33. Taxonomy (NCBI): domain Bacteria; kingdom Pseudomonadati; phylum Bacteroidota; class Sphingobacteriia; order Sphingobacteriales; family Sphingobacteriaceae; genus Mucilaginibacter; species Mucilaginibacter sp. R-33. The sequence goes on from NZ_CP188089.1 coordinate 880,362, forward strand.
AATTTCGGCTACACCAACTTTTATTGACGAGCCCATTCCCTCTTCCCAACGCGGATTGTGAATGACCCCTACAAGTTGTTCATCTATATTGGGACGGATTAATTGTTCATTGGCTCCTAACACCACAATAACTTTTTCGCAATGCAGGCAGGTAAGCGCGGTTTGAATCGCCCGCTGTAAAAGGGTTTTACCCTGGTAAATTTGGTTTTGCTTGGGGGAGCCAAAACGATTTGATGCGCCTGCTGCCAGAATAATAATCCCTGTCATTTTTTATAACTATTACATTAGATGTTGATATGACTATTGTTGTAATGATCATGCATTACCATTTTGTAGCTTCCGGTCCTGCGTTTTATGTTGTTTAGGCTCAGGGGGCTTCCTTTTATAAATTCTTTGGGGCGGATGCTTGCCTTAATACGGTAATAATTTAATGAAAGTTTTAATTAGATCTGTTCATTTATAACAATTTGATTTTTTGCGCTTTATGTGTTGGATTAGGAAAGGAGTATGCCTTGGGTACGCTTTCGCAATTTTATTTGCGACTGGATATATCAATGAGAAAGGAAATAAAAATACATTTCGTAAACATCTCCAAGCGGGGTAATGCTTATTTTTACAATTGCCATGCATAAACTTAAAGGTGTAATGGCTGTTAATTAATTATTTTTACAGGATAAAAAAACTATATTTTGTTAACAGATAATCATGGACGGAAGATCAGCTATATGCGCCTCGCGGTGACAGACAGGTGCAACCTGCGTTGTTTTTACTGTATGCCCGAGGATGGCTTGAACTGGCTTTCACGTGCCGAGCTCATGACCTATGAGGAAATGCTGCGCAGCTGTAGTTTGCTTGTAAAAATGGGTATCGAAAAAATCCGTATTACCGGAGGCGAGCCCTTTGTACGTAAAGATATTATGCATTTGCTCACAGCTATATCCAGGCTGGATGGCTTGAAAGAGCTGGGCCTTACAACTAACGGCGTACTCACGGCTCCTTATGTGCCCGAATTGAAGAAGATAGGTGTACGGTCAATAAACCTGAGCCTGGATACGCTGGATGCCAACCGCTTTTTTACCATTACCCGCCGCGACGAATTTACCAGTGTGATGGCAGCCTTAGATGCCATGTTAAGCCATGATATGGAAGTGAAGATCAATGCCGTGGTGATGGATGGCAAAAATATACAGGATATTATCCCGCTGGTTGAATTGGCAAAAGAGTTGCCGGTAAGTGTCAGGTTTATAGAAGAAATGCCTTTTAACGGCGATGGTCATGTGTACGATGGATTACATTGGGATTACCTTCGCATTTTAGATGAAATAAAAAGCAAATATCCGCAAATAAAGAAACTGGATGACCCGGCTTATTCTACTTCATACAATTATCAGATCCCAGGGCATAAAGGTACAGTTGGTATTATAGCAGCTTATTCGCGTACGTTTTGCGGTAGCTGTAACCGGATTCGCATAACGCCTCAGGGCGGGCTAAAAACCTGTTTGTATGATGATGGCGTACTCAATTTAAAAGATCTGATGCGTGCGGAAGCTTCTGATGAAGTATTAGAGAGTGCCTTGTTAACCGCTTTTAGCCATCGGCCGGCAGATGGCTGGGAAGCCGAGCGGGCACGGATAGCCAAAACAGGCATCCACGAGTCAATGGCCACTATTGGCGGATAGTTTTAAACTACATATATTATATGACAACGGTTGAAGAAGCTGAAAAACTGGTGCTTGCGCAAATTAGGGATTATGGCACGCAAAACCTCCCGTTTGAACAGGCTCTGGGTTATGCCCTGGCCGAAGACCTGAAGGCCGACCGCGACCTGCCCCCTTTTAACCGGGTAACCATGGATGGTATCGCTATAAGATATGAAGCTATTGAAAGCGGGATCAATATTTTCCGCATCAAAGCTACCCAGGCAGCCGGTGACGAGCCGGTTCAGATCGACAGCGCCGACGAATGCATCGAGATCATGACCGGTGCTGTGTTGCCCGCTTCGGCCGATACAGTGATCCGTTATGAGGATGTAGAGATCATTGCCGGGTCGGTGAGCATACATACCCGCGATATAAAAAAGGGGCAGAACCTGCATTTGCAAGGCCTTGATAAAAAACAAAATGATATTATATCAACAGCAGGACAGGTGGTAAGCCCTGCTATCATTAGTGTGGCGGCATCAGTAGGTAAAACCCACTTGCTTGTTGAAAAAATGCCGAGGGTGGTAATAGTTTCGTCGGGCGATGAATTAGTTGATGTGCATGAAACGCCGCTGCCGTACCAGATACGCAAATCAAACAGCTATATGGTAAAGGCCGTTTTAAAACAGCATGGTACCGATGCTGATATTTTGCATATCCCCGATGAGCCCGCGGTTACTAAAGAAAAGATCCAATACTGTTTACAATACTATGATGTACTGCTGCTAAGCGGCGGTGTTTCGATGGGGAAGTTTGATTATATCCCCCGGGCGCTTGAAGAATTAAAGGTTGAAAAGTTGTTTCATAAAGTAGCCCAGCGGCCCGGCAAACCCTTTTGGTTTGGCAGGCATAATAACGGTGCATTGGTGTTTGCTTTTCCGGGTAACCCGGTAGCCACATTTATGTGCCTGCACCGTTACTTTTTGCCGTGGCTTAATGCTGTACTTGGTTTGCCAACAAAGCCGCCAACTTATGCAGTATTGAGCAAAGACTTTACTTTTCAGCCGGCATTGCAATATTATTTGCAGGTAAAGTTGCAAAGTAATGAGCAAGGCCGGTTAATAGCTATGCCCGTTGAAGGAAATGGTTCGGGCGATTTTGCTAACTTAGCAGATACCGAAGCTTTTTTAGAACTTCCGCCTGAAAAGAATAATTTTAAAGCAGGAGAGGTGTTTAAGGTTTGGAGGTTTAACCATGATTTGTAGGATTTTAGGATTGCCTTGATGGCAATTAGAAACCAAATAAAAGTTATGCATGCAAATATTCTTAAATCCTATAATCAAGTAAATCAAGGTTCATAATGTTAACCCACATAAACAAACAAGGCGATCCTAATATGGTTGATGTAACTGAAAAGCAGGTTACACACCGTACTGCTACCGCGCGCAGCGTGGTTGCTTTGCCTGCACAAGTATTTGAGCTTTTAGCAGGGAATGAATTGCAGACTAAAAAGGGCCCTGTTTTTCAAACAGCTATCATTGCCGGTATTATGGCCGCCAAAAAAACCGGCGAACTGATCCCGCTTTGCCATCCGCTGGGTTTGGATAATTGCAATGTAGCCATACATATCAACGAACAACAAGAGGTTGTTGTTGATTGTACTGCAAGCATCACCGCCAAAACAGGCGTAGAAATGGAAGCGCTGGTAGGAGCTTCAATAGCGGCGCTTACTATTTATGATATGTGCAAGGCCATGAGCCATGATATAGTGATAAAAGAAACCAAACTGATCTCAAAAACAGGAGGTAAACGTGACTTTAAAAGATCATAACCAGCCGTCGGGCACCCATAAAAAACACGCCAGGCTGTCAAGGCCTTCAACCGGTAACTTTGGCCGTAACGAGTGGGCTATTCTGGGCGGCCCCTGTACCGTGATCAAATTATTGGCCGATGATGTGATCCGTTCGCTTTCACCGGTTTATAAATGTGCTTATGTGGATATGTCACATAACGATGATATTACTTTGCTGCCCGGCAGATTGGTGAGCGGCGCCTTGCTCGAATATACCGACCAGGTAAACTATCAGCAATTCAATTATCAAAACCCGGTATATCCTTATCAGCTCAAACAGCAATTCTCGTCTGCCGACCTGGTAATAGTTAATGGAAATCACCAGCAGGCTAAGGCACAGGTAGTTATTATCGATAGTAATAAAGAAGCGTCGCTGCAAAAAAGGATAGGTCAGCTCAATAATGTTCAGCTTTTTCTGCTGGCCGATAATGCAAGCGAAATCCCGGGCTTTATACAGGAGGTTATCCCTCACTGGCAGCAGATCCCCGTTTTAAAAGTAGATGAACGTGAAAAGATCGTAGCCTTTTTTGAAGCCGCGTTAAAACAGGCCAAACCTGTTTTAAATGGACTGGTATTGGCCGGCGGCAAAAGTACCCGAATGGGTTTTGATAAAGGTACGGCCAAATGGCATGGCAAGCAGCAACGGTATTATATGGCCGATCTGCTTAAAACCTTTTGTCGGGAGGTTTACATTTCCGGTCGCCCCGGCCAGCAGCAGGAAATTGACCCGGTTTATCCCGTTATTGAGGATACATTTACTGGTTTAGGACCTTATGGGGCTATTCTTTCCGCTTTTCGCGAGCAGCCGGATGCCGCCTGGCTGATCATAGCCTGCGATTTGCCTTTGATGGATGAAGCTACCCTTCGCAATTTAGTGGCCTGGCGAAACAGTTCGTCGGTGGCTACGGCTTATCACAGTCCGGTAACCGATTTCCCTGAACCTTTGATAGCTATATGGGAGCCTAAAAGCTACCCTGTACTGCTATCGTTTTTGGCGCAAGGGTATTCATGCCCGCGCAAGGTTTTGATCAATAGTGATATTACATTGTTAAACGCCCCACAACAGGAGGCACTGACCAATGTGAATACGCCTGAAGAATTGGAGAAAGTAAAATCAATGATCCACCATACAATAGTTGCTACTAATGAATCAGGATTTACAACGATATAACTGCCAGATAGCACTGCCTGGTTTTGGCGAGGAAGCCCAGCAATTATTGCAGCAAGCCCGCGTGCTGGTTGTCGGGGCTGGAGGGTTGGGCTGCCCGGCTGCACAATACCTGGCATCAACCGGAATTGGCACATTGGGAATTGCTGATTTCGACCAGGTATCGGTAAGTAACCTGCACCGCCAGGTATTATATAACCCTACTGATGAGGGGGAAAATAAAGCTGAAGTGGCTTGTTCACGCCTGCAAGCGCAAAATCCAGGTATTAAGCTTGTTTCTCATGCCATCAAAATAACATCCGATAATGTGATGGATGTTATCAGCAATTACGACATTGTGCTGGATGGTACCGATAATTTCGAAACCCGTTACCTGCTTAATGATGCCTGTGTTTTGGCCGCTAAACCGCTTGTTTATGGTGCCATTTATCAGTTTGAAGGGCAGGTTGCCATTTGGAACGTAAGCAACCCCAAAGGGGCAAATTCGCCCAATTATCGTGATTTGTTCCCCGAAGTGGATGCTACCCAGATCCCTAACTGTACTGAAGGCGGAGTAGTACCTACACTGGCCGGAATCATTGGCTGTATGCAGGCCAATGAAGTAATCAAGTACATTACCAAAACCGGTGAATTACTGGCCGGGAGAGTGCTGATCTTTGATGCACAAAGCATGCAAAGCCGCATCTTTAAGATTGGCCCGGTAACAAAAACACATATCCGCAGGTTAAAAACAACTATCACTATTCCAACCATCAATGCAGATGAACTAAAAAAACGGATCCTTTTAGATGATACGGTAGAACTTATTGACGTGCGTACCATCCAGGAGCGTGAAGCCTATGATATAGGTGGTACGCATATCCCGCTGGACGAAATAGAAGAGTACCTGGCCTACTTTACCAGCCCGAATACCAAAGTCCTTTACTGCTCATCAGGTAAACGAAGCGAGGAAGCCGTAAAACTTATCCTCAAAATGATCCCCGAGGCCGATGTGTTTTCATTGGAAGGCGGGTTAGAAGAGTATAAGGCTGATTAAATGATTTCGGATATCGGAATTTCGATTTCGGATTTTTTTAATTTGAAATCGAAACGTTTAAATCTGTGCCGTTGTTGGTGTTGTCACCATAGCCGTTAACCTAAGGATTTTAAAAAAGTTTTTTTGAGGAGTTATAAATGACGGGGCTTCGCCATTGGGCAAAACCACTTAGATTTTCCCATATTTGTATAGTTTAATATTTATTAAAAAGGCGGTTTGTTTTCGAGGCAATTACCGCCTTTTCTTTTATAAAAATAAGTTTTTTTTCGCGATAATCATTCATTTTAAGGGGAAAAGCGCCTTTTATTTTCGATCAAAGTACATTTGTTACTGATTATGCATCCGAACTACAAACCAGCATCCGCTCAGTTATAGACCCTGATAAACTTTCTGAATTAGCTCGAAAAAGTGGTTTCCTACAAAGGCAGTCCAAGCTAAAACCATCGGAGTTTATCGACACGTTGATGTTTAGTGATTTAGACCATAGCCAGCTTAGTCTGCAGGATTGCTGTAACGATCTGGCCCAGCAACATCAGAAATCTTTAAGTAAAGTTGGACTGCACAAACGCTTCAATACAAGAACGCTTGACTTTCTGAAATCGGTTTTGTCAACCCAAATGGCTTTAAAGCTGGATCATGGCCAGCTAAACAGCTGGCAGCCTTTTTCACGTGTGCTAATCGCTGATTCCTCTAAGTTTACGCTACCCGACCAATTCGCGGAAGATTATCCAGGCTTTGGAAACTTTGGAGTATCTTCTATTATGAACATTCAGTATTCTTTTGATTTGAAGCACGGGAACTGGGAGAACCTTGAATTAACAAAAGCAACTGAAAATGACCAAAGTCATTCGGGAAAGACATTAGACCGGATCTGCAAAGACGAATTGCATATCCGGGACCTGGGGTTTGTAACATTAGAATATCTTGCAAGAGTAATTAAGGAAGAGGCATTTTTCCTGAACAGACCTCACCCACAGGTAAAGTTTGTCCAGTGCAGCAATGGTAAGCAGATAGATTGGGTAAAGCTGTACCAAAAGATGCAGAATAATAATAATCATTTTGATACGGAGGTTATTGTTGGAACAGGTAAAGATGCCATCACTTGTCGCCTGATCGCTTTACCTGTACCGGAGGCGGTATGGTCAGAACGAATAAGAAAAGCTGAACAAAAAGCAAAAAGTCAGAAAAGTAAACTTACTGATAAGTACAAGACCCGTTGTAAATTCAGCGTATTCATTACCAATACAACGAAAGAATCCCTTAACGCGGCAGCTATTATTCAATTGTATCGCTTACGATGGCAGATTGAATTAGTATTCAAAACATGGAAATCGTTGTTCGGTATACATCAGATCAAGGCAGTTAAAAAAGACAGATTGGAATGCCAGTTGATCGCCAAATTCATATGGATATTACTCAACTGGAAGATCTTCCGATGTATCGATGCAGCTATTCAAAAGGGAGTGCCCGGATACGCTTGCTCTATGTGGAAGTTTTTCAAGCAGGCACGCCAGTTTGATTATGCATTAAGAAAAGTGGTAAAAAGCTCCATGAGCTTTGAACAGTGGTGCGAGATATTCATTTTCCCAATTATAAAAAACATGCTCATTGAACCTAAGAAACGGAAAAAAGCAGCCTTTGAGATTGTTTACGACATATTCAATCCCTTAGGTTAACGGATATGGTGTTGTCACCAACAACTTTTTTGTATCCTAAGCTTTTATAATGACGAAAACTCCAACAAGCGGCAGCTACGGAGCGGGAGTTGTTGGTGACAACACCAACAACGACGAGGAAAATCTCCCATTGAAAATTGAAAAATCCGAATTTCAAGTTCCGAAATCCAATATCCCAAATCCTAAGGATGTGCTGCCACCCAGACATCGCCATCCTCAAAGCTTTCTTTTTTCCAGATAGGGACGGTTTGTTTAAGTGTGTCGATGATGTACCTGCAGGCATCAAAGGCAGCGTCACGGTGCGCTGCTGAAACGGCAATAACAACCGGCACCTCGCCAACCTGCAGCAATCCGGTACGGTGATGGATCAGTATTTTTTGTACCGGCCAGCGTTCAAAGGCCTGCGCAGCAATTTTGTTCATCTCGCTGATGGCCATTGGCTCGTAAGCTTCAAAATCGAGCCTTAAAACTTTTTTTCCTTTGGTTGCATTGCGTACGGTACCAATAAACACATCTATCCCCCCGGATTCATGTGACATGATCCAGTCGATACATGATTGGATATCCAGTGTTTGGGCCGATAGGAGGATCTGTGTGTTCATAGCAATGCAAATCTATATTTTATCTGCCAATGATTTCATGAGGTATTTGGGCGATTCAGTATAACCCTGCTTGTAATAAAACCGGTGGGCGTCGGTCCTGCGTGTATGGCAGTGCACCTCTATCCTGTCGGCATCACGTTCTTTGCCAAGTTCGGTAATATAACCCTCAAGAGCCTTACCAATACCTTTGCCCCGGGTGTTTTCATCAACAGAAAAACAACTGATGCGAATAAAATCACCCTTAACAACCAGTTGAGTTAAAAAATCAATGGCGATAAAACCTGCAACCTTACCTTCATCTTCATAAACCAAAACCTTCGATGAAGGTTGCTCTAACATTCGTTCAAGGTTCCCCGGCAAAAAATCTTCAGTGCCTGGATAGCCCAATTGTGTTAGCAAATTTGATATTGCAGTATGATCGGCAAGCGTTGCGCTTCTGATGGCCATTCTATATTAAGTTGATTGTTTAATATTGATGAAATTGAGGGTAAGTCCTAAAATACTACTGCAAGCTGCCCACTAAAAACTGTAAACTGCCGCTAAAAAGTTTACTGCCACTGCTACTTAAAAACTGCAAACTGATTATCCCCCGCTTACCGGCGGAATGATCGCTATTTCGTCGCGTTCGTGAATAGTATCGCCGGGCAGGGCATATTCGTTGTTAACAGCCAGCATGTATGATGAAAGCTGCTTTAAACGCGGGTATTGTTGCTCAAGCAGGTATTTTAAATTGGAGATAGTTGCATCGTTGGTCATTTCCAGGCTAACTTCGCTGCTTCCAAATATCTCCTTAGCCACTCCAAAAGCCAGTATGTTGATCTTCATATCTCAAAAATATTCAAATTAGCTTACAAAACGAGCAGCAGGTTTAAATTTAACAAATCAACATATGTAAGTTCATTATGCGGGTCCAAACCTCCGGGTTTGAACCTAAACAAAAAAATAAGCTTGGAGGATTAACCTTGTTGGGGTTTACATGTGTTAATGCTGTTTTTAATGTAATTAATTGATTGTAAATTAAATAGTGTAAAATAGTTCGAATTCCTGTTAACCCCTTGCCGGGCTAAGTTAACGGCTGTTTTGCAGACGCTTGCCTCAAAAACAATTCAAACGAAGGGACTTAAACTTGCCTTCTGCATATAAACTTGCATAAACAAACTATGCCATAAATTGTATCTTTGAATATGTCTTCGCCATCAGTTATTCATATCCCGGTTGTAAAAGTTAACGCTAACCGAAGCGCAAGGGAGGAGGATAGCATAGCCATTGAAGAACCACTTGAAATTAAACTGCAATATGGTCCTGCAGATGGCAGAGAGTTACGTAATATCTCTGTAACTATGCGTACCCCCGGTCATGATGCCGAACTGGCAACCGGTTTCCTTTTTACCGAAGGCATTATTAAAAATGCAGATGAGATAAAATCAGCTAAACACAGCTTTATAACCTGCGCTGAAAACAAGGAGAACACCATGCTGGTAACACTTGAACAAGATGCACTGCCGTACCTTCAAAATACCGAACGGAATTTTTATACCACAAGCAGTTGCGGTGTGTGCGGAAAGGGTTCTATCAGCGCTATTCGCACAGTAAGCAATTTTGCCGCCGGGGCAGATGATGGCAATGTGATCCATAATTTGGTACTTAATCAGTTACCGAAGATTTTGCGCGGGCACCAGCGGGTATTTGATGATACGGGCGGTTTGCATGCATCGGCTTTGTTTACTCCTTTGGGTGAACTGTTATTATTAAGAGAAGACGTAGGCAGGCATAATGCTTTAGATAAGCTGATAGGTGCTGCTATGATGTATAACTGGCTGCCGTTGCAGCAAACAGTATTGTTACTTAGCGGCAGGGCGAGTTTTGAGCTTATTCAAAAGGCCGCGATGGCAGGCATCAGTATTATTGCGGCAGTAGGTGCGCCGTCAAGCCTGGCTATAGAACTGGCAAACGAATTTAATATTACACTGATTGGCTTTTTACGCGATGAGCGCTTTAATATTTACGCGGGCGCGCACCGGGTAATGGTCCCCGATGAGGCCGTACTAACGGCACCATCGGTGTAAACTGATTGATACCAATGAAAATAAGGATAAAAGGTAATTCATTAAGATACAGGCTCACAAAAACTGATGTAGCCAAACTGGCCGAAGAAGGTTATGTTCAGGAAACCGTCGATTTTGGCAGTCAGCAGCTTATTTATGCTTTGAGACTGGTTGATGATGAGCATCTTTCGGCAACCTATAAGGAGAATGCCATAACACTATATGTGCCAAAAACTGTGGCCACCGGCTTTGCCGACGACGATAAGGTAGGTTACGAAGGTAAACACGGCAGTTTGCATTTACTGGTTGAAAAAGATTTTACGTGTTTGGATGAAGTCGCCGAAGATCAAAGCGATAATTATCCTAATCCCTTAGCAGCTAAAAAGCCATGAGCAAGCAAGCAGAACAAGGACCGGCAGCAGAGAATCCTGAGGAGCTACTCGACCTGAAAATAACACATCCAAAAGACTGGGCGGCGGGTATCCCTGCTGTTACAGTGGCTATGGTTGATATATTAAAGGAAGCAGGCCTGGCAAGAGGTATGGAAGGCTTGTTTCATATGAACAAAAAGAGCGGTTTTGATTGTTCTGGCTGTGCCTGGCCCGACCCGGATGACGACCGTTCGCCCATCGCCGAATATTGTGAAAATGGAGCCAAAGCGCTTGCCGAAGAAGCTACTACCAAAAAGCTCACTGGTGATTTTTTTGCTGAAAATTCGGTAGCGGATCTTGCCAAACTTAACGATTATGAGATAGGGAAAAAGGGACGCATAGCCCAACCAGTATATCTGGCCAAAGGAGCTACACATTACACACCGGTAAGCTGGGATTTTGCCTTTAAAAAGATAGCAGATGAGCTCAACGCTTTGGCATCGCCTGATGAAGCTGCATTTTATACATCCGGCCGTACCAGTAACGAGGCTTCATTTACGTACCAGCTATTTGTGCGCGAGTTTGGTACCAATAACATGCCCGATTGCTCCAATATGTGCCATGAAAGTACCGGTGTTGGCCTTGCAGATACCATTGGCATTGGCAAGGGGACCGTCACCCTTAATGATTTTTACGATACCGATGTAATCATTATCATGGGGCAAAACCCTGGTACCAATCACCCCCGGATGCTTAGCGCGCTTGAAAAGGCCAAGCAGAAAGGCTCAAAGATCATTGCGGTAAACCCCTTGCATGAGGCTGGGTTAATGGGTTTTAAAAACCCGCAAACGGTAAAAGGCATTTTAGGTATCAAAACGCAATTGGCCGATCTGTACCTGCAGGTAAAAATAAACGGTGATATGGCTTTGCTAAAAGCCATGGAAAAACTGCTATATAAAGCCGAGCGGGAAAATTCCGGCAGTGTCTTCGATCATGAATTTATTAAAAAGAACACTACTGGTTACGTTGCCTTTTTAGACAGCCTGAACCAATACAAGATTGATGACCTGGCTAAAGCCGCCGGTTTAACAGTGAATGAAATTGAGCAGGCGGTTGATCTGCTTAAAAATAAAAGCCGCATCATTATTTGCTGGGCTATGGGCATCACCCAGCATAAAAACGGAGTGGATACCGTAAAAGAAATTGTGAACCTGGCCATGCTTAAAGGCGCCATTGGTAAACCCGGTGCCGGTTTGTGTCCGGTGCGTGGTCATAGCAACGTACAGGGTAACCGTACCATGATGATCTGGGATAAGCCAAAACCGAAGCAGTTGGATAAACTCAAGGAAGTTTTTGGTTTTGAGCCGCCGCGGGGCCATGGTTATGATGTTGTTGAATCTATTAAAGCTATGGACGAAGGCAAACTTAAAGTGTTTTTTGCCATGGGCGGCAATTTCCTTTCGGCTACGCCGGATACCCTGTTTACGGCACAGGCCTTGCGTAAACTTAAACTTTCGGTACATGTATCAACCAAATTAAACCGTAGCCATCTGGTTCATGGTGAAGAAGCTTTGATCTTGCCAACACTATCACGAAGTGATAAAGATGTTGTAAATGGCGAGGATCAGTTTATAAGCTGTGAAAACTCCATGGGGGTTGTTCAAATGTCAAAAGGGATGCTGAAGCCTGTATCTGAACATCTGATGAACGAGAACCAGATTGTATGCAACCTCGCCAAAGCTACATTTGGTAACCGCTCGGTTATCGACTGGGACAAATATGCTCAAAGCTATGACGCTGTGCGCGACGCGATTGCCAAAGTCATTCCGGGCTGTGAGGATTATAACCAAAAGGTACGTTTGCCCGGCGGTTTTTACCTGCCCAATGCCGCCCGTGAGGGTAAGTTTATCACCGAAAAAAATGGAGCTGTTGTGCCTTTTAATATCGCCCCGTTGCCAAAGCATGAACTGGCGGCTGATGAATACCATATGGCAACCATCCGCAGTCATGATCAGTTTAACACCACCATATATGGCCTTGACGACCGCTACCGGGGCATTCACAATGAGCGCCGGGTAATTTTGATGAACGAAAACGATATGAAAAATGCCGGTTTTAGAGCGCAGGAAAAAGTTGACCTGTTTAATTATGATGATGGTGTTGAGCGGGTAGCGAGGTTGTTTGTAGTTGTACCTTACAACATTCCCGAAGGGAATACAGCTACCTATTACCCCGAGGCCAATGTGTTGGTGCCGATCAACAGCGTTGCAGAACAAAGCAATACGCCAACATCCAAACTGGTTAATATCAAAATCAGGAAACACGTGGCTTAATAACCATTCTAAATACTTACACACTTAAAACAAAAGCGTTTACATAATACTTATCTCCTTAAAAAAGTATTATGTCATTTGATCAATATCACGAACCGGCAAATGAGCTATCCGACGAAACCCGCACCTTTGCCCGGATGATAGTTTCATTAACCGAAGAGGCTGAGGCTATAAACTGGTACGAACAGCGGATTTCTGTCGAGAAAGATAACCAGGCCAAAGCCATTATGCAAAACGCACAGCAGGAGGAGTTTAAGCACTTTGGTATGGACCTGGAGTTTTTACTGCGCAAAAAACCGGTATGGCGTACTACACTGCAGGCTATCCTTTTTAAAGAGGGTGATATTGTTGAGCTGGGCGCCAAAGGCGAAGAAGCGGCAGAATAATAGTCATTTTTACATTTTTAATACCATTGTTAATCATCGTTATATTAAGTTAGGGCTATTGTATTATCTTTAGCGCTTAAATTAATACGGCCCTACTATAGAAGAATATGATCTGGTACGAAGAGGATGTGAAGCAGCTGGAAATTAAGCGAACCAAGCTTGATTATGTGCCGCGGGTAATTTTTTATGGAAGCTCATCCATTCGTTTGTGGAATACGCTTGATGCTGATTTTGATGACATGCAACCAGTTAACCTGGGTTTTGGCGGTTCTACACTGGCTGCCTGTGTATGGTTTTTTGAACGTATAATGCATTCTTATAACCCCGAATCCATTGTAGTGTACGCGGGCGATAATGATCTTGGCGATGGTCGCAATCCCGAAGAAGTTTTTATATTTTTTAAGCAGCTCACGGTTGAGGTTGAACGGCTTTTTGGTAATATTCCCTGCTATTATATATCGCTTAAGCCAAGCCTTGCCCGCTGGCCTATTGTTGAAAAGTACAGGTACACCAATAGCTTAATTGAAAACGAGATAATACACCGCCATAAAAACTGGCAGTTCATCAATATATTTAATCAGATGATAGATGCTTCCGGTAAACCAATACGAGAATACTATGATAAGGATGGTTTGCACTTGAGCAGCGCCGGTTACGCTTTGTGGAAAAAAGCTGTTTTACAGCGAATGCCACAAAGTATCAAATTAGCTTAATATAGGGTTTACACGCATTTGTCATCTTTCAGCGGTTTAAAAGATGAAAAGAGAGTACCACAAGTGGTTCAGTCCGTCGCTTCAGCGCAATATGGAATTGCTGGTTTTTGGCCATGCGGGCGCCTCTGTTCTATTTTTTCCCACCCGCACAGCCCGGTTTTATGATTATGAAGACTGGAAAGTAATTGAAGCCTTACGCAGTAAAATTGAGGCAGGTCACCTGCAGGTCTACTGTGTGGATAGCATCGACCGGGAAAGCTTTTATAATGAGTTCAGTCATCCTTACCATCGCATGGAAAGGCACCTGCAGTATGAGCAATACATTTTACAGGAGGTAGTGCCCTTAATGAAAATACTTAACGCCGCCGGTTCAATTATTTCGGCAGGTTGCAGCATGGGGGCCTATCATGCGGTTAACATAGCATTTAAACATCCCTTGGTATTTGTGAAAGTAGTAGGTATGAGCGGGCGCTATGACATTACCCAGGCTATGGGCAATTTCCGCGACCTGTTAGATGGGTACCGCGATGAGAATGTGTATTTCAATATGCCTAACCAGTTTTTAAATAACCTGCATAGCCCCGAAATTATTGACCAAATCAAGCGTCTCCAAATTATCCTGGCCGTGGGCGAGGAGGATGCATTTTTGGAAGATAATAAATACCTAAGCACCGTATTGGCCAGCAAAGGCATCCAAAACAGCTTGTATATTTGGCACGAGGAAGCACACCGCGCCCGTTACTGGCGTAAAATGGTGCAACTTTATTTCTAAAAGCAAAACACTTTCCTGTTTGTTTATTTGCTATAATTTAAAATATTATGGGCACTATTGAATTAGTACAGGGCGATATCACAAAAATTAAAGCTGATGCCATTGTAAACGCGGCAAACACCTCGCTCATGGGCGGCGGCGGTGTCGATGGCGCTATCCATCGCGCCGGCGGACCGGAGATTCTGGAAGATTGTCGTAAGATAGTAGCCCGGCAGGGCGGCTGCAAAACCGGGCAAGCTGTAATTACAACCGGCGGTAAGTTGCCTGCTAAATACGTGATCCATACCGTAGGTCCTGTTTATAATAGCGGTAAAAAAGGCGAGGACGGACTGTTGCAATCCGCTTATTTAAATAGTTTGAAGCTTGCCGCCGAAAACGATGTACATACTATAGCTTTTCCTAATATCAGTACCGGTATTTATCATTTTCCAAAGGACAGGGCTGCGGCAATCGCTGTTAAAACGGTTAAAGATTTTTTGGCAGATAACGAGGTAGTTGAGAAAGTGATATTTGTCTGCTTCGATAACGAAAATTACAGCTTGTATAATAAGCTGCTCACTTAGCAGCACACTGTGCTTATCCCTTATATGTTGCAGACCCAGACTTACGAAGTTTCTAAAACTTCATAAGTCTTCACAGTTTAAAATGATCAGGAATTTGTCAACCCAATGCTAAGTGCATAAATTGCAGCTATGCATCCTGCTTTAAAACAACATCTTGAAGGTAAATTAATCCTCTCGCCTGAACATGAGCGGCTGATTGCAAATTGTTTTAAAACCCGTTTTACCAAACGAAACGAGACCCTGGTTGAAAAGGGAAGCATCGCAAAACATTTATATTTTGTGGTAAAAGGATGCCTTAGGGTATTCTTAACCGATAATGACGGCAATGAATCAACCCGGTTCCTAATATTTGAAGGGCGGATGGGTACCGCATTCCCCAGCTTTATATTAAAAGAGCCCTCTATTGCATCTATTCAAAGCCCCGAGCCGTCCGAACTGTTGGTGTTGACCTATGCGGATCGCGACCTGCTTCTTCAGGAGATCCCCGGCTTTGAAACTCTGTACCGTACAGGTCTCGAACTTGATTATATAGCATCCATCCAACGGATAGAAAGCCTCATCACTATGGATTCAAAAGCCCGTTACAATATCTTAATGCAAACCCAACCAGAGATCATTAAAAGGTTACCTAATAAAATTGTTGCCGATTACCTCGGCATCTCGCAGGAAACCCTGAGCCGCCTTAAATCAAAAAAGTGATTTATTGACTATTGTCAATCTTTTTGAATCGCTAAATGTCTTGTTTTGTGATATAAACGCTAAACATTATGTGCAAACAAATCTTCACCATTATTATAATCTTGCTATCAGGCCATCTTGCGATTGCCCAAAACTTAGGCGAACGCACCCTCGATTTTAAAGATGAAAGTCGTAACCGCCCGGTGGTAACGGAAATCTGGTATCCAACTGCTGATACGTTGAAGCCTGCAGATAAACATTTTTCGCCCTTTTTAAGGCAGCCAACGGTCCGTAATGGTAAGCTTCCGGCAAATAAACTGCCGCTTATCCTGCTCTCTCATGGTACAGGCGGCGGCCGGTTAACTTTGGAGTGGCTGGCCCAGGCCATCGCAAACAGCGGTTGTATAGTTGCTGCTGTCGATCATTACGGCAACACCTATGATCATAAAATTCCCCTTGAATTTGTTAAGCCATGGGAACGTCCGCTGGATATCAGCTTCGCCCTTACATCCTTACTGAATAACCCCGAGATTGGCCCCCTTATTAATCAGCAAAAAATAGGCGCAACCGGGTTTTCATTTGGCGGCTATACCATGATCGCCCTGGCCGGTGCAAAGCTTGATTTTGAACAGGCCCGCAACTATTACAAAACCACAGGCCGCAAAGAGCTGGAAATCCCCGAATTTCCGGGCTTGGTAAAATTACTGGACGATAGCTCCATGATCGCCGATTCCAAACATGTGCCCCCGCTAAAAGATCAAAGAATCAAAGCATTCTTTTCCATATCACCTGCCTTAGGCTTTGGTTTTACCCGTAAAGAGCAGGTAGCTGATATTAAAGGCGTCTTGTATATTGTAGGTTCGCAAAGTGATAGCATAGCCCCGGTTAAAACCAATGCGAGGCATTATCATCAGCTGATTGGCAAATCTAAGTATATCGAGCTACCTGGCAAAACAGGCCACTACGTAATGCTTGGTGAAGCAATTGATGCAGTTAAAAAAGAAGCGCCAATATATTTCACCGATGATCCGTCGGTTAACAGGCATGCTATACATTTACAGGTGGACAGCTTGGCTGTCGGTTTTTTTAAGACTGCGTTAAAGTATTAGTCGGCCGGTAAAATTTAACAAAACCTTATCATTAGGCTAAAAACATTTTTATCGTGCAGGAGTTGATAGTTAAATCTGAATCGTAGAATTTTTTCCTGCCGATACTATGAAAGCTTTTATGTTAGGTTTGCTTATCACACTTTTTGCTGGTGTTAATGCCGGCGCGCAAACAAAAAATGTAAGCGGTGTTTACGCCGGTATTGAAATAACCCTACCTGTTACTATGGGGGGAGGCATGGGCCGCAGTGATGTTGTTTTCCAGTTAAGGCCCGATGGTACTTTTAACGATTTGCTTGAAAAGCCCGATTGGAAAACACATGTTGCAGGCCGTTACCAGGTACAGGGCAGTACGCTCAAGCTGCAGTATCTCAAAGGCGCCAAACAGGAATATAAAATTGAATCTGACGGCGATATCGATGCAGGTTCTTTCAGTATTTTAAAGCTCAATACTGCCGATAGGGTACCTGCCGGTTATTATCAATTTACACATGCAAGTAGCATGGGAGGCGGGAATACCGGGCAGGTATTTGTTGGCACATCGGGCTCAAAAGGTCTTTATTTTGATGGTAAGGGCAATTTTAGCCAAAATAGTTCTTCAGCTACCATGGTATCCGGTGAAGGCATAGGAGGTGGCGGAGGTCGCAAAGACAGCGGGGCAGGTACCTATACAATTAAAGATGGAGTACTTACCCTAAATTACAATACAGGTAAAACCGAAACGCATAGTTTCTTTTGCCGCCCCGGTGAAAAACCGGTGATGGCTGCCATTGACGGCAATATTTATTTTATGGAGGACAAAGCACCCAAAAGCGCGTCATCCTCATCTAAAACAACATCCGGGTCTTCCGGCAATGCCAAAACAACTGCCGGAAATCAGGCAGCTGAAACCGGTGATAATGATGCTGCGGGTTTATTAAACAAGGCTGCCGAAGTTCATGGCGGTGCAAAGCTCAATGCAATTAAAACCATGCAGATCTCCGCTACAATGACGGGCTTCGATTTTACTATTAAGATTGACCTGCCCGCTCATCGTGTGCGCTCTGAGATTCGCAAAGGTGGGAAGTTGTTGCAGGTTGAGCAAATGGAAGGTGATAATGGCTGGCAATGGCGTAACGGCGATAAAAAACCGCTTTCATCTTCCCGCATATCGCAATTGAAACAAGGTTTCCGTTCAGGAGCGTTATTATTCAGGAAAGAGAACCTCGACCATATTCAAAATGTTAAGGCACAGGAGGGTAAAAATAACGTGATGATAGTGAGCTATAGTTTTGACGGCATAACCAGTTTTGCCGTGTTAGACAATAAAAATCAGTTGGTTGGCGAAGGTACTAAAGTAGGCTCGTTGGTGCAGATATCGGCTTTTACCGGTTTTAAAACTGTTGATGGTATTGTTTTCCCTGCCGCCGAATTACAAACAGAGGGTGCGCAAAAAAGCAGCATTACCTATAACGATTATAAAATAAATCCAGCCTTTACCGAAGCTGATTGGGCAGATGCCCGTTAAGATCATGCCATGGAGTTTTGATAATATATATTATCAAATAGCTGCAAACGCCAATTATTATATAATCCGCAATTGCAAACAAACCTTACATAATAGCTGCCGTTATCTCGCGGCCTTCCCGGCAGATGCCATAAATGATAAGCGTTAAAATTAGAAGGTACGCAAATGCCGAATTGGATTAGATTAAGGTTGTTACTATGCAAGTGGCGGGTTTAAACCTCGTCACTCAAACGATATAGTTAAAATATACGGCCCCGGGCATGGCTGCACCCCACACAGGTTTATATATTTGAAGTTCCAACTCCAATACAACCTCATGAGAATTAAGTACTATCTGCCGCGGGTATTTGTGGCATCCGCTTTATCTATCAGCTTTAGCCTTGCAGCATCGGCACAGGAAAAAAATATCTATCACAAAGGCTGGATAGATTTTAATAAGAACGGCAAAATGGATGTGTTTGAAGATCCCTCACAACCCATTGATAAGCGTGTGGCCGACCTGGTAAGCCAGATGACTGTTGAAGAGAAAACCTGCCAAATGGCTACCCTTTATGGTTATAAACGCGTTTTAAAAGATGAAATGCCTGTACCCAACTGGAAAAATGAAGTTTGGAAAGATGGTATCGCCAACATCGACGAGGAACTGAATAACCTTACCTCGCATACCGACGATGCGCCCACGCAATATTCATACCCGTTCAGTAAACATGCTTCGGCAATCAACACCATCCAAAAATGGTTTGTTGAGGAAACCCGTTTAGGAATTCCGGTTGATTTTACCAACGAGGGGATTCACGGCCTTAACCATGACCGGGCCACGCCACTGCCTGCGCCAATATCCATAGGCAGTACCTTTGATAAAGAACTTGTGTATCAGGCGGGTAAAACCGTTGGCCGCGAGGCTAAAGCCCTCGGATATACCAACGTTTATGCGCCTATACTTGACCCCGCCCGTGACCAGCGCTGGGGCCGTGTAGTTGAATGTTATGGTGAAGACCCCTTTCATATTGCCGAAATGGGCAAGCAAATGGTGCTGGGGATTCAGGAAGGTGGCGTAGCCTCAACCCTTAAGCACTTTGCTGTGTACAGCGTGCCTAAAGGAGGCCGTGACGGCAGCGCCCGTACCGATCCGCATGTGGCACCGAGAGAAATGCACCAGTTGTATTTATATCCTTTCCGCAGGGTGATCCAGGAGGCGCATCCTATGGGCGTAATGAGTAGCTATAATGACTGGGATGGTGTGCCCATAACCGGTAGTTATTACTTTTTAACCCAGCTTTTACGCCAGCAATTTGGATTTGATGGTTATGTGGTAAGCGACAGTGAGGCTGTTGAGTTTCTGTACTCTAAACACCATGTAGCGGCAGATTATAAGGAAGCCGTAAGGCAGGCGGTGGAAGCCGGGCTTAACGTACGCACCAACTTCACTATGCCGCAAACTTTCATTATGCCTTTGCGCGAGCTGATCAAAGAGAACCGCATCTCTATGAAAATTATTAATACCCGTGTGGGCGAGGTATTGAAAGTGAAATTCAGGCTGGGCTTATTTGACAGTCCTTACGTTAAAGATCCTAAAGCTGCAGATAAAATAGTGCACACCGATGCGGACAAGGCCATGAGTCTCAAAATGAACCGCGAATCGATGGTACTGCTTAAAAACGCCAATAACCTGTTGCCGTTAGACAAAAAGAAGTATCCTAATATCCTGGTAACCGGTCCGCTGGCTAAAGAAACCAACTATGCTGTGAGCAGGTATGGCCCATCGCATAACCCGGTTATTACGGTGTTTGACGGCGTTAAAAATTACGTAGGCAACGACGCTAAAGTAAGCTATGTTAAAGGCTGCGATATGATTGACGCCACCTGGCCCGAAAGCGAGATCATTGAAACGCCATTAACTGCGCAGGAGCAGGCAGGAATTGATTCGGCGGTGGCACAGGCTAAACAGTCGGATATTGTGATTGCGGTGGTAGGTGAGGACGTTGACCGTGTAGGCGAAAGCTTATCGCGTACCGGCTTGAACCTTCCCGGCAGGCAATTAAAACTGATTCAGGCATTACAAGCCACCGGCAAGCCTGTGGTAATGGTGATGATCAACGGGCAGCCGCTAACCATCAACTGGGAAAATAAATATGTACCGGCCATATTAGAAGCCTGGTTTCCCAGTGTACAAAGCGGGCGGGTGATTGCTGAAACCCTGTTTGGCGATAACAATCCCGGCGGAAGGTTGCCGATCACTTTCCCAAAAACAACCGGTCAGTTGGAGTATAATTTCCCTTTTAAACCCTCGTCGCAAGCCGAACAGGGCGGGCAAAATAGCTGGGGTAAAACAAGTGTGAAAGGGGCTTTGTACCCTTATGGTTATGGCTTAAGTTATACCACGTTTGAATACAGCAACCTGCAGGTATCGCCCGAAAAAAGTAACTCCCAGGGACTTATACAGGTTAGCGTTGATGTAACCAATACAGGGCAGCGCAAAGGCGATGATGTGGTACAGCTTTACCTTAAGGATGAGGTAAGCAGCGTTACTACTTACGAGTACGATCTGCGTGGCTTTGATCGCATTACGCTAAATCCCGGCGAGAAGAAAACAGTGCAATTTACCCTGCACCCCGATGATTTGGCCCTGCTGGATAAAAATATGAACTGGACGGTTGAGCCTGGTAAGTTTATGGTGATGATAGGCAGTTCATCGGTTGATATTAAACTGAAGAAAGAGTTTGAGATAGAGTAAAAAGGATGTTTATGACTTACGAAGTTTTTAAAAACTTCGTAAGTCTGTTCTTCATTAAGAAAGGGGCTTAATGAATGATTTTTTGAACAAATGAACCGGATTTTGTCTGGCATGATTATCTTTATACCCGGAAAGTTGGCGGTAGCTAAAACATTTGTTATTGAGGACTAAAATAATTATAAATCCGTATCGTTCTGCTATAGTATTTTATCTGTAAAAACGTCCCTGCTAAACCTTAAAAAAACAGACGTATGATCTTAGACGATACCTGGGTATCGGTTGAAGCCGTATCCGATGACGATATCCCGCTGCTGGTCCGTTACAGGCCCAATTTATCAAACTTTTTTGAAACCGGTGTTTACCTGCAGCGGATGGATGTAACCTGGAGTTATGAATCATTTGATCCATCGTTACTGCCTCCGGCTGATGAAATGTTGCTGATGGAGCAGGTAGAGGACGCATTGGTGGATATCCTTGAGGATGATTATCAAAGTATCCTGGCATTTGTATTCACCGGCGAAAATGAACGCTGGTGGGCCTGGTATACCACCGATATCGAGGAAGCAGGCGAGAGGTTAAACGATGCCCTATCCGAATTTGATGAACTCCCCATTAACATCACGGTTATTGACGACCCTGAATGGGAAGAATATTTTGCCGTTATGGAAGATTTTGGGGAAGATGAATAAAGGGCATACTGCCCCGTCAGCCTATGAATGAAGTAATAACAATTAATAATCGGAAATTGTATTATCAAAAGCACCGTCTGGATATGGATTGGACGAAGAATATTCCCGGTGAAAAGTGGGTATTAGTTGCGGATATTGACAAAAAAGATAAAACATTACTTGATGATATAGCCTGCAAAGCGATAGATCACGATGTATGCTACGCTTGTTGTACCGGTAGTTATGGCGAATTTTTACACGATTACATAGACGAAATAATAGTTCTCCGCAACGTAGGCGTAGTTGAAGGCCATCTACCAATTGATGATATAATAACCACCTGGCATAATGATGGATTAGCCGATGCCCTATGGTTTGCATTTTACTGCACTGATCATGCGGGTGACCTATTAATGATCGACCTGTCGGAAAGGGAGACAGAGCCGGATTGGCATCAGGTAAAAGCTGAATTGATCCAAATGGAGTAAGGTACGTTTAAGCGTTTTACTTTTTCGGCCTTTCCAGTTTCTGAAAAGGTATCTTCAGAATATTTACAAACCTTCCGTTAACGCTTTTATCCATGTGGGTATCAATGCCGAAACAGGTGTTTTCCTGTTCCAGTTCGCCAAAAGTGCCAAAAAGCCTGTCCCAGATGCTTAGCACGTCGCCGTAATTGCGGTCGGTATGCGGTAATTCATAATGATGATGTACATGGTGCAGGTTAGGCGTTATGAAAATCAAGCCAACTACTTTATTTACCTTGCGGGGAAGCCTGAATTCGGTATGGGCCAGGATATTAAATAATGATTGAAAGGTTTGCCTTAATACCAAAACGCTAATAGCCGGGCCGCAAATAAATACCCAAAGCATTAAACAACAGGTACGTACACAGGTTTCGCCGGGATGTTCGCGTACCGTGGTTGAAACGTCAACATGAAGATCGCTGTGATGCACGAGATGAAATTTCCAAAGCGGATCTACTTTGTGCATCACTACATGATAAACATATTCGCAAAGGTCAAGCAGCATGAAAAGGCTTATATAGTAAATCCATTTATTATGGTGACCGGGTATGTAATTGATTATCCCCCAATGATGTGCGTTGGTCCAACCAACTATGAGTAAAACAATCGTGGTAAGTAATAGCTGGATAGGGAGGGCTGTGAAAATGAACAGCAGGTTGGTTTTATTGTGCTTCCAGCGTTTTTTTACCGAAATTATGCCTGAGGCAATGCAAACTTCCATCAGCCACAGTGAGCAGATAATAAAAGCGTATAAAGCAACCTGCACTGCGTCCTGATGCTGGTCGAGGAATTGGGTAATAGCCATTTTTAAATCAATAGGGGTAGTTGCCTTATGCAATAGCTGCAGACAATTAATGGCAATTTCCCTTTTTTGAATGAATGTTTGATGAAGTATGTTAAGCGGTTGTTAAATTATGCGATTAATTGAGACAAAATAATCTGCGTTCGGTCACTCAAACAACAAAAAGCATCATACATTTATCCTATGAAGATTCCGAAAATTACCGGTATAATTGACAGACGTATATTAATAAACTTTACAGTAGATGCGGATATAGCTAAAAAAATGGTACCGCCGCCCTTCAGCCCCCAGCTTTTTAATGGCAAGGTTATAGCCGGGATCTGTTTGATCAGGCTTAAAAAGGTGCGACCTAAGGGAATGCCCGCTTTTTTAGGAGTTGGGTCTGAAAATGGTGCGCATCGCATTGCCGTTGAATGGCACGAAAATGGAGAATTAAAACAAGGGGTTTATATTCAGCGCAGAGATACATCATCTTTATTTAATACGGTTGCCGGCGGCAGGGTATTTCCCGGCAGGCATTATCATGCCAAATTTGACGTTAATGAGCACGACGACCAATATCACGTGGCTTTCACCAGTTCGGACGGAACGGCGATTAGTGTGGATGCAAAAGTTGCTGATCAACTCAATCCGGATTCGATATTCGGGACGCTTGATGTAGCTTCTGATTTCTTTAAGGCCGGGGTAACCGGATATTCACCCAATGGCAATAAGTATGAAGGGTTAGTGTTATATACCGATAACTGGAAAGTACAGGCGCTCGAAGTAAGCTCGGTTAAATCAAGTTTTTTCGAGGATGAAACCATATTCCCCAAAGGTTCTGTTGAGTTCGATAATGCTTTACTCATGACCAATATTCAGCATGATTGGTCATCGGGATGTGATAAACCCGTGGTTGCTGATGCTTAATTACTGCATTTAAATATCTTTGCTTTCACGCAAAAATGAAACTATCAGCTACAGAACAATCCACAGGCGGCGATCTGCTGCTGCTTATCAATGAGAAACATTTCGACAGGATGTTTTTTACGCGCGATCGTCAACATAAATATCTTACCATAGCCTGGAACAGGGGTGAAAAGCAAATCGTAACCATCGATGAGGTGGATTACGATTTTTTGCCCAATACCATTTTGCCGTTGATGGTTAACCAATCCTTCCGTTTTGAACGGCCGGAAGATATAGTAGCCTGGCAGTTTAACCGCGATTTTTATTGCATTGTAGATCATGACGAGGAAGTAAGCTGTGTGGGCTTCCTTTTTTATGGTAACTCGGAGCAGGTTTTTGTTACCCTCGACGCAACCATACAGTTTAAACTACAGCGCTTGCTTGATATTTTCATTGAAGAATTTGAAACGGCAGATAATATCCAGATAGATATGCTCAGGATGCTGTTAAAACGGCTTATCATTATCGTAACCCGCCTCGCCAAGGCCCACAGTGGGCATAAAGAGGCGCTGGCTGACGAAAAGTTTGGTACTATCCGCAAGTTCAACTTAATGGTAGAGAATAATTACCGCGAACATCATTCTGTTGCCTATTACGCGCAGCAATTAAATAAATCGCCCAAAACGCTTTCCAATCTTTTTGCATTATACAATCATAAGTCGCCATTACAGGTGATACGGGAGCGGCTTATTATTGAGGCTAAGCGGTTGTTGTACTATACCGATAAATCGGCCAAGGAGATAACTTATGAACTTGGTTTTGAAGATGCGGCTTATTTCAGCAATTTCTTCAAAAAACACACCTCGGTTTCACCCACCGATTTCAGAAATAATAAGGTTTTGGTGGCCGAAGGGAAATAATTACAAGAAGCCGGGAAGTTTGCCCATTCCGCAGGGGGGCGAAAGTCGCCACCTTTGTAGTGTTAATTCAAAACAACAAAATTAACACCACATAAAATGAAAACTTTCGCAATTCCAACCAGAGAACAAGTAACTTCAGAAAACCAGGCCATATTTGATACATTAACAAAAGTAGTGGGCCGCGTGCCAAACCTGTTTGCAGTTTTTGCAACTTCAGATCATGCGCTTGCTAACTATATAACTCTTTCAAACGGTAAAACATCATTACGTGCTAAAGAAAAAGAAGCTGTAAACCTCATAGTAAGCCAGGTAAATGATTGTGCTTACTGTTCTGCCGCTCACACTGCCATCGCTAAAATGAATGGTTTCACTGATGATCAGATCGTCGAGATCCGTGGCGGTTCAGCTTCATTTGATCCCAAAATTGATGCTTTGGTTAAAGTAGCCAAATCAATTACCGAAAATAAAGGCCATGCCGATCATCAACTGGTTGAAAACTTTTATGCTGCCGGTTATACCCAGGCTAACCTGATCGACGTAGCAGTAGCCGTTGGCGATAAAACCATTACCAACTACGTATACGCCTTAACCCAGGTACCGGTTGACTGGCCTGCGATTCCTGAACTGGTAAAATAATTTCTCCTGATTTATAATTTAGTTTACACCTTTATGCCCGCCTTGCACCGCAAGGCGGGCATAAGTATTTTATCCATTTAAAATTTTTATATTATGAATTTTGCACGCTTTGCTTTTACAGATGGCGTTAAAAAGCTCCAGGAAAAATATGGCAGCCGCAGTAGTTATGCCCGTATGGAAAGCCTAATGGCGGATAAGGATGGCATTACGGAATCTGAGCAAATATTTATTGAAAGCCGCGACAGTTTTTATACGGCCAGTATAGGCGAGAATGGCTACCCATATATTCAGCACAGGGGAGGGCCGGCCGGTTTTATTAAAGTGATAGATAACCATACGCTTGGCGTGGTCGATTTCAGGGGCAACAAGCAGTACATTTCGGTTGGTAACGTAATGGAACATCCGCAGGTGTCTTTATTTTTGATGGATTATCCGCATAAAACAAGGCTCAAGATCTATGCTGATGCCCGTATTGTTGAACTTGCCGACAATCCCGAACTGTTTGACCTTATTGATCCCGCTGAGTACAAACATACGCCAGAAAGAATGCTCGTTTTCGATGTAAAAGCATTTGACTGGAATTGTCCGCAGCATATTACTCCACGGTATACCGTTGATGAAATTAAAGAAGCCTTCGCACCGCAAAATGAATATGTGCTTAAATTGGAGTATGAAATAGCTAAGCTAAAAAAGCAATTGGAAGAAAAATAAGCGGCTTTGATAAATAGACCGCAATAGTTTACCTTTAATTAATGCTGATAACAGCAGCAGGCTTAAACTAATGAACATAATTCAACAAATAATCCCCATGCTTGCCTACGAAGATGGTATTGCGGCCATGAACTGGTTATGCGATGTTTTTGGTTTTACTGAAAATATGCGGATGACGGATGCGGCTGATCGCCTTGCTCATGGGAAGCTCAAATTGGGCGAAAGCCTGGTTATGCTGGCCGAACCCTCGCCTCACTATCAGGGGCCATTACATCACGCTCAAAATTGTAATATCGCCGCAAAATGGAGCACTGTTCCATATATTATTAGCGGGGTTTTGGTGTACGTCGATGATGTTGAACAGCATTACAGAACTGCTAAAAGTAAAGGTGCAAGGATATTAAGTGAATTGGAATATGGTTTCCCCGGTACCCGCTATCGTGCTGCCGACCTGGAGGAGCAGCGCTGGATGTTAATGCAAATTGAAAGAGATTAAACCACCTTATGACTACGCTGCTCCATTTATTGTTTGTTGTAATTAAATCATCCATTCTTGGGTTGTTTTATACCCCGGTAATTTGGTTTTTATGGATGCTGTTTTTAAAAGTACAGAAAAAGTATACCAACTTTAAATGGCTCAGTGTATTTGCAGTTTATAAAATTGTAGGTATATCATTAATGGTGTTTTCCTTTACCTATTATGGCGATCATGGTCTTGGTGATGAATCCCGGATCCCTTTGGGGCATGGAGAAGCTATGGAGGAGAGCGACCAGTTTGCTTATTTTGTGCCTAAAGGGAAAAGTGAACAAATCCATGTGGATACCTATCTTTTAAAAGGCGATAACCTTTGCATGTCGGTTGATTCGGGATATAAAGTTTATAATTTAAGAACTAAAGGTGTTGTTAATTTCAGTGATGAGCCAATGTATAATGCTTTTGCTGTTTCATACGGTTTACCACTATCGCGGCATTTAAAAGATTTTAGATCGCAGTATGATGAATACTGGAGCGGGTGGCGGTTTTGGCTGCTGCCGTAGTGAGTTATTGGGCTCAAATAGTCTGGGATGGTAAATTTTAATCAAAACTTTCGCATATTTTATATCGTACACCAATATAATAGATATTTTTGTGCGTTGTAGGCAAAAGGCACATTAATGGTGTCCATATACATACAACAGGTTTACTGTAATATTTACAGTTGTACTTATTGACTTTATTTTTAATTTTATAAAATTCAGAACACTAAGGTGTTGCCTGTTATAAACCAAACTATAATAATTGTTGATGGAACTTACGAATAAAGGGGTAAAGGGCAGCCAGTTAAAAAATATGATCATTAAAAGGCTTTATTTTAATAAGGCCATGTCGTGTGCCGGATTAAGTGAGTTATTTGATAAAAGTATTCCGTCTATAGCCAAAGCTATAAACGAGTTAATGCACGAGGGTTTTGTGGTTGAACAGGGGTATGCCCCTTCGAGCGGCGGCCGTCGCCCGTTAATGTATTCGGTAAAGTCAAGCGCTATGCATATTTTAGCTATCGCGCTCGATCAGCTCACCGCCCGTATCCAGATGTTTGATCTGCTGAATAATCCGGTAGCCGATATGCTCACTTTTGAGCTTAAACTGCTTAATAACCCCGAAGCTTTGCCCACATTGGTTGACAGGATCAATAGTTACATTGCACATAGCAGCATCCCTAAAGATAAAATTGCAGGCATAGGTATAGGTATGCCGGGATTTATAAATATCACCGAAGGTATCAATTACACTTACCTTGATGCCGGCGGACAAAGCTTAACAGCCTATCTTACTTCAAAAACAGGCATCGCCACTTATATTGACAATGATTCGAGCCTTATAGCACTTGCCGAGCAAAAATTTGGTATAGCCAAATCACAGCAGGAGGTTATGGTCATTAACCTGGGCTGGGGTATTGGTTTGGGAATGATCGTAAACGGTAAACTGTTTCGCGGTCATAATGGTTTTGCCGGGGAGTTAAGCCATATCCCTCTGTCCGAAGACGGTTCCCTTTGCGAATGTGGTAAGCGCGGTTGCCTCGAAGCCGAAGCCTCGTTGCTGGTTGTGGCCCGTAAAGCCATCGAAGGCATCAAAAAAGGCCGTATAACCAGTTTAAAATACAACGGGGAAGATCATTCCAAACTGATGGGCGATGCCCTGATAGAAGCTGCCAATAACGGCGATCAGTTTGCTATTGAACTACTGTCGGACGCGGGTTATAAAATAGGGAAGGCCCTCGCTATTCTTATCCACATCATGAACCCCGCCATCATTGTATTAAGTGGTCGCGGGGCTAAAGTTGCCAAGATACTGATGGCCCCGATACAACAAGCCCTTCACAAGTACTGTATCCCGCGCCTGGCAGGCGGTACCGAACTATTAGTATCTGAACTTGGATTTGATGCTGAGTTAATTGGTGCGGCTGTGTTGGTAATGGAAAACTTTGACAGAGTGGTGAAAAATAAAGCAGCTAAAGCAACTAAGCACGCCGCGGCATAAAGAATGGTCTGAATCAGAATTTACAGAATTTTTAAATTAGCAGAATTAATTTCTTTGCCCTGGTATGCAAGCTTCAATTCTGTAACTTCTTAAGTTCTGTAAATTCTGCTCAGGCGAACACCCTTCCCGAGTAATCCATCGCTTCTTTAAATTTATCCATATTAAGCCCTGTGGGCTCATTTTGTATTTTAAGGTAGCCTATCAGGTTTTCGGTGGCAATATTGCCTGTGAGATCGTCTTTGGCCATTGGGCAGCCTCCGTAGCCTTTTATTGCGGTATCGAAACGCTTGCAACCGCTTTGGTAGGCTGCGGCTATTTTAGGTTGCCATGTATCAGGAGTGGAATGCAAGTGAATGCCAAACTCGGTATTGGTGAATAAACGGCAAAGGTTGGGGTAAATGCCACTGATCTGTTCTGCATCCGCAATACCTATGGTATCGGCAAGAGCGACGTTTTTTATTCCTTCTGCTGTCATTTTTTCTGCCCAGTGTTCAATGATGCCGGTATTCCATTCATCACCGTAAGGGTTTCCAAAACCCATGGAAAGATAAACTAACAATTGCTTGCCGTTTTTATGGCTCAATTCCTTTATCCGCTGTACGGTTTCAAAAGCCTGCTCAATGGTTGAGTTTGTATTTCTAAGCTGAAATGTTTCGGATATGGAAAATGGATAACCAAGGTAAGTGATCTCTTCATGTTTAGCCGCGTCTTCTGCCCCGCGATAGTTGGCTATAATAGCCAATAGCTTTGAGCGAGTATTACTCAGATCGAGTTTCTTTAATACCTCCGCTGTGTCCTGTAACTGGGGGATAGCCTTGGGTGATACAAAGCTGCCAAAATCTATCGTATCAAAGCCCACCTGTAAAAGCAGGTTAATGTATTCGGCCTTTATATCGGTAGGAATAAAATCATGAATGCCCTGCATGGCATCGCGGGGACATTCGGTTATTTTGATGCTCATTTTTGGAAATCTTAGGTTTTAAGTCTTAAGTCAAAAGTCATCAATTTAGTTTAGAAAACGCTAAACTTCCAACTTAAAACTTTTGACTTAAGCCTTAGAACCCGAGACTTTAGACTCCGGACTTAAGCTAATCAACCGTATTAGGCAAATGCTGATCCTCAGTTAAGCCTTCACGCTCAAATTTGCGGATAATAAGTCTCGTACCGCCATTATAGGTTACATAGCTCGATACCCAGTTAATGAATACAATCACCTTATTACGGCCGCCTAAAAGCGATATCAGGTGCACAAACATCCATACAAGCCATGCAAAAAATCCCTGGAATTTTACTTTGCCCAAATCGGCCACCGCCTTATTGCGGCCAATAGTTGCCAATGAGCCTTTATCGTTATACTTAAACGGTGAGGTTTGTTCGCCGTTAATGATATGAATGATATTTTTAGCCACGTGCTGGCCCATTTGTATGGCTACCTGCGCTACGCCGGGGTGTCCCTTAGGGGTTTCATCGGTGATCATGGCTGCAACGTCGCCAATTGCGAATACGTTGTTAAAGCCGGCAACGCGGCCGATACTATCCACCTTTATTCTATTTCCACGTTCAATAACATCTTTATCAAAGCCTTCGGGTACAACGCCCATAACCCCGGCGCTCCAGATCACGTTTTTGGTGCGGATGGTTTTACCGCCTTCAAATTTTATTTCCTCGCCGTCGTAGCTTTCCACCTTTACGCCGGTTAGCACTTCAACGCCCATATTGGTCAGGAAGGTGCGGGCTGCGTTGGATGCCTGGTCGGAGAAAGGCCCCAGCACTTTCGGTAAAAAGTCAACCAGGTAAACCTTCATGTCCTCTTTTTTTAGTTCCGGGTAATCTTTTGTTAAAACGTGGTTACGGAGTTCGGCCAATGAGCCGGCAAGCTCCACACCGGTTGGCCCGGCGCCTACAAGCACAAATGTAAGATAGGGATCGCGTTCGGCCTTGCCTACTTTAAGCAGGGCTTCTTCAATATTCTGCAAAATAGAATACCGGAGGTTCAATGCCTCGGGGATCGACTTCATTGGCATGGAGTAATGCTCAATATCCTTATTGCCGAAAAAGTTAGTGGTTGAGCCGGTAGCAATCACCAGGTAATCATAAGCTATATTGCCTATAGTGGTTTCGAGCATGTTGTTATCGGCATCAACCCTGGTTACTTCGGCAATCCTAAACCTGAAGTTCTTTTGACTGGCAAAATTTTTCCTTAATGAGAAAGCTATCGACTCCGATTCGAGGCTGCCCATAGCAACCTGGTATAAGAGGGGCTGAAAAGTATGGTAGTTATGCTTATCCAGCATCAAAACGTCTACAGGTTTGTCCTTTAGTTGTTTTGCTACCTGCAGGCCGCCGAAGCCGCCGCCTACGATCACTACAAGTGGAAATTTTGAATTATTTGATGTGTTCATTTGTGCAGGGTATCTGTTAAAAAACTTTTTAAGGGCAACGTAATGCGCTTTTGGGAATATAGCGCAATCTCCGTGCCGCCAATAACATTTATATGAAATACGGTGTAAGTATAGTTCATTGTACGCGATATGCGACACCATCTGTTGGTGATATTATAGCTTTTTCTAATGAGCAGTATGGCATTGTACATCAACAAAAAAGGCCCCAAATTACTTTGGAGCCTTTTAACAATTTATTCTTTTTCTTATTTCAGGTCTTTCTTTCCAAAGTCAACGATCACCGGTGTTGCCACACAGATCGACGAATATGTACCGAAAAGAACTCCGATCAATAACGCGAAAGAGAACCCTTTGATCACATCGCCACCAAAGATGAATAATACCAACAATACGAATACCACGGTTAATGCTGTGATAATTGTACGGCTTAATGTACTGTTGATGGCCCTGTTGATAACCTCTTCTGGTTTTTCGTTTTTGTTAGAGTGATCAAGGAATTCACGGATCCTGTCAAATACTACCACGGTATCGTTAATCGAATAACCAATAACCGTTAATATAGCCGCAATAAACGCCTGGTCAATATCCAGTGAAAACGGAAGGAAGCCATTGAACAATGAGAAGAACGACAATACCAATAGGGCATCGTGAGCGGTTGCAATCATGGCACCCAAGCTGAACTGCCATTTGCGGAAACGGATCAGGATGTAAGCCGAGATTACAAATATGGCGAATAGTACGGTGTAAATAGCTGATGTTTTTAACTCATCAGCAATAGTAGCACTTACTTTTGAACCACCTAAGTCGCTATTAGCAATTTTGGTTTCGGGTTTTTTATTCAACGCATCTACGAGGGCTGCCTTTACTTTAGCATCTGCAGCGGTTGAGTTATCATTAAACAAATAGTTAGTGGTGATACTAAATTTATCGCCCATGGTTTTAACTTCAGTACTGCGGCCTAAAGTAGCATCAACGGCATCGTGGATCTGTTCGGTTGTTACTGCTTTGTTGGTAAAGCTAACAATGTAGTTACGACCGCCTTCAAAGTCGACACCGTAAGTAAAGCCGCGGGTGAAGATAGATACCAAGCCGGCAGCAATGAACAAGCCTGAGAAAATATAAAACTTACCACGGTTTTTTACGAACGCGAAGTTTGCATTTTTGAAGGTATGTGAGCTCCATGGGTTTGAGAATTTGATATCCATGCCTTTATCAAGCATCCACTCAAATATAACCCTTGAAATCAATAATGAACAGAACAACGAAGTGGCGATACCGATCATCAATGTAGTTGCAAAGCCCTGGATAGGACCGGAACCAAATACGAACAGGATTAAACCGGTAAGGAATGTACTGATCTGTGAATCGAGGATTGAAGGCAATGCATGTTTGAAACCATCGGCTACTGCAACCCTTAATGATTTGCCAAGGCCAAGCTCTTCACGTACACGTTCGTAAACCAGTACGTTAGCATCTACCGCAATACCTAAGGTCAGTACGATACCGGCAACACCCGGTACAGTCAATACAGCGCCCAGGCTGGTTAATACGCCCATCAAGAAGAAAATGTTGATAATTACCGCAACTACCGCTACAGTACCTGCACGGTTGTAATATGCGATCATGAAAATCAACACAACCACCAAACCCAAGATACTTGAAGTAATACCGGCAGAAATAGCTTCCTGCCCTAATGACGGACCTACGATTGATTCAGATACGATGTGGGCAGGAGCAGGTAGACGGCCTGCTTTTAATACGTTGGCTAAGTCACGGGTGTCATCAATGGTAAAATTACCTGAGATTGACGATACACCACCCGAAATTTCATTCTGAACGGTAGGAGCGGAGTATACGTTATCATCCAAAACTATGGCAATAGCTTTTTTGTTAGTGCCTGATGATGCCTCAGCAGTAACAGTACGCCATTTTTGGGCACCTTCCGAGTTCATAATCATCACAACCTCAGGGCTGCCTTTCTGGTCATTATCGGCACGGGCATCGTTAATTACGTCGCCTGATAATACCGGGCCATTTTCGGCACCTGTAAGTTTGATAGCGTATAACGCGAAAGTTTTGGTGTTTTTAATAGGTTTTACTTCCCACAAAAATTTGATGTTACGTGGAATAACTGCTAAAACATCTGCACTGTGCAGGTATGAATTTACTTTAGCAGTATCCTGAAGTGGAGCATAACCAACAACAGGGCCCTGGCCTAATTGCTGCTGGCCGTTTGCACCCTGGCCAACGTTTAATGACATTACTGCAAACAACGGGTGTTGTGCAGCTAATTTTGTTTTGCTTAATGAAGCAGCTGAAGTATCGTTTTTAGCAGCATTCTTTTGAACTTTGCTTAACAATGAACCTCCTTTAGCTGTATCAGCTTTTCCGGCTGCAAGTTTAGCAGTGGTATCTACTTTCGCTGATTTACCTGTGTCCGCTTTGGCAGTTTTGCTTTTTGCAGCAAGCAGGTTGTCAATATTGATCAGGTACTGGTAAGCTTCCGCATTATCAAAAGTTTCATAGAACTCCAATTTTGCAGAACCTGAAAGCAATTTACGAACACGCTCCGGTTCTTTAACGCCTGGCAGCTCAACTAAAATCCTGTTTGAGCCTTGTTGCAACTGGATGTTTGGCTGGGTTACACCAAACTGGTTGATACGGGTGTTTAAAACAGTGAACGATTGTTTAACCGCTGTTGAAGCCAAATCCTCAAGGTAAGTTTTAACCTCGCTGTTTGATGCGTTGAACTTCAGATGGTCCTGGTTATCTTTTGTTGAAAAGATAGCGGCAAGTTTACCGTTAGGGCTTAGCTTTTCGTACTCGCTTACAAATAAAGCGATGTAATCTTTTTGGTTGGTTTGCGCATTGGCCTGTAATTTATCGGCGTTAGCCAAAGCCTGGTTAAAAGTAGCATCAGGATTGTTGTTGGCAATTTTCCTAACCAGCTCATTAAGCTGGATCTGCATGGTAACGTTCATACCACCCTTAAGGTCAAGGCCTAATGCAATTTCCCTTTGCAATACATAAGCGTAATCATGTTTTAATAGCGGATAAACCGGTTGATTGGAAATAGAATCCAAATAAGCTTTTTCTTTCTCAGGATCTCCCTTTGAGTATACTTTGGCATCCTCCCTAACCTTATGGGCCACCCACGTAAATGATAGCTGGTATAAGCACACCACTGCCAGTAGTATGGCGAAAAATTTAATAACCCCTTTGCCTTGCATCGAATTTGTAATATGTAATAAATTAGTTTATAAGCTTTTTTTCAATAAGGCAGCAAATCTAATAAAATTTCGTAAGCACAAAATTTTAAATTAAAACAAAATCATGACAAAAAATGTTAGCGTCGCACAAGTGTAATAAAAGCATATTTATACTTGTTTTTTTCGTCCGGATCAAAATCTTCACGATCTGTTTCCTGCCACTCATCAGGATTTAACTCGGGGAAGAAGGTATCTCCCTCAAAATCCTGGTCGATAATGGTGAGATATATGCGGTTTGTAAGAGGAATAGCCTGCCGGTAGATCTCAGCTCCGCCAACAATAAAAACTTCATCCTCGGCCTTGCAAAGCTCAATAGCCGCTTCAATGGATGGTACCACCTCGCAACCATCGATACTGATGGCTTGCCGGGTAATAACAATGTTGCGGCGCTTAGGCAATGGCTTACCAACCGAATCAAAAGTTTTACGGCCCATGATAACGGTATGCCCGGTAGTAACATCTTTAAAATGCTTCAGATCATTAGGCAAATACCAGAGTAATTTATTGTCTTTACCGATAGCGTGGTTTTTGGCTATGGCTACGATGATGGATAAAATCATTTTATTTGGTCATTAAGTCATTGGGTCATTGGTTTCGCGTCATTTGCCCTGCTTCATTTGCTTCGCTTCAATAAGTCATTTTTTGACTTGCGTTTATGCGTTACCCTTTCCAATGAATTTGATGTAGATGTTTAGTTTTATGTGAATTGTTTCCAATTCCTTGAGCAGCATTTGATAATCTTCGTCATTGATCAGGCTTCTTGTGTTGCTTTCTTTAGCCAGCCCTTGGTTTCAATTACTGAGCCTCTGCTAAAATAGCAGAAGTTTTTATTTTCCTTGTAATGATATCGCCCAAAGCCCTCAGCAATGTTTGCACCTATTGAATCAGAGGATCGAACAATTTGCTTACCCAAGGTATCTTTAGCAAAGTACTCCCACTTTGCAACTATAAACCAAACTCTATCGGCAAATGCTTCCGAAAGATTGTACACTTCAAGTTCTTCAATTCTATTACTCATGATAAGATCAGGACAAGCAAAAGTAGGACAAGCAAAAAATGACTTAATGACCCAATGGCGCGAAGCAAATGACCAAATTATACCGCCACTTCGGCCTTAATATGCGGCCAGGGATCATAATTCTCCAAAGTGAAATCTTCAAATTTAAACGAGAAGATATCTCTTACCTCAGGATTGATCTTCATGGTAGGCAGCGGACGCGGATCGCGGCTTAGCTGCAGGCGCGCCTGTTCCATGTGGTTGTTGTACAAATGTGCATCTCCAAAGGTGTGTATAAAGTCGCCAAGGTCGAGGTCACATACCTGTGCCATCATCATGGTGAGCAACGCATAGGAAGCTATGTTGAACGGAACTCCTAAGAATATATCTGCACTTCTCTGATACAACTGGCACGATAACTTTCCTTTAGTCTCGCCTTTTGAAATATCGGGCGGAGCCACATAAAACTGGAACAAACTATGGCATGGCGGCAGGGCCATTTGGTTAACCTCTGCAACGTTCCAGGCCGACACAATAATCCGGCGCGAATCGGGATTGTTTTTAAGCTGGTTCACCACTTGTTGGATCTGGTCGATATGGCCGCCATCCGGTGTAGGCCATGAGCGCCACTGTTTACCGTATACCGGACCAAGGTCGCCATTTTCGTCGGCCCATTCGTCCCATATTTTTACGCCATTTTCTTTAAGGTAGCGGATATTGCTATCGCCGCTCAAAAACCAGATGAGCTCATGAATGATAGATTTGAGGTGAAGTTTTTTGGTGGTTACCATCGGGAAACCATCCTTAAGGTTGAAACGCATCTGGTAGCCAAACACACTTACCGTACCGGTACCGGTTCTGTCGTGCTTTTGCGCGCCGGTTTCCATCACATGCCTCATCAGATCGAGATACTGTTTCATTTCTTTTTAGTTGATTACGTGAGTAGTTGATTAGGTGAGTGGTTATACAGATTTATTGGATAAAATACCAATGAACTAATGAACCAATGAACTAATGAACATTTTCAGAGGGCAAAGAAAAATAATATACCTTTGGTTTCCTACTGATGTTGGCAAATACATCACGTGTTAATTACTTTGTATGATTTTATTTCCGAATGCAAAAATAAACATCGGCCTCAATATTACTGAACGCCGGCCGGATGGTTATCATAATCTCGAAACCATTTTTTATCCTATCGATATTAAAGACGCCCTTGAAGTGGTACCGGGCGACAAGCTCAGCTTTACCTCAACGGGCCTGGAAATTCCCGGGCTGATGGAAGATAACCTCTGCGTAAAAGGTTACCATATGCTTAAGCAGGATTATGACCTGCCCCCGGTAAGCATTCACCTGCATAAACATATCCCCATAGGCGCGGGACTGGGCGGCGGTTCATCTGACGCGGCGTTTTTTATCCGGCTGATGAGCGACGAATTTAAGCTCGGTTTATCTGTTGACGAGATGACTGATTACGCCCGTCGCCTTGGTGCCGACTGCGCCTTCTTCATTGAGAACAAGCCCGTGTTCGCCTTTGAGCGCGGAGACGAATTTGAGAGCATTAAACTTGATCTATCGGCATACAAAATAGTGTTGGTGATGCCTCCTGTTCATGTATCAACAGGGGAGGCTTTCAGAGGCATAAAACCAACTCCGGTAAAAGATTCGCTGTTTGATTTGATCAACGAACCAATAGCCGACTGGAAGAAGCTTATCAAAAATGATTTTGAACAAACCGTGTTTAAAAATCATGTGGAGATCCGTGGTATTAAAGCGGTCCTTTATGAAGCCGGAGCCATCTACTCCAGCATGAGCGGAAGCGGTGCATCTGTTTTTGGTATTTTTGCCGAAGCTCCTGATTTGAAATTTTTAGAAAGTGAGAACGAAGTGTTCTATTTATGATGTCATTGTTGATGTCGGATTTCGAATTTTCGATTTCGGATTTAGTTGAATTTGGGAAGCTATCCTAAAATAAGAAAAAAGCGTCATTGCTGTAAAGGTTATATAATTCGGTAACAGAATTAACAAAAAAAAAAAGTGTTAATTCAGCGTATGCGGAATATCAATAATGACCTTACGTTAAAGCGAAACTATCTGAGTAAGTATCGTTTTTTAATCAGCGAATATGAGCAGGTAAAGCGTAAAGAACATCCTCAATTCAGGTTTGCGAAAGACTTTTATTTGGCCCATGATACAGATCCAAGTTTTCTAAAGTATTATAATCGCTTTAAGCAATCAGGAAACGATCTTGATCTTCTGCCAGGTAAGCGGGGGCCTAAGTATAGTAAGCGGCGTCCCGATCCCACAGAAGAGCAACAAGTCCTTGATCTGCGGGAGCGGGGCTGTAATAAGTTTGAGATTGCAGATCAGCTTAAACGAAAAGCTAATACCTTTACACCATCCCCTTCAGGAGTATACAACATTTTGAGGCGGTATAACAAGAATCGTTTAACGACCGCGGATAAGGAAATAAAGCGGAAGATCATTAAGGAACGTATGGGGCAATTAGGTCATATCGATTGTCATCACCTGAGTAAGAGCGTTATCAGGGGGCAGAACAGGAAACTTTATATACTTTGTGTGCTGGATGATCATTCCCGTTTAGCCTGGGCACAGATCATGGAGGACATCACTGCGCTAACCACCATGTTTACCGCCATGCATTGTATGCAGGCACTCAAACGGGAGTTCGGTATACAGTTCGAGGAGATTATCGCTGATAACGGCCCGGAGTTTGGTCCTTCAACCAGTGCCAGAAAGAAAGACCACCCTTTTGAGAGAATGTTGATGGAAACCGGCATTAAGCGCCGCTATATGCAACCTTACAGGCCGCAAACCAATGGTAAGGTGGAACGCTTCTGGCGTACAATTAAGGAAGACCTGATCGAGGATACCGATTTTGATAGTTTGGAAGAACTTGAGGATGAACTCCTCAAGTATCTCGTCTATTATAATTGGGAAAGACCTCATCAAGGAATCAACGGTAAAAAGCCTATCGATATGGCTTCCTTAACAACCAAAAATAATCACTAATTCTGTTACCGAATTATATAACCTTTACAATTGCGAAGTACGAAGTAATCCCCGATAAGCAGGTTCGCTTTATATGGTTTGGGATTGCAGCATTCTTCGAAATGATGTGATGCTGTTAAACAGACTTACGAAGTTTTTAAAACTTCGTAAGTCTTAAATGAAGCGATCTTGTAAGCTGGGAACTGTCCTGTTAAATACAAAAAATGCCGGATGATATATTGATCTTTAAAACGATCGATATATCACCCGGCTTCTTGTTTTATATTAGAAATTCTTAATCGAAAAATTTCGAAATTGAACATCCGAAATCCGAAATCAAAGTCCCGCGTCTTCACTCACGCCGCGACCTATTCCTTCTATCCAGTCACGCTCACCCCAGCCTTTGGCTACAGCAGTTAATAAGCGGCCGTGTACAGCGTTTGCAATAGGCATCGGCATCTCGCTTGTCTGCGATAATTTGAACGCCAGGCGCGCGTCCTTATAGCCCAGTTTTGATTGGAAGCTTACGGACTGATATTGCTTACCTGCAAGAGCCTTGCCATAGTTTTGGAAGATAGGAGCATTGAAAAGTGTCGAACCAAAAAACTCAGAAACCTGTGTCCGGCTTAGTCCGTTTTTTTCGGCAAGGGTGAACGCTTCGGCCATCATTTCCATAGAGGCCATGATCATGAAATTGCCTGCTATTTTAACCACGTTGGCACCACCTATCGAAGGGCCAAAATCTATCACGGCCTGGCCCAATAAATCAAGGATTGGCCGGGCATCAGTTTTAATTTGTTCATCACCCGAAACGCAGATCCAGAGCTTACGGGCAGCCGCCGCTTCGGGCCTGCCAAACACCGGGGAAGCGAGGTAGCGGCTGCCGGCCTGTTCATGTAATTTGGCCAATTCTTCAGAAGTATCGGGCGAAATGGTGCTCATGGATATGTGCACAGCATTTGGCTGTAGCGTTTTTAAAATTCCGCCGTCGCCTACAGCCGATTCTCGCAGCACTTCGTCATCCGACACCATGGTGATCAAAAACGGCACATTTGCTGCCGCTTCGGCCGGGCTCAGGCATTTGGTTACGCTGCCGGCATCAAGCTCGTCAATCTTTGAAATTGTACGGTTGTAAACCTGAAGATGGTATCCGGAGTCGATCAGGTTTTTAGCCATATTGATACCCATGTGGCCGAGGCCAATAAATCCAATTTTTGTTTTCATAATTAGCTGATGTATTCTCGGTCCTCGTCACTTAGTGTATCGGGGTTCTCTTTTTTATGTATGGCGTCATAGTAGCCTTCTATATCAAATTTTTGCTTTTTCGGCCATGCAACGATCAGGCCGAGCACAAAACCCGTTATGGCAACTATAAGCATCATCATTAGTTTGGATACCCTGAATGTGGCGAACAGAAATTTGAAGTAAACCTCATCTGTGTTTTGCATGAGTACGATGGTAAGCAAAACTGCGATGGCTACAATGACAATTGTTTTAATGCTCATGATGGATGTTGGTTTTAGAGTAATACAATATCCGCTTTTTAAATGTTTAATAAAAATCGATCTCGTATAAATGGAGACGCCGAAAATTTATTATATCTGAGCGAGAAGATATGCCTTGATTTTACGGTCATATTTTATGGACTACATCAACCTCGGCCACCTCTGCCTTTTTTAATTCGTTCAGATTTGGTCTGGTTACTAATCGCGCTTTCAAAAACGAAGCGACCAAAATCATGGTGAAATTTTAAGCAAATTTTTTTAATGCAAAATCAATGCTTTTAACACTTCTGAAATTTGACGAGGTAGTAATTCCTAATGCCAAAAATTTCTTCGCGAGGATTCTGCGAGAGCGTAAAAAAAAACGTTCGAAAATAGATTTTGTATACAAGCAGGAGAGATGCTGCGATTTTTTTTGATTCCTGAATTGTTACTTCATTACACTTTGTAAATTGGGTTTTGACTTTTGGTTTATTAGAAGTTTTACACTAAATAATTACATGTATTTATTTGATTTTTAAATTTATATGATACTTTAAATCGGCTTTAAATTTATATGCTAATATTTTTAGTTTTTTTGAGATTTTACTTAGATCAGTTTTATCAACCATCTATTTATTTAAACTTTATAAGAAATTGATTTTTAAATTTATATGTTTATTATATAATTGAATTATTTAAGTTTGTAGATTTTAAAAAATGGTTGAAAATAGGAATATGTACATTCGACGCCATGATTTTTATATTGATATTTAATACACTAAGTTAAAAATGGATTTTGCCCCTGTTTGGCGCTAATGCATTAGTTGAGCCCGGAATGTCTTAAAAAATTTAAATGGCTTAGAGGGGCTAAAAAAGGCTAAAGCAGCCTTAGGTGCTTCGCCCCTATTTGGGAGAAAATGACGAAAAAATTAAGGTGATTTGAGTTGTTGAAAGGCTGCTTTAAGAACAGGCAGAACCACGGCTATTACAAGTGTTTGTATAAAACAAGAATATGGAGAGTTAAGAATTAAGCTACAGTTTTGCGCCTTGTTATTTGCTTTCGGGCTATGGGGTACAAAAAAATTGTTGACAGGATAAGGAATGCTCCGCCCCAAAATCCGGGCGTCATTTTGTTGAGATCTCCGAAAAAAATAAACGAAAGGATGATACCGTATACCGGCTCGAGGTTGGTAATGAGCGCCACCCGGAAAGCCGAAAGTTCGCGCATTACAGATACGCCGGCCACGTAAGCAAGCGATGTGCATACGGTGCCAAGTAGTACCAGGTAACCGATATCTGCTGGTTTCAACAGCATGGCCCTGGTGTAACCAGAGGTTATAAACAGGTATATTGAGATCCAGACAAAGGCTCCGGAAAGTTCATAAAATGCAATAAACGGCGCCTGTACTTTTTGCACCTGACGCGAATTAATGATAGAGAAAAGGCTGGCACAAACAGCGCTGGCAAGCCCTGTTATGATACCCTTAGTGTATCTGATTTCGAATTTGAAAATCAAAACAATGCCGGTGATAATTAAAATGCCGGCCAATATTTCAAGTTTCGAAATACTTTTTTTGTTGATCAACGGTTCAAAAATTGCCGTGAAAAGTGTGATGGATGAGAGGCAAACCAGGGTGACGGCGACTGTGGAAAGTTTGATGGCAGCGAAAAAAAGGATCCAATGCCCGCCCACAATCGCGCCAGTGAGTACCAATTTTACAAGGGTTTTTCTGTCAACCTTAAAATTAGTTTTGTTGAATTTGAAATACAAAAATAACGATGAAAAGGCAATAAGTACCCTAAACCACACCAATTGTACGGCCGAAATGGTGATCAGGGCGCCCAAAATTCCGGTAAATCCCCATACAAAAACTGTAAAATGGAGAATAATTAGGTTCTTATTTGGGGATGAAGGGGTGTTTTGCGCCATTATTTGGGTGCTTTTAAAAGTAGATAGTAACCTAAAATGCCAAAAACGATGTTAGGAATGAATACCGCTATTAAAGGTGTCATGCCCCCTTTTACCGAAAATACGAGGGCAAACCGCTCTAATATAATATAGGCAAAGCATAACAGGATACCTATCCCCAATGGTAAACCAACGCCACCACGCACCTTTCTTGATGATATAGAAACACCAATAAGCGTTAATACAAACGCCGATAATGGGTAAACAAACCGGTGATATTTTTCAAAATAAATAGCTTTTAGATACTCTGGTCTGCGCAGTTTTTCCTTGTCAATATTCTTGTTCAGGTCGTTTAAAGACATGGCCTGGTATACGTTATCATATACAATAAAATCGCTCGGGTGCATATCCAAAACAGTGTCTTTTGGTGTGTTGCTTGTAATGAATTGCTCTTTCATTCCGTTCACATATTTAACACTGTATTGCTTAAGCGACCAGATCCGTTTTAAAGAATCGTATTGGATTTGGTCGGCAATTAATTTTTCACGCAACGTATCACCATTAAATTTTTCCATGATAAAATTATAACCAAGGTGTGTTGTAGGGTCGTAATTGGCAAGATAAACAAAAGTGTGTTTGTCAATCTGCATGTGTACCTCTACCTTAGTCGGGTCATTATCCATCATTCCATTGGCATTTTCAAAGTCGATTTTTAGCCGATTTGTGAAAGGAATGAGGTAAACATTTGCGAAAAATGACACCACAAATATGATGGATGAAGCGATTACATAAGGTCGTAAAAAGCGATTGAAACTTGCCCGGCCGCTTAGTATCGGAACGATTTCAGTTTGATTTGCCATCTTAGCTGTAAAGAAAATTACCGCTAAAAAATTGATCAACGGCGACAGCATATTTAAATAAAATGGTATAAAACCCGCATAATATCTGAACACAATATCGTGCAGACTGGCATGTTTATTAAGGAAATTATCCAGCTTTTCTGATACGTCAAACACTACAGATATCACCATGAAAATACCCATAGTAAATATAAAAGTGCCGAGGTATTTGCCAATAATAAACCTGTCGATGATCTTTAAATATCTATGAAAAAAAGCTTTCATCTGTCGGTTGTTTGTTTGTTAATTTCCATGTTTTTCCTGGAGATTTTTTTTGATTTTATGAGTTATTATAAACGCTGTCCAAGGCGCTTTACCATCATGTTTTTCCAATCGTAAAACTCACCCGCAATAATTTTTTTTCGCGCCTCTTTAACCAGCCATAGATAAAAATGGAGGTTGTGCAAGGTTGCGATTTGAGCGCCTAACATCTCGCCAGAGTGGATCAAATGGCGTAAATAAGCTTTACTGTAATCTCTGTCGGCAAACAGATCGCTATCATCTTCAATGGCCGAAAAGTCGCTTTTCCATTTCTCATTTTTGATGTTGATGATGCCGTTTTTGGTGAAAAGCATGCCATTGCGCGCGTTCCGGGTTGGCATAACACAATCAAACATGTCAATGCCCAGAGCTATGTTTTCCAAAATGTTTACAGGCGTACCTACACCCATTAAGTAACGCGGTTTTTGCTGCGGTAATATATTGCATACAATTTCGGTCATGGCATACATTTCTTCGGCCGGTTCACCTACCGAAAGCCCCCCTATGGCATTACCTTCGCGCTCATATGAAGCTATTACTTCGGCCGATCGTACGCGCAGATCTTTATATACCGAACCCTGTACAATTGGGAAAAGCGTTTGACTGTAACCATATTTTGGCCCGGTGCTGTCAAACCTGTCGCAGCAGCGTTTCAGCCAGCGGTGGGTCATTTCTATGGATCGTTTTGCGTAGTTATAATCACAGGGATAGGGGGTACACTCATCAAACGCCATAATAATATCGGCACCTATTATGCGCTGGATATCCATTACATTTTCGGGAGTAAACAAGTGTTTTGATCCGTCAATATGCGAGCGGAAAGTAACACCTTCTTCTTTTATTTTACGTACCTCGGTTAATGAATACACCTGGTACCCGCCACTGTCGGTCAAGATGGGACCGTCCCATCCATTAAATTTATGTAATCCTCCGGCGCTTTCAAGTGTATTTAAACCGGGACGCAGATATAGGTGATAAGTGTTGCCCAATATAATTTGCGCCGAAATATCCTGTTTAAGCTCGTGCTGATGCACCGCCTTTACAGTGCCGGCAGTGCCTACGGGCATAAAAATAGGGGTTTGTATGGTACCGTGGTCGGTAGTGATCTCGCCGGCTCGGGCCTTTGAAAGCGGGTCTTGTGCTGTTAAGTTAAATTTCATTTTAGGGTTGCAAAATTAGCAAAAAAAACCCTCATGCCCGTCCTTTCCAAAACGGCGGCAGGATAAAAGCTATTTATAAACGTGCTGAATATTAAAACCATGTTAATTAAAGTACTTTTATTTTAAGGGGGATTAAATAAGAGTACATTAAACTTCAAATTAACGCTGATATTGAGCCTTAATTTCATTGATTTTTAACAAATTTGCCTCATTATTTTTTTTGTTTGGAAACGTACTTACACGACGCGCTTTTTATTCTTTTTCAGCTTTGTTTTATAGTTCAGCTATAT
This sequence comes from Mucilaginibacter sp. R-33, assembly GCF_049949235.1. Lineage (NCBI taxonomy): Bacteria > Pseudomonadati > Bacteroidota > Sphingobacteriia > Sphingobacteriales > Sphingobacteriaceae > Mucilaginibacter > Mucilaginibacter sp. R-33. The sequence continues at coordinate 924,894 of NZ_CP188089.1, forward strand.
TACCTGGTAAGCAGGCATACCCGCCTTGCAGGCCATAAACCCGCCGAAGGGCCGCCGCCCAGAGTCTTAATCCCCATTTCAGTTATTATCAGTGCCCGTAACGAAGCCCGTAACTTAGAGGAAAATCTGCCATCGATACTGGAACAAAACTATCCCGATTTTGAGGTGGTTGTTATCAATGATTGCTCTTTTGATACTTCCAACGAGGTGCTTGAAACCATGCAAAAAAAATATGCCCACCTTAAAGTTCTTACAATTACCGAGCATGACCGCTTTAAAACCGGTAAAAAGTTTGCCCTTACCTTAGGCATCAAGGCATCAAAAAATGAACACCTTTTATTTACCGATGCTGATTGTAAGCCAGCTTCCGAAAACTGGATAAGCCGTATGGCAGCCAATTTTTCAATCGGTGTGCAAATAGTTTTGGGATACTCTCCTTATTATAAAAAAGGTGGTTTTATTAACGCTTTTACCCGCTTTGAAACCATAAAAACAGCAACCAGTTACCTGTCGGGCGCGTTAACCGGCGATCCCTATATGGGTATTGGCCGCAACCTTGCCTATACAAAAACGTTATTTTTTAGTGCAAAAGGTTTTGCTTCGCACATGCACGTAATATCAGGCGATGATGACCTGTTTGTTAACCAGCATGCAACTCCTGATAACACAGTAGTTGAATTGAGTACCGAATCATTTATGTTTACTGAAGCTAAAACCACATTTAAATCGTGGTTTAAACAAAAAAAGCGACACATGGGGGTTGGTAAACTGTATAAAAACCAGCACAGGCGTATGCTTAGTTTTGATGCAGTTAGCGGGTTTATATTCTATATTTTATTGATATTATTCCTTATTTTGAGATATGAGCCGTTACTGGCATTAGGTTTGTACGTTTTTAGGTTGATATTACAAATGGCCATTTATAATCGTATATTTAAAAAACTTAATGGCAAAGACCTTTGGTGGTATCTCCCCTTTTTTGACCTATTATATTATACATATTTAAATGTTTTTGGATTGATCGGTACCTTTTTAAAAACTACTCAATGGAAATAAACGCCAACTTTACCGAGAACGCAAAGAATGATTTTCACCTGGTAGTGAAGGCCAGGCAGGGAGATCAAAAAGCCTATGCCGATTTGATGCACCGTTATAAAGATTCGATTTATTTCATGGTGCTTAAGATGGTAAACAACAAAGAAGATGCAATGGATTTAACGGTTGAAACGTTTGCCAAGGCATTTGAAAAACTTGAAAAATACCAGCCTGATTTTGCTTTTAGCACCTGGCTTTTCAGGGTAGCAACTAACAATTGCATCGATTTTATCCGCAAAAAGAAACTGAGCACCATGTCAATTCATGGTATGATGGACGATGAAGGCGATGAGAAGCCGCTGCAAATTAAGGCCGATAGCCTTAACCCCGAAGAAACATCTATCAAAAAGCAACAAACCCAGGAGCTAAGATCATTAATTGAAAGTCTCCCCACGCGCTATAGGAACCTGATTACCTTACGTTATTTTGATGAGCTTTCGTACGAAGAAATAGCCCAGCAACTCGACCTCCCGTTAGGGACGGTAAAGGCCCAATTATTTAGGGCAAGGTACCTGCTTGGCAATATTATTAACCGTTTTAACAGGGATGACATCTGAAATAATTCTACAATATTTTCCTGATTTAAGTGCCGAACAGCGTGAGCAATTTGAAAAATTGCCTGCTTTATATGAACACTGGAACAGCCAGATCAACGTAATTTCCCGCAAAGACATTGATCTTTTATTTGAACGTCACGTGCTCCACTCGCTTGGGATTGCCAAAGTAATGGCTTTTTTACCGGGTGAAAATGTGCTTGATGTGGGTACCGGTGGGGGCTTCCCCGGTATTCCGCTGGCTATTTTATTCCCCGAAACACAATTTCATTTGGTTGATTCGATAGGCAAAAAAATCAAGGTTGTTACGGAGGTAGCTGCAGCCTTAGGCCTCAGAAATGTGAAAGCATCACACCTTCGGGCAGAGCAAATTGCGGATAAATTTGACTTTGTAGTATCACGCGCTGTTACCCAGTTAAAGGATTTTTATCCATGGGTAAAAGGTAAATTCAACAAGCAATCGAATAACAAGCTACTCAACGGCATCCTGTATTTAAAGGGAGGCGATTTGGAGCAGGAGATCAAAGAATCGGGCTTAAAAGTTACCCAGTATCATCTGAAAGATTACTTTAAAGAGGAGTTTTTCGAAACAAAACAGGTGATATATGTGAAAAGCCCCCTCTAAATCTCCCCCGGTAGGGGAGACTTTTAGGACTTTAAAAGCCCTCCCTCCCGGGTAGGGTTGCGTGGTGCTTATATCAAATGATCATGATGCTGGTTGTCGGTGCGTGAAGCTGCCCAAAAAACAAACCCCAGGAAAAACAACGCGCCGCCGGCAAAAACAGGCAGTTTAAATGTCCATCCGCCATTTAAGCCGGTAGTGATAATTGAACTGCCAGAGCTATCTACCGCATTGATGGTATGCTTATAAAAAAAATTACCTGCAATAAGCATCACAATGCCTACTATTGCTAAAATGATCCCAAACTTTTTCATGTTATGAGGTTTAAAAATGAACAAAATCAGGTTACCGGTAAGGTCCAGGAAGTATAATTGGTACTTATTAAACAAAGCGTATTTTAATGTGTTTGCTTTGTTTTAGATATATTTTAAAAGAAATTGTCCCGATGGGATATGTCTAAGTTACAAACTTTTGAATATTTAAAGAAATTATTTAACGATTTGTAAAACAGGACTGTTAAAGGGAGAGGAGGGATTTACGCAGAAAATTGCCGGGTCGGTTTTAGGCCGGTCGGCAATTATAAAAGCTTGTTAAAGCCTTTTTATTTACTTATTGTCAGTCAGGGGGCCATAGCCTAAAACAACAACTTCGCGAAGAGTAGTTGAAAGCTTAGCGGCGGATGTATTTGCCTGAGCATATAGTTTTGCAGGGGTATAAGCGTATTTTTTATCCTGGGCATCTACCAATGATAGAGTTACAGGTATATTATAGTAACCTGATTTTACACTAAGGTTGCCATCAAAATCATTCACTACCCGCTGCACCTCATTGTCAATTTCCTGGTCAACACCTCTGATAATGTTTACATTGTTTATTTTCCCGTTATCGATACTGAAGGTTAGGATTACTCTTCCCGAAATATGGTTTAAGCGTGCCTTTGAAGGATAGCGAACGTGTTTTGCAACATACGAATACAGGTTCTGAAATGGATCGGCAGGTGGTGGTGGCGGCGCAACGCGTTCTGTAATTGCTGGTACAGAACCTGCCGGTACTGCCGGGGTAACCGGCGTTACTTCTACTACTTTAGGTGTTTTTTTTACTTTTTCCGGATTTGCAGGTGGCGGCGGAGGCGGAAGTTTTACGTCGGTAACTTTTGGTTTTTTTCCATTGGCAGGTGGAACAGGCGGTGGCGGCGGAAGTTTTGGATAGATCAACATTTTAGGGAATGTATAGCCGTATTTGTTTTTCAGCATAGCCAGTTGTTCTGGTGTTGCTTTGCTCTTGTAATATTCCTTTTGTTCTCCATTTTTTTCAGTAACGATTACCCGGAAATCGGTTTTGTTATCAATAAGATAACCTGTCTCCTCATATTTATAGCCTTTTACAGTAAGATCTTGTTTTTTTATACGGATTGGGTCTACTTTTATAGTATCTGAAGTGCTTTTTTGCGCATTTGTCGGCTTTTGATTAGCAATTCGATGGCCGGGAATCAGGTCGATGATCCCATAGCTTTTACTGAATACTAAGGTTGACGCGCAAAGCAGGCCGGCGCATATGGGTACGGCCACGAGGTATTTTAGCCTGGCTAATTTCCCCGAACGTTTTTGGTTTAACATAATTATCCTCTTTTTTAATAAGTTATAATTGAAAAATGAATGCGCCAGGGGCGAGCCGTTTAACCCATAAGCATTGCTTACCAAAAACGACGAATAGCTGAGGGCATCACTTTCCTGCGCGGCAGTTTGCTCGTCGGCTATATATTCATGGATGGTTTTCAGGCTGATTTGCAATAAATAAACCAGCGGATTAAACCAATTGATAATCTTGATCAACTCCAGAAAAACAATATCAACCGAGTGTTTTTGACGAATGTGAACCAGCTCGTGCCTGATAATGATATTATTAGCTTGGGTTTTTGTGCCAATAAAAAGGTAGTTAAAGAAGGAAAAGGCGGTGTTTGATCCCTCTATATTGATGAGTTTATACTTATCATTAACCAGAGTTTTGGTGGCCTTTGTTAGTTTGACCAATTGATAAAGCCTGATAAAGAGTACTGTGGTAAGTACTATTGTACCAAGTATATAGGCGTAAACCAAAATATCGTTAAAGGTTAACGTTGGCTGCACAGTAAGCTTTTGCACGGTGGTTTGGTAAGCCGTTTGCGGAATGATAACGATTGTTTTTGTTGCAGTTTCAACCGGTTTTAGCCAGCCAATTTGTACAACGGGTAATACAAATGAAATCACACAGCTCAATAACAGGTATATACGGTTTAAGGTATAGTGTGTTTCTTTATTTAAAAACAAGCAGTACCCTGCATAAAATACGCATAGGTACAAGTTTGCTTCAAGCAAATAATATAGCCAGTTCATTGTTGTTTGCTTTTAAGTTTATCAATTAATGATGTTAGCTCGTCCAGTTCTTTTACGCTGATGTTCTTTTCATCCACAATAAAGGATACCAAACTTTGATATGAGTTGCTGAAATAGTTTTTCATCATCTTATCAAATGTGAATTTTTTGTACTCCGCATCGCTGATGAGCGGAAAGTAAACATGCGAGTTACCATAGGCCTTATGGTCGATAAAGCCTTTGCCCTCCAATACCCTTACCACAGTCGACACCGTGTTATAAGCGGGTTTGGGTTCCGGCATTTCTTCAATAATATCTTTAACAATGGCTTCCTTCAGTTGCCAAAGGATCTGCATTACCTGCTCTTCGGCTTTGGTTAGTTCTTTGATATGCATAGCAAACTATTTTTATAGTTAGATAAAGGTAAAACTATTTTTATAGTTTGCAAACTATTTTTGTAGTTTTTAAATAGGTGTGCAAATTAAGGCTGTGCAGATATGCAAATTAAATAACGAAAGGCATATGTTTTTGGGATGGGTATGATATCCAGACTTTATTTATTGCATTGCAAATAACAGGTCCTGCTTGAAAATCGCCCGAATATTTATAATTTGCAAGGCTCTAATCTGCATGTCTAAACCCAATGTCATTACTCCATAAAGTAGCTTTATCTTTTGTTAAAAACCTCGGGCCGGTAGCGGCTAAGTCACTGATCGCATATCTTGGCAGCGTAGAAGAAGTGTTTAACGCATCGCCCGAAAAAATGACCAGAATTCCGGGAATAGGTGAGAAGCGCGCTGTAAAATGGGATTTTGATGATGCTTTGAGGCAAGCCGAAAAGGAGCTGAAGTTTTTAGAAGGTCACGATATCGATGTTATATTTTATACAGATGCCCGTTACCCAAAGCGCTTAAAAAATTGCCACGATTCGCCGGTGCTGCTTTATGCAAAGGGCAAAATGGATCTTAACCCGCCCCACATTATCAGTATAGTGGGCACCCGTAACGCTACCGATTATGGCAGGCAATTATGCCGCCAGTTAGTTGAAGAATTACAGCAATACAATGTATTAATAGTAAGTGGTTTGGCGCATGGCATTGATGTAGCGGCACATAAAGAATGTGTAAAGCTAAACGTGCCAACCATCGGTGTACTGGGCCATGGGCTCGACAGGCTTTATCCGGCTCAAAATAGGGGTACTGCCGATAAAATGCTCGAAAACGGCGGTTTACTATCCGAATATCCTTCGGGCACTAATCCCGACAGGGAAAACTTTCCGCAGCGAAACCGGATAGTTGCCGGCATTGCCGATGCAACTGTGGTAATTGAAGCCAGTATAAAAGGAGGTGCGCTCATCACGGCCGAAATTGCCAATTCCTACAACCGGGATGTTTTTGCTTTTCCGGGCAGATTGGGTGATGAATTTTCTGAAGGATGTAACTTCCTGATCCGCAATAATAAAGCAAGCTTGCTCACCTGCACCGCCGATCTGGCTTTTAGTCTTGGCTGGGAAAAGAACGATGCCAATAAACCTGTAGAGCAATTTATGCTGCCTTTTGATTTGTCGGCAGATGAACGGCTGATTATGGAGATATTGCAGCAGAATAAAACGCCGCTTGCCATAGATGATCTTACTTTAAGGGCTAATATGTCTATGAGCCAACTGGCCATGAACCTCCTTAACATGGAAATGCAAGGGTATATCAGCTCGCTGCCGGGAAAAACTTATAGAGTGAATTGAGTGGGGAGTCCGAAAGTCGGAGAAGTTCGAAAGTCGGTAAGATTCTTATTTAACGGTAATTTTTTTCCGTAAAATTTGAAATAGTTTCGCCTCGCTGGCGACTGATGAAGGTCAAATAGTATTTTTTCTTTCGGACTTACGGACTTCTCTGACTTTCGGACACAACGCTACCCCTTCGGTGAATCAAAATGCGTCAGTGTCCCGTCTTCTTCGCTGATGGATTGCCATGTATCGTTTTCAAAGGTAATGATGGCCACGGCACAGGTCGGCATCTCTTTTAGCTGGCTGGTGAGGTAATATAGTATTTGGCTTATACCCGGGTTATGGCCAACTATGCCTATATAATCATATTCATCGGGCAGGCTATTAACTACTTTAACCCAGGTGTTTTCGCTGGCTTCGTAAATTCTTTTGTCTTCCCCCGGAGCCGGTAATTTAAACTGGTTAGCAAAAATTTCGGCAGTAGTTTTGGTACGCAGTGCAGGGCTGGTTATTATAATTTGAGGTATTTGTAACTGTCCTTTTAAAAGGGTGGCCATTAAAACCGCATCCTGCATACCTGATTGTTTTAAAGGCCGGTCAAAATCAACATAACCGCTTTCATGGGTAGCTTTTGCGTGGCGTATTAATAATAACTTTTTCATGATTTTAAACGGCTGACCGATCGGTTTATAATGTTACGGTTTTGTGATTATAACGTGAGACATTTGTAATAAGTTTCCAATAATACTAAATAAATAAGGAGAAGCTGTTGCTTCTCCTTATAATAAAAGACAGGCAAAGCCTGCTTCAATTTTTTACCAGGTTAATTAAAACGCGTAACCAACTGAAATACCGAAAACACGGTTTGTAAGTTTGATGCCATCAACGTTTGTGACGTTGGTAAGACCCCAATCATAATTAGCATTGATCAGGAAACCGGTTTTGAATTTAAAGCCAACAATGGCATTTAAACCAGCGTCTGTTCTTTTGATCTCGTCCTGGCCGCTGCCAAATTTAATGTCTTCAGAATTGCCGTTGTTGTCTTTTGCTTTGCCGGAAATACCCATGCCAAGGTAAGGGCCGGCACCAAAGTAAAAGTCACCGACCACCGCAGGCACGTGGTACACAACATTTACCGGAACTTGCAGGTAATAGAGTTTTACTTTGCCGCCAGAGTTTGCTTCGCCATCAAAAGAAACACTTGATGATCCGCCTTTACCGGTAAAGTTTAAGGCTGGTTGTAACGATACATTGCCAAATTTAAAATCGACAAAAGCGCCTACATTGAATGTGGTTAAGCTGCCCGAATTACCGGAGCCGCTAATCCCGTCAACTGTAGCATGTAACGTTGCGAAGTTTACACCTCCTTTAAAACCAACGGTAGGTAATTGTGCAAATGCTGCGAAAGATGCCATTAAAAGGCACAGGCTTAGTAATGTTTTTTTCATCGTGTAAGGGATTTAAGTTAATACGCAAAAGTATACAAATACACTAACATTAAAAGGTATCTGATGCTTTTTAGTAAAATATTAACAATTGTGGATTTGTAAGTATACCTTAGGCAAGGTTTTATACTCTTAATTAGCGATTGGAGAAATCTACAATATCGGTCTCTGGCATATCATTCATACATTTAAAGTGTCCGAGCGGGCATTTTTCAAGTCCGAATTTGGAGCAGGGGCGGCAGGGTAGTTCGATACCGGCGATCAGCGTTTCTTTTACTTTGTAAGGCCAAACTCCCAGCAGATCGGGCGTTGTGCCCCCCCAAACCGAGGCTATCGGCACATTAAAAGCTTCGGCAATATGAGTTAAACCGGTATCAAAACCAATTATATTTTTTGCGCGCGATACCAGGAAAACCGATTCATCAAGAGAGGTAATACCACAAGCATTGTAAACAGATGTGCCTACAGCCGCGGCAATTTCATCGCCGTTAGCCTTTACATCATTGCCGCCCAACAATAAAACAGGCAAATTAAGCTGCCTGCAAATGCTGATGATCTTGTAATTAGGCATCCTTTTGGTAAAATGTGTAGCGCCTATTACAAAAGCAACATAGCCATGTTGATGGCTAACCGGCAGTAATTTAGTTATATCGTGTTGGGCTTTGATATAATAGTCTATAGGTTTATCGTCATTAACTACGCCTAAAAATTTAACGGCTTTTAAATACCTGTCTACAAGGTGTTCCTCACTTACCAGGTTGCGTTTCAGCTTTAAACTCAGCCATTTCAGGATCGGCTGTTTTTTGTAGGTGGATGCCTTGACGCCTGTTCGCAGCTTGATGATGCTTGTGCGAAGATTATTATGTAGATCAATGATCTGATCATACTTTTCTGCCTTAATGTCGTTAATGGTATCTGTTAACGAGGGTTTTAGTAACAGCAACTTATCAACATACGGGTTATTATCGTAAATGTATTTGAAAGCTGGTTTGGTTAAAAAATGAACTTCGGCATCGGGGACCTGCTTTTTGAGGCCGCGCACAACAGGCGTAGTATAAATTATATCACCCATCGAGCTAAAGCGGATCACCAGTATCTTCATGTCGTTATTAAGTTCAGGAAATCTGGTTCCTGATTTTTTCGATTATGGAAGTGGATGAATACCCTTCAACAAAATTAATGGTTTTAACCTCGCCTCCGTTTGCTATCACTTCTTTAGCCCCTACAATGTTTTCAACCGCGTAATCAGCGCCTTTTACCAGGATATCCGGCAGGAGGGAGCTGATTAAATTCAAGGGCGTATCTTCCTCAAAAACCACAATAGCATCTACAAAAAATAATGCCGCCAACAGTGCTGCACGGCTGTTTTGATCATTTACCGGGCGGGTTGGCCCTTTGATGCGCCTTACCGAGCTATCGGCATTAAGGCCGATCACCAGCTTGTCGCCAAGCTCTGCCGCTTTGGCCAGGTAGGTGAGATGGCCTATGTGCAGCAGGTCAAAAACACCATTGGTGAACACTACCTTTTTGCCTTCGGCCTGCCAGTTTTTGATCTGCGTTTGCAGTGATTGCAGGTCGGTTATTTTATCAAGAAGGGTTTTTTCGAAGCCGGTTCTCATTTGTTTTTTCTGTAGAAACGCTTCTCAGGCGTCCCCTTGTTATTGCTCACTATAAGACGCATGTGATGCGTCTCTACGGTATTATTTAATCAAAAAGGTCATCAACGGCGGTACATAGGATATGCCCGATAAGGATATGCATTTCCTGGATGCGCGCGGTAATGTTTGATGGCACGATAATATTCAAATCGCAAAGTCCGTTCATTTTACCGCCATCCCTGCCCGAAAGTCCTAAAGTTTTAACCTCCAGTTTTTTAGCCGACTCAAATGCCGCCAGGATCCCCGCACTGTTTCCACTGGTCGAAATGCCGACGAACAAGTCGCCCGGTCTGGCAAAGGCCTCCAGCTGGCGCGAAAATACATGCTCGTAACCATAATCATTAGCGATAGAGGTAAGCGCGGAAGTATCAACTGTTAAGGCGATGCCAGGTAAAGGTTTACGATCTTTCACATAACGCCCGGTAAGTTCGGCTGCGATATGTTGTGCATCTGCAGCGCTGCCGCCGTTACCTGCCAGCAGTACTTTATTGCCGTTTTTTATGGTTGAGGTAATCATATCACAGGCTGTCTCGATATCGCCGCCAAGCGTATCAATTACCCTTTGCAGCGTATCCTGGTGATCTTTAAGTTCGTTTAATATTTTTTCGTTCATTCGTTCACTGGTTCATTAGTTCATTGGTTGGTTAGGGCAAGCACATTCAAACCATTGGCCTTTAACCTCTGCCTTACCTTTCGCTTTTTAAAATATCCTCAACAATCTCATCTACCGTAGTTGTTGCGCTGCCCACGTGGCGAATTACTATAGCAGCCGCGTGGTTGGCCAGTTCGCATGAATCCTCAATGCTTAAGCCTCCCGCCATAAAGTATGCCATGGTGGCCAGTACAGTATCGCCGGCACCTGTTACATCAAACACTTCGGTTGCCTTTACCGGTAAACTTTGATAGCCCTCTTCGCTTAATATTACCATGCCTTCTTCGGATAAGGTAACTACTATATATTGAGTCCCGGTTTGTTCAAAAATTACCTTACCGGCCTGTTGCAGGCTTTCTATCGAGTTGATCTTATCGGTTTTAGCAGCTTCAGACAATTCCTTTCGGTTAGGCTTGATGATAAACGCGCCTTTATATTTTTCATAATTAAGCCCTTTGGGGTCGATGATCACTTTTTTGCCTTTAGCATTTGCTGCTTTTATAATGCCTTGGGTTAGGAACGGCGAAAACAGGCCTTTGTTATAATCAGATAAAAGTACCATATCTGCGTCGTCAATATAACCGCTTAGCTTACTAATAAGCTCGTTGGCAATAGGCTCCGATACTTCGTCGGTAACTTCACGGTCAACACGTACCAGTTGGTGGCTGCCAACAACAACGCGGGTTTTTACTGTGGTAGGGCGGTTGGCATCTTTTATGATGGTATCAGTTTCAACGCCTTCGTCGGTCAGGATTTTGATCAATTCTCCGGCAGCCTGGTCATTTCCAATTATGCCGGCAACAATAACTTTTGCACCTAATGATACCAGGTTTTGAACCACATTACCGGCACCACCTAATGTAGTGGTTTCGTTTTTAACGTTTACAATAGGCACAGGCGCCTCGGGCGAAAGGCGGGTAGCATTGCCCCATATATAATGGTCAACCATCAGGTCGCCAATAACAAGTATTGCCGGTTTGCGAACCGTAGCCTGTATAGCGTGTACTTTATCTTTTAGGTTCATTTAATTTAGTCATTGTTTCATTGCTTCATTAGGTCATTGTTTATCGCGTAAAAAACACTAACCTCTGATCTCTAATCACTAACCTCTCTTTGCAGCAAACGCCTTCGTAATTTCAGCCACGGACATAGCATTCATACACATTTCTTTATACAAACCGCCTTTACGTGCGGCAAGAATACCGTAATGCATATCTGTGAAGCCTTCAATACGGTGGGCATCGGGGTTTATAGATAACATAACACCTTTATCTAAAGCATATTGGTGCCAGCGCCAGTCGAGGTCGAGCCTTAACGGGTTGGCATTGATTTCAATAACTACGTTATTCGCTGCGCAGGCATCTATCACTTTTTTATAGTTGATAGGATATCCGCTACGACTTAGTAAAAGTCTGCCTGTTGGGTGTCCCAATATAGTTGTATAAGGATTTTCGATTGCGGTGATCAGTCTCGACGTAGCCTTTTCCTCGTCCATTTTGAGGATTGAATGAACTGAGGCTACAATGAAATCAAACTTTTGCAGGATCTCGTCAGGATAATCAAGCGAACCATCATACAAAATATCCGATTCAATACCTTTAAAAATATGGAAACCATCGAGTTTTTTATTCAGGGCATCTATTTCTTCATGTTGCTGCAATACCCGTTCAATACTCAGGCCTTTTGCATAAAACGCGCTCTTACTGTGATCACACATGCCCAGGTATTCTAATTTCAGGGTATCCCGGCAATACAAGGCCATTTCTTCAATGCTGTTAACGCCATCGCTCCATGTGCTGTGGTTATGAAGTGTACCTTGCAGGTCGTGCCAGTTAATGAGCGTTGGCAGTATGTTCTTTTCGGCCTTTTCAATAAACAGGGTACCTTCACGCAGTTCGGGCTGCATCCAGCTTAAGCCGGCCTTGGTGTAGATCATTTCTTCCGTTTCTGGCTGTTCAACAGGAACATTAATCCTGTCGAAAACGGCCTGTACATGATCATCAGTACCTGTATTGATAAATAGTTCTTTGTAATAATCAGCCTTATCTACACAAACAATATCAACGAGCAAGCCATTTTGCAGCTCGCCCTGAATATGGTTTTGATTTTTACTTACATTGCAAAGTATGGTTGAATTTACCAGCGCTTCGTAGGCAACATCATGGTTAAGGCTACCTACTACGATCACAATTTCGGTGATGATCTCATTCAAACGCCTGAATTCGCCGGCGAAATGCTTTAGCGCATCAGGGAAAATGGCTTTTACCTCATCCATCAGTTCGTTGGCTTCCTTTTCAACCTGGGCAAAAAGAAATTTGCCATTGCTCGCCATCCTGAACTCAATAGCCTTACGGATCTCTTCCTGCGTTTTAAGACCGAAGCCCTTTGCCTCTATCAGGCGGTTTTCATTGCAGGCATAAAAAAGCTCACCGGTATTTTCAATGCCCAGTTCTTTCCAGATGACAGCTACCTTTTTGGGGCCGATGCCTTTAATACCCATCATTTCAACCACACCGGCAGGGGTTTTATCCAACATATCCTGCAGCTCGGTCATGGTGCCGGTTTCAAGCAACTCAGCAACTTTGCCGGCTATGCTTTTACCTATACCATCAATCTTCTCCAGTTCGTCCAGTTTTTTACCGGCGATAGGGAAGGGGAGCTTATCAACCTTAAAAGCTGCGTTGGCTACCGATTTGATCTTGAACGGATTAACCTCATGGAGTTCCATGAGTTGTGAGAGTAAACGAAGTGTACGAGCTATGGGTTTATTTTCCATAATTACAATGAGGCAGTAAAAATACAAAAAGCCATTGTAATGACAGCTTATGCGGTGGGTTTGTTTTTGAGCAGGGCTATTTTCTCGCGAAAGGCAAGCCATAATACAGTTTGAGAATACCTGGCTGGCGTCTTTTAAATTATTGAATGAGTAATCATTGGATTCTTTAACTTTAATAAAAAGATCATGCCCGATTATAACGACATCCTTTACGCCGCCGAAACTCATGCTGTTGATGAGATCAAAGCGTATTTTAATAAAGGCGGCAGCCCGAACGAAGTTCATGATGGCATGCCTGTTTTTACCATGATGGTTGAAATGTATGCCCGCGGCCCCCGGTTTAAAGAATGTGTGCAAGCTTTTATTGATGCCGGACTTGATTATGAATACAAGGCGTTACTGGCGGTTTTTGCCCACGATGAGGAGATGTTAAAACAGGCTTTGACGATAGATCCATCTGCTGTTAACAAAACCTATTCTTTATATAATAATACCTATACTCCTTTAACGGGTGGAACACTCATGCATTTTTGCGCCGAATATAATAGCCTTGCCTGCGCCAAAATACTTTTACAGCATGGGGCTGATGTAAATGCCAAAGCAGCTTATGATGATCATGGTTTCGGCGGACATACACCTATTTTTCATACGGTTAATCAAAACGGGAATAGTTCTGTTGATATGCTTCACTTTCTGTTGCAAAACGGTACCGATCTGTTCTATACAGTTAAAGGGTTGATCTGGGGCCGGGGATATGAATGGGAAACGTTTATTCCATCTGTAAACCCAATAAGTTATGCCATGATGGGGTCACTACCACAATTTCACCGCAAGGAGCAAACTATTATGGAGGTAGTTAGCCTGCTGATAAAGCATGCTTACGGAATTGACTATGTACCGATGAATGTGCCGAATGCTTATTTGAAGAGGGGATAAGATGTATTATATTTAACAGACTTATGCAGTTTTCAAAATTTTGCAAGTCTTACCGGACAACAAAAAAGCCACCCAAATCGGGCAGCTTTTCACAATCAAAATTAAATGTATTAATGAAATATTATTTGATCACCAAATCGTAAGGAAGGCGGGCTTGCGGAGTGCGCATCATTTGAGTGATGCCTTTGATCTGTTGATAAACACGGTAATTTTCGCCAAGTTCGTTTTTCACCATGCGGGTTTGTACTTCGGCGCTTAAACCGCTGCCCACCTTGTTGAAAAAGCTTTTTTGCTCGGGGTAACTTACAATATTATAGGTTTTGACCTTGGCTTTTTTGGCAGCTGAAGTGATAGCGTCGTTGATATTCCCCAAACGGTCAACCAGGCCAATTTTTAGGGCCTGCTCTCCGGTCCAAACACGGCCCTGGCCAATGCTGTTAATGTAAGCCTGTGTTTTGCCGCGGCCTTCGGCCACTGCTTTCGTAAATTCATCATAGCCACGGTTCACACTGTTTTGTAATATCAGGCGCTCGTCGGGATTAAGCGGACGGCTAATATCGCCCAAATCTGCATACTTCCCGGTTTTTACACCATCAAAGGTTACACCCAGTTTATCGTTAAACAGTTTTTGCATGTTTGGCAATACGGCGAAAATGCCGATAGAACCGGTAATAGTATTAGGCTGGGCAATGATCGAATCGGCCGCACATGAAATGTAATAACCACCCGATGCAGCATAATCGCCCATAGAAACAATGATCGGCTTTTTTTCGTGGATGAGTTTCACCTCGCGCCAGATCACGTCAGATGCCAGTGAGCTGCCGCCCGGCGAATTTACACGCAATACCACAGCTTTAACTTTATCATCTAAACGAGCTTTGCGCAATGCTTTCGAAATAGTTTCTGAACCGATATTGTTATCGTCGCCATCGCCACCGGTGATATCGCCCGATGCATAGACAAGGGCGATACGGTTTTTAGATGATGAATCATCCTCCTTATCGTCCGAATCATCACTTTTGCTTTTAGCGTAGTCCCTAAGGTCAACGCTTTTTAAGTCGTCTTTTAAATCAGTGCCAGTGCGCCTTTTCAAATCGTTCAGGATCTCATCTTTATATTTTAAGCCGTCAACCAACTTCAATTTATAGGCATCCTCAGGAAATTGAATGCGCATATTATCGGCATAAGTGAATAACGAATCCCTGTTAAGGCCGCGGCTTTTGCTGATGCCTGTTAAAAAATGATTGTACAGTGAACCAAGATATGAAGTTACCTGTAGCTTATTGGCATCACTCATCTTGGTAAGGAACAACGGTTCAACAGCGCTTTTAAAGGTGCCAACTTTAATGATCTGTGCTTCTATGCCTAATTTGTCCAGTGCTCCCTTCAGGAAAGTGGTTTGAGAACTAAAGCCGTGAAACTCAAAAATGCCTTTTGGGTTAATATAAACTTTATCGGCAACCGATGCCAGGTAGTAAAAGCCCTGGGTATATACTTCGGCGTAGGCTACAATAAATTTACCTGATTTTTTAAAGTCGATTAGTGCGTTGCGGATCTCTTCGGTAGTGGCCTGGCCGGCGGTCATATAACTCTCATCAAGGCATATGCCTTTAATATTATCGTCGGTTTTGGCTTTTTTAATATCAGCCAGGATATCATTTAAGCCGATTGATTTATCTTCATTCAAACCTAAAAAATCCAGACCGGCAAGGGGATTGTTTGGTGTACGCTCGGTGATCTGATTTTTAAGCGACATGTATAAAATAGAGTTTGAGCTAACATCTACAGTTTTATCACTGCCTGCGGATGCAATAAGGCCGATAACAAGAACCGCTCCTACAACACCTATTATTATACCCGAAATAATTACCCCTACAATAGTGGCCAGAACGAATTTGAAGAATTGTTTCATTAATGTTATAAATCTTTTTAACTATGCAAACTTAGTAATAAGGAGCCGTATAATGCTAAGAGCGGTTTCCATTATATTTGTTACAACATGATTGATGTTTTTTTATTACTTGGGAGCAACCTCGGTACCCGCGAATTGTTTCTGCAGCAGGCAATTGAATCTATTTCGGCCCAGATTGCTCCGGTTAAACTGATATCGTCGGTTTATGAAACCCAGTCGTGGGGTAAAACCGATGAGCCCGACTATTTAAACCAGGTGCTGATGCTCCAAACTGATCTGTCGGCGCAGGACGTGTTGGAAAAAATATTGAATATCGAACTGCAAATGGGTCGTAAGCGGGAGGTTAAATGGGGATCGCGCATTATTGATATTGATATTTTGTTTTATGGCGATGAAGTGATCCATGATTTTAACCTGGTGGTGCCCCATCCCGAATTGTATAAACGCAGTTTTACGCTGATCCCCCTGGCCGAGATAGCACCTAACCTTATTCATCCTGTGTTCAAAAAAAATATTTTGCAGCTAAAGGATGAACTAAAGGATAACTTAATCGTAAAAAAGCATATTTTTGAATAAACACAAAGCTTTTATAATGGCAGATATTTCACCAGAACAGGACCTTGATCTTTCTTTTTTATACGAGATTGCCGATGGTAGCGACGATTTTATTGTTGACTCGATTGGGATGTTCCTTGAGCAATCGCCCGATCTACTTAATACGATCAGCAACGCGTTAAATAACCAGGATTGGGCGTTAGCAGCCCAGGCAGCTCATAAATTAAAGCCTAACCTTGGTTTTTTTGGTATGCCCATAAGTCAGGCTACCATACAGGAAGTTGAGCTGGCCTGTAAAGCCGGCGGTCAGAACCCAACCGAAATATTTGAAAAGTTTAACCAGGTAAACAGCATGGTATCTGCAAACCTCATCACTTTAAAGGAAATTAAAGCCGAAAAGGAAGCTAATTTGTAAGTCTTTAAGGTGAAAGGTGAAAGGTGAAAGGTGAAAGGTGAAAGGTGAAAGGTGAAAGGTTTCGCCGCTGGAAGATAAAAACAAAAAAGGCAAGAGATTTCCCTCTTGCCTTTTTTGTTTTTATGGCTTTGGTTATTTAGGAGCAAATAAAAAGCCTTTCAGCTTTTACCTTTCGCCTTTCACCTAAAGAACCTAAACTTCAGATATTTTAAAAGTATAGCTTTCCATGATCAGGTTAGCCAACAGGTTTTTGCAGGCCTGGTCAACTTTGGCACTGGCGGCTTCGGCATTTTCGGCTTCTATTTCAAGCGTAATGTGTTTGCCAATGCGCACGTTATGAATTTCGGCTAAGCCAAGGTTTTTCATGCTACCGGTTACTGCTTTTCCTTGTGGATCAAGTATTTCTTTTTTGGGCATTACGTCGATTTCAGCCTGGAACTTTGTCATTTGTGAGTTTTGTTTGAATTAGAGATAAGGTGATATAAATAAATATAACCACCGGAACGGCCACAAATTTAAAAAATAGTATGAGTATTGCCGAAAACAAGAGCAGTAAATAACGGAAAATGTTTTTGTTAAAGTCGCGGTTCTTGAATTTAAGCGACATGAGCGGTATTTCGGATACCAGTAGGGTACACATTATTAAAACCAGGACTGTTAGAAGGTAAGGATTTAAAATGTAATGTGCCAAAGCATCGTACTGCTGTACTATTAAAGGCAGCGATGCTATAAGGATGGCGTTTGCTGGTGTTGGTAAACCGATAAAGCTATCTGATTGCCGCGTGTCGTTATTGAACTTGGCAAGCCTCAACGCCGAAAATACCGGTAAAAGGAATGCAACGAAGTTTAACAGGTGACTTACGTTGTCTATTTGCGGAGCCTGTAAAAATAGTTCGTACATAATCACCGACGGCAGTACGCCAAAGCTCACCATATCGGCCAGCGAATCGAGGTCTTTACCAATAAATGAATAGGAGTTTAAAACCCTTGATGCAAGGCCATCAAAAAAATCAAATATTGAGGAAAGAAAAATGGCATAAGCAGCCACTATGAGGTTACCCTGGAAAGCGAAAACTATACCTATACAACCGCTAAAAAGGTTGGCGCAGGTAATAGCATTTGGAAGGTGTTTTTTGACGCGTCTCTTCATTTCGCCATCGAAGTTATCAGGAATTTATTAAGTAATAATGAAGTTACAAATAATATTCTACTTACTTATAACTTCATTATCGCTAAAATATTACGAATTCATCGAAATCAGAAATTCTTCGTTAGTTTTTGTGCCCCTTATTTGAGCTTGTAAAAACTCCATTGATTCCTGCGAATTCATATCGGCAAGGTGATTGCGAAGGATCCAGATACGCTGAAGCGTGTCACGGTCAAGCAGTAAGTCGTCGCGGCGGGTACTTGAAGCGGTGATATCGATAGCAGGGAAGATGCGTTTATTTGATAATTTACGATCCAGTTGTAACTCCATGTTGCCGGTACCTTTAAATTCTTCAAAAATAACCTCATCCATTTTTGAGCCGGTTTCGGTAAGCGCTGTGGCGATGATAGTTAATGAACCGCCATCCTCAATGTTACGCGCGGCGCCAAAAAAGCGTTTAGGTTTGTGCAATGCGTTAGCATCAACACCGCCTGATAATATTTTACCTGATGCAGGGGCAACAGTATTATAAGCGCGTGCCAAACGGGTGATAGAGTCAAGGAGGATCACTACGTCATGGCCACACTCCACCATACGTTTTGATTTTTCAAGTACAATATTAGCAATTTTTACGTGGCGTTCGGCTGGCTCATCAAAGGTTGATGATACAACTTCGGCTCGTACACTACGGGCCATGTCGGTAACCTCTTCCGGACGTTCGTCTATCAGCAATATAATAAGGTATACTTCAGGATGGTTTTTGGCAATAGCATTGGCCACATCCTTTAATAACATGGTTTTACCAGTTTTTGGCTGTGCCACGATTAAACCACGCTGACCTTTACCAATAGGCGAAAACAGGTCCATAATGCGGGTTGAATAGTTGTTCGGATCGGTGAAGAGGCTCAGCTTTTCGGAAGGGAACAATGGCGTTAAGTGATCAAACGGAACGCGGTCACGCACTTCGGCCGGGATTCGGCCGTTAATGGCCTCAACACGTACCAGCGGGAAGTATTTTTCACCTTCTTTCGGTGGGCGGATGCTGCCCCTAACAGTATCACCTGTTTTAAGGCCGAATAGTTTTATCTGCGATTGTGATACGTAAATATCATCGGGAGAAGTAAGGTAGTTATAATCAGATGAACGAAGGAAGCCATAACCATCAGGCATGATTTCCAAAACACCCTCATTTACAATTACATTATCAAAATCGAGATTGATTGGCGGTTCCTGTGCTTTTTGCTGGTTTTGGTTGTTGCTGTTAACCCTGCGCTCAAATTTTTGCGGGCGGGCTTCCGGAACAACTTCTTCTGTACGGGTAACTGTTTCACCGGCTTGCGGCGCTTCCGTTTCTGTGGTTACAGCAGGAATTTCAGTTTCCGGATCATCCTGTGATGGCTCATCATCCTGCGCATCAAAAAGATTGGTATCATCTAAAGGAACCTCTATACGCGGTTTTGATGAATCTTTGGTTTTTATAACACGAGTTCTTTTTCGGGGTTTTTCAATTGTTTCGGCAGGCGCTTCGCCTGGCGCGGGTGTAGGGGTATAGTTTGATTCAATTAGATCTTGTTGGGCCCTGGCGGCTTCAATAAGCTGTTGTTGTTCAATAATACGGGCAACAAGCTGAGCTTTACGTAGTTCGTCGGCCTCAGCAATACCTAAATTTCTGGCAATTTCGCGCAACTCAGAAACGAGTTTGTCGTTCAATTCAATTTTATCAGACATGATATGAATTATAGTTCAATGGGATTTTTTAATTGTAATTTGTTTTCAAACGGCAAAAATTTCTATGCAAGTGTTAAAGCTTGACCACATGTAAAAACATATGAGGCTATAATTGAAAGAAATTGATCTTGAAACCTTGTTTTAGTAAACATCCAACCCCATGCAAGTATTATTTAAAGTGTTAATAAAAAGCGTGGTGATTTAAATTGTTTCTTTAGTGCAAGAAAAATTCAATGGAAAACGATGCAAGTGTAAACAATTATTCTTTAATTTCAAATTAATTAAATAAATATCACTTATATCAGAACACATAAGCCAAATTTTTAGTTTTTTTGACAATTAAAATATTATTCAGTCGCTGATGATGTCCCGCCAAGAGTTAATTGAACAAATCAAAAAAAAGAAATCGTTTTTATGTGTTGGGCTTGATCCCGATCTCAACAAGATCCCGGAATTTTTAAGATCATATCCCGATCCTGTACTTGAATTTAACAAACGCATCATTGATGCTACGCAGGATCTCTGTATAGCTTATAAGCCTAATGCCGCTTTTTACGAAGCCTATGGTATAAAAGGATTACAAAGCTTAATTGATACCTATAAATACCTGCCCAAAGATTGTTTAAGCATCATTGACGCTAAACGGGGCGATATCGGCAATACATCCGATAAATATGCCAAAGCATTTTTTGATGAGCAATCGGGCGGGATGAGCTTTGATGCTATAACCATTACGCCTTATATGGGTAATGACAGTGTTACGCCATATCTTGCTTACGAGGGTAAATGGGTTATTATTTTGGCCCTAACATCATCTGTAGGTAGTAAGGATTTTCAATACCTGCAAACCGGGGATGGCTATTTATATGAAAATGTGATAAAAAAGGCCAACACCTGGGCCGGAGCCGACAGGATCATGTACGTAGTAGGGGCTACTAAAAGCACCGAATTTACCAATATCCGCGCATACGCGCCAGATAGCTTTTTACTGGTACCCGGAGTAGGGGCGCAGGGCGGAAGCCTGGAAGAAGTTTGCAAATACGGTATTACTAAAGATTGTGGCCTTATTGTAAACTCGTCGCGTTCTATATTATATGCAAGCAACGGTGAAGATTTTGCCGACGCCGCCCGCGCGGAAGCCCTAAGTTTGCAGCAGCAAATGCAGGTGGAGTTGGAAAAAGCTGGGGTGATATAATGTCAGTCAGGCGCCCGCGCTTGAACTTGCGTTGAGAAACTAAAAAGCCCGAAGTCATAATAACTCCGGGCTTTGATATATTTTTCAGCTTTCGCCTTTATCCTTTTACCTAAAGCAAATACTATTCAAAGTATTCCTTCATCCGTTCAAAGAAACTTTTTTCGTTTTTGCCCGGATTGGGTTTAAAGTTAGGAGAACCTTGCAGTTTTTCCAGGATCTCACGCTCCTCGCGGCTTAATGCTTTTGGTGTCCATATGTTAATGTGCACCAACTGATCACCACGGTGATATGAGTTTACTTCTGGTAGTCCCTTACCTTTCAGGCGCAGGATTTTGCCTCCTTGTGTTCCGGGGTCAATTTTTATTTTGGCTTTACCGTCAATGGTTGGCACTTCAATAGATGTGCCTAAAGTTGCATCAACAAAGTTTACATGCAGATCATAGATCACATTGTTGCCATCACGTTTTAATGTTTCGTGAGGTACTTCTTCAATCAGGATGATAAGGTCGCCGGGAACACCGCCGCGTGGGGCTGCATTACCTTTACCGCTCATGCTCAACTGCATACCTTCGCTAACACCTGCAGGCACCTGGATGGTGATCAGCTCTTCACCGCGAACCACGCCGTCACCATGACAAACATTACATTTTGACAGTATGGTTGAACCTTCTCCGTTACAGGTAGGGCAGGTGCTGGTGGTTTGCATCTGGCCTAAAATGGTATTGGTTACTCTGCGTACCGCACCTGAACCACCGCAGGTTTTGCAGGTTTGGAACGATGATTTGTCCTTAGCACCGCTGCCGTCGCAGGTTTTACAGATGATCTGCTTGTTAACCTTGATTTTCTTTTCGGCCCCGTTGGCAATTTCTTCAAGTGTTAAGCGCACTTTAATACGTAGGTTACTACCGCGGGCTACACGCCTGCCGCCGCCGCTTTGACGGCCGCCGCCAAAGAAGCCTTCAAACGGACTGCCCCCGCCAAAAATATCGCCAAACTGGCTAAATATGTCGTCCATATTCATGCCACCGCCACCATAACCGCCACCATTTGGCGATGAAGCGTTGGCTGCATGGCCAAACTGATCATAACGCTGACGTTTTTCGGGAGTGCTTAGTACTTCGTAAGCTTCGGCAGCTTCCTTAAACTTTTCTTCCGCTTCCTTATCGCCCTGGTTTTTATCAGGGTGATATTTAATAGCCATTTTACGATATGCTTTTTTTATGTCATCAGCACTTGCGCCTTTCGCAACCCCAAGCACATCGTAATAATCTCTTTTAGCCATGTTATTTAATGTCGAATTAATGAGTTAGTGAGTTAGCGAATTATATGCGGCGTCCCAACCAATAATCCAAACTCATGATTTTATTTGTAATGCAGAATGATTGATTAAGCGAAAAGTGATTAAACCACTAATTCACTAAATCAATCATTCAATAATTAATTTTTATGCTCCTACAACCACTTTAGCAAAGCGGATCACTTTGTCGTTAAGGGTATAGCCTTTTTCCATTTCGTCCATTACCTTGCCTTTAAGGTCATCAGTAGGTGCAGGAATATTGGTGATGGCTTCATGCAGGTCGGCATCAAAGGCATTGCCTATTGATGTCATTTCTTTCAGGCCTTTTTGGCCAAGTATATTTTTCAGCTTGTTTTGGATCAAAGTAACGCCCTCTTTAACCGGGGCCACTTCGGTAGCCTTATCCATAGCGCGTTGCGCGCGCTCAAAGTCGTCAAGTACGGGTAGTAAAGCCACAATTACATCTTTACCTTCAGTTTTGCGGGCTTCCTCGCGTTCTTTAATGGTACGCCTTCTAAAGTTATCAAATTCGGCATATAAACGCAAGTACTTGTCATTAGCCTGTGCCAGTTCTTCTTTCAATTTTTCTTCGACAGTTGCGGCAGCAGCAGTTTCTTGTTGGATTTCCGTGGCTGTAGCTTCTGCTATCGGGGCTTGTTCCTGCCCCTCGTCATGTAATTGCTCGTTGTTCACTTCGTTTATATTTTCAGTATTATCCGTATTTTCTTTCTTCTTTTTCTTCAACATATCGTTAAATTTCATAGCGAGTAGTGCCAATCAAGTATCTTGCCACAACTGTAAAGCAGTCAAGCTGTCAGTGGCATGTAGTAATTTTAAGAAAGGGTGACAGGGGAAGCGCCAAATGGGCAAACCAGAACCATGATTCGCCTGATTTAAGGATGCCTTGAGTTTTATGCATCAGGGACATCCTTAAATCCTAAAAATCATGGTTTAGTTTATATCTCCACATCTTCCAAAACCTTACCGTTCTCGCATTTGATAATACGCGACGGAAAAGCGCGGATTATGTGATAATCGTGCGTGGCTACCAGTACAGCAGTGCCCGATTGACTGATCTGTTTCAGCAGGAGTACAATTTCTTCAGATGTTTCGGGGTCGAGGTTGCCTGTAGGTTCATCGGCCAGGATTATTTCTGGATCATTAAGCAGGGCGCGCGCTATAACCACACGCTGCTGCTCGCCACCTGAAAGTTCGTGAGGCATTTTCTTTAATTTTGACCGCAGGCCAACTTTCTCAAGTACATCAAGAGCTTTATCTGCAATCAGCTTTTTATCGTTCCAACCGGTCGCACGCATTACAAAGTTGAGATTTTGCTCAATGGTACGATCGGTAAGCAACTGAAAATCCTGGAAAACTATACCCAGTTTACGGCGCAGGTAGGGAATGTCGCGGCTGGGTAGCTTGCTTAATTCATAACCACAGGCATGACCGGTACCGGCTTTAATTCCCAAATCGCCATAAATTACTTTCAGCAGGCTGCTTTTTCCTGACCCTGTCTGACCTATCAGCCACACAAAGTCACCTTTATCAACATGTAAATTCACGTTTGAAAGTACCAGGTGCGCCTGTTGAAAAATATCAACGTTGTTTAGTTTTATTATAGAATTTCCAATCATCGTTTTTATAGCTCTAATTTTAAGATCTGCCCAAACGGCAGGTCTTTGATAATATTCATGATTTCGTCGGCCTTGTCGCCCAAGCCAACTTTGTCCAGCGATTTATCCGGCCTGTCAACCCTGAAATAAGCCAGCAGCGTAAATTTATCATCACGCAACTGCACATAATCGGGTATTTTAGCGACACCTTTAACTTTTATGATATACATTTTTTTAAGGTTAAAGCTGAAAGGTAAAAGGCAAAAGGTTGCCTTTTAAAGTGAAAAAGGTAGTAACCTTTCGCCTTTTACCTTTATCCTTTCACCTTACTTCCCAAAGGTATTATTTATTTAAAGACTTGACAAAAATTCCATCGTATCCACGCCGTCGGCATAATCCCATAGTTTGGGTTGCTGGCTTTGTCCAAAACCTACTACCTGGCTTGTAACCTGCAGCGGTAGTTTGCTCACTATACACTGGATATTTTCCGCATTCTGATCGATGATATTTTCGACCCCTGCCATGTCATGATAGTAGTTAAAGAATAATACTGACAGCGGAGATGTCAGCCTGTCATCTTCTTTAACCATCAAAAAACCGTTATCAAAATGTTTATCACCGTTAACCAGGTAAATGGATTTGTTATAATCGTAATTATTGTTGTATTTATGATGATTGATAATGGCTTTATGATCTTCTATCGATTCAAAAAAGAAAGTAAAGTCATACCCCTCTGGTACCAGTATTTTGGATACGTTGCGACAGCCAAGGCCGTAATAATCTAAAATGTCATGGCCGAGATTGAAAAGTTCGGCGGCGGTTTCCTTGCCGCCCAATACAGCGATGCTATTGCGGTTTTTGCGGATGATGTTAGGAACTTTACTAAAATAATAATCAAAATAACGTGAGCTGTTGTTGCTGCCTGTGGCTATGATGGCGTCAAAACCTTCCAGCCTGTCAACAAAGTTAAAGCTGCCGGCAAAAGCAGAATCAATAGCTACCAGTTTTTCCAATACAGCTTTGATGAGTCGTGCATCCTGTGATGAGGCTTTGATAAGCGCCTTGTTGCCGGAAGCAATAACACAAAGCACGTCATGAAACCCTACCAGCGGGATGTTGCCTGCCAGTATAAGCCCTACGTTTTTTGCAGGTTTGCCTGTTTCAAGCACATATTTCGAAAGCCATGTAGTTAGATCTTCCACGTTAAGCATGGCGCCTATGGCTGTAACGGCTTCTGAAACACTTGCCGGCGTAAACCAGGCATTATGATATTGTTCGTTTTCAATGAGTGCGCTTAATGCCGCATCGGGGGCCAGGAGTTGCCTGCCTAACTCCGAAAATGAATTTATTGAGTTTTTTGGATTAATTTTTGACATATATATGTTAAGGGATTAAACCCTTAAAGCCTTTTTTTGTTATATTTGTACGCTTGTAATTTGCAGGCAAAGTTAATTGAGATTATTAGATATTTAGAAATATGGCGATTAAAATCACCGACGAATGCATAAACTGCGGGGCCTGCGAACCGGAATGCCCTAATAATGCTATTTATGATGCAGGAGCGGCCTGGCGTTTCAGCGATGGGACTGGCCTTAGAGGGATAATTGATTTTGGCGATGGTAATACCCTGAATGCCGAAGAAACACAAGCTGCATTATCTGACGATATTTATTATATAGTACCCGATAAGTGTACCGAATGTGTAGGTTTCCATGATGAACCCCAGTGTGCTGCGGTTTGCCCTGTAGATTGTTGTGTTGATGACGAAGATATCCGCGAAAGCGAAGAAGAGCTGCTTGCCAAAAAAGAGTGGCTGCATATGAACGAATAGGACATTATTTTAGGGATATAAAAAGGGATATGCAATGCATGTCCCTTTTTAGTTAGCGATGATTCGGCGAGTGATAAATTAAGTATTAAGGATTGCCGGAAGATTTCTGTTGGGTTAAATATTTCAAAAATATTTTGTATTATCGTATAGCTTTTACCCCAAAAGTTACTGATACCAATTATTAAATAATATCATATTAAAATGTTAACCGCGTATAGATTAAAAAATACGTGCCAGATTGTTGTTTATTTGACATTACAGAACTATGGAGTACGGGATATGTAATCTTGCTGTAATCCCGCTAAGGGCCGAGCCCAGTGAGCGGAGTGAGCAGGTATCGCAATTGCTATTTGGCGAAGTGTTTGAAATTACTGAGTGGCAAAACAACTGGGTTAAGATCATTGCCGAGGCGGATGGGTATATCGGGTGGATAGGCCGCTTGCAATTTGCTATGCTTGGTCATGTAGCGTATAAAAATATCAGGAACCATCCCTCAAAGCTCACTTACCAGCCGGTTACGCAGGCATGGAAAATGAGCGACAATAGTGTTGTTTATTTGCCGGCGGGCAGCTCGCTTGCTTTTTTAGAAGGGACCTCATGCCGCATTGGTCATGAACGTTTTGAAATAATTGGTAAAATTGGTGAGCCTGAAGATATTGCTGCCACCGCTAAAGCATTTCTGAACTCTCCTTACTTGTGGGGCGGGCGAACGCATTTTGGTATTGATTGCTCGGGCTTTACACAAATGGTTTACAAACTTAAAGGCCTCAGAATTAAGCGGGATGCAAGCATGCAGGTGAAAGAAGGTATCAAGGTTGATTCGATAAAGGAAGCACGGTTAGGCGATCTGGCTTTTTTTGATAATTCCGAAGGCAGGGTAACTCACGTAGGTATTATACTTAATAATGAGCACATCATTCATGCATCGGGCAAGGTTAAAATTGATACTATTAACGAAGATGGTATATACTCACGGGAGCAAAAAAAATATACCCATAACCTGTGCGGCATAAGGCGTTTTTTTAATTAGCTCCATGCCTTATTTACCCCAATAATGTAAAGGCATACGGAAGGAAGATAGTTTAATTTGGTAAGATAAGTTTCCTGAAAAAAAGAAGGATGTCAACTAAATTTAATCTCCCATGAAATGATCTTTTTATCGTCACTTACCGAAAGGAGTTGGTCGGGAGTTCCCCAAGCTAATTTATTGACAGATAACACATGGCCTGGATAGCCTTTTTCCCTGCTGATATTTTTGTAGAGTTTAAAATCGTCCGATCCCCAAATCTTGATACTTTTATCCATGCTGGCGGTAGCAAAATAGGGTAGGGTGGGATGGAATGCAATATGGTTCACCGCAAATAAATGGGCAGGAACATTTTTTATTTCATGATAACTGCTGCTATCCCAAATCTTTACCTGTGCATCTCTTGAGCCGGAAGCGATGTAACTCCCATCGGGACTGTAGACAAGCGCAAAAACAGCCATAGTATGGCCATGAAGAGCTTTAATAATAGTATAATCTTCCAGGTCGTAAATGGCGATGTGATTATCCCGGCAACCGAATGCCACCTGTTTTTGATCCGGCGAAACGGCAATACAACGAACGGTGTCCCTGGATACTGTTATGCTGTGCACCATTTCAAGCGTTTTAAGGTTCCATACAGATACGGTGCCATCTTCCGATGCTATTAATAACTCATCTTTTTTAACTGATGATTTGATATCGAAGATAGCCTTGCGGTGGTGCCTTAAAGGTTTGAGCAATTTTTGCTGAATAAAATCAAACACCAGAACTTCGCCGCTGCGCAAACCAGCAAACATTAGCGGATATCCCTCCGGACAATGAATAGCATAAATAGATGCATTGACCGGGAACATCACTTTAATAAAAGTGAAATCATTCAAGCCCCATTCAACCAGTCCTTTATCATTTCCGCCCGTAAACAATATGCCCGGCTTTTGCGATAACTCAAGCGTGAATATTGGGTTGGCATGGCCTGTGAGCTCGGCTGTTTTTTGGATGGTGATCATTTCAGTTTGCAGTTGCCGGTTGGCAGTTTATAGTTTTGTATTTTGCAATATTAGTTAAAACTCTCCAACTGCCTGCTGCAAACTCAAAACTGCCAACTATTTACTTATGTCTTGATTCTAAATTTTTAGCGATAGTTTCCAGTGTTAAACCTTTTTCACGAAGCAGAACCAATAGATGGAAAACCAGGTCTGATGATTCATTGATCAGGTCGGTTTCTGTTTCGGCAAGGGCGGCGATAACAGTTTCAACTCCTTCTTCACCAACTTTCTGGGCTATTTTGTTAAGGCCTTTGTTGCGAAGTTTATTTACATATGATCCTTCAACCGGGTTAGTATATCTGTCGGCAATGATATTTTCCAGCTCCAGGATAAAATTTTGATTAAATTCGGTATTGAAGCAGCTGCGTGAGCCTGTATGACAGGTTGGGCCGTCGGCTTTCACTTTGATCAGCAGCGTATCATTATCGCAATCAATGCTGATGCTTTTTACATGCAGGAAGTTGCTGCTGGTTTCCCCCTTAGTCCATAAACGGTTTTTTGTACGGGAATAAAAAGTAACGATATTTTCCTGAACGGTTTTATCGTAAGCTTCCTGGTTCATGTAACCCAGCATCAGTACCTCTAAAGTTTGCTCGTCCTGTATAATTACGGGGACAAGTCCGCCGGTTTTTTCAAAATCTATATTCATTCTTTTCTTTTAATTTCCTCCCTGGGGAGGGGTGTATTGGGAATGTGCAATGGCAGGGAGGGGGGGACATCTGTTGCTGAAACCCCTCCCTACACCCTCCCAAGGGAGGGAATCGCGCAAGGCCGCCGCGTTATCTCAAATCCTAACTTCTATTTTATTGCTTTGCAATATCCGCTTTAAATCCGGTATCAAAATCTCACCATAATGAAACACTGAAGCCGCCAGTGCTGCATCCACATTGGTTTTCTCAAATACATCAACAAAGTGTTCAACCTTGCCTGCACCGCCCGAAGCTATCACCGGGATATGCACGGCATCATTAACAGTTTTCAGCAAACCATTATCAAAGCCGCCTTTGGTGCCGTCATGATCCATAGAAGTGAGCAGGATTTCGCCTGCGCCACGGCTTTCAGCCTCCAGGATCCACTCCAGTGTTTGGCGCTCGGTTGGCAGCCTGCCGCCATTCAGGTGTACTATATTTTTATCACCAATGCTACGGGTATCAACTGCTATTACTACAAACTGAACACCGAAGGCATTAGCAAGTTCATCTATCAGCTTAGGATTACGTACCGCGGCCGAATTGATGGAGATTTTATCGGCTCCGGCATTGAGTAGTGCATCGGCATCCGCAATTTCATTAATACCTCCTCCGATAGTGAAAGGGATATTGATCTGCCTGGCAACAGCTTTTACCAGTTCAACCATAGTTTTACGGCGTTCAACGGTTGCTGTAATATCCAGAAAAACGAGTTCGTCGGCCCCTTGGTTGGAATAGTTCCATGCCAGTTCAACGGGATCGCCGGCGTCTCTCAAATCTACGAAGTTCACACCTTTAACGGTGCGCCCGTCTTTAACGTCTAAACAAGGAATAATTCGCTTGGCAAGCCCCCCCCGCCCCCTAAAGGGGGAGCTTTGGATTTGCGTATTTATATTTTCCAATACTTTTTCTAAATTATTAAGCACCTGGTCATTGGTAAAGCGCAATACTTTAAGTCCATCGGAAACCAAGTTGTTTTGTCTAACAATATCATTTTGAATTACATCAGGAAGATTATGAATACTTCCATCCAATTCAATGATTAATTTATATTGGTGACAATAGAAATCAGCGATGTAAATTCCTAAAGGATGCTGCCTTCGAAATTTTACACCCAACCGTTTACCCTTTAATTGTTCCCAAAGTAACTCTTCGGCAACTGTCATTCTATAACGAAGTGCTTCTGCGTTTTGAAAGACTAATCGATCTGCTCCCAAAAACATTTTTCTTTTCATTATAAAACTATTGTTCCCCCTTTAGGGGGTTAGGGGGCGATTATATCGATATCAATGCGTCCAAATTCCAGTGTTTCACGTTTTCAATGGTGATATGGCCCTCATATATGGCTTTGCCAACTACTACCGACTCAACTTTTAAGCGGTTAAGTTTTTCGATATCGCTCATGGAGCTAACGCCGCCTGAGGCGATCAACTTAATGAACGGGGAATGGTCAAGCAGTTTTTCGTACAGTTCAATGCCGGCACCGCCCAATTTACCGTCTTTATTAATGTCAGTACAAAGGAAACGGAAGAAACCTAAAGCCAGGCATTTATCAACGTAATCCATCAGTTTGATGGGGGAGCTTTCCATCCAGCCTGAGTATTTGATTACCTCGTCAAGTACGTCGATGGCTACTACCACCTGGTCGGAGCATTTGTCTTTGCCGCAGATCTCTTTGCTCAGATCTGGTAGAAAATCAGGGTTGGTAAGTGCCTGCGTGCCAACAATAACGCGGTGAACGCCTGCATCTATCAGCTCTTTTACTTTTTCGATGCTGCGTATACCACCGCCATACTGTACCTTCATATCAGTTTTACGGATCACGTCAAACAGGTACTGCTGATTGCTGAAATCATTTTTTGCGCCGTTAAGGTCGATAATGTGGATGAAGTTGGTGCCGTTGCTCTGGTAGCGTTCAATCATTTCTTCAAGGGTAACATCGTATTCGGTTACCTGTTTGTAGTCGCCTTCACGAAGACGGACAACCTTCTTGTTCAAAATGTCAATGGCAGGAATAATGTACATATCCTTTATATTTTTGAGAAATTAGTTAACAATGTTTCGCCAAACACGCCCGACTTTTCGGGGTGAAATTGTACGCCGTAAAAATTATCAAGCCAAATTGATGCCGAAAATTGATTTCCGTAATCGGAGGCTAATAAAGTGTATGCTTTATCATACTCAATAAAGTATGAATGTACAAAGTAAAAATGTGAACCTGACGGTATATTTTCAAATAGCGGGTTGTCCTTTTCAGGGTAAACCCTGTTCCAGCCCGTGTGCGGCACTTTATGATCGGCGCTATCTTTAAACCTTAAAGTTTTAACCGGTATGATATCCAACAGGTTAGAGTCGCCCTCTTCAGAGTAAGAGGTAAGCAATTGCATACCTACACAAATACCGAGGGTGGGCTTTTTTAACGCTTTGATGGAAGGTACAAGCCCGGTAGCTTTAAGCTTATTCATGGCTGCGCCCGCATGTCCGACACCGGGGATGATATAGCGGTCGTACTTGTCAAAATCCTCCTCGCTGTTTATAAAGCCATAGGGGATACCTAAGCGCTCTAAAGCGGCAGTTAGGGAAAATATGTTTCCGGCTCCGTATAGGATGATGCCGATACCCCCCCCGCCCCCTGAAGGGGGTGCCTCTGCGAGGCTTTTATCGGTTCCCGATGTATTGTTTTGATCTGGTGTTTCCATTTTGATTAGTTACTCCCCCTTTAGGAGGCTGGGGAGTTACAAAAGCCCTTTAGTGCTTGGTAAAACCATCTTATCTACATCACGTTTTACAGCCACTTTTATTGCCTTGGCAAAGGCTTTAAATATAGCTTCAATTTTGTGATGTTCGTTTTGTCCTTCTGCTTTTATATTCAGGTTGCTTTTTGAGGCATCGCTGAATGATTTGAAGAAGTGGTAGAACATTTCGGTAGGCACATCGCCTACTTTTTCGCGTTTAAAATCGGCTTCCCAAACAAGCCAGTTACGGCCGCCGAAATCAATAGCAGCTTGTGCAAGGCAATCGTCCATTGGCAAACAGAAACCGTAACGTTCAATTCCCATTTTGTTGCCCAAAGCAGCGGCAAATACTTCGCCTAAAGCAATGCCGGTATCTTCAATGGTATGATGCTCGTCGATATGCAGATCTCCTTTGGCTGTAATTTCCAGGTCAATACTACCATGACGGGCAATCTGATCCAGCATGTGGTCAAAAAAATGCAAACCGGTTGATATTTTGGCATCGCCCTTACCATCAAGGTTTATTTTGATATAGATATCGGTTTCCTTAGTGGCACGGCGATGTTCAAATACCCGCTGACCAAGTTTCAGAAACTCATAGATCTTTTGCCAGTCGGTAGTTTCAAGGGCGATAACGTCATCAATATGATCTGCTTCGCTAAACTCGTTGCCGCCAAGGTTGCTGTTGTTGTTAAGCCAGATAGCTTTTGCACCCAGGTTTTTTGCCAGCAGCACATCGTTTTTACGATCGCCGATGGTAAACGAATTTTTCAGGTCGTATTTAACCGCATCTAAGTATTGCGTTAACAGTGCAGTGCCCGGCTTACGGGTGGGGGCATTATCACGCGCAAAAGTACGGTCAATGATCTGGTTAGCAAATTTTACGCCTTCACCTTCAAAGGTTTGCAGGATGAAATTGTGGACAGGCCAAAATGTATCTTCAGGATAAACAGAAGTTCCTAAACCGTCCTGGTTGGTAACCATTACCAGTTCAAAATCAAGTTCTTTGGCTATTTTGGGCAGATAGGTTAACGCGCCCGGATAAAACTCCAGCTTGGAAAATGAATCAATTTGCTCATCAGCAGGCTCTTTGATCAGGGTGCCGTCGCGGTCGACAAATAATATTTTCTGTAAACTCATTCTTTATAATTAGTGAATTAGCGAATTATTGAGTTAGTGATTTTTTTATTTAAAGTTTTGAAGCGCTTCGAGTAAAATAGTGTTCTCATCTGGTGTGCCTACAGTGATGCGCAGACAGCCCTCGCAAAGCTCAACTTTTGAACGGTTGCGCACTATAATGCCCTGTTTTACCAGGTAGTCGTAAATACCGTTAGCATTGGTGGTTTTTACAAGGATAAAGTTGGCATCTGAAGGGTAAATATCTACCACAAACTCAAAATCTTTCAGTTGTAAAACCAACCTGTCGCGTTGTGTAAGGGTTTCTTTAATCCATTCATTAACCTGACCAACGTTTGCCAGGGCAGCCAATGCCAGCTGTTGTGAGGACTCGTTAACGTTATAAGGCGGCTTTACTTTGTTCATCACCTCAATGATTTCCTCGCTGGCGAAAGCCATACCAACACGTAAACCGGCCAGGCCCCAGGCTTTGGAAAGGGTTTGCATTACCACAAGGTTGGCACATTCGGTCAATTCCTGTATAAATGACTTTTGACGGCTGAAGTTGATGTAAGCCTCATCAACCACTACAATTCCGCTGAAGTTGGCCAGCAGGGTTTGAATATCATCGCGGTTGATAGAATTGCCAGTCGGGTTGTTGGGCGAGCAGATAAAGATGAGCTTGGTGTTTTTGTCGATAGCTTCGGCAATTCCCTCTAAATTTAGCTGATAATCTTCCGTAAGGTTTACTTTGCGGGCCTGGATATCGTTGATATTGGCCGATACCTCGTACATGCCATAAGTAGGCGGCACCAATATCACATTGTCAACACCCGGGTTACAAAAGCTGCGGAACAGGATATCGATAGCTTCATCACTGCCGTTGCCTACAAAAATATTGCGCGGCGGTACGCCTTTAATTTCGGTAATGCGTTTTTTTAAATCGTACTGTAAAGGATCAGGGTAGCGGTTAAACTGCTGATCTAAAGGAGAGCCAAAAGCATTTTCGTTGGCATCCAGGAAAACGCTTGCTTCACCCTGGTATTCATCGCGTGCCGATGAATAGGGTACAAGACGTTTTATATTTTCTCTGAGTATATTATTTATGTCGAACATTTTAATTGTAAGGCTTAAAATCCTTTGTGAATTTTCTTAATTTTTTATTCTCTCCGTCAAAATAGATGGTGTCATTTTTAAAATATGGCGCTGAAAAATAGTTGGCATCATCTGTTTCGATATAATCATCAACCAAATAATAATTCGTGGTTTTCTTGGTAACCGGATCATATTTAGCAGCCGATATACTGTTATTACCTGTTGTATCTATTTTTTTTATTTGCCAGAAATAAATGTTGCCGTTTATTACAGATGGTGAAGAAAAATAGTCATTAAAGTCAGTTATAAACGCTGACAGATTTTGTTTTTTACCATTTACGACCATTATATAACTGCCCAAAGACCCACTGATTGATTTTTGAGATTTCTGTGTTTTCGAAGTATCATCTTCTCCCGGCCCTGTACCTGTTATTGTTAGATATAAATAGTTATCGTTGCCAATTTTCTCAATTCCGTAATATTTGTCAATAGTATCGGCAAGCTTTCCGCTTCTTGTTACAACGGCATAGCTGCCTCCCATAACAGTTGCATCAAAAATACCTGTGTCAATTACAATGTAGTCTTTATTAAGCTGATAAGGCTTAAACGAGGTAGTGGTATCTCGTTTAACTGTATCAGATATTAATTGTTTATGATTACCGTTGTGACAAGCAGTGAGTGCAAACAAACTCAAAAGGTATGCAAGCTTTTTCATGATCAACTATTGTTTCTGACACTCACAGCATTCCTGTGTGCATGTAAACCCTCCAATTCGGCCAAAACTTCAACTGTTGGACCGATGTTTTGGATCCCTTCGCGAGTGATATGCTGAAACGTGATCTTTTTCACAAACGAATCAACTGACACACCCGAATAAGCCCTTGCATAACTGCTGGTTGGCAGGGTATGGTTGGTTCCTGATGCATAGTCACCTGCGCTTTCTGGTGTTAAGTTTCCTAAAAATACTGAACCCGCATTGATGATGTCTCCGGTGATCTGTTCCCAACTGTTGGTTGCCAGGATCAGGTGCTCAGGAGCATATTGATTGCTGAAACTCATGGCCTCGGCCAGGTTATCAGTGATTACCACATATGAATTATCGATGGCCAATTTGGCTATCTCCCCACGGGGCAATACAGGCAGCTGTTTTTCAACTTCGGCAATGGCTTTTTCGGCAACATCAACGGAGGTACAAACCAATACAGCCTGGCTGTCGATGCCATGCTCGGCCTGGGCCAGCAGATCGGCTGCAATGTATGCCGGAATAGCGGTTTCATCAGCAATAACCAACACTTCCGACGGGCCCGCAGGCATATCAATTGCCGTTGTGGTGGTTGACTGGATAATGGTTTTAGCTTTGGTTACAAACTGGTTGCCCGGCCCGAAAATCTTATCTACCTTAGGAATGCTGGCTGTTCCGTAAGCCATTGCCGCCACAGCCTGCGAACCACCAGCCAGGTAGATCTTATCAATCCCCAGCATCAATGCCACATAAGCTATAAAGGCATTTACTTTACCGTTTTTTTGCGGAGGTGAGCAAACCACTATTTCATGGCAACCGGCAATACGTGCCGGAATCCCCAGCATCAAAAACGTACTTGGCAATACAGCAGAGCCACCGGGGATATACAAGCCAACTTTTTCAATCGGCCTTAATTCGCGCCAGCAGGTTACGCCGGGCATGGTTTCAACCCTGTCCTCGGTTTTTAACTGGGTTTGGTGAAAATTGTAAATGTTATTATACGCTGTTTCCAACGCTGCTTTCTGATCGGCAGATATGGCTTTGGCAATTTCTTTCAGTTCGGCTTTATCGAGGTAAAGCTTGTTCAGCTCCACCTTGTCAAACTTTAAAGCATAATCAAGCAGAGCGCTGTCACCATGCTGCTGCACGCTGGCAATCACATCTTCAACAATAGTCCTGATCTCGTTGGCCGGGTCAACATTACGCTGAACCAGTTTCTGGATCTCGTTGGATGAAAGTTCTGAATAGTTGTATGTCTTCATAAGATCAGCCCCCTCTAAATCTCCCCCGGAAGGGGAGACTTTTGATGCTATTTTTTAAACGGCCCTCAATTTTAAGCCCTCCCTTCCGGGGAGGGTTTGGGTGGGGCTAAAGGATTATCTTCTCAATAGGCATTACCACAATGCCTTGCGCGCCTGCTTGTTTGAGCTGGCTTATGCGATCCCAGAAATCACGTTCGGGGATCACGGTATGCACTGCTACCCAGCCTTCTTCGGCCAATGGTACTACCGACGGGCTTTTTACGCCCGGCAATAAAGCAATAACGGCATCGAGGTTCTTTTTCTCAACGTTAAGTACCACATATTTAGTTTCTTTGGCGCGTAAAACTGATTGAA
This sequence comes from Mucilaginibacter sp. R-33, assembly GCF_049949235.1. Taxonomy (NCBI): domain Bacteria; kingdom Pseudomonadati; phylum Bacteroidota; class Sphingobacteriia; order Sphingobacteriales; family Sphingobacteriaceae; genus Mucilaginibacter; species Mucilaginibacter sp. R-33. Next base: position 960,468 of record NZ_CP188089.1, read on the forward strand.
TACGCTGGATCAGTTCCTGTACAAGGTCGCTTTCGGCAATGGCTTTGCTGCCAATCAGCACCGCTTCCGACGACATTACATCGGCAAAAGGTTTCAGCCCGTTGCTTTTAAGGGTACCGCCTGTTGATACCAAATCGCAAATGGCGTCGCTAAGACCTAAGCCAGGTGATATTTCAACCGAACCGGAAATGGTGCGGATATCTGAAGTAATATTTTGTTGTTTTAAAAACTTGCCTAAAATGGCAGGGTAGGTGGTAGCAATTGCTTTGCCGTGTAAATCGGCCAGTGAGTTGATATCGCTGTTGTTGGGCACTGCTATCTTGAGCGAGCATTTACCAAAACCAAGGCGCTGCAGATAGCTTACTTCAACTTCGGTTTCCTGGATCACATTTTCGCCTACGATACCTAAATCGGCAATGCCATCCTGCACATATTCAGGGATATCATCATCGCGAAGGAAAAGGATTTCTAAAGGGAAATTGGATACCGGAGAGATAAGCGAGCTTTTGTAGTTTTCAAAGTTTAAGCCGCAATTTTTTAATAATTCAACGGATTTTTCGTTGAGCCTACCCGATTTTTGGATAGCTATTTTAAGTGTTTTCAAAAGATTGAATTTAAGAGACTATGATAAAAAAGAATATAAACGGAGGTTGTTATTTCGCGTAGAAACATACATATTAGCTGATCACCACATGGTGGTGATGCAGATGAAGATGATGTAGTGCGATACCGTTCATTTTTTATATAGTAAAACTATAGATTAGCGGTGCAAATATAGACAGATGTTTTTTAAATCAAAATTTAATGTGAAAAAGTATACGGGTGCGTGAAATTTTCAAGAAGTTTTATGTCCGATTGAACGAGCTTTTAGAATTTAATTTTGTTAATTGCTAAGTTGCTCCGCCCGTTGTTGCTGTTGTCAGGTAACTATATACCTGTTAAACCATGTGGATGAGAAGAGAATTACTTCAACGTTAATTCTTCGGTAAACAAATGCCCATTGGGGCATTTGTATGTATAGATTATCAGTTTACCATCTCGCTTATTCGATACAATTTCTTTTGCTTCTTCACTACATTCTAAACAGTCGGGGTAAGGTTTTTTAGGCAAAGGAATATTCACCGATGTTTTTATTATAGAGTTAACGATGTTTGATGCTTCTTTGGGGTTCTTCTGGCCTGCCATAAAACAAAGATAAACATTGACAAATGAAACCCGCCCGTTGTTGGTCTTTTGCCGTTGTTGGTGTTGTCACCAACAACCTTTACGCTATGCATAGCGGCCTTATAGGTTCATAAAAAGATACGGGAACAAGTTGTTGGTGTTGTCACCATATCCGTTAACCTAAGGGATTGAATATGTCGTAAACAATCTCAAAGGCTGCTTTTTTCCGTTTCTTAGGTTCAATGAGCATGTTTTTTATAATTGGGAAAATGAATATCTCGCACCACTGTTCAAAGCTCATGGAGCTTTTTACCACTTTTCTTAATGCATAATCAAACTGGCGTGCCTGCTTGAAAAACTTCCACATAGAGCAAGCGTATCCGGGCACTCCCTTTTGAATAGCTGCATCGATACATCGGAAGATCTTCCAGTTGAGTAATATCCATATGAATTTGGCGATCAACTGGCATTCCAATCTGTCTTTTTTAACTGCCTTGATCTGATGTATACCGAACAACGATTTCCATGTTTTGAATACTAATTCAATCTGCCATCGTAAGCGATACAATTGAATAATAGCTGCCGCGTTAAGGGATTCTTTCGTTGTATTGGTAATGAATACGCTGAATTTACAACGGGTCTTGTACTTATCAGTAAGTTTACTTTTCTGACTTTTTGCTTTTTGTTCAGCTTTTCTTATTCGTTCTGACCATACCGCCTCCGGTACAGGTAAAGCGATCAGGCGACAAGTGATGGCATCTTTACCTGTTCCAACAATAACCTCCGTATCAAAATGATTATTATTATTCTGCATCTTTTGGTACAGCTTTACCCAATCTATCTGCTTACCATTGCTGCACTGGACAAACTTTACCTGTGGGTGAGGTCTGTTCAGGAAAAATGCCTCTTCCTTAATTACTCTTGCAAGATATTCTAATGTTACAAACCCCAGGTCCCGGATATGCAATTCGTCTTTGCAGATCCGGTCTAATGTCTTTCCCGAATGACTTTGGTCATTTTCAGTTGCTTTTGTTAATTCAAGGTTCTCCCAGTTCCCGTGCTTCAAATCAAAAGAATACTGAATGTTCATAATAGAAGATACTCCAAAGTTTCCAAAGCCTGGATAATCTTCCGCGAATTGGTCGGGTAGCGTAAACTTAGAGGAATCAGCGATTAGCACACGTGAAAAAGGCTGCCAGCTGTTTAGCTGGCCATGATCCAGCTTTAAAGCCATTTGGGTTGACAAAACCGATTTCAGAAAGTCAAGCGTTCTTGTATTGAAGCGTTTGTGCAGTCCAACTTTACTTAAAGATTTCTGATGTTGCTGGGCCAGATCGTTACAGCAATCCTGCAGACTAAGCTGGCTATGGTCTAAATCACTAAACATCAACGTGTCGATAAACTCCGATGGTTTTAGCTTGGACTGCCTTTGTAGGAAACCACTTTTTCGAGCTAATTCAGAAAGTTTATCAGGGTCTATAACTGAGCGGATGCTGGTTTGTAGTTCGGATGCATAATCAGTAACAAATGTACTTTGATCGAAAATAAAAGGCGCTTTTCCCCTTAAAATGAATGATTATCGCGAAAAAAAACTTATTTTTATAAAAGAAAAGGCGGTAATTGCCTCGAAAACAAACCGCCTTTTTAATAAATATTAAACTATACAAATATGGGAAAATCTAAGTGGTTTTGCCCAATGGCGAAGCCCCGTCATTTATAACTCCTCAAAAAAACTTTTTTAAAATCCTTAGGTTAACGGCTATGGTGACAACACCAACAACGGCGGGAGCTTGTCATCACCAACAACGGCGGGAACGGAATTCGTGGTAATCCTAAAATCCTATAAATCATGGTTCAGACTCATACTCATAAATCGCACCCTCTTCGCCAAAATCCTTGATCTTTTTTAGATTTTTAACTTTTTGAATGTCTTTTAGGTTGATAAGCTCCGGGTTCTCCAATACGTTGAACCAGATGAGGTAGTAGTGTTTAACCTTGTAAAACTTATCAATATCCTTGGTAAAAAAGCGGTGCGGTACCAGGTATGATGACATGCCTGAGAAAAAGTAAACGGCTTCATGCGCATCGGTATAGATCCTGACGCCCGGTTTAAATAAACTGTGGTCTGTTCCCCTCAAATAAGCTGCAAACTCCGAATCGATCCAGCTTTCGTCGGTATAGCCGGGGTTGCCGTATTCGTCGACTACCTGGTCGTTATAGCGGGCTTTATCTATCAAAAACTCGCTGGTTATAAAGCCCAGCATCAGTATCACCATTATAGCTCCAACAATACGCCGGGTGGTGGTATTATTTAACTTTTTAAGCAGCAGCAAGGCCCAACTGGTATATCCCCATAAAGCGGAAATGTATAACGGCGATAACAGGCGGTGATTAATTCGCTCATACCTTGAAAAGGTAGATGAAAGTACAATAAACGCTCCGTAAACCAACGCGAAGGTTATAGCCAGATTTTCAAAACTATCCAGCTTGCGGCGATAATAATTAAATGCCAGGGCAGCAATAAAGCCCAGGAATATGATGATGGCTAAAGGTGTAGCAACCCAGTATTGATTTGGTGTAAGGCCCATCCAGTCGCACATTACGGTACCAAAGTAATACAGGTTTTTGCTAAACGGAGTGATGGATGGCTCCCGCGGACCGGTTGTTGTACCTGTTACAAAAGCATTGAATACCAGGTTGCTTACCAGCAGCGAAATGCAAATTAGTCCGTAAATGCTGATATGAACTATTTTCTTTTTAAGCGGCAGCACCCTGTCAAGCAATAAAATTAAGCCGCCTGTACCTACAATAGTAACAGCCGCGTAACGCGTAATACAGCTTATGGCGGCTATAACAGCCGCTACAATAAGCGCTTTAAGCGTGTGTTTTAAAAGATATTCCCGAAAGGCTACCAGAAAAAAAAGGATTTCGAGGATGAACAAGGTCTCCGACCATAAATAGGAATATACCTGGAGCAACGGCGGGCTCAGGATGATAGCCGCCAGCATCAGCCATTTATAAATTCTTGAAGCCGGTACAAAGTGCTCCATGATCCACCCACTGGTAAAGATGAGTGTGGCGAACATGATCCCATTCATTACCGCGCCAAACTTAACAGGATCTATCTGTGTGATAAACGAAATGATGCCAAGATAAATGGGATAAAATACCGGAAAATCGACAATAGGTACACGGTTGAATGTTAACAGTGTACCGTGGTCTTTAAAGCTCCTGGCCGCGCTGGTATACATGATACTATCCGGCGAAACCCCTACACCGCTATACCTGAAAAACAAGCTTAATATAAACCAGCCGATTAAGGCGGCTATTACAGCATCAAGGTTTTTTAAGTAGCGGCTTTTTTGCATGGGATAATATGAATATTGGTAAAAAGCAGGAGAGAAGAAAATGTTTTAGGGAAAGTGAAAAAGCCCCACCCCAACCCTCCCCGGAAGGGAGGGCTTTAAACTCAAGTCTCCCCTCCCGTGGGAGATTTAGAGGGGGCCGTTCTACAGTATCAGATCCAGTACCGTACTGATCGGCTGGTCGCTGTCAATGAGGATACCTTTTACACCGGCAGCTGTGCCTGCTTCAACGTCGCGTTCGCGGTCGCCTATAAAGTACGATTTTGATGGATCGATGTTATATTTTGCTATGCCTTGCAGCAGGAGTCCCGGTTTTGGTTTGCGGCAATCGCAGTCGCCGGTAAAGTTGGGGTGATGCGGGCAGTAAAAAAAGTCGGTAAGTTCAACGCCGTGTTCATGATAAACCTGTTTCAGGTGAGTGTGCATTTTTGCCAGTTCCTCTTCAGTATACCAGCCTTTGGCCAGACCACCCTGGTTGGTAGCAACAAGCAGCATATAGCCGCGATCCTGCAGGGTTTTAAGGGCATCAAAGTTATCAAGTACATGGAAATCCTCAAAACGGCGTACGTAATCGCCCATTTCCTGGTTTAACACACCATCACGATCTAAAAAAACAGCTTTAATTTTATCAGGCATCTATTTTAATTTTTTGGCGAAGGTACGTTTTTTAGTCCATAGTCGATGGTCCATAGACGATGGTTCATAGTTCATAGATCATAGTTGGTGGTTAAAAAAGCAATGGAGCAGTTTGCTTCGATTATTTAAATTGAAAACGGAGATTGCGTTGGTTAATAGCGGATACCGGCTATGTTCCTGACCTGGATTAAACAGATTTAGGATTTGCTGTTAATTCAGATATCATTTGCACTTGCATATGACAAAAGAAACTAACCCCCAGCACTAATCTCTGATCACAAACCATGGATCTCAAAAAATAAAAACAGATATTTACGTAATATCGTTAACCATACTACATCTAAATAAAAATCAGGCCGGATAAATTGCTGGCTAACAAACTTAAACTAAAAATGGATACATCACTTATTACTACCAGTACAGCCTTAGATGGCTACAAAGTTACCAGGCATTTAGGCGTTGTACGCGGCATTACGGTGCGGAGCCGGAGCGCCTTGGGCAATATTGCCGGCGGTTTTCAATCGCTGTTTGGCGGCAGGCTTTCAATTTACGTTGAACTGTGCGAAAACGCGCGCGAAGAGGCTTACCAGCTTTTAATTCAGCACGCGCAGGCTATTGGTGCCAATGCCATCATTAACATGCGTTATGATGCCAACGAAGTAATGCAGGGCGTTACAGAAGTGCTTGCTTACGGTACCGCTGTTGTAGTTGAAAAGGTTTAATAAAAAAGGAAAAACCACCCTGAAATTATACCAGGGTGGTTTTCTGTTTTATATGGTACAGCTTTACTTTATTTAAAATATGAAAGTGGGATGGTTTTCCACATGCCGTGGGCAAGGTGGCCTATCAGCAACTCATATATCAGGTATACAGGCCAAAATATGTAATGGATGATAAGTAAAATAACACTGTGATTGTAGTACCAGCTTATCATTAAACTATATAATCCTAAAACAAGATATAGTATACTGGTTTCGCGCTTTTCCATTTTCTTGACCGTTTATTTTTTAGCTAATTTATAAATTGTGTTTAAATTAACGGCAATTTTTCATGCTGTAAATTACTGTATAATCGGCTGTGCTGTTTGTTTGTTGCTTACCGGTTTTTGCATCGTACCTGTAAGGCTTTTGGGCAAGCTGATTGCTCCTTAGCTGAAATTCGACGCTCAGCGTATCCGCGCGGCCTTCCTGGCCGTAAGTCCATAAGGCTTTAATAACATTGCCGTTTAAATTGCCCATCAGGCTGCCTTTGCGGGCATCTTTTTCTTTGGGCAGCCAGTCCATATCGCCGGTAACTTTATTGCCGTTAATATGCAGGTTAACTTTGGTAGTGTCCTGACCGGCGGTGCCTTCGGTAGTATAAAAGCAATACTCCATATTTACAGCCGGCGCGTCGGGTGCATTAGCCATGGCGGTGTCTTCCTTTTTAATTACCGTATCAGTATCATTTGTTGAATGATTGCCTGAGCAAGAGGCAACCGTCATTGCGATAAGGGAAACAAAGCCTAATTGAAATTTCATAACTGTGGTTGATTTTTTGTTATGACAATTAAAATAGTAAAAGGTTCAATCACTAATTACTACAGCCACGAAATAGTTACAATGTACTGATTAATGTCATTAGTACCCGGTTATGCCTGTTTTATTTCGGGCGGGGTTGATACAATTTCCCCAAATTCATTTACATAGGCCAGCATGCTTTCCAGATCGCTGCTGCCTGCATTTTATTTGCGTTCCTGTTTGCGTTGTTCTTTATCTTCCTTTTTTTTCTGGCGATTTTTTTCCAGTTGTTTTTTCATAAATGTTGCTTGCGACTTAGCCATAATTAAGATCAATTAAGTTAAACAATAGCTATTCCGTGTAGCAATAAAAAGGCCGGGCCAGGTAATAATCCCTTGTTTTGGTGAGCGTAAAAATGATCTTTAAGTTAAGTTCCGGGCAGCAACGGTATCAGCGGGGAATAAAACAGATCAGCATCAAATAGCTGGGCGCTGTGAGCTGGAATAGCTTTAATATTTTGCCGTTTATACACAAAGATAACAAAAATAGCTGAATTTTCAACCAGACCATGTCGCCGGGCCAGCAAGAATGCTTGGAAAAAAACGGATAAAACAATGTTATCCATGTTTGAAAACGAGGCGTAGGTGTTATATTTAGCCCGCAAAACCAATTATAACCTCATGAAACGCAGAAACTTTGTTCAAAGCTCGGTACTGGCCGGGGCCTCGTTATTTACTTCAGGTGTTTTAAAAGCCTCCACACTTACCGGCTGTGCTGAACCCGCAGATGAAGCAGCCGCTATAGCCGGCGATAAGCCTTTTAACCTTAACTATGGCATTCATGACGGGATGTTTAAAAACCATGCAGGGGATGATTTTATCGACCAGATAAAATTTGCTTACGATAAAGGTTTCCGCGCTATTGAGGATAACGGGATGAGCGGCCGCCCGGTTGAGCAGCAAAAAAAAATAGGCGATACATTGGCAAAGCTGGGTATGGCCATGGGTGTTTTTGTGCAGCCAGGCCTGGGCAATGACAGCAACATGCTGGCAACAGGCAATGCCGACCAGGTTGAAAAGTTCGTCGCCTCATGCAAGCAGGCGGTTGAGGTAGCCAAACGCATAGGCAGCAAACTGGTTACCGTAGTTCCCGGTGATTTTGCGCGGAAACTTCCTATCGGTGTGCAAACAGGCAATGTTATTGAAGCCATAAAAAAGGGAACTGCCATACTGGAGCCGCACGGCATTATTATGGTTTTGGAGCCGCTAAGCGATAATCCGGATCTGTTCCTGCGTACACCCGACCAGGCTTATGCCATCTGTAAGGCTGTGGGAAGTCCATCATGTAAGATCCTGTATGATATGTACCATGTTCAGCGTAACCAGGGTAATATTATCCCGACACTTGATTTGGTTTACGATGAGATAGGCTATTACCAGATAGGGGATAACCCCGGCCGTAGAGAACCCGGAACCGGTGAAGTTAATTATAAAAATATATTCAAACACATTTATAACAAAGGCTATAAAGGCGTAATGGGTATGGAGCATGGTACTGCCGGAACAGGAAAAGAAGGTGAGCTTGCATTAATTAAAGCATATCGCGAGGCGGACAGTTTTATTTAAAATGCCGCTATTGTAGCCGGTTATCAACATTATTTATTTATGCTTAGCCCCAACTTTAATCCGTTTCCTGTTTTGGTAACTGAGCGCCTTATATTAAGGCGCTTTACTCGTGATGACGCTGCCGATTTGTTTGAAATGAGATCGAACGAAACCATGATGCAGTACATTCACCGGCCAATCAATAAAACCATTGATGACGCCATTGCACTGATAGACGTGATAGAAGACCTGCTTGGCAAAAACGATGGCATTACCTGGTGTATCTGCCTGAAAAACAATAATAAATATATTGGGAGCATAGGTTTTTGGCGGATAGAGAAAGACAGTCACCGTGCCGAGATCGGGTATCTTTTAAACCCGGTATACCAGGGGCAGGGGCTCATGCAGGAGGCAATAACAGCCGCTATCGACTATGGTTTTAATGTGATGAAACTGCATTCTATAGGAGCTTATGTAAGTCCGGCGAATTTCGCTTCAATTAAATTATTGCTCAAAAACAATTTTGTGCAGGAGGCTTATTTTAAGGAAGATCATTTGTATAACGGTCGTTTTGAGGATACGATGGTTTATTCGTTATTAACACAAACTTAAATCTGTTAACAAATTATTTATGCCAGCTATTTTTAATTAAAAAAAAATGATGCATGTTTACGCATAGAAACCAATTATACCTGTGCTGAAAACAATTCAGTTTAAATGGGGTTAACATTAAAAAACAAAAGAAACTTATCATGGCAACAGAAAAAGGAAGTGGCATCACCGCTTATTCAGTGAAAACAAAAACTAAAAATGTACCAATGATCAATCCCGTTATCGACGTAAAATCGGGCAGATACATTGCGACAGGAACTGACAGTGAAGGTAACAAAATGGCTGCCATCATGGGCAAAGCAACTGCCGAAGAGCATATCAAAAATGGTAATGCTAAAAAAGGCTCTGGCTGGTAAATAAAACTAAACATAAAAATGCCCTGTATTTGTTGAAAATGCAGGGCGCTTTTGTTTAGTAACGATTTGAAATTTTTTATTTATCCGAAGGATTCTTCTTTTTATTCTGCAGCATTTCCACCATTTTAGTTAAGCGGTCCTGGCGGGTTTTTTCCTGTTTGGCTGTAAGGATCCAAAGTACATACTCCTTTTTATGGCTGTAAGCCAGCGACTGGAAGTAATCAATCACTCCCGGATATTGTTCCAACGTTTGCTTTATATAATCAGGCAGAGTTACTTTTTTATTATCCACGTCAATATAATCGCCGTATTCGTTATTTCGCACAGCCTCCTTACGCTCTGCTGAAACTTTTACAGCTTCAACCGGCCGAAAGCGTAATGCAGTCCATATTTCGTTAACAGCAGCTGATGCTACAGGCCGCAAGCCATACTGAGCCGGAGCGTCCCAGCTGCTCATCATCTCCAGATCTGTTTGGATACCTGAGCTTTTCTTTGGGTAGATGATCCAGAAAACGGTGTCTGCTTTGAGAAGGCGAGTGATCACCTTAAGTTCGGATGTCAGTTCTGTACTGTTGGTCACAAATAGCTGGATACCGTTAAATTCGCCTTCGGTGTTAAATACAAGGCTGGCATTATCCGGCAGGGGAGACAAGCTATCCTGGTAACCTGCGGGCGCATTTTGCAACAACCAGCGTGAATTTGGTTTGATCAGCAGTTTTTTAGCAAGGGCATTCATTGTAAACGTTTTATAATGGATAAAGCTAATGTAAGCAATAAATTAAAATTGAATGACAAGCCCAAACCCTGCTGCATGGTATTTTTAATAGCTTTGCCTTGATGGAACATGTACTTGATAACCCAGCCTGGAACGCGCTTAGCACCGGTAATAAAGCTTTTGCGGGCGGTAATGATATAGCTAAATATTTCCCGAAGGAGGTTTCACCTTTTGTTGCTACCGCTGAAATATCTGCAGGTTATTTTAACCTGCTTTACGATACTATTCCCTTTGAGAGCCATTTTATCTTTATTGCCCCGCATGATATTGAAATTCCCGAACAATGGAAAATAGTACATTGCCTGAAATGCCTGCAAATGGTTTTTGAAGGGGAAGTGCCGGCTGATGTTTCGGACGAAGGCCTGGTGCCGCTTACAGAACAATATGTGCGCCAAATGGTCGAACTCACTCAACTAACCAATCCCGGCCCTTTTATAGAACGAACTATTGAATTTGGTCATTACCAGGGCATTTTTGATGGCGATAAACTGGTTGCCATGGCAGGCCAGCGTTTAAACCCTACCCCTTATGCCGAGATCAGTGCTGTTTGTACCCATCCGGATTACCTGGGACGCGGATATGCCGGTAGGCTGTTATTGAATCAGGTTAAACGGATTAAAGAAGTTGCTGAAATTCCATTTCTGCACGTGAAATCTGAAAATGACAGAGCTATCAAAGTATATGAAAAGCTTGGTTTTGTAACGCGGAAGGAAATGTCGTTTTATGTGTTGAGGAAGTAACCCCCTCTAAATCTCCCCCGAGGGGGGAGACTTTAAGAAGCAATTTTTTAAGCCCTCTCCTTTGGAGAGGGTTTGGGTGAGGTTCTATATCGCCATCTTAGCAAAAAAATCCCAAAGCACGATGCCTGCCGATACTACAATATTAAACGAATGCTTAGTGCCAAACTGGGGGATCTCAATACAGGCGTCAATCGCTTGCATTACTTCATCACTTACACCGTTTACTTCGTTACCAAAAATCAGGGCGTATTTGCCATCTTCAGCGGGTTTAAACTCGTGAAGCATGGTGCTGTTTTCGGCTTGTTCAATGGCTATGATCTGGTAGCCATCGTTACGTAATTGTTCAACAGCCTGCAGAGGAGTTTCGTAATGAGTCCAGTTAACAGACTGGGTTGCGCCAAGGGCTGTTTTTTCAATTTCGCGGTGAGGTGGCTGGGCGGTAATACCGCAAAGGCAAATCTGTTCAACCGCAAAACCATCGGAGGTGCGGAAAATGGAGCCAATATTGTGCATACTGCGTACGTTATCCAGCACCACGGCTACCGGCAATTTATCCTGTGCTTTAAATTCATCAACCGTAGCCCGGTTCAGCTCATCCAATTTTAATTTGCGCATATTTTTTTGTCCATAGTCCATAGACCATAGTCGATAGTTTAAAGCAAATGGCTATCGTCCATCGACCATGGTCCATCGACAAAAATACAAAAAAGCCGTTAGTTAAGCACTGAAGCCAATACGCCTACACCATCGCCAATAAGCGAGCTGTAAACAGACGGGGCGTAACCTATTTTTTGCGTGTAGTATTCGGTTATTTCTTTGCTGAAATTATCAAACGCGTCACCTTTTACCAGAGCAATGGCGCAACCGCCAAAACCTGCACCCGTCATACGGGCACCCGCAACATCAGGGTTGGTTTTGCTGTATTCAGCAACAGCGTCCAGTTCAACACCGCTTACTTCGTATAAATCGCGCAGGGAATCATGTGAGGCGTACATCAGCCTGCCAAATTCGGTCAGGTTGTTATCTGCAAGGGCCGTTGCGGCCAGTTTTACACGGTCGTTCTCTTCAATTACGTGTTTGGCCCGTTTCAACACAACCGGATCTGTTATCAGGTGTTTGTATTGCTCAAAAGTAGTGCTATTGATCTCGCAAAGATATTTAATGTCCAGTTGCTGTTGCAGGGCCATTAGGGCTGCCTGGCACTCCTCTACGCGTTCGTTATATTTTGATTCGGCCAGTTTGCGGGGTTTATTTGTGTTGATAATGGCAAGTACATAATCGCCAAGATTACTGTCAACCGCCTGGTAATCCAGGGTATCGCAGTTAAGCATCAGGGCTTTGTTCTTTTCGCCAAAGGCAACTGCAAACTGGTCCATAATACCGCAGTTAACACCTATAAAGTTGTTTTCTACATCTTTTGACAGTTTAACCAGGTCGAGCTTGCTATAGCCGCTGTTAAACAAGTCGTTAAGTGCATAGGAGGTAACCACCTCGATAGAAGCTGATGATGACAAACCCGAGCCAATTGGGATATCGCCATAAAATAACATATCCAGGCCTTTTAACGGGTGACCATCCTTTATAAAGCGGTCAATGACACCGATAGGAAAGTTAAACCAGTTTTCGCCGGTTTTTTCATAACTGATTTGCAAAGGAATATCTTTTTGCTCACTAAAATTTAAACTCCTAAAGCGGAAAATGCCATCCTCATTAGGGGAAGTTAGTAAATAAGTACCAAAAGTAATAGCGCATGGCATAACCAAACCACCGTTATAGTCAATATGTTCGCCAATAAGATTTACACGACCGGGCGAAAAATACGCGTTGTCTGCTTCTTTGTTAAAGATCTTAATAAATTCCTGGTGTAAATTATTCTTCATTATTCAGGTTGGTTTTTCGGGAAACAAATATTGTAAAAATTGTCAACTTTACAGTTATAAATTTAATTTAATTTTTAATTTATTTTAATGGGATAGTTTTGCAGATATTCGGACCTGATAAAGCATGCATGCGCAAAAACTGCATGCATGTTATTTAAATACCAATTAAAATAGATACCCATGAAACAATACCTCGTTACCGCCTACGATTATACCGATGCCGAAGCATTTGAACGTCGGTTAGGTGCCCGCCCTCATCATCTTGATGGTGCCAGGGTTTTAAAAGCCAATGGTAATTTTGTGTTAGGAGGAGCCATGCTAAACGATGAAGGCAAGATGATTGGCTCAACCATGATAGTACAGTTTGAAACCGACGAAGAGATGGAAGCCTGGAAACAAAATGATCCGTATGTTACTCAAAAAGTATGGGAAAGTGTTGATATAAAACCCTTTAAAGTGGCAGACGTTTAACACGGTTTGCAGTCATTAGTCTGCTGTTTGCAGTTACAAAAAAACTCCGCTGTTCGAAGTCAGAGACTTCGGACAGCGAATATCACAGAATGTCAAACAGATTTTCACTGCAAACTGCTAACTCAAAACTGCCCACTGCCTACTGCTCCGCCCATCTGCTCATTTGCCAGTATCCCTGAGCATCTTTAGCATAAAAAGCAGTATAACCTTTGCCCTGCATCGTAAAATTAAAATCAAACTGATTTACCGAACTGTCATCAGGCAAAAAATTGGCGACTAAATTATCAGCTACCGCGATTATCATAGCACTGAAGTCATCCTGTACCTGTTCCTTAGCCTGGGTACTCGCCATAAAATCATTAAAAGTTTCAAACTCGTAAGCTTCGTTACTTTGTTTCCTTGCTGCGTTAAAAGCCGCTTCGGCCCATTGTTGTTTGTAGGCTTCCATAGCGTTGAGCAGGTCTTCGGCTGATATTTCCGGCAGGCCATCCTTGCCAGTAGTGTTATAGCTGTTTAGTATTTCTTCTTTACTTTTCATTCAGGACTAATGTTTCATAATAGCTGCCGGTGTTCATTCCTTTCAATTTGATTCAAAATTAAAAGGATGCCAAATTAATGACATCCTTTTAATTTTAGCTCTTCAAATGGTTTATTTATGCTTCAGACAGGCTGTTCAATACATCTATATCATCATCTGACAGCTGAATATCGGCGGTTCTCATATTCTCCTCCAAGTGTTTAACACTGGATGTGCCGGGGATGAGCAGGATATTTGGCGAATGATGCAATAACCAGCTTAACGCCACCTGGTGAATGGTAGCATCGTGTTTGGCGGCAATACGGCCCAACATGTCTTCGCCCTGTACATTACCGCCGCCAAGCGGGAACCATGGAATGAAGGCGATGTTATGATCGCGGGTGTATTCCAGTTCGGCCTCCCATTTGCGGTTGTCAACACTGTACATGTTTTGTACTGATACTACTTCAAAGTATTGCTGGGCAAGCTTGATATCTTCAACACTTACTTCAGATAAGCCTATATGCCTGATCTTACCTTCCTGCTGTGCTTTTTGCAAAAACTCAAATGATTTTTCGGCAGGAACTTTAGGATCGATGCGGTGTAGTTGGTACAGATCTATACGATCAACCTGGAGGCGTTTCAGACTGCCTTCAAGAGCTTCCTTTAAATGCTCCGGCGAAGAATCTACAGGCCACTCGTTAGGGCCAGTACGTAATAAACCGCCTTTGGTACCTATCAGGAGGTCGGTAGGATATGGATGCAAGGCTTTGGCAATTAACTCTTCCGATACATTTGGCCCATAACTATCGGCGGTATCAATGAAGTTTACGCCCAGCTCGACAGCGCGTTTTAATACACGGATGCTTTCTTCTTTATCTTTTGGCGGTCCCCAGATACCGCTGCCGGTAATCCGCATTGCGCCGTAACCTAAACGATTAATGGTAATGTCGCCACCAATGGTGAATGTTTTTTCAAATGAACTTGTTGTGCTTGCCATGGTAATGTATTTTGGATTGACTACTGTAAAGTTCAACTAAAAAGCATCAGTATTGTTCATGGAATATATAACATCAGTGTCATTTTGAACCTGCATTAATTGCACTAATGGTGTAAACGAATTACACGAATTAAGGCTCGATAGCTATTCGTGTAATTCGCATAAATTCGTTTTCTATTAGTGAATAATCATCTTATCTCCAGGTACCTAATATTAAGCCCATCAGGGTTAGGGACACTACGCTATAGCCGCCGTTTATGAAGATCAGCCGCCAGCTTTTGAGCTCAAACAGGCTGTGAATAGCGATAGCGCAAAACGTCCAGATGCCCGCAAGAAAACCCGCTGTCGCTCCCCAGGCAAGATCAGTTTTCGCATCGGCTAAAAACATAGCGAGGTTTACAGCCATAATGATAGAAAAGAAGGCTGTAAAGCCAAAGGCCCTCCCTTTGCTGGATGCCTGAAGCTCGGCACTGCTAAGCTTATTATCTGCCATCCATGCATTGGCAAACAGGGCAGGAGAGTACCAGATACCGCCAACTAAAAACGCGGATAATGCTGCAACCACAACGGCCAGCCAGTTGATAAGTTGAAAATTCATGATGATAATGTTTAAATTAATTGGTTGTACTAATATAACTATTAATAGCTAAAAGCTGAATGCCCAAAGCCAAAAGCTAATAAATTGATACAAATAGGGATAAATGAAAAGCCCTGGCTGCTTTTTAGCAACCAGGGCTTTTTAGTCTGTCAGCAAAATTTGTGCTGGTTTATTTTACGTTGTAGTGGATCACACTTCGGCCTATATTACCTTCGGCGTCAATTCCCTCAATTATAGCACGGTATGAGCCGCGTTGGTCGCTGTTAAAGAAGCTGATAGTTGCCGTACCGGTTGCCTTATCGGTAATTACGTTAGGTTTCCAATAAATCGTATTACGTAAGTCACCCCCAAGCGTGCCTGCTTTGGTTACGTCATATTTAGGCGAGTAAAACTCCTTGGCCTTGGTATAGCCCTGCACTGCAAAAGTGATCACATTTTGCTTGGGAATAAGTTCCTGTAGTTGTGCAAGTGTTATCTTTTGTTTTTTAACAACCTTTTTGTTAATCACCAGTACGCCCTTGGTTTGGGTACTACGGTTGATGCCGCTTACCCCATCATTTAAAAAGATCTCCACAGATTCAACCTCGCTCGATTGTATGCTTGATAAAAAGTTGGCATCAACAGGCAGGCTGCCCACATATACCTGCACCGGGGTGCGGCCGCCTGCATTGTAATCGCGGGTAACGTAAAAATTGTTGTCAATATAGGTAAGGCCCATTGCCATGGTTGATAAACAGTTTAACAACAAAGGGCAGCCCTGTAATTGTTGTGCCGATACTTCATGGTCCGCCTGCATAGGTAAACCTGAGAAGGTGCCATAATCGGCATGGCTGGCTTTTTTTACGATCTTGGTTGATTTTACAACAACTTCCTTTATAGTGCGTGAGCTTTGATATTGTTTATAGCTGTTTTGTAAATAAGGGCGGAAAGTACTGTCAATATTCAGGATCTCATCGGGGATGTTGTTGTTTTTGCTTAGTTTTTGATAAGCTTCGCCATTAACCGATATAACCATGTTGCGTCCGTTAGGGTTGTTGCGGGCACTCAGGGTAATTTTTGATGTATCCGGCACATTCACGTTTGAGAATTTAAAATTGCCCGACATATCGGTAATTGTTTCTGCCGAAAAGTTTTTATCTGGAATCAATAACCTTAAGCTGCCTTTGGCTACCGGAAGACCTGCATTGGTCCTCAATGTTCCTGTTACGTCAATGCCTTGCTCCGGCATCAGGTAGATAGGCGGATTTTTGTCGGCCAGTATATCCTCATAATCAAAACGACGGTAACCCTGGGTAAGCATCAAAATATCCAGGTTGGCCAGTTTTTCATCATCGGGTTTGTTGAAGTAATAGTTCGGTTTTTCGATGTAACCTTTCAGATCGGAGGTAAGCAACATATTACTTAATATGGTTGATTCTGCATCTTCATTTGATGGTACCGTGCCATCATCAACAACAGCTACCGAAAAGCTGCCTTCGGCCGGGGTTGTATTGTTTTTTGCCGATACTGTGATCTTAACACTCCCCCTTGTACTGTAGGATGGTTTATCAGTTTTAAGGGCCAGGTTCATCTGGTCATTATGTTGAATAAATACAATCCGCTCGCATAAAGCATATCCGCCCGATGAAAACAGCGTTACCTGTACAATACCTGTAGGGAACTTACTTTTAGGGATATTGGCCGAATAAACTGTGCTTTGCAGTACTGTTTGAGCCGCATAGTAAATAACGCCGCCGCTTTGCGCTACCAGGTAAAAACTTTTGTTTTGTTTGCGCTGAAAAAACAAATCGTTAGCCGATATTTTTACAGTGAGATTGGTTGGATCATTGTTGTAAACGGCAATATTTATTCCCATTGATTGTACGCGAGGCAAATTATAGGTAGCCTGTGATCCATCGGGGAAAGTAATGTTTGCTTTGTATGATCTTTCGATATCGGGAGTGATAGCGAAGATGCCCATTCCTAAATGGGCACTGCTGATCTGGGCAATCTCAGCGCCTTTATCATCAACAATAGTTCCTTTGATATCAACGCCCAGCCCGCTTGAGGCTATAGCCTTAAAAGCGACTTTTGTGCGGATTCCGTTGGTTAACTGCCCTCCTTCCGGAAAAAACTGCACATCATAGCCTTTAACGGCTGTACGCATAGAAAAGCTGCTGCTGATAGTTTTACGGTCGCCAACGTCAACGGATGTAACCAGGATACCGCCGGTAATTACATCGGCCTGGCTTTCGGGCAGGTCAACCTGCAATACGCCTTTATCGTCTGTAACGCCGTGGCCTTTGCTTACGGGGTCGCCGTTTTTCATCAGTTGCCAGTTTACTTTTTTGTTGGCATACGGACTGTTGTCCGGCCCTTTGTAAAGGATGGTGGCATCAACTTTAACGCCTGTTCTTTTGCTTGAACTTTTATAAGTGATGTTGGTGCGTACCTGGTTATCTATGGCGTTGCCAACATTAAAAGTATGGTCATAAAAATAATCCGGGTCAAAATTACGCATCCAGTTGGTGTAGCTTCGCAGGCGGTAAGCTCCCTGTTTATAAGTATCGCCGTTAAGCACAATGTTACCGCTTGCAAAACCATTTGTAACTGCGATGCGCTGACTCTCAACTACGGAATCGCGGTTGTTGATCAGGTCGACATAAACAATGCGGCTCAATGCCGATGGCTGGTGCTTTTCAATGGTTACATAGGCCTTAAACCAAATGGTATCGCCAACAGCGTAATAAGGTTTATCTGTATGCAGGTAAACCTTCTCGATAGGGTAGCTGCTGTTAAACTTGCTTGTTTTTTCGATTATGGTTGTTAGGGGGATGCTATCCTGCTGGGCAAAAACAGATGCGCCAAATGCGGTTAACAGGCATAATAGGAGTAAAAATCGACGTATGATCATCAATATAAGTTAAAGAAGTAACAGGGGCTAATATAAACATTTAGCCGTATTGCATTTTTAGCGGCTGTTTATTTAACACTTTTTTACAAATGCTTTTTTTAGCCGCTTGCGAAAGTTAAACGCTAAAAGCTATACGCTTATACAAAATAGCACAATTGTTACTTGGCTGCAGTTTTGGCCTTGCCCTCAACATGTACCGAGACCATGCTTGAGTGGATGATGCCCAGGGTAGTACCGGGCTTTACATTAAGGTAAAATTTAAAGTAGCTGTCCACAACCGCTTTTGAGGTATGGATATAATCAGCCTCTCTTTCCTGGTCGCCGTTAAATCCAACAAGCGGGGCGCCGTAGTACAACTTGCCCTTATCATCAACATACATGGTGAAGGAAAAATAGAAATCTTTATAAGCGTTTTTGATCACGATGTCGTAAGTAGGGTCAAGGTAATCGTCAGAGTTATCGAAATTATTAAGTATATCCGGTTTGGTAGTACGGCGAGATACGGTTACCAGCGGGCTTTTGCTGGTTATTATGGCCGGCTGTCTGGCTGCAAAAGCCTTGGTATAATCTGCAGTTGCTTTAGCGGCAAGCGAACGGATGAATACAGTATCGGCACGGCTTGGCCTTCTTAATGTAGCGGTATCGGTGTGCAAAACGTTTTTTACATAATTATCAGCAAAAAATCGCATGAACACCTTGGTGCCTTTTACATCAAGTGAATCCCCTTTCTGGATCAGGATCTCCATGGTTATGCTGTCCTTATTGATCTGCCTTATCTTTAACCATGAACGCGCTGCATTGAAGATTGAATCATAGCCACGGGTTAGCGGAAAATTAATAAAAGCATTTTTTGTTGGACTGAAAATGCTTATCGAATCGTCTGAAACAAATTTTAGCTTCCATTGCGGCTCCAGTTGATAACCATATTCGTTAAACGAGAGCCCGTTTTTTTGACGTCTGGATACTTCGGAGTAGTTGATGCCATTGTAAGGTTTAAAGGAGATCAGCTCTCTTTTCTTTTTACCTGAAGGGCCGCTGCCGCAACCTGAAATAAAGGCAGATATGATGAAGAGCAGCCCAAATGCTGCCGTTTTTAACATTTTAAAATTGATAAGTAGCATTGCTGCTAAAGATATAGATAATTTGATAAATGGCTAAAAAATGGACCGATATCGTTACAAGCCACTTTTGCCGGTAACGTTTACTGCAATCTCGCTGGCATGCACAATGCCAAGCGTACTGCCTGGCTTCACATCGAGATAAAACTTGAGGTAAGTTTCCATTACAGCTTTTGAAAGATGGGTGTTGCTCTCCCTTTGAGTTTCTTCGAAAAATACCCGTAGGGGTTTACCATAATACATCCGCCCCATGGGGTCAACAAAAATTGAGAACGAGTAGTAAAAGTTTGCATAGGCTTTGTCAATAGTGATGTCAAACTCGGGGCGCATATAGTCGGATGGGTTAAAATTGTTGAGCATGGTTGGCTCGGTATGGAGTTTTTTTATTTTTATCCGGTTACTGCTGCTGCTAAGCTCAACCGGTTGCCGGGCTGCAAAAGCTTTTTTAATGTTTTTATTGGCAGCTTCGGCTAACTGCTTTATATATATCGAGTCTTTGCGGTTGGGGCTTTTACATTTGCTCAAATCGCCGTGAAGTGTGTTTTTAATATAATTATCGGCATAAAAAACCATATAAACCTTTGCGCCGCGAGTATCAACCGAATCGCTGCGAGCTTTAAGCATTTCGATGATCATGCTATCCTTAGTCATGGTCTTAACTTTTAACCAGGTGCGGGCGGTATTGAAAACGGAATCGTATCCGCGGGTTAGCTGAAAATTGATAAATTGTTTTTTTGTCGGGCTGTAAACGCTGACTGAGTCATCGGAAACGAATTGCATTTTCCATTGCGGCTCTAATTGATAACCGGAGTTATTAAATGACAGCCCATTATCTGATCTGCGCGCTATTTCTGTATAGCTGATACCCAATACAGGTTTAAAGGAAATCAGGTCTTTTTCGCCATTGTGTTTAACAATGTTACGTTGTTTGCAGCCCATGCAAAGCAAAGCAAAAACGATGCAGGTTAATTTTGCTATAGGTTTGTTAGTTATCATATAGGTATTTGTTAAATATATGACTTATTATGAACGCTAAAATGAGGAGGTTACATAACCTCGTGACTTAAATCTACACGCCCCGGTTTCCTGTAACATGAACGGCTATCTCGCTGGTATGCACTATACCAAGTGTTTTACCGGGAATAAAGTTCAGGTAGTATTTAAGGTAACTGTTCATTACCGCTGTAGAGAGGTGAATATAATTTTCCTCGTAGCTTTTCTCCGAAAATGCCGTAAGGGGTTTTCCATAGTGTATTTGCCCGGCCGGATCAACGAAAATGGAGAATGAATAGTAAAAATTGCTGTAGGCTTTATCGATGGCAATATCAAACTCCGGGTTCATATAATCGTAAGAAGCATCGAAGTTGTTAAGCATGGTTGGCTCTGTATGGCGTTTACTAAAAGTAACATGCGGGCTTTTGCTTTCAATCTCCACAGGTTGTCTTGCGGCAAATGCTTTGGTAAAATCTTTACCCGCTGCATTGGTTAATGATTGTATATATACAGTATCTCTTCGGCTGGGACTTTTGCATTTGCTTATATCGCCATGAAGTACGTTGTTTATATACTTATCCGAATAAAAAACCATGTAAACTTTAGCGCCGCGCGTATCAACCGAATCTGCATAGGCCTTTAGCAATTCAATGATCATGCTGTCTTTTGTCATTGCTTTAACTTTTAACCAGGAGCGGGCAGTATTAAAAATGGAATCATAACCGCGTGTGAGTGGAAAGTTGATGAATCGTTTTTTTGTAGGGCTGTAGATGCTTGTTGAATCATTTGAAACAAATCGCATTTTCCATTCCGGTTCTAACTGGTAACCAAAATGGTTAAATGATAGCCCGTTTTGTGAACGCCGCGCAATTTCGGTATAGCTGATGCCAAAGACAGGTTTAAATGAGATCAGATCTTTTTCGCCGTTGTGTTTAACAATGTTGCGGTGTTTACAGCCAAGGCAAAACAAAGTCAAAACAATGCAGGTTAAATTTGTAAAAGGTTTAGCAATTAGCATATAGGTTCGATATATTATAAATATATGATATTTACCAACGCCCAAATGTTAAATAATGCTAAAATTGCAGATTGTAAGTAAATCGGATATAAGCTGATGGCAATTGAAATAGAACGTAAATTTTTGGTAGATCAGGAGAAATGGCAGCAGGTAACAAAGCCTGAAACAGTGCATTTCAGGCAGGGGTACATTTTTAGTGATGAAAAGAAAACTATCAGGGTACGGGTTACTGATACAGAAGCATATATCACTATAAAAGGGAGTACAGAAGGTTTTAGCCGCAGCGAGTTTGAATATACTATTCCCAAAACTGATGGTATTCAGTTGCTTGATAACTTTGCAGTCTCTGAACTGGAAAAATATCGCTATAACATCCACCACGCCGGTAAACTTTGGGAAGTTGACGAGTTTTTAGGCGATAACCAGGGTTTGCTGATGGCCGAAATTGAACTTGGGAGCGAGGATGAAGAGTTTGAACTGCCGCCATGGGTAACAACTGAGGTAACCGGCGATGATCGGTATTACAATGCCAGGTTAAGCGTTCATCCTTTTAAAAACTGGTAGCAACTTTTCAGGCACATTCCGGTAAGTCAAGCAGATAGTCGGGTTTCGATTCGTCGTAAACCGTTTTAACATACTTGTTGCCTTGGGGACAAACAGCAGGGATCAAACTGGTTTTGTTGCCTTTGTCATCAATAATGTAAGCCTCACCATCCTCATGTTTTATCCAGTCATAAAGTTTCGACCTTTCGGTGAGGCCTTTTACATTGATCCGCTCGTTGATCCATTCAAGTGAGTCGATGGCCACATACGGGTTATTGTGCGGTGCGGTGTCGGTTTTTATAGATACTATACGTACTGCCATTGTATTAAATTGCATTAGACATTCAGGTGTGATAAAAATATGGCAAAAAACAATACCCCGAAATAGGTATAATCACCCAATTTTCACTACGTAAAATTACCTATGGTATAGGCGCTGCCGCTTGCTAACCATATCGCTTATTTGGCGAATAATGAAATGATTTGAGGATAGGAGTGTATTGCATATGCTTGTAAATAAGTATGTTGAAAGTAAAGTAGCACCCTGTAGGTGCGTGTTGCGTCTTTTTAAGAAAATTAAAATAGATATTGCGTAACCAAATGGTTTCATTTATATTTGTAACCGAACGGTTTCATGTTTCCGTTCTGTTACTATGCGAAGAGATGTTTTCCAGGCCATTGCCGACCCAACCCGCCGCGAGATCATTAACCTGCTGGCCAGCCGGCAAATGAACCTTAATGCCGTGGCCGATAATTTTGATATCAGCAGGCCGGCCGTATCCAAACACATAAAAATATTAACCGAATGCGGCTTGCTCGTTATTAAGCAACAGGGGAGGGAA
This sequence comes from Mucilaginibacter sp. R-33, assembly GCF_049949235.1. Lineage (NCBI taxonomy): Bacteria > Pseudomonadati > Bacteroidota > Sphingobacteriia > Sphingobacteriales > Sphingobacteriaceae > Mucilaginibacter > Mucilaginibacter sp. R-33. Next base: position 983,092 of record NZ_CP188089.1, read on the forward strand.
CGCTATTGCCATGCCGATTTGAAACAGTTAAAGCAAGTTACAGACTGGGCAGAGCAATACCGCCGGTTTTGGACGCAGAAACTGGATGGCCTCGACGCTTTTTTAACCAACGAACAAAATACAGATAACCATAAAAACAGCAAACTATGAGCACACAACCATTTGTAATTGAACGTGTTTATTCGGCGCCTATTCAAAAGGTATGGGAAGCCATTACCGTTAAAGAAAAAATGAAAGAATGGTATTTTGACCTTGCCGAATTTAAACCCGAGGTAGGATTTGAATTTGAATTTACGGCGGGAGATAAGGATAATTTTCAATACCGTCACCTGTGCCGGGTAACTAAAGTTGTTGAGGGTAAAATCATTGCTTATACCTGGCGATATGATGGCTACGAAGGCGACTCGGAAGTTACGTGGGAACTTTTTCCTGAAGGGAATGGCACCAAATTAATCCTCACCCACAGCGGTCTGGAAACTTTCCCGCCGTTGGATTCCTTCAAAAAAGAAAATTTTGTTGCCGGCTGGACACATATTACGGGCGTATCGCTTAAAGATTATCTGGAGAAGTAAAAAAAACAATATCGTAATCCTATTTATTCCAAAGGCACTTGTTCCCCAACAGGTGCCTTTTTATTATTGCTTGTTAATTTTGCATAAAGTTATCGCTTCGGAATACTCGATATGCCAATATCTTTTATATTAGTGCTTGCTTAAACCTGTTACAATTTTATATGATCAAATTTTACTTATCAAAACCCTCTTTTTTTAGATCACTTACAGCTTGTTTAAAATTAAGATACTACACTTTTTTATTATTGTTTATAATTTCGTCGTTAGTTTCGGCCCAGCAAAGAAGTAATTATACCTTGCTGTGGCGCATTAGCGGAAAAGGCTTAACTCAGTCTTCGTATTTGTTTGGTACCATGCACGTAAAAGATAAGCGTGCCTTTGGTTTTAGCGATTCGGTAATGCTGGCAATCAAAAATACTTCGGCTTTTGCCCTGGAGGTACAGCCCGATACCCTGATTAAAACCATGTTTAATCAGCTCGGCTCACGCGATAGTTTGCGCAGCCTTCGCAAATGGCTTTCGCCTGCAGAGTATGCTAAACTTTCAAAGCGCTTTAAACAGAAAAAGGGTTATGATATGGGTAATATGGACCCAATGAGCCTTGAAGCGGCAATGCGGCCTGAATATGATAAACCGGGCGATAAGGCCGCGGTTGTTGATGCTTATTTGTACGGAGTAGCCCAAAGCCTTGGTAAAGAAGTTTATGGACTGGAGAATACGGCTGAACAGTTTGATAGTTACTTTGGCCTGCGGTCAAATATCAAAGAACGTGTAAAAGACCTGGTAGAAGAAGATAAAGGGAGCGATGCAAGATATCTTGACGCTATAGAAACTATGATCAGGTTATATAGTGCCGGTAACCTTGATAATATGAAGGCGTTTATGACCGAGGAACAGTTGAATGATGACGAGCTTATCACACGAAACAAGGTTATGTTTAACAGTATTGTTAATCATATTCATAATCAAACTATGTTTTCGGCGGTGGGAGCTGCGCATTTACCTGGCGGGCACGGTTTAATAGCCTTGCTGCGAAACGCGGGCTACACGGTTACACCTGTTAAAGCCAGTTTTACCGGCGTTGCTGATAAATTTAATACCGATTTTACCAAATTTAACTGGGAAATCTACAAATATGAAAGTGATGGCTTCTCCATAAACCTGCCTTTTGCGCCTGTTAAAACAAAAATATTTTATGAAATGCCTACCGTTATTTATGCTGATATAGCCAACGAGGTTTTTATGGGCGTGTATTCTACAAAAATAGGATCGGGTCTTAAACCTGTTGATGCGGAAAAGGTATTAAACAATATGACCGGCAACTTCAAAAAGAAATCAGAAGATCGGGTTTTGAGTCAGAATACCATTATTGTAAATGGTCAGAAAGTACGGGAATTGATAATGCAAACCAAGGGGCAAACCCTGCGTGCAAGGTTCATGGTTGTAAACGATTATTTATATATGGTTTATGCAGGGTTGAAGCTGTCAACTATCCGTTCACCTTACGTAAACAGGTTTTTTGATTCATTTCAAACATTCAAACCGGTTCCAAAATCTAATCCAGCCTGGATAACTTATAAAAATGATACGGCTGCGTTTTCTGTTCATTTGCCGAGCAATCCCCAACCAATATTAAAGGAACTTCCATCCGGAGATTCGTTGAGTGAGCCTTATCGCATCCATCTTTTAATGGCTATCGATACGAATAATATCGAAAATTACATCATCAGGTATAACGATTATCCTAAAGGCACTTATCTTGCTGACAGGAAAGCATTGTTTGGAAATATGAACCAATTATTTGGTAATGCCACCAAAATCATCAAAGCTCCCCATAAAATTATAAAAGAGGGATACGAGGGCTTGGAAGAAGAGGTGCTTATGGCCGAAAAATATTACTGCAAAATACAATTGCTGTTGAGAGGTAACCGCACTTATGTGCTATTAAGACAAAATTTGCAGCCTGGGGCTAAGGATGATAAAACTAACGACGACTTTTTTGAATCCTTTAAGCTTTTACCCTATAATAAGGCGGTAATGGATCAATATCCTGTTGATGGCGGCAATTTCACAGCAGGAGTATTTCAAAAAGCAAAAAGTATTGTTGATAGTAGTTATGCTTCTGCTTTTGGTAATTCGGTAACAATGTATTCAACCAACCTTGCTTCGGGTGGGTTATATGGTATTGAACATGCGCGAATAAGCGGATATTATCGCGCTAAAAGCGTGGATTCCATATTTCATTCTTTTACGCATAAAAGGATAAAATACACCGATACCCTTTTGAAAGATGATACCATAACAGTTAATGGCATCAAGGGGCATGAATTTATAACTCAAAATAAGGAAAACGGCACCAGGAAACGGAACAGGATACTTATTGATAACGGAGATCTGTTTTATTTAACAGGTTACCTGGCCGATGAGGAGCTTTTTAACGAAACCAGTAACGCGTTTTATAATTCGGTAAAGAAGATAAAGCCAACTAATACAATAGATCTGGCATCTTCAAAAGCATCCAAAATTGCTGATGGCTTGGCATCAACCGATACAACCAAATTTAAATACGCTCATGGTGCCTTGTCATATTATGATTTTAACAAGGATGAGTTGGCTTATGTTTATAAAGCTCTTGAAAAAAGCTACGCCAATGACAGCACCTATGAGGGAACAACCCATAAACTGGTACGTATACTGGAATCAACACATGATGATAAGACCATCGACGTGCTTGCATCGGTATATAAAAATTCGCAGATAAACGCCAATGTAAAGCCGGATATATTGGCGGCAATTGCTCAGATTGATAAACAAAAAGGGTATAACCTATATCTGGACCTGCTCACCAATATCCCGGCACCCAAAGCCGAATATAATTATAACTCATTTGTGCCCCTTATTGATTCAAATGATTATGTAGTAGCTAATTATAAGCGTATTATACCACTGTTAAAAAATGAAGATTACCGTTCAAATTTGTTGATGGTATTTGAAAAAATAGCCGGAAATAAGAAGGGCCAATATGATGATTTTATCCGTGCTCATTTTAACGATTTAGTAACGTTTGCCAATAGCGATCTTGATAACCTGTTGAGCAAAAAAGATAGTAATAAAATGTATTTGCCGGTTTATTATTACTTGTCACTAATGCAAAAAATTAAAGGGCAGCCCATAACAGCTGGTTTTACCAACAAGATAATAAAGCAAAACGATATAGAAAAATATTTGCCAACCGCTGTAATTACACGTATTAAAAATCGATTGCCGGTAAGTCAGATTTTGGTGAACAGGCTTTTGGACAGCATTGCTCAACGCTATGATCTGATGCTGGAGCTCGATAAAGAAAAACAACTTGCAAGGGTTCCTGAAAAATATAAAACACAGGCTGCTTTTGCTAAATTATGCGTTTATCAAAACGCCATTGCCACTGATGAAGATGAAAGCCCAAGTCACATAAAACTTTTAGGTACAATCTCCGATAAGGGAAAACTGTTTTATGTATTCAACTACAAGAGCTATTATGATGAAGAAGACAATAACTTGCAACTGGCTGTTAGTGGTCCGTACACGCCGGGAGCTTCAAAGCTTGATTTTAGTAGCTACCATACTTATTATGAACGAGTTGATAAAGATTTGGACTGGCAAAAGCAGGCAAAAAAGATGCTGCCAGATCTTAAAAAGCAAAATGATAAGGAATTGGCCGGCAAAATTGAAAGATAAACCGGAACAAACAACAAAGCCGGGCAAAACCCGGCTTTGTAATTAAAAACGATATGACAGGGAGATCTCTTCAAAGAAGTAACTAACCTCTGATCTCAAACCTGCAATCTCTACCACTAAAACACCTGGTCAAACTGGTTAACAGCGTCTTTACTTTCCAGCAGAGAGTGGCCCATTAAAAACTCGTCAACCTTGCGGGCAGCTTCGCGGCCTTCAGATATAGCCCAAACCACCAATGATTGTCCGCGGCGCATATCGCCTGCTGTAAACACTTTGCTTACGTTGGTACGGTAAACACCTTCTTTGGCTTTAACGTTTTTACGGTCGTCAATTTCAACGCCAAGCTGGCTGATGAAAGTATCATGCTGTGGATGTAAGAAACCCATAGCCAGGAATACGCGCTGACAAGGTATCTCACGCTCCGAACCTTCAACCACATGGAATTTTACCGGGCGACCCATGAAATCCTGCTCCCATTCAACATCAACTACTTTTAACGCGCGCAGGTTACCTTCTTCATCACCTAAAAATTCTAAGGTGTTAACACCCCAAAAACGGTCGGCACCTTCCTCATGTGAGCTTGTTGTTTTCAGTACCATTGGGTAAGTAGGCCATGGCATATGCTGTGTACGCTGAGCCGGCGGTTGGAACATCACCTCAAATTGCTTGATTGATGCAGCACCCTGGCGGTTTGAAGTACCCACACAGTCTGATCCGGTGTCACCACCGCCAATTACCACTACGTCTTTACCGGTAGCTATAATATCTTCTGCAGTAACTTCAATATTGCTCACACGCTTGTTTTGCTGTTTCAGGAAGTCCATTGCAAAATGGATGCCTTTTAACTCACGGCCCGGAATGTTAAGATTACGCGGAATGGTGGAACCTCCTGCTAAAATCACTGCATCGTTATTACGTACCAGTTCATCGGCTGCTACGTTCACGCCAACTTCGCTGTTGTATTTAAATACAACGCCATCTTTTTCCATTACTTCAACGCGGCGCTCAACAACCCATTTTTCCAGTTTAAAATCGGGTATGCCATAACGTAATAAACCACCTGCACGGTCATCACGTTCGTAAACGGTAACGGTGTGGCCAACTTTCACCAACTGTGCGGCAGCGGCAAGGCCCGCAGGGCCCGAACCTACAACGGCTACCTTTTTGCCCGTTTTAACAAGCGGTGCAGTTGGTTTTACAAGGTTTTTCTCATAAGCTATCTCGATAATATGGCGCTCAATTTCCTCAATAGCAACAGGCGGTTTGTTGATGCCTAACACACATGCAGATTCGCATGGGGCAGGGCATATACGGCCTGTAAACTCAGGGAAGTTATTGGTTGATGATAATATATGGTAAGCTTCTTCCCAGTTTTTACGATACACGGCATCGTTAAACTCAGGAATGATATTACCAAGGGGGCATCCCGAATGGCAGAAAGGGATACCGCAATTCATACACCTGGCCGATTGCTGGTTAAGCTTTTCTTCAGTATATAAATTCACAAATTCGTTATAGTTCTTAACGCGTTCAGCAGCCGGAACTTTTGATGGAAGTTCGCGATTAAACTCCTGAAATCCTGTAGGTTTTCCCATTTCTTAGCCTATGGTTTGATATTGTAATTTCTCTAATACTTTTTTATACTCTCTCGGGAATACTTTCACAAACTGGGTTGATGCTTCATTCCAGTTGTTTAGTATCTTTTGCGCCAGCTTGCTGCCTGTTAAGGTGATGTGTTTACGCAGCAGGGTGAGGATCTGTTCTTCGTCTTGTACACTTAGCGGGTCAAGGTCAACCATCTCAGTATTGCAATTTTCTGCAAACGTACCTTCAGGATTATAAACCCACGCTATACCTCCGCTCATACCGGCTGCAAAGTTGCGGCCTGTATTACCAAGAATAAGCGCCCGCCCGCCGGTCATGTACTCGCAACCATGGTCGCCGATGCCTTCAACAACAGTGGTAGCGCCAGAGTTACGTACCGCGAAACGCTCGCCGGCCATACCACCTACAAACAATTCACCCGATGTAGCACCGTAAAGAGCTACGTTACCGATGATGATGTTATCTTCAGGTACGAATGTTGCGTTAGCTGCCGGATAAACGGCTATCTGAGCGCCCGAGAGACCTTTACCTACGTAGTCGTTAGCTTCGCCTTCCAGCTCGAAAGAAACACCTTTAGTGGTGAATGCTGCAAAACTTTGACCGGCCGAACCTTTAAATTTGAAGTTAACGGTATTGTCAGGTAAACCGGCCGAACCATACACTTTAGAAATCTCGTTAGATAACAAGGTACCGATAGTGCGGTCAACGTTGATCACATCAAACGAAGCAAATACCGGGGTTTTATCTTCAATAGCAGGCTTCGCAGCTTCCCATAGTTTCCAGTCAAGGATATTGGCCATGCCATGATCTTGTGATTCACTGTTGTACAAGGTCATACCTTTGGTGTTGGTAACCGGGTGCAGAATGCCGCTCAAGTCGATCTTTTTGGCTTTCCAGCTTTGCAGGTTATCTTTCACTTTCAGGAATTGTACGCGGCCAACCATTTCATGAATAGTACGGAAACCAAGCTCGGCCATGATCTCACGTAACTCTTCGGCCATAAAGCGGAACAGGTTAACGATGTGCTCAGGTTTGCCCGAGAATAATTTGCGCAGTTCAGGATCCTGAGTAGCTACACCTACAGGGCAGGTGTTCAGGTGGCATTTGCGCATCATGATACAGCCGCCTGCAACAAGGGCAGCAGTAGCTACACCCCATTCTTCGGCACCCATCAGAGCTGCGATTGCCAAATCCCTGCCGGTTTTCAGCTGACCGTCTGTTTGTAGTACCACGCGGCTGCGCAGTTTATTACGTACCAGTGTTTGGTGAGCTTCGGTTAAACCAAGCTCCCATGGTAAACCAGCATGTTTGATAGAGCTTATTGGCGATGCACCAGTACCACCGTCATAACCTGCAATCAGGATTACGTCGGCGTGTGCTTTGGCAACACCGGCTGCAATAGTACCTACACCTGCTTTTGATACCAGCTTAACGTTGATACGGGCAGCACGGTTAGCATTTTTAAGATCGAAGATAAGCTGTGCCAAATCTTCGATAGAGTAAATATCGTGGTGCGGTGGAGGAGAGATCAAACCTACACCCGGAGTAGAGTGACGGGTTTTAGCGATCCAGTCATCAACCTTGTGGCCCGGCAGCTGACCGCCTTCACCTGGTTTTGCACCCTGTGCCATTTTAATCTGCAACTCATCGGCGTTGGTAAGGTAGTTTGAAGTTACCCCAAAACGGCCCGATGCTACCTGTTTAATGGCAGAACGTAACGAATCGCCGTTTGGCAATTTGTCGTAACGCATCTCGTCTTCACCTCCTTCACCAGTATTACTTTTACCGCCAATACGGTTCATCGCAATAGCCATGGTGCTGTGCGCCTCGTGCGAGATAGAGCCGAATGACATGGCACCTGTAGCGAAACGCTTCATGATGCTTTCCGCAGGTTCAACCTCATCAATGCTGATTGATTCGCGGTGGTGGGCAAAATCAAGCAAGCCACGGATAGTGAAGTGCTTTTCAGTTTGCTCGTTAACCACCTTAGCGTAGTTTTTATATACCTCGTAGCTATTAGTACGTGTGGCGTGCTGTAAGAGGTGAACGGTAGTAGGATTAAACAAGTGGGCTTCGCCTCGGCGTTTCCACTGGTAGATACCACCTTCAGGTAACAGGTTGTCAGCTCCTTTAGCTTCAAAGCCCATTTTGTGTTTGCAAAGCGCTTCGCGGGCAATTTCATCAAGGCCTAAACCACCTATACGGGTAACAGCACCATGGAAGTATTTGTCAACAACGGTTTTGTTTATGCCAAGGATCTCGAATACCTGTGCGCCATGGTATGACTGTAAGGTTGAGATCCCCATTTTTGAGAAGATCTTCAGCAAGCCATCGTTAATAGATTTAACGTAGTTATTACGCAGCTTTTTGATATCGTAGCTGGTTTCAAGGCTGCCATTGTCCTTGAGCGTTTCAATGGTTGAAAGCGCCAGGTACGGGTTGATAGCTGTAGCACCAAAGGCCAGTAAACAGGCAAAGTGGTGTACTTCCCAGGCATCGCCGGTTTCAACAACCAGGCCAACAGCGCCACGGCGCCCCTTGCGGATCAAATGGTGGTGTACTGCTGATACAGCCAGCAGGGTAGGGATAGGGGCATGCTCAGAATCAACCGCACGATCCGAAAGGATCAATACCTCGAAGCCGTCATCAACAGCATCTTCGGCGTAGCGGCAAAGGCGTGCAATGCCTTTTTCCAGTGAGCCTGGCAGGCCATCAGCCTTAAAGTAAGTTTGCAAAGTTTTGGCGTGGAACAGGCCGGTATCGATACTACGCAGTTTTTCTAACTGGTGGTTTTTCAATATCGGGTGTTTCAATACCACGCAATGGCAATGCATTTTATCTTCGTCTAACAGGTTGCCATTGTTACCGATAAAGGTAGCAAGGCTCATCACCAAACGCTCACGGATCGGGTCGATTGGTGGATTGGTTACCTGCGCGAAGAATTGTTTGAAATAGCTTGACAGGTGCTGAGGTTTGTCCGAAAGGATAGCCAAAGGCACATCGGTTCCCATTGAGCCTACAGGCTCTTTGCCATCAAGGGCCATCGGTTTAATGATGGTGTCGATATCCTCGCGGCTGTAGCCGAATACCTGCTGGTAACGGTATACAGAGGCTTCAGACAGGCTGGCGAAAGCCAGGCGCGGTTCTGAAAGCTCGCTCAGGTTAATTTTATAATTCTCTAACCAACGGCCATATGGCTGTTGTGATGCAATTTGTTGCTTGATCTCTTCATCAGTGATGATGCGGCCTTTTTCAGTGTCGATCAATAACATTTTACCGGGCTGTAAACGGCCTTTGCGTAAAACAGTGCTTTCGTCGATAGCTAAAGTACCTGCTTCAGAAGCGGCTATTACACGACCATCGTTCGTTACCACGAAGCGCAGTGGGCGCAAACCATTGCGGTCAAGCAGGGCTCCTACCAGTTTACCATCGGTAAAGGTAATTGCGGCAGGTCCATCCCATGGCTCCATTAGTGTAGCGTGGAACTCATAGAAGGCTTTTTTAAGCGGATCCATGGCTTCGTTGCCATCCCATGCTTCAGGCACCAGCATCATCATCACATGTGGCAATGAACGGCCGGAGTGCAACAATATTTCAATGATATTATCCAGGCAGGCAGAATCCGACTGGTTGTTATCAATCACCGGCAACAACATGTCCATTTCTTCGGCAGTAAAGTATGACGAAGCGTATGATTTCAGGCCGGCATAAAACCAGTTTAAGTTACCTGTAAGGGTATTGATCTCGCCGTTATGCGCAATTAAGCGGAATGGCTGGGCCAGTTTCCATGAAGGGAAAGTATTGGTAGAGAAACGCGAATGGATCATGGCAAAGCCCGATGCAATACGCGGATCAGAAAGATCAGTATAGTATTTACGCAGCTGGTAGGTAGTAAGCTGCCCTTTGTAAATAATTGTTTTACAGCTTAATGATGTAAAATAAAAATTATCAGAAGCGCCGGCTACCGTTTCAGTAATGGTTTTGTTGATATACCTTCTGAGCACGAATAATTTGCGTTCAAAATCATCGGCGTTGGTAATATGATGTGGCCTTGCGATATAAATTTGCTCAATATCAGGCTCGGCCTGGCGGGCTGTTTCACCAATAACTGATGAATCAACGGTAAGCTTACGCTCGCCCAGCTTATGTAAACCTAATTTTTCAATAGCATTGTTAATAATGGTACGGCAGGCCTTTTTCTGGGCCGAATCTTTAGGTAAAAATATCATACCTACACCATACTCGCCGGGTTCCGGCAGGCTGATCTCGAGGTTTGAGCATTCTTCCATTAAAAACTCATGGGGCAATTGTATTAAAATTCCCGCACCGTCCCCGCTCTCGGGGTCGCATCCGCACGCACCGCGATGTTCCATGTTTTCGAGCATGGTTAACGCGTTATCAATAATTTGGTTGGTTTTATGACCGTTGATATTGGTTATAAATCCCGTTCCGCACGAATCGTGTTCAAATTCCGGTCTGTAAAGACCCTGGTGGCTATCAGTTTGATCCATTGTTTAAATTAAACCGTTTACAATTTTATAAGGGGTGTAACCACGAAGTTACCAAAACTCAAATAAATTATAAAATTTACGGTAATTTTTAAAGATTTCTAAAAAATCAATTATTTAAATCATAATTATTTAACATTATCTCAACAAAAAGAGACAAATATTATGATGTACAAAATGAAAGTACGAAAAAAATTATTTAGAATCAATATAAAGTTATACCAAACTTGTGCAATACATTTATTAAAGCTGACTTTTTAGCTATAACCAAATTAAATTTTGTGGTGTTTCTCTATGTGATTAGTAGGATTTGGGAGGGGAAAAGTCCGGGGGCAGTAAGTCGGCAATCCAAAAGTTGAATTTTGAACAATCTCCTATCAAGGTATAGATAAAGTTCTGGGAGTGGATAGGTCTATAACTTTTGATTTCGAATTATTGTCTGAACTCGAATTTATAGAATTTAAGGAATCAACATGATGCTATGCAAATTCTATAAATTTTCAAAATTCGTTCAATTCGAGTTCAGACAAAATCAACTATCTGTAAGTACACAGATACGAACTCTGCACTTCTGTTTTAACTTTAAATGAAGTATTTGCTTCAACCTCAAATACTTGTCCGTTGATAAAAGTTTGCCATTGGCTTTGACCTGGTAATAAAGCTTCAAGGCTGCCTTCAATTACTGTCATGGTTTCGTGACTTGAGGTGCCAAATTCATATTCGCCGGGTTCAATAACGCCGATGGTTGAGCGCCCTTGCGGAGTAGTGTATGCCAGTGATTTTACGGCACCTTCAAAATATTCGTTTACGTTGATCATGTTTAAAAATTTCGGCCTAATATGGTTAAATAAAATGAATTGTATTATAATTGGGGCTTAACTATTAAAAGCCGCCGTACCGGCGAATGTTAAAATATGTGAAAAAAGTAATTTCGGTTGTGATTATTACTTCTTAAACATCGTTATTTGCATAAAATTTATATATGAGGAAAATCCAACTATTAATGCTGTTCGTTTTATCAGCTATAATATTCCAGGGCTGTAAAAAGGACGTTGTTACTTCTGCTTCCACTACTTCTGACCAAATACTTGCCGCAACTATAAATGGTACATCATGGATCCCTGATGATGTTACCGCTACTATAAATTATGATGCTACTGCTAAAACAAAATCATTTAATGTAGTTGGTACTGCTGACCTGAAAAGAGTAAAATGGACGATTACTTTAAGTGATGCTAATGCTACCAATGTCAATACTTTTCCGCTGGCTACTTATAAGGTTGATGCTACCAACAAGGTAAATATGGCTTACTTTACATCAACTGGCGGTACATCCTATAATCAGGTGGGTGTGGTTGAGCCGGGTTCGGGTTCTATCATAATTACCTCTATAGATCCATCAAAAAATGTGATAACCGGTACCTATAGCATGACCACGAAAAAGGTAAACTATAATGATGATGGTACCATAGCATCTATTGAAACGTCGCAGATATTAGGTGGTACGTTCACTAATCTGCCTTATACCTTTACCCAGGTCAGTAATTAAATAAATTAGAAAATATAACATGAACGCCCCGGTTTGCAATATCCCGGGGCGTTCTTTTTTAAACCGATCCGTAATTATTGGCCAGGACTTGGCCTGGTTGGGCTCGACGGATTAGGTGTCGGGCTTGGTGTTGTCGGGCTTGGCGTATTTGGTAGAGGGCTTGGGTTAGGCGTGTTTGGCTGCGGCGCCGGGTTAGGGGTATTAGGTGTTGGTGAAGGGTTTGGTGTTGGCGTGGGCGCAGGAGTTGGTACCCGATTTGGATCAGTAGGCGTTGGTGTCGGACTTGGCACAGGATCTGTTGGTTTTGGTGTGGGTACCGGAGTTTTTGGTTTCTTTTTATTTTTATCTGGCACAGTATCAGTGGTCAATGTGTACTTTGTTACTGATACACCGGTATTTTGACCTTGGTGTCCGTTAGCTAATGCCAAAGAGCCGGCTAATGACAGGGCGACAGCTGCGGCTGTTATTCTTAAATTTTTCATATTTTTTTCTTTTTATTTATGAAAAGTTAACTATTAAGATAACTTGACGAGAAAGGAATAGTTTTTGAAATTTGAAATGAATCCAAGTCCAGTGCATTAACCACACCTATTGAAGCAAATGCCCTGGTAATGCAACGCATTATAACAGCGTTTGCATTGTTGATGAGTGGCCGGTTTAAATATTGAGCACCTATATTTGCCTGTAACCTGCATATGCAAACATTACCCTATGACTGAACTTGAAAAAATGATATCCGGCGAACTGTATAATGCCGGAGATGCCGAACTTGTTGCCGCCCGTTCAAAGGCCCGGCAATTGTTTACACAATACAATGCCGCAAGCTATGATGATAAAGAAACCAAAACCGCCCTGTTAAAACAACTGTTGGGAAGTTTTAAAGGCAATATTGATGTTCAATCGCCTTTTTACTGTGATTATGGCTTTAATATAATAGCCGGGAATAACCTATTTCTGAATTTTAACTGCATTATATTGGATTGCGCCCGTGTTACCTTTGGCGATAACGTGTTCCTGGCGCCAAATGTTCAGCTTTATACAGCCTATCACCCGGTAATGGCTGCCGAACGGATCAAAGGTCCTGAATATGCAGCACCTATTACTATTGGCAATAACGTGTGGCTGGGTGGCGGTGTAATTGTTTGTCCCGGAGTTGCCATAGGCGATAATACGACAATCGGTGCAGGAAGTGTGGTGACCAAAAGTATTCCGGCAAATGTAGTTGCTGCAGGAAATCCATGCCGAGTGATCAGAGAGTTGTGACTTCATTATAATTTCGGATTTCGGAATTTCGATTTCGGATTCGGCGACTTTGGGAGCATCGGTGCTAAGAAAAAGTAACGTCTTTGCGGCTTAGCGCCTTCGCGTGAATTATCGAAATAGTTATTGGAGTAAGGGATTTTAAACCGATAGCACCGGTAACGGCTTTGTGCTGTCTTTTAGTAATTTTAATTCGGCGACAATGATGAAACTTACAATTACCAGGAGGGCCCAGGAGCTTATTTTCTGATAATTTACTACTGTCCATGCATGATGCTGATAAGCATAACGCCAGGCCCCAAGCCGGGTAGCTATATTTTCGGCAAGCCAGATGAAAAAGCCTATAAGCATAAATGATAATATTGTTGGCATGCGATAAACTTTTTCTTGTAAATGAAAAACTACAACCGATTGCCTGAAAAAATAAAGGATCATCACGCCTATGCCATAGCGGATATCGGGCATAAAATGATTGCTGAAGAAATTAAAATATATCAAAATACCTATAGTGCGGGCAATGTAGCGGTTAGGCCAGTTTTGTATTTGCAGGTTAAGCCTTCGCCACGCCTGGCACATGTAGCTGGCAACGCTGGCATACATAAAGCCGCTGTATAGCGGAACGCCGCCTATTTTCAGATAAGCAAATTCAGGATAGGCCCATGAGCCGTAGTGAACTTTGAAGAGCTCCATTACCAGGCCCAGCAGGTGAAATATGCAAATTACCAGTACTTCATCTTTAGTTTCAATCCCGGTGCAATATAAAGCCGCCTGGATAAGCAGGCAAGCTATCAGCATAAAATCATACCGGGGTAAAATGCCCGTAAACAAATGCGAAAGTGCCAGCATGGCAAATACCGAAACCGGGAACAGGCAAGAAAGCGCCTGCTGCTGCACAAAAATCCCGAAATGTTTAATAGCTGTTTTCATGGATTAATTTAAAGCATATGCCTGGTCCATTCCCTGGATCTGGATTTTGTATTGCGCCGGCAGGAGAGTATCCCTTAAAAATTTTCCGGGTTTAAGGTTCTTTATTACCTTGTATACCTTTAATACAGGCCAAAGCCAGGCTATTTTACCCAGCGGCAGTTGTTGGCTAACCTGCGTAGGTACGGTTAATAACTGTGCTTGTTTCATGATTTGATACCGGACAAAACCAAGATATTTTTCATACTGGCGATATAAATCGGCGGTGAACGCGCTGCTGATCAGGTTGTGTTCAAGGTGTTCTTTACGCATTTGTAGATAGTGTTGATAATCTGATGGCAGGTCTGTTAGCTGCATTCGTTTCCCAACTCTATAAAATACATTAAATACCTCGGCTTTTTCGGTTGTACTAAGAGGCTTTTCCAGTAATTCATATGAACGGATGGACAGATCGATCAACAGGAACAGCACATCACGATAAGCCCAGTCGGGTATTTGGGAACCGCGGGCGGTTTCAACACCTTTATGAATGGCATTTATTTTATCAATAGCCTTTAAAGCTGCTTCGCGCTCCGAAAAGATGATCTGCCGCGAATAGGCTACGGTGCTAAACAGGCGTGCTAAAGGATCAGCAGGAAGTTTGCCCGTGAAATAAAGCCAGTCGACAGCCTTATTTAAAGCAAACTCGGCTGCGGCCCCGGCGAAAATGAACAGGATGGTATCTGCCTTGCCCCAGATCCTGCGCACTATCGAATATTCATCTACAAAAAGATCCATGTTATATGTTTTTGGTTGCTTTTACTTTGTTTTATAAAAGTACTTTGTATTTCAAAGTTATTAAAATGATTTGAGTTTGCAATAGGAAGCAGGTGATTTATTTAGAGTGGTGGAAGGTTGGTATCAGATTCAGTTACTAATTGATTGCTAATTTTTATGGCTTTTTAATTATTAAAATTTTTTTTGCTAATTTTTATAGTTTTAAAATTACTGTTGGTATACTTGTATTTTAATAAGGAATATATTTGGAGCAGGCTTATGGTAAATGCAGTTTTTGAATTTGAATTTAATAATCAGGTTGTTGAGTTTGATATCAGCGATAAGGATTTAATGATCAATGCCACAGAAATGGGCAAGATCTTTGGGAAAAACCCAACAGAATTTTTAAAGCTGAAACAAACTAAAGATTTTATTGACGAATTGAAAAGCATGCCCTTGCCTTTTAATGAATCGAATTTTGAAGGGAACAGCACAAAGAATTCTGCTGATCTGGAAGCAATGATATTTGTGAACAAACTGGATGGACTATGGATGTGCGAAATTTTAGCGTTGAAATTTGCCGGCTGGCTTAACCCTAAGTTTGAAGTGTGGGTGTATAGCACCATCCGGGAATTTTTGCCCAACTTAAGGGATAACAACGAGGCCTATAAGCAAATTGTAAAGTTTGAAGATCAGTTGGATAAACTGGTGAAGAAACTACAGGGCAATGCCGATTTTCAGGCCTATATGCAATTACAGGAAAAATTGAAAAAGCTGCCTTACCGGATCAAACGAAATAACCAGGCCACTTTAAGGCAATACAGGCAATTGAAAGCTATTTGAATATATTGTTTATAAAAGAGGGGATCAGCTTTCCAAGGACTCGTTTTCCGCTCTTAAAAATATTTAGCGCTCCAGTTTGCCAACCTAATGTCATTAAATCACCGTTGATTTAGTATTAAATAATTGTAATCCAATTTTCTTTACTTTCGCTTTTTATTAGCTCCCGGGGAAATTAGGATTTGATCAATCCCTGCCGGTCAAACCTTTGGGGAAACTAAAGCAACGTGTTTTTCATGGAAAGTAAATTGAGGTTGGCCGAATATAAAGTACTTTTATACAGGCTGTTTTTGGGGTATTTGTTTTATTTTATTGCAAGGGTATTATTCTTTACCTTTAATACCCACCTGTTTGCCGTGGATAGCATTTGGGCCTTGCTTAAGCTGTGTTATTACGGTATGGCCTTCGACACCACGGCTTTACTATACATCAACAGCCTGTTTATCCTGCTCAGCGTTTTGCCCTTAACTGTAAATACCCGGCCGGCTTTTCAAAAAGGTATGGCTATCCTGTACTTTGTTACCAATTTACTTGCTTACGCCACCAACTTTGTTGATATCATTTACTATCGCTTTAGCCAGGTGCGTTCTACCAAGGCAACGCTTGATGTACTGGCTGATGAAAATAACAAGAAGCTGTTATTTACCCATTTTTCTGAAGCTTATTGGTATGTGATCATCATATTTATATTGTGTTCTGTTTGCTGGGTTTGGCTGTACAAACAGGTGAAGTTAAAGCCCACTGCGGTAACGGATAAGAAAGTGTATTTTCTATCGTCGATAGTTTCCTTCCTGTTAATCCTCACACTGGTTATAGGTGGCATCCGGGGCGATTTTGCACACAGCACAAGGCCTATTAACATGGTTGATGCCTACAAGCACATCACTGTCCCAAACCAGGGCGATATCGTGCTGAACACCCCTTTTGCTGTATTCCGCACACTGGGAACCAATAATTACAAGCTTCAGCATTGGACGGATGAGGCTTACATCAACACCAACATTAAACCCATAAAACAATACAGCACCAAACCGGCTGCTAAGCCCAATGTAGTGATCATTATATTGGAAAGTATGGCCCGCGAATATTGGGGCAGCATGAACCGCGATGTTAATATACCGGGCTTTAAATCATATACACCGTTTCTGGATTCGCTATCCAATAGCAGTCTTATTTTTACCAATGCTTACGCTACCGGACGACAATCCATTCATGCTGTATCATCGGTAATAGCAGGGATCCCGTCTTTTCAGAATGCTTTTACATCATCACCTTATGCCAAGCAGAAAATCCAGTCAGTGGTATCAGTTTGTGACAGTATGGGATATCAAACCTCGTTCTTCCATGGGGCAGCCAATGGGTCGATGGGATTTCAGGGCTTTGGCAGTATTTTGGGGTATAAAAACTATTATGGCCGTACCGAATATAACGACGATAAAGATTTTGACGGCATTTGGGGTATTTGGGACGAGCATTTTTTTCCATTCATGGGGCGCACACTAAGCAGCCAGAAACAGCCGTTTATGGCTACGTTGTTCACGCTGTCATCGCATGATCCATATCAACTGCCCGAAAAATATAAAGCGAGGTTTAAGGGCGGTCCGTTGGCTATTGATAAATGCGTTCAGTATACCGATAACTCGCTGCGGATCTTTTTCAATTACGCTAAAACGCAGTCGTGGTTTAACAATACCATTTTTGTGATCACTGCCGACCATACCAGTCAAACTTATTATCCCGAATACAGCAAGCAGGTAAACCGTTTCGCAGTGCCTATCCTGTTTTACAGCGCCAATGGCGCTTATAATTTGAAAGGTGTGCGTACCGATCTGGCGTCGCAAATGGATATTTATCCAACGGTGGTCGATCTGATCGGTTATAACAAGCCTTTCAGGTCGTGGGGGAGGAGTTTGGTAAGTAACCTACCCGATGAGCAGCCAAGGGTTATCAATTCAACAGGTAACATCTACCAGTTTATGCAGGGTAATTATACTTACTTGTTTGATGGTAAAAACTTCACCGGCATTTTTGCTGTGAGTGACAAGGGGCTGGA
Organism: Mucilaginibacter sp. R-33; assembly: GCF_049949235.1. Taxonomy (NCBI): domain Bacteria; kingdom Pseudomonadati; phylum Bacteroidota; class Sphingobacteriia; order Sphingobacteriales; family Sphingobacteriaceae; genus Mucilaginibacter; species Mucilaginibacter sp. R-33. The sequence goes on from NZ_CP188089.1 coordinate 1,000,878, forward strand.
GAAAAATCTGATGACCGCGCAACCCAATGCCGAAATGCAAAAAGGCATGCAGGATTGCAAAGCGCTGATACAGGATTATACGGATAGGATTGTGAACGGGAAACTGGTGGCCAGGTAAAGTTTATATCGATACAGATAGCATTTATTTATCGAACAGGTGCGTTCATTCCCTACATATCCACACCACCCCAACTTTTCAACAATACCCTAAAACCCCCGCTAATGCATTAACTTTACCCGATTAACAGAAGGAGTAACCGCTTGGCTAAAGATACTACCAAAGAAACCCCCTTAATGCAGCAATATAATGCTATCAAAGTAAAGTATCCAGGTGCTTTATTGCTGTTTAGGGTGGGCGATTTTTATGAAACATTTGGCGAAGACGCCGTTAAGGCTGCCGGTATTTTAGGCATCGTACTTACCCGCCGGGCAAACGGCGCCGCTACACATATTGAGCTTGCCGGTTTTCCGCACCATTCGCTGGATACTTACCTGCCTAAGCTGGTACGTGCCGGGCAGCGTGTAGCCATCTGCGATCAGCTGGAAGACCCCAAAACTACCAAAACCATCGTTAAACGCGGTGTAACCGAACTGGTTACCCCAGGTGTAGCCACTAACGATAACATCCTTCAGCAAAAAAGCAATAACTACCTGGCCTCGCTGCATTTTGAAAAGAATACGATAGGCATTGCCCTGATAGATATCTCTACCGGTGAGTTCATGACCGCCCAGGGTAACAGCGATTATATTGATAAGCTGCTGCAAAGTTTTTCGCCCAGCGAAGTGATCTACCCCAAAAGCCGTACACGCGATTTTAAAAATACTTATGGCGACCGCTTTTACACCTATGCCCTTGACGAATGGCCATACAGCGGCGATTACGCCACTGAAACGTTGCTTAAGCACTTTGGTGTAAAATCGCTCAAAGGCTTTGGTATCGATAAACTGAATTTAGGCATCATCGCTGCCGGTGTAGCTATTCATTATTTGAATGAAACCGAACACCGTAACCTGGGTCATATTTCGGCTATCAGCAGGATCGAGGAAGACAGGTACCTGTGGCTCGACAGGTTTAGTATCCGCAATCTGGAACTTGTTGGCTCGGCTAACGAAAACGCCATGACCCTGGTTGATGTACTTGATCACACCTGCTCGCCTATGGGCGCACGTTTATTGCGCCGCTGGATTGTGATGCCGTTGAAGCAGATCAAAGCAATTAACGACCGCCTTGGCGTGGTTGAATACCTGATAGAAAACGAAGAATTGAGGGAAGAGCTGCTCCAATACCTGCGCCAGATAGGTGATTTGGAAAGGCTCATCTCAAAAATTGGCCTCCAAAAAGCCAACCCGCGCGAGGTTTGCCAGTTAAAGAAGGCTTTAACCGCCATAGCACAGATCAAACGCATAGCGGAATCATCACAAAGTGCCCCGCTGCGTGCCATTGGCGAGCAGCTTAACCCTTGTGCACTAATTTGCGAAAAGATAGAACGTGAATTAAACCCCGAGCCTCCGGTTATGCTGGTGAAAGGTTCGGTAATGAACGAGGGGATTAATGAAGAGCTTGACAGGTTGCGTAAGATCGCCTTCGGTGGTAAAGGCTACCTGCTGGAGATTCAGAAGCGCGAAGCTGAATTAACGGGGATCCCATCGCTTAAAGTATCGTTCAATAACGTGTTTGGCTATTATTTGGAGGTTACGCACAGCCACCGGGATAAAGTACCCACCGAGTGGATCCGCAAGCAAACGCTGGTTAATGCCGAGCGATACATTACCCCCGAGCTTAAAGAGTATGAAGAGCAGATTTTAGGGGCCGAGGAAAAGATCCTGGCGCTTGAAACCCGACTATATAACGATCTATTGTATTCGCTTGCCGAATATATTAAGCCAATCCAGTTGAATGCCCAACTGATAGCCCGTTTGGATGTGTTGCTCAACTTTGCTACCATCTCCATTAAAAACTACTATGTTAAGCCTGAGATAAACGAAAGCAAGGTACTTGACATTAAAGGTGGTCGCCACCCGGTTATTGAAAAAAACCTGCCGATAGGCGAGGAGTACATCACCAACAGCGTTTACCTCGACTCGGAAACCCAGCAGATCATCATTATCACTGGCCCCAATATGGCTGGTAAGTCGGCTTTGTTAAGACAAACCGGCTTGATAGTACTAATGGCCCAGATGGGTTGTTTTGTGCCGGCAAAAGCTGCGTCAATAGGCCTGGTTGATAAGATCTTTACCAGGGTGGGCGCTTCGGATAACCTTTCGTCCGGCGAATCGACCTTTATGGTGGAGATGAATGAAACGGCCAGTATCCTTAATAACCTGAGCGACAGGAGCCTGATCTTGCTGGATGAGATTGGTCGCGGTACATCAACCTATGATGGTATTTCGATTGCCTGGTCAATCGCCGAGTATTTGCATAACCACCCGACGGCAAGGGCAAAAACGCTGTTTGCAACGCACTATCATGAGCTAAATGAGCTTAGCAACTCATTTAGCCGCGTCAAAAACTTTAACGTATCGGTAAAAGAAGTGGGCCAGCAAATCATCTTTTTACGTAAACTGGTACCAGGCGGCAGCGAGCATAGCTTCGGGATCCACGTAGCTAAACTGGCGGGTATGCCTTCAAAGGTACTTTCCCGTGCCAATGAGATCTTAAAGAAACTCGAAAACGAACGTACCGGCGGCGAGCATATCAAAGAAAGTATCCGCAAGGTGCAGAAACAAGCTGTACAGATGCAGATGTTTTCGATAGATGACCCGGTACTGGTTAAGATCCGCGATACGCTGAACAACCTTGATGTAAATACGCTAACCCCGGTTGAGGCACTCATGAAGCTGGATGAGATCCAAAGGGTGGTGAAGAGTTGATTTTTGATGTGCGGATTTCAAATGTGCAAATGGTTTGAAGGCCAATCCTTTGGAGGGAAACTTACGAAGTTTTAAAAACATCGTAAGTTTTGGCTTTCTAATATCTGCACATCTAAAGGCAGCACTTCACCAAAGCCAGTATTGTGCAGTTGCCGACAGGAGGCTTAATTATGTCTATCAACCTATTTTTCGGTAATTGTTATACTGCCACCCTTGGCCGGCTTTTTGTAAACGTCAATCATAATAGTTATATGTGTATCTCCATATTGATAAAAGGTTGATTGACCGTTATCATCTTTGAGGATGAGCGGATATTTTATTTGCTTAATTAAGGCATCAATAAAAGTTTTATTGGGCGATTTATAAGTTGCTCCTTTATGATTGTAATCAATAAGTTCTTCGTTTGGGGTCGACGCGTTTTTAATAAATCTGGGCACTGGATATGGCCTTGTATCCTTTGTAAATAGAAATGGTTTGCTAATGAGATAATTTGGATCTTTTTCTTTTAAAAGATGGTGCAGGTTATCAAAAGTCAGGCTTTGTCCGTATAAGCTAATGCTACAAATTAAACAGGGAATAAATAAAAATAGCTTCTTCATTAAATCATATTATGATGCAAAATAATGAAATTAGGGAAACTATACTGCTCGCCCGCAGCATCTGCTCATCTGAAATTTACACATCTGCACATCCTCCCCATGTTAATATGTTAAAAACATCCGTATCCTCTCAATAAACATTAAAGTTAATTTTACTTTATGAGCATATACCTGCGTCGTAGTTTTTATTTGTTTATACTTTTCCTTTCCCCATTTATATTAAGTTCATGTCACTCGCGCAAGGCCGCTATGCGCGGCCAGCCGGGTGATGTGGTTAATCCATCGCCTGATATCGCTTCAAAATATTCCGAAATTATGGGGGTTGATAGGGGCGATATCCAAAATGGTCGCCTTTACGCTTTTATTGATCAATGGATGGGTACGCCTTACAAATTTGGCGGACTTGATAAAGACGGTATTGATTGCTCCGGTCTTACCTTTTTATTGGAACAACAGGTTTATGGCATCACCATTCCACGAATGACCAGCAAGCAGATTTCCGTCATCAAACGAAAATATGAAGATGAGCTAAAGGAAGGCGATCTGGTGTTTTTTGATTTCGACGGAAAGCAGTTTAGCCACGTTGGGGTTTACCTGCAAAATGGCTACGTTGTGCATGCCAGTTCGCGCCGTGGGGTAATCGTTGTAAAGCTGCGCGACCCATCCTTATATAAGTACTTTTCAAGGGCAGGTTCTATTGAAAACGTACCTACAGGCATGAATTAGTAACACAAATTTTAGAAAGATTTTTGCGAATTACACCAATAGCAAGCTTAAATCGCATTCGTGTAATTCGTGAAAATTTGAGCCAAATTGTGCATTTATTTTCAATAATTTTGCACCATCATGGCCGACAAAAAAAACGATTACTCTTTTTGGACTAAGTACAAGCGTTTTGCAGGCACCGAGATTATGCTTTATGTGATCATGGTGCTTGGCATTATCCTCGGTATCGTGATATTTAGTTATCTTTAACTAAGGTAACGTTGTCATTATCCACATCGGCAATTGACTGATAGAAGTCGACCAGTTTCTGGTAAGTATCCTTGCTGTAAGTGCCGTCAATAAGTTGCAGCTTGCGGCTATAGATCAACTTATCGCCATTTACCGTTGTGCTTGATTCAAATTTTCCGAAAGGTTTTTCGATACTTACTTTTTTAGGGCGCATATCAACTTTATATCCTGCGGGCAGGGTATAGATGATTTCATCTTCATCAGTATATCCCCGGTTGATATACACATCATTATGGCGGTTACGAACTTCCCGCAACGGTGAAGTTATGCGGTTAGCCGGGTTGGCCAGGAAGATTATCTTTCCGTCAGATACCGAACCATAGTCTGTAGCCGAAATTTTTAACGTTTCTGTAGTGTAAGGCTGGTCAACTTTAAACTGCTTCAGGTCTGCACTTTCAATATCAAGGTTATTAATAGGGTAAATCTTCTTCAGATCCTTGATCTGCTCTGTTTTCGACTCGTAGATCACGTGATCACGATCTTCATAATTTGTACCCTTGAAATTGGTAACCATTGTGCCCGATAGGTTACCGTTGGCACTTAATGTAAAATTGGCTTTGCGTTGCTCAAGATTAGCTTGGGCCGTGTATTTTGGCGTATGCATTAATTTGCCGCCTTGTGGGGTACAAGCCAACACGATCCGATCATCGGTGAAATCGCCTAAAAAGCCAAACGGTATGTTCTGGCTGGTACATTCTAAAAAGGTGGTGTCATTTTTAAAAGGCAGGCATAAAATAATATGGTTGCCCTGGTCCATGCTCGCAAAATCAGGCTGAAAGTTTACTTTGGATGATCCTGCATATACCACACAGTAATATGAATCAATGTCGACGGCCTTTAACAATGCCTGTGTATAGTTAACCAGGGCCTTGCAATCACCATAATTTTGAGCATCAACATCTGATGCCGGGAAGGGTTGTAAACCGCCTATCCCTACCTGGATACTGATGTAATGCGTTTTACTCTGCATGTATTCATAAACCTTGCGGGCTTTGGCTTTGGGATCGGTTATTGAACTTGTAAGTTCTTTTACTTTCGCCATAGTTTGAGGCGAAAGTTGCTGACGGCCTGCATTAAGCTTGTCATATTGCCATTGGCCCAACTCTTTCCAGTTGGTAAATGAGCCGCTAATTCCGCGATAAATGAATTTTTCGGGCACTATTTCCAGCCTGGGCATTATTGATCTGTAAATAGGGCTGTAAGGTTCATGCTTTAAAGCTTTGAGGTTGTTAGTTTGCCAGGTGTATGTTTGCAGCCCCTGCTTATTGGTGCCAATTGTTACCTTAACCGGCAAATTGGTTTGTTTATATTTGATCTTAAAATCGGGCTTGCAGATTAACGTATACGAGCTTTTCTCAACTGCTATACCATCCGAAGGTATCGGGTGCCAACTCTCAAGGTCAAGTGATTGTTTTGACTTTACATCATACTCATAACTTACGGTGTAAGGATAATCATTTACCCTGGGTTGATAATGTTTTATCTTTAGGTCGGTAAAAAGCGAAAAGCCATCGTGGTTGTTGTCATCCTCAAAGTCGCCTTCCGAAAATTTGCTGATGGGTTTGCCCCATTGGTTGTAAACTATGCCCTTTATATCCTTTATATAACGACTTTTGTCATGCCATATCGCTATATCAACCTCATCGTCGCCATTTTTATTAAGTACCGTTAATACTTCTTTTACATGGTAAAGTGTGTTGTCAAGATCCTTAACCTCTACGGTAACTTCTTCATTACGCACCACCGAGCTGGCATAAGGCAAAAGGTCTTTTGAAATGAGCGATACATCGTAGTTTTCCTGTGCTTGTACACTGGTTGCTAGCGAAAATATAAAAAGGGTATTTAAAAATGCTTTCATTATTTTTTCCTGAAGATCATATCTCCTTTTTCCGTTAGAATGATCTTATTAAACAGCTCCTTAAGATAAGGGTATTCAGCCGAATCATAAACCGACTTGTTAAACTGGGTGATGTTGGAAAAAGTAAAGGTGTTATTATCCTGGGATTCAAACGTGCTGGCAAACATACCACCTTTATTGGGCAATGAATAGGCCACTACCTGCGGCGGGGTTTCAACGGTGTATTGTGCAGGCAGATGCATCACCAAAACCAGCCTCTTATCTGAGGCAAAGGCCCAGTCAACAGGGTAATCACGTTCGGCAAGTTTGAAAGGGTTGGTGGTGCGTTTTTCCCAAAAGTAAGGGTTAAACGCAAGCTTATCATGATTGGTATTATCAAAAGCCTCTATTTCCACTTCAAAAGTTTCCCGTAACGGATTTTCAAGACTGTCGAGATTTGCTATATCTGATTTAAATACTCTTAGCTTTGGCTGTTTCTCGTCAAAATCTTCAACGTATTCATCAACTGTATTAAATTTTTTAATGGCTTTGCGTTTTTCATAAGCGTCGTAACCTTTGTAGTAATTGGTTATAGTTCCTTTTAGCTTTCCATTATCAAGCAATGTCAAATCGAACATCCGTGTGGTGGCCGCTTTTTGCTGAGTGCTTAACTCTATCCAGTATGATGGTTTATTAAGGCTAATCACCCTGCCCTTATCGTTTATACATTTAAGAGGGAGTAAACCGAAGGACAATAACGGATCGGTAGCATCAAGCAGGTAGGTTTGAGTGCCGATAGTTAACCTGGCTATAACATAGTTAAAGTCAGTAAGTACCGGGTAAAGATTATTCACCATGCCGTGTTCGCGGGTCGAAAGTAACACAGCTTCGGCATTAAGGCCGGCGGCGCTAAGTGCAGTAATAAGCGTCAGATTGATATCGGCTATGCTGCCTGCATGTGTATCCAGCGCTTTTTTAATACCATCGTTACTGGAAAAACCAATATAGTCGTTCCATTTTATCTGATTTTTGACCCAGGCATACAAGGTTTTTGCTTTATCAAGATCGTCTGTTTTACCTGCAATTACCGATGCTATGCGCTCTTTGAGCAGGCTTGTGCGTTTTAGTTGTACGCCAAAATCATCTGATATTTTTAACTGGCGGTCAACATCGCTCCACTCTTTTGTTACAACAGTTTTAACGCCGTTATAAGGATTGGTATATTCAACCAGCTCAAAAAATATCGCCGATAAAAAGTTTTTACGGGCAGTCATATAATCCTCATCAACAAATGCCGGAATATCCTTCATGTTGTAAGTGATATGCGAGCAATCGGCTTTTGAACCCCCTGATGAGAAGCATTCGCGTTCAACCTCCGAATTACTTTTGGTTAATTTGAGTGCCCCGCGCAGCGATGCGTTAAATGTCCAGAAGCCCGGGATATGCACTTCATATTGTGAATTTATTTTAGGAATATCATCCTGAAATGTCCAGCCCCTGAAATGATCCCAGTATGGTGAGATAAGTTCGTATTTAAATTCAATAACGCAGCCGGGCCGTAATGCAGGCAAGGCAAACTTTACAGTACTGCCATATTTATAGTCTTTAACGGTAAATACCTTTTTTGAATCAAGTTCCGCCTTCTGAATAATACCGTTATCATCTTTATAGTAAGTAAATCCGGTAACGTTATTAACTTCTTCTGCCGAGTTATCGCCGTTGTGTATAGGTATTTCTATGGTGCCATGGTTTAGCCCTTCCTTAGTAAATATTTTAATTTTGGCATGGTACGTATAAATGAGCCTGATATGATCCATATATTCATCTATACGGGTATTACCAAACTCGTTTAAAAAAACAGCATTAGCCTGCGGATCTTTATCGTATTTGGCCATCTCAATCTCCTGGTCGGTGATTCCGGATTCAAAATCCTGCGCGGCAGCTTTGTACGATAAGCCGATAAAAATCAAAAGGATAAGGGCGATCTTGTTCATATGAATCGTGATAATTAGGGATAATCAAATTAAATAATAAATTGGTATATTAAATAAATTAAAAAATTTATTCTGCTGATTAATTTTAGGACATTTGCGACCTTTGCATCTCTGAATACTGACAAATGAAATTAAACTTAAAACGCCCACTCGCTTTCTTTGATCTTGAAACAACAGGTACCAATATCGGTGCCGACCGTATAGTTGAAATATCTGTAATCAAGCTTAACCCTGATGGCAGCGAAGAGGTGAAAACCTGGCGTGTCCACCCCGGCATTCCTATCCCGCTCGAGTCATCGCTGGTGCACGGCATTTATGACGAGCATATCCAAAACGAAAAGCAATTTAAAGAACTTGGCCAGGAAATAGCCGATTTTATTGGTGATAGCGACTTGGCCGGATACAATTCGAATAAGTTTGATATCCCCATGATTATGGAGGAGTTTTTACGTTCCGGAGTGGATTTCAACCTGGATGCCCGCCATTTTGTTGATGTACAGAACATATTTCATCAAATGGAGCAGCGTACGTTAAAGGCTGCTTACCAGTTTTACTGCAATAAAGTAATTGAAAACGCCCATTCGGCCGAAGCAGATACCCGTGCTACCATGGAAGTTTTGCTGGCACAGATTGAGCGTTATGAAAATGTAGAGTGGGAGGATAAAAAAGGTAATAAAATAATCCCTGTAGTGGGCGATGTTGAAGCGCTGCACGCGTTTACCAACCTGAGCAAGCCGGTTGATTTTGCAGGCCGTATGGTTTACAATGAACAGGGCGAGGAATTAATAAATTTTGGTAAACATAAAGGCAAACGTGTTGAAGACGTGTTGAACGCCGAGCCAAGTTATTACTCATGGATGATGCAGGGTGATTTCCCACTTTATACCAAGCGCAAACTCGAAGAAATTTATACCCGCTGGAATGCCAAAAAAATTGCCGAACGCCAGGCAAACAAAGCGGCCCAGCCGAAACCTGCAGATCAACAGCCTGCTGCTCCTAAACCTGAGTATCAGAAAAAGGAATACACCAAGCCCGATCATACCAAAAATCAGCAGTATCAAAACAAACCTTTTAAAAAGAAGGATGAACCAGCCCAACCGGTTAATGATGATATGCTGGCTCAGTTAGCCTTGAAGTTTAAAAAGGGATAATTGTTCTGAACCCTGATTTTTAGGATTAAAGGATTTTCAGGATTTTTTGTTGAAGCCCTTGCAGTTATTTATGCAAGGGTTTTTTGTTGATAATATTTTGAAACCTAAGCTTCATGAGGCCGTTCAACTTTAGCCTTTAGCCTTTAGCCTTTAGCCTTTAGCCTTTAGCCTTTAGCCTTTAGCCTTTAGCCTTTAGCCTTTAGCCTTTAGCCTTTAGCCTTTAGCCTTTAGCCTTTAGCCTTTAGCCTTTAGCCTTTAGCCTTCAAAAAATCAATATTCCGCTTCAACCCGCCAAATTTTGTGCGCTTAACGGCCGAGTTTTTAAATACTTTTTGAAAAATATCCTGTGTGATCTCCTGCCAGTCAGCGGTTTTTAAATGTAGAAGATCAGGATGCGGGGTAAAAGCCGGCTCTGTATTTAAAACAGAGAAGCGGTTCCACGGACAAACATCCTGGCAAACGTCGCAACCGAACATCCAGTTATCCATTTTGCCTTTAAACTCCTGCGGAATTTCGTTTTTAAGCTCTATGGTTAAATAAGAGATACAACGGCTGCCATCAACCACGTATGGGCCTACAATAGCATCGGTCGGGCAGGCGTCGATACAATTGGTGCAGGTACCGCAATGATTGGCTGTGGGGGCTATATCATATTCCAGTTCAAGATCGATGATCAGTTCGGCCAGGAAAAAGAATGATCCGGCTTTTTTGTTAAGCAGGTTGCTGTTTTTTCCAATCCAGCCCATGCCCGCTTTACGTGCCCATACCTTATCAAGCACCGGGGCCGAATCAACAAACGCGCGGCCGCCTACTTCACCTATCTTATCATTAATGATCTGTAGTAATTGCCTCAGCTTATCTTTAATCACCGTGTGGTAGTCAATTCCATAAGCATATTTGGAAATTTTGGGCGATAAGGGATCGTCCTGTTGCTGATCGGTATAGTAATTTATACCAAGCGAGATAACTGACTTTGCCCCATCAACCAACAAACGCGGGTCGAGGCGCTTATCGAAATGGTTTTCCATGTACGACATTTCGCCGTGCATGTTTTTATTTAGCCAGGCTTCAAGGCGTGGGGCCTCATCTTCTAAAAAATCTGCTTTGGCAATGCCGCAAAACAAAAAGCCAAGATTTTGCGCCTCGTTTTTAATGAGTTGACTATATATCGCTTTGTTTGGTTGCATTGGTGCAAAGATAGGATAAATTGAAATTGCTATGTGCCTGGTAATATTATTCAACACGTTTTATCAAACTTGTTGTACTTGCACCGGGACATTATTCGTTATTATTATTTACGCTGTTTGCTATAAATTGACTATTGGTGCAGTTTTTGTATCTGATTAAAAAAACAAGGATTTATAGCATGCTTGAGCATATAAGATACTTGCCCCCGCATGTGTTAGGAATGCATGCGGTTGGCTATGTTACTATTGGCGATTATGAAAAGGCATTACGGCCATTGCTTGAGCAGCAGGTGAAACAAACCGGGCGGATAAACTTCTTATTGATACTGGAAACTAAAATTAAAAACTTTACAGCGGGTGCCTGGTGCGGCAATATCAGGCTTGGTCTTAAGTACTTCACCCGGTGGAACAAAGTTGCCGTAGTTACCGATCAGGACGGGGTACGTGAGTTTAGCCACCTGTTTAAATATATTTTGCCAGGCAAGTTTGCAGGGTACAAACTGGAGGATTTGGACGAGGCTTTAAAATGGGTAACAGGAATTAAATAAATAACCATTATGGAAACAATACATAAAACAGCAGTTGTGAATAATGATGATTCAGACCTGCACAATGATGAGTTGGGTGAAAATACCGGCGATGATACCATAATAGCCGAAATGGCTCACTTAAAGGCCGATGAAAAAGATATCGGTAGTATGCCATCCTCAAACAAAGGACAAGGCCCGGCAGGGGAGGATTTGTAGTCCACCGGTGCTAAAAGGGAGCTGTTGATCAACAAATAGCATTTCAATACATTGATAACAAAAACGCCTGACTCAAAAGAGTCAGGCGTTTTTGTTTAACGGTTTCCATATCCTCCCTTTAGCAGGCGCGGGGCTAAAAGCTATTCCTGATGCTGTTGCTCAAAGTTTTTGCGCTCCAGTAACCGCTATCTAAAATACGGCGTACAGTCATCAATGGATCAGTTTGATCGCGTTTGTCAGCTAATTGGAAAGCCATTTTAAAACCGCGTTTCCTAAGCTCAGGTAAAGCGGCTTTGTTCCAGATGCCAAACGGATAAGCAAAGTAATCCATCTTTTTGCCGGTGATCTCTTCCAGTGTTTTGGTTGGTTTTTCAATTTGGGTAACCCAGTCGTCAACCGGGCGATTGGTTATTTTACCATTTTTACCAATGATCTTAAGGGTAGAAGTATGGGAGTAGCGGTCAACACGGTGGTGGTCCCAGGTATGGCTCGCGATAACATTACCTTCGGCAGATAGTTGTTTTACCTGCTCCTTGGTCATATAATGCGGACGGCCTAACGATACGGTCATCACAAAATAAACCGCTTTAAAACCATACTTTTTAAGGGTAGGATTGGCAATGGTGAACTGATCAAGGTCAGTATCATCAAACGTAAGCATTATAGGCTTTTTAGGCAGCGGCGCTCCCTTGGTAAGGTATGCATAAAGCTGATCGGGCAGTATGGTATGATAACCGCTGTCGGCCAGCATTTTAATGTGCTCTTTAAAAGCAGCAACCTGAACTATATAATCTTTGGCATTTTTTGAATCGGTAGGCTTCCAGTCGCGGATTTGGTGGTAGCAGAGGATAGGTACTTGTTTGCGGGCTAAAATAGCGGCCGCGTCACCCTGTGATGTTGCATTGGCAGCCGGAACTTCGGTAACAGGGGTAGTAGTAGTTGATTTATCTGATGGCTTCGACTGGCATGAAACAGCGCCGAAAGCACAAAGGGCCAGCATGGCTAACGTTTGTTTTATCATATTATAGGTTGGTTTTATTCCTTAATTAACGGCAGCTAAATTAATAATTATATAACACGCAAGCCCTGCGATGTAAACAAAATTAATTAAGACTTTAAGTATGATAACCGGATAATTAATCGCTTTTACTGATGATCTGCTTCAGGCCCGGCTGACAGGTAAGCAGGTGCCATCCGCCAAAAACTACAAACACTTTGTTATGGGTTTTGAGCAGGTTGTCAATGGTGCGAAGCAGGCTTTGATCCCTGATCTCTTTGGATGCCCGCCCAATTTCCTGGAATTTTCCTTTCGGATCAAACGGATTGGTAGGTTCCAGCTCCTCGAGCTTAAAAGGGCGGTTAAGCAATTTTTGATAGTTTGTTTTATAAAATTCCAGCGTTTGCTCGGTGCGAGAAAGTTTGACGCCGCCTGTTTTCATGATATAACCTCCTATAAATTTAGCGTAGTTTCCCTTAAATGCCACACTATCGGTAATTGGTGGTCGCTGTCCCCACATAAAGCGTTCGGTAACAATATAAGCTAAAAACTCGCCGGTGGTGTATCTTTTCAGCAGCTCTCTAAATTCCAGGCTGTCGGTCATGTCGCCGTTAACGGTTTTTATTTTAAGGCTATCGGCAAGGGCTTTAGTAAGCCCTATTTCACCATCTTTTTGTATGGCTTCTTTTTTTGAGGTAAAGATCGTTTTTGAAACATCTCCTCCTTCGTTAACACATACATCAGGTTTAAATTCAAAAAATGCCTTTTCGATATCCTTAAACATCGGGTTTTCGATATCGTTGTTATCCGGCAGATGGTTAACGCCACAAAAAACAATCTCTTTTTTTTCGTTTTTAAACCTTAAAATGTACGGATTGGCAGGCAGGTGCCCAGCCGCATCAAGTTTGATCTTTAAGTAACTAACCGTTGGGTAAACCTCAGCGGGTGCTTTGCCTTTTTTGGCTCCACAGCTTAACAAGGCCGAGGAAAATAACAGTAATAAAGTTATGTTTTTCATCGGCCCCGTTGTGTTTGTTATAAAACTATACGCTTTCCTTCTTTTATCGAACGTTTAGCAGCATCCAGGATCTGCATCACAATCATATTGTATTTTAATGATGAACGGTCATCCGGGTGTTTGAGCGGATTTTGCAATGCAGCGGTAAAATAGGCAACCGGCGCATCAGCTGGTGCTACCAGTGGGGCAGCTTTATAACCTCTTGCATGGTTATTAACTTTTATTTCAACACTATCCTTATCGAAGGCGTGGATATAACCCTTAGCACCGAAAATCTCCATGTCCTTGATACTGAAAGGCCAGTTCCAGGAAGCTTCAATTTGCCCGGTGGCATTGGCGTATTCAACCAATATGGTGGCATCATCCTCAACCTTCGGATATACGTTTGGTTTATAATGCCTTGCAATGGCGGTTACTGCTATCGGGCGCTGGCCCTTCATTAACCAGGTCATCAAATCAGCGCCATAGCAACCAAAATCATTCAGGGCTCCTGCACCATTTAATACAGGATCTGTTAACCAGCTCAAAAAATCTTCGCTGCAGCCAATTTCGCGTGGACCCTGGTGCCCGTCGTGTACTACCATTTTACGGATTAAACCTAAGCTGTCCAGCTTAACAGTGTTATAAGCATCCTGGAAGGATGGGTACCAGGTGGTTTCATAATTGGTTAACACTTTTACGTAATATTTAAGGGCCAGAAACTCCATGCGTTTAGCCTGCTCAAGGGTGGCGGCCAACGGTTTTTCAACCATTACAGAAATACCTAAGGGTGCGCAGGTTTCCACAATATCCACATGTTTGCCAACAGCGTTGTAACCGAGTACAATAGCAGGCTTACGGGTGGTGCACATTTTCCTTAGGTCATCAAAAAACAGGGAATCGGGCAGGTTATATGCTTTGCCAAATTTTTCCCAGAGCTTTTTATCAGGTTCGGCAATGCCTACAATATTTACGTTTCCTTTGCGGTACTCGCTTAATATCAGGTGGATATGGTCATGGTTTAAGCCCATAATACCCACTTTTAGTGTCGGTACGGGCTTGTGCACCACGGGTATGGTGTCTTTTTTCACCTTGTTAACTGAGTCAGTAGGCGCCGTAACCGAAGAAGCGGGGGCTGTAGCCGGTGGCGGGGTTGTTTGTGCCGATACGATAGTTATGCAGCTTAAAAAGAGCGTAGTTGCAGTGAGCAGTAGTTTTAATTTGATTTTCATGATTGGTGGCGATGTATACGTTTATCTCAAAATAAGGATGGATTTCCCCCCAGCTTTATCTTTCCTAAATGTTTGTAGGCAGCCTCAGTAGCTTCACGGCCGCGGGCCGTACGCATTAAAAAGCCTTCCTGTATTAAGAACGGTTCGTAAACTTCTTCAATTGTGCCCTCGTCTTCACCAACTGCCGTTGCAACGGTTTTTAAACCCACAGGGCCGCCTTTAAACTTATCAATAATGGTAAGCAGGATCTTGTTGTCCATTTCGTCCAGTCCGTGACTATCTACATTTAATGCGTTCAATGCATACTGGGCAATCTCCGTATCAATTTTTCCATTTCCTTTGATTTGGGCGAAATCACGTGTGCGGCGAAGTAATGCGTTGGCAATACGCGGGGTACCACGGCTGCGGCGGGCAATTTCATAAGCACCTTCATCAGTAATGGGTGTTTTTAGTATCGATGCCGAACGCAGTACAATAGTAGTGAGCAATTTTGCATCATAATATTCTAACCTTGAATTTATACCAAACCTTGCCCTTAGCGGTGCAGTAAGCAGGCCCGAGCGGGTGGTAGCCCCAACCAGGGTGAACGGATTGAGCGAGATCTGTACTGAACGGGCATTGGGGCCGCTCTCCAGCATAATATCGATCTTAAAATCCTCCATGGCCGAGTACAGGTATTCTTCAACCAGCGGACTTAGGCGGTGAATTTCATCAATAAAAAGGATATCCCCGGTTTCAAGATTGGTAAGCAAACCTGCCAAATCGCCGGGTTTATCTAAAACAGGCCCAGAGGTAATTTTAATGCCAACGCCCATTTCATTGGCGATGATGTGCGACAGGGTGGTTTTGCCCAAACCCGGAGGGCCATGCAATAACACATGATCAAGCGCTTCACCACGCTGGCGGGCGGCCTGTACAAAGATCCTTAAATTGGCTAATATTTTATGCTGACCGGTAAAGTCCTCAAACTGCTGCGGGCGCAATACTTTTTCAATATCACGTTCGGCAGGACTGAGGCGTTCGCGTTCAGGGTCAAGATGCTCATTCATTGCCAACGAAATTAGTAATTTTTTAGGCTAAAGGTGAAAGGTTAAAGGTAAAAGGTTTGTTTCTTTTATTTAGGTGAAAGGACAAAGGTAAAAGGCGAAAGGTTTTAGGTAACAAGGTCAGGGCGAAGGGCAATAGGTTTGTTTTTTTTGATAAGTAACAAAAAAGGCGAAATGCTTCTACCTTTCACCTTTTGCCTTTTACTTTTCACCTTAAAATCATCCTTCCGGATATTTCCTGAAAATGCTGTTGATCTTCATCTGGATCACGCCTAAAAATGCTTCGCGAAAAATACGCGTCGACATTTTGGAGGAACCCGCTGTGCGGTCGGTGAATATGATGGGAATTTCAACCACCTTAAAACCATGTTTAAGGGAGGTGTATTTCATCTCAATTTGGAAAGCATAGCCAACAAACTTAATTTTATCCAATCGCACAGTTTCCAATACCTTACGTTTGTAGCACATGAAACCGGCGGTTGAATCCTGGATCTTCATGCCGGTTATAAAACGAACGTATACTGATGCAAAATAGCTCATCAGCACCCGGCTCATGGGCCAGTTTACTACGTTTACACCAGTTACATAACGGGAACCTATTGCCGCATCAGCTCCATCGATACAGGCTTGCCTTAGCTTCAACAGATCATCCGGGTTGTGGGAAAAGTCTGCATCCATCTCAAAAATATAGTCGTAGTGGCGGGCTATGCACCATTTAAAACCATGTATATAGGCAGTGCCCAACCCCTGTTTACCGGCCCGTTCTTCCATAAAAAGGCGACCGTCGTATTCAGGTTGCAGACTTTTTACTATCTGTGGCGTGCCGTCCGGCGATCCGTCGTCAATGATCAGGATATGAAAATCATGAGGTAAAGAAAATACTTTACGGATCATCCGTTCGATATTTTCCTTCTCATTATAGGTGGGTATGATTACAACGCTGTCTGGCACTGAACAGTATTTTGAAATGAGTTAAATGTTTAAGCTGCGAAAATAATCAATTTACAGAGCATCAAAACAAAAAAAACAGGAAAGCTTTCGCAATCCTGTTTTTTTGAAGTTATATTTTAAAGGTTGTTGGTCTCGGCAATCACCTCATTTCCTATATAAGGATCTGTAATATAGTTTCTTTCCTTAAGGCGTGGTGCAACAAACATGAATATAATAATAAACACCGCGATAAAGGCCACAAAAAACCATTCATAATTGGCGCCTTTAAGATTTTCGGCCCACCAGCCGCCGTCTTCAATAAGACCATTTACAAGAGCGGTGATCAGGTTTCCAAATGAAACAACCAGGAACCAGATTCCCGACATAGTACTTTTCATTGATTTTGGAGAATGGGTATAAGCGTATTCCAAACCTGTAATTGATACCAATACTTCCGCGGCTGATAATATTAAAAAGGCCAGCACCTGCCACCACATTGATGGTGTGCCGCCATGATCAATACTAACATGTGTAAAACCGATAACTACAAATGATAATGCTGTTAAAACCAAACCTGTACCAAGCCTTCGCAAAGGTGTTGTTTTTAATCCCATCTTATCTAAATTAGGGTAAACCACATAGTTGAAAAATGGTATGAACAACAGCAGGAAAATTGTGTTAAATGTAGACATTGAACCTGGTTCTATCTGAAACGAAGTAAAACCAAGGTTGATGTTTCGATCCATTTTCGCAGCATAAAGTGTCCATTCTGAAAGGCACTGATCCCAAACAGCCCAAAACGCCAGCGCAAAAAAGAATACAGAAATCACGCGGTATACTGCTTTAACTCCTTCAACGCGTTCCGGGTCATAGCTTTCTTTAGCAATATCAAGTAATGATTGGCCTGGTTTCTTTTTATTTAGATTGGTAAGTGCATACCATGTAATAAACACCAGGTTATTTCGGTTTACGCCTTGTGGAGGTACTTTTACATATTTTTTGCGGCCCATAAAAAATATAATGGTTGCCAAACCCATCAAAAGCCCGGGAACACCAAAAGCCCATTTAGGGCCGTAATATTTGTAAATGGTAGGAATAGCAATCGTTGATAACATAGAGCCTGCATTGATGCTAAAGTAAAACCAGCCGTAAACTTTTGAGAGCAAATCCTGGTTACTGGCATCAAACTGGTCGCCTACGTTGGCCGAAACGCACGATTTGATACCACCCGCACCGATGGCGACAACAAGCATACCTATCTCAAAGCCACTAAGGCTTGTATCAAACATCGCCAGCAACAGATGCCCAAAGCAATATACGATGGATATATAAAGGATTAGCTTGTATTTGCCGGTAAACCAGTCGGCCACCATGCCGCCTACAAATGGCAAAGCGTAGGCCACCATAACAAATAAATGGTTCAGCTTATTGGCGTGGGCATCAGCCTGTTGGGCTAATGCGGGATTACCTGCAGGGTTAAAGAATTGTTTTACCAAAAAAAGGGTAAGTATGGAACGCATGCCATAAAAGCTAAAACGTTCAGCAGCTTCATTGCCGATAATGTAAGGGACGCTCTTGGGGAATTTTGATTTTAGTGGAGCAGTTTTTTCTTGCATCAGTTAACTTAAAATTTGCTAAAGGTAATATAAATCTTCTAATCCGAAATTTAATACCGAAAGTGTTACAATTTAAACAATAAATGTGTTGGTTTTCGGGGCGTTGGTGTTATTTAATTTCTTAATGTTTTACCGGTAAAAGGGCGCGGTCTTTTGCAGCTTGCTTTTTGGGGTCAATATATTCATTATCGTTGGCCGAATTGCCGTCGGTAATATTGCGCATATCAAGGTTTTCTATATAAGTCCAGCGGCCATCTTTTAATTTATAGCCGTCATAACTCAGGTCGGGGCCAAAGGTCTCGGGCTTGTCCTTACTCCGCCCATCTGGCGCCGAAAGATGGTCAAAAACAATAATGTTTTTCTCGGGTACAAATCTTAACAGCATAGATACCTGCCGGGCATATTCAAATATCACCCGGTTGCGGGTTTTGCCATTGCCGTTAAACACGGGCATACCAAACTGCGGCACGCCATTATTAAATGAAATTGCATCGATCACTTTTTTTGTAGATTTAACGGTATTACCTTTCCACCCTAATAATACATAATATGGTTTGGGGCCGTACACCGGCATTATCTTATAGTATTGGGCACCATACCATTTATGGCTATCGGTTACCGAATCTTCCGGGTTTTTCAATAAAGGCGAATAATCTTCGAGCGGGTACATTTTGAGCGGGCCGCCGGTATTTATTTGAACAGTACCATAAAAGCGATAACTGCCATCGAGGTTTGTAACATGCCAGCTCAAAATCCTGAAGCGGTTATCTGGAGAGTTAACAATGCTGATGCTCTTAACAGAATCAAAGGGGAACAGGAAGGAGTTATTGATTTTTAACGCCTGTACCAGTGTTTTAATAAACTGGTAATTAGCGTTTTTACGCTCCATGTCATTCTCATCATTTACAATCTTTTTGCCAAGGCGAGTGAGACTATCCTGGTATTCGTTAAGTTTTTTGAGCCTTGTACCTTCGTCATAGTATTGCGCAAAAGTTTGCATGCAAAGCAGTATGGAGAAGATAGTAAGAAGGGTTTTTTTTGTCACTATTTTAATTTAATTAGTTGAGCTTATTTTTTATGTCTTTGCGAGATGGCTTTGCAAGTTTCTTTATATAGAATAAGATTGTTTCGTTTCTTATAATGATGTAATTGTAAGCTATTGGTTAGTATTGTATTTTATAATCTATTTTATAAATATGGGCGTTACCTGCGGCCCGGGCTTTCCGTTACAAGTCCTCGCTTTTCCTGCCCGCAACCGCAACCCGCGCTGTGGGCTTTTCACTGCAATCCCTAACGCGCCCACACGCAACATCATTAAAAATATATTTTGCTTATAATGACGTTATTTATAAAATACTAACGTAAATTTTCGATAACCATTGCACTGGCACCGCCGCCTCCGTTACAGATACCTGCAGCGCCATATTTACCGTTATTTTGCTTTAATACGTGTAAAAGGGTAACAATGATTCGCGCACCCGAAACGCCGAGAGGGTGGCCTAATGAAACAGCACCGCCGTTAACGTTTACTTTTTCCGGGTCGAGGTTCAAAAGCTGGTTGTTGGCTATTGATACTACAGAGAAGGCTTCATTGATCTCAAAGAAGTCGATATCGGAATTTTGCAGGCCCGCCCTGTGCAGTGCCAGCGGAATAGCTTTTGAGGGCGCAGTGGTAAACCATTCGGGTGCCTGCTGGGCATCGGCATAAGATACTATTTTAGCAAGCGGCTTTATGCCAAGTTCATCTGCTTTTTCGCGGCTCATAAGCACTACAGCTGCTGCGCCATCATTCAGGGTCGACGCGTTGGCGGCCGTAACCGTGCCGTCTTTTTTAAATACGGGTTTTAATGATGGGATCTTGTCAAACTTAACTGTTTGAGGTTCCTCATCTTCGGTAAACATGGTGATATCGCCTTTTTTGTCTTTAAGACCAACCGGGGTAATTTCGTCTTTAAATTTACCGTCTGCCTGTGCTTTTTGGGCGCGCTGGTATGATAGTATGGCATATGCATCCTGTTCCTCCCGGCTGATGTTGCAGTCGGCAGCGCAAAGTTCGGCTGCTGAGCCCATATGATAGTCGTTGTAAACATCCCAAAGACCGTCTTTTACCAAACCGTCAATGATTTGCCCGTTACCTAAACGGTAACCGTTGCGGGCTTTATCCAGGTAATAAGGTACGTTGCTCATGCTTTCCATGCCGCCGGCAACAACAATATCGTTTTGCCCTATGGCTATGCTTTGGGCGGCTAACATAATGGCTTTCATACCCGATGCACAAACTTTGTTAACGGTTGTTGCGGGCAGATAGGGGAGCCCTGCAAATATGGCTGCCTGTGTAGCAGGCGCCTGCCCAACATTGGCCGACATTACATTGCCCATATAAATTTCCTGAACCTGATCGGGCCGTAAACCCGCTTTTTCAACTGCCGATTTGATGACTGCCGCGCCCAGCTGTGTGGCACTGATAGCGGCCAGACTGCCTCCAAAACTACCTATAGGTGTGCGTGTAGCCGCTACTATTACTACTTCTTTCATGTGTCCCTCATTAAAATTGGTGGGCAAATTTAGTGATTTGAAAGAAAGAAAATACTATGCACGCATAATAAAATTAGTTGCAGTTTTTTAGTGGCAGTAGCAGGTTTTAAATCAGTTGATAGTTTAGTTTGCAGTTTTTTGATTATCTAAAATTAGGGCTTTTGTAATGGGACAATAATTATACTAACTGCAAACTATAAACGGCAAACAGTTGCTACCTACTGCTACTGCCGCTAATCACTATCTTCCTTTTTCTTCTTCGAACTTCCTTTTTTCCTGGCGTGCAGGGCTTGTTGCATGAGGTATTCGATCTGGCCGTTGGTGCTTCTGAATTCTTCGGCAGCCCAGCTCTCAATCTCCTTCAGCATGTCGGGGTTAATGCGTAATACAAATGCTTTTTTTTCGGCCATATCAACTTGCGGCCGCTGCCTGGGCCTGTTTTAACAAAACTAAATTTATGCCCAGTAACGCCAATAGCGGCAGTTCTGGTACTTTTTTGATCATATCGAGGTTCATTTTTACAATAAATGGCTTTTTCCGGCTCCATATTTTGGTTTCTACATTCAGGATATCGCCCAATTGCTCGTTTACCCAGGTACAGGTGCGTGAAAGGATCTTTTTGTTATAAAAAGTAGCCATGAGCCCATTGTTTAAATTGAGCGTTATCTTACGGTTCCAGATGTCTGGTGTCACCAAACCTGTTTCCATGCCATCGGACTGCTCAATAGCAAGTTTTCGGCCTAACCAGTTCTTGCGTTTTACTATCCAGTTTCCATTCGCTGTTTCCAGTAAGCAAGCGCGTTTTAAAGCTCCCATATAGGTGAGCTTACCATAGCTAAACTGCCCGTCGGTAAGTTCGTACCATGGTCGCCAAAAACCATGCCTCAGTACTGGTAATTCCGATACGCGGAGCTGATCAAAGCTTCTGAATTGATCCATGGTATTAATGGTATAAAGTACCGGTATTAACAACAGGGTTAACAGCTTTATCACCGCAAAGTACAACCAGCAGATTGCTTACCATGGCTGCCTTGCGTTCCTCGTCAAGTTCAACTATGTTTTTTTCGGATAGCTTGTTCAGTGCCATTTCAACCATGCCAACGGCACCTTCAACTATCAGCTTACGGGCAGCTATTATGGCCGATGCCTGCTGTACCTGCAGCATGGAATGGGCAATTTCAGGAGCGTAGGCCAAATGAGAGATGCGGGCTTCTAATACCTCAATGCCGGCGCGGTCAAGCCTTTCGTTCAATTCCTTCTCCAGCATAGAACTTACCTGTTCGGCACCACCGCGCAGGGTAATAGCCGCGGTTTCATCCTCCAGGTTATCATAAGGGAAAGAGTTGGCCAGGTGCCTTACTGCAGCTTCGCTCTGGATATTTACATATTGAATGTAATTTTCAACCGCAAATACGGCAGCGGCGGTATCTTTTATCTGCCATACTATAACCGCTGCGATTTCAATAGGGTTACCAATGCTATCGTTCACTTTCAGTTGTTGCCCGTTAAGGTTAAATGCCTTCAATGATACCTTCTTTTTAACAGTGAATGGATTAACCCAGAAAAAGCCGTCAGTTTTTACAGTACCAACATACTTGCCAAAAAGGGTAAGCACTTTTGATTCGTTGGGATTAACAACGATGATGCCAGGAAGTAAAAATATGAGGCTCACCGGAATTAATAGGAAACCGATAGCTTCCAGTCCGGTGCTTAAGCAGAAAACGGCCGCAATTAACAAAGCAATAGCCAAAATAAACACAGAGAAGCCGGATGGCGGGTTAATGGTTTTTTCAGTATTCATGATTTAGTTTGATTTTAAAATGATATCATAAAGATATCAAATTTATTTTTACAAAAGCAAGAAAAACTGCATATAACAGAAACTTATATTATTTTTGGCAGGTTAATCATTTAAATGGCAAAACTATCCACTTCGCGCCAAAAGGCTTTACTGCGCAAATACGCCCGTAATGTTAAGTTTTTGATGATGCTGATTAGTATCGTGCTTATTGTTTACTTTTTACCGAAGCAGGCAAAATTTAGCTACGAGCACGAAAAGGGGAGGATCTGGAACCAGAAAGACCTGATATCGCCCTATAATTTCGCAATACTAAAAACACCGCAGGAAATCATAGCCGATCAAAAATCGGCGCTGGAAAGCATAACGCCGATTTACCAGCTGGACGCAGGGATGCAAAATCAGCAGATTGAAGGTTTTAAAGCCGACCTGGAAATTAAATGGCACAATGCCGGTATCAATGACAAACTCAAGTCGAAGTACATTGCTGTCGGTACCGATTTATTAACCGAAATTTACCAAACAGGGATTTTTAAACCCAATGCCAAATATCAGCAAAGCTCCGAAAATTACCCCATACGGATTCTGGATAAGAATGTAGCCACTGATAAAAACACCAGCGAACTGTTTACCAAAGAAAAAGCGCAGGCTTATTGTGATAAAGTGCTGAGCAAGCACACAGATTTAGATAAAGCCTTCCTGCTCGATGTGATCAGTAACCGCCTCCAAAATAATCTTGCCTATGATAATAACCTTACTTCAAGGCTGGAGAAGGAAGTTGTAGATGGCCTTTCGGTAACACGCGGAATGGTACAAAAAGGAGAAGTGATAGTTTACAAAGGCTCGGTAGTTAATGACGATGTTTATCAAAAGCTGGAATCATTTAAAAAAGCCTTTGAGGATAACGCCCGTGTTAACGGTAACAGGAACTTAGTGCTCTTGGGGCAGTTTTTCCTGGTGGCTATAGCTATATCGCTGCTCATGATTTTCCTTTATCTTTTCCGTAAGGATATTTACGCTGATAACAGGTTGGTAAGTTTGATATTACTGGTAATTACTACCATGCTGGCCACTTTATCGCTGGCTATAAAACTCCAGTTTCCGACTAATTTGTACTATATCCCTTATTGTATAGTACCTATCATTATTCGGATATTGTTTGATACCCGTTTGGCGCTTAATATCCATTTGCTGGTGGTGCTGATAGCCGGCTTTTTTGTACCTAACAGTTTTGAGTTTGCTTATTATGAGATTACGGCGGGTATGGTATCCATCTACAGTATTAAAAACCTGGTACGCCGCGAACAGTTTCTGATCTCGGCAGTGATCATTATCTTTACCTACTTCGTGGCATTTTTGGGGATTACCTTTATTCGTGAGGGTGATTTCCTGAACATCGACTGGATGGACTTTTTGCCTTTTGTAGTTAGCGTACTGCTTACCCTGCTGGCTTACCCGCTTATTTATTTGTTCGAGAAGGTTTTTGCCATCACTTCCGAAATTACGCTCATTGAGCTTACCAATACCAATGCGCCATTGCTGCGCGAACTGGCTTTTAACGCTCCGGGCACCTTCCAGCATTCGCTGCAGGTAGCTAACCTGGCCGAAAACGCTATTTATGCAGTTGGCGGCAATGCCCTGCTGGTTAGGGCGGGGGCGCTTTATCATGATATAGGAAAAATGGAGAACCCTTTGTTCTTTATCGAGAACCAAAGCTCGGGCTTTAATCCGCATGATAAGCTGCCTTATGAAGAAAGTGCCCAAATCATTATCCGCCACGTGAGCAGGGGTATTGAAATGGCGCGCAAGTCCAACCTGCCCGAGGTGGTGATTGATTTTATCCGTACGCATCACGGTAATACCCGCGTGGATTATTTTTACCAGTCGTCATTGAAAAATTTCCCGGAAAAATTCATTAACGAGAATATTTTTCGCTATCCCGGTCCTATTCCTTTCACCAAAGAAGGTGCCGTTTTGATGCTTGCCGACTCGGTTGAGGCCGCTTCGCGCTCATTAAAGGAGCCCGATGAAGAATCGATCAGTGTACTGGTAGACCGTATTGTAAAATACAAGCTTGATCAAAACCAGTTGAAAGACAGTAATATAACTTTGAAAGATATAGAAACAATCAAGGCCATTTTTAAGCGGATGCTAATGAGTATTTATCACGTAAGAATAGATTATTAAAAAATGTATTTTTTTTTTGCAGGGATACTTGAATTGCTATATTTGCAGTCCCTGAAAAAAGGGATATAGTTTAAAAAACAAAACGGAGAGATGCCTGAGAGGCCGAAAGGAACAGTTTGCTAAACTGTCGTACTGGAAACGGTACCGAGGGTTCGAATCCCTCTCTCTCCGCCAGTTTCAATAACAAAGCGCATTAAAAGCCTGCAAATCAAATGATTGCAGGCTTTTGTTTTTGGGCTAAATGCCCATTTTATCCACCATTTCGCATATAAAAAGTGCGTTATTCGGTGAGTTAATTTTTGAAAATACTCACTCACCAATATCTACGTATCATTCTGGTAGTCAACCTGTTAAAAAGTTGAACATCTTGTACGGACCTGATTGCAAGCTTAATTTTGTTTCACTTTTTAATGTCAAAACATTATGAAAACTAACTTCAGCTTGCTTTTTTATTTAAAGAAGCCAAAAAACCATCAAAACGGCCTTGTGCCTATTTATTTGCGGATTACTGTTAATGGTAAACGGGCAGAAACCAGTACAGGCCGGGAATGTGAACCTACCCTATGGAACAGTACCGCAGGACGCTTTAAGGGAACTAAAGAAGAAATCAAATCTTTTAACGCCTACCTTGATAACCTGCAAGCCCAGGTGTACGAAGCGCATGGCCAATTAACCGAAACTGGCGGTATGGTTACTGCCGAAAGTTTAAAAAACAAGCTATTGGGTAAGAGCGAAAAATCCCGGATGCTTATCAGCTTGTTTAAAGACCACAATAAAAAGGTTTCGGCTTTGGTTGGTGATGAGTATGCTGCAGGGACATTGGAACGCTACGAAACCTCTTTAAGGCATACCCGGAGCTTTTTAGAATGGCAGTACAAAGTTTCGGATATAGACATTAAGCAGATTGACCATGATTTTATAACCAATTATGAATTTTATTTGCGATCCGAACGTAAGTGCGCCAACAACTCCGCTATCAAATACATTAAGAACTTTGGCAAGATCATCCGCATTTGTTTAGCAAGTGGCTGGCTTGATAAAGACCCTTTTGTAAATTACAAAGCCAAAGTTAAACGGGTTGACAGGATATTTTTAAACCGGGAAGAATTACAAGCCATAGCAGATAAAGTATTTCCAACCGAACGGCTCAACCAGGTGAGGGATATTTTTCTTTTCTGTTGCTTTACAGGATTGGCCTATGCCGATGTGAAAAAATTGAAGCCGGCTGAAATAGTAAAAGGCCTTGACGGGGAAATGTGGATATATACCAAACGAAAAAAAACAGACACACCAAGTCGTATTCCTTTACTGCCATCTGCGTTGAGTTTGTTAAAAAGGTATGCAGACCATCCGCTTTGTTGCAATACAGATAAGGCGCTGCCCGTATCTACCAATCAAAAAATGAATGCGTATTTGAAAGAGATTGCAGACGTTTGCGGCATCAATAAAATACTTACCTTTCATATTGCACGGCACACGTTCGCCACAACTGTAACGCTGTCTAATGGTGTACCTATTGAAAGCGTATCGAAAATGTTGGGCCATACTAATATCAAAACCACCCAGCACTATGCCAAGATTTTAGATTTAAAAGTGGGACAGGATATGGCATTGCTTAGGCAAAAGTTTGTTATTGATTAACCCAATTATCAGTTTTAGGCAGCTTGGTTTTTCATTCCTTATTCACTGCTACAGCGAAGATAGCCCACGCCGGGATAAAACGTCAAGGGTATATAAACCCCGATGATAGGATCGGGGCCCTTGACATTTTACCCGGCTTTGCGCTGTTGGTTGCTTAACGGTTGAATAAGGACTGGTTTGTTCAATCGGACGGCGTTTTGCACTGTTTATTTTGAAGGGCGAATACATTAAATTCTCAAAGTACAAACGCGGCAGCGGGGGAGCAAGCGGAAGTTGGGCAGAGCCCAACTTTGCTTGCCGTTTGCGCTGCAAACGGGGTTTTGACTATACCCAAAGTATACTTTGCCCACCTCATTGTAGTTTAAAGGCCGTTTTTACCATGGTAGTGAGTATACTTTAAATTTGTAATTTGGAATATACCAAACTTTAGTCAGGCTTTGTTCACATAAAAAGCGCTACGAATTTCTATCCAGTCCGTCTATGTATCCCAATTCTTTCAAGCGGGATTTTAATTGCGCGTCAACTTTATTTTTAGCAGTATAAAACGCCAGAATTTTCAATTTTAATGGTAACGGTTGTTGAATAAACTTTTCAAAATCTATATCTGTCCTGTAGACCCTCAGTTGATGAAGTTCTGGAAGATTTTCGATACCAGTTAGAGAACCAAGCGTTTTACAGTTAAGAACCTTTATATCGGTCAAATTTGTAAATTCCTTGCCAAAATGAATTTTCGGCAAGCGAATATGGTCTTGAATTAATAATGTTTTTAACTTATGGAAGCGGTTTATGTTTTCTAAATCATTTAATCCTCTTATCCAAGTGAGATTTAAATTTTCAATGTTATTACCCTCAATCTCGTTGATATTATCTCTGCCTCCAAGTATGATGTTCAAAGTGTGCAGAACTGGCAATTCGTTTACAAATGATAACGGAACTTTTGATATGCCGTTTAAGTTGAGATGTTCTAATCTTTTTAAAGAGCCTATCGCTTCTATATTCTTGGTGTGACCCGCAACAATTAAATAATCCAAATTTTTGTAGCTGGACAAATAATCCAAGTTTAAAGCCTTTGTTTTGGTGTCCAAAATGTACAATCTGTTTAAGTTTTGGAAATTCTTAGCACTTAGTATATCTGTTTCTTTGAGCTCGAATACGCCTATCCCTAATTTTTTCAGGTTTTTTAAATAAGTAATGCTTTCTAAATTATGAGCTTGCCTTAAGCAGTCAATACTCAATGATTTTACTTCCGGTATCTGGTCAACAATACTACAATCAAATGAGCTGCTATAATGTCCATAAAACCGTATAGTGAGATTTTCATCATACTTGCCAGTCAGTTCATTGAGTTTTGACAAGATATGACTGTTATAGACTTCCGAAGAGAATTGTACAATTACTTCTTTATTTTCGTCCAGTAGTCTGCTAATAACATTTTCATCAATTACATCAGGGTCTTGAATTCTGTGCTGCTTTCTCATTAGCCTTGTTATGTTATAGATTAAGGTTTGTACAACAAAACTATCTTTTTTTTAATGATTCCAATTATTGACTGCTATTACATTTGCATGAGCGTTCAAATTGACTATATAGTTTGGCTAAAATCAAATCACCACAGTAGTAACGTGAAGCTTGTTTTATTAAAATAAGTCGCAATTGATGAATTTATAATTCGTATAGTAACGTCCATTGCAACCATCGGGAGCAATGGCAAGTTTGCCCCGAGCCGCAGGCATCGGGGGAGTTTTTGTGGTAACAAAAACACAAACTTGCTACTTATCGGCGGACTACTTTATAAAACCGGCATAGTCGTTCAGGTGATCTTCTGTTAAGCAACAAAAAGCGGAAGAAGACAGGGCTGTCAAGGGAACGTGGAATAAATGGCCAAGTGCGTGAAAGGCTTGTGGGTTTATGCCGCGAAAGCCCTTTACTGCCCTGGCTTCGCGGGCTACCTTTGCGGTTACAGATGATCACCATGATAAGTTACGATAAAATGTGTTACAAATCCAAAATTGCTATATTTGCACTATAAGATTTGCAATTAATCTGTACAAAAAAAGTGGTGAGTATTTCGGTGAGTAAGAAATAAAATCCATATAAAATATTGAATATCAGGTCGGTTTAAGAGGTAAACAAATCCCTCTCTCTCCGCTTCGCAAGAGGATCGCAAGTTGCGATCCTTTTTTGTTGATATAGGTCTCGTATAAAAGCCGATACTGTTTACCTACATCCATTAAACGCTTATATTTGCACAAATGGAAGCTATTGAAATACCATTTTGATTGCCCCTTTTCACCAATTTCATTTACATTCTTAACTATTTGATCCTGATAACTAAGGCAGTCAAAACCAAATTGGCTAACAAGGGGCAATATGTTGTGGCTTATCCACTATCGATGGAAACTCTAAAAAAACGGTTTACAAATAGTGTAAACGTTATGTTCATTGATATACAATTTAATACCATTATTTTACTCTTGTTGTTTCTTTAAAAATATACCTATAAATTGGTTTGTAATCTAAATATCAGTCACTTTATATCGGCATCATTTCATTTCGATAAAGGGTTAATATGTATTAATCCGCTCTGTTACTTGTCGCCTACCTGGCTGATATAACCGATTTTAATTAAGTAAAATAAATTTTAACCAATCATGATTGAACAGGGCTCTTACCTAAAATCGAAAATTTATGATTTAATGAACCTGATGATTAACGATGAAAGCGGGTTGTTTGAAGTAGGCGATTTGGATGGTTACATTGATAAGCTAATTGAAAAAGCTTGTATCATAACTATTATGGCACAAGATGCTTTACAAGGTTTTTTGGCTTATTATGCCAACGATTATGAAAATAAAGTTGGATTTATCTCCATGCTGATCATTGATCCTTCTACAAAACGGATGGGTTATGGCCGAAGGCTTGTTGAATTTGCGTTAAAAGATTTAACAATGAAGGGATTTGAAAAATGCCGCACCGAGGTGAATGCTGACAACGTCAAAGCAGTAAATATTTGTAAAAGGTTAGGCTTTACATATGTGGGTACTAATGATATATATATGGTGTTTGAAAAACAGCTATAGTTCCCTCAAATAACCCTGATCATTTGCATTGAAAATTTAGTTGCTGCTTTCACTTAGAAGCGTTTTTCAAAATGTAGAAAAGCGGCTCTTTGATATTATAGCTGAAGGGGCCAAAATCAAAAAAAGCATTTCCGATAAGCAGGTCGGGTTTTCCATCACCGTTTATATCACCGGCGTCAAGAGTTACCGCGCGTTCAAACTTTGTATCGGCCGGAAAAGCATATGGTACAAAGTTTAAATTACCGGTGTTCTTTAAATATATAAAACCTTCTTCGGGCTGCTTTGCATCGGTAAAAAGGCTGATTGTTGCAAGATCAATATTTCCGTCACTATCAAAATCTTTAGCGATGGCTTTATAGCAGCCGTTTATGGGATAAAAATACCGCTGTTTGTAATTGCCTTTCCCATCGTTCAAAAAAATGTAGACACCATGGTATGGTTTTAATACGAGCGTTGCATTCCCATTATCGCCGCAAGTGTAAACTATGTCTTTATAGCCGTCATGGTTCATGTCAACCATTTCAAAGTAGGACGACCCATAAATCGGCGGGAACCTTAAAATTTCCTTTGAATCAAATTTGCCGCTCCCTTTGTTTTCGAAATGAAAAATGCCTTCTTCGCCCTGTGCAAAAAGCACATATAAGCCGGGCAACTTGTTGTCCTGGTAATCGATATACGCTTTTATAGCTCCGGGTAAATTACTTATCACGTGTTTTGCAAAAGCGCCGTTACCCAAATTTTCCATCCAGCAAAGCCCTCCGGTTATACTTCCAAATTCACAAATAACATAGTCGGTTTTGTTGTCGTTATTCAAATCGGCCGCCAGTATTTGAACTGGTCGGCCAAGCTTATCAAAAACGGGCCGGGCGGCTAATTGCATTTTGCCTTCGGCAGTAATTGTCAATGGGGTTATAGTACCCAGTTTATCGCTGTTTGCACCTAATTCATTGCCTATGATGCAGATCATGGTATTGCCATGGTCAAAAAGCAGATCTACCACAGGGCCGGTTGTCGATACCGAATCGATAACTTTTAATTGAGCTGATAAAAGATAAAGCTTTTTTGTTTGCCCGTTAGCAATAAAAACACGGGCCGGCTTAACGCTGTTGTCAATTTTTACATAGCAGCCCAACACCTGTTTGCCGTCAAATGATTGCTGTGGTTTTTGGATGTTAAAAAATGGAAGCTCCTGTTTAATAGCCATAGGCCTGTTTTGTGCAGGTAAGGCGATAGGGGCAGTGTTCATGTAATAATCGATAATATCCTGCCATTGTTCCTCATTTAATGCGGGCTTGTCCGGCACAATCAAATCGTCGCCCTTAATTGTCCCTACGTATGATTCACCTCTGTGGGCTTTAATGCCCATGCGTAAACCCATTTGCGGAAATACATTTTTCCATTTAAACCTGTTAAGCAGGGCTGGTTCGGGCAGCATATGGCACGAGCGGCAGTATCGTTGAGATAAGATCTTTCCCCCGGCAATGCTTTGAAGGGTTGCCATCGGGTAATCAGTTCGTAGATCAGTACCGGCATTATCCTGTTTGTTTTCGGAGATATGCCATATTGAATAAACTACCAAGATGGTCATGACTAAAACAATCGAACCAACAATTACAACTTTGCGATTTTTTGCAGGACGTTGACTATCAGGTTTATTATTCATGAATATTTTATAAGGCGGTTAATATACAAAGCTGAAAGCAGCATGCACAAAGCTTAAAGCTAAAAAATATTAATCGGTGAGAGTTGTCTTTAAATACATAACCCCGGGGCATTTGCCCGGGGTTATGTATTTAAAGGTATTAATCTTTTAGTATCCTGGGTTTTGTACCAGTTTTTTATTCTTGTCAATTTCCGCTTGCGGAATTGGCATCCAGTTTTGCCGCTCGAAGAAGGTATTGGTAAATATTTTAACCGGGGTATACGTTAGCCCTGAGCCGCCGGCTTCGATCTTCATGCCATATTCCGGCGTGGTAAGCACACCGTTTGTGCCGGTAGTTATCAGCCATCTGCGAATATCAAACCATCGTTTATCTTCAAATGCGAGCTCAATGCGGCGTTCGCGACGAATATATGCACGCATTTGATCCTTGGTTAAGCCGGCTTTTACAGCAGGCAATGCAGATCTCGTCCTTACTTTATTAACCGCGTCATAAACCGATGCATCTGGTCCAACCGCTTCATTTTGCGCCTCAGCATAGCTTAACAGCACTTCCGCGTAACGGAAAATAATGTAATTGGCAAAGCTCGGCGCCAGGTTGATACTGGTTTGCCCGGTGATGCTTTCATCCAGTGTTTTGCGGGCATAATAACCGGTATTGGTAATATCACTTGACGAGCCAAGGTCTATCTGGTTACTGCCACCTATTCGCGTTTTTATTATATCTCCCTGCCATGCTGCACCATCATATAAGATTGACTGATAGAAACGCTGCTCACGATGGGTGTAAGGGGCTTGAGGATTATAACCTGAAGCCGCATCTGTAATAGGCAAGCCATTATCCATCGAGTAATCATCAATCAGACCCTGTGTTGGAGCAAGGTTTCCCCATGACTGCTGAACACCGTTTACATACACCGGGCCCAGGTAACCTTCCCGGTGACTGCCCTTTGCTGGTCCGGTAGCGTAGCCGCGAGCAAATATCGTTTCAACATTCCAGTTGTTTGCCGATAGAAACTGATCGGCATAAGAAGTAGCCGAAGTGTTGAACAGGCTATAAGTACCCATATCCATCACCGATTTGTTGGTAGCTGCTGCTTTACTCCATTTTCCCGCGTCATTGGCCGTGTTTACCAGCGGGCTGGCTGCAAACAGCTCGACCCAGCCCTTAAGTGTTAATGCGGCGCCTTTTGTGGCTCTCCCGGTTTGTGCTGCTTTTGTAGGTAAAACAGCGGCCGCGGCATCGCAATCAGCCTCAATAAAGGCAACAGTCTCATCAATAGTGCCCCGGGCAGTAAAAATATCAGTTCCGTTCCGGTTATCAAGCGGGACAGTAATAATAGGCACCCCTCCGTAAGCCGTGAACAACAGGGAGTAGAAGTAAGCTCTTAGAAACGTAACCTCCGCAACGCGCTGCTTGTACCAATCGTCGGTATACTTCGCTTTATTTAAAGCAGCCTGCTGTAGAAATACATTGCATTTTCGTATTTTGCTATAGTTTCCTTCCCAACTCCACATGCTACCGGGGCCGGTAGGTACGTTACTTGGGCCAATGGAACCTGCCCTTACAGTTGCCTGACCGTTTTCCCAGGCTGCTCCACAAAAGCTGTTATCAGCATATTGTTCGGTTAGCTGGTAATCGTTATTGACGTCGGGGATTTGATTATATATGTCATTTACAAAAAGATCTGCATTACTCTGCGAACTGAATGTAGCTACATCAGTTAAAAATGCTTTATTTGTTACATTTAAAGAATCATCTTTTTTACATCCACTGATACTTACAACAAGCAAAGCAAGTAAAAAA
The DNA here is from genome assembly GCF_049949235.1 of Mucilaginibacter sp. R-33. NCBI lineage: Bacteria > Pseudomonadati > Bacteroidota > Sphingobacteriia > Sphingobacteriales > Sphingobacteriaceae > Mucilaginibacter > Mucilaginibacter sp. R-33. Next base: position 1,033,803 of record NZ_CP188089.1, read on the forward strand.
AGCTCTCTGTATTTTTTAAAAATCTGTTTCATCGCTTTCTTATTTTAGTTAAAATGTGGCATTTAAACCTAATGAAAATACACGCTGCTGATAGTAGTTGGTGTTATTGCCACTATTTTCGGGGTCGATAATTTCCTTTACATGAGGTAAATGGTTAATGACGTTTTGCCCTGCAACGTAAATTCTTATAGACTGGATCTTATTTCGCAATAGCTTGTTTGACAGTGTGTAGCCAACTTCAAAGCTCTTTAACCTGATGTAGGAATCATTTCTGACAAACCAGGACGAAGTTTGTGTGTTATTTGATGTGGGCGTACCGGTAACCCTTGGATATAAAGCGTTGGGAGTGGAAGGCGTCCAATGGTCGTCATATACCAATTGAGAGGCCGAACCGGACGCGTTGAAAGGAAAAGCAAAATAGTTGCTGATAACAATGTTGCTGTTACCCGAACCCTGAAATAAAACATCAAGATCGAAGTTTTTGAACGTCAACCTGGGTTCTAAACCATAGATGATCTCTGGCGTATTAGGATGGCCTATTACAGTTTGGTCGTTAGCATCGATCTTGCCGTCTGGTTTTCCGTCAGGTCCGCTTAAATCAGCGTATTCAATATCGCCCGCCTTAACAGGTCCGAAAGAAGGAACTGGTAAACCGGCTTTGAGCGATCCATCTGCGTTAAAATCCGTTGTTTTGAAATAACCCAACGCCTGGTATCCAAATATGGTATTTAAAGGCCTGCCTGTTATTCTCCTGTTTGGATTGTTCGCTGTTGCATTTGTCTCATAAACTTGTAATAGTTTATTCCTGGCAAAGGTAAAAGTACCTGTAACATCTAACCGCAGGTCTTTTGAGAAGCTATGGGAACTTTGCAGTGTCAGATCGATACCGTGATTACTCATGATGCCGCCGTTTACAAGCCCTACTCCGAGGCCGTATTCACCGGGTAATGTATTCCCAATGCTTACAAGCATATTGCCCCTTTTTTCATAGAAGTAATCGGCTTCAATGCTTAGTAAACCTTTCCATAACGTAGCTTCAAATCCAATATCTGTTTTAGTCGCTTTTTCCCAGCCGATATTAGGATTGCCCTGCAACGCCTCGTTGATTCCCTGTGTGGCACTGCCATTAATAACAGCGGAGTTTGCATAAGGGTTATAAGGGTTTAGATACTGGTAGGTTTGAATATTGTTATTAGTTCTTGGATAGGCCCCTGATTTACCCCAGGAAGCCCTAAGTTTTAAGTTATCAAGCCAGAGAATATTGTCTTTAATGAATTTTTCTTCAGACAGTCGCCAACCGGCAGAAAAGGCGGGGAAGAAACCATAACGATGGCCTGGAGCAAAGAGGTAGCTTCCGTCATATCTACCCGTTGCTTCAAACAAATACTTTTTATCATAGGAGTAACCTACCCTGTACACGTAACCAATTTGTTTTTGCCCGCTTGATCGACCAAAATTGGTTGCATCTGCAGCTGCCGGACCACCAAAATCCAATTCATCAATATCAAGGTTGTAGTTATATTTAGTGGCCCCAAATGTTTGATACTTTACGCGGCGGCTTTCAAAAACGCCTAAAGCGGTAATATCGCTTTTGCCAAATGAACCTGCATAAGATAACAATCCCTGAATGGTCAATGTGTGGTTTTGGCTGTAATTTTCTGAAAATGTAGCCTTTGAGTTACCTTGTATCCCCTGTTTATAAGTGTAAGGGGTGGTAGTAACGTCAACATTATAGAAAGGTATCGGGGTAGTATAAATACGCTGGAACGAGGTTTGGTTTCCTGTGAATAAAGGATCTGGCCCATTATCATAGCTGAGCACACCTTTCAAGCTTAAACCTTTGATCGGAAGCTTCTGGTCAATTGTAAACTGCGACAATACGGCCGTATTTTCATTGAATTGATAACCGCTGTGATAAATTTCGCCTATAAGCGACTGACCAATATAGCCGGACCATAACCCGTTACTGTAATAAATAGGCGTTGTCGGCGCCTGGCGTTGTGCCTGCCCAATAATTGTGGCAGCACTTTGGGATGGAAAGTGCTGATCTTCTACATAACTGTTAACAGAGAGTGATACCGTTGTGGTTTTAGTGGCGTTTGCAGTTAAGTTTAACGAACCATTATATTTATCAAGATAGGTGGTGCTCCACATACCTGCCTGGTGAGTATATCCAAGGGCTGCGAAATACTTGATGTCTTCTGTACCTCCCGAAAGTGTCACATTATGATACGTGATTGGACGGTTTTTCTGGATAATTTGCTGTAAAGGGTGCCCATCGGGGTGCCCATCGGGATCTGAATGATCTTTGAATTTTTGAATATCATCTGCTGTATATGCCGGTGGCTGACCATCATTGGCATTGGCCTCATTACGCAGCAACGCATACTCATACGAGCCTACAAATGTGGGCACCTTGGTTGGGTTTTGGATACCATAGTATCCGTTATAAGTTAGCGTTGGTTTGCCTGATTTACCCTTTTTGGTAGTAACCAGGATTACACCGTTTGCTCCCGCCACACCATATGGAGCAACAGCAGCAGCATCTTTTAATACCGATACGTTTTCGATAGTATTTGGATCAAGACGGCTGAAATCGCGCGGCACACCATCAACAATAAGCAATGGCGAACTACCACCATTGGATCCAATACCCCTGATCAATATGTTTGAACCATCATAGCCTGGTTCGCCACTGCTTTGGGTTATGATTAAGCCAGAGGCACGACCAACAAGGCTGTTGGTTAAGTTAACCACCGGTTTTTTTGCAATTTCGGTGGTTTGAATTGTAGATACGGCTGCGGTTGAGGACGTTTTCTTTTGGGTACCGTAACCTACAACGATAACTTCATTCAGGTTTTTTGCATTTACCTGTAACCTGATGGTTACTGAAGTTTGTCCGTTTAAAGGAAACTCTGCCTGTTCATAACCTATATAGCTAACTATCAGTACAGCATTAGGTTCGGCGTTAAGTGTAAAACTACCGTTTACATCGGTAACGGCACCTGTACTGGTTCCTTTGATTTTTACAGATGCGCCAATGATGGTTTCGCCGGTGGTTTTGTCAATTACTTTACCTTTAATGGGTACGGCGGCTGTATATCGGTTAAGTTTTATTCCGCTGAAAGAGTTAAAGGCAGTAGCTGCATAGCTGCTTGTTTGCATAGCTATCAGCAGGATCAGTGATAAAACTACTGACCCGGATTTTCTTCTCAAAGATATTTTATCGGGTAAAAAATATTGCATAATTGGGAGTGATTAGAATTTAAAACTTGGCATTAGTTAATGCGTATGGATCATGGTCCGTTTTCTTTTTAGTTTTTCTGTCTTGCCATAATTTTTTGTTAGGTTATGAAATGAGTTAATAGAATAATTGTTAAAACAACAGTTTAAATTTAGGGTGCAATTCAGGCAGTAATCTCAAAGAACAATGGTAGCTTTCCGTCTTAATCTGACGTTAATAGTGTAACCCTGTGTTTTATAAACATTTGAGGTTATATTATTTCACAGCGGCAGCAAGCAACTTTTAATAAATAAAAAATCTGTACAAACAGGCCGTTATAATATTTGCAGAGGTTCTAACAGACAGTCTATGTTAATTGGTAGCCACAATTAAGCGGTATTTTTTTGAAAAAAAAGGGGGTAAAGCTGTAAAAAAAAGGGGATAAAATCCATTATATGCAACGTTTTTAAAATAAAACGGTCGTATGTCCCTGTTTTTGGTGAGGAATAATGTATATATGACAATTTAAAAGGGCAGCAAACAAAGTGTACTGATCAGGCGGTTTAATTTTTTTGATACACCCGAACGTAATCAACTTCAAACCGTTTAGGGAATTTTGTGGCAGATGGGTCGCCACCGTTATCACCACCTATTGCAAGGTTAAGCAATATATAATGAGGCTGCATAAAGGGATTAAATTGAGTGCCGTCCTGGTTAACCAGATCTTTCAGGTCCACATGGTTAAGTAAAAGATCATCTACATATAAGTTTATAGCGTTTTGATCCCAGTCCATACGCCAGGTATGGAATTTTTTGCTCCAGTTGGCTTTGAAAGTATTGAGGGCTTTGGTGTTACTATACCATTTAGCTTTATAAGGAACCTCTGTACCGCAGGCAATATTAGCCAAAAGCTTATTCTGGTAATATTCCATAATATCAATTTCTCCGTTGGCTGGCCATGGCTTTTCTACACCTAAGGTCCAAAAAGCGGGCCATAGCCCGGCATCGGTACTTATACGGCCGCGCATAATGAACCGGCCGTATTGGAAGCTGTGTTTGCCCCTTGTGTTAATGCTTGACGATGTATAATTTATAAATTGTCTTTTCTGTTTCCAGTTGGTACTGTTAGGCGCATATCCCGGATTAGGCAGATGTACCCGCTGCGCCTCAATGATCAGTTTACCATCACGGCAAATTGCGTTTTGTTCCTGATACCATTGATCTTCATTATTCCGTACAAAACCGGATTCAAATGCCCAATTATCCGGCTTTGGAGAGCCGTACTCGTCAAACTCATCTGCCCAAACCAATTTATAGCCGCCCACCGTATCCTGTTGGCATTTACCGACAAGCGGAATTGCTATCAGCAGTAGGACAGTAATTATTTTAGTAATCATAATAATGAAATAATTATAAATCTTAAATGATCTTATTGATTTCGTCCGAAACAAAATAAGGCATAATTTAAAGTATAAAGGAGGGACAAAACTATAAATTAAAGGGGAGAGAAAATTGTATTCAGGCTGTTCAGCTGTTTTTAAGACAGCCTGATGTTTCTCTTTCCGAACTTTGCACCATTGATATTTAATTTACGGGAGGTTTTTCAAACTCGTTTAAGCGATAGGAGACCTGGAAATTTGCCCGGTGTTTTCTGATAAATTCTGATGGATTGACGCCGAATTGTTTGTGAAATTGTTCCCTGAAATATTTGATATCGCTGATACCTACCTGTATTGCCGCCTCATTGATATTACAATTGGTTTGGATCAGGAGCTCGGCGGCTTTACGCAGGCGAACAAACCTGATAAAGTTGTTGATAGACTGACCGGTAGTGCTTTTGATCCTTTTAAATAATGTTGGATAACTAATGCCGACTGCATCGGCAAGGGCATAAACATCAAAATTGTCGCTGTTGAAATTTTGCTCAATAACAGCACTACAGTTGTTGAGCAGGTCTTTATTTTCCCGCGAAATATTAATGGCTATGTTTTCCTTCGTAACCTCCTTATAAAAATATTGCTGAAGTTTTGTTTTATTCCTCAATACACTTTTAACCCTTGCTGTGAGCAATTCTTTATCAAATGGTTTTCGCAAAAAGTCTATTGCACCTTGTTCAAGGCTTTTAACCATAATATCGGGTGTGGTATCGCCGGTGAGCAAAATAACCGGGATGTGCTTTATGGCCGCATCATCCATAATCATTTTACATAAATCCAACCCGTTTATTCCGTCCATTAGGATATCGCTGATGATCAGATCTGGTATATATTTTTTAATCAGCTCAAGACCCGCTGCTCCGTCTTTTGCTTCAAGGACTAAATAGTCGGCAAAAAATATTTTTTTGATATATGTCCTGATCTGTTCATTATCGTCAATAACAACCAGGGTATGCTTTTCCTGGCTAAACAGTTCAAGCTTCTGCAATTTGGTATTTTCTTCAACCAGGTCTTTACTGCCATGATCTATAAGGTCATTTACAAAATTATAGTCAGGAGCTGTTACAATATTTATCTCCTCTGCCGAAAAGTGTTTTATTCCTTTTGATAGCTTTAAGGTAAAGGTTGTTCCGCCATTTTTATTATTTAAATAGTTTATCGTGCCCTTATGGCAATCAATAAATACTTTAACCAGGTACAAACCGATACCGAAACCCTTTTTAAAGTAATTATTATCCTTTACCTGGTAGAATTTATCAAACAGTTTATCGCCGGTTTCGGTATTTATACCAACGCCATTATCCGTTATTTTAAAGTAAACATGTGTGTCATCTTCTTCCACAAAAATCTTGATGGTGCCATAATCTGGTGTAAACTTAACCGCGTTCGAAATAAGGTTAAACAATGAGATCTCTATTTTTTCGACATCGGCAAATACCGTAATATTCCTGCTGGTTGTTTCAATGTTAAAATTCAGGTTTTTGATTTTAGCCTGATGTGCAAAGCACGAAAATACCTCTTCGCATACCCGCACAAAATTTATCTCACTTATATTTAACTGCGCGTTTTCGCTTTCAGTTTTGCGGAACAGCAGGAGGTGATCTACCAATCCTAATAAGCGCCGGGCATTCCTATATACCGTATTTAGCTCGTCCGAATGGCTTTTATTTTTGTCCAGCAGATCTTTGATAGGATTGATGATCAGCGTAAGCGGCGTTCTGAACTCGTGCGAAACATTGGTAAAAAAAGCGAGCTTCTTTTCATTCAGTTCTTTTTCCTTTTCAACCTTTAAGTTAGCCAGGTTAATTTCAAATTTAAGCTTTGCCTGTTTTACCCGGTATAGGAAATAAAGGTATATTACCCCAAAGATAATAACCAGGTATACTACGTAGGCCCACAATGTTCTGTACCATGGCGGAAACACAATAACTTTAACACTGATCTGTTTCGGCATCCAATTTCCCCGGGTGTCTGTAGCTTTGACCCTTAGCCTGTAACTGCCTTCATTTAAATGAGTGTAATATGCAGATTTGGTCTTGCCCACATAGTTCCACCCATGATCCCATCCTTCAAGATAATAAGCATATTCAATTTTATCCGGAAACGAATATTCGAGTGCTGTGTAATGAATGGTAAGCGCAGCCTGTTCATAATTAAGCCGGATTGTTTTAAGATCCGCTACAGATTGATTTTTGAGCAATTCGCTGGAGCCATCAGTTTCTGAATTGTCAATTTTCAGGCCGGTTATGCGAAGATCGGGCCTATGGTCTGCTACCTGTATGCTGTCTGGATTAAAAATGTTATATCCATTAATCCCTCCAAAGGCCATATCGCCCGATTGAAGCCGGATAGCTGCGTTGTAATTAAATTGGAGGCTTTGCAAACCGTCAGAAACAATATAATTTGTAAACTTATTTTTTGCCGGGGAAAACCTGCTTAAACCATTGTAAGTACTGCACCATAGGTTTTCTTTATTGTCGATAAGGATGTTGAGGATTGAATTACCCGGCAAACCATTAACCTTGGTATACCTCACACGGCTCATATCAGGAAGGTTGAATTTTAGCAATCCACCACCCTCAGTTCCAACCCATAAATGGTTTGAATTATCTGCCGCGATGGTTCTGATGCCATAACCCACATTAAAAAAATGATGAGCCTTCTTAACGGTATCTATTTTAATGAGCCGGGTGTAATTACCTGCCCATAAGTTTCCATTACTGTCTTCAAATATAGCGTGTATGTTAACCAGGTCTTCATCGAATAGTTCAAAGCGGTCATTTTTTCGGTTATAAAGATATAATGGGCCGCCCCTGGTAGTACCTGCCCATAAATGGTGCCTGGAATCTTCAAAAAGTTTCCATAGGTTTCTATCGGTTGTTTGAGTTAATGTATTATAGCAGTTGTAATGCTTGAATTTGCCGGTAGTTTTGCTAAATTGGTCAATACCACCGTTGAAAGAAGCCACCCATATTTTATTATCGAAGGTTTTAAGTATGCTCACGATAAAATCGGTACTCAAGCCCCCACCGGTTGATGCATGAGTATAACCGGTGTATAAATTATTTTTTATGTCCCAGTAAGAAAGCCCGCCGCCATCGGTGCCTATCCATAGGTTATGTTTTTCATCTTCACAAAATGAAAGAATGAAATTGTTGATCACGCTGTTTTTATTGAAGGGATCATTGTTAAAAAGTGCAAACGGCTTTTTAAAGTTGTCTACAACGCTAACCCCGCCGCGCAGGGTTGCTATCCACTTTCTTGATTCCCTGTCATGATAAATCGCGGTAACAGCCCCGCTGCGCAATGAACCTGCTTTGTTACCATTGGTAATAAAAGTGAGTTTGCCACTATCTGTATTTAAAATATTGATGCCGCCACCGTCGGTAGCTATCCAGATATTACCTTTTTCGTCGAGAGTTAAATTGGATATGTTATCGCTGGTAAGTTTATCAATAGCCTGGTGAAACCTCTTGATAGCTCGTGTTTTACTGTTAAATATAAACAAGCCGTTTTCGGTGCCTATCCAAAGGTTGCCCACTTTATCTGCAAGCAGGCAACTGGCACTGTTAAGTTGAGTATTCATGATATTTATACGCCCGGATTTTGGATCATATAAACCCAGCCCCCGGTTTTTTACAAATACCCAAACACCTGCCCGGGTTGGATATAATGCTTTTACGCTATAATTATATTGGTTGGTAAGCCCCGTTTGCAGGTAAAGTTTCCTGGTTTTGTCATATCTCAATAACCCCAGCTCATCCGTTCCTATATATATACTACTGTCCTTATCGGTTACAATAACATTTATATTTGAAGTTATTTTTAACCGGCGCCCGCTGTTGTGCTCCCGGAAATATTCCGGATAAAAATAAGAGTCGGGGTAATTATAAAAAACAAGCCCGCGTTGTGTGCCTATCAATATTTTGTTACCAACACCATTTAAGGCACTTATATGATTGTATGGGAGGGATTTGTTGTTGTTCCACTCGTTTCTGTAGACTTTAAATTCATCGCTGTCATATCGGTTTAAGCCATCATAAGTGCCCATCCACATAAAACCATATTGATCCTGGTAGAGAGATGTAACCGCATTATTAGATAGTCCGTTTTCGATACCAAGATACTGCACGGGCTGTCCGGCTGTGAAACCAAAAACATTTAGGTAAACGAAAAGGAACAGGAAACTAAAGTATATTTTCGGATTTAAGACGTTATTTATCCTACTATGCATTATAAATTATTAGTTAATAATTGGTAAGTAAAAATATCAAATTGATTTACAAAAGTGTCTTGTTTTTTAATCCAAGTGATAATGTTACAAAGCAAGGGCAGGGGTAGTGTTCATGGTGCTGTTTTGAGTATATGTCTATAGTTAATTGCTCTATACTACCAGATAGTTTTCTGTATCTTGATTTTTACAGGCAATTTATTTTACCCCCTTAAATTTAGGGCTTTACCCCCTTTTTTTCTAAGTCTATTATTGCATTTTTGATCAGCAGCCAGTTAAACCTATATAGCAATCTGCTTTTTTATTTTTCGGGCAGTAAACTAATAGTTAGATAATAAAAAAATATGTCATGATAAAGCGTGGACTCATTCTTTCAACACTGAGTGTTTTATTTTTAATAAGCCTGTCCATATTACTGGCGTTTAAACGCCCGGATCCAAAATTGAAAGTTAAGTGGGAACAGCTTTTTAACGGAAAGGATTTAACGGATTGGACTGTTAAAATCAGGAAACATCAATTAAATGAAAATTTTGGTAACACCTTCAGGGTTGTTGATCATAAGATCCAGGTAAGTTATGATCAATATGAAAAATTTGATGACCAGTTTGGGCACTTGTTTTACAAAAAGCCTTTTTCTTATTACCTGATAGGGGTAGAGTATCGTTTCACAGGTAACCAGGTAAAAGGTGGCCCCGGATGGGCGTTCCGCAACAGCGGAATTATGATACACGGGCAGGATCCTAAAACTATGAAGGTAGACCAGGACTTTCCAATATCCATTGAGGTTCAGTTATTGGGCGGTAATGGTAAAGATAAACGGCCGACGGCGAACGTGTGCACCCCTGGTACACAGTACGTTTTAAATAACTCGGTAGTTAAAAGTCATTGCCTGGATTCAAAATCGGAAACCTTTCATGGCGATCAGTGGGTTAGGGTAGAGGCCCTTGTTTTGGGCGATTCGCTGGTGGTACATTATGTAAACGGAGAAGAAGTGTTACGTTATCAGCGCCCGCAACTGGACCCGGTTGGCAGCACAGAGGAGGGTGCGTTGTTAAAAAGCGGTACAATTTCCCTGCAAAGTGAAAGCCATCCTGTTGAGTTTAGGAAAGTTGAGATTGTTAACCTTGAAAAATATGCGCATGATCCTCAGAAATTAGCCGACGTAGTTAAACTGTTAACCGCTGAGAAACGGATTCCTAAACAATAAATAAAATAAAAAGATTAATTTGACTGCCTTTTACCTGTATAATTAAAAAACAACAATGTTAAAGTTATCCTTAACCCTATTTCTCTGTTTATCTTTCTTTTTGACGCTCAAATATTTTGCAAATACCCGCAGTAACGAAGCGGGACATGCCAAACCAAGTACTTTGGCTTCAATACGAGGACAAAGTCAATCTAAAAGCGATTCGCTCCATTGGCCAGCTGGCTTTACAATCACCAGGTTTGCCGGACCTGAGCTTACACCAAGCCCCGCTTGTTTAGCTGTGGCAGCCACAGGCGAGGTATTTGTTGGAGTTGATATGATTGGTTCGCTGGGTAAAGATCCCGGGAAAGGGCGGATAGTTAAACTTATCGATAGCGATAATGATGGTAAGTTAGATAAGCATACAGATTTTGCTGATGTTGACGACCCGCGCGGTATACTCATCATGGGCGACCAGGTTTTTGTGCTTCATACAGTTTTTTCGAAAGAAACGCGTAAGGCGACCGGTATGACCCTTGAAGTTTTTGAAGATAAAGATCATGATGGCATTGCTGATGGCCCGCCAAGACCACTCGTCGAGCACCTGAGTAATGCTCACATGCTGGTTGAACGCGGAACAGACCATGCTACCAATGGTATCCGTATGGGGATTGATGGATGGATCTACATAGCTGTTGGCGATTTCGGCTTTCATGATGCTACCGACCGGGATGGTAAAAAACTGACTATGCTTGGCGGCGGCATCATAAGGGTAAGGCCTAATGGCAAAGAAATGGAGGTTTATACCCATGGTACCCGCAATATTTATGATGTTGCTATAGATCCGTACATGAATGTATTTACACGCGATAATACTAATGATGGCGGCGGCTGGAACATCCGTTTCTCGCATCATATTCAATCGGGCGAATATGGTTACCCCTTGTTATTTCAGCATTTTACAGATGAGATTCTGCCCGCCCTGGTTGATTTGGGCGGCGGCTCAGGCACAGGTTCGCTGTTTATGGATGAACCTACCTGGCCCGAAAAATATAACCATGTACCTATGACGGCCGACTGGGGACGGAGCGAACTTTATATAAATAGGGTAAAACCAGATGGTGCCAGTTTTAAACAAACTGAAGAACCATTTATTGAATTACCTCAGATCACCGATCTGGATGTTGATGGTTCGGGGCGGCTCTATCTTTCGGCCTGGGATGGTGCGGGATATTCTGGCAGTGCATCAAAGGGTTATGTGATCAGGGCCATACCTAACGGATGGAGCTATAAAGCATTTCCTGATGTTAAAACGCTGGCCGTAGCTGATTTGGCCAATATGTTAAAATCAGAAAGCGCGGTGGCAAGATTAAATGCCTCACAGGAACTTATTACCAGGCCGGCCGACGAAAGCAGCAAGGCAGCTTTTGCCATAGCATCGGATGCGGGTGTTGCTTTATATGCACGGGTGGCTGCTCTTTTTACTTACGGACAAATTGCCCGGGAGAGCGGAATAGCTAACCTTGCACAACTTACGCAGGATAATGCTCTGAGGGAATTTGCATTACGAGCCTTAACAGACAGGAAAGAAGGGATAGCACAAGTACCAATAGCTCCTTTCTTGAACGGGCTGAAAGATCCGTCTCCGCGCGTGAAAGCTGCGGCGATTATAGGTTTGGGTCGTCTTGGCCGTTTAGAAGCAGCTTCTGAATTACTTAAAACACAAGTTCCTGCAAGTTTTGCAGCGCCTGCTAAAAATACTGAAGGGCCGCACGCCACGCCCAATTCGGCCATAATACTGCCCCACCTGGCTGTGAGGGCACTTGTAAGCATGAATGCGGTTGATGCATGCGTTGGTGCAATTGGAACTACCAATTCAACATTAGCATTGTGGGCATTGCGGTATATGTACGATACTAAAGCAGTAAATGGATTGATTGCCGCTTACCCTAAAATCAAAGATGTAAAAACAAAGAAACAAATATTGGTAACCCTGGCACGCCTTTATAAGCAGGAAGCTCCTTATGATGCGTCCTGGTGGTGGGGAACCCGGCCCGATTCACATGGCCCAATTTACAAAGGTATAACCTGGGAAGGCTCGGCTCGTATCGAGAAGTTCCTGACGCTTGAACGAAGCAAAGCAGACGCTGCGGGCAAACAATTTTATGCTGATCTGAATGAGCGGCACCAAATGGGGATCACGGCATTTGGCGGTGAAGAAAAAAATGTTCCTACAAAAGAGGTTAAAGTAGATTTGTCAAAGATCCTGAACAAAAAAGGGCAAATCGGTAATTCATCCATTGAAGACCTGATGTTAATGTTAGCCAAAGTTAAAGGAGATCCAAAGAAAGGAAGGGCACTATTTACGCAGCAAGGCTGTGTAGCCTGCCATAGCCTTACCCGTGGCGAAAAACTAAAAGGGCCGTTTATGGGCCAGATCGGATCTATCATGAATCGCCAGCAAATCGCCGAATCCATCTTAAAACCCAGCGCTTCCATTTCGCAGGGATTTGCTACTGTGATGATCACAGCTAAAGGCAATAAAAATTATATGGGATTTATTACAGATGAGTCTGCCCAAAAAATAGTGATGAGAAACATTACCGGAGATGTATTTACCATTAAATCCAGCGATGTGCTTACCAGGAAGGAATTGAAAACATCTATGATGCCTGTAGGGCTTGCCAATGCATTATCATATGATGAATTTGCCTCACTGGTTACTTTTCTATCTCAGCAAAAAAATTAAAAAGATGAGGGAGAATTATGAAGGTGTTTGAAAACCATTGGTCATAAAGTATCTTCGTATTTAATTAGCCGGCAATCTGCTTCTTATTTAGCAGGTTGCCGGCTCAAATTTAAACCTCAACTATGCAACACAAAGCTATATCGCTCAGGCCATTCATCGGCGCTAAAGATTTTGAAATATCGCTAAGTTTTTATCGCGACCTGGGATTTGAAGAAGTTGTATTGAGTGCAGATATGTCGGTATTTAAAACAGGGCAGCTCGCCTTTTATCTGCAAAAAGCATATGTTAAAGATTGGATAGATAATACCATGCTGTTTTTGGAGGTTGATGATGTCGCCCGCTACTGGGATGAGCTGTTAGCTTTAGATTTACCTTCGAAATATGCCGGCGTAAGATTAACTCCGATCCGCGTGGAGCAATGGGGGAGGGAATGTTTTTTACACGACCCCTCCGGTATCCTCTGGCATTTCGGTGAATTTTTTAATAAACTTTAGTTCTTATAGCTCCATTGAAGATATTAACGCTTTTTATTCCCCAACCTATTTCATGGTGAACTTCCGACTGATGGGGAATAATGTCAAGTCTGAAAACGACGCGTAACGGTTAAATATCAATGATAGTCCTCCCACTATCTGTTTCACCTTTTGCATAGGATAAAAATATCCCTTTCCCTTTAAACCTGCTTAATTAATCTCGTAGTTTGATGTCATTAATCTGTCAATGAACTTTATGCGAGGATGTTTTAATATCTATTTGCTTGATTTTGTATGGATTACGCCGGATTTAGTTTAAATTAGGTTAAAAGTATCCATATGGAAAACTTCTGGCAGGAAAAAAAGGAATGGCTCAATAAACTGACCCTGGAAGATGCAAAGTTCATATTTGAACAGGCCGAAAAATCATATAACTACACCATAGAAACGGCAAAGGGTATTTACGAGCGATCAAACGGATTATTAACCCTGGTTTCGGGCGTTTTAATTGGTCTTTTGGCTTATGCAATCGGAAAATGGAAGGATACACCTCACTTGGATAGTTTGTTATTTACAGCAATTGTAGGGATCTTTTATTTTTTGATAGTAGGTTTAATGTTTGTACTGCAAGGTTTAACCCCAAGCGAATATCTTTTGCCAGGTACAAGCCCCAAAATATACTTTGATAAGGCATTTTTCCATAAGGATATTGCTGATGATGAAAGGATCCTGAGGTTTTATAAGGTTGAAATCATCAATTACCAGGAACGGATTGAGCAAAACACAAAGAAAAACGATTACAGATGGAATATTTACGTACTTTGTTTACGGGCAATATTTTTTTCGCCCATAGTTATGGGGATAGCTTTTGCTATTGCAACTATAGCTTCCTGACTATTCCGCTCCCAGATAATCCGCCTGGTCAGACGATGACAGGTCGTTATCATCCCATAAACCGGGGGTATCTATATCTCCTTCCAAATAAGGCTCGCTGTCTTCGGCACAAGGCATGGCCTCATCCAGGTTAGTATCTGACCTGCCCACACGGCCCTTGCCTGATGTTTTGATATCCCAGATATCAGGGATATTTCCACTGTCTTCTTCAGGAGCAGGAGTTTCGTCCGGATCTGGAAATTGGCTCATAATCAAATAATTATTGCTAAATAAAGTTAAATTATAATTTGCATAATACCAAATTGAAATATATTTCCAGGTTTTTAGAACAGCTTCCTTAGGGCCTGTCGAAAGAGTCCTCTCAATATTTTACCTCATGTGTTCTTTAATGCCGATAAATCACATTGCAGATCTTTATCCCAGTTTCCGGTTTTAGCAGCGGCGTCATAGGTGGATTGCAAAAATTGTAGCAAAGTCCGTTCCGGGTCGGCCGATCGGGAAACAACTTCGTAAGTCAATAAAAACTCACCCATTTCCCCGCTGTAAAATGCTTCGGGAGGCGATACCTGCTGTTTGGCAAAATCTTCGGGAGCGGGGTAGCAATATGCGTAAAAAACGGGATGAGGGAAAGCATCCGAGCCCGGCCAAAAGCCGCATGAGCTTACTTCCTGCGAATAGGCTTCCTGCATTACTATTGCAGGCATATTGGGAACGCTGCCCTGGTGTTTTGGTGCGGGCCTGCCCGAAAAGCGGGTGACCGCCAGGTCAAATCCTCCCCAAAAGAAATGTACCGGGCTATTTTTTCCTTGAAACCCGGCCCTGAACTCTGTGAAAACATTATGGATCCTTACCAGTGCCTGCCAGTAATCATGCATAATGGAAGCGTTATAATTACACGGCGTGTGATTTTGGGCAAAAGGAATAGCCGGCTCCACTTCATTCGGCACCGCATATATTTCTACACCTGCATTAACTGAAGCAATGCTGTCCATCAGGGAACTGAAAAAGGCGGACACACTTCCGGTACCGAGCCCAAACGATCGTTTTTCTCCGGTACTGGTGGATATATTCAGGGTATGACTCATAAAATCAAGATCTATCTGGAAAACGCCGCCCTCAAATGGCATACTTCCGGTAGTTAGACCGGTTGAACTTACATAAAGGGTTACCTGCCATGAATGATTGATCCAGGGCATTTGTTTTAGTCTTACCTTACCAATGATTTGAGTCCACATATGAACACTTGCAAGGGTATCTTTAAGATCATGGTAATCGAGCCTGGGCCAGCGTGTTGTTATCGGGTTGCTCATAGGTATAGTTTGTTGAGTTAAATCGCTTAATCCTAAATTACAAATGTTTTGCGGGATGTTAGCTTTAATTTTCAGTCAAATAAAAATAAAAGCAGGTGTTTCGGTTTTTGCTTCACTGTCACATTTTTATATCATTTGTTCTTGTTAACGGTGAGCTAACATGAGTGGGCTAAGTTGGCTGCCGAAAGTATTACAAAATAAAAAGATCGACAAAATTACTTATGGTACTAAGCACTAACAGGAACATTGGACTGTTAATTAAAACCGGTTTAATAATTATGGTTGCGGGCTGCATCAGCGGTTCCGCATTGGGGCAATCGGCCCATGTAAACCCCTGGGCTCCCAAACCGCTGGGCACACTGCCGCCGCCGGCCAGTCTCAGTCAGGGTGTCTGGCTTAAAGGCGAGCTGCATATGCACTCCAGGCATAGCAAGGAGTCGTCAAATAATTCAATCAGCAAGATCATCACTTTTTGCAGGTTGGTAGGGATCGATTTCCTGGCTATTACCGATCACGATAATCATGTAGATGGCGACGTAGCCCACAATACCTGGGCTGATCCGGAGTTTAAATCAGATTCGGTATTGCTGCTGTACGCTGCCGAATGGACAACTACCCGCGGCCATGGCAACGCCTTTTCGGCCAGGCCTTATGATCATCAACAGTTATACGATGTGCGCGACCAACGTGATACTGTTGTGGGGCGCATAAAGAATAAACTTGGTATTCACCTGTCGGCAAACCATCCCAGCGGTAAAGATCATTTTGGGTATTCGTATGATATGGTTAATTCTATCGAAGTATGGAATTCGGCCATCTGGTCAAAAAATGCCAATGCGATCATGATCTGGGATGATATGTTGTCATCGGGCCGAAAGCTAACCGGCAGGGGAGGGAGCGACGCACATCACGGCGTGCCTGTAGGGGATGAAAAACCAGGCCCTAATTACCAGGCTAAAGCCAATTATGCAGGAACGCCTACTACCTGGGTATTTGCAACTGCACGTACTAAGCAAGCTGTTATTGACGCCTTAACCAACGGAAGGGTATCCATAAGTTCAAACCCATATGCTCCCCGTGTTGAGTTTTATGCCGATTTAAATGGCGACGATAAAATGGATATGATGATGGGGGATAACGTGAAGGCAACCGGTAAGCCGGTTAAATTTAAAGTTCAGTTAACCGGAAACAGTATAAAGGATACTACCTACACTATCAATGTGGTAAAAAACGGCAACCCGTTTGGTACTTTAAAAATGGAAGGCAAAACGCCCATGATTGAATTTACTGATACACCGGCAATAGCCGGCCGTACTTATTACCGGGTTACGGTTGAAGGGCCGTCTACACCTTACCCACAAGTGCCGCAATCGGCAGCACTGAGCGGGAATATGGTAGGATTGTCAAACCCGATCTGTTTTAATTTTGATCCGAATTTCTGACAACCGGGATATAACAGGGAAAACCGTACACGAGCTTACGGTGTACGGTTTCTTGTTGTAACTATTAACTAAAAGAACGAAGCTGCAGTTAAAAGTGTTGGTGTTTATAATAATTATTAAAACCCCAATTCAATACGGATTTGTTTAGTTTAATAAGGTCAGTATGTCATCAATTATGTGATGTAACAGGATATAAAAAGAGCCGCATTATGCAATGCAAAACGGCTCTTTTTTGATTTTATTAACGTGAACCGATATACTTCCATTTCTCAGTCCAGGTAGTTCTGATATATGGAGCAGTCGTAATTACACTTGGTTGTAACATATTGTAGATAATATCAATAGTTTTAGTCCCGGGATCATATGCATTTGCGCCAGAAGGGTCTAATGCTGCAGATCTGGTATTGGAAGCCGGCTGGCCATAATAATTTGTAACAGCCGCAACTTTATTGGTGGCAGGGTCAAATTCGATTATTAGGGCAAAGTTACCATAATAGCTGGCACCGGTTCCAGACCTTATCGGCATGTAGTTACCACCAAAAAGGTAATTATCATAAACCTCACATTTCGTTGCAGATATTGTTCTCAACTCAAATTGCATAGGGCCTTTCGGATCCGATGTGTTGGTTGCACTTGACAAGTACTCATTGATATGACCTAAGGTAGCATTAGCTTTATCAGTCATTGTGCCGGTTATCTCATAAACACCATCCCATTTGTTTTTTACGCTAAAAAAAGCATAAAGGGTATCCTTGCTGGCGGCGTGTACTCCTAAACCATCAGTTCCGGTAAGTTTGTAAGCCAAACCATAGGTTTTTGAAAGATCCAGTTTACTTCCATTAAGTTTTATAATGAAATCTTCCGCAAATGTACCTGAAGCAAACTTAAAGGTCAGATCGCCGTTGGTTGCCTGTGTAGTGTTTGCGTTGCCCAATGTATAAAACGATTGTGGTAACAACTCGTAAGATGATCCGTTTTTTGCATTGTATTTTGTAAGCGCGTCAGGTAAAGATGTAAGCACAAAAGTTTGGGCTTTGTTTAATTCAGCCTCACTCTTTGCATCTTTTTTTAGTGTAAATACATTAACGGTTTTTACATTGGTGAATGGCTCAAAGAAAGTTGCATTAATCATGCCATTAGGGAAACCAATGAGTGTTTTTCCATTATCAGCTGCCTGGCCGCCAACCTTATCGGCGGCAGTTTCTTTCCGGCAGCCCGAAAAAAGGGCAACAGATGCGATACCGGCAACAAGCAAATACTTAATAAATATATTCTTTTTCATGTTGTGTCAATTTTTTTAATGATTATTTACCACCATCCCACCAAACTCTTGTATCCTGAGTATCGCCGCCCATGCGTGCAACTGCCGTGTTAACGTTTGCGCCGTTAGTGTTATACTCTGAAGTAGCATACACGAACCTCCTTACAATTTGCTTAGATGCGTTTGTAGCATCAGGAGCGGGAGTAAGAACCGGGTAACCACTTTTCCTCCAGATATCCCAGGCCATATGGCCATCAGGATAACTTGCCACCCAACGCTGAGTTGAAATTAGCTGAATGTTAGGTGTGCCCAAGCCTTGGGCGAAAGTTTTACCCGCAGCAGATGTTAGTCCCCACTGTACGAACGATTCACCTATACCATTTTGGAAATCGATAGCTACTGTTTCAGATGTTGTTGGGGTGATCCAGCCCAGGTTTACAGCTTCGGCCCTTGCCAGCCACACCTCTGCAGCTGTGATCAGGGTTACTGATCCGTTTTCAAGCCTGAAGTCGCCGCGTAAAACACGTGCCCATTTTGGGTTAGCGTCGGTAAAAGAGGTCACCGCTAAACGCGCTAAGCCGTATGGAACGCCAATATTTGATGTTGTAACGTTACCCGCCTGCTCACTTTCGCCGCCAAAAGCTGCCTGGCGCGGATCGCTGGTGCTCGCGGTATAATCGGTAAGGGTTTTTGATTCGGCAAAATCCTTACGTCCGTTATACAGGTTCCACCATGCGCTTTTGTAATTACCTCCAGGATATTGAAGTTTGAAGTTTTGATCGGTAGTAGTAATCACTCCTCCATTAGCTGGGTTAATAGCTTCGTTGGTAGCAGCAGATGCGATGGAAGAAGAAGAGGTTACCTTTGACATTTGAATTGCAACAAGCAATTTAAGAGAGTTTGCCATTCTTTTCCATGATGCTACATCACCACCATAAATGATGTCACCGCTTATTGGCGATGAATCAAACGAATTTATAGCCGTAGTCAGCGTGGTAAGTATGCCCTTATAAATGGTTTCCTGGGAATCATATTTAGGCAATATGTTAGCCGCCCCTTTGAGTGCGTCGCTGTAGGGAACATCACCCCACGAATCCGTCACTATCCAAAAAATATACTGCTGCAGTATTTTAGCCACATTAACCATGTTTTTACTTGGGTTTTGGTTAATGATAAGCTGCAGGTTATTAAGGTTGCCTGCGTAATTGCCGGTAAAGCCGTTTTGAGGGAGGTTGTACAATGAAGTACCTGAATACTGTGTTTCAGTAAAATATTGAGCATACTGGCCTCCGCTTATTGCCTCGGTACCGGTTGATGCATAACCACCCAAATTTGCCTCAACGTTTGATAACAAGGCCGAAGGGATTGGCGTTACTGTTGCTGCAGGATTGTTGTTTACGTCGCCAAAATCCTTTAGCTTATTGCAACCCGCGCCTAAAAAGGCGAACGCGCCTGCTAATGTATATAGATATATCTTTTTCATTTTTTCTTAGTCTAATAATCCTTGTTCGCTTAGAATGTTACTTTTAGGTTGAAACCAAACCCCCTCGTGCCTGGGTATTGGGCAGTTTCACCTTCTGTCGCGGTGATCTCCGACGGATCGAAATCCTTAGATTTAGCGTATATCAACAATAAGTTACGGCCGGTTAAATCAATCCTTGCCGATTGGAATACATTTCCTAAACCCCATCTTTTAATCGGCAGGTTGTAACCTACAGCAACCTCACGAAGTTTGATGAAAGTCAAGTCGTAGATGTAGGGATCGTAAGTTTTATTGTTTGTTAAACCCTGATAGTATGATTTTGCGTCGACGTAATAGGTCACGGCTTTATTGTCGGCATCAACACCGGTAACTTTAACACCGCCACCATCAGCAACAGGGTCACGTACCGACATGCCTTTATCGTTAAGTGCCGCCGTATTAGCCGTTAAACCGCTATACTGCCCCCAACGGTTTGATAATGAAGCGAATTTGCCACCAAACTGATAGTCGATATTTGCGCTCAACACAAACTCTTTAAATAAAGTGAATGTATTTTGTATACCACCGGTATATTTAGGCAATGCACTGCCGAAATATACGTTAGGATCATTGATGTAAGCGCCGGATGAAGTAAGGATTGGGACCCCGGCAGCGTTACGTTTGATACCGTTACCGTAAATTTGGCCCCACCATTTGCCTTTTTGATTGATCAGATAAGGCATGTCTGTACCCCATACACCTGCAACCTGCACACGGTCAACACCGTATTTATTGCTGATCTCTACTACTGTATTATCCAATAACTGTGCAAAGTTGGCATTAATTGTCCAGCTAAAGTTTGGTAACCGGATAGGGGTACCGCTTGCAGTTATCTCCAAACCTCTCCGTTTGATCAAACCTACGTTGGTCAGGATAGATGATACACCACTGGCAGCGTTAACCGCTAAGCCCAATGGAAGGTCTTTGTCATCTGCAGCCCAGTAAGTAGCGCCAAAAGTTAAACGGTCGTTAAAGAAACCTAAGTCTAAACCAATTTCTTTTGAAGTAGTGGTTGTGCCATGTAAGGCAGGGTCAACAAATTGGGTTGGGCCACCTTGCAATAAGGCGCCATTCCATTTATTTGGAGCGATACCGTATAGTGTATTGTTCCTGTATGCGCCAAATGTTTCGGTTGTGTTACCTAAAGCTAATGGTACCTGGCCCCATGATCCCCTTATTTTACCATAGTTTAACCAGTCTTTAAATTCAGGCAATACCTCGCTGAATACGAATGACCCACCAAATGATTTTGACAACACTGAGTTAGCGTTGTTTATAGTAGAGATGGTTGAAAACCAGTCGTTACGTAAAGTCGCATCAGCATATACAATCCTTTTGTAATTGGCAGAAGCTTTCGCAAATACCGCACGGTATTGCTCCTGGATCCTGGTATTGCTGGCGCTGATCGGATCCACAGAGTTTGCCAGGGTATACAAGTCAGGAACACTTAAACCATTGTTGGTGTTGGCGCCGTTATCTTTATAACTCCAGTTGTAAAAATCGCTACCGGCATTAATATTCAGGTGAAAATCTTTGATCTGCTTATCATAGTTAAGCAAGGTTTCGTAGTTTTCGCGGTTTGAGTAAGACGTTGAAGTGCCATAACCAGCTTTCTGTCCTGTTTGTGTACCGCTGGCCTGTATTTCAGATGAAATTTTACCTTCGTTCCAGGTGTTGGTTTGATTGCGACGGTAGGTAACTTTAAAGCTTAAATCATTATTGATCTTGTACTGTAAGTAGATATTTCCGTACAAACGGTCGCGGGTGTTAAGGTTTTGCCATTGTTTTTGCCATAAATAAGGGTTGTACCAATAGTTGCCCGCATAAAACGAGCCCGGGTTTGATGGATCGTATGAGTTAGGGTTTTGGTGGTTCCAGCTTACATAGGTGCCGTCAGGCGATTTTAGATCCTGTAATTCTTTCATGATGCCCATGTCCAAATCACGGTGAAACCACGAGTTGAACGAGCCACTTGAAGCACTTGCGTAAGCATCACTGATCTGACCATGAAGTTGTGTGCCCGAAAAATTAATACTTGCACCTGCTGTGAGGTGTTTGTTAAGATCGTAGTTAGCGTTTAAGGTAAAGTTGTTTTTGTTTAGCCAGGTTTCAGGCACTATGCCTGTAGTGTGCTGGTTATTGTATGACATCCTGATGTTGTAATCATCAGCCGCTTTAGTAAATGCCACACTGTTATTTAAAGAAACACCGGTACGGAAGAAATCCTTGGCGTTATCTGGCTGAGGGGTCCATTTCGCAGTTTTGAAAGAATATTTGGTACCAGCAGCCCATGCATACCATGGGATATACTCCTGGCCAACCATTTTAGGTCCCCAACTGCTATCGTCTGTATAATCCGGGTAATATTTGCCATCTAAAGCTTTCCATCCTTCAGGATCACCATCTTTCCAATGGTATTGGATAAAATCGGCAGAAGCACCGCCGCCATAACTGTTTTGGTAGTTAGGCAGGATGTAAGCCTTGTCGAAATTGGCACCAAGGTTTAATTCAACGCCAACGCCTTTTGTTTTCTTGCCTTTTTTAGTTGAGATGACGATAGCGCCATAAGCACCTTGTGAACCGAACTGAGCAGATGCTGCAGGACCATTCAGGATACTGATGTTGTCGATGTCGTCATTGCTCAAATCGTCGGCATTTGGCATTATAGTACCGTCTACAACATATAAAGGGTTGTTGCCGCTGCCAAAACCGGTAGCACCACGCAGCCTGATATTGGTATTACGACCTAAAGCTGCAGCTGACTGGCTACGTACCTGAACACCTGCAACTTTACCGGCTAACGCGTTATTAACGTTAGGCTGGCGTATGGTATTAAGTGCATCTGACTTTACCACCTGTGCCGCATAAGAAGCCGAACGTGATGACTGTTTGGTACCATAAGCACCGGTAATTACCACTTCTGATAATTTGTTAGCACTGCTTGTTAGTTTAACATCTAATGGTGCTGAAGTGATTTCAACAGTTTGAGATGTAAAACCGATAAAGCTAAAGCCTAAAGATTTTGCAGAGGCAGGAACAGATAAAGAAAATTTACCATCTGCATTTGTTTGTGTACCGAGTGTGGTACCTACAACTCTTACGGACACGCCTGGCAGCGGTAGTCCATCGTCTTTTGAAGTTACCCGGCCGGTAACCGTTTTGTTTTGTGCATGTACCACACTAATAAATAGCATGAACAAACACCAGCTTGCGAGTAGGAGTTTTTTCATTGTTAAAAAATCAGTTTTAGTTAATATCCAAAACTACGATTTTTGTAATAAAATGAAAAAAAAGTTGAAAAAAGTTTAATATTTCAATTATATATTTAAATATTGATAAAAAAAGTGATAAAACGTTACTTCGATTTCGATAAAATGACGATTTTTTTAGATTCTTCATATAAAATTCATGTAAATTTTATATGATTTTTATTTTTGGAAATGGTTGAGGTAGGAATATGGATAAAAGATGCGAAATATCACGTACTATTACTCAGTTATTTTTTATAATTGAGTGATAGGAGCCAAAAAAGGCGCTTATTTTGTTTTTTAATGTTGAATACATGTTTAACAAAAGCTTAACTGTTTCGGCTTTTAAAAATAATAATATTTTTTTGTAAAAAAAAAGTTACAGGACGACGAAATTGAATAATTTTTTGGTAAAAGCTTTTATCATTAATATTAGCTTAAATGATTGTTTTTTTAAGTTATTGATTGTGAGTATGTTATTTATTTTTATGTAGATGGGGTTTATTATTCCTGAAGGTGATTTATTTCTTTGATGCAGTATTCTTGTAAATAATAATGACCGGTCATGGCTTTTTATATTTAGATTAAGGAAAAAAATAATTAATTATTTTTTTCCTTAATCTAAATTTTGATGGTTTTTTAATCAAAAATGTTTGAAAATCTATTTTATCTCAGATATTTCGTCATTGCGTATATAGAAAATACATGCACCAAGCTGTCAACTATTTATCCTGCTGCTTGTTAAAACATTGCCCGAAATATAGATAGTAAGGGGTAAACTGGTTTATCCGGTATTGAAAACAGAAGCAATTCGCAGAGTTAACATTCTTACTAATATTTAAACGAATCGTTGGATTGGCCTTGATGAACACTGTTGTAGGGGTGTTGAAAATTGAAGGATTTACGAGATTATCCGTCAATAGCGTAACAAATACTTCAGTTTGTGATTCATTTTTATCGATAATAAACCTGGCTGGCTCCTTTGTAATCGTAGGATAAACATAATTACATTGGGTTAACTGGTTGTTTTTTAAATAAGGGCGCTTGTTTTGGGGCCTTGGTAAAACAATACCGTTGTCATAAGATTTATCTTGCAATAATGCGATTATACAAATCAGCATTATTATAAATGTGCTAATAAAGTATTCCATCACTTTTTCCTGTTAATAGGTTTCGGTATGTATTGGGGGTACAGTAACCGGGTAAGCGTAGTTCATATAAATAAGATGTGCGATGGCTTTTCATTTATTTAAGTTTGCTTTGGTAGAACAATTTATGAACAGAGGCCAGGATGCACAATACAAATCAGTTGGTATTTTTTGAAGTGAAGATAAAATATAGATTTACAATGAATTTATAACCTGAAAAGTACCGTGGAAAAATTATCAGTAATAATAGCAGATGATCATACTTTATTTATAAACGGTTTACACATGTTATTGCAGGGAGAGCCGGATATAGAGGTAGTGAGCGTTGCAGCAAACGGTAAGGAATTATTGCATTTGTTACACACCCAAACACCCAACCTCATATTGCTTGATATCAATATGCCGGGTATGAACGGGTTTGACGTACTTAAGCGTATAAAGGATTACTATCCTAAAATTAAGGTAATCATGCTTTCTACATACAATGAGGAGCACCTGATTGAAAAAGCAAAAGCTGAAGGAGCCAGCGGCTACTTGTTCAAAAATGTCGAAAAGGCGGAACTATTGCAGGTAATGCGCTCCGTAGCGCAAGGGCAACTGTATTTTCCCTGTAAACAGCCGGTTGCTAATTCTATGCCTAATGAACCGGATCCTTTTTTAAAGCAGTTCCAGCTTACTAAGCGGGAAACTGAACTTTTACAATTTATAAAACAGAATTTTACCAACCAGCAAGTGGCCGATCATCTTCACTTGAGTATTTATACTGTTGAAACACATCGTAAAAATATTATGCAAAAGCTTAACCTGAAAAATCCGGTTGAGCTTAACCGGTTTATAATGCAATATAACTTATAAAGGTTTATTGGCGAGTGGGATATAAATAGAAACAAGTGTGCCCCTGTTAGGCTGCGAATCAAACTCAACCTTGCCATTTAAAAAATTTATTCGCGACAGTAGGTTGTTTAAGCCCATCCCTTTAAAAATATCAGGATTGGTTGTGTCAAAGCCTATGCCATTATCTTCAATAGTGAGGCTGATGTTTTCATCGCTTCTCATGAGTGAAATGTCAACCCTGTTGGCACGAGCGTGCTTCATTACATTGTTTACACTTTCCTGTAATACCCGGTATAAAATGATCTCGATGGTATCATCAAACGGCGAATCAAACCCCTGGCAAAAAAAGTTTATTGCAATGTTATTGTTCTTAATATTCTCAATAAATTGTTTAATTACTTGTGCCAGCCCTGTTTTATGAAGTGCCCAGGGCATCATATTGTGTGATATCGTTCTTACCTCTTTAAATCCATAATCAACAAGGTTAATTGCTTTCTCAAAACGGGTTCTTTGCTCTTCATTTATAAAAAGTAATTCACTGCTTATAACTGACAGGTTTATTTTGGCCGCCGATATTATTTGGCTTACACTATCATGTAAATCCCGGGCAATTCTTCGCCTTTCACTTTCCTCAGCCGCAATTATAGCCTGCATAGCTATATTGCGCTGTTTTAGCTTGTTTTGTTTATAATAAAAAAAGCCAGTAAAGAACATTAAAAGTATAAAAACACAGATACCCGCCATCCAGTAATTACGCTTTGTTATTTCAAATTGCTGTTGCAATACCTGGTCTTCACGTTGTTTTATTTCGTATTTTGCCTGTAGTTCATCAATGGTGCTGTTACCTGAGGTTTTAATTGCTGCATGCTTTTTTAAGTACATCAGCGATTGCTTATAGTTGCCCATTTGCTCATACAAATCAGCTATTTCGTTTGTGGCGCTTCTTTGCATATCTGCATAGTTTATTTGTGTGGCAAACTGAAGGCTGTTTTTTAAGGCATCGAGAGATTGTAGATATAACCGTTTGTTTTTATACAATACGCCAAGGTTAAAATAGTTAATTGAAAGCGCAAGGGTATCATTTAATGATTTCTTGACATCGATGGTTTTTAAAATTTCCTGTTCTGATTCGTTGGGTTTAATACTTCCCATAACATCCCCCATAAATTTATGGCTGTATGCTTCAGAGGTGTTTTCATTTGTTTGCCGGGCAAGGTTTAAAGAGTCTTTTATGTCGAAAGCCTGCCTGGAGTAATTTAAGGCCTCCCGGTAATTGTTTTTTGCCTCATATAACGTCGCGGCCAGGTTTAAGGCTTCTGTCAATTCTGTACGCTCGCCGGTTTTTGGGGCATACGAAATTGCCAGCATGCAAAATTCAAGCGCTTTTTTATGATTTTTTAATTTTACATACGCTTTCGCCAACCTGTAATAACTATCGGTTAAAATGTACTGTTGATTTATTTTATTGAGCGCAACCGCGGCAATGTTATAATAATATGATGCGGAATCATATTGGTTAGTTTGGAAATAGGCTTCTCCTAAAGTTTGCGATAGTAAAGTAATTGCTTTTTTATTGTTTAGCTTATGTGCAAGGTTCAATCCTTCTTTTAAAACAGTAATGGTTTTAGCCGGATTTTTTTCAGCCGGATAGTTGGTAATCTGAGTAGCGGCGGTTAAGCGTTTTTGCGTTGGTGATTTGCTGAAAACAACCTTTTCTAAACTGTCAATATTTTGACCGTAACACGGAATTACAGCCAAAATAAGCAGAAAAAACAAAGGGTATTTCATATCCGGGTTTTTGGTCCCGGTTAAAGATAGTAATTTGATGTTTATCAGCAAAAGTCGTCGGTCTTGGGGTTGTTACCGGTTAATGTGTTTTTAAAATCTGGAGATGAATATTATTAAAGCAGATAACACGGCTAACACGAAAAACACAATTTGCCGTTGCCTGGCGCTGATAATGTTGGGTATTTTGCCTGTTCCCTGCAATTTGTCGAGCTTAAATTTATACATAGCCGATAATCCCATAAAAGTTAGGGAAACAAAGCCCGCGAGGTAATTTAAAGTACTTTCCATGGTTTTTTAATTTAGATGAAACGCGATGAATTAATTTGTTCAAAAACCATTTATGGCTTTGTTTTATATTATTTCACCACCGTGCTTGACAGTACAATTTTATGGAGCTGCCGAAATACACACAATACAAAGCAGTTGGTATTTTGGAGTAACACCATAAAGCTTATTTTTACGAATGAAATATTGGAGGTAAGCATATCATGTAGAAACACTATTTAGTATTATACAGATAGGATATATTGGGAAGCCGTGTGCCGCACTTGATAAAAAGGATTAACTTTAGTAATGATTTTGCGATATAATTCTAACCTATACCTAAAATCATTATTACTCATTGACAATCAATAAAAATTAAATTAATAAGCTATTATTCACAAATAAAATTGGCTGATTGTATTGAAAGCAATCGCTTTCTGCATGAAGATAATTAAATGGAAATGTCATACATCGTCCAAAAAAAGGAGAGAAACCAGCGACTCAACAGCTTAATACCATGCTTTATTTGGTTATTAGTTGCCTGGGGGGGCTTAAGTAAAACTGTGGCCCAGAGCCGCAATAATCAGTCGGACTGGAACGTGCCGCCGCCATTAACGCCCGGTACAATTACCAAAGGAAACACTCAGGGAAATGGTTCGGCGGGTAAGCCGATTGTACTTACGCTTACGGATATCCCGGTAGTTGCTCAGCCCTTTGTTTCAACAACTCCAATGCCTGTACTGGCTGCAATTGGCTCAACGCCACCTTTGGTTGATGCACCCGATCAACCCGATATTAATGGTGCAACTGCGGGGCTACCTGAAATTCCATCACCCGAAGCACCCGAGGCCCCGCATTTGCCGAAGCAAACGATGCAAGACCTTCAGTTTTCAGCGGTTATGGACCTCCCTTTGCCCGAATCACCGGAATTGCCGCCAGCGCCTGTTGAGCCAACCGTATCAGGCCAGGTGAATATTATAAAAGGCCCCATTCCGGTAATGCCCGATATAACAAGTACGGTGCTGCTTTTGCAACCTTCCGGAAATCTTATACCCTGGTCTATCCCGGAAATTCCCGAAAGTGAAAGTTTTAAAATGACATCGCCTGCGGGAACAAAGGATGATAAGCTAAAAGGCAAACCTCAATCAAACAGGAAAAAACACTAACTGCGACATAATGTCAAATTATTAAAGGCATTATAACAAGAACACCAAAATGAAAAGTACCCCAATTGAGTTAAAATATATATTGGTTATAATATTAGCTTTTGCGAGCGGTGTTACCTATGCCCAGGGCAGATTTAAACAGGGAGATGAGTTTCAAAGGCAGGTAAATACAAAGTCAAATTGTGTTTTACAGCGCGGCAGCCAAACTTTACGAGTTGGTTCGGTTTCAATAATTGTTAAAACGTACAAGGTAACCGATGCTTCTGAAAGGGGCACCTCTTTTACTATTACTACTGATAAGCTTATCGATACCATAAATGCAATGAACCAAAACCTGGTATATAACTCAGGTAAACCTGCCGACCCAAATTCTGTTATCCAGGTTGGTTTGCAAAAGATGTTCAATAATCAATCGATAGTTTCAGTAAACAACAAAGGCGAGATCCTGAATTTAAAACGCCCGGCTGTTGCCAATGATACACTTTTATCTTTTGCCGGCATCCAGCCCGAACGGTTGTCGCCCGGGACCACACTACAGTTAATGGTTGATTTTCCAGTTAGCTTCACGCTTAAAAAGGGCTATTCATGGAAGGTGACTACTTCATCGGCCGAAACCAACTATACAGTTTATGCTATAAGCAGCACAACTACCGTTGTTACCTATAAAACTTCGGTTTTAGGCGGTAGCTTAAATAGCCGGATAAACGGATCAATGCTCATAGATAACAACACCGGGGTTATTTTAAAACGCTATTCGCAAAGCGTTTCTACTGGCTATGAAATGGTAAATGGAATAGTTTACACTGCCACCCGCCGTACTGCTGTTACGGAGATCTGTAATAAAAAATAGACTTTTAATATCCTTTGATTTATTTAAAAAGCGTCGCTGTAAATTTGTAGCGCATTGAAAAACTCACCTCGTGACAGAGTATAAAAAGGAGTTGAAATTATGAGGGTATGGTTTTTGAAGATAATGGTATCGACCTTAAGCATTAATGTTTAGTTGTTTTTTAACCCGATCTGATGGTTGCCATAATCGGTTAGGTATTCATTACTGATGAAAAAATCGAGACTGAAAATGGTACGGTAATCACCCGTATTATTGGGATTTTGCACTTCTGTTAGGTTTCCGGTGCTTGATGTGGTATAAGTATAAACAAAGCCCTTGTTGGTAGTTATGGTTACGGTCGAATTTGCGGGAAGGCTGCCTACTGAATTGGTTGCCAGCCTGTCTTCAATTACAGTAGTTGATGGGGTTCCGGTATCAAACAAAATCTGTCCGGAGATGGTCTTTCCATTGTAAGTGATAGTTGCAGGGATATTAGGTGAGTATCCGCCGCTGTTTGAATAAGAAAGCGGGTGCATAATGAATCCGGATGATGAAAGATCACTGTTGCTTAAGCCGATAGTTAACAGATTGCTTACATAAGTTCCACTGGTAGAAAATAAGCTTTTATTTAACGTGGCCAGCTTAAATCCGCTTGTAAGACCTGTGCCGGTGCTAAAGGATCTTAACGGACTCTGAATCAGACTGGTTACATAACTTGTACCGGGGCCAACACCAAAAACATCGCTGGCATGGGCCGATAGTTGCGCACCAGTTTCATCAACTATTTTGTAGTATAAAAAAAATGGCACCCTTTTTAACGTAAGGTTGCCCTGTGCGTCGCCGATGGTGATATTGGCGTAGGCTAAATTGCCGTATTCTTTTGTGGAGCTTAACTGGTCGCCAAAGCTTATTGTGCCCTTGGTATTAGTAACCGTAATACCGTTCACAACCACCGAGTCCCCGGTAAACTGGATGCCTGACGATGTGATCATTGATGCAGGCAGGATACCTGCGGCATCAAGCGTCATCCCCGATGAACCCGTATCAAACACGGTATAATAAGTCACTGCTTTTGTGCCTACCAGCGTAATGGGTAAAAAGATCCGTTTGTTTACCCCGCTGGCGTATTCATATAAACCAAGCGTAACAGGACTAACTTGTGTTTGAGGCGCTGCGGTTTTATCTTTTTTACAGGAAAAAAAGGCAACCGTTATTAATAAACAACCAATAATTTTGGAAGTAAAAAGTAAATGTTTTGCAGTCATATATGTCTGTATATAAACCCGGTTGGTAATAATTACGATAAAAGTGCCGTTTTAGTTGAGCTTAAAATTAAGATAACAATTTGATATACCGGGTTAATGAATCGATAAAACTGGGTGTTGAACCGATTAATTATCCGGACATATAAACGGACGGAGAACGCTGCTATTGTGTAAGTTAAAGCAAATGATTGGTTTCTTTGATAATATCCATTACAAAAGTGCTTTTTGAGTGGCCAATACCCTTTACTTCGCTTAGTTTATTTACAAAAAACGAATGGTAACTATCCATACTTTCAGAAACAATTTTGAGCATAAAATCAAAATCGCCCGATATGTTATAGCATTCTATCACTTCGTCAAATTCCAATACAGCGTTAATAAAATCGGCACCTGCTTTGCGGCTATGTTCGCGCAGGGTTACCATGCAAATAACCATGATGCGTTTGTTCAGCATCCGCTTATCTAAAATGGCGGTATAGCTTTTAATAACCCCCGCTTTTTCAAGGCGTTTAATGCGTTCGTGCGCAGGCGTAGGGCTTAGGTTGATCTTAACAGCAATTTCCCGCACAGTAAGCTTGGCATTCCGTTCAACCAGCCGTAATATTTCGTAATCTTTTTCATCAAGCTGGATGCCGGCTTTTTCTTGTTCTGTTTGTGGGGCCATAACGGTGTGTTAATTGGGCGTTTGTTCTTTTAAAGCGCTTTAATTTTTAATTATGTTCCAAAATTATAATAAATAATATTGTTAATTTCTATTAACATAGTTTTGAAAGGACAGAAATCAAAATTATGGCACAAAAAAAGAACAAAGTCCTGATCATAGCCTCTATGGCCATATTTGTCGAAGCGCTTGACATCGCCATCATTAACCTCACCATTCCGGCAATACAAAAGCAGTTTTTGGTCAGTAACGACCAAGTTCAATGGCTTCAAACGCTCTATGTGCTATTGTACGGCGGTTTCCTGATTATAGGAGGGAAGCTGTCTGATGTTGCCGGACCAAAGAAGGTCTTTATTACCGGTGCGGTATTATTCCTGGTAACTTCATTAGGTGCCGGCTTATCAGGTACTTTTGTGTTTCTTAGTTTATCGAGGGCTGTACAAGGCCTGGCTGCAGCGTTGATCATGCCATCAGCACTTTCCATAGTAACGCATACTTTTACCGAAGAACGGGAGCGGAGCAAGGCTATCGGGATCTTTAGCTCATTCGCGGCGGTTGGTTCAGGAAGCGGCCTTTCCATCGGCGGAATTATCAGCACCTATTTAGGCTGGCATTGGGTTTTTTTGATCAATGTGCCAATACTGGTTTTTATTATTGTTATAGGCTGGCTGTGCCTGGCTAATGACGCTCCTGAACAAAAGCAGCCATCCCCCGATCTGTTTTCGGGTATTTTATTGGTGATGGGTTTGCTGATGCTTAGTTATGGTGTGCACCAGCTTGCAGATATCAAACAACAATATACTTTTATTATGCTTTGTGCCATAGGCGTGGTTATTTGCATGAGGCTCTTATATGTCCGTTTAACCCGGAGTGCAAATCCGCTGATCGATCTTTCAGTTTTTAAAGCGTCATCAGTTATTACCGCAAATGGCGTATTCATTTTATTAGGCGCATTTTTTACCGGTTACCTTTTCATTATATCTCAATTATTGCAAAAAGATATGCATTACACCGCAGCACGGTCAGGCTTGTTACTGGTACCTTTTAGTTTTTTATCAGCTATTGTGGCTAAGTTTATGCTACCCGGCATCATGAAACGGTTAACAACCGAACAAACAGGATTGTTGGGTATGAGTTGTATGTTAACCGGGGGACTGGTTTTAATTTGCGCGGTATTTACAGGTTACTCTCTCGCTTTACTGCTGTTATCCGCTGCTTTTATATCCGGTTTAGGTATGACCATCTGTTTTACAAGCTTGTCGGTACTTGCTGTAAAAAACATCCCCAAACAACACTACGGGTTGGCATCAAGCCTGGGTACTACCGCTTACTTTTTAGGTGCCGGAGTAGGTTTGTCTATACTCACACTTTTTATGCAAACAAGCGATGAAGGCGCTTCCGTGAGCACTTTATCGCTTGTTATACTTAGTATGTATGCTTTAATCGGTTTGCTATGGCTCATTATTTACGTTGTAAATTCGGTAGCCAGGAACATGCAGATATCATTAAATGAATCATAAAGACTGTCCGACGTTTTTTAACTGGTGAATGTGCTTTTGAGTATGATAGGAAATAAGATAGAGCCATTCTAACCGGGTAAGCTCACCAAAAAAAGGAACTACCAGGTCAGTACTAATGGCATAAAGATCTTTGGAGTTAATTATTTCTCTAACCTGGATGATAACTGTTTGTAATAATTCGATAAGCTCAGATTTATTGTGAGGCCCGTCTGATGGCAATATATTTGGTGCTGATTTGAATTTGGCTTCAAAATCAAGAAACAGGTCTTTTATCATTTTTACTTTTTCAGCAGGGTCTCTTTCTGCTGGTTTGTCGGCACCGGTAAGTATCGGAACAAGTTGTAAAGCCGATTTAAAAACATGTTCCGCTATCTGTCCGGCTGTCCATCCGCCGTGGGGTGGTACAATATTAATTTGTTGCTCATTGAATAAAGCAATGGTTGATAAAAGGTTGCTGGCAGTATCCTCAAATACTGCCAGTAAGTTAATACGTGCATTGGTTTGGAGGGCGGTGGTTATTTGATTTTCCATGATGTTTTGAAGATTAATTAATACAAATCTCCATGCAAAATCAAAATTTACACCTTGTCGTTTGTGCCATAATTGGGGTGGTTTTGCGCCATCGCATGTGCAGGCGTTTATCTTTTCTTTTCACCCAATGAAAACCAATTACCTGAGTCATCTTTGAATAAGGCTTCAAAGCCGTAAAACTCTTTAGTGGGGGCTTTAGTAAACTCAACGCCTTTCGCTTTTAACTCTTCGTAAGTAGCTATAAGGTCGTTGCATTCAAAAACCCCGAACCCAAAGGTGCCGCGCTGTACCAATTCGCGCATTTGATGTGCCGACTGTGCGTCGAACATCATGCCCTCCGTTATGGCCATGAGTGATATTTCCAATTCGGGCTGTCCGGGAGCACACACAGTGAGCCAGCGCATTCCCGGCCCCATGGCAGCATCCGTATTTACGGTAAAGCCTAATTTGTTCACATAAAAATCATAAGCGCTGTCCTGGTCAAGTACAAATACGCTTACATGGTTTAATTTGGTTATCATGTTAATGTTGTTTGATAAACCAAAAGTCGTTATCAAAAAAGAACCGGGCTTATTGAAAATTGCGATTTCGCTGCCATTCTTTTTCCCGGGCAAAGCAACCAGGTATAAATTTGAGGGGCGATTGCTGCATCTCCGCCTGTCGTTTAAGTTCTGTTTGCTGGTAGTTTGCAGGAGAACAGGATGTGATCTTTTTAAATAAAGCCGAAAATGAAGTAACACTGTCAAAACCTACAGCATAACAAACATCAGCAATGGGAAGGCCTTTTTTTAATTGCAGCCGGGCGTTTTCAACCCGCACCTGGATGAGGTATTGGTGTGGTGTTTTACCATAGATGTTTTTAAACAACCTGATGAAATGATATTTGGAAAAATACGCTTCGTCGGCAATATCGTTCAGATCGATCGGTTCATGATAGTTTTTATCAATGAACAACTTAGCCTGTACAAGCCTGCGGTAAAGGTATATTTTGGGTAATTGATTGGTCATTTCAGGTATAAATATCGGCTTTTATTATTTGAAAACGCGCTACCTGTTAAAACTGAACAATTGAACATGTTCGTTCTTTCTCTCCATGATAAGATCATGGAGAATTTCGGCAGCAATTACGCTAAAAGTGATACCATTACCTCCAAAGCCAAGCGCAAAATAAGTGTCTGGTCTTTCGGGGATATAGCCAATATAAGGCAAGCCATCTTTCGTGTTGGCAAAAGCACCAGCCCACCTAAAATCAGCTTTTAATGGGATGTGCGGCATTTTTTTGAGAAAAGCCTGCTGTAACATGTCCGTCTTTCGTTTAATAACAGAAGGCGGTATATGCGGATGATGAAAAGGGTCATCGCGGCCTCCAACCAGGATGCGGTTTTCACTTACAGCCCTAAAGTACATGTAGGGTACAGCAGTTTCCCAAATCAAACTGTTCTTATACCAAAAACGTACATCGGGCAAAGGCTCCGAAACCAGCGCGTAAGTTGAGTTAATTTCGGCTATTTTTTTAGGGACGTATTTTAAACTTTCGTAACCACATGCAATAATCAACTTTTTAGCTTTGATAACTGAGCCGTTGCCGGTTTGCAGCGTTATGCCTTGTTTATGATGCTCAATGGCTTTAATATCGGTATTGCTGTATACTTTATGACCGGCTTTGGCAAAATTTGCAAGTAAAGCATGGGTAAGCAGATATGCATCAACCTCCCCGCCATCTGCAGAGAAAATACCCCCGGAAGCCTTAAACCCGAATTTCTGTTCAATTTCATCAGCCTCGAGCCAATGTACATCAAAACCATGCTTTTTACGGAGTTCATATTCCTGCATTAACGAGGCTGTATGTGTTTTGAAGCTGGCATACTGCAAACTTGGCCTCAGGCTAAAATCAAAAGCAGGTTTAAGCGATTTACATAAATCAGCAATATCGTAAATAGCTTTGCGGCAAAGTTGATAGCTTGTTACGGCATTTGCTTCGCCAACCAGGTTTTTTAAAGATGTAAGGGGCGTATCAATTTCATATTGCAGGAAAGCAGTGCTGGCCGCGGTACTACCCATACCAACGTGGCGCTTATCAAAAACAGCTATACTTAAGCCCGAGTTGCGGAGTTGCCAGGCTGTTAAAGCGGCACTGATGCCGGCTCCAATAATTGCTACATCCAGCTTCAAATCTTTTTGCAGAGAAGGGTAGGAAGCAACTATGCCATTTTTTATTAGCCAGTAAGGTTGTTGTTCATATAAATTCATGGATTTGAACAGCTATAGCAGAACAACATGAAATCCTTTTTTTAGTTTTTTGGAGGGAACTCAAGTGTAATAACAGGGTTGTTCAGTATTTTGAGAAACCATAAAGAATTTAATTTAAGGCAATATTTTGTTAATGAGGAGATTATATGAAGGGTTGAAAAATCTTTCAAAAAAAATTTTGCAACTTAATTTAAAATCCTACTTTTGCACACCCAATCAGGGAGACGGGATGTAGCGTAGCCCGGTATCGCGCCACATTTGGGATGTGGAGGCCGCAGGTTCGAATCCTGCCATCCCGACGAAAGCGATACCAAGTGTCAAAACCCTCTAAATTGAAAGTTTAGAGGGTTTTCTTTTCTGATTGATGGAATAGCATGCCAGCGCAAGCTGAATAAAAAAACGGGATGTAGCGTAGCCCGGTATCGCGCCACATTTGGGATGTGGAGGCCGCAGGTTCGAATCCTGCCATCCCGACAAAAAGCGATACCAAGTATCAAAACCCTCTAAATTGAATTTTAGAGGGTTTTCTTTTTACAGATTCATGTTTACTTGCTTCCATTACTTGATCTTCTTTAACGGGGAGCAACCAGAGTCATTTCTTCGCTTACAAGCATATTTTGTCGCAATTCTCCCCTAAGTAGTCGTTTTTGCACGCTATCAAACCCTGAAACGAGTTCCATTTTTGTATTGATAATAAAATCAAACTTAAACGCCATGAAAAATTTACTCCATGCACTTAATGCTCTTAAATCAATGCTGTTCATTGTAATTATGTTTGCAACATCCCGATCAAACGGACAACAAATAAAGCCTTCCAACAGTGGCTATGCACCTGTGAACGGGATCAAAGTTTATTATGAGGTATATGGCGGGGGTAAGCCGCTCATTTTACTGCATGGCGCTTTTATGACAATTGACGGAAACTGGGCCGAATTGATCCCTGAACTATCAAAAAACAGGAAAGTAATTGCCATTGAATTACAGGGACACGGGCATACACCGTTTTCGGATAGAAAGTTATCATATGCTACCTTAGCAAATGATGTAGAAGGAGTGATGGATTACCTGAAAATTGACAGTGCCGACGTAGCAGGATATAGTATGGGTGGCTCTGTGGCTTACAAGTTCGCTATACAAGCCCCTAAACGGTTAAAAAAATTAGTGATCATTTCTTCTACTTATAAAGGTAGCGGCTGGCTGCCTGAAATAACCAATGCATTTAAATCCTGGAAGCCCGAGCTTTTTATGAATACTCCTATGAAAGCCGCATACGATGCAATATCACCAGATAAAACAAAATGGTCGAAGTTTATAGAGCAGATGATCGCTTTCGCGCGGGAGCCGTTCGACTTTGGTGATGTAAATATTTCGAAAATTTCTGCGCCGGTATTGATCATAGCCGGTGATAACGATGGGCTGGACAAAATTGAATTGGCAAAAACATATAAATTATTAGGCGGCGGCGTTTCTGCTGATTTAGCGCCAATGCCAAAATCGCAATTGGCCATTGTCCCTTCGCAAGGACATGTAAGCCTGATGATGCAGACAACAACGGTGTTGACCTACTTGAGCAATTTTTTAAAGTAAGCTGATGCAAATGCATGCTAACAGAAAAGAGTTATCAGAATTTAGCTTTTTGATCAGGCAGCTTCTCTCGTAAGGATATTGTTCGCAAGTATTTGAAAGAGTAGTTCGAATGATCTTTTGAAGAAATGCTTTGAACTTCTTGCCGCTCAATCAACACTTTTTGCAATCAAATCTTCATCGTAATTGTTGTTACCTAAAAAGGAGGAAGCATGCCCTGGTATAACGGAGATTACCCGCCATCTTACAAAAATCAACCTCCCAAATTGCGGGAAAAGGCGGTAGAAATTGCTAATGAAATTTTGAAGGAAAGCGGGGATGAGGGCCTGGCCATAGCCACAGGTTTAAAAAAGGCACGGGAATATTTTAAAGATCATCCCGAAGAAGCTGATGCTGACAACGATTAAATTGTTCAGGAAGCTATTAAAACATCGCTGCGCTTTTAGGGGTTACTTTACCGATCCTTTTATCCGTGCGCGAAACAAGTTCGCACAGCTGTATTGCCGAACTCTCAAAATCATCGTGGCTGTCACTAAGCAGGAGCCAGGCTGTATCAAAGCCCTCGTCTAATACAAAATCAGTGATGGCCGGTATTTCCCTTTTGAGGCTGGAATGGTTTTCCCGCGTGGTAGAGATCCAAATACCGTTATGCTGCGGATTTTTACCAACCTTTCGGAAGATCAGCACAATTTTTTTATCGAAATAGATATAGAACATGCCTACCGCCGGCTTGATGATTATACCTGTCGGCAGGTAATCGAGCAGGAAGTCAAATGGCACGGTTTTTTTCATAGTTTTTCAATGAATGTGCAATATAGTGCACCCTGATGAAAATAAAGGGTTTTTCATTTGGTTTGGCAGACCGACGGTGAACGAACTCATGTCATAATATGCCGCTTAAATGTCACTAATGCACCTTGTCGGGCCATGAAAAACCAATTAGTTTTGAGGTAGTGAATAAGAAAAATCAGAACAGATTAGGATCTTGAGTTCTTATTCCCGATAAAGGCTGCAAGGTGAAGCCTTAACCGGCGGTGCTGCCTGTAAAAACAATTAACGCTTACAATTTTTAATTATATATCACCACTAAATCATTTATCTATGTTACCCATCAAACCACACATCTGGTTCGACCAGGATAAAGCCCGGGAAGCTGCCGAGTTCTATGCAACCTTAATGGCTGATTCGGCTTTAAACTATGTTAATCATTTCCCAATGCCCGGCGGAGAGTGCGAAATAGTTGAATTTACCTTTGCCGGCCAGTCATTCCTGGGCATTAGCGCCGGGAATGGGTTGAAGATCAGCCCCTCTATTTCTTTTATGATCAATTTTGATCCGTCGCGTGACTCGGATGCCGCAGGGCGTATTGACGAAGTTTGGAGCAAACTGTCAGAAAACGGGAAGATAATGATGCCACTCGACCGGTATCCTTTCAGCGAGCGCTACGGTTGGGTGAGCGATAAATATGGTGTGTCATGGCAACTGATACTGACCAATCCGGCAGGTGAAGAAAGACCGGTGATCGTTCCGTCGCTGATGTATACCGGCCAGATGGCCGGTAAAGCGGATGAAGCCATCGATTTTTATTGCTCTGTGTTTAAAGACGGTAAACGCGGTATTACGGCGCCACGTCCGGAGGATATGGGCCCAGATAAAGCCGGCACGCTTATGTTTGCCGATTTTTATATAGACCAAACCTGGCTGGCAGCTATGGACAGCGCACATCCGCACGGTTTTAGTTTTAACGATGCTGTGTCACTATTGATCCCCTGTGAAACACAGGAAGAGATCGATTATTACTGGTCGGCGCTTTCGGCTGATGGCGAACCCGGTCAATGCGGATGGCTGAAGGACAAATATGGAGTGTCCTGGCAGGTTGCATCAACAGTTATGTTAAAAACACTGAAAAACGGCAGCCCCGACCAAATTGCACGCATTACGCAGGCTTTTATGACGATGAAGAAAGTTGACATCGCAACTCTGCAGCGGGCCTCTGATGGCCTGTGACCAGTGTCGGCGTGATGCCGCTATTACCTGTTAATTTACCGACTTGGCATATTCCACATCATTAGGTTCCTATAGTTCAATTTTATTGCCTTCAGGGTCCATCCAATGTACAAAGTTGCCATAACCGGCTTTCTCTACTGAATCGGTCGGCAGGATGCCGGCTGATTTAAGATTGGAATCATGAATTGGCGCATCTGCAGCTTCAGTATCGTGTGCTTTTTACTGTTGTTGTTTCCATAATCGTTTATTTTGAATATTGATCATCACTTACTTTCTCCAGCCAGGTAACCACATCGCCGTTAACAGCTTCCTGAATGGCTATATGACTCATAGCTTTACCCGGCGAGGCACCATGCCAGTGTTTCTCCTTTGGTTCAAACCAAACTACATCACCCGGCCCTATATCTTCGATTGGCCCACCTTCGCGTTGTACCCGGCCAAGACCGGAAATAACAATAAGTGTTTGACCTGCCGGGTGAGTGTGCCAGGCTGTTCTGGCGCCAGGCTCAAAGGTGACCAACGCACCCGCGCCTTTGGTAGCTTCTTTTTTTGCAAACAGGGGATCTATGCGCACCGCGCCCGTAAACCAGGCTTCCGGGCCCTTTACTGATGCTTGCATGCCGTTTTTAATAATTTCCATAACAAATAGACTAAGAGAGTTTATATGGTTTTGACATCAATGACATAATGTAGTGTATTTTGCAGCCATTATATTTTCCTGGCTTCGTTAACTTGTCGTGCTTTAATAACCTGTATTTGTGGGTAAATGTTATTATCTGTATAGTAATTAACTTTTTAAGTTTCCGATATGCTAATGCGCCATTGTTCTTCATGGTTCAATGGGTTTTAAAATTTTTGCCGGAATACCGCCGACAACAGTATTTGCCGGCACATCTTTGCTAACAACCGCACCCGCGGCAACAACGGCATTCTCTCCAACGGTTACACCCGGCAATATAGTAGCGCCAGCGCCAATCCAGGCGTTGCGCTTAATAATGATAGGTTTGCAAATCATACCCCGCCGGTTAACCGGGTTGAGTGGATGATTTTCAGTGATCAGGTTTACCTTAGGGCCGAGGAGCACATGATCTTCCAGCGTAATACCGCCCATGTCAAGAAACGAGCAGGCATGATTAATAAACACATGCTTGCCAATACTAATGAAACGGCCAAAGTTGGTATGGAACGGTGCGAACAAAGTGGTGCTTTTGTCTATTGTTGCGCCAATAATGTTGCTAAGCTGCTCGCGGACCTGCTCAACGGTGGTTGCTGCATTGAGTGCAGGCGACAACGCCAGAGTGCGGGCCACCACAGCATTTACCTTGTGAAATTCTGGGTCAGTAAGCGGAACAAATTCCCCTGCTTTCAACCGTTCGAAAATATCTTTCATAATAATGTTTTTATTTAACGCTATTGTATTCATTATCAGAAATATGTAGCCATATCGCAATGCCTTTTTCTATATTGAAATTGATTGCTATTTGCGTAAAGCTGTTTTGGAACGTAGTACCATGCCAGTGTAAGATGCCCGGCGAAATGGTGACCACATCACCTTTGTGTAGAAATTTTTGCGTCGTGGCACTTAGTGAAAACAGACTACCTGCACCTAAAATCATCAGCTGCAGTATGATGGAAGTTTTGTATCTGCCGATGTTTTTCATTTTGCAAAGTTAATGCTGTTGCCAACTTTGCTGTTTAAGAAAATCAAACCAATGCTTATGAAAATCAAACTTCCATGGTGCGAAGCGAGGTTGGATTGGTGCCCGTCATACGTTTAAAATAATTGTTGAAGTAGCTGGGATATTCAAAGCCAAGTGCATAAGCGATGTCGGCTATGTTCCAGTCAGTATGTTGTAACAGTGCTTTTGCTTCGCTAATAATCCGCTCTGCAATGTGCGCAGATGTTGGCCTGCCGGTAACTTCCTTTACCATACGGTTGAGGTAATTTACGTGAAGGGCGAGGTTTTGGGCGTAGTCCTGGGCCGTCTTCAACTGCAACGGCTTATTTGGGCTTTCTACAGGAAATTGTCTTTCAAGCAATTCCATAAATACAGCAGCAACCCGGTAGGCAGCGTTTTTATGCTGATCAAAATTTTCAGAGGGCTGCATTTTCATCGCTTCATGCATGATCAGGTTGATGTAACTACGTATCAGGTCGTCTTTATATACGTAACTACTGTTTTGCTCATCTATCATCTTCTGAAAGAGGATGTTCAGAGACGCTCTTTGCTGTTCGGTGATCTTTAATACCGGTGTGCCGCCGATCTTGAAAAAGGGTGATTGCTGCAGCATATCGGTACGTTCTGAAACGCACAGAAATTCTTCGGAAAAGAGACAGGTATAACCCACATAAGTGGTTGAGATAGTTTCCCAGGAATAAGGAATATGCGGATTGCCAAAAAACAAAACAGTGCCCTCCACTTCAAAGCTGCGGTCGGCATAGTGAATCTTGCTTTTGCCTGTAGTTAAACAAATTTTGTAAAAGTCCTTTCTACTGTAAAACCGGACTGCCTGATCGTCTTCTTTTATCTGGAAAACATTGAAGCCTTTTAACCTGAGGTCATTGTTAAAGAGAGAAACCGATCGCGCTATTTTATTGTCCATGACGTAAAGTTATGAAACTCAAACTTTCAATTTCCAATTAAAAAGACAAGCGCTGACCTTTGATGTAATTGTATATCCCGTTCCCGAATTGTAAACAGGCGGTTCCGCTATATTAAGCAGCGCTGATCGATTTAAG
This sequence comes from Mucilaginibacter sp. R-33, assembly GCF_049949235.1. Lineage (NCBI taxonomy): Bacteria > Pseudomonadati > Bacteroidota > Sphingobacteriia > Sphingobacteriales > Sphingobacteriaceae > Mucilaginibacter > Mucilaginibacter sp. R-33. Next base: position 1,075,365 of record NZ_CP188089.1, read on the forward strand.
CAAAATTACTCTCCCATAAACTTTTCACATTAAAGTTTACTTATTTTGTAAAGATTGCCATTGTCCGTAACACCGTATAATGCGCCATCCTTACCGGTGACAAGAGAACGCCAGCGTTCGCCCTTGTCTTTCAGCAGGCGTTCTTCCGCTACAATCTTATTGTCTTTGATAATAAGCCTGATGATATGTGATCCACCTAAGGCGCCTACAAATAGATTTCCTTTCCATTCGGGAATCAGGTTGCCCGTATAAAAGGTTATGCCGCACGGTGAAATACTTGGGTTCCAGTAATAGATGGGTTGGGCCATGCCTTCTTTTTGTTGTATGCCATCGCCAACTTTTACACCCCTGTATTCGATGCCATAAGTAATAACCGGCCATCCATAATTCTTTCCCGGCCGGATAACGTTAATTTCGTCACCTCCCCGCGGACCGAATTCCGATTCCCATAATTCGCCGGTATTTGGGTTCATCGTCATGCCTTCGGGATTTCTTAAGCCATAAGCGTAAATTTCGGGCAAAGCGCCGGCTTTTTGCGCAAATGGTCCATCAGGCACCGGTTTCCCGTCACGGGTTATATGCAATACTTTTCCGATTGCAGTATTCAGGTCCTGGGCCTTGACACGCATTTCATCATCCCCATGTTCGCCTGTGCTTACAAACAGATTGCCTTGCTTATCGAAAACGATTCGTGAGCCGAATTGCAGATGACCGTTATAAGCAGGTTTAGCATGATAGATCACCTTTACATTTTCGAGCCTGCTGTAATCGGACGAAAGCACACCAGTGGCGACAGCCAACTGGAATCCCTCAGAAACTTTTTCGGAGTATGACCAAAATAACGTCCGGTCTTTTACAAAAGAAACGTCAAAATTAACATCTAACAAACCTCCCTGGCCACCCACTGCTACTGCCGGCAAACCTTGAATATTCTTGTCCAAACCGCCATCAGCCCTTAATATCCGCATGCTACCGCCTTTTTCTGTAATTAAAAAGCGCCCGTCGGGCAAACAGCGTAAAGCAAAGGGCTGTTTCAGCTCATGATTGATCACGTTTACACTGAGTTTGGTTTTAGTTTGTGCGCCGGGGGCTCTTGTCTGACCCGGAAAAGCAGGCTTGTAGTCGGCCGTTGGCGATTGCGTTTCAAAGGGCGGCAGTGACTGGGCAACAGCCCGCGCAATATCAAGAAAAAAGCAAAGTGAAGCAATTGCACAGGTAACTAACAAGGGTTTGATTGGTTTTGACATGGGTAATGTGTATTTGTTGTGAAGATAAATAATATGCCGGCAAATGTTAAAATGTGTTGAGCAAATAAATCTGCCTGCTCCGGTAATATTAACAGGCCATCAGGTGGTAACAGAGCCCAAGGGCAATGATTTATTATCAGTACATATAAAGAGCGTTGCGATGTTTGAGATATCTTCCTCTGGCCGATATGAAATTAGCTGGCTAGTGCCTATAGCTTAGGATTTAAGTACCTGCGGCATTTTACACCGGCATTTAAAAAAGGTAAGCGGCCAAACACGCCAGAAATATAGAGCATTGAATTGAGAAACGGGCCGGGTCGGTTCACCCTGGCGCCAGATTTAACCTGCAATAGATTTAAAGAAAAATAACTATTTTATTTACACTGGTATTCCTGGTAGAAATATTTAAATTTAATTATTAATTCCCGATCTCAAGCCTAACTTAAACTCTTCAATATGATAGCGATAACAATCAATGGGGAACAGCGGGAGGTTGCCGCTGACCCGGACATGCCTTTACTGTGGGTTATTCGTGACCTTTTAGGCCTTACCGGCACCAAATTCGGTTGTGGCGTGGCGCAGTGCGGAGCATGTACTGTACACCTGAACGGCGAAGCTGTACGGGCATGCGTAACAAAGGTGAGCCGGGCGGCAGGGCAGCGGGTTACTACAATTGAAGGACTGTCTAAATTAAATGACCACCCTTTGCAAATTGCCTGGGCCGAGTTCGATGTTCCGCAATGTGGTTACTGCCAGTCGGGCCAACTCATGTCGGCAGCTGTTTTACTGCGGGAAAACCCCAATCCAACAGATCAGGATATTGACGATGCGATGTCGGGTAATATTTGCCGTTGCGGTACATATCCCCGCATCCGGTCGGCTATACACAAAGCGGCAGAATTGCAGCGGGAAGGAGCAAAATCATGAACAGGCGTAACTTTATACAATCAGGTGCATTATTGAGTGGTGGCTTGCTCATCTCATTTACTATTCCAAAGGCCAATAAACTGGCTGCCCTTGCAGATACCGCTGAGTTAAATATGTTTGCGCCGAATGCATTTTTAAATATAGGTACAGACAACAGCATTTCGGTATACCTGAGCCATGTGGAAATGGGGCAGGGGATCTGGACTACGCTGCCCATGCTTATAGCGGATGAGCTTGATGTGGATCTGAAAAAAATCAACATTAAACATGGTGGTGCCAATAAGGCGTTTAATCACCTTATTTACGGAGCGCAAATTACCGGGGGCTCAAGTACCACCTGGTCTGAGTTTGACAGGTATCGAAATGCCGGCGCAACCGCACGGACGCTCTTGCTTCAAACAGCCGCTACCCGTTCGGGGATTGCTGTTGAAAGATGCAAAACGGAAGATGGGTTTGTTATTGCCGGGAACAAAAGATACACTTATGGCGAGTTAGCTAACGATGCCGCAAAGTTACCTGTGCCTGCAAAGGTTCCGCTGCGTTCGCCCGCCGATTGGAAATACATCGGCAAAGGAAGCAAACGGATGGATGCGCGAGTAAAGACTGACGGTACTGCAAAATTTGGCATGGATATCCAATTTCCCGGATTACTTACCGCTGTTGTTGCCCATGCACCTGTTTTTGGTGGTAAAGTTAAATCGTTTGATGCCGGTAAGGCGAAAACAATTCCCGGCGTAAGGGAGGTTGTACAAATTCCGACGGGTGTGGCTGTTATTGCCGACCACTTCTGGGCCGCCCAACAGGGACGGAAGGCCTTACAAATAACCTGGGATCATGGCGCCGGCGTGCAGTTAAACACCGGTGCGCAAACTGCGGCTTACCGAAAACTGGCTGCCTCGGATGGCCTCCTGGTTCAGGAAAAAGGCGATGTTAAAGCAGCGTTTACAAAAGCGGTAAATACCATTTCGGCAGAATATGTTTTTCCTTACCTGGCCCACGCACCTATGGAACCACTGAATTGCACAGTAAAGATTGAAAATGACAGTTGCGAGATATGGACGGGTACACAGTTGCCAGGCGGGGAACAGGCCGCTGCTGCAAAAATTCTTGGATTTAAGCCGGAGCAGGTAAAAGTAAATATACCATTCCTTGGGGGAGGCTTTGGCAGGCGTGCTACACCTGCCTGCGATTTTGTTTCGGAGGCAGTTCATATTGCGAAAGCAAGCGGTAGGCCGGTAAAAATGGTATGGACACGGGAAGATGATATGAAGAGCGGCTTTTACCGGCCTTTTTATGTCCATAATGTAAAGATTGGCGTTGATAAGGGCGGTCTTCCCATTGCCTGGAACCATAATATTGCAGGTCAGTCAATTATGGCGGATGCGGCAGTGCTTTTTGGTCCGCCTCCGGCAATAGATGATACAACTGTGGAAGGCGTAAAAGGATCACCATACCTGGACGAGATACCAAATCATTTTGTCGGCCTTCACACCACCAAAGAAGTAGTGCCTGTTTTGTGGTACCGGTCTGTAGGTGGTACGCACACTGCATTTGTAATGGAAACGCTTATAGACCAGCTTGCCCACAATGTAAGTATCGACCCTGTGGAGTACCGCCGCGGGTTATTTAAAAATCATTCGAGGCACCTGGCTGCACTTAATCTTGTGGCTGAAAAAGGCAATTGGAACCGAACGCCGTTACCAGGGCGGTTTAAAGGCATGGCGGTACATGAGGCTTTTGGCAGCGTCGTAGCTATTATAGCCGAAGTAAGCGTTGATAAAGGAGTTACGAAGGTACATCAGGTAGACTGTGCAATTGAGTGTGGCCTGGCCGTGAACCCCGACGGTGTAAAAGCCCAAATGGAAAGCGGGATAATTTTCAGTATCTCGATGGCAATGTACGGCGAGCTGACGTTCGTTAATGGAGAATTGCAACAAAATAATTTTTATGATTACCGGATCACCCGGATGCACGAGGCACCCCGGATCAATGTTTACATTGTGGACAGCGAGGAAAAAATGGGAGGCGCCGGAGAATGTGCAGTTCCGCCAACAGCACCGGCTGTAGCTAATGCAATTTTTGCAGCAACCGGAAAACGGATTTACAATTTACCTATCGTTAACAACCGACTCGAAAAACAGGCATGAAAAAACTAATAATCACCATGATCGTTTTGTTTATGTCAAGCGCGGTCATATTATCGTTCAAAGAGGAAAAATCAACATTTAATTATGCGGCACTGCCCAAAGATAGCGTAGCTTCTGTTGCAGCTTTTAAACAGGTTTACACTGTATTAATGAGCGCCCGCTGTATGAATTGTCATCCTTCAGGTGATATACCGCTGCAGGGTGAAGATAATCACTTGCACACCATGTTTCCTAAACGAGGGGTGGACGGTAAGGGTGTTTATGCCATGAAATGCGCCAATTGCCATCAGCCAACAAATACCCCGGGCTTGCACACGCCTCCGGGCAATCCCAACTGGCATCTGCCACCTGCCGATATGAAAATGGTTTTCCAGGGCAGGACGCCCCGTCAGTTGGCAAAGCAAATCATTGATCCCAAGCAAAACGGGCATAAGGACATGCAGAAGCTCATTGCACATGCAGATGATGGACTGGTGCTTTCGGCCTGGAAACCGGGAGAAGGCCGTAAGCTTCCGCCAATGAGCCATGCGGCATTCAAGAAAGCCTGGCTTACCTGGCTAAAAACCGGTGCGTATGCCCCGGCTAAATAAAGTGTGACAAAGCCGGGATCATTAAAGACGGAGGAAGCGGGGTTTTTAATAGCTCAGCTATCTAAGTTGTTGATTTATAATGCTGCTTATTTAAATGCAGTTTGAGTTAATAATAATGCGCAGGCCAAAGCTTCATCCTGGTTATCAAAATTGCCGGCAAACCTCCTGCAATAGTCATCAGATATAAAAAGTTTAAGCTATTTATAAGACAAAAAAAAGCCCGATACATTTGGTACCAGGCGCTGTTAGTTAGTTGTTTGATATTTTATTTATTAATTGCTACTGACCGTTTTATTATCAAGCTGACTTAGGGATGCGGTATTAACGGTATTAAGCATCCCGTTTATAATGCGCTGATTGATGTACGCCGAAAACTTTAAAGCTCCTTTGAAATTCAAATGCCCAAAATCGGCAAAGTCATCATTTTTTAGCGGAAAGTTATTGAAGTCCAGGAATTTTATATCGCTAAAGTAACGCTCCCGGATCAGCGAAAATTCGGCCTCATTATTTCTGTATTCATACAAAGGATGTTGCGGGCTCCTGATCAGGAAGACACTTTTATGCATGCTATTGCAATAATTTATTATTTTCCTGAGATATTGAATATTGGTTGTTGAGATTGCACTTTTATTTGATGGTGTTTTAATATTTTTACCCGCCGGATTATTTGAAGGTAAAAGCATGGAACCTTCTATTTTGAAATATCCTCCTGTTTTTCCTGTATAATCGTAATTAAATGAAAGCGCTTTAATAAAATTGGTACGTGCAGCTATGCCTACACAATTCATAAAATATTTTGAATTGTGCTTAGCCAGCAATTCAAAATCGGCCGGACTCATAAAAGAGGCATATTGCGGAAACATGTTTGACATGTAGGTATATCCCCATGTCCAGTCATCCATTTTTGTGTCAATCTGGTTATTTGAAAATTCTATAAGTACAGTGGTTATCTGAGGGTTTTGCGACAGGTATTTTTTAACCTTCTGAAAGGTGTAAAAATAAGATTCGGCAGAATGCGACAGATTGGTTAGCTTGGGTATTAGGGTATCATTGTAGGCACATTCTGAATGCGAATGACCAAAAAGTGCAATAGTATTGTCTTTTTTTACACTAAACTTTGAAAATTTATTTACCATATAACCCGGGATGAGGGCAATAGCTAAAATGAGCAGGCAGCTCATTAAAACAAATGATATGGTTTTTATTAAAAAGCGGTGCATTGCTTAAAATTGAAAGTAAATAAACTGCTGCTCTTTTCCTGTAAATAAAAAAATCACCACAACCAATGTATAGTAAAAGGTCAATCTGTACCCTCTTTTTCTTAACCAACTTAACTTCTCAATGGCATATTGGTTTTCCCGCCCCTGCCACTCAACTATTATAAAACATAGGATAAGAATGATCACTTCAAGCAATTGTGCTTTGTTAACATCTAATTGAGGTATGGAAAAAAGCGATCGCGAAAAAATCCGGCCAATATATTTAAATGCTTGTGTAACACTATCAGCCCTAAAAAAGATCCATGCAAAAATTACCTGCAGAAATGTGGCTATCATTTGCATGACTTCGGTGAAAGTTGGCATAGCTTTACCTTTGGCTGCTATCTCGAGGTGGTTTCTGTTTGTTTTTAAAAGGATAGAAGGGAGAATGAATAAAGCATTTAGAAGACCCCAGATGATGAAGGTCCAGTTGGCGCCGTGCCAAAAACCGCTAACCAAGAAAATGATTAATGTGTTTCTTACTTTGAGCCAGGTGCCTGTTTTGCTGCCCCCAAGAGGTATGTATAAGTAATCTCTAAACCATGACGATAGTGAGATATGCCATCTGCGCCAAAACTCGGCCATATCTCTTGAAAAGTATGGGAATGCAAAATTTCTCAGCAGTTCAAATCCAAAAAGTTTTGCTATGCCTAATGCCATATCAGAATATCCCGAGAAATCGCAATAGATTTGGAATGCAAAAAATATGGCGCCTAAAACAAGGGTACTGCCTGAATAATGCGAACTATTTGCAAATATCATGTTGGCATAGTCGGCACATTGATCGGCAATTACAGCTTTTTTAAACAGGCCCCATAGAATTTGCCTCAGGCCATTAATTGCGTCCTGGTAGTTAAATTCTCTCTTTGTTTTTACCTGGGGCAAAAGGTGTGTTGCCCGTTCGATAGGGCCCGCCACCAAAAGCGGAAAAAAACTTACAAACAATGAATAGTCGATGAAGTTCCGTTCGGCTTTAATACGGTTTTTATAAACATCAATTACATATGATAAACCGTGAAATGTATAAAAAGAGATACCGACAGGGAGGATTACATTTAGGGTAAACGGGCTTAAATGGATACCGATACTGGCGCATATGCTGGCAAGCGATGCTGCAAAGAAGTTGTAGTATTTAAAAACACCCAGAAAGCCCAGGTTTACAGATACGCTTAACCAAAGCCAAAAGGTTTTTAGGCTTTGTGTTTTTGCCTGGTACATTTTTAGCCCGGTAAAATAATCTAAAAGGGTCGAAAAAATTAAAAGTAAAAGAAACCGCCAGTCCCAGCAAGCGTAAAAAAAATAGCTTGCAGCGAGCAGCAACAAATTTTGCTGTTGCATTTTTCGGTTAAGTACAAACCAATAAAGCACAAAAACCACAATCAGAAATATTCCGAACCCAAAGGAATTAAAAAGCATGATGGTGAATTTTAAAAAATAGCCATAGTGGCCGACTTAGGGATATTCAGTATGTACAGGCTGGGAAATAGGTAGATGTAGATGTATAACAAAAGGCAACAAAAATTGATCGCTGTTTTGCAGCAACCAACTTATAACTGTATAAAAAAAGTAAGTAAAGGTCTTTTGTCAATATAATAATTTTGTGATATCTGGAAGCTGTCAATCTGCCTTTAGCGTGTTTTCGTTGCGCAACGCTTCATTGAATTTTTCAAGCAATTTTATATACTTGTCCATCCAATAATATATGGCATCAAGCGGAGCGTCTTTTGCTTCATGGGTTTCGATATCCTTTTCGGCATTCGGCGAATTAAATCTCAAAGCAAATTCGTTGGGAAATTCCTTTGAAAAATCATGTTCGATAACGATTCCGATCTGACAAATTATATCAAAGCTAAGCCTTTTGGTATTAAACCAATTGTATAACGTTCTGCGGCTTACGTTGAGCTTCCGGGCGATTTCACTTATCCCCATATGGTCACGTCTAACAATTCGCTCTACAATTTTGCCAAAATGTAAATCTTGAGTGTCATTAATACCAATAGATCTTTGATCGTTATTGATATATGAGCTAACAGGGTAATAAACTTTGCTGTGCATAAGATTAGATTCGATTAGGTGTCAATTTTTAGTTGGTTAGCATAATTAAATTTAGGTTATAATAAACTGCAAATTACTTATAGATATTTATGATCATAAATATCGGGTCTCGGATTTTTCTGAATCATGATTTAAGTTTAGGTTATTCATTTGTTTGGTATTTAATGCTTCACATTCGTTTATCAATAAACAAGCAATGACCTTGTTGATAATTCGTATCATCGTTTGTGAATTAAATTTATGTATACTTCCTATCTTAATTCAACCTATAAAAGGCCAAATTATACCTGTAGAAGGCGTTAATGCACACTAATTAGGAATAGTAAAAATGGCTCTGCACGTTTTTGGGGCCGATATTTGCCAGGTTTTGTGAGTGGTAGTTAAGTTATTAAACTGTTATCCATCCAATGAAGTGTTATTTTAGTTAATTTTACTAAAGGTGTAATTTTTTTCAAAATAAGATAAATTTAACACATAGCGCTATTGCAAACGCATATATTCGTAAAATATTGGCGAATTATCATTTTTTTTATCTTCCGCTTGGAGATCAGTACGATAAAATATTTTTCTAAACAGCTCAGTCCGTTAAAAAATTGGCCGTTTTAAACGGTGAAAGAGGAGTAATATCCAGAAGTATTCCTGATAGCTTTTTACACTTATTATTTTGAAATTCAGGATAACCAATAATTCTTATCTTTCTTGAATTACCTTTGGCGGTTATCATATCAACTTCAATATCAAAAGAGTTTCCGTATTTTAACGCGTCTTTTAAAGCTTTTTTACTAAGTCTCTCGCTTTTGCCTTGTTTAAAAAGTTTCCATATCGTTTTTATATCAGGTACGAAGTACTCAGGTACTTCAAGGATACTTTTTATAACGTTATCCCATTGCATGGTATGGGTAAGCAGATCTCGTGTCCAGGTACCTATTTTTGACAAGGTAGCGGCTCTTTTTAGAAGCTTCTCGGCCTGTTTGTTTTCTTTCTCTATGGCTTTAATTTGGGAGATATCTTCGGTATGGATAAATAGTCCGCCTGTTTCTCCCGAAGTTGTAAACCAAGGTTGAATATTCCACTTTAACCAAACGCGGGTGCCATCATTCTTTTTTAAGAGCAGGCCATCATATTGATATATATTACCTTTTAAGCAATGATTATGGAGCTTTTCGCATTTCTTTTTTGTATCTGGTAAAACTTCATATATACTTTTTCCAATAAAACCTGTGTTTTCAAGTTTGTATTCGGCAACCCATTTTTTTGAAGCAGCAATAAATTGCATCTGGTTATTGAACATGGCAATAGCAATAGGGGCCTGTTCTATAAGCATTTTATTATGAGTATTATTTTCTTTTTGTGTTTCGATGAGCTCACCATCGGATGATTTTTCTTCTAAATATCGATGATAACATGCCGAAAAATTTGACGGATTGGAAAAATTAAGCATCACCGCCATTTGGTTTTTATTGCAGCGCTTTTCCCTGATATATCTGTCTGCAATTTCCATTTGCAGATACCGGTAATAGGAAAAAATCGTTCTGCCGAAACTCAGCTTAAAATCTCTTTTTAATTTTGACTCAGATACAAAATGTTTTTTTGAAAGTGCAGAGATACTCGGAAATCCGATAAACAGGTTCTCATTTAGTGTTTTTGCAACATTTTCAAGGAGCTGGTCGTTTTGAGTTACAAACTCCGGTAGTTTTTCTACTCCTGTTTTATTATTATCGTGGGATTTATTATTTAGCGGGCTAATGTCTGCCATATGTGCATAAAATCCCTTTATTTCACCTTCAACATAGTTGGGATGATAAGTTACCCGCACGTTTTTAGCTTTGCCCGAATACAAATGAATTACCTGGTCAAAAACCTGTATTTTACCGCCTAACACACCATTAATATAAGGAAGCTGCGCTTCAAATAATGTTCCCAAAATTTCTGAAAGATGTGATTTATTGATCATATGCTCCGGGGTTATCCCAAACCAATCGGCCGTAGCTTTATTGGCATAGCGGCAAATCAGGTTTTTATCCCAATAAGCCAGCATGGCTTCAGTATGCTCCGTCACGTTGAACGCTATCTCAAAAAAATCAGAATTCGGATCAAAGGACATTAGATTTCCTCTTTAAAAAATAACAATCATCAGCTTTACCCATCGTAATGCGAATGGGATATTAGGTTTTAATTTGCTTAAATCTGCAAATTATTATTGAAAACCTATAAGATAAATCATATAAATTAAAAAAAAGCTTAGTTCACCATTTGTTTGTCAATCAATTTTATGTCGAGCTTTTCATATTGAGAATTATTGCTGATGTAATCGGGCAATATGGTTTTCATTTTCGATACCATCAAATCAACTTCATTATGCAGGTTGAGCTCCAAAAGGTCCTTTATTAAATTATTGATCTTAGCATAACTAACCGGGATATTTTTGGAGATTTTGATGTCTTTGTTATAAGTAGGTATTACCTCTTCTTCCGCATTTAACAACTCTTCGTATAGTTTTTCGCCAGGCCGCAAGCCGGTATAAACAATCTGGATATCTTTTCCCGGAACAAGACCAGCCATTTTTATCATATTCGCCGCCAAATCGGCAATTTTTACAGGCTCGCCCATGTCAAACAAAAATATTTCGCCCCCATTGCCCATTACGGCTGCTTCAAGTACCAGTTGTACAGCTTCGGGTATAGTCATAAAGTACCTTGTGATATCCGGATGGGTAACGGTAACGGGCCCGCCTTTTTCAATTTGTGCTTTAAAGCGAGGGATCACGGAGCCGTTTGACCCAAGGACATTGCCAAAGCGGGTTGTTATAAACCTGGTTTGGTTGCCTTTTGACGGATCAGAGTTAAAAAAATGCTCTTCAAATAACACGTTATTTAACGATTGGATATACATTTCCGCTATCCGTTTTGAGGCACCCATGATGTTTGTTGGACGCACCGCTTTATCTGTTGATATCATTACAAATTTTTCGACATTAAATTCTATTGAAATGTCTGCCAGGATTTTTGTGCCCCATACGTTTGTTAAAATAGCTTCAGTTGGATTATTTTCCATCATCGGTACGTGCTTGTAAGCTGCCGCATGAAATACTATTTGAGGCCTGTATAAATTAAATAGTGTTTTTATGCGACCGGAATTTTGGATATCAGCAATAAAGATCCTGGTGCGATTACCGTACAAGCCGTCTTCAATTTCCATTTGAATATCATGCAACGGGGTTTCGGCCCTGTCACATAATACAACAAATTCGGGACTATACATTAACACTTGCCTTACCAGCTCAGAACCTATTGAACCAGCAGCACCCGTGATCAAAATCCTTTTACCTTTAATGTCATCCAAAATATGTTCATTGCAGATTTTTATGGGTTTTCGCTCCAACAGGTCTTCTATTTTTAAGTCTTTAAACTGATTTGGGTTTGGCTTGCCATTGATCCACTGGTCTGATGACGGCACAACAATTACTTTTATGCCAAGTTCAATGCATTTCTCAACCGCCTTTCTTTTTCCATCGATTTTTATATCCTCGGATGTTATCAGCATTGACTTTATATCGTAGCGTTTTTTTAGCATATCAATTGATTTGATAGGATAAACCTGCTTTTGCTCAATGCATTTTGATATTCTGTCAACCCCGGTGTCGATAAAGCCCTGAACATTGAGTATAAATCCTTTTTGTGCTTCAAGGGCATTTTTAATTAGTATGGAAGGTTCGTTGGACCCGTAGATCAGTACATTTTCTTTTTCAACTTTATAACTTGTTGCCTCAATGTATTTAAAAACATCCTTGATTATAATACGCATACACATAAGCATAGACGAAGTGATAAAGAAATTGATCAGCAGCACATCCATCAATCCGGTGACATCTATTTTAAGATAGAAAGCGAAGAACACATGATAAAACAGCAGAAACGTAACATTACTTGCCAGTACGGTTATTAAAATCCGCATCATATCGCGTGTGTTGGAATACCTGATAATACATGTATGTATTTTCATTATCATAAAAACCAGCACCGCATTGCTGCAATAAAAGAGCATATAATAAAGACTGATGGGATCAAACTGAAGCCGGTTTTTAAAGTATAGTGATGTCCATAATGATAACAAAACTACCATCAGGTCAATTACCAGGATTAGCCATCTTGAATGAAACTTATCCTGGAATAACAAATTTTTGAGGTATATCATAACTGGTTTATTTAGGTATTATCTTAAGCGTATCTGTATAGTGGAAAAAAGTCTACTTCGGCGTTTTCTTCAATGCCCTTATCCTGCAAAAGCTTTTGGTATATTTCGGGATTGGCAATATATCTCCATGTTTTAAAGTCAAGATGGAGGTCGGAGAAGGCACATTTCCAGTCAAAGAGCTTGTCGTTCTTAAATCCAAGGCCACCGCCCAGGTTGTAATATTTCATTCCCTTTTCCCTGCCTATCTGCGTTATACAATCGGCCAGAAATTTGGTTGGGCTATGGTGTAAATATTCTGCCCGGGCACCTACTAAATGGGCTTGAATAATACCATTTGTAAAGGTTATTATAGTGCTTGCAATTGCAATGTCGTTATAGTAAACAGTTAGCAAACGGGCTTCATATTCAGATGTGTTTAATATTTCTGAAAAGTATTTTTCATTAAACAGGTAGTAGCTACTGGCGCCAACGCGTTTCATGTTTTCGGTATAAATTTCGACAAAGGTGTTTAAGCCGTCAGCATTGGTTTCATCCTTTACTTTAAACCCCCTTTTCCATGCGTGCTTAATAGCATCCATGGTTGATTGCCTGTATTTTTTGCGCTGTTCATCAATAGGCACTGAAAGGTCAAGTACTACCGTTTTTCCGTTTTCGTGAACACCTCCAAATTTCTCCAATAATTTTTGCTGCTTATAAAAAGGATGAAGTCTTACAAAAACAGACACATACTTTTCCTTTATAAGGAAATTATTGAAAGCGCCTTTAAAATTTTCCAACAGCTCCTCATCTATCTCATCAATCTTTTTGTTTGAAAACGGGCCCGAAAAACCATATACACAGGTTAGGTCGTTGTAGTCAGAACCCGGAATTTTTCGCTGCAGCAGGGGGAAGCCGATATAGGTATCTGACTCCTCATAAATAAATAGAACAGGATCTCCGGCTGTTTCAAGGGAGTGATAATGCCATGTATGATAAAAATCATGTTCGGCCGAATTACCGACGTAAGAAATCCATTCCTCTTTATTGAGCAGGGTAAAGATCTTAATCATTGAATTAAAGTTTAGGAGATGGTAAATTATGACTGTTGATTTTGAAGGCAAACAAACTTACTTTTGGTAATACTCATTGTAATCAGATCATTTACCTTACCTGTAATTTCAAACCCTGCCTTTTCATAAACAGTTATTGCCGCGATATTTGCAGGGTGTACCTTTAAATAAATCTCATCCAGTTCCTTTATTAAAAAACCATATCGTATCATCTGTACTGTTGCCTGGTAACCAATTCCTTTACCCCAGTAAAGTTTGTTACCAATAAACAGGTGTAATTCTGCGTCATGATTAGTAATATCAAGCAGTTGGATATTTCCTATATAGGTATTAAGTTCTTTAACACAAATTGCAAATCTAAGCTGATCGGGCTTGGCCAGCTTTTCACGTAACCAGGCTGTTTCTATTTCCGAACTAATATAATGAGTAGGTTTGTAGCCTGTATATACCCATATCAATGGGTCGTTACGCCATGCGTAAGATACGGACGCATCTTCTATTACAAGGGGGCGTATGTAAACTGAAATGGTCATAAAAAAAGTCTTAGGGTATTTAACATATAAAACATATCCTGAAGGTCATACCGTTGATCGATTGGTAATGGCACTAAGCACCGGGCCAGGTAATTTTCGTTGGTGTTTTTCTTAGTCCATTTAAATACATTAGGCCAGTAGGTGGCAACATATATTTTTTTCTGTATCAAATGAACCTTTAGGTGCCGGTCGTTTGTTAAAAAAGGATAAACCAATGGTACTGTGTGCTCATCAGCGGCGTTAAACTTGAGCAGGTTAAATTCGGCAAGGTGCTTGTGCAGAAAATTAAAGTTTCGCTGCCTCGTAAATACACATTCATTGTAATTGATGCTTGAAAGCATCTTTTGGGTTAATAACGACATAGACCTGATCTCGTTGTTTTCCAGATCCTTGCTGTTGTTTATATAGTCAGAATACCCGGCTTCTATACCTGCGTCAATACTTTTTATGAGGTGCGAAAACCGGTTTACCGAACTATCTATGGGCAACTTTTTAGTGAGTTTTCTTTTAATGCTTAAGTATGCGCCGTCCGGAACGCCAAAAAACTTGCGGCACGAATAAAATGTATCAATGCCGGCAAGGGGCTCTGAAAAAAAGGCTTGCGAATTATCAATTATAAGATTTTTGATTTTGCCGCTAAGCTCTGATGCTTTTGTTTGTTTTATGCCAAAGTAATTGGTATATAAAAAACAGGCGTCAGGCTCAATCTCAAAATCAACGATGGGATCTAACTGCCGGTCGACATGATAAAACTGGTATTGAATACCTGTTCGTAAAATAGGCTCAAGCAGCACATCGCAGGTGAAATAAGGAATATAAATTTTATGGTATTTTTTTTGTATCAATATGTACTCTAACGCGTTGCGTCCTGTGTTTAACCGAACCAGATCGGGATAGTATTCATTCCCTTTGGGCAGTTCCAGCTCCAAATACCCGCCTATGGGTTTTAACGCGGCTTTATTTTTTTGCATGACTGTAAATTGAGTGTGAAAAATAAAGTTGTTAACCCTGGTCACTTTTATACATTCTTAAATGAATGGGCTGATAATATTCTTCCAGGCTTTCTGGGATACGTGAATTATAACCCAATACCTGCCGCTGATCAGCACTAAGCTTATCAATAAAGTCGTAGCCTAATACCCTTGGATAGTCCATTTGTGGTTTAATAAAAGGGCGGGTGAATCCCAGCGTTAATGCCCGGCGTTGCTTAATTGTTTTATTTTCGCCAGCAGCATGCCATATGTTGGAGTCGAAAAGGATGATACTTCCTTTTGGTGTTACAGCCCTGTCGGCGGTTTCGTAGAAATAAGTTTCGTTAGGTTTAATGTCCGTTTTATGTGAGCCCGACAGGAAATAGGTAGCACCGTTTTCTTCGGTAAAGTCATCCAGGGTAACTATCATTTGCACTAATAATTTTGTATCGCCTAAAAATGTGCGCACATCACGGTGCATATTACTTACATAAGGATGTTGCTGCTGGGTGTGTATTACAGCATTAAAGCCATTCAGTATATAATTACCACTCAAAAAATAAGCTATCTCATCGGCGCAATACATTTTTTCAATAAACGGCAAGCTGAAATTGTCCTTTTCAACAAGGTGGTGAAGTGTGCCGACCATATTAGAGCTTATCCCATTTTTTTCCTGAATGGCTCGTCGTTTTACGTACGCTTCCTTTAAATCCTCATTTATAACTGCAACAAAATCGCTGTCTAATGCATTCTCAAAAATAACCCATCCGTAATCACGCATCGCAACGCGGAAATCTTCAAAGTGCCTGTCTCCGTAGTTAAGTCTATTTCTCATGAATTTGTATTGTTGATTTTCGGCTAATTAGTTTAGGTCCATTATCTGCATCATCATAGCATTTACTTTATGCACATCAAATTTTTCCTTTGCCAAGGCCAGCCCGTTAAGCCCGAAACTGCTGATAGCTTCCTTGTTGGTTATAAAATACTCCATTTTGTGCACAAGTTCGGCTGTGTTTTTTACAGGTATTAAAAATCCATTGCTATTGGGTGATGTTTCAACAGTTTCCCTGCAACCAACGGAATCGCAGGTTATAATGGCACGCGCCATAGCCATGGCTTCAAGCAAACACCGTGGAATTCCTTCCCGATAGTATGAAGGTAGTACCACAACAGATGAACTGCTTATATATGGTCTTACATCATCCACGGCGCCCAGGTAATTAATTACACTCCGGTGCTTTATCTCCGAAAATAAATCGGGGTGAATGGCGTCGACATTATCATCATAAGATCCGATTAGTTTGAAAGTTACGTGTGGGTGCTTTAGGAATACAATTTGCGCCGCTTCAAAATATTCGCGGATCCCTTTGGCGTTGATTAGCCTGGATACCATGATAAAGCTTATGTTATTAATATCCGGCTGGGTAGGGGCATAGTAGCTCAAATCAACTCCCGATCCGTTGACCACTGCAGTTTGATGCTTTGCCGATATTATTTTAGAATCAAGCAGCGTTTGTACATCATCTTTATTTTGAAATATGACAGACAACCCCTGTCTGTTTTTAAGGCTGAACCTAAGTAGAAAGCGGGTAATTTTGCTTGTTAAAGATGTGTTACCGCTAACAAAATTATAACCAAGGCCCGAAAGCATCGGCGTTATTTTCCGCACGCCACCCAGTTTGGCTGCAAGTGTTCCATATATAACCGGTTTAAGGGTGTATGGAAAAAAAACATCCGGCTTTAGCTGTTTAATGACCCGGTAAAGTTTCAATACATACTTCAGATCAGATAGGATCGATACATTACTGCCGTTTAGATTGTTTTCAAATAAAACGATGTTTAACAATGCCAGTTTTGCGCGTTGCTCGGACGGTATTGCAGGGATAAAAGCATAAACGGTATGCTCTTTGCGCATCAGTTCAACTAATTTACCTCTAAAATCAATCAACGATTTGGCCGAATCGCAGGCGATCAGCACTTTTTTGCTTGTCATAATGGTATAATAAGCAATAGGTTATAAGTGAGGATTTATTGCAGACGTAATGCCATTCAAAAGATAATACACGATTATCGGGAGCGGTACTTTAGTGAACAAGAACCGGCTCGGACTCGGTGCTTTTAATATGGTAGTATTTTTTATACCATGCAATAAATCGTTCAACCCCAGTATGAACAGAGACCTGGGGCTTGTAGTTCAGCATGTCATCTAAATTTGAAACATCGGCACAGGTTTCGGCAACGTCACCATCCTGCATTGGCATTAGTGTCTTGATTGCTTTTTTATTCACCTGTGCTTCAATTTCGCTTACAAAATCAAGCAGGTTAACTGGTGCTCCTCTGCCAATGTTAAACACCCTGAAAGGTGCAGATGATGTGGCCGGATCGGGATCTTTGGCATTCCACAGATAATTAGGTTCAGCCGGCTGATCAATAACATGCGTAATGCCTTCAACAATGTCATCTACGTAGGTAAAATCGCGAAGCATATTACCGTTGTTAAAAACTTCAATAGGCCTGCCTTCCAGAATTGCCTTGGTAAAAATAAATAAAGCCATATCCGGCCGGCCCCATGGCCCGTAAACTGTAAAAAAACGTAACCCTGTAGTGCGCAGGTTAAATAGATGGCTGTAGGTGTGGGCCATCATTTCATTGGCTTTTTTTGATGCAGCGTATAATGAAACCGGATGATCGGCAATATTATGCTCGCTGAAGGGCATTTTTTTGTTTAAACCGTAAACGCTTGATGAACTGGCGTAAACAAGGTGATTAATCTTGAAATGCCTGCAGCATTCCAGGATGTTTAAAAATCCTTTTACGTTTGTGTCAATATAAACGTCGGGATTAGTAAGACTGTAGCGTACGCCTGCCTGGGCGGCCAGGTTACAAACGGCATCAAACTGATAATTTTGGAACTGCTGCTGCAGATTTTCCTTATCCGTTATATCCAGTTTTATAAACGTATAATTTGGATGTTTTGTACTGCAAACAGGTTTGTTGTAAACCATTCCTGATACTTTTATGCCGGCATTCAGCAATCGATCGTGCTTTAGCTTTACATCGTAGTAATCATTAATATTATCAATGCCTACAACGGTGTCGCCGCGTTTAAGTAATTTTTGGGTTAAATGATAGCCGATAAATCCCGCAGTGCCGGTAATTAAAATTTTCATAAATAAGTGAAATTAGGTTTAAATGAAAGCCTCAGAGAAGGCGTTGATTATTGGTTGATTACAAGCGCGAACGCTTAACTAATGGTAAATGCCTGTATCAAAGAATCAGGAATGGTAACGAAAAAGGCAGGTAGATGTACTTGTTGCAGAATACTTTTGAGTAAGGAATTTATCAAATTGCGCGCGTTTGGGTGTGATTTGATAATTCTTACTTCATGGTATAAGTGTATTTTCTCCCGTTTGTAAGTGGATTACTATTGTCCGACGTTGAGAAATACAATGTGTTGCCCCAATGGCTAAATTGTCCGAGTCCAAAACTGCGGATATCATGGTGGGTAGAGTGGGCCGGTCCCAGTTCAACGCCGTTTTCAAACAGCCTGAGCTTTGAAACAGTTGGAGAGGTGTTCGAGTCCCCAATTTCAGGTAAATCATAGCCAATTTTGTAACAAAAGCCGCTATCACTTCTCAATCCTATCAAGCTTATCGATTTGATAGATTCGTCCTGCGGTGTTGTAACAGGAGGAGTAGTTGTAGGCGGGGTTGGTGTTGGTGTTGGCTGGTCAGCTTTTTTACAGCCGTTAATAGCAGTTAGCATGGCTACAATTGTTATTATAGGCAACACAACATTTCGGGTGGATTTAATAATTGTTTTCATAAAATTTTTATTTTAGTTGGTTAAAGTTGTTGCGCTACTATGTATAAGTCAGGGGCCGTTATACCAGTGCATTCAGTATCGACTTGATGAATATTTCGGGGGTGCGGTCTTCTACGTATTGCATTATAAGGTCTTTATGATTGCCATTAGTGTTGAGGGCGGTGTTTACCACTGTTGTTAATGAGTTTACATTATCGGCTTCAGCCAGGTAAATGCCCGGAATCTCATCGATACCTCCCGCGCAATTGGTGCAGATTACAACTGGGTTCAGGATCATCATTTGCAACAATACGTTCGGAAAACCTTCTTTTATTGATGATATAACGCAGGCTTTTGCATGCTTAAAATAAGGCATTGGGTTTGCGATCCACCCTTTTAATACTACACGGCCCTCCAATTTTAATTCACGGATCAATTTCTGAAGCGAGGCTCGCTCCGGGCCTTCGCCAAATATCAGTAGCTGCAAATTGGGTCGGGATGCTTTAATTTCATCAAAAGCCATAATTAGTATATCAAAACCCTTTTCAGGAATCAGTCGCCCGGCTGCGCAAATAAATTCAACAGCGGCATCGGCAGCGGGCAGTGCTTCTTCGGCCTTTATCAGGTTTTGTTCAATGTCGATCGGGTTTTTCTGAATGATAACCCTTCGCTTGTCGATGTATGGGAGATGCTGTATAAAGCTATCCCACATGCTGCTTGTTTGGCATACAACCAAATTTGCCCCGGGGTAGCCAAGCCGATATGCTATCTGGTAGCTCAATTTTTTTAGACCGCTGTACCGGGTTAAAACAGACGAGCACTCCCTTACTATGAGTTTTGATTTTAAATATCCAATGCGTTTTAAAAACCCCAGGAAAGCATTTAAGTAAGGATGCGTACTGAAAATAATATGATCTGTGCGGTAAGGGCTTAAGCTTTTTATTAACTTGGAAAAGCCACTTAATATGCTTCCGTTGCTCACATATTCAACTTGTTGATCGCTGGGAATATTTAACCCGCCGCTTTCAACTTTCTTTAAAAATAGCAGAGAAGCGTTACTTGCACGGGCAGCCTGTAACAATATGTTTTCGGCTCCGTTTGCCTTGTTGGTAATTGAAACGAAAAGTAATTTAGGCTTCATCTTGGGCACTAGTTAGGATTATTAAGGCTCTTCAGCTTTCTGATCACTTTTTTAAATGGTCCCATTGCACTCAATACTTTGCGTTTTCCGTCAACAATCAATAATCCATCTTCAAAATTTATAGTATGCAATCCTTCGTCATAAGGTGCCTGGGGAAGTAGTTCAAAAGCGGTATGGTATTGAAAATCTGTTTCGGTTATAGTGGTAATTTCATTGATCATTACCGAGCCGCCATAACACCTTTTCGGATTTTGGCTGGGCATATAAAGTTTTTGCCCAACTACAAATAACCTGCCTGCCGATCGGCTCACGTTTGACGCCACATTTATCGGGTTTTGTTTATGTGCCTTAAATGGAGCGTCGAGTGTGTCGGCATAAAATAAGTACAGTACGCCGTGTTCACCCGAAACACTTGTAAAGAGCCAATATTTGTTGTTATAATGGATAATGGAACTGTCAACAAATGCCTGGCCTTCCAGCAATACCCTGATCTTTTCAAACTTATACGGGTTATTCATATCAATTTGATAGAGTGCCACCTGTTTAGCCCTGCCTGTTTCCGGAATACAGTATAGCCGGTTACTGTCAGTGAACATGTGAGGATAGGAGAGGTGTATTTCATCTTCCATGATACCATTTACTTTTTTCTTGTTTTTGAAATGCATGTTATCTGTCATCATGATCTCGCCTTTTCCCTTCCAGAAATTAAGCTCTTCATAATAGAGATGTAAACGGCCATTGATATTTGCGGTAAAGGGATCGGCTGTATAATCCACTTTATCTTCTGATAACCAATTGATTTTTCCGTTTAACTGCTGAGTATGGATAAGATTTTCGGGAGATTGTGATATATAACCTATATTCCATTTATCATAACTAAACAGTTTGTGAATAATTGAAGTGAATGTGGAGATAAGGTCTTTCATAATCGAAACATTTTTTTTAAAAATGACAGGAACGCGAGTGATATAGGTACGTAGTCGGTTTCTTGCAGCAGGCTTCCACCAAAACTATCTTTGAATTTGTTGATCTTTAAAAGTTCGGTATCTGAGGTGTTGTAAGCATAGCCTCCAAGGTCATATATTTTGAAGCCCAGTTGTTTAAAAAAACGGATATCTTCAAAATGCAGTAAACGGTTTGCCCTGCCGATAACAGCCCTTAACTGGCTGTCGTTTTCATTTCTGAACAGCGAAGCCGAATGTAAGAGCCTTACCCTTTGCGATGAATGGTCGCGAATGTAAGCGTGCATAACAATATCCTGGTCCTGATAAACCGCCTTGGTGATAAAGAGGTGCGGCTTGTATTTATAAAATTCTTTGTTGATTTTTTTCAGGCCTTTGGTAGCTGCAAATGCATTGTAAAAATCAATAAATTGTTTAATGCCGGTACCCATTACGGTTGATACGCCATCTTTAATGGCCCTGCGTATTTCGTATGATGTATTTTTATCAAACTTGGCTTCAATAGCAGGTACAGGCGCGTTTATATCAATTATTTTGGTGAAAAAATCCTCTTTGCGATATCCCGGAACAGCTTCGCTGCTTTTACTTTGTTTATAGTATTTTAACAGGCAACCCCATAAATTGGGTTTGGCGGCAAACCATACAACGGTGTAGGGTACTATACGCATAGCCCTGTTGTTAATCTGGATCATAAGGTTTTGAATGTTTAAGCTACCTGGTATGTTGAAATTGGTTTTGAATGCTGATTTTTTAACCATTGTGTAAATACAAGCAGTTTCCAGATCTGCGTTGTTCTGTTCCATTTGCCGCTCATGTGGTCGTTTATCATTGCAAATGATTTTTGTACATTAATACCGGGAATGTTCTTTAGTTCGCTGATTGAAAGGTGGTCCATTACATGATCTCTCAGTTCGTTTTTGAACCAATGCCCGAGTGGCATCGTGAAGCCCGCTTTCGGCCTGTCAAACAATTGCGCCGGGGCGTATTGGTATAATATATCTTTTAAAATCCTTTTTTGAATGCCATATTTAAATTTATAGCTGTCGGGCAGGTTTTGAGCAAAATCAACTACCCGGTGATCCATAAGCGGTGCCCTTGCTTCTAAGGAAAATGCCATTGTGCCCCTGTCCACCTTAGTATTTATATCACCGTTTAAATAGGTCTTGGTATCAAATGCCGATAGCTTTTGAAGCATACTTGTTGATTTTGATGACCAGATATCCATGAACGGAACCTGCAGGCCAATGTTAGGATTTTCGAGCCAGGAGTATTCCAGGCCGCCCAGCATAAGCCCGTAAAGTGATTTAACCTCCGGATTGCAGATCCCCATTGCAATTAGCTTGTGACGATAGTTAGGGGAAATGCTAATTATGTCGGCTATTTTTTTACGCAGCGCCAGCGGGCATTTAAACAGCTGGTTAACCATATTAAACCATTTGTAACGGCTATATCCTAAAAAGCTTTCATCGCCGCCATCACCGCTTAAAACCACGGTAACGTGTTTTTTGGTGTGTTTACTTAACAGCAGGGATGGGATGGCACTTGAATCGGCAAAAGGCTCATCATAATAGCGGCCGAAACTCTCAATTAGTTCAAGGCCTTCCTCTTTATTACATTCAATTGTATGATGATCTGTTTTTAAATGATCGGCAATTTTTTGTGCAAAAACGCTTTCGTCAAAACCTTTTTCTCTGAATTTTATGCAAAAGGTTTTTACATTATTATAGTTTTTTGAAGCTATGGCCGCAACAAGTGAGGAGTCGATACCACCTGAAAGATATACCCCAAGGGGCACGTCGGCATGCATGCGTATATCAACAGCGTTAGTAATCAGCCGGGTTAAATCGGCCTGTGCTTGTTGGTATGCTCCTTCATAGCGTTCGGCATGGTTTAAATCCAGTTCCCAGTATTTTCTTGTTCTGAAACTGCCGGTGTTGCAATCAAAACAAAATGAATGTCCGGCCTCAAGTTTCTGGATTTCGTTCCAGGCCGATTTGGGTTCGGGAACGTATCCCCATACAAAATATTCGTTAATAGCCTGTTCATTGATAGTTACATTCCGGCCTATACATATTTGCGATGGCTGGCTGGCAAATTCAAAATCTAAACCATTTTGGGTATAGTAAAATGGCTTTTTGCCAAGCCTGTCGCGGGCGCCAAAAAGCTGGAGCGTGCGGGTGTCAAAAATTACAAAGGCAAACATACCGTTGAAATGGTTGACACAATTTTCGCCGTATTCAAGAAAGGCGGCTGTAATAACTTCTGTATCCGAATCGGTTAGGAATCTGTAACCCAGGGCTGTGAGCTTTACCTTTAAGGTTTTATAATTGTAGATTTCGCCATTAAATACAACTTTAAGGTGATTGTAAGTTAAGGGCTGATCTGACCGGTGATCCAGATCAACAATAGCCAAACGGTTATGGCCTAAGGTAACCGGACCATTGTGTTCAAAGCCAGAATAATCGGGACCCCTGAAATCGGCCCTTGCCAGTTTTTGAAATATGATGTTATCGTCATATCTCACTGTTGATCCATAAATGCCGCACATAAAAAAACGCTGAGGGGTTAATAGTTTTGTTTAATTAGCAAGCAGGGTTTCATATTCCATGCCTATTTTCTCGAGACTAAAGCGATCAACGATATCGGCTTTGATATTAGGATGCTGCCAGGTTTGATTGCATGCCCTGATAATTTGATGGCGTAGTGTGCACAGATCATTTTGCTCGGCTATAAAACCGTTAAAGCCTTCTCTTATCAATTCGTTAACCCCGCCAACTCTGAATGTAACCACCGGAACGCCTACCGACAATGCTTCGAGCACTACATTAGGGAAGCCTTCGGTAAATGAGCTTAAAACCAGTAAGTCATGCTTAGAAATAACATCGGCAACATTTTTAATTTCGCCGATGAACTTCACGCGTTCGTTGAGGCCGATATTTTGTACCTCTGCTTTTAAGGTATCCATCAGCGGGCCCTTGCCGGCTATAGTTAGAACATAGTTTTGAGGCAGTGCTTTCATAACGTCAAGCAAGCGAAATAATCCTTTCTCTTTGATGAGCCGGTTAACTGCAATAAGCCTCTTTAGTCCCGAAATTTGGTTTTGAGGTTTTATTACACTTGTTATAATAACCGGGTTATGAATAACAATAAGCTTGTTTAGGTTGATATTATAAAGTCGGGCTATGGATTGTTTCATTTCTTCCGACTGGCAAACAATTGAGTTAAAGCGTACAAACAAAAACCTTGAAAAATAATTGTAAAAGCGGGATTTAAATCCATAAAACTGCGCCATTTGCTGCGGATTGTTAGATGCCCTGGCTATTAAATTAGGCACTTTAACAAACATGGAAACAAAGGCTACCAGGATATTAATATGATCGGTAGTTGAAAAAACCGCGTATGGTTTTTCATCTTTCAGCAGTTTACGAAGTTTAAAAAATGAGCGTGAAGCCTTTATTGTTTTCAGGTTTAAAAATCTGATACCTGCTATTTCTGTTGAGAAACTGCACTCGTCTCCATTAAGCAATACTACAACTACCTCATAATCGGGCTTGTTGAAATATTGCGATAGCAGCCAGTAAACACGCTCAGAACCACCTGTACCAAGCGAACCAAGAACAAGGAAAATCTTCTTTCTCATTATAAATAAAAATTGGGATCAAGTTTTAAGCGACAGCTAATTCTTCCTGCATTGGTTCGGTTTGTTTTACCGGGTCTTTTAACCTGTTGTAATGTAATACAGCGAAATAAATAAATATAGTAGGGCCGTCCACGCTCATTAGCCACCCGTTATGTGACAACGCGTTTAATGAAACTGCTATAAAAGTGAAAAATATAGCTACATAAATAGCGCTTCCTTTATGTTTTACGTTTTTTATAGTTTGCCAAAACAGGCGAACGGTCTTGTAATATATGGCCCATAATAACCCTAATCCTAAAAACGGGCCAAGCACGGTTATAAACATCAGGTAGGCATTGTGCGATGATAAGCCGAATGTGAACAAGGGGTTTCGATAGGTTACCTCGTCCCAGGTTTTGCCATAAAATATAAGCCCGAAAGGGTAATCAGCAAATATTTTAAGGTTTTCGGCAGCCATATCGGCCCGGTTAAAATCGTTGGCTTCTTTAGCCTGGTTTTTGGATAAAATGTTGTTTTTGTCGTCAGTGTTATCTTTTAACACATAAGTGTATAACCCAAAACATATGATCACTGTAGCTGCAACCAGGAAAACGGCTCTATAGCGATAGTAAACAAACAGGAAGAGCGTTACCCCGGCCCCAAAGCTTATAAATGCCGACCTGTTCATGCCAAGGTAAATGCAAACAATGCAGGCCGCTAAAACCAAAACCCTTACTATAAGATATTGCCCGGTAGTGCATGATGCAATAAAGGCAAAGGTGGTAATTGCTACAACCTGGTACCCGAAGTTGAATTGCGTTACTGCCAGGCCTGCTGGACTTTGTTTAACCGGTTCGCCCAATAACATGCTCCTGATCGGGTCAATGGTGCCTGCCATGCTGTGATCAAGTACCATAATGATCATAGAGCACATGAGCAAAAAGAAGAACATTAGTATTGAAGCGTAATAGCGCGATTTATTTGCACCTACAAAATAATTAAAGTATAATGAGCATGGTATTATAGTAAGGAGTATGGCAAAAAAGGTAATATAATTGCTCATCCCTACTACCTGGTATAAAAAAACGCCGATTAAAAAAATTATTAACTCGTTGTAATAGCCAAAATCAAGCAAAGGCTTTTGCACAAAGAATAGCAGCATGCAAAAAATTACAGGCGCAGGAATCCTCAAAGTATCTGTCATGAAAATGTTAAAAGCAAGTGTGTACAGATAGAAGAGCATTAATCCGTAAAAGAGGCACTTTTTAAGCAGCATAATAAAGTGGTGCTATTGAAAAATTCGTTTTATTGTAGAAAATATAATTTTCAGATCCATGAAGAGATCCTGGTTGTCAATGTATTCGAGGTTCTTGCTGATCTTTGACGGAACTATCACCTTGATATACATATCTTCAGGATCATCGCTGCTGGCCAGGATATCATTTTCATTAAAATATTTGATAGATGCCCAATCTGTTACTCCCGGTTTAACACTTAATACCCTTAGTTGAGCAGGTGTATACAGGTTTACATATTTCCGTACTTCGGGGCGCGGGCCAACAAAGCTCATGTCACCTTTTAACACGTTTAGTAATTGCGGCAGTTCATCAAGTTTATATTTCCTGAGCCAGTAACCAACACTGGTGATCCGGTAATCTTTACTGCCTATGGTTAGTAATCCAGCCTTGTCCGAGTTTATGTACATGGTCCGGAATTTGAACAGTTCAAACTCATTTCTATCTTTCCCAACCCTTGTTTGTTTATAAAATGCGCTTCCCCTCGAATTTATTTTAATAGCTATAGCAATTAAAATAAACAATGGCAGCAACATTATCAGTGCTATAAGTGATATGCCAACATCAAAAAGCCGTTTAATCATAACTCTATTTTATAATTCAACTTTTGCAAGTTCTTTACATTCTTCCAGCACAGAGTTAACGGAGTTTATTACCGTAGTAACTATAAAATCAATCTGCTCACCGGTAAGTTGAGGATAAATGGGCAATGAGATTTCATTTGCATAAAGGGCATAAGCTGATGGATACTGAGCGATCTTATAACCCAGATCTTTAAAAAGAGTAAGCATTGGCAGTGGGGTAAAATGTACATTGGCCATGATCCCTTCAGCCATAATGCTTTCAATTATCTGGTCACGCTGTGCCTCTGATATACCTTTGATGCGCAGGGCAAACAAGTGATAGGATGATTCCCTTTGCTCGTTTTTTAGTGGCGGTTCAACAAACCAGTCCATTGATTTAAACCTGTTACAATATATTGATGCAACATGCTTGCGCATAGGCAGCAACCTGGCCTCATAATTTCTGAGTTGGCCGAGGCCTATTGCTGCACAAATGTCGGGCATGTTGATTTTGAGGCCCATAAACAGGATATCGTATTTCCAGCCGCCGCCATTACTTTTGGTAAAGGCATCTTTGGTTTGGCCGTTAAGAGTATATAGTTTTAAATACCGGTGTTCCTCGGCCGGATTAAAGCAGGCAGGCAAATTGATGCAGATACAACCTCCTTCGGCTGTAGTGATGTTTTTTACCGCGTGGAAAGAAAATATCGATACGTCACTATACTTTGCTGCCGGCAATTCATTTATGGTTGCACCGATTGAGTGCGCTGCGTCGGCAATTAAGAGGATCCTGCCTAAAATCTTTTGCTTAGGGCTTTCAGCAACGAATAATTTTTTAATTTCCGGTTTATTGATAATCGCCTTTAATTCTTCGTAGTTGCATGGCCAGCCGGCTATGTCAACAGCAATAATTGCTTTTGTTTTTGGGGTTATTGCTTTGATCACAGCTTCTGTGGAGATGCAGCAATCGTCATCAACATCAACTATCACCGGCGTAGCCCCGCAATGCAGTACACTTAAGGCGGTAGCACAATAGGTGTATGCTGGTATGATAACTTCATCGCCTTCCTTTATGCCGAACCATTTTAGCATTAGGATAGCTCCTGACGTCCAGGAGTTTACGCAAACAGCCGAATCCGAAGCTGTAAGCTGTTTCATTTGCTGTTCAAGTGCGGCTACTTTGGGCCCGGTGGTTATCCAGCCGGAGTTAAGCGTGTCCATAACCTCGTTTATAACAGACTGGTCAATGTAAGGTGGCGCAAAGGAAATTTTCATATCAGGTTTAAATAGTGTTAGTTTCCGGCAGGGACCCGTTCCAAAAAAGCGATTGCTTTTTGAGCGTAATCACGGGCTAATCGTTTATAAATGCAATATTTTTCGGCAAAGGCATCTGCCCAGGTATAATTTGAAAAATCGAGGTCATCCAATGAAACAAAAAGGTGATGGTTTTTTTCTAAGAAAATTTCAAGCTCAGCAAACGTTTTGTCAGAACAGGTTTCGGGATGATAATTGAATGTCCAGGTGTATTTTGTTTTTTGCTCAACTTCTGATAATTGAACAGGTACCCAATTAAAACCAAATCTTACATAAGGTGACTTGAGCAGGCCGTCGCTTATTATTTTAATGTTGGTATATTCGTGTAAAGCAAGCAGTGTATTGCGGTCAAAGGTATGTGCAGGAGCAATAAAAACAGTGGGGTTGATATTTTCACGTTTGAATATTTCGGCCGCTTTTCTTATTTTTTCTTTCTGTGTTTGCAATGGTAAGCCTGCAAATTCCGACCTGTTATTCATCTTCAGTAAGCCGGAGTTGTGATTTATGTAATAATGATCAAAACCGTGCATGCCCATCACATAATTTTTATTTTGAAGTTCGCGCACCAACTGCCAGTAGTAAGGATTGAAATTACCGCAGGCTTTTAGTTTGGGGTCTTTATTTGCCGGGATAACGGCTATTATGGGTTTTATGCCATACCTGTCAAACAGAGTGAAAAAACGCTCCCATTTTTGGAGATTATTTGTCGGGCATAAATCATCCAAACGAATTAAGTACTGTAGCATATTAACAGTTTGATAGTTTTATAAAGCTGGTTGGCTGTTTGTTAGTTGTGCCGCTGTTGTACTTGCAGTGACGTGCTTTTTGATTAACGTTTCCCATTCTCCCAGTATCTTATCGGGATGGTTGGTTTGAGATATGACACGGGCCTGATTTCCAAGAGTTGTTTTTAAAACCTCATCGCCGGCCAAACGGTGCATTGCATCGGCTAAATCAATTATTGATCCTCTTTTTACCAGTATTCCATTTTGGCCGTTGTTGATGATCTCCGAAGGTCCAAAATTGCAATCCACTGCTATGGAAGGGCATCCAAAGCTCATAGCCTCAACTAAAGCGTTAGGATATCCCTCGTTGCGCGATGGTAAGACAAACATATCGGCCTGGTTGTAATAATCCTGAAGATTGTTTTTGCTGCCAGGCAGCAATACCCGTTCTCTTAACCCCAGATTAAAGATCTGGCAAACGAGGTTAGCGCGTTCTTCACCATCGCCAACGATAATCAGATCGACGTTGGAAAGGCCTGATTTTGCATAGGCTTCAATAAGGATATCAAAGCCTTTTACGTAGGCCAAACGGCCAACCCCCAGAATAAACCTCCGATGGTGAACCTTCTTCTCTGACGGTGATGGGAAAATGGTTACGGCATTTGTTATGCGCTCGATATTTGTGAGCACTTTAAAGTCTTTGTCGTTAAGCAGACAGTCCTCAACTCCCTTAGCACTTACTACAACTGCGTCCGCTCTTTTATATAAGTTTAAAGCCAGTTGTTTACGCAAGTAATTAAACCTGATAACGCTTCTATCGGGCGAAGTGCGCTCTGAAACAATGTAAGGCACCCGGGTAAACCAACAGGTAATACCAGTCCAAACATTGGCGGATGTGATAAATGATAAAGCGCACACCGGTTTTTGAGCCCGCAACAACTTGATAAGTTTAAAAAAAGTTTCGGCAATATGATACAATCTGTAAACAAACCAATTTTTTTGACGGTCAGTAAGGTAAAATACCTTAACATCATCATCAATTTCATATGCTGGAACATCATTGTTTAAAGAAATAAGTACCGACTGGAAGTTGTTTTTATTAAAATAATTAGCAAGCGAAATGATAACCCTTTCTGCTCCCCCACCTCTAAGCGACGGAATAATGAAAAACAGAACGGGTTTTGAAAAGGGGGCGGCTTGTATGTTCATGTTAATGTTAAATGCGCTGGCAGTTATAGCAGGTATTTTACCGTCTCGTACGCTTTACGAAACCGCTTGTTTTGTAATTCAAAAAGCAGATAGCGTTTTACATAAAGCAGTAAAAGTCTTTTTTTAGCGATCGCCGAGTATGTGAAATTTTTGATGATTAAATTGAAATCACTTATAACCATTTCCATGCGCGCCTTGGCGTTGATCATGCTCCACACGCCGCCCTCATGATTGCGATAACAGCTCATTACCTCGGGTATTACATAAATTTTACCGCCGGTATGCTGGGTGGCCCATAGCTTAAATATTTTATCGCCGGCAAAACATTCAAAAAACCAGGGGGTAGCAAACAGCTGACGGGTTTCGGGAATGTTGCGATAAACAACCGTTGCTGTTTTTGTTTCTTCCTGTTTCCCCGCCAGCAAATCGGCATATGTATGTATTATCGGTG
Organism: Mucilaginibacter sp. R-33; assembly: GCF_049949235.1. Classification (NCBI taxonomy): domain Bacteria; kingdom Pseudomonadati; phylum Bacteroidota; class Sphingobacteriia; order Sphingobacteriales; family Sphingobacteriaceae; genus Mucilaginibacter; species Mucilaginibacter sp. R-33. The sequence goes on from NZ_CP188089.1 coordinate 1,105,420, forward strand.
TTGGGTTAGGATGTACGTAAAGTGTTTTATTATTAACGTTTATCACTTTGTGGTAATGGCAGCAAATAACGAAGTCGGCATTGTTTTCTAAAAAATCAACCTGCTTTTGCAGTTTATATTCATTTATCCAGTAGTCGTCGCCCTCGCAAAGAGCTATATACCTGCCCCTACACTGTGTAACACAATTAATTAAATTTTTATGCGTGCCTAAGTTGGTAGGGGAGGCTATAAGATTGATCCTGCCGGGATAGGTTTCTGAGTAAAATTTAATTATTGACTGGGTTTTATCTGTCGAGCAATCGTCGCCAATGATGATCTCAAACTTAAAGTTGGTTTTCTGCATCAAGAAGCTTCGGATAGCCTCGGAAATGAATTTTTCATGGTTGTAAGTAATACAGAGAACACTTACCATTATTTCTTCATCATTCATACCGTTCCATTTACATTCGCTGCCCTTACATTTATCTCAGATTCAATTTTATCGGTCACCAGTGTGCCAAAATGTTTCGGTTTAAAGTTGTTGTCGAAGTTTTGTGCACGGAGTAATAACCTGCAAATAAGGTCGAGATCTGACAGTGATAGTGTATGATATAAAGGAAGACAAACCACCCGTGAGGCTATGGAATCGCAAACAGGCATTGGTTGGCTTTTTACGTATGGTAATGATGACAGCGAGGGATAAAAATACCTTCTGCAGTAAATCTGTGCTAACTCTAATTTTGCTTTGCTTTGATGCATGAGGGCCTCTGTTTGAAAAACGATGGGGAAATATGCATAATTGTAATCCTGTTCGTTTTCAAGTTTTTGAAACTGAACATCCAGGTTTTCCAGGCGCTGCAGATATTGCTCATACAAATACTTTCTTTTTTTAAGTATCTCGTCAACATGGCGCAGATTGCATAAACCCATTGCAGCATGAAACTCGCTGTTTTTTGCATTGATACCTTCTTCAGAAAAAGTGTCAACACCCGAATATCCGAAGTTGCGCATCAATGCCATGGTTTTTAATAACTCCGGATCCTGGGTAAATACAGCGCCGCCTTCGATAGTGTGATATAATTTGGTTGAGTGAAAGCTGGTTACACTGATATCGCCATATTCAAATACGGAGCGGTTTTTATAAAAAGTACCGAAGCAATGTGCGGCATCATAGATCACCTTAAGGTTATGTTTATCAGCAATAGCTTGTATGGCTGTTATATCGCATGGGTTACCGAATACGTGTGTTGCCAGTATAGCCGATGTGTTGGGTGTGATAGCAGCTTCTATTTTAGCCGGATCAATATTCAGTGTCTCAGGGTCAATATCCACAAATACAGGTTCGCAACCCTGCCATACAATAGTGCTTGTAGTAGCAACAAATGAAAATGGCGTTGTGATAATTTCTCCGCTTAAGTTAAGTGCTTTGATGGCCAGCTGTAAAGCTATTGTACCGTTTGTAACAAACAGCATATGACTAACGCCCAGGTATTGCTTTAACTTTAATTCAAGCGTGTTCACAAGGGGCCCGTTGTTGGTAAGCCATTGCCTTTCCCAGATACTTTTAACATAGGCTCTGAATTCCTTTTCGGCAGGGAGAAATGGTTTGGTTACTGGAATCATCTTTTTAGGATTAATTGGTTAAAATCTTTAATAGCGGAGAGTTTAATTAACAAACTGGCACCATAATAAACCGCAATGAATACTATGAGTAGTATGCCAATTTGCATAGTCGGGATGAAAAAATCATTGATCAGCAACTTGTCGAGAAAATAACAACAAAGGCCTATACTTCCGGCCAACGTTACTGTTGGCAAAATATCCTTCACCTGTTCGGTAACCGGGTAGTCAATTAAGCGCCCGCTGTAAATGGAATTGATGTAGTAAGCTATTATATTAAAAAGTAACTGAAAGTATAATAATCCATAAATTCCGAAGGGAATAAAGAGCAGGATGCCTACTACACTTAACACCTTTTTAATAACCTCTAACTTTAAAAACAAGGCGCTTTGTCCCATTACTTTCAAAACATTTAAGTTGTATGAATGAAGCGGGTACATGATACCACCTATGCATAGCAACTGGAAAAACGGAACAGCTGGCAGCCATTTATCGGTTAATAAGATGTGAAACAAGGGCCTCGCAATAACACTGAGCAATATAAGTGCCGGTGCGTTCCAGAATACTACCTGCTGCATAAGCCGTTTATATACATTTTTTAGTTGTACCGGGTCGTTTGAGATCTCTGCGAACATTGGGTAGGTAACCTTATTTATAGCTGCTGAAATATTACTTATCGGTAATTGACTTATCGAATCGGCCCGGCTGTAGTAGCCAAGCTGGGTTGCCGAAAAGAACTTACCTATGATTATCAGGTAAATGTTTTGATAAACGGTATCAATTAAACCTGATAATGTCATTTTGTAGCCGAAGTGGATATGCTTTTTAAAACAAGCCTTATCAAATATCAGTGCCGGTCGCCAGCTTGAAGTGATCCAATGTATGGCCGTTGATAAAAAAGATGTGCATAAACCCATCCAAACCAGGCTCCAAACGCCGTATCCTAATTTTGCAAGTATGATACCCAATATTCCGCCGCCAATGGCCGACGGGACTTGAATGTTGGTTTGTTTTTTAAACTTCAGATCCTTGACCAGTAAGGTGCTTTGTACCCCAAAAAACGCGTTTATAATTAAAATTAAGGTGTAAACGCGCACAACAGACGTTAACAGTGGCTGGTGATAAAAAGCAGCGATGAGCGGCGCCGTTATAAAAAGTATCAGGTAAAGGATACTGCTGCCAATGATATTAAAATAGAAAACGGTTGAATAATCGCGCTGATCGGCATCGGTTGTGCGGATCAGTGAAGCTGTGAGACCGCTATCCAGGAGGCTGTTGCCAACCGAAATAAAAAGCGACAGCATAGCTATCAAACCAAATTGTGACGGCTCCAGGATCCGTGCCAGGAATATGGATATGCCGAAGCTTACCACCTTTGAACTTAATTGCTGCCACAGCGCCCATACTATGCCGGACACAGCTCTTTGTTTATAGCTCATAATTTTAAAGCCGGGCGTTAACAACCTCTTCCGGTAAAAACGCCTTCAGGTCATATAATACGGCATTAGGTTTGCAAAGTGCTTTTATATTCATTTCTTTAAACTCCTCATGGGCAACCGCAAGTAAAACCCCATCATAGGTGCGGGTTTTTGATTCGCCGTTTTCGCAGATGATGCCATACTCTTTTTTAGCATGTGCCGCATTGGCCCAGGGATCATGGATATGCACTTTTACTTTATACTCCTTCAACCGTTTAACAATGTCTATCACACGGGTATTTCTCACGTCGGGGCAGTTTTCTTTAAAGGTGAAACCAAGTATCAGCACCTCACTATCTGTTATTGATGTACCACGGCAAATCATTTGTTTAATAAACTGATCAGCAACATATGCACCCATAGAGTCGTTTATACGCCGGCCGGCCAAAATAATTTCAGGATGATAACCTGCTTCCTGGGCCTTTTGTGCAAGGTAATATGGATCGACCCCAATACAATGGCCGCCAACAAGGCCTGGGCGGAAATTCAGAAAATTCCATTTAGTGCCCGCTGCCTCCAATACTTTATGGGTATCGATACCCAGTTTATTAAAAATCATGGCCAGCTCGTTCACAAAAGCAATATTTATATCGCGCTGCGCATTTTCAATTACCTTGGCAGCCTCGGCTACTTTTATTGAATGTGCTTTAAATGTGCCGGCTGTAATAATTGATTGGTAAAGCTTATCTACAGTCTCGGCTGTTTCCGGAGTAGAGCCTGATGTAATTTTGCGGATTTTTGAAACTGTATGTAATTTATCTCCGGGATTGATCCTTTCAGGCGAGTAGCCTGCAAAAAAATCAACGTTATAAGTAAGCCCCGATACTTTTTCTAAGATGGGCATACATTCGTCTTCTGTTACCCCGGGATATACGGTTGATTCGTAAACCACAATATCATTCTTTTTTAACACTTTGCCTACAACCCGGCTGGCATTTATTAACGGAGAAAGATCCGGCCGGTTATTTTTATCAACAGGGGTTGGCACAGTTACAATGAATATGGAGCATTGCCGTAATTTTTCAATTTCATCAGTAACGTATAAACCGGTTGCGGTTGTGCAAACAGGGGTAATTACTGCATTTAATTGGTCAGAGTCGATCTCTAAAGTGTGGTCGATGCCCGATTTGAGCTCATTGATGCGATCTACATTGATATCATAGCCAATAACCTTGTATTTTTTTGCAAATTCAACGGCCAGGGGCAAGCCTACATAACCAAGACCGATAATGCCTAATTTAGGTTGGTAATTCTCAATTTTCATGATTTCTGCTGATGTTATGAACTGATAAGTTTTGGATTGAAACACGTGTTACCAAAGCGCAATTGATGGTTTCAAAAACCATTAATACATTTTTGCCCTGTATTTGCAGCACCTTCCCCATTTGATTTACAAGAGCGCCATCTTTTATTTTAACTGTATCACCAACAGTGAGGTTCTTAAGGCTCACAATTTCCATGTCTTTGTAGCGAACAAGATTTGTTCTGATTTCGTCTATTACGTTGTCCCGCACTACAGCAGGTTTGCCCATATAATAAACAAAGCCTAACGCCCCCATTACGTAAAGTGCCCTTGACTGCTCATAGGCATCGACATGAACAAATACATAGGAGCTAAACAGAGGGATACTGATCTCCTTTTTCCTGTCAGACCATTGGCTTACTACATCTCTGACCGGGCAATAGCATTCAATGCCATTTTGCTTCAAAAGCTTGTCCACCTTTTTTTCCCATCGGGGCTTGGTGTAAATAACAAGCCATTTTTTTTCATGATAATTTGTCATGCGAAATTGCGGTGTTCTTAATTGGGTTTCCATAAAATGAATAAAGTTGGATCGGGGGAATTAATAATGGCTTATTATAGCTTCGCCAACTCACTCACATGGCGCAAGTGATGATGGTTTAAAAAAATAGTAATTGAAAATTACTAACCTGGTTATCTGATTTATTAGAGCCGTAGCTTGTGTTGGCTGCGGCTCCGCCAATCCAGTCACATGGTTAGGCGGTTAATAAAAAATAATCGAACTAATGGTTTATAATATTCGCCGGTTTTTCCCGTTTATCTTAAAATCTGACAGGTGTCTTAGTCTTTCTGTGGCTCCGCCAATCCAGTCACACTGGTCAGGCAGTAAAAAAGTAAGCTAACGGCTTATATAATTCTCCGGTTTTACCCGGTTATTGGTTCATAACAACTGCAACTTGTGTTGCTTACGGCTTCGCCAATCCAGTCACATGGAACAGCGGCAAACAGTCTAATTAAAAGTTTATAACACGTATAGCATTAACCTTATGCTATTGTAAAATGGTAGCTATCAACTGCCATATGCCGATGCATATCCGTATCCACCGTAGGCATACGCCTCCCGGTTTTCTTTCTTCGCATCGTTAAACACTACCATAAGGTTATTTAATTTATCATTATCATAAATATCTCTGAGGATACTTAATTGCTCGGTATTGGTATAATTATACCGTACAATATAAATACTCAACTCGGCGTATTTAGCCAGGTTAAAAGCATCGGCAACGGCACCAACAGGTGATGTGTCAAGTACGATATAATCAAACTCGGTTTTGCACCAGTTAAAAAGCAGGTCAAGCCGTTTATCTGACAATAGCTCGGCAGGGTTAATTGCTTTACTGCCGCTTCCCATTACAAAAAGGTTATCTGATTCATTATAAGCCTGGATGCATTCAGCCGGTGAATTGGTATCACCCATTAAAAAATCTGTAATGCCTTTGGTTTGCTCCATGTTGATGTTTTTAAGCAAATCGGGCTTGCGCAGGTCAAATTCCATAATTAATACCCGTTTATTGAGCATAGCGAGCGTTAAGCCCAGGTTGATGCTAAAAAAGGTTTTGCCTTCACCTTTCATAGACGATGTAACAAGCATGGTTTTGTGTTGCGTTCCCTGGTTCAGGAAACCAATATTGCTCCTGATATATCTGAACAGTTCTGAAATGTTGGTATTACTGCCGTTAGATATAACTACAGGGCTCTGACCTTCATTATTATGGCATAATTCGCCCAGAATCTTTACTCCTTTTATATTCAGCAGGCTTGATTGATTCCTGATTTTCAGGCTAAATTTATCTTTCAGGAAGATGTAAATTCCCGGCATAAATAATCCGGCTATAATAGCGAATAAATAGGTGAGCTGTTGCTTGGGGAATTCAGCTATCGGATTAGCAGCAGGTTTATCAATCAATTGCGATGAAGGAATTGTAGCTGATAAGGACAACGCTGTTTCTTCCCTTTTTTGCAACAGGTACTGGTATAAATTAGTTTTTACCCCCTGTTCACGGCTCCGCTGCAAAAGTCCCCGTTCAAGCGACGGAACCGAGCGGATGCGGGAGTCATACTGGGCAGAATTTTGGCTGAGCAATTTGTGGCTGATAGAGAAGCCTTTTTTAATATTACTGAGGTTTTCCATAATATTTACACGAAGGCTGGCTATCTGGTTGCTCAGGTTTTCAATAAGGGGGTTGGCAAGGTTTGCGCTGCCCAACATACGGTTCCTTTCCAACTGCAGGTCGTTGAAACGGCTAACCAGGGTATTTAACGCCGGATCTTTCAATCCCATGGTACTGGGTACAGCATCATATTGGTTAGCCGAGTTTTTTAAATATGCTTCAATGGAATTCACAATACCCAATTGAGTATTTGATTCTTCAAGCAGTTGATTATATTCTGCAGATTTTGTCAGATTTACCTGTGTGCTTGCATTAATCTCTGCAGCTCCATTCCTTTGCTTAAAAGTTTCAATATCACCTTCGGTGTATGACAGGTCCTGTTCTAAATCATGTAATCGTTTATCAATGAATAATATGGTGTTTACGGCTGTAACGTTTTTCTTAACAACGTTTTCGGCGTTATAGGTAGATATGATATTGTTAAGAATATCAACCCCTCTTTCTGGCACAGCATCAACCAGGCTTAAGGTTAAGGTATTTGATTCTTTAACTACAGGGTTTACCTGTAATAATCCGGCGCTGTAAGCTGCTGCCAGCCTGGTAAGGTTTTTAAACTGGATCAGTATCGGCGTTTCATTATCTGCAAGGGCCGGGCCTTTTTCTACTTTAAATGAATAATCCTTGTGATTAATTAGTTGATTATAGCTGTAGATCCATGTTTTAGTTTCCTCTTTTAACAAAAACTTACTTTGTGAATATGACTGGATATATAGTTTTTTCAAATAGCCGGTTTTTCCTATTCTCTTTACAGTAATGGTGAAAGGCCGCTCATTACCATACAGTTCTTTTACTTGAAAGCCACTTTCATCAAAATAGGAAGTTTCCAGGTTAAGTTTTTTGAACACGCTATAAATCAAATCTTTTGACCGCAATACTTCCATTTCATTATCCACGGTTTTAGTTTCCTGAAACATGTTCAGGTCGCTGAAAGCAGTAGCTTTTAAAATACCATCGCCTTTTTTATCGTCGGGGATTTGCAGTGTACTTGTTATTTTATACAGCGGGGTAACATAGTTAAGGTATGCCCAGGCTGCGCCAAAACAGATAACCATGCTTATCAGGAATAAATACCAGCCATTTAAATAAGGCTTAATGTTGTTCCTGAACTTGTTGCCCGGCAAAGGTTCTTTTAAAATAAAATTGTTATCCATGTCAGCTATTCTTAGGTATCTCTAAAACTGTATTTTATCTTCTTAAAAGTACTGCCGCCAATACGGCCAATGCCGAAATTGAGGCCACTACTATTGGTGCTAAGCGCGTGCTCTGGCTATACTCAACTGCCTTTGATTTGTCGGGCTCCACATAAACAATATCATTTTGTTTAAGGTTGAAGTAAGGCGAATCCATCGATTCAACTTTATTAAGGTTAAGGCGGTTCATTGTTCTGCGTCCGTTTTCTGTGCGGATCACCAATACATTTTCCCTGCGTCCATAAACTGTCATATCCCCGGCCATACCTAATGCTTCAAGTAAGTTTACATTTTCATCAGTTATTATAAATGTTGATGGTTTGTTAACCTCGCCTATCACGCTTATTTTAAAATTTAGAAGTTGGATGTCAACTACCGGGCTTTTAACAAAAGCCGATAGCTTTTTAGCTATTTCTGTTTGTGCTTCCTCGATGGTTTGCCCTTCAATTTTATAGTCACCTATAAGCGGTAAATTCACAAATCCATTTTCATTTACTTTATATCCGCCGCGGGTTGATTGACTGTTTAAGCCTACATTTTTGTTACCATTAAATAACATGTTCGATTCGGGGTTTAAGCTGGTAACAGTTACATTTAAAATGTCTTTCTGATGAATGACTACTGTTCCGCTTGTATTGTTATTTGCCGCACCTGTATTTGCCATGTTGCTGAAGTAAACAAGATCCCGACTTCCGGCACATCCGGTTATCAATAGCAATGTTGTAATGAAACAGTATATATTAATTTTTTTCATCATCAATAGTTTAAGAGAGTTTAGGGAACTATTTTGAACTGGTTTATTTGGTTAGTCAAATTTATCTATTTGGGCATCGATCGTATACGGTTTTAGTCGATTGCCGTTTTTTTGTAAACCTGTATCTTAGTCTTTACAGAACATGTAAAGCAGTAATGTAGGCATGTGTAAAGGGATGAGAAAAAAGTGTCTGAGTTGGGAATTTGGGGCTACACGTTCATATAATAGTGGTTACACCCAGAAATAACAGCACATAAAAAAAGCAGGCCTGAGCCTGCTTTTTTTATGGAGTTTGTTGGTTAATTATTACAAATTATTCTACTGTAACCGATTTAGCCAGATTACGGGGCTGATCAACATTACAGCCCCGTTTTACGGCTATATGATAGGAGAGAAGTTGTAGCGGGATAGTGGCCAGCAGTGGTAAAAAGGCTTCGTCGGCATCGGGTATTTCAATGCAGTAATCGGCCATGTTTTTTACTTTAACATCACCACGGGTAACAATAGCTATTACTATTCCTTTCCGGGCTTTAACCTCCTGTATATTGCTGATCACTTTTTCATACGAGGAGTTTTTTGTGGCGATGAAGATCACCGGCATCTGCTCGTCAATTAATGCAATTGGTCCATGCTTCATTTCGGCGGCGGGATAACCTTCGGCATGAATATAAGAGATCTCCTTTAGTTTTAAAGCTCCTTCCAAAGCTACGGGGAAACCGAAACCCCGTCCTAAGAACAGGCAGTTTGGCGCATCCTTTATTTTGCAGGCAATGTCTTCAATCAATTCATTATCCTGCAGCAGCGTTTGAATTTTATCGGGTATGGTATCAAGCTCCGTTAATAAATTGGTGAGCTTGCCTGGCGTTAAAGTACCTTTGTGCTGTGCAATATATAAAGCAATTAAAGTTAAAACAGTAACCTGCGCTGTAAAGGCCTTGGTTGAGGCAACGCCTATTTCCGGGCCGGCATGGGTGTAAACCCCGGCATCAGTTACGCGCGGAATTGATGCACCAACAACATTGCAGATCCCCAGGATGGTTGCCCCCCGTTCTTTAGCTATCTCAATGGCGGCTAATGTATCGGCAGTTTCCCCCGATTGGGACACCGCCATTACGATATCTTTATCAGTAATTACGGGGTTACGATACCTGAATTCGGAAGCATATTCAACTTCTACCTTAATGCGTCCATATTCTTCAATAAGATATTCGCCTGTTAAGCCGGCATGCCACGAGGTGCCGCAGGCAATAATAATTATCCGCTCGGCATTTTTAAGCTTATCGGTATATTGTTTAATGCCACCTAACTCAACCTTGCCTTCAAGCGGAAAGATGCGGCCACGCATACAATCTCTTATTGATCGCGGTTGCTCAAAGATTTCCTTCATCATAAAATGCTCAAAGCCGCCTTTTTCTAACGATTCAAGCTTTAATTCCAGTTCCTGGATCAATGGGGTTTGAACAACATTGTCAAGCTTCTTTATTAAAAGCCCACTGGGTTTAACCTGTACTATTTCGTTATCTTTTAAATACACTACGTTTTTGGTGTACTCGATAATAGGGGTGGCGTCGGATGCAATAAAATATTCGCCATGGCCAACACCAATAACCAGGGGGCTGCCTTTTCGGGCGGCAATCAGCTGATCGGGGTTTTCCCGGTCCAGAATAACTATGGCGTAAGCACCTATCACTGTATTTAAGGCCAAGCGGACAGCCTCCAGTAAATCAGTTTGTTCGATATTTTGAATTTCCTCAATTAAGTGGATCAGGATTTCGGTATCTGTTTCGCTTTTAAAGGTGTGCCCGCGGGCAAGCAGTTCTTCTTTAAGGATCAGGTAATTTTCGATGATCCCATTGTGGATAATATGCAGGCGGTTATCGTTTGAGCTATGCGGATGCGAATTTGCATCAGATGGGGCGCCATGTGTGGCCCACCTGGTATGTCCTATGGCAACATGCCCGCTTTTGTCTTTATCGATGGTGTGCTCCTCAAGACATGCCACCTTCCCGGTTTTTTTATACACACTGAAGCCTACATTATTTATAATAGCAATACCGGCGCTATCATAACCACGATATTCTAATCGTTTGAGGCCGTTCAACACAACGGGCCACGCATCTCTTGATCCGATGTAACCAACAATTCCGCACATAGTTTTAGGTCTTTAAATGATAAATTAAGTTTATTTGTTACTTGATGAGTAAAATTATCTAATTGACTATCAATAAAGTATGAGCCCCGTTCAATTGCCCGTAAATTGTAAATCTGACGCCATTTTACACGTTTAAACTGTAAAAGGATATAAATCGCTTTACATTTTAGTTGTTGTGTTATATGATAAGCCCGGTTGAGAGTTTTTATCAGTTGGTTAGAGAATCAATTCACGTTGGGGTTACTGTGCCTGTGTTCCTGAACTTGCAGCCTCCTGATCAGATTTTGGCTGTAAAGTTTGTTGCGTGATTTTACAGAATGATTTACGATTGCAGTGCTCCTATTTTATATCATTTTATTTTCAGTTAGGTTTAATTAACCAAAAAGAACCTAGCGATGATATTCAACTCATTTACTTTTCTGCTGTTTTTTCCTGTGGTAACGGCTTTATATTTTCTGGTGCCTCATAAATTTAGGTGGCTGCTGCTGCTTATAGCAAGCTGCTATTTTTATATGTTCTTTAAAGCTATTTATATCCTCATCCTGTTTTTTACAATAATTATCGACTATACCGCGGGCATTTACCTGGAAAAAGTTAGTGACCCTAAGAAGAAGAAGCTTTTGTTAATATTAAGCCTTACGGCAAATATTGGCGTACTGGCTGTATTTAAGTATTTTAATTTTTTTAATGCCAATTTATCGGGATTGCTATACTGGATGGGGTACACTAACCCAATTCCGTTTTTACAGATCCTGCTTCCGATAGGGTTGTCATTTCACACTTTTCAGGCCATGAGCTATACTATTGAAGTTTACCGGGGCCATCAAAAGGCCGAACGGCATTTCGGTATTTATGCTTTATACGTGATGTTTTATCCGCAATTAGTTGCCGGCCCTATTGAACGTCCTCAAAATCTGTTACCGCAATTTAAAACCGAACATCATTTTAATGCCCTGGATGTTTCTGAAGGGTTAAAACGAATGCTGATCGGTTTTTTTAAAAAGGTTGTTGTTGCCGATAGGTTATCTATATATGTAAAAACTGTTTTCAACAATTATCCTGAACACGGCTCGGCCACAATTGTGCTTGCTTCATTGTTTTTTGCAGTCCAGATTTATTGCGACTTTTCGGGCTACTCGGATATTGCGATAGGCAGCGCCAAAGTGATGGGCTTTAAACTGATGGAAAATTTTAAACGGCCTTATTTTGCAAAAAGCATAAGCGAATTTTGGAGCAGGTGGCATATCTCACTTTCTACGTGGTTTAAAGATTATGTGTATATCCCCTTAGGAGGCAACCGGGTTAGCAAAGGCCGGTTGTATTTAAATTTATTTGCCGTGTTTATGATCAGCGGTTTGTGGCATGGCGCCAATTGGACATTTATTGTTTGGGGCGCTTTACACGGGTTTTATCTCATCTGCGGAATGGCAACGCAGAAATGGAGGAAGGCAACAGCAAGTAAATTAGGGTTAGGCAGCGGAGTATTTGCCAATTTCTTAAATATATCTTTTACAATATCCCTGGTTACTATAAGTTGGATCTTTTTCAGGGCTGGATCATTGGAGCAGGCCTGGGGTTTGTTGAAGGGGGTTTTTGTTTACAAACACGGGTTTTTTATAGGTGAACCTTCTTATTTTCTGTATGACTTGATGGCTATCGCCGCCTTGTTTTTTTACGAAATAAAACAGGAATACGGCCATCATTCATTACGGTTTCTTCACAATGAAAATTGGGGGATCCGGATGGCTTCCTATTTAGGGTTGGTTTTTATAATCCTGTTATTTGGAGTTTTTGACGGCGGACAATTCATTTATTTTCAGTTTTAAATTATGAAGCAGTTTAAAGGAAGCAGCAAAAAGTTTTTTATCAGGTTGTTATTGATGATTGTGGCTTTTGTGGCTGTTGATCAGGCAGCCGGTATATTTCTTTATTATTTTTTTACACACCAGGTTTCCGGCGAATACGCCGTAGCTAATCACGTTGTGTATAATTTAAATGAAGACGTGTTGGTTTTGGGAAGCTCAAGAGCTTCACATCATTATAATTCATCGCTTATAAAAAATGGTTTGAACTTAAGTTGTTTCAATGGCGGCCGGGATGGCGAAGGGCTTTTATACAGCACAGCAATATTTGAATTGGCATTGAAGCGCCACGTTCCTAAGATTGTTGTTTTGGATGTAACCAGCGATGTGTTAAGTGAAAAGGAAGATGAAAAGAACAGGCTTTCCATTTTACTGCCTTATTTAAAACAATCGGATGTTATCGGCAATATGATTGAAAAGAAGGGCCGGCTGGAGCTAATAAAAAGCCATCTTCAAACATATCGCTACAATGGCCAGGTGGTTTCTATATTTCAGCATTACTTTTTATTATCAGGAAACACAGTCATGGGTTTTAATCCGTTGGATAATAAAATGGATGTCAGCAGGGTTTCAAACCATACATCGCTTAAGCCATATTCAGACAGCATATCGGCCGATAACGCAGAGGCGCTGGATTTTTTTATAAATGAGTGTAGGCGGCAAAAAATACAGTTGTTTGTATTTGTATCGCCAAGGTATAACGATGATACCCAACAGAATTCATATTTAAAATTGAAAAGTATTTGTAACAGCAACAAGGTTATTTTTCACGATTTTACCAACGATGTATATTTTAAAAACCCAGAATACTATTCGGACAGAGCGCATTTAAACGGCAGAGGGGCTGATTTGTATACTGATACTATCGTGGCTTTTATGAAAAAAAGATTAAGTCCTGCGGCTAACGTTCAATACCTCAGTAAAAATGAAGAACCTGTGTCTAAAGATTAATATTGCATTGGAGTCGGGATCAATAAAAAGTAAAGGCCGCTTTTATGAATTATCATAAAAGCGGCCTTTTACTTAAAAAGGGGGTGAATAATTTAATTAACTGTTTTAACACCAGCACCTGCTGTTACTACTGCCGGAACGTTGGCAGCAGCATCAAGCAATGAACTGTAAGCGTATGACGGCACCCAGCTTGATAAAGATGAGGTAATGTTATTGGCACCGCAATTAGAATAAATGTTGGTTGATACCCCGCTGAAGTAACCTACGGGATCGCCATCTAAGTTAGTAGTAAGTGGTTTTTTACAGCCTGAGAAATACTCATTATCTGTTCTTACTGTGCCACCGTACCTTGCACCGATAGAATAACCGTCATTGTTTAAATGATAGTTGTTGTACATGTGGATGCTACCAAATACCAATGTTGGTTCCCTTTCGGCCACATTGTACCAGTAATTGTGGTGCAATGTAACATGTAGCTTGCCGGTGTTGGCTGTAACAGCATCGCTTGTTACCGAGCCAATAAGCAATGACAAGTAGGTGTCATGGAATTTGTTCCATGAAATGGTTACGTAGTCAGAGCCTTCGGCAACGCCGATATCTTTACCCCAGTAATCCCAGCCATGGCTGCGGTCTGTTGCAAAATCGCAATGGTCAATCCAAACGTGGTTCGACTGGAACTTAACGTAAACACCGCATTCGGTTACGTAGTTTCTAAACGTAACGTTTTGGATAATGATATTGCTTACAGTGAACAGGTAAAGGTTAAGGCTTGATAAAACGGCGCCGGTTTTACCGATGATGGTAGTATTTGAACCAACATACACAGGAGTTACGCCTGATCCGCTAATTGTTCCGGAAACATACACAATCTTGGGCGAATTGCCTGACACCGCAGATTTGAACGCAGCCAGTGTGTTTACAGTTACCGTGGTACCGCCTTTACCACCGGTTGTTGTACCGTTAACAGCAGCGTAACCGGTTAATACTGTACTCAAAACGGAGCCCGATGCGGTTGTTGTTGAAGTACTTGTAGCCGGAGCGGTTGTGGTGGTAGTAGTTGTTGTACCGGTAAGGGTGTAAGTGTACTTTCTTCCGTTTGTCAGAGGGCTGCTATTGTCGGAAGTTGAGAAATACAATCCGGTATCCCAGTGACTGTAACGCCCTTTACCAAGGTTTCTGATGTCACTGTGAACAGAATGAGCCGGACCTAACGCAACACCATTTTCATAAAGTTGGAGTGTTGACGCTGTTGGCTGCGTGTTTGAATCGCCGCTTACCTGAACGGGGCTGAATTTGTAAGAGTAACCTTCATCTAACCGGATTGAAGATGTGGCCATCGTGTAGACGGTGGGGGCTGTTGTTGCCAGGCTTTTGCTGGCGTTTAAATCATTAATTGGAACGGTTACTGGTTGGTCTGCATTTTTGGAGCAACTTCCGATGAGGATAATTGCGCTCAGTGCCAAACTGCCAAAAGTCATTTTTTTTAAAGATTTTGTTTTTTGCATGTTATAATTTTTAATTAAGCCCTCGAAACGTGGTCTTATATTAAAAATTACCGTTAATTTTTACCTAAAGATATAGACTAAAAGCATAAATAGTTCAAAAATGCTGATTCTGTTGTTTAAACGTATAAAGTTATGTGTATTTGTGACACGTGTAGTTGTGAAGTATTTCACACTTCATGACATTTAAATGACAATTTTAGTTCAAAAGAAAAAACAATTTTCGTCGATTATTGTCTTATGGCACTTCAAAACTATGTTTTGCCCAGTATTTTTAACTTGCAATTAAAGCATTAAATTGTGAAGGCAGCTTTACAAAAAGCTGGCACTTAACGTGGTCACTATGACATTTCAACATACTTATTGAATTCTAACTTGTCCTTCAAACGACTTCACAAATAATTTTGGAGAAAAATGATGACATAAATTCTTCGGCTTTGAGTATCATATCCATTGAGCCAATAAATATAAAGTCGCTGGTGCAGTTCCTCTACTTCAATTTCCATAGTTCTTTTGTATCCATCTGATGCTTTGCCGCCTGCTTGTTCAGTTATATAAGCCCATTGGGTTACATCCATAAATGAGTTGTAATTTCCCTCTGGGGGAATCAGCATTAATATTATCAATTATTTATTTGCGGATGAGCCTGTATCACCAATTATGATCAGCTTCATTTATTGAGTTATTCAGATATTTGAGCGATATATAGTTTTGGATTGGCTTTACTAAAAAAGGGGGTTTACAGAGTTAACACAATTTAGGGTTGTGTTTTTTATTATATTGTTGATTATCAATAATTTGAGTGGTGTTGCTCAAGAAATGTGTAAACCACCTTTTTTGTATAATATTATCGGCTAAACCTTCACTTTATAGGTAACACAACACCGCGGGGCAATTTGACTTATGATACAGCCGCATCCTTTTTAGTCAACCTGATTCGTGATAAAGAAATATAGACCCGGGAAAGTATAATTTTTAACTGTTACACTTAAGTTCCGGCTGCAACCGGAACCTACTTTAAAAATCCGGGGCGAAACTAAATTTAACACCATATTCCGCGGCGCCCGGATGGTCAAGGTAGTTAAACCTCTTGATTCCATCTATCCGCAAAAACTTAAAGATATTACCTATACCTACTCCGGCTTCTATATAAGGCTTAGTGCCTAAGGCGTAAGTGCCATTTGCTCCATTACCACCAACCGGGAACCGGAACAAGTTAGGCGAATAGAGTGGATTATTTTCGTTACGCAAGCCGCCGAATAATATTTTGGCTGATAAATATTCTCTCCATTTCAGATGTCTTATCAATGGGAATTTATTCAGTAAAAAGCCGCTGAAGCTATGCGTTAAGTTGATACCCGCGTAATGATCGCTTACAAACTCGAGATAAGTCTGTTGGTTATAGGCGTCCTCGTCATAAGCCAATGACTGATTCGCAGGGGCTAAGTTCAGGAGTGGGAAAGGTACTTTGCCCACCAAATAATTTCCAAGTACGGTAATATCTGTGTACCCAAGCTGCGAGAGATAGAAGCGCTTGAAAATGCTTGCTTTAACACTGGTGAAATCATACGCGCCATTGAACAAGCCTCTAAAACCATGATTGATCTGCAAATTCATGATGGGGTATTTGCTGTAGATGGTACGGCGGTATACTGTTCCTTGTAATATTTGTTCATGAGGTGCATATCTGAAAGCGAGGTTTAGCTCGCTGGTAGTAATATCATGAACCAGGGTATTGGCATCATCATTATATTGAAAAACTAATGACGCGGCGGGGCGTTGGTTCCAGTTCCTGAATGCGAGATCGAACGAAAAATGATTTTCAAAATCCTTTACATATTCAATTTTAGCAATCTTACTGTAAAGCCAGTATATTGTTTTTCCTGTCGAAAATGAAGAAAGCGCGGCTTGCTGATTGATAGTAGAAAGATCCCTCCCGGGCACATTAACGTCATTTAAATAGCTTGCTTTAAGATAGTCATTAGGGTAGCGGTAAAAAGGTGTTTTATTGAATGAGTAAAAGGTTGCGATGTTGTATTTATAAGCCTTATCGCGCGTACCGTAAGCGCCAAAGCCCTCAAAGTATATTGATTTGCTTAATTCGGGATTGGTACGTCCTCCTATCTGAAAGCGGGAACCTTCCTGGCTATCCCGGGAATAAAATGTGCCGATGGGGCCTATCAGCACCGGGCCTGCTTTGGCATAACCACCGGTAAACGTAGCTGCAAACCAGGTTGCCCGTTTAAATTGCGGCATTTTTTCTAACCGGGAGATGCGCGGGTACATCTTTGACTGATGGTCGGACAGTGTATCCGGCCGGTTATGTGCCCAGTATGAGGTGTCGGGTTTGTCTGCATCGGGGGCTATCTGCAGTTCCTTGCCATCGTAAAATGTGGCGGGAAGCGGTTTGTCTGCTATATAGTTAGAGAAGATTACCGTTCGTTCGCCCATTAAACCAAGCCCTTTGTTTTTTAAGATGCCGAAATCGGCTTTAACATCGCTTTTGCTTAAAAAATACCGGCCGTTAGGGTTCTGCTCAAAATCAAGCGTGATCTTGAGCGTTCGCATGAAATTGATATTGATCTGCTTATTTACATTGAGCTCGCAGCTCCGTACAGCATAGTTGCCGGTCATGCTTACCAATAGCTTGCCTTCAAAAAGCAGGTCGCCTTTGGTGCGTGGTGTAAAACTTAGCTCAATCAGCTTTTCTTTGGCTGTTTGTATGGTATCGGTAATAAAAAATTTGTAATAATTGGGCGAGTGATCGGCAATAGGACTCAGGAACTGGTTGGTTATGATAAAAACATTGTTATCATAAATATCAATTACATCACCGTAAAGACGGTTCATATACACATCCAAGCCCGCGGTATCGATAAATTTAAGAATATTGGCTTCTTTTTGTGCTTTGAGCACCCGGATGGATTTAGACGGCTCTTTCCGGTAATAATTTTGATATTGTTTTTCGCTGAGGTAGGTGGGGAGCAGTACCTGGGTTTGCCCGTTATTTTTCACGGTATCAAGCATAAACTTGTACATTTTAAAATAACGGCCGTTTATTAGTTTGGAAGGGACATCGATAAACGATAAATTGATCCGTTCATACTGATCATATTGCAGGTAATCGGCACTTTCCATGCGGTTTTGCTTTTTATGGTCGATAACCTGCTGAATAAGTTCAACCGCCGGGTTTCCTTTATTACGATAACGCTGTTTTTTTCCGGAAACTACCTTAACTTCTTTTAGCTGGGTTTGACTATCGTGTAATCTTATATGAAGAGTATTAACCTGTCCGGGTTTAATTATTTTAGTAATAGTTTGATAGCCAATGTACGAGAAAGTAATATGCGTAAAAGCTCCGGGAGCGTTAATCTCAAATTTCCCGTCGGCATCCGCAGTGGTTCCGTACCTGCTACCAACAAGCTTAATGTTAATACCCGGAAGCGACTGCCCCGAGGCGTCATCTACTACTTGCCCACGGACGCTTGTTGTTACTTGTGTCGATGCTTTTTTTAAGCTATCCGGCTGTTGCGCTACGCCACACAGCGGGATTGTAAATAGTACAATTAAAATATAAGGAAATAGCCGTTGTATTGAACCTGATGTACGGAAAGAAATCTCAAAAGAAGATAGCAAATTGTGGCAGATTAAAAAAACAAAAGGGTTCAGTTTTACGCGTATTACAGGAGTGACCCGGGAATACGTTTCATTTTTCCTAAACGTACAAATTAAATTTGAATTGTCTCGGAGGATTGTATTATTTTAAGATTAACAGCATTGTGACGCCCTTATTAATCTGCCTTCAGAACTTACTGTTTTTGTCAAGTAACATGTCCTTCCCTTTTATTTCAACTTCAAACATGGCCTGCTTCCCCTTTGCACCTTTTTAATTGGTTTAACGCAGTCAAATAGCAGTGGTAACAAGTTAACCGGTATATCACTCACTTCAATTTGAGAGATGGTAAGCGTTAATCGGGCTTGATTTTAATTGAATTAAACTTGAACAGGTTTGAACGGGCGTTTGTAACCGCAGCTCCTAACTTTGCTTTACATATATATTCCCCACTAAAATAAATTGTCTTCAAATCATGAAAACCTTTATCATTTCCTTGTTTTTAGGCTGCTGCTTTTGCAATTCTTTATTCGCTCAAAATAATTTTCTCAACAGCAAAAGCGCTTATTTGGGTAAAATCCCGCCAAATGATACGCCGCGTATTTTTGCACAGCAAATGCTGGTGCCGGATAGCGGTATGGCAATGGATAGATCGGCGTTTTCTGCAGACGGTAAAGAATTTTATTATTGCAATGCTATGCATTGGTTTAATTCAAAGGGCAATAAGATCCGTTACTTTAAATATAAAGGTAATAAGTGGCGCGGCCCCTTTGTGCTTAACTATGGATATTATGCACCAACGTTTTCTATTGATGGTAAGCGTATGTATTTTGCCGGGCAGGGGGATGGTAAACACGCCTTTGTTTGGGTATCGCACCGTAATAAAACAGGTTGGACAACTCCCGTCGCTTTTCTAAAAAAGAACTATGGGCTATATGATTTTATGCCAACCAATAACGGGACATTTTATGTTGGCAGCAACGCCAACGCAGGAAGTGTAAAAGATTACAGCACTTACGATTTTTGTACGCTTACCATTTCTAAAACAGACACGGTTATTAAAAGCCTTGGGCCGGTTATTAATACACCGGCATTCGACGGTGATTTTTATGTAGCGCCTGATGAATCATACATGATCATCAGTTACAAGGAAAAACCCGATTATGAGTGTGAGCTTGGGATCACTTTCCGTAAGCCCGATCATAGCTGGACAGTACCGCTAAACCTCGGTCCGCTGATTAATGGTGGTGATGCCCATCGCTGGGGCCAATATGTAACTCCTGATGGTAAATACATGTTTTATACCAAAGGCACCGACGAAAAGGATTGTCACATTTATTGGGTGCGGTTTGATACTCTGAAGGCGAAGCTAAGAAAGGAAGCTTTGGGCAAATAACAGTAAGTTTATTTTATTTCCGGACCATAAAATTTCAAACCTAAAACGCCTGTCATGATCAGTAGCATGAAAAATATTTCTACGTAGGAGAGGCGCTGATTTAAAAACGAAACTTCGACTAATTTGATCAGGATGAGCGTTACGGCCGTCCAAACAGCATACGCGACGGCGGTTGGTACCAGTTTTATAGCCAATGAGAAGAAATAGATATTGCCAATACCAAATACGATATAACCTACAAAAGGCAACCATACAGGCAATCCATGCTGCAGGCTTAATACAGAGTTAAGACGGAGCGCCTTCAGATCGCTGAATTTCATGAATTTTAGCGAAAACGTCCAGGCCGCTTCAAACGCGGCAGCGATTAAAATATATAGCCAGGCCAATATGTTGTTAGTTTTGTTGTAGCACGTTTTCTTGTTTGGTTACTAAGGTAACGGGTTGTTGTTCAATCTCCAATTTAGCCGCGCTGTTTATTTTAACCGGAATGATAGTTTTTAGTCCGGTGGGTATGACTGCTATCAGCCAATTCACAAACCGGGGCCTTAGGTGATAATACCAGTTGAACCAACGGTATTTGAGCAATTTGTTTTCATCAAAGCGTTTTACACTAAAGGCATGTTGTAAAAAGTAATCTTTGGGATAATTGTAATAAAGGCCCCAGTTTTCGGGTTTGTTGCCGGGGGTATGACCGGGGTCATAAACTGTGCCGAACAGGTAATCCCAAAATGAAAACTTGGTTGCAAAGTTGGCGTGAAAAACTTCCTGGTAATTGGCGTGGTGCCATAAATGCAATTGGGGCGAGTTAATAATGTACTTTAGCTTGCCCATGTTTACCTTAATATTGCCGTGTATAAACATGCCAAACATGGCATCTAACATAGCTTTTATCGGTATAACTATTGGGTTTGCACCTAACAAAATGATAGGTGCAAACTCAATGGTTTGATTGATGATGATTTCCATGATGTGCGAACGCGAACCGGCCAGAAAATCAACCTCCTTGCCCGAGTGGTGCGCCTCATGAATACGCCAGAAAAATTTATTGGAATGCTGAAAGCGATGGAACAGGTAAATATAAAGGTCATGTGTAAACAGGAAGAACAATACCTGTAATGCCACCGGCCAGCTACTTACAAATTGAAAATGCGACAAATCGAACTGCGCTTTTAACGGCGTAATGATATAATCGAAAATGATGATCTTTAAAAAGTAGCTTTGTATCAGCGTATACCATACCAAATCAATCCAAAATCCTTCCCTGAAAAATTTAAGTCCCTTTCTGTAAGGAGACATCCTTTCCCAGGCAATGATGAATCCTATCCAGCAAAAAAGGATAATGGATGTAATTATGGTAGTTAATTTTTCCGGAGACATTTTATTTAACGCTTGGCTTCTCTTTGTATTCGTCGCTGATGTTCACCCTTAAACGCTTCATTGGCGCAAGTTCTGATTCGTAAACACGTTTTTCACCGTCACCAGCTGCTGTTTCCACATCCCTGATATCGCGTACTAAGCGCTGCAACCCTTGTGGCTCAACAGATGCAGCGTGATCAGACCCCCACATGGCACGGTCGAGCGTAAAGTGACGTTCAACAAATGTCGCACCCATAGCCACAGCACCTACTGTAGTTGCCAGGCCTGTTTCGTGGCCCGAATAACCGATTGGGATGCCCGGATATTTGTTCTCAAGCGTTTGGATCATTTTAAGATTAAGCTCCTGCGGAGGACATGGATAAGCCGAAGTTGAGTGAGCGATAAACAAGGGATAGTTTTCATCAAAGGCATTGATATAATCCATAGTGGTTTCAATCTCTTTCATGGTTGACATACCGGTTGAAAGCATCAAAGGTTTGCCGGTTTCCAAAATCCGTTGGATCAGGGCAAAATCTGTTAATGATGCCGATGCTAATTTGTACAGGATGGTATCAAATTGCTCCATAAAATCAACAGATGGCGCATCCCAGGCAGATACGAACCAATCGATACCTACTTTTTTGCAATATTGGTCGATGGTTGCATATTCGGCTATGCCAAATTCGGTTTTACGTTTGTAATCGATATAGGTGATCCGGCCCCATGGGGTATCACGCACAATCTCCCACTGATCGCGCGGTACGCAAATTTCGGGTGTACGTTTTTGAAATTTAACAGCATCAGCTTTCGCAGCTACAGCTTCGTCAATTAATTTTTTGCAGGTTTCAAGCGAACCATTATGGTTGATCCCAATTTCGGCAATGATATAGCTTGGCTGGCCTTTGCCAATTACACGGCCATTTTGCAAAGCGATACTACCGTTCCTGGTGCCTGATAGATATTTATCACTTTTAGCTTCAATAATTAGCTCTGCAAATTCGCGGAAACAACCATCGCCACCATTTAATGAACTTACAAAATCTACCTGGGCTTTAACACGCGGTAAGGCATCGGCAGGCGAAGCGGTTAGACCGGCCAGCTTCATTACCTCCAGATCGTTATAATCATCTCCGATAAAGGCAACCTCGTTAGGTTGTAGATCTAATCGGCTGCAGATTTCTTTGAAAATAGTGGCTTTATCTTTTATACCTACATGAAGTTCGGCGATCTGTAATTTCTCAGCTCTTTTAATTAATGACGGTGAGTTTTCGCCGGTAAGGATCCCTGTATTTACACCAGCAAATTTGCGAAGGCGCTCAACCCCCATACCATCGCGCATGCTAAATTTTTTTAAAAGCTCGCCGTCGTGATTGTAATATACGCCGGCATCTGTTAAAACCCCGTCATTGTCGGTTAGCAATAGTTTAATGCCGGCCGCCTTTTGTTTCAAAATCTCGTTCATAATAGTTGGTTTAAATTAAATAGCTGTCCATCCTCCGTCAACAACCAGGTTAGCGCCGGTCATATAAGCCGATGCCTCGCTGGCCAGGAATATAAGCGCGCCCTGATAGTCTGACGCTTGGGCCATGCGCCCTAATAAAGTTTTTGCTGAATAGTTGCCAATGAAATCTTCGGCTTGTCCGGCTTCAACGCCGCCCGGAGAAAGGGTATTTACCCTCACGCCGGTATGGCCCCAATAGGCTGCTAAAAAGCGGGTGAAATTGATGATAGCCCCCTTAGTAACCGGGTATGCTGCCGACTTGTAAAAAGTTTGCTGCCCGCGCGAATCGCGGTAAATGCTTTGATCCGGCCCTACCATACCATAGGTTGATGCTATGTTGATGATGCTTCCACTGCGGTGCAGGGCCATTTGTGTACCAAATACCTGCGAGCATAAAAACACGCCGGTGATATTTACGTTAAGCGATTGCTGGAAAGCCTCTAACGGATAGTTTTCAAACGCCGATAGCTCCTTGGCCATGGCCGGATTCTCGAATTTATCGTTAATGGCGGCGTTGTTCACCAATATATCAACAGCGTCATATTTATCAAGCGTTGCGTTGAGCGCGTCAATTAAGGATTCCTTGCTGGTTACGTCAACACCCAGGCCCAGGTGCATATCGCCCAGTTGTGCGGCAAATGCCCTGGTTGCTTCGGCGTTTATGTCGGCTACTATTACATTTGCACCTGCTGCTGCAAGGGCCTCGCAATGTTTACGGCCTATCAAACCTAAAGCGCCCGTTACTACGGCGGTTTTCCCTTTTAATGAAAACAGATCCATAATTAGGCTATGCTTTTAGGTTTGATGTTGTAATTGCTCACCTTACGGAAAACGGCCTCTAACACTTCACCTTTCAGCTGATCTTTGATATTACCTCTTTCGATAGCCGCCTTTAACAACGGTAACACATCACGGTAAGCCGCAAGGGTATAATCGATATCTTCGGTGGTGTGGCTGTAGCACATGTTGTGGAAGCCGGCCCAAAGTACACCGCGTTTTATCATTTCCTGCTGCATGAAAGTTTTCACTTCCAGGCCGTTGCCGGCATCAGGGGTAAAGGTTACCATGCTGCGGCAGTTAAAACCAACGCAGCGTGTGTATTTATCAACGCCCAATTCAATGGCAAGACTGTTATAGCCATCTTTTAAGAGCGCACCATGCTCGTCAAGATATTGAGGTACTTTTTTATCGCGAAGCTCATTGATGGTAGCGATGCAAGCCGCTAATGATAAAGCCTCGCCGCCAAAGGTTGTATAGCTGAATACTTCAGAGTTGAACAACTCCATCACGTCGGCGCGGCCTGTTAACAATGCTATTGGCATACCGTTGGCACATGCTTTTGAAAATACGGCTAAATCAGCTTTAACATCGAAATATTCCTGTGCGCCGCCAACGGCTACACGGAAACCAGTCCACATTTCATCGAAAATAAGCAGGGTGCCATTAGCTTTACAAACTTCGGCAAGTTCCTGAAGGTAACCCGGTTTCGGGGCTTCAAAAATGAAAGGCTCGAGTATAAGGGCAGCAACTGTTTCATCTAACGCTGCTTTAACTGATTCAATGTCGTTGTATTCAAAGGTATAAGTTAAATCCTGGATAGCTTCAGGCACACCTGAGTTACGGCTGGTAATACCAATATACCAGTCATGCCAGCCATGGTAACCGCAGCAAAATACTTTATCCCTGCCGGTAAATGCACGTGCCACACGGATAGCCGCCGAACAAACATCCGCGCCTGTTTTAGAGATCTTTACAGCTTCAGCATTAGGCACAACCTGTTGTACCAGTTTCGAAAGTTCAACCTCCAAAGGGTGCATCAGTGAAAATGTGATACCATCATTCAGTTGCTGACGGATAGCTTCATCAACGGCAGGGTAGGCATAACCCAAAGAGATTGGGCCTATGGCCGAGTTTAAATCGATGTATTCGTTGCCGTCAACATCCCATACGTGCGATCCTTTACCTTTTACAAGATATTTTGGCGCTACACCTTTGGTAAATTGCCCGGGACCTTTGGCAAGAGTTTGGGTAACAGGTTTCTGAACTTTTAAAGCGCGTTCGTATAATTTATCCGATTCGGTGATGTTCGGATAGTTGTTGTTGAGCTCAATTTTATTAGCCATGATCAATATTTTTATTCTGAAAATTCAGGTGTTAAAATTTGTGGTTGATGGTGGGCTGTTTGATAGCCCAGTATTTTTTCGGCAATCTGTTTGCCGGTGAAGCCTTCATACTCCAATACCGAAGGAAGAAGTGTTGGTTTGAACCATTTTTCGTTCAATGCCATTGGCAGCACATTGGCTGTAGTACGGTGCTTCAATAAAACCTCGGCTACAATAGTATACAGGCCACCGGTTAAAAAATGATCTTCAAGTGTAACCACCAGTTTGCTTTGTGCAGATGCTTTCAATATAGCCTGCTCATCAACAGGTTTAAGGCTGCGCATGTTGATCAAACCAACAGAAAGCCCTTCGCTTTTCAGCATTTCAACAGCGATCAGTGCCTGCTCAAACAGCAAACCATAGGTTAAGATAGTTACGTCACTGCCTTCGGCTATTACCTCAGCTTTGCCTATAGTAAATAGCTCATGCACATAAGTGGTTTTGCGTGTGTTGATGCGTGTGTATGCCGGGCTTTTGCTTTCCCAGATCTGAGGCAGCATTTTTACCAGGTCATCTTCATCAGCCGGGGCAAATACGGTTACATTAGGGATGCCGCGCATGATCGAGATATCTTCAATAGCCTGGTGGGTTGGCCCGTTAGCATCTGATAAAAAACCGGGGATGAACGAACTGAGTTTAACAGGCAAATTGGCAATGCCAACATCGGTACGTACAAACTCAAATGCGCGCATGGTTAAAAAAGCGGCAAGCGCATGTACCACAGGGGTGCGGCCACGCAGGGCAAGGCCCGCTGCTGCACCGATCATGGTTTGCTCGGTAATACCCGTATCAATAAAACGTTTGCCTAATATGCCAGGCAGGTTACGTACCAATGCACGGTTTTCGGCGGTCATTACAATCACCTGCTCGTTGGCAAGGGCTGTTTGGGTTAAAAGTTCTTCGTAACTCATCTTATCGCACCACTAAAGTTTCTGATGTTAATGTTGTTTCATGTTCGCCATGCAGCTGCAGTAAAAGTTGCTGAATCTCATCTGCATTGAAATTGCAAAACCACCTATCGGCGCGTTCCTGTATACTTGGCAGGCCTTTGCCGCGTACGGTATCGGCAATAATTACATTGAGTTTGCCGGTTTGAAAAGGGAAAGCACCAAATGCTTCATCAAGCTCAGTAAAGCTGTGGCCGTTTATTCTTTTAACTGCCGCGCCAAATGCTTCAAATTTATCAGCAAGCGGCTCCAGCGGAATCAGGTCTTCGGTACGCATATTGGCCTGAAAATGGTTACGGTCAACCACGAACAGCAGGTTATCCAGTTTATAAGCATTAGCTACCAGTATGGCCTCCCAGCAGGTACCTTCGTTCAGTTCACCATCTCCTAAAATGCAAACAACTTTGTTTGTGCCGCCGCTGATCTTCAGGTCCAAAGCAACACCAATGGCTACCGATGGCAAATGCCCCAACGAGCCTGAGTGAAACTCGATACCCGGAATTTTGGTGTTTGGGTGCCAGTAAATATGGTCATTAAGTAGCAGGTGGTTTTTTAAACGTTCTCTTTCCAATAAGCCCAGTTCGGCAAAAGTGCCGTACAAGGCAGGCACATCATGGCCTTTTGACAAAAAAAGGTAATCGCGGTTTGGATCATCAAGATTATCCTTGTTAATGTTTAAAAAGCGACTATATAAATAAACGATCAGATCGACCGCCGATAGCGATGCACCTGTAAAACACCCGCCTTCGGTAGACATGCGGATGATGTGCTCCCGTACCTTCAGAGCGGTGTCTGTTAATCCCTGGTAATTGTTGTTCTCCACTGTTATCATTCGCTTGTTATAATTCCTGTAAGTTTTTTGTGGGTGCCTGTTTGGTTTGGGCAGATGTAATGGTTTTTAACTCATCTACATGATGCCGATACCAGTTTACCCCGGCATATTGTGCATTGATGTTATAGATCTCGGGTTTTTGATTGAGCAGGTTAAGGATATCATCGCACGAGAAATTATTGTTATCTGCATATAATTCGCGGAATACACGCTCTATGAAATAATAGTCTTCTGCGTAGTCAATTGTAAAGCGATGCGACATAGAATAATCCAAACCGGCAGGCCAGGTTACATTGCCAATCCTGAACAGTTGCTGGTTTTCCCAGATATAAGGAGTAGTATGCTCCAGTTCCAACTCGCGCGTTGCACCTTCCCATGTTTTGGTAAGGCATTCCATGGTCATGATCTCCACATCATTGCCGTCGGGGTAAGTAGCCGGGTGCAGGTTACTTACAAAATCAAAGTTGTTTTGGTTGGCAAAAAAGTAATCCAATACATGATCTACAATGCGCGGATCAATCAGCGGACAATCAGAAGGGATCTTTAATACAATATCCGCATTATGCAATTTCGCGGCCTGATAATGGCGGTCGAGCAGGTTATTCAGGCTGCCACGATAATAGGGGACACCTATGTTGATAGCTTCGTTGATGATGATATCATCATCCGGCGTTTCGGATGTGGCAATGACCACTTCTGCCTCATGGCTGATCATTTGAAGCCGCTCAATCATCCGGGCAAGCAGGCTTTTACCCAATATAGGCAACATTACCTTGCCAGGTAGCCGGCTTGAAGCCATGCGAGCTTGTACTACTATTAAGATTTTTTCTTTCACGGTAAAATGATTACCAGTTAGCTATTAGTTCTTCGGTTAACCGGGCCTCCTGCTGGCTAACCTGGCATTTTTCCATAGCAAGTTCCGGGTCAAAGCTTTCCTTGTCGCCATTGTGGTTTAAATAACCGCGGCAAATAGCAGCGATATTTCTTGCTGATACACCATTGTTTTGGATAGGCGCAAGCCTTTTAAGCTCATTGACATCAAAAAGGGAATGGACCTTTTTGCCTAAGGCGATACCCGTATAAACTACGGTTGAGTATTGGGTAATAAGCTCGCAGCAATTGGCTATCATATGGTTGGTATTGCCATGCCTGTATACCAATGTACCGGCCGGGGTATTAGCGTAGATTTCCTTTTCGGCCCGTTCAAAGTTTTCATTAGGATGAAGTTTGAAGAGCAGTGGGCGGCCATTGGCAATTTTTACCGCTTTTTTAATAAAAGCAATCCTGTTTTCAATGCGGAATGTTTCGCGCATATCGGTAGTGGCTACCATTACATAGTTATGATGCGGAAAATCATTATTTACGTGTTGAACCAGGTTATCATAATTAGGCATGCCGGTTACCACAATTTTGCGTTCGTCGGTACCCTTGTCCATAAAGTACTGTTTATAACCTTCTGAGGCCGCGCAGTAAACATCACAGATGTTTGAAGACCCGTTTAACGAGGTATTGCCACATAGCGTAGGAGGAAGTTTCAGACTTCTGATAACGCTGCTCCAGGGAGTGTAACGATCAATCATACCTTCCTGCACCCAGATAGTTTTGGTGTTAAGCATACGTTGAGGCACAATCAGGTCGGTGCAATAAACCACAAGCTCATATTTTTGCTTTTTGGCCTGAAAGTCTATCTGTAGATTGTTGTCTTTCAGATACCCTTCAGCGAGAATCCTGAATTTGGTAGATAGCACCGTTCCGCTAAGCAGGGTGGTTTTATTAATGATAGTATTTAAAGTAGTGTTATCAGTAAACAACTGGCTAAACCAGCAGTCAAATTCAGGCAGCTCCTTAGCTATCTGATGCATTTGCGTGGTTTGATTAATTGAACCGGTAATGAATAATATTTTCTTCATCCTTTTTATCTCAATCAGCAATTGCGTTTAGATTCAATGATTAATAATTTTATCATTTTAATTTTAAATTACGAGGCAGAGCAAAGGGCAAAGCCTTATAATTTGATAAATGTAGGGGGGCTATTTTTAGATAATGCGAAGTCTGCGTTATCAAATTATTAAGCAGGATGTTGGAGTGTATTATTTATTAACAAATAATGTATGTTGTTAATAAAGTGGCAGTATTGATGGGGATAACCCGTTTAATATAAGTTCGTTGTCGGGTTTGGGTTCTGCTTGTATTTGTAGCAGCGTTTTAAACCATCACCTTAAATATAATAAGGATGGCAGTGACAAACAAAATGATCATCCCACCGAGAAAAAAATAATCGGCTGAGGTTTCGAGATGACCGCCGGGCTTAATATTGCCCCTGATTGAAAGGAACGATAAGATACAGCTCAACATAAAGAAAACCAGGGCTATAGTTACTGTTTCATCAATATACGTCCGTTCGGAAAGTTTCAGGAATTTTAATGAGGTAAGCACCACAAAACATAAGCCCAGTAAATTTGATGCAGCATTAAGGATGTGTGGCGATTTATCGTTACGTGACATATATAAACAGGAGTAAGGTAAAACTAACAAAATCTATAAAAACCGGCAGAGGATAATGACAAATGTTTATCGGTCAATATCAACAATCTAATAACATAACCTCCGGCCGGATGTGTAAAATAATCGCAGATTGTTTATTTTTATCGCAACATTGAGATACAAATAGGCGATGATTAATAAAGCTATTATTGAGTTATTTAAGAATATACCTGATAAATAACGATATATCGTCATTTTTTTTACGTTGTTGCTTGCTAAGTTGCTGTGATATAGGATATTGTGTGTTTGGTATGCATGTTGCAAGTAATTCATAGTATTTAACTCCCTGCATCTTAAACACATTACCTCATGACAAAAAAGATACTTGTTTTTTTATTCCTTACGGGTTCGGCTGTGTACGCCAATGCGCAGGCCATAGCACCATCGGCCTGGCAAAAATTTCCGGATAGTACCGTTGTAAGTGTTCACGCGTCATATGATGATGTAACTGGTATCCACCGTTGGCTGTTCGGCGAAAATTATCGTAAGGATTGGGCCATGAAAGTGAAGCTTCCGGTTATAAAACTATCGCAAATAAATGGCGGGCTAACACCTATTAAACAGGGTGGCGGAATGGAATCAAAGTCGTTACGTTTGGAAGATAAAACCGGCCGCGAATGGGTATTGCGCAGTGTTGAAAAAACACCGGATAAGCTGTTGCCCGAAAATTTGCAGGGTACCTTTGCTGTTGATTGGGTTGGCGACGAGTTTAGTGGCCAGCATCCGTATTCGGCCTTGATCGTGCCGCCTCTCGCTGAAGCAGCGCGCGTACCGCATGCTAACCCGGTGATAGGTGTTGTGGCCGAAGATCCCGCACTTGGCCAATATAGTAAGTTGTTTGTTGGTACCGTATGTTTGATAGAGGAAAGGGAGCCCGTTGGTTCGTCGGATAATACCCTTAAAATGGAAGGGCAGCTGCTTAAAAGCTACGATAACAGGCTGGATGGAGAAGGCTTTTTACGTGCCCGCATGCTTGATCTTTTAATGGGCGACTGGGACAGGCACGAAGATCAATGGCGCTGGGCTGATACTAAAAATGGTAAAGGTAAAACCTATGTTGCTGTACCCCGGGATCGTGACCAGGTATTTCATGTTACACAGGGCGTGTTTCCGAGTATTGCTGCATTGCCCTGGATTGATCCCTTATTGGAAGATTTTACCGGGGATATTCCGCATGTGAAATATTCTCTTTTCAAAACAAGGTTCATGAAACAGTACCCGGATGCGCAAATAAGCTATGAACGGTGGATGCAGATAGCTAATGAGTTTGTTAAAGCCGAAACTGATGCAGTACTTGAAGAGAGTTTAAAACGCCTGCCGGCGGAGAGTTATAAATTAAGGAATAATGAACTACTTGCTATATTAAAACAACGCAGAGATAATATCCCGGCAGCAATGAGTGAGTATTATAAATTTACTAACAGGATAGTGGATATCCGCACTACTGATAAAAGCGAACTCATTACTGTTGCTGATGCTCCTGATAAAGCTATGCGTATAACTATTAATAAACTGAATAAGGATGGTGAAACCAAAGATCAGTTTATGAATATGGTATACATACCTGAAATCACTAAAGAAATAAGGTTGTATGTATCTGCAGGGGATGACCACATAGTTATTAATAATGCCAACTCGCCCATTAAATTACGACTTATTGATAGTGTCGGCAGTAAAACTGTTGAGGTTAAGCAGTCGGCGCAAACAATAAAATTTTATGGACGGAGGGATAGCACCAGCTTTACCGGTAACGTTGGTAAATTAAGTAAGCATCTTTCAAACGACACCTCAAATACCCGGTTTTTACCAACTAACTTATATAATGTATGGATGCCGCTGGCAACTGCTGCATTAAATAAGGATGATGGCTTTTTACTTGGCCTGGGCTTTCAATATACCGGGCATGATGGATTCAGGAAACTGCCTTATTCAACATTGCAGCAGGTAATGATAACCCATTCATTTGCTACGGATGCTTTCAGGATCAAATATAGAGGTGAGTGGATTGATGCCATTGGTAAAGCTGATTTTGTTATGCAGGCCAACATCCAGTCGCCAGATAATACGGTGAACTTTTTTGGTCTTGGCAATGAAAGTCCTTTAAATAAGTTTCCGGGTTATCGTACCTATTACCGTACGCGGTATGATATTTACCAGTTTGATCCGGCTTTACGCTGGCATACAGGCAAAAATAGCGATATCAGTGTTGGGCCTTCGTTTCAGTTTTATCACCTTGACCTCCATGACAATGCCGGGCGGTTTATTAATCAAACATCGCTCATCAACTCTTACGATAGCTTAACAGTTGGAAAAGATAAGGCTCACCTTGGCGCATTGATTAATTATACCACAAATCAGCGCGATAATAATATCCTGCCCACAAAGGGGTACTATTTTACTGTAACGGTGCAAGGGTATGAAGGGCTTAACAGTTACTCCAAATCATTTGTGCAGATCAGGCCGGAGTTTACGTATTATCAAAAGCTAACTCCCGGAGGTGCCATTGTATTATCTGATCGTGTTGGCGGTGGTGTAAGTTTTGGTAACCCTGCTTTTTACCAGTCTATGTTTTTAGGCGGGCAGGGTAACTTGCTGGGCTATCTGCAAAACCGGTTTGCGGGTAAGCACATGGTATTTAATAATTTTCAGGGACGGGTTAAACTTGCAGACATTGCCAGTTACATTATACCCGGTCAGTTAGGTTTGGTAGGCTTTTATGATGCCGGCCGCGTTTGGATTAAGGATGAACACTCAGATAAGTGGCATACCGGTACGGGCGGCGGGTTATATTTTGCGCCGGCAAGTTTAACAGTATTGCAGTTGCTGGCGGGTCATTCAAGCGAAGGCTGGTATCCTTATATATCACTTAACTTCAGGTTGTGATTAACCTTTGCGAAAACCAGCATAAAGTATAAAGAAGAGAGCCAGAGCCGGATCAGAAAGGTTTTGGCTCTTTTTTATTAGTGTTTGATTTTGAGTGTGTTATGTGGTTGGTTTGCCTGACTGTGTGAATGTTAGAAGAATTAAGAGGCCTTTATGCCAAGCACTAAACAGGCTTGAAAATATATTTCTTTATAATTCCTAATTCTTAAGTTATTGATCTGAGCAGCTTTCCTGAATGCCCCGTAATTAATAGAAGATCATTTTTGCTACGAAGCCGGGATGAACAAGATTTGCTTATCTCGGCTTTTTTAGTTCACTATTTCAATTGAAGAGTAACTGCTAAAAGCGGACTGATAAATTCGTTTGAGTAGTATCGGTATCTTAATGGAGCTCCATAATATCACTGTATTAATTATTGGTTAATTTAAACTTATTTTTACTTTCTTTTTAAATAACTTTTGTGCGATTTTTCATTTATATATCTTAATTTGAAATAAAATTTAAAAATAATTAATATTAAAACCTCTCAACCTAAACAATTTGAATAATTACGGCGTATAAAACCCAACCTGATTTTTGTTATGGCGGGTGCAAAACTATTTTATACCCTGAAGTGATTTTGCAAATAGAAGCTTTAACAACCTCGTCATTTGTGGATTTGATTTGTAAGGCATTGTGGGAGGTTCATGAACAACCGTTTATTAATATTATTATTCCTGTTATTCTCGTTCAAAGCGAAAGCGCAAAACTGCACTTTGAGCGCTAATATTTCGGCATCATCAACAACTATCTGTTCGGGCAGTTCGGTGGTGTTAAAAGCTACCGCGACTGCTGGTATAGCTCCTTATACTTATTTATGGAGTACCGGCGAAACCGGTCCTGCTATCAGCGTAAATAAATCAGGTACTTATAAAGTAACTGTTACTGATAAAACTGCCGGGTGCAAGGGCGTTACAAAGAGCATAACAATTGCTGATGCTAATACACCGGCCGCACCAACAGCTAAAAATGTAGTAGTTTGTCAAAATAGTGAGGCAACGCTTAACGCCACAGGGCCGGGGGGTGATTATCAATGGTTTGATGCGGACGGTAATTTTTTGGCAAATTCGAGTACATTTACCACCCCTCCGGTAATATCATCGACTACTTATTATGTACAAACCACAGTCGCCGGCTGCACAAGTCCCCGAACGGCGGTCGCGGTATATATTACCGGTAAGCCTGAAGTTACGGGAGCTGCTGTGTGTGTGGGCGGGGTTGCAACGTTATCAGCAAGCGGCGGGCAAAGCTATAGCTGGTATGCATCGGCGGCCGGAGGAGCTGTCTTGGGAACCGGGCCGTCGTTTGTTACCCCATCATTATCTAAAACTACCACCTATTATGTTGTTGCTGTAATTAATGGCTGTACCAGCGTTCCCACAGCTGTTGTCGCTAAAGTTAATCCCCCACCCGCTACGCCGGTAACTTCAAATGATAATATTTGTTCCGGCTCAGTGGCAACTTTACACGCCGATGCGTCTGCAGGTTTTTTTCAATGGTTTGATGTGCCAACAGGAGGTGTCCCACTTATTTCGAGTCCTGATTATACAACGCCGGTATTAACTGCCAACAAAACTTATTATGTGCAAACAGTACTTAATGATTGTGTTAGCCCGCGCGTACCAGTAACTGTATCTGTTAACCCGATACCGGCAGCACCGGCATCTCAAACCACTACCATTTGTTATAATTCAGCAGCTACATTAACGGCTGCTGAGAACCCTGCAGGGACATATGCCTGGTATGATGCGCCAACAGGCGGGAAGTTATTGATGCCGGGTTTGCAATTTATTACGCCCGCATTAACTAAAACAACTACATATTATATCGAAAATACTACTGTTGCCGGCTGTAAAAGTGACCGTGCACCGGTAAAGGTGATTGTTAGGCCCTTTGTAGCGGCCCCTATAGCGGCGGGAGCCGTGGTCTGTTCAGGTTCGGTAGCTTTATTAACAGTAACATCTGCGAGTAATGATAGTTATCAGTGGTTTGATGCACCGATGGGCGGGAAGCTTCTATCATCTCGGGCGGGATATACAACTCCGGCATTGACATCAAGTACAACTTATTATGTGCAAGCCACTCTTGATGGATGTACCAGCGCCAGGACAGCTGTGTCGGTTACGGTTATTCCTCCGGTAACGGCTCCCCAGGTGCCTGCTACCTCTGTTTGTTACAACGGGTCGGCGGTGCTTATTGCCACCGGAACCGGTACGGGTTTTACCTGGTATGACAGCGCTGTAGGGGGCACAATTTTATCGTCAGGATCAACATATGTCACTCCAAATTTAACTGCGGCAACAACTTATTATGTTGAAAGTACATCAAATGATTGCGTTAGCGAGCGTACTGCGGTTACGGTAAAGGTAAATCTGCAGCCATCACCCCCAATTGCCGAAAATGTATCGGTATGCTCGGGCTCATCAGCAAAGATTACAGCCAAGGGCAATGGGGAAATTCTGTGGTTTGCTACCTCTGATTCCGGGGACCCTTTGTTTATCGGAAACACATTTAATACCCCGGTTATGTCCGAAAAAACAACTTATTATTTACAAAGCAGGGTTGGCGATTGTGTAAGCAATCGCGTGCCGGTAACGGTTTCAATCAATGTTGCTGAAGAGGTGCGGTTTGTTTATACGTCGGGTACCTATAGTCCTCAAAGCCCTAACCCTAAGCCTGTCATCAATAATCCATCGGGCGGTATTTTCAGCGTATCGCCGGCAGGTTTGGTATTTGTCGATAACCATACCGGTGAGATAAATGTCAGGGCGAGTACGCCGGGTAAATATGTCATTACTTTAACAGGTAGTGGCCCATGTTCGTCAGCCTATAGTGCCGGGGTTGAAATTACTTCCATATTTAATTCAAAGTTTACCTATGGAGGGCCGTTTTGTCAATATGAAACCAACCCTAAGCCAACGTTTCCGGCAAATGCAAGTGCGGGTACATTTTCGGCATCGCCTTTAGGTTTAACTTTTGTGAGTACAGCAACTGGTGAAATTAATTTGAGTAAAACAACCCCGGGAACATATGAAGTTACCAATACCATCTATAATCCCGACGGAACCGTAGGCAGTGTAGTCAGCACAAAGGTAACAATAGTGTCTGGTGCGAGGATAGACGCCGGTCCCGATCAGGCCATACAAGCTGGCGAAACCGCCCAGTTGGCTGGCAGCATAGGCAATGTAAAAGGGGGGAAATGGTCGGGTGGGCTGGGCAAATTTGCTGATGCGACAGATTTGAATACTACATATACCCCGGCTGCCGGTGAAAAACAGGTAATACTCACTTTAACCTCAAATGACCCGGGCAGTTGCGGACCGGGGATTGACAGAGTTGTAATTAATATTGGCTCCACTGTGCGGGCGCCAACAGTATCGGGCACGACTACATGTATGGGTAGTATAGCTACTGTATCAGCTACGGCGCCTGGCGGAATATATCGCTGGTATAGTGCAGCCGAAGACGGTACGTTGTTATCTACCGGGCCTAATTTTATTACCCCTCCGCTCACTCAAACAACCACGTATTATGTAAATACAACATCCAATGGTATTACAAGCAGCATGACTGCGGTTACAGTATCGGTTACTGAGCCGCCACCTGCTCCTGTAGTTAAAAGTGTGCCAGCTTGCGAAGGCAGCAATACTACGTTAACCGCCAGCGGTTCAAAGGGTACATATCAATGGTATGACGCTCCGGTCGGTGGCTCTTTGCTTTCAATTAATGATAGCTATGTAACACCGGGTTTGATAGCCAATACCAGTTACTATGTGCAGGCTGTTGTGGATGGGTGTGTAAGTATGCGCACTAAAGTTGATATAACGGTTACTCCTTTGCCGGTTATTACCAGTGGTTCTGCCGATAATATATGCAGCGGCGTGGCCCAAAATTATTCAATAACAGCCGATTCCCCTGGGACTACGTTTTTATGGTCACGCGCGGCCGTGCAGGGGATTAGCAATGTCGCCGTTTCAGCTGAAACATCTGCTCAAATAACCGAAACATTGATTAACACCACGAGCGATCCTGTTGATGTTACTTATGTAATAACACCTGTATCTGCTAAAAGTTGTTCGGGTACGCCATTTAGTTATGTGGTAACGGTTTATCCATCCCCACAGGTTACAAGTGCCCCAACCAGTACATTATGTAACAAAACAACTGATAATTATGCCATCACTTTTAATATTCCGGGCACCGGCTTCAGTTGGTCGAGGAGCGCGGTTTCGGGCGTTAGTAATCAGTCTGTATCAGGGCAAATGGCCGGGTTAATCCGCGAAGTATTGTTTAATACTACTAATGCGCCCGTTGATGTTACCTACGTATATAATTATAAAACCAGCAACTGTTCGGGGACACCTTTTAAATGGGTTGTTACCGTTAACCCATCAGTTATCATTACCAGTAAAACATCAGATGCAACCTGCAGCGGTGAGCCGCTTGGTTATACCATAACTTCAAATGTTCCCTCGGCAACATTTACGTGGAGCAGAGCCGCTGTGGCCGGAATTAGTAATGCGGCAGTGGTGAATAAAACTGGTAATAAGATTGACGAGGCGTTGATTAACAAAGGAGCATCAACTGTAAATGTAACCTACATTATTACGCCAACCGCTTTTGGATGTAATGGCGCGCGGTTTGCCTATGTGGTAAAAGTTAAACCCGAAATACCACTGCCCGATATCAGAACAAATTCGCCGGTGTGCGTAAACAGTACTATTAAACTGAATGTGCCGACTACCCCGAATGCTGTTTATACCTGGACAGGACCCAATGGTTTTAAATCCTTGTTACAAAATCCCGAAATCAAAAACGTTACCTCAGATATGGCCGGCACTTATTCCTTGTATGTTACAGTTAATGGTTGCAGCAGTCTGGTAGCATCCAAAGAGGTTGCGGTGAACAAACTGCCAACTTCTGATGCGGGTGTAAATATACTGGCTTGTGTTACCGATCAGTATGTTCAACTGGCTGGCAAGATAGGCGGCGGCGCAAAAACCGGAGTATGGACAAAGAAAGATGCCAATCCGGGCCAGTTTTTGCCATCTGGTAATGAGTTAAATGCAAGGTATGAGCCAACTGCTGAGGAGAAGGCCGCCGGGTCGGTAACGTTGGTATTGTCATCTACCAGTAAAGACAATTGTAGCATTGCCACTTCCGAAATGACTATAACTTTTGGTAAAACATCTGGAACCGATGCCGGCACCGATCTGGAAGTTTGCGCAAAGCGCGACCCTATTAAGCTGGATGGAAATATCCTGATACCAGGCGGCGGCAAGTGGACAAGCTCCGGTACAGGTACACTGCTTTACGCGGAGAATGCCCAGGGAGCCGTATATACTCCTTCTGAAGAGGATGTAAAAAATCGTTCAGTAAAGCTTACGCTTACTGCAAACACGCCAGGACAATGTTATACAGCCAGCGATGATATGGTGATTAAATTTATACCGCCGCCAGTTGTTGATGCAGGCGGAATAAGATATGTATTGAAAAGGCACACCATCACCTTAACGCCAACTATAAGCGATGACAATGTACATTACTTGTGGCTGCCAAACGTAGGCTTAAGTAATAACGAAATAAAAGAACCGGTGGTAACGGGCGATGCAGATATTGTTTATACACTTTATATAACGGATGTTCGTGGTTGCGTTAACCAAAGCCAAACTATCGTTAAAGTTTCACCTGATATTATTGCGCCAAATACGTTTACGCCCAATGGCGATGGATTTAATGATTATTGGGAGGTGAAAGGCCTGGTTGCTTATGAAAGTTCGACAGTAGATGTGTTTAACAGGTATGGCCAGAGATTATACCATTCGATGGGTTATGGCGTGCCCTGGGATGGTAATTTTAACGGACAGCAGTTGCCGGCAGGTACCTATTTTTATATTATCGATCTTAAGATGGGCAAGCCGCCGTTATCGGGTTCTGTAACTATCCTCAGATAGGCTGGCACGGAAGAAAATCAAAAAAATTGCAACGTTTTTTTAGAAGACGCGTCATATTCTTAAACACGCGATCATGAAAAGACTAATTTTCTCACTTATGGCTTCGTTACTAACGGTTTCGATAGCCTTTAATGCTTCCGCACAAACTGTAACCCGCAATGTATCCGGTTATAACGGTATTGCCTGTGGCGGCCCGTTTAACGTATTTATTAAAATTGATGGAACCGAAAGCCTGAAACTTGATGTTGATGCCAATGTAGTTGATGATATTAAAACTGAAGTAGAAAACGGCATATTAAAAGTTGAATTTAAAGATCACTGGAAAAACCACCGCAACATTCAGCGCGCTAATATTTACATTACAGCCAAAAGCCTCAGGTACCTTGCTAACAGCGGTTCCGGAAACACAACTGTTGATGGTACTATAACTGGCGAGAATGCCAAAATTGCATTAAGCGGTTCGGGGAATATCAAAACTGCTGTTAAATCAGGTACGCTGGATCTGAGGATCAGCGGATCTGGCTCTATTGATGTCAAAGGCAGCACAGGCATGGCCGATTGCCACATCTCGGGCTCAGGCGAGATTAACGGCAAATCATTAACAACAGAAACTGTTGAAGCTTCAATTGCCGGTTCGGGCAACGTTAGTTTAATTGCCAGTAAAACTGTTTCGGCCCGTATTTCGGGTTCCGGAAGTGTTGTATATTCGGGCACGGCGACAATTGGCGAAACACGGTATGCTGGCTCAGGCAGGGTAAGTAAAGCTGACTAATAAACTGCTATTAAAATATTGAAAGACTGCGCTATTTGGGCAGTCTTTTTTTTTGTTATTGATGTAGCGAACTACTGATAAGTATCGTAATGTTAATTAAAACCTTCACTTTATGATTAAGCCTGTATTGATATTTAAGAATTTAACTGTTTGCCTGTTGCTATCGGTTTTGTTTTCTCTTGGCGCCTGTAAAAAAGACAAGGCGCAGCAACCTGTCCAAAAAAATACATCTCTTTTTGGCCAGTGGTATATTCCGGTTAAAGAGGGGGAACAGGCGCGTTATTTAGTATTCTCGTCGGATAGTACTTTTGTTTTGGCCGATGTAACTTATACAAATGGTAATTCAACAACGGTTCAGTACACCGGGAAATTTCATACTAAAGGAGATGGATTAAACATTGTTATCGCAAAAAAAACGGTAAGTGAAGGTAGTAATGTTATCAGTACCGAGCCTTCTAACGCTCAATTTTATACCAATTCGGCATTTGTTGTCGACAATTATAAATTGACCATAAACTATAAAGACAATATCGGAGCGGCTGTGAAAAGCATTTTTTCGATGGTACTTCAGGATAAAGTTATTTGATTTAGTTTGTTTTAGGCATCCTGAGAGGGGTGCTTTTTTGTTTATACCTTATTAATTTCGCCGGCCACACGTTGAGCCGAGCGGATACAAGACTCCATACCTCTGCTTAAAATATCAAGATAAGTACCGGCGAAATATCAATTCACATAGCCGGGGTAAATCCTTTGCGCCGGCTTTTCAGTTTAATTGCCTGGTATATCATAATTATGATAAATAATACCAGTAAAATTAAAAGCCCTGTTTTTATTACGGGCGAATCGGGCCCATCGGCCAATGGTTGTTCAACAGGGAGCCTTGTAAGCGTTTCAACTACCGCGGGCACCAACGAAAAGAATAAGGTGGCCGTCATGCCTAAAGTTTGCACATAATCTGCCTTACTGCCAAAAACGCGCAATGACGGAGCATAGTAAACAACAGGCAATAATATCAAAATAAGAAAAGACAGGTTATGCGCGCTGCTTAGGTGCCCTGTTTTCATGACCAGGAATGATGTTAAGCAGGCCAGCACAGTAAAAATGCCGTAAAGCCTGCCGTTTTTTGTTTTGGGGGCAATTTTTCCATCCTGAAATAAGGCTATAAAACCAACGGCAACTCCCACAAGGCTTATTGCAGTATGGATAATTCCGAACGTTGATAGATGATTTGGCATAAAAAGTGATTTTAAGGTTAATGATATTATTAAAGTGATTGGCATATGAAGATCAATACCAATGCCTATTTTTTATATTATTGATAATGAGGATTTTGTGTTTGTTGCTGACTTTGAGATGACGAAATATCGTAACGAATTGCCATTACTAACGGAATATAGTAATTGTCAGTTACTTAATAGTAATGCAAACTAACATGCCGGTTTTAGGGTTAGTTAAAATAGTTGTATATAAATGAAAAGCAAATGTTGAGCATTTATTATAAGATCTGGGTTGACGCCATAACGCAAGAAAGGGCAAAGAAGGGGACAGATGGTAATTGGAAGGCATTTACAATTATTCCAATATCACTAATTCAGGGCGTTAACCTGCTAACCTTCTTATTTATTCTCCGCTCTTTTACTGATATCCCTATCCTTTTTACAATAGACCTAACAAGAGATAAGGCTATAAATGCCTTCATTGCCGGTTTGCTTGTATTTTTTATTCCCTTTGTGATAT
Organism: Mucilaginibacter sp. R-33; assembly: GCF_049949235.1. Classification (NCBI taxonomy): domain Bacteria; kingdom Pseudomonadati; phylum Bacteroidota; class Sphingobacteriia; order Sphingobacteriales; family Sphingobacteriaceae; genus Mucilaginibacter; species Mucilaginibacter sp. R-33. Next base: position 1,146,118 of record NZ_CP188089.1, read on the forward strand.
TGAATTATCTGCTCATTTTTTACAATGACCGCTATAATAAGCTGATGAACCTATATCCAAGTCGCGGCAGCAAAATTTACCGTAATTATGTGTTGATTAGCCTGGGGATTATTGTGGTACCTTTTGTGCTTAAACTGATTTTTTAGCATATGATAAAAGAGATTGAGATCAGAAAGGGCCTTATACGCTTATGATCTGGTTTTTAATAGCAAAAAGCACCATACCCGTTCTTGACTTAAGCCCGAATTTTTGAAACAGTGATTCACGGTAGTTATCAATAGTATGAGGGCTCAGGTTCATTTCATCGGCAATTTGCCTGTAGGTTAGCTCTGAACAGCTTAGTTTCAGAAATGTAAGTTCGTTAGAGGTAAGCTCTTTGGATTTATCGGCAGCTGCATTTTTATTTTGCATGGTATAAAGCAATTTGCCGCTTACCAGTTCATTAAGGTAGTAACCATGCTTCTGGATAGTTTGCATCGCATACACTACATCCCTGATCTTCGAATCCTTAAGCATGTAACCAACCGCCCCGTTCTTAAGCATGTTGATGATCGGTTTATCCTCGTCAGACATGCTTAGCGCCAATACTTTTACCGTTGGGTGGTTTTCCCGTAGCCAGGCGGTTGCTTTATAACCATCCATCACAGGCATGGTAATGTCCATCAAAACAATATCAGGCAAGGATGACTTTTTAAGTTTACTGATCATATCCTCCCCGTTTTCAGCATCGAAAAGAATTTCAACCTCTTTAAAGTCTTCGAGCAGGCTAATCATGCCCTGCCTGAACAAAGTGTGGTTATCGATAATGGCAATTTGTATAGGCGCGGCCGATGTAGAAGTTTGCATTAATTAAAGGTTATATCTGTTAACCGGTGTTAACTATAATGCAAAGTATGAAAAATAATGAACTTCTATTTCATTTTATTATCTGTTTTGAACTAAAAAAAGGGCGATTTCACCCTTTCTAATTTTAGTGCTTAAACGAAATTTGAGATATAAAGGCCCCCCGGTTTAATATTTGTACCCCTGAATGAAATATGCTTATGACCATTAAAAGCGTAAGGATGTAGAAATTACTTCGAACGTTTATAAACCTAACTGAAGAGGAGCCTAAACCTTTTTACTTAATTATTTTAATATTGATGTTTAACCCATTGTAAAAGCCGTCGGCTTTTACAATGGGTTATCCTATTTTTACAGCCGCCTGTCTTCTTGCCTGATGGGTAAGTCATTGATACTGGCATAGCGTTTTTGCATAAGCCCGTTTTCGTCAAACTCCCAGTTCTCGTTACCGTAAGCGCGAAACCATTCTCCTTGGGCGTTATGGTATTCATATTCAAACCTTACAGCAATGCGGTTATCTGTAAAGGCCCAGAGTTCTTTTTTTAGCTTATAGTCAAGTTCCTTTTGCCATTTGCGGGTTAAAAATGCAACAACCTGTTCGCGGCCGTTCACAAATTCTGAGCGGTTGCGCCATTCGGTATCAATGGTATATGCTAATGAAACCCGTGCCGGGTCCTGGCTGTTCCAGGCATCTTCGGCCAATTGTACTTTTTGGGTGGCAGTTTCAAAATTAAATGGGGGGAGTGGCAGCCTCTGTTCCATGATGGTAATAATCTAATTTGATTCACCAAAGTTAAAAGGATCCATGTTCGTTTTGTGGTACTATTTACGGTTCCTTTGGTATTAACTATTCTTTTTTTAACTTAGATTAAGCCTCACAACCAATTTATTACCGGTTTAATCATGAAAGCCAAAACTGCAAAAACAGCCATCCTTGCCGATTCTGAAGGTGTAGATGCATATATGCAAAAGCTTGATCATCCACTAAAGGAAGTATTAGAGGCTTTAAGAAAAATCATCCTAAGTGTTGACGATGAAATTGGCGAACACATCAAATGGAATGCACCAAGCTTTTTGTATACCGGAGAGATGAAACCTTTTGATCCCCAAAAGTATAAAAGATACCTGATTGTTTCAAACGTTTACCAAACAGATTGTATCAGGCTGGTATTCCTTTCCGGCGCCAAGATCAATGATGCCTCGGGTTTGCTTTCCGGCGATTATGCAGATGGCAGGCGCCTGGCATTTTTTTATAGTATGGATGAGGTTGTGGTGAAAGAAAATGCATTAAAAAGCGCGGTTAAAACATGGTTGGCACTGTTGGATAAATAGCAAACACGCACTATGATTAAATTTATTCAGCATATAAAGGATTTTAACATTGAAGCTGTTAAGGCGATGATCAGGAAAGATCCCAGATGGCTTGCCTGGACTGAAGACGATGGTAAAAACGCGCTCCATTATTTATGCGCTGTTGAGATTGTGAAGAAGCCGGATAAGGCTGAAGATAGTTTAACGATACTCGAATTATTATTGGCCGGCGGTATGAATATCAATTCAATCCACCGGATAAAAGAAGAATGCGGTTTCTTCCCGGCCACACCGCTTTGGTATGCTTATACCCGTGGACGAAACGCGCTGTTATACAAGTACCTGCTGGCAAATGGGGCAGACCCGGAACATTGTATGTATGCCATAACCTGGTATAATGATGCTGAAGCAGCTGAACTGTTTAAAAGCTACGGCGCACAAATTGATAGTAGTGCGGGTAATGATACGCCATTTATGGCTGCTTACAATTGGAAACGCTTTGAAGTGGCCAGGTGGTTTTTAAAGAATGGCGCCAATGTGAATTTTGCTGATAAGGATGGAAATACGACACTTTTTCATGCTGTGAAACGAAAGTACAAACTTGACCAGATCAGGCTATTACTGCAATATGGCGCTGACTTTAATATCAAGAATAAGGATGGCCTATCTGCCAAGAAATTGGCAGAACAAAATAACCAGAAGGGCGTTTTAAAGCTGTTTGCCTGTTAAATATTTTTTACATAGAGACGCGTAATTGCGTCTTTCAATATGCAAATAGCACATGATTTGCTGCTGAATGTTTGTTCTAAAGGAGGTGCTGTGCCGTTACGCCGTGTTTTGATTTTAGTGAATTTGAAATGGCTAAACCTGACGAATTGATAAAGCAATTTCTTCAGCATGAAGTTTTATTAACCAAAAGGTCTCGTCCCAAAAAAGGTTACAGATTTTGAGATAATCCTGTTATGTATTTACGGTATGACATAATATTAATATGACTCCGTATGGTGCCTCCTAGTCTACGTGTAAACATCACCATTTTAGTATTCGCAATCTGCCCATTTTATTTAATTTTGCCGAATGGATTTTATTATTGAAGCAGCCGTAAAAGCAGTTAAACAACTATACCAAACTGATATTGAACCGGCTGCCGTTAGCATACAGGAAACTCGTAAAGAGTTTGAAGGACAAGTAACCATAGTAACCTTCCCGTTCACCAAATTTTCGCGCAAAGGCCCGGAACAAACCGGCACCGAAATAGGGGAGTACCTCAAAAACGAATTGAAGGAAGTTGCTTCTTTTAATGTGATCAAAGGCTTTTTGAACCTTTCAATAACCGACGAATACTGGATTAGCCAGTTATATAATAATATTATTGCCGATGACTTCGCGGCAGCAAAACCTAACGGACAAAAGGTGATGGTTGAGTATTCATCGCCCAATACCAATAAACCGCTGCACCTTGGCCATATCCGTAACAACCTGTTGGGTTATTCGGTTGCTGAGATCCTGGCAGCCGATGGCTATGAGGTGATCAAAACCAACCTGGTTAATGACCGCGGAATCCATATCTGTAAATCCATGCTGGCCTGGCAAAAGTTCGGTAACGGCGAAACTCCCGAATCATCTGGTATGAAAGGCGATCATTTGGTAGGCAAGTATTATGTGCTGTTTGATAAGGAACTGAGAGAGCAGCTTAAACCTGTTCTGAACGATGTTTATGAAAAGCATGATCTTTCGGTGTTTAAAGAAAATCAGAAAACGAAGATTGAAGATTCGTTAGCTACCATAGTTAAGGTAAAGGATAAACTTGCTCAAACCGATGCAGTAAATCAAAAGCTGATCGGCGAACTGAATGAGAAAATTGCAGGCGAAGAAGATAAGATCAAAGAGATAGCCAAAAATGCCACTCCTATCATGATCGAAACCCAGCAGATGCTGCAAAAATGGGAAGCCGGTGATGAAGAGGTAATGAATCTTTGGCGCACCATGAACGGCTGGGTGTACGCCGGTTTTGCTGAAACTTACAAGCAACTGGGTGTTGACTTTGATAAATACTACTACGAGTCTAACACATACCTTTTAGGTAAAGATATTATTGAAGAAGGCCTTGCAAAAGGCGTATTCTTTAAAAAAGCAGATAACTCGGTTTGGATAGACCTTACGTCAGACGGTCTTGACGAAAAACTGGTGCTTCGTGGAGATGGTACATCGGTTTACATTACCCAGGATATGGGTACCGCACAGTTAAAGTATAACGATTACAACATGGATAAATCAATCTATGTGGTAGGTAACGAGCAGGATTATCACTTCAAAGTACTGTTCCTGATATTGCAGAAATTGGGTAAAACAGGTGCAGATGGATTGTTTCATCTATCATATGGTATGGTTGATCTTCCATCTGGCAAAATGAAATCGCGCGAGGGCACAGTAGTTGATGCTGATGACTTGATGGCCGAGATGGAAGCAACCGCCAAAGAGCAAACCGAAGCCATGGGCAAGGTTGATGCGTTTAACGAAGAAGATAAGATTGCATTATATCATACCATTGGTATGGGCGCACTTAAATACTTCCTGTTAAAAGTCGATCCAAAAAAACGTTTGCTGTTTGATCCTAACGAATCGGTAGATTTCCAGGGACATACCGGACCGTTTATTCAATATACCCACGCCCGGATTAAGTCGGTATTAAGCAGGGCTGATTATCAGGTTGGAATTAAACCGACTGTAACTGAACTGGCAGGCGTTGAACGCGATTTAATTGTATTACTTGATAAATACCCTGAAACAGTTAAAGAAGCTGCAAAAGGTTATAGCCCGGCTGTTATCGCCAATTATGTATATGAGCTTGCTAAAACATATAACAAGTTCTATCATGAAAAGTCGATCTTACAGGCTGAAGATGAGGATTCAAAACAATTCCGTCTGGCCTTATCGGCATCATCAGCCAAGGTGATCAGCAAAGGGATGAAACTTTTAGGTATTGAAGTGCCGGAAAGGATGTAAAGCCCCCTACCCCCCTAAGGGGGGAACAAGAGCGGTTAAAAGAAAAAGCCTTTAGCAGAAAAAAAATGCTAAAGGCTTTCTGTTTTATAACTCCCTCTTTAGGGCCGGGGGGCTACCTCCAATACCCCCTTACCCAAACATATCCCCGATTGGTTGGTTGCCAATGTCCCTGAACATATACCCGGTTATATCTTGGCCTTGCATAAAAGCCCTGGCGGTAAACGTAATGGTTACCGCGCCAAACCCATTCGCCGGGTACCCAAACAGCATTAGGTTAGGGAGCTACCGGACGAACATAAACCGGTTCAACCGGGCGTTCGGTTACGTAAGCCTGGCTTGAGCATGATGCAAATAATGAGCCTGTTAGGGCGAGTACTATTCCTAATTTAGCAATGGTCTTCATTTCAGATGTTTTTAGTTGTTCAGTATAATAACTTTTGACAACATCCAACATCGAAAGTTTAACGGCGTTTAGGCTATGAATTTATCGGCCACAACCAAATCTTTGCTACTCGCGGAGTATTTATAAAACCCGCTACCTGTCTTGGCTCCTAAGTGGCCAGCCGTAACCATATTTACCAACAACGGACAAGGCGCATATTTGGGATTGCCAAAGCCATCGTGTAAAACTTTCAAAATAGCAAGGCAAACATCAAGCCCAATGAAATCAGCTAATTGCAGCGGTCCCATAGGGTGGGCCATGCCCAGTTTCATCACCGTATCAATTTCCTGTACGCCGGCTACACCTTCATACAGGGTGTAAATAGCCTCGTTTATCATCGGCATTAAAATCCGATTGGCTACAAAGCCTGGATAATCATTAACCTCAACCGGATCTTTGCCCAAAGTGCGCGAAAGCTCCATAATGGTTTCGGTAACGGCATCAGTAGTGGCATATCCGCGTATCACTTCGACAAGCTTCATCACCGGTACCGGGTTCATGAAATGCATGCCTATAACGTTGCCCGGGGATTTGGTTACCGATGCAATCTTAGTGATGGAGATAGATGAGGTATTGGAAGCAAGGATAACTTTATCATTGCAAATTTCACTCAGCTGTTTAAACAGTTTAAGTTTTATTTCCTGATTTTCGGTAGCCGCTTCAATTACAAGGTCGGCATTTTGAGCACCTTCTGCCAGATCAGTAAAAACATGGATCCGGCTCATAGTTTGGGCTTTTACATCTTCATTTATAATGCCTTTTTTCAGCTGCCTGTCCAGGTTATTGTCAATAGTTTGCAGGGCTTTACTCAGGGCGTTATCGCTGATATCAACTAATGATACCTTAAAGCCATGCTGGGCAAAAGTGTGGGCGATACCGTTGCCCATAGTACCTGAGCCAATTACAGTGATGTTTTCCATAGTGTATATTTACGAAGCCGGCAAAATATCGGTTTATGAAAGCTGCCGATTACAAGGTAATAAACTTACCAGCCTCTTTAACGGTTTTTTTGTTGATAGTTTTAAATTCAGGGATCTGACCGAGATCGGCAACTTCTGAATATTCAAGAATATAACTTTTTGAATAGATATCCTTATCTCCATTAAAAATGACCCCCATAACCGGGATGCCGTATTTTTTTAATGCATGTAACGAAAGCAGGGTATGGTTAATGCTGCCCAAATAGTGTTTGCTTACCAGTATTACCCGGGCATTAAGCTGTTTAATGAGATCGATGATCAGGAAGTTATCATTCAAAGGTACCATCAAACCACCGGCTCCTTCTATAATTAACTGGTTATCGGTTTTAGGCAGAACGATGTTTTCCAGATCGATAGTCACTTTATCAAGGGCAGCAGATTTATGAGGGGAGAATGGCTGAGTTAAAGCATAGGCCTCCGGGAAAAATTGGGTAACCGGATTTGAGATAAGACTTTTAACTTTCAGCGTATCGCTTTTATCAAGATCGCCCGACTGTATGGGCTTCCAGTAATCTGCGTTTAATTTTTCGGTTAAAATAGCCGAAACCAAGGTTTTACCTATGCCGGTATCAATACCGGAAATAAATATCGGTTGCTTATCAGGCATGTAATAGTATAAATTTGTTAAGCGTTGCAGCAAGCAAAGTTAACTCATTTTCGGTATTAAAACTATGCAGGCAGATCCTGATGCGCTCGGTACCTTGTGCAACGGTAGGGCTTAAAATGGGCCTCACATCAAGATTATTGGTTTGCAGCTGCCTGGCTGCTTCCCGGGCTGTTTCGTTACTTTTGAGCACGATACATTGGATGGAGCTATCGCTGTTTAGCAGTGTATAGGTTTCGCCCGCGTTTACTTTCTGTTTAAATAACCGAATGTTCCTTTTTAGGTTAATGATGGCCTCGTTTGAGTTTTCCAATAGCTGATATGCCATTTTGATCGCCGCAAGCTGATGGAAAGATGCAGCAGTAGTATAAATAAAAGAACGTGAAAAATTGATGAGGTAATTCCGTAGGTTGCTGCTTCCAAGTACTATTGCACCATGACTACCCAAAGCTTTACCAAACGTAATCACACGGGCAAAGATCCTTTGCTGTAAACCAAGTTCACAAACCAACCCTTTAGAATAGAGACCTACAGCATGTGCTTCATCAACAATCAGGGCGGCGTTATATTTCTCAGTAAGGTTGAAAATCTCTAAAAGGGGAGCGGTATCTCCATCCATGGAGTAAACACTTTCAATAACCACATAGCAGTTGCCCTTAGCTAACTTTAATTTGGCTTCTAAACTTTCCAGGTCATTGTGCCTGAAACTATAGCGATTGGCATAGCTTAACCTTGCGCCGTCGATGATCGAGGCATGTACCAGCTCGTCCAAAATTAGCGTATCACCGCGCTGGGCCAGGGACGAAAGCAAACCCAGGTTAGCATCATAACCCGAATTAAAAAGCAGGCCGGCTTCACTTTGGTGATAAGCAGCTATTTGATCCTCCAGATCTTCGGCATATTGTATGTTGCCCGATAGCAGCCTTGAACCGGCGGCTCCATTTAAGCTAAGCGGATGGTTGTTTACCTCGCGAGCGATGCTTTGTTTCAGAACTGCCGATCGGGCAAAGCCGAGGTAATCATTAGAGCAAAAATCAATCAGGCTGCTTTCGGGTTTCAGTTGCCGGTATGTGCCTGCCTGTTGTCTTTCATCTAATCTGCGTTTTAAAAAGTCTTCGGCTGTATTCAATGTGCTTCGTTTTGTGCAAAAATAAAAAAAGCGACCATTGGCCGCTTTTTTCTATTTGATAATATTTACCGGCCGCCGCCGCCCTGGCGCATGCGATCCATTCTTTCCTTCATTGCCTTATCATAAGCAGCAGCCTGCTCTGCTGTTAAAATAGCTTTGATCTTGGTGTTGGTTGCTTCCATCATGGGGCGCATTGCCGAACGCATTGCATCCCTGTCGCCGTTGGCAGCAGTGCGTACGCTGTCCATTTTGGTTGCCTGCTCTTTGTAAATTGCCGTGATCTTAGTAGTTTGATCATCTGTTAATTTAAGCTGGGTTTGCAATTCTTTTGCTCTTTCTTCCGGGCTTCTTCTCATGCCACCCTGTGCGTAGCTGGCTGCTGAAATTCCTAAAAGGAAGCAGCACATTAACAATAATTTTTTCATAGCTTTTTAATTTAATTTACGTTTTATCAGTATGATAAAGATAGATCGTAATGGTTTAAAAAAGCCGATGTAACTTAATTGTTGCCTTGCTGTAAGTTAGATATGGAGCGCTGCATCTGGGCCATCATTGCTGTAAGGCTTTCCATGGTAGGCTCAGGAGAAGGTGTTGGTAATTGTGTTGAAATATAACCTTTAGCTTTCCATATTTCCAGTACATCTTCGCCCGATATTTCATAAGGTTCATAAACCGGGTTATCAGAAATAAGTTTTAGCTTTTTGTTTTCTTTAAATTTATTACCGATGCGTTTGTAAACCACGCCGTCATTTTTAGATATTACTACATAGGTTTCGCCGCTTTTTACATCGCCCCAATTCTCTACATATTCACCTATTATAATAGTACCGGATACAAGGGGTAGCATGGAGTCGCCTTTGATCTCGAAAGCACGGTAAGTGCCCTGTTTAAACATAGGCAGGTAAAACTTCGGAAGCTGTGCCACGTATTCAGGATCGGCATAACCATTAAGGTATCCGGCGCTGGCTTTTACGGGCACCATTTCTATATTTTCATTTTCTTCCTTATCAACAGAAATACTCAGGATCCGCAGGTTGGCGGGGTTGCCTTTTGGTTTTGGCTGCCATTTTTCGTTGATGGTTTCGTTGATAAAGTCATCAATAGTAACATCAAAATAGGTTGCTAATGTTTTTAGTAAGTCATATTTAGGGTCGGCCCGGTCTTCTTCGTATGCGCCTACTAATGAACGTTTTATACCTAATTCGTCCGCAAATTGCTGTTGCGTTAAACCCTTCTTTTTGCGGAGAAACTTAATATTTTGTGAAATTATTGACATAAAATTTGGATTTGCTAAATTTATTAGTAATTTTATGCTCATAAAGTTAGTAATAATTATCTGTTCACCAAATTTTTTATCATAAAATGAAACGTTTTGTTTATATCATTACCGACAGGAACCGTAAAAATCTGCATGTAGGCCTATGTTCAGACCTGATGAAAACCATCCAGTTTTACAGCGAAATGCCAACTTTGTTTTTCGATAATGCACAGCAGCTTAACCGTTTGGTTTATTTTGAGGAGATCAATACCGAAGAGCAGGCAATGGAACGTTTTAAAGTGGTGAGCACTTTTACACGCCCGCAAAAAGAAAAAATGATCAGATCTGTTAATGCCGATTGGATAGACCTCACCATTGGCTTAAAATATGAGCAGGGCTTACGTGTAAGGCCGCAGCTGCGCCCGTCCTTAAATGTGAACCGCAGGGTTATGGCTTTTTAATAAATTTTAAAGCCCCTGAGTTCATGCAGTACCTTTTGCCGCCGCGGTCGGCAGGCCCGTCATCAAATACGTGGCCAAGGTGTAAGCCTGTACTTTTTTCAATAACTTCATCACGACTCATGCCGTAGCTGTTATCAGTAATTATTGCTACTTTTTTCGGGTCGACAGGTTTAACAAAACTTGGCCAGCCCGTACCGCTATCAAATTTGTCATCAGAGGTGAATAGCGTATCGCCGGTTGCGGCGCTTACGTAAACACCTTTTTCATGATTGTTCCAATACTCGTTCTGATAGGGTGGTTCGGTGCCACTTTCAACCATAATATGGTATTGATTGGATGTAAGCGTCTTTTTCCATTCATCGGCAGGTTTGCTCAGTTTACGTTTGGCACCCTGCCCGTTGGTATTTTGGCATCCTAATGCTATCAGGATGCTTAAAGCTATCACTGTTAAGATGAGTGTTTTCATAACCCATTATGTTTTGATGTTATAGATGCTTCCTTTTCGTTGCCGGAAACTATTATGAGCTTTAACTCAAATACGTAATTTTATTGTATGAGGATTGTCATTTGGCAGTCTGTTTATATGAGCTTCTTTTTGGGTACCAGTACTTTGTTTACCAGATGTACTATGCCGTTGTTTTGTTTAATATCAAACTGACTGATTGTACTTTTACCTCCGTTGCCATCAATCAAAACAATATTGTTATTGCTATCTATTTTAGCGAACAATTTACCGCCCGATAGCGTGGTAAACACTGCCAACCCTTTTCCTTTGTTGATCTTTTTCTGAATATCTTTTGCTTTTAGCTGCCCGGCAATGGCGTGGTAGGTAACTAAATCTGTAAGTTCCCAAATATGCGCAGGTTTGGCAAGAGAGTCGAACTTTCCGGTAGGCATATCGCTATATCCGTCGTCAACCGGCACAAATACGGTGATTGGTCCCCGGCTGGTATAAGTGAGTGCAAGGTTTGTTTTTTGAATAAAAATGTAAAAGGTATGCGTATTGGGCGCTGCGGATATGTTTTTTACAATATCATTGGCCGGGAGCATTGCTGTGATATTACTGCTTTTGTTTTCGGTTTGGGCCAGCAATAATGCCGGGCAAAATACAATGGATATTAACAGCAGTAACTTTTTCATAGTCTGTAGGTTATAGGTTAAACATACAAAATATAAATAGGTTTTAAAATGGATAACCGGGTTGTAGATTATAAGCTACCTTTGTTAACCTATGGAAATCTTCCCTACGCAATACTCAACCTTATCATCAAAAGCACTGAATATAAAACTTCAGGAAAGTTATGGTTTAAGCCATACAACATGCCGGTTATTGATCCGCAATGTGAGCGACACTTATATTATAGAAAATGCAGCCGAAAAGTACATTTTTAAAATTTACAGGGATGCGCACCGAAAGCTGGAAGAGATCAAAGGCGAGGTAGAGTTATTAACTATCCTGTTTCAAAGAGGCGCAAAAGTATCCCGGCCTATTCCTGATAAAAGCGGCGAAACGTTACAGGTATTCAATGCTGCCGAAGGGATTCGTTATGGTGTGTTGTTTTCATGGGCACAAGGCGGTGTTGTTTATTCCATGAATGATCAGCAACTCGAAACTGTGGGCAGGGAGATGGCCGCTATTCATAATATTACATCTGCAATGGAGCTTAGCTATCACCGTCATACGTACTCAATAGAAACTGTTATCGTTAATCCACTTAAAATACTTGAGCCTGCATTTGCAGGCCTTGAAGATGACTATGCCTATCTAAAGCAAACTGCCGCTGAAGTAATGGAGAGGTATAATCAATTTGATGAAGGTTTTAGCTATGGCTATTGCCATTTTGATTTTCTTCCGAAAAACTTTCATTTCGATGATGCGGGTGAAATAACTTTCTTTGATTTTGATTTCGTAGGTAAAGGTCTGTTGGCTTATGATATTACATCTTTTTTTATTCACTATTTTTTAGAGTTTACCTACGGAAAAATCACTGAGCAAGAAGCGCGTGATGCTTTCCGGACTTTTATTAATAGTTACCGTAAAGTACGGGCTTTATCAAATGAAGAAATAGCCGCCATACCATATTTAGGTTTTGGATTTTGGGTGTTTTATTTTGGCTTTCAATATGAAAACTTTGATGACTGGTCGAATTTATACTGGGGGCCTAAGTTTATGAAAGACCGCGTTGCATTAATTAAGAAATGGATGGAGACGGCTCATCTTTTATTGCCATAGTTTGATATTGAAGTAAAGATAAAATAGAAAAGGCGGTCACTAAGCCGCTTTTCTGTTTTATCATCGTAATAAGTAGTATTACATATTACCAACCTGGTGTAAAACCTAAACCAAACAACGGTTTTTTAACATCGCTGCGGTTAAAGGGAACAGCCAGGTAAGGCTCTAAAATAAAAGCACCAAATACGTTAATACGAAGAGAAATCCCCGCGCTCAAGGCAGGTACCCGGCCGTAAACGTTTTGTGTTGTAGTAGTGCCGTCAGAGTTTATAAAATCCTGTTGACCAATCACCGGCGGATCTTTCTGAAAATAGATATGATCTCCGGCGTTCCAGGCTAAACCGGCATCAAAAAACAAGTTAAGATCGGTAAACAGGAATTTGGATTTAATAGCAGCCAATTTTTCGGGACCGGTAAATGGCAAGCGTACCTCAAAGTTAAACACAGCCAAACGACTGCCTGATAATTGATCGATAGTAAAGCCGTTGGTTGTAGCTTTACCGTTGTTATAAAATGTTTGCCCTTCGTAACCCCTGATGTAGAATGGATAGCCTACAAATAAGGGATAAAGTCCCTTATCATCACCAAATCTGCCCGTTGCAAAGAACCTCGCTGCAAAGGTTACAGGCGCGGTGCGTACATATTTCCTTACATCAATAGTGGGCGAAAAGAAACGATAGGTACCAAAGTTATAACCCGCTTCCAGCCTGTACCTGAAACCATTCAACGGCGCTGTTACACCAAAAAACGAATTATCACCAATTAACGCGGTTGAAAGCGTTAGGATGGAATATGATTTTAGATTATAAAAATAGGTTGAGCCGTAGTTTTGATTAAGGGTTGCAGACTCTTCTTCGTTAGGGATTTTTTTCCTGTCGGAGCTGATGTAATTACCAATTCCTATTTGCTGCTTGCCATTTACTACAGCAGTATCAATCAGGTAATAATCGCTGTAACGGTCAACACGGTAATAGTTGTGTGAGGCTGCTCCGCTCACCTCAAAACGGGTTGTCCTGGAAATAGGGTATGAGGTGAACACCCTGCCCGCATCCTCAAAATTGCGGATAATGTCAATGTTATCAGAATAAACGGTTTGATTTTTACCGCCCACATTCCTGACCGGGTAAGTAGTTGTATTGAAGCCGAACTGATAAGGGATGTGAGAAACGCCCACACCAAGGTTCCAGCGGCCGGTTTGGTTTACGTAGGTTACAGCAGCGCCTGAATCATAGATCTGCCCGTTTACCGATGCAGCGGCAAAGATTTGGTTGCGCCCTAATATATCACTGAATACGCCCTGGATCCCGCTTGAAAGACTTGTGCCATAGAAGTTACTTACACCAACACCAATGCCGCTGCCTGCAAGGTAATCAAGCTTAAACTTGGAACGGAACGGAATAGCCTTAACCGAATCAGTCGGAATTTTACGATAGGCTAAAAAGTTGTTCAGGTTAGAGTTAATCAGGTCGACGCCAACAGAGCGGTTTGGCGGCAGAGTGCCTGCTGCAAAGTTAACTTCACCCGGCTGCACAACAACAGGAGTAAAGTCGGACGCTTTGGCGTTATAAATGGAATATTTTTGCGCGCGATAGTAAGAGTAAACCACGTCATCGTGATTGGAAATACTTAATGCTGGTGAATATTCAGTAATGCCCGAAATGCCGGTAAACAGGTTGGTCATTTGTTCTATCTGACCCGACGCGATAGTATAGCGGTAAAGGTTGCGAAAGCCATCACGGTTTGACAGGAAGTAGATCTGCTTGCCATCAGCCGAATATTGCGGGTTCAGATTGTTTGCGCCGTTAAAAATTTTAATGTCGGTTACTTTTCCGGTTGTTAGATCAAGCTCGGCCAGATTAAAGGGGATATCCTGCTCCAACGACTGATCATAAGTGGTCCTATCGCTCGAAAAGATGATCTTTTTACCGTCCGGTGAATAGCTTGGCTGGTAATCGGAAAACTTATCGTTGGTAAGTTGCGTGATCTTTTTAGTATCGAAGTTATAAGAGTACAGATCACTTTGCCCTTCTACCAATCCCTGGAAAACGATATCCTTGCCGTTGGGTGACCATGACAGGTTACTAAACTGGACTACCTGCTCCATCGAAATATCATCAATTACATTGCCGCTTTTCAGGTCAACTACATCGAGCCTGTTACGCCCTTTGCTAAATACACTAAAGGCGAATTTAGTCCCGTCTGGCGACCAAGCACCTGCCGATTCGATGAAGTTAAACTCATCAATATGGGTGTTGGATACCTTACTCGTGAGCTTTCGTAATATGCGCCCTGTTTTAGCATCGGCCAAATAAAGATCAATGCTGAATAAACTTTTGGCCGATAAAAAGGCGACATATTTGCCATCGGGACTAACGGATGGAGCAACCACAAGGTCACCGCCGTTTTTACTGTCAACCAGTTTGATGCCTTTTGGTGTTTGAGTGGTATCCTTTAAAAAGGGTTTATAAGTAGCCTCGATAGAGTTTTTCCAAAGTCGGGAGAGCGTCCGGTCATCATAACCAAATGTACGCCTGATGCCATATTCCAGACCAAATCTGGCCGCGTTTTTAAAGAAGGGTACTATAACCGTATCACCATAAGTTGAACCTATGAACGACCAGAATGCTTCGCCATAACGATAAGGGAAGTATTTGCTGCTTTCGGTAAGATCGCGAACAGTAGGAATATCATGGTTCAAATAGGCGTCACGCATCCACATGGCTGTATAAGTGTCCTTCTTACCTAAAGACAGGTATTCGGCCATACCCTCTATCATCCAAAGCGGAATGTTGTTTATATTTTCGTATTCGGATGAATCATGTCCCAGCAATAAACGATATTGGAAAGCGTGTACCAACTCGTGCCCGATAACGTGCCTCGTGGTTTGGTTGGTTTCCATCACCGGCATCACCACCCGGTTTTTTAGGCCTTCGGTAACACCGCCTGTACCTACGCTAATTTCACCATCAATAGCGGTTGTTTGCTGAAAATCGGGATGGTTGGCATATAATATTATTGGATTGGCATGTTTAAATGTATCCTTGAAAACCTGTTGATGCAGGGTGTACCACAGTTCACTTTCCTGGGCAAAGCGTTTTACCATACTATCATTTTTCAGGTAATAGTAAATCTCGAAGTGAGGGGTTTTATAAACGTTAAACTTAAGGTTTTTGTACCTTACCTTGTTTTGGCCAAAATATTGCGCCCTGGCATTGATGCTTATCAACAGCGGGCCAACAAAACAAATGAATATAATGGTGTGCTTTTTAACTCTATTGAAAAGTGAGTAAACTTTATTCATATATTATTTAACTAAATAGATATGGCTAATTTAACAAAATAAGGTTGCTCTTAATTAAAAAACAACCTTATTCATTTTCTCTTCATTAACAGAAAGTAAGCGCCGATAATCCTTATTTATTGCCCGGCGGTATATTTTCCGGGTTTTCCGGATTGTTTTCCTGTACAGGTGTTACGCCTGTTGTATCAATTGGGTTGCTTATGCTATCTGTTGAGGTTGTATCTTCTTCAATATGCGGCGACGGGCAATTATAAGTTTTGGTGATCTTGGTCCATGGTTTTGGGAATGGTCCGTAAGTATATCCTAACGACTGATCGGCATATACTTTTTCCATAAACCTGCCGAAGATGGGCAACGCCGTATGCGAACCTTCGCCGGTTTCGGATGTGGTAAAGTGTACTGAGCGGTCATCGGCGCCAACCCAAACTCCCGTAACGAGATCTTTGGTGATACCCATATACCAGCCATCCACATAATCAGATGATGTACCGGTTTTGCCGCCTATCTGGTTGTCTTTTTTCCAAAGGCCGTTGTATTCCCACAGCGCCTGTGAGGTTCCACCGGGTTCTTCCATTCCCCCGCGGAACATGTAGAGCATGAGCCAGGCAGTTTCTTCACTTAAAACCTTTTCGGTTTTAAGCTTAAACTCCTGTATAACATTGCCTTGCTGATCAGTGATTTTAGTGACCAGCAACGGATCCAATTTTTCGCCCTTGTTAAGAAACGTGCTATAAGCCCTAACCATCTCATAAACCGAAACATCATTTGAACCCAATGATACCGATGGAACGGCCTTTAAAGGGCTTTCGATGCCGCAGCGGTGAGCGTATTCCACAATTTTATCCCAGCCCACTTTTTCGGTTAGTTGTGCTGTAATGGAATTTACAGATTTACCCATAGCCCAGCGCAGTGACATTTCACGATAGGAGAAATGGAAGTCGGCATTGTTAGGCTCCCAAACTTTGTCCTCGCCATTGTCTTTGTATTTGATGGATACCGGCTTGTCGGTAAACTTATCGCAAGGGGTAAAGCCATTATCAAGCGCCGTTAAATAGGCAAATGGCTTAAAGGTGGAGCCTGCCTGTCTGCGGCTTTGGTTTACGTGATCGTAATTAAAGAAACGGTGATCGATACCGCCAATCCAAACTTTTATTTTACCGGTTGATGGCTCCAGTGTCATCATGCCGGTGTTCAGGATTTTAGCGTAATATTTTATAGAATCTATAGTAGAAAAAGTAGTGTCCTGTTCTCCATGCCAGGTAAACACAGTCATCCGCTTTTTCGTTTTAAAGTAATCCTGGATCTTTATCGTATCCCCGCCGTATTTTTTTTCAAGTAACTTGTAAATGGGGAGCCTTTGTTCGTTTTTGAGAATGAAATCTTTGATCTCAACGCCTTTTGAATCGCGCCAGGGATTTTTGTTCCCCCAAAGATTATAGAAGCGTTTTTGCAGCATCTTCATTTTTTCGGTAACAGCTTCCTCGGCATATTGCTGCATTTTTGAATCGATGGTAGTATAGATTTTCAGGCCATCTTCATAAAGATTGTAATCGTTTTCCTTACACCATTTATCCAGCCATTTCTCAACGGCGCGGCGCAGGTATGAATCGCCGTGGGAGTCGTCTTCAACATAACTCAGGTCGAGCCCGAGTGGCAATGCAACGTTATTTTTATACTGGTCGGCAGTGAGGAACTTATATTTTTCCATTTGTCCCAATACAGTATTGCGCCTTTCGGTAGCGCGCTGCGGATTTTTAATGGGGTTGTAGCTCGATGTGGCTTTCAGCATGCCGATAAGTAAGGCTGATTCGGCAGGGTTTAAGGTGCCGGGCTGCTTATTAAAATATTTTAACGATGCTGTTTTAATACCGTATGAATTGTTGCCAAAGGGCACGGTATTGAAGTACAGCGTCAATATTTGCTGCTTGCTGTAAACGTGCTCAATTTTAAAAGCGGTAAGCCATTCCTTGCATTTATAAACAATGGTGCGCAGTACCGGGATATGCTTAATGACGCCCTGCGATTTCTTTTTACGCGTTTCAAAAAGGTTTTTGGCTAACTGCTGGGTTATGGTGCTGCCGCCGCGGCGGTCGCCTTTGGCTGTTGAGAGTACACTGGTAAAAAAGGAGTAAAAATCTACGCCGCCATGACTGTAAAACCGTACATCCTCAGTTGCCACAAGGGCGTTTATGAGGTTGGGGGAGATCTCTTTAAATTCAATTGGTGAGCGGTTTTCCTTGTAATATTGGCCTATTAGCTTTCCATCGGCAGTGTAAACTTCCGATCCCACCGAAAGTACGGGGCTTTTAATATCCTGCATGTCAGGTGAGTATCCGAAAAGCCAAAGGAAGTTAAGCTCAATAGAACAAAAGAAAATAATTACGAAGTAAATGAATATGACAAAATATCTCAGAAATCGGTTGCGTATACGTCTGAACATTGGGTAAAGATGTAAAATTATGACACTATATCATAGTGCAGTTTAACAAATATAAACAACGTAAAATAGACAGGTAAATTTTAGGTTAACGCTGGCATAATACATATTTATATTGTGCAAAGTACACAATAAATAAATCAAAAACTTTTTGGATATAAAAAATCGCCTATTGAAGGTTGCCGCGTGTATTTGAAATCAAGTTGCTAAAACTTTAATGTTGTTTTTGTACTTTGTATGGATATCTATTTATATGAAAAGTTTAACAGAACAATTTAAAGTACCAAGTAATAGCAAATTTTCGCTGAGTGATCATGATCCTGCATTTAGTGATGGTTACGAAAAAGAAGATGCTCGGTCTG
Organism: Mucilaginibacter sp. R-33; assembly: GCF_049949235.1. Classification (NCBI taxonomy): domain Bacteria; kingdom Pseudomonadati; phylum Bacteroidota; class Sphingobacteriia; order Sphingobacteriales; family Sphingobacteriaceae; genus Mucilaginibacter; species Mucilaginibacter sp. R-33. Next base: position 1,164,485 of record NZ_CP188089.1, read on the forward strand.
TTTTGGATGAACTGATAGCTGAAACTTCTAAATTGGAGGCGCAACTTTATGCCTCAAATAGTTATTCATTGCTTATTATTTTTCAGGCGATGGATGCTGCCGGAAAAGACAGTGCTATAGCGCACACTATGTCGGGCATAAACCCGCAGGGCTGCCAGGTGTATAGCTTTAAACAGCCCAGTTCAGAAGACTATGACCATGATTTTTTATGGCGACATTATAAAGCCCTGCCTGAAAGAGGGCGTATTGGTATCCATAACAGGTCGCATTATGAAAATGTACTTGTCGTTAAAGTCCATCCGGAGCTTGTTTTAAAAGAAAATAACCCCGCGATAAAACAAGTAGAAGATATTGATAAACAGTTTTGGGAACAACGATATGAGAGCATCCGCAATTTTGAAAAGCATATCTGTAACAGCGGAACTGTTGTGATTAAATTTTTCCTTAATGTTTCAAAGCAGGAGCAAAAAAAGCGGTTTTTAAAGCGAATAGATAACCCCAAAAAAAATTGGAAGTTCCAGGCCAGCGATATTGCGGAACGGGAGCATTGGGATGAGTATATGAAAGCTTATGAAAAAGCCATTAACGAAACTGCTACAGATGATTGTCCCTGGTATGTTATCCCGGCTGATAAGAAATGGTTTACGCGCATCGCGATATCAACTATAATCAGGGATACCTTGAAAAAGTTGAAGCTGGAATTCCCTGTTTTGCCTAAAGACGAAATGGAAAAACTACAGGAGGCTAAACAGTTGTTAGAAAAACAATAACGGAAATATTAAGACTTACGAAATTTTCAAAACTTCGTAAGTCTTAAACTGCGCTGTGAAAATCTTAAATGCCTGAAAACATATTTTGTGCGGGCTCGCCTATAAGGGGCATTGGTTTTCTTTCGCCGTTAATTGCGCCAATTAAACCGATGATCCAAATAACCAGTAAGCCCAAGCGTATAATCCAGAGGATAGACGCACCAATGAATATTCCTGATGTTACAAAGGCCATGCCTATAATAAAACCGGCAATCCATGAAATAAGAATTGAAACCAGGTGAAACAATAAGGTTTGCCTCATATGGTAGGATGCAAGCGGTGTTTTATTGTTGGTGTATAATGCAAAATAAGCAATAAGCCACCCGATAAGCGTAAAATAACTGATGATGCCGGCGGTCTTACCGTCGTCGGTTGTTGGTTTGTAATTTTCCATGTGTGGTAAAGTTTTTTGTATAAAGCTAACCGTTTAAAAATGAAATAGTTTTATTCATTTTTAAATGGTTAGCTATAGCAAAACTTCAATCATTTGCACATCCACACATCTAAAATCACTCCACGGTTATCTCATCAGCAAAAATGTAGGACTGGCTGCCCTTATTCTCATGCCAATCTGGAAGCGGGCCGTATTGTTTGGCAATGAGTTTAATGTAACGGGCATTAGTGTTTAGTGGCGTGACAAACTCCTGTGTTTGTACGTTGGTATCTTTAATGTCAATTTTGGTATTAACGGTGGCAGCCAGCTTATAGGTTTTACCATCGTTTGATGTCCAGAATTGTACATATTTAGGGAACACAATCCATGCTCGGCTATCCTGCAAGGTACTGATGCTGATTTGTTTGATGGGCTTAACGGCGCTCATATCGACAATGGCTATAAAATCTTTTCCCTGGTAGCCCTGCCAATTGCCTAAACGCCAGTTGGTAGTGCCGTGCTGTCCATCAATTAATGATTCATCGCCTTTAGCCGCGTAGTTTGGCAGGTATTTGTTCAGTATAGTTAGCTTAATATCGTTGCGGAGTTTGATGAAACTTGCCTCATCAATAAAGCTGCTTTTACCCTCCTTTATCGCGATAGCTTTTACCGTGATGTTATCGCTAATAGTAATTGGCTGTGTATAAGGTGTTGACGATGCAGTAGGAGCAGAGCCATCGAGCGTGTAATAGATCTTCGCATCCGCATCCTGGTCTTTGATTTGAAGGGTGAAAGGCTGTTTGAATGATTTAGCAGGTGCAATGATATATGGGTTAGAAATAATCAGGTTATCCGTAATTTTTGAAACAGGTTTTTCCAGGTCCTGGGTAAAGATCTTATTAGCCAGCCTGCCGGTAAACACTTCAAAATCCCCGCCTTTGGTAATATCATCGTAGTTGATAAAAAGCTTACTATATACCTTTTTATCAAGGTTCATGCCCTGCAGATAGATATTGCTGCGGGTAATGCCGGCGCCGGGGTTAATAATGCTGAATTTTTTGCCGTTCTCCAAATTGATCACTGCCTTATCAAACTGCGGGATCCCAATCTGAAAATCCTGCTGGCCGGGTGCAATATTGTAAATTCCTAAAGAACTCATCACATACCAAGCCGACATTTGCCCGCAATCCTCATTACCGGCTAAACCATCAGGTTTGTTGCTGTATTCTTCGCGCAAAATTCGGCTCACGTAAAACTGGGTTTTATCCGGCGAGTCGGTAAAATTGTACAAGTATGCCATGTGGTGACTTGGTTCGTTGCCATGGGCGTATTGGCCTATCAATCCGCTTACATCGGGAATGTCACTGCCGCTAAGTTTTGATTGTGTGCTAAACAATTCATCGAGCTTATTTTCAAATGCCTGCTTGCCGCCCATTTTATCAATCAGGGTTTCTACATCGTGCGGTACCAGGAACGAGTATTGCCAGGAATTACCTTCGGTATAATTGCCGTTGATCTCTGCAGGATCGAAAGGCTCCAGCCAGCCGCCGTTGGTACGGGCTTGCATAAAAGTATTCTGGTTGTTGAAGACGTTTTTCCAGTATTGTGCCCGCTGAATGTATTGGGTATAATCGTCGGTTTTATTGAGCATTTTTGCCATTTGGGCTATACACCAATCGTCATAAGCATACTCCAATGTTTTAGACACGGACGCATCTTCTTTATCTGATTGAACTGCGCCGTTTTGGCGATAATTATCCAGCCCAAACTGGTTACGGTTTACGGCGGCTTTCATGGCGGCAAAAGCTTTCTCGGCATCAAAATCGCGGATGCCCTTCGCATAGGCATCCACAATAACCGGGATGGAATGATTGCCGATCATGCAGTAAGTTTCGGTACTCGCAAGCGGCCATATCGGTAATAAGCCGCCCTGATCATACATCGCCATAAAACTCTTGATAAAATCGAGCGTGCGCTTGCGGTCTATCAGCGTAAGCAGCGGGTTCTCGGCCCGGTAGGTGTCCCATAAGGAAAACACGGTATAATAGTCAAATCCCTGAGCTGTATGTACCTGTTGATCCATGCCACGATATTGCCCATCCACATCACTGTAAATATTGGGGGCAACCATGCTGTGGTATAAGGCGGTATAAAATATGGTTTGTTTGATTTTAGCATAATCGGGTTGCACCACTTTTTTAGCAGGAGGGGCATAACTGTATGGACTTGTTCCGCCTACGGGTTGGGTTTGGGTTGCCGGGGCCGGTGCGCCGCCTTCTACCTGAATCTTATTCAATTCATGGTTCCAGGCTATTTTGGCATCTTTCTGAACTTTTTTAAAGTCGAAATCAGGTATTTCTGCATCCAGGTTTTTTAAAGCACCTTCGGTGCTTACCGAGGAGATACCCACCTTACTGATCACTTCGCCGGGATTATCAAACTGCAAAAACAACTTTATATTCTTGCCCTGTGCTTTGCTTTGGCCATTTTGTACCTCGTTATTTACAGCAGTACCGTAGGTTTTAAAAGGCTTTGAAAACTTAGCGTAAAAATATACCTGCTGTTTGTCGGCCCATGATTTCGACATACGGAAACCACGTACTTCATGATCATTTACTACTTCTATCCATGAATCCAAAACCTCATCGCGGTGCTGCAAATCGATAATGATATTTGCCTTATCGGTTGATGGGTAAGTGTAGCGATGCATACCTACACGGGTTGTTGCAGTTAGCTCAACGCCAATATTATATTTATCGAGCAGTGTTTTATAATAACCTGGTGTGGCACTCTCATTCTTTTTGCTAAAGTGCGACCGATAATCGGTGTTTTTAAATTTGGGATCGCCAGTGGTTGGCATAAACAATACATCACAGTAATCAGGCACACCGGTACCGCTCAGGTGCGTGTGCGAGAAACCATATACCAGGCTATCGGTATAATGATAACCGGAACAGCCATCCCAACCCTCCAACCGGGTATCCGGACTAAGCTGTACCATGCCGAAAGGCATCACCGCACCGGGATAAGTATGTCCATGTCCGCCTGTACCTATAAATGGATCAACCAGTTGGGCGTAGTCTTTTTCCTTCTCTTTTTTCTTTTGCGCCGATGATAAAAAAGGCAGAACAAGCAACAGGGCAACCGGCAAAGCAGAGCGGAATACGGGTTTGATCAATGACATATTATTTAAAACCAATTATATGATTTGAGTGTGCACAAATTACACTAATTACCACGAATATTTACTAACAGGAAAGTTCCCTATTTTATTATTAGTGTAATAAATGGTCACTAAAAACAAATAGCGACAGGCATATCCCCATCGCTATTTATTTTAGAATAACTAATTCGTGAAATTCGATTTAATTCGAAATAATTAGTGTTCAGTTTTATCCTTTTATCATACCTACTTTTTTCAGCAGCTTACGGTTTTCACGAAGGTGTATTAAACGGTACACGATTGCATAAATAATAGGTAATATCAATAAGGTTAGTATGGTAGATGTCACAAGCCCACCTATAACTACTATAGCCAGCGGTTTCTGAGTTTCCGAACCAATACCGGTTGAGATAGCTGCCGGCATTAAACCAATAGCAGCCATCAGCGCGGTCATCACTACCGGGCGCACACGTGATATCACGCCTTGCATAATGGCCTCATCAAGGTGCATTTTTTCTTCAATGTTTTTCTTAAACACTGAGATCAGTATCACACCATTCTGAATACATACGCCAAACAAGGCAATGAAACCGATACCAGCTGATATACTAAAATTTGTATTAGTAATATGTAATGCTAAAATACCGCCTATCAAAGCAAAAGGCACGTTCAGGATAACCAACACTGCATCTTTAGCGTTACCGAAGGTGATGAACAGGATCAGGAATATCACCAGTAAACACACAGGCACTACGTGCGCTAATGTATTTGATGCCCTGATCTGGTTTTCAAACTCACCGTTCCAGGTAAATGAATATCCCTGGTCAAGTTTTACAGCGGCGCCTACTTTTTCCTGCGCTTCGGCTATAGTGCTACCTAAGTCGCGGCCACGCACCGAGAATTTCACAGCGATGTAACGCATGTTGTTATCGCGGTAAATAAATGCAGGGCCGGTTAATGTGGTGATTTTGGAAATCTCTTTGATTGCAATTTTTGAACCGTTAAGTGTCGGTACCATCAGGTTCTCAATTTTGCTTTGAGTATCCCTGAATTGTTTTTGATAACGGATCCGGATATCAAATTTACGTTCGCCTTCATAAAGCTGCGAGGCTGCTTTACCGCCTATCGCCATCTCAATAACCGAGTTGGCATCGGCAGTAGACACACCGTAAAGTGCCATCTTGCGCTGGTCAAGCTCAATACGAAACTCCGGCTGACCGAGGTTTCGTAAAATACCAAGGTCTTCAACACCATGGATCTTCTTGAGCACAGCCATTACCGAGTCGGCCTTCTGATCAAGCACCTGGAAATCAGGCCCGAATATTTTTACTGCCATAGATGCCGGTACGCCGGCAACTGCTTCGGCTACGTTATCGATAATAGGCTGCGAATAGTTAAATACAATACCCGGAAACTGACTCAGTTTTTTATCCATTTCGGCTATCAGCTCTTCTTGGCTGATGCTTCGTTTCCATTCTTTTTTAGGCAGAAGGTCAACCTGGATCTGAACGTTAAAGAAACCTTTCGGGTCGGTACCGTCGTTGGTACGGCCAACCTGCGACAGGGTTTGTTTCACTTCGGGGAAGGTTGAAAGGATCTGCCTCATTTTATCAGTTACCTTAACCGAACTTTCCAGCGAGGTACTCATTGGCAGCTGCGCGGTTACCCACAGGGCGCCCTCGTTAAGCTGCGGAAGGAATTCCGAACCTAAAAACTTAGCCGAAAAGAAGGTAACCGACATAAAGGCTATTGCTACAATGAGACTCAGTTTTTGGTTACGGTAAGTGTAGCTGAACATACGGCGGATACCGTTTTCAAAGAATATCACTACCGGGTTATGCTTCTCCCTTACATTTTTGTTAAGTAAGATACTTGACAAAGCTGGTACCAGGGTAAGGGTAAAGATCAACGCGCCAAGCAAAGCAAAACCCAAAGTGTAAGCCAGCGGAGAGAACATTTTACCTTCAACCTTTTGGAAAGCGAAAATTGGTACCAAACAGGTAAGGATGATAAGCTTGGAGAAGAAGATCGCTTTACCCATCTCGGCGCCGACATTTTTGAATAGGCCAAGTTTAGCCAACCCGTTGAATTTTTGCATCCCTACTTCCTTAGCCCGGTGATCAAGCGCCACGAAGATCCCCTCAACCATCACCACCGCGCCATCTATAATAATACCAAAATCGACTGCACCCATAGAGAGCAGGTTGGCGCTCATTCCCTTTAACCGTAAACAGATGAAAGCAAATAATAATGCCAGCGGTATAATGATAGCAACAATGAGCGTTGTGCGCCAATCGGCCATAAACAGGAATACGATAACGGTTACCAGGATAATACCCTCGCATAAATTATGGATCACCGTTTCGGTACAAAAATCCATCAGGTTGGTACGATCATAAAAGGTGGAGATCTTTACATCGGCAGGTAACACGCTTTTGTTGAGGTCGACAACTTTCTGGTTAATGAGCTTTAATACCTCGGCAGGGTTTTCACCTTTACGCATTACCACAATACCTTCAATAACGTCGTTGTTTTTATCCCGGCCCACCTGGCCTAAACGCGGTAAACCACCCTCTTTAATCTCGGCAATATCACGGGCCAGGATAGGAACGTTATTAACGTTTTTGATAATAATATTCTGAATTTCTTCGATATTATTGATTAAGCCAATACCACGCACTACATAAGCCTGGTCGTTTTTTTCGATGATATCACCACCTACGTTAATGTTACTGCGATTAAGGGCCGTGTAAACATCAAGCGAAGTAAGACCGTATTTTTGTAACAGCGAAGGGTTTACACTCACTTCATAAGTTTTTTCCTCGCCACCAAAACTGTTCACGTCAGCTACGCCGGGGATTGATTTAAACTGGCGGTCAAGCACCCAATCCTGTATGGCGGTAAGGTCATGCAAAGATTTGGTGTGGCTTTTTAGGGTGTAGCGGAAAATTTCACCTGTTGGGCCGTATGGCGGTTCAACCTCGGGTTTAACACCATCAGGCAAATCAGCGTTGCCCAAGCGGCTTAATACCTGTTGGCGGGCAAACGCATCATCAACATCATCATCAAAAATAATACGGATGTATGATAAACCGAAAGATGATGTGGTACGGAGGTTAGCCTTTTTTTGCACCGAGTTTAAAACGGTTTCCATTGGTATGGTAACCATTTTTTCCATTTCTTCGGCACTGCGCCCCGGCCATTGGGCTATAATTATGATCTGTGTATTGGTAACGTCGGGAAAAGTCTCGATAGGGGTGTTGGTGTAACTCCACACACCCAATGCTACCAATACAAGTGTCATAAAAAACACAAAGTAACGGTGCCTGAGCGAGAAGTATATTATATTTTTGATGAACTTGTTCATTGTTGTCTTTGTATTTTAAAAACGTAAATGCCTGGTTTTAAAACCCGGCAATTTTTGGTTTATCCACCTGTTAGTTGTTGCCGGCAATGGCATCATAAAAAAGCAGCTGGTTTTTTGAGATGATCTTATCACCGGCTTGCAAACCTGATGATATATAGGTGGTGTCTTCAACGGTTTTGATAACCGCTACCTGACGCACCTTCAAATCGTCTTTATTGTTATAAACCACTACAAAGTTTTTGCTATTGTCATAAACAACGGCTTTAGCTGGTATAGCAACCGACTGCGCTTTTTCGCTGTTGGCTATTATCACACTGGTGAACATCTCCGGCTTAAGCAGCATGCCATCGTTAGGTAGTACTATTTTGATTTTCAATACCTTGTTGTCCGGATCGAGTACAGAGCTCACTGCATCAACCTTGCCGGTAAATACCTTATCCGGATAAGCGATAGTGGTAACCTTCGCGGTATAACCAACTTTAACACGGCTAATGTCTGATTCAAACACGTTTGCCCAAATCCAAACATCTTTCATGTTGGAAATGGTGAACATGCTGTTATTATTATCCGGACGGATATAGCCGCCTGCCGTAATATTTTTTTCGACCACGAAACCGCTTTCAGGCGCTTTGATCACCAATGTACCGCCGGGGCTGGTATTACCGCCGCCGTTGATTGCAATCTGCTCTTTTACTTTGTTGTAGGCAGCTTCGGCTTTGTTGAAATTTTCTTTAGCCTCGGTATAATCGCGCTCGCTTGAGATGCCGTTTTTGTAGAGGTATTCGGCCTGTTCAAGCTGGCGTTTGTAAATAGCAAGGTCGGATTTTGACGAGCTCAGGTCGGTATAATTACCTGCAACATCGGCGCTCCGTACAATGGCGAGGGTTTGGCCTTTGCTCACTTTATCGCCCAGTGAAACTTTTACATCCAACACCTGCCCGCTTGAAAAAGGGAATACTTTAACAACGGTGTTGTCATCATATGATACCTCGCCCGAAAGTGTAAGCTCATTTTTTATGGTAGCGATTTTGGCAGTATCGATTGTGATAATTTTAGCCATCGAATCACTCACAGTTACCTGTTTGTTTTCAACAGCAGGAGGTGTCTTGCCTTTGCAGGCGGCAAGTAGTAGCAAAGCTGAGATGCCGGAAAACAGCGTTTCTCTTTTCATCATAGTAAGTCTTAAAAGTTTAGTCAGGATTTTATTACGGTTGTGCCAACGGCAAAATTGAGGTCGGCAATTGCTTTTTGCAGGTTGAATTGCTGTTGCAATATTTTTAATTTGGTGTCCTTATAGGTGTCAAAAAAGTCTACAAACTCCACAAGGCTTATCTGGCGCTGCTGGAAACTCTTTAGCATTGCGTCAAACAGTTTGTCGTACTGCTCATTAAAGGCGATTTGCTGGGTTGAGAACAACTGCACGTTTAGCTTATATTGATTAACAGCAGCAACTACATCATTTTTAAGCTGGAATTCATTTTGTTTCAGGGTGCTCTCCTGGCTTTTTATATTGTATTGTGCCGACTTGATATTGCCCTGGTTGCGGTTAAACAACGGTATCGGGAAACCAATTTGTAAACCATAGTAGTGCGCGGCGTAGCTGCTGTGTTGATCGTAGGATACACCTAAGGTAACATCAGGCACTGCAAGTGCTTTCTGATAAGCGAGGTTATGGGTAGCTGAATTTAATTGATACTGGTTCGATAAATAATCGGGCCTGTTGGTCATGGCCTGGCTAATAAGCGACTGCACATCAAGATCTACGGTTTCTACCGGCTTATCATTTATAACAGGCTGTACAAATGTGGTTTCCTTTGTTTGCAGCAATGTTTTAAGCTCTGTTTGCAGATCGTTGATCTGGCGGTTATTTTCAACCATATCATTTTGCAAACCGAACAAAAGGGCTTTCAAACGGATGAGGTCCTTCATTGAGGTATTACCTACATCAAATGATTTTTGAATTGCATTAACCAGTTCAGTGGCTGATTTAATTTCGTTTTGATAAACTAACTGTTGCGCATTCAAGGAGCCCAACTGGCTAAAATCAAGCTGCAGGTTATAACGCAGGTTACGCATCAAGTCATTAAAGGCGGCTTCCTGAACTTTAGCGTCGTCTTCGGCTACTTTTACCTGTTTACCACGTTTGCCGGCAGTGGCAAACACCTGGTTTAACTGGACAAATATTTGCCCGCCTCCGTTTGAGTGGTTGAAAAATTTATTGGTGCTGCCGTCATGAATATTCTGGTCGGTGCTTAACACAGGGTTGTCCCATAGTTTGGCTTGTTGAATGAGCGCCTTTGAGGCATCAACATTATACTTTTGGGCAAGCAGGCTCAGGTTATTTTCAATGAACTGTTTTTCAGCATCAGGGAAAGTGATCTTTAACGTATCTGTTTGTGCTTCGGCCTTTTGTGTTAATAAACTAAAAAATAACGGTGATATAAATAGCAGGGATTTTATAGTACGCATGTTTCCTTCTTCAATTCTACAGTACAAAATTTCAAAACGGTTATGAATTTTGTATGAAGTGAAAGAAAACTAATGGTAGGGAGGGGAACTATCTGAACCCGAATTAAACGAATTGAAGAATTTATTGAATTCTATATTCTGGCAATTCAATAAATTCTTCAAATTCCGGTTCAGATAAAATCAAGAAATCTTCAAATCCCATGAATCAGGGTTATTTCAGATATTTATTTCAAAATCATCCGCATCTTTCAAAAAAGGTAGTGCACGGCGTACTTTTTCAACCTCATCACCTATGATACTGAAAGTGTAAAGGTCTTCTTCATCACGTTTATAGTAAACTACCTTACCGTTAGGATCGATACAGGTGGAATCGCCGCTATGGTAAATTTCGTTTCCATCGTGGCCTACGCGGTTTACCGCTATTACGTACGACTGGTTTTCAACCGCACGGGCAGGTATCAGGGTACGCCAGTGTGCGGCACGGCGCTCGGGCCAGTTAGCAACCACGATGAGCAGATCGTAAGGATTAGCTTCTATATTACGCAGCCACACCGGGAAACGCAGGTCATAACAGATTACCGGGCAAATTTTCCAGCCGTTAAGTTCAACGAAAAGCTTTTTGGTGCCGGCGGTGTAGGTATTGTGTTCCTGGCCAAGTGCAAAGAGGTGGCGTTTGTCGTAATGTTCATGGCTGCCGTCAGGGCGCATCCAGATTAACCGGTTGTAGTACTTGCCGCCCTCTTTAATAATAATGGTCCCGGTTATCACACAATCATATTGTTTGGCTATTTTTTCCATCCATTGCATGGTTTTGCCATTCATAGGCTCAGCCAATTCGGCGGCGTTCATGGTAAAACCCGTACTGAACATCTCGGGCAGTATGATGAGATCTGTTTTTTCGCGGATCCCTCCCGATAACCTGAGGGTAATATTCTGAAGATTTTTATCGGTATTTTCCCAAAAAAGGTAGCCTTGAAAAACAGTAATTTTAAGATTTTCCATAATATTTGGTTCATAGTTGATGGATCATGGTTCATGTCAAAAATGAATGACGATTGGTTGATCCATATTGATAAAACTTATACAATTTGGCTACGATTCTTGAACTATCGACCATGAGCCAAAATCAAACTTAAATAATTTGGCTATGGTCCATAAACTATGGACGTTTAACCAAAAATTAAACTCGAATTAACCTATCAACGGCTTTATCTAAAGTTTCTTGCCTTTTGGCGAAACAAAACCTTAACACATGGTGATCTATACCCTTACTGTAAAATGCCGAAACAGGTATTGATGCTACCCCAAATTCCTTCGCCACACGGATAGAAAAGTCGGCATCTTTTTCGTCGGTAATAGCGCGGTAACTCACTGACTGAAAGTATGATCCTGAACACGGCAAAAGCTTAAAACGGGTTTGTTCAAGGCCTTTTCTAAAATAGTCGCGTTTGTCCCTGAAAAATTCGGCCAGGCCAAGATAGGTTTCTTCATTTTTTAAATGCTCGGCAATGGCATACTGAATCGGGGTGTTTACCGCAAACACCAAAAACTGATGGATTTTCCTGAACTCGTTCATCAAATAGGCAGGGGCCATGCAATAGCCCACCTTCCAGCCGGTAGCATGAAAAGGCTTGCCGAACGATGCTACGATGAAGCTGCGTTGCTGCAGATCAGGGTAGCGGGCCATGCTGTGGTGGGTTTCGCCATCATATATCAGGTGTTCATATACCTCATCGCTAAGGATCAGGATATCCTGGTTTTTCACCAGCGCACTCAGCTCATCGATATCTTCCTTATGTAAAATGGTTGCCGTTGGGTTATGAGGCGAGTTAAGGATGATCATTTTTGTTTTTTGATTAATAAGCCGCTTAACCATGTCCCATGCAATGCGGTAATTAGGCGGCTCAAGTGCCAGCGATTTTACAACACCGCCCATCAGTTTTATGGCAGGGGCATAGCAATCAAAAGCCGGTTCAAATATGATCACCTCATCGTTGGGGTGAATTACAGCACTTATAGCCGTAAATATGGCCTGTGTACCGCCGGCCGTGATGGTGATCTCCGTTTCGGGGTTATAAATCGCGCCGTAAAGTTTTTCGGTTTTTTCGGCAATACGCTCTCTTAAAGCCATTACACCGGCCATGGGCGCGTATTGATTATGCCCCTCTTTCATGGCTTTATTTACAAGCTCAATCAGGTCAGGCGAACAGTCGTAATCAGGAAAACCTTGCGACAGATTTATTGCACCCAGTTCGTTGGCCAGGGCCGACATAATGGTGAATATGGTAGTTCCGGTTTGGGGTAATTTTGAAACAACAGGTATCATCAATGGCTAAAGTAGGGAAAAATCATTATGAACGTATCCCCATAACCCGGTATTTTTGTATTTGGAAATATTTTAATTTAAAGGTTTAAACATGATTGGGATGTTTAAGCGGAAATCTTAAGCGGAAAACGATTTACTTCTCAGTGTGAAAAATTCCCCTTTTCCTAACGGATAAAAACTTCGGGACGATTACCATTGCTAACAAAAATGCCGAAATAGCCGATACTACCACATTGGCAAAAACATGGTAGTCGGGCACTATCCAAAACCTCAAGGCAATTACAATTATAGTAAAAATTGCAACCCATATCCAGTATTTTGAGGCGGGTTGGTTTGCATAACAACCTGCCGGCATTCTTTGTATATAATAAACTATATATATCGTACTTGCCAGCGTAAATAAATGTTGCAGAATTTTATAAAGAGGAATAGTCGCTACAACATTTTTATTAAATATTCCCGGAAGTAGTTTGACGAAATAACCTTTGGGGTGGGTAAAAGCATCTAAAAACAGATGAGAAAAGGCACCGATCAAAACGGAGATCAAAACCACATGCCAGTACCTTTTAAAATGGTTGCTCCAGTTAAAAGTTTTGTACCGGCATAACCGGTTGCTTAAAGCCGAGGGCAGGTTATCGAACAAATTATTGCGGACGATGTTGTGGAATAAAAACGCACTCAGCAAAGCCAAAGGAATATCGAACCAAAACAATCCCGCAATTGTATGACTGTAAATACTGTAGATGTGCATCCGGAGAAAATATTCAAAATCTGGAACAATTGCGCCTGCTATTAAGCCGGTTAAAGAAAACCACCGGGTTTTAAGTTTATCAAGTGGTAAAACGATGGCAGGATGCGCAAATGTAAAAGGCATAGGTTATTATGTAAATCTAAACCAAAATACTATCCGTAATCTTTGCAATATCATAGCTGATCTTGTTGATAAAGCCCAATTGTTCTTTCAATAAAGCATCTTCGGCCTGGGCTACAGGCTTTTGAGCTTCGGGGTTAACAGGAGGGATTTTACCTATATTAAATTCAATATTTTGAGCATGCAGTTTTTGACCGGTATCGTTCAATACGGTTATACTTTTTTTGATGAGCTTCATGGCTTCGGGGTGTGCAACCGGGATTTCCTTTTTGCTTTGTGCCGATGCTATGGTAGCGATGTATGATGAAAGGATATGGTTCAGCACCACAAATTTATGCACATCCTTTATTTTACGCTGTTTGCTTTTAGGTTCTGATGTCATGCGCTCAAATGCGGCCGAAAGGTTGGCCGATTTTACATATACCTCTTTTCGCGCCAGCTTATAAGTTGTAATGCTGATCATTTTGCCCGAGATGCTTTCGGCAATAGTTACGAGGTAGTTGATATTAGCAACAATCACGTCGCGAAGCGTTTCCTGGATCTGTTCAAACTCCCAGGTCGGGAAAATGAGGTAGCTGGCAACAAGGGCAATGGTTGAGCCAATAATAGTATCGATGATCCTTTCCTGCGCTACATTTAACAATCCCACACCTAAAAACTTAAACAGGATAAGTACATACGGGGTCATGAAAATTACGCTCACTACATAATTAAGGCGTTGAAAGCTGTAGGCACCCATCATAAAAATCACCAGGAAAATAAACTGCACGGTGACGTTAGGGATAAAGGTAAGTATGGCTATACCAATAACACCACCGCCAATGGTGCCTATTAAACGCTGGTAGTTACGCTGTTTTGAAAGACTGAACCCGGGCTTCAATATTACAATAATGGTAAGCAGCACCCAATAGCTATGATGGCCTAATGATACTAATTTAGCTGTGATAAAACCTACCAAGCATACCAACGCTACACGCAGGGCATGTTTGAATGCGCCGGATGCCAGCGTAAAATTGTCGAAGAAAATATGCGGTGCAAAATCCTGGTGGGTAACGAAGGCCGAATACTCTACATCGCCCTTGGGCTCGTTTAATGATTCGGCTGCTTTTGAACTGTAGTACTTATAAATATTGTTGATTCCCTCGCTAAGTGAACGCAGGTTTACCAACACCTTTTTAAGTACCAGATTGCTGGTTTCCTGGTTGTTTTTGCCGATGGAGTCAATTTTTATTTTTAGTTTTTCCAGCTCGATATTAAAATCAGTGAGATGGCGGCGACGGGTATTTGATAATATAATGTAGGCTATATCATCAAGCTCATCGGCCATATTATGGATAATACGGGCTATTTCGGTTAGTACGCCGGTGTCTTTAAATTTTTCGCGAATGTGGTTGTAATCATAATGCGTGGCCATGATCTGCTCGTAAATATCAACCAGGTCCACAAAGGTAAGTACCAGGATCCTGCTTGGTGCCGTTGATTCCCGGGCCATGATGCGGCTTTTAAAAAGCAGTTCGCGTACAGCATCCTGGTGCTGGCTCACCTGGATCTGTTTGGAAACCAGCTTGCGGTAGTTTTCGTCAATATCGGTATCCGATAAATAAAAATCGGCTTTGATGCGTAAAAAACGTGCTATATCGGTCACATTTTCACCAAGGGCCTGCTGTGCCGCGCGATAAGGACGGATACCGAAAAACAACAAGCTAAAGATCATATACCAAACACCGCCTGCTAAGATAGTCGCGCTGTAACCCAATACCTCGGGAGCCGCCAATGCCTTATCCATCATAAAGATCATGATCAATAATGAAGAAGTGCCTACGGATGCTGCCCTGTTACCATAAACCGTAAACATGGAAAACAAAAAAGCGAAGAAGGTGATCTCGAAGCCAAGGGTAAATACATTGAGCCGCGCAAACCCGGTAATAGCGGCAACCAAAAACAAACACAGGTTGCCGGCCGCCATTGCATTACGCTTGTGCGATACCGGGCCGGGAGTGTCTATAACGCAGATACACAATGCGCCCAGTGAAAGTGTAAGGCCCAGATCAAATTTATCAAACTGCATTAGCAAGAGGGAGGGCAGTAAAATGCCTATACAAATGCGGATCCCATCAGAAAAATATTGACTGTAAAAGAAACTTTTTATCTCCCTGATGTTTATAGACATGGTAGCAGTAGCTTTGTAAATAACAGAACTATTATAAGCAATTTTGTTTGTTCGGCCCGTTTTATTAAATATAATTTAATGGCTCAAAATGACGTTGCAAATTTACATAATTTTAATTTATGTATCTGTTTTTGATAAAAATGGCATTAATTGAAGATTTGTGTTAATAAATATTTACTTTTTGATGAAATTAAATTAAAGATCAGTAAATTCACCCCCCGGAAAAGGCCAAAAGCTAAACCAATCAATTTTACCTCAATTTAATTTTTTACTATGTCGCCAACGTTAAAACTCAGCCAAAGAGAAGCAGCCTTCAATAACGAGGTTGTTACCCGATTTGAGTTATATAACAGTTTGTTTCAAACACTTCCGTTTTACCAGGTAAAGGATACAGGGATCTTATTACCGTTCTTCAGTTCACATTGTGAAAAAGGCGCTATCACCCATGATTCGCCGACAGATATTATCGAGTCGTTTTTTGAAAAGTATGTACCGGATATCGATCATCGCGAGCAGATTAACCGCATGTTCAGGTTTATTCAGTACATTGAACGGCAGGTGGTTTTATTTGACGCCATTGAAGATTCGTCATTTAATAAAATAGGTAAGTTTGATGACAGTGGTACCCTGCAAAGCCTGTTGCAGCATGCAGCCATCAGTGATGAAAGCCGGCAGGATATCAGTGACAAATTAAAAGATTTTTCGTTACGCCTGGTGCTTACTGCTCACCCTACGCAGTTTTATCCGGGTACGGTGCTTGGCATTATGACGGATTTAATTGAAGCTGTAAAAACCAACGATATCAATAATATTGATGTATTGCTGCAGCAATTAGGTAAAACGCCATTCTTTAATAAAACATCGCCAACGCCGGTTGATGAAGCTATCAGCCTTTCCTGGTTCCTGGAAAATATATTTTATCATGCCGTATCTGGGATCCAGTCAAAACTGGAAGAGGAGTTTGATATTGATGCTGCAAGCCGCCAGATACTGGAACTTGGTTTTTGGCCGGGTGGCGACCGTGACGGTAACCCCAACGTAACTACCCAAACCACTAAAGAAGTTGCCAGCTTTTTAAGGCAGCGCCTGTTCAGGTGTTACTACCGGGATTTCAGGGTACTTAAACGCCGAATTACTTTCCGCGGTGTTGAGGGGGCCATGACTAAACTGGAAACGCTGTTTTACAAAAACGCTAATGAACAGTTAACCCCGGTTGATCTTCAAGGCGAACTACTGGAGTTGCTGCTTTCTATAAAAGAAGTTATCCTTCGGGATCACGATGGTTTGTTCGTGAATATTGTTGAGGATATGATCCAGAAGGTACGCCTTTTTGGATGCTATTTTGCAACACTTGATATCAGGCAGGACAGCCGTATTTTACGTAAGGTGTTTGATTACGGAACCAAAAATATTGACACAGGTGTAGCGGAAGGTTATTCGGAACTAAGCGAGGAAGATAAAATAAAGAGCATCACCTTTAAAGAGGCCGATTTTGTTTGCCCTAAAGAGGAAAAAGATGCTATGATCCACGATACACTGGATACGATCAGGTTGGTTAAGCAAATTCAACAGGGTAATGGTGAAAGGGCGTGCCAGCGCTTTATTATCAGTAACTGTCAGCGCGCTTCGGATATTTTGCAGTTGATTAACCTGTTTTTATGGAGCGGGTGGAAAAAAGACAGCTTAAGCATCGATTTTATGCCGCTGTTTGAAACCGTGAACGATCTGGAACATGCTGCAGGCATCATGGAACAGTTGTATACACATCCGTTTTATGCAGAGCACCTGAAAAACAGGGGGAGCCAGCAAACAATCATGCTTGGTTTCTCCGACAGTACTAAAGATGGCGGTTACCTGATGGCTAACTGGTCGATATATAAAGCTAAAGTTGAGCTTACCGCGATGGCCCGCAAATACGGCATCCAACTGGCTTTTTTTGATGGCAGGGGAGGACCGCCTGCCCGCGGTGGAGGTAAAACACACCGTTTTTATGCGTCAATGGGTAAAGAGATTGCTAACGAGCATATCCAGTTAACTATACAGGGTCAAACCGTTAGTTCACAATATGGTTCGGTTGAAACTGCCCAATTTAATATGGAGCAGCTGATCAACGCAGGTATTATCTCAGCTTTGCACCCTAACCGTAACGATCTGCTGGATAACCGTCATAAGGAACTCATTCAGCAAATGGCCGATGTAAGCTATAAGTTGTTTATTGATCTGCGTGCACATCCGCTGTTTGTTGAATACCTCGAAAAATTCAGTCCACTGAAATTATTATCAAGGATTAATATCAGCAGCCGCCCAACCAAGCGTAATGCTGGGGCCCAATTAAAACTGGAAGATCTTAGGGCTATCAGCTTTGTAACTTCATGGAGCCAGTTAAAACAAAGTATCCCCGGTTTTTATGGTGTGGGTACAGCACTTAAACAGGTTAAAGAAACTGGCGGCTGGGACGAGATTAAAGAGCTTTACCAAACATCAGGCTTTTTTAAAACTATGCTGGATAACTGTATGATGTCGATGTCGAAGTCGGACTTCAGGGTTACAGCGTACCTGGAACAGGATGAAAAATTTGGCGCCTTCTGGAAAATGCTTCGTGATGAGTTTATCCTCACCCGCGAAATGCTTCTTGAACTAACCGGTAGCACCGTACTGATGGAAGAATACCCGGTTGAACGGCGTTCTATCGCTATTCGCGAAAAAATAGTGTTACCGCTGGTGATCATTCAGCACTACGCCCTGCAATGTATTAATTATGAAAAGGATACTGAGCTTAATGATGTTTATAATAAATTGGTGATCCGTACGGTTTACGGTATTGTAAATGCCGGGCGCAATTTGGCTTAAGAGTTTATTGTTTTAATTTATATCCCCATCCACCTGTTAGCAATAGCAGGTGGATTTTTTTTGATTTAATTATATGATCATGATGGGCTGTGTTAAAAACTTTTTCAAAGGTTTTAACTTTTGATCTGAAAAGCCTCTGTCCTCAACTTAAAGAAAAAACCGGGAGCCATTATAAAATTAAAAGCAGAATACGTAAAGCTTAAAACTAACAGGTTGGTTATCCGTGTTTGTTCAATTGCTTTATATGCAAAAAAAAAAGACCGCATCATTTGTATTTGATGCAGCCTCATTTGTATTTAGGGGAAAGGAATTTTATTTCAATTCGAGTGTTACGATTGATTTTGCAGGCAGACTTACTACCAGTTTGTCACCGTCTTTTTTAGCGCCGGTAAAAGCGTTAAGGTGAATTTTGTTGGCATCTTTAAATGTATTAATATCTGTTAATTTAGCCGAAGTTAATACCTGGCCGCTAACGGTTTGCCATTTTATATCGCTAAGGCTGGTTGTAATAGTAATGGTATTGTGCGGATCAAGGTTAACTAATGAGATGTGTACCTTGCCGGCCGCATCCTGCGAAGCAGATGCATTTACAGCTTCAATTTTTTTGCCGTCAACTTCGTAATCAGGTACGCTCAACTTAATGGGCAGATATTTGGCATCCTGGTGTACTTTATACATATCAAATACATGGTAGGTAGGCGTAAGCACCATTTTTTCTTTATCAGTTAATATCAACGCCTGCAGCACGTTGATGGCTTGTGCAAGTGCAGCCATTCTAACACGGTCGCTATGGTTATTGAATATATTAAGCGTTGTGCCTGCTATTAAAGCATCGCGCAAGCTATTTTGTTGATACAGAACACCCCAGTTGCCGGGTTCCGGATCGGTCCAGATGCCCCATTCGTCAACAACGAGGGCCACTTTTTTATCCGGGTCATATTTATCCATAATGGCCGAATGTTTGGTAACCAGTTCCTCCATTTTAAGGCAGTTTACCATAGTGCTGAAGTATTCTTTTTCGTCAAAGTTAGTTGCCGAACCTTTTTTGCCCCAATTACCTGTTGGTATGGTATAATAATGCAACGATAAACCTGCCATCATACCGCTCGAGATGTTTTTCATGCAAACCTCCGTCCAGCGGTAATCATCTGCATTCGGTCCGCTGGCTATTTTATTTAATTTGGCGCCGGGGTAATCTTTAGCGAATGAAGCGTATCGTTTAAAAAGGTCGGAGTAATATTCAGGTGTCATATTGCCGCCGCAACCCCAGCTTTCGTTACCTACGCCCCAAAATGTTACTTTATAAGGAGCCGGATGCCCATTCTTTTTGCGTTCCTGTACTACCGTGCTGCTGCTGTTTGAATTAAGATATTCTATCCATTTCGACATTTCGTCAACCGTGCCGCTGCCCACGTTACCGGCAATATAAGGCTCACAACCCAGTAAATCACAAAGTTCCAAAAACTCATGCGTACCAAAGCTATTATCTTCGGTAACACCGCCCCAATTGGTATTTACCATGCGTGGGCGTGCGGTAGCCGGACCAATACCATCGCGCCAGTGATATTCGTCGGCAAAGCAGCCGCCGGGCCAGCGCAGGTTAGGAATCTTTATCTTTTTAAGGGCATCAACAATATCAAGCCTGATGCGGTCCTGTTTTTTTACAGGGAGGGTTTTATCAACCCAAAAGCCTCCATAAATGCCACGGCCAAGGTGTTCGGCAAACTGGCCGTAAATGTGCTTGCTAATGGTTGTTTTTGAATCGGTACTGATATTAAGTGTACCTGTTTGCCCGAAGGATGCCGAGCTCAATAAGGACAAAGCGATAACGCCGAGGTGTAAAAACGGGTTCTTTTTCATTGAAACTTAGGATTTAACTAATTGTGCAGTAAAGAAAAGAAAAAAAATGAGAATAAGTGTTAAAAGAACAATAAAAAATATTAACCATGATTAGCTTGATTAAAGGATTACCTTGAATTATAAGCATAATTGAATAAAACCGGTGGTTAGCCTTTAAGAAAAGTATTATCAGGGAATCCTTTAATCAAGCTAATCAAGGTTCCTCATAAATTTTTCAAATTCCTCGCTGCTATAATCTGCCGCGCCGGAGTGCTTATAAATAAGCATGCCCTCTTTATCAAATACGAGAGTAGTAGGGATAGTGCCATCCAGTAAAGTGCCGGGTACATTGCTCATTTGTATATATAAAGGTAGGTCGTAGTTGTTTTTAAGCATAAAAGCTTTGGCTTTGGGCAGGTCGTTATCTACATCAACCAAAAGAAAGGCTACTTTTGGATCGTTCCTGAATTTTTTGTAGAGTTCATTTACCTTAGGCATTTCTGCGATGCAGGGAGGGCACCAGGTAGCCCAATAGTTTATAAATACCACTTTAGATTTTAAGGTGCCTAACGATATGGTATTACCGCCTGCATCTTTAAACTGGATATCCGGTACATTGGCAATATTTTCGTGATGCTTAGCGTACCCCCCGGGATCGGGCTGGAAAAAACCCAGCGACATCAATCCCCTGATCAGATAGCCTTTTGCATTTGGATTAAAAATTATCAACAACGCCAATGCCATAATGAGGATGCTGAAAATATTTGAAACCGGGATCTTTTTTCGTTGGATCATGAAGTAATATTTAAGTGCTTGTAAATCCTTTGCTGCTTCGCACCTTTGCATGAAATTAATTTAATGTGGTAATTTTTCTCTGAGCAAGCCATAAACCCATGTCCCCACAATAGCGCTTAAAAGCGTAACTGAAGTAACCAAAAAGCCGCTTCCAATCTGCGCAAACAGCGGGCCGGGGCAGGCACCTGTAATTGCCCAGCCTAAGCCAAATATCAGCCCGCCATATACATTGCCCCAGCTAAATTTTTTGTCGGGAATAACAATAGCATCGCCGGTAAGGGTTTTGATCTTAAAACGTTTAATGATCATAACAGAGATCATCCCTACAATAATAGCACTGCCAATGATACCATACATATGAAACGATTGCAGTCTGAACATTTCCTGGATCCTGAACCACGATATCACTTCTGATTTCACCAGCACTATGCCAAAAAGGAGGCCTGCAAACAGGTATTTGATATTGCGCATATTATAAATGTAATAGGTAGGGTAAAATAAACCAGCTCATGATGAAACCGCCTGCCATAAAACAGCAGGTTGCCACCAGCGATGGCCATTGCAGGTTCGAGATTCCCATGATGGCGTGGCCGGATGTGCAGCCGTTGGCATACCTGGTGCCAAAGCCCACTAAAAAGCCGCCTGTCACCATAAAAATAAAACCCCTTAAGGTAAGCAGTTCACCAAAACTGAAGATATCCTTTGGTAATAAACCATTAAAATCTTTAACTCCATGTTGTTGCAGCAATGCATGGGTTTGCGGATTGATATTAACCGGATGATTAGCAGAAAGATATTGTGCAGCCAGAAAGCCGCCCAAAACAATGCCGGCAACAAAAAACACGTTCCAGCTTTCCTTTTTCCAATCATACTTAAAAAAGGAAATATTAGCCGGAATGCATGCCGCGCAGATATGCCTCAGTGATGATGAGATACCAAAAGTTTTATTTCCGATAATAAGCAGGGCAGGTACAACAAGGCCTATCAGCGGGCCGGCTACATACCAGGGCCAGGGTTGGGTTATCAGATCCATAGTTTACGGGTTAATACCCGCAAATATATCTAATGTAGATTGGCAAAATCCTAATTAGGCTGGCGTTTAATTGTGATTGATACAATTTTACTTTTTATTTGTTTTAACAATATTGTTACATATATTTACTGGCAATTATATACCCTGACAAAATTTCTTTTGGTGAAGAAGCTTATAGCGATACTTTTATTAAACGTACATCTGTTCAATTTGGGCGGATACAGTTTAGTATTTGAGTATTTTATTCACCGGTCCGAAGTACAAATTGTTAAGCAGATCTATGAAAATAAGGTTGACGCTACCAAACTTGTAGAGATCAAGATTCCTGTACATCTTCCCAAAATTCACAGTTGGAGTGGCTATGTCCATGATCAGGGGCAACTGCAATTAAAAGGTGTTTACTACAATTACCTGCGTTATAAGGTTACGCAGGATACCATGTCATTTATTTGTATAGCCAATAGTGTTAAAACCCGTTTGGTTAATGCAAACCTCATTATTGCTAAAGAAATAAGCGATGTGCCTTTAAGTAAAAAGGGGCATGATTCATCGCAAAAAAAGATAAACGCCGGGGGCGAATACAGCTTCCAGGTTATGCATTACCAATTCTTATCTTACGGAAGGACATTAAAGGTAAAACCACGCCCTATAGCCTACCATGTAAATTCACCCTTCATCGAGTCGCCCGGCAAACCGCCAAACTCTGCCTGCTGATTATTGCCTGTAAATTATGAGTTAAATTGATTTTTGTGCCTGCTCTTAAGGACACAAAGCTTTTTTTATCATTTTGTTGTTTGAACCTGCACAACAACTGTGCTGTTAATTTTAGGTACAACAGTTTCGTTTACAGCTTTGATCATGCTTCTTAATGCTGATGTATTATCAACAAATCGGTGGTTAAGCGATTTCAGTTGATAATGTTGATCCGGCTTTTGTTTTACCATTTTTTTATACCCTTTATTTAAACGTAATGAAATTTATGTCGCTGTATTTTTACAGATGTTGTATTGTAGTTTCTTTTTTAATGGCTGTTGCACAATGTGCCAAAGCCCAAACCGATGCTGACGCATTGATGATCCCTAAAAATTATTTTTGTGCTGCCGCAGTATACACCCATGGGAGTTGGGACCACTACTGGGAGGGTACCTTTAAAAGGGATAATCCAAATTTGGGCACTGTAAGTACCAATGTTTACAGTCTGGGTGGAAATTATGGTCTTTCAAACCGGATCAACCTGCTATTTATGGTGCCTTACGTAACCACCAACGCCTCTGCGGGTACTTTAAGGGGCGAAAAGTCATTTCAGGACCTTATGGTTTCATTTAAATGGATGGCGGTAAAAGAAGAGATAGGCCGCGGTTTATTCAGCGTTCATGCAATTGCTACAGGTAGTTTGCCGTTAGCCAATTATGAGGCCGATTATTTACCCCTATCTGTAGGTTTACATAGTAAAAGTGTAGCGCTCCGTGCGTTGCTTAACTATCAAACAGGCAGATTCTTTGTGGCAGGCTCAGGTCAGTACATTCGCCGCGATAATATTACTATCGATAGAAATTCATACTACACTACCGAAATGCATTACACCAATGAGGTGCAGTTACCAAACGCTACCAACTTTATGTTTAGCAGCGGCTACCGCAGCCTCAAATTTAATGCCGAGGCCACTTTTACAAAGATTACAAGCACAAACGGCTTTGATATCCGTAAAAACGATATGCCTTTTCCAAGTAACCGCATGAATAGCACAGCTGTTGGTCTAATATTGAAATACAGTTTCCAGTCTGTCAGCGGACTTGAGTTTACTGCAGGCGGTAACTATGTTTTAAACGGACGTAATGTAGGCCAAACCCGGTCGGGATTTGCAGGTGTGTACTATGTGTTTAGCACCAAAAAGGAGAAGTAATAACAGGTTGGACAATCAATGATCAATGAAATGAAAAAAACTATACTTAATATATTTACAATCACAGCTTTGGCGGCGGTAACCTTTAGCTCATGCCGAAAGGATATTTTAGACCGTACTTCGCTGTATCCCGCACTTAAACCCTCAAATCTTGACCTTACTGCCGATACCTGGAACCCCGTGCTTGTTAAAGATTTTAGTGTGTTGAACGTAGGCGCGCCTGATGCTGTTACATCACCGGCCTATGTAGCCGACCTGAACGAGATCAAAGGATTACAGAAAAATCTAACCAGTGATCAGCAGTCAAAGATCCAATATTGGAGCGCGGGCTCTGTATTAAGATGGAATGAGATTTTGCGCGAACTGGTAGCCAAACATAATATACCGCCATACCAGAACCCTGATGGTACTTATCCGGCTCCAAGTTCTACCAATCCTTTTAATTACCCCGAATTTCCGTTTTCAAACCCGCCTTATGCTGCACGTGCCTACGCTTATGTAAGTGCTGCACAATATGATGCGCTGATAGCTGCATGGCATTTCAAAAACGTTTATAAACGTACAGCACCATATAAAAATGACTCGGGTGTTAAAGCACTGATCCCGGCATCCGAACTGCCCTCATACCCAAGCGAGGACGCGGTAGTATCTGGTGCGACATCTGAGATCATGAAATTATTATTCCCTGCGGATGTAGCCTATATACAACAAAAGGTTGATGAAGAAAGATTATACAGGATGGCATCAGGAGCTAATACCCGTGGCGAATTTGCTGCCGGCGAATCGTTAGGCAGGCAGGTAGCCGCCATATTTGCCACCCGCGCCCGTAATGATGGTGCAGGCAAGGCCGGCGGTTCTCCCGCTATCTGGAAAAACTTTGAAACCATCACCGCTGCAAAAGGCGAGCAATTTTGGGTGAGCCTGGAAACCCCCAAAAGGCCACCAATGCTGCCGTTGTTTTCAAAAGTTACGCCTTTCTTGTTCGATTCAACTACTGTAGCTGCAATCAGGCCCCCGGCTCCGTACGCAACAAATTCAGCCGAATTTAAAAAAGAAACAGAAGAAGTATTGTCATTCAGTAAAGACCATAGCCGCGATCATGAAGAGCTGGTTGCTTTCTGGGCCGATGGTGCTGGTACTTATACGCCTACAGGTCACTGGAATGCTATTGCAGCTGATGAATTTGTAAAACAAAATTACAGCGAAGTACGCTGGGCTCGTAACTTTGCCTTGTTAAACATGGCCGAAATGGATGCTGCTATTGTATGCTGGGATACCAAATATTTTTACTTTAACCAGCGTCCGTCGCAAGCCAATCCAAATATCAAAACCTTAACCGGGGTGCCAAACTTCCCGGCTTATACATCAGGCCACTCTAACTTTAGCGGTGCGGCTGCTACTGTGCTAACCTATTTGCTGCCTGATAGGGGGAGTAAATTTACCGATATGGCGCATGCGGCGGCTATGTCGAGGTTGTATGGGGCTATTCATTATCGTAGCGACTGCGAAGTTGGTTTGGTAACCGGAAATAAAGTTGGCCAGTACGCAGTTAACAGAGGGAAGGCTGATAGGGCAGACGCGAAATAACAGGATGTTGATTTGAGGACGAATAAACAATGCGCAGCTTAACAAAGGATCAAAAGATATATTTCACACTTCGCCTTGCGGTGATTATGTGTTTCATTGGGCATGGTGCTTTTGGAATTATCACCAAGCAGATCTGGTGTAACTACTTTGGTGTTTTTGGAATAGGTAAAGAAATGGCCTATGCCCTTATGCCATATGTAGGTACCGTTGATATATTGATGGGGATTTCTATGCTGGTTTATCCAACCCGCGCCGTTGCTGCATGGCTGGTGGTTTGGGGACTGGCTACGGCATCTATGCGACCACTATCAGGCGAACCTTTTGCCGAGTTCATTGAACGGGCCGGCAATTACGGAGCTCCATTTGTATTGCTGCTGATCCAGGGCGGCTTCCCGACCGGAAGAAAACAATGGTTTACCCGTATGGATGATAGCGTGAGTATTAATGCTGACACGCTGCATAAGGTTGTTACCTGGTTAAAGGTATTTGCCTTTATGCTGCTGATAGGGCATGGCTGGCTTAACCTCATCCAAAAGCAAGGTTTGTTGAACCAATACCACGCCCTTGGTTTTGCCGATCCCGCTAAAGCAGCCCTGATTGTTGGCCTGTTTGAGGTGTTGGCCGCGTTTGCGGTGCTTATTCGTCCTTTTAAAAATGTACTCCTCGTTTTTATTATATGGAAAATATCCAGCGAGCTCTTTTATCCCAAATACGAAATGTTTGAGTGGATAGAACGTGGCGGGAGCTATGGTATATTGCTGGCCTTATGGTTTGCACTTAAGAAAGCCCCTGCCGGATCTATACTTTGGCCTTTTAAACATACCTCACATTTAAGAGCAAGCTAAATCATCAAAACAAAAAAATATCTACTGAACAGGGTGAAAATTACCCTGCCCTATAAACTTACTAACCAAACAATTGCAAATGCAAACCAACACTTTTAATAACACTATGAAAAAACCGGTCCTGAAATTTATTGGCGTTATAACGATCATCATATTTACAACCTTTGCAAAAGTAAACGCACAAGGCTGTGTTGCCATCAGAAGTACGGGTGGCCTATGTACTATGGATGAACATCCCGATAGTATTACCAATAGCGGTAGCTGGCTGTTAAACAGTAATAACCGGTATTTTCGTTCTTATAAACATTTTGTGGGTACCAAAGAGCAAAAACAACGTATTGCGCAGGGAACTAATGTAATTAATCATTCATATACGCAGGATCTTACTTTAACCCGCATATTCAATAACCGTTGGTCGTTTGCTGTGGACTTGCCGATAGTTGACAACAGCCGTTCATCATTATATGAGCATGGCGGTAAAGAACGTTTGCAAACTCATTCATTTGGTTTGGGCGATGTACGTTTAACCGCTTATGCATGGCTGCTAAACCCGGCCAAGGCGCGTCGCGGAAATATCCAGGTTGGGTTGGGTATAAAATTGCCAACCGGAAACTATAATTACCAGGATTATTTTTACCATACAGCTGCCAATGATGGCAAAACCCTTGGTCCCGTTGATCAGTCTATCCAGTTAGGTGATGGCGGCACCGGTATCACTACCGAGATTAATACATATTATAATTTCACGCATCAGTTTGGCTTATACGGAGGCTTTTACTACCTCATTAGTCCAAGGGAGCAAAATGGTGTGTCATCGGCCCGTGGGGGTACGCCAAGTGCCAAGGCGGTTGCCAATGGAAGCGACGTAATGAGTGTGCCCGACCAGGTAATGATCCGCGGTGGTGCAAGTTATGGTGTCAGCAAGTTTGATTTTTCGGCCGGTGTTCGTTACGAATGCTTGCCCGTGCATGACCTAGTAGGTGGCAGTAATGGCTTCCGCAGGCCTGGATATATCATCTCTGCCGAGCCCGGCGTTACCTATCGTGTTAAATCATTTTCAATTTATGCTTTTGTTCCTGTAGCATTAAAACGCGACCGCACTCAAAGTGTACCGGATAAAATTACAACCCGCTTAACAGGAACTTATGCCCAGGGTGATGCTGCATTTGCAGATTATGCCATTAACGTAGGAGTAACTTTTAGAATTAAATAAAGAATTGGCTTGTCGATTAAAGCCGGGCGTGAATCCCCGGCTTTATTTAACCAATCATTTACAAAACGCCTTAACGTAAACATTATATTATGAAACATACTTTACAATTTCTTTTTTGTACAGCGATATGCCTGACGTTAACTTATACTGGTGTGCATGCCCAGGGCTGTGTTGCCATTAAGGCTGATGGCCCGTTCAGCAACATGGAGCATACTACTCAGGATACCTCATACAAAGGCTGGGAGCTTACCGCTTCGTGGCGCTATTTTAAATCGTTCCGTCATTTTAAAGGCAGCGATGAGCAAAAGCAGCGCCTGGTGATAGGTAACGAGGTGATTAACCATCAGCATACTTTTGATCTAAACCTTACCCGTAATTTTAATCAGTATTGGTCGGTATCTGTTGGTGTACCGTACCTTGTTAACACCCGTTCTTCATTATATGAGCATGGCGGTAAAGAGCGCCGTAAGTCATACTCCCAAGGTATTGGTGATGCCCGCATCGTTGTTAACAGGTGGTTGTTTGACAGCCGCAAAAGCAATGGTAATATCCAGGTTGGTTTAGGTATTAAGCTGCCTACCGGCGATTTTAATTATAAATCACATTTCTACAACGTGATCCCATCCGAACGCCCTGTTGATCAATCTATCCAGTTAGGCGATGGCGGCGTTGGCATCATTGCCGAAGCAAATGGCTACCTGGGTTTTGGCAGTGGGTTTAGCGGGTATAGTAACCTGTATTACATGAGCAACCCGCGCAATACCAACGGTACTCGTACTTATCGCGAAACATTAAGCGCTACGCTTGCAAACGAAGCTATTTCAAGCGTGCCTGATCAGTATCTTGCCCGTTTAGGTGTTAACTACACCATAGCGCATGTGTTCACTATATCAGCAGGCGGTCGTATTGAAGGGATCCCTGTTCATGACCTGATCGGTAAAAGCGATGCTTTCCGCCGCCCGGGTTATATTATTTCGGCCGAGCCATCCCTAAGCTACGCCTTTAAAAAGGTGAGCATTTTTGCCAGCGTGCCCATCGCCCTGAAACGCGACCGCACACAAAGTGTTACTGATAAAGAAAACTCGATAGCCACCGGTAAATATGTTATCGGCGACGCGGCATTTGCCGATTATGCTATCAATTTTGGAGTGTCGTTTAAATTTTGAGATTATATATACTACTTAGTTGATTTGGTGAAGCCGGGAGTGAGATCCCCGGCTTTTTTATTTAAACTAATTTTTCGGAATTAAATTCTCTTCGGTGGGCTGCATTCGTGTAAAATTATTTTTTATGGATACTTTTTTACTTAAAAACAATAGTTTTACGTTCATGAACACTCCCGAAGAAAACTTTGCAGCGCTGGGTTTAAATCTGCCGCCTGCACCAAAACCACTTGGCGTTTATAAACCATGTTTAGTTGATGGCAAATATTTATACCTGTCGGGCCATGGTCCGGTACAGGATGATGCTTCGCTGATTATTGGCCGCATTGGTGATACCGTAAGCCAGGAAGCTGGCAAGCTCGCCGCACAACAGGTTGCTTTAACTATGCTTGCTACCATTAAAGCCAACATCGGCAGTTTCAATATGATAAAACGTGTTATAAAAGTGTTGGGTATGGTTAACTGTACACCCGAATTTGAAAAGCACCCATTCATCATAAATGGCGCAAGTGAACTTTTTGCCAAAATTTGGGGCGAGGAGAATGGCATAGGCGTACGCAGCGCGGTAGGTATGGGCTCATTACCCGATAATATCCCCGTTGAAATTGAAGCGCTGTTTGAATTAGAATAAAATCTACAATTTCCATTCTGTAGAGACGCATAATTGCGTATCCCGCTTGCAGAGGTACCATAATGGCGGCTCTGTATATTCGAAGACGCAATTATGCGTCTCTACATGAAAAAATAATTAAACCATGACCGTTAACTGGTATAATATACAGGATATTGATGAGTTGGATACCCCGGCACTGGTGGTTTACCCCGACAGGGTTAAAACAAACATAGCCACGCTTACCGGCATGATTGATGATATTAAGCGTTTGCGCCCACATGTTAAAACCTATAAAAATGCCGAAGTTACCGCTTTACTGCTGGAGGCCGGCATCAGTAAGTTCAAATGCGCTACCATCGCCGAGGCCGAACTGCTGGCCATAAGCAAGGCCTCCGATGTTTTGCTGGCTTACCAACCCCAGGGGCCTAAACTGCACCGTTTCATCAGGCTGATCCATGCTTATCCGCATACGCGTTTTTCGTGTTTGGTTGATAACTCCACATCGGCAAAGGAGATTTCTGACGAAGCGGTAAGATTTAATGCTAATGTCGATGTTTATCTGGACTTGAACGTAGGTATGGACCGTACAGGTATAACGCCAGGTTTTGAAGCTTTGCAGCTTTATATGGATTGCGGTGTATTGCCGGGTATTAACCCGGTAGGCTTGCACGCTTATGACGGCCACATTCATGATGTCGATCTGCAAAAACGGGCCGAACGCTGTGAGTTTGCATTTGCCCCCGTACTTAAATTGCAACAAACCATAAAAGGTAAGGGCTATCCCGAACCGGTTATCGTGGCTGGTGGTTCGCCAACTTTTTCCATTCACACTAAACGTAAATACGTTGAATGCAGCCCCGGTACGTTTGTTTACTGGGACAAAGGCTACCAGGTGGGTATGCCCGAGCAGGATTTTTTGCCTGCCGCACTGGTTATTACACGTGTAATCTCTCTGCCCGGCGCAACAAAGCTTTGTCTGGATGTTGGGCATAAGTCGGTTTCGGCAGAAAATGAATTAAGTAAACGCATTTACTTTTTAAATGCGCCCGAACTTTACCCGGTAAGCCAAAGTGAAGAACATTTGGTAGTTGAAGCGGGACCCAATCACCAATATAAGGTAGGCGATGTGCTTTATGGTATTCCGCACCATATTTGCCCTACTGTTGCGTTATACGAGCGCGTTTATACTATTGAGCACGAAAATATAAGCGGCGAGTGGCTCAACGAGGCCCGCGACCGCAAGATCACCATTTAATTTCCCCTAAGCAATGTTTGTTGTAGATGCCCATTTAGATTTAAGCATGAACGCACTGGAGTGGAACCGCGACCTCACGCGCCCGCTGGCTGAGGTAAACCAACGCGAGAGAGGTTTAACTGATAAACCCGATCGCGCCAAAGCGGTTGTTACCTTGCCCGAATTACGTAAAGGCAACATTGGCCTGGTAGTAGCTACACAGATAGGTCGTTACGTAGCACCGGATAATCCCTTGCCGGGTTGGCATTCACCTGAGCAGGCTTGGGCGCAAACGCAGGGACAGGTAGCCTGGTATAAAGCCATGGAAGATGCCGGGGAAATGGTGCAGGTGAATGATTTGTCATCACTTGAAAAACATCTGGAGCTCTGGAATGATGGCACACCGGCGGAAAAGAAGCCGGTGGGATATATTTTGAGTTTGGAAGGCGCTGACTCTATAGTAACTGTTAAATACCTGGAGCGGGCATATAATTATGGCCTAAGGGCGGTTGGGCCAGCGCATTATGGCCCCGGCAGGTATGCGCAGGGCACGGATGCTACCGGTTACATGGGGCCAAAAGGTCATGAATTATTGAAAGAAATGGAGCGCCTGAACATCATTTTAGATGCAACCCATTTATGTGATGACAGCTTTTGGGAAGCACTTGATCATTTTAATGGGCACGTTTGGGCCAGTCATAACAATTGCCGTGCGCTGGTGAACCATAACCGCCAGTACAGTGATGAAATGATCAAAGCCCTGATAGGCCGTGGCGCGGTAATCGGTGCAGCCCTTGATGCCTGGATGATGGTGCCGGGCTGGGTGAGGGGTGTATCCACACCAAAAGGAATGAACTGTAATATGGAAGTCATGGTTGAT
Source organism: Mucilaginibacter sp. R-33 (assembly GCF_049949235.1). NCBI lineage: Bacteria > Pseudomonadati > Bacteroidota > Sphingobacteriia > Sphingobacteriales > Sphingobacteriaceae > Mucilaginibacter > Mucilaginibacter sp. R-33. Next base: position 1,195,988 of record NZ_CP188089.1, read on the forward strand.
CATATCGATCATATTTGCCAGATAGCCGGTAATGCCCTGCACGTAGGCATGGGCACCGATCTTGACGGCGCTTTTGGCAGGGAGCAGTGCCCTTATGACCTGGAAACAATTGCCGATTTGCAAAAAGTACCGGATCTGTTAAAAAAACGTGGCTATACGGATGCGGATATCCAAAATATGATGCATGGCAACTGGCTCAGGTTTTTAAGGAACGCCTGGGCATAAATCAGTTGGCAGTTTTTAGTTTGCAGTGGGTTGTTTAGACACTGGTCGAAGCGATAGCACTAAACGAATAACAACCTTCAAATTCTGCCTATTCTTCATAGTACGGTAAAACAAACCGTACCTTAACGTATTTTTACCTAATTAAATCTACTTTGCAAAACACTTACCTTAAATTGGGGATAGTGTAAATTTGCTATCTATACTATGAATGCAGAACAATCAAGGTTAAAGGATACAGGCTGGAAAAAGTGGGGACCTTATGTGAGCGACCGCCAGTGGGGTACCGTGCGTGAGGATTACAGTGCCAACGGTGATGCCTGGAACTATATTACCCATGACATGGCCCGCAGCAAGGCTTACCGCTGGGGTGAGGAGGGCATAGCCGGTATTTGCGACAGGCAGCAATACCTTTGCTTTGCAATTGCGTTGTGGAACAAAAAAGACCCTATTATTAAAGAACGCTACTTTGGCCTGAGTAACCCCGAAGGTAACCATGGTGAAGACGTAAAAGAGATGTACTATTATTTAGATAGTACGCCTACGCACTCATACATGAAAACGCTATATAAATATCCGCAAAATGAGTTTCCGTACAAATGGCTGGTTGATGAGAACAAACGTCGTGGCCGCCAGGATCCGGAGTTCGAACTAATGGACACGGGGATATTTGATCGTAACGAATACTTTGATGTATTTACCGAATATGCAAAAAACGCCCAGGAAGACATCCTGATAAAAATAACCGTTCATAACCGCAGTGATAAAGATGCACCGGTTAATGTAATGCCGACCTTATGGTTCCGCAATACCTGGGGCTGGGGATATGACTCGCGTAAGCCTGATCTGTCGGCTTCTTCAGATAAAGCAGTAAGTGTTTTTCATAAAGATCTTGGTCAAATGTGGTTGCATACCGAGGGCGGCGGTCAACTATTGTTTTGTGATAATGAAACCAACTCGCGCAGACTATATAATTACGATGATGGCCGTAAATATTATAAAGACGGTATAAACGATTATATTGTACGTGGTGAGAATACCGTAAACCCTAAAAATATGGGTACCAAAGCAGCGGTAAACTACGATCTGAATATCCCGGCGGGGCAAAGTGTAGTCTTGCGTTTGCGCCTGTCTGAAGATGCCAATTATAGTTTCGAGGATTTTGACGAGGTTTTTGATATTCGTCAAACAGAAGCCGATCAATTTTATAATGATATCCATGGCGCTACAATGAACCCTGATCGTCGCCTTATTCAGCGGCAGGCGTTTGCCGGTATGCTATGGAACAAGCAGTTTTACTATTCAGATATCCGCCATTGGCTGGGCGGCGATAAAGGGATGCCGCGGCCTCCCGCACAAAGAGAAAAGGCCCGTAACAGCAAGTGGGCACATCTGAATACCCGTGATATTATTTCGATGCCCGATAAATGGGAGTATCCCTGGTTTGCAGCCTGGGACCTGGCTTTTCACTGCCTGCCGCTGGCAACCGTTGATATGGCCTTTGCCAAAAATCAGTTGATTTTGCTTACCCGCGATTGGTATATGCACCCTAACGGCCAGTTGCCGGCCTATGAATGGGACTTTGGCGATGTAAACCCTCCGGTACATGCCATGGCCGTATGGAACGTTTATAAAACTGATAAAGAAAACAATAACGGTAAGGGAGATACCTATTTTCTGGAGCGGGTTTTTCACAAACTCATGCTCAATTTTACCTGGTGGGTTAACCGTAAGGACCAATCGGGGAACAATATTTTTGAGGGTGGTTTCCTGGGCATGGATAATATTGGCGTTTTCGACCGTAACATGCATTTACCCTCCGGGCAGCATTTAGAACAAGCCGATGGCACCAGTTGGATGGCCATGTATTCGCTTAACCTGCTTCGCATTGCCACCGAGCTTACCGAAACCGACAAAGCTTACGCTGATATCGCTTCCAAGTTTTTTGAGCATTTCATTTATATTGTTGGGGCCATGTCAAACCTGGGCGAAAACAATGAAGGCCTTTGGGATGATGACGACGGCTTTTTTTATGATCAGATCCGTTTCCCTGATGATGGTTCTATTAAAATGCGGGTACGGAGCATCGTAGGGCTGATTCCACTGTTTGCTACCGAGGTATTAGATGAAAAAGATATTACGGAAAGCCCGGTGTTTAAAGACCGCATGAAATGGTTTGCCGAAAATCGCCCCGATCTTGCATCGCTGGTTTCACGCTGGAATGAGAAGGGGAGCAACGGTAAGCACCTGATAAGTTTGCTGCGTGGTTACAGGATGAAGTCATTGCTCAAATACATGTTAGATGAAAATGAGTTTTTAAGCGACTATGGGATCCGTTCACTTTCAAAGTATCACCTTAAACATCCTTATCACGTTTCGGTAAATGGAGTTGAATTTGGCATATCCTATGTGCCGGGCGAGAGTGACAGCGGTTTATTTGGTGGTAACAGTAACTGGCGCGGCCCTATCTGGATGCCCATCAATTACCTGATTATTGATAGTTTGCACCGGTTCCATATGTTTTATGGCGATGAGTTTAAAATAGAATGCCCAACCGGCTCGGGAAATTTTATGAACCTGAAAGAGGTAGCTAACGAACTATATGCCCGGGTTTCCAAACTGTTTATGAAAAACGAAAATGCTGAGCGGCCGGTGTATGGTAAAAATTCCAAACTGCAAACCGATCCGCATTTTAAAGATCACATTTTGTTTTATGAGTTTTTTGATGGCGATACAGGTCTTGGTTTAGGTGCCGCACATCAAACCGGCTGGACAGGACTGATTGCCAATTGTTTGTATCTGGAATAGGGTGTATGTATATAATAACCTGGCACGGTGCTATAAATCAACACTGTGCCATGGTTGGACTGCTGCAGATCATGTACACCCTTCCATCTGTCAATCGGCCTTCAGCGTTATGCTTTTAGCTTGATATAATTATTGTGTAAAAAAGACACAATAAAATTTCTTTGCTCATTATTAATTAATTAGCTTTACTGTACCAGTTAATTATTAACCATTATCGAAGCATGAATTACAGCAGAAGAAATTTTATTAAAGGCACCGGGGCATTGGTGCTTGGCGGCATGGCCTTATCGGGCAAAGCGGCAGGTTTTTTGACTAATATGGAGCATCATCCTGTTGGGTTACAGTTGTTTACTTTTTTTGGCGTTATTGACGAAGATGTTAAGGGTACGCTTAGCAAAATAGCCGCTATTGGCTACAAAGAAATAGAATCGGCTTTTAGTAAAAAAGGCGGATACTATGGTATGAAACCTAAAGAATTTAAAGCTATGGTGAATGACCTGGGCATGAGCTGGACTTCGCACCATGTTCTTGGCGCTCCGTTTAAACTGCCACCGGGAGCAAAAATGCCTGCAGGTGCAGATGGTAAGCCGATGGTATTGCCTCCTGTATTGAACCTGCGCGATAATATGCAGCAGGTGATTGACGAGGTTGCTGAAGGCGGCGTTCAATACCTGGTTTGTGCTAATTCGCCTACGGCTACACTTGAAGAAATAAAAGGCACCATTGAGGTATTAAACAAAACAGGGGAGGCTGCAAAAAAAGCGGGGATCCAGTTTGCTTATCATAACCATGATATGGAGTTCCATGCAGTTGATGGCAAAGTACCCTATGATCTGCTGCTAAGTGAAACCGATGCAAATAATGTAAAAATGGAGCTTGATTTGGCCTGGGCTGTTAAAGCAGGTAAAAATCCGGTGGAGATGTTTAAGGAGCACCCGGGGCGTTTCCCGCTTTGGCACGTGAAGGATCTGGACGCCGGCAGGGGAAATATACAGCCGGTAGGTGGCGGCACCATTGATTTTAAACCGATTTTCGCGGCGGCGAAATCAGCAGGGATGCAGCACTTTTTTGTCGAGCATGATATGCCTAAGGATGCCTTTGCAAGTATTACCGCAAGTATGGCTTATTTGAAAGATAAGTTAATGGTTTAAATAGGAAAAGTAGTTTGAATCACTAACTGTTGATTGTTTTTATAATAGAATGACAGCGGGTAAATTGAATTTTACCCGCTGTTTTTGTTGTTAGTGGCTATGGGCAGCTTTGAGTTTTGTGCTGTTTTGGTTTGTAAGCTTTTTCATATAAGATGATGCTGTAATTTGTTGTGTTTTTTTAAAAAGCAGGGCTTAACAATTCCATAATGTGCCGTAATTTTGATTTAACCTGCCTGTTGAGTAATTTAAGGCGATAAAATATTTATTTATAACAGCGGCGCATGGCAGAAACATCTACAGAACATTTAAAAAGGGTTTTGAAACCTATCCATTTATGGGCCATAGCCGTAGGTCTGGTTATTTCGGGCGAATATTTCGGGTGGAATTTGGGATGGGCTGTATCCGGCACTATAGGTTTGCTCATAGCCACCCTGGTTATCACCTTAATGTACATTACATTTATTTTTAGTTATACCGAATTAACTGCCTCCATACCTCATGCGGGCGGCGCTTTTGCTTACGCATATCGAGCCATGGGGCCATTTGGCGGGCTGATAGCGGGTTATGCAACGCTTGTGGACTTCCTGGTCGCTACGCCTGCCGTGGCGGTTTCTTTGGGAAGTTACCTTCACTTTTTATATCCGGTAATTCCTATAACTGCGGCCGCCATGGGCTTTAATGTTCTTTTTATCCTGCTCAATATGTTGGGCGTAAAGGAGTCGGCAACCTTTTCGGTGTTCATTACCATACTTGCTGTGGTTGAACTAATGCTTTACCTCGGCATTGTGTCGCCGCATTTTAAAATGGTAAACTATCTTACAAATCCTATGCCTTTTGGTTGGGCTGGCGTATTTGCAGCCTTGCCTTTTGCAGTTTGGTTTTACCTCGCTATTGAAGGAGTAGCCATGGTGGCCGAAGAAGTGGAGAACCCCAAAAGGAATATCCCACGTGGCTATATTTCGGCGATCATAACATTGGTGGTGCTGGCTTTAGGCGTAATGATCATAACCGGTGGCCTGACCGACTGGCGTAAGCTAAGCCATTTGGATTATCCGCTGCCCGAGGCTATTGGTATTGTATTAGGTAAGGGCAATGGTTTAACGAAAGTATTTGCCAGTATAGGTTTATTTGGACTGATCGCGTCGCTGCATGGTATTATTCTCGCCTCTTCGCGGCAGGTGTTTGCCATGGCACGCAGTGGATATTTACCCCGGATGCTATCTGATATTAACCGCAGGTTCAAAACGCCGCATTGGGCCCTTGTGATAAGCGGTATAGTAAGTTCCATCTTCATTTATAAATTTAAAACAGATCAGATCATCATGCTCTCGGTACTGGGTGCAGTGGTTATGTATATCATGAGTATGCTGAGCCTGTTTATACTACGCAAAAAGGAGCCGCGCTTAAACCGGCCCTTCCTGGCCCCGGTATACCCGGTTTTCCCGGCAATAGCTTTGGTTATTTGTGTAGTATGCTTATTTGCTACTATATATTTTAACCCCGATATGAGCCTCATTTTTGCAGGAGGATTAGTAATTGTATTGCTGATTTTTATAGTGATGGGTAAACATAAAGTTGCATTAACAGAAGACATGATGAGCGCACCGATGGATGATGAGGTCATTAATCATTGAGTCATAAGTCATTTGTTTGTTCGCTTTTTGAATAATGACCCAATGACATAATGATTGAAAAAAATGACCCAATGATCAATGACATAATGATATAAATATGTACCGCCACAACATACATCACCGGGTTTATAAATTTCCCAACCTTAAAACGTTACTGGGGAAGGCTTCGCCTTATCGCTCGGGCGATGAACTGGCCGGGCTTTGTGCCGCCGGGTATGAGGAACGTGTGGCTGCACAAATTACCCTGGCCGATGTGCCGCTTAAAAATTTTTTAAACGAAGTGGTGATCCCTTATGAGGATGATGAAATTACCCGCCTTATTATTGATGATCATGATGAGACAGCCTTTAGCCACATCAGTCATTTAACGGTTGGTGAACTGCGCGATTGGTTATTAAGTGATGAAACTGACTGTGCTACTTTAACAACTATAGCTCCCGGCTTAACACCCGAAATGGTTGCTGCAGTATCTAAATTGATGCGTAACCAGGATCTGATTGCCACGGCCAATAAATGCCAGGTAGTTACCCGCTTTCGCAATACTATCGGTTTAAAAGGGCATTTCAGTACCCGTTTACAGCCCAACCACCCAACTGATGATCCGCGGGGAGTAGCGGCCAGCATTATCGACGGTTTATTATTTGGCAGCGGCGATGCTGTTATAGGCATCAACCCGGCAACTGATAGTCCAGCGGCGGTAAGCAGTTTATTAACTTTGATGGATGACTTACGGCACCGTTTCGACATTCCTACACAAACCTGCGTGCTAAGCCACATAACTACCACATTACAATTGGTTAACGAAGGTGCCCCTGTCGACCTATGTTTTCAATCTATTGCAGGCACGGAAAAAGCTAATGCCAGCTTCGGGGTTAATTTAAGCTTGATTGAGGAAGCTTACCAGGCCACACTATCGTTAAAGCGGGGTACTGTTGGCAATAATGTAATGTATTTTGAAACCGGACAGGGTAGCGCCCTATCGGCCAATGCCAATTTCGGGGTAGATCAGCAAACCTGCGAAGTGAGGGCCTATGCCGTCGCCCGTAAGTTTAATCCTTTGCTGGTGAATACTGTAGTTGGTTTTATTGGCCCCGAATATTTGTATGATGGCAAACAGATTATTCGTGCCGCGCTTGAAGATCATTTTTGCGGAAAACTGCTTGGCTTGCCCATGGGAGTTGACGTTTGTTATACCAATCATGCGGAAGCCGATCAGGACGATATGGATAACCTGCTTACGTTGCTTGGTGTAGCGGGTTGCAACTTCGTGATGGGTATTCCGGGCTCGGATGATATTATGCTTAATTACCAGTCAACATCGTTTCATGATGCCCTTTACCTGCGCAAAGTATTAGGCTTGAAACCAGCCCCCGAGTTTGAGGGGTGGTTGATAAAGCAGGGGATTGTTGATGACAAAGGCTATATGCTGCCTGTTAGGGAGCATGGCTTGCTGGGTGGGATTTTTTAAGGTGAATGGAAAACGCGAATGGTAAAAGGTTCTTTATAGTGACGATAAAATCATGTCTTTGCGAGGAGCCGTGTGGACATGAGCATTCGGGGCGACGTGGCAATCTCATAGCTATACAAATTGGACATGCAATTGTTACGGGATTGCCACGCTACGCCAGCAATGACATTTTTTTTATTGAATGAAACGAAACATCCCACATGAAATTGGGCCATTGAAGGCTTTGCAGGAGTTTACTTCTGCAAGGATAGCTATTGGCCGGGTGGGAACGAGTATCCCCTTGAAGCAATCGCTTGAGTTTAAACTGGCGCACGCACATGCCCGGGATGCTGTATATTCTGAATTAAATTTAGGCAAACTAAGTAATTCACTTAAACACTTTGAACAACCTATTCTGCACCTGCACAGCCAGGTAACCGACCGGCGGCAGTATCTGCAACGCCCCGATCTTGGACGTAAGCTTAATGAGGCCTCATTGAATGAGCTTAACAGCTACAGTAATGAAAGTGATGTAGCCATTATGATAGTTGATGGCCTCTCTGCAACGGCGGTAAATGAAAATACCGTTGGCTTGCTCGACGCGCTAATTCCTTTATTAGTTGCTAATGGCTTAAAGCTTGCGCCGATAAGCCTGGTGGAGCAGGGCCGGGTAGCTATTGGGGATGATATTGGATATGGATTGAATGCTAAACTTTCGCTGATCCTGATAGGTGAACGCCCTGGTCTAAGTGCCGCGGATAGTCTTGGTGCATATCTTACCTATAACCCCAGGCCCGGTTTGACAGACGAATCACGAAACTGCGTTTCCAATATCCGCCCCAAAGGTTTAACCTATAAAAAAGCAGCAAGGAAAATTTTCTATTTAATTAACGAAGCATTTAAACGGAAACTGTCGGGAGTGGAGCTGAAGGATAACGCGGGGCTTATAGCTGAAGGTTGATAAGCTGAACGCCGAAAGCAAAAGGCCCAAAGCTTTATGCTCCGGGCCAATTTTACTGCTTTAAGCCTTGGGCTTTTAGCTTTTAAGCTTTACCTACTTACTTTTTCTCGCTTCCACATAACCATTAAATGATATTGGATCACGGTTACTGCTAATCACTTGCAGGGAGCCGTAGCCATCCTGCGAAATACTCAGGTTAAATGTTTGCACATCGCGCCAGTCGGCTATGTTTTTTTCTTTGGGTTTAATAGTGATATTCCAGCCCTTGCCTTTTGGGGTCGATGAGTATGTAAACTTTGTAGTATTAACTTTGATTCCGCCATCTGTTGTTCCGGGAGGTGGAGCTACATAGGCCCTGCCAAAATAAGGTAAGAATGATACAATGGTATCTTTACTTACTGTGAGATCGTAATCAGAGGTAAGCGGCCTTGTACCGCCACGCATCGGCAAAGCGTAGTTTGCTTTAAAAACAAAGTTTTGATCATCGATCATTTTTTTGATCTCAGCTTGCCTTGCCGCTTTTTTCTCGGCTTTGGTCTGGGCATAAGTTACGTTAAGCCCAATAAATATGAATGCAGCCACAATGGCTATCTTGTTTAAGATTTTCATGATATAAATGTTTAAATATTTAGACGGCAAAGAGTTATTTAGGTTTAAGTACTCTCAAATTTAAACAATCTTTTAAACAAAAAGCCACCCGGTTTGGGTGGCTTTTGAAATAGAAAATATCAAAAAGGGCCAGCTTGTGCGATTCCCCTCTTGAGAGGGGTGGAGGGGTGTGTTTCTGCTTTGATAACTCTAACGCAGAAACACACCCCTGCTAACGCTCATTCCTCCGCGCCCCCTCTCAAGAGGGGATTTGAAATATTATATCAAACTAACGCTGCGTTTAACAAACTCGGTTAAATCTGCACCGGTTAGTAAACCTTGTGATAACAGCGCCAGGTCAAAAGCCTGTTTTGAAAGCTGCGCCTGTACAGTTTCGTCTTCTTCCTGCAAAATACGGCTTACCAGTTTGTGGTTGCCATTTACAATTACTTTGTAGTTATCAGGCATGTTTCCGTAAAAACTCATGCCACCGCCCATCGATGCCATATCTTTCATACGGCGCATAAATTCGTCCATAGTTACTGTAACAGGCAATTCATCGGGGCTAAGGCTTTCAATTTGTACATTGTATGCAGGCCTGTTGATGGCTTTATTAAAAATGTCCTTAACCTGGGTGCTTTGCTCTTCAGTAAGTACGGTTTCAGGCGTGTCTTCTTTTTTGATCAGTTTATCAGCTACATCCGCGTCGACACGTTTTAATGATGTTTTCTCTAATTTCTGCTCTAACTGGCTGATGAAGTGATTGTCGATAGGAGAATTCATTACCAGCACATCATAACCCTTTTTATTGGCCGACTGGATAAACGAATCCTGCTTTGCCGGATCATTAGTGTAGATGTAAACCAGCTGACCGTCTTTATCTGTTTGGTTAGCTTGAACTTTGTCTTTATACTCGGGCAGCGTAAAGTTTTGTTTTTCGGTGTTGGTAACCAAAACAAAGTCTTTGGCTTTGTCATAAAACTTGTCTTCGCTCACCATACCATACTTTACAAACAGGCCAATGTCGGTCCATTTTTCTTCGTAAGCTTTACGGTCTGCTTTGAACAGGTCTGACAATTTATCAGCTACTTTCTTGGTGATATAGCTGTTGATCTTTTTAACGTTGCTATCTGCCTGTAAAAAGCTTCTTGATACGTTAAGCGGAATATCCGGTGAATCGATAACACCATGCAACAGCATTAAAAATTCAGGGACAATGTCTTTTACCTCGTCGGTAATAAATACCTGGCGGCTGAATAGTTTGATCTTGTTTTTCTGGAACTCGAAATCATTTTTCAGCTTAGGGAAATATAGTACACCTGTTAAGTTGAAAGGATAGTCTACGTTAAGATGGATCCAGAATAATGGGTCTTCGCTGAAAGGATAAAGTTGTTTGTAAAAGTCAAGATAATCTTCATCTTTTAATTCAGAAGGTGCTTTTGTCCAGATAGGGTTGGTAGTGTTGATGATATTATCAACCTCCACTGAAGTATATTTTGGTTTACCTTCTTCGTCAACACCATCCTCAACAGATTCTGTTTTAGTGCCGAATTTGATAGGCACCGGCAAAAATTTACAATATTTATCAAGGATCTCCTGTAGTTTGTATTGGCTTAAAAACTCAGCCGATTCATCGTTGATGTACAGTGTAATTTCAGTACCGCGCTCTTCTAAAACACCTTCGCCAATTTCAAATTCGGTACTGCCGTCGCATACCCAGAAAGCAGGCTCAGCACCTTCCTGGTACGACAGGGTTTGTATCTCCACCTTATCAGCCACCATGAATGCTGAATAAAAGCCTAAACCAAAACGACCAATGATCTCGTTGGCATCTTTAGCTTCCTTGAATTTCTCCATGAATTCGGTAGCGCCCGAAAATGCGATTTGGTTGATGTATTTTTTGATCTCCTCCGCGGTCATACCGATACCATTATCGCTAATGGTGATGGTCTTTTTGTCTGCATCAAAAGCAACCTCAACACGGAGGTCGCCAAGTTCGCCGGTGTACTGGCCTAATGAAGCTAAACGTTTAATTTTTTGGGTAGCATCTACCGCGTTTGATACCAGCTCGCGCAGAAATATCTCATTATCAGAGTATAAGAACTTCTTAATGATCGGGAAAATGTTCTCGGTGTGGATCGAAATGCTGCCTTTTTCTTGCATAACTATATTTTAATAGGATTGATTTAATGATTGTCGCCAATGCAACATCAATGTGTGTTCCAATTGTTATTATATTGTCAAAATGGCAGGATGAGGGGTTTTGGTCAGATAGGTCGTGGAGGTAAGGCTTATTCACACGTCATTGCAAGATACGAAGCAATCCCCAACTTTACAGACGGCTATGTAAGTGCCCCTGCAGAGTTCGCGATTGCTTCGTCGTTCCTCCTCGCAATGACGATTTTCCAAAAGCTATAGCAAAAAAATAAGGGATAAACATTTAAGCTTATCCCTTACCATATAATAAAGATTGCTTATATCGTTAATCGGCCATCATTTTGATAAACGAGGCTAATTTTTCTTTCATTTCTCTTCTGTCAACAATGAAATCAAGGAAGCCATGTTCCTGCACAAATTCGGCAGTCTGGAAACCCTTCGGTAGATCTTTTTTAATAGTTTCTTTAATTACCCTTGGCCCTGCAAAACCTATCAGCGCGCCAGGTTCGGCAATATTGATATCGCCTAACATAGCGTATGATGCTGTTACACCGCCTGTAGTAGGATCGGTAAGTAATGAGATATAAGGGATTTTTGCCTGTGCAAGTAAGGCAAGTTTGGCTGATGTTTTAGCCATCTGCATCAACGAAAACGCGGCTTCCATCATGCGCGCACCACCTGATTTTGAGATCATCAGGAACGGAACTTTATGTTGGATACAGTAATCAATAGAGCGGGCTATCTTTTCACCAACTACCGATCCCATTGATCCCCCAATAAAGTTAAAGTCCATACAGGCAATAACCAGGTCCTGACCGTCAATTTTACCGGCGCCTGCCCTTATTGCATCTTTTAAACCTGTTTTGTGCTGAGTTTCCTTAAGCCGGTCAGTGTATTTTTTGGTGTCTTCAAAATGAAGCGGATCACCCGAGGTAAGATCAGGAAAAAGTTCTGTAAACTCGTTATTATCAAATAGTACCGAAAAATATTCTTTTGAACCTATGCGCAGGTGGAAGCCACAGTAATGGCACACATATTGATTTTCTACCTGCTCAGAATAGTGTAAAGGTTTTTTACAATTAGGGCATTTATTCCAGATGCCATCGGGGGCTTCCTTTTTTTCCTCAGTAGTCGTAATTATCCCTTTCAACTCTCGTTTAAACCATGCCATATCTGTGTCTAACTCTTTCAATTGGGTACAAAGAAACAAAAAATATTAAACATGTAGTGCCGGTATATAAAAAGTTATGGAGGGCAAATTGTTTGCTTGAAAGTTTAATTACTTATTTAATGCTATTTTTGTAATAAAAGGATCGGATTGTTAATTAATTATATCATATTTTTAAATTAACCCTATTTTTACTACCGTTTTAATATACTTTTAAGATTGCTTATCCGAATTCAATAAATTTTATAACTTCGAGCCCCAAATAAACGCTAATGGATTTAAAAAATTATAGAGGTGTTCTGCACGGCGATCAGGTGCAGGAACTATTTGAAGCAGCAAAAAAGCATCAGTTTGCTTTGCCGGCAGTAAACGTTATTGGTACTAACACTATCAATGCAGTTATGGAAACAGCTAAAGCTGTTAACTCTCCGGTTATTATTCAGCTGTCAAATGGCGGTGCACAGTTTTACGCCGGCAAATCATTGGATAATTCAAAACTTCAGGCTTGTATTTTAGGTGGTGTATCTGCTGCAAAGCACGTTCACCTGTTGGCTGAGCATTATGGCGTAGCGGTTATCCTGCATACAGACCATGCTGCCAAGAAATTATTACCCTGGATTGACGGCTTGTTAGATCATGGCGAGAAGTTTTTTGCTGAAACCGGCAAGCCTTTATTTTCATCGCACATGCTCGACCTTTCGGAAGAACCTATTGAAGAGAATATTGAAATTTCGGCTAAATACCTTGAGCGTATGGCTAAAATGGGTATGACCCTTGAAATTGAATTGGGTGTAACCGGCGGTGAAGAAGATGGTGTTGACAATTCTGACGTTGACAGTTCACGTTTATATACCCAACCAGAGGAGGTTTCTTATTCATATGAGCACCTTTTAAAAGTAAGCCCCCGTTTTACTGTAGCTGCTGCTTTTGGTAACGTTCATGGTGTGTACAAACCAGGTAATGTTAAGTTACAACCGGTTATCCTGCATAACTCACAGGAGTATGTTAAACAAAAATTTGGTTTAACTGCCGAAAAACCGATCAACTTTGTATTCCACGGTGGTTCTGGTTCAAGCCAGGAAGAGATCCGCGAAGCTATTTCATACGGTGCTATCAAAATGAATATTGATACCGATATGCAATGGGCTTACTGGGAAGGCATTAAAGATTACTATAAATCAAAAGAAGGATACCTGCAAAGCCAGATCGGCAGCCCGGATGGTGAGGATTCTCCCAACAAGAAATATTATGACCCGCGTGTTTGGTTACGTAAAGGTGAGGAAAACTTTGTAAAAAGGCTTTCTGTTGCCTTTGAAGACCTTAACTGTATCGACGTTTACAGCAAATTATAATATTCATCAGAAATTAACAAAGCGCTTGTACATTTGTTGTACAGGCGCTTTGTTGTTTACAGGCAGCTGGCGGCTCCATTAAAAAAAGATAAAGTCTGCTATATGGTTGAAATTAATAAAAAGAAAAAGAATTTATTTGAACGCTTTGCCAATTGGGCCACTATAGCCACGGGCAGTTCGGGCGCATTTATCACGGCTTTTGGTATTATCATTGTTTGGGGAATAACCGGACCGTTATTCCATTATTCAGATACCTGGCAACTGGTTATCAATACCGGTACCACTGTGGTTACTTTTCTGATGGTTTTTTTGATCCAGAAATCACAAAATAAAGATTCGAAGGCTATACATTTGAAACTGAATGAGCTGCTTGCCTCGCACCAGGGGGCAAGTAACCGGATGGTTGATATTGAAGATATTACCGAAAAGGAGCTCGATCAATTGCATAAATTTTATGTGGAACTGGCCGGCCTTGCCGAAGAGGAAGATGATATCACCTGTACGCACTCTATTGATGCCGCGAGGGAAAACCACACCACAAAACTCAATCATTTCAAAACAAAACCGCATTACATCAATGCCCGCAAAAACCATAGTAAAAAAAGTAACGGAGCAAGCTGATCTTGATATCGTGCATGCCATAAGGCGGGAAGTATTTGTAGTTGGACAAAATTGCCCTCCCGACCTGGAATACGAACATGAAGATGTATCCCATCATTTTTTAGCTACTGCTGATGGGAAACCGGCCGGTGCCTGCCGCTGGCGTAAAACCGAAAATGGTTATAAGCTTGAACGGTTTGCCGTATTGAAAACGTTCAGAGGACTTGGTATAGGAGGGGAGCTGGTGAAAGCGGTGTTAACTGATTTGCCGGCCGATGCGGTTTATGTTTATCTTAATTCGCAAACCCATGCTGTGCCTTTTTATGAAAAACTGGGCTTTGAAGTATCAGGGCCGGAGTTTGAAGAAGCCGGGATCAAACATTATAAAATGGTGAAGAAGTAGAAAAACTTTGTCGTTTCGACGAGGTTAAGGTATGTGCGTTGGGGGAGAGGAGAAATCTTCTACATCAAGTAAGCCGCTTTGTAAAATTCGTTGAGCATGGCTTATAAGATTTCCCACTCGTTCCTCGTTTCTAAATGACACCTTGTTGTATTTGAATCGAAAGAAACAAATATTATAGGCAGGGCTACTGTTATTTACTTCTTTTCCTCTTTTTAGATGCCTCTGCTAATGGGTTAAATTCAAGGCACAAATTAATCCAGTAATTCAGCTGGTCGTTGGTTCGCAGGTTGAAGTCTTCAACATAAACATAGCCTTTCATCACCCTTTCGCCGCTTACCATTTGGTTGCAGTTTCCCTTCTCAAGCTCAACAGATGCCTGTTGTTCACCAATGCGGCACAAGATGCTATTATCGCGTACGCAAACACATAACTTATCATCTACCATAAAACAAACTCCCTGGAACATTTTCTTTTCTTCCACTACCGGAAGGTCCATTAATGCTTCGCGGATACGATCAGCCATTTGTTCGTTATATGCCATAAGGGTTATATTTTTTCATTCAGAGGCGCTAAGACAAGCAACGGAAATCCGGCTTCTTAGCGCCTTCGTGAAATAAAATTACAATTAATTCTTATCAACAAATTTGTAATTAGCCTCGTTATACCTGTCGCCGGTATCCGGGTATTTAGCTAAAACGGTTTCAATATCCTGTAAATCATTGGCTGTTAATTCCACATCAACCGAACCTGCATTGTCCAAAAGGTATTTTCTCCTCTTTGTTCCGGGAATAGGGATAATGTTATCGCCTTGTGCCAGCACCCAGGCAAGTGCCAGTTGGGCAGGTGTGCAATTTTTTTGAGCCGCAAGTTGTGCAAACTCATGAGCCAGGCCCATATTATTTTCGGCGTTGGCACTTTGGTAACGGGGCAGGCTTTTCCTGAAATCGTTGTCAGCCAGTTTGGTTACATCCAACGCGTTTGTTACCAAACCGCGCACCAGCGGACTGAATGGTACAAATGAAATCCCAAGCTCTTTGCAAACTGGTAATACCTCAGCCTCTACATCGCGCGTTAGCAAGGAATATTCACTTTGTAAGGCGCTAATTGGATGCACCGCATGTGCACGACGGACAGAGTTTGCCGAAGCTTCAGACAGGCCCAGGTATTTTACCTTACCTTCTTTTACCAGATCGGCCATGGCGCCAACCATGTCCTCAACAGGCACATTTGGGTCGATTCGGTGGGCGTAGTACAAGTCAATCACATCCGTTTTTAAGCGTTTTAAGCTCTGCTCAACCGCGGTTTTAAGATAAGCCGGCGAGCCGTCAAATTCAGTCAGCTTGCCATCGGCACCGGCCCTGAAACCAAATTTGGTGGCAATGAAGATCTTATCACGATTGGGTACCAATACCTTTGATACTAATTCTTCATTGCGGCCATTGGCATAAACATCGGCCGTATCCCAAAAGTTAATACCTATTTCTATTGATTTTTCAAGGGTGGCTATTGATTCATCGTCATCCGGCTGGCCGTAAGCATGGTTCATGCCCATACATCCCAGTCCAATGGCCGAAAGTTCAAGTCCGGTATTTCCTAATTTTCTGTATTTCATAACGTGGTAGTATTGTTGTACTATCAAAGTACGTGAAATAACAAAAGCACATCAACCTCAATTTATAAGTATTATGTAAGGTTATACATTGCAGATTAACTTTTTCTGGTTAATTTGAAAAAAAATGAGTGGTTGTCCAATTCAGCCAACCCTGATCGTCTTTTGGTTTTTAACCATTAAATTCAAAAAACATGAACGAGTTCTTATTGATCTTCAGAAGAGACGCAGAAGCCACTGCAGCAACGCGGTCGCCCGAACAGATGCAAACCATGATGAATTACTGGCGCGAATGGATTGGCGGGATTGCCGCGCAAAACAAACTGGTTGCTGTAGGCAATAGGTTGGATACCGCTGGCAGCGTAGTAAAACCTGACAATGTGGTAACAGACGGCCCTTATGTTGAGGTTAAGGAAGCCATAGGGGGTTACAGTATTATCAAAGCGTCATCGCTGGAAGAAGCCACGGAGTTATCAAAGGGCTGCCCGATCCTGTCGGTAGGGGGCAGTGTTGAAGTTCGTCCTATCATCCCAATGGAAGTGTAATTGATTTGCAGCCTCCCATATACGGGAGGCTGCTGGTTTTATGCAGCAAGATCAGCTTCTACCACATTTGTTCCGCTCCGAGTATCAAAAGATAATCGCGGTATTATGCCATTATTTCGGCTTTGAACATATAGAAGCCGCCGAAGATATTGCCAGTGATACTTTCCTCACTGCTGCCGAAACATGGGGAATCAAGGGGTTGCCGGATAATCCTAAAGCATGGTTATATACCGTGGCCCGCAATAAAGCAACCGATTATGTAAGACGTGGCTCCCGGTTTAAGCAAAAAATAGCCGAAGGGATTTTTGCAGAGGATAATTACGAGGCAGAGATCGATCTTTCTGACCAAAATATTAGCGACAGCCAGCTGCAAATGATGTTTGCTATTTGTCACCCGGTATTGCCGGCCGAGGCGCAGATTGGCCTGGCGTTACGCATCCTTTGCGGTTTCGGAATTGATGAAATTGCCGAGGCTTTCTTATCAAATAAAGAAACCATTAATAAACGCCTGTTCAGGGCTAAGGAAAAGCTTCGGGAACAAAAAGTAAAGATCGTTTTTCCTGAACCGGCTGATATTGTTAACCGGCTGGGCATCGTACTGAAAACTTTATACCTGCTGTTTAATGAGGGCTATTACTCCAGCTGCCAGAGCACTACATTGCGAAAAGATTTGTGTTTAGAAGCCATGCGGCTTAACTATCTCCTTATAGAAAACAAGCAAACCAACCTGCCCGAGGTGAATGCCTTGTTATCATTGATGTGTTTTCATGCTTCAAGGTTTGATGCCCGGGTAGATGAATATGGCGAAATGATCCGCTATGATGACCAGGACAGAATGCTTTGGAATGATGAACTGATAGTAAAGGGGCGATACTACCTAAACCTTGCCTCTAAAGGAAACGGCGCCGGTAAATATCATATTGAAGCTGCTATAGCTTATTGGCATACCGTTAAAACTGATGCTACCGAAAAATGGGAAAATATATTAATGCTCTACAACAGGTTACTTATCGCGGCTTATTCGCCTGCGGCTGCGTTGAACCGGGCTTATGCCTTGGCAAAGGTAAAAGGGAAGGAGAAAGCAATTAGTGAGGCCGAAAAGTTAAAATTGGATACCAATCATTTGTACCATGTACTGCTTGGTTACTTGTATACAGGAGTAGATCGTAAAAAGGCAGTATCGCATTTGCAAACTGCCCTGAAACTGGCTAAGACCGCTACAGATAAAAGTAGAATTATGAAGGATTTAGAGGCTTTACTGTGAGTTAGTTATAAAAAAAACGTCATTGCGAGGAACGAAGCAATCCCCGATAAGCAGGTTCTCCCTGTATAGCTTGGGATTGCTTCGTTCCACGCAATGACACCTTTAAGTATTACCAGACTTACGAAGTTTTTAAAACTTCGTAAGTCTTTATTAGTTTTTAATTAGATATCTTGAAATCAGCTACCAACTTTTCATCGGCCGAGCTGCTGCTCAGTACTAATTTGTAGCTGCCGGGATAAAGCTTCCATTTGTGTGTGGCAAGGTCCCATTTTTGTAAATCCTGAACAGGGATTTTCAAAGTAACGGTACCTTCTTTATCCTGCTCCAGACTGATGCGTTTAAAGCTTTTTAATTCTTTAACAGGCATCCTGTCGATGTTGGGATATTTAATATACGCCTGCACTACTTCATCGCCATTAAATTTACCGATGTTTTTAACGTTTACTGTTACTGCAAGGGTATCGGCTTTTTTGTAGGTGTTTTTTAATTTACTGCCCAGGGTGTAGCTGAACGACGTATAACTTAAACCGAAACCAAAAGGATATTGTACCGGGCCGGTATAGTAACGGTAGGTGCGGTTTTTCATATTGTAATCGCTGTAATCAGGCAGGTCGCTCATATCTTTATAAAAAGTAAGCGGCAGGTGACCAGATGGCGAAACTTCGCCAAAAATAATATCAGCTAAAGCGTTACCGCCCTGTTCGCCGGGGTACCAGGCAAATATAATGGCATCGGCATAAGGCTCAATAGCGGATATATCAACATCGCTACCTGCGGTAATTACAGCAATAAGAGGTTTGTTTTTTACACTTTTACGCAGCTCTTTCATAAAAGCAATTTCGCTGGCAGGCAGGCTTAGTGTCTTTTTATCGCCGCCGCTTTCAGACAGGAAAGCATCGCCTGCTTCGCCTTCCAAAACGGGGGAGAGGCCTATCACAGCAATGGTAGCATCAGCATTACCCGCAGCCCAGGTGCCGCCAAAATGGGTGGTATCTTTATAATCACATCCAAGGTCATATTCAACGCGGGTAGCTTTATCAACCGCGCCGGTAATGCCCTCAACAAAATTGATCACTTTACTGCTGGTGCCGTGGTAATTAGCTATCATGGCGTCGAGCGAGGCCGCGTTTGGCCCAACCACCATAATGCTGGAGTAGCTGCTTTTTTTGAATGGCAAAACATTGCTGTTATTCTTTAACAATACCATGCTTTGCTGGGCCACTTTACGGGCCAAAGCCAAATGTTGTTCATTGTGAACACTGTCGGCGCCGTAACCATGATAAGGATTAGCGGCCGGGTCGTCATAAAAGCCCAGTTTAAATTCGGTGCGTAAGATAGCGCTCAGGGCCTGGTCAACATCTTTTTCGGTAAGCAGGCCTTGTTTAATAGCTTTAATACCATCGTTCTGCAAAACGGACGAGCAATCCAGGTCAACACCAGCCTTAATGGCAGCAGCAGCTACTTCAACCGCAGTTGGTAGTGTTTTGTGGGTAAGGTACACATCATCCAGGGCACCACAGTCGGTTACTACATGGCCGTTAAAGCCCCATTCTTTCCGCAGAATGTCGGTAAGTAGCATTTTATTGATAGAGTTTGGTACACCGTTAACACGGTTGTAGGCGCTCATTACCGATTCAACGTGGTTTTTAACCAGTTCGTGAAAAGCATACAGGTAGGTTTCGCGAAGGTCTTTTTCATCAACCTTAGCGTCAAATTTATCGCGGGTGGCTTCGGGGCCGCTGTGTACGGCAAAGTGTTTGGCCGTGGCAGATGTTTTCAGGTATTTAGGATCATCGCCCTGCAAACCTTTAACAAAAGCTGAGCCCATACGGCCGGTCAGGAAAGGGTCTTCGCCATAAGTTTCCTGCCCGCGTCCCCAGCGCGGATCGCGGAAAATATTGATGTTGGGCGTCCAAAAGGTAAGTCCCATGTATTGCAGGTGCCTGTCTTGTGCAATGGCCAGGTTATATTTTGCACGGGCTTCAGTTGATATGGCCGTTGATACCTGTTTTAACAGATCTTCATTAAATGTAGCCGACATCCCGATAGCCTGTGGGAATATGGTAGCTTCACCGGCACGGGCTACGCCATGCAAAGCCTCGTTCCACCAGTTATAGGCAGGGATGCCTAAACGTGGCACGGCCTGGCTGCGGTAGCCTAATAAGGAGATTTTTTCTTCGATGGTTAATTTTGATAAAAGATCTTTTACGCGTGAATCAATCGATTGCGAACCGTCTTTATAAAAAGGAGCTTGTGCATTTGCGGTAGAAAATTTTAGTAATGCCGTAAGCATTACCAAACAACATAGGAGTTTGTGTTTTATGGTGGAAGCCATTTTTAGATGATTTATTTTTTGAGTTTAAAGTTAATATTTATTCCATAAGTATGGGTTGGCGGAAGGCTTGCTCCCTCAATTCCGGCATATTTTATATCCGGCGAAAATCCAGATTCCGGATCGATATTGGCCGAGCGCTTCATGATGGTCCAGAGGTTTCTGCCTACCAGTGAAAAGGTTATGCCTTCAAACGGTGTTTTATTAAGAAAGCCCTTTGAAAAAGTATAGCCAAAAGTAACCTGCCGTAATTTAATAAACCTGCCGTCAAGCACATTTAATGCAGATACATTTTGGGCCAGCGCCTGGTAGTAGTTTTGCGCAGGTACAGCAATGGTATTCCTTTCACCATTGGCGTTTACGCCATCGCCGACAACGCCGTTTTCCCTGCCTGCAAGGGTAAGCTGGTTAAAGCCCCTGTAAATGCTATTATAATTTGTAGCCGATAATATTTTGTTGCCAAAACGGTAATCAATCAAAAATGAGAGACTTAGTTTGCCAAATGCGAAATTGTTGTTTAATCCGCCGTATACATTAGGGACTGCGCTACCCATAGGTACACGGGGGCCGGCCATGGGTAAACCATTTCCGTCGAAAATGATCTGTCCTTTATCGTTTCTAAGGTAATCGTTGGCCATAATCTGGGGACCTGGCAAGCCTTTAACCAGTGCTGTAGCGGCATTTAGCGGGCGGTAAGTACCGAAGCTTATGTTAGCCGACTCGGGAGTACCGTCTGTTTGAAGGATCTTGTTTTGTACATAGGTGAAATTAAACGATGGCGACCAGTTAAAACCGGTTGTTTTAATAGGAGTGCCGCTTAGCTCAATTTCAATGCCGTTGTTTTGGGTTGAGCCCGTAGGGATAAACCGCCGTGCAAAACCCGTTGCCAGATCAAGGTCTCCTTTAATGATCTCATTTTTTGTTTTGCGGTGAAAATAGGCTACGTCAATTCCAAGTCTGCCATTTAAAAATTTAAGCTCGGTGCCGGCTTCCATTTCGGTAAGCGTGTAAGGCTTAAGAAATAAGTTTGGCAGGCTGTCGCTGAAGCTGCCTATGGCAACACCGTTTATCGAATAATTTGTTGTGTAATATTGGGTTGTTACATATGCATCAGTTGGCTCGCCGCTTGTTTGCGCATAGGATAACCTCAATTTTCCAAAGTCAAGGCTGGGAATATGAACAAGATCGGAAAATAAAAGACTTGCCGATACCGAAGGCGTAAAGATACTCCGGTTATCACTCGGCAACGTGGAGTAGGCATCGTAGCGGCCGGTAGTAGTTATTGTTAAATAGTCTCTTAATGAAAAATCAACAGCATAATAGCTTGAATGCGTTTCGGTACTATTATAGTTGTAGTTGCTGCTTTTAATGCTCAAATTATTATAGCTATAAAAATATGGTACAATGAATGGGCCTCCAAAAAGCTTCGTGTACTCGTATGTATTTTTGCGTAGGTTAGTCCCGGCAGATATGTCAAAACTCAGCACTTTAGCAATAATGTCATGTTTGGCACCTATTAGCAGGTCACTGTTTAGTTCAGATCGTCGCGTGTTTGACTGTTCATCAAGTCCTCCCATTCCGCCGGCGTAATAAGCGGTTCCGGTTGGGGTAACCGTTTTTCGTTTATCGTAAAGTATGTCGTTACCTAACCTCAACTGTGCATACATCCAATTATTGAAATTGTATTTACCCGATAATGCAGCTATTAAGCGGTTACGGTTTACATCATTAATAAACCTGTTAACGGTAAAATAAGGATTTGTAGTAAAGGTGTCGCTATTCCATCTTATTTCACTGCCATCTGGGGCATAACCAGGCGCAAGGATAGCCTGATCTTCGTTGGCTGCCAGGTATTGAATGTTATTTACATTAAAAGGCCCATCGCTCAGGTTGGGTTTTAAATTAGAAGTTTCGTTGATAAAATTAGCTACAACATTAATATTCAGTTTTTGGGTAACATTTTGACTTGCCGATAGGTTGAACGTTTTGCGGTTGAGATCACTGTTACGCACTATTGAGCCGTTGCTAAGGTTTGATAACGACAACCGGAAATTACCATTGTCGTTACCGCCGCTAAATGCAGCAGTGTTGGTAAAAGTATAGCCTTGCCGGTAAAACTTACTGATATTATTTTTTACGGCGGAGTAGGGGTAATATTCGCCATCAAACTGAATTGTGGGTTTACCGTCCAGTTTTTCGCCCCAGCCATAGTTGCCTGAGGATATTGCATTGGTTACGGTAGTCGGCCTTATCCCATACAAACCCTGGCCGTATTGTGTTTGATAATTAAAGGTATTAATTGCTTTATCAGTTTGGTAATTGGTATTAAATTCAACACCAAATGGGGTGTTTTTTTTTCCTGTTTTGGTAGTTATTAAAATTACGCCATTGGCCGCGCGTGCTCCGTAAAGTGCCGATGCCGCCTGGCCCTTTAGTACGGTCATATTTTCAACATCGTCGGGATTTATATTGCTGATGCCGTCGCCAAAGTCAGCACCGCCCCATTCATTGGCCGATCCTCTTTGGGTATTATCCATGGGCACGCCATTAATAATAAAGAGTGGAGCGCTTGCACCAAAACTTGTAACGCCTCTAAGTAAGATCCTCGCGGAAGACCCTGGTCCGCCGTTTATGCCATTGATACTTAAACCTGCTACGCGCCCCTCCAATGAGTATGCCACATTTGATTCCTTGGCTTTATCAAGCACCTCACCGCTAATAGTAGTTACTGAATAACCCACCCTTTTTTGTTCCTTGTTAATGCCAAGCGCCGTTACAACTACCTCGTTTAGCACGTTACTTACTGTAAGCGAAATAATTGACGGTGTAGCCCCATTAAGTTTTACCTCTTTTGTAACGTAACCTACAAAACTCACTATCAACGTTGACCCGGAGGGCACTTCAAGAAAAAACGCCCCCTTCGCATCGGTGAGCGAGCCCATAGTTGAACCTCTTACCCTAACTGTAGCGCCGGCAAGCGGTGCGCCATTTTCATCAACAACAATGCCCGTTACCTTAACTACATTAACTATTTCATCAATCGGGGCAATTACTATCAGGTGATTGGCAAGCTCGGTATAAGCGAAGCCCGAATTGGTCAAAATTTTATCTAAGATACTTTTAACGTCTTCATTATCAGCGTCTATGTCAACTTTGTTTAATGTGGGGATTTTTCTTTCGCTGTAAACAAAATGATAAATGCTTTGACGTTCGATGGCTGAGATCAACTTTTTAAAATCGGCCGATTTTAAATTGATAGTGACGCGGGTTTGTGAATATACAGTTAATATAGCCAGTAAATTGAAGAATAATATTAACGTAAACCGTATTTTCATTTATACTGATAACCTAAACCTGTCGCCGACATCCATTGGGGATGCCTAAATTTACATAAATTTTATAATTAGCACAGGTAATAGTGTAAAATGACCGGATTGGTAGGTAACAATTACAAATATTGTAAAGCACAGCGACCAATTGAGGCGACAAATGTACTGTTAATCACTGAAGAATTATCAGTTAATAAATATAAATGGCGGAATTTTTAATTTTATAATGAAAATTTTCGGTAATGCGTAACGCATCAAGTGCCTGGGTAATGGTTTCTTTTTCATAAGTGCCGGTAAAACGGTACTTCTTCATTTCATCATTTTTAAATTTGATCTCGACACCATACCAGCGTTCCATGCGGGCAGCGAGGTCGGCAAAGTTTTCATCTCTGAAAATGAGTTTATTCTGTGTCCACGAAGTTTCTAAAATGGCACTGTCAGCCTGATGAAGGCGTGTAAAGCTGGTTAAAACATACTGCGTACCCGCACTGCTATCGGTAGCGGGTGAAAGCTTTGTCTGATTTTTATGTATAGTAGTAAACGAGCCTTTTTTAACGATCAGTTTTTCGCTTGGTTTTAAAATGATCCTGTCGGATGGTCGGTCGTCAAGAGTAACTTCAATGGCGCCCCTGATAAGGGTTGTTTCACTTGATGGATCATCGGGGTATGATTTAACATTAAAAGCGGTACCCAGCACCTTGATGTTCATTTTTTCGGTATGGATAATGAACGGATGTTCATGGTCTTTATGTACATCAAAAAAGGCTTCGCCGCTTAAATAAACTTCGCGGGTTTTGCCTGTGAACTTTGTTGGGTATCTTAATGAACTTTGTGAATTAAGGGTGATACGTGTACCGTCAGTTAATACAATGGTTGATTTATCGCGGGCAGAAGTGTTTTTATTTTGCCAGGCGCCGGACGTTGTGCTTGCAATTCCGTGGCCCAAAGTAACCGTTTTTGAATAAAAAAGATACGAGCAACCTGCTATTAAAACAACGGCGGCCGCGGCACGCCAAAGATAATGTATTGTGCCCTTTTTAACGGGGGTAATGGCCGTTGCAGGTTCAATAACTTCCTGCGCTTTAATTTTTGACTTTATTTTTTGAAAGGCGAGGGCATTGTCGGCATATTGGGCATCGCTATGTTTCCAGTAAGCGGAAAGGGCCTCGTATTGTTCACGAAGGGAAGCATCATTAGCTAAGCAACGCTGAAATTCATTGTTTTCATCAGAGCTGATTTCATTTGACAGTTTTTTGCCGGCCAGCTCTATAAATTTATCATTGCCCATCGTATAATTGCATCCTTATTTATGATAGGACAACTTATTTAGGTTAATTACTTACAAGGTTAAAAAAAATAATTGAAAATTACAATTGTGCTTCCTAAAATGTTGATTGTATTGGTTTTAAGGGGGATTCGTGGTGTTTGTTATATTGTGTCAAAATGACACTAAGTTTCTTGATCGCCCTGAAAAGCTGGGTTTGTACTGTACGGGGCGAAATATTTAGAATTTCGGCTACTTCCTTATACTTCATACCGTCTTCTTTTATCAGCCTGAAAACGATGCGGCATTGTTGCGGTAAACCGGCTATGGCCTGGTCCATCCTAAAAATA
Source organism: Mucilaginibacter sp. R-33 (assembly GCF_049949235.1). Lineage (NCBI taxonomy): Bacteria > Pseudomonadati > Bacteroidota > Sphingobacteriia > Sphingobacteriales > Sphingobacteriaceae > Mucilaginibacter > Mucilaginibacter sp. R-33. Next base: position 1,221,172 of record NZ_CP188089.1, read on the forward strand.
AGCTCTTTGTTTTCAATTTCTTTTTGAGGGTTATAGGTATTTACAAATTCTACCGAATTGGTTTCCTCAATTTGTACAAGGTGAATGGTTGAGTATTTTTTAATGTGGTTGAGCGATTGATTTTTTACCGCTACAAACAGGTAGGTTTCGGGGTTTTGAATTTCGATGAGGTTTTTACGGTTAAGCCAACACTTTACAAACACATCTGACACTATCTCTTCGGCAATTTCCCGTTGATGTACGTATAACACACAAAATTTAATGAGCGAGTTGTTAAGGATATGGAAAAACAGCTCAAAAGCGTTCTCATCGTCATTATTACAAATGAGTTTCCATAATTTCAGCGTATCAACTTTTCTGTCTCTCAAACCGAAGGATTTTTAATTAATCAACTAAATCTAAAACTTAATAATGGTGTAACAATAATAACATATTAATACCACAAAATAAAATTTTATGATGTAAGTTGCGATGTTTTTTAAAAAAATTTAAAAAGTGTGTAAGCAATACACCATATAAAATTGTCAGTAATTAATAAAATAATAGCTTGATGAAACGATTATTTACAATATTTCTTTTGGTTTTGGGGGGCTTTGAAGTGTTTGGACAACAGCACAATATGTCAAAACAATATGTTCCTGCCGGCGATCCTGCAGTTGAGCAAAAAATTGCAAACTGGCAGGATCTCAAGTTCGGTTTATTTATGCATTGGGGTACTTACAGCCAGTGGGGGGTAGTAGAAAGCTGGAGTATTTGCCCCGAAGATGAAGGCTGGACACAACGCCGCGGCCCGTATGCTGCTACCTATAATGGATATAAAGCGGCGTATGAAAATCTGCAAACCACTTTTAACCCCACCAAATTCAATCCCGAAAAATGGGTGAAGGCTGCTAAAGATGCCGGTATGAAATACGTGATCTTCACTACCAAGCATCATGATGGTTTTTGCATGTTTGATACCAAAGAAACCGATTATAAAATCACAAGCAACAAAACCCCTTTTTCCACCAATCCCAGAAGCAATGTAACTAAAGAGATCTTCAACGCTTTCCGTAAAGATAACTTTATGATTGGCGCCTACTTTTCAAAACCCGACTGGCATACTGAAAATTACTGGTGGCCATACTTTCCGCCTAAAGACCGAAATGTAAACTATGATCCTCAAAAATATCCCAAACGCTGGCAGAAATTTAAAGACTTTACCTACAACCAGATCAGCGAACTAATGAGCGATTATGGCAAGGTTGATATTTTATGGCTCGACGGGGGATGGGTACGCCCTAAAAGCAGTGTTGATACTACCATCGACTGGCAGCGCGGGATCAAATTTGACCAGGACATTGATATGCCGAAGATAGCCGCAATGGGCAGGCAAAAGCAACCGGGGTTAATAGTAGTTGACCGTACCGTAGCCGGCAAATACGAAAACTATACTACTCCCGAGCAGGAAGTACCGGAAGTGCCCCTTGATCATCCCTGGGAAAGCTGTATAACCATGGGTAATTCATGGAGCTATGTTCCGGGCGATCATTATAAATCAGTACAGCAAATTGTGCAGCTATTGGTAAAAATCGTATCGCGCGGCGGTAACCTGCTCATGAACATCGGTCCCGGCCCCGATGGTGATTGGGACCCGGTTGCTTATGAGCGCCTGCAAGGTATCAGCAATTGGATGAAGATCAATGGCGAGGGTATTTACGCCTGCCAGTTGGTTGCACCGTATTCAACAGGTAATATATATTATACAAAAGCCAAAAACAGCAATACCATTTATGCCTTTGCTTTGAGCGACCAGGAAAAGGTGATTTTGCCTGCTACTATATCTGTAAAGCTTAAAGATGTTAAAAAGGTAAAGAAAGTAACCTTGCTTGGCAGCAGCCAAAGCCTTAAATGGAAACAGGTAGCTGATGGAATCGATATTAGTATCCCGGTAAAATTACAACAGGCCAGCGGCCTTAATGAAGCAGCCGGGTTTAAAATAGCTTATTAATATTTCATAATACCAATTAACCACAATGTCATTTCGACGAACAGGGTAGGGGCTAAGAAAAGGGTGAGGAGAAATCTTGTACAGGCGACGGGCAAATTTACAGGGTGTACAAAATTTCTCCTGATTACTACCAAAAATGCCCTGTATACTCGTCTAAATGACAATTATACCGACAAAATACCACATAATATAGCCAAGTTTTTACAGCTAAAATGATTTGGCAGTTTTTAATTTTGATCATCCATCCAATCCAAATAAATGACAACAACCCGTTCTGCAGGCAGATCTGCATTGTTTAAATTTTCATTAGTGTTATCCGTCCTCGCCTCAGGTGTTTACCAAAATGCTGAGGCACAAACCGGCTATGAGCTCAATAGCGGCTGGAAATGTACTTCTCTGAATAGCGTTAAGGATAATGGCACAATTATTTCTCACACCAATTATGATCTGGCTGCATGGAACCCTGCGGTAGTACCGGGAACTGTGCTTACAACCCAGGTAGCCAATAAACAGGTGCCCGATCCATTTTACGGGATGAACAATGAAAAGATCCCTGACATTTATAAGGTTGGTCGCGATTATTATACCTATTGGTTTGCCAAAAATTTTAAAGAGGCCGCGCCAACTGGCAGCAATCAAACTTACCTCAACTTTCGTGGCGTAAATTATAGCTGCGATGTTTTCCTGAACGGGCATAAGCTTAACAGCAAGCTGCACAAAGGCATGTTTTTGCGCCAAAGCTATAACATTACCAAATGGCTGAGCAAAAACGGTAATAACCGTTTAGCTGTTGTGGTATACCCTCCGGATGTTGTTGGTAACCCCAACGGTGGGCAAGGTGGTGACGGTACCATTGCGCGTGGTGTAGGTATCCAATATACAGCAGGCTGGGACTGGATCCAGCCCATCCGCGACCGTAATACCGGCATTTGGGATAAAGTGACCATTGAGCACACTGGTGCTGTGGTTATTAAAGATCCGCATGTGGTTACCCTTGTTCCGGGTGTTCGTCAGCCGGAAGGTGCGCAGCAGCCGGCTATTGTACAGGTGTCTGCCGAAGTTGAAAATACTACAGGTACTGCAGTAAGTGGTACTTTACAATATAATTTAGATGGCAAGCTGGTGTCACAGCCGGTTACCCTGAAAGCCAATTCAAAACAGGAAGTTAAACTGGCGGATTACAGCCTTAAAAACCCTAAGCTTTGGTGGCCTAATGGCTACGGTCCGCAAAATTTGTATAAGCTTAATTTGCAGTTTGTAGCAGGTGGCAAGGTATCCGACCAAAAACGCATTGAAGTTGGCGTACGCCAGATCACTACCGAGTGGAACAATAAAACCGAAAGTCGCCAGGTTAATGTGAACGGCCAAAAGGTATTTATTAAAGGCGGTAACTGGATCATCTCTGATCAGATGTTGCGTTTCAGCGATGCCCGTTATGATGCCGAAGTTCGTTTTCACCGTGATATGAACCTGAACCTGATCCGTGTTTGGGGTGGTGCGCTGATTGAACGCCCGGAATTTTATGAGGCTTGCGATAAATACGGTATGCTGGTTTTTCAGGATATGTGGGGATCGGGCGATTGCAATGGTCGCTGGATAGATCCAATGAAAGCTGATGACCAATGGACCCGTCGCAAATACCCTGATGATCATGACCTGTATTTAAAATCAGTCGCCGATCAGGTTAAATTGGTGCGTAACTTCCCCTCGCTGGCTATCTGGTGTGGTGGTAACGAGATCACTCCGCCTGAAGATATTTTTGCAGCCCTGCGTGATACCATTATGCCTAAGCTCGATAATACCCGTTGGTTTATCCCGTATTCAAACTCCGAAGAAATGTCGCGCAATGTACAGGGCGGCAACGGCGATGGCCCTTACGGCATCCAAAGCCTTACAACTTTCTGGGATCATCAAACTTATCCGTTCAACTCGGAAGTTGGTTCGGTTGGCGTCAGCGATTATGAATCATTAAAACGCTTTATTCCTGCCGAAAACATGGTGGTGCCCGAGTTTGATGCCTCAACCGGCAAAACCAAAACTGATCCGGTTTGGGAGTATCACAAGTATATTGGCTACGATGGTTTTATTGATAAATACGGAAAAGCTAAAAACGTTGAAGACTTCGCAACCAAAGCCCAGCTGGTAAACTATGATCAGTATCGTGCATTAATGGAAGGCTTTAGCTCGCACATGTGGGATTGGTATACAGGTACCATCATCTGGAAAACCCAAAACCCATGGACAGCCATGCGCGGCCAGATGTATGATTATTACCTTGATCCTAATGCTTGTCTTTATGGCTTGCATAACGGTAGTGAACCTTTACACATCATGTATAACCAAACGGATGGTATGGTGATGGTAGCCAATAATACTTTTAAAACACATAGCAATATGCTGCTGGTAGCCAAAACCTATGATATGGATGGTAAGGAGAAAGTATTAACAAAGGTTTTTGCCGATGTAACACCGACTACTACCAAACGCTATTTATCACTGAAAAGAGAGATTGAGAAAGAAGCAAAAGACAATGGTGTTTTCCTTTGCCTGCAATTGCTTAAATCAGATAAAGAAGTAATTAGCGAGAATATTTACTGGTTGCCTGATGCTAACGGAGATTTCTCGGGCTTACAGAAAATGCCTGCTGGCAATTTGGGCGCAACTGCTAAATATTTAAAAAATGGCAAGGTTGAAGTAACGTTGACTAATGAAGGCAATGGTGCATTGGCGTTCTTTAACCGTTTGTCATTAGTTAATGCCGATACCAAACAACGCATCCTTCCGGCCTTTTACAGCGATAACTATGTAACGGTGCTGCCGGGCCAAACTAAAAAAGTTGTTATCGACCATAATCCAGGTGCAGATAAAAACCTTGCAGTAAGCATCGGCGGCTGGAACGTAACTGAAAGAACCATATCTATCGACAAATAATAAACACAGACAATGAATACTATTTCAAAATATTTGTCAGCAGCGGCATTGGCCTTTATCTGTACAGGTGCTGTTAGTGCTCAGGAAACAGCGGCAAAATTTCCGTTGATCCCTTACCCGGCTCAATTAACAGCTGGTGAAGGTTCATTTACTATAACATCAAAAACCGGCATAGTAACTTCCAATGCTTTTAATACCGAGGCTTATGCCTTGAAAGATCTGTTGCGTAAAGGTTTAGGTAAGCCCATTGAAATAAGCAAGGTAAAGAAAGCTCACGCTATTAACCTGGTTTATGACGCAAGTATAACTGCTCCTGAAGCGTATCGTATGAGCGTTACTAAGGAGCAGGTTGTTATCCGTGCAAAAGACCCGGCCGGTGTGTTTCACGCGGTAGAAACTATTCGTCAGTTATTGCCTGTTGGTATTGAAGCCGGTGTTGTGCAAAAGCAATTGTCTTTACCGGTTGTAGCTATTGAAGACGCGCCTGTTTACGAATGGCGTGGTATGCATCTGGATGTATCGAGGCACTTTTTCTCGGTAAGCTATCTGAAAAAGTTTATCGACCGGATGGCTTTGTACAAAATGAATAAGCTACACCTGCATTTAACTGATGATCAGGGCTGGCGCATCGAAATAAAAAAATACCCGCTGCTTACTGAAGCCGGTGCATGGCGCACGTTCAATAACCAGGACTCAGCCTGTATGAAAAAAGCTAAGGATAATCCTGATTTTGTGATCGATAAAGAGCACATCGTTCAAAAAAATGGTAAAACCATGTACGGTGGTTTTTATACCCAGGATGAAATGAAAGGCGTGGTAGCTTACGCAGCAGCAAGACATATCGACATCGTTCCGGAAATTGATATGCCGGGGCACATGATGGCTGCCATTAACTCATATCCGTTTTTAACCTGCGATGGCGAAAATAAATGGGGTGAATTATTCACCAAACCTATCTGCCCTTGTAACGAAAGCACCTTTGAGTTTGCCGAGAATGTATTCACCGAGATTATGCAGATTTTCCCATCTAAATATATCCACATCGGTGGTGATGAGGTGAATCGTACCAACTGGGGTAAATCAGATGCCTGTAAAGCCTTGATGGCGAAGGAGGGCATTAAAGACCTTGCCGGTTTACATAGCTACTTCATCAACCGCATGGAGAAATTCTTCAACTCGAAAGGCCGCAAACTGATTGGTTGGGACGAGGTAATTGAAGGAGGCATTAGCCCAACAGCTATTATTATGTACTGGCGCACATGGGTTCCTGATGCACCGGTTAAAGCTGTGAAGAATGGCAATACTGTGATCATGACGCCCGGCGAACCGCTTTATTTTGATAACCAGCCAGATCAGTATTCTGTTAGCAAGGTATATCACTTTAACCCGGTACCAAAAGTGCTGAATGCCGAAGAAGCAAAATCAATCATTGGCGCACAGGCTAATCTCTGGTCAGAAATGATCCCGTCTGAAAAACGCGCGGATTATATGTATATGCCGCGCATGACCGCATTGTCTGAAATGCTGTGGACGCATAAGGAAAGTGAATACGATTCATACTTGCAGCGTTTAACAGAGCAATACAAACGTATGGACGCCATGAAGGTTAACTATCGTTTGCCTGATCTTCCAAATTTGCTTAATCAATATGTTTTCACAGACGAAGGTAAGTTGAGCATCGTGTCTCCATTGCCGGGCCTGACTATTCGTTACACTACGGATGGCACGCTGCCTGATGCCAAATCGCCGGTGTTGCCATCGCCATTAACTATCTCTAAATCACAATTGGTAAGGATTGCCGCTTTTACACCAACCGGTACCCGTGGTGACGTTTATAACCTGAACTACACACAACAGCAAATGCTTGGCCCGGTAAAAATCGCCCCGCCAAAACCCGGACTTACAGCTACTTATTACAAGGCTTTTTTCAAAAAGACTGCCTTAATGCAAGATGCGAAAGTTGACAGCACTTTCACTACCGATAAGATAGAAGTGCCTGCTACAGTTAAAGCACCATCGTTTGGTATCACCTACAAAGGTTACATTGATGTGCCAACTGACGGTATTTACAGCTTTTATTTAACCTGCGATGATGGCGGTGTACTGTACATTGGCGATAAAACTGTTGTGGATAACGATGGTAATCACTCGGCTCAGGAACGCAGCGGACAAGTCGCGCTAAAAATCGGTGCGCATCCCTTTAAGCTTGATTTTATTGAAGGTGGTGGCGGCTTTAAGTTGCTGCTAAAATATAGTGTTAATGGCTCGGCCCCGCAGGATGTGCCATCATCATGGTTTAAAAACTAATTATTAATTATGAAGAAGTTTACAGGCATTGCCTTATTGTTATTGACCGCCGGTTTAAACGGTTTTAGTCAAACGGCTCCCAAACCTTATGGTGTGTTACCTACTCAAGGACAGCTTAATTGGCAGGAAACAGGTATGTATTGCATTATCCACTATGGGGTGGATACCTACACCAACAAGGAGTGGGGCTTTGGCGATGAAGATCCGAAGATTTTTAATCCGTCACAGTTTAGTGCTTTGCAAATTGTAGCCGCCGCAAAAGCAGGAGGCTTTAAGGGCGTAGTTGTGGTTGCAAAACACCACGATGGTTTTTGCATTTGGCCAACTAAAACTACGGAGCATAATATCACTAAAAGCCCCTATAAAAATGGCAAGGGGGATATGTTGAAAGAATACCGCGAAGCCTGCGATAAGCTGGGCATGAAACTGGGGGTATACTGCTCGCCGTGGGACAGAAACAATCCTAACTACGGTACTGCAGAATATGTGAAGACATATCGTGCGCAATTGAAAGAGTTGTATACCAATTACGGTCCGTTGTTTATTTCATGGCATGATGGTGCTAACGGCGGCGATGGCTATTATGGTGGCAAGCGCGAAGTAAGAAAAATAGATCGTTCAACTTATTATGGCTGGGATACTACCTGGGCCATTACACGTAAACTTCAACCGAATGCTGTTTTATTTGGCGATGTTGGTCCGGATGTGCGCTGGGTTGGCAACGAGGAAGGCCATGCAGGCGAAACCTGCTGGGCAACCTATACGCCACATGCTCCTGATGAGGGCAAAGCTCCTGCCAATGGTTATGTGAAAGATTATGAAGGCACCGAAGGTACCCGTAACGGTAAGTACTGGATGCCTGCCGAATGCGACGTGTCGTTACGCCCGGGATGGTTTTATCATAAAACACAGGATGAAGGTGTAAAATCGCCTTATACCTTGCTTGATCTGTATTACAAAAGCGTAGGCCGTGGTGCAGCGCTTGATTTGGGCTTATCTCCCGACCAGCGTGGTATTATTAATGAGATCGACGTAAAATCATTAACCGAGTTCGGTAACCTTCTTAAACAAACCTTCGCGGTTAATTTGGCAAAAGGCGCAACGTTAAGGGCAAGTAATGTGCGTGGCGGTAACAAAGCCAAGTTCGGTCCGCAGTTTTTAGTAGATGACAACCGTTACAGCTATTGGGCAACTGACGATAAGGTGACTACTCCTGAATTAACTATCGATCTGCATTCGCCAAAAACATTTAACGTGATCCGCCTGCGCGAAAATATTAAGCTTGGGCAGCGTATTGAAGCTGTTGCTGTAGATGCTTACTTAAATGGCAAGTGGGAACAAATAGGTGAAGCTACCAGCATTGGCGGTAACAGGCTGATCCGTTTAACGCAAAATATAACTGCAAGCAAGTTAAGGCTGAAGATTACTGCTTCGCCGGTGGCTATTACCTTGAGTGATTTCGGGATTTATAAAGAGCCGGTACATTTAACTGCGCCAAAGATATCCCGCAATAAAAAAGGCGAGATAAGCATTACTACCGAAGCGCCGGTAAGCGCTATCCGCTATACGCTTGACGGGCACGAGCCAACGCTAAATTCGCCGGTTTACAGTAAACCGTTTACGCTTAATGAAGGCGGAGTAGTCAAAGCCCGCAGCTTTGAAGGTAAGGAGCACCAAAGCGAAAGTACTTACGCGGAATTCGGCTTTGCTAAAACCGATTGGAAAGTACTGGATGCCACTGCGGCTAATGACCAATGGAACAAGGCCGAAAATGCCTTTGATGAAAATACCGGTAGTCTTTACAGCACACTAAAAAAAGAAAGCGCGCAATTCCCGCAGCAGATCAGCGTTGATTTAGGAAAAGAGCAGAAAATAAAAGCATTCGGCTATTTGCCAAGGCAGGATAAGCAAGCCGAGGGCATTGTTGATAGCTATGTGTTTTATATCAGCAACGATGGCAAAACCTGGGAAAAGGTGGCATCGGGCGAGTTCTCAAATATCAAATCGAATCCAATTGAGCAGCCTGTAGTATTAAAGCAGGAGGTTAGCGCACGTTATTTAAAATTTGAAGCCGCGCATGTAATTGCAGGCAATGGTATTGCCGTAGCCGAATTAAGCGTTTATTAATAATCTATTAAGTATTGGGGTTTAATTGGCAGCAATAAAAACCTCAATAATATCATTTAAGTAAAGAATGAAAAAACAACTCGTTTTGGCCGGTTTACTGGCCCTGGTTAATTTAAGCTCCCAGGCGCAAAGGCACCAATCGCAGCCTATGAAAAAGGCCGGCGGTTTAACGCAATATGTCGATCCGTACATCGGCACCGGTTTCCACGGTCACGTTTTTGTGGGGGCAAGTGTCCCCTTTGGTGCGGTACAGTTAGGCCCAACCAATATTTCTGAGGGCTGGGACTGGTGTTCGGGCTATCACATTTCTGATTCTACCATCATCGGCTTCCAGCATACCCACCTGAGCGGTACGGGCATTGGTGATTTAGGCGATATATCCTTCATGCCGACAACCGGCGCTATTAACGTATACAAAGGCAGCAACAAGAATTTAAAAAGTGGTTATGTGTCGTTGTTCAGCCACAAGGATGAGGTCGTAAAACCAGGTTATTACAAGGTAAAACTTAAAAAATACGATATCGGTGTTGAGCTTACTGCCAGTACCCGCGTTGGGATGCATAAGTACACTTTCCCGGCAACAAAAGATGCGCACATCCTCATCGATCTGCAGGAAGGTATAGGCTGGGACAGGCCAATGGAAACCTATATTAAACAGGTTGATAAAAACACCATTTGCGGTTACCGTTTTTCAAAAGGCTGGGCAAATGATCAGCGTATTTACTTTACCGCTGTGTTTTCAAAGCCTATTAAAACTTTCGCTGTTTATGATAGTACAGCTAACGTAAAAGGTACCGAGCTTAAAGGGGTAAAAGTGAAAGGTGTTATCAGCTTTGCTACTGCCAAAGGCGAAGTTGTTTATGCCAAGGTGGGCATCTCACCGGTAAGTGCAGAGAATGCTATGCTAAACATTAAAGCCGAAATACCGGGCTGGGATTTCAATAAAGTAGTTACAGATGCCGATGCAGCCTGGAATAAGCAGTTTCAAAAAATTGTGATCAAAGCTGATTCATTATCGCAAATGAAGAAGTTTTATACAGCTTTTTATCACACCATGATAGCGCCGTCTATCTTTAACGATGTGAACGGCGAATACTGGGGAACCGATAAAAAGGTGCACAAAAACGAGGGCTTTAATAATGTAACTACGTTTTCATTATGGGATACTTACCGTTCAAATAACCCGCTGTCAACCATTATCCACCCGGAACATGTGAATGATATGATCAACTCTATGCTGGCCATTTATCAGCAACAGGGCAGCTTGCCGGTGTGGCATTTAATGGCTAACGAAACCAATTGTATGGTGGGCTACAGCGCAGTACCTGTTGTTGCCGATGCTTTGTTAAAAGGTTACAAAGGCTTTGATGCCAATTTAGCTTATGAAGCCATGAAAACCACCTCCATGGGTGATGACCGTGGTATCAAATACGTTAAAAAATATGGTTATATCCCGGCCGATAGCAGCCGCGAATCTGTTTCGATGGGTCTTGAATATGCTATTGACGACTGGAGCCTGGCACAGGTAGCTAAAAAGCTGGGCAAAACTGAAGACTATGCCTATTTCAGCAAACGCGGCGCCTACTATAAAAACTATTACGATGCCAAAGCAGGTTTTATGCGTGGCCGTTTGTCACAGGATGCATGGCGCACTCCTTACAGCCCGTTTATCTCCATCCATGAAACCGGCGACTTTACTGAAGGTAACGGCTGGCAATACACCTTCCTTGTTCCGCAGGATGTAGAAGGTTTGATTGATATGCTTGGTGGTGTCGATAAATTCAATACCAAACTCGACTCATTGTTTATTGCGCAAGGCGATATGGGCAAATTTAAATCGCCGGATGTATCTGGTTTGATAGGTCAGTATGCCCACGGTAACGAGCCAAGCCACCCGATGAGCTACTATTATGCTTACTCAGGCAAGCCATGGAAGACAGCCGAAAAGGTAAGGTTCATCCTTGATGATTTTTATACAGATAAACCAGATGGTATTATCGGTAATGAAGATGTTGGCCAGATGTCGGCATGGTACGTATTGTCTGCTGTTGGTTTCTACCCGGTTAACCCGGCTAATGGCCTATATGTATTCGGCAGTCCGGTAGTAAATGAAGCTACGCTACAATTACAAGGCAATAAGAAATTCCATGTAGTGGTTAAAAATAACGGCCCTAAAAACAAGTACATCCAGGCCATGAAGCTGAATGGTGCCGACTATACCAAAACTTACATCAAACACACAGACGTTATGCAAGGCGGTGAACTGGTGATTACCATGGGCGATAAACCTGGCACTGTTTGGGGCGTTGGGGAAGCCAACAAAGCGGTTTCGGTGTTGAAGTAAATCTTGTCAATATTATTCGCCCCTGTCATTTCGACGAGTAGCGGGCAGGAGAGCATTGGGGCGAGGAGAAATCTTGTACGAGCGATAGACAGTTTGCATATCGCGTGTAAAGATTTCTCCTCGCCCTTTCTTGTTGCCCGGCTTAGCTCGTCGAAATGACAAAAGTGTAAATGTTTTTATAAGATAAATCCCTAATTAAAACTTAATCTTGCCTTGACATGTTATCTCAACATGAACCGTCTCCTCAAAAAGCTCGAAAAAATTGGCCGCGATCCCAAGATCACTGCAAAGGCAGTCGGCCTGCGTTATGTTTCTGATTCATCACCAGGTTATACCCGCAAAAAATCGGGCAAGGGTTGGAGCTATTATGATGCGGATGGTAATCTGGTAAAAGACAAAGAGCTGATAACAAGGTTCAATAAGCTGGTGATCCCCCCGGCTTATACCAACGTTTGGATCTCGCCTTATGAAAACGGTCACCTGCAATTTACCGGTACAGATGCCGCAGGGCGCAAGCAATATCGTTATCATACCTACTGGAACCAGATCCGTAATCAATCCAAATATCATCGTATGCAGTCTTTCGCCGCGCACTTACCGGCAATTCGTGAGCAGGTAGATAAAGATCTGGCAAGGCGCACCCTCGATCATGAAAAGGTGGTGGCGCTGGTTGTAAGGTTAATGGAATTGACAAGTATCAGGGTAGGGAATGAGTCGTACAAAAAGTTATATGGTTCATTTGGCTTAACAACCTTGCAAAACAGGCATGTAAAGGTTGAAGGTTCTAATTTACGGTTTGAATTTAAGGGCAAAAAAGGTGTGTTTCATAAAGTATCGCTCCAGAGCCGTAAGCTGGCCCGTTTAGTAAAGCAATGCCGGGATATTCCGGGAAAAGAGCTTTTTCAATACTATAATGAGGATGGAACCCGTTGCAGTGTTGGTTCAGGCGATATCAATAATTACCTGCGCGAAATAACCGGTGAAGACTTTACCGCCAAAGATTTCCGCACCTGGGCCGGCAGCGTGAGTGCGCTATATGCCTTTAAAGAAGCCGGGGAGTTTAATAGTATAACCGAATGCAAAAAGAAGATTGTGAGCGTTTTGGATGAAGTTGCTATAAACCTTGGGAACACGCGTACTGTTTGTAAAAAGTACTACGTGCACCCATCGGTTATTAAAAGTTATGAGGAAGGCACTATTTTTAAGTATATCAGCCAGCTTGATGAACGCGAAGATGTAAAAGCCGCCGAACTTAATATTGCTGAGAAAGCATTACTCAACCTGCTGGAAACGGAAAAACTGGCCGAGGCCAGTTAAAAGTTGAGTATGTTTAAAGTTGCTTAAGAGAGTGGTTATTTCTATTAACTATTAACTATTAACTGATCTTATCTTATCGAAATAAAACTACTCACCTAATCCAACTTAATCAACCAATTACTTACTTTTTACGGGTGGTAATCACTACTACACCGTCTTTGGCTTTATCGCCGTATTTTTTCGTACTGTCATCGCCTTTCAATATCGAAATGCTTTCTATTTTGTCGGGATTAAGTTTTTTAAAGGCTTCTGTGGAACTGGTTTTACCGTCTATTACAATTAATGGGTCTTTATCGCCATTAGTCATAATGCTCATTCCGTTTACGTTTAACGCCTTAACGTTTGCTTTTTTGCCGTAGCCGGTAACAACCACATCGCCTCCATTTGCCACTATCGCGTCATCATCGGATTTTATGCTGTATGAAAGGGCCGTTGGTTTAGCTTTTACGCCGTTTATGGTTATGCTGCTACTGCCAGTTCCGTTTGATGAGTTGGTAGTGTTTTTTGAAATGTAAGTTTTTACGTTAGTGTAAGTTTTACCAACACTTTTACTAACCGGACCAACAGTTACTACGTTAATATTGTCATTGTCATTTAGCACAGTATAGCCGCTTAGGTTGGTGCTAACCTTTTTAAAAGTAATGTTGGGTACATCTTTTTCGAGCTCGTCCTTATTAGGAGCGTCTTTAGTAATTATGTAAGCAACTTTAACAGGTTTGTCATCATCAATTTTTACAAACTTCCGGGCGTTATCGCCGGTAAGTATATACATGTTCTCGATTTTTGTCGGATCGAGGGTTTTACTGGTAGATACCACGCCATTTATCACAAATACCAAAGAATCTTTTTTTATGAATGCAAAAGATATCTTTAGCTCTTTATTAGTATCCGGTTTGGCGGCCATTGGCGCGATAGCTATTAATGGTGTAAGTGAGGGTTGAGGCACAGCCGCGGGTGTAACCATTGGTTTTGCAGCAGGTGTTTTGTGGATTGGTTTACCTGCTCTTACCGGTTTTGCAGATGGAATTTCGTCCGCATTGATGTTAATGATCCTGGCCAGTGGTTGTACCGCGGCGGCAAGGGTGATCCTCACCGGTTTGGCAAAGTCAGCTTTTGAAATGCTGAATACCAATAGCAAGGCCATAACGGCCGGCACTACAAAAGCGTAGCGGGTGAGGTTAAGTTTCGACGATCTTTTCGCGTTCATCATGATTATCCGTTTTTTTATAGTTGAAATATTGAAATGATTTACGATGCCGGGTTGGTTGTTGTTAAAGCTTACATTAACCAAACTGTATTGGTACGTTTTACAGTCGATGCCATTTTTAAGGATCTTACGGTCAGTAATAAACTCGATATTTTCCCTTACTGCTCTTTTAATGAGCCAGATGCCTGGGTTAAACCAGTAAAAGATACTGCTCAATTCGGCTAACAAAATATCGGCAGTATGCCACTGGTTTACATGTACCTGCTCATGCAGTAGGATTGATTTCAGATCGGCGGGTTCGTGTTTGGCGGGATTTACATAAATGCTTCGCCAAAAAGAAAACGGTGCCGCGTCTTTGTCCATCACCCTTACCAAATGTTCGCCTATGTATTGAGGTTTGGAGTTTTTATACAATCGTAACAAGGATAAAAGTTGTAATACCAGGCGGATGAGCAACAAACCGGCACCCGTCCAAAATACAACGCTCAGCCAGTACCAATAATCAAATGTTTGAACCGGCTGGTTTACCAGTTGGGCAGATGACTGCCAGTTAATGGCTATTTGCTCCATAGGTTTGGCCAGTTCTTCGTGCCGCTGCACAAAGGCCAAAAAATTGATTTGCGGGTAAATGCTGGCAAACAGAATTGCCGCAAGCAAATAGATCCGGTTAAGTGTATAAAAGGTGAGGGGCCTTAGCACCAGGTAATAGCCCGCGCAAAATAATAACAGGGCTATGTTTACTTTTAATAAAAAAACAAATGTTGCCGGCATGATCGTAAGGTTTATTGTTTTTCAATGAGTTTAATGATCTCTTTCAGGTCGGTAGCGCTGATCTTTTTTTCGTTGGCAAAAAACGTCACCAGGTCTTTATAGGAGTTTTGAAAATAGTCGCTTACAAAACCACTCATAAAGCGCTTTTTATATTCCTCTTCCTGTATCATTGGCAGGTAGCGGAATGAGTTGCCTAATTTTTCGCTTTTCAAAAATCCTTTACGTTCCAGGTTTTTTATGGTAGAGGCAAGGGTGGTGTAGGGGGGCTTAGGTTCGGCCAGCTGATCTAAAAAATCCTTGATAAATCCCGGGCCCGATTGCCACACTGCCTGCATTGCTTCTTCCTCTTGTTGCGATAGTTTTTCCATTGTATTTACGATTATTTCGTAAATCTACGAACTATTCGTAGTAATGCAAATTTATTTTCAGTTTTTAACAGAATTTAACGTTTGGTTGGAGAGGTTAGTGGTTGGAGATCAGAGGTTAGGGAATTGTCTGAACTCGAATTAAACGAATTATTGGAATTGATTGATTTGCTTAGTATTCTGTTAATTCATTAAATTCTATAAATTCGAGTTCAGACTGAATTCGAGTTTAGATAAAACCACCAACCATATCTTAACATAAATCCCTCGGTCATCAAAATAACCCTGTTAATTTTATAAAAGCTGTAACAAAAGTTGATCTGCGCTTAACATAAACGCAAACAAAAAACTATATTTAGGCCTGAGTTGATTGTAAAACATAAATACGCGCTTATTGAAAACTATTACCCGCAGGGACTTTTTAAGCAAAGGTGCTATGCTGGCTGGCGGAGCATATCCCGCCATGCTTGCCCTTGGCCTGTTAAAACCATCGCCCGCACATGCTTTCAATCTTGAGGGCAGCGGCAAAGGCAAACACATTATTATTTTAGGGGCCGGTTTGGCAGGCATGACCTGTGCCTACGAGCTTGGTAAGCTCGGCTATCAATGTACTATTTTGGAGGCCCGGCAGCGTACCGGGGGGCGTTGCTTCAGTATCCGCAATGGCAGTACCAATACCGAAATTGATAAACCAACGGCTACAGCCCGTTTTGATGCAGGTCAATATTTTAATGCCGGCCCATCGCGCATTCCCCATAATCATGAGCTTACACTGCATTACTGTAAAGAGTTAGGTGTGCCTATCCAGGTTTATAATAACGTAAATGAAGGCGCTTATTATTTTGCTGAAGGCAAAGGTCCTTTATCCAATAAAAAAATAAAGGTACGGGAGGTGCATAACGACATCCGCGGTTATATGACCGAAATGCTGGCCAAAAGTATTGACCACGGTAGTCTCGACAGCAGTTTTACCAAAGAGGATGGCGAGAAGATCATTGAGTACCTGCAGGCCGAAGGCGGATTGGATATCGATAAACTGTACAAAGCTTCGGCGCGCCGGGGATATGCCGAATCGCCCGGTGCAGGTAATATGCCCGGCAAAGTTGCTGATCCGCATAAACTGGCCGATCTGCTGCATTCCGGTTTGATGGACCCCGACTTTTACAACGTGGCCGAATATACCTATGAACTGCAGATGACCATGTTTCAGGCCGTGGGCGGTATGGATCAGATAGCCAAAGCGTTGGAAAAGAAAGTGGCGCAATCAGTTAAAATGGGAGCGGAAGTTACTGCCATTAATAATGTACCTGATGGCGTTAAGATAACTTATAAAGACGCTACAGGGGAGCATATCTTAAATGGCGACCTGTGTATCTGTACCATTCCGCTGCCGGTTTTGAGTAATATCAGCAATAATTTCAGCGGCGATGTTAGCCGTGCTATTGATTATATCAGCTATAACCAAACCGGGAAGATTGGTCTGCAGTTTAAGCGGCGGTTTTGGGAGGAGGATGAGCATATCTACGGCGGTATAACGCACACTAACAATGATTTAACGCAAATTTTTTACCCCAGTTATGATTATTTAGGAAAAAAGGGTATCTTGATTGGATATTACAACTTTAACGAAAAAGCGCAGAAGATAGGCGCTTTAGGTTACGCCGAAAGGGAGAAGTTTGCGCTGGAAAAAGGCAGGCTGATCCACCCGCAATATGACAAGGAATTTGAAAGCTCGTTTTCGGTAAGCTGGCATAAAACCAAATATAATTTAGGCGGATGGGCGGTTTATACTACCGAAACCCGTAAAACACAATACCCGGTACTGTTAAAACCCGATAAGCAGGTATATTTTGCAGGCGAGCATTTAACATACCTTAATGCATGGATGGCCGGGGCATTTGAATCGGCCAGGAGTACGGTTGCCGCTGTACATGCCAGGGTTACTAACCAACGAACCCAATATCCGGTTCAAAAATAAAACGACGTTAAAAAACATTAAATACCACCACCATGTCAAGTACAATTAACCGCAGAAACTGGATCAAGTCCAGCGCATTTATGGCCGGGGGACTGGCCTTTTTTTCAGGAACAATTGGTAAGCTGGCAGCCATGCCGGCACGTGTATTTAAACCGCAAAGCCGGGCATTAACCGATCAGGAAGCCGTTACCAACGCCGGCTTTGAACTCAAGGCAAGGCTGCTGGCTAATGAAAACCCGTTTGGCCCGTCGGCTACGGTTAAAAAAGCCATTCAGGATGCTATTGATAAAAGTTATCAGTACCCTTTTATGCAGCTGTCCCAGATTTATGGGAAAATTGCTGCGTACGAAGGCGTAAACTCAAATAATATACTGATGGATGCGGGTTCAACACCGCTTTTACTTGCAGCTGCCATGCATTTTACTAAAGGTGGTAAAAGCGTAATCACCGGCGACCCTTCATATGATGACCTGCCAGCCAGGGCACAGGCGCTTGAGGGAAAATGGGTAAAAGTGCCCCTGACCGCCGATTATAAACTCGACCTGGATGCCATGGAAGCAAAGGTTGATGACAATACAGGTTTGGTTTATATATGCAATCCCAATAACCCAACCGCTACTGTGGTTGATACCGAAAAGTTAAAGGCCTTTTGCGAGCGGGTGTCAAAAAAAATAACCGTTTTTGTCGATGAGGCTTATATAGATTACCTGCCTGATCCGAAAGCTGCAAGTATGATAAGTTCTGTCAAATCGGGTAATAATGTGATAGTTGCACGCACCTTTTCAAAACTTTATGGCTTTGCCGGCTTAAGGCTCGGGTATATTATATCACAGCCGGATACCATCAAAACATTTGAAAAATACACTACCCAGGCCTGGAGTATTAGCGCAACTACACTCGCCGCTGCCATAGCGGGTTACCGCGAAGAAGCATTTCTGAAAGAAACCCTGGAAAAAACAAATGCTTCTAAGGAGTATCTGTACTCAGTACTTAAAAAAGAGGGATATGAATACATCCCTTCATCGGCAAACTTTGTCATGTTCCCGCTGAAAATGGACGGCAAAAAATTTGTCGGCGAAATGATGAAGCGCGGCGTAGGTATTCGTAACTGGCAATTTAACGGCAAAGACTGGTGCCGCGTAAGTATTGGCCGCATGGACGAAATGGAAGCCTTTGCCGATGCGTTTAAACAATTGTCCTGAGTTTTAAGAAGCACGAAATCAAGAGTCAGGAGACAAGAAGAAAAGTTTCTTGCTCCCGGCTCTGAAAATTACAGCAAACTTCTTGGCTCTTGAATCCTGATATCTTGAATCTTTTCTAAAATGCACAAACTAACATTAACACTATTACTAAGCTCTTCATTGTATTTTGCCAAGGGGCAAACAGTAAACCCTCGTCCGCTTACTATGGATGAGTATAAAAAAGCACAGTCATTCACCATTGCTAATTTGGATAATGACACCTACGTTAAATTTGAAAATACCTATGTGCTTGACCGGTACGAAAGCCGTAAACCTTATTTTATAACCGGGGCCGACGACTTGAAAAAACGTATCGACCTGTATAAACTGGTTGCCAAAGAAGGCATGCAGGAAATAGGTCTGATGGTATTTTATACCAACGAAAAAGGCAAGCTTTACAAAGCCCTTGTGCCCGATTTTACTGCCGATGGCAAGGTTTGGGAGCAGTATTTCCAGGATATTGATAATATCAACAAAGTGGAGCAGAACTTTATCCTGAAGCTGTCGTACGTATTGTCGAAGGAAGTCAGCTTTCAACAATATAAAGTACTCAACGCCGGCAAGGATCTGAAGGAAGAAGCCGCTACCTATGGCAATGACATCTGTTTCCCGGGTGAAGAACTGGTTACCATGGCCAATGGCGATAAAAAGATGCTTAAAGCCGTGAAAAGTGGCGATGAGGTAATAACGGTTGATCCGTTAACTAAAAAAAGTGCCGCTGTAAAAGTAAAAGAGCTTACCGTACATGAGGCCAAAAACTATGCTTTAACTCAACTGGTACTGGTATCGGCCCAAACAAAAAACACGGCCGAAGGCAGGCAGGTAAAACTGAATAGCAAAGTGTTACAGGCAACTCCTAATCACCCTATGTTAACCAAACAGGGCAACATTAAAATAGGAGAGGTAGCAGCCGGCCAGGAAGTACTTTGCCTGAACGAGCAAACCGGCAAATATGAAACTTTTACCGTACTGCAAAAATCAGAACACGCGGGCGGGGTACAAAGAGTATATAACATTGTTGCCGATGGCGGCAGCACCCTGCTCATGAATGGTGTAATGGTAATGCAAAAGTAATTTAGTGTTCCCTTTCTCTGCTTTAATCAAATTTAGTGTCGCTTCAGGATCTCTTGTGGAGTTTAAGTTTACCTATAAATCAATAGTCAAATTGGGTAATCTTGATGAGTTGAACCCCTCTGGGGTTCGGGTCAGGGGTGTGACGTTTCTACAAACTTGTTCCCCTTCTGGGGAATTTTACAATTTAATAAACATGTATTAATTGCCCAAGAACAGATGCACCAGAGGTGCAAAAGGTTTGTAGCTCGTAAAGTTATAGAATACCCTTTGCCCCACAGTGGCAAAACACTACGATTGCTGTTTAAACGACAGCAATTTTGTGGGTAAACTTCAACTGGTGGAGGGACCTTGAGCTATTCGTAAAATACTTAGCTTCTTAACAATGTCGGCAGCAATGTGTAGTCCGGCCAAGCATAAGACTTTCGGGAAACATGCTTCTGTAATGATGAAGTTACCGTGAATAATTCAATCATTTGCATGAAAAGGTTGCAACATTAAAATCTATAAGTTAATTTAGATGACTTAAACATGACAATTATGCCTGTTAACAAAAAATTATTAGTTACACTCGGTCTGCTATCCATAGTAGTGTTTGGCGCTATGACCAACATTAAACCGCAGGACGAAGGTTTTAAAAACCTTAAAGTTTTGCCTAAAAACATTTCGGGCGAGAACCTGCACAAGGTTATGGAAGAGTGGGAGCATTCATTAGGTGTACATTGCAACTTTTGCCATGCCCGTAATGAAGAAACTAAAAAGATGGATTGGGCAAGCGATGCTAAGCCCGAAAAAGCAATGGCGCGCGATATGTATAAAATGATGAACAAAATTAACCAGAAGTATTTTCATGCCAAAAAAGATTCTTTAGGCATGATCATGCAAAGTGGTGTTAACTGCAATACCTGTCACCGTGGTACAGCTCATCCAGAGGTTATGGTACCTGACGGAAAAGGTCCGGGTGGTCCGCCTGCGGGTCCTGCTCAGGGCAGCCCTGCGCCAACTAAACCATAATTAACAAGTGTATTATTATAAATTAAATGCCTTTGGTAATCCCAGGGGCATTTTTGTTTTATAGTGGTTATTATCAGAAGTGTTTACCCGCAAAGTAAAAATTAGGTTAAAGATTTTGTATTTATCTGTTGAATATTTATTCTTTTTGACAGATAGCTTCAAACTGTATTCATGAAAAATTCATGCTTGGTAACTATGTTTGTGCACGATAAAGATTCTTTGGTTTTGTTTAGGCATTGCTGGTTGGTTGTGATCAAATTTGCAATGTTGATTTATGAAACCGGGGATTAATTATTGTAACCTTTAATATTATCATAATTAATAAATGACTGCTGAGTTTCGGATTAAGCCACAGGAGCAAGCTAATATCTCAACAAATTCCGGCGATTTATTTTGCCGGAATTGCAAAAACCGGTTAAGCCGTATCAAACGGAGCAGCCTTGCGAAATTTTTATTGTTGGGTTTACCCTTTAAAAAATATATCTGTTATAAGTGCTCCCGTAAAACCTACAGGTGGGCCCCCAAATAATACTTCAATCGTTTTTATAAGCATTGGGCATATAGTATCTTTTTGCGTAAATCAATTACATTTGTTTTATGCAGAAAATACTGGTTGCCAACCGTGGTGAAATAGCTTTACGAATTATGCGCTCGGCGCGCGAAATGGGTATTAAAACCGTTGCGGTTTATTCACATGCAGATCGGGACGCCCTGCACGTGCGCTATGCCGATGAAGCTGTAAATATCGGAGAAGCTCCATCCAGTCAATCCTATCTTGTTGGGGAAAAGATCATAGCTGCATGTAAGGAAACCGGGGCCGAAGGTATCCACCCGGGATATGGGTTTTTGAGCGAAAATGCCGGTTTTGCCCGGCTGGTTAAGGATTCGGGACTGATTCTTATTGGCCCTTCTCCCGAGGCCATGGAAGTAATGGGTAACAAGTTATCGGCCAAAGCTGCGGCACTCAGGTATAATATACCGATGGTACCCGGAACGGAGGAAGCCATTACTGATGTTAACGAAGCTAAGAAACGAGCTATTGAGGTAGGTTTTCCAATATTGATCAAAGCGGCTGCGGGCGGCGGGGGTAAAGGGATGCGCATTGTTGAAAGCCCGGCAGACTTTGAAGAGCAGATGCAGTTAGCGGTATCTGAAGCTACCTCAGCTTTTGGCGACGGCTCTGTTTTCATCGAGCGCTATGTCTCGTCCCCTAAACACATCGAGATTCAGGTACTTGGCGATACGCATGGTAATATTGTGCACCTGTTTGAGCGGGATTGCTCGGTACAGCGCCGCCATCAAAAAGTAGTTGAGGAGGCGCCATCGGCAATATTAACACCCGAGATCAGGGAAAAGATGGGGCGTTGTGCAGTTGATGTAGCCCGGTCTGTAAATTATACAGGTGCAGGTACGGTTGAATTTATCATGGATGAAGGGTTTAATTTTTACTTCCTGGAAATGAATACCCGTTTACAGGTTGAGCACCCCGTAACTGAACTGATAACCGGCATTGACCTGGTAAAGGAGCAAATCAAAATAGCAAGGGGCGGGGCTATCACTTTTAAACAGGAAGATCTGAAGATTCATGGTCATGCAGTCGAACTGCGTATTTATGCAGAAGATCCGGCTAATAATTTCCTGCCCGATATTGGTACATTGCAAACTTATATAACACCCAAAGGGCCCGGCGTACGGGTTGACGATGGGTTTGAGCAAGGCATGGAGATTCCCATTTACTACGACCCGATGATAGCCAAGCTGATAACCTTTGCAGATACCCGCGCTGAAGCAATTGAGCGGATGATAAGGGCTATAGATGAGTATCAAATCACCGGTATTACTACCACCCTCGGTTTCGGCCGTTTTGTAATGCAGCACGAAGCTTTTACCTCTGGCAATTTTGATACCCATTTTGTAAAAAAATATTTTTCGCCCGAGGTGCTGCTGGAAAGTCGCGAGGATGAAGCTATAGTAGCAGCAATGGTAATGGAACAGCTGTTGAGCAAAAAAAAGGTTTCAATTGCAGCCCCGGCAGCGGGGGCTAATCCAAGCAACTGGATCAAGAACAGGAAGCAGATTTAATGATTGTTGATCGCGGCCAGTTCATCTATCAAAGCTGCCTGAGCAGGGTTGATCTTTATTTTTGCTGTCGCTATATCAAACCATTCGGCACGATCAATTTCATCAAAAGTTTGTTTTTTGCCTGAACGCGGCGGCCATTCTATTTCAAATGTATTGCTTTTGATATTTCCCTGATCAATACTGCCCTCAACAGCCCAGGCCAGTACCGTTTTGCCGCCTTTTTGTTTGATCGGGTTCAACGCTATTAAATTTCCAGCTATTTCAGATCCGGTTTCTTCCTGAAATTCACGTTTTGCCGCCATGAGGGGATCTTCATCGGGAAGATATTCACCTTTGGGCACCGACCATGAGCCTTCATCCTTGTTTTTAAAGAACGGCCCGCCCGGATGTACAAGAAATACCTGTAAACCCTTCGCTGATTTGCGGTACAATAAGATCCCGGCGCTTTGCTTTGGCATGTTTAAGATTTAAAGGCAAGTTAATGAAAGCCTTAATTATAATTGTTATTTTTGATTACAAACATCCATACCGATAGACAATTTTATGATGGCAGACGACAGATGGAGCAAATTTAAGGTAACGGCTGATATTGATACGGACGTACGCAGTGTGTATGAAGCCTGGGGTACTCCCGAAGGCCTGGAAACCTGGTTTTTGCGCAAGGCCGATTTTTTTGCCATAGCCGGCCGTCAGCGCGAACCGCAGGAGTTTATCAAAAAGGAAGATACTTACACCTGGTATTGGCATGGATATGATGATACCACAGTTGAGAATGGGCAGGTATTAGAAGCTAACGGAAGTGATTTTATTAAATTTACTTTTACCGGAGGCAGCATTGTCAGCGTTTCCATAACTTACAAATTGGAGGTTGTTATTGTTGAACTGGTACAGGAAAATATTCCGGAAGAAGCCAATCCCGAAAAAAATCTTTATGTGCAATGCCAGCTTGGCTGGACATTTTATCTGGCCAATCTGAAATCGGTATTGGAGGGCGGCAAAGACCTTCGTAATAAGCGTAAAGACCTGTTCTCGAGTTTCAAATAATTTCATTTACTGCTGACAAACCATACTATAAAATATTATAGCTTTGGTGCCAATCAAAATAGCCCTTCCAACGGGCCGGGAAGCATATGTTTACAGGAATTATAGAAACTTTAGGTAAGATCACCGATCTGCAGCAGGAAAAAGGCAACCTCAATATTACGGTCGAATCAGCTATATCACATGAGCTCAAGATTGATCAATCGGTAGCGCACAATGGTGTGTGCCTTACGGTGGTAGCTTTAGCCGATGGTTTGCACGTGGTAACCGCAATTGAAGAAACCTTAAATAAAACCAATCTGTCGCAGCTCAAAGTTGGCGACCCGGTAAACCTGGAACGCTGCATGCAAATGAACGCCCGGCTCGATGGCCACATTGTTCAGGGCCATGTTGACCAGGTGGCTGTTTGTACTGCATTTAAAGAACTCGACGGCAGTTGGGAATATACCTTTGAATATGATGCGGCAAGTGGTAATGTAACGGTTGAAAAAGGATCTATCTGTGTTAATGGTATCAGCCTTACCGTAGTTAATTCGCATGCCAACAGCTTTTCTGTAGCAATTATTCCATATACATTTGAGCATACCAACCTGCACAATGTGCAAGTTGGCAGCCAGGTTAACCTTGAGTTCGATATCATAGGCAAATACGTTGCCCGCTTGATGCAACGCTAAATCCCCAATGATTTAATGCGCTGTTTGGAGTAAGCGATATAAGTTTTTTGTGACTCTTTTGGCTTGCTTGCCAGGTACTTTTTATAGTACTTAATGGCTGTTGCCTTATTCTTCAGTTCGGTATCATACAAGGTTGCAAGGGCATAATAGGTAATAGGGTCCGGTTTATAAAGCAAGCTTTTCTGGTAAGCTTGAACTGCATTTTTAAGCTGGTGCAGCCTGTCGTACGAATCACCTTTTTCACTGTAATAGGAACTCACCCCTGTAGATATAGCCTCTTCAATGGCCTTATCCAGATAAGTTATCGCTTTTGAGTTATTGTGCAGGGCTTTGTAGCTCATGGCTGTATAATAATATGAAGCTTCGGTGCCGGTATTGCTGTCTTCCAATGTTTTAAAAATTTTAATACAATCAGGATAGTTGCCGGTCATATAATAAGAAGTGGCCAGCATAGATACAATGCTGCCGGCCTGCTCACCTGCATCCATTAGTTTTTTTGTAATAGCAATAGTTACCGGATATTTTTTTAAGGCATATGATGCCTGGGCTTTGCCTTTCAACAGCAGCAGGTTGGCTGTGTCGGCAACAAGGGCTTTGTCAATCACGCTTTCGGCATTACCATATAATTTAAGGTTGATATAAAAGGAAGATAAGTCGTACGCAACATCAGGGTTAAGCGGATTGATCTTATTGGCTTTTTGCAGATATACAATGCTCCCCTCTATATCGCTTAAATTTTGCGACAGGTCTGCCAGTTGCTTATACACATCAAAGTTGGTGGTATCTTTCAACAGGATCTTCTTTACAAACACGATCGCTTTTTTATTATTACCGCGCCTTTTAATGATCTCGCTCATGTTATACAAGTTAGTTAGGCTGGTGGTATCCGTAGCGTAAATGCGCTGGTAATAAGTTTCGGCATCGGGTAGGCGGGAAGCCATTTTTGAGGTGTAGGCGAGTTTAGCTAACACTTTAACATCGGTAACGGGCTCGGGATATATTTTTTTGAGGTAATCTGCCGCATCAGCAAAACGCTGATTTTGATAATAATCAAGCAGGAGCGAATCGTTTGCCGCTTGCTGAGCCCTTAATTGCAATACTGATAAGGTAAGGATTAGGAGTATAAATAGGCTTTTCATAACTAAATATTTAGTTAAACTAAGTTATTAGTTATAGGTGTTAATTCCAAATCTGAAACAATTTTTTATTGATGTGGTTAAAATATAAAGTGATACTTAAAACCACACATTATGGATAAGTTAAAGAAATTTGGACTGATGGAAAAAATTGTCCATGAACTGGAAGACCTGAAGAATAGCCAGCAGGCTATCATCACTAAGCTGACTAAAATAGAAGTTGATAATATTGACCTTGGTGATAAACGCCTTGAAAAGGACCTGCCCGATATGCACCAACGCGTATCAGAAAACCTGGATACTATCGCAGCTATCCTTGAGGACTTCGCCAATCAAACCGCAAGCTATAGTGACAGCAACAATATAGCCGCCCTGAAAGAACAGGAGGCTTTAGGGAAATAAGTTATAAAAGAAGCTTTAAAAACGCCTAATAAAACGTAGTACGGAAGCGCCATTGCGAGGAACGAAGCAATCCCAAACTGTACAGAGTGGCTCTGCCAATCGGGGATTGCTTCGTACACAGCAATGACATTTTAATAATATTTTATTACTGGTACTGGATATAAATAGGAGCAGGCTTTAAACTCAATATCTCTTTTGGAGTTAGCATTCTATGTGGCTCGTTCTTTAAGTCGTTTTTATAAAAAAGCTTAAAGCCGGTGAACTGCACAGGTTCTTCAGAAATAAAATATTTGTAGGTGCCTTTTTTTAGTTCGGGGCCGCCCCAGCCATCCATGTCCATCACTACCTGTACTTCGGGCCTTAGTTTAATGTCTTTGTAATTGGTCACCATGCGTTTGGTAAACCGGTGTACCACAAATATTTTGGGTGGGAGGTCATTCTTTTTTACCAGTTTGGCCAGATAGCCGGTTACGTAGTTAATATCTTCGGCGTCAAAGGTGCCTATACGTTTGCCGGGTACACTGCCTTCTTTCATAGAAAATTCCGGGTCGATGCCTAAATGAACGTTTGGCATCTTCATGTATTTTTCTAATAAAGGTAACTCCGTTTGTACGGTGCTGAAGCCAACCTGTATATCTAAAAATACAAGTGCGTTGATGCTTTTTGCCCAACTTAAAACTGTGTCTATCTGTTTAAAAGGCATCCGCAGGTTATGCAGACCATTGCGCCCGGCATCGGCCTGGGCTGTTACGCAGATGTAATGTAAAGCAGGTACCACATTAGTAGCTGTATCAGCCTTTTCCCAGTTTTTTACCTCTTCCTTTAATTTATTAAGCATGGTTTTGCGTGGGTATTGACCAAGCACGCCCATATTTTTTGAATAAAGGTTACCGTAAAAAGCCACAATGCGGTTAAATGGTAAAATAGCGCCGGGTAGGGGATAGTCTTTCGTTTTCACAGGCCAGCGTCCGCTTTTGTCGCCGTTGGCCAGTTTTTTCATCAACGAATCGTACTTTAAAGTATCCAGCATTGATGTTTTTGCAGAGGTATCCCGAAAATGTTTGCGGGTTGTAGAACATGCCGTATTAGCAACGGCAATAAAAATAAACAGGGCTAAAGCAGAAATTGTCCTTTTCAAATTTTAAGATTTTTTGGGTTGACCAGCAATATCTGTGCCTATTCTATACTTTTACCCTTCATGGCGGTGCTTATAGCCTCGTCCATTAACCGTTCGGCAAACGGACGGGTAAACTCATTAAGCTCATCAATTGTTTTTAGTATCAGGTCTTTATCGCCGCTGGTGAGGGCCTCTTTCAGTTTCTGAACAAGTTTGGTAGTATCGGCAATTTCTGTAACCGAAACATAATCAGCATTTTTTTGCAGGAAGCGTTCAACGGTATAAACCATTTGTTCGCCTTCAGTGCGCGCCTCAATAAGCATCCGCTGATTTACATCATCTTTGGCGTGGGTAATGCTGTCCATCAGCATTTGTTCCACCTGTTCGTCGGTAATGCCATAGGTTGGTTTTACTTCAACCTCCTGCTTTACGCCCGAACGTAGTTCGATGGCCTGTATGGTTAGGATGCCGTCGGCATTCAATAAAAAGTTAATATCAACTTTAGGGAAACCTGCAGGCATGGAAGGGATGCCTTTTAAATCAAATTCGGCCAGTTTACGGTTTTCTTTGATCAGGTCGCGCTCGCCCTGGTAAACGGCAATTTTCATGTTTACCTGTCCGTCTATTGATGTCGTATATTGCCTGCCCCCCTTGGTTGGCACCTTGGAATTACGGGGAATAATAACATCCATCAGGCCGCCCATAGTTTCAATACCTAAGGATAAGGGGGTAACATCTAATAGTAAAATATCTTTACGGTTGCCTGCTAAAATATCGGCCTGTATGGCGGCGCCTAAAGCAACTACTTCATCAGGGTTCACATCATCATGCACCGGGCGACCAAAAAACTCAGCAACCATACGTTTAACCAATGCCGTACGGGTTGAGCCGCCAACCATAACCACTTCATCAATCTGATCGATAGTTAGTTTAGCATCCTTAAGCGCGTTTCGGCAGCTGGTAATGGTTTGCTGTACTTTTGGTAATATCAGTTCTTCAAAAGTAGTACGGTCAAGTGTACACCAGATATCGCCTATTTTATCATTAACCAGGCTTTGGTGCGCGAAGGCTTTTTTAGCTTCTTCGGCCTTTAAGCGTAGTTGCTGGGCCAGCTCATTATTTGCAAGGACTTCGGCTTTATTAAGCTGGTTTTTCTCAATCCAGTAATCAACTATAATGCGGTCAAAATCATCACCACCTAAAAAGGTATCGCCATTGGTAGATAATACCTCAAAAATGCCGTTTTGAATTTGCAGTATGGATACATCAAACGTACCGCCTCCAAGGTCATAAACCGCTATAATTTTAGTTTCTTCGGGGTTGAGGCCTATCCCATAAGCCAAACTTGCGGCAGTAGGTTCGTTAACTATCCGCAACACGTCAAGCCCGGCAAGTTTGCCCGCATCACGGGTGGCCTGGCGCTGCGAATCATTAAAATATGCCGGAACAGTGATCACAGCACGGTTAACCGGGGTTTTAAGAGCATGTTCGGCGCGTGCCTTAAGTTCTTTCAATATCTGGGCCGATAGCTCGATAGGGGTGTAAAATTTATCGCCTACTTTGATCTTAACCAGGCTTTCGGTATCGTCGTCAATTACTTTATAGCTAAAAAAGTCTTTGTAGTTTTCAATATCGTGGTAACTGCGGCCAAGCAAGCGTTTAACCGAAAATATGGTGTTTTGCGGATCGGTTATCAGGAACTCTTTTGCCTCATTACCAACCAGCACATCGCCGGCATCGCCAAAATGAACTACAGATGGAACCAGTACACCTTTACCGGCATCATTAATTACCTGCGGGTTTTTATCAGGATTAATGAATGCTACCAGCGAGTTGGTGGTACCCAGATCGATGCCTACAATGATCTCTTCTTTTTGCAATGAGCCTGTTGCCAGGTTGATAGAAACTTTAGCCATTATATTAAGTTAACAAAGCGCAAATGTACTTAGTTTTGGCTGAGGATATGTCTTCTCAATCTCTAATTTGTTAAGTTTTGTGCGTTTTGTAACATCATCGCAGGTTGAGCCTTTATTTCATTATACTGACAAACAAATACGCTTAACGCCGCTTTATCCCTGTAATACCCTAAATAAATTATTATGAAAAATCGTGAATTAGGAGCATCCGGCATATCAACAGCGCCATTGGTTTTTGGCGGAAATGTGTTTGGGTGGACTGTTAAAGGTAAAGATACAGCCTTTTTATTGGATGCATTTGTAGATGCCGGTTTTAACACTATCGATACCGCTGATGTTTATTCGCGCTGGGTCGAGGGCAATAAAGGCGGCGAATCGGAAACCGAAATTGGTAACTGGCTTAGGCAAAGCGGCAAACGCGATAAAGTAGTTATAGCCACTAAAGTAGGCGCCGAAATGGATTCGGGCAGCAAAGGGCTTAAAAAGGATTACATTATTAAATCGGCCGAGGCTTCATTAAAGCGCTTGCAAACCGATTACATTGATTTGTATCAAACCCATTACGACGATCCCTCAACCCCGGTTGAAGAAACCCTGCGTGCTTATGATCAACTGGTGCAGGATGGTAAGGTGAGGGCTATAGGTACTTCCAATATGTCTGTCGAACGTTTGCATGAGTCGCTCAAAACGAGTATTGAAGAAGGCCTGATAGCTTATCAAACGCTTCAGCCCGAATATAACCTGTTCGACAGGGAAAAATATGAAACCACTTACGAGCCCTTTATTAAAGAGCAAAACCTTGGGGTGATCAGTTATTTTTCGTTGGCCAGCGGTTTTTTAAGCGGCAAATACCGTTCGGAAGCCGACCTGAAGGGAAGCAGCCGCGCGGGGATGGTTAAGAAATATCTTAACCAAAGAGGCTACAGGATATTAAAAGCCCTGGACGACCTTGCCGGGCAGTATCAAACCAGTCAGTCGGCAATTGCACTGGCGTGGTTAATTGCGAGGCCCGGTATTACAGCACCTATTGTTAGTGCCACCAGTTTGGAGCAGCTTAATGATCTTGTGGAATCAGCTGCTTTGAAATTAAATAATGAAGCTATTGAAATGCTGAATATCGCCAGTGTTTATTAAATATTAATTTATATTTCACTATATATAACAGCGCGCTTTTTAAATGAAAGCTGCGCTGTTTGCTTTTAGTTGCCTGATTAGCATTCCAATCACTTACTTTGGATTACTTAATAATTACATTGATTTTTTAAATTAATTATTAAACAATAATATCCTGTTTTTTACTTTTTTAAACACTAAAGTTTTAAATATTTCCTAAAAAATAGTTTATTTACTAAACCGAACTCCCTGTTTTTGAGTATAAAGAGTTCTCTCTAATTAATTTTTTATTTTAAATGGAAAAGCTGAAGCGGATTATTGGCTACGGGATGCCTGATTTGTCGCTGGAGAATAAGCTGTTTAATGCGCTCTCATTATTCATTTGTGTCAGCAGCGTTTTTTCGCTAATCTGCAATTTGTTTTTAGGCTTAAGTTATAAGCTTGAGCTTGTGGAGCTTTTTGTGATACTGATGTCGGGCTGGGCTTTTTACAGGAGCAGGTTCGTAAAGTACAAAGAGGATGCAACCCTCATTTACATTTGCTTAGGGTTGGCCGCAATTATTCCGGGCTGGTTTTACAATGGCGGTATCACGGGATCAACAACGCTTTCGGGAGTTTTTTTTATTGTACTTATAACCCTGCTTGTAAAAAAGCGATACCATTATATTTTTATTGGCGCGCTAATAGCTATATTTTTAGGGTGCTACTCTATTGAAAAACGTTTTCCGGGTTTAGTACAGGCTTATGATAGTACCGCGTCAAAGGAATCTGACCTCATCACTTCGGCTGTAGTAAACATATTGACTGTTGGGCTGCTTGTAGGTTTTATTAAAAAAAGTCACGAAACCGATAAGTGTGACCTGGTTCGTAAAAGTGAAGAGTTACAAGCTTCACAAATTGAGCTTTCGGCCTCACGTGACCAGGCTGAGGCGGCTACGTTTGCCAAATCGAACTTTCTGGCCAATATGAGCCACGAAATTCGCACACCTCTTAACGGTATCATCGGTACCGCCCAATTGCTATCACGTACTAATTTACAGCCCGAGCAGCAGGAACTGCTTCAAACTTTGCAATCGAGCAGTAATTTATTGATCAACATCATTAGTGATATTCTTGATATTTCAAAGATCGAAGCCGATAAACTGGTCCTTCACCCGGTTTCAACGCATTTGCGTAACTGCATAAAAACAGTTATTGAAATTACCGAACCGGCCATTACTTCCCTTCACAAAGCCCTAAGCTTAACCTATGATGTTGATGCTAATGTGGCAAATTATGTAATTGCAGATGAGGGCAGGCTTCAGCAAATCCTGGTTAATTTGATCGGAAATGCCATTAAGTTTACCGACGAAGGTTCGGTAAGTTTACGCGTCACGGCATCTGAGATCAGGAGCAACGTCCAGGACATAACCTTTAGTATCAAAGATGATGGTATTGGGATAAGTGAAGAGGCATTAGCACAGTTATTTAAACCATTTACGCAGGTAAATACTACAGCTTTGCGCAAATACGGCGGCACGGGGCTGGGCTTATCCATCTGCAAAAAACTTGTAGAGATGATGCACGGCAGGATCTGGGTAGAAAGTAAGGAAGCCCAGGGTTCATTATTTAGCTTTACCTTGCCCTTACATGTTACGCATGGCATTACCGAACCGGAGATGCAGCAAGATGAAAAGGAAGCTTTTCAATACCGTCCGTTACGCATTTTATTAGCGGAGGATAATAAAATGAACCAGTTGATAGCCAGTAAGATTTTTAAAAAGGTTGGTTATAATATTGATATTGCCGAAAACGGATTGGCCGCTGTAAATATGGTTGAGCAGTGTAACTACGATTTGATATTTATGGACATTCAAATGCCCGAAATGGATGGTTTACAGGCTACCCGCCATATATTAACCAAGCATGGTGAAGGCGCTCCGCCTATTATTGCCATGACAGCCAATGTGCTTAGCGAAAATGAGCGTGAATGCACCCAGGCCGGTATGAAAGATTTTGTAAGTAAACCTTTTACTTTTGAGCGTTTGGAAGATATCATCCAAAAATGGACTTGATTTATCAAAAATTTGTCAATCGTTGATTAGTACCATACAAAATAAAAATAGTACCATTAAGGAAGATAGTATTGTGTGTAGTTTTGTAATATGTTACAAAGCATTCCAACAATTGATATTTGCACACTTGCCGATGATATAAAGCAGGATGAGGTCCTGATCAGCAGGTTTGCGCCTTACCTGGATGCCCACAAAAACCTTTTCTTTCCGCACCGCCACTCGTTTTACCACCTGGTATTGTTTACTGATGGTGGTGGTTCGCATACCATAGATTTTGAAAGCTTTGAGGTAAAACCGGGTCAGATTTACTTTATGATTCCTGGTCAGGTGCATTCATGGGATTTTGAAGGTTTTATCGATGGTTATATTATTAACTTTTCAAGCTCCTTTATCCAATCGTTTTTATTGCGGTCGGGGTATTTTGACAATTTTTTCTTTTTGAACGGTAACCCGAAGGATGAAGTGATTGATTTACCAGCAGATCAGTTATCGGTGATAATTTCCCTTTTTGAGAAAATATTAGCCGAGGTTGAAAAACCGGCCGCTTTAGGCAGCGATATGGTTAAACTACTTATGCTGCAGATATTTATCCTCATAAGCCGTTGCGGGGGAAAGGCTGATAACTTCGGGAAACAGGGTTATAATCAAACCCTGATCCGCAACTTTCAAAAACTGATTGAGCAGCATTATATCGATGTGAAGCTCCCTAAAGATTATGCAGAACTGCTTTATATCACCCCCAATCATTTAAACGCGGTATGTAAAGATGTACTTGGCCTGTCGGCAGGAGAGGTGATCCGTAACCGTACTTTGCTTGAAGCAAAAAGACTATTAACTAATCCGAAGCTTAATATCAGCGAGATTGCTTTTAACCTTAATTTTAGCGATAACTCCTATTTTACCAAGTTCTTTAAAAAAATTGAGGGCATTACCCCCGAAGAGTTCAGAAAAAAAACCTTAAACAATAAATCATAACATTATGGAAACCCCTAAATATAAATTATCCGCCTGGTCTGCCTTTGTAAACGCCAAATGTCCGCGTTGCAGGCGCGGCGACCTGTTTGCTACCGGCATGTATGAATTTAAAGGACAGGAGATGCATAAAACGTGTTCACACTGCGGCCTGGTGTATGAGCGTGAACCAGGCTATTTTTATGTGGCGATGTTTGCCAGCTACGCGCTTAACGTTGCCGAGATGGTTACACTGGCAGTTGCTATCAGCGTTTTAACAGGTAGCAGTAACCCCTGGTTGTATGTAACTATTATTTTAGGTGTAGCGGTAGTTTTAGCGCCATTTAATTTCAGGTATTCAAGAGTGATGCTTTTGCACTGGCTTACACCGGGCTTACATTATCATCCGGAGATGAGCGAGGATAAAACGAAATAATTTAATTGACTGAGATACATACAGATGCCCTTGATTGAAAAATTAAGGGCATTTTCATTTAAACCAAAACCTGCAGCTACAGTCATAATAATAACAAGCTTGATTTATATAAATTAAATAAGTATTTGAAATTAAGCTATTTATAATCACTTAAAATCTATTATCATGAAAGCGAAACTTAAATCACTGAAAGCCGATCTATATAATGTATTTGTAGTAGGGAATGCCGATGACAAGCAATTGGCAAAAGCATACTTTTTGCTGGCTATTCCTTTATTCGCGATATTTTTTGGCCTGGGCTCATTTCCCAAATTCTGATCATAAAAAAAACAGTCGGAGCGTTTTGCGGCGACTGTTTACAACTGTTTCTAACTAATTAACTAACTATTAAACTAAATTACTTTTCGATTGGGTTAAGGCCCAGGTAATTTGCAGCAAAAAATAAATTGTTATTGATTTTGTGCCAGGCCTGGTGGCTGCCGATCGCATATCGGTTTAAAACATCATAGTAATAAGAATCCGAGAATGTGAGCCGGGTGTTTATTTCTGAATTATACAATGAATCTTTGCCTAAGTAGATGCCGCTGCGTTGCGCAGGTTTGTCGAATTTTTTTTCGGGTGTTGAGGCAAACATATTGGCACAAGCTACCAAAATTAGAGATGCTGCAACCAAAACAAGAAAATGGTAAAATAATTTCATAAGCAAGGTATAAGTTTTAAAAGATGCCTCCGGATGTTCAGAAACATATTATGCTCCAAAAATAACCAACGCTATATAAAAAGTAATCAGGGATTTCACCGTTTTGCGTACGTAGTTTTACGCAATTTTTAATAGACACAGGTGAATAGTTAAATGTAGAAAGAAAATTTGATATAACGTTGATATTTCTTTAAAAAAAATTAAAACCTTTTACCTTGTGGTCGCTTCATAACGGGTGTTGATGCATTCGATAATGTTTCGGCAATTGCAGGTACGGTCTTTTCGGGACCTGGCAGATGGAAAGAGTTCCAAAGCAAGCTTTTCGGTTCCTTACGGGCTGGCTGTTGACGCAGGAAAAGTTTATATTGCCGATACTTTCAATAATTTGAAAATGGTAATTGCTGCGCAATGACCATTTTCCTTTATAAATTAACATCAATGTGATAGCCGGCAGGGGTAAAAAAACTTATTTTTGCCGGCGATATGAATAACTCGCTTAAAAACAAATACGACAGCATAATTTTTGATCTTGATGGTACCCTTTGGGATAGTACCGCTAATGTGGCCCTTGCATGGCAGGCGGCTATCAGTAAGGTAGAATATATTAAAGAGGAAATGACGCAGGAACGTGTGCGTTCGATCACAGGGATGACCTATGACGCCATTTTTGATAAATTATTCCCTGAGCTTAATGCAGAGCAACGTAAAGAAGTACAATCACTTTGTGCTGTAAGTGAGCTGGAAATATTACATACCAAAGGAGGGGAGCTGTACCCCGGGTTAGAAGAAACGCTTAAATATCTTGCCGCAAACTATAAGCTTTATATTGTAAGCAATTGCCAAAATGGTTACATCGAACTGTTTTTGGATCTGAACCAATTGCATGGTCATTTTCTTGGACACCAGTGCTTTGGCACAAAAGGAAACCCTAAGGCCGATAATATCAAAGATGTGGTTAACGATCACCAATTGAAAGCCCCGGTTTACGTAGGTGATACCATGGGTGATTATAATGCCGCCAAGCAAGCCGGTGTACCTTTTATTTTTGCAAATTATGGTTTTGGCGTTGTACCCGATGGCATGGTAGCAACCATCAGTAACTTTGCCGAGCTTAAAGAGCTGCTTTAAACTTATGTGTTTTTATCACATTGGGTTTGAATAGTTGTTAGGCCAATTGCCTGGAAAGGTAATGCAGTCAATAATATACATGCTATCAAGTATTATATATAATTAAACGACTTGGTAATCGGATCGTTGGCTTTTGGCTTTGTGCGTTCCGCTGTAAGCTTTCGTATAATGATAATCCTATTGTAAAACAATTTTCGGCTTTTGCCTTTGTACTTTCAGCTTTACTGCTAAAAAGTTAATTTAGTAAAATGAAGTTTATCAAATATCTGCCGGTAGCCATATTACTTGTTTTTTTTGTATCCTGTAAACCCAAAACCAAATCAATGCAGGTGCCTGTAGTTGGTTTTGTTGATGCTTTTGAAGATGCCACCATATCTCAGGCCCGTAAAGGTTTTACAGATGCCCTGAGCAAAAATGGTTTCAGCGAAGAAAAGAAAACCGTGCAGATTGAGTACAGCAATGCCCAGGGCGATATCCCAACGCTTACACAGATAGTTAACCACTTTGTTACTGATAGTGTTAACCTGCTGGCAACGTGTACAACGCTGTCAACCGTAACGGCGCTTCAAAAAACAAAATATATCCCGGTTTTTGCTATGGTATCGCCAACTGCCGAACGTATGAAGGTTGTTGATGCCAACGGTAAAGCTCCTGCCAACCTTTTTGGCGCGGTAGAGGATCTTAATTATATTGATACTTCGTTCAGTATCATCCCCAAGCTGCTTAAGCCCAAAGGCGCGAAGCTGGTTATCGGGATGATCTATAACCAGTCGGAACCGCAATCGGCAGATGCCTTAACCCGTATTAAAACATTGGCCGCGGGCTTGAATGTTGATATTGTAGCGCTTCCGTTAAATACATCTGCCGATGCGCAGTTGGTTACGCAGTCGCTGCTAAGTAAAAACATCGACGCCTTTTTTGCTAATCCGGATAATACCGTTTTTGCATCTTTTGAAACCATCCTGAAAAACTGTAATCAAAAAAACATCCCGATTTTTACAAGCGAAGCAGGCTTAGTGCAACGAGGCGCCGTAGCTGCTTTTGGGGCTGATATTTATCAATGGGGATACCAGGCAGGGGAGCAGGCAGCCCAATTTCTTAAAACCCATAAAACCGATGGCCTGCAGCCTGAAATGGTAAAGATCAGAAAGAGGGTATATAACCCGGCTGCTGCTAAAAAATACAATATTACCATTCCGCCAAATTTTGAGCCTGTAAAATAAATGGATTTTTACCTTACCGCTTTACTGCAAGGCCTATGCTTTTCGGCCATAGCGCTGGGGATCTATATATCCATGAAGATCTTTAATATTCCGGATATCACTACCGATGGCACTTATACGCTTGGTGGTGTGGTAACTGCTGTATTGTTGACCAATCATCAGCCCACCTATGTTATTTTACCTGCCGTTATTTTGGCAGGAGGAACAGCGGGCGCGCTTACCGGTATTATCCATACCAAATTAAAGATTAATGCACTGCTGGCCGGCATCCTGGTCATGACAGCACTTTACTCGGTTAACCTTACTGTTTTAGGCCGGTCGAATTTACCGCTTATCAATTTGCCTTCGTTATTTACTATAGTAAATATTGTGGGCGATCCCAATCAAAATACATTCTGGATCCTGGCCATTTTTGTTATCGTGATCACTTTTTTGATCGGCTACCTGCTCAAAACCGATTTTGGTATAGCCATGCGGGCTACAGGTAACAGTGAATCAATGATTCGTTCGTTAGGTGTAAATACCGACAGGATGAAAATCACCGGGCTGGCTTTGGCCAACGCGCTCACGGCTTTGAGCGGTTACCTGGTAGCCCAGTTCCAGGGTTTTGCAGATATCAGCATGGGCATTGGAATTGTAATAGTAGGGTTAGGATCGGTGATCATAGCCGAAACATTGATCAATTGGTTTAAACTTACCTCGGTATGGTTAAGCCTGGTATTGGTATTAGCAGGGGCGGTGATATTTCAGCTGGTATTGGCGGTTACCCTTTCGGTAGGTGTCGATCCTAAATTACTTAAAATAGTAACTGCCGGTTTTGTGCTGGTAATTGTAAGCCTGCCGCGTTTATCTTTATTAAGATCATCATGATAACGATAACCGACATACATAAGATATTTAATAAAGGTAAGGCTAACCAGGTAAACGCGGTTAATGGCGTTATGCTGGAGATACAAAGCGGTGAGTTTTTGGTGATCGTTGGTTCGAATGGCTCAGGCAAAACCACCTTGCTTAATTTAATTGCCGGCAGTGTATTGCCTGATAAGGGTGCAATAAGCATTGATGGCGTCGATGTAACCAAACTGCCTGATTATAAACGCAGTCAATGGATCGCGAGGGTATTCCAAAACCCTTTGAGTGGTACTGCGCCAGATCTTAGTATTTTAGATAATTTTCGGTTGGCTTCGCTCCGCACAAAAAGAAAAGGTTTATCCGTTGGGGTAAACGATTTTTTTAAAAAACAGGTGCAGGAAAAAGTAGCCGGCCTTAGTATGGGCTTGCAGGATAAGATAGACCAGCCGATGGGTACCTTATCCGGAGGACAACGGCAGGCGCTTACCCTGTTGATGAGCGTAATGGACAGTTGCAAGGTTTTACTGCTCGATGAACCCACGGCAGCCCTCGACCCACGTTCGGCCGATGTAGTAATGCGGACGGCTGATACACTGATCCGTGATTTTAACCTGACGGCTGTATTCATCACGCATAATTTAAGGGACGCTTTTAATTATGGTACACGAATAATACAAATGGGCGAGGGGTTGATTATTAACGACTTATCTGGCGCGAGCAAAGCTTCTTTAAAACAAAGCGACTTGTTCGACTGGTTTGCATAAAAATTGGCAAAGTAATTGTACAGCTACCCGTACTATGAAAAATAATAATTTTGAAACCATATCCGACGCTTACCAGTTAGTAAGCGGTGCTAAAATAAAAGGCAAAAAGCACGACGAAATATTTGAACTTGGCGCATATGATGCCCTTAAACGCGGCTATGTACTTTACCCGCTTGAACACGGCGTTAAGTTTGATGATTTCAGCGTCATGATCTCTGAAAAAGAATTAAAAAACAACTTCCTGATTGAGGCAGTTAAACAAAACGCAATAGCAGCTTGATTTTAGGCTGCTATTTTTTCACATTGCTTTTTCAAGTCATATAAAGTCAATAAACCTCATGCACAGGGTATTGGGCTGTGCATGAACACTTCCTCTCTTGCTTTTCTCGTTCAATAATTGTAAGTTTGTATTCATAAAGTACAAACCGATGCTGTTTAATAAATCAATCTGCTCAACAATAATGTGGCCCATGGTGTCACAGCAGAAGGGTTTTGTGTCGATAATTCTCTTCTCTACTCCGGTGTAGTGCTTTTGAAGCACCCGAACCGATCCTGCATTTACCACATTAGTATAACATTAAGCCTTACATAAACGTAAGCTTAACTGAATTTGAAATTTTATATGGACAATTATTATTCAATAGAAGAAAAGTACCTCCAGGCTGTTGATGAACTATCGTTCGGAGAGACACCTAAGGGCTTAAACATATTAAACCAGATCATTACAGATGAGCCATTTTTTGCAAGGGCACATTACCAGTTGGGGATGATCTACTATTACAAGATCCAGGATTACCAAACCGCAGGTTATCATTTTAAAACCTGTATGGAGCTGGAGCCATCTTTTCCGGATAATTATACCCATTATCTTGACCTGGTAGTATTCCTGGGAATGGATAAGCTGGTTTCAACCATTTCGGCCCAGGCTTTAACCACACCGGGAGTGAACAAGGCCCGCACCTTTGAGCTGCTTGGTTTATTTTATGAAAAGCAAAAGGACTGGAATAAATCCTTAGGTTATTACCAGGAAGCCTTTATGGAAGTGACCGAAAAAGACGAGCGTAAAGACATTGAAGATAGTTTTAAACGCGTACGCTCAAAAATGAAGCAAAAACAGGCTTACCTCTATTTCATTACAGAATAAACTTAAATAGCTGTTTAATTGGATACTTAACGAATAAGCCCCTAATAAAGGGGCTTGTTCGTTAGAAAAAAATCATAATTAATAACGTATGTTTAAAGATAAGCTATTGTCGTAAGTTGCTGTTATACAATAAAGACACAATTTTTGTGAAAAATGTGCAGAGGCTGTAAATTGCATTGTAATAATTAAATTGTCCTCTTTACATCTTAATCGTGATTTAGCCATGCCTAAATATTTAGTGAAGCAATTGTTATTACTCGCAGTTATAGCTGTGATTGTTTTCCTCTTCAAGTATCTGATAGCGTTGTACGCTGTTAACAGATGAATTTAAATAGCCGGTAAATGCACCTCAGCCATCATGCACCTCGCGCTGCCGCCGCCATTAGTTTCAATGGTATTGATATCAGTATAAACCAGCTTTCCATACTGTTGTAAAGCGGAACGCTGCGCTTCAGTCAAAACGCCGAAAGCATTTTGCGACATCACGATCAAAGTATCACCGGCTTTGTTCTTCACCTCCAGCATATTGCCCGCAAACTGGTTCATCTGCTCAAAAGTGATTTCAATAATTTCTTTGTGCGATGATTTTAACGATTCGATAACCGTTATCCTTTCGTGCGGGTTAGGGATACTATCCAAACAGATCACCGCGAACCGGCTGCCGATGCACATCAGCACATTGGTGTGATATATAGCTTTGCCTTTTTCATCTACAGCTTCAAAACTAATGGGCTGATAACCCGATTGCTCACAGAAATAATTAAGCACATCTTTATCTGTTCGGGGAGACAAACAGGCGTATGCTATCTTATTGTCCCTGTCAAGCACCATGCTGCCGGTACCTTCCAAAAAGCGGTGGTCATGCTCAAAACGGCTTAGGTCAATTACATGGGCTACTTTAAATTTATCCTCCAGGTCAGTTATGATATCTTCCCTGCGTTCAAGCCGGCGGTTTTCGGCCTGCATGGGGTAAAGGAAAACGCCGCCATCATTGTGAAAAGATACCCAGTTGTTAGGAAATATCGAATCGGGCGTATAGGGCTGTGGGGTGTCATCTACAACGGTAACATCTACACCATTATGGCGCAAAATGTTAACCATACTATTAAACTCACTCAAGGCTTTTTCCTGTACGCCATTTTTTTCGGCATCAGGGTTTTGGAAAGCATTGCTTGCAGCGGTTTCCTCGTTAAACCCGAAATTAACCGGGCGGATCATTAATATATGTGATGTTGATTGACTCATGGTTTTTGTCATTATTTCATTAGGTCATTGAGTCATTTTTTTTAAATCATGCGAAGCAATGACTTAATGCCCAATGACTCAATGATAAATTAAATTACAGCGTCCCTGAATACCGGCATGCTCATGCAATGGAAACCACCGCGGGCACGGGAAAGCTCGGCTGAAGGCATTAATATCAGCGTATCGGTTAAACTTTGCGGGTCAAGTTCATTATTCTCAAATTTTTGAAGCAATTCGGCTACCCGGATCACATTAAAGCCACCTTCTTTAAAAGCCTCTACAGTTTTATCATTCCGATCATATCCAACAACAACGCCTTCTTTTAGTGCAAGCAGGTTGCAGGAGTCTGTCCATTGTTCACGGGCATCAAAGGGAAAGGTGTTGTTGCCCGAGTAAATAAACTTTGTTTTTACACCGCTTTTGAGATCGTTCTCGCTGATGTCGGAAAGCAGGTCCTCAATACAACCAAATAGCCTTGGTTTTTCATCTTTTTCAAACTGAACAATTTCCGCCCGTTCTTTTTGTTTTTTATCAGCAAACCATGATATCGGCTCCCGCTCCTCAATAGGGGCTTCGGCCACCGCAAGCGAGCGGAGTAGTACCCAGGTATCGCGCTTTACCTGTGTAAAAACAGTATCGATATGCATATAATCACGCTTGTTTGGAATTTTTACGATGGTTACCTTCTTCACAACATCGTGTTCAAACAACAGCCTGATAGCTTCATTGGCACCGCTGACAGATGTCCGCTCGCTGCAGCCGATCACTAAATGATCAGGACTTACCATCATCACATCGCCGCCTTCTAAAGTTGTGCGGCCTTCCGCGTCTTCGCCCGGGCGTAAAAAATGCTGCGCGGTTTCAGGAATCTCCAAAATATTATCGCGATAAGCTTCAAACAGCGGATGATTGAAAAATATGTAACGCATCAGCAAAGTTTCGCGGAAACGGGCTTTCTTTGCCGGCTTGTTGAGCAGCATATGATTATTAACCGCTATACCCAAATCCCTCGAAAAAATAAGATTGGGGATAGGGGCAAAGATCATTTCTTCGGTTGTTAACGAGCCCGAAATAAAGATCTTGGCCAGCTCAACCGGGTCGGTATCGGTAAGTTGCTGTTGTAAACGGTAATTGCAGCTTTCAACCGCGCATACAGCAGCTACCAGTTTTTTACGGATATCAGGCTGCTGTAAAATATCGGCCAGCAGGGTTTGGATCTCGATAACTTTATCTGATGAATGGAAGCCTGCATTATCAGGTTTAAAAAACGAACGGCGGGTAGCTTCATCATCAATTTGATGCAGCTTGCCTTTTATTTTATCCGGATCAAGAAAATAGAGCAACAGCTTTACGTAGTAATCATATTCATTCCTGCGTACCGTATCCAGGTGGATTATATCCTCAAAAAGCCAGTCCTGCGCCTTTGAAGGCACAACCTTGCCCAGGCCGCTATCCGGGCTGTGAATAAGCAGTGAACGCAGTGTGCCAATTTCGGAGGTAACATCTATTTTAAAATCGGAGTTGGTTAATGTCATATAGTACTATAATCGTACACAAATCTATCAGAAATTAAATTACAAAACGGGCTTATCCGGCAAAATTAAGGTTGAGTGATATTTGCCTGTTTTTATTATTTAAACTCAGGACGTGGATGTGTTGATTATAATCAGATGGAGCTCTTATTCAATGATCTCCTGGTAAGTATTTCTTTCCATCTTGATATTTAATCTTTGCAGCATTGCCTTCATATCAAAACCATGTTGCTGATATAGTTGCTGAACGGCCTCTTTAGCTTTTTGTAAAACATCTTCGTTTTGCCAAATGGCGGTTGTAATGCAAATGAGGTTGCCTTGTTCGTCATAACGTTCAAAAGCCCTGTCTTCAATAAAGCCCTCAAGTTTTTTAATAAAGTCCCTGTTGATTTTCATTCGTTCTTTAAATTCCTGTTGAGCTGTTGCGGGAACAATAAACTGATCTATAAATATCTGTTTCATGATAATCCTTGTTTTTTCTTCAAAAATCGGGACAATGAAAACTCAATGCTTGTAAAAAATCATTGATTTACCAGGCTTGCGGTATTTTAAAGAACTCGGTAGGGCTTAATCCTGTAAACAGTTTAAATTCTTTATTGAAATGTGGCTGGTCAAAGTACCCCGCTTCTAAAGCTACCTGGCTGAGCGAACCGTTTTTAGGTTTACTATTAAGTATCGACCTGATCTTGATAATATTGGAAAACTGCTTTGGCGAAGTACCAACCACTCGCCTGAAGCGTTTTTCAAGCGCATCCTGGCTTATATAATGAGTATCGGCAAGGTCCTTAATTTTGATCATGCCTTTTGATAAGCGGATCTTTTGCAGGGCAGATATGATCAGCTGGTCCTGTTTGTGGTTCTCAATATGTTTAAGCAGGAATTGTTCGGTGATGATTACCCTTTGCTGATTATTGGGTGCTTCTGCCAGTTGTTCTTCAATTAACGCTAATTCATCCGGTGCAATAAAATTATCAAGCGGAACACTTGCCTCAAACAATTCATGAAGTGGATTTTTGAAAAACGCTGCCGCTCCGGCTGCTTTAAATAATACCAGCATATTGCCTGTGCCTGGTGCGTAATTAATTAGCCTCGGCGATTTTTTTAAGCCGGTGATCAAAGAGGAGGGAAGTTTACTGCTATGCGTCTGGGTAATATCGCTGATCTTACCACCGTACCTGAACGCCATTACCAGCGATGTATCGGGCAAAATACGATTAACCAGATCATTTGCAGTCTCGATAAAAACGTATTGCCGTATAAAAGGCTTTAGTATTTCGCCGGGCGTAAAGCGTTCAATATGCATTTAACTAAGATACAG
Source organism: Mucilaginibacter sp. R-33 (assembly GCF_049949235.1). Lineage (NCBI taxonomy): Bacteria > Pseudomonadati > Bacteroidota > Sphingobacteriia > Sphingobacteriales > Sphingobacteriaceae > Mucilaginibacter > Mucilaginibacter sp. R-33. Next base: position 1,264,663 of record NZ_CP188089.1, read on the forward strand.
AATTTGTTAATCAGAAAATTCCCGCCCGGCGCGACTCAAGATTGTATTAATACGGATCAACATCGGGCTGTACAATACTGCCCGTGCTAAGTTTGGTTGTATAATACTCAGTGATCACGTCCCTTAAAACAGTTTTTGCCTTTATAATAGAGATCCCATCCTTCTCAAATTTGAGCATAATGCTTTTAATGTAATAATTGCGGATCCTGCTGATGAGCGGCTGCTCCGGGCCAATCACCCGCTCGCCGAAATGCTCCCGGAGACGCGCGCCGAGATATTCGGCCTGGTTATGGAGCACATCGGGATTTTTATGCTTGATATCGAGGTTGATGATCCGGTAGAAGGGAGGGTATTTAAAGCTTTTCCGCTCTTCCATCTCGGTAAAATAAAGATCGGCGTAGTTGTTATCAATCACCTGCTTTAACACCCGGTGATAAATATCATAGGTTTGCACAATTACTTTGCCCTGCTTGCCCCGGCGGCCGGCCCTGCCGCTTACCTGTGCAAGCAATTGAAACCCACGCTCATTTGCCCTATAGTCAGGGAATTTCAGCAGGCTATCAGCATTAATAATACCAATCAGTGTCACATCTGAAAAATCAAGCCCTTTGGCCACCATCTGGGTGCCAACCAATATATCTATCCTTTTCTCTTCCAGATCGTTGAGGATAGTTTGCAGGGAATTTCGTGACCGTGTAGTATCAAGGTCCATCCGGGCAATCCGGGCTTCGGGCAATAAAACACTCAGTTCATCTTCAATTTTTTCGGTACCGAAGCCTTTATATTCCAGGTGGGTGGAGCCGCAGGCGGGGCATATGGATGGCGTATCTTCCTTGTAACCGCAGTAATGGCAATGCAGCTTGCCGCTGCTTTTATGATAGGTAAGGCTTACATCGCAATTGATACATTTGGGTGTATAAGCACATACTTTGCACATCAGGATGGGGGCATATCCACGGCGGTTTTGGAATAAAATTACCTGTTCTTTATTTTCAAGCGCCTGTTTGATGCCCTCCATCAGCACGCTGGTAAAGTGCGACTGGATAGTTTTTTGTTTGGTTTCATGAGCGATGCTCACCACCTGCACATCGGGCAGCTCAACGCCGCCAAAGCGTTCGGTAAGCTCTGCAAAGCCGTATTTATGAGTGCGGGCGTTATAGTAGCTTTCAAAAGATGGCGTGGCCGAACCCAAAAGCACTTTACCCTGGTGCATGTTAGCCAAAAAAATCGAGGCGTCGCGTGCGTTGTAACGCGGCGCCGGATCAAATTGCTTGTATGATGTTTCGTGTTCCTCATCAACAATGATCAATCCCAGATCGGCAAAAGGTAAAAACACGGATGACCGCGCGCCGAGCACAATCTTATACTCTCCGCTTAAAACTTTCTGCCAAACCTCTACCCGCTCATTGTCATTAAAGCGCGAATGATAAACGCCGATATCAGCACCAAAATACATCCGTAGCCTTTCAATAATATGTGTTGTAAGTGCAATTTCGGGCAGCAGGTAAAGTACCTGCCTTCCGCTACGAACTATCTCTTCTATCAGCCTTACATATAATTGTGTTTTGCCTGATGAGGTTACGCCATGCAACAGCGTTACATCTTTTTCTTTAAACTGCCCGCGGATACTTTGAAGTACCTCCGTTTGTTGTTCGCTTAATTCAAAGTTATTGCCTTCTTCTCCTTCTTCCTCAAAATGCAGACGGCTAACGCTCCTGTCCTCCGAAAAGAAGATCTCTTTTTCAATGAGCGATTTAATGCTTGATTCACCTGCACCGCTTTCTTCAATAAGTTCGTTTTTGGTGATGTTTTTTTGATGACGGGAAAGCTTGATGTAAGCTAATAGGGCATCGGCCTGTTTAGGCGCGCGCTTTTCCAATATCGGGAATAACTCCCTCAGATTATCCTGATTGTTATAAACCGGGTTAAGCGTAATAAAAGTGCGTTTGCGGGGCTTATAACGTTCGTTTACCTCTTCGGATATGTTGATGATGTTTTTTTCAAACATCAGCTTCAATATCGGCATTACAGTTTTCTGCCCCAAAAGCTTGGTAATATCGCTTATAGTAAGCTCCGGCTGAATTTCGAGGGCTTCAACAATTAAAAACTCTTTATCATGAAGCGTGGTTTTATCTATCTCATATTCCCGGTTAAGCATGATGCGGGTTTCGCTGGCCAGTTTCAGTGCCGATGGCAGCGCGGCGTTCATAACTTCGCCTATGTTGCACATATAGTAATCTGCCAGCCACTGCCAAAATTCGAGCTGTTTAAGGGTTACAACCGGGCGGTCATCCAGGATCTCGATGATATATTTTGCTTCGTACTTTTCGGGCGCCAGTTTACCTATCTCTTTAACAATAGCTGTATAAAGCTTGCTTTTGCCGAACTGTACCACCACTCTTTTGCCAATAGCAATAGCATCGTTTTGCTCATAAGGAACCCGGTAGGTGTAGTTTTTTGAAATAGCCAATGGCAAAATCACTTCGGCAAAAAGTGTTTCGCGGTCGGTATGTTCAATTTCGGCAAACTCTAACATCGTTTATTATTTGTTGCGGATAGCAGCTAATGCCAGCATCAACCAGCCCAAAATAAACAATAAACCACCAATGGGTGTAATTGGCCCCATGGCTATAAGCCAGTTCCAGCCAAGCAGATCGCGACATGACAACAGGTACAGCGAACCTGAAAAGAATATAATGCCGAAAGTGAACAGGTAGTAAGCTGCTGATATTAAGCCCCCGCTCTTTTCGCGCGCAAAAACCGCTAAAAAAAGCAGGGCAAATACATGATAAAAGTTGTATTGTACAGCAGTATGCCAAACCTCAAGCTGGGCCGGAGCAAGCAATGCTTTTAAACCGTGGGCTCCAAAAGCGCCGGTTATAACGGCCAGCATACCTAAAAACGAAGCGGTAATAATTATTTGTTTGTTCATGCGATATAAAAAGCTAAGTTAACCAATTGAAAGTATTACTTTAACGCCGTGGGGTAAAATTCTATATTTGCTGCACGCCCCCTGCTATGAAACGACTGATAGTAACCACTATATTTTTGATTATAGCTACCGTGCTGATAACGGTGTTATATTTTAAAAATTTAAGTCCCCCGGGAGTGCGTACCGGGCAGGTTATGCGTGCTATTCCTGATAATGCGGTGGCAGTATTTGAGTTTGGTAATGAAAAGGGATTTTATGATATTTTTGCCGGCAACCAGCTCTTAAGCACTTTTGTTGGCCCCGCCAAATTACATGAACTTGATACCTTACGTAAGTTGCTCATTGCCTCTCCGCAGCTTGATCAGTTTTTTGCAGGCCAAAACATTTTCGTTTCCCTTCATCCTACAAATAATGATAATATAGATTTGCTTGTAACTACTTCGGCATCAAAAGCTTTTTCAGCAACTATGTTTAATCATTTAACAGGCAGTGCCAAAAACGCTTTACAAATAGCGCCTATGCAGATAGCGGCAAGCCAGGGTTATAATATATATGTCAAGCCGCTCGACAAACATTTTTACCTCATTAAAACCGGCGACAATATATTTTCGGGCAGTTTTTCAAAAGATTTGGTTGATCATAGCGCCATCTACCAGCAGGATAAAGGCCATAATGGCTTTGTACCGTTGCCTGAGCAGCAAAATGCCAATTCACTTGCCAATCTTTATATTAATTACAACCAGCTTAATCCGTTTTTTGATCAACTGTTCCTTAATAAAACTACCGATCTTTTTAAGAGCTTTAGAATGCTGCCGGCCTATGCGGCATTGAACTTGAATTATAAAAGCGATGCTTTGATGTTTAACGGGTTTACTACTAAACGAAATAATGCAACCAGTTATTTAAACATTTTTTCGGCCCAGCAACCTGTCGAGAATCATTTAAAAGATATCTTCCCGGCTACAACTGCCTACAGCACAAGTTTCGCCGTTTCAGATCCTAAAAAGTTTGAGGCCGACCTTTCACAATGGCACGATAAAGCGGGAGTGGGCAGGGAAAAGAATGAACTTTTGAACAAGGTAAAATCAGAAGCAGGGCTGTTTGTAAAACCTGAGTTTGAAAAGCTGCTTGGTAACGAGTTCGCGATTGTAACAACGCGATACTTTGAAAAATTTGCCATCATTTCTGTTAAAGATGGCTCAAAGCTTTTTCCGGTGATGATGAACATCAGTAATATGGTTACTGATAAAGTAGGCCAGTTTAATTATGAAAAACTGCCGTTCTTTTTATTGGGCGATGCTTTCAGCATTTTCCGAAAACCTTACTTTATGATCATTGATAATTATCTCATACTTGCCACGTCGATATCCGAGTTGGAAAGCTATAACGACACTTACTTCAATCGCAAATTCATAGGCAAAACCGATCAGTATACCCAGTTTGATAATTTGCTGGCCGAAAGGAGCAATGTGGCCTTCTTTATTAACTTTAAAAACATGCAGCCTGTATTAAAACGCGATTTAAAAAGGTCTTTTTACGATGCTTTTGAAAACAGCGACCCCGGTTGGAAAAATTACTATGGTGCAGCCTTCCAGCTCACCGCATCCGACAAAAACTTTTATACCAATTTTTGCATGCGCCTGAATGTGCCGGATACAAGTGCAGTAAAAAAATAAATTTGTTTACGTTTACACAACAATACCCGCGCAATTTCGTAAAACATTACAAAAAGCAATTTGTAAAAAATTTACAGACAATCAGCCTTGAGTTCTTTTCTTTAAGAAAATTCGGGGGCAAGATATGTGAGCCAATTATGAATAAGATTTTCTTTACTATTCTTTTCTTTATCTTTTATTCTTTATCCGTATCGGCTCAACAGTTTTCGCAGTATAATACCGGCACGCTTTACGATTCATTTGAAAATCCTTCACAAAGAGCCTTTATCCCTGATTCGAGCCGGGGGGTAGCATTCAATTTTTTTATCCCTAATTTCGATGCTAATTTTTATATAACGGGGGATGTACAACGGCCGCTAAAAAGCCGTGCATTTGCAAGCCCTTCGTATTATAATACCTCATCACTGCGGATTGGCCAAAATGCTTTAAATCATTTTAATGCCAATGCCAATGCCTATGCGGTAATGCTCAAGTTTTTCACCAGCTTAAACGGTAATGTTGAAATGGGCTTTTCGGCCCAAACTAAAGTAGAAAGTAAAGGCCTGGTCACCGATGAATCGATAGCTTTTCTTGATGGACCGTCAAATTTTGCGCGTGATAATTATGATAATATATTCAACAATCATTATAGGGTGCAGATGTACGACCAGTTAAGTTATATTTACCGGGAGCAGGTTAATAAACAACTGTCGTTAGGTTTTAAGCTGAGCTACCTGTCTGGTGTTCAGTATAACAAAATAGATGTGGAGGAATCGAGCCTGCAAATTAACCGGGACGCGGCAAATCCTGACAATGACAATGCAGATGTTTATATGAGGGGGCGGTATTACAGGAGCTATGTGCCGGGCAGACTGGACGGGCGTGACTTTTTACCAACGTTTCGTAACCCCGGCGCATCGATATCAATGGGGGCAACTTACCGAACAGAGGATGGGATCCTGATACAAGGAAATATAAAAGACCTTGGCTTTATTCACTGGAACAAGCGCTCAACCATTACTGATTTTAATAACACAATAAATATAACAGATATTACATCTCAGCATCGTGATGAGAATATATATAATGCTGTATATGACTTGTTCAGAGCCAACGGAGTAGTTACCTCATTTAATACAAAAACCAATGCCAAAGCCGAATTGAGCGTATCCAAAAGCTATTGGCTTGATGATGAAAAAACATTTAGGTACTTTCCCACGGTTGTAGCCCAAAAAGAAATGTTCTTTTCCGGTTTTACCGGTGCAATGGTTAACTCGGTACAAAAAAACAATTTGATAGCTACCTTAACGGCCACTTATGACGATTATAAATTATTTAATCTGGGCGCACAAATTATGGTAAAATCCCCTAATGTCGAATTTTTTATAGGCTCCGAACGCTTACTAAATACAGGCCGCCTTACCTTCGCCGCTTTAAATAATACCAATCAAATAAATAGAGTGGGGAACTATAGCGGGGCGGATATCTTCTTGGGCTTTTCACTTAAATTTGGACGGGTAATTGAACACCCCATGAACTCCAGCTATATCCCAATGGGCGAAAAAGGATTTTTGGGCCGTTTGTTTGGCCGCATTTTTAAAACTAATAATTAAAGCGCTTTTTTTCCGGCTATAAAATCTTTAAGGTAGTAAGGCTCGTAATAAGCTACATCTTCAAATGCGCCATCAGCAAATTTTTGAGCTGCTTTTTGGGTAAGATATGTTGCTGAGTTTACAAAATCATCCAAAAACGAGGCATTTGGGCTTTCACTTAAAACACCTTTGCATTTTTCGGCACCATCACCAAAAAACAGGATCTGATGGTCTTTCAAATAGTTGGCAAAGCTGTTTCCTTCTATAATATCAGCAGCTGTTTCACGCACTCTGTTGCCGGCTGCATCAAATAATGCGGTGTAAACCTCCATTCGGCGGGCATCTATCATAGGGCATAACAGCATATTACCATCAGCAGCAAACCCCGGGGCGTTAATAACGCCATGAGCCATAGCCTCAAGTGTTTCAATTGCTATCAAAGGCTTATCAAGGGCGAAGCACAATCCTTTGGCGGTAGATACGCCTATCCGTAAACCGGTGTATGACCCCGGACCACTGCTCACAGCAATAGCGTCAAGCTCGTTATAACTTACTCCCAAATTATTTAGTAATTCATTGATATATAAAGTAATAACTTCAGCATGGATATTACGGACGTTTATTTGCTTAAAGTCCAAAACCTTGCCATCTCGGGCAAGTGCTACCGAGCAGGATGTTGTTGCTGTTTCTATTTGAAGTATAAGACTCATATTATAAATTTATGGTACCGGATCATGCCCATGACCACCCCAGGGATTACAACTGGCAATGCGCTTTATGGTTAACCAACCGCCTTTAAAAGCACCATGCTTCCTGATGGCTTCAACACCGTACTGCGAGCAGGTGGGTGTATACCGGCATGATGCAGCCGAAAGCGGCGATATAAAATATTGGTAAAATTTGATCAGGATGATGAAAACTCCCCCAACTATTGCCTTTAAAAACCTGGCGATTGTTTCCATAAGCCCATTCATGTTAATTAGCCGTGACTGGTATTGCAGCAGTTAACTCACCGGAAAGTTGGGCAAGCATCCTCAGCATTTTTTTTTCGATGAAAGGGTATGGCTCAATTTCTTTGCCTACATAGCCTACCGAAACAATTATCTTTTTATCCGCTTGCTGCAGAATATGATAAAGATGCTGCTGTTTGTGGAGCCTGTACGCTTCGCGCATCAGGCGTTTTACCAAATTACGGTCGACAGCGTGCTTATAACGCTTTTTGGGAACGGAAAAAAGAATTTGCGCAGGATAGGGCTGCGGCTCGGAATTGACAAGCCAGGATACCCGGAAGGGATAACATAAAAAAGAAGAACCGTTATGAAAAAGCTTGTCAATAAGCCTCTTGTTACATAACCGTTCTTCTTTTTTAAAAGTATACATAGTTGCCATTTTTGAACCGAAGGATAAAGCAGATAAGCGGTTCCAGACCCTTGTAAATAGGGTAGGGCAACCTCAATTATGCTTTGTGCCTGCCTTCGTCAGAAACAGTTAACCTTTTTCTGCCTTTAGCTCTTCTGGCTGCTAATATTCTCCTACCGTTAGCAGTTGACATGCGTTCACGGAAACCGTGTTTATTTCTTCTTTTTCTTTGAGAAGGCTGAAACGTTCTTTTCATGGCTATATTTTATTCTATTCGTCTTTTTAAAACAAGAGCGCAAATGTAGTTATTTTATTTAATAATTCAAACACTATTTTTCTTATTTATAATAACATGTGTGCTGCCGCCCGGCAGCCACGAATCAGCGGCTCTTTTTTTGAAAAACTAATTGCATGCGCAATAATTAAATTCAAAATCCTGTTCATTATCTGAACTAAATAACAGCGCTAAGCTGTCATTCCAAATCATATTAAAAAGTTAAATTTAAACATTAATTATTTGTTACAGATTCAGATTTTGCAACAATGTGCACTCGCGAACTACGGCATTTGTTAAAAAACGCTGAATAAGCAGGGCTGAGTCATTAACAAAGTGTAAATTCAACAGCAAATGAAATTAATCCTTTCCGCAATATTCATATTTCTATCGGCTGTTACCATAGCGCAGGAGCTACCTGCAACACATTATAAAATTTACAGCACATCGGCACAAAAGATCATCACGCCCGACGATATTGTTAATGACATGGCCAATGCTGATGTGCTTTTCTTTGGCGAAGAGCATAATGATTCAACGGCGCACTATCTGGAGTTTAGCTTGTTCAAAAAGCTTTCGGAAAAATATCCGCAGAAAACAGCGCTTTCCATGGAGATGTTTCAAACTGACTGTCAACTGGTGCTGAATGAATATCTCGCGGGGCTTATTCGCGAAAAAAATCTGGTAACAGATGCGCGTACCTGGCCTAACTATAAGGATTACAAACCGCTTGTTGAACTTGCCAAATCCAATCATCTGCCGGTAATAGCAGCCAACGCCCCAACCCGCTATACCAACATGGTTACACGCGGCGGACTTGACGCTTTAAAGCAGCTTGATGCCCAGGCTAAAAGCTATCTTGCGCCGCTGCCTATCGATACCGCTACCGGAGCTTATTATGATAAATTTGCTAAAATAATGGGAGGTCATGCCTCAATGCCGGGCATGCAGATTTACCAATCGCAAAACCTTTGGGATGCTACGATGGGCTGGTCAATAGCGAAATTCCTGAAAAAACACTCAGGTTTTAAAGTATTACAGCTTAACGGCGGCTTTCACAGTGAAGAAAAACTGGGCGCGGTAGCCCAACTTAAAAAATACGCACCCAAATTACGCGTGCTTAACATAGCAACCTACATGGATGATAGTTTTGACAAGCCCGACTGGAGCAAATTAGCCGGCATGGCCGACTATATTATTTTAACTGATCCTAAGTTGCCAAAAACTTTTTGACAGTTCATTGTTGATAGTTCATAGATCATAGCTATTATGGAAAAAAACTATGATCCATGAACTATGATCCATTAAGCTTTCTTAGCCAGTAAATCGCGGATTTCGGTAAGTAAAACTTCTTCTTTAGTTGGTTCAGGTGGTGCTGCCGGGGCTGCTTCTTCTTTTTTCTTCAACGAGTTGATACCCTTAACAATTAAAAAGATACAAAAAGCAACGATCAAAAAATCAATTACATTATTGATAAATAAACCGTAATTAATTGCGGTTTCGGGTGTTTTATCAACAGCCGGCTTAAGTACATATTTTAAATCTTTAAAATCGATACCCCCGGTTGCCATGCCAATAGGCGGCATAATAATATCTGCAACCAGCGAGGTAACAATTTTACCAAAAGCGGCGCCGATGATAACACCAACTGCGAGGTCAACCACGTTTCCGCGCATTGCAAATTCTTTGAACTCTTTTACTATTGCCATAAATTAAAGTTTGGTTACTTAAAGTTAATAATATTACTCAAACTATCTATTTATATAGATTTTTTGTTCGCCCTAAAACAATTGGCATGCTTAAAACATTTAACAACTTTAAAAGCAGATACCTCAAGTAATTTTTAGTTGATATTAATTTGATGTATTTTTGGCTACATCTTAATTATGCTTAAACAGAACCTTCAACAAAAACTTTTACAAAAACTTTCGCCCCAGCAAATACAATTTATAAAATTGCTGCAGGTGCCTACTGTTTCGCTTGATACCCGGATAAAAGAAGAACTGGAAGAAAACCCCGCACTTGAAGATCTGAGCCTTACCAACCTAAACGAGCCCGAAGAACAATATCCCGACCGCGACCCCGACGAAGATAATTATAACAACGATGAGGAAAAGGGCGAGATGGATGAATTTAATATTGACGACTACCTGCAGGAAGACAACGTAAATGATTACGGATCACGCTATGATCAAAATGGTGATGACGAGGATGAGCGTAAAGAGATCCCTATTGCCGTGCAAAGTTCGTTTTTTGAAAGTCTGCAAGCACAGTTAGACTTGCTTCCCCTGAGTGATAAAGATTTCATGATCGGCAAGCAGATCATCGGCAGCCTGGATGACGACGGCTATCTGCGCCGTCCCATTATGTCGCTAACTGACGACCTTGCATTTTCACAAAATGTATTGGCTGAGGATGACGAAGTAGAAGAGATGCTCAAGGTGATCCAGGGCTTTGACCCTCCTGGGGTAGGCGCGCGCAGCTTACAGGAATGCCTGCTGATCCAGCTTAGAAAAAAAGACGCAAGCGACCCGATCGTAAAAAAAGCCATACAAGTTGTTGAACATTATTTGGATGAGTTTACCCGCAAACATTACGATAAGCTTGAAAAATCATTGAGTATGAACTCGGCTGAGTTACGTGCCGTGGTTAATGAGATCTTAAAACTCAATCCCAAACCCGGTGATTCAAACGAGATCAACACCAAACAAATGCAGGTGATCCCAGATTTTCATATCACTAACAACGATGGCACGCTCATCCTCACTCTCAACTCCAAAAACGCGCCCGAACTTAGGGTAAGCCGCTCATACCAGGAAATGTTTCAGCATTATGACAAGGCTTCCCAAAAAGATAAAAAACTGAAGGAAGCAGTGCAATTTGTAAAGCAAAAGCTTGATTCGGCCAAGTGGTTTATTGATGCTATTAAACAGCGCCAGCAAACGCTGCTTAAAACCATGAATGCCATTATGCAGTATCAGTATGAGTTTTTCCTTACCGGTGATGATAAAAACCTGAAGCCAATGATCCTGAAGGACATTGCCGACCGTATTGGCATGGATATTTCAACAGTGTCGCGCGTAGCCAACTCTAAATATGTACAAACGGAATTTGGTACCTTCCTGTTAAAATCCTTCTTCTCCGAAGCCATCCAAACTGAAAGCGGTGAGGAAGTATCCAATAAAGAGGTTAAAAAGATTTTGGAAGAACATATTGGCAAAGAAGATAAACGTCATCCGCTTGCTGATGAAAAATTGACCGAAATACTCAAAGATGCAGGCTACAACATAGCCCGCCGTACCGTAGCCAAATACCGCGAACAAATGAACATCCCGGTAGCAAGGTTGAGGAAGGAGTTGTAGCTTTTTAGAGATTCTTCAAAAGACATCTGTTACTCGCAATGATGTGTGAAAATTATATTTGATAATCAACACCTTGTAATCACGACATTATAAGGCACGTAGTAATCCCCGACTTACAAAAAAACTATCAAAGCCATTCTCCACCACGTCATTGCGAGGCACGAAGCAATCCCCAATTGGCAGAGAAATCATACTTTTTTCGCGTTAGCAAAATATTAAAGAATATATTTATTAAATGGTTATGCAACGCGGCGGATGTACTTACATCGTCACAAATAAAACGCATTCAGTGTTATATACGGGGGGTACATCAGATATTATCGGCAGGATCTGGGATCACAAGAACAAAACTTATCCCAAAAGCTTTACTGCTAAATGCAACTGTAATAAATTGGTGTATTATATTTTCTATTCCCATATCGAAGAGGCTATTGCTGCTGAAAAGGCCCTAAAAGGTGGAAATAGACAGATGAAAGTTGATCTTATCAATCAATTGAATCCTGAATGGAAAGATCTGTATGAAGATTTAACAAAAGAATAACTAACTGATTTTCGAAGCGACTCTGTACGGTTAATAAAAACGCCTTAAGAACCTAGTTCTTAAGGCGTTTTTATTATATGTACTTTCAACTTATACATTCACAGCACAAAGCTCGCGAACTTTAGCTACTACAAAATCAACTTCCTCTTTTGTATTATACTTTGAGAACGAGAACCTAACCGATGGCCTTGAAGAGCTGGCCCCGATAGCAGTTAACACGTGCGAACCAATATCACTGCCCGAACTGCAGGCACTACCGCCGGAAGCCGAGATACCGGCAATATCAAGGTTAAACAGCAGCATATCGCTCATTTCCATCTCGGGGAAAGCCACGTTCAATACTGTATACAAACTTTTTTCGGGGTCGGTTTCGCCGTTAAAGCTTACACCGGGTACGTTAGCAACCAGTTGCTCCATCATGTATGATTTTAAGCCCTGAATGTAGTTTTGGTGCTGTTCCATTTCGCCGTAAGCAAGTTCAAGCGCTTTGGCCAAACCAACTATACCATAAATATTTTCGGTACCGCCGCGCATGTTGCGTTCCTGGGCGCCACCGTAAATAAATGGTTTTATTTTGATTTTATGATTGATATGCAGGAAACCCACTCCCTTAGGGCCATGCAATTTATGACCGGCACATACCACAAAGTGAGCTTTAAGCTTGCTCAGGTCATGCTGGTAGTGGCCCATGGTTTGCACAGTATCGCAATGATAAATGGCATTGTATGTTTCGCACAGGTCACCAATGCGTTCCATGTCAGATAGGGTGCCTATTTCGTTATTGGCATGCATTAATGAAACAAAACTGCGTTCATTTTCTTTCAATAATGCTTCCAGGTGATTATAATCAATAACACCCTTGCTGTCTATATTTACCAGGCTCAATTTAATAATGCCCGATTTTTCCATTGCTTCCAGCGTGTGGAGCACTGCGTGATGCTCGGTGGGGCTGGTGATAGCATGGGTGATTTTGTGATCAATGATCCCGCACCTGATAGCCGTATTATCGGCCTCCGTACCGCTTGACGTAAAAAAGATTTCGGCGGGCGAGGTGTGCAGTAAACCGGCAATCGTTTTCCGCGAACGCTCAATTAAAGTACGGGCTTCCCTGCCGTGGGCATGTATTGACGACGGATTACCAAACTGGCTTTCCATCACCTTATACATCTCCTTCATCACATCAGGATCAAGCGGTGTAGTGGCGGCATTATCAAAATAAACGCGCATTTTTTTAAAAATTATAAATTAATGGATCAGTAACTTCAAAAACACATGCCCGGTAATGTATATATAAGCAAGCAACCAACGGTATTTACCGCCGGTTGCCTGCTATTTTTAATACCAGTAAAATTAACCTTTCAGCTGTAAGATCTCCTTAATATCGATGATGATCTTATTGGCCAAACCGTTTGCCACGGTTTCAGAATTGCCTTCAGAGTAAATCCTGATAATGGGCTCGGTGTTTGACCTCCGCAAATGTACCCATTCTTTATCAAATTCTATTTTCAGGCCATCAATTGTTGAGTGGGGCTGCTTGATGTATTTTTCTTCAACTTTCGCCAAAAGGGCGTCTATGTCCATTTCAGGTGTTAAAGTGATCTTGTTTTTTGAAATAAAATAACCCGGATATGACGCACGCAAACTTGAAACTGATTTACCATATTTAGCCAGATGAGTTAAAAACAACGCGATACCAACTAAGGCGTCACGACCGTAATGTAACTCAGGGTAAATAACCCCGCCATTACCTTCGCCGCCAATAACAGCGTTTACTTCTTTCATTTTGTTAACCACGTTAACCTCCCCAACCGCAGCCGCATGGTATTCGCCGCCTGCTTTTTCAGTAACGTCGCGCAACGCACGGGTTGATGACAGGTTAGATACCGTGTTGCCCACATTGTTTTTCAAAACATAGTCGGCTACGGCAACCAGCGTATATTCTTCGCCAAACATGTTACCATCTTCGCAAACAAAGCAAAGGCGGTCTACATCCGGATCAACAGCAATACCCAAATCGGCACGTTTACCCACAACCTCTTTTGATAAAGCTATCAGGTTTTCGGGAAGCGGCTCGGGATTATGCGGGAAATTGCCATCCGGCTCACAGTACAGTTCGTGAACGGTTTCAACGCCCAAAGCTTTCAGCAAGGCCGGTACAAAAATACCGCCTGTTGAGTTAACACAATCTATTACTACTTTAAAGTTGGCTTTCTTTATAGCCTCAACATCAACCAGCGGCAAGGCCAGTACAAGGTCGATGTGTTTTTGAAGCCAGGTATCATCATGAGTAACTTTACCCAGATCGTTTACATCGGCATAATTAAAGTCGCTGTATTCGGCAATTGTTAGCACTTCCTTGCCATCGGCATCACTGATAAACTCGCCGTTTGCATTGAGCAGTTTAAGGGCGTTCCATTGTTTTGGGTTGTGGCTCGCGGTTAGGATGATACCACCCGCTGCCTGCTCACCGGTAACGGCAACCTCAACTGTCGGCGTAGTTGATAACCCGAGGTCAATAACATCAATCCCCAAACCCTGTAGCGTGCCAATAACAAGATTGTTCACCATAGCACCCGATAAACGGGCATCACGGCCTACTACAATCTTTTTAATCCCCGATTTTTTCACAGCCCATGATCCGTAGGCCGAAGTGAATTTTACAATATCAAGCGGTGTTAAACCATCGCCAACAGCACCGCCTATGGTGCCGCGTATTCCTGAAATAGATTTTATTAATGTCAAAATGCGAAGTTTTTGGTGTGGTAAAAGTAAAAAATATAAGCTACAAATGATATTGTTTTAAGGATTTACGCAAACGCTTGCATATAAGGTTACGGTTAATTTGTTGTTTTTTAATACGGTGCAGGGTGGTTTCAATTGTCATCCCTGCGCATTATTTTATGCTTAACGGGATAATGCTGCTGCTAAGTATTAAAATTTGAAGGATTTTTTAAGCTATTTGATAACTTTGGAAATTACAGCAAACAAACACCTATAGTAAAAAACAATGCCCGACTATCTTTTAAACCTCGACCGGCATTTATTTTATTTCATTAATCATGACCTGTCCAATTCATTTTTCGACTGGATCATGCCCTTGTTGCGTAACCCCAAATTCTGGATCCCGCTGTACATTTTCATCATTATTTTTTGTTTATGGCGATATAAAAAAACAGGTGCTGTCATTATAGTGCTGCTGGCGGCATCGGCAGGCGTTGCTGATTTCACCAGTGGAGTTATTATCAAGCACAATATTCAGCGGCTTCGCCCTTGCCGTGATCCGGTTGTATCTGCAACCGATATCAGCCGTGTGCCCTGTGGTAGCGGGTATAGTTTTCCATCAACCCACGCCACCGATCATTTTGCCATGGCGATATTCCTTGGCTTTGTGTTTTTCAGAAAATGGAGGTGGATATGGCTTTGGGCGATACTTTGGGCAGGCAGTATTTGCTTTGCACAAGTATATGTGGGGGTGCATTTCCCGGTAGATGTATTGTGCGGCGCTTTATACGGGGCCTTTGTTGGATGGCTGTTTTCATTATTATTTAAAAAATTACAACCTGCCTTTTAATGGGATATTGGAAAATTCTGCTGCTTTTTTTTGCTGCCTTTTTTGGCGGTACTTCTGTGTTTTTATTTAAGGGCGATAACCACAAAACGCTGAAACTGGTACTGTCGTTCAGCGGAGCTTACCTGTTTGGTATTACCGTTTTGCACCTGATTCCTGATGCCTATCATGGTAATGATAACTATGTAGGCGTATTCATATTGGTCGGCTTCCTGTTTCAGATTGTGCTTGAACAATTTTCGGACGGAATTGAGCACGGCCACATGCACAAACACCCGCATGATCTGGCAGTTTTCCCAATTGGTATCATGGCAAGCCTTTGCCTGCATGCTTTTTTGGAGGGAATGCCGCTTGCCCAGGGCAACCAGGACCAATTAGTTTACGGCATTGCCTTACACCATATCCCGGCGGCCTTCGCACTGGCTACAGTGTTGCTCACTAACAAACAAGGTAAAAACAAAACCATACTTTTTGTGGCGGTATTCGCGGTGATGGCGCCGGCAGGTTATTTTTTCAGCGATGCATTAAGCAGCGGAAACATAGGTAACCTGCAGCATTATTTTAACAGGATCATGGGCGTTGTTATCGGCATCTTCCTGCATATCTCCACCACTATCCTCTTTGAATCGAGTGCTGATCACCGTTTCAATATGCGTAAAATGATGGCGGTATTGGCCGGTGTGGCCATTGCGCTGCTGGGCTTTTTGAAAGAGCTATAGATTATTAATGCTATTACTTTGTGTGAAATTAATTTCTATATAAACTTTTATTTTTCCAGCTCCAGGCCCCAGTCTTTCCCTTTATCAACTGCAGGTACTCCCTTATCCATCCAAACCGGCATTGGCGCGCCTTTTAAAAAGTGATCGAAAAATTGCTGCTCACGTATAGTAATGTCTTTGCGGTTTTGGCGCTGTACCAGGTTATGAGCCTCGCCATTGTATTGCAGTAACCAAACAGGTTTACCTAAACGGCGTAAAGCTGTAAACATTTCAATCCCCTGGTACCAGGGCACAGCGCCGTCGGCGTCATTGCTCATGATCATCACCGGTGTTTTTACTTTGGGCAACTGGAACAAGGGCGAGTTTTCGATATACAGCTCAGGCTTTTCCCAAAGCGTGGCGCCAATGCGGCTTTGTGATTTTTCGTACTGAAATTGCCTGTTCAGTCCCGATTCCCAACGGATCCCTCCATAGGCCGAAGTCATGTTAGCTACCGGCGCGCCTGCCCAGGCTGCGGCATACATATTGGTTTGGGTAATGAGGTAAGCCACCTGGTAACCACCCCAGCTCTGGCCCTGTAAGCCAATATGTGCAGCATCAACCCATGTGTTTTTCTTTAAAGCCTCAACACCTGAATTTACAAACTCGACCGCAGATGCCCCCGGATGGCCGGTTTGATAGCTGATATCAGGTGCGAACACAAGATAACCGTTGCTCACAAAAAATGAGATAGGCAGGCGGGAAGGGGTAGGAGCAGGTGCTATATAGTTAAAAAGCCCGTCAGAAAGTCTCTCATAAAAATAAACTATCATCGGGTACTTTTTGGCCGGGTCAAAGTCTTCAGGCTTATACAGGATCCCTTGCGACTGATAGCCTTTAGGTGTCATCCACCTCACAAGTTCGGCAGTGCCCCAGTTATATTCACTTTGCTGCGGGTTGATATTGCTTAGCTTAAGCTCTTTTTTCAGATCAGATGAAAAGTACAAATCAGGCGTCTGTTTATAGCTTGCCTTGGTGTAGATGTAAGCATCGGCATTTTTAGCTTTCAGCAGGTTATCATAACTCATTGGGGCCATGGTCACTTTTTCGGGCAGATTGTTAGTCTCAGGAAACTTCCTGAAATATCCCCATTGCCTGGTTTCTTCGTTTTGAGTTAACAGCCACATCGGCTCTTTCAGGGGGATGAATTTTTGCTCCGTATCGGTTTGATCATACCTCATGATCAGTTTGTTTTTGCGCCCGATGCCTTTGGTGAAGTTAAACGCGTCGCCTGTTGCCGGGTCAAAACGCCAGATGTCGTACCGGTCATAAATAAATACGGCCTTATCGCCCGCCGCCCAGCCTGCCACACCGTAAGCTGAAGGATAGCCGGGCACATCGTTCAGCTCGTCGCCCATTTTGGTGCCCGTTGCTTTGCTCAGGTTTATTTTTTGCCCTGTTGCAATGGTATAACAGTACCATGCCTGATCTTTGAGATCAAACCACAGCACATAATTGCCCTGTGGCGAGATATAATAACGGCCCAAAGAGGCATTAATAAACCTGTGATTGCCGCTCCGGGTATCAATTAAAATGGCTTGTTGCCTGGTACTGCCTTCCCACTGGGCTGATATGCGGGCGCCGGTATCTGTAAGCCCTAAAACATAGCGGGCATCTTTATTTTCGGCAGTTAACATTTCGGGAATGGCCTTGCTACCTAATTGAATAATTTTGGCATTCGTTTCTTCAGGTTTTATCACTGCAAGATAGCTACGCTTCAACTCGGTTTGCAGGTTTTTGAGCTGCTGGGGCTGCAGGTAATCATCTTTGTAGTTCCAGATATCCAGCTTGGCTACCTCAAAATCAGCAAGGGTGGTATCGGCAGGCTTGGGGATAGGTGCAGTGCCAAAGAAAAGGCTATTGCCGCTTTTGCTAAAGCTTACTTTGCCATCGCCGCTTACCGCCCAGTTATTGGGTATGCCTGCAGATCCGACAGCGGCAATAACTTCCGCGCTATCTTTTGCAGTGTTGTAGTAATAAAGCTTAAATGGTTTTACCAATGCCTTTTCCGGATTTTTCTCGGCAGTAAAAGCTACCTGGCGCCCGGCATCATCAATACTGATGTTATGGTAATTGCCTCTGCCGGTGCTTAGCCGTTTGACCGAGTTTTTTTCCAAATCAAATAGATACAGACCGGATACAGTCTCTTTTTGTTTTATCGGGGCTGTAACAGCAAACGTTACCCATTTGCCGTTTTTGCTGACCTGGTATTCGGTCACATATTTAAAAGTTCGTGCGATGCCGGTTTTTAATTTTTTAACAGTTAGGTCTGCACCTTCAAGCGTAGGCGGGGCAACAGTTGCAGCCACAGCTTTTTTTGAGGTATCGCCTGGTGCTGGTTTTTTAAGCGTATCGGCCGTTGCCAGGTAGGCTATAACAGCTGCATCTTCGGCTATTTTAAATGAACGGATGGCCGGGACTTTCCTTACGGATGATGATCCTAAAGCAATTATGCCTAAAGTATCTTTAGGGAAATCGTCCTGCTTTTTCTTTTTTATTTTGGCCTGCCTGGTATCCTTATAAAACGGCCGGATAAGGCATACAGCAAATTTTGAATCCCCGGTTATTTTAACTGTATCTGCACGGGGGATTTTAATTGAGCTGGTGTTTTTTGAATCTTTTATAATCAGTTCGGCATCGCCCTGTTGCGGCTTTATGACGTAGCCTATCCATTTACCATCATTGCTGATGCGTTGGCCTGTTATACTTTGCCATCCGTCAAACACAGTTTGATCTAAAGGTTTTTTAGCTGTTTTTTGAGCAGATACATGAAACCCAATAGCTAATAACAGGCAGGCTGATAGGAAAAGTTTACGCATACAGGAAAGATGTCAAACCTAAATATGCTGAAAACTTATGGCATACAGAAATTAGTTACTGTAAAGTTACAATTGATGTGAAAGGTGAAAGGCATTAGGTTAAGTAGAAAACAAAAAACCTTTATCCTTTTACCTTTCGCCTCCCTTAGCACATTGCTTTATTCAAAGCGCGGATCGCCTCATCGAAATCTTCGCGGGCTATCAAAAACTGGATATTGACCATTCTTAGTGCAAAGCCACAGCTTTTGATATTGATCCCTTTTTGGGCCAGTGCTGTTGCGGATTTGGCAAGTAAGCCCGGCTGATCCATGTTGGAACCTATCAGGCAAACCATCGCCATTTTTTCAACAGCAACTTTTTCGTAATTGTCTTCCAGTTCGCCAATCAGTTTTTTATTGTAGTCCTTCTCCCATATCACTATAGAAATGCTGTTAGCGCTGGTGGCCTTGAAGCTATAGCTAACGCCAAACTTGTAAAACAACTGCATGATATGAAAATCGGTACCTACATTACCAACCATTGATGGGTCATAAATATCGATCATGATCACCTTATCGGTGCCGGTGATAACCTCAACACGCTTTTTATCGCAAATATATTCGCGGGTGATCAGTGTACCCGGGTGTTCCGGTTGAAAGGTGTTTTTGATCCGCAGGTCGATATCATTTATTTCCAACGGTTTTGACGCTTTTGGGTGGATAGCTTCCATGCCCACATCGGCCAGCTGATCGGCAACATCATAGTTGGTATTACCCACCGGGAAACAATTTTCAACGCCAACCAATTGAGGGTCGGCAGTGCAAAGGTGGTATTCTTTATGGATAATGGCCTCCTGTGGCTGTACAGCAACGGCAATTTTACTGAAGGTAACTTCCGAATAGCCGCGGTCGAACTCGCGCATAATACCTTCCGTGCCTTTGGCGTAGCCGGTAACAACGGTAATGGTTTTTGAAAAATCAATATGGGCAAGGTCTTTCTTAATGCGTTGATCAATGGTTAATGCACGGTGGTCATGAAAACCGCTCAGGTCCACCAAAGTAGCATTGATACCCATATTTTGCAGGATATTGGTAAAGTTAAAAGCCGAGTGGCTTTCACCTATTGAGGCCAGGATCTCTCTCGCGGCCTGTAAAATGCCTTCTTTACCTACATACCCTGATGCCAGAATATTAGCCAGGTTCTCCAGATAGGTTTGAGCATCGTTGATCCTTGTTTCAATGTACCTATCGGCTTCGGCTATGTTCAAACCAAGGCCTTCATAAGTTTTATTGATCTGCTTTAAACGCGTAATTAATTGTTTTAATGGCGTATGAAAATCCTTGTAATTGGCAAGCTTGTGATATACACCCGGCGCGCCTGTCTTTTTGTTTTCGAGCAGGAGGTTGGTTACTCCTGAAAATGCCGATACTACAAATATGCGGTTGTAAAGTTGTTCCCCGCTGCGTTCAAACAGGATAATGTTTTTAATAACATCACCCAAAGCGGTCATGGATGTACCGCCAATTTTTTCTACTGTTAACATTTTATATTGAAAGATCGACAGTCAAATACCATAACCATACCAATTGTTGTAGCTATTTATTAATTGGTTGAATGTAAATAGCTTGTATCTGAACTGCTTTTTTAAAAATAACTCATTTTGATATACGCTATCAAAACGATTGAAATATAATGATTAAAAGCTTTGAGCCTTCGGCCTTAAGCTTTTCGCTTAATTAACTATCCTTTTTATACAAATCACCTGCTTTTTCGGCAGATAAACGAATGCCCTTGATCATGGCTGAGCTGAAACCGTGGTGCTCCATTTCATTTAAGCCGGCAATGGTACAGCCGCTTGGCGAAGTTACCTTATCTATTTCCTGTTCAGGGTGCGATGCCAGTTGTAATAGCAGGTCGGCCGCACCTTTAGCGGTTTGGGCTGCCATCTTTAAAGCGTCATGCGCGTGAAAACCAATCTCCGTTCCGCCTTGTGAAGCAGCGCGGATCGACCTTAAAAAGAAAGCGATACCACAGGCACAAAGCGCTGTGGCTGAGGTCATCAATTCTTCATTGATCTGGATAGTTACACCAACCGTATCAAACAATGATTTGGTCATGTTGATATTCTTATTAGTGCCGTTATCTGTAGCGATACAGGTCATGGAGTGGCCTATCGCAATCGCGGTGTTCGGCATTGCCCTGATCACCTGTACATTGAGGTCAAGGTGCTGGCGGATATCGGCACAGCTAACGCCCGAGATAACTGAGATCAATAATTGCTTATCCGGCTTTAACGAAGGTTTGATCTCGTCTAACAGTTTATTGAGTTGTTGCGGCAGTACGGCCAGCACAATAATATCGGCTTTGCGCACGGCACGCAGGTTATTGTCTGACACATGGTACCCCTGCTCGGCATATTGGGCCAGCGCAGCTACGTTACGACGGGTTAATGATATTTGCTGGGGTTTGCAAATACCCTTTTTAACTAAACCTTTGGCTAATGACAGCCCTATGTTACCGGAGCCTAATATTGAAATGTGCTGTTGTGCGTTCATGCGCTTTTTGTTAAACGTGTTCCAAATGGTTTGTTATCTTTCAATTGGCCCAAATCATCTGATTTGCCAATAATTACTGCCTTTACACCACAAGCAATTGCGGTAAAAGCGTTGTCAAGTTTAGGTAGCATACCACTGTGTATTATCCTTTCCACTTTTAGTTCCTCGTAGTGCTGCGGGTTAATTTCCCTAATCAGCGATTCTTCGTCATTAATATCCTTTAGCACGCCCTTTTTTTCAAAGCAATATATGAGGGTGGTTTCATATAATCCCGATAACGATACCGCCAGTGCCGAAGCAATGGTATCTGCATTGGTATTTAGCAGCTGCCCTTCGCCATCATGCGTTATCGCACAGAAAACGGGGGTAAAGCCTGCTTCCATCAACCGGCTTATATTTTCGGGGTTGATAGAGTCTTCAACAATATCGCCCACAAAACCATAGTCAATAGTTTTTACCGGCCGTTTAACCGCTTTAATAAAGTTGCCATCGGCACCGGTGAGGCCTATGGCGTTGTTGCCAAAACGCTGCAACTGGGCTACAATATTTTTATTGATGAGGCCTCCGTAAACCATGGTGACCACTCTCAGCGTTTCAATATCAGTGATGCGCCTGCCATCAACCATTTTTGATTCAATACCTAAATCTTCGGCCATTTGTGTGGCCACTTTTCCACCTCCGTGTACCAGGATCTTCAGCCCATCCAGTGCTTCAAAATCCTTTAAAAAATGATATAGGTTTTCAGAGTTATCAATAACGTTTCCACCTATTTTGATTATATAAAGGCTCTTATTTGATGGTAATTTATCCGTTTTGATATGATCTGTATCAATTTTATTCATTCCAGCTGTTAATATAACTCTTTTAGTGCCAAATTTCCACTTTTTTAAACGGAAAACTGTTAAAATTACGAAAATATAGTATGTTTTTTCAAAAATTGATTAAAAAATGAATAATTGGATCTGCAGTTTAAGTTTACAATTTGATTATGAAAGAATTAGTAATATTGGAAAACTTTAAGGCATTATCCTTGCTTATATCTATCTATGGAGCAAAAAAAGAATATCAGGCCGCGGGTGGCAATAATAGGAGGAGGATTTGGCGGGATCCATTTAGCTAAAAAACTAAAAGATGCGCCCGTTGATGTATTGATGATTGATAAGCATAATTATCACACGTTTCAGCCTTTGTTGTACCAGGTGGCAGGGGGCTCCATAGCTGCCGATTCAATTGGCTTTCCATTGCGACGGATCTTTACCAGGCAAAAGAATTTTCGCTTCGCGCTTGCTGAGGTAAAAAAGATCAATGCTGAAAACAATACGCTCGATACTGATATCGGTACCATCTATTACGATTACCTTGCTATAGCTACCGGCTCCAATACCAACTTTTTTGGTAATAAAGAGATAGAGCATTTTGCTATGCCGATGAAGAATATCCCGGAGGCCTTAAACTTAAGGAGCCTGATCCTCCAAAACCTCGAAATGTCGCTCGTATCTAAAGACCCGGAAGAAAAAGCGGCGCTAATGACCTTTGTGGTTGTAGGAGGAGGGCCAACCGGTGTGGAACTATCCGGTGCACTTGCCGAAATGCGCGAGCTGATATTAATGAAGGATTATCATGGTTTGCGTAAACACAGCATGAGTGTTTACCTTGTTGAGGGTAAAGCGGAGCTGCTGGCCGCGTTTTCGTCGGGGGCGAGGGCCAAGGCCAAAAAGTTTTTGCAGGATATGGACGTAACCATTTATAACAGCGCACACGTGGAAAGCTATAATGGCTATGAACTGAAGATAGATAATGGCACATCGCTGTTAACCCGTAATGTACTTTGGGCGGCAGGAGTAAAGGGGGAATTTCCTGAAGGTATTTCTGCCGATAATATAGCCCGGGGTAACCGCATCCTGGTTGATGAATTTAACAAGGTAAAGGGCTACGAAAATATTTATGCTATAGGTGATGTTGCCGCTATGATCACCGATGAATATCCAAACGGGCATCCGGGTGTTGCACCGGTAGCTATCCAGCAGGGACAAAATTTGGGTGAGAACGTTTACCGAATGTTCGACCGTAAACCGTTGGTGCCCTTCAAATACAGGGATAAAGGTTCGCTTGCAACCATAGGCCGAAATAAAGCGGTGGCCGACTTGGGGAAAATTCATTTTCAGGGATTTTTTGCCTGGCTGGTATGGGGATTTGTACACATCATGTCGCTTGCAGGCTTTACCAATAAGGGCATCATATTTTTTAGCTGGGCCATCAACTATTTCACCAAAAACAGCGACAACCGACTCATCGTACGCTATTTTGATACCGAAACCCGAATGACGAATCCCGAATCGAGATAAAAACAAACAATAATCCTTTTAAATCCTTACTTGTAAGTATTTATGGATCTGTTTGTTGTAATAGCTTTGCTGGTTATTGTCAGCGCGATATTTTCGTACCTTAACGCCCGCTTTATTAAGCTGCCGGGCACTATTGGCATTGTGCTGCTGGCAACCATTACTTCTATCACCATACTTATTGTAGATAAGATTGATTCGTCGATAGCGGATTACCTGGGTACACTTGCCAAAAATATCAACTTTTCAAAAGCGGTATTGAATGTGCTGCTTGGTTTCTTGCTTTTTTCAAGCTCATTTAACTTAGATGGCCGGAAGCTGAAGAGAGAAATGCGCCCCGTATTTGTACTAAGCACATTGGGGGTTGTTATTTCGACTGCGGTGTTTGGATGCCTGTTGTTTTATGTAGCCCCGTTTTTTCATATCCATATGCCGCTGATCTATTGCCTGTTGTTCGGCGCTTTGATTTCACCCACCGATCCGGTAGCGGTTGCAGCCATTATCCGCAATTCGAAATTGCCTGCAAATCTTGAAACCATTATTTCGGGTGAGTCGCTGTTTAATGATGGGATAGGTCTTATTCTGTTTGTGATTATTTTAGAAATAGCCCGGGTAGGCGAAGAGAAAATTGAACTTGCGAAAGTGGTGATGCTCATCATCAAGGAGATTATCGGCGGGATGGCGGCCGGTGCTGTTTTGGGTTACATAGCCCACAGGTTGATGCATTCAGTTAAAGATTTTCAGACCATTGTGCTGATCTCTCTGGCCCTGGTGATGGGCTTATCAGTTTTGGCCGTATTACTTGGTTTCTCCCTTCCGTTATCGGTTGTCATTGCCGGCTTATTTGCAGGGGGACAATCCATCAACCAGGATAACAAAGAAAAATCGCATGAGGCACTGGAAAAGTTTTGGAAGCTGGTTGATGAGATCCTGAATACGATTTTGTTTGTGATGATAGGCCTGCAGCTGGTCAATCTGCCCTTTGTAAATAACTACTGGGTAACAGGAAGCCTTTCTATAGTTACAGTTTTAATAGCCCGTTGGCTGAGTATTATGCTGCCGCTAACGTTTTTAAGGCATACTCTTAAAGTGAACTATAGCAATATCAACATTATGACCTGGGCAGGTCTGCGCGGGGCTATATCTATAGCCCTTGCGTTGTCTTTACCCAATACGCCATACCGGCACCTGATTTTGTCCGGCAGTTATTTTATTGTGATATTTTCGGTAATAGTTCAGGGATTGACGTTGAACAGAATGATAAACAGCGCTTCCAAAAAGATAGAAGAATAAACCATGCTGCGCGGGTTTGGTGCAGCGTAACCCGGTAGGATATTATTTAAGAAGCGACATGTATTTGCCAATCTCCGCTTCAGTAGTGTCCGTACTTTTGCCTAATGCATTGATGATGTTTTCCCGTTCCGTTTCGCTACGGTTTTGACTAAGTTTTTGTTTGCCTTGCAGATCATCAACGATGATCTCAAAAGCTACAATCCCTTTCATCATTCGTTGTTTATATTCATCTGGCAGGTTATTCCATTGGGTTAGATAATCAGCCTCGTAATTACTGATCATTTGCGCTAACAAACCGGCAGTTTGTTCACCCTCTGATAAAATGGTTGCTTTGCCATAAGCGTGTACAGCGATATAATTCCAGGTAGGTACGTTGGTTTCCTTTTCGTAATGTTTAGGTGAGATATAGGCGTGAGGCTCTGTAAAGATCACCAATCCATCTTTCCCAATGATCTCCGTAGCCTGTGGATTTGCTTTGGCGAAATGAGATGACAAAACAATTTTGTCATCGCGTTTGCTTACCAGGAAGGGAAGATGGGTAGCAAACGGAACGTTATCAGTAGCTGTTATAATCGTTGCAAAGCTATAGCGCTGCATAAAGCTGATTGCTTCCTGCTCATCGCTTAACTGAAAATGTTTGGGAGTATACATAGGAGGAAAGATTTAAGACGAGAAGAAGCAAGAACCAAGACAGATTTGCTTTGATTCTTGCTCTTATATGAATAACAATTATCTACAAACTTTCCAGCATCTGTTTGAGCACAGCTTGCGCAGCCCAAACACGGTTGCCGGCTTCATGTACCACAATTGAGTTTGGCCCGTCTAATATTTCGTCAGAAAGTTCCAGGTTGCGGCGTACCGGTAAGCAATGCATTACTTTGGCGTTGTTGGTTTGCTCTAACTTTTTATTAGTCAGCATCCATTCTTCATGTTTGCCTAATATGTTACCGTAAGGCTCGTAAGCCGACCAGTTTTTTACGTAGATAAAATCTGCATCGGCCAAAGCTTCATCCTGATTATAGCTGATGTTTGCACCCTGGGTAAAATCGGTACAAAGCTCATATCCTTTAGGCTGCACGATAGCGAAGTCGACATCCGCCTTGCACATCCACTCCGAGAATGAGTTAGGAACAGCCTGCGGCAAAGGTTTGATATGCGGCGCCCAGGTTAAAACCACTTTAGGACGCGCTGTTGTTTTCAGCTCTTCAATAGTGATCAAGTCGGCCAAACTTTGCAGCGGGTGGCGGGTTGCTGATTCCAGACTAACAACCGGCACTTTGCAAAACTCAACAAACTTGTTAAAAATCATCTCACTATAATCTTCCTCGCGGTTCCTTAAGCCGGGGAACGAACGCACACCGATAATATCAGCGTATTGTCCCATAACGCCTGCAGCTTCACGGATATGCTCAACAGTAGTGCCGTCCATGATCACGCCGTCGCGCAGCTCCAATGCCCAGCCTTCTTTATCGATGTTGAGCACCATTACATTCATGCCCAGATTGATAGCAGCTTTCTGCGTACTCATACGGGTACGCAAACTTGGGTTTAAAAACACCAGGGCAAGTGTTTTATTTTTACCAAGTTGCTGATGGGCAAAGGGATCCTGCTTAAGCGCCAATGCCTCTTTTACAAGTGCGTTAACATCAGCAACATCATTAACAGAAGAGAATAGTTTCATGAACTTTACAATTATTGGTGAGTTGTTCTGCTATTTATTTTTTTAAGTCTCCCCCTTCAGGGGGAGACTTAGAGGGGGCGTCTTATTGATTCAATACATTTACAAAAGCTTCCAGGAACCTATCAGCATGGGCCTTGGTTAGATTTAAAGCGGGTAACAGCCTGATCACGTTTGGTTTAGCTTCGCCGGTAAATATATGGTGCTTGTTCAGCAGTTCTTTACGCGCATGGGCCAATTCATCAGGCAATTCAATGCCGATCATTAAACCACGACCACGAACTTTCTTAACCTGCTCCAGCTTGTTAAGCTCCTTTATTAAGTAGCCGCCAACCTCGGCGGCATTTTGTAACAGGTTATCCTGTTCCATAGTTTCAAGAACGGCTAAACCTGCTGCGCAAGCCAAATGGTTCCCACCAAAAGTAGTACCTAACATGCCATATGCCGGCTGTATTTTTGGCGATATGATAATGCCTCCAACAGGAAAACCATTACCCATGCCTTTAGCCATGCTGTAAATATCGGCATTAACACCGGCAAAATCATGCGAGAAGAATTTACCCGTACGGCCGTAACCGCACTGCACGGAATCGGCAATGAAAACGGCATTATACTGGTTGCACAGCGAGCGGATTTTTTGCAGGAAGCCCTCAGGTGCAACCTGGATACCACCTACACCCTGGATGCCTTCAATAATTACCGAAGAAATTTCGTTGTTTTTGAACGCTTCTTCCAGCGCGGCTTCATCGGCCCATGGCAAAAAGATAACGTTATCAGTTTCATTGATAGGCGCAACGATCTTAGGATTATCCGTAACGGCAACAGCCAAAGAAGTACGGCCATGAAACGCTTTGCGGAACGCGATAACCTTCTTTTTACCATTGTAAAAAGAAGCCAGTTTCAGAGCATTCTCATTGGCCTCAGCACCAGAGTTACACAGAAATAACTGGTAATCTTCCTTGCCTGAAACTTTTCCCAACTTTTGAGCTAACTCTTTTTGAATAGGAATCTCGATAGAATTAGAATAAAAGCCAAGTTTATGCAATTGATCTTCTAAACGTTTTACGTAGTGTGGATGGGTGTGACCAATAGAAATAACGGCGTGGCCACCATACATGTCAAGGTATTCAGTATCGTGGTTATCGTACACTAAACTTCCTTGTCCTCTTACTATGTTGATCGGATTAATAGGATATACGTCGAACAGATTCATATTATTGAAGCCTCAAAGGCAATTAAAATTAATATTAAACAATTACTCCCCCTTTAGGGGGCAGGGGGGTTAAAACGCTATTCCCTTAAGTCGTAAGCCTGCGCGCTCGTCCAGCCCGAACAATAAGTTCATGTTCTGTACTGCCTGACCGGAAGCGCCCTTAAGTAAGTTGTCCATTATGCTGATAATGAATATTTTGTTGTTGTGTTTTTTTACCTGGATAAAGCATTTATTGGTGTTTACAATTTGCTTTAAATCAATATTGCGATTGGTGACATGCGTAAAAGGATGCCCATCGTAGTAGCTTTGGTAAAGTGCTAATGCTTCTTCCTCGCTCAAATCGCTCTCAGTATAAATTGAAGCAATAATGCCTCGGGTAAAGTCGCCACGGTAAGGGATAAAGTTGATAGCTTTATCAAAGCCGGCTTGCAACTGCCTTAATGACTGACCGATCTCATTTAAATGCTGATGGCTAAACGCTTTGTAAACCGATAGGTTGTCATTACGCCAGGTAAAGTGCGAAGTTGGTGATAAGCTTTGTCCCGCACCGGTAGAGCCAGTTGTAGCAGTAACGTGTACTTCGTTGTTTAGCAAACCTTTTGAAGCCAAGGGAAGCAGGCCCAATTGCAAACACGTAGCAAAACAACCAGGGTTAGCAATATTGGCAGCTGTTTTAATGGCTTCGCGATTTAATTCTGGCAGGCCATAAACAAAGCTTTTACCGTTTAAAGTTGAGTTTTGACTAAGCCTGAAATCCTGGCTTAAATCAATGATCTTAACCGAATCAGGAATAGTGTTTGCTTCCAGGAACTTTTTGGCATCACCGTGACCAACGCAAAGGAATAACACATCAATATCTGTAGATAATTCGGCCGCAAATTTCAGATCGGTATCACCAAACAGGTCGGTATGTACCTGGTAAACATAGTTACCCGCGTTGCTGTTGCTATGAACAAAAGCAATCTCCACGTTAGGATGGTTGATCAGGATCCGGAGCATTTCGCCACCGGTGTACCCTGCTCCGCCAATTATACCTGCACGTATCGCCCCCCGGCCCCCTGAAGGGGGAGCAAGAGTAGCGTCATTATTATCTTTAAATTCAGTCATAATTTTAACAATTATTCCCCCCTTTAGGGGGTTAGGGGGCTAAATTTATCCGATCATTATTTGTAGATGGATATGAATATAAAATAAACTCGAGGTCGCTCCGGTCGTTATTGCTGATGAAATGCTTTTGACCCGGATGGATCTCGATACCCTGTTCGGGCTTCAATACCGTAACCTCGCCGTCTATCGAAAATGTAGCCCGCCCTTTTAAAATAAAAAATACCTGTGTGGCTTTTTCGTGGTAATGCAATTGCTCGGCAGTATCTGGCGGCATCAGCTCCTGCTTAACGGATAAAGCTTCGGTGTCAATGAAAGTCCATCCGTGGCAATCATCGCCCCAGTTATAATGCTTTATGCAGTCACCTTTTGAAAACGCCGTATTAATCATTTTGGCTGTTTACTTTATGATAGATCATTACCTGGTTACCAAATATTTTGGAGAACCCTTTAACGTCTTCGCCGCTCCAGGCGTTGTTCATTTCTCCATAGCTGCCAAACTTGTTCGACATCAGATCGTATGGTGATTCAATGCCTACTACCTGGAAGCGATATGGGTGTAACTGAACAAATACTTTACCTGTAACGTTTTTCTGAGTATCGGTTAAAAAAGCTTCGATATTGCGCATGATCGGGTCATGGAACTGACCTTCATGCAGCCAGTTGCCATAGAAAGATGATAACTGATCTTTCCATGAAAGCTGCCATTTGGTTAGCACATGTTTCTCTAAAGTATGGTGAGCTTTGATGATCACCATAGGAGCGGCGGCCTCAAAACCTACACGGCCTTTAATACCGATAATGGTATCACCAACGTGAATATCCCGGCCAATGCCATAAGGCTGAGCAATAGCCTGCAAAGCTTGTATAGCTTTGGTTGGATGATCATATTTTTCATCACCGATAGCTACCAATTCACCTTTTTCAAAAGTAAGCACAAGATCTTTTACTTCAGACTTGGTAACTTGTGTAGGCCATGCTTCTTCAGGTAAGCCAAGGTTTGAAGTAAGTGTTTCTTTACCACCTACTGATGTGCCCCAGATCCCTTTGTTGATAGAGTATTTAGCTTTCTCGAAGTTCATATCAACACCATGTTTTTTCAGGTATTCGATTTCTTCTTCACGGCTCAGTTTCAGGTCGCGGATAGGGGTGATGATCTTCACTTCAGGTACAAGGATGTTAAAGATCATATCAAAACGCACCTGGTCGTTACCGGCGCCGGTGCTGCCGTGGGCAACAAATTCGGCACCAATTTCTTTAGCGTAGTTAGCAATAGCAGTTGCCTGGCTTACGCGTTCGGCACTTACAGATAGCGGGTACGTGTTGTTTTTTAATACGTTGCCGTAAATTAAAAAGCGTACGCAGGTGTTGTAAAAGTTTTCGGTTTCATCAACCACATGATGTGAAGTAACGCCCATTTTATAAGCGCGTTCTTCAACGCCTTTTAACTCTTCTTCGCTAAAACCGCCGGTATTTACAATAACCGAGTGAACCTCATAACCAAGATCCTGTGTTAAATAAATACAGCAAAATGAGGTATCCAAACCTCCGCTATAAGCTAATACTACTTTTTTCTTCATGTTTTTGGTGAGCTTAAAGCTAAAGGCACAAGGCTTAAAGCTTTACTTATCAATTATGGTGATCTGTTTTATTAATTTATGGGTGTTAACCTTTAACCTAATCCTTAAACATCGTGTTTTATACGTTTCTTTATGGCGTTCTCAATACGCTCAAGCAAGGTCGCTTTATGCGTGATACGTTGCATCTTTTCTTCGTACTCTTTTTGTTTTTCGGCAGGATCGAACAGCATGGCTGTGCACATGCAATTCTTACGGCCTTTGCTTGTCAGAATGTCAAAGTTTACGCAGCTTTTGCAGCCGGCCCAAAAGTTCTCGTCCTGGGTAAGTTCTGAGTAGGTAACCGGCTCGTAGCCAAGCTCCGAGTTGATCTTCATTACCGCTAAGCCTGTTGTAAGGCCAAATATTTTTGCATCGGGGTATTTGGTACGCGATAACTGGAAAATACGATGTTTGATGGCTTTTGCCAATCCCGCCTTACGGAACTGCGGATTAACAATAAGGCCCGAATTGGCAACAAAGTCGCCGTGGCTCCAGGTTTCAATATAGCAGAAACCGGCCCAGGTACCGTCTTTATGCAGGGCTATAACAGCCTTGCCTTCCAGCATTTTATTAGCAACATATTCGGGCGAGCGTGTAGCTATACCAGTTCCGCGCGCCTTGGCCGATTCGGCCATCTCATCGCAAATCATAGTGGCATAATCTACATGCTGTGCAGTAGCAACCTGAATATCAAAATCTTGTATTGTCATTTAAATAGATAATTACCGTGAAATTAATTGGCTTTACAAGCCTTAAATAATTAGATGGTTTTTTTAAAAAGACGTTTAAAAAACTCTTTTTGTGTGGACAGGAGAAAAATTAATTCAAACCCGTGGCATGTAGGTCCTTCGTCGGAGAGGGCAGTTTAAAAAAACAGTTGAACCCAAGGCAGCAGCAACCGGAGCAAAACTTGCTCTTGTAGCGGGCTTATTTAAGCTTGGTGTATTCATTTTTTTGTTGAATTACTGTGTTTTTAATTTGCTGCAAATTAGGCTATAAAATTTTATTTATACAAGAAAAAAATGTGATTATTTGTCGGTTGGTGAATGGTTGATTAAGTTTATTGAGTGGGTAGTTTGCTTTTCTATGTAATTATTTGATTTACATAGAGAACCATTTACCCAATCAACCCAATCAACCATTCACCTCCGGGCCACAATATCATTGATGATCATATCAGCATGAATGCGCGAGTTTTCGATGAACCAAAGATGGGTATCAAGGCCGCCGCAAACCACGCCTGCAAGGTATAAACCTGACATGTTTGTTTCCATGGTTTCGGGGTTGTATTGGGGGATGAATTTATCTTCAGAAAGTATAATACCAAGCTTTTTCAGGAACTCAAAATTGGGTTTATAGCCTGTCATCGCCATTACAAAATCATTAGGGATAGTGATTAATCCTTCCGGTGTTTTGATATCGACTTCATTTTCACGGATAGCCTCAAGATTAGAATTGAAGTAAGCTTTAATACTGCCTTCTTTAATTCGGTTAATAATATCGGGCCGTACCCAGTATTTAACCCGGTTGCTCACTTCGCTGCCGCGGATCACCAGTGTTACCTCGGCCCCTTTACGGTAGGTTTCCAGGGCCACATCAATAGCCGAATTGCTTGAGCCAACTACCACCACTTTTTGCAGGGTATAATAATGAGGGTCCTGGTAGTAGTGTTTCACTTTAGGCAGGTTTTCGCCGGGGATATTGAGGTTAACGGCAATATCATAAAACCCGGTTGAAAGGATCACCTTTTTAGCCTGGTAGGTTGCTTTTTTTGTGGTGATGGTGTAAAAGCCATCTTCCGGCTTTACTTCGGTAACTTCTTCAAAAAGATGAATGGGTAAGTTATTTGAAAGTGCTACGCGGCGATAATATTCCAAAGCATCATTGCGGGTAGGCTTGTTATGTACAGTAACAAAGGGAACGCCGCCGATCTCCAATTTCTCAGATGTGGAGAAAAACGTCATGGTAGCAGGGTAGTTGTATAATGAGTTTACAAGTGTGCCTTTTTCAACAATTACAAAACTTAAACCGGCTTTTTGAGCAGCGAGTCCGCAAGTTAAACCTATCGGGCCACCGCCAATAATGAATATATCGAGCATTTGTGTACAGTTAAGAAATTAAAGAAATCATGAACCTGTGCAGGTTCAGGGCATGTTTGCCGGTGCGGCAAAAATAAGAAAATAAAAAAGGGTAAGCTACTTTTATCGCGCCGCTCAACTCTCTACCCTTGCTGTGTTCCCACCCTGGGGGAGTTCAAGAGGAGCTGGCCGTAAAAGACTTACCCCGGCGCAAATATAGAAAAAGGTAGCGTTTATGGTTAAGAAAATGTTAAAAAAGGCTTATCTGTTGATTTATAGATGGATAATTTTTAATTTGCTTTGCTATTGCCAGGTTATCGTACTTTATTAAGGTGTTTTCATCTCCCCGAAATTCAAATTCCCGATAAGTTTTGGCATGTTGGTCGAGATCAAGCAACAAATTTTTTAAAATAGTAAGCCGGTTCACAACAAATTTTGCCTTCATTTCCCTTTTTTGAAAATAGGGCCAAAGCAGGTTAAATTGTTCGGGTGTTATGGCCCTTGCTATGGTAATATGAGGTATGGTACTGCTATCGCCAACAATACCCTTCAATAGTTTAATCCAATATTTATTTTGTTCGGTGAGCTTAAGCCTGGCAAAAATGGTTTTGTTATAGTCATTACTCTCATTAAAGCAATCAAATCCATCTGTTTCAAAAACAACGGGAGGCAGCAAACTAAGTTTACGGCTCAAAAACGAGAAGCCCTGAACGTCTACATCAAGCGGTTTGCGCGGATAATTGTTTATGGTGATATGCGACCGGGCATGCATGCTGGGATAATTACCGATAACACGTTTTGCTTCGCTTTTTAATTGCCGGATCATAACATCTACATGATCAGGTATCGGGAGGATAAAATGATAAAATGCGTAGTCCATGATTGTTAAATTTTAAATGAATAAATTAATCTGATCAGGGTCGCCGGCTTTAAGCAGTTCCAGTTCATGGCGGGTATAACCAGGGCCGGTCATGTTTTTAAATTCAAAAGTTTTAAACTTATCCCATTTGGCAAAGGCGTCAAGTGTATCGCGTTTCAATATGATAAGTTCTTTGATCCAAAAAGGCTCTACCAATTTTTTATGCTTAAAATGCGGCCAAAGTGTGTCGAAATCTTTTTCGGCAATATCACGCACAACCGTTATATGTGGGATAAGAGTCTTTTTAATGCGCAGCTTCTTTTTTAAGGTGTTAAACCATTCGTCGGTAGCGGGTGTTGCCCGGATGTTGGCATAAATGGTCATGCGGCTATGCAAATGGGTGAAATGATAAAAACCATCCATATGCAGCAATACCGGTGGCATGGTATTCAGGGCCTGTTCCATCAATTCCAGGTTTTTATCGGCCATAAAGGGCTTTTGCCTTTCCAGGTGTTGTATAGAGATATGAGCAGGCGAATCCATACTTTTATAATTGCCGATGAGCCTTGCCGATGCTTTTTTATAGCGTGAAATCTCATGCCTCACCGTTTCGGGAGGGGATAATAACAGCAGGTAATCTTCGTATATACTCATTTGCTTCACAATTTCTATACGTCAAATATGCTAATAAAATTAGCAAGATACAAAAAATATTAGCATTTT
This sequence comes from Mucilaginibacter sp. R-33, assembly GCF_049949235.1. Lineage (NCBI taxonomy): Bacteria > Pseudomonadati > Bacteroidota > Sphingobacteriia > Sphingobacteriales > Sphingobacteriaceae > Mucilaginibacter > Mucilaginibacter sp. R-33. The sequence continues at coordinate 1,298,966 of NZ_CP188089.1, forward strand.
TGTTATGTGGAAGCTAAACGTTATATTGTTCATATCGATCTTGATTCGTTCTTCGTTTCAGTAGAGCGGAAGTTTCATCCTGAACTGATCGGTAAGCCGGTGATCATAGGTGGTTCGGCCGAAAGGGGAGTTGTGGCTTCCTGCAGTTATGAGGCGAGGGCATTTGGTGTGCATTCGGCAATGCCTACCAAGCAGGCGCTTAAGCTTTGTCCGCATGCAATCCTTATCCGCGGTTCGCATGGGCGCTATGGCGAAGCCTCACGCGAGGTAACACAGATTATTCATGACACGGTTCCTCTATACCAAAAAACATCGGTTGATGAGTTTTATATAGATTATACCGGTATGGACCGCTTTTTTGACTGCTATCAGGAGGCCACAAAATTAAGACAGAAGATAATTAAAGAAACGGGCCTGCCTATATCCTTCGGTATGGCATCAGGCAAAACCATAGCTAAAATGGCTACCAACCAGGCTAAGCCCAACGGACAAATGTTTGTAAAACATGGCGATGAACTGAAGTTCCTGGCCCCGCTTAACATCGGTAAAATACCCGGCCTGGGCGAAAGTACCCGCAATAAGTTATATCAATACGGCATCGAAAAAATTGGTGATCTGCAGCGCACCAATATCCGTTTCCTCGAAACCGTTTTTGGTAAATACGGGCATTCGCTTTGGGAAAAAGCCAATGGTATCGATCATAGCGAAATCGTTCCGCATTCCGACAGAAAATCCATCAGCACCGAACATACTTTCCATACTAATGTGTCTGATCACCGCACACTTGAAACTATTTTAGTATCCATGACGGAAGAACTATCGTCCAAATTACGACGGGAAAACAAGCTTTCATCATGCCTGGCTATTAAGTTGCGATATGGTAATTTTGAAACCCATACCCAACAGCAAAAGATAGCACTTACGGCAGCAGAACATATCCTGATTCCAGGTGTAAAAAACCTGCTTAAAATGGCCTGGGACCGGCACCGGCCTATCAGGTTGATAGGCGTACGGCTAAGCGATCTTTGCACAGGCAGCTACCAGATCAACCTGTTTGAAGATAATGAAGAGCGCATTAAACTTTACCAGGCTATGGATCAGATCAATTTCAAGTTTGGTGATAAAACCATCTGCCGGGCGGCAGGGATGGAAATTGGTACAAGGAATTTTAATCCGTTTATGCGCGGCTGACCGTTGATTGTTTTTGATTGTGTTGATCTTTTTTTGACGAGTTGATTGTTTGAAAAAGCGCCGGATTGCGCGATTCCCTCCCTTGGGAGGGTGTAGGGAGGGGTTTCATCGCCTTGCTTGTTCCTTTGAAATAGCGGATAAACCCCTCCCTGCCACTACACATTCCAGTCGCACCCCTCCCAAGGGAGGGAATTAAAGAATCTTCCAAACGCCTTGCGTTCCAGCCGGGTGGCAACTATCAAGAAGCCTCTGGCCGCCGTAGCAAATGTTCTTGTTTTCTACCAATGGTCAAAGGTTTTTTACCATTGGTCAAAGTAATTTTATGGGGCGATGGGTTGTGACTTCTTTTGATAAAAAAAGAAATCATGGAAACCACACAACGTCAAACCTACCTCGATTGGCTGAGGATCTTATCCATATTGGGGGTGTTATTTTTTCATTCGGCAATGCCTTTTGTTGCCGAGGATGGATGGCACATCAAAAACCACGAAACCAGCAACCTGATGATGGAATCGAATCATTTTTTGCACCTTTTTCGCATGCCGCTGCTCTTTTTTATTTCAGGTACCGTGAGTTACTACATGATGCAGCGGCGTTCTACACTCAGTTTCATCGGTTTGCGTTTCCGCCGTCTTTTTATTCCGCTGTTGGTGGGCATGTTCATCATAGTGCCGCCGCAGATCTACATGGAACGATTGGCCAATGGTTACAAAGGCTCATTCCTGGATTTTTATCCCAGTACATTTAACTTTCAGCCATATCCCAAAGGCAATTTCAGCTGGCACCATCTTTGGTTTATTGCCTATCTGTTTCTTTATGACCTCATCTTCGCGCCTTTATTTGCCTGGATGATCTCGCCCAAAAGCAATGGTTTTAAACAAAAGCTTGCCATTTTGGCCCGGGGGAAATGGGTTTATTTATTGATGCTTCCCGGAATCCTGTGGTTTACCTTCACCAGCTGGGACCTCCCCGAAACCAACGACCTGATCCATGATGGCAGTTACTTTGTTTACTGGCTATTGTTCCTCCTGGCGGGTTTTATCTGTATCCTTCAACCTAAACTGATGGATAGCCTTGAGCGCAATCGCCGTTTTGCCTTAACCATCGGTTTTTTAAGCCTGATGACATGGGAAGTCATGCGCTGGAACGGTATCGAACCATTGCATCCCCACTGGCCTTTTCAAAATATCGCATTCTCCTATGCTTTTACCGCATTGCGCCCAATCATTGCCTGGGGATGGGTGTTGGCGCTGGTTGGCTATGGCAAACATTATTTAAATAAGCCTCATAACGCGCTCAATTATTTAAACCAGGCGGTATATCCGTTTTACATATTGCACCAAACCGTTATTGTATTAATTGCCTATTATATTGTGCAAACGCAAAATGAAAGCATCCTATCAAAATATATTTATACGGTGGGTATTACCTTTTTTGTAACGATGCTTACCTATCATTTGTTAGTACGCCCTTACGCTTTAACCCGGTTTTTATTCGGTATGAAACCAAAGGAAAAACTCAAAACTGTGCCGATCCCGGAGATAGTAGAGACAAAACCCAAACCTGTCCTTTCTCCGTTAAATTTGTAATTTGCTGATATGAAGTTTTTCAGGAAGTACATTTTTCCGGCATTGTATGGCTTATTGGTATATTTTACCATAAGGCTGTTACATGATACTGACATTGGTCAGCATTTTTGGGAAAGAGATTTTTATGTTAATGGCATTGAAATGGCCTGTTCAATATTGGTTGGCTATTTGGCGATCTATATTTTTGAACGGCTTTTTAAGTACTATGACAGGCACCGGACGGTACAGCTATCCTACCGGGCCGTAGTGCGCGAGTTGGCCATATTGGTGGGAGCAAATTTGATATTAGTGAACGTCGTATTTGTTCCGATGGTCATAGCCCTGCACGTAAGCCAGGGCATAGATGAGCTGATGCCTTGGGCAGATGTGGCCGATATTAATATGATCCCCACTTTGTACGCTATTGTTTATTATGGGATTGCACGTAGCAGCACCTGGCTAAAGGCTTATGTAAATAATAAGATGCAACTGGAAAAGCTCACCAACGATCAGCTGGAAACCGAATTGAAGTTTCTAAAAGCCCAATACCATCCGCATTTTTTATTTAATGCCCTGAATACTATTTATTTCCAGATGGATGATGATGTTCCGGGTGCTAAAAAAAGTACCGAGTTGCTATCAAGTTTACTACGTTATCAACTTTATGATCAGCATCAACAAGTGCCGGTAAAACAGGAGTTGGAATATCTTGAAAATTATATCCGGCTGCAGCAGATCAGGGCGAGCAGCAAAATGCAGCTCAATGTTAATTTTGAAGGATGTTTAACGGATCAGCTCATCTATCCCCTGCTTTTATTGCCCCTGGTTGAAAACGCTTTTAAATATATAGGCGGTGAATATAAAATATCCATTGAAGCGTACATTATTGACGATAGATTAGTTTTTAAAGTTTATAATGATGTGCCTGCCAATATGAAAGCTCCCGATAATTACAGCGGTATTGGTTTGGAAAACTTAAGCCGCAGATTGCAATTGCTTTATCCGGATAAACATAAACTAACTGCAGGCCGCGAAGAAGATCATTACACAGCGGTACTTGAATTGAATATATAAAAGATGGCATTAATTAGCTGCATTATTACCGACGATGAACCCTTTGCCCGTAAGGGCCTGGAAGGCTATGTTAAAAAAGCCGGTTTTTTTGACCTGAAAGCACAATGTGAAGATGCAATGGAATTGGGTGCGTTGCTGGCCCGGCAACAGGTAGACCTGCTGTTCCTGGATATCCAGATGCCGCATTTAACCGGCGTTGAATTTATTCGTTCGCTGCCCAACCCGCCAAAAGTGATCTTTACTACCGCGTTTAAAGAATACGCTACTGATGGTTTTGACCTGGATGTGCTCGACTATCTCCTTAAACCTATCCCGTTTGAGCGTTTTATGAAGGCAGCTTTTAAGGCTAAGGATTACTTTGATTTAAGGAACAATACAAATAGTGTAGATTATCTGTTTGTTAAAAGCAATGGAAAGCTCGAGAAGATAATTTTTGACGAAGTGTTGTTCATTAAAGGCATGGAAAACTATGTAGAGGTTTATACCCCGGCGCGTAAGATCATAACCCACAGTACCCTGCGGGCCTTTGCCGAAAAGCTACCTCCGCGTAAATTCATGCAAACGCATAAATCTTACATAGTTGCAAATAATAAGATCACATCGATAGAAGGAAATATGTTGCATATAGGCACATTTGAGGTGCCGATCAGCAGGCAGCTTAAAGACCAGGTAATGCACGCGTTGATTAATCAGGGCAGATAGTAATCAAGTTTTAATAGTAGGATCAGAAATTTCTACGCGATTGCTTTTCATACCGGTCCCAATTAATCGAATCACACGAATTTTTCAATAGCGTAAATTTAAATTGATGTTATTAGGTTAATTCGGAAAAAATAGTGCGGGAATTTTTATTTGTTCGATTCTTCTTAGAAACTATCTAAGCTTGAAGAATATCGTTTACAGATAAATAAAACTTCATTGCCGTTGGTTTTAACCAACGGAGTAATGAGTAGCAATATGAGGGCTTCAGCCCAAATTCGCTTGCATAATTAGGCTAAAGCCAAGACTTTTTAGCTTTTTATCCCGTTGGTTAAAACCAACGGCAATGAATATTCTGTTTTTTTAAACAGCTGCTCACCATGCTTTTTAAAGTAATTTCCCTGTGTATAATTAAAACTATTTTGTAATATGCATTTATTCTACGTTGCATTACTTACAAAACCTCATGGGCGGCAAAAAACTGTTCAACGCTTTATCTCTTTTTTTAACGGCTGGCATTTGTTTAGCTGGCAATATTTCATATGCTCAAACCCCTGCCGATAGTATTAAACTGGCCATCGAACCATCTTATAATAATGTAAGCGGTACCCATCAGTTTTTTTTAGGCGATAATTACCGTAAACTTTGGGCTGCACCCGTCACACTGCCTATATTTCATCTTACTACAGAAAAAGGCGGTCTAAAAATATTACAAAGGGGCGGGGGCAAACAAACAAAATCACTACGCCTGCAGGATCCTACGGGCCAGCAATGGGTATTGCGTACTATTCAAAAATATCCCGAAAAAGGCCTGCCTGTTGATTTAAGGCCTACGGTGGCTAAAGATATCCTGCAAGACCAGGTATCGGCCGCACATCCCTTTTCGGCGCTCACCGTACCACCGCTGGCCGAAGCGCTCGGCGTTCCGCATTCAAACCCTAAAATTGTTTATGTTCCTGATGATCCTGCTTTTGGCGAGTATCAAAAAGATTTTGCTAACCAGGTTTTTTTATTTGAAGAACGTGAACCGCTCGATGCCGAAAAAACTGATAACACCGAAAAAGTACAGCGTAAACTAAAGGACGATAATGATAACCGGGTTGATCAGAAGACTGTGCTGCGCGCCCGCCTGTTGGATATGCTTTTAGGCGATTGGGACAGGCATGAAGACCAATGGCGCTGGGAAAAGATCGACGGCAAACACGAAACCGTTTACGAACCCGTTCCGCGCGACCGTGACCAGGTGTACTATAAAACTTCGGGTGTGTTGCCCTGGATAGTAGCGCACCAATGGCTTAAATCAAAATTTCAGGGTTATAGTGACGAGATCAGGGATATCAATGGATGGAATTTCAATGCCCGCTATTTTGACCGCTATTTCCTGAACCAGTTGAGCGAAGATGACTGGAAAGAGCAGATAACCTATGTGCAAAGCAAGCTTACTGATGACCTGATCAAAAAAGCGGTGCATTTAATGCCCGATACCATCTACAAACTGTCGGGGCCTGAGATCATCAGCAAAATGATAGCGAGGCGTAACATCCTGCAAAAACAGGCACTCGAATATTATAAATTCATCTCCATATATGTCGATGTACCAGCGAGTGATAAAACGGACAAATTTACTGTGGCTCATGAAACTAATGGTGACATCACGCTTACTATAAATAAGATAAAGAAAGACGGCAGCGTTGATAAGGTTACCTACCAGCGTACTTTTAAACCTGATGTAACCAAAGAGATCAGGATGTTTGGTTTTGATGGCGATGATTTATTTAAGGTGACGGGCTCAACGCCATCACCCATAACTGTGCGGATGATAGGGGGACAGGGCATGGATACGTTTGCGGTGGACAGCAGTTTAAATAATAAAGGCAAAACCTATATTTATGACCGTTCGGATCAAAAAAATGTACTTCCTCCTTCATCGCTGGCTAAAAACCGTACATCAACAGACACGGCGGTAAATAGCTATGATAAAACCGCCTTTAAGTTCGACAGGTTTGAGCCTATTATCCTGGCTAATTACAGTAATGATATTGGTATTTTGCTGATTGGAGGCTTCTCATACGAACGGCACGGGTTTCGCAAAGAACCGTATGCTTTCCGAGAAGAATTTTTGACCAATTATTCACTGGGGCGTAAATCATTTTTGTTTACCTATACCGCCGACTGGAAAAAAGCCATCGGTGAAAATGACCTGAAGATCAACCTGCTTTCGCGCGGGCCAAGCAACTTGAGCAATTTTTTCGGAATTGGGAATAACACCGTTTTTGAAAATAAGGACGACAGGAAGATCTCCTACTATCGTAACCGTTACGATTATATTACCGGCGATGTTTCCCTGCACCGCAGTTTTGGAAACCTGCACGTAAGCGCCGGCGTTGCAGGGCAGTTTTACAACAGCAAGGCATCAAACAATACCGAAAGGTTCTTGAATGGCTACAATGCGGCGTTTCCTGATGAGAAGGTATTTGGCACCAAAGTTTACGGAGGTTTAACAGCCAACGCAACGGTTGATACGCGGAATAAACTGATCATCCCTACTCAAGGCATTTTATGGACAACCACTGTGAGCGGCTTTAGCGGCGGAGGTTCTGGAAGTCATAACACCTACGGGCAGGTATTGTCTGAGTTTAGTTTCTATTTAAATCCAGACAAGGACTCGGTATTGGTAATTGCTAACCGCACAGGATTAGGTACTACGGTAGGGAATGCAGCATATTTTCAGCAGATGAAATTAGGCGGGGCACAAAATTTCAGGGGATTTCATACCAATAGGTTTACCGGTAAAACAATCGCTTATAATAACCTCGAGTTACGATTAAAGGTTATGGATTTCACCTCGTACCTGCTTCCGGGCTCATTTGGTCTGATTGGCTTTAATGATGTAGGCAGGGTATGGGTGCCGGGTGAATCTTCGGACAGGTGGCACGACGGCTATGGTGGTGGTTTATACATTATACCCGCTCAATTGGTGTTGATTGAAGCTGTAATGGGCTTTTCAAGAGAAGGATCCTTACCTTATATATCTATTGGGTTTAGATTTTAAGAATAACTGTATAATAGCTGGGGGGTAGCGAAGCATAACCGTGGTAAGCATGGTTAAAGCTTTCAGCTATAACTAAATTAACCGCATTTTTGGTGGCTCTGTTCTGTCAGTACCTTCTTGTCAATTTTAGGTTTGAGCGAAAAAATCAAAAAAACAACCAAAAAATCACCAAAAAACAAGGGTAAATAAAGTGCTTTTTGAAACGGCTATTTTTTACTCTAAAAAGTTTTAGTAGTTGATTATCAGCTATTAGTGGTGTTTCAGTCTGAATGTTAAATTGTTGATTTTCAGTTTGTTTCATTTTTAAGATGTTTCGTGTTTTTACACTCAAAAAATGGAACAGTTAAAAAACGGCGTCTGCGCGGTTTCATTTTTTTATGGAGAACGGCGATTTTGGGACAGGCACTTTTTTACAATTCTCCCATAAAAATAATTACACTATCAGTCCCATAGATTACCTGCTTTTATATATTTGCATATGAATCACCTCATAGCACCATCTATCTTAGCGGCCGATTTTGCCAACCTGCAACGCGATATCGAAATGATCAATAACAGCGAAGCCGATTGGATCCACGTTGATATTATGGATGGCATGTTTGTTCCAAATATCTCTTTTGGCTTTCCCGTTGTAAGTGCTGTAAAAAAACACGCCACCAAGCCGCTTGACGTACACCTGATGATAGTCGACCCGGATCGTTACCTGAAAGCGTTTAAAGACGCGGGTGCTGATAGCATTACCGTGCACCAGGAAGCTTGTCCGCATTTGCACCGTACTGTTCAGGTAATTAAACAATTGGGTTGCAAAGCCGCAGTTGCTATTAACCCGGCAACGCCTGTTTTTTTATTGGAGGATATTGTTGCTGACCTGGATATGGTTTTGATCATGTCGGTTAACCCCGGTTTTGGCGGACAGCATTTTATTGAAAATACCTATAAAAAGATCAAAGAACTCAGGACACTAAGTGCCGAAAAAAATCCCGGTCTGTTAATTGAGATTGACGGTGGGGTAGATGCTAACAATATCGCAAAACTGATAGAAGCCGGAGCAAATGTGTTTGTTGCGGGCACTTCAGTGTTCTCGTCGGCCAACCAGGCGGCCGCAATTTCAAAACTCAAACATCCCTAAAAGTTATTATAATGATAATAATTAAACCAGCCCTGTAGGGTTAGTTTAATTATTTGCAATCAAAGGCCCGTTTGTTGATTAATTGTATATTTTTTCAAAAAATGTAAATAATGTCTATATATTTTGTCAAATTAATTAACTTCGGCCCAACAAAATACAAACTTCCTAATAGTGTATTTAGAACCTACAATTCGTTAATATTATGAAACATAATTTTGGTGCCGGACCTGGCATTCTACCACACGAAGTTTTAAAGCAAGCTTCAGAAGCAGTTATTGATTTTAATGGTACTGGACTCTCTTTGCTTGAAATTTCGCACCGATCAAAAGAGTTTGAAGCCGTTTTAGACGAAGCTGTAAGCCTGGTAAAAGAATTGTTTAACGTTCCTGAAGGTTATTCGGTATTGTTTCTGCAAGGCGGCGCCAGCACCCAATTTGCTTTAGCTCCTTACAACCTGTTACCGGAAGGCGGCAAAGCTGCTTATGTTGAAACCGGTGTTTGGGCCAATAAAGCTTTGAAAGAAGCCAAATATTTTGGCGAAGTACAAATTGTAGCTTCATCAAAAGAGGCCAACTTTACTTACATCCCTAAGGATTTCGAAATCCCGGCCGATGCTGCTTATATCCACATTACTTCTAACAATACCATTTACGGTACGCAGTTACAGGAGTTCTTTAAATCGCCAATTCCGGTGGTTTGCGATATGTCGTCAGATATTTTCAGCCGCGTGGTTAACGTTGCCGATTTTGGTTTGATTTATGCCGGTGCTCAGAAAAATATGGGCCCTGCAGGTGTTACTTTGGTTATTGTTAAGGACGATCTGCTGGGTAAAACCGGTCGTAAGATCCCTGCGATGTTCAACTACCAAACTCAAATTGAAGGTGGTTCAATGTACAATACCCCGCCAGTATTTGCTATCTACGTATCAATGCTTACCCTTAAATGGTTAAAAGCAAAAGGCGGTGTACCGGCAATTGAGCAGGAAAATATTACCAAAGCACGTGTGCTTTACGAAGAAATTGACCGCAACCCGTTGTTTAAAGCAGTGGCAGCTGTTGAAGACCGTTCAAAAATGAACGTTTGCTTCGTAATGGAAAATCCTGAATTGGAAAAACCATTCCTGAAACTTGCCGAAGAACGCGGTATAGTAGGTATTAAAGGCCATAGGAGCGTAGGTGGTTTCCGCGCCTCTATTTACAACGCATTGCCAATAAGCAGCATCTACGTGCTGATTGACGTAATGCAGGAATTTGCTGAAAAGAATAAATAATTTATTTCATTAAGTCATTGAGTCATTAAGTCATTTTTATGGCAATGACTCAATGACCTGATGACTCAATGACCAAATAAGATGATCAAAATATTAGCTAATGACGGTATCGACCCGATAGGAAAAAAAATGCTGGAAGATGCCGGCTTTTTTGTAGATACCAACAATATCCCACAGGAAGAGCTTCCTGAAAAATTGAAAAACTATGATGCTATCACGGTACGTAGTGCTACTAAAGTACGTAAGGCAATAATCGACGCTACCCCTAACCTGAAATTGATCGGTCGCGGTGGTGTAGGTGTTGATAATATTGATGTTGATTATGCCAAAGAAAAAGGCATTGGTGTTTACAACACGCCAGCATCTTCTTCATTATCAGTTGCTGAATTGGTATTCGCCAGCTTATTTGGAGCTGTTCGCTTTTTGCCTGATAGCAACCGTAAAATGCCGGTTGATGGCGGTACCAAATTTAACGACCTAAAAAAAGCTTACGCTAAAGGCGTTGAGCTTCGCGGCAAAACTTTAGGTATTGTAGGTTTTGGCCGTATCGGCAGAGAAGTAGCTAAAATAGCTATCGGTGTTGGCATGGATGTTTTAGCTTATGACCTTTTTGATTTTAACCCCGAGCTGGATCTTGTTTTAGGCGGTGGTATCACTGTTAAAGCATCTGTTAAAAAAGCTACTCTTGATGAAATCATCACTACTGCAGATTTCATTACCCTACATACTCCATTTATCGACAAAGCCCTTTTTGGTGCTGAGGAATTGGCTAAAACTAAAAAAGGTGTTGGCCTGGTAAACATCTCACGCGGTGGTTTAATTGATGAGCTTGCTTTGGTTGACGCCCTAAACAGCGGCCAGGTTTCATTTGCTGCACTTGACGTGTTCGACAATGAGCCAACCCCACGTGCCGAGATCTTAACCCATCCAAAAATTTCTCTGACCCCACATATTGGTGCTGCTACCAACGAGGCGCAGGAAAGAATTGGTGTTGAACTTGCGAGCTTAATTATCGAGCATTTCAAAAACGCTTAACACTAATTTGCTCTAATTAGGGCGAACTACACGAGTACAAATCATATTATATTATAAGAGGCACTAATCGGTAAGATTAGTGCCTCTTGTTGTATACAAGCGAATTTGTGTAATTAGACTTAATTCGAGAATATTCGTGTTAGATTATATACGAAACACCCTTCTCCGGCAAAGTTACGCCATAACCTTCTTTCTCAAGATCATCGGCTAACAGCTGCATGCTTTCACCTTCGCCATGTACCAGAAATACGTGTTTTAATTTTTCCTTATCGATGGCTTTTACGGTATTCATAAGGTCGTCATGATCACCGTGGGCACTGAGTACATCGGTTTGTTTGATAGTCGCATAAACTGCCAGTTCACGGTCCTTGATGTGGACTATAGAATCTCCCCGTAATAAACGATGGCCTAATGTGCCCTTGGCGCAATAGCCTATGAACAGGATAGTGGCGTAGTAATTTTGGATGTTATAAAAAAGATGGTCCTGGATGCGGCCGCCTTCAAGCATCCCTGCAGATGAGATGATGATGCACGGCTCCCAATAATTGGAGATCTGCCTGCTATCCTTCAGCGTTTCTACATAGGTAAGGTTATCAAACTCAAATTCATCGCCGCGTTTTTGGTAAAATTCCTGGGCTTCCTGGTTAACGTGGTTATGGTATTTCCGAAATACCTCGGTAGCCTGCGTAGCCATCGGGCTGTCAACAAAAACCTTAACAGGCGGTAGTAAGCCGGTGCTGAAGATCTTGTTTAATGTATATACCAGTGATTGTGTGCGCCCTATACTGAACGCAGGGATGATCAAACGGCCTTGCTCTTTGATACAGGCCTTTTCAATAACCTCTATCAGGGTTTGTTCAACTGTTTTGTCCTTACTATGATAGCGGCCGCCATAAGTTGCTTCCGAAACCAGGAAATCAACAGGAGGGAGGGGCTGCGGATCATTCAAAACAGGGTAATTCTTCCTGCCGATATCGCCGGTAAAAGCTATTGATTTTTCTTCGCCTTTATCATTTATTTTAAATACAGCTGCGGCCGCACCTAAAAGGTGACCAACAGGTACGAAAGTTAGCTCGATATCGCCGGTGATCCTAAATGGTTTGTTGAATCCTATTGTAACGAAGCGCTCTACTGTGTCCATAACATGCTTTTGCATGTATAGGGGCTGTGCGTGGGTGTTAAATTTGCCTCTGCCGCGTTTATGGTGACCGCCCTTGCTTGCCGCTTTGCGCATGAATATGTTTACAGAATCGAGCAGCAATAATTCAGTCAGGTCTGCCGTGGGAGGGGTGCATAAGATCTGTCCCTCAAAACCTAAGCGGATCAGGGTAGGCAGGTTGCCCGAATGGTCGATATGAGCGTGGGTAAGTACTACCACGTCAATGTCTTCGGGCCGAAAAGGAAAGTTTTCGTTAGATATGATACTGCGGTCCTTTTCATAATCAAGTCCGCAATCCACTAAAATTTTATATTGTCCAACCTCGAGCAAATGCATGCTCCCGGTTACCTGCCGGGCCGCGCCGTGTATCGTTAGTTTCATTGTTTAAAGGCTATAGTCCATAGACGATGGACCATAGTGCTCTTATTCCTTATATGATTTTGTTAAATATCGATTATTTATTTTAAAATGCAGCTATGCACTATCGACTATTGTCTGTTAGCTGTTTTGACTTTCAAACTGAAGCTGGCTTAAGTATTTATAAAGGCCTTGTTCGTTGCCAATAAGTTCCATATGGCTGCCGCTTTCTACTATATGGCCTTTTTCAAGTACGATGATCTTATCTGCTTCGCGAATAGTTGACAGACGATGAGCTATGATGATCGACGTACGATCTTTCATTAATTCCTCAAGCGCCTCCTGTACAAGGCGTTCCGATTCAGAGTCTAACGATGATGTAGCTTCGTCAAGTATCAATATCGAAGGGTTTTTTAGCAATGCCCTGGCAATGGCGATCCGTTGCCTTTGTCCGCCTGAAAGTTTAACACCACGCTCACCCACAACGGTTTCATAGCCTTCTGGGAAGGAAGATATAAATTGATGAGCGTTAGCGCGTTTGGCAGCCTGGATGATATCTTCTTTTGAGGCATTTAAACGACCGTAGGCAATGTTTTCCATAATGGTGCCCCCAAACAACAATACATCCTGCGGAACAATGGCTACCTGGTTACGGATATCGGTAAGAGAATAGTTATCCGCTGGCTTGCCATCAAATAAAATGTTGCCGTTTTGTGGGTGATAAAACTGCAGGATTAATGAAGCCATGGTTGATTTTCCCGAACCGCTTGGCCCAACAATAGCAACACGCTGCCCTGCATCGGCGTTAAATGAAATGCCTTTTAACACGGTGATCTCCTGGCGCGATGGATATGCGAATACTACATTATCAAAGGCAAGATCGCCGTTAATGGGTTGTTTGATGCCATTTTCGCTTTCAATAATAGAAATGTCTTCGCCCTGCTCAGCAAGGATCTCCAGCACACGTTCGCTTGCACCAACTGCCTTTTGCAGGTTAGCATAAAGATCTGGAAAGCTACCCATAGCGGCGCCTACAAATATCGAGTACATGATAAAAGTAGTAAGGTCGCCAACATATATTTCATGATTGGCCACCAATACCGAGCCGTACCAGATTACACCAACAAATGTTCCAAACAAACAAAATACAATAAACGATGCGAAGGTGCCCCTGAACTTAGCGCCGCGAACAGCAATACTCACCACTTTGCGCAAGATTTTATCGTAACGGTTAGCTTCATACGCTTCGTTAACAAAGGCTTTTACGTTGGCAATGCCCTGCAGTGTTTCCTCAACTATGGTGTTTGATTCGGCTAATTTGTCCTGCGCCTCACGTGATAGCTTACGGATAAATCGCCCAAAGAATACAGCGAATGCAACGAGGAACGGCAATACAGCTAATAGCGCAAGGGTAAGTTTTATAGATACGATAGCCAGGAGGGTAGTGCTGCCTACCATGATCACCAACTGGCGGATCATTTCGGCAAAAGTAGTGGTTAGCGTGTCCTGGATCTGGGAAAGATCGGCAGAAATGCGGCTGTTTAGCTCACCAACACGGCGGTTGGCAAAAAAGTTCATGGGCAGGGTAATAAGTTTGAAATAAGTATCGCGCCTGATATCGGCTAACGATTTTTCGGCCACCTGTACAAACCAAACCACCCTGAAAAATGAAACAAATGCTTGTGCAAATAATATTATGAAGCCCATTATGGCAATGGCATTTAAGCCATGCGGCAGGTATTTGTATTTATAAATTCCCTGGGCTGCGTCAATCAAAGCTCCTAAAATTGCCGGAAAAGCCAGGCCTACCAGGCTTGATAAAAACAGGAAAACTAATCCGGCTATGAATTTAACCTTGTAAGGTTTTAAGTAAGTGAGCAGTTTTGCTACGTTACGCAGGCTGCTCCGGTTTATTTTTGCTTTAGGTAATTCTGCTTCGGCCTTGCTGCCACTGTTCAGTCGTCCTCTTGCCATGTATGCGTTTGAATGTTATAAGCCGCGAATTTACGCTTTAACACGGTTCTTTTTAACAAGTAGGAACAAAATTGACGCAATCATGAAAAGTATCACTACTACCAATATGTTTTGCCGGGTTTTGAAGTGCTCTTCTGAATTGTTTAACTGTTGTTTAAGATGGACATTTTGCTGCCTTAACCTGTTAATTACCTGTATATAACCGGCAGCTGTAGTTTCTGCCTCTTTGCTGTGGCTCTGGATCTGTCTTTGCTGAAAATCACGGTATTCAAGCAGAATCTTGAGTTCTTTAAAAATAGCATCGTCTGTTTTAGCGATATCCATCAGAATGCCGGCCGAACGTCGGACATCACCTTTGGTTTGAAAGCCGAAAATGCCGGTATGCTGACCCAGGCTTTGTTCATATTGCCCGAATTTTTGTTTACGGGCCGCCAGCATATTATTTATTTTTTTACGCTGAAGCTGGTATGCTACAGAATCGGAGTTAACAGTGCTTTGGGCCGATGCCCAAACGGTTGTTATCAAACAAAATAAAAAAAGCAGAGCAGTTTTTTTCATTTATATAAATACCTTATTGAAATTCAATGATCACCTTATCATTCAGGTTCAGGCCCAAAAGACCACTTGCATTACCTTTATTTATGGCAATTTCCAAATGGTCGCTGATACCAAATAAACAAAGTTTTTCGCCAACAGGTACTTCATTATAATGCCAGCTTAAATGGTTTATGGTTTCGTTGCGCTTAAAATTGAGCACAAAACGCCTGCCTTGCTGCACGCTGTTAAAAAACTCCTTGGTAATATTGGTTATCACATTCTGAAATGAATCGATATAGATCACAACGCCTTTGATCATGTTTTTTTCAATAACAGGCTGCAAATTCATTTTGTTTTCGATATCGCTCACCGGCAGACCTATTTCATCCAGTTTGCCGCCTTTGGCTAAATGGCAGGCCGTTTTTACAAAGATATCGGCCAGGGGGAAGTGAAGGAATTTAAGGTCCTGCATAATGTTGATCTCAACTATCTCTTCAGGCTCCTGGTCAAACATAAGCGAAAAAATGCCGTTATCAGCCCCTACAAAGTAGTGCTTTTTGTAGCGGATAGCAAGGTATTTGGTATGATCATTATAAACGGTGTCAATACCGATAAGGTGTACCGTATCTTCCGGAAAATAATGAAAACTGTTTTTAAGTATAAAAGCAGCCTGCTGTACATTAAAGGCCGCAACACTGTTGGTAATATCAACAATATTTACTGTAGGCAACAATTTGTAGATACTGCCTTTTAACGCAGCCTGGTAAATATCTTTATCGCCTAAATCAGTAGTTAATGTTATAATTGCCATTAATTTTATAAATATTTATTGCTAATCTTGTAGTAGCATTTGAAGCTACAAATATTCAATTTTTAATTCATATAAATCCGTAACTAAAAAATCAAATTAGTATTGAACGAACTTAAGCTATCAATTGAAAACGTAAACCCTGCGGTACTGTGGGGGCCAAATAATGATCATTTTGAGATCATTAAGAAACAATACCCCAAGCTTAAAATAGTTGCGCGCGGCAGTGAAGTGAAGGTTTTGGGTGATGATAATGAACTGAATGTTTTCCAGGAAAAATTTACTCACCTGATAAATCATGTTGAGAAATTTGAAAACCTCAACATAACTGATCTCGAGCGGATCCTTGGTTCAAGAAACAATAATAATACAACTACTGCCGAACCTGCTACTGCCGACAAGTTTGCAAGCGGCGAGGTGATTGTATTTGGGCCTAACGGTATAATGGTTAGGGCCCGTACCACTAATCAGCGCCGCATGGTTGATAGCCTCAACAAAAGCGATATCTTGTTTGCCATTGGGCCTGCCGGTACCGGTAAAACTTATACCGCTGTGGCCTTAGCGGTAAGGGCGCTTAAAAACAAAGAAATTAAACGTATCATATTAACCCGTCCGGCTGTTGAGGCAGGGGAGAACCTCGGTTTTTTACCGGGCGACCTTAAAGAAAAGATCGACCCATACCTGAGGCCTTTATATGATGCGCTTGATGATATGATCCCGGCCGAAAAACTGAAGGTTTACCTGGAGAACCGCACCATTGAAATTGCACCGCTGGCCTTTATGCGCGGCCGTACCCTTGATAACTGTTTTGTGATTTTGGACGAGGCCCAGAACGCTACCGACATGCAGCTAAAAATGTTCCTGACCCGTATGGGGCCATCAGCTAAATTCATTGTAACCGGCGACGTAACACAGATTGATTTGCCGAAAAAACAACAATCCGGCCTGCACACTGCTTTAAGGATATTGACCGATATCAAAGGTATCGAGATAGTATACCTGAGCGGCGAAGACGTAGTAAGGCACAAATTAGTACGTAAGATATTAGAAGCTTACGGGGATATACAGTAATTTAAGTTTAGTTCATAGTTCATAGTTGATGGTTCATGGTAATAATGCAAATCGGCTATGAACTATGAACTATCAACTATGAACTAAAAAAATGAACTCAATAAAAGAAACACATTTCAGCTTTCCGGGGCAAACGGCTTTTTACAAGGGGAAAGTACGCGATGTTTATACGATAAAAAATAAATTCCTGGCCATGGTTGTTACCGACCGGATTTCGGCCTTTGATGTTGTACTGCCTGAAGCAATCCCTTTTAAAGGACAGGTGCTTAACCAAATTGCTGCCCGCTTTTTAGAAGCTACAGCAGATATTGTTCCAAACTGGGTTATTTCTGTTCCGGACCCGAGCGTTACTATTGGCCGCATTTGCGAGCCATTTAAAGTAGAGATGGTGATCCGCGGTTATCTGGCAGGTCATGCTGCCCGGGAGTACAGCGCAGGCAGGCGCCACGTATGCGGTGTATCTTTGCCCGAAGGTTTAAAAGAGAATGACATACTGCCTCAACCTATCATTACGCCTACCACTAAAGCATCAGTAGGGCATGACGAGGATATTTCACGCGAGGAGATCCTGGCGAGGGGTATCGTATCCGAAGAAGATTATGTGAAATTGGAGGCTTATACCCAGGCACTTTTTAAACGCGGTACCGAAATTGCAGCCAAACAGGGTTTGATACTCGTAGATACCAAATACGAATTTGGTAAGGCTGACGGCCAAATCTACCTGATCGACGAGATCCACACGCCCGATTCTTCGAGGTATTTTTATAAAGAAGGATATGAGGAACGCCAGCAAAAAGGTGAGCCACAGAAACAGCTTTCAAAAGAGTTTGTACGCAAATGGCTTATCGAAAATGGCTTCCAGGGTAAAGAGGGGCAAGTAGTGCCGGTTATGACCCAAGAGATTGTTAATTCGATATCTGAGCGTTATATAGAGCTTTACGAACAGATTATAGGTGAGCCATTTGTTAAGCCTGCCCAAGGGGATGTATTAGCACGTGTTGAAACGGCAATTAATAACGCGTTGAGCGTTATGTAATTTTAAAATATCCATAAAATATTTATCTTAGCTTATTAAAATTTAATAAGAATGAAATTTACTGTAGATAAACATGAGAAATATATATTATTGAAACTTAATGAATCAAAATTAAATTCAATAGTAACGCCTCAGTTGAAATCTGAATTGATATTGATCAATACAGAGGGTCAGCGCAACATCATTCTCGACTTGTCGCAGGTGAAATATGCCGATTCATCAGGCTTAAGCAGTTTGCTGGTTGGTCACCGCTTGTGTAAAAATGCTACGGGTTCATTTATTTTGGCGGGTTTAAATGACGCAGTTGCGCGTTTAATAACCATATCACAACTGGATAATGTATTAACCATTGTTCCAACTGCCGAAGAAGGTGTCGATCTTATTTTTATGGAAGAGATTGAAAAAGAGTTAAAAAAGGAAGCAAGATAAACCATTTGATTGTTTACCTATTATGAAATTTGAGGTAACAATACTTGGCAGCAGCTCCGCAACCCCGATCTTCAACAGAAATCCTACGTCACAGGTGCTCAATATCAATGAGCGCCTGTATTTAATAGACTGCGGCGAAGGCACGCAGCAACAAATGCTCCGTTTTGATATCAAAGCCAGTCGCATTGATCATATTTTTATAAGCCATCTTCACGGCGATCATTATTTAGGTTTGGTTGGTTTATTATCATCCATGCACCTTAACGGGCGTAAAAAGGCGCTTAAACTGGTATGCCCTGTGCAGTTGAAAGAAATAATTGATCTGCAATTAAGATATTCAGATACCGAACTGCAATTCCCTGTTGAATATATATTTACCAATGCCCAACAAAGTGAAGTGGTGATCAATAATAGTGATGTTGTAGTTGAAACGATACCGCTTGATCACCGCATTGCCTGTACCGGCTTTTTGTTTAAGGAAAAGAAAAGACTTCGTAAACTTGTTAAGGAGAAAATAGAAAGTCTCGATATCCCGGTTGCCTATTATTCGGTATTGAAAAAAGGGGGGGATTATACTGATGAAAAAGGCAAAGTTTACAAAAATGAAGAGCTAACTATCGATTCGGCCGAGCCTAAAACCTACGCCTACTGCTCCGATACGATGTATAATGAAAACTATTTCGGCCAAATCGCCAACGCCACGTTGCTTTATCACGAGGCTACTTTTTTAAATGATATGCTTGACCGGGCAGTTATAACCCATCACACCACCGCATTACAAGCCGGAGAGATAGCCCTGAAAACCAACGCAAAAAAACTACTAATAGGCCATTTTTCGGCCCGTTATAAAACCCTGAACGAGTTACTGGATGAGGCTAAAATAAATTTCCCCTCAACTGAACTTGCAATTGAGGGGAAAACCTTTTTTATAGAATAGTTTTTAGAGTTGAAAGCTTAAGGCAAAATGCTGAAAGCTCAGAACTTTTAAAGCTTTAGGCTTTTTGCCTTAAGCTAAAATTAATCCTTTTTACCGCCAAATACCGAGAAGCTCACATAACGTTTTGGATGTGCCTTCAGATCAATAAACAGGTTATTGAGGTTGTTTGATGCATCTGTAAGGTTTTTGTACATTTTATCGTCATTAAGCAAAAGGCCCAAAGAACCTTGACCGGAGTTGATTTTGGCAATAGTTGCCTGCAAATCGGCCATAGCTTTATTTGCATTATCAAGTGTTTGTTTCAGGTTAGCAGCAGCAACGTCATTACTTACTTTTTCAAAGTTCGCTGTCATCCCGTTTAGGTGGGCTGTGCTTGTCTTTAAGCTGCCTGATACTTCCTCGGCATTGGTAAGTATGGCGTCGATATGTCCGGTTTGTGAACCTACCAGGTGGTCTATTTTTTTGGTAGTGCCTTCAAGCGTTTGCAATGAGTTCGCAATGCTCATGAAACTGCGGTCAATGTTTTTCTGAAAGTTAGGATTCAGGATCTTGTTAACAGCGCTCAGTGACGAATCGAGTTTAGACATCAGCATCTCTGCTTTTTTTTGTATGGGCTGCAGGCTTTCCGCAAGGCTGCCCTGAATGTCGGCTTTAAGTGTATCCTGATCTTCGGCGGGTACATTGCTGTTACCTAACTCAAAAACAATGGCTTTACTGCCTAGCAGATCCGTGCTTTCAAGCTTGGCGAGAGTGTTTTTAGGCACAACCACATCTGGTTCAATTTTAAATTCAACCACGGTACGCCCGTCCGGCTGAAGCTTCATTTTAGAGATGCGGCCTATCTGGTAACCGTTTACCAATACAGGTTTTGAAACGGTTAAACCTTCAACGCTGTTATAAATAGCGTAGTATTTATTTGATCCTGAAAAAACGTCATTACCGCGTAAATAACTGTAACCTAATATGAGTATGGTAATTGCTATTGCCGTAAGTGCACCAATTTTGGTTTCGTTAGAGATTTTCATCAAGTAGAGTTTATGCGTTAATTGTGTTTAAGGCTATAAACCTGCAACCAGGCTTATATGTTTTATGATGTACGTTTTATTTGCAAGGAAGGTAACAGTTTGGCTTCTACAATTATTGCGAAATCTGTTCCATCTCTTTTTTATAGGTTGTTAATGCACGGATAATTGAAGCTACAATCTCATTTTGTCCCTCTTCTGAATTAAGGTACTTCTCATCGTCGGGGTTATTGATATAGCCGGTTTCAACCAATACCGATGGCATTGCGCTGTGGCAAAGAACGTAAATGCCCTGCTCCCTGATCCCTTCACTACGCCTTCCATCGGTATCAACAAACTCGCCGTTAATTAAAGTAGCCAGCTTGATACTTTGCTGTCTGAACTTTCTCTTATACTCGTTTGTTAAAATAATGGTCATGGGGTCGTTCGGATCCAGTGCTCCGCCGTCGAGTTCGGTCTCTTCACCAACCTGGTTTTTTTGAATAGCGTTTTCCTCTTCGCGGGTACGGTGTAAACCATAAACCAAAATCAATACGCCTTTTCCCGATCTGTCCGGAACCCGAACGGTACGGTATACTGCTTTACGACGTTTGGTACCAACCTTTTCACGAATTGTTCTGTCAGATAGCGAATTGCAATGCAGAGAAATGAAGAGCTGCCCTTTGTTTTCATTGGCTATCTCAGCTCTGCGTTCAAACGAAACATCATCTTCGGTAGTACGGGTCATTACTGCTTTCACGCCGCTTAATTCTTTTTCTATAGCGGCTTGCAATTTAAAGCCAATAGCCAGCGTTACATTCCTTTCTGACGAATAAGAGCCCGATGCACCGTGTGAATAATGACCTGTAGAGGCTGATGGTTTACCACCATGCCCGGGGTCGATAATAATGGTTTTGATCTTAAAACCGGTACTGTTGACAACAGTGTCGGTTTGACGGGGAAGACTATTGGTTAAAACAGAACTGTATGATTTAAAAGGAAAAAATGAAAGGAGAACCAGCAACACCCACAAACTATAAATCAATCTTTTCAATGCCTTATTTTTCATTATTTTTGAACGCTGTTAACTATATCTGCAAAAATACTATTCATAATCAATTTTGAAATTCATAACCTTTTTTTTTCTGCTTGCAATTATATTAATAGTAAACGGACTTGCTGCTAATGCCGGCACTGTTTTAAATAACAGCCATGGCAGGAGGCCTTTAACGGATACTATTATCAAACTTGATTCGCTTCGTGATAAGAAACTTCTTAAAGGTAAACAATCCGGCTCAATAACGCCGCTACGAAACGGTAAGCCGGTAAATTCTTTACCTGCAAATGATACCACTAAAAAGAATAAAGGCGGCCTGCAATCAGAAGTAAAGGCAACTGCCGAGGACTCGACCCACTCAGACCGGGAGCACCAGGTTACCTATTTTTACGGGAAAGCCCGTGTAACCTATGAGGATTTTGAGCTTGACGCAGACTATATCAGGGTTGATGATAAAAACCACCTCATATTTGCACGGGGAAGCATTGACCCGCGTACACACCAATATGTCCGCAGGCCTATTATGAAGCAAAAAACGGATAAGCCCGTAGCATCCGATTCGCTGATTTTTAATTATCAAACAAAAAAAGTAAAGATATATAATCCTGCATCCGAGCAGGAAGGCAACTTTATTTCGGGCGGGCAGGCAAAAAAACTCAATGACGATGAGGTTGCATACCGTAACGTTATTTTCAGCACCTGCGATTTGCCTTACCCAGATACACACTTTGGTATAGTGATTACCCGTGGCATCGGCGAAAAGAAACGTATTATATCCGGGCCCGCTTACCTGGAGATTGAAGGGGTCCCCTTACCACTCGCCATTCCTTTCGGTTTTTTCCCTAAGCCGGATACCAGGACATCAGGTGTTATTTTGCCGACTTTTGGTGAGGATAATACCCTGGGTTTCTATTTAAAAGGACTTGGATACTATATTGGTATAAGTGATTATGTTGATTTGACTACCACCGGATCTATCTACTCAAAAGGCTCGTATGAGCTAAGCAGCACGGCACGATATCTTAAACGTTATAAATATACGGGCAACGTTACGCTCAGTTTTGGTTCGCATAACTATGGCCTTGAGGGCGACCCGGCCACTAAAGACGCGCATATTTACTGGTCGCATGTGCAGGATGCCAACGCTAACCCCGGTTCAACTTTCAGTGCTTCAGTTGATGCAGGTACTTCCGGTTTCTTCCGGAATACGCCATCGGCAAGTAACTATAATGTTAACTCCATTGCTCAAAGTAGTTTGCGCTCGAGTATCGCTTATGGTAAAACATGGGCAGGTACACCTTTTAACCTAAGTGTAGGTATCTCGCATAGCCAGGATATAGCCCGTAAAACGGTGAATATTGAGTTGCCCACCATTGCCTTCGGTATGTCGTCAATAAACCCCTTCGATTCTAAAGACAGGGTTGGCGAGCAAAAATGGTATCAAAAAATTACGGTGAGCTATAATTTAGTAGGTACTAACAAACTTAACGATATACCCGAGTCCCAGTTATTTAAAGGCGAAACTTTATCAAAACGGTTACAAAATGGTTTTCAGCATACCATCCCGGTTAGCCTGGGCTTAAACCTGTTAAAGTACTTTCAGTTTAATAACAGCATCAACTATACCGAACGCTGGTATTTTCAAAGTATTAATGAAAGATTTGAAAGGGGAAGCATTGCCGGTTCAAATCAGTTAATTATTGATACTATACCTGGTTTTAAGCGTGCCGGCGAGTATAGTATCAGTACAGGTATATCAACCAAATTGTACGGTACCATAAACTTTAAACATGGTAACCTGAGAGCAATCAGGCACGTGGCTACACCGTCAATAAGTTTTAGCTATCGTCCCGACTTCAGCGACCCAAGCTTTGGCTATTACAAAACAGCTGTTAGTACAGCCACGGTGCCTTATCCGTATACCTATCAAAAATATTCTATTTTCCAGAACGGAGTTTATGGCGGCCCCTCAGCGGGTAAGCAGGCAGGGTTAAACTTTTCGGTAGATAACACGATAGAGGCCAAAGTAAAAGCGAAAAGCACGGATACATCAGGCACCGACCGAAAAATCATGATTTTACAAGGTTTGTCGTTCTCCACCTTTTATAATTTCGCGGCCGACTCAATGAAACTTTCTGATATTTCATTTTCGGGGCATACCGCTATTTTCAATCAAAAATTAAGTATCAGTTTTTCGGGAGTGTTTAGCCCATACGTAACCAAGGTAAGCGATTCAATCTCCAATAATCAGATTGTAAGAACAAGCCGTTATATAAACAGGTATGCCTGGCAGGACGGCAAATTCCCAACTTTATCAGGTTTAAACATCTCTATGGGTGGGAGTTTGAATTCAACTAAAGCAACTCCGGGAAATGCCGCCCTGAATACTATCGCAACCATGAATCCCACCCAGGCTCAGAGACTCGCCCTGGTAAACAGCGATCCGAATGCATACGTTGACTTTAACGTGCCGTGGAATATCTCGCTCAATTACAGTTTTAGCTATCAAAACTACTTAAACAACAAAACAACCAGTAATACACTCCAGATCTCGGGCGATGTGAACCTTACGCAAAAGTGGAAGATCCAATATTCTACTACCTATGATATTAAGGCGGCGAAATTTGCAAGTGCTACCTCGTTTTCAATATACCGCGATTTGCATTGCTGGGATTTGGCCTTTCAATGGATTCCTTTCGGTGTATACAAAATGTATAACGTAACTTTAAAGGTTAAAGCTTCTATTTTGCAGGATTTGAAACTGAGCAAGAAAAGCGATTACAATCCACAATCATCTTTTTATTAATATAATAATGCTGGCAGAAATAATTACCATCGGCGACGAGATACTTATCGGACAAATTGTTGATACCAATTCGGCCTGGATGGCTACCGAACTTAACAAAATAGGGATAAGGGTAAAGCAGATCTCATCAATAAGCGACGATAAAGAACATATCCTGAAGGCATTAGCCGAAGCAGCAAGCCGGGCCAGTATCATTTTTATTACCGGTGGACTTGGCCCTACCAAAGATGATATCACCAAAAAAACATTAGCTGAATACTTTGGTGTTGAACTTGTTGAAAACGAGGATGCATTTGCTAATGTAGAACGCATTTTTGCCAAATATAACCGCCCGTTATTGGAGATCAACAAACAGCAGGCGCTTGTTCCGGCTAATTGCGAGGTTGTATTGAATGAAAATGGCACTGCCCCGGGTATGTGGTTTAACCACAACGGTGTCATCTATATGTCTATGCCGGGTGTTCCCTTTGAAATGATGTATATGATGGAGGAGCAGGTATTGCCTAAAATTAAGGCTACCTTAAACCTTCCGTCAATTATACATAAAACACTGCTTACCGTTGGCGAAGGTGAATCATTTTTGGCCGAACGCATTGCGGATATCGAAGATGATTTGCCATCACATATTAAACTGGCCTATCTGCCCAAGTTAGGCCAGGTGCGTTTACGCTTAAGCGCTTTTGGCAATGATGAAACTGCTTTGCAAAAAGAGGTGGATGCATTTGCCTCCCGGTTAATTGAACGCATAGGTTCACCGTTTGTTATTGATCAGGATATCCCGCTTGAAAAGGCCATACTTGACAGGATGGAAGCAAACGGCCTTACTTTATCAGTAGCCGAGAGCTGTACCGGAGGCTATCTGTCCCATTTGTTTACCCAGCATCCTGGTTCATCACAGGTGTTTTTAGGAGGCGCTGTATCCTATTCATATGAGTTAAAGGAGAGTACTTTAGGAGTAAAGAACGAAACTTTGTGGCAACATGGAGCCGTTAGTGAAGAAACGGTAACGGAAATGGTAGAAGGCGCACTGTTAAATTTCAAGTCGGATTTGGCTGTCGCTATTACCGGTGTAGCTGGTCCGGGCGGCGGCACAGAGGATAAACCCGTTGGTACTGTGTGGATTGCAGTTGCCGCAAAGGAGAAATCAATCATAAAGAAATATACATTTGGCAGTAAACGCAGGCAAAATATTGAGCGAAGTGCTGTGATGGCGCTGTCAATGTTGAATACTTTGCTTACTGAAATTAAAAAGTAAAGATTTAAATACATAATTTTGGGGTTAAACTATATTCTACTGTATGGCCAGATACCAGCTGTTATTGCCAAAAATGGGGGAGAGCGTTGCTGAGGCAACCGTTATCAAATGGGTTAAAAATCCGGGTGATAAGGTAAATGCCGATGACGCGGTAATGGAAATCGCTACCGATAAAGTCGATTCTGATGTACCTTCGCCTGTAGCAGGTAAGTTAGTTGAACAACTGTATAAAGAAAATGATGTTGTACAGGTAGGCGCGGTTATAGCTATAATTGAAACTGATGAGCCTGAAGAAACTGCACCGATAGTTGCCCAGTCTGAAGAGGTTGCGCCACAACCTCCCGAAGAACCGAAAATAGCAAACTCAACTTATCACGAAACCGTTCCGTTTACCGAAACTGTAAAAGCTCCTGAGCCCGGAAATTTATCCAATATCCCTGGTATTGATCAGCTTGAGAAAAAAAGTTCGCCTGCTGCTCCGGTATTTAAATCCGAAGGGCGTTTTTATTCGCCTCTCGTGAGAAATATTGCCGCACAGGAAGGCATCAGTATTGAGGAGTTGGACAGCATCCCCGGAACAGGTTCGGATGGTCGTTTAACCAAAGATGACCTGCTGAACTATCTGCAGGCAAAAACTTCATCTGTTCAAAATACGCGTTCGTCAACTCAGGTTGAGTCGTTTACTACTCAAACTGCCGGGCAGCCTGTAAAAACAGTTGAGCCTGCTAAGGAAGCACGACCGGCTGCTGAACCTGCGCCGCAACCGGTAATCGCTGCGATTCCGGAACCTGCAAAAACCGAAACGCCAAAAGGTGCCCCTGTTGAGCAGCAGCCTGCCCCGGCCGTTTCTGTGTCCGGCAGTGATGAAATCATAGAAATGGACAGGATGCGCCGTTTGATTGCCGACCACATGGTGATGAGCAAACAAACATCGCCTCATGTTACCTCGTTTGTTGAGGCTGATGTAACCAACCTGGTATTATGGCGTGAAAAAGTAAAAAATAACTTTGAAAAGCGCGAAGGCGAAAAAATAACCTTTACACCTATATTTATTGAAGCGGTGGCGAAAGCCATTAAGGATTTCCCGATGATCAATGTATCGGTTAACGGCACACAGATCATAAAAAAAGCCGCGATCAACATCAGTATGGCTACGGCTTTGCCAAACGGTAATCTGATAGTGCCTGTAATTAAAAAGGCTGATGAGCTAAACCTTGTTGGTTTAACTAAGGCCGTTAATGACCTGGCAAACCGTGCGCGTAACGGCAAGTTACTGCCCGATGACGTAAAGGAGGGTACATTTACTATCACCAATGTTGGCTCATTTGGCAACGTAATGGGTACCCCAATAATTAATCAGCCGCAGGTAGCTATTTTGGCTGTTGGAGCTATTAAGAAAAAGCCGGCTGTAATTGAAACAAAAGAAGGCGATATGATTGCCATACGCCACATGATGTTCCTTTCATTATCTTATGATCACCGTGTAGTAGATGGTGCCTTGGGCGGCTCGTTTGTACGGCGTGTGGCTGACTATTTGGAAAAGTGGGATAATAGCAGAGAGGTATAATTCTTTACTATATAAAACAAGGAAGACCGGGTTAATTAACCCGGTCTTCCTTGTTTTAGGATCATGCTGCTTAAAAAATAAATTTTAAATTTTTATGAATGAAGCACATAAACAGCTCCAGGCATTAAAACCCGCTTAAATCATATATAAGCCCCAAATGCTGTGAAAATTCGTATTAACTTTGCCTTTGAAAATGGCTTACAAGTATATTGATAATTACCGCGAACAGGGCGCCCGTAAAAGATTGGTTGATGTTTTAAGAAAAAAGGGAATTAGCGACGAACACGTTTTAGAGGCTATTGGTAAGGTAAAACGTCATTGCTTTTTTGATGAAACTTTCTGGAACCAGGCTTACAGGGATATTGCGTTCCCGATAGGCGAGGGGCAAACCATCTCACAGCCATATACTGTGGCCTATCAAACCGAATTGCTGCATATCCGGAAGGGAGATAAAGTTCTTGAAATAGGCACAGGTTCGGGCTATCAAACCTGCATACTGCTTGAGCTTGGGGCTACCGTTTATACTATCGAGCGGCAGGAAAAGCTCTACCACCGCACTAAATATGTATTGCCTAATGAAATGGGGTATAACGCTCATTTTTTTCTTGGGGATGGCTCTATCGGTATTTCCGAATATGCACCCTATGATAAGATCATTGTAACTGCCGGAGCGCCTACTGTACCTGAAGTGTTGTTAAAGCAATTAAAAATAGGCGGCATCCTGGTGATCCCGGTTGGTGACGAGGAAACCCAAAAAATGGTTACTATACTAAAAGTTGGAGATAACGACTACGAAAAAATAGTACTGGACACTTTCAGGTTTGTGCCGTTGGTAGGGGATAAAGCTTGGTAGGGGATTTTGGATTTCGAATTTTCGATTTCGGAATTAAGAATTATCATAATTTCATTTAAATAAATCCGAAATCGAAATTCCGAATTCCGAAATCAATTTATCTTTTCATCACCCTGTCCAGTTCAATCTTAGTGTCGCGCTCCTTCATGGTTTCGCGTTTATCATAGGTCTTTTTACCTTGTGCAAGTCCAATCTCCAGTTTGGCAAAGCCGCGCTCGCTGATAAATAATGCCAGCGGAACGATGGTTAAACCTCTTTCTTCGCCTCGGGTCTGGAGTTTTTTGAGCTCTTTTTTATTTAACAACAAGATACGGTCGCGCTTGGCTTCGTGGTTGTAAAACGAGCCAAATGAGTATTCAGAAATATGCAGGTTGCGTACGTACAACTGGTTGTTGATGAACGTGCAAAATGCATCATTGATATTTGCCTTCCCTTGTCTTATCGATTTGATCTCGGTACCCAGCAGTTGTATACCTGCCACGTATTTATCAAGTATATGATATTCAAAGTAAGCTTTTTTATTTTTTATATAGATGTTATCCTGGCTCATAATTATCAAACCGCAAACTTACAAAATTAGTTTGACTGTGGCTTTACCACCAGTACCGGCACGTTAACCATATGCCTTACCGAGTTTACGGTGGTGCCAAATATAAGGTCTTTCAATGCCTTGTGACCATGCGATCCCATTACAATAAAGTCAACCTTCTCGTCTTTTACGATTTTGGCAATAGCGCTGGCAGGGTTGCCGTATCCAATTTGGCCTTGCGCACTATAGCCAAGGTTTTTTAGGGTGCAAACATATTTATCAAGATTGTTAAAATCAATCTGGGTTTCATTGTCCATAACCTCACCGCCATAGTAGCGGGCACCCGCGGTTTCAACAACGTGTATCAATGTATAATCTGCTTTTTTACCACCTTGCATAATGGCATGGCGCAGGCAATCGGTGTCGTTCTTTGAAAAGTCTATCGTTATGGCAATGTGATTGTAAATTATCGCGTCAAGCTCGGTAATAGCATTGGCTATGCCATGTGGCACAATAGCAGGCCTGTCATGATGTTTAAATAATAATGGCCGTATGAAAACGTAGATAAGCAAAACAGCTACAGCAATAACAATGGGGACTACTACAGCATAAATCCATACCGGTGACGGGCTGCCATTTACCCAATCACCAATTTGTTCGTATACCAGCTTGGCATTTAAGGCAACGATTAACAAGGCACTTCCCCATGCTAACGCCCTTGTTTGGAAATTGATAGCAAGCTTGCCCATCCTTTTCCTGTCAGATGTAAAGTGTATGAGGGGGATTACCGCAAAACCCAATTGAAGGCTTAAAACAACCTGGCTTAAGATCAGCAGTTTTCCTAAACCTTCCTCACCATAATAAAGTATGGTAAATACCGCAGGTACAATAGCCAATACACGGGTAAGCAGGCGGCGTAACCAGGGCTCTATCCGAAGGTTAATGTGGCCTTCCATTATGATCTGCCCGGCGAGCGTACCTGTAATAGTTGAGCTTTGGCCTGAAGCTATTAAGGCTATGGCAAATAATGTAGGCGCTATTGCCCCGAAAATATGCTCCAGCAGTTTAAACGCGTCCTGAATTTCGGCTACTTCAAAATATCCGTTTCTGAAAAAAGCGCTTGCCGCTAATATTAGTATGGCAGCGTTTACAAAAAATGCCAGGTTAAGGGCTATAACGGTGTCAAACAGGTTAAACTTAATAGCCGACCTGAAGCCTTCCTCGGTACGGGTTATCTGCCGGGTTTGCACCAGCGATGAGTGCAGGTATAAGTTATGTGGCATAACCGTAGCACCAATAATGCCTATAGCTATATAAAGCATTTGCTGGCTTATTTTATCACCTTTAAACAAATTACCCGGGATAAACCCTTTGGCTATCTCTATAACATCCGGCTTAACGATAAACATTTCAACCAAAAAAGAGAGCCCTACTATAAAGATCATCGAAATGATAAAACCCTCCAGTTTTCGCATGCCCTTATTCATGAGGTAAAGCATCAGCACGGTATCGGTAATAGTTAATGATACGCCCCAGATCAAGGGCAGGTGAAACAGGAGCTTTAAGCCAATAGCCATACCTATGATTTCGGCGAGGTCGCAGGCTATGATAGCTATCTGGGCCAATATATACAACCAAAAATTCACAAAACGTGGATAGGCGTTTTTAGAAGCCTGGGCAAGGTCGAGCCCACGCACTATTCCTAACCGGGCTGCCAGCGATTGCAACAAGAGCGCTATCATATTTGATACAAACAACACCCAGATGAGTTTATACCCAAAGGCACTGCCGCCGGCAATGTCCGTTGCCCAGTTTCCCGGGTCCATATAGCCTACGCTCACCAGGTAAGCCGGGCCCAAAAAAGCCGCCAGCTTGCGCCACCCTGTTTTATTTTCGGTGGTTACAGATCCGTGTACGTTGCCTAAAGATTGGTTAGTTGTATTGTTCATAGGGCTATAAGTAGGTTATTAGCTACCTCACGGCTAATGTGCACTTCTTTATTGCCGGTTTGTACCACTACCGAATGGTCATATTCAATAATATCAGTGATCATTATTTTGCAGCCTATAGTAAGCTGCTTTTTATCGAGGTATTGTAAAAAAGATGAACTATGGTCACGAACGCCTGAGATTATACCGCATTGGTTTACTGTTACGGCCGAAACCGGTTTTAACTCGTGTGTGTCAAAACGCCCATTACAATCCGGTATCGGGTCGCCGTGCGGGTCATGTTTGGGATAACCCATAAACTGGTCAAGGCGGTCAATAAGTTCCTGGGATGAAATATGTTCCATCTCCTCGGCAAGGTCGTGTACCTGGTCCCATTTAAAATTAAGCTTCTCAACCAAAAAATACTCCCACAGCCGGTGTTTGCGAATAATGCCTATGGCTATTTTTTCGCCGGAGGGGGTGAGGCTTACGCCCTGGTAAGGGACGTAGTTGATGAGCGCTTTTTCGGCAAGCTTTTTTAGCATGTCGGTAACTGAAGATGCTTTGGTATTTAGCGAGGATGCGATTTGATTTGTACTCGCATTTCCATCATTTACAGAGAGATGATAGATGGATTTTAAGTAGTTTTCCTCGGCTAAAGTATTCATTTAAACAAATCTAATAAAAAATTTAGACTAATCTAAAAAAATAAACGTTAGGAAATATGTTTTCGTTGAAGTACTTTAACGAAAAATTAAATTTTGCGAAGCGAGGAAAATACTATATTTGCATACAACTATGGCCGCCGAATTAGATAAAATAGACCTACAGATACTCAAGATTTTACAGGAAAACGGAAGGATAACCAACCTCCAGCTGTCTAACGAGATAGGGCTTTCGCCAGCACCTACTCTTGAACGCGTGCGTAAACTTGAGAACGCCGAATACATAAAAAGCTATCATGCACTGGTAGATGAAGAGAAATTAGGATTAGGTATCAAAACCTTTATCCAGATCTCCCTTGATTTTCATCAGAAAAATACCATTCAAACTTTTTTAGATGAGATCAAGAACATTAAAGAGGTAACCGAGTGCCATCACGTAACCGGCCAGTGTGATTTTTTGCTGAAGGTATACGTTCGTGATATCAAATCATATGAGCAACTCATTATGGAAAAGATCAGCCGCATTACCGTGGTGAAAACGTTCCAAACAATGATGATCATGTCTACCAGTAAAAAAGAGCCTATAGTGCCGCTGGAGTATTAGACATAAGAAGCAAGACTATAAGAATCAAGAGTCAAGAAGAAGGGTTGAATATCTTTCATTTCTTGACTCTTTTTATTTTCAGACTTTTTTAAATCTTGTTTCTTGACTCTTGGCGTTTTGTCTCTCGCTCAATGTATTTGCCAGTCAATCTCTTTTTTACCTTCTTTTTTCAATATCTCGTTAGTTTTTGAAAACGGTTTGCTGCCGAAAAAACCGCGGTCAGCGGAGAATGGTGAAGGGTGTGGGGAGCGGATAATAAAATGTTTCTTTTCGTCTATCAAAACTGCTTTTGATTGGGCGAAGGCTCCCCATAGTATAAACACGATGCCTTCTTTTTTATCCGAGATGGTTTTGATCACTTCGTCTGTAAATTCTTCCCAGCCTCTTTTCTGGTGCGAGCCTGCGTTACCGGCCCTTACTGTAAGGGTGGCATTAAGCAGCAATACACCCTGTTGGGCCCACTCTTCAAGATTGCCATGTGCGGGGATTTTAAATCCGGGAATATCGTTTTGCAGCTCTTTGTAAATGTTTATCAATGATCGGGGAATAGCAATGCCCTTTTGTACTGAAAAGGAAAGACCATGGGCCTGGTGAGCGCCATGATAAGGGTCCTGCCCTAATATAACTACTTTGACATCCTCAAAAGGCGTGGTATTGAAAGCGTTGAAGATTTCGCCGTTTTTAGGATAAACAACTTGCCCTGATTGCTGCTCTTCTTTTAAAAATTGTTTAAGTTTTATCATGTAAGGTTTGTCAAATTCCTGCTGTAGAACCTCAAGCCATGATGGTGGTAATGCAATCGCCATAAATATTTATATAGAAGTTGGTTTAGCGTACAAATAAACAGATATTTGCGCTAATATTAGTATCACAAATTATGTCAAATATTGTTCGGTTAGTTATTGCTTGCGTGGTGATGGGTGCGGCGGTTGCGCTTTGTGCATTCGGTTTTTGGGGATGGGGTATTTTTGTTTTGTTAATGGGCGGTATTATATTGCTTAGCTTCTTCTTTAACGAGAACATGATCATCGCCCAGTATTTTTTACGCAAGGAAAATTCTGAAAAATCAGAAGCGTGGTTAATGAAAATTACCGATTACGAAAAACAGCTGCATAAAAATCAGCACGGTTATTACAATCTGTTGATCGGTTTGATCGAATCGCGTAAGGCGCCAATGAAATCAGAGAAGTATTTCAAGAAAGCTTTATCGCTTGGTATGAAAATGTCGCACAACACGGCCTTAGCCAAATTGAGCCTGGCTGGTATTTCCATGGCGAAGCGTAACAAGCGCGAAGCACAAATGTATTTATCGGAAGCTTCAAAGGATGATAAAAACAAATTGCTTACCGAGCAGATCAAAATGATGAAAGGCCAGTTGGCGCAAATGGATAAGCAGGTAGTAAGGGGCGGGTATCGTCAGTTTTAAAGAAAACAGAAAAACAAATAGAAAAAGGAATAAAAAATAAAAGGGACGCGAAAACCGCGTCCCTTTTATTTTTCTTCAATGGCACTGAAATAATCAGGCGTAGCTGAATGGTTTTGATAAGGCTGAACGTAGCTGTCTGTGTATGATGAATATTCAGTTTCTTCAGACGGGTTGGCCACTTCAACAAGCTTCAATAAACTCCTGATGAACGACAGGTTGAAATTGCTCCTGTTAAGTTTGATCAGGTATTCGTTTTCGGTGATCTCCAATATTGAGTTGGTCATGATATTTTGTAATATATGTTTATTACAATAGTAGCTAACTCTTTTTAAATGAAAGTATTATTTTTTTTAAGCTTTTGTTAAGAAATTATAATGAACCTTGATTAGCCTGATTGAAAGATTTCATGAGGGGAAAGCAGAACCTTGACTTTCTTGATTAAAAGATTTTATGATAGATCATAAACTAAAATGGCCTGCACGAAGCAGGCCATTATTAAATATCAGGGTAATCCTAAAATCCCATAAATCAAGGTTTACTTAAACCAAGCCATCACCTCTTCATTGGTCGGCATGGTAATATCGAGTTTTAGTTTTTTACGCATCCCGCCAAGATCGTTAAATACTTTATTGGGGTTAGATGCTTTTAATTCTTCAACCGTATTAAAGCCCATTTTATTCAATACAGGAACCCATTCAGCAGATACACCTATGTTTATAAAGTCCTCCGCAGTGGCGACCTTGGCTTTTTTCTCAGGACGCATTTGCGGGAAGAACAATACTTCCTGGATGGTGCTCTGATTCGTCATCAGCATTACCAGCCTGTCGATACCGATACCTAAACCAGATGTTGGCGGCATACCGTATTCAAGCGCGCGTAAAAAGTCGTCATCCATGGCCATTGCTTCGTCATCACCACGACCGGCCAGGATCAGCTGCTCTTCCAAACGCTCGCGCTGGTCGATAGGGTCATTCAGCTCCGAGTAAGCATTTGCTATCTCTTTACCATTCACGAATAATTCGAAACGCTCAACCAAGCCCTCTTTAGTGCGGTGCTTTTTGGCAAGCGGCGTCATTTCGATAGGGTAGTCGGTAATGTAAGTAGGCTGGATCAGGTGATGCTCAACTTTAGCGCTGAAGATCTCATCGATCAGTTTGCCTTTGCCCATGCTTGGGTTTATTTCTATTTTTAGTTCGTTACAAACCTCGCGCAAGCCTGCTTCGTCCATTGCCGATACATCAATACCAGTATATTTCAGGATCGAATCATACATCGATAGTTTTTCGTACGGACCTGCAAAGTTGATCTCATTGCTGCCAACTTGTACAACCGGGATTCCGTGAACTGCTTTGGCAACAGTTTCCAGGCACTCCTCAACCATAGCCATCATCCATATATAGTCTTTATAGGCTACATAAATTTCCATGGCAGTAAACTCCGGGTTGTGAGTGCGGTCCATGCCTTCATTGCGGAACATTTTACCAAACTCATAAACACCGTCAAAGCCGGCAACGATAAGCCTTTTTAAGTAAAGCTCGTTGGCGATACGTAAAAACAAGGGCATATCCAGCGTGTTATGGTGCGTTGCAAACGGACGGGCCGCCGCACCGCCATGAACAGGCTGCAGAATAGGGGTTTCCACTTCCATCCATCCCTGGGTGTTAAAGTAACTGCGCATAGCGCTGATCACTTTTGAGCGGTTAATGAAAATCTGCTTGTAATCGGGGTTAACCGTTAAATCCACATAACGCTGACGATAACGCAGTTCAGGGTCGGTAAAACCATCATGGATAGTTCCGTCTTCTTCGCGTTTCACAACCGGTAACGGTTTCAGAGATTTTGAAAGTACAACCAGCTCACGTACGTGAACCGAGATCTCGCCTGTTTGAGTAAGGAACACATAGCCTTTTACGCCAATGTAGTCGCCAATGTCCAGTAGTTTTTTGAATACGGTATTATATAAAGTTTTATCCTCGTCAGGGCAAATATCATCGCGTTTCAGGTAGATCTGCACACGGCCGGTCGAATCCTGTAATTCGGCAAACGAAGCGCTGCCCATGATACGGCGGGTCATGATCCTGCCTGCAATTACAACATCCTGGTAGGCCTCGGGTTTATCCTTAAAATTATCGGCTATATCCTGTGCCCAGGCGTTAACATTAAAAGCTTCGGCAGGGTAAGGGTTAATTCCCAGTGCACGTAGCTCCTGTAAAGATTTGCGGCGAATGATTTCCTGTTCGGATAATGCAATACTCATGTGATGTACGGTATTTTAATAAAGGTGCAAAAGTAAGGTTTTTTAAGTTATCACGCTATCACACCGATCAAAAATGTGTTTGGTAAGCGCAGTCAGGTGGGTTTATCTTCAATCCTACAAAACCACCACTTGTATCAAATATTTTACCCCTTTAAAATAATCGGTCTCAAAAACATATTACTTTAGCAAAACCATTATAACATTCCGTAAACCATGAAAAAAGTCTCTGCCCTCATTTTATTGATATCGGCGTTCTCTGTTAAAGTGTTTGCACAAACCGATGCCAATTTGTACGACCCCAATACCAAACCCCAACTGGTTGCCAAACAATTCTCCTTTACCGAAGGACCCGCTGTTGATAAAAAAGGCAATGTGTTTTTCACCGATCAGCCCAACAATAAAATCTGGAAATATGATACCGATGGCAAGCTTTCTGTTTTCCTGGACAGTGCTGGCCGCTCAAACGGGATGTATTTTGATAAAAAAGGCAACCTCATTAGCTGTGCTGATGCCGATGATCAGCTTTGGTCTATCAGCCCTAAAGGAAAGGTTACCGTTTTGCTGAAAGACTATGAGGGGCATAAGTTTAACGGCCCTAATGATGTTTGGGTACGCCCGGACGGAGGCATCTACATAACGGATCCCTACTATCAACGTGATTACTGGACCCGTAAACAGCCCGACCTTGATGGCCAAAAATTATATTTCCTGGCCAAAGGCAAGGCACCGGCTGTTATGGTTGATGATAAATTTGTACGCCCCAATGGCATCATCGGTACGCCTGATGGTAAGACTTTGTATGTAGCTGATATCGGCGATAACAAAACCTATCGTTACGATATCAATAAAGATGGTACATTATCTAACCGCACCCTGTTTATAGCTATGGGCTGCGATGGCATGACGATAGATGAGCATGGTAATATTTATATGTGCGGCAAAGGCGTCACCATCGTTAACCCCAAAGGCGAAAAAATAGGCCACATCGATATCGATGAACCGTGGACTGCCAACATCTGTTTTGGCGGCAAAAACAAAGATGTATTATTTATAACCGCATCAAAGGCAGTTTACACTTTTAAAATGAATGTAAAAGGAGTGGATTAATCCTGTTTCCTAATAGCTTCAGAATTAGCAAAACTTACACAAATGGCAGGTGTTCAATTTTTAAAAGTGTGAACACTTGTTGTTTTTGTCTAAATTTTATCCATTGATAATCAATTTGTTATAAATATCAAGAAATCCTCAATAGCATAAATTGAACACCTTGATATTGATAATCAGTTAGTTGTGAAAATTGATTGCAAAAAGTTGAACACCCCTTTTTTCAAAAATTGAACACCCGCGAAAAAGCCAACAAAAAAGCCGGAAATATTTACACTCCCGGCTTTCCTTTTTCAATTACCAATTTCTCATGTTCCCGAGGCTCCGGTATCTACCTTAACTTCAAGCGCTGTCCTAACCGCAGTTGGCAGGTTCGACAGTAAGGTATAACCTGTTGCTGTTTCAATATCTTTGATAGTTGTTATGTACTTGGTCCAGTCGGAGTTGATGGTGTTAACATTAGGGGTATTTACCGCGATAACCCTGGTTGAAGCAGTAACCCTCGCAACGTCGCCGTCACCTTTGGGTATGATCAGGGCGACTTTCCAAACGTTACTCGGTACATTTACGTGGCCATTATTGATAATATTGGCAGTCCCGTTTGAACCTGTTCCACCTGTACCGTAACTCCCCATAATGATATAAACTTCGTTGCCGGCTGCCACTTGTTCGCGCAGGTAATTTTCAAGATTGGCCCAGGTTTGCTGGTTATTTTGCGGTGCCTGTGGTATCATATTGGTCATCAGGAAGGTTGATGAGTTAGCGTTGGCTGAACTGGTACGATCGGCCGAGGGACAGTTATGCCCCCTGTCGAACCCGCTGCCCGAATAGCTGTTGCTTTCTACCTGGTACCAGCCGGAAGGAATCCCGCTCCAGCCGGCAAAATTATCCAAACGACCAGTCGCATTGGTGGTATTGGTCGCGTCAAGGTGCCAGCTTACCCAGTTTGGTTCGCCTTTGGTGGCGTTGTATGATTCTACGTAATACTTCTGGTCTATCAGGTAGTTATCCTTAGATGCCAGTGTTGAAAGGGCATTGGAGGGGTTGCCAAAAAGCAGGTTGCTGTTATCGCCGCTTGCAGGCGGGGCGTCTGCACCGGCGGTAACGTCCCTTGGTGTTGCTGAGTTTGATGTGCCGGTAGTATCGCCGCCGCCTGTATCGGGTATGCCAACGGTGATGCCCGGATCGCCGGTACCCTTAAAGGTAATATCGTCAATATTGATGCGGGTTGTGCCAGCTTTTTTGATCTCAAACCTAACTTTACCCGTAACGCTCACTTTAAATGAGTCGGTTACCAGTGTGGTATTGGTTTCAGTAATATCGGTACCTACCTGCGTGTAATTCGCCCCGCCGTCGGTCGACATTAGCAACTGCCAGGTCGATGTGGCATCGCTGCCATATTTACCGTGTTTAATGTATAACGTAGTAAGGCCTTTGATATCAAAATTCATCGCGATATCCCCGGTACGGAGCCTTACAGATTTACTGCCATCTTTAAGGTCGGCAGCGAGATTGCCTATCAGCGCATCGCTAAAATTCCAGCTTCCGGTGCTCAGGGTTACATCGGCTGCTGCATAGGCGGTTTTACTGCCCTGTTCAAAACCTTCGGTAATGGAATAAGGAACCGGGGCAGGAGGGCTTGCTGTAGTATCGCCGGTTTTGGGCGGGGTAGGCGAGTTTTTAAGGTCTTTGGAACATCCGGCAAAGGTTAAAGCTAAACCCAGGCCAATAAGTAGGTTGTTAATTTTCATAATGTTGTTTTTTATGATAGATAGATACAATGCATAGCAAATGCGTTTACGCTGCGTAAATTTTAAAACCGGAAAGATTTAGGGAAACTAAAAGAAACAGGAATACGCATTCACATGCTCCTGTTAGGATATTATTGTGCCAGTACAAGGCCGGTGCAGTGCTTGCACACTAATAGTTAAAATTAAAATATTACCGTCACCGGCTTTGGCAGTTGCCATAAGCACTATATCAACCTTTCAAAATTGAACTTTGTGTATTTAATTTAGGTTAAATCAATGTTAGTAAATAGGTTTTGAATAGTAACTTTTCAGTTGCAAAGCGGCGGTATAAATAACACCTGCAGGGTTGGTGCTTGACTTTAAAGGATTGGTTTTTTAAGTAAAAATCCCTTATACCGGTTAGGGTATAAGGGATTTATCCGCCTGTTGTTAGGTCAATTTATTGCTTTGGCTTGCCATCAGCATCAAGCTCAATAATCGGGTAGCTCAGTTTTTGCAGGCCCGGATAGATCCTTGCCTTATCGCCGACAACCAAAATGATCATGTTGTCGGGATTGAGGTATTTGGAAGCAAGCCCATTGATCTCGGCGGGAGTAATGGTCGATAGGATCTTGCCTTGCTCGTCAACAAAAGTAGGTTTAAGGCCGTACTCCTGGATGCGCGATAAAAACGCCGCTTTTTGGGCGTTGGTTTCATAACGGCGGGCATCACTCTGGCCGATAGAAGTTTGGGTGAACTTCAATTCTTCGGGTGTAATCCCTGTTTTTTGATAACTGGTGATCTCCTTCATAAACTCAACCACCGAGCTATCGGTAGCCGTAGCCAATACGCCGGCCGAAGCGGTGAAGTCGCCGCCATATTTACCCGAACTGAAAGATGAACGGGCACCATATGTCCAGCCTTTTTTCTCACGCAGGTTAAGATTGATGTGACTATTGAAAGCGCCCCCCAAGATGTAGTTGGCAATGTTCAGCTTATAATAATCGCCTGTTGCATCATAGTTTAGTTTATCCAGATACCCGATACGGATCTCAGACTGTGCCGCGCCTGGGATATCAACCAGGTATAAAGTGGTTTTATCAAATGTTTTACCCTCAGCAGGAGCCGGGATGGTCACCTTTTTATCCTTCCAGGTATTGAGGAAAGCGAGCGCGCTTTTTGCAGATGCCTCGCTAACATCGCCTACCACAACAATTTTGGTTAACGATGGCGAAAAGTTTTTATCGTAATAGTCCTGAACATCCTGCAACGTTATACCTGCAACAGTTTCTTCATTACCGCCCGCAGCGTAAGTGCGTACGTTATCGGTACCATAAAGGATTTTGCTGTAAACTGTGCTGGCTACGCCTGCAGGTTGGGTTTTAGCTTGTTTAAAGCCTTCCAAAGTTTGCTTCTTGATCCTGTCGAGTGCGTCCTGGGTGAATTTAGGGTGATATAACCTTTCTTCGAGCAGGGACATGGTTTTGCCCAGGTTTTTGGTGAGCGACGATACCTCAGCATCAATCTGATCTAAACTGGCATAAAAGGTGATACTGCTACCCAGTTTATCCAGTTCGGAGTTGAAATCTTCGGCAGTGTATTTCTGCGTTTCTTCATTCATCATACGGCCGACAATACCTGCCAAACCCGCTTTTGATGGGTTGTTGATGGCAAACAAACCACCGCCTTTAATAGAGATCGACATAGATACCGATGGGATCTCGTTGTTTTGAGTACCGATGATATTGATGCCATTTGGTGTATTGGCCGACCATATAGCCGGAACTTTAATGGCCGGGTTAGGGCCAACGCCCGGTTTTGCAGCACGATCAAAATTATCTTTAGGCTTGTGATAGGTTAAACCATTATAACCATAATCCGGTGCTTTGTAACCTGTGGTATCAACAGTAAAATTATCGGGTGCTACAGGTTGCAGGTTACCGCCTTTAGGCAATACGCTTAGTATTACTGCCGGTTTTCCTTTAATGTACTGATTATAAACGCGCATTACATCCTCTTTGGTTACCGCGCGGATAGCAGCCAATTCGCGGCCAATTTGGTTGGGGTTACCGGTAAAGGTTTGTGCCTGCGCCAGTTCAGATACTTTACCGCTTACGCTCGATAAACTGTTGATATAATCGGCTTCGGCAGTGGCTTTAAAGCGGGCCAGGTCATCATCACTTACACCTTTTTTCTCAAACTCGGCTAAGGATTCATCTACCAGTTTTTTAGCATCACCTAAAGTTTGACCAGGGAAAGGTACAACCCGCATGCTGATCTCACCGGCCAGTTCGGTATTGGATGAACTCATGGTGGCCTGTGCCGCCTTACGGGTTTTTACAAAGTTTTTGTAAAAGATAGAGTTACGACCCTGCCCGATGATGGCCGATAAAGCATCAAGAGGCGACATGTCTTTATCATAGATCTTAACGCCCGGATAGCTTACAGACAACAGGGGGAACTTGGCGTAATTATCCGTGTAGGATACATACCTGTCGGCCTTTAACACAGGTGCAGGTAAATACATATTCTTTACCACAGGACCTCTTGGGATCCCGCCAAAATATTTGCTCACCCAGGCAAGGGTTTGTTTTGGGTTAAGATCGCCGCCAATGGTTAGCGTGGCATTATTAGGGCCGTACCATCTCAGGAAAAAGTTTTTAAGGTCGTTTACGCCTACTTTATTCAGCTCCTCAATATAGCCAATGGTAAGCCATGAATAGGGGTGACCATACGGATAAAGTGTTTTTGAAGCATACTGGCCAACTAAACCGTATGGGCGGTTATCATAGTTTTGCCCGCGTTCGTTTTTTACGGTTGCGCGCTGCACCTCAAATTTTTGCTGGGTAACAGCATCGAGCAGGAAGCCCATCCTGTCCGACTCCAGCCAAAGCATTTTTTCCAGCTGATTGGCCGGTACGGTTTCATAATAGTTGGTACGGTCGCGGTTAGTTGAACCGTTTAGGGTACCGCCTGCTTCGGTGATGATCTTAAAATGATCGCCATTGGCTACATGATCTGACCCCTGGAACATCATGTGCTCAAAAAAGTGGGCGAAGCCCGATTTGCCGATCTCCTCACGGGCCGAACCTACGTGATAGGTGATATCCACATGAACCAGCGGATCGGAGTGGTCTTCGGCCAAAATAACCGTGAGGCCATTAGGTAATACATATTTTTCATAGGGGATCACCAGTTCGGTCCCCTTACGGGTAACCTTTTCAATAAGCTTTGGTTGCGCGGCGGTTTGGGCAACCGCGTTAAGCGCCAGTACAGCAATTGATGGAGTGATCAATGCGTGCTTTAAAAGTTTGATCATTTGTGTTAATTGTTTAAGTATTAGTCAGTCAACCGGTGTTTCGTTTGGTAAACACCGGAACCACTATATTAAGCAATTTATACTACTGGTTAATATTATTGCCATGTAATTTGATTTGTGTAACGGATTTGTGACGGGTGTGGCGTGCATTTTTCAATTCCCTCCCTGGGGAGGGGTGTGGAGGATAAGTGCGATAGCAGGGAGGGGTTTATACGTTTGTAAGTGGATATGCATATTGATGAAACCCCTCCCTACACCCTCCCAGGGGAGGTAATCGCACATTTCCACGCTTTTGATGACCCATAGAAACAAAAAAGGTACCTAAATAAGTACCCTTTTTCTATTAATGTTAACCATCTATTTATCTCCAGCCACCACCAACAGCCTGGTATAAATTAACCGAGCTTAAGAAAATATCCCGCTTAATGCCGGCCAGTTCAAGCTCGGCATCAAGTACGCTGCGTTGCGCGGTGATAATCTCAAGGTAATTGGCCCGGCCAACAAGGTACAGATCGTTAGCTACAGACAAGGCATTGTTTAGCGATTGCAGCTCCTGTTGTTTAAATTCAAAAGCGCGGTTAAAATTCTCTATCCCGCTCAAATTATTTTTCACTTCCTGGAAACCGGAAAGGATACTTTTTTGATAATTGTACACCGCTATTTTCTGCTCGGCTATAGTTCGCTCATATTCTGCTTTGATAGCCTTGCGGTTAAAAATAGGGGCGGTGATACCTCCTAAAATACCATAAGTAAATGAAGCGGGATCAAATAACAGGTTTGCTCTGAAACTGTTATAGCCAACATACGGAGTTAAAGTTAAAGTGGGGAAAAAATTTGCCCTTGCCGCTTTGATATCCGCGTTCATGGCGGTAAGCTCCAGCTCCGCACT
This sequence comes from Mucilaginibacter sp. R-33, assembly GCF_049949235.1. Lineage (NCBI taxonomy): Bacteria > Pseudomonadati > Bacteroidota > Sphingobacteriia > Sphingobacteriales > Sphingobacteriaceae > Mucilaginibacter > Mucilaginibacter sp. R-33. The sequence goes on from NZ_CP188089.1 coordinate 1,341,282, forward strand.
TCGGATATCCGGGCGGTTCAGTAACATTTGCGATGGAACTCCTGTGCCAACAACCACTGGTAATTTCGTTTTCATGATAGAGGTGTCCCGTGTTACCGTGCCCGAATAACTTCCCGTTAAAAAACGAAGCTGGTTTTCAGTCTCGGTAATTTGCTGCCGGGTAGTGTATTCTAATCCTTTGGTACGGGCCAGCTGCGCCTCAAACTGCTGCACAGCCAATTCCGTAGCGCGACCGCCCAGTTTTTGGATTTTAACGATCTCCAGGGCATGTTCCTGTAGCTTAATATTTTTTTTGATGATGCCTAATTCGGTATCGTAAGCCAGTAACTGGTAATAGAGCCCTGCAATTTGGGCTGTAAGCGCGGTTGTTACCAGGCGATATCCGCTTTGACTGGCCAGGAAACGGGCAAAGGCCGCCTTTTTTTGGTTGTTTAGCTTGCCCCAAAGGTCAACCTCCCATGAGCTTTGAAAACCCAGGAAATAGTTGGGTACAGGATTGGGGATCCGTTGATCGCTGTTAATGTTATTTGAAAAATTGGTATCGTAATTACCAACGCCGTTTTGGGTATAATCACCATATTTTTCAACCCCTGCGTTGGCGGCCAGGTTTATGGTAGGTAAAAGCTTTGAGGCGTTGAACCGTAGATTGGCCCGCGCGGCTTCAACCCTTTGCAGGGCGCTTAACAAATCGGGGTTTGCTTTAAGGGCTGTGTCAATCAGGTTAACGAGCCTCTGATCGGCAAAAAACTGGCCTATTGGTAAGGCCGCAATTGTTACCGTATCAGTACTGTTATTGAATGACGATGGCAGATTAGCAGCCACTTCCTGGCCCGTGACCGGTTTGTAGCTTTTACAGCCGGCCATGATTACCATCAAAAGTGCCGTATGGAGTATATAGAAAATTGCTTTTTTTAGCATTGCAGATCTTGATTAATTATTAACGATATCCAGCTCATGATGAGTTACTTCTGTGGCTGGTTTTTGCTTTTTATTGCGTTCGGCCAAACCGGCGAAGATGACATACAAACCCGGAATAAGGATCAATCCGAAAATAGTTCCCATCAGCATACCTCCGGCAGCAGCGGTACCGATAGAGCGGTTACCCATAGCGCCCGCACCGCTGGCCACGCATAACGGTATCAAACCGGCTATGAACGCCAACGAGGTCATGAGGATTGGCCGCAAACGGGATACTGCACCTTCAATAGCGGCTTTTAGTACGCTCAATCCTTCTTTTTGCCTTTGGATAGCGAACTCAACTATCAGGATGGCATTTTTACCTAACAAGCCGATAAGCATTACCAGTGCCACCTGGGCATAAATGTTGTTTTCGAGCCCGGTGATTTTCAGAAAGAAAAATGCGCCGAAAATACCGGTAGGCAACGAGAGGATAACCGGAAGCGGCAGCAAAAAGCTTTCGTACTGGGCAGCCAGCAACAGGTAAACAAAGATCAAACAGATCACAAAAATGTAAATAGCCTGGTTACCTGAAAGGATTTGCTCACGCGTCATGCCCGACCATTCAAAGGCATAGCCTTTCGGCAGTTTTTCGGCAGCGATACGTTCAATGGCTTTGATGGCATCGCCGCTGCTGAAGCCTTTGTCTGCATCGCCGGTAACCATGGCCGATGTGTACATATTATAGCGGGTAAGTTGCTCGGGGCCGAAAACCTTCTCCATTTTAATGAATGTGGAGAACGGTACCATTTCGCCTTTGTCGTTCTTAACCTGCAGGTTTAAAACATCTTCGGGGCGCGACCTGTACTCAGGCGAGGCCTGCACCATTACCTTATACATCTGCCCGAAACGAATGAAATTGGAAGCATAAAAGCTACCCATCAGTGTTTGCAGGGTCGACATAGCCTTGTCAACCGTAATACCCTTTTGTGCTGCCGTTTGCTGATCGACAGAGATCATATACTGCGGAAAGTTAGGGTCAAAGCTGGTGAATGCTCCGGCAATCTCCGGTGAAGCGTTCAGCGCATTTACAAAGTTTTTAGTTACATCGGCAGCTTTCTGCAAATCGCCCTGGCCGCTTTTATCAAGTACCCTTATCTCGAAACCACTTGCGTTACCAAAGCCCGGTACGGTAGGCGGGGGGAAGAACTGAATGGATGCATCGCCTATATTCTTCGTTTTAGCGGTTAGTTCGGCAATAATATCATCCAATGATTCACTGCGCTCATCCCATGGTTTAAGGTTGATCATGGCCATGCCGTATGATGCGCCGGCAATCTCATTCACCAAGCTGTAACCAGAAAGGGTTGAAACCGATTCGATAGATTTCATCGATTTGGTTTTGGCTTCAATCTCTTTCAATACCTGTTCGGTACGCTCAACTGTAGCACCTGCCGGGGTGGTTACGTTCACGTAAAGCATGCCCTGGTCTTCAGTTGGGATAAAGCCCGTTGGCAAAATAGCGCTGGTTCCCCAGGTGAGGATAAAGAAGCCCGCCAGCAATATCAAAGTAATACCCTTGCGCGGCGACAGGTAAGTCATGAAGGTAGAATACTTGTTCTGCAACCCATCATACCGTTTATTGAAACCGCCAAAAAAGCGCTGCATCAAACTTTTCTTTTTTGAAGCAGGGCTATGTTTCAGCATGATAGCACAAAGGGCAGGGGTGAGCGTCAACGCATTGACGCCCGATATCACAATGGAAATAGCCAGCGTAAGCGAAAACTGCCGGTAAAATACCCCAACAGGCCCCGACATAAAGGCCACCGGAACAAACACAGCCGACATGACCAGTGTGATAGCCACAATAGCGCCGCTGATCTCGCGCATGGCGCTTACAGTGGCATCCATGGCGTTCATGTGGTTCTCCGTCATTTTTACGTGCACGGCTTCAACTACTACTATCGCGTTATCCACCACAATACCGATGGCTAATACCAATGCGAACAGCGTGAGCAGGTTGATGGAGAACCCCAGCATCTGCATAAAAAACAGCGAACCGATGAGGGCTACCGGGACCGCCAAAGCCGGGATCAGTGTCGACCGGAAATCCTGCAGGAAAATGAATACTACAATGAAAACCAGGATGAAAGCCTCAACCAGCGTACGTAATACTTCATGTATTGATGCATCCAAAAAGCGCGATACATCATAGTTTACGTTGAAGGTCATCCCGGCCGGAAATGAGCTTTCCTTAAGCTCGGCCATGCGGGTTTTAATGTTATTGATCACCTCGCGGGCATTAGAACCGGGGCGTTGTTTTATCATGATTGATGCCGAAGGCTTGCCGTCAGTATTGGAAACCATACTGTAGGTTAGGGAACCGAATTCAACATCAGCAATTTCTTTCAATGTTAATACCGAACCGTCTTCCTCGGCGCGGATCACAATATTTTCATATTGTTTAGGCTCAAAAAATTTGCCCGGGTAGCGCAATACATATTGCAGCATTTGCGGGGTTTTATCCGAGCTTTGGCCGGTTTTGCCCGGCGCGGCCTCTACGTTCTGGGCACGGATGGCATCTATCACCTCATCGGTTGATACCTTGTAGGCCATCATCCTGTCGGGCTTAAGCCATACCCGCATGGAGTATTCTTTGGCGCCCATGATCTCGGCACGGCCTACACCATCAATTCGTTTAAGTTCCTGTAAAACGTTGATATCGGTGAAGTTATAGATGAATTTTTCGTCCATGCTGGTGTCCTGGCTCATGATGTTCAGGTACATCAGCATACTGTTTACTTCTTTTTCTGTAGTAACACCGGCTTTGATCACTTCTTCCGGCATTTCGTCAATAATGGTGGCTACACGGTTTTGAACGTTCACCGCGGCCTGGTCGGGGTCAACCCCAACGTTAAAGTAGATCTGGATCACCGTTAAGCCATCGTTACTGCAAACGGTTGACATGTAGGTCATCCCCGGCACGCCGTTAATGGCACGCTCCAACGGAGTTGCTACAGCCTTGGCACACACCTCGGCATTGGCACCGGTGTAGTTGGCCGTTACTGTTACCGATGGCGGTACAATATCAGGAAACTGGGTAACAGGCAGCGTTATCAACGCCAGCACACCCAGCATGGTAATTATCAATGAGATAACAAGCGACAGCACTGGTCGCTTTATAAAAGTTTCGAACATAGTTTGTTAGGGTAAGTGTACAATAAACCCGTGCCGCGCGTTTTACACAGCCGGAAAAAGGAAATCTTGGCAATAATTATTTCATTGCCAGCAACGAATCTTTTGCCATTTTCCTTGGTTTAATGATCATGCCGTCACGTACGTTCTGCGCTCCCTGGTACAAGATCCTGTCGCCCGCTTTCAGGCCGTCTTTTACAATATAATAGGTAGAAAAACGGGTTTGCGGCGAAAAGGCCTGCATGTGCAGTTTATTATCCTTATCAACTATGTATACGTAACTTTTATCCTGGATATCAAACACCGACTGCTGCGGCACCATGACTACGTTATTGGCTTTGGTAGATATGAAAAGCTTACCGGTAGCACCATGCCTCAATAACCTGTTTGGATTAGGGAATTTTGCCCTGAAATTGATTGAGCCCGTTTTTTGCTCAATTTCAGCTTCTACTGTTTCTATTTCGCCCTGGTAAGGGAAGTCCAGGCCATCTGCTAATACCAGCTTAACCTTATCACTTGTTTGGCCGGGAGCTGATTCCTTTTTGCGGATATATTGTAAGTATTCATTTTCCGGAAAGCTAAAATAAGCATACATGGAGCTGATATCCGAAAGACTGGTAAGCAATGTGCCTTCGTCAATCAAACTACCCGACTTAAGCGGGATCCTGTCGATGATGCCATCAAACGGCGCATGGATGTAGGTATAAGCCAGTTGGTCTTCGGCGCTTTGTACCATAGAGCGTGCTTCTTCAATGGTTGCCCGATCGGCACTCATCTTTGATTCGGCAACTTCCAGTTCAGACTTAGATATTACTTTCTTGTCAACCAGTAGTTTAACCCTTGCTACCTCAAGTTCGGTTGCTTTGGCTGCGGCCACGGCATTACTTAACGCGGCTTTAGCTTTTGACAGGTTTACTTTAAATTCCTGGTCGTTAAGCTTAAATAAAAGCTGGCCTTTTTTAACCTGCTTTCCTTCATCGATGTATATTTTTTCGAGGAAGCCGCGAACACGCGAACGGATCTCGATGTTTTTTTGTGCCTGGATATCGGCAACGTATGATTTTTGAAGAACGGTATCCTGCGTATTTAACGTAAGTACAGGCAGCTGAAGCGTATCGGAAGCGGCAGCTTCGTTATTGGTTTTGGCTTTGGTTGAGCAACCCGTGACAAATATGCCGGCGGCCATGGCCAGCAGGGGTATATAAATGATGATCCTTTTCATTTTTTTCCGGATAGATTATAGGCATAGCAGTGCTAATCACGTACTGTTAGCCAATGTTAAAATTTGATTTATAAAAACATGGATTTGCCGCAAAGGCATCTGAAACGGAAAAAGGATCAGAACGGGCTGAGCCTGAAAAGGAAATTGTAATACGCAGGCAAAAAGCCTTTGATGGATTTATTCTGGTTTTGTCGTTTTTCGACTAATGATATAACATCTGCAAGTGAGGCCTGCTGACCAGGCATTAGTGCTGATGAATAATTTACCCGGCTGGGTAAAAAGCGTATGATGGTACGGTTATGATGAGCTTCGTTAGTATCTGAATCAGGTGAATCATCCTGAACCTCCTGCTGCTGAATTTGACCGATGATCCTTTGATGGGTACGGGAAATTAAATCGGCAGCCTGGCCGGATTTTTTGTAATGGGTTAAAATTGATTCGGCGTTAGCAGGGGCTACAGCTATTGCAAGCTGGAAAAAAAATAATGCGAAGAATATTTTTTTTATCGTCGGCGCCATGATTGCGAAAATACTAAAATATTTGAAGCTATCGAAATAGGTTTGTATTTTTTTTGATATAAAATGACTTTATTTTTATTTTTTGTTGCTGTTTTTTAGGATTTTATCTTTTTATAACTCAATTTTTACTTCGGTAGTTTTTATTTAATGCTTTCATAACAGCAAAAACGGTTATTTGTTCATGCTTCCTTAATACTGCCTAATAATATAGTTTGCAAGCTTTACTCAACGAATAATTGTATTTTAGCTACATGCTGCATCACGTTATTATTCAATGTGCCTGCCTGTTAACAGTTATCCTTTTTGTGGTAATGCTTGGGCAAAAAATCAAAATAGCTTATCCCATATTATTGGTTTTAGTCGGTTTACCTCTTGGTTTCGTTCCTTTTCTGAAAGGTATCGAAATACAGCCCGATCTGATCTTTGTTATTTTTCTGCCGCCTTTGTTGTATGAATCGGCCTGGAACACTTCCTGGAAGGATTTCTGGAAATGGCGCAGGGTGATCTCCAGTTTTGCATTTTTGATCGTTATTTTAACGTCATGTTTAATCGCGGTTGTGTCAAACAGCCTGATAGCGGGTTTTACCCTGCCCCTGGGTTTTTTGCTCGGGGGAATAATTTCACCACCTGACGCCGTATCAGCAAGCAATATCCTTAAAAATATTAAAATACCTAAACGCTTTATCGCCATTGTTGAGGGCGAAAGCTTGATGAACGATGCATCGAGCTTGGTGATATTCAGGTTTGCGCTTGCCGCGGTTGTTACCGGCAAATTTGCATTAGGACAAGCCACGCTAAGTTTTGTACTGGTAATTGTAATGGGTATCGTTATTGGATTGGCTGTAGGTTTGGTTTTTTATACCATACACCGCTGGCTGCCAACTACGGCTAATATTGATATTATCCTTACGTTTATTACACCGTATGCCATGTATATGGCGGCCGAAGAGTTCCACTTTTCGGGAGTGCTGGCTGTAGTAAGCGGCGGGTTGTTCCTGTCGTCACAACGGCACGTGATATTAAGTTACCGCAGCCGGTTGCAGGGAGTTAATGTTTGGGAAACGGTAGCTTTTGTTTTAAACGGGTTTGTGTTTATCCTGATAGGATTAGAGTTTCCGGTAATTATCAAGGCGCTTGGGCCCGAAGGCCTGAAACCGGCGATAAACTATAGCCTCATTATAACCTGTGTACTGATACTGGCCCGTTTAGCCAGTACTTTTGGTGCCTCTGTATTTACCGTATTCATTAGCCGTTACATTATCACTGCCGATCCGAGCCCGGGCTGGAAGGGGCCGTTATTGCTGGGTTGGGCAGGGATGCGGGGTGTGGTTTCACTTGCCGCTGCCTTGAGTATCCCCGAACTTTTACCGTCCGGTGCTGCCTTTCCTCAACGCAACCTTATTTTGTTTATCACATTCGTGGTGATCATGTTTACCCTGGTGGTTCAGGGCCTTACGTTGCCCTTATTGGTGAAGTTTGTAAATATGCCCGATCGCGACTATACCGTTTCGCCGGAGCAGCAAAAACAATTGGTCAGGAAAAAGTTATCGAAGTTAGCTTTACAAATACTTGAAGATAAATATGCCGACAGGTTAGAAGGTAACGATATGATCAAGGCATTTAGGTTAAGATTGAGTGCCGATATGGAACTGCTGAAAGACTGGGAAAAAGATGGCAGTGAACAACGCGCCGATAATTTTTATCATGATTACCGCATAATTTTAAATGATGTAATGGCACAGCAGCGGGCCTTGTTACTTACGCTAAATAAAAAAGAAAACATCAGCGATGATATTGTAAAGCAGCAATTAGATCTGCTTGATTTGGAAGAAGAAAAATTGAGGCAGCATTTTGAGGTGGTGTAGCCTATTATTTCTTTCATGCATAATAGCTACTTTTGCCGCTCTATATACATCAAACTATAATGAACTGGGATCAACTGTTATCGGCAAAACGCTGGGGTTACGAGGATAAATATATTGCAAACCATATCGATGCACGATCGGAGTTTCAGCGGGATTACGACCGGATCATTTTTTCATCACCCTTCAGGAGGTTGCAAAACAAAACCCAGGTATTCCCTCTACCCGGAAGTATTTTTGTACATAACCGGCTTACCCATAGTTTGGAGGTAGCCAGTGTGGGCCGTTCATTAGGGCGGATGCATTTTAACAGGATGCTTAAAGAAGATCCAGATGTAGAAAAGAAATATCCGCTGATCAGTGAGATCGGTAATATGGTGGCTGCCGCCTGTTTAGCCCATGATTTGGGTAATCCCGCCTTTGGCCATTCGGGCGAATCAGCCATTTCACATTATTTTGCGGAGGGAGCAGGTAAGGATTACAAAGACGCCGTTACCGCTCAGCAATGGGAAGATCTGACCCATTTTGAAGGTAACGCCAATGCCCTGAGATTATTGACGCATCCGTTTGCAGGTAAAGGCCGGGGGAGTTTGGCATTAACTTATTCAACCATCGCTTCTATTGCAAAATACCCGTGTTCATCTGTAGCCGGGCATAAAAAGGGTATCATCTACCGAAAGAAATATGGTTTCTTCGCCTCAGAGCAACTGGATTTTGAAAAGATAGCACAAGATTTGGGTTTGATCAGGGTAGAGGGAGATGAAGATGAACTTATTTACAAAAGGCATCCATTAGTATACCTTGTTGAGGCGGCTGACGATATTTGCTACAATGTCGTTGATCTGGAAGATGCCCATCGCCTTAAAATACTCTCCTATGAGGAAGTAAAAGCATTGCTAATGCCATTGTGTACTATTCCCCGGATGGAAGAACGACTGGAAGAGTTTGATGATACAGATGCCAAAGTTGGCTATTTGAGGGCAATAGCAATCAATACACTGGTAAATCAATGTTCAAATCTGTTTTATGACAAACAGGAAGAGATCATGAATGGCGATTTTAATTCGGCACTGATGGATGCGATTGAAGAACCACTCCGGTCTGCCATGAAAGCAATCGAAAAGGTTTCTGTAAAAAAGATTTACAATTATAGCTCGGTAGTGCAGAAGGAAGTTGCCGGTTATAAGGTAATGGGTGGTTTATTGGAAGAGTTTGTCCCTGCTTATTTAAAAAATAATTCAAAATACCACGAGAAACTGATCGAACTGATCCCTAAACAGTTTTTAACCAAAGCCAATGACGATTATTCAAAGATCCAGACCGTTCTTGACTTTGTTTCGGGCATGACCGATCTGTATGCGGTTGAGTTGTTCAGAAAAATTAAGGGGATTTCGTTCCCGTCAATGAGCTGATAGGCGGTAATAATCGGATACAAAGTACAAGCGTCATTGCGAGATACGAAGCAATCCCAAACTATACAGATCGGCCCTGCTTATAGGGGATTGCTTCGTATCTTACAGCAATGACGCTTTTTTATTTCAGTTCATCTGCCGAAAATGAACGTAATTCGTTCAATTCGTAATAATTCGTGCAAATAATAGTTATTATTGCTTACTATGCCGAAAGATATCCTGCCTGTACAGATGCATACCATGGAGCAATTGCTTGCCCCGCTTGGTATTACCAATCAGTATAAAGGCCTGCATATTATGTCGTTTAATCCGGGGGATATTGAGGTGCCTATTTTGCACCCCTTCCGGTCAGATCATTTTTTTTTAACGCTTGTTCATGAAGGTGAGTTATCAATTAATGCCAACCTTTTGGAGTATAAATTAAAAAAGAACAATATCCTGATGGTAGCTCCCAATACCGTTCGCCAGTTTCTGAATGTTTCGCCAGATTGCAGGCTTACCTCGATCATATTTACCTCGGCTTATCTATCTGCTACCAGTATCCACACAAAAAATGTAGAAGCGTTTGATTTTTTATCATCGCAGGTAAATCCGTTACTGGTTATTGATCAGGATTCGGCCGATAATCTTATATCAATTATGAAAATCCTTGAAAGTAAAATGGATAATCGTAATGATCTGGCATTCCAGGATGAAGTTGTGCTAAGCATTTTTACCGGTTTTGTTTATGAGATAGGCGCGTTATATCAAAAGCAACAAAAAATAGCGGAAGTAAAAGGCACGCGTAAGGAGGAACTGACTTTTCGGTTTCTAAAAATCCTTCCGCAGCATTTTAAGGAAGAAAGAAGCGTACAGGCTTATGCTGCCATGCTGAATATTACCCCTAAATACCTTTCGCAAACTGTAAAGGAAATTACCGGCAAAACCGCGGGCGACTTCATTGACGAGATTGTGATCCTGGAAGCTAAAGTCGCCCTTAACGACCCCTCGCTAACCATAGCCCAGATTGCTACCTATCTCAACTTTGCCGATCAGTTCTTTTTTAGCAAGTTTTTCAAAAAACAATGCGGTACCAGTCCCAGTAAATACCGTCAAACGCCTTTATAAGCCTATAGCCCTCCCTGGAAAAATTCTTCTCAGCCCGATCTCATTGGTACACAGTTACTACACTATCCGTTATAATTTTAATTGCAAATGATAAGTATCGTTGCAACGCTGTAACTATTATTACCATTCCATTACAATGTTTTTGGTAAAAACGACTTTTTGACATATTGCGCCATCCTTTAAACATTCTGCAAAAACGATAATTGAGCCACTTTTGCCCTGTCATCAGTTGTTGATGCAGCCGGGCGCAATAGTGTGCCCGGTTAAACGCCAGGTTTGTTTATGCCGATAAGGGACACAGGTGCCGAACAATTAATTAAGGACACCGCTAAGCACATTTTTTTTGCCGAGGGGCGGCTCCATGCCAATACCCAGGATATTGCCGACGCGGCCGGTGTAAGCCGCACCTTGTTAAATTACTATTTCCGCACTAAGGATGTTTTAATTGAGCAGGTGTTTAAGGAAGCTATGCTTGCTTTAACAACCCGCCTTGATGCTGTTATGGCATCCGACATGCCATTTAAAAGCAAGGTTGAAAGTTTTATAGAATTGTTTTTAACTGAGGCCAACAATTACCCCTACCAGGAAACTTTCCTGATCACCGAGATCAATTCAAACATCTGTAAGTACACAAACGAGGCCAGGCCGCACCATATCAATAAGTTCATGGAGCAGATCAGCGCCGAAATGGAAGCGGGTAATATTGAACGGATGAACCCCATGCATTTTGTGCTGAACCTGTTTTCGCTGATGTCATACCCGCTTATCATGGGGCCCATATATAAAAAGGCGTTTAACCTGAGCAATGAAAGTTATACCTGCCTCATTAATGAGCGAAAGAAGATGATCTGTAAAATGATTTTCCAGTAAAAAATTTATCCGGTGATTAACGCAATCGTCAAACAAAATAATTTAACACACATCACAATGTATTCAATATCAATTCACTCTAATAACTACAAGTTTATATTTATGAAAAATACAGTTCAACTGCTAACCGGCTTTGGGGCCGCTTTGATTTTATTGTCGTCATGCGGCGGCAGCCAAAACCAGGGCAGTGCCATGGCTGCGGGAGGCCCCCAGCCACCGCAAAGCTACCCGGTTTTTAAAATCAATTTACATGACGCCACGCTGAACAACGAATACCCTGCCACACTCCAGGGGCAGCAAAATATAGAGATCCGTCCTAAAGTTGATGGTTATGTAGATAAGATCTACATTGACGAGGGCAGCGTTGTAAAAAAGGGCCAGTTGCTTTTTAAGCTCAGCGCGCCGCAATACGCCCAGGACGTAAACACTGCTACCGCGACCATAGCCAGTGCCGAAGCTGATGTAAGCGCTGCCCAACTGCAGGTTAACAAAACCAGGCCGTTGGTTGAAAAAGATATCATCAGCCATTATGAGCTTGAATCGGCCGAGTACACGTTAAAAGCCCGCAAGGCCACCCTTGCCCAGGCAAAAGCCAGTTTAGCAAACGCCAAAACCAATTTAGGTTATACGGTAATAACCAGCCCGGTTGATGGCGTGGTAGGGGCCATTCCTTATAAATTAGGTAGCCTTATCACCGGTTCAACCGCGCAGCCTTTAACAACAGTATCCAATATCGGTAAGGTGTATGCTTACTTCGCGCTGAATGAAAAGCAGCTGCTTGATTTTTCGAGAACGGTAAAGGGAAAAACCATGAATGAAAAGCTGGCCAACACGCCTCCTGTTTCACTGGTATTGCCGGATGGCAGCACTTATGCCGAAAAAGGTAAGGTGGAAACCATCAGCGGTTTAATTAATACCGAAACCGGATCGGCAAGTTACCGGGCCGCATTCCCAAACCCTGTTGGCCTGATCCGCAGCGGCGGAAGTGCTACTATACAGATCCCCCAGACTGTAAAAGATGCCGTGCTGATCCCTCAAAAGGCCGCTTATGAGCTGCAGGGAAAGCATTTTGTTTATGTGGTTGACGGCAAAGGAACGGTTAAAAATACCGAAGTGAGGGTTATGGACCTCACCACGGGCCAATATTATGTAGTTACCGAAGGCCTTAAGGCAGGTGATACCATTGTTACCGATGGCGCTGGCAGTTTAAAAGACGGTATGGTTATCAAACCGGAAGTACAGGAAAACGCCGTGGTATATAAAGATCTAAAATAATTTTCACAACACCGGCCGGATTCCTTTTTACCCGGCATTAACATAAACAATATGTTACGTACATTCATTGAACGACCAGTACTATCTACCGTAATATCGGTAATTATTGTAATACTGGGTATCCTGGGCCTTACAACCTTGCCCATATCAGAATACCCCGATATAGCACCGCCTACCGTGCAGGTATCCGCATCATACCAGGGCGCTAATGCCGAAGTGGTAATGAAAAGTGTTATCGTACCGCTCGAAGAGCAAATTAACGGCGTGGAGAACATGACCTACATGACCTCTACTGCAAGTAATGACGGCAGTGCTGTTATCACTGTTTATTTTAAACAACGCACCGACCCCGACCTGGCGGCGGTAAACGTGCAGAACAGGGTGTCAAAAGCCACCAGTTTGCTCCCTGCCGAGGTTACCAAGGCAGGCGTTACCACCAGTAAACGCCAAAGCAGTATGGTGATGGTATTTTCCCTGTCGAGCGATAATAAAAGCTACGACGAGAAATTTTTGCAGAACTACGCCAACATTAACGTGCTGCCGCAGATCAAGCGTATCAGCGGTGTAGGTGATGCGTCATCATTTGGAATACAGGATTATTCCATGCGTATTTGGTTAAAGCCCGATGTAATGGCCACCTACGGCCTTGTGCCCGATGACGTGAACAATGCCCTGGCCGAGCAAAATATTGAGGCCGCGCCGGGTAAAGTAGGAGAGAACGATAACCAGTCGTTCCAGTATGTATTGAAATATAAAGGCAGGCTTACCAGTGTGCCTGAGTTTGAAAACATCGTTATCCGCTCATCAACCAAAGGACAGTTGTTGCGCCTGAAAGATATAGCGCGGGTTGAGCTTGGCGCGCAAAGTTACGCCAATGCTACTACCATGAATGGCAAACCTGCGGTAGCTATAGCCATTTATCAAACCGCGGGTTCAAACGCGCATGAGTTAATTAAAAACTGCGAGCAGACCATTGAGGCCGCGTCGAAAACGTTCCCCGCGGGCATTAGCTATATTTCCCTTTTTAGTGTTAATGACTTTTTAGATGCTTCGATAGAAAAAGTTGTGCACACCCTGATTGAAGCATTTGTATTGGTGTTTATCGTAGTGTTCGTATTCCTTCAGGATTTCCGTTCTACGCTGATCCCGGCTATCGCGGTGCCTGTGGCTATTGTGGGTACTTTTTTCTTTCTGCAACTGTTTGGTTTTACCATTAACCTGCTCACCCTGTTTGCTATGGTGCTGGCCATTGGTATAGTGGTGGATGATGCCATTGTGGTGGTAGAGGCCGTGCACGCCAAACTGGATCATGGGGCTAAATCGGCAAAAGCGGCTACAATCAGCGCTATGAATGATATCAGCGGCGCTATAGTATCTATCACTTTGGTAATGGCTGCCGTGTTTATCCCGGTTACGTTCATTACCGGTTCAACCGGGGTGTTTTATAAACAGTTTGGTTTAACGCTTGCTGTCGCGATTTTTATATCAGCAGTAAACGCTTTAACATTAAGCCCGGCATTGTGCGCGTTGTTATTGAAACCGCATCCCGAAGGCGAGCATCATAAAACAGGCCTGTTACAAAGGTTTTATACAGCCTTTAATGCCAGCTTTGATACAATTACCCGCAAGTACAAAAAATCTGTAAGCTTTCTTGCGGCCAAAAAATGGCTCTCCATTGCCGGCATTGCAGTTTTTGGGTTGATATTCTGGTTCCTGCTAAAAACAACACCATCGGGCTTTGTGCCTAATGAAGATCAGGGTTTTATTATTGGTGATATCTCATTGCCGCCAGCCGCATCACTGGAACGTACTACCGAAGTTATCGACAAGGTATCAGGTATGGTAAGATCTTTGCCCGAAGTGGAATCGACTATCAGGGTTGCCGGCCAGGGTATACTGAGCGGCGCGGGTGGCTCATACGGCTTAATCATGGTTAAGCTGAAACCCTGGGACAAACGCACGGCCAAAGGATCTGACGTGAACACCATTATTGGTAAACTATTTGGCATGACAGCCGGAGTTAAAGGTGCTACCGTCCTGTTCTTTGCCCCGCCAACTTTACAAGGCTTTGGTAACAGCAGCGGTTTCGAGTTCCAGGTGCAGGACAAAACCGGCGGCGATATTGTGAAATTTGCCGAAATAAACGGCAAGTTCCTGGGCGCATTAAACCAGCGTCCGGAAATTCAATATGCGTCTACGTTTTTCAATACCAACTTCCCACAGTTTTTGGTTGATGTTAACGTGGCTAAATGTAAGGATGCCGGTATTACTGTAAATTCGGTATTAAGTGCCTTACAGGGATATTTTGGCGGTGTTTATGCCTCCAACTTTAATGAGTTTGGCAAGCAATACCGTGTAATGATCCAGGCCGATGCCGCTTACAGGGGTACTACCGGCAGCCTGAACAACATGTATGTGCGCAATGCCAATAATACAATGGCGCCCATATCTGAGTTTGTTACGCTGAAAAAGGTTTATGGCCCTGAATCAGTTAACCGTTTTAACCTGTTTACTTCTATTTCGGTAAACGGCGCTCCGAAACCGGGCTTCAGCACGGGCGATGCCATTAAAGCCATACAGGAAGTAGGTGCAAAAACATTGCCTGCCGGTTATGGATTCGAGTTTTCGGGTCTTACCCGCGAGGAGATTGCCAGCGGCAGCCAAACTATTTTTATTTTCCTGCTGTGTTTGGTGTTTGTGTACTTCTTATTAAGTGCACAGTACGAGAGTTATATCCTGCCATTTGCAGTATTACTGTCACTGCCTATAGGTTTGGCTGGCGCGTTTATTTTCGCTAAGATCTTCGGCATTCAAAATAATATTTATTTGCAGATCACCCTCATCATGCTCATCGGCCTGTTAGCCAAAAATGCCGTCCTGATAGTTGAGTTTGCGGTAGCCCGCAGGCGTAACGGCGAAAGCATTGTGCAGGCCGCTATTGATGGCTCAGTTGCCCGTTTAAGGCCTATTTTGATGACATCCTTCGCATTTATACTGGGTTTAGTCCCGCTAATGATTGCATCAGGAGCAGGTGCCGAAGGTAACCGCTCAATAGGTACAGGCGCTGTAGGCGGGATGCTGATCGGTACCATATTCGGTGTGTTTGTGATCCCGGTACTGTTCATCATCTTCCAATCACTCCAGGAACGCGTAAGCGGTAAACCTGTGGGGAAAGAAATAGAGATTGAAACCGAAACGGTAGCCTGACCGCGAAATTTTTAAGAACAATAAATAAGCAAAAAAATGATCCATTCATATAAACGGCAAATATTGGCCACGCTGGCAGCAACGGCGGTATTTGCCTCATGTGTTACAAAAAAATACCAGCAGCCGGTAGTAAATACCGATAAGCTGTATCGCGATACCACCATCAGCGATACCACATCAATGGCCAGCATGCCGGTAAACCAGCTATTTTCTGATACCGTACTGGTAAACCTGATCCAGGAAGGGCTACGTGAAAACCTCGATTTAAAAACTGCCGTACAGCGCATTAACGAGGCGCAGGCAACATTTTACCAGAGCAAGGCGGCATATCTGCCAAGCCTTGAAGGGAGCGGAACCGTTACGAGGGCAAAAACATCAGCGGCAAGCTTAAATTTTCCGCCTGAGTTTGCCAACTCCTTCAACCTGAAAACCACTACTTACCAGGCAGCCTTGAATACCAGTTGGGAGGCCGATATCTGGGGTAAATTAAGCAGTTCGAAAAGAGCGGCGCTGGCATCACTGCTACAAAGTGACGCGGCAAAAAGAGCGGTTCAAACCCAGCTCATAGCCGATATAGCAAACGCTTATTATAACCTGCTGGCGCTTGATGAGCAATTGGCTATCACTCAGCAAACCCTTACCATACGGGTAAAAGATGTAGAGACCGTAAAAGCCCTGAAGGAAGGTGCTGTTGTAAACGGCGCGGCTGTGGTACAAAGCGAAGCAAACCGTTACGCCGCCGAGGTTACCATACCCGACCTTAAACAAAGCATCCGCGAAGCTGAAAATGCTTTAAGTATTTTACTGGCAAGGGCCCCGGGTACTATCAAACGTACAACGCTAAGCGAACAGAAACCTGTAGCCGACCTGAAAACGGGCATCCCATCCCAGCTCTTAAAAAACCGCCCGGATGTGCAGGAGGCTGAGTTTGCATTCAGGAGTGCGTTTGAGAATACCAACCTGGCACGTACTTATTTTTATCCGCAGCTTACCATTACCGGGCAGGCCGGTTTATCAACCCTGCAGTTGAAGAACTTTTTTGATCATTCCATATTTTACAACTTTGTTGGCGGCATTACCCAGCCCATTTTTAACAAAGGTCAAAACCGGGCGCGTTTAAGAACGGCGCAAGCCCAGCAACAGGAAGCTTATTATGCTTATCAAAAATCATTACTCACTGCGGGGCAGGAGGTAACCAACGCGTTGTTTTCCTATCAAAACGCCATTGAAAAACAAGGCTCAAGAGTTAAACAGTTGCAGGCGCTCGAAAAATCGGTTGATTATACCAAAGAGTTGCTGCGTTACAGCTCGGCAACAAATTATACCGATGTTTTAACTTCAGAACAAAACTTGCTTGCTGCCCAGTTAAGCGGCGTTAACGATCATTTGCAGGAATTACAAGCCATAGTTAACCTTTACCGCGCTTTAGGGGGCGGTTGGAAATAGATGACATTAGCACCATGTTAATCATGAAGCCCGGTTTGCAATTGAGCTGCCGGGCTTCTTTTATAACCAGTGGTGATTTTGACATATTTTGAAGTTGTTTAAACATTTATTATCTATGCCAACTAATTGATTTTTGTAAAACCTGTTATCATACAATCATCTAAACCAAATTGATAATTTAATTATGGTTAATTATTTATTAATGAATAAATTAAAGTAAATTTTGCTTGTGATTGAGAGGTTAAAACATGGGAAGTAAAGAACGGATATTGCGGCAAAAGGATGATACCCGCCGAAAGATACTGGACGCTGCGTTGGATATGATTAAGTGTGAGGGATGTGATGCGTTAAGTATGCGGAAACTTGCTGAGCATATCGAGTACACGGCTCCCGCTATTTACGAATATTTTGAAAGCAAGGAAGCTTTGTACACCGAGCTTGCCCGCAAGGGGCACCTGAAACTGGCAGCTATGGTGAAGCTGGCAAAAGAGGCACATACAGACGCCATTGAACAGATGGAGGCTATGTGGTTGGCTTACTGGAACTTTGCTATTGCCTATAAGGAGCTTTACCAGTTGATGTTTGCCGTTGGTACAGGTTGCAGCCCGGTAGAAAACCGGATAGCGGAAGCGTTGGTTTTTCCGGAGATGGTTTCTGAATTGATACGGGCGCTGTATGCACCCCGGGAGGTAAGTGAGGAGGAAGTTCAAAAAAAATACTACACCTACTGGGCCGTAATTCATGGATTGATAGCCATTAACATGATCCAGCTCACGCGGGATGAAAAAATGAACCAGGAGATCCTGATTGGCGCTATCAGGGGGATCACCGCGTTGATAACTACCTAATACTATGATTGATAAGGAGCGGGTTTTAAATGGGAGTGAAGCGCTTTTTCTTGAAGCAGGGATAAAAAGCATTACCATGGATGATATTGCCCGGCATCTGGGGATCTCCAAAAAAACAATTTACCAGCATTTCAGGGACAAAAACGAACTTGTTACTGCTCTTGTAAAAAAGCGGCTGGCCGATGATGAGGCAATGCTTTGCTCAATTATTAGTGACACTGGTAATATGATGGATGAGATGGTTGAGCTCACCAAATGTACAGGGGAGATCTTTTCGAGGGTAAACCCTGCTGTCTTGTTCGATCTGCAAAAGTACCATCATGAAGGCTGGATGTTATACCTGAAATTTAAAACAGGCTTCATGGTAAATATTATCGGGAAGCTTTTAAAAAAGGGCATCGATCAAGGGTATGTCCGTCCCGAAATTGATACCAGAATAATTGCCATTATGCGGGTTAACCAGATTGAACTTGGTTTTAACGCCTCCATATACCCGCATGTCGAATTTAATTTATGGGATGTTCAGCTGCAGCTTTTAAACCATTTTAACTATGGCGTGTGTACGCTCAAGGGTATCGCCGTTTTAAATAATCCCAACTGAGGGTTAGCGTTGAGGCCTTATAGTCCGGATACCATTTTCGCCTGCAATAATTGCCCTGCCGGCCATTTGGTAAAATAAGGAGTGTTCAACAACACCCGGTATCATTTTAACCAGGGTATTTAATTTAACCGGTTCGGGTAGCTCAGTAAATTGTACATCGATCAGCATATTGCCATTATCAGATATCAACGCACCATCTTTTTGTGTGCTCATACGCTGGGTAAGCGTAGCCTGAGGAAACAGGGTTGCCAGTTTTGCCAGTACAATTTGTAAGGCCTGGGGTAATATTTCTATAACCAGGGGATATGTAGCGTTAAGTTGGGCTGAGAATTTTCCCTCATCGCCCAGCAAAATAAATTCATGCGCCATTGAGGCAAGGATCTTTTCGGTAGTATGGATGCCGCCGCCGCTTTTCAGTGCGTTTAGTTCGCTGTCAAACTGGTCGCAGCCATCAAAATAGATATCGAGTTTATTAAGCAAGGCAGGCGACTGAATGCGCAACTCATGTTTGCTTAACAACTGGGTTGTTTTGAATGATGATGAGGTAAATATTAAGGAAGCCGCAAGCTTACGATCCTGGGCTAACATATTAACCAAATGAGCTATGGTGCTCCCGGCTCCCAAACCAATAATTTGATTGGGGGTAATCAAGGTTAAAGCGGCTTTAGCTGCTTCCAGTTTATAATCCGTCATGGCGCTAAGATACAGCACCCGCCGCTAATAACCTTTGTTAATTTACTCTTTTAGTCGTCTATGCCCTCCCACAACTGACTATGTGCTGTTGATATGATATGCTTTTTCATGTTATTGTTTATTTAATGATTTTAACCTTCTTTAATAATGAAGACGAATCAAAACCGGGAACATTTTAAAACAGCATAAATTTTTTGTAATCTGTTAGGATGGTATTATCGCATATCAAAATACACCACGTAAGTCTTAAAACCTGATTATAAAAACAGCGTTAGCAGATGTGACGCTAATTTTGCCCTCAGTATTTTTAAAGAATTGTTTACCTGCTTTCTAACAGTTAAGGGGCTTATTTCCAATATTTCGGCAATTTCGTTGTGCGACAGGTTTGAATCCCTGCTTAACTCAAATATCAGTTTCATTTTTGGGGGTAAAGAGCTTACTTCGGCCTTAATCAGGGCAATGAGTTCTTTATTTCTTAAATTTTCATCCGTGGTAGATTCACAGGTGTGCTCAAAATTAATTAGTGAGGTAATGTAATTGGCTTTTACTTTCTCGTGCTTAAAAACATTTAAAACCTTGTTCCGGATAGCGGTACATAAATAAGCTTGTAAACTGCCTTTAATATCAATTGATGTCCTTTGGTCCCATAAATGGATAAAAAGCTCCTGTAAAAGATCTTTAACGGTATCCCTGTCCGGCAATCTTTTATACGCATGCTGATATAACGCTCCGTAATAGCGCGAATGAATCGCCGTAAAAGCAGATATATCATCTTGCCTTACCAGCGTTATCAAATCGTCGTCACTATATTTACCGTACAAAGCCATTAAAGTTTACATTGATTATAATTTGCAAGCGATATTTATTGATTGCTGACCATTGAGGTCGGGGATAAACGAATCGCCTGAAACGGGGCCCTTGTTTATCTATTGTATAATTGTTATTACAAATTAAGAGGACTGGAGTGATTTTAAGCGCTAAAGTTCTACGCAACCGTTTGCGTTAATTTGGGCGAATCAGCTTTAACAAAAAGTTTCTTGCCCTCAATGCAAGCGCTATGTCGCTTTAATCCGCTGATTAAGAGCGCTATTTTTAACTGATTGGTAAAGATTTTACCGTCGGGGTAATTAATACAGGCTTTCAATAACAACACTTCGCGGTTATAAAACTCAAAAAACATATTTATGAGCCTTGTTGCGATAAACAAACGTTTGCGTTGAATTTATTTGTGACAAATTCTTATATCTGAAAGCATAGACGATGTCGATCCGGCGACTTGAAATAGCTGAATATAAGTAAGTGTTCAATAAGCTTTCTTACAATCACAACAGGTGATACCTTCCCCGTTTTATGATCCGGTAAATTATTTTTACTTTTTTTTATTTTTATCTACTCCCTCCCCCCGGTTGTAGTTGTATATGGGGTAATAAGGATGATATATCCTTTAACGATTATGCAACCACAAGACATTGAAAATTTAATAGAACGGTATAACAGCGGCATGACTACTCCGGCAGAGAATGCTTTGGTTGAAAGCTGGTATTTAAAATACAAGCACAGCGATCCTTATTTGTCGCAGGAGCAATTGGAAGAAGATCAGAAAGAGAGCCTTGATAATCTGCTGAATGAAATACAGGGAAGGACAAAAAGGATACAATTATCGCGTTGGGCAATAGCTGCTTCAATACTTTTTTTTATGGCTGTGGGGGGATACTTTTTTATCATTAATAATAATTCCCGCCGGCAAATAGCTGAAGTTAAGCCTCAGAAACAGGATGTAGCCCCCGGCGGAAACAAAGCCATATTAACATTAGGGGATGGGAGTACCATTGTATTAAATGGTGCAAAGATTGGAAAACTCGCACGTCAGGGTAACATCGTTATAAAAAAAGCCGCCGACGGCCAAATTAGTTATAGGGATGTTGTTGTGGACTTCCATCCGTCAAAGAACATTATATATAACACCGCAGCTACGCCGCAAGGCGGGCAGTATCAATTTATTTTGGCCGATGGTACTAAAGTATGGTTAAACGCATCGTCATCAATAAAATACCCGGTAGTTTTTAATGGTAACGAACGTAGGGTAGAACTTACCGGCGAGGCCTATTTTGAAGTTGCACACAATGCCAAAAAGCCGTTCAAAGTTATCTCAAACGGGCAAACAGTAGAGGTATTAGGCACCCATTTCAATATCAATGCTTACAATGATGAACAGGCTGTTAAAACTACCCTGCTCGAAGGCAGTGTAAAAGTATCAGCAGGGAAAGTGAGTAACATCATTAAACCGGGCCAGCAAGCAAGGTTTGACCACGGCCTGATCGATGTTATGAATGTAGATGCGGATGAAATGGTCGCTTGGAAAAATGGATTTTTCTTTTTTGAAGACAATAATATTCAGGAAGTAATGCGGCAGCTTTCGCGCTGGTATGGTGTGGAGATCAGATATGAAGGGCAATTACCCTCACGGCGGTTTTCGGGCGAAATTTCCAGGAACGTCAATCTGTCACAAATACTGGATATTCTGAGCTTCAAGCAAATACATTACAAAATAGATGGGAAAACAATTATTGTAATGAATTAACATCTGTAATTAACCAATTATTCACCTCAAAATAAAAGGAACCATATGGAAAAATAAATACACATCCGGCCTTCAAAATTTAGGCCCATCCCCATAAGGTTAACTCAAAAAAAACGCATCCCGAGGGCAATCGGAATGCGGATAAATGTTGAGTTAACCCTCCCCGCAAAACGGGAATATGTTTAGTGTCTCTAACTATCTGTTAACCCAACTCAGCAAAAGTATGAAATTAAATGCTTTTTTAATGGCCATGCGTTGTCCGTGGCCGCGCAAAATGTTATTAGTTATGAAATTGACTACCTTGATCATGTTAGTTGCCCTTCTTGAATGTAGCGCAAAAGTGTATAGTCAAAAAATTAACCTGGATGAAACAAATTCCTCACTGAAAAAAGTACTTAACCAGATAAATAAACAAACAGGATATGTGTTTTTTTATGATTCAAAAGATGTACAGAATAAAAGTGTAACCATTCATCTGAAAGATGCCTCAATAGACGAGGCTTTAAAGGAATGCCTTAAAAATCAGTCCTTAACTTATAAAAAGGTTAATAACAATATTGTCCTTCAGCAAATTGAAAAGGCTGTTGATAACGTGGTTACCAGTTTAAATGTAAGCCCGGTTAAGATAAGCGGGCAAGTATTTGATACCAAAAACATACCCCTGGCCG
The DNA here is from genome assembly GCF_049949235.1 of Mucilaginibacter sp. R-33. Lineage (NCBI taxonomy): Bacteria > Pseudomonadati > Bacteroidota > Sphingobacteriia > Sphingobacteriales > Sphingobacteriaceae > Mucilaginibacter > Mucilaginibacter sp. R-33. Next base: position 1,363,684 of record NZ_CP188089.1, read on the forward strand.
GCGTGACTATTTCAGTAAAGGGAAGTCAAGCCATCGCTATATCCGACGCCAGTGGTAAATTCAACATAGAGGTGCCGGATGGGAACGCAACACTCGTTTTTTCATTTGTTGGCTATGTGAAAAAAGAATTGCAGGTTACTCCCGGTACACCTATGCTGGTAAAGATGGAAGCCGATGTAAGCGGGCTCAGCGAAATAGTTGTGGTTGCCTATGGTACACAGAAAAAAGAAAACCTGACAGGTGCAATAGGTGTAATTAAATCATCTGCACTTGAAAACCGCCCTACATCTTCCCCCGCCAATTTGTTGCAAGGCCTGTCGCCGGGCGTTACCGTTACTACGCAAGGTAGTTATCCCGGCGCAAGCGCTAATATTAAAATCAGGGAATCCTCCACCTGGCAGGGCGGAACAGACCCGCTATACGTGATAGACGGTTTTGTAAGGGATGCAACAACATTTTCTACCATTAACCCGGCCGATATCGATAATATCAGTATCCTGAAAGATGCCGCATCAACCGCGATTTATGGTATCAGGGGCGGTAACGGTGTTGTTTTGATTACAACAAAACATGGCGTAGCCAATAAAACCTTTATATCCTACAATGCATCATATACCATGAATAACCGTGAAATTACACCGCGGAGAATGAATGCTTTTGATGCTTATACTTTTGCCAATGAGGCGTTTGCCCAAAAAGGTTTGCCGGCAAACGATCCAAGCTACTATACGCCTGACGAATTAGATTATTTCAAAACACATTCGTACGATTGGTTAAAAGATACTTGGCGTAATCCCTGGAATACTTCACATAACTTAGCCGTGAGCGGTGGTTCGCAAGCAGCCAGGTACTACATCTCGGCAGGTTATTTCCAGCAGGAAGGGGCAACCTCAAATTCCTTCCGTAAATATAATTTAACAGCAAAAATAGATGGACAAATCTCTGAGCGGTGGAGCTATAATTTAAATATCCAAAGCGAATGGAATAACGGCAGCCGTCCGTTCTGGGCCTATGATTATGGGGATTTCAATTTGTCGAACATGTACAACAGGTTGTTAATGGTAAATCCCGGCCGGCCGTCTTTTATTAATGGCCTTCCTGTTGGCAACTTTGATAATACTAATACCGCCAACCTGGCAAAGGGAAATGGTGGTTACACCAAGCCGTCGGGTAATAATATCACCCCGGTTTTTCAACTGAAATATGATATCCCCGGCATAACCGGACTATCAGCAAAAGGTACTTTCGCCTACAATACCACCAATAATTACACCAAAGCATGGCGTAATGCACCTTACATTTATTATTTCCAAACCGGTGGCGACCATAACCACATCGTTACCGATAAGTTGGATTTAACACGATCAGGAGGCTATCAGATATTAGATCAGGCCCAGATTTCCGGAATTGGTGCACCTACAGAATTGCAGGAGTCATATTCGCAGTCATCTAATTACCAACTGGATTTGATGTTGAATTATGACCGATCTTTTGGCCTTCATAATATCAGCGCGTTTGCCGGCTATGAACAATCGGCATACCGGGGCCATTATTCAAACATCTGGGACGATAATTATAGTAACCCTAACTATCAGCAAATTAACGGCGGATCAACCAATAGCACCGACTGGTACATCAGGGGCGATCAGAACCAGCCTACAGGCTTCGCTTCCTATTTTGGCAGGGTCGACTACAATTACGCCTCAAAATATTTGCTGGGCTTTACCATGAGGGCTGATGGCTCTTATATTTTCCCGGCAAATAAGCGTTGGGGATATTTCCCGGCCGTTTCAGCAGGCTGGAATATTGCCAATGAAAACTTCTTCGCAAATTATACTAAAGTCCTTGATGTCTTGAAGCTGCGTTTTTCTTACGGTATAACCGGCACAGATAATACCGCTCCATGGCAGTGGCAACAAACCTACAACTTTAACGCAAACTCAGGTATTTATATAGGATCCGGGCTTCCGCCTTCAACAACGTTGGGTTCAACTATCAACCCCAACATCACATGGGAAAAAAATCATAACTACAACCTGGGTTTAGACTTTGGCATGCCAAAAAGAATCCTTACCGGAACTGTTGATTTATGGTACAAAAAAACCACCGATATCCTTGGTGCACGTGTAGCATCGGTCCCAAGTACTGTTGGAGCAAGCTTGCCTGCAGTTAATTATGGAATAGCATCGGCACGGGGTATTGAGCTATCTCTTAGTCACGAACGGCACATCAATGACTTTTTCTATCGTGTGTCTGGCAACTGGTCATATTCTGCCAACAAATATCTGAAGGTTGACCAGGCCGCATCAGTTCGTGGTTACCAGAATTTGATCGGACAGCCAATCAACGGGGTTATATGGGGTTATGTATCCGACGGAATTATCAGAACACAGCAGGACGTAGATAATATTTTAAAAGCTAATGGTCCTAATTTCACCATATTTGGTAGCAAGCCACAGCCCGGGATGTTGATCTACAAAGATATCAGGGGCCCGCTGGGTACCGATTCGCCCGATGGGAAAATTGACGGGAACGACCAGCAAATCATTTCAAAAAACGGGGTACCGCGTGTTAATTATGGCTTCAACTTCACATTTGGCTGGAAAGGGCTTAACCTCACCGCGGTATTTGCCGGTTTGGGTCGCTACGACATTATGCCTACCGATGTTTACTACAGACGGCCTTTGCCTGGTAATGATAATTTAACCATCTGGAAAAGTGCATGGACTCCGCAAACAGCCTCTAGCGCCACGATGCCAAGTCCTATCATGACCGACTGGCAAGGCACAAGCAATAGCGAGGTGTCATCTACATTCTGGTTAAAAAATGGCGCTTTCCTGCGGTTAAAGTCCTTAATTGTTGACTACAGTTTGCCGGCAAGCTTGTTGGCGAAAATAAAAGTTAAAGCTGTGAAAGTTTATTTCAGCGGCGAAAACCTGTATCAATGGAACCATGTAAGCGATTGGGACCCTGAACTGGGCGGCGATTTCAGAATGTACCCGGTATTAAGAGGGTTTACCTGCGGGCTTAATGTAACACTTTAAACATTAAATTATTAGATCATGAAACTTAAATTCAATATACTATTCGTTTTATTGGGGATGATTGCTTTAACAATATCCTGTAAAAAGGTATTTGATGTTGATCATCCGGGAGGCCCAATTACGCCGGAGCAGGAATGGGGCAGTCCTGATTTTGTAAAAGGATATGTAACCGATTTCTATAATATTTTACCTTCCTGGAACAGGAACGAAGAACTGGCCGGCGAGGCTTATTCTGGCGGCAGCGGCGGAAACGGCCTTAACTCTTTCCTTAAAGGCACCTATACAAGCCAAAGTGGTTACCCCGACAGGGTTTGGGATTGGGGAAGGGTAAGGTCTATCAATAACTTTTTTGCAAATATTGATAAAAGCAAATCTGCTTTATCCGATGCCGATTATAAAAGCCTGAAAGGCCAGGCATACTTCTTCCGCGCGTATTTATACTATAGGATGGTAAAAGTATTAGGAGGGGTACCGATCATTACAGCGGTTCAGGACCCAACGGCCGACATAAATACTTTACTGGTAAAAAGGAATTCATCACTTGAGTGTTTTGATTTTATTGGCAAACAGTTGGATAGCGCAATTAATTTATTGCCGGCTACCTGGGGTTCAAATGATATTGGCCGGGTTACCAAAGGCGCTGCTATGGCGGTAAAAGGCGAAGCCCTGTTATTAAAAGCAAGTCCTCTGTTTTGCAAAACACCTAATGCCACTTATTGGAATGATGCTTATAGTGCCTTGCTGGCCGCTAAAACTGAGTTAGATGCTGATGGTTATGGCTTATATACAGATAATACTGCAAAACCAAATGAGAACATGTGGTATGATAAGGCAGGGGCTGCTAAGGAAATGGTTTTGAGCTTACGTTACCATTATCCCGAAAAAACAAATGGCTTTCAACAAGGGCAAAGGCCTTTAACTGAAACCTCTGGCGCTGCAGGCTCCTGCGATCCAACCTGGGAGATGGTGCAGGCTTATCCCATGAAAAATGGTCTCCCAATTTCCGACCCGGCTTCGGGATATGACCCTGCAGAGTTTTGGAAGGACAGGGATCCGCGCTTCTATCAAACAATTGTATATAATGGCGCCAGGTACGACTTTGCGGATATTACACCACGTGTGCAATGGATTTTTAACACGATAGCCGGTGATGATGCGTACAAAGCCACACCCAATTATAATATCACGGGTTTTTATTGCCGTAAGGGGATTGATACCACATTGGGTTCAAGCGTTTGGAACCGCCAGGCTTTTGATTGGCCTATCATCAGGTATGCTGAGGTTTTACTTAACCTTGCCGAGGCTGCTAATGAAGTACAGCACCCGGCCGAAGCAAGGGCCTATATTATTCAAATCCGCCAAAGGGCCCATATCACAGCAGGAGCAGGAAATTATGGATTGGCTGCATCGGTTGGTTCTGATTATCAAGCCACGTTGAACGCTATTATGACCGAACGGGCTATAGAGTTTGCTTTTGAAGGAAAACGATTTTGGGATTTAAGGCGCAGGCGGATGTTTAGTGTACTGAATAACATGGGCACGCTGCATGCTTACGGGCCGTACTTTAACAGCGCAGCTGCATCCTCTCAATATGGTATTGATATTACGCAAAGCAATAGCGGGATTGCTGCACAGCTTTCTAACCTGATAGTTAATTCACCTGCATCGTTTGATCGCAATGCTTTTCTTAAGGCTATTACCAATTACAAATATGAGCCGATAGATCCTGGTGCCACCAGTCAAATCAATATACCCGATGCCTATTATTTCGGTCCTATTGATCCGCAGTATATTTTACAAAACAAAAATCTGCAGCAAAATATAGGATGGGATGGCGGAACATTTAATCCGGTGATACAATAGGTGCCGAATGTGTTTTATTTTTTAAGTGTACTTCCGGTAATGAGACTACCTGAGGTTTAGTTGAAGAGGCGTCGCTGTATGGTGGTACAGGGCGCGCTCTTTTATCATTGATCAGAATGCGGTGCTTAGAAATTGGAAATGCTTTTTAGTTGATTATATATGAGTTTTTATAACATGATAAATAAATTGAACACAGGTTTTTTAGTTCTCCTGGCGTTCAGCATGATGCTGGTAATTCACCCGCAGGCAAATGCACAAACCATTACTTTAAACACAAAGTTTGTTACGCTTAGTATAAACAAACGTGGGTTCATTACCAGTATTAAGGATAAATCATCCCATAAAGAATATTGCCCTGCCGGTAAAGTTTCTGCCTTGCTTAGTCTGTACAAAGGCGAAAACTATATACTGCCGGTAGCTGCTGCATTTAATACGCTCAATAAGCGCATTACGCTACACTATCCTAATGGTTCGGTTGCAACGGTGCAAACTGATGAAAAAGGGGAGTACGTACGATTGAAACTGGTATCGCTTAAGCCGCGAAACGGGGTTGACAATATCGTTTGGGGCCCTTATAAATTAACTATCTCTAAAACAATAGGAGATATCCTGGGCGTAGTAAGAGATGATGATTTCGCATTTGGCATACTGGGTTTAAATGACAATACCACCAGCGGCCCCCCAACAGGAGGCGACATGTCTTTCATGTACTATTTTATTCATTCGCCTGATCCCCTGAAATACCCCTTGCCGCCAAATCTTAAGGAAGGTCAAACTTTCACAATAGGCGGAGATGGCATAAATGATGTGGCGTTTTATTCACATCCGGAAGAGTATTACCGGATGAATTACGGAAACGGAGCAAGACTTGAACCCGCTTTTGGTTCTACCGTTTGCATGCACTCAAGAGACCGGAGAAAGGAACAGATGATACGGTTCCCGGTGTTACCCGATAATTTGGATGGGAAGGTAAATTCGGCCAGGTACCAGTTGGTGCCGCCGGTAAATGCCGATTTTATCGGATCTTCGGTTGCTTTGCTTGCCTGCCCCGATTCTGTCGGGCTCCGCATTATCGAACAAATAGTTTTAAAGGAAGGGCTGCCGCATCCCGAAATTGATGGTCAATGGATCAAAGATCCTAAAGCATACCGCCCCGACATCGCGTGGCATGGCGCTCATGACAGCCTGATCACCTATGCTCATCAATTAGCCATCAAAGGAATACAGGATGAAGGATGGGGCGAATATTATCCCAACCCACAAAATCGCTGGACCAACAGAAAAATAAATTTCAACAACGCAGCTCCCATGGATATTCCGCAATATGGCGCATTGATGAAAAAAAATGGGATCAGGTATGGCCTGCATACCCTGTGCGAATTTCTGCAGCCTGATAATAACAGCGATGTGGCTCCGGTACCAAGCGATAGCCTCGCCATTATGCAGCGCACATTGATAACCAAAGATCTTACTGATCAGGACACGGTTATAACGGTGGCCGACAGGGCTTATTTCAACGAGTTTGGCGGGTGGGAAGGTAACCATACCAATGTGCTGAAAATAGGGAAGGAGCTTATAGAATACAATGGCATTAGCGAGAGCAAGCCTTACACCTTTTTACATATCAAAAGAGGGCTTTATGGAACAAAAAGAGGTACCTATAGAAAGGGTACCACAATAGTAAAGCTGCAGCCTAACTGCTATCGTGGTTTTGTTCCGGATATGAATTTGCAAAAAGTATATGCGGATTATTATGGCAAGTGGCTCACAGAAGGAGGGATGGATTATATTGATTTTGATGGCTTGGAGAGCTGTATGTACCAGGGGCAAGGGCAGTACTCCTTTAAGCAGTTTTTCAGGAAATTATTTGATAGCTACGCAAAAAATGGAGGTGATTATCTCCGCGTAATGGGGAGCGCGGTTTATGAAGGCAACTGGCATTATATGAGCGTCTGCAATGTTGGCGGCGGCAATAATATGTTTAATCCGGTATTGAACCAGTGGGGAATAGAGGGAAAAGATATGCGATATGTTTTTGAGAGCAGTTATTTAACTGCAACATTCGGAATAGTTGATTTGCACAGTGATTGGAGTTTATACGACGCAGAAAACCTGGAAGCCAAATCAATTGGATGGAATGCAACCTACATGCTTGGTTTGAGCCAGCATGCTGTTGAAAATTGCCCGGAAAAGAATAACATTTTCAAGGCATACCGCGCCTGGGAAAATGCCAGGGCATTGAATATTTTCACCAAAACAGTAAAAGAGCGTTTAAAAGATTTAAATTATAAATTTCACCTGGTGCAAAACGGCGAAAAGTCTTTCGTTTTATATCCTGTACGTGAAGCCCGTTTTCCTGACCAGCAATACACTGTCGAAAAAAATACGTGCCGGTTAAATAATGAATTTGATGCGCAGCCGCTGGATTGTGCGATACGGATATCATCTGCCGAAAAAGCCGGATATGCTGACGGGATCAGGATCACGTTTCAGGACGGTACAGAACTTTCAATCGACAAAAAAATTACCAATGGCGAATTTATTATCCTGAAGGATAATGCTTGCTATGTAGCGGATAAGAACAGAAAGAAGATCGCTGAAATTCCAGCCCAGGGCAATTTGACACTACCGCATGGGGCATCGTCAATCCAGGTTAGCGCCCTGCATAATAGCAATCAAAAAGTAAATATGGAACTGCTGGTTTCATCTGTAGGACCGGGCATAAAACTTTGATGATTTAACATGAACTTTAACAAAAAAAGCTGTCTTTCCGCATTCATAATTTATACATGTTTATTAGGCATTGCCCATGCGCAGGGAGTAAAAAAGCTTATAACCCCAGATTTTTTAAAAGCTGTGCATGGAAGTATGCATGTAAGCGCTATCCAATATGAGGGTACCAAAGCATTAAATAAATTTGCGTTTGGGAACAATAGCCTGACAACAGACAGTGCCCAGTGGTCGCTTAACTTAACCGCAAAACAGGGTGCAAGCGCCGGGATATTGGATATCACCGCCGATATTAAGTTAAAAGAAGGCCATGCAGCTGCCACGGCCCTGGAGGTATCTTTTGACTTCAGCCGCTGGAGCAGGAAGAATTATGTTATGGTGCCTGCAAGTATGTATAACGGGAACAGGTATCCTGCTATTGGCAACGGGTACAATCCACCCTACACCAGGGATATGTACTATAACCCCAAAGTACCGCTAACCATTTCAAATAACCCCAGGTTATCCGCAGAACCCGATAAAGCATCGCTGGTGCAGTTACAAACCGCCAACGCAGCAACGCCGGCAATGTGCTTTTTTTCACCATCGCTAAAGAAAGGCTTTATCCTGTTGACCACCCAGCAGACCCAGTTGGGCAATAGTGGCCTTACCATTGCAGAAAATGCAAAACAAGATAGTTGCAGCTTTAGCATTTCGGCACCGGCAGTGCGCAGACTGGCGCCCGGGTTTGGGGATTTTCATGAAAGTGGTGATAAAGCACACGACTGGAAACCCGGCGACCATATAACCATTGCGATGAGGTTATATGTATTTGATGCCCGCAGCATTCCCGATTTGCTTACGAAGTTTATGCAGGTACGTAAGGATATAACCGGGCCAAATAGCCCCCGCAATGTATTACCTATGAGTAAGTTACTTGCAGTAGGTTCGGCAATATGCAGCGGTAATTTTATACATGTTCCTGCCGGCAGTTATTACAAGCCCGAAAATAATGACGATTTTCAGTTAGGTTGGGTGAGCGGTATGATGAATACCTATCCTATGCTGGCGCTTAATAATGCAAAAGAACGTGAGCGGGTGGCGGAGGAGATCGACTTTGTTGTGAATAAACTTCAGGGGAAGAGCGGCTTTTTTTACGGTGGAATAGAAGCAAATGGCCGCCTTCTTTTTGAAAAAATGCACCCCGATTTCGCGGAAGGCCAGGCTATGGTACGCAAAAACAGTGACGCTTTATTGTGGCTGATGAAACATCTGTTGCTGCTGAAAGCGCAGGGTTTTGGAGTTATAATTAAGCCCGAATGGGAGTCGGCCGCTAAGAAACTGGCCGAAGCTTTTACTAACACCTGGAAAAGATACGGCGAGTTTGGGCAGTACATCGTACCCGAAACTGGCGAGATAGCAGTGTTCAATTCCACGGCTGGGGCGATAGCGCCTGGTGGACTGGCCATTGCGGCAAATTACTTTAATCATCCGGAGTGGCTTGGAGTAGCCAGGGAGGCTGCAAATTATTATTACCAACGCGATGTAGTAAAACAGGGCCTCACCGGCGGCGACTGCGGGGATATTAGTATGGATGCTAATTCAGAATCAGCATTTGGTTTTTTAGAATCATTGATGGCCTTATACAACGTTACGGGCGATAAAAGCTGGTTACAGAAGGCTGAGGTAGAGGCGGCGCTTTGTTCAACCTGGGTATTGTCCTATGATCCTGTTTTTCCGGCCGGCAGTCAAATTGCAAAGTTGAACTGCCATATGGCCGGTGCGGTTTGGGCCAGCATTCAAAATAAACATTCGGCTCCGGGTATCTGTGAAGCCTCGGGCGATTACGTGTTTAAATTATACCGGGCAACAGGTAATAAATTATATGCAGATTTAATAAGGGATATTCAACATGCGCATGCCGAAGCAGTGAATATGCCCGGCCATTATACTACCAACAACCTTATTGGATCGAGCATGGAACGAATTCAACCCAGTGACGCCGAAGGCCGGGGCAGTGTTGGCAATTTCATAAACACCCGGAATTCGTGGACGGAAACGAACGGTATGTTAATGGCCATTGAACTGCCCGGAATTTATCTTCAAACAGATAAGGGGAAACTCCTGGTTTTTGATCATGTGGATGCCGCTGTTTTGAAGAAGGATAAGAAATCGACCACGCTACTGATGAGTAACAACACCAGGTATGATGCCAACGTAGCCGTTTTTGCAGAAAGCAGCACCCAGGCTTGGAAGCCGCTTCCGTATACAGCGTTTTTACATTGGCCTAAAGTGATGGTAAAAGCAGGACAAAAAGTACAGGTGCAAATTACAGGCGGTAACAAAATTTTGGCAATTAAAACACTCAACTAAAAATATGACAAACACTGTCGACTCAAAAAAAAGGCGGGACCTGGTAAAGGGGATAGGGCTGCTCGCCATATCATTGCCATTGGGGGTAAAACGCGAACCGAATGTTTTGGCCGCGCCGCATGAAAAGAAACGGGTATTACGGGTAGCGCATATTACAGATGTACATATCCGCCCCGAATACAATGCCCCGGAACGTTTCGGGCGCTGCATTGAAGAAATAAAGAAACATAAGATCGATTTTTTTCTAAACGGAGGTGATTCCATATTCGCTGCCGACTACAATAACATTACCCGTGAACGGGTCAACGAACAGTGGGCGATATGGAAAAACGCTCGCGAAAGATTTAAGGGATATGAAGTATACAGTTGTTTGGGCAATCATGATATGTGGTGGGCTTGCCCTGACAAATCCGACAGCATGTATGGCAAACCGCATGTAATAGCTCAACTTGAAATGCCGGGCCGCTTTTACAGTTTTGAAAAGCATGGGTGGCATTTTATCATTCTCGACAGCAATAATGATAATGCAGGTTCATTAGATGCCGAACAGCGAAAATGGCTGGAGAACGACCTTGCGTCACTGCGGCGCGGCACGCCCGTTTTGTGTATGAGCCATTACCCGATTTTGGGCGTAAGCACCATAATGGAAGGAGGCAACCATACAGATGCGAGATATATCACTAATTTATTTAATAAACACCGGGACAAAACAATCACTTGTATAAGCGGCCATATCCATTTACTTGATGAGGCCGGTTATGATGGCGTTCGCTACTATTGTAACGGCGCCTTAAGTGGATTTTGGTGGGAAGACGGCGATAGTGATTCGGCGGCTAAATGTTATTACCGCGAAACCCCGCCCGGCTATGCTATATTAGATTTATTTGAAGATGGAAGCGTAAGTAACCGCTATTATCCGCATTCGTTCTGACTGAACAGGTTATCCGTATAGTGTTACTTTTAAAAGATTGAACAAATTGAAAAGAAATAAATGAAAAGAAAGCTGTTTTTTTCGACGATTGCTTTTTGGGGCATCATCAACACCGGCAGTTCACAAGAAGCGAATAATAAATTACCCGCCTGGAAGGAAAACGACAGGCCAATCCTTTCTCAGGATTGGCTGGTAAGCCCTGTTCAGCAAAAAGCCGATGTTTATGCTGATGGTAAAAACATTATTTTGAGCAATGGTTTGGTAAAAAGGACCTTCCGGATTCAGCAAAATGTGGCCTGCATTGATTACAGCAATATGAGCAACGGCCAGCAATTGCTGAGGGCTGTAAAGCCCGAAGCAAAGTTAACCGTTGATGGCAGGGAATATAATATCGGAGGCCTTTACGGGCAAAAGGAGAATGCCTATCTGCTGCCCGAATGGGTTAGCGGATTCAAAGGCAATGAAAATGATTTTCAGTTTCAATCCTTTTCGGTAACGGATATTCCTCCTTACATCCGCTGGAAACCGCGAGGATGGGCACTGAATACCGCACCCGGCTCCGGTAAAATGTTGTCATTTACCTATAAATCAAATGTTGACGGTTTAAAAGATCTGCTTGTTACTGTACATTATGAACTGTATAATGACATTCCTCTTATTGTGAAATGGCTTTCGGTTCAGAATAAAGGAAATAAAGCGATAACGTTAAACAGGGTTATAAATGAGGTGCTTGCAACGGTAGAGGAGGAGAGTGCCGTAGTTGGCTCGCCGGCGCAAATGGAAAAACAGCACGGCCTTTATCTGGAGACTAACTATGCCTTCAATAACTCTATGCGATATGATATCAGCGACCAAACTACCCATTGGAAAGCCGATAGTAATTATACATCACAGGTAAATTATAATTACCAAACGCCGTGTTTATTAGAGGTATATCCGGAAAAGGCTACTGGTATAGCGTTGGGAAAGGGGCAGGTTTTTAACTCGGTTCGCACTTATGAGTTACTGATGGATAGTTATGACCGCGAAAGGCGGGGATTGGCTATCAGGAAAATGTACAGCACCATAGCTCCATGGACAACAGAAAATCCCATCTTCATGCACCTCGTAAGCCGTAACGATGATGATGTAAAAAAAGCTATAGACCAATGCGCGGCGACAGGATATGAAGCCCTGATCCTCAGCTTTGGAAGCCATTGCAATATGGAAGACAGTTCGGCTGTCAACATACAACGCTGGAAAACACTATCCGATTATGCACACAGTAAGCATATCCTGATAGGGGGCTATTCTTTATTTAGTTCAAGGCGGATCAGCGATGAAGATGATGTGATCGATCCGGTAACAAAAAAGCCGGATGCCGCTGCGTTCTTTGGTAATGCCCCTTGTTTGGGCAGCAAATGGGGCCTGGCCTATCTGGGTAAATTAAAATACTTTATTGGTAAAACCGGGTTCGACATTTTTGAAAATGACGGCCCTTATCCCGGCGATGTTTGTGCTTCAACTACACACCCCGGCCATAAAAACCTGGATGATAGCCAATGGCAGCAAATGGAGTTGCAAAAAGGTTTATATCATTGGTGTAATGAGCATGGTGTTTATGTGAACGCTCCCGACTGGTATTTTTTGGATGGCACCAACAAAATTGCCTTAGGTTACCGGGAAGTTAATTTTTCTTTGCCGCGCGATCAGCAAATGATCCTGAACCGTCAGAATATTTTTGATGGTACCTGGGAAAAGACCCCTGCCATGGGCTGGGGATTTGTACCGCTTACCCGCTATCAGGGCGGTGGCCCCGAAGCCGTGCTGGAACCGCTTTCGGATCATTTGAAAGATTATGAACAATTGATGGCGCAATATTACGGGGCGGGAGTCCAGGCCTGTTACCGCGGTCCAAGATTGTACGATACCGAGGCTACCCGGAAGATGGTGGTAAGTGTAATTGACTGGTATAAAAAATATCGCAGCATCCTTAACTCCGATATTATCCATCTTCGCCGGGCCGACGGCAGGGACTGGGATGGTTTGCTGCATGTGAACCCGAAACTAGGTACAAAAGGAATGATCATGCTTTACAACCCGCTTAAAGTTGCGATCACAAGAACCATTAAGGTACCCCTGTACTACACAGGTTTAACAAGTTCGGCCCTGCTCAGGGAAAAGGGAGGGGTAGTTAAAAAGTATCCTGTTGACAGGAAGTATGAGATCACGCTAACCTTCAATATTGCGCCCGAGAGTTATACATGGTTCACTATTGAATAAATGGCTACGGATATGGTTAAAACCACCGGCGAAGCGACAAAATTACCCCTCCAGTTTTCTCAATTGTTATTTACAACCACATCGAAATTCATTTGAATGATCTCAACAAAAAAATTAATCACGTACATCACGTTCTTTGTTTTAATACAATCGGGCCTGCACGCCCAGGTGAATAACATTGCGCCGAATATTATACCGGCGGTTCATCAGTGGCAGGCAGGTAGCGGCAGCTTCATTATCAATTCTGCTACGGTATTTAAATTTAAGCCATCTGTATCAACACAAAAAACTGTTGCAATATTCCTTGAAGACCTGGCTGCGTTGCGAAGCAAGGAGCAACAAGCCGGGTTACAGGCAAAAGGAGGGAAGAATGATATCATCATAAAAATCAAACCGCGGCGTCATTTAACCCAACTCCAAAAAGAATCTTATCACCTGGAAATCAAGCCGGATAAGGTTATTATAAAGGCAATGGATGAGGCAGGTGTTTTTTACGCTACCAGGACTTTGTTGCAGTTAATTGAACAGAGCACCGATAAGCAAAGTATTCCTTGTTATACTATTTCAGATTTCCCTGCCTATCCTTTTAGGGGATTTATGCTGGATGTCGGGCGCAAATTTTTCCCGGTATCGCAGCTGAAAGATTACATATGCCGCATGAGCTGGTATAAAATGAACCAATTACAATTGCATTTAAACGATCAGGCTTTTCACGGTCAGCATTATGCAGCTTTCAGGGTCGAAAGTAAAACATATCCGCAGCTAACAGCAACAGATGGATTTTACACACAGCAGGAAATCAGGGATTTGATACAATACGCCGCAGATCGTAGCATAAATATTATCCCTGAAATTGATGCGCCCGCCCACGCCATGAGTATTTTAGATATTGCCCCCGAGCTAAAAAATGAAAAGTTGCAGGATGGACAGCTGGATGTATTAAATCCCAAAACTACCACCATGATGGAAAAGATCTTCGATGAATTTGTGCCGTTATTTCCATCACCGTATTTCCATATCGGAACTGACGAATACAGATTTAAAAAGGCTACTACGACAGAAGACCGTAAGACTTTTGCAGCAGGCTTTTGTAACTATATCAATCATTTCAACAGATACATAGGTGCTAAAGGGAAAAAAGTAATGATATGGTCCGGATACAACGAAATGCCGGGATTTACCCCTATTGATAGCAATATAATGATTGATATGTGGTTGGGTAATAATGCGAAGGAGGAGATTAAAGCGGGTCACCAGGTGGTACAATCAACGGACGGGTGGCTGTATATTGTTCCGGGTACAAATTACTATGGCGTAGATAATAAGTTTTTATATGAAAAATGGGCACCGAATGATTTCGGGCCAAACCAGCAGCTAAACCCGGGCGAACCTGATTTGTTAGGGGCGAAGCTGCATGTATGGAATGATCTTGGGCCAATGGGTTTTACCTATCATGAAACGGCAGAAGAGGTTGCGGTGGCTTTACCCGTAATGGCCGAGAAACTATGGGGCAATAAAATGTCACCTACTTTTGATGAATTTATAAAGAGAGTTGACGGCCTGAAAAACGTACCTCAGGTAAATGATACAAGGCTATTGGACGCTTCCAAAAACAGTGATCCAATCATTGACGTCGATTTTAAAGAAAATACTTTGCCCGATGCTGCAAATAAACAGCTAATAAAACCTTTAACAGGTTACGAATCAAAATCAGTATTAGCGCTTGATCAGCATGATTTTGTTCGGCTAAACTTACCAGCCGACGAGTTAGAACAACCCTGGACATTGAGCTTCCGGGTTAAAAAAACAGATACCCGCGATACAACGACGGTACTGTTCGAATCGCCTTACGGAACAATTTTCCTGAACCTTAAAGATAAAAAATCGGGCAAGACCGGTTTAGGTATTGCCCGGACTGTTGGCTATAAAGAGTACGCAGGTGAGGGTGAAGATTTTTACCGGCAGGTATTTACCGGCATTGTCCCTGTAAATAAATGGACGCAAATAACTTTGACCGGCGGGCATAATACCTGTACTTTGTATATCGATGGCAAAGAAACAGAGTCAGTCGAAAAGCAATTCGTTTGCCCGCTAAAAACAATAGGAAGCAGCTGCGGCCATCTTTCAGCTTCATCATTTTTAACTAACATAAAAGTGTTTGGCCGGATATTGAACAGAGATGAAATAATGGCATTGTATTTAAATGCTAAGCTATTAATCGATTAATTAAAGAAAATAGGTTACCATTCCAAATAGCTGGTATTGATTGTTTATAGCCAGCCGTTTTAATTTGATGATAAGGTAGAACGAAATACAGCTTACTATTGGCTGGGGTGCACAAAAAATGAGCCTCTGATGCTAAATTGGGTTTTCCTTATACGCGGGCTATTCAAACAGTGCTAAGATTAAAACAACCATTACCCTTTTGTTGCACCGATGATGGTTTAATTGAAAACGGCTTAGAAATTTTAAAAACAGCTTGCAAAAAAAAGAGTTCACCAATTAGCGGCATTCAAAAGTCATTGAAATAACATAATCGAAAATTTTTTATTAACAAACTTTATTTGAGACCGAAGGGTCTCTATATTTGTGTTGTCATGAAAAAAGGAGAAAGCACCCGGCAACGTATAATTGAGGAAGCCGCAATGATATTTAACAAAAAAGGTATTGCCGGCACATCTGTCAGCGATATTATGGAAGCTACAAAACTGGCGAAAGGAGGCATATACCGGCAATTTGAAAATAAAGAGGCAATTGTAATGGAAGCTTTTAATTTCCTTTCGAAAAGACTGATTAATGCGATCGATGACAAGATTAAAAGCCAAACCAGTGCAAAGGACAAATTATTTGCAGTGCTTGATCTTTATCATGACCGTTTATCGCTTGCAGAAAACGGAGGATGCCCATTATTAAATTTTGGCGTGGAAACTGACGATACCGATCACGTTATCAGGGATCGCGTTGCACTTGGCATCAAATCAATACAGGATAGATTTGCCCGAATAATTTCAGAGGGTATACAAACAGGTGAATTTAAAAAGCATATTGACCCACATGAATTTGGTATATATATGTTTAATTTATTGGAAGGCACGATACTTACCAGCCGGGTGTTTTCTAATAAAGGCCAAATGAAAATGGTTACTGACATGCTCAGGAGCGAAGTCCTGAGCTTTTTGGAATAAATTTTTTTGATATTATTGAGACCTTTTGGTCTCTTTTTGGATATTAATTTTAAAACTTAGTACAATGAAAGCAATTCAATTTACGCAACACGGGGCTTATGAAAATTTAAAGCTTATAGAACTCCCCGCACCCGATTTACTGCAGGGACAATTATTGGTAAAAGTTAATTTCGCAGCAATTAACCCGGTAGATAATACAATCAGGGCCGGGCTTATCCCACAAGCTCAAAGGCTGCCTATGATTTTAGGCAACGAGGCCGCAGGGATTGTTGTAAAAGGTAACAATCAGTTCCCCAATGGAACACGAGTTATTATATCGGCCTTTACCCCGGCGGGTGTCATAAGAGGCATCGCATCTGACGGAGCATGGCAAAGTCATCTTGCTTTATATCCTGAAGAGTTAATTAAAACACCGGCAAACCTATCAGACCAGGAGGCTGCTTCAGTTTTTGTAGGTTTTTTTTCTGCTCAGGCCTGTTTAAATAAAGCGGATTTTGCACCGGGCAAAACTGTGCTTTCTCTGGCAGTGGGTGGCGCAGTTGGCAATGCGGGCGTGCAGCTGGCTAAGGCACATGGTGCATCATTGGTAATAACAACAGCAGGATCGGCCTCAAAAGCAAAAGCTGCGGAATTAGCAGGTTTTGAAAATGTAATTAATTTGGAAAATGAAAGTATTAACGAAGGCGTTATGCGTATTACCGGTGGAAAAGGGGTTGACATCGTTATTGATAGTGTTGGTGGTAATTTAACCGGCAACGCTATTAAGGCCCTGGCCAGAAATGGCATCATCGTAAACATTGGGTATTCTGCAGGGGCACAGTTTACAGCAAACATTACTGATTTTGTGTGGAAGGGCCTTCAAATGCGGGGGCAAAGCCTTTCGGGCTGGTTTACAGCCGAGCAACAGCAATATGTATGGAATCAGCTATTACCATTACTTGCTAACGGCTCTGTAAAACCAACGGTAGCAAAAGTGTTTGATGCCGCCGATGCACCGGAAGCCCAGCGTTATTTAATAGAGGAAAAGCCTTTTGGAAAGGTGTTAATCAAATTTTAAATCAGCTCATTGCATATTAAAACACTTAAAGCCGCTTTAACTACCGGTCTTTAGGAGTTCATTTATCGTTTGGGGTACGAATTTTAGCAAGGGGAATTGATCTTCCGGTAGCCCGCAGATGATCATCAAGCTTATTTCAAGCAATAAGATAAAAAAGCGGCTGAATGCTTACATTTGGCTATCTGACTATGAAAACGACCTTACTGGCGTATCCTTGCGTCTTGATTTTGATGTGCTGTGCTTTCGTACAGCAGGAGCAGCCCCGCCGCTTCGAGCTGAAGGGATATGCACAAGGTACCACATATAGTATCGTGTATTATGCGCCCGACAGCCTGATGAATACAGCGCAAACGGATAGCCTGTTAAAGCGTTTTGATCAGTCGGTGTCCTTATATCAGCCTAATTCGCTTATCTGCCGGTTCAACCATTCTGCAAAAGGTATCCGTATAGATGAGATTTTTCGTGTGCTGATCACCCGTGCGCTGCAGATCAGCCACGCAACCGGGGGGCTGGTTGACCCCACAGTGAAACCTTTGGTTGATGCCTGGGGATTTGGTGTAATTAAACCGGCACATGACCCCGATCGGAAAGAAGTACAAAACCTCCTTCATCATGTAGGAGCGGATAAAATCAGTTTGAAAGGTACTTTTTTACACAAAACCCAACCGGAAGTACAACTGGATCTCAACGGCATCGCGCAGGGCTATTCTGTCGATCTGCTGGCTTCGTTATTGGAACAGCATTCCATTCATAACTATCTCATCGAATTGGGTGGCGAACTGCGCATTAAAGGCCATAAACCCGGAAACGAACCGTTTAAGGTGGGCATTGAAGGCATCAGTGGCGATGACCTGAATCCGGCCCCGATGCGGAAAGTGATTGAGCCGGGGGATGGCGCCATTACTACATCCGGCAATTACCGCAAACATCATGAAGCAGGCGGCAAACAGGTTTCGCATCTGATGGATCCGTTAACAGGTTACCCAATACAAAACGAAATGATCAGTGTTACCGTTTATGCGAAAGATGCAATAACAGCGGATGGCTATGATAACGGGTTTATGACAATGGGATTAAAACGCACGTTGAACTTTCTGAAAAACCGGAAGGATCTGGGTGCTTATATTGTATACCGGAAGCCGGATGGCCGTATAGCAGATACGGTTACTGCTTACTTTAAAGGATATCAACAATAAAACTGGATAAATGGAGAGAAGAACTTTTTTGAAAAATACAGGCCTGCTAACAGGCGGACTATTGCTAAACCAAAACCTGAGCGCAATACAGCCCGGGGCCGATCCCGTTAAAATTGCAGTGGTAGGCTGTGGCGACCGTGGTACCGGGATTATGAATATCCTTAACGGAATGCCCGATCAGTTCCGCATTACAGCCTTGTGCGATGTGCTCGATTTCAGGCTGACAGCAGCACAAAAACTGGTTAAGCCTGGTTCAGTGAAAATATATACGGATTACCGTAAATTAATTGATGATAAGCAGGTGGAGGCGATCATCGTTGCTGTTCCGCTGTACCTGCACTATGCTGTGGCTGCTGATGTTATCCGCTCGGGCAAACATTTATACCTGGAAAAAACGATGACCTATGCCATTGATCAAGCGCTTGAGCTTGTGAGCCTGATGCATGGCCGCGGCAACCAGGTGCTGCAGGTTGGTCACCAGTACCGCTATTCGCCTTTATATTACCGGGTTAAAGAGATGATCAATAAAGGCTACCTGGGCAAAGTAACGCAAGTAGATTGCCGCTGGGACCGCAATGGCAACTGGCGACGCCCGGTGCCTGATCCTTCACTGGAACGGGCCATCAACTGGCGCATGTACAAAGAATATTCGGGAGGACTGGCGGCCGAACTGCTTTCGCACCAGATTGATTTTATTAACTGGGTTTTTGATACCCATCCGCAGGAATTTTTTGCCACCGGCGGGATAGATGTGTTTAAAGATGGCCGGGAGACCTATGATAATGTACAATTGATGTTACGTTACCCAGACCTGGGCCTGATCGGTAATTTCGGCGCAATGTGCGGCAATGCGCATGACGGCTATCTTTTCAAGATTAAAGGTACCCTGGGTACTGTATCCCTGCTAACTGATCAGGGCATGTTTTACCCCGAGAAAAAACTATTGAAAGAAAAAGGGACTGTAGACGGCGTAACCGGTGCAACACGTATTGTATGGAATAAAGAAGGAGGCACACCCATTCTGCCCGAGGCGACGAAAGATGGTACCTGGTATGCATTCAACGATTTTTATCAAAAAATACAGCATAATGAGCTACCGGATAGTAATGTATTCACGGGAGCCCGCACCGCCATCAGTGTGCACCTGGGCAACCAGGCGCTGTACAGCAAAAAGATCTGCAACTGGGATAACAGTTATAAAATTGGATAATTAGAAGCCCCGATATCGCAAATATCGGGGCTTTGTGTTTCTATAACTATTTGATTTAGCAATTTTAAAATTTAGTCTTTAAAAAAAAAATCAAAATAAATTTGCGAAACCAATTAGTTGCGCATATATTTGCAACCAATCAGTTTCTTATTTAAATAAACCAAACCATGAAAACTAAAATCCTATTTGTTTTATGCCTGTTAACCGGGCTAATGTTTATCAACGCCGGTCTTGACAAATTTTTTCATTACATGCCCATGCCTAAAGAAATGCCCGAAAAAATGGTGAAAGCGGGGCAGGCCTTTATGCAAATAGGCTGGCTAATGCCGCTGGTGGGTGCCATGGAAATCCTTGGCGGTCTATTATTGATTATCCCAAGAACCAGGGCGCTCGGCGCATTAGTACTCGTACCTCTTTTAACCGGTATTTTATTGGCTAATATTAGTATGGCCCCATCAGGTTTACCTATCGTATTAGTATTGATCGCAATTGTTCTTTGGGTAATTATTGACAATTGGGAAAAATACCTGCCCATGATCAGGAAATAAGTTTTAAATGAACCGGCGGTCTTATTAACCGGTTCGTAAATAGTACTTCAATGAGAAGAGATATTTTTCAGGCTGTTGCCGACCCTACACGGCGGGCTATCATCGCCTTAATCGCCTTACAGGCAATGACACCTAATGCCATCGCCGAGCATTTTGACACTACGCGGCAGGCAATTTCAAAACACCTGAAGGTTTTGACCGAATGCGAACTGGTGAAACAGGAACACCAGGGGCGTGAGATCTACTATCAACTGGAAATTGACAAAATGAAAGAAATAGACAAATGGCTGGAGCAATTCCGTAAGATTTGGGAAACTCGGTTCCTGCAACTCGATAACCTTTTAGCTACCTTAAAAAAACAACAAAAATGAAAAACAACATGCACTTTGATTTTATTGCAGATAAGGAAAAAAATACGCTGACCATCAGGCGTGAATTTTTAGCCGACAGGCAACTGGTTTGGGATTGTTACACCCGGCAGGAATTGCTCGACCAATGGTTTGCGCCGGCACCCTTAACCACCAAAACCAAGTCAATGGATTTTAGCGAAGGTGGCCACTGGCACTATGCCATGGTAGAGCCCAACGGTACAGAATACTGGGGCTGGACAGATTATCTGAAAATAAAACCTATTGATTACTATACATCATTGGATGCTTTCTGTAATGCAGAAGGTGAAATAAATAAGGATCTTCCCCGCGCGGAGTGGCTTGTGAATTTTACCGACAAAGGAGAAAACGCTTTGGTAGAAACCATTGTAACTTACAAATCGCTTTCAGATTTGGAAACCGTTATCCAGATGGGTATGGAACAGGGAATGATGGCAACCCTCGAAAAGCTCGACCAATTATTATTAACCTTAAAAAAGTAAAAAATGAGCAACAAGATCACAGTTACCGCTACGGTAAATGCAGATGCTAAAAAAGCTTGGGATTATTACACCAATCCCGAACACATTACAAAATGGAACTTTGCAGATCCTTCATGGCAATGTCCTTCTGCATCAAATGATATGCGGGTAGGCGGAAAATACTCGGCAAGAATGGAAGCGAAAGACGGAAGCTTCGGTTTTGACTTTGAAGCTACTTATGACGAAATTGTTGATGGCGAAAAGTTTACCTATACTATGCCAAACGGCAGGCAGGCCTCTGTTGCTTTCAAAGCCAATGGCGATCAAACCGAAGTTGAGGTAGCTTTCGATCCTGAAGATCAAAATCCCCTTGAAATGCAAAAAAACGGCTGGCAGGCCATACTTAACAACTTTAAGAAATATACCGAAGAAAATTAACGTGCTCAGGAAAGTTGTCGTTAATGATAGTTTTACAAAAGCTGGATGGAAACATTCAGCTTTTGTGCTTTTTATTACATGTTAGTATTGTTACACTCATTAAGCTGTATATTTTATACATTGTACAGGTAAATCAATCATGTTATGTTGTTTAAGATCAAAGTGCTTTGTGTCGGCATTACATTATCGTTATGCTCTTTGCTTTCATTTGCGCAGCAAATAAATTATCCTCCTGTTGATAAGGTTGTTGCTGATTTTAAAAAACTGCTGGAAAGGCCTCGTGTTCCGTTAAGTCCATCTTTTACTATCACTCGTACAGATTCAGTTATTATAGAACACGGTTTTATCTATAGCGAAAAGAATGAGCGGGTACCTATCCTGATTTACAAACCTGTTGCCGGCACGAAATTATACCCCGCTGTAATTTTTTTGCACGGTACAGGCGGTAAAAAGGAGGACAACAAAAAGATGTTGTACCAATTGGTTAAAAGAGGGATCATGGGCGTAGCCATTGATGCCCGCTTTCATGGCGAACGCATTGCCGGAGGCGCACATGGCTCAAAAGAATACGTTGCTGCTGCCACCGCTGCCTGGGAAAATAAGGATAAAGCACATCAAGCCCATCCATTTTTGTTTGATACTGCTTTTGACCTTTGGCGGGTAACCGATTACCTGGCAAGCAGGCCTGATGTAGATACTAACCGCATCGGTATGGGCGGCATATCCATGGGAGGGATGGAAACGTGGCTTGCGGCATCAGTAGATAAGCGGATAAAAGTAATTGTGCTGGATATTGCAGTGCAGAGTTTCAAATGGTCGTTAGATAATGATAAATGGCAGGGGCGTGCAGGTACTATCCGGGAGGCGCATTTGCAGGCAGCTAAAGAACTTGGCGATTCGGTCTTAAACAGGCGTAATGTACAGGCTGTATGGGATAAACTGCTCCCTGATATCACCGGCGAGTTTGATTGCCCTTCGATGCTGCGATTGATAGCGCCCCGTGCGATGTTGATTGTAGGCACAGAAAACGATCCCAATTGCCCGCTTCCCGGAGCAAACATAGCTTACGCTTCGGCCATGCAAGTATATAGATCGAAAGGGGCAACCGATAAGATTATGCGCGATGTAACGCCAAAGCTATTCCATACATCTACGCCTGAACATTTTAAAATGACGTTGGATTGGTTTAGCAAATGGTTGTAATACAGCATTGTAATATTAAGGGAAGCCATTAAGTATTTCTAAGAAGCTGTTTAAAGAGTGATTTATTCATTGCCGTTGGCTTCAGCCAACGGTAAAATAGCCAATGAGGAGAGGGCTTTAGCCAAATTCAGATGGTATTTTGGCTAAAGCCCCTTAAATTTACGGCATTATTCCGTTGGCTGAAGCCAACGGCAATGAATTTTATTGAATAATTAATAAGTCGCTAATTTAAACGCAGCTAAGTCTTAAAAATAAAATTAACAAAAATTTGCTAAATCGATTTTATTATATAATTTGGTCGTGCAATAACCAATTAATAAATACCGGTCAATTTTAGTTCTGAAGGTTTATCTGTCATAAAAAACTTACGGTAAACGAAGCTTTCTATCCGGTACCACTATTATGAACATAACTACACTACCAGCCTTAAAAAAATGTTTAATAACCGTATTTGCCGCGGGTATGTTGTTTATTCCGGCAACAATGCTGAAAGCGCAAAATGCGGCTTCCTATGTTAATCCTTTTATAGGGGCCAGCACCAGTGCCGATGGAGCAGGGGTTTACCATGGCTTAGGTAAAACGTTTCCGGGCGCTGCCTCACCTTACGGGCTTGTACAGTTAAGCCCAAACACCATAACCGGAGGCGACAATGGCTCGGGCTATAGCTATGAACATACAAGTATTGAAGGCTTTGCCTTTACTCAAATGAGTGGCATTGGCTGGTATGGCGATCTGGGGAATTTTTTGGTAATGCCTACAGCGGGGCCAATTAAAACCAGTGCCGGTAAACCAGGCACTACAGGGGTTGGATATCGTTCTGCTTACGATAAAAGCACTGAAAAAGCATCAGCGGGCTATTACAGTGTTCTGCTAACTGATAATCATATCAAGGCCGAAGCCACTGCCGCCCCTCATAGCGGCATGTTGCGCTTTACCTTTTCACAAAATAAACAATCGCGTATCCAGATTGATCTGGCCCGGAGGGTAGGGGGAACCTCAACGCTGCAATATGTAAAAGTAGTTGATGACCACACTATTGAGGGCTTTATGAAATGCAGCCCAGACGGTGGCGGCTGGGGCAATGGTGATGGACATGCAGATTATACAGTGTATTTTTATGCACAATTCAGCAAGCCGCTTAAAAACTATGGCATCTGGAGTGCCAATATTCCAAGCGATTGGAGCCGTAAGCTGGACGACGTTACCGGCGATAAATACCAGGAACGCGTAGCTAATGCTGAGATCCTTAAAGGATTGAAGGAAAAGCAGGGAAAGCACCTTGGTTTTTATAGCGAATTTGCTACCAAAGCCGGTGAACAGGTATTGCTTAAATCAGGTATCTCATTTGTAAGCATAGCCGGTGCCAAAGCCAATTTACAAGCCGAAATAAAAGACTGGAATTTCGATGCTGTTCATCAGCATACCGTTAACCTGTGGAATAACGCCTTATCAAAAGTAAGTATCCAGGGTGGCACCACAGAGCAAAAAACGGTGTTTTATACAGCATTGTACCATACCATGATCGATCCCCGCATTGTAAGCGATGTTACAGGGCAATATATGGGCGGCGATGGCAAGGTGCATCATACTACAACATTTAAAAAACGCACCATATTTAGCGGGTGGGATGTTTTCAGGAGCCAGATGCCTTTACAAACTATTATTAATCCGTCGCTGGTTAATGACCTGGTTAATTCGCTGGTTACCCTTGCCAATGAAAAGAAGAAAGATTACCTGGAACGCTGGGAACTGTTGAATGCCTATAGCGGTTGTATGCTTGGCAACCCGGCTGTAGCTGTAATGGCCGATGCTTATGCCAAAGGCATCCGTAATTATAATATACCAGATGCCTATAAATTAGCGGTGAGCACTGTTGAAAAATTTGGCAATGGCGATAAGGGTTTTACTCCGGGTGGTGGCGGCATAAGCTATACGCTTGAATACGCCTATAACGATTGGTGCGTTGCACAGCTTGCAAAAGCGCTTAACAAAACACAAGACCTAAAAAAATACGACGAAAGGGGAGAAGCCTTTAAAAACATCTTTGACGCGGATAAAGGTTGGTTCCGGCCTAAGGATAGTACCGGCAACTGGCTTCCGTGGCCTGCAGAGGGACGCATTAAACAATGGTATGGCTGTATTGAGAGTAACCCTTATCAGCAGGGATGGTTTGTACCGCAGGATGTAAATGGTATGGCAAAACTAATGGGCGGCCGCGAAAGAGTGATAGCTGATTTGAACAATCTTTTTGAAAAAACGCCCGATAACATGATGTGGAACGATTACTACAATCATTCCAATGAGCCTGTACACCATGTTCCATTTTTATATAACAGGTTGGGCGCTCCATGGCTTACCCAGAAATGGACCCGTGAGATCTGCCGCCGGGCTTATAAAAACTCCGTAGAGGGTTTGGTGGGCAACGAAGATGTCGGGCAGATGTCGGCCTGGTATGTATTGGCAGCGAGTGGCTTGCATCCCGTTTGTCCCGGCGATACCAGGCAGGAGATCACCAGTCCGGTATTTAATAAAGTAACGTTAAAGCTTGATCCTAAATACGCAAAGGGTAAAACCTTTACCATCATCGCCAATAATAATTCGGCAAAAAATATTTATATACAGGGGGCAAAGCTTAACGGCAAAACCTATAATAAATGCTATATCGATTATAAGGATATTGCGGCAGGCGGCGCCCTTGAACTAAGTATGGGCGCAACACCAAATAAAAACTGGGGGATCTGATAATTTAGGATATACGGGAAGGAAAGATGAAAGGTGATTTTTTATATAGAATTGCTAAATCGATTTTATAAATTGAATGATTTTACAGCGCCGACCAAACATCAAACCAAATTATAAACCAAACCAAATTATGAAAACAAACCTGTTTACCTGTACCATAACGGCTATGGCCTTGCTGGCCTCGTGCAATAAACAAGCTGCCGTTAAGTACCCCAAACCTTTTGTACGCACAGATTCTGTACAACTAACCAGCGGATCGCCGGTAAGCTCATACGGAACCTTTTTCATCACCAACGTGTTAAGCGGTAAAGCTATTGAAATTAATAGCAGCGGTATGCTTAATGATGGCACTGGTGCGCAGCAAAACCAATACTCGGGCAGTGGTACGGCCACGGCTCCCAACCAAAAATGGATAATTGTACAACAGGGTAGCGGCGCTATAACCAGCACTACCAAATTTAAGATCATGAACGTAGCCAGCGGTAAATATCTAGAAGTACCCTTGGCCACCACGAATCCCGGTACAGGCCTATGGCAGGATAAAGCCAACACTAACAATGCCCAGCAATGGTATATTCAGGCAGTAAGTACCGGCGTTTATAAAATTATTAATGTGGGTAATGGGCTTGCGGTCACCAATCATGGATCATCTGCCACTAATGGTACGCCTATTACCCAGGAAGTATTTGTTGCCGGGAATACGGCGCAAACCTGGCTGCTTAACGGGCTTACAGCCGAGGCTTACCGCGACGATGATGTCGTGAACTTTTTTCACCGTACCAATGGCACCGTGGCTTTTGATGAGGGAAAAAGTATCCCGCTTACCTATGGGGCCAACAACGGAAAAGTGCTTTGGATAACCGAAGATGCCTATGAATCGTCACAGCTTCAAAGTAACGGACAGTTATATTGCCAGTTTTTTAAATATCATAATTCGGCCCTGCTGCAGCCGGCCAGTCACAGCTGGGATCAATCACTTACGCCAAATATCACTACCAATAATTCGCCGGTAAACAGCATGGAGATCATTGAAAGCCCGGGCGATCATAACTCAACCTATCGCTGGCCCGGCGCAGGAATTGAGGCCGGTAGCCACGTTTATCTTTACACATTTGAATCGGCCAACGGATCTACACCCGAAAATCAGGTGCTTTATGACTTAACTCAAAACACATCCGGACTTAACTGGGGCACAGCCGCGCGGTTAACACCTGCCGGTATGTCGGGCCAAACAGAAACCGGGTTTTCAAACGGGATGGTTAAAAACGCTACTAACGACTCGGTATATGTATATGGAAGCAAAAGCGTTTTCTTTAATACGTCCAATGTATTCCTGGCCCGCTTCCCGGTTAGTAATCCATCTAACTGGTCGTTCTGGACAGGCTCTTCATGGTCATCAACCCGTACAACCGCTGCGGCGGCAGCTATATCTGTAGGTGCGGGCAATACCACGCAGCAAAATGTGACCATATCAAAAGTGAATAATAAATATGTAATGATGCAAATGGACCTGGGCTATTTTTGTGATCCGGCGAGCCATAACATTTATATTTCAACGGCCGACAGTCCTAAGGGGCCTTTCACTGCGCCTAAAATGGTTTTCACCATCAATGATGTTTACCAGGGCCATTTGGCAAAGTACTATACCCCGGCCATTCACGCTGAGTTTATAAACGGGCATAACGAACTGCTTGTTACCTATTGCCTTAATTATAATGGTGATGGCGGCAGCTGCAGCACAACCACCTGCGTAAATAATAACCAGGATCCTAACTTTTACCAGGTAAAAGCAGTAAGGGTCCCGTACAGCCTGGTGGGTTTATAGTTTGAATTTATTTTTTGCTGAACATATTATAATTAACAGTTAATGAAAAAGTTGATTTTATTATTAGTACTGATAGCAGCCCGGGGAGCAGTAACTGCCCAAAACATAGCGCCATTTCGCGCGGGCGACCGGGTGGCTTTTGTTGGCAACAGCATTACAGATGGGGGCCATTACCACTCGTACATCTGGCTATATTATATGACCCGTTTCCCTAACATGCGGATAACCTGCTATAACGCCGGCATTGGCGGCGATGTTGTAGGGCAGATCAACGACCGTTTCGAAGATGATGTGTTCAGCAAAAAACCAAATGTGTTAACCCTTACCTGGGGCATGAACGACACCGGTTATTTTGAATGGTACCGTCCCGATGCACAGGATGTTATGGATAAAAGGATCCAGGGCTCATACGATAACTATGCACTGCTGGAAAACAAACTAAAGCAACACCCCGAGATCCGTAAAATTTTTATTCTTGGTTCGCCTTATGACGAAACCAGCAAGTTTACTACCAAAAACATCTATCCTAAAAAAAGTGCGGCTTTTTCAAAAGTGATCGATTTTCAGCAAGCAGCAGCGAAAAGAAATAACTGGGGTTATGTTGATTTCTACCATCCCATGACAGAGATCAATCTGCGTGAGCAAGCCAAAGATTCCACCTTCAGCTTAACGCCCAATGACAGGGTACATCCTGACAATGACGGTCACCTGGTGATGGCCTACCTTTTTCTAAAGGCACAGGGCTTCAGCAATAAAGTAGTGGCTGATGTGGCTGTTGACGCTAAAAGTAAAAAGACCATTAAGGCGGTGAATTGTAAAGTAACTAACGTGGTTTCTTCGGTAGATTCCGTATCGTTCAATTACCTCGCAAATTCATTGCCGTATCCCATTGATACTATTCCGCGTGGTTGGGGAAACCGAAAAAAACAAGCCGATGCGCTTAAGGTTGTGCCGTTTACCAAAGAAATGAACCGGGAGTTGCTTGCCGTTAAAGGGTTAAAAACAGCCAATTATGATGTCTTTATCGATGGAGAAAAAATGGGTAGCTGGTCGGCTGAGCAATTGGGCGCTGGTATCAACCTCGCCGAGATCACTATAACACCGCAATATCAGCAGGCCATCCAGATCAGGGAGCTGAACGAAGAGCGCTGGGACATTGAAAGGCGTATCCGCATGTATACTTGGATGCAGTTTGACTTTTTAAAAGGAAAAGGCTTGTTATTCCATGATACCAACGCCGCTATGGATACCATAAGCAAGTATGCCAAAAAAGACATTTTTGTTAACGGAAATAAAGATAATTATACCCGTGCCCGCTACAAAAGCCTGCGCGATGCCTGGCAAAAAGAAATGGATGTACTTACCGACCAGATCTATGCTATCAATAAACCGCAAAACCATCACATCACCATCATCGCCTCAAAATAAAATCACTATATACTGATGAATATTAAAAAGTTACTATCTATTCCATTGTTTATTGGCCTTGCGGTTTACAGTTTGAAAGCTGCCGCCGCAACGGTTGATACGGTGCTGACCCACAGTGCCATAATGAACAAAGACATTAAGGCGGTAGTGATCAAGCCGACCGATTACGCAAACACCAAAAAGTACCCGGTATTATACCTGCTGCATGGCTTTAGCGGCAATTACAGCGATTGGATTAAAAAAGTCCCTGCTGTTGCCGGTTTGGCCGATACTTATCATTTTATTATAGTTTGTGCCGACGGCGATTTTGCGGGCTGGTATTTTGATAGCCCAACCATTAAGGATTCGCAATACGAAACCTATGTAGGTACCGAACTGGTGAACTGGGTTGATAAGCATTATTCAACCATAACCGACCGAAAGGGGAGGGCCATAACCGGTTTGAGTATGGGCGGGCATGGCGCGTTGTATATAGCGTTTAAGCATTTAGATAAATTTGGTGCTGCCGGGAGCATGAGTGGCGCGGTTGATATCAGGCCTTTTCCGGATAGTTTCGGCATCGAACGCGTATTGGGTAAATACAGCGAACACCCCGACAGGTGGGAACAAAACAGCGTGGTAAACCTCATTTACCTGTTAAAACCCAACTCACTTGCTATTACTTTTGATGTTGGTTATGATGATTTCCTTTACCAGGCTAACCAGGAACTGCACGAAAAGTTGCTTGAACGTAAAGTCCCCCATGATTATACTGTAAGGCCGGGAGGCCATACCTGGGAATTTTGGGGCAATTCCATCAACTACCAGGCACTGTTTTTTAGTCGTTTTTTTGAAGGAATAAAATAGATAGCGCTTTTATAATAATAATTACAACATTTTCAACCGATTGCAAATGTTGTAATTGTTAAAATTATGGTGTAGAAATTGTGATTTTAAAAATTATAAAAAAATAGTATGAAAAATTTGCTAAATCGTTTTTATAAACTATATTAGTATCAGATTTTAACATCTGAATTATAAACCAATTAACAAACAGCTTTTAAAACGTTTGCTCCGCGGGTTAAAAATGTGAAATTGCTAAAACGATTTTATGTTTTCTCTGGGGAAGCATGATGTTAACTAACCCTATAGTATGAAAAAACTTTACTTCAAGGTTCTTGCTTATTCGGTTTTCGGGGGCTTCCTTGTTTTTACTTCATGTAAAAAGGAAGGTTTCCTGGGGCAAACACAAACATCAAACCTAACCGGGGAGACAGTGTTTACCGATAGTGCCAATACCGTATCGTTTTTAGCCGGCATTTACAGCAATGTTGGTTTTAGTGCGGCGGCAGGAAGGTTTACCTACGGGCCAATACTTTCGCCTACGCCTAACGGCGGTATCGACGCTGCCTCCGACGAAGCGGAAGTATCGGCATCTGCCGGATCAACAGCCCTGGCATTTGAAACAGGCACCATCAATGCCGCCGTGGTTACCGATGATGCATATAAAACCTGTTATACCAATATCCGGTCGGTAAACCAGTTGCTTAAAAATTTGCCTAAGGCACCCATCAATAATTTCGTCAAAACACAAATGAAAGCCGAGGCGCGGTTTTTACGGGCCTGGTATTATGCGATATTACTGAAACATTACGGCGGTGTGCATTTACTTGGCGATAGTGTTTACACGTATACGGATAAGATCCCAGCTGCCCGAAATACCTATGCCGATTGCGTGAATTATATCCTTGCCGAGTGTGACGCGGCAGCGCAGGACCTGCCGACTGCGCAATCGGGGGTAAATTATGGAAGGGCATCAAAAGGGGCTTGCCTCGCTTTAAAATCGAGGGTGCTGCTTTATGCCGCAAGCCCTTTGTTCAATGGGCAATCTATTGGTGAGGGTAAAACGCTTGAATTGGTGGGATACCCGGCTTACGATAAAGAGCGCTGGAGACTTGCCGAACAAGCGGCTGCTGCCGTTATCTCAACTGGCGTTTATAGCCTCAACGTTGACAATGCCACCGCCCCGGGTTTTGGCTTTCAAAAGCTGTTTACCAAGCGTGTAAATACCGAATATATTTTTCAGTTGATGCGCCCGACCGGCAACGTGGATTTAGAGAATTTATGGCAACCACCAACCCGTACGGGCAAAAACGGTGCTTTCCCCCTACAGGGATTGGTTGATGCTTTCCCGATGAGCAACGGTAAAAGTATAACAGACCCTACATCAAACTATAATCCGAATAATCCATATGCTAACCGCGATCCGCGTTTGGATTATAGCATCATCCATGACCAAACGCCATTGCAAATCAGGCTTTCGTCGGGTACCTCACCCATAAATATTTTTGTTGGCAAATACAACGGAAATACAACAGGGCCTGATGCCGTACATGTTGGCACTACCACCGGATACTATACCAATAAAATGCTTGACCCGGCTGCCGTGGCCAACGATTTTATGCACCGGACAGATCGTTGCCTGCCATTGATCCGCTATGCCGAAATCTTGCTGAACTATGCCGAAGCTGCTAATGAATATGAAGGGCCAACCGCATTAGTTTATTCGGCAGTTGAGGCTATCCGTCAAAGGGCGGGCTTAAACCCATACCAGTTGCCCGCGGGTTTGAGCCAGGCTGATATGCGTACAGCCATTCAAAATGAACGCCGTATTGAGCTGGCTTTTGAAGAGCACCGCTTTTGGGATGTGCGCCGCTGGAAAATTGCCGACCAAACTGACAACATCACTACCAAAGGCATGGAAGTTGACCGCGATGGTGCTGCGGTGGCTTACAAACAATTTGATGTGCGCAAACGCAATTTCCGTAAAGCGATGTACCTGTGGCCTTTCCCGCAAAGCGAGGTAGCCAAATCGCCCGAACTGATCCAGAACCCGGGCTATTAATCACCGACAGTATAATAGTATTGATATGAAATATAATTACAAAGCAAAATGGTTTTACATGCTGATAGTTGTCTTCATGATGGCGGCATCATCATGTAAAACCGAAAAGATAGTTCCCGGAAGCGAGGCCCCCAAAGATATCGCCGGCAACTGGCGGGTGATCAAAGCTACCCGTAATGGCACCGATTTAACCTCCATTATTGATTTTAGCCAGTTCAGGATCAGCTTTACCGATAAGGGATACACACTGGTAAATAAGCTGCCCTTCCTGGTAAGCAAGGATGGTGCTTTTGCACTTGATGATCCGCAGTATCCGTTTAAGATCACCTTTACTGCTACAGGCGATAAGCCGGTTTCAACAGCTTTTACTTATCCTATAGTAAACGGCAAAAGGCAGCTTAGCATAACATTCAGTCCGGGCTGTACCAATAATACTTATGTGTACGTGCTTGAAAAAGCCAATTGATAAACTAAAAGCAACCAATAAATTATGAGATCATATTTACATATAAAAGGTAAAAATTTATGGAAGCTGTGTGCTTTGGTGGTGCTGGGTATTGCTTTAGCCTGCTGCGGCGAACAAATTACCAGCGTCGATCAGCCGGCAACAGCTACCGTAGGCTCAGTTGTTCCGATAACGGTACACTGTGATATTCCTACCGTGGGAGATGGAGGCCCCGACTACCTCATTTTTGGTTTTTTGGTGCCTAAAGGCTGGAAGGCGGCGCAGAATACCACTATAACTTACACCAGCAAACAAGGTAATGGAACCATGTCCCTGATACCCGACGGTACTTTACCTAAAAAGGGCGACGGCCTTACCTGGTCGGCATACATGAAAAAAACTTTCGGTAACGGTGGTAACCTTATTGATGATATGGAATGGGTGGCTTACCAAACTGATAAAGCCTACAGCCATACCGGTGGGGTAGAGTTTATTGTCGACCTGAATATCAAAACAAAAGTAGGCACCGATAATAATAACATGTTGGTTAAACTGGGCTATACCATAACCGACAGCGGTAACGGTTTTACCAGCGATGGCAATGGTACTTATTACAGTGTGCTGCTTGGTAATACCTGTTTTGAAGTAACCGGCGGCAGCGGTGACCTGGTTGACTTTTGTAACCCGCAACTTACCACTATCGATCCGCCAAAATCATTGGATAACGATTTTGTAACCCTGACTTTTGATGGTACAGTTACCGATACACAGTTAAGCGGCGCAAGTGAAGTTTACCTGTGCGCAAAGGCCTACACCAGCGATGGCAAAACCATAAACGTTTGTGAGCAAACCTCTAAAACATTATTGAAACAAACTACTGCCACCAGTAAAAAGTACCAGCTTACGTTTTGGCCGAGATCATTCTTTAATGCAGGGGATACGCAAACCATCACAAGAATGGAGTACTTCCTTACCGATAAAACGGGCAAGGTAAAGGTAGGCTATGGTAATACTGATGCCCCGTTCACCTATACATTTAAATGCGGTTGATCTGTAGATGAAATAAACGAGCAGATGCACCTAATTGTACAGGATCTGCTAAAACGATATTTAAACCTTTTGCCAACAATTTTAAACCTGAAAAATATGGCTTATTGCTACATAAATAAATGTTTAACAGGCATCACGCTGTTGATGCTGCTACTGGTTAAAACCAGCTATGCAGCCATGCAGCAGGATACAGCTTCCGTGGCGCCTGCACGGCCCGGTCAGGTAAGCGGTATTGTACTTGATGAGTATGGTAACCCACTACAGGGTGTTAAAGTAATTAATAAAGGAAAAAATAGTACCCTAACTACCGGTAAAGACGGCATGTTCGCCATCAACGCCATAAAGGGAGATGCGCTGGTATTTACCGCCGCGAATTATAACGCCCGGCAAGTTACTGTTAAAAACACTGCTAAATTAACGGTGAGGCTCATAGATACCTATATTCAGGCACCTAAAACCATTAATGTGCTTTATGATACCATCAGCACATCAAAAAATGTGGGTGCCATATCAACTATCTATACCAATCAGCTTACCAGCACACCAGCAACTTTGTATACCTATGCTTTACCCGGGCAACTCCCCGGTTTATATACCCAGCAGTATAGCGGTTTCGCCGCACCTCAAACCGGTGTGCAGACTGTAAATGATTTTATCGGGGCGGTAGTGCAGCACAATAATTATTCGGCCAATGACAATACCGAGTTCGGCCTTTCATTAAGAGGGCAGGGGCCGATAACGATTATCGATGGTGTTCAGCGTGAGATAGCGTCGCTTGATCCGGAAAGTATCGAATCGGTTTCGGTATTAAAGGATGCGCTTTCAAATATGATGCTGGGCATCAACAGTTCGCGCGGTACTTTACTTATTACTACCAAACGCGGTCAGGTGGGTACGCCGCATATTTCATTCACTGCACAAACAGGCACCCAGCAGCCTTTAGGCTTGCCAAACCCGCTGCCTGCTTATCAATATGCGTATTTATATAATGAAGCGTTACAAAACGATGGTAAGCCGGCCCTTTACAGCAGTGCCGATTTTAACGCCTACCGCAACCACACCGACCCTTTAAGACATCCGGATGTTAACTGGTTTAAAACCATATTGCGCGATAATTCGCCGATGACCAGCTACAAGCTTAATGTTAACGGCGGTACCCAGGTAGCGCGGTACAGCGTGTCATTAAACTACCTTGACCAGGCCGGGATGTTCCGCACCACATCAGCTGTACCCTACAATACCAATAATGATCTTAACCGCTATATCATTAACTCCGATCTCGCAGTTAACGTAACCAAAAAATTTACTGTCGATCTTCAGTTATTCGGCCGTATCCAGCAAAGCACGCAGCCAGGGGCAGGGTATGGAAACATATTGGGCGCTCTTTACAGCACGCCAAACAATGCATATCCGCTTTATAATCCAAATAACACATTTGGCGGTACAACAACATATACCAACAACCTGCTTTCGCAAACCGAGTTTTCAGGTTATCAGCGCACCAGCAGCAATGATGTACTGGCCAACCTCGATCTGAATTATAACCTCAGCAGCATAACACCAGGCTTGTCGGCAAAGGCAAAAGGCAACCTTGCTTTTTCATCGCAAAGTTTTTTAAATCGCTCATTGCAAAATAATGCCTATTCTTTTAACGCCGACAGTTCTTATTCGGCAGTGGGCTCATCAGTTGCGCAAAACAATTCGTTCAGTACGGTTTCAAGCGCCCGCTACTCGTTTGCCCAGGCATCAGTTAATTACGACAGGACTTTTGGTAAAAGCAATATAACCGGTATGGCACTGTATGATGTACGCTCGGTTGTATTAAACTATGACCTTTCGCAGGTAACAACAAACCGTGCATTAAAAGCGGGTTATAATTATGACGGTAAATACTTTATTGAAGCGGCTGTCAACAGTAGCGGTTATAACCGTTATCCTCCGGGCAATCAATATGGCTTGTTTTACGCCGGCGGTATTGGCTGGCAAATGGGTAAAGAGGATTTTATTAAAGATAATTTCAGCTGGATAAACTTATGGAAGTGGCGCGCCACCTATGGTAAAACCGGAAACAACAACGTAGATAATTACGGGTACTATAACTTTTTACAAACCTACGGCCCTTCGCAGGGCTATTCATACAGCACAGGTACCAGCAAAAGCCCGGTACAGGGTTATTTTGAAAACACATTGGCCAATCCATACATCCGTTGGGAAAAAGCCCGCAAGCTGGATATAGGGGCCGATATCTCCCTGTTTAATAATCATTTCAATATTACTGCCGATTATTACCACGACAGGTATTACGATCTGTTGCAGGTTAGAGGAAACAGTATTGCTTTGTTGGGTACCTCATATCCTTATGAAAATTTAGGTATTAATCTTTACAAAGGCGCTGAACTTACTTTAACTTATCAAAATCACATCCAAAATTTCAATTACTTCATTTCGGGTAATGCCTCTATCCAATCGTCTAAAATTATTTTTAGCGACGAAGAGCCATATCCTTACCCATGGCTCAGGCACACCGGTCGCTCCACCAACGCTATTTATGGTTACACGGCTATCGGTTATTTCAAGGATGCCCAGGATGCTGCCACCAGTGCAACAACTACCGGTTACACCGCGCAGGCAGGAGATGTAAAATACAAAGACCTTAACGGCGATCATATTATCAACCAGTTTGATGTTTCGGCTATAGGCGGTAACCGGCCGCTGGTTTATTATGGCTTTTCAGCGGGTTTCAATTACAAAGGTTTTAGCCTGAGTTTCCTGTTACAGGGCGTAGCGAACCGAGAGCTGATGTTCAATAACTCGCAGGTGAACGGCTTTGCAGGTGTGGGGTTCCTCGGGCTTACCTACAGCGGGCAGGCGTACGAAACCATTTTAGGCCGGTGGACACCCGAAACCGCTGCTACGGCTACTGCGCCAAGGTTATCAATAGGTAACGCCAATAATACCGCCAACTCAACCTTGTACCTGCGCAAAGGCAATTATGTAAGGCTAAAAAATGCCGAAGTAGGTTACAATCTGCCTTATGAGTGGGCACATAAGCTCAGGCTATCGGGCTTGCGACTGTTTGTGAACGGCGAAAACCTGTATACACTGTATGGCTACAAAGATTTTGATCCGGAGGTATACGGTACTGCTTACCCCATTCAAAGGGTAATAAATGCCGGCGTTAACATTAAGCTTTGATTTTGGCCATCATAAAAATATTACGATCATGAAGAGTTTCAACAAAATAATTTTAGCGGCCGCCGGCATCTTAACCATAATGGCCGGCTGTAAAAAATATGAGCAGTTCCCGGTTGATAAGGTGACTATCAATTACGTGTTTGACAAAAAGGACTCCTTAGGCACCAATGCCCAAATGTTCCTGTATGGGATTTATGCAACGCTCCAAAACGGGCACAACAGGGTAGGGAACGACTACCTTGACGCGGCCAGTGATGATGCCATGTCATCGGCTTCGGTATCATCAAATGTAGTAACCATACTTTCAACAGCATCTTATAATTCATATACTATCCCCGCAGGTGAAAACCTTTGGGCTTATTATTACGCAGGCATCCGCAAGGCAAATGAGTTTGTGAACAATATTGATGTAGTGCCGGTACTTGCACAATACCATGGTTACTCCATGAAATATGTATGGAAAAGCGAGGCACGTTTTTTAAGGGCGCTATATTACTTTGAACTGGTTAAACGTTACGGTGGCGTTCCCTTATTGGGCAACAAGGTGTTTACTATAACAGATAATGTAGCCTTGCCCCGTAATTCCTTTGCCGATTGTATCAAGTATATTGTAAGCGAATGCGATGCCATTAAGGATACCCTGATGAGCGCGCCGCTAAGCAACCCTAATGCTGATTACCACCGCCCTACCAAAGGCGCCGCCATGGCTTTAAAGGCCAAAGTACTGCTATATGCGGCAAGCCCATTATTTAACGGGCAGAATATCGATGCCTCAAATCCACTAACCGGTTATACCGATTTTAGCGCCGACAGGTGGGCACAGGCCGCTGCTGCAGAAAAAGCGGTAATGGACCTGAATGTTTATTCGTTATTGCCCAGCTTTAAAGATGTATTTCTGACTCAAAACAGCTCTGAAAATATATTTATCCGCCAAACAGATAATTCATCCTCGATAGAAACCACTAATGGTCCGATAGGCTTTACCGGGGCGGTAGGCAAGGGGCAAACCAGTCCGACACAACAATTGGTTGATGCCTTCCCTATGAAAAACGGTTTGGCTATTACTGATCCGGCATCAGGTTATAATCCGGATAACCCTTACCAGACCCGCGACCCGCGCTTAACCTATACCGTGCTCTGTAATGGGGCAAGATGGCTTAACTCAGATCTGCAATTGTACGAAGGCGGGGCCAGCAAACCCAACGGCTCATTACAACAAACCAAAACAGGCTATTACATGCGCAAGTTCATGGGCAATTTTGAAAACACCAATGCCTACGCTGCTCATGTCATAGACTGGCAGATCCTGCGCTATGCTGATGTGGTTTTAGGCTATGCCGAATCACTCAATGAATCGGCCGGAGCAACTCCCGAGGTTTATAATGCTGTTATCAGCATCAGGAGAAGGGCAGGGATAGATGCGGGCACCGGCAATTACGGACTTAAAGCCGGTATGAGCAAAGCGGAGATGCGCGCCATCATCCAAAATGAGCGGCGCCTGGAAATGGCTTTTGAAGAGAACCGCTACTGGGACATCCGCCGCTGGAAAATTGCTGAAACGGTAATGAACCAGCCGCAAAAAGGGATCAGCATTGTGAAGATAGGCTCCAGCCTTACCTATAACGTGGTGAATGCGCTCACTACCAAATTCGAAGCGCCTAAGATGTACCTGTACCCGATACCTTATGACGAGGTTTTGAAGAACCCGAATATGAAACAAAATCCAGGATGGTAATCTCAAAACTTCAGCCAGTTAAACCAAAAAAATTAAGCTTTATGAGAAAAATAATACTTCTCTTCCAGATATTAATGATCCTGCTCCCGGCGGTGTCATTTGCGCAAAGCAGGACCGTAACAGGTACTGTACGCGATATTACCGGGGTATTGCCAGGGGTATCGGTAATTGAAAAAGGTGTTCCTAATAACGGTGCTATTACAGATCAGGGTGGTAAGTTCAGGCTTGTTCTTAAAGGGCAGTCAAATACCATCATTGTGCGTTTCATCGGTTATATCCCGCGTGAGCTCCGTGTATCTGAATCGGGCAGGATGGATATTATCCTGCAAACCAATACCAACGGCTTGGATGAAGTAGCCGTAGTAGCTTACGGAACCAAAAAAAGGATCACTAATACCGGTGCTGTGAGTTCCATTTCG
The DNA here is from genome assembly GCF_049949235.1 of Mucilaginibacter sp. R-33. Classification (NCBI taxonomy): domain Bacteria; kingdom Pseudomonadati; phylum Bacteroidota; class Sphingobacteriia; order Sphingobacteriales; family Sphingobacteriaceae; genus Mucilaginibacter; species Mucilaginibacter sp. R-33. The sequence continues at coordinate 1,402,276 of NZ_CP188089.1, forward strand.
GCCAGTGAGATCCGCACCGTGCCAACGGCCAACGTGCAAAATGCTTTAACCGGTAAATTGCCGGGCTTTTTTTCGCAGCAGGGTTCGGGTCAGCCGGGTAAGGATGCTTCAGATTTTTATATCCGCGGGGTAAGCTCGTTAAACCCATCGGGTAACCAGCCGCTCATTATTGTAGATGACATCGAGTACAGCTATGATCAGCTGCAGCAGATCAATGTGAATGAGATAGAGAGCATCTCGATTCTGAAGGATGCATCAACTACCGCCATTTACGGTATTAAAGGCGCTAATGGCGTATTAGTGGTAACAACCCGTCGTGGCAAAGCCGGCACACCTAAAGTGAACCTGCGTGTTGAAAGCGGAATCCAGCAGCCTACTAAAACGCCGCAGTTTTTAGATTCATATAATACAGCGATATTGATTAATGAGGCCCAGCATAATGACGGCATCCCGCTTAGCTTTACCCAGCAGGACCTTGATCTGTTTAAAAATGGATCCGATCCATACGGTCACCCCAATGTTGATTGGTATAACAAGATCTTCAAGAAATACACCTATCAAACCAATGCCAACCTGGATATTTCGGGTGGTACAACCGGGGTGAAATATTTCATCTCGGGTGGCGCGCTAAACCAGAATGGCCTGGTACGTGATTTTGCCGATCCGCAAAGTTTGGTGAATACTAACTATTACTTTAAGCGTTACAACTTTCGTTCAAACCTCGATCTGAAAGCCAATAAAACGCTTGATCTGCGATTGGATATTACCACCCGTTTCTCTGATTTGAACCAACCTTATAACCAGAACGCCGTGAGCGAGGTATATAATTTTACCAAGGAAACGCCTTTTACGGCGCCATATCTTAATCCTAACGGAAGTTATTCATACGCCTATTCGTCGTTTAATCCCGATCACCTGCCAACGCTTAACGCGAGGCTGGCAACAGGAGGCTATCAACACTCCCGCCGTACCGATTTTAACGTACTTTTTGGTGCTACGCAAAGGCTCGATGCTTTAACCAATGGCCTTTCGGTAACGGGCAGGGTGGCTTATTCAAGCATTGAACAATTTACCAAGCAAATTTTTAACGGTGGTATCCCTGCCTATCATTATGATCCGGCTACTAATCAATATTCTTTAAGGCCGGGTGCTACTTATGTGTACCAAACTTATGCGTTAACGGGCAGCACCGATATCAATACCAATAACTACAACCTGCAGCTTTATGCCAACTACGACAGGACATTCCGTGGTTCGCACCATTTTTCGGGATTGTTGTTGTTCAATCAAACTTCGCAAACGTATTTCACCTACCCGCTGCTTGACGGCGCGCAAGTTGGTGTACCGCAGAAGTTCCGCGGTATATCGGGCAAGGTGGGATATGACTTTAAACAGAAATTTCTGTTCGACTTTAACGTAGCCTATAACGGCACCGACCGCTTTGCCGCTAATCATCGCTTTGGGATTTTTCCGGCTGTGAGCTTTGGTTATAACATCGCTAAAGAGTCGTTCTTTGAAAAGGCTCTCCCTATGTTCAGTCTTTTGAAAATAAGGGGCAGTTATGGTTTGGTTGGTTCGGATGCAGCACCGGGTAACCGTTATGTATATAACCAGGTTTACAATCAGGGCGGTGGTTACAATTTTGGCGAAACAGCTCAAAATTACAACACTATATATGAAGGTTCTTTGGGCAATCCGAACGTAGTTTGGGAACGTGCCAAAAAGATCGACATAGGCCTGGATGCCAACTTGTTTAATGATAAAATATCCATCACAGCCGATTATTTCCACGATATCCGTTACAATCAGCTGATTACACCGGGGAGTATACCGGAGATTTTGGGTGTTGGTTTGCCTGCCGTAAACATCGGTAAAACCCGTAACCAGGGCCTTGACGGGCAGATCAGCTATCATAGCACGCTTGGCAAAGTACAATACAACGTTGGTTTCGTGTTCTCGTACGCTAAAAACAAGATCCTATATGAAGATGAGGCTACCCCGGCATATCCATGGCTGGCGCAAACCGGTCATTCAATCGGGCAGCAATATGGTTTTCACTTTTTGGGATACTATACTGCTGCCGATATTGCCGCCATCAATTCGGGAAGTAAATCGGTACCCGTACCTGATAACGGTATCCCACTACAGCCCGGCGATCTGAAATACCAGGACCTGAACGGTGACGGCATTATTAACGTTTTTGACAAAAGGCCGATAGGAAACCCAAATCTGCCAAATACCATACTCGGCCTTTCATTGCAGGCAGTTTACAAAGGTTTTAGTGTAAGTGTGCTTTTGCAGGGATCGTTTAACTACAGTTTCGCGGTGATTGGTACCGGTATCGAACCATTTCAAAGCCAGTTTCAACCTATACACCAGGAACGCTGGACACCCGAAAACCCGGTTAATGCCGCCTTCCCAAGGTTAACTACCAATCCAACTTCGGTAAACAGCCCTACGGCTTATTTTTCTGATTACTGGTTATTAAACGCGCATTACGTGCGGTTAAAAACGGTTGATATCGGTTATCAATTGCCAACCAAGCTGTTACCATTTAAGATTAACAACGCCCGCATTTATATGAGCGCATATAACCTGCTCACTTTTGATAACTACAAAAAATATCAGCAGGACCCGGAAATTGCTACCAATACCGCGGGTGATGCGTACATTAACCAGCGGGTGATTAACCTGGGCATCCAGGCCGGGTTTTAAAAACCAATAGATAAACCAAAAGGAGCTGGCACTGCGGTGCCGGCTTCCTTTTTTGATTTGGCAGATAAACTTTAAATTAGGATATGTTTCCAACCATCGGCGATCTGATATATTATCTCTTCCATATTAGGATTGGATTTCCTATCCAAACGCTTGGTTTTTTTATAGCACTTGCCTTTCTATTTGCCTACATAGTGTTTACTTCAGAATTTAAAAGATATGAAGCCATTGGAAAGATCAGTGCATTTAAGCGGAAGGTAATCATCGGAAAACCCGCTTCGGCAGCTGAAATGATCATTAATTTTTTGCCCGGTTTTTTATTTGGCTTTAAATTTTTTGGAGCCGTTTTTAACTACCAGGTTTTTGCTGCAAACCCGCGGGCGTATATCCTTTCATTGCAGGGAAATTTAACAGCCGGCGTACTTATTGGAGGTGCATTTGCCTTCTGGATTTACCGCGATCGAAAGAAATTTGCATTGCCTAAACCGCAAACAACTGAATATACTGTACACCCTTATCTATTAATGGGGCTGATTGTTTTCAGTGTTGGATTTTTTGGTTTCATTGGCGCCAAGCTTTTTGATATCGTTGAGCATTTTGGCAGGTTGAGATATGATCCGCTGGGTACTATATTTTCGGCCAATGGGTTTGCTTATTACGGCGGCCTGATCTTTGGCGCATTGACTTATTTGTATATCGGCCACCGGCATAACATGAAACTGGTGCACCTTGCCGATATCGGTTCGCCGGGCATGATGCTGGCGTATGGCATTGGCCGTATTGGTTGCCAACTGGCGGGTGATGGTGATTGGGGTAAGGTTAACCCACATCTAAAACCCGGTTTTTTAAGCTGGCTGCCCGATTGGATGTGGGCGTTCAATTATCCGCATAATGCTATCAATGCCGGTACACTGCTACCCGGTTGCCTGGGTAACTATTGCAATCAACTGGCTAACCCGGTATACCCCACGCCGTTTTATGAGGCCGCACTTTGCATTGGTATGTTTTTGCTGATGTGGGTTTTTCGTAAACGGATAGTTACACCCGGTTTTATGTTTTTCCTGTACCTTGTGTTAAACGGTACCGAGCGTTTTTTGATAGAGAAGATCCGAATAAACACGGTTTATCATTTTTTAGGTTTACCATTTACCCAGGCCGGCTTCATCGGTTTTTTAATGCTGATGGGAGGATTAACCGGCTTTATTGCGCTGTTTGTTAAACACAAAAGCCATCATCATAAACATTTACCAGTATAAATATTATTTAATGAAGAAAATTACCCTTGTTTGTTTAGCTTGTTTGGGCCTGGTTTTAACCAATAGAGCCTTTGCGCAAAAAGCTGACACTGTTAATCTTACCGATATTAAATTTAAGGCAGAGGCCGCACCGGAATGGTCGGCCCTGTTAAAGCGTGATTCGGGCTGGTTCGGGGGCGATGGTATTTATACTATCCCTTTGAATGGGAAGGAGACCGGCCAGGCAAAACATAACGATAAAGTGCTTTTTATTTTCAGCGATAGCATGATAGGCGCGGTGCGTGATAACACTATGGCTCCGGGGGCCACCATGATCCACAATGCCGTAGCTGAACTAAAAGGCAATGAGCCTTTGGATAAACAGATGAAGTTTTACTGGGATAAAAATGCTAAAGGAAAACCGGAGTCGATTTTTATCCCCCATACACCTAAAACAGGAGCTACAGATTACTACTGGCTTGGCGATGGCTTTGTAAATCAGGCATTGAATAACAACATCTATATTTTTGGGTACAGGGTGCATAACGTAAGCAACGAAGCATTTGGTTTCAGGGAAGTTGGCAATACGCTCATCAAGATCCCGGCAAACAGTAAACCTCCTTATAAAGACCTTAAACAAATGGATACGCCGTTTTACCTGGTAGATCAGAAAGGGGAAAGCGGATCGTTTGGTGCCGGGATCTACGTAAACACTAAAGAAGCCGGTGCGCCAAAGCCCGATGGTTATATTTACGTTTATGGGGTACGTGGCATGGCCAAGAACCTGATGGTTGCCCGTGTACTGCCCGGGGATTTTGAAAATTATAGTAAGTGGACTTTCTATAATGGCAAAGCCTGGGTAAGCGATATGGAACAGGTTGCCAATATAACCAGCAGCGTATCAAATGAGTTAAGTTTTAGCCCGCTGCCGGATGGGCGTTACGCGCTGATATTCCAGGTAGGCGGGATGACCACATCCGTAGGGATGCGGATAGGTGCAAGCCCGGTAGGTCCGTTTGGTCCGATCATTAAATTATGGGATTGCAAGCCTGATCTTATTGCCAAAACGTTTGTGGTTTATAATGCCAAGGCGCATCCAAGCTTATCAAAGCCCGGTGAACTGCTGATCAGTTATAACATTAACTCGGTTGATTTTTTAAACGATCTGAAGAAATACCCTAATCTGTACAGGCCAAGATTTATCAGGGTAAAGTTTAATGAACACGAATAGGCTCGAATTGAGGAGCACGAATGGAATTAGTGTTTAATATAACCCAATGAAAATACGTTCGCTTATTTGCGCAGTTGCGCTTATGTATGCCGGAAACCTGTTTGCGCAGGAGGCTAACCTTGTTAAGTATGTGAATACCCGACAGGGCACCAATACCAAATATGAGTTCTCGTACGGTAACACCTATCCGGCTACTTCGCTGCCTTTCGGCATGAACACCTGGACACCGCAAACCGGCAAAAACGGCGATGGATGGAAATACCAGTACTTTGAACATACTATCCGCGGCTTTCAGCAATCGCACCAGTGCAGTTCGTGGGTTAACGATTATGCGGTGTTTTCGCTGATGCCGGTTACCGGTAAACTGGTTGTTAATGAAGATGAACGGGCGGCATCATTTAGCCACGATAACGAGATCGCTCAACCAGGTTACTATAAAGTAAAACTTGATAATAATATTACAACCGAAATGTCGCCGACCGAACGGGGAGCGCACTTGCGGTTTTCGTTCCCGGAAGGTAAAGCTTCCTATCTTGTTTTAGATGGCTACACTAAAATGAGCGGGGTAAAAATCATCCCGGCCGAGCGGAAAATAACAGGCTATGTGAACAACAGCCGCTGGGCCCCTAAAGATTTCCGGAACTACTTTGTCATTATTTTTGATAAACCCTTTACCGATTATGGAACCTGGGAAAATAAAAAGAATATCCTTTCTGAAAAGAACGGATCGGCAGAGGGCGAAGGTATCGGGGCCTATATCAAATTTAAAGATGGCGAAACGGTACAAGTCAAAGTAGCTTCGTCCTATATCAGTCCGGAGCAGGCCGAACTTACTTTGACAACTGAACTGGGTAAATACAAATCATTTGATGACACCCGTAAAGCTGCTGATAAAGTATGGAACGAGTTGCTTGGCCGTATGGCCATTGAGGGGGCTACGGAAGATCAGAAGGCGACTTTTTATTCGTGCATGTATCACGCCAATCTATTCTCACACCAGTTTTTTGAATATAATAAAGACGGAAAGCCATACTATTATAGCTCTTACGATGGCAAGGTGCATGATGGTTATATGTATACCGATAATGGTTTTTGGGACACTTTCCGTGCCCAATTCCCGCTGAATACGGTGTTGCACCCCAAAATGGAAGGCAGGCTTGTAAATGCGCTGCTTGATGCGCAGCAGCAATGCGGTTGGTTGCCGGCCTGGTCGTTCCCGGGTGAAACGGGAGGAATGCTGGGTAACCATGCCATATCCCTATTAACCGATGCATGGGTAAAAGGGATCCGCACCTTCGACCCCAAAAAGGCACTGGAGGCTTACTATCATGAAGCTACCAATAAAGGCCCGTGGGGCAGTGCCAATGGTCGCCCGGGCTGGAAGGAATATTATGCCAACGGTTATGTGCCTTTTACGCCGCAAACCCTTGGTTCAACTGCCTGGACGCTGGAGTTTGCATACGATGATTTCTGCGGATATCAACTGGCTAAACTCACCGGCAATAAATTTTATGAAGATGTTTTTGCCCGGCAGATGTACAATTATAAAAACCTGTTTGATACCAAAACCCGTTTCATGCGCGCGAAAGATGCGCAAGGTAATTGGATTGAACCTTTTGACCCCATGGATTGGGGTGGCCCCTATACCGAAGGTAATGCCTGGCACTGGACCTGGTCTGTTTTTCAGGACACGCAGGGTTTGATCAACCTGATGGGCGGAGAGAAGAATTTTACTGCTAAGATTGATTCGGTATTTACTGAGCCTGGAACTATCAAAGTAGGAGGGTACGGACAGGTGATCCACGAAATGACGGAGATGGCCGAATTTAAAATGGGGCAGTACGCGCAGGGCAACGAGCCTATCCATCACTTGCTTTATATGTACAACTATGCCGGCCAGCCATGGAAGGCGCAGCAACATTTGCGCAGTGTGATGGATAAGATGTATAACGCCGGCGAAAACGGTTACCCCGGCGATGAGGATGAAGGCCAGATGTCATCTTGGTTTGTACTGAGCGCTGCCGGTTTTTACAGTGTATGTCCCGGTACTGATCAGTATGTAATTGGCAGTCCGCTATTTAAAAAGATGACCATCGCCTTGGAAAATGGCAAAAAGTTCGTGATAGAAGCTAACAATAACAACAAGGAGAACGTGTATATCCAGTCGGCGACGCTTAATGGCCGACCTTATACCCATAACTGGATCACCCAGGCCGATATTATGAACGGCGGTGTACTGCATTTTGAAATGGGCGACAAACCGGCTGTGACCCGAGGCGTAGCGCTTGAAGACAGACCGTTCTCGCTTTCAAAAGCTCAATAACAAAATTAAGAAGAATATGGAAAACGTCATTGCGAATGTTTAAATCCGGAGGCCTCTGAAGGTGAAATGACATTTACACTACCCGTCATCCCGAATTTATTTCGGGATCCCACGCGCTGAGCGGCTATGCAAGCGGCCTTGCATGTGGGGTGCTGAAACAAGTTCAGCATGACTGTATTTTTTATTATGTCATTGTGAGGAACGAAGCAATCCCAAACTATACAGAGCCGATCTGCAAATCAGGGATTGCGTCGTTCCTCACAATGACGGTTACTTTAAGAATTATTAGAATATCCGCTAAAACGATTTTATGATCAATATTTACAAAATAAAAAAGTCAATTCTATTACTTACTTCGGTGATACTGCTGTTCAACCCGGCATCAGCACAGGAAATCTTTTACCTCAACAACACCAATAAACAAATCACATGGAAAGTAAAAGCCCAGACCGACCTGGGAGCCGATAGTCTTGACATCCACAAAAGCGGTTACGCCGCTACTGATTGGGTAAAGGCTATTGTACCTGGTACTGTATTTTCATCATACGTAGCGGCCGGTTTGGAAAAGGATCCCAATTTTGGCGATAATATTTATAAGGTTGATAAAAAGAAGTACGACCGCAATTTCTGGTACCGTACGCAGTTCAGCGTACCTGCAGGTTTCACCAAACAAAAAATCTGGCTTAATTTCAAAGGCATTAACCGCAAAGCTGAGATCTACCTGAACGGGAAGAAGATAGGCAGCCTGGATGGTTTTATGCAGCGGGGAGTGTATGACGTAACGAAACTCGTAAATAAAACAGAGGCAAACACACTGGCTGTTTTGGTTTATTGTCCGCTGAACCCATTGGTAAATTATGCCAGTCCAACATATATACCCAGCGCCAGTTGGGATTGGATGCCTTATGTACCGGGTCTCAACAGCGGCATTACTGATGATGTTTACCTGAGCAACACAGGTAGCCTTACCATTAATGATCCCTGGATTCGTACAGATGTGCCTACTACCGCCCGGGCTGAAGTATCGGTTTCGGTTGGGGTGAAAAACAGCACAGATACTTTTCAAACAGGGACCTTAACCGGTGTTATTAATCCTGGAAATATCCGGTTTACCCAAAAAGTATTTGTGGGTGCTAACGGCAATGCAGAGGTAAAAATCGACCCAAAACATTTTTCGCAGCTGGTGATCAACGGCCCAAAACTGTGGTGGCCCAATGGCTATGGCGATGCCAACCTGTACACCTGTAACTTAAGCCTGAAGCTGGGCGATGAAGTATCTGACAGCAAACAGATCCGGTTCGGCATTAAAAAATACAGCTATGATACCGTAGGCCACGTATTGCATTTGTATGTAAATGGCACCAAAGTATTTTTAAAGGGCGGCAACTGGGGGATGGCCGAGTATATGTTACGTTGCCGGGGAGACGAGTATGATACCAAAGTGCGTTTGCACAAAGAGATGAATTTTAATATCATCCGTAACTGGATAGGCTCAACCACGGATGAAGAATTTTATGATGCCTGCGATAAATACGGCATCATGATCTGGGATGATTTCTGGCTTAATTCTATCCCTAATCTGCCTAATGACGTAAATACTTTCAATGCCAACGCCATCGAAAAAATAAAACGGTTCAGGAACCATCCTTCCGTTGCCATTTGGTGCGGTGATAATGAGGGGGAGCCTTTACCCCCGCTCAACAATTGGCTTCGTGAGGATATCAGCGCCTATGACGGTAACGACAGGTATTATCAGCCCAACTCACACGCCGGTAACCTAACAGGCAGCGGTCCGTGGACTAACTTTGATCCGCGTTGGTACTTCAGCCGTTTTCCTAATGGCTTTGGCGGTAACCAGGGCTGGGGGCTTCGCAGCGAGATAGGAACGGCGGTATTTACCAATTTTGACAGCTTTAAGAAATTTATGCCGAAGGATAAATGGTGGCCCCGCAATGAGATGTGGAACCTGCATTTCTTTGGTCCGTCCGCAGGCAATGCCGGGCCCGACAGGTACGACGATGGTATAAAAAACCGGTACGGTGCGCCTTCGGGTATCGAGGATTATTGCCGCAAAGCTCAGTTGCTAAACATCGAAACCAATAAAGCCATGTATGAGGGCTGGGAAGATAACATTTGGGAAGATGCCTCGGGTATTATGACCTGGATGAGCCAGTCGGCCTATCCTTCATTGGTGTGGCAAACCTATGATTACTATTATGACTTCACCGGTGCCTACTGGGGAGCTAAAAAAGCCTGCGAACCGGTGCATATTCAATGGAACCCGGTAAATAATGCTATTAAAGTGATCAACACCACCCGTACTGACGAAAACAGCCTCACCGCTTATGCCGATGTTTATAACAGTGATGGACAAATAGTAAAACAATACAGCCTGTCAAAAACTATTGATGCCCCATCAAATACAGCTTTGAATTGCTTTGCCATGGCTTTTGCCGATAACCGCGAAAACCTGGCACTAAACAAACCTGCATTTGCATCATCAACCACCATGGGTGAGGCCGGTTCTGTAACGGATGGTAATCCGGGAAGCAGGTGGGCCAGTAATTCCAGCGATGCTGAATGGATCTACGTTGATCTTGGCAGGGAGCAAGAGATAAACGGTGTTAAATTAAACTGGGAGGAGGCATATGGTAAAGCTTTCAAGATCCAGGTATCTGACGATGCTAAAAGCTGGAAAGATGTTTATGAAAGCGGCGATGGGCATGTCGGCGTGCAACAAATCACTTTTGATGAGGTAAAAGGCCGCTACGTGCGTATGTACGGGTTACAGCGTGGTTCGGGCTGGGGCTACTCGCTTTGGGATTTTGAGGTGTACGGCGGCGTGCCGAAAAGCAGCGGTCTTACGGATGTTCATTTCATCAAACTAAGATTGATTGATAAAAACGGAAAACTGGTATCAGATAATTTTTACTGGCGGGGTAATAAACGCACAGATTTTACCGCCCTTAATCAACTGCCAAAGGTTAACCTGAAGGTATCATCAGCCATAAAACAAATTAACGGCAAGTATTATGTGGATGCAAAGATCAGCAACCCGTCCTCATCAAAGGCGGCTGCATTCGCCATTCGTGTACAGGCAACGAAAGCCGCCACGGGTGAACAGATACTGCCGGCAATAATGAATGATAACTATTTTTCGCTGATGAAGGGTGAATCAAAAGATATCAGGATTGAATTTGATGCAGCGTTGCTGGGCAAGGATAAGATGAAGCTATTGGTACAGCCTTCTAACGATCCGGTAATAACGGAAAAGTAATAATAAGCCTTTGGTACCTTGAAGTTTTAAACTAATTTACCGGTCCAATTAACAAACAAACCTGCACAATGGATACCAAACCCAAATTCACCGAACGCAAGTTCCTTGTCGTACTCATTTTTGTAACCTCATTATTTATGCTCTGGGGCATAGCCATGACCCTCGGCGATACATTAAACAAGCATTTTCAAAATGTTTTGCATGTTTCAAAGTCGCGTTCGGCTTATGTACAGTTATCATTATTTGGCGCTTACGCGGTGATGGGCATCCCGGCAGGTATGTTCATGAAAAAATTTGGTTATAAAAACGGTGTGCTTTTAGGCCTGGGGCTGTATGCTGCGGGTGCATTCCTGTTTGTTCCGGCGGCTGATGCTAAATCGTTTGACTTCTTCAGGATAGCCTTGTTTATCCTGGCTTGCGGCCTGGCTACGCTCGAAACTGTTGCTCATCCATTTGTTGCCTCTCTCGGCGATCAGCGTACCAGCGACCAGCGCATTAACTTTTCGCAGGCCTTTAACGGTGTCGGCGGCGTTATTGGTCCGCTGTTGGGCGGCTATTTTGTTTTAAAAGGGGGGCAGGAGCATTCTAACGACCTGATATCTGTTAAACACCTATATATTGTTATAGGAGCGGTGATAGCATTGGTTGGCGTAGCATTTTCATTTTTAAAAGTGCCGTCATTGCAGGATCCGCATGTTGTAGCAACAGATTCATATGCGGTTGCCGGTGAAGGACATATTCCGGAAAGCCTGTTCAAAAAAAAGCATTTCGTTTTTGCAGCCATAGCTCAACTGTTTAACGTGGCAGCACAAGGCGGCACCTGGGCGTTTTTCATTAACTACGGACACGAAATTATGCACCTGACTGATGAACACGCGGGCTATTATTTTTCATTAAGCATGGTGATGATGATGGCCGGGCGTTTTATTGGCACCTTCCTGATGCGTTACATAGCGCCAAACAAACTGCTGGCGATATTTGCCCTGGGCAATATCCTGATGTGTGTTATTGTAGCACAGGGCTTTGGCGTGGTGTCCTTTGTGGCATTGCTGTTCATCAACTTCTTCTTCAGTATTATGTTCCCAACCATATTTAGCCTGGGGTTGAAAAATTTAGGTTCACAAACGCAAAACGCGTCATCATTTATAGTAATGGGAGTTGTAGGCGGGGGATTGTTTCCGCCGGTTATGGGCCTCATTGCTAATCACAATGTTGCTACAGCTTATTACCTGCCTATCATTTGTTATATGGTGATATTTTTATTTGGGATCAGTTATCCTAAACTGAATAAAAAAGGAATAAGATCAAATTAGCTTAATCGATTTATTTTTATATTTTGGCCAATAATCGCTTAATAAATCATGGTTATTAAGCGATTATATTTTATATTTGATTTTAGCCAATTATAAGCCATTGAAAAAACTATCGATTGTTGATATCGCCAATGAATTAAAGGTTTCTAAAACCACCGTTTCGTTTATACTGAACGGGCGTGCAAAGGAAAAACGGATAGGTGAGGACCTGGTAGAGCGCGTTACTAAATACGTGGAAGAAGTGGGCTATAAACCCAATTCCCTGGCTAAAAGCCTGCGTACCGGTAAATCAAATACCATTGGTTTAATGGTTGAAGATATTTCAAACCCCTTTTTTGCCAGCATAGCCCGGCTTATTGAGGATAGAGCTTATAAAAATGGCTACAAAATAATTTATTGCAGTACCGATAATGATACCCAAAAAACCAGGGAACTGATTAGTATGTTTCGTGACAGGCATGTGGATGGCTATATTATTGCTCCGCCCGAAGGTATTGAAGACGATGTAGAGCAACTGCTTAAGGATGGCTTGCCGGTGGTAATGTTCGACAGGCATTTACCCAAAGTAAATACCGATTATGTAGAGGTTGATAATCTTTTCAGCACCTATAATGCTACCAGGCACTTAATACAACAGGGTTACAAAAATATAGGCTTCGTTACTTTCGCTTCGTCACAAACACAAATGCTGGCCCGGATGCAGGGCTATAAGGATGCGCTGAAGGAAAGCCGTTTTGCTCCAGTGGTTAAAGAGATTGTTTTTAACCAGGACGAAGAAATGATCATTAAACCTATGACTGCGTTTTTTAAAAAGCATCAGGATCTCGACGCGGTAGTTTTTGGCACCAACCACGTAGGTACCTGCGGGTTAAAAGTATTTAACACATTGGGTATTAAAGTGCCCGGGGATATGGCCGTTATATCGTTTGATGATTATGACGTTTTTAAATTGTACTCGCCTCCGGTAACCGCCATAGCTCAGCCGGTTGAAGAAATTGCGGATAATGTGATCACCGTGTTACTTAAAAAATTGAACTCTAAAGGGCTTAGTACAGCCTCACATTCTATTATTCTTAAAACCAACCTCCAGATCAGGGGTTCATCGTCCGGATTAAAAGGGTGATTTAATTTAGAAGGGCCTTATATTAGCAGGTAAAAGTGAAGTATTTATAAAGATGGATATTTCGTAAATATTCAGTTTGTATCTTACCTTTAATAAAAATTTACTGTTATGACACGGGCTTTTATCATAAAAAATAAAGCGAGAATGGTTTTGGCTTTAGCTGTGCTTACCGCTATGCTTTTATTAGCCAACTGGAATGGCCGGGACAATGTTAAAGAATTGGATAAAACGCTGACATCCATTATGAAGGACCGCTTATTGCCAGCTACTTTTGTGCATGAAATAAGCAGTCGGCTTTATGAAAATAAACTGGCAGCTGTTTCTGGTGCAGATGTCCAGGTAAAAATTAATGGTAATTATGCAGCTATAGAAGCCTTAGCAAAGAAATATGAGGCCACTCAATTAACACGCGAAGAATCAGCAAAATGGAAGACCTTTCGTGTGCAATTGCGTGATCTGCAGCAGCAGGAAGCTGGCCTGAATAATGCAGAGTATGTTTTTAATCAGGCCCTTAAATCGCTTGATCAACTGATAGCGATACAGGTTGGCGAGAGCAACCGCCTGCTGCAAAGCGGACAAAGAAATGTAAGTTCAAGTATACTTACAGCCAATTTTGGTGTGGTTGTTTGTATTTTACTTGGATTATTTATTATGGTGCTGCTAAGCGGCAGGGAACAAATGATTTTAAGGCAGGACGAAAGGCATTTGCTTAATTAAAGTAGTTTTAATAATGAAATCCAGACTTACGAAGTTTTTAAAACTTCGTAAGTCTTAGGGCTCTTTAAACAATCATCACATTTTCGCCGCTCTTAAGTAAGTAAGTTTTTGCCCTCCATACCAATATGCCGGATGTGTGCTGCGGTAAACTGACCTTTATTTTCCACCTGTTATTTTCTAAAACATAAGCTACTGCAACCTTACCGTTAGGGTGTGGGATCTCGCCGCTCACATTGGTCATTGTTCCCAAATGAGGTTCGATCTTGATCTTGCTGAATCCGGGCGAATAGCTGTCAATACCCAAAACTGTCCTGAAGAATTCAATATTGGGGCTGCTTCCCCAGGCATGGCAATCTGAACGGCTATATTTAAGGTCGGAATATTCGGCCCAGGTGGTTAAGCCCATTTTAATATTCTCGCGCCAGATACCCAGCCAGTTCATATAATCGTTACCTAAACCACCTTTTACCAATGCCTGGTGCAGGTAATATTTAAAATAAATGGTGCATTGGGTCAATGAGGTATCGCTTAATAATCGTTTGGATAACATAGGCAGATCTGTGTTTTTCACCATGCCTGTAAGTATGGCTAATGAATTGGCATGCTGCGAAAATTGTTTCTTGTCCCATGTATCGGCATACAGCATTTTTGCCTGGTCCCAATATTTGCGTTGAATAGTTTGCTTAAGCTTAGCAGCTTCTTTGTGGTATAAAGTGGCATAACCGGGCATGCCAATTTTTGTTTCCATAGCGGCAGCCCACTCATAAGCCCAAAGTAATTGCAAATCAATAATGGCCGAACTGCCGTCGGTGCCTTTTGGCGGCGAGCCTATATCCCAGTTTTTGCCGCTGGCCCAATCCACAAAAGTCCAGTAAGGGGTGTTTTTTAATGAGCCATCAGCTTGTTGGTATTGGCTGAAAAACTTTAATACTGCCCGTTCGCCATCCAGCTTATCCTTAATAAAATTACTGTCATTGCGGTACATCCAGTAATCATACAGCATGCCTATGTACCATAATGAAAAAGTTGAAATAATTTGGGTATCATGCGTAGGGTAACGGCTTTGGGTAACGCCCTCTGTTAAACGGGAATGGTCCATCAGGTTAATGGCATTGCGGGCCAGCCGGTCATCGCCGCTATAGTAATAGGATATCATGGCCTGGATACGGGTATCGCCGATGTATTGCAGTTGCTCATAATAAGGGCAATCTGTATAGGTTTCAAATGCATTAAGACGGGCCGTACGCCAGCCAATATCGAGCATCTGTTTTATTTCCTTATTATCGGTATTGAAAACGGCACGTTGCTTAAATGGATAACCGGTAAAGGTGCCATACAGGTCATCAATAACCAAAGGCTCGTTTTGTGTATGCACAATTAAGCGGATGTACCTAAAAGTACGGAAGTTGAGCGTAGTATATGATTGTCCTTTGCTGCCATTGGAGATCAAACTATCATTTCTGCCCGAAAAATCCTTGCCCTCCACATCGTTACGGTTGCCTTTGCGCATTCCATATTTGCTTAAATTATCAAAAAGCGATTCGGCATAACTTAAGGAGATCCCGGCATCTTTCCCACCGCTGAAATTAATGGTAGGATAGGCGTTGGTGAGATGCGTTTGATCAAGCAGCATGGTAACTGTAGTATTTGCAGGAATAGTAAGCGGTGTTTTAGTGCCCGGAAAAGCCGGGGGAACATCTATCCCGGAGGCTTTACGTACAACGGGGATCCGCTCATAAATTAATTCCTGGTGCGGAATTGAGGATGGTACCAATTGCCATCCGAACCCATCCCACCGGCCCTTTAATTGCCCGCCGAAGAGGTTAGCTGCCTTTGGCCAGCTGCTATCATCAAAGTTAGGCGAGTACCAGTTCATAATGCTTTTATTCAGATCCACCATTTCGCCGGTGCTGGCTGCAAAATAGCCCCAGATGGGCTGATAGCCTTTGTCCTGAATGCTTTTCCAGGTGTTATTGGTATTAAGGATCTCTTCGGCTACTGAATTGCCTTGTATAATAAAGGCTGTGCGGACACTGATCTGCGCTTCAGGGCGGTATTGAGCCTCGTTCCACACTAAAGCAGCTACGGTATTTTTACCGGCTACGAGATAGGGCGCAAGGTCGACGGTTTCATAGTTCCAGTAAAAAGTATCGCCCCTTGCAGGGCCTAAAGATACCAATGTGCCGTTTACGTACAATTTGTAACGGTTATCGGCCGATACATGAATAACAAAGCTGGCCGGTTTGTTGGTCAGCTCAATGCTTTTACGGAAATAATAAATACCGTATTCATTTCCCGTGATGTTAGGCACGGAGATCCATTGTGCATTCCATGTCTTTTCCTCTGCGGCTTTATGAACAGGCTGGGCATTACTGTTTTGTGATGAGAGAATGATAGTTAGAGATAAAGTTAGAATCAGAAGGTGTTTCATGAAGATTTCATTGATTAATTGGTGAGGGGCAGGTTGGTTTTTCCTGGTTGCATTAAGTAGATAAATTGGTTCGACTAATATAATTAAATCGATTTAGCATTTTATCAAATTTTTTTGTTTTTTTATGATTGGCAAAGCTGATGGGACTATGTTTTTCATTTTTGAACCATCGTTAGTTCGGCCTGCCTCAGGGTTGGGATAACATGCAAACTAAATCCAAAAGTTATATTGAAATCGGTCGCTGAACTTTATATTTGTTTAAACCTACCAGTTACATCTATGAAAAAAATGATCCTGTTCCTGCTTTCATTTTATTTTATCGGCAGGGGAGTAGCTCAAAACCCGGTTCAACCACTTGTTATCCAGGGAAAGCTCAGCAATTCGGCCGAAAAAATGTTGAAGGTCTTTTTTGAAGATGCCAACGGTAAACTTCTTATGGATACCATCAGGCTTAATGATTCGGGTGAGTTTTATTTAAAAACGTACAAGATAGTAAAGCCTCAACGCACCAGCATCCAACAAAACAATACCCAAATCAACCGGATCTATGTAGCACCAGGCTATGATCTCCATATAACCGGTGATGCCATTAATTACGTCAACCTGTCGAAAACTAAAAAGATAAACGGTATAGGTGCCCAAACCAATCAATACCGTGTAAAATTAGATTCAATCCTGGTAGCCCGGAACGACAAAACAGCGTGGTATGAACTAAAGACCGATGAGTTAATCCAATTCCTTAAAAAAAGTAAAACGTTGGAAGATTCGTTACTAAATGTTGTGTTCAACAAGCCGGCAAAGCAGGATCAATATTTCAATACGTTTAAGGAAATGATTGATTTAGATAATCAAAGCTTAAATTTTTACATGCTGCTTCAGCACCTTGATTTGAGTAAATACAATGCAGCGCGGATGCGGGAGCTGGTATCAAAAAACACCCCCTCAGCATTTTCAAAAGGTATATCGCATGACGAATATTTAGTATCAGAAGATTATAAATCATGGGTTTTGCCACTTTATTATGCCTATGAACAGCGGCTGGATCTGCTGCGCGATTCGGCATCGGTGAAGCAGCCCGGGTACACACTTGGCAAAATCAAACAGCTTTTTACCGGTAAGGTTAGGGACTATTATCTGAACCGACACGTTGAAAAAAGAATTGGTAGTGCTAACTCTCTTGAAAAATTGAATATAGCCCAAAAGGAGATGCGTGTATTCATTGACGCAATAAGTAACCCGGCTTTAAAAAATAACATCGCCGGTAATTTTACCGAAAAAAAGTTACAGCTGATGCACGTGCAAATTGGGAAGCCGGCCCCGGCTTTTACTTTGCCCAGCGACCGTGGCAAGGTTTTTAACCTGGCCGATTTTAAAGGAAAAGTTATTTATATTGACCTTTGGGCCAGCTGGTGCGGGCCATGCCGCCAGGAGATGCCTGCATATAAAAAACTAAGGGACAAGTTCAAAGCTAATCCGCAGGTTGCTTTTGTTAGTATCGCCGTACATGATGGAGAAAAGGAGTGGCGAAATGCACTCAAAGAAGAAAAGCCGGACTGGCTGCAGCTTTATGACAAAGACGGTACAGTTGCACAATCATACATAGCTTATGCAATTCCAAAATATATACTGATTGATAAAGAAGGCAAGATGCTCAGCTTTGATGCTCCGGGCCCGGGGAGTGTGCAGGCCGAACAATTGATCAATGAAGCTATCGCGAAGCCTTAGTGTGTTTATGCTTTTTCCAGGGCATATGATGCCAGTTCAGTTTTCAGGCTTTTGATCATGATCTGCATTGGTTTTGTGCTGTTTAATACCCTGCAGATCGCGTTGCCGCCTTCTATCGAAAGCATCATCCGGGTTGCAAATTCAACGGGGTTTATGGCATTTGAGAGTTCTCCATTATCAATTCCGTCCTGAATAATATTGGCGTAGGTTGTTATAGCGGTATCAACCATGTCTTTTAATTTTTTTTTGATGGCCGGGTTAGTATCATCCGTCTCTGTCGAAAAATTAACTATCGGGCAGCCGCCTTCAATATAACTTTTCAGTGGATTTTTGCTGTTGTCTAAAGCGGCATTGATCTTGGCAATGGCAGTTTTATGCTTGCTTACAGTGTTGTTCCTCCTGTCGTTTAGTTTTCCTAAAAGGTAGTCAACAGCGGCTTGTGCCAGCTCGTCTTTGCTTTCAAAATGACCATAAAAACATCCCTTACTGGTATTGGCAACTTCAAGTACCTCATCAACAGAAGTGCCGGCAATTCCCCTCTCATTAAATAAAATCGCTGCCTGCTCAATAATGAATTGCCTTTTTTGCTCGCCTTTGTTCATCTTCAGTTATTTACTATGCAAATATAGACTAAATGGTTTAAAAAAATAAAATCGGTTGATTGCTGTTGAAATTAATTGTGTGTTTTGTTATTTGTAAATGTCTGTTAATTAGTATTTTATTTTCATATCCGTTTTGTAATTGTATAACTTTAAGGTGATTTTTTTTACACTGATCTTATGAATACGTGTATTTATAAAGCCGATTAAACAGCGATTGACACAGTAATGTAAATATGGCTAAAATCAGACTGAATGGTTTTATTTAATAAACCAATTAGTCTACTTTTGTTTTAATAAAAAACGGATCACAATACTGTTTTTACGATCTGTTAAATTTTAACATTAAGCTATGAAACTTATAAAAGAACACCACAGGGGCATCAGCACAGTTTTAGCGTTCGCGCTGATCCCGCTTTCGGGTTTTGCAACTGATATTTATATACCTTCCCTGCCCTCCATGGCCAGGGAATTAGCTGTTAATAATTCGGCTGTTCAGCTTTCGCTCATCGCGTTTATGATCAGTTCGGGCGTTAGTCAATTGTTTGTTGGCAGCTTGCTCGATAGCTTTGGCCGGTACCGTATCGGTACTGTCTCTTTACTGGTGTTTGCATTTGCAAGTTTTGTCATAGCTATCTGTCATAATATCGAGCTTATTTATGCAATGCGTATTTTGCAGGGCATCACGGTAGCGCTTATTGTAGTAGGGAAGAGGGCATACTTTGTAGATATGTACTCGGGCGAGCAACTTAAACATTATACCAGCCTTTTTTCTATCATTTGGGCAACCGCGCCTATTGTAGCACCCTTTATTGGAGGTTACCTTGAAGCTGCCTTTGGCTGGGAATCCAACTTCCTTTTCCTGGGGATAGCCACTCTTTCACTACTTGTTTTAGAGCTGGTATACGGTGGCGAATCATTAAAAAATTATCACCCATTCAAAGCCAAAAGTATTCTGCAGGTTTACCTGGCTACAATTAAAACCCGTGATTTTTCCCTGGGCCTCATCCTGATCTCCCTGAGCTATGCCATGCTGGTGGTGTATGGTATGAGCAGCCCTTTTATAATTGAGCATGTATTTCATTTGTCGCCTGTGGTAACCGGTTATTGTTCGCTGCTTTCGGGGGTATCATTGATGGCGGGCGGTATTATTTCAAAAACCCTCATCAGGAAGCCGCTTATCAAAAAAGTATCTATAGCGCTTGCACTGCAATTAGGCTTTGCCGCTTTAATGGTGTTCACAGCAGGGATTAAAACAAATTTATTTACGCTGATGGCATTTACAGCATTGGTTCACCTGTTATCTGGCTTTATATTCAATAATATATTTGCTTACTGTTTAGGCCGGTTTTCAAAAAATGCGGGTATTGCAAGCGGCGTGACCGGCGGCTCACTTTATATTATCACTTCATTTTTTAGCTATGGAATTGTAAATATTATGGCTATCAAAAATCAGCAGTTATTAGGAACCGCTTATTTATCGTTCGCGATACTGGCGGTTGTTACACTGGTGCTTTTCATCAAAGCGAGGGCTTCGCACCAAAAACAAGAAGAAGCGGCTGTTATTTTAGCTGCTGAGGTAGCTGTTGTATAAGGAATAAGATTCCCTGGTTTCATATAACTTTATGATGGAATAATGGAGGCCGGTAAGGAATTATCGGCTTCCATTTTGTTATGCGATATCAGCAGTTTTATCTTTTTAGTCCTTTTACAATTAATAACATGGCGAAAGCGGTTAAGCCGATGGATATGGCTGCGCTTTTGGATACGGCGCCTAAAATGGCCAGTGTGCCTCCTGCAGCCATTGCACCAAAAACGGCTACACCTATGGCACCCGCTGTTTGCCTTGCCGTGTTTAATATAGCCGAGGCAGTTCCTGATAATGTTTTATCTACACTTGATAAAATACCATTGGTCATGGCTGGTACAGCAAGGCCCATACCCATCGGGATGACCAGGAAAGGCGGGAATAGTTCAAGATATGGGGTATGCTCGTGAGCTATGAATAAACCCGCAAAGCCGGCGGCAAACATGATGAGGCCAACAATGATAGGTTTACGGATGCCGTAGCGGTTAATGATGCGGCCGCTAATCACATTGGAGATCACAAAGCCTACAGTAAGCGGAAGAAATGCCAGCCCGGCCATAATGGATGGATAGTTTAGTACTTTTTGCAGATAAAGGCTTAAAATAAAAACGCTGCCATAGTAAGATCCGTTTAAAACCGCTCCGAGTATTAAAAGTGCATTAAACCTCGCTGACTTGAACAGATGGAATGGCAGCATTGGATGTGCTGTTTTGCCTTCAATCCATAAAAAAAGACCGAAAATCAATAAACTCAAAATAAGCCCTCCCCAGATTAGTACATGGCTTAATCCAAGCCGGGGTATTTCAATAATTACACTAATGAGCGTGGTGACTGATAGCATCCAGGTGAGTTGTCCGGGCAAATCAAAACTCCTCTTGCTTGTTTTTGTCATTTGCGCCATTTTAAAACTCAGGATATAACCAATTATGCAGATTGGGATGTTAACAATAAAAATGAAACGCCAACTGCTGAATGCTATCAGGAAGCCACCAATAGTGGGGCCTGCAGCCATGGCAGCGCTTCCGGCAGCTGTCCACAAGCCTACGGCCCGCGTGCGTGTTTGTGGTGTATGTGCAAACTGGTGATTGAGCAATGCAAGCGAGCTTGGGATCATCATAGCAGCCCCAATTCCCTGGGCCACACGGCAAATGATAAGCGTAATTGCATCAGGGGCCAAACCGCATCCTGCTGATGCAATACCGAAAATGATCATGCCAATCTGGAAGATCTTTTTTGATCCTAATAGGTCGCCGAGGCTACCTGCCGACAGCATGAGTACTGCAAATGCAAGCGTGTATGCGTCAATTACCCATTGCAGGGTGCTGATACCCGCATGATATGCTTTTGCAATTTCAGGTAGTGCAATATTAACGATAGAAACATCAAGTTGTGCTACTACAAAGGCCAAACTGGTAGTTAATACCGCCCAGCCAAAGCCCGGAAGGTTTGAATGTGTTTTCTGATCCATATAGAAGCTGCCAAAGGTAAGGATCAGTTTGCATCTGGCATGGTACAATTCAACGCTTTATAGGTTTACGCGTTTATTGGCCATGGTATAACCTACAATTTAACCAAGAAATAACCTGAATATTCAGCCGGCAGATCATTATATTTGCCCCGATAAGTTCTTTACTTTACTTCATCAACCGGTATAGGTTTTACTTAATTGTAGATTAATAGGGAATCGTGTGTAAATCACGAACTGTCGCGCAACTGTAAGTAACACAAAGGTTTTTGCCAGTAATGTCCACTGTCCTGATAAACAGGGATGGGAAGGACGGCAAAAATGTTACAAGTCAGGAGACCTGCCTAATACTGAATTGACAATGCTTTCGCGGTATGAAGCTTGGTCTGGGTTATGATTACTTGCCTGTTTGGGTCCATGGCCCGTTATGACAGACTGTGACCATATATTCTCTCCATATTTTACATATCACAAAACATTACGAAGCTTAGCTGAAAGGGCTTTTAACCGATTTATTCATTTAATCAATTAAAAGAATGCTAACGCAAAATTTAGGTTACCCGCGTATTGGTAGCCGGCGCGAATTAAAAAAAGTCTGCGAAAATTACTGGGCAGGCAAAACGGGCTTAAAAAATGTGCTTACCGTGGGTAAATACATCAGGGAAGAAAACTGGCTGCTGCAAAAAGAAGCCGGAATTGACATGATCCCATCAAATGATTTTTCATTTTATGACCAGGTGCTTGATCATTCACTGATGTTTGGTGCTATTCCTAAACGCTATCACGAGGTGATCCAACAAAAGGGCAATACTGAGCTCGATCTGTATTTTGCTATGGCGCGCGGCTATCAAAAAGATGGATTGGATGTGGTAGCGATGGAAATGACCAAATGGTTTGATACCAATTACCATTACATCGTACCCGAGTTTTATAAAGATCAGCAGTTTAAACTTTTCTCCACCAAGGTTATCGACGAGTTTTATGAGGCTAAACAATTGGGCATCGTTAGCAAGCCGGTATTGCTTGGCCCTGTATCGTACCTGTTGTTGGGCAAGGAGAAAGAGGCTGGTTTCGATAAGACAGACCTGATCAAAAATCTGCTGCCTGTTTATTTTGACATCCTGAATAAGCTTAAAGCTTTAGGTGCCGAATGGGTTCAGTTTGATGAGCCGTTTTTAGCGCTTGATTTAAGCGAAAAACAACAGGAGGTATTTAAAGATACCTATAAGCAATTGAGGAAGGAGTTTCCTTTCCTGAAGATAGTTTTGGCAACTTATTTTGAACGCCTGGGTGATAACACTCAATTAGCGGCAACTTTACCCGTTGATGTTTTACATGTCGATTTGGTGCGGGCGCCTCAGCAATTAAACGAAGTAATGGAGCATCTGCCCCAAAAAACTATCCTTTCTTTAGGTGTTGTTGACGGGCGCAATATCTGGAAAAATGATTTTGTTAACTCGCTGGTCATTATAAAGAATGCGAAGGATAAATTAGGTGCCGACCGCGTTTGGATAGCTCCTTCATGCTCATTGATCCATTCGCCATGCGATCTGCAAAATGAAACCAACGATGAAGTGCTTACTCCCGAAATTAAGCAGTGGCTGGCTTTTGCGCGGCAGAAAATAAACGAAGTGGTATTGCTCAGCAAATTATCGGAAGATGTGGTGAGCGATAGCAGCCTGCATCAGCTGGCAAAAAACCGGCAGGCAAACGAGGCCCGCCGAACATCTGCACTGATCCATAACCCAGCGGTTAAACAACGGGTAAGCGCCATCACCGAAAATGACGCAAAGCGTATAAGCGCTTTTCCTGCACGGAAAGAACAGCAGCAGCAACTGCTTGACCTGCCACTTTTTGCTACCACAACTATTGGTTCGTTCCCGCAAACAACCGAAGTACGAAGCTGGCGTGCCCAATTAAAAAAAGGCGCGATAACCCTGGGGGAGTATAATAAACTGATAGCTACCGAAACTGAAAAGGCTATAAAATGGCAGGAAGAAATAGGGTTGGATGTGCTGGTACATGGCGAGTTTGAACGTAATGATATGGTTGAGTACTTTGGCGAACAACTGGCCGGTTTTACCTTTACACAAAATGGCTGGGTGCAAAGCTATGGCAGCCGCTGTGTTAAGCCACCGGTTATTTATGGCGATGTATCAAGGCCACAGCCTATGACGGTAAAATGGTCGGCTTATGCGCAATCACTAACCTCAAAATGGATGAAGGGTATGTTAACCGGCCCGGTAACTATTTTGCAATGGTCGTTTGTGCGCAATGACCAGCCCCGTTCCGAAACCTGTACGCAGATAGCATTGGCCATTCGTGATGAAGTTTGTGACCTGGAAAGCGCCGGTATCAAGATCATCCAGATAGATGAACCGGCCATTCGCGAAGGATTACCGCTTCGCAGGGATGATAGGGCAAATTACCTTGACTGGGCAGTTAAAGCATTCAGGATTTCGGCAAGCGGCGTTCAGGACAGTACACAGATCCACACGCACATGTGCTATTCGGAGTTTAATGATATCATTAAAAGCATAGCCGATATGGATGCCGATGTGATCACGATAGAAACATCGCGCTCACAAATGGAGCTGCTGGATGTTTTTGCTGATTTTAAGTATCCTAATGAAATTGGCCCCGGTGTATATGATATCCATTCGCCCCGCGTGCCCAACAGGGAGGAAATGATCCGTTTGCTTAAACGCGCCCAGGCCGTAATACCCGATGCCCAGCTTTGGGTAAATCCCGATTGTGGTTTAAAAACGCGGGGATGGGATGAAACCCAAAAAGCCTTAACAGAGATGGTTGAAGCCGCGAAAGCTGTCCGCTAAAATGTTATCAGCAATGTAACTGCTTAAATAAAAAAAACTACTGTGTATCCTTACGGGTACACAATAGTTTTATAGGTATAATTAAAAAAAGGGTGTCATGTTGAGCCTATCGAAGCATGGTGGGAAGGGCCTCTGCGCGCGAGTCTTCGACGGGCTCAGACTGACAGGCCCTCTTTTGTCATTTCACCTTCAGAGGCCTCCGGATTTAAATACTTAATATGACAAAGCATGAAAATAAATACTGCCCCCGGTGTAAAGAGCCGTTTGAATGCAAAGTAGGCAGCATCCTGTTGTGTCAGTGCCAGGGCATCAGCTTCACCGATCAGGAGCGTGATTATATCCGCTTAACCTACCCGGATTGCCTTTGCCGTAAATGCCTGATGGTTATGAAGCATGAGATCAGCTTAACCGCAGCTCAGGAAAAAATGAAAACGATACTTGAAGCAATCAAGAAAGGTAAGTAATAGTACAAGCCCGGTGCTGATAATCAAAAGCTTTTGGCTTTCTGCGTTCAGCCTTTTGCATCTATTTTATTTCTCCTGCTTCAAAAAGCTCATCCAAACGCCAGTGTGAATCATTTACCCCGCGTTCCATGCCCGATTGCAGCATGCCGTCACGATCGGCTGCCGATTGGAAAACAGATTGTACAGTCACTTTTGTACGGTTGCCTGGTAGTGCTTCAAACCTGGTGGTTTCAAGCGTTACATGACCACTTTCGGGCAATCCTTCAAACTCAAATGTTTGGATGATACGTTCAGGCGCGGTTACATCATGGATCACACCATGAAAGCCATAATCATTACCGGCAGGGTCGGTATGGATATAACGGTAAGCGCCTCCGCTACGGCAGTCAAATTGATCTATGCGCATTTTAAGTTCGCGCGGGCCCAGCCATCTAACAATCAGTTCGGGATCGGTAAAAGCTCTGAAAACAAGCTCACGCGGTGCTTCAAATTCGCGGGTTATAAAAAGCTCCTGTTTGCCGGGTTCGGCCTTAATTTCTGTTTGATTTTTTGTGGTGATCATGGTGTTTTTATTTAGGTGATTGATTAATCGTTATCGTTAGCTTCCTGCAAAAGCTTGATATCCATTTTGGTCATCTTCATCATGGCAGCCATAACTTTTTTGGCTTTTTCAGGATTTTCGTTGTTATAAAGTAATTCGCTCATAACTTCAGGAACAATTTGCCAGGTAACACCGAATTTATCATCAAGCCAGCCGCACTGACTGGTTTTGCCGCCGCCTGCAGGTAGTGCTTCCCACAGGTAATCAATTTCCTCCTGGGTTTTGCAGTTTATATAAAAGGAAGTAGCCGGCGAAAAATTAAACATTGGTCCTCCATCCAGCGCTAAAAACTGCTGGTCTTCGATACGAAATGTTCCAACTAACATTTTGCGGCCATTGCCGGGATCGGTAAGTGAGCTTACTTCGCTTTCGGAGTTTTTAAATACCGAAGTATAAAATTTCAACGCTTCTTCAAGGTTGCCGTTAAACCATAAAAAAGGGGTTACTTTCTGGGTTGCTTTAAATGTTGCCATTGGTTTCTGTTTTTTTTAATGTTTAAAATTTGTTGCTTTTGATATCTCAAAGTTACCTGCCCTGGCAAGGGCTAATAGTGTCCAAAAACGACGAGATAAGGGGGCATTAGCGACAAAATGATTTTTTATCTCCCTGGCATTTTGCTCATATCCATGTGCAGCACATTCCAGCTATGGCCATCAGGATCGGTAAACAGGCAGCCGTACATCCAGCCATCCATTTCCCGGAGCTTGTGATTGCTTTTTCCACCGGCTTCGATAGCTTTTTGAGCCAGTTCATCAACTTCTTCCTTGCTTTCCGCGTCGATAGACAGCAGAACTTCAACTCCCTTGGCCGTATCCGCAAGACCGCAGTTTTCAACAAAGCCTTTAAAGGTGCTTTCGTCAAAAAGCATTACGGTAACATCCTTTTCGCCAACCTGCATGGCTGCAGAATTTGGGCCGTTACCAAATTGCGAATTAAACCGGAAGCCGAGTTTGCTGAAAAACTCCTTTGATACATTTACATTTTTTACAGGCAGATTGATCCAGAATTGCTTCGTCATAATTGATTATTTTAAAGGTTTATCATTGTTTTTTAATTCTTCGAGCAGATTGTCGAGCGCGTCAAATTTTTCTTCCCAAACCTTGCGGTAGCGCTCAACCCATTGAGCTACCTCATCAAGCTGTTTCAGCCGGGGTTCGCAATACCGTTCCCGGCCCTGTTTCTTAATGGCTATAAGGCCGCATTCGGTTAAAATTTTTATATGCTGGGATATAGCGGGGCGGCTCACATCAAAGTTATCCGCTATGGCATTCAGGTTCATGGGTTTAAAGGCTATCAGGTTAATGATATCCCTGCGGGTTGGATCGGCAATGGCCTGGAAAACATCTCGTCTCATCTAAATCAAATATAACATGTAAGTGATTGCTTACAAATATAATATGTAAGCAGTCGCTTACGCAAATTTTTTAATATTTTTATTTTAAAAAAAAAGGGGAGAAGTACAGGGCCAACATTTAAATATTCGGACTTGCCTAAGCACTCAAAAACATTAGCGTAGTGTAACCCCTTAAAAAATAAATATTTGATTATGAATATCTTGTAAGTAATATTTTAAAAAAGTGTTAACCCTGTTAACCCTATTTATGTGCGTTTGCCCGGGAGTGAAATGGCCCTTCTGTACGATTCTCAAAAAAATCATCATCTTTGTGGCTGATAAATATATCCTAACAATATGCTGTTTGAACAAATAAGCCAAAAGCCGTTCTTTATTCTTGGCCCCTGTGTAATGGAAAGCCAGGAGTTATTATATACTGTTGCCGAAAAAGTAGCCGAAGCCGGGCAGAAATACAACGTGCCGGTAATCTTTAAATCGTCATTTGATAAAGCCAACCGCACATCTATTCATTCATACCGCGGCCCTGGATTAGAGAAAGGCATGGAAATGCTGATGAATGTTAAGCAGCGTTTTGGTTTACCGGTTACTACTGATATTCATGAGCCATTCCAGGCAGCTATTGTAGCCGAGGTTGCCGATATATTGCAGATCCCTGCGTTTTTATGCCGGCAAACAGATCTGCTGGTTGCGGCTGCTCAAACCGGTAAAATTGTCAACGTAAAAAAAGCCCAGTTCCTTTCGGGGCATGATATGTTTTATCCGGCTCAAAAAGTTATTGAAGCCGGCAATAACCAGGTAATATTAACCGAGCGGGGCAATATGTATGGTTATAATAATTTAGCTGTCGATTTCAGGAATATTTACGACATGAAAGCTTTTGGCCACCCGGTTTGTATGGATTGTACCCATTCGGTTCAGCGCCCGGGCGGCGCAGGAGGAAAAACCGGCGGCGACCGTACTTTTGTGCCCATGATGGCGCTGGCAGCAAAGGCTTTTGGAGCCGATGGCTATTTTTTAGAAACGCATCCCGACCCTGATAATGCCCTGAGCGATGGCCCTAACATGGTTAAGCTGCACGAACTGGATAAGGTTTTAGCGCCATTAGTAGGATAAGTTTTTTGTTCTGAATGTCCGGATCCATGAAAGATATTGCAAAAAGGGTTTTTGATATTGAAATAGAGTCGCTGCAGCAAGTAGCCGGCTCAATTGATGATGAGTTTGCAAGGGTTGTTGATGCCATATTAAAATCAACAGGAAAGCTGGTTGTTATTGGTATTGGCAAATCGGGGCTTATCGGTAAAAAGATAGCTGCCACATTGGCGAGTACGGGTACACCGAGCTTTTTTTTACATCCGGGAGAGGCTTTTCACGGCGATTTAGGCATGGTAGGCCCTAATGATATTGTTTTATTGATATCCTATTCGGGCGAAACCGACGAGGTGCTGAAACTTATTCCTTATTTAAAATGGAATAAAAATGTGATGATTGGTATAACAGGTAATCCTATATCAACCGTTGCCAAAAACTGCAGTTATCACCTTAATATAAAAGTTGAAAGGGAGGCTTGCCCGCTCGAGCTGGCGCCTACATCATCAACTACCGCGGCGCTGGTTATGGGCGATGCCCTGGCGATAGCGTTAATGGAGTCGCGAAACTTTCAGCAGCATGATTTTGCACGTTTTCATCCGGGCGGTAGCCTTGGGCGCAAACTGCTGGTAAAGGTTAAAGACCTGATGCGGACTGATAAGCTTCCTTTTATTAATGAGGAAGCTTCATTTATGGACCTGTTACTGCGCATGTCCGAAGGTAGGTTAGGTATGGTTATAGTAGGTGACGCGTCCCGGATTAAGGGGGTGGTTACAGATGGCGACCTTCGCCGGGCCTTGCTTAAACACCCTGATACATCAACCTTAACCATCGCCGAAATCATGACCGTTAACCCGGTTATTATTGATGAGCATGAATTTGTGGGCTATGCCGAGCAGTTAATGCTTGAAAAAAAAATCACCACCTTACTGGTAGGTTCTGCACAAAGCCGATCAATAACAGGTGTTTACCAGATATATACGGCCTGAAAATAGCCTTCAAGAATTTGAATTGCTTATTTTTAGATTGTTAAATATTGTTACTATAAGTTACTTTCACGATTGATAAACCGACAAGATCTATTTTAATGGTCGTTCTCTTGGTTATATATAAATCGTTAAAGTAAACATACGAGAAAATGGATATAAACTTTGGGCCGGTTTTGAATAGGGCGAAACTCAATTGTTCATTTTTAAAATCACCTGTATCCCAAAAACCCGCCCATTTGTAATTAACCAAAGTATAGCCTTTACTATTTAAATATGGCTCAACGCATCGTTTTACTGCTATTCGAATAAATAAGTAGAAAAACAAAATATTCAAGATTATCAATAAAAGAATGACTACTGGTATTACAACAAGAAAAAACTGGACTCTCATTTTATTGGAAATCGTTATTAAAAAGCCTTACATAGGCCGTAATTTACTTATTCTACCTGTATTTAGGTCAATTTCGTTTCTTCCAAGACATTTTTTTATTTTCCGGATTTATAAATGATGAACATTTTAGTGATCCTTTAGGCAGTGAATTCAGTAATGCTATGGTTTTGAATTGCCTATTTCGGTAATATTTGATTATCTTTACCGGTATCTATCATATTCTACCGTGTTAAATTAAATGTCTGATCAATCAAATTCGATCACTAATAAATTTCAGGCTCCTGCAAATATTCATATTGCAATAATAGGTCTTGGCTATGTGGGATTGCCCCTTGCTGTGGAATTCGCCAAAAAATGTCCTGTAAAAGGTTTCGATATTAAACAAAGCCGGGTTGACGAGCTAAATAACGCGTTTGACCGTACCCTTGAAACCAGTAGCGACGAACTATCCGCAGTTTTAAATTTAAAGGATGAAAGCAAGGGACTTACTTTCACATCGCAGATAACAGACATTGCTTCCTGTAATGTTTATATTGTTTCCGTACCAACACCTACCGACCAGCACAACCGGCCCGATCTAAGCCTGCTTATCAAAGCAAGTAAATCAATAGCAGGTGTATTGAAGAGGGGGGATGTGGTTATTTATGAATCAACAGTTTATCCCGGTGTAACTGAGGATGTTTGTGTGCCTGTTTTACAAAGAGAATCAGGTTTGCAGTATAACAGTGATTTTTTTGCAGGATACTCACCCGAGCGTATAAATCCGGGGGATAAAGTTCATACGTTGACCAATATTTTAAAAGTAACATCGGGCTCAACGCCTGAGGCTGCGGATTTTATTGACAGCCTATACCAGTCAATAGTAAAAGCAGGAACACATAAAGCCCCCGCCATTAAAGTTGCAGAAGCTTGTAAGGTGATCGAAAATTCGCAGCGCGATATCAATATCGCTTTTGTAAACGAACTCGCCAAAATATTCAACATTATGGATATTGATACCTATGCGGTTTTGGCGGCGGCAGGTACCAAGTGGAATTTCCTGAATTTTAAACCAGGCCTTGTAGGCGGGCACTGCACAGGAGTCGATCCGTATTATCTTGCAGCAAAAGCCCAGCAAATAGGTTATCATCCCGAAATTATCCTGGCTGGGCGAAGGCTTAATGATGGTATGGGTTCGTACGTTGCCCTTGAAGTTATTAAACTGATGGTAAAGAATGATATTTCGGTAAAAAACTCAAAGATCCTTGTGCTCGGTTTTACGTTCAAGGAAAATTGCCCGGATGTTCGTAACACCAGGGTAATTGATATTATTAAGGGATTTGATGGTTTTGACGCAACCTGTGAAATATATGATCCATGGGCTGACCCGGATGAGGTAAAAAGAGAATATGGCATCTCTACATTGAAAAATTACCGACAGCTAAGCGGCGCTTACGATGCCATTGTTATGGCTGTGGCACATCGCGAGTTTTATGATTTAGACTATGCAAGCTTAAAACATAAACCATCATCGGTAATTTATGATATAAAAGGCATTTTAAACAAGGATGTTGTAAGCGGACGGTTGTAAGTGTTGTTTTTACAGTTGTTTTTTCACATAGAAAATCATTTTTTTCTTACTGTTAACAGAGAATTCATTTTGAATAAATTTCTTAATTTCTAATTTTGTGGCTGTGGAAATAATACATTCGTAACCGTGTCTTCATTTAATTATGACATTGTTATTAGTAAATAATTTATAGTAATTTTAGCAGGGTTGCATACTACATAAGCACATATACATGATTCACAGATACGCTACTTTTATTAAAGCAGTGAACCTTACCATTGATTATATTATACTTAATATGAGCATGGTAATTTCTTACTTCATCGAAGACCGCTCATATATTTTTTGGATTAACAACAGGCAGTACCTGCCTATTGTGTTAGTTTTTAATTTAATTTGGCTGCTATCAGCTAATATCACCGGGCTTTATGAACATGTTCTGAATAAAGATTCAATTAAAACTTATCGCGGCGTAATTAAAACTTACCTGCTGTTTGTAAGCTTTATTTGCTTTACTATCATTATATTGATAGGCACCAAAGCGTATTTTATAACACGTGAATACCTTTTTTATTCGTTGGCATTATTCGGCTTCCTGCTTGGTTTATGGAAGTTAATATTCCTGAGTATCCGTAAAAGCGATCGCGCAACGCTTATTGATACACGTACTGTGATCATTATAGGCGGGGGCCGCATCGGGTCAGACCTGCATAGCTTTTTTAAACAAAACCCCGAACGTGGATATAGGCTTATTGGCTTTTTTGATGATGCATCAGAGAGCGTACTTGATCAAAGCCTTTATTTAGGCGGCACTAATGATTGTATAAGCTATGTACTCAATAATAAAGTTGATGAAATATTTTGTACCCTACCGAACTCTGAAGCCGAGAAAATAGAGCAGTTGATGCTGGATGCGGATAAAAACCTGATCAGGTTTAAATTTGTGCCGGAATATTACGACTACGCTAAAAAGCCAACTTTTATACAAAGCTTCGGTCATATTCCGGTTATATCCGTAAGGCCCGAACCTTTGGAAAACATGCTGAACCGCTCCATCAAACGCTTGTTTGATATCTGTTTTTCAATATTTGTGATCCTGTTTATTTTTAGCTGGTTATTCCCCATTTTAGCCATCATTATAAAGCTTGAGTCAAAAGGGCCGATATTCTTTGTACAGGAGCGCTCGGGCAGGGACAATAAGCCATTTAAATGCTATAAATTCCGTAGCATGCGGGTAAATCACGATTCGGATAAAAAACAAGCTACACGCGGTGATTCACGTATAACCAAATCCGGGGCATTTATCCGTAAAACAAGTATCGACGAATTGCCACAGTTCTTTAACGTAATATTAGGCAATATGTCTGTAGTAGGCCCAAGGCCGCACATGATTAGCCATACGCAGCAATATTCGCAGCTTATTGATACTTTCATGGTAAGGCATTTTCTTAAACCCGGTATTACAGGTTGGGCGCAGGTGTCAGGCCTGAGGGGCGAAACTCAAACCACACAGGCTATGCTTGAACGTGTGGAGGCCGACGTTTGGTATCTTGAAAATTGGTCGTTCCTGCTGGACATGAAGATTATCTTCCTGACCGTATGGAACGTGTTTAAAGGCGAAAAGAACGCGTTTTAACATGCCGGTATTCCGGGACCAGCTAAGCCGAAAGATTGAACTTTCCGGAATCCCTAAGCGGATCATATCCGTTGTCCCTTCACAAACAGAATTGCTTTTTTACCTTGGCTTAAACGCTGAGGTGATAGGCATTACTAAATTTTGTATCCATCCGGCTGATAGGTTTAATTCAACAACGAAAGTAGGAGGGACTAAACAGCTTGATGTCGAAAAAATCCGATTGCTGAACCCGGATTTAATTATCGCCAATAAAGAGGAGAACGACCGTCTCCAGGTAGAAGAGTTAATGAATATATGCCCGGTTTGGATCAGTGATATTTTTGATCTGGATTCGGCTTTGCAAATGATTGTTTGCATTGGTGATATGATAGGCAAGCCCGAGCAGGCAAACGTGCTTTGCACGGAAATCAATGGTCGTTTTAACGGTATAAAGCTTCCGGTAACAGGGCTGAGAGTTGCCTATCTCATCTGGCGTAAACCCTATATGCTTGCCGGCAGGAGAACTTTCATTGATAGTATGCTGCAAATATGTGGGTTAAACAATGTAACAGAGATGGAGCGTTACCCGGAGAGTGATGCAGATGCTTTAGTCGCGGCTAATCCTGCTGTTGTTTTTTTATCATCAGAGCCATACCCATTCGCTCAAAAACATATAGAGGAGTTTAGGATGCTTTTACCAAATGCTAAAGTTGTTTTGGTAGACGGTGAAATGTTTTCATGGTATGGCAGCAGGCTTTTATATGCACCGGTATACTTCAAACAACTGGTAAATGGGCTTGTGAAAAATTAATTCCTACTAAATGAGCATGATAGCAAAAAAATGAAAATTATGTTTTTAAGTATAATTTAAAACGCTATCTTTGCAGCCTGTTAAATCAGAAACGCGGAAGTGGCGTAATTGGTAGCCGCACCAGACTTAGGATCTGGCGCTTCACGGCGTGGGGGTTCGAGTCCCTTCTTCCGCACTAAAAGTGTAAAGCCTTCAAAGTCATTGATTTTGAAGGCTTTTTTGGTTCGATAAATAGGCTATTAATGTACTTCCTCTTTTAAGTATTTGTATTTTAGTGATTTAGCAGTTCGAGTCCAGGCATCAATCCAACTGCTGAAAGTTCAAAAAATCTTTGTTATACATGCTAATTCATTGCCTGGCTGACCTAAAAATCGCATTAGATTCTATGGCCTTATAAATAAAGTTTTTCGGCCTTTAAAACAAAACATCTGAATAGGCTACCTTCTAATTTTGCTTTCATAAATTTCAAATAAAATGGAACAAAATAATCTTAATGGAGCTTTGCAAAAACCGGTAGGTTCAGGCTTCAACGCAGCATCCACAACATCTGATGTTATAAAGGGAGTGGATCTTAATGGAAAAATTGCTATTGTAACAGGCGGCGACGGAGGTCTTGGCCTGGAAGTCACCAAAACGTTGTCTAAGGCAGGTGCAACAGTAATTGTACCTGCCAGGGATATTGAAAAAGCAAAATTAAATCTTCAAGGAATTGCCAATGTAGAAGTGGAACCGATGAACCTAACGGAACCTGCCTCTATTACTTTGTTTGCTGAAAAATTCCTGGCATCAGGTAGGCCATTGCATATGTTAATCAATAATGCAGGCATCATGTGGACGCCTTTACAACGTGACAGCCGGGGTTATGAGGCACAGTTTTCTACTAACCACTTAGGACATTTTCAACTGACAGCAAAACTTTGGGAAGCGCTTAAGAAGACAGAAGGGGCAAGGGTGGTGACGGTTTCCTCTTCGGCACACCATTATTCTTCTGTACTTTTTGATGATGTTAATTATCATACGAGAGAATACAACAAATTTGAGGCGTACGGCCAGTCTAAAACAGCTAACGTGTTATTTACTGTAGAACTCGATAAAAAGGCACGTCCGTTAGGTGTCCGCGCTTATTCACTGCATCCAGGTCTAATATTGGATACCAATTTGGGCAGGCACCTAACCTTTGAAGATTTTATTACTTTGGGTGCTGTAAATGCTGACGGTACACCCAATGAAGAAGCCCAGGCAGCGATGCAGAAAATGTCTAAGACTAAAGAGCAAGGTGCCGCCACAACAGTATGGGCCGCTACAAGTCCGCAATTGCAAAATATAGGCGGTGTTTATCTGCAAGATGTCGAAGTTGCCAGTTACAATCCCGATGCCTACGATAGTAACGCAGGAAAGAGCAACCCTGGCGGGACATTCGGTGTGGCACCATTTGCCCTGGAGCCGAATGCGGCACAAAGGCTTTGGGTTTTGAGCGAGGAACTTACTGATACAAAATTTGATGTTCAATAAGCAAAACAAATAGGGCCCAAGCTGTTGGGCTTTATTTGCTTATTTTTGTATTATGGCAATACGGCAAATAAATAATTATGCAGAGATTGTATTTACCTGCAGTGAAGCGGTTCACCAAAATAGTGAACTGGTTGCTGAGGAGCATTCTGTAGTCCGGGTATTGTCAGGCAAATTGAAAGTTATTGAATCTAATAAAGCTTATTTTTTTGAGGCTGGGGAAACTTTTTTATTTCCTAAGAACCGGTTAGCCCGGCTCATAAAAACGGGAAAAGACGATTTGCCCTACAGAGCGATTATTGTAAAGCTAACCCAAGATGTGCTGAAAGCATTTTACGAGCATAAAAAAAATGAAGTCTTTACGGTATTTAAAACTGATGCCATAATTCCTTTATCTAAAGGGCCGTTACTGGACAGTTTTTTTGCTTCAATGCTTCCTTATTTCGATCTGGAATACAAATTACCGCGCGAACTTTCGGAGTTGAAAATACAGGAAGCGATAGCCATATTGCGATCTATAAATGACAGTATGGACCATATTTTATCCGATTTTTCAGAGCCGCATAAAATTAACCTTGTCGAGTTTATGGAGCGTAACTATATGTTTAACATGCCCATAGAAAAATTCGGTTATCTGACAGGCCGAAGTTTAACAACCTTTAAGCGTGATTTTAAGAAAGTGTATGGTACAACGCCTCAGAAATGGCTCACGAAAAAAAGGCTTGAACTCGCCCGATACCAATTGGCTGAAAAGAATCGCAAACCTTCTGAAATTTATTTGGAAACGGGTTTTGAAAATCTCTCGCACTTTTCATATGCCTTTAAAAAACAATTTGGTTTTACGCCGAGTGAATTGTCAAAAGCTAAATAAATTGAAACAACTGTTCTTAGGATACTTTGTGTTATTAAAAGTTCTTAAATGGCAGATAACTCGCATAGGATAGCTAAATCCTTTAAAAAATGGTTCGAATTCTGTACCGTTAGGTGCACCATACAAGAACTTTGTCTAAGTTGTGAAAGGGGTCACTTTAAAAGGGTGGCCCTTTTTAATTCTAAAACCCGCTATTTTTTTCCAAACTGAACGACAGCTTCAATTGGTATCATGAAAACTCAAAATGTTCGATAACTGAAATATCGCTAATTGAGTTGATGAACAGATCCATTTTAATGGAAGGCCCATGGAGCTGCCATGTTAAAAGCATATAGTCACCATCTTTCACTCTCTTAATCATCCTGAATTTCAGTTTATGAGCTTTCATCATATCTTCGCACAAAATGATACCATTTACCGAGACCGGACATTTAATATAAAATGTTTTGGATTGGTTATAATAATCTATTTTCTTTTGAAAGAAAGGAAGTACAGAAAGTATAAACAGGATCATTATACTGGCGAACCCGGCAGCTAAGTAGTAACCGGCTCCAATACCCATGCCTACTGCCGCCACGGCCCAGATGGTAGCTGCGGTAGTGACGCCATTAACCCGGTTTTCGCCTCTGAAAATAACGCCGGCACCAAGGAACCCAATCCCCGTAACCACGTTCGAAGCGATCCTGTCTGCATTACCGGGCGCTCCAATAGCTGTTGACATAAGGGTAAAAAAACAGGCTCCAAAAGATATCATGATGGTGGTACGGAAGCCAGCCGCCTTACCATGATATTCTCTTTCGGCACCCACAAGTCCGCCCCACAAAAGGGCCAGTAAAAACCTGATCAGGATTTCTATATCGAAAGCCATAAATTCAATTTATTTGATTGTAATCGAATATATGATTTTTATAGATACCTGAACCTGCCGGGTTTCATCATTTATGTAGCGGGAGTACCCGGTTTTCAGAGACAGATCGCTGTCATCTGCTGTAATGATAATTACCGGGGCCCACAGTGAATTTTTTGTAATTATTTCCTGAAAAATCAGGAACAAAAATATCAGCTGTTGTATTTTGCGGAACAGTTACCATCATATCTAATTTCTTATCTGTGATTTGCCATTTACTATAGATGGTTCCGTACGGGCAGTCGTATTTTCCTTCGGCCCATGATAGCCCGCCGCCAATTACCGGTTTGATTGTTATTTTTTTATAGGCTGGTGCGGCAGGCGTAATACCTGCAATATACCGATACATCCAATCGCCGATAGCCCCGTAAGCGTAATGATTATAAGAATTCATAGATGACTCTTCAAAACTGCCGTCGGTCCTGATACCATCCCATCTTTCCCAAATAGTAGTAGCCCCCTGTTTAATTGGGTATAGCCAGGAAGGATAAGTATCCTGCAATAATAACTTGTACGCCATGTCGGCGTAGCCGAACCTGGTGAGGGCATCACAAAGATAAGGAGTGCCTAAAAAACCCGTTGTTAGGTGATCCCGGTATAGCCGAATGTTGTTAACAAGCCGGGCCGCAGCCTGCTCTCTCAAGTTTACCGGCAGCATATCAAATTCCAAAGCTAATACATATGCTGTTTGGGTATCTGATGAGATCAGGCCATTAGCGGTGACATATTCGTTCACAAATGCCCGTTTTATTTTGAGCAACAGCTTTGAATAATATTGCTCGTCCGTTGTTTTGTTTAAAACTTTGGCGCTGTTGATCAGTATTTGGGTTGAATATGCATAGAAGCATTGTGCGATAAGATATTTATTGGTTATCGCAGATGTACCATCCCTGTCGTTATTCACACTATAAAACAACCAATCGCCAAAATGATTACCTGTCACCCATAAATTGTTCCTGGTTTGCTTTTGGATATAATTAACCCAGGCTTTCATGCTCTGAAACTGGTTTTCTAAAATCTTTTTGTCTCCATATGCAAAATACATATTCCATGGGATGATGGTTGACACATCTCCCCATCCTGAACTGCCGCCAACCTCATTTGTGCCATTTGTAAACACATCAGGGACCACAAAGGGGATACTACCGCCTGGATACTGGTCGGCAGCTACATCCTTGAGCCATTTGGTAAAGAAATTGTGAACATCCATATTAAATGCCGCTGTACGTGAAAATACCTGCGCGTCGCCTGTCCAGCCTAAGCGCTCATCGCGTTGCGGGCAATCTGTTGGTACATCAAGAAAGTTACCTTTCTGTCCCCATTGGATATTGTGTTGCAATTGATTAAGCAAGGGGTTGGAGCATAAAAAGCTCCCGGTAGCTTTCATATCCGAATAGACAGCTACAGCGGTAAAGTCATCTGGATTTAATGCGCCTTTTATACCGCTAACCTTAATGTACCTGAAACCCTGCCAGCTAAATTGTGGCTCAAATGTACGTTTTAAGGTATCTTTTATTATATAAGTGTTTTCGGCCTTTGCCGCCCGTAAGTTCTCTGTATAAAATTCGCCTGCTTTATCCAGCACTTCTGCGTGAGCAATTTTAATTGAGTCTCCCGGATGGCCTTTCAGTGTAACTTTTACCCAACCCACCAGATTTTGACCAAAATCAATCACCTTTACACCGCGTGGCGTAGTTATGACCTTTATTGGCTTAAATGTTTCATGTTGCTTAACGGGTTCGTTATAAGTAGCAATAAGGGTGTTTTTAGCGTATGGCATTATGATTACAGGATGCCAGTCATGGTCATCAAAGGCGGGCTTTGCCCATCCTGATTTTTCTAACCTCGTATCAATAATACAGCCGTTGTAGATCTCAGCAAATTGTAAAGCTCCTGGAGATGATCTCCAGCTTTGATCTGACGATATGATTTTCTCTGAGCCATCGGTAAAGATGATCCTCATCTCCATTAAAACCGCTGTTTTATCGCCATAAAAATTAGCCCTGGGTGTATACGGGCCCAGCGGGCTGCGATACCAACCGCTGCCAAGTGTAATACCCATGGCATTTTCTCCCTGGGCTAACAGAGCTGTAACATCATAGGCCTGATATTGTAACCTTTTATTATAACTTGTCCATCCTGGTGTAAGGAAGCTGTCGCCTACTTTATGCCCGTTTAGTTGTGCTTCATAAAAGCCATGCGAAGTTATATAAGCTGTGGCCTCCCGTATTTTTTTGTTTAATGAAAAATTAGTTCTCAGCAAATGAGCGGGAGCATTAACTGTATCATTTAAGGCTGGCCTAATCCATTGGGCATGCCAATCAGAAGCCGATAGCAGGCCCATTCTCCAAAATGCCTGATCACTCCAACCTGAACGTATCCCGTTATTATCCCAAATCCTTACCCGCCAAAAATATTTATGGCATGATAGCAGCGTTTTGCCGCGATAAGGTATGTACAACGATTGATTTGATGTTATTTTTCCGCTCGACCATAACGGAGTTGCATTATTTTCGCTGAACGAGGCTGAGTCTACTTGTATTTCATAAGCTTGTTGGCCGACGGGTCTGTTATCTTTTTCTGCAAGTTGCCAGCTAAAGCGCGGATTGTGTGCATCAATACAAATTGGGTTTTTCAGGTTTTCGGTTAAAAGATTTTTTACAACCACTTGTGCCGAGGTAGTGAGCCATGAAAATAAAAAACATCCAATAAGAAATGGTGTTCTCATAATTTAATGTGTAGGGTAATCGGTAAATTGGTTTATAAAAATAAAGCAGGATGGTTTCATTACCATCCTGCTCTGTCTTTTGAATACTTATTATATTTTTGAGAAGATCGTTATTCCGGGTTTTTGAATAATGTTTACTTTCCCTTAAGTTGAACCATCACTTTTATAGTTTGGAAAATTATGCTTAAGTCGTTATTAAAGTTGATGTTTTTTAAATATATAAGATCATAACGAACCCGGTGACGCATTTCCTGAACATTTTCGGCATAGCCATAATTTACTTGTCCTATAGAGGTGAGACCTGGCTTGAGTTTAAATAACTTTTTGTAGTTAGGTGATTCTTCTATGAGTTGTTCAATAAAATACTGCCGCTCTGGTCTGGGACCAACGATAGACATGTCGCCCTTTAAAACGTTCCAAAACTGAGGTAATTCATCCAGTCTGGATTTGCGTAAAAATACACCCCATTTCGTAATTCGGGGATCTTTATCTTTTGATAGCATCGGCACGGCTTGCTCTGAATTTACGTACATGCTCCTGAACTTGTACATCCTGAAAGGTTTATGATTTCTGCCAATTCTTTCCTGACGATAAAAAACCGGGCCTTTTGAAGTTAATTTAGTTATTATGGCTAATGCAATAAACACAGGGAGCCCCGGGATCATTACAAAAAGGGAAAACATAATATCGAAACAGCGCTTGAAAAAAATAATCTTCAGGCTGAGCTCAATAGAAGAAGAGAGCTGTATTACAGGAAGATTTTCATAATTAACGATACTGGCATAGCTGTTATCAAGCACAAGGTCAGAAACCAGTTTAATTTTAATGGAATGCTGATCGCCCAGGTCAACCAGCTTATTCAATAAAAGCTGATCCATAAATTTGTAGCATATAAATGCTTCATCTGGCCTGGCTTCAAGGATTTTGTCAAATAGTATTTCATGGGGCAGGCTTTCAATCATTTCTTCGGGTATGGTGGTAATAAAATTATACCCGTACTCCGGATGCCTTGAAAATGATTTTTTTACCCGGTTAACGATATCCGCATTGCCAATTATGATAACATGTTTAATATTATAGCCTTTTTTACGAATGTAATCAAGTGTGAAAAAGATTAGGGAGCGCTGAACAACTATGAAGATGAAAAACAAAAAATATGTGCAAAACATCACCATTCTGCTTACCTCGTAAAGCTTAAAGAAATATACTATCCCCAGAACCATTACCAGGTGGTATATGATAGAGGACATGAATTTGCTTAAATTGTCACTTAATATCAGGGGCCTCTTTATTATATAGTTTTTAGTTACCGAAGCGATAGTAATCCAGGTTAAGTTAACTAATAATAAAAAATCAGTTGACTGTATTTCTGACGAATAGAATGTAAATATAAACAGGTGGGCACACTGCAATGCAATATTTAATAAGATTAAATCACTAAAAAATGTGAATGGTTGAAGTAATTTAGAGTAGCGCATTTGCGATCAGGGTTAAGTTGTGCAAATATAATAATTTTACTAAAACGAATCGTTTTTAAATAAAATCAATGTTTGTTAAACTTAATTACGGGGTATTCGTAGGGAACGCTACAATTAAAAACTAATTATTCTTTATTTTATTTTGTGTTTTATTATTAATTTGGATAAATAGCTCATTTTTAAATATATCTGTTGAAAAAGAAGAAGCGTGCCGGGTAATTTCTTTATAATTAAATAACGATTCGTTAACCTCGAAACGCTCCACTGCCTCTTTAATGGCTTCAACAGACTGTTCATAGAAGAATAAGCCTGTTTTATTTTCCACAACACTTTCCAACGCGCCCCCTTTACCAAAGGCAATCACAGGAGTGCCACAGGCCTGGGCTTCAACGGGTAAAATACCAAAGTCCTCTTCGGCTGCAAACACAAAGGCCTTAGCTTCGGCCAGGTATTTTTTGAGTACATCAAATGATTGATATCCAAGTAAGGATGTATTTGAGGTAGCTAATTTGCTTATCTTTTTAAAATCAGGCCCCTCACCAATAACAAATAATTTTTTATCAGGCATTTGGGCAAAGGCCTGCACAATCAGATCAATTTTTTTATAAGGAACAAACCGGGAACAGGTAACATAGTAATCCTTTTTTTCATAAACAGGTAAAAAATCTTCTGTCGCTACGTTGGGGTATATAACCGTACTTTCACGGCCGTAGATCTTTTTAATTCGTTTGGCTATGTAATTTGAATTAGCTATAAAATGATCGACCCGGTTGGTGCTTATAATATCCCACTGCCGGATGCGGTGTAGCAAATATTTTGCTATGAAACCTTTCAAGCCCTTGTCCAACCCAGATTCTTTTAAATATTGATGATGCAAGTCCCAGGCATAGCGTATTGGCGAATGACAATAACAAATATGCATTTGGTTTGAATTGGTTAAAGCTCCCTTTGCAACAGCATGTGAGGATGATATAACCAGATCATAGCTTGATAAATCAAACTGCTCAATGGCCAAAGGAAATAAAGGCAGGTAGGCCCGGTATTTAGTTTTTGCAAATGGCAGTTTTTGAATAAATGAAGTGTTTATCTTATGCCCGGAAAGGTCAAGCTTAACAATGGTTTCCTCGCGGGCTACAAGCGTATAAATATCCGCATCTGGATATAATGCGGCAATTTCTTTAAAAACATTTTCAGAGCCCCCAATTACGGTAAGCCATTCGTGTACTAATGCGACTTTCAAGGTTGTGTAATTAAATCAGTAATGGAATTGACAATTTGCCTGGCGGAAGTTTCCCAGCTAAACCGCTTTATATTTTGTTTTCCGTTTTCAACAAGACGCCTGCATAATGCCACATCTTCAATAAGTAAATCGATACTTTTCGAAATCTCCGCAACATCGAGCGGATTTACATAAACACTGGCATCACCGCAAACTTCACGTAAGCTGTCTATGTCAGATACTAATGTTGGGCAGCCTTGAGCCATTGCCTCAAGCGGCGGAATTCCGAAACCTTCGTATAAACTTGGATAGACAAATAAACTTGCTTTGCTATATAAACCTGCAAGTTCGTGGTCGTTAACACGCCCGGTGAATATAATATCAGGATGTGCATCAAGATGCGCATTATCTTCGTTATTG
Source organism: Mucilaginibacter sp. R-33 (assembly GCF_049949235.1). Lineage (NCBI taxonomy): Bacteria > Pseudomonadati > Bacteroidota > Sphingobacteriia > Sphingobacteriales > Sphingobacteriaceae > Mucilaginibacter > Mucilaginibacter sp. R-33. The sequence continues at coordinate 1,444,844 of NZ_CP188089.1, forward strand.
AAAATCGGGTTGCTGTCTCCGACTATTATAAGTCTAATACCTCTGTGTTTTATTGATCCGAAGGCCTGCACAAGGTTCTGTATGTTTTTCCTTTTATCTATTGATCCTACAGCCAATATATACTTGCCGTGATCTGCTTTAACAGGTGTAGGAGAGGGGAGTTCAGATATGCCATTATATATCACTTTTATTTTTGCGGTTTCGACATGGAGGTACTTTACAATTTCAGTTTTTGAAAAATCACTTACGGTGAATATGAGCTTAGCTTTCCTGCTTATCTTTGGTATCAGGAATTTGTAAAACCTTACAAAGTTTTTGCTAAACCACTGTGGATTAACTAAAAAGGCAACATCATGTATGGTTATTACCTGATTGTTGTAAAATAGCGGCGCAACATTGCACATGTTGATAAGTAAGGAGCTGCTGTTCTTTTTTAAATATAATGGTAAATCAATCTGCTCCCATATAACCCCTTTATTTTTTCCTATGACGATTACACCAAGCTGCTGAGCCAGATCCTGGTGAATGATGTTAGACGGAGCCACAAATATAATCCCCGGAATCATCACTTTTAATTGTTTTGCTATCTCAATAGCAAAACGCTGTACTCCTGTGAGCTTTTGGGTGAGAAATCTGGAATTAATAATTATATCCATTTTAACTCTATAATTGACATGTACAAATAATTATCACATTCATCCTTTAGCATCCATGTAAATTATTTTCAGAATAAACTATATTGTAGAAACTACCTTTTCTGTAATATTTAACCCGGATAATCTTTTGCCTAATCGAATACATGGCTTTTCAATTAAATAATAACAAATAGAAGATGCCGTTAAAGAAAATATCCAGAATAAAGCAACAAATAAAAACTTATGAGAATTGCAATATTGTTGTGTAAATAGTTTAACAGGTAAATCTATTCCAACTATTGGATGAAGCAAATACATAGAGTAACTTATACTCCCCAGATACGTTAAAAATCTGCTTGGCGATTTATAATGTGAAAATAGTTTAAATAATAAAAGAGCTGTTAAATAAGAAATTAAGTATCTATACCAAACTTCATTATTACCAAAGTTTTTGGAATAAGCTAACAAGGTTAAAGGAATCAATACTATAATAAGTATAATTATTAGTTGCCTAAAAACTTTGGCGTTTACATACAGACTTTTTTCCAGCGTACTTTTGCGCCATAACATACCCAAAAACATTATAGCTAATCCGAGCAATAACGCTACAGGTAATTTCAGTTCCAATTTATATCTGAATGTAGCCATAATTAAGCCTGAAAAAAGAAGTCCATAAAATAATTTCACTATAAACTTATCATTATTTAACAGATTAAATCGATGTAAAATCAGACAACTTATGTAAAATATTAATTCTATTTGCAGCGTCCAATAAACTCCGACCAAATCTTCAATCCCAACAAATTTTTGAAACATTGTGGCGTTTATAAGTAAGCTTTTAATAGCAGGAATACCAGAAACCAAACAAAAGCAAAGTATCGATATCCAATAGGCTGGGTATAATCTGAAAAACCTGCTAATTAAAAATTTTTTGTTACTGGCCTTATAAAGACTATAAGGGATAACGTACCCGCTTATTAAGAAAAATACAACTACTCCTATTTTTCCGAAATCAAAGAAACCTGAAATAAAAACAGAAAGGACTTCTGAGGTTTTCGTGTGAGTATCGATCATCTCTTGTTTCATAAACAACCACAAATGTAATATAGCAACCATTATAGCTGCAATACCACGTAACGCATCTATCCATTGCAGTCTTGATTTGTATTTTACTACCATTATGTTATTAATTGAGTTAAAGTTTATAATATTATTATTTAATATAGGATTATCGGTATAAGGATTTAATAGTTTATTTACTATCGGATATTACGGTGTTTTACAAAACACGTTCTGCTAAAACTAAGTTGTAGCTGCGGCGCAAGCCACTGAACTGCAAGATATAAGGAAAGAAATAAACCCTTCTTTGAAAATTTAACCCCGTTAACTATCATTTCAACTTAAATCGGTACATGTAAAAAGCCATGAAAGCAAATACAGGTATTGAATACATGCTTAAAGCATAAAATGTAACGAACTGCGTATAGACGTTTACATAAAGTAATATTACAACGGTTATTACTATTATACTTTGCGTTTCCTTTATCATTTTTTTTATCGCTTTTATCAAGTAACCGTTAATTAAGCCCGAAAAAAAGCTCAATAAAACAACTCCTGTCCATGAAAATGAAACGTAGCCCCAAAGTGGTAATGGTAAACGTAAGCCGCCAGACGTAATCTCATTTAAATCACCATCTGGATTACTTACCATTAACGACCAAACTGCTGGATTCCATTTGTAGTGTCCCGGAATTAACCCACCGTAAAAAGTACGTCCATAGGTATAAAGAGGGGTATTATTAAATGATTTTAAAAAAGTAAGATGATCTAGCACATCGGGTGCTCCTAATGCGATGGTTTCAAATATATTATCCTTTTCGTACATAGCTAGTAACATGTCACTATGAAATATTAAACCAATAAGGTAAAAGGATATGCTTCCGATCGAAAAAATCAGAATTATCGATAAAATATAATATTTAAATAACTTCTTTTTATATGCACAAATAACACCTATAGCCAATAGTAAACCATAAAAGATATTTCCCCTTGTCAATGTCGACGCTATCAATAAAATCACTATTAATAGATAAAATAAATTAATAGTCTTTCTGAAATGATACCATATAACTAATAATAGAGGAGGTAAACTGTACATAACAAAATTAGCTGCTCTAAAAAGTACTGCAATCCGCATGTATGGAGCCTGATACTCCCCGCGGAAAAATTTGGCATTCAATGGGTTACTTGCAAACATGGGTATAAAACCCATTATCATGTAACTAATTATAAAGCCTATTACAGCAAAATAAAAGAAATATCGTGTTACTAATTCAACTCGCTCACTATATTCTTCCTCGCTAATTACCTGCCACGAAAATTTCTTTACTTTAATTAAGGGAATAAGATTCCCAAGAATCATACCTAACAAATAAAATACCGCGCCAATGATGAGTATGTTTTTATAAAGCTGTAGAATTTCATCATCGAAATTTGATATTTCATTTACCAAAAATATAGGAACCAAATATCTCGTAAAAATAAAAGCCAATTCAAGATGGGCTGGAATATTATATCTGCTAAACCAGATAAAATAACTTCCTATTGATAATATACATAACGAAATAAAAATTATCAACATTTTAGTAACACATTAGATAATTGTAGTACTAAGTTTTTAAATTCAATATCAAAATTGTTCCTCAATTTACTATAAACAGCGGGATCTATTACTTCGTGATTATTTATAGCTTTTAATATTTCGGTAGTGTATTGTTCAGCATTTTCAGGATCGATAAATGAAGCATATCCATTTGATGCTTCATGCAATTCTTCAATGTTGCTCACTATTGGTTTTTTGCCACATAATATAGCCTCCGTCACCGGCATTCCATATCCTTCATATTTGGAGGGAAATACAAACACTGCTGCTCCATTATAGAGGTAGGGCAAATATTTTTCCTCTGTGTAACCCATTTGTATAATACTATCTTTATTCTCATTTATTAATTGTTGTAGTTCTTGATTTTTCCAACCTCGGCCGCCAACAAGCAATAATTTATATCCATTGAGTAGTTTCTTCTTTTTTAGATTCAAAAAAACATTTATTGTTTTATCAAGATTTTTACGAGGTTCTTGAGTTGCGACTGTAAGAATGTAGGGATAATCAATATCTAAACTTTTAAGTACAGATTTAACTTCGTCATTGTTAATAACCCTATAATGATTTCCAATAGGGGGATGCAAAATAAAATCAGGGATTATGTTATAAACCCGCTTAAGATTACCGGCAGTGCCATTTGAGTTGGCTATACAAAAGTTGGCTTTTTGTATATCTTTTTTAAAGAAAAGAAAATGAGTAAGATAATGAAGGCGACTCATCGTTTCTTTGGCAAGAATATGATTCAAATCGTGAACAATTGAGATCTTTTTGCCGGGCAGTTTTTGCATTGTGCAAAAACTGCCACCAAACAAAGAAAAGTCGCAACCGTCTTTTTTTATTAGTCGTGCTAATAAAAACTTACTCCAAATGAGTGGCTTAACGCGCTTAAAGCGACTATCAATAACAATAGTTATATTGCGAAATGAAGCAAAATCAAAAGATATTGCTGTGTTAGAATAGATATAGATTGAACACTCTGATAGCTGCCTAGAAAGGGATAGTACCATTTCTAGCAAATATTTACCAACTCCACTTAATTCTCCTTGTAGGGGTCTGCCGTCAACTGCTATCTTTATCATTATTATAAAGTTTTGCTTACATCCTTTTTATCTAATAAAAAATATTGGTTTTCTGGTCTGAAATATTTTATAAAAAACTTAGATAGCATATAATATTTTTTAAACCCAACCAATTGTTTTACTAATAAGAAAAATTTATTGATGTAATATACTTTTTTGTAATAATCACCATAATCATCTTTCCGCATCTTATCCATATTGTTTTTTACATATTCTATATCAACTAACTTTCTTTTGCGTAGCTGATTATAAAATGATAAATCTTGATTAACAGCAAATGGATTAATGGTATTAGATCTATTTGCTAACAACATGCGACGAAAAAGTCGTCTATGTAGATGTAAGATTTCAACTCCATTATCAAAAAAATTATAGGTGTAGTTAAGATTTAAAAAATCCGCGGTTCTACTCTTAGAAATTTTTTCTTCATAAAGTTTTAATAATATTTGGATATCAGGATACTTATCAAAATTAACTCCGGGCAAATTACTATTAGTATCTGCAAGACTCTTATAATTAAAACCAGAATAATGGACGAATATTAGATTGGAAGCATCTATAGATTTGTCAAGCCTATTATTTACGTATAACTCGTTGTTAATTGTCAAAACACTTCTCTCAAAAAAATTCCAAGGTGCCAAATTGAACCCCAAATTACGTGACACATGAATTCCATTATCAAAGAATGAAAAAATATAATCCATCCATTTTTGATCGGTGAATAAGCTATCCGCCCTATCAACAAAACATTGATCCCACAAACGATTTTGCCACCAGTTTAGCACTTTTGTGGCCTCGTCGCAATTTTTTAGAGCCAGAAACCCTAAGTTGTATATACCTGACGCTAATATATCTTGTTGAGATGCATCACCCGTGTACTCGGTTTGAATTGTTGTAATATGGGGGGTTAAAAAAATAAAATTATTATTGAGTTCATTGAAAATGCTTTCAGTATTGTTAAATACATAAATATCAGGATCAAAGTATATTACCTTATCATATCCCTTATTAAAAAGGAAATTGAAATTATAAGGCTTCAAAAATGTGCAAAATTCAGTTACACTATACTTAAAGGCTATATTGTACCAGTCAGCATCACTTATTCCCAGGTTGTTTTTACAAATCCAAGTTTGAAATTTACTTTCTTTTACTTTTTGCAAAATCTTTGGTTCATTAACTTCATCTGAAATAAAAATGTGAAAATCAACATCCTTACTATTATTAATTACGCTTTCTCCAAGAACCTCCGCTAAACCGAAATAATTTTTAGCGACTATAGTAAATATTGCTTTTCTCATCAGATATTCTTATTATTTTGTTCAAAGGGGCCATAACGGCCTTTTGCAAAGTCACCGGCTCCTTTGCCTACATTTTTCAAATACTCGCTTTTTTGGGGATAAAAAAGAACTATTTTAATAAGATTTTTACTTAAATGTCTCACCCTATTAAAAACAAAGCCTATATCCTCAAAAAAATATTTCTTAACTATATAAAGAGTATTGCGCGTTATATAATAATACCGCACGGGTGAATGGCCATCAAAAGTTTTACCATCATAATTTTCTATTTGCTTTCCAACACTATGCTGCAGGTATAACTTAGTTGTTGTTAAAATACGATAATCGTTTTTTCTTAGCTTCATACAATAATCATGATCTACCTCATCGATAAATAACTTTTCTTCAAAGCCGTGAACCTTATGCCATGCTTTTAAATTTATTAAATTACCGGATGTAATTACAAAATGTATCTCATTGAAATCTTTGTTATAAGGTTTAATCCAGCGGTCATAATCGTCGGTATATGATGCAGCATAAATCCCTACTTTTGACTCAGCATTATCAATAATGTTAAAAAAAGAAGATGGCTTTAAAAAAAATGAATCCTGATCCATGGTTAAAAACCATTGATAACCGCTTTCAAACGCCTTCATAGCACCGATATTGAGCGCCTTTGCAATGCCTTTATTACCACCATTATTAATATAGGTAACGTTGGGCAATTTTATTATCTTTTCAACAATTTCGTTATTTACTAAGGTTGAATTATCTATAACAAATAATTCTGTTAACTCTTTTACGTATGAAAGTATATTATCATAACTCTCCATTTCTGGATTAAATAGTATAACGCATCCCGCTATCATGAAAATATATTTTTTTTGTAGCTTATAAACATATTGTAAACCACTTGCGATACTTCATTTTTAAATAGATAAAATTGAATAGCCAAATAAAATAAGGCGCAAATTATCACATCAGCAAGCAACTGTACTATCATTTGATGAATAAATAGCTTGCTAATGAATATAACAGGTATAAATGTTAGCGACGAAATAACGGCCTGAAAAATACCGCTAATCTTTATTTTAAATTCAAATGCCTTATTAACGTAAAAAATGTAAGCAAATGTTACAAACACTTCCGATATGATATTTGCATAGGCAGCGCCTTCTTCTTTGAAAGCCGGAATCAACAAAAAGTTAAGTGCCAAACTTACTATCATTCCGACACAGACGGAAATAAACATCTGCTTGTCTTTTCCTGATGCAATTAGTATTTGAATTCCAAAAAAATACCCCATGCCAATAACAAAAGGCAGAAAAGACAATATTTGCATAACGCCCTCTGCCGGTAAAAACTTGTTTCCCGAAAATAGTATTATCGCTTCTTTGGATAATAAAAGCAGACCAAAACTTATTGGTACAGAAATGAAAGTTATAAACTGAAATGATTGATTTAAAAGACTGTAAAATCCCTCGAGATTTTTCTCATTTAAATTAAAGCTGATACGTGGCATTACCACTGCGCCTAACGATGTAACAAAGGGTATAGTTATTTTTGCAAGTTTTACACCTGCCGAATAATATCCCACTGATTTGTCATTAGCCAAAAACCCCAAAATCACTACATCAAGTAAGGTATACATACTTGATGCTATGGTGGTACTGAAAATGAAAAATAATGGTCTGTAGTGTCTCTTAAAATTAAGTCCTTTTGTAACAAGATTAACTTTTTTACCTACTAAAAATATGTTTATGAAATTATTACCAACAAGGGCAAAAACATTAATAAGTAGGTAGATAAAAATATCATGCGGTGTTTTTACTAAAAGATATAACAATATTAGCGATATGGCTTTAATTGACACTGATCTTAGAGCTATGATCTTAAATTGCTCAATACCTGAATAAAACCAATCAATTGAACAAAAGCCAAATAAGATAATTGTAGTAGCTGCAAAATAAAAGTTTATGTCTCGCTGAAAGCGGGTTAACGTTGCTATAACTATTAAATAAATGATACTTAATAAAGCACTTGTAAGTATTGATATAAATGTCAATTCAGAAAAAGTTTGGTCAAGCTTCTTAGATTGATTTTTAACCTTAGCAATTTCTCTTATCCCATAAACGGGAATACCTAAGGCCGCGATCAGCGCAAAATATTGAGTAAAGGATGTTATAAATTGCACTTTACCTATACCAGCGGGCCCTAATATTCGAGCAGCATAAGGAAAACTTAATATTGGAAATATTAAATTAACAACTGTTAATAACAGGTTAAAAAGATAATTCTTTTTTATATAACTCACGTGTTTTAATTATTAGCTATCCATAATTTTGCGATAGACACGCTTTAAAACAAGGAACAGCACGGTAAAAAAGAAGAATAAGAAAAAGCTAATAAAAAAACCGAAGGGCTTAGATGATTGCGTAACAGGTAATGGTAACACCGGATTATCAATTAATTGGATTAATGGTGTTTCTTGTCTTAATGTCATTTTGGATAGTTCAAGGTTTTTTACGATCTCGCTATAAATCGCTGTACTCGCCTGTACATCTACTTGTTTTCTTTGTGATGGAGCTTTCAGTATTTGCATTGCCGGATTAGCATTTGGTGAGGCATCAATAGCTGACGCCACTCCATTAATTGAAGTGTTCAAAATCGCTTTTATACTGTCGGACTGGTGTTGGAGCAATCTTATATTTTGGTCGCTTTTTTTAGTTTTGGTTTGTGAGTAAAAGTCATTAACCATGTTAACGAGTATAATATTGAATTCTCTAGCAAATAATTCATCGTTACAAACAACATCAACTCTTATAATACTTGTTTTTTTATCAGGCTTGGTAACAGTAAGCACATGTTTGTTAAATATTTTAACAATAGCAGAAATTATACTGTCTTGTGTACGATTAAAACCGTCTGGATCAGGAACAAATGAAACGTTGTCTATATGGTCTTTTTCTCGCCACCGTTTCCTTAAATTATTAAATTCAATATACCTCTCAATTAATAATTGTTTCTTGCCCCTAAAAACGCTTTGGCTTAGTAACGTCTTTTCGATCATTTTCCTGGATTTGTATAGCTCCAAAATATTGTCACTCTGAAATAGCCCCCCGTTACTACTACCGCCAAGATCAATACCGGCCATTGACGCCAAACCGGCATATTGACTTAATGCTCCGCCGCCTTTGTTACCTTCATCTAAAACGAATGTAGAAGAAGCAGTATACAAAGGTTCTTTAACCACAGCATAAATTAAGCCTATAACACCACCTAAAATACTAACGATCATTATCAATAACCAGCGGGTCTTAATATAACTTAAACTTGAGTTTATTCTTTTCAAGAAGTCTTTAACTGATATTTCATCAGGTTTTTTATCGTTCATATAAATCTTAAATACAAATGAAAAGCGCCGCTCTAACTATTTATTCAAACTTAGTATCCCTAAAATAATTGCTCCCAACGAAGCTAACCCGGTAGTAAATCCTAAAATAGTTTGAGCCGTATTGCCCTTACCCTCCGATTTTTTAGGCACATAAATTTCGCTACCCGGTTTCACCGAAGGATGGTTATTAAAGAAAAGGAACTTACGTGTCCCTTTTACCGTTCCGTTAGGGTAAACCACATACGCACCGCGTCTCAGAGCATCCGGCCCGTAGCCGCCTGCATTGGAAACAAAATCATTAAATGATTTTGATTTGTCAAATACCACGGCGCTTGGGTAAAGTACCTGGCCGTTAACACGAACAATCTGCTGTTGCTTTGGCACCCTGATAACATCGCCATTTTCCAAAAGCAAATCTGTTTTTGATCCGGGAGACTTTAAAATTTTATCCAACTCAATACCAACATAATTATTTCTTTGTTGCACGGTATCGGTGGTGGTTTTCGTCGAATCTTTGTATGATTGTTTTAACCTGTTGATCCGGGCCGAGCGTTCAGCATTTACTGATGCAGTATCTGCTTTGTTTTTATCTATACCCAGTATTGCAAAATTATCGCGTTTTAGCGAACCGCCCGCTGCATCGGCCGAGGCGGTAAGCCCGCCAGCCCTGACAATCAGGTCGGATATTTTTTCGTTTTTACTTTTGATTGTGTATGAGCCGGGGTATAAAACTTCGCCCTCAACCTTTACTGTTTTTTGCTTTTCATATCCGGGCAGGCTATATACCGAAACAATATCAAAGGGGGTAAGCACGAAGTTAGCGTCTGCCGGTTTTAGTTTACCGTCAATATTAACGCTAAAAACCTGCGATACTGAACTGTTTTTGGATGAAGGATCGGCATCGGTTATCCTCCGGGCTACTTCAATACGATTCGTGCTTGCACCTTCGGCAAAACCGCCTGCTTTTAAAATCAGGTCTTCTACTTTCATATTTTCTGAAAAAGCAAACTTTCCTGGTTTCCTTACATTGCCATTAATAGTAACGGTGTATTTATCCCTTAAATCAAATATCGATGAGATGTTAACGATATCTTCACGCTGCAAGGGGATATTTACAGATTTATTGACAACGTCCTTAACATTAAATCCTATTATTTCTGTACTGTTATCCGGCTTTAAGCGGGTAATTGTACCGCGTTCGGTAAAAGCGTCTTCTTTTAATCCCGCGGCTTTGTCAATTAACTGCAGTAGTGTTAACCCGCTTTGCAGTTCATAATCACCAGGCCGGAAAACCGCTCCTTTTATTGCTACCCGGTTTTCAAACCGGTATATAATAGATTCAATAGTATACTTATCGCCCCTTAACGGAATGTAGTTTTTATAATCGGCCTCCAATACATCCGTTATTTTGCGCTGCTGATCACTTACCTGCGATACTTTAATCCTCGCTGTATATGCGCTATCGGTAAATCCACCGGCATAAGTTATGATGTTATCCAGGCTTTCTCCCGGTAAAACTTCAAACAAGGCAGGTATTTTAATCTCACCAACAAGCTGCACCCTGGTCCGGTACGTTGGTACGCGTACAATGTCCTGGTCCTGCAGGGTAATGTTGTTTTTCTGGTCGCCTTTTAACAAAAAATCATAAACATCCAGGTGCCTGATAATGCGGTTATTCCTGATAACCTCTATTTGCCTTAAACTACCATTATCGTTAGGGCCGCCTGCCATATATAATGCATTAAAAACGGTAGCCAGAGAGGGCAGGGTATAAGTGCCTGGTTTAGCTACCTGTCCTATGATAATTACCTGGATACTCCGGATATTACCGAGGGTAACCTGTACGTTTGTACCGCGGCCAACCGCATAGTTGTTAGCTGCAAGCCTGCTTTTTATCAAGGCCGTAGCTTGTTCAATGGTTTTACTGCCAACATTTAAAATGCCAACCCCCGGAATGTTTATATTTCCTTCGGGGGATACTTCCAGTTTCCAGTTCACCAAAGAGCTGCCGTAAACATTTATGTTAAGCTGGTCATTAGGCCCAACAATATAATTTAACGGAGTAGCCAGTTTAAGATTGGGTTCAAATGAGCTGTTTTTGTTTTTAAAGATATCGGCACCAAAAATTTTTGGCTTTAAACTTTCAAATAAATTTTTATTGGTGTAAAGGGTATCAGTAGTATCTGGTTTATAATTAAGTTGCCTGCCTTGCTGTGTAAGTGTAGAATCGGGTTGGGTATTGGATGATTCATTGTTTTTGGCCCTTAATTTTTTTATACGAAGTTCTAACTTTTGAACCTGCGCGGCTGACATTCCCCGATTTTGGGCTTGCTGTAGTAATTCAGTGTCAGTTAAACCTGATTTTTGAGCTTGCTGTAACAGCTGAATCAGTTGCTGGTCTGAAATATCGTCGACATTAATTGAGGAAATGTTTTGTAAGTTGGTTTGGGCGGTAATATTAGTAACTGCTCCGAAACTGAGCACAGCAATTAAAAATATAAGTAAGCGAAGTCTGTTCATATGTGAAAGTCATCAGAGTATAAAATAGCACTCCAATAAATGATAATATTTTCTGCAAAAGTAAACCAATTTCCCATTTTAGGGGGTAAAGTAATTTTTTTAATTCGTAGGATAAGTGCTGTTTTGATCGATAAACTAAAAATTGGGGCTAAAATTGTTCATTAATTAAAAAAATAAGTAAAGTTAATTCTGGCATGTAAATTAAAACTCGAGCCATTTCTGTATTCATAATTCAACGTGTAGACAGGGGTAGCCTCGGCTGAGAGCAGGTAGTTTTTAAATTTATGATTAGCATAAAATGTACCTGCAAGATCTACCCAATGAAGATTGCTTATTCTGGCTTCAGTAAAAGCCTGGTAATACAGATCATTGTTATGTAACTGCCTTTCCAGCATAAGACCGTATGAGTTGTAATTTCTGAGGTAACTTATATCAAAAATAAAACTGTTGCCGCCTGGCCCGATTCCCGCACCTATGTATCTGCCATAATTGGTATAACCGTCTCTCGGGCTTTGCGAATGGATATACCATGAAGGTTCGTCACGCAGCAGGTAGGTTGGCGCTCTTTGTAACTGTGTTATTTCCGATTTAATTTGTATAAAGCCTCCCCGGCTAAGTTCAAACAATTTGCGTCCGCCAAGGGTATATGCTGACGAATGTTCGGGTTCCTGTAAAAAGTCAGAAATGTTTCCGGTGCGGTCATTGCGAGCCCATTCAAAGTAAATTTCAGCTTTGTATAAAGGTAGCAGCTGCCTGATGTTGAGTGCGTAAGCAAAATCCTGTTGGTCGCCGTTTTGCCCGTTGTTGACATCATTAGCCTTGAGTGAAGAGCCGGTAATAACGGGAATTATTTTGCGGATAATATTTTTATTGTGATAAACAGAGTCTTTGTCAAGATAGTCATAAGCGGAAAGGCCAAGATATAAACCCTTTAACCATTTAGGCTGCCAGTTGACACTGTAGGCCGAAATATACCTTGTAACTTTAGGTTTGGGGCTATATAAATTGCTGCCGTATACAAGTTTGCTTACATCGTCCGGTGCAAAGCCCGATTGTTTTAGGTTGCCTCCTATGACCTGCCACTCAAATGAGCCAACCAGTGTTTTAACCGGTTTGGTTGAGTTGAAAGTCCAATGAAAAAAACCGGGGGCCGAGTTGCTCATCATGATGGAGTTTCTTATTCCGGGTCCCCACCACAAGTTTTCTGTAGATACGCCGGCTTCCATGCTTTTATACGCCAAAGTAATTTTTGATTGCCCGGGATAAAGGTGTTTTAAAGAAGATGTACCGAATCGTTCAGGTGCATCAATCCCATTTATGTGGCCAAAATAAGCGCTCATGAGTGCAGGCGAATTGTTTCGGGCTTGTACATCGGCAAAAGTTGAAAAGTTTTTATTTTGCGCGTAAACCAGCTCAGGTTTTACCTGTACATTGAGAATTCCGGCTTTTAACAAAAAGCCGCCGCTAAGCATGCTTTGATAACCTGCATTTGGATACAAAGAAGAAGTATTGTAGCCAAAGGGACGGTTTACGTTATATTCGTTTAACCAGTTAAACGGAAGGATGCGTAAACCCGATGGCATGCCCATGAAATTGAATTTTATATACTCACGGCTCGAAATTAATGGCTGAAGCGCAGGATCAGCAATAGTTGAAGCTAATGGCCTGATAACAAGTGATGATGTACTGTTTGTATTTCCTGCTACCTGATCCCTGCGTAATAGTTCCTCAGCATAACTTCCAACGGGTATGGTTTGACTATAGCCTTTTAACGCAGCAGTGAAGGATACTAAAATTAAAATATATAAGGATCGGATAGTTATACGGATGCTCATCAAAAAGAAAGGTTTAGGAAACTAATAAATTAACCAAATGGTAATATTAAAATATCTTTCTGTTAATATTGACGGGCGCATCGTATTCGGATACGAATCTTTAATCAATAGCTCGAGTTTTCTGATATTTCGATGGCAATTATCGGCTTTTTTTTGAAATTTCAAAACCTTTTTTAAAGTTTAATAAAAAAAATACAATTTGATTACCAATACGGTTAATTCTGTTAAAACATTACAATGACCTTTAATTAATAAAGTCCGGACAATCTTAGCCGCTTTTTCCAAAACAGATTTTAACTATGATTGATTGTTTTCCTTTCTGTTGCTTTTGAGTTTCGAATGAAGCAATGCTTTGATACTTAAGTCTTCGAAATATTTAAAAGTTCTTTTCTGAATACAAAAAACGGATGAACTCTCTTAACATTCCTGCAAAAACAATCACCCATGCTGTAATTGAAAAATAAATAAAAATATTGGAAATGGGCAGGATAAACGGGAGATCAAGCGCTTTGGAAAAATTAAAGGTAGCAACGGCGTACATACCAGCCGGAAAAACGAGCGACCAATATTGCGGATCATATTTCACCGGCACCTTCTGTATGATATGCCGCCATATAGGTAGTAAAAACAGGATCGGGATCCACCAGGTGGCAAACGCCCAGAAAAAAACCGTGAACCCGGGTAAAAAATAGCTAATGCCGCTTATCCATTCATGATTGTGTGAATACATTAATAAACGAGAACCCGCCAGCGTGGTAATGGCTACGGCACCCATATTTATCCAATAAGGAGGGGTTAGCAATTCCGCTTTCATGCTTATAAAAAGCCAGCGGTATATAATTAACGATATAAATACCATATAGTGCATTGCACCGATGAGGAAAGCGCAAAACGATATAAAAATAATAACATCCTTATGAACCATTTCACCGGCAATAATAGCCCCCAGCACAGCTACAGATTCGGTGGCTACGACAATAAGCAGCCAGGCACCGCTTAAACTCGCTTCCACTCCTTGTTTAGGTTCTTTGGCGGTGATCACAATAAAAAAAGTGTAAGTAACCATAACCCAGAGTACGATGCCAAGTTCCCATAAAAAAATGGCTACATCTTTATAGGAGGTCATTAAGCCAAACTGGTTCCCTAAAACGTTATTCGCGGCAACAATGGTTAAAAAAGTAACTCCACGCGACGAACTGCTTATATCTTTCCATACATCTGTAGGGTATTTAATTGCCCTGAATATGAGCACAGCCCAAAGCACAATATAAAAAATAACGTTAGCACATAACAAGATGTTGGCAACCTGTTTCATATTATATAAAAAAGCACCAACCGAAACTATCCCGGTTGCCATTACCAAAGCAAAGTAACCCGGAAAAAAAGTTTGGAGTGAGTGGCCTGTAATCGGTTCGCCCGGTTTAGGTGGTAGTGCTGTGTGCTGAGCTTCCATATTTCGTAATAAGTTTATAATAACGGGAGGTAAAAAGGCATTAATAAAAGGTAATTATTGAAGAATATAGTCTAATGTAATTAAAACCGATACAAGAAACTGTTTTTTTTGTATTTTTAAATGTTTTATAATAGCCACGGCATATTATAATAACAAACAGAAACCAGGAAAACCCGCATCAGAAATAGCTGTATATTTTTGGTGAAAATCTAATCCGGCTTAGTGAAACCGGCAATTGTCAAACTTCGTTATACAATTAGCAGATGGATATGTCTCTTAATAAAAAGGCCCTATTTATAGCTACAGGAGTTTCCTTATTGTTAATCTCGTTCGTTTTTTATGGCTCACGGAAGCTTCAAAATTTCGACCCCGCATTAATTATTTATTTATTCGGAACCGTGTTCGCTTTTTTCGGAATAGTTTACCGCTATACCGTATGGTTGCAACGGCCACCTACCTGGATGTATTTTAAGCGCACCTTTCAGTTTTTTTTTACCGGGAAGATATTTTTGCATGTTATTTCATTTGCAAAAGAGTTTATACAAAATATTGGCTTCCAAAAGTTTATTTATCCCCGCGGACGGAGCCGGTGGATAGGCCATTTTTTAATGGCGACGGGTTGTACAATGGCTTTCTGTGTTACTTTTCCTTTAACCTTTGGCTGGATAAATTTTACCATGAACCCCGCCACGAGTATAAACCCCTCAAGTGTGCACATGTATGAAGCCCATTTCTTCGGATTCAAAATGTTTGAATTTGCACTTGGTTCATTTGTGGCTTTTGTGATTTTTAAGGCCCTTTACTGGTGCTCGTGGTTAGTTATTGCCGGCGTATTGATATTTATGCGTCGTCGCCTCACTAATGCCGGTTTAGTTGCCACGCAAACTTTTGAGGGTGATTTGCTGCCGTTAATACTGCTTTTAGCTATCGCTGTTACCGGCCTGGGCTTGAGCTATGGTTATGAATATATGAAAGGCATTGCATATGATTATATGGCCGTAACCCATGCTATAACAGTTATTATGTTTCTTATCTGGATTCCTTTTGGTAAGTTTTTTCATATTATACAACGGCCGGCCCAAATAGGCGCTCATATTTACAAAAAGGAAGGCATAAAAAGGGGTATGGCGATATGCCCTCATACCCACAAGGAATTTGCTACTCAGTTGCATATAAACGACTTGAAAATTGTAACCAAAGAATTAGGCTTTGACTTTACACTTGAGGATGGAACATCGCACCTTGATCTGAGCCCCGAGGGGAAGCGCTCAAGGTTGGCAATGGCTCATCTTAAGGCCAGGCAGCAAAATGGAGGTAACCTTTTCGGTTAATTGACGCAGTAGTAATTTAACATAGAATACAAATTTATGGCCCATTTACCAGTTTCGCCCGAAAAGCTTATAGAACAGTTTGGCCCGCATTTAAATTATCCTCCCCGCGAAGGTTTTGCCGGCCGTGATGAGCCGGATAAAGCGGTAAAAACACACTGCTGTTTCTGCGGAATGCAGTGTGGTATAAAGCTATTGGTTAAAAATGATAAAGTGGTTGGTTTTGATCCCTGGGAGGAGTTCCCTTTTAACCAGGGACGTTTATGCCCAAAAGGCGTACAACGATATATGCAGAACAATCATCCAGACAGGATTTTACAGCCCTTGCAACGCAATGAAGGCGTAGGCTTTACTCCGGTTTCGTGGGATGAAGCGATGGATAAAACCGTGGCCGAAATAAAACGGATACAGGAAAAATACGGGAAGAACGCTTTTTCTGTGCTGTCGGGAGTTTCGCTTACCAATGAAAAAAGCTACCTGATGGGCAAGTTTGCGCGGGTAGCATTGAAAACCGCCAATTTAGATTATAATGGTCGTTTATGTATGGTTAGCGCGGGAGCCGGAAATAAAAAAGCTTTCGGACTCGACCGTACCTCAAATACGTATGCCGACCTGGAGAAGGCAGAAGTGATTATTGTAGCGGGCGCTAACATCAGCGAAACCTTTCCGACTTTAACACACTGGGTTTGGCGTGCGCGGGACCATGGGGCAAAATTAATCGTGGTTGACCCCAGGGTAATTCCACTGGCCAGGACCGCCGACCTGCATTTACCGGTCAGGCCCGGAACCGACTCCGCTTTGTACGGCGCAATACTTAAATACCTGGCCGATCATGATATGCTCGATCATGATTTTATTGACAACCATACCACAGATTTTGATAAGTCATTGGCAGCTGTTAAGGATTACACGCTGGAATGGGCCGAAGAAATTACCGGTATTGAAAAAGCGAAAATTGAACTGGCAGCACAATGGTGGGGGAAAGCCAAAACAAGCTTTTTGTTACACGCCAGGGGTATTGAACATCATTCAAAGGGGGTAGATAATGTACTTGGCTGTATCAATATTGTCCTGGCAACCGGCCGTATCGGTAAGCCATATTGCGGCTATGGTACTATTACAGGCCAGGGAAACGGACAGGGGGGGAGAGAGCATGGCCACAAATGTGATCAGCTACCGGGAAATCGTGATATTACCAACCCCGAACACCGAAAGTATATAGCCGGGGTTTGGGGGATTGATGAAAAAGATATGCCCGGCAAAGGTTACACCGCCTATGAACTTATTGAGGCCATTCACCGGGGCGAAGTAAAAGGGCTGCTATCTATTTGTTTTAATCCGTTGGTTTCTCTGCCTAATAATAATTATGTGCGCGAAGCGCTGGAGAAACTGGAGTTTTATGTTTGCATTGATTTTTTTATGAATGAAACCGCCCGTCATGCTGATATTATTCTGGCCGGGTCATTACAGGAAGAAGAGGAAGGAACGGTCACTACCGCCGAGGGACGTGTAGTTAGGATCCGCAAAGCTGTGAACCCGCCGGGACATGCACGCAGCGATACATCCATTATATTGGAATTGGCAAAAAGACTTGGTGCCGAAGATAAATTCACTTATCGTAACAGCGAAGAGTTATTCAATGAGTTAAGGGTTGCTTCAAAAGGCGGCACCGCTGATTATTATGGTATTACTTACCAAAAAATTGAAGATACGATGGGCGTTTTCTGGCCTTGCCCTACTTTAGATCATCCGGGTACGCCGCGCTTATGGGAAGATAAAAAATTTGCGACTCCTGACGGTAAAGCCCACTTTAACCCGGTGACTTACCGGGAACCCGGTGAAATTACAGATGAAGAATACCCGGTAATATTAACAACCGGCAGGGTTGTATCACAATACCTGAGCGGAACGCAAACCCGCAGGATAGGTAAACTGGTTGATTTGTATCCTGAACCTAAATTAGAAATACACCCGGAACTTGCCTTGAAATATGGAATTAAACAAAATGAACTGGTGCAGGTATCTACCCGCCGAGGTACAGATGAGTTTCCTGCCAATATTGTAGAGACTATCCGCACCGACACCGTTTTTTTGCCTTACCATTGGCCTGGCAAAAAGTCGGCAAATCAGTTTACCCCGGCAACACTTGATCCGGTATCAAAAATCCCGGAGTTTAAAGTTTGCGCGTGCAACCTGAAGCCTTTGGGCGTTATATCGGCGCCGTCAACGGCGTCAGGCGCGTATGCGAGTATTTAATAAATTGTAACCCGAAATTATAAAATATGCCCGTAACCAATTACAGAACAGAACAGGAATTCTTTGTAGATATGCAAAGATGTATTGGATGCAAAGCCTGTGAAATGGCTTGTTCAGAGTGTGAAACAAACGGTCATGAATCTATGATCCATGTCAATTATATTGATCGCGCCGTTACCGTACAAACCACCGTACAGGTTTGTATGCATTGTGACGATCCTGTTTGCGCTAACGTTTGTCCGGCAGATGCTATAACGAAAGATGAGTTTGGCGTAGTGCACACCGCCAATACAGCACGGTGTATAGGCTGTTCAAACTGCGTAATGGCATGTCCTTTCGGCGTCCCTAAAAAAGATGAGGCTTATGACCTGATGATGAAATGTAATATGTGTTACGACAGAACCAGCGCGGGCAAAAAACCGATGTGTGCCACCGTTTGCCCAACACAGGCACTGTATTATGGTACAAGGGAAGAAATTGCAAAAATGCGCCCGAACAGTACGCCTGTTAACAATTTTATTTTCGGAAAAGAAAGTGTGAGCACCAAAGTAAATATCATGATGCCCAAAGGAAGTACTTCATTAATTATAGACTGACATTATTTATGGCCACAGATAAAAAGGATAATCACTGGAAAGAAGATTTTCCGGTCTATCAGCTTGAATCTACCCAGGTAAGCCGACGTGATTTTGCAAAATTTTTATGCCTCGTATCTGGTGGGTTGGCCGTTGGAAGCGGGTATGTTGCCATAAAAGCTAATTTTTTTCCACCGGATAAAATCGTGGGTGAACACTTTGTTTGTAAGAAGCACGAACTTCCGGTAGGGGGGACGCGCTCGTTCGTAATCAATGGCAGTACTATTCCATATATTCTTATTCGCATGGAGAATGATGAATTTAGGGCTTACGAACAAAAATGTACCCATTTATCCTGCGCGGTTTTTTATAAACCCGGTAGCGGAAAAATTGAATGCCCTTGTCATAATGGCTTGTTCGACGCTTTTACCGGCGAAGTGCTTGCCGGCCCTCCGCCCCGGCCGTTACCCCGTTTAGCCGTAGTGATTAAAGGGGAAGAAGTATACGTCAAAGATTTCAAACCTGATAATGACAATCCGGAAACGAATCGTCAATTCAGATCATAAGGTCATTAGCCTTTACAAACAGTATAATTAAGTTATGAGTAATTTCCGCGAAGCCCAAAATCAGGCACATCCTAATAAAACCAACACACTCATGCTGGCATTGATCATGATCCTGATATTAAATGTGAGTATCCAGGTATGGCTATTATACACCGCGCTAAATAACGCATTGGAAAAAAATACAGATATAGCCTTCCCCTCTTTTATCGCCTCATCAATTCTTTTCTTAATCGGTTTTGGCTGGTTGTACTTTTTGCCTTCGGGCCCAGCAAGAGTAACAAAATAAGATGATATAAGCCCATTACAATAATTTAACTTTTGCCCGGTTTTTATTTAATTTTCCGGCATGCTATCCCTGCAGCTATAAATTTTTTAATCTAATCAATATATACAGGTTTTGACTCGTTTACCGGTGGATGTCCGTCTGTCTGGCCTAATCTCCCCCGCGTTTTAATATTTCAAGGTGAATGATGGCGAAGCCGGGAAGCGGTGTGCAGCTTATATCCTGATGTACTTGATTCGCAGAAAGTGAACAACAATATGGAAAACAAAGAAAGAAAAAGACCGATTGCAGGGGTAAGAACATGAAGTGCGGGTTGCAGTACCTAACTAAAAATGTAATTCTTACATTTTATGGCTGATTTTAAATTGGTTAGAGCATGATTTTTAACATTTTATCCGGATTTTACCGGCTGCATTATTGATGTATTGTAAAAAAACTTAAAATTTTTGTCGCTTTTTTTGTCATTTTTTCAATAGGTATCGATTGTTGCTATTTGAAATAATAAAAGTTTATTATTTTTTTGATATTACTTGGTAAAACGTTTTTCTTAATTATATTTGTTAAAACCAATTGTGAAAAATACTTTATTACTTAATCGTTTAAGCTACCTGAACTGCTTGTTTTGAGATTTTTGTAATCATTAAATTAACCAATATCACTGACATGAAAAACATGATTTACCTGTACCACATCTTTCAGAAGCCTATTCTCTGACAGGGTTGATCCTTCGGAAAAATCTCTTATTGAGATTTTAGGTATCAAGAATTTTATTAATTAACCTAATCACCAAAAGTGAAAAGAACGCTTGGGTATGGTCATTTTTAATGGCAAACCTGGGGGTGTATAATTATGCACCGCTGTCAAAAATATTCCTGCCGGTTATTTTTGATTTCTGTTCTTTTCGCTTGTAAATCAGCGCTATGGAAAAAGAATTACATTCTACTTAATCTAAAGGTGCATGTCATCTGCATAACTCGTTTGCAGGCATAGAAGCACATGGCCCGTTAAATCAAAAATTATTTTACAATCTAAAAGATCCATTCATTATGCGATACTTATGGCTGTGCTTTGTGGTTTTCGCAGCAATAACCACAAATGCACTTACAGGCTTAGCTAAGGGGAATGAGGGTAAAAAAAGCAAAGTAAAACGTTCTGTTTTTTATAAAACCTATATCCGTAAGGATACGACGGCAAAAGATTCATTATTAAAAGACAGCATGAATATTATTATAAAGCATACCCTTTATAATAAGCTGGCAGATAGTGTTACCAAAAAGCCTTATGATCTATCCAAATTCCCGGCGGTGTCCCTGCAGCAACTCTTAAAAGGGCAATTTGCAGGGCTGTATGTGCAGGAACCTTCGGGCGAACCCGGCGCCGTTCAAAATATGTTTATGAGAGGAGCGCCCATGCCGCTTCTTTCTCCAAGGGATGTTTACCAATCGCAGCCACTGGTTGTACTGGATGGTATTCCACTTGTAACGGAGCACCCGTTTGCATATGATATACAGCTGTATGATTATAACAGGATGGGAACAGCCACCAACCCATTTGCTGATATCGACATGAATAATATAGCCTCGGTTGAGGTATTAAAAGATCTGTCGGCCACGGCCATTTATGGGCCGCGCGCAGTTAATGGCGTTATAGTCTTAACCTCTAAAACCCCTTTAGCAGCCAAAAGCATCACTTTTGATTCGTATATAGGTTTGGCACAGCGCCCGCGTGTTACTACCATAAACGGCAAATATGAAAATGCTTTCCGGCAGCGCTTTTATGACCTTTATACTACCAATGGCAGGTATTCGGACGATGAGAACTACCCGATTTATCTAAGCGATTCCTTAAATAATGTATATAGCGGAAAATCTGACTGGAGCGACCTTTATTACCGCAATGCAGCTGTTTATGGAATAAACTTCGGAATTTCCGGCGGTACGGATCGTGCAAACTTCCGTTTCTCGTTGGGTGATCTGAAGAATAATGGCATTGCTGATGGAACAGTGCTAAACCGTTATAGCGCAATGTTCAACATCAACATGAAGCCCCTTAAATGGCTTCTCTTTTCGGCCATGGTAAATGCCAACCGGCTCGACAGGCAACGAAACAAATACCTCCGCGACAGATTTGCCCAGATCAATTATTTCCCCGATCTGAGCGCCCCGCTACCACCAAACAAAGAGTATTATGCCGATTACCTGGCGCAATACAAAAAAGGCTTTGATAACAACAAAACAAATATTGTTGATGGCTATGCCAAAATAGGCATCAATCTCGGGAAATTTAAATTCGTAACCACCTTCAATTTAGATTATAATGAAGGCTACCGCGATGTATTTTATGCGCGTACCCTTTTGCAGGGCAACAGCTATGCTTCCAATTACTTTGGTTTTAGCCAAAGGATAATGGCAGATAACAGGGCAACCTATGATCTGACAGTAAATAAAGTAAACGATTTCCATTTTGAGCTTGGTCAATCAACCCAATGGGACATTTATAAATATAGCAACGCCTATGCCTACAAAGGTGTAAATGACTATATTAAGATAGATCTGCTGGATTCGAACCCAAAAAACCCAGACGGATCTGACAACGGTAATTATCTCAACCCAACAGCCTTTCCGCGCGAGTTAACATTCCGTTTTCTGGATAAGATCAAGCATAACCTGGTTTCGTTTTATGCCAAGACCGATTATTCATTCAAAGAAAAATACTTCCTCTCGGCAACAGTACGCGCAGATGGATCATCAAACGCTCAACCTACCAGCCGTTGGTTCTATTCGCCGGTATTATCTGCGGCCTGGAATATCAAAAAAGAGGTGCTGAGCAATAGTACTATTATAAACGATCTTATTTTACGTGCAAGCGCGGGTAGGATCGGTCGCCTCAATGCTTTTGATAATTATGCACAGGGTCCTCAATATACAGCATCGGTAGGGTATACCGGTAACTTAACCGTGCCTGGCTATAATGCGTTTGGTGTGCTTACCAGGCCTTATTCTACCGGTTGGATCGGTTACGGAATACCCTGGTCATACTCCAATCAACTTAATATTGGCACAGATGCCGGTTTCCTTAATAACCGCCTGCACCTTTCGGTTGATTGGTACCTGAAACAGGAAAAGAATTTGCTGATAGGCATCCCTGCTTTTGCCGAGTACGGCTATAAACAGTCTATCGAGAGCGGTATGGCTGTAAATAATACCGGTATTGATGTATCTGTATCAGCCAACATCATCCGTAACAGCAAATTTGGATGGACATCCTCCTTAAATCTAAATCATAATGTCAATAAGCTAAAAGCGTTGCCAAGGGGCTTAAACCAGATTATTGTTAATAACAGGCTTTTAAAGGTAGGAAGCCCGGTTGATCAGTATTGGTTACTGGTAAATGATGGTATTTATAAAGCAGAAAGCGAAATACCCGTTGTAAATGGGCAGCCACTTAAGTACAATGGCATCGCCCTGCATGCCGGCGATCCCAAATGGCGCGATATCAATGGCGACAACGTAATTGATAATAACGATAAGGTATTAAAGGGACATTCTTTACCAAAAATTTCAGGTGGTTATGATAATAATTTCAGATACGGCAACTGGAATTTAAATGTCAATCTCTATTTCAACCTAGGGCGCGACCTTATACACCAGGAAATGGCCAACCGGTTTGATTTTATTAACCGGGAAGGTAACAGTGATGTAAACTCTGTTAAAGAGATCACATTTTGGGAAAAACGCGGAGACTACGGCAAATACCCACTGTATAATCCATGGAGTACCGTTATCCCATATCGTGTTGATCAGGACCTTTTTCTTGAAAATGCTTCATTCCTGAAATTAAGAACCGTTTCCATTGGATATGACCTAACCAAAGCAATGCGCTTAAAGAAAATCAAGCTAACCAGGTTTTATGTATATGCCACGGCAAATAATGTGTTCACCATAACCCCGTATACCGGTCAGGACCCTGAATTAGTGAATTATGATGGCTATGATACCGGTTATGGCCTGCCTATACCACGAACATATACCCTGGGTGTAAAAATGGAATTATGATATGAAAAACGATCACAAAAATCATGTTGTAAAAATGAAAAAGACATTATGTATCGTCCTGATCCTGTTTACTGCGGCAATAACAAGCTGCAATAAAACACTGGATATTGATTCAACAAGGGTTGTGGGCGAAAAAAACATGTGGAATAAGCTTGAAGATGCACGTGCCAGCTTATTAGGAGTGTATGCACTTACCCGTGCAGCCTTATCTGACAACGATGGTCACTGGCTTTATGGCGATGTACGTACAGGCGAATTTATTAGCCCGAACCGGCAGGACCTGAAAGCAATTGCAAGTAATCAGCTCAATGCCTCATATCCAACTGTTGAGGCCTTGAGCGACTGGACGAGATTTTACGCCATAATTAATGCTGCGAATATTTTCCTTGAACGTATTGGCGATGTAAAAGCCGCCGACAAGCGCTACACAGAAAATTATTTGATAGTTGATGTTGCCCAGGTGCGTTTTTTAAGGGCCTTTACCTACTTCTATATGGTAAGGATTTGGGGAGATGTACCATTCATTACCTCATCCCACGATGGCAAGTTTGAAAATCAGCCCCGCGAAAGCGGCAGCAAAATATTAGTATGGGCGCAGCAGGAAATGCTTAAAGCTGCAGCTGATCTGCCATTTGTATACAGTAACAACGATGTGCAGCAGCCCGGCAATTATTATAATGAAGATGCTACCCGCTGGGGAGGTGCTTTAGCTACAAAGAACTCAGCTTATGCGGTCCTGGCTCATTTGGCGGCCTGGCAAGGTAATTATACCGATGTAGCTACCTATACCAAGTTTGTTGAAGATAATTATGGTAAAAGCGGCATCAATTTTCAAAGCACTGAAGATCTGACCAAATCAAATGGGTTCTTTTTCAATAAAAACACCAGCCAGATGTTTGGTTTTAACTCTGACTGGGGGCATATTGACGGGTCGGTAACAGGCCATCTGGAAGAGTTAACCCTGGCCGAACCCGTGGTGAATAAAAAAGTGCCGGATATCTACATGCCTAAAGATACTATCCTGAAAATATTTGACTTGCCAAAGGATGAGCGCTTTAGTATAGATACGCTTGGCCAGCCCCGTACCGAAAGGTATTTCACCAATATCAATGGCAAGTACCCCATTTTTAGTAAAATAAAAGTGATACTGGGAGGCGTTTCTGATCCTAACTTCCGATACTTCACCAGTGCTTTGATCTTTACAAGGATAGAGGATATCGTATTACTCCGGGCCGAGGCATTGGCTGTTTTAGGGGATGTGAATGGGGCTGAAAATGAAGTTTTTAATATCATGACCCGCCGGGGGATGGGAGATCTTACGATAGACAGCGACCAGGACATTATTGATTTGATATTTAAGGAGCGCCATCGCGAATTGATGGGAGAGGGACATCGCTGGTATGACCTGGTACGCTATAATAAAATCAAGCAAAACAACCCGGCATTCATGAAACTCATCAATTCGCAGGGGATCTACTGGCCTGTTTCGCGTAAGCTCATCGCTCAAAATAACCTGTTAACCCAAAACCCTTTCTGGAAATAAACTGACCATATATGAAAAAGTTAAAAAAATATATGAGTGCCTTAGCGCCGGTGTTGATTGCAGCCCTGTTGCAAACTGCCTGCAAAAAGGATGGCGGTTACCATGACGCTACAGGCACCAACTCAAAATTTGCGGGTAATACTTATGAGTATTTGAAAAGCAAGCCTGGTGTGTATGATTCATTGCTGGCGGTAGTCAACAGGATGGGACTTCAGCAAACGCTCATGGACAGCAATGTTACCCTTTTTGCGGTTACCAATCCAAGTTTTCAGCTGGCAATTAATAACCTGAATACATTAAGAAGGCAAAGCGATAAAGATCCACTGTTTTTGGCAAAAATTGATGGCGTGCAGTTGGACACCATGGTTTCATATTATATTATCAGGGGTAAACGTACAACTGATTCACTGCTGCTGCAGGACGGACTCGATCTTTCCAGCGTACGTTTTGGATATCCTATGCATGGCAAGGTTTCCAAAATATCAGCTTCCGGACTTACCGGTGGCGGCCCCGACATCATTGAATTTAGCAATACCAAGCGCAGCAAGTTTATCAGAAACTGGTCAACTACTACTACCGGCTCCAATAATATCAGTACCAAAAATGGTATTGTCCATGTTGTAAGTCCCGATCACATTTTCGGTTTTGATGAATTTGTATCCCGATTAACCTTTGTTCCGCCACCGCCAAACCTGATGACCCTGATAGGCGGCAAGCTTACCGTTTTGAGAGATAACGGTGGCGGTCCGGATAATGGCGAAGGCTCTAAAAAAGTAATTGACGGCGATGACCATACCAAGTTCCTGACTGAACTTCAGGGACGCCTGTGGATGCAGTTTGAGCTAAATGAGCCTGCCGTATCAGGGGTTTACACGCTTACATCTGCCAATGATGCCCAGGAACGCGACCCCAGAGCATGGACCTACGAGGGCTCAAATGATGGCAAAACCTGGACTGAGTTAGACCGTAGAAGCAACTTCTTTTTCGAAGAACGATACCAGACAAAAGTTTTCAGATGCCCCAACACCACGGCTTATAAATTTTACCGGGTAGATATTACCGAGCTGCGCGACGGAGGTCTTTTCCAACTGGCCGAGTGGACTATCAATAAAGTGAAGTAAGCTATGGAAGATCAAAACCTCAATGCAATAAAAAAACGAAGAGAAATGCAAACATTCATAAAAATGGGATCTGTAGCTCTGCTGTTTGCTGCAGCCGTGCTGAGTAGCTGTAAAAAGATGTATGGAGTTCCGGATGAAAAAGATTATCTGAGTTCGAATATTAACTACAGCAACAAAATTTTCGAACCGATTTTAGGGCGTACTACTTTAATGGGCGGGTTTAACGGAGATAATTCAACCCAGCCCCTAAAGTTCGAGATCATTAACGCACGTTTTGGTGACGGTAAACCGGTAACCGACCTTTTTCAAAAAAGGCCAACCTATGTATGGACAGCCCCATACAACGGCCTTGAAAAGAGCCTGGCCGAGATAGAGGCAAAACGCAAGGTGGAGGAACACCCTTTATTTGAAGTGCGCTCATCGGGCGAGTTCATTATGTGGGCATCTTCTAATAATGACCTGATCAAGCCCAGACCGTCTGATAGTACCAATTTTCCGCAGGATACGCGTTATTTCGATGTTAAGATAACCAACACGGGTGGTAGTACCATAATTCGCGACCTGCAGGTACGCCCATTCCGCGAGCGCCCTTATGAGCCTTCTGATGATTTTAACATTTACTCCGGCCTGCCTGCGCCTCATCCTAAAACGCCTTATAATCCGACCAGCCGAAACTACATCAGGCCATTTTTAAACGGAGTAATAGGCCAGGTAACCGATATTCCGCTGCAGAGTAATGACGATAAAAAGGATGTGGTGGTTTATATCCGCCCGTTTACCGGCGGTACGGGAAATTCGTTAAGGTTCAAGTTTTTGAACAAAGACTCAGTAGAGATGAATCCGGCCCTGTTTAACGAAACTACCTGGGATAAAATAGTGCACGGGTTTAACATGCAAAAAACTGCAACATATGTACAATACGATGTTGCATATCCTATTCCTTTAGTGGAAATACCAACTGTATATGCCCCAGGAGGAACCAGGGACCATGCCGAATTTAAATATTCGCGAATTGGTTTTGGCGGCAGCAGGGTAGTGGCAAGTTTGGGGATAGATTTCGCTATATACAAAAAAGGCGACTGGGAGATAGTGTTCCATTTTTTGAAGGATAATCCAAAGTTTGAAGACGAATAACCGAATTAAAACTTATCACCATGAGAAAACACATACTATTTTATATAGTGCTTGCTGTTTGCACGATCTTATTCTGTGCAGATGTTTATGCACAAGCACAAAATATAACGGTTACCGGTACGGTGGTTGAAAAAGCTACCAATAAAATTTTACCCGGTGTAAATATATATATGGGCAGTAAAGGCCTGATACAAACTGATTATAAGGGAAGGTTTACGGTTTCTGTGCCAGCTAACAGCACACTTACTTTTACGTTTGTAGGTTTTGTTACGGAAAAAGTAAAACTTGAACCCGGGCAAAAAAACATAACTGTAACGCTGACTGAAGATAAAAAGGGCCTTAATGAAGTAATTATTGTGGCTTACCAGAACAGGAATAAAGAGTCATCACCAGGCGCTGCGGTTACCCTAACCCAAAAGGACATCCAGGATGTGCCGGCATCAAACGTTGAAAACCTGCTGCAGGGAAAAGTAGCCGGTTTAAACGTTCAGAACAATACGGGTGCACCAGGTTTCAGGGGCTCGGTTCAGGTGCGTGGTTTATCAACCCTGAGTGTATCGGGCAGTGGCAGTGAATCGTTCCTGCAACCTACATCTCCCCTGTATATTATTGACGGGGTGCCATTAGACGCAGATAAGGCGGCTGAGTTCGGTTTTCAAACCCAGGGGCCGGGCGTTAGCCCTTTATCATTGATACCCGTAGAGGATATCCAGAGTATACAGGTCATGAAGGATGCACAGGCAACGTCCATGTATGGATCAAGAGGAGCCTATGGCGTAATCATTATAACCACTAAGCGTGGAAACTCTAAAGTACCCAGGGTAAGGTACACCGGCAATTTCTTCGTTAATGCCACCCCACAGCTGCGTGCAACACTGGGTGGTAATTCCGAACGCCGGGCAAAAATCCAGCAAATATTATCCAATGCAACAATTATTGACGAGCTGAGGAGATTGGGGCAAACTGGTTTCCTGGCTGATAGCTTAAATGCGTATTGGAATAACTCAACCAACTGGCAGTCCATTTTTTATGGCACAACACATAACCAAAGCCATAACGTAGCCTTAGACGGAGGCAACGACCGCTTTAACTACAAAGTGAACATGGGGCTTTATTCGGAAAAAGGCGTAATCAAAAACACCGGTTTTGATAGGTATAACCTGAATATGAACATGGAGTTTAAGCCGAACGATAAATTTAGGTTCTTTGGCTCATTATTCGGTTCATTGGGAAGCCAGGCTAAGGGCAACGGAGTTGGTTTGCTGCAACAAGGTGTGGCCCAAAATGGGCAGGCTTCTACACTGTTGCCGCCTCCTTCATTTTATCTTTCACCTGATGGCGTTACATCGGCCCTGCAAACTCAAAACAGTAACAGCACCAGAAATATCCGTACCAATGTAGATGGTCGTTACGAGTTTATTCCAGGGTTGGCCCTATCCTCAAGTATTAGTTACGATTATACCTCAGATGCCGAATCAACGTTTACACCGGCAGCTGCAAATGCCCAGTTTGCTCAGGTGTACGATTATGAAGGGCGTAATTTCACACTATACAACCGTAACGCGCTTACTTACGCCAAAACATTTGGTGCCGACCATACAATATTCATTAATACTTTTAATGAAATATATAAACAAGGCGGCCAAAGCGGTATCATCAGGCAAAGCCGTATACCTAATGATCAATTGCAGGGGCCGGTAGGGTCAGACCCATATAATTCAAGAGGCGGAGGCGTATTGTCAAACTTTAAAAATGCCACCATCGCCTCATTTGCAGGCTCCTTTAACTACGATTATAAAAAGAAGTATGTACTGGAGTTATCATACCGGTTAGATGGTACATCCTCAAACGGCTTAGAGAATCCGTATTCCAAAAACCCCGCAGCCGGTTTCAGGTGGAATTACTACAAGGAAAACTGGTTTAAAAACTGGGATTGGCTCACTTCAGGAGGTTTAAGGTTAACCTGGGGACAAAATATCGTACCCACAGGCAGTTTGCAAAGTATTTACGGCTTATATAACCTGAATGGCAATTTCAACAATAATCCAACCATCGGTATTAATTATGAATTTGTGCCTAACCCGGCATTAAAGCCTACTACAACTACGCAGTACAACCTTGGATTTGATATGACGATTTTGCAGGGTAAAGTTGACCTGACTTTTGACACTTATTACAAAAAGGTTGATAATTTACTTTTTGACAGGTTTTTACCCAATAGTACAGGTTTCCAGAAAAAGTCAAGTAATGATGTATCCATTGCCGACTATGGATATGAGCTAATGGTAACATTCAGGCCTTTAACCGCTAAGGATTTTAACTGGACAGTGTCATTTAACGGCGCTATTAACCGCGATTACCTGTTGAGGCTACCTGCCGAATACAACGGACAATACATCAAATTTGATTATAATAACTATCAGCACATTGTTTTCAGGGTAGGTAAAAATACATTGTCAAACTACCTGCTGATTAACCAGGGTGTTTATTCAACGGATGCTGATGTACCGGTAGACCCTGTAACCGGTAAAAAATATCAAACCAGTGGCCTCGCTTTCAAGGGCGGCGACCCGAGGTTTAAAGATGTTAACGGCGATTATATACTTGATGACCGGGATTATGAAATAACCGGTAACTCACAACCTTTAATTACCGGTGGTATATCGACAAATATTATCTATAAAAATTTTGGATTAAATATTTATGCTTCCTACACCGCCAAGAGAACAATATTAAATAACGCGTTATCAGACAGGTTGTCGATCATGAAAGACCCTTATGCCCTGCTGGCAGCAGTTCCATTGGACGATTTGGATATATGGCGAAAACCGGGAGATCAATCCAAGTATCCTAACCCTTATTCGTTTTCGAGGTTCAACCAGATAAGGCCACTTCGTTCCGATCAAAATTTGTGGCAGGAAGAAGGATCATACCTGAAGATCAACACGGTTACACTATCCTACATGTTCGACCGAAAGTTTGTACGAAGGTTTGGGTTCAATAACGTTAGGGTTTATTTCTCAACCAACAACCTGATCACATTTTCGGGATATAATGGCCCTAACCCCGAAAACGTAACATCGCTGGGGAGGGACATATCAAGCGGCTACCCGGTACCGCGCACTTACAACTTAGGTTTAAATATTGAACTCAATACAAGTAAATAAAACTCAAGATCATGAAAAGAAGTGTTATATACATTTTAGCAGCGGCAGCAAGCTTGTGTTTACCAGCCTGTAAAAAGTTTCTGAACGTACAACCCATTGATAAATTAACAGGGAATAACTTTTATCAATCGAAAGATGACGTTGTGGCCAATATTTATGATATGTCAAGAACATTTTTTGGCAAGATCAACGAAACGCATTTTATTGGCGCTACGGGCGAATATCGTTCGGGAGAGGTTTTGTCTGAACCTCAGGCAGATAACGGGCCGGCACGTGCATATGTAGAGGTGTTAGGCCGGAATGACCTGCTTGGACTTATCAACGGCAACCCGCCCTGGAATTTTTACAATTTTTATCGCATTACTGACTGGACAGGTTATTACCAGGTAATACAAAGTGCCAGCATCCTCATTTCGAAATTGGAAGCAGGTATACCCGGCGTATCAGACAGCGAAAAAAAGCAGTTTGAGGGCGAAGCTGCTTTTATACGCGGGCTTGCATACTTCTTTATGGTAAGGCTGTATGGCGACGTACCTTATTATACCGATGCTTATCATTCAACAGCTTTACCGCGCGAAAACATGGTGTCTGTTTTAAACAAGAGCATTGCCGACCTTAAAAAATATAAGGACGGCCTGCCTTGGACTTATTCTGATCCTGCTTTAAAAGGGGTACGTGCAAGCCGGGGCAGCGTTATCGCGCTTATCATGAACATGAACATGTGGAATGCCGGTTTCGACAAACCCAATGCAACCAAGTACTACCAGGAAACTGCAGACCTTGGGCAGGAATTAATTAAGAGCAATGCTTACAGGCTGCTGCCCATCAATGAATGGGCTACGGTTATCAAAGGCCGGTCGGACGAGAGTTTGTTTGAGTTTTATCGCAGTATAAACTATGGCGATCAGAACACCAATGTTGCCCCTATTGGCGATATGTTTCTGCATTATCCATATAAAAGGCCCGAATATACGCACCGTATAAGCTTCGCCTATTTCAGGGCCGAGTATATGCAAAAACTATACTCAGGTACGTCTGACAAGCGCGCTACAATCTGGTTTAACTCAGACATCTACGCCGATAACGGAAAGTTCATGATGCTGAAATTTGCTCAAAACTCATTTGCAACCGGCGAGGAGGACGCCAATCCTGACAACACCTTTATGATATTCAGATATGCAGGTGAAATACTACTCTGCGCAGAAGCCCTGGCCGAACTGGGCCAGGATGATCAGGCTATTGCCCTGCTGAATAAGGTGAGGGACAGGGCCGAAGCTTCGCGTTATGTCGGTGGCGGCGGGCAGGATCTTAAAGATTTTATTTTCCTGGAAAGATCGCGGGAACTGATGGGCGAGGGGCACCATTACTTTGACCTGGTGCGCACCCGCAGGATTATGAACAGCGAGTGGTCATATAACGTATTGACGCTGGACAAATTTAACCGCGGTGCCTGGACATGGCCAATCAGCAGTAGCGCGTTGGCCAATAACCCATTTATGTCATTAAACATGTACTGGGTTAACGGAGGTAATTAACCTATTTCTAAAAAGTAATGATAAGAAATATGAAAAATATAATTATTGTTTTAATCGGGTTTTTATTGGTGCTTACCGGCTGTAAACGCGATGAGTATTATAAAGACGGAGGTAAAGCTCAAGCTGATTACCCTGCCGATATGCTTCAATACCTGCAGGATAAAGCAATACCATTTGATACCATTGCCCAGATTGTAAAACTGGCCGGTATGGAAGAAACATTCCGCAAAAGTGACTTTACCTTTTTTGCGCCCGACGATGACGTTATTAAAAGAACTATAGGTAACAATAAAATTAGGGGCTCTTTAAATAAATTTTTGTTTGATGCCGGTCGTGATACTGTGAAAAAACTATCGGATATCGATTCTGCCATATGGAAAAAATATCTGCAACGGTATATGTTCAAGGGAATCAACCGGCTTAAAGATTATCCGCAAATAGATATCAATCTGCAAAATCAGTATCCGGGAGCGCTTTACTATTCCTACAGCGGTGACGTGGTGAACATAGGTGTAGTATATGGCGACGCCAATAATATCAAATATATTGGTCCGCGCACACTGGTAATCAGTTACATATATGACATTAATAATGCGCAAAACGTGGTTTTTCGCAATAATGTCTCCTCATCGGATATTAAACCCAAGAACGGGATAGTACATACGCTACAGTATAACGGAGCCTATTTTGGGTTTAACCAGTATGATTTTTATGAGGAAATATATTTCGCAGGTCTTCATCCTTCGGAGTAAAACATAAGTAACCCTATTATTTCAATGGTAATAAATTGAATATGAGAAGATTTAAATACATTATCACCTTTATCCTGCTGGTGCTCATAACAGAAGCTTGCAAAAAGGATAAAACAATTTATTCCGATCCCTATGGGGATGGAAAGCCGCCATTGGGCGTCACCCTTAGCCGCGATGCAATACCTGCACCGGCAAATGGAGCGGTGGGTACCGAGGTGACATTTAAAGCCACCGGACTAATCCCTTATAAGGATAAAATAAAGTTCATGTTCAACGGCGAACCAGGCCAGGTTACCGAAGTAACAGAATCAACTATTAAGGTGAAGGTGCCCCCTTTTGGAAGCACGGGTATTACGTCAATAGCTATTGACGATCAGTTAGTGCTCGGGCCGGTATTTAAGGTGTCAGGACTAATCAGCATCGATCCTTCATTCAGGGCCACAGCCGGAGCAAATAATTTTGTAAACCAGGTTTATCCACTTGCTGATGGCCGAAATCTGGTATTGGGCTGGTTTACCAATTATGATAATAAAGGGATTATCACCCCGCTTAACCGTATTGTAAGAACATCGGCTGATGGCGAGTTTGACCGAACTTTCCGGACAGGTAAGGCAGCAAACGGATCATTATCGAGAGTAATAGAACTCGGCGGAAAATATGTCATAGCCGGAGGTTTTAGCGGCTACAATCAGCGCACAGAAAACATCAGTAATATTACCACTTTAAATGTTGATGGCAGTATTGATACCATTGGCGTTAAAACCTACAGGCGCCTATCCCAAACAGATACAACCAAATACTTTCCCCGGTTTAATGGCGGTACTAACGACTATATATCTAAAATATACAAGCATCAGAACAAAATACTGGCAACCGGGAGCTTCAGATATTATGTAAGACGGGTTTATACCGAACATAATCATGATTTCACCCGCGACACTGTGATTCTTGACAGTACGGAGATACGGCAAATAGCCCGTTTTAACCCTGATGGGACACTGGACAAAACCTATCGTTTTAACATAGCGACAAACAAAGGCCTGCCTTCGGCAAATGGTCCTGTTGACTCGTACATGCATACCGACGCTGATCAGCTGGAAAAACTGGTGCTGTTTGGAAGTTTTACCACGTTTGATCAAAAACCTGCAGGCCGTTTAATTCGCTTAAGTGCCAATGGAAGCATCGACGACTCATTTAAAACCGGTACAGGTACTGATAATAGTATCTCGTCCTTAACATACAACCCTGTAACCAAAAAATATCTGATAACAGGAATATTCAGAACATATGATGGCAAGCCTGCTATCAGTATAGCGTTAGTTAATCTTGATGGTTCTCTTGATCAAACGTTTGTAGCTAAAACATTTGAAGGTGGCTACCCTGGTTTTGCCCGTCAGCTTAATGATGGGTTGATAGTGGTTAGCGGCAGTTTTAAAAAATATGCTAACGTTACCCGCAATGGTTTCATGGTATTGAATACCAAAGGTGAACTTGCCGGAAACTACAATACCACCGGACCATTTTCAGGTACATTGTCTGATATCATTGAAACCAAATCGACTGATGGCAAGCGGGCGCTATTGCTGATTGGTGGTTTTGACCGTTTTGATAATACTCAGGTTAGCAATATCATACGCGTAACCATTGAATAAAATTTTAATAGAACTTATAATCTATAAAGAAATGCAGAGCAGGAAAAAATACAAACAGATCATTTTTTCAATTATTTGTGCATTGGCTGTTGCTACAATATCATGTAATAAAGATTTTGTGCGCACGCTGCCTGATAAAAATTATACTGATACAGCCAAAGCAACATCCGGCGAACGTAAGGTTTTGTATCTGATTGTTGACGGGGCACGGGGCTCATCAGTAAATAGCGCCAATGTGCCTAATATTAAAGCATTACTGCCCAGTTCAATTTACAGCTGGGTTGCATTGAGCGATCCGGATTCGACCCGAGATGTAAGCAACTGGGCCAATATGCTAACTGGTGTAAAAAAAGAAAAGCACAAGATCTTATCGGATGATTTTGCCGGCAACAACCTGGCAACTTATCCTGTGTTTTTTGAAAGGATAAAAGAAGAAAAGCCAAATGCCAAAATCGTTTCTTTTTCTTCTTCGGCTATTTTTAAAAATAAGCTAACGCAGGGTGCAGCGGTGAGCGAGTTGTATAATACTGATGAGCAAATTAAAACGGCTGTAGTTAATGACCTGAACACCGACACGGCGCAATTGATACTCGGCCATTTTAATGATATCAAAGAGGCTGGCGCCAAATATGGGTTCGATAATTCGAAGCCGCAGTATAAAGCTTCTATCGAAAAATTTGACGGATATGTAGGTGAGATTGTTGATGCCCTGAAAAAAAGGAAAAATTATGCCAATGAAGATTGGCTGGTAGTGATTGCTTCAAGTGGTGGCGGAAAGTTTAATATCCCGGCTAACGAGAACGATAATACAGTTTTCAGCAACACCGCCGCCAATACCTTTACTATCTATTACAATCCAAAATATAAACAAAGGGTGATAGGCAAACCATTTACCGGCAACAGGTATTTGGGGCGCACAGTACGTTTGAGGGATACTGGTATCAGAGCAGAAATTGATACAGCTGATATCTTTAACATCGATGATACTACCAAGTTCACCATAGAGCTAAAGGTTAAAAAAAACGAGGATAAATTCTTTTGGCCAAGTATCCTGGGTAAAAGACCGGAGTGGTCAGCAGGTCACCCGGGAGTTGGCTGGGTAATTTACCTCGAAGACGCCTACTGGTATTTCGAATACCGGGGCACTAAGGATGGTGATTATCATCAATGCCGTGGCGGCGACCTTCAAAAAGGCAGATGGCAAAACCTTTCTGTTAAATGTGAGATACGCGCAGGCAAGCGATACATCAGAACCTATACCGACGGAGTTTTCAATAATGAACTGGAGATAACTGCATCCGGAAGTTTAAGCAACCACAGCCCGTTGAAATTGGGCTATTTAAACGGTAACGGGCATGGTACCCCTGATGTGTATGTAACCGACATCAGGTTTTTTAAAGTCGATGTACCGGACGCCGCGATTGGAAATTACGCCTGTGAAACATCGATTGACGAAGGACACCCTTATTACACCTTTTTGGCCGCCTACTGGCCGGCTACGGATGGTCAGGGCGATAAGATCCGGGATGTTGGCCCGCAGGCCCGCGACTTCCAGTTAAAAGGTAACTACCAATGGGAAGATTTCAATGATCTGATCTGTCCGCCGCCGGCTGGAGCACTTGCCATATTTGTTCCGCAAACGGCAGATATCCCTGCACAAATAATAAACTGGTTCAGAATACCTAACAGGCAGGCCTGGGGGCTTGATGGCCGCGTGTGGCTTGATCAGTAAATTTAACCATTACAAACTAAAATATTTGATGATGAAAAAATACAGATATATCTTGTTTATCGGGTTAATTGCCCTGATAGCGGTAGCCTGCAAGCAAAATGATCTTGATGATTTGAAGCCAATTCAAAATACCGACAGAAATGTTTCCGGTGCGGGAGCCAATACAGGTGATGCAATTACCGGTAACGAGATAGTTAAAGTGCCATTTAAAATATCCTTATCGGGCCCGGCTACTAAAGCATTTCAGGTAGGTATAGCATTTAATAATGATACGGTAACCAAACTGATAGCAAATGGCACACTTAAAAACACGGTAGTATTACCTGCGGGTGCAATTGATTATCCCGGCGTAATCAACGTAGCATTCGGGTCAGATACCGCAACTGCCGTTGCCAGCGTCAGGTTATCGGCCATAGAAGCTAACTATGGCAAAAATATAGCTTTTGCATTTAAGCTTACGAATCCGGGTAAAGGCAACCAGATCAAAGGATCGCAATCAAATATCCTGGTGGTGCTTGATACCAAAAAGCTTATTAAAGAAAGTGATATTCATTATGTGTCGCTTTTAAATGGCGGTGGCATTATGGATGTCGACTATCAAAAAAACTACACTACGTCGCCTGCAGGTATCACTATTCCGTTAACCGTAAACCTGGCAGGTGTACCGGCCGGTGCGTTTAATGTTCATGTGAAATTGAATATGGACACTATTGCCGATTTGGTAAGCAAGAAAATATTACCTGATAACACCATCGCGCTTAACCCCGATCAATTTTCTATTGATACCCTGATTAGGGTAAAATCCAACGCAAGTACAGGGGTGGTACGTTTATCAATAGGCTGGCCTGTTTTTGATGCCAATATAGTTGCCAATAAACGTTTTGGCTTTGTGGTGAGTTTGGTTAATCCGTCAAAACATATACTGCATCCAACAAAAAGCAAGTTGATCGTTTTGGTACAGCCAGAGGTTAATCTTGATAATAACTCTTACATAACCGGAAACGGAACGGGCTTAAAAGCGGAATACTTTTCAAACAACCAATTGCTTGATTTTGACGGCAGGAAGCCCGATCTGGTACAAATAGAACCAACTATTGATTGGCCTAAAGACGAGGTTTGGCAGGCTGCAATACCAGGTATAAGTCATGATAATTTCTCTACCAGGTGGACTGGCGAGTTCCTTGCACCTGTTCGGGGTGAGTACGTGTTCTGGCAGAACGAATGGGACGACGGATCAAGATTATATATAGATGGCAAAGCCATTATTAATGATTTTACTACCAAGTGGGATCAGGATAGTCGTACTGCTAAAATCTTCTTAGAACGCGGTAAACGCTACAAAATAGAAGCCGACCATCGCGAAAACGTGGGTGGCCAGCGCGCCCGTTTAACTTTTGAAGTTCCGTCGGCCGGCATCAACGGTAGAAGAATAGTACCACAAAGCCAATTATTCCCCGCTCCTTAAGCCAGATACGCTAATTAATCAATGAAAATTAAGGACATGAAAAAAACATTGCATATTATATCGGTATTTTCAACAGTAGCCCTGTTGTTTGCCGGGTGTAAAAAAGATAAGCCCGTGCCCCAACCCGAACCGGATGAGCCCAAACCCATCGCAGGTTTCACAGTAGCCCGAACAGATAGTGTTGATTTTTTAAGCTATCAGTTCACCAGTACATCCATCAATTATAAAGATATTCTGTGGCAATTCGGCGACGATAGCACGTCGGCAGAAAAAGCACCGAAGCACAGGTATGCCTTTGATGGCTTATATCACGTAACATTAACGGCCAGAAATTCACAGGGATATTCAGCTGCGCGGGAAATAATATTGAACGTTGCCGACCCTAATTTTGACCGCACCAAGGTTGGTGAAAGTTACTTTGCTACCATAGGCGGTACATTGACTGTATCGCGTGACAATGGCGGCGGCCCAACTTCAAAAGAAGGTTCATTAAAAGTGGTTGACGGCGATCCGAATACCAAGTTTTTCCAATCGGGGTTCTCCGGCGACCTGGTGATGAAATATGAGCTTAAAACACCTGCCGTTGCAGGAGCATATACCATGACATCGGCAAATGACTCACCCGATCGTGACCCGAAAGGATGGATCCTTCAGGGTTCTGAGGACGGCATACGCTGGATAAACCTGCACAGCAAGAACAACGAAGTTTTTGCCAACCGCTTTCAGCGCATCCTATATCACTTTAATAACAATGTGGCTTATAAATTTTATAGGATAAGCATTAAGACCAATAATGGCAGTCGTGACTTCCAGATGGCTGAGTGGACGGTTAATAAAAAGCAGCCATAAAATTGTTATTTGTAAGAACGATCTATGGAATGTTCGATCTGATGTTATGTAAGTTTATTCGTCTGCAACAGTTTTTAAGGAATAAGGCCCGGGAATGTAGTCTCCGGGCTTATTCCTTAGGTATTTCGGTCATATAAAGTGTAACAGCTACAACTGATCCGGCAGTTATCAGCACTTACGCTAAATTGCTTAACTAAACTATATAACCAGCCGGTAAATCAATTCAGAAAAAATCAAGGTGTCGTTGATTGCCAGGAATATAGTATTTGCCGAAAAAAAGAACCACTTGGTCGATATTTTTTCTGTATAGATGACTTTTCATGCTATTTGCCTAAAAAAACATGAAAACCATCATTTGTAATCTCCCGGCATGGCTAAAAGTATTTCTTTATTTTGTTTTGCTTACCGCCGCCAGGTTCGTCGCAGACACTGTTCCAGCATTAAATGATCTGTCCTTTTATATGGCCGTCTCATTGCTAATAAGCTGGCTGTTGCTATGGGCAGAAGGGAAAACACTAAAGACGCTAAATTTTATTCCGGTGTGCAGCAGTAATTGGGTTCAGTTACTATGCGGAACCCTGGGCGGTATTTTGATGTTAATCATCACGACGGTTATAACTGTTTATCTCACCGGCGACCAATGGCATTTCAACTCGTCGCCTGACATCATGTTCCTGCTGATGTGCTTTCTGGCAAACCTGTGGTCGGTGTTTGTGCAGGAATTTGCTTTTCGCGGATATCCTTTCCAGGCGCTGAACAGTCACTACGGATCCTGGAAAGCACAGCTCATCATAGCGATACCTTTTGGTTTGATGCACGTAAACAGTACAATGGACATGCAAACTATTTTGATGGTTATGTTGACGACAGGGTTGGGATCGGTTTTGTTTGGGATGGCTTATCTATATACCCGCAATTTAGCTTTGCCAATAGGTTTGCACGTGGGATGGAACTATGCTCAGGCGTTGATCCCCCGTACAGCAGGCGCTGCTGGGAGGACGATCATCACAGTGGTTGGTGATCCTAAACATTATAGTTCGCTATACATAATCGGCCCATATTTGGGTGTTGTCTTATGTACAATGGCAGTTTTGTGGTTACTTAAACAAAGAATGAGGATAAGCACGGTACCCTTAACTTCATCTCCTCAATCCATTTAACACCATGAAGGTTATCTTGCAAACTTTACTGTTCTACGTTTTGACAGTATTCGTATTTATCTTATCCGATCTTTGGGCTAAAGGTTTGGGAGAGAAATATGCCTCACATATCGCAATGGCAACCGCCGCGCTTTTTACCTTTTTATTGGTGATCATATTTTGCAGGCTGCGGGCCATACCGCTAACCGAAGCAGGTACTGTTCCTGACAACGGAAGCCCGGGCCGTATAATTACCGGATTTCTCGCCGGGCTGCTGATGTCATGCCTGCAACCGGGCGTACTGATGATCATGGGTTATGTGAAGCTTCAATTTAATGCCTTTGATCCGCATGTTATCGGTCTGCATATGCTGCTTTTTACGTTGATCTCCTGCCGCGAAGAACTCGTGTTCCGGTCTTATGCTTTACGTAGTCTTGCCGACCGCTTTGGAGCAGGCTCTGCACAATTGTTCATTGCCGCCTTGTTTGTTTTTGAGCACATCTGGGGAGGAATGAACTGGTGGATGGCGTTGATCGGTTCAGGAACCGGGGCCTTACTATTTGGCTATGCAGCTCTTAAAAGTAAGGGAATTGGAATTCCGCTTGGCTTGCATACAGCGTGGAATATGGGACAGTGGTGCTGGGGAGGCAAAGGTGATGCTGGTATCTTTACCCAGGTGATTACGGCGGGCCGGGAAACGTTATCTGAAGTTATAGGCTTGTCCGTTTTTGTCGGTGCCGCGTTATTTGCCGGTTTGGCCATCGATTATTATTACAAACGACCGGTTCAATGACGATGGCAAATTGATCTTTTGTTACCCCACAACCCTGCTCGTTGCCTTAAAATACCTCTCTGTCGATTTATGTTGTGTAATTGACAAAGATAAGCCAACTTTAAATAACAATGTTTCAAAGCTTTGCTCTATACACCTCCCGGCCCGGGTACCGCAAAATGGTGCACCTTTTATTCTGGCTTGTATTGCTTATAGTTAGGCTATACCTCACGCTGATTACCTTCAACGTTTATAGCGGCTTATCTTTTAGTATTGTTTTCCTGCTGAACCTAAGCAGTACCTTGCTTATCGCGGCTGTATTTTATCTGATGACAGGTCCGCTATGGAAGCTATTGCAGCGGAGGCAATATTTTCACTTTACTTTCTCCTTTTTGGGTTTGTTATGCGGATACACCTTGATCGAGGCGGTAGCGGAGCAGGCCTTGCTCAGGTCCTGTTCCGGCTGCTTGCTCAGTTTGCAGAAAGATCAGCCACAATATTTTGCCCTGGTACAATCCGGTCTCATTAACATTGTGCTGAAGCGCCTGCTTAGCCTGGGTACACCATTCGGCCTTTTGCTGACCCTGAGTATTCCGTTATGCCTGAAGCTGGCGGTTAACGCCTGGCGATCGCAGCTAAAAGCTTTACAGCTTGCAAAAGACAACCTGGAACTGGAATTTAACTTTCTTAAAGCGCAGCTTAATCCCCACTTCTTATTCAATTCGATGAATAACATTTACGGCTTGATACTGCAAGGTAACCAGGAACGGTCTGCCGGGTTGGTCGCTCGCTTGTCTGAGATGCTGCGCTATATGCTTTATGAATCCAATGAAGCATTTATGCCTTTGCAAAGCGAGATCAAGCTGATACAAAATTACATAGAACTGGAAAAAGTACGCCTGAATGACACCGGGGTCATAGTGGATATTGCTGTGGATTCCAAGACATATGAAATACCGCCGCTGCTACTCATGCCACTGGTTGAAAACGCGTTCAAGTTTTCTCCTGATGAACCGGGAGCCCGTATTCATTTCTTTCTGGATGTCACTGACGGTCGTTTGCGTTTTACATCTGACAATATAGTAGACCGCCGGGAACGGATGCAGCAAAACGGAGGGATAGGGTTGGGCAACCTTAAAAAGCGTTTAGAAATGTATTACCCCGGCAAGTATTGGTATGAAGATAATTTTGCTGACGGTGTTTATAACGCCATCTTATCTATTGATCTGATATGAAAAAACTGAGTTGCCTCATCGTTGACGATGAACCCATTGCAAGAAGTATATTGGAAACGTATATCGAACGCCTGCCGGAAATTGCTTTGATAAAAAGCTGCCGCAATGCGAGTGAAGCTTACGAGGCGCTTTATCAACATGCTGTCGACCTGATTTTCCTGGACATCAAAATGCCCGTAATTACCGGAATAGAATTTTTTCGTTCATTACCTAATCCGCCGCTGGTTATTTTTACCACTGCTTATTCCAGTTATGCTGTTGAGGGTTTTGAACTGAATTCTGTGGACTATCTGATGAAGCCCATCACTTTTGAACG
The DNA here is from genome assembly GCF_049949235.1 of Mucilaginibacter sp. R-33. Lineage (NCBI taxonomy): Bacteria > Pseudomonadati > Bacteroidota > Sphingobacteriia > Sphingobacteriales > Sphingobacteriaceae > Mucilaginibacter > Mucilaginibacter sp. R-33. The sequence goes on from NZ_CP188089.1 coordinate 1,487,174, forward strand.
GTTTAACCAGGCCGTGCGGCGGGCGCAGGAGCGGTTAGTCTCGCATCAACCTGAATTGGATCCGCCGCCGTATATCTTTCTCAGGCAGGATACCCGCCTTGTAAAAGTGAATTTTGATGAGATTAGTTATGTGCAGGCGGAACGTGACTTTTGCTCTGTTTATTTGTGTAGCGGTAAACGGCTACTTGCAGGTATGCATCTGAAAATCCTGGAAGAAAGATTGCCGGCTAAACGATTTATGCGGGTACATCGTTCGTATATCATTAATATGGACAAGATCGCCGGTATTAAAGGCAATGTAATAGAATTCGGAACTACGGAAGTTCCGATAGGGAATAGTTATCGGGAGCTGTTCTTCAAAGCGTTGAGGTTATCATAAAGCATTTTGGCCATATAAGTTATTTGAAGCTAAATTCAAAATCCCCTCGGTGGCAAAATTAACCACAGAGGGGATTCGGTCTCAACCTCAATTGGGCATATTCGCTGCGTCCATATAAACAATTTCCCATTGGTGTCCATCCGGATCTGCAAAGCTGTGCTGGTACATCCATCCGTAATCTTGAGGTTCGGCATAAATGGAGCCTCCAAGTTCGGTTGCTTTTGTTATGGTTTGCTGCACTTCCTCGCGCGAGGCTGCATCAAGCGCCAGCAATACTTCAGTTGCCAGGTGTGCGTCGCTTACTTCTTTTTTGGTGAAGGTTTTAAAATAGCTTTCTACAAGCATCATTACATAAATGTGCTCGCTTACCATCATGCAGGCCGCCTTGTCGTCGGTAAATTGTGGATTAAAACTGTAACCAAGACCGCTGAAAAATGCCTTTGACCGCTCCAGGTCTTTAACAGGCAGGTTGATGAAAATTTTTGTTGCCATGATTTTAAATTTTTTAATTGTTATTGATGGCACAAAGTTGCGGTAACTGTTTTTTCAAAAAATTTACATATGTTGAGAAAAGCGAAAAATCTTTACTTATTCGCAAAAAATATCCGGCTTAGCTGCGTTGGGGTAATGCCGAGGTAGGCGGCAATGTGCTGTTTCTTTAGCCTTTTCACTAAACCAGGATATTTGCGGAGGAAATTATCGTAATTGGTTTTAGCCGATTCATATCGCAGCGACACTTCATAAGGTTCCTTTTCAATTATCCAATGCTGTTCCATGTAGCGGATATAAAAAGCGGCAATATCGGGATAAATGGTAACGAGTTTCTTAAATTCCATAAAATTGTATTCGAGCACATCGGTATCCTCAAGGGCTTTTATGGTAAAATTACCCGCCGACTGTGTGAGCGTTGCTGTCATGGAACCGGCAATCCGGTTTTCGGGGAAGAAATATTTAACCACCATGTCACCGTTTTCGGCAGCGTAGTATTGATACATTAATCCATTTACAACAAAAGCCACCTTTTTAGGTACCTGGCCCTCGGTAACAAAATAATCGCCCTTGTTGTAAGTATTTTCGCGGAGTAAAGCCGCCCATGCCGCTTCGGCCCGAGGTGAGAGTTCAGCGTAAGTTTTTATTTTTTGGAAGAAAGCATCGTGGCTCATTGGCTAAAGATATGAATCTTATTTGCCGGGCGATGAAGATATGTGAAGATATCAAACTGCTTAAATGCGGTTCTAACTAATCGATCATCTAAATAGAGGATAAAAATTACAGGATCTTTGGAAAGAAAGATGACCGTTATAATCGTCAAATTGAAGCCGGCCTTCTTCATCAATAAAGTACATCGTATGGATTTTTTACAGTCCAGTAAGATGTTGAATAGCTATTGGTTATCATTGCAGTAATTTAAAGGTATGGACTTTTATAAATTCAATATCGGAACATTCGTGTTAATGATTATCAGCAATAATTTCCATCTTTGTTCAAATGGAAAAGAAAAAAGCCGGGCTATGCCTTGGTACCGGTTAACTCTCCGCCATTTTTGTTATTGACTTTAAACGGGCGCTGAATATTCGAAAACCACTCCGAAGAAGAAAGCGCGGATATCAGGATTCAATGTTATGCCTTCAACCGTCATTCAAAACATGGATTATGATCTGGAAACACAGGTTTTAAAAATCTCCTATGTTTCCGGGCAAACTTATCTGTACAAGAACGTTCCGGAAAATGTTTATAAGGAACTGAAGTCCTCACGGGTGAAAGGCCGCTATCTGCGCTTTTTCGTAAAGAATAAATATGAGTTTGAGAAAATATCAGCGGGCTAAATCACCAAACGAAAGGTCAGGTTTACCCTCGCCTTCATTAATTTGTTAGACTTGGCAATCCGGTGTTCCCAATATTCCTGCAATCCTGATTTCATCAGCAGGAATGAACCATGTTCGAGCCTGACGGAGTAATGTTCTTTGTGATTAACTTTATTGCGGATGTCAAAACTGCGCACCTGCCCGAGGCTTACCGAAACAATAATTGGCTGACTGCCCATAATGCTTTCCTTGTCACTATGCCAGGTTACGGAATCATTTCCATTACGATAGTAGTTCAGTAATACGCTGTTGAAACTAATACCTGCTAAAGGTTCTACCATGCCCCGGATAGTTTGCAGTTCCGGTGTCCAGGGGAGTGTTCCTGCGATCCGGTCGGTGTCTCCATACCAGCAGGTGAGCCTTGGTGTCAGGTATTCCTTATCCCAAAGTTTTTGCGTTGTTTGTTTCCAGGGTGTTTCCCTGATCAGTTTTTCTAACAGCCAGTCACCCGTTGCCGGATCAATTAAACCGGGCTGGTATTCCAGTAAGTCCTTAGGCAATCCTTTACTTTGCCCGGTTTCGGCAAATAATGTCAATTGTTCCATCACTAAATCCTTTCCACATAAGTCGTTATAAAATGGGCCAATTGTTCCTGTTCTCCTGGTTGCAGTACATCGCCGTCGTAGATCCAGTAACCCTTCGCGTCAAATAAAATACGGCCCATGTAAACGGGCGGCTGATCATAAGCCGTATAGATCTCATAGCATTGTACAGCGTGCTTTTGCCCTGTATTTGGTACAATTTTCACCACTTCCCGTGAACCATCGCGGTATTTAAGCCAGGCTTTAACCTCGCTTTTTAAATACGTTTTGATCACCAATTCCTGCATTTGAAATTTTTTCTCAAAGATATATAAAATACTAATATTTTTAGCATTAAATTTGTACTCCCTATTTGGTACAAACACGATGGAAACGGCACATGACCGAAAAGCACTGATTAACAGCCTGCAAAAGAATATTTTGCAATGGGAGGGCTATAGGCCGTCGCCTGTCGGTACGCAGGGGCTGGTAGGCCTAGGGGCGGTGGAAACGGCTTTCCCCAACGGCGTTTTTCCTTTAGGTGCAGTGCATGAACTGGTTTGCAGTACCACCGAACAGGCTACTGCTTCCAGCGGATTGATTAGCGGCCTGCTCTCAGTGTTTATGCAAAATGGCGGGGCCTGTTTATGGATCAGCCTCACCGGAAACATCTTCCCACCGGCGTTAAGCGGCTTTGGTATAGAACCCAGCCGTTTGATCTTTATCCGGGTAACCAAAGACCAGGAAGCCTTATGGGTGATGGAAGAAGCGCTGAAATGCGCAGGGCTTGCCGCGGTTGTGGCAGAAGCGCGGGAACTGGATTTTAAACAATCGCGCAGACTTCAGTTGGCTGTTGAGCAAAGTCATGTTACCGGGTTTGTACTGCGTAATGCCGTTAAAAAGATCGGTTCAACGGCTTGCGCTGCCCGGTGGCAGGTGAAACCTTTGCCGAGCGAGCCGGTAGACGATTTGCCCGGTCTTGGTTTTCCGCGCTGGGAGGTAGAACTATTACGTGTCCGTAACGGGCATCCGGGTACCTGGATCATAGAATGGGCAGAAGGTAAATTCAAACAGGTGGAAAAAGAGCAAACGGTTAAACCATTTAAACGGAAAGCGGGGTGAGTTATGCAGCACAGGTATATGGCTATTTGGTTTCGTCACCTGGTGACAGACTGGCTGACACTCCGGCAGCCGGAATTAAAAGATCAGCCCTTTGTGCTGGTTGTGCCCGAGCATAACCGTATGATCGTCAGGGCAGCTAATCCCGAAGCCGAAGCACAAGGTGTTCGTACAGGGATGCCGGCAGCAGATGCCAAGGCGATTACCACCAATTTACAGGTTATTGATTTTCCGTTGGGCCAGGAAAGTAAGCTGCTCCGGCATTTGGGTTTGTGGTGCATCCGCTATACGCCGGTTGTGGCTATTGACCTGCCCGATGGTTTGACCCTTGATATTTCCGGCTGTGCACACCTATGGGGTGGTGAAAAAGGATATTTAAAAACCGTTGTACTTAAATTAAGGGGTATGGGCTACGATGCACGGGCCGCTATTGCCGATACTGTTGGCGCAGCCTGGGCTATTGCCCGGTATGGTAAGATCAGGCCCATTATTGAAAGTGGCGGGCAGGCGGAAGCCATTGCCGGCCTTTCTCCGGCCGCCCTCCGGTTGGAACCGGAAATACTGGACAAACTGTATAAACTCGGCTTCCGGTATGTTAAAAGTTTTATGACCATGCCGCGTACCGTGCTGCGCAGGCGTTTTGGTGAGGGCTTTTTGTTAAGGCTTGCCCAGGCTTTGGGTACTACTGATGAATACCTGGCCCCGATTATCCCGCCTGTGCCTTATGTTGAGCGGCTGCCCTGCCTGGAGCCGGTACGAACGGATAAAGCCATAGAAATTGGCATTGAAAAACTATTGCAAGGCCTATGTAGCCGCTTGCAAGCTGAAGGCAAAGGTGTGCGTAAGGCTGTGCTGAAATGTTTCCGGATTGATGGTAAAATGGTACAAACAGGGATAACAACCACGCGCGGCTCACATAGTGTTTCCCATTTATTCAAGCTCTTTGGTTTACAGATCAGCAAGATTGAACCTGCTTTGGGTATTGAGCTGTTTCTGCTGGAAGCACAAAAAGTGGAAGATATCGACCCCTTGCAGGAAAAGCTATGGATGGGGGAGCCGGGTTTGCAGGATACCGCACTGGCCGAGCTGCTTGACCGGATTGCCGGAAAGATCGGCCCCGAAAGGATTATGCGTTACCTGCCTGCCGAGCATTACTGGCCCGAACGTTCCATCCGGCCCGCTCTTTCACTCAAAGATATCTCGCTGGCCGGCTGGCGGGCTGACAAGCCAAGGCCAATACGCTTGCTCAGCAAACCGGAAGCCATTGAAGTAATGGCTCTGTTACCGGATTATCCGCCAAAAATATTTATCTATAAGGGTAAGCGCCATGTTGTGGATAAAGCAGACGGCCCGGAGCGTATTGAACGGGAATGGTGGCTGGACAAAGGTGAGCACCGCGACTATTATATGGTGGAAGATGAGCATGGGGGCCGTTATTGGCTGTTCCGTTCGGGGCATTATGATGGCGGAGGTGCCCAATGGTATTTACACGGATTTTTTGCCTGATGATGAAATACGCGGAATTATATTGTACCTCCAATTTCAGCTTCCTGCGCGGTGGATCTCACCCGGAGGAACTGGTTGAGCAGGCAGTGGTTCATGGTTATACGGCCATAGCGGTTACCGACCGGAATAGCCTGGCCGGTATTGTCCGGGCGCATATTGCCGCAAAAAAACTACCAGTACAATTTATTCCCGCTTGTCGCCTGGACTTACTGGATGGGCCGGGTCTGCTGGCTTATCCTACTGATCTTGCTGCTTATGGCCGGCTTTCGGCCTTGCTCACCAGGGGTAATCTGCGCGCTGAAAAAGGTGAATGCCATTTATATAAAGCAGATGTGTATGAACACCGGGAAGGCATCCTGTTTATCATCATTCCGCCCGATGAACTCAACGCGCGGTTTGATTTTGCAGATGAGTTTAAAACAGCAGTAGCAGAATATAAACAAGCTTTCGGGAATGCCTTATACATGGCTGCCCTACGTTCTTACAGCGGCGATGATGCCAAACGGCTGCACCGGCTGGCCGGCATGGGTATACCTTTGGTTGCTGCGGGTGATGTGCATTATCATGAACCGAACAGGAGGGAACTACAGGATGTATTGACCTGTATCCGGGAGAAATGCACTATCCATAACGCGGGGTACCGGCTGCATCAGAATGCGGAACGCTACCTGAAACCTATTGAAGAAATACACCGGATCTTCAGGAAATACCCGGAAGCCATTGAAAATGCGCTTGCTATTGCCGAAGCCTGTACTTTTTCGCTGGACGAATTAAAATACATTGAGCCGGAAGAAAAGATCCTTGACGGATTAACACCACAGGAAAGGTTAAAAAAATACACGTGGGAAGGTGCACATGAACGTTATGGTGAGCATATACCGCCTAAGATAGGTAAGCAGATTGATTTTGAACTGGCCTTTATCGAAAAGCGCAGGCTGGCGCCTTATTTTCTCCGTGTATATAAATACACCCGGAAAGCAGAGGAACTTGAAATCTTGCACCAGGGTAGGGGTTCTGCGGCCAACTCAACGGTATGTTATTGTTTGCGCATTACGGCGGTCGACCCGATGAAGTCACGTTTGCTTTTTTCCCGTTTTATGTCAGATGCACGCGAGGAATGGCCTGACATCGATGTGGATTTCGAGCATGAACGCCGCGAGGAAATCATCCAGTATATTTATGAGGATTATGGCCGGGAACACGCGGCTATTGTGGCTACCGTTACGCAGGAGCGGCATAAAGGAGCAATTCGGGATGTGGGCAAAGCGATGGGCTTATCTGAAGATACGATTAAACGTATCGGTGGTACCATATGGGATTTCAGTGAAGAAGGTTTTGACGAAAAGCGCTTGCGGGAACAAGGGCTTAACCCGGGCGATCCATTGATATACAAAGTACTGGAGTTGACGGCACTGCTGATGGGTTTCCCGCGGCAGTTGGGGCAGCATACCGGTGGCTTTGTTATTACCGATAACAAACTATCCGACCTGTGCCCGGTGCTCAATGCCCGCATGGAGAACCGAACCCAACTGGAATGGAACAAAGATGACCTGGAAGCATTGGGCATTTTGAAGGTGGATGTTTTAGGATTGGGTATGCTGACCATGATCCGCAAAGCATTTGACCTGATAAAACAACATTATGGCCGAAAACTTACCTTAGCCAATATCCCGCAGGATGATCCCAAAGTTTATGAAATGATTGGCCATGCGGATACACTTGGAGTATTCCAGATTGAGAGCCGGGCGCAAATGTCTATGCTGCCAAGGCTGAGGCCCCAATGTTTTTATGACCTCGTGATCGAGGTGGCTATCGTGCGGCCCGGTCCAATACAGGGTGATATGGTGCATCCCTACCTGCGCAGGCGTAATGGCGAAGAGCAGGTAGTGTATCCATCAACGGAACTGGAAGATATTTTAGGCCGGACGTTAGGCGTTCCGCTTTTTCAGGAACAAGCGATGGAGATCGCTATTGTTGCCGCAGGCTTTACACCGGCCGAGGCTGATGAGCTGCGCCGGAGCATGGCGACTTTTAAAGCGAATGGCAAGTTATACCTGTACGAAAAGAAACTGGTGGAGGGTATGGTGGCGCGTGGTTATGAGGAAGATTTTTCGAGGCGGGTGTTTAAGCAGTTACAAGGTTTTGAGGGTTATGGTTTCCCCGAAAGTCATGCCGCTTCTTTTGCGCTGCTGGTTTATATATCTTCCTGGCTGAAATATTATTATCCGGATGCTTTTGCCGCCGCTTTGCTCAATAGCCAGCCCATGGGTTTTTATCAGCCCGCTGAGATCGTGGACGATGCGCGCGGTCATGGCGTTTTTGTTCGTGGCGTGGATATTAATTACTCGGCCTGGGATCATTCGCTGGAAGAACAGGCCGGAAAATATAAGATATTACGCTTAGGTTTCCGATTGGTGAAAGGGCTAAAAGAAGAAGAAATGAATATCCTGGTTAAGAATGCACCTTATCAACATATTATCGATTTGTCAAATGTCGGTATTTCGCAGGCAGCTTTGGAGCAACTGGCTGATGCGGATGCATTTCGCTCTATCGGCCTCGACCGCAGGCAGGCGCTTTGGGAAGTTGCCGCGTTAGGTGACCGCCCCGTGGCGTTGCTGGAAAGTTTGCCTTCGGCCAGCGCAGGTGAGCAAATTGAATTACCGCTAATGACCGCGGGTGAGCACGTGGTACAGGATTTCGCTTCCACCGGCTTATCCATTAAAGCGCACCCGGTAAGTTTTGTGCGGGAAGATTTGAACCGGCTACAGGTTATACCGCTCAATCGGATCCAATCGTTGAAGAATGGCGAAAAAATTCGTGTTGCCGGGATGATCACCGTGCGGCAGCGGCCGGGGACGGCCAAAGGCGTGGTATTCGTAACCATCAAAGATGAAACCGGCTTTGCCAATCTTGTGGTTTGGGGTAAGTTTTTTGACAAATACCGCAAAGAGATCGTTCAGTCGCAACTGCTCCTGGTAGATGGGCATTTACAGGTTGAGGGCGAAGTGATCCATGTGGTGGTACGCCGCTGTTATAATCTCAATTCTTTATTGGGCAAACTGACGGCTGTACCTGATGAACAGCCTTCTTTGCTGAGCCTGTCCAGGGGGGATGAAACCTCAATGCCTTCATCTGATCCGCGAAATATCCCCAATAAGAGCGCCTTTCATAAAGGCAGGAATTTTCATTGATGAAGAACGTATCATTAATAAGGCTTTTAATAAACTCAATGGCAACTATTGTTATATAATTGTCTTGCTATGCCTGTAAAGGAATATGGTAAGGTTTATCCGATCAAAGGAATTGCAATACCAATTGCTCCCATTCCTCTTCCAAAGAAAGGTTGGGGCGTACTTGCCGCGCTTTGTTATACCAGTAGTCAGCATTTCCAATATCACCTTCTTTACGGTGCAAATAGGCATGGACCCACGCCGATGCCTGATCTGTCAGATGATCAACCTGTGCATGCGCCTGATGCCAGTCGCCTTTACCATCAAACCAAAGGCTTTTTAGCTGTGCAGAGAGTCCGTTAACAGGTTGTTCTAAATTTAATGATGCTTTAAATTCTGTTAAAGTTGTCATTGGTATTAGTTTTTTACAATAAGCGTAATTGGTACATCGGACTTTTATCAATACATAGTTTGATTTGTTACCGGCATCAATTATTACTGCATTGGTAAATATCCTAAATTAATCGGAAAATTAATGGGGCCATATTATTTAATCAAACATAGGCCGGTTTATAATTTCTGATGTAAACATTATAAACAGTTTATTACCACGTTGTGCAATACCGCAATTTTGTTTTAAGCAGAAAAAATAAAAACAGTGCAACTAAAATCTTAATGCCGGCGTCTTATGGTTATTAAAGCCTGATCATATGTTAAAAAACTACTTAAAGATTACCTGGCGCAACCTCTTACGTCAAAAAACATTCTCCCTGATCAATATCCTCGGATTGACCATAGGCATGGCCAGCGCAGCGCTGATTTTGTTGTGGATCCAGAATGAGGTTAGCTATGATCAGTTCCATGAAAAACGCGAACGTCTTTACTCTGTATATAACCGCTCTAAATTTGACGGTAAATTATGGAGCTGGGAAACCACGCCTAAAATCATGGGTAGGGTGATGAAAGCGGAGTTGCCGCAACTGGAAAAAGTGGCCAGGGTAACTGATGCCAGTTTTTTGTTTAGCATTGGCGACAAACGTTTAACTGCAACAGGCGATTTTACTGATCCGGATTTTCTTTCCATGTTCAGTTTTCCATTAATTAATGGAGACCCCAAAACCGCTTTGAACGACCTTCATAGCATAGTTATCACTGAAAAATTTTCAAAGAAACTTTTCGGAGAGGAAAATGCGCTCGGCAAAACGGTTAAAATAGATAGTAACGCTTATTTTAAAGTGACGGGTGTGATGAAAGACCTCCCGAATAATACCCGGTTTGATTTTGAATACCTTATTCCCTGGTCATATCTAAAAAAGATAGGGCAGGATGATGAATACTGGGGCAATAACTCCATTCAAACGTTTGTTCTTTTAAAACCCGGCGTAACGGAAGCTCATGCTGATGCCGCTGTGCTGAACTTTACCAGGAACCACTCCGATACCAAGGATATTCAGCAGTTTTTGCACCCTGCAGCCAAATGGCACCTGTATTCGCAGTTTAAGGATGGGGTGATAGTTGGTGGGAGAATTGAACGGGTCAGGGTATTTTCACTGATCGCTGTTTTGATCCTCGTCATCGCTTGTATAAATTTCATGAATTTAAGTACGGCCAGGAGCGAGACACGTGCAAGGGAGGTAGGCATCCGTAAAACTGTAGGCGCATTAAGGGGCTCGTTAATCTGGCAGTTTTTAGGTGAATCTGTTTTGATTGCACTCATTGCCGGTATTTTTGCCATCGTCATCGTACAAATCAGTATGTCGGGTTTCAACCAGCTTACCCAAAAGCAATTATATGTACCATATAGTAATCCCTACTTTTGGCTCACCGCAATTGGATTTATACTGGTTACCGGTGTTATTTCGGGAAGCTATCCCGCATTGTACCTTTCTTCATTCAAGCCTGTAGCTGTACTGAAAGGTACTTTTAAGGCAGCAAATGCTTTGGTTACACCCCGTAAATTGCTGGTGGTTATTCAGTTTACTTTTGCTGTGGTACTGATCATTTGTACCATCATTATCCGCCAGCAATTACAATACGCCCAGGACAGGGATACGGGGTATAAGAAAGATAACCTTGTTTACACATTTATGTCCGGCGAAATCTCGAAGCACTATCAATCCATCAGAAATGAATTGCTTTCCAGTGGCGCTGCGACTTCGGTGTCCAGAACAAATTCGCCCATAACTCAGCGATACAGCGATAGCTGGGGTTTTAACTGGCCAGGTTCACAACCCAAGAACAAGGTTGATTTTATTATTTACACTTCGGACGGAAACCTTATTAAAACCATGGGCCTTAAGCTTGTTGCAGGCAGGGATATCGACCCGGTAAACTATCCGACGGATTCAACCGCCATGCTGGTGAATGAGGCTTCGGTGAAGATCATGAACCTGAAAGATCCGGTTGGTAAATTAGTTACCCAGGGCGAGGGTAAAGACATCAAAACATGGCATATTGTTGGAGTTATCAAAGACTTTATCATCAGCTCGCCTTATGAACCTGTACAACATATGCTGATTGAAGGCCCCAGTTCCTGGTTCAATATCATTCACTACAAGCTTAATAACGCTAATTCGACAAAAGAAAACCTGCGCCGAGCTGAAGCTGTATTTAAGAAATACAACCCGGATTACCCGTTTGAATATAGTTTTGTTGACCAGGAATACGCCAAGAAGTTTGGCGATGAGCAGCGCATCGGGACTTTGGCCAGCCTGTTTGCCGGATTGACAATCGTTATATCCTGTCTCGGACTTTTTGGCCTGGCGGCTTACATGGCGCAAAACCGTATCAAAGAAATCGGCATCAGAAAAGTGCTTGGCGCATCAGTTGCCAGTGTGACCACACTGCTTTCCAGGGATTTTCTGAAGTTGGTCGCAATCTCATTTTGCATTGCGGCACCAATAGCCTGGTATTTAATGTTCCAATGGTTGAAAGGATATAGTTACCGGATTTCCATTAATATCTGGGTATTTGTAATCGCCGGGGCGCTAACATTGCTGATCTCTGTTTTGACAGTAAGCTACCAGGCAATCAAGGCTGCATTAACAAATCCGGTAAAAAGTTTGAAAGGGGAATAACACCTTCATTACGGGGTGTTTGCATTCTCATTACCATAAAAGGCAAACTAACAGCCCGGTGAAGGGCCCGTTTTAAATTTACTGCCCCCAAAAAGTTAGACACTATTTGGGGGCATTTTTATGCATAAAACAGAAGTGATCGCTTCTGTTACGCCCAAAACGTTAGTTGGATCCTGAACTTCATAAGCAATCCCAATCAATAACGAGATCTACACGATTAAGCCGGTACGGTGAATAATATGGGCTTAGGTTATTGGTTTGATTTAATAAAATCTGGCTAATGCACCCATTTTAAGGCAGGCGTATATGTACCGGTACGTCAGCCCGACAGCATTATTAAAATTTTTATTTCAAATAGGTGTAACAAATTCATTTGGGGGGTAGTCATATGGTTATAGTACTATGTATTACATGGTATTATAGGATTGTAGCCTGGTTAAGATTGGCTCAAAAAGATTAATGGTCAAACAGTTCACCTATCACATCAACATGAAACTAAAGCTCTTGCTCCTCATCTTATTTTCAATTGTTATGGCCCCGGCCTTTGGGCAGGCGGGGCAGGCGTTATTCGCGGTAAACGGCATCGCAACGGATTCGCTATCAAAACAACCGCTCGCCTATGTAACCGTAAACCTGCGTAACGAAGCAAAGCAGTTGGTCCGCACCGCGGTGACTAAAGCCGACGGCACGTTCCGGTTTGAAAAGCTGCCCTCAGGACAATACCTTCTCTCGATGATCAGTGTCGGTTTTAAGACGAAAACACTTCCTGTTGATTTTACAGATAATAATAAATCCTCTATAAATCTGGGGAGCATTGACCTGGGCACACAAACTACACAGCTTAAAACGGTGGCTATTACGGCCGACCGGCCTATCATTAAACAGGAGGTTGATAAACTCATCTACGACTTAAAGGCTGACCCTGACAGCAAAAGCAGCAATGTACTGGAGATGATGCGCAAAGTGCCTTTGTTAACAGTAGACGGTGACGATAACATCCTTTTGAAGGGAAATAGCGGCTACCGGATATTTGTTAACGGTAAACCATCAAGTATGATGGAGCGCGATCCGAAGAATATCCTCAAAAGCATGCCTGCATCAACCATTCAAAGCATCGAAGTAATTACCAACCCTTCGTCGAAGTATGATGCCGAGGGAATGGCGGGGATTATTAATATAGTGACCAATAAAAAAATAAGTAACGGGTACAATGGCACGCTAAACCTTAGCCATGTATTCCCGGTAGGCGGCCCACGATTGGGCGGGTCATTTTCGTCTAAACAAGGCAAGCTGGAACTATCAGGCTATTTTGGCGGGAATATCTCCAATTCGCCCGAAGTGCTCAGTTCCATTTCGAGGCTTACTACCGGGAGCAACCCTACGAGCCTTAACCAGAATAACACGGCAAAATGGGATGGAAAAAATGGCTATGCGGAAGTTGGGATCAGTTACGAAATTGATAGTCTTAACCTTATTTCGGGGCAATTCAATATTAACGGAAATAACCAGGACGGCATCAACACGCAAAGTTCTGTTTTGAACGAAGCTGGTAACATGGTTGAAGGGTACGACCTGTACAATAACAATACGGCAGGCGGCAGGGGCCTGAATGTGGGTTTAAATTACCAGCTGGGTTTTAAAAGCAATAAGCAAAGGCTACTCACCTTTTCGTATCAGTACTATACATTCAACAACAGGCAAGATGCGGCGCTGACGGCATCTAACCGCGTGAACTATACTACGCCCGATTACCTGCAACACAATGAAGGTGAATCTTCCGAACAGACTGTCCAGGTAGATTACGTTCAGCCTGTAAAGAAGTTGAATATTGAAATGGGGGTGAAAGCAATTATTCGTGATAACAAAAGTGACTTTCAATACCTCGGATTTAATGCGTCAACCGGTAATTTCGAGGCCGACCCATCGCGAAGCAATAAATTCGATAATAACCAAAATGTACTGGGTGCATACAACAGCTATACCTATACCCTGCAAAACTGGAGCTTTAAGGCAGGCGCCAGGGTAGAGGAGACGCTGATTGATGCTGATTTTATTTCTACCTCATCGCAGCTGAACAAAAATTTCTTTAATATAGTGCCTTCTGTAAGTATTAATAAGCGGTTTAAAAACTCCAGTACGCTGAACTTCGGGTTTTCGCAAAGGATACAGCGCCCGGGCATATACCAGCTAAATCCCTTTGTTGACCGCTCAAACCCAAACTTCGAATCGTCGGGAAACCCCAACCTCAGGCCAGCGGTTTCCAATAGCATTCAATTGGGTTATAGCAGAACGAAAAAGGCATCCTTAAACCTGATGCTTGGCTATAATTATTTTAACGACCTGATCATGCCCGTTGTAATTTTCGACCCGGCCACGAATATTACCCGCAGCACTTTTGATAACACCGGCAAAGCCCGCCTGTTCACCTTTAACGCTAATATCAATTACCCCATCACCAAAAAATGGAGCACATCGTTCAACGGTAGGATTGCGCATGGCCGTGTGCAGGGCATAGTGAATGGCCAGCTGGTGAAAAATCAGGGCTTTATGTATGGCGCATCACTAAACAGCGGTTATAATTTAGAGAAGGGCTGGCGGGTTAGCACCAACGTGTTTCTGAATGGGCCTAACCTTTCTATCCAGGGTACATCGAACCCTTATGCCAGTGTATCCTTTACAGTTAATAAGGATGTAGTGAAGGATAAACTTTCGTTCTCGGCCACGGTGAATAACCCTTTCAGCAAATACAGGAATAACATCAGGAGTTCATTCGGACCCGATTTTACCCAAACAAATATTAACCGCTCCTATTTCCGGGGTTTTACCGCCAGCCTTAATTACCGGTTCGGCAAGCTGAAAGAAGCAGTTAAGAAAAACAAACGGGGTATCAGTAATGACGATGTTCAGGGAGCGCCTTCGGGGAACTAAGAGCATTTAACAAATAACAAACAGGCGGAGGGGACCGCCTGTTTGTTATTAACCTTTTTCGATATTCCAGGCGCGGTTTAGTTATCTAATAACCTGCGCAGATCGCCCGCACTGATCTCCTGTACCGGCCGGAATGTATCCCCGGCCGCATAATGTAACAAGCTGTATCGGAGCTGTCTTGCCGCTGCCCGTTCCGTTAATTGGCTATGAAGATCCATTGTACAAAGAATTAGGCGCCCGGAACCCACCTTGAATTCAACAAGCGTTGCCAGGTTACGGTTCCTGAAAAAGTTATCGATCACCCGGACTATCGGTGTTGCAGGAGCCCCCAATTTATCGAGTAGGAGCGACCGGGAACGGGTCACCAGGTCCCACCATTGCCAATCCGTATAAAAGTCAGTAGGGAAATCAGCCAGCGCGTTATTTTTCTTGTCGATGAGCAGGCCCATACTGCCAGGTTGGTCCGGGAAATGGACCGGGCTCCAGAAAACAGGAGCGAAACGGCCGTCGATACCTTTAACGTTGGCAGTATCCGGATTAAGCAGCACTTTTCGTCCCGCTTGCAGATAACTAAGGGCACTGTCGATGGATGTGGTAAAGATCACGTTACTAAAAGATTCCGGCTTTTTATCTGGGTAAACCCAAATTTTCCAGTGATTAGTATAACCGGTATTGGCTATGCTTACAGTGATCAGTAATTCACAAGCCCGGTCGATTTTGCTGAGATCTATCGAGAAACTTCCCGCAGAAGCATTGCCAATAGCGATAGATTGCCGGCCAAGCGAACCACGGATATTAAAGTGCTTATCTGCTGAAGTTGCCGACCAGAGAACTTCGCCATTTATTCGCCGGTCGCTATAGTTGGCAATTTCGGCAGCGGCATTAAAATGCTCATTATTGCTGTAAGCCGCCTTTTCAAAACGGATCAATGGCACCACCGGGCCGCAGAATTTGCTGAAATCCGTTGGCGAAATCAGTCCTTTACTATCCCAGAAAGCGTTTAAAATCCCAACGAGTGCTGTTCCCTGTCCCGGAAAATCATGAAGGTCAAGCAATTGAAACCCGCCAACACCCTTGGTTTTCAACGCGCGCTCAATTTCTTCTTTGTAAAGCTGAACGGCCAGTGTTCCGCTGGCTTTAAGGTAATCGGGGGCTAATCCAAGCATCCCTTTTTTGCGAAGGTTGTTCCGTACCGCCTCAAAGTTAGATGGCCGCAGAACCCCGGTATACTTTTTTATTTCTTCAAGATCCGGATAAACAGAATACTGGCCCACTTCGTGAATAATAAGGGGCACTCTTGTCCCTTCCAGCGCTTTACTGTAATCTGTCTTAAAATCGGGCGGGTTGGTATTGAAAATGCCCTGTCCCCGTACCCATCCTTTTTCCGTGTATTGGGTAATGAAATAATCATCGGCAGGATCCGGATTTTTGCCATGCCCTTTTTGAAAACTGAAGGTGGTTGTGGTGTATAAATGCCGGTTGTCTTCCTGCTTTAACTTACGCACCAGCTTCTCCAGCCATCCAAAATCGCCCTCCAGCTCATTGCCCATGCTCCAAAAACAAAATGAAGGATGGTTGCCATAATTCCGGATAATATTTTCGGCTTCCTGTTCCAGGTAAATCAATGTTTTTGGGTCTTTGCCCACGGTTAGTGCCCATAGCGGCAGCTCAACATGCAGGTAAAAACCGAGCGAGTCGGCCACCTGAAATGCAGCTTCGGGCGGGCACCATGAATGAAAGCGAAGATGGTTCAGCCCGTAAGCTTTGGCGGTCTTAAACACTTTCAGCCAGCCGGCTGTATTCATTGGCGGATGGCCTTCCAGCGGAAAAATATTGCATTCAAGCGTACCGCGCAGAAAAAGCGGACGACCATTGATCCGAAGCTCGTTCCCGGTCGTGTTAATGTCCCTGAAGCCAAAACTTTGAGTCCTGGCATCCAAAACTCGTCCCTTGCTGTCAATTACTTCCGTGCGAAGGCTGTATAGCCGCGGATGAAATTCGTCCCATGATTGCGCCTCCGGAACCTGGAGGTTAATTTCCTCCTGATTATGTTGAATAACGGTTGGGCTGGTTTGTTTAACGATCTTTTTTCCGGAAAGGAGGGAAGCCCGCAGATAAGTATCGCCCCGATGGGAACCACCCAGAATGATAGCTGCCTTTACGGTGTGATTGGCCAGCGCGGAGTATACCTGTACCTGGTTAATAACTTGTTTGCCTATGTCGATCAGCTGCATCTTTCCGATAACGCCGTTCCAAATGATCTGTGTACCGTCGGTGTAGGCATGAGCAAAGTCATTTACGCTGATATTATGCTGCTTGCGATTGTCTACGCGAATGGTGATCACATGTTTGCCTGCTGCCAGAGGGCCCAATTTGAAAACTTGTGGTGCAATCAGGCTTTCCTGTGTGCCGGCTGGTTTGCCATCTATCCAACAATCGGTTTTCCAGATCACCCTTTCCAGCAACAGTAGGGCATTAGTCATCCGGCTGGTTAAATTAATGCTGCGCTGATACCAAACAGCACCGATATATTTGTGTTTTCTGGACAGGTGCAGCATGATATCCTTGTTCAGCACAGTTGTATCCATCTTTACAGGCGCTCCGATACCGGCGTCATCTAAGGTGCCAGGCAGCCATATGCTGTTAGTAAACTGCTGCCGCTGCCAGTTCTGATCCGAACCTTTGTCGAGCGAATCGAGTCTGTACTGCCATCTGCCGGCAACCGGAATTGGTTTAACCTGCGCCGAAATTGTAGAACTTGCCGCCAATGCCACGAGCAAGAAAAATGTCTTTTTTAAAGAATACTGTATCATTGGTAATAAGCGAAAACCAGGCTGTAAAGTGGTAACAATAACATTAATGTTATTGCAAATTTTGTTCTCATAATTTAGTTATTATGGATGACAAATCTAATGGCAATCGGATAGTTGAGTATAGACGATATGATGTAATACATGGACAATATTCTGATTTGTATTGTGTTTTACTGTCTATTGGGCGATAAAAACCTATGCTTTTTTTGCAATATAAAGCCAAGCGGTGTGTTTTATTCTTTTAGTAAAAAAACGAAAGGCCGAAATTCATGAGTTTGGTTATTATATATGGATAATTTTACTATTTAATTATTGAGTTTGTCAGAGTCTTCCGAATGTGATATTACTCCTGTTATTAAATATTTTTGTGAATACCAATCTTAACAACCAACAATTACTAATTGAAATCAATAAACATCCAATCCTGTCCATATCCTAAAAAAAAATGAATAGGGCGGTATTTAAAAAACAATAATTTAATGGACTTATGAAATTCAGCCGTTCAGAAATTTTACTTTTAATGTCAGTATGCACGAACATGTGTAACCCGAGATAGGATTTAAATAAATCAAATGAACACATATTCAGCAAGTTACAAAAAAGACGGGTTTGAAGGTCAGCGAGCGATCGTGATACCCAAGACTATATTACAGCGGTTTTGTGAGGGAAATGCGGCTATACAAGGAGCATTTATAACGGATATTGGATATTATCCTAAGGCAAAATTCCATCGCAGGGAACGATATACAGGTGCGGGGCAAAATATCCTGATTTATTGCGTTGACGGAAAAGGGATGGTTAAGATAGGCACTCATACTTATGAGATCAAACCCGGAGACTTTTTTGTTATTCCTCATGGCGTTAAGCACTTTTATGAAACAAATGAAAGCAGCCCCTGGACAATTTACTGGTGCCACTTCAAAGGCCCGCAAGCAGATGCTATAACCGGGCAAATTTATGTAAGGGACCAGAGTTTCCGGTACAGCATCGAATTTGACGGTGACCGGATCGCCCTTTTTGACAAGCTTTACCTATTTTTAGAACAGGGTTACAGTACAGAAAATCTCACTTATGTCAATTTACTGCTGCTGCAATATTTAAGTTCTTTTTTGTTTAGGGACAAATATTATAAAACGAATTTAAACACACACTCCCAGCCGCAGGACAGATCTATTTTATTCATGCAGAAGAATCTGGATAAGACCTTAAGTTTAGCTGAGCTCGCGGCCTCGGTAAACCTATCGGTCAGTCATTATTCTGCATTATTTAAGAAAACCACCGGATTTTCGCCTATAGACTATTTTAATCACCTTAAAATACAAAAAGCCTGTCAGTACTTGCAGTTCACGGAATTGAGGATCCGTGAAATAGCTTTTCGCATTGGCATTGACGACCCTCTTTATTTTTCCAGATTGTTTAACAGAACCATGGGATACGGCCCAAAAGAATACCGTAAAAGCCGGTCTCCTTCCATTAAATAAGTGCGTTTCCCCGCTTTGGGCTGTATGTTTAAAAAATTATGCTTTCTTAACAAACTCTGATTTTAATGCCATAGCGCCAAACCCATCGATTTTACAATCAATGTTGTGATCGCTGTCAACCAAACGGATGTTTTTAACCTTGGTCCCTGCTTTAATACTTTGAGAGGAGCCTCGTACCGGCAGGTTTTTTATTGTAACAACAGTATCTCCGTTCTGGAGAATATTTCCGTTGCTATCCTTCACCACAAACAGATCTGAACTTACAGGATTATCTTGCGGATTCCATTCGTGTCCGCATTCCGGACATATGAGCAGGTTATCCATTTCATAAGCATAGGGAGATTTACATATTGGGCAGGAGGCAAGTTCACTCATCTTTTGTAGTATTGATTTTCACCGGCAAAGATAAAATTTAAAAAAGATTTGCATTCGACAATGTTGCATGCATTTTGTCCAGGCAAACAATTGAAGTAAGGAACCGGAAGGCGGACCTGTCATACCATAACCTATCGGAGTAATTTCGGAGAAACCCTGATATGTGAGATGTTATTTACCAGTTTTAGTGTGGCCATAACTGAATAGCTTAACAGGTTTTTCAAGATTTATTATTTAGAATTAGATTAAATAAATACTTTCGTGCAAAATTTAATCTGATGAAATCACATGTACCGTTTCACTTTATTACTACCTGTTTTTTATTGTTATCCTGTTTTGCATCAGCTCAAAATGTAAAAATACAAGGTAGCGTCCGCGACTCCGTATCTGGAGTGGCCTATCCCACAATCAAGTTCAAGACCGGGCAGATAAGTGGTGATGCCAAAGGGCGCTTCACAGCTTTTGTACCGGCAGGACAGCAACTGACAATAGAAATTTCTGCCGTAGGCTATCAGCCCTTATTGGTATCACTCCCCGCTTTAACGCGTGACACGACCATTAACTGGCGCTTACAGCAAGCCAGCCGGGCGCTTGGTGAGGTGGTAATTTCCGCAACCAGAAGACCGGAAAGCCCCAGGAATATTGTATCAACTGTAAGCATCGTTTCAAAAAAGAAACTCGATAATGGGATTGCTGTTAACACGGACCTGACCAGCATCCTGGCAAACGAGGTACCCGGCTTTGCCCCGACAGCACAATCGGGCAGTAATGTTGGTCAAAATTTAAGGGGGCGTCCCATGCTGGTTATGATTGATGGTGTGAGCCAGTCGTCACCACTCAGAAATGCTGAGATGGACCTGCGGTCTATTGACCCGTCTGTATTGCAGCAAATTGAAGTCGTAAAAGGGGCAACGGCCATTTACGGTAATGGTGCCGCCGGCGGTCTGGTTAACTATGTAACATTGGTGCCTGATACTTCGACAAAGTTTGCCGGTAAAACCGACATTTATTTAAACGGCTCGCTGGTGAAAGTACGTAATTCGGTAGGCGGTCGCATCAGTCAGATGTTTTATGGCAAAACAGGGAAATTTGATTATGTAGCAAGCGGCATGGCAGAAGAAACCGGAGAATACAAAGATGCCAGGGGCGATGTGGTTGGGCCCAACTACAGCCTTGGTGAAACAAACACCTATAATGCCTTTGCTAAACTGGGTTATCAGCCAACGCGTAACCAGCGCTTGCAATTGGTATATAACTATTATAGCAGCTTACAAAACAGCAACTTTACGCTGGTGAACGGCAACCTGGCAACAGGTCAGAAAGCTACCGGTGTACTTGGTAAACCGGCGGGAATTCCTACCGGGGCGGCTTACAATCACAACCTGCATTTATCTTACAAGGTTGACAATCTTTTCGCTCATACGAGCCTAAACGCGGACGCTTATTATGAAAAACGCCAGGATGTTTTTTATGTGTCGTTAGGCCGCTTTGATGGCGGAGACGGTCAGTCATTAGCACATAATGATAAAAAAGGCATACGATTATTCCTCCAAACTCCACTGGTCAGCCGTCCGTTGCTGAACGCTAACCTGTCTTATGGTATAGATTTGCTGAAAGACAAAACCTCACAACCGCTGGTAGACGGCCGTGTTTGGGTACCGACCATGGACATGACCAACCTGGCGCCATTTGCGCAAGCTGACCTAATGATCATTCGGGACCTGGTGTTCAAAACAGGGTTCCGGTATGAGCGTGTAAATATTGATGTTGACAATTATCGTACATTACGCATCACCAATGCAAGCGGTGCT
The DNA here is from genome assembly GCF_049949235.1 of Mucilaginibacter sp. R-33. NCBI lineage: Bacteria > Pseudomonadati > Bacteroidota > Sphingobacteriia > Sphingobacteriales > Sphingobacteriaceae > Mucilaginibacter > Mucilaginibacter sp. R-33. The sequence continues at coordinate 1,508,219 of NZ_CP188089.1, forward strand.
ACGGTAACTCCATCATTTGATGTAACAGGCGGCGTGTTGAAATATAATACCGCTTTGTTTAATGCCGGTTTAAAGTATAATCGTTTTGAGCTGTTCAGCCCTTATGTAAGTTTCTCCCAGGGTTTTTCTGTAATGGACATCGGTTTGGCTTTACGCGATGCCAGGGTGAACAGTATTAATAAGATCAATACCGATGCTGTTAAAGTGAATAATTATGAGGCGGGCTTTGAAAGCCGTTATCAAAATCTGGTATTTTCAGCTTCAGCCTATCAAAGCACCTCTAAGTTAGGAATTGAGGTATTATATGATCCGGCCACCGGCTTATTTAATACCGCGCGCAGCCCTGAAAAAATTTACGGTTTTGAATTAGCTGCCAGCTACATATTTAGCCGCCGGTTAACTGTAGGCGGTAGTTACAGTTATACAGATGGAAAAAGGGACGTTAATCAAAACGGGAAATACGATGACCCGCAAGATGCCTACCTGAATGGCAGGCGCATTTCTGCTCCTAAGATTACCGGTAATGTTACTTATTCACCAATCCGGGTGGTGGACATAACCCTGAATTATACAGGAATTGGCAACCGCAACCGTTTCGCAAAAAATGCTGCCGGTATCTACAATGGCAATGAAGGAGCTGTAAAAGCCTATAACCTGTTCAACCTGGCCGCCGGGTATAAAGTGAATAAGAATACCCGGTTGAGCCTGGGCATTGAAAACCTGTTTAATGAAGACTATTTTCCGGCACGTGCGCAATGGTTCATGCAACCGGGATTCTATTCAAAAGGCAGAGGCACAGCGTTTAACTTTGGTATATCAGTAGGATATTAAAGACAGGCCGATCAGCACATCCATGGTACAGGCGGTGAGTGCAGCGTAGCCTTGGCAGAAACAAATAGGAGGAGGCACAAGGCATTTTTTCAATACAGGATGTGGAGATTAAACCTAATTCATTTTTAATGCTCCATAAAAGCTTCTGAATTGAAAAGGTATATCCTGAAACAGAAACAACCACATAAACAGAGCAATGCTTTTTATGTGGTTGTTAAATCGGTTGAACTAATGGGGATGTAAATAGATCGTGTTCATAAAAATTAGAAATACCGTAGAGGCAAAGCACAGTTTTTAATTACGGACCACTGCCGATTCTTTAAAAACTTGATATATATGCCTTCAGGAATTGAGCTTCGCCAACTTACGAGGCTTGAAAAAATGATTAAGAGGCCCGGATCCCTCGCCGGTTTTTACATTCTGCCCTTCTTTGATGGCTATGTTAACGTAAACCCCGGCCGAAGCAATGGCTTCGGTTATGGATTGCCCTCGTGCTATATAAGCTGCGATAGCTGAAGCCAGTGTACAACCTGTTCCGTGTGTGTTTAAGGAGTTTATAAAAGGGTAATCGAAAGTTTTTCTTACACCTTGCCGATCAGCATATACGTTGTAGAGTTCAAGCCCATCTAAGTGGCCGCCTTTTACAAGAACGGCCTGGCTACCTAAATCTAACAATGCTTCTGCCGCGTTTATCATATCATCAACATTGCCGGCATGTTTGCCCGTTAGTTGAGTTGTTTCATTCAGGTTTGGCGTGAGCAGGGTTACCATTGGAAAAAGTAGCTCCTTCATGGCAAGCAATGCTTCGTTATTTGCCAGTTGTTTTCCGCTGCTTGAGCTGATAACTGGGTCGAGGATGATGGGTAGCGGTTCGTATTTTTTTAAAGCATCGGCTACCGCCTGCACAGTTTCCGCATTTGGCAGCATCCCGATCTTCACTGCCAAAGGCCGGATATCGCTCATTACTGCGCTGATCTGATTTTGCACCATTGCCGGTGGAATAACGTGAATATCAGTTACTCCCAGGGTGTTTTGCGCGGTAATGGCAGTAATGGCTGAGGTGCCGTAACAACCCAGGGCGGCAAAGGTCTTCAAGTCGGCCTGAATGCCCGCACCGCCGCCGCTATCGGAGCCGGCGATGGTTAATACCGAACAATATTGATAATACTGCAGCATTTCGTTTTAAAAATTAAAGGCGTTAATGCCCCCTTTTAAACTGAAGGCAGCTATCCCCGACAAAGACCTGGTTTGCTGAGCCGCTATTTTACTGCGTTGCCCGGTTTGACAGATAAATATCAGCTTTTTACCGCTTGGAAAAATATTAGCGTGTTCTTCCAATTCATAAAGCGGGATATTTATTCCTCCTATATTTTCATCGTCAAATTCATAGGTTTCACGCACATCAACCAGGTAAATTTCGTGAGGTGTTTCCGCGTGCCATTTTTTAAAGGTGTCGGCGTCGATTTCATTTATAACTTTATCACTTTCAACCGGCTGAGAAATGTTAACCGGGAGTGAAGGCGTTGCGGCAGAAATTTTGAAAACACTGATGCTATTGTCAAGCGCATTCAGGGTTAATAGTTTACCAGATAGTAGCTCCCCAATACCGCAAATCAACTTAATGGCTTCGTTGGCCATATAAGTACCTATCATACCGGGTAACACGCCAATAACACCAATTTCGGCACAGTTGGGCACTTCATTTTCGGGTGGCGCTTCTGGAAATAGGTCACGATAGCCGGTGCCGCCCTGATGATTAAACACCGATACCTGTCCCTCAAATTTAAATATCGATCCGAATACCAGCGGTTTGCCAAGGGTGGCGCAAGTATCATTCACCAGGTAGCGGGTGGTAAAATTATCAGAACCATCTATCACCACATCAAAATTGCTTATCAGTTGTTGCGCATTGGCAGCAATAATCCTTTCGGTATAAGCTATCAGCTCTACAAAAGGATTAAGCTGGTTTAGTTTTTGCTTGGCTATCAAAGCCTTTGGCTGGCCAATATCAGCGGCAGCATATAATATTTGCCGGTGCAGGTTGCTGACATCAACCATGTCATCATCCACAATACCAATGGTGCCTACTCCGGCTGCTACCAGGTACTGCAAAATGGGGCAACCTAATCCGCCGGCACCTATCATCAACACCCGGGCTGCTTTTAGTTTTTCTTGTCCCTGCAGGCCCAGCTCGGGCAATATCATTTGCCGGTTATACCGTTTCAGTTCTTCGCGTTCCAGCATATCCTTAGGTTAAACAGTTGTCCCAATCTTTCCAAACCGCCTCGTAACCCTGTTGGGCAATGATCTCTGCAATTTCCGCAGGACTGCGCTCGTCGGAAATTTCGAACTGCTCCAGCGACTCAGGTTCAACAGCGTATCCGCCCGGGTTGGTTTTTGAGCCCGCGCTTATTGAAGTTATGCCCAGTTTAATGATATTATTACGAAAGTTAGCCGATTCGCGGGTGGATATCGAAAGTTCAACCTCTTCGTTAAACAAACGATAAGCGCAGATCAGTTGTACCAGTTCGCGGTCATTCATTTCCACCTTTGGCTCGAGGCCGCCGCTAAAAGGTCTCAACCTCGGGAACGAAAGGCTGTATTTAGTTTGCCAGTATTTTTTTTCGAGGTAATTAAGGTGCATCGCGGTGAAAAAACAATCAGTGCGCCAGTCTTCCAAACCAATTAAAACGCCCAGTCCCATTTTATGGATCCCGGCCTGGCCCAACCTGTCGGGCGTTTCCACCCGGTATTTAAAGTTTGATTTTTTGCCTTTGGGGTGGTGTTTTTTGTAATCCTCTTTATGATAAGTTTCCTGGTATACCAGCACGGTATTGAGGCCATAAGGCGTTAGCTGCTGATAATCTTCCAGATCCATCGGTTGCACCTCCATCGAGATATGGGCAAAATGAGGCCTGATCAATTCGAGCGCTTTTTTAAAATAATCAACGTGCACATTCACGTTGTCCTCGCCGGTTACCAGTAATACATGCTCATAGCCCATCTCTTTAATAACGGCCACTTCCTGCATAATTTCCATTGGCGAAAGCGTTTTGCGTTTTACCTTGTTGTCGTAACTAAAGCCGCAATAAGTACAGATGTTGCTGCATTCGTTGGATAGATAAAGCGGTACATACATCTGCAGCACCTTGCCAAAACGTTTCAGGGTCAGACGCTGACTGATCTGCGCCATTTGCTCAAGGTAGGGCGCTGCAGCAGGTGATACCAGGGCCTTAAAATCTTCCAATGTTCTTTTATCCGCAGCCAGGGCGCGTTCAACATCCGCGCTGGTTTTGGCGTAGATACTGGCCTTGGTATCATCCCAGTTATAAGTTTCAAAAATATCGTTAAAACTACTCATCTAAAAAAGAAGTTAGTGGACTACTTGCCATAGCATGTGATACCGGTTGTGCCAGTTTGGCCTCAAAAGCCATCCGGCCGGCTTCAACGGCCAGTTTAAATGCTTCGGCCATTTGTACAGGGTTGCTTGATACCGCTATGGCTGTATTTACCAGTACGGCGTCGGCGCCTATTTCAAGCGCTTTGGCGGCATCAGACGGAGCTCCTATACCCGCATCAATAATAACGGGTACACTGCTTTGGCTGATGATGATCTCTAAAAAATCGATGGTTTTAAGTCCCTTATTGCTACCTATGGGCGAGCCTAAAGGCATCACAGCCGCAGTACCGGCTTCTTCAAGCCTTTTGCATAATACGGGGTCGGCATGGATATAGGGCAATACTGTAAAACCCAGTTTCGCCAGTTCTTCGGTAGCTTTTAGGGTTTCTATAGGGTCGGGCATCAGGTATTTGGGATCTGGATGTATCTCCAGCTTTATCCAGTTGGTTTCCAGCGCCTCGCGGGCAAGTTGGGCGGCAAACACAGCCTCCTTAGCATTCCGCACACCTGAGGTATTAGGCAAAAGGTTAATATGCGGATATTTTAAATGCAGCAACAGATCGTCGTTGTCGTTGTTTTTTACATCAACGCGCTTCAGGGCTACAGTTACCAGTTCAGAGCCTGAGGCCAGCAAAGCCTCCTCCATCATGGCAGGCGAGTTAAATTTGCCGGTGCCTGTAAATAAGCGCGACTGAAAAGTTTTATCAGCGATGGTTAACATAGTGTTGATTTTAAGCTTCGTTAAACGAAGGTTGATTTAAATGATGGTATATTTCCGAAACCACTTGCCTGGCGTTAGTGGCGTGGGTGATGGCGCCGGACAGCGCAACACCATATATGCCGCTTTGTATGATCAGCGGTATATCGGCCGGCACAATGCCGCCGATAGCGATTACCGGGATCCTCATATTTGCAAGACGCATCTGATCCATAATATCCTGATAACCGTCCAGTCCCAAAACAGGGCTCAGCTTTTGTTTGGTAGTTGTAAACCGGTAGGGCCCGAGACCGATATAGTCGGCGCCCTCGGCAACGCGCTGTTTTACATGCGCAAATGTATTGGCCGTACCACCGATGATCATATCATGGCCAACAATCTGACGGGCCTGTTGTATGGGCATATCCTGTAAACCCAGGTGCAGCCCATGGGCACCCACCTTTTTTGCAATTTCAGGATGGTCGTTCACTATTAATCTGGCACCGTACCCGTCACAAAGTTTAACGACCTCGATGGCATATTGCAGAATGAGATCTTCCGGTTGATCTTTAACCCTTAGCTGTACCCATTTACAACCGGCATCCAAAGCGGCTTTGATAGCGCCGGCATGTGTGCCGTTTTGCGGCTGTTGAGAGATATAATGCAGTTTATCAATCATGGATTTAATTGTTCGGTTTGTTTTTTAATGCTTATAAAATTGGAAACAGCCTGCTTGGGATCTTGCCAGATAGCACCCAAAACTGCTGCCCCGTCAAAATTCATCTTTTTTAGCAGGTTTAAATTGGATATATCCACGCCGCCAAGCGCTATTATTTTTGGTCCGGACTTATTACGGTCTAAACAAAAACTGGCAGGCAGCATGCTTTGATAACCTGGCTTGGATATGCTATTGAACACCGGGCTTAAAAATGTGTACTCAAAATGTTTTAGTGAGGATGTGGCGCTAACATCATGTATCGAAGTACTCAATCGGTAGCCTTCATTAAGCTGAATGTTTAATTTCAAGTGGTCGCTTTTGATACGATCCTTTTCGGTATAATGTAAACAGCGCATCTCAAAAACTTTGGCCAGCCTATGATGCTGATGACAAACTATAGCATGATGATAAGCCTGGTCAATCTGAGTAATCAGATTGGTACATTGATCGAGATCCCAACCTGGTTTGCGCAGGTGGAAACGCTGCAAACCGGCCCCGAACAAGCGGTTGATTGTTTGTGCTTCATCTATCACAGTATCCGGGGCCGATATCACGATCAGTTCCATTACAGGTATATTTCGCTGCCTTTTTCGGCAAACTCTTTCGATTTTTGTTCCATGCCCCTGGTTAGCGCATCGGCTTCGTTAACACCGTTCTCTTTAGCAAAGTCGCGTACATCCTGGGTTATTTTCATCGAGCAGAAGTTCGGTCCGCACATCGAGCAAAAATGCGCGATCTTGGCTCCCTCGGCAGGCAGGGTTTCATCATGAAATTCCTTAGCCGTATCCGGATCTAACGACAGGTTAAACTGATCTTCCCACCTGAACTCGAACCGTGCTTTGCTCAATGCATTGTCGCGATATTGCGCACCGGGATGACCTTTGGCTAAATCGGCAGCGTGGGCAGCAATTTTGTACGTGATCACGCCGTCTTTAACATCCTTTTTGTTGGGCAAACCCAGGTGTTCTTTAGGGGTCACATAGCACAACATAGCGGTACCGAACCAACCGATCATAGCAGCACCAATAGCCGAAGTGATATGATCATATCCCGGAGCAATATCGGTAGTTAATGGCCCTAAAGTGTAAAAAGGCGCTTCAGAACAATGCTTCAGTTGTTTCTCCATGTTCTCTTTGATGAGGTGCATGGGTACGTGGCCGGGGCCTTCAATAATGGTTTGCACATCGTGCTTCCAGGCTATTTTGGTCAGCTCGCCCAGGGTTTCCAGCTCGCCAAACTGCGCGGCGTCGTTGGCATCGGCAATACAGCCGGGGCGCAAGCCATCGCCTAACGAGAAGGCGACATCATACGCTTTCATGATCTCGCAGATCTCCTCAAAATGCGTGTACAAAAAGTTCTCTTTATGATGGGCCAGGCACCATTTGGCCATGATAGAACCACCGCGCGATACAATGCCGGTAATACGTTTGGCTGTTAAAGGCACATAGCGCAGTAAAACACCCGCATGGATAGTGAAATAATCAACACCCTGCTCGGCCTGTTCTATCAGCGTATCCCGAAACAGTTCCCAGGTAAGGTCCTCGGCTTTGCCGTTCACTTTTTCGAGCGCCTGGTAAATAGGCACGGTACCTATGGGTACTGGTGTGTTGCGGATGATCCATTCGCGGGTTTCGTGAATGTTTTTACCTGTCGACAGGTCCATAATGGTATCGGCGCCCCAGCGGCATGCCCAAACGGCTTTTTCTACTTCTTCTTCAATACTCGAGGTAACTGCCGAGTTGCCGATGTTGGCATTGATCTTAACCAAAAAATTACGGCCAATGATCATCGGTTCACTTTCGGGGTGATTGATATTTGATGGGATAACAGCCCGACCGGCGGCTACCTCTTGTCTTACAAATTCGGGGGTAATGTAACCTTTAGGTGTATTGGCGCCAAAGCTATGGCCCTGATGCTGTTGGCTCATTACATCATATTGCCCGTTCAACTGTTCTTTAAGCAGATCGATGCGTTGGTTTTCGCGTATGGCGATGTACTCCATTTCGGGTGTAACGATGCCCTTTTTTGCGTAGTGCAGTTGCGATACATTCATGCCTGCTTTGGCGCGGAAAGGTTTACTGTGATAGCCAAAACGTAAATGATCAAGCTCTTTACTGTTTAAGCGTTCGCGGCCATATGCTGATGATATGCTATCCAGCAACTCAACATCACCACGCGAAGTGATCCATTTTTCGCGCAGGCGGGGCAAACCTTTTTTAACATCGATGGCTATGTTTGGATCGGTATAAGGGCCGCTGGTATCGTAAACAGTTACCGGGGCGTTGGGCTCGGTTTCGCCAAAACGGCCATGTAGTTGGGTGTCGTTCAGGCTTATTTCGCGCATGGCCACGTCAATATCGTGCAATTGTCCTTTAACGTAAATCTTACGCGACGCCGGAAACGGTGTTTGCGTGATGGCTTGTGCTGTAGGTGTTTTTTCTGTTTTCATAAAAGGCTATTGGGTGTTTATCCTCCCTGGGTGGCTTTAATAATGATGACCTTATCGCCCTGATTGAGCTTGTGGTTTTCCCATTGGGTTTTGGGAACAATGGCTTCGTTGATGGCAATGGCCAGCCCCCGGTCAGGGTGCTGCAAGACATCAGCGAGCAAAGCCTGCACATTGCAGTTATCAGGCACAATAAAATTTTGTTGATTAACGGTTACTTCCATTACGTTGCATTAAAATTTCAACTGTAGGAATGTCCCCGTATTAGGAAAGAAAAAACAACACCAATAGTGTTATCGTCACTTTTCCCTTCGCCAGCATTACCCGGATCAGGTTCAAAGGGTATTATCTCAGTCCGTCAGGACACCCCTAAAGTTGCAGTAAAGCTAAAGGAATAAAATTGATTAATCCAAATCAATTTTATGTTAAGACTATCTGGTTACTACTGATGGTAATTTGTTTTAACGTGTAAGTGTGTTGAATATCAAACGATTGAATGGTGTTAATACTGGCGAAAATAATTTGAAAGCATCAGGCAAATTATCGTCAGCTTAACCCAAAATCTATAAAATAATAGACCACTCTCAACCTGATGTCAAATAATTGTTAATCGGAAAAATCGGCCCGTTCAATAAAAATAAGTGTCTTATCTTAGCTGCAACTGAAGTATGAACACATTAGTTGATTTAGTACAAACCTATGGGCTCTGGCTGGTATTTTTGATCACTCTTTTACAGAGTGTTGGATTGCCGCTGCCTGCATTTGCAGTATTGATTGTTACTACCGCTGTAACACCTGCAACCGAAGCTAATATCATCATACTCATTTTAACCGGATCACTGGGCACCTTAGCAGGCGACCTCATATTATATTTTGCCGGGAAGAGATACGGAACGGGGATCCTTGGGAAATTATGTAAAATTTCCATGTCACCGGATACCTGTGTTCGCAGCACCGGCGATATTTTTGAACGCTACGGCGCCCCGGCGCTAACCATTGTGAAATTTATTCCGGGGCTGTCAACACTCGCACCCGTTGTTGCCGGGGTTTATGCAATGCAGATGGCATTATTTGTATTGTTTTCATCCATCGCAGCACTTGTTTATCTTGGTGCGGCGGTGACACTGGGCGCAATTTTTCGGCATCAGGTTGGCGGTTTGATTTCTGCATTAAGTGATTATGGTAAGATGGGAGGTCTGTTTGTCGTCGTTTTATTTGGCTTATACCTTTTGTTTAAATGGCTTCGTCGCTATCGCCTTATCAGGCAGTTTGAAACGGATAGGGTAACTGTGAATGATTTGATAGAGCTGATTGATAGAGAATCGAACCCTGTGATACTTGATGCACGTCCGATAGATCAGCGCACAAGAAATGGATTTATACCGGGCTCAGTCCCCATAGACGAAAACAGTTTTAATGATATTGCTGACCGATATGCCGGGCATGAGGAAATTGTTATTTACTGTTCGTGCCCGAATGAAATAACCGCTGCAAGATATGCCGAGAAATTGCGCAAAGTTGGCCTGAAGCGAATCCGGCCTTTAGTAGGAGGGATTGATGCATGGGCCCAATCAGGCCAGCAGGTTACATTTCTTTAGACTCCCAACGTCATTGCGAGGTACGAAGCAATCTCCTGCTTTGCAGGGTGGATTTGCACGGCGTCTCTGCCTGTTGGGGATTGCTTCGTAACTCGCAATGACGTCTTTTTTATTTTAAAACAGCTTCTTATTCTCCTTCATTACCCATTCCCTACACGCTGCATTTCATCGGTGGCACCATTGTCGCGCTTGGCCGTTTTGAAGGTTTTGCCGAAACGATAGGTGAAGGCGAGCACCACCACGCGGCTATCGCGCTTAATCTTAAAATACTCGGTGGCGTTGGGGAACTGCGTTAAGCCCTCCATGGCGTTGGTATAGAATATATCGCGCATGCTCAACTTCAGGGTGCCCTTCTTTTTAAGTACTGACATGCCCAGCCCTGCCGAGAGCTGCCCGGTAGGGTATAGCCGTTCCTGCACATCGTTGCGGGCACGGGTAGTGTAAAAGCCCGATACCTCGCCCGTAAAACGCTTGCCCATGGTGAACTGGTTGCTGGCGTTGAGGTTGAGCTGGTTAATATCTGAGGTGTAATGATTGCCGTTAAAACCGCTCAGTTTTTTGTAATTGTACAGCGCCTGTGCTGTAAGCGTCCACCAGTTGGTGGGGGAGGCCGTAATGGCTTCGGATACGCCGATGATATACGTGCGCCCCACGTTGCCCTGTGTATACAGCAAAATGCCCGCAAGGGTAGGGTCGCTCAAAAAGATCTGCGAAAAGTAGTTGTTGATATTACTGTAAGATAGGGTGGTGGTGAGCAGGTTTTTGTATTGATGGCTCAGCTCCAGGTTCCAGCTGTATTGCGGCAAAATATAAGGGTTGCCGGTTTGATAGGTGTACTTGTTAATGATAAAATAGAAGGGGTTAAGCGTTTGGTAAACCGGGCGATCAATGCGGCGGCTTACAGTTAAAGTAAAGCTATTGGCGGTATCGGCCTGGTAACTGAAATAGCCGCTGGGAAAAAAGCTGCCATAGTTGCGTGAAAAGGCCGAATCTTTTTGCAGCACATTACCCAGTTGATGGGCGTGATAATCGGTATGCTCATAACGCAAACCTAACTGGTAGGAAATAGCCTTATGCTTGCGCTCCCATTGCGTGTAAACCGCGTGGATGTTCTCACTGTAAAGGAAATGGTTACTGCGGGTCAGGTCATCAGTCCATTGGCCCGCATTGAGGTTTTGATAACCGGCGGAATTATCAGTACTGCTGTGGGCCGATTTCCAGCCCGCCTGAAATTGGCCATCGCTGTCGGTTTTAAGCGTATAGTCGGCTTTGCCAGTGAATATGTTGATGCCGGTGGGAATGTTGGCGCGGGTTGATTCGTTATAACCGCCGGTGGTTTGCAGGCGGTTATTAAAATTCTGGTCGGTGGTAATGTTGTAGTGCAGCCAGTCGGCATCGGCGCTGATGTCCTGGGTTTTGCTGATGGCATGGCGGAGGCTCAGGCTCACCTGGCCGTTTTTAAACCGGCTGTTGTTGGCGTTATCGGTTGCAATGACAGAATCTGCCGCGCCACTGGAGTTGAGCCAGCGCGCCGAAGCCGTATTGTTGCCCTCGCGGCGGATCATGGTTCCGCCGAGCACAATGCCAACCGTTGTTTTAGGCGAAACTTCATAGTCCAGCCCCGCTTTGGCCGTATTGTTCAGCAGCGTGCCGGTGAAGTGCGATGGCTGGTCCAACGTCGCGGTGGTTGCCCCGTCGGCGCCGGTGTATTTACGCAGCGCGTACAGGTTGGTAAGATACTTCTGCCGGCTGATATTGTAATTAAAGAAAGTGCTGACCCGCCCGGTGCGGTAATTGAGCGTGAGCGTGTTATTGGTTTTGAAGTAAACACCCTGCGCCACCGTGGCCGTAACCGACCCGTTGAAACCCTTTTGCCGGTTCTTTTTGGTTTTAATGTTGATGATCCCCGCATTCCCGCTGGCATCATACCTGGCCGTAGGGTTGGCAATCAGCTCAATTTGCGCTACCTGGGTGGAGCTCATGCTGCTGAGCAGGTTGTTGAGGTCGGCGCCGGAGAGGTAGGTAGGTTTGCCATCTATCATCACCAGCACCCCGGGCTTGCCCTGTAAAGAAATGCCGCCATTACGGTCGACCATTACCCCCGGCGATTTCTCCAATACCTCCAAAACCGTAGCCCCCACATTGGTTACCGAGGCATCAACGTTTACGATCACCTTTCCCTGCTTCACTTCTACCGGCGGCGTTTTGGCGGTGATATTCACCTCCTTCAGTACGGTACTCAAAGGTTGTATGCGGATGGTGTCCTGCTTTATATTCTCCGCAATGGTATAGCTGCGGGTGGTTAGGGGCTGATATCCCGTATAAGTTACCGAGAAGCTGAATGTTCCCTGCGCAATGTTCTGAAACCTGGCCTGGCCGCGGGCGTTAGTTACGATCATACTGGCCTGTTTGTTTGCCTGTATCAGTTTAACGGTGGCACCATCGGCGGGCTGGGCGTTTTCTTTAACAACTATCAGCGTAAACTGCTGTGCAAAGCCGCCCAGGGGTAACAGGGCCAGTAGAAAGAGTAAAAGTGTACGGGTCATTCAGTCAATCCTAATAATCCCGTAAGATAATCAGGTTGAGGCTGATGTTCGCAATTTAAGGTGCGAAAAATGTGGGTGAAAATCACTTTTTTACCTAGTTGTTTCAGCGGATGAATATTTGAAAGTCACGAGTACGCCACATCTAAACCCAACCCTGCATACCCGCGCCAGGTTGGGAAACTATCAACATTAACGCCTTACGCGGTTTAAATTAAAGGCAACCAGGTATTCGTACACCGGCTCGGGGGCGAAACGATCTGACGATTTCACTGTTTGTGCCTTCATCACCTGGTTCAATTGCGTTTTTACCAGGGCAAAAGTCGCTTTTAACAGTTCGGGCAGTACGCTTGTCGCTACTGTGGGATAGTACTGTTTCTCAAAAGCTTTTTTCTCAGCGGCGGTAGCCATTTGTACCTCCCAATGCTCATCGGGTTTAAAACCATTCTCCAAAGCGGTATTACCCAGGTCATAAATATATTCGCTGGCTTTGTAGTGTGCTGTTTGTTTATCGGTCATTCTGATATTTATTGTATGAGGATTTATCTTGTTTATTGTTGCAATGGTTAATTAAGCCTTAGCTCGCTTTAGCGACTTTGACAGCGGTAGGCCCTTTTTGCCCCTGTTCTATTTCAAAGGTAACTTTGTCATTTTCTTTGATGGCAAAAGAAGCCGCGTTGACATGAACAAAAATGCTTTCCTGGGTTTGCAGGTCTTTGATGAAACCGAACCCTTTAGATTCATTAAAGAATGTTACTGTGCCTTTTCTTACAATTTCTACTTCAACTTCCTCCTGTTTTGGCGTACCAATGAGGATGTCCTGCGCCAATACCTTTTTCCGGTTACCGGGGTCCTGGGGCACGGAGGTAATGTTGCCGTTTGCGTCAACATAAGCCAGCATATCTTCAAAGCCCTGTCCTTTAACAGCGTTGGCTTTACGATCTTCGGCCTTTTCTTTTTTGTCCTGTTGTTTTTTGAGCTTTTTCTTTTCGCGCTCTTTCTTGTTAAATGTTTCGGTGGATCTACCCATGTTTTTGATTAAGTGTAACAAAAAAGCATCCCCCCGGGTGGGAGGATGCTTTTAAAATGATGATATAGTGATTAAGCTATTTTTACATTTACTGCATTCGGACCTTTACGGCCTTCTTCAACGTCATAACTAACGGCGCTGTTCTCACGAACATTGTCAATCAGACCTGTTGAATGAACGAAGATTTCGCTGCCACCATTATTAGGTGTGATAAATCCGAAACCTTTGGCTTCATTAAAAAATTTTACTGTTCCTTGTTGCATTATATTGTTATTAATAAGTGTGCAATATAACTATAATTATTGATGTATTTTACTTTTCGTAAAATTATTTAACATTTATTTAATTGATCGATGCGAAAAAGTGCCCGGAGCGCCGTTTAAAGGATATTTTCGGGGCATCTTCGATTTTAAAAAAAAACTTGTTGTGCATTTTGATAAAATAGGGTGCACTACCAGCTTTATGACTGTTTTGTTTCGAGTCCGGTGTTGGTTATCTCTGCAATCTTGAACATTGGTGTACATATATCCTTGTCTCCTTTCACCCGAACGCGGGCACTAGCGAGGGCGCTTGAGGCAGCCGGGGGGGCTTTTAGTTGGGGGGACGTAACTAAATATTTGCATGATATTTAATTGTTACTATAGCTGCCTATATGAATCTATTTATTCCACGTTCTTGTACAAATTTGCTTTGTAGGTTAATCCAATTGGTAAATCAATATCAGCAATTCTTACAAAGTTACCTTCAATATATTGAATAAGATGCTTATTAATAATAATAGAGCGGTGGATGCGGATAAATTCATAGTTTGGAAGTAGTGCTTCGAGTTTGCCCAGAGCCATGTATGAAACATAAGTATGGTTGGGTGTATGCACTTTAACGTAGTCACCTAAACCCTCAATATAAATGATAGATGAAAGGTTGATTTTTACTAACTTTTTATCAATCTTCAAAAAGATATTTGTTATTTCAGCCGTTGGTTGATTGATCCGTTGAGATTCATTTTTATTCAGACCGACCTTTTGAACTGCCTTCAGGAAACGCTCAAACATGACCGGCTTAACCAGATAATCCGTAGCCTCTATTTCAAAAGCTTCAACGGCATATTCGGTGTATGCCGTGATGAAAATAACTTTCGGATGGGCTTTCAAGGATTTTATAAAATTAAGCCCATTGATTCCAGGCATTTCTATGTCAATAAAGATCACATCTACTTGGTGCTGATGCAAGGCAGTAAATGCTTCAACGGCTGTCGGGTAACTTCCTAAACAATCCAAACCAGGCAACTGTTCGATATAGGAAACTATCAGCTGCCTTGCCAGTGGCTCGTCATCAACTACTATGCAATTAATCATTTAAAGGGTTTAATTGAATGGTCAAGCTTACCGTGAAAATTTCTTCTTCCTCAAAAATAATCAGCTCATGCCGGCCAGCGTAAAGCAAGTCGAGTCGTTTTCGCACATTTAGCAGACCGATACCGCCTTGCGATTTGTCATAGTTATCATTAGCAGGAAGCTTGGCATTGGATGTTTGAAAAATCAGTTCGTTTTCATCGACCGCCAAAATCAATTTTACCCAATTGTCCATGATATCCCGATGTAGGGCATGCTTGAAAGTATTCTCGATTAGTGGCATAAACAGCAATGGCTCAATTTTTATATTGTCGATATCACCCTGGACAGCAAAATCAATTATATCAGGCTTGGTATGGCGTAAATTTTCGAGGCTGATATAGCTTTTAATAAAATCTATCTCCTGTTGTAATGATACTCTTTCATGACGAGTGTCATAAAGCACGTAACGCATAATTTCTGAGAGATCTTTAATCATCAATGGCGTTTTAGGAGAATGATGAACACTCAACGAATACATATTATTAAGAGTGTTAAAGAAAAAATGTGGCCGAATCTGTGATTTTAAATGGTTGAGTTCAAGCTTTAATTTTTCGGTCTCCAGCGTACTGACTTTATATTGCTGCTTGAATAGCAGCTTAATAATATATAAAGAAGTAGCTGCTAATATAACGAGAATAGTAATGCCAATATCCGTATTAAAATACCCCTGAGTAAAATCTAAAGGCCGGGCACCACTGATATTGTTCCGGTAAACTTCCGGTATAAAAGGCATGTACATAACCGCTAATATTCCGAATCGCTCATTTAAACCATATAAAACAAAATATATCGGTAATAAAATAATAAACATCCAATAGCGCTTTTTCCCGATTGTAACGGGTAAATACCAGCGATAAAGTAGAATGATAACAGGTAATTGCAAAATATTGATTACAACATAACCAAATGAGTTTGCCAATGTATGTTGAGACCAGGTTGCCAAGCCTACTGCAAATGGGCTCAAAATACTAATCACAAATAAGTAAGATGTTTCGGCAACTAAGCCCTTCTGTTTATAATTAAGCGTAGCAAATGGCATGGCTCAATTTACACTTATTAAATAATAAGCAATAGAATTTTCGATGAACACCTTGTTCTGCATGTTGAACCATTAAAAGACAGGATTCAACAGGCGGGTAAACAAGTTCGTCTAATTTATTTAGCTTACCGCGTTCAAGGAGTCATTTTTGTTTTATATAAACCAATTCCATATAACTTATACTTAATTGTCATTATTATGAAACACTTCCTTTGCGCAAAGCTATCCTGTGTATTATTATTTCTGCTGACAAGCACCGCAGGTTTTGGTCAAACACGGTATGAAAAGATCGCAATTTACGATAAGATATGGGGTTTTTTAAAATATCATCATCCATCAGTAGCTCGCGGGATAGTTGACTGGGATTCTGTTTATGTGCATGATATTGATAAAATGCAAAACGCATCTGTAAGCGAGCTTAACAAGATGCTAATTACTACCATAGACAACCTCGGACCCATCCCCCAAAATAAGCCTCTACCAACTGCCGATACGTTATTTACGCTAAATCATAATTTGGGTTGGATAGCAAATTCGAAATACATCAGTCATCAGCTTCAAAATAAACTAAAAGAAATATACGTCTATCGTAATCAAGGTGCTAATAAATACATAAAACAAAATTATGAAGCGGCTGACTACAGCGGCGAAAAAAAATACCAAAACATGATTCTTCCAAATGAACAGTACCGTTTGTTATTTTTAGCCCGTTTCTGGAATGCCATCAATTACTTTGCACCATATAAATACCTTATTGGCGAGGATTGGAACAATGTCCTTACTCGGTTTATCCCAAAATTGATCAATACAAAAGATATTCTCTCTTATTATAGAGCCATGCTTCAACTTACCGTTGCCCTCAACGATGGTCATGCACAGTTTAGTTTCGAGGATGGGGATAATACATCGATAAATAATCTTGTTTTTGGTAAATACACCGCACCAGTTTATGCAAAAATTGTAGATAACACGGTGATAATAACCAAATTGGTCAACGACACTTTAACACACAAAGCCGGTTTACAGAAGGGAGATATTGTATTAAGTATTGACAATATGCCTGTTGGTGTAAGAATGAAACAATTTAGGGCTTATGTTTCGGGATCGAACAATGCATCACGTAACCATTATTTGTCGTGGGTATTATTCAATACCCCAAAAGCTTACCAAAAACTGAAAATTAAAAGGGGAGTCCGGATAATGGACGTTAAAGTAAAATGTATTTTACCATCACAGCGGGATTGGCGGGACTTAACCGAATATCAATCTAATGCGACCGGATACAAAACAGTTGGAAATTCTATCGCTTATGTATACGCTGCACAAATTTGGAGCGGGAATTTGGATACCATAAAAAATCTGATCAGAAGCAAGAAAGCAGTAATATTTGACGTACGTAATTATCCACAAAATGATGCTTTTTACAATATATTCGGCATGTTTCTGCCAAATCCTAAATCAATAGATTACTCTTTGCTAATGATTCCCGATAACCCAGGTTATTTTACCTGGAAACAGTCCGCTAAAATGGGTGAAATCAATAAAGCACCCTACAGGGGACAAGTGATTGTGTTGGCTGACGAAAGAAACCAAAGCCAGGGGGAGTATTCAGTAATGTGTTTTCAGACCATTCCGGGTGCTGTGACCATTGGCAGCCAAACAGCCGGGGCCGATGGCGTTAAAATTGGCATACCCGTTGGTGGGAAAATGGTTATATCTTATTCCAGCTATGGAGTTTACTACACTAATAAAACGCCAACACAAAGGCGTGGGGTTAAAATTGACATATATGTCAAAAAGACTGTGGAAAGTGTTATGAGGAGTGATGATTTGATTTTGGCTCGAGCCTTGTCATACTTAAAAAGTAAAGGGATCGATTGATAGTGTCCCGATCCTAAAACAGGTTTACAGATTAAAATCCACAAGTACGCCATGCTCTTTGCCGACGCCGCATACTTGAGCCGGTTATAGGCCAATAGCGAGCAAATTAATTATGGTTCAAGCCAGGTGAGCAAGCCATTCGCCCGAACCCTTAAATTAAATGCAAAAAGTCGGGCAACTCCCGACTTTTCGCATTTGATAATATATTTGAATTGAACTTCAGCTCAATGGCCTATTTACGCTTCGACAGCCTGATGACGTTGACAGAGTAAGGCTGAAAGGTGTGTTTGAATGACCGGCCAAGTCCCGTTATGGTCGACGTAACCGGGACGATTTTTGTTGGCTCATCAATGGTATTGGTATCTTCCGGCTTATCGCCCTTTAGTACTACCAGGGTACCATTTGCAGCCACATCTGCGCCTTTTAGGTTGATGGTTATTTCCTGGGCCATATCATCAGTATTCACCACCTTCAGATATATGTTTTTAGCATCCTGGGTACAAACAAAAAATAACGCCGGACGCTCGGCTTTAGGGCGCCGCGCGTTTGCCGGCCAATGGCTTATGCCGGCGGTGTCTTTAACTGCCGGTTTGCGTAAGGGGGCATTTTCGGCTGTTATTGGCACCACCTTAGTGCCAAGGTAGCTGCCGAACATTTTTTGTACATAATAGGATGGGGATCCATAACTTTTAAGGGCAGTATAACCAATCAGATCAGAGTCCCATTGCCAGGCTTTAGGTTGGCCGTTGCCTGCCTGGTTTACATTCACAAATAAGGGTGCATAGCATGACCGCTCCACCAGGTCGCTGTTGCGTTCCATCCCGGTCATCCAGGCGGCATCTCCGAGGGCCGCATTCAGGTTAGTGGTAGGCGCGCCTTCGCGGGTGGCCCATTCGCCTACAAATATTTTAGGGCTGGTTGCACGGTCATAGCTATCGTACTTCGCCGCGTCTTCTTCCATCTGCCAGGCCGATTGGTAATAATGTTCGTCAACCATTTCGGGTTTAACACTGGTTACCTTATCGGGCTTATAACTTTCAATGGTTGAGATGCAGCGTAACTGGGGGTATTTGGCTTTTATAGCAGCCTGAAATTGCTTAAAGCGCCCATCGTAGCTATGCGACCTGTCGAACCAGTCCTCATTGCCTATCTCTATATCTGTGAGTTTAAAAGGGGCGGGATGACCGTCGGCAGCCCGTTTTGCACCCCAGTAAGTTTTGGTATCGCCAATACAATATTCAATTTCATCCAGCGCGTCTTTAACATATGGCTCCAATAAAGGCCCCGCATCTATGTGGTCACCACGTAACGAGTAACCGGCAAAAACTGCTAAAAGCGGTTCCATTTTTAAATCTTCACACCACTCTAAAAATTCCAGCAGGCCCATACCGTCGCTTGCCCGGTACCCCCAGCTGCCTGTATGGCCGGGGCGCTGTTCCAGCGGGCCTAAGGTTGTTTTCCATGGGAAGGCATCACCCAGGTACGGCCCCTCTAAAAAGTTGCCGCCTGGAAAGCGTAGAAAGGTAGGTTTCATATCGGCCATCATCTGCATTAAATCAATGCGATTGCCATTTGGCCTGTTTTTATACGTTGGGGGAAATAAGGAAACGAGGTTAAAATAGTAAGTGCCTGTCCGGGTAGATGAAATCACAAAACGCGCGTCGGCAGTAGGTTTGATATTTGCAGCGGTTGTGATGGTTAACTCATGCTTTTTCCAGTACATGCTTTTTTCGAGGTTGATTGTGCCCCTTGCGTAAGTTGTTTTGCCATCGGTGCTTTCCAAACTAATGTTGATAATACCGGGACCATCTTCAGTAACCGCTGTTGCTGGCGGAGCAGCGTCGGGCCGGTTACCCCGCGGAAAATTGACAGTGCCGGTTTTGATATAAAATGAGCAGCGATAAGTAGTTGACGGTGTAACCGGAATACCCCAAAAGCCACTGTTGGCAATGCCCGCGCGGTTACCGTTTGTCTGGCTAACCGTAAGCTTAAGGCAGGTGGTAAGTGCCGCGTTAATAGCATTGCGCCCCTGATCAAAAGGGACATTGGCCGGATCGGCACCAATTAGCTGTATCGATGCCTTGCTATCGCCATCCTGAACAACACTCCAGCCTTCGGGCTGGTTTGGGTTATCCTTGAAAACCCGGTTACGGATCAGTTCGGCATATAAACCTCCGTCATATGAATGATTGATCTCCTCGGTCATAAGCCCGTAAAGCTTCGGACTTACGTTCACACCTTGGGTAAGATCCAGGTTGAGGCGGGTTTGCGCCTGTAAGCCGCTGAATGCACTTAAACATAAAGCAGATAAGAATAGTAGCTTTTTTGTCATTGTTGGTGTTCCTTAGTTATTCTGAAATGGTGACCAGGTTGCTGCTTCATTGTTTTATTGTGCATTGCTGATGTGGAAAAAATCAAAATCAACATAACCGCCAGATTGCCTGGTTGCATAGTTAAACAGGCCAAAGCGGTATCCCATAAAATGGGGGAGCGTATAAACCATTTGCAGCGGTATGCCAATAGGTTCCCATTTGCGCCCGTCTAGACTATAAAAAAAGTAGGCTTTATCTGCCCGGTTAGTAAAATCGCAGCTTGCTTTAAGGTAAATGGTTGTTTGCTTTAGAGGTATACTGGCCGCTTCAATAGCCGATCCGGATTGCGCGCTGATCATAACTATTTGTTTAGAGCCATGATCTGATTTTACACCAACGAAGCCGTACTTTTTTTGCAGTAAAACCAGCCCTGCAAAGTCTCCATCTTTCATATTGGCGACATCAATTAAAGTTATTCCTGAACATTGGGGGCCAATAGTGCGCTGCGTTAAGGTGTTACGTGCCGATAGTACTGTGCTGTCGAGCCGCCCGGTGGTCAATCTCAGGTAGCCGGCCCGCTTTTTTAACGACCATAACTGATCGTCCGGATTATGGTTCCATTGCCATACCAAAGGCAGCATTGGCTCCCCGTTTTTACGGCTAAATTCATCCGGGGATACAATGCCGGGCATCAGGCTTTTATTCGCGGGTAAATCCAGCGTATCTGGTGCTTTGTGATCAACACCCAAAACAGGCCATCCATCTGTCCAGGTAACCGGTACCAGGTACGGCACCCTGCCAACGGCACCAAAATCACGGAATAAATAGGCATACCAATCGCCTTTCGGGGTATTGATAAGCCCGCCCTGGGCTACACCTTTATCCTGAAGCCCTACCTGGCCTTCGTAAGGGCCGGTCAACTTGTCGGCCCGGTGGATTAAAACGGTACGCATTCCGCCCTTGGGCCAGCTGATATTGAAAAGGTAATATTTCCCCTTAATTTTGAACAGTTGTGAGCCTTCGGCAGGCAAACCAATATTGGGACCGGCAGCAGCGCTTGCATTCTCGATCAGGATTTGCGGTTTTTTATCAGGATTGACGCCAGACAGATCATCATTCAGTTCGGCCAGCATGATCTTGCCGCTTCCGTAAATCATATAAGCTTTGCCGTCCTCATCAAAAAAAAGCGAGTGGTCATGTAATGCCGGTTTAAAGGACATTTCTTTCCATGGGCCTTTTTCAATGTTTTTTGTGCTGTAGATATAGGTTTTATTGGTAGTGCCCGAAAATGTGGAAACGTAAAACGTACCGTTATGATAACGCAAGCTGCTTGCCCATGAGCCCCTGCCATATGCGTTTGCTCCATTTGCCAGGTTAAGGGCATCCCCACCATCAAGCGTATTATACGCGTAACTCACGATATGCCAGTTCACCAAATCTTTTGATTTCATAATTGGCAGCCCCGGATTAAGATGCATTGTGGTGCTGCTCGCATAATAAGTATCGCCAACCCTGATCATCGATACATCCGGAACGTCTGCATATATGATAGGATTTTGTGCTGTTTGCGCGTTTAAAGGCATAATTGCCAGTCGCCATAAAAGGCAGGTAACTGCCAGTTTAAGAAATGCGATATTTTTTGTTTTCATTCATTTTACGTTAAAAGTTAACCACTTCCCAATATGCCTTTTTTCGCTGAAGTTTTTCATCAAACAATAACGGGTAGGCTTTGATAACTTTGCGAGTTGTGCCCTCGGTCGCAGCCGCGCCGCCGGCAATACCGCCACCGCGGAAATCAAGCCAGCTGTACCGGTCTGATACGTTCCAAAAAGTAACCCCGGTTATTACCTTTTTGTATTTCCTGAATATTTCAAAAATGGCCTTATACCTTTCGGTTTGCTGAGCGGCCATAGTTTCCGTATAAGCGGAATCCGTTAGCGTTTGATCGCCTGCTTTACGCGGGCCAGTACGTACCGTAACATCCAGCTCCGTGATCTGCAGCTTTAATCCAAGTGCTGCATACTTATCCATAGCTTCAGTTATTTGTTGCAAACTGGGGTCATTTAATTTCCAGTGGCCCTGCAGGCCTACTCCGGTTACCGGTACACCGGCGTCTTTAAGGTTCCTGAGCAATTTACAAATCTTATCCCGTTTGGATGGAACCTCACTGTTGTAATCGTTGTAAAAAAGCTGGGCCTCCGGGTCGGCTTCATGGGCATATTCAAACGCTTTGGCAATAAAATCCTCGCCGCAGATCTGGTACCATAATGAGTTACGCAGGTAGTTATCGGGTTTATCATCAATGGCTTCGTTAACTACGTCCCACGCGTATATTTTACCCTTAAAATGATTGACTACCGTGGTAATATGATCCTTAAGCCGCTTCAGCAACACATCTTTACTTACCTGTTTGCCCGTGCTGTCTTTAAACATCCATGCAGGAGCCTGCGCATGCCAAAGCAAATTATGGCCCCTGATTTTCATGTGGTGCTCTTGCGCGAATGCTACGATAGCGTCGGCGTTTTTCCAGTTATATTCATTTTCGCGCGGATGAATGGGGCCCATTTTCATGTCGTTTTCCGGTGTTACGCTGTTAAACTCCTTTGCAATCAGTTCTGCTTCAGGTCCGCTAAGTGCAGCCGCGTTTACTGCAACACCGATAGGAAAATACTTTCGGTAATAATCTTTCAATCCCTTATCAGCCTTATGTGATGAGGTTGCAGCCCGGCCATAATCTGCGTTATGGTGTAGGGCCTGTCGGTTCGTAAAGGATGCCAGAGCGACAAATCCAGTTAGTAACAGCGGGAATTTTAATGTTGTAATCGTTTTAAATTTCATGTTGGATCAGTTGCAGGTGTAATTTTAATTTATTTGAAACTTATCCAGTCGATATTAACGCCGGTGCCGCTTTTTAATACTATTACCAGGTTGGCGGTTTTAGATGGGAGAGAAGCGAGGCGGGTTTGTATAACTTGCCAGTCGTTCCCTTCGGCAATGTTTGCCGAAGCCAATATACGTCCGTTAGGATCGCCCAGCCGAACTTCTATAGTCGCTTTGCTTGCTGCATTTGCCAGAATCTGCAATTCTTTAAACTTTTTGCCTTCGAAGTCAACACGATTGTAACGGATCCAACTGCCTGCATTGTTGAACGTAGTCTTCCAGCCGTCAAATCTTTTTGCGGTATCAAGAAAGGAGATTTTAACGGTACTGTCCTTATCGCTGTACCTGTCTATCTGTATTTTTTCTGAGGCTTTGGTGATCCCCACGCCACGCAGGGTCGGAATAACTTTTTTGATCGTTCCGTCGGCGTTAAAAAACAGGCTGTCGCACCTTATCGATCTGTTTTTGTCGAAATTCGGCGATAGGTCGTCGTCGTGATAAAACAAGTACCACTGATTTTTAAACTGGATGATTGATTGGTGATTGGTCCAGCAGCCGGAAGCCGACTCATCCATAATCACGCCTGCAAATTTAAAAGGCCCCATCGGGTTGTTGCCGATAGCATATTCCAATCGCTCAATCTTATTGGCCACATGCGGATAGGTGAGGTAATAAATGCCATTGCGTTCAAACAGGTAAGGGCCTTCTTTCAGCCCTTTATCAGGCAGTTCGGCTAAAATTATTGGTTCTGATGCAAGTTCCAGCATATTTTCTTTAAGTTTTGCAGCATACAGGTTACCCTGTGCCCAATACAAGTAGGCGTGTCCGTCTTTATCAATAAACACATTAGGATCGATGCCATGCACACCTTTTATAGGTTCTGGCTGAGGGGTAAACGGTCCATAAGGTTTATCGGCCACGGCAACACCAATTGTAAAGCCGCGACCGTTTTCGCTGCCTTTCATGGTAGTAGGGAAGTACATATAATATTTGCCGTTGCGGAAAATGCAGTCGGGAGCCCACATGCTGTACGAAGCAGGGTCGGCCCAGGGCACTGTTGTTTGACTGATGATCATGCCGTGATCAGTCCAGTCGGTGAGGTTTGCTGATGAAAAAACGTGGTAATCTTCCATGCAAAACCAACCAGGGCGGCCATGACCGGGTGTTGCCTTAATATCATGCGATGGATAAACGTACACCCTGTCGCCAAAAACGCGGGCCGAGGGATCGGCCGTAAACTGGTCCCTGATTAATGGATTTTGCGCTATGGATCGCCCGGCGAAGCCCAGTACTGATCCGAATAGCAATAGCCAGAACTTAATATTTTTCATGAACGGTATGTCTTTGATCTGATTTTCTTGATCATTAATTATTTAAACAGGATGGGGGCAAATTTGTAAAGATCATTTCGCCAAACAGGCCAGGTATGGCCTCCCGGGTACTCGTAATAAGTATGTTTTATCTTCATCTCGTCCAGCTTGCCCAGCATAACCTGGCAGTTTTTATACGCGATATCCTCCTTGCCGCCCATCGCAATCCAGAATGCTTTTAGGTTGGTGTTGATTTTGGTAGTATTTTTCTTCATAAAATCATACTGTGCATCAGCGATGCTGTTTTGTGCAGGTAAAATCCATCCCGAGCTGAATACGCCAAGGTAACTGAATGTATCAGTATTGTAGATACCTGTATATAGGGTGTTGAGTCCGCCCATGGAAAGCCCGGCAAGGGCACGGCCCTGCGGGGTGCGGTTAACCCGGTAATTCTTTTCTATAAAGGGAATTATACATTGTTTTATTTCATTTGCAAAGGTTTTGAGGCCGGCTTCACCAAAACCTCCGCCGAAATTGGCATCGGGCATTACCACTAACATGGGTTTCGCTTGCCCGGCCGCAATCAGGTTGTCCATAATGATATCGGTTTTGCCTTGGGTTGCCCAGCCGGTTTCGTCCTCGCCGCCGCCATGTAATATATATAGCGCAGGGTATTTAACCTGGCTTGCATCATAACCAGGCGGGGCATAAATAAACAGCCTTCGCCATGATTTGGTGACAGTTGAAAAATAGGTTTTGATGCGGATATCGCCATGCGGAACATTTTTTAGCGCATAATAATCGCCGCCGTCAAATGGTATTTCTATGCCGCTGGCCATGCGCCCCATGCCGTAAAAGGTTTGACTGGAAGGATCGGTTGTAGCAACGCCATCTATAATCAACGAATAATAATGGAAGCCTTCGCCAATTGAATCTGTTGTAGCTGTCCAATAACCGGCTGTGTCTTTTACCATGTCATATTTCTTGCCCAGGTCAACCTGAACTTTTTGAGCATCCGGCGCCTTGACACGGAAAAGCACCCGGTGGTCGGGCTGGATAAAAGGATATTTTGAGCCTCTGATATTGGTAGATGCAGGGCCGCCCGAGATCATCATGTTATATTTATCGATATCCACAGGTTTGAACAGGAACTGCGAGAACAGGTAAAGATCATTTTTCCAAACTTTAAAGTCGTGAATTCCCGGCTCGACATTGAAGATATGCGGCACATTTTTTTGTTCGAGGTAATCGTGGGTACGTTTACTGAACGACATTAACCCGTCGTGATCGCCGCAGGAGATCCAAAGCAGCTTAAGTTTGCTTTTGGCTGCATCGGGATCAGGTAACAGCTCTTCAGGTTTTTTGGTATTGGGCGCTGATGAAAAGCCTCCAACCCAGGCAAATTTATCCAGGTTGCCCAGCCCAAAATTAAGTGACTGACCACCGCCCATTGATAATCCGGCCAGTGCCCGGTGTTCGCGATCGGTATAAACTGGATATTTTTTTTGAATAAATGGGATCAGGTCATCCAGCAAGTCGTGCTCAAAAGTTGCAAACGCGGCAACTTTATCCGGAGCCATTATATTGCCGGTGGCACGGTCGTCTTTCATGGCACGGCCGTTGGGCAACACCACAATCATTGGTTCCAGTTTTTTATCGGCATACAAATTATCCAATATCACCTGGGGCGTGCCTTGGTTAAGCCATTCAAATTCATCGCCGCCAATACCATGCAGCAGGTACAAAACAGGATATGTTTTTTTAGCGGTATAGCCGGGTGGCAGGTAAACTACTGCGCGCCGTTTGGAATCAACTGTTTTTGAGTTGTAGGTAACGGTGTCTAATTTTCCGTGTGCTATACCAGCGCGGTAAGTGTCGAAACCGGCCGGTGAATGTTTAAGAGCTGGCTGTGAAAGGGCCAGCAAGGCAGGCAAAATGCCGATGACGGTGAGGTAGGCTATCTTCTTCATAATTTTGTTGTCAGTTAATCCGCTAAACTGATTGCCTTTCGGATTAAAGACACTAAAGCGGGTTAAATTTTGTTAGTTTTTGCTCGTTTGAGGAATACCCGAAAGTAGGGCAAGCACTTTGCCGCGGTTAACACAAATCATGATAATGATAGCACGAATGTTTAAGACCTGAAAAATGAACCGTCAACCCGGTTTGCGTAAATGAACAGGAAGCCGGAAAATACGCCCGCTATTTTTTTTTTGAATGGTTAATTGTATTGATAGCCAGTTTGTTTTGGATATCTGGAATGCTTGCGGCAGCGGTTGGTTGCGGCTGATTGTAACAATCATATAGCATTTTTTGGAACGAAGCCATGCAGATACATTCGTGGTATCAAAATATTGGATTGTGGTAGCAAACCACTTTCTGTACGGATACTTTCGTACGGTCCGTAATCGGTATTCCGATTAATAAACTTCTTTAATAAATCTTATAAACCATGCAATTGAAAATTTACTTACCGAAGCCGGTCATGATGGTGACGGCATTAATTTTTTGCCTGTCATCCCTCCGGGGCACGGCTCAAAAACTAAAACTAAACAAGTTGGGTTATTTCGAAACACCCGGCGTCAACGTCCTCGTATTCAGTAACCAGTATAATGGGATCTTTCAGGACGAAAAGACAGCAGGTGTTGAGTTGATACACCACGGCGTGCGTACAATTACAGGCGGCGCGGTACGGCTGCAAAACACACCCGAGCAATGGGACCTGGTGCCCACACTGGTTAACCGTAAGGTTGATAGCATCAACCATCAAATTGATGTTACCATGCGTTACGCCGATTATGATTTTGATTCCAGGATCACCGTTACGCCGAAAGGCAATGGCGTTGAATTGAATTTATACCTCGATAAGCCGGTACCGGAAAAGTTAGCAGGCAGGGCAGGTTTCAACCTGGAAATTATACCATCTGCTTACTTTGAGAAAACATTTTTGATTGATGGAAAACCGGGCGAGTTTCCGCTGTACCCGGCAGGTTTAACAAAAATGCTACCTTCAAGCCAAAAAATCCCGCAGTTTGCCGACCACAGCACATTTGACGATCGTGGCCGCAACGAATTTATCGAGCCCGCACCATTGGCTACCGGTAAAACATTGGTGATGGCGCCCGAAGATCCTGAGCGTACCATTAAAATTCAATCGTTTGATGCCGACCTTAAGTTGTTTGACGGCCGAAGCCTTGCGCAAAACGGATGGTTTATTGTGCGCAGTTTATTACCGGCAGGAAAAACGGGCAAAGTATTAACCTGGTATATTGAGCCAAATGCCGTACCTGGTTGGAAGCGTGCGCCCGTAATTGAGTTTTCGCAGGTTGGTTACCGCCCGGAGCAGCAAAAGACCGCCGTAATAGAACTGGATAAAAATGACACGCCATTACAAACCGCCACACTTTTTGAGATAACTCCCGATGGGAAATACGTTGAGCGGCTTAAAGCAGCTGTACAGCACTGGGGACAATTTACCCGTTACAAATATTTGAAGTTCGACTTCAGCAGTGTGAAAAAAGCAGGTTTATATGTGATAGCCTACGGCGACCAAAAAACCAATGCATTCCCCATCAATGCAAATGTTTATGAAAATATAGGGCATCCCACAATGGATGTTTGGTTTCCGGTTCAGATGGATCACATGATGGTTAATGAGGCCTACCGCGTATGGCATGGCGCGCCTTTTCTTGATGATGCCTTGCAGGCACCTCCAAACCACCAGCATTTTGATACGTACCAGATGGGGCCAACTACTGACACAAAATATAAACCGCTTGAGCGCATCCCCGGGCTTAATGTTGGCGGCTGGTTTGATGCCGGCGACTTTGATGTTGAAACGCCATCGCACTGCAGCGTTGTGCTGAATTTTGTTGAAGCCTGGGAGAATTTTAAGATCGATCGCGACGAAACCTATGTGGATTACCCAACCCGGTACGTAGATATACACCGCCCTGACGGTAAGCCTGATCTTTTACAGCAAATTGAACATGGTACGCTTAACCTGGTAGCGCAGGTAGTGAACATTGGCCACCCGGCGCGCGGAATCATAGTGCCTAATTTGCACCAGTACCATCACCTCGGAGACGCCGTTAACGAAACAGATAACCTGCCTTATAACGCCTCGCTGAAGCCCTACCAAACCGACGGTAAATCAAGTGGCACTATGGATGACAGATGGGCGTTCACTACAAGGAATATAGCACTGGATTACCAGGCTACCGCCGCGCTTGCCGCTGCCAGCAGGGCGTTAAAAGGGTACAATGATACGCTCTCTGCTAAAAGTTTGCAAAGTGCATTGAAACTCTGGCACGAAGACGACAGCCTGAAAATGCACATGGACTCGGCCGCCCGGGCACGTAACAGGTTCCTTGCCGGTAACGAAATGCTTGCCGCGCTCCAATTGTATATCACAACCAAAGATCAGCAGTATGCAGATCATTTCAAAAAGCTGATTATGCCGATGCTTGATCGCTTTCCCGGCTTTGTTATGATAAGCGCGCTGCACGCTTACCCTTACATGGATAAAGATTACCAGGATAAAATCGCAGCCTATATGCAAAAGTACAAGGCTTCATGTGATGAGTACGATAAACAGAACCCCTACGGTGTGCCGGTTACTCCGGGAGGCTGGGGCGGTAGTGGGCAGGTTATTAACTACGCCATTACCAACTATTACGCAAATAAGTATTTCCCTAATATAATCGGTCCGGAATATGTTTACAAAGGGCTGAATTATATTTTCGGGTGTCATCCTTATTCCAACCTTTCGTTTGTATCGGCGGTCGGTGTACGTTCAAAAAAAGTAACCTACGGTAATAACCGGGCCGACTTCAGGTTTATTGCCGGTGGCGTAGTGCCCGGTATCCTGCTGCTTAAACCCGATTTTCCGGAGAATAAGGAAGACTGGCCGTTTTTCTGGGGGGAGAATGAAGTTACAATAGCCGGCTGTGCGCAGTACATTGTTTTGTCAGGAGCTGCTAATCAGTTAGGTCAGCATAATTAACAAGTTAAAGGAGCATTACTTCAAATTAAACAATCACTTCCCCGATTTCGAATAGAAGGGATCGGGGAGGTGGATTTAGGTCAACCCGTTTATACAAAGAAGTCCTGCCGGCATTTTGCCGGCAGGACTTCTTTGTATATAACCATGTGAATGTAATTGGTATTTACTCTTTAAATAGCAAAGGCGCAAGTTCGTAAAGACTACGGCGCCAGGTCAGGAACTCATGTGCGGTGTTTTCAGAAATGTAAGATACCGCGTCATATCCCGCACCTTTTAAAGCAACCACGGCATTTTTAACGCCATCGGGCCGTTCCTTGCTGCCGCAGCTTATGAATATCAGTTTAGGTTTGGTTTTGTCTTTAAGCTCATCCGGCGAATAAGTTCCGCCGCTAAGCAGGGCATAATAGGCAAAAAGCTCCGGCTTGTTTAGTGTTATCATATGCGTTTCCATACCGCCCATTGATAATCCCCCCATCGCACGGTGAGCCCTGTCTGCACGTGTGCGGAAGCTTGCATCAACGTAGGGGATAAGCTCGTCAGTTAAAACTGTTTGAAAGTAATCAATCTTAAAACTTTTAAATGCGCCAGGGCCGGGCTTCACGTCGTTGGTCATGCCGTAAGTCATTACAATAATGAATGGCTGTATTTTACCGGTTGCAATTAAGTTATCCATAATCAGGTTGGCATGGCCCTGGTTGCTCCATGCTGTTTCATCTTCGCCCCAACCATGCTGTAGATATAGTACCGGATATTTTTTTGATTTATCCTTTTCGTACCCTGGTGGCGTGTAAACAAAAGCCCTGCGCTGGGTATTGGTGCTTTTTGAAGGAAAAAGGATCTGCTGCACATTGCCATGCGGAACATCTTTAAGCGCATAAAAATCCTGGTCGTGCGCGGGGATCTCAATGCCGCTTTCCCAACGTGTTGATCCATAAAAATTTAATGTGCCCGGATCGTTAAATACCCCGCCATCAATCGTTAAATGGTAGTAGTGAAATCCTTCATCCATCGGTCCTTCTGTAGTGCCGGTCCAGAACCCATCAGCTCCTTTTGTGAGTTTGGTGCCCCCGCGCCCGCCAAGACCAAGGCTAACTTTTATACTGTCGGACTGTGGAGCCTTAATACGAAAGCGCGCGTAGCCTTGCGAGTTTACCTGAGGGTACTCTTGTCCCGGCTGGTTAAAAGTTGATGGTTTGAAATCTTCGGCAATTGAAGCTGTTTGTGCCATGCAGAGACTGGAGGCACATGTAACGGCCAACAAGGCAAGTAAACATTTTGGTTTCATAATAGAATATTGAGGTTTATAAATTGTGGCTAATAGTAAAGTGCCGGGCTGTTTTGATCCGGTGAAATACACGGAATACGATAAATGATTAAATTGTGATTAATTGTTATTGTTACACATATTAAGTAGTTGTTTTGTTTTGACTTTAACCGGAGCCAGTTTTCATTATTTATGAAAAGTTGATCCGGGATGAAATATTTAAAAATAATTTATAATGGCTATCCTGTTGTTTTGAGCGGCTTTTTCTTATTATAAAAGTATTTTTATATTAAAAACAAGGCACGCAGTTTTTAGCATAATTTTACAACATTTGTCGATACCATGTGGAGCGATATCATTGCCGCAAATTCGTCGATATGTACTTTTGTACAATAATTACCGGTTCAATTGAACAAGTGTGTTATTTCTTTGAACAAATGTTTGCCTGTTTCATCATCATAAAATGTAGATTTGGATAATGATGTTTGTTCGAAGACGTCAATCAAACCAATTTTAAAACCATAGTTCATCAACAATTTTTTCCTGCGGATTACCCGCTCCGGAAAAAAGTAACCTGTTTGTTATGATGCATTCTGTACCCGATTTGTGTATTTGCAAAAAGATCAATACAGTGCTGGCAGGCACTGTGCGCGTTATACTCACCTTAGTCGTTTTGGCCAACCTCAGTTTCCTGGCAAATGCTCAAAAGCCTAACCTGAAATTTACCGCATTAACCACCAGGCAGGGGTTAATGGGTAACGCCGTAAATGCCATCGTAAAAGATAATAACGGGATGATGTGGGTTGGCACCTCAGAAAGCTTGAACAGGTATGACGGAAGGAAGTTTAAAGTTTATACATTGGGTGCCAAAAGGCAGGTAGAGCCAGGTTCCTACGAAATAAGCAGTATCAGCATGGACCGTGCCGGTACGCTATGGGTAGGCACTATCGGTTTTGGTTTGTATTATTACGATAAGGCCGCGGATGATTTCAAAAGCTTTAGTTCGCCCTTAAAAGGACAGCGTTTAAGCCAGGGTGTTATTACCGCCGTTTGTGCAAACGATAAAAATGAGATTTGGGTGGGAACGGTAAACGGCCTTGATGTGATCAGTCCCGATCGTATGCATATCAGCCATTTTGAAACCGGGACAGGCAAACCAGGGCTGATACCGGTTAAAAGCATGGGCTATATTTTTGAGGATAGTTACAGCAGGATGTGGGTTTGCACCAATTTAGGTTTGTATTTATATGATGATACGCATAAAGGTTTTAAAGCCTTCCGTCATCAAAAAAACGATACCCGTAGTTTACCCTCGGATGTTGTAATGACAGTTTCGGAGGATAAAGTGGGCAATTTGTGGGTAGGTACAGCTAATGGCTTAAGCCGCCTGGATAAGAATGGTGAACACTTTGTTAATTACTGTTATAATGATAAGGATGAGACGTCGCTATGTGGTGACATTGTTTACAGCATTGCCGCTGATGATAAAGACCACATTTGGGTTGGTACCGAAGGCGGTTTGAATGTTATGGATATCCACACCGGTAAATCCATCCGTTACCGTCATGATCCGCGCGATCCGTATAGTCTGAACAGTAAATCCATCCGCAGCATTTATATCGATTCTAAAGGTATTTATTGGGTGGGTACCTATATGGGTGGTATTAATAAATACGACAAAAACCTAACTTTGTTTAATTATGTGCAACCCACTGAGTTAGACCCTTACGGTTTACGCGCACCAATCGTATCATCTTTCGCGCAAAAAAATGACAATGAACTATACGTGGGAACGGACGGCGGCGGCCTTAGCATTTTCAACAACAAAACCAACCGTTTTACTCATATCGCAATCCAGCCTAAGGAAAAAATAAATTCGGCAGGCCTGCCTGTTCTGGCTATGTTATTAGATCATAAAAAACAACTTTGGATAGGAACATTTGGTCACGGGCTTTTTAAACTCAATACCGTAAACAATGGCTATACGCAATTCACGAGCGGTACCGGAAAGTTAAATATTAGTCAAAATAATATTTTCTGCTTCAAGGAAGACCGCCTTGGTAATGTATGGATAGGAACTAACGGTGCAGGTATCGATATTTTTGACGCGAAGGCTGATAGCTTCCGGCGGTTTAAACCCGCTTTAGTGTCCGTAAAAGGCTATAAAATGCCATCAAATGGTTATATCAGGGCTTTTGAAGAGGATAATGACGGTAATATGTGGATAGGGTCGTACGGTACGGGCATCGCTATTTATAACCCGGCTACCAAAGTGTTCGATACACTTAATCCAATCAACACAGGTTTGCCTATAGCAGAGGTGTTGTCTTTAAAACGCGATACTAACGGCAATATGTGGATAGGTACCAATGGCGATGGCCTTTTCTTTTATGACCATCGGCTTAAAAAAATAACCCCGTTTAAATACAATAGCCAGTTGCTGAACGGTGTAATTTGTAAAATTTTGCAGGATAAAACCAATAATATATGGTTCAGTACAAACCAGGGTATCGGAAGAATTGATCCGGCTGATCAGAAACTTTATGTTTATTGTAACGATAACGGGCTTCAAAACAATGTTTTTTTAAACGGATCGGGTATTATTGCCGCAGATGGCACGCTTTACTTTGGAGGGGTAGACGGGTTCAATTATTTTAAGGGATCAGATGTAAGGCTTAATAAAAACCTGCCGCCGGTTGTATTAACTACCCTGAGTATAGATAATAAACGTATTTCGCCCAACCGGGATAACCCCTTGCCTGTTAACATCAGTGAGGCAAGAGAAATAACCATAAAGTATAAACAAGACATCTCCATAAACTTTGTGGCGCTTAATTATACCCTTCCACAGCAAAATCGATATTCGTACATTTTAGAGGGATTTAGCAATACCTGGAAAAATGCAGGAACATCAACAACGGCCAGTTATACCAACCTTGATCCGGGAGAATACACATTCAGGGTACGGGCATCCAATAATGATGGTAAATGGAATGATACTGGTACATCCTTGAAAATTATAGTGAAGCCGCCATTTTGGATGACCATATATGCTTATGTGCTTTATGTTTTGCTGGCCTTTGGCGTGTTGTTGCTCATCCGCAGGCAGGGTGTTAAAAAGCTTAAAAAGAAATTGCACGATGAGCAGGAACGTAAAGCAGCCGAAGCCCGTCATGAACTGGATGAGATGAAAATTAAGTTTTTAACCAACCTGAGCCATGAATTCCGGACACCGATATCTTTGATAATGGCGCCTGTTGACAAGCTTTTGGAGCAGCCTAACAGCGGACCTGTTACCGAACAATTAGGTGTTATTAAAAGAAACTCGCGCAGGTTGCTTAACCTGGTTAACCAACTGCTCGATTTTAGGAAACTTGAAGAGAATGAGCTTAAGTTGAATTTGGTTGAAGGGGAATTTATTTCTTTTGTTCGCGAAGTAGCAGATTCGTTTTATGATCTGGCCAATAGAAAAAAAATTGTTACAGTATTTAAAACTGCCGGTGAAAGGTTATTTGTAAAATTTGATCATGATAAGGTTGAGCGAATATTATTTAACCTGCTATCCAACGCATTTAAATTTACGATGCCTGGCGGGCAAATTACTGTTGAAGTTACCGCCCCTGTCATATCAGAAGATGGCAATTCATACCAATTGGGTGTTTCGGTTGCGGATACAGGTACCGGTATAGCAGCCGAGGAGGTTAGGCACGTTTTTGACAGGTTTTACCAGGCAGATGCCCAGCCTGCCATACTTAACCAGGGAAGCGGGATTGGCCTATCGATAACACGTGAGCTTGTCCAATTGCATGGCGGCGAGATTGGTGTGAAAAGTGAATTAGGCAAAGGCTCAATTTTCTCCTTATCAATTTTGTTGCCTGTAATTAATCTATCAGAGACAGCAATGCATGGGCAAAATACGCCCGAGGCTGCCCCAATCGTTATCGACGATGACAAGAACAGTAAACCGAAGACGGCGATTGCCACTGGTGTTAACCAGCTGCATGTCCTGGTTATTGAAGATAATGATGAAATGAGGCAATACTTGTCAGAAAGCCTGGCTGCAACTTACAAAGTTTCGGAGGCAGCTAATGGCCGTGAAGGGTGGCATAAAGCACTTGCCGTACATCCCGACCTGATAGTTAGTGATATCAGCATGCCTTATATGGATGGGATCCAGCTAAGTTGTAAACTTAGGGCCGATAAAAGGACCAGCCATATCCCAATTATATTATTAACGGCGATGACCAGCCAGAAGGAGCAACTCGCAGGGCTGGAGTTGGGCGTGAACGATTACCTGACCAAACCTTTCAACTTCGATATCCTGAATATCAAAATTAAAAACCTGCTTCATCTAAATAAGTCGCTTAAAGAAACCTATCAGAAAAAAATAAAAGTTATCCCGGCAGACATGGATATCGAATCCTCGTCAGAAAGGTTCATTAAAGATGTGGTGATGTATATTGAGAAAAACATCAACAACCCTAAATTTTCCGTCGAGGAGATCAGCCATCATTTTAGTATGAGCAGGGGATCATTCTATAGCAAGATCACCGAACTAACCGGCGAGCCACCTGTGGAATTTATCCGCTCCATAAAACTGGACAAAGCAGCCATACTGCTCGAAAAAACCGATCTGACCATTGCCGAGATAGCATACTCCATCGGTTTTTCGACGCCTCATTATTTTACCAAATCATTCAAGGCAAAATATAATGTTCTGCCATCCGAGTACCGGGTGAAAAAAGTAGACGTCAAAAGCGTTGCTTAAGCAAGCTTTCATTTTAGCTGATAGAAAAATATCGATATTACCTCCCGGCATTCCCTGTTGTTTGAACAGGTACAGGATTGGTGATGGCCGGTGCCTTGTAACCCAACAGATTGAGCATTTGTAATCCGTATCGTGTGCCTAAAATTCGATAGCCCTCAGCGGTGAAGTGCAGCTTATCTGATGCAGCCGGGCAGCCGCTTGAATTGATCACATATGCGTTGGGGATAACTTCAGCAAGCTTATCAATTATGTGGTTCATAGCAGCGCACTTGCCGCCCTGGTCTTCATTAACAAGCTGGCCAGCCAGCAAGGGAACTTTTCTGGCCTTCAGGTGAAGATCTTTTAATAGCATATCATAAATGCTTTTCACTTTAAGTGTCCAAAGCGTATCATTTGGGTTAGATTCGCCCTGGTGCAGCAAGATGCCTTTAATCACGCCGGATTTTTGCGCCAGTTTAGCCATCTCCACTAAGTGGCCGTAGGGATTGCCTCCATATTCGTTGATCATATTCACCATCCAGGAAGGTGCGGTGGCTGCATAATCCTTATAACTGTCTTTTTGGAACAATTCAATTTTACAACCAGCTACCGATACGTTCACAATACCAACTGTTACATCGCTGGGCAGGGTTGCTATCAGGGTGCGGCCAAAGTAGTCGGCAGGGGTGAGGCCGGTATTGCAGCGTGCCAACGGTGGCACGGCGGTGTACCAGTTGCCCTTGGCCCGTTTAAGGTTAGGGCAGTCCACGGTTTCCAGTACTTGTAAACGCTGATCAACTATGGTATCCTGTGGCTGTATGCGGGCGTTACCTTCCATATTTGATTGACCGAAGCACAAAAAAATATAAAACTTTTTGTTTTGGGCTGATGCATTACCAACAAATAACAAGACGATTGCCAACAGGGTAAGAGAAAAGATCCTTAGATTCATTTGATGTTCTTTTAGGTTTTGCAGCAATCAAAATTGGCTGCCAGTCTGCTGATAAAAATAGGCCAACCTATAATCATACTATTACAACAATTGTTGAAAGTGCTATAACAATTGTTTAGGGCATTTTGCAATAGTCTACAAAGAACAGCAATAAGTTAGGAATGGGGGAGCGATTGTGCGTTTAGTAAACCAATGTGTTAACCTTTTCAACATGTGTGTCATTTAAAGTTTACCATCCTTAATACATTTGATTGCTTGAGGTGTACTAATCCTGGACTACATAACCTTAACAAAGTTTACTGATATGATCAATAATTATTTGTAGCATTTGCGTTAACGCGCAAATACTTTATCACATACTTACAAGATATAATACCTCACCTTTATTACTTTTCTTTTTTTAAAATTGGTTGTAAGGACAGCGCGAGGCTGTCCTTATTTGTTTCCTGTAAGCAGGTATGCTAAAAATATTTATTATTTCTATAGCTATAAATCAATAAGATTTATTGTTTTAACAATACCTAAATACCGTGTTTCGGGCAAGTTTCGCAATCGATTGTTGTTGGCGGTATTTTTGCCTTCAAATTAACAAACCAGTGCCAGTTTCTGGTAAAGAAAATCACCAGTGTTCAACTCGTTTTGATTTTTGTTTTGTATTTAAATAGCTTAAAATCAATTATTTGTAATTTTTATCGGTCTCAAAAATCTACATTGAGGCACGTCATATATCATGCGGGAAAACTGTTTTAACATGGAAAGAAAACCTTGTTGTAGGGAACTTGCTTAAACAAATGTTGTAAGATTAAGATAAATACTGCGCTACCTACTAAACCGCGAAAGATAATTTTACCCCTGTTATTACAATCTGCTTTTAGCCGGCTGTAACAATAAGTACTGTTGGCATTACAACGTACAGATTACCAATTATAAACATGTTGACCAATAATGGAGCATTCGTGGCATTTGTCGTTTGCTGTCCGGTTCGGCGTGGGATACTGTTTGAAATTGAAAACTAATAACACCTACATATCAATTATCAATCAATTAACTAACAAGAAAAATTATGGAAAGACAAAAAAGAGATTTTCAGATCCTGGATAAGTACGGAACAGCTAACGGATAGGTTTCGTCGTTCATTTAAATCCGGTAGTTACCATTAGGTAAGGCCAGGATAATTTTAGGCATTTACAGCTTAAACGATATCGGTAAATGTTGCCCCGAGAGCAAATCACGTCAACGTTTCCTTAATCGAATCGAAAATTTTAAACCTTAATAACATGAAGTATTCTTTACAAAAAATTTATAATAACAAATGGCGTTACGCTACGCTCATCTTAACCGGATGCGCGCTCGCAATGCCATCGGTGTCAATTGCACATAATCGTGGTTCAGCAGGTTCATTGAATGGCATTACCATTAACAAAAATGGCGCTTTGAAAATGAAGCCTGCATTCAACGTTTCGGGCAAAGTTACTGATGACGATAACCAACCCCTGCCCGGCGTAGCGGTTTCCATAAAAGGCACAACACAAGGCGTAACTACTGATGCCGGCGGTAACTTCAAAATAGCAGTGCCCGGAAATTCAGCCGTGCTCGTTTTCAAATTAATTGGTTTTGCACAGCAAGAGATAACGGTTACCAGCGCTGCCGAGCTAAAGGTGCAAATGAAAAAAGATACCAAGAACCTGGAAGAGGTTGTTGTGGTTGGTTACGGATCGCAAAAACGTGCTAAGGTAACGGGAGCGGTTTCATCGGTTAGCGGCAAAACTCTTGCCTCTCTGCCTGTGGGTGGCATTGAAGCTTTGCAAGGCCGTATAGCTGGTCTTACTGTTACCAATAACGGCGGTCCGGGAACCGGGGCTATTATTTCATTGCGTGGTATTAGCTCTGTGAATTTCGGATCTGATCCTTTATACATCGTTGATGGATATCCGGGCAGCCTCACAGGCGTTGATATTAAGGATATTCAAAGTATCGACGTGTTGAAGGATGCGAGTGCTGCGGCGATCTATGGTTCCAGGGGTACAAATGGTGTTATTATTATAACCACTAAAAAGGGGAGCAACAATAGCCGCACAGAGGTAACTATCGACTCATACTATGGCATACAAAATGTAATCAAAAAGTATGACCTGCTTAATACCCAGCAATACTTGCAATATGAGCGCGCTCTTAACGGTTCAGCCACTCCTGTTATAGCCATACCGCCGCGCCTGCTGCCAGAAAACTTTAACAAACCAATTTATGCGGGTAGTTCCCAAACCTTTGCTCAAACAAATACCAACTGGCAGGACGCGTATTTCAGGAGTAATGCTCCGATTCAGCAGCACAATGTGGCATTGAGCGGCGGCAACGCGGTGACCCGCTTTTATACTTCGGCAAATTACTTCGATCAGCAGGGTATCGCCCAGGGCTTAAGCGCTTACCACAAGGCGATTCGGGTTAACGCCGATCATACGATTGGTAAAATCCTGTCGTTTGGCGAAACATTCAATGCCATCATCAATCATCAGCGTTACGGCGTAGATGCGGGTAACCGTTCTGCCATAACAAATGTGGTGAGGATGCAGCCATATCTGCCAATCTACAATCCAAATAATGCCGGCGGGTTTATGGGGCC
This sequence comes from Mucilaginibacter sp. R-33, assembly GCF_049949235.1. Lineage (NCBI taxonomy): Bacteria > Pseudomonadati > Bacteroidota > Sphingobacteriia > Sphingobacteriales > Sphingobacteriaceae > Mucilaginibacter > Mucilaginibacter sp. R-33. The sequence continues at coordinate 1,546,883 of NZ_CP188089.1, forward strand.
GCAAAATAGTTTCGATGGCTCAGACCCAACCAACCCGATTGAAGCGGCCAAACTGATTGATAATACCAATCACGGTTATACAATCCACGGTAATGCGTATGCCACGCTGAAGTTTGCTTCATGGCTTAACTTTAAATCAATTTATGGTATTGATTATGGCAGCAACATGAATAATACTTACACACCTATTTATAATGACGGAGGTACTTCTCAATCGCCAACCGCAGTTATTAATTATACCAGGGGCGCCAGCACCACGCAACTGTACTCGCAGCAGCTTACTTTCGATAAAACGTTCGGCAACAAGCACCATGTTAATGCCGTTTTAGTTTACGAGGCCCAAAGCTCACGCGGCGACAACCAGGTTTCTTCGGGTAACCAAAATACCAATACGGTAAGGACACTAAATGGCGCGACTAATCTTTTCACTAATTATACCTATGGCACTAATCTCCTTGTTTCAGAAGTAGCTCGTTTGGGTTATGATTTTGAAGGCAAATATCTGATATCAGGCTCTATACGCCGCGACGGTTTATCTGTATTTGCGCCGGGGCATAAACATGAAAGTTTCCCTGCCGCGTCATTAGGCTGGAAGGTAGACCAGGAAGATTTCATGAAGTCGCTCAAGTCGGTTTCGTCATTAAAACTGAGGGCGGGTTACGGTGTAACAGGTATCAATGGCACCGTATTGGGCAATTATCCTTATTTGCAACCTATATCATCTAACATAGCTACCTATCCGTTCAACGGTTCACTGGCCGATCTTGGAAATGCTTCGTTTTACAGTGGTTTAAGTAACCTCAATTTGTCATGGGAAACAACTAAACAAACCAACATTGGTTTAGATCTGGGCTTGTTCCAGGATGTCTTTACATTATCTGCCGAGGTTTATACCAGGAAAACCGATAACCTTCTATTAACCGTACCTACCTCGCCCAGCCTTGGTTTTAACGGTACCGGGACTTTAGCTAACGTGGGTTCAATGCGTAACCGCGGTTTTGAAGTTAGTTTAGGTTATCATAAAACACACGGCGAATTTAAATATGATATTACCGGAAATTTTTCCCTGAACAGAAACAAGATTTTAACGCTTAGTACCGCCAATGCTTCCATTACCGCCGGCGGCGATGCGGATTATGGCGGTGGTGATCCTATAACCAAAACAGCAGTTGGGCAGCCGGTGCAATCATTCTTTGGCTATATTGCAGATGGGATATTCCAAAACGCTGGTGAAGTTGCCAATTCAGCAAAGCAAACAAATGCCGCTCCCGGCGATATTAAGTTCAGGGATATAAACCACGATGGTGTTATCACTGATGCCGACCGCACTTTTATTGGTAGCTATCTGCCAAAATTCACCTACTCGTTAAACTACAGCGCTTCCTATAAAAATTTCGACGCGATAGTCTTTTTCCAAGGTGTTTATGGCAACAAGATATTTAATGGCGAAAGGATTATCCTCGAAGGCATGCCAAGGCTTTTCAATGCGGGTACCAATGTGTTAAAGGCATGGACACCTACAAATACCAACACAAATATCCCGCGCGCCATTTCAGGCGATCCGAACGGCAACAAAAGGCCTTCAACCAGGTGGATTGAAAGCGGTTCATACCTGCGGGTTAAAAACATGCAGATAGGCTATAATTTCCCAACTTCATGGTTAAAGTCAAAAACAGACAACGCGTTGAACAGGCTCAGGATTTATGTGGCATCAACCAATCTTTTAACATTTACTAAATATAAAGGTCTTGATCCCGAAATCGGCTCTCGTAATGGTACCCTTACCAACGGTATTGATTACGGCCAGTACCCGCAGCCAAGAACAGTTCAGCTGGGTTTACAGGCGACCTTTTAACGATTAATTTAAAAAGATACAGCAATGAAAACGAAGAAAATATACATATGGTCGGCCCTTACAGCTATTATGGTAACGGCAACGGTTAACTCATGCAAAAAAGGGTCCCTTGACACCAGCGATCCTAACAATGTAACAACGAACCAATATTACAAAACCAGCGATCAGTTAACCAAGGGGGTAAACGCTATTTATGTTGCCATTCATAGCCTGGGGCTGGTATCAAGGGAGTGGTTTTTTATTCACGATCTCAGAAGTGATGAGGTTGCAAGCGGCGGCGGGCAGCTCGAAGCCCCAAGGGGACAGATGCTTAACGGCAATGTTGATCCTGCCAACTCAGTGATGAATTCTGTTTGGAATACCTGGTACACAACTATTTTCAGGGCGAATGTAGTTATTGCGAATGGGCCTAATGTAACTGATAACACGGCCCTACGCGACCGGTTGGTTGGCGAGGCTAAGTTTTTGCGCGCCTGGGCTTATTTCGACCTGGTTTCACAATGGGGAGGGGTGCCTGTTTATACATCGCCTGCTCAGGCAGTTAGCGATTTTCAGCCACGCTCATCCGAAACTGAGGTTTATGCTTTAATTGTTAAAGACCTTCAGGATGCGGCAGCCGTTCTCCCTGAGAAAACCGGTACCGATAAAGGCCGGGCAACCGCTTCTGCGGCAAATGCTATGCTGGGCCGTGTGTTGATGCAAACCGGCGATTATGCCGGTGCTAAAGCTGCGCTTTTAAAAATCCCTACAACTGGAGCAAACGGCTATACCCTTACTGCCAGGTACCTTGACAACTTTGAGGAGGAGACCGAATTCAATAGCGAATCCATCTTCGAGATCGTATTTGTTGACAAAGGTGACGGCGGATTTAACTGGGGCGGTGACAGTCCTACTGAAGCGCAGTCTACCGTACGTAACCAGGAATACAACCCGATAGCATGGAGAAACCTTATTCCATCAAACAAATTGATTAACGAATTTGAGAACACTGCTACCGGCGCGGCCAAATCTGATCCCCGTTTTCACTACACCTGTTATCAATCGGGCGACACTTATAATAAAGGCGCGTCGGTACTTACAGACGGCGACCAGAACGGTAATTCTTCGGTGATGAACGGTGTTACCAAAAAGATTAGTTTCCGTAAGTTCATGATCATTTACAAGGAAGGTTTGCCGGCAGCGGGTTTCCACCCGGGCGGCAATAATCAACGCATTATCCGTTATGGCGAGGTTTTATTGATGCTGGCCGAATGTGAAAATGAGCTGGGTAATACTGCAGCAGCAGTTAACTACCTCAATATGATTCGTGCACGTGCGGATGTTGCTATGCCGCCTTATCCAACAGCGCAATTTCCTGTAGCGTCAAAAGCTGATGTGGTAAAAGCTATCATGCACGAAAAAATGGTGGAAATGGGTTGCGAAGAAATAAGAAATATCGACATCCTTCGCTGGAGGAAAAAGCAATACTTCACCACTGACCCATTCCCATATTTCAGAAAAGGAAGAGATGAGCTATTGCCAATTCCTCAGGCCGAGCTGGATAATAACCCTAAGGTAAACGGACATCAAAATCCCGGTTATTAATAATTATATTGCAGATAACCGTTAAAAGTATCTGTTTCAGTACTTGTTAAAAAAGATAGGCTGTGCATAACAGCCTATCTTTTCCGTGTAAACCAATTTATAGATGAAGAAATTTTACCCTGCTTTACTACTGGTTAGCGTTGTTGTTTTTTCGTGTGCAAAAAAGAAAGCGACACTGTTTGAGTTGATACCCTCATCCCACTCCGGTATCACCTTTAATAATTTAATTACCGAGAACGACTCTATCAATCCGATTGATAATGCCAACGTTTACAACGGCGGCGGAGTTGGTATAGGCGATTTCAATAATGATGGCTTTCAGGATATTTACTTTTCGGGTAATATGGTATCAAACAGGCTGTACCTAAACCGTGGCGACTTCAAGTTCGATGATATCACAGATAAAGCCGGAGTTAATGGTTTAGGAAAATGGGGCAGAGGCGTTGCCGTTATTGATATAAATAACGATGGCTTGCAGGATATTTATGTATGCAATTCGCTGCTACAGGATAGCGTTAAAAGGCAAAATTTGCTTTACATAAACCAGGGGGCAGATAAAGAGGGGATACCGCACTTTAAGGAAGAAGGCAAAGAATACGGCCTAAATATACATGCATACTCTACCATGGCAGCCTTTTTTGATTACAATAACGATGGCAAGCTTGACATGTATCTTACTGTTAACCGCCCCGGCGATGGCTATTACGCGAACCAGTTTCGTCCGATAATTGCGGACGGCAGCGGTAAGAGTACAGGGAGGTTATATGAAAGCAAATGGGATGACCAGCTTAAACACCCGGTGTTTAGCGATGTATCCAAAAAAACCGGTATATCCATTGAAGGCTATGGGCACGCGGCTACTATTGTGGATATAAACAAAGACGGGTGGAAGGACATTTATGTTACCAATGATTTTATATCACCCAATATTCTCTACATCAATAACGGTGATGGTACATTCACCAATAGATCTAAAGAATACTTTAAGCATACTTCGATGAACTCGATGGGGCAGGACATCGAAGATTTAAATAACGACGGTTTGGCCGATGTATTTGAACTGGACATGTCACCACCGGATAATTACCGGAAAAAAATGATGTCGATGCCGGAAAGCTACCAGTCGTACGAGTTATTTAATCATTATGCATACCAATATCAATATGCGCGTAACACCTTACAGATAAACCAGGGGCCGGGATTGGGGCAGAATGATTCTATCAAGAACCCCGTATTCAGTGAAACCGGGTTTTTGAGCGGAGTTACTGAGACCGACTGGAGCTGGACTCCTTTGATAACAGATTTCAACAATGATGGTTACCGCGATATCATTGTAACCAATGGATTTCCGAAGGATGTTACTGATCACGATTTTATAGTTTTCAGAAACAATCCTTATGCTACGGCCTCAAAAAAAGCTGTTATTGATCAGATTCCCACGGTCAAGATCCACAATTATGCTTTTCAAAATAATGACGACCTAAACTTTGGTGATGTTTCCAGCCAATGGGGATTGGATTTACCGACCTTTTCAAACGGCGCTGCTTATGCAGATCTGAACAATGACGGGGCAATGGATATGGTGATCAATAACATCAATGACGAAGCGCTTATCTATAAAAACAATAGCCGGGTACTTACCTCCAAACCATCAAATTACTTGCAGGTAAAATTGAATGGCAACAACTTTAACAGGGATGGCATTGGTGCCTGGGTAGATATCTATTATGCAGGCAAGCAACACCAGGTATACGAGAACAATCCTTATCGTGGATATTTATCTTCTATCCAAAACATCGCGCACTTTGGCCTCGGCAAAGTCAATAAGCTCGATTCTGTAGTAGTGAGATGGCCGAATAATTATAAGCAGGTAATAAAAAATGTAAGCGCTAACCAAACGCTGAAAGTGAATATCAATGATGCGCGTCAGCCTTATAGTTGGGTTATACCCCAAAAAAACAGGGGTGCACTGTTTACAGAAGTTACAGGTACGGCAGGTATTAGTTACAGGCACAAGGATGATGATTTTCCGGATTTTACCATCCAGAAATTATTGCCTCATAAATTTTCGGCGTATGCTCCGGCGCTTGCAGCCGAAGATGTTGATGGCAACGGGCTTGATGATATTGCTATCGGTGGTAACAAGAAATTTCCCGCTCAGGTTTTCCTGCAGCAGGCTAACGGTAAATTTAATCAGCGAAATTTAATTGATGTAAAACCGGACAGTGCAAATTATAAGGATGAAAGTTTATTGTTCTTTGATGCCGATGGCGATGGGAAGCCAGATCTGTATATGGCCAGCGGGGGATATGAAAGCGCGCCGGGTTCAAAAAATTATGCAGACCGCATCTACCTCAACGATGGCCGCGGGCGTTTCAGCGAACAAAAAGGTGCCTTACCCGGTAATTTTACAAGTAAGCTATGTGTCAGAGCGTTCGATTATAATAAGGATGGCAAGCTCGACTTGCTGGTAACCGGTCGGGTTGATCCCTGGCATTATCCCAACCCGGTATCCAGTTTTATTTTACGAAACGACAGTAAACCCGGGAAGCTGCAATTTACAGATGTAACGGCATCAGTTGCCCCTTGCTTAAAAAATCTGGGGCTAACCTGTGATGCCCTGGTTACAGATTATGATAATGACGGTTGGCCGGATCTTGTTATAGCGGGTGAATGGATGCCCATTACGTTTATCAAAAACGTTGGGGGCAAATTCGTTAACTCCACAGCAGCGTCTGGTATTGCTGATAAGATCGGCTGGTGGAATTCCATCGCGGCCGGCGATTTCAGGCATTGCGGTAAGATAGACTATATTGTTGGCAACCTGGGAAAGAATAGTTTTTTCAAAGCCAGCGATAAAGAGCCCGTATATATCACGGCAGGCGATTTTGATAAACGTAAAACCACTGATGCCTTTCCATCCCTATTCCTCCCCGACACTGACGGGGTGAAACGTGAATTTCCATCTTTTGTTCGCGACGATGCTATTAAGCAAATGATCAGTCTCCGAAAAAAGTTTGTTAATTACAGATCCTTTGGCCACGCAACGTTGCAGGATTTGTTATCGCCTGAACAACTGAAAAATGCCTTGCGGTTAAAAGCCAATACGCATACTTCATGTTATCTCGAAAATTTAGGAAACGGGAAATTTAAAATGTACCCTCTGCCAAACTATGCGCAGGTTTCTGCCATTAACGGAATGGTAGTGGATGATTTTGACGGTGATGGCAATTTAGACGTAGCTATTAACGGGAATGATTACGGCACAAATGTTTCGGTAGGCCGGTACGATGCCTTAAACGGATTGCTTTTAAAAGGCGATGGCAAAGGAGGGTTTAAGCCATTGACGATTTTGCAAAGCGGGATCTGTTTTCCCGGCGATGGGAAAGCCCTGGTAAAACTTAAGGGGAAAGATAACCGGTATTACCTCGCGGCCAGCGAGCACAATGGCAATTTGAAGTTGTTAAAACTCAACCCACCGGGAAAAACCATAAAGATCGGGCCGCAGGATGCCTATGCGGAAGTATATGCAAAAGATGGTTCGGTTACCCGGCAGGAGTTCTATTACGGCTCATCTTTTTTATCGCAGTCGGCAAGGTTTCTGAAAGTAAACCCGGGTATGCAGAAAGTTAAGATTGTATCTAACGATAGCCGGGGTAGGGAAATTAAGTTTCAATGATCTGCTTGTGGTGTTCATCATTTAAACATAGTGAGTATTGACCGGGATCTTAAGAAAAAATAATGTGTAGCTAATTTTACTGAAGGAATGCCAAAGAATGTAATTGTCAATTTTGCTTTGAATTTGGCCCGTGAAAAGACGTCGTTAAGTATTTATGCAAAATTTTTGCTTTTGATACTGGCCATGTCATTTGTTATATCATGCCATGATTCATCGGAGGGTAAAATGATCCGGATCATTGCCGGTCTGAATCAAAAGGATTACAACAGCCGTAATCCGTTTTGTCCCGAAGCGAAGGTGGCGCAATGCGATAGCTTGCTTAAACTGCCGGGCCGGGAAAATGATTTTTATCTTTTAAATACCAAAGCCAAGCTGTTACTGGAAACGGGTGACGAAAAACAGGCCGTTACCATCTACGAAAAAATGGCGAGGGGAGCCGATAGCTCAAAACGTGATTTATTTGAACCGGATATGGCACTGGCCTACATGCGGTTAGGCGAACGGACTAATTGTATGTTGAACCACAACCGGATGTCATGTACTTATCCTATAAGGGGTGATGCAATTCACGTGAATCAAACAGGTTCGCGACATGCCATTGCAGTTTATGAAAGTATTTTGAAGAAGCATCCGGCCGACCTGGAATCCCGCTGGATGCTCAATATCGCTTACATGACACTGGGGCACTACCCCGATAGTGTGCCCAAGCCCTTTTTAATCCCAGATCTCAATAAAACATCCGCGACAAAAATAAAGTCGTTTACCGATATGGCTGCCGATGTTGGTATTAAACTGAGAAGCAGGGCGGGTGGCGTTATAGCGGATGATTTCAATAACGACGGTTACCTTGACATAGTAACTTCAGGAACGGAACTTGATGATCAAATGCATTATTTTCAAAATAACCAGGACGGAACATTTATTGACAAGTCTGAAACAAGCGGGTTGCGGAAGTTTACCGGTGGGCTGAATATTCAGCAAACTGATTACAACAACGATGGGAAGATGGACATTTTTGTACTGCGGGGTGCATGGAAAAAAAACGGTTTTGGCAACCAGCCTGCCTCCCTGCTGCGTAACAATGGCGATGGCACATTCACGGATGTGACGATACCTGCCGGGTTATTTTTTTATCATCCTACCCAGGCGGCGGTCTGGGCCGATTTTAATAATGACGGATGGCTCGATGTATTTGTAGGAGCGGAGGGTTTTAACAACGGCGACAGCGTCAATATCCACCGGAGCATGCTTTATATAAATAACCGGAACAACACCTTTACTGAGGTTAGCCATAAAGCACATTGCGATGTAATGTCATACGTGAAAGGGGTTACATCGGCAGATTTTAACCATGACGGATGGCCGGATGTTTTTATTTCGACAATGGACGGGCGTAAGTACCTTTTAAAAAATAAAGGTACCAGCTGGAATATCCCCGACTTTGAAGACGTTACCAAACAATCGGGGATATTGGCAAATACCAACAGTACTTTTACTACCTGGTTTTTTGATTACAACAATGATGGCTGGCAGGATATCCTGATTGCAGATTACAAATTCGAGGCCCCGCTGGGATATTATTCGGCTGCTGAAGCGCTCGGAAAGGCCATACCCAATGCGGGAAATATTTACCTGTATAAAAATAACCATAACGGCACTTTCACTGATGTTACCAAACAAACGGGCCTTGATAAAGTAGTGTTCAGCATGGGGGCAAACTTTGGTGATATTGATAACGACGGCTTTCCCGACCTGTATTTTGGCACAGGCAACCCCGATTTTGGCTCCCTTATACCCAATAAGATGTTCAGGAACGTAGACGGGCAGCGGTTTGAGGACGTTACAGGCGTCTCCGGGACGGGGAATCTGCAAAAAGGCCACGGCGTCGCGTTTGCAGATTTCAGGAACCGTGGTTTACAGGATATCTTCATTGAAATGGGCGGGGCTTACGCCGGCGATGCCTATACCAGTGCCTTGTACGTAAACCCTGGTCAGAACGATAATAACTGGATAAGTATAAAGGCAGAAGGGATAAAAAGTAATAAGGTTGCCATTGGCAGTCGGTTAAAAATAACATTTGTTGACAATGGTGTTAAAAGAAGTGTTTACCGCGACCTAAACTCGGGCGGCAGTTTTGGCTCATCACCAATACAGGCGGAAATAGGGATGGGGCATGCCGGGCTTATCGAAGAGCTTGAAATAACATGGGCTGGCAGCCATACCGTTCAACGGTTTCGTAATTTGCAGGTAAACCAGTTTTACCACATTACAGAAGGAAAAGGGAAAGTGGCCCTGATTCAATTAAAAAAACTTAGTATCAATAATATGGCGATGAAAATGTGAGATCTCGCTTAAATCGAGATAGCTATCGGTTAATTCACCAGCACTTACACCAAATAAGCTCGGGACGATATGTGGGAGCATAAAAAAGGCAATCAACGTAAAAGGCTGTTTGATCAAGAGCGTTTCCGGTTGGATTGTTTGTCCATGGAGGTTAAGATATCCGGTATCCGATCGAGAACGCTTTCCTAATGCCGTTTGAAATACCAGTGTAGGGCAGCCATTGGCATAAAGCGGCAAAATAAAATCAGCACCGAGGGTTTTGCTTCAAAGATGAGTATATCAGCGACATATTCGTCAAGGTCGGGAGGCGGAAACAACGTAATTATATTCACCGATTTCTAAATTACTTCTTTCAATTAATAAAATAAAATTATCTTTGTAACTAAGATAATCAAAGTTATAAAGATATTGTGAAAAGCGAAGCTATTACCCGGATAAGAAAACTAAGCCAGCTGTATGCTTATACATCCATTCAAATGCATGAAAATATTGCTCGAAAAGCCGGGCTATCAGGTACCGATCAGAAATACCTGGGCTTTTTCCTGGTGAAAGGGGCCATGACAGCCGGCGAACTTATGGAAGTAACCGGGCTTACCAGCGGCGCTGTTACGGGTTTGATTGACCGGTTTGAGAAAAAAGACCTGGTCAAAAGAGAATTTGCGAAAACGGACAGGCGAAAAGTACTGGTAGTGCCGGATACTGAAAAGATAATGCAGCTCATGGCCCCGCTTTACAAGGATTATCGCAGCCATTCGGAGCAATTGATCGGTTCTTTCGCTGAAAAAGATTTAAAAATCATCGAAAAATTTTTGGAAGGATCGATTGCAATTATGAGTGAAACAGTCAATCGGTTTAAAGACAAGTAAAGCATAATGAAAAACAAAAGTTTATACATTGTTGATTTAAGAGAGGCTGATAAAACGGCTATTAAGCTAATTGGGGGCAAGGGCGCAAATCTGGCAGAATTATACAAGATTAAGGCGCTTAATGTGCCTGACGGTTTTTGTATAACCACTGAAGCTTTTAAAGACACTGTTGGGAACGATCAGCAGTATAATTCATTGCTGGAGCAATTAGCATTGCTAACCGAAAACCAAAGGAACGAGATCAAAGAAATAAGCAAAAAGATCAGAACGCTGATAAAATCGATAGCTCTTTCCCAGGAACTGAAAAGCCAGATCGTTGCACATATAGACCAATATGGAAGTGATTACGCTTACGCCGTTCGTTCAAGTGCGACAGCGGAGGACTTAGCCACCGCATCTTTCGCCGGACAACAGGATACCTACCTGAACGTTACCGGCGAAGCCGCTATTTTAAAACACATCAGCAAATGTTGGGCATCTCTTTTTACGGAACGTGCCATAATCTACCGGCTTCAGAATGGCTTTGATCACCACAAGGTTTACCTGGCTGTTATTGTACAGCAAATGGTAGCTGCAAAGGTAGCCGGTGTACTATTTACGGCCCATCCGGTTAATGGTAACAGGACAGTGAGCTCGATAGATGCAAGCTTTGGTTTGGGGGAAGCACTGGTTTCTGGTTTGGTTAACGCCGATAATTACCAGGTGCGTGAGTCAAGAATTATTGAAAAGAAGATTTCAGAGAAAAGGATTGCTATTGAGATCGTTAAAAATGGTGGTACTGAGCAAAAAGAGGTAAGGCCGGAGCAACAACGCATGCAAGCATTAACTGACGAGCAAATTTTACAACTCGAACAAACGGGCAGGATAATCGAAGCACATTTCAGCGATCCACAGGATATTGAATGGTGTTTAAGTGATGACAAATTCTATATCGTGCAAAGCCGGCCAATCACCACATTATATCCTGTGCCAGCGGCAGACGATCAGGAGAACCGGGTTTATGTATCTGTAGGACATCAACAAATGATGACTGATGCATTTAAACCACTCGGCATATCCGTTTGGATGTTAACCGGAAACCGCGCGATGTTCAAAATGGCTGGCGGAAGGTTATTTGTTGATATCTCGAAGGGCCTGGCTTCGCCGGCAGGCAGGGAAAATCTGTTGAATGTGTTGGGGCATTCAGATCCGCTCATAAAAGACGCACTGACGACTGTAATCGATCGAAACTTTATAAAAGAGGACCTTGAAGCCAATATTCCCGGACAGGTTAAAGGTCATCATGGGATGTCGGCGACGGATATACTTGCGGAAGCGGGAGCCGATGCCGGGATTGTGGCCGATCTCATGAGCAGCAGCGAAAGGTCGGTATCAGCATTGAAAGATAACATCCGGATAAAAACAGGACCGTATGTATTTGATTGCATCCTCGATGATATGGAGCAGCGGAGGCAGTTGTCTTTAGAAAAGAAAAATCTGAACGTGATCATGGCTGCCATCCATGCTTCGGCCTGGATAAATGACAAGATGAAAGAGTGGCTTGGTGAAATCAACGCAGCAGATATTCTATCGCTTTCTGTACCAAATAACATTACTTCAGAAATGGGCCTTGAACTTTTGGACCTGGCGGATGTGATCCGTCCTTATCCGGAGGTCATTGCCTATCTGCAGGGGGCAAAACAGGATAATTTATTGAATGGGTTATGCCAATTGGAGGGCGGATGGCAGGTACGCGACGCCCTCATCGCTTATCTTAACAAGTATGGTATGCGTTGCGCCGGCGAGATCGATATTACCCGTACCCGATGGAGGGAAAATCCGACTGCGTTGGTTCCGATGATCTTGAGTAATATCAAAAACCTTGAACCGGGGGAGGGCACCCGAAGATTTGAGCAGGGGAAGCAGGCAGCCTTAGAAAAAGAACAAGAGTTAATGTTGCGCCTGAAACAATTGCCCGATGGTGAAGAAAAAGCCCGGGAAACGAAGCAGATGATTGACCTGTTACGGAATTTTATCGGCTACCGCGAATATCCGAAATACGATATCGTGAGCAGGTACTTTATCTACAAGCAGGCTTTGCTTCAGGAAGCCGAATGCCTTGTGAAAGCCGGGTTGCTTCATGATGAAAAAGATAGCTATTATCTTTATTTTGAAGAGTTGCAGGAGGTGGCGCGTACCGGAAAATTAGATTACCAGCTTATTGACCAGCGCAAAACGGATTATCAATTTTATGAAAAGCTGACAACGCCACGAGTTATTACCTCTGAAGGTGAGGTGATAACCGGTCATTACAGACGGGAAAATATCCCTGCGAGGGCCCTGGCTGGTCTCGCTGTTTCTTCCGGCATAGTTGAAGGGCGCGCACGAGTGGTGCTAAACGTAGAGGGTGCTGATCTGGAAGATGGCGATATCCTGATTACAACCTTTACCGACCCAAGCTGGACCCCTTTATTTTTAGCCATCAAGGGCGTGGTTACGGAAGTTGGCGGACTGATGACACATGGCGCGGTAATAGCCCGTGAATACGGTTTGCCGGCGGTTGTTGGCGTGGAAAATGCAACCAAGCTGATTAAAGATGGCCAGCGCATTCGTGTGCATGGAACCGCAGGGTACGTGGAGATTCTGAGCGAAGCAGACGCGCAGTGGAGATAATCTTGTCGCGAATTACCCCCGGGATTGTCGCTTTTGCACACTGCGAAACACCGGCGTGCATCCCATCTTTGTATCGTTGATTAAGTTTATGATCAATTAGGATCGTGTTACGAAAACAACAAAGTAAACCGTACAAAATTTTTAAACAAGCAAATAACGATGAGTACAATACAAATTACAAGCTCAAAGCTTTGGAACGCCATTAAGCTTTCTCTAAACGGCGAGCAGCAGGATTATACACAAGGCAGTATTCCGAAAGCCATTTTTTTACTGGCTATCCCAATGATTCTGGAATTAAGCCTGGAAAGCGTTTTTGCGGTGGTAGATATGTTCTTTGTAGGTAAACTTGGGCAAAATGCTATAGCCACGGTAGGTTTAACTGAGTCGGTGATCACCATTGTCTATTCCATCGCTATTGGTTTAAGCACCGCGGCAACGGCAATCGTAGCACGAAGGATTGGTGAAAAGAAACCGGAAGCCGCTGCACATGCAGGAGCCCAGGCGCTGGTAATCTGCCTGATCACAACTATAATAGTAAGTATGGCTGGTGTTTTATATGCACCTGAGATCTTAAAGTTAATGGGAGCAAGCGAAGAAGTGGTGAGGGACGGAGCTATTTTTACCCGGATCATGCTGGGCAGCAGCCTTATTATTATCCTGTTGTTTCTGATCAACGGAATTTTTCGCGGCGCGGGTGACGCCGCCATGGCGATGAAGAGTCTTTGGATTGCAAGCATTATCAACATTATTCTCTGCCCGGTTTTCATTCACTTTTTTGGGTTGAAGGGCGCTGCCATGGCCACTGTAATTGGAAGGAGTTGCGGGGTGAGCTTTCAGGTATACCACCTGTTTAAAGGCAGTGGTATCTTGAAGTTTCGCCGTGCTCACTTTAATTGGGATCCCGCTGTGGTAAAGACCATCATCGCTGTGGCCTGGCCGGCAACTTTTCAATTTATCATCGCAAGCGGTAGTTGGATCGTCTTGACACGGTTGGTTGCTGAAACCGGCGGTACAGCAGCTTCAGCCGGCTATCAGATAGCTTTTCGGAATTTTGTTTTCTTTATTTTACCATGCTGGGGGTTAAGTAATGCTGCAGCAACCCTGGTGGGGCAAAACTTAGGTGCAGGTCATGTTGACCGGGCAGCTCAAAGTGTGCTGCTTACGGCGCGATATAATGCTGTATTGATGAGTTTCGTCATGCTGCTGTTCTTGTTCTTCGCTCGTCCCATCATCAGCATTTTTACAACCGAACCCGTTATTTTGAACTTTGGCAGTACGGCGCTCCGGATTATCGGTTCTGGATTTATTTTTTACGCTATCGCCATGGTCATGAGTCAGGCCTTAAACGGGGCCGGCGACACCAAAACGCCTACATGGATCAATTTTGGGTGCTTCTGGCTTTTCCAGGTCCCTTTAGCTTACTTACTCGCTAAAGGCTTAGGGTTGCATTCGGCAGGCGCCATAGCAGCGGTGCCCGCGGCTGAGGCGCTTTTAGCCCTGGTTTCCTGGTATTACTTCAAAAAAGGGAACTGGAAAAAGGTGAAGGTGTAAGGCCATTCATTGAATTGCTAAAAAACAATTAAATCACATAAAGTAATGAAAAAGAAAATCTTATTTATTGCATGCCTGTTATTCGGGCTGATGTTTATCAATGCAGGGCTGAACAAGTTTTTAAATTACATGCCTGTACCTAAAGACATGCCGCCAAATGCCATGGCCATGTTTGGCGCCATTATGCAGATCAAATGGCTGATGCCGCTTATCGGCATCGCCGAAATTATTGGAGGGATCCTGGTGATTATTCCCCGTTTCAGGGCTTTAGGCGCGGTGATCATTTTTCCAGTTATGGTAGGCATATTGTTAACTGTTATTTCTTTATCTTCGGGAATACCGATGGTGCTTGTGCTTTGGGCGGTGCTCATCTGGGTGCTATTTGAAAACAGGGAGAAATATTTTCACATGATCCGGTAGCGGATGGCATAGTCTGGCTATTCCGCAACTAAATAATAACCGTCCGGTGAATTGGAAATTACAAATGATTATAGGCAAGTCGTGTTACGTATTTGAGAGACTTTATTAAAAATCACATGAAACTTTTTGAAAAGGAAACGGGCAAAACAAACTGTGTCGGGGTAACCGGAGCTTCTGCAACCGGAGCATCAGCAATTGCTGTGTTAGCATTGGGATCTATGGCTATTGGCGCGATTGCTATAGGTGCATTGGTGATTAGCCGAATCGTGGTTAAAAAAGCTGTAATCAGAAACCTCCATGTCGGTAATCTCAGCGTAGATAACCTTGTAATTAAAAATCGCGAAGATTAGCACGTCCCTGGGGATCCGGTTACGTTGAATTGAGGTGGAGTAAAGTGTTATCAGAGTTGTTTCTGAGTCTGCCCTTGTTCCCACGATAATTTCGTCTCGCCGTCGATAGCCAACAACATCGTTCTCGGACACTGGCCGGCTTGCGTCGGAAACTCACCTGCCTTAAAATTCGTCTTTTGTTATGTTTTGAAATAAATTCAGAACGGCCGGCTCAAATTGCGGGAATATGGCAGCCGGGAAGACAGATTACGCATTTATAAAATAAATGTTGTTTTTTAACGTTACATTCATCATTTAGTGCATGAAAAGAGCGTGTTTGGGAATTGTGTTAGCTGCACTGTTATTATTGACGGTCGACGGTTGCGGCGTAGTTAAATCTTTGGGTAAAAATCCGGATGGCGAAGAACTTACCCGGTTGGATTCTTTACCAAATTATAAAAATGGAGCTTTTATAAATTTGGCTGAACTTTCCGATTCGACGGTCAAACGTAAATTTCTTTTTTTGAGCAAACGTCCTGAAACCATCAGGCCATCTCATGCACTTCCGTGGATTAAAACCGATCTGAATTCATTAGCTGCTCCTGCACCTACGATCGTTTGGTTTGGACATTCATCTTTACTTATAAAAAGCGAGCAGTTTAATATGCTCATTGATCCGGTTTTTAGCAATCATGCCGGACCGGTGCCTGGATTGATTACCGCATTCCCGGGTACAAAGCATTATCACGCCGATGATATGCCTCAAATAGATGCGCTGATCATTTCTCATGATCACTACGATCATCTGGATTATCGAACTTTGAAAAAATTAAAAGATCGTATTAAAATGGCTATCGTGCCGATGGGAGTAGGCGCTGATCTGGTATACTGGGGGTTTGACCCTAAAAAGATCATCGAACTTAATTGGAACCAATCGATTACGTTGTCCGGTGGTATTCGGATTACCGCCACCCCAGCCCAACATCGCAGCAATCGTACGTATAAGAATGAGAATAAAACATTATGGGCCTCTTACGTTTTTCAGATTGGCAGTTATAGGCTGTTTTACAGTGGCGATAGCGGGTACGGGCCGCATTTTAAACAAATAGGCCAGCAATTCGGGCCATTTGATCTGGCGTTTTTGGAATGCGGGCAGTATAGCCCCAATTGGCCATGGACGCACCTGTGGTTAGGGCAACCCGCACAGGCTGCTGCTGACCTGCATGCCCGTTTGTTACAGCCTATTCACTGGGCTAAGTTTATTGAAGCTAACCAGCCCTGGAACGAACCGATAAAAAGGCTTGTGCCTGCAGCAAAGGAGTTGGGTGTCGAACTAAACGTTCCGCGTATTGGGGAGCCTTACACTTTAGGCAGCCCCCTCAAACAGGTTGCGTGGTGGAATTTTGAATAACTGCTTTTGTAATATTGAACAGTTAATAAAAAGGACCATATCGGATGGCAGAATGATCATTTGAACAACCGGCAATCAGTATACAAGGCCAGCTTAGCTAATCAATTTTTCAGGTGCCTCCAGATGATATCATGAATGTCGGTCGCTATCAGGTCCTGTTTTTCCAATGGGTTATCGGTAATGATCACCGGCTGATATTCTGACGGTACATCCACCCGGCCATGAGAGCCTTTAATCAGGGCGGCATCCAGGGGAATGACATCCATCACATACCTGAAACCAGCCTTTTTGCGCAGCAACTTGTAGCCGGCGCGGAGCTTTGAACTCATAAACATCTCAACAGGATCATACCCCGGTTTTTTATGGATGTCAACTACGCGCGCGTAATCCGGGGCAAGCGCGTCATCCAGCCAAAAATAATAAGTGAACCAGCTTCTCTTATCAGCGATCAGGACGAGGTCTCCGGCCCGGGGATGGTCGATGTGATACGCGGCCTGCTCTTCCTGGGTAAGTACCCGTTCAACACCAGGTACGGCTTCAAGCAACGCTTTGACTTTTGCCGTTACACTCGCATCGTTGATATAGACATGTGCCAGTTGGTGATCAGCTACCGCAAAAGCTTTGGAAGCGCCAGGGTCAAGTATCTCCAGTCCACGCTCAATCCTGATGCCTAACAAGCCGTTTTGCCTCAATACCCGGTTTAAATGAACCGGGCGGTCCACAGGGGAGATACCATATTCGGAAAGGATAATGATCTCGGCATCTTTTTTCCGGTAAAACGAAACCAGATTTTCGATAATTTTGTCAATATCATTTAGGTCTTTGGCAATAACTGGTAAATCCGGACCGTATTTTTGCAGGCAATAGTCCAGATGAGGCAGGTATATCAGTGTTAACGTCGGGTCATGCAGCGTATCTGTTTCCATTGCAGCGTCAGCTATCCAACGGCTTGATTTGATATTGGCCCCGGGCCCCCAAAACTGAAAAAGCGGAAACTGCCCCAACTTCGCCTGAAGATGGTCACGCAGGTCGGGAGGCTCCGAGTAACAATCCGGTATTTTTCGTCCGTCGGCAAGGTAGTTTGGCCTGGGCGTCACGGAGTAATCCGCAGAGGAGTACATATTGTACCACCAAAACATTATCGAGCTCGTAAAAGATGGATCTTCGCTCTTGGCCTTTTCCCATATTTTCTGTCCCTCCACAAGTTTGTTTGATTGCTTCCAGAATTTTACTTCACAATCCGCGCGGTCATACCACCCATTACCTACAATGCCATTGTCAACAGGAAATTTGCCGGTGACGTAGGCGGACTGCATAGCCGTGGTAACAGCAGGCAATACAGGCGTTATATGCGTCAGATGTCTGTCTTTGATATAAGATTTAAGAAATGGCGTATGCTCGCCGATCAGAGACGTGGATAAACCCACTACATCGATAACTACCGTTTTATTCATATTGGCTTCTTTCTTATGATATTTGCGCTTTAACCCAATCCAATTCCCGGATGATCGATTGCGTTAAGGGTGCTTTCAGCTCATCCGGTAATACACTCCAGGTATATGTTTCCACTTCCAGGTGTTGTGTAAAAGCAGCGTTCCTGAATTTGTTGAGCACCCTGACAATATCGTTTTGTGTTGATTGCACCACACCCATATCCTCAACAAAAACAGGCACATGAAAGTGCGCACGCCATTCATTGACTGCCGGGGTCTGGTTATCTGCCAGGGCTTCCGGTAAATCCGGATAACGGATCAATTCTCCATTTGCGGTTTTCGCGATCACCTGGTGCAGATAGGTTGGCTCGTTGAATCTGGCAAGCTCGTCGGTCACCTCGTCCCTCATCGCCAATTCCGCCGGAAGATGGGCCTTCAAGGCAGCACTGATTTGTATCTTGCCTACCTGGATACCTTTCGCGGCCAGTTCATCAATGACGCACTCATGTTCCTCATAGCCGATAGCAAAATGGCAAACGTCATAGCATAGGTTAATGTGTTGTTTGATAGCTTCTTCTGCATCAGCCGGAGACAGGCCAAACTGTTCTCCCAACAATAAAATACCACGCGGCAACAGGTCGTTTTCAAACCAATCTATAAACTCCCGGCCTGATTCCAGGAAGCCATCCGGCTCGGGTTCGATATCCAGGTGCATCAGGACTCCGGCCGAACTGTATATTTTAAAAAGTGCAGCCATCACTGTTAAAATATTCTCCGTGGCGATCGCCCTTGCAGTGTTCCTGGCCTCACCGGCCGCATGCCATGGTTTATAGCTTAAGGGTGAGGTTGAAATCCCTCCCTGCAAACCTTCAGGAAGTAATTCGCCCAATATATGAAACAGGCGTAAGGTATAATCCACGCGCTCAACTGTTGTCCAATCCGGCGCATGCACTTCGTCCTTAACTACGGTGTTATGGAAACCGCCATAGGGGAAACCGTTCATCGTGAAAACATAAGCATCATGATCAGACAGCCATTGTTTAAATTCCGCTAAATTATCTTCCTCTGCCAGCAAACCCAGGCTGGCCATATTAGAAAGGCGCAGGCCAATACCCATTTGTTCCTTCCCCGCAAGGGCAGCCCTGATTGCCGGGAAATGGTTTTTCAGGGCCCCGAAAGTTTCCGGCCAGTTCTCCGCGGGATGGATATTCGTACAATAGGTCAGGTGCGCTGCATTTATTTTCATGAGGGCAGATGTTTGTATTGTTTAAATTTGCGTTTGCTGAAGTTCGAATTGCCGGTTGTATAGTTCAATACTCGCTTGTTTCAAAAGCTGGGTATCAATTTCATGCACCTCGGCACCTTCGCCAATAGCATTGAGTAACGTAATGGTGAGCTCCCCGCCTAAATGCTCGCGAAACTCCTCCAGGCCCTGCAATAATGGGCTGTCATCTCCGTTGATCTTTAAGAGCCCATGGCTGATTTCAAAACCTAAGTTTTGGATCAGGCTTACCACGCGCTCACTGTCCGCAACGGTTAAACGGCCGCAAAGGCAGGAATAAACCGTATCCAGGGCTATCCCCATGGCTACTGCTTCACCATGTCGAACGTCGAAACCGCTAAGATATTCCAGTTTGTGCGCGCTCCAATGCCCGAAATCCAAAGGGCGTGATGAGCCGCTTTCAAAGGGGTCGGCGCCGGCAATGTGCTGCATGTGCAGCTGCGCGCAGCGCCAAATCAGGTAATTCATTGCCGTCGCGTCGCGGCTCACGAGGGCGGGTGTATTCTGTTCTATCCAGTTGAAAAAAACAGGGTCTTTGATCAAGGCAACTTTGATAGCTTCGGATATTCCGGAACGCCAGTCTCGGTCGGTCAGCGTGGTCAAAAACTGGTCATCATTAAAAACAGCGGCAGGCGGTGCGAATGTGCCCAGAAAATTCTTTTTCCCGAAATAATTGATGCTGTTTTTCACGCCGATCCCTGAATCGTTCTGAGACAGCACAGTTGTTGGTATGCGGATAAGTTTTACTCCCCGATGGGCCACAGCGGCAGCGTAACCTGCCATATCTAATACGGCCCCGCCACCAATTGCTGCGATGTATGAATGCCGGTCTATACCGTAATTATTTACCGCTTCGAGGATCATATCAAAATAGCGTTCATCATTCTTTACGTACTCGCCGCCGGGTATCAGCAAGATCTCGGGCACCAGATGAACAGCAGTATGCGCCTGAAAATAAGAACTGATATCAGAGCATAAATGCTCGTGGGCGTCGGCAACCCCCTGATCGACCACAAACAGGATCTTCCTTAACGCGCCTGAAGTAGCAGCGTTTGTCAGAAAACCGTTCAGAAGGGGATTATCCTTTGCGAATAAAGCCGAAGTAAAAAAGACGTTATAACTATATTTTACGCTGAAGTTCTGTTGCAAATGTTCCATCGGAGGAAGATCTATTGTTATTGAAATTAATTAGGTGACTGCAAAGGTTTTCGACAGCCACATGGAGAGTGGTAAGAGGCAGGCGATCATCAGGGCGAATGTAAGTGAACTGAATGTGGCAGACCAGGAAGCGTCCATCAATATCAGGGAGATCACCCCGGCCTTTACGGCATTACCAATATTTTTGCCGATAGGCTCTCTTATAGCTCTGAGCAACGGTTTGAATATCATCCAGGTAAAGGGTAAGATGAAAAGCAGTGACCATAGCAGCCGGTTATTAACGTACGAAAAGTAGCTGATAAAGGCGATGACCGCGGCGTACAAAAATGCCGCTATATACAAGTTGTTCCTTTTGCCCCCATGAACTTCGCCACGACTGGTCAGGGTGATCGAGAATATGTAAATCATAGGCACCAATGCTAACATTGACCAATGGTTGAGCGCATCCGGTATGATGCTGACTCCGAGCAACAGGTTTAATCCCCGGCACAACCCCATATTAAGCGGCCCGAAAAAGGGATGATGCTTGCCAAACTTGTCGTAGAGCAGCGCGCAGAGCGCGATAGCTGCCGCGAGTATACCAGATGCCGCCGAAACGAGAAATGCCAATAAAATGCCTGCGCTTAACAACAATGTGCCGAGCACTGAAGCTTCCGGTAAACTAACCTTGCCTGAGGGGATAGCCCTTTCAGGCCGTTCAATCTTATCAGTCTCCACATCGAAAATATCGTTAAAAACAATACCGCCGCCGTAAAGACAAGCTGTGGAAAGGCAAAGGAGGAGGGCCGTTGGCCAGGCTCTTTCCGTTAAAGTACCCGGAGCACTGGCAATAGCGATCCCCGCCAGAATATCTGCGACCGAAGTAACAATATTGGCGGGCCGCATGAGCTGAAGATAAATGTACAGTTTCCTCAAGATCACGATTAGCTAATGATGATGGATGATTTATCGATTCTCGGTTGCTGGCCGCCGCGCAATATACTGTTACCTTCAAATTTTACGCTTTGATCAACGTTCCTCACCGCGGCGAAATCAGTTTCATCGAGCTGTCCGCTTTGGGCAAAAGCGGTAATTGCGTTACCGTAGGTGATCAATTGGATATCTTTGTCGCTGATGCCGCGTATTTTCATTAGTGCAGCGGTTTTCGGCACAGCCAGGGGATCACTGATGCCCCAATCAGCAGCCGAATTGACCATGATCCGCTCCGGGCCATATTGCCTAGCGATTTCAACCATGCGCTCATTACCCATTTTGGTGAAGGGGTAAATCGTGAATGCAGCCCAAAAACCCCGGTCAAGGACCTCTTTAACGGTCTCCTCGTTGTTATGATCAATGATGACCTTATAAGGATCGATGCCATGTTCTATCGCGATGTCCATACTACGGCGTGTGCCGTTTTTCTTGTCGCGGTGCGGCGTGTGGACCTGTACAGGCAGGCCGGCTTCCCTGGCCAGTTCCAGTTGCAAGCGGTAATATTTTTCTTCAGCCGCGGTTTGATCGTCGAAACCTATTTCACCGATACCCACAACTCCCTCTTTATAAGCAAACAGCGGAAGTATTTCCATCACCTGTTCTGCAAGGCTTTCATTGTTTGCCTCGCGGGAGTTAAGCCCTATGGTGCAATAATGTTTAATGCCAAACTGCGATGAGCGAAATCTTTCCCAGCCAACCAGGCTGCTGTAATAATCGCGAAAGCTGTCAATGCCCGTCCGGGGCTGTCCCAGCCAGAAAGCCGGTTCTATCAGCCCAACCACGCCCGCATCAGCCATAGCCTGGTAGTCATCAGTAGTACGGGATGTCATATGTACATGCGGGTCAAAAAAACGCATACCTTTTACGGCGGTTATGTCAAATGACTCTGGTTTTTCGCCAGGTATTTGCTCTCTGTTTTCAAAATTGCTGCAACACATATCCCAAAATTAATTTTTTGTATCGTTAATAAATTCGTTCCAACTCGTTTTTCTGCCCGCCGCCATCTTTATAGGATCAACTTTCAACAATTCTTTTGCTGGCTGAAAGCCACTTTCGGCAATAGCTAATGCCACCGCTTCCCTTTCAAGTTCGCTTAAACTCGGTAATCCTTCCTTGATGTCCTGCAGTATCGCTTCATCCATAAAGTAACTTACTAATCGCCATAGCATAGGATCTGTACTCCGGCCGGCTGACCAGCGCTCTCGCGCGTAATCGGTCAATGTATGTGCAAGGCTGGCGTTGGCACGCTGATCCAATCCCGTGATCAGTTCCAGCTTTTTTTCGGTGAAAAGTGCCTTTAGCACCATTTGGTTCCATGCCGGCTCGGGCAGGTTTTCCGTAGGGTAGGGGTTGCGATACATGATCGCTTCGAGCACAACGCCCAGATTACTGCGGTTACCTTCCGTACAGCGTTGTACCCATATAGGAGCATAAGCAAGCAGAGGCAAGGCCGAATATAAAGCCACCAATTCGTTCATTTCAGCAGCTAAAAATAGGTTTTCGATATTGCTTTTATAACGCTCCTTATCGGTGGTATCAAGCGTTAACAACAGCCATACCCTGGCAAGCCTGTCAACCGACCATCCTGCGATCGAAAAATCTTTACGGATAGCCGATAAACCAGCTTCGTTTTCAGTACCGGCATTGACCGGCGCTTTTCCTGTCTTACGCGGCAAAGCGGCAAAGGCAGCATTAAATGCTGCAGCAGATGCAGCAGGGGCTCCCTGGGCCAGCAGCCAGTCTTTTGCATCCGGGCTTACATGCGTTACAATGAGATCTGTAAGCAGGGGTTTAAATTTTTCTATATCATAAGTGAACATATCTTCAAATCATCAGGGTTGACCGATCTGTGCTGCTCAGGCCGCGATATAATTGATGAGCAATGCGCCGGCAATGATCAGCAAGCCAAAGAACTCCCTCGTTTTTTCTATATAAGGCTTGTCTGCCTGCATCGTTTCTACCAAACTTGGCCTGTTATATTTTGTTACCCAGTCGCGGACACCATCTTTAGAAAAATAAATGATACCTGCGTGAACAAGGTATATCGCGATCAGGCATAGATACAACTTCGGATAAACCTGGTGAAAAACTACCAGCCCGCAACACACCGCCGCACTAAGGTAGATTGGTACCCAAAGCCATGGATCGACATCGTTCAGGTTAAGGTAAGCGAAAACCAGGAAAGAAAGACAGAAAATGATATTTATAATAGCAATCATATTGAACAGATCGGAGCCAGGCAAATTAATAAATGTAATGTAATCTAAGGCTCATATATCAATATATATTTTCTTACGCTTGACAACTTCATTTTCTATTGGAGATGGACAACGGTTTTGCATTGTAACCAGGTAAAAACGCTTACATATCGGAAGTGATGAGTTTTTGCTAAGCCGGAAGGGACACCGGCCGGAGGTCGTTTTTGTATAAAATAAAGTCTGGTTTAGGAAATTCAGCACCGCCGACTTTAATTAATTTAGCGTGGCGTACACCTTAATTATTAAACCGTCCTGAAAAACGTTGGGTTTATTATTATACAAAAGGTTTAAACCATTGCTATTTGGCTGAATTGTTACTGTACGAATACCCTAATTATGTTTAACAAAAAAAAAACGATCAATGCGGCTTGCTTGCTGCTAACATTATTGAGCCATTCTTTTGTGGTGAAGAGCCAGCAAATGAGCGACGCAGAAAGAAAGTCAATGGAAAAAGGTAAGGTATACCCCGCATTAAAGGGTGCAGGGCAGGGTGTATCGGGCCCGGGTTCTAATCTTCCGCCCGAAAAGATACAATGGTGGGAGGATCAGAAATTTGGGATGTTCATACATTGGGGCCTATACGCTATTCCGGCCACGGGTGAATGGACCATGTTTAACCAAAAGATACCGGCTGAGGAATATGCCAGGTTAGCCGACCAGTTTAACCCAAAACATTTTAGCGCCACAGAGTGGGCTAAGGTAGCCAAAGAGGCAGGCATGAAGTATATGGTAATGGTTAGCCGCCATCACGATGGCTTTGCCCTTTGGAACAGCCCCTCAAGTTACCGGCATTTTGATAGTTGGGAAACTGCCGCTCACCGTGATTTTGTAAAGGAGTATACTGATGCGTGCCGTAAAGCTGGCCTCTATGTAGGCATTTATTATTCCCCTCTGGATTGGCGTTTTCCTGGTTATTTCGACCCCAGGAGGCTTCCTGACAATGCTGCCTTGCTCAAGAAACAAACATATGGGCAGGTAGAGGAGCTAATGAAGAATTACGGCAAAATAGATATTTTGTGGTATGATGGCGGCTGGCTGGCGCATAAAGGTACCGATGCCGACGCTGCCTGGTTTTGGGAACCATTAAAACTTAATGCTATGGTACGTAGCTACAACCCGGATGTGGTCATTAATCCAAGATCAGGCATGGTGGGAGATTTCCAGACCGACGAAGGTGGCGCGGATGTTAAAGGGCCTATTATTCCCTTCCCTTGGGAAAAATGCTTGAACCTTAACGAAACCAGTTGGGGATACAATAAAGCTCAGCGATTGATGCCGCTGAAAAAGATTATAAACATGCTTGTTAATACCGTTGACCGCGGCGGAAATATGTTATTAAATGTTGGGCCGGATCCGGACGGTGTTATTCCTCCTGCTCATGTGGATCGCCTGAGAGAAGTGGGGCAGTGGTTAGCAAAAAATGGCGAGAGCATATATCAAACGCGTCCGGGGCCTTTTCAACCTGTTGATGATTTTTACGGAGCCACAAGCAGGGGGGATAAAATATATATCCACGTGCTGAAAATGCCGGCGGGAGATACTGTCATTAAATTACCGCCTGTTAAACAAACTATTACATATTGCAGAGTACTGCATGGTAAAAAAGTTAAATTTCATCAGGATTCAACGGGTATTAATCTTGACTTAGCCACAGTAAAACTCGATTCACCGGTAACCACTTTGGAGTTAAAAACAAAAGGTAACTAACTGTTTCAAATATCCTAAAGTTGAGCTAAAACTGGGGCTGTAAAATAAACTGTGTCAATCCCAGCCCGGCCCCGGCCACCTTGTTAATTTATTGACTATACCGTTGTTGCAAATCAGAAATAGCGTCAAATTCATCAGCAACTTTTGTTATTAGACTTTCAAATACTTTAAAATATTGGGCATACACCTTGTGGTTTTCCGCGTTGGGCAAATAGGTTTGATGCATGGTTACCGTTTTGGAGGCTTCTTCTAAAGAAGGATAAATACCCATCTCGGTCGCGCTTAGCAGGAACGCACCTTTGCCTATGCTATCCGCATGGTTAAGTGTGCTTACGGGTTTATTAAACAGGTCGGCTATAATTTGAGTGCAAAAGGGTATAGACGCGAAACTGCCGTTGATAGACAGGCTTTCGATATGACGGTGCTTTTCCAGCGTACGGCCAATACTGTACATCTCATATAAGATACCCTCAATGGTGGCCCGTATAAAGTGTTTGCGCTCGTGCCTGATGTTAACGCCAAAATAACACCCCCTCGAATTGGGGTTCCAAATAGGGGCCCGTTCGCCGTGCAAAAAGGGAAGAAAGATCAAACCGCCCGAGCCGACTTCGACACCCGCAGCTTCCTCTATCAGCATTTCCATTGATTGATCGATATCAAAAGCCTCCGGAAAATCACCAAATTGTTTCGCAAACCAATTGAATATCACACCACCGTTACTTGTAGGCCCTCCGGTGATGATATGCTTATCGGTAAGCAGATAGTTGAAAATCTGCTGTTTGGGGTCTTCTATTATTTTATCGCCGATGATCCGGAACGCGCCGCTATCTTCAATGGTAATAGTGGCCATACTGTTTTCCCAAACGCCCGCGCCCAGTGTAGCCAGGCAACCATCACTTGATCCAATCAGGATTTTAACCGTTGGCGACAGTTTTAAAACCCTTTGATATTCTTTTTTCAGCGTTACCCCCGAATAGAAAACCGGGTGCAGATCCGGAAGATCCTGTGGTGTTATGCCGGCAAACTCCAATGCAGCCTCATCCCAGGTTAATTCATGAATATTCATCAGGCCTGTTGCAGATGCTATACTGTAATCTATCACACAGTCTCCTGTTAGTTGCTGAATGATATAGCTTTTTATAGGCATAAACTTTTGGGCCTGTTTGAATTTTTCGGGTTCGTGGTTTTTCATCCAGGCAATTTTAATTAACGACGACATCGGGTGGATGGGAGTGCCGGTAGCCCTGTAAATCTCCTCGCCCAGGCTGCTTTGTTTAAGTTCTGCGGCCTCTTTTTTGCCCCGGTTATCCGCCCAGGTAATGGCGTTGCCTAACGGTATGCCATCCTTATCCACTGCCAGTAAACTGTGCATAGATGAGCCAAAGCAGATACAGGTTACGTTATATTTTTTGGGGTAGATCTTTTCATTAAGCAGATTTTTCAAAATGTAGAGCATGGTAATAAACATCTGCTCAGGGTCCTGTTCGCTATGGTCAGGTTGTTCATGAAAGGTGGGATAATGCCCCTTTGACGAACTGATCAAGTTACCGGAAAGATCAAAGGCGAAGACCCTTACAGCGTCTGTGCCCATTTCTATGATGATAATACAATTCATGATGTATATTGATGATCTGGTGTTTTATTTTTTTCTGAACTCGCTTGGGGTGTACCCGGTAAGTTTTTTAAAGGTTGTGGAAAAATGCTGAGACGAATAAAATCCTGTGCTCAGCGCTATGTCGGTAACATTTATCTCGTTTTTTTTAAGCAGTTTGGTAGCTTCGGTTATCCTTATGTTGATTAAATAGTTTAGAGGTGAAAAGCCTGAATAGTTTTTTACTTTTTCCGTGAAGGCAGTAGTCCCCATGCCTGTCAGTGCGGCCATTTCTTCCACCGTCCATTGGTGGGCAAGGTTTTGCCGCAAGGTTTGCTCCAGCTTCAGGAATGTTTGAGGGAAGTCTCTCCTGGAATTGTTTTGCCTTATCAACTGCCTGCTTATCAATACAAAAAGCTCATCAAGTAGCTGGTTTACACGTGTGTAAAAGCCCACTTCCTCATTTTGCAGTTCAAGTTGTAAATTATGCATTAAAACCTGCGCTTCTTTCAGTTTCAAAACAAGCTGTTGCTTATTTACAAGTAAGATTTGGTTGATGGATAGTTTTTCCTTTTTAGTAAGCCCGCTCCATTTACCCAGCAAAATCTTTCCACAATCTTCGGTTGAGATCTTTAATCCAAATAGCGCGCCGATATTTAATATTCCGCTTTCGCCGCCAATGCGTTGCCCGGGCAATACTACGGCAAAATCGCCCGGATATAAGGTATGTTGTTGTAAGTCAATCATCCATGTGAATTTTCCCTCTAAAATATAATACAGGCAAATGCAGTCCATAACATTGCTGTTAAAGGAATTGAGTTGGATAGTATTGTTCTTTTTGTGGGTAAACTCCAGAATATGCGGAAAATGCATAAGTTCTTTAGATATGCCCTGCTGAAGTATCAATTGATTCATTCAGTATAATAATTGGTATACGTTGCTGCCGCCTCTGTACTGCAACGGTTATCGGGCATCCAACAGGGGGCGCCCATTGAAAGCAAGTTTACACATTACAAAACTAAAATTTGTATAAAAACCAACGCTGTTTTTTAATGGTATTTTCCGGGTTAAATATTATGATACTTTGTAAGTATTATAACCAGTTACAACCAATACCAAAGCCGCTATTCCCCTTAATAGTGCGCATTTTAAATTTATTACGATGAGAAAATACCTTCTTATTTACCGTATTGCGGGTATTGCATTGCTGCAATGCTGTTTGTTTTTTCATAACGCCTTCGCGCAACAAATATCCAGGGACGAGTTGCTTTTCCTTACTCCGGAGTGGAAAGGTGAGCGCTTTGCCGATGGTCGCCCCCGGGTGCCGGATGCAATCCTGGCCCGGATGAAGCAGGTGAGTATTGAAGAAGCCTGGGCCGTTCTTAAAAATGCAGGCTATGGCTATCAGCTAACCGAAAACTGGCTGGTGATAAATCCCGACAGCGTTTTGGTTGGCCGCGCAGTAACTGCTGTTTTCATGCCTGCACGTCCCGATGTATGGAAAGCTATTGACGACAGGGGCAAAACCCAGGGAAAAAAAGGGCAAAACACCTGGCCGGTAGACCTGCTGGTAAAAGGCGATGTGTACGTGGCCGATCAGTTTGGGGCTCATAAAAACGGACCTACCATCGGCGATAACGTCGGTAACGCTATCTACGCGAAAACCGGCAACGGCATAGTTTATAATGGTGCGGTGAGGGATTTGCGGGGATTAAAAGAGATAGGCGGCTTTACATCCTTTGTAGAAAGCTATGATCCATCGTACCATAACCCGCCCGGCGACCTGAACACCATGATTGTTGGGATCAATCAGCCCACCAGGATCAAACAGGCCACGGTAATGCCCGGAGATGTGGTTTTGGGCGAAAACGGCGTGGTCATCTTTATCCCGCCGCACCTGGCTGAAAAGGTAGTGACCACCTCCGAAGTGGTGAGGTTAAGGGACATGTTTGGCCACCTGCGGTTAAAAGAAGGTAAATACACAGCCGGGCAAATAGACGCCCGATGGAGCGCGGATATAGAAAAAGATTTTTCAGCATGGCTTAACGAGCATATTAACGAATTGCCGGTACCTAAGGAGCAGATCCAAAATATCCTGAAAAACCGGACCTGGTAAATAAATCTATCCTAAATATAAAATATGTCAAACTATAAAAACAGGCGCAGCTTTCTTTCGAAAACTGTATTAGCCGGTGCCGCCGTATTAGCGGCACCATTAAATAAAACATTTGGGCAAGGGTTAATAGATGCCCAAGAGCGCACCCCGCAGGCATCATCCCCATCCGACCTTAAAATTACAGAAGTTAAGTGCGCCTACGCGGGCGGGGGGCTTTTTGTAAAAATATACACCAACCAGGGCATCTGGGGTTCGGGCGAAGGTGTTGATGCCATAGCGGGAACTTATTACCTGGTTAAACGGTTGGAATGGATGCTGAAAGGCCGGAGTCCACTAAACCCAAACCGGATAGCCGAGGAGATCAGGAAAGCTAACTTTTTTTCCGGTGCGCAATCCGGCATGTTTGTGGCCGTGCTCACTGCGGTTGAGGCGGCTCTTTGGGACCTTACAGGCAAAGCTTTGGGCTTACCGGTTTACCAGTTATTAGGCGGCAAATACCGCGATAAATGCCGTGTTTATTGTGATACGGAATTATACACAGCCACAAACCCGGTGCCCGAAGATTATGCCAAGGCCGCGCGCGGTGCGGTTAATCGCGGATACACTGCCGTGAAATTTGATATTGACGATGCCCGTGATCCCAATAAATTTGACCGCTATAACTGGACTGCCAGTAACGCCGAACTCGACAGGATGTATAATGCCATAGCAGCAGTGAGGAAAGAGGTTGGGCCAAACATTGATATATGTGTAGATATGCACGGCCGTTACGATGCTACAACCGGCCGCAGGGTTGCAAAAATGATGGAACCTCTAAATTTAATGTGGCTGGAAGAACCGGTACCTGCAGATAATATTGATGTGTACAAAACTATAACCCAGGAAACCAGCACACCTATTTGTGCCGGGGAAAATTTTTACCTGGCTTATGGTTATACCAGGCTGCTTTCGGAAGCCGGAATTGATATTGTGATGCCCGATCTTCAAAAATGCGGCGGGCTGGGCGAGGGGCAGCGGATAGCCAACCTTGCCAACTTATATTACGTGCCGTTTTCGCCGCACATGGTAGGATCTTTCCTGGGGGCTATGGCAACCGCGCATGTTTGTGCCTCGGTACCCAATTTCCATATCCTGGAATGGCAAACGTTGAGCGATACCGAGCCAAAGTGGAAGGAAATAGTACAATACGATAAACCCTTTATTGAGAAAGGTTTCCTGGTGCTATCTGACAAGCCCGGAGTGGGTGTTGAGATCAACGAGGAAGGGTTGAAGAAATATGCGATGCCCGGAGTCCCTTTCTTTGCTTGATCAATGCCGGGTATGAATACTTTTTTCAAAGTCACTATCACGTTAACCATCGCTGCGTTTGCCGCTGTACTTATTGTGATACCTAAAGGCCTTGGATACACAGGGCCTTATGTACTTGCATTTTTTATACTGCTTGCAGTAAGCCTCTGTGCTTCGCCAAAAACCAAAAGCTTTTCTTATACGGTATTGATTTTTGGCGGGGCGGCCATGGCGCTTTATTATCCTGGTTTTTTTATCAGTTATGGCAATTTTAAATATGCCACACTTATTATCCCGCTAATACAGCTCATCATGTTTGGCATGGGCACTTCCATGCATTATCAGGATTTTGTTGGCGTGTTAAAGTCGCCCGGAGGAATCATTATAGGGGTGGTGAGCCATTTTATTATAATGCCCTTACTTGGCTTCAGCATCGCGACATTGAGCGTAAAATTAGCCGGAATGCCTGCCGAGATAGCGGCCGGCATTATACTGATCGGTTGTTGCCCTAACGGCATGGCATCCAATGTGGTATCCTATCTGGCGAGGGCAAACCTGGCGCTCTCGGTTACTATAACCAGCATTTCCACCATGCTATCGCCGGTATTGACACCATTTTTAATGAATTTACTTGCCGGTCCGCTTATTAAAATAGACCCCTGGTTAATGGTGGCGGATATTTTTAAGATGGTCATGATACCTATTGCTTTGGGTGTGCTGTTTTCTTCAATAGCCAAAACACGCAGTACATGGCTAAAAAGGATAATGCCCATGATATCCATGGGAGGGATTATCTGTATCATTATTATTATAACAGCCGCGGGGAGAGAAAGCCTGCTTAAAGTTGGCCTATTGCTGGCGGTATTGGTACTGCTGCATAATATTGGGGGCTATTTGCTTGGCTTTTGGTCGGCAAAGGCATTTGGAATGGAAGAACGTGATTGTCGTACCATCGCTATAGAAGTAGGGATGCAAAACGGGGGTATGGCCGCCGGGCTTGCCAAAGGGATGGGAAAAATCGCTACGCTCGGCCTTGCCCCGGTCATCTTTTCAACTTTCATGAATATTACAGGTTCTTTACTGGCGTCTTACTGGCACAAAAGAAAGCCCGGTCCGGCGCACAATCCTGCTGAG
Organism: Mucilaginibacter sp. R-33; assembly: GCF_049949235.1. Classification (NCBI taxonomy): domain Bacteria; kingdom Pseudomonadati; phylum Bacteroidota; class Sphingobacteriia; order Sphingobacteriales; family Sphingobacteriaceae; genus Mucilaginibacter; species Mucilaginibacter sp. R-33. Next base: position 1,578,511 of record NZ_CP188089.1, read on the forward strand.
AAATGAAAGGGCACTGGGTTTTTAAGCTAAGTTTTTTGTGCAAAAATCAACGCTGTGTTTTTTTGGAAGCTTAAGCGATTTGCTTTAGCATTCTTTGTACATAACCAAGTAACCGATTTGTTACATTTTTTTGATAACGAAATAACTGCCGCATAAACGCCGGACAGCAATAAATAGCTATGCATATATTTAAAACCAACGATAAAGTTATTGTAAAATACGCCGGTCTGTTATACAGTTCGCCGGATTGGAACTGGGACAGTTTTATAAACCGTGAAACGCTGCACAGCGAAGTTTTAAAAGATCTCCAAAACATTTCAGCCAACCCGTTGCTGGCCCATGATCTGGAACAATTATGTACTCCCATTGCCGGTCAGGAGATCTGGGCGTCGGGCGTCACTTATCTGCGCAGTAAAGATGCCCGGATGGAAGAATCTAAAGATGCAGGTGGAGGTGATTTCTATGCAAGGGTTTACAATGCCGAACGTCCCGAGATCTTTTTTAAATCGTCGGCATCCCGCGCGGTTGGCCCCGGTGGAACGGTTCGCATCCGGAAAGATTCGGAATGGAACGTTCCGGAGCCCGAGTTGGTATTGTTCATTTGCAGCGCGGGGGCTATTGAGGGTTATATGATTGGCAATGACATGTCCTCAAGAGATATCGAAGGAGAAAATCCCTTATATCTTCCTCAGGCTAAATCATACGACGGAGCCGCCGCGGTTGGCCCGTGTCTTTATGTGCCGGGAACAGCTATCCCGCCTGACACCGAAATTCAAATTGAAATAATGAGAGATAATGTTCAGGTATTTGCCGACACCATATTGATCAGCAGGATGAAGCGTACGCACCAGGAGCTTGCCGGTTACCTGTTTATGGAGATGTCATTTCCCGCAGGTGCATACCTGATGACAGGTACCGGTATAGTGCCGCCGGATTCTTTCACACTTAACTACGGCGATGTGATTAGTATTACAATAAGCAATATAGGAACACTTACAAACCTGGTGGGCAAATAATTGCACCAGGGCAACGATATCAATTAAATAAAATTATAAAAGAAAATAAAATGTCACAGTTCAGAAGTGCCGATTGGTTTGGAAAAACAGGTAAAATGGGGTTCTTATACAGGAGTTGGATGAAAAACCAGGGTATGCCTGCCGACCTTTTCGACGGAAGACCGGTCATCGGGATCTGCAACACCTGGTCGGAGCTAACCCCTTGCAATGCACACCTACGGGACCTTGCCGAAGCTGTTAAACGCGGGGTTTACGAAGCAGGCGGTTTCCCGGTAGAGTTTCCCATCATGTCCTTAGGCGAAACTTTGCTTAAACCAACCGCTATGCTTTTCAGGAACCTGGCCAGTATGGATGCGGAAGAGTCAATACGGGGCAACCCGATAGATGGAGTGGTGCTGCTGACCGGCTGCGACAAAACTACGCCATCTACCATGATGGGAGCGGCCAGCGTAGGCTTACCTACCATCGTAGTGCCGGGCGGGCCAATGCTCAACGGTAAATATCGCGGCGCTGATATCGGATCGGGCACAGCGGTATGGAAGCTGACCGACGACCTCAAAACCGGTAAAATAACCAGCGATGAATACCTTGCTGCTGAAAGCTGCATGTCAAGAAGTGCAGGCCATTGTATGACGATGGGTACCGCGTCTACTATGGCCTGTATGGTTGAGTCGCTTGGCATGTGCCTTTCGCAGGCCGCGGCTACCCCGGCGGTCGACTCCAGGAAAAAAGTACTGGCACAGCTATCCGGCAGGCGTATCGTTGAAATGGTAAAGGAAGGTTTAACGATATCAAAAGTTCTTACACGTGCCGCTTTCGAAAACGCTATTAAAGTAAACGCGGCAATAGGAGGGTCAACCAATTTCATTATACATCTTACGGCAATTGCCGGGCGTATCGGGGTAGACCTGTGCCTGGACGATTTTGACAGGCTGGGCAGCAGAATACCTTTGTTACTCAACCTCATGCCTTCCGGAAAATACCTGATGGAAGATTTCTACTATGCAGGCGGGTTACCGGTGATCTTGAAAGAACTGAGCAATGAGCTGGATATGGGTGCAATAACCGTAACGGGTAAATCGCACGCGGAAAACATCAAAGGCGAGGGTATCTGCTATAATAATGAGGTTATTGCAGCATATAATACCCCAATTATCCCTGAGGCCGGTATAGCCGTTTTAAAAGGGAACCTCGCCGTAAATGGTGCTGTCATCAAGCCTTCGGCAGCAACGCCAGCACTGATGCAGCATACTGGTCGGGCAGTGGTTTTCGAAACTATTGAAGACTATCACGCAAGGGTTGACGACCCGCAACTTGATATTGACGAAACCTGTGTGATGGTGCTTAAAAATGTCGGGCCGGTAGGTTATCCCGGCATGCCCGAAGTTGGCAATATGGTGCTGCCAAAAAAACTGCTGGATAAAGGTATTACAGATATGGTAAGGATCTCTGACGGAAGGATGAGCGGTACCGCATACGGTACGGTTGTGCTCCATGTTTCACCGGAGTCCGCCATCGGCGGTAACCTGGCGCTGGTTGAAAACGGGGACCTGATATGCCTCGATGTACCAGCCAAAAAAATAGAGCTGCTTGTAGATGAAGTTGAACTGCAAAGACGGCGGTTGTTATGGCAAAAACCTGCTTATCATACCGATAGGGGGTACGTATCTATGTATCAGCGCCATGTGCAGCAAGCCGATAAAGGAGCCGATCTGGATTTCCTGGTTGGAAATTCAGGATCTGTTGTAACCCGCGATTCGCATTAAATTAACCTGATTGTAAATGACAATATTAATACTGATTCTTTGTATTTTATTGCTTATAGCGCTGATAACATGGGCAAAAGTGAATGCTTTTCTTGCCTTTATTATCGTAGCACTGTTGGCGGGCTGCTTTTTCGGTATGCCATTTACAGCGGTTATCGTATCCATAAATAAAGGACTGGGCGATACCTTAGGTTCGGTAGCGATCATTATTGTATTAGGTGCCATGCTGGGTAAATTGGTTGCTGAAAGCGGTGCCGCGCAGCGGATAGCCCATTTCATGCATGATTTGTTTGGTGCCAGATATGTAAGCTATGCCATGGCCCTTACAGGCTTTATTGTAGGGATCCCATTGTATTACAATGTCGGGTTCATACTGCTGGTCCCTATCATTTTTTCGGTTGCCTCCAGCTACCGTTTACCGCTGTTGTATGTGGGAATGCCTATGCTTACGGCGCTATCTGTAATGCACGGCTTTTTACCACCTCATCCTTCGCCAATGACACTCATCAGCGTTTTTCATGCCGATGTAGTAAAAACATTTGGCTATGGGCTGATCATCGCTATTCCTGCTATAATAATCGCAGGACCGATGTTCTCGGCCACCCTTAAAAAAATTGGGCCTAACGGTTTGCAATTTACCCATAGTTCGGCCGCCTTGCCTGTTCATGAACTACCGGGTATTGTTAACAGCATACTATCATCTCTTTTACCTGTAGTATTGATTTGCCTGGCCCATTCGCTGCCTGTGCTTTTTAGGGATAATTCTTTGATAAAGAGTTTATCTGAATGGCTCGCCGAACCAATTATAGCCATACTGGTCACCGTAATTATAAGTACGTATACGCTTGGTTTGCGTAAAGGCAGGTCATTGGCAAAAATAATGGATGGGTATGTGTGTGCAGTAAAAGATATAGCCATGGTATTGCTCATCATTGGCAGCGCGGGTGCGCTGAAGCAAGTATTTGTAGATAGCCATTTAAGCAATACCCTTGCCGGTATGCTGGTCAGCAGCACCATGCATCCCTTGTTGTTGGCGTGGCTGGCGACGGCTTGTCTACGAATTTGCCTCGGCTCGGCTACGGTGGCTGGCGTAACCGCCGCGGGCGTGTTGTTCCCGATAGCCCATCATGCGGGCGTAAATACCAATTTACTGGTGCTGGCTATCGGAGCGGGTAGCTTGTTTGGCTCGCACGTAAACGATACAGCTTTTTGGCTATGCAAAGAATATTTCGGGTTATCAGTAAAGGAAACACTTCGCTCATGGACGGTAATGGAAAGCATGGTAGCTGTAATAGGGCTTGTCGGCGTCTTGTCGTTAGACTGTTTACTATAAATAGATTATACCAGTACATGTATATAAACCAATTTTAAACCCAAACCCTGCATAACATGAAGAAAAAGCGATACTAAAATGAAAAGCGGCTTTTAAAGTTACCGCCCCGAGAAGTTCTTTCACAACTACCAATTTTGAGAAAGAAGTTAAAGTAAGATTTGCCAATTTGAATTAACCCTAAAATTATGGAAAAAGAAATCAAAGTATCAGGAATGATGCTGTCCATTGCAATAAGTGTTCTTTTTACACTTATGATTGCAGGGCATGTGCAGGCGGAAAGCGCCGTCGCAGCCCGAACCAACCCCGAAGTGGGGGTACAAATAGTTACCGGTAAAGTGACCGACGAAAAAGGCGGCCCGCTTATCGGCGTTAGCGTAAGCGAAAAAGGAACAAAAAATGGTGTTTTAACCGACGCGAACGGTAATTACAAACTCCAGGTATCTGCCGATAACGCTGTTTTACTATTCAGCTACGTAGGCTACAACCCAAAAACCGAGCCCCTTAACGGGCGCACTACGCTGAATGTAACGCTTGAGCCAAAATCAACTGCTATCAGCGAGATTGTAGTAACAGCGCTAGGTATAAAGCGCGAGTCTAAAAAATTGGGATATGCGGCAGAAAACATACGCGTTGGTGAAATAACAACCAACCGTTCAACAAACTTTGTTAATTCACTTGAAGGAAAAGTCGCCGGTTTAGACATTTCTCCACCGGCAAGTGGTCCCGGCGGCAGCACCAAGATCAGGCTGCGGGGGCAATCAGCGTTCCAGGGTGATAATGCGCCGCTGATCGTATTAAACGGCCTGCCTTTATCGCAAAGCCCGTCAAGTACCAACGGTTACACCCAGTCGGTGGATCTCGGCGATAATATGCAGCAGATCAACCCGGACGATATCGAGTCGATGACTGTATTAAAAGGAGCTACAGCCGCGGCGCTTTACGGTTCAAGGGCAAGTAATGGCGCGTTGATCATTACTACCAAAAGCGGTAATAAAAATGGCGGGATAGGTATTGAGTTTACCTCTAACTTTACCCAAAACAAGGCCCTGGATTTTACAGACTTTCAGTATGAATACGGACAAGGCGAAAATAACGTGCGCCCAAAAACACAGGGACAGGCGCAAAGTTCGGGCGCATGGAGCTTTGGGGAAAAATTTGATAATGCGCCTACCTACCAGTTTGATGGCGTTCAACGCCCTTACGCGCCCGAAAGAAACCGGATCAGCAAGTTTTTCAGGCTCGCCAACGCCTGGACCAATACCATCGCGTTTTCAGGCGGTAATGAAAAAGGCAGCTTTAGGTTTTCTTATTCAAACCAGGATGCGCAAGGCATCATACCTAACAATGACTATCATAAAAAGATCTTCAATCTGGGGCTCAACTATAATTTCACCCCCAAATTGTCTGCGCAGATCTATGTGAACTATGACCATGAGAACAACAAAAACCCTCCGGTTATTGGCATCCAGGGATCTTCGGTTACCAATTATATCTACCGTTACAGTAACTCGGTTAGTTTGGATGTGTTAAAAGCGGCCGCGGTTGATGCAAACGGCAATGAAACGCCCACATCACGTTTCACTACGCTTACCAACCCGTACTGGATCATGAACAAGCAATTTACCAGGCAAACTAAAGATCATCTTTTAGGTACCGCTACCCTGCGATACCAGTTTTTTGACTGGCTTTATTTACAGGGCCGTGTAAATATGGAATATAGTCCATCTTATTACGAGCAAAATTCGCCCACTGGTACTTTAGCAAACGCGGCTGCACCGGTTGGCCTTTATAACGGCAGCTATAACTCAAATGATAATACTTACCGCGCGCTGAATGCCGACTTCTTATTAGGCGGCGGCCACAAATGGGGCCCATTTTCTTTTGATGCCACGGTAGGTGGAAATACATTCCCCTCTTCGTCACAGGGATATACCGTTACCGCCACAAACTTTTACGTAAGGGATTTTTATACCCTCGGAAATGGCGTAACCAATACCTCGGCCTTTGCGGTTTCCAAATCAACTGTGAACTCGCTTTATGGCACCGCCGAGTTTGGCTATAAATCATATTTGTTTTTAAATGTAACCGGCCGTAACGACTGGTTCTCGGTGCTAAGCCCTGAACATAACCATTATTTTTATCCATCCGTAAGCGGCAGCTTTGTTTTTTCGGAGTTTTTAAAGAACCCGCCTTCATGGCTCACCTTTGGAAAGATCAGGGCGACTTATGCTAACGTGGGTAGCGCTAACGGTATTAACCCGTACAGTAATTCGCTCACGTTCACGCTTTCACAAAACGCGTTTAATGGTGTTCCGCTGGGAAGTATCAGCAACGTTACTACGCCAAATCAGGCAATTAAACCATATAGCGTAAAAGAAAAGGAAATAGGGCTTGAACTGCGTATGTTCAATAGCCGGGTAAACCTGGATATAGCCGCGTATGATAAGCATACTACCAACCAGATCTTAAGTGTGGCTATTTCCAACGCGTCTGGTTATACCGGTACCATTGTAAACCTTGGCGAGTTACAAAATCGTGGTATGGAGTTTTTGCTGGAGTTAGTGCCCGTCAGAAAACCAAACTTCACCTGGCGTTCGGCATTTAATACGGCCATAAATTCATCTAAAGTTTTAGCACTGGCTAACGGTCAAAATCAACTCACGCTGGGCGCAGGAGAATTCTTCGGCTCCATTGTCGACCAGGTAGGTCTTCCGCTGAATCAGATCCAGGGTTCAACCTACCGCAGGGATGCTAATGGTAAAATCATCGTATCTGGCGGTAAGCCCGTAGCAAGTGCTGCTCCCGTGCTTTTTGGCAGCGCATTGCCTAAAGCTACAGGTGGTTGGGTAAATACATTTACTTATAAAAGGTTTACCCTGATGGCGCATATCGATTATAAAACCGGCGGTAAAATATTGTCGAGCTCCAACCTTAACTTCCTGAGGGAAGGTTTATCAAAAGAGTCGCTGGTAGGCAGGGAGGGAGGCGTAAAGTTTGACGCGGTGAATGCAGACGGTACTCCTAATACAACCGCAGTGAACGCCGAGGATTTTTATGCTAATTATCGTTCGCAGGGCATCCTGGATCCTTTCGTTTATAAATCGGACTTTATCAAGTTGAGGAATCTTTCGGTTAGCTATGATTTTTCGAAAATGATGAAAACCAAATTTATTAAAGGGCTTGTGCTTTCTGCAGTGTGCCACAACGTGCTGATCATCAAAAAATACACACCTAATATCGATCCGGAGGCTATCTCATCAAGCGGTGATATTTTAACCGGTTACGAGCAAAGTTCGCTGCCTACCACGCGGACTTATGGCTTTAACCTAAACGTCAAATTTTAAAAGAGTACGATCATGAAAAAATATATAAAGATCATATTGTCCGCGGCCTGCCTGTTTTCTGCAGCAGGTTGCGATAAAGGGTTCAGAGAGTTGAACGTTAATCCAAATAACACTACCAGTCTCGATCCGGTGTTTTTGTTTTCCAACGCGGAAGTTTTAACATATGCGGCATTAATGGAAACTGAACCAACGGTTGTTCAGCAGTTTATTGATCCTTTTGGTGGGGTTACCTCAGCATTTAACTTCAATGTATTAAATCAAACCTACACGGTGATGCGGTGGAATAACGCTTATCCAAACACCATAAAATTTCTTGAGCATATCCTGCCGGATATCAAAGGCAACGCTTCCCGGTCTAATTTATATAACGAAACCAGGATATGGCGGGCTTATAATTACATGATGCTGGTTGACACTTACGGCGATGTGCCATATAGCCAGGCTGGCCAGGCTTACCTCAATTCTGCTTTTTTGCCTAAATACGATAAACAACAGGATATTTATGCCGACTTGGTAAACGAATTGACGACGGCCACCGCCGCGTTAGACCCTGCGAAAGATCTTGTTAAAGGAGACGTGTTTTATGGAGGAGATATTACGCAATGGAAACGCCTGGGCTACTCACTTTTGCTGCGTATCGGAATGCGTTATTCTAAATCAGACCCGGGCAAGGCAAAAACAATTGTTCAGGCAGCTGTTACCGGAGGAGTAATGCAATCAAATGCCGATAATTGTTACCTGAAATACAATAACACATACCCCAACCTGGTTACCCAGCAAATTCAACAGTTAACTAATACTTATTATCTTGCCGAGCCGTTTGTAACACAATTAAAAAACACTGGTGATCCAAGGCTGAAGTATATTTCAGCGATGTATGCTGACCCCGGAAAAGCATTGTCCCTTGCGCCTGATACCGTATCAGCTGATCAATTTGGTTTGCCGATAGGCTATGATAGCGGTACGTTGCCATCAGCGCCCGGATTTCGCGGTGTGAGCGGATCAGGGTTCAAATATTCGCAGGTAAATTACAGCGTATTTGGTAAAATAACCGCTCCGCAGTTCTTTGTAACCTATGCCCAAACGCAGTTGTTACTGGCCGAGGCGGCTTTTAGGGGATATATAGCAGGTACGGCAAGTACTTATTATAATAATGGCGTAAAGGCCGCTATGGATCAGTTTGCCAGCTATGATGCCACTGCAGTAATAGGCGATGATGCCAAAAACGCTTATTTGAATAACCCGGTAAATGCATATTCTGAAACCAACGCTTTGAAACTGATAAATACCCAGTATTGGATCACTTCATTCGGGAACGGCGCGGAAACATGGGCTAATTTCAGAAGGAGTGGGTACCCTGCATTAGCGCCAAATACCTACCCGGGCAGGCAAATTAAAGGCAACTTTGTACGCAGGTACACCTACCCGCAAACAGAAGCGGCCATTAATGCCGATAACTACAGGGCGGCGGTGGCCAGCATAGGCGCGGATGACCTGGATACACCTGTGTTTTGGGATAAATAAATTATCCCTGATTAATTACACTTCACTACCCCGGTGGCATTTGGCGCCGGGGTATCATTAAACGGGCCACCAAACGTTGTGGGTCGCTGAAGTAACTGTTTACTATCGAGTGTTCAACTTTTAAAAGTGTGAACAGTTGATATTTTTTCAAAATCAATTGCCATTGATAATCAATGACTTAAGGTTGGATTAAAATCTAATAAATCTTAAATTGAACAAATTGTTATTGATAGTCAATTAGTTGTGAAATTGTATTTTCATCGATTGAACACCCGTTTTTTAAAAATTGAACACTGACAAGATATTGTCACTAATTCCTCGCTGATGCAATTGCGCCTGCGTAACTACGGGTTCCCAAATCCGTAGTTCGATTTTTTAACTAATCGTTTAATGTCTTTGATCCATATCTTCCGGCCGTCAGTTTCCAGTACGCCTTCCTCTTTAAATTCTTTTAATAGGCGGATCACATTTTCCTGCGCTATCCCTGCCATGCCGGCCAGGTCCATTCTTGAGATATTGAGAATAACATCTTTTTCACCTGAGCCGTCCTCTTTAAATTTTTCTCTCAAAATGATCAGCGAAATAGCGAGGCGTTCAGATGCTGTTCTCTGAGAGATCACGGAAATACTGTTGGCCAATACACTAAATTCATGGCTCAATGATTTCAATAAGCGCCGCATGAAAAGCGGCGATCTGTCCAGAATGGTTAAAAAGTCCTCTTTAGGGATAAAACTGATCAGGCAGTCTTCCAATGCAGCCGCAGAATCAGGGCAACGTTCTTCCGCCAAAATCGCGTGATATCCTATTAATTCGCCTTTATTAGCTACATATATGATCTGCTCCCGGCCATTCCGGTCAACTTTATATTTTTTTATTTTTCCCTGGTGAATAAAATAGATACCGGAAGGTACAATGCCTTCCTTGAAGATGATTTCTCCTTTTTGATATTTCTGCGCGCCTTGCCGGGAGATTAAAAAGTTATAATCTTCTTCGGAAAGTGTATTAAGAACAGATTGTGTTGTGAATTCCCACTTATCAATTGGAAAAATTCCGGATAAACTCATATTACAAATATATAAATTTAATGAAGCCGATGTTATTGGCTGGTATGACCTGTATGACCGGAAAAACCCTTACAGCATGTACAGGCGCGGGCTTGCCGTCTAAAACTGATAAATATCAGTTTGTTTGCTGATGTCATACCATATCAGGCCTTTATTATAAGCATAGCTTTGTATTAATGGTAAGAACATCAAAATCGTGGGCAATGCTCCATGCAAAATGCCCGCGTTGCCGCAGGGGCAATATGTTCGAAGGAGCAACATACCGTTTGGGCTCCAACAAGATCAACCTGAATTGCCCGCATTGTCAGATGATCTTCGAGATCGAGCCCGGCTATTTTTATGCGGCGATGTATATCAGCTACGCCATGAACGTAGCAGAGGGAGGCATCTTGTGGGCCGCCACTTTCCTGATAACCCAAAATAACGATTCGCCATGGTTATATCTCACCACCATTCTCGGTGGCTTGTTCTTGCTTGCACCTTTGAATTTCAGGTATTCCCGTGTAATATTACTTTACTGGTTATCTCCCAAGGTCCATTATCACCCCGAACTTGATATTGAAATACCGGTGGATGGGAATAAATTTAAATGGTTTCAATAATGAACAAGATGATGAATTTGTTCAGGCCCAAGCTGATTGACACCCTTAAAGGTTACACCCCCGCGCAATTTTATAAAGATGTTGTTGCCGGAGTAATTGTAGGTGTTGTTGCTTTGCCCCTGGCCATAGCTTTTGCCATTGCTTCAGGCGTATCCCCCGAAAAAGGAATTTTTACGGCTATCATTGCGGGGGCAATTATATCCGCATTGGGAGGCAGCAAGGTACAGATAGGAGGGCCTACAGGCGCGTTTATCGTTGTTGTTTACGGGATCGTTCAGCAGTTCGGTGTGAGCGGATTGGTTATTGCCACATTTATTGCCGGGATCATTTTGATTATTATGGGGGTAGCTAAATTGGGTAATACTATCAAATACATTCCCTATCCGCTGGTCATTGGTTTTACCACCGGGATCGCGGTCATCATTTTTTCTTCAGAAGTTAAAGACTTTTTGGGGTTGAAAATGGGAAATGTCCCTGCTGATTTTATCAGTAAATGGATCGGCTATAGCCGGCACCTGTCTTCACTGAACCTTTATGCCTTGTTTATCGGGGTTTTTACCTTACTGGTTGTTTTGCTGTGGCCCAGGGTAACCCGGAAAGTTCCCGGTTCGCTGATCGCAATTGTCATAAGCACACTGCTTGTCCGGTATTTTCATCTTCCCGTAGAAACTATTGGCAGCCGTTTTGGAGTGATCACTGCTGCTTTACCGCACCCGGTTATGCCAGATGTAAGCCTGGAAACCATCAGGCAATTGATCAGGCCTGCCTTTACCATCGCTTTGTTGTGCAGCATTGAGTCTTTATTATCAGCCGTTGTGGCAGATGGCATGACCGGCGGAAATCACCGGTCTAATACAGAGCTCATTGCACAGGGAGTGGCCAATATCTGTTCATCTGTTTTAGGGGGAATTCCGGCCACCGGCGCAATAGCAAGAACGGCTACCAATATAAAAAATGGCGGAAGTACACCCGTAGCTGGGATCATACATGCCATTACCTTACTTCTTATTATGCTTTTTATAGGCCAATGGGCAGCGTTGATCCCCATGGCAACACTTGCAGGTATATTGATGGTGGTAGCCTGGAATATGAGTGAACTGGGGAATTTTATAGACGTATTTAAAGGCTCAAAAAGTGATGCTTCCGTTTTGTTGATCACTTTCGGCCTCACCGTATTGGTAGACCTGACCGTAGCTATTGAAATTGGGATAATTGTTGCCGCTTTTCTTTTTATGCGTAAAATGATGCAGTCCAGTTCGGTACAGCAAACTATTTTGTCTCCAGATCAATTATCTGATGATGAATTTAACCAGTCAGCTATCCCCAAAGGGGTTGACGTTTTTGAGATCAATGGCCCTTTGTTCTTTGGTGCGGCCTATAAATTTAAAGACACAATGAAAGTGCTGGAAAAACCCGCCCGGGTATTGATTATCCGGATGGGGAATGTACCCGTCATTGATGCAACCGGTATCAGGGTATTAAGGGATGTTCATCAGGAAATAAAAAAGAAAGGAACTAAACTTATCCTGTCGGAGGCAAACAGCGAACAGGTAACAGGAGCGTTAAAAAAGACGCGTTTATTATTTCAAATCGGGAAAGGCAATGTCCGGGACACATTTGAAAAAGCATTAAAACGGGCAGATGAAGTTTTATCGGATACCGATCCCTCAAAAAAATCCTATGCAGGTTAATAAAGGCTTTGATCTGTTATAATGCTGGTATTAAATAGGGTAACGCAAGGTCACCGCTCTGCTTATGGCCAGCACCAATCCCTGATCAAGAGGGCGATCTTTATCCGGATCTTTTTCGATCCATAGTTTATTTAAACTCAGAATAAAGGTGTAGCTTTTAGCATCTAAAAGAATCTCGAGGGTATGGTTCTTTTTACTCGGGGCAGCAATGATATAATAAATAAAATCATGCTGCTGATAAGTAACACGTAAAGGAAATCCGATCATATATCAAAAAGAATGATTTGTCAGGCTGTTATTGATAAAATAAACCAAGTCAAAGGTTGACCAGGTTTATTTTCCCAAAACAGTTCTTAAACTATTGTTGATTGCTTTTCTTTTCTGTTATTTCTTTACGGATATCTGTTGCCATAACTTTTAATTGCTGCATAGCATTTCTAACCCTGGTTCCTGCAGCTTTGTTGCCTTTTTCGTAAAAGCTGAACATGTCTTTCTCTATGGCATCTATCAAATCTTTTGCCGCTTTAAATTTTTCCATTGTGTTTTGTGTTAAATAAATAATGTGTTTGATTTTGTTTTTTAGCCAGTAAGGTTAAATATTTGGCTTAATACCGTCAAAATGGTATCAACGCAGAGGATTAGTTACCTCCGATCTGTGCCAGGTATTGTTCTGCCGTCAACAGCGACTCGCGGTCGTCTGCTAAGCTTACCAGCACTTTGATCATCCAGCATCCATAAGGGTCCTGGTTCACCAGTTCGGGTTTAGTTTCAAGCAAAGGATTAACCGCTATTACTTTACCATTTACCGGCATAAAAAGGTCTGATACTGTTTTTACCGCTTCAACTGTGCCAAATATGGCCTCTTTAGCAATGATCTTGTTCAGGCATGGGATATCAACATAAACGATATCACCTAATTCCTTTTGTGCAAAATCGGTGATGCCGATCAATGCATGGTCCTGCTCGAAGCTGATCCATTCATGGTCTTTGGTATAAAATAAATGTTCGGGGTAATTCATGATTTTTATTTTTTATCGTTCAATTATTATTTAATAAAGATTGCCGCGTTTATCAGGCCTGATTTGAATGTTTTCTATAGCAAGGCTGAACCGGCTCTTTTACTTCTTGATCCACATTTTCAGCACCCGGCTATAGGAATTGTTCATTAATTGATAACTGACCGGAATCTGTTTTTCCGGTGCATGGAAAGTAACCAACCGGGTGCCGGCCGGTCTTTTGTTCAGCATTTCGTAAATGAACAAAGTATAGTAGTTGTACAGATCAAACGAGGTATTGACGCTATAATCGATCCTGATGCTTGGTTCTATGTTTTCATAAAAAGGATTGAAAAAGTAAAAATGATCAAACAGGTCGTAGTCCAGGTTAGTGAGGTTACCATGCATAAACTGCACATTGGGTACACCTATCTCCGCTTTGGCTGATTCTGCATAATTGAACAACTCTTCCCGTTGCTCAATGCCATAAAAGGTAGCCTCCGGATGATAAACGCCCGACGCGATACAAAATTTACCGACACCGCTGCCAATATCCAGGATTCTGGCCCCCGGAGCTGCGAGGAAATTGCTGGCTTCGAGCGAAATGTCCAGGCCAGTCCAGTGCATTTGTGATAGCTCCCGGATGTGTATCGGATACAAAGTATCGAAAGCCGCGTCTTTGCGGAAATAAGAAATGCTTATTGTATCACTATACATAAAAAAGGAAACTGCATGTTATTCACGTGTTTAAGTTAAATCGTAATTAATCTTTGACCCACAACTGAAGTAAGGAATCATAAGCGAGATCTTTCATGCTGTAATCTATCGGAATAATTTCTCCGAAACTCTGATAGGTTACTACTCTGGTACCCGACGGTTTATCATTCAGCATCGATTTTAAATACCGTGAATAATAAGCGTAGAGGCCGTAGGAAGTCTCTATATGATCATCAATAGCGTTTTCCTGGTCTAAATTTTCAAAGAAAGAATTATAGAAATAGAAATGGTCAAATTGATGAAAGTTAACCTGGGTGATATTGGCATGTATGAAACTGACATTGTTAATATCCAGGTATCTTTGTGTGGTTTGGGCGTAATGCACCAGTTCATGCCGCTGTTCAACCCCGAAATAAAAAGAATCAGGATAAAAATGCGCCGCGGTTAAGCAGAATTTTCCTATGCCGCTACCAACATCCAGTACTTTGGCGCCTTTTACTGCTAAATATTCGGCGGCTTTTCTGGCGATGGCAATAGGCGTCCATTGTTTTTGTGATAACGACTGCAAATGCTCCGGGTAGAGCCAGTCAAATTCCGCATCATTGCGGAAAAAACAATCATTGGGATTTTTTTTCTTAAAAAGTGTCGTCGCGCGCTGCTGTTCTTCGGGCCGGTCGGGAAATGCTGAAAATGGATATTGTGTTGGCACATGCAAATATATCCGCCATTACAGGCCGCTTTACCTGCAAGAAATCAATGATAAAGATGATATTTATCAGTTTTAGGTAGCAGGGTTTGTATAATTGAGGCAGGAATGATCCGACCGTAAACAAGTGCCTTCGCGACATTGTTGGCGAAGGCACTTGTTCAGTTAAACCATATGGCCCGCCACCGGCAGCGGGAGAGCTATCACATCTGCAGGTATGCCGAAAGCCGCCGCCATGATCTCATGGGCATACACTTCGAAGCGCGAATCATAGGCGCCTACCGTCAGGATGGCTGCATTCCGCATGCGCTTATCAAGTGTTTTAACGCCAACCCAGCCCGGGAGCCACATGCTCCAGGATTGAAGACAGCACATGCACATTGTAATCAACACCTAAGGTGTTAGGTATCGTCAAAAGCACCGTATCTGCTTCCTGGATGGCTTCATCTTTTGATAGTTCGGCGATCAGCCGGTCTGGTTCAGCGGCATAACTTCTGCCGAAGACCGCCCGCTTATCCGCTTCGATATAACCGAAACTGTCTGCTCCTTTCCCTTGCTGGCCAAAATAAAGCCTGTCCTGGTCGTTTACCAATGCAAAAATAGAACGGCTTACTGACACCCTTGGCTCGCGATCATGACCGGCCTTCTTCCACGCCTCTTTATACACCCTGATTTGCTCGGCCTGCTGCACATGGAAAGGCTTGCCGCTTTCATCAAACTTTAATGTGGAACTTTGCAGATGCATTCCCTGTTCGGCTGCCCAAACAGCCGTGGCGTTCGAAGCGGCGCCCCACCAAATGCGTTCCCGCAGTCCTTCTGAGTGGGGCTCTAAACGCAACAAGCCCGGCGGATTTGGAAACATAGGGTATGGGTTTGGCTCGGCGAAACCAACACCTTTTAACTTATCCAAAAACACCAGCGCTTTTTTACGCCCCATATCCGCATCGTTTTCGCCCTCGACAGGCTCATATCCAAAATAACGCCAGCCCTCGATCACCTGTTCCGGAGAACCGCGGCTGATGCCCAGTTGTAACCGCCCGCCCGAGATCAGATCGGCCGCACCGGCGTCTTCAACCATATACAGCGGGTTCTCATACCGCATATCGATAACGCCTGTGCCGATCTCAATCCGACTTGTTTTTGCACCGATAGCCGATAGCAAAGGAAAAGGAGATGCCAGTTGAGATGCGAAATGATGGACACGGAAATAAGCGCCGTCAAGGCCGATTTCTTCGGCAGCAACCGCCAGATCAATAGACTGCAGCAAGGTATCAGCCGCGGTACGCGTTTTATATGCAGGGTGGTCGGACCAGTGTCCGAATGATAAAAAGCCAATTTTCTTCATACTAACAACAAATCTAAGGAATGAATCGCTGGTTAGGTATCAGGGAAAAGTCAAGGTTTTAGCCCATGAACCGCGGTTTTTTGTCCGCACCCATTTTGGATTGAGCGTATTTTGCGGTTTATTTGTTCCAAAAAACAGCATGGAAATCATAAAAGTACCGGAAGTTACACGTCACCATTCCCACATTTCGGCTGGTGAGATCACTTTCGTGGATTATCATGATAAAGGCAGCGCTTTCCGTACGCGCGTTTTTTTTAGCCGGTGCGCGGTCAGCTTTGTACAAAATGGTCAAAAACAGATCTATCGCGCCGCTGAAAACACTATTCTTACTCCGGGCTACGGCATGCTGATACCTGAGGGCAATTCAATTATTGCCGAGCACAGCAATAATGCCGAGCCCTATGGTAGTGTAATTGTCTTTTTTCCGCGCAGCATCGGGCAGGAATTCACGGTAAGCCGCCCCGGTAAAGGGGGAGCCAGCGCCGGCGATGCGCCGTATATTTATTTCAAGACCAACACTTATATCAACGAGTATGTGCGCAACATCAAATCCCTGATCGCTGGCAGGCAAAACCTTTCTTACGAAATGGCCTTACTCAAGCTTACCGAATTGCTCACCGCTTTGCACGAGTTGGCGCCCGAACTTTTGACCGGCATGTTCGGCACCCCTGCAGATATATCCCTTAAAACTGTTGTTGAAAATAACCTGTTGGGCAGTCTTACACTCGATGAACTTGCCTTTCTGAGTAACCGGAGCGTGTCGTCATTTAAGCGTGACTTCGAAAGAGATTACGGGGTAGCTCCTCAAAAATACATCCGGGAGCGGAAACTGGAAATGGCATGTACCGAACTGCTAAAAGGCAAGTCGGCCAGCGAGCTATACCTGGACTACGGTTATCAGCACGTGTCCAATTTCAACACGGCTTTCAAAAGGAAATATGGCGTAACTCCGGCGAATTACCGTAAAACGCCATAATTTGAGCTTTTCTCATTATATTCTGAACTTTCCGCAACATTACCTTATGCAATACGCAGGCATATTTGAGGCATGAAAAAATTCATCCTCTTTTGCGTTTTTGCAATCAGTTACTACTGCTCTTCAGCACAGACATTCACCCTTAAAAGCGCAGACCTTGGCGGTCAGTTTACCAATGAATTTGTGGCCGGCAACTTTGGCTGCAACGGACAGAACCATTCGCCGCAGCTCGGCTGGTCAAATGCACCTGCAGGTACAAAAAGCTTCGCGATTACCATGTATGACGCTGATGCCCCCACAGGGAGCGGGTTCTGGCATTGGGTGATTGTCAATATCCCCCCGGTTGTTACGGAACTGAAACGTGGAGCAGGTGACCCAAAAGTCAGCGCGGCGCCGGCCGGTAGTTTGCAAAGCATTAATGACACGGGCGCCGCCGGGTACCAGGGGCCCTGCCCTGGTGAAGGAGAAGCACCGCATCGTTACATCATCACGGTTTACGCGTTGAATACAGATAAATTGGGTATTGCAACTGGCACGCCGGCTGCTTTATCAGGATACCTGCTTAACAAAGCGGCCCTGGCTAAAGCTTCCCTCGTGGTTTATTGCAAGCGATAACCTGGAAACAAAGCAGATATGAAAACGATTTATATTGTCGGAGCGGGCGTCATTGGCCGCACGCTCGCGGTTATATTAAAGCATGCCGGTAAGAATGTGCTGTTGATCCGTGGAACTGTTGATGGCTTGCCGGGCACATCTGAAAGGATCAGGATTAACTTGCCAGACGGATCAGAAGTAAGTGAAAACATTGATGTAAAAACTTTCAGTCAAATAAAAACGATTGATGGTATAGTTGTCATCACCGCCAAATCATTTGCCAATAGCGCTTTAGCGGCGAAGTTAGCTTTGAAGGGAGTCCATTATCCTGTCGTCCTTTTGCAGAATGGTCTGAATGTGGAGCAGCCATTTATCATGCTTGGTTTTACGCAGTTATATCGTTGCGTGTTGTTTGTGACGGGCCAGTTTACCTCCGAAAACGTGGTACGGTTCAAACCGGTAGCAACCTGCCCGGTAGGGGCGATCAATAGCAATGAGGAAAGTCTTGCAGCGGTCGTATCAGAAATGAATAGCCCTGCATTTTCCTTTAAACCAGAATCAGACATCCAGGCAGTGATCTGGAAAAAAGTGATCGTCAACTGTGTGTTCAACTCTGTGTGCCCTTTGCTGAACATTGATAACGGTATTTTTCACCGTAATAATGAAGCGCTGGCAATCGGAAAACGAATAATTAAAGAGTGTATCCAGGTGGCTAACGTTTGTGGCGTCTCCCTTCCGGAGGAAGAGGTAACCGAGACATTGCTTGCCATCAGCCGCTCATCCGAGGGACAATTGATATCTACCCTGCAGGACATCAATGAACATCGTCTTACGGAAATCGCCACCCTCAACCTGGAGATCGCACGGATAGCCAAAGAGCTGGGCATGGAAGATATGGTAAAAGAAACGCGCCTTTTAGGGGAACTGACAGCGATCAAATCAAGCTTAAGCCTGATTCAATAATTAACCGGCCTTATGCCTATCTATCATGCTGCAAACCGGAAGCAACTGATCCGGATAGTGTATTATTTTGCGCGGTTCAAGTGAGGGGCAAAATCTGCGGAGTTTTTGATAGTTGTCGTTTTTCATTTTCCTGCGGTATGTAAAGCAGGCAGCACGGTTGATCGACCGGGTTTGCTCCAAAAGTGTTCGGAAGAAATAAAAAAAGCGAGGATTGTGCGATTCCCTCCCCTGGAAGGGTGTAGAGAGGGGTTTCATTCACAGACTTATTCGCCTGAAATGACGTATATACCCCTCCCTGCCACCACGAAATCCAGCCGCCCCCCTCCCAGGGAAGGAATTAAAAATCTTCCGAACACTTCTGGGGTTTGCTTCGGCAGACAGTTGGGGACGGTTACGGATACGCATTGTATATCTTAGCAGGCTGTTTGAAAAAATCGAATTATGATAACTTAGCGGTTACAATCGTTATAAACCAGTCAAACGGAATACTTATTCATCCGCGCGCAAAGCTACCGATACCTGTTCCCGGAAAATAAAATAGAAGCACTATCGTCTATGAGATTTAAAACTCTTTTGATCTTCACTTCAGCGGCAATGGCGGCGGTCGTTACCACACCTTTGTTCGCTCAAAAAACAAAGCCAGGCAATACGCCTAAAATCGTTAACATTGTCAATTTTATCCGCGACATCGAACCACGTGATGCGGGTATCACCAAAGATGTCCTGTACCAGACCGTGGTAAACCAGATTGCGCTGATGAAGCAATATCACCTGGGCGGAACTTTTTTGTTACAGTACGATGCCCTGATTGACAAGCGCTACCAGGATTTGCTGAAAACACTTCCGAAAGATGAGTTTGAGATTGGGGGATGGTGGGAACTGCCGCAACCGCTGATTGAAAAAGCTGGGATCAAATGGCGGGGAAAATATGCCTGGGACTGGCATTCAGACATCGGTTTTTCTGTGGGTTACACGCCTGCCGAACGCGAAAAGATCATCGACGTTTATTTTGCTGATTTTAAAAGCATATTCGGGTATTATCCCAAATCCATCGCTTCATGGGTCATCGATGCGCATTCGCTGAATTACATGTACGATAAATATAAGATTGTTGCCTCTGCCAACTGTAAAGACCAGGTAGGTACCGATGGTTTCACCCTGTGGGGCGGTTACTGGAACCAGGCGTATTACCCGAGCCGTTTAAACGCTTATATGCCTGCCCAGCATGCAGATAGGCAGTTGCCCGTGCCCGTATTCAGGATGCTGGGTAGCGACCCTATACGGCAATACGCCGATGGCAGCTCGGTAACCACGCTTGAGCCTGTTTACCCCCACGCGGGCGGAAATGAGCAGTGGATCAACTGGTTTTTGCAAACTTTTGCCAATGATTCCTCGCTCGGCTACAATTATACGCAGGCTGGGCAGGAAAATTCATTCACCTGGGATGCCATGAAAAAAGGGCTGGAATGGCAGATGCCGGTTATTGCCCGTCTCCGCAAACAGGGCAAGGTTCGGGTAGAAACCATGGCGCAGTCGGGCGAATGGTTTAAACGTACCTATAAGGTAACCCCAGCTACAACCTTTACGGTAAGCAGGGACCTGGCAAACAGCGATAAAAAAACCGTTTGGTATAACAGCAGGTTTTACAGGACCAACCTGCTTTGGGAAAATGGTACGTTGCGGATAACCGATATCCACCTGTTTAACGAAACCGTGCCGGATAAATACCTGAATAACGTTACTACCGTTAATCAAAGTTTCTTTTACACGCTCCCGCTGGCAGATGGTTTTCAATGGGGAAAGCGCGGCAAACCTGAGGGCTTTCGCCTGATGATGAACGACGGGGGCGGGGAGGTGCCGGTTCAGGGAGGAGATCCTGTTTTCACAAATCTGAATACGACGACGGCCCATGCTTCATGGCCTGTTGGTAAAGGTTATTTCGAAATCAATATGAGCGAGAAATCCCTGACCATCACAGCGAAGAACCATCCGGCCGGCGACTGGTCCCTGGACTTGTGCATTGCTGAAGGCGCTAAAACCCCGTTTAAACAATTGACAGGCAACAGCGCCCTGTATGAATTTGATGGCCATACCTACCGGCTTGCTATGCAGCAGGGCACCCTGGAAAAAGCCACTAATGGCTGTTTATACCGCATCAGGCCACAAGACCAGCGTGTTGTGTTATTACTGGCCGATCAATAAAAGATCTGCCGGTATACCAGCGACACCTGGGAAATTAATAAGCTGATACAAGATATTCGCCGAAATTATTGAAGAGCCCCTGAAGTGTTTTCAGGGTTTCCGGTTCGGCGGCTTATAAAAGCGCAAAAAACTATGCGAAACCTGGCCGGGATTTGTGTAGGTTTATTAAATACAAAATTGAGTACCAAACCCGGGAACCTTTATTTAAAACATGAAAAAGTATCTTGTAGTATTATTTAGCGTTCTTATCTTATGTTCATTTAAAGAAAAAGAATTGACATGGGTTGCCATAGGCGACTCGATCACTTACCTGAACGATCATCCTGACGAAACCGGAAACAGGGTAAAAAAAGGGTACCTGACGCGCGTGACGGAGTTGTTACCCAACCTGCGGTATATTAACCAGGGCCATAACGGCTGGACATCCGGTGGCATTGCCGGGAATATTGACCGCCTCGGTTTGGTTAAGGCCGACATTTATTCCGTTTTCCTGGGTACCAACGACTGGTGGCAGGGAAGGCCTGTCGGAAAGATTGACGATTATGTGCAAGGCACCGGAAATACAACCGCATATGGTTCATTCCGGATCATTATCGACAAAATCCGTCAGTTGAACCCGGAGGCAAAGATCGTACTGATCACGCCTATGCAGCGTAATGATTTTGTTTATATCTCCGATGCTAATAATAATGCGTTTGGTTCCTATCAGGAAAAGAACGGACAATCGCTGGAGGATTTCGCAAATGCCGTAATTGCTATCGGACGGTATGAGCAGGTTCCTGTAGTAGACCTTTATCACCATCCCTTGCTTAAAATGGAGGACCTGGTAAGATTTAAACGATTAAAGGACCCCAAAAACGGCATGTACAGGAATTATATTTATCCCCAGTCGGTCGGAATACCTTTTGATCCTAAAAACGACGAATATCCTTATCCGCCGGCCGCAGTCAATCTTACTTATGATGGGTTGCACCCTTCAGATAAAGGCAACGTTATCATTGCGGATGCTGTTACGCAGGTGTTTAAACAATTAGGTCTTTCACCCAAATGAGATAAGTACATCAGTCATCAGGGCCAACAATCAAAATGTATTTTGACTACTTTAAGCACACCCCCCTGTCGCTGTTTTTATCATCCCGTTGTTGTTTAATGCTATTTATAATACAGCATATGCCAGACTGGGGCTATTAAGCTCAAATACGAATCGCTATAACCGAACAACCATATGTTCGGTTGTGTTACACTAAATATATAAACAAGTCGGTAAGTTTTTGTGTATCAATATGTTGTAAATTTGGAACAGGGATTGCGCCATTTGAAGTAATTGAATACCTATATATTCCATATCAACGCCTACGACCTGGCCTTTTTGGGAGCTATTTTCATCGGGATGGGCTTTGCTTTGCTTTTATGGTTCACTAAAAGGATAAACAACGCCGCTAACCGGTTTTTCGCCCTGGCTTTGATCGTTGTTGTTTTGCACATGGCCCGCATATTAGCCATTGACATTCAACTGGCAACTTATATCCCTTATTGGAGCCGGTTACCGCTGCAATTTTCGCTTGGGTTTGGCCCCCTGATTTTCTTTTATGTACTTAAAATAACCCGGCCGAAGTATAAATTCAGATTTAGAGATTTACAGCATTTTATTCCGTTGTTGCTCGAACTGTGCACTCAGCTATTGGAAATTAACGATAGTATTAAAACAGGCAAAGCCGCTTATGATACACTGACCTTTCACCGGCTGAACCCCGCATTTCAACTGCTTGCGTTTATTTCCGTCATTATTTATCTGTATGCCTCCCACAAGCTGATGGCAAACTTTTACCGGAGTATTAAATTTACTGGGGGAGATCGGTACCGGCACGAAATGAGATGGCTGCAACGTTCGCTAACCGGTTTCGGCATCTTGTGGCTGTGCTGGATGCTCCTTGCGGTCACAAACCACTTTTATTACCATAATCAATTAGGAATGCAGGCTTACTACCCCCTGTATCTCATTTTAGCGATATTGACCATCCGGATGGCGGCTGTCGCTTTTTTAAGGCCGGAGGTTGGCTTACACTTGGTTGCTCCGCGGGTTTTTAAAGCGGCGTTACCGGGAGAGTCAAAGCAAAAGGGTACCTGGCTGAAGAAAGTCATGAAAGCCAACCTGTATTACCAGGATCCGGAACTTAATTTACGTTCGCTGGCCGAAAAACTCGACCTGCATCCCAATGAATTGTCCCGGATCATTAATACAGTGCTCAAAAAAAGCTTTAATGATTTCATTAATGAGTATCGGGTTGCCGGAGTGGTCCGGAAAATGCAGGATCCGGCTTATGATCATTTGACCCTACTCGGCATAGCCTTCGAATCAGGATTTAACTCAAAAACCACCTTTAACCGCACTTTTAAACAAATGACAGGTAAAAGTCCGGTCGAATATAAACTTGAACTGAAAAAAGAGCGACCATATTATAACTTGGAACGCCAAGCCCATTTTACGCCGGTAATTTTAAACCAGGAAACAGCACCCGGCTGGACCGTTAAGAAACCAAATCGAAACGTTATGTTTAAAAATTACTTCAAAATTGCCTGGCGTAACCTGATACGCAATAAAAGTTATGCTACTATTAATATTACCGGTTTGGCAATAGGGATAGCAGCCTGCCTGCTCATATTCCTAATTGTTCAATATGAAACCAGTTTCGACAGTTTTCATGCCAATAAAGACCGGATCTATCGTATTGTTACGGTGAGCAGCGGCCCTGACGGAACGCATGCCGGCCAAGGGACGCCACTGCCGCTAATTGAAGGATTGAAGCTTGATTTTCCGCAAATAAAGCAGCTGGCTAACATTATGAAGAATGATGGCTCGCATTATACTATAGGTGATGGGCGTAATGGGATTCCATTGAAAAAATTTAAAGAAGATCTGGCTTATTATGCTGATCCTGGTTTTTTCCAGATGTTTGATTTCAAATGGCTGGCGGGAGATAAAAACTCAGCTTTAGCCGAACCTAAAACCATTGCACTATCCCGTGATGAAGCAAATAAGTTTTTCGGCGACTGGCGTAAGGCGATGGGGAAAACAATAAGGTACGAAAACAAACGCGATCTTAAAGTGACCGGGATCTTTGAGAACACCCCGGTCAATACTGATTTCCCAATGAAGCTTGCCGTTTCCTGGCTAACGCTCATTGAAAAAGGAGGCGACCTCAGCGGCAATGCACAGGATTGGGTAAGTACCTTCGGCGATAGGAATTGCTATATTATTTTGCCCCCCGGTATGATCGAAAAACAGTTTAATGCCGAGCTGGCGGTGTTCGCAAAAAAGCATGTGCCGGCACCTTATAATAAAAACGAGATATTTCAACTACAGGCATTAAAACACATGCATTATAATACCGAGGTAGGTGTGTACAGCGGCCACCCGTTCAGTAAGCAACTGATCAGTGTTATCAGTTTGATCGGTTTATTTTTGCTCATTATTGCCTGTGTTAACTTTATCAACCTGGCTACTGCCCAGGCTGTAAACCGCTCAAAAGAGGTGGGTATACGTAAGGTTTTGGGTAGTAACCGCTATCAATTAGTCATTCAATTCATCAGCGAGACCCTGATCATTACTTTATTCGCGGTTATACTGGCCGCGATAATCTCGCTTGTGGTATTACCGATGTTGAACAACCTGCTCGAGATCCGGCTGAGCGGGAGTTTCCTGGGAGATCCAATGGTGATCTTGTTTTTAGCAGGTGTGGTTATCGGGGTTACTTTTTTAGCCGGGTTCTATCCGGCACTGGTTTTATCAGGATTTAACCCAATAGGGGCATTAAGAAATAAGATCAACGCCGGCCGCGCAAGCGGAATTTCGTTACGCCGGGTGTTAGTGGTGGCGCAATTCTGCATAGCACAGTTCCTGGTGATCGGTACCCTGGTGCTCATCTACCAGATGAATTATTTTAGGAACAAATCGCTTGGGTTTAATAAAGATGCTGTAATTACTGTTCCCTTCCCCGGCGATAGCGTCAGTCGGGCAAGAGTAGGTGCGCTAAAAGACCAGCTTTTACAGCAATCGGGTATAAAAGATGTAAGTGTAAGCCTATACGGCCCGTCTGATAATAGTGGTTGGTTTAGCGATTTTAAATTCAATAATTCACCTAAACAGGTGGACTTTGCCGCCTGCCTGAAATGGGCCGACGCTGATTATTTTAGGTTATATGATATTCAATTTTTGGCCGGTAGTCCATACAAAAAAACAGATACCATATCAGGCTATGTTGTTAATGAAACTTTGATACATAAACTGGGTATTACTGATCCAAAACAAGCCATAGGCAAATATATTATGCTCTGGGATGATAAAAAATTAAATGCGCAGATTACTGGCGTGGTCAAAGATTATAATGTGGCTTCGCTGCGTAATGCTATCCCGCCTGTATTGATGGGCCCGTGGAAGAGGCAATATTCCAAGTTGAATATCAAAATCCAACCTCAAAACGTAAGGCAAACTCTTAGCGGTATTGAAAGCCTATGGAACAAAACTTTCCCGGAAGGCGTATATGAATATCAATTCCTCGACAAAACAATCGCTGACTTTTATAGAAATGAGGATGAATTAGCCACGCTTTATAAAATATTTGCAGGTATAGCCATATTCATCTCGTGCCTTGGCTTGTATGGCCTGGTATCGTTTATGGCTTTACAACGCACTAAAGAAATGGGTATACGTAAAACGTTAGGGGCCACTGTAGGCCATATCGTGTACCTGTTCTCCAAAGAATTTACAGTACTTATTGTCATCGCGTTTGCTATATCAGCTCCGATAGGTTACTATTTTATGCATAAATGGCTGCAGGATTACACTTATAGAATTACTATCGGCCCGGACATATTTATTGGAGCGATAGCAGCATCGGTGGCGATTGCTTGGACAGCTGTAGGCTACAAAGCTGTACAAGCGGCACTGGCTAATCCTGTGAAAAGCTTGAGGAGCGAGTAGCGGCGAGCGTCAACTTAGTATATGGTTGTTGTTCTCCGAATATGAATAACCGAAGAGATTTTATCCAGCCGATGATTTGTATATGTGCATTATGCGCATAATGGATAAACCACAACATATCGACTACTGCCCACCAATTGAGCTTTGACCACCTTTATTATTATCATCAAATAGTTAGGAATGCAAACAACATTGGCTAATAGGATCAACCAGGAGGGTTTTTTACCAGTTAATCAACAATTTAATAAAAAATAAAAATTGCATAAAAGCCTTAATAAAATGCCTGATTCGTACATAAGAAAGTCGGATTATGTTAATGAAAAATTAAAATACTATTTTAGATTTGAATTCTGGTGCGCTTTTTCGCCCTGTAACCAATTTTAAATTTAGTTTCAGCATGAACAATTGGAAAACATTAACCGATGAAGAGTTGGTTGAGCGGTTAAATTTTTCTGACCATGCGGCTTTTACGGAAATTTTTTATCGGTATCATGGGGCTTTATATTCATTTGCACTAAAAAGGTGCCGCGAAGCAGAAATAGCAGAAGAATTGGTACAGGACCTGTTTGTGAACTTATGGATCAAGCGCGGGCAATTGTATATAAAGTCGACACTGAGCGGATATCTGTACATTGCCTTACGAAATTTGGTTTTGAATCATATCCATAAGCAACTGCTTCGCGAAAGGGCCACCGAAGTTTTGCGTTTGGTGGCACCTGTTCCGCAAACCGCCCCTGAGGAAATTTTGATCGTTAAAGAAATTGGGCAGGAAGTTGACCGCAATCTTCATTTACTCCCCGAAAAATGCAGGACCGTTTACGAACTCAGCCGGAAACAATACAAATCTAATAAGCAGATTGCGGCTGAATTGGGTATTACCGAAAAAACAGTTGAAAATCATATGAACCGGGCGCTTCGGTTTCTGCGATTGTCTCTTCATCAATTGTTTACATTTGCTATTATATACTCCTTACTCTGCCTGAGAACTTTTTTTAAATAAAATATCAAATTCTTTTGGGTGTTACACAAGTCTTAACTGTCTTAGTTATTAAAAGGACAATATTAACACCATGCACCCTATTTCACCGGAACTGATTGAAAAATACCTTGCAGGGAAATGTAATGCTGACGAAGAGGCGGCGGTACTTAACTGGTTTAATGCGACGGAAAATGAACCGGATGCTTATGACCAGCTTTCACCGGAGGCTAAGCAGGCATTAGAAGACCGGTTGATATTGGGAATACGCGAAAAAATACGGTTGTCCGAACCCCGCGTAAAAAAGTTTAATTATTACCGGGCGGCCGCAATAGCAGCCAGTATTTTGATTTTTATTACAGTTGGCCTTTTATGGCACAACCAATCGGCAGTAAATAAATCAACTGTTAATAGTGATGTTATCAGGATTGTAAATACAGGGCAAAAGATAAAAAAAGTAACGTTGCCCGATGGTAGTACGGCCTGGCTCAACCCGGGGACAGTAGTTACGTACGATCACTCATTTAATCGTCAGTTCCGGACTGTTTCGCTCACCGGCGAGTCGTTTTTTGACGTGAAAAAAGATCACGCACATCCGTTTATTGTCCGGACAGCACACATGTCCACCAAAGTTTGGGGAACCAGTTTTAGTGTAAAGGATAATGAACATGCACTTCGTGCCGAAGTAGCAGTAGTTACCGGAAAAGTATCTGTCGCGATAGCTGATAGAAATAAAGGCAATGCAGATGTTATGCTACATCCTCAGCAAAAAGCGGTTTGGCAGGTAACAGCAAAAAAGGCTGATAAACTTGAAGTTAGCCTTGTAGAGAAGCACTCGGCGTTAAAAATTTGGGGAAAAACCAGCCTTTCATTTAATGATGTTTCGCTTAGAGAAGCAGTTCGTGTGCTTCAACAACAATTTGATGTGATCATTATGCTGCCTGCAGGGGACCATGATCTTGCGGAAGCAAAGTTACAGGCTGATTTTAGTAATCAAAGTTTGCCTGAAATAATGGAAGTACTTGAAAAACTGCTCAATGTTAGCTATGTAACCGATGGGAAGAAGTTTGTGTTACAGAGAGCCATAACAACCAATTAACCAATTATTATTAACCCTAAAGTTAAATTATGAAGAAAGATTAACCTCAGCAAACACCACTTATGTAAAATGAAGAAAGCGTGTCGTTACCACGCTTTCTTCGGGCCCCGGCCGTGTAGCATTACACACCTTTCGTAGAGGTGCGGGGGCGTTTTTGTCTCATTTTTTTACCAAATAAAACACACTAATGTATGAATATTAATTTACTAATATCGATCAACTGGTATAAAATTATGAAGTTATCCTGTTGCCAGATTTTGTTGGCCATCATATTTGCAGGTGTATCGGTAGCCGGCACCACGCGCGCGCAGGGAGTCCTGGACCGCAAGGTTGATATCGCCGCTGTTGATATGGATATGAAGTCTTTTCTTAATATGCTTTCAAAAAAAGCGGGCGTTAAGTTTGTATACTTCAAAGAAACCTTAAATAATCAAAGAAAAGTGACCACTGCCGGAGGGCAGAAAGATTTAAAAACGATATTGGAGCAGGTTTTTCTTGCTAATGGTATTGGATTTGAAATAGTTAATAATCAAATTATCCTCAAAAAACTGCGAACCTCTGCCGACACCGGTTCCGAAAATAGTGAAAATAAAACCGACGAACCGGATGTAGTGGACGTGAAGATTACCGGAAAGGTTACTGATGCCCTGGGGGCAGGGTTACCGGGGGTTACCATTAAGGTAAAGGGAACAACTGCGGCAGTAGCAACCGATAGCCAGGGTAATTATACGATAAATGCACCCGATTATAACGCAACGCTGGTTGTCACTTATTTGGGTTATGTAACCCGCGAAGTGGCGATAAATGGGCAAAAAGTTGTCAATATTCAATTGCAGGAAGAAAACAAGGCCTTGAACGAGGTTGTTGTTGTGGGTTACAGCACACAAAGCAGGCATAAATTAACCAGTGCCGTAGTTACAGTTTCCGGCGATGAGCTTAATAAAAGAGTAGCTACTTCGCCCACGGCGTTGCTGCAAGGAAAGTTACCTGGTTTACAGGTGGTTCAAGGTTCAGGAGAACCTGGAAACGAAAATGTTCAATTAACAATCAGGGGCGTTGGTACTTTCAGTGGGGCCGGATCTAATCCTTTGATCATTGTTGATGGGATTCCGGGAAGTCTTGATGTATTGAATGCTAACGACATTGAATCAATATCTGTATTAAAAGATGCTTCTTCGGCCGCCATCTACGGTTCAAGGGGTGCCAACGGCGTAATTGTGGTAAAAACCAAAAGAGGTAAGGCCGGTAGTCTGGCTATCCAGTATACATATAATCTGGGTGTTTCCAAAGCAACTAAGCTCCCTGACATAATCACTAACTCGGCAACGTATATGCAGTTGTCAAATGAGGCGCGTACAAACTCTTCACTTGCACCCTTATATACGCAGGATCAAATAAATCTGTATCAAAACGCAACCGATAGGGTAAAGTACCCCAATCATAACTGGTTGAACGATATTTTTCGTACAGCCTATACGCAAAACCATTACCTGAACATGAGCGGAGGTAAGGATAGTACAACATATAGCGTTGGCGTAGGGATCACGAACCAGCCTGGTGTGATGCGGGGATTTGATTATTCAAAATATACGTTTTCACTGGGTTTAAACTCAAAGCTAAATAAACGGATCACTTTTGGATCGGATATACAGATGCGGTACGGCAGAAAACTGACTCCTGAAAATGGCGCAAGCGACCAATTTCTTTCTGCACTGGCCCAATCACCGTTGTATCCTGCCCAAAGTTCAGATGGCAGATGGATAAAAAAAGCATACTCCAATGAGCAGGGTAATAAAAATCCTGCAGCTATTGTAGGCGAGGACATCAGAACGCGTGGTAACGATTATTATTTGCAAGGCAACTTATCCCTGGATATCGACCTTTTTAAAGGTTTACGTTGGGAAAACAAAGGTGGATTTAATTATGGATACTATAAATTCAATGACTTCAGGCCGGTAATTCCTACATATTATTATAGTGATATGTCTCCTGCGGGTAATCTTGATGACGGGTCGCCGGGTTTAAATGTGGGCAATTCAGATAATATTTATACGGTATATTATAGTCAGCTGACTTATAAAAAGAGCCTTGGACTTCATAATTTTTCTGCATTTGCCGGTTATCAGCGGGAAAAAAACAATGCCAGTAACATCAATGCATCCCGTACTCAATATGTAACAAATTATCTGCGGGAACTGAATGCAGGACCTTCCGATGGGCAAACCAACAACGGCACGTCATCGGCATGGGCAATCAGCTCGTTTTACGGCAGTGCCAATTATGATTATGCGGACAAATATTTGCTGGGCGCTAACATCAGATATGATGGAACATCCCGTTTGCCTTCAAACACAAGGTACGGAACGTTCTACTCATTTTCCGGCGGCTGGCGTGTTTCCAGGGAGAATTTCCTGAAGGATGTTTCCTGGTTAAATGACCTTAAAATCCGTGGTTCATGGGGGCAGTTAGGCAATCAGAATATCGGAACCTATCCATATCAGTCAACTTTGTCGGGGGCTAATTATGCCTTTGGCGGCTCTGTTTCTTCAGGGTTCATCGCAAATACCCTGGTTGATCCAAGCCTGACCTGGGAAACTACCCGGGTGGGCGACATTGGTCTCGATATGTCCATTTTAAATAACAAACTTGTTTTGTCGGCCGACTATTTCAATAAATATACTTTTGATATTTTGAGAAGCTCGCAGGTGCCATTCTACATTGGTTTAAACGCACCAACCATTAATGACGGAGCGCTTCGTAATAAAGGCTTCGAGTTTGCTCTTCAATACAACGACAGGATTGGCAGGGATTTTTCCTATTCGATAGGGGTAAATCTTCAAACCTATAAAAACAAGCTTGAAAGGTATGGATCGAAAGATATCAGCGACCACACCATCAGGCAAGAGGGACATGAACTGGATGCTTACTACATGTACGTGTGGGACGGAATATTCCAAAGTCAGCAGGAGATTGACAATTCGCCTAAACAACCGGTTACACCTACTCCCGGCGACCTGAAGATAAAAGATGTTAACGGCGACGGTAAAATAGATGCCAATGACAGAACTTATGTGAGCGGCAGATTCCCTTCATATCAATATTCGGCTAATATCGGCGCTGCTTATAAGGGGTTTGATTTTAGCGCTCAGCTATATGGCTCCCAGGGGCAAAAGGCTTATGTTAATGGCTGGGGTATTGAACCTTTCAGGCAAGGTTCTGTGCCAACTACAGATTGGCTAAATCGCTGGACTCCAACCAACCATACCAACACAATGCCTAAGATTTATGTGGCAGATGGTTATGCTGCCGTTCAAAATTATCCTTCTACTTATTTCTTAAAGGACGCCTCGTTCGTTCGTCTCAAAAGCTTGCAGCTGGGTTATAATTTTGCTTTAGTTGCGCTGAAAAAGGTGTCGATAAAATCATTGAGGGTTTTTGTAGCTGCTGATAACGTATTTACTATAAGTAAATATCCGGGACTTGATCCGGAACGGGTAGGAGATGGAACCTACGTTACTTATCCGCAAAACAGAACTATAACCTTTGGAGCTTCCATTAAACTTTAAAATTATTAAAGAAAACGATTATGAAACTTTATAATAAGTATATATACATACTGATGACAGTCGTAGTCATACTGGTATCCTGTAAGAAAAGTTCCCTTGACCTTAACCCACCGGATAAACTTTCAACTCAAAATTTTTGGAAGTCAGAAAGTGATGCCGACCTGGCGTTAACAGGCTGTTACAATTTCTTATATGCACAGGGAGGGAGCTATTCCACATCTCAATATGAGGTAGTTGCATGGGATAATTTTAGCGATAATTCTTACGGGCAATATAATTATGGTGGCGGCACCAGTGCGCTGTCATCTGGTTTATCCCCCGGCGTTTTTGATACTTATAATCTTTATCAGTCTTCTTATTACGTAAATAATTATACTGCTATAGCCTCTGTTAACTATTTTTTGGCAAACGTAGATAAAGTACTTACCGGCGATAAACTTAAACAATACAAGGCAGAAGCCTATTTTCTGCGTGCGTTTAATTATTACTGGCTTGCAATCTTGTACGGAAATGTGATCATCACTACTGCCGATCCGTTTACACTGGATTATAAGAAACACATGGCCAAATCTACCAGGGCAGATGTTTTGAAACAAGTAGAGGCAGACCTCGACCAGGCTATAGCCGGTTTACCGGATGTTGCTTATGGCAACGGACATGCTGCTAAAGCTACAGCTCAGGGTTATAAGGTGAGGGCATTGCTATTTGAAAAAAAATACGCTGAGGCCGCCGCTTTGGCCAGCGCCATTATTGCAGGCGGAAAATTTTCGTTAAACCCATCTTATCCTTCAAATTTTTATAAACCTGCGCAGAACAGCAGCCCGGAAATCATGTTTTCGGTTAAATACCAGCTGCCAAATCTGTCGCATCAGGATAATGGCATCAGCGTTCCTTTACAACGCTGGAAAGGAGAATTGGCAACCCAGGATTTGGTTAACGAGTATGAAGCTGCCGATGGTAAGGACACAAGCTCATCTGCAGTTTATGTAAAGGGGAAACCGTTCGATAATCGTGACCCCCGGATGCGGATGACCCTGTTTTTTCCAGGTGATACCAAAGCGCAGGGATGGCCATTTACAGGATCATATGCCGTTGCCCAGCCTGGAAAAGATTCATGGATAGTGGGCTACTATGCGGTAAAAAAATGGCTTGATCCAACACTTGTAGATCCTGACTACGGAGCGAAAGGCGATAATGACTTTGTTTTATTACGTTATGCAGATATATTGCTGATGTATGCTGAAGCACAGAATGAAGCAGCAGGCCCCGATGCAAGTGCCTACAGCGCAATTAACCTGGTTAGGAAAAGGGTTAACATGCCCGACCTTGCTGCCGGCTTGTCTCAAGCCCAGTTCAGAGAAAAGGTGCGTCATGAAAGAAGAGTTGAATTCGCTTTGGAAGGAATCCGTTATTTCGATTTGAGAAGATGGGGGATCGCAACACAGAAGCTGAACGGCTTTGTGCAAAATCCTTTATTCCCGAATGTAAAAACCAAATATGCTGATAACTATGACTTTTGGCCGATTCCACAACCCGAAATTGACAGGAATTCGCCCGAACTGGTGCAGAATCCCGGTTATTAAATAATAATTGTTAAACAGCGAGGCCGCATCAATTTATTTTGATCCGGCCTCTTAATATAAACCTGGTTTTGCCAACAGATCACTATGATTATAATAGCCGTATGAGCTATTTGATTGCTTCCACAGACGATCTTGATAACGCTATAAGACACACCTCTGAAAAATTGGACATCTGAAAAACGGTTCTTAAAGATAATTGAGCTGGTGTTTAAGCAAAGTGTCGAATATCAATATAAGCTTGCTGCCATTAGAAATTCTGAATCTTTTCGAAAAAACCACGCAGGCGCTCGCAAGCTTAATCTTTTTAAACAACTCGCGGTAATACTGGTAAGCCAAATAGACGCCCCGGCGGGAAGATTTTGGTAGCTTTCGGATGTCCTTCAACGCTTCATTGAAGTCTTGTTCAATCTCTTGTTCTATCTTCTTTTTATCTGTTTCGGAAAAATGCTTAAGGTCAATCCCCGGAAAGTAGCTTCTGTTGAGCTGAAGATAGTCCGCGCCGATATCTCTCAGGAAATTTACCTTTTGAAAGGCCGCGCCTAAGCGCATGGCTCCCGGCTTAAGAGCTTCGTAACTGTCCTTATTGCCGTTTGTGAACACGTATAAGCACATCAGGCCAACCACTTCAGCAGATCCAAGGATATATTCCTCAAATTTTTGTTGATCATAAAGCTGGTCGTCCAGGTCCATTTCCATGCTATGCAGAAATTGGTTAATCAATTGGTGATCTATACGATATTTATTAACTGTTTCCTGGAAAGCGTTAAGAATGGGATTCAGGCTGATACCCAGTTCTATCGCTTCAAAGCAATCCTTTCTAAATTTATTTAGTAATTCACGCTTGTCATAATTATGAAAACTGTCTACGATTTCGTCAGTAAGTCTTACAAAGCCATAGATGGCATAAATAGGCTTATGCAATTCTTTATCAAGAAAATTGATGCCCAGAAAAAAGCTGGTACTGTACCTGCGTGTTGCCAGTTTACTACATTCGGCAGAAAGGCGGTCAAATTTTTCTTTCATCGATTAGATTTTCAGATAGTTTAATAATTGATGTATTGAAACATTGCCATAAACGCTGGTCGACGGAGCACCTTGTTCTGGTACGCTCGGGTGTCCTGCAAAAAGAGGTAGGCCGCGGCGCTTAATCCCGCGATATCAGTGCCTGGTATCTTGTAGCCTTTTCGTTTCTTTTTGCTCATACAGCCAGCGCTATTATTTGTTCAAAATCCGGAAGCGTTTCCAACCAATACACGTTTTTCGGGAAGTGAACGCTATTTATAACTTGTTTGTTGCCAGATAGGTATATTTTAACAGACTGAAAAGTAAACGCGAGCTGGTCAATATATGCCTGTGCATTAGCAATTGGCCTTACACGTGTTATGAAAAAAAGCAGGTTCTGAGGTTGCGTACTTTCAACCGCATGACTTAAAGCCGACAGGGGCACCTGCGGACCTAAATAAATCACCCGATGGCCGGCAGTTCGCAACATATAGCTTGCAAGGAGGAGACCAATATCATGATCTTCGTCTTCCGGTAAAAATAGCAGCCATAACGGTTTGCTATTTTGCTGTTGCTCTAAACAATCATTGATTGCTGAAAATAGCTTTTGCCTGATAATGGACGAAAGAAAATGCTCCTGTGATGGACAAAGCGAATTGTTTAGCCACATTAAACCGGCACGTACTAACATGGGGTATATCACGAATTTATAGGTTCCTAAAACTCCATTCTGCTCGAATGATTTGGTTATAAGTTCATTTATCGCATACTCGTGAAAAATTAGTGCATTGCTGATGATCTGAGAAATGAAATACTCATGCTGATGCCGTGCGGGCCGGGTTTTATCTATCTCAGTCTGGAGTAGTTTGTTCATTTGCTCCCGGCTTAACGAGCAGGCTTTAGAAATTTTGTAGCCCGCGTGGTAAAGTCCGGCTATGTTCAATAATTTCTTTAGCTGGTCATCATTATAAAAGCGCGTATTCCCGGCTGTCCTTGAAGGCGTAAATGCTTGGTACCTCCTTTCCCAAATACGGATATTATGGGCGGAAACACCTGACAATTGCTCAAGATCAGAAATGGAATAACTCATTTTGTCTAAATTTTTCTATTTCAAATTTAGACAAAAAAATGAATTTCCAAATGTTGTTTATGAAGTATGCCAAATTCCTTAGGCGCAAGTATTGCAGGGAATAGACAGGTTATTAAGCAAGGAAAAACGAAGGTGGTGGCAAGCGGCACAATGAAGCTGTAAATTCTCTGAGAAATATTTAACCCGATGCTACTATAACAGGTAAGATGAAAAAGAAGATCATGTCTTGATCAATTGATAAGAAGTGTCATCAGGTTTAATTCTTCATCTAAAGCGCCTGTTTCAAAATTTTAATGTACGATCTGCGTACTTTCTATCACGAGGTTTTTACATCTGAGCCCTTACGTAACCATGCTTTATAAAGCTCGAACCAAATGACGGAGGTAAACCCTATAATTATACTGATCACCAGGTCACTCATTTTTAGCGAGTTGAAACCAAAGAAAACTGCTAAAGGGCGGATGTATATCAGTGAAGATGATATAAAGATTGTAAGCCCGATAACCAGGAGTACAAGGTTATTTTTATATTTGATAGTTGTAAACAGCGAGTAGTAAAACGAACGATTGACTAAAGTGAGCAAAACATTAGCCGATATCAGGCTGGTAAATACCATGGTACGGGTCAGTTGTTCATCTGCTGCTTTGCTTACGGCATATTGGTAGACCGTGAGTGTTCCGATTGTGATGGCTGCCCCCTGTATTATGCTGGTCGCCAACTCTTTCCAATTAAAAAAAGTAGTACTGAACGGACGTGGCTTTTGCAACATGGCATTCTTTTCTATGGGCTCGTTTTCATAAATGATCGAACAAGTCGGCCCCATAATTAGTTCCAGGAAAATAATATGCACCGGTGAAAAAATATTCGGATAAATCCAGCCTAAAGCCAGTGGTATAAATACCGTTAATACGATAGGGATGTGAATGGAGATAATATACTGTATGGCTTTTTTTAGGTTGGTGTAGATACGCCGGCCCATGGCTACAGCATCAACCATTTTTGAAAGGTCATCCTCCAATAAAATTAATGAGGCAGCCTGCTTCGCTATCTCTGTGCCCTTTTTTCCCATAGCAATGCCTATATGCGCCGCTTTCAGCGCGGGGCCGTCGTTAACTCCGTCCCCAGTCATAGCTACTATCTCATTTTGAGCTTTTAAAGCATTGATGATCTTTAGCTTGGCATCCGGGAACATGCGGGTAAAAATGTTGGCTTTCTTCACATTCTCCCTAAGTTCCTGTTCTGACAGTTGCATCAGCATGTCTCCGCTGATACATTGGTCTGCTCCACGGAAGTCAATTTGCTTCGCGATAGCGCCGGTAGTTTCTGCATTATCGCCTGTGATGATTTTAACCTTGATACCAGCTTTGTAAAAGCCCTGTAGTACAGTAGTGATGTTTTTCTTGGGCGGATCATAAAATGCAACCAGCCCTTTGAATACAAAATGAAACTCCTGCTGTGTAACAGGGAAATTACTTCCCACAAAATTTGCTTCCCCTACGGCCAATACCCGGTAACCTTCGATAGCCAAAGCCGCTATTGCAGCAGTCACATGTTCTTTCTGGGTTTGATTTAAGTTGCTGACGCCGATCAATGCTTCAGGTGCACCTTTGGCTGCGATAATGCGATTCCCTTTTCCATTTTCAAAAAGGTGGGTCATCATCGGCGGCTTGCCGCCCAGCGGATATTCGTGGACCATTTTATAATCCGGACGCTCATCTGCCAGATCGGTCTGAGTGTAAGCATTGTGCAGGGCAACTTCCATAGGATCAAAAGGGATCGGTTCGCTGGCCCACATGGCAAGCGCGATTAGCTCTGTTGCTGCGCTGGTCAATAGCTTTTCATTAAGATTATAAATGCAATCTTCCTTCAGGACATACGCTTTCGCCAGGCTCATCTTATTCTCGGTTAGTGTACCGGTTTTATCGGTGCATATCACCGACGCGCTGCCCAAAGTTTCCACTGTTTTCATTTGCTTAACAACGACCCCAATTTTCATAAGCCGCCAGGCGCCCAGCGCCATAAAAGTGGTAAATGCAACGGGGATTTCTTCGGGCAGAATACTCATGGCCAGTGTAAGCGCCTTAAGGAGACTGTCTAAGATATTTGCCGAATGAAAATAGTTTATTCCCCACACCGTCAGAAACACAATAACCCCCACGATCACCATTTTCTTTACAAAATTGCTGATCTGTATTTCCAGGGGTGTTTTTTCTTCCGCTATAGATTCCAGGCTCCCGCCAATTTTACCTAATCGTGTTTGATTACCTATTGCCGTTACGGTTGCAATGGCCAGTCCGCTTGCTACTGTTGTGCCACTGAAAATTAGATTGTCTGCAGAGGATTTGTCTTTAAAAACAGCCAGGGATTCGCCTGTAAGAATGCTTTCGTTGATTGAAAAATCATTGGAATGTTCAATAATACCATCAGCAGTAATAAAAGTGCCTTCCTCTACCATCAGGCTGTCGCCAATAACAAGCTCTTCTTTTTTTACCTCTAAAACTTCTCCGTGCCTGATCACTTTGCATTTGGGTTGCGAAAAATCCTTCAATTTTTCGAGTGCATTCCGGCTTCTGGAGTCCTGATACAAAGATATGCCTGATACGAGTACAATTGCTGAAGCTAAAAAAATACCGTCGCCGGCCTTTCCGCTGATAAAATAAATACATGAGGTAACTAACAATAAGATGACCATCGGTTCTTTTGTCAATCCTATCAACGCATTAACAAATCCGTTTTCTTTCTTAAACGAAAGGCTGTTCGCTCCGTATTTAGATCTCGCCGCAAGTACTTCCTGTTTGCTCAGGCCCTGTATATCGAAATTATTTATTGCCATTTATTTGATCAGCTAATAGTTAGTTACGAGTTGATCAGACCATTTCAGCCGGAATGACCATCAGAGGTAAATGCTGGTTGTCCAAAGCGGCCACCGTTGTAGACTTGTCAAACAGCCCCGACAAAAAAGAGTTTTGATGATGAACAAGTGCCAGTATATCCGATCCGTTATCTTTGCATAACCTATTTAATCGTTTAATCACGTCTTTTCCCCTTATTTCCTGAAAGGTTATATTATCCTGTTTGATTGCATCAATATGGTTAAGTAAAGCCTTTTCTTTTACAGGATCGTCTTCCTCTTCTATGGCGGATACATGGACAATTTCCAGTTGAAAGTGTAGCTGTTTTTGTAAGCCGGTTAAGTAATTGATTGCATTGATATCGGCCAGTTCGAAAGCCGTGGCTAACGTTACTTTTTTTAGCCGGGCTAAATCCGCTGTTGGCGGAATGATCAATACGGGGCATAACGAATGATCTATCACCTGCATCGTATCTCTGCCGAAGATCAAGTGGTCTAAAGAACTATCTGTACTACTGCCGATTACAACAAGGTCAACGTTATTCTCCTGAATAACCGCCGCTGTATTTCTGCCAAGTGAACCTTCACCAAATTGATAATCAATTTTAGGTTCAATGCCTTCTGTAGTTTGATCTGCAATAATATGCCTTAGTTGAATAGCCAATTGGCCCAGCCGTGCCGCGCTTTCATCTTTACGAAAAACGAATTCTTCTACCACCCAGGGGCCACCGGCATATGTAGGAAGTATAGGGTGGTCATAATAAGTGTTGTAAAGCAGTATATCTGCATTTAAATTCCTCAAAGCTTTTGCGGCGGTTTTTGCGGCGTGGTTTGCATTTATCGAAAAGTCAGTGAGCATTAGAATCATCTTCATGGCGTAATTCTTTAGATTGTAAAGCTATCCGTTCATTACCCGACAATAAATGATTAAGATCATTTATTAGCTTGATTACTGCTATTTAAACAGTGCTGTTAGTTGATCACCTTTGATAAAAAAGTCATGAACCAAACACACATCCACCTGCTGATCACCCATCTGCCTATCGTTGGTACGGCTTTGGGTGCATTTGTCCTGATCCATTGGCTATGGAAAAGGAACAAAGGTACACTGATCGCTGCTTATAATGTTTTGATCGTCTCAGCAATTGGGGCCGGTATAGCCTATGCAACCGGCGAGGGTGCCGAAGAAACCATTGAACATTTAAAAGGAATATCAAAACATCTCATTGAAGATCATGAGGAGTTCGCCCTGGTATCTTTGATCGCTTTAATACTTACAGGTGGGGTTTCGCTGATCGGGCTTTTTGCAACATTAAAAAATACATCACAGGTTAGACGTATGGCGTTAATAGTGCTCGCCGTATCCTTGATAAGCTTTGGACTGATTGCAAGGACTGGCTATTTAGGCGGACAAATCAGGCATTCGGAAATCAGAACTGATACGATATCTCCATTAAAACAGAGAAATGACAATGATTGAATAGCGTTATACTTGTTAACCTCACGCATAACGGAGTTATTATATAGTAAATGCCATTACCGTTTATAGGTTATCGACGGCTCCCTTACTTTTGACATTTATTATTGTCAGCTTAACCATCCTTGATTTGTTAGAGGAATCGCACGTACTTATTATTCCGAAATGGGAAACCGATATAAAAGGCTTATATTGGGTAATAAAAAAGCGCGCTCCTAATAGTGTAAAACTGCTCCCATGGTAAACAAAATGCCGGTAACCGTGAAACGGGCCATAGAACTAATTGGCCTGTTTGTTTTAGGAACCATCATCATAGCTGGAAATACGATCATTATGCCTTTGTTGATGGCGTTCTTCTTCAGCTTGGTACTTTTACCCGTCTTTCGTTTTTTCAGGAAGTTAAAAGTGCCGGAGGTTATTGCGGTTTTTTTGCCAATATTGTTATTAACGGTCATCGTGGCGCTGATCATCTGGCTGTTCTCCAGTCAGATAGGTGCTTTGGTAGATGATTTTCCGCAGATTCAACGTACCGTGGCCAAACACCTGGATGACCTAAGTATCTGGATTAGCAAGTCATTTGGATATTCCCCGGCAGAGCAAGTGAAATTCATTAATGTGCAAAGCAAAAAGTTATTCAGTTCTTTAGGCGGAGTTTTAAGCGGCGCGGCTGGATCTTTGTCTGGCATGGTTATATTTATTGGATTATTGCCGATCTATATCTACCTGATCATTCTATACAGAAACCTTTTTTTGAAATTTCTGCTGATGTGGTTTAAAAAAGAGGATTATCTGAATGTGGAGGAAGCTGTAAGGCAAACTGAAAAAATGGTTAAAAGCTATCTTGTAGGGCTGCTGATACAGATTACCTATATCATTATTCTTTTAGGTGGCCTATTATGGTTTTTCGATATTCAAAATGCACTGCTCATTGGTATTATCTTCGCTTTTCTGAACCTGATCCCGTACCTGGGCGCCCTGATCGGCAATATTCTGGGTGTGCTGTTAACGCTCGCTTCGTCAGATAGTATTGCAGATATGCTGATTGTATTGGGAGCTATTACAGTAGTACAATTTCTGGATAACAATATTTTAATGCCGCGTATCGTAGGGTCGCAGGTAAAAATTAATCCGCTTGTTTCCATCGTTGGTATTATTATTGGCGGAAGCATGGCGGGGCTTTCGGGCATGTTCCTGGCGATGCCGGTACTATCCATTTTAAAGATCGTGTTTGACCGCAGCGAAAATTATAGGCAATGGGGTGTATTATTGGGCGATGAGCGGCCTGTAAAGAGCCAGATGCACGTTTAACTCTCTCGGCTATATATTTTCTGGAAAGCCTTATAGCCCTGAAAAACAACTAATGGTAACGGGCTGGCTGTTGTAGCGGACAGCCACAACTTATAATAATACTAAACGCAGGCAGGGTATAGCAAAGATAATTAGCGTTAGTCTATTACAGGTCAAAATGGCAATCCATATCAGGGACAGGACTTTGGCAGAATTATTTGCCCTCCTTTTTTTTAAAGGTGAGTAAAGGAACCTTTCCATAAAAGGAATATTCTGTAGCATTAGAAGGGAAAAATAACTTTTCGAGCATAGACCTGGACTGGTGAGTGAATAAGACCAAAAGGGACGGTTTGCTGATCTGAACAGCGTGATCTATATCTTCCAGTAAATTATTGTTGACATCTCTTTGCAGGTTTAAAAGGCTAATTTTATAACTATTTTTTTTCTGTAAGGTGGCTTCAGCCAACTCTTTGTCAAAAGCAAATTCATTAGGATAGGAGATATGTACCATCTCGACACTGGCACCAATTGGCCTGGCAAAATCGACAACTTCTTTTAATTCGTTTTCATAATCGGTCATATCCGAAGCATACAGGATGTGTTTCAATTCTTTTAAATGGTATGCGCTTGGTATGCATATAATAGGCACAGTCGAACAGCTGATCAATTTTGCGGTATGCGTGCCGAATATTTTTGCGATAGTGCCCGCTCCACGGGTACTGATGCAGATATAGGAACAACTGTTCCTGCTGGCATAATCCGTGATGCCAGCAACTACATCGATATTGGATACTAAAACTAATTCGTAGTTAATTTCGCGTTCATCGATATCACGATAAATGCCTGCAATAAATGATGATAATTCGTCTGTCGTTTTTTTTCTAAATTCATTGGTATACGCCGCAAAAGCGTGGTCTGTCCATTTGAAGGGCTTTAAAAGATGGTATACATGAAGGA
The DNA here is from genome assembly GCF_049949235.1 of Mucilaginibacter sp. R-33. Taxonomy (NCBI): domain Bacteria; kingdom Pseudomonadati; phylum Bacteroidota; class Sphingobacteriia; order Sphingobacteriales; family Sphingobacteriaceae; genus Mucilaginibacter; species Mucilaginibacter sp. R-33. The sequence continues at coordinate 1,620,218 of NZ_CP188089.1, forward strand.
TGATTAATTCCGCCTTACGCCGGCTGGCCAGTTTAATCGCAAAACGGATAGCTGCTTTGGAATTAGCGGATTGATCTGTTGTAACTAATATCTTTTCCATAATTATTCGAGGTTTAACGGTTGTGATGTTGTTTTATTCGGCACGTATATGCATCTTGTTTAAGAACTTAAAATAACTTTCAGCGCTTTCTCTTCGGCTGCATTGCCAAATGTATCGTATGCTTCTGCCACCTGATCTAATCTGAAACGATGTGTGATTAGTTTGGCGGGCGCTATTTTCTTTGATTGTATCGTTTTTAACAACATTGGTGAAGTCACTGTGTCCACGAGCCTGGTCGTGATAGTAATGTTTTTCGACCACAGGTCTTCCAGGTGTAAACGGACACTTTTTCCATGAACGCCAATGTTGGCGATACGGCCGTCAGGAGCGATAATCGCCTCACATAGCTCGAATGTCTCCGGAATGCCGACAGCTTCTATCGCCACATCAACACCGGTTTGGTTGGTGAGTTTCATTACCGCTTCAATTGTATTTTCATCGCGGCTATTAATAATCTGTGTTGCACCGAATTTTCTGGCCACATCGAGCCGGTTATCATCCTGATCGATCATGATAATTTCCGCAGGTGTATAAAATTGTGCGGTAAGTAAAGTGGCAATCCCGATCGGGCCAGCACCTATTATGGCTATAGTATCTCCAGGTTGTACCTTTCCGTTCAACACGCCGCATTCAAAGCCTGTAGGTAATATATCGCTTAACATCACCAATGCTTCTTCGTCAGAACCGCTGGGTACCAGAAAAAGGCTGTTATCGGCGTGGGGGATACGAACATATTCTGCCTGCGTGCCATCAATTAGGTGCCCTAATAGCCAACCGCCATCTGTACAGTGAGAATACATGCCCTTTTTACAGTAGGTGCATTTACCGCAAGATGTGATACAGGATATAATCACGTGGTCACCCGGCTTAAAATTACTAACAGTGGTCCCCACTTCTTCGATCACGCCCACGCCTTCGTGCCCTATGATCCTGCCATCGGCAACTTCAGGAACATCACCTTTCATAATGTGCAGATCTGTACCGCAAATCGTTGTTTTCAGGATTTTTACAATGGCATCGCTTGTTGATAGCAGTACCGGTTTGGGCTTTTCTTCCCAGGCTTTCTGACCTGGGCCGTGATAAACTAATGCTTTCATATCTTCTGCTTTAACTGCTTATGTTAAGCACAAAATTGCTGTTGTTTTGTTTTTTTATGATGCTGGCCGTCAGGTAAATAAATGATATATATCACTATTTGAAAATGACAGGTAATTGACTTGGCCTTTGTATATTAAACATGTGGGCGGTTTATCTGCAATGGTATTGCACTTGAAGGCCTTGAGACATGTCTGCAAAGGGCAAATCATTTTGAATGATGAGCGTCACCATTATAGTTGATCTTTATCCTGGCCAGGCTTAGGGCGGCGGATTAGCTTTGTATCAACCGATGGATGGAATTTATTCCTGTTTCGGTAAATGATCGCGGGCAGGGATTGAACCATTGTCCGACGTCGTTGCGGAACCGGAAAAACCGGTTCCGCTTTTTTGAATATTGCAGCTGACTTCATTATCAACCAAAGGGATTCTCTATCTTTCTCCCCCGGCGGTATTATTATACCATCTGTAAGTTGTTGGCTTATAGTTTATTGTTTGCTCTGTTTTTTCGTGAAATGTGATTCCGACAATCTGAATGGATATTGAATGGCGATCGTTTTATGTATATTAAATGGCAATAATTGTGTTTACAATAAGCCAACATAGTTTTGAAATATAGTTGACTTTAATTAACTCCAGTAGCAAATTTGATTTTTACCGTGATCTTCTGCATCACTTTTTTAGCGCCAGGTCTTTTTCTCTTTCTCGCCCCTTTTTTTGTTTTAAAATTCGCGATCTGTTAAAATCTGTTAAATACCCGTGATTTCATCTAAACTACAGAATGTAAAGATACTATTGCAATAATTAAATAAACGCACCTGAAGCTGAATTGCTTTACGCAGAGATTTACCTTCAGGAGGCTTGTTTAAGTTGGTTGAGATTTATTGATATACCCCGATCTTAAATTTATGGACAGAAAAGAATTTCTATCAATTGCCGGAATTACGGCAGCGTCATTCGCGCTGATTAACTGTATGGGCTGCAGTAAAAAATCCGACAGTGCGTCGGCAGGTATCACCGGGCCAACCGGCGTGGATTTTACACTTGATCTCAGCTTTTCGGCAAATTCGGCTTTACTCGTGAACGGTGGCTATCTTGCCTCAAAAGGTGTAATAGTGGCTAAAACAATAACCGGCAGCTATATTGCTGTTCAGCAATCCTGCACCCATGAAAGCTATCCTCTTATTTATCAGAGCAGCGAACGGCAGTTTTTTTGCAATAATCATGGTTCCGCTTTCTCCGAAGCCGGAGTTGTTAAAAATTCGCCTGCAAACCGCAACCTTACCGTATATCAAACAACTTTAACCGGCACCTCGTTGCGGATATTCTCTTAACCCGTTGATAAAATGAAATTACTGATCATCTCATTATTGTTGTTTACAGGCAAGCCGGTTACATGGCTTGGTGATTTTAAGAAAGCGCAGACGGAAGCGGCGGCGTCGCATAAGCTCATAGTAATAAATTTTTCCGGCTCTGATTGGTGTAGCCCTTGTATCCGGCTGCGGAAAGAGATTTTGGAATCCGAAAAATTTAATGATTTCGCTGCAGATAAACTTGTTTTGGTAAGGGCTGATTTTCCCCGCCAAAAGAAAAATCAACTAAGCAAAGAGCAGGTACAGTTAAATGAAGCGCTTGCAGATAAATACAATCCTGACGGTAAGTTCCCATTTACGCTGCTTGTTGACGAACATGGTAAGGTATTAAAAGAGTGGGACGGTTATCCAAATGAATCCGCTGAACAGTTTATTGACCAGATCAAAGCGTTTGTCCAATGACAGCCATTGACAGCGGGGCAACCGTACATCAACGTGTGCTGAAACTGATGGGTAACCGTTTTGAGATAAGCGTTGTAGGTAATGACGGGCAATGGGCCGCAAAGTGTATTGATTTGGCTGTAGCGGAGATAAGCCGCATAGAAAAATTACTAACTACGTTCAGTGACGATAGCCAAACCAACCAGATTAACGCCGCTGCCGGAATAAAGCCGGTAAAAACAGATCATGAGGTTTTTCAACTTATTCAGCGTTCGCTAAGAATATCCGAGCTTACGCAGGGAGCATTTGATATTACTTACGGATCAATTGATAAAAGCCTGTGGAATTTTGATGTAAATATGAAAAGTTTGCCTAATGCCGAAACCGCGCGAAATGCTGTACGACTGATCAATTATAAAAATGTGATCATGGATTCTGATCACATGACTGTTATGCTCAAAGAAAAAGGTATGCGTATAGGTTTTGGAGGAATAGGGAAGGGGTATGCAGCTGATCAGGCGAAAGCCATTTTACAGCAAAATGGAGTAAACAGCGGGATAGTAAATGCAGCCGGCGACCTGATTACCTGGGGAACACAACCTAATGGTAAGCCATGGACTATAGCAATAGCAGATCCGAATAAGCAGATGACGCCGTTTTCAACGCTCAATATAAGCAATATGGCTATTGCCACATCCGGTAACTATGAAAAGTACGCTGTGATAAATGGTAAAAAATATTCTCATACCATCGACCCTAAAACGGGTTTGCCGGTAAGCGGAATTAAAAGCGTAAGCATTATTTGTCCGAGCGCGGAGTTTGCCGACGCTATGGCCACACCCGTAACAGTAATGGGGATCAGCGTGGGGTTAGACCTGGTAAACCAACTACAGCAACTTGCCTGTGTGATCATCGACGACAATAACCGCCTTTATACCTCCAATAATATTAATATTAAAAATTAGTACATGAAAAAAATACCCCTGATTAAATTGATGCTGGTAAGTAGCTTACCGGCGCTCGGCCTTACATCTTGCATGTCGGTAAAAGCATATCAGAAAAATCGCCTTAATGATGCGGAGATGGAGCTATCAGCCCGTAAATCGCAAAAGTTTGAGCAAAGTTTCCAATTGTACCGTGAAGGTGGTTCAGGAGCAAATGGCGGAAAGAGCGGCGGTGGCTGCGGATGTAATTAAAACGGCGACCGGAAATGAGGAAAATATATTTATGCGTTGCCGCTTTGTATTTAGGAATAGTTGCTTCGCATGCGCAAACTAAGGCCTTGCCCGTTAAAGATAGCAGCGATTACCAGGCACGTAAGCTTAAAATTGATGAAATTAACATCATATCTGCCTATTACCACCAGGATGGTAACAACTCGGCAGTTACAGGTGGTATCGGCACAGAAAAACTAACTGATTTTGCTAATACCTTCGATCTGCAATTATCCAAATATGGAATAGGAGGAAATAAACACACTTTTACTTTTGAATTGGGTGTTGACCATTATACGTCCGCTTCTTCAGATAAGATCGATCCTTATAGTATTTCTTCCGCATCCAGGCAGGACACCCGTGTATACCCCTCGCTAAATTGGACAGTATCTAATGATAAAACGGGAAATGCATTTGGCTTAACCGGGTCTTATTCACATGAGTTTGATTACCAGTCTTTCGGTGGGGGTATCAACCTGACCCGGGTATCAAAAGACAAAAACACGCAGTTTGATTTTAAGGGACAGGTGTTTCTTGATACATGGAAGGTTATATTGCCGGTTGAATTAAGGCCACCAGGATATGGGTCAGGATCAGAGAGGGACGGGCGGGGTAACGTAGACCATAGCCCCCGCAATTCATTTAGTACCTCGTTTTCAATTTCGCAGGTGCTTACCACGCGTTTACAGGCTTTGTTCATTATCGAACCGTCCTATCAGCATGGGTTACTGGCAACAAAATATCAACGTGATTATTTTACCGATGGATCTGAAAGGGTTGAAAACCTGCCAGGTAGCCGTTATAAATTGCCAATTGCGGTAAGGTTCAATTATTTTCTGGATGATCATTTTGTGATCAGAACGTTTTACAGGTACTACATGGACAATTGGGGGATCCGGGCGCACACAGCCGAATTGGAGATACCCATAAAGCTTACCTCTTTTGTATCGGTAAGTCCATATTATCGGTATAATAATCAGAAGGGTACAAGGTACTTTGCACCTTATGGGCAACATGATCCAACCGCTGTGTACTATACCAGCGATTACGACCTGTCAACACTCCATAGTAGTTTTGTTGGTGCCAACATCAGGTTATCTCCGCCAACCGGCGTATTTGGATGGCAGCATTTCAATTCGCTGGAGATCAGGGCGGGACATTACATGCGCTCGACGGGTTTAAATTCAAATATTGTAACTTTAGCAATGAAGTTTAAATAAAGTCTTATGCATCGTGAACATCATGTAACAAGTTCAGAAACCATCAGGGATATCGTTATCGGCATGTCTGATGGTTTAACCGTGCCTTTTGCGCTTGCAGCAGGGCTAAGTGGAGCGGTAAGTTCGTCGACCCTGGTGGTTACTGCGGGTATCGCCGAAATAGTAGCCGGATCTATTGCCATGGGGCTGGGCGGATATCTTGCCGGTCGAACGGAAGTTGACCATTATCAATCTGAGTTGAAGCGGGAATATGATGAGGTTGAACGTGTACCTGAACAGGAGAAGGCAGAAGTAAAGAAGGTATTTGCAGATTTCGGACTTTCAAAGCATCTGCAGGACGAGATAGCAGATGAGCTGGCAAAAGACAAGACGCAGTGGGTTGAATTTATGATGCGTTATGAACTGGGCCTGGAGGAACCTAATGCAAACCGCGCTACCCAAAGTGCCATCACTATTGGCATTTCCTATATCGTGGGTGGCATCATCCCGCTTTCACCCTATATTATTATTCATGAGGCGCAAGAGGCACTTTATTACTCATGCGGAGTAACAATAATTTGCTTGTTCATTTTTGGCTATTTCAAAAGCAAAATGACCGGTCAGCCTGCGTTAAGCGGCGCGTTAAAAGTGGTAATTATTGGAGCTCTTGCTGCAGGGGCCGCGTTTATTATGGCAAAACTGATTACCGGAAAATGATATTTAGTTATTATTACCACCGTTTATCATGTCTGAGACAATGCCTTTGTCATCTTTCCGCTCAGCCCAAAATACGCCGGTCAAATGAACAAGTATAAACGCGATAATCAGATACATGCAAAATCCGTGAACTTCTTTAACACTATGCCTGATAGCTTTAAAAGGCGCTAACAGATCTTCAAATGCCAGAAATAAACCTGTTACTGCCATTATAATAAGTAAGATATAGAATGCTGCATAAACGGCTTTCACAATGAGCTCATGTTTGGCAAGTTCACGCTCTTTTCTTGTGGAATGAAACTGACGATAGAGGTCCTTTATCCGGCGGATGAATTTTTGATCGGTTACTTGAAAAAGTTCAAGGATGAGCCTGAACAGCAATAACCCCGCTAATACATAACCAAACCAGGTATGTATGCTCCAAACACTATCACCGAGCGCATGAGCAACGGAGCCCGATTGATCATCGGTTATGGTGGCGCCCTGGGTTTTCAGTTGCGTTTTAATTATGTTTGTTAAAGTTCTTCTGTCGGTAATAGTAGAATTGATCAAAACAGTAATTAATGAACCACTGATAACTATTGTGTTTGCCCAATGCCAAAAACGCAAGGGAGCTGAGTATACCCGGCGGGTAAGGGGCCGACGATCAGGTTGGATTATTGCCATAGTTGTTTTGTATCCTCATTTAAAATGTTTGTAAATTACCTGATGATTTTGAAGTAAGTCTGTAGTGTTGGTAATACTTCAGGTTCTCTTCAGTTTCAATTTTTAAATTTGATTAAAAAGCTTTGAAAATACTGGTAATAGAAGACGAGCAAGGTTTACGCGAAAACATCACGAGTTATTTGAATGTAGATGGTAACATTTGTGAAAGTTGTAATGCATTGACTCCCGCACTGCAAAAATTATCTGATTATGATTATGACTGTGTTTTGCTTGACATTGGCTTACCCGATGGCGAAGGGTTTGGTGTACTTGAATACTTAAGCACACAACAAAAAAGCGAAGCTGTTCTGATCATTTCTGCCCGCAACTCGCTCGATGATAAATTGAAGGGGCTCAACATAGGCGCAGACGATTACCTGACCAAGCCTTTCCATTTGGCCGAACTTAAAGCCAGGCTGATGGCTGTTTATCGCAGGAAAGCGCTAAATACCAGCAGCAAGTTGGTTTTTAATGAAATTTCAATTGATATACAGGGACGTAGTGTCGAGGTTAATAAAAATACGATAATACTGACCAGAAAAGAATATGAAATGTTACTGTACTTTATTGCCAATAAAGGTAAAGTAATTTCAAAAAATGCAATTGCAGAACATCTTTGGGGTGACGAGATGGACATGTATGATAGTTTCGATTTTATTTATACCCACATTAAAAACCTCCGGCGGAAAATTCTGGATGCGGGAGGAAGAGATTATTTGACATCTATATACGGACTCGGCTATAAATTCACTGATTGATGAGGCTGTCAGAGCATTATACCAGGACGAGTTTTTATATCACCCTGGCTGTGTTAGTGATAGGAGCAGTGATTTACTACTTCGCTATAAATTACATCGGCACACAGCAACTTGATCGGGCGCTTCAACAGCAGTTAACAGAGGCTGAAGAGTATATCAGGAGCAACAATGGCAATCCGCAGCAATATGACCTTGACCGCGATCACGCTGTATTTGTTAAAACTTACAGTCAACTGTTACAGAAGCGTTTTTTTGACACTATTTATTTAAAACCGAAAGAGCAGCGATGGGAAGCGGGTAGGGCCGTAGAAGACCTCGTAAAGTTAAAAAACAGTAACTACAAGGTTACAATTACTATTTCGAGGGTTGGGCAAAAAAATCTGATCGAACTCATTTCTATTATCACGCTTGCATTACTTGCCGGTTTATTGACGGTACTCTTTATAACCAATAAATATCTGCTAAATGGCCTTTGGAAACCTTTTCAACTCACCCTTAAAGAGATCAAACAGTTCAATATAGCCGACGTTGATCAGTTTAAAGGTAAACCGAGTAAGGTGGACGAGTTTACAGAACTTAATGAAGCCATACGGGAAATGTCTTTAAGGGTAACTCAGGATTATCTTAGCCTGAAACAATTTACAGAGAATGCATCACATGAAATGATGACACCCCTGGCTGTTGTAACCACCAAATTGGATACGCTAATACAGGACGAAACATTGAATGCAGCGCAATTGGCACAGATCGCAGATATTTACAGCTCAGTAAACAAGTCCAGTCGACTTAATCACTCGTTATTACTGCTGGCTAAACTGGAAAATAAGCTGATCATTGAAGAAGAGTCGATTGAACTCGATGTAATACTTGAAAGGAAAATGCTCCAATTTCAGGAACTTATGCAGAATAAGAACCTTACTATCCGGTATAAGTTGCACCCGAAGCAGATATCGGCCAGTAAATACTTGATAGATATTTTACTAAATAATTTGTTTGGTAATGCAATCCGCCATAATGTGCCGGGTGGTGAAATTTTTATTGGTCTTGACCCATACCAACTTTCGATAAAAAATACCGGTATTGCAAATGCGCTGAACGGGCAGCAAATTTTTGAACGTTTTTACAAAAGCAAAGATTCACAAGGTGCCGGACTGGGATTAACACTGGTTAAAAATATTTGCCAGCACTATGGGTATGGCATCCAATACCATTATGACGAGGGAAAGCATGCGTTTGTCATAACCTTTTAATTTCATAGCCTGTTTGTCACGTTTCTTATACATAAGCTTTAACTCCAATTTTACTTCAGATTGTCCCGATAGTTTTAACGCTATACTATTTGTATATAAGTTAAAACCGACTATTGATGAAATATTTATGTTTACTGATCTTAGTGTTTTACGCTCTGGAACTTAAAGCGCAAGATAATTATGAGATTCAGGTTTACGGTTCTGAAACCGTTGAAAAAGGTAAAACAATGTTTGAATTGCATAGCAATTATACTTTAAACGGCAGTAAAACTGTAACCAGCGGAGAACTTCCTACCAACCACGTTGTACATGAAACGATAGAGATCACCCATGGTTGGACGACCTGGTTTGAAACAGGTTTTTATATCTTTAACTCTATTGGAGATGCGGGTAGGACGGCTTACGTCGGCTCTCACATCAGGCCCAGGGTTGCCGCTCCTTCAAGCTGGAACTGGCCCGTGGGGGTAAGTATATCTACAGAGTTTGGCTTCCAGAAAAGTGCGTTCTCGGCGAATACCTCCACGCTGGAAATCAGGCCAATCGTAGATAAAAAATGGAACAAGTTATATATATCCTTAAATCCTACCCTCGAGAAGAGTTTCAAGGGGCCTGATCAAAACCGTGGATTTACCTTTTCACCAAATGTTAAGGGGAGTTACGATGTAACAAAAGTTGTTGCCCTTGGCCTCGAATATTATGGTAGTACCGGGCCATTTTTTCACTACGACCCAATTAAACAACAAGATCACCAGTTGTTTGTCGCCACCGACCTCAATGTAGACCCTAAATGGGAGTTTAACGGAGGAATTGGCTATGGATTTACATCGAATTCGGACCGTGCCATTGTTAAAATAATTATTGGCAGAAGATTTTAGGTTTATTAAAATGTTCTGATAATTAATAGTGACCTGAATCATTTTTCGGACTGATCAGAAGCATTCAGTTTTTAATTCGCAATAGCTCAATTTGTTTAGAATTTTCTAAACCTCTTTTAGCCCAAACTGATGGAAAGCAAAACTAATGATCAACTGAGTAATTTTTGGCAACTTTCTATTAATGATGCATTTAAACTCCTTGAAACTCAGGCAACAGGTATTGGCACTGCCGAAGCTATTAAAAGGCTTAAGCAATATGGTGCCAATACGTTAAAAAAAGCTAATAGATTTAATAACCTGATCATATTATTTTCTCAGTTTAAAAGCCCGGTAACATTGTTGCTTATAGCTGCTGCTTTGCTTTCCGCAGCCCTGGGAGATACCGCCGACACATTGATCATTATGATCATTGTCCTGATCAGCAGCCTTCTTGGTTTCTGGCAGGAAAAAGGTGCAGCAAATGCGGTAAGTGAACTGTTAAAGATGGTTCAGCTACACTGCACCGTGCTACGGGACAACAGGAAGACAGAGCTTGAGGTAACTGCTGTTGTACCCGGAGATGTGATTTGCCTTTCCGCGGGAGATATTATTCCTGCCGATGGCCTTGTTTTAGAATCTGAGGCTTTGTTTGTTGATGAAGCGGCATTTACCGGCGAATCTTACCCGGTAGAAAAAAATCCAGGAGTTGAAAGTGTTGACGCCCCCTTAGCCAGGCGCAACAATTGCCTTTTTATGGGTTCGAGCGTGGTAAGCGGTATTGGAAAGGCACTCATCGTGACAACAGGCCAGCAAACTGAATTTGGGAAAATATCAGATAAGCTGTCATTAAGAATTCCTGAAACTGATTTCGAAAAAGGGATAAGAAAATTTGGATATATGTTAATGGAGATCACGCTTTTGTTAGTGTTGGTGATCTTTGCCGTTAATGTGTTGCTGCATAAGCCGGCGCTGGATTCGTTTTTGTTTTCACTCGCGTTGGCCGTAGGGCTTACACCTCAATTGTTGCCCGCCATCATTAGCGTTAATCTTTCGGTTGGTGCCCGCAGGATGGCCAGTCAAAAGGTGATTGTAAAACGGCTGAGCGCTATTGAAAACTTTGGCAGCATGAATATCTTGTGTTCTGATAAGACAGGGACAATTACAGAAGGTAAAGTAACTTTAAAAGGGACACTTGATTTTAAAGGCGCACCCAGCGATAAAGTTTTTAAATATGCCTGGCTTAATGCCAGCGCCCAGCAAGGGTTTGTCAACCCGATCGATAAGGCCATCTGTTCTGTCCATTATGAGGGAAATGAGGCGAAGGATTTTTCGGCGATTACAGAGGTGCCGTATGATTTTATACGTAAACGGCTTACCGTCCAGGTGAAAATCAAGGCGGGTAACATAGCTATCACGAAAGGTGCTGTGCGTCAGGTCCTTGACGTTTGCAATCGGGTTGAGATATCGGCAGGTATTCTTGCGGATATAGGCGACCATAAAGAAGCGATTTTAGCTCAATATCAGCTTTTAAGTGATTCGGGATTGCGTACGCTTGGAGTGTCATATAAGGAAGTTGGTCCTGATCAAATTTTCACCAGGGAAAATGAGCATGATATGGTTTTCCTTGGGTTTATAACATTGTTTGACCCGCCGCGTGCCGGTATGTCTGAAACTATTCAAAAGCTGCAACATCTCGGTGTCAGACTTAAGATCATTACAGGTGATAACGCACCGGTAGCCAGAAACCTGGCTAAACAGCTTGGGCTTTCATCCGCACAGGTCCTTACCGGTCAGGAAATACGTAATATGAGTAGTGCAGCATTGCGTCATAAGGCGCCCCTTACCCATATTTTTGCGGAGGTTGAGCCCAGCCAGAAAGAACGTATCATAAGTGTTTTAAAAAAAGCAGGGAACGTTGTTGGTTTTATGGGAGATGGTATTAACGATGCGCCAGCGCTGCACACAGCCGATGTGGGTATATCAGTAAATTCGGCGGTTGACGTTGCAAAAGAGGCAGCTGATATCGTTTTATTGGATCAGGACCTAAATGTATTATGTGACGGGATTATAGAAGGCCGTAAAACATTTACAAATACCATGAAGTATATTTTTATGGCTACCAGCGCAAACTTTGGTAATATGTTTAGTATGGCCGGTGCATCGTTATTTTTGCCCTTTTTGCCTTTGTTGCCAAAGCAGATATTGCTTACCAACGTGCTGACCGATTTTCCTGAAATGACCATATCTTCAGACAGGGTTGATGACATTAATCTTAAAACGCCGCAACGGTGGAACCTCAGTTTTATTAAACGATTTATGATCGTTTTCGGTTTATTGAGTTCTGTTTTTGATTATTTGACATTTGCCGTGCTAATTTTTATTTTGCATGCAAATCAAAGAGTTTTTCAAACAGGGTGGTTCACCGAATCGGTGGTTTCTGCAGTTTTAATTGTTTTAGTAGTACGTACCCGACTGTCATTTTTTAAAAGCCTTCCCGGCAGATATCTATCGATAACTACCATTGCAATATTGCTATTGGTGTTAATGATTCCATATTCGCCATTGGCGTCAATATTTGGTTTCGTACCACTGTCCTGGAAATACTATATGTTGATGCTTGCAACTGTTACTGCATATATTCTATCGGCTGAACTTGCCAAGAGATGGTTTTATAAAAAAATTAAATAACCTCTTTGTCCGTTGTACATAGTAACAGCTGTCTGCAAATCGCTATCATAGCTTAAGATGATATTGTACCCTTGTACGGTAATGTGCATGTTAAATTCTATTTCGCGTTTAATATCAGCAACGGAATATTAATGTTTTTAGCCATTTCAAGGGTATGGCTGCCATGAAAAAGTCGTTTTATAAAGTTAAAATGGTGATGTACCATTGCCAGTATATCTATACGTTCGTTTGCGCAAAGTATTGAAAGCCCAGTCTCGATTTTGTCGGCTCTTATAATTCTTTTACTCAAGAAAGAGCATTTTTCCTGATTGGCAATAGCATCAAGTATTTGCTCTATAAATTGTTCGTTTAAGCCAGTATGGTCCGGGTGGTTGTTTACTGATGTTAGGATTAGTTCTGCATCAAGTGGTTCTATCAATTTGTTTAAAGATTCAAGAGCAATTACATCATCCTTTGTACAAGTTAGATCGGTGGCAAACGCGATCCGTTTTATGTCATTAAACTCTGCAGTCTGTGGAACAAGCAATAAAGGGAAATCAAAGCTGTTCATCATGTTTTTTACCATGTTCCCTTGTAAAAGCGTATTTAAGCTGTCTTTGTCATGAGTACCGGCAACGACCATGGCAATATCATTTGTGGAAGATAGGGCCTCTATCATGTTACCTAAATCTCCAAATGAACTCCTAATGGATATGCGTGGAGTGAATCCATTATCGACGTTCAAAGTTTCTGACCAGGTTGCAAGCTGGCTTTTTAGCAATTCCAGCATATTGGTACTTTCCTTGCTTAGCATGTCGTATTCTTCAATCGGCCATGTGATGGTATAAGGGCTCGGTATATCAATTGGCAACAGGCAAGCATTACATAATACCAAATCAGCTTTTAAACCGAGTGACAGTTTTAAGGCATAATGCGCTGCATGTGTTGCGTTGGGAGAGAAATCAGTAAGGGAAATTATTGTTTTCATAGCCATTTTTGATATAAATGTGGAGGATAAAGCCTGCAAAATATATGAGGAAAATCATGTAAATCGCTGATTTACATCAAGTGGATAAAATGTGCCTATGCCTAATTTTGCTATTGTACTTCAATTATTAACCTGAAAACACAGCCTATGAAAACGATCCTGGTAATTGACGATGGTTCTGCGTCCGCTACAAATGCCACGCATCTTGCCTTCAACATAGCAAAGCACATTGGAGCTAATTTAGTTTTGGCCCGGATATATGCGGTAAAACAACCATCGTTTTCTAAAGCATTGCAATTGGCGGGGCACGTTGCCGCTGATGGTTACATACCCGGTCCGTTACGGGGCCAACCGGCCAATTTGTCCTTAAAAGAAGGTGAACATATGCCGCTAATTGAAGAACTTGAAGTGTCAAGTGATACGGAAGCGCAATTGATTGCTTACATCAATAAAAATTGCGTTTGGATGGTTATAAAAGGGTTGCCGGAATCGGCACCATTTAATCGGGACGTTAAGGTGCAGGCGGTTTTAAACCGGATATCTTGCCCGGTGATGCTTGTTCCCCTGAAGTTTGATGGTGGTTTTGAGCGCTTGGTTTACACCGCTGATTTACGATATTGCCGGTTAAATGTTTTGAAACATCTTGCTTCTTTGGCCCAGGCCTTCCAGGCAGATCTGTTACTCGCTCATATTTCGGCAAAGGGTTTGCCCCATATAGAACAAAATTATGCGCTAACACTCTTTAGCGACGAGATAAGTAAAAAAATTGGTTATGAGAGGCTGTTTTTTAGTAATACAAAAGAACGTGATATGTCACGGGCTGTTGATGTTATGATACATAATATGCATGCCGATCTGCTGGCGGTTGTACATCACCGATTTCATTGTGAGCAGTTGAGAACCGAGGGGAGTGATACTTCTGTTCCTGTACAAGTAGGCATCCCGGTGCTTGTCTTTCCATATTGATTTTACAAAGCTGAAACTGTTTTGAGTGTTCAGGATCAATTGGATAAATGACCGTCGTCACTAATTTAACCTGCCAGGCATTGCAATTTTACATCATAAAAACGATATTATGAAAACGGTTGAAATAAGCTTTGCCGCAAGTAAACAAACTCTTATTTGGCTGTTTGTTTTGTGCATTTTTTTTATGCCGGTAGGAGCCATGTCAAAAAGCTATGCACCAGGAAAAACCATTATTTGCAATACAACTGATACTTCGATCACAGCACAGATCGCCGGGCAATTAAATGATAAGGCATTGAATAATGGTTTGTATTTTCCTGTTTCAGCCAAGCGGTTTTACGAAAAACGGGCTTTTGCTCCGGTATGGACAGTGGAACAAAAAGATCAAAATAAAACATGGGCTGCCATGCTCCTGATTGATTGTGTGTTGCAATTTGGTTTAAGGCACGAAGATTATCATCCTAAAGAGTTGCAGTATACCACGTTGCACACCATCCTCGAACAACCCGGTAAAGTAAGCAACAAGCAAAAGGCCCGGTTTGAGATATTCCTCACCGACGCTATGCTCGCTTTTATGAATAACCTGCATTTCGGCAAACTGAACCCATATTATCCGCCAGCAAAAATTGATAAGGCAACCATTAATGGCTTTAAGAGCGAAGAAATATTAACTAATGCGCTCAAATTACCTGCCTTTATGGACGCAGTAGTAAAAGTGCAACCTTTAAACAGAGAGTACGCAATATTTCAACATCAGTTACATTTGATTAAAGGGCTATATGAGGGAGACTGCTATGAAACGCCGGAAGCCGATGTGAGAAAAATTGCTGTGAATATGGAGCGGCTACGGTGGGCCGAAATAAACGATAGTACTTATATCCAGATTAATATCCCAACTTATACATTAAAATTAGTCCTGCCGGATACAACGTTTAATTTCAAAATAGTGGTAGGGTCTCCTGCTACACCAACACCCTTAATGGTAAGTACGCTTACAGATTTTGCTACCGGAACAGGCGCTGTAAATCCCAAAACTAATCAGAGAGACAAAATGATTCCTTATAATCTGTTTTTTAAACAAAAAACAGGCAATCAAAAAAATGGTACTTACATCTATTTCATGCCCGGCAATAAGGCAGGTATAGAGTTGTTGGGTTTATCTGACAAGAATTTATTCAAGAAGCAAAAAAGAGCGACGAGTAACGGGGCAATAAGAATTGAGCGGGGAGAAGAACTTGCTAAATTGTTATTAACTACAGCCGGAAATAAAACAGACATAAAATCCATGCACCGAGCCCTGATGGATCGGGAAATTAAAGTTTTTCAACTTAAAAAGCCTGTCCCAATCAGGATCACTTATATCACTACTGCTATTGTGGATGGCCAGATTGTAAAATATGAAGATGTATATAACCTTGACAGTAAGGTTGAAAATCAGCTTTATGGCCTTAAACCCGTCAATAAAACAAAGTGAGCGGTTTTAATTATGATTTTGAAAAATTATGAAAACGATTTTAGTTCCAACAGATTTTTCGGCGCAGGCAAAAAATGCGGCAAGTTATGCGGTAAATATTGCGCAAATTATCAGAGCAGGCGTAATATTATGCCATGCTATAAAAGTACCTGACGAATCACCGATGGCAAATCAGGTGGCCTGGCCGCTCGAAGATTATAATTCCCTCAAAGAAGAGACAACGCAGGAACTGCAAAGCTTGTCGGCTGCATTATTGCATGACATCCACTTAGGTGAAGCGGTCGGCAATCGGGAGTTTATAAACACACGTAGTGCTACAGGTGATGTGGTGGATGTAATCAGAAACGTGGTAGAAGAGCAAAAATGCGTTATGGTGGTTATGGGCATGTCGGGAGCCGGGGCCATAAGCAGGTTTTTCTTGGGTAGCAATACACAGGACGTGATCAATAGAGCTTCCTTCCCGGTTTTGCTGATCCCGGCAAATGCTCATTTTCATCCCATATTTAAAATCGCTTTCGCTACAGATCTGAACGATAACGACATTGAGCTAATTCATTCGGTAGCAAGCCTGGCCTATTATTTTAATGCCGAATTATTAATAGCACATATTACCGATGATAAAATTGAAGAGGGAGATGATAAGCGTAAAGTAGACGATTTTTTGAAGGAGGTGACCTGCAAAGCCAATTACGCTAAAGTTTATTACAGACATATAAAAAGTGTAGATGTAATGCATGGCCTCGACTGGCTAAGCGAACATGGCACAGCTGATATGCTTGTTATGGTGCACCGTAAAGTAAATTCGCTTGAAAAGCTTTTTGGCATCAGTTATACCCAAAAACTTTCACATCATATAGAGATTCCGTTGCTGGTTCTGCCTGAGGGATTATCTGCCGTACATTTTTAGTGTTTTTTAGACCGTGAATTAGGATCGAAAACTTTTACTCAGCAGGGATATATTATAAAATCTCACGCACATCTTAACAGGCGCTTTGCAGCCTCAAAAAAGCAACATGAAGTCATATTAATAATGGCCGGTAATATATGGTAAGCCCACTGTTTGTTCTGTCAATTTGTAAGCCTACCGAGACGTATGGAATCGTTAATAAACCTGATGACCTGATTAATTTAACATGTAACGTCACTAATGGTGAAATTGAAGAGTTTAATGCCAATTGCTATCAAAGAGAGGGCGTTGGCATGTATTCAATGTTGCGGCAGGTTAAATGGAATAAAGATAAAGCTTTGTTTTAATTATAATTAGTGATGTCTAAAGAGAGCAATAAATCTGAGATCGCATTCCTGGAGGGTCCCCATTCGCGATTTGAAGAGCTTCGTTTTACGGTCGAAACAATGTGGGAATTTATAAAAGGATTCCGTGCATTACATTTTATTGGCCCCTGCATTACGGTATTTGGTTCGGCCAGATTTAAGGATGACCATCCTTATTATGAACTGACCCGGAAAGCTGCTGCCGAATTTGCGAAACTCGGTTTTACAATTATGACAGGGGGAGGGCCTGGACTAATGGAAGCGGCTAATAGGGGAGCTAAGGACGTTGGTGGCCGGTCTGTTGCCTGTAATATCCAGCTTCCTGTAGAGCAGAAGCCTAACCAATACCTCGACAAATGGGTTTACATGAAACATTTTTT
The DNA here is from genome assembly GCF_049949235.1 of Mucilaginibacter sp. R-33. Lineage (NCBI taxonomy): Bacteria > Pseudomonadati > Bacteroidota > Sphingobacteriia > Sphingobacteriales > Sphingobacteriaceae > Mucilaginibacter > Mucilaginibacter sp. R-33. The sequence goes on from NZ_CP188089.1 coordinate 1,637,611, forward strand.
TGTAAGGAAGGTGTTATTGGTCAAATACTCTTTTGCCTTTGTTGTTATGCCTGGGGGATACGGTACAATGGACGAATATTTTGAAGCGCTTACCCTGATCCAAACACACAAGATAAAGGACTTCCCGGTGATTATTTTCGGTAAAGAATACTATTGCAAACTTGTTGAACATATCGATCTCATGAAGGCTAATGGAACAATAGGGCCTGGTGATATGAAGTTGTATTTGATAACTGATAACATAGAAGAAGCCGTTAGTTTAATTTCCGAAAAGTGCATCAAAACGTTTGGGCTAAAGCCGGCAAAGCCAATCACCCCTATAAAGTGGCTTTTGGAACACATTTAATAGTTTTATTATCAATATCGCTATCAATATGAATGATCTGAATTTCTTAAAAGCCGTTATACAGCATGTGATAGATGGTATTATTATAATTGATAAAACCGGACAGATCATTTATGCCAATCCAGCTGCTGACGAATTGTTTGGATATCAGTCGGGTGAACTGTGCAGTTTGAATGTTGACTATTTAATGCCCGTACAGGCACGCATATCACACAACCGCAGTATAGATGTTTATAAAGAAACAGGTTATGCGAAGATAATTAACAAAGGCCGGGAGATTGTAGCATTACGAAAAGACGGAAGTTCCTTCCCTGCAAGACTTTCAGTAAGTGAGGTTTTATTTAAGCAGCAAGCGGTTTACGCAGGTGTAATTCATGACCTTAGCCTCGAAAAAGAAATTGAAGAACAGCAAAGGCAATATACTTCAGAGCTCGAGACAATTGTAGAAAAGCGTACAACCTTCCTGAAGAATATCGTCCAGACGCTTGAACAGGCAAAAGAAGAAGTAAACGCCTCTTTGAATAAAGAGAAAGAGGTTAATAAAATGAAAACCCGTTTTGTATCGATAGCTTCACATGAATTCAGGACCCCTCTTAGCCGCATTCAGTTATCTGCATCGCTGATAGAAAGGTATTTTGAAAGGCTGGACAAGGGCAAAATATTCGAGCATCTTGCTAAAATTAAAGGAGCTGTGACAGATCTTACCGGTATCCTGAATGATTTTTTGTCAATCGAACGCATCGAGTCCGGCAGTGTAAATATCCATCGTGTAATCTTTAACCTGGGAGCTCTGATAAAAGAAATAGCTGCGGAGATGTCATTGCTGAAGAAGGCCAATCAGCAAATTATTGTTAATGACGATATCGACACTATCGATGTAATGCTTGATAATCAATTGATCAGGCATTGTCTTATTAATCTCATTTCTAATGCTATTAAATATTCCGGGGAAGACGGTATAATCAATATAAATGCCCAGCTTGTAAAAGGCACCTGCACCATTAGTATACGGGACAATGGTATGGGAATTCCAACCGAAGATTGTGATAGTATATTTCAGCCATTTTTCAGGGCCGGTAATACAACTGACATAGAAGGGACCGGCCTGGGGCTTAACATTGTGAAGCGATATGTTGAGCTGATGAACGGAAGAATAGACTTTAATACAAGTCTGAGAAAAGGCACCGTGTTCGAAATGAAATTTCCGGTTCAATAAGCCGCTTCATGTAACTGATACCAATGGTCCATTCAAAGTATGGGTTGAACCCATTTTTGAATGGACCGCTTTTAATAAACTGAACCGGGTTTAAATAATAGTCGGGAAAATGAACAGCGGCAATTTTAGGTCGCTAAGAGCTTCTTTGGTAGTGCTATGTTCAAAATAGCGCCTGAAAAAAGAATGCTGGTGATGAACTACCGCGAGAATATCAGGGTTTTCTTCAGCGCAATAACGGTGTAGCCGGTCCGCAACTTCACGGCCTCCGAGGTCCTTGAACGAAATATTGTCATACCCGAATTTGGCGATATGTTTTTGGAATGCTCCTTCTTTTTCAATTTGCTGTTTCTTATCTTTTACCGGCTGGTTTACATGTACTACTTCAATACTGAAATTGAAGATCTTTCCCAGGCCAATTAGGAAATGGAGTGGCGCTATATCCGCTTCATCGAAGGTCGTCGCGAACACTACCTTTTTAATATTGTTAACACTGGTATTGGCTGGTACAACCAATACCGGGCGTTGTGTGTGTTGAATTATTTTATTGGTTTCGCTACCGAAAAACAAGTGTTCGATAGAGGTACCTGACGGGGCCCCCATCGTTATAAACATAATTTGGTTTTCATCAATTATTTGTTTGAGATTATCTTTCAGGTTACCGTCACCGCTTAAGCCTTTAAGCGTTGGCTTTCGTTCGGTTTTATCAATCCCATCTGCAATGTATTGTAGTGTATTTAATTGATGATCAAGTTTTTTCTTTGTTTCGGTAGTGGCTAAAAAAAACTCTTCTTCTACGTAGGGCCCTCCTGAGAAAGTGGATGCTACCGCTATGGTTTCATAGTTATGATACAAAAGTACGTTGGCATGCAGTTTACCTGCCAGTAGTACAGCCGAATTTGCAGCGTTTGATGAATTATCGGAAAAATCGGTGAGTGCGAGGATAGTTTTCATGATAATGAATTGAGTTTTTAAGTAACTGATTTGATTACACAAATATTCACATCTCACTCCTCATTATAAATGACCGTGATCATGACTGAGCTTGACTTTAAACATGAATAGTTAAATGCAGCTTGCATTTAATGCTCACAATCATAGCTCTTTGTGAGCACGGTCATGTGCGGTTGAATAATCCATTCCGAATTTTGATCCATAAACTTAAATATACAACGCTATGTCAACATTAGTAAAATCAAACAACATTCCCTCATTGCGTTCAATGATGGAGGATTTCTGGAACAACGACAATTTTTTCAATCATCCTTTCTTCAATCGGGAGTTATTGCCGGCGGTAAACATCCGTGATAAGAAAGAGAATTATGAACTTGAAGTTGCCGCCCCGGGTTTCAAGAAAGATGATTTCAATATCGGAATTGAAAATGGTTTGCTGACTATCAGCGCCGAAACCAGCGAGGAACATAATGAGGAAAAAGAGAATTACACCCGCAAAGAATTTTCAAGCAGTTCCTTTACCCGAAGTTTCAACTTACCCGAAGATGTGGATGACGACCACATTAAAGCAAATTACAAGAACGGGTTGCTGACTATTGATATTCGTAAAACAACCCCAGCTGTTGCAGAGAAAAAGAAAATTAACATTGACTGATCAACCACGTTGCGCCTGTACTTTGATTGTGCAGGTGCAACTTTTTCTTTGATCAAACGCCGCAAAAAAAAAATCAAACTATGGAAGCTGTAGTTTATAACAGGGTAATTGTCCCGTCCAGGTATTGGATATTGATGCTGCTATCCGGTATCTTGCTTGGTGTTCTTGGGCTTTGGGTGATTTTATCGCCGCTGCAGTCGTATCTTTCACTTAGTATTACGTTTGCTGTAGGAATGATGATGACCGGCCTTTTTGAAACTGTTTTTGCAATGATAAGTGTCCGGCATATTGAGCGCTGGGGGTGGCTGCTGGCAAGCGGGTTGATTGATTTAGCTATAGGTAGTTATTTGTTTACCTACCCAACAATAACCATGATGTTGCTTCCGATTATTGTTGGATTTTGGTTGCTTGTAAGAGGCATAATGGGGATAGGAAGCGCGCTTGATATGCGTGCTTACGGTATCGGGAGTTGGGGCTGGATCATGTTTAATAGCTTGGTTATCATTTTCTTTTCAGTTGGCATTCTTGCTTATCCTGCTTTTGGTATCGCTAACCTGATCGTATGGACAGGAATGGCGTTTTTGGGAGCAGGTATTTTCAGAGTGGTTATTTCTTTTAAGGTTAGGCATATCATCAGTCTTTCTTCGGGTAAATCCAAAAGTTAACTAAATGCTGTTACTCATCAGAATTAGTGATGGCGGTCATGTTTTGAGGATCCCAGTCATTCGATATTTGTTGATAATGTTAAATCCCTGAATAATGAATCTTAACCAAAATAAGAATATATCTGTAAATTATTCAGGGGTAAACATCTATATTATACCAACTGATGAGGAACTGATGATGGCGCGGATTGTGAATGAAATAAACCGCATTTTAAATTATTTAAAGCAATTAAAATGACAATGATAACTGATATCACATCAATCGATAACGCGCCGTTAACCGGTGAATGTTTGGAAAAATTAGATGCTTATTGGCGCGCAGCTAATTATTTGTCTGTCGGCCAGCTTTATCTCTGTGATAATCCGCTTTTGGAAGAGCCTTTAAAAATAGAACACGTCAAGAAAATGCAATTAGGCCACTGGGGTACCACCCCCGGGCAGAATTTTATTTATACGCACCTTAACCGGATCATTAACAGATATGATTTAAATATGCTTTATATTTCAGGACCCGGGCACGGCGGGCCTGCCGTAGCAGCAGGTACATACCTGGAAGGAACCTACAGCGAAGTTTATCCGGAAGTTAGCCAGGACCGTGCGGGGATGAAAAATTTGTTTAAACGGTTTTCATTTCCAGGTGGTGTATCCAGTCATGCCTCACCCCAAACGCCGGGATCAATGCATGAAGGAGGCGAACTTGGATATTCGTTAAGCCATGCATTTGGCGCTGTGCTGGATAATCCGGACCTCATTGCTGCTTGTGTTGTGGGCGATGGAGAAGCCGAAACCGGTCCGCTGGCAACTGCCTGGCATTCTAATAAGTTCCTGAACCCGATTACCGATGGCGCTGTATTACCAATTTTGCATTTGAACGGCTATAAGATTTCAAATCCTACGGTTTTAGCCCGCATTCCCCACATCGAGCTCGAACAATTATTTCATGGTTATGGGTACTTTCCTTTATTTGTCGAAGGTTCGGACCCCGAAATTATGCACCAGGCTATGGCCGCGGCCTTAGAACAAGCGGTACATTTTCTAAAGCAAATAAAATACAATGCCATAGAGCATCCAGGGCAGGAGCGACCAAAATGGCCGATGATCATATTAAATTCACCAAAAGGATGGACCGGCCCAAAGGTTGTTGATGGAAAGCAGATAGAGGGCACATTTCGCTCTCATCAAATACCGCTTACCGTTTCCGGGTCAAGCCCGGAGAGTCATTTGCAAATGCTCGAAATCTGGATGAAGAGTTACCGGCCCGAAGAATTATTTGATGCTAACGGCAGTTTAAAAAAAGAAATTGCAGAAATAGCGCCGAAAGGTAACCGAAGGATGGGAGCAAATGCGCACACAAATGGGGGGCTTTTGCTTAGAGAGTTGGTGCTTCCTGATTTTCAGAAATATGCAGTTAATGTTGACCATCCGGGTATCACAGGCGAAGGTGATGTGCATGTCACCGGTCGTTTCTTACGGGATATAATATCTCTTAATCCTCAAAATTTCAGAGTTTTCGGTCCCGATGAGACTGTCTCAAACAAGTTAGAGGCAATTTTTGAAACTACCAGCCGTCAGTGGAACACTAACATTAAAGTGAACGATGAATACCTTGCCCCAGAGGGGAGGGTAATGGAGATGCTCAGCGAGCATCAGTGCGAAGGTTGGCTCGAAGGGTATTTGCTAACCGGCAGGCACGGGCTATTCAATTGTTATGAGGCATTTATACATATCGTCGATTCGATGTTTAACCAGCACGCCAAATGGTTGAAAATGACGCGGGAGATACCATGGCGGAGAAAGATAGCATCCCTGAATATTCTGCTTACTTCAACCGTTTGGCGCCAGGACCATAATGGTTTTACCCATCAGGATCCGGGATTCATTGATCACGTCATTAATAAGAAATCAGAAATTGTGAGGGTTTATTTGCCGCCGGATTCTAACTGCCTTTTGTCGGTTATGGCTCATTGCCTGGGTAGCAAACATTATGTAAATGTTATGGTAGCAGGGAAGCATCCTTCTCCTCAATGGTTAAGTATGGATGAGGCTGTGGTTCATTGTTCAAGAGGCATTGGGGTATGGGACTGGGCAAGTAATGATCAGGACTGTGAGCCGGATATTGTGATGGCCTGTAGTGGCGATGTGCCTACATTAGAAACGCTGGCTGCTGTATCCATATTGCGTGAACATTTTCCTGATTTAAAGATAAGGGTTGTAAACGTTGTCGACTTGCTAAAGCTGGAAAGGCAATCCAGCCATCCACATGGCTTGAACGACCATGATTTTGATGCGCTTTTTACTATCAATAAACCCGTGATCTTCGCTTTTCATGGATACCCATGGCTTATTCACAGGCTTACTTATAATCGGACCAACAATAACAATATTCATGTAAGAGGTTACAAAGAAGAAGGCACAATAACGACATCCTTTGACATGACCGTGCTTAACGAAATGGATAGGTTTCATCTCGTCATGGACGTAATCGATCGATTGCCGCATTTGGGCAGTAAAGGTTTATATCTTAAACAAAACCTAATGGACAAATTGGTTGAGCACAAACAATACATCAATGTTAATGGTGAGGATATGCCCGAAATCAGAAATTGGCGGTGGAAAGCTTGAAAGGTGAAATTTTCGAAGGCCAGAAGTTGTACGTATGCTTAATCTAATCACTATGATAACCAGGTAATTATTGCGGATCCTGATTCAAATAAATATGCAGATCGGGACATAATGTAATTCCCTGTACCCCAAAAGCCACACTGCAAAAACCGACCTGCAGTACTTAGCAATTTATCCTATTACGACAACGGGGCCGGGTGAAACAGAAAATGCCAAGAGGCATTTTCTGTTTCCGGACTTAATTTAACGAAGGGGGAGTAGTATCTGATAATTACTTTCGTCCCGGTAACGCTTTCTCACTGTGACATCAGTGTCTGCTGCTACCGTTTTATGGGCGGGCTTCAAAAAAACAGATGCAGTAAAGTGATATTGCCCGGGGGGTAATTGCCTAAAAGTTGCACTTCCATCAATAGCGGAAAGCTGCATTCCTTGATATCTAATGTTACCTGAGTTGTCTTTTTCAGGTATCCCGGCATAGTAATAAACAGGAATATCTGGCACGGGTTGTTGATTGTATTGTACCATAATATTAACATTTCCATTATATACAATAGCTTTTTCGCATGATGATAATATAGTGATGGCAACTACTAAAATGACTAATTTCATCATGATATTAGTTTTCATATTTGACAGGCCTTAGTTTAAACGCTATTTAATTTTATTCCGCCTTATTCTTCATCATCATTAATAATGAATACACACCTTTGGTCACAAAAACAGTGTTCGCGGTCATCGCTTTTGTGGGCAACAGTATTTCTGTAAAGCCGTTTTCACTTTCGCCTGTATTAACCTCGGTCATCTCAAACTGTCGGTTCCCGATAACTTTATAGATATACTGTTTACCTTCAAACTGAACAATGGCTTCGTTAGCTATGGCATATGCCTTAGTATTTTTTACTTGTACTTCTGCATTCATATAAGTACCCGGAACCAGTGTTTTATCGTAGGTTTCAAAATGGCAATGCACGTCTGCGTTCCTGTCGGCAGAAAGATCACGGCCAATCAGTAATATCTCGGCTTCGTGTTTTTTTGCCGGTTGGTTGTTGGTATAAGCCACCAGTTTTTGACCGATATATAATTTATCCAGATCTTTCTCATATACTTTCAGCGCCAGGTGTATATCTGTTGGGTTGACCAACTCGAACAGCACCTCCGTCGGGGACACATATTTGCCGATATTGACATTTACTTTAGATACAAAGCCGGTTATAGGAGAATATATATTTACGCTCCTTGATATTTTTGAAGCGCTGATAGTTCGTACGTTGATACCAATAAGTTGTAATTTCTCAGCTAATGAGCTAATTAACACTTGCTGGCTGCGGTATTCGGCCTCGGCCTGCTGAAAAACCTTGTCACTGCTCGCTTTGCTCTGGTTAAGGTCTTTTTGGCGGTTATATTCATTTTCCAGGTACCCTATCCGCGCCTTCGCTGTAAGATAATCCTGTTGTAACTGGATATATTGCTGGTCCTCTATCATCGCTATGGCTTCACCTTTATTTACATGCATGCCCGGCAATAGCTTGGTTGATTTTAAATACCCACCGAGAGGGACACTAATGGAAACCATATTTTGCGGCGGAACATCGATTTTTCCATTGAGTTTTAATACAGATGATATTTCCCTTTGCTCAATCTTGCCTGTAAGTATCGATGCATTTTTTAGCTGCGCATCCGTCAGGGTTACAATGTTAGTATTCTCTGCTTTATCTGTATTATCTGTTGCCGGTTTTTTTTCGCCGCAGGCAGATAGCAGAATAATGATGACTAATAAATATATAATGGATTTCATGATCATATTTTTAGTTGTTTGAAAAATAGTTGAGTTGAATGATGGCCTCGTTAAGGTTGCGAACAGCATCCAGGTAATCATTTTTAATGGCAGTGGCTTGGTTAATCAGTTGTATCCATTCCAGGTAGTTGATGTTTCCGGCGGCAATTTGCTGATTGGCGGTAACGGTTATTAAAGCGGCGTTTTTTAACGACTTACTTTCAAAATACTGAACCGTTTGCAGGTACTTGTTGTATTGAAAAATGGCAGATTGATAAGCTGTTGTCATGCTTTGAAGTTCCATAGCATAACTACTTTCGGCTATCTGTTTGTTTACTCTCGCGCTGTTGATCCGCGCCTTTTGCGCTCCGGCAAAAATAGGTATGCCGATACCCAATTGCACTGAATTAAACCGGTTTGAGCCATTGTAAAGCTTATTATCGGCACCAATACCCTTGATGCTGGTATTGTTATATCCTATGGCCAGATCAGGCAAAAGCTTGCTCTTTTCCATGCGGATAGCGGCGTCTGCAATTTGCTGCTGCTGAGCTATTAGTTTTATTACCGGGTGGTTTTTCAAGGTCAAGGTGTCTGAGGCCAATATAACGGCTAATTTATAGTCGGATTTATCTGGGGTTAAGGGCTCTGTAGAATTAAGTAACAACTGGAATTGCAGTTGTATGATGGCCACATCTTCTTTTAACTGGCTTAGCTGCATCTGCACCTGTCCCAATAATGTTTCAGCACTCGTTTTCTCCAGTATATTGGCTTCGCCTTTGGCCAGCCGCAACTCGGCTTTTTTATAAAAGCTCAAATACAGGCTATCGGCATGCTGTAATAACATTCGCTTGTTTTCCAGATATACCAGGGTGTTGAACACCTGGCTAACCTGCTTTTTTAACAGCACCTCATTTACCGCGACATTAAGTATACTGTTTTTCCAGTCTTCTTGCAAAAGTTCTTTCTGCCTGCTATAGACAGTCGGAAAGTTAAAAGACTGGGAAATACCGAATTTGGTATCGCTGTAACTGCTGTTGATTTGTCCAACCTCCCCAAACAACGTAGCCTGCGAAATATTGGCTGATGTGCCGATCAGTACCTGCTGATACTTCGACTTTAACTGTTCATGTTTAACTTGTAAGTTGTTTTTTAAAGCAGTATCTATAGCGGCTTTAAGGGTGATGGGCGTTTGCGCCCTCGAGGGTTGGCTTAATACAGTCAGCAAAGCGATGGAAAGTACAGTGCCCGTTTTCTTCGATAGCACTGTTTTAAAGCCTTTTTCAAACATGATATATAAAACGGGCAATACAAACAAGGTGAGGAAAGTGGCGATCAGCAAGCCACCTATTACTACCGTAGCTAACGGCCTTTGTACTTCGGCACCGGCACCGTTACTGATAGCCATGGGAAAGAAACCCAGGGAAGCTACAAATGCTGTCATCAGTACCGGTCTTAGCCTTACCTTGGTGCCTGATAACACAATACGTTTCAAATTGGTCATACCTTCTTTTTTTAATCGGTTAAATTCCGATATCAATACAATACCGTTGAGCACGGCCACGCCAAACAGAGCGATAAAGCCAACACCTGCGCTGATGCTGAAAGGCATACCGCGCAAAGCAAGGAACAGGATGCCCCCGATAGCTGACAATGGAATTGCGGAGTAAATCAATAATCCGTGCTTAATGGAGTTGAAAGCAAAATAGAGTAGTAAGAAAATAAGCAGTAACGAAACCGGCACGGCTATCATCAGGCGCTGTTTGGCAGCATTCAGGTTTTCAAAGGCACCACCATAGGTTACATAATACCCCGCCGGGAATTTAAGTTGTTTATCTACCTTTGCCTGCAGCTCGTTTACGATTGTTTGTACATCCCGGCCGCGCACATTAAAGCCAACTACGATACGGCGTTTGGCATCCTCGCGCTGTATCTGGTTGGGGCCGTCCTTGATTTGTACATCGGCTAATTGATATAAAGGGATCTGTGTACCCCTCGGTGTCGGGATGAGCAAGTTTTGAATATCCTTCAAGTCTTTTTTTTGCTCGCTGCTTATCCTGACCACTACTTCAAAGCGTTTTTCACCTTCAAACAGGGTTCCGGTGCTTTGCCCGGCAAGTGCTGTGTTAACCACCTTGTTAATATCGGCGATATTGAGGTTGTATTGCGCTATGGCATTGCGGTTATAATTAATGATGATCTGCGGCATGCCGGCAACTGCTTCCACAAACAGGTTTTTAGCGCCGTCAACGGTATTGATGATCTTACCCAGTTTATTCGCATAAGCAGCGAGGGTATCCAGGTCTTCGCCGAATATTTTACAAACCACGTCCTGACGTGCACCGGTCATCAGTTCGTTAAAACGCATCTGAACCGGGTACTGAAAGCCTGCGGTAACACCCGGAACCGCTTGTAAGGCCTTACCCATTTTTTCAGACAATTCATTAAAGGTTTTAGCCGATGTCCACTCTTTCTTGGGTTTTAGGATCACCATCATATCGCTTGCATCCATCGGCATAGGATCGGTCGGAACTTCGCCGCTGCCTATTTTGGTCACCACCTTTTCAACTTCGGGGAATTGGCTTTTTAAGATGTGGGCGGCCTTTTGGGTATTGGTAATAGTAGTATTCAGGCTACTGCCGGTTAGCACCCGCGTATCAACCGCAAAATCACCTTCTTCCAGTGCAGGTATAAACTCACCGCCCAGTGTGGTTAAAATATAGGCTGAAAATATAAACAGACCCATAATAGTTAATAATGCAGCTTTGGGAAATGCAATTACCCTGCTTAATGTTTTTTGATATATTCTTTCAACCTTCGCCATTAACCTGTCCGAAAAATTGGGATTGTGCTTGATCTTCTTACTCAGGAAGACGGCGCTCATCATCGGGATGTAAGTGAGTGATAAAATAAAAGCGCCCAACAGCGCAAACGCCACGGTTTGCGCCATAGGCTTAAACATTTTACCCTCGATTCCCTGCAAAGTGAAGATCGGCAGGTATACTACTAATATAATGATCTGGCCAAAAACGGCGCTGTTCATCATTTTGCTGGCAGAGCTGTTCACTTCCTGATCCATTTCTTTCTGCCCAATCTTGTCAGTTAATGTAAAATGTTTGCTATGGCTAAGGGTATGCATTACGGCTTCTACAATAATTACGGCCCCGTCTACGATCAAACCGAAATCAAGCGCACCAAGGCTCATTAGGTTACCGCTTACACCAAAAAGGTTCATCATAATAATGGCAAACAGCATCGACAACGGGATCACAGAGGCAACGAGCAAACCTGCCCTAAAATTGCCAAGGAATAATACCAGTACAAATACCACAATGAGCGCCCCCTCCAGCAGATTGCGCTCCACAGTACCGATGGCGTTGTTCACCATTTTGGTACGGTCCAGGAAGGGTTCAATCTCCGCGCCTTCTGGCATAGTTTTCTGGATTTGTGCTATACGTTCCTTTACGTTTTTAATCACCTCGCTGCTGTTGGCTCCTTTCAGCATCATGACAACGGCTCCCGCAACTTCGCCTTCGTCGTTATAGCACATCGCACCATAACGGGTAGCATAGCCTATTTTAACGTCAGCCACGTCTTTAATAAAAAGCGGCGAGCCATCGGCAGTATTTTTAATTACCGTATTATTGATATCTTCCATATTGCCAATCAGTCCCTGGCTACGGATATACACCACCGTTGGGCCTTTTTCAATATAGGCGCCGCCGGTATTCTGGTTGTTACTTTCCAGGGCCTTAAAAACATCAGTTATGGTAATATTATGGGAAAGCAGTTTATTAGGATCAACTTCAATAGAATACTGTTTAAGCTTCCCGCCAAAGCTGCTCACTTCGGCTACGCCTTTGACACCGAGTAACTGGCGGCGAACTATCCAGTCCTGTATAGTACGGAGTTCGGTTTCGTTATACCTATCGGCATAACCCTTTTTAGGGCGCACTACGTATTGGTAAATTTCGCCCAGCCCGGTGCTTACCGGGCCAAGCTCGGGTGTGCCGATACCGGCAGGTATCTGGCTTTGCACTTTTTGCAAACGTTCGGCAACCTGCTGCCTCGCCCAGTAAACATCTGTAGCGTCGTCAAAAACAATGGTAACCAGCGACAGGCCAAACCTGGAAAAGCTTCGGATCTCTTTTAAGCCCGAAATATTGCTGTTCGCCTGCTCTATTGGATAGGTAACCAAACGTTCGATATCTGTAGCTCCGAATGATGGGGCGATGGTGATAACCTGTACCTGGTTGTTGGTAATATCGGGTACGGCATCAATGGGCAGCCTGGTAAACTGATAGCTGCCATAGCCAATAAGGGCGATAATAAAAAGCCCTATGATCAGCTTATTCCGCACGGAAAAAGCGATAATATGATTTAACATAAAATAAGATCTTGAAAATTAGCAATTCAAAAAGCAGCGCATAGCAGGAATAGCCAGGCTAAGCGCTGTAAACAACATAGAAATGACTGCTAATTAGGATTTTGGCGGCTGCCAGATGCTGGATAAATAAGTTGAGTGGTTAAACGACTGATCGAAGGCATGTAACTTCGTTTTCGTTGAGAATGCCAGGGGAGGGACGAGTGGCTGGAATAATTGAGGAACCAGCACGGGTGATATCGTTGCTGTGCAATTATCTGCTGTTTTGAAGGGCAGCTTCATATCCTCCCTGTAGTCTTTATCCCTCGGGCTGCCATGCATGTAATGCATGTCCAGAAATTGCAGGAATGAAATGCTGTTGTTTTCCTTCCGGTGTTCGGCAAAGTGTTCAAAAACCACAGGCAATTTCAGCAACTGGTGGAGTTCAGTTGTTGAGAACAGGAAGGTTGTTAAAAGCAATATGGCCGTGAACTTTTTCAAAACTATACAAAAGTAACAATTAATAAACAATCGTTTTTGACGCAGATCATATGATTATTAAGTTTTAATCATTTATTAATATGCGCGATCGGCTCAAAATGAGGTCCCGAAGGTCTTCGCAGCCGCATTTCGTCCTTTTTTCATATTCAGACTGGAAAACACGGGAATGACGAAAGTACTTACGTGGAAAGGGCATCATTGTGAAAGAATTGTTGTAAACTGAAATATTAAAAGCGGCTTTCAGTTTTAAAGGATGTAGGAGTGGGGTTACTTATTAAAGTCAATTGCGGGCCGGTTTCAAATTTGGCTCTTAATCCATCGTTTGAATTTTAGTGGCTTGTGCGTACTGTCATATAATATCCTGATCCGTGTCATTCCCGGTTAGCAGATAAACACCAACATTTGAAAAAATATTCATCACGACTTGTGAAAAACAGAAATTAAAATAGTCTATAATACTAATATACCCGTCAACCTTAAAATAGCTACGGATCTTTTTTTCAATCATATGAACTTCTCCTTTCAGCATCCTTACCCAATAAACCCGGAATACAAAATGCCGGTCGCTTATCTTTGCATGGAATATGCCGTCCATCAGCCCCTTAAAACCTACTCAGGTGGCCTCGGCTATCTTGCAGGCTCTTTTATGAGGAGCGCCTATGAACTCAGGCAGAACGTTATAGGTATCGGAATCTTGTGGAAATATGGGTATTATAACCAGGGAAGAAAGGGCGATGAAACCATGGAGGTACTCTTCCAGGAAAAAATATATCACTTCCTCATTGATACCGGCATTAAATTTACTATTAAGGTATCCGGCCATGATGTTTGGGTTACCGCATTTTACCTGAAGCCTGAAACTTTTAAAACGGCTCCTGTATTTTTCCTGACAACAGATCTGCCGGAGAATGACTATTTGGCTAAAACCATTTCACATAAGCTTTATGACAGTAATCCTGAAACGGGGACTGCTGCTGCGATATTGCTGGGCGAAGGCGGGGCACGCTTATTAGAAGCAATCAATTTCCAACCGGATATTTATCACCTGAACGAATCACATGCCCTGCCTATCGCATTTTATTTATATAAAAAATATCAATCCGTTGAGGAAGTAAAAAAAAGACTGGTTTTCACTAACCATACACCTGAACCTGGCGGCAACCAACGGTCCGATTTGTTTCTGCTTAATAAAATGGCGTTTTGGGGGGATATTCCAATAGATGAGATAAAGGAAATAGCGGGTTGTCAGGGTGACGTTATGGATCATACCTTAACTGCGTTTAGGTTCTCTGGCAAAGCCAATGCTGTGTCGAAAATGCATTTAAACACGCTACAAGGAATATGGAATGGAAATAATGGCATTTGTGAACTTACTTCTATAACCAATGCCCAGAGCTATTCTTATTGGGCAGACAAGGAAATGTATGCGGCATTGGAAACTAATCAGATGCAAAAGCTGGTGGAAAAGAAAAAGGCAGGTAAGCGTGCACTTTTTGACGAGGTAGCGGACCAATGCGGTGTTCTCCTCGATCCTGAAGTGCTCACCATTGTTTTTGCGAAAAGGTTCGCCGGGTACAAAAGGCCGGAATTGCTATTGCATGATATGGACTTTTTTCACCAACTTCTAACTAACAATAAAATGCCGATCCAAATGATATGGGCAGGAAAGCCTTATCCAATGGATTATGATGCGATAGCCAGTTTTAATAAGATCGTAAACTTATGTAAGGATTACCCAAACTGCGCGATTTTAGTCGGTTATGAATTGCGTTTATCACGATTACTTAAACAAGGGGCAGACGTCTGGCTCAACACGCCGCGACTCACCCACGAAGCTTCAGGTACGAGCGGGATGTCGGCTGCAATGAACGGATGTATTAATGTTTCGATTCCTGATGGCTGGTTTCCGGAATTTGTTGTGGATGGCGTGAACGGTTTTGTTATACCCAATACTGAAATTAGTGAACATAAATTTCAACAGGATGAAACCGATGCGCATAACTTGTATAATTTGCTGCAAAAAACAGTCATTCCCCTGTATTACGACCATCCGGATAAATGGATTGAAATAATTAGGCACAGTATGCAGGATATATTCCCTCGCTTTGACAGTAACCGGATGGCAAAAGAGTATTATAAACAGCTTTATACTAACGGTACTAATATTTGTTAATGTGGGCCCATTCGCTGCTTCCCACAACCTTTTGAGCAATAGGATCACAAGCCCTGGAGGGTGATGCCACGTTTGGTCGTAAGGTCGACACGTTGTTGGTATTTATCCAGGCAGCAATCGAAACCGTGAATTGTTTGTTGTAACCAGCTATAGCGAGACCAATCCCTTCATAGTTTTTCCATTGTGGCCCGGATAAAAGATTGCGTAAGGTTAATAAATGCGCTCACCTCATCATGATTAATACAATGACTAGTATTGCAGGTACGGCCTGTATATAGAAGATCTTTTTGGTTACTGTAAGTGCCCCGTAAATACCAGCTACGGCAACACAACTCAGGAAAAACAGGGCCACGTAGTTATGCCACTGTGCGTCGCTGATAAAGAATGTCCAGATCAGACCCGCTGCTAAAAATCCGTTGTATAAACCCTGGTTAGCCGCTAAAACTTTGCTGTTTTCCAGTTCCTGCAATGATTTGTTGAATGCCTTGGGGCCGCGGGTTGTCCAGGCAAACATTTCCAACCATAATATATAACAATGGATAAAGGCTACCAGGCCGATGAGTACTTTGATAATAAGATCCATAGATTTTGATGTCTTAAGTATAAATGTAGTAAATGTTATAGGATATATTGTACCGGGATTCTGTTACGCCATTAAGCCTTAAACCTTAAACTTATTCTGTAGGTGGCATTCAAGTACAAATGAATAACCGTGTAAATTACAATAATTAAGAAAGCGGCCATCAGATTAAGGCTAATCGGAGCATTCTTGCCATGCTAAGCTGATAATTCTCTGCCATCGGGGTTAAACCCGTTTATAAGATTTTATTTTGCCAGATAATTTCTATATTTGGATTTGACACATATACAATGAGCATTAAAACACCATGATGTTTGTGTAATTAACCTGATCAACATAGGAAATTAAAATAATGCATGGCCCCTCTTGACTTGTCAGACGACGATGCCAAACTTCTGAAACTTATTGGCGAAGGCAGCAAACCTGCCTTTGATGCATTATATACCAAATATTGGAAGCAGGTTTATAATGCAGCATACAAACGGGTTAACGATATAGAACGCGCTCAGGATATTGCTCAAGACGTATTTGTGCAGTTATGGGTGCGCACGTCAACGTCGCCGATTGAGAACCTGCCGGCTTATTTATTGGTTGCCGCTCGCAACGGCGTTTTTAAATATATGGAAAAGGAATCGCGCTATGCGGCCTTGCCTGATACAGTCCATGAAATTGAAAGCCATCTTGGTCGCGCCGATGCTAATGTGCTTCATGACGAATTTTTGAAAGCTTTCAATGAGCTTATAGATACTTTACCGCCCCAGCAGCGTATTATATTCAACTTGCGCTTTAATGAAGGCCTCTCAAGCCAGCAAATCGCCGATCAACTGGAAATCTCCCCCAAAACCGTTCGTAATCAAATGGGGAAGGCCCTTGCAATACTTCGCAAATCACTTTTCTTACTCCATGTATTGCTTTATTTTTATCAAAAAGGTTGATAAAACGTTTTTTCTTTAATGAAGATGCGCTATTTTTATCAATTATGATGATTGGTTGATAATATTTTATCATTTTGATTTTAAATGCGCATTATTTTTAAATAAAACATTAAAAATATTTTCAATTAACATGGGCTATTTTCATTTTGCCGACTCATGTATATATAAAGGATGTAAATGGACGAGGCGAACAAGCAATATTTTATACAAATACTAACAAAATACAAACGTGGCGAGGCTACCCAGGAAGAAATTAAATTCCTGGAATCGTACTATAACCTGTTTGATTTGAACGATGACCTCATTACTGATGAAAATGAGGCCGACTACCTGTATCTGAAAGATGCTATTAAAGCAAAGGTTGATGAGAGGATAGCGCAATACGAAAAAAAGCCGGTTACCATGCCTTTAAGATCGGGTTGGACCAGATATGCCGTGGCCGCCTCAATTCTGTTGTTTATTTCGGTTGGTGCTTACTTTTTTATTCGTAACCGGTATAAGGCCGATAATTTGGCCGCAAACTCTTACAAAGGCATAGTACCTGGTACCAACAAGGCTACGCTTACTTTGGCCAACGGCACAACCATATCGCTTGATGATGCTGCCAACGGACAAATAGCTAAACAAGCCGGGGTTAAAATTACCAAAACGGCCGATGGGCAGATCGTTTACCAGGCCGAGGCGACCGGGCAGAATCAAGCCGTTCAAAATATGGTTACCACCCCTAACGGCGGGCAGTACAAGGTCATCCTGCCCGACGGCACTAACGTGTGGCTTAACGCGGCATCGTCAATAACTTATCCAACCGTGTTTAAGGGAGCGGAACGTGAGGTAACGCTCAATGGCGAAGGCTACTTTGAAGTAACAAAAAATAAAGCAATGCCATTCAGGGTAAAATCGGCATTGCAAACTATTGAGGTGCTCGGCACGCATTTTAATATCAATACTTACGGCGATGAAGCTTTGGTTAAAACCACCCTGTTGGAGGGTTCGGTAAAGGTAACATCGGCAACAAACTCAATACTTATTGTTCCCGGTGAGCAGGCTGTAATAAGCCGTACTGGTAACGGTACGATAAGTAAACAACAAGTGAACCTTGACAAAGAAGTAGCCTGGAAAAACGGCATATTCTCATTTGCAGATGAGGATATCCGCGAGGTTATGCGCCAGGTAAGCCGCTGGTATGATATTGATGTGGTTTATGATGGCGATATGCCAACAGAGAAATTTTTCGGTGAAATTTCAAGGAGCAGCAACCTCGCCGATGTTTTCAGGATCCTGGAGCTTAATAACATGAAATTTGCGGTGGAGGGCAAAACAGTGAAGGTATCCTACAGTAAATGATATTTAACTTAAACTTTATACTTACAACTAAACAAACTAAATGCTAATCACTAAAACAAAACTTAATGGATAAACAACTACGATAAATCTCAGATCAATCCCATATCAACAGACCAAAAATTAACCGGAAGCCTCTCACCGCTTCCGGTTTAAAATAGGTCAGGCAGCACAAGATGTCGAAGCCCTGGGCTGCATTTTATTAACCCAATCTTATTCAAAAATATGAAATTAACTTTTCTTTACAACGCCGTATGCGCAATACGGGGGGTAAAGTGCAAATTCTTATTAGTATTGAAACTCACCACTATACTGTTGCTTGTTGGCGTGTTGCACTTATCCGCTGCAAGTTATTCTCAAACGGTAACCAT
Source organism: Mucilaginibacter sp. R-33 (assembly GCF_049949235.1). Taxonomy (NCBI): domain Bacteria; kingdom Pseudomonadati; phylum Bacteroidota; class Sphingobacteriia; order Sphingobacteriales; family Sphingobacteriaceae; genus Mucilaginibacter; species Mucilaginibacter sp. R-33. The sequence goes on from NZ_CP188089.1 coordinate 1,656,101, forward strand.
ATCCGGTAAAAACAGGAGTCTCGAATCGGTTTTTAAGGATATAAAACAACAAACAGGCTATTTGCTTTTTTACAGCGAAAAAGTAAATATAAAAGGCAAAACAGTGGATGCCAATTTTCATGACGCGCCGCTTGTTGATGTGCTTAACACGTGTCTTAAAGATTTTGATCTGAGTTTTACCATTGTTTCTAAAACCATCGTAATTCAAAATAAAATACCCGAACCCCGTCCGGCTCCGGCTGCGCCGATGAGCAAAATTTCGGTGAGTGGCCGTGTGTTGGATTCGGTAAGTAAAACCACCTTGCCAGGTGTAAATATTGCTGTTAAAGGAGGCAGAGGAGTAATAGGCCAAACCAACGACAAGGGGGAGTTTAATGTACAGACAGATGTAGGGCAAACATTAATATTCTCATTTATGGGCTACAAATCGGCGGAAGTTAAAGTGGTAGCTGGGCAATCGATTGTAGTGAGGCTTTTGCCTGATATTAATAACATTAAAGACATTGTGGTAACCGGTTACCAGGTTATTAAAAAAGATAATTATACCGGTAACGCCATCACGGTAAGCGGTGCAGATCTGAAGCGTAATAATCCGCAAAACGTGATCAAAAGTATAGCCTCGTTTGATCCGTCGTTTAAAGTACTTGATAATAACTTTATCGGTTCGGATCCAAACAAGCTGCCAAAGATAAACGTAAGGGGCGCCACGGCTATCCCTTCCATCAATGATAAAATACTTGACCGCAATAACCTTTCAAGCAATTATAACCTGCCGGCCTTTATCCTTGATGGCTTTGAAGTATCGCTTCAAAAAGTAGCTGACCTTGATATTAACCGTATCGAATCGGTAACCTTGTTGAAAGATGGTGCCGCTACCGCGGTTTATGGTTCAAGGGCCGCCAATGGTGTAATGGTTATTACTACCAAAGCCCCGGTTGCCGGAAAGTTGCAGTTATTATACAATTATGAGCTTACTTTTAATGGCCCGGATCTGTCAGATTATCATGTGCTTAACGCAAAACAAAAGGTAGCTTATGAACAATTGGTTGGTTTATATGATACCCAAACATCCACAAGTGGTGATACCCAACAAGATAAGCTTGACGCCCAGTTGTTCACGCGCCTGAAAAATGTTGCAAGTGGCGTTAATACTTATTGGCTGTCGCAACCTTTAAGAAATGCCTATCAGCAAAAACATTCGGTATACGCGCAGGGCGGCGATCAGTCGTTCCGGTATGGTATCGATCTGCGTTACCAGACACAGCCTGGTGTTATGAAAGGCTCGGACAATACGCGGTATAGCGGAGGTGTTAATTTCACCTATAACCCAAGCTCAAAACTTATCATCAGGAATGATTTGACCATTACGCAGGTTAACCAGGCTAATTCTCCTTATGGCGATTTTTCGACCTATGTAAATGCCAACCCATATTTCCCGATAAGGGACAGCACAGGCAGATTGGTGCAGGAACTTGCCAACTGGCGTGTAAATACTTTTCGTGAGGGAAAAGATCAATACATTACCGAAAACGTATTTAATCCCTTGTATGAAGCCAGCCTGAGCAGCTTTGATAAATTGGCATATACCGAGATCCTGGAGTCGTTTTCAGTCGATTATAAATTATCAAAAAGTTTGCGTTTAAGGGCATTAATGAGCGTAAATAAAACCAATACAACATCTGATAAATATGTATCACCGTTAAGCAGTGTTTTTTACAATTTTGCCGCCGATCAGGCGAATAACAAAGGAACCTACGATTATGGTACCAATGCTAGCCTTAACCTCGACGGTAACGTAACCATCGGCTATAACAAGCAACTGGGCGATCATTATTTCAACCTTGTGTTAGGTGCCAATATTTTAGCCTCAAAGGCTGATGTTAAATCATTTTCGGCCCAGGGTTTTTCAAACGATAGGTTCACCAATATAGGTTTTGCCCGCATTTATAAAGAAAACTCAGGCCCTTATGGCGATGTAACCAGGTCAAGAACGGCCGGCGCTTTCTTTTCGGGTAACTACGCGTTCCAAAACAAATATCTCTTAGATGCATCCGTAAGGGTTGATGGTTCATCGGCTTTTGGCGCCGACAGACGTTATGCTCCTTTCGGCTCGTTAGGGATTGGTTGGAACATTCATAAGGAAAGCTTCTTTCGGGGTTCAAATGTAATAAGCCAGTTGCGTCTTAAGGGAAGTATTGCTACCCTTGGTTCTATCAGCTTCCCGGCGTACCAATCACGTTCAATCTACCTGTATGATACACAACACTGGTATTCCACAGGTATTGGCGCTACTATATTAGGCTATGGTAACAGCAACCTGGAGTGGCAAAAAACCCGCACAACCGATGTAGGTATGGACATCGGTTTGTTTAAAGACAGGATCGTCATCTCGCCAAGATACTACTACAAACTTACCAAGGGATTGATCACCGATATTAACCTTGCGCCGTCAACCGGCTTCAATACCTATAAAGATAACCTTGGTGATATGTCAAACAAAGGTTATGAGCTCTACCTCGTAGCACAGGTTTTCCACACCTCCGACTGGAACATTAACCTGACCGGTAACCTTGCTCATAACGTTAACAAAATAGTGAGCATATCTGATGCACTTAAAGCCTTTAATAATAACATCGATAACTTCCAGACCAACAAGGACAACAACGCTTTTTCAACCCCGCTAACCCGGTATGTTGAAGGTAAATCATTGAACACCATTTACGCGGTTAAGTCATTGGGTATTGATCCTGAAAACGGCAAAGAGATCCTGGTAAAAAAAGATGGTACCCTAACCTATGTGTGGGATGTTAAGGATGTGCAGGAGGTAGGTAATACTACGCCAAAAGCCGAAGGATTTTTTGGCAGCACGGTATCATACAAAAGGTTTATGCTGAGTTTTAGCTTTCATTACCGTTTTGGTGGCCAGGCTTTTAACCAAACCCTTATTGACAGGGTTGAAAATGCCGACCCTCGCTTTAACGTTGATAGCCGCGTACTGGAGCAAAGGTGGAAACAGCCGGGCGACCACACGTTTTTCAAAAACATTACCGACCTCACCGATACCTATGTATCATCACGGTTTATACAAAAAGATAACCTGATTGAGCTGCAGTCACTTTACCTGTCATATGATTTTAAGCCAAATGCTATTCGCCGTTTGGGACTTCAAAATCTGAGGCTGGCAGCCACAGCAAACGATATTTTCAGGGCTTCAACTATTCAGGCAGAACGGGGTATCTATTATCCCTTCGCCCGCAGCTTAACATTTTCATTATTGGGTTCATTTTAACACATAACCATGAAAAGATATTTAATTTTTATAATCCCCTTGCTGATGTTTACATCATGTAAAAAGTTTTTGGATGTACAGCCGGAATCTGATGTAGATAAAGAGCAGTTGTTTAATACCGAAGATGGTTTTGAAGAGGCTTTAAATGGTGTTTATTCCAGGTGTACAAAGGCAGACCTGTATGCAGGAAACCTTACGTTCAGCAACCTGGATATCATGGCGCAGAACTATACGTTCTCCAATACCGATTTTCAGAAGATCGCTTCTTTTCAGTATAGCCAAAACATTTTAAAGGATAAAAATAGCCAGATCTGGTCGTCGGTGTACAATGCTATAGGTAACTGCAATGAGATACTGCAGGTAATAGATAAGCAAAAGGCCGTATTTTCGGGTAATAACTATGCCATCATTAAAGGCGAGGCACTTGCCCTGCGCGCGTACCTGCATTTTGATCTTTTACGCATGTTTGGGCCTTCATATAAATCTAACCCAAATGCTAAAGGCATACCTTATGTAACTACTGTAAGTATTAAAAGTACACCGTTTTCATCAGTAGGTGAGGTAATTAACAACGCTATAGTTGATCTGCGTAATGCACGTGCGCTGCTGAGTACTACTGATCCTATTCTTTCTCCGGGCTACATAGTTGGATATCCTAACAAAACCTACCCTGGTGGTTATACAGGGCGCAAACAAACAGAAACCACAAGTAATACCCTGTTTTTGCAAAACCGCAGGCACAGGATTAACTATTATGCCGTATGCGGTGAACTTGCAAGGGTTTACTTGTATAAAAATGACTACCAGAACGCACTCTCCAATGCCAATGATGTAATAACTGCTAATAAATTCCCCTGGACACAAAAAGATGACGCTTTTAACAATAACGTTGAGCAAAAAGACAGGGTATTTTACAACGAGTTGGTATTTGGCTGGTACGCTCCCCAGGCTAATGAAAACAATGCACTCGTTACCTTGTTCAGTGCGGCCAACGTTGCGCAGTATCAGCCAACCCCGCTGCAGTTAGATAACATCTATGAAAAAAGCACCGTTGGTGCAGAGGACTGGCGCTACAGGCAATGGTTTTTTACAGCTACAGATGTTACCCCAAACCGCAGTTACCTGGTAAAATATTTAGTTAACAGTTCGCCGCAGGTAAACCTGCATCCGCTAATGGCGCCGGCTTTCCGTTTAACGGAAGCATATTATATAGCCGCAGAGGCAAGTTATGATACCAATCCAACAAAAGCCATTGAGTACTTAAATACTGTTCGTACCCATAGAGGTATCATTGACTTGTTGCCGAATACTTTAGGCAGATCAGCCTTTATGAATGAGTTGGTTAAAGAAGCCCGTAAAGAGTTTTACGGCGAGAGCCAGATATTTTATATGTATAAGCGGCTGAACCTTGATATAGTGGCGGCCAGCGGCCAGATCTATCCGGCATCAAACAGTATTTACGTGTTCCCGGTTCCCGACGACGAAACAGCTTACAATAATTGATCCCATACCATTTATAACAATGAAAAGAAATATATTTTATGTTTTAGTGGTCATAGCGGCTCTTTTTAGCTGCAAAAAAGACCAATTACTTACGTATGGCTCCAGGGATAACATTTACCTGAATTACAAGGATAAAGATGGCAACCAGGATACTTCGATATTAACCTATTCCTTTGCCTATAATCCTACCCTGGCACAGGACACTATTTGGATACCGATAATCATTTCGGGGCAAAGGACAAAAAGTGAAAGGAAGTTTGTAATAACCGTAGTTGACACGGCTACCACCGCCAAAGCAGGATTGCACTATGAAGCGCTTAAGCCATCGTACACAATGCCTGCTGATTCGGGCACGGTAAAAATGCCCGTGATCATCAAGAACAGTGATCCGGAACTTGCAAATCAATCAGTAATGCTTACCATTCTTGTTTCGGGTGGGCAGGATTTTAACTCATCGCTCCCGGCGGCATTGCGGGAAAAGTCGATCCTTTACTCGTCGCGGCTGGAACAACCGGCCTGGTGGATTTACTGGATGGGTAATCTGGGTTCTTACAGCAGGATAAAACACCAATTGTTCCTGATCTCTTCGGGTACTACCGATTTGGTTGATATGTCAAAACCGAACGCTTATCTGCAGATTCCGCGCACACTGTATTATATAGATAACGTGAGGACCTTTATTAATGACCCTTTTGCCTGGGTAGCGCGATATCCCGAAAAAGGCTACATACTTACCAAAAGGGCCGATGGAAGCAACGATTATGATTTTTATAGTTCTTCTTCGCCCGGTAAGAAGTTTTACCTCAAGTATTATGCGCAGGCAGGCAAGTACTTTTTTGTTGATGAAAATGGTCAGCAGGTTATTATCAATTAAACACTTAGGTCATGAAATTTAAATCGATAGCTATATTGGCGCTCATAACGGTATTTTATACTTCATGTAAAAAAGACCTCGGCAATTATGTATACTCGCCACCTTCAGAGCCGGTAGTTACCGGCATTAATAACGCCACATTTGCAGCCCTGCTCGGCGATACGCTCACCATAAACCCCAAGGTTACTTTGGCCGGTGCGGATCCCTTAAAGGATCTTGATTTTGAATGGCACATCACCGTACAAGAAGAACTGCGGGAAGCAGTTTACAAAGGCTACCCTCTGAAAATGGTCTACAATTTAGGCCCCGGCGACCGCGCATGTAAACTCACCATTACCGACAAACGGAATGGATTATTTTATACGTTCCCTTTCAAAATTACAGGTACGACGCAGTTCTCGGCAGGTATTTTGGTGTTGAGTAACGATAATGGGGTTACCAAATTATCATTCGTAAAACCGGATAAAACAGTGTTGGGCGATATTTATAAATCACTTAATAAAGGCGATTTGCCTATCAATCCGGTTCAGTTGTACTATTCAAAACCACTGCCTTATCAACCCAATACCAAAGAGGAATATTGGGTGCTAAGCAACGATCCTAATAAAAGCGGAGTGGTGCTTGACGCCAGTACCTTATTAAAACGAACAGATTTTGCAGCGCAATTCTTCTCGCCGCCGGCTGTTATCAATACAGGTTACCTGGAGCCATTTTTAGGCCCTGTACAAATGGGGACAGTGCCAACGGGAGTTATCAATGCTAAGCTATATGTAGGTGTATCCTCAACAGCGCCATTTGCTGATGACTACGGCAAATTTGCCAACGAACAGGGCGGCGATTACACCATGTCTAAATATTTTACACATGGAAGCTCGTTTTTTATCGGTTACAATCTTAAAGGAAAAGCCTTTATTACCTTCGGGGCCGATGGTACTTACTCTGGCACCAATTACCAAATTGATACCGCAAGCACTGGCTTTGACCCTAAAAATGTAGGATACGATAATTTGTTGTTCATGAAACCTACAGAAGGTGGCCCTTCCTATGCTTTCTTTAAAACAGCGACAGGTACAATAACCGAACTAAGTTTTAGCTACCCTATGGGGGATGACCGGACATTTAAAGGGCTGGGCAAACGCACATTCAAAGGCAGCGCCTTAATTGATGATAATACCAAATGGGTGGTGAATAGCTTAAATGTGTTTTATTTTTCATCAAAAGGGAAAATTTACCGCTATAACCCAATTAATGAAGATATAAGACAGCTCGACGCAGACTTTGGCGGTAAAAAGGTATCCATGATGAAGATCAGTTTGGATGACAACACCCTTACTGTTGGCGCAGATGGGGCAGTTTATACGCTTGACGTAAGTGTTTCTAAAACCGGTAATATCACCAAAACAATAACCGGTATACCGGGCGAACCGATTGACATTGTGAGCAGATAAAAAACTAACTAATCAAAACCATATAAAAGATTAACCAACAGCATGAATGATTTTTGTGTTGCTGGCCGCAGTCATGACATTAACAAGAGCGTTTCATCCTTGAAAAGTATAACGTAACCTGTCGACTCGATGTATAACATATAAAGAAATGAAAAAACTACTAAACTTAATTTTGAGCATGGCTGCGTTGAACGCCGCCGGCCAAACTAACCAGTTCGCTATTAATGGGCAGATTGGCAATCTCAACGGTCAGAAAGTTTATTTAAGCTTTATGACAGACGGCAAGGGGCATGAAGATTCGACCACATTAGTTAACGGCGCTTTTCATTTCACAGGTAGGATGAACCCATACAGTTCTGTACGCCTTGCACTTGATCATAAAGGCGCCGGCCGGGAAATTGCCACCCATGGCGGCGATATTCTCTACTTTAATTTTTCTAATGAAACGCTTAATATAGTTTCTAAAGATTCCCTGGCAAACGCCCAGATGAGCGGATCCAAAACATATGATGAATATTCGGCTTATGTTAAAGCTGTAGGACCGATGCCATGGGACATCGATCATATTTCTAATGCTGAAATTGCGGCAGCGCCCGAGTTGGTGAATGATACCGCATTTACCAACTCGGTTGCCCGCCATCACTATAAAATGATTGCCGATTTTCAGCGCAAAAATCTCGATTTTGCCAAAACGCACCCCGATTCGTTCTTTGCACCGGTAGCTCTGTTCGGCACTGCATCTAATGAAAAAACGGTTACAGTAGCCGAACAGGTGTTCAAAACTTTCAGTCCGGCAATCCAGGCAACTGATAATGGTAAAACTATCAAAGAATTTATTGATGCACATTACCGTTTAAAAATAGGTGGCCCGGCGCCGGTTTTTACTCAGGTCAACCCTGCCGGCAAACGCTTATCGTTAGCCGATTATAAAGGTAAAATCGTTTTGGTCGATTTTTGGGCAAGTTGGTGTTCACCTTGTCGTCAGGAAATCCCAAATCTGTTAAGTCAGTATAAAATGTACAAGGATAAAGGGTTCGAAATCCTTTCGGTATCGCTTGACAATAGCCGTGACAAATGGCTGAAAGCACTGCAACAGGAGGGTATGACATGGCCGCAGGTTAGCGACTTGAATGGCAACAACAACAGCGTTGCCCGTCTTTATGGCGTTTCGGCTATACCTGCTACATTCCTGGTAGACCGCGACGGCAAACTTATTAGCACAAATCTGCGCGGGGAAGACCTCAATCATAAACTTGCCGAACTTTTTAATTAAGCAGGTATGAAAAAGATCACTTCGGCTTTTCTGCTTTGTGTTATGTTTAGCGTAGCCTCTTTGGGTAACGTCATAAAACACGGAGCGGGCAAAATAGCACTCCATGTTTTATATGTAGGATATGATCCGGCAAAACCTAAGCCCGAACATATTACATACTACAGCACAGCAGTAGGCGCGGTAGATGAGGCCTGGAAAACCCGTATGGCCGATTTTAAGGCTTTTTTAGAAACGCGTTTTGACAAAGTTGAAGTTGTGGATGTGAGGGATTACGATGCTTCGATGTCTGCCAATGTCGACGTAACAATTGCCGATGCGGGGCCGATAAAATTACCTGCCAATTTTGACAGGCCTATTATTTTGATGCATCAGCTGGCTCCCGATGTGGGCATGCCGATAGGACTTAAGTTTGATTGGTATTGTCAGTGTTTGGAAGACGATGCGCTGAACATCAAAACCAGTCATGCCATATTTAGTACACCTGTAAAAGTGAAGTTAACTTTAGTTAACAGGCCTACGCCGGGTTCTTTTTTTAACGGCTTTCAGGGAGCAACTACCCCGAAGGAACTGCCTATGTGGAAGGTGATTAAAGAGGATCCTACAGCTAAGGAAAAATACATTATCGGCATGGTGGCACATGGCGAGGGATTTAATGATTCGCCGGATGCCGAAGCTATAAGTGGCGGTGTTTGCTTAAAAAATGCTGAAGCAGTAGCGTTAGGTCGTCAGGGTAATTATTTTATGTGGGGCTTTTCTGCTTCGCCAAATCATATGACCGATGAAGCTAAAGATGTATTTGTGAACACAGTTTGCTACATCAAAAAGTTTGATCACCAGGCGCCCATCATGAAAAAAGTACAGATTGAAAACCGTGAGTGGGTAAATGAAATGATTTACCGTAGCGATAAAGCTTTATACCAAAAAACGCTGATAGCCCGGAAAGAAGGCAACGCACGCTTGCTAAAAATGCAGCAGGAACTTAAAGACCGTAAAGCCAAAGGCGAGGACATTGGTAAAGGTAACGAGGCGTTTTTAAAGATGCCGGTATCCGATGATGTACAAAGTTTTGATGAATACCTTAAAAGCTGGACCGGCAGCGGCATGTATGATGCTTTTGGTACTGACGTAGAGGCCTATCATAAGTACTATCGGGATAACCTCGAGTATTTTTATCCGGTTGATGCTTACTCGTTACAGGTGGATGAGGATGCAAAGAAACTGGGGATCTCCAACCGTAAAATTGAGCTGCTTGAAAAATGTATCAGCATGCTTGAGAAAGGAGAGGAGCCTGCCCTGGCCCAAAGGGTATTGGAAAGATATACCACCGAAAAATTCACATCTGCCAAAGAATGGCGCATTTGGTTAACCAAAAACAAACCGAACCTTTATTATACCGAAGCCGGAGGTTTTAAGTTTATGGTGAATACCTATAAAACAGAAACGGCGGCAATAGCACCCGCATCAACCGGCGACATTAAAACTGCAAACGGCGTAACAACACCAACCCGTGCCGATCCGGTGGTAGTGAGCGCCACGTTGGTTGATGAAGCAAATGGTAAAAAACAGGTAGTTGTTAAAGCGGAAATCTTGCAAGGCTGGCATATTTACGCTTATGTACCTAAAGACAGCCCTTTTATTACTACACAACCCATTATTGAGTTGCCCGAAGGTGTAACAAGCGGCGAGTGGCAAGCATCGGCCGGTGTTCCATTTGTCGGTGGCGAAGGCATGTTTGTTTGGGAGGACAAAGCAACATTTAAAACGGAAATAAGCGCGGCTTCATTAAAACGCGGCATGGTAATCAAATGCGGGCTTTACTACCAGGTTTGTGATAATAACAAGTGTTTCCCGCCAAAAAGAAAAATAATTGAAATACAGGTTTTATAATCCAGCCCAATGAAAATAAACTTTAAAAGGTTGTTGTTGGTAATACCCGTAGCGCTTGCCCTAAGCACCGGATGGAAGGCGGAGGGAAAAGCTTCATCATTAAAAAAACAGGATACTGTTACAGCAAATCAAAATTTAATAGTTGGGAAACGATTGCCGGCTTTTGAGTTACAAACTGCCGGTGGTAAATCCATCAAATTGTCATCGGTTAAAGGTAAAGTGGTATTGGTTGACTTCTGGGCCTCGTGGTGTATGCCGTGCAGGGCGGCTATTCCGCACCTTAAGGAGTTATATAAACAATACCATGCTAAAGGATTCGAGATAGTTAGTATTTCAATTGATCAAAACAATAAAGCCTGGAAAAACGCCATGCTTAAAGAAGCGATGCCCTGGCAACAGGGAATAGATAAATATGAGGATGGCAAAGATGCATCAGTGATGATGAATGCTTTAGGTATCCAGTCGGTACCCTTTGCAATTGTGCTTAATGCTGAGGGGAATGTGATTTTAATAAATCCCACTGCGTCTGATATCGATATACAGCTCAAAAAGATCTTTAACAGTTAAGAAATTATAAAAGGATAGCATTGGCTATCGTAAAGACAGTCCCGGTAGGACGTTTTCCATCAGTTTTTAGTTTAATTTCCGGAGAGCCGGTTTTAATACCGGCTCTTTTTACATCGGCAGGTAGCCCAAACAGCAGCGTTTGGACAACGCTACGGTTCAATTATAATGTATAATGACAAAACGGTTTTTATTATTTTTTTTCCTGCAGTGCTTATGGAACCTGCAGGCTATTAATGCGCAGAATGTTGATAAGCGGATACAAAAGCCCGGAGCTACGCAACTACAGGACAATATAAAAGCTGCGATAAAAAAAGGTTATGCTGCCAGTGTATTGATGTGGGAATATGATACTTTGCAGTATAGCCGGATGAGTGCGCAGTTTAGTGGTGTTGTAGTCTCCAAAGCAGGAGAGATCCTAAGCGCAGCACATGTGGTAACGCCCGGCAAAACCTACCAGGTAATATTTCCCGATGGGAAAATGTGCCTGGCCCGTGGTTTGGGCCGTATTACCATTCCGCCAACATTTATGCTGCCGGATGCTGCCATGCTCAAGATAATCCAAAAAGGGGACTGGCCATTTGTCGAAATGGGCTGGTATTCAGATATCAAAATCAATCAGCCATGTATTAGCATTGCTTATCCGGAAAGCCTGGAACAACGCAAGCCCGATGTAAGATTTGGACATATCACCAATTTAAATAACAGGTATGGTTTTATGGAATCAACTTGTGTGATGGAACCCGGAGATTCAGGCGGCCCCCTGTTTGATCTGTCTGGCCGTTTGATCGGAATCCATAGCGGCATCGAACAGTCGGAGGATATTAATTATGAAATCCCCGTAGATACCTATCGTAAATATTATACAGCACTAACCCGTTTAGAGAATTATACTTCCCTGCCTTTGGATACAAATGTAATTTCAAAAAATCGGCCGGCCAATAATTTTCCGATAGCTGAAAATCCAGATAAGTATTTTAAAAGTGTGGACAAGCGTTTTAAAACAACTTGTGTAAATATTAAGAGTGTTATTGATGGTAAGGAACAGACTATAGCGGGGACTATTTTTTCTTTAGATGATGTCAACGTAAAAGCTGCCTTCAAAAATTCAGATGTCGTTTTGACTAAAAGTTCAATGATTGGCGAGGATCCTTTTATCACACTATCGGGCGGCAAGACTGTTAAGGCAAATATTATCAGACGAGACAGAATTAATGACCTTGTGATATTATTGCCCATTTCAAAGTTAGGGAAGGAAGGTATCAAACTTCGAATGTTGCTGGCAGATACACTTAGCAATAACGATTTGGGCAGTTTTTTGATTTCTGTTCGCGCTGATTCTCACTATTGTAGCAGCGTTTTGGGGAGCATTGGCGTAAGCCTGCCAAAAATAACCAGCTACGGCTATTTGGGAGCTGTTGCCCGGCAAAAGGGACAGGCGTTATTATTTACTTTTATTCAGCCCAACAGCGCGGCTGAGGCTGCCGGGCTAACAACCGGCGATGAGCTTTTAGCAATTGACGACAAAACTGTAAATGACGATCTGGATATGTTTAAAGCACTTCAAAAATTCCGCGCCGGCGATACTACTTTAATGGCAATCAGTCATATGGGAGAAAAGATGATAAAAAAAGTCGCCCTAAAATATCCACCCCAAAAAATTACCAATCATCCGGCCGACCATTTCACAGGTGGAAAAAGCATTCGAAAAGATGGGTTCGGGAACGTATTCGTTCATGATGCAAGAATAAAGCCTGGGGAATGCGGAGGGCCCGTATTTGATATCACCGGAAAGTTTTTGGGCATCAATATAGCAAGATTGAGCAGAACAAGCACAATTACGATACCAGCCGTCGCAGTAAATCAATTTATAGTAACTGCCATTTACGACAGCAAAGAGGGTAATTAATTATCCGTACAAGAGCCCATTTGGGTTGCTGCGGGCTTTTTCAGCCTGTTTTAGATCTTGCTAACTCATTCAGAACTAATGCTGTCGGATTACCATATCTTGATAATTACTATTTCTAATCACTGATTGGCGCAATTGGTTGCGCTTCCCAATTTGGCTGCGGCGCGTTAGGAACAGGGCAATCAGCAGAAAAAAACGACCGTAAATCGCTCTCGTTAAAGTATTGCAACAGCTGCCATGAATACCCTGAAGCACAATTCCCGGACAAGGAATGTACTGCATGCTGCACCTGTAAAAAAGGGTCTCAAAAAGAACACGCGCTTTATGTAAGTAAAAAGCTGCTTTTTGGGAGCAGCGTAGTCAAAATTTGGCGGAGTTCCGCGGTGGAGCCGGAGGGGATCTCAATCGAAACCCTTAGTCCGCTTTTAACACTTTTAAATGGGATGAAATCGCTTTAAAAACTGGATCGACTTATTGGCAAGACGCTCTCCTCATCTGGTTTTCAACTTTAAATATTACCAATACTGTTACGCCAGAGTTGCTTGTTATTTCAAAACTACCTCCCAATTGCTTACTAAGCGCCTTCATCATCTCCATCCCTAACGATGACATCTCGGTTAAATTAAAATCAGGAGGCAGCCCTTTGCCGTTGTCACTAATAAGTAAGGCGATGGTTTCTGGCGCCCAACCCCGATGGGTGCAACCCTTTAAGTTACTCCAGCCTTTCAGTCGAGTTTTTATTTTTTAGCATTCATTTGCCATTTCCGATGCATCCGATGGAAAGGATTTTAGCTAAAGTGCATATTATCAAGATATTATTTACAAAATTTACATTTTTCTTTACAATCCAAATTCGTTGCGCTGAAAGATATCAAAGTAGATTTGCTGAATCAATTCTAACGGGACATGAAAAATAAAAGAAATGTTTTGTACAGTCTGGCTATCATACTGGTTGTATTAATTTATTTCCCCGCACAGGCTCAGCAAAAAAACGGCACTCATCGCGCTGACTTTTCGGGCGAATGGAAATCCAAAGAGTCGATAAGTATGGGCGGAAATATTGTTTGCTTATATAACTCAGGTGATCGTATGCTAGCTAAAACAATGAAAATAGCAGAGCAGGTAAATTTTCTAACCATAGAAGTGTCAAGCTCGTTTCCTGGCGCAGCGACTGTTACCAGCCAGGAGAAACTTGTCTTCGACGGTAAAACAAGCGAAATTGATTATGCCCCTGGAAGAGGAAAGAAGTTTACCGTAAAGTTGTCAGCTGATGGACAAACTATGACTATTAACTCAATTGTGCACCTGATGATTGCTCAAAAACAAGAATTTGTTAACCTAACAGAGGTTTGGAAGTTGAGCAATGATGGCAAATCTATTTCTGTTCAGGCCAATGCAAAATCAACCTCATTTGGCGGCGAACGTTCTTGGAAGACCACATTCGATAGAGCTCGTTAGTGTTGGTTCGGAAAGCGTACAGTCGGTTTTCTTATCAAAACTTCATTTCAAGCACATAGATCCACTAATTGCTTCTAATCATCCAAAAAGTGATTCGGGAATGCACAGTTAGTTGCACAAAATGTGATTTTTTTAGATTATGAAATCATCTAAGTTGCTGTTTCATAGGTTTTTATTTTACTCTGATCTATTCTTATCCTTTTTAATCCTTACGGATGCACGCTTTGGAACACCAATCCGGCTACCTGAAATTAGTTTTTAATTTCGGCGCATTTATGGGTTAATGTATTGAAAACAAATAATTAATCCTTAAAATAATGGCGCAAAAAAGACTGAAATGTACTGCAATTAAGTTCTTTTTTGCGCCCTGAAAAATGACGGTTTCAGGCGGTAATTTGGATATACCAGTGATATTGACCCCTCTTCGCCAATCTAAAGTGCCCGGTGGTAGTAATACGCAGGTAAATGTGGCGAGGCCTTCGGCATTTGTTTTTGATCTCTTTACGTAAAAGAGCTGGTTAAAAGATTTGTTCATCGCTGAAGCTTTTAAGTGAATAAAATTAGTTACATATCCTACTGAAATCAAGATGTTTAAATAATGAGCAAGCTCAATTACAGCGACTTATAAGCATTCTGGTGACCTGTAGGATTACGGATCAAGCAGAAAAGTTGTGGGATTAAAAGGTTAAGCATAGATTTTCTGGATCAAGCAGAAAAGTTGTGGGATTAAGAGGTTAAGCATAGATTTTAGCTAATCTGAATAAGAAGAAAGTAGTATCCCTAACACCTCTTGAAGTAGCTCTGAAAGCTTTTATTTTCGCATTAAAAGATTCGGCAGAGGTATTTGTGCTCCTGTTATCAAAGAAATTCAGGATAGATTCATAATGTTGATGAACAGATCTTGCGACGGTCTTAAATGCATCAATTGCGGCATTCTCCACATGATTATACCATAGCGCTAATCTTTTAAAGTCGATTTGCTTGCTTTTGCAGATGGTGAATATATTACCCAATCCTATAGCCAGTTTATAAGCTTTGAGCAGTTCCGGGTATCGTGGAAAAAGCAGATCGGCTCTTTCTTTTGTGCGGCAGTCCACCTGGACTGATGCTTAAACAACAGGTAGCGGCTTCTGGCAAGCAATTGTTTTAGTGTATCGCCATTGCTGAATAGCTCAGGCTGATAAGATTGCTTATTTTGCCTGGCTTGTTCAATTGCCCTGCTTTCTGCATCCAGCGCTTCCCACCGATATTTTATACGAGCTTCCTGTAGTGCATCATATGCTAATTTTTGCACATGGAACCTGTCGATCACACGGCTCGCATTGCTAAAACACCTGCGGATAGCTTTGATCATGTTTGCCGCCATATCCATCGTCACTTCTTTTACCTTATTCCTTTTACGCAGCGGTATGCGTTCGATAACTTTTATGATCTGCTCCGTTTGTGTGCCCCTTAGCATAGCTACAATTGCCTTCTTGCCACCTTTAGCTTCCTTATTGGTGATAATGGTATAGAGTTCACCATTGCTCAATGCTGTTTCGTCTATGCTTAGCGATGGCCCTATGTTTTGTTCAAACAGCATCCATTCATCTGCATGTTCTTTTTGATCCCAGCTATGAAAATCGCTCAGAAAGCCTTTGTATTGCTGCTGTAGCTGTTTGCCATCAACTGTATAAAGCCGCCCTAACAAATGACAGCTGATCGGGTTATTATCCAAATATACCTTTTAAAAAAGTGCCGAATTCCGTTGTCATTCGCGCTCCTTTTCTAACTAAGTTCCAGTCCCTTGTGATGATCTCACCACTTGCTTTAACTTCCCATCTGCGCCTTTTAATGCAAAGAGCTACTTTATGGCCCCGGATAGGCAAATCCTGGATAGCTGTCTCCGGTAAGAATCCTTTCGACTCAAGTTGTTGCTTGTCATAGCCTGCTGGCGGAAGATTCTTTTCCTCAAGGTAAATGTTCAATTGGCCGTTCTCTGAGGAGCGGACATCTGTAAGTTCGAAGTATTCCAAAAGCCTTTCGGGCAAGATAAGGCGGACAAGTGTTTCGTATGCAGCTGACAAGTGTGGACGTTTTTATTTCTGCCTGCAAAGCAAACACTTTTTTAATTCCCCCACAATTTTTCTGCTTGATCCAGGATTACCTTTAAAAGGTCACCCACTGGGCACCAGAACAAAGCGATTGATTGGTTTAATTTGGTGAGGGCTAAAAACAGAAAGCGCCGTAAATAATTCATTTACAGCGCTTTTGATCCTAATTGAATAATACTTGGCGGAGAGTTGGGGATTTGTTTTAACGTTAATTTTCTGCGCTTATTTGATATCTTGAATGGTTTTCAATTCGTACTCACCGAATTACTCACCACTTTTTATTTATAAGTATATAGCTGCAAACGCTATATTCAAATATACAAAAAAAGGGAAAAAACAAGTCTTTTTATTTATGAAAACGTATGTTCGAATCGAATGGATTTACTTTAAGCCCTCTAGTCGGAGGCAAACCAAGTACGAAAGATTTCGCAACTGCAACCATTTTAAAAAGATTTAGCGGCAGCCCGATCCCGGGGAATGTCACAACTAAGTCAGTCTGGATTGCTTATTCATCGCTAAAAGATTAACTTTATTTAATCGTGAAATAAACACATATCCAATTTTAGGGTGATATAAGCGACCACTGATTTGTGCACCATATTTAATGGCATTGATACAGTTGCCAGGCAAATCACATCAACTCCATTTCGCGAAATTCTTTTAGCCGGGCGCCGGAAATATTGGACAATATACTGGTAATCAAGAGGCAAAAAATTGCTAATTTAGTGCTCTAATCATGCTCGATAATTTTTTTAATAAACTTTCAAAAGCGATAACACTGACAGAAGCTGACAAAGGAATTTTCAGGCAGCATATCAGTGTAAAGAGACTGAGAAAACATCAATATCTGTTGCAAGAAGGAGAAGTTTGTAAATCGGTGGCCTTTGTGTGTAAAGGTATGCTCCGCTCTTACCTGGTGGACAAAAAAAATAACGAACACATTATACAATTTGCACCGGAGGGTTGGTTTATATCTGACCTAAATAGTTTCATAATAGAAGATATTTCCAATCTGAATATTGAGGCTGTGGAAGATTCTGAATTGATATTAATAAGCAAAGCTGCACATGTATATCTGGAAACCGCAGTTCCCGGATTTTACAAATTTAATTATATGCAGTACCGCGGTGCCTATATGTCGCTGCAAAAAAGATTAACAGACATGTTTATGTTGTCGATTGAAGAAAGATACACCAAACTTTTAAGCATATATCCGGATATTACGCAGCGGGTACCACAACACATGATCGCTTCATATCTTGGGTCAACACCTGAAACGCTAAGCCGTGTCAGGAAAAAAATCTTTGTAAAAAAAGACTGAAGCATTGATCGAAATCAATATTATTTCTTGATTCATGTCAAGATAAGGGAACAGGTTTCACGCTACTTTTATGCCGAAGCTCCTGTTATCAAATTAAGCGTTAAAACGCAGGTTTGTCGGCGCTGAAGCATTCGTTTAACTAAAAAACCAATTATTAAAACATGAAGAAATTATTACTATCTGCGGTGATGCTGCTTTTACAAACCTCGTTATTTGCCCAAACCACCACCTGGAAAAATGATAAAATGCATTCCAAACTTAAGTTTACTGTTACTCATCATTTACTTTCGGATGTGGATGGTTTGTTCAAAAAATTTGATGTGACCATAACAGCGGCCAAACCCGATTTTAGCGATGCCGTTTTTGAGCTATCAGCCGACGTGTCTTCAATCAACACCGAAGTTGAAATGCGGGATAATGATTTAAGAAGTGCTAACTTTTTTGATGCTGCAAAATATCCGGCTATCGTTTTCAAAAGCTCATCAATAAAGGCAGATGGAGCGAACAAGTATAAGCTTACCGGCAACCTAACCATGCATGGCGTTACCAAGCCTGTAACAATGGACCTTTGGTACCGTGGCACAAAAGAAAACCCAAATAGCAAGAAAAACGATGCCGGTTTTAAATTGAGGGGTACATTAAAGCGTTCAGACTTTGATATTGGTTCGGGCACTCCCAATGTACTTGTGAGCGACGAGGTAGAAATTGCAGCTGACGGCGAGTTTGCGAAAGCTAATTGATAATGCCGATCAAGCAATTTACTTTCCTTTGTCAGCCCGATGCACACAAATTATCCTATCAAAGCTATAATCTGATAAGAAATGATATGCTTCGGGTCTGTACGCGATTAAACCTGTATTTTTCTTAAGCAATAATATAATGAAGAAATACATCATTGCCATTGTATTAACTACTTTTGTCACTCGCCAGGCTTATGCTCAGTTGCCTGTAATACCGCTTGGAAATCAAAAATCCTTGCTGCAAAGCAGCAACCCTAAACTTGCAACCAATAAAAAACTTGTGTATGATTGCTGGCGGGAAGTGCTGGAAGCCGGCCATCTTGAATTGGCAGATAAATATCTCGCCGAAAGCTATATACAGCATAACCCAAATGTTCCCACAGGACGAAAAGGATTTGTTGAATTATTTTCAAAATTTGCAAAGCCGAGGCCAATTGTCGACACCATAAAAGCGCCTGTTGTAGCTATTGTAGCCGAGGGTGACCTGGTGGTAATAAGTTTTGCCGCGAAATTGCCGGAACCAACCGACAGCACGAAAACCTATA
This sequence comes from Mucilaginibacter sp. R-33, assembly GCF_049949235.1. Classification (NCBI taxonomy): domain Bacteria; kingdom Pseudomonadati; phylum Bacteroidota; class Sphingobacteriia; order Sphingobacteriales; family Sphingobacteriaceae; genus Mucilaginibacter; species Mucilaginibacter sp. R-33. Next base: position 1,675,005 of record NZ_CP188089.1, read on the forward strand.
CTACAACATGGTGCGACATGTTTAGAATTGAAAACGGCAAACTGGCGGAACATTGGGATGGGGCGCAAAAAACAAAGAATTAACTGAATAAGCATCTGGTCAAAATATTTAATACAAAATTATGTACGTGTCAAACAGAAGGAAATTCTTAGGGCAGTTGTCAGTTATTACCGCGGCTATTACCCTTCCTAAGTTTGCGAGATCTTCAGTTCAGGCCGATGAGGAATTCATAATAGTTGAGGCGGCTGAAGGCAAGCTTAGGGGTGTAAGAAAGGATGGGGTTTGCTTATTTAAGGGCGTTCCCTACGCCGGAAGGCTCTCGGGCGACAGGCGGTTTAAAAGGCCCGCCAAACTGGAACCGTGGCAAGGTGTCAGGGATGCCCTGGAGTTCGGGCCGCCAGCTATTCAGGGCGATACTTTCAATCCGTCGTCAAGAGAGGATTGCTTGTTTCTTAATATCTGGACACCGGCCAACGACGGCAAAAAGCGACCGGTAATGGTTTATAATCATGGCGGCGGTTTTGCAAATGGCTCCGGCGCGGCACCCGGTCAGGACGGTGCAAACCTGGCAAAATACTTTGATGTAGTAGTTGTGGAAACAAACCACCGGTTAGGGCTGATGGCTTTTCTGTATCTCGAAGATATTGCAGGCCCGGAATATGCGGGTTCTGGTAATAATGGCCTCCTGGATATCGTCGATGGTTTAAAATGGGTGAAAAAGAATATTGCGGCATTTGGGGGCGACCCTGAGAACGTGATGATATTTGGAGAATCAGGCGGCGGGGCAAAAACAAGCTGTTTATATGCGATGCCGGCGGCTGCACCCTATTTTAACAAAGCCTCCATCGAAAGCGGCCCGGGGCTAAGGATGCTGCCAAAAGAAGCGGCAGTGGAAATGACCAAGCTGGTATTCCAGGAACTCAACATCGATCTGAAAGACTGGAAAAAAATCCTCGACGTCCCAGTTAAGGATCTGATCGATGTTCAAAATAAAGTTCCCCGCCTTATGGCTAACAGCGACTACATCCGCAAACACGGCGTTGTAGGTTTTGTTCCTAATAATTTTGCGCCGGTGGTAGATGGTGTTGCACTGCCACATGATCCTTTTGATCCGTTTGCGCCGAAGATATCAAAGGATAAACCGCTGATGACCGGTTGGAATGAAGATGAATGGGCATTTTTTGCCATGTATTCACACGATGTCGGCCCGCTGAAAAGCGATTTTACATTTGACGCATTACAGGCAAAATTTGAACCGGAGTTTGGCGCTGATACGAAAAAAATTATTGAGACCTACAGGCGAACCCTGCCGAACGCGTCGGCAAGCGACATTTGGATGGCTGTAAAATCAATTAATATGATGGGGCTGGGGACGATTGCCATCGCAGAAAGAAAAGCGGAGCAGCACGGCGCGCCTGTATATTTGTATAATTTTGGCTATAAATCGGAAGCAAAAATCCCTGACACGGATTATCCTTTCGGTACGCCGCATGCTATGGATATTACGTTTAAATTCAATAACGAAGTGCCGGGTGCAAAGCCTGGGTTTTTGAGCGGGAACAAGCCTGAGCGCTTTGTTGCATCACATCATATGGCAGAGCTATGGACGACTTTTGCCAGGACGGGTAAGCCTGCAGCGAAGGATGTTCCAGAATGGCCTGCTTACAATTTGAACAATAGGCCGACTATGCGTATTGATACAAATTGCGAAGTAATTTATGACAGGTATAAAGAGGAACTGGCTTTGTGGCGGTCTATCGACAGAATAAGCTATCACCCGCTAAATTCAAGGTGAATATATATGTTTAGCGTTTTACCGGATTATTATCGAGCATGATAACGAAGCGAGTTTCGCCCCGCGTTTTTCCCTTTGCAATCAATTTGGATGCCACCGAAAAAGCTGCTGAACTTTGGCAATTGTTTAACAAGCCATTCAAACACAGCATCAACTGGAAATTATCATTTTTCGATTTTCTGAATGATTCGCTGGTCAGCGCGAACTACACGATCAATTACTGCAAACCATTAACAGAATTGACACCCCGATTGTCATTCTTTTTGAAGGCTTAAAGAAATACAGATAAATTGATCTAAACCTGTTTCAAAAGATATCATCGATCATTGTTACCAAGAACGAAAAGGCATCCATGTACAAACCTGGATGGATTTATGGATTTCGTCGGTATGGCTACAATTAAAGAAGTGGTACTCAAACACCAAAAAAAGAAGGCGGTACTTATAACATTAAGTATCGGTTGACTCACAATCGAAAAATAACTTACATCAACACGAATTATTTTGCTGGGGAAAGCCAACTTAAAAAGGACTTTCTGTAAAAGGCAAGTTTTTGCTTTCCGTGATAACCCCATTTACCGTAGTTCCTAAAGATTAGGAAATGGAAATGAATTGCATCTTTCAACCAACTTAACCCGTCAGCATCTAACATTAAGAAAAATCTCTAACGCCTCATTTAAAACAGAGGCATCAGAGATTTTCGGCAATTTATGAAATAGCCTAATTGATTTTTTTTTTACTTATATTTTCACAAATCCCCATTGCTGATTTTTGCCCCCATAGTAGTCATTTTGGTCGACCGCGCTACCATTTCTGAATGGAACTGCGGGATCAGTCCCTAAAGTAACTTCCAGGGCTTTTCCGCTATTTACGTTGATGATTTTATAGAACCCGTTGTATGTTGGCTGAATTAACCAGTTTTGATTAGCTCCGCCTGTACCTGTATAATCCCACATATCCACGGCACCGCCGTTAGCGCCAGACCAACCCCATACCTCTAAACATTTCCCGCTAACATGCATAGGCGTTAACATGTAGCCGCCATTTGCCGCAGCTTGCACTTTAAATTGCTGATTTGCTCCGGCTACATACTCCCATTGATCTGCCAGCGACCCATTAGCAGTTGCCCAGCCACCGATCTCCAAGGGCTTAAAACTATACCTGTTGATAATCTGGTACACACTACCAACCTGGAATGCCGGGGATGCCCCGGTTTGTGCCCCTTGTACAAGGGCCGCCAAATCCCGTTGATCCTTTACGGCGTAAGTCGATCTATTAATGAGAGACCCGGTATCCCAAAGAAATGGTAGTATACCGTTCCCCGAAGCCTGGTGCATACAGTAATTATACCAATAAGCCCTGGAAGCAAGGTTGAAGTTTAAAGAGTCTCCCATAAGGTTTCGGTCCATTACCGCAAATTCTCCCATTATTACCGGGATTCCATGGTCAACAAATTTTGTCTTCATCATTTGGAAATTTTCGTTAATGGTCGATTCCTCACCCCAAGTCGGATTGTTCGCAACATCGAAGGTGGTGTGATATCCCGAACCCCAATAAAAAAACCTGTTACCATATGATTGGTCGGCGTCCAACAAACAGAAGTTCCAGGGAGTGTAGTTATGGATTTCCACCATCAAACGGTTGGATGCCGGATCTGTTGGCATTGTGTTCATCAGATTGTTCGTATAAACAATATCACCTCCTTTGGGCCCCTGGATAACCAGCGTCCTGTAGCTGTTGTGTCCGCCGGTTGACCTCACCGCGTTGATAAAAGTTTGATGATAAGAAAGTAGAACTCTCATTTCTGTGCTATCCGTTGCGTTAGGTTCATTCGCGCTGGCAAAAAGCAGGTGTTGATCAAAACCACGCATTTGTGTTGCAATTTGTTCCCAAAGTGCTTTTTGTTTGGCATTAACGGCGGCCTGCGCGGTGGTAGTGCAATTAAGCTCCAACCATCCGCCGTCCCAATGTATATTTAATATCGCATACATCCCATCGTTGACGCAGTATTGCACAACCTGCTGCACACGGGCAAGCCAGGCCGGGTCTATTTTTGCAGTTGTTGAATCTGGTACATGTGACCAATTCCAATTGCAAGGGATCCTTATGGCGTTAAACCCCCTTTGTTTATAGCTGTCGATGAGTGCCTGGGTAATATTGGGGTTTCCCCACCCGTTTTCGTTATATTGGGCTTCCATAGTGTTGCCAATATTAATACCCAACGTCATATTTGCAGCGATTTGAGTTGCTGTACTGGTCATCCCTGTTTGATCGGGTGCTAGCGGCGAAATATTGTAACTCGGATAACTGGTGGCGGTTAGCGTTTTAGTGCTCGTTTTAACAAGCGATTTAACGTCCGGGGAAGCGATTTGTTGCTTCTTGCACCTTGTCAATGCCAGGATTGCAAGAATGCATAAAAAATAACTTAAAGTTTTCTTCATAAAAAAATGGTTAGGTCGGCGATGTTTAAATCTGCCGGTATTAATAATTTGGTTAATTGCGTGTGAAAGTGTTAGGTGACCATGTAAAGCGAGGATCTATTTATCGTTAGCTTTAAGGCTTATATATAGGTATTGGTGCAGGCAGTTATATTGGTAACTGCCCTAAGCCAACGGGGTATTAAAAAAAATAATGGTAAGGCAGTTGCCGTTCCGCGTAAAGCGGAGTTTAACATTAGTTTCATTTTTCGATAGGATAAAACAGGCCTGGGCCGGTTTATTTGTTAATTGGTTAGATGTCGTTTTTCAGCAAGCAGGAAACAATTAATGAAAACAAAACAATTAAAGTCAACGAAACACAGCTGCCGGAATAACGGGCATGTTTTAATTAGCGATAGTTGAATTTGTACCGGGTTTGTTAATCGATCAGTAAAATTAGGGAAGAGGCACTTTAATGATAGGGCACAAAAGTCAAAAAAAAGGGCACTAAAAGTTCATTTAAAAAAAACAACGGTCTTTGAGAAATTCGTGTAAACACCGTCTCATTTGAATAAAATTCATAAAATAGTGTAGAAAATGAGCATTAATCATTTTAATAAACTGTAACTAGGAATGTGCCGTACCTTTTAAAATCGGATAGCCTACAAGGTAACGACCAGTAACAGCGTTTTTTATTATGGGAATGCCCGGCAATGATTGTATCATAGCATTACCAACTCGTAGATTTCAGGGTAGGTTATTGACATTCGGCTGATCAACTAACGGAATCGACACTTTTATCTCGTTAATTGCGAATTTATTTTACTTTTATGGTACGGTAGTGTACCGGCTTGCTAAAGAGCCAGGTTCCTGATTTCCAATATCTCAACTAAATTTTAATGCGTGTAAAACTTTATATTGTCGTTTCAGCATTGTTTTTTGCTTACACGAACAATTTTGCGCAAAACAGTCAATACCAGTTTTCGCGGCTCAATATAAGTAACGGGCTGTCACACAACCAAGTCACCTGCATTTTTAAGGATTCTGAGGGCTTCATGTGGTTTGGTACTTCTTCTGGTCTCAACCGTTATGACGGTTATACTTTTAAAGTATTCAAGCACGACGTAAATAATAAAAACTCCATTAATGAAGATTACATAAATAATATTTGGGAAGGACCTGACAAAAAATTATGGATAACAACTCCGGCTGGATATTCTTTTTATGATCCCGAAACGGAACAGTTCAACAATGATGTATCGTCAGTACTTTATTCCCTTAAACTTCCGGGGTATCCGTCCGTTTCCAAGATAATTCACAACGGCAAAGGCGACTTTTGGTTTCTGTATCCCGAGTCGGGCATTTACAGGTATAATGAATTGAACAAAACCACCACACATTATTATCATCACCATAGTTCAAGCCCGTCGTTATATTCAAGTTTAGTTACAGACATTGTGCAGGATACAACCGGCAATCTATGGCTTGCTTATGACGACGGCGTAATAGAGCTATTTGATGTAAAACGCAATGTAATTACTTACCATACAGATATTTTTAAAAAGGCTGCTGATAATAAAGGCAGGAACTACTCGCTAACTATTGACAGTGAAGGCGATCTCTGGGTGTTTACCCCCAACATGGATTCCGGCGTCTATTATTACAGCCGCCGTACGGGACGGTTTCGGTACATCACAAAAGAATCGGCAGAAACGCCGCTTACATCGAACAACATCACTAATATTATTCAAGCCAACGACGGCCTCATGTGGATATCCACTGATCATGGCGGAATAAATTTATTGGATAAAAAAAGGGGGGGAATTACTTATTTACTAAATAGGGAAGATGACCCAAAATCGTTGGGACAGAACACCGTAGCGCTTTACAAAGACAACAAAGGTATTATGTGGGCCCGTACGCTTAGAGAGGGGGTAAGTTATTATCATAAAAATATTATTAGGTTCCCGTTATACAGGCACTTTGCTTCAGCCCCCGCCAGCCTTAAGTTTGAAGACGTCAATAAATTTGTCGAAGATAAAAACGGTAACTTATGGATCGGGACCAATGGAGGCGGCTTAGTTTATTTTGATCGCAAAACAGGCAAGTTTACCCAGTATAAACATGATCCGGGAAATCCGAATAGCCTCACCAGTGATATTATTGTTAGTTTGTGTATTGACCATGATCAGCAACTATGGATAGGTACGTATTTTGGCGGACTGGATCATTTTGACGGAAGAAAGTTTATTCATTACAAACATAATGGCAAGGTACCTACGAGCATTGCCGATGACCGGGTATGGAATATTTTGGAAGATTCATCGAACCGGTTATGGATAGGCACGTTTGCGGCGGGGTTGCAAATGTTTGACAGAGACAAAAAAATATTTTCCTCTCCCTTTAAGCAAACGGATATCAGGTCGCCTTATATATCCGCACTCATTGAGGACACCAAAGGGAATCTCTGGGTAGGAGGATATTTGGGGGTAGATAAAATATTAAAAAATGGACGTGATGTTATACATTATAATAAAAAGAAAAACGACCCTAACAGTTTAATCAATGATGACATTCATAATATCACGCAGGACAGCCGCGGCCTGATGTGGATAGCAACAAGGAATGGACTAAACATATTGAACCCCGAAACCAGCCGTTTTATCTCGCTTACAAAAAAGGACGGGTTGCCAGACAACCAGGTTTTGAATGTATTGGAAGATAACAGCGGGGCCATGTGGCTAAGTACGTCAAACGGCCTGGGCCGGATAACGTTGACACCAGGCAATGGCACCTATAAATTCCAATTTGAAAGTTTTGATGAAACAGACGGCCTGCAGGGCAGAGAGTTCACTGTAAATGCAGCTTTAAAAACCAATAAAGGGGAATTGGTATTTGGCGGCTCGCATGGCTTCAATATTTTCGACCCACTAAGTATACACCCAAATATAGATGAGCCTAAATTAATTTTCACCGGCTTTCAGCTATTCAACAAAAGTATAGCAGCTAATGAAGAAGTTGAAGGCCATGTGGTATTATCTAAAGCAATTTCGGCTACACAGGAGATAACGCTGAAACACAGCGAAAATGTGTTTACCATTGAATTTTCCGCCTTAAATTTCTTTAATCCCAATAAAATAACGCATCAGTATATGATGGAGGGTTTTGATAAAGGGTGGCTTACTGCAAATAATGCTACCCGGAAAGCTACCTATACCAACCTTGACGGAGGCGATTATACTTTTAAAGTACGGGCTATTGGCCGGGAGGGGAAATGGAAACCCAGCTATATAAAATTAAAAATAAAGGTATTGCCCCCCTTCTGGAAATCTACCTTGGCTTATATCATTTACCTGTTGCTGATAACAGTGGCTATCTTATTTATACGCCGGCGCGGGATACAAAAAATAAGAAGACAATTCATAGCAGAGAAAGAAAAAATTGTAGCTGAGCAAGAAAAATTTAAAGCCGAGAAAGAAAAACAGGAAGCAAAATTGATAATTGAACAGGAGCGTCAGGAGATTAAGCGAATGCAGGATCTTGATCAATTGAAAACTAAATTTTTGACCAACGTAAGTCACGAGTTCCGGACACCGATTTCGTTGATTATGGCACCGGTCGAAAAAATGCTTACCCACGCTGATCAGGAACAGAAACAACAGCTGGGCATGATAGGGAAAAACGCCAGGCGATTATTGAACCTGGTAAACCAATTGCTTGATTTCAGGAAGATGGAAGTTCAGGAGTTGAAATTACATACCAAGCCAGGGGATATTGTGAAGTTCATTAACGAGATATACCTTTCATTTACTGATATCGCTGAACAAAAAGAGATTAATTTTATTTTTGATACCTCGATTGATTCGTTGTTTACTGATTTTGACCATGACAAGATAGAAAGGATATTGTTTAACCTGCTATCAAATGCGTTTAAATTTACACTTCCGGGCGGCCAGGTAAGCGTTTTGCTTAATGTAGATGGCGAAACTGCCGACGCCCCGCTTGAAATTAAGGTGATTGATACCGGTATTGGCATCCCGCTTGAAAAACAAGGCAAAATTTTTGAGCGCTTTTTTCAACACGATATTCCCGAATCGATGATTAACCAGGGTAGCGGCATCGGCCTGGCAATTACGCATGAGTTTGTGAAAATGCACGGCGGCGAAATTACTGTTGAGAGTGAGCCTGATCACGGAAGTTGTTTTACCATTAAATTGCCTTTTGTAATCTATAACGGTGGGGAAATAAACCTTCCATCAGACGATGATATTGATAACGACAGCACAAACGACGTTACTCAAAATGAAAGTAAAACTATCGTTAAGCAACCGCGATCAAATAAAAAGCAGGTAGTTCTTTTGGTTGAGGATAACGATGACTTTCGCTTTTACCTGAAAGACAATTTAAAAGAGGTATTCTTTTTAATCGAAGCTTCAAACGGGAGGGAAGGCTGGCAAAAAGCCCTGTCGCAACATCCGGATATTATTGTAAGTGATATCAGCATGCCCGGGATGTCGGGAATTGAGTTGTGCAAAAAGCTAAAGAAAGATAAGCGTACCTCGCACATTCCCGTTGTGCTGTTAACCGCGTTATCGGGCGACGAAGAACAGATCAAGGGTCTGGAAATTGGCGCCAATGATTACATGACAAAACCATTTAATTTTGAAATACTGCTGTCAAAAATCAAAAATATTTTAACCCTTCGGGACACCTATAAACGCACGTACAAAAAGCAGATAGATGTGCAATTGCAGGAAACTCCTTTAGAAAATGAAGATGAAAAGCTATTAAAGAATATAGTTGAGTACATAGAACTTAATATCTTAAACGACAACCTTTCAGTAGATGAATTAGGTCGTCAGATGGGCATCAGCCGGGGATCGCTTTATAACAAAGTTTGGATGCTCACCAACAAATCACCTGGTGAATTTATCCGTTCCATAAGGTTAAAAAAAGCGGCTTACTTGCTTGGAAATAGCCAGATGACCGTTAGCCAGATCTGCTACGAGGTAGGCTTTAATACCCCCAAACATTTTGCGAAAATGTTTAAGGAGGAATATAACATACTACCTTCTGCGTATGTCAATTCCATTCGTCAGAAAAAAAGTAATTCCGAAGCTGAAAGTAAAGAATAATGATCTCTATGCTGTTTTGTTTGCTATAAATGCGAACGAATGAGCGACAAGTTGCCATGCAAGAACCTACATTCAAAACGGTGTTGCAAAATATATTTGTGCCTTTTACCCGGTCGGTAAGCCCCCAAAAGAAATAGCATTTATACAGTAAGCGATAGGCTTGGATGCACCAATTATTGTTTATTTCAAATTTACATGTCAAAACAAAGGCGAAGCCGTTGTCAGCGTTTGTTGGCCGATCAGTGACTATTGGTTATTTGCATTTTTTAAAAACGGTTCGTTTGGCTCCAAATTACAACTTTCGTTCGGTATTTAGGGTAAAATAGGTTGGTTTTAATGCTTAATAAGCTTATTTACAGGTAGTTGTTGAGTTTGGATTTTTGATCCATACTTTTGGATAAAACTACCCTTTCCCTTTTTTTACGTTACCATAGCTTCATCCCCGGAATATGAGTCCGAAGTAATGTCCTTAAAGAACGTTGCTTTTGAACATGTTTTCACCAATAACCAATAGGACCAACAGTTAACTTTTTTGAATTAGTAAACATCCGTCTGGCTGCACCTGAAGTTTTTTAACTGATTGTTCGGGCAGCCGTTTCATGTGAAGCAACTATCAGTAAAGTAGTTTTCGAAGGTTGTTTTTGGTATTGGGCCACCTAAAAGATGTGATAACGAAATAAATTATGAATGAGAGAAAAACCAATTAATTACTAACCAAAAACAATGTACCAATTATCAAACCTTAAAATCCTTTTAAAAGATGGATAAAAATTTACAAAAGAGAGTGAAATATCAGATTTCCTTAATTATCGCGGGTTTATTTTTTTATATATCTGCCCATGCGCAAACCGTAAGCGTTACGGGGAAAATAACAAGCGCCGACGATGACCAGCCGATACCAGGCGTAAGCATTAAGATTAAAGGGACAGCCCTGGGCACCGTGTCCAGCATCGACGGTAGTTATACCATTGCCGCCGAGCCGGGCAAAGTGCTTGTTTTTAGCTTTTTAGGTTATTCGCCACGTGAAATAACCGTGAAACAAACCGGTGCAATTAACGTCAGGCTAAATTCAACATCCAGCCACTTAAGCGAAGTTGTTGTTATTGGTTATGGTACTGCAAAAAGAAAAGATGCTACCGGCTCAATAAGTTCAATAAAGGGAGATGACCTACGCCAAACACAACCAACTACCTTTGACCAGGCCCTGCAGGGAAAAGTTGCAGGGGTTGTGGTTCAGCAGGTGTCGGGCCAACCAGGTGGCGGTGTATCTATTCAAATACATGGCGTGTCTTCTATATCTGGCTCAAATTCGCCATTATATGTAATAGATGGTATTATTATTCCACCGGTCGGTGATCCCGGTAATGGCTCCAATCCATTAAATACTATTAATCCTGCTGAAATAGAATCGATAGATGTATTGAAAGATGCGTCTGCAACTGCTATATACGGTTCGCAGGCAACCAACGGCGTTGTTGTTATTACTACAAAAAGAGGTAAATCAGGTGCTCCACAGGTAGCTTATGATTTCTATGCCGGTTATCAGGAGTTGCCAAAAGCACTCCCTACAATGAACTTGCAGCAATTTGCCACTTTCATTAATGCCAGGGCACAGGCGTGGGGCTTCGATTCAAGGGACGCATTTGCCAATCCTCAATATTTAGGTACCGGTACCAACTGGCAAAAAGAATTATTCCGAAAAGCTCCGATGAACAGTAATTCACTTCGAGTAAGCGGCGGCGATGATAGGACCCAATATTCACTTTCAGGCTCTTATTTTAACCAGCAAGGGATAGCTGCCGGGTCTGTATTTAAAAGATCATCAGTACGGTTTAACCTTGATAATAAAACCACCAAATGGCTAAAAATAGGAACCAGCCTTCAATTAGCTCACGTTTCTGAAAACCAAAATTCTACTGCCTCTGGTGTAATTGGCAGTGCGCTATTCCTTACACCCGATGTTGCTGTAAAAAACGCCGATGGCTCCTGGGGGGGGGTTACCAACACTTCCGGTTATGTGACTCCAGTTCCCAACCCGGTGGCGTTAGCCCAACTTAACAAAAACGTTAGCACAAGAAATCAAGTGTTTGGTAACGCGTATGTCGAAATACAGATTACTAAAAATTTAACATTACGAAATGAAGTATCCGGTAATTTCGATTTTAGTAACCGGGATTATTTTTATCCAACTTTTGCTTTTGGTAAATATGTTAAAGGTACTAATGATGGTGGCTCAAGCATGAACCAAAACTTTTATACGGTATTACGCAATTTCCTAACTTATAGCCAATATTTCAGTGAATTTAATTTCAAAGTTTTAGCAGGGCACGAAGGGCAGTCAAGCTCTTTCGAAAATGTTGGCGGCTCACGGAATAATTTCCCTTCAAACAATGTGCAGACCCTTAATGCCGGCGATGCTATCTCGGCCAAAAACTCAGGCGATAATGGTCTCGGCAATTCATCGGAAGCCTATTTCGGTCGGGTTGATTTAAACTTTTATGATAAATATCTGATCACCGGTAATATACGTGGCGATGGTTCTTCAAATTTTCCACCCAACAATAAATGGGCTACTACCTATTCAGGGGCATTTGCCTGGAAAATTAATCATGAGTCATTTTTGAAAGGTGTAAATGATATAAATGAGTTGACACTGAGACTTGGTTACGGCCTTACCAACAATCAAAACATACCAGGCAATACTTTTGCAACCCAACTTAATACGGTGGTTAATGGCTTATCGGGTATAGCACAGTTTCAAGGTAATTTGGCAAATCCTTACATAACATGGGAAAAAACAAAGGATTTCAATGCCAGCCTTGACGGAACGTTTTTTAACGGGCGCTTAGGTTTTTCATTTGGTGTTTATCACCGCTTAACAAACGGACTATTGTTAAGGGTTCCACTTCCTTTATATAGCGGTGCTTCCCAGCAGGGCGAGGGATCCATGCAAGCGCCTTACGCCAATGTGGGTTCTATGAGCAATAAAGGGTTTGATTTAAGAATCAGTACTACAAATATTAGTTCTAAAGCTTTTACATGGAAAACTGATTTTACCGTATCGCGTAATATTAATAAAGTGCTCAGTTTAGGTGCAGGCGGAGCTGATGCTAACCTAAGCCAGACAGCATATATAAGTCCCACCCAAAAACTCGTAGTCGAAAAAACGATGGTTGGTCAGCCCATTGGCGAATTTTATGGCTATATATTCGATGGCATATTTTCAAAGCAAAGTGATTTTCAAACACATGCCTTGCCTGTTGACCAAAGCGGTAAACTTTATCCAATTTCGCAATCCGGTGGAGGTATTTGGTACGGCGACCGTATGTTCAAGGATTTGAATGGCGATGGTGTTATCGACTCAAAAGACCAAACCTTTTTGGGTTCCCCGATCCCCAAATTTCAGGGTGGGATTAACAATACAGTTACCTTCAAAAATTTCGACCTGAGTATTTTCTTCAGTGGCAACTATGGCAACAAAGTATTTAATCAATTGGCTGTAACACAAACCAATTCGCTAAACAATACTAACTATTTTGCATCGGTATTAAATTACGCAAAATTGGCTTTAATAAATCCCGCCGGCTCTGCATCTGATGTTAACAATGTATACGTTACCAACCCAAATACCACTATTGTAGGTTTGAGAAATGATAATACCAACGAAAATTATCGTTCTTCCACTTTGTTTTTCGAAAATGGTTCATTCCTGAAGTGCAAAAACATCACATTAGGTTATAAGTTGCCGCAAAATATTTTATCAAAAATACGCGTGAGTGCTTTTAGGATATACGGTACCGTGACCAATGTGTTTACCATTACAAAATACTCGGGCATGGATCCTGAAATTGGCTCATGGAATCCACTTCAGGCTGGGTGGGACAATGGTTATTATCCTCAGCCACGCACATTTACTATTGGTGCAAACATAACCTTTAACTAATAGATCAATCACCACTCAAAAAAGGTATTTATGAAATCACTTAATAAAATAATATTTGCTTTGCTATTTGCGGCAGCAATTGCCGGATGCAAAAAGGCTTTTTTGGACCGTCCATCTACCTCGCAGATAAGTTCTAATAATTTTTACAAAACCACCTCCGATTTGCGGCTGGCTACAGCAAGCTTATATGGCGGTACGGCGTGGTCGCAATGGCATAATGGGGCTTTGCTACAACTTGGTGACATATTGAGCGGAACTGCTAATCGCCAATGGATTGGCGACTGGAGCCAGCTTTATACGCGTACAATTACAGAGAATAACGGCGTAGTGTCAAGCGGTTGGACGGGCCTGTATAATGTTATAGGACAATGTAACGGGGTTATTAATGCCATACAGCAACAAGCCTCTGCTTCTATCCCGGCAGCAGACAAAAATGCCGCCATTGCCGAAGCAAAGTTTATTCGTGCCGTAGCTTATTATCATTTGGCTATTTATTGGGGTGCAGTGCCTATTATTGAAGATAACAGTAAACTGATAAAAGATCCGCTTCTTAATCGCAACATTGTTTCGGATGTCTATAAACTAATCACCAAAGACCTTACTTATGCCGCGCAAAATCTTCCAATCAAAGGTGAAACAGGTAGGGTAACCACCTGGTCGGCGCAAGGAATGCTGGCTAAAGTATATTTAACAAGGGCAGGTTTGGGCAAAAGTGGCACGCGCGACCAGGTATTGTTGGATAGCGCCATAAAATACGCGCGCAATGTGTGCAAAAGCGGGTTATCGCTTCTTGGGCAGGATGATCCGCAGCATCTGGGTTATTATAATCTTTTCAGGTCGCAATTCAATGATAACCCTGAATCATTATTTGCCCTTCAATGGGCGCCAGGTGTCAATTGGGGAAATGGCAACCGTAATTTAAACTATTCGCCAAGCAACGATATAAATCCTCAAAAGTCAGGCGCATGGTCTGCATTATATCCAAGCTACGACTTATATAAGATGTACACAACCCAGGATTCAATAAGGCGCAAAGCCACTATTATGCTCATCGGAGATAGATATCCCGAATTAAATGCAGCCGGAGGTGGCTATAAGGCAGACCAGGTTTGTATGAAAAAACACATTATTGGCAACGAAAAAGATAACGCTGCGCCAACAATGGACCCTGAGTCATCCCCTGAACACAATGCAATCCTTAGGTTGGCCGATGTGTATTTGGTATATGCCGAAGCTATTTTGGGTAACAATGCTACTACAAGCGATGGTGAAGCCTTAACTTATTTTAATAAAGTGCGGTCAAGGGCCGGTGTGGCCCCTGTGCAGTTTTTGGATGCTGCTACAATACTGAAGGAAAGAAGGATTGAATTTGCTTTTGAAGGACAATATTGGATGGACCTGGTACGGTGGTCTTATTACCAACCTCAACAAGCTGTTGATTGGATCAATAAACAAGATCGGGCCGCATTTAGTTATGATGCTACTACCCATATAGCTAAAAGGGATACTACTGTCCCTGCACCTACTCTTCCGGCAACTATCAGTTCATTTACAATACAAATTCCGGGATCGGAGCTAACAATGAACCCTAAATTGGCAGCCCCACCAGTACCTTATTATTAATTAACATTTAAAAATAAATTATATGAAAAAGATTTTAAATGCCCGCTTATGTTTATTGCCGCTTTTACTAATGATAGTAGCTTTACTGCCTGCTTGTAAGAAGATGAACGACAGCAGCAATGCCGGTGCTCCCAGTATAACAAGCGTAAGATTGTATCATCCGTCGCCTAAGGATACGCTTATAGGTACTGGTAATCTTAATGCTGATACTTCCTTTACCGGACACTCAGGAAAATATGTGGTTATAATCGGGCATAATTTGCAAAATGCAACCAATATCACATTTGATGGGGTTCCTGCCAGTTTTAACACTGCTTTATTTGCGCCGAACAGCGCAGTGGTGAGTATACCTTACATTGAGTTTTCAAAAATTGATACTGCTAAACTCTATACTATACAGTATACTACGCCGGCAGGTTCAACATCGTTCGCTTTCAAATTAGGCCCGCCGGCGCCAACCATTAGCGCTGTATCCGATGTATTTGCCGCCCCCGGCGATTCGGTTTATCTGTACGGTTCCAATTTAGTATTGGTTCAGCAGTTTTCATATGGCGGAACCAATATTCCAAAATTTAACTCAAATGCCAATGGTACTTCTCTTGGTTTTCTGATGCCGGCAACAACATCCAACAAGTTAATCATAGTAACCACTAAATCTGGTATTGCCCGGGATACCATAAATGCGAAGCCGATCATTTATAGCATTTCCAACTGTAATCCCGAACTTGGTGATTCGGTTTATGTTTATGGTAATTATCTTAAGACTATCTCGTCAATTACTTTTGGCGGTGCTACTATTACAAATTTCACCGAAGGTCCACATGGCGCTTATGTTAAGTTTGCGGCTCCAGATAGGTATAGCTACGCTAATGGAACAGTGACCATTGGTACCAGTTATGGAACGGTTTCTACTGTTTATCAAGTAAATACTGCAGATAAGGTTTGGGATGGTCTTTTAGCAGATTGTTGGTGGGGTAATTATTTTGGTGTTAATCCCTGGGGGTCTACAGTTGAAGCCCTTGGCTATCGGGATGCCGCATATGATGGTCCGATGGGATCAAATACTCACTATGGGAATGATCAGTTTGGTATTTTGATAAGTCCTGTTTTAGCTGGCGGTGCAAGTACGTACTTTCCATTGGGTAATTCTAATCCAACTGCTAATCATCCTCGTAATTACTGGATGCCTGTGGCAAATCTTACAGATCCTCCTTCAAACTGGGCTTTTCAATTTGACATAAGTGTGCCTCGGCCATGGAATGGAGGCACTCTTTATATTAGCACTGAATTTGCAGGTGACAGTTATGTTGCGCGTTATGAGCCGTGGAAAATTCCTGGTTCAAATGTTACCAAATCTTTTAAAACGAAAGGCTGGCAAACCGTAATTATTCCTTTATCTGAGTTCAGATCAAAAGTTAACGAATTAGGGGATGGTGTATCAATTACTCAAATAAGCCAATTATTAGGGGGTACTGGTACTAATAGTTATAATATGACCCTTAAAAATTTTGATACTTCGCCAACTGCAACTGATTTTAAAGTCGCTATTGACAATATCAGGTGTGTGAAAATCAAATAGCCTACAGCCCCACTGCAGCATATCGTTGTGGGGCTTTTTAACCAATTAAAATAAAAATGAAAATTAAGTATTGTTTTACAATATTGATAACTGTTATTACAGTTATATCTTTATTCTCCTGTAAAAAAACGAACCCAGCCCCGCAACTAACAGTTAGTGCATCTACAATAACTTTTACAGGTGATGGGGGTACCGAGGACGTAACCGTTGCAGTTAATGCCGATTGGAGCATCGACAATCCTGCTTTTTCGTGGTTGCAAGTAAGTACAACATCAGGCAAAAGCGGTAGCACTGTTATTCATTTAACAACATTATCGCCAAATGGCACAGCGGCAATCCGCTCTGGTATTTTATACATAAGTTCGTCCAATGGCCAGGGAAGAAGGTTGATAGTTTCTCAGGCCCCCACCTTATACCCAAATTATAATACATCGCCTATAGCGCCAGATATGACTGGAATGACCAGTAACGCCGTGCAATTGGCGGCAAAAATGCGTACGGGAATGGGAATAAATTTTGGCAATACTATGGAATCGCCAAACGAAGGTGATTGGCAGAATAGTAAATTGACCGAGTCGTATATAAAATATATAAAAAGTTTAGGGTTTAACTCTGTACGGCTTCCCTGTAACTGGGTTTGGACCCATTTAAGCGACCGGAGCAAGGCAAAAATTGATCCTGCATGGCTTGCGCGGGTGAAAGAAGTGGTTGGATGGTGTGTGGCTAATGATATGTATGTGATACTGAATTCTCACGATAGTCCCAATGCCAATGCAATTAAGCAAGATTCTGTTAATGCGATGCAAAAAGCAATTTGGGAGCAGATTGCTACAACCATGCGCGATTTTGATGAACACCTTATTTTTGCCGGCTTGAATGAACCAAGTGCTGATAATGCTGCGCAGATGGCCATACTTAATGGTTATCACGAAACATTCATCAATGCGGTTCGCTCTACAGGAGGCAGGAACAGTTACCGTGTGCTGGTTGTGCAGGGGCCGACTACAGACCCTAATAAAACTTCTACTTTGATGACTACTCTTCCTGCAGACAAGATTGCTAACAAGTTGATGGTCGAGGTGCATGACTATACGCCTTCTACATTTACGATACTAACGGATGGAGATGTAAGTTGGGGCAAAATGGTTTACTACTGGGGAGCTGGAAATCATTCTATTATTGAGCCAGACCGCAACGCCACATTTGGAGAAGAGGATGCGGTCGCTGCTGAACTCCTACCGTTGAAACAGAAGTTTGTTGATAAAGGTATCCCTGTGGTGCTGGGTGAATATGCAGTATGGAGGAGGACTGCCGCCACCAACAGCAAGTATCTTCCTAAGGATCTGGATATGCACAATAAATCTGTGGATTCCTGGGCAACTTTTACGACCAAAACTATGAAAGCGAATGGTCTTATGCCATTCTATTGGGAGATAGGTTTTATGTTAGACAGAGCTAATAATGTGGTAAAGGACCAGCGTATGTATGATGCCATTAAATTAGGGTATAAGTAAAATTAATGTTGAATTAAAGCGCTTACTGGAATAGTGGTACTGTGAACAAATTAGACAGTACCGTTTTCTGGTGAGGTAAACTTCAAAAAATTCTGTGATCCTTGTGAATCACAGAATTTTTACCTCGATCGATTTGGCTAATGAATAATCAAGGCGGGCAACGTATTTAAAGCGGCACAATTGCCTACTGACCCGACAACGCTGAAAGGAGCGGTGGGGCTTTAAAAATACCCTAAGTTTTACGACAAAGATCAGAAGTGGTAAAAATTAAATAAGAGAGAGTTTTAGTTGAATATAAGTAGATGCCTGGGGCCTTTACCGAGAGGTCCCGGCATTTTTTAACTATAACAATTCTGTTTTCGACATGAAGGAAATCAACAATGATCTATTTAAACGCATGACGATTGCCGCGGCTAATGGTACCTGGTTAAAAAAGAGAATATGGAAGATCAAATCATTTCAAAAGCGCCGGAATTAGATGAAAGTAAAATTAAAGCTTTGATAGAGAATTTCGATACGATTGGGATGTTGCTTAAGGAGCACCTTACTATTTTAAGCAACCCTATCTTAACGCCTGAATCGAGAAAAATGTGTAACGAGGGCTTGGTTCTTATTAAGCAGTTCACTCAAAAATGTTTAGAACATTATGGGATTTAGGATATTATGGGATGCTCCCGCGAATTTGATATCCGGGCGAATGATTACCTGGTAAAAAAAGCGAACATGGAAAATCAAATTATTTCAAGAGCGCCGGAATTAAACGAAAGTGAAATTAAAGCTTTAATAGAGAATTTTGATACGATCAGTATTTTGTTGAAGGAGCACCCTGCTTTCTTCAGGAACCCTCTCATATCGCCTGAATCGAAAAAAATATTTAACGAGGGCCTGATACTTATTAAGGAATTCACTCAAAAATGTTTAGAGCATTATGGGATGAGGTACCTTTAAAATAAGATTTTGACGACAGGTTTTATAATATTCGATCTTTTATAGCCTGTGTTTTTGGGTATAACTGTAGAGATGTATTGAATGCAAAGAGAACGGCTACACAAATGGGCAGTCAAATAAACTTATAAAAGAGCAACGAAACAGATGAAAAAAATAATTTGGGTACTGGTGGTTTTGCAATTCGCTTTTTTGACAAAAGTAAAGGGTCAAAGAGCAATTAACGTAGATTTAAACAAGACATCGGGTAAACTCAATACCATGTTTAACGCCTGCGTAGGTGCCGGCCGGGCAAATGAAGGGCTGCGCGCCGACTGGCAGCAACAATTAGAATATGTAAGAAAACAATGTGGTTTTCGGTATATCCGCATGCATGGGCTACTCACCGATGATATGGCTGTTTATACCGAAGACTCAAAAGGGAACCCTCAATATAATTATATGTATGTAGATGCGCTTTTTGATTTTCTGCATAAAATTGGCATGAAGCCTTTTGTAGAGCTGGGCTTTATGCCTAATGCGCTGGCAAGCGGCAATCAAACGATTTTTTGGTGGCAAGGTAATGTTACCCCGCCAAAAGATTATAATAAATGGCAGGCGCTTATCACCAACCTTGTTCAGCATTTTACAGAACGGTATGGAGCAGGGGAAGTAAAGTCCTGGTATTTTGAAGTATGGAACGAGCCGAACTTATCTCCCGGATTCTGGACAGGGACGCAGGACGATTATTTCAAACTGTATGATTATTCAGCAAAGGCGGTTAAAAGCGTAGACCCCGAATATAAGGTAGGTGGACCGGGCACTGCAGGTGCCGCCTGGGTTTCTGACATGATAACCCATTGCAACAAAAACAACGTCCCGATTGATTTCATCAGTACCCATTCTTACGGTGTAAAACAAGGCTTCCTGGATGAGTATGGTAATTCGGGCACGGTATTGAGTAAAGATTCGCTGGCAGTGAGTGGTGACGTGTTGAATTCACGTAAACAAATTTCTCAATCGGCGATACCCGGCCTGGAGCTGCATTATACAGAATGGAGTTCATCGTACACACCGGCAGACCCTGTGCACGACAGTTACCAGGAAGCTGCTTATATCCTGGAAAAACTAAAACAAGTTGGCAACGCGGCCAACTCCATGTCGTATTGGGTTTTTACCGATATTTTTGAAGAACCCGGCCCGCGGTTTACACCTTTTCATGGAGGGTTTGGTTTACTAAACATTCTGGGCATAAACAAGCCTGCTTTTTATTCTTACAAGTTTATGAATAAGCTTGGTAGTACCGAGTTGGTCAATAACGATACACGTTCATGGGTTTGCAAAAATGATAAAGGGGATATCCAGACATTATTGTGGGATTACACTTATACTTTACCGGATTCTGTTAATAATCAGTCTTACTATATCAAAGATCTGCCCGCTAAACCAAAAGGCAAAGTGAAAATAAATCTATCGCATGTGCCTGCCGGAAAATATACAATGGAAGTTTATAAAGTAGGTTATAGGGCGAACGATGCCTATACACGCTACGTGGATATGGGCAAGCCCGGACAGTTAAACAAGCAACAGGTTGAGAAGTTAAAAGAAGAAAATGGCTCTCCTGTAGCAAAACAAGAAATTATAATAAAATCCAATGCTGTGTACACCGGCGAATTTGATATCAGGGAAAATGATGTTATTCTGGTAAACTTTATTAAAAAACCTTAACCCATGAATGTATTGATACCAAAGTTGAAAATAGTAAAGATAACCTGCATCTGTTATGCCTTTTTTTCGCTGCTGATAGTAGGAGTGGCAAATGCATAGCGTATGCTGAACGATAACGAACAAGAAGAAGAGAACTAAGAATTTATGAAATATATCATTGCCTGTTTTATGGCATTTTTTGTTGCCGGCGGAGTTTCGGCACAAAACAAAAGTGAGGTAGCGCTTAACGCGAAGATCAACCGGATAGTCAGCAAAATGACGCTGGAAGAAAAAATAGAAATGCTTCACGGCAACGCGTTATTTTCTTCGGGAGGCGTAAAACGTTTAGGTATCCCGGAGCTTACCTGCGATGATGGCCCGTTGGGTGTACGTGAAGAGATAAAGCGTTTTGACTGGGCTTCGGCTAACTGGACAACTGATTCTGCCACGTTTTTGCCAAACGGCTCGGCAATAGCGGCCACCTGGAACCCCATAATGGCAAACCGCTATGGCGTAGTTATTGGAGAGGAAGCAAATGCGCGCAAAAAAAATGTAATGCTTGCTCCGGCATTTAATATTTGCCGGATGCCGCTTTGTGGCCGTACCTATGAATATTATTCGGAGGATCCTTATTTGAATAGCCAATTGGTTGTTCAGTCCGTAAAAGGCATTCAAAGCCAGCATGTGGCTGCTTGTATAAAACATTTTGCCGCAAATAACCAGGAATTTAACCGCGATAGCGTAAACACCATAGTTGATGAAAGGGTATTGCGCGAAATTTATTTCCCGGCGTTTAAAGCAGCCATACAGCAAGGGAATGCTTATACCATTATGTCGGCCTACAATAAGCTGAACGGTTATTGGTGTTCCGAGAATGATTTTTTATTGAATAAGGTGCTGAAAAACGAATGGGGCTTTAAAGGAGTGGTCATGTCAGATTGGTCCGGGACGCACCATACCGTTGCTGCCGCCAACAATGGGCTGGACATTGAAATGGGATCAAGCGGGCCGTATGATCAGTGGTATTTTGCCGAGCCGTTACGTAATGCTGTTAAGGAAGGCAGAGTTCCGGTAAAAACAATTGACGATAAGGTGCGCAGGATTTTGTGGGTGATGTGTCATACCTCTATGAGCGCCAATCATCCAAATGGATCTATCGCTACATTAGAGCATGCCAAAACCGCCTATGATATTGCGTCAGAATCCATCGTTCTGCTAAAAAACGACAATCATTTGCTACCGTTAAAAGCAGATACCATTAAAAGTATTGCCGTAATTGGTGATAATGCCATCCGCACATTTGCTTTGGGCGGGTATGGCGCTGGTGTAAAGGCTAAATATGAGGTTACCGCGTTAGCAGGTATAAAATCAAGGTTCGGCAAAACGGCCAAAATCAGTTTTGCCCGGGGGTATAAAACAAACTACCTGGCAAGCAATACTGACGAGCAAAACCTTGGCTATGACCAACCCGATCAAAAGCTGATTGACGAGGCTGTGGCGCTTGCAAAAAATAGCGATGTGGCCATTTTATGTATCGGTTCTAACCGCGAATATGAAAGTGAAGGTCATGATCGTAAAAGCCTGGAATTGCCTTTCGGAGAGCAGGCATTGGTTAATGCGGTTACAGCGGTTAATGCCAATACTGTTGTTGTAATAATGGCCGGTGCACCCTATGATCTGAATGAAATTAAAAAATCCAACCATGCAGTTGTTTGGTCGTGGTTTAACGGTTCAGAAGCCGGCAATGCACTGGCCGACGTATTAAAAGGGGGTGTAAACCCATCAGGCAGGCTGCCATTTACTTTTCCTGTATCGTTAAAAGATTCCCCCGCTGCTGCCTTAAATACTTATCCGGGCAAAGGCGGTACGGCCGAATATAAAGAGGGGATATTGGTTGGCTATCGCTGGTATGACACCAAGAAAATTGAGCCGGAATTCCCATTTGGTTATGGGCTCTCTTATACTGATTTTTCCATCAGTAAACTTTCTACAGATAAATCAAGCTATAAAAAGAGTGAAACCATCCGTGCAAAATTCACCATCAAAAATACAGGCAGCCGTTATGGCGCCGAAGTTGTGCAATTATATATAAGCGATCCGGTTTGTTCTGTTTTGCGCCCGGAAAAAGAACTTAAAGGTTTTGAAAAGATATTTTTAAAGCCCGGTGAAACAAAAACAGTAGAAATGCAGGTGAACGTTGCTGACCTGGCATTTTATGACGAATTAAAAAAATCATGGAATGCTGAAGCCGGTGAATACATCCTTCAATTAGGTAATTCATCACGCAATATTTCAAAAACAGTAAAAGTCTCAGTTAAATAAACTCATTTCGGAAGCATTTTTAAGTTTATAGAAAATCTGTGAACTGAACATAGGGCTATCCGGAATATCGATAAACTCAGAAATAATTTCCAAAGCAAATGCCCCAGTTGGCTTTATTAAATAAGTGTAATAAATACAATAAATGATATTGACTTTCATGATGAAAAAGTTATTACCAGGGCAAAAAAACAAATGACAATATGAGAAATGCGATTTACAGGTTATGGGCAACGGCCTTAATTATCACGCTTATAGTGCCGTGTTTATACGCGCAAAAAGCTACTAATCCCATTATTTATGCAGATGTACCGGATATATCGATAGAGCGCGTAGGCAATAGCTATTACATGAGCAGCACAACCATGCACATGAGTCCTGGTGTACCGATTATGAAGTCGAACGACCTGGTAACCTGGAAGACGGTGGGTTATGCATATGATACTTTAGCAAATATTGATGCAACAAATCTCACAAATGGCAAAAATATGTATGGGGAGGGTTCGTGGGCAAGTTCTATCCGTTTCCATAATGGCACCTATTATGTAAGCACATTTTCTGCAAATACCAATAAAACGCACGTTTACAGTACTGAAAATATCGAAAAGGGTCCGTGGAAAGCCAGGTCTTTCGTCCCCAACCTGGGTGATCATTCCTTATTTTTTGATGATGATGGAAAAGTGTATATGATTGGCGGGAGCGGAGATTTAAGGTTAGTTGAATTAAAGGACGACCTTTCCGGTATAAAACCCGGCGGAACGGACAAAATTATCATTGAAAAGGCAGGCGAGCCTTCGGGCGGTACCGGCCTTGGTCCGGAGGGCTCTCAGCTGTTTAAGATAAACGGCAAATATTACCTTTTCAATATTACATGGCCAAAGGGCAATATACGCACTGTTACCATACACCGGGCAGATAAAATCACCGGCCCGTATGAAGGACGAATTGGCCTACAGGACCTGGGCGTGGCGCAAGGCGGATTGGTTGAAGCGCCAAATGGCGCCTGGTACTCTTATTTGTTCCGTGATTATGGCTCGGTGGGTCGTATTCCCTATTTGGTACCTGTAAAGTGGGTGGATGGATGGCCCGTTTTGGGCATTAACGGCAAAGTGACCGATACACTCGACTTGCCGGCCGGTAAAGGTTTGATCCCGGGTATCGTTGCCTCGGACGAGTTTGCCCATAAAAAAGGCGAACGGACACTACCGCTGGTTTGGCAATGGAACCATAACCCGGATAATAGCTCGTGGTCTGTAACGGCACGTAAAGGGTATTTACGACTCAGCACCGGCAGGATTGACACCAATTTCCTGATGGCACGAAACTCATTGACACAACGGACAATCGGCCCGGTATGCTCCGGGGCAGTTTCGCTCGACGTTTCTAATATGAAAGATGGTGATTTTGCGGGTTTGGGCCTTTTGCAAAAAAATTACGGGTTGGCTGGTGTAAAAATAATGGGTGATGGCAAAGCTATCGTCATGATCAATGCAAGCACCGGAAAACCTGTAGAAGCACAAAAAATCCCCTTAAACCAAAAGGTAGTATACTTTAAGGCGGAATGCAATTTTACGGACAGAAAAGACGTGGCCGATTTTTTTTACAGCCTTGACGGGAAAACGTGGATACCATTGGGCACGCAATTAAAAATGGCCTACACCTTCCCGCATTTTATGGGCTATCGTTTTGCCTTGTTTAATTATGCTACAAAAAATATAGGGGGAGCGGCCGACTTTGACTTTTTTCATATAACAAATTCCATTTCTCAGGAAAAATAAAGAATTGGCGATAAATGGATCTGATTTATTCTTAGGACTCAATAACTTGTTTGTAACCCAATTTAAGCCAGCCTGTTCGACCGGTACATACAATTACTATTATTAAATCAACAATTATGCAGTTAAAAAAACAAATACAGTCATTCGAATTCAAAAAGCTGTACGCTGCTTTTTGCCTTACATTAAGCATATTGGCAATTAGTGCCAATGCGCAAACTATAAATTTAAATGGCAAAGTCGGCGGAAAAAGATTTGATGGTGTAGGCGCCGTTAGCGGCGGCGGAGCCACTTCGGTATTGTTAAAAGACTATCCGGAAGTACAACGTAACCAAATTATGGATCTCCTGTTTAAACCTAAGTTTGGTGCATCTATGAACGCGCTACTGGTTGAAGTCCCGGGTGACGGGAATTCTACTCAGGGTTCTGAACCAAGCCATATGCATACCAGAGATGATCTCAACTATGATAGAGGATATGAATGGTGGGTTATGAGCGAAGCAAAAAAAAGAAATAAAGATATTTCACTTGATGCCAATGGATGGAGTTGTCCCGCATGGATTGGCAACGGTGTTTTTTGGTCGCAGGATATGTGCAATTACTATGTAAAATGGATACAGGGTCTAAGATCAACCTACGGGCTAACCCTTGACGCCATAGGCTGCCGCAATGAAAAAGGAGTTAATGAAGATTTTGTAAAAAAATTCAGAAAAATGCTTGATTCGAGCGGTTTGCAAAACGTTAAAATACACGCCTTTGACAACTGGGAAAAGAGCAAATTTGACTGGGTAAAGGACCTTGATACGGATATAGAATTACGAAATGCTGTGGCTATAATAAGCAACCATACCATGTCTGAAATAGCAACGCCTGAAGATGTGAAAAAATTAAGCGACAGGCTGAATAAACCCATTTGGAACACTGAAGAACATACCTACAAAGAGGGGTTTGATTGTGAAATAAGTTTGGTAAAATCTATTAATGAAAACTTTATAGTCAGCGGCGTTACTAAAATTATAAGCTGGTATTTAGTAGGTTCTGTTTATCCAACAGAGAGTTACCCTGAAACTCCCGCGGCAATGATAGCCAATTCGCCCTGGAGCGGTTTTTACAGAACCCGTGAGGTACTGTGGGGATATGCACATTATGGGCAATTTGCGCAAATTGGATGGCAATATTTAAACGGCGGTAGTGGTAAGTTAGATGGTGGCGGCACTTATGTTACCCTTAAATCGCCAGGCAAAGATTATAGTGTAATTTTTGAAACCAAGGATGCTAAAGCTACACAAACTGTTACATTTAACATAAGCGGGGCGCTCTCTAACGGTAAGCTTTGCGTTTGGCGCAGCAACGAAAAGGAACAGTTTGTACGCTTGGCTGACATTACACCCAAAAACAATACTTATTCCGTTACCCTCGACCCGAAATCTATTTATTCTATATCGACTACAACTGGCCAGCAAAAAGGTTCGTTTGCGGAAATCCCGGCAGAAAAGAAATTCCCGTTCCCATATTATGAGACGTTTGATGAATATACTTCACCTAAACAATATGGGTATTTACCACACTATACTGCCGATATTTCAAGCATTTTTGAAATAGCTAACCGGCCGGATAATAAAGGTAAATGCCTTCGCCAGGTTGTTGCGGCTACACCACAAAGTTGGGCGCCAGAATGGATGCCTTATACCATCCTTGGTGATGATAGCTGGCGGGATTATGAAGTCAGCGCCGATATATACTTAGATAATGGTGGCGCAGCAGGCGTCATGGGTCGTATTAATAATGTAGGTGCGGGTTATGGATGCGTATTGAAAGGTTATTATTTTAGTGTCGGGATAGATGGCACCTGTTCATTGTTTATTTCTACACAAAAGGAAAATGAAGCTGTCGGAGTTAAGCTTGCCGATGCTACTATACCTAAATTTTCGGCCAAAAAATGGCATAATTTAAAACTCCAATTCTCTGGAGATACGATCAGCGGTTTTATGGATGGTATAAAGGTGTTGTCAGCAAAAGACAGTGTTTTTTCCAAAGGCATGGCCGGCTTAATGACAGGTACGGATCCTAAGCTTAGAAATACTGCTTTTTTTGACAATCTGATTATTAATAAGGTAAATGGGCCAGTACCAAGGCCTGTACTGTTTAACGACATATCGCCTATTTATAAAAAATAATTTTTCAGGCTTAATAAAATTCTTTGCTGGGTTACTCACAAGAACTTATTTATAAATCAAAATAAAAAAATGAAAAGAAATTATCTCGTTCTAATTTTCATCAAACACACACACATTGTTCCGATAGTGAATAAAGTAAGTAAAAATATATTTTCTATGGCCTTCGCACTTACTGCTGTTTTTAGCCTAAGCAGCATAAGTACTCTTTCCGCACAAACTATTTGGTTAGATCAACTGGATCTCAGCACAGCTTCGCAGGGCTGGGGCATGCCTAAAAAAAACAGGTCGGTTGATGGCAACATCATGAGCATCGCAGGCAAAACTTTTGAGCGTGGCTTCGGCACACACGCAGAAAGCTCTCTTTTTATTCAGCTCGGTGGTAAGGCAAAGTCGTTTACCGCGCAGGTTGGCATTGATGATGAGGTGAAAGGGCGTCAGTCCGCCGTAGAGTTTATTGTATATGGCGATGGAGGGAAGCTTTGGTCGAGCGGTGTAATGCATGATGGTGATACTGCCCGGCTATGTAATGTGAAACTTTCGGGTGTGAAAAAACTTGAGCTGCTGGTAACAGACGGAGGGAACGGTAACAGCAGCGATCATGCCGACTGGGCAGATGCAAAATTTGAGGCGGCTGGTGTGGCAAGTTTTGCTACTTATTATCCTGTCCCAAGTGAGCCTTACATTCTTACCCCTAAGCCATCGGCAAAACCGAAGATCAATAGCGCAAGCGTTTTCGGTGTCCGTCCGGGCTCGCCGTTTCAGTTCAGGATACCTGCCACCGGAGACCGGCCGATGACCTTTATGGTTACCGGTTTGCCTCAGGGACTAAAGCTGGATCAAAAAACAGGATTTATCACCGGTAAGCTTTTAACAGCCGGCACTTACGTTATTCAATTAAAGGTAAAGAATGCGAAAGGTATAGCCGAAAAAAGTTTACGCATTATCTGTGATGATAAAATTGCACTTACCCCGCCAATGGGTTGGAATAGTTGGAATTGTTTCGCTGGAGAGGTTTCTGCTGAGAAAGTCAAGCGCGCTGCGGAAGTAATGGTGAAAACCGGACTTGTAAATTACGGATGGAATTACGTAAATATTGACGACTACTGGCAAAATAACCGCGATTCGAAAGATCCTTCCCAGCAAGGTAAGTTCCGGGACGAAGCTGGTAATATAGTTCCTAATAAAAGGTTTGGAGATATGAAATCCCTGACAGGCTATGTGCATGGCTTAGGTTTAAAGATCGGCATTTATTCCAGTCCTGGTCCCTGGACCTGTGATGGCGGTGCCGGTAGCTATGGTTATGAGCGGCAAGATGCCGAAAGTTATGCCAAATGGGGTTTCGATTATCTGAAATACGATTGGTGCAGCTATGGAGGGGCGTTAAATGGAATACCTGATAACGACCCAAACAAAGTAGCCTTAATATCTTACAACGGAGGTTATCAATTGTCTACCGCCGTCAAACCATATAAACTAATGGGAGATTATATCCGTCAGCAACCCCGCGACATTGTTTTCAGCTTGTGTCAGTACGGAATGTCGGATGTTTGGAAATGGGGCGGTTCGGTAGGTGGAAACACCTGGCGTACAACAAATGATATAACAGACAACTGGTCCAACGTTAAAAGTATTGCATTAGCTCAGGATCAGTCTGCAGCCTGGGCTAAACCCGGTAACTGGAACGATCCGGATATGCTGGTTGTAGGAACAGTAGGCTGGGGTAGCCCACATCCCACCATGCTTAAACCAGATGAGCAGTATCTTCACTTCAGCCTTTGGAGCCTTTTCTCAGCGCCTCTGCTAATTGGTTGCGATATGGAAAAGCTGGATGCCTTTACCCTGAATTTATTAACAAACGATGAAGTGATTGCTGTCGATCAGGATGCTCTTGGCAAACAGGCTACCTGTGTTCAGACTATCGGAGATTTGCGCATTTATGTAAAAGAACTTGAGGATGGCAGTCGTGCGGTAGGCTTTTGCAATTTCGGTCTGGAGAAAGTGGATATCTCTTACAAGGATCTGAAAAAGCTTGGTATTTCAGGAAAGCAAAAGGTGCGTGATCTTTGGCGTCAGAAAGATATTGCAACAATCCATGCGGGCAAAGAGGCTCTTTCGGTGAAGGTTCCGGTGCATGGAGTGGCTCTGTACAAATTTACGCCGATTAAATAGGAGGATAATATCTATTAACCTGCATCTGTTTTCCGACAGGCTGGAGCCGGAGGGAGTTTAGCTCGCGCGGGCAGAACACCGTCCCTCAAGAAAGAAGTTCGAACTATTGATGGAATTGAATCTATCCCCTGCGAAAAAGGATACAACATCATTATAAACAAGGGTTGCCAATAGTTTTTTTGACCGAATTATTAGTGATATTGACACTTTTAAAGTTAAACAGACAATGCAAAAGCCGCATTTGATGCAATTTTACTTTTAGTTGAGAAAGGTTATATTAAAGATAGCCCATATTGCTAATGCGCCAAACCTATCTATACTATTTAACGACACTAACTATTAATTAATATATAATAGCATGGTTATTAAAACCAAATTTCCTAAAGTTGTAAAACGTATATTTATTCTCATTGCGTTAATCAACTGTTCATTTTGCGTTTACGCAGCCGATAATGTCTACAATGTTAAAAATTACGGTGCCAAAGGCGACGGAAAATCGATGGACGCACTTGGTATTAATAAAGCCATTGAAGAAGCTGCTGCCAACGGAGGCGGGACGGTATTGGTACCTGCAGGCAATTATCTGTGCGGCTCAATTCACCTTAAAAGCAATATTAATTTATTAATAGACCAAGGTGCTACAATTATTGCGGCAACTATTGCCGAAGGAGGCATTTACGACGAACCCGAAGTAGCTGAAAACGATAAATATCAGGATTTTGGGCATAGCCATTGGCATAATAGTTTAATATGGGGAGAAAATCTGGAAAATGTGTCGATAACTGGTACCGGCATAATTCATGGCAAAGGCCTTGTTGGATACAACGAAAGGGGTGAAAAAAGGCCAAATAAGTCTATCGCATTAAAACGCTGCAAAAATGTTTTACTGCGTGATTTTACGATTTATGAAGGCGGTTGGTTTGGCATACTGGCAACTGGTGTTGACAACTTTACCCTTGATAATCTTAAAATCGACACGAACCGCGATGGAATTGACATAGATTGCTGTCGCTATGTTACCGTTTCTTACTGCAGGGTTAACTCACCAAATGATGATGGCATTTGTTTAAAAAGCAGCTTTGCGCTAAATCAACTTCGCGCAACGGAAAATGTTACTATCACTAATTGCATTGTAAGCGGCTACAATATGGGCTCCGTGTTAGACGGTACTTATAAAAGGACGCCGCCATCAAATAATTTTGATCGCGGACCTTTTGGCCGAATCAAGTTTGGAACAGAATCTAATGGTGGTTTTAAGAGTATTAGTATTTCAAACTGCGTATTTGATTACTGCCGCGGTTTAGCAATAGAAACAACCGATGGGGCTTCAATTGAGGATGTAACGGTAAATAATATTACAATGAGGGATATTGTTAACTCTCCCATCTATTTGCGAATCGGAGGCAGGATGCGAGCTCCTGAAGGCACTGCCCCTGGTCAGTTGAAACGAGTTAATATTGGAAACATAGTAGCCTATAACGCCGACCCAAGACAAGCTTCAATTATTAGTGGAATTCCATCAGCTTACATTGATGATGTTAGTCTGCATGACATTCGTATATACACTACAGGCGGCGGAACGCTGGAGCGGTCTAAGAGAGAGATGCCAGAAGTTATTAAAGACTATCCTGAACCTGAACGACATGGCATAACGCCTTCGTATGGTTTTTATGTGAGACATGTAAAAAATATTGACATGCACAACATTAAAGTAATGTCTTTAACAGCTGACCACCGCCCTGTATTTTTCTTTGATGATGTAATTGGTGTGCAAGCCAACTATCTTGATATAGCAAAGCCGACAGGAGAACCTCGGATAACATTTAAAAATGTTGAGAACATCAGCTTGAACGCTGTTACCGAATTAAAGAACACTACAATTACAAAAACTGCAACTACAGAGTTAAAGTGAGTGTGCCCAGGGCAGCTTTGCAGAAATAATCGCGAGAACACTCAAATACACTTAAAATAAAAAATAAAATAATATGAAACGCAGGCAACTTTTAAAGCATCTGGCAGCGTCAATTCCGGCGGTGGCATTGGCTAAACATATTCATGCTGCTGATAACCTACTTAATAGTAATCACGAATTTATGGCTTCGGCGCCGTTTAAACCAAGCTGGGACTCGCTGTCTTCCTATCAAGCTCCGGATTGGTTCCGTAATGCCAAGTTTGGGATATGGTCGCACTGGGGGCCACAATGCCAGCCAGAGCGCGGCGATTGGTATGCACGGGGCTTGTATGAAGAAAATTCCGATTATTACAAATGGCATGTAGCCCATTATGGGCATCCTTCCAAAGCAGGTTTCAAGGAAGTAATACACAATTGGAAAGCTGAGAATTGGGACCCGGAGAAACTTGTGGCATTGTATAAACGTGCAGGAGCACAATATTTTTTTGCAATGGCAAACCACCATGACAATCTTGATTTATGGGACAGCAAATACCAGCCATGGAACTCAGTGCGTGTAGGCCCTAAAAAAAACATTGTTGCCGGTTGGGCTAAGGCAGCTAAAAAACACTCACTTCCATTTGGGTTAAGTGTTCATGCAGCTCATGCATGGATGTTTTACGAAACTTCGCAGGTTTCGGATAAGAGTGGCCAATTTGCCGGTGTACCCTATGATGGCAATCTTACAAAAGCTGATGGCAAAGGTACCTGGTGGGAAGGGCTTGACCCTCAGGAATTGTATGCCCAAAATCATAAATTAAGCAAAACGTTCGATTGGGATTGGAAAGATAAAACGCGCTGGCCCTCTCCGGCTTACTGCGAAAGGTTTTACAAGCGCACTATGGACTTGATCAAGCAATATAATCCTGATTTGATTTATTTTGATGACTCAAGCCTCCCGCTTTACCCGGTAAGCGATGTAGGATTAAGATTTGCGGCCAATTATTATAACCAGAATATGGCAACACACAACGGGAAACTTGAAGCTGTTTTGTTTGGAAAAAAACTGACAGATACAGAGAAGAAATGTATGGTTTGGGATGTTGAGCGCGGCGTACTGGATAATATACAAGCCCATCCATGGCAAACATGCTCGTGTATCGGAAACTGGCATTATGATAGTGGATTGTATGAACGTGGTGGATATAAATCTACCCAAACAGTTGTTCAAATGCTGGTTGATATTGTGAGCAAAAATGGCAATCTCCTGCTCAATATCCCTGTTCGCGGCGACGGAACCATAGATGAAAAAGAAGTCGCGATTGTGGAAGGTATTGGTGCCTGGATGGATATTAACAGCGAAAGCATATTTGGTACACGTCCGTGGAAAGTTTTTGGAGAAGGGCCGGCTACGGGGTCGGTAGCCGTACTTTCGGGTGCGGGTTTTAATGAAGGTAAAGGCAAATCGTTTGGCGCATCCGATATCCGCTTTACAACTAAAAATGGCCTGGTATATGCAACAGTGCTGGGCTGGCCAGAGAACGGGCAGGTATTAATTAAAACAATGAAGTCGGGAAACCCTAACCAGGAAAAGGCTGTATCGTCCGTAGAAATGCTTGGTGATGGGCAAAAGCTCAAATTTAATCAAACAAATGAGGGCCTACTTGTAAAATTAAGCGAAAAGCCGAAGCTCTCTTATGCGTTTGCATTGAAGATTTCTTAACAGGCGGGGATGAGTATGAGGTTAAATTATATTGACAACGTGATAAATTTGATACATCAAAGCATCTCTATAAGCGGAGTAAAAGGAAAGTTTATAATTAAATAAAGAACTCGGTAGAATATGATTTTGAAAACGATCAGGGTGAATATAATTCAGCATTAAATAAAAAATGAAACATTTAAGGTTTAAAGTTTTAATTGGCATCACAATTTGTTTAATTGCCTTTTGCTCCGTTGGCAATGCGCAAACACTTGCTGCTACAGATGCCCAAATGCAACAATGGCGCGATGCAAAGTTTGGGCTTTTTTTGCACTGGGGGTTATACTCGCAGGCAGCAGGCGATTGGAAAGGCAAGCCCTACAAAGGCAATGAGCACTTTATGATCTATGAAAAGCTTTCACTGAAAGAATACGGTAGTTTGGCTAAAGATTTTAACCCAACTTCATTTGATGCCGGCAAGTGGGTAAAAGCAGCTAAGCAGGCTGGGATGAAATATATAATTATTACATCCAAGCATCACGATGGCTTTGCCATGTTTAACTCCCATACAAACGATTATAATATTGTAAAACAAGCCCCTTTTAAACGAGATCCTCTTAAAGAGCTTGCTGATTCTTGTAAAGCATACGGGATGAAGTTAGGATTTTATTATTCTTTGGGAAGAGATTGGGAGGATCCGGATGTAGCTACCGATTGGCCAACAAAGGGAGCCAGAAGTAATGTGGTTGATTATCCGGATGAAGATGCAAAAGATTTTTCTAAATACTTTGAAAGAAAAGTAAAACCTCAGGTAAAACAATTACTTTCTGAATATGGCACTGTTAGTGTTCTTTGGTTTGATACACCTGAACGGATAAGCAAGCCTCAAAGTGAAGAGTTGTATGCAATGGTCAAATCGTTACAGCCAAATTGTATAGTAAACAGCCGTGTGGGCAACGGGTTAGGCGATTTTAAAGTATCCGAGCAGCAGATCACAGATAAAACAGATAATCAACCGTGGGAGTCTTGCATTACCATGAGTAAAGGTTGGGGTTATAATAAGCATGATACGGAATGGAAAAGTCCCGAGCTTATTGTGAGGCAACTGGTTGAGGTTGTTTGTAAGGGAGGGAACCTTTTATTGAATATTGGCCCCAAAGGTGATGGAACTTTTCCTCCACAGGCAATTGAAAGATTAAAGGCTGTTGGGAAGTGGATGAATATAAACAGTGAAGCAATTTACGGCACAAGTCCATGGATGGTTGCCGGAGAACAGATATCTGAGGTCACACTTAGTTCAAGCGCAATAAAAATAGATGTTGATAATGATGCCACTTCTACAACAATACTGCCCGACATTTATTTGGCGGCAAAAGGGAAGGTGATCTACGTTTTTGCACGTAGCTGGAAGGAACCGGCTATAAATATCAAAAGTATTAGTGCTGATAAGTTTACTGTGGTCAAAGTAACTTTGCTTGGGGCAAAAACTGCGGTTAAATGGGAACAAAATAAAAACGGATTAAACTGTAGTGTGCCATCTGTGTTGCCCGGCGAAATACCTGTTTATGTATTTAAAGTGCAATTGAAGTAATTATAGTGCAGCATGAATAATAATGTTGAAGTATGTTTGCCGAGTAGTATAACTTTGTTTTAAAATGAAAAAAACAACATTTCTTTACCTCATTCCTGTTGCGTTATTGGTTTTGCGATCATTGCCTGCTACAGCTGGGGATAAATTTGATATCATCCGAAAAACATTGTTGCTCAGCAGCCAACACCGACAATAAGCGATGCTGAAGCTATTCAAAAACAACAACGACAAAATGGAAGTTGGTATGATGTTAATTATGCCGACAGACATGGGACCGAACCGCGCCAGTTATACAAACTAATGATGCAATGGTTTGGTATTCGCACGTGCCCAATAGCAAGGATATTTATGTCGCTATATTCAACCTGGCGGCACAGATGCAGGATGTGGATGTAAACTTTGCCCAACTTGGCCTGAACGGAAGGGTAGCCGTTCGGGATCTTTGGGAAAAACAAGATGCAGTTACCTTTAAAGACGAATATAAAAAAACAATCAATACACACGGGCCGCTTTTGTTAAAACTACCGACGCTTAATTATCTATTCGAATAAACAATGAAAATAAACAAACGGATATTATTAGTACTTTTTACACTATTCCACTTTTTTCAAACATCCGGTTATGGCCAAATGACTTTGCCAAAAGTGTTTGGCGACAATATGATTTTGCAAAGAGGCATAAAAATTCCTGTTTGGGGAAAAGCAACTCCGGGTTCTTTGATTGTTGCAACGCTTGGTAAAGTAAGTACAAAAGCAAAAACTGATAAAGACGGTAAATGGATGTTGCATTTTCCGACGTTTAAAGCAGGTGGCCCGTATGCTCTCAAAATTTCTGAATCAGGAAAGCCCGACTTCGCAATAAAACTAACGGGGATTCTTATCGGGGATGTATGGTTGGCTTCGGGGCAATCCAATATGGAATGGCAGGTACAACAGGCGCGGGATGCTCCGAATGAAATTGCCAAAGCAGATTTTCCGCAAATTCGCTTTTTTGTGGTAGAACATGATATTAAGTTTAGTCCTGAATCTGATTTTTTAGCGGGTAAGTGGAAACTATGCGACACAAATAATGTAAAGCAGTTCTCTGGCGTGGCCTATTATTTCGCCCGTAAAATACATAAAGAGAAAAACGTTCCTATCGGTATTATTCAAAGTACGTGGGGTGGAACGCCTGTGCAGGCATGGACAAGCCGGGAAATGCAGCTTACATCCTCAGTTACTAGGGCAAAAATGCTTGCAAGTGATACACTGACTCAAAACAATGTTGTAAAAGATAGCCTGGATATGATACGTTTTTGGGACATCGTTTATCATCCACAGAATAATACTGATAAAACTGTTCCTTTACCGGATTATGACGATTCTGGTTGGACCGCAGTTGAGATGCCCCGACTGGTTAAAGATTTTGGAATTGGAAAATATGAAGGGGTGATGTGGTTACGTAAAAAAATGGTGTTACCCCCATCCTTTGCAGGAAAAAATTTGGTGCTGAATATTGGCTGTCCTGAAATGAATTACTCACTTTATTTTAATGGCGCTGAAATATGCAAAACGATTTGGAGTAGCAATCCAAAACAATCTTATACTATTCCTGCCGGTCTGGTTAAGAACGGAGAAAATACCATTGCTATCAGAGTAGCTATGTTGTGGGGCGGTGGCGGATTGAACCTTCCGGCCGAAAATATTTATATTGTCGATGAAGATGCTAAGGTTTTTTTAGCAGGAAAATGGTTATATAAAACAGATATTGAACCGGTCCTTCCTAAAATCCACAATTACCAAAATTACCCCGCGGCGCTGTTTAATGCCATGATTAATCCACTAATTGCTTTTGGGGTCAAAGGATTTATCTGGTACCAGGGTGAGGCAAATGCTTCGGAGGCTTACCGCTATAGAGAATTATTTCCTATGCTGATCAATGACTGGCGAAAACACTGGCATCAGGGTAATCTTCCTTTTTTATATGTTCAGTTGGCAAACTTCCAAAAAGAAGATCCGCTTCCTGCTGAAAGTGAATGGGCTGAACTGAGAGAGGCGCAAACATTAACACTAAATCCTTTTAGTGAATCTGCATCGCGGGTTGCAAGTCCCAGCGGTCAGCAGTGATCACTACCTTCTGCGTTGTCAGGCTTTCGTGAGCTGCATAAACCATTGCCTGCAATGTGTCCAGGTATGCGTTGAATGCCCGGACAGATTCCTTTGTGCCTTTTAAGCGGCCTGCATTACTGTTCCATTGCGTGGGTTCACAGGTTCTTGATGTGGTAGTTTCCGCACGTTTCCCGTTTACCGTAATACGTAAATACACGGGTATGGGGCCTTCATTGTAGTTCTTTGGTTTCTTCAAATAGAAGAGCAAGCTGAAATTAGTTTTCATGTTAAATAACATTAAAAAGGTGAAACAAAACTAAGCTTGCAGCTAATAGAAATCAAGATGTTTAAGTTTTGAACATGTTGACAATCAAAACAATATGTTCAATTCGGTGAGTCGTTAAAATCTCAAAATTACTCACCTTATCGCTCTCTTTTTTGACGCAAATCGATGGCTATTTTGAGCATTCGACATAAAAACAAAAGCCTGCAATCATTTGATTTGCAGGCTCTTAAATAATTTGATATCAAAATCAGCGGAGAGTTAGGGAACAATAACTCGTTTAAATTCCGCTATCAATCAATGCTTTGTATTTCATCCAATTACAGGTCACCTAATAGGGCACCTTAATAATAGACAATTTTCGCTATAACTTAGTCGGACGAATGTACGAAAAAAACAATATTTGTTATTAGACCTGAGCTCGGATTATAGACTTACTAAACATAAATCTGATCGTAGCCAACACCTTGCAGTTGCCAAGCTTACCTCAAAAGGATTTAAATTAATAATAGTAAAACAAATTGCTTATCTGTTGGTTGAAAATATAGTACCGGTTAAAACAAGGCACTATCCTAAAAGTCTTGTTGATCTTTAACAGGCAGGCGCGGAATTAAATCGGGCCTGAGCCTGTTTCTATGTTATAAACAATTCAATTACCATCCTCTACTAAGGTAATTTCCTTTTCTGACAATTATTCAAATTATTCAAAATGGTAAAGAACAATTATACCCGCTATTTTCGGGTGTTTAAAAATGATACCGTAGTAACAGAAATTTCTACAAATGATTTCCGGAGAATAAAGCTCAGGCCTGTAAAAGAGAACTGGCTCATCGGCGATACAACGGAGGTACTTGACACTATTGCCGATGTGTCATATGCCCTACCTGTTAACAGCCAGTTATTTTACGGATACGCGACCCGTTCTAAAGCAATGGAAATGGCCAAGGCCGGTGCGCTCAGTTATATCGATAAGCTTATAGATGAGGGAACTCCCGGGGAAGAAACATTACTCCAGTACCGGCGCGATCATTACGAAGACCTGCATATCAATCTGGTGTACGATATGATCGAAAATGTAAAAAGAACTGAAAGGGGCGAGGGTGAAATCATACCACAACATGTGCCTTTATGGTCTTAACAATAAACGCCGGTTCATCCAGCATCAAATTCGGACTCTACGAAGAGTGTAGCAGTCCCGAGAAAACATTTGGCGGCCAAATAAACAGGATAGGATTGCCTGGCTCAAGGCTTAGTTATACCAATTTTAGAACAAATCATAATGCCGATACTGAATCAAAATCAATGGATTACGTTTCGGCAGTCACATTCCTGGTAAGCTGGCTTGAAAAACAGATCAATTTCAGCGAAATAAATGCTATCGGGCACCGTGTAGTGCAGGGTATGGCGCATACCAAACCTGCCATGATCAGTACGGAACTGCTGGATGAACTCAAACTTATTATTCCTTATGACCCCGATCATTTACCTGTTGAGATCGCACTGATAGAAGCATTCCAAAAATATCATCCGCGGATACCACAATACGCGTGCTTTGACACTGATTTTCATGCAGGCATGCCGCGGGTGGCCCAACTCCTGCCTGTGCCACGCCGTTTTGATCAGCGCGGTATCCGTCGCTATGGATTTCACGGTCTGTCGTACAGCTATTTATTGCAGGAGCTGGAAAGCCAGGTTGGTAAACAGGCCCTTATGGTTCGCATAATCCTCGCCCACCTGGGTAATGGCGCCAGTGTCACCGCTGTTTATGATGGGAAAAGTATGGATACCAGTATGGGTTTCACTCCCGCGGGCGGTTTGCCCATGAGCACACGTTCGGGTGACCTCGATCCTGGAGTGGCCTGGCTCATGATTCAAACCGAAAATCTATCTGCTGAAAGGTTCAATCACCTTATTAATCACGAATCGGGAATGCTGGGTATCTCGCAGACAACCGGCGACATGAACGACCTGCTTAAGCAGCAACATAATGATATCCGGTCGGCAGAGGCTGTAGCATTGTTTTGTTACCAGGTAAAAAAATGGATCGGCGCTTATGCTGCTGTTCTAGGCGGTGTAGACATCCTTGTGTTTTCAGGCGGCATAGGCGAAAATTCTCCCGAAATAAGGGCGAGAATTTGTGATGGTCTTGAGTTTTTGGGTATAAGCCTGGATGCCTCGCGAAATGATGAAAATGAGCCCCTGATTTCTTTAAATGAAAGCAGGGTTATGGTAAAAGTCATATCCACCAATGAAGAGTTAATGATAGCACAGATCGTAAACAAAATGCTTGTTCATAAACAACTATTAGAATCATAAAACATGAATATTACCGAAGATATAATCATAGAAGAGCGGACCTCGCTTACTGCGGAGATGTTGAATAAAATTAACGCCTATTGGCGCGCGGCTAACTACCTTTCGGTTGGTCAACTTTACCTTCGCGACAACCCCTTGTTAAAAGATCCGCTGAAATTAACGCACGTTAAAAACATGCTGCTGGGACATTGGGGCACAACACCCGGGCAAAATTTTATTTATACCCACCTCAATAATATCATCAAAAAATACGACTTGAACATGCTATATATTTCCGGCCCCGGACATGGTGGCCCGGCTGTGGTTGCCGGGACATATCTGGAAGGAACCTACAGTGAGGTTTATCCGGAAATTACACAAGACACAGAGGGTATGAAGAAGCTTTTTACGCAATTTTCATATCCGGGCGGAATCTCCAGCCATGCATCTCCTCAAACCCCGGGTTCTATACATGAGGGCGGCGAATTGGGTTATTCACTTAGCCACGCTTTTGGAGCGGCATTAGATAATCCTGATCTGATAATCGCTTGCGTGGTAGGTGATGGAGAGGCCGAGACCGGGCCATTAGCTACTGCCTGGCATTCCAATAAATTTCTGAACCCGCTGGCAGATGGTGCTGTTTTGCCTATCCTGCACCTTAACGGGTATAAAATCTCCAACCCGACAATTTTAGCCAGGATTTCGGGCGAAGAACTTGAACAGCTGTTTCGGGGATATGGTTATGTGCCCATTTTTGTGGAGGGTTCAGAACCAGAACTAATGCACCAGGCCATGGCGGCAGCTCTGGAACAAGCCATGCACCTGCTTAAACAGATAAAATACAATGCCTATGAGCATCCAAACAGCGTGCACTCTAAATGGCCAATGATCATATTAAGATCGCCAAAAGGATGGACTGGGCCGCAGGAAGTTGACGGGCATAAGATAGAAGGCACATTCAGGTCGCACCAAATCCCGTTGTCGGTTTCCGCGGCAGATCCTGAAAGTCATCTTCAATTGCTGGAAAAATGGATGAAGAGCTATAAACCCGAAGAACTGTTTGATGAAAACGGCAGGTTGATGCCGGAACTGGCTGACCTTGCCCCTAAAGGCGACAGCCGGATGGGCTCCAATCCCCATACCAACGGTGGTTTATTGCTGAAACCCCTGCGGATGCCGGGGTTTATGAGTTATTCAGTGCCTGTTCCTGAACCTGGGGTAAAAGGTGAAGGCGATGTTCATGTAGCAGGGCGTTTCCTGCGCGATGTCATTAAACAGAACCCTGCTAATTTCCGGATCTTCGGCCCGGATGAAACTATATCAAACAGGCTGGAGGCTGTTTTTGAAATCACCAACAGGCAATGGAATACCGAAATAAAGGAGAACGATGAATATCTTGCCCCGGCAGGCCGCATTATGGAAATGCTGAGCGAGCACCAGTGCGAAGGCTGGCTGGAAGGTTACCTGCTTACAGGCAGGCACGGAGTTTTTAACTGTTATGAGGCATTTATCCATATTGTGGATTCGATGTTTAACCAACATGCCAAATGG
This sequence comes from Mucilaginibacter sp. R-33, assembly GCF_049949235.1. NCBI lineage: Bacteria > Pseudomonadati > Bacteroidota > Sphingobacteriia > Sphingobacteriales > Sphingobacteriaceae > Mucilaginibacter > Mucilaginibacter sp. R-33. The sequence goes on from NZ_CP188089.1 coordinate 1,715,481, forward strand.
TTAAAAACTACGCGGGAAATCCCCTGGAGAACAAAAATAGCATCATTGAACATTCTGCTTACCTCAACAGTTTGGCGCCAGGATCATAACGGTTTTACCCACCAGGACCCCGGTTTTATTGATCATGTAATCAACAAAAAATCGGAGATTGTAAGGGTGTACCTTCCGCCCGATGCCAATTGCCTGCTATCGGTCATGGATCATTGCCTGCGCAGCTATCATTATGTAAACGTAATCATTGCCGGTAAGCATCCATCGCCCCAATGGCTTGATATGGACGAGGCGGTGGAGCATTGCACACGGGGTATAGGTATCTGGGACTGGGCCAGTAATGACCAGCAGTGTGATCCCGACGTTGTAATGGCCTGTAGTGGCGATGTGCCCACACTGGAAACGCTGGCCGCGGTATCCATACTAAAAGAACATTTGCCCGAAATAAAAATAAGGGTAATAAATGTGGTTGACCTGTTGAAACTGGAAAGGCAATCAGAGCACCCGCACGGTTTAACCGATCATCATTTTGATGAGCTTTTTACCACGGACAAGCCGGTCATTTTCGCCTTTCATGGTTACCCATGGTTAATACACCGTTTAACTTATAACCGTACCAACAACCCTAATATCCATGTGCGCGGCTATAAAGAGGAGGGGACTATAACAACCTCCTTTGATATGACTGTTTTGAATGAAATGGACAGGTTTCATCTGGTTATAGATGTGATAGACCGGCTGCCGCAAACCGGTAGTAGGGGTACATATCTGAAACAAAAACTGCAGGATAAGTTAGTTGAGCATAAACAATACATTAATACCTATGGCGAGGATATGCCGGAGATCAGGAACTGGGTGTGGGCAAAATAAATATAGTATTAAATATATATTTATTAAGACAAATAATTGCCGAATACTATCCGTAATGTTAACTTATTAAAAAAACATAATGCAAAAAGAAGGTACAGTGAAATTTTTTAAATGCCGCTAAAGGCTTTGGGTTTATTTCACAAAATGACAACAGAAGTGAAATTTTCGTTCATGCTACAGGTTTGATAGACGAGATTTGTGGAAATGATCAGGTCGCTTACGATGTATAAGAAGGCCGTAAAGATCTTAATGCGACCAATGTTTAAGTAATTTAATCATCTCACAATATCATATTCGCAAAAGCACCTTGCCCTAAAGTCGGGTGCTTTTTATTTACATACCCCGCAAACATGCAGGAAAAAGTACGGAGGCTAAAAGAAAATTAATTCATCAACAAAAAAAAAATGCAGATAGCTATCAGTCAAAAAGTAAAAGATTCCTTTTTGACCTAAGGATATTGCAGCTGAAAACGGCTTCAAAACCGAAAAGCCATGGCAGTTCAGGCTGGTTAGCCAGGCTGATAAAAATTTAATTGAAAAACAATATCATGCCAGTGTATCTGTTATGCAGGTGTTGATAAACTTGCTTCCATGCTGACGCGGGTAGAGGCCTAACTTACGCTGCCGGCTACAGGATCCATCAGCCTCAAAGACATTCAGCTTAACGAATTACAATACCTGATCGCATATAACCCACTGCAGGAAAGCGATAAATTATCAATGGTGCTATATGAATGATCTATTACCAATTATTGACTTGGATAGTTTCACCAAAACTATGGTAGATGGCTATGCTAATCATGCATTGACTAACGTAAATGACCTTGTGGTCAGGCTCAGTATCATGACCGAAGATTTTTACTGGCATTTTCATCCATATTCTGACGAGACGTTCCTGGTGATTGAAGGGACATTGCTGCTCGACCTTGAACAGGAAACGGTTACGCTCAAGCAGGGTCAAATGTATACGGTACCTCAAAATGTACATCATTGTACACGGCCCGAGAGCTTTTTTGATTTCTCACAACTACAAAGGAATAAGTGGACTAAGTGGATATCCCGGAGCCCCGATCAATGCATTCTGAAATGGAGTAAAAGGTATTCCGTTGCATTTTGACCATGATAATTTAATACCGATAAGTTTTGGACGTTATGACATAACTCTATGCTATAGACCGCACGGAATGATATGGGCAAGGCTCCCGGAATATCCAATATGAACTGCATTGTTCATCTTATTTAGTTTAACTGATTACCGCTGTACATACCGTCTTTGTAAATGTGAGCCCGCTCATCGGTCAGGAACAAAACCAGTTCCGCACCCGAACTTGTCTTTACTTCAAAGCCTTCATGCCGGAAGATCAACCCCTCCTGTTTCCGGAGGTGGATATCACTATTAACGGTTATGGCTCCCTGGTAAACATATAAAAGTCCGGTAAGTTGCGCGGCGGGGAGGGCAGGTAAACCGGCTGAGGTTCCCGCTGCCAGCCGGTTGTCATAGATCCACGTCCGGCTGCTGAACTGAAAAGCGGCGTCCGCTACCGGTGAAGCGAGCAAACGCCACAGCTGGTCGCTGTAAAGTTTGTCCAGGTCATGAAAGATCACCTGCGGTTTTAGATCTTTTTCACCCGGCCGGATGAAGATCTGCAATCCCTCATGCGGCTCGGCTGTGCCGTCGATGTCTTCTTCGTGCTGAAAGAATTTACCCGCTTTCATCAGCATCATACGGCCACCGCCAATGGTCTCCTGAAAGCCCTCGGAGTCGCGGTGTAGTACCTTTCCTGTCCGGAAATAAGAAAGAATTTCATCATTAACATGGGGATGCATCGCAATATGATGCCTGCCCTTGAAGGTCGCATGATCGATACGGCCGATGCTACCCAGGCCGGTATCGCTTTCACCTAAAACCAAACCCGGGTAAAGTATCTTAATAGGACCGTTACCGCGGAAAGCGCTGCTGTTTATTTTCTGTAACATGGCAATTTGTTTTTAAGCCGCGCCGGTGATCCGGCGCGGCATTTATCGATTAATTGAATAACAGGGAATAGATCTCGTCGATAACGATCGGTTTGGCGATCTCGCCTTCTGGTGAGGCCCAGCTACCGATCAGCTCAGAAACGAACTGGCTGATAGTGGTGGTACGAACGCCGTTCGCTTCCCATGTACTGCGGGCCACGTCTTCGGCGATCTGCGTTGGTGAACCACCGCCATCAATGACCACCTGTACATCAAAGCCTTCTTCCTGCATGTCGATCGCCGGCCATACGATACAAACGTCATTGGTAAGGCCTGCCATAACGATGTTCTTCCGGCCACTGGCCGCCTTTAATACAGCTGTTTTAAAATCCGCATCATCCCAGGCATTGGTGATACCCTGGCGTTTAACGCGCTCCGCGTATTGCTGCGGCAATATTTCCTGCAGATCATTGATCAGCGGGCCCTGCTGCATGTCTTCCTGACTGGTGGTCAGCACGACGGGAATGTTCAGCCCTTTGGCCAACAGCGCCAAAGCACGGGCACGTGAGATGATCACATCATGGGGACGGTTAGCTGAAAAATTAATGGTTCCTTGTTGGTGGTCGATCAGTAATATGACGGTGCCTTCGATCTTGAACTTTTTCATATGCTTTGTATTTTTTAATGTTTACAAAGCAAAAGTACCGGGCATGAGACCCTCCGGACGATGACTTTTGTCACGAACGCCTGGTGACAAAGGTCACGGTGATCCTCAGCGTAGCGAACGTGACCGGGCCCTGCTCAGCGTTTCACGGGCGATGCCCAGGTAAGAGGCGATCTGGTGGGCAGGAAAACGTTGTACGATCTCAGGATACAGCTGTTCAAAGTGCTCATAGCGTTTGATGGCCGGCAGGCTGATGGTGTCGTCCAGCCGTTTCTGGGAAGCAATGTGGTTGTTTTCGCTCATCTGCCAGAACATGCCTTTGATCACCGGTATCTCCAGCAGGTCATCCAGCCGTTCTCGTGGCATCAGCAGGAGCTCCGTATCTTCCCAGGCCTCAATAAAATATTTGGAAGGCGTACGGTTCATGTAACTGGCACGGTCTGTGATCCACCAGTTTTCAATAGCAAGTTGCAGGATATGTTCATTACCCTGTTCATCCACACTGAACTGCCGCGTGGCACCACTGATGATAAAGCCTGTATTCGTACAGATCTTGCCCTCTTCCAGGAAATACTGTTTACGGCGCAGGCGTTTGGGCAGCATGATCCCACGGATCAGTTCTTTTTCCGCATCGCTCAAGGTTTGCTTACCGTAACGCTGGATATAATCAAAAAGTGCTTCGTACATGGATCTTTAAACAAAAATAACATTTTGCCTACATTTCGCATCAGCCTGCTGTCAATTAACACCACTACTCAATTGAAAGCTGACGAAGCCTTTTATCTCGTTGGCATTTGACATCGACGGTAGAGAGCTGCTAAAGTTCATTGGCTGCGGGCTATAGTTGCCTTACTTTCCTGAATATATTCGTCCTTTTTATGAACAGATAGCTTAATTATGTTCTTTACGGAGTTTATCTGATCTTACATTACTCCAAGGTGTTCCTTGAATATTGGTTTTACAAATATTTCAAGCAAAGTAGTACGCCCAAGGACATCTCCTGTCTGGGTTCGGGCGCAGGTTCGGTTCATGTTTTCGAGGGCTTTATGGACTACCTGTCTTATCGCAGTTTAAGTTCCTATGAGGACGAGACAGTCAAGCATTTGTGCTGGAACGGGCGGTTAATCGCCTATGCTTTGTGTGGCAATGAAAAATGCGACAATAGACAGTAGTAACCCGCTTAAGAATACCATATAGGCATAGGAGAGATAAGTGAACTTTTTACTTAATACCTTGCTCACATTGAATACTTCTTTGTAGATCCCGGCGTAGATCTTTTCTTTGCCGCCTTTAAAAAAGTCGTTCGAATCTTTTGGCATTAGTATCAAAATCCGCTTCACGGAATTCTGTGACGATAAGTTCAAATCAGGAACAAAACAATTTATAAAAACTAATTCAAACTAAATATTATGCAAAACACGTACCTGACAGCGCTTGTATAATTCGTAAAAGATATTCCTTTGACCATGATAATTTATTGATTTAGCACCGATAAGTTCGAAACGTTATAATACAACCCGATACTATAGGAGGTGCGGAATGACATGGTCCAAGCATTATAATATACTTTTCGACCCTTATCTTTTTACGCTTAAATGAGCGACAAACAGATTAGGTATTCATGTTATATCACCAGTAATTTTTTGATTAAAATAGTGAACTTTTAATAGGAAAGGATATTTTAATGTGTGTTTAATGTGACAAATGCTGGCTTGGCATACCGTATCTTTATAAAAATCAACTTTGGTTGTAATAAACTTACAACATTTCTATATTTAAAATAATCAATACCTTCTTGCTTCTTAAACTCATCACTACTTAGATATTGCCCCAACTGATTCTGGTAATCTTTAAGCCGTATAATTATCAACCTGAGTCAGCTAAGACATCATGAGTAATCAACAGCCCCCCATGCGCGCCGCAGATGCACAACGACATTTGCTGTCAGGACAGGTCAATCCTTTTTCATTCGACCCGAAGAACGAGGCCGATGAACTCGGTTTTAAACCAGGTGAACCCTGGAACCCGCAGATCGCCACCGAAAACGAAATGATCGGTTTGAAAAAGCAATATCACCCGGTGATTTCGCTGCGGCTGCAGGTACAAACGTTGTTAACAGATCAAAGCGAAATTACCGCAAACGTTCGCCGAAAACGAAATGGCGTTTACGGCCGATGACTTGTCAAGTTATGAAAAACTACATCTGTCGGCCTATCCGACGAGAAGCTTTCGCAGTTAATCTAAGTTGAATTTATACCACTCGATTCGGCGAAAATGAGTCGAGACCAATCCCCTCGTGAAACTGTCGTTGACCGGTTCCTCCAACTTTGATTAGAGATTCGATTAGTTAACATAAAATACAAAGCCATGCGCAAAGACAAAGGCGGAAAAAACGTCAAGAAAGAGCCAGCCACTGGCAGTAAGAAGACTTTATCTGATTACCAGGCAGGCAAAAAATTAACAAGTAACAGTAATTTAATTAACAATAAAAAAGCACAATGAGCCAAAAGACCATTATCCAAAATGCCAGGGAATATGTATATGACTTGCGAAATACAGCAAATGAGAACGGCCTTAAAGACAGCGATACATGGCAGCTTAGCCTGGTAAGCGGTTCAGAAAAAAAGACATTAGAAAAAAGTTATCAGCCTACCGTAGTTATTGCGCTGCTACCCGACGTTATTAAAGTTTTTATAACAGAGGTGAAAGCTGCTATGAATCGCGCTGATGCCGCTTTCAACAGGATTGGCAATTTGGATCTCAAAACCAGTGAGATGCAATTTCTTGTGGCTTACAACAATAAGCGGGCGAGGCGATAGTCAGCCTCCTTCGCGGTGCATTGTACAAAGGCTGGAATAAAAGGAACCTGTTTTATCCGGTACCACTGGTGTCCAAACATGGCGCATCCGCACCGCAGTTCAATCAATGGGAGACGCTGCTGCTAAAGCTCAAAACTAATTATTCAAACATAATGAACTATAACTCCAGCAATACAACTGATCCTCAACATTTTAAAGCTGAGGAATACCCTCGGGTAGCAGCGGAATTGGAGCTATTGCACCAAGCGGTAGCCGATTTGCCGAAAGCTTACAAAGCGGAAATATTTATATCCTTTCTCAAGGACCACAGCATCAAAATTGCCTGGATTTTGGAGAACCCGGTCGTTGCCAGGCAGGCGCTTTCAGGAAAACCTCCCGCAATTCATATTGAAAGGCTTTTTACCTCATGCCGGCAAAACACCGGATTTCTCAGGGAGTTTGAAGATTATTTCAAAAACGTGATGTCAGAAAACCAGTGACCTGCGGGATACCTGAGACAGTTGTCGGGCAAGCCGATATTCTATAGTGGTTTAAATCTTTATTAGTCAGCTAATTTCCCCAAATTATGAGACGTCAGCATTTTATCAGATACTACCGGGTTTACAAAGACGATACTGCCGTGACGGAAGCCTCAGTCAATGACTTTAAACCTGTATTACCCCGGCGTTTGGCAACTAAGCCTGCCGGAGTCACAGGGCCGCGAGCTGTCCTGTGTTCAATATCTCTTTATTCCCTACCTCCCGGCTAAAACATGTTTTATGGCTATTTAGATAAAGCGACCGCCATGGAAAAAGCCAAAGCAGGGGCGCTTGTCTATATCAACCAAATGGTGAAAGAGGTGGAAAGGGGCATCGAAACTGGGCTATACCGAAACGATCATTATGGCGATCTGAATATTAACCTGCTGAATGCTGACATAAACAGAATAAAAAGACGAATGAACATGAAATAATTACATGAAACTATGGTACACAGGACAGGATATTTATTGAAAAAGGCCGGCGGTGAACGCTACATCCAGGTGGAAACTATCCTCATATTCTATAAACAGGAATTTATCAGCACAGGAAAACATCTGCTATTTGAAAATGAAGCGTTTATCGGTCACATTACGGTATCGGACGGCGAATACCTGGCCAAAGGTCTTGTCGTGCTTTCAGAGGAGGAAAAAGCGGAACTGATTCGCTTTTTAATGCTTTTCACACCACCACTTTATGACCCTCCTGCTTCCCAGTTCGGATTTGGCATCGAATTGGATGAAAACCTCACCTATTGCGAGGTAGTTTTAGCGAATGATCTCTACGAGATATGGTATGACGCCAAACTTACTGCAAAGCTTTATCAAGACGAGCATTTCAGATGGAAACAATTTTCTGGGAAGCGCCTGCAGCCATCAGTTATTAGGGAGATAACAGACCGTATTGAGGCACATTATAGTGCTGAATAATCGAGTCGCCGGCAGAAGTGACCATTCAATGAAAAGAGTAACATAATAATATTAATAGATAGACAAATGAGAAATAATACTTTTGAAGCCAACAACGAACGTATGATAACTGCCGCGCAGTGGGGCGCTATTGGTGTCATAAGGGAATTAATCCATCAGGGTGCTGATGTGAACACCCATAACAAGGATGGCATGACACCGCTGATTGTCGCCGTTTATAATCACCAGCATGACGCTGTTAAGCTCTTGTTAGCTCTTGGCGCTGATGTAAATATCGCCGATGCAAGCGGAAGCAGCGCGCTCATGGGGGCTGCTATTAAGGGTTACACAGACATTGCCGGATATTTGATCGTTGCAGGTGCCGGATTTAACATCCAAAACCGAAATGGCAGCACTGCCTTAATGCTTGCGGTCATGTATGAACGTGATAACGTGCTCGAACTACTCCTCGAAAAAGGCGCTGATCCACACTTGAGCGATCGCGACGGTCGGACAGCCGCTGATATCGCCAGCCAGCAGGGCAATCAGCAGGCGCTCACGCTAATATGTCAATCCACCTTATAGAAAGAAGCTCTTCAATTTGTTGCGACTGTCGAAAAGAGGTCTGATATCCTGCTACAGATCTTAAAGCCGCTAAAGATGACGCTTTGATAGCTTACGACCTTGGCCTATATACCTATTGGAACCAAGTAAATAAGGTTGCGGCCTACGCTAATTACGCGAAAATCATGGGATAAGTCACAAAAAATCATTTGCGTAAACCAAAACTGATCACGAACGTACATCTTTGATGTGAGAATTATCGTGGTGGATGATCATCCTTCCGTCAATTGTGGCCTGTGCCGGTATTTGGATCGCCAGGACGATATAAAGTCTTGGATACGGTCACGCCGCGCTCGCCTTGTTAAAGGGCAGGATAGCGGCCAATATGGTGCTCAACCTTCAAGGCTATGTTCATATTTCATATAATTCAATATTTATAAAACTTCACTGATATAGCAATTCGATTATAGTTGAAGTCGTCCAATCGGTAACCTTCGAGGAATTTTTTCTGCCTTCGATTGTTTTTGCCCCTTTACGATTTTTCTTCCCAGATAGTATTTACGGCCTGTTCGCTTGCTTATACCAGATTTACCGGTAAATCGAGCGCCTCGTGCTTTAAAAGTTAGTTTTAATATTTTGTTACTAACGGCTAAAATGCTTCCCCAAGGTTTAACACCAGCGCTTTATAGCCTTTGCTGAAGGCGTAATCAATACCGATATTGGTGTTGGAACCCTTATTGAATTTTATCCGAAGGCCCGTACCGGCGGCCGGGTGCCAGGATTTGAACAAAGTGCCCGAACCACTGACGGTATTAACGTCGGCGAATAGCACGAACCCCAACAAGCCATTAGCGGTCAGATCACGCCGGTATTCACTTTCGAAGTAAAATAATGATTTGCCGCGGTAGCGGTTCTGATCAATACCCTCGCCGGAACGGTTATAAGGATCCCAGCCGAGGCTTGGCAGGTCGAGATAAGGCGCATTACTGTTGAACACGGTCCAGAAATAAGACCAGAAAGCCAGCGTATTCTGCTGATTTTTATTGGCCTTATTCAGCGGTACATATTTTCGGTAGTCTACATACAGGGAGTTCCAGCTGTTGTTGCTGCCCATAAAAGCCGGATTTAACCGGTAAACAATATTTAAATAGGAACCGGGGAGCGGATTGATCGAATTGTTACGCGTATCGTACAGCAAAGACAGGTTGATGCCCGAAGATACCGAGCTGCTGCCGGTGCCGTAAGCATAGCCGGTATATTGCTTCAGATCAACCCCGGGATCGTCGCTTTTAACGCTACTGTGATAGTCCAGGTTATACCCGCCACCGGCAAAGAAATATGGTGTGATCCGTTTGAGCGCGCTTTGATAAAAGCGGATATAGTTGTTATTTACCTGGGATCTATCGCTGTAGGTATGGCTGCTGCCTAACCCCCAGGTATATTGCGGATAGACCAGGAAGCGGATATCGCCCTGTATGTTCCAGGTATTATCCTTCAGCCAGATGCTTGAACGCAGCGGCAGGCCAAATCTACCCTTCAAGTTCCAGTAAGGCGCGAATGTTGCGCTCGATAAGTTGGTCGTGCTCTGCGGTCCAAGGTAAGTTCCGGCCGTAGTGCTGGTGATCAGGGCCCTGCCCGTACCGCCAGGTACGGCACCGGGAATGGGCAGAATAGAAAAATAGATCTTCTTCTCCTGCTGTGTCCTGGGTTTTTGCGGATTGATTTTAAATAGCTCTTTGGCTATGTCGATCAGGTCGGTTTGCCTGGCGGTATCCTTGACAGCGCTTTGTTTTGGGATCATATTCGAGGCATCCTGGGCCAGCAAGAGCGTAGGGAAACAGCAAAACAGGAACACCACCCATTTGAATAATATTTTCATCTTCGATTGTTTGCTTAGCGCCTTAGCCTTTTAGGGCTATAGGCCACCAGGTATTGTAAATTTTGCCTCCGGATTGCTGTGGCGTCCCAGGTTTTTTCCACTCCGGACGGCTTTTGAGCTAATTTGAACCTAACGGAACTGAGTACCTCAGCCAACATCTCTGGCAGCATATTGACAGAAAGTGTCGGGGAATACTGTTTTTCGATAGCTGCTTTTTCCACGCTGCTGGCCATGCCGAGCTCCCAGTTCTCATCGGCTTTGAAGCCGAATTCGCGGGCACAGTTCTTCAGGTCATAGAAATATATCTTTGCCTGGAATTCAATAGTTTGATCACTCATTTATTTCTTTTTATTAATAGCTGCGTCGTCTTTCGACACTGTTTTCTTCCCGGCCTGGTAATCGGAAGTGGCTTTTTTGCCTTCTGTGGACGGTGCCTTTTTGACGTTTTTACCGCCTTTGTCTTTGCTCATGATATGATGTTTTAATAATTTGAATTAATAAGTTTTTCTCAGTTTAATGATCCGTAGCCAGTGCATGGCCTTCATAACAGGATAAACCGGGTCGATCTCGAACCAACGGTTGCCGAAGTTGGCGCTGTTAGGGTGTTTATGGTGATTATTCTGAAAGAGTTCACCCAGCATCAGAAAGTCGAACGGCGTAGTGTTTTTAGATTTGTCTTTATTATCGAAATTGGTATAACCGTATTTGTGGCCGCACCAGTTGACGATAGCGCCATGGATGGGCCCCATCATGAAGTGGATAGGCAGCAATAAAAACAACCACCAATAAGGAGCAAAGAAAATATAGAATGCAGTATAAGCCGCACCGAATAAAATCCGCGACAGCAATGCAGAACCCATACGGTCGACCAGCGGCCATTCGGGATAGTGACCGGGAAACTGTGCTTCCGGATCTTTCGTCCGTTTAAGGTAATCGCTGAAGGTATTGATCGTTGCTTTCATCATCTGAAAGACATCAACGAAGAAATGCGGTGAATGCGGATCTTGTTCTGTATCGCTGAAGGCGTGATGCGCACGGTGCATGAGCGCATAGGCGCGTGGATTTAAAAACGAAGCGCCCTCAAAAAGATAGGCCAATAAATAAAATATCCGCTCCCAAAACTTATTGGTCGTAAACATGCGATGTGAAGCATAACGGTGCTGAAAGAAAGTTTGAAAAAACAGGGACAGGAACCAGTGGGCAATAAAAAAGGAGAGAATGATTAGCATATATTCAGTTAATAGCAATGGAAAGTTCGACAACCGGGAAATAACCAGGTATGGATTGGTGATTTTAGAAAACAGAGAGGGCTTTTTTCACTGTGGCCTGGACTTAGAAAGGAAAGGCAGCGCGGAATGATTAAGTGCGCTGACCGGCCAAAAAACAGCAGGTTCTTTAAAGACTACAATATTAAACGTCTTTTGTTTCTTTTTATTTGCCTGGCATATAATATTTGTCGCTGCAACATCTGGATCGGGCGATAAATTGATCTACATGCTGTAAGAAATGGTCGATATTAAATGGCTTGACTATAAAGTCATTTCAGCAAACTGTGGCCTCGACATCCTGCTTAGCCTGATGTGCCGACATGATTAGCACCGGGACCCCGACTGTTTGCTCGTTTTTACGTAGTTGCCGGCAATTGTCCAATCCGTTACCGTCGGGAAGCAGGATATCCAGTATGAACATGTCCGGCAAACGATGACCAACCACTTCGTTGAAATGGTTCACGGTGCCGCACGGCCCGACATCATAGCCTGCGTTATAAGATGTAGCCATATGGCAACCTCGCTTTAGGAGTTTAGCGAGAGCAAAGCGCGGGTAGTATATCTATAACTTTTTTACTTTAATCGCGTTAAGTCCTTTAGCTCCCTGCCCGGTTTCGAAGGTTACTTTATCATTCTCCCGGATGGCTTGTGTCAAACCATTGGCGTGTACAAAAATACTTTCCTGGCTGGCGAGGTCTTTGATAAAGCCATAACCTTTGGATTCGTTATAAAAGGCGACGATGCCATTTCGCACGGGATAAGCAAATGCAAGGTTTTCCTGCTTAGGTACGCCAATCTGGATATCCTCGGCATTCATTATTTTCCTTTTATTCGGATCAGGAGGGCTTGAGGTGATATTGCCGTTCTCATCAATATAAGCCATCATGTCTTCCAGGCTTTTTCCTTTGTTTGAATTTGCTTTCCTTTCTTCTGCCTTGTCTTTCTTATCAAGTTGCTTTTTAAACTTTTTCTTTTCCCGTTCCTTTTTACTGAAGGTTTCTATTAGTTTGCCCATAGGAACATAATGTACGAAAAAAACAGATGAAAAACGACGATTTAGAACTTTATTTTAATAACGATGATCTTTACACCAATTCATAAGCGAATATAATTTTCTGAAAACCAATAATTTGTATTATTTGATATTAAATTCATTACATTTGATATACTACTATAGACTGGCCGTATAGCCAATTAAACAATCAGCGGTGCTAAACGGTAAACTATAACGGCATCCCCAATTATGATGAAAAAGGACGAGCAAATCTTTATCCTCGAAGCAGCCGGATTAAATGGGGTTTGTACTAATCATCGCCTGACAGTAACTAAAGCATTTGGCGATACAACTGCCTACCTGAAAGACGAAAATTTTGTATATGAACTCGGGGAATTGTTGCCTGATAAAGTTTCTGTGATCGTTAAAGCCGCGGCCTGCCAGGCCCTGGCATCCAATCAACCGGTCACACTACGTGGGCTGGAATTCCCGAACGCGCAATCCGTCGACATAGCTATTTACCCCTTCGTTACCGGGGCATCGGTAGCTCGTCAATTGCTTCTGCTGTTCACGCCCCCTATAAGAAAAGTCACGGACCATTCAATATTTAAGCCGGAGGATTTTCAGCTACTTACCCGGCAGCACCAAGCCGGTTTGGAAGAAAAACTTGCAAAAGCCGAGCATAAGCTGGAGCTGGCCTATGCATCAATGAAGTCAGCTGATGAAAACGCGCAATCTGTTAACGAGGAGCTGCAGTCGGCCAATGAAGAAATGCTCAGCGCTAATGAGGAACTGCAATCGGTCAATGAAGAATTACAAACGGTTAACCGGCAACAGCAACAGATCAATACCGAACTGTCCGAGTCAAACGACGACCTGAATAATTATTTTCGCAGCAATATCAATGGGCAGTTATTTGTGGATCACAACCTGCTGCTGAAAAGATTTTCACCGGCAACGGTAAAGCATATCAATCTCCGGGAAACTGATATTGGCCGGCCATTGACACATATCACGACCAATATCAGGTTACAGTCGCTCGTTTCGGACATTCAAAAGGTTATGCTGGACGGCCAGACCATTATCCGGGAAGCGGAATCAACTGACGGTAAAATCTATCAGGTCATGACCATGCCCTATATCCATCAGAACACCGATAACATAGACGGTGCCATCGTCAGCTTTTATGACATCACCGAACTAAAGGCCTTGCTTGCGGCACTGGATATCAGCAACAAGTGCCTGACCGAATCGGTTGCAGCTATGGAAGTAAGCCAGGAGAAAGTAAGCCGCTTACTGGAGAAAGAGAAATTGCTGAATAGTTTGAAGAGCCGCTTTGTATCCATGGCTTCGCACGAGTTCAAAACTCCGCTTACGTCCATCCAGCTTGCTGCCGAACTGATCGGTAGTGTCGCGCTTAAACTGGACCACCCGATCGTAAAGAAGTACACCGATACGATTAGGAGCGCGGTAAATAACCTGACTAATATCTTGAACGATTTCCTTTCGCTGGAGTTGTTGGAGACCGGCCGGGTCGATCCAATACTGAGTGAGTTCGATGTGGTCAAATTCGCGACCGATATTACCGACGATATGCAGTCCCTCGCAAAAAGGGGGCAACAAATCAGCTATCGCCATTTCGGCAATGACCGGTTTGTAACACTCAACCCCTCACTGCTTAAAAATTGTATCATCAACCTGATCAGCAATGCGATCAAATATTCCGGCACGGATTCGTTGATTAGTTTTTCTACACGTATAACCGCCGGCAAGCTGACCATCATTATCAGCGATAACGGCATTGGCATACCCGAGGAAGATCAAAAATATCTTTTTGAAGCCTTTTTTCGGGCGCGTAATACCGAAAATATACCCGGCACCGGGTTGGGCCTCAATATCGTCACACGTTATACCGCCTTGATGAACGGTAAGATCCGGTTCAAGAGCCAACTTGGTTCAGGGACAGCTTTTACGATCACCTTTCCGGTTAAAGTTAAACAATGAAACAATAAGCTTATTTAATAGCTTACTATATAATATACACCTCTTTTAATAAACCTGTCAGCCATGGCTAAAATTGTTGATCAACAGTATATCATAGCCATCGGCGCATCTGCCGGCGGCCTGGAAGCAATATCTGCATTCTTTGACTACACGCCGCTGGATTCCGTATCTTATATCCTGATACAGCATCTTTCGGCTGATTTCAAAAGCCAAATGGTACAGATCCTGGCCCAGCATAGCAAATTACAGGTGGTTGAGGCCATTGAGAATGTGGATATCAAATCAAATACGGTGTACCTGATCCCGAGCACCAAATTCATGATCGTGAAAAATGGCCGTTTGATCCTTTCTGATAAAAAGGACCAGCCCCGCCCGCATATGACAATCGATTATTTTTTCAGTTCCCTGGCCAAGGAACGCGGGAACAAAGCAATCGGTATCATATTATCGGGCACCGGCGACGATGGTTCAAAAGGCATTGTGGCGATCAAAAAAAATGGTGGTATCGTCCTTATACAGGATCCCGCTACTGCAAACTTTAAAGGCATGCCCGAGGCCGGTATCGCAACGGGTTCCGCCGACTGTATCCTGTCACCCGAAGCCATGCCCCAGATCATAGAAGATTATGTCCGGGACGGTGTGCTTGAACTGCTGACCGATCAGCCGTCGGCCCAGATCAGCGAAGCAGAACTCGCGCAGATCCTGACGTTGATTAAAGGTAATCTCCCACTGGATTTCACCGACTATAAACGCGCGACTATTATCAGGCGGATCAAGCGGCGGATGGTCGCGCTTAACTTCAGCAAGATTGAAAAATATTATCAATATTTAAATGGAAATGCAGCAGAGATCACTTTGCTGGCCAACGATTTTCTGATCAGCGTAACCTCTTTTTTCCGCGACCCGGAAGCCTTTAAGATCATCGAAGAGAAGGTCATCCCGGAAATCATCAAAAAAAACCAGACAGAGGTACTGAAAATATGGGTAGCCGGTTGTGCAACCGGCGAGGAAGCCTACTCATTGGCGATACTTATCAAAGAGTATTTAAACAAGCATCCTAAAAATATAGAGATCAAGATCTTCGCCTCGGATATTAGCAAGGCGGCGTTAGATACCGCTTCGAAAGGTATTTATCCGGAGAGTATTATCAAAACCGTATCGAAAGAGCGGTTGCAGCAGTTTTTTACGAGAGAAGGCGCGGGTTTTAAAGTTAAACATGAGCTACGCAAAATGCTGATCTTTGCCCAACACGACGTGACTAAGAATCCGCCTTATTGTAATATCGACCTGATCAGCTGCCGCAACCTGCTCATCTACCTGAATGTGACCTTGCAGCAAAAGGTATTCGCCATGCTGCATTTCGGCTTAAAACAAGGTGGTTACCTGGTTTTAGGCCTCAGCGAGAGTGCATCGGTCATCAAAGATGGTTTTAACGAGATCAGCAGCAAATGGAATATTCTGAAAAGCAATAAATCGGGCCGGGCTATACGTTTTGATGCATTTGCTTCTCATTATATTGGCGAAGTGAAAACAACGCGCATGGAAATACCTCCCAAATATATTGCCCCGGTATCAAAAAACGAGCTATTGGACCAGGTCAGCTCCGCGCTGTTAAGAGAGGCTGCTTTCAACGGAGTATGTACGGATCAAAACCTGTCTGTCATTCAGTCCTTCGGCAATACCCGACCCTATTTAAAGAACATCAACTTTAACCACAACCTCACCGACTTGTTGCCGGAGCATCTGACCGTTATCTTTAAAGCAGCAGCCCACAAAGCCATGAAGCTAGACGAAAAGGTGGTGCTTGACCAGGTCAACCTTAACAAAGATCAACTGATCAATATTACCCTTAGCCCATTTACCGTGACCGGGTCAGGTGAAAAGTTGCTGCTGGTATTGTTTACTGAAAGCGCGAACGCGGTCACTGAAAAGCATATGATCCAAATGGGCGATATCAACGAAGTAACCCGGGAGCATGTGATCAGCCTGGAGCAAGAAGTGGCGCAATTGAAACATGCCGTAGCAGTAGCGGAGGACCGGATCGCCTCTTCCAATGAGAATATGCAATCATTTAATGAAGAGCTCCAGTCTGCTAACGAGGAGATGCAATCTGCCAACGAGGAAATGCAAAGTACGAACGAAGAGCTGCAATCGGTCAACGAGGAACTTCAAACCGTCAACAAGAATCATCAGCTGACCATTGATGAGTTAACGGACCTGAATGACGATCTGAATAATTACTTCCGCAGCAATACCAACGGCCAGTTGTTTGTTGACCGCGAATTGCTGCTAAAAAGATATTCTCCGGGAGCGGTAAAACATATCAACATACGCGAAGGCGACATTGGCCGGCCGCTCAGTAATATTACTACCAATATTAAATTTGAGACCCTAATTGATGATATCCGGGCCGTTATACATGACGAAGAACCCATTACCCGGGAAGCAGAGTCAACCAACGGTAAGGTTTACCAGGTAATGACGATGCCATACCTGAAGAAGAACAGTAAAAAAGCCGATGGTGCTATTATCAGTTTTTATGATATCACTGAACTGAAAAAACTATTGCAGGAACTGGATATCAGCAATAAAAATCTGGACATTAGTAACCGCAGTCTTGATAACCGCAATAAAAGCCTGCTGAGAATTAATGCTGACCTGAACAACTTTGTTTTCGGCGCATCGCATGACCTGAATGCGCCAATTGTGAATATTGAAATGCTGCTGGAGATACTCAATGATAAACTGGATACCAAAGACCCTGAAGTAGTAGAGCTATCCGGCATGATGAACAAAGCTGTCTCCAATTTTAAGGCGATCATCCGTGACCTCGCCGGCGTAGGCTATATGGAGTCAGAAGATACCGGAGACATCCTGGAAAGCTTTCCAGCACTTTTTAAAGAGATTACGGAGACCTTATCAGAAAAAATCAAGACTACAAAAGCGGTATTCTATACGGATTTTCAGACAAAAGAGGTCCGGTTCGCCAAAAAGAACCTGAGAAGCGTTATGCTGAACCTGATCACCAATGCACTGAAGTTCCACGCTGCCGATCGTTTACCGGAGATTCACATCAAGACTGAAAAAGATGGTGAATTTATCGTGTTAACCATCAGCGATAACGGCATAGGGATCACTAATGAAGAAATCGATAAAATTTTTAAAAAATATAAACGGTTAAGCAATGAGACAGAAGGTACGGGAATCGGGCTTTATCTCATCCGGAAGATCGTCAATGCGTCCGGTGGTAAAGTCGAAGTGAAATGCAAGCCGGGTAATGGTTGTGCTTTCAAGATATTTTTTAAAATATAGCCTAATAGAACTAAGGCTAAGAAGTAAGATCAAACCAATAGTATTAATTATTCTCGGTGATCTTTTTAAATTTTACCCCTAATTGCATAACGAAATACTTTAAAGTGTTTCTCTTCCTACTCAGAAACACTTATTTTTGAATAAACCCGCTATCAAATGAGCGTAACATATTTCAAACCATGTGATCGTTTCGATTTTGCGAGGGATACCTTGGACATTGGCAATCCATTACAATGGGACAGGTCTCATTTTCTAAAACACTTTTTTAAAAGAGTGTTTGCCATTCCAGAAGACCGAATCGATGAATTTTACCAACGCCACTTGGCTTATTATTTATCCAGGCATACTGATGG
The DNA here is from genome assembly GCF_049949235.1 of Mucilaginibacter sp. R-33. NCBI lineage: Bacteria > Pseudomonadati > Bacteroidota > Sphingobacteriia > Sphingobacteriales > Sphingobacteriaceae > Mucilaginibacter > Mucilaginibacter sp. R-33. The sequence goes on from NZ_CP188089.1 coordinate 1,733,580, forward strand.
TACAGAAGAGATATTCTTTAAATATTTTTGGTCGCTCATTGAACGGCAATTGAAAGTGTTGTTGGGCAAGGACGTTTATGATAAAAATCATTTGAGGAATGAGCGGGAAATAATACGATTGCAAAAGTTTACGACAATGTTAATCGCGCTTGACCGCTGGAATATACACAAGTCCAATGATGCAGTTATAGCGCAGCAGGAATCGGAGATAATTGCACTTAAACATGAGGTGACCCAATTGAAAGCCGATCTCAAGAAATCGACCGCGCTTGAAACTGAGGGTTACATCAATATCCCAGAGGGCTACCGAAATACCGTTTTACACCTGCATTTACAAATGCAGGAACTTACAACACCTGAAGGGAGGGAACTCATGTTTTCGCAAACACAAAGCGTTTGGATGAAGATGATCTGCAAGTATTTCCGCGAGGGCGATAAAGAGATTAATTATGAAACGATACGCCGTTATTTTCCAGGTGACAAGCGGGACCCGGGAGATAAACATGCCGATATTCCTGCAAAAGCAAAGCTATTTACGATCAATCCCGCGAAAAAAAGGAATTGATTTTTTCATTTGCCGGCAAAGTAATCAGTTATTTGCCAGTATATCAGCAAGCTGTTAGTCAGAATTTTATAAGCTATTAATCCTTTCTTTAAACAACTCCATTTTAACCATGCAGTTCTGTATGGTCAAGAAATCTATTCTGTACAGCACACATTTGTTCCAAAACAAATGCTATGCAGATAATCAACCAAGAAGCTCTTAGCCTGTGCATACGCCAAGCGGTGAGGGCAGAACTACAAGAACATTTTAAAACAGGCGGCAGTCAGCTGGCTAACTCAGAAAAACTTTTATCCAAGCAAGAACTTGCTGCCGAACTCGGCGTGTCTCTTGTTACGCTTACAGATTGGATGAAAAAAGGTTTACCCTATTTGCGCCTGTATAAAAGGGTGTACTTCAGAAAAAGTGAGGTGTTGAATGTCATGCAACAAACCATTAACGATTAAAACAAGGAGGAACAGATGAATGTGGAACTGATCACCAAAGGGGATTTACAGGAATTTAAAAGTGATCTGCTAAATGAGATCAAAAGGATCATACAGCCCGGACAGGGCAGTACCAAGAAATGGTTAAAGAGCGTGGAGGTTAGAAAACTGTTGGGGATATCGCCTGGCACACTTCAAAATTTACGGATCAATGGCACGCTGCGGTTTACCAAAGTAGGCAGCATCATGTATTACAAGTTGGAAGATATCAATAAGATCCTGGAGGAGAATACAAATGACGCTGCGAAAGGAAATGGTTAAAGAACTGGCAGCCTATGCCAGTTTGCTTAAACGGATGGAAAAGGATAACAGGTTGTTGCCAACACACCTTAGTCTGTTTACCGGCTTATTCGTTTGCTGGCAGCGAAACGGTTTTAGAAGCCCATTTAGTGTGACCCGGAAAAAGCTCATGGCGTTTTCCAAGGTCGCGTCTATTGCCACTTATCATAAGTGCATTAAAGAGTTGGATGAGTATGGTTATATCCGGTATCAGCCGTCCTATCATCCGAGGCTGGGTAGCCTGGTTTACTGGCCGGAAGCATAAGCAGTCGCAAAAAAGGATGCTGTCTGAATCCGCGCAAAACTTCGTTTTGCAACATTGGAATAACATACCGCAAGCGGTATGCAGCACCTATACAGACAGTGTGAAATATGGCGGAGAAATTTACGACTCGAAGGGAGCGAGTTAATGTTTTTGCTTCACAAAAACCCGGATACACCCCGCAGGGGTGATCCGGTAACTCGCTCCCGTTGGTCGGTTTGGGAAGAGGTTTTAAGAAAGTATTTTATGACAGGATCATCTGAAAAAGAGAAAATACAGAAAAAGCGCTTGCCGGGCAGGCCAAAAAAGGCGGTCAGCAGGAGCGATTTCCTGATGGTTCGGTTAACGCCGACGGAACGAGTTCTTATTGATGGACGGGCAAAGAAGGCAGGGTTGAAAACCAGCGAATGGTTTCGTAGGGCTGCCAAAAGCGCGAAAATATTCCCGCGTTTTACTGTTGAAGAAACCGGTTGGTTCAGGATGTTAGCCGGGCTTGCCAATAACCTTAATCAACTGACACACCTTGCCCATGTGGCCGGGCTTTTTTCACTTGCCCTGAAATGCCAGGCTTTGCTGAAACAGATCGAGGATTTATTAACTAAGATCAGCGGCCATGATGGGTAAACCAATCATCGGGCGAAGCTTTGGCGGCTGTATCCGTTATGTGGTGAACAAGCAGGATGCGAAGATCATTGCTGCCGAAGGGGTGCGCATGCAGAGTGCCGGTACGATCACCCATGATTTCAACCTGCAACGGAAGATGCGGCCGGAATTGGGTAAAGCTGTGGGGCACCTGGTTTTAAGCTGGAGCAGGGAAGATCTGTCTAAGCTAAGTGATGGGATCATGGTAGAACGGGCAAAAGAATATATGGATAACGTCGGTATCCGTAATACCCAGTTCGTTATAGTTCGTCACCATGACAGGGAGCACCCGCATTTACATGTGATCTATAACAGGGTAGATAATAATGGTAACACCATTACCGATAAAAACAACTTCGCCAAAAATGTCAAAGCCTGCAAAGAGATCACGCTAAAGTATGGATATCATTTAGGAGAAGGCAAGGAACAGGTGAACAGGCAAGCCTTAAAAGGAAAAGAGAAAACCCGGTATGAGCTTTTTGATGCCATTAAAGCAGCGCTTAAACAATCAGGTGACTGGAAACAACTGGAAGCGAATCTACAAAAGCAGGGTATTGGTATCGCTTATAAATATCGGAGCGGTAGTAATGACGTGCAGGGCATTTCTTTCGAAAAGGGCGATGTCAAAATGAAAGGTTCTGATATTGACCGGAGTTTGAGTTATGCTAGGATCGATATGCAGCTTAACCGGAATCTACAGGCACAGCAGGAACATGTAGTAAGAAAAGTGGATTCACCTTCATTAGCCGATCAGTTACGGGAGGCGATCAGGCAGCATCCCCAGGCTGATCATGTACATGTTCCAGGTGGCGGTAAAGGCATTCTCGAAACTTTGCTGGAACCGCAGTTTGTTGCCGGTCCGCCCGATCCGTTGGGGGATGCGGACATAGCCAAAAGGAAACGAAAGAAACATGAAGCAGAGCATTCCCAATCGCAAGGGATAAGCAGGTAGCGTGATTACAAACAAGATTATTTAACTATTCAAATTCAGGAATTATGCAACAGGAAGAACTGGAAGAAAAAATAACAATGCTGGAGGAACTGATACAAGGGTTCATTCAAAGGATAACAATAATAGAAACCGAAATGCCGGATTTTCTAAAGAGTTTTTTAAATCAATACAAGGAAACGTTAGACCGGATATCAGTCAGGATAGAAACGGCCAATAAACGTTATGACGATAAAAAGATCCAGCAACAGATGGATGAATTAAAAGATGTGGTTTCGAGGGTACCTAAAGTAATTGATGTTAAAAATAGCCATCATTTTGGGGCATGGTCAAAAAGCCTGATTATCGGGGTGGTGGTAGCTTTTGTTGTTACAGCCGGATCATTTGGAACTGCTTTATATTTAAATCATCAAAATGACCGGCTAAACGAGGAAGCTTATAATTTTTGGCTGGTTAGGGCGATGTATCCTAAAACTGCGGAAACCATTATTACGGGAATAAAGAATGATCCGAATACTTTTATAGCTAAGGCTGAAAAGGCAATGGAGAAACAGGAGGCGATTGCTGCCGCTAAAGCTATCGCCGATCAGGCAGAAAAGGATCAAAAAGTGGCGAGGGATAATTTGGAGAAAGTAAGATCGGCAAAATGAGTAACCTTTAGCTTGTTTCATTTTTAGATAGGAAGGGATGGCCATGCGACTGCGGCAGGCGGCTCCATTGCACCACGCGCTCCGGGTTCCATTACGCGCTCCGGGTTCCATTACGCCGACAGCCTGACCACCGCACATGCAGGAGTGTATTCGTGCCTCATACACACCTGCCTTTCCCGCCCGCGGATTATCGGTTAATCACAGCACCGCGGTCACTAAGATAGCTACGCAGGCAAACTGTCAAGGCTATATAAACCGGCTATCGCCGGGCCTTGACAGTTTGCCTGCTAACAGCTCCCGTTGTTTAAGCGGTGATATGACTGGTGTGCGCAGATCAAAAGTCGAAGACAATTCGGTTCGCCGCTTCTTTTTTTTGCCTTGTCCATGACACGGGTATACCGCTGCGTTGTTTTAAGGTGTCGGTGCCCTAATAGTTTTGATATGGTAAGATATCTGTGCCGTGATCGAGTTGTAAGGTTGCATAGGTATGTCGGAGGCAGCTAAATGTTAAGTGTTTATTTATACCCGCTTGCTTTGGCCATGTTTTGAGCATATCCCGGGTGTAATTATAGTTAACTTTTGGAAAGACAGTCGCTTCAGGATTGCCACGTTCTCCCATTAATTCAAATGCCTGGTTAGAAATATAAACGTGTTGAGGCTTATAAGTTTTGCGCTGACGGAATTGCAGGTAGTAACTATCTCGTTCACCGCGAACCTGATTCCAGGTAAGGTATTTGACATCACAAAACCGAAGTCCGGTCAAAATTGCCAATAATACCACCTTTTTATACAGATCATCTTTCACAGGAGTTTCAAGCAATTTTCTTATTTCATCCATCGTTAAGTACTCAACCTCTGCTTAAGTTCGGGCAGAGATCGTGGATTATTCCCCGGCCCTGCCAGCTTCACTGTGATTGCGGTTTTGACTCTCGGTGAAAGACTTTTGCTTAATGAACGAAAAAATAAAAAATGATTCAATCGGCCTGCTATTCCAGCAGGCCCTGAATAAAAAGCTCGAATCCGATCTAAGCAAGCACCACAAAAACAATTTGCGCTATGCCTTTAACCATTTCATGGACTTTCTTGGAGCGGACGGACGTGAAATGTCGATCCGGGAATTGACGACCTCCAGGATTGAAGAGTTCTTACAGCTTTTCGGTTCTTCTGCAACGTATTATATGAACAGGCGGCGGGAGCTGAACATACTTTTTAACCTCGCTTCAAGAATGATCGACGAGGATTTGATGGCCGCGAAAAGAACTGAATCCAGGCGGGTTAAAGCAACACTCCATCTGGCTTACGAAAAAGAACAATTAGAGCCTGTATTTACTTTCCTGAAAGCTAACCACACAAATCTTTACCGGTGCTGCCTGATGACTTACGGTTGCTTATTACGTCCGCATGAAGAGATCAGGTTGTTAACCAAGAAACACTTCAGGAAAGACAATACGGAGATTCATCTCGATGGCTCAGAAAACAAAGGCGGCAAGATCCGTGTGGTTTACGTACCGGATTACGTCAGGGATGAACTGGAACCTGTATTACGGGAGTTAAAAAGGGAAGATAATATCTTCAGTGGTATTAGTGAACCTTTTAACCAAACCTATTTTGGAAAGCAATGGAACCGTGAAAAAAAAGAAAATGCTAAGCCATGGCCTGATCTATCCTAAACAAACCCTATATTCTTTCCGGCATACGGCCGCAATTGACGTGTTTCGCCGAACAAAGGATGTTTATATGGTTCAAAAGATCATGGGACATTCCTCAGTGGTCATCACATTAAAATACCTGCGCAGCCTTGGTGAGTTCGATACCGAAGAATTGAAGGCAGCAGCCCCGGTATTATGATCACATTTACACGTGAAGAGTTGTACCGGCTTGTTTGGGAAACACCCATGACACTGATCGCGAAGAAATATATCATATCTGATGTAGGCTTTCGTAAGTTATGTATCCGCATGGACGTTCCTGTTCCCAAGCGGGGACAATGGGCTAAGATCCAGGCAGGACATAAACTGAAACAGCCCGTGCTGCCCATAACCGGCAAAGTTTATAAACCGGCTGTACTTGATGAAAGACCAGCCGGAGCACCGGTAAAAAAGGTTTGTCAGCTAAAAATTCATACCAGGAAAATAGCATCTGAAAAGCTGCCTTTCAGAGTCCCTGATCGTCTCGTCAGACCAGAGCCGGTTACGCTCGCTGCCAGGGAGAGCCTGAAAAGACTGACTGATCCGAATTTTCCGGGCATGGTAATCACGGCAAAGCGGGAACTGGATATCAAAGTCTCACCTGCTAACGTAGGGCGTGCGCTCCGCTTTATGGATACGCTTATCAAATGCGTGAGGGTACGTGGCTATTTATTTGAACTGCATGACGATGGGAGTTATGTCGTGATACGCGACATCAAATTAAAAGTAACATTTCGGGAGCGGACAACTAAGGTGAGGATTTATGATAAATCTTATCGTAATTATGAATGGCACCCGAACGGGAAAGTTGTTTTCAGAATTGATACGAGGCTGAAATCGGAATGGCAGGATCTTAAAGCAGTTTTGCTCGAAGAGCAATTACCCAAAATACTGGCAAAGTTGGAACTGGCTGCAAAAGAGGAAGAACTTTACCTGGAGAAAGCGCGGATCTGGCAGGCAAACTGGGAGCGGGAAAGAAAAGAAAAAGCTGAATTTGAAGCCAGAAAGAAACAGGAAAAAGAAGCTTTCAAAGAATTGATGAGGGATGCCGAACGCTGGAAGCAAGCTCAACTCATCCGGGAATATACATTGGCTATGCCGGATCCCGATCCGCAATGGTTTGCTTGGGCGAATGCTAAAGCAGACTGGCTGGATCCTTATGATCCTGGCAATGATGAATGGTTGAAAGATGCGGATAAGAATGATTTCTGAACCTTTAGTGTGCCATCGTTAAATAAATACTAAATACATTTACAATTATGCAATTACAGATAGCCTCGGACCTTCACCTGGAGTTCCCGGAAAACCGGAATTACATGGCTTTAAACCCTTTGCAGGTAAATGGAGATATCCTTTTATTGGCGGGAGATATTATGCCATTGAAAGATATTGACCGCCATAGTGATTTCTTTAGTTTACTTGCAGACAATTATGAGCATACGTATTGGGTTCCCGGCAATCACGAATTTTACCATTTCGATATAGTCAACAGATCAGGTGTTTCTCGTGAGTCGATCCGATCTAACGTGACGCTGCTTAACAATTCTACTATTGAATTGAACCGGGTCAGGATCCATTTTACGACACTATGGTCAAAAATATCGAAATATAAAGCCCGTTATATCGAACGGGGGATGATGGATTTCAGGGTGATCAGAGATGAGGGCAGGTTGTTCTCGGTCGAAAAATACAACCAGATGCATTCTGATTCCCTGGCATTTCTCGAAACTGCATTGAAGGCTGGAGCGGATAACCGGAATGAGGATGTCAGGAACATCGTTGTGTCGCATCACGTGCCCACATTTCAGCATTATCCCAGACAATATTTAGACAGCGTTTTAAATGAAGCTTTTGCAGCCGACTTAGATGCTTTTATCGAGGACAGCGGTGTTGACTATTGGATATACGGCCATCATCACGATGCCACTCCTGAATTTAATATCGGGAAAACTAAGCTGCTGACCAATCAACTCGGATATGTACATCAGGACGAGCATTGCAATTTTGATCGCGGCAAGACGATAACAATTGATGTATAGATAAGATAAAGGATGCACTGGCATGGAAATCCATGCCAGTGTTCCTAAATACATAGAGGTAAATTGAATGCCTTTTTTTTAAAAGCTATCAGTATCCGGCATATAGCCAATTCTTTTTCTATCTATTGGCTGCGATTTTTTTTCGATCAGTTCATCAAGATAGCCGAACACCAATTCAATGCTTTTATCCTGCCTGATCAGTTTGCTTTTGATCTGTTCAATTTCCAACCGGAGTTCTGTATTATCGAGGTACATGTTTCGTATCCGGTTGAATATCCGCATAACCTGAACATTAACCTGGATGGCCTGTTTGCTGTTCAATACGCTTGAAAGCATCAGCACCCCATGCTCAGTGAACACATATGGGAGTTTTCTCCTTCCGCCTCGTTTTGATGTCGCAATTTGCGACACCAAACTTTCAAACTCCGATTCATTCAACCTGAACATAAAATCATCTGGAAACCTGTCTAAATTCCTGGTTACCTGTTCGTTCAAACGCCGTGTTTCTACACCATAAAGTTCAGCCAGATCGCTGTCAAGCATCACTTTCTGATCCCTGATATAATAGATCTTGGTCATGATAATATCGTCTGATATTGGAGTTGTATCGCTCATTGATTTCTTGTTTGAAAATTTAAGGATTAACCATAGAGCCAATTATGGCTCTATGGTTGTGTAAATAGGCGGTTTAATAAAGCTTCCTTAGCTTAGACATGTCCTGGGCTACTTTCATATCAAGGATCTTGGCGTAATGCTGAGTGGTTTTGATATTGGTATGGCCAAGCATTTTTGATACGCTTTCAATGGAAACGCCATTTGCAAGCGTTACAGTAGTCGCGAATGTATGACGGGCAATGTGATAGGTTAATTCTTTGTTGATACCGCAGGCATCTGCTATTTCTTTCAGATAGCTATTCATTTTCTGGTTGCTTAATACAGGGAGCAACAAACCATCATTCACGCATTGAGGATGCTCTTCATACTTGGCCATTAATTCCATTGCCTGGGGAAGCAAAGGAATACGGGAAGAAGTATCTGTTTTTTGCCGACTGGTGTAAACCCATTTCTGCCCGTCGATTCCGGTGACAATTTCAGTACGTTTTAGCTTCTTCACATCTGCATAAGCTAAGCCGGTGTAACAACTGAAAAGAAAAATATCCCTTACCTGAGATACCCGGTCGCTAACCAGTTGCTTATTCGCCATCGCCTCCAGTTCTTCGGCATTTAAAAAATCCCGTTTAACTTCCTTTACTTTTGGTTTGTATTTAACAAACGGATCTTTATCAAGCCAACCATTTGCGATACAGATCAGGATAATCTTCTTGAAATTTTTAAGGTATTTGACCGTCGAATTATTGTTGCAGCCTCTTTCTGAACGGAGATAAAAATCGTAAGCCATAATGAACTCATGATCGATCGCCCGGATATCGATATCGTGGGCATTATATTTCCAGATCAAAAATGCCTGTGTATGCTTCAAGCTTGTTTCGTAACGGTCAAGCGTACCTTTTGCATATTCTTTGCCAATAAGCGCGGCAACCTGCCTGTTGTGTTCCTGAAATATGGGCACCAACATTTTTCCAGGTGAAGGCTTGCCGCCGAGAAGTCTGTCTTTCAAATTAGTCGCGGTGATCAACAACTTTCGTTCCATCATATCCCTATGAACGTCATACACCTGGTGTTCTAAAGTTTTCAAGTAGGCATTGATACTTTTTATCTCTTCATTGTTGCCGGATAATTTTTGCCCATTTGTGTTCCATTTGTCGGGATTGACATAGCGTTTAGAGGAGACTTCGATGCGTACGCCATCAACAGTGATACGCAGGTAAACAGGGGCGAGGCCTTCGGCATTTGTTTTTGATCTCTTTACGTAAAAGAGCAGGTTAAAAGATTTGTTCATCGCTGAAGCTTTTAAGTGAATAAAATTAGTTACATATCCTGCTGAAATCAAGATGTTTAAATATTGAACATGCTCAATAACAGCGACTTATAAGCATTCCGGTGACCGATAGGATTACCTTGAAATAGGTCACCCACGGGGCACCAGAACAAAGCGATTGATTGGTTTATTTTGGTGATGGCTAAAAACAGAAAGCGCCGTAAATAATTCATTTACAGCGCTTTTGATCCTAATTGAATAATACTTGGCGGAGAGTTAGGGATTCGAACCCCAGGAACCTTTCACAGTTCAACAGTTTTCAAGACTGCCGCAATCGACCACTCTGCCAACTCTCCGGGCGCAAAAGTACAAATCTGAACCGAATTGCCAAATCCGAATTGTTACTTTAAGCGAAGGTTAAGTAAAAGTTATAATGCAGTATCTGTTTATCAGACTATTATAATTGAAATTTTTTTTGAATTTATTATCCCGAGTTCGGAAATTCACCTCGATGTCCGTATAATCAGGTTTAATGATTCTGCAGATCATGTTCAAATCTTCTCATACTTTCAAATAGCATGGCAAATCCATCGGCCATTTGACCAAACAAGCGCTCATCAATACTGTATTTAATTGAGCCGCGTAAACCATGAGTCTTTATAATACCCATCCGTTTTAATTCGGCAATGTGCTTGGTTATTGTTTCCTGGTTAAACGGGATGCTATATAAACTTTCTTTGGGTACTAAATTGCCGTTAGCTATAATAATACGGACAATGGCAATTCTGACGGGCAATGCAAGGGCTTTCGCAAAATTAGCCAGTTCGTTATCGGTATTTGAAAATTTTAAGTTGAAATAAGGCATAACTTGTCCACACGGTTGTTAAATGAATTAATTGTTAGTACGGCATTAATTGCCGTAAATGCAGGTAATAAGAAAATAAGAAAACATTGTAAAGGTATTGGCAGGTGAGAAGCTGATAACTCAGATTTTCCAGGTACAGGTAATGGAAAAAATGTTAGCAGCATAAAAAACCTTGTGAGACCGAAATCTGCTTTGAGTATCATATTGTGATATGAACCGGAACGGGCATAACTCGCAGGTACGAATTAACCTGAATTGATTACTTAATGCAGCTAAGGTTTTGCCGAAAATTACCCGCGGGCGGGATAAAAAGAGAACAGGTGCAGATTTGCCATCATTTGCACTCGAAATAACCGGACCGTTTTGTTTTACCGGTCCGTTATTAAGCGTTAAATACTTTCCTGTTTTAGCATGACCTGCAATTTTGGGACATCGTGTAACATACAAACACGAAAAAAAGAAATATCCTATAGCTATAAATAAGCATAGTATTCTTTTACCTAATGTTTCTGTCGCCATGCATCATAATTTTCCAATTCAAATCTATGCGCCTAATATTAATAGTATGTTGTTAAACGATTAAAATAATATTAAGTCAATTGATGTTTTAATTTTCAATTTTGTATATTTAGACATAAAGCAGAATGCTTTAACCTTTATAAGTAAAATGATGTGTTTGCTATGGGCAGATATGTTAAAATATTATTCCCTTGTTTGATACTTTTAAGTACAGTTAATTTGTCTGCTCAAAATAACAGGAGGATTTGTTTTGCTTTTTATGATGGTACATTTAATGCCGATGCTTTAACTATTAGCTATACCACAAGCGGACTATCAGTAAATAACATACAAAGCTTTTATACCAATGTTGATGCCGGTAATTATAAATCTTTAATTGATGCATTGTTGAGTTATAAACAAGATCACCAGCTTAATGACTGGCTGTATTACCAGCTCGTGCGCAAAACTGCCCAGCAAATAAGCCCTAAAGAAAAAAATTACAATACGTACACCTTGTATAAATGGTTCCTGATGGTTAAATCGGGCTATGACGCACGACTGGCGCTGGCCGGAAAAAAAATCATTTTTTATGTTTACAACAATGAAGATGTATCAGATATTCCTTCTTATATGGTTGATGATAAAAAGTACATGTGTCTTAACATTCATGACTACCCGGGTACTGATCTTACAATACAACCGGCTATTCCTGTTGATATCAATGTGCCGGGTGCAATAAACTCATTTTCATATAAGGTTACGAGGATGCCTGATTTTACGCCTGCGGACTATGTGGAAAAGGATCTGCAGTTTACCTATCGGCATAAGGCATACTATTTCAGGATTAAGCTTAACCCGCTGATTGATTCCATTTTCAGGAATTATCCGGTTGTAGATTTCGAATCTTACTTCAATATACCCCTTAGTAAAGAAACTTATGGATCGCTGATCCCTTTGCTAAAAAAAAATGTGGACGGCATGAGTATCAAAAAAGGCGTTGATTACCTGATGCATTTTACGCGATATGCCTTTTTATATGAAAATGATGATATGAATTTTGGCCGGGAGAAACGGTTGAGCCCGGAAGAAACCCTGTTTGCTCAATACAGCGACTGCGATGATCGTGCCGCGTTGTTTTTTTACCTTGTTAAAGAAATATACAATTTGCCGATGATAGCGGTGTTATATCCCACTCATATAACTATGGCAGTGCAGTTTGATAAACCGATGGGGAAACCTTTGCTTTATAAAGGAAAAGCTTATTCTTTTTGTGAGCCTACCCCACAGCTGCGTGATCTGAAGATAGGACAGATATCTGCCTCACTTAAACAGGTACCTTATAAGGTTGTGTACGAATATAACCCATAAATTGAGCTGGCAGATCAGGGCTGCTGTTCCGCCTTGTTAATAGCACTGAGCATATTTTCAAACTCGGCTGTATATCTGTTCCAGGTTGGCCAGTTTACATCATACAGTGATTTTTTACCATCAATTGCAACAGTAATCAGCCTGGCATCCATCAATTCTTTTAAATGATGGGATACCGTTGGCTGCGCTAAAGGGAGTATTTCAACTATTTCGCCGCAGGTAAAATGCTTGTGCTGTGCCAAAATACGCATAATAGCGATTCTTGCCGGGTGCGACAGTGCTTTTGCTACCATTGATATGTCCTGATCTGTTGCGGCAAACTCAGTCTTTTTATGATTAGCCATGTTTAAATATGAGTTACAAATATATAATTCATATTTAAACATGAACAACTCTCGGCCGTAGCCTTCATCCAATCTTCATAAGGTTACATAAAATTGAATTTTGCTTTCTGAAAGTCTGGGTCTGGAAAACTCATATTATCGTCGAATACACTTTATATTGTTTCTGAATGGTATTATACTTCTGTGGTAGTAAACAATGGAAAAAAAAGATTTAGGGTCGAGTTAAAAAAAGTATTAGCCGCCAGGCCGAATTGTTTTTTGCCTGAAATTTAAAGTTCTCCTGATACGTGTTGTTAATAACAGTTCGTAGCCATCTTGTTGTATGATCCTGTTTACGCCGTTAGATGGTTACATTAAGGATACCAATACTATTCCCGATAAGCGGGCCGATCAAATCAAATGGCTGATAGGGGGGGATTTGTATTGTTTTATTTCTGCTTATTAATTAATTGTAACTTGTTTTTTGCATAGAAATATAACCTGAAGGAAATGTATAACGTATAAGGAAACAATTTAAAACCAAGCGCACAAAAATCTTGAAAATAAGCTATTTGAAAATTATCCTGCTATCAATCTGTGCACTCTTCATAAATAAGCTCGCTCTTGCAGCTACTTTTGATTGGACCGGCGCGGGGACATGTTCAGGTTTTTTATGTTCTGGTGGTTATATAAACGGCACTTTATGGAGTAATCCGGATAACTGGACTGTTGGAGGACTGACAACAACCTCGTACCCCGGCCAGGGCGGAAGCACTACCGATATTGTTCGCTTTGGTGTCACAGGATCTACTTACACAAATCAACCTGTCCTTTCGGCAAACGTTACAGTAGCTTCGATCACTTTTGGGCGGATTCAATACGTTTCGGGAGGAGTCTTAACGGGCACCTCGCTAACCGGGACAATATTAACTGTAAATAGCGCGACATTGACCGTAACAGGTGATATTACCCAGGATGTCAATACTAATGCAAGTGGTACCATTTTCAATGATATGAGGGGAACCGGTACAATTTCCTGCACAAACATACAGATCGGTACTAATTCAGCTACTTATGGCAGTTTTTCATTTTTGTTTTCGGAAGTCAACACACTAACAGTTAGCAACAATGTAAATATACATCTGAATGTAAAACAACAAAACGGAAGTGGATTCAGATTGGAAGGGGGGACTATGACCATAAATAACCAGATAACTTTTACGAATCACAGTGTTACCAATCAGAACGGCGCTTACTTTACGGTGAATGCTCTCACATCATATAAAACAACTAATACGGTTGTAAATCCAACATTAATCCTTAATGCGACAAACGCTATCGGAACGATACCTGTACCTTATGCGTCCTGTAACTTTTATGGTGACCATGGAGGTAAAGCTACTGTTAATTATAAAGGGGCTAACCCAGTGATTTATACAACTTCGGTTCAGGGTTTTGGTCCGGGTGGTGGTCCTGTAAACCCAAATGCGGCTACAGATCGTATTTATGACAACCTTATTATACAAGGCAGTGGTACCGCTGTTATTGGTGGTACAACGGCTGGTCAAACAAGTTATTTAAATATCGATTCCACATTTACCACAAACTCAAATGTGTCATTTTCCAATGCAACCAATACAGCTACAAAAGTTGGTGTAGCCGGATCAACAGCGGCCACCTGGACGAATAATTCGGCAGCAACCATTACCGGTGGTACGGGATCAATTGATATAAACGGAACACTCAGCAATGCAGGTACCATGAATATGGGTACGGGCGCTTTAAATATCGCGCGTAATTACACAAATACAGGCACGTTCACGCCTAATGCATCCGCGCTGATATCATTTGACGGTACAACCCAAACGCTTACAGACGCAACTGCTACGGGAACAAATTTTTACAACGTTACCTTCACAACTGGCGGAACAAAGACAATGGCCTCAGGAAGTAAATTTACCGTCGCGCCAACTTATACATTAAATGTTAACTCGTCGTCAACGCTTGCGGTAGGCAATGCCACGTCGACCACAACGGCGCTTACCATATTATCCACCGCTGCAGGGGATGCAAGTATCGGTAGTCTTTCAGCAGGCACCATTACCGGCAGTATCAATGTTCAACGTTATGTGAAAGGTACATTGCGTCGTTATATGCTAATGTCATCGCCGGTACTTAATACAACATCAACATTTTTAACAACAGGTTCGCTTAGCACCTATAATCTTTTACCGCTTATCGCTACAACCTACATTACCGGTCCAGGTGGTACAACAAATGGATTTGATGATGCTACAGCTACCGGCAACAGCCCTTCGGTATTTGTTTATGATGAAAACGCACCGGTTACTTCGGATGTAAATCAGGTATTGAATAATGAATACAAGCCTTTTAGCTCAACCAGTCAGGGTTTGCCACCTGCAAACGGTTTTTTATACTATTTCAGAGGGAGCAGGAGTGTAGCAAACCCCTTTGTAAGGCCTTTTCCGGCAACAGATAATGCTACGCTAAACTTTTTTGGAACTGTTATTAAGGGTACGGGGGCCAGCAATGCAACATTAACGGCCAATATTGTGAATTTTCCATCTACACCGCCAACTTATTATACAACTACGGCGGTAAGTGCCCCGGCTACCCTGTCTTATCACACGTCAACACCGGCTGTTAAACAAGGTTTAAACCTTATTGGTAATCCATATGCGTCGGTAATAGATCTGCATACCCTTTACACGGTAAACACCACCAACAAATTTTATTATATGCTGGTAAAAGATGCCAGTACCGGAACCAATAGCTCGTCAACCAAATTCGCGTTGTACGATGCCAGTACCGGATCTATTGGCACAGGAGCAAGTCGCTACGCTTTATCAGGGCAGGGATTTTTTACCGTTGCAACTTCTGCTTCAGCTATTAAGTTTGATGAAACAATGAAGGTGGCATACTCAAATTATAGCGGAGCGCTTCCATCAACCCCTGTATTTAATGTGGTTGGCAGCCCTTCAAAAAATATTGCGGCTTCATTTGCAGCAAGCCCGGCTACCAATAATGCTGAAAGCAGTATTCCCCGTCTAACCATGAACCTGGTACAAGACACTGTTGTTCACAACTCTACCGACATCAATTTTGATGAAAATGCTACCGCCAGGTTTGTCCCCGGCGAGGATGCGCCCTACTATCGGCCATCGGGGCAGGGCGATTTGTTTTACTCGTTAAGCAGCGATTCGGTAGGGTGCTTTGCTAATTACACAGGTAACCTCGAAAAATTAAAACGTGTAAATCTCATCGTTACTTTCTCTAATTATGGTACGTATAAACTCACTTCACCTATAAAAAAGAATATCGACGCAAGGTACTCCATCTATCTAAAGGATAAATACACCAACGATTCGCTTGATGTTGTGCATAACGCCGAATATGCGTTTAAGGTCGAGTCGAACCCGGCAAGCTATGCTCATGACAGGTTTTATCTTAAAATCGGTATCGTGCCGGGCCATGATTACCGTTTATTGACCTTTACAGGAAAGAAAGTTACTGAAGGGGTAGCACTGAACTGGGAAACCAACAACGAAAGTAATTTTACCAAATTCGCCGTTCAGAAAAGCGCGGATGGCGGAAAAACTTTTTTAACCATCGATAGCCTGCAATCAACAGGAACAGGTAAATATACTTATACCGACCAAACTCCGGGGAGCGGCCAGATCATTTACAGGCTAAGCCAAAACCTGGTAACCGGCGAAACTAAATTATCTGATAACCTCAATTTTGAAATCCGACCGGGCGCCGGAGTCGTTAAATTTCTGGTATATCCAACCGTAGTTTCAGCCAGCACAGTCAATATAAAAGTAGAACAAACATCAACCAGAGCTGTTAGGATCAATATAGTTAGCCCTTCGGGCGCTATTGTCAGAAAGCTATCGGCTATTGGTACTAATACCTTGCAGGAAAATGTTAATAGTTTGGGCCGGGGACTTTACATAGTAGTTGCAGTTAATGAAGGCACAGGAGATAGGATTGGGAGCGGAATGTTTTTTAAACAATAACAGTATGTACGTATTATCTATGATTACATCAAAATGGAAAACAGTATTAGCTATTATTATAATCAATTTGCTTGCAGTGTCCTTGAGTTTTGCAGATCCGGGAGATGGTCTTTGCGATGGTAATGATGGCGGACCTGATGGCTGCCCGCTGGATACCTGGGTATGGATATTAATTTTAGTTGCGCTATTTTTTACCGTTCGGCATTTAAGGTTGAATAACCAATCTAAAACTGCATCATAACTTCGGTTTAAATGATTTTTATTTACTGATAAATATACTTTATCAGTAAATAAACTCACTCCTGGGTTAATGCTAAAGTTTTAAGCTTAACGGATTAGGATAATTGTCGCTTTGGTCTTCCGCCACATTGTCCAGGCATTTAAAGTCTTTTTCAATAAGCAGATACATCGGGCCGGTATTATTTTCATAACCAACGCGGTCGGTACTTGTCCATTCAATGGCCATAGTAACCGGCATATGCATAATGATCGTATTGGCGCTGAAGTCTGCGGTTAAAGAATCATTTGAAGAGCGTTGCAATGCATATTTAAATACCTGTGAACCAAAATTGGTGCTTTCTTCCAAATAGCCGTCCCTGTCAAAGTTTTCAACGTCTGTTTTGGTTAAGCGATAGCGCAGCGAGTTTCCTTTTATCCTGATCTTCATTTCTTTAATTTTTTACGTTAACAACATCACCTATAATAATAATAGCGGGGTAAGTAAGCTGATTATCTGCCGCAATAGCTTCAAGACCGCTTACTTTTCCTTTTGCCGATTTTTGTTGGGGCAATGAAGCATGTTGTATAATAGCTGCCGGTGTATCTCCTTTTCCAGCCTTTATATAGGCTGATGCTATTTCTGCCAGCTTTTTCATCCCCATATATATAACAACTGTTGCGTTACTGTGCATAGCGCAAGTTAAATCGGCAGATAGACTGCCATCTTTTTTGGTGCCGGTAACCATCCATACGCTTTCGCTTACTTGCCGGTGGGTTAGGGGGATGTCTTCCAGTCCGGAGGCCTGCATGCTGGTTACACCGGGTATGTAATGTGTGGTGATGCCATGTTGGCGGGCATAAATGATTTCTTCAAACCCGCGGCCAAATATAAACGGATCGCCTCCTTTTAACCTTACTACGTTACCTTTAGTAAATGCGTAGTGTTTTATCAGCTCATGAATTGTTTCCTGCGGTGTATAATCACCATAAGGTTGCTTGCCAACGTATACCTTTTCACAATCATCCCGGCTTATCGCAAGTAACTCTTTGTTAGCCAGGTTGTCATATAATATCACATTTGCCTGCTGTAATACCTTAAATCCCTTGATAGTCATCAATTCTGGGTCTCCCGGGCCTGCTCCAAGTACAAAAAGTTCCGGATTTTGTATTTGTTTTTGCATTTTGTTAAATTAGTGATTAAAAAATAGGCTTTTAAGCCTTTATATTTTGATGATTTTGTTAAAATTTCAAAATAAATTAAAAAAAAACTGTTCAAAAAATGATATAAATTATATCAACAGCACTAATTTATGAACTTAAACGCCAATAAGCATGATTTATTTAATAAAAATTGAAATTAAATTTTTATTTGATGTTTTTTTGAGTTATAATTGTGATATAAATGAAATCAAGGTCGCAGTTGATTCATTTTTAGTTTGAAAATTGCTTTAACATTTAAAAAATTTCGATATGTCAAAACCAACCATCATTGTTGTTGGCAACGGTATGGTAGGTTATAAGTTTTGCGAAAAACTTTTAGCCAGATCAACACAGTTCCAAATAATTGTTTTTGGCGAAGAGCCGCGTCACGCTTATGACAGGGTGCATCTTAGTGAATATTTTAACGGCAAGACTGCTGATGACCTGTCGTTATCCACTTTATCGTGGTATTCAGATAATGGCATCGCGCTGCATTTGGATGATCCCATTCAGGAAATCAACCGCACCGAAAAAACAATCCACTCTTTAAAAGGCGTTACACTTAAATATGATTATCTGGTTTTAGCAACCGGCTCATCGGCTTTTGTACCCGATATTCCGGGTATTGAAAAGGAAGGCGTGTTCGTGTATCGCACCATTGAAGACCTGGAGTTAATCAAGGCCTGTGCTGTTAATGCAAAATCAGGAGCTGTAATGGGCGGTGGCTTGCTGGGGCTGGAAGCTGCAAAGGCTTTAATAGATCTTGGCATTTCTGAAACGCATGTCATCGAATTTGCACCGCGCTTGATGCCGCGTCAGATAGACTCTGCAGGGAGTAATATGTTGCAAATGAAATTGAGCCAGTTGGGTTTGCATATTCACCTTAATAAAAGCACTGCCGCTATTACCGGCGATAAAAAAATCCACTCGTTAAAATTTAATGACGATAGTCAGCTTGCTGTAGATATGCTGGTTATATCGGCCGGCATCCGTCCGCGCGACGAGTTGGCTAAACTGGCGGGTTTGCATGTAGGTACCCGTGGCGGCATTGTAGTGAACGAAAAAATGCAAACCAGTGATGAATGTATTTATGCCATTGGTGAGTGTGCCTTATACGAAGGTATGATATATGGCCTCGTTGCACCCGGCTATGAGATGGCTGATATTGTAGCTGCTCATTTAACTGAGGCTGATAAGAGTTTTTATGGCTATGATATGAGCACCAAGCTAAAGCTGATTGGTGTTGATGTGGCCAGTTTTGGTGATGCCTTTATTACTGAACCTGATTGCCGTACTATTTTGTTTGAGGATACGCATAAGGGGATCTATAAGCGCATTAATATAACAAATGATGGCAAAAACCTTTTAGGCGGTATTTTGATCGGCGATGCGGATGCTTATAATATGCTACTGCAAACCGTTAATAATAAAATAGTGCTGCCGCCGGATCCTGAAGATCTGATATTAGGATCAAGGGGGGGCGAAGCCAACGCAGGGGCAGGCGTAATGAGTTTGCCCGATGATGCGCTGATCTGTTCATGTGAGGCGGTTACCAAAGGTGCTATCTGCTCGGCAGTGAACGATGGTGGTGTTACCGGTATTGACGGTATGAAAAAATGCACCAAGGCGGGCACGGGCTGCGGTGGTTGCGTGCCATTGGTGAAAGATTTGATCGCCGGCACCATGAAGGCAAATGGTCAGTATATTAAGAATGTTATTTGTGAGCATTTTGATTACTCACGCCAGGAATTGTTTGATCTTGTTAAAATAAACGGACTGAAAAACTACGACCTTGTGCTTGATCATTATGGCAAGGGCGATGGCTGTGAGATTTGCAAGCCGGTTGTTGCCAGTATTTTATCCAGTTTATGGAATGATGTTATTGTAAAACAGGAAGTAATACAGGATAGTAATGATCGCTTTTTAGCTAATATTCAAAAGGGAGGTACTTATTCTGTTGTGCCACGTATTCCAGGCGGTGAAATTACGCCTGATAAGCTGATTGTAATTGGCCAGGTTGCTAAAAGATACGGGTTGTATACTAAAATAACAGGAGGTCAGCGTATTGATATGTTTGGTGCGCACCTGAGCGATCTGCCTTTAATCTGGGAAGAGCTTATTGATGCCGGCTTTGAAAGTGGGCACGCTTATGGTAAAGCACTTCGTACTGTAAAAAGCTGTGTAGGTAGTACCTGGTGTAGGTTTGGCTTGCATGATAGTGTGACTTTTGCCATTGAGGTGGAGGATAGGTATAAAGGGATTCGCGCACCGCATAAAATCAAAGGTGGCGTAAGTGGTTGTGTGAGGGAGTGCGCCGAAGCGCAATCGAAAGATTTTGGAATTATAGCCACCGAAAAAGGCTGGAATTTATATGTATGTGGCAATGGCGGCTCCAAGCCGCAGCATGCCCAGTTGCTGGCTACCGATATTGATAAGGAAACAGTTATTAAATATCTCGACAGGTTCCTGATGTTTTACATAAAAACCGCCGACCAGTTGACCCGGACCGCAACGTGGCTCAATAAGCTGGACGGCGGCATGAGTTATCTTAAAAATGTAATAGTAAATGACAGCCTTGGGTTGGGTGAGCAGTTGGAAGAGGAAATGCAGGCATTGGTAAATACTTACCATTGCGAGTGGAAAGAAGCTATAAATAACCCTTCAATGCGCAAGCGCTTCGCTCATTTTATAAATGCGCCTGATGAAAAAGATCCTCATGCTCAATTTGAGCCAATGCGTGAACAGGTACGCGCTAAAGAATGGTAGATTTTATTAGGAAATCCCGAGTTTTTAGTTCAAAGTTAGATTGATCATTATTAAAAAGAAAACACAATGGAAGCAACGATAGCAACCCAATGGATTATGGCCTGTTATGTTGATGATGTGCCCGAAAATGGCGGGTCATGTATTAAGCACGGAGATGAACAGATAGCAATATTTAATTTTACACGCCGTAATGAGTGGTATGCAACGCAAAATCTCTGCCCGCATAAGCAGCAAATGGCAATATCGCGTGGCATGATCGGCAGTGCCGGCGAAAGCTGCGAGCCAAAAGTAGCTTGTCCTTTTCATAAAAAAACATTTTCGCTGCTTACCGGTGAGTGTTTGGGTGAAGAGGAATTGGTGATAAAAACTTATCCGGTAAAAATAGCCGACGGAAAAGTTTTTGTCGGAGTTGATTAAATGCTGGTGTATTTGGGCGGAAAATAAAACGAATTTTACATTAAGCGCCGTTGCCGAATGGGGTAATGGCGCTTTTTTTGTGTTTTTGTTTAAAATTTCAGTGTATTTTATACACCAAGGCATTGGTTAATACAGTCATGTTCGTTTTGACTGTCTTTTTTTGAATTTATTTTTCGAATTTTTAGAGTTTAAAGCGAATTAAAATGGCTTTCTATCGATATATGTGATTTTTTGTGGTGATTTTATTCTGTTGAAAGGATTTTAATTTGGGTTTTGCGATAGTTTGTTGTTTTTTTATCTATTAATAAATTGTTAAAAATGTATTTCTGCTGTTTTTGATCGTTTATAATTTGAATTTTTATCAAAAAATATAGTTTTTAATGATTTTAATCATAAAAATTCATTTTAAAAATCAATTATTTGTACGCAATCATTAAATAAGTTATATTTATCATAATTAAACAGATAAATACATCAAAAAAGATTGAGCCTATGGTAAAAATCAAAAATTCATAAAAAAAGCCCTGCCGGGAGGTCGCATTCCCAGACAGGGTTAAATAGTTTTTAATCGCTTTAACAAATAAAAAACCAATTCAAATGTACAAAAATGTATCTAATCAATACACTATTGGAAAAATTCTATTAATTATATCATGTTTCTTTTCTTATAATGCTTCTGCGCAGCTGTCTTTAACAGGGCAGATCAAAACAAGAGGCGAATTGCGTGATGGTTATGGAACTTTAGAACCGATAGGTAACAAAAATGCAGCGTTTGTATCCCAACGAACGCGTCTCACCTTTAATTACAAAAGCAGCAAGCTTATTTTCCAGACTTCCGTACAGGATGTAAGGCTTTGGGGCCAGGATGCCTCAACTATTACTATCAACGACGGCAGCCGGCTAAGCCTTCACGAAGCATGGGCCGAACTGATCCTCTCCAACAAAAAAGACACTTCCTTTAAAAAATCACCTGTCGATTATTTCGCTATAAAAGCTGGCCGGCAGGAAATTAGCTATGACGATGAACGCTTGCTTGGTGCTACCGATTGGATTCAGCAGGCCCGCAGGCACGACGCTATCGTATTAAAACTTCTTCAATCAGGCTGGCAGGTTGATCTTGGCGCTGCCTTTAATCAAAGCTCTGATGCTATTAATTATAATGGCACCTATTATACACCGGCCAATGTACCCGCTACAGTAAAGGATAGCAAAGGTAATCTGGTTAATACCCCTGCCGGGCTTATCCCGCTGGTTAATGCTTCGGGCGTTAGTGCCAAAAATGGCAATCTTTCATTTTTAAATCCTCCCGGTACTAACGGGCAAAACCAAAACTATAAAGCGCTTGAATATCTCTACTTTGCTAAAAAAATTAATAAAACTAAAGTAACCGGCCTTTTCCTGGCCGATCAATTTGCCAAATACAAGCTCGATTCTGTAAAAAATGTATCAGGCGAAGACGTTGGTTATGTATACGGTCGCCGGTTTAATCAACCAGGAGTTAATACCCGCTATACAACCGGCTTGCTCATCAATCCCGTTTTCGGCAGTAAAGACGAATGGGCTGCTACAGGTGGCTTTTACTACCAGGGCGGACACGACCGTGATGGTGCTAAGTTAAGTGCTTATACTTATACCGCATCTTTATCATACAAAAGCAGTAACATAGCTTATACAGCCGGATGGGATTACCTGTCAGGAAACGATGCGCTATCCACCTCAAAAACCAATCACAGGTTTGATCCATTGTATGGTACCCCACATAAGTTCTGGGGCTATATGGACTATTTTTATGCAGGTAGCGGATCCCCAACCGGCGGTTTGAGCAACCCTTATGTTAAAATCAAATACCTTTCAGATAATAAGCGCTTTAGCGTTGATTTAGCTAATCATTACTTCCTATTAGCTAAAGATCAGAAAGGAACAAACGGACAGCCTATAGATAAATACCTCGGTACCGAATTTGACCTCACCAACAGCTATAAGCTTAACAAATTTACCGCCGTTGATCTGGGCTTATCCTACATGGCAGCAACTCACAGCATGGAGTATGCCAAAGGTTTAACGCCGGATAGCAGCAAACTGCACCCGTTTTGGGCGTACCTGCAGCTTAATATCAAACCTGAGTTTTTGAATAAGTAATGTAGGCTAAAAGCTTAAGGCTAAAGCCGAAAGCGAGAAATGTTAAAAAATCAAAGTACAAACAAACAGCTTTTAGCCTTAGGCTTTGAGCTTTAAGCTTAAAAAAATGGAAAAACAACTTACCAAACTCAACATATTTTCATTGAAGGGTGTACAAATGCGCACCTTTCACATTACCTGGCTCATGTTTTTTGTTTGCTTTTTTGGCTGGTTCGGACTGGCGCCATTAATGCCAACCATCCGTGCCGAATTACATTTGAGTAAAGGACAAGTGGGTAACACCATCATTGCATCTGTAGCTGCAACAATTATTGCCCGCCTTATTATAGGTAAACTTTGTGATACCTGGGGGCCGCGCAAAACAGCCGTTAGGTTATTAATAATAGGGTCCTTACCTGTATTTCTGGTAGGTCTGGCACATGATTACACGTCTTTTTTATTGTTTCGTTTGGCAATCGGTGTAATAGGTTCATCGTTTGTAATTACTCAGTTCCATACTTCGATGATGTTTGCGCCGAATATAAAAGGCACAGCCAACGCGGTAACCGGAGGCTGGGGTAATCTTGGCGGTGGAGTAACCAATATGGTGATGCCTTTAATATTTGCTGCTATAGTAGGGGCCGGCTTTACCAAGGCCGAAGCCTGGAGGTATGCTATGATAGTTCCGGGTGTAATGATGCTGATAATAGCATTCGTATACTGGAAATTTACCAAAGACACTCCTAACGGCAACTACGACGAAGTTGGTTATGCCAAAACCAATCCATCCAAAACCGACTGGTCAATATTGGCCGACTGGCGCGTTTGGGCATTAACTATGGCCTACGCTATGTGTTTTGGCATGGAGATCACTTTTGATAACGTTGCTTCCCTGCATTTTGTAGATACTTTTCATTTGTCGCAAAGCTCGGCTGGTTTCTGGGCAGGTATTTTTGGCTTCATGAACATTTTTGCCCGCGCGTTAGGCGGCATCGTATCTGATAAGGTTGGCGGAAAATTCGGGATGCGCGGTAAGGGGCTACTTCTGGCCGGCGTGCTGCTGCTGGAGGGTATTGGCCTTGTTCTGTTTGCAAATTCGGGCAGCCTTACAATGGCCATTATTTCCATGCTTTCATTCGCGTTGTTCCTCAAAATGTCAAACGGCGCCACTTATGGCATAGTGCCTTTCATCAACAGTAAAAATGTTGGGATGGTAAGTGGTATAGTGGGTGCGGGCGGTAACCTTGGCGGGATGTTATTTGGATTTCTTTTTAAATCGGAGCATATCACCTATATACAGGCATTTACCTACATCGGTATAACTGTTATGGTAATTTCCGTGATTGTGCTGATCACCCGTTTTCAAAAACAGGCTGAAGCTCAAACAGCAGATGAACCTGCTTTAGCTTTAGGAGCTTAAAGCCCGGGCAAAAAAAACTTTAAGCAGAAAGCCATTAACGCTTTCTGCTTAAAATACATAATAAATAGTAATAAATAAAAGAGCTTTTGGCTTTCAGCCTTAAGCTTTTAGCTTAAAAGAAATGTTGAACAAACGCCCTCAAAATACATTTAAAAGTACTTGCTGCTACTGCGGAGTAGGATGCGGCGTGGTAATTAATAAAGAAAAAAATGGCAGTATAACGCTTGAGGGCGATAAGGACTATCCTGTAAATAAAGGCATGTTGTGCAGTAAAGGGCTTAACCTGCATTACACAGCTAACGATAAAACCGACAGGCTGCTGTACCCTCAAATGCGTTATAACAAAAGCATGCCCCTGCAAAGGGTAAGCTGGGACGACGCATTGGAGCGCACAGCAGCCATTTTTAAAACGTTCATTGATAAATACGGGCCGGATTCGGTTGCATTTTATGCCTCAGGCCAGTGCCTTACAGAGGAATATTACGTTGTTAATAAGCTAATTAAAGGTTTTATCGGCAGTAATAATATAGATACTAATTCGCGTTTGTGTATGAGCAGCGCGGTTGCCGCGTATAAAATTGCTTTAGGCGAGGATACTGTACCTGTTTGTTATGACGATATTGAACTGGCCGATTGTTTTTATGTAACCGGAGCTAACCCAGCCTGGTGCCATCCTATTTTATGGCGAAGGGTTGAAGCGCATAAAGCCGCAAATCCCGATGTGAAAATCATCGTTGTTGACCCCAGGGTTACGGATACCTGCAGCAATGCCGATCTGCACCTGCAGTTAAATCCGGGTACCGATATCACACTTAACCACGCTATTGGCAGGGTATTGATAGAGAACGGTGATATCGATATTGATTTTGTACACAATCATGCTGATGGTTTTGAGCAGTATAGCAAACTGGTATTTGAACGTACCCTTGCTGAATCGGCTGCTATTTGTGGTGTAAGCGAAAACGATATCCGCCTTGCTGCCGGTTATATTGGCGAAGCGAAAGGCTTCATTTCAATGTGGACAATGGGCTTGAACCAAAGCGCTGTTGGGGTAAATAAAAATTTAAGCCTCCTGAATCTTAATTTGATAACAGGCCATATTGGTAAGCCCGGATCTGGCCCATTATCACTAACCGGGCAACCAAATGCTATGGGCGGACGTGAAGTAGGGGGGCTTGCTAATCTTTTACCGGCGCATCGTGTTTTAACCAATCCGGCAGACAGGGCGGAGGTACAGAAGTTTTGGGGAGGTACAGAGATAGCCGCAAAACCTGGTCTTACCGCAACGGAGATGTTTGAGGCCCTGAATGATGGCCGCCTTAAAGCCATCTGGATTATATGTACCAACCCCTTAACCAGCTTGCCAAACGTACGCCTTGCCGAAGAGGCTTTGAAAAAAGCAAAGTTTGTGGTGGTTCAGGAGATCAGCAATAAGCCCGAAACATTGGCCTATGCCGATGTGATCCTCCCCGCAGCAGCCTGGGCCGAAAAGGAGGGTACGATGACCAATTCTGAAAGGCGGATCAGTTATTTGAGTAAAGTACTTGACCCACCAGGCGAGGCTATGCCGGATAGCGAGATCATTTGCCGTTTTGCTCAAAAAATGGGGTATAAAGGCTTTGATTTTAAAAACGCTGCCGAAATTTATGCCGAGCATGCTAAACTTACCGGCAAAACCAATATTGATATCAGCGGGCTCACCCATGATACCATTATACAACAACGGTCAATACAATGGCCTTATAAAAAACGTAATGCGATACCAGGAACACCCCGCTTGTTTACCGACAAGCAATTTTATACCGAAACACGTAACGCTAAGATAAGCGCGGTACCGGATGCGCATACCAGCGAGGTTCCTGACGGCGACTATCCTTTTATTCTCACTACCGGCCGTATCCGCGATCAATGGCATACCATGAGCAAAACCGGTAAGGTGAATAAGCTTAACCAGCATATTAAAGAGTCATTTATCGAGATCAATCCTGCTGATGCTGAAGCATTGGAGATCAGGGAAGGCGATGTAACTATTATTACATCCAGAAGGGGGGAAGTGAGGGTAAAAGCCCGGATTACCGAACAGATAAAGCAGGGTGTTGTTTTTGTGCCGATGCATTGGGGCAAGATCCTGAACAATGATCTGCACCGCATTAACAACGTTACCAATGATGCGCTCGACCCGATATCAAAGGAACCGGATTTTAAATATTGCGCGGTAAAGGTTGAGAAATATAAAAAGCCTTTTCAAAGAATTGTAGTTGTTGGCGCCGGTGCTGGTGCGCATGGCTTTGTACGGTCATACCGGGAGCTCAACAAAGATGATGAGATCATCATTTTCAGCAAAGAAGAATATCCTTTTTATAACCGCGTAATGCTGCCCGATTATATCAGTGGCGAACAAAGCTGGGAGCAGCTGATAAAAATGACCGATGATGAAGAACCAGAACTCAAAATAAGGTTATTGCGGGGCGTGAGCATAGAAAAAATAGATCGCGTTAATAAATATGTACTCGATAGCCGCGGTGTAAAAACCTATTACGATGTGTTGCTGCTGGCAACGGGCAGCCGGGCGGCAATACCTAAAAACGTTCCATCGTTGCCGGGGATCTTCAGCATGCGCAGCCGTAACGATGCCGACAACTTTAAAAAGCATGTGCCTAAAAACGGCCATGTGGTTATAGTGGGCGGCGGTTTATTAGGATTGGAGATGGCTGCTTCTTTGCGTGAAATAGGGATTACCATCACTATTATTCAACGTACATCAAGGTTTTTAAACCGCCAGTTGGATGAGTTGGGCAGCAGGCTCTTGCACGAAGAAATGGTTGACCAGGGCTGTGACATCTTTTATGACGACGAAGTGCAATTGTTTTATGGCCGCAGCAAGCTCACCGGTATCGGTTTAAAAAGCGGTCGAAAAATTGACTGCGATGCAATGATTCTTGCCATTGGTACTACGCCAAACCTTGAAATAGCCAAAGATTGCGGCCTTGAAATTAAGCGCGGCGTAATTGTAAACGAACGTTTACTTACCAGCGATCCGAACATATACGCCATTGGCGAAATAGCGGAGTTTAACGGCACATTATATGGTATAACCGCTGCTGCGGAACAACAAGCTGCTGTAGTTGCAGGTTATATGAACGGCGACATAGCCAGTTATTACAAGGGCAGCCTGTTTATGAATATCATCAAAATTCATGGCTTTGATTTATGCAGTATCGGTTTATCTGATTGCCCGAATGAAAAAGACTATGAAGAAATAGTGTTTATAGATAAGGCAAAGCGTTATTATAAAAAATGCATTATTCACCAGGACAGGTTGGTGGGCACCATTTTAATTGGAGATAAAGGCGAGTTTCAGGAATTCAGAGAGCTGATAGCGAACAAAACCGAACTCAGCGATAAGCGCCTTAAACTGCTTCGTAGCGGTAAAGCAGCCGAACCTGTTTTAGGCAAACTGGTTTGTAGTTGTAATAATGTGGGTGCCGATAATATACGTAATAAAGTAGCCGGCGGCTGTACGCAACTGGCCGATGTTTGCAGCCAAACCGGAGCCGGAACAGGCTGCGGATCATGCAGGCCCGAAGTAAAACGCTTGTTGGAAGAAGTACTTGAGCAACAATTATTAAAAGCTTGAACCAATGGATAATAAGCAACTAATTAAGATAAATTTACCCGGCGGTGTAGCTTCTGCCGGTGATTTTTACGAGATGCTCATCATTGCGCAAAATGCTGGTGCTAAACAGGTCCGTTTTGGGAACCGGCAGCAATTGTATTTTGAAATTGAAGAAGCACAGCTGGAGGATCTGGAATTTGATATGCTTAGTGCCGGTATTGACCATGAAGTTAACCAGGATACTTATCCCAACATCACCAGTTCGTATATAGCTGATGGTATTTTTAACCAGGAGAACTGGCTCAAAGAAGGTGTTTATAAAGACATTTTCGATCTGTTTGATTATCAGCCCGAACTGAAAATAAACCTGGTTGACAGCAATCAAACTTTTGCTTCGTTTTTTACCGGTAACCTTAATTTTATTTCTTCGCCGGTAAGTAATTACTGGTACTTATATATCAGGTTTCCTAAAACTAATATCCTGTATTGCTGGCCTGTATTGGTTTATTCGGATGATATTCCCGCCATTGGCAAAGCGATACAACAGGTTATATTTGCCAACAAAAAGCTGTTTTACGATCAGGTTGAAATTAATCCGGATGAACTTTATCAATTGGTTACTGCCGGTTACCAGTTTGTAATCCAGGAAATTGATCAACCGCTTATCATTCCCGAATTTCAACTGCCCTATTATGAGGGTTTTAATAAGCAGGCTAACAAATACTGGTTGGGTATTTACAGGCGTCACGAACTTTTTGATATTGAATTTTTGAAAGAGATCTGTAACCTGTGTATGCAAACCAGGGTTGGACAATTGTATTTTAGCCCATGGAAGTCCTTACTCATTAAAAATATCGAGGCAAAGCACAGGCCGTTATGGGGCAACCTACTTAATAAATACCGGGTAAACATCAGACATGCTTCAAATGAGCTTAACTGGCAGGTTGAAGACCTTTGCAATCCCTGCCTTGAGCTTAAGCAGCAATTGGTAAGCGAATTTGAAGAGGCCGATTTGCGAACATATGGACTTAGCTTTGCCATAAAGCGGTCGCCTAAATCGGGGATTTATGGCTCAATTATGATCCGCGCGCGGATGCCCGATGAATTTGAAATTGTGCATACACGTGACTTTAACCACAATACCCGCGAATTTGTGATATACAAACAAGGCGTTGCCAAAGCAGATTTAAGCAGGCACCTGACAGCGCTTTGCGATATGTTTTATGAACAACAAATCAATAACCTATTACCATTGCCGGTAAGCAAAACCAATAATGAAATTAAATCACCCAATCAAAAAACAGTTCATCAATGTAAAAGCTGCTTCACTATTTATGACGAGGTGTATGGGGATGTATTTAATAAAATAGAGCCTGGGATAGCCTTTGCAAATTTAGGCGATTATGAATGCCCGACCTGCGGTGCCGAAAAGGAAAATTTCGCAGAATTGATATATCAAGCCGATTAATCGTTTTTAAGTAAATCAATTTGATAAAAAGCGGCCTGTACGTTAAGCGAACAGGCCGCTTTTTTTTATAATATACCTTCGGTAATTTATTTTGCCGGAGTAATGATAATATTTCTGTAATCGATAGGTCCGTGATCCCCCTGGATCAGCAGCGGCCCTGGTTCACCTTCTTTACTGTCGATAGCCCCGCCGGTAATGCCCGGAATTTCCTGCTGGCATATTACCATAGTACCGTTGGCTACGATGGTAACTAACCGCCCTACCAGTGTAATATCATATGATTGCCATTCCCCGGCGTTTTTTGCCATCATTTTATTAGGCGGCAGGAAACCGTAAATAGCGCTAAACTGGTTATTGATAGGTTCAGGCTCACCGGTTTTAGTGT
Source organism: Mucilaginibacter sp. R-33 (assembly GCF_049949235.1). Taxonomy (NCBI): domain Bacteria; kingdom Pseudomonadati; phylum Bacteroidota; class Sphingobacteriia; order Sphingobacteriales; family Sphingobacteriaceae; genus Mucilaginibacter; species Mucilaginibacter sp. R-33. The sequence continues at coordinate 1,763,721 of NZ_CP188089.1, forward strand.
CGATAACCTGTACCTCATAACGTCCCCGCAGGTAAACGCCGCTGTTGCTGCCTTTTTGATAGCGAAATTCGATGTGTAATTTAAAATCGCTGAATTTTTGATCGGTAATAAGGTTTGCGCCGGAGTGCTTGCTCCTCAATATGCCCGATTCTACTACCCATTGGTTTTTGCCGTCCGTATGCCAGCCTTTGGTGTCTTTGCCGTTGAACAGTTTAACAGGTTTGCCCCAAACCGGTGCCTTTGCCCTTATCATAGATGGAGCTCTGACACCTGTAAAATGATAGGTAACCCCATCTGAATATACCATTGTTCCGGTTAATTCTTCGCCCCTAACCTCAAATTCAAAATCCATGTTCCGGTTTCCCTCTTCCCATTGCAGCGGGATAGAAAAGCTGTATTTGCCGTCATGTGGTTTTACTTCTGATATTGGCCGCGCACTTCCGAAAGCATAGGTAAAACGGCCAATTAGGGTATGTGCACCTGATTTTTGAACTTCCAGCCAGGAAGGAAGGCTTTTGCCACCTTTATCAATAGTTATATCCCATCGGCCGATAACGGCAGGATCCTTTGCCTGTTGAGCTCTGGCTCCGGAAATTATAAAAAGCAGCAATCCTGCGATGAGCTGTATGCGGATGAATCTGCTATTTGAGTTCTTTTTAATAGTAGGTTGGTTTCTCATAATTTTTAAATCTACAAACTATCATCCAATATTTTATTAGACGGTTAGTTTTTTGTAACAACCATGCAGCGATCATTTTCTTAAAGTTTAGTTAACATTAGTAATGTAGGTTTGTAGCATCAAATGATAGAAATTGCCGATACTATTTACTTTCACGAATCAGGGAAGACGATCATTCGGCTTTTGATCTGCTGTTTGAGCGTTATTGGGAGAGATCATACCGGGCAGCCAGCGCCAGGCTTGACGACGAAGCGCAGGCGCAGGACCTCGTTCAGGAAATTTTTATCAAGCTGTGGCAGCGCAGACATTCCCTAAGCATTCAGACAAGTTTCGAGCAATATTTATTGAGCGCAGTACGTCTGAGCGTGATCAGTTATTTCAGAACTCAAAAGGTTACGCATGTGCGCCTGGAGGATGCGCTGCAGCGTGTAGAATTGCTTGAAAATTCCGTACATGACCATTCCGGATATCTTGAGTTGGAGCAAACGCTTGAACAGGCGGTTAAGCATATGCCCGAAATGCTGCAAAAGGTTTACGAACTGCGCAGCGAAAACCACTCGGTAAAAGCAATTGCCAGCGAATTAGGACTGGCTGAGCAAACGGTAAAAAATTACATCTCTGAAGTACTGCGCCGGCTCCGTATCGCTATCTCCGAAAAACACCCCGAACAAAGCGCCGCCTATTTAGCACTAATACTATTTGTGCTTTACAATTAATTAACAAAATGTTGATGTAAATTATAAGTACCTCCAGGGCCTTTTAACGACTTACTGTTGAAAACCCACTATGGAGCTACGTAAATTTATAAAACAACTGGGCCGGTACCAGAAAGGCGCAACTAACGAAACCGAAAAAGCGATCATTGAAGCCTGGTATGATTCATATGATGCCGGGAATGAAAAGCAAGCGTTGCCGGCAGAAGAGCTGGAGCGCGTAAGAAATGCTATGCATGCAAAGATCAGCGGCTCCATCAATACGCCTGTACGGTCGATGTGGTTCAGCTATCGAATTGCTGCAAGTATTTTATTGTTATGCTGCTCCGCTGCGTTGATTTATTTTCTGAGAAACCCCGCAACTATAGTTCCGGAAACTTATACCACTTTAAGTACACATAACGGTGAGATCAGGAAACTGACATTGCCGGATAGTTCTGTTGTTTGGTTAAATGCCCAAAGCCGTGTACGGATCCCTTCTAATTTTGATAAGACTATACGCCAGGTTTACCTGGATGAGGGGGAGGCTTATTTTGAGGTTAAGCACAATGTTCACAAACCATTCAGGGTTATCACCGCTCCTTTACAGGTGCAGGTTTTAGGAACCTCGTTCAACATCAACGCATATCACAGCCTTCCTCATGTTAAAATTACTGTTGTTACCGGCAAGGTAGGGGTAAGCAAAGGAACAAAGTTGCTTTCATTCCTCGCACCGGGACAGGAACTCAGCTATATGACGGACAATGGCACCTTTGAGCAGAAAAAAGTGGATGCCGGTCAAAGCCAGAGCTGGAAAGATGGTGACACTTATTTAAATCGTGTAAAGTTTGAGGAACTGTCATTGGTTTTTAAAAACCTGTATGGCCTTACTTTAAAAGCGGGCAGCAAACGGGTGCATGATTATTTATTCACCTTACGTATTAAGCGCAATACACCGGCCACAGAAACGCTGAAACTCATCAGCGCCATACATAATGCACATTTCAGAAAGGAGGGTACCAACGTAATTATTTATTAACCCTTAAAAAAGAAACCGGTCCTGTTTCAGCAGGAGCCGGCTTTAATTTCAGCAGGTGAAGGTTTGCCGACCACAACCCGCAATGCTCAGCAAAATTTGACTATTACAAAGCAATCAAAAATATGAATTTCCATACACAGTTATGCAGACAGTTTATGCGTATCTCTTTTTTACTAATTTCCATATCAATAACCATCGGCCTGGTATCTGTAAAAGCTACTGAGTTAGCGGCCCAGGGGGTAAATACCCGGCTTGATATCAGCATCGGGAACGAAGACCTTTCTTCAGTTATAAAAAAACTGGAGCAAAAGGCCAACGTTGCTTTTACCTATGACGAGTTGTTTTTAAAAATCGCTAATAAACACGTCAATGCGGCAAATTATCAGAACGAAAGCCTGAAAAATATCCTAACGGATTTGTTTAAAGGGCAGGAGATAGGCTTTAAGGAGCAAGCCGGTAATATTATACTTTACAGGCAGCTTACCGGACGGGTAAGCGGGCGGATAACAGATGAAAGCGGACAGCCCTTACCTGGTGCATCGGTAAGCATAGTTGGTACCTCGTTTGGAATGATGACCGATGCAGATGGCAGGTACAATATCAGCCTGCCCGAAGGTACTTACACCGTGGCTGCTTCATTTGTGGGTTACAGCCGTGTTGAATCTGCTAATATTACAGTCAATGGTAATCAAACAACTACTTTAAATATCCGCCTTGTGGCCGGTAGCCAGTTAAAAGAAGTTACTGTAAGTTATGGAAAACAGCGTGCAAGGGAAGTTACGGGTTCGCTTACCCAGGTTGATGCAGCTCCGCTTCAGGATATGCCTGTAATGCAGTTTGCTCAGCAATTGCAAGGAAAGGCGGCCGGTGTCCAGGTTGCGCAAAGCAGCGGACAACCGGGCCGTGGCGTAGAATTCAGGATCAGGGGTGCGGCTTCTTTTTATGCCAGCAACCAGCCTTTGGTAGTGATTGATGGAATCCCTGTTACAGGCAGCATCAATAACATGAATCCTGCCGAGATCGAAAGCTTCAGTATTTTAAAAGATGCTTCGGCTACAGCGCTTTATGGCTCACGGGCAGCAAATGGCGTGATACTGATCACTACAAAACATGCTAAACCGGGCGATGCTCAAATTGAATTTAATGCTAATTATGGTGTGCAGAAAATACCGGGCGAGCGAGTTCCAAAAATGATGGATGCCCGTGGCTTTGCCCAGTACATGAATGAAAAATTTGCCGATAGCCGTCAGTACGAACCTGGCTATACAACAGCTACCCCAGCCGATTATTTGAACCCGGAGCAATATGGCGAAGGTACTAACTGGTATAAACTGCTTACCCGTACTGCTCCGATTCAAAGTTATGACATCACCATCCGCAGCGCGCGCGAAAAATCAAGTTCGACAGTTATGGCTGGTTACCAGGAGCAGCAGGGCGTACTGATTAATACCGGCACCAAATTGTTTTCATTGCGTATAAATCAGGACCTTTCATTAAGCAACGATAAATTAAAAATAGGCTTTAATCTTGCGCCAAGCTATCGCCTTGATCATAACAACCGTTTAGGTACTGATGGGGTTGGCGGTTTGTTTGAAAGGATTTTTGAAGCCAGTCCGTTAAAGTCGCCTTATAATGCAGATGGCAGTTACAACCGTGATACTTATTCACCGGGTATGGTGGCTTATATTAACCCGCTGGCCCAGTTCAACCTTACTAACGATGATTATAAAACTACACGCATCCTGGCCAATGGCTATTTAAACTACGAGTTTTTAACCGGCCTGAGCATTAAAACTAATATCGCTGTAGATAAAGGCGCCGAAACCCGGCAGTATTTCCAGTCGGGTGTAGTTACTTCAACGGTAGGTCAGGCCACCGGAACCAGCAGTTCAGTAGATAATGGATCATATACTGCGGAGGCGAACCTGGTTTACCATAGATCTTTCGGAGATCACAATATTGAAGCACTGGCAGGTTATTCTGCTCAAAAATATAGCGGTACTAGTAATACGTTAACCGGTTTAGGTTACCCAAGCGACGATATCCCATATTTAAACGCGGCTACAAGTTTATCAGAAGGTGGCAGTTCATATAGTGCTTATTCGTTGTTATCTGGTATCGCTCGTATTAACTACAATTATAAAGGCAGGTACCTGCTGCAGGGGGCTGTTCGTCGTGACGGATCTTCGCGCTTTGGTGCGAACCAGCGCTATGGTAATTTCCCTTCGGTATCGGCAGGCTGGGTAATAAGTGATGAAAAGTTCATGGATCGTTTCAGTTTTCTTAACCTCATGAAGATCCGCGCGAGCTATGGCGTAACCGGTAATAATTTCTTTCCGGGTTACTATGCTGCACAGGCAACAATAGCGAAATATTATTATGAATTTGGTGGCGCATCTGTAGCAGGGCAAACCATTAACCGGTTGGCTAATGATGACCTTCGCTGGGAACGCAATAAACAATTCGATATCGGTTTAGACCTGTCGCTGTTTAACAATCGTTTGAATTTCACTTACGATTATTACCACAAAATATCCGATGGGCTTATCATGCAGCGCCCTATACCTAAGGCGTCGGGCTTTACCAGCATCCTGGATAACGTGGGTGCTATTGAGTTATGGGGACACGAGTTTACGGTTAACTCAACCAACCTTACCGGGAAATTGAAATGGACAACTAACCTGAATGTTTCCTTTGATCGCAACCTGATCAAAAACCTGGTTTCTCCGGGTTACATCCGCAGAAACAACACGGTATCGTCTGATTATTACCGCCAGCAGGAGGGACACCACCTGGGCGAGTTTTATGGCTTTGTATTTTTAGGATTGTATAAAGATGCCAATGACCTGGCTAATTCGGCCAAGTACGGCAGCGCTTCTGACGTCGGTACTATCAAGGTTAAGGACATTAATGGCGATGGCGTTATCGATGATGTGAACGACCGTACCTTTATCGGGGATCCAACGCCAACATTTACTGGTGGCCTTACCAACAACTTTGTTTATAAAAACTGGGACCTGAACATCCACATGGCTTTTTCAGTTGGTGGCAAAATATTAAATGCGGCTAAATGGGCTTATCAAACCAATCTCGATGGTTCACGTGTGATGCTTGCCGCTGCTGCCGACCGTTGGAGATCGCCGGAAAACCCTGGCTCGGGCGTTTATCCACGTACAAAAACCGGAACTACAGCAATGGGAAGGCAAGTTAACTCGCAATGGGTTGAGGACGGCTCATACCTAACTGCAAAGAATATTTCGCTGGGATACCGGTTTAATTTGGGCGAAAAGTTTTTGATGCGCAGCTTAAGGGTTTATACTTCTGTTCAGCAAGCTTTTGTGCTTACCAAATATTCGGGTATGAACCCGGAGATCAACTTCGCCGGGCTTGATCCTACGCTGGGTATTGGCGTTGATGAAAATGCTTATCCTATCCCACGCACCTTTTCATTTGGTGTTTCAGCAACTTTTAAATAATCTCCCAAAGAACATTGTATGAAAAAGACATATATCATCCTTGCTTTAACAGCGCTTACCGCGGCTTCGTGTAAAAAAGACTTTATTGATCTTACGCCTAAGGATTCCTATACCGATGCTACATTTTATAAAACTGTCGATCAATTTAAACAGGCCGACATCGCCGCCTACGCACCACTGCGTGACGTTTTGGTAAACGATTACTTTACTTCAGAAATGCGCTCGGACAATACCATTTACCAGCCTTATCCCAGCAACCGTGGTACCGCGTATTTATATCGCGAAAGTATTTCAAACTTCACAAATACATCTACCAACGATTATGTAAACGCTGTTTGGCAGCATTGCTATACTGGGATCTCCCGCACCAATATTGTTATTGAGCGATTGAGAGCTGCGGATTTTGACGCGGCTGTTAAAGCGCCCATTGACGGCCAGGCCAAATTTTTAAGGGCTTTTTATTACTTTAAACTGGTTAAGTTATTTGGTGGCGTTCCTTTATTTTTAAAGGAAGTGACCAAGGCCGAAGATGCCTTTTTACCACGTTCAGCAGCTGACGCGATATATAATCAAATTATTGCCGATGCTAAGGATGCCATCAGTGAGTTGAGTGCACCGGCGAAATTCCCTCAAACAGGAGAAGCCACCAAAGGATCGGCAACGATGCTCCTGGCCGAGGTTTACGCTACTCAAAAGAAATGGGCAGATGCTGAAACCTTACTAACTACGCTTTCGGGCATGGGTTACGGATTAAACGCTAATTACGCAGATGCCTTTACACCCGGAAATAAAAACAGCAAAGAATCATTATTTGACATCCAGTTTTTAGAAGGGACAGTTTTAGGCACTACGCCAAACCCGCTGCCTTTTCATTTTTTACCGAGGAGTACAAATACCTCAATCATCACCGGGATTAATATCAACAACAGCTCAACCGGTGGCTGGAATACACCTACCCAGGATCTTATCAATGCCTATGAGCCCAATGACAAGCGCCTTGATGCTTCTATCGGGATTGTTGAAGGTACTTATAACGCCAGCGACCTGTTTGTTTATTCGGCCAATAAAAGTGTAATTGGTTATACACCGGCAGCAGGTAAAATGGGCGTACCTTACATCAAAAAGTACGAGCACCCGCCACTCATTGCGGTTACCGGGTCAAGTGATAACTTCCCTGTTTACCGTTATTCAGATGCATTGCTGCTTTTAGCCGAAGCACAGAACGAGCAGGGTAAATCGCCATTAACTGCACTGAACACAGTAAGGTCAAGGGCTGGGCTACCCGCAACAACCACTGCCGACCAGGCATCTTTGCGCACTATCATAGCACATGAACGCCGGGTCGAGCTGGCCTTCGAAAACCACCGCTGGAACGATCTTGTACGCACCGGCCAAGCTGTTGACGTGATGAACGCTTTTGGAGCTGTACTAAAAACTCATGTAAACTACCTTACACCTGATACTTACAATGTAACAGCCAATAAATTGTTATATCCCATCCCACAGCCCGAAATTGATTTAAACCCTGGCTACATGACTCAAAACCCGGGTTATTGATCCATCAATGTTTACTGTCCCCGCTTTCAGATTGCTGAAGGCGGGGAATAGTTTCACCATCAAACTAATACCACATGTTACCGAAATACAGAAATGCATTCGCAGCCGGGCTTTGCCTTGGCTCATTATTGTTGAATAACAGCGCGCAATCAGAACCATTGCTTCCAAGAGATACCGTGTTAAACACTCCGGGACCCGAAGCAACGGTAAAATCCGGCGATTTTTCAATCGCTGTAATTCCCGATTCGCAATACTACCTGCCCCAGGCACAGCTTGGCGGAACTTTTGAGATGTTCAAGGCGCAAATTGACTGGATCCAGAAGAACAAGACTAAAGAAAACATAGCCTATGTAGCACACATGGGTGATATTACCGAACATGGTGATAACCCGGTAACAGCCAGAAGCGAGTGGTACCTTGCCAAAACCGCGCTTTATGGCCTGGAAAATCCAGTTAGTATTCCTTACGGTTTGGCTGTTGGTAATCATGACCAGTTCCCGTCACAGCACCCGGTTACAGGCACTACTAATGGATATAATCAATATTTTGGTGTAAAACACTTTGAAGGCCGTTCATATTATGGCGGTCATTACGGTGATAATAACGATAGCCATTATGACTTGTTTACTGCGGGAGGTATTGATTTTATCGTGTTGTTTCTCGAATTTGATGCTTTTAACGAAGATCAGGCAGGGCTGTATGGTTGGGCTAACCAAATTTTAAGCAAATATGTCTCCCGCAAGGCAATTGTGGTAAGCCACTCCATTTTACACTTTAACCCGGTAAAGGGTTCCAATGTGCCGCAGGCTCCTTTTAATGCACAGGGCAAGGCTATTTATGAGAGCCTTAAAAACAATCCCAATATGTTTATGATGCTTTGCGGGCACGTTGGTGATAATGGGGAGGGTTATCGTACAGAAGTTTTTAACGGCCACACGATTAAGGTCTTCCTTAACGATTATCAAAGCAGGCCTAACGGCGGCAATGGGTTGATGCGTTTGTATAAATTTTCGGTTAAGCGCAACGAGTTGTCAGTCAAAACATTTTCTCCTTATGCCAAAACAAGCGAAACGGACGCCGATAGCCAATTTACGGTTTCTTTATTTGATACACCTGTAAAATAATAGCTATGAAGATTTTTCTTAAAGCGCCGGCAACCATTACCCCGTAGTTTACACTCAATAAACGATTGGCAAAGATTACGAAACCAACTATCCTGAAAAGGTGGTTGGTTTCGTGTTTGTGAGATTATTGGTTATTTTTTATCCGTTTTTTCAAGCAGTGCCAGGATTCTGTCGAGCTTGTCTACTTAAATGGCGTTTAAGCGCAGTTGTAATTCTTCAATTTCTTTTTTTGCTTCCACATTGGTTCGGAAGTCTTCATTGGCCTGGGCGCGGTCACGTTCATTTTGGCGGTTCTGTGCCATCATGATAATCGGGGCTGCATATGCCGCCTGGGTTGAAAACAACAAGTTTAATAAAATGTATGGGTAGGGATCCCAATGACCAATAAAGGCCACTACGTTTAGCGCCATCCACAACGCAACAATTAAGGTTTGAATGATGATGAACCGCCATGAACCCATGCCGGCCGCTACAGAGTCGGCCAATCGCTGGCCAAAGTTCACAGAATCAATATGCCTTTGATACCAGTTTTTTTTATTGTTTGACATTTTTTAAGAATTAAGCTTTAGGTAATAAATATATTAATTTAATTGCTGTGGCTGCTTATTGGGCTGAAGTCCTTATGGTATGAGCAAGAAAAGTCATTTTGATTCGCATACTGCGTTAATCAAATATTTCTACCCATAATCTTCAAATCTCTGTAACTTTAAGATACATGTCATTATGTTATATAGCTTTGAACATATCCCAACACCTCAGTACTGGCTCACCCGCTTTGTGATTCTTCGCCTACTGGGTGCGGTTTACGCGGTAGCGTTCCTTGTAGCTATAAACCAGGTACTGCCCTTAATGGGCGCAAATGGCTTATTACCGGTTGATAATTATTTGCATCAGGTAAGTATAGCACTGGGTTCAAAAGGAGCAGGATTTATGCGGCTGCCTTCAGTGTTTTGGTTTTGGCACTCAGATCGGGCATTACTGCTTGTTTCATGGATAGGTTTAATTTTATCCCTGATTGTTGTGGCCGGTTATGCCAACGCGCTTTCAATGGGGGTATTGTGGGTATTGTATCTATCATTGGTACATGTTGGGCAGGACTGGTATGGTTATGGTTGGGAAATCCAACTTACAGAAACCGGCTTTCTGGCTATATTTTTATGCCCTTTGCTGGATATGCGGCCCTTTCCTAAACGCCCGCCGCCTTTGCTCATTATTATCCTGTTTCGCTGGCTCATCTTCAGGATTATGTTTGGTGCTGGAATGATCAAATATCGTGGCGATGCTGTGTGGCGCAATGGAACTGCATTGTATTATTATTTTGAAACCCAGCCAATACCGGGACCGTTTAGCCGCTGGTTTCACTTTCTGCCACATTCGTTATTGCGGCTTGGTGTTTGGTTCAATTGGCTGGCCGAACTATTGGCACCCTGGTTTGTTTTTGGTCCGCGGATATTCAGACACATCGCTGGTAGTGTTATTATTTTGTTTCAATTTGCAATCATCTCGAGCGGGAACCTTTCTTTTTTGAATTGGCTTACCATTGTGCCTGCGCTGGCTTGCCTTGATGATGGTTTTTGGGCTAAGCTTTTGCCGGGTGTACTTGTACGCAAAGCTGCGAAGGCCGAAGAGCAAGCTGAAGTTTCGCAGCCTATGCAGTACACCGCACTGATAGTAACTTGTATAGTAGGATTGCTAAGCTTCCAGCCCGCGTTTAACCTCCTGTCGCCCAAACAAATTATGAATACCTCATTTGATCCACTGGAGCTTGTAAATACCTATGGTGCATTCGGCAGCGTGGGACAGGAACGTTTTAATGTAGTTTTTGAAGGAACAAGAGACCTCAATCCCGATAGTGCAAACTGGAAAGCTTATCCTTATAATGGCTTGCCGGTAGCACCTGACCAGTCTCCTCGCCAGGTGGCGCCGTACCAATTAAGACTGGACTGGCAGATGTGGTTTGCCGCAATGTCCACAGCCGATCAGTACCCCTGGACATATCATCTGGCGTGGAAACTATTGCATAATGAACCGGGGGTAGTTGGTTTATTTGCCGGAAATCCTTTCCCGGAAAAACCACCGCGTTATATTCGTGCAGTTATTTACCGTTACCGTTTTGCCCGTCCCGCGCCTGGTGCCGGCCCTTACTGGGAGCGGGAAAAGTTAGGATTATGGTTACCGGTGCTTTCCGCGCAAAACCCGCAATTTGTTGCTTATCTGAAAGGCCAGGGCTGGCTATAGGCTACGGTTAATCCGGCTCCATTTCAATTGAAATCAACGACCTGCATCAATAACTATTTTTAAATTTTATTTTCGCGAAAATATTTTCTTAATGAAAGAGCAATTGTCTGGTTTACTTACCGCCCTAAAAGAGGGTACAGTTACATTTAATGAAGTTATCGAATTTATTAATAATTATTACGAGCATCAGCCAACTGCATTTAAAAATGGCAATGTTTATAACGAAGCAGCTCAGAACCAGGGCAGCGCCAGGGTTTTCGCTTTTGCACAACTCAATAATCTAAGTGAGCCTGATACGCTTTATTTATTTGCGGAGCACTATAGGACCGTCCTTGCAAATCCAGATGGTACAGATCATCAGAATATCCGTCAGTTTATGGCCTATGGCTGGCCGGGAATCAGGTTTGAAGGAGATGCACTTGTATTGAAGTCAGGACAGGTCTGAAGCGGACCTTAAGATTCCGTTATCGACATATTTAGCAATAATTTACGATATATCATTTAAGTAAAGGTTGACCGGTACAGAGCGTATTATTAATTGTATTCTAAACAATCATTTATTCACTTACTTATTGATTATTTGAATAATAGATTGTTACTTTATGATTCCAATTATAATATTGCTTTGTTTAACAATTTGGGTTCATCCGATATAGGTGACGAAATATCAAATTCGCTGCACCAGCGTCTGTCATCGGGCGATGAGCTTGCTTTTAAATTATTCTTCCAAAAAAACCAACCCCGGCTTTTCGCTTATATTTATAAAGTTGTCAAGTCTCGCGAAATTGCAGAAGAATTGGTGCTTGATATTTTTGTAAAGATCTGGTCGGCTAAAGAGATCTTAAGTGAAGTAGAAAATGTTGATGCTTTTCTTCACCGGATGGCTGTAAATAAATCACTCGACTTTTTACGTACGGCCGCCCGCGAAAAAAAAATACAGCAGCTCCTTAACCAACACATGCTGTATGAGCAGGCAACTGCAGCCTCAAATCATGATTTTAAAGAATATAACCAGCATGTGATACATTGTTTGCAAATGCTTACTCAGCAGCAACAATTGATACTCAATTTAAGCCGGGAAGAAGGGCTTACGCATGAGCAAATTGCTGATAAGCTAAACCTGTCAAAAAACACGGTAAAAAATCACATTGTTACTGCTTTAAAAAAAATACGCGAGTTTATAAAACACGGTCAACTATCCATCCTGCTTACAATCTCGTTTTTTTTTATTTTTTTTCAGATCTGATTAGTCCTCTCTTCTCTTTTTATCGTCATGTATATGAATTGGTTTTAAACCAGCCAAGTGCAGCATGTCAACAGCCTCTGTTTTTCGCATAAAATACTTATTTCAAAAATACCTGGACACCTCGTGTACTACAGAAGAGTTTAACGAACTTTTTGAGCTGATGGCCAAAGAGGAGAATTTGCCAGAAATTGAAGGTTTATTGGAGAAACTATGGGCCGATACTGAAATGAAACCTGATGCTGACGCAGAAGTCGTTCACCAGGAAGTTTTATACAATAAGTTGCTTGAGATTGTAAAAAAGGAAAAAAACGTTTACTCATTTCAAAAAAGAAGCTCCAAAACAATTATCCGTTCGGTTGCCGCTACCATTGCATTGTTAATATGCGCAGGCCTGTACTTTTTACACACAAGGCCTAAACCAATGCCCATGCAGGCCCGGGTAACACTATCAAACTCCGTCCGCCATGTGCACGAGATCAGGCTGGCCGATGGAAGCGTAGTGACATTAAATGAGAACAGTCATTTAGATTACCCGGCAAAATTCACCGGGAAAACCCGCGAAGTATATTTAACCGGCGAAGCTTATTTCGATGTAAGGCATGATCCGCTTCACCCTTTCCTGGTGCATACAGGGCAAATTACAACCCGCGTGTTAGGTACGGCATTTAATATTAAATCGGCAGGCAGTTTGATCCAGGTAACGGTAACCCGTGGAAAAGTTAAAGTATCTACCCCTAAAAAAACCTTAGGCATTGTATTGCCCAATCATCAGATAAGTTATAACGAAATCAATAATCAATCTTCCATAGATATATTGAATGCCAAAACAACGGTACTTTGGAAAGAGACCGATTTGGTGATGGATCATATAACATTGAAAGAAGCCGCGGCCGTTTTAACAGAAAGATATGGTGTAAAAGTTATCCTTGATAACGAAAAGATAGGAAGCTGCCGTTTTAGCGCAACCTTCTTAAATACCACGGGGTTGGAACAGGTTATCAAAGTATTATCGCACCTGAATAATCTGAGCTATAAATGGAGTAAGGAAGGTGATGTTACGCTATCCGGTTCCGGCTGTGAATAATAACCAATTTTTTACCTCTTAAATAAAAAACCTATGAAACATTGATACTTTAAACCTTCCAGATTAAAAAAGCCCCGTTGCTTACGACTTCTCACATCATTCGGCGACAGGGCAAGTATTTAACCAATTATTATTAACCGATTAAAACCAATGCAAGTTATGAAAAAAACTCTTGCGTTTAAGCAATGGTGCACATTATCCGGTGCCTCTGCACGCCAATTTTTAAACACGTTCCGAAAAGTTATGCGATTCAGTTCTATGATCCTGTTGGTATTTCTGGTCTCCGGCCAATTGCTCTTGGCTTCCTCAAGCAAGGGGCAATCGCTCGATAAGATCAATGTCAGGCTGGAAGTAGGTAACGAGACGATAAAATCGGTAATCAAAAAAATTGAAAAACAAACCAATTTGCGGTTTGCATATAAAGACAATGTCCTGTCACCCAACGCCCGTGTTACCCTTTCTTCACTCGACAAATCGGTAAAGGATATCCTGGACGAACTTTTTGCCAGCCGGGGAATTGGCTACAGCCAGATAGATAACAATATTATTTTGTTTAATACCACAACCGTAGGGCCTGCTGCGAGCAACAACAATGGGCAAATTGAAACAATAACCATAAATGGCAAAGTAACCGACGAAAAAGGCGAACCCCTGCCTGGTGTATCGGTAAGGATAAAAGACACTGATATCGGTGTAGCAACTAATGTTTCAGGCGATTTTACCATTACTGTTCCCAATGCCAATACCGTATTGGTATTTACTTTTTTAGGATTCAGGCCGTTAGAACAGAGTGTTAATGGCAAAACCTTTTTAAAGGTGGCTTTAGTTCCTTTAAGCAAATCGCTCGAAGAGGTGATTATTGTGGGTTATGGCGCGGTAAAAAAGAGGGATCTTACCGGTTCCGTTGTTTCTGTTAAGGGGGATGAGATCACCAAAGTTGCGGCATCAAATCCTATGGAAGCGCTTCAGGGAAAGGTTTCGGGTGTAGATATCGTGCGTACAAGCGGTGCTGCAGGTGCAAATGTAAGCGTAACTGTTCGTGGTAACCGGTCTCTATCTGCAGGTAATGGCCCGCTTTATATAGTCGACGGGATCCAGTACAGCAATTATGAAGATATCAATCAAAACGATATTGCATCAATGGAGTTTTTAAAGGATGCTTCATCAACTGCTATTTATGGTTCGCGCGGAGCAAACGGCGTAATTATAATTACAACAAAAAGAGGCAGCAGCGGGCAACCGAAAGTAGCTGCGGGTTCATATTATGGAATTTCGGATGTTGCAGGCTATCCGGTACCCATGACAGGGCCGCAATATGCAAACCTGAAACGTGAAAGCTTCAGAACTATCGGAACATGGAATTCCCCTGCCGACGATCCGAAAGTTTTTACCAGTGCAGGCGATCTGGCTGCGGTTCAAAGCGGCCTGTCATATTACTGGCCGGGGTTTTTACTGCATAAGGGCTCCCAACAGGATTACAACGCCAGCGTTTCCGGTGGTAGTGAAAAAACAAAAGCCTACTTTTCTTTTGATTATTTTAAGGAAAAAGGGTTATATGCTAATGATTACTCAAACAGGTATACCCTGCGGTTAAATATAGATCACCAGTTATTCAAAGCTTTTAAAGTGGGGCTGCAAAGTCAGCTTGCTTATTATGATCAAAACCTTCGAAACGATGGGGTATTATCCATAGCCAATAAAATTATTCCCTATTTTAATCCGTATAATGCAGATGGTAGTATAGCTAAATTTCCGGGTAACGGTAACCAGGCCAATCCTCTTTTTGATGATGATGCATCCCAGTTTGTAAATAAAAACAAGATTACTCATTTGCTTTCAACCGCCTATGCAGAATGGAAGCCAATAAATGGTTTAACCATACGGTCAAATTTAGGTATCACACTATCTGGTTCACGAAACGGCCATTTTGAAAGTGCCAATACTATAAACCGGGCCTTATCTTCAGGGTCATTGTCGTCAGTAACCAATTCAAACGAAACTAATTTGCTTTGGGAAAATATTATTACCTGGCAAAAGACAATAGCCAGGCATAGCGTAGTTGTAACGGGTGTTACCAGTTATCAATCAAATGTTATGGACCAATCTGCAGCACAAGGCACCGGACAATTAATACCCGACCAATCTTTCTACGCGCTGCAAAACAATCCGTCTAACTTAAAAATATCAAGTAATTACGTTGGGCAACATTTAACTTCAGGAGCATTACGTTTAAATTATGCGTTTAAAGATAGGTATTTACTAACCCTCACCGGGCGTGCTGATGGTTCATCAGTATTGTCGTCAGGAAATAAATGGGCATTCTTCCCTTCGGCTGCCGCGGCCTGGCGTGTGGTTGATGAGGGATTTATGAAGACCCAAAACGTGTTTTCTGAGTTGAAATTACGTTTAAGCTATGGGGTTGCCGGCAATGCTGCTGTAAGCGCATACCAAACACAAAGTAAGGCAGTGCTTATTCCATTTTCATGGAACGATATAACTGCGTTAGCATATGGCCTTGATCCCAATATCGGAAACCCTCAATTAAAGTGGGAGTTAACAGGAACCTTAAACGCCGGTATAGATTTCGGAATTTATAAAGACAGGGTTTCGGGCACTATAGATTATTATGATTCGCACACCAGGGATTTGTTATTGCCACAGCAATTACCTGCCTCAACAGGAGCGCTAAGAACATTGGCCAATGTTGGCAAAAGCCGTAATACAGGTATTGAGATTGCACTGAAAACCATTAACATCCAATCAGAAAGCTTTACATGGACATCCAATATCACCTATACACGCAATAAGGAACGCATCACTTATTTACCAAATGGTGTGAACGACCTTGCCAATGGCTGGTTTATAGGCTACCCGGTTGTATCTTTTTACGATTATCAAAAAACAGGTATCTGGCAAACATCTGAAGCCGCCCAGGCTGCAACTTATGGGTACAAGCCAGGTGACATTAAGGTTGCTGATTTAGATAATGACGGAAAGTTTACCACAACATTTGACCGTAAAATACTTGGCTCAGCTGTCCCAAGGTATAGCTTTGGCTTTAGCAACGATTTCAAATATAAGGGCTTCGATTTAAATGTGCAGGTATTTGGACGTATCGGGCAGACGTTCGTATCTCAATACGCATTGAAGTATGAGCCGAATGGAATTGAAAATGGCGCCAATGTAGACTATTGGACGCCGGAAAACCCAACAAACGCCTACCCAAGGCCAAGTGCCAATATCACAAAGGCATCCGAGCCATTTGCTTCAACCTTGGGCTACAAAGATGGTTCGTATGTTAAAATAAGGAACGCAACGCTTGGGTTTACCTTTCCCGCAAGTGTAACTAAACCCATCCATGTATCTAATTTAAGAATCTATGTGAGCGCCAAAAACTTTGCGACCTTCTCAAAGATAAAGGATTATGATCCTGAAGGCGGTGGTTCATTTGACAGGCCACTTACTAAATTGTTCCTGGCCGGTGTAAACCTTTCTTTTTAACAAATACTAATATCTTAAAAAATATATTATGAAAAATTTACTAAAAAGTTGGGCGCTGCTGCTTATAGCCATTGCCACTTTATTTAGTGCCTGCAGCAAAAAGCTCGAAGAATATAACCCCAGTAACTTAACCGCTACAACGGTTTATACCAAAGCGGTAGGTTTTGAAACATTGGTTAATGCAGCCTATACCTATACCCGGTTTTGGTATGGGAAGGAAGAAGGGTACCTGGCCTCTGAAATGGGAACGGATATCTGGACGAGCGGTACCGGCGACCCATACCCAATGTTTACTCAATATATTAATTTACAAGGCACTGCAGACCCGCTGCCGTTATTGTGGAACAACTTGTATGCCGGTGTAAATTTATGTAATACGGGCATAGCCCAGATTGCTGCCGTTACAGATTATACGGCAGCCCAAAAATTGAACCGCGAAGCCGAGCTGCGTTTTTTAAGAGCATTTTATTACTGGCATATTGTGGAAACCTGGGGTGGTGTAAACTTTACCACCAAACCAACCGCAGATGCCAATACAGAAGCTAATAAAACGCCGGTTGAGACTTTTTATAAGCAGATATTTGAAGATCTTACATTTGCAGTAGCTAACCTGACTCCAACCACCACCGATTATGGACGGGCAACAGTGCCGGTAGCTAAAGCCTTTTTAGCACGGATGTACTTAACCCGGGGTATGAATGCCGAGGCATTTAACATGGCCGATGATGTGATTAAAAACTATAGCTATGTATTGCAGCCTAAATATGCTGATCTGTGGAATATGGGGAACCTGAAAAATAAGGAAGTGATTTGGGCCATTGATTATTCAACCAACCTGGCCAATAACGATCTTACCTCGGCAACATATCCAAACGGGCACTATCGCGGTTCAAACAACGGGCACTTACTATACCTGATGGTTTATGACCAGGTAAATTCAAGCCTGCTCGTCCGTGATATTCCGAACGGAAGGCCGTTTAACAGGTATATGCCCACTTTGGCTTATCTAAACATGTTTGATCAGCAAAATGATTCACGCTATGCCGGTTCTTTCCAAAGTGTTTGGTATGCTAATAAAGCAGGTACTTATAATGGTAATGCTGTTAAAGTTGGCGATACGGTTTGTTATACCCCCAATGCAACTATACCTGCAGCATCGCAGAGCAGTAAATATGTTACTTATGACCTGTCCAAGGTATATAAATCAAATGGGGTGCCTATTCAGCGTAAGTTTTATGTTTCTTTATCGAAATTTAAAGATTCAACACGTGCAAGTGTGGCTGAGGCCCAAAGTGCCCGCGATGTTTTTGTGATCAGGCTGGCCGAGATGTACCTGATTGCTGCCGAAGCAAAATTAAACCTGGGCGACCCGGGAACCGCGGCAACTTATATTAACGTACTTAGGACAAGGGCGGCAAAACCTGGTCATATAGCAGAAATGCAGATCACTCCCGCACAGGTTACGCTCGATTTTATTTTGGACGAAAGAGCACGTGAGTTGGGCGGCGAACAGTTACGCTGGTTTGATTTGAAGCGGACGGGTAAATTGGCGAGCCGGATCCAAGCTATGAACCCGGACGCCGCAGCCAATTTTAAGCCATATGAATTGGTACGACCCATACCTCAGGGACAAATTGATGCCGTAACCAATAAAGATGTATTTAAACAAAACCCGGGCTATAATTAATTTGAAACGGTATAAAAGGGGATCTGATAAATGATCCCTTTTTATAATTTTTGAGCCTGCTATAAGTATGCAACCGGAGAGAAAAAATTTTGCTAAAAAACAATATATGATGTACAGGAGCGGTAATATTAAAATTAAAGGCTTATTATTTATCTGCCTTTTAATAAGCGCGTTATTGTTGATGTCTTTTCTGATTACTCCCGGCCATACCACCGTATACCTGGCGGGTGATTCAACAATGGCCAATAAGCAGCCAAAGGCATTTCCCGAGACAGGTTGGGGGATGCCTTTCAGCGCTTTTTTTGATAGTACGGTAGTTGTTGACAACCGTGCTCAGAATGGCCGAAGCACCAAAACGTTTATTAGTGAAGGCTTATGGAGCTCTATTATCGGCAGTTTAAAGGAAGGAGATTATGTATTTATACAGTTTGGCCACAATGATGAGGTACCTACTAAAAAGAGCTATATCAATGAACAGGGGTTCCGGGATAACTTAGCAAGGTTTATCCGCGAAACCAGGGAAAAAAAAGCAAACCCGGTATTGCTGACACCAGCAGCGCGAAGAAAGTTTGATACAACAGGAACCATCGTTAGCACACATGAAGTGTATTCGGCCATAGTGCGTAAACTGGCAGCAGAACAAAAGGTCCCGCTGATTGACCTGGACAGGGAAAGCCAGGCTTTATTGCAAAAACTCGGGCCCGAGGGATCAAAAAAGTTGTTTAATTACCTTAATCCGGGAGAAAGTATTAACTATCCGGAAGGCCGGGCTGATGATACGCACTTTAGTGAGCTGGGAGCCCTGAAAATGGCCGAAATAGTTTTAGCAGGCATCCGGTCGTTAAAGCTTGGGCTTATCGCGCATATCGCGCATTCAAATGTTAAACCTTTATATGAAAAATAAATTGCTGTTCGTTACGCTATTAATTATAAACGGACAGGTTCTTGCGCAACAAAAAAAAGGACTATCCGTAACTGATGCCAGTTATATCTCTAAAGTATGGGTGGCAGATCGGGGTAATGGCACCTATAAAAATCCGGTGATAAATGCCGATTATTCCGATCCTGACGCTATTCGCGTTGGCAACGATTTCTATCTTGTATCTTCAAGCTTTGAAGCAATTCCAGGTTTGCCTGTTTTGCATTCAAAAGATCTGGTTAACTGGAGCATCTTAGGTTACGCGTTATTGAAGCAGCCACCCTTTGATCATTTTGACGTACCGCGGCACGGCGATGGGGTTTGGGCTCCCGCCATCCGCTATTACCATAACGAATTTTATATTTATTATCCTGACCCTGATTTGGGCATTTACGTGGTAAAAGCTAAAAATCCCGCCGGCCCCTGGAGCAAACCTGTTATGGTTATGGAAGGCAAAGGTATAATAGATCCCTGTCCGCTGTTGGATAGCGACGCTAGTATGTACCTTGTGCACGGCTTTGCAGGCAGCCGGGCAGGTATAAAAAGCGTAATCGCTGTAAACAAATTAAATAATGACGGAACCAGGGTGGTTGACGATGGCGTGATTGTTTATGACGGACATGAAATGGACCCTACCATAGAAGGCCCTAAGTTTTATAAGCGTAACGGGTTTTACTACATTTTTGCTCCGGCTGGGGGCGTCCCCACAGGCTGGCAACTGGCGCTGCGTTCAAAAAATATCTATGGGCCATATGAGCGGCGGGTAGTAATGGATCAGGGGAAAAGTAGCATCAATGGCCCGCATCAGGGTGCATGGGTGGATACACCAACCGGAGAAGACTGGTTTCTGCATTTCCAGGACAAAGGCGTTTATGGGCGCGTGGTGCATTTACAACCAATGATCTGGAAGGATAACTGGCCTGTTATTGGTGTAGATACGGATGGTGATGGCAAAGGCGAACCGGTATTAACGTATAAAAAGCCCAATGTTGATAAAATCTTTCCGGTAAGCACTCCGCAGGAAAGTGACGAATTTAATACCATGTCTCCGGGCTTACAATGGCAATGGATGGCTAACGCGAAGCCCGTATGGATGTTTATGAATACCAATAAAGGCGCTTTGAGGCTTTATAGTTATCAACCGCCAAATGATGCCGCTAACCTGTGGTTTACGCCAAATGTGCTGTTACAAAAGTTTCCGGCTGATGAATTTATGGCTACTACCAAAATCACCTTTACGCCTAACTTAAAGCTGGAGGGTGAAAAAACGGGACTTACCATTATGGGTTTCAGCTACGCTAATATAGCCATGCAAAGTAAAAAGGATGGCATATACCTGGTATTTACTACTTGTACGGAAGCAGATAAGGGCAAAAAGGAGCTGGAGGAAGTAATTACGAAGCTATCGTCACCAACTGTTTACCTGCGTGTTAAAGTAACGAAGAATGCTGTATGTAACTTCAGCTACAGCACCGATGGAATAGATTATAAAAATACCGGCAGGCCATTTACGGCCGAGGCAGGCCGTTGGATTGGGGCCAAGATTGGCTTGTTTTGTACGCGTACAAGCCAGATCAATGATTCGGGCTATGCTGATGTAGACTGGTTTAGGGTAACGCCTAATAATTAACACGTTGTGTGGGCTATATTGGAACTGGTATCCATCAATTGTAAATCAACAACTAATAAAAATAAATGAAGATGATCCGGTTAGTTTATCATCACCAAAATGAATTCGTATGAGAAGTAATCAGCTTATAAAAAGGCGCCTGCTTGTTATTGCCATCCTTGCACAGTGTTCATTGATATTACAGGCACAAAACAAGCAGCCTTACTCGCAGCGCATGACACAAACGGTTATGAATATCTGGAAAGACAGCCTGACAACCGGCGACAAGTGGACTTATGACCAGGGCGTGATTTTGAAAGGCATAGAGGGCGTGTGGCAACAAACAGGCGACAAAAGATACTTCAGCTATATACAGCGATGTATGGACAGATATGTTACGGCCGACGGCAATATCCGCACCTATCGGCAAGCTGATTATAATATAGATAACGTATTGTGCGGCCGTAATTTGTTGACGTTATATAAAGTGCTGGGTGCCAAAAAATACTATAAAGCGGCAACGTTGCTGCGTGAACAACTGCGGAAACAACCGCGTGTACCACAGGGAGGCTTTTGGCATAAAAACCGTTACCCAAACCAGATGTGGCTGGACGGTTTATATATGGGCGAGCCTTTTTATACCGAATATGCTGCTGCTTTTCATGAAGATACCGCATTTAATGATATAGCCAGGCAATTTATCCTGATGGAAGAAAAAGCCCGCGACACAAAAACCGGGCTGTTGTATCATGGCTGGGATCAAAGTAAAAAAGAACGTTGGGCTAACCCGGAAACCGGTCAGTCGGCTAATTTTTGGGGCCGGGCAATGGGTTGGTATGGGATGGCATTGGTTGATGTGCTTGATTATTTTCCGGCGCAGCATCCCAAACGCGTGGAGTTACTGGCAATACTTAACCGGTTTGCCGAGGCAATTGTTAAATATCAGGATGAAAATTCTGGCTTGTGGTACCAGGTACTTGACAAAAGTGACGCCAAAGGGAATTATCCGGAAGCATCGGCATCATGCATGTTTGTATATACCATGGCAAAAGCGGTGAGGCAGGGATACTTACAACCAACCTATTTACCCGCCATTCAAAAAGGCTATAACGGAATTATCAAAAAGTTTATTGAAACAGATGCAAATGGGCAGTTGAATCTTAACGGCACCGTCAGTGTGTCGGGTCTTGGAGGGAAACCATACCGGGATGGGAGTTACGAGTATTATTTAAGCGAAAAGGTAATAACTAACGATGCTAAAGGTGTCGGCGCATTTATATTAGCCAGTGTTGAGGTAGAGCGCCTGGCCGATGCGCATAGCGGAATGATAAAACAATAATTCTGGTAGTCGAAAAAATCTTATGTATCATAATTATCACTAATTCCATTGCCGATTATAGGAATGGGGTCGCCACTAATATGCTTTAGATTTTTAACTTTGATCCACTATGAAATGGATCACGCGTGCCCGTCCTAAAATTGACCGTATTGCCTGCCCCTGGCTCATCAAACGCTTCATTGATCCTGAAGGTGAAATTATCTACGTTCCGTACGAGGAAGTGCTGGCGAAGGCAGCTGAACTGGATGCTATCCCCTTTGATATTCCCAATGTAGAATATACCCATTACGAAGATCAATGCACCTTTGATTATTTCCTTAAAAAACACCAGTTAAAAGATGTAGCTTTAAATCGACTGGCCTCAATAATCAGGGGCGCGGACACCGACCGTCACGATTTTGCGCCGCAATCAGCCGGTTTGGAAGCGGTATTTTCGGGGTTAAGGCATGATATTGCCGATGATCAGCAACTCCTGGCATTAGGCATGGTGATCTACGACGGACTATACAACTGGGCCAAATACCTCCATAAACAAAAACATACAGACGGGCCTGTTGAACAAAGGCTTATAGAGGTTTACCACCAGTACCTCAAAACTAAAGAAGATAAAAAAGCGCCATCCTGGACAAATGAACTGAAAGAGATGATCCAGGACCAGATCGACACCAATATGAGCCTGAGCCTGCAACAGGCATCCGAAGAGCTGGAAATCAACCCGGCTTATTTATCCAGGGAGTTTTCCAAATATTTTGAGAATATGAGCTTTGGCGATTATATCCGGAAAATGCGGATTGAAAAAGCCATTAACCTGATGGAGACCACCACCCACAGCTTCACAGAGATTGCTTACCTGACCGGCTTTTCTGATCAGGGCCATTTTTCGAGGATTTTTAAACAACATACTGGGCAAAGCCCTTCGGAGTATAAAAAAATCCTGGCCAAAAAGTAAAATCTATCCAAATGGTAAATTTTATTCAAGCTTTTCCTGTAGATTGTTTATAGCGTTGCAACCATAAATTTATATATAGTGTATTCAAAAACCTATTCGAAATTTTATCAGGCTAAAACCTCAAAAATTATACTGTTGATGCTGGCCATGGGGTTGTTTTATCAGCAGCTTCATGCACAGCAATCCGGCAGCGTTTACCTTGATTCCCTGCTCAGCACGGCAGCCCGTAATTATCCGCTGATTAAAGCCAAACGTTTGCAGACCCAGGGATTGCAATATGCCGTTAAATTACAGCAAAACGGCATCATTCCTTCTATAAATGCATCTTACCAGGTAGATTACGCTACTTACAACAATATTACGGGTATGATCTACCCGCAATACATTACACCTATCAGCGGCCCGCCAAGCAAATCAAATGATTATAAAGGCACACCGGGAAGTGCTGCAGCTCTGAACCTGCAATGGGAGCCTTTTACCTTTGGGCAGCGTGGAGCAGCCGTTGAATTGGCCAGGGGAAAACTCAAAAACGGGCAAGCCGACGAAACGCTTACTGTTTTTCAGCATAAGATATTTGTGATTAATGCCTGGCTCAATTACCTGCTTACGGCCGACCTGGTTAAAGTTTATCAAAGTAATATCAGCAGGGATGCTTATCACCTGAAACAATCGCAGGCTGTTGTATCAAGCGGGTTAAGACCCGGAACGGATTCATCTACTTTTCACGCCGAACTGGCTAAAGCGCAGATACAACTCATAGCTTTTGAACGCCGAAGGGATTCATGCCTGATCGTTTTAAAAGAACTTACCGGGGGGGATTTACCTGGTGCCCCTGTAGCAGATTCTGCGATGTTTAAGAACCTGCCTGTTGTTCCACTCAATGCTGATGATATTGAACATCCCGAGGTTAGCTTGCAAAAAACCAATGTACTGACCAATGAGTTAACCCTTAAAACCTACAAAAGGAGCCTTTTGCCTAAACTAACTATCTGGAGTGTGGGTTATGGCCGCGGATCAGGCGTAGCCGCCGATGGGTCCGTTAATAATGGTGATGGGTGGCGTTTTGAGCGGTATAATTATGGTATCGGCGCACAGCTTTCTTTTCCTATCCTGGAAGTATTTCGACAGAAACCATTATTCAAACAGCAGCAACTGAATATTGCGGCCAGCCGGGAGCAGCTTAAACAAACCGAACTTCATTTGAATACCGAGCGGGAAATAGCAGATTCCGCGTTAACAAAAGCTATACAATCTGCCCGCCTGGCCCCGGAAGCATTGAAAGCTGCGCGGTACGCCTACCAGGCTATACAATCCCGCTATCAGTCGGGGCTCATCAGTTATTATGATGTGATCCAATCCCTGCAATTGCTCTACCAATCGGAAGCCTCGGTTAAGATCGCTTATTGGGGAGCCTGGAAATCTTTATTAACTAAGGCCGCTTACCAGGGCAATATAGATCTCTTTTTAAATCAATACGGAAAATGAAAATCATCCAGCTTTTATATGGTTCATTAAGAAAACCGGTAACGATCATTGTCGCGGTTATCGCCATTATTTTCTTTTCCGTAATTTCTATTCGCAATATGCCCGTGGATATTTTTCCAAAACTGGGCACCCCAACCATCTATGTAGCACAAACCTATGGCGGCCTGTCTGCCGAGCAATTGGAAGGTTATATCACTTCTTATTATGAATACCACTTTCTGTATGTTACCGGCATCAAATCGGTTGAAAGCAAGACAATACAAGGCGTAACCCTGCTAAAGCTGAACTTTCATGAGGGTACGGATATGGGCCAGGCCACCGGTGAAGTTGTGGCGATGGTGAACCGGGCAAGGGCATTTATGCCACCGGGTACTATATCTCCCTTTGTTACCCGTTTTGACGGCGGCAGTGTACCTGTAGGGCAACTGGTATTCAGCTCAACGCGCTCCCTTTCCGAAGTGCAGGACCTGGCCTTGTTTAAGGTAAGGCCCATGTTCTCAACGCTGCCGGGTGTTTCCGCTCCGCCGCCGTTTGGGGGTAACCAGAGAACCGTACTCATTAAAGCGGATCCTGATAAATTACGCAG
The DNA here is from genome assembly GCF_049949235.1 of Mucilaginibacter sp. R-33. Taxonomy (NCBI): domain Bacteria; kingdom Pseudomonadati; phylum Bacteroidota; class Sphingobacteriia; order Sphingobacteriales; family Sphingobacteriaceae; genus Mucilaginibacter; species Mucilaginibacter sp. R-33. The sequence continues at coordinate 1,788,931 of NZ_CP188089.1, forward strand.
TTACAACGTGACACCCCAGGACCTGGTAACCGCCATTGCCAAAGGGAATGTTATCACCCCCTCAGGCAATATTCGTGTGGGCGATCAAACGCTGATCACGCCGCAAAATACGGTTGTGGAAAATATCCAGGACCTGGATAATATTCCCATTAAAACTGGCAGCGGCCCGGCTGTTTTTGTACATGATGTGGCCGCGGTAGATAATGGGGCGGATATTACATCAGGTTATGCGCTCATTAACGGCAAACGCTCAGTATATATTCCTGTAACCAAAAGGGCCGATGCTTCTACCTGGGATGTGGTTCAACGGGTTAAAGCAGCATTGCCGGATATGCAGGCTGCCATACCGCCGGATATCAAAGTGAGCTACGAATTTGACCAATCGGGCTATGTCATCAATTCGATAAAAAGTTTAACTACAGAAGGGGTATTGGGCGCCGTGCTAACCGGCCTCATGGTACTGTTATTCCTGCGCGACTGGAGGGGCTCGCTCATTGTAGTGCTTACTATTCCGCTGGCCTTGTTATCAGCGGTTATTTGTTTGAAATTATTCGGGCAATCCATCAATATCATGACTTTGGGCGGCCTGGCGCTGGCCGTTGGTATTTTAGTAGATGAAGCCACTGTTACTATAGAAAATATCCATCATCACCAGGAAAAAGGCGAGCCGAAAGGCCGGGCGATACTGGAAGCTTCTAAAGAGATAGCATTACCCAAGCTGTTAATATTGCTATGTATCCTTGCGATATTTTTTCCGGCATTTTTTATGTCCGGTATTCCCAAAGCAATGTTTTTGCCTTTATCCTTAGCGGTAGGTTTGGCCATGACTGCGTCATTCCTGCTTTCACAATCCTTTGTCCCGGTTATGGCCAACTGGCTTTTTAAGGATCATTTGAGCGAAAACGCGAAAGAGGGTGAAAAGATGAGTGAATTTAAAGACCGGCATGGCAAATGGCTGAAAAAAGCCGCCACCGCATCTACATTGATTGTTACGGTATACTTGTTGGTATCTGTGGTTGCCGCGGTTTTATTGTTCAATGTTTTAGGAAAAGAATTATTTCCTAAAGTTGATGCAGGCCAATTCCAGGTCAGGGTTCGTTTAGCCGATGGCACCCGTCTTGAGCGTACTGAAACTAAAACCAAAGCATTGCTGGCCCTGATAGATAGTTTATCGGGCGGGCAAAAAATAGCCATTACTTCTGCCTTTATCGGCAACCAGGGTTCGTCATACCCTGTTAATGCCATCCACTTATGGACAAGCGGCCCCCAGGAAGCAGTTCTTAAAGTCAATTTCGTGGAGAATGCAGGCATAAATCTCGAAGATTTTAAGGAAACTTTGAGAAAAGAAGTGGCCCTGAAAATACCCGGTATGCAAATTTCCTTTGAGCCGTCGGACCTGGTAGACCAGGTGATGAGCCAGGGCACCAATACCCCTGTACAGATTAGGATATTGGGTAAAAATTTATTACAGGACAGGGATTTTGCGCAGCGGATCCTGGATCAACTACACAAATTGCCATACCTGCGGGATATTACCTATGGCGCACCTCAAAGTTACCCCGCCATGAAACTGGAGTTTGACCGGGTTAGGTTAGGACAATTAGGCTTAACGGTAGATGACGCAAGTAAATCACTGATCGCGGCCACGTCTTCCAGCAGGTTTACCCAGCCCAATTACTGGCTGGATAAAGCTAATGCCACTGCTTACCAGGTGCAAGTTCAGGTGCCGGAGTTTGTCATGAACGACCCTGGTAAGGTAGATAATATCCTATTGGGTTCAAATGGCGGCAAACAGGTGTTTATGCGTGATGTGGCCGGTTGGAAGATGGGTAGGATAGAAGGGGAGTATGACCGTTTAAATCAAAAGCGCTTTATCACGCTTACGGCCAATCTGCACGGCAAATCGTTAGGCGCGGCCATCGACGACATTGATAAGATTATTGCAGGTTTAGGGAAGTTGCCCGATGGTATGAAGATTCAGCAGCAAGGCCAGGCGGAAGTGTTTCAGCAAACATTTGATGAACTGCAAACCGGTGTCCTGCTGGCTATTGTCGTGATATTCCTGCTGCTGGCCGTTAATTTCCAATCATTTAGGATTTCGCTGATCGTGATCGGTATTATACCGGGCGTATTGACCGGATGTTTTTTACTGCTGTGGCTAACGGGTAAAACCTTAAACATTCAATCTTACATGGGTTGTATTATGGCCATTGGCGTGGCGGTTGCCAATGCTATCCTGTTTATCATCCAGGCAGAAAACTATCGTAAACTAAGAGCCGAAAATTCATTTCTGATCGGGATCAGGGACAGGACGAGGCCAATCCTGATGACAGGCCTTGCAATGATTGCAGGCATGGTCCCGATGGCATCGGGAATAGGTGAGGGCGGCGATCAGACCGCGCCTTTAGGCATAGCGGTAATAGGCGGGTTATTATTCGGGTTGCTCTTGAGCTTATTGATTTTACCACTGATCTATCATGCCTTAGCCGGCGATCGCCCGGTTAAGTTAATCTCACTTGATCCTGACGATAAGGAAAGCAAATACTTTACCATTAACGAACCAAACGCATGAAAGCATTACATATATATTTAGGATTAAGCCTGTTGATGGTACTTGGGGCTTGCGGCAGCAATGAAAGTAAGACACCGGTAGCTACAGTAGCGCAGGCAAAACAACCTGTAGAGATCGTTGAGCTTAAAGCCGGTAAGGTGAGCAATAAACTCACCCTCACCGGGGAAATTATACCAAACGACCGCGCCAATATCTATGCCCGTACAGCCGGTTATGTAAAGGATGTAAAAGTGGACATTGGCAGCAAGGTAAGTAAAGGCCAGGTGCTTTGTATCCTGGACGCGCCGGAACTAAAAGCCGGCGAGGCGCAGAGCCGCAGTAACAGCCAGGGAGCTTATTCTAAGTTCCTGTCCAGTAAAAGTGTTTATTCGCGGTTGTTAAAAGCATCCAAAACACCCGGCGCTATATCTGATAATGAACTGGATATTGCCCGCAACCAAATGAAAACAGACAGCTCCGCTTACGAAGCTTCCAAAGCTGCCAACCAGGCTAACCATGCATTAGAAGATTACCTGGTTATCCGGTCGCCATTTAACGGAGTAGTTACCGCGCGTAATATTTTTAAAGGCGATTATGTGGATAATACCGGTAAAATCCTGCTTTTTACTGTAGAGGATAACTCGTTGTTAAGGATCCAGGTACCGGTACCGGAGGCTTATAATGCCACTAAAATAGAAGATAACCAAGCCTTGTTTACCGTTTCTGCTTTGCCGGGAGTTGTATTTAAAGCCAATCTTGCGCGTAAATCGGAAGCGATCAGCTCAGAAACCCGGAGCGAAACATGGGAGTTTAGTTTCCCCAATCAAAAAAAACAGCTTAAGCCCGGGATGTTTGCCCAGATCACCTTAAACGTGGATCGACCTGATCCTGGCTTTACGGTACCATACAAGGCTGTTGTAACCACGCAGGAACGCAAGTTTGTAGTGAAACTCGTGGACGGCAGAGCGAAATGGGTAGATGTAAAAACAGGGTTTACAGACAAAGAAAAAGTAGAAATTACCGGTGACCTGAAAGATGGCGATAAAGTAGTTAAACAAGCCAATGAGGAGATGAAAGAGGGTGCGACTCTTCCTGTTAAGCAATAGTTGATCAATGTATCACACAGAGGTTTTAAATTATTCCCATGGTTTCAATCGAAATATTGACAGATACACGGGCAACAGTGCTATCAGGGTACAGGTGAGCTTTTCTATAGATCATTTGCCGTAATATGCAATGACGATCCGCAAGCCTTTGCCTTCGTCATGTCAAAAAACGATTTTGAAATTCAAATTTCATTGCTATCTTAACCTGATTTTTTGATAAGATTTGTACCTGAACCCATGCGTAAAGTAGTTCCCTTATTACTAATAGCGATTGTCCTTTGTACCGAACGTGTAAGCGCACAACGCGACACTGTAATGGCTTACATGAAGAATTTTGTTGCTGCCCCCTGGCTGGCACCATCAGCGAAAATAACCAATAGTAAAGATAGCGCTGATTTTATCCGAATGGTAACCACACCGGATTCCAGTACCGATAACCAACTTTTCCCCGTAAATGATTATTATTTAAATGGGAAACCCAAACTTCAAGGTGTTTCGAATACAGGTTTAATAGAGGCGCAATTACAAGGTGCCTGTATTGAATATTTTCCTAATGGTAAAAGGAAGCGTATTTGCAATTATGAAAAAGGCAGGCTTTCCGGCGATGTAACCGAATACTATCCCAACGGCAAAATTTATTTATCCGGAATTTACAAAAAGGATACATTAATCGTTGCCCAGTGCGCTGACTCAACAGGACGCGTATTAGCCGAAAACGGCAACGGTACTATAATTCTTTATTCTGATGATTTTAAAAACACAATCGGTACTGGTCCTATAAAAGACGGTTTAAAAGACGATGCCTGGAATGGAACCTTAAACGATACTTTACGCTATGAGGCGACTTATAAAAGCGGCAACCTGATTGCAGGGAACAGCTATGCGAAAAGCGGTAATAAATATTCTTTTAATAAGGAATATACTGCCCCTGAATTTATGGGAGGGCTAAACAAATTCGGAAGCTACCTTGCGAAAAGTATAGTATACCCGCTTGAAGCACGTAATCATAATATACAGGGGCGGGCAATCTTAACTTTTACCGTTGATCGGCAGGGCATCTTACACGATATTCGCTCCATACAAGGGAACCTAATCCTGGCTCAAGAAGCTTTACGGGTGATGCGTTTATCCCCGCCCTGGAAACCCGCCACCAGTTATGGCATTACTGTCGATGTAATTTATTCTGTACCAATAAGTTTTTCACTGGCTTATGAACAACACTAAGTTAATTTTAAACCAATCCCAACACTTTGCTCGTCCTTGCCCTGGTCTCATCGCTCAAAGCCTCGTTACTGGCCAATGAAACACCGTATGAAGGGATCATTTGCCTGAATTTTTGCTGCCAGGTCTCTGTTTTGACGTGGTTTTTAAAACAACGTTCGATAAGCTGGATCATAATAGGTACCGAAGTCGAAGCGCCCGGCGAGGCGCCTAACAAGGCCGAGATACTCCCATCAGCAGAGGTAACCACCTCTGTGCCAAATTCCAGCACACCAGTATGTTTGGCGTCCTTTTTAATAACCTGTACACGCTGACCGGCTATATCCAGGTCCCAATCTTCGGCTTTGGCCGTTGGCATGTAATCCTTAAGTGCGTTAAGCCTGTCGGCAGGCGATTGCATAACCTGAGAGATGAGATACTTGGTTAAAGGCCAGTTATCGCGCCCCACAGCAAGTAAGGGAAGTATATTGTTTAACTTAATAGAACCAAAAAGATCAAGCAATGATCCTTTTTTCAGGAAGCGGGTTGAAAAACCTGCATATGGGCCAAAAAGTAAAGCTCGTTTACCGTCAATCATCCGGGTATCCAGGTGAGGAACCGACATTGGCGGCGAACCAACCGATGCCTTACCATAAACTTTGGCTTCATGTTGTTTTACCACATCGGGGTTGTTACACACCAGCCACTGGCCGCTTACCGGGAAGCCGCCAAAGCCTTTACTTTCCGGGATCCCTGATTTTTGCAGCAAGGGCAAGGCACCACCACCGGCACCAACAAAAACAAATTTAGCATTCAATTTTCTTTTATTGCCTGTGTTCTTGTCTTTCACAGTAATTTTCCAGGTACCGTCGGCATTGCGTTTAATATCCCTTACATCATGATTAAGACTTATGTTTACGCCTCCTTTTTGTTTAAGCTCATCTATAAGCGCACTGGTAAGGCTGCCAAAGTTTACGTCGGTGCCGATATCCATAAACGTTGCCGATACTTTTTCATCAGGGTCGCGTCCTTCCATCACCAGCGGGATCCATTTCTTTATTTGAGCCTTATCCTCCGAGTATTCCATCCCTTTAAAAAAGTGATGTTTGGTAAGGGCCTGCTGACGTTTTTTTAGATATTCAACGTTTTCTTCGCCCCAAACAAAGCTCATGTGCGGCACTTTACGGATAAAACGTTGCGGGTTATTTAAAAGGCCCTGTTCAATAAGATAAGCCCAAAACTCTTTACTGGTTTCAAACTGCTCGGCAATTTTAATAGCTTTTTTTATTTCAACGCTACCGTCGGGAAGCTGGGGGGTGTAATTTAATTCACAAAATGCCGAGTGGCCGGTACCTGCATTGTTCATCGGGGCCGAGCTTTCGGCAGCGATAACATCCAGGCGTTCAAAAATTTCAATCGTCAGATCGGGCTGCAGCTCTTTAAGCATTACACCAAGGGTGGCGCTCATAATACCTGCGCCAATTAAAACCACGTCAACTGTTAAATTTGAACCTGTACCGCTATTAGTCATTTTATTATGATATCCTGCATGCCGCAGTGTTATTTATAACAAGGTAAACCCCGTTTTTTTAAAATTGTTATGATGGTTTAAGTCCTGCCGCTAATTAACCGGCCCGGCAAAATAAATCAGGCAATTTTAAGAAATTTTTATAGAAAAACTGTCCTTTACCTGTCCATTAAATGCAATAAAATCTATGTTTAAATTGTTTAAACTCAATTTATAGATTAATGCCGCATTTGGTATATCAAAACACTATAACACAAAACGGCTAAAATGATGTATATAAGTTAAGAGCTAATTTATAAACCATGATTCTGTTTAAACCATGTATTTGTTTTTGTGCCTTGGCGATGACCATATTTGCCTGCAAACAAAACAAACCGAAGCCTGCATCAAATGATATTTCAAAAACAACAGTTACCGTTGCAGGTAAAAAAGATAGCGTGATCAATAATCCGCGCAAAAAATATGGAGAGGCAACGGTGGGCGATCCGTGCGTAAAATGTTTGCTTGCAGTTATTCAGGATAGTAAAAGTTACAAAGAAAGTACTAATGGTATTTCGCCGCAAAGTATAAATTATACCATTAACTGGGTAAAAGCGTCGGCCCCGGCATTAACACCAGACACCAGTAACCAAACCAACGGTATAAGAGTTGACGTAAAGAAAGATGAAGACGGTGAAGACGCGCGCTTATGCTCATATATTTATAACAATATCAGCGGCACCATGTACGTACTCAATAACCAAAATAAATATCAGCATGAAGTGTCAAGCATAACACCGGCAATTCTTAAAAAAATCCGCCACAGTTGTTATTGGGGCGTGGCATCACAATAAGTAGTTTGCTTTCAACAGTTAAACATACTTGCCCCTTACATTCTTCATCATTTTGTAGGCGCCCTTTAAAACATTGATCAGTGCATCGGTTTTCATGGGCTTGGCAATATAATCGTCCATGCCCTCACTTATACACATATCCCGGTCGTCGGGGCCGGCATTAGCGGTCATAGCAATGATAAAAGGCTGCTTAAAAGCATATTGACGAATATGGCGGGTTGCCTCAAAACCATCCATTTCAGGCATTTGTACATCCATGAAAATTACGTCGAAGATTGGATTAGCCTTTAATTTATCGAGCGTTTGATGCCCGTTATGGGCCAGTTCAAAACTATAGCCCAGCTTTTCCAACATGCGGCTAATGAGCTTTTGATTAACCGTGTTATCTTCAGCTACAAGTATGCTAAGGGGGTGATCTTTCGCAAAATTTACATCGAGCAGTCTATCCGGCTTTGCTTCAGGAGCCGGCACCGGTTTTTTCCCCTGGAACTCGGCCTGTAGGCTTTTACCTAATTGCGATTGTTTTACTGGTTTGGTTAAAATGGTTGAAAATAAGCCCGGATATTTTTTCTTTGAACCATCGCCTATAGAACTAAGCATAATTACCGGCAATTCTCCATAATTGCTCTTGATTTCCCGGGCCAATCCTACGCCATCCATCTCAGGCATTTCCATATCGGTTATAACCAGGTTAAATCCATTATTGGCAGTAAGGATGTCAAGCGCCTGCCTGCCCGAGGCCGCCGCCACCGTTTGGATTCCCCATTGTTCGAGCTGCGTTTGCAGGATAAACCGGTTTGTTTTATTATCATCAATTATAAGTACCTTTTTGCCCTCCAGCTCTTCGGCATTAAAAACAATAGGCACATGTTTCGACTGTTTGTTGCTGATAGTGGCTTTTATGGTGAATACAAAAACAGAGCCCTCCCCATAAACACTTTCAGCCCATATTTCGCCCCCCATTAAGTTTACCAGGCGCTGGCTGATCACAAGGCCAAGCCCGGTGCCTCCATATTTGCGCGTGGTAGATGAATCAACCTGCGAAAAAGCATTAAACAAGGTTGTCAATTTATCCTCCGGAATCCCTATACCGGTATCCATCACACTAAAACCAATCTCAATTTCCTTATCGCCAATATTTTTGGATAAAAATACTTTAATAAATACTTCGCCGCGTTCGGTAAACTTAAGTGCATTGCCGGTTAAATTAGTGAGCACCTGTTTCAATCTCAAGCTATCGCCAATTACCTGCTGTGGTAGGGCGGGGTCAATCTGGTAAACCAGCTCCAGTTCGCGTTTGGCTGCATTTTGCGAAAAGATATCCATTACCTCTTCAATACACTGGCGCAGGTCAAAATCTTCCTGCTCCATTTCCATCTTTCCTGATTCGATTTTGGAGAAATCAAGGATATCATTGATCACATTTACCAAACTATCACCGCAGGAAATAATGGTATCCGTATAATCACGTTGCTCGGCATTCAGTTCAGTTTCGCCCAGGAGCGAGGCCATGCCAATAACGCCGTTCATGGGCGTCCTGATCTCATGGCTCATGGTAGCTAAAAATATGCTTTTGGCCTGGTTAGCTTTATCAGCTTCTTCCCGGGCCTCACGTTCCTGTTCTTTTTGCAGTTGCAGCTCTTCCGATTGGGAAAGCAGTTCTTCGTTCAAAGCCTGTAACTCTTCTGACTGATTTTGGAGTTCGGCATTTAAGGTCTGCAGGTTTTCGGACTGTGTTTTCAACTCTTCCGATTGTTGCAGTACCTCGGCGGTACGTTCGCTGACCTGCTTTTCAAGCAGGTTCTTTTGTTTCACTATAGCATTTACTTTATAGCGATAAAATGCATAAATGGCCGTAACAATCAGCACAATCAGCAAACTGATAAACCACCAGGTAAGCCAGAAAGGCGGAAGCACAGTAACTTTCAGGCTTACCTGCCGGATAGACCATTTTCCATCGGCGCTGCGGCTTTTCACCCTGAATACATAATTTCCGGCCGGCAGATTGGTATAAGTGGCCGTGTTTTTATTGCCTACATAATTCCAGGTTTTATCAAAGCCTTCGAGTAAATAAGCATAGGTTCCCTTATTGCTTAGGGCAAAGTCCATAGATACATATTCAAACGATATAACCGATTGATCATGCGTTAAGGTTATTGATTTTGTTTCAGAAATATCTTCTTTCAGGGGCGAAGGATCATCGCTGTTTTGAGCTACGCGGATAGATTTGTTATAAATCTGAAAATCGGTAAGTACCAGCGGAGGGTTATATATATTTTCACGGATATTTTCAGGATTAAACATATTAAACCCGTTAACCCCGCCAAAGTACATGGTGCCATCATGACTTTTTACAGCCGAGTGAGGTTTAAACTCGTCGGCCTGTAAACCATCCTCAATGGTGAAATTTCTGAATTGGTTAGTTTTAGGATTGTATTTGGAAATGCCTTTATTAGTACTGATCCATAAATTACCGCTGTTATCTTCTTCAACCGCGTACGCATAATCATTGGGAAGGCCATCCTTTGCTTTAAAGTTTGTAACCTTACCTGTAGCAGGATTTAAGCGATAGATACCGCCGTAAGTGCAGATCCAGATATTACCCAGGTGATCTTCAAAAAGGTCGAGCGCTGTATTGTTGCCTACCGCGCTGTTCAGTTTTTCGTATTGTACCGGTTTAAATGAATCAGTTGCAGCATCATACAGGTTTACGCCTCCATCATTCGTGCCCACCCAAAGGTTACCTTTCGAATCGCCAAGCAGCGAATTGATATTATCGCTGCTTATGCTTTTGGGGTTATTGGCTTTATGGCGGTAATGAATAAATTTATTGGTTTTAGGGTCAAATAAATCAAGCCCTGTCCCAAGCGTGCCAAACCATAGTTTTCCATCAAGTGTTTTGGTTATGGCATAAATGTTATTGCCGCTTATACTTGTACTGTCGTCCGGGTTGTGTTTAAATGTCCTGAACCTGCGGGTTTGCGGGTTCATCATGCTTACCCCATCGCCCCAGGTGCCAATCCACAGGTTATTTTTCGCATCTTCCTGTATAGTCAAAACATAGTTGCCGCAAATACTGGCATTGTCGTTTTTGTTGTTTTTATAAACCTTAAACTCGCCCTTCTCCGGGTTGAAAAGATTGAGGCCGCCGCCATCTGTGCCTTGCCATATGTTGTTATTTTTGTCTTCGTAAATGCTTAATACAAAGTTATTTGATAAACTATTTGGCTGGGCGCCGTGCTTGTAGTGTATAAAGTTTTCGCTTGTTTTTTTATAAAAGTTAAGGCCTGATGCAAATGCAGCGATCCATATATTCCCACTCTTATCTTTTAGGATTACGTCTACCGAGTTATTAGCAACGCTGCTGTTATCCACATCATCCTCAAAGTGGTTGTTAAATTTTCCTTCGGCATAATTAAAAATACTTAACCCGCCGTTTTCGGTACCTATCCACAAGTTATGATTACTGTCTTCGACCATGCATTGTACCGTGTTGTACGAAAGGGAATTATTATTGTACGGATCATTCTTATAATGAGTAAAAGTTTGGGTTGCCGGATTAAACAAATTAAGGCCCCCATCACTCACGCCAACCCATAAACGATGATCGCTATCCTCCAAAATAGCATTGACCTTGTTGGCTGATAGAGAAGAAGAGATGCTTTCATCATGAACAAAGCGGGTAAAATCACCGCTTTGAGGCTTATAAAGATTTAGTCCCCCGTAGGTTGTACCCACCCATACCTTATTTTGACTGTCTACATAAACCGTGCGGACATTGTTATCGCTTAAACTGGTTGCATCGGCTGCATTATAGCGGTAATGTGTAAACTTTTTTTTAGCAATATTAAACTGATCAAGACCTTCTTTTTGATTCGAGATCCACAGGTTGCCGCTTTTATCAAGCGCTATCTTAACTAAAATATCGCTCGCAATTGAATTGGTATTGTTTCGATTATGGCGATAATGGATAAAACGATCAAGTTTACGGTCGTACATGTTTAAACCGCCACCGCTGGTCGAGATCCACAGGTTTCCGTTTTTGTCCTCAAGTACATCCTGAACAAAGCTGTTGCTGATACTGTTAGTATCGTTGACGATGTTTTTAAAAACTTTGAATTTGTTACCGTCATAACGGTTAAGACCGTCGCGCGTGCCCACCCATATAAAGCCGCGGCTATCCTGCATAATACAATTGATGTTTAACTCAGAAAGCCCCTCGCGGCTGCCGATATGCTGAAAATGAATGGGGCGGTTTTGTGAAAACACGCATAACGAAATAGCTTGCAACAATAAAACAAGATAACACTTATAGCTATTCATTAAAATATTTTTGGGCAAATTGAAGAAGTGGTTTAACCGTGCATGATTGGCTGCATTAAATTTAATAAAATTTACCGTTTATTAAATATCAGCTAATATCATTTACTATTTAAACGGCAGGGCAACAAATTTTGTTATACCATTTTAACAAAACAAACATTTACTTTTGCCATATGCAGCAACAGCCCAATAACCCCTTACATGGCAAAACCCTTGAGATGATCCTAAATGAACTGGTAGCTCACTTTGGCTGGAAAGAGTTGGGGACACGGATCCGGATCAATTGTTTTAACGATGATCCAAGTATAAAATCAAGCCTCAAATTTTTGAGAAAAACCGATTGGGCAAGAAAAAAGGTAGAAGAGTTGTATTTGGAGATAGTGTGATATCACAGCAAAATGTCATGTTGGAACTTGTTTCAACACCTCTTTTGCTAAGCAACCTTGCCGAGCAAATTGGCCACCTGGCTTATTGGGTGCCGAAACAAGTTTTGAATGACATTGGGATATAACTACCCGTGCTTTTTCTTTTTATTCATTTTAGCCTTGGTACTGGCACTTAAATTATAAGTTTTTGCATTTGATGCTTTTTTTTCGTGGAAAGCTTCACCAACACCTGCAGGTTTAACATCTTCTTTAGCATCCGCTTTTTTAGGCTTCGACTCGGTTACTATCACCAGGTCATCCGGCAGCTCGGCTACTGGGATTTTATTCCCTATCATCTGCTCAATCTTTTTCACCTGGCTTAACTCAATATCAGTAGCAAATGTCATTGCCAGCGTTTCTTCCTTATCGTCAGGATTAGGATTTGCCACACGGCTAATAAACAGTTCATTATCTGCCGGCAAATCAAAATGGATCAGGAAGGGGATACCGCTTAGGTTAAGGTTTTCGTCATTTTCGTTAGTCACGATCAGGATCCTTGCACCTGCTTCGGCTTTAAACTCTTCAATGGTCTTGAACCCCTTTGAGTCGAAAAACTTAGGGTTTAAGTATGCTACACCGGTACGTAAACGGCTTTTAAGACTTTGAAAAAGCTTCTCGGCAGTTGTTTGGGTGTTTACAAATACAATGGTTTTAGTAAACAGTTCTTCATCGTACATGAATAAATTGAGCAGGTTTAGCTTGGTGCCAAAGTTTGGTACGTTATATAAAAGCTGCTCATGGGTTTCAATAGCCGTTTCGCCCAGTTCATCAACCTCAATTGTAGCCGGTTGCCTCATGAACGGATCAAGCATTTTTTCGAGTTTGGCGTGCATCACCTCGGTAAACACCAGGTGCTGGCCTTTGTCAATACTGTTCGCCAGTTCAACAACCGGTAATTGCAAACCTTTTTTTACGATCTGGTCGGCATCATCTATAACCATCAAATCAACTTTGTTTAAATTTAAGGCCAGTTTAAGATAGATGGCCCTTGCCCTGTCAGGAGTAGCTACAACAATGTCGGCACCGTCGGCAAGCTCATCCATCTGGCTTTCAAAGCCAGGGGTGACGTACAGGCCAACTATGCGGATAGATTTATTTTTGTTAAGCCTGTCAAACTGTTCTATAACAGCAACCACTTGTTCCTTTTCCGGTACAAGCACCAATACACGCGGAACACCTTCGGGGGCATAGTTAAAGCGGTTTAATATACCTAATACATAAGTGGTGGTTTTTCCGCTGCCCTCAGGACCAATGGCAATAATATCCTGCCCGCCAATTATGCGGTTGATTGTTTTAAGCTGAAGCTCTTTAGGGTTTGCAAAACCGGCTTCATTTACCGAACGCAATAATTGTTTGTTAAGCTTCAATTTATCAGACCACGCCATCAGGATACTTATTAAAATTTAAAATGAGGGTGCAAAAGTACCAAATTAACGCGTCATATTTTTAAAAATCAGCAGATACGGCGGGGAACTGCGTCTAAATATTTAGCGGCGACGACTTGTTATAAGATCGCTAACAAAATAAGGTTATGATGTTGGTGAGCAATCAGCATCAAATGATACTTGTTTTATGGCCTGATCGCGGTTAATGTTCCTGGTTTTATGTGTACCTGCTTTTGCCGATAATAGCCACAAACATTCGGACATGTTTAAGTGCTCAAAAACATCAGTTTAGTGTAACCCTTGCTTCGGCTTAAGTGTCTTAATGTTAGTTATTTAAACGCGTTTTATTTAAAAAGTGTTAACCCTGTTAACCCCTCATTTACATGCGTTTGCCATGACAAATAAATGTTATAGGGGGTACCAGTCTGTACTGTTGAGCAGTGAAAATGCCGACCGCGGTTCAAGATCAAGGTAACGATACGTTACTTTTGAAAGATACAAGCCCTGGGGGTGTGCCGGAATAATGATTTTAGGTGTTTGTTGGTTGGCAATATAAAACTCAAATTCATCTGTGCTCATCTGTCCTTTGCCAATTTCAAGCAGGCGACCAACGGTGATCCTGATCATCTTATATAAAAAACGGTTGGCGGTAATGTTAAATCTGAGTTTGCTTCCATTGCCGTCGATATAAAGCCCTGCAGATTTTACGTGACAAATAGTGTGCTCAATCCTGTCGGGCGTTTTGCATAAGGCGCGGAAGTCGGTGTAATGAGGCAGGATGGAAACAGCCTTTTTCATTGCATCCAAATCAAGATCCTGATCCGGATAAAGTGAACTGAAGTTACTAAGAAATGGGTCTTTATAATTATGGATGAAATAATCATAGGTACGGATTACGCCATCAAAACGGGCATGCGGATCGCCCTGCATCGGGATAATATCAAATACAGCAATATCATCCGGTAGCAGTTTGTTAAGGCGAAATAGCAGGTCGAAATCTAAATTATCAGGAATATCTGAGTGAAAAAAATACTGACTTGCATGCACCTTGGCATCGGTACGGCCGCAACCATTAATGGCAACAGATTGTTTCAGGATTTTGGAAAGGGCCGTTTCAATCACCTCCTGCACCGTAATTGCTTTTGAAAGTTTTTGCCAGCCCGAATACCTGGCGCCATGATAACCTATATGAAAAAAGTGCCGCCTTGTTGATTTAAGCATAGTTTTCAAAAATGCAGATTATTTTAAAAATCGTGTATAAAACAAAAGCCCAATGTAATTAAACACCGGGCTTAATGTATATAAAACAATTGTTTATACTTTTTTTGGAGGCAGATCAAATGCGATAGCGTTATGCTCGAAATGGCCTTTGTGCGAACCATCACAAAATGGTTTGTTTGCTGATAAGCCGCAACGGCAAATAGAAACCACAGTACGGCCCTGTAAGCCGTAAGCGTTACCCTGCATATCAACAATTTCAAAATCGCCTTCTATTTTAACCGAACCGTTATTATTAATGGTAAGTTTAGTTTTCTCCATGTGTTAAATTTTGGCCAAAGTTAAAACTTGACAAGCCGTCAAAATTGTTTATTTGTTATTTAGAAGTGTTCCTGATTGGACGAAGCAGGGGGAGCGGATTAATTAGTTGAATGACTGGTTAAACGCTACAAGCACCTGCAAAAACACATCCCTGTCGAGTGCAAAGGAGGAAGGCTGTTCGGGTTTTAACGGTCTGCCATTTTTTATTTTAAGCGGAAATAACGCTATGAAATCACGGATACTGATTTCATACCTTAGCATAGGATCGCGGCGATGGATTTCTTCCAGCCTCATCTCAAAAAGGGAAACGCTTAGCGGGTCTGCAATCATTACTCAAAACTAAGATTTGTTTACTGCTCTGCAATGAAACACTGGCCATAAATGACAAACTTATGATGCGCAAAAACCCCACCGGGCGATCCATTCAACATAAATTTGCGATACAGGCTGCGGCCATTACATCACAAAAACATTAAACTATGGAATACAGACAATTAGGCGCATCCGGTTTAAGGGTGCCGGTATTAAGTTTTGGCACAGCCACATTTGGCGGCGGCAATGAGTTTTTTAAGGCATGGGGCAATACCCAGGTTGACGAGGCAAAGAAGCTAATAAATATTTGCCTTGATGCAGGTGTTAATTTATTTGATACCGCAAACGTTTATTCGCACGGCATCTCTGAAGAAATATTAGGTAAGGCTCTGGAAGGTATCCGTAATGAAGTACTGATCTCAACCAAGGCTACTTTCACGATGGGAAAAGGGGTTAACGACTTCGGCTCATCACGCTATCACCTGATCAAATCGGCTGAGGACAGTCTTAAGCGTTTAAATACCGACAGGATTGATATTTATCATATGCACGGCTTTGATGCCAACACCCCGGTTGAAGAAACATTAAGGGCACTTGATGATTTGGTGACCAGCGGTAAAGTGCGCTACATTGCCTGCTCAAACTTTTCGGGCTGGCATTTAATGAAATCACTGTCGGTGTCTGAAAAATATGGATGGAGCCGTTATGTAGCCCATCAGGCATATTATTCGTTGCTTAACCGCGAGTTTGAATGGGAGCTGATGCCATTAGGTATCGATCAAAAAGTAAGCACTATTGTTTGGAGCCCGCTATCATCCGGCCAGCTTAGCGGAAAATTCAGGAGGGGAGAGCCGATCCCCGAAAACTCAAGGACCGTGCAGGGTGGCGCACATGGTCCGGCCACAAATTTTGAGCATTTATATGCCATCGTTGATGTGCTTGACGAAGTTGCTGAAGAAACCGGTAAATCTGTGGCACAGGTAGCATTGAACTGGTTACTGCAAAGGCCTACTATTGCCAACCTGGTAATTGGCGCACGTAACGAAGAGCAGCTTAAGCAAAACCTCGGCGCCATAGGATGGAATTTGACGGTTGAGCAGGTTAAAAAATTGGATGCCGCCAGCGAGGTAGACCCAATATATCCATACTGGCACCAGCGCCAGAACTTAAAGCTGGTACCGCTGCCAATACAATATTAAAAATCATTAACAGGAAAGCTTACGTAGTTTTACGTAAGCTTTCCTGTTAAATCCCGTAACAGTACGCTGTTATAGTTGTAATGATTGCTTTAGCTTTGCTTTTGAAGGTAATAAAATATCCATTATTACGATATCTAAACCTTATCACTATTAACCTTTCCTTTATGATTAAAAAACAATACCTTAAAGAAATAGCTATATCAGCTACCCAACAAAAAGGCAGTGCCTCAAACAATCAAAAAGAAGTAAGTAAAATCCAAAGCTGGCTTAACCTGTATGCGGTTACCAACCCTTCGGCAGGTACAGCAACAGGCATTGACGGGAGCTTTGGCCCGGGTACCGAAACAGCGGTTAAGAATTTCCAGAAGGCAAAAAACCTGCCGCAAACCGGCATTGTTGACAGTAGTGTTTTCGGTGAGTTATGCCAACCCATGATAAAAGCATTTAAAAGCCCAGTTGCAGGTACCGGCTTAAGGGAATTGGTTGTGAATACGGCTATACAGCATTTAAGCAACGCACCATTTGAACTTACTGTTAAGGGGCAAAGTAATTGCGGTCCCTGGGTGCGGGCCTATATGGATAATAATGAAGGAACGGAGTGGTTTTGGTGCATGGGTTTTGTACAAACCATTATTGACCAGGCTGCAAGCCAGTTAGGAAAAGATTTTCGTACACTTATGCCGCTAACCTACAGTTGCGATACTGTTGGTACTACCGGCATTAATAAAGGTTTGTTAAGCCGTGTTGCAACAGTAAGATCTAATCCTGCTGTAGTAAAGCCCGGCGATATTTTCCTGGTTCAGAAAACGCCTAACGACTGGGTACATACAGGCATTGTTATTGGCGTACATGGCGACTTATTTGATACTATTGAAGGAAATACCAATACCGATGGAAGCAGCAACGGCAACGGCGTATACAAACGTGTACGTAATTTTCAATCTTCAAAGCTCGATGTTTTTTCGATACAACCTCTTGTTTAGAGCATGTCCTGCAAATTAATACTCCCGGAGCCCCTTGATGGGGCTTTTCGCTTTAAAAGCTAAAAGCTTAAGGCTGAAAGCCTAAAGCCAATAGTTTGATAGTCGAAATTATTTAAGGTTGACTACTTCGCTTTCAGCCTTAGGCTTTCTGCTTAAATAACATTTATGATCTTCGCTTTCAGGTCAATTAAGTAACAGTTAAATTACAATTGCTCCATAAAAAAATGGCCGGATAGCTTTAGCCCTTTCCAAAACTTAGCTAATTTGCGGCGCAGTCCGCCGGGGCGCGCTTATCAACCCAATTAACCTGTTTTGAATATGATCAATCGTAGAAAGTTTATTCAATCCACTGCTGTAACTGGTACAAGTTTCCTGCTTGCGCCGCAACTATCAAAAGCTACCGGATTTTTTAAAGGATCGCCCAACGAAAAAGTAGTATTGGGAATGATGGGCACTAACAGCCGGGGACTATACCTTGCTCAAAGCTTTGCCAAGTTACCCAATGTAGAGATAGGTTATATCTGCGATGTTGACTCAAACGTAGTTGCAAAAACGATTGATGCCATCTACAAGCAAACAGGCAAAAAGCCGCAGGGATTAACAGATATCCGCAAAATGCTGGAGATAAAGGATCTTGATGCAGTAGTGGTTGCCCCGCCCGATCACTGGCACGCACCCGCAACCATTATGGCCTGCCAGGCCGGCAAACATGTGTATGTAGAAAAGCCTTGCAGTCATAATCCGCACGAGGGAGAGATGGCCGTTGAAGCAGCAAATAAATATAAACGACTGGTGCAAATGGGCAGCCAGCGCCGCTCATTCTCCAATGTGCAGGCCATGGTGAAGGAATTGCATGATGGGGTGATCGGTCGTACTTACTATGCAAAGGGCTGGTATACCAATCATCGCGCAAGTATTGGTAAAGGCAAACAGGTATCTGTACCTGCCAATTTAAATTATGATTTGTGGCAGGGGCCGGCGCCACGAAAGCCGTACCAGGATAACCTGATCCATTATAACTGGCACTGGTTTTGGAACTGGGGCACAGGCGAGGCCCTGAATAATGGTACGCATGAACTGGACGTGATTCGTTGGGGGCTTGGAGTTGATTACCCGAGCAAAGTGGTATCAACAGGCGGCCGCTTCCATTTTAATGACGACTGGCAAACGCCGGATACGCAAAACATTCTTTACAATTTCCCCAATAACACGGCAGCAGAATGGGAATGCCGCAGTTGCAATGGCTTCGATATCGAAAAGTTAAGCAGGGGGGTAGTGTTTTATGGAGATAAAGGAACTCTTTTTTATGATAGCGGCAATAGCTACCGGGTTTACGACGGTGATAACAAACTGGTAAAAGAGGTTAAAGATTATACCAAGGTTGATGGCACCAACAAGGTAAGCCCAACGGAGGCGCTGGATGGCTTCCACATGAAAAACTTTGTCGATTCAGTAAGAGGGACAGATAAACTGAACTGCCCGATTGAGATCGGTTTCAAATCAACCCTGTTGCCGCAATTAGGCAATATCTCATATCGCGTTGATCGTGTATTGCATATCGATCCAAATAATGGTCATATTTTAAATGACCCCGAAGCTCAAAAGCTTTGGCGCAGGGAGTATGAAAAGGGTTGGGAAGTGAAAGTGTAATTTCTTAATTACGTCGTTGCTTCGTGTTCGCAATGACGATTTATTTTAATCAAACAAGACAATATCAAATATGAAAAAAATAATCTACCCTGCAATTATGCTTTTGGCGTCAACGGCATTCAGTCCGGTAAACGCGCAAACCAAACTGTTTGATGGTAAAACCCTTAAAGGCTGGAAAAAGCTTGCCGGCAACGCCGATTATAAAGTAGAAGACGGGGCCATAGTAGGCACTACTGTGCTCAACTCTGGCAATTCATTTTTAGTTACCGAAAGGGAATACGGTAATTTTATATTAGAGCTGGATGCAAAAATTGAAAGTGAGTTAAGTAATTCGGGCGTGCAAACCCGCAGCCATTTTGACCCTGAGGGTAATAAAGGCAAAGGGAAGGTTTATGGCAGGCAATTTGAAATAGACCCGTCCTCACGCAAATGGACTGGTGGTATTTATGACGAAGGCCGGCGCGATTGGCTTTATCCGCTGGATCTCAACCCAAAAGCCAAAGATGCATTTAAAGTAGGCGAATACAATCACATTAAAATTGAATGTATCGGCAACGAGATGAAAACATGGGTAAACGGCGTCCCTGCAAGCGATGTTGTTGATACTATCGACAGCAAAGGTTTTATCGCTTTACAGGTGCATGCGGTAAGTGAGGAAAAACAGGCAGGCAAAAAGGTATACTTTAAAAATATTAATCTAAAGCCCAACAATTTAAAAGCCACCCCTTTTCCAAAGGATGTGTATGTTGTTAACCTTACACCAAACAGCATAACAACGGCCGAAAAAGCAAATGGCTGGAAATTATTATATGATGGCAAAACCAATACCGGCTGGCGCGGTGCAACCCTCAAAGGTTTTCCTGAAAAAGGCTGGGAATATGCTAACGGCACTATGCACGTGCTGCCATCTGCAGGACAAGAAGAATCAGGCGGCGGCGATATCGTAACTGATGATAATTATAGCGCTTTTGACCTGTCGTTTGAGTTTAAGCTTACTCCCGGTGCCAACAGTGGCGTTAAGTATTTTGTAACACTGTCTGAAGTTACCAAAGGATCGGCTATTGGCCTGGAGTATCAGGTACTTGATGATAAACTGCATCCCGATGCCAAACTTGGCCGTGATGGCGACCGTACATTAGCCTCGTTGTATGACCTTATTAAAGCAAATAAACAAGAACGTTTTGTACACCCGATAGGTGCCTGGAATACTGGTCGTGTGGTAGTATATCCAAACAACCATGTTGAGCACTACCTGAACGGTGTTAAAGTGCTGGAATACGACCGTGGTTCAAAAGCTTTTCGCGACCTGGTAGCCATCAGCAAGTACAAAATCTGGAAAAACTTCGGCGAAGCTCCCGAGGGCCATTTATTGCTACAGGATCATGGCAATGAGGTGTTTTTTAGAAGTATTAAGGTTAAGAACTTAAAATAAAAATAGCTTCAAATTGCGGAATCCGGACTTGCGAAGTTTTAAAACTTCGCAAGTCCGGATTCATCGTTACTTTTAAACTATCGTTCCCCCTTTAGGAGGTTAGGGTGCTACAACGAACTCCTCAACCTCACCGTAAACGGCACTGCAAAATGCTCGTGGCAGTTATTCAACGCAAACTCGGCGGTTTTGCTGCCCATTAGTTTAAAATCGGTTGAGATGGTGGTGATACCGTCAAGGATGATCTCTTTAAGCGCTGTTTCGTTGTAGGATATCACGCCAACGTCCTTAGCCACTTTTAAATCGGAAGCGATGATTTTTTTAATGAGCTCAACCAGGTCATCCTCAGTAAGACTGATATATACCGTATTTTTTTGGATTGTTTCTGTCGATAGCGTTTCAACGATATCATACTCAAAAGCATACTGCCTGCAAAAATTCAGGAAACCCTTCATGATCTCTTTAGAATGATAGGTTTTACCGGGGAAAATCAGCTTGAGCGTATGATATTTACTCAGGTTATCCAACATGTTCTTCAGCGCTTCATAAACATCTGTAGCAAAATTCTCATATATCGCTGCAAATTTACCGTTTACACCAGGTACAAGGTTATCCAGTAAAATTAGCTTGTCTTTAGGGATGGTGTTGATGATTTCATGAGCCTTGGTTTCATTATCTAAAAAATGTGGGATAATGATGTATTTGGCATAGTCGCTCTGGATACTTTCGGCAATGATCTTTTTAAAAAAGTAAAAATCGTTGTTATAGATATAAAAATCGATAGCAGCCTGCTCGCCGATAGTAGCTACAAAGGCATCATAGATGATCTTCTTATGCGCGCTGAGTTTGTTGAACAGTAGGAAGATCTTAAGCGGCTTCTGAAAATCGGTATTGGAAATAAAAAAGCCTTTTCCCGGAACTGAGCTTACTATGCCTTTCTCCTTCAGTTCCTTATAAACGCGCTCAATGGTATTACGTGAAGTATCCAGTGCATAGCTGAGATCATTGATAGAAGGGAGCATATCATCCTTTACAATCTGCCCGCTTTCAATGGCCCTGATAATAGCATTGGAGAGTTGCAGGTACTTAGGCGTAATGGAATATTCGTCGATTGACAGGATCTTTAAATAATTCTTCACAACACAAATGTAATATTTGAAAATAAAACTCTGTCGACAACAGGATAGACAAGGATGGTTATATCAAACTATCGATCAATACAGAATCAACGAAATCAGCGTAATCAAAAAAATCAACGGTCTTTCTTCTTAAACGCGTAATACAAATACCCCAGCGCCGGCAGTATAAACAAACTACCCACCAATAAACCGATCCCCAGGTCATCAATACTATTGCTGTTGGCGTGTTCGGTAAGTAAAGACATGGAGCTGCCGTCCTTAAAAATAACAAATCTCGGGAATCGCGAAAACCCAACCGATATCAATATCATACATACCTGGAAGGCTGCAAGTACCCTGATCCACTGCCTGTTCCTGCGGTGTGATATGATCAGATAAAGTACTCCCAATGAAATGGTTGCAGCTATTACTGCAACTAAACTTACAGGATTACCAAAGATCCAGTTAGCGAGGTGAACATGTTCAAAATGAGATGCGAGGAATACCAATGCACCGCATATTACGGCAGCAATGTTCATAATCTTCGCCTTGCGGATGTAGCGTTTAATTTCGTCAATATCTTCCGTTTCACCAACTATATAAATAGCTGCAAGGAAGCCACATAGTGCCACGGTAAAAAAGCCAACAGACACCGAAAACCAGTTGAACCAGCTAAATATGTAGGCATGTACAAAATCGGTGGCCTTAGGATCAATCTGCCCGGATAGGGCGCTGCCTGCAATGATGCCCAGGAACAACGGCGTAACAAAACTTGAATAAACGAATATATGTGTATAAAATGCCTGTGTTTTTTCGTCCTTAATAGCATCATAGTTACGGAACGAAAATGCGGTACCCCGGGCTATAACGCCAAGCAACATCACCAGCAGCGGAATATGCAGGTAGATGCACATTTCGCTATAGATAACAGGAAAGCCCACAAACAACACTACCACGGTAATAATAAGCCACATGTGATTGGCCTCCCAAATAGGGCCGATAGCCTGGTACATGATCTTGCGCGTGCGGTGTTTATTGTCAGTTGATGTAAAAAGTTCGATAATGCCGGCGCCGAAATCAGCTCCGCCCAATAAAAAGTAGAGGGTGATAGCCGCAAAAAGAAATAGGATTACAATATATAGCATCATGACTGTGCGGTTTTACGGTCATACAATTCAGGCACCATCTGGATTTGCCTTTTTAATAAAAATATAACAGCTACACTCAGCGTAAAATAAATAAAGCTGAACAGGTAAAATGAATATTGGATACCCGGCATTGGCGTAACTGCCTCGCTGGTACGCATAACACCTTGTATGATCCAGGGCTGCCGGCCAATCTCGGTCACCGTCCAGCCGGCCTCGAGGGCTATAAAGCCCAGTGGAGTTGCCCAGATAAAGGTTTTCAGGAACCATGGTTTGGAGAGCAGGTCCTTCTTTTTCCAGAGCTCGTAAAAGTAAATAATCCCGATCAGCATCATCAACACACCTATCCCAACCATAATCTGGAAAGCATAGTGCGTAACAGCTATCGGCGGCTGATTTTTAATCGGGATTTTATCCAATCCATTCACCTGCGTTTTAAAATTGTCATGTACTAAAAAGCTTAATAAACCGGGAATTTCTAAGCCGTAGTTCACTTTTTTTGCAGCTGTATCAGGGATGCCGCCAATAACCAGCGGTGCGTATTCCTGGGTGTGAAAATACGCCTCCATCGCAGCCAGTTTTGCGGGCTGGCGCTTAGCTGCATTTTTGGCTGATAAATCGCCGCTGAAAGGTTGTAATATAGCAGCGGCCGCGCCGAAGATAATGGCAATTTTAAACGCCTTAGTATGGAAAGCGATATTCTTTTTACGGTAGATCATGAGCGCATGGATCCCGGCCACTGCAAAACCTGTTGCTGAAAAGGCAGCTATGATCATATGCAACGACTCGGAAAACCAGGCTTTGTTAAACATGGCTTTTACCGGGTCGATATTAATATATTGCTCGTTTACAAAATCGAAGCCCGAAGGGCTGTTCATCCAGGAATTGGCTGATACCACCAGGATACCTGATGCAACGCCGCTTACTCCGACAATAACGCCAGCCGTCCAATGTACCCAGTTATTTAATTTGTTCCAGCCATAAAGGAACAAGCCAAGCGCTATCGCTTCAATAAAGAAGGCGACACCTTCCAACGAAAACGGCATCCCGAAGATCGGTCCGGCGTGTTTCATGAAGCCGGGCCAAAGCAACCCGAGCTCAAAAGAGAGCATGGTGCCGGATACCGCGCCGGTAGCAAAAAATATAGCTACGCCTTTACTCCAGGCTACAGTGATGTTTTTATAAACCGGATCCTGGGTTTTGATCCATTTATAATGCGATATGGCCATGAAAACCGGCATTACCATACCGATACAGGAGTATATGATATGAAAACCTAAGGATAAGGCCATTTGAGATCTGGCAGCTAAAAAATCATCCATACATGTTATACTTAAATAATGGTTGAAATTAAAGCTTAATGTAACAAATCTGTAACTAAATCTTTATCGATATTGAATTTAAAATATGTTTTTTATCGGACGAGTGTTGTATTAATGAGGATAATTTAGTAAAAAAGCCAGAATACAAAACAAGCGTGATTGCGAGGAACGAAACAATCCTAAACTATATAGGACAGCCCTGTTAACAGGGGAGTTCTTTGTTCCTCACAATTACGTAGTAGAAGGATTTTAACCCTTCCGCGCCGTCGATCCCCTGATGATCAACTCAGGTTTTATGCTGATGATCTTGGGCTTAACTGAAACCTCAATGCTGGCAATCTCCTGGAAAAAAAGGTTGCCAATGGTTTTGCCCATATAAACACTAAATTGATCTATAGTAGTTATCGATGGACTGGTAATCTCCGTAAAAGCTTCATTGGAGTAGCCGCAAATACCCAATTCTGAAGGTACCTTGATATTCATGATATTAGCTACCTCCAAGACACCTAAAGCCGAAAAGTCAGATGTAGAGGCAAATATAGCATCCGGCGGGTGGGGGAGGTTAAGCAGTTTACGGGTAGCTTCGGCACCAAGCTCCTTTGTCCACGCATTTTCAACCACCAGTTCATCTATAACTTTCACCTTATGCGTTTCTAATGCCCTTAGGTACCCGTTTTTTCGCTGGCGAAAAATGTTGAGATTTTGGGGGCCTTCAAGCAAAGCGATACGTTTATAGCCGTTTTCTATCAGGTGCGATACCGCTTCAAATGAAGCTTGTTCGTTATCGTTGATCACTTTGAGCGTTTCCAGCTCTTCGGCAACACGGTCAAACTGGATCAGCTGAATGCCATGGTCAAGCACATTTTGCAGGTGCTGGTAATCATAGCTATCGGCCGATACCGAGATCACAATACAATCCACATGCTGGTTAATGAGCGTATTAACGCACTGGATCTCTTTATCATGCACTTCGCCCGACTGGCAGATGATGAGGTTATATCCTTTTTGATAGGTTGTTTCCTCAATGCCGGCTATCACGTTACTGAAAAAGTTCTGGTTTATCCGCGGTACCACTACGCCAATAGTTTTTGAATGCCCTTTGCGCAGGTTGGAGGCGAGGGTGTTGCGTTTATAATTGAGCTCATCGGCGGTTTTGATGATCAGCTCCCTGGTTTTTTCGTTCACCTGGCTGCTGTTATTCAGCGCTCTTGATACGGAAGACGCGGTTATGCCGAGCTTAGCGGCAATGTCATAAATGGTGGTGCGTTTAACTTTCTTCATTATAGCGTGCAAGTTGGAAAAAATATTTTACGCAATCGATTGCAATTTTTATTTATTTCTTTATTTTCGTTGCGTTAAGTTACCAATTAATAAATACAACCAAAAAATCATACAAAAATCTGAATAGGCTATGCTGTTATTAGGGATCGATATAGGTACTTCGTCGGTAAAAGTAAGTGTTGTTGACGCCGCAACGCAAAATACAATCGCTTCGGCACAATACCCTGACCAGGAGTCGCCAATTAAAGCCTTGCATCCCGGCTGGGCCGAACAATCTCCGTCTATGTGGTGGGAGCAGGCACAAAAAGCATTGGAGCGCTGTCATGCTAAAGGCAATTATAATTCAAAAGATATAGCAGCAATAGGTATAGCGTACCAAATGCACGGCCTGGTATTGGTTGATAAAGATCAAAATGTTTTACGCGATAGTATTATATGGTGCGACAGTCGCGCCGTTGAAATTGGCGATAAAGCCTTTGGTATAATAGGAGAAGAACATTGCCTGTCGCACCTGCTCAATTCGCCGGGTAACTTTACGGCCTCAAAACTGGCTTGGGTAAAGGAAAATGAACCGGAGATCTACAGTAAAATTGATAAGATCATGCTGCCTGGTGATTATATCGCCATGGAACTTACCGGCGAGATCACCACATCTGTATCGGCATTGTCTGAAGGTGTGTTCTTCGATTTCAAAACCAATGGCATCTCCAAAGAGATCATCAATTACTTTGGTTTTGATACCAGCCTGTTCCCGGTTATTAATCCTGTATTTTCATCGCACGGAAGTTTGCAGGCATCAGTCGCCGAAAAACTGAATTTAAAGGCAGGCATTCCGGTTACCTATAAATCAGGAGATCAGCCCAATAATGCTTTATCGTTAAATGTACTAAATCCCGGCGAAGTAGCTGCTACTGCTGGCACATCGGGCGTTATATATGGAGTAAACGATCAATTGGTTTATGATCAACAATCGCGCATTAACACCTTCGCACACGTTAATTATGCCACCGAACAGAAAAGGCTTGGTGTACTGCTTTGCATTAACGGAACCGGCAGTTTGTATCGCTGGGTAAAAAACACCTTCGGTACAGGCTATACCTATAACCAAATGAACGCAGAAGCTGAAAAAGCACCTTTGGGCAGCGAAGGCTTACAGGTACTGCCTTTTGGCAATGGTGCCGAGCGTATGTTAAATAATAAGCAGGTTGGTGCGCATTTTCAAAATATCGACCTTAACCTGCACACCCCCGCACATACTTTCAGGGCTGTGCAAGAGGGGATAGCCTCGTCGTTTCGTTATGGCTTTGACATTATGCGCGGCAATGGTATGAACCCTACTGTGATCCGCGCGGGCAAAAGCAACCTTTTCCTGAGCGATCTGTTTACCCAAACTTTTGTAAATGCCACGGGCGTTCCTGTTGAGCTCTATAATAACGACGGCAGTGTAGGCGCGGCCTTAGGCGCGGGTATAGGCGCAGGTATCTTCAAATCACCGGCCGAGGCATTCAGCAATATCAAAGCCATTAAACTGGTTGAACCAACAACCGACCAGTTTGAGCCCGTTTACCAGGAATGGAAAGCGCTTTTAGAGGCGAAACTGAGGTGAAAGGAAAAAGGTTAAAGGCGAAAGGTGTTGTCCTTGTATCCAAATAAATAATTAAACAATTGCCCAATAAAAAAATCACTAATTCAATAACTCACTAATTCAATAATTAAAATGATAGTAACAGGCGAAAAAGAATTTTTCAAAGAAATAGGCCAGATAAAGTTTGAAGGCCTTGAATCAGACAATCCACTGGCGTTTCGCTGGTATGACGCGGACAGGGTAGTGGCAGGCAAAACCATGAAAGATCATTTACGTTTTGCAGGTGCCTACTGGCATTCGTTCTGCGGTAACGGTGCTGATCCGTTTGGCGGCGCTACGCACGTTTTTCCATGGGATGAAAAAGCTGACGCAGTTGAGCGCGCTAAAGACAAAATGGATGCAGCGTTTGAGTTCCTTACCAAAATGAACCTGCCTTACTACTGTTTCCACGATGTTGATGTGGTTGACTATGGCAATGATGTTGCCGAAAATGATCGCCGTTTACAGGCTTTGGTTGATTATGCCAAACAAAAGCAAGCTGCCAGCGGTGTAAAACTGCTTTGGGGTACTGCAAACCTGTTCAGCCACAAACGTTATATGAATGGTGCGTCAACCAACCCTGATTTTCATGTGTTAGCACATGCCGGTGCGCAGGTAAAAGCGGCACTTGACGCGACGATTGCATTAGGCGGCGAAAATTATGTTTTCTGGGGTGGCCGTGAAGGTTATATGAGCCTGCTGAATACCAATATGAAACGCGAACAGGAGCATTTGGCTAAGTTTTTACATACTGCTAAAGATTATGCCCGCAAGCAAGGTTTTAAAGGCACGTTCTTTATTGAGCCAAAACCATGCGAGCCAACCAAACACCAGTATGATTATGATGCGGCCACCGTATTAGGTTTTTTACAGAAATACGACCTGATCAACGATTTTAAACTGAACCTTGAAGTTAACCACGCCACTTTAGCAGGTCATACTTTCCAGCACGAACTACAGGTTGCTGCCGATTCGGGTTTATTAGGTTCGATAGATGCCAACCGCGGTGACACGCAAAATGGCTGGGATACCGACCAGTTCCCTAACGATATTAATGAAGTAACCGAGTGCATGCTGATTATTCTTGAGGCAGGCGGTTTCCAGGGTGGTGGTATTAATTTTGATGCCAAGATCCGCCGTAACTCAACCGATCCGGCTGATTTGTTCTATGCTCACATTGGTGGTATGGACCTCTTCGCAAGGGCTTTGGTTACTGCTGACAACATTTTACAAAAATCAGAGTATAAAAAATTACGTACCGACAGGTATGCCTCATTTGATGCCGGCATCGGGAAAGATTTTGAAGAGGGTAAGGTTTCTTTGGAAGATTTGCGTAACTATGCGATAGCTAACGGCGAACCTAAAGTGACAAGTGGTAAACAAGAATACATCGAAAATTTGATAAATCGATATATATAGTTTATAATTGTCAATCATACATATTAAACCCAAAGACAAACCAAAACAATGAACCTCAAAACCCTTTCAAATGGCGATTATGCTGTTTTCTTTATCTACTTTATAATTGTTGCCAGTTACGGCTGGTGGGTGTATAAGCGTAAACACAACGCCGATGCCACCTCAAAAGACTATTTTTTGGCCGAAGGGTCGTTAACCTGGTGGGCTATCGGAGCATCGCTCATCGCCTCAAATATCTCTGCCGAACAATTTATAGGTACAAGTGGGTCTGCGTTTAAAATGGGCTTAGCCATATCTACTTACGAGTGGATGGCTGCAATTACCCTTATCATTGTGGCGGTTTTCTTTATCCCGGTATATCTTAAAAATAAGATTTTTACCATGCCGCAGTTCCTGCACCAGCGGTATAACGGAACGGTGGCCATGATCATGGCTATCTTTTGGCTGTTGCTGTACATTGTGGTTAACTTAATGTCGATCCTTTACCTTGGTGCATTAGCTGTCAGCGGTATTTCAGGTCTTGATATTCACCTGTGTATCTGGCTGCTGGCCATATTCTCGGCGGTTATTACACTGGGCGGTATGAAGGTTATCGGCTATACCGACGTTATCCAGGTGGCGGTATTGATATTGGGTGGTTTAATGGCATCTTACCTTGCACTTACTTTGTTAAGCGAAAAAGAAAATACAACAGGCTTACTCAATGGTTTCAAGATCCTGCATAGCGAAGCTACGGATCACTTCCATATGATCTTTAAAAAGGATAATCCAAATTATATGGATCTTCCTGGTTTATCTGTTCTGATAGGCGGCATGTGGATCACTAACCTTAACTATTGGGGCTGTAACCAGTATATTACCCAAAGGGCTTTGGGCGCAAACCTTAAAACTGCCCGCGGCGGGATCCTGTTTGCAGCTTTCCTTAAGTTGCTGATGCCTGTTATTGTGGTGTTGCCGGGTATTGCTGCTTACCTGTTATACCAAAAAGGGATGTTCCACCAGGAAATGGCGAGTTCATCTGGAGTTTTGGATCCTAACAAAGCCTATCCATCACTGTTAAACTTATTGCCAAGCGGCTTAAAAGGCCTTTCATTCGCTGCGTTAACGGCTGCTATCGTAGCGTCATTAGCAGGTAAAGCAAACAGTATTGCTACCATCTTTACGTTAGATATTTACAAAAAAGCAATCAACCCTGAAGCTACCGATAAAAAACTGGTTAACCTGGGTAAAATCTCGGTGCTTGTTGCTTTGTTATTAGGTATCCTGTTATCAGAGCTTATCGGTAAAGCATTAATGGGCGAAGGTAAGCAAGGCTTCCAATACATCCAGGAATATACAGGCTTCGTATCTCCGGGTATCTTTGCCATGTTCATCCTTGGTTTCTTCTGGAAAAAAGCTACTTCAAACGCTGCTTTATTTGCAACTATCGGTGGTTTCATATTCTCATGCTTCTTTAAACTTTGCCCAAGGTTTATTGATCTGAGTTTCCTGTCGCCGTATGGCTTCTCAAAATTAGCCTTGCAGGATGATAAGGTAACCAAACTATATGAAATCCCTTTCCTTGACCGTATGGGTTTTGTATTTATTCTCTGCGTTATCGGTATGTACATTATTTCAAAAATTGACCAGGCCAGGGGTATTACTACAAACGGCCTTGAGATTGATGGCTCAATGTTTAAAACTTCGAGAGGATTTTTAGCAGGTGCCTTAATTGTAACCGGTATCGTAGTAGCATTGTACTCAATTTTCTGGTAGCAGAAATTTTACCAATAGACAAGAAAAGGCGATGAGTTAACACTCGTCGCCTTTTTTGTGTAATTACTGATAACTTTTACCTGCTAACGAAAACGTTTGCGTGGATTGTTTAGGCTTATTACTTCCAACTTGCCCGTATGATGTGTAATTTGCCGCTTACAAGTATAAACTACCATACCGTTAACTCTGGTATATATCTGTTAATAACCAATGAAGAATTTTTTAGATCAGGATTTTTTACTTCAAACCAAAACGGCGCAGCGCTTATATCATGAGTTCGCCAGCCATCAGCCTATTATTGATTATCATTGCCACCTGCCGCCAGATCAGATTGCTGATGATATCAATTTTAAAAACATAACCCAGATCTGGCTTTATGGCGATCATTACAAATGGCGCGCTATGCGGGCAAATGGTGTTAATGAAGCCTATATCACCGGTAATAAAACCGACGAGGAAAAGTTTATGCAATGGGCCGCTACGGTTCCGTACACTCTGAGAAACCCGCTATACCATTGGACACACCTTGAATTGCAGCGTTATTTTGGCATAAATGAATTGCTTTCACCAGCATCGGCACAAAAAATATATGCCCAGTGCAACGAAAAACTGCAATCGCCGGAGTTCAGCATCCGTAATATTTTAAAAAGTAAAAATGTAGAAGTTGTTGGCACCACTGATGATCCGTTGGATAACCTTAGCCATCATCAGAAACTGAAACAGGACGGGTACAGTGTGAAAGTATTGCCAGCCTACCGCCCCGATAAAGCTATGAACGCCGATGACATTGCCGGGCTCAACAAATACATTGACCGACTGGAATCAGTGGCAAATGTATCCATATCTAACATTGATGAATATCTTTCGGCCTTAAAAGCAAGACACGATTACTTCGCCGAAAACGGCTGCAAATTATCAGATCACGGACTGGAGCAAATTTATTCCGAAGATTATACTGACGCAGAGATAGCTACCATCTTTACCAAAATAAGGAACAGCGAAGTGTTATTGCCTTTGGAAATCCTGAAATTTAAATCGGCCATGTTGTATTACTTTGCCATTTGGGATCATGAAAAAGGCTGGGTACAACAATTCCACCTTGGTGCATTGCGTAATAACAATGCGCGTGCTTTAACCAATTTAGGGCCTGATACCGGCTGGGATTCTATAGGCGATTTTGCACAAGGCAGGGCATTATCCAAATTCCTGAACAGGTTGGATACCACTAACCAGTTAGCCAAAACCATTATTTATAACCTTAACCCTGCCGATAACGAGTTGTTTGCTACTATGGTGGGCAATTATAATGACGGTTCGGTAGCCGGCAAAATGCAGTTTGGATCGGCCTGGTGGTTTTTGGATCAAAAGGATGGCATGATCAAGCAATTAAACGCTTTATCAAACATGGGCCTGTTGAGCCGTTTGGTTGGGATGCTTACCGATTCAAGGAGCTTTATGTCGTTCCCGAGGCATGAGTATTTCCGCAGGTTGCTTTGTAACTTGTTGGGTGATGACATTGAAAACGGCGAATTACCAAACGATATTGAATGGACAGGAAAGATCGTGAGCGATATTTGCTATTTTAACGCCAAAAACTATTTCAATTTTTAAATGAGCAATATAGAAAATACAAAGGGAAGCATCCTGTCATTTGGCGAATTGTTGTTACGCATGTGCCCCGATGGTGAAGGGCAATGGTTAAAAAGCAACAAGCTGCCATTTTTTATGGGTGGTGCCGAGCTTAACGTAGCCAATGCTTTAGCCCTTTGGGAGCAGCCAATAAAATATTTTACTGCTTTGCCTGATAATGCCTTATCCGAACAGATTATCGGTTACCTGGAAAGCAAAAACATCGACACATCAGCAATACATCATAGTGGTAACAGGATAGGTCTTTATTACCTCACCCGTGGTAAAGATGTAAAGAACAATGCCATTGTATATGACCGTGCCGGTTCGGCATTTGCCGATCTGAAACCGGGCATGGTTAACTGGGATGCTGTTCTGGAAGGGGTGAGTTGGTTTCATTTCAGTGCGATATGCCCGGCCTTAAGCCAGCAGGCTGCCGATGTTTGCGAAGAAGTTTTACAGGCAGCAAGCAAAAAACATATCACCATATCTGTCGATCTTAATTATCGCCCCAAATTATGGCAGTACGGTAAAAAGCCAACGGAGATTATGCCAAAGCTGGTGCAATATGCTGATATCATTATGGGCAATGTTTGGGCAGAGGAAACCATGCTGGGCATTCCCGTTACACCGGATATCCATGAATCGGGTCAGCAGAGCATTTACCTTAAAGAGGGGCTCTACTCGTCCGAAAGGATTATGGATGCTTATCCGCGCTGCCGGGCTGTTGCCAATACCTTCCGCTTTGATGCAGGCAAAGGCGTTGAATATTACACTTCGCTTTATACGGGCAACCGCTTTTATCATTCGCCTACCTACACTACCGAAACTGTTGTTGATAAGGTAGGCAGCGGGGATTGCTTTATGGCTGGGCTTATTTACGGCTTTTTTAACAAGCAGGATCCGCAGCAATTGCTGGACTTTGCAACGGCAGCCGCATTCGAAAAGCTGTTTATTGAAGGCGATGCGACCACCAAAACAGTTGATGAAATTTATAACACAATGAAATAATGAGTAAAAAAGATATAGTACTTGATGCCATATTAAAACAGGGAACATTGCCGCTGTTCTTTTACAAAGACCCGGAAGTGAGCCTGCAGATTACCCGCACGCTTTATAAAGCTGGCATTAGGGTATTTGAATATACCAACCGCGGCGCCGCCGCCCTCGAAAACTTCAAGGTTTTAAAACAAGCCCTTGCAAACGGCGAAATGCCGGGCCTGGAATTAGGTATCGGCACCATCAAAAGCCTTCAGGAAGCTGAAGCTTTTATTGCTGCTGGAGCTGATTTTATCGTTTCGCCAATTGTTAACCCCGAGGTTGGCAAACTGGCGGCGCAGCATAACCTGTTATGGATTCCTGGTTGTATGACACCAACCGAAATCTATACAGCTCAACAAAATGAGGCTGCGTTGATAAAAATATTCCCGGCCAACATACTGGGACCGGAGTTTGTATCCTCAATCAGAGATTTGTTTGCCGGTCAGTTGTTCATACCAACAGGTGGGGTTGATTTGAACCATGACAGCATCAGTACCTGGTTTAAAGCGGGGGTATGCGCCGTGGGCATGGGCAGCAAGCTCATCAGCAAAAGCGTATTGGAAAACCGGGAGTACGACAAATTGTATAACGATACCCTGAAGCTGCTGGAAATAGTACAAACCATTAAATAGCCTGTAAACCTAAATTATAATGAGAGAAGAAAAAGTTGGAAACTACCGCTGGGTGATCTGCTCGCTGGTATTTTTCGCAACAACCGTTAATTACCTTGACCGGGCAGTAATCAGTTTGCTTAAATCAGACCTTACCAAAGAGTTTAAATGGAATGATGGTGATTATGCAAACATTGAGATAGCTTTTAAAATAGCTTATTCAATAGGTTTGCTGGCCGCCGGACGGATCATCGATAAGATAGGCACCAAACTCGGCTATTTCCTTTCAACACTGTTGTGGAGTATTTCGGCTGTGTGCCACGCTTTTGTTGGCGGCACCTTTGGTTTCGGTGTGGTGCGTTCTGCGTTGGGTCTTAGTGAAGCTGGAAATTTTCCTGCAGCCATTAAAACCGTTGCCGAGTGGTTTCCGAAAAAAGAACGTGCATTTGCTACGGGGATCTTTAACTCGGGTGCAAATATAGGTGCTATAGTTGCACCTTTAACGGTTCCGTTTATCGCAGCTGCCTGGGGATGGCGCTGGGCATTTATTATCACAGGTTCTATTGGTTTTATATGGCTGGTGCTTTGGCAGGTTAATTATCGTGCACCTTCAAAACATAGTAAGGTATCAAAAGCCGAGCTTGATTACATCAACAGTGATCATGACAGTCAAACTGAAGCTTTGCAGCCAGTTGAGCAAAAGAAAATATCATGGGGCAAGCTGCTTTCGTTTAAGCAAACCTGGGCCTTTGTTGTAGGCAAATTCCTTACCGACCCTATATGGTGGTTTTATCTGTTCTGGCTCCCCGACTTTTTGGAAAGCCAGTATCATTTAAAAGGCACAGAAATAGCCATTCCTGTTGCGTTGGTTTATACCATGTCTACCTTTGGCAGCGTTGGCGGCGGTTGGCTGCCCATGAACCTGATTAAAAATAAATGGCCGGTGTTTAAAGCCCGTAAAACATCCATGTTTATTTATGCACTGGCAGTAATACCTATCATATTTGCCCAAATTTTGGGCGGTGTTAATATGTGGCTTGCCGTTATCGTAATTGGTATAGCAGCTTCGGCGCACCAGGCATGGAGCGCTAATATATTCACCACAGTTTCGGATATGTTCCCAAAACGTACTATTGGTTCGGTAACGGGCTTAGGTGGCATGTTCGGCTCTATCGGTGGGGTGTTCCTGTCGCTTGCCGTGCAAAAAAACCTCTTTGTGTATTACCGGTCAATCGGTAAAATTGAGATAGCTTATTATATTATGTTTTTTGTTTGCGGAAGCGCTTACATTTTGGCCTGGCTCATTATGCATTTCCTGGTGCCCAAAATGAAACCAATTGAATTGGATTAACCATATGAAATATAAAAAATAAAGCCGGGTCAAATGATCCGGCTTTATTTTTTATAAAGAGTGACTTACGGCCTGTTCGGCCAGTTCATCAATCCAGCTTGAAAGGTAAGGCTCTGTACCATCAATCCTGATCCATTCGCCGTCTTCATCTTTGGCTATTACCAAATGCAGTGTTTCATCTATTGATTTAAACTCATAGGCGTTTGCGTACCCGCGATTGATTACCTGTTGCGCTGTGCCTTCGATAATGCTGTCAGTCCCCGTAAGTGTGGCATCAAATTGTTGTTCCATAGTTTTTATAATTTATTAAGCTAACATAATTCGGGCAATTTCTGTTTGCATCAGTCTTGGGCTGGCGATCATGTCATATTTTTTAGACTGATAAAATTGTGTTTAAATTTAAGGCTGCTAAAACTTTTAATACACGAGTTACGTTTTGTTAATAATTATAAACCATGAACAGAAGGCTCAGTACAAAATATTTCCAGGTATCGCAAAGGGTATGGGGAACTAAACTATTATTTGTTAACGTTTACATGATCGCTAACCGTCCCGGCGCTGCCAAAGGCTGGGTTTTGGTGGATACGGGATTAAAAGGTTCGGCCAAGAAAATCATTGCTATGGCCGAGGAGCTTTTTGGACCGGGAACCAGACCTGCGGCTATTGTGCTTACACATGGGCATGCTGACCATGCAGGAGGCCTGGCAGAGCTTTTGGAAATCTGGAATGTACCGGTTTATGCCCACTCGCTTGAATTACCGTATTTAACCGGCCTTTCGTCATATCCGCCCGCCGATCCAACGCTGACTGACGGGATGATGAGCTTGTTATCTGTGTTTTTCCCTACGGCACCCATAAACCTGGGCTCCAAAGTAAAGGCAATTGATATGGAGGAAGGGATCCCCGAATTGCCCGAATGGAAAGTGATCCACACACCCGGGCATACGCCGGGCCATATTTCGCTGTTTTTGCCAATAAATTCGACCCTTGTGGCCGGGGATGCCTTTTCAACTACTAAGGCCGAATCAGCTTTATATTCATTTAGTTCGCTTAAAAAGTTAACCGGACCGCCGAGGTATTTCACTACCGACTGGGAAGCTGCTGCCCAATCCGTACGCAGGCTTGCCGCGCTTGAACCACGCACAGTAGCGACAGGCCATGGCCCGATAATGCGCGGCCGTGAGCTGCATGATCAATTGCATGAACTGGCCGATAACTTTGAGCAGATTGCAATACCTGCAAAAGGCCGCTATGTAGGGCATCCCGCTGTCGCCGATGAAATGGGCGTAACCTATATTCCGCCTTATGTAAGCAGCAGTATCTTAAAAGCAACAGTTGGCATCGCAGCTGCACTCGCAACGTTTTTTATTATAAAAGGATTGCAGGAATAGGAGCAGAATCCCATCGCTTTGTGCTTACCTTTACCGCGTGGAAAATTTAAAACCAGATCCAAAAATTCTCATCGATATTGTACAAACTAAAATGCCTTACGGTAAATATAAAGGCACCATTATAGCTGATATCCCGGTATCATACCTGGAATGGATGGCAGGCAAGGGTTTTAGTAAAGATAAAATGGGGATGTTACTTGCAACCACATTTGAGATCAAAACAAATGGGCTGGGCGAGATCCTGTATATGGTGAAGAAACAAGTTCAAGCCCAAGCCCCCCGACCCCCTAAAGGGGGAGGATTCTGATCAGGTTTCTTACCCATCTCATTAAAAAAAGAAGCAGTACTCGTAACGCTTCTTTTTTATGCCAATAACTCCCCTTTAGGGGGCCGGGGGGGGCTACAACCTGTTAAACCAGCCTTTCTTCCAAAATACAAACACCTGTATTATGGCTATCAAAAACATAAACACGATAGCATAAATGTAACCATGGTGCCAATATAGCTCCGGCATGTTATCCGGCAGAAGATGGCCTTTATCATCCTGCCGGGAAAAATTCATCCCATATATACCGGCTATAAAAGTAAGCGGGATAAAGATCACAGAAATGATAGTAAGCACCTTCATGATCTCGTTCATGCGGTTACTTACCATGGATAGGTACAGGTCGATGATACTTGACGTTACCTCTTTATAGTTTTCAATGAGGTCCATGGCCTGGATGCAATGATCATAGGCGTCGCGTAAAAACAATTTAACTTCCGGCGTTATCAACGGACTTTCAGACCGGATCATGTCATTGATCTTATCCCGCTCGGGCCAGCTGGCGCGGCGTACAACAATGAGCGTACGTTTTAATTGCTGGGCATTAAACATGATGGTTTTATCGGCGCTGAGATAAAGCTTATCTTCAAGGGCATCCAAATGATCGCCAATTTCGGCAAGCAGCACAAAGTAGGTATCAATTATAGTGTCAGTAAGCGCATAACACATATATCCGGGGCCCGCGGTACGGATAGCGCCCTTTCCGGCTTTTAAACGGGCTTTTACGGCATCAAAGCGCTCGGTGTGGTCCTCCTCAAAGCTAATGATGATATTATCTTTTATGATAGCCGAAAACTGGCAGTTGATGATCTCATTATCCTTATTAAAATGAACAATACGGCTGGTACAAAAGGCATAATCCTCGTACTCATCAAATTTGGGGCGCTGGTGGGTGTTGGCAATATCCTCCAAAACCAGAGAATTGATATTGCAATGTTCACCAATTTGCTCAATCAGCGAGGCATCGCCCAACCCATTAATCTTGATCCAATGGGTATGATTATCACATTTATTTAGCTGTTTTAATGCTGTTTTGATATCCTTGCCCTCGCAAGTTACCAACTCATCTTTATTGTATGAGTAAACTGATATAATGGGTTTCAGTGCATCCTCGGCTACCCTGATAGTACCTGGTCTGTCGCCTACATTTCCTGCTTGTTTGTGTTTTTTAAGGCGCAGGCGTTTAAAGTTGCCATTCATCTACAAATAGTTTATGGTTTGCGGGCCCTGGTTAAACAGCAGGTCAATGATACTCAGGTTTTTCATAAAGCCCTTGCGGTCTTCAAATACCTGGAAATACGGTTTCTGCTGTATTTCACTTTCCTTTTTTGGATGGATAGAAAACCGAAAATCATGCAGGTTAGGATATTCGGGCTGATATTCATCCGTGTAATTTAATTCTGTTTTTATTTTGGCGAGCTTAAGCAGCAGGTTCAAAAGCTCCTCATTATAATCAAACAAGTAGGTAATTTGTTTTTCATAAAAAGGTGCAAAGTCATCTTCATAAAACTCAAAATAAGCCGAACGGCGATAACAGGCCTGCAAGCTTTGCCAGTGCAGGCGCTGCCACATAAAATCGTAGCTGATTTTTACATCTTTAACTTTAGTGTGATTTTTTGAACCTTTTATTACCGGAACCACCAATGCCAGCACACCATCGGGCGAGTAGATATTAGCCCGGTTGCGATAAGTTTGTTTGGGGAAATGTTCTTCTTTTTCTATCAGTATATCAGGCTTATACGTATTTAATTGTACAAAATAATCTACCGGCGGAAGATAAAACATGGGTAACACAGCGCCTTTTTCAATCATATATTTTATGTTTGTGCTCAAAATTGGCTAAAATAATGATAAAAAAGGGTTTTACTAAGTTAGGGATATTAATTTTATACCTTATATCGTTGCTTCCCTTTTGGTTTTTATACATTTTATCCGATATCGCATTTGTTATTATTTACTACATTGTTCATTACCGCCGTGATGTAGTGCAGCAAAACCTCCGCAATTCCTTTCCCGAAAAAACAGATCAGGAGCGCCGTGATATTGAACGAAAATACTATCGTTATCTGGCCGACCTGATAGTGGAAACCATTAAAATGATCACCGTATCAGAAAAACAGATCCGGAAAAGGGTAGTGGCTACCAATTCCGACCTGGTGTTTGAATACTTTACTAAAGGTAAAAGTATTATTGCAGTTGCCGGCCATTATTGCAATTGGGAAATGGCAGCCCTAAATTTCAACTTTGTTACCGATAAAAGGTTCATGATCATTTACAAAAACCTGTCTAACAAAACGTTTGATGATTTTTTCATTAAGATCCGTTCAAGGTTTGGTGGGCAGCCGGTTGCTATGAAGCAAACACTGCGTAAAATGATTGAATACCGTAAGGAACTTACCGTTAGTGTGCTTGTTGGTGATCAAACTCCGGTGATGCATGAGGTAAACTATTTCACCAATTTTTTAAATCAGCCAACCGCGGTATTTTTGGGTATTGAAAAGATTGCCAAAACAATTGACGCCGCTGTTGTTTTTTACGACATGAAAAGGGTAAAACGCGGATATTATGAATATACGCTAATCCCACTTACCGAAACACCAAAAGAAACTGCCGAACACGAAATAACAGATATGCATGTGAAATACCTTGAGGGAATGATCAGGAGAGAACCGCAATACTGGTTATGGTCGCACCGAAGATGGAAGTTTAAGCCGGAGGATTTACATAGATGACCCATACACCTAAAGTTGCTGTAGTTATTTTAAACTGGAACGGCATAAAGTACCTTAAACAATTTCTCCCTTCGGTATTATCCTCAACGTATCCTAACCTGGATATCGTTATGGGGGATAACGCTTCTTCGGATGATTCAGTAGCGTTTATGCGCGCAAACTATCCATCGGTAAGGATTATCCAAAATGATAAAAACTACGGTTTTACAGGAGGTTATAACCGGGTACTGGCACAGGTTGATGCTGATTATTATATCCTGCTTAATTCGGATGTGGAGGTAATCCCCGGCTGGATCGAACCTGTTATCGAATTAATGGAAAGCGATGGTTTAATTGCTGCTGCTGCTCCAAAGATCCGGTCATACGCACAAAAAGAATACTTTGAACATGCCGGCGCTGCCGGTGGCTTTATTGATAAGCACGGCTATCCCTTTTGCCGTGGCAGAATCTTTTACGAGCTGGAAAAGGATAACGGTCAATATGAGCAATCAGGTGAGGTATTCTGGGCATCGGGAGCTTCTTTGTTTATCAAAAAAAGCATTTGGGATGAAGCCGGTGGCTTTGATGAAAGCTTTTTTGCCCATATGGAAGAGATCGACCTTTGCTGGCGCTTAAAAAACATGGGTTATAAAGTAATGTATTGCGCGCAATCAGCCATATATCACGTTGGCGGCGGTACGTTAAATGCCGAAAATCCGTTTAAGACTTATCTCAATTTCAGGAATAACCTGCTGCTTATAAAAAAGAACCTTCCATTTTGGCGGGCGTTTTGGGTGATCAGCATCCGCTTTATAATGGATCTACTGGCCTTGTTCAGGTTTTTGATGGAAGGTAAACGCAAAGATGCCTGGGCAGTAAGCCGGGCACACCAAAGCTTTGTGTTAAGCCTCTTTAAGAAGGTTAAAAGCGAAAAGCTAAAGGCGAAAGGTAACGCGGTACAAAACACAAAAGGTATATACAGGGGCAGTATTGTTTGGGATTTCTTTGTTAAAAAGAAAACTCATTTTACTGATCTTGATCCTTCGGAGTTTTAGCGGCATCTGTACCCTGTTCCGGTTCTGCTGCTTCGTTGATTATGCCGGGCGCCTCGACCTTAATAGGTGGCAAACCCTTAGGCCATATCACCCGTACATCCTGCTGGCGGAATGGAATGTCGATTCCTTCTCTGTTAAATGCATCGTAAATATCGGCTAATACGCGGCTCTTAAGTCCAAGCCAGGTGTTGATATCGGCTGCCCAGAAAAACACCCTGAAATCAACCGAGCTTTCATTTAAATTATGCAGGAATACAGAAGGCGATGGCTGGTTCATGATATCATCATGGTTAGTTAATAAATTTAACAATATTGCCTTAACCTGCTCAATGTTTGATCCATATGCTACCCCAATAATCAGTTCAACCCGGCGATTGTTATTACTTAAGGTCCAGTTAATTACGTGGTGAGATATTAAGTCGCCGTTAGGGATAATTACCTCCGCGCCATCGGCGGTAGCAATTTTACTGGCACGGATGCCGATATCCATAATAGTACCCGAACGGCTGTCAACTTCAATAATATCACCAACCTGGATCGGTTTCTCGAAAGCAAGTATCAAACCCGATACGAGGTTGTTAACGATATTCTGTAAGCCAAAACCAATACCAATACCAAAGGCGCTGATAATGATAGTAATCTTATCAATAGGCACTCCTGAAGCAGCTACGGCCAGGAAGAAGCCTAAAGCAATTACCCCGATACGGATAAGCAGGGTAGAGGTGCGGTTCTTTTTCTTGGCTACATCAATATCATTGGCATGCTTGGCTGCAATATCATAAAGATAGCTGATTATCTTTGACGCGATAGATGACAGCCAGATCACGGCCACAAATATGATCACGCTTTGAAACGTGAACTGGGTATTGGTACCCCCGATGCTGCGGTTTTTGGTCAGAAAATCGCCCAGGTAATCAAATACGGTATCTTCAACGTTCAGGTTTTGGGTAAGCATTACCAGCCATAGCAAGGTAGCCAATATGCTCAGCACACTCCTGAACTTATTTTGCATTAATTTATAATCGATAAAAGAAGTTAGGTTGTTGCTCTTTTTACCGGCTTCCAGTTGCAGGAACAAGGCTTCCATAATGATATGCACTATGTAATACATAGCAAGGGCAAGCCACAGGTTATAAACTACACTAACACCAATGATTTTAGCCAAACTCACCCTGCCGAAAACATTACATAAAAAAGATGCTCCCTGCAGAAATATGAAAACCTTCAATATAAAGCCGGTATAAGGCAGGTAATCAGCCCTGGCCTTGCGCACTTCTGATAAAAACCTGAAACTTATTACCGATGCAGCGAGGCCTGAAATTAATATAACTACCCTGTCGATATTGGTTACCTGGATATAAAGATTGCTCAGGCTGTAAATAATAGTGATGCCAAATAGCTGCAGCATATAACGGAACATAGTTGCAGGGCATGCCTTTTTTATGAGGTAAAGCAGGGCAATCATTAGCACCAATAAAAACATCTCCAATACAATTACCGGCGGGTGATCATAAACGTTTGGCAGCAACGTAAAAGTTAAAACAATTGAGGATACAAACGGATAATTTACAACGTAATTGGCCTGGCCAAACACACTTTCGGGCGCATCGTTATCACGTATGATCCTACGGCGACTGGCGCGGACCCAGGCAAAAAAAACAAATAGAACCACCAGGCCAGAAAGATGGATCAGGATATCCCGACCTATAAAAAAGTTGAACAGCTTGGCGTTCATATCGGCCGTAGCTTTTGTTGCCGGGCCGAAATCGCTGCCTTCATCAGCATTCATGTTCCATATGTTGCTATACTCTTGAGACATCGCCCTGATGCTGAAATCCCTGATCTTGGTATCAATCTGGTCTTTGAGGTCAAGTATCGAAATATAAACAGCCGAGGTGCGGTTTTGCAGCAGGCCTACTTTTACCATCACCTTTTTGTTGGTAGTGTCCAAGCGGTGATATTTGCTGTCGATTGCTATTTTTTGGATGAGATAGGTAGTAGCCAGCGAACTATCAGCAGGCAGGATTTTTAAAACGCTATCGCGCGATATGGCGTCCAGATCGT
The DNA here is from genome assembly GCF_049949235.1 of Mucilaginibacter sp. R-33. Classification (NCBI taxonomy): domain Bacteria; kingdom Pseudomonadati; phylum Bacteroidota; class Sphingobacteriia; order Sphingobacteriales; family Sphingobacteriaceae; genus Mucilaginibacter; species Mucilaginibacter sp. R-33. The sequence continues at coordinate 1,831,236 of NZ_CP188089.1, forward strand.
TTTGATTTTGAACAAGTTTACTGTTGATATCTGCAAGCTGCTCCTGCCAAAGGTCAAGCTGGTCATCACTGCGGGTAAGCACATCCCTGATGGTATACAGGTACCTTAACGTGCTCGATTTATCATTATCAATAAGCGATTTGATGAGCGTAATCCGCCTTTCAAATGATGGTAGCTTAGTGCTGATCTCTGCCGTGTCTAACTTTTTTGACAGGTTGCTTTTGATCTGGTTAAAGGCAGATGTATAATATTCAACTTTTTGCAGCAGGTTATTTACCGATGTATCCGAGCGTTTGAGCGCACGCATCATCGAATCGCGCGAAAGGATAGAGGCGCGGAGCGAGTCTCTTACCGATTTTGACCTTTTCTTTTTGGCTTGGGCAAATGCATCAACACTGAATAACAGCGTAACAAAAAGCAAACTTAGCGCGGCAACCCTGAATATTTTAAGCATCTGGAACAATAAGCTGAAAGCAATGTTTAAACGCTTTTACACCAAAAGCGTTTTATCAAAACGATAAAATATTTTAATATTATTTAAGCGACAGGTTTTCAATGGCCAGGCGATAACTATCCATCCCGAAACCCGCAATTACACCACGACAACTGGCCGCTATCATTGATTTATGCCTGAACTGCTCGCGCTTGTGCACGTTGGATATATGCACTTCAATAACCGGGGTATTGATGGCAGAAATTGCATCTGCAATAGCAATGGAGGTATGGGTATAAGCGCCGGCGTTTATTACAATACCATCGTAACTAAAACCAATTTCATGCAGTTTATTTATAATTTCGCCCTCAATGTTGCTTTGATAATAATCAATGGTGATGTTTGCATAGCGTTGGCGCAGGGTTTCAAGATAGGTTTCAAAACTGGCATCGCCATAAATTGATTTTTCGCGAACGCCTAACAGGTTCAAATTGGGGCCGTTTATAATTTGTATCTTCATTAGTTCAAACTTAGCTATAAATCATCAAAACTAAAATCAATTGGATTGGCGTTCGGCAATAAAAGGTTTCCAGGCATATTTAAAATTAGAGAAGTCGCTATCCGACAACTCTATCGAAGCTTACAGCAGAGATATAGAAAAATTATATCAATATTCAGATTCACAGATAGTTAAACTAAAGCCAGAATTAATTACTTTAACTGATTTGCGCGGGTTCATTAACTGGATAAATGAACTGGGTATGATCCCTTCATCGCAAGCCAGGATTCTTTCGGGCATAAAAGCTTTTTATAAATACTTGCTGATGGAAGATATTATTAAATCTGACCCGTCAGAACTGCTCGAATCGCCCAAGATCAGGCGTAAACTGCCGGATACATTGAGCTATGAAGAGATCAACAAAATTATAGCTGCCTTAGACCTATCCAAACCCGAAGGCATGCGAAACAAAGCCATCCTGGAAACTCTATACGGTTCAGGCCTGCGTGTATCCGAGCTTACCGAACTGAAACTCTCCAACCTGTACCTTGATATTGAATTTATAAAGGTGACCGGTAAAGGCAATAAGGAACGATTGGTGCCGATAGGCAGCGAAGCTATAAAAGCGCTGAAGATCTGGATAGAAAATGTAAGGGTACATAACCCAATAAAAAGAGGTGAGGAGGATTATGTTTTCCTGAACAGGCGCGGCACAAGGTTAAGCCGGCAGATTATTTTTTTAACCATCAAAGGGTTGGCTGAAACCATCGGATTGAAGAAAAAGATAAGTCCGCATACCTTTCGGCATTCCTTTGCCACACACCTGGTTGAAGGGGGCGCCGATTTACGGGCAGTACAGGAGATGCTGGGACATGAAAGTATCACCACAACAGAGATCTATACCCATTTAGACAGGGAGTATTTAAAAAGCACCATCAGCCAATTCCATCCGCGGAGCTAAAACGGGCGATCAGATGAGGTACTGATCAATTACATCCTGAGGGATCTTTGCACCGCGTCCGGTAGCCATGTCAATCATCACATAATCAAACCAACCATCGCAGCAGATCTTTTTAGTGGCTTTATTGGTGATGGTAAACTTCACACGGCAGCCTTTGTCGTCAATACTTTCAATACCGGTTTTCACAATAAAGTAATCGCCCATGGTTAAAGCACGTTTATAATCCACATGGGCGGTACGTACTACCCACCCGAAGCCGCGTTCCATAAATTTTTCCATCGCCATTCCATAGCAACGCTCCATCTGGTCGTAACGCGCAGCCAGTACATAATCAAAATATTTGCTGTTATGTACGTGCTGAAACATGTCGATATCATCGGGGCGTACGCGAAACTCAGATTCAAAAGTGGAAAGTTGGAGTGGTGTATCCATGCAGCAAATATAGTAAACCTATTTAAGCGAAAGGAAAGCCTCCAGTTTCTCATTAAAAGTGTTCCCGTGATCGCAATTGGTAAAAAATACATAGCCGGACTGCCGGGCCTTATCCATCAGGAAGCCAGATTGAAAATTACCGTTATTGCCCGAATGCAGGTAAAACGTACCCACCGGGCTTTGTGCAATTGCTATGCCCAGCCCCCAGGTTGAATAACCTGCCTTGCGGAAATCTTCGGCAAGCGGAACAGTTAACTGCGGACGGAACATTTCCCGGATGCTGTTCTTGCTCAACCCTTTGTCTTTCATTAAGGCTATGATGAAAGTTGCATAGTCCAAAGCATTGGTATGCAGTGTTGCCGCCGGGTTAAAAGTATTTGAATCTATCTGCAAAGATGGTAACACCGGCCAATTTGACCCACCAACAGGATCTACATGCCCCTCCTGGTGACCTGAGACCTTGTGCTTCAGGATATAGGGATTAGCAGTGAACGAACTGTGGGCCATGTGCAGGGGAACGGTTACTTCTTGTTCAAATACCGGCTCAATATTTTGCAATGACCGGTTAAGTAGATGAGCGATCACTTTGCCCAGGTAAAGAAAACCCTCGCCCGAATAAAAAAATGAGGTGCCGGGTGTAAATTTCAAGTAAAGGTTCCCGGGTTTAACGTGCAGCGCGGAATCAGCGGGAAAGAAGCGCCAGTTTGGTAACCCGGATTGATGAGAAAGCACCATCCGGGCGGTGATTAGTTTGTATCTCTCATCATGTGCGATATCAGGATAGGGAAGATATTTATACAAAGGAGTATCCAGGCTTAATATTCCGCGATCTGCCATTTTTAAAACCCAATAAGTAAATATTGGTTTGGAAAGTGAGGCTGCTTCAAAAATCGACTGCTCGTCTACAGGCGCTTTTGTTTTAATATCTTTTATACCCAAAGCCCGGTGATAAACTATCTTACCTTTATTTATAAATGCGATAGATACCCCCGGGAGCTGCAACGAATCCATTTGTTTTTTCAAAAAAGCATCCATAGCAGTGTTACTGATAAGTTTCCCGGCTGGGCTTATGATCTGTGCTTGTAAGTTGCAGATGAGCCCGGACAAAACTAAACAGGTAAGTATAAGCAACCAGGTAGATTTATTGTGTATCTGAGAAGATCGCATGTTTTGCATAAAGTAAGTTTTTAAATGGGACGCGAACATTAAAGATTTCGTTACAGGTTATTTTACATTTTAAACGCCGCACCTCATTGCCGGATTTCTGCCTGTCTATTAAAACATCTAAAAACAAAAAGCGGACGATTTTGTGGATCGTCCGCTTTTCGATGAGGATATAGAATCTATTTTATGACCACCACTTAAGCGGAAAAACTATCTTATCAACCGAGCTCGCTACCATATCCGGTTTAAACGCGTAATGGCTCAACTGATCTTTACTGGAGATACCGGATAGCACCAGGATAGTTTTATATCCCATTTGTACACCGCCCTGGATATCAGTTTCCATCGTATCGCCAATTACAGTGGTTTCGGCAGTTTCAAGGCCCAGGAATTTCCTTGCCGAGCGCATCATTACCGGGCTTGGCTTGCCGGTTACAAAAGCCTTACGGCCGGTAGCTTCCTCTATCATGGCTGTTGTAGCTGCAATACCCAAATTGTTCCAGCCCGGTTTTTTAGGGGATGGGTCCCTGTTGGTGGTTATAAACTTGGCGCCCGCCAGGATCATGTCGACCGCACGCTGCACCATTTCCAATGTAAAGTTGCGGCCTTCGCCCAAGACAACAAACTCCGGGTCGGAATCAACAAGTGTGATGCCGTTTTCGTGCAAACTGCTCAATAGGCCACCTTCGCCAAGCACAAAAGCGGTACCGTTGGGGCTTTGATCGCCCAGGAATTTCCCGGTAGCCATGGCGCTTGTATAAATATGTTTTGTTTCTACAGTTATTCCCAATCTTTTAAGTTTCCGTACAACCTCCAGGCTGGTACGCTGGCTGTTGTTGGTCATAAAGGCAAATGGTATATCGTTATCAATAAGGTGTTTGATGAATTTATCAGCGCCCTGTATCAGTTCTTCGCCGCTGTAAATCACACCATCCATATCAATTAAAAGACCTTGTTTCATGCGTATAAATTATAAATGTTTTGTTTTATTAAAGAGGTGGTGTTGAATACCCGGTGTTTTAAGCTCCCTCAAAAAAATCGATCAGGCCGCCAAAGTAACTCTCGTTCCACCCGTCAACAATATCATTATAATCATCATCGGGAATGTTGGTGTGCCTTAACTCGGCCGAAGTGCCTTGCTTATCAGCATGTAATTTGATGGTAACGATAGAATTATCGCTTTGTCCTTCAAAATACCATTGCTGAACCACCTTTTTATTGGGTTCAAACTCGACGTTTTTACCCACGATACTGCCATCCCACATAGAAAATTCGGTACCGGGCTCTGTCGACATTTCGGCGACTTCGCCAGTCCACAATTCAATTGTAACCGGGTTGGTGATGGCCATGTATATCTCTTCGGGAGTGGCCGGTATGCTGTAATATTTTTTATAATCTTTCACCCGCGCAATTTAGCTCAAATAATTTAAACCTTCACCGGGCCAATCGGCAAAACGGTTTTTCCATAAATCTCATTCAAAACATTAGCCATACCTGTGTAAATAGCCGATGCCCCGCAAATGATACCTTCATAACCGGCCAGGTGTTTAATGCCCGCATTGCCTGTAACATCACCAGCCACTAACAGGAAAAATAAAATAGTTAACGATGCAAAAACAAATTGCAGCGCACGGTTAAGCCTCAATGTTCCAAAAAACAACAGCAGGGTAAATAAACCCCAAATGCTTAGGTAAGCGATCATGGCACCTTCAGATGGCGCAGTTCCCCAGCCAAATTTGGGCATTACCAACAGGCCCACTAATGAAAGCCAGAAAAATCCGTACGAAGTGAATGCTGTCAGCCCGAAGGTATTGTTCTTTTTAGCTTCGATAACACCGGCAATAACTTGCGCCAAACCGCCGTAAAATATGCCCATAGCTAATATCATGGTGTTCATTTCAAAAAAACCGGCATTGTGAATGTTTAATAAAACGGTGGTCATTCCGAAAGCGCAAAGGCCAAGTGGCGCGGGGTTGGCAATGCCATCCTTCACTGGTACTGGTGTGGTAGGGATCATAATAGGTTTTAGTTTATATGGTTTGTACCGCAAGCTAACTGATTTATAAATATTAAGCAAGTTTTTCACACCCTTAACCTACTTTTGCATTAACCCAATTCAACCCCTGCCGGCAGATGGGCTTTAAACAACAACAATAAAATTTTTCTCTTGAAGAGAGATTTAGAGACACCTACCTATGCAAAAATTAGTATTAATACGCCACGGAGAGAGTACCTGGAATCAGGAAAACAGATTTACAGGCTGGGAAGATGTCGACCTGTCAGAAAAAGGTTACGAACAGGCCCATCTCGCCGGAAAGATCCTTAATAAAAACGGCTACAATTTTGATATCGGCTTTACATCTTATTTAAAGAGATCCATTAAAACGCTCCATTATATTTTGGAAGAACTTGATCATTTATGGATCCCCGTCGAAAAATCATGGCGGTTGAACGAACGGTTTTATGGTGCCTTACAAGGGTTAAATAAAGATGAAACCATTGCCCGATACGGCGAAGAACAGGTGTTAAAATGGCGGCGCGACCCTAATGAACACCCGCCCGCTATAACCAAAGATGATGCGCGCTATCCGGGTCATGATCTCAGGTACAAGGACCTGACCGAGCGTGAGCTCCCGCTGACCGAAAACCTGAGCGAAACTATGGATAGGGTATTGCCCTTTTGGAACGAAAGAATTGTCAGGGCCTTGCGCCGCAATCAAAAGGTTATTGTAGCGGCACATGGTAACAGCCTGCGTTCGCTTATAAAATATATTGATAATTTAAATGATAAGGAAGTCACTTCGCTGGAAATCCCTACCGCTACCCCCTGGGTTTATGAACTTGATGGGGATTTAAACAGGATCAGGCATTATTACCTGGAATAATTTATCCTCCGGATCTTCATTTCTCTTTTTTATGTAGCACAATTGTTTATCTTGTAAGCCATAAACCAATTAATCCCTAATTAAGACGAATGAAAAAATCCGACATCTATGAGGTCGCCATTAAAATACTGGGTATATACCTGTTGGTGGCCGATATCTCTAAACTTCCCGGCCTGATCACTTTTATCGGTAACCATGCAAGTTCCCCTGCCGAACAGCAGCCTGCCGATCAGGGAAACCTTTTGTTGGTAAACGGGTTAAACTTTATTTTCCTGATCATATTGGCGGTGCTGTTAATTGCCGGTACTAAAAGGATCACCCGCTGGATCACTAATGAAAGTGATTACCAGGAAAACGCGAAACTTTTTGCCGAACGAAAAGTCATCTACGAAATATCCCTGGTAATAATAGGAGGGTTATTGTTAGTTGGCACTATCCCTGATTTTTTATATCACCTGTATACGCTTGCTAACGTTAATGAACAAAGCAGTGTAATATCGGCAGGGGCAAAAATATTTATCGGCATAATTACCGTGGCATTTGCCAAAAGGATAGGGGCTTATTTTGCCAAATAAATTTGAACAACTTTAATGTATTGAAAGAGCGGCCTTTTTGGACGCTTTTTTTGTTTGCGGCCGGCCATATGTTAACCGTTGTCAAAACTCTTTCAACCATGGGTTGTCCACACCTGATGTGTATGACCAAAGGGTGTTCCACTAAAAAAAAGGCCAAAAATCTTAAATATCTGATTATTAGCAATATAGTTACCTTTCACTTTTTGAACCACTTAAGTTGTTGATAACCAGTGGTAACATAAATGCGCAGTATTCCACAATGTTCCGCTTCTGAAAATGGAACACTTTATATAAATGTAAAAAGTTTCAAGGTTTACTTAACAATAAGTTAATGAAATAGCAATAATTACGAATTAACCTTTGTGCAGCTTTACCGTATAATTTAACATTATTAACTTATACATTAAAACCTAAAAAAATCATTATGCTAAAACTTACTAATCTACGTATGTGGGTATTGGCCGCTGCCGCAACAGGCATGCTGGCAAGCTGTCAGAAAAATGGCCAGATGCCTGCATTGAAAGATGCTGATCAAACTGCAACCGGTGCAAAAACGATTAAAACCTTAGCTGTGTCCTTAACACAGGGTTTTGAAGTTGGCGCAACCAGTCCAAAAACTGCTTATGATGTATCACCAACCGGTTCATCAAGCGGCGACAATGTTACCCTATCCGGCAGTTCATGGAATATGTATGATGCCCTGATCGGTAATCTCGCAGCAGATCAAAAAGCAGGCTCATGGAGTGCCCGTGTACGCAATACCGGTAAAATTACCATGTTGTTTGATGTTACTACCGGCATAAGTACTGTTACTATTAAAAGTGCAACTTATAACGGCGATACTCCAAGCACATGGGGATTGTTTTATTCTGTTAACGGAGGTTCGTCCTGGACGCAATCCGGCTCAGCAATTACTACTACTGCAACCCTTACTACATCAACTTTTACTGTTACACAAACCGGTAATGTACGTTTAGAGATCCGTAAATTATCCGGCGGCACCAACCGTATCAATATTGATGATATCACCATTAATGATAACGGCGGCGGCGGTACAGGCGGGGGTACTGTACTTACAGGCAAAAAATTCCTGTTTGATGCAAGTCACCTGGAAAATGCAGGCAGCGCCGACTGGCAAATAGATGCCGACGGCACTGAGCAGGTTGCTATTTACACAGGCGGTACCACTACCGAAACCAAGGCACAACGCATTCCTACTCCGTCATACACAGGTATTACTTCATCTACTACCGAAACTTATTGGAAAGGCGCTCTTTCAGCATGGGCTGTAGAATTGGTAAAACGAGGCGAACTGGTTGAATCGTTACCTGTAGGCACTGCCATCACTTATGGCGGCGGTGGAGCCCAGGATTTGAGCAATTACGATGTATTTGTTGTTTGCGAACCTAACCGCTTATTTACTGCCGCCGAGAAAACTGCTTTGATGAACTTTGTAGCAAACGGTGGTGGTTTATTTATGATAGCTGATCATACGGCGGCAACAACTGCCGGTACCGATGCTAATGGCTACAATCCTTCAGACCGCGATGGTGATGGTTATGATTCGCCAAGGGTTTGGAATGACTTAATGACCAACAATGGCATCAATAACAACAACCCTTTCGGCTTTAGTGTAAATTATGTTGATATCAACGAAAGCCCGTCAACCAACGTTTATACCGGCTCCAATGCCGATGCGCAAAAAGTGCTGAATGGTGCGGCAGGTACTGCTTCAAAAATGGCTTTCTACGATGGTTCTACAGCAACCTTGTTCCCGGCCAACAACTCAACCGTACAGGGCTTATTCTGGCGTAACAGCGCTACCAATGGTGGCAATGCCAACGCTATGGCATTATTGGCAACCTATGGAAGCGGCCGTGTTGTTTGGATCGGCGACAGCTCGGACGCCGATGACGGCACAGGTGATACAGGCGATAACCTGTTTAATGGTTGGTCGGGTGATGCTCCGTCAGGATATACCTCGCATTCGTCATTTCATTTAAATGCTTCATTCTGGCTGGCCAAAGCCCAGTAAGCATAAAATAACCTTAGAACGGGAGAATTTTCATTTGTTAGTTTAAGTCCGGTTGCCCGTGGCAACCGGACTTTTTTATTACCCCGCTTCAAACAAGTTAGTTGCTTTTGCAGTTATATATTATACGAAGGTGATCAATGAACTCATCTTCTGTTTTACCTATACAAAAACTTCACCATGAAAAATTATGAAACCTTAGTGGATGCCACTAATGACCTCATGAAGAGGGGATATACGGCCAACCTTAGCCTTGATGGCGATACTATTGATGATAAAGAAAAAGATATCAGGATGACCGCCGATGACTTTGAGATCGATGAGTTTTACCGCTTTGAAGGTCCAAGTAATCCATCGGATATGTCGATAGTATACGCTGTATCATCATCAAAATATAACTTAAAAGGAGTGCTGGTAAATGCATATGGTACTTATGCCGATGATAGCTCATCCGCGTTAGCTGCCAAATTGCATCATGGGCAGGTAAGTCATAACCTGCACGGCGACGACAGGCCCACGGCGTAAGTAAGTCGAAAGTCTTAAGTCAAAAATCTTAAGTTAAAAGTCGGTGACAAATATTTCTGTAGGGACAGCGGGATATTTGTTGGCGGCTTTTGGCTTTTAATATAACAGCCAATTTTTAAACGTCTGCCCTTCGGGGGATTAGAGAGGCTTAGATCTCAATTCCTTCGTCATTTTTTTTCCTGCCGACTGGATAGCCGCCGTACCATTACGCGTTAAAAATTCAAGCTGGGCCGGTAGCTCATCGGCCACCCAGGGGTAACGGTGCCGCAAATTAAACAAAGCCCAACCAGCAAATACTTTCACCGCTATTTTAACTTTTGGATCTATCATCCAGTCAAAAAGCTGCTCAACCGCTGGTTCAAGATCGATGCTGTTCAGTTTTTGTTTTACCGACGATTGTTCTTTTTCTTCGGTGGCGTGCATCAATATTTTAGCATAATGCCTTTGGCAGCCTGGATTGGTAACCTGTGGTAACCGTTCAATCAAATATTCAAGATTATTGGTAAAAACCTCAGGGTCTTTTAAAAACATGTTTTCCAGGAGCCACGCCGCACGGAACCCGAGGGGTTTATCAGCATGAAAGGTAATCTCTATCAGGTCGCGCAAATCAAACTGTTGTTCCGTCAAAATACGGCTTAATTCAAGCACTTTGAGTTTGCCTATGGTATTCGCTATTTTTTGGGTAAGTTCGTCGCGGGTCATTGGTAGCCTAAAAGTAAAAAAATACCGGGGCCTAACCTAAAACACTTGTTCATTTTTGGCATTCACTTTCAATGTCATCAAAAGTTATACATTTGCTATCCGTATTAAAAATTTAAGAGATACATGGTTAAATTCAACCGATTCACACTTGACAATGGCCTTAGGGTTATTGTGCATGAAGATAATACAACGCCAATGGCGGTGCTTAACATTTTATATGATGTTGGTGCACGCGATGAAGATCCTGAACAAACCGGCTTTGCCCATTTGTTTGAGCATCTCATGTTTGGCGGATCAGTCAATATCCCTGTTTATGACGAACCACTGCAAAGGGTAGGAGGTGAAAATAATGCCTTTACCAGCAACGATATCACCAACTATTATATCACTCTGCCATCGGCTAACCTGGAAACCGCATTTTGGTTGGAGAGTGACCGGATGCTGAGCCTTGCTTTTAGCGAAAAAAGCCTTGAGGTGCAGCGTAACGTAGTTATAGAGGAGTTTAAACAGCGGTACTTAAATCAGCCATACGGCGATGTTTGGTTAAAGCTTCGTCCGCTGGTTTACAAAAAACACCCTTATCGTTGGGCGACTATCGGCAAAACCATCAAACATATCGAGGATGCACAAATCGAAGACGTAAAAGCGTTCTTCAAAAAACATTATAACCCACAAAACGCCATTATGGTAGTAGGAGGTAACGTAACAACTGAACAGGTAAAAAAGCTCTCCGAAAAATGGTTTGCTCCGATCCCGGCCGGCGAAAGATATCACCGCAGCCTTCCCCAGGAACCTGAACAGCAGGAAGCCCGCCGCGAAACGGTTACCGCCAAAGTACCACTCAATGATGTGTATATCGCTTTTCAGATGGGGGCCCGCACAGATCAAGATTACTATGTGGTAGAGCTGCTTTCGGATATTCTTTCGCGCGGCAATTCATCACGGTTATATAAATCGCTGATTAAGGAAAAACAGATTTTTAGCGAGGTGCATGCCTATATTACCGGCAGTTTGGATAAAGGCATGTTTGTGTTAGAAGGCAAACCGCTCGATGGCATCAGCATTGAACAGGCAGAGACTGCATTATGGGAGGAACTGGAGAAAATAAAAACTGAGGAGATCCCGGCAGATGAACTTACTAAAGTTCAGAACAAAACCGAGTCAACCATGATATTTTCCGAAATGTCGCTATTGGATAAGGCCATGAACCTGGCTTCATTTGAATTGCTGGGCGATGCTGACCTGATCAACCATGAAACAGCAAAATATCTTGCTGTAAGCGCGGCCCAGGTAAAAGCACAAGCCAATAAACTATTCATAAAAGATAATTCATCAACGCTTATTTATCTGGCGGAGAAATAAAAGAACCCTGATTGAAAGGATTTTAGAATTGCCCTGATGCATACAGTTATTCGGATCAGGAAATCTTTAAATCACGCCAACCAAGGGCAAACAATATACATATGATCAACAGAAAATTAGCCCCCGAATTCAGGGCTATCGATAATATTAATCTGATTAGGCCAGAGCACAAGAAACTAAGCAATGGCTGCAACATTTTTTGCTTTAACTCCGGCGACCAGGAGCTTGTGCGCATTGAGTGGGTCTTCGGTAACCTAAGCTTTGATCCGGCGAAACCATTGCTTAACATGGCCGTAAACTCCATGCTTACTGATGGCACTACAACTTTAACTGCTGCACAGATTGCCGACAAAATTGACTTTTACGGCGCCTTTTTACAGGTTGACTATGGATATGAAAACTCGCAGGTAACACTGTATAGCTTAAATAAACACCTGCACCATACTTTACCGGTTATTGCCGATATCCTGAATAATTCCATTTTTCCGGAGAAGGAACTGGAAACCTTTAAGCGCAACCAACAACAAAAATTGCAGGTTAGTCTGCAAAAAAATGATGTGGTGGCCCGCAGAGCATTTAACAGGGCTGTTTATGGAACTACCATTTTTGGATATGCTGCTGAGATGACCGACTATCAAACCCTGCAGCATGATGATATGCTGGCACATTACAAAAAAATGTACCAGCCTTCCAATTGCACTATCGTTATAGCGGGTAAGATTGAGCCTGAAATGCTGACATTGCTTACCGATACGTTTGATAAAGACTGGGAAAACAGCCCAACCCCGGCGGTTACAATTCAGCCCGATATTAAGGCCGCCGCCGACCTGTTTTATTTTACAGAGAAACCGGAAGCTTTGCAATCGGCTATCCGGATAGGTACGCCTATCATCAACCGTTCGCATGAAGACTTCCAGGCGTTACAGGTTTTAAATACAGTATTCGGTGGTTATTTTGGATCGCGGTTAATGGCTAATATCCGCGAGGATAAAGGGTATACCTATGGTATAGGATCGGGGCTGGCGTCATTTAAGCAGGGCGGATCATTTTTTATAGCGACAGAGGTTGGTGCAGATGTTTGTAAGTCGGCGGTTGCCGAGATTGAAAAAGAAATGAACCTGTTGAAAACCGAACTGGTACCGGAAGAGGAACTTTCCCTGGTGCGCAATTACATGTTAGGCTCATTATTAGGAAGTTTGGAGAATGTATTTTCGCATGCTGATAAGTTCAAAACCATCTATTTTGCAGGTTTGGATTACGATTATTATGACAGGTATACGGTGACCGTAAAAAACATAACTTCAGATAAGCTGATCCAACTGGCTAATACTTATTTCAACTTCGATCAGTTTTATAAAGTGATTGTAGGGAAATATTAATTTTTGACTTCGGAATTGGGATGTTCGATTTCGGATTACTTTGATTTCGGAAATTCGCTTTTTGATTTGTCTAACGGCGAATCAGAAAGCGAAACTCCCAAATTCTTGAATGGATTTGAGCAGTAAAAATAAAATAAATCCGAAATCGAACATTCGAAATCCCAAATCCCGAATTATCATCTTAAGGCAATTTTAAATAAATAGAAAAGCGAAATTCCGAATTCCGAAATATTTTATTACCTTTGCCCGGCAAATAATAACTCCAAAATAATTATTTGCTATGCAGTTAGACCCATCAAAATTTGTTGCCGAAGGATTAACTTACGACGACGTTTTACTACTCCCGGCTTATTCAGAAGTGTTACCGCGCGAAGTGAATACCGGCACTTACTTAACTAAAAGCATCCGGTTAAACATTCCTATTATCTCGGCCGCCATGGATACCGTTACCGAGGCTGATTTGGCTATCGCCATTGCCCAGGCGGGTGGCATAGGCATGTTGCACAAAAACATGACCATCCAGGCACAAGCCGATGAAGTACGTAAAGTAAAACGCTCGGAAAGCGGCATGATCCAGGATCCTGTTACCTTGCGTGAAGATGCTTTACTGGCAGACGCTTTTCAACTGATGAAAGAATTCAGCATTGGCGGCATTCCTGTTATCGATGCAGATCACAACCTGAAAGGCATCATCACCAACCGCGACCTTCGTTTCCAAAAGGACATGAGCATTCCGGTTACTGAGGTAATGACCAAAACTAACCTGATCACCGCACCGGCAGGAACTACCTTGACTGATGCTGCCAACATACTGCAAAGCAATAAAATTGAGAAGCTACCGGTTGTGAATAATGATGGGAAACTGGTAGGCCTCATCACTTATAAAGACATTCAAAAGGTTAAAAACTTTCCTAATGCCTGTAAAGACGAATTCGGTCGTTTACGTGTAGGCGCTGCTGTTGGTGTTGCTGCCGACAATATTGATCGTGTAACTGCCCTGGTTAATGCCGGTGTAGATGTGATTACAGTTGATACAGCTCATGGCCATTCAAAAGGAGTTATTGATATGGTTAAGGCAGTTAAAAAACTCTATCCTAACCTGCAGGTAATTGCCGGTAACATTGCAACGGGCGATGCTGCTATCGCACTTGCTGACGCCGGTGCTGATGCGGTTAAAGTAGGTATTGGCCCGGGCTCGATTTGTACAACCCGTATCATTGCCGGTGTGGGTGTACCACAATTATATGCGGTATATGAGTGCGCCAAGGCACTTGAAGGCCGTGGCGTTCCGGTAATTGCCGATGGCGGTATTAAACAAACCGGAGATATCGTTAAAGCTATTGCCGCCGGTGCAAGCTCAATCATGGCAGGTTCATTATTTGCCGGTGTTGAAGAGTCGCCCGGCGAAACTATTATATATGAAGGCCGTAAATTTAAATCATACCGTGGTATGGGTTCGGTTGAGGCGATGGCCAAAGGCTCAAAAGACCGCTATTTTCAGGATGAAACCGATGTGGTGACAAAACTGGTACCGGAAGGAATTGTTGGTCGCGTGCCGTTTAAAGGCAGCATGGCCGAAGTGATTTTCCAGTACATCGGTGGTTTACGTGCCGGCATGCACTATTGCGGTGCTGCCAATATCGAAGACCTCCAACGTGCCAAATTTGTGAGGATCACCGCTGCTGGTATGCGCGAAAGTCATCCGCATGATATTACTATCACTAAAGAAGCCCCTAACTATACAAGCAGGTAATTCTTAATATAAACTGCATAAAATAAGGCGGCTGAAAGATCCTCTATCTTTCAGCCGCTTTTGTTTTTGATAATAACCTATTGGCCGGTCACTGATGATGATTTTGAAATTAAACCGTTCGCGGTGATGATCTTTAACGCCTGTTCGTAATTGAATCCCACTTTAACAAGTGCATCAAAATAATCTTTATTTAATTTAGCTATTTCGGCTATTTTGCCGGGCTGCTTAAAGTAAGCGAGTTGAGCGTCAAGCACTGATTTTGCCATCGATGCGTACATCGGTCCCATAGAATTCATCGCGTTTTGCATGTCATTAGAGGGGCTTCCATTAAATAGTCCTGTTGAGGCTGTATCCGTGGCTACAGGTGGTGGCGGAAGCAATACAACATCGGTTACCTTGACATGCTTGGTTGCGGCAGCTTGCTCAGTTAAACTAACATTATAAAAATTAAAATAGTTAATTCCCGACCTGCTTAACCCGGCATGCTCTATGATGTCAATGGATTTTGCAGCAGAAGGTATTTTTTTAAAATATACCTTAAACTCAAGCTTATCACCAGCCTTTTTTAATACATTTTTATTGGGTACCATGGCTATGTTTTCCGACTTAACATACTCATAATGTGCGTTGCTTAAATCAGTTTGAATAAAGATCTCTTTATTGAGCTGTAGCCACGCATTATCCTGGTAAGCATAGTTTTCAAAGGTCACAATAGTATACTGACTATTGGTTTCTATCTTTTTGATGATTGTTGATTGATCGTCTTTTTGCTCAACATTAGGAGTTGTGATGTTTTGTGCGAATGCCTGCACTGCAACAATAAAAAACGTGATAATGGTTAAAATAGGTTTTTTCATGTGATAATTTTTCTAAATATATCAATATTAAAGCAATACAATCAACAGGTAATAAAACCTTAATAGGCCATTGAACAAATTTTATTATCATTGGGCATGAAATCTATCTGTGTATTTTGCGGAGCTAATTTCAATGGCGATCCCGTATTGAAACAAGCCATCGAACAATTAGCAGAGGTTATGGTAAGCCGTAACATTACGCTTGTGTTTGGCGGCGGTAAAGTTGGCGTTATGGGTTTAATGGCCGATGCTGTGTTAAACAGGGGAGGTAATGCTATCGGTATAATCCCGCAGTTTTTGATGGATAAAGAAGTAGGGCATACAGGTTTAACCGAGTTGCACATTGTAGAAAATATGCATCAGCGTAAACAAATGATGAACGATCTTAGTGAAGGCATCATTACGCTTCCGGGCGGATGGGGCACTCTTGAGGAGTTTTTTGAGGTGCTAACCTGGCTGCAATTGGGTTTGCATAACCATCCAATCGGATTGTTAAATGTAAATGGTTTTTACGATCTGTTACTTAAACAAATGGATGTAATGGTTGAACAACGTTTCCTGAAACCTACTAACCGAGAATTGATCCTTACTTCCGGCGATCCGATAGAATTGGTGAACCTTATGGATAACTTCAACGCCAAACCCGACGAGGTATGGTTTAAAGACAGAAACCTTACTTAGTCTTAAGTTCGCAGACTTAAGTCAAAAGTGTTAGTTTGTAGCATAGTCTTATTAGCTGATTAAACTGTCTGCTGCCAGCTTTATACTGCAAACTGATACCGGTTTTATCTCTTTAAAACAAAACCGTTTGCAATTCCCTTTTTAGATAGGAAATTTTCTAAATTACCTGTCCTATCTAAAACCAATTATGAATATCGAATTCAATAAAAATGAAGATATTAATAAGCAGCTTGTTTATGAACTAAACACCCGGCTTAACAAAGTATACCAGGGCGGCGGTGAAAAAGCTGCAGCCAAACAAAAAGAGAAAGGAAAAATGCTGGCCCGCGAGCGGGTGGCTTACCTCATTGATAAAGATAAACCATGGCTGGAGATCGGCGCTTTTGTAGCCGATGGTATGTATGCCGAACATGGTGGTTGCCCATCTGGTGGTGTCATATGTGGTATTGGGTATATTTCAGGCAGGCAGTGTGTTGTTGTTGCCAATGATGCCACTGTAAAGGCTGGCGCATGGTTTCCGATAACAGCTAAAAAGAACCTTCGTGCACAGGAAATAGCTATCGAAAACAAATTGCCTATCATTTACCTCGTCGATTCGGCAGGGGTTTATCTACCCTTACAGGACGAGATCTTTCCTGACAAAGAGCATTTCGGACGAATTTTTCGCAACAATGCGGTGATGAGTAGTTTGGGCATTATCCAGATTGCCGCTATTATGGGTTCATGTGTGGCTGGGGGCGCTTACTTGCCTATCATGAGCGATGAAGCTATGATAGTAGAAGGTACCGGTTCTGTTTTCCTGGCCGGATCATATCTTGTAAAATCTGCAATAGGTGAAGATGTTGATAATGAAACGCTCGGAGGCGCAACAACCCATTGCGAAATCTCTGGCGTTACCGATTATAAGCAACCTAACGATCAGGCCGCACTTGACTCCATCCGCAATATCATGAACATGACTGGCGATTATACCAAAGCCGGTTTTGACAGGATTCAGTCATCAGTTCCAAAGCTCAATGAAAAGGAGATCTATGGCATATTGCCCGATAACCGGGAGAAAGCTTACGACATGATGGAAATTATCCATCGCCTGTTGGATAATTCGGCCTTTGAACCTTATAAAGACGGTTATGGACAATCTATTATTTGTGGACTGGGCCGTATTGATGGTTGGGCTGTGGGAATTGTTGCCAACCAGCGCAAGGTGATTAAGTCAAAAAAAGGGGAAATGCAGTTTGGCGGGGTGATCTATTCGGATTCGGCAGATAAGGCTACTCGTTTTATCATGAATTGCAATCAGAAAAAGATCCCATTGGTATTTTTGCAGGATGTTACCGGTTTTATGGTCGGCAGCCGGTCGGAGCAGGGCGGCATCATCAAAGACGGTGCAAAAATGGTTAACGCGGTGGCAAATTCTGTTGTGCCTAAGTTTACCATTGTTATAGGTAATAGCTATGGTGCCGGTAATTATGCCATGTGCGGCAAGGCGTATGATCCCCGGTTGATCTACGCGTGGCCATCGGCCAAGATTGCTGTAATGGGAGGCGGACAAGCTGCCAAAACCCTGCTACAGATCCAGGCAGCGGGCCTCAAAGCCAAAGGAGAAGAGGTAGATGCTGTAAAAGAAGCTGAATTGCTGAAACAGATAACCGACAGGTATAACGCCCAAACAACCCCATATTATGCCGCTGCCCGGCTTTGGGTTGATGGGATCATCGATCCGCTTGAAACCCGTAAAGTAATATCTATGGGTATTGAGGCCGCTAATCACGCGCCTATTGAAAAGGCGTTTAATGTGGGGGTGATACAGACGTGATTTTAGTGATTAGAGGCTGGAGATTAGTAAAAAAGTGCCATGATGAACTGCTCATCATGGCACTTTTAATGTTTGACTTGTTTCGCCTTGCGCTCGTTTCCAACGAGTGCTTGACCAGGGTTTGCGTTTGTAACGCAAACTAAATTATCCTCGGTGCCTTTTATGCTTTTTCTTAGATGATTTTGACGACGAAGATGAACTTCGTTTATCCGATGATTTTCTTTCTTCAGTTTTGGAGGGCTGATTGTCCGGTTGCTTTACGTCTGTTGAATCTTTACTCAACTGTTTAACCGTAAATTCATTGCCACGTAAACCATATTCCAACTGGCGTTTTGCGCCTGAAGGTTTAGCATCTTTGCCTGTGCCATTGAAGATCGGGAACTCCCGCATCAGCTTACCTTCTTTAATATAGAAATTATCATTACCGCGATAACCTTTGCGTTGCGAACTGGTCAGCTTCGGGAAATCAAGCTTATTTGCCTTGCTGTTATTGTCGTTAAACTCAAAAGCGTAGATGGAGGTGTAGCTGGTTGTATCTTTTGATTTAGCCTGGATCAGGATTTCCGGGTTGCCATCTACATCCATATCTGAATTATAAACGTCAATGATAGCTCCATCTAAATCACCGGTTGTTGTAGTGTATTTTATCGCCGATGAGTCTGAATGCAATATCATAAACGAACCCGCTTCTTCAGCACCGCGGCCCCAGCTCAAAACATCATAGCTTTGCCCCGGCGATACCTCTATCAGTTTGTGAAACCTGAAAGGCGCCATCAAAACCGGCTTTTTAGGTGCCGCAGGAGCGGCAGGCTTCTTTGTTTCCTGCCCGCCGCATCCAGCCATTAATGCGCTTATCGCAAGCGCAAAAAGGTAAACCCTGTTAGTCATATTTTTTATGGTTCAACTTAGTTATATAACGTATCTGGTGTTAGCTCGGCTTTTGCTTTGCCGGGGGCAGTAATAAATACTTTTAACGCTACAGGACCAGTGCCCTGATCAAAATACTTTATGGTTATCTTATGATAGCCTTTTAATATCGGTACAGCTCCCATTTGTTCATCCATGATATGTTTTCCGTCGTTATCAACTACTTGCTGATCATCAATTAATAACACCGAGCCCCCTGCAGATGACGTTGTAAAGCCGTAAACGCCATCGTTTTCAATATTAACAAATCCTGTATAAATCACACCATATTTGCCTTTATTTTTTCGCAGATCGGCAGTATTAAAGGTTTTTGTCACGCCGCTGTCGGCAGGCATAACGCCGAGCTGATTTGTACTGGTATAAAGACCAGGAAAAACCTGGTACTTAAGGCCTGTTGCTGTACCTGTATAAGTAACGGCCGCCATTGGCGCTTTATTATAAATCAATGTACGGGTAACATTGCTCCGTTTGCCCGAAGGAGTGATCACTATGGTTTGTAGTTCGCGGTACTGATCAACGGGTATATCCAAATTCAAAGGGATAGTATAAATTAAATCTGTCTCGCGTGGGGTATAACCGTCAATAGTATAATAAACTTTTGCACCTTCAACTGAGGGTTTCAATACGGCAGTTAACTTACTGCCAATCATTACTGTATCTTTTGCACCTATAGCTGTGGGCACGTGATAGTCAAAACCGTTTTTATCCAGCCAGGCCAAATGAGCAGGTAAACGTGTATCGGCAAAATCTGTGTAGTTTTTGTTGGCCAATGGCGACCAGGCAATTTCAGACAGGGCCAGCAACCTCGGCAGCAGCATAAACTCCACCTTGGCATCTGTTGCTACATATTCTGTCCACAAATTGGCTTGTACGCCTTTAATGTACTTTTGCTCATCGGGTGTTAACACAGCAGGAGTAGGGTTATAGCTGTAAATTTTTGAAAGGGGTTCATTGCCGCCTATGCTCAAGGGTTCCTGACTTGGTTTGCCCTGGCCATGATCAATGTATAAACCATTGCTTCCCGGCGTCATGATCACATCGTGTTTTTGTTGCGCCGCGGCAATCCCGCCATCTTCACCACGCCAGCTCATTACAGTGGCGTTAGGTGCAAGGCCGCCTTCTAAAATCTCGTCCCAGCCAATAATACTGCGGCCTTTGGAATTTACAAATTTTTCAATGCGTTGTATAAAGTAGCTTTGCAGCGCGTGCTCATCTTTCAGCTTTAACTTTTTAATCAGTTGCTGGCAAAAAGCCGAGTTTTTCCAGGCGTCTTTCGGGGCTTCATCACCGCCAATGTGAATGTATTTGCTTGGGAAAAGTGCCATCACCTCGGTCAATACATCTTGTAAAAAGGCAAAAGTTTTTTCATTAGGGCAGTAAATATCTTTAAATACGCCCCAGGTTTCGGCAGGTTTATACGTTTTGCCGGGATCGCAGCCTAATTCCGGATAAGCAGCAAGTGCAGCCTGAGAGTGTCCGGGCATCTCGATTTCGGGTATTATATTAATAAACCTGTCAGACGCGTATTTTACCACCTCGCGGATCTGATCCTGTGTATAAAACCCGCCATACGGTGTGCCATCAAACTGCTGCGGGGTACGGTCGCGGTAACCACCAATCAGGGTTTGCGCGCGCATACTGCTGATTTGGGTTAGTTTCGGATATTTCTTTATTTCTATGCGCCATCCCTGGTCTTCGGTAAGGTGCCAGTGAAAAGTATTCAGTTTATAGGCAGCTAACAGGTCAATGTATTTTTTCACCAGCTCTACTCCAAAAAAATGACGGCCAACATCAAGCATTGCCCCCCTGTAACCAAAACGCGGATAATCTTCCACCTGTACGCACGGCAGCTTAATAGTGGCGGCATGTTCGGCAGGCATTAGTTGAAGCAGTGTTTGTACTCCGTAGAACAATCCGGCACCTTTACCTGCGACAATAACCTGTTGTGGCGTTATAGTTAAACGATAGCCTTCGGCAGGTAAACCATCGGTGCCGGCGGTAGTAAGGGTTATAACATTTGTGCTTGCACCGCTTTTAACAATCACAGGTTTATGATAAGCCTGGTTGTTGGCAAGGTAATCTTTAAAAAATACTACCGCTTTGTTTGAAGGCGTATCCGCCTGGATAATGGTTTCCTGGCTCAAAACAAATTGCCCGGGAGATTTTTTCAGTGAAACAGGAGCGGGGATAATACCCAGGTTTGGATCGGCATCCTGCGCGTTTACAATGGTGGTGGTTACTGCAAGCACAGCAAGCAGTATCAAAGAGGCCTTTTTATACATAATTTATCTATACAGGTTAGTATGAGCCCGTAAGATAAAACTTTTTAAAAAAATATAAGAAGTTTTGGTGTGTAAAATGTTTAGTGTAGTAGGAGAATACCTGAACCGAATTTGTGGAATTAAATGAATTAACAGAATGCTAAGCAAACTCAAAAAGATCTTATTAACGCAAACGAGGGAGTTGTGTATTAAGGAAAGTTAAAGAAATAAAAAAAGCGACAGGTAAACCTATCGCTTTTCTGAGGCTAAGACACTAATCACTAACCTCCAATCTCTAACCACTCATTACGCCGTCACCACGTGCTCTTTGGCTGCCAGATAACGCTCAGCGTCGATTGCGGCCATACAGCCGGTGCCCGCTGCTGTTACAGCCTGGCGATAAATATGATCCTGTGCGTCACCGGCGCAAAATACGCCTTCTACGTTGGTTTCGGTTGAACCAGGACGTGTGATGATATAACCGGTTTCGTCCATATGTAGCCAGCCTTTAAAAATATCGGTGTTAGGATGGTGGCCTATTGCCACGAAAAACCCTGTAACGTCAAGATCGGTTTCGGCGTTTGTTTGGTTATTAATTACTTTAACACCAGTAACGCTTTGACCATCGCCCAAAATTTCTTTGGTTTCGGTATTGTATAAAATTTCAATATTCGGCGTATTCAATACGCGGTGAACCATCGCTTTTGAAGCGCGGAACTCGTCCCTGCGAACGATCATATATACCTTGCGGGCCAATTTAGCTAAATAAGTAGCTTCTTCGGCAGCGGTATCACCGGCACCAACAATAGCCACATCCTGGCCTTTAAAAAAGAAACCATCGCATACTGCACATGCAGAAACACCAAAGCCGCTATATTTTTGTTCAGACTCTAAACCAAGCCATTTGGCCGAAGCTCCGGTTGAAATAATCACGGTATCAGCTGTGATGGTTTTCACATCATCAACTACAACTTTATGTGGCAGGCTTGAAAAATCTACAGAACTAACATATCCGAAACGGATTTCGGTACCCAGGCGCTCAGCCTGTTTGCGAAAATCTTCCATCAGTTCAGGACCCATAATGCCCTGCGGATAGCCCGGGAAGTTTTCAACTTCGGTAGTTTGTGTAAGCTGGCCGCCTGCCAGTAAACCAGTATACATAACTGGCTTAAGATCAGCGCGGGAAGCATATATAGCTGCAGTATAACCTGCAGGACCTGAGCCTATGATCAGGCATTTTACGTGTTCAGTTTCTTGAGACATTTTATTATAAATGAGTTGCGAATTTACGATTTTAAGCGCATAAGGCAAAGCGCATATCGTCAACAAAGTGACATCATTTGCCTGTATTTGCGGCAAGCACCCGCATTACATTTCCACCTAATATTTTATCAATATCTTTTTGGCTGTAGCCTAATTTCAATAGTTCTCCGGTTATTTTTGGATAATCAGCAACGCTATCCAAACCAAGAGGGTATGATTCGGCACCATCAAAATCCGACCCGATACCCACATAATCAACACCTATCAGTTTCACAATATAATCGATATGCTTGATCAGCAGCTCAAGCGGTGGTCTGAGCTTGTCTGATTCCGATTTATACAAGGCGTTTATCCTGATATTGGCCAGATCGACGTCATGATAAACTTTGGTCAATGAATCGAGCTCTGTTTTATGCAGCGCCAAAAACTTAAGCACTTTGGGTGTATAGGTACTATCTACAAAGCCACTATAAAAATTAATGCATACCACACCGCCGTTTTTTGCCAGCGCCTTTAGTTGGTCATCCTTTAAGTTGCGGCGAAATGGATCGATACTATAAGCACAGCTATGTGAAGCGATAACAGGCTTTGTGGTAGTTGCCAGTACATCATAAAAAGTGCGTTCACCTACGTGCGATACGTCAACCATAACACCAAGCTCGTTCAGGTGTTTAACAATCTGCTTACCATAATCGGTGAGCCCTAAATGTTTCAAACTATCTTTTTTAGTAACCTCGTCACGTGCTGAAGTTGCCCATGAAGTACTGTTATTCCAGGTGAGGGTGAGGTAACGCATCCCACGTTTAGCAAGGCTGTCGATGTAATCCATCCTGTCTTCGATCATATGCCCGCCTTCAACACCAATCAACGCCGCCAGCTTTTTGTCGGCCACAGCTTTTTTAAGTTCTTTGGTGTTGCGCACTAAAGCTATTTTATCAGGATTACGCTTGATGAGCGCGTACAAAGAATCAATTTCCCGGTTAGCAAAGGCAAAACCGGATCCTTTACCATAACTCTCACCGCACCAGATAGAAAAGATTTGTGCATCAAGCCCGCCTTCTTTCGCACGAACCAAATCGAAGTTACCTTCGCTTTGATGTTTGCTTAAATCAACTTTGGTTATCAGCTCATTTGAAATAACATCATTGTGGGCATCAATTAGAACTGCCTTTTGATGAATTTGCTGTACGTTTTGGGCAGATAGTTTTAGCGTGAGTGATAAAAGAAATAATAATAACGATCTTTTCATAATTGGAAGATAAGGAAATTGACCGCTGATTCACATGTTTTTTCGATTTTACCGATTTTGGCTATCCAGCTTTCACTATGAAAATAATAATTGATGCAGCTAATAACGTTAATCCAAGTAAAATGAAGCTAAGGAGGACGCTTTTTGAAGAACTGTCATTTAATGTAAATAGCGAATTATCAGCAGGATCATATACCACATTTACCGAATCACCCTCTTTATATGAGTATCTGCTGATACCAATGTTGTGTTTTTTTGTTATCAATTCGTTTTGTAATGTCCGATATCTAATTACCGGGTAGTTTAATACCATCGAATCTTTATTGCTCCTTTCATGTTCAATACTTATAACCGTACCCTCAACTTGTATACCTCTTTTCATGAGTTTTTTGTGGCTATCATATAGTATAGCCCCAAACAGGCTAAATATGGCTCCGGTACCCCCCAGTGTCAAAGCAGTTATTATAGGATTATCGCTTGATATTAAATGGCTGCTATATAGTAATGTATCAATGATCATGGTTCAGGTTTATATAATCATGCGAAGAGACTAATAGCTCTCCGCGGTGTTAAAGATGTTTATCCAGCAATCACCAAATCACTTAACTGGTTATTGATAAACTCCATTTCCTCTCCATTGATATGAATATTGATGGCTTTGGCATTTTGAACAGATTGTTCGGCATTACGGGCGCCAACCAGCGCTACAGTTATGCCTGGATGATTGATTGTCCAGCGGATAACCAATTGCCCTAAAGTTGCACCTTTTTCGTCGGCCAATGGTTTTATTTTGGCAAGAAAGGCATTGGTACGCTCAATGTTTTGATCTTTAAAGTATTTGACGGCTGCGCGATGGTCGCCCTCATCAAAGTTTTGGCCGGGTTTCATTTTACCGGTCAATAAACCACGCTCAAGGGGACTATAAGCTAATATCGCTTTCCTATTCTCGATGCAATAAGGAATTAGCTCATCTTCAATAGCGCGGTTTACCATGCTAAACGGAACCTGGTTTGCCGCCAGCTTAATGGTTTTGGCAGCGATTTGCATTTGACTCAAATTATAATTACAAACACCTGCTTCGCGAATTTTACCCTGTTCCTGAAGACGTAAAATGGCTTCCATCGTTTCGTCAATAGGCGTAGTTTTGTCCGACCAATGAATTTGGTACAAGTCGATATAATCGGTACCAAGACGTTTGAGGCTGGTTTCACACTCGGCAATAATGCTGTCTTTACCGGCATATCGATATACATCAATATCCTTCCCGTTGTTGTCTTTACTCTTAAAAAAGAACTCACCTTTAGCAAGGTCCCAGCGCAAGCCATATTTAGTCAGGATCTGTACCTTATCCCGGGGCAGGTCTTTAATAGCCCGGCCCACCAGCTCTTCGCTTTTACCTTGTCCATAAACTGGGGCTGTATCAATTGATGTTATTCCAAGATCGTAAGCCGCGCGCATGGCATCAATAGCTTCCTGGTCATCATTGCCTCCCCACATCCAGCCGCCAGCAGCCCATGCCCCAAAAGTTATTGCCGATACGCTTAGTTTACTTTCGCCTAATCTTCTGTATTCCATTTTTTAAGTAGATTGATGTATGCACCAAATATATTTATTTATACATGATTTGAAAGGGGCATCTATAGATGTATGAATAAAGCCAGGCTAAAACCTACGCATCTGAAATTTGCACATCGGCATATTTAAAAAATTACCACATTTGTAAATAGCACAACCATCTATATAAAATATGTATTTTTTATATCCTGCTTTTTTATTCGCGTTGCTGAGCCTGGCTATCCCGGTTGTGATCCACCTGTTCAATTTTCGTAAATACAAAAAGGTATATTTCAGTAATGTACAGTTTCTGAAAGAGGTGCAGGAACAGCAGGCTTCACGCCGCAATTTGAAGGAGCGATTGATATTGGCGTCGCGTTTACTTGCTTTGTTATTTCTGATACTGGCATTTGCCCGACCTTATATCCCCGGCGCGCAAAATGCTAATGCTGGTAAACAGCAGGTGATCAGCGTTTTTGTGGATAATTCTTACTCCATGGAAACCCTTAACCGCGAGGGCTCGTTACTTGATGAAGCCAAACGCCGTGCTAAGGAAATTACTTCGGCTTATAATATTAATGATCGGTTTCAATTACTTACGCAAGATTTTGAAGGTAAACATCAAAGACTATTGAGCCGTGATGAATTTAATGATGCAGTTGATGCGGTTAAAGTAAGTTCACAAAGCAGGAGCTTACAACAGGTTATCAGCAGACAGGAAAACCTATTGCAAAATCAACCGGGAGCTCCCAAGTCGGTGTTTATTATTTCTGATTTTCAAAAAAACAGAAATGATAAACCAGTGAAAGCCGATAGTAATATTGCCGTTAACCTTGTTCAGCTTAAAGCCGGGAACCTTCCCAATGTTGCTGTTGATTCGATTTGGCTCCTTGGTGCGGTACATCGCCCGGGTGAAAGTGAAAAACTGGTTGTACGCCTACATAATTACGCTACAGAAAAAGCAGAAAAGATTCCCCTCAAAATATTAATTAATGGTGAGCAAAAGGCGCTCGGTAGCTTCAGTATCAATGCCCGCCATGTTCAAAATGATACCTTATCATTTTCGGGCTTAAAACCTGGATGGCAGAGCGGTGAAATTCAGTTGCAGGACAACCCGGTCACATTTGACAACCAGTTTTATTTTAGTTTTAATGTAAAGGAGCAAATGCCGGTTCTGCTGATAGATGGAGGCGCTCCAAATCCATATCTGAAGGCTGTTTTTGCATCTGACGCTTTCTTTGCTGCATCCCGTGTAACCGATGGTAACGTTGATTACGCTGCACTTAATAGCTACCCTATAGTAATTATCAGCGACATTAAAACCATAGCTACCGGACTGGCACAGCAGTTGAGAACCTACGTGACAAAAGGAGGGACGCTGGTTGTATTTCCGTCGGCCGATGCTGATCTGGCTAATTATAAGTCATTTTTATTAGCCTTAAATGCCGGATATCCTGAAAAGCTAATAACCCAGGACGTAAAAGTAGCCTCCATCAACAAACAGAGCGCAGTATTTAAAAATGTATTTGAGAGCTTTCCTCAAAATCCTGATTTGCCATCCGTAAAAAAATATTATCAGCTGAATAAAAGCGGTTCTAAGCAGGAAAGCCTGATGAACCTTGCTACCGGCGAAGCTTTTTGGGAGGGTTACAGCAGCGGAAAAGGGAATGTTTACATGTGTGCTGTACCTCTTAGCGAAGATTTTAGTAACCTGCCAAGGCATGCGCTGTTTGTACCCATACTTTTTAGGATGGCATTATTAAGCGGGCATGACCAACCCTTATTTTACACTTTTGGTGCCGACGAAAGTTTTGAGGTACCACCCGTACAAACCACCGAAAAGCAATTGCTCAAACTCACCAAAGGCAATCAAAGCATTATCCCGGATGTAAGGCAGCAGGAGGGAAGTACGTTGTTATATGTTTCTGATCAATTGAATGAACCCGGAATTTATTCGCTCCGCAAGCAGGACAGTACGCTGGCAACACTTGCTCTTAACGATAACCGGGCAGAATCAGATATGAGTTATTTTACGGCGGCCGATCTCGAAAAAATACTGCCAAATGCAAAGCCCTTATTAACAGCAGGAAGCGGTTCATTAAAAAGTGTTGTTGCCGAATCAAATTTTGGCACACAATTATGGAAACTTTGTATAATTTTGGCGCTGATCTTCCTGCTTGCAGAAATTTTGTTAATCAGGTTTTATAAGCCTGATCAACAGGGCGTTATTCAGGCTGGATAGATCGATACAAATCCACACATAAAGCAGTGCTAATGAATTTGCTTATCAAATCAGCCACTATTCTTGATCCCGGATCATCCTTTCATCAACAAGTTGCCGATATTTTAATTGAAAATGGTGTTATCACCCGCATAGGCGACGATATAGATGCCGATGCCGAACTGTTTGATGCCGAAGGCAAATATGTTTCGCCCGGTTTTTTCGATCTTAACTGTAATGTAGGCGAGTTGGGCCTTGAAACCAAGGAAGACCTTCGTTCCGGTACAGTAGCCGCAGCAGCAGGAGGTTTTACGGGCATAGCACTAATGCCCAATACCCAGCCGCCGGTCCATTCCAAGTCGGAAGTTGAATACCTGCTAAACCGCTCAAAAGGTAACCTGGTTGATGTTTATCCTCTGGGTACCATATCGCAGAAGCGTGAAGGGAAAGATCTTGCCGAAATGTATGATATGTACCAAAGCGGTGCCAGGGCTTTTACCGATGGCAGTCGCCCGGTACAGGACGCGGGTTTAATGGAAAGAGCTTTACTGTATGCACAGGGTTTTGATGCACTGGTTTTCTCTTACCCTGAAGATACCGCTATAGCAGGTAAGGCAAAAGTTAATGATGGAGAGATCAGCACACTGCTTGGCATGAAGGGAATTCCTTCACTGGCCGAAGAACTGATGGTTGCCCGTGATCTTTATCTTGCAGAATACACCGTGTCCCGCATCCATTTTACAACCATATCAACTGCGCGTTCGGTCGAATTGATCCGTGAGGCCAAGCGTAAAGGCATTGAAGTTACCTGCGACGTTGCTGCGCATCATTTAATATTAACCGATGAAGCCCTTTTAGGCTTTGACAGTTTATATAAAGTGAAACCACCCCTGCGTACTGCCGATGATGTTGCTGCGTTGATAAAAGGTTTAAAAGACGGCACTATCGACGCCATTGTATCGCAACATACCCCACACGAAATTGAATTTAAAGATGTGGAGTTTGAAGTTGCTGAATATGGCATAATAGGTCTGCAAACCGCATTTTCCCTGGCTTTAAAAGCGGGTTTACCGGTTGAACTTATAGTTGAAAAACTGGCTGTTAATCCCCGCGAAATACTTGGTGTTGAACTGTCGGTTATCGCTGAAGATGAAAAGGCAAACATCGTGGTTTTTGATACTGATACCGAATGGGAATACACTGCGGCTAACAACAAATCTAAATCTGCAAACTCGCCTTATATCGGGCAGCGTTTAAAAGGTAAAGTATTGTTAACTTACAACAATCACCAAATATTTAAATAATATACCTATGATCGATCCTAAAATAGAAAACGCCTTTATAGCAGCGCTTGAGGCCTTCTCCAAATACAACAACTTTGATGCAACCCAGCTAACCGATGAGTTTGCTGATGTTTTTGCGTCCGACGAAGATTTTTTATCTAAAGTAGATGAGCTTGATGCGGTTTTTGATGAAAATCCTGAAGTAGAAGAACTTCGTGAGATCTTCTTCGATTTGCTAATGATCAACTTCTTTAGCGCAGATGTTAAAAAACTGGAAGAAGATTACCTCGATACTCCTGAATGGGAGAGCATTGAAGAAGAAACACTCGACCGCGGTACCGAACTCCTTAACCTTTTACTATATCTGAATGAGTGTGAAGATGAAGATATTGAGCCGGAACTGGAAGATTACCTGAAAGAGTTTTTATTAGTTGATGAAGACGAGTTCCAGGATGAATACCGCATTTATGAGCCGGTTATTGCCAACCAAATCCTGATTGAAAGCCCGGTATCCGAAATCAGCAAGGTTGCTACTACGCTTCCTGAAGATTCGGAGCTTAAAGAGCTGTTTTACCCCATGATGTGCTTTTTTCAAAACATTGATCCATCTGACGAAGAGAAGAAAGAGATTGCTGATAATGCTATCAACAAAGAGTTTGATATGGCAGTTTTAGAAATTTTAGTTAGTTTTCAATAGCCTTTTTGATGAGCGCACAATTAGAAAGAACCATAAAAATACAAGGACTTATCAAAGGATTGATTTTAGGTGCAGTATTGGCTGTGGTAAGTATTATTTATTTTTATTTTATGGTAAGTGTAGCATCGGCTGTCGCAATAACAGTTGGTGCAATACTTTTCACGTACATATTTCCGATAGCTATTGCTGCTTTGTTTTGCATAAATCTGAGGAGCAAAGTCGGCGGGTATTGGACAATGAGGCAGGCCGCCACCGGAATTTTCATTATGTTTTTCATTTCAAACCTGACCATATTTATACTACGTGATCAGATATTTGCAAACGCTATAGAACCGCAAATGGCTCAGAAGACTAAGACAGCTATGGTTACAGCTTTGACTAAACTGAAAGAAAGCACTGCCAAACCGGAAGAAAAGAAGGAAGCTGACGCCAAGATTCAGGAGATGGAGAAAAGCTTTCAAACCGGAAAAAGCATTACCATAGGTCAGCAAATCCAGTCATTAGGTATAAGCATTATATTTCTGTTTGTTTTATCGATAATTTTCGCTGCTTTCTTTAAACGGGAGCCGGCGGAGTCTATTTCTTGAATAAAAGATTAATCGTATAACAAAACAGGCTTTTCAAATTTTGAAAGGCCTGTTTTGTTATACCGAGTTTACGAAATTAAAACCAGGATAACACACCCTAATAAACTGGGTTAACACTGGCTAACACATTTTAAATAAAGTGATTATAAATAATTAGTAATCAGTATATTGTATTTCTACCGGGTTAACACTACTGATATTTTTGAATAATTAAGCACATCTGAATGTTTGCGCCTGTTATTTGCAAAAATAGGTGCCGAGTGGGCCTGGGCGTTTAACCTGCTTCAGACCATAAAACAGCATCTAATAGCTCGCCTGTATCATAGCCTTTCCTCAGTTATATTAATTAACAACGAGATATCGGCGATAAACATTTGAAAAGCATTTGCCTGGGTAAAAAATAAACATATACATGATATAAGATAATTAGTTAATTTTAACCAAACACTAAATAACCTATATCATGGAAATAAAAAAAGCGAGCCCATCGCAACCAGCCCTGAAGTGGGCGCTAATTAACCTGGTAACTTCAATAGTTATAACTTATGCATTTCAGTTTCTTGATATTGACCCCAACTCATCTCTTAAATACCTGAACTTTTTGCCCTTCATCGCTTTCTTGCTGTTAACGCAAAAAGAATACAAAGATCAGCTTGGCGGATATATTACCTACGGAGAAGGCTTTTTATCCGGTTTTTTATATGCGATTTTTACAGGAGTTTTCGTTGCGGTATTCACTTATGTATATTATGCGATATTAAGTCCGGAAATGGTTAATAAGGCCCTAACTGCCTCACGCGCGCAAATGGAAGCAAAAGGAAATCTGTCGCAGGATCAAATAGACAATGCCTTAAGTATGGTAAGTAAATATTTTGCGGTTATAGCGACAGTAAGCGTTGTATTTATATACGCCATTTTTGGCGCTATAGTGAGTCTGATCTCGGCAGCGGTATTCAAAAATGAAAGATCACCTTTTGACACCGTTTCCGATAATTACGAAGATCCTAAACCTATTGATCCGGCGGTATAAAACAAGCTGAAAGCAGAATGCTCAAAGCTTAAAGCTAATTCTAATTTGTACAGCTATTCAATTGATTGATAAATTCATATAAAACAAGAAAGGCCTTTCAGTAGTTGAAAGACCTTTCTTGTTTATATGCTTGGGAGGCATCTCTAACCTCCAATCACTAATCTCTAATCGCTATTTCTTCATTACCAGCTTCACAATATCGTTACCAAAAACAAATACCATTAGGGTAACTAAAATTACAAAGCCTACAATCTGGGCGCGTTCAAGGAATTTATCGCTCAACGGTTTACCTTTAATCATTTCAATGATCAGGAATACCGCGTGACCTCCGTCAAGCGCCGGGATAGGCAAAAGGTTCATCAATGCCAATACCATCGAAAGAAAGCCTACCAATGTCCAAAAGTGGACCCAATCAACAGTACCACCAAACAGGTTGGCTATAGCTACCGGTCCGCTTACTGCTTTACCAGGGTTAACATCACCTCTGAAAATCTTACCGATACCTTTGGCATTATCCCTGAAAGTTCCCCATGCTCTTTGTGCTCCTATAGGAAAAGCTTCGAAAAAACCGTACTTTATTGTTTTGATATCCGGAAAATCGCTTTTTGCACGGTAAAAGCCCAGCTTGCCTTCTGGCGTAACCTGTGCTTTCAAGGTAACCAGTTCATGGTTGCGTTTTATACCCAGTTCAACCTGTTTGCCTTTATTAGCCGATAGTTGAGCCTGCAATTCGTCCCAAAATACAATTGGATGATTGTTGGCCATTACAATGCTGTCGCCCTTTTTTAAACCTGCTTTTACAGCATTACTGCCCGGTTCCAATGAATCAACAATGAACTTGGCACGGGGCAGGCGACTGATGAAACCTTCTATATCATGATCGTTCAAATCATTTAGGATGGTACGCGGAATGCTGATCTGCAAAGTTTGGGTGCCACGCAACACGGTAAAAACAGTATTATCCAATAATACCTGCGGACTTGTAAGATCATCAAAACGTTCAAATGGCTTACCATTGATAGCAACAACCTTGTCGCCTATTTGAAGGCCTATTTTTTTACCTACTTCACCTGGTACAATACCGTATTTTGCTGCCGAATTAGGTATATAACTATCGCCAAAACGCATGGTTAGCACCCAAAATATCAAGATGCCCAGTATAACATTTACCGTAACACCACCAAGCATTACAATAAGGCGCTGCCAAGCTGGTTTTGAACGAAACTCCCAAGGTTGCGGCGGACCAGCCATTTGTTCTGTATCCATCGATTCATCAATCATACCGGCAATTTTAACATAGCCACCAAGTGGTAGCCAGCCAATACCATACTCAACGCCTTTATATGTAAATTTAAACAGGCTCACGTTCCAGGCATCAAAAAACAGGTAGAATTTTTCTACCTTAATACCAAAGGCCCGTGCCGCCAGGAAATGCCCCAGTTCATGCAGGATTATCAAAATTGAAAGGCCCAGTATAAGCTGGCCCACCATGATCACTATACTCATTATCTATATCTATGTAATATTAAAACTGTAATGTTTTTGAAGGTAGTTGCTGTATATAATTTTCCGCAAAGATGCGTGTTTCTTTGTCAGTATTCAAATAATCGGTTAGGGTTGGCTTTGCAATAAAATTTATTTTCTGCATACATTCTTCAATAATGCCGCTCATAGTTAAAAAGCCAATTTTACGGTCAAGAAACCCGGCAACCGCTATTTCATTTGCCGCATTGATAATGCAAGGTATGTTACCTCCCTGTTTTAACGCAGCGTACGCTAAGCTTAGATTACGGAAAGTTTCCATGTCTGGTTTTTCGAAAGTGAGGTTAGCGTAGTCGGCAAAGCTGAAACGTTTAAAATTCGTTTCGATCCGGTTGGGATAGGTGAGGGCATACTGTATAGGTAGCTTCATATCGGGCAAACCCAATTGTGCCTTAATTGATCCATCCCTGAACTGTACCAGTGAGTGAATAATAGATTGCGGATGAACTACAACCTCGATCTGATCGGCCTCAATATCAAACAGCCATTTGGCCTCAATAACTTCAAGCCCTTTGTTCATTAATGATGCCGAGTCGATAGTTATTTTAGCGCCCATTACCCAGTTGGGGTGTTTAAGGGCATCCTCACGGGTAACGTTGGCTAAAAAGTCGAGACTACGGCCACGGAAAGGACCGCCCGATGCGGTAATGATCAGTTTTTCTATCGACTTATACTCCTCACCAACAAGGCTTTGAAATATTGCTGAATGTTCCGAATCAACCGGTAAAATCTGAACTGCATTTTGTTTCGCCAAAGCGGTTATGATATCGCCGGCAACAACCAATGTTTCTTTATTAGCAAGAGCAATGTCTTTACCGGCTTTAATGGCAGCTATTGTTGGCTCCAGACCTGCAAAGCCTACCATGGCAGTTAGCACAACCGCAATTTCGGGATGCGTTACTGTATCAATGATAGCCTGGTGACCGGCAAGTACCTGTATTGGCAAATGTGCTAAAGCCTCTTTAACTTCCTGGTATTTGCTTTGATCACAGATAATGGCATATTCCGGCACAAACTCAATAGCCTGGCTGATGAGTAAATCGGCATTAGAATGTGCTGTGAGCAAAAACGCCCTGAATAAATTGCTGTTCCACCTTATAACATCAAGTGTTTGTGTACCGATGCTGCCTGTTGAGCCAAGGATGGCAATGTTTTTTATTTGGTTACTCAAGTATCTTTATTTTATAAAACTCTTTAATCCTTCGGCAATCTTCCTGTCGTTTGATAGCCGTGGTACTTTGTTTTGCCCGCCAAGTTTACCTTCAGTCCTCATATAATTGATAAAGGCATCTTTTTGCAGGCTTTGGATCACCAAAGGTTGCAAAATGTTACCTTCAATCAGGTCAAAATAGTAAATATTTTTATTCTGCAACGCCTTGTCCACTTTTATGGCGAAAGCCTGAAGATTGTCAGGGGCTGTACCAAACTCGATAAACCATTCATGGTAAGGTAATTGCCCCGCTGCAGGGTTAACCTGGGGTGCAACGGTAAATTCAACCACGTCAACGCCCTCTTCTTTAGCCACGCTCATTAATGCATACTCTACCTCTTCGCCTATAACATGTTCACCAAAAGCCGATATATAATGCTTAATACGGCCGGTTACGACAATACGATACGGATCTTTTGAAACAAATTTAATCGTATCGCCTATACTATAGCCCCATAAACCAGCGCTGGTGTTCATGATGAGCGCGTAGTTTCTATTCAACTCTACATCTTTAATATTAATGCGGGTTGGGCTTTCATTAAAATACTCATCGGATGGGATAAACTCGTAGAAGATCCCAGAATCAACTAATAATAAAAGGCCTTTTTCTTTTTGTGAATCCTGGAACGCGATAAAGCCTTCGGATGCCGGGTAGGTTTCTATCGAATCGACCTTGAAACCGATACTTTCCTCAATACGGGCGCGGTAAGGCTCGTAATTAACTCCTCCATAAACGTAAAGCTTAAAGTTTGGGAAAATGTCTTTTATCTTTTTACCTCCTGCTTTGGCCGAAAGTCTGTCGAAATACATCTGGCACCATGGCGGGATCCCACTGATGAGGCGCATATCTTCATTAACAGTTTCGTCTACAATGGCTTCAACCTTTTGCTCCCAATCTTCAATGCAATTGGTTTCGTAGCTGGGCAAGCGGTTTTTTTGCAGATAAGCGGGAACATGATGCGCAACGATACCCGAAAGCCTGCCTGTTGAAATGCCATGCTTTTCGGCTAAAATGGGGCTGCCCTGCAAAAATATCAATTTGCCATCAACAAAATCAGAGTTACCGGTTTCGTGGATATAGCTTAGCAAAGCATTACGTGCCGCTTTGATATGCTCCGGCATGCTTTCTTTAGAAATGGGGATATATTTTACACCGGATGTTGTACCGGATGTTTTGGCGAGATAAGCAGGTTTCCCGGGCCATAGCACATCCTCCTCGCCATTAACCACTCGGTCGATATAGGGGCGAAGGTCTTCATAGTCATGTACAGGCACCAATCGCTTAAAATCCTCGTAGTTGTTGATCTTTTCAAACTGATGATCTTTACCAAAACTGGTGTCTTTGGCCGCATGCACCAGATCTGTAAATGCCTTTTGCTGAAATGCAACCGCGTTTTTACGAACCTTATTTAATTCCCGATTAACAAAGGCAGCAAATACTTTACTTAATGCAGATTTAAATCCCATTTTTAATTGGTTTCAGATAGGTCATCATCCACATCAAGGTGGCTATAAACCAGTTTGCGATAGGCTGCCATCAAAATTATGTTAGCAAATGGAATAGCTATTATTAACCCTACAACGGTGATTGCTGCAACCAGCATCAATATTTCGATTATAATGAAGATCAAGAAATATTTAAAAAAATTCCCCTTTATCAAATAAAAGCTTTGTTGTACTGATTCTATCGGCCCCGACGCGTCATCAACAATGAAACAGGTGCAAATAGGAAAATAGAACAGGAAAAAGAACTGAACAATAAGTCCGATAATAAATTTGAAAAAATCCTGGGCGAAACCTTCTTTTAAACCTTCAACCAGGTGGGTCGCAAAAACAGCTAATGTACTCACCAGTACCAATAACGTAAGATAGCTTACCAGCATCCTGATTTTAGGAATGATCTCGCTAAAATCAAAATCATAGTATTCTTTGTCCATTAATCTGAATACCAGCTTTATAAATGCTAAGAATATGAAAGTTATTTCAACCAGTAACACAACAAAGCCAATAGAACTCACCATTGCATTATCATCAAAATAAAATACGGCAAAGCCTGATATGAAGACAAATATCATGGCAACTACCGAGTAGACCGAGATTATGGCAAAATTCTTCTTTAAAATATTCCATGCGGTTTTAATGGTCTCCGCTACAGAAAAGGGGTGGTACATATTGCTTATGATCTACTTAAAACTTTCCGCTTCCAAAAATCCTGTATAAATCCTAACCCGTAGGCAATAAGTTGTGTGAAGGCAGCTATAATGCTCAAAAATGCGATTTTTAACGATTTATTTTTCCACCAGGAATGGAAAAATATTAACAAAGTGAAAATCAACAGTATAAAATTACCTACAGGTGCTAATACAGAGCCAAATAGGTTTAGAATAATAGTAAGGATAACACCTACTGTAAAAGCAGCCGGGAAAAAATGAACCAGCTTTAACTCCTGCGGGAAAAATTTAGAAATATTGATGCGCGCCCTTCCGAAAAAGTGCAGCTGCTTATAAAACTGATAAAAGTTGGTTCGTCGTTTATGATAGACTATTGCATCTGGAATCAACCCAATTTTAAAGCCCAGCGAATGGATCCTAATGCTGTATTCTATATCCTCACCAAGGCGAGTGATAATAAATCCGCCGGCTTTTTCCCAGGCCTGCCTTGAAACACCCATGTTAAAACTACGCGGGTGAAACTGCCCTATACCTTTTTTATTACCACGAATACCTCCGGTAGTAAAAGGGGAGGTCATTGAATAGCTTATGGCTTTTTGTGTAGGGGTAAAAGATTGATGTGCGCCATCGGGACCACCATAGGCATCGAGATAGTTTTTTGCCAATGAATCGTTTACAATTCGGAGGTAATTGGGGGGGACTAAACAATCCGAATCAAAAATTACAAAATAATCGCCTTTGGCACGCTCAAAACCAAAGTTACGTGCAAAACCCTGGCCTTCATTCTGTTTTTTAAAATAGCGCAGGTTAAGTTTATCGGTAAAGGTATTTACTATGGCTTCAGCATCATTTACAGAACCATCTTCAATAACCAAAACCTCAAAATTGTGATAGGTTTGCAAGGTGAGGCTTTCCAGCAGTTCTTTAATTTCCTGCGGTCGGTTATATAAAGGAATGATGATGGAAAAAAACATGTTTTTAGAATAGATGTGAGATTTGAGATGTTAGATATGAGACAGGAGGCAAGTATTCAAAAAGTCTCAAATCTCATATCTAACATCTCAAATCTAATTAAATTGTTTCCTCAATTTGGTAATGGTTACGTTCGCTTGCGCTGCGTGAAACAAGCTCGGCAACAAAGCCTGTTAAAAACAATTGTGAACCTAATATGATAGCTACCAATGCTATATAAAACAGCGGACTCGTGGTTACATCCCTGTATTTTAGGTTGTGTGCTATATTGTAAAGCTTTTCCCAAATTATCCAGATGGCCATAATCAAACCCGTAAAAAAGCTCAATGTGCCCAGCGTACCAAAAAAATGCATCGGACGCTTGCCAAATTTACCTACAAAGAAAATTGAAAGCAGATCGAGAAAGCCGTTGATAAACCGGCTTAAGCCAAACTTGGTTTTGCCATATTTACGAGGACGATGCTCAACAACCTGTTCGCCAATTTTGGTGAAGCCGGCCCATTTTGCCAGAACCGGGATATAACGGTGCATCTCGCCATAAATTTCAATGTTTTTAACTACAACATTACGATAGGCTTTTAAACCGCAATTAAAATCATGCAGGTTATGGATGCCACTCATACGACGGGTTGCCGCGTTGAATAGTTTGGTAGGTATAGTTTTGCTCAATGGGTCGTGCCTTTTTGCTTTCCAGCCCGAAACAAGGTCGTATTTCTCTTCAGTTATCCGGCGGTAAAGTTCCGGGATCTCATCCGGACTATCCTGCAAATCGGCATCCATGGTGATTACCACATTCCCTTTGGCAGCGATAAAACCGGTGTTAAGGGCTGCGGATTTACCATAATTACGCCTGAATTTAATGCCTTTGATAAAAGGATTACCGGTTTGCAGCTTCCTGATCATTTCCCATGATCCGTCCTTGCTGCCATCGTCAACCAAAATTATCTCGTAAGTAAAACGGTTTTCGTCCATTACCCGGCTAATCCATGAGGTTAATTCGGGTAATGATTCTACTTCATCGTAAAGAGGTACTACAACTGATATATCCATTTATTAGGGCTGCGATCAACGACTGTATGTGCCGTAAATCATCCGCAAAAATATAAAAAATAGGGATTGATTTGCAACAAGGCGACAAATCAAATTGCCTATAAGCCCCACCCAACCCTCCCGGGAAGGGAGGGGGAGACTTAGAGGGGGGCCGTTATAAAAATGACGTTTGATACTACGTAACCAAGCAATTACGTTTCAAGTCAAATATATTTTAATATCTTTCCCTCACAATTAAAACACAGTTAATGAAATTCTATAAAGCCGCGTTGTTATTGGTTTTAGGCATTTATGCCGGTGAAGTAAAAGCGCAAAATGCAGATCAGGCAGCACCCAAGTATGATCAGCATAAAGTATTTAACCCTATATTTTACCCCGAAAGGGGCGGTGAGTTCAGGACGGCCAGTGGTGCTCCAGGTCCAAAATACTGGCAAAACCGGGCCGATTATAAGCTTGATGTTACGCTTGATACCGCTAAACACCGGATAGAGGGCAGTACTTTAATTACTTACACCAATAACAGCCCGGATGCCCTTGGCTTTTTATGGCTCCAGGTAGATCAGAATATCTATAAAGAGGATTCACGTGCCGAAGCTACAAGCAATGTTTCGGGTGGAAGGTTTGCAAATAAATCATATACAAAGGGTGCCGAAATAAAATCGGTTTATATCATCAACAAAGGCAAAACGCTGAAAGCCGATTATCTGATCACGGATACCCGTATGCAGATCAAGCTTAAAGATTCATTACGCGCAGCCGGGAGCAAATTGCAGATCAAGATTGAATACGGTTTTGACATTCCCGAATATGGTACCGACAGAATGGGCCGTCAGCATACTAAAAATGGCTGGATCTATGAAATTGCGCAGTGGTACCCACGCATGGAAGTTTACGACGATGTAACCGGATGGAACACCATACCATATCTTGGTGCAAGCGAGTTTTACCTGGAGTACGGCAATTTTGATTATACTATTACCGCGCCTGCCAGTTTGGTTGTAGCAGGATCGGGCGAACTGCTTAACCCTGCTGAAGTATTATCACCTACCTCGATAAACCGGTTGGCCGAAGCCCGTAAGAGTGATAAAACAGTTATCATTAAAGATTCAACTGATATTTTACGTAATAACGATTACCCGAAAAAGCCGACGCTTACCTGGCATTTTATGTGTAAAAACGCCCGTGATGTGGCCTGGGCTGCGTCAAAAGCATTCATTTGGGATGCTGCGCGGATCAATTTGCCGAGTGGTAAAAAAGTTCTTGCACAATCAGTTTATCCAGTTGAGGCTAAAGGGAATAATTCGTACGGCCGCTCAACTGAATATGTTAAAGCCGCCATTGAATTGTATAGTGATAAATGGTTTGAATATACTTATCCTGTAGCTACCAACGTGGCCGGTATAGTAGGAGGGATGGAGTACCCGGGTATAGTATTTTGTGGCTCAAATAATCAAAACGGAGGTTTGTGGGAAGTTACCAATCATGAATTTGGCCATAACTGGTTCCCGATGATTGTTGGCTCAAATGAGCGTAAATACGCCTGGATGGACGAGGGTTTTAACACCTTTTTAAATAATGTTGATACCAAGGTATTTAACAAGGGTGAATATTATGAAAAGCCCGATCAGCAAAAAAGTGCCGCTTATTTATTTAGCCCAGGTGCTGAGGCTATTATGAATACGCCCGATGTGATACAGGAGGATTTTTTAGCAGTTGCTGCTTATGAAAAACCGGCATTAGGATTAACTATTTTACGAGAACAGATCTTAGGCGAAGAGCGTTTTGATTATGCCTTTAAAACCTATATCAAACGCTGGGCTTTTAAACACCCAACCCCCTGGGATTTTTTTCATACGATGGATAATGCCGCAGGTGAGGACCTGAGCTGGTTTTGGAACGAATGGTTTTTCACCACCTGGAAAGTTGATCAGGGTATAAAGGATATTTCATATCCTGATAATGATGCCACCAAAGGTGCTATGATCACCATTGTAAACCTGGAAGAAATGGCATTACCGGTTACTATATCTATTAAAGAAGAGAACGGAAAAACCGGCACTGTAAAACTTCCGGCTGAGATCTGGCAGCGCGGCGATACCTGGACCTTCCCATACAAATCGACCTCGAAAATTGCTTATGCAACCATCGACCCTGATCATAATTTACCTGATATTAACCCCGAAAACAACTCATACAGCGGGCTTCCGATTCCACAAGGCACAACGGCAAGTACTGTTATCAAGGCGTATTTAGATGCCATTGGCGGTGCCGACAAACTCAAAAATATCCACGATCTGCAAACATCGGCAGTTGGTAATATACAAGGCGCCGACGTGCAATTGGTAACCCGGTATAAAATGCCTGATAAGTACTACCAGGAAGCAATAGTGCCCTCATATAACAACCTCGTTGTGTCGCATATAACACTTAACGGCGATAGTATAAAAGCAAGGCAGGTTAACAGGGATGTACAGCTTGATGATGCAGCCAAAAAAATGATCAAACTTAAAAGCCGCCCGTTTCCCGAACTTGATTATGAGCGGATAAATCAAAATATAACGTTGCAGCCTATTTTAAGAGTGGTAAATAACGAGCTTGCCTACGAGGTTGATATCAATATAGGTACTGAGATTCATATCCATAATTATTATAGCCAAAAAACAGGACTGAAGCTTAAACAAACCATTGAAGGAGCAAATGACCTGACTGTTGAGTTTGGTAACTATGAAGGTATAAACGGAGGTATTAAAATTCCGTTCTCTGTAAAGACCATCCTGGTTGGCCAGCCAATTGAATTTAAGGTTAAAGAGACATCTGTTAATTCTAATCCGTCGAACGAGGCTTTTAAGTAGGCTCAACACCATAAACCGATGGGGCATCTTAATTTTTCATATAAATTGAAAATTAAGATGCCCCATTTTTATTTTCTATGCTACAAGCCTGAAAATCCCCATCAAACAAAAAATTGAAACTGCTTTGATGTTAAATGCTATTTAAAATTCTATTTTTGTACCCACAAAATGAGGGTCACTTTGTAGGTGACCGTTTAAACGTAATTTTATAAAACTTTAAATCATAGTTGTAGATGATTAACATTACACTTCCCGATGGATCCGTTCGTCAGTATGACAAAGGGATCTCTTCCATGCAAATCGCGCAGTCGATTTCCGAAGGATTAGCCCGTAACGTATTAGCGGCCGAAGTTGACGGCCAGGTTTGGGACGCAAGCCGCCCTATTGAGCAAGATGCACACGTTAAATTATTAACCTGGAACGATGCCGATGGCAAGTCAACTTTCTGGCACTCATCGGCTCACTTAATGGCCGAAGCTTTGGAAGCCCTTTATCCGGGTACTAAATTTGGTATCGGTCCGGCTATTGAAACAGGTTTTTATTACGATGTTGACTTTGGCGACAAGGTTTTATCTTCTGACGAGTTTAAGCAGATAGAGGATAAAATGATTGAACTTGCTAAAACTAAAGAGGAGTACATCCGCAAACCGGTGAGCAAGGCTGATGCTATTGAGTATTTCACAGAAAAAGGCGATGAGTACAAGCTTGACCTGATCAAAGACCTGCCTGATGGCGCTATTACTTTTTATTCGCAAGGTAATTTTACCGACTTATGCCGCGGACCTCATATCCCTAACACAGGCTTTATAAAAGCGGTTAAGTTGATGAGCCTTGCCGGCGCATACTGGCGTGGCGATGAAACACGCAAGCAATTAACCCGTATATACGGCGTCACTTTCCCTAAAGCCAGCGAACTTACTGAATACCTGCACATGATCGAAGAAGCTAAAAAGCGCGATCACCGCAAACTGGGTAAGGAATTGGAGTTGTTCGCTTTTTCTGAAAAAGTGGGCATGGGCTTGCCACTGTGGTTGCCTAAGGGAACTGCGTTGCGTGAGCGCCTGGTAAACTTTTTACAAAAAGCCCAGGTAAAAGCAGGTTATGAGCAGGTGATCACTCCGCATATTGGCCATAAAAACCTGTATGTAACATCTGGTCATTATGAAAAATACGGTGCCGATTCATTTCAGCCGATAAAAACCCCGCAGGAAGGTGAGGAGTTTTTCCTGAAACCGATGAATTGCCCGCATCACTGCGAGATCTATAAAACAAAACCACGCTCATATAAGGATCTGCCGGTTCGTTTTGCTGAATTTGGTACAGTGTACCGTTATGAGCAAAGCGGCGAGTTGCATGGTTTAACCCGTGTACGTGGCTTTACTCAGGATGATGCCCATTTATTTTGCCGTCCGGACCAGGTGAAGGATGAGTTTAAAAAAGTAATTGACCTTGTATTGTATGTATTCAAAGCTTTGGGCTTTGATAACTACATAGCGCAGGTGTCGTTACGCGACCCGGAGAACCGCGCTAAATATATAGGCAGTGACGAAAACTGGGCATTAGCCGAAAACGCTATCATAGAAGCTGCCGCCGAAAAAGGTTTGCCAACTGTGGTTGAATACGGTGAGGCTGCGTTTTATGGCCCTAAGCTTGATTTCATGGTAAAAGATGCCCTCGGTCGTAAATGGCAGTTGGGTACCATCCAGGTTGATTATAACCTGCCCGAGCGTTTTGAACTGGAATATACTGGAAGCGACAACCTAAAGCACCGCCCGGTAATGATCCATAGGGCGCCGTTTGGCTCAATGGAACGCTTTATAGCAGTATTAATTGAGCATTGTGCAGGCAATTTCCCGCTGTGGTTATCGCCCGAGCAGTTCATTATACTTCCTATATCAGAAAAATATGAAGAATATGCAAAAAAAGTTTCTGATATATTAAAAGATTCCGATATTTGCGGGCTAATCGACTTCAGGGACGAGAAAATAGGCAGAAAGATACGTGATGCTGAAGTCAAAAAAATCCCTTACATGCTGGTTGTGGGCGAAAAAGAAGCTGCCGAAGGCTTGGTTTCTGTACGTAAACATGGCACCGGTGATTTGGGAAGTATGAGCATTGAAGATTTTAAAGAACAGATAACTAAAGAAATAACAGTATAACTTGGCATTAAACAAACCTTTCAATAGAGGACCAAGGCTTCCTTTTAAGAAAAAAGAAGCCGAACATAACATAAACCAATTCATTAGGGCTCAGGAAGTTCGCCTTGTAGGTGACAACGTTGAGCAAGGGGTTTACTCATTAAGAGATGCCCTTGCAATTGCACAGGAGCAGGAATTGGATCTGGTTGAAATATCTCCTAACGCGGTACCGCCGGTTTGTAAAGTAACGGACTATAACAAGTTCATTTACGAGCAAAAGAAAAAGCTTAAAGAGATAAAAAGTAATGCCAAGCAAACGGTTATTAAAGAGATCCGTTTCGGACCGAATACTGATGATCATGACTTTGAATTTAAATTGAAGCATGCCATTAAGTTTTTGGAAGCCGGCGAAAAAGTAAGGGCTTACGTACACTTTAAAGGCCGCGCCATTGTTTATAAAGAACAAGGTGAGATCTTATTACTTCGCTTTGCCCAGGCATTAGAAGAAGTTGGTAAAGTGGAGCAATTACCAAAGCTTGAAGGAAAAAGGATGTTTTTAACCCTTGCACCAAAGGCAGCAAAAAAATAATTAAGATTGCACCTGCTTTAAGGGCAGGTGCTTTGAAAATAAAACGTTGAGAAACGTTAATATCTAACACAAATAAATAGAGTTATGCCAAAAATGAAAACCAATTCCAGTGCTAAAAAGCGCTTCAAGCTTACTGGAACAGGTAAAATCGCAAGAAAAAACGCATACAAAAGCCACATCTTAACCAAGATGTCGACAAAACGTAAGCGTGCCCTTGGTCAAACCAGCTTAGTATCTGATGCCGACATGGGTAACGTAAAACGTATGCTTTGTATCGGAAAGTAATTCACAAATTTTAAAACCAGGTATTAGAGTTTTAAGTCCGGCACACGAGATGCAGGCACTCACTACCAAAAAACACACAAGATGCCACGTTCAGTTAACGCAGTAGCGTCGAGAAGACGCAGGAAAAGGATCATGAACCTCGCCAAAGGTTATTGGGGTTCACGTAGCAAGGTATACACCATTGCAAAAAACACAGTTGAAAAAGGTTTACAATACGCTTACCGTGACCGTAAAACCAAAAAGAGAGAATTCAGGGCTTTATGGATCCAACGTATCAACGCTGGTGCCCGTCAGCACGGGATTTCTTACTCTCAATTAATGGGTAAATTAGCCGCTAAAGAAATTGGCTTAAACCGTAAGGTATTAGCTGATTTAGCGATGAACAACCCAGACGCTTTCAAAGCAGTTGTTGATGCAGTAAAATAATATCGCATTATAAATGCATGAAAAAAGGCCGCAATTGCGGCCTTTTTTTGTTTTAATAGCTTGAAATTTAAATTGCTTGTTATTTTTACTGTATGATATTAAACCCGGAAGGGCAGCCTACCTTATCCAACCTATTGCGCAACAACTATTATTACTCCTTAAATGGATTTCGGGGTATTTCAATTATCCTGGTTGTATTTTACCATCTTCAGTTATCTGATAATTATTTTTATACCACAATATTCAACGGCGGGTTGGGAGTAAATATTTTCTTTGTAATAAGTGGTTTTTTAATTACGAGCCTATGTTTAAAAGAAAAAGAAGTAACAGGAGACTTATCGTTAAAGAAATTTTATATCAGGCGATTTTTGAGAATATTTCCTTTAGCCTATTTAT
Organism: Mucilaginibacter sp. R-33; assembly: GCF_049949235.1. Classification (NCBI taxonomy): domain Bacteria; kingdom Pseudomonadati; phylum Bacteroidota; class Sphingobacteriia; order Sphingobacteriales; family Sphingobacteriaceae; genus Mucilaginibacter; species Mucilaginibacter sp. R-33. Next base: position 1,875,995 of record NZ_CP188089.1, read on the forward strand.
ATATCGGAGTGGTGTTTTTATTAAACCATTTCTACAGTTTAAACATTTCCTGGATTCAATTTTTTGGCTCTGCATTATATCTAATGAATTTTAGCTATTTCCGCAGCCATGATTTCACTTATTACTTCAGCCATTATTGGTCTTTATCGGTTGAAGAACAATTTTATCTCCTTTTTCCTTTTATTTTAAAGATCAACAGAACTGCATTTTATTATATCATTATCGCCATTGTATTCACATTGCCGCTATTGTGTACAGTGCAACAGTTTGTTCCCCTTTTGAATCGTGGCATTATTTACGGTTTTACTCACTATTTTATAAAGTTTCAATCAATTGGTGTCGGCTGTTTTTTTGCGTTGATGGCATCCAAAGAAACTTTAAAGGTAATTTGGCTCAAACAAACAAAGGTAGCCGGCAATATTTTGGCTATAATATTGATGTTTGGATTACACTTTGACGAATTTTATACCTTAAAATCACTGTACGTAAACCTGGCGATTTCGGTAATTACCGGCTATTTAATTTTAAGCAATATCATACCCGCAAATGATTGGATTTTTAAAGTATTAAACAATAAATTACTGTCATTTATTGGTGTTCTATCATATGGCATATACATATGGCAACAGTTATTTACCGGCCAGGATAGCAAAATGCCATTAAGCATATTTCCTTACAATGTATTGGGTTTGATTACTGTCCCTTTATTATCATATTACTTTTATGAACGGCGTTTTCTAAAACTTAAATCAAAATTCAGACGGAAATGATAGCTATTGTTGTAAGATATAAAGGCACCCTGGGATAAAAGTGTTAATTTTATTATTTAACGACAATTACTTCGACAAACTCATCCGGATCGTTATTAATATCCATATACTGTTTAAAATTCTGGATATCCTTATCAACCATATTTTTAAAAACAGGGTTTAATATTTTGGCGATGCCTGCACCAACACCACCTGCAGGCGGCTGGTAGCTAATCACTACATCAACGATGGTACCTTTCCCGTCAACGGTATCCTGGAAACGTACTTTACCCGCGTTGTTGATCATTGAATCAGACAGCGAACTCCAACCGATCACTTCATTAGGTTCGTCATGAACAATTTCAGCATGCCAGCTGATAGTGGCTACATTTTTGGGGAGTTTCAACACCCAATGCGAATATTTGGAGTCGATAACTTCTACACTTTCCAGATGTTTCATAAACAGAGGCAGGTTATCCAGCTTGCGCCAAAATTGATAAACCTTTTCCCTTGGTTTATTTACTACAAATGACGAACGGATATTTACGTTTATCGGGTTGGTTGATAGTTTACCGATGCGCTTATAAAGTTCGCAATGCCCGGTGATCCCACGGTTTAACAGATAACCGCCTGCACCTATCTTTACAATACTTGAAAGCGGATTTTTGAATATGTTTTTAAAGCCTGAAAAGCCGAGTTTCACACCTCCGGCAATGGACGTAAAACGCTCGGGCCAGTTCAGGTTTATGCGGTCATCGCCATAAAGCACGGGGAAGTTGTCGGTATATTTTACTATTGTAGTTGCCATAGGTTTTTAAATAGTTATCGTTTTTAAAACACCTTTAGGGCTACTAAGTTTTTCAGAAGTGAATTTTATTACTTTTTGCTATAAGTAAATTTAAATTTAGTTAAATGGGGAAAGTGCTTTTTAGGGCGTTTAAGTTCATATTGATATATCACCCGACTGAGGTTTTTCAGGAAAGGCAGGCATACCGTTGCGTACTCATATTTATTATCGTTGAGTATGCCATCTTCATTTGACTGTACAACGGCACTGAGCATAAACTCAACCTTATTTTTAAAATCTACTATATAGGCATTATCAATATCATAACCATAACTGTCGCCAACTTTATTAAAGACCCTGATATCTGGGTTAATAACTGCCGTGCTATCCCCGCCATAAAACAAAAACTTGCAGTAAGCCGGAAAATATTCGGGCTGGTGATAAGTAGGTTTAGTGTTTTCGGTAGGGAAGGTGCTCATATAACGGTAAATGAAACGATAGTCTTCCGCCGTTAAATTAAAGCGTTGCGCTTTAGGAAAAGTTTCCGGAAATAATAACCGTTTAAGAACCATTTGCTGATCGGCAAGAGCATAAACATTCTTTTCAGAAAAATCGAGTGACCTGTTAACCAGCCTGTTGCTGCTATCTAAATAAGCTTTTCCCTGCAGCATGTTTTCCAGGTGCATGGGATAGTTTGAAGTATCATATAATGCAGGCTTGTGATAAATCAGTTTATTGCTGGCATAAAAATCGATAGGGTTGGTGTGCCGCGTACTTTCTCCCGCATCACCAATAGCCAATCTGCCTACAATACGGGTGTTATTAAGGTGATATTTCTTTAGTTTCTGATTAATCTCCACCCGGCCAACAAATTCATAAAGCCGGTTGTACGCATCGTTATCACTCACCAGTAAGATCTTTTTAATGTAGTTCTCAATGGATGGGAGACCCGTTGCCGATGATGTATCCACCCGCACTTTGGTTTGGCCGGCAAATGAACTATCAGTGATCATTACCGACTTTTTGTTTAAGTCTTTTACTTTCAGTTCGTTCAACTTCTCAAGGGCGAATATGGCTGTGGGGAGTTTTACCGTGCTTGCCGGATAAAAATAATGATGCGCGTTAAGGCGATAACTATACGAGGTAAAGTGAGGGATGTTGTTTTTATCCCTGTCTATCCGGGTATATAGTATTTGTACCTCGTTTTGCGTGCGATGGTTCAGGATACCCGAAAATAATTCGGGATGTTCATACAGCATAGCCTTTAGAAAAATGGTATCTGGTTGCTGGGCAAAGCTGCCAGATGCGCTCATGATCAGCAGTAAAATACAGAGATATTTCATCATGATAAATATAGCTATGTAATTTGAGGTTAACGGATACTTATTGTACTTTTGCAGCGCTTTAGGTTTCATTATTTGTTTAATGAATTAAAAGGGAATACGGTGTAAGTCCGTAACTGTCCCGCAGCTGTAAGCTCCGTAACCGTTGCCAAATCTATAAAGTCACTTTCTGTAAACAGGAGGGAAGGCCAGGCAAAAAGGGGAGTAAGTCAGAAAACCTGCCAAAGCGTTATATGTTATTCATAGCTTTCGGGGATTGAAGCTTGAATGTGAATGCTCTTCGTTTGGCGTGTTTTCATTTTATTCATTTCCGTGTATGCTATTAAGGCTGCATTATTATTTTACACATATCAATCATACATGGAAAAAAAGTACGCTAAAATTACTTTGGGATTCGGTTTGTTAGCTGTTGGTTTATCTACCTCAGCAGCATATGCACAGGATACCACACGCACACTCAATACGGTAGTAGTAACTGCAAGCCGGTCGCCTAAAAAACTGTCAGACATCGGCCGCGTTGTTACCATCATTTCTGCCGATGAGATCAATAAATCTCAGGGTAAATCATTACCTCAATTATTAAATACGGTTGCCGGTATAACTTTTTCAGGTGCAAACAATGCCCCCGGTATCAGCACATCGGTTTTCTTGCGCGGAGCTTCATCTGGCAATACCCTTATCCTGGTCGATGGTTTTCCGGTAAACAATGCTTCGGGCATTGATGGTAGCTATGATCTTAACGCTTTTTCGCTGGATCTGATAGATCATATCGAGATCTTGAAAGGAAGCGGTTCAACGCTTTATGGTTCTGATGCTGTAGCAGGCGTTATTAATATCATCACCAAAAAAGCTAAACAGCAAGGATTAACCGGTGGATTGCAGCTAACAGGTGGCAGCTATAATACGTTTAAAGAATCGGCTTCATTAATTGGAAGGGTAAAGAACACAGGTATAGCTGTTAATCTTTCAAATACCGATTCAAAAGGTTTTGCCGCGGCCACAGATACTACCGGCAAAGGTGGATTTAAGAAAGATGGTTTTCATCAGCGTTCGGCAAGCGTGAACCTGAGCCAAAATGTTTCATCTAAATTTATTCTTAATGGAAACCTGCAGGTAAGCCACAATACCGGTGATCTTCCTTACGGTGCTTTTATAAACGACAATGATTACACTTATAAAAACACATTCTTATTTGGCGGTGTAGGTGCAAAATTGATTTTGCCAAAAGGTAACCTCAACGTGAACCTGTCGCAAAATACGGTTCAAAATGATTTCACCAACCTTCCCTCTGACAATGGCGGAACCCACCAGGTTACAAAAAATACAGGGCGTATAACCAATGTCGAAGCTGTGTTTAATTATGAATTGAATAAGTATTTTGATATTACCAGCGGTGCGGCCTTTAAATACAGCAACACAAGCCAGTACAGTCTGTATGAATCAACATCTTATCCGGGTGTGCCGAGCATTATTAAAGCTGGTGATGCTGCTAATAACATATTCAGCGCTTATACGTCGTTATTTTTCAAATACGATATCTTCCACATGGAGTTAGGTGGCAGGTACAACAACCATAGCAAATATGGCGACAAGTTTACCTACACCATCAACCCATCATTATTCCTTGCTGATCAGTTTAAGATCTTTGGTACCATAGCTTCGGCCTTCAAATCACCTTCGCTATATCAATTGTTTTCGCAATATGGTAATTCGAAATTAAACCCCGAGATCACTACATCATATGAAGCTGGTTTTGATTGGGAGATTGTTAAGAATACCCTTTCATTTAACACCCAGTTTTTCAAGCGCAATACCAAAGATGTTATCTATTTTAAAAACCTGTCTGGCCCTCCTTATAGTCAATATGCAAACGGGCAACAGCAAAAAGATAAGGGCTTTGAAACCGAATTAAAATATCACGATAATAAAATTCATGCATCTGCATATTACGCTTATGTAACAGGTAAACTAACCGACGAAGCCGGTACACAAACCGGCAACCTTCACCGCAGGCCTAAAAGTACCTTAGGTGCCAACATTAGTTATGATATTTTAAACGATTTTCAGGTCGGCGTTAACTACAAATATACAGGCAACCGTACAGATCTGACTTTTACAAACAATGGATCAGAAGTGATTACATTGAAACACTATAACCTGGTAGATTTACATTTGGAATACAAGGCAACCAAAAATCTAAATGTTTTTGGCGATCTGAACAACGTTTTGGATACTAAATACGTAGATTGGTTAGGATATAACACCCGCGGTATCAACTTCATGCTTGGTGCCAGGTATCAATTTAAATAGCGTTTGCGTATTGTTCGGATTATTAAGTAATTTTACGCCATATATAAAATCATGACCGCAAAAGATAACACCAATCGCAACCTGTTCCTGATCTTGATGATCCTGGTTGCTGCCGCATTCAGGCTTTTAGCATTTAAGTATAAAGAATTGAGTAATTTCAATCCGGTAGGTGCTATTGCATTATTTGGCGGTGCTTATTTTACCTCAAAGTGGAAAGGGTATGCTACTGTATTGCTTACGTTGTTTACTACAGATATCGTGATTAATTACCTGTATACTTCAAAGTTAACTTTATGGTATGGCGGAGCCGCATGGGTTTACCTGTGTTTTGCATTAATGGTGCTTGTTGGTAATTTGCTTGAAAAGGTAAATGTTCTTAATGTGCTTTTAGGCTCAATCGCAGCAGTTTTAATTCACTGGTTAATTACAGATCTGCCCTGGTTATATGGTACACTTTATCCGCATACCTTAGCTGGCTATGGTGAATCATTGATTAAAGCTATTCCGTTTGAGAAAAACATGGCATTGGGTACATTAGTATTTAGTGCAATACTTTTCGGCGGCTTTGAGTTAGCTAAGAATAAGTACACTTTTCTTCGTGACAAAAAGCAATTGGCATTATGATATAAAAGCATTTAAATTTAAAGCGGATTGTTGAAAGGCAATCCGCTTTTTTTTGGCCTGACCAATTATCATCTATATCAAAATGAAAAACTTAGTAGTATTAACAGGCGCAGGTATCAGCGCCGAAAGTGGTTTAAAAACCTTTAGGGACAGTGATGGCCTTTGGGAGGGATATAATATTGAAGATGTAGCCACCCCCGAAGCCTGGGAGCATAATCCGGTTATGGTACAGCAATTTTATAACGAACGCCGTAAAACAGTATTGGAAGCCAAGCCCAATGCAGCACACTACGCCCTTGCTGCCCTCGAAGAAAAATATAATGTAACCATCATCACCCAAAATATCGATGACCTGCATGAAAGGGCGGGTTCAACTAATGTGGTGCACCTGCACGGCATTATCACCCGTTCGCAATCAAGCATAAAGCCCGAGCTTACATATCCAATTGAAGGTTGGGAAATTAAAATGGGCGACCTTTGCGAATTAGGTTCGCAATTACGCGCACATGTAGTGTGGTTTGGTGAGCCTGTACCGATGATAGAGCATGCTGCGATGATCTGTGCAGGAGCTGATGTGTTCATGCTCATAGGTTCTTCGCTTGCTGTTTACCCGGCCGCAGGGCTTATCGGTTATGTTGACCGCGAGGTGCCAAAGTATATTATCGATCCTAATATTCCTTCGGTAAATGTTAAAGGGCCAGTAATTAAGATTCAGGAAAAAGCTACCATAGGCGTACCTGCATTGGTGAATGAATTATTGAAAGATTAAATCACTAATTCGCTAACTCAATAAATCCTCTCATTAAATATGAAATGTATTTTCAATTGGAGCGGCGGAAAAGACAGCGCCCTCGCCTTATATTATTGCCTGCAAAATCCGGATCTGGAAATCGTTTATCTTGTAACTACGATCAATGACGCGGCTGACAGAATTTCGATGCACGGTGTAAGAACAGAGTTGCTGATTAAACAGGCCGAAGCTATTGGTATTCCTTTATACCAGATCCGCCTGCCCGAAATGCCGGGAATGCAGCAATATGACGATGTAATGCGCCATCATTTAAACCGATTTAAAAATGAAGGTGTAACCCATTCCGTTTTTGGAGATATATTTTTGCAGGACCTAAAAGATTACCGCGATGCACGGTTAAGCGAGGTTGGGCTCAAAGGTATTTACCCGCTGTGGCAAAGGGATACATCCGAATTGATAGATGAATTTTTGAACCTCGGTTTCGGCACTGTAATAGCCTGTACCAAGCAGCGCCTGGAACGCATTGTTGGAAAAGAGATCAGCCGGGAACTACTTGATGCTTTACCCGATGATGTTGACGTATGCGGAGAAAACGGGGAGTTCCACACCTTCACTTTTAAAGGGCCGATATTTAAAAACCCAATTGAATACAAAACAGGTGTGAAGATCTTTAAGGAATATGCAGCACCGAAAAATGCCGATGATTCCTGCACTTCAGTTACTGACACCAAGCCTTCCGGCTTTTGGTATTGCGACCTTTTATTGGCTTGATCTTTCATTTATTCTGCCAAAGTTAACACAGAATAAAATTCTGATTAAATATATAACTCTTTTTATATCAATATATTAACATCTACTTGTTTAACTTTTTATTTATATACAAGGTAAGATGAAGACAAACAGCGCTTAAAATGTAACTTTTTGCCAAATTAAATTCTGCCTGCAGTTGCGATTGATTATAAGTTATTGTTTATCAATGCAAATGGATGTTTTACTTCAATAGTTATATCTAAAATAAGCGTCTTTGTAATCATTACGCATGTCGATAAACCGGGCGGCTATTTTTTTTAAAAACTCTTCATCAAGTAATTCAAAAACACTGTTAACCCCGTCGGTTAAGTCCATTTCAGGGATCTTGTAACTTTGCTCAAGAGAGCCCTGCTCTACCTTAACAATAAACTTATTGTTCATATTCAGGATAGAGATTTTAAAATCGGGATGGGGGAGTTCTGCAATAATTCTCATGTCTTTTTTATTTATTCAATAAACCGTTCAGGGGATCTTTTCCGTTAACGGTACCAAAGCTGGCAATCGGTTTAAACCGCGCAAAAAGCTCTTCGCTATACCAGCCTTCGCTTCTTGTCTTTTTAATCACTTCGGCATGTTCGGGACTTTTATAGGCAAAGGCCTTTACATGATCCAGGCTTTCCCAAACAGAAAATGTGGCTTGCCTGTATACCGGCGCTTCGCCAATGCCAAACGAGCTGATATAACCGGGAGCGGATCGCATCATATCTGCGACAGCATCAACATTGGCCCAAAAATTTTTAAGCTTGTTAAACCGGATAGTAGCGCGGGTAAGCACAGTGACAGGGCCATTGATATCGTTCGCTTCGGGCTTGCCAAATGGTTCTTTGCCGTCCCAGCTTCCGTGGCTTTGCAGGGGCAGGCAAAGCATTGTCCAGCTTTCGGTGCCTAACAGCTTCCACCAGGAGGATACGAACGACCGGTTATAGAACCCATCGAAATCTTCCCGGCTATTCCAGCAGGCTAATAAGCCCCATTGCTGCCAGTCTGGTTCAAGATCAAAAGTTCCGTTTTTGCCAGAGCCAAGAAGCTTGTAAAAGCTGCATCCTCTTTGCATCAACAGGGGAAGACGATGAACAGCCATTGCCAGCAGGGCAAAAGGAATAAATAGTTTGCGGTAGCGGATTATAGTAAGGCTAACGATCATGCAAATGCTAAATAAAAGATTAAATATGATATTTGCCTTATTTACTTTCAACGCAGCATAGTTACTTTTACATCATGGCAGAAGATCTAACAATAAATACATCAACCGATAAAGCGGAGCAATACGCTTCACTTGTTCCTCAAATAGAGGCATTACTTCACGGCGAGCCTGACCTTGTGGCCAACATGGCAAACGTAGCTGCAGCCCTAAAGGAACAGTTTAAATGGTTTTGGGTGGGCTTTTACCTGGTTAAAGGAAACGAATTGGTTTTAGGGCCGTTCCAGGGACCGGTTGCATGTACCCGCATTGGCCTGGGGAAAGGTGTTTGCGGAGCCGCATGGCAGCAGACTAAAACTTTGATTGTGCCGGATGTTGATGCGTTTCCCGGGCATATTGCCTGTAGTTCGCTTTCCCGTTCGGAAATCGTGGTGCCGGTATTTAAAGATGATAAAGTGGTAGCAGTACTTGATGTAGACAGCGAATTGCTTGATCAGTTCAATGAAACAGATGCACAGTATCTCGAGCAAATAGTAAAGCTTATTAATTTTTAATGAGCAGGATCTATCTGATTGCCGGCCTTGGCGCCGATACCCGCGTTTATAACAACATTAATCTCAATGATGAATATGAGGTAATTACGGTAGATTGGGTCGAACCGAATTTAAATGATACTTTAGTTACTTATGCTCAAATGCTTATTTATCAATATAATATCAAGCCAAAATCGGTATTGATAGGTAATTCATTGGGAGGGATCATCGCCGTTGAAATAGCTAAATTTATCCCGGTTGAAAAGGTTATCCTGATCTCCAGCATTAAAACCAGCGACGAAGCTCCATGGTATTTTAAACTCTTTCGCGCGCTGCCTGTTTACAAGCTTATCCCGGGAAAAGCATTTAATTCGATGGGGTTTATGATTAAACCGTTGTTCGGCCACATGAGCCGGGAAGATGCGTGGTTGTTTAGCGATATGCTAAAAAAATCATCGCCGGCGTTTATGAAATGGGCCATGTACGCTATTTTGCACTGGAAGAACGAAATTGTGCCGCCAAACCTTTACCATATTACGGGTGATAAAGATCTGGTGTTTGATTATAAAAGAATAAAGGCTGCTACCATCGTTAAGGGAGGTACGCACATCATGATCTTTGACAAAGCAAAAGAGATCAATAAATTGTTGAAGGGAATCCTGAAAAAATGAAATTACCAGAAAGTTATTACCTGGGGAACGACGTTGTAAGTATCAGTAAAGATCTGTTAGGTAAGTATTTGTTTACTTGTATTGATGGTGTAACTACTGGTGGCTATATTGTTGAAACAGAAGCTTATAATGGTGTTGTAGACAAAGCTTCTCACGCTTTTGGTAACCGCCTTACACCCCGCACTAAAACTATGTTTATGCAGGGAGGTATTGCTTATGTTTACCTGTGCTACGGCATTCATGAAATGTTTAACATCGTTACTTCTGTTGAAGGGCACCCGCAGGCTATACTCATCCGGGCTATCCAACCCACCGATGGAATTGAGGCGATGCAGGCCCGCCGCAATATGCCGATTCTTAAACCAACCATCACTGCCGGTCCGGGTTCGGTAGCTAAGGCTTTGGGGATTTCGCGCGATATCAATGCGTTTAGCTTGCAGGGCGATACGATCTGGCTTGAAGATCGCGGCCTTCATTTCCCAGATGATCAAATAAAAGCCGGCCCGAGGATAGGAGTGGCTTATGCGGCAGAAGATGCATTGCTGCCTTATCGTTTCTATGTAAAAGGCAATGTTTACGTAAGTAAGCCCAATAAATAAGTTCTCAATTTTGTAATATTGGCAAATGAACTATCAAAATGATCTGGCGTTTGCCCGGCAACTGGATGACCAGGATCCGTTAAAAAATTTCCGGAGCCGTTTTTTAATTCCTCAGCATAACGGCGAAGATGCAATTTACCTTTGCGGCAACTCGCTTGGCTTGCAACCGGTTTCCGCGCAACAATATTTAGCCGATCAATTAAACACCTGGAAAAACCTTGCTGTTGAAGGTTGGTTTCAGGGAGATGATCCCTGGCTTGATTATCACAAATCCATTACCGGCTCAATTGCTGGCATTGTAGGCGCCCAGGAAAATGAAGTTACCATAATGAACTCACTTACAGTAAATCTTCATTTATTGATGGTAAGTTTTTATAAACCAGATAATAAGCGTTTTAAAATTCTCATGGAGGGAGGGGCTTTCCCTTCTGATCAATATGCAATGGAAAGCCAGGTGAGATTCCACGGTCTCGATCCTAAGGATACAATAATTGAGATTTTCCCGCGAGAGGGGGAGGTCACATTACGTACCGAAGATATCATTCAAACCATTGATCAAAACAAAAATGAACTTGCCTTAGTGCTGTTCGGCGGAATCAATTATTATACCGGACAGTTTTTTGATCTGAAAACAATTACGGATGCGGCTCATGCAGCAGGCGCTTATGCAGGCTTTGATCTGGCTCATGCTGCGGGGAACGTCCCCTTGCAGTTGCACAATTGGGGAGCCGATTTCGCTTGCTGGTGTTCGTACAAATACATGAACTCCGGACCGGGCGGTATAAGCGGCATTTTTGTGCATGAAAAACATTTTACCGATAAGGAACTGAACAGGTTTGCCGGCTGGTGGGGATACCGTCGCGACAAGCAATTCCTGATGGCCCCTGGTTTCGATCCTGAGATTGGCGCGGCCGGCTGGCAGGTAAGCACAAGCCCGATATTACTTCTCGCTTTATTTAAAGCTTCTATGGCTATTTTTAATGATGCGGGCGGGTTAGATACCCTTCGTCAAAAAAGCATTCATTTAACGGGATATTTGGAGTTTTTGATTCAAGGCATCAATGAACAGCAGGGCGAAGAGATTTATCGGATAATTACTCCAGCTGATGCGGCTGCCCGCGGCTGCCAGCTTTCAGTAGTTTGCAAGCTAAATGCCAAGGCTATTTTCAACTATCTCGCACAAAATGGTGTTATAGGCGATTGGCGCGAACCGGATGTGATCCGCCTGAGCCCTGTACCGCTTTACAATACATTTGAGGATGTTTACAAAGCAGTCAGATTGATGGCTGATGCACTAAAAGTTGTTTAAATTTTCAGAGATATATGGTTTACTACAATCCCAAAGAGTGGTTTTCATTCATTTTTAAAATAAATAAAGCCGAAACGCTGCGCGAGTTATTTCCACTTATGCTTGCCGTAGGTGCATATGCAGGTGTTGTTACCTATTTCCTGATTGATTTTTGGCAGCTACCCGATACAAGCATACTTAAGAAGGTAATCTTTATTCATCAAACAATAGGTTTCGTATTCTCCTTATTGCTGGCATTCCGTATCAACTCGGCTTATGACCGCTGGTGGGAAGGGCGTAAGATCTGGGGAAGCCTGGTGAATAACAGCCGCAACCTTGCCATCAAATTAAAACATCTAATTGGCGAAAAAAATGAACTGGCTTTTTTTAATTACGCTATTCCGCGTTATGCAAGAGCCTTGAGAGATCATTTACGGGATGAATATGTTCCGGAGGAGCAGTCGTTCATCAGTGTTGATGCACAAAAACATGTACCCAACCAGGTAGCTTCTGAAATGATTAAAAACATTTACAGGTTAAATAAAGAAGGTGCTATCAACCCGGAGCAATTGTTTAGCATAACAGCTGAAATTACTTCTTTTACAGATATTTGCGGAGCATGTGAACGAATTAAGAAAACGCCTATTCCGTTTTCGTACAATGTTTTTATCAAGAAATTTATCTTTACGTACATCATGACACTGCCGTTTACCTGGGCCTTTGATCTCAAATATTTTATTATCCCGATAATCTGCTTTGTACTTTTTGTTTTTGCGAGTATTGAGTTATTAGCCGAAGAAATCGAGGACCCATTTGGTCGCGATGCCAATGATCTGCCGCTGGATAGCATTTGCGAAAATATCCAGAAACACGTAGGGGAGTTGATAGGATAAGAGAAATGCTTAAAATAGCTTACGATCCGATATATGCCCATCCGCTGCCCGAAGGCCATCGCTTTCCGATGCTCAAATATGAGCTGATCCCGGCGCAGCTATTGCATGAAGGTGTAATTAGTAAAGACACCCTGTTTTCACCTGGACTTCTTGCTGAAGATATTATCACTTTAACGCATGATGAAAATTATTGGCATCAGCTTCGTGATTTAACCTTGTCGCCAAAAGAACAAAGACGTACGGGTTTTCCCTTGTCCGCAAGTTTGGTGGAGCGTGAGGTAAGGATAGCCCGGGGTACAATTGACAGCTGCCATTATGCTTTTGAAAATGGTATTGCTTTCAATGTAGCCGGCGGAACCCACCATGCGGGCAGTAACTGGGGCGAAGGTTTTTGCTTATTAAACGACCAGGCTATCGTGGCTAATTATTTATTAAATAGTGAATCAGCCAAATCTATTTTAATAATTGATTTAGATGTGCACCAGGGCAATGGCACTGCCGAGATCTTCAAAAATGAATCAAGGGTATTCACGTTTTCGATGCATGGAGCTAATAATTTCCCTTACAGAAAAGAACGTTCGGATTTAGACATTCCTTTACGAGATGGTGTGGGCGACGATGAGTTTCTCGATATCCTCGAAACAACATTGCCGCGACTGATCGACCAGCATAAGCCGGATTTTATCTTTTACCTATCGGGTGTGGATGTTTTAGCTACCGATAAGTTGGGTAAGCTTGCCTTAAGTAAAGAGGCCTGCAAAGCCCGCGATCAGTTTGTTTTTGAACAGTGCATTAAACACAATATCCCGGTACAGGTAAGCATGGGAGGTGGTTATTCGCCCCAAATTAAAGATATTGTCGATGCACATTGTAATACCTTCAAAGTGGCTGTAGACCTTTATTTTTAGTCTTTCGCAATTACGGGTATCACAGGTTTAATCTTATGGCTTTTACTAAGCAGGTTGAAGCGCGCGAATAAAAGTACCGATGCTGTTCCCAAGCCAAGTACAAGGCCATACCAAACTCCGTAAACCCCAAGGTTAAATTTAATACCAAGCAGGTAGCCAATGGGCAAACCAATCACCCAGTAAGCCAAAAAGGTAATAACTGTTGGAATATTTACATCGCCCATGCCTCTCAGCACGCCCAGCCCAACCACCTGAGCTCCATCAAATAGCTGAAAGAATGCAGCAATGATAAGTAGCTGTGATGCAATAGATATTACCTCTTTATCCGAAGTAATTATCCATGGTAAAAGATGCCTGGCTAAAGCAAATACTACTGCTGTAAACGTCATGAACAGCAATACAATGTGATAATTGGATATAGCCGCAAGCCTTAAATTACGATGATCACTTACACCAAAATAGTTACCCGATTTAATTGCCGCAGCCGCGCCAATGCCGCTGGCCATCATATAGGTCATGGAGGCCATGGTTATAGTTACCTGGTGTGCGGCCTGCGCGATTACACCAATGGTGCCAACTAATAAAGCAGCTCCACCAAAGGCGCTGATCTCGAAAGTATATTGCATAGCTACCGGTGTACCAATTTTCATGATCTGAATACCTCGAAGCTTATCAATATTCTTAATGGCAAAATCCGTTAAATAAGTTTTAAAATTTTTTGACCGGAAAACGTAAGTTCCCATTACTGTAGCCATTACACATCTATCAATAAGTGTGCTGTAACCAACACCTTTGATGCCCATCGGCTGAATACCGAACAAGCCTTTAACAAAAATTATCCCCAATAAAATATTAATGAGGTTACCCCATATAGATATCATCATGGCTTGTTTGGTAAAGCCAAGACCTTCGGCAAACTGCTTAAACGTATTAAAAATTAGTAGCGGGATCAGAGACAGGCTCAACAGGAATAAATACGGCTTAGCTTCTTTTACAACCTCGGGCGATTGATCAAGGTGACCGATAAGCAACATGGTACCAAAATAAATTCCACAAAATAAAATAATCCCACTTAGGATATTAAGAAATAAGCTATTAGACAATAACAGTCCACACTCTTTATAATTTTTACGGCCATTATTTTGGGCGACAAGCGGTGTTAAACCATACGAGATGCCCATGCCTATAACCAGCGGCACCATAAAAAGACTATTTACTGTTGATACCGCAGCCAATGAAACAGTGCCTGCAAAATGGCCAACGATAATGGTATCAGACATCTGGACAGCCGTATGACCAACGTTTGATATAATTACCGGGATAGCCAGTTTAAGGCTTTCAAGATAATAAGGTTTGTATTTTTGGTAAACGGCTCTCATAATTACTCAGGCAACAGGAGCTCAAAAGTAACCATTTGGGCACACAGAAAAGTCAGCAGGCTGTATAATATTCTTCCTTTTCGGTTGTGTTGATCTTGATCAGGCCCGATAGTATCAGGTCTACCAATACATTTTGTGCACGCCTGCGCCCCACTTTAAGCAGCTCGCTGCATTCTTTTATGGTGATGCGTCCAGCCTTTTCCAAATGGCCAAGCAAGGTGCTTTCGTTTTCAGAATACTCAATTAAAACACCCTGATCATTTGAAGAGCGTTTTAAAACCTCAAGTACAATTTTGCTGGCCAGTACACTTTTGTCTTTTACACGTACATACGCCCACCATTTACCGTCTTCGGCAAGGGCATAGTGAGGTTTTAGTTCACTTGCCGGTGTATCAACAACCAACACCAGTTTATCGTCAAAGTAAACTTCTTCAAAAGTTGGCTCAAGGGCCGGGCGCGAAAATAAGTGCGCCGCCTTTGTTATCATGTACTTTTCCTCGTCTTCAGATTTTACCCCTTTTATTGTGCCATCATCAGCTACGCCAATAAGTAGCTTGCCGCCTTTATTGTTGGCGAATGATACCATTGTCCGGGCTATTTTTTCGCAACTGGTTATCGTTTTTTTAAAGTCGACGGTTACGCCTTCTCCTTCAAAAATCAGCTTCTTTACATTTGTTTTATGCATAGCCTTTTATAATTATCAGGGCTTAATGTATGGTGTGAAAATTTCCATCCAGGTTTCAGGGCGTGAAATGGGTGAAAAGCCAAACTGGCTATATAAGTTGTGCGCGTCCTTTGTAGCTAACGACCACCTTCTTAAACCTTTCAGATCGGGATGCTTGACAATGGTTTGTACCAGCCATTTGGAAAGGCCTATGCCCCGGTAACCGGGTAAAATAAATACGTCGCAGATATAGGCAAACGTAGCATTATCAGAAACAACGCGCGCAAAACCCACCTGCTCATTCTTGAGATAGATGCCAAAACACATGGAGTTTTCAATTGCCCTGGCTAATTTTTGACGCGGGATCCCTTTTGCCCAGTATGATTCATTATTTAGGTAATCATAAATACCATCAACATTAAGCAGATTTTTATCAGTTGAGATCATGAAGCCTTTTTTTTCAAAAGCCTCGTCATTCATAATTACAGCCATCAGTATAAGTTATATAGTAGTATCAATAAAGTTTAAGTTTCGTACGTAAACCTCAATTATGACGGATACGCATATTTCGCCATCTTTATTGTAAATGTCAATAGGGAAGGGGCGAATAAATTTTCCTCCCGTATTTAAAACATGCTCTGCTTCGGCTATATCGCTATCAGTCAATTCAATATTAAAAAATAAATTTGTTGCTGCCGGTTTTGCGTATTTTACAGTTGCTGATTTTGACCACACCATTAATTTATAGCCTTTATGGCTAAATATTTGATAAAACAGAATAGGGTAAAAGGGATCTGCAGCCGAAAAAAGCGTGCCGCCAAAAATTGAGTTATTATAGTTTTTGTTAAGAAAACTCTTCCTGATCTTTACCTTAACACCACGGTAGCCTTTACTGAATTTAACTACCCAGATGCGCTGGAAAAGGAGAGGAGGGTAGAAGCGCATTACCCACTTTAATAATCCTTCGGATACTACCATAGCGCTTAAAGATGAGAAAAAAATTAAACACTGAGTCGCAAATGTTAATCAAACAAGGCTATGTTTAAAAATAAAAAGATAACAAAATCCAGAATAACGGGTAAACAATACGGTTAAAGGTTGGTTTATAGTATGGTTCACATAAATTGATCATTTAATTAAAAGCAAATAACTATGAAAAAGCAATTTTTAAGTTTCGCACTTGTCGCGGCGATGATAGGCGCTATCGCGACCAGCTGCAGTTCGGAAAAAAAAGCAGGCGATGGCTCTGACAGTACAAAAATGGATTCAACAAGCCAGAGTGCGCCGGCACCGGCAGCCACTGACACAACTAAAACCGACACTACTAAAAAAGACACTACCAAGAAAATGTAATTTGGTAACGCATAAAAAATCCCGGCCGGGTATTTCACCAGACCGGGATTTTTTATGCGTTCGTTTTCCTCTTTTTAAATTTTAGAATGCGGTTTTTATAACACCGCCATCAGCGCGCAATGTTGCTCCATTAGTTGCTGCCGATAGCGGACTGGCAACATAAGTAACCATACTGGCAATTTCATCTGTAGTAATAAAGCGTTTTATTAAGGAGGTACCGCGCATATTGGTAAAAAACTCTTTTTCTACTTCTGCATTACTTAAGCCCTGATCTTTCGCCAGCGCCTCTATAAAGTCGCCAACACCTTCAGATAAGGTTGGACCGGGTAAAACAGTATTTACAGTAACACCGGTGCTTTTAGTAAGTTCGGCCAGGCCACGTGCAACCGCAATTTGAGCTGTTTTGGTTGTCCCGTAATGGATCATTTCTTCAGGGATCTGATATGCAGATTCGCTGGAAATAAAAATGATACGGCCCCAATCTTTGCTGATCATTTTATTAAAATAAGCCCTCGATAACCGCACCCCGCTCAACACATTAACCTCAAAAAACTTCAGCCAGTCGGCATCTGTAATTTCAGCAAATGGCTTAGGTTCAAAAATACCAACATTGTTTACCAGGATATCAATTTCAGGCAATTGGGTTATGAGTGCTTCAACTTGCGCAATATTTGAAAAATCGGCGGCGATGCCCTTAATTTTATTATTGCCGGTTTCTGCAATTATTTTTTTTACAGCTTCATCAACTTTGGTTTGGTTACGACCATTTACGTATACCGCAGTACCCTCGCTGGCTAATGCTTTCGCAATAGCGTAACCAATGCCGGCCGTTGATCCGGTTACAAGCGCTGTTTTATCATTAAGTTTAAGATCCATAATTTTAATTTTTGCTTTAATAACACAAGTGTAGCACTGTTGTTAGCTTAAGGCAGATTTTAAAATCAAAGATTAAATAGCATTGACAATAGATGCCAAATTTGAATTAACCCTGGCCGGGCTGGTACATTCTTTTTTCAACAGGCTGATAATATTCGTTTAAGTTTTCCGGCACCCGGGATTTATAACCCAATACTTGCCTCAGGTCATCACTTAATCCTTCGCCAAATTCATATCCCAAAAATCTGGGATAATCAAGCTGTTGTTTAAAAAAGGGCTTAGTAAAAGCCATGGTTAATGTCCTCCTTGTTGCATCAGTGTAATTTTTACCGGCCGCATGCCATAAATTGGAGTCAAACAAGATAATGCTGCCTCTTTTTGTATTGGCGCGATCAGCATTCTTGTAAAAAAAATCGCTCTCCGGTTTTTCATCGCTTTTATGCGAGCCTGACAAAAAATAAGTTGATCCGTTTTCAAGAGTAAAATCATCTAATATTATCATCATTTGAATCATTACTTTAAAGTCGCCGGTAAAACTTCTTATATCCCGATGGATGTTTTGAACATATGGTTTTTCATCTTTTAAATTAATGACCGCACCCAACGAATTTATAATGTAATTTCCTTTTAAAAAATGCATTATCTGATCTGCACAATATTTTCGTTCAAGAAACTTCAGTGAAAATCTTTCCCGTTCAACAAGATGGTGTAATGTTCCGTTCATGTTATCACCTATACCATTTGCAATTTGAATTTTACGCCTGAGATTGTATGCAGGTATCAATGAATCTGTTATTTCGACAATGAATTCATCGTCCAGGGCATTTTCGTATATAATCCATCCATATTCATCCATTACCCGGTCAAATACGGCAAGGTCAGCATCGGAATAGTTAAACTTATTTTTCATTTTATAATTAATTAAGGTTGTCAATTGTGGTTGTTTCTGATTCAGAGGCAGCTGCCTGTTTTTTTTTGTCAGGATGACGATATAAAGGGAAGAATTTAATTTCAGGGTTGGGATCCACACCCGATTTTAAAACAAGCTCGTTATAAACAGACTCATCGTTAACGTAACACCAGATCCGGTCTTTTACCTGTAAGTTGGAGAAAAGCTTTTTGAAATTAAAAAGCGAGTCTTCCTTTCCACCAACGCCGCCTCCAAGGTGAAAGATCTTTTTTCCTAATCTTCTGCCTATCATACTTATTTCATCTGTTAATAATTTACTCGGAGAGATATTCAGATAATCCGGTGATGTAGCCGAAAGATGATTCCGAACAATGTTATCAGACAATAGAATGAGCGCTCCACACATGAGGTTGGGCCCATCGTATATTAAAATAAGTTTGTTTTTCATGTATTCTTCATTAAGGAGGTTGACGAAATGCTGGACATCAAAATAGTAATTGGATGAAGCTTTCAACCGATCCATATTTTTATAATACATTTCGGCAAAATCTTCAATTTCCTGAACCGTACCTGCCTCTCTGATAACAAAGCCCATTTTCCGAAGACTTCTTATTTGACGACCAAGCCTTTTATCATATCTGTTTCGCTGGTCTTCCACAGATATGGAGAGGTCAACGTATAATGTTGTTCCATTATCCTTTATACCGCCAATGTTCTCTAACAAATGATGCTGATTAAGAAATGGATGCAATCTCGAAAAGATGCAAATGGCCGACTCTTCCTTCATGAAACTTGTAAATGCATTTTTAAATTGCATGATTGTTGAGACCGACAAATTGTTCAGATAGATGTTGGATATAGGCCCTGAATAACCATACACACAAGTCATATCGAAGTATTCGGAGTTTTCAATTTTTCTTTTGATCACCGGCAACGCAATGAAGAGTTTCTCTTCCTCATAAACAAACAAAAGTGGTTCTCCCTCAGTATTTAAAGAATGATAATACCAGGTATGAAACCCCTCGTGTGCATGTGACCGGCTTATATATTCGTCCCAATCTTTTCTATTACGTATAGTGACGCTTCGATAATTCATAAGTGAATCTCTTTATTATATACATGGTTATTGATTATATGCCGGGGAGGGCAGGAGGTAGAGAGCGATCAACAGCAGTTATTGGCCAGTTGACACGTTAAAAAAACATTCAGGTGCTGTGATAAAAAGCACAAATTAAAGTATTGGGAAGAATAAACTAATTTAGTTTAAAGCAGGTATTTTATTGTATCAAAAGCTTTACGTAACCGAAAACGGCCTAATTCAAATAGTATATATCTTTTAAGATACAACAGCAGCAGCATTTTCTTTTGCATGCCGCGATAATGAAAACGCCTGATGATTAGGTTAAAATCACTGATAACCATTTCCATACGAGCTTCATTCCTTATCATGCTCCAAATGCCTCCAACATGATTGCGATAACAACTCATTACCTCGGGAATTACATATATTTTACGCCCTGTCTTAAAGGTTGCGAAGATCTTAAAAAATTTATCAGCTGCATAACAGCTCATATACCATTGTTTTTCAAATAATTCGTGTACCTCAGGAATATTATGATAAACAACAGTAGCCGTTTTGGTTTCTACCTGCTTGCCAATCAACAAATCGTGATAAGTATACTCAAGCGGTACCGGGTTGGGATCGATATTCAGCGTATTGTTATGGATGTCAATCACCCGCGTGTAGTGACAGCAAATAATATATTCCGGGTTATTTTCCAAAAAGTCCACTTGCTTTTGCAGTTTTTTTGGGCTCGTCCAGTAGTCGTCTCCATCACAAAGCGCAATGTATTTTCCTTCACATGCTTTGATAGTATTAATTGCGTTTAAATGAGCACCACGATTTTTTTCCGGGTAAATTATCTTGATCTTATCCGGGTATTTTTCCTTGTATGATCTCAATATCTCAGTTGTACCGTCGGTTGAGCAATCATCACCAATAACAATTTCATATCGAAAGTTAGTTTCCTGCATCAGGAAGCTTTCAATGGTTTGACTGATGAAATCTTTATGGTTATAAGTAGTACAGCAAACACTGACCATCAAGTTCTGATCTGTTATCATATAAAAAGTAAAATTTATTTATAGGCTTATTAAGTGGTTTCCTGATGAAATGGCATTTGATAAATGCCGAACCATTCATACGTTTGGAGATTGTGCAATGCTTCGCCATATGACTCACATTATTTATTTAATTGAAAAAGCCTATTGTGTCAAATAGGTTTTTTTCAGTTGAGTTTCGATCAAAAAATTAAATAATTCCGAGTCGGCTAATACAGCATTTTGCTATGTCAAATATATTTATTCCACATCCAATAGCAGTCAACAGCACTTTATTGACTCCCAAATTGTAAACTACTTTTTTATTTAGTTTACACTCATGTGAATGGCTGTAAATATCAGGTGTGCATCCGTGCAATCCGGCCTAAATTTAGGTACTTAAGCGCGTAAAAATTGCCTCATAAATAATTCTCATAATTAACATTATGTTAAATAACAGTCTTTAAAGAAAGGCCTTTATAAAAAGGCCCTCTTCTATAGTATATCTTTGGAGATTATTGATTAGCTGGTAGTGCGTCGATTTGTGCTTTTAATTTAGTGGCGTTCACATCATCTTTAACACCTAAGTAATAAGTTCTTAAATTTTGCAATGCGTCAATCGATTTTGGCTGAAGTTCTACAGCTTTTACTAAATATGGTTTAGCTTGTTCAAACTGGGCTTTGGCTTTCGCAATGGCAGCATCATATTCTTTTTGTTTGTTAGCCGGTAATTTATTGGCTGCGTTATAAGCATCGATGGCCGGGTTAAGAATTACATAACCATAGTTTAAGTTAGCCTCAAAATAATTTGGATCAATTTCTAAAGCTTTTTTATACATTTCACCGGCTTTAACATAAGCTTCGGCTTTTGATGCTTGTAGCTTTGCTTTTGCAGCGGCATCTTTAGTTGCGCCCGCTTCTTTTGCGTAATTATCGGCTGTTTGTGAGTAAGTTAAACCGGCATAATAATACAAGGTTTTGTTTTTTGGGTCATTTGCTAAAGCCGCCTGGATCTTATCGGTAACCTCTTTTTCTTTGCCTGTTTGCAGGCTGATTTCAATTTCTCGTTTACGCAGCTCGCTGTTTGCCGGATATTTACTTACGCCTTCCGATACAGTTTTAAGTGCATTTGCGGTGTCTTTGCTGGCAAGATATAACGAAGAAAGATCAAGGTAAACACCAGCGTTTTTTGAATATTTAGTAGTTACCAGTTTGCTGTAGTTGGAAATTGCTGCAGGATAGTTTTTTCCGTTTGCTGCTGCAAGGCCTGTATAGTAAATAGCATTGGTATCTTCGGGCAATACTGTACGGTAAAAATCAAATGACTTATAAGCAAGATCATATTTACCCGCAGAGTATTCTTTAACCCCCTTGGTTAACTGGTATTGAGCAAGGTTTAAATAAGCCTCATCAATCATTTTTTTGTTTTCGCCTTTTGTGTCAATTTCTTTAGCTTTTTTCAAAGCTTCTTCAGCTGTAGTAAATAACGGCAATGAAGTGGCAGGAACAGTGTCCTGAACAGCTAACGCCGAGTAAATTGAACCTTTTACAGCATAGGTAAGCGGTAAAGTAGCGGTTTTTTCATTGGCTGATGCTTTGTCAATTGATTCTTTCGCAGTAGTAAGGCTTTTGCCCGCCATTGCCGCCATTGCCGGCTGTCCTCTTAAACCCGAATACTTTTCATATTCTTCTTTTGCGGTATTTAACTCGCCTTTTTGTGCAAAAGCGGTTGCTGAAACTAAGCCTAACAGGCCCGCCATCAAAAGTCTGATTTTCATGATTATTATTGATTGGTTAACTGTTTTAGTTTATTGTTTATTTTATCTAACTGATCCTGGTTATTGGTTTTGGCATAGGCCATTTGCAAAGCTTGCAAGCTACTTACGTTGTTGGGTGAAATTTCATTAGCCTTTTCAAGCCACTGTATAGCACGTCCCAGGTCCTGAATGCTCCTCTCCCCTTTTGTGGTTGTGCTTTGTTTTAAATACAATAAACCCAAATTAAATACGGGGTCAAAATAAGTCCCACTTAGTTCAATGGCGTGTAAATAAAGTGATTCTGCCTGGTCAAATTTACCTAAATGATCATAGCAATTTGCTGCAACAAATGCAATATCGGCGTTATTGGCATTAATATCAAGCAAGGGACCAATTAAAGGCTCTAACGCTTTATAATTTTTCTTATTGTTATAGATATTGGCTTCGTCAAGCAGCAAGAACCGATCATTCGGCAAAATCTTTCTTCCTTTTTGAAGGATTTGCAATGCTTTAGCCGTATCGCCTAATGATTTATAGATATTTGATGCTGTTTCGATATACTCGGTACGGGCACTGTCAACCTTGAGCATATTGCTATAATACACAGCAGCATCCTGCAAATTACCAGCTTTATTGTTTGCGAAAGCGATATAAGTATTAATTTGATTCATCGCTGGTGCATATTTTTTCGCGTTTTCAAACGAAGTTTTAGCATTAGCGAAATCTGAATTATTCACCGCATCAAACCCCTTTCGGATATAAACGTTTGCCAGACAGCGCTTGGTATAATCAAGTTCAGACTGGTACTTGAAAACCTTATTCATGCCCGATAACCGATCAACCAGTTTGGTTGTTTTGTCAAGCATATCTGCAGGCATCCCGAGTTTGTTTAAAGAATCGATGTACAGGATACTCGAATTTACAATAGCCCGGTAAAGGTTTTTTTCAATATCAGCCGTATCCGACTTGGTAATGATCAAACTATCTGCAGATTTTTTTGCCGCGGCCAAGTATTTCAGGTCGTTTTTCTGTTTATAAAAAGCCAGGTTATTTACTACAACTTTCAGCGCTTCTTTTTGTGCGAAGGCAAAAGTTGTAGTAAAGCTTGTAATTAAAACCGATAAAATGATCTTGCGGTAGTGCATATTTATTATTCTGTTGTATCGTCAGTTGATGGTTCTGCACCATTTTCAGCTGTATCACCGTCGCCTGTATTTTCGGCTGTGGTATCAGAGCCTTCTGCATTTTCATCACCTTCTTTTACTTCCTCATCCTCATCATGCTCAATTTTGGCTACTGAAGCTATCTCATCATTGTTTTTAAGCGTTATCAGCCTTACGCCCTGTGTGGCACGGCCCATCACTCTTAATTCGCTTACAGCTATACGTATAATAATACCTGACTTGTTAATGATCATCAGGTCTTCCTTATCTGTAACACCTTTTATAGCAACAAGGTTTCCGGTTTTTTCAGTAATATTTAATGTTTTTACACCTTTACCACCACGGTTTGTAACACGATAGTCTTCAATGTCGGTACGTTTACCATATCCCTTTTCTGATACCACTAATACTGTTGTTTCAGCGTCATCAATTGCAATCATGCCAACTACCTCATCGTTCTCGTCATCAAGCGTAATGCCGCGAACACCGGTAGCTGTACGTCCCATAGGCCTTACTGTCGACTCGTTGAAACGGATAGCACGGCCAGATTTAAGTGCCATCACAATTTCGCTGCTGCCACTTGTTAAGCTTGCCTCAAGTAATGAATCGCCCTCGTTAATATTGATAGCATTGATACCATTTGAACGTGGACGTGAATAAGCCTCGAGTGAGGTTTTCTTGATGGTACCCTTCTTGGTACACATAATAATGAAGTTATTTTCAAGATAATTCTGATCTTTAAGCGAAATCAGCTTAATATAGGCCTTGATATTCTCTTCTTTCGGAATATTGATGATATTTTGGATGGCGCGGCCTTTGGAGGTTCGTGTACCTTCTGGTATTTCAAACACTCTAAGCCAGAAACATTGTCCCGACTCGGTAAAGAACAGCATATAGTTGTGATTTGAGGCAATAAGCAGGTGCTCAATGAAATCCTCATCACGGCTGTTACTACCAATAGCGCCTTTACCTCCCCTGCTTTGCCTGCGGTATTCGGTAAGCGGGGTGCGTTTAATATAACCTTCACGCGAGATGGTAATTACTACGTCCTCATCCTCAATGAAGTCTTCAGTTTGCATTTCTGCAGAAGAGTGAACCATCTCAGTACGGCGCTCATCACCATATTTCTCTTTAACTTCCAATAACTCATCCTTAATGATCTGCATCCTTAAACCTTCGTCGCTAAGGATGTTTTTTAAGTGTTTGATGAGTTCCATTAAAGCGGCATATTCGTCTTTGATCTTATCACGTTCAAGTCCTGTTAACCTTCTTAGGGTCATGTCGAGGATAGCACGTGCCTGGATATCGGTTAAACCAAAGCTGCTCATCAAGCCTTCCCTTGCTTCATCAGGTGTTTGCGAAGCACGGATCAGACGGATAACTTCATCAAGGTGATCTAACGCAATCAATAAACCCTCAAGGATGTGCGCACGTTTTTCAGCTTCATTAAGCTCAAATTTGGTACGGCGTACCACAACCTCATGACGGTGCTCAACAAAGTGATGGATGAGGTCCTTCAGGTTGAGGAGCATTGGCCGGCCATTAACCAGCGCGATGTTGTTTACACTGAATGATGTTTGAAGTGCCGTATATTTAAACAGGTTGTTTAGTACGATTGCTGCATTGGCGTCACGTTTGATCTCATAAACGATGCGGATCCCTTCGCGGCTCGATTCGTCACGAATTGCCGAAATGCCTTCCAGTTTCTTTTCGTTAACCAGTTCGGCAGTACGCTCAATCATTAAAGCTTTGTTTACCTGGTAAGGTATTTCGCTTACAACGATGCGCTCACGTTCGCCATTGTAGGTTTCGATTTCGGCACGTGCGCGGATCACAACCCTGCCACGACCTGTTTCAAGCGCTTCGCGAGGGCCGTCGTACCCGTAAATGATACCGCCTGTAGGGAAATCAGGGCCTTTTACATATTTCATTAACTCGGCCACCTCAATCTGGCGATTATCAATTAATGCCATAGTAGCATCGATAACTTCCGAAAGGTTATGCGGCGCCATGTTAGTGGCCATACCTACTGCGATACCCGAAGCGCCGTTAACCAGCAGGTTTGGGAATTTGGATGGCAGTACGGTTGGCTCCTGCAGCGAGTCGTCAAAGTTTAATTGAAAATCAATGGTGTCTTTGTTGATATCGGCCAGCATCTCTTCAGCAAGCTTTTGTAAGCGTGCTTCTGTATAACGCATTGCCGCTGGCTCGTCACCATCAACAGAACCATAATTACCCTGGCCTTCAACCAGCAGATAGCGTAAACTCCACTCCTGGGCCATACGTACCATGGTATCATATACCGATTTATCACCGTGAGGGTGATATTTACCCATTACCTCACCCACAATACGGGCAGATTTTTTATAGGGCTTGTTATTTGTTAAACCCAGGTCAAGCATACCGTAAAGTACGCGCCTGTGTACCGGTTTCAGTCCATCGCGGACATCGGGCAGCGCCCTGGAAACAATCACCGACATTGAATAATCAATGTACGCCGATCGCATTTCCTCATCAATATTTATCGAAATTATCCTGTCTTCTGCGTGTGAATTATCGTTTTCTGTTCCTTCAGCCATTTTTAATTATTTGTAGAACCTTCTCTTATAATTGCGTGTTAAAATTGATTTTTCAACGACCTGCGAAGTTAAAAAAATACTTGGGATTGCGCCAACTTAGTAACAATAAACCATGGGGACTTATTGCCATGAGGCTAACAATTTTGTTACTTTAATACAGGTTTATTTCACCTTTACCCAGTAATCTTCAACCTTGTTGCCATTAGGTAAAACCGAAAGCAGTTTAAGCGTATCATTACTGATTGTGTAGTTGTATTTAATGGTTTTGTTAAGCAGTTTTGACTCCTGCATGCAATAGGTTTGGGTTTCAAAACAGGTATCCTCTTTTAACCGGTAATCGCCCTTTTCGTATATCTGGGTCTTCTCCCCTTCTTCAATCACTTTAGCCTTATAATGTTCATTGTCATAATCCCGTTGTAGCTTATAAGCTGCAGGAGCGGCATCAAGCTTTCCGTTAATTATGCCTCCTCGATACTCCCAGACGCCTTTCAGCGGACTATCATCAAAACGGAAAGCACATAACAGTAAAATACCGATAACCGGCACAATAAATTTTTTCATTGGTGATGTTATTAGCTAAAAGCCCAAAGCATAATGCTGAAAGCTTTTTTCTTTAGGCCTTTGGCTTTCTGCATTTCGCTTTCAGCTTTTTCCTATGCCCAGTTAATGCCTTTTTTTAATAAAGATAGTGTTTTTTCCTCTTCGCTGCCAGCTGACGGGTGATAGTCATAAACCCATTTAGCTGTAGGCGGCAGGCTCATCAATATCGATTCGATGCGGCCGTTGGTTTCCAACCCGAATTTGGTGCCGGCATCATAAACCAGGTTAAATTCTGCATAACGGCTGCGGCGCTGGTATTGGAAAAGCTGCTGTGCTTCTGTAAATGATTTATCGCGATTGCGGTTAACCAGCTCAGTATATAACGGTGCAAATGATCGTCCAACAGATTTTGAAAACTCAAAGATCTCTTCCCAGCTTAACTCATCATTGGCGGTAAGCCTGTCGTAAAATATACCGCCTATTCCACGGGTTTCATTACGGTGTTTGATGAAAAAGTAATCATCAGCCCATTTTTTAAAGCGGGGATAAAAATCGGCATAGTATTGATCACAGGCAGCTTTTAATCCGCTATGAAAAAAACGGGCATCATCTTCAATAACATAATGAGGGGTTAAATCAATCCCGCCACCGAACCAGCGAACAGGCTTTTGACTGTCGCCCATGGTTGATGGCATTTCAAAGTAACGGATGTTCATGTGGATGATAGGTACCAACGGGTGATTGGGATGGATCACAATAGACACACCGGTAGCAAAAAAGTCATCCTGCTCAACTTGCAGGGCCCGTTTCATGGTATCGGGTAAATGACCGTGAACTGCCGAAAAGTTAACCCCGCCCTTTTCAAGGATGTTACCGTTTTGGATAACCCGGGTACGGCCTCCGCCTCCACCCTCGCGCTCCCAAAGCTCCTCCTCAAATTTTGCGGCGCCATCTAATTGCTCAAGTGCTGCGCAGATCTCATCCTGTATTTGTTTATAATCTTCGGCTATTTGTTCTTTGCTGATCATAGGCTGTAAAAGTAATGAATTTTGGGAATTGCAGCGGAAGGCCTTTTTTTCAATGCGTGCACTCATAGCTACCCGCATTTACAGCCGATAATGAAAAGTGTTCAACTTTTTTAGGTGTGAACACCTGGTAAAAAATAAACAACTGATAATCAACAATTTACATGTTCATTATTTTACTACAGAAAATATAAATAACTGATAATCAGTGCTTGTGTTTTTAGGTTTAGGCTAAACGCAACATTTTTGAACACCCGTTTTTTAAAAATTGAACACCTGTCCGATCTTAGCTTATCTCCACGTAATTCAAATCCTTGCCGAAGGTTTCCTTTAACTGGCTTAAGGATAACAGGGCTACCGCCGTAAGTATCCCCATCATGATATATCCCGATTTGATATACCCATACTTTGCATTGAAGGCATTAAATGCTACAGTTATCGGGATCAGTGAGCCGCGCACAAAGTTGGGTACCGTAGTGGTAACTGTTGAGCGGATATTGGTGCCGAACTGCTCAGACGCAATGGTAACAAATGTAGCCCAATAGCCCACTGTACAACCCATAAAAAAGCTTAATACTGCAAAACGTTCGGGAGTAATGCCGTTATCGCTTAAATAAAAATGAACGCTTACTAATGAAAGTATTAAAAATACAGCCATCGTTAGTTTGCGCGATTTGGTAACCTGGGCCAGTAAGCCGGCCACAATATCGCCGATGGCGATGCCAATGTAGCTGTAAAAAATGCCGTCGCCCGGTTTGATCAGGGTTTTAGCCCCTAAAGCAGCCCCAAACTTATCCGAAAAGCTAATCAATACACCCACTACGTACCAAAGCGGCGCACCTATCAGGATACAAAACAGGTATTTTTTTAAACGTTCCCAGCTGGTAAACAGCATGAGCATATTGCCTTTGGATACATCGCTGTTCTCAACATTCTTAAACATGCCCGATTCAAAAGTACCAACACGAAGCAGCAACAATAAAATTCCTAAGCCGCCGCCTACAAAGTAGGCATTACGCCAGCCAAATTTAGCTACGGCATAAGCAGCGGTAGCGCCAAACAAGCCAATAACAGCTACCATCATGGTTCCATAACCCCGGTTTTCCTTGCTTAATGTTTCGCTAACCAGAGTAATACCGGCGCCAAGTTCGCCTGCAAGCCCCAGGCCTGCAATAAACCTTACTATGGCATAAGTATTTACATCATGAACAAGGCCATTGGCAAAATTGGCTATCGAGTAAAGTAATATCGAACCAAAAAGCACTTTGATACGGCCCAGTTTGTCACCGACAATGCCCCATATGATGCCGCCAAGCAACAGCCCAAACATCTGGACGCTGATAATGAACTGCCCTTTATCGGTTATTTCCTGTGCATTTAAGCCGATATCTTTAAGGCTGGGGATGCGTACTATTGAAAAAACCAAAAGATCATATATATCAACAAAATAGCCCAGGGAAGCAACAAGTACTAAGAAAACAGCGTTCCTTGTGGCTTTAGCGTTGGTAGCATCGGTCATAGCGTGTAAGAATTGGTTGGCTAATGTAGGAGATTTATGAAGATAAAAACAAAAAAATCGGCACAAAAAAACCCCTGTCATAACAGAGGTTTTGTAAGTAAGTTTTGCTCAATAATTTTATATATTTTATGCTTTTTTAACGTTTACTGCCTGTAATCCTTTTCTTCCTTCTTCCACATCGTACGTGACGCTATCATTATCCTTAATTGCATTTACACCGCCTTGCACGTCTTTAAAGTGTACAAAAAGATCCTTACCTTCTTCGGTAATAATAAAGCCGTAGCCTTTTTGTGTGTTAAACCATTTTACTTTTCCAGTTTTCATAATTATAATAATCGTAATAAAAAATTCGTGTTAAGATCAACTAAAACCAAACTGAAAACAAATAGGCTTATTGGTTCAGAAGGAATAGATATCCAGCTTCCCTCAAATATATAAAATTATTAAATAAACCAAATAAAATTATTTATTTGGTTGTGGTGTCAGGCGCAAATAGGGTTTAACTGCAGTAAAACCCTTTGGAAATTTGGCAGGGATATCTTCAGTTTTAATTGCCGGCACCACCACCACGTCCTCTCCTTCTTTCCAGTCGGCTGGTGTGGCAACACTGTAATTAGCGGTTAACTGCAATGAGTCAATAACCCTTAAAATTTCCTGGAAGTTACGGCCGGTTGATGCCGGGTAAGTGATAATGAGCTTAACCAGCTTATCAGGCCCTATAATAAATAATGAGCGCACTGTGGCATTTACCGAAGCATTTGGATGGATCATGTCATAGGCTTCAGAAATTTTGCGGTCTTCATCGGCAATGATCGGAAAATTAACTTCGACACCCTGCGTTTCGTTAATATCCTGGATCCAGCCGTGATGTGATTCAACCGAATCAACACTAAGAGCCAGTACTTTAACATTGCGTTTGGTGAATTCATCTTTTAAAGCGGCAGTTTTTCCAAGCTCGGTGGTACAAACAGGTGTATAATCGCCAGGATGCGAGAATAGTACGCCCCAGCTATCCCCTAAATATTCGTAAAAGTCAATTTCGCCTTCTGATGTTTTCGCTTTGAAGTTTGGCGCTTTATCGCCCAGTCTTAAACTCATGATGATAGATTTTTTATGGTAATTTAATACGACTAAGTTACTATACATTCATAAACAAATGCAAACAAACTTTAAATAATCGCATTATTTACGCCAACATTACAAAGGCTGTGTTGTTGAAGTTTGAAATTAATAACAGCTATCTATGAGTAAACACACCTATGATACCGGTATAATTGGCAATTGCGCCTTTTTAGCCCATATTAATAAAAACACCAATGTCGACTGGCTGTGCTGGCCCCGGTTCGACAGTACCTTTATTTTTGGCGGCCTCCTTGATAAAGATAAGGGCGGCGAATTCTCGATCCGTCCGGAAGGGGAATACACTACCAATCAGCATTACCTGGAAAATACCAATATTTTAATTACGGAAATATGCCCTGCAAGCGGCGGAAAATACCGCATAACCGATTTTGCACCAAGGTTTTACCAGCATCAGCGTTATTATAAACCATTAATGCTGATCAGGAAAATTGAGGTTATTGAAGGCTCGCCGCGCATCATTGTCAAATGCGCGCCGGTTTCTGAATATGGTGCTGTTAAATTGAGTGTAAACCGTGGCAGCAACCATATCCAATATCTGGGCGGTGAAGAAAGTATTCGCCTTACCACCAATATCCCGATAAGTTATGTATTTGATGGACAGGCTTTTGTACTCAATGAAACCAAGTACCTGGCCATGACCTACGGCGAACCGCTTGAAGCGCCGCTCATCAGCACAGCTGATCGGTTTTTGGCCGAAACCGTGCAGTACTGGCGTACATGGATCAAACACTCGTCCATAGCTACTTATTTTCAACCCTTTGTAATCCGCTCCGCTTTGGCCCTTAAAATACACCAGTATGAGGATACCGGCGCCATTATCGCCGCAAGCACCACAAGCCTGCCCGAATCGCCGGGAAGCGGCCGTAACTGGGATTATCGTTATTGCTGGCTGCGCGATACTTATTACGTAATAACCGCGCTAAATCACATTGGTCACTTTGAGGAGATGGAAAAGTATTTCGGTTATGTTACCGATATTACTTTCTCTGAAATGGAACGCTACCAGCCGCTTTATGGCATTACCGGTAAAAAAGACCTTGTAGAGCATATTTTAACTGATTTAGCGGGCTATATGGGCAACCAGCCAGTGCGGGTTGGTAACCAGGCATCCGAACACATTCAGAATGACATTTACGGCCAGGTATTGATCTCCCTGCTCCCATTATACACCGATCATCGCTTTGTTTTTTCGGAACGAAAAGATTCGGTTCACTGGATAGCGTTTTTGTTGAGTAAGATAGAACATACCATTGATGAAAAAGATGCCGGCATCTGGGAGTTCAGGAATATGGCCAACATTCATTGTTACAGCAACCTATTTCAATGGGCTGGTGCGTCAGCAGCCGAGAAAATGGCGCGTACCATCCAAAACCAGGAGCTGATTGATAAGGCCATTTCTCTTAAAGAACGTGCAGCCGCGCACATCGAGAGCTGTTATGACCCGGTGCGCAAAGTTTACACCAACTCGGCCGGGAGCAGTAACCTTGATGCCAGCACTTTGCAATTGATTATGATGAACTATCTTGATCCAAATTCGCAGAAAGCGAAGGATCATTTAGTTGCATTAGAAAAAGAACTAAAGACACCTAATGGATTATTTTACAGGTACTTATATACAGACGATTTTGGTAAGCCTAAAACTACTTTCCTGATCTGCGCATTTTGGTATGTAGAAGCGCTGGCCGCTGTTGGCCGTTTGGATGATGCCCAGCGCGAGTTTGGCAACCTGCTGCAATACTCCAATCACCTGTTGCTCTTTAGCGAGGATGTTGACGAGCGCGACGGAAGCCAGTGGGGTAATTTCCCCCAGGCTTACAGCCATGTAGGGTTGATGAACGCGGCGTACCGGATTGCCATGAAATTGGATAGGCCGATATTTTTGTAGGATTAATCTTCTCTTGCATAAATTGGTAGCAGATAAGACTTACGAAGTTTCTAAAACTTCGTAAGTCTGGATTAACCAATTCGGTGTTCACCTAAATAATTACCTGATCTCCACTACCCCATCCGCAACTTTTGGAAACATCTCTAACTGCCTGCCATCATGCCCCGGGATTATAAATTTAACATCACTGGCGAGCGTTTTCATTCGTTTCATCGCCTTTACATAGCCCTGGGGATCAAGCGTACCACCTTGCGAAGGTGGTACTAAATGTTCAAGGCTGTAATAGATCCAGATATTATCAGATGCTATGATCACCCTGTTTTTCCCGGTTTGTACCAGCACATATTGCGAATTGTAGGTATGCTTTGAACCGGTATAAACTTTTATACCTTTAATGATCTCTTTATCGTCGCCGTCTATCAGTTTGAGCCTGCCTGCCAAATTTAAATTAACGGTATTGATAACATCGCGCTTAGCATAACCACCTGTCTCTCCTGCTTTTTGCCACGCTGCGCCCACAAAAAACTCATAATCCTTCTTTTGCATCCAAACCTTAGCTTTCGGGAAAAGGCTTAAACCATCTATATGATCCCAGTGAGGGTGGCTTAAAATAATATCGGTTATATCCTGGGGCTTTACACCAAGCTTTAAAAGCGCCGAGTCCGGGCGCTGATAGGTTTTAAGTTTAAATTCTTTAGCATCTTCAATATCGGGCAAAAAGCCGGCATCAACCAAAATGTTTTTGCCGTTGCTACCTTTGATAAGCCATACCATAAAATCAATTTTAACCGGCTCATTTTTGGGGCCGTTCAATGCCCAATCGCCCACTTTAAATGGATATCCCGATTCGGCGAATTTTACAGCATAAATTTTATAGACAGGGGTTTGCGCATAAATGATGTGGCAACTAAGCATAAATGCAAAAACAAGCAGGCTGATTTTTTTCATAAAAGGTTACATTATCGCGAACCGAATATAAAAAATGCCGCGGCTAAACCGCAGGCATAAATAATTTTTAAATTAAACTAATAATAACCTATTTGTCATCTCGCGCTCGTTTGCAACGAGTGTGTAACCTGGGCTTGCGTTTATAACGCCACTGGCGATGCAATCGCTAAGCCATATTAAGCGCTCGTTGCAAACGAGCGCAAGATTAAAATAAACTGACTAAACCCTACTTGTCTGCTGGTTCCTCTACCGGCGTATACTTAGCAAAACTGGTCAGCAATTTCCTAACCTCCGATGGGTTCCGCAGGTAAAATTTGGCTGCCGAAAGATTACTGCCAACTTTAATGGTAATGGCACTTTCGGGCAGCGCTTTAAAGATATCTTCGTCGGTATAGTCATCGCCGAAAGCTATAATGAAATCATAATCACGGCCTTCCGTAAGTGTTAAAGCAGCTTTGCCCTTATTAACATCCATATTCTTCACTTCCAGCACCTTATCCCCTGCCAGTAACTGTAACCCTTTATCGCTTGCAAGGTATTTAAGATTATTCATCAGCTCGTTGGCCCTCAGTTCGCCAAGCCCGGCCTGGGCTTTACGGTAATGCCAAACCAGTGAGTATGTTTTCTCTTCAATGAACGAGCCCGGCGTACGGTCGACATAGGTCTCCAATATCGGATAAATATCATGCTTCCATTGATCGGTTAGCCCGCTTATTTTATGCCATAAAGTGCCGGGCTGCTTAAACCATGAACCATGTTCGGCAATAAGATAGATGTCGTTTTTCTTAAACCATCCATCAAGGTTTTCATGTTTTCGCCCGCTTATCAAAACCAATTGATTTGCAGGATCTTCAGCGAGTTTATTGATGATATTGTATAACTCCTTATCGGGAGAGGCCTGATCGATATTTGATTTAAAATTCACCAGTGTGCCGTCATAATCCAAAAAGATAATCCGCTTTTTAGTTTTGATATAACGGTTAATAATGCTTTGTTCGGTAGTGTTGCTTACATGCCTGGCCTGCAAGGAGCGCTGCATAAGTTTTACTTCTTTCAGCCTGTCCATAAAAATTTTAACCCAGTGTGATGTATTGAACTTCGCAACAAGCTGCCTCATCGGGATCATGCGCCGGCGCTGTTCTTCAAGCGGCATATTGATAGCCTGCAAAATCGCCCGGCAAACTTCCCCGGTATTATTAGGATTAACAATTATAGCGTCTATAAGTTCTTTAGATGATCCTGCCATTTCACTCATAATCAACACACCATCATTATTTATCCGGCTGGCGACATACTCTTTACTTACCAGGTTCATGCCGTCGCGCATGGGTGTAACCAGGCAAACATCGGCCGAGTAGTAGAGTGCCGACAGGGTTTCAATGGGGAATGAACGATAGTAATAGTGCACCGGGCTCCAGTCCATCGTGCGATACAACGCATTGATCTTCCCTACCTTTTTATCTATTTCATCCCGAAGGTGAGCGTATTGCGGTACCGTATCCCGGGATGGAACCACGATCATGTAAAGCGTAATGTGCTCAATACATTCCGGGCATTGTTCAAGCAGCAGCTCAAAAGCTTCCAGCCTCTGCAGGATCCCCTTGCTGTAATCAAGCCTGTCTATAGAAAGGATCAGCTTTTTGTTCTGGAAATTCTCTTTAATAAGCTCAATCTGCTGTTTTACATCGTCCTGCAGCGGTAGCGATGAATACCTTTTTTCATCGATCCCCATCGGGAACGACTCTATAACAACGGAGCGCTCGCCATTGCTGATGATATTGGCACTGGATGTTACCGGCAGCAGGCGTGTAGCCGCACCTAAAAAGTGGCGCACATCATCAAATGTATGTAAACCTATCAGATCGGCGCCAAGCATTCCATCCAACAGTTCCGAACGCCACGGGATTAACCTGAACATTTCATTTGACGGGAAAGGGATATGCAGGAAAAAGCCAATAGAAACATCCGGCAACTCCTGCCTGACCAGGGCGGGTAACAATAGCAACTGGTAATCGTGGATCCAGATCACATCGCCGGGCTCGGCAATACTGAGGATCATATCCCTGAACTTTTTATTTACCGCTTTATAGTAATCCCAGTTTGATTGTTTGTATGCAGCATAAGTTGAAGCGTAATAATGAAAAACGGGCCATAAAACCTCGTTGCTGAAACCTTCGTAGTATTGGTTGATCTCTTCCTGATCTAAAAAAACAGGAATCAGGCTTAACTCTTTTAATTCTTTTGTAACCTGGTCTTTATCTTCCTGCTCAGCAACTTCTATTCCGGGCCAGCCTATCCATACGTTATCGCCCTGTTTATATATTGAACCTAAACCGGTAGCTAATCCTCCCTCGCTCGGTGATGAATGGTATGCACCATCAGTTTTGGAAATTTTAACAGGCAAACGGTTTGATACAATTATTGTTTTCGACATATGAAGTAAATATTAATTAATATTTAAAAGACGAAAACACCCTTTTTGTTTTATGAAAAGAGGCTTTATGACATAAAAGTGTGATTTATAATCATAAAAAAAGCCGTCCTGATATTCGGGACGGCTTTCCATTGTTATAATTTTTCGGAGTTATTTTACTTGTTGGAAAAACTCGATGTTAGCTTGTTGAGTGATCCTTACCAAAACTTCGTGTTTGTCGTTTTTCAAGTCAACAAAATATGAAGTTGGCTCGATAGCGTCATTAATTGAAGTGTTAGCCTGGTAAACGATAACTTCGCCTACTTCGTAACCTTTGTAATCGCTGTTGATTTGTTTAAGGGCTTTTGCAGGGATAGCTTTGTTGTCAACACGTTGAGTTGTACCTAAAAATTCACCTTGTAGGTTGTAGAAAGCAGTTTTTTGAACGCCGTCAACAGTGAAAGTAGCTTTTTGAACGTTTTTGGTTACAGTCCAGTTAACGTTGGTAGCTTCAGCGAAGTCAGCAGTAAAGCCGTGTAATGCTACGTAAGAAACGTTGGTACCACCATCTGATTTTTTGCCACCATCAGCGAAAGCGTTAACGGTAAATAAGGCTGCAGTTGCTATTGTTAAAAATATCTTTTTCATGTTCGTTTAAATTTTAAATCCTGCAACAAAAATACACTACACTTATCAATATTTAAAATTTTCTTGAACTTTTATGAATATTTAATAATTATAGCCTTTTATAGCCACAAAATTTAAATTTTATCAATAAGCTTAGTGTATATTTTACAATATCTAAAAGAAAAAACACCAAATAATGGCGTTTCCTCGTTGCTAAACCGATTTATGTTGTCATGAAAATGTCATTTAGCCATTATCTGCAAAGCCCGGGTACAAAGTCATGCCCCCATCTGCAAAAATTGTGACCCCGGTAACGTAATCCGACTCATCAGAAGCCAGCCAAACTGCCAGTTTTCCGATGTCAGCCGGCTGACCTATCCGGTTGTAAGGGATGAGCGTCAATAATTTATCCAGCGCTTCCGGTGTTTCCCAGGCTTCCTTATTAATAGGTGTTTGTATAGCACCCGGCCCTATCCCATTCACCCTGATCTTATGCGGAGCGAGTTCCTGTGCTATGCTTTTCATAAACATCATAATACCTCCTTTGCTGGCCGCATAGTTTACATGGCCCGCCCAGGGAATTACTTCATGCACGCTGCTCATACAGATAATTTTGCCCGCAGCTTTGCTTCCGCCTTCAACTACACCGCGTTTTATAAACTCTTTAGCAGCCTCCCTGGCACAAAGAAACTGGCCGGTTAAATTGATGCTGATCACTTTATTCCAGTCGTCGAGCGTCATATCAACAAATCTGGCATCTTTTTGCAAACCGGCATTGTTTACCAAAATGTCAATAGTGCCATATTGCTTAAATATTTCGGCAAACATGGTTTTTACTTCGTCCTCGTGGCTTACATCGGCCTGAAATGCAAATGCCTCGCCGCCGGTGGCTTTGATCTGGCTTACAACATCATCGGCAGCGGTTTTATTATGTGCGTAGTTAATTAGGAGTTTGGCGCCGGCTGCAGCCATTGCCAATGCAACACCTTTACCAATGCCGCTATCGGCACCGGTTACGAGGGCTGCTTGTCCTTTTAATAGTTGGGGAGTATTGCTCATAGATAAACGTTTTTGTGTTTAAGATAAGCAATGGAATTGAGAAGGGAATTGTTTTTGCGCGAACCGGGATTTATGTGATTATTGGATTACATAACCAAACAATTCTGATCCTGTAATCTTAAAAATCCACCCAAATCCCGGTTCAGAGATTACAACGCTTTTATATAATCATGAAACAGGTACAGGGCTTTCTTTTTATCCGCTGTTAAATCATAATCTATTTTAACCATCAGGTAGTCGACCAGGTCAAAATCATCGCGCATGGGCAGTTCTTTAAACAGATCTTCGCGATGATCAAGGCCGTACTTTAACGACTCGTTAAACTCATCCATAAAATCCTGAGGGATAGGTTTATTAGCTATCCAGGCTGCAAAGGTGAATGGCAGGCCGGTCATTTTTTGCCATTCTTCGGCCAGATCGTAAACGTATTTGTATTGTTGTTTTTTGCCGAAGGTGCGGTCGCCTATTTGTACAAAGGCGGTTTGTTCATCTGCAGATTGAGCATAATCCGGCGCATTACTTACCTGTTTGGGGTTTACCAACCAATGGTTTTTCAGCAGCACACGGGCAAGATTATTTGATGAGCGTGATTGCGGATCAAGCTGGATAGTGGTTATATCCTTAATATCACAATTGCTGAAAATGAAAACAGAGTTTACCGCGCCTACGGCACCAATGCAGTAATCAGAGACAATTTCCCATTGCGGCAAACTCAGTGCTGCAGCAACCGGGATCAGACCAATATCAACCACATCGTCGATGAGCTTTTGGGCACAATCAGCCGGGATATCAAGGCTCAGGTTAATTTTATTAATGATGTCGGTATGTTGAATGCCGTATAAAAAGGGTTTGGTATTAGTGTAGCTTACTGCTGATATTCTGATCTTGTTCACAAATTCGCTATTTCTATTCTTCGGAATGTTTGAGGTGTTCGGCGTTATTAAAGTCGACTATTTCAAATTTTTGGCCATCGTAGTTTACCTTATATAGTACCAGGTTTTGGTGCGGAAAGGTATCCATTTCGGATAAGGGTTTATCTGTGAGGATACAAAGCAAAAGGCGTAAAGCGCGGCCATGCATACAAATAAGTACCGTTTTCTCGTCGGGGTGGCTCATGATCACCTCCATGGCTTCGCGCTGGCGCACCTCAACCTCAAGCGGACTTTCGCCACCTTCAAATTTACTGTCGAGCTTACCATCGAGCCAGTCACGCATAATCTGCAGAAAAGCAGCTTTATTATCAGTAGTTGGGGACTGGCCTTCGTGAATGCCCCAGGCCAGCTCATCCAAACCCGGAAGCTTTTCATAGGGAATCCCCAGATCAATAAAAGGCTGGATACTTTGCTGCGTGCGCTTTAATGCCGATATATAAATTTTATCGAACGGAACAGTTTTATAAGCCTCAAAAAACTGGCGGGCTTGTTTACGACCTTCGTCATTTAAATCGGTATCCACACCGCGGCCCTGTATAATACCAAGTTTGTTATACTCAGTTTGGCCGTGGCGTACTATATATAAGGTTTTTTGTACCATTTTCTTGAGCCCAAAGCTGAAAACCGAAGGCTTAAAGCTTTTTTGCTTTTATCTATGCTAAATTTATTGCTTTGCTTTAAGCTTTCGGCCTTTGGCTTTCAGCTTAAAAAGCTTAATTAATTACCGGTAATTTGTAATACTGTGGTTTCGGTTCGTCGCCGAACACAAAGTTGGTATAATCCGTTACTACATTATATAATGTATCACGTTCAATAGGCTGGCGGCCTACATGTTTAATTAACTCTACCACTTGCTTGGTGCTCATACCTGGATGCTGCTCTTCGGCGCCGGCCATTGAATAGATTTTGGTGGTATCATCAAGCGTACCATCAATGTCGTCAACGCCGAAGTTAAGCGAAAGCTGTGCGGTAGTACGACTGATCATAGCCCAATAAGCTTTAATATGGTCGAAGTTATCCAGGTAGATGCGGGCAACTGCGTAGTTTCGCAGATCTTCAATTACCGAAACCTCGGGTACGTGCGACATCTGGTTATCCTTATTACGGAACTTAAGCGGAATAAAAGTTTGGAAACCACCTGTTTTGTCCTGCAGTTGGCGTAAACGCTCCATGTGGTCAACGCGGTGTTTATATTGTTCAATATGCCCGTAAAGCATCGTGGCATTTGAACGACCGCCAAGCTTGTGCCATTCTTCATGAATGGCCAGCCACTGATCGGCAGTACATTTATCTTTCGAGATCTGGTCCCTTATTTCAGGATCAAAAATTTCAGCGCCGCCGCCGGGGATAGAATCAAGTCCTGCTTCCTGCATCAGGCGCATGCCTGTGGCGTAATCAATTTTGGCTTTTTTAAAGATGTAGTGATATTCAACCGGGGTAAGCGCTTTAATGTGCAGCTCGGGGCGATGCGCGCGGATGCGGGCGAAAAGTTCCTGGTAAAAAGGCACATCATATTGCGGCAGCACACCACCTACAATGTGAACCTCAGTAACCGGTTCGCCATCATACTTGGTAACCATGTTGAACATTTCATCCATGGTGTACTCCCATCCTTCCGCCTTTTGTTTCAGCAGCCGCGAGTACGAACAAAATTTGCAGTCGTAAACGCAAAGATTGGTGGGCTCAATATGAAAATTACGGTTGAAATAAGTTTTATCGCCGTGGCGTTCCTCGCGGATGTAGTTGGCTAAAGCGCCAAGATAGCCAAGTTCGCCCTGCTCGTAAAGCAAAACGCCTTCATCAAAAGTGATGCGTTGTTTGTCAAGAACTTTTTGAGCAATATGCTTTAAATCAGCAGATAAATTCGGATCGTTAAGTAAAAACTGTAAATTATCTGAATTATGCATCAATTAAAAATTTGGTCAAAGGTACTAAAAAGCACAAAAGTAATATGCGTTATGACACATATCGGCCAAATTTCACGGTAAATTACATTAAAGTTACAGAGCCTTGATCTCGCTTATGGAGATGCCTATCGCGCAATCATCCTGGCAACCATTAGGTACATAACTGGCTCCTGATATCATGCCATCATTATTGGTTTCAAAATAAATAGTGTTTGTTTTCTTATCTGCCGCAAGCCATTCGTTCTTTGCTTTCTGGTAAACTTGGTCGAGGGTTATTGATGCAGCACCTGAACTGTGCTGGTTTAACGAAGTTTTATCCTCATGCCATTGTTCCCTGATAGTTTTAACAGGGGGCATATTTGCAGTTTTATATTCCAAAACATACGATGAAAAATCCCTCGCTGTAACAACGCCATTTTGAACGGTGATCTTGGTTTCGGAGCCATAACCAAAAACTGAACCGGCATTAACGGTATAAGTATAGGAGTTTTTACTTTCGGCTTTAAAGTTTTGCCATGCTTTATAGCTTTTGTCATAAGCGCTATCATTGGCATCTTTTTTACAGGCAGATAGCCCAATAATAACAAACAGGAAGATAAGGCACTTTTTCATGCGGTTTGGCTTTTAAACTTATTCGATAAAAAATATAAAAACGCTACAGCTAATAACAAATATTCTTGTTTATTTTGGGCGATAACACATTATGCCATGAAAATTGAAACTATAGCCATACACGCCGGTAACCATGTTGATGAAGCAACAAGGGCCGTTATACAACCCATTATTATGTCAACCACGTTTGAGCGCGGTGAGGATGGCGGTTTCCCGGCAGGTTATATTTACAGTCGCTCATCGAACCCCAATCGTCATGCACTGGAGCATGTGCTGGCTAAGTTAGAGGGAGGTGTTGAAGCAGCTTCCTTTTCATCAGGTAATGCGGCCGGAATGTCGGCATTTCAATCATTGGAGCCGGGCACGCATATTATCGCTCCTGATGATATGTATCACGGCTTACGTAATCAGCTTAAAACCCTTTTTGCCGGCATCCTTACCTTCGATTTTATTGATGTAAACGATACCGGGGTTTTACAACAGCACATCAAGCCCGAAACAGGTTTGATCTGGATAGAAACACCATCGAACCCCCTGCTTAAAATAACCGATATTAAAAGGGTGGTTGCTATTGCCAAAGCAAAAGGCATTAAAGTTTTGTGCGATAATACATTTGCCACCCCTATGTGCCAGCGACCAATTGAGTTAGGCGCGGATATGGTTATGCACTCAGCCACTAAATATTTTGGCGGACACAGCGACCTGATGGGCGGCGTTTTGATTACTGCAGAGAACAACGATTGGTGGACAAAAATCCGCCAGGTGCAGGAAATGGGCGGCGCTATCCCCTCGCCTATGGATTGTTATTACTTGGTACGCAGCATCAAAACCCTGCCATATCGCGTAAAGGGCCATGTACAAAACGCTCAATTACTTGCCGAATATCTTGAACAGCACCCTCACGTTGAACAGGTAATGTACCCCGGCTTACCTTCGCACCCGCAACATGAGATAGCTAAAGATCAGATGCTGGCTTTTGGCGGGATGTTATCTTTTACTATTAAGGGCGATGAGAATGATACGCATAATATTATTAACAAACTAAAACTATTTATCAAAGCCACCAGTCTTGGCGGCGTGGAAAGCCTTATAGAACACAGGGCTACAGTTGAAGGCCCGGATACCAAAACACCACGTAACCTGCTAAGGGTTTCAGTTGGGCTGGAACATATTGATGATTTAATAGCGGATATGGAGCAGGCATTATCGAGGTGAAAGGAGAAAGGTTAAAGGCGAAAGGTAGCTGCAATTGTTAAGTCCAAAGTTGTTCTCGAATCAACCTTTAACCTTTCGCTTTTTGCCTTTCACCTCAAAAAGAAATAAAATTTGGTATATTACCTCACAATCCCTTATATTCGCAACATTATTTGGTATCAATACCAAGGTCGATCAATACTCCGCAACATAGTTCGGGTTTTGATTTATAAAGAAGCGGCGAGAGATCAGGCTCAATGACCCGCTGGCAACCCTTCAATGTTGAAGAAGGTGCCAATTCCTGTCCCGGCAAATAACACCGGGGAATATAAATTTATAACCATGAAAAGTTTAATTAAATTTACGCAACGCAACACTTTTTACACTTTAAACGGTAACGTACAACATATTAGCTCCCCTATTGGCTGTATTTGTATGTGTTGCTGCTGTTGATGCTTAGCACGCTCCTGTTTTCATTCTCTGAAAAAGTGTGTTGTTAAACCGGTTGTTTTTAAACCGGCTTTCCAAATCCATCTAAACATTCAAAATCTAAATTAAACACATTAAAAAATTACAACTATGTCTGCCTTAAAATTCGAAACCTTACAATTACATGCCGGCCAGGAAGTTGATCCAACAACAGGTTCACGTGCTGTACCCATTTATCAAAC
The DNA here is from genome assembly GCF_049949235.1 of Mucilaginibacter sp. R-33. Taxonomy (NCBI): domain Bacteria; kingdom Pseudomonadati; phylum Bacteroidota; class Sphingobacteriia; order Sphingobacteriales; family Sphingobacteriaceae; genus Mucilaginibacter; species Mucilaginibacter sp. R-33. Next base: position 1,918,658 of record NZ_CP188089.1, read on the forward strand.
TACTTCGTACGTATTTAACAGCGCCGAGCATGGTGCAAACCTATTTGCATTAAAGGAGTTTGGTAATATCTATACCCGCATCATGAACCCTACTACCGATGTGTTTGAAAAACGCATCGCGGCGTTAGAGGGCGGTGTGGCCGCGCTGGCAACAGCATCCGGCCAGGCCTCACAATTTATAGCTTTAAATAACATCCTTCAGGTAGGTGATAACTTTGTGACTTCTCCTTTCCTGTACGGCGGTACTTATAACCAGTTTAAAGTAGCGTTTAAACGCCTGGGCATCGATGTGCGTTTTGCCAAAGATGATACTGCGGCCAATATTGAGGCTCTTATTGATGATAAAACAAAGGCCATTTTCCTGGAAACCATTGGTAACCCGGGCTTTACCATTGCCGATTTTGAAAAGGTGAGCGAGGTTGCCAAAAGACATGACCTGCCATTAATTGTTGATAATACTTTTGGTGCCGGTGGTTACCTCTTCCGCCCTATTGAACATGGCGCTAATGTGGTTGTTGAGTCAACCACCAAATGGATTGGCGGGCATGGTACCAGTATTGGCGGCGTCATTATTGATGCAGGCAATTACAATTGGGGTAACGGTAAGTTTCCGCAATTCACTGAACCATCTGAGGGGTACCACGGGTTGATATTTAACGATGTATTTGGCATTGGCGGTCCGTTTGGCAATATCCAGTTTATTATTCGTGCCCGTGTGGAAGGCTTGAGAGATTTCGGCCCGTCGCAGGCTCCATTTAATTCATGGCTGAACATTCAGGGACTGGAAACACTTTCGTTACGCGTGCAACGTCATGTTGATAATGCCCTGCAACTGGCTAAATGGCTGGAGCAGCATTCGCAGGTGGCAAGCGTAAATTACCCGGGACTGGAATCATCGCCATATCATGAGCTGGCTAAAAAATATTTAAAGAATGGTTTCGGTGGCGTATTGTCATTCGAGATTAAGGGGAGTAAAGAGCAGGCCGGCCGATTGATCAACAACCTGAAACTGGTTAGCCATTTGGCCAATGTTGGCGACGCAAAAACACTCATCATTCAGCCATCGGCAACTACGCATCAGCAATTGTCTGATGAAGAGCAATTGGCTGCCGGTGTTACGCCAGCTTCATTGCGCGTGGCTGTTGGTATTGAGCATATTGACGATATTAAAGCTGATTTTGAGCAGGCTTTTGCAAAAATTAAGCAAGGTGAGGGTGAGTTAGTTTAATAATGTATAGTTTTTTTAAGTGATATAGTAAACGTTATTGCAGGTTGCAGCCGGAAATACCGGTTGCACCTGAAATAACAAAACAACAGAATGAACGCAGAGATATTTAAATACACTGATACTTTTGAATTTGAATCGGGCCGTACAATTGAAGGTTTAGAAATAGGTTTTCACACTTATGGCCGGTTAAATAAGGAAAAAAATAACATTGTTTGGGTTTGCCATGCGCTTACTGCCAACAGCGATGTATTTGACTGGTGGAAAGGGCTTATTGGCGAGGGGTATTTTTTTAACCCGGAAGAGCATTTTATAGTTTGCGCCAATATTTTGGGTTCTCCTTACGGCACTACAAGTCCGTTGAGCATTAACCCGGTTACCGGCCATCCATATTATCTTTCATATCCCCAGTTTACTACAAGGGATATGGTTAAAGCGCACCAGTTGCTTGCCCAGCATTTAAACATTAATAATATCAGTGTATTAATTGGAGGTTCATTAGGCGGCCAGCAGGCTATGGAATGGGCTATTATTGAGCCGGAGCGCATCAAAAATCTTATTCTGATAGCAACTAATGCCAAGCATTCACCATGGGGCATTGCCTTTAACGAGTCGCAACGTTTGGCTATCACTACAGATCGTACCTTTTACAGCAATACGCCCGAAGGCGGTCAGAAAGGCTTAAAAGCTGCGCGCAGTATCGCGCTTTTAAGTTATCGTACTTATAAAACTTACGGCATTACCCAGCAGGAAGAAGCCGACGATGTGCAGGACAATTTCCGTTCTTCATCGTACCAAAATTACCAGGGGCAAAAGCTGGTGAACCGCTTTAACGCCTATAGTTATTGGTACCTGACCAAAGTGATGGACTCACACAATGTGGGCCGGGGCCGTCACGGTGTAGATAAAGCGTTGAGCCTCATCAAGGCAAAAACATTAGTTATCGGCATCTCGTCGGATGTTTTATTCCCTGTTGAAGAACAGCAATACCTGTTCAGGCATATCCCAAAAGCTGCCTTTTCCGAGCTGGATTCGTTTTATGGGCACGATGGATTTTTAATTGAAACAGAAGCATTAACAAAAATATTCACATCATTTTTTAAAACCGATGTGAAAGGAAAAATTATAGAACTGCAACGTACAGCGTAATGAGTAAAAAGTTAAATATCGGCCTCTTCGGATTTGGAGTTGTTGGCCAGGGGTTATATGATATCATCAAAACAAAGCATTTAAATATCGAGATAGTAAAATTTGCTATTAAAGACCCTAATAAAAAACGTTCTTTACCGGCACATTTATTTACTACCGACAAAGAAGAACTGCTTAATAACCCGGAGATCAATACCATTGTTGAACTGATCAATGATACCGAAGCTGCTTTTGAAATTGTTTCAAGAGCATTAAAATCAGGCAAAAATGTAGTATCTGCAAGTAAAAAAATGATCGCCCTGCATTTGGACGAACTGATCGAAATTCAGCATCAATACGGCACATCATTATTATATGAAGGCGCTGTTTGCGGTAGTATCCCTATTATCCGCAATTTGGAAGAATATTATGATAATGAACTACTGCATTCAATCAGCGGTATTTTCAATGGCTCATCAAACTATATCCTTTCAAAAGGCTTTATTGAAGGGCTCGATTATGATAGCGCATTGAAACAAGCCCAGGACCTGGGTTTTGCCGAAACCGACCCAACCAGTGATGTTGGTGGTTTTGACGCCAAATACAAGCTGGTTATTGCCGCAGCGCACGCTTATGGTGTAGTTGTACAGCCCGATGAGGTATTTAACCTGGGCATTCAGAACCTTGCAGCTGCCGATTTGCAATATGCCCGCGAAAAGAACCTCAAAATTAAACTGGTGCCGGTAGCCAAAGAACTTGACGACCGCAACGTTGCCCTGTTTGTATTACCTAAGTTTGTAAACGACAAAGAGTTTTTATACAACGTTGAGTATGAATATAATGGCGTAACTGTACAAGCTGCCTTTGCCGATCAGCAATTCTTTTTCGGGAAAGGCGCGGGCGGCCATCCTACCGGTTCGGCTGTACTGTCGGATATTGCGGCGCTGCGCTATAACTACCAGTACGAATACAAAAAAGCTAAAGAGAAAACAGACCTTAATTTTACCAATAACATTGAATTAACCATTTACCTGCGTTATGATGACGAGGAACTGGTTGAAGCGCTGAACTTTGAGCATATCAATGAGCGCTACTATTCAGGTAATTATAAATTTGTGATAGGAAAAATCAATTTGCAAAATCTGATCGCTAATCAACATCGTATATCTGAGAGTAAGGCTTTCGTAGCCTTTGCCGATCAGCTTACGGGGGTCAGCTTAGCATCGGTAACTAAACAAGCGGCCGAAGTGTTTTAATAGATTCTCCGGTTGTTAATAAAAAAAGGCTTCTCAAATTGGGAAGCCTTTTTACATTTAATTATTTTTCTACAGCTTATTTAGCTGGTTCCGTAGCTTCTTTAGCCGAGTTCAGGAACACAAACTGGTTATCAAACATATCTATTTTAATAACGCTGTCTTTATCAACTGTACCCGCCAGGATCTGTTTACTCAACTCGTTCAGGATCTTTTTCTGGATAACGCGTTTTAACGGGCGTGCACCAAATTGAGGATCATAACCTAACTGGGCCAACCAATCTAAGGCTTCATCGGATGCTTCGATAGTTACACCCATTTCAGCAAGCGTTTGCTGTACCTGTTTAAACTGCAGCTTAACGATATCATGAATTTCATCACGATTAAGCGGAGTAAACATGATGATCTCATCTATCCTGTTTAAAAACTCCGGACGGATAGTTGCCCTTAACAAATTGAACAGCTCATTCTTGGTTTTTGCTATCAGTTCATCGCGGTTTTCGTCCTCCAGGTTCTGGAAGTTTTCCTGGATGATGTTTGACCCGATGTTAGAGGTCATGATGATAATAGTATTCTTAAAATTCACCACACGGCCTTTATTATCAGTTAAACGGCCATCGTCCAATACCTGCAGCAGGATGTTAAATACATCGGGATGGGCTTTTTCAATTTCATCCAGTAAAACCACACTATAAGGCTTGCGACGAACGGCCTCCGTTAACTGTCCGCCTTCATCATACCCAACATAGCCCGGAGGCGCTCCTATCAGCCTTGAAACAGCATGGCGTTCCTGGTATTCACTCATATCTATCCTCACAAGCGCACCTTCATCATTAAACAGGTATTCGGCCAGGGCTTTTGCCAGTTCGGTTTTACCCACACCGGTTGTACCTAAAAATATGAACGAACCTATTGGCCTGCGTTTATCCTGCAAACCTGCACGGCTGCGGCGGATGGCATCACTTATCGCCTCAATAGCTTCTTCCTGTCCTGCCACACGTTTGTGCAGTTCATCTTCAAGATTGAGCAGTTTTTCACGTTCGCTCTGGATCATTTTGCTAACCGGGATGCCTGTCCAGCGGCTTACTACACCGGCAATATCATCGGCGGTAACCTCTTCCTTCAGCATGCGGCTGTCGCTTTGGTTTTCAAGCAGGGCGGCTTTCAACTTTTCAACTTCGGCCTGGGCTTCAACTATAGTTCCGTAGCGAAGTTCCGCTACCTTGCCGTAATCGCCTGCACGTTCGGCCTGTTCGGCTTCCAGTTTATAGTTTTCAATCAGCTCAACCTTAGTATTAATACCGTCAACAAGGTCTTTTTCGCCTTTCCATTTGGCACGTAATGAATCACGCTGTTGCGACAGGTTGGCTATTTCCTCACTTAGTTCGGCAACCTTACGGTCGTCTTTTTCACGTTTGATAGCTTCACGCTCAATTTCAAGCTGCATGATGCGGCGTTCCAGTTCGTCAACCACTTCCGGTACCGAATCCATTTCAAGGCGAAGTTTTGAAGCGGCTTCATCCATCAGGTCGATAGCTTTATCCGGTAAAAACCTGTCGGAAATATAGCGTTGTGACATTTCGACAGAGGCGATGATCGCTTCGTCTTTGATCCTCACTTTGTGGTGGGTTTCATAGCGTTCTTTCAGTCCGCGCAAAATAGATATGGCGTCGGCAGCATCAGGTTCTTCAACCATCACTTTCTGGAAACGGCGTTCCAAAGCTTTATCTTTTTCAAGGTACTTCTGATACTCGTTAAGGGTTGTAGCACCAATTGAACGAAGCTCGCCACGGGCAAGGGCAGGTTTCAGGATATTGGCCGCATCCATAGCGCCTTCTCCCCCGCCTGCACCTACAAGCGTATGGATCTCATCTATAAAAAGGATGATCTCTCCATCGCTTTGGGTAACCTCTTTTACAACGGCTTTCAACCGTTCTTCAAACTCTCCCTTATATTTGGCGCCTGCAATGAGTGCGCCCATATCCAACGAGTATACAACTTTGGTTTTCAGGCTTTCAGGCACGTCGCCTTTGATAATCCTGAAAGCAATACCTTCGGCGATAGCGGTTTTACCAACACCAGGTTCACCAACCAAAATCGGGTTGTTTTTGGTCCGGCGCGAAAGGATTTGGATAACACGGCGAATTTCATCGTCGCGGCCTATAACCGGGTCCAACTTGCCCGAACCGGCGTATTCATTCAGGTTACGGGCGTATTTGTTGAGGGCATTATAAGTGGCTTCGGCGTTTTGATCGGTTACTTTGCTATCGCCGCGGAGTTCAACAATAGCTTTTTTCAGATCCTTTTCATTAACACCCGAATCTTTCAGGATGTTGCTTACCGCACCACCCGCAGCTAAAATGCCTAAAAGCACGTGCTCAACTGATACAAATTCGTCTTTAAATTCTTTTAAATATCCCGAAGCTTTTTGTAAAGCCGAATTTGCTTCAGACGAAAGGTACACGTTGCTGCCGCTTACCTTGGGGAAGGATGCAATCTGCGCATCTAAGGTATCGTTTAACCTGTTCAGGTTAACATTTAATTTCTTTAATAAGTAGGTAATTACGTTTTCATCAACCAGCAATAAGCCTTTAAGCAGATGCGCGGTCTCGATTGCTTGCTGTTGGTTACCAACAGCAATTTCAGACGCCTTTTGTACGGCTTCCTGAGCTTTTATGGTAAAATTGTTAAAATTCATAGTACTCATGGTTAATCAAATTATCGGCCATCGTACCTATAGTGAAAAATTGTCATTTAAAATTAAACCACAATGACACTTTGCCATGATTATTAGCAATTTAGATACTATCATGTTTAACAAACTACAGGGCAAATTGTCGTTTTGCCATGCTAAATAAATCTGTTGGGCTAATAACAAATGAATGATGACGCTAATGGTTGGGTAGAGTCTTAGTTTGAATTTAAAGCGGTAAATCTACAATATGCGACTATTAAGGCTATTATTCCAACGGCAAGAAGCATCGGTAACATTTTATATTCCTTCTTAATTGTATGGTTGATAATGCCTGCTATCATGATCAAACAATAGCCAATTGCTGTTATAGGAGTGAGTATAGGCGCTATTCCGGTTAACCACGGCAATATGATTCCCAAACACCCTAATAACTCCAATACGCCGAGAATACGGATAGGTAGCAAATTTCCATCAGGCTTAATATGTTTGTCAGCAATATGTTTTTCTCTGCTTCCGCTGATCTTTCCAACACCAGGCATTACAAAAAAGGCGGCAAGAATCGCCTGCAATATCCACACTACAATATTCATAATTATTCAGCTAAAGATAATAAAAGTAAGTTGCTAATATTTAAAAATGAGACATCACCAATAGCTGTAGTCCTGCTGTATATGTGTATTTTTATAATTATGAGATATCGCCGTGCTGATGGAGTACGCCGGCGCAGGTTTAACTAATCGAGTTTATCCACTTTCACCAGATTACAAGTCCAGGCAAGCGGTTTTCCGCCATTTCGCCCGTCAACTACTCCGCTTGTCTTCATCGTCTTTTTATCACTACCTAAAGTGTATAATTTGCGTACTGCCTGCCTTTCAGATCGTAAGTGGCGTCAGGCCTCGCGTCAGTGATCGTTAATACATAAATGTTATCTGATAAAACTTTAAAAGTACCGCTGTGCGTAACAATCTGCCTCTCATTTTCCTTTGCGATATTATAAAAGCTTCCGTCTGATTTAAATACCACTTTACTTCCGGGATTGGTTGTGTCGTTCCAAATACCAACAAACGGCTTAATTTCTTTCTGATTAGCCCTTTCTACAGTTCTGCAGGAAAAAGTTGTTAATACAGTAATAAGAATTGCGATAGATTTAAGAGATTTCAGTAACATGTGATTTTGGTTTTATGTGTAAATTAGATTTATTCCTTTTAAAAAAACAATCAAAGTTCAACAAAATAGGCTTATATCTTCTTTGACCGAATATTCAGTAAAAAGGGTTAACCACGCACTGTCACATTCCTGTTACAATTTTTATAAATATTTTCATAATTTTGTTTAATCCATAAAATATAATTGAATACCCATTTCTTTTTTAACAGTCTCCCGGTAAAATACCGGTCGCAATACCGTTTGCATTATACTTACCAAAACCTGGTAGCCATAAGGGGTGCCAGTATAGTATTTTTATTGCTTAATGTAATTATCCGTATCCTTTATCTTGTATTCCCCATTAGCTTAACCAAAGCTCAAAACTTTCCCGAGTTTAATTTCAGCAACTGGGTTTTTATTATTATAACTCCCGTTTTCCTGATAGCGAGTAACCTTTTTATCGTTAGCTTCAAAAGCCATAAAAAAGCTACAACAGGCATGTCATTGCTTGTATTTTTGTTTGCGCTTTATATTATTGTTTGCGGCATGTATTCCAGCTTTATAGCCACCTCCAATCCGAGTAATGCCCTCACCTTATATCTTGTCGCATTAAGCTTAATCAGCGTGATAATTGTTTTTGAATACTATGAAACCGTATTGCTGCTTATTGCCGTTGAGCTTTTTTTTACTTCCCTGCTATTTTACAGTGAAACGCCGGCTACGGATATGTTGTATAACCAGTTGATCTCAGCTATCTTACTTTCCGGCTTTTATTTTATCTCAAGGTACTTTTTTTCCTACAAAGCCAACTATTATCTTCAGGTGATCGAGATTCGCGAAAAAAACTCGGAAATTGAAAAAGCAAGCGAGTTTAAAAACCAGGTGTTGGGTATGGTTGCCCATGACCTGCGTAACCCGATAGCTGCTGTTGAATCAATTGCCATGATGATGGAACTGGATGAGGTAGATGAGGAAACACAAGACAACATCCATATGATCAAAGCATCCTGCGTAAAAGCACGGAGTATTATTGATGACTTACTGGAGGCAGCCCGAAACGAGAACATAGCGGTTATTGAAACTCAAAATACCGAGCTTAACCAATGGCTTAACAACATAGTGGGCGAATGGAAATTACAGCTGGGCAATAAAGTTAATGTGCTGTTCAGCAGTTCGGTAGGTGTTGCCCATGCGCTCATAAACCATGAAAAATTTCATCGGGTTATTGATAATCTGATCAGTAACGCGGCGAAATTTTCAAAAGATCAGGATAATGTAGATGTACGCCTGCTTAAACTAAACGATACGGTAGTTATTGAAGTTCAGGATTACGGCTTGGGCATCCCTGCCGATATGCTGCCGGAAATTTTTAACCAATTTTCAAAAGCAGGCCGAGCCGGTTTACGCGGCGAAAAGTCGACCGGACTTGGTTTGAGTATTGTACGCCAGATTATTGAAAAGCATAAAGGCATTATCAGCGTTACCAGCACCGAAGGACGGGGGTCAACGTTCAGGATCACCTTGCCGGTGGTTAATTCGTTTTAGGATATTAAACAGGTCTTTGTTTATCCGGTGGCTTCTCTTACAGGACAAAAAAGTGGTGTCATACTGCTTGTCGATGTTTGTCGGGCGGGCCTGCCCGCGCAAGTCTTCGGCAATGTACCCATGGCAACTTAAAAAACGGGTGTCATACTGAGTAAATTAAATCCGGCGGCCTCTGAAGGTAAAATGACATCTGCGTCACATGATTGCTGTAAGGAATGAAGCAATCCCCGATAGGCTGGTAACGGGCTTCATTAGTATTTGACTTACATCGTCGCGCTCTTGGCCGCGCGGGGCCAGTTACTTTTGTCGCCACAAAAGTAACCAAAAAGGCTTGCAGCAGAGAGGCTTCTTTGCGCACAACCTGGCCCCATAGCCATCGGCGCGGCCTTCACCCTGCAAAACGAACAGAACCGCGGGCTGCAATTATTTTGCCCCGATTCGCACGCAATGCCTCCGCTTCTGCAAAAACTTGCTATGCCCCCTGCAGCCGCACCGCCCAGCATCGTTCTGCTCGTTTTCACCCGAAGCTGATCTGCTGCGAAAAACCACATTTTTTATCTTGTCATGGGTAGCTCGTCGAAGTATGGAGGGCAGGCCTCTGCACACGAGTCTTCGACAGGCTCAGACTGACAGTCCCTCTTTGTCATCTCACCTTCATAGTTCATGGATTTAATCACTCAGCATGACGGCGTAGATGCGTCATTTCACCTTCAAGCATTTATAATTTGCTATATTAAACAACCTCAATGGTCACGGTACCTCCTGCCTTAAGGGCCTCAAAAATCTTTGTATTGAGTTTAGCTGTAGCCATTGTACTATGCAGAACAGCATCAATGCCTTTATCTTCACCAGGGAGAAGGCAGCCGTCGGTGTCCCTGGCAAAATTGCCAACATGGATCTCAATTCCGGCGAAACCGGGTACATCCTCTAATAATGGCAGGTTTTCGTTGTGTTTGGGGCTGAAAAATTTGACTACATTATAAGTTCCTGTAGGGATGGCTGTTTGCGTTTTAATTTTTATTGATGCAATTTGGGCAAGGCTCATACCGCTATTTAGCCCTCTATCTACGTCCTCCAGGATAAAACATTCGAAGGCGCCATTTATTGATAGTTCGCCAATGGTTGATTGTTTGGTTTTGATTTTTCTTTCGAGTTTTAAGTTTAGGTTCATGATGCCGGTTTTTAATTGCTAATATTAACAATTAAAATACTAATTATCAATAGTTTGTATTGATAAAAGTAAATTTATCTTTGAAGATTATTCTTCCTTTAATTTATAAAACCTGCTATCAAAATTAACCAAAAATAATTCGGTGGTAGCTCGGGTGAGCGCGGTATAAAACCATCGCAAAAAATCCATATTGATCATCTCATCGGTTACATACCCCTGATCAACAAAAACTGCATCCCATTGGCCACCCTGTGCTTTATGGCAGGTAATGGCATAGGCAAATTTTATTTGCAAGGCATTGTAATAAGGATTAAGCTTCAGCTCATTGTGCATGGCCCTTTTATTAGGTAAATGTTCATAATCCTTAATTACTTCCTGGTAAAACCGTTTCTGATCATCCTGGCTTAACGCGGGCGAATCGGCATAGAGCGTATCAAGCAAAACCTTACAATCGAGGGTTGGATCTTCGGCATAGTCAATGAATTCCAGCTGCACATCGGCAAAACGAAAACCATACATCTCTTCGGTGCGGCGTACTTTTACTATACGGGCAATATCGCCGTTGGCAATAAACGCGGTACTATTTTCATCTTTATCCTGCAGCCAAAAGTAATTGTTCTTTACTATCATGATCTGATCGCCGCCGGTAAGCTCTTCCTCCCGGTATAAAATGCGGTTTCGAATTTGTCCGTTGTACAAATTGGCATTTTTGTTTGAGCGGCAAATGATAAGTGTACGATCATAGCCGTATTTGCGATAGGCATATTCCAAACCTTCGGGCAATCGCTCACCGGTCATCCTGAAAACATCTTTAAACCCCTTGGTTACAATTTTAGGGATCTCTATCATCTCCTCACGGATCAGATCGCGGATATTGGTGGCATTATATAAGATACCCGAATTCTTTTGCTGGCGCAAAACCTCGGTAAGTTCATAACTGAATATCGACAGCCCAAATTTATCACCCATAAGCTGCACGTCGAGCGCGGGGCTGTCGTCGGCCCCTACAGGCGGTAACTGTGCGGTATCGCCTACCAGTATCAGCTTGCAGTTTTTATCATTATAAACATATCTCAGCAAATCAAGCAATAACGACACGTGATTGCTGCCCATGGCCTCATCCGAGATCATGGAGGCCTCATCAACAATAAAAAGCGTATCGCTGGACAGGTTATCGGCAAGGGCAAAACCATCATCGATAGTTAAGGCCGATTTTTTACGGTAGATGCGTTTATGGATAGTAAAAGCTTTACGCCCGGAGTAGTTGGTAATGACCTTGGCGGCGCGGCCTGTTGGGGCCAGCAGCACTGCTTTATAATTATAATGCCTCAACGCTTTTACCAGCGCGCCCACAATGGTTGTTTTACCGGTGCCGGCATAGCCTTTCAGAATAAAGCATTCGTCGCCTTCGGTACTTTTTAAAAAGGCATGCAGCTTGCTAAAAAGTTCCGTTTGCTGGCCTGTTGGCTCATGCGGAAATGACTGGCGGATATGATCGGGACTTAACACCCTGCAAAAATGATGATAAGTAATTTAATTCAGTAAGATTAGTTTTACATTTGAGCCATGGAATTTGACGAAAACAAAGAGGACGAAAAATACAGCGAAGACGATTATGTAGATATTTACTCCAAAAGGGCGATATTTTGGTTTTCGTTTTTTAACCTGATATTTGGCGGGGTGCTGCTGGTTATCAATTTATACAATGCAGGTTACAGAAAGGCAGTTCCGGCGGTGCTGGCCTTTGTATTATTTTTTTCTTATCTCTCCTACTTTGTTATCATGCATTCGGGCGTCAATCTGCAACAGGTTGTTGATGCTATGAATGTAACGGCCAAAGGCGGCCAGCCAACACCAGCGCAGGTTACAGCAATGCTTTCGGTAGCAGGCCTTAACATAGGTTTTGGGCTGATTGGTGCTTTGATTCTAAGCCAGTTTTTTTTCAGGAGATATTTTCCGGATAATGATTATTATCCTAAGCCTGTAGGGTTGCCGATTTTGATATTTATCATCCTGATGATATTAACCCGTATTTTATAACAGCATACCAATTTGGACCGCGGTAATTACTGTATCTGCCAAAAAATATTACTTTTGTTAAAACCGGTATGAACGAACACAATTATACTTACCACGATGATAACTTTAGTTTAGATAAAACTGAGGATTATACTTTATTAATACAGGTTGAAGACAAATCGTTTTCGTACGCCATAAGTAATAACGGCAAGCTAATAGCCTGGGCCGAAAATTATCCGTTTGATGAGCTAAGCGATCCGCAGGAATTGCTTGACCTTCTTTCGGCCAAGTACGGGCAAATAATTATCGGTTTACCTGCTCACAGCTTTACGCTGGTGCCGGCAGAATTGTTTAGCGGTGAGCGCCTGCCGAACCTGGCCCGCTTCCTTAATGTAAAAGACGACGGCAAAGTTATAGCCCAGGTATTAGACAAACAAAATGTCATCGTATACAATACCAGCGAAACAATTGTGAGTGCCGCAGAAGAATTTGGCATCCATAATACCGTTTTTACATCAAAAGGCTGGTTAACTGCCATTGCCCAAAACAATCCCGGCAACGACTGCCTTTACCTCAATATCGAAAAAGAAAAGGTGGAGATAGCTCATTTTGCGTCCGGCAAACTGCGTTTCTATAACTCATTTGATTTTATTGGCGATGATGAACTGGTTTACTTTACCGTGCTGGTTGCTAATGAACTTAACCTCGAAGCTAAATATACCAACTTATATGTAAGCGGTAACATTGATGTCGACAGTAAAGGACTAAGTCGCCTGGCCGAATTTTTCAAAGTGGCCGAAGTCAATAATTTACAGGTGTTACAATTACCCGCGGAGGTTGTAGCTCACAGGGTGTTATCAATAGCGGCTCTTTCATTATGCGCATTATCGGAGGCAGTTTAAAAGGCTTAAGGCTTAATCCGCCAAAAAATCTTCCTGTTCGTCCTACAACCGATTTGGCAAAAGAAGCTTTATTTAATATCCTGCTTAACCAAATTGAGTTTGAAGGCATTAAAGTGCTTGACCTGTTTAGCGGCACCGGCAATATCTCGCTTGAATTTGCTTCACGCGGAGCTTCGGAAGTTATATCTGTCGACAGAAGTATTCATTGCGTTAATTATCTTAAAGATACCTCGCGGCAGCATAAGCTTACACAAATAAAAACTTACCGCGAAGATGTATTTAAATACCTGAATATTGAAACGGAACAATACGATCTGATATTTGCCGACCCGCCGTATGATCTGAACAGGATCCCCGATTTGCCAAAAGTTATTTTTGAAAAAAAACTGCTTAAACCTGATGGCCTCTTAATTATTGAACACCAGTCCCTGCAAAATTTGAGTAATCATACCGCTTTTGTTGAACAAAGAAAATACGGGCATTCGTCATTTTCGTTTTTCAGACCCGGTTTAGATACCTGCCGTTAAAATAACTATCCCGCTTTCTTTAAATCCATTTAACCGCTCAGGATCTGCATCGGTAATGATCGCGTTGATGATATCTAAGCCTGCAAAATTAAGGTAGGTTTCCTTGCTTATTTTACTGGCATCACACAGAATGTAGGTAAATGCGCTGTTTGCAGCGAAGGCTGTTGTAATGGATGCTTCATGTTCACTATTGGCGAACAATCCTGCTTCCGAAATACCGTCAACACCCAAAAAAGCTTTGGTTGCCCTATACTTTTGAATATGCTCAATAGCTGTAGTTCCATGTACAGCCTGTCGCTCTTTATCCAGCTCCCCTCCTATTATATTAACACTCACAGCGGTATCCTGAAGCTCATATACTACAGGCAATGAATTTGTTATCACCTTTATCTTCTTGTTTTTAATGAACTGGCATAACCTAAAAACAGTACTCCCGCAATCCATAAAAATAATATCCCCGTCGGTAATTTGTGACGCGGCCCTGCGGCAAATGGCATCTTTAACAGCTGCGTTTTGAGCGCTTTTATTCACAAAGCTATGTGGCTTTTCATGAGGATTAACTTTTGTTGCACCTCCATGTGTGCGGTAAAGGATCCCATCGGCCGCCAATTGGTTCAGGTCGCGCCGTGCTGTAATTTCTGAAATGTTTAGTTCGGCAGCCAATTGCTTTATATCAACCTCTCCGCTTAGACTGAGCTGCTCAATTATTTTTTGTTTTCTTTTTGGAAAGTTCATTTTATTAATCCTATTTTCGTTCAAAAATAATCATCATTAATCATAAACGATCAAATAAAAATGAATCAAATCAAAATACTTAATACCGATATTTTATCAGATAACTGGTACGTCCTTAAAAAAGTAACTTACGAGGTTACGGAAAAAGACGGTAATACCGCTGTGCAAAGCCGTGAAGCTTATGACCGCGGCAACGGCGCAACCATTTTGCTTTATAATAAAGCACAGTCATCTGTAATATTAACCAGGCAATTCAGGCTGCCAACCTATATCAACGGAAACCCCGACGGAATGCTGATTGAATGTTGTGCCGGTTTGCTTGATAAGGATAATCCGGAAGATTGCATCCGTAAGGAAACAGAGGAAGAAACCGGCTACAAAATAACCGATGTTAAAAAGGTTTTTGAAGCTTATATGTCGCCGGGATCTGTTACCGAAATTCTTTACTTTTTTGTTGCCGAATATGCCAAAGAAATGAAAGTTAGCGATGGTGGCGGGCTCGCCCACGAAAATGAAAATATTGAAGTTTTAGAGCTGCCATTCAGCGAAGCCCTGCAAATGGTAAAAACCGGGGAAATAAAAGATGGCAAGACAATTATGCTTTTGCAGTATGCTCAGTTGGCTTCGCTGGTTTAGTGTTGATTTTGTTGATGAGGTGAATGGCGCATTTTGTCAGATATAAAGTCGCGCATTAAATAATGCTGATAAAAGGCAAAAAACAATCGTTCATTTAAACAATCCAATCAACTATTCATTAATTTTACTGCATGAAGACAGCCCTTTTTCCAGGTTCATTTGATCCGCTCACTAAAGCTCATGTTGATATTGTGAAACGATCTGTCGAGCTTTTTGATAAGCTTTACATAGGTATCGGCGTGAACAGCAGCAAAAAGGGGTTGCTGAGTGTTGAACAGCGTGAACAAATGATCAGGGCCGTTTTCGCGCATGATGAACGGATCCATGTGATAGCTTATGAAGGCCTTACTGTCGATTTTTGCAAAAGCATAGGCGCCGCTTACATGATCAGGGGGATCCGTACCGTATCAGACTTTGAGTATGAAAAAGCGATCGCCCAGATGAACCATTCGCTGGCACCCGATATCGAAAGCATATTTATCGTAAGCAAACCAGGCTATTCATCCATCAGTTCAACCATTGTGCGCGAAATCATCCGCTATAATGGCGATGTAAGCCAGTTTATTCCGAAAGAGGCATTACCTTATTTGTAACCAGCTTTTCCTTGTGCAACACATCCATAATAGATGGAAAGGTGTTTTCAATTATCGGTTCAATATGGTGATGTTCAAACCAGCGCACATCGGTAATACCCTCTTCTTTTTGAGGTTTCAGCTTTTCTTTACCCTTACTTGTCATGGCAAACCAATGCGTTTTCTTAAGCACTACCTCGCCGCGGTTTACATATACATGATATGTTTTACAAATTTTTTCTCCCAGTTCGCTCACTTTTATACCGCACTCCTCCTCTACCTCGCGCACTGCCGCTTCTTTCACTTTTTCGTCTTTTTCTATTTTGCCTTTGGGCAGATCCCATTTATCATTACGATAAATGAATAAATATTGCCCCTTAGTGTTCATAACCAGGCCGCCTGCCGCTTCAATAAGTGTAATATTCTTTTTAACAGCTTTAAAATACACCTTAGCATTGGCTGTTTTTATGTAGAACAATTTATTGGGATTAGCGAGGATCCAGGTATATATAATTTTCAGGTCAAAGGTCTCTGCATCAAGCCTTTCAAAATTATCTGCATGCTTTGGTTCAGATTCTGTGAGCAGGATAACCTTTTCGTTAATATAAATTCTGTATTTTTGAGCCATGTTTACTAATAATGAGATCGAACAACAAGTAGCCGAATTCCTGCTGCAAATTAAAGCAATTAAATTACAACCCAATAATCCTTTTACATGGGCATCGGGCTGGAAATCTCCAATTTACTGCGATAACCGCGTTACACTTTCTCATCCAACTATCCGCACTTACATCAGGCAGCAATTAGTGGCAACCATACAGGATAAATTCGGGTCGGTTGGCTGCATTGCAGGTGTAGCAACTGCAGGTATACCGCAAGGTGCATTAGTAGCCCAGGAATTAGGCCTTCCATTTATCTATGTACGTTCAAAACCTAAAGAGCATGGCACAGGCAGCATGATTGAGGGCGATGCCGCTACTACATCAGGCAAGCGGGTTGTAGTTATCGAAGATCTGCTTTCAACCGGTAAAAGCAGCCTGCAGGCTGTTGAAGCGCTCCGTACAGCAGGTTATGATGTTGCGGGCCTGGCAGCTATATTTACTTATGGCTTTGATATTGCCGACGAAAACTTTAAGCAGGCCAACTGCCCATACGTAACCCTGTCAAACTATAACGCGCTTATTAAATACGCGGAAGAACATCAATTCATTAATGAAAAAGATGTAAACCTGCTCAAGCAGTGGCGCGAAAACCCATCAACCTGGGGCGAAATGGCTGCAAGTTAAACTGCTGAGTTTTTGATTTCGATGAAAGAGCTGATTGATGATTGGCTATAATTCATCTCAAATCTCAAATCTAATATCTCACATCTGTAATGAATATATTTACCAGTACCATAAGTATTAACAAGTCTTTAACGGAGGTTTACGATTTCCTGGCCGATTTTAATAATCACCGGCAATTGATGCCCGATAATATCCAGGAATGGACATCCACCCGGGATGAAGCCCGTTTCAGTATCCAGAATATGGCCAGGCTTGCTTTGAAAATTGAGGAGCGTGTGCCCGGTCAGCTGATAAGGATTATACCTGCCGAGAAACCACCGTTTAACCTGGAACTAAAATGGTCGTTATCTTTCAATAACGACCATACTGATATTTTATTCACCATTGGCGCAGAGCTTAGCATGATGATGAAAATGCTGGCATCAGGTCCGCTTCAAAAATTGGCCGACCATGAAACCCAAAGCTTATTTAATATTTTAAACTAAGCATAGGGCGTTGCCCTAAAACTTATATATTAATATATTTTTAATATACTTTGCGCTTTTGTGTATTGTTGATGGCTATTACCACATTGATGATAATTAAACCTATAATTAATGCTCCCATGACCATTGTTAAATAATTTAAATAAATTGTTATACTGTATGTTAGTCAAAGGCTGTACCATTATATTATAACTGGTTAGATATAGCAATTAAACGTATTAAACATACTTTTAGTTTACCGTCCATTATCATTTCTGTGTAATTGTATACCCATGGATTTAATTTATGGGGAAAAATTGCTGCTCAAAAAATCCCCATCCATAATATCAGCACCATATATCGTTAAAATGAAGATTTTACCGTACTTTTGCGCCAAATTAGAGGTGCAGCATGATCACGGTATCCAATCTTTCTTTACGTTATGGTAAGCGTACTTTGTTTGAAGACGTAAACCTGAAATTTACACAGGGCAACTGTTATGGTATTATTGGCGCCAATGGCGCGGGTAAGTCCACATTCCTGAAAATTCTTTCGGGCGATGTTGACCCAACCAGCGGCTCGGTGAGCTTTACTCCCGGCGAACGTATGGCTGTTTTGAGCCAGAACCATTATGCTTTTGACGAATTCACAGTTCTTGAAACCGTAATGATGGGCCATAAGGAAATGTATGCCATTATGAAGGAGAAAGATGCCATTTATCTTAAAGAAGATTTTAGCGATGCCGACGGCGAACGTGCCGGTGAATTGGAAAACCTTTTTGCCGAAATGGACGGCTGGAATGCTGAAAGCAATGCCGCTACCCTGCTCAGCAACCTCGGCATTAAAGAAGAATTTCACTATCAACTGGTTAAAGACCTTGATAACACCCAAAAAGTACGTGTTTTATTAGCCCAGGCACTTTTTGGCAAACCAGATATCCTGCTGCTGGATGAGCCTACCAACGATTTGGACATCCATACCATTAGCTGGCTGGAAGATTTCCTTGCGTCATATGAAGCTATCGTACTGGTAGTATCTCACGACAGGCACTTCCTGGATACTGTATGTACCCACGTAGTAGATATTGATTTCGGTAAAATGACCATTTATACCGGTAACTATACCTTCTGGTACGAATCGAGCCAATTGGCCCTTAAACAACGTGCCGAACAAAACAAGAAAGCCGAAGATAAAGTTAAAGAGCTTCAGGAGTTTATCCGCAGGTTTAGTGCTAACGCGTCCAAATCAAAACAGGCAACCAGCCGTAAAAAAGCATTGGATAAAATCAACCTGGATGAAATTCAGCCATCAAACCGCAAATATCCGGGTATTATATTCAATAACCTGGGCCGTGAAGCCGGCGATCAGATCCTGACCGTTGAAAACCTGGGCAAAACCCTTAATGGTGAGGTGCTGTTCAACAACATCACCTTCACTGTAAACAAAGGCGATAAAATTTCCATCCTGTCGCAAAACAGTTTGGCAACTACCGCTTTCTATAATATTTTAACAGGCCGCGATAAAGATTTTACAGGCACCTTTAAATGGGGTGTAACCATTAACGCGGCTGATATCCCTAACGACAGCAGCGAATACTTCGATGGCAAAAGCGACAACCTGATTGACTGGCTGCGCGAATATTCACCGGGCGAAAAAGACGATCAGTTTATCCGCGGCTTTTTAGGCCGGATGCTGTTTTCGGGCGAAGAAGTTATGAAAAAATGCAGTGTACTATCGGGTGGTGAAAAAATGCGCTGCATGTTTAGCCGTATGATGCTGCAGCAAGCCAACCTGCTGATGTTTGATGAACCAACTAACCACCTCGACCTGGAATCGATCACAGCGCTTAACAATGGTATGAAAGATTTCCGTGGGACCATCCTGTTCACCTCACGGGATCATGAACTGGTTGAAACGGTAGCCAATCGGATTATTGAGTTAACACCAGGTGGTTACATTGACAAACTCATGACCTACGATGAATACATCAACAGCCCCGTAGTGCAAAAACAACAGGAAGATTTATACGCCGTTGTATAATAGCGGGCAAGGAGTATATGAGGCCTGGTAGTATAATACTACCGGGCCTTTATATTTATAACTTATAATAAGTTAAAGCCGGAGGCCTGCGTTTCAAGCTGATTAATAGTAGATTCGTCGCTAAATAGATAAAAATGATCTTTAGTGTACGAATATTGAACATTTAAGCCGTTTTGGGCAATAAAATCTTTAACAACGCTTTCATACAGCAGCTTGTTAATTTTGAGTAATTTTCTTTTTTTCATGAGAGATAGATGTTAAGTTTTACAATTTAAGCAGCTTTTGTTAAAATTCCAACAAAAAAATCAACATTTTGTTATGAAGTTGCTATAATTGACTTTTTTTACCCGAGCCCTGGGGAGGAAATGAACACCAGGAAGATGAAAAGGAGGTTATTACTCTAACCATAATTTTACATAAGCAGATTAAAATAATTGATAACTATGAATAATTCAGCCTGCTGAAAAAGAAAATAATTTGCATATTTGCAACCCGGCAAAAGCTGGTACATATGACTCCGTAGCTCAGCTGGTAGAGCAAATGACTCTTAATCATTGGGTCGAGAGTTCGAATCTCTCCGGGGTCACCTTTTTAGGCAAGTTGTCAATTTTATTGGCAACTTTTTTTATGGCTTCACAACCGATAAACATGTTGGTTTAGCACAAAGAAATGTTTTACATGAGCCCTGGCTTTAATCAATAACCCATTGAATTTGTATTAATATTTTCTTAGGTTTGAGAAAGCGATAAACTACCTAAACTCACTTGATGCCCTTTACACTCCATTTTACATTTTATTACATTGCGTTTTTAGGTGCTGTATTTATCAGCTTAACGCTATCTCTATTTTTATGGATATCCCCAAAGGAGAACCAGTCTGCAAACCGTTGGTTGGCAATTTTAATGTTCGCTGTTGCTTTATGGATAATCCGGATTTTAACAATTGATGTTGGCCTTGTGACGTGCATTCCATTATGGAACCGTCTGAACATTTGGCTGCCAATTACTTTTGGCCCTTTGATCTACTTTTACGTGCGTCAGATAACCCGGCCCAGGTATATCTTCAAACGCAGGGATTTGCTGCACTTCATCCCCTTGGTGCCTGAATTGGGTGCTCAGGTATTTGCTGCAATACAAAACATTGAGACGGGTAACGTTATTTACAACAACGTTAACTCAATCTTACAATTATTGGCATTCCTGTCAATTACTGTCTATTTATTTCTCTGTTATGTACAAATTGATTGTTTTTACAAGGAAAAACAATTTCAAGCGGGAGACCGCTACCGCAATGAGTTACGCTGGTTGGATCGCTCACTTGCCGGAGTCCTTATCTTATGGTTATTATGGATACCGTTTACAGCTGTTAACTATTTTTATTACCGTTATGAGCTAAGCATACACTATTACTATTCCCTATACCTGCTTTTAATATCCATTATCATTTGGATTGCAGGCAAGAGTCATTTAAAAGCAGAAATTATTGATGCAAATGATCATCAAGCAAAACCATTATTACCGGCAGATCTGAAACAAAAAGGTTCCTGGTTAAAAATGGAAGTTAAGGAGAAAGGATATTACCGTGACGCAGAATTAAGTCTGAGCTCGCTTGCTGAAAAGCTCGGCTTGCATACGCATGAATTATCCCGGATCATTAATACGGTCTTCAAAAAAAGCTTCAATGATTTTATTAATGAATACCGTGTCCGCGAGGTTGCGCTTAAAATGCAGGATTCCTCATATGACCATATCACCCTGCTCGGCCTCGCCTACGGGTCGGGCTTTAATTCACAAAGCAGTTTCCATCGTGTTTTTAAGCAATTTACCGGTAAAACCCCTCTGGAGTATAAAAATCACCTTCAAAAAGTTATGCCAACTTATAACTTGGGAGGTTTTACCCGAACTATGCCGTTAATATTGAACCACCTAAGCCTTTCGGGGTGGGCGCGTGACACATTAACCGGCAGTCATATGATAAAAAACTATTTTAAAATTGCATTCCGCGGATTTGGGAGGCATAAGCTATTTACACTGATAAACATTATTGGTTTATCCATCGGTATAAGTGCTTTCCTGGCCATTTACTTTATTGTACACTACGATTTTACGTTTGATAAATTTCACAAGGACAGTGACCGGATTTACCGCGTTGTCATGAACATGTCATTCCAGGGGCATAAAAACTATTCGAGTGGTGTACCTGGCCCGTTGGCCGAGGCGATTAAGAGCCAGGCTGCAGGAATAGAAAATATAACGCCACTATATACTCTGTGGCCTCATTTTGTTTATATCGACAAAGATAAAAATACACAAAAGCGGTTTAGAGACCTGGACAGGATAACACTTGCTAATCAGCAATATTTTAAAATTTTTAATTATGTCTGGCTTGCCGGCTCATCGCGACACGCGCTTGATGCGCCCGGCCAGGTGGTGTTAACATCCCAACAAGCCAGGCTTTACTTCCCGTCGTTATCATATTATCAAATGATTGGTAAAGTAGTTACCTATGATTCTCTCAAGACAACCGTTAGCGGCGTGGTTGAAACACTTACTGAAAATACCGACTTTAGCTTTCATGACTTTATATCCATTAGTACAATTACAACTAACAAACGTCTTTCTGATGATTTACATATAAACACCTGGGAGCGCATCCCTTCGGCATCGGAGGTCTTTGTAAAACTGGCACCGGGTACCCCAGCGCCCCGGGTTGTAAAACAGATCAATACCATTTTCAATAAAAGTAATCCGCCGGGTTTCGGAGTAAAAGGATTTACAGACAAAGTGGATCTGACTTTGCAGCCATTGGATGATATTCACTTCAATCCCAACTACAATATTTTTAACTTCTCATCGCCGGCGAGCAAAACGACACTTTACGGCTTATTGGCTATTGGTATTTTTTTGTTGTTACTCGCATGTATCAATTATGTAAATTTAACTACCGCCCAGGCCGCTCAAAGGGCAAAAGAAATTGGGATCCGCAAAACTTTGGGGAGCAGCCGAATGCAGTTAGTGTTCCAGTTTTTAAGTGAAACCTTGCTTATAACCTTCTTCGCGGTATGTATATCGGTGTTGCTTGCGCCAGTTATTTTAAAAATGTTTGCCGATGTTATATCCCCGGATATTCATGCCAATATGCTAAGGCCGGATGTAATGTTCTTCCTGCTGATTTTAACTATTGTGATAAGTATTTTGTCGGGTTTTTATCCCGCAATTGTATTATCAGGCTACAAGCCCGCGTCGGTGCTAAAAAACCAGGTGCAGGGCAATAGTAATAAAACGCGAAACGCATGGCTCCGTAAGTCGCTTACAGTTTCGCAGTTTGTTATAGCCCAATTTTTATTAATGGCTACTATTTTGGTAACCAGGCAGATTTATTACGCCTTACATAAAAACCTCGGATTTAAAAAGGATGCCATCCTGTTAATTAATACACCCTGGCAAAACACTAAGGCCAGCAGCAACCAGGTACTGCTGAACGAGTTTAGGTTGATGCCCCAGGTTGCCCTTGTGGGTTTAGGTAATGACCCGCCTTCGGCTAATGTATATAATTCGCTGCATGGCACCTACAACGATGGAAAAAAACAGATAATAACAGATGAAGTGACATTTAAGTCTGGTGATGAAAACTACATCAATATATACCAGCTAAAATTGCTTGCCGGCAGAAACATAAGTAAAGCCGACACGGGGAAAGGAATCATCATCAACAATACATATACTAAAGTATTAGGATTTACTAACCCCAATGATGTTATTGGGGAGCAGTTAAAATACGGTGGCGGCAAAGGCCGAAATGTAACTATTATTGGCGTAGTTACTGATTTTTATCAATGGTCGCTGCATTTCCCAATTCATCCGTTAGTTTTATTTTCGGGCAGTCCGGACCACCGACCAATGATGACGTTACATGTTAGTTTGAAACCAGAAACCGCTGGCGGCAATGAGTGGAAAACCGCCATTACAAATATGGAAAAGGTCTGGAAGAAGGTTTATCCCGACGATGATTTCGATTGCCATTTTTATGATGACACGATAGCCAGATTTTACGACGAAGAACAACACACCTCAATCCTGCTCAACTGGGCAACAGGTGTCTCGATATTGATCAGTTGCCTCGGGTTGTTAGGTCTTGCCGTTTACACCACCAATCAACGAACAAAGGAAATTGGTATACGAAAAGTATTTGGTGCCAGTGTTGCGCAAATAGTGATCCTCTTATCAACCGAACTGGTATCGCTTATTTTACTCGCTTTTATCGTCGTAACGCCGATTGCATGGTACGCAGTTAATAAATGGATGGAAGGCTTTGCCGACCATGTAGCTATCAGCTGGTGGGTATTTGTTATCAGCGGTGCTGGAATGCTGCTAATAGGATTATTTACCTTAAGTTTCCGAACCATTAGGGCTGGCATGGTGCCTCCGGTGAAGAGTTTGCGAAATGAATAACAGCATATCACTGCTTTCATTTAACAAGTTGCAAAAAAAAACATTATATATTATCTGGCGAAGGTGCCCGAATATTATAGTTACTTTGGGGTTATAAGTCTTAATCCGCAAATAAACGTAAATCAAATAGAAAATAGTTCGAGATTTATAAAGTAGGGATGACTTTTTTAAGCAAGTTGTCAATTTTATTGGCGACTTTTTTTATTTTCATAACCCTGATTGAAGCTGTTTACTTCGGTACTTTATTTACTTCCCAAGGAGACTAAAATATCTCTATAGAGCTTGTCTGCTAATGCATTAATCTCTTTACAATCTTTACTATATCCACCTATGTTTTGTTTTTTATCATAAACATCAACAAGGATAATAACAGTTCTTGTTTGATTATTATTGAGGTCTGCTTCGCATTTTAAGTTATATTCGACATCTTCTACTTCAATATTCATATAGATAGCAAAGCATCTTTTCCATTACCTGTAATATCTTTAATTTTAAATTTTACACTATTATCGATTATTTCTGATTACGTTGATTTCGCTGATTTTTATTGCGAGGTTTTACCGATTATTTCTTGATTTCATCGATTTTGATTAGAAGCACATCTTATCATTAAACCAATTTGCCCGTTTTAACGGCATCTTGCAGGTTACGTACTTTAAATTTGGGGGTGTAACAGTATTGGGCCAGTTGTTTAACCCATGTTGTATTATAGCCAAACATCAGTTTAATAACTTTTACCCGGGTTGAGCCTTTGGGATAGCCATATTTATACCAACTGAATTTAGATGGATCTATATTGAACTGTTCGGCAAAATCGGCGAGAAAAAGGTCTATCTCAATGTCAAAAATATCCAGATCAAGATCGATACTGGTATCGAGGCTCAGGCTGAGCGGATCAACCTTATGTATCTTATACCTGTTGCAATAATCAACTATAAATTCTTTTAAGGGTGGCAGTATCTCTTCCATTTAAACGAATGTTAATTTGACCATTTAAGTTATGAGACGTAGCTTTTGAAATAAGGTTGCATACAAATTTACTTTATTTTTAAATCGTTTAAATTGAACCTGATAGTTAATAAATGTTAAATATTTATTACTGGATAACGGTGCCTTATACTACTAAAATCAACCTGATGTATTATTATTGTACCAGGTAAACCAGATACTCAAATGAACTTAAAAGTAATTGCCTTTGATGCCGACGACACCCTTTGGGTAAATGAACCTTACTTTCAAGCCACCGAAGAAAGGTTTTGCAGCCTGCTCGAAAATTTTTCGCCACAGCACACTATTTCCAAAGAGCTTTTCAAGGTTGAGGTTGATAACCTCCCGCTTTATGGCTACGGGATAAAAGGCTATATCCTCAGCATGATAGAAGCAGCATTGAGCATTTCTGAAAAAAATATCAGCGTTGATGTAGTGGAAACCATAATACAATATGGTAAGGATATGCTTAATCAACCGATAGAGTTACTGAACGAGGTAGAAGATGTTTTATCCTCATTAAAAGATCATTACAGGCTGGTGGTAGCTACCAAAGGCGATCTGCTTGACCAGGAGCGGAAGCTCAAAAAATCAGGGCTCGCACATTACTTTCACCATATCGAAATTATGAGTGATAAAAAGGAGGATGACTATATCAAGCTGATCAAACATCTTGACATCAATCCCGATGAGTTTATGATGATCGGCAATTCCTTAAAATCAGATGTAATGCCCGTGATCAACATTGGCGGGCATGCTGTTCACGTACCCTATCATACAACATGGGCACACGAACATGTCGAAACCGTTTTAACGCACAAAAACTTTAAACAGGCGGATAAGATCAGTGAGGTGTTGGAATTTGTGAAGTTCTAAGTCCTAAATCTTGAATCCTAAGTCGATTATACCAATTTAACTTTTGACTTAGGACTTAAACGCTCTTCTCCATTACAATCAGCTCAATATGCTGCTTGGCATCCCCAAAACGGCCATGTGCATGAAAAGGCTGAATTTCGCCGGTTGGCTTGTAGCCGCGGCGCTCATACCAGCTTATCAGTTCGGAGCGGATGCTGATTACCGTCATAGTCAAAGTATTGCAGTTATATTTACGCGCGTAAACTTCAGCTTCTTCTATCAGCGCGCGGCCCACACCTTTATTCTGCAAAAATGGCGATACACTAAACATGCCAACATACAACTTTGGAGTTCTGACTTCAAGATAAACAGTACCTGTAATATTGCCTTCCTCATCAGTATGCTTTAAAATGATGATATTTTCATCATTCATATACCCCGTCAGAGTTTCTTCATCAATGCGGGCACCACCAATTAAGTCGGCCTCAGTTGTCCAACCCCGTTTGGAGCTTTCACCACGGTAAGCGCTGTTTACTAAAACATTAAGTTCGGGTACGTCGGTAAGGGTAGCTTGGGTTATTACAGGCATATGATTAATTTAAGGAGGCCAAAGGTAGTATTTGCGAACTTTAAATAAAAGGTTATAAGCCATATTTTTAAAGTCTGCGCACTATTATCAAATGACATTAAAAAAGCCATAAGTTTTAAAACCAAGCTGTATATTTAGTAGTTAATAACACATCTGTTTATATTAAATCCCGCCATGGCTTTTATAGATTACTACAAAGTATTAGAGCTCGATAAAAATGCATCCGAAAAGGATATTAAAAATGCTTACCGTAAACTGGCCCGCAAATATCACCCCGATCTTAACCCTAACGACGAAGATGCCCACAAAAAATTCCAGCAGCTAAACGAAGCAAATGAAGTATTAAGTGACCCGGAAAAGCGAAAGAAATACGACAAATATGGCGAGAACTGGCAGCATGGCGAAGCATACGAACAACAGGCGCGCCAACAGGCTGGCGCACAGGGAGGTTTTGGTGGGTATGGGGGCTTTACCGGAGCCGAAGGATTTGGCAGTGCCGAAGGGTTTGGAAGTGACGATTTTTCAGATTTCTTTCAATCGATGTTTGGCGGTGCAGGAGGCGCACGTAGCGGCAGGCAGGCAAAATACCGCGGGCAGGACTATAACGCCTCGTTAAGTTTAAACCTTCAAGACGTTCTTGAAACACATAAGCAAACCTTGACTGTCAATGGCAAAAACATCCGGATAACCATACCCGCAGGTATTGAAAACGGGCAAACTATCAAAATAGCCGGGCATGGAGCCCCGGGTGTAAACGGCGGTCCCGCCGGAGATCTGTATATTCAGTTTAATGTTGCACCTGATACAAATTTTAAGCGTGATGGTAATAATTTGTACACCACCTTGAAACTTGACCTGTACACTGCAGTTTTAGGTGGAGAAATAACTGCCGATACATTAAACGGCAAAGTTAAGGTGAAAGTAAAACCCGAAACTCAAAACGGCACTAAAGTAAAGCTCAAAGGCAAAGGTATGCCCGTTTACAAAAAAGAAAATGAATTTGGCGATCTGTACCTGACCTATGATATCCAAACTCCTACCAACCTCACCGAAAAACAGAAACAATTATTTGAAGAACTGGCAAAATCCTCAACCTAAATTAAAATCATTATGAAAACAGCAGAATTAATAGCAGCAAACGATTTTTGTGTATATCATAATGTTGAATACACGTTCATTACATCTTTACATGAAGCGGGCCTGGTTGAGGTAACCATCATTAATGAAATCGTCTTCATCCCTCAAACTGAGCTTCAAAAGTTGGAAAAACTGGTGAGCCTGTACGAATTGGATATTAACGTAGCCGGCATTGAAGCTATCTCCCACTTGCTTGACCGGGTGGAAAAATTACAGGAAGATATGCGGTATTTAAAAAACAGGTTGAGCTTATATGAATAAGAAAGCTATCTTTTCAGTAATGCTTAAACCAAATATTTATTCATCATCCGCTCGCTTACAATATTAGCTTCATCGATAACACGTTCTGGATATCCCATGGATTTGAGTATGGCGATTCCGTTAGTGTTTTTAAGCAGGCCTTGCTTCAGGATATAGTCAAATACCAGTATGCGCCCATCTTTTGATTCTGAAAAGGAATATACAACAAAATCTTCGTCGAGCAGTTCGGCCAGCTCAAGGTCATGGGTTGATACAAAAACAAAATTTTGGTTAGCGGTAATGTACGAAAGCACAGACTTAGCCGCCGCTATACGTTCGATGGTATTGGTACCCCTGAAAATCTCATCGATGATCACCAGGCTTTTTACATCTTCTTTCTGAGAACTGCCATCGATGATATTTAAAATAGCTAAGGCCTGTGCCTGGAAATAACTCTTGTGCTCATCTATGTTATCGCTGGTTTTGATGCTGGTTTGTATTTTGAGAAAAGGAGCCTTATAGGCCTTTGCACAACTTGTAAATATGGTTTGCGACAGTAGCGTATTTAATGCCAGCGCTTTAATAAATGTAGTTTTGCCAGACATGTTTGACCCAGTGATCAATGCCCCCCTGTCCGCATCAGTTGTATAAAGGGAATTGGTTACACAGTTAGCTACCAATGGGTGAAAAAGTTCGGTAATCTCTATTTTGCCATCAGCACCCGTAAACGCGGGCTTTGAAAAAAAAGGCATACCGTCGCGTACCGATTGTATGGCTATCAGCGTATCGGCCCGGCCAATAAATTTATACACTTCTTTAATATCGTCGCGGTATTTACTGACTTGTTTTAATGATGATATATAAGTATTGGGCTCAATCACAAAAAGCAGTTTAAACAAATGGAAGACTGCGTAAGCAATATCACTTTTACTGTTCACGAAGCCACTTTCTATATTTACAAACTTAAGCGCTCGTTTTAAACCCCTTAGGCTGGTCAGAGACTGCTTTACCTCGGGTACCTGACCAAATTTTCCGCTTTTAACTAACGCCACTGCAACTTTATGCATAACCAGCAATTGTGGTAACGACTTGGTACACCCTGAAATAGCCTTGCGGTTGCTGAAGTAAATAACAATGTTGTACGCAAACAACAATAGCAAAAAGATAAAGCTGAAAATGTTAGGAATAACAATCAGCGATAATAACGCAGCTAGGATCAGAAAAGGTGAAACCTTTATATAAAAATTAATTACCGATGCAAATACTGGTGCGTGTGTCTTGAGAAAAAGATCGGCTATAAAATAAGCATCGGGGTGGTTAAGTTTTGACAATTCCACTTCAAGCAGTTCGCGGCCGGGTATATCCATATTAAGATCCTCAATATCATTATCAAGGTCATGCAAAACATCAAGATCGGTTGTGGGGTGATGTACTAAATTAAACAGGTATTGTTTGCCGGGCTTACTGTTTGTTCTGTCGATATAATTGAAAACACTTATCAGGTCAAGATCGTCAGCTGTTTGAGCCGAAAGCTTGTTTTTACTATCTGCCGAATCCAGGTAAATCTTTATTAAGTCAAAGTTTCGGCGGGCGTTAACAGGTTGGCCCCACTTCTCCTGTATTTTTATCAGCCGACTTTTTGCCCAGCGTAATTTATCATAATATGACTTAATATAAAGCACTCCGGCTATGATAATGATAACTATAGCAGAAAAAACAAAGTAATACATGTTTAAAAATATAAAATTTTAATTAAACCAACTCAACCATCGCCAGTCATAATTATGTATTACAATTGAGGTATTAACTAAAATTTATGACCATGAAATTTATCCGATTTTCAATAATAGCGTTTGTGGTGATGTTTTCATTTCAACTTGCAAAAGCTCAAAGCATAAGTATAAGCGCACATTTTGGCCGTCCTTATCATAGGGTAGTTTACACAAGCGGATATTACGGAACTCCTGTTTACTATGGCAGAGACGTCTATTATGACCGTCCTGTTTATTATGGTCGTCCGCGCTATTACGCAACAAGATATTATGACGCGCCAGTATACTATCAAAGGCACTACCGTGTTCATCGTTACTGCAGGCACTGGTAAAGTATAAAGCCTCCGTATTGCCGGAGGCTTTCTTATAATAAGAAGTAACTATGCCAGTATAAAATAGCCACATGGTTTAACCAATACTATTCAAATGCACAATGTTAAAACCCGCTAAAAATGACAAGTAGCTGATGTATTGTGTGAAAATGCCGGAAATCATTGCTCAAATGTTACTTTGATCTATCCTTAAAAAAAGAATGTAATGCCTGTTGCGTAAATTCCGATAAAACCAATTCACCGCTTATAGCCGCACGTTGTTTAAGCAAATCATCCCAATTAGCAGTTCCTTCCCAAAGCACTTGTTTTAAGCCTGCAAGTGCTGCCGGGTTATATGAAGCTAATTTTTGAGTAAGCTCATATACAGCGGCATCAAGGCTTGGGGTATCTTCATAAACCTCATTATACAAGCCATTTTGTTTTGCCCATTGGGCAGTTTGAAAATCTGAAGCCCTGATCGTGAGTTGGGAAAATGCCGATAACCCTATTTTACGGATCACAGCGGGGGCTATCACAAAGGGGCCAATACCTATGGTAAGCTCGCTTAACTTTATTGATGCCGCCTCGCTGGCCAGGCAATAATCAGCAGCGGCGGCAAGTCCAACCCCTCCTCCAACTGCTTTACCCTGCACCCTCGCAATTATTATTTTAGGACATTTGCGGCAGGCACTAATCACGTTGGAAAACCCTTCAAAAAATAAAGCCCCGGCTTCCCTATCCTTAATTTGCAACAGTTCGTCAAAGCTTGCACCTGCGCAAAAAGTACGATCTCCCGCGCTCTTTAAAACAATGACTTTTGTTTCCGGGTTATTACCGGCACTGAATACCGCATTGGTAAGTTGTTTTAACAGCGCCGAGGGCAGGGAGTTTTGTGCCGGATGATAAAAACAAATGGTGGTTACACCATCAGGCTCATTTGTAAGGGATATATTTTCGTTTTCGGCAGACATATTTATTTTTCTATATAAGATGGCTTTCTAACCAATATCAGAAGTATTTATGTCAACTGCAATTTTGAACCGAAATTAACAATGTTTAATTTTCAAGCAAATGCAGTTCAAAATAAAAAGTAGCGCCTTTGCCAAGCTCGCTTTCAACCCCTATAGCACCGTTATGATTATTAATGATCTCAGCCGAGATATAAAGCCCCATGCCAAGGCCGCTCGTCATAAACTTTTTATCCTCTACACGATAAAACCGCTCAAAAATATGCTCGATCTGTGCGGCCGACAATCCGATGCCAAAGTCCGTTACTGATACACGCACTTTTCCGTTTATATTCCGGGTTTCAATAATGATATTTTTATTCTCGGTTGAATATTTTACAGAGTTGTTAATGAAATTTACGAGTACCTGTTCCAGTCGCCCGGCATTTCCCTCTATAAAAAAATCATTTTCCGATTTATTGATAAAATTAAATTCAGGGTATAGGTGGATGGCGTTTTCTAAAGTTGACGCTACCAGGTCACGAAGATTTACTTTCGCCATGGCATATTCAAGCCCTCCCGCATGAATCTTGCTTACATCAAGCAAATCGTTAACCAAACGCTGAAGCTTATTTAAAGCAGTCCCGGCCTTTTCAATATATTGTTTTACTATTGAGGGTACTTCCTCTTTTTTATAAGCCGAAATAAGCTGCAAATAACCTTTTAAACTGGTTAAAGGTGTTTTAAGTTCATGGCTGGCCACACCAATAAACTCATCCTTCAAATCAAGCTGCTTTTTTTGTTCTTCGATATCCGTCGCGGTACCTACCCAAAAAAGAATTTCTCCGTTATCATCTCTTAGCGGCACTGCCCGGTTAAGGTGCCAGCGATAAGTATTATCCCATCGGAGATACCTATTTTCCAGTTCAAAAATACTCCCGCTTTGCAAAGATTCGAGGTAAGCACTCATTGTTTTTTGCAGATCATCGGGGTGTACAATCTGTTGCCAGCCCCAGCCTGCTGTTTCTCCATATCGCCTGCCCGTATAATCAAACCAGCGCTGATTATAAAAATCAACTTCGCCACCCGGCAAATTTGTCCAGGTCATTTGAGTAATGTTATTAGCCAGCAGCTTAAAATGTTCCCGGCTGATAAGCAGATCATTGGTACGCTCCCTTACAGTATCTTCCAGATCATTATTCAGCCTTTCGGCAATATTCTGGGCTTCTTCCAGCTGATCATTTTTAATCTTCAGTTCCCACTCGGTTTCCTTTTGAGCAGTCAAATCGGTCAGGATCAAACTCAACGCCGTTCCTTCATCAAGGTCAAGCGTGGTACATGATAATAAACACGGCGTTAGTTTACCATCCCGATTTGATAACAAAACCTCGCCCTTGCAATCGGCATTCCAGCCATCCCTGATTATCTGCTTATACTTCTCAACGGAAACTTCGGCTACAAAAATTTCAAAATTCAGGCCGATCACTTTTTCCAACGGTTCATCAACCATAGCCGCAAAGCTCGAATTGCTATATAATATAGTACCCTCACCATTCAACGTAACCGCTCCTTCGTTCATTTTTTCAATGAAAACGCGGTAGGTTTGATCGGCCGTTTTCAGTGTATAAAGCTGGTGGCCTTCATCATCTTTAACTATAAAGGCATCAACCTGACCATTACGAATAGCAGAAATGGTGTCGGTAGCTTCTTCTAACTGATAACGAAGCTTATTGTTTTCCGCAAGCAACTGCTCATATGTAAGTTTGTCCGGCTCCATAATTAGCTTTCTGTAAGTATTCCCAGTCCTTTTAAAACTTTGTCTGTGTTTGACATATCTCCGATAAGCTTGCGTTCGATGCCGGGAGATTTTTTAATAAGTAAAGGCAATGCTATGATCTGTTCTTTTTCGGCAATAAGTGGTTGCTGATAAACGTCGATTATCTCCAACTCGTAATTAGGCTTAAGATATTGCTCACAAATAATTTTTAAGTTGGCTATTGCCCTGACAGAATTGGGCGACGCCCCAATTACAAATAAACGCAATCGAAAAAACTGGTTTTCTCCTTGATCTAAAGGCAATTGGCTTTGCTCGGTCATGTAACTATTTACTTACTGGTATTATATTCAATCCAACCAAAACTTTTTCCTCGTTGCTCAAGTCGCCTATTATTTTGCGAATCGGTTCAGGTACTTTTCTTACCAGCGTGGGAATTGCAAATATTTGATCCCCTTCGGCCAGTTGAGGCTGCTGCAGCAAGTCAATTACTTCAATAACATACTGACCTTTTAAATGTTCTTCACAATATTTTTTTAGGTTGGTGAGCGCGGTAACTGATTTAGCAGTTTTGCCCGCCACATACAGCCTTAACTCATATTTTATAACTTCATCCAGTTCCATTATTTTTTACTTTTTGATTTACTTTTATGCGTATCCGCATTTCCTCGGCGGATGTCGGTTATCTCCTGGCGGTTTCTTTCTATAATATTCTGTTTCAACTCTTCTTCCAGGTATATTTTGTTCAATTCCTCCTCTGTCGATTCAAATTCGGCCTGCAAGCTTGCAATTTTTGATTCAAGCATCATACGCCGGCGCAATATCTCTTTATCTTTACGGGATATAGCAAACTCTCTTAGTGCCACGCCTGTTTTTTCCCTTAATTTTTGTGCTTCCCTTGCCGATCCTGTGAGCACGCCATCGGGGCCAAGATAAACATCAACCAGGCTTAACCCCTTATCGGTAATGGTAAACTCGCGTACCTGGTTTGAATGACTCATCCCACGCGACTTCATAATGTATAACCCCCGGTTACGTTCACCATTCGATTCAATATCCCTTACGAGCAGCCAGGTATCAACTAACGACGACACGCCTTCGTCGGTTTGTTCGCTTACTACCGTATTTAAACTAAGTGCGGTAAACATAACCGTGATCTGTTCGTCCTGTAAAAAATCTATCAGCCTTATCAGCATCGATTTTACTTCACTTACCGAACCCACCGTAATGAGGTTTGTAATCGGGTCGAGGATCACCGCTGCGGGCTTAAATCTTTTAATGATCTTGTAAATAGCAACGAGGTGCATTTCAATACCGTAAAGCGTAGGACGCGAGGCATGAAACTCAAGCAAGCCGTTGTCAATGTGTTTTTGCAGGTCGAGATTGATTGATTTCATGTTGCGAAGTATCTGCTTAGGTGCCTCCTCGAACGCAAAATAAAGGCACCTCTTTTTGTTGCCGCAAACCTCATTGGCAAAGCTGGCCGCAATGCTTGTTTTACCGGTACCCGCCGTGCCCGAAACGAGGATACTGCTGCCCTGAAAAAAACCTTTGCCTCCAAACATGCTGTCAAGAGAGGGTATCCCCGATGAAATTCGTTCGGATGAGACTTCTTTTTCCAGGCTTAAAGATGTGACCGGAAGTACAGAAATGCCATCTTCATCAATTAAAAAGGGATATTCGTTGGTACCATGCTGTGTGCCGCGATATTTTACCACGCGCAAACGACGGGTTGAGATCTGATTTATAACCCTGTGATCAAGCAGGATCACACAATCTGAAACGTATTCTTCAAGCCCCTGCCGGGTTAATGAAGAGCCGTCACCTTTTTCGCCGGTTATAATAGCAGTTACACCTTTTTCCTTTAAAAAAGCAAAAAGCCTTCTAAGCTCGGCCCTCAATATAGTTTGGTTTGATAAACCCGAAAAAAGATTTTCAAGAGTATCCAGTACTACTCTTTTTGCCCCGATGCTATCAATAGCGAAGCCTAAGCGGATAAACAAACCTTCCAGGTCATATTCGCCCGTCTCCTCAATCTCGCTTCGATCTATATGCACATGATCAAGTCTTAATTTCTTATCATCCTGGAGTTTAAGTAAATCAAAGCCCAGCGATGCTACGTTTGAAGCCAGTTCATCTGCTTTTTCTTCAAAAGCCATAAATACACCGGGCTCATTAAACTCAGTAGCACCCCTCACGATAAACTCAAGGGACATAAGTGTTTTACCACAACCCGCTTCCCCACATATCAGCGTTGGTCTTCCATTAGGTAAACCACCGCCCGTTA
This sequence comes from Mucilaginibacter sp. R-33, assembly GCF_049949235.1. NCBI lineage: Bacteria > Pseudomonadati > Bacteroidota > Sphingobacteriia > Sphingobacteriales > Sphingobacteriaceae > Mucilaginibacter > Mucilaginibacter sp. R-33. The sequence goes on from NZ_CP188089.1 coordinate 1,953,352, forward strand.
TTTCATCTAAACCGGTAATACCGGTAGGAGTTTTGGGCAATTGATCAAACGTTATAAGCTGCTGTTTTTTATGCAATTTGGTCATAATAAATCCAATCTGTTTAAACTACCCGTATACCACAACCATCAAGTATACAGGATTTTGTTTTATTGGTATGGTAATAGTAATACTTATAAAATTGTTTTGGTATAATTGATTTTGTGAAGTAAAAAAACAAAAAACGTGGTGAAATTACCGCACTATTAATACAAGTAACTCTCCTGATTATACAAACCATTGAATCCCATACCATCAAATTCTCCAAAAACAGATTTAAACATTTATACAGGTATCACTGTTTAAAAACCAGGTATACGCTTCTGTAACCCCTTTTTATCAATAACTGCAGCTATGTTAATATAACGGCATACTTCATTAATTGAAAATTATGAGGTATGAATTGAGATTTTGATCTTAATTATTATAGCCTATATTTATAAATATTATTTATATAATGAATAACGACGCCGGCATTCGTCAACAATTAAACGAAGATATTTTTCGTATGCTGATCAGGGAATCTCCTACCCCGGTAGCATTATATATTGGCGAAACAATGGAGATCAGGATTGCTAATAAAGCCATGATAGATATATGGGGGAAGGGCGATGATGTTATTGGGCATAATTACTTTAATCTGCTGCCCGAATTCAAAGAGCCGGGTTTTCATGCAATATTATCAAATGTATACTATAACGGTACGGCTTATAAGTGGAAAGAGCAAAAGGTTGATGTTATGGTTGACGATAAACTTGAAGAATTTTACTTCGACTTTACTTTTAAACCATTACAGAATGCCGAGGGTGAAATTTGGGGCGTGTTGAATACAGCAACAGATGTTACCGAACTGGTTAACACCCGTAAAAAGCTGGTTGAAAGTGAACAGCGTGCTCAATTTGCCTTGCAAGCTGCCGAACTGGGTACCTGGGATTTAAACCCCAGATTACAAACCGCAACATGGGACGACCGCTGTAAAGAACTTTGCGGTTTTCGAAAAGACGATGAAATAAAGTATGATGATCTGTTGAAATTTGTCCACCCGGAAGATGAGCAACGCTTGCGAACGGCAGTAATGCAGGCTTATGATCCTGTAAGCAATGGAAATTATGATATAATCGTCCGCACCGTTGATGACACAGGACACCTGAAATATTGGATCCACCTAAAAGGTAGGGCTTACTTTAACGATAATCATGAGCCTATCCGCTTTGCAGGTACCGTACAGGATATAACCCGCGAAATATTAGATAAACAAGAACAACAAAAACTGATTGCACTGATTGATAAAACAGCCGACGTGGTTGCAGTAGGCAGCATGGATGGTTCTGTAACCTATATCAATAAAACAGCCTACACTATATTAGGTATTGGGAGTACAAAAGAAGCTTTAAAACCCGGCGTTGAATATTTTGCAGATCATGAAGCAGACAAAGTAAATAATGAGATAAACCCCGCGGTACAGCAGTATGGTAAGTGGGAAGGTGAAATGCACTACCGGCATTTTAAGACAGGAGAAAATATTCCGGTTTACGTTAACTGTTTCAGAATCGATGATCCGTTAAATGGCTTGCCTATTGGTATGGCATCCGTAGCCCGAGACCTGCGCCCTGAAAAAGCGGCAAGAAATGAACAGTATAAATTATTGTCGCTTATTAACCATAGCTCAGATTTTGTAAGCCTATCCAACCTTGATGGTAATGTAACTTACGTAAATACCGCCGGGCGAAAAATGTTGGGTATCAAAGGCGCCAACGAGCACAGGAGGCACAACAGCGAATATTTAATGCCTGATGAGCTTGATAAGCTGAGGGACAAAGTAAATCCAATTTTAATGAAGCATGGTAAATGGAGCGGTGAAGTACTTTACCGTCATTTCCAAACCGGCGAAGCCATACCTGTGTACGGCACCACCATGCTGGTTTATGACGCTGTAACCGGCTTGCCACAGGGCCGGGCTTCAATTGCAAGGGATCTGCGAAGGGAAATTGCCGATAAAAAAGCCCTTACTGATAGTGAAAGATTGCTTAAAAACATCACTAATGCATCGCCAACAGTACTTTGGATGGCCGATGCTCAAGGTAATATTACTTACGTAAATCAAACCTGGGTTGATTGGACTGGTATTAAATATGAGGATAATATGGGCGCAGGGTGGATCAACGCACTTTTAGAAGAAGACAGAACCAGGGCCGGTGAAAAGTTCTTAGCCGATTTAAATGCCCGCCGGTTCTATGAAGTTGATTTTAGGATCACACGCCGGGATGGTGAAATAAGATGGTGTATAGCCACCGGCAATCCGCAATATAATGAGCAGGGGGAATTTACCGGGTACATAGGTGCCTGTACCGATGTTACCGATAAAACACTTGCCGAAAGCGAAGTGAAATTACGTAACAGGGAATTGAATAACCAGATCAGGCAGTTTGAGTTTGTTACTGGTTTTATGCCGGTGCAACTTTGGACGGCCCGCACGGATGGTCAGGTCGACTACTTTAATCAACGTGCTGTAGATTATTTTGGTGCCCAAGCAAATGAAATAGCAGAATCCTGGCTCAATGCTATTCATCCTGATGATAGGGATGCTTGTGTTGAGGCTTGGAACTATGCAGTGAAGACGGGTAATGTTTACCAATGTGAATTTAGATTAAAAGATAAAGATCAAAACTACAAGTGGCATTTGTCCAGGGCTTTACCTTTCATAATTGACGGTAAGATCATTAAATGGTTTGGCACTAATACAGATATTGATGAGCAGAAACAACTTCAGCGTCAAAAAGACGATTTTTTAGGTATTGCAAGTCATGAATTGAAAACTCCTGTTACCAGCATAAAAGCATATGCCCAGGTATTGGGCGCTATGCTTGCCAAAGAAGGAGAACATAAAAAGGCCGAAATGGTGCTTAGAATGGATGCCCAGATCAACCGGCTAACAAACCTCATAGGTGATTTGCTTGATGTTACCAAGATTAACTCGGGCAGGCTACAGTTCAATAAAACATGGTTCGATTTTAATGAAACCCTGCAGGAAACTGTTGAAGACCTGCAGCACACTACTCAAAAACATAAGCTTATCCAAAACTTTACCCCAACTGGCCGTATTTATTCAGACAAAGATCGTGTAAGCCAGGTTATTACCAACTTTATTACAAATGCTATCAAATATTCGCCTCATACCGATTCCATCATCATCAACACTCGCCGCGAAAACAATGAGGTGATTGTTTGTGTGCAGGATTTTGGTATCGGGATACCCGAAGACAAGAAGGACCGGGTATTTGAGCAATTTTACCGCGTAAGTGGGAACAAGCAGCATACTTTCCCCGGTTTGGGGTTGGGATTATACATCTCGTCAGAAATTATCAAGCGTGAAGGCGGCAGAATGTGGGTAAACAGCATTGAAGGCAAAGGGTCTACTTTTTGCTTTGCATTACCTGTAGATGATGCTAACAGTTAATCATTGTTAGATAGTTTACAATTCAGGTAAGTTTATCACAGCTAATTTCAGAGGGTTTAACCAAGCCCTTACGCCTAAGATGGATACAAAGAACAAGAAAATCATGATTGCAGATGATGACCCCGGCATTGTTGATGCTATGGAAATGCTGCTTGAATTTGAAGGCTACGAGGTAACCTCAACCGTAGATGGTACAACAGTACTTGATATGAAAGACGAACTCCCCGATTTGCTACTGTTAGATATCTGGATGAGCGGCGAAGACGGTCGCTATATCTGCAAGAAGCTAAAGCAAGACAAGCTAACTAAAGATATACCTGTTATCATGATATCGGCAAGTCGCGATATACGTGATTCTGCAATGATGGCGGGTGCCGACGACTTTTTAGCCAAGCCTTTTGATATGAATGAGTTACTAAAAAAAGTGGCCCATTTTGTTCAAAAACCTTAATAATCAATATCAATCAACTAAATAACAATTACCCCTCTTCGGACAGAACCTTATGGCGACCGTCTCACCTGGTTGCCGGTTCTTCCCGTTGCTTAAACGCACCTTTAAAATCAATAAAAGTAACATGCTGAAATGCTGTTACCCCTCCTCGGGAAGAGCCCTGACTGTGCTGTGTATCCAGTCACCGATTCATGTAGCTCAATGACTATTTAGCAAGTAAGCATCTAATTAAAATACAAAAACATTAACCCAAATGATATGTTATTTATTTAAACAAAATAACAAAGCCATGGGAGTTTTACAGCACGTGCAACACCAGATCTCAGCGTTAAATGATCTGATCAAAATAAATAACGATAGAATAGCCGGATATCAAAAAGCAACCGAAGCAACAGATGAAGCCGGATTGAATTTACTTTTCAATGAATATATTGATCAAAGCAAAAACTACGTTAGTGAAATACGCGATTACATCCACGTATTAGGAGGAGATCCTGCCGACGGTACTACCCTCGCGGGAAAATTTTATCACGCCTGGATGGATGTAAAATCGGTTTTTGTCAGTAAAGACAGTCGCTCGATACTTTCGAATTGCGAATATGGCGAGGATATAGCAAAAAAAGCTTATCGCGCCGCGCTTGATGATAAGGAGCTGATATGGGAAGATGAGCAGGTTGTAACCCTGCTTAATAACCATTTAGAAGGTTTAAAAAAAGCGCATGATACCATTAAATCGTTAAGAGATACGGTTAATGCCTGATCATAATTTTTGTTATATTGAGCAAATGAACAATTCAAATCAATCATTTTTTTCGGCATGCCGCATACCTGGTCAATACGCTAAGGTTGCCTGCACACAGGATAAGGTAATTTACACGCTGTCTCAATTAAAACATGCAACAGTAGCTGATATTGCATTGAAGCTAAAGGAATACGAACCTGCGGTAAATACTTTTACACACGAGAAAAACACGATTGAAGTACTTGATTATCTTTTTGACCGGGGATTGGTAAAGATCACCAAACAAAACGGCGAGTTAAACTACAACCTGGTTAAGGCTTAAGCAGGTTGTAGTTAATGCATTTTATTTTATTACATACCTGGCGCAAGTGGTTTGGCCGAAACTACGCTGTCAACTACAAAAACGCTCACCCCTCTCCATGGCAGCGTGTGCAGGTATTCTTTATAGTGAAGTTCTAAAAATGAGCCTGCGTTGCTGCTCAGTTCTTTTGCTACTTTTTCGTCGGTTACCGAAAATATAAATTCATTTGAGCCAATTGTGCCCCCTGTAACCTGTGTGCGGAGTCCGCTTTGAATTAGTCGGCCTTCATAAGTTTTAAATACGTAACCTTTCTTTACAAAATAGTTCATGGTACCGGCTTTGGTTCCCTCGCCAAAAACAAAATAATATCGATAGTAAAAAAAGCCCACTATAATCAGTAGTAATATGAGGCTGATAATCACCTTGGTTTTTGTTTTCATCGGAGATTTTATTTGCTAAACTAAGCTACAAAAACTTAGCAGGTAAGCAAACATTTATATCATGACCATCGCCTGTTTAGTTTGCCGGCTTCTCACCTTCTTTAATTTTCGTGAGGTTTACTTTTTTAAAGGACTCCACTAAGAAGGTAACCAAACCGGTTAGGCTAAAAGGTGGATCATTGGTAGTTAGCGTAAGTTTGTCCTTATTGTTTTCAAAATCGATATCCAGGTAATAATTAGGTGCATCTGTAACCTGACTGCTCTGTTTCCAATCGTACATTTTTTTTAACTCGCTCCGTTTTAGCCAATAGTTCAGACTATCAAGTTGCTGGTTAGTGAGCTTCCCGGCATAATCACCTTTGTAGGGATCCGCAAATTCGCCCCCTTTTAAACGATACGTACCATCAGCCCAAATGTTGATCAGTAATTGAGGGCAATTGCCATAACAGGTTGAGGATAGGAAACGAAGTTTTGAAAATTTGATCCCGTTATCGAAACTGGATTTATAGTTTTTAAACTGCAAGGGAGGGCGACCAGCTAATTTTATGGCATTATCATTAACAGCTTTGATTGTAAGTTTTTTACCATCGAAATAGTTGATGATAAACTTAGAAACATCAATATGCTGTTGCTTAAAATTATCTGCACTGGTAGTATATGTATCAATTATTTTAAGCGTATCATGCTCTATTTTGTATTTGTTTTCGTGTTTCTTATATCCATCCAAATTAAAATAAACCTTGCCGCTATTAAAATAAAGATAACCGAGATCTTCGGTTATCCACTGTTCTGATTCAACAGTAGCATGCTGGCCCATTACCGGGCCGCACAGGATAGTCAGAAATAAGATAAGCAGTGATACGCTTTTCATGTAAACTAAACTTACAAACTCAAATAATATTGGGTAAGCGATTCAAAATCGTCAAACTTATGATCATAGTCATTGGTATTACCAAAGCCGTAACTAACAAACACAAATGGTATGCCGGCAAGGCGTGTTTGTTCGGCATCGCTATTAGTATCGCCTATGTAAACCGGGTTCTGCAAATTGTGTTTGTTCATGAGCAGATGCATATTGTGATTTTTAGGCATCTGGTTGGTGCCATAAGCCATGCTATCTGTAATAACCTCATTAATGCCTGCCCATGTTAAAAACAGCGGAATAATACCAACAGCACAGTTACTTAATACAAATAATTTGTATTTGCCTGCCAATTGTACCAGGCCTTCAGTAACTCCGTTATACACAATGCCACCGCTGGTTGGTAATATTTCGCGCCTTACCTGGTTTACCGCATTATAGATCTCCATCCCCTTTTCCTCATCAAATTCGGGCAGCATTACCCGGGTAAGCTTTTTACCATCCATACCTATCACGTGCAATAGTTCATCTCGTTTAATAGTCCTTTGAATGTCAAGCTTTTGAAATATCAGGTTCCATGATTCGGCGTAGGTGTCAACGGCATCCCAAAGGGTTCCGTCCATATCAAAAATGAGGCTATCGGGTTTATGCATTAGCTAAAAGTATGTTTTTCGCTAAGATGAAAAATTAACGGCAATTAATGTTCATGTTTTCTTCATTATTAATCCTCACCTTAGCATTGTGATAAGGTTAACGCGGGTCGGCTTAGCAGGAGGCTGAGCCCGCAAAGAACCCCCGCCTCTCGGCGGGGGTTTCTTTTATAACGGGTTGCCTTTTTAGTCGTAAATCTAAAGTTCTGGGTCATGATTTTCCTCCAAGACTTCCTATTTAGAACTTAAGGCTTAAGACTTCAAATTAAAGGCTTATCCCATCCCCTACTTTATAAATTTCATGAAACTTGATTCCTTGCTTGTCAAAATGTTTTTTGTACGCGGCATAGCGCTGAAGTATAAAGAAATCTTTTGCATAGCCGTCATGTACAGGAAATATCTGTTTAGGATGTAACTCATCAGCAAAAGCAGAAATTGTTGGTTCGTTGGCAAATGGCGCCATGGTAACCATAATTAATAATTCAATTCCTTTAAAATTCAACAGTTTATCCTCCATCGAATCAACCGGGTGCAGCACTTTATTATTGATCAGGAAACCCGTCATTTGTGGCAGTGGGTTATCCATAATAAGCTCATGTCTCACCGGGAAAGCCTGGAGTTTAAATGGCCCTGCCCGATGGGTGCCCTCTTCAAGAAGTATATATTTTAAATTGATCTTATCCAATTCCCTTCCTACCTGTGAATTTGTAATAATCACCGCCCCGCTTAATTCAACTATATTTTTTAAAATGTCGACATCGAAATGGTCGGGGTGGATATGCGTAATTACTATACTTTGTACATCGCCAAACATTTGCGCTGTAACTAACCCCTCGGCAAAAGAAAACTTTCCCGGATCAAATAATAACTGGTAACCATCCAACTCAAAAAGTAGGCACGAATGCAGGTACTTTGATATTTTCATAAGCAGATAGGAGTTTATTTCCTAAAGATACATAGGAAAGGATTATGAAGTTTGAAAAAAGTTAAACCCGATGGAAAAGCGGATATCACGCTCGGTGTTTGCACTCCAGGAATTTAGGGAGCGAATTATAAAAGCGTAAGCCTTACGAGGTTTTAAAACTTCGTAAGGCTGGTTGGCTCTACAACAGCTCCGTTGCCAAATTGGCCAGCTCGCTCCTTTCCCCTTTTTGCAGGGTGATGTGTGCATAAAGCGGATGCCCTTTAGCTTTATCTATCAGGTAAGAGAGTCCATTACTTTCGGCATCGAGATATGGAGTATCTATCTGGTAAATATCACCTGTAAATACAAATTTGCTATTTTCACCGGCCCTGGATATGATAGTTTTCACCTCGTGCGGGGTGAGGTTTTGCGCTTCATCAACAATAAAAAAAATCTTACTAAGTGTACGCCCTCGGATAAATGCCAGCGGGGCGATCGAGATTTTATCATTATTAACCAACTCATCAATTTTGGCCTGCATTTTTTCGTCATCAGCAAATTGATCCTTTATAAATTTCAGGTTATCCCATATCGGGGCCATATAAGGATCAATCTTCGATTTGATATCACCAGGTAAAAAGCCTATATCTTTATTGCTTAAAGGAACAATAGGGCGGGTAACAAAGATTTGGCGATAATATTTACGTTGCTCAAGTGCGCTGGCCAAAGCTAATAGCGTTTTACCCGTGCCGGCGTTTCCTTGTATAGTTACCAATTTAATATCCGGGTGCAATAACGCATGAATAGCAAAAGACTGCTCGATATTACGAGGGTGAATATTTAAAACAGGCTGCTCGGTAACTTTTTCAAGCTGCTTAGTTTGTGAATTGTAAAAACCTACAGTATCTCCTTTTTTCCCTTTTAATACATAAAAGTGATTGTTGGTGTAAGAGCCTATCTTTAAATTTTCGGCCGGTACGTTTTCGTTTTTATTCAGGGTAGTAATGAGCTTTTCAGTCACCTTATCTATATCCGTTTTACCTGTATAAAGTTCCTCCAGGTTTTTGATCTTGCCCGTTTCATAATCTTCGGCATGCAAATTAAGGGCTTTGGCTTTAAGGCGAAGGCAAATATCTTTTGATACCAACACTACTTTTTTGCCAGGATTTTCCTCCTGCAAGCCGAGGGCCGCGTTGAGGATGCGGTGATCCGTTTTATCTGAACCAAAAATCTGCTCGGCATCCTGGCCGGTAGTTTTAGTATCCATGGCAACTTTAAAGCTGCCTTTGGTTTTTCCGTTAAGGGGGATCCATTCATTGATCAGCCCATTGTGCGATAGCTCATCCATGAGCCGGATAAAGCTTCGGGCCTCGAAGTTTCGGGTATCGTTACCGTTCTTTTTATTATCGAGCTCCTCCAATACCTGGATGGGTATGGCAACATCGTGCTCCTGAAAGTTTTGAAATGCGTTGTGATCATACAGGATCACAGAAGTATCTAAAACAAATATTTTCTTCTGATTACGCCGGCCGTCCTTCATATCCGCCTAAAATAACGATTTTAAGGTTTGAAGAAAAATTTCTCCTCAAACAAAAAACCTGTAAAAGCGAAAACGGGAGTCATCTCTTGCGATTTGAACTCCCGTTTCCAAACTGTTGTTTAACCGTAGTTGCCCAACAGTATCAAGTTTTGTGTATCTATAACCGACATGATTTTCGTCCGTTGCTCTTACGAGCGGTCGACTATCTTCAATGTCACCGGTTTCTGTTGTTTCCCTCCGTAGAGTTCTTCTTCTTAATTCCGGTACCTCCTTTAATCACTTTCTTTTTTCTAAAGACTCTCGCCTTTTTCATTTTTTCTTGTGACTCAGGGACTTCCCTTGATCTTTAGTTCCCCCGAAGGTTCACCCGATTCAATTTCTGTTTTCCTGAAAGGCTGTCAAAGTACGTCGTTCTTGATGATTTCAATATCGGGACATTACCTTGATTTGACAAATGTTTTTGATTGTTTTTATTAACAGGTTATTAACAACAAATCAACACTTATTAACATTGGCTTTTAGTCCCATTTAAGTATAAATAAGGTGCTTTATTGAAGTACATACTACATTATTAACATTGCCTATTATTAACAAAAGGCATGAAAAACCAGTTCTATCGAAAAAGAAAAAATGCGTAAAATCGGCAAAACGTTAAATTTTCTCTGTTAAATGCCGCCAGTATCGTCTGGGAATGTGACGCACATGAAGCCTGGTATTTTTACGCGAAACAATGTTTACGCTATTAAAATAATTCTTCCAAAGGTTTTGATAAACACACTCATCTTCGCTATATGCCGCAATAACATCAACAGGTTTGTGCATTTCATCGAAACCCATTTCAATAAATTGGGTATCATGAAGATCATAATATAGCCCGTACTTCCGTTTAATATCATAGATCATCCATTTTTGGTCAGCGTAACGGCTTTTAAAATGCTTTGTTAACAACGGCAATACATTAAAATCAGGCTCAATGGCAGCATAAAAAGTTCCGTCATTCAGTTTTTGAAACCTAACAAAAGCCTCCATCCTGTGTTTTTCGCGCCGTACCATTTTTAAAATTTCCGACAGGCGCATCACATATTTATTGCTATAATCTTCTTCAATATTTTGGTCGCTGTCAAAAACATGGCGGATAAAACCAAGCACGTTGCAGTCTTCGCCGGCAATTTCGGCCATGTGGCTAATGTAAAGACGCTGTACCCCGGCTGCTGAAAGCTTTTTGCGCAACCCTCTTAATACCCGGTTGACCCGTACTTCGTTAGTAACGATGGGAATAACCTCTTCAAACAAGGCACTGTTACGCCACTCCCCTTTCAATAACTTTACAGGATACAGTTTACGCTCGTAAATTTCAAACACAGCTGTAAGCAGCCCCTCAAACGTTCCGTCGTAAATCAGTGTATTCATTGTCAAAACAGTTTAAGTTGGGTTTGTGTATTTTGAATGTACTTGCTTTGCGATTGGGCCATAATAAACTGCTTAATGTTTTGCCCCGTTAAATCCCGCCGTTCAAATTCATTGCTTTTGCAGGTAATAAAGTATCGCGCCCGGTTAATGGCCACTCCTATTTTTTTTAGCTGTTCCCAGCCCAGCCCGGAAAATTTACGTGCAGCCACAATTTTTTGTGCCGATAACAAACCGATACCTGGCACCCGGAGGATCAGTTGCAAATCGGCCTTGTTGATATCAATAGGAAAAGCCTGCATATTGCGGATTGCCCAGCTGAGTTTGGGATCGATATCCAGATCAAGTAATGGATTTTGACTATTGACGATCTCGTTTACATGGAAACCATAAAAACGCATAAGCCAGTCGGCCTGGTAAAGACGATTTTCGCGCACCAGCGGCACCGTGGTATTAAGAGCAGGTAGCCGCTTATCGGCCAGCACAGGTACATAACCCGAATAATATACCCGTTTTAAGTTAAAATTTCTGTAGAAATAATTAGCCGATTGCAGCACCTGCTGATCGCTTTCCGATGTGGCGCCGACAATTACCTGGGTACTTTGCCCTGCAGGTGCAAACATGGGGGCATTTTTAAAAAGCTTTTTCTCTTCTGTATTCCGGATGATCTCCTTGTTCAAAAAATGCATCGGGTCGATCATGTCCTGCCGGTTTTTATCAGGTGCCAGCAGCTTTAATCCGGCTTCAGTTGGCATTTCTAAATTCACACTGAGCCTGTCGGCATATAATCCAGCCTCTCGCATCAGCTCTACACTTGCACCGGGAATGGATTTTAAGTGAATGTATCCGTTAAAATTATGCTCGGTTCGCAGTTTTTTTGCTACGTGCACTAATCGCTCCATGGTATAATCGGCATCTTTAAAAATACCCGAACTTAAAAACAAGCCTTCGATATAATTGCGGCGATAAAAATTAATGGTGAGATCAACCACCTCCTGTACTGTAAATGCAGCACGTTTGATATCATTATTTTTGCGGGATACGCAATAAGCGCAGTCAAATATGCAGTGATTGGTAAGCAGAATCTTCAATAACGAAACACAACGCCCATCTTCCGTATAGCTATGGCAAATTCCGTTACTGGCATTTCCCAAACCCTTGTCTTTATTTTTCCTCTCACTGCCGCTCGATGCACATGATACATCATATTTAGCCGCATCGGCCAAAATATTAAGCTTTTCCGTTATCCTATCTTCATTCATACCAAATCAAAAATACTAATATTTTTAGTAATTAATGAAAGTGCGGGATAAATAAAAGGGGAAGACCCTTTTGTTATTTTCGCTGTATGCAATAATTATAAAAGCAGAATGGAATTCAACGACTGGTAAGGCTTGAAATATTCAGTTTTCATCATCGGTAAACTGAACCTTAAAAATCCTCCGGTTCTTAATTTCCGCTTTAGCAACGCTACGATTAATCAGACCATTTCCTTGAGTGCTTATAAAGGATAGTGTCAGAGTGTTTGCATCGATATTACTATCCTTCATTTCACTTCAAAAATTAAATTAAAATAATCGTCGAACTTTTTTAACGAAATATAACAAAAACGCTATCCAAACGGCAAAGCCAATTATAAATAATGGTAGCTTGTTTTGTGCTGACAAAGCTGACATGAATGCGCCTGTACCAATGATACATGTTAGGCAAAATAAAATGAATGTTCTCATATGGTTAAAATCATTATGCACTTACGAGGGACATAGTTTTACGTTGATCAATCGGGTTATTTATTTCCTTGGCTGGAGTTGGTTTTGGTTTGCCGGGCTTAGGTTTATTCAGCTCTCTGAAAAATTTCATAACAGCAGCCTGCACCTTATCAACGATTCCCCAGTCTTTTTCGATGTATATATCAGTGATTTTATGGTCGCCGTCAACGTGATTTAGCGCTTCAGCAATATTATCCTTGTCCATTTGGCACTTGTTTCTGGCAATTGTAGCGAAGGAATGTCGTGCCCAATAAAAAGTTATATCTTCAATACTGATGATTTCGCGTAATTTCCGCATACCCTTGCTCAGTGGGGTGTCGAGCCCATTGTAGGTGCTTTATCTAATTTGGGTGATAGATCGCCGATGGTTTTGCGATAATCTGTTAAAATTTCGTCCAATGACTTCAAGATGCGCTTATCCTTAATTTTTTTGTCCGAATCGAGTTGACGTTCGGTTCCATAATGGTTTGTTTCAATAAATCGACGAACGTCTTTGTGAAACACGTTAATTTGAACATGGTAAGTGCCATCTTCTTCTCGATAAAATTGGTCATAAACCACAGCTTTTACAGTTGCCATAATTCTGTTCTTTTAAGCCAGGTAAAACGCCATGACGGAATGGTGACGGTTTTACGTGTAATTCAATAAATAATTATGCAAGTCCTGACGTTTTGTAGTTTTTACGGTGTCAGCGCCGTGGAAAAAAATCCGACTCAAAAATATTAAAAAAAGGCCGTTTCCGCTGTAGAAACGACCTTTTTACCGGATAAAAGCAGGGCCATTTCTGTCTGCTTCTTAAGTGCGCCCACCTGGCTTAGGTAGGCATCTCTGTATGTTATTGATAATCAATATCTTCTGAAGGATACTACCGGCTATGGTAGCCAGTATGGTCTCCGAGCCCTTGGGGCTTACACAAAAATAATAAAAAACTCTGAAAGACAGAAAATTAAAAAAAGTGGGTTCCAGGTTCGAGCCCAACCAGGCGCACCAACATCCTTCATTAGATTGGCTAGAAGCCGCATATCAGCTAAAAAATGGTGCGTAAGTTGCACATTATGGAGCCAAAGTTTGACATTTAAAGCAAAGCCGGAACCGGCGGGGAAAGATTTCTTCGCCGGTTTTTTTATTCATACCACCTAAGTTGTAAAGTGTTCCAAAGCCTCCATTGCTCTGGTTTATTTCTCACTAATAGCTCTGTTGATATATTCATTTTAATAAATAAATTTTCAATGCTTGATGTCTCACTTTGAATATCTTTTATTATATCATGAAATTCAATAGTTATTACTATTTTATTATTCTTTGAGTGCTTTGTTATGGAAAATGGAATTATCGTTGACTTCGTAGCTTTGATAAGTCGAACTAATGTTTCGGAAAAATTGACTGGTTTTCCAAACAAAAATCCTTTTTGAGCACGCGATTCGGGATATAAAAAATCGCTGTATAGGCCAACAATCTTTTTATTTTTTAGTGCATAGAATAATTTTTTTCCTCCATTTTGATCTGCGTCAATAAGATTTACTTTGTTATAAAAACATCCTATTAGAGGAGACTTTGATAGTTCTGTGTTGGGTTTCCTGATAATATAAATTTCGTTATGTTCTATTAATTTCGGAATTAAAAATCCAATGTGATTTTTATAAACGCCCATCAATATTATTCCATTTTTGTCTTTTTGCTGAACCAATAACTCAAAGTTTTTATAATTTATTTCGTATTGGTTTAAAAGGTCGTATGCGGATTCAGGATTCTTAAACGCTATAACGTCATTTAGGGTCGTAAATAACCACTTACAGTGGTCGTTAATCAATTTATCAACGTTATCGAGTTGGCCGGTTTGTTCAATATATCGCAATGATTTTAACAATTCACTCCTGTAACCACCGACGTCGTTTTGATACACATATTCTCCAAGATTTTCTAATTTAATATGCCTTTCCATAATCGGAATCCCTCCAAAAAAATCACAGAATTTTTGATCAAATGCCAACTTGGATAAAGTTGTCGGAAAATCCATGTAAGATTCTATATTGTTTAAAACCTCACATTTCTCAAGTATGTATTGTTCGAAAGAATTACTAAACATACTTTAATAAATTATTCGACTTACTCAGTGAAGAAAATATTGAGTTAAATACATTAATGGATAACATACATTCTGTTGCATCAACTTTACTTACCTCCCCCGCCTTTGCTAAACATGTCCCTCCGCAAAAAAGTCTCCAGTCACACTTCTGACATTGGTAAAGATTATATACGTTACGACTTCTGATGTTTTTTGCCGCATCCGATTGTAGCCCAACCTTAATCGAATCGATGGAAGTTATCCGACCTAGATTATAACTCTTATTGGTTATGCAATCGCAAGCTTCTATTTCTCCGTTAACCGATATCGAAATTAAGTCATTTGCCGCGCCGCAGCTATTTCGAAGGCACATACTTACGCGCCGATTAGATGCAATGTTACTTATGTAAGTTTTTAGACTTTGAATATTGAAACCATCAAAAATACCAGATTCTATACCGTCTAATAGTTTTAGATATTCTATAACAACGTCTTCGGGATTTGGAGTGAATTTATCTTCATTGTCGACTGTCCTTCCTCCTCCGTCCTGATACAAAATAGTTTTCCACGTTTTAAACCCTAGTTTTTTTAATTCTAAAGCTATTTCAAACAGGTATTTTACGTTTGTTTTTGTTACAGTAGTTAAGACGCCTACTCTTTCTTTAACTTCCGGGTATTTATTGATACAATCGAGAATGTCTTTATACGATCCCTTCCCGTTATGGTAATATCTATTTATATCGTTAGTTGAACCAACTCCGTCAAGAGAAAGACCAATCTTAAACTCATGCTTAAAAAAAAAGTCTACCCACTCATCATTTAACAACGTCCCATTGGTTTGTATTGAGTAACTTATAGATTTATTTTCTTTTATTTTTTTTTGATTGACATATTCCACAACCTTAAAAATCACATCTTTTGCCATCATCGGCTCTCCCCCGTGAAACAGTATATTAAGTGTTTCACCGGCCGTTTCCCAAACCCCGTCAATTGCTAACTTCGCATTTTCAAATGATAACTTTAATTTGTATCGTTCTTCATCAAAATCGTAGCAATAACTACAAGCCAAATTACAGTAACCAACCATCTTCAATATAATAGTATTTACTTTATTTTTTGAATGGTCGAGTTTATTCGATGCCCAAGAAAATTTACCATCTTTAGATGCTAGCCCATTTTTATAAAGAATTTCTAACAAGGTGATTGCATTTGAGTCTAATTCTCGCTCTTTGAAATCCTCCAATAAACATTTTATAATTCTAATTCTTTCTTTTGTAATGTCCGAAACAAATGCCCAGGAACCAGTGAAAGGATCAAAAATTAAATGCTTGGAATCATAGCTTTTAAATCTAATGTTTTTGCTTAAGGCATACATATCGGCTGCGGTTGAAATAAAATAACAGCGTAACTATTATTCAAATAGCTACGCTGGTTCATTTTAACATGATCTTTCCCAGGCTGGAGCTGAAGCAGCTCCTTCAGAATCAGCAGTACTTTTAACAACCACGTGAGTAACACCTGGATTTTCAACGTTGCTAAACATTGAACTTACAATTTCTTCGAGATTTTCATTGTTCAAGCTTGCTTTTGACAACATCTCGCTTTCGGGAATTTGGATGATTAATTTTTTTTCTGACATGGCTTTGGATTTAAGTTGTAGTAAATATAAATATATATACCTGATTTATAATTAAGTGCGAAAAAATAAATATCAACTTTTGTTAATATTGCCTTGAAAATTAAATAAAAATAAGTGTTTATTTAATCGACCAATCCTTAATTAATTATGGTGCAGATACAGCCCACCAGGGTTCATCAAAATCCCTTAGCAAATTAGCAAGAAGCCGCATATCATCTAAAAAATGGTGCGAAAGTTGCACATTAAGGCGCACCGTATTAAATACATGAATATCGGTGTGATTTTAATTAGTTATTTTTGATATACTTTGTGAGAAATCAACCTTGTAACCTCAATAACTAGATAAGTGTCGGAAACGCTATATATCATCGGCAATGGATTCGATCTGCATCATGGCATAGCTTCAAAATACTCCGATTTTAAGACTTATTTGGCAAAGCATGATCGCGATCTGCTTTACGCTTTAGAGCATCTATATGATTGCGAAAATATATGGGGGGACTTTGAAACAAATCTATTGACCATTTCCAGGGAAACCTTCATCGATTATATCAGCCCTTTCTTTCCATCGAATGAAGTAGATGATGATGATTTTACATATGCGGAACTATTCTTTTCTCAAGATCATGCAGGAAACTTAGTTGATGAACTGACAGAAAGCTTAAGGAAATGTTTTCATCAATGGATCAGGACATTGAATATGCCCCAAGGATATCAACAGCAACTCATCAAACTTGATCCTAACGCTCTTTACCTGTCCTTTAATTATACTGATTTTGTAGAAACAGCATACGGAGCCATGCCTGATCAAATCTGCTATCTACATGGCAAAAAGTCGGATAAACTGGGAAGCATTATTTTAGGGCACGGAGAAAGTCCGGAAAACAGTTTAGAAAATTGGCAAAAAGCAAACGAAAATGAGCGCAGGTTTCAACTCCGATTGAAGAATAAAAGAAATAAATACTACAACAATTCAAACCCCACTTATCTCGCCTATTTTCTGGAAGACGAGACGAAAGGCAACTGGCGTTCGGAAGCCGGGTATCATGCAATCAACTTCGCAGTGGAAAGAATAGAAGATTATTACGAAGAATCATCTAAGAATTTTAAAAAAGTCCTGCAAACGCATGAGAGGTTTATTTCATCTTTGAATAAAATAAAAAAAATTGCAGTAATAGGGCATTCGCTATCTAAAGTTGACATGCCCTACTTCGAGAAGATTTTAGAGGTAAACACCAATCCAAAGCATATCGAATGGGAGATCAGTTTCCATTCAGAAGCTAACTTAGATAGGATAAATGACTTTGCCCAGGAATTAAATATTGACTCGAATTATATTAAACCATTCCGATTAAATGAACGCCTATTAACTCAAATTAAGTAGAAGCTATGTCCGATAAAAACGAGATTGACTGGAAAGAATATGAAGCTATCACGCAATACATCTATGGAGCATTAGGTGCACATGAAGGTATTAAGATCAAAGGGTATGGGCGCAACTGCAAGGTAATAGGAAAATCCAGCGTGGAACATCAAATCGATGTGCTGACCGAGCAGTTCGATGGTGAGCTGCAATTGCTTACAGCAATCGAATGCAAATACTGGAATAAAAAGGTAGACAAAGACGTCGTTATGAAGCTCGCCCAGATCATGAGCGATTCAGATATAGCGAGCGGCGTTATTGTCTGTAAAGCAGGGTTTACACCGGATACGCTAACCTATGCAGCTCACTTGGGGATAAAGCTTGTTGAACTGAGGGAAGCCGGGAAAAATGACGCAGAGTTTAACAAAATAGTGGAGCTTGGTATTCTGAACTTAAATTTCAATGCGATAGTTTCGCGTGGAGTTATTACTAGCATCGACTTTGACGATAAAACTCTTGCTGTTGCTGATGAGGAAGAAATGATCGCCCTACAGTATGTCAAATTCCATGATGCTAATGGAAATACGATTTCGCTAAGTGAATTTACAGGAGAATTTTCTAAAGAAGTACAAAGAAGAGGTGAGCTTTTAAAGACAACAACGATAACATATCCACTCAACCGCAAATTGTTCTGGAGACAATCGAACGGCGAAATAGCTTTCGAAAAAATAGTGATTACCGGCTTCTTTGCAAAAATTGATAAGAGCTCTAAAAAAACGTTTACCTTGACCGATCAGGTATGGATGATCATGGATGAACTTTTCGACAAGAGAAAGCTTACCTTGTCAAAGAGTGGATTGCTTTGGAATCTACCGCAAGACCCTTGAGGTTGTCTTGAAGCTTGAAAAAGCGTTTACAGCATATTGGTATTTCTAAAACTATCTTTCTTATACTTGTTGAAGTTCCCACATATCCGCGGGGACCAGCTCTTTTAATTGCACATACATTGCCGTCCTGAACAGCGTGGTTACCGGATACGGTTTGAACGCTACAGAGCGGTATTTGATCTTACCCTCGTCGTCGTCCACGATCAGCTCAAAACTGACCAGCTTATGGCCGTCTATGGTACCTTCCCAGATCAGAATAGTTTCATTACCCTCCTTGAATTCATGGGTGAACTTACCATCGCGAACAGTGGCAGATGTCAGCATGATCTTCGCCACCAGGTCTCTGCCGATCACCTCGCGACTGAATATCGGACTTGAAAATATCACGTCGTCTGCCAACAGCGCCTTCAATCCTTCCGGCTCGCGCCGACTGTTTCTTTAAATTCTCTTAACGGATGTTTTTTCATATTAGATGTTAATTTTTGCTCACCTACGCAATGATCTCAATTGATTGTTCGTTGATCTCGCGTTTCAAAATGTTGACGAGCATTTTCATTTGTCTAATATCCTGCGATACCCTGGCCACCAGGATGCCCCCCTCAACCATGGCATAGGCTTTCATAGCAAATTCCTTATAATCCCAATCCGGATTAAAAACACCCGTCCTCACTCCTTCAGCAAGAAGATCGACCATATTTTGCTGAACCGTGCATATGGTATTATATACTTTGTTTCGGATAACCGGGTTGGTATCATCCGCCTCCATTCCGAAATTCATCATGGGGCAGCCGCCTTGTACCGGCGGGTTGAGGGGATCACTCAGGTAATCCAGCATACCGCAGAATTTAGCTTTGGGACCTTCGAACTTTTCAGCTTCAGCAGAGACTTTGTTGATGAATTCATTCAAGTTCCAATCAACCGCACAATAAGTCAGGTCTTCTTTATTTTCAAAATGGACGTACAAGCTTCCTTTGGCCATTTGAGTGGCTTCCATGATATCACTTACAGCTGTTGCGGCAACTCCCTTGGTATTAAAAAGCGGAGCTGTCTTCTCAATAATGTACTGCCTGGTCTTTTCTGATTTGTTCATAGTTTGTCTTAATTGTATTGACAAAAATACAATGAACATTCGTTCATTTTTGTCAATACAACGTAAACATACACTAGCGCACTTTAAAATGAACAATCGTTCATTCTATATTTGTCCCGTCATTATGGCTGTAATAAATTAAACAATTATTAATTCAATCTCAAGGGACCGCGTCTGATCAACCGGTCCGGCATTAAGATCAATAAAATGGACAGAAAAGATTTTTTAAAATTAGGCTCAATCGCAACTGCCGGTTTCGCCTTGTTGCCTAAAGGCAACTTACTCGCTTCCGCAGCAACCGGCGTGGCGGCAAAAACAGCATCTACAGCGTACGTCACGGTAGATGGTGTGAAATTCGCATACCGAAGGTTCGGAAGAAAAACAGGTATACCAATGGTCTTTACCAATTACCTGACCGGTACTATGGATAACTGGGACCCAATCGTCATGGACGGACTGGCAAGAGACCGTGAAGTGATCATCTTTGATAATAGAGGTGTTGCCGCTTCAGGCGGTAAAACGCCCGACACCATTGGCGCAATGGCCAAAGATGCTGCCGCATTCATCGATGCTTTGGGGTTGAAAAAAATCGACCTTTTCGGATTTTCGATAGGCGGCATGGTTGCCCAGCAACTTACTTTGGACCATCCCGAACTTATCCGTAAACTGATCCTTGTTGGGACAGGACCGCGAGGCGGCGAAAGAATGACAGATTATTCGCCCCAGGTGTGGGCGTTGTTCAAAAAGCAATATCCCCATGCCGATGAACTATTGCTGGACACCTTCTTTACGCCTACAGCAAAAAGCCAGAAAGCAGGATGGGCATATTTAACACGGATCCGTGCACGGGTTGGCAAAGAACCGGCATTGACAGATAGTGTTGTCCCTGCTCAACTGGCTGCTATTTTTGGTTGGGGCAAACTTCAGGAAAACAGCTTTGATTACCTGAAAGACATCAAACAGCCGATTCTGGTCGTTCACGGAGACCAGGACATCATTTGCCCGACCATTAATTCAGTTACGCTGAAAGAACACCTGCCAAATGCATCACTTATTATTTACCCTGATGCAAACCATGCCCCCCATTATCAATATCCCGAATTGTTCCTTAATCAAATTGGTCAATTCTTAGATGAAGCTTAAACAGTAATCGATTTTCAACATCTTAAATACAAAATAAAATGAGTTCATATACCACTTTAACCGTCCCTACACAGTTTGCGGATGTGAGAGGCACTAAATTTGCTTACCGTCGTTTTGGTAAGCCTGGCAAATTGCCTTTAGTTTTATTCCAATATTTCACCGGCACCATGGACAACTGGGACCCAGCCGTGCTGGACCCATTATCCCAGGAGCGAGAGATCATCATTTTTGATAACCGAGGCATAGCCGGTTCAGGGGGTGAACCGCCACATACCATCGCCGAGATCGCCAATGACGCGCAAGATTTTATTGCAACGCTCGGTCTGGACAAGATAGACATCCTGGGTTTTTCAATGGGTAGTTTTGTTGCGCAGCAAGTTGTTCTGGATCAACCAGATTTAGTGAACCGTGTTATTTTGGTCGGTTCAGGTCCAAGAGGCGGTGAAGGACTGGAAACCTTCAGCCCTGAAGTTTGGGCTCTGTTTGACAAACCTTATGATCAACCGGATGAATTATTGCTGGACACTTTCTTTGCGCCGACAGAAAGCAGCCAGGCAGCGGGCTGGGCTTATTTAGAGCGTACCAGGTCCCGCAAAGAGGGCCGCGATGCCGCATTAAGTGACTTGGTCGTACCATCTCAATTAGCAGCGATCTCTCAATGGGGTAAAAAAAGAGCGAGATCTTTTGAGTATCTTAAAGAGATCAAACATCCGGTGTTGCTGGTAAACGGCAAGGGCGATGTTATATTCCCGACGGTTAACGCTTACACCCTTCAACAGGAACTGCCCAATGCGCAACTGATCCTTTATCCGGATTCGAGCCATGGGAGCCAGTTCCAGTTCCACGAGAACTTTGTCTGCCAGGTCCGCCTGTTCCTGAACGGAACTATCTAAGAGATCATTTTTTTCTGACAATATGAAAATTACCTATTATGGCCATTCCTGCTTCACAGTGGTTGCGGGAGGCAAAACACTTTTGTTCGACCCGTTCATTACCGGCAATGAGCTTGCTAAAGACATTGATACTGAAAGGATAGCGGCAGATTACATTCTGGTATCACATGGCCATTTTGATTATATGCTTGACGCGGTGAGTATCGCGAAACGCACAGGTGCCAAGATCATCGGTGCATGGGAATTATACGATCATTTCACTAAACAGGGAATAGAGAACGCTCACCCCCTTAATCCAGGTGGACAGTTTGCATTTAACTTCGGTACGGTAAAGTCTGTTACAGCACAGCATTCCAGCAGTTTCTCCGGCGGATCTTACGCCGGTGCAACTGCTGGGTTTATTGTGAAAACCACTGAAGGTAATTTTTATTATAGCGGCGATACGGCTTTAACGCTCGATATGACGCTGGTCCCAAAATGGGCAGAACTTGATTTCGCGGTCTTTCCGATAGGCGAGAATCTGACGATGGGAACCGACGATGCGATTGAGGCGGCCAATATGGTAGGCGTCGGCCAGGTAATCGGGGTCCATTACGACACTTTTGGTTTTATACAGATCGATAAGACGGCCAGTGCTGAAAAGTTTGCCCGGGCAGGCATCAAACTGCACTTACCGGAGATCGGTGAAACCTTTGTGTTGTAATGATTTGTTTTGATGGCAGGGGCGGGTGATCTGCCCCTGTTCTTTTATTAATTCGCTATTACTAGACAAATAATGGGGAAACGGTCAGAAGCACTTAAAGAATAACAGGAAATATGGAAGAAAAGTTAAAGCGGTTAGAAGAAATCACCAGGCAGATCTCCGGGATGCCTGCTGAGGACTTTGCCTTGTCAAAAAAATTCTGGCAGGAAAAGAACTACAAAAAAGGAGAGTTTTACAATGAATATAAAAATGTTTGCAAGTATTTCGGTTTTGTGATCAGCGGCGTTTTCCGGATCTATAAATACCATGAACCTACTGGAACGGAACGCAACGTACTGTTTTTTACCAATAACCAGTTCATGAGTTCTTTTAAGAGTTTCCTGACTCAAACGAGTTGTGAGTATTATACGGAGGCCATGTCCAATTCGGAGACGCTTTATATTCATTATGACCATTTACATCACTTGTATGATATCTCGCCTGCATGGGAGCGATTCGGACGTATCTATGCCGAATCTTCGCTGAATGAGCTTATGACCAATACAGAGGGATTTCTATTCAGAACACCCGAGGACCGTTATCTGGAGATGCTAAAGCTGCATCCCGATATCATGCAAAGCGTCCCCCTGTATCATGTCGCCTCTTATCTGGGTATTGAAGGCCCGTCCCTGAGCCGCATCCGCAAACGAATGATGCACCCGGCGTCCGGAAAAGAAAAGACACCAGCCCTGAAGTGACGATTTTAACCCGGGTTAAAATTTCCGGATTTTTTCATCCATAGTTTTGGCATGTCTGTACAATCAGGCAATTAATAAAGATGAAAAAGCTAATATTTCCACTACTGTTCTTAGTCTTCCTTACAGTAGCGCTCTCCGGCTGTTCAAAAGATAATAATGTGCAGGCAAAATCGTCAACTTTTGTTCTGGTCCATGGTGCATGGCAAGCTCCCTATGTCTGGGATAATGTAAAAGCGGCACTGGAAAAAAATGGCGACCATGCCATTGTTATAGAACTTTCCGGCCATGGCGCCGATCAGACTGCTCCACAGACGTTGAGTATTGATGTCTACAGAGACAAAGTGATCGATGCGATCAATAAAGTGGATGGAAAAGTCGTACTCGTTGGACACAGCCTTGGCGGCGTGATCATATCAGCAGTAGCTGAAAAAGTGCCCTCCAAGATCCAAAAACTCGTTTATATCGGTGCTTATTTACCGGCCAGCGGTCAATCGCTCCTGGACCTGGCTAACACCGATGCAGACGCACTTTTGGGCCCCTCACTCAGGCCATCAGCAGACCAGTTAACCCTGGATGTGGTCCATGAAAACATTACCAACATCTTCATCCAGGACGGCACCGATGCGATCAAAAACCTGGTATTGAAGAACTTTCGTGTGGAACCATCCATTCCATTCACTAACAAAGTGGTATTAACTGTCGCTAATTACGGGTCAATTGATAAGGTTTACATTAAAACCTTGCAAGATCACGTGATCTCACTTTCCCTGCAAAACCGCATGATCGCAGCTGCAGACATCAAAACAACTTATCAGTTAAATACAAGCCATTCCCCTTTTTTGTCCAAGCCGGATTCTGTCAGTATTCTGCTGACAAAAATTGGTCATTGATCAGTTGCACTTGCCTGACATCGGTACATTGGACCGGTGTCGGGCTTATAGCTTATTATTACGCAGATAATTACTTTTACCCGCGTATCGGTCTATCAATGGGCATGTTTGTGGCGCCAAGGAGGTCTAAGCTCTAGTTAAACCATAGCTGCTACCAATTCCACTATATCGGCCTTGATATGCTGGTAATTGAGCAATATTTCATTAGTTCCCATCTGACGGACATTGGCTATCGACTGGTATTTGTATTCTTCCGCCTGGATCGCTTCATGATTATTTTGTATCTGGCAATGAAAGGTTTTAAGTTCTATTTTCTTGGCGGGGTCATCGGCAACCATACCGACGAATTCACCCGAAGACAGGCCGGCAATTTTAGAGGCGGGAATGGCATAATCCAATTGCGTTGAACGGCTGACAGAGGTATCACTGCTATTAATGGATACACTTTCTTTAACCTGGTTGATCTTGCCGAACCGTTCGGCCAATTGCTTGGCGGTATCGCCGGTAACCTGCCCGCAAATAATATTACCAACGATGTTCATAATGACTTCTGCCTGTTCGCGACCGTAATCTTTTTTAAGCTGGCTGTAATCCTGAACAGCCAAAGTAACGGCGACTTTATTGGAGCGCGCGGTGGCGATCAGGTTATCGATGCCGTTAAAATAAATGGTGGGAAATTCATCAAAGATGAGGCTGCATTTCTGCTGATTTTTGCGGTTAACCAGTTTATTGATCCGGTTCACGTACAAGGATAGCACCGCACCATATACCTGTGACTTCTGCGGATTATTGGCCAGACAAACTACTTTAGGGTCATCTGGATTATTGATATCCAGGGAAAAATCATTGCCGCTTAAAACGTAATACAACTGCGGTGAAGACAAACGCGCCAGGCTGATCTTGGCACTGGCGATCTGACCTTCCAGTTGTTCATAGGCTTCATTCTTCCAGGCGGAGATAAAGGGATTGATCAATACTTCTATTTCCGGCTCTGTACTAAGTACTGCAAAAAGGTCTTTGTAATCTACCAGGGATAATTCGATCACGTGCGGCAAGGTACAATATTTACCACCCTCATATTTTTTAAGAAACCAGATCAGGGCGGTTACAAAGTTGATAGGCGACTCTACGAAAAAGTCGCCTTGTTTGCGTATCCATTCGCGATTTAGCCCGAGCATGACCGTCCGGGCCGATTCAATGGCATCGGTAATATCCAGCATCGTTTCCGGTTCGAGCGGATTGCTGCGGTGCATAATATTTTCAAAATTGATCACGTAGAAAGAACGCTCGCCATATTCCCGGAGCGCATTATAGGCGATCCGGGACAGGTCATCGTATTTGAAATCATAGATAAGCATACTGAAGCCTTCGGATATGCTGTGTAATGATGTGCCGGATGACAAAGTAAGATTTACCTGCTCCCGGACTGCCGCCAATCAGGGTACCGCGAAACGGATTGATGATATTGATCCAGCTATTCCGCTCTTTGCCTTTTAACTGGTATCTGGCCGGCAAATTAATGGAGAATTCGTTTTCCAGCAGGCGTTCTTCCTGCGGGAATGTTTCGTTGTATTTATTAAAAATATCACCGGCTAATTTGAGTTTCAGCATTCGGAACAACATGCCGCCGCCGGTCATAAACAAAAGATAGCCCAAAGCGGTCACAGCTATATAAGCAGGAGCGATCACCTGATTGGATAACGGTAAAGCCAGGAACAAACCGCTGATAAAATAAAGCAGCAACCCGTTCAGGCAATAAGTCACGATGGTTCGCGGCCGGATCTTCTCATCCCGTTTACCCTTGCTGCCGATAAGAGAAACGATCAGTAAAAGCAGGGCGCTCAGTTTCGCAAGGAGAACGGTCCTGAAGATCGCCATTCCGGAAAGCGGCCCTAAAATATGATCGACAATTTTATGGGTAAGCTTCAGTTCCCGGAATGCAGGATAACAGCGTAAGTAGAAATGAATGATCAATAAGGCGATACTTAAGAGGCGGGTAAAATCAATGATCTTACGCAAGGCCTGTTCATTTTCTCCGGTTTGCATAGCTATAGATTTAGTCCTTTACGTTTCTTTTTTTTGAATTTGTTGAGCGCTGCCAGGTCTTCTCGTTCGGGCGCAAACAGAACGTCCATTAATTCATCGATTCCGGTGGTTGCCGGGCTGCTTGTGTTATCATTCAATATATCATGATCGTGCTGTAGTCTTGCCGTTTTGGAGGTTGGCTCCGGCAGGAACCGGGCACTCAGCAGGTTCGCGCTATAGGCTTTGCCCAGATCACTGCCATTGAAAACCGCCTTGTTTTTCTGATCGATGAATGTCACGCCGTAAATACGCCCCTCGTCATTTTAGCGCAGAAAACACCGGATACCTTTTTCGTTCAGCGCCTGTTGAAAGCTTTTTTTGGTTTGGGGTTTGGCCAGTACTTCATCCAGAGTTTTGATGATTGCAGCCTTGAATGGTTTTCGCAGTTGTTCATTCAGCCTGAATTTTTCTTCCGGGGTTTTTAAAGTCGGCTTGCCATAGATCGTGCTGGCCTTGATCGGAACGCCAAGCTTATTTCCTTGTTTATCCGTTATCCAGTAGACCAAGCCATCGCGGGTATACATCCGGGAATCTTTGGCACCCCGGTCGGCCTGGATGTTGTATTGCTGCAGAACCGCATTGAGTTCCGGTATACTCGTGAATTTATAGGCCCGTAATGTGAAGCCCAGGATGTTGGTGATTGTGCGTTTGGTTTCGGCCTTACCGTATTCCGCCAGGTCAATAGAGGCTTTGAAGTCTGCTTTTAGCTTCGGCTGTTGTTCCGCTTTGGTCAGGCTGTATTTGATTTCTATAGCTTTCCTGGTTTTTTCGGATTCATTTTGCCCCAGGTAATGCAGGCTGATCCGGTCGCCGTCTCGTTTGATATTGGTGGTCACGATATGGATATGCGGATGCCCTGCGTCCTCATGCCGGTAGACAAGATAAGGCTGCGTTTTAAAACCGATACCCTCCAGGTAATCCCCTGCGATTCCGCGCAGCGTTTCGTCCGTTAAATGTTCACCACTCGGGAAGTTCAGCGAAACATGGACCGTATTGGTTTTTGAGCGCTGGTTCATCGAGGCCAGGTCTGTCAGGCGGAATAGCTTATCATTAAATGATAAATCTGCCGGGTCTTTCGGATAACCGGCTGCTGCTATCAGGACAGCTTTGCCCTGTTTCACTTTGTTCTCGTTGTAGTTCAGCGCGCCGGTCAGGCTTTTGCCGCTCTTAATTTTTGCGACCATATATCCGCGTATTGGTTCATCCGTTCTTTGATCTGGCTGATGGAGGGCTCCAGTTTACTGTTGATGACGCTCATTAGATTCATCCATAAACGGGTATCGGCATGGCCATGAGTCGCATTGATGTTTCGCATTGCCTGGTTCAGGTTATTACCGATGGCGTTCAACTCGCGGCGTAACAGCACCAACTCCTCCAGCACATCATCCATGGCTTTGTCGCGATAATTGACAGTCACCGGCTTTTCTAAAAGCACGCTGCGCATGTATTCGCTAAGCTTGCGGAAACTGGTCTTTTTGAAGCGCTTTTCCAGCAATTGATATTCCTCCGGTTTAAAGCGGAGATTCTTCCATTGTATCCGTTTGTCTTCTTGTGTAGCCATTGTTTTTTTCTTTAAAAATCCGACTCCGGAGGATTTTTGCCTGGACCCGCAGCAACCTGATGCGGAGGGCAAGATTCAATTGTGACACAATTGTACATCTTGCTGACTGCTGCGAAGCGGGCAGTTTAATCCTGCTCTTAGTGTTTTATTCGGCATTTTTTATGGTTTGTTCCGGCTTCGTCCTGTGGCTGAGATAGAGTTCAAGCGCTTGTATATTGATGTCTTTAAGGGACTCGTCATACTCCAGTCCGAATGTTTTCAACCGCTTTAAAAGGCCCTTAGTTATCCGGTTGTTGAACTGAACTTCGGGCTCTGGCGGTACAGGTGCCGATTTGACCGGTATCACTTCCTGGATGGGGGTAGCAGGCCTTTCCTGTTTGAGTTTGTCGGCCAGATTGCCGAGTTTGTTTTTATAATTTTCCATTTGCTATCATGATAGTTTGTTAGCAATTGCCGGCAGTTTGCTAGCTTGATAGTTTCCTATCAACGGGAGCTAGTTTGATAACTTGCTATGACAATAGCTTGCTAAACTGCTACGATCCTAGTTTGCGATTTTGCTAGCTTCCTATAGAAATAAAAAGCTATTATGCTACCTCAGCGCTAATGTGTTCCACAACTTCTTCTGTCAACTCCATGATCTCTTCTTTAGCTTTTTTATCGACACCTTTTAAGATCCCTCCGGTGATGGATGATCGGGCAATACTCACCCGGTCATGTACCTTAGTTTTCAGCAATGGGGTATCCATGCTCCGGATCAGATCGGCAACGTCTTGTGTCAGGCCAGATCGTGGTTTAACCATATTCAACACGATGCCGGCTTTAAGATACGGCGCTTTAGCCTGCGCCTCTTTGATCAAGGCCAGCGTAGACCTAATGGCCATGACATCGAAAAAGCCAGCCTTGGTCGGCACCAGGATAAAATCCGAATGCTGAAATAACTCCGGAAGCTTATTGGACAAATAGGGTGGCGTATCGACAATGATGAGATCGTAGTCCAACTTTTTGATGTCCGTTACTTTATCGGCGCCGATAACAGCCAATTCGGGAAAGTCTTCCCTAATATGGTATAAGCTACCCTGTAAGTCTGTATCGACCAGGGCTACTGATAATTGATCCTGGAAACATAATGCCAGGTTGATCGCTAAGGTGCTTTTACCTACGCCACCTTTTTGGTGCGCTACGGTGATAATTTTTGCCATGATAGTTTGCTATTTTTATAGTTTAATAAGATGATAGCAGCGCGTTTTCCCGCTGCCGTTTTCAAAGTTTTTGTTCCTGCTCATAATTGAAGATCCATTCGCCGGCTAACAGCTTCCAGTTACGGTAAGCCGTGCCTTTAGGGCTGCGCCAATTGGCTTTTTCGTAATGGTTATAAAATACGTCTGCCTGTGCTGCAAGCCCTTTCTGATCAAAATAAATCTCGACCAGGACCTTTTGCGGTGGCATTTCGGTGCCAAACACTTTTTGCAAAATGGGTTCGGGTTTCCTGTACTCTACAGGCAGCCGTTTGGCTTTACGTTTGGGCGTTTGAAATAACATAGGATTTAGAAAATGACCGGACGCTGGCTTCAGTCCCCGGCCGGTGAAACATCAGGCGCTTTTGTTGGCGGACATCATAAAGGTGATGTCTTCGTAATCATAATAGATGGAGCCGCCGATCTTGGTAAAAGGCAGCACACCACTATCTCTTAATGATTGCAAAAAGCCGTGTGAGATACCCAACAGCTTTTTAACTTCAGCAGATTTAAGCCATTTTTTGCCGGGCGCGCCACTCACACATTCTTTCATAATTCGCTTTACCTCTTGAAGGATATCATTTTTAAAATCCTCCAGGTCGCCGAGGGTCAATATTTGGTTCCGCGTCGGAACCAAATTCATTCTTGATCGCTGTTCCATTATCTTGTCCATAACTTTTAATTTTTAAAGACTTCAAAATTCGGAAGGCGGTAAATCAGAAAATGACAACTTTTGAAAGGGTGGCGTTATTTTATATGAAAAAAGGATCGGGATAGATTAAAACGAACAGCAATAAAAAAGGTATCACAATTTGTGATACCTGCCAACTGAATGTTCCAATTTGGAGCTTCAAGTTAAAAACTAAATGTGATTTGCAACTGGCCTCCCAACCCTTTCTCCACGATGGCTCGCAGAATGGAAACCGGGAGATTCCCGATGTCATTCTCTGCTTTTGCTATTCGGGATTTAGCGATACCGCATTTGTCGGCCAATTGTTGCTGGGTAATATGTTGCGCAGACCGGGCCCGGCGGATCATTGTACTGATTTGATTAATTTCATGCTGGGTTTTCATAATAATTGTTTTTGAAGTTCTTCCTTAGTGGGTAAATACAATTTATATTCCCTGCTAAAAATTTGCTCGTTATTGAGCGGTAGTGTGTACTCGACTACTGCCTGATTGTCTTCTTTACAAAGGATGATTCCGAGTGTAGGCTTTTCATGGGATCGCTTGATTTTCCGGTCATAATAGTTGACGTACATTTGCATTTGCCCAATGTCCTGATGCGTGAGTTTGCCTATTTTGAGGTCGATCAGAACAAAGCAATCCAGCAGGCGATTGTAAAAAACCAAATCCACCCAGAAATGGTCGCCCTCCAGGGTGATACGACGCTGCCGGCCTTCAAACAAGAAACCTTTACCTAATTCGAGCATGAAGTGCTCCAGTTTATTAATAATAACGGTTTCAAGGTCATTTTCTGAGTAACGGCTGTCTTCCTTAAGATTCAAAAACTCTAACACAAACGGCGTTTTTAACGCATCAATAGCAGGCTCGGTAATTGTACCCTTATCGTTATCTTCCTTTGCACTTTTCTTATCCCGGCTGAGCATCAGGCGTTCAAACAACGATGAATTGTACTGGCGCTCTAATTCCCGGAATGACCAGTTAGCTGTTGCTGCTTCTGATTCGTAGTAATCCCGCTCCTCAGATTGAGCGATCTTCATGAGCAGGATATAATGTGACCAACCTATCCTGAAGTTATCAGCAAATGCTGCTAATAAAGCTTGTTCAGACGGTTTACCGGTCGGCGAATCAGATTGCGCAAACAGTGTTTGCGCAATTCGTTCGCGATACAACAAATAAAATCGCTTATAATTATCCAGGTTTCGTTGGGAAAAACCTTTTCCGTACTCTGTCGTCAAATAAACACTCAAGTTTTTCACGATCATTTCGGCGTAACCCGCACGGGTATTACCATTTTGTTCTTCTTCAACGATCATTTGGCCGATGGTGTAATTTGTATACAACATGGCGGTGTTAACATTCCTGACAACATAGTTGCGTGCATTTTCGATCAATGCCTTGACTGACAGAAAAAGCTTATCGCTATTCATTGATTTCATTAGCTTACTCTTTTAAGGTTGGAATTAGTGTTTGCTTTTCGGTTCGCCTTGCGTTTTGGGGCATCCGGTTCGAGTTTTTCCCGCAAAACGTGCATATCCTCACTGATCTTTTTGAGCAGTACCCTGGCATAGATCTGCGTGGTCGCGATTTTGGTATGCCCCATCATTTTGCTCACGGTTTCGATAGGCACGTTATTGGCCAGCGTGATGGTGGTGGCAAAAGTATGCCGGGCTACGCCGAAAGTCAGCTTCTTTTTAATGCCGATGATCTTGGCGATCTCCTTCAGATAAACATTGACCTTTTGGTTGGTGATCGTGGGAAATATTTTTCCTAACGTAATCGAACGTGGGTTATCCTTATATTTATTCATGATGGCCAGGGCCGGTGACAATACCGGGATATTGGTCGGCTCGTTGCTTTTTTGCCGGAACAGCTTCAGCCATTTTTCGCCGTCTTCGCCGCGGACAATATTCCCCTCGTGTAAGTTCATCAGGTCGACAAAAGACAAGCCGGTATAGCAGGCGAACAGGAAATAGTCGCGGATCACTTTAAGCGTGTCAGACGCCAGTTCATAATTTTCCAGCAACTTTAATTCGTTCGTAGACAGGAAGGCCGTCTCCACTTTTTTATAGCGGAATTTGTAGCTCTTGAACGGGTCTTTAGTGATCCATTGCAGCTTAAAAGCCAGCGTGGTCATTTTCCGCAGCCGGATCAGGTGTTTCATCACGCCATTATTATTGATGGGCTGATAATGGTCTGCCGGTTTGTGGCTGCGCAGAAAGGTCTCGAAATCAATAATGAATTTATAGTCGATATCACAGATGCGGATATCGGTAGCATTACGTTTCGCTTTCAGAAATTTTTCCAGGTAACGGACAGTCACCTCATAGTGTTTCAAGGTGCTGTGAGTCAATGCTGCAGAAGCGGTCTCCCGATGGTAATCGATCAGTTTGCTGAGCATGTAGCTCTCATCGGTTTCCTCACCCAGGAAATAGGCCTTTAATAATTGCGGGGTGATGTCTTTACCGGCCATCTGCAATTGCTGGTAGTAGGTCGTGATGGTAAACTTGACTTGTTCGAGGTAAGCATTTGTTTTTTCAGCTTCCGGCACTTTGACTTTCAGGCTGCCCCGGCCAAAGTCCCAGTCTTCGACCACAACCTGTTGCTTGAGCGCGAGCATTGTTTTTTCCTTGTTGACCATAATGCCGACGTAGACACTGGTCTTGCCATCCTTGTTGGCCTTTTGTTTTTTGATGGTGAAATTGACACCAAACGACTGCGATGTTTTCATCTTTTTACAGTTTTTAAATGAATAAATGATTGATCAATTCCGAAAATCGTTTGATTTTGGGTATCCGAATCGTGCGCCAAAAGCAGTCTGTTTGAATTCATTTCAGTTCATAGATTATTTATCTAATTAACTGTACTACAGTTGTTTACCCGATTTTGGAGACCGAAAATAAAAACAAATTTTTGGTAGCCAGTTTGGTCTCAGAAACGGTGTATTCAGAAGGATTGAGAAGGATTACTAAAAAATAAAAATCCCTGTAAATCAACGACTTACAGGGATTTAAAATCGGCAAAAAAGCCATTTTGTGCACCCTAATGGGTGCTTCTCGAACCATTTTATAAGTGATCTGAAATTATTTGCCTCATTGGCAATGCCTTAAAAAACACATAGCCATTATAATTGCCGGCACTCCTTGACGTGGTTGGTTCTAACCATTTTAAAGATGACTTTATTTTACTATCGAAAATTCCATTGACAGGCCAATCTAAATAGGATTTCTATTAAAGAAACTTGTGCCAAGTAACCGCTGATTGTTTACCGAAATGTTATACTCCGCAGCGTTCTAAAATTGTAGAAAATAAATTCCTTTAATAAGTGTAATTAGAACTGGCAATACATTCATTTCGCACCCTCAATTCTTTCTCCATTTGGCTCATGGTTGAAAATTTGAGTTATTTGACTTAACTACGGTTTTAAGCGTTGCCCTTAATAATCGTCTCTTAAAAAATTATGCTTCCGTTCCCGAATCGCACTCCTCTGGCAGTAGGCTATTTGTTTGCCCACAAAAACCCTATGCTCAAGGTAATCTGCCGAGGGCTGCATTTTTTCAAGTACGGTTTTCACTCTTCGCCAAGCCCGCTCATCAATTTCGCCGGATATTGCATCCCCGCTTAATAGCCGCATTGTTCTTTCATCCCAGCGAATCTTCTCAAACTGGCTAAAGTTTTTATTTGATTGAAGGAAGGCCATTAATAATTCATCGTAGTCTTCTTGTAATTTACCTCCTATTACCTTAAAAACAGCTTTCATTCGTTTAATATTTTCGGCATTTTTTACTATATAATGTTTTAAAAATTGTCGCCTGTTTTCCCGGTAATTAGGAATTGTAATCGTGTTTTCAAACAAATCTGCCAGTAATTCTTCAGCGTGATAATAGAAACGTTGGTGAGAAGCTAAAAAGTTAGTGGCTTTTTCAATGATTTTAAATGCATCTGATAATTCCCAAACTTTTGCAATTTTCTTCTCATCACTTCGATGTATTGAACGTTCGTCTGATAACTGATCTAAAAACTTGAGGTAAAATAATGGACGGCGTTTCAATATGACCATTAATTCGCTACCATCAAAATCATAATGATCCTCTTTTTTGAGCATTTGAAGGTAAGCCTTTTCCATAAGCCCTGTATCCCGGACATCATTTTCATGATTTTCAAAAAAATCGTCATTCAGTATATAGTCGCTTTTGCCGGACTCGATATTGGCGATAAGCACCCTTAAAGCTTTAATTAGAAATAAGCGATCAATTTTCAGGTAACTTGCCACATTGCTAAAGTATAGATAGAATCGACCTTCAAAATTTTCTAAAAGATTAAGATAGGCTTGGGAACTGGCTTCATTAATATTCCGGTCATCCAGGCTGTTATAATAGGCTAATAAAACATGGTATTTATTAGGGTAATTTTCTGTGCTTAAAATGTTCGCCAGTTCCGGTATAGATGCCGGAGCCAAATCCCTCAGATAATTAAAAAGCCTGTCAAAACTGAAAATCTGATTAAATTTCGGCAAATGGATAAGATAGACAAAGAATTCCCGGACTGGAATTCCCTTTTCAACAGCAGCATTAAAGAGGATCTGCGCCGCATTACTGACGTTATAAAAATCCCATAACTGTAATTCCATACAGGTATTAATGAAATTAAACGTGTCCTTATATCCTTCGATATTTTTGTGATTGAACGCCTTTAAAATCTCTTTCCTCTTTTCTTCAAGAAACCAGTTATGCCAGTCATGAAATGGTTGATCATCCCGTGGAAAACGCTCCCTGTTTCGTAGTTGATTATAGTCCAATACCAAGAATTTCTTGTAATCAGGCGTTTGAGCTTTAATTTTAATCTCCCTGTACAACTTCTTATCAAGGCCCATACGTGCACCACGGTTTACAAACTCATTAATAGCGTATACATCCGGAAAACGGTCAAAGCTAAAGTGCCGGTTAAATATTTCTTCAATAAAAGCCCAGTCAGATGTACGGACATCCTTTTGAAAATCAGGACCAAAAGAATCCAGAATCGCCTTAAAGCTGAAAATAGAAAGTAAGGGATATAGGTCATATATTTCATTAAACCTTACCCAGAACAATGACCTGATCTGAAGGTATTTTTCCGATGCCGTTGGTTCAATATAACTGATACTTATATTTCGGCCTTCTGAAAAAGAAGTGTCGAACCTGGTCTTCAGGAAATGAGGCACCGACTTAAAGAACAGGTAAAAAAAGACCGGTTTGTTTGTTTTAGTTTTCTCAACCAGTAAGTTTGCAAAGCGCTCCTCACGGTAGTAATGATATATACCGTCCTTTACCGAAAAGTTAAATGAAGATTTGATTTCCCTTGCTACCCGTTCTACCAACAGGGGTTTCTTTTCAAGTAAATCAAATGTTAATTGCACAGCAAGTTCAAAATCGCTTGTTAGATTATAAATAAATGGAGAAAGCAGCTCAAGTAAGTCATCATTCGCATCTTTATCCAGGGTAATATCTCCGGCAACGCCAAACACCTTTTCATTAAACCTGGCTTTAGCTATTCTATTTTCGAGAACGAAATTTTCTGCATCAGGAAGTGCAGTTATCTGTTGTTTAATGTATAGCAAAGTTTCATCCTGTAAATGATACCAGAAAATTCCAAGATAATCTTTGGCATTGCCTCCGGATTCAATGATATGCTGATATTTGTGATAGATGTAAGGCCTTATCAAATTGCCAAAATCTTCAAATCCGAAAGTATTGTTCGCATCAATTGCAGTATACTTAACCCTGCCGGCATAATCCGGATAAAATTTTTCAAGTACAATCCTGTAATCAAGCAGTTTGTCGACAAAGAACACACGGAAAAATAAATAACCTTCAAGGATCTGGTCTGAGAAACGGGCAGAAGAACGATCTGTAAAAACATCCACGATCTCATTTCTTTCTAACTCGTAAAGCTTCGTCCAGAAATCATTTTCATCAACGCCGAAGGCCGGCAAGATCTTTTCTGAAACACGTTGATCATCCTTATCTATGGATCGGAAGAAGGCTAAAACTCCAAGTACGCGTAAATAATTTTCCGAAGCTAATAATGGGCTATCGCCGGTGATGCGTTCAAAATATAGCTTGTATATCTCTGCCACATTATTAAGTTCTTCAAGTGTCCTATCTTTTGCCGCAATCGCAGTCATAATTGCGAGACGGGGATTACCTCTGGCAACCTCTCTAATGCGCTCTAAAAATAAGGGGTGCCGAATTGAAAATGGTTTGGCTTTTACAATTGCCTTTATCTGCTGACTATCAAAATTTTTAACATTGATAATGTCATTTCGATACCCCTTGATAAATGGCTCAATATCTTTTAATACATAGTCGCGAACTGTTAAGATTAGCCGGAAATCAGCTTGATTTTCCTGGTAAAAAGTCAGAACGTCCCTTAGCTGCGCTATGCTTTTGTTAGCATCGTCAATAAAAATGAGGTACTTCTTTTTCTTCGCTGACAGCTGACGCCTGAGGTCCATTAATAAGGGCTGATCTTTGTTACGAATGCAAAAAGCCTGGAAATTTCTATGGGCTTTAGTAAAAGCTTTTAAGTTTTCGACAACAAGTTTCGTTTTACCAACTCCAGCTTTTCCTGAAATCACGGTAATCATATTGGCTGTTATAGAACTTTCAATAGCAGCCATTTCCGTTTTCCGATAAAGAAACGTGTTGGACAAAGGCGTTGCAATCCCCCCACGTTCATATTCTTCAATGAATTTTTTTATAGGTAATAATTGAAAACTTTCTATTTCAATTCCGAGGTGCTCTTTAGCTAAAAATGGATAATCCTTTACTATTTTATGTGCCAGCGTAGATAGGTTTATCAATTGTAGCCTTTTTCCATTAGCCCACGCTACATCCCTAAGCTTTTGTTCCTCGGCGTTCCCAATATTACTGTTAAAACAAAGAATCACCAATTCCAGGAAAGCCAGGCTTACTTTCGTTTTACGGGGGCTAAAACAGTTGTTTAAATCTTCTTCCAGCTTTTTATAAAGCAGGTCAGTTTTCGGGTAGTCCCCCTGTGTCGTGTATTGAATAAAAATATAACTACCATCTGCACGCCTGATCCTTGTATCCGGCGTTCCTTTTCTTGCCTTTTGTTTGCCCTCCACCTGGCCGACGGGAGCTATACTATCGAATTCATCTTCACTTTCAAAAAATAAATATGCATCACATAAGCGGTGAAAACCGTCCGGGTTCATGATCTTTAATTTGGTTTCGATTAGTTCAATGGTCAGCATCGTTCAGGATTTGAAAACATTAAATTTAAAAATAAGTAGAACTAAATTTAAAATCAACGAAAACAGCAATAAGTAGCTGATATTAAATCATTTACTTTATTGAATAAATTAGGTAGAGAGGATAATTTGAAGATATCAAAGCGAAAATTGATCCAGCGTTTCATTAACCCAGTGAAAGAATCTCACCTCGCTACATCTATGGTGTTAGAAATAATTATACAAACTCACATGTGCCAAAAAGAAAAACACATCGTACATCTATAAAACTGGCGTTTTGAAGTAAAACACTATATGGACACCGTTCGAGTCGTTTTCTGCAAAATTTCAGAAATATTTTTTTAAAAAAAATTATTAAGTATCGAATTAAACTCAGCGTTTGACAATTATATGCATTAATATAATACTAACTATTTTCAAACCTCATTCGA
Source organism: Mucilaginibacter sp. R-33 (assembly GCF_049949235.1). NCBI lineage: Bacteria > Pseudomonadati > Bacteroidota > Sphingobacteriia > Sphingobacteriales > Sphingobacteriaceae > Mucilaginibacter > Mucilaginibacter sp. R-33. The sequence continues at coordinate 1,990,570 of NZ_CP188089.1, forward strand.
TGATCTGGTTTCTTCTGTTAATAAATTCATAAAGTTTAGGAATATTTTTTGACAAAAATGATGATGATTTTAGGTTATTCCAATCAAATTTTCCTTCCTTAATTTTCTTATGTACATAATCTGCGAGCCCCTTTTTATAGTCCGATTTTAAAGTTCCGCCATCGGCTTCTGTGACTCTGAAACTTTTACCATACGGTAGCTTGTTTTTAAAATGGCGTCCAAGCTTCACACCATTCTTCACAGGAAAACATTTATCCAAAATAGAATCCTCATATCCGAAAACATCCTTAAAATAACCTTTAATAACATTATCCGGCAAAACATTTTCTATTTCGGGAACTTCAGTCTGGCAATAGAAAAAATTTGGGCGTTTTATAGTTTCAAATGGCATGTGCTTGTCTTTCTTTAAATCGCTATCTGCTAATAAGAATACATTAGTATTTAAGAAGTATGCCTCTATCTTGTTTTCAGCGCCCTTCTTTTCTGTTTTATGAAATTCATGATCAAATTCATAATGCAATAAGTTTATGCCGCCATATTCCACAAATGAAAAATGCAGACCTTCAATAGGTCTCAACTTATCTGGTTCTAAACTTTGAACATACGCATGTAAGAATGCCTGCAAGTAAAAACGATCAGTAACGCCCTCGACCCAAACACTGCAATTACTTGTGAGGACCGAGGTGTTGAATACGCCTAATATTTCCAAAGTATGATAAGCCTGCCCGTCAAAAGATTGTATGGTTGACGTGTCTTTATCTCGTCGATTAAACACAAATATTTCCGATGCATTGGCTGTCATAAGGGCAGCGGATAAAATATGATTGGAGTGAGTATTAATGAAATACCTGAATTGTTTATTCTTTAAAAACGCATTATTTGCCAAAGCATGGATCAGAATAGTTTGATAGCCCGGATGCAGGTGATTCTCAGGCTCATCGATAAAGATCCATGCACCATCATCTGCATCGAAGACAGGGAATAACAAATTAATTATTGCTTGCACCCCGTCTCCCAGATTATGCATTGCCACATCTTCGTTTTCCCCAGGGAGCGTAATTTTTATATTTCTTTCTTCTCCTTTTTCCGTTTGCTCGGCAACTATGTGTATATCTTCGTTTTGAAAGAATGTCGCTCCAATAAATTTCTCAAATTCACGAAAGTTATTTGCACGTTTACGGCTTGTATTTCTGGCCATTCCTATCTTCCCGTACAATTCCATACCGGTTTCAATTTTGAGCTTACTCGTCGGATTGGAAAAATATTGTGTTAAGATTGTTTGTTTATAGACATCATCTTTGAAGCCTACAATCATTCTGCTGGTACGCAAGACGGGTATATAGATTAAATTTTTATTAAAATCTTTAAATTCAAGCGCGCTTACTACCTTAAGGTATTGTCTAAGCTTTTTTAACAATTCAAACTTCAGTGCGAAGTCAGGAAATTCATCGTTATCCCGCAGATTGTGCTTCCAATTTATATTGACCACATTGGTTTCCCTAAAGTAACTGCCATCCGGTATAGATTTCTCTAAAATCTGATAAACCCAAATGAACAGATTTACAGCGTCAAGCGCCCTGTTCGCTATTACTTTCAAGGAATCAAAATCGGTTTGAATAGCGACTGCGATCAACGTTTCATTTATATTATTTAAAGTGTTTTTTAAATGAAAAAAATCGAGCTGGGTATTATTTGCAGTAAAAAATTCTTTAATGCTATCATAAACGGGATGCCCATCTCCTCCCGGTGAAAACTGAAATTGTAGGATTTTTTCATCCATTGTCTCTTTGCCTTTTTTTGACAGATCATCAAAAAAATTCAGACTTTCATGGTAAAGTGAATTGAAATTTTCAGGACCATCAAGTAATATATTGTGCTCCTGATTAATGATGGTACGAAGGAATCGGCTTTTCCGTGTGTTGTTAGCTCCTATAATAATATTTATGTCAGTAATATTACCAAGGAATCGTGTCGGTAGATCATCTTTAAAGTACTCATGATTATTATTAATCCTAATAAATTTCATTTATCTATATCTGAATAAACTAATTTAAAAATAAAATCTGCATAACTATCTTGTAAGCTATTGCCTAAAATCGCGCCGTCAAATCCGGCTATGTTTCCATTTAAAATATTGCGCCATTAATTCACTAAATTATCGCAGATCAAACGAGAAGTGAATTTTTTAAAACTTAAAAATTAGCATTTCAACAATGGATGATTAGGACTTTTATAACTGTAAAAAAATTTGCTTACTTTCTATTGTTGAAGGCGATTTAAAATATCTGCCAATTGGGTCGAACCTTAAATGATTTTCAACTTTGTAACCACTTTCAAAGAAACATGGGTTTTCGAACGTTTTTTTACAAGATTTAGAGCATTTAGCAGGCCTATCCAACAAGTATGTATGTCATATTAGTCAAAAGATCAATTTATGATAAAATAATCGAAAAATTCAGTTTTACCCACACCTTATTACTACTATTCCGTCTCTTTTAATAAGCAGCATCCTGCTATCAAAAACGCTAACAAATTTCAAAGGAATAATATTCCCGTAATACTTATATTTGGAGATTAACCCTCGCTTATGAGTGATATAATTGAAAAATTTCTTGAGAGCCAAAACAGGCTTGTGACCCAATCTTCGGATTTATCTTTGGACTCAATTGCAAGTATGGTTGATTCAGGGGCCATAGATGTTTCTCCTGGTTATCAACGAAGGGAAAGGTGGAGTATCGAAAAAGAATCGGCGCTGATAGAATCATTTATTTTAAATATTCCTGTACCGCCAATTTATTTAGCTGAAGATGAATACGGAAAGTATACGGTGATCGATGGAAAGCAACGGGTGACAGCGATTTACAAATTCATGAAGACAGATCAAAAACTTAAAAAACTTGAACGCTTTACTGAATTAGAAAATTTCACTTTATCAAATTTGCCATCTCAATTAAAAAATGCTCTGACAATTAGGCCATATATCAGAGTGGTGACGTTGTTAAATCAGTCAGATCCGAATCTTAAATATGAAGTTTTTACAAGATTAAATACGGGTGGTGATAATTTGCTGTCACAGGAAGTTCGAAATGTTGCTTTTAGGGGGCCACTGAATGACCTAATTTTTGAACTATCAGCAAACGAATTTTTAAGAAGGCAATTAAAAATCGTAACCAAAAATGAAAAGGTTTATAAGGAGATGGTTGATGCGGAATATGTTCTGCGGTTTTTCACAATTAGGTGTTATTGGAACAACTTTCCCGGCAACATGAACATTGCTATGAATAATTTCATGAATGAATTTCGATTTGCCGAAAATAATTACATAGAAGAGTTTCGACAACTATTTAATTCTGCAATGAATATCTGCCAACGAATTTGGGGCGACAATGCTTTTCACAGACCAGCCGGAGAAGACTACCGGCGACTTATGCTGCAAGGATTTTACGATGTTCAAATGGTTCCAATATCTTTTTACCTGAATCGAGAATTTTCTGATGGTCAGATTGGAAATATTCGAGAGGCTTTTTATGATCTATACGCCAATGACGACGAATTTCAAGATTCCATACGACAATTTACATCAAATTCCCAAAGGGTTAGTTATAGGATTGGTAAAATGCGCGAGTTAATTGAACGTATATTAGCCTAAATGCACTCGACAGCAAGAATTTCCCTTTTAGAGCGACTTCGAATCCTTCACGAGACGTTGCAAGATACTTACTTAATTGATCAGGCACCAGCAAACATAGACCATAATGAAAAAGCAAGGTTCTTAAGAAATGGATTATCAATTATAGCTTTCAATATATTGGAAGATTTCCTAAAGATGCGAATGACAGAATTGCTAAATAAAATAGCGGGATGCGGTATCACATTTCATGACTTGCCGGACAAAATGCAACATATCGCTTTACTAAATTCTCTAAAGGGCATACAAGTTGTTGGCAGTAGAAAACAAAAAAATTTAGAAGATTGGAAGCTTTTCATTCAGCAAGAGGCATTAAAAATTTCCAGTATTAACGCATCTCCATTCCAGATTTCAACCTATGGGATAGGTTGGGAAAAATCAAATCTTGACGCCGAAGATGTTCCTTTATTTTTGAAGATATTTCATATTGACGGTGCATGGCGGGCGATTCAAGAAATTACTTCAGCAATTGGTTGTACCATTCCCTCTCCTAAAGATTTTTTTCAAAACGCTGCACTTAGAAGGCATAGCGCAGCTCATGATCCCACGACTGGATCATTATACACAGATTTAGCAGATTTCACGTCGACTGTGCGATCTTTTGCTGCATCAATTGATTTCCTGCTTTCATTTGCAACAAGATTGATAACTACAGGCGACAATGATTATTTAAACAATAAACGAAAAGTAGTTTACACAGACCTATCTTTTCGTTATATTCAAAGACATGGATCTTTGTTCAAAGAGATGTCACAAACTAACACAATATCCATAGCAAACTTCCATAACCTTTCTGATGCGGTTGCATCTTTAAAAAGTCGTACGAATTTCGCGAACGAATCGATTGTCGTGATAGACTATCCATCGAAAGTCTATAGCTGGTTTACAAATCTCTAAATGGGTATCGTTGGAAACCAAACGCTTTTTTCACAATCGCCTTTTGGCGCTTATTTATTTGAAGTCGCATTCAAAAATTAAAGTGATTAATGGTTGACTGAAATTTAAGTGCCCTTTCTTTCCAATGTTGTCAACATTTTGCAGAAGCAGGAAGTTTAGAAGTTCATAACTTTTAGTGGTTACCAAATATTTTTCGAGAACTTAGTGAAGTTCCAACAAGGTATTTCAATTTATGGCCTCCCCGTTAATTAATGGCTACTTGAAAAAATGCGAAAATTTGGAAGAAATTAATTAGACCTAATCAAGATTTTTTTCTAAAAAAAATGGCCTCGTACTTGAATACAAGGCTCATCATTTTGAGTTAGAAAAATTATTTGCTAAAAAAACCTTGATGCCATAAATTCTTTAGCCAACCATCAGCAAATGCCGTATGCTCATTTTGCATCTGTTCGTCGCAATGTTCCACGACGCCACAGTAGAACGTTATACTTACCTGATAAATTCCGAGGTTTGCCTGTTCAAAGGAATACGGTATAACCTGTACATGCTCTAAACCTGAATGTTCATCGTTTCTTCCATCAATGAAGACAAAACACACTTCCGGGTCTTGCATCAGATCACCGTTTTGCTTGTAATAATGGCAAAGGCTAAAAAGCAATGCTTCCCCGTCGTAGGCCTCGCCAATCTTTTCAATTACCAACGGCATAAATGGTTCGTTCTCAATTTTAAGATGCTGCTTGCCGTTAAGTTTTTCAATCAGCAAGCAAAATATTTCGGTACTTTCTTTATTTAAAGTTTTCATAATTATCTTTTTAAGTGATGTTGTTTTGGCCTGTGGTCATTTAGCAAGTCGCTCCCGTACTTGCTGCGGATCTCGTCCAATGATTTGCCACTGCTTTGGCTAACCTTGTATTCCGCTGTCCTGAAATACCAGGCCTGTTTTGTTGATGCAAAAAAGAAACCCGCACTTTTTAAAGTTGCCCTTACCGGGTAGGTGCTGCCCGTTACCCAAATCCAGTATCCCACTAATTCAATGCTGATACCGTCGAGGTGTATAATTTGCTCAATGGCTTTGCGGTAGGCTTCCGAGGAAAGGATTTCATTTTCTGTCTCTTCATCGGAAAGGCTTTCACCTTTGATGGCCTTCGCACTTCCAAATGCATATTCTTTATTGATTTCCTGCATGGTGGCGGTATCGCCTCCTAAATCCGGATGAAATTGCTTGGCCAGCTTCTTGTATTGCGCCTTAACCTCGTCAAGGGTGGTGCAGTCATTAAACCATTTCATAGGCATTTAGAAACTCATTGTATTCAAATTGGAATAATGCAGGGTCGGCAGTCGCTAAATCCTGTGCATAGCCCGGCCAAAATATTTGGTTGGTTAATTCGATGAATAATTCTATCATTGTTGCAGCTATTAAGGTGATACCATCTAAGCAAGATGCCCTATGTATGATGGTACATAGGGCATCGCCCATTTATTGGTTTATGCCGGGATGATGATTTCGGCTTCGATCTCTGCCAGTTTTTCCACGCATAGGCTATTCACGTACTGGCTTACGTGGTCAATGATGTAGGCGTTTTTGGTTACAAACTCGTTACCGTTATCATCACGAATGATCAGTTCGCAGCGGTAAAATTTATTATTGCCGGTCACATCGCCGTCCTCATTGGCCTGAATAGTAAAAGTGTCGAGGTTGTCGATAGTTCCTTTCAGCCTGTCCCGTTGCGCTATTTTTTTGCTAAGGTCACCAACCAGTTTAACCGTTGCATCAAGGTTGAAAAACGGTTTCAGACTAAAAAGTTCTTTAATCTCCTTTTTGGTCGGCTCACCCTGCGATTGGTTTTGCTCCTCGGGATTTACTTGTCCGGCTTCGGTTGCTCCTGCAAGGTTAGCGGGTTGGTTATCCACTGTAGCGGGATCACCGGCCTTAACTTCGGGATTGCCTGTTTGCGGCGCATGTTCATTTTCCGCACCGCCATTTTTACCATCTTCTTTGTTGGTTTCATTTTTAGCCTCCTTGCCTGTAATGTTCGGGCGGTTGTTGTTTTTAACTGATTTATTGTTTTTTGTTCTTTGGTTTTCTATTACTGTAGTTTTCATGATTTCTAATTTTTTGTTTACTGATATTTATTTTTTGTGACAGGTCGGCGGCGTTTGTATTTTGTGGTGGTGCCCTGCTTTTTAAGTTTTTCATTTCCGGGTGCTTTTTTATCCATTTTTTAGGTGATGCTCGCATGCGCTCGCTCTCGCTTTTTATTAAGCACCTCACCTGTAAAAGCCGGTCACTAAGGCAAGCCTTTTGGAAAAAAAATACGCTCTCCAACACCCGCCGCGGTAGCGGCATCCAATAAAAAAATGAGAGGAAGATTTTTTTTTCAAAACCGAATGGCTCGGGCTTGCTGTGTGGGCGGCTTATCAGAAATTTGTTTAATAAAAGGCCGAGGAAGCGCATTTTATGCGCCTAAAGAAGCGAAGCCGTAAAGGAAAGTACGGGCGCAGCCTGTACCGAACGCGGGAAGCTGCTGAATGGAGAAGCGGAATGAAGCGGCCGCACCGCTCACATCTATCGCTCTAAAAAGCAATAAAAAAGGCCACCCGAAAACGGATGGCCTTAAAAGAATCTGTGATTGAGTAAGTCATTGAAAGTTTGCAGCTATGTCACAGCGTTGGCTGCTCCGTAGCAATCGTTTGTGGAACTACGTGGTAATGTTTTCGCCTTGTATTTTGGCATTTTGCTTTTCGCTGTTTTCCGCTTCGACTCCTTGAAAGAAGGCCTCAAGAAAACTACCTTTAAATAAGACTGATAACGTAATATCCAATCCCCTGGCTAATCGTAATATTGTTAGCAAGGTAGTATCACCCTTTGCACCTTCTATCCGCCGGATAGTTCTGATGCTGACGCCGGATGCCTCGGATAGTTTAGCCTGGCTAATTTGCTTTTCCGCTCGTGCCGACTTTAAGCATGACGCTAAATAGCTAAGAGATTCCGGATCATTACTGTTTTTTCTCATAATTATGAATCGAAGATGGAGCTAACCATTTTTTACAAACTTAATTATTAAGGGCGGCTTATTTAAAGTCATAATTTTTCATCACGCGATTGTATGATTAGCTTTCACCGATTCGAAATAAAAAATTTGAAACAAAAAAAAGGCCACCCGTTTCGGGTGGCCTGGAGAATGAAAGGATGAGATTTAGTTTACTTCCTTTTCAGCTCGACGACCTCTTTTCGTACTTCAGTAGCTAAAACCTTGATCTGCTGTAACCCATTGCGCAGGCGTGTACCGGCTGCCTTATTTCCTTTCTCATAAAACCTTACGGCGTCCTGTTCAATGGCGTCTACTAATTCTTTCAATTCCTGGAATTTTTTCATGATCTTAAATTTTATGGTTAATAATAAATTCATTAAAAGTCGGGAGCATTACCTCCTTTAAATTTTCACAGAACGGCTTTCGTCCAGTTCCTTTTCCTTGCCTTTGCCTTGGCTTTTACTTTCGGATTGCGTGTTAGCCGGCTTCTTGTAGAGCTCGCGTTTTTCCCTCGTCCCCTTTTCGGAATAGAAATCAAGCGTTTTGTATTGCGGCGCGGCTTCGGCCATCAGGCGCACTTCCTTGCCTTCCCGGTTGGTGGCAGTGACCACAATACGGTCGCCGTTTTTCATGGCTGACATGATCCCTTCCTTCTGCGCGGGATCGGAAAGTTCTTTTATCTTAAAACCTTTCAACGTTTTTTCCAAATCGAATCCAAATGCAGGATCGTTCATCTGCTTCAGTTTAAAATTTCCCCAGTCATCTTTCTTTTGCTCAAAATCCAGCTTGATCCACGCTTTGTAGCCTTCGCCATTCCTTGGGTTGATCAGATCGTCACGATGAACGGTGCGGCCCTGTACCATGTTAGCTGCTTGGGTCGCAGAATATCCGGCACCTTCTTTTACATAAAAGGTTTGTTTGATCGCGGGACTGAAATAAGCGCCGCGAAAATCGTCAAGTACGAAATTTACTTTCCCGTTTTCTTTGCTGGCCAGCAGCTGCCTGCTTTCCGGGCTTTCACCGATGCTCAATTCACTTGTTCCCTTGTATTTCTTAAAAAATTCAATGGCTTCATTCGGACTGTCGAACGATTTGACCAGGGGTTTTTCCTTGTTGTCCTTGTTTTCGGATAGTACCATATAGGACTGGTTTGGGGCAGATGGCGGTACCTTGCCTGCAGTGGCCTCGAATTTTCCAAAACTGTAGATGTCGGAAACACCCGATTTGTGGAAATGCAAAGTAAGGTCTACTTGCCCCCTGTCGCCGGGCAACTGATCCTTAACGGTAAAATGCTGCGGCAGTTGCCGCATGTTCTTCTCCAGTTCCTCTGCCGTTTTGGGACTAAAGCCCAGGGCGGCAACCTCTTTTTTGAGATCTTGCAGATTGTTTAAATTCATTGCTTTAATATTTGATTGGTTATCGTTTATGATGCCCTTTTCAATCGCCGGGTTTAAAGTTGCAGCTAGGTTAGCTGTTCTGATATCAGCGAGAAAGTTATCAATCCGTTGATAGTATAAAGGATGTTCGTCGTTGCCAAAGCCCGAAACATGTTCCAGATCCTCTTTTTCATCCAGGTAGTCCAACGCATCATCCAGTGTTTTAAAAACTTCGATGTCGTTAGCGCGTAACTGTGCATCCATCGGCCGGGTTTCCAGCACAATGTATTGAGCGTCGTTTGCTTTCGCAGCCTCTACTTTGGCTATGATCGCTTTGGCGTGGTCTGTTTCGAGTAAACCCATTTTAGTTTTTGTTTATCCTGAGCAATACCTGCTGGCCTCCATGCAGCTTGACTTTGATCTTTTTAACTTTTTTGCTGATCAGTGTTTTGGCGGCGTTGATGCCGGCGCTGGCCGCCTGGATACCAAGCGATTGATCCATCGGCAGAAAATCCATGCTTTGAACCGCGTTGGCTGTACCCATGCCGCCTGCTTCGGCGAGTTCTGCCTCGGGAGCGTCGATGCCGGGCAACCCGTCAAGCGAATACACGGAAAAAGAAACAGGTACGATAGAAGTACCGAGCCGGATATTTTTGATGTCAAGCAATAGTCGTTGGTTGGTGATGTTGCAGGAACCGAAAAGTAGCTGGCCTTTTGGTATGATTACGTTTTTAATGATAATCGTATCCAATGAACGCAATTTGACCACACCTCCCTGTGCTATTTTTTGATCGCCCTCGATCACAGCCGGTATTGCTTTAAAGGTGCTGTCGGCGTTCTTTTGCGTCGGCGCATTTGTCGGAACATCAGCTTTTGGCGGCGATTGTATGGCAGCTATCTTATCAAGCATCGCATTTAACTGCTTCAAGTCGGGATCCTCAGCATCTTTGCTGTTAATAGCCGCAAGCATTTTTTCCAGCTTTTCAGTTTCCGGTGTCGGTTGTTTATCGTTCGCGTGCGGAGGTAATGGTTTAGCTTCGAGCGCGGGGCTATTAATTACGCGTCCGATTTCCAATAGCTTTTGATTGATTTTAGCAGCACTGGCATCAGCGGACACGGGATATACCGGATGTTTTTCAAGGCTGTTCCCGTTGAGGCTGAATAATGGATTATTTGCATTGCTTTTTGACCGTACAGAATCTTTTGCTGCCTCATCGTATAAGCTCAACTTATCCTGGGGATGCTCTTTTCCGAATTTTGCATCCGGCAGTTGGGTATTGATGCCCTGATTATTATTGGCCTGGTCACTCGGTTTACCCTTACCACCGCCCAGCGCTGTGAATATCAATGCCGCGCAAAAAACGATGATCACCGGCAGCACCAACAGAAATTTGCGCAGTCTGGCTTTTTGTTCTTCAGTTTGTTGTTTCATCTTTTTAATGTTTTAATAATTAATACCATGCGCGCAGCAGGAGCCATAAACTCACACCGCCGAATAGAAGGCAGATCGCGGCCAGCATCAGTAGTTTGGAAGCCCGGTTCCAATGCTGTGTTTGCCGGTTAAGGTTATTCGAAATTTGGTACTGTATACGGCCAAGGTGCTGTTCAAACCGTGTTCTAAGCCGGTTTTGCCTTGCGTTTTTTGGTTTTGATTTATATAGCCTCATATCATTTGCTTTGAGGGATATCGTTATTTTCCAGTATTTCCCAGCCCTGAATTAAAAAGCCGTGCGGGTTCCTGTCCGTCTCGATTTTCAGGTCACTGACCTTACCGGTGGTCACGAGCCGCCGCCTTACGGTACTTGTTGCGCGAATCAGTTTTTCGGTCGCGAAGCACGTAAATGCCCAGGGGTAAGCGTTCATGTCCAGCCCGATGCTGTCAACCGTAATTTGTTGGTTGATGTTCCCGGAAATCAGGTTGTTGAAATAGTTGGCTTCTTTCAGGTTGTCATACACACGTTTAGCGGAATTATCGGACAGGTACAAAGCTTTTCTGATCGCCGTATCTATCTGACCGTCATCCGGTGCCAGCGTAAAGAAATCTTCGTGGAAAGTTTTGATGTGATCGCGCAGCTCTACCGGCAGATTTGTTTTCCGGTCGGATGTAAAAGCAGCCAGTACTTTTCCGTTGTATAGGATATGTACCTTATTTTGCGCTTTGTCGGCGAAGTCATAGCTTTTGTAAATACCGAAGCATAATACAACGGCTGTGACCAGCATCAAAACAATGTTGAATAGTCTTTGAAGCCTTGCAACCGTATCGATGTTTTTGAGTTGTTTGAACATAAGTTTTACCTCGTTTGGATAAGAATTGTGATTGGATCAGTTAACTTTTCCCGGATAACCGGTCTTTTTGATGATCGCTGCCTCCTGAACCTGCACTGTGATAACCTTTCATAAATTGGCTTGGCGCATTCAAAATATTGCTCACTCCGCGCTCCATTCGATCACCGGCCGCCGCCCCTGTTGACGAGGATGTGCTGATAACAGTGGTTGCCGCACCGGTGGTGACACTGTTTACCCGTTGCAGCATCCCGTTTTGGCCGTGGGCGTGTACGATGAAATTGGCGACGGTAGGCACGGAAAAATAACCGAGAATACCGATCAGCAAAAACACGAGGTAGGCCGTATCAGTACTCGAAAAGAAAGTATCGCCCTGGTTTTGTATCTGGGATATGTCCAACTTCAGCATATTTTCCTGCACCTTGCCGATAATCGCCCCAAAAATATTGGCAATCGGCAGCCAGAGAAAGATATTGATGTAGCGGGCCAGCCATTGATGCAAGCTATGCTGGAAGCCGTCGAATACGGACAGCCCAAATACCAAGGGACCAAGTATGGCCAGCACCACCAGAAAAAATGTGCGGACAGTGTTGATACAAAGGGATGCTGCGGAATAAACAACTTCCAACACCTCGGACAGCCATTGCTTGATGCTGTTGCGAAACGCATACGATTGTTTGGCAGCCCAAAACTTAATGTCATTGCCGATGCCGTCGAAAACTCCCTCGTTATCGCCGTTGGGATCATCAGGATGGGTGTATTTATACCACTTATCCTGGTCGCCGTTTCCATCAGCGCCCTCGTACATCTGGTAGGCATCAGAACTTTTGACAGCCAGTTCCTTTTGCCTGATCAGTTGTGCTATTGCCGTGTTGCTGCTTTGCACTATGCTTGCACTCGCCGAAACGACTGGCTGCAATACACCATTCATTAAAGCGATCACCGCCGGAAAAAGCAGGATGGCCATGCCGAGCGCGAAAGGCCGCAGCAAGGGATAAAAGTCGATGGCCTCGGCAGCGGCGATCTGTCGCCATATTCTGGATGCGATGAACCACAAGGCAGCAAAACCGGCAATGCCACGTGCTGTTCCGATCAGCTGACTGCAAAGCGGCAGCATCTGGCTATACACGTTATCCAGCACCGGCTGCATGCCTTTGAGGTCGTCCGCGATCCCGTCTGCTTTTGAAAGGTGCGGAACCCCGACAAGAAAAAGCAGGGCCGCCAGACTAAAAATGATTTTTGATTTCATGTTAATAAAGGTTTTTGAAAGTTTGTATTTCATCTGTTGCCTTCTGCCGCTGTGCCGAAAGCACAGCTACCTGGCTGGTGAAATGCCGCAGGAATACCAATTTATGCTGTGTGTCCGCATAGATCTGATCGATAGCGCCTAAGCGATCCGCATCGCTCATCCGCAATGTACCCGCTGTTACTACATTGGCCAGGTTGGTCAGATTATCTATGCTTCCGCTTAGCAGGTGCTGGAAAACATTATTCATGTAGGAAAGTTCCTGCGCGTTGAAATGTCCACCTCTATTTGCCTGCTTCCAGGCAGCTTTATATTCGGAAACGATACTGGCCTGGTCAGCAATAATGTCAGCAATTCGACCGTATTTCTTAACCTGCGGGCTTACTGCCATCAAACTGTTGAGGAATACCGAATGCAGGTTAAAGTTGCCTTCCGAAATATTTTTGACCGCGCTGTACCCTTGTGTTAGGATCGTATAGCCGGCTTGCATATCGGAAAGTATGGCCTTGAACTGCGTTAGTTTTTCGATGTCCAGTATCAGCTGCTGCGTATCCTGTGCTGTTGATGTTTGTGCTTCCGAGTACTCAAAAGTTATTGTGCAAAGGGCAAAGCAAAGCAACATCGCGATCCCGGTCTTGCGCGGACCTATTGACAGCATTTTAGTTAGTTTCATAATACCTCCTTAGCGTTTGCGTATTTGACTTATCCTGTTTTCTTTGGGCGCTGAGCAACCTGACCTGGTTAGTAAATGAGCAGGCAAAAACATATTTGTCGTTGATTGCAGCGCTGATTTTATTGATCCTTTTGATTCGTTCGTCATCCGACATTTGCAATTCACCTGTCGTAAGTACGGTTTGCAGATCGTTGAGATCAAGATGGCATTGCGCGACGAGATTTTCACGGACACTGCTGATATAGGTTTGTTCAGCTTCGGTCAAGCCCTCCAGATTATCTACCGAATTTAACTGGTTGATAATGTTTTGCAGCCGGGCTTGCACCACCCAAAGGTTTACTTCATTTCTGACAACGGGATTAACCGCCGAAAGGGATTTGTAAAAATCCTGGTGCAGGTTAAATTCAGCTCCCTTGAAATTCGCGATGCTATTCCATTCGCTTTTCAGCATATCATAACCCTGCCTCAGCGAGATTTCTTCAGCTTTTAAAGCTGCGATCTGCTGTTCCAGGTATTTGATCTGTGTTTTCTTCTGGTGAAACCATTCATCCCAGCTCTGCGCGTTCACGGGCTGCAAAGCGCAAACGCAAAGCATAAGGCAAATCATTGCCATTTTTACGCTAATCGATCCCATAATATTTTTTCAGGGTTGCTGCTTCATTTTCATCTTTTGCCCGGTGGAGGCTCAGGATGGCATTTTGAGTATTGAATTGTTGCAGGTCATTGTAATTGGCGTCCATGTGATCGGCAGCTTTGTTGATGAGTTCCAGGCGCGCCGCGTCAGGCATTTGCGTTTTACCGGAATGAATAACATCAAGTATCTGATCGAGATCGTTTACACTGGCTTCAAGGATACCGGAATACACTTTGGTCATATACGCAAGCTCATCACCTGTAAAATGCCTGTCGTTTTTCAGCAGGCTCCAGGTGTGCGTATAGGCGTTGACTAACGCCACCTGTTTTTGGGTCAGTTCACCGATCTTCGAATAATACGCAATGGCCGATTTGATATCCCATAGTTCTTGGTAGTACTGGCTGAACAGGTCTTTTTGCTTTGATGACCAATCTGAGATTTCCGTCAGCTTCAGTTTGGACAACTGGTTTTCCAGCGCTTTTTGTGCGTTTTGCAGCCAGATCGTCTTGTTCTGCATGCTTTGTATCTTCAGGTCAATGGCACGTATCACCCGGCCGACCGTGGAGGAAATCACGGATCCGACCACGGTTTGTGCATCGGCCCCTTTCGGGATCGTGACAAAGACGGTCATGGCTGAAATCGGCAGGATCACCATGTATTTTTTTAAGGCGTTCATATCGCTATCTTTTGAAATTTGCATAAAAGGCCCCCTTACCCCCGTAAGGGGGCACAATTGATTAATGAATTGATTGATTATTTCCGGGCTTCTTCCGACCCGGATTCAGGCGTTACAGTTTCCTGTATTCGCTGTTCCCGTTCAGAAGGCTGCCTTTCTCGGGGTTGAAAAACAGCACTTTACCGGTTTGGATGATTTGCAGCGTTTGTTTTTGATCATCCCATTCGCCTGTCCAGTGTTTTACCTGGTGCTGAAGGCCCTGAAGTTTCCCCCCTGTAATGCGCCTGTAACCGGTATTTCGGGTAATCGCGTATATGCTTTCGGTATTTTTGGCTGGTTCGATAATGAGGGTATCGTTGGCTACACTGTATTCGCTTTGCGCTTCATTGACATATTTGCCGGGAATAAAATCTTTAACCTTGTTGTTTTCACTCTGGCAGGCAGCCAATCCCAGGACTGCAATTGCCAATGGATAAATGAACTTTTTCATTGCTTCGATTTAATTTTTGATTCAACTAATGCTGCGATCCCTTTTTCCATGCTTCCGTACTGTCCGGCATATTCCAGTACCTGTGCTTTTTCTGATGATTCCGTGGTGTAGGCGTAATATTCCTCGGGCGAAACTTCAGTCCGGTATACTTTTGAACTTTGTCCACCCAGGCTGATAAATACTTCCTTGTATTTGTAAGCAGGGTCATTGGCCTTGTTCATAGACAGGATGAGCGCTTTTTCCTTTTCGGTCAAACCCAATAGTTCCTGTACATCGTCGAATTTATTCTGATACTTGCTTTGATCTAAAAGGATCTTGCAGTCACTGTTATTCACGATGGCCTGCTTAATAACCGGGCTGCTTAAAATGTCCTCAACGTCCTGCGTTACTACGATGGCTTCACCAAAAAACTTCCGGACAGTCTTAAAAAGGTATTTGATGTACTCCGCCATACCGTCCTTGGCAATCGCTTTCCAGGCCTCTTCGATCAAGATCAGCTTACGGACGTTTTTTGGAAGCTTGCGCATTTTGGAAATAAATACCTCCATTATGATGATTGTAACCACCGGGAACAAAATCTCGTGCGACTTGATGTTGTCCAGTTCAAAGACAATAAAGCGCTCATTCAGCAGGTCAAGGTTTTCCGTAGCGTTAAGCAGGTAATCAAATTCGCCGCCTTTGTAATAAGGGTTCAGCACGTAAAGGAGGTTGCCGATGTCAAAATCCTTTTCCTTGACTTTCCCATTTTCCAGAACTATCAGATATTCGTTCATCAAAAAATCGTAGAATGAATTAAAGCAAGGAAAAACAGCCGGATGCTTTGCGAGGTGCTGGTAGTAAAGTGTGACGGCATTGGAAATGGCAACATATTCGGACCTGGCAAAATGCTCGTTTTCTTTCTTCCAGAGCGCCAGCAACAAAGTTTTCAGGCTTTCTTTTTTTTCAATGTCCAGCACTTCACCTTTAGCAATGTAAAATGGATTGAACTTGATCGGATTGTTCTCTTCATAAGTAAAATAGTAACCGCCGACCAGATCACAAAGCCCTTTATAACTGTGACCGACGTCCACCAAAACAATATGTGCACCCTGTTCATAGTAACTGTTGACCATGTGATTGGTAAAAAAGGATTTACCTGAACCGGATGGGCCTAATACCATCTTGTTTCGGTTAGTGATGTAGCCTTTCTGCATGGGTTCGTCCGAAATATCGGCCCGTACAGGCTGCCCAGATAACCGGTCACCGAGCCGAATGCCCGCACCGCTATGCGAACTGCGGTAATTGCTTTCGAGGTTTAAAAAACAAGTGGCCTGCTCCAGAAAAGTATCGAACGTGTCATTCATCGGAAAGTCGGCGGCGTTGCCCGGCAAACCTGCCCACCAGATTTGTGGTGCACCGTCCGATTCCTGCTTACCAGCCGCATCCATTTGCGCCATAGCCGAACCAACTTTGTTCCTGATCTCCTGTATCCCATCAACATGGTTTGTCCAGGTCATTACATTGAAGTGGGCTTTGACGGGTAGCCGCTGTTCGGCTATAGCCTCGTTTAAAAAATCACCGGTGGCGTCACGGGCAATAGCATTTTCCCTGCTGTAAGCAGATAACGATTGCAATCGCAGTCGTTTCTTTTCCAGCGACTTGACCGTTTTTTGGGCATCGCCAATAAAAATGAACTGGTTACAGATGTGGTTACAGTCTAACAATAATCCCAGCGGAGAAGCAAAACCAATACTGAATTTTGTGCGATCGGTACTGTACCTATCGTAATTGACACGGCTGCCGCAAAGTGAAGGCAAGTCTTCTACGTCCGAAAGTGTAAACAACTGGCAATGGTCATCGCCGATCCGGATTTCGTCTTTGAGGTGCACATCTTTGATCAACGGCCTTTCGTTTTCGGGCTGCAAAAAACAATACTGCTCAATAATTCCGGCTTTTGATTTGGTTCCGGCCAGTTCATCGGCCTTTAATCGTTTTAATGAAATCAAACCACTGTCCGATAAAATCCGCTCGAATGCACCAGCCTTTTCGGTAAAATCGCGAAAAAGGTTTTCATTAAGAGACTGCGGAGGAACCGGGGATTTTCGCATCAGGCCTGAATAACCACTGCTCGCTGTCCTTCGGTTGCCTGGCTGTTTGGTCAACATGACATAGCAGGTATGCTTCAGATATGGACGGCCTTCAAAATAATGTTCGCTTGCAGCAGTTAAAAAACTTAATGAGTTACTTAAACTGTTGTGATAACCGGTACGAATAAAAACATCCTGCTTGTGAACGATGCTGTGCTTTGGCAACACCTTCATGGCCTTTATCCATGCATGGTGTAATGCTTCGTATTCCTGGCTTGACATAGTAAAAATATCCGGCAGCTCCAGCTTAAAGGCAATCGTAATATCACCCTGGCGGGAAAGAATGCAATCGTTCTCAACTTTGTACACCGGCAAAATATCTTCAATGTTTACCATCGCTTTGTTTTGTTAATTGTATGAATAACTTCCTTGAGTGAAATTTCACATAGTCGGGCAGGCTCCTTTTGGCGTTTCGTTTAGCTAAACCATGCTGACCGTATTTGTGGCTTAACCGGAATATTCCGGTTACCAAACCGGTGCCCGCGGCGCCTATCAAAATCAGGCAGACCCACATATTGACGCCGCAGATATAAAGGATTGCGTAAAGCAGTAGTAAGGCAACCAGTCCGCCGGCTAAGTAACCGATATACTGGGCTTTGACACCTTTAAATTCGATGGCTTTGTTAATGCCTTTGTTAACCTGATAAACGCTACTCATAACCCAAAGAATGATTTAATAACTGTTGCAACTACCACCAGAAAGATGCAGGATCCAAACCAGGCGGCTGCAACTTTATTAGTATCCGGCTCGCCTTCGTTCCATTTGCGGAATACTTTGATGGCACCCACAATGCCCAGTACCGCCCCTATTGCGTACATCAGGTCACACCCTGCATCGAAATAACCTTTGACCATTGTGGTTGCCTGTGTAATACCGGCCGCACCATCCGCTCCAAAGCAGTAATCGACCGTCAGTAAACCCATTAGGAACATCAGCATTTTGGTGAACGCAATTCGCTTCTGTTCTGCTGGCACTGAGCGGTAATCACTAATGCCGTTTTTGATATGTATATAGATCGCTTTAAAAACTGATTTCATGTTTTTGTCATTTAGGGGATTAGTTCCAGAGGTTAGTTAATTCTTCATCCGAGATTGGGAACAGGGCATTCTCGCGGATGAATTCATTAATTGCGGTGAAGTTTGCTATTTCTGCGATATTGTAGTATCTTGCTTTCACAGACGCAAAAAGGGAATAGAAATCGTCCTTTGTTCCGTTTTCGTTTTCGAGGATATGGAAAATCGTCTTTAAATCCTGTAGCACGTCAGGTATGATACCCAACTGTGTTTCCCTTCCGTCTGCATCTGGCTCACCCCAAACTCTGGGTACAAAACCGAGTTTATGCGCTTCGATTTCGCTAACCCCTTCCGGCAGCTTATTTGCACCAACCAGTTCGTCATCTTCCAGTTCATCTTCCCAATCCTTTTGCAGCCGTTCGACCGTCTTTTGCTTTTTAGCACCCTTTGCTGTAAAAAGCAGATAGCCCGCATACCAGGCGATTGTAAAAATTACCGCGGCAACTAAAAATTGCTGCCATGTGAAAAAATGTAGTATCATAAAATTGCTTTTGTCCTGCCGCTCCATTGCGACAGGATTCAAAAGCAAAGGTTGGGAGATCTGAAATCGGCCTTGGACAAGTTGCCTAAAATTGATTATTAAGACTTATATATCAATCAATTACAAAGTGACAATTTCAACTTCGCCTTGATTTAAGCTTTCCAGGATGGTAAGCCTCTTCGTCATCGATCTTTCTGTTCACCGACTCCCTGAGATTGTCTAAGAAGCGTGTCCTGCTAAGGCGTTTCCTCCTTTTGATTTCTACGAATCTACGGGCAGGGATCCCTATGGAGACGTTAAAGTGCTCTTCGAGCCATTTAAAAATGTCATTTACGCCTGCTTTGCCATTGTTGATCTGGCCGCTGTCCAATAAGGCGTAACCCAATTCAACTAAGTTTATGCTTTCCCCAGTCCAACTGAGGGCTTTGGATTGAAAAGTCTCAGGGTATTTTTGTTGCGATGACAGTGCGCCATTTTTAATCTGTTGTAAAATAAATTCCTGCAACATTTCACAAGCTTTGAATTTTGAAAATATATAATCACCCCATGTTGAAAGCTCTAAAAAAATTTCGTCCACTTCATAGATAAAGATTGACGGGGCTTCCTTCCCTCGCAGAAAATATGACCGGTCAAGTTCCGTCAGGCCCAGTCGATAATACTGATGCATGTAAGCATTTCGTTGATAAAAACGGTTGATGGATTCCAGTTCGCTATCGTAAAATGCAAATTGTTTATTCCATGTTCCGACCTGTTTGCTTTGTTCCACATTGTACCGTTCGACGATAAATATTTTAGTAGCTAAAAATTTCGGCTTGATATTTTTAAAAAAATTAATTTCGTCCTGCTCATCTTTGAAACCTTGTTCAAGGATATTTAAACGCAATAACTGAAGGTACTTTTTGATTACTGAGAGGTTCGCAGATAACTGCATAACCTCGTTGGCTTCCTTTGAAGTAGTAATTCTTAGCTCCGCTAAAAAGCTTTGGTATAATTCATCACAGATAGATTTAAGCATGTCTTAGATATTAAATTTGTCAATTGTACGATCCGCAGATCGCTACATCCCTTTTCACAGAAATATTTAAGTATCTATAAAGCGCGGGCTAATAGCGGGTTCCCTAACTGAGGTACTGGTATACCCAAAATACAGAACAGGCCAAGCCGGCGCTTAATATTGTGTATCCACCAGCTATCAGCATTTTTTTAAAATTACCAGTTTTCAGTTAGCGATCAGCATGGTTTTAAATTAGGAGGTAAAAGCTATCGAGTATTAGCTACTGTCAAAGGGTTTATAAGAGGTTAACAGGTTTAAAATAAAATGACTTTTTCGAGGACGTTTGCCGTCATTCGCTTCTAATAGCTTATTTTGTGGTTTAGTTATTGAAAGATAACGTTGGTGCATTTTTAAATTTGCTTAGTGTTAATTATTAAGCAAATAACAGCGCAATATTTTCAATAATATATAGGGAAAAACACTCAAAAATGCATATAGGTGATATTCCCTATACGAGTTCAAACGTCTATTCAAATAGCTTATGGATCAACGCAACCTTATTATTAACTCCTGTTTTATCGTAGATATTTTGAACGTGGTTACTTACTGTTTTCGACGAAATAAATAATGCCTCAGCTATCTCATTATAAGTTAACCCTTTGCGAAATAGTAATATTATCTCAACTTCTCTCTTTGTTAATTTAAATACCTTACACTTTTCGCTGAAATCCGTTGTTATTGTCTCGGCCGACCTTGATTGTTCATTTCTTGCATTCTTTACAGATTGTGCTAAAAAAATAATCGTGATAAATACGATCCCGCTGTTGGTGCACAATACTTCAATAACCTGGCTTGCCTCCACAACACCAAATAACGTCAATGACGCCCAGGGGCTTATCGCGCAATACATGGCGATCTCCTCAAAGTATTGCTTTTCATTTCGATTCGCGAGGTATTTAGCGCGGATACTTTTGAACATCACATATAACAATACCATAGCATAGATAAATGGGACGATTAGCCCATATTTTAAGTCTTTATCTATATTGCCATGGATAGCATAATCGATTATAAAAAAAATAACATAAGGAAGTATCAAAAACAGGGGCACTCCGAAGTATGCATGCCATCGCAAGGCCGGCAATTCCATTACTTTGTAAAAGAACAGGGGAAAAAATGACGCCATAAGAAATCCACTTCCATAAGCAATCATTAATTGGATGGGAATCGCCAAAGAAAAATTAGGATCTGGGAAAAGACCGCCGGTAATGTTATAGAACAATAACAACAACAGCAGCAATACATAATAGTTCCTGTGTTTATCCTGCGGCCGGTAGAAAAATCTCGCCAACTGGAAATTAAACATGCAAAACTCCAACACTACAAATGCAAAAGTTATAATATGCATTTGTGTTCCAAAAACCAACATAGAAATATTCCGTCGCTCCTAACGACGCAAAAAGTATAAAGAATAGGTTAAGTCAAGTGTTTGATATACTTCAAATCCTAAATTTCGATACCACGGTAAATTTTCCGAAGTTGAAGTTTCCAAAAATATTGGCATCCCCTCAGTCTCAGAAAGCCGAATAATTTCCCACACCAACTGGGTACCAATACCTTGATGCTGGTAATTAGGAAGTACCCCGATAAACCATAAGTATGTTATCGGTAATTTGGGATGAAAAGCTTTAATTTTAGCTTCACGGCTCAGAGCAGTTTTTACCCTGAATAGCCCAATAGAGTTAAAAATCAATTTTATATCCAGCCAGATGGATCGATAATTAACAGTTTTGCGTTGCGGGTAAAGGATTAATGCGCAGGCATTATGTTCATCTGAAAGCAGCACCTTACCGAAAAGAAGGCAGATGTCAAATGAGTATTCCATCAGAGCTTCAATTTCTTTTACACTCTTTTCATGTTGAATTATGTAATTGACACTCTTGTTTTCGATAAATGCTTGCGTTAAAATGTCTACCACCGTTGCCTTATCGTTTTTTGTTGCGATAATCATAGGATTCGTTATAAGATTTGGTTAACAGATATAAATTTCCTGACTTTCACAATTATTATTTTAATTGCTCAGTAATATTCTATCCAGAAATTATTACTTATTAGGAATTTATTATGGTTTATAACGAGAAAAAGTGTGAAGTAATTACAGGAATGTAAGCCGATTTACTTTTCTATGACTTAAATAAATACTATGGTATCTATACCGCTATGCAACTTCGGAGTCAATTCAATGTAAACTAATTTGTTAACATGGTTGTCACCGAACCTAACGCTTTAAGGTTTCTTATATAAGAAACGATTGTTCAGCGGGTTATTAGATCTGATAAGTCTTCCTTTTTTAACAAAAGCAAGTAGAATTCCCGATACATCAGTCGCTTTAAATTTGTTGCCGTCTTGATTCAAGTGTTCAATGATTTCGGCTATGGTTCTTTCCTTGTTAAAAAAGTCGGTTAGCAAAACTTGATCCAACACAATTTTCACGCCTGGCTTTTTAAAGCGTGAATTGGAGGATTTTTTTTTCGATGCCACTCCAAATTCGTTTCGTTCGGGAGAATTTTTCGTTTGCTTGCCTTTAGGTTCAACAAAAGGAAGTAGAAATTCCACAATCCTGATTTGAACGGGCTCCGATTGAAATTTTATAACGATATCCGATATATCTTGAACTTGTTTTATAAATCGTTCGATATATTTATCCATTACCTTTTCTAAGCATTTCTACTTTCTCCTTTTCACTTTCTAACAACCGCTCAAGCAAAGCTACTTTTTCATCATATAATGACACGATCTTTTCAATTGGATTGAAATGCATCGAACAATTATTATTTATTGCTGATGCGTTGTCCTTAAAGTCAGTAAAAGTATTGGCAATGATATTTACAGCCTTATCTTCATCGAGGTTTTTTATGGCATCCACTGGAACTTTCAAAATTATCGCAACTTGATTTAAAATATCTTCCTCGACTTCTTCCTTTTGCTCCAACAGTGATACCCTTTTTTGGCTCCACTCTTCACCTAATGCGTACGCGAGCGCTTCTTGCTTCAAGCCCAGCATTTCACGAAAACGTTTAATGTTACGGCCTTGATGGATATTTTTAGGTTTTTCAGTATTTGTGTTCATCGGTTATATGTCGATTGTGTCAAAATTAAACAAAATTGTAAAAGCCTTGCTTTATCTAATATAGAAATAATATCTTGATGGCTGCTCCATTCCTTGATGTAGTTCTAAATTCTTTGGTTTTGATACTATGTCGCTCATTATGCATTTATTTAATTTCAAAAAGAAAACAGTGCACTTTTCCGGCTAATATATGGTATACAAGTACTTATAAAATATAGGGCGCGAAAAGAGTTTAAATCTGACCGACTGATTAACGAGAGAATATTTTAGCAAGTAGCAGAATTTTATATACGCCCCAAACTCTTCTTATTTGTAAAAAAAGGATATGAACAGCGTATTGTATATAGCACGTAAAGCTAAGGGGTTTACCGAAGGGCAGCTTGCACGTTTATTGAATATGGACGAAAAGGCCTATGTAGAACTTGAAAATGAAGTTAAACTGCTGGATAATGATACCTGTTTTAAGCTTTGCAAAATTTTTGATATTCCCGCGGATTATTTTTTTATAAGCATAAAAAGAGAGGCCAAGCTGCGAGCTAACACGATGAAAGATGTTTTAGCTTTATTAAAACTTCCTGGAGCAGGGCTTTTGCCACCAGAAATACACGTTAAAATGGTAGCAATGGGTACTGAGGCTCTTATGGCACACCAAGAGCTGTACGCAGCTTATCATGAAATCGATATACTAAAAAGGGAAAATATTGCGATTAGAGGTCTTTACACGTCTTTATTGGAGGAGAAATGACTTTCGATTTCGAAATACATCGAATTATGAATCGCTTAAATAAAATAAAATGAATCGATTCAAATCTTATTCTTGGGAAAACCGTCCAAAAAATCTCGATGCTGACGAAATACGATCACCCTTCTCTGTCTTGGATGATTATTATGATGAATGGTCGTTTGATTATGAAAATGATTTGGAGGAGTGGGAATATTCTGTCATTGCATATGATTGTTTCAAGGAGGGCGCTTTGGGTTCCGGGGAAGATTTATTGTATATGTACAAGGCTGTCCTAAAAATAAGTGAGGCGTTATTTGTCATAAACGATTTGATTGAAATTGGACATACTTTTCCGATGTACACTGAAGAGCAAGTCAATTTGGAGAACCGTAAGTCGCTATGGTTCCCAAAGAATCTGAATAAAAGAGAACGGATGGATCCTTATAAGACAATCAAAACAGTGTTTAAAAATATTGAGTTACAACGGTTAAGGGATTATCTATGGGAGTTTTTGGTATATGGCTTATCAGCGAGGCCCTGTGACGATATGTTTGATTTCGAACAAGTGAATTTGGTTTTTAAGCAAATTCACAAATTGGTATCAATTGCATATTTGCTCATCAATCGCAATGAGTTAGATTGGAAAGAAACCAAATGTTAATTTACTTTCTAAACTTTCCATTGATAAGGCTAAGAATTAAGAAACGGTTATGATGATTATGTGTTCTTTACTTTATGTGCTTAGCAATTTGGATTTTTAATCCGAAAAAATATTTTGAGTGATAGCCAGATAGGCCGTGGCGAGAGCCCGGCCTCTTTTATTTTAAATCGGGTGCATTCAATTTATTGCGATGATAAAAAAAATCAACCGAATTGAGAATAAGATATCCAGATTTCAAGTATGCGATAGAAGCCTAAAGAATAGGTTAGCATTTTTTCGCCACAGAGATTTGTACTGCCGGTTAATGCAGATCGGTATCAAATTGAAAGCTTATGTATTGTGGCGTTTATGCTCCCTGGGATCATGCCCCAAAGTTCCTTCGTTTTTCAGAAGTGAGGGACCCGATGATACCGGTGAAATATTTTTTTGATGCCGATGATGTGGGCGGTCACCAGGAAACGTTAAAAACCTGGCGTCACCATGTTGTGAATGACGGATTTTACAGTGACAAACGCTTTGGCCCGGGAGTCCTTGTTCATGATTATGAGCTTAACGTTCGGCTTATTGAAGGGCTTTACTTGCTTTTCCTGGAGCATCAGGAGTTTTCCTATAATAAAAAGAAGGTAGATGTGGAGCAGCTTAGTGCGGAGAAAGATGATTGGCTTTGGTTTCCGCTTGAGCTCTCAGAAAAAGAATTGTTAGATCCGTACACCATACTCGAAGCAGCGTTTGATAAAGTTAAGCCGCAGGAATTCCGGGATCATCTTGCCGAATGGCTCGCTGCTGCTTTATCAACTAATGCCGTTGATGAGTCCATGTCACCCGGCGAAATAATCACGATATATGAACATCTCAAAAAGATGTACTCGGCAGCCTGGCTAATTTTCCAGCGGGAAACTGAGCATACATTTTTTAAGTTTAAAGCCACTAAAGGGAAGTCACTGGAAGAAGGGAGTAGTAATGTAACACAAGCGGATATGAACACCTCAACATCGCTAATAAAGCGATCTCCAGCGTCGATACTTGCACTAAAAGAAGTTGTAAAAGCGATTTTAAATACTGAACCAACCGTGAGGGCGATTATCGAAATCGGTACCCTTGAGAATCCGTTCGGTTATATCCTTTATCTGCTAATCGATGAAGCGCGTTATGAGTTGGATTATCTTGTCAATGAATTGATCGAGAACAGTCTCAAGCCATTAATCGGTATTTTTACGATTGTTTCAAGTGTGTCAATTATCAAAAACGACAATCCTTTAGAAAGAAGGTTTCTGAACTGGTCGCTCATAAATGGCGTTGTTATTTACGAAAATGGAGGGCTTGGCCTCGATGCCTTGAGGCGTGAGGTCAAAGAAACTACACTAAACATTCCGCCCTTTGAAACACAACTTAAATTCGCAAGACTTCATTACACAGGGATAGGTTATTACATCAGAAAAAAACAGTTCGGGGATGCGCTTCATTCAGCACACCGTTCTATAGAGGCAGCATTAACTGAATACCTGGATGTTAAGATTGGTTTTGAGACGACCATACCCAATTTAAACCGGTTAATCACGATGACTTTGATTATTGATAAGACAGTGTCAGACTGGTTTCTCGATTTAAAAGCCGGGCACGCGAGATTGTTTGATCTTTTGCAAAGTGTATATCCCGAGTCGGTCAGGGATAAATTAGATATTTCAGAACAAGATATAATGGATTTGATGGTTAAGACAGCTGATTTGCTGATGCTTATCAGTGATCTTTTAAACGTGTAACGGAATCTTAAAAACTTAGTAACAAGTAGAAACCCCTTAAAGCTTATAGTAAGATTATGATGTACTGTGGTAAACATGTTCCCTGGGATCATTTTCCCAAGAGTCTTAGTTTTCAGGAATTGCAATATCCATTAATTGTTCTCAAACAGTATTTTGACTTTGATTGGCCTAATGGCCATTTCAAGGATTTAAAGACGTGGCGATCTTTTGTAATAGGGAATGAAAGTTATAATCATGAAAGACTGGGTGCAGGTAAGCTATTGAGTAAGTATCATTCAACTTTGAAGTTACTTGATGCTTTATATGTTTTGCATTTGGTCAACGAAGATGAACCTTCAGGAAAAGTAAGTAAAGAACAATTAGATAACGAACGGAGCACATGGTACTGGATGCCTGAAAATCTTTCTGAGCAGGAACTGTCCTGTCCTTATGTTTTGATCAAACGCATTTTTAAAAAAATCAAACCTCAACTATTTAGGGACTATCTAATGGAATGTATTGATTTTGCTCTCTCGCCTCATTCGGTAAATTCTATGACCGCAGAGGAAATTATTTCTCTGTTTAAAAAGTTAAAAAAACTTATATCGGCAGCCTGGATAATCCGACAGAGGGGAACAAATACACCATTTTGCAAATAATCATTAAACTTTTTCAAAATGAATTTTCACGCTATGAAGAATACAGTATTAAAATTAACCGATCAACAAATTAAAGAATTGCAAGAAATAGCAAAAGCTCTTGATAATCATTACCAAATAGAGAAGATTATTTGTTTTGGCGCAATAAACAATTCAAGCAAATACAAGACTTGTTTTGATGAACCAAAATCTTCGTCGGAGACCTTTTACTATCTTTTAGTGCTAACCAAGGAGGTTACACGGATAGAGCATGCGATGCAGGATTATATTAATAAATTATTTCCGGGAACGTTCATTTTACAGCATGGACAAGAAACCGTAATGAAAGCTGTTTACAATTATGATCTCTTTTTCCTAAACACATGCCTTAATGGAGTACTCGTTTTCACGAAGGACGGCTTTACCATGATACCGGAATTTGATACGAAAAAAGCCGATGAGGCGGCTTCAAAAGACAAAGAAGCTTATAAGAGATTTTATAATCTTGCCGCTGGATTTTTGGAGAGCGCTTTCATTTGTCTGGAAAACGACTTTGATAACAATGTGATCTTTTTGCTTCACCAGGCGGTTGAACAAGGATGCAGAGCTTTGATCAGATTATTTACCGGATACCGCTCTGATATCCACAACATCAGCAGACTGTTGGATTTATGCAGCTGTTTCTCTCAGGAACCATCAATACTTTTTAGGAGGCATTTTTCAAACGAAAAACATCTTTTCCGGATATTGTCTTCAAGTTATACAGATAACCGATATAAAGATAACTACCAGGTAGTTGACCATGAAGCTGATTTATTATGCACACAAGTGCAAGCCTTTCTTGATCTCATACAAGAACTGGCCAAAAAAGAGACCGCACCGGGTACTGCTAAGACCACAGTTGAGACATCGGCAGAGGTCGTGGATTATTCCCCGGCCCTGCCTGCTTCGCTGTGATTTGTTCTAAGGAGTGTCCATGGAACATCATCAATAAGGAACTGCCATAGACTAATGAAGTCAGCAATTGTAATTTTTTTATAACTGATGATTGATTATAAAGAAACCGCACAGGGTACCGCCAAGGACGCAGCGAAAGTACCGGCAGAGACCGTGGAATATTTCCCGGCTCTGCCAGCTTCGCTGTTAATGTCATCTGAAAGGATATTTACAAAGATTTTAAATTAAAAAAAATGTACGACAGACCAATAGCGCCATGGGAACATTTCCCCAAAACGTTAACGATAAGTGAATTGCTCAACCCACTAAAAACAATAAAGGAATATTTTGATACTGGGTTACCAAAAAAGAAGTTCGATAAGATCGATCAATGGAGAGATTTTGTTCTCAAATATGATTACTACAACGATCCAAAACTTGGCCCGGAGTCATTACTTTTAGTTTACGATCAAAATTTGAGGTTTATGGAAGCAACTCATTTATTTCTAATAAACCAGACTGACCTTAATCGTCTTCCAGGAAGAATTTCAAAGGATGAATTGAAAGTAGAACGGCGAGAATGGGATTATTATCCGATAACACTTTCCGATGATGAAATTATTGATCCATATATAACATTAGAAAAATGCTTTAAAGGATTTCCTCCTCAACTTTACCGAGATCATTTACACGAGTGGTTACATGCTGCTTTATCTACTCAAGCCGATTTTGATGTACTACCACCGAGCGAAGTTATGGCTTTTCATGAATGCATTAAACGTTTAATAGATGCCGGATGGCTTTTTAAAGAAAGATTAAATCACAGTTAAATATTAATTTATTCAATAAAGTTTAGAATATCGGCACGTTTGGCAGGCGGTTTAGTTTCTCAGGCCGCCTCGCCATTCGGCCTAAGTTTAGCGAAACCCGAGCAAGCGCAATTGCTAATTCTTATAACCGAGGACTGGTAGATCAATGGAGGCGACGCGGGATCACAATACAGTGATCTTGCTGCCCCATTGTATGATTTGTCCCTACAACCAAACCATCCTAATTAAAAATTAATTAGCATATTTGAAAATCTGAGACATTCCTAAGTCTCTTTGTGATAAGGTTTAGGAAAAAGTCCCGACGGCGAGCGTTTAGGGGCTTTTATTTTATAACTATCCTGTGCTTACTCGAACAATTGTTGACTTTCAACATAATACGTTTTACGCTTATCCAATTCAGCTTTAAGAATCACCTCACCATTGAGCGTCAGGGCTTGTTTAGGCCGATGAACTTGCAAAAAATCGCGTTCCTTTTCGGTGATGGTGTCCGGAAAATTTCGACGAATATGGTTTTCCGCGTCCACTAAAACAGTATTGATTGCCTGAACCAGAATGTCAATATTAGTTTCAGGAATTTTGTTGGCTTTTGAAAAAGGAGATATTTTTGCGGCATAAAGAATTTCATCTACATAGGCATTGCCAATACCCTGGACAGTTTTGCCTTCAGTAAGAACTGTTTTGATGGGCTTCGAAGTTTTTGCCAATGCAGATTGCAGATATCCTGACGAAATATCCATAGCGTCGGGGGCAGCGGCGGGTTTAGGGTCAAGGGTTAAAATAACGGCCTTTTGCCAGTCCGTAATTGCCAGACCAGTACCATCTTCAAATAACAGTTCAGCGATAGTAAAACGGTTCTCATTTTTACTTTCAAACCAATACATAGTTCCATGTAGCATCAGGTGGATGCTTAACACATGCCCGTTTTGGAAATCAAAATGTAATTCCTTACCTATTCTGGTGATTCTTCTTAAAACCTGGCCTTCCAATGCGGCCTCAATTTCTGCGACGGGAACTTTGAGTTGCCGGGTTATTAGAATATCAATTAACGATAACATCTTTCCTTCAAGTTGCTTAGCGAGATTACTGCTAAATATGTTTAAATCTGGTATTTCTGGCATAAGTTGGTTTTATAGGTTACTTATATTCACTTTCTATCCGATAGCCGATCTCATCAATGACCGAAGCCGGTAATATCACCCCCGATTCCTGTATCCATGTCCAATCATCAGTATGTCCTATCGTGGCCATGAATCGACCATTAAAGAACACGTCATAGCTTTGCGGTTGCATGATCACTTTGCAAGTTACGGTTTCGCTTGCGTAACCTATTTCGAAACTAAAAATCGGGGTTTGATCTTCCATGTTAGGGGTTTTGTCCGGGCAGAGGGACTTTTAAGGTAAGTTCCTGGTTCAGTTTGGTTACGAAATGTTCATACAATGGCAAGGACGGCGTATCACCTGCGTGGATAAAAAAGTATAACGATTGCAATCCTTGTTGTTTCCATTCTTTCAAACGGCCCACCCATTCCTCTAATCGTAGAAGGTCGGTTGGCTCATCGCCGCAATTGACGAACCGGATAAAGGCATGCGGTGTTGTTAACGCCATGTGAAGACAATCTCTCCGGCCGGCAGTATCGGAAATAACTGCACCTATTTTTAATTGTCTAAGACAGTTAAACAGGTTTTCGCGTTCCCCGTTATCAGCGAACCAGTTCTTATTCCGTACTTCAACAAATAACGGGACGTCTGTCGGCAAAGTTATTAAGTAAGCTTTTAAATCAGATAAACCTTTGGGAGAAAAGTTATCCGGCAGTTGCAGGAATAACGGCCCGAGGTGTATACCAAGTACGGATATGCTGGTGTAGAATTCATTGGTCTGTTCTTCCACGTTTCGGAATCTTCGTATGTGGGAGACGCTTTGCGGAAATTTAGGACAGAATTTAAAGTCGGGAACTTCTTTTACCATTTGTTTCCAGGCATAAAGCCGCTCGGGAGACTGTGGTTGATAAAATGTAGAGCTGAACTCAACTGTATTAAAATGATCGGCATATATGCCCAAAAAGCTTGCATCTTTCGTACCCTTGGGATATATTTTACCAATCCAGTTTTTGTAACCCCATTTCGGCGCGCCTACATAAGCTTTAAACTCGCTTGCAGGCTGAAAGCTTTGCAATGTGGATTTAGTCATGGCGCTATCAGCAGGTAAGTGATAATCAACGTTAGATAAATCTGGTTCGTTTCTTCCAAAATGCATTGGCCGAAGTTACGCATGATATTCGTTTGAGTAATATGATCCAAACATTTTTTCTCATGGATTGCTATATAGGAAACATCGTTATGATCAATATCACCACATTTACAGTCTATAAAGATGATGGCACCAAACAGACCGTCACCATAGAGCCTGTACTGATTGAGCTTCCCGAGGCCAAACATTTTACAGGTGTATACCGGTTAACGGATACTGACCTGACAGGCACGGAACTTGGGGAAGTAGCCTTTCATCTGTACAACACGGGGGAATGGGAGTTTACAGGCGATGCATTCAGCTGTACAGAACAAGATCAGATCGTGGAATTCATTAAAGAAAAGGAACCGTTTGATTCCATTGCTTTCTCAGAGACCGTCGATGGTACTGAACACCATTACCGGATCACGGACAATGAAGGACATTTCGGAATCGAAAAAGACGGTATTTTCATTGGCGTTATTGAACATAACGAAGACTGGGAACAAATCGCAGGTGATCCGCTCCCGGACGAGTTGTTCGAAAAACTCGTATCAAAGATTGAGAGTTTTAACGATTAAGCCATGGGCCCTCTACAAATCTCCTATGTTATCGGTGACAAGCATTGCGATATGGAAGCTATCGAAACTGAATGTGCCGGACATGCAGGTCCCTGTTTTTTATTAAAACAAGATAACGACATTATCGGAACGATATGTAAAACAGTTGGAGGTTATATTCACGTTGGCGATACCGGGCTTGGCCTGGATGATATTAGCGGAACTGGGGAGCAGATCGACGCCGGCCTGAGCAGCTTTTAGCTTACTGTGTAATAGCAAAAAGATGCCCCTATCAATTTTATCATCGGAAAGGTGATCAAAAATCAAAGTAGACAGTCTTACGAATGAGATTAAAAAAATGCAAATAAGGGTTTGGAAATCACAAAAATACTAACTATATTAGCATTGTATTATTCCTGAATTCTTTGTAACTTCAAATGTCAGTAATTAAGCAATTCGATATCGTTTATGACGGAGCTCCGGCAACTGTGACCGAACATGGTTTGAAATCTGGCCGGGTATTTCGTATTGAGTTTTCGAAACGCGCGCTCCTGCCCTTGATCATCACTGTTGCCCATGACGAGGATGATAAAAAGTTTTGGACGTCAATTCCTGAAGGGCGGCAAGCATTGGCTGAAGAGGTCGGCAAGCTTGTTGCCAGTTATCTTAGAAGCAATATACAGATATGTGTTACTACAACGGACAAAAAGTCACCCGTGCCGAGTTTATTCGATTAAAAAACCTGGAAAAGGAAGTTCGCCGGTATAGTTTTCTAAATGTAGGCGTACATAATGGCTTCATGTTCCAGCCTGCGGCTATCGCTATTGCCAATAGCGATAAAACGGATTTTGAATTGGTGCAGGCCCATTGGGGCTACATGCCTTATGGTATAAAAACTCATGAAGATGCACAACTATTTCTGAGGAAGTATACCACAATGAACTTCAAATCCGAAAACATGCTGGTGAATGATAAAGGTGAAAGTTCGATGTGGTCAGGTGCTGTTAAAAATGGACGAACCTGCCTGGTACTTTCTACCGGAATGGTAGAAAACAGGCACATCAACAAAATTGGAAAAAGAGGCGAACCTTTAAAAACCACTGATGCCTATCCTTATATGGTAACGATGAAGGATAAGGAATATTGGTGGATGCCCGGCTTATATAACCAGGTACTGGATAAAGAGACAGGGGAATTGGTTTATACGTTCGCCTTTGCTACAACTAAAGCCAATGCCCTGATGCGCCAGATTCATAACAAAGATAATAAATGGCGGATGCCGGCAGTTTTGAGCGATGACGTTGCGTATGAATGGCTGCTTGGGAATCCATCCGTTGAAAGAATGCAGGAAATAGCCCGTACACAGGTGCCGTCAAAAGATATGGAATTCTGCACGATAACGAAGGAATATTTACAACGCGAAGCCAATCCTACATCCTACGATACGCTGCCGCCAATTGATATGAGTTATATGGATATAGAAGAAACGCTTCTTTATCCGGCTGCTTGATAACGGCCTGCAAAATAAGGGAGAAGAACTACTAAAAAAGTCTTTTGTGTTTCGTCGTGCACCGAAATAAAAACCCTTGCCATCCATTTTGTCGGGTCTGCTGAATTGCAGTAAATCATCTATTTATCATCTAAAATTCCTGCCTTTATCTAAATAATCATCCGGGGCCGGCTCGCGAACTTGCGTACGCTTATCCACAGGAACGAATGGCGATGCCTTTTCATCAGCACGCGAAAGGGTAAGAACAGGTTGCTGATCGTTTTGAATAGCTGTCAGGTTGCCCAAAAGCCTGGTGTAATCAAAGCAACGGCGAACGATCACGTGAACGACCTCTGTTTTCTGGATTTTACCCTCAACCATCAGCAGGCGGGCATTTTGTATTTCCTTGCGGTATTTATCAAAAAGCTGAGGGAACACGACCAGGTTGCTGTTACCTGTTTCGTCCTCCAGCGTGATGAAACAAACGCCACCAGCGGTACCTGGCCGCTGGCGGACTAACACCAATCCGGCAACTTTGACTATCTGGCCGTCGGTACAATCACTTAACTGTTTACAGGCTAACACATTGAACAAATTCAGTTTGTCACGTACAAAACTTACAGGATGTCCTTTGATAGATAAACCGGTAGTTGCATAGTCCTGCACTACGTGCTCGGAAGTCTTCATTAATGGTAACTGTACCTGCGGTTCGAACTCACTTTCTGAGGGCTGGCCTTCAAAAGCGCCGATAGGACGGTCTTTCAGCGCGGCTACTTCCCAAAGTGCCTGCCGCCTGTCCATACCCATTGAACGGAACGCGTCGGCGTTTGCCAGCAATTCAAGCGTAGCAACAGACACACCTGCCTCGCATAGCTGGTTTGCTGCTATGTATTTTTCATTTCTCCCCCTGATGAGCATCGTTATTTCATCTTCCCGGATGCCTTTGATCTGCCGGAAACCCAGCCGTAACGCATAATAATCGCCCCATTTCCTTTCGAGAATATTGTCCCATTGGGAAAGGTTGATATCTGCAGGTAATATCTTGACGCCATGTTCGGAGGCGTTCCTGACAATTTGTGCCGGCTGATAAAACCCCATTGGCTGGCTGTTTAAAAGCGCGGCTGCGAACACATCCGGGTAATAATATTTGAGCCAGCAGGAAACATAGACCAAAAGGGCGAAGCTCGCCGCATGGCTCTCGGGGAAGCCGTAACTCCCAAACCCTTCGAGTTGTTTAAAAATACGTTGTGCAAACTCCTTGGTATACCCGCGCTCCACCATGCCGCCTATCAGCTTGTGTTCAAATTTGGTAACCAGCCCGTTGAATTTAAATGTAGCCATACTGCGGCGCAACAAGTCGGCTTCCGCAGGTGTGAAACCGGCAGCGACAATAGCAATTTCCATCGCCTGTTCCTGGAATAATGGAACACCCAATGTCCGCTCCAATATCGCCCTGATTTCCTCCGACGGATAATCCACGGCTTCTTCACCTGTTCTGCGGCGCAGGTACGGATGTACCATATCTCCCTGTATTGGTCCGGGCCTGACAATGGCAACCTCTATTACGAGATCATAAAAGCAGGTGGGTTTCATCCTGGGAAGCATGGACATTTGTGCCCTGCTTTCGATCTGAAAAACGCCCAGGGTATCGGCCGCTGTGATCATTTCATAAACTTTTGGATCATCCTGCGGAATATTGGCCAATGTAAGGTTCAACCCATAATGCTGTTTAGCCAGGTTAAATGCTTTGCGAATGCAGGTCAGCATGCCCAGGCCCAGGACATCCACCTTTAAAAAACCAAGCGCATCGATATCATCCTTGTTCCATTCGATGTTTGTGCGATCCTGCATCCTGGCTTTAAAGATCGGACAAAGGTCACTCAGCTGGCCTTCGGTGATCACAAAACCGCCTGTATGCTGCCCCAATTGCCGGGGAAACCCGATCAGTTGAGAGGTCAGTTCCAATACTTTCAGCATCAGCGGTTCCTTCGGGTTCAGCCCCATTTCCAGTAGTTTGCCTTCTTCAAACCACTCGTCAGTAAATTCCCAGATCGCGTTGGACAGGCGACTAACGGTATCCATCGACAGCCCCATGGCCCTGCCCACATCCCGGATCGCACCTTTTTGATGGAGAACGGTCACGGTCGGTAAGATCGCAGCGCGGTCACGGCCAAAGCGGTTAAAAATATATTGGATCACTTCTTCCCTCCTTTCATGTTCAAAATCAACATCGATATCCGGCGGCTCGTTCCGGGCTTCGGACATGAACCGGGCAAAAAGCAGATTGAATTTATCCGGGTTGACGGAAGTGATGCCAAGGCAGAAACACACAGTCGAGTTCGCCGCTGAACCACGACCCTGGCAAAGTATACCATGTTCACGGGCCCAGCGTACATAGTCTTCCACAGTCAGAAAGTAATTCGCATTATCGGTCTTTTTGATAAAGTCCAGTTCGTATCTGATTTGCTTAACTACCTTATCCGGCAGGTTTTCGCTATAATAATTCTTGGCACCCTCCCAGGCCAAAACCTCCAGTTGTTCATCTGGTGTCCGGCCATCCGTTGTCAGTTCCCGCGGGTATTGGTATTTCAGCGATTTCAGATCGAACCGGCAGCCGTCAGCGATCTTAGCGGCATTTTCGATAGCTTCCGGGTAATTACGGAATAAACGCTCCATTTCTTCTCTGGCTTTCAGGTGCCGTTCGGCATTCCTGTGCAATTTATAGCCGGCATTGAAAATGGTACATTTTTCCCTTACACAAGTCAATACATCCTGGAGCTCACGACGGGACGGATGATGATAATGAACATCGTTCGTGGCGACTAAGGGCACTCCTAATTCAGCCAGCAGAAATAACCGCTTGGCATCATCGCTGGTATAATATTTTGTTGCCGCAATGTAGAGTGCATCCTTAAAATGCGCTTGAAATTCCCGCAGATCATTTTTGAACACCATTTCAAACTCAAAGCTTTGATTCAGGCTTGCGGGCGGCACAACAATGAAATAGCTGCCTTCAGCATATTCGTAGACATCTTTTTTATAGATAAAACATTTTTCTTTTTCTGCACGCAGGTTGCCTAAGGTTAATAAAGCAGACAACCGGGCATAGGCATCTTTATCTTTTGGATAGGCCAGTAAGCTCGGCCCGTCAAGCAGGTCAAGGCGACAGGCCGGTATGATCCGGATGTTCCGGTCTTTTGCTACAACATAACCACGAACTACCCCGGCAAACGTATTCCGGTCGGTAATTGCGATCGCGTCATAGCCGAGGTCGGCCGCCTGGTCAACCAGTTCTTCGGGGTGAGAACCACCGCGCCGGAAACTGAAATTGCTCGTGACTTGTAATTCGACGTAACTCATGCGAAAAAGCCGTGTAAAAACCAGTGATCTTCCTGTGTGCCGTTGTAATGCCCTGATCTAAAGATCCAGTAACGCCGGCCATCCTGATCCTCGACAACATAATAATCACGGTGTTCACCAGGCTCGATCCACCATTCCCGCTCAATTCTTTCGGGGCCGTCTGCCTTTTTAATTTCATGCCTCCGGCCTCTATATAAAAATAATATCGGCGGGTAATCGGGTGTTAATGCCGTTGCTTTAATAGGCTCAGGCACTGCCAGCAATTGTACAGGCAACGGTTTATCGGCAGGCCACTCCGTTTCCGGCTTTTTTTTGATGTCGCTTGTTGGTTTTGTACTCCGCTCCGGCCAGTAATGCTCATCTGGCAAAAAGCGCTGAATCCCGTCACAACCGATCTTTCCCGCAACGCGATCGAGGAGCTCTGCAACTTGTTTGCTGTCCGCTCCCGGTT
Source organism: Mucilaginibacter sp. R-33 (assembly GCF_049949235.1). Taxonomy (NCBI): domain Bacteria; kingdom Pseudomonadati; phylum Bacteroidota; class Sphingobacteriia; order Sphingobacteriales; family Sphingobacteriaceae; genus Mucilaginibacter; species Mucilaginibacter sp. R-33. The sequence goes on from NZ_CP188089.1 coordinate 2,026,985, forward strand.
TGGCGGCCCAAAGATCCTTTTGCTGTGCATCTACAGGTTCTGTTTGACAGGCATCCAACACAAAGAGTTCGATGCCCATACCTGGTGAGACCGTATCCAAAGTAAGGCTAAAAAGTTTGAAAAGATGTTCAATCTGATGGCTGGCGTGATTGGTACCTATAGCAATCGTGCCTTTTTCACCATCAATACAATAATAGGTTATCGTCGCTTTTCTCAATCCCAGGCCCTCATTTCGAAGACGTTTGCAAATATTATCCAGCAGGTTGTTAACGACGATTTCGATAGCTGTACGCGTCCTGACAGGTTCCAGGCAACTCAACCGTTCACTGTATGGAACGGGCTCTTTCATCGGAAGCAGAAATTCTTCTTCCTGACCAAGGGCCTGTAACATTCTTAAAACCATATTTTTTCCAAACCTGCGCCGCAGTACGGCTCTTGGAATATGAATAAAACTGCTGATTTGATATAAACCAAGGTTCTGTAATTTCAGAAGCAGATCAGTGGGCAGGCGTAGTGCGGACGGCGGCAATGGCATCAGGGCATTTCGATGCCCGGCTTCCGGCACGATCAGACCGGATGAAGCGCAACGAGCTACGCCCCAGGCGCAGCCGATAGTATCGGCCATTCCCGGTCGGACATCGTAACCTAAGCCCTTTAACCGGATTACCATATCTTTTAAAAATTCCCTTTCGCCCCCTTTGAGATGCGTGCAGCCGGTAACATCCAGTAACAAACCGTCTGGCGGGTCAACTGCCACCAGCGGAGAATAACGCAGGCACCATTCCGCCAGGCCTTTAAGCAATTTAAGGTTACGTCCGGGTTTACCGTCAAACACCTGCAAATCAGGCGTAAGTACTTTGGCATCAGCTACTACCATACCTTCACTCACTCCTGAATTTTCGGCAGCGCTGCTTGCCGCTGTAATGACCATCCGCCCGTGATCAGGCTCCGCAAAAACAAAAGGACGCCCTTTGAGCGATGGCTGACGGATAACCTTCCAATCGGTCAGCAAATGTCGGAACCATATGGAAACAAAACGTTTAGGCATATTGACGCACCGTTTCTACACTTGCCTGTGGTATTATCGCCGTAAACCTTCGTTCTGACCACTCTATTGTCCAGCTTCCCGGATTGCCGTTCCTTACTTTCAGCAGGTCGACCTGCCAGCGCGGAAAGCCAACGCCCGGCATGCCGGAACGTAATTGACTTGGCACTTGTGTTATCCGCCATCGGGCGACACTTGCGGTCGCACCAAACTTCTTTGCCCCTTTTTGAATAACAAAACCGGTTACATGGCTTTGCTCTACGGCCAGTTGAAGCCTTCGGGATTCCATAAAGCTCATTTGATTCACTTCGCAGATCACCGCCGCGACTCCTTCGCATTTCAACGCTTCCTCGGTTACCCAAAGGACATCTTTCATTTGCGGCACATCGACAAAAACCACCCGGTCCGGTTCAACACCAAATAATTTGAGTGAGGGCGGATAGATACGCCGTGACCAGCTGATCCATAAACAGGCACCGCCCTGGTCAAGCAGCGTTTTTACTAATCCTGCAACAAAGCCGCCGCAAGCCGCCGTATCTTCAGGACACAGGCTGGCAAATTCGTGGATAGCCCCTGTAGGGAATACCCCATGTGGAAAAGCGTTTTCAACCGGGCCAAGTCCGATACTGCCGGTGCTGCCTGGCTGCGGCGGTCTGAATCCTTCCCATTGCAGGATATCCTGCCGGAGCTGATTGATGATATCTTCTTTTGCGGCTGTCATGACGATCAATTTGGGGACTACAAAACTATGCTAAAAATATTAGCATTTTACTATGCTTTTTTACATTTTTTTATTCACTTTTGTTTTATGAGAAGTAAGTTATTTGAAGAACAGCCGGAAATGGCTAAAACCAATACAGAGCGATGGTTCAGAGTATTGCCCGATAAAGGCGACGGTTATCAATTGTATGACGCGCTTGCTGAATTGTTCATTGGGCCGGATCTTATTCGATCAAAATGATAACTGGATTTATGATGGTAATGAATTAAGTGTAGATGAACAGGAAGAGCTGGCCGGCTTTATTACCGGACACCAACGGGAAATGGAACAATTGCTTAAACATTTATAAAAAGATTAATTTGGACCGTTTTTCCATTTTATCGTGATTATTCCATCATGAATAGTAAGTACTTGAATCGGGTTGTTGTTTTTTTGCGGCAGGAATTACCTGAATATGCGTCAATGATCAGTTTAGAAGAAGAGAAAATATTATTTTCAATTTCCGGAGATGCTCCGTTCCAACACTTTTATGAAGGAATATTTGAAAAAGTATCGGCTTCGATAAGTCGTATAAGAAACCTGGAATGCGATCTTGATTTCAGGGTCGCTGCCAAATATCAAATGCGGGATTTTAAAATTCTCGGCGGACATTAAATCTGATATGAGCGATATAAGGACCCAGGCGGCTGGTATCTTTAAATGCACTGACTTTAAGGATGCGGTTGGCCAATCTGTCATAATGCCTCTCAACATAAAGATGTTCAACGGAGAATAATTGTACTATTAGGCCGTTTTCTTGACGGTCAGCTAAGAATGTTCCATCCAGTAACAAGGTGTGCTGGTCATATTCAGGCAGGTTGTTAAAGTCGTCAGGATTCAGCATTCACAAAAATAACGTTGTTCCTGAAATTCCTGATGTAAAGCATTTAATTGCTTACCACAATGCTGTCTTCTTTTTGGCTGGGACGTTTTCTATGACAGTATTGCTCCGTCACTATCTTTGAAACATCTATTTATTTCGAGGTAAAATGTTTCCTGATTCTGAAATCCAAAGAGCGACGACAACCCTGGCGATAGCTTGTGCAGATGTGGAAAATTTCGACGTGACAACATCGCATAATTTTACCTAACTTTACAACGCCCTTGAAAATCTTTTGGTTAGGCCAAGGGGATTTACTTAAAGTTAAATAATTCTTTGATGATTTGCAATAGCAGTATTCCCAGGTTCAGTACAATCTGAAACCCTGTAGAGTAAAGGCTCAGCTGGTCTATATTGATGTGTTTAGCATTCATAGTAATTAAGCTTTTAAAGCAACTTCGCTGTAAACAGTATTACCGAAGAAACCACAACAGCAGTGGTTTCAACGTTCGGGAGTTAAATCGGCTCAGTCGGCCGACGAATTACCCGAAAGGTTAAACGAAAACGTTCGTTTGATTTGTCAGTGCCGCTGAAGAAATTTATCGGCCAAGTGTGGAATAAGGTCTGAAGAGGTGCACAATCCTCATGTGATGGAAGAAATCGCAGGCTTAGTAATGCAAAGACATTGCGCATTAGCCGGAAAGGTGAAGGCTGATATTGCTTTCCGGCTAATGTCCCATTAAATAAACCATGTCTTTTGATGAAGATATCTGGAAGGAATTTTGTGAAAAAGTAAACAAAAAGAAAAACTTCCCCAAACGTTATTCACATTTTGATCTACCGTTCAAAGTAGACAACGGCCTTGTTAAGCTTAAGAAGATGCTTTTGGGTAAATCGAAGCACACCGTAGCAAAGCACCCATTTTCGCCGTTTGTTAAAATTATAACCAAACACCCAAGATATCGATACCAGGAGTCGTCTCAGGAATATCAATTAGAAACTAAGGAGCGACCAATCTCTTTCGCTTCGCATTTTGATGCCTTCATTTTTTCTTATTTCGACCTGGTGTTAAAACGCAATTATCAACAATATATTCGTGACAAAGGCTTTTCTGAATGTATTCTGGCCTATCGTGACGACCTTAACGGTTATTGCAACATCCAGTTTGCTAAAGAGATTTTCGACTGGATCGAAAAGAACACTAAAAAAGGCCAGGCATACAGTGCCATAGCCTTTGATATCTCGGGCTATTTTGATAGCATACCGCATGCCGAGTTAAAAAGGCACTGGGAAACTGTATTAGGGATTACTATGATGGATAACGACACTTTTGCGGTTTATAAAGCAATTACATCATACAGCTACAGCGTTCTGGCAACACTTAAAAAGCATTTCAATTTTAGCCGAGTTCCAAAAGGCAAGACATTGATGGACATGATGCCTTCGACAATCTCAACCAGTGGTAAGCGTTATGAACTTTTTCACTACTTACGAAGCAGCAATCTCATTGCGGTAAACGAGAATAAATTAGAGTTAGATAAACCTGACCATCCTTTAGGCACCGGCACCATTCCGGTAGGCATTCCACAAGGTTCCCCAATTAGTTCAACGCTTTCTAACGTTTACTTAATTGAATTTGATCAGCATATGTTTAATGTTTGCAATTCGATGGGTTGCATATATCGTCGATATTGCGACGATATCCTTATTGCTTGTAAAACAGGAGATCTCTCCTATCTTAAGGACCGCCTTAAAAGCCAGATTGAACTTCACGGCCTTACCATTCAACCGCGTAAGACAGAAATTATACATTTCAAAAAATATAAAAAAAAACTGAGAGGATTTGACGGTTCAGCGAAATTTAAACCAGGAATATTTAAAAACCTCCAATATTTGGGCTTTGAGTTTAGTGGAGAAAAAATTTACATACGTCCCGGTAGTCTTTCCAGATACTTTAGAAAAATGAAGGCCTCTATAAGGAATACTCTTATAAAAGCCTACGGGAAAAAATCTAAATCGGAAAAAATCCTAATTCAAAGCTTGCTTGAAAAATACAGCCATTTAGGGGATAATAATTTTATAGCTTATGCGAAAAGAGCTGCTTCTCCTGAATACGGCACACTACCACACACTAAGCCTGGAATGAATTCACCCTCCATTCGAAAGCAAATTAGTAACCATTTTCAAATTCTAATGACTGAACTCGAAAAGGAAAACAGACAACGCTACAGTAAAAAACGTAAAGAAATAGCTTACCGGATTAAGGAGGGCAAGCCCGCAAGAGCCGTCGTAAAAAGGCATTTGTAGTATGCTGGATTTAAGTAGAACATTGTTAAAATTTGCACGGCATCGGCTAAGGCTGTAGATTGATCATAATGAGATGCCTTGCGTTGTTGAATCCGCGCCGTCTTCATTCTCCGGCTTCGCAATTTCATTGTCGGGTTCTGATATCTCTTCGGCGGCTTTCCTTTCCTTTAGTATGCCAATCTCCGTATCGATTAGGTTTCGCACATCCAATTTAATCATCAGGTAGTTTTCCTGGATATCAAATGTCGATATAACTTTGATAACTGGCACCGACTGATAGCCATCTTCTTCCGCTTGGATGGCGGCATGGTCGTTCTGTATTTCGCTGTGAAATACCTTCAGATCAACCTTTTCTTCAGGATTATCCGCAATCATGCCTACAAACGTACCTGACGATAAACCAGAGATCTTGGATGAGGGTACAGCATAATCAAGTTGCGTAGATTTGCTGACTGAAGTATCGCTGCTATTGATACTTACGCTATCACGCTGCTGCATTATCTTGCCAATGCGTTCGGAAAGCTGTTTGGCAGTATCGCCGGTAACCTGACCGCTGATGATATTGCCAACAATATTCATGATAACTTCTGCCTGCTCTCTGCCGTAATCTTTCTTTAATTGACTGTAATCCTGAATACCCAAAGTCGTAGCCACCTTGTTACTTCTTGCGGTTGCCAAAAGTCCATCGATGCCCGATCCGCCACCAACATAGATCGTTGGAAACTCATCATAAATGTGGCTACTCTTTAACTTGCCCTTCTGATTAACCAATTTGATCATTCGGGAAATATATAACGACAGTACCGCACCGTACACCTGTACCTTTTGCGGATTGTTGCCCATGCAAACGATCTTCGGTTCTTCGGGGTTATTGATGTCCAGGGTAAAATCGTTTCCTGACAACACATAGTAAAGCTGTGGCGATGACAAACGCGCTAAACTGATCTTCGCGCTGGCTACCTGCCCCTCTAACTGCTCTTTGGCTTTGTTCTGGTAAGCTGATACGAACGGGTTGATCAATACCTTGATCTCTTCCTGCTCCATTAAGAGGGGAAATAGTTCTTCGTAATCAGCCTGCATCAGTTCAATGACATGCGGCAAAGTGCAATACTTGCCATCTTCATATTTGCGTAGATACCAAATGATAGCTGTCAAAAAGTTAATCGGACTTTCGACGAAGAAATCACCCTGCTTGCGTATCCATTCGCGGTTTAAGCCTAACAAAATGGTGCGGGATGCTTCGGTGGCATCGGTAATATCGTCCATGCTTTGCGGGTCGAGCGGGTTGCAGCGATGCGTTTTGGACAGATCATCGAAATTGATCATATAGAATTGGGGCTTGACCTTGTAGTTGCGCCAGTGTAGTTTTAGTTTGTTATAGGCCAGTTTGGTCAGATCGTCGAACTTGAAATCGTAGATGAACATCGAAAAGCCTTTTTTGATATGCTGATCAATGATGTGCCTGATAACGAAATAGGTTTTACCAGCGCCAGGCGTGCCTAACACCAATAATCCCCTGAACGGGTTGATGAAGTTGATCCAGCTATTGCGGATTTTACCCTTCAGGTTGTATTTGGCTGGCAGGTTGACCGAGTATTCGTTTTCGAGCAAGCGTTCTTCCTGGGGAAAGGTTTCGTTTTCGTTATTGAAAATGTCATTTTGCAGGTTCAGTTTGAGCAGCCGGGATAAGCGACCGCCGCCGGTCAGGATGAGCAGATAGCCCAGGCCGGTGATGCCCATGTAGCTGATGGCGATAATTGCAGGTGCAGCATTGAGATAAAAGCAAAATGCGCCGATGAAATAAAGCAGCAGCCCTGCGCCGATGTAAATGGCGATGATATCCTTTCTGATCTTTTCATCTTTTTTTCCTTGTGCACCAATGAGGGAAACAGCCAACAGTAACAGTGCTGCCAGCTTTGGCTTCAGCATACCATTAAATAACCCGGTCTTGCTGATATTCAGTAATATGTTATTGGTGATTTTAGCAGTCCAGTGCCATTGCTCAAATGCGGCGTAGCAGCCTATATAAAAGTGGATGCTCAAAATAACTAAACTTAAGAGCCGGGTAAAATCAATGATCTTTCTTAATCCCTGTATATCTTCTCCTGTTTGCATAACAATTTATTGATGATTTATAGGTTCAACCCTTTACGTCTTTTGCCTTTTCTGCGGGTGATAAGCGGCGCGCCGTCGCTTTTATTCCTGGTATCAAGTAATGAACTGAGCAGGTTATCAGGCGAAGTTTGCAGTAGGTCGGCAGCATCGGTACGATGCTCTTTGTCCAGTAAACCGGCGGCTACCTTGTTTCTTTGTTCAACAGAGCGCGGCGTTGGCTGATTAGTTGATTGCCGGTGTTCCCTGCGGGCTGCCATCCGTTGCTCCGGGCCGCCGTTTTTCTGTGCATTGGCGTAACGGAAGGTATCTTTTAGATCGCGTTGGAATTTGAATTGGCTATCAAAAAGCTGTTCGCCCGATACTTTGAAGGCCGAGCGGTCAAACTGACCGACCTTTTTAGAATGCTCCGCGTTTTTGCCCCTTGATTTATTCATGGGACTAAGCTTGATCTTGTTGGTAATATCTTTGCGGCTAACAATCACTTGTATGTGCATCTGTTCGCCCGGCTTCACGTCGCCCCGTTTTTTTAGCCCTTGTTTTACTTCTGGGTCTTTATGGTTGTAATATCGTTGGTTCTCCAGTTTCCCGAACCAAAGTAAATCCTTGTTGGTTTCGATACCGGGACGGTCGAAATTCTTTGCATACTTATCCATAATTCCGATGGCAAATGTTTTAAGAATTTCCTTAGCGCTATCCTCACCATACTGTGATTTAAGCCAGGCAATTTCTTTTTGGCTTGGACTGATATTGATGAGAAAAAATTTGGCATCGTCCCGGCCTAACTTAGCAATGTTATTATCCAGCTTGCTGGTTACCTTATGAGACGGAAAGGCGTTGCTTGTTCCGTTGAACCATTGTTCCGGCTTCCTGTTATCAAAGAGACGGTTTTCTTTATCGAGATAATGCACCAGTTGTTTGCTGCTACCTTTATTGTCGCCGGATTCGCTGTCGGTGATATTGATGTACATGGTAATAATTATAAATCTGCGATCTGTTTTCTGAAATTCTCGGCCAGTTCATCTTTTTCACGGTTCTTGAAGCTGCCGACTTCTTCCCGCATTTTAATGTAACCGTTAAGGATGAGCAGGAATTTTGCTTTTAGCTTCTCTTTGCTATCCATACGACCGAACAGGGCTTGAAGCAGCTTGTCGGTTTCTTTCTGCTTTATGGCCAGCATCTCCTGGCCTGACAAAATAGCTTTGTTGGCACCGATCACCTGTTCGTTGAAGTATTTGACAATCTCGCGCTGGTTATTTATCATCCGGTCTACTTCTTCTTTCAAGGGGATAAGCAGCGCATCTTCCTGTGTGCGGATGAACCGGATATAGGTGTCATGGTTTTTTGCCAACGCTGTTTTCAGCATTTCGTCGCTGATGTCTGCCGGATCTTTTTTGGTCTTGTAAAAGTATTCGACCATCTCGGCAAATAGCTGCATTTGGTTACGCTTCAGGCGTCCGCAAAGCTTTAGCAGCTTTCCATGTATGGCTAATGGAAAACGGATCGATTTTTCAGATGCCGATTTTTTTCCTCCTTTTTGCTCATCAAGTATATTCATCAGTATATCGTTTTGTGGTCTAAATGATGTTTTGAAGCGGTAAAATATACCTGGAGTATATTTCAATCCCCCGCAGCGAAGCGTAGGGCAAGCAAAGTAGGGCTCTGCCCAACTTCCGCTTGCTCCTTTTTTCTTTAAAAAAAGGACGCGCTTTTAACGGCTGTCCAGCCTTTGGCCCAGCCGCCCCAGCGGTTGGAAGGAGCGCGGCAATTGACGAATCCGCTGACGCGGTTCGTTTCGGATGCGTTTGATTTGGGTGATGTTGGCGTTGTACTTAGGGCTTTTCAGGTCGGGTATGACTTCATTGCTTTTCATGACTATCTGATTTGATAGTCAAAGGTGCTAAGTGAACATTTTTGCCTTTGACAACTTGCCTAAAATAAAAATTCAGGTTGCGCCGATTCGGAGGTTCCGGCGCTATTGCTTATTTGTTTTCGACTGATGAAATTGTCATATATGGCTCAGATTCCTTGAACCTGACAAGATAATTGTTATCCGATTGTCGGATAAACTCCCAGTTTTGTTGTCAGGCCGGATTGAGCTGTTGCTGCCCCAAGGTTACATCAGCAGCCGGAAATTATCTTATTCATTTGAAACAAGCCTGAAAAGTAAAAAAGTTTTAATTTAGATGGTTTAAATAACCTTGTCATGGAGTTAAATCAGATAAGCCAAGAAGAAGTCAGACTTTTAAAGCCAGTAGAACTCGTTGAACTTTTGGAAATATTGATTTCAGCAGAAGTAAGTAATCATTTCGTACCCAAAGAAATAACCAGTATTTCCGTCCCACGCCCAATAACGATTAAAGATGGTGGTGAAGATGCGCATGTCAATCTGGATGTGGCGGATGAAACTAATATCACCTCTCTATACATTAAAGCTGCATTCACCTGCTTTCAATCCAAAGCTCAAAAAATGAACGAGAGCGATTGTCGTAATGAAATAGACGCCGATCCCAAAAAGCGGAAAAACAAAACCTTAAAGCCCCGCGTCCAGGCTTGCTTCGATAAGGACGGCGAATATATTCTGTTCACAACAGACTCCCTTACTGCCCAGGCAATCAGCAACAGAATTGATGCCATGCGAGAAGTCCTCAAAAAATGTAAGGTTACCGATCCTGATAACAAGAAGATAAGAATCTTTGATGCCAACCAGATAGCTGCATGGGTTAACAACTACGTTAGTGCCGTCATCTTCGTGCAAAAATGCCGGGGAATTTCGCGATTGCAAGACTTCATGACTTGGGCGGAGTGGCAACAGCTATTCAACACGGAGAAAAAATACGATTTTCAGCAGACCCCTTATATTACTGGTCAGATTTTAAAGCTCAATACCTATGTGAAGTCAGACAAAGTTATTCGAGTCGTCGGTCATAAGGGCCTCGGAAAAACCCGCCTTGTATTGGAGGCGTTTAATCCATTTTCCGACGATGATGAGATTAAAAACTTTAGTCAAAGCCTCGTTTACATTGATTTAGCACGATCTACACCAGAATCATTATCGAGTTTCATACTTGCACACAGGTATCTTGAAGGAACAATCATTGCGGATAACTGTACGGACGAATGGCATAATCACTATGCGCCATTGATAAAAAGCAGCGGCAACCTAAAACTAATAACGATCAACGACAGCAACCCGATAAATACATGCCCATGTATCTATCTTACTCGTAAAGAACAAAAGGACACCGTTTCCCTCATATTCAAAAACTGTTTTGTGGGACTTTCCGATGCTCAGGTTGAACACTTGGTAACTATATCAGAGGGTTTTCCTGAAATGGTATCCTATATTGATAACGTTTTGCGCGAAAACAGTGCGGAATTGGTATATAGCACGATACCTTCAGCTTTCATTAATAAATTTCTGTTTGCTGGAAAAAATGACGATGACGAATATCAGCTCTTTAAGGCCTGTGCCATTTTTACAAATTTCCTATTCTACGATGACAAAGACGACGACTTACTAAATACACAGGAAAAAGACAAAATTGCCAACCAAAATGCGCTGATACATGGAAAGATTACGAAAAGACCTGTCAATGAGAACGCCTTTTACGCCTTCTGTGTCAAATATAGAGATAGTCGTTCGCTATTAGAAAAACATGGCTTAAAATATTCTGTTATACCGGAGCCAATCGCAGTTAATCTTGCAGCCGAATGGTGGAATGAAACACCATTTAGGTATGTCGAATCATTAATGTCAGAACTTGAGCAAAATGAACTGCTCGTACCGATGATTGATCGTTTAATGATGCTCGATCAAAGTGAGCGAGCACGCGGCGTAGTTGCCAAAGCATGGGGACCGAACGGCCCTTTCGTAACAGCGGAGGTTTTAAATACCCAACTGGGTTCACGCCTCTTCCGCTCAGTCGTTGAAGTGAACCCGGAACCTACGATGGCCGCACTTACTCAAGCATTCGAGAATTACTCTATCAAAGACCTGAAGGATAAGCTGGTGATCGGCAGAAGAAATCTTGTTTGGGCATTAGAAAAACTTGTTTTTAGGAGCGAGACATTTATGGAGGCCTCACAATTTCTTGCCCGGCTGGCCGCAGCCGAGAATGAAAACTACGGCAACAACGCGACCGGGCAGCTAAGGCAGTTGATGCATATTTTTCTACCGGGTACTTCAGCGAATCTGGATGAGCGGTTAAAATTGATCGATTGGTGTTCCGCTCAACCTGAACCGGAGTTACAGGAAATGTCTGTTCGTTTGATGGCGTCTGGCTTAATGGCCCATGGCTTCACAAGGACTGGCGGTGCGGAAACGCAAGGTTTCGGAATTACGCTTGTTGAATATAAACCAGACACCTGGAACGAGATTTTCATTTATTGGGATTCAATAATTGAAAAACTGGTATCAATTGCCACATCTAACCCGTCAATGTTAACTGTGGTAAAACAGATATTGGCGAGTTCTATAAGAGATCAGTTTTCAAGCGGCCGGTCGGAAATCATATCGAATGCTATAATTGCCATTAATCAAGTTGATAACACTCTATGGAATGAAGCACTGGTGAGCCTCACGCAGACCGCACAATATGAGAGTTTATCTGACGATGATATCAATTTAATACAAAGATTAAAACAGCTTTTATCGCCGATTACTTTGGAAGATAAATTCAGGTTACTTGTTGACACTCCCCCTTGGGAATATGAGGCAGAAAATTATGATAGAGACCTTTCTCAAAACAAGGCAGAAGCATTCGCGCGTGACCTTATCGATCGGGATATTGACTTAACCCCATACATTTCCTTCCTGGTCACTGGTGAACAACGACAAGCCTATAATTTTGGAAGAGTATTCGGTGCCGAAAGCAAAAACGCGAGTAACGTTATTGCAGCTACCATAAATGAACTCAAGCAATTGCCACGCAACAGCCAGAACATCTCTTTCTTGGCGGGCGTCCTAAGTAAATTAAATCGCGACCGACAAAAGCAGGTCATTCATATAGTCATCAACTCGGATGGTTTGTCACACCAGGCGTTTCAGCTCGTACGGATGATTGGACCCAAGAGTGAAGATTTTGAACAGCTTTTCGAGTTAATTGACAATGGCTCAATGAACATAAGAGAGTTCGAAGCGCTTCAATACGGACGGCCATTTGAGCAAATGACTCCAGCCGAAGTCTGCGCTTTATGTGAACGGATTGCGCGATACGGAATTGATGGCGCCTGGACTGCTTTTTTACTTTTATTCCAGTACACTTGGTCTAATAAAGAATTATGGACGGCCTGTAGTGAAACGCAAAAAAATATATTGCTTTCCCATAATTTCATAGCGATTGATTATGGAATTATAACTTTTGAAGATTACAAATGGACAAATGAACTTGAAAGACATCTCAATAACACGGCTGACAACGAATTCGCTTTGAAAATCAGTGAGCAACTGGCTCAGGCGGCTTTGAATGGCAAACATTTTATCGCTAAGAATGGCATTACGAATTTGGTCAAGATCTTGTGCGAACAATATTTTAGTGAGTTTTTCAGTGTCGTCGCGCCTCTTATTCCAATGGATAACGCTGCATTCTTTTATTTGAAAGGATTGATCGGGGCATCAAACGGGGCGTGGGGACACAATGGATTCTTTTTTGAAGACCACCAGGAAAAAATCATTGAATTTTGCCGTAATTCCGGCAACAAAGCACAGCGCCGTGTAGCTTACATGATGCCTCTATTTAAAAATAAGGAATGGCATCCATTCGCTTTAGAGATGATCAATGCATTTGGAGAAGACGATAAAGTATTAGATGAGATTGCTGCGAACATGGGAAGCTTCAGTATAGTGGGCTCATCTGAGGGATATTATAATAACATCATCAACCTTGCGAAAGAACTTTACTCGCATCCGATTTCAAAGGTTCGTTCCTGGGCAAAAAAATGCGTTCAATATTATGAAAAAGCGATACGGCGTGAACGTCTCGAAGAGGACGGAAGGCTTTAAGAAAAAGTTACAGCAACAATTGTGACTGACGAAAGCATTTGGCGATTTGTGATGTAGTTAGATGGCCGTCTCTAAATTTGATCATCAATGCTTTGCGTCCGACAGCTTTACTTATCTAATTCTCGACTAATCTTGACTTCGCGCAATGTCGGGACGCTTTCTTTTTGGCGGTACGATGTCCTTTCACAACTTCCTTTATTGCCTGAAAATCACTGAACGTAAAATTCAATTTAGCAAGGGCCGAAATTGAAAATTAAATTTTAGGCAACTTGCCTATGTCGCAATTTTAAATTGAGCAAAATTGTTCAAACCAAAAAGGGTCGATATGTCACCAGAAAAAAGAAAGATAACCCCAGAAAAAGCAGTCGAAATTCTTAAAAAAAGTGGCACGATAATTACTGTCAAGGATGCAAAATTTGTATTGGATTTCTTGTATAAATTCGCTAAATTAACGCTTGAAACAGTGTTAAAACGATGAAAACAGCCGATTTATATATACGTGTAAGTACTGACGAGCAGGCGGACAAAGGCTACTCGCAGCGCAATCAAGAAGAGGTTTTAAGGAAGTATTGCGCCTTTCATAACATAAAAATTCGAAAGGTGATTTTTGAAGATCATTCCGCAAAAACTTTTAACCGGCCTGCTTGGTCTTCGTTGCTGGCAGACCTCAAAAAAACTAAGGGCAGGTTTTCGGATTTAGTTTTGTTTACAAAATGGGACCGGTTTAGTCGTAACGCAGGAGATGCTTACCAAATGATTAGCACCCTTAACAGCTACGGAATAGAACCGCAAGCAATTGAACAATCACTCGACTTATCAGTTCCAGAAAATAAATTAATGTTAGCTATTTACCTGTCAACTCCTGAGGTTGAAAATGATCGTCGTGCATTAAATGTATTGAATGGTATGCGGCGCGCAAGGAAAGAAGGGCGTTGGATGGCTTCAGCTCCAATTGGATATAAAAACGTTACAGCGGAAAATGGAAAAAAAATGATTGTCCCGAAACAGCCGGAAGCATCTATTATTAAATTTTCATTTGAAAAAATTGCGACAAGTCAGTTTTCGTCAGAGCAAATTTGGAAAACTGCGAGAGAAAACGGCCTTAAATGTGGAAAGAACAATTTTTTACTTGCCATGCGCAACCCAGTCTATTGCGGGAAAATTACTATACCAAAGTATAAGGACGAGGAAATGCACATTGTTCAGGGATTACACGAACCGCTGATATCAGAACATTTATTTTACGAGGTTCAAGACGTGATGGACGGGCGGAAAAGACAACAAGGAACAAAACTTGTATCAACGGATCAATTGCCATTACGAGGTTACCTATTGTGTTCGAGATGCAATCGAGTACTTACTGGCAGTGCATCGAAAGGACGTAAAAGCTATTACTATTACTATCACTGTTCATCGCAATGCGGATGTCGATATAAAGCGAATGAAGTAAACGATCTTTTCTTAAGTGAAATTAAACGCTATGCGCCAAAGCCTGGTTTAGAAGACTTATGCAAAGAAATCATTTTGGATGTATATCGGCAGGATTATGAATCAAAAGGAGATGGTCGGAAAGAACTAATTGTTCGAATTGATGAGTTAACAACTCGACAAAAAAAAGCAAGAGAACTTTTGCTTACAGGCGATTTAGATGGCGTGGAATATCGTGAAATAAAAACCGAGTGCGAAAGTAAAATTAATGCTTTGGAAGCAAAAATTAGTGGATTATCTATAGCAACACGCAGTATTAATGATGATTTAAACAGAGCTGTGTCTGCATTGTCCTCAATAAACGGATTAGTTAGCCTGGAAGATGGCAAATTAAACCGCGAATTAATTGGTTCGATGTTCCCGGAAAAATTCACATTTGAAAAATTAATAGATCGAACCGCTCGAATAAACGAGGTTGCAGATATTATATGGCAGATTAACAGCGGGTTACAAGATAAAATACAAAGGGCAAGCGATGATAAATCATGCTTGCCCAGTTGGGTGCGCCCACCTGGGCTCGAACCAGGGACCAAAAGATTATGAGTCTTCTACTCTAACCGACTGAGCTATAGGCGCGGTTATTTTGTTTTTGTTTGCGGGTGCAATTTTACATATTTGCCGCCATATCTCAAACTCTTTTTATGGAAAATATTAAAAATATCATCTTCGATTATGGTAACGTTATTTTCAGTATCGACTTTCTCCGCGTTCAACAATCATGGAATCAGTTAGGTATAAGCAATCCCGAAACGTTTTTTGGCCACAAAACCCAGGATGAAATTTTTGATAAATTTGATCGCGGCGAAGTTACAGCAGCACAATTCAGGGATTACGTAAGGGAAAAAACCAACGACTCTTCTATTACAGATGATCAGATTGATGCTGCCTGGAACAGTATTCTGGTCGGAATTGCGGAAGGGAATCACGAATTACTGTTGAAGTTGAAAGACAAATACCGTACTTTTTTGCTCAGCAATATTAACGCTATCCATTATGATTATATCATGAACTATCTTAAAACCGAATTCGGATTTGAAGGTAACGATCACCTGTTCGAAAAAACATATTATTCGCACCTTACGGGTAAGCGCAAGCCAGAGCCTGCCATTTTTGAACAGGTACTTAAGGAAAATAATTTAAAACCCCAAGAAACCTTATTTATTGACGATAGTCCGCAGCATTTGGAGGCCGCAAAAAAGTTGGGCATCCAGACCTTTCTAATGACGGCTCCGGATACTATACAGTTCTTTGCAAAAAGGGAGCATTTAATTTAATAAATGCCCCCTTTTGTATGGTGGTTTTATAAGTTAAGCGCTTCGACGCTTTCTTTCTTTTGTAATTAAGCTTAGCTCGCGGCTCATTTGCCCGGCTATTGCCGTATTTTCCTGTGCCCGGCGAAATAAATATGGCAGTACAGCCTTTACCGGTCCATAGGGCACATATTTGGCTACATTATAATCGGCATGAGCGAGGTTAAAGCTTAAGTTATCACTCATGCCAAGCAATTGCGAAAAATAAACATGCGGATGTTTATGATCGATGCCTTTATTATCCAGCAACTCGGCCAGCAAACGGCAGCTTTCTTCATTATGCGTACCTGCAATAAAAGCTATTTCATTGATATGACTGGTGCAATAGTCAAGCGCCGAATCGTAATCAAGATCAGTAGATTTTTTATCGGGTTGAATCGGCGATGAGTAGCCCTTTTCTTCGGCACGTTTACGTTCCTTTTCCATGTATGCACCGCGCACTATTTTCGCTCCCAATATAAAGCCTTCGCTTTGGGCAATAGTATGATCGTTTAACATCGAGGCCAGTTTATCATGCCTGTACATTTGATAGGTATTATATACTATCGGCTTTTGCTTGTTAAACTGTGTCATCATGGTAAGCGCCAAAAGATCAATAGTATCCTGGATCCAGCTTTCTTCAGCATCTATCATTACAGGTACATTGTTTTTAAAGGCCTTATCGCAGATACCTAGCACGCGGTTTTGTACCCTTCTCCACTCCTCTTCTTCAGTATCGTTCAATTTAATACGGGCATCAATTTTTTCAAGCAGACCAAAGCGGCCTACACCAGTTACTTTAAATACGGTAAGGGGGATCGCTTTATCTTTCGCGGCACGCTCAATGGTACGGATAATCTCATCACGGGTATTATCAAATACGGTTTCTTCGTCCTCTCCCTCTACCGAATAATCCAGGATAGTACCTACCCTGCCGCTGTAAAGATTTTTGATAGTATTATCACATTCGGCAATGGTTTCACCGCCGCAAAAATGTTTAAATATGGTAGCTTTGATAATATTCTTTATCGGCAAACCAATCTTCATGGCAAAATTGGTAACCGGTGGGCCTATCTTTACCAAAAAGTTAACATTGATCATCCTGAACAGCCAGTAGGCCCGGTTAAGATCGGCATTGGATGAATGGCGAAAAGCTATTTCTGTATTTTCGAACGAGGGCGTATTTCGTCCTTGATTATTGTTAGTTTCAAAAGAGGTCATCCGCAAAATTATAAAATGATAACTCATAATTGCATGAATAGTTTATTTTTGCCATCCCATGATCGAATTTAAGTTAGAAGGGGACTTTATCCCAATGATCCAGCTACTCAAGGCTGCGAACTTAGTGCAAACCGGCGGCGAGGCGCAAATAGTTGTAACTGAAGGCCTCGTGAAGTATAACGGTGTAGTTGACTACAGAAAACGCCTCAAAGTAAAAAGAGGCGACACGGTAGAGTTCGATGGAAATAAAATTATAGTCATATAATAATGAACACTATTTTAAGCGATAATTACTCGGTTTATTTCGATAATAGCCTTGATGAATTAGTTGATTTTGTTAAAAAAGGCAACTATTCAAAATTCTTTATTTTAACTGACGAAAATACAGGCGAACACTGCCTTCCGTTACTTACCAGCAAACTTACAGATTTTAATAATTACGACTTGATCGAGGTTTCGTCGGGCGAGGAAAGCAAAAACATTGATTTTTGTGTGGGCGTTTGGAAAATGCTGATTGATTTTGGTGCCGATCGTAAAAGCCTTATGATCAACTTAGGTGGTGGTGTTATTACAGACATGGGGGGCTTTGCAGCTTCTACCTATAAAAGAGGGATAGATTTTGTACAGGTACCCACTACCCTGCTTTCACAGGTTGATGCCTCTGTGGGCGGCAAAACAGGTATCGATGTTGATGGCATAAAAAATATTATCGGAACATTTACTATGCCTAAAGCTGTGTTTATAGCGCACGAGTTTTTACAAAGCCTTCCGCCTCGCCAGATCCTCTCAGGCTTGGCCGAAATGCTTAAACATGGTTTAATTGTCGATGCCAATTATTGGAATCAACTTAAAAACAGCGACCTGAAAAATCCTTCGGTTGAATTGGTTCATCGCTCTGTAGAAATCAAGAATGAAATCACCATCGAGGATCCGCACGAAAAAGGTATCCGCAAAGCTTTAAACTTTGGGCACACTATCGGCCACGCTGTCGAAACATATTCATTATTGCATGACGAGGACAGCCTTTCGCACGGTGAAGCAGTAGCTATCGGCATGATCTGCGAATCATACCTCGCCCACAAAAAAACAGGGTTGCGTTCAGAAGAACTTCATGAAATTGTAAAGGTATTGACCGACCTTTATCCCAGGTATACCATCAACGAAGATAGCTTTGATGAACTGCTGCTGAATATGAAAAAGGACAAAAAGAACGTTGGTGACGAAATTAATTGCACCCTGTTAACACATATAGGTAAGTTTAGTATTGATAATGTGTGCACTGCCCACGAACTTTGTGAAAGTTTAAGATATTACATTAACTTGTAACATGCTTCAGCATTTAGATCCGCGAAATCAGGCGGCCCTTGTTTTAATGGGCTTATTGGTTGTTTTAACGCTTGTTGAAATGGCTTTGAGCTATTGGGAAGATCGCAAATACTATGAAACCCGCGATACACTAACCAATATTTATCTTACATCGCTGGCTGTTGTTACTAATCTCTGCGTTAAGGTATTTACCTTTTTTATACTTGATTATACCTACCAGCATTACAGGCTTTTTCAAATTCAGAATATTTTTTGGTATTGGTTTGTGTTGGTTGTTGTACAGGACTTTTTATATTGGGTGCTGCATTATACCGGGCATTACTGCCGTATGTTTTGGGCCATGCACGTTACCCATCACTCATCCGAACATTTCAATTTCACAACCGGCTTCAGATCCACGGTTTTTGAACCGCTTTACCGGGTATTCTTTTACCTCCCGCTGGCTTTAATGGGCTTTACCGCTTTAGATATCCTGTACGCATACCTTATTACCCAGCTTTATGGCAATCTGGTGCATACTCAATACAAAATTCCCTTGCCAAAATGGTATGGGTGGATTTTTGTAACACCCGCGCATCACCGTGTTCACCATGCTTCAAACATCCCTTATCTTGACAAAAATATGGGAATGGTGCTTATCATCTGGGATAGGCTATTCGGCACTTTTCGTGATGAAGATTTGCCCGAGCCCGTTAAATATGGCTTAACCAAACAACCTGAAGACATGGGCCCGGTTAATGTATTATTCCACGAGTGGAAAGCATTACTACAGGATGCCAGGAATGCCCCCAATCTTAAATCAAAGATCGGTTATTTCATAAATCCACCGGGTTGGAGCCATGACGGTAGTACTCAAACTGCACGCGTACTGCAACGCGAATATGAGGCAATGGAAGACGCGCATAAAAAACACGAAACAGCCGCTTAACAATATTATATTTGGATGCGGCACTTTTATGCCGCACTAACCTGCAACTTCAACTTCTTCTTTATTAACTTCATTAGGCCGGCCATTTTTGAAAGCTTTGCGCGGCGATAAACCAAGCAATTCAAACATAGCCATATCGGTATCAAATGATGGGTTTGGCGTGGTAAGCAGTTTTTCGCCGGCAAAAATTGAATTAGCTCCTGCCATAAAACAGAAAGCCTGCTCAACCGTACTCATCTCTGTACGCCCGGCAGATAAACGGACTACGGTTTTAGGCATAATGATCCTTGTTGTAGCCACCATCCTAACCATGTCCCAAACAGAAACACGGGGCTGATCAGCTAACGGAGTTCCTGCTACCGGAACTAAAGCGTTAATAGGCACTGATTCCGGGTGTTTGGGCAGGTTCGACAATGTTTTGAGCATGGATACCCTGTCCTCCACCGTTTCACCCAGGCCAATGATGCCGCCGCTGCATACGGTGATCTTAGCTTTGCGCACATGCTCTAGCGTTTTAAGGCGCTCATCATAGGTACGGGTGGTGATGATCCGTTTGTAATCTTCTTCGGATGTATCAAGGTTATGATTATAGGCATACAAACCCGCATCTGCCAAACGTAGTGCCTGGCTTTCGGTAAGCATGCCAAGGGTACAGCACACTTCCATATCAAGGCTGTTCACCGCTTTAACCATATCAATTACCTTATCAAAATCGCGGTTATCACGAACCTCGCGCCAGGCCGCCCCCATACACAAACGTGATGCACCTCCGGCTTTTGCCTTTTCGGCAGCAGCAATTACTTCATCTTTCGGCATTATGGCATGTACATTTACACCCGTATTATAACGGGCAGCCTGCGGGCAGTAAGCACAATCTTCAGAACATCCGCCTGTTTTTATCGAGATCAAAGAACTGATTTGCACTTCTGCATAATCTTTATTCTCGCGGTGGATTGTAGCGGCCTTGTATACAAGATCAAGCAATGGTGTATGGTATATTTCGGCTATTTCTTCTTTAGTCCAGTTATGTCTAACTTCTGTCATCAGTTTCAGATTAAATTCGTCCCAACAATGTTATTAAGTTATTGTAAACACGCAAATATTCAAAGATTATTTATAAATATAACATTTTGTCGGCCCTCAAAAAGAAACTTACTATATAACAAGGTTTTAAATATTTGTCAGCTTAGTGCTTCCGGGGTTCGTAACTACGCTATCTCCTTATGAGTTGCTGTGGGGACAGGCGTAACCGGCGGGATATATTACTTCAACAAAAGCTTGGTAGCCAACCAAAGCGGTAATAAAAACCCAATACAATCGGTAAAAGTAGTGATGATGATGGATGATGCTACCGCGGGGTCAATCCCTACCCTTTTCAATATCAACGGGATGGAAGCGCCTGTTAAGCCTGCTATGATCAGGTTGCCTGTCATGGCTAAGAACAATACCAGGCCAAGCAGCGGGTTGGCATCGTAAAAGAACGCCACTATAAACACGATGAGCCCATTGGCCGCGCCGTTAATCAGGCCTACTAAAAACTCTTTTAATACGGTGTTATAAGCTTGTTTGTCGGAAAGATCGCTTAACGAAATACGCCTTACAGTTACCGCCAATGCCTGTGTGGCGGCATTGCCACCCATACCTGCAATAATGGTCATATAAGCCGAGATAATGGAAAGCTTGGCAACTGTCGAATCAAATGTCCGGATAATGGATGCAGCAAGGAACGCGGTACCGAGGTTGATCACTAACCACGGCAAGCGGCTTTTTACAGCCTCCACCCAGTTACCGCTCAATTCCTCATCTTCTGATACACCGGAGATCTTCAAAATGTCCTCGGTGTTTTCTTCCTCCATTACGTCGATGATGTCATCTACTGTAACGCGGCCAAGCAGTTTCATATCGTCATCAACAACCGGGATACTGGTAAGGTTGTATTGCTTGATCAGGCGGGCTACCTCTTCCTGGTCAAGCTCGGCTTTTACGTAAACAAAATCGGTAGTTACCAGATCGCTGACACGGGCATCGGCGCGGGCTTTGATAACTGTTTTAATAGAGAGGATGCCTTTCAGTATGTCGTTATTATCAACCACACAAATGGTGTAAAACTCCTCCATCTCCTCGGATTGCCGGATGATCTCGTCCAGCGCGTCCTTTTTATCCAGGTTAATGTTTACCTTGATAATTTCAGAGTTCATCAAACCGCCGGCAGTATCCTCGGCATAGGTCATCAGCGCCCGGATGCTGCTGGCATCTTCATGGTCAAGATCCTCTAAAATCTCCTGCTGGTCTTCCTCATCAAGCTGGGATATGATATCGGTAGCATCGTCATAATCCAGCTCTTCAACTATCTCTGTACGTTTTTCGGGATCAAGGTTTACAAGCAGTTCGGCAGGGCCGTGCTCTTCGTCCATTTCGGATAAAACTTCCGAAGCAACATCAGCCGGGAGGATATTGATGATCCTTTCTTTTTCTTCCTGCTGAAGTTTTTCAAATAGTATAGCAATCTCCGAAGCGTGATATTCCTTCAGAACATTCTCTAACTCAGCATCATCGGCTTCGAGCGCAGTTTTAATGCGGAGCAGGTCGGTTTTATCTAAATCAAAAGATTGCATACCCGACTAAATTAAGACAATTACGTCACAATTAAGGAATTAAATCGGCACAAAAACAGTGCCCGAAGCAGATAAAGTAATGGAATAGTTAGATGCTGTGGTTGTATTTGGCCAATGCACCGCTTACCTTGTTTAATTTAAAAAGTGCCTGCTCAACCTGCGTTTTACGAATAGAAAGCTGGATGCTGCAGTCGTTGTCAAATAGCTGATCAAGTATAATAAGGTTCTCTTCCTTAATAATACGCATCACATCATTCATCTGCAGATAGTTAAACGATACGGTATAGACATCATTGACCGTTTTTGAAATGATAACCGCCTGATTTAATGCTTCTTCAGTTGCGGCTTTGTAAGCGTTGATTAAACCCGGAACCCCTAATAAGGTGCCGCCGAAATATCGGACTACCACAACCAGGAGATTGGTAAGGTCTTTTGACAGCAGTGTATTCAGGATTGGTCGACCCGCAGTACCTGAAGGCTCACCGTCATCGTTAACCCTGAACACCGAACGGTCGATGGTTAAGCGCATCGCCCAACAATGGTGATTGGCTTTGGGATGTTCTGATTTTAGTCGGGCAACTATTGCCTTGATATCATTTTCAGAACTGATGGGATAAGCATAGGCCAGGAACTTGCTGCCGCGGTCGCGAAAAACACCTTCGGCAGGGTTTTCTATGGTTTTATAAGTATCGTCAAAAAGCATTCAAAAATATTACAGATGCAGGAAGCCTAATGTTTGCGGGAAATAAATAATGATAATAGCCAGCACCGCTATAGCTATGCCGATTTTATTAAGCAGGCTCAGCTTCTCTTTAAATACAAAGATGCCAACCAGCGTACCAACCACAATAACGCCAATATTTACCGATGAAAAAACTGCCGAAGGGCTGTTCGCCAGTGCCTGGTGCGCCTTTAAGTAAAACAGGATATTGCCAAAGTTAGCTATCCCTAATACCCAACCTATGAGGATATGCGGCAATGAAAATTTCATTTTTTTTGTGGATACCTGGTAAATCAAACCAGCAAGGGTTAATATAAACGCAATAATAAAGATGACAAAAATGGCTGTGGTAAAAGGCACATTATTTACCTTGGTAAGCTGTTTTAGCAATACATCAATTACGCCAAAACCGAGAAAAACAATTAACAGGTAAATCCATGATCCCTTTTCAACTTTATTACCGGCAGATTTTTGCCAGGGTATAGAGCAAATGATAGCAATGAAGGCCAGTATAATGCCAATTGCTTTAATTGTGCCGGTGGCTTCGCCAAATAAAACAAATGCTGCCAGTATGGGGATAAACAGGGATAAGCGTTGCGCTACGTCTGTACGAACAATACCGGCCTTGCGCACTGACGTTGCCATGATTATAAATATAGCGGGAAACAGGATGCCCAGGGCCACGTAATTATAAACAGGCCCGTTTTGGATAATGCTCAGCTGTGGTTTAAAAAAGAACCAGGTGAGCAGAATAGCCATAGAGTAATTCCACGTAATGGCCTGGTAAACGTCCACATGGTAGCGTTTTGCCAGTTTCAGCAAAATGGAAACGATAACACTACAGCAAATACTTAAAAAAACGAACAGCATTTATATAACCGGCTTATTGTATAACAATTGGAGGCGATCGGCGCCTACAGGATATTCATCGGCAAGTATACCTGTTATTTGCGGTGCTTTTATACCTTTCCCTAAAACTTTATTACCGGTAAATATCCTGGCTTCGTCCCAAAGTCCGGCTTCAATAAATGATTCAAGTGTTTTAGCGCCGCCTTCAATAATAACAGATTGGATATCCTGAAGGTATAATTGGTACAAAATGTATTGCGGCACAAAGCGTTCAAAATCTTCAAGTGCTATATACCTGTTTTTACCGTCAACATCAAACTTAACCTCGTTAAATATCAACGTTTCGGCAGACTGATCAAATACCTTCAATTCTTTATTTAATTCCAGCCTTCGATCTATCACTACACGTTTGGGTGATGGCCCATCCCAGTAACGGGTATTTAATTGCGGATTATCGCTAAATACCGTGTTTTTGCCGACCAGTATGGCATCCTCTTCGCTACGCCACTTGTGTACAAGCTTGCGCGATTCGGGACCGGTGATCCAGAACTGGCCGCCATCTGCCGGGGCAAAAAAGCCATTCTGTGTTTGTGCCCATTTCAGAATAATGTATGGCCTGTGCTTTTGTACTTTGGTAAAAAAACGGCGGTTAAGCCATTGACATTCTTGCTCCAGTACGCCGGTTATTACATCAATCCCTGCCGCCTGCAGCTTTTCGATGCCTTTTCCGTCAACCTGGGCGAAAGGGTCGCGGCAGCCTACTACTACTTTAGGGATCTGATGTTTGATGATGAGATCGGCACAAGGTGGTGTTTTGCCATAGTGTGCACAGGGCTCTAATGAAACATATATCGCCGAAGTTTTGAGTAACTCGGCATGGTTATTAAACTTGGCAGTAACCTGCGCAATAGCATTAACCTCGGCATGGGCCTGGCCATATTTCTGGTGATAACCCTCTCCTATTATTTTGCCATCGTGAACTACAACCGCGCCAACTATTGGGTTGGGGCTAACATAGCCTGCACCCAATTGAGCAAGCTCCAAACAACGGCGCATATATTTTTCATGTTCAAGCATGCTGCAAAAGTAGCTTTTATGTTACTTTGTTGCATGATTACGATTAAGGATGTTTTTGAAGATTACAGGCAGCAGATAAATGGCATTTATGATACTAATGAAACCGAAGCTATTACGCTGTTTGTTATTGCCGAAGTGACCGGTTTATCAAGGGCATCTGTTAAGGCATTCCCCGAAAGAGCGTTAACTGCTGAACAGTCGGAACGGGCGAAAAACATCCTTGCCGAACTAAAAACAGGCAAACCCATTCAATACATTTTTGGTATCACCGAGTTTTTTGGCTTGCTATTTAAAGTAAACCCATATGTGCTGATCCCGCGCCCGGAAACTGAGGAACTGGTGGAATGGATTTTAGAAGGCGAAAGGTTAAAGGCGAAAGGTGACAGGTTTTCTGTGCTGGATATAGGTACCGGTAGCGGGTGTATCGCCATCAGCTTGAAAAAGAATTTGGCAAATGCGGATGTTTCTGCGATAGATATATCCGAAGGAGCTTTGGAAACCGCCAAGGAAAATGCTTTATTAAATGAAGTTGAGGTTAATTTTATTCTGGCTGATATTTTAAATATTGGGCCTGGTAAAGAAGAGGCTCAATATAATATCATTGTAAGCAACCCTCCGTATGTTACGCTTGATGATAAAAAGCGGATGCATAATAATGTTACAGATTTTGAGCCACATACTGCTTTGTTTGTACCCGAACATGATCCGCTGATATTTTACAGGGCAATAGCCGATTTTGCATTAAGTAATTTGATTGCCGGCGGTCTGCTTTTTTTCGAGATTAATGAAAATTTAGGTAATGAAACTGTTGAGCTATTAGCCGGTAACGGATTTAAAAACATTGAGTTAAGAAAAGATATGAGCGGCAGGGACAGAATGATTAAAGCACAGTTTTAAAGCTACAGCTTATCGCTTACCTCTCCTTCAAATTTGTAATAATTATTATAGAACAGCAGGTAGGCTAAACTTAAGTTTAACGGTATAAGTATCCAAAGCAGCTTGAACATAATGATCCAAAACAATACTATAAATAAACCCAGGACCCATTGCAGGTACTTATCCATATTAAGGCCAAACCAGTAAAGCAGGCAATGAAACAGCATCGCGGTGCTTAAGCCAACAAACAGCAGTTCAATAGCCATTAGCAAGTTAAACCTGCTGAACAGCCAGATACTTTCGGGGATGAGGAGAATGAAATAGACGCCTATAAAATTTAGAAATAGCTGTGGCCTGCTATAAGGCAAATTGCGGGAAAAGCAAAGGCCGTTCTCTTCAAATTTCCTTTCCTCAAATATCAATACAATATGTGCCGTTATAACAGCAAGGATTGCTATACCGGCAACACGGACATCAGTTTTAACATCAGCAAACACGTAAAACACCCCGGTGATGATAAGCCAGGAAAGCGCCTTGGTAATGAGGTATGGAACCTTGCGCTTATCTAACAGGTGGTAAACGTAAAGGCTGAAATAAGGTTTACGCCATTTGCTGCTTAGTTTTAATAATATAGATTGATCATTGCCATCAACAAGTCCGTTAATTTGCTTTGTATAAATAACTGCACTTAAATAAGTTAAGGCGATTAAATACAGTAAAATGCAAACTGGAAATAAATAATACTGATTGGAAAAACCCACCCCCACAGCGATGAGTGCGTACAATATTACCGGCGATAATATAGCAGCCTGTACCCAAAACCAGCTTATTATTTGTTTCCCTTTGTTCAGGGCATTGCTGCTATAAAATAAAAAATGTTGACTGGGGGCAAAGATTTGCCCGGATACGTAATGCCAGCTTTTAACGGCATAAATAAACCAGCTTATAAACACCAGGATCATTACAACCGAACTGCTGTCCATAGCCAGCATCAGTGCTTTGTGATAGCCTATTAAATACTGGGGAGGCACTACGCCAACCATTGCCAAAAATATAAATAGCAAAATCCCGGCATGCACCCGGAAAAAACCGTTTGCAAAAATCTTTAACAATACAATGGTTAGCGATTTCATCAGCTGATAAACTTTAAAGTTTGATCTTCGACGAGAAGTTCACCTGATACAGGTAATGAGCCATCTTCAAGTATCTGGTGCGATGACAGTAAAAAGCCGGTTCCCTCCTGCTCATACCTTTCCCTTATCCAACTATTTAATGTTGCTAACGACGCCATATCAATGGTGATCAAAGGTTCATCGAGCAGGATCAATTTGGGCTTGCCCAAAAAGGCAAGTAACAGGGAAAGCTTTTTCATCATGCCACTGCTGTAAGTGCCAACCCGGCGGTCTATGAAGCTTTGCATGCCCATGCTTTTAATATACTGCTCCTCCTGTCGCGCTGGCGCGCTTTTAGCAGCGATAAACAGGGCGATCATTTCTGAACCTGTTAAAAAATCGGGAAATACGGGTTCGGCCTCGGCAAAGTTTACCAGCTTTCGGTAAGCCACCGGTTGCTTTTTTATGCTGATACGTTCTTCAAGCATGATGTCGCCATCAAATGCCAATATGCCGGCGATGGATTTTAATAGAGTGCTTTTACCCGATCCGTTTATTCCTTTTATCCAATAAATGCCGGTTTCAAGGTTAAGATTTTCAATTTTTAAAGCAGGATAATTACCGTATGATTTTGTGAAATTTTGAAACTGCAGCATCGTTGGTTTTTGACGGTAGAATGATCTTGTTGTTACACTAAAAGAGACGCTTGTAACGCGTCTCTGAAAGTAATTATCTAAATAAATCCAAAATCGAAATCCCCAATTCCGAAATTATAACGTGGCTCCTTCGATCAGCGCACTGTAAAACTCGCCTACATCCATACCTGCCGCACGTACCTGTTGCGGAATCAAACTAGCGGCAGACTGGCCTGGTGTGGTGTTGATCTCAATAAAATAAAAATCATTACTGCCTTCAAGCAAAATAAAGTCGATCCTAGCCATGCCGCGGCAGTTGAGGCGGGTATACACCTCGGTAACTATGCCAGCAATTTCTTTAACCTTTTCAGCCGAAAGGTCGGCGGGAGTTATTTCTTGTGTTACACCAGAAGTATATTTCGCCTCGTAATCAAAAAAATCTTTTGAGGTTATAATTTCTGTAGCAGGCAATACCTTTATTTTACCGTGCAGGCGTGCTATACCAATACTGAACTCGCGGCCTTTAATAAATTCTTCTACTAACACCTGGGCATCTTCCAGAAATGCCCTGTTCAATGCTTCTGGCAGGCCGGCTATGTTTTGAACCTTGCTCATACCCACGCTGCTGCCACCATTATTAGGTTTAACAAACAACGGAAATTTCAAATTAGCTGCTATGGTGGCAACGTCATGCACATCGCGCTCAAATAAACGCATGGAATGTGCAGTATGCAAGCCATGGATCCCGTTCACGATAGCTTTGGTATAAGCCTTGTTCATGGTAATGGCCGATGTCGTAGCGTCGCAGGTATTATAAGGAATGCCAAGCATATCAAAATAGCCCTGCAGCTTTCCATCCTCGCCGGGCGTGCCATGAATGGTGATGAAAGCAAAGTCGAACTTTATTTTTTCCTGGTTAAGAGTAATGGTAAAATCATTTTTGTCAACATCAACTGTTGCGTCGTCTGCTTCAAAAAACCACCTGTCGCGGGTAATTAATATAATATAAACCTTATAGTTGCTGTTTGACGCCAGGTTAGCCGCAATATTTTTTGCGCTGTTAAGAGATACTTCATATTCGCCGGTAAAACCTCCGGCCAAAAGGGCAATATTTTTAAGACTCATTTTATTTCGGATTTCGGATGTTCGATTTCGAATTTATTTCCAGGAGCAACGAAAGCGACCTGATTTCGAAGTCGAAATTAGAATAAATATCATTGCAAATAATACTAAAGTTTAAATTTTGAGTTTAAAACTCCCGAAATTCTGCAATAATTAATTCCGAAATCGAACATCCGAAATCCGACATCCTAACACCCATATCCAAAATAATTCCTATGTTTGATACTTAATTAAAAGGTTTACCCTTACATATACTGATGAGCAAATTTGGGGCTTACTTAAAATCAAAATCATTTCGGAATAACTTATTGATGGCTATTGTGACCGTGATAGCCGTTGTTTTAATAGCATTTTTCAGTCTTGATTATTACACCCGTCATGGATCGGGCATACCTGTACCAAAGCTTAAAGGCCTTACTATTGATAAGGCGATGGATATTTTAAAAGAACAGGGATTCGGCTATAAAATAGATTCTGTGTATGTACAGGATGTGGCCCCCGGTACTATCGTAGAGCAAGACCCGGATCCCGGGACCAACGTTAAAGAAAGCCGGGTAATCTATCTTACTATGGTAACCCTGCAGGCGCCAAATGTAGCCCTGCCCGATCTTGAACAAAGCAATTATCGCGAAGCTATAGCTACCATATCAAATTATGGCTTAAAAGTGGGCGACACAACGTACCGTTCGGATATTGCCCGCGACCGGATCCTGGAGGTACGTTTTGGCGGACAGGTGATAAAAACAGGTACCAAGATCCCCAAAGGCTCAAGAATAGATTTGGTTTTGGGTGATGGTGAAGGTGCAAGCGAAGTGGAAATACCTGAACTCGTAAATCTTGACCTTGATGCCGCCCGCTTTGCTATAAAAGGCGCTGGCTTAACTGTTGGGATCATTACTTACCAGGGTACTATTACCGATTCGACCAATGTGGTTGTTGTTTCGCAATACCCGATGAAGACCGATTCGTTAAGCAAAACAAGTATTGGTACGCGTATTAACCTAACTGTTTCACAAGGCACAAAAACAGATGCAGCTCCACCGGCAAATTAAAGCTACCGAGCTGCTTGAACGTTTAAATAAAGGTGAAAGCCTTAATTTGATTGACGTGCGCGAGGTTATTGAATATCATACCTACAATATAGGAGGCGAAAATATCCCGCTGTCAAATTTAGAGAATACACTTAACCGTTTAAGCTACAACAAAACCGATGAGGTAATCGTTATCTGCAAAGCTGGTTTACGGAGCGAAACAGCGCAAGCCCTATTGGAACAGCGTGGCTATAGCAATGTGCGTAATTTAAGCGGCGGGTTAATGGCTGTTCAAAAACTAAAATAAATACTCTATTCAATATCATGACCGCGGAAAAACAAGGATCAGGCATGCTCAAAAAATTTATCATAGCATTGGTAATCGTTATCATTGTGCTTTTAGGCTTTACAGGTTTCAATTATTACCTTAAATACTTTGGCCCTAACGTTACCGATAAACAGGAGTATTTATACATCCATACCGGCGCTACTTTTAGTGATGTTTTTAAAACCATACAGGATGAAGGCATTGTAAAAGATACGGCTTCATTTGGTTGGGCTGCCCGAAATATGAATTATACTACCCGTGTAAAACCAGGTAAATATCGCCTGCATGAGGGTATGGGAAACCGCAAGCTCATCAATATGCTGGCCTCAGGTACACAAGAACCTGTTAAGGTTGAATTTCACGGATTGCGACTTAAAGAACAGTTTGCGGGATTTATATCGAAAAAGATTGAACCGGACTCAATGGCGATTATCCGGCTGCTCGATTCGGCAAGTTTTGTAAGTAAGTACGGTTTTACTA
Source organism: Mucilaginibacter sp. R-33 (assembly GCF_049949235.1). Lineage (NCBI taxonomy): Bacteria > Pseudomonadati > Bacteroidota > Sphingobacteriia > Sphingobacteriales > Sphingobacteriaceae > Mucilaginibacter > Mucilaginibacter sp. R-33. The sequence goes on from NZ_CP188089.1 coordinate 2,057,131, forward strand.
CCGATAACGTATATACGGTAATGATGCCGGATTCCTACCAGATGTATTGGAATACAAGTCCGGAAAAGTTCTTTAAACGGATGTATGATCATTATCAGGCTTTTTGGACCCCTGAACGTAAACAAAAGGCTGCCGCTATAAACCTTACTCCGCAGGAAGTATCTATCCTGGCATCAATAGTTGATGCCGAAGCGTTGCACGATGATGAAATGCCTGCTGTAGCGGGCCTATACCTTAATCGCTTAAAAAGAGGCATGACACTGGACGCTGATCCTACAGTCATCTTCGCGATGAATGATTTTACTATAAAACGTGTACTCACCCGCTACCTTTCATACAATTCGCCATACAATACTTATCTGCATAAAGGTTTACCTCCGGGCCCTATCATGATGCCATCTGTTAATGCTGTAAAGGCCGTGCTCAACTATCAAAAGAACGATTACATTTACATGTGCGCCAAAGCTGATTTTTCGGGATACCATGCCTTTGCCACCAATGTGGCCGACCATTTGGTTAACGCGCATAAATTTCAGCAAGCCCTTAACGAACGTAACATCCTCAGGTAATGTTTGAGCACACCATCAAAATACGGGTGCGCTACGGCGAAACCGATCAAATGGGCTATATGTATTACGGTAACTATGCCGAATTTTATGAAGTTGGCCGGGTAGAGATGCTTCGCAGTCTTGGTCTTACTTATAAAGGTATGGAAGAATCGGGCATTATGATGCCTGTGCTCGAGCTTCAGTGCAAATACCTGAAACCTGCTTTATATGACGAGGAGATCAGCATCAGGGTGATTATGGATGAGCTGCCCGGCATTCGAATCCATTTCAGGTACGAACTTACAAATCCCAAAGGCGAACTTATTAATACCGGCGAAACGCTGCTCGTATTCATTAACATGAAAACCAACCGCCCATGCCTGCCCCCACAGGATTTTAGCGACAGATTAATGCCCTTTTTTAAGTAGCTTTGGTTTAAATGAAATGGCTGCACCGCTTTTTACTTCGGTTTAGGTTCTACAGGTACATCATCGAGTGGACGAAGTCTGTCATTATTCCAGGTTTCAGGCCACTGCCCCTTTATACAGTTATAGACTTTTTTGTAAAAGAAATCACCAATAACTCGCTTATTAACCGGGCCTATGCTTTAGCCTACAGCTTTATGCTGGCTGTTTTCCCTGCTACCATTTTTTTGTTCACGCTTATCCCCTACGTGCCTATAAAACATTTTAAAGGCAATCTGATGATGGTGCTGGCCTCTGTAATGCCTACAAATGCCTATATGGCGTTCAGAGAAACCCTTTTCGATATTGTAAGTAATCAAAACGGCAAGCTCCTTTCATTCGGTTTCTTAACAACCTTGTATTTTGCTACGAATGGCGTTATCAACCTCATGAAAGCCTTTAATAAATCCTCATTAATTGAGGATAAACGGAGCTGGCTCAAAAGGCGCCTGGTAGCAACAGGAATTACCGTAGCTATAAGCTTCGCGTTATTACTGGCCATTTCCATACTTATCCTGGGTCAATCCATTATCCGGTTCATCCAATCGCATGTAGCGTCTGAAAATCATTTTTGGGTTTACCCTGTGATGCTGTTCAGATGGGTGATTATTGTGGTGATCATTTTTGTAACCATAGGGTGCTTGTACCGTTACGCTCCTGCACATAAAAAGAAATGGAATTTTATTAATCCAGGCTCCATACTGGCTACGGCACTGGCAGTTTTAACCTCACTGGGCTTTTCCTATTATATCAACAATTTCTCGTCGTACAATAAAGTTTACGGCTCGATAGGTACGCTCATCGTTGTGATGATCTGGATGTATATAAACTCATTAATTTTAATAATCGGGTTCGAATTAAACGCGTCCGTAGAGCTTTCCAAGCGTACAATTCGCATCGTAAAACCCAGATTTAACACTTTTCGGGCAAAAAAAACCGACCAGTCAAAAAATTAAAATATTATTAATCAATAACTTACATAGATTATTTAATTAAATCAAAAAAAGTGAAATTCAAATTTGGCAATTCGCCCCGGATTTGTACTTTTGTCCCCGGAGAGTTGGCAGAGTGGTCGATTGCGGCAGTCTTGAAAACTGTTGAACTGTGAAAGGTTCCTGGGGTTCGAATCCCTAACTCTCCGCCAAGTATTATTCAATTAGGATCAGAAAGCGCTGTAAATGAATCATTTACGGCGCTTTCTGATTTTAGCCCTCACCAAAACAAACCAATCAATAGCTTTGTTCTGGTGCCCAGTGGGTGACCTTTTTCAAGGTAAGCTTGCCGGGTCACCGGAATGCTTATAAGTCTCTTATATTGAGCGTTTTATTAATTTAAACACCTTGATTTCAGCAGGATATGTAACTGATTTTATTCACTTAAAGCTTCAGTGATGAACAAATCTTTTAACCACCTCTTTTAAGTAAAGAGATCAAAAGCAAATGCCGAAGGCTTCGCCCCTGTTTATCTGCGTATCACTGTTGATGGCGTACGCATCGAAGTCTCCTCTAAGCGCTATGTCAATCCCGACAAATGGAACACAAATGAACAAAAGTTAACCGGAAACAGCGAAGACGTAAAAAGTATTAATGCCTACCTGAAAACTTTAGAACACCAGGTGTATGATGTTCACCGTGATATGATAGAGCGAAAGTTTAATTCCCCGCGGGAAATCTTTAGGCGCGGCATTATACTTGCCAGAAGAGAGGCAACTGCGTAACAAAACTGCTTTCGTGGACATCTATGTGCTACCCTGGCAGGCAGGGCGGCAGAAGAACTTACATTTGGCGAAATATCGTCCGGGGCGTTGGATGATTTGGAAAAAGCGACCAAAGAAGCAAGATCGATGGTCATGTATTATGGTTTTGCCGAAAAGCTTGGAAACGTCAGTTATTACGATTCAACCGGTCAAACCGATCTGGAAATACAAAAACCCTTCAGCAAATCAACCAGCAAAATCATTGACGATGAAATAATAGGATTGCTGGCGCAGGCCTACCAGAACGCGAAAGGAACTCTTGCCAAAAAGAAGCCTATATTGGACCAGTTAGCAACGCTATTGTTAACTAAGGAAGAAATAGATAAAGGTGACCTCGAAAAGATTTTAGGCACGCGGTCCGATTTTTTTCATTTACCCATACTTTAATAAGTGATTATAAGGAGTTTGGGATTGATTGTCGGTAAATCAATTATTTTCCACAGAATTATATTGGGGATTATAGGTATTTAAAACTCAATTTACCTCGGGTATCTCAAATTCTTGTTCATAATAATAATTCATGCCATCATGTTCCCACTCAAGCATTGCCTTCCATTTACCGCTGCAGAGACCTGTTACCGAAATTTCAATTAAGCCCCCGTGCTGGTCATCAATCGGTACTACGCGTATTTCTGCCGGATAAAGTTTATTCAAAAGCCTGAGGAGACCTTTTACGGGATGACAAAAATTAAATGTGAGCTTTTCCATGATCCGCACTTAACAAGTTCGCGTAACATTGCAATTTAACAACCCTGCTTTAAATGGCTTAGAAAGTAACCAGTATTCAAATATTGATAAATATTAGCTAAAGAAAAATGACGTTTATCATTAAATTAACCAATACAGTCAATTTACAGCATCAGGCACCGATTAACAGTATTGTTGCATTCAAAATCAAGATATTACACAGTACCACGTATCACATTACAGCTGTTGATTCAAACTGAATAAAAGTTCCTTGTGGTAAGGCTTCATAATCTTTACTGTTAGTTTCAACTCATCCTGGATCTTAACCCGAAGAGTGTCTTGTGCGCATGGTTCGCCATGTACCAGGTAAACCCCCGACACCGAATTGTGAAACTGCTTTAACCAGGTAATCAATTCGGACTGATCGGCGTGAGCGGACAAACCTTCTATCTCCTGTACCTTCGCCACTACCGGGTAATATTGACCATGAATTTTCAATTCGTGGGTATGGTTAAGCAACGCCCTTCCCCGTGTGCCCTCGGCCTGGAAACCAATCAGGAGTATGGTGTTACGCGCATCGCCCAAATAACGCTTCAAATATTCCAGCACACGGCCTCCGGTTAGCATTCCACTTGCCGCAAGAACGATCTTAGGTCCTGCCCTTTTAATAATCTTTTCGGTATTCTTATAATCCTTGTTGATAGTTACGCTGTTAAACATGTCGGCACATTCTTTTTCATCAATAGTAAACCATTCGGGAAAGTGTACCAGGGTCTTTCCGGCAACTGCGGCCATCGGGCTATCAAGGTATACCGGAATGGATGACGGAATCAGATTATGTTGTTTTAAGCGATAGATCAGGTGCATCACTTCCTGGGCCCTGCCAACTGCAAAACATGGGATCAGGACATTCCCTTTACTAAAAATAGTATCATTAATAGCACCCGCTAAATCCTGTGAAGTGTCATTTTCAGAGTGTAGGCGATCACCATAAGTAGACTCCATGACTACAAAATCGGCTTGCCCTAATAGCTCGGGTCCAGGTAATAGCTCTGACTGGTCACGCCCGATATCCCCGGAAAATACAATTGTCTTCTCAAAGCAACTTATTTTGACCGAACAAGCACCCGCGATGTGCCCGCATGGGTACAAACTAAAACTTAGCTGTTTAGCCAGGCTGATTGTTTTATGTATTTCACAAACTTCAAAATAGGGCAACGCAGCCTCAACATCTTTCACGGTGTAAAGGGCCTTTGCCGGATGATGTCTGGAGTAGCCGTATTTATTAGCCTTTTGGGCATCTTCTTCCTGTAGTTTGGCGCAGTCGCGCAAAATAAGCTCTACAAGGTCCCTGGTCGGCTGGCTCATGTAAATCTTGTTACGATACCCGTTCCGTACCAGTAAAGGGATATAGCCACAGTGATCGAGGTGTGCGTGGGTCAGTATCAGTGCACTAATATCAGCCAGGTTAACAGGCAGGCTTTCCCAGTTTTTTTCCCGCAAAGCCTTTATCCCTTGAAACAGGCCGCAATCGATCATGACGTTCCCCCCGGGGGTAAGCAGCAGATGCTTGGATCCGGTTACAGTACCTGCTGCACCTAATGATTGCAGGTAAACATTTTGCATTGCAGGCCCGGTTTCTATTGCCGACTCCCTGTCATTAAAAGATTCATTCATAACTTATTACTTGTTACTATAAAGGTATTGCGATATAGAAACCACCAAACTGACATGAATCAAACCAAAGCGTGACAGTCGTCATTATACTTAATGTCTCCCATGGCGAAATTTGGATAACCAATCATTCAACAAACATATTTATGACAGCCTTAATAAAATCACATCGCGTTCCATCATGGAAATCAATGATGGAGAATTTTTGGAGTCCAGACCGTTTTTTTGATAAAACTTCCAGCGGCGGAGAATTTCTCCCGGCTGTAAATATCCGTGAAACCAAAAATCATTATAAGCTTGACCTTGCTGTTCCGGGCTTTAAAAAAAACGATTTCAAAATCATTACCGAAGACGGCTTACTGATCATCAGTGCGGAAACCAATAAAGAAGAAAAGGAAGAGATTGATAGTTATACACGTAAAGAATTTTCCTTTGCTTCCTTCCGTCGCACATTTAAGCTGCCAGACAATGTTGAGGAAGACGGGGTGAATGCCAATTATCGCAATGGCCTTTTGGAAATCGAACTTAAAAAAAGCGGCAGAAACCAGGCGGCAAAGAAAGAAATTAAAGTAGACTAAAAAATTTTCTGTCGGCAACACCGGCGATTTTGACAACCGGACGCTCTTCGGCCGGCTTAATAACAGTAACATGGAACATTTTATCAGAAAGTTTAGTGAAATCACCATAGGTGATATTGGTGATGTTGGTGGAAAAACAGCTTCATTGGGGGAAATTTACAATCAACTAACCAACAATGGAATAAATACGCCAAACGGCTTCGCTGTAACTGTAGCAGCTTTTCGTTATTTCATCGGGTTCAACCGGCTCGAAAAAAAGCTTATTGATTTGATGACCGGTTTAGACCGGCAGAACTTCTCTAACTTAACGATAAGCGGCGCCAGAGCCCGAAAACTGATCATGGACGCCGTTATGCCGAATGACCTGCAAATGGCAATCATAGACGCCTACGATTATATTTTTGAAAATGCAGAACCGACTGTGGCCGTGCGAAGCAGTGCCACAGCAGAAGATTTGCCAGGGGCGAGTTTTGCAGGACAGCACGAATCCTTCCTGAATATTAAAGGTCATAGTGCTTTATTAACTGCCGTAAAGCAATGCTTTGCATCACTTTATACAGATCGCGCTATTAAATATCGGGAAGATAAAAATTTTGATCATGGGAAAGTTTATCTTTCAGTTGCAGTCCAGAAAATGGTGCGATCTGATATGGGGTGTTCCGGTATCGGATTTACTTTGGAACCTGAAAGTGGGTTCAAGGATATTATACATATTTCGGGTGTGTGGGGATTAGGGGAAAATATCGTACAAGGTACTGTTACGCCTGATGAATTCCTGGTGTTTAAACCAACTCTTAAAAAAAATTTAAGGGCCACTATCCAAAAAAACCTTGGTAGCAAAAACAAAACCATGGTTTGCGCAACTACCGACGACGCAACCAATCCAACGATAAATCAGGATACGCCCTGGGAACTCCGGCAAAAATTTGTGCTCAGCGATCAGGAAGTTGAAAAGCTTGCCAACTGGGCGTTGATTATCGAAGACCATTACCGTCAGCCTATGGACTTTGAATGGGCTAAAGATGGATTCGATCACCAACTCTATATTATCCAGGCTCGTCCCGAAACTGTACATAGTCAAGAAAAAAAGATACAGGTAAAAAGTTTTAAAATTGCCGAAAAAGGGGAAGTTATAACCATGGGGGCTGCCATAGGCAATGGTATTACAGCCGGCAGGGCCCGTGTGCTCAAAACTCCTGACCAGGCTAACCTGCTTAAAGAAGGCGAAATTTTGGTTACTGAAACAACCAGCCCGGATTGGGACCCCGTATTGAAAAAGGTAGCGGGAATTGTTACTAATAATGGCGGCCGCACCAGCCATGCTGCTATTATAGCCCGGGAACTCGGCGCGGTGGCTGTAGTTGGAACGACAAACGGAACCTATAACATTGAGGATGGTGAGATGATAACCATTTGCTGCGCCGAGGGGAAGACAGGGATGGTTTACAGTGGCAAACTGGAGTGGACTGAAACGGTCAGTGACGTGAGCAAAGCCCAGCTGCCGGCACACCCGAAAGCCCAACTAATCATAGCCGATCCGGGGCAGGCCTTTAAATCATCGATGTTTCCCAACCAAGGTGTTGGATTAATGCGAATTGAATTTATTATCGCGAACCAAATTGGGATACATCCGATGGCACTCGCACACTTTAACCAGGTGTTGGACGAGCAGGAACGGGTAAAAATCGCTCACCTAACAGCTGGCTATGCCGATAAAAAAGCTTATTTTGTAGATAAACTTGTACAGGGTGTTGCCACGATAGCAGCGGCATTTTACCCGAAAGATGTGGTCGTGAGGATGAGCGATTTTAAAACCAATGAATATGCCGGCCTAATTGGCGGAAGGTACTTTGAGCCAAAGGAAGAGAACCCGATGATTGGCTTCAGGGGGGCCTCCAGGTATTATGATGATCATTACCGCGACGGCTTCCTGCTTGAATGCGAGGCCATGAAAGTGGTTCGTGATGAAATGGGCTTCAATAATATTAAATTGATGATCCCTTTTTGCCGGACAGTTAAAGAGGGGCAAAAAGTTATCGATCTGATGTCGTCCTGCGGGCTTAAACGGGGTCTGAATGACCTTGAGATCTTCGTTATGGCAGAAATTCCCAGCAATGTATTACTTGCCGAGGAATTCGCGGAAGTATTTGACGGTTTCTCAATTGGTTCAAATGACCTTACACAATTAACATTAGGCATTGATCGGGATTCAGCACTCATAGCAGGCTTATTTGACGAACAGGACGCCGCGAGCAAACAACTGATCGTCATGATGATCCAAAAGGCAAATAAACTGAAAAAAAAAGTAGGCCTGTGCGGCCAGGCGGCAAGCGATTCAGAAACGTTCACCAGGCTACTGGTTGAAACCGGCATCGACAGCATCGCTTTTAACGCGGACGCATTGATTAAAGGTATCGAAAATATTAATGACGCCTTGAAATCCTGCAAGAACAAGTCTCAACCAAGTGCGGTATAAGAAAGGAAACCATGAGTTATCTCTTGGATAAACACAAACCGGTTTCTGCCTATGACACACCTGTTAAAACCATCTTTTATATCCTGGTTAACCAGTTGTTCCGTCGGGCTTAAAAATGATTTGCGTCACTTATCAGTGGTATAGATATCAAAAAAAATGCTGTCCGATATCACAAATTTTTCTTCGGACCCATATTAATTTTACCGTAGATCATTTTTTCAAATCAAGTTAAACAGATATAACGATGGCTTTCACTAAAAATATCAAAGCCTTTTTGAATGACACTGGGGATATCGCAGGATTTGCCGGCCAGTTTTTCTCTACCGGAATTAAACCGCGCTTTGAGGTCCGCGAATTATTAAACCAATGCTATATAATTGGATATAAATCGTTGCCGCTTATCGGCCTCACAGGTTTTATTATGGGCCTTGTTCTTACAATGCAGCTGCGGCCATCCCTGGTTGCCTATGGTGTTGAATCTCAACTTCCGGTGATGGTAGGCATTGCCATAGTTAGGGAGATAGGTCCGGTTATAACAGCGCTGATATTTGCAGGTAAAATAGCCAGCAGTATAGGAGCCGAACTTGGATCCATGAAGGTCACAGAGCAAATTGACGCAATGGAGGTAAGCGGAACCAATCCATTCAAGTACCTTGTCGCTACGCGTACCGTGGCAACTACATTAATGCTACCCGTGCTCACTGTCCTGGGCGACGCTATCGCCTTGTTCGGAGCATACATAGGCGTTAATATCAGGTCGGCCACCAGCTTTTATCTTTTTTTTATTCAGGTGTTTAGAAGTCTCAGTTTCGGCGACGTACTTCCTGCATTTTTTAAAACATTTTTCTTTGGTTTTGCTGTTGGAATCGTTGGTTGTTATAAAGGTTACACATCAAGCAAAGGTACCAGGGGTGTTGGAAGTTCGGCCAACTCAGCGGTTGTGTTATCATCTGTAGTAATCTTTTTCATCGACTTGCTGGCTGTGCAACTCACGGATCTGCTTGGTTTAAATTAAAGCATGAAAAAACAAACAGCCACCGAAAACAAAGTGATTGTGATAGAGAAACTTTGTAAGCATTTCGGCGATCATACCGTGCTGCAAGACTTTGCATTATCAGTCAAAAAAGAAGAGAATGTGGTAGTGCTTGGCAAATCCGGATCCGGCAAGTCAGTACTGATCAAATGCATTATCGGTTTGTTGAAACCTGATAGCGGAAACATCAAAGTTTTTGGTCAAAATGTCCCTGATATGTCTCACGAAGTACTCGATCAGGTCCGCGCCCGCATTGGCTTTCTTTTCCAGGGCAACGCATTGTACGATTCCATGACCGTTCGTGAGAACCTGGAATTTCCTTTACGCCGTCACTGGATTGCTGCTTCGCAGAACGAGGTGGAAGCCCTGGTTATGGAGGCTTTGGAAAACGTAGGGCTGGCGCATACTGTTGATCTGATGCCGGAAGAATTATCCGGAGGCATGCTAAAACGTGTCGCTCTCGCCAGGACCATGATCCTTAAACCGGAAGTGATATTATATGATGAACCAACAACAGGGCTCGATCCGGTTACAGCCCGGGAAATCGATAAATTAATTTTGAAACTGCAGGATAAATACCATACATCATCCATTATCATCACACACGACATGAACTGTGTAAAAAACACCGCCGACCGGGTGGCTCTGCTGCTGGACGGTCGTTGTTATGCACAAGGTACATACACTGATTTCGAACATTCGACAGATCCAAATATTCATCAATTTTTCGAATAAATTATGGCAAACCAAACAGCAGGCAATATAAAACTTGGCGCATTCGTACTATCAGGCCTATTTGTGTTAATACTTGCCTTCTATCTTATCGGCAAAAATCATAACCTGTTTGGTAGCGATTTCAACATACGGGTGAGGTTTTCTAACCTCAATGGCCTCACCGTTGGCAATAACGTACAGTTCTCCGGAATTCAATCTGGTACAGTAAAAAAGATCAACATGATCAATGATACTACAATTGAGGTAACATTATCAATCGACAACAAGTTCACATCCTATGTTCATAAAAATGCGGTTGCTTCAATTGGCACAGAAGGGCTGATGGGCAATAAAATAGTAAATATAGTTCCTTCAAACTTACCAAGCCCACAAGTTATTGAAGATGATCTTCTTATAGCGCAAAAAAAAATCAGTACCGATGAAATGTTGCAGACCTTGTCCAAAACCAATAATAACGTTGCAGTTATCTCAGAAGCGTTAAAGGGTACTGTCCTGAAGGTTAACGGCAGCACATTCATGGCCCTGCTGAACGATAAAAATGTCTCCGGCAATTTACTTGCCTCTTTGCAAAATTTAAACAAAGCGAGCGCAAATGCTATCAAAATTACCAATGGTATAGATGATCTGATTGTAGGGATAAAAAATGGAAAAGGAGCGGCGGGGGTCTTGCTCAGGGACACCATAGCTGCCGGCAACCTACAGGCGGCTATTTCGAGTATCAGGAAAGCAAGCGATAACGCCGATTCGTTAACCTGGCAGCTGAATAACCTGGCGCGTACCGTAAACGGCCATTTAAACAGCGGGAATGGCTCGCTGCCAATGATTTTAAAAGATTCAGCATTTGCCAAAGACTTAAGGGCAACTATGTATAACCTGCGCCAGGGCACAGATGGATTCAATAAAAACATGGAAGCGCTCAAGCACAATTTCCTTTTTAGGGGCTATTTCAAAAGCCAGGAAAAAGCGCGAAGAAAACAACAGGCTGTGCAATCCCAATAAGCATTTGGGCAATATATTTTAATATGCAAATTCATAAATAGCATATAGTGGCAAATGACTATTAACATGTTTAAAATTTTGTAATTCGCCTCTAATCACATTTTTTAATGACCGGAATCATTCTCTACATGTTGTTTACGAGTGATTTTTGTATATGTAAGTTAAACCAATTATGAAACAACTATCACAAAAAGTGGCCCTTGTAACCGGGGCCGGATCAGGGATTGGAAAAGCCATTGCAAAGCTTTTCGCTGAACAGGGCGCAAAAGTTATGCTTACCGATATCCATCAATCAAATATTGAAGCCGTCGCGGCTGAAATTCGCGCAAATGGCGGTATGGTAGCATGTATCGCTGCAGATATCTCCGTAAAGGGCGATGTGCAATTGGTAATGAAGTATGTTCACAACACTTTCGGCACACTTGATATTTTGGTAAATAATGCCGGCGTTATGGACAATTTTACTCCGGTGACCGATGTAACAGACGAATTATGGGAGAAAGTAATAGGAACAAACCTGAACGGTTGTTTTTTTGCCTGCCGTGAAGCTATACCTCTTTTCCTGGAAAGCGGCTCCGGTACAGTTATTAATATTGCATCCATCAGCGGCTTCCAGGGAGGCCGGGCCGGTGCCGCTTATACAGCATCCAAGCATGCAATAATCGGTTTAACTAAAAACATAGGATATCAATATGCGGATAAAAATATCCGCTGCAACGCTATAGCACCGGGGGGAGTGAATACCAATATCGTTTTTGGCATGGAACCCAATCCATTTGGTTTTGAAAGGATGAACGCCGGAACAGGCAATGCACCAGGTGCTGCAGCTCCCGAAGCAATTGCTGAAGTTGCCCTTTTTCTGGCTTCGGTAAAATCAAGCTTTATTAATGGCTCTGTGCTAACTGCTGATGGAGGCTGGACAGCATATTAAGCTTCGTTCAAGAAGCAATTCGGACTTGTTTTTCTGGTTTAATTGCTGCCACCGGTTTTTACAGTGGCAGCAACAGGAAACATACCCCGGGAGTCACTATCCATTAAATAAATCACAACCACTCCGCAGAAAACCGGTTAAACTCGTGGCGCAAATCGTTGAATATTTTTTCTTCGTTAAGATAGCGCTCATGAACTCTTGAATGTTCGGCAGCTATACTTTCAGAAACCATAGTACCGGAAAGCAAAAGATCTGCTTTTATGTCAAGGTCATTACGGTGAATGTCTTGTTTTAGCTCCGTAAGGCATTTTTCATGAATTATGAACTGATTCTGAAAATGTTCCACTTGTTCCTGTACTTCGCGGGCCGTATTGTCGCCGGCAATCTCCTGTAACCTTTCCTGTAAAATAGCCAACTCCTGTGTATAGAACGCGATACCCCTTAACACATCGTTGTTAAGGTTCTTAATGTGTTTGATGTTAATTTGATTTTTCATAACACAAGGTTACAACGCGCGTTATTCCGGATGAATGACATCCGGCAACCACGAAAATGATATTGGTCATGTTATTACTGATTGTCGCTGATTTTAAGACAAGTGACCACTATCATTTTCAAAGGCCAATAATATCATCTTTTTTTACTTGCCGAAAATCTATTTTTATAGTCGTTGGCGCGCCGGCAATGTAACACATAGCTATGCCTCGCGGGAGGAAATGTTTTTCTCTTACCATCTACTGGCAACGGAGCCGGAAATCTGCGATATATCGGTTACTCTCAAATGGTATGTTAATGAACAGGTAACTTTCTGAAACAGGATATTAAGATTATTGTAAATTAATAAAAGATTAATATGAAACACACTGGTGACATGCAGGCAATGGTGCTTGAAAAAGCCGGCGGGCCACTGATATATCGCCAGGTTCCCATTCCTCAGCCTTCTGACTATCAGGTGCTGATCAAAATAATTGCCTGTGGTATCTGTCGTACCGACCTCCATATATTAGATGGCGAACTGGATAAACCAAAGCTTCCGCTGATACCCGGCCACGAAATTATCGGAACCGTGGTTAAAACGGGCAGTACTGTAACTGAACTTTCTTCCGGTCAGTTAGTGGGTGTTCCCTGGCTCGGTCATACCTGTGGGCGTTGTAAATTTTGCCTGTTGGGCATGGAGAACCTTTGTGATGCCCCCTTATTTACGGGATACACCATTGATGGCGGTTATTCCGAATATACGGTGGCCGACGCACGTTTTTGTTTTATATTAGACAAACGATATAATCAGCCGGCTTCAGCCCCCCTGCTCTGTGCAGGTTTGATCGGGTTTCGTTCCTATAGCATGATCGCACCATCGGCCAAAAATGTTGGTTTCTATGGATTTGGCGCTGCTGCTCATATCTTGATCCAGGTAGCTATAGCGCAGGGTAAACAAGTATTCGCGTTCACCAGAGATGGGGACGAGCGTGCGCAGCGATTTGCAAAGACCATGGGTGCACACTGGGTTGGCGGAAGTTACGACGTACCACCCGAAGTGTTGGATGCGGCTATAATTTTCGCTGCCGCAGGGGAACTTATTCCCAAAGCTTTAAAAGATGTAGACAAAGGAGGCCAGGTAATCTGTGGCGGTATCCATATGAGCAATGTACCCGAATTTCCATATAACTTGCTCTGGGGCGAACGGTCTGTTAAGTCGGTGGCTAATTTAACCCGTCAGGATGGTTTGAATTTCTTTTCTATTTTAAAAAACATCGAAGTATTAACACAAACGAAAGTATTCCGCTTATTTGAAGCCAATGAGGCGATAAATCAATTCAGATCAGGCCAAATTAGCGGAGCGGCTGTATTGGTTATGAACGATATGTAATTAGCATTTCGCTAACTGGGCATATGTGTATGTATTGGGATAAGCAGCTACTTTTATCGATGAATACGTCCTTTTACAACGCCTTGCTTTATGCATACAAACCGGTAAAGTCAGTCATCAGCCATACGGTGAATATTTTCGATTAGAGGTTTAAGCTGACTCCGTTCGAGATGATCAAACCCATTACGCATCACTGATTTCTTTTCAGGATCTTTTTCAATCCAGGCGCCCAATTTTAGCATAAGCCGGTCTTTCCACGACAGCCCGGAAACGACACACCTGCCGGGCAGGAAAAATATTTCGGCAACATCTTTGATCTTGGTACCAAGATTATTTTTTATTATCTCCCGTTGTTGCGCCATGTCATTAACTGCGAAGCTGCAAACAATAAAAATGAAAAGCTTTTTGTCTTTTAGCCTGATGTCATTTTCCTTTAACCAATCTTGCAATACCAGCCGACCGATGTAAACTGAGCTGCCTATAATAATGGTATCATAAAGAGCTAAAACTGCAGGTGTTACATTCTCCACTTTTGATACCGGCATCTGCAATGTCTCTCCAAGCCAATGCGCATACTGCCTGGTTGCACCATATTTGCCCTGATAAATAATAATTCCATTCATAGCGGTAATTTGATTTGGTTATACAAGTTACCGAACCGGAGCTAATGCAAAAATGACAATGGTCACCCCTGAACCGTCAATTACACCACAGCCCACTATAGCGTCACTCGATTCTTAACCCGAAACGAGATACAAAAAGCTTTTATGAGTACTACTCCCCTCTTATCCATGACGAGAATCAATGATCTTGCTGACAGAAATCACAGCATACATCGCTGATATATAGTTTATTTACATATTAATTACTCATTAACAGGGAGCATGAGAACAGATCAAGAAAGTCAGGAAATTAGAAAGAGCATTCAATTATTTGAAACTACCTGGGCAAGGTCGGGCCCGCTCCCATCTTATCCATTACATACACTAACTCATTAGCTATGGTTACGAATCACAAAAACACGGCAATAACCTTTTTGATTGCTATCAGTCTGATAGCAATAATAGTACTGATGATGATTTTGTCTGGTATTAAAGTGTATGGTTATCCGTAGTAATTTTTAATTGGTAAAAACAGATAAATTCAGCGCGGCAATTATGTGCATAACGCCCCTATTGCGTGCCTGTCTTTTTCGGCAAATTCAGTTTTTCATTTTAACCAATCGCTGCAGATCAAGCACTGTTATTACACTTCCATTCTTTTCAATCAGGCCTTCGTTACGAAAATCCGACAGGGTACGGCTAACTGTTTCAGTAGCCATACCTGCAAGTGCAGCCAGGTCTTCACGCGAGATCCGGATGCCTTCATTTGGGGAATCGCTTTGGCGATAGAGCCTCAGAATCGCATCCGCCATCTTTTTTCTGACAGAATAATATGCAAGTTGCAGTAATCGCTCTTCGCTTTCCCTTATCTGACCTGCCATCAATTTGATAAAACTATCCGTTACTTCCGGGTATAGGTTCAACATTTCCTGTAACTGCTCTTTGGGTATGAGGCACAATTGGCTATCCTCAAGGGCGCTTGCGGTTTCTGAATATGCCTCGCCGGCAAGCAATGCCTGAATACCAAGGTACTGATCCGGGGTATGTAAACCGGTAATCAATTCGCGCCCATCGTCTGCAAGTTTACTGGTCTTTATCTTTCCACTAAGAACAACGTATAGTCCATTTCCTCTGTCACCTTCATAATAAATCACCTGGTTCTTTTTAAAAGAACGAATCTTGCGTTCCCGGATAACACGCTTTAGTTCGTTCAACCCATCAGTCCTCGCAACTATATTACTGAGTTCGTCCAACCCCTTACTGTAAAATTCCTTTTGTTGCTTTTTCTTTTTCAACCTGCTTTCGATTGCATTAAGTAATTCTACGTCATCAAAAGGTTTGGTCAGGTAATCGTCGGCACCCATTTCCATAGCTTTACGCAAATCGATCCGTTCGGCTTTGGCTGTAAGAAAAATGAAAGGGATATTAGCCGTGTCGGCCGATTTTCCGAGCATAAACAGCACACCATACCCATCCATTTCCGGCATCATGACATCGCAAAGTATTAAATCAGGTAACTGGACTTTAGCCAATTCCAATCCCATTTTACCATTACTTGCTGAAAATACGGTATAGCCGGCCAGCCCCAGTATTTCCACTACACCCTCGCGAATATCCGCGGAATCTTCAATGATCAGGATTTTAAAACTCATATCGGTGAGCAGTATATTGTGTAATTTAAATCATTAAATTGATGTGTCCAAATCCCGTGCTAATACAATGTATAACACAAAGCTATTGCAGCTGCCCCCATGGCAGCAAAACTGCTCCAAAGCAGCAATTTGGAAATAAACTTGCTATTGTACTCCCCCATGATTTTGGGGTTAGAGGAGATCCTGGCAATCAGGAACAATAGTGGTACCGCTGCTATCCCATTCAATACAGCCGCATAAACTAATGCCTTAACAGGATCGATGCCAATATAATTGATTAGTAATCCAATTAAAGTGGCAACGCATATGACGGCATAAAAAGAGCGCGCCTTTTTCAATTTTAAATTAAGCCCGGCCTTCCAGTCAAAAGCCTCACAAGCGGCATATCCTACCGAGCCTGAAAGTACCGGAATAGCCAATAAACCAAGGCCTATAATGCCGATCGAAAAAATTAATTTGGCTAAAAATCCGGCGTTAGGAAAGGTATGCACCAGCGGCTCTATTGCCCTTGCCGCATCAGACGCACTTTTTATGTCAGTTACACCGCTATTATGCAAAACTGTTGCAGCTACCACGATAATACTCCAGGTAGTGAATTCTGAAAATATCATGCCAACGGTGTTGTCAATCCGCATTCTTTTAATTTGCATCCAACCGGGCCTGGGTTTATGTCGCGAAAGCCTTTCCTTTTCTTTCTGTTCTTCCACTTCCTGTGAGGCTTCCCAAAAAAACATATATGGAGAAATTGTGGTCCCCAATACCCCGGTTATGATAAATAGAAAATTAAAATTTAACTCAAAATGAGGGATAACAGTTGCTTTCAGGACGGTAAGCCATGGCTGGTGTACAATAAACAAAGTTATGGGATATGCCAACAAAGTTACCGCAAGCCATTTTAATATCCTGGCATAAGAATGATAAGAAGTAAAAATCTCCAGAAGGAGGGTTAACAGTGTAAAAAACAACGTTAATGCAACAAATGAGGCTGGGATAAGTAATTGGGCCGCAGCTGCCATAGCTCCTATATCGGCCCCGATATTGATTGTATTGGCCACTAATACGAGCCCGACAACTGTATATAAAACAGTTTTGCTGTAATGTTCCTTAATTACAGCTGATATGCCTTTACCTGCTACCATGCCGATGCGTGCGCAAGCTTCCTGAACGGCAATCATAAAAGGTAACATATACAGCGCTGTCCACAGCTGATTGTAGCCAAACTGTGCGCCGGTTTGCGAATAAGTAGCAATGCCAGAGGGGTCATCATCGGCAGCACCAGTAGTAAGGCCCGGGCCTAAAACTGAAAAAAATCTCAAAAAATGGTTCTTTTGTTTCTTAACCTGTTGATTCCCTTTCATGGTTTTGAATATCAGAAAATTATATTATTCCCGTACACTAAATGATGAATTTTCTGATGGCCTACTATGTTTTGACGCTGGTAGTAGTGGCCGCTTATAAGTTAAAGGTTCAAAATTTGATTTAACAATTTTTGCGCAACACGAAGCTTATCTTATGCTCGTATTGCGTTGAAGCTTGCCGTAAATAGCCAATTCCAGGTTTGTGTCCATATTGTAGATATCCTCAAACCTGATTAGTTCACCTTTTTTTATGTCACATGTCAGGTAAGTGATTTTTATAGGAACAGGTTTATTAAGCACGAAATTATGTGTCTTTGATTTTTTAAGAATTTAAACAATTTGTCGCTTTGCTCTGAAGCGTCATATTTGAGCAATAACGCGGCGAGCCCGGCAGCGTTATCTAACCAGATACAACCATTGCTTAAATCACGTTTATCTTTTTCAAACAGCTTTTGATCAGCAATTTGATTTAAATATATGTTGTACAAATTTTGAAAATGAAAAACCAGCGATCCCAAGGTGTTATCACAGCCGGGAGCCTGTTTAGCGTAATAGCCCTGGGGCGAAGCCAATATGCTCTTAAGTTGGGCGTTAGTGATATCTGTTAATTGACCAGCCTTATTATAAATACTGATCTGAAGCCGGTCAAGGAATAAACTATCAGCTATTGCTTTCGGAAGGATGTCGCGGATAAATATCCGGTCAGGAACAAGCCAGTCTGGAAAAGAAGTAAAATAAGTGATTTGGCTCTGCAAAGTCGGGCTGGGAGTTTGTGGCGTCCCGACAATAGCTTTAAATACCACCAATGTATCCGGCAAATGAAATGTCAGCTCGTAGGTAGGGATATTGATTTGTATATATTTTTCCCGGTCATCAACGTTTGCCCACCTGATTCTTTCCATGTTGACGGCGATTTTCATTACATCATTTCCTGGGGTTCCATAGCAATCATCCGGAGCCTGTCCTCTGATTATGTGCAGCATTTCCTGAAAAGCGGTATAGAGCTTTGCATTAGGTTGTACTTCCAAAACAGCTTTCGTAAACTCCTGCGAATGTATAATGTCCTGTAGTTTAGCTTCTGCATGAAATGGTACATCCATCCCATGGTCTACCCTGTCGAATCCGTAGTCAGGATTAAGCTTTCCATAATGCAAATAGTTCAGCATGGTAATGACAGCATCTGTAAGCAAAACATCAAACTGTGCCTTTAAGGAGTCACTGACCGAACCTGGATTTTCCAAAATATCGCGGAGCATATCAAACTGAAGCTCTTTAGGATGAAAATCATCATGCGATAATCCGTATTGTAACACACAATCTAAAAGCACCATTGCATTCCCGGTGTTTTGACGCGATTCCGGATTAGTCCATACCGGAAGGTAATTGTTTTGGCGATAAAACCGGGTAACGCTTTGCGGGTAATGTAATTGCTGCGACGTAGCAGCGCTTTTGAGCTGTTCGTTAATTGCGTTATTGGTAATCCCCTTCTTTTCCTGGGCGAATACATTAATCAGAAAAAACGAACAGAAAGTGAATAACAAAAGAACTGACTTTTTCATTGCAATATTTTGTGAGTATCCAAATCTTCTTCAGTGCAGCCCATGGCTACATTCATATTGTGTAAAGTTTTGAATAACGCCCAGCAAAAAGAATGACACACATCAAATAACTTGTTGATGCAGATCATAAAATTATGCCTGCCACCAAATTGGCGTGAGCACCGTCACTATTCATCCTGATATTTATCAAACTTAAAGTACTTAAGAGTGATGACATTAGCAATATGAAAATTGTTAGGAGCTTTAGTATTACTGATAATATAACAAACCATCAGATAAATATTGTAAAAGCGATAATTACTGCATCCACGTTTCTGTTCAGCTTTTCCTGTCAATTAAAAAGCGATAAAATAAGGCCGGTAGTTGCTTCCATATCAGAGTCTGTATATGCGTCTGGCATAATTAAAAGCGGGGATCAATATCAAGCTTTTGCCTCAGTTAGCGGTATCATTCAGGAACAATTTGTAACTGAAGGCCAATATGTTACTGCTGGAACTCCTTTAATATCTATTAAAAAAGAAAATCAAAAGCTAAATGTTGAAAACGCGATGATATCGGCTTCATTTGCTGACTATAAGCTAAATAAAGATAAACTGGCCGCAGCGGCAATTGTGGTTGATCAGGCCCGGTACAGGATGCTGAACGACTCGGTAATGTTGGTCAGGCAAAAAGAACTGTGGGGTCAGCAGATCGGTACGAAAGTACAGCTTGAGGAAAGGGAATTAGCCGTAGTCAATTCAAAAACAGCCTTACAAACAGCCATAATTAATTTCACAGAATTAAAAAGGCAATTGCGTTATAACGCCGCTCAAAGCATAAACAATCTCAGTATTAACAAACAACAGGAAAGTGACTTTACCGTTAAAAGCAATATAGCCGGAATAGTATATAACCTTTACAAAAATCCTGGCGAAACTGTTGGCCCGCAAACGCCGCTGGCCCTCATTGGCAAAGCCGACTGTTTCTTACTTGAATTACAAGTGGACGAATATGATATCGTTAAGGTAAATCCGGGGCTCACCGTTTTTGTTACGATGGACAGTTACAGAGGTAAGGTATTTGAAGCCAGAGTGACCAAAATATATCCGGAAATGAACGAACACACCAAAACATTTCGCGTTGAAGCTATTTTTACTACCCCGCCGCTAAAATTGTATCCTAACACTACTTTGGAAGCAAATATAATTATCCAAACCCGAAAAAAGGCTTTGCTTATTCCCAGAAGCTACTTGCTCAATGATTCTATTGTTGTAAGAAGCGACGGTGAAAAACTTAAAATAAAAACAGGTCTTAGTGATTACCTGCAAGTAGAAGTAATTTCTGGTCTACAGTTAAATGATGAACTAATAAAACCGATACCATGAATTTTAAGCTGACCTGGAATATTGCGGTAGCTTTATTATTAGCCCACTTAAGACAGACGATTGTTGCCGCAACCGGTGTAACTTTTAGCATAACAATGTTTATTGCCCTATTGAGTTTTATGGGTGGCTTAAACAAGCTTTTAGATGGGCTGGTAATAAACCGCACTCCCCATATCAGATTGTATAATGAAATTGCAGCTGCACGGCATCAACCAGTGGACCTTACCAACGCGTACCGCCACAGTTACAACTTTGTAAGCTCCGTTAAGCCGCAGAACAAGCGCCTGGGCATTTACAATAGCAAGGCTATAATGAAGGCTATCGCAGTCGATCCACGCGTGCAGGGACTTTCACCGCTAATTACCGCGCAAATATTCTACAATACCGGAGAGGTTAATATCACCGGGCTTATTAACGGGATTGATCCGAACAAGGAAAATCAACTTTTTTTATTTGGGGACTATATTATAGCAGGCAAATTCATTGACCTGAAAAATACTCCCAACAGTATTATTTTAGGAAAAGGCATTGCAAAAAAAATGATAGTCCATCTCGGAGACATCATTCACGTAACCCCGGCTAATGGCAACCAGGTGCCTTTAAAAGTAGTAGGAATTTATCAATCCGGTCTTGAAGAGATTGACAACAAGCAAAGTTATACCTCTATCGCAACAACTCAAAAATTACTTGACGAATCAAACAATTATATCACAGACATCCAGGTCAAATTAAAAAACATCAGCGAAGCACCGAAAATTGCAGCTTATTACAGGCAGGTATTTAATATAGATGCGATGGATATTCAAACGGCCAATTCACAATTTGATACCGGTAGCTTTATCCGCTCGCTGATATCTTACACAGTTGGGGTAACTTTACTGATTGTAGCAGGTTTTGGGATATATAATATTCTGAATATGATGATTTATGAAAAGCTCGATTCAATCGCAATATTAAAAGCCACAGGATTTTCAGGCAAAGATGTCAGTCGCATATTTAGTACAATTGCATTAGGCATAGGTATTTTTGGCGGCCTGGCAGGGCTGATTCTGGGTTTCATCTTATCTGTTATCATAAACCACATCCCATTTAATACAACCGCGCTTCCAACAATTAAAACCTATCCCATTGATTTCAATATAGGTTTTTATTTTATCGCTGGTCTATTCTCTTTTCTAACCACCTATTTTGCGGGATATTTTCCCTCTAAAAAAGCAAGTAAAGTAGATCCTGTAATCATTATAAGAGGGAAATAACATGGACTCAATAATATTAGAAGCTTTAAACATCTCAAAAACCTTTTATGAACCCAAAGCGGTAAAAGTATTGAGGGATGTTAATTTTTCGCTTCATAAAGGCGAATTCGCCTCAATTATGGGAAAATCAGGCTGCGGCAAATCAACACTATTATATATCCTTTCAACCATGGACACTGATTATGAAGGAGACCTTAGGATTGATCATATCAGTATGAAACAAAAGAACGAACCGGAGCTGGCCTCGGTAAGAAACGAAAAAATAGGCTTCGTATTTCAGTTCCATTACCTGTTAAATGAATTCTCTGTACTCCGAAATGTGATGCTCCCAGGCCTGAGGCTTGGGAAATACAGCGCAGAAGAAACTGAACACCGGGCTTTTGAAAAATTAAAAGTATTAGGCGTTGAAACGGAAGCAAAAAAAAAGCCGAATCAATTATCTGGCGGGCAAAAGCAAAGGGTAGCCATTGCACGGGCATTGATCAATGACCCGCTAATTATCATGGCTGATGAGCCGACCGGTAATTTGGATAAAAAAAATACAGAAACTGTATTTAACATTTTTAGTGAATTGGTTTCCAGATATCAGCAGACTATACTTGTAGTTACACACGACAGTGAATTCGCGGGTAAAACTCATAGAATTATTGAAATGGAAGACGGAACGATCAAAGACTGATTGAAAAAATCAAGGTTAGTATTTCTGGACTATTACCTGTTAAATGAAGTGGTCCAAAATGTGATGCTCCAGGGCCTGAAACTTGGAAAATATAGTGCAGTAGAAACAGAACATCGCGTTTTCAAAAATTAAGAAATATTGGATATTAATTCGGTTATTTAAAATTTCATCCTGCTTAAGGGAGCCGCCTAAAGTGTAAGGCTCTCCAATACGCGGAACGTTTAATTCGATGCCCCACAATTTTGCAGCAGGCACAAGCCTTTTTATCGGTTCATTCCATGACTGATTAGCTTCCACAAACTTGGCCCAGTGAATAGGTTGCGCCAGGTCGGCGGCTGCCTGGGCGGGTTGTCCAAGCCAAAGATGACTCCAGGGCCAGTTAGGGCTGTACTGCCCACATTCTAAAAACGCCAGATCAAATGGCCCGAATTGCTGGCCTATTTTTTTAAAATGTGGGCAGTAACCACCATCACCACTGTAAAACAGCCTATAGTTACCAATCTGCAAAACGTAAGATGCCCACAATGTTTTGTTTTCCTGATTATACGTACGGTTACTGCGATGTTGCGCCGGGGTGGCGGTAATCCGGATATCACCGGGTAACGAACTGATTGGTTCCAATTAAGCTCGGGGATTTTCTTTTGGTCAAATCCTCAAAACACCAGATCAGAGCCTACTCCCATCGGTACAACAGCCATTTTAATACGGTTCTTCAATTTTTTTAAAGTCCGGTAATCCAGATGATTATAATGATAATGTGAAATGATCAGCACATCTATTTGAGGCATATCATCATGATAATGCTTTGTACCCGGAAATCCGGTAATCAGTCCTGGTACAGGTCCTGCATAATCCGGATTTCTACCCAGAGATTTAATTATGCCGCAACCGTCAATAACAGCAATACAGATAACATTACTCCCCAAACGACTCTTTTCATGCACTAAACAATGAATGTAACGCTCAATTACCGTCTTTATTCTATCAATGTGCCCATATTGCCGGCCCGTTCTTTTACAACAGCATTGTAATAAAGATAGGATCAATCCGGCCAAACCAATGATTAGCACGTTGGCCGACAGCAATATGCTGGCGTCATATTGTGCTAAAAACGTCCATAAACCCGCACAAATAACGGTAAGCACAATTGCAGGTAGCGGACAGGATCTTGAAGTCGACGGCATCAGTGCTTCAGCCTCATTTAGTAGGCCCGTTTAGCTTCCTGCCGCTGTCATCAAGTATTATTTAATATTAAAATTGTAAACTTGTCGCTAATCTAAGTCAACTACCTGTAAATGGCTGGGTTTTGTAGGTTAACAATTGACTCCATCTATTCTGCGTATGTCTTCTTTTTTATGCAATACCCTTCAATTACCAGGATGTCTATATTTGTTTGGAGAAAACAGTTTATCGCTTCCTGTGGCGTGTTTACGATAGGCTCTTCGGTTGAATAAAGTATTAAATAGGCGGGCAACGTGTTAAACCGTAAAAAGCTTTATAAGGTATAAAAACCAGGGTGACTACCATTTTAAAATTAGTCAACGGCGTCAGTCAAGTGTAATTTATCCACTCAGAAGTGTTGAAATACCGTTTAAATAACATTTTGAGTTAAGTCCCACTTAACTCGTTCATCGTCCTATTCCCCATCAATGTCCGCGAATATCTTTGTATCAAAAAGACAGAATGAAAACGCAAACACACTTTGACGTGATAATTATCGGTAGAAGTTACTCCGGGCTGGCCGCCGGCTTGGCCTTAGGTCGGGCCTTACGCAAAGTCCTCATCATCGATAACGGTAAACCCTGTAATGCGCAGACCCCTCATTCGCATAATTTTCTGACCCGGGATGGCGAGACACCCGCTGCAATTGCGGCACAAGGCCGCAAACAGCTGGAACAATATAGCAGCGTAAGTTTTTTAAACCGGACAGTGGTTAAAGCTGTCAGGACAGACAAAGATTTTGAAGTGGAGGTGTCTTCTGGTGAGGTTTTTGGCGTCGCTAAGCTGCTCTTCGCTACCGGGATCTGCGACCTGTTGCTAAATGTCGACGGCCTGGCTGATTGTTGGGGGATATCAGTACTCCATTGTCCATTTTGCCATGGTTATGAAGTGCGTAATCAAAAAACCGGTATTATCGGGAACGGTAATGACGCTTATGAATTAGTCAGCTTAATTGCTAACTGGACCGGCAAGCTTACCGTCTTTACAAACGGTCCGGCAACGTTAAGCCCTGAACAAACCGCAAAGCTTCACGCGCATCATATCGGTATTGTAGAAAAACAGATAATTCGGTTGCAGCATCATAATGGCCACCTGCATCACATACAATTTGTAGACGGCAGTGAAGTTGCGTTGTCGGCTGCTTATATCCGCAGCCCGTTCCGGCAAGCCTGCCCGCTTCCGGAACTTTTGGGCTGTGCCTTAAACGACGAAGGCTATATTCAGGTGGATAGCGCTCAGGCAACCAGTATTGCCGGCGTTTTTGCCTGCGGTGATAATACCACCAAAATAAGAACTATAGCCAACGCTGTCTCTTCCGGGGCCACAGCCGGTATTGCTATCAGCCGTCAATTGATTACCGAACAATTTTAAAATAAGGAAATGAAAGAATTCTGGAACGAGCGCTATAGCCGGGCGACCTATGCCTGCGGGACTGCGCCAAATAAATTTTTTGAAACACAATTGCCCGTAGTAAAACCAGGATCGATCTTAATGCCGGGCGACGGCGAACGCCGTAACGGTGTTTATGCGGCCAAATTGGGATGGGAAGTTACCTGCGCAGATTTGAGCGAGGCTGGAAGGACAAAAGCACTGGCAATAGCCGGCGCTAATTGGGTTAGCCTGGATTACCGCGTGGACATATCGAAATAGTAAATTTTGAACCCAGCTCTTTTGATGCAATAGCCCTTATTCATGCGCATTTCGCTGCGAGCCGGAAGGCGGCTATACACCAGCAACTCCATTCCTGGCTCAAACCAGACGGAATGATTATCCTGGAAGCTTTTCGCAAAGCGCACCTGGAGTATAATAAAGCCAATCCCAACGTGGGCGAGCCCAGGGAATTAGGCATGCTTTATTCGCGCGAGGACTTTTTACAGGTTTCCCGGAGGTGATATTTTTAGACGAACCTTATATCAGGCTGCAGGAAGGTATATACCATGACGGAACGGGCTCGGTGATCAGGTGTGTTGGTCAGAAACCCAACCTTGACACTTAAACTTTAATAAATTAATAAATCAAGTATGAAAATCATCATCGTAGGTGCTACAGGCACCATGGGGCAATATTTAAGCAGTGCCCTGGAAAAAGAACATGAAGTGATACGCGTCGCTTCCAAAGGCGGAGATATTACGGCAGATATTACTTCTACTACCTCAATCGAAAATATGTTTAAAATGGCAGGTAGTTTTGACGCACTCATCTCGACCGCGGGCCCAACCTATGTCGGCCCCTGGAGTAAACTGGATGATAGGGAATTCCGTAAAGGTGTCGAAGGAAAAATGATGGGCCAGATTAACCTCGTATTGATCGGCCAGCGGTATATCAATCCGAAAGGCTCCTTTACGCTTATAACCGGCGCCCTGGCCGAAGAACCGCAACACTACTTTGCCAATGCTTCGGCAGCTAACGGTGCGGTGGAGGGCTTTGTACGTGCCGCTGCTATAGAACTGGAAAATAGCATTCGGATCAACGCAGTAAGCCCGACTGTTATTGAAGATTCTCCTCAGTACTTTCCATATTTCCCGGGAGAAATACCCACCACGATGCGCGAGCTGGAATTCGCTTTCCGTAAAAGTTTGTTTGGCGCGCACACCGGGCAAATCATCAAAACCTGGTAAGTTAGTTGACAAGGGCTGCTCGATTGGAACAGCCCTTTTTTGTTAATCCGCTTTGGTTTTCCTTAAGAGTCGTTCCAGGCCCGGAATCGCCACAAATACCATCCAGGGCACTAAGGCAAGCGTTAAAATAAACATACGTTGATAGCCGGGCAACCCCGTTAACGCTGCTCCGAACAACACGTTGAAGAGCAGTATCGATGGGTAAATCACCACCCAGATCTTGAGGGCGGCGACAAGTTTCATTTTTATTTTCATCGGATTTTGTGAATTGTTAATACTCGCAAAACTACCATCAGGGCGTACCGGGCAGGTAGGACAAGTCTCCAATTTTATAGGATTAAGCCAAAGAAACGCTACTTCGATAACTATAAATAAGCCAATTAAAACTTTAATACCCGATTCAACTCGCTGTTGGTCGTATCAATCCATAGTCTTGTTTGGTAACGCAAGAAGTGATTTTCGCCGCTTGAAGCAAGCGCGTAGCTTGGGGGTAAAGCCTTTCCATTCAGACAAAGCGCATCGAATTGGTTGTTCTCTATGCTTACGGATTGAACAATATTGGCCAGCCAGCGAATTATATAGCCGTGGCGTTACGGCAAACGTATAGACGTATATCTGGTTTTTAAGGAGTTTAGGCCTTAAACTGTTGGCGAAAAGCATCCGGCGAAGAGCCGGCATGTTTTTTAAAAAAGCGAATAAAGTACGAAACATCCTCATAGCCCAGCTGCTCTGCGATTTCCTTTATTTGGTTTGATGTAGCCAGCAAATAACGTTTAGCTTCGAGAATAATATGTTCATTGATAAGGTCAGAAGCGGTTTTGCCTACGGCAGATTTAGTGATTTCATTCAGCTGGTACGGCGAAAGGTGCATCAGATCCGTATAAGCCGCTACCTGCTTCAGGGTTGCGATATTTTTATCGATCAGTTCTAAAAAATCTTCAAAACGTTCCTGCACATAAGTCCGGCCTTGTAAAGTATTGCCATTGGTATTTCTGCTTTGCCTGACATATTCCGTGCAAAAAATGTCCAGGTTCGACCTGATCATATCTTGATAACCCTCCTTCCGGTTGGTATATTCCCGAAACATATAGGCCAGCGCCGTCTCAAGTTTCTTAAAACTTTCAGCATCAGGCCGACAAAAATTCTTGTTGCTGGCTTTTCGTAACCGTTGCTGTGAAGAGTGATCTTTAGGATGATAAAATTCATCGTTGAATTCAAGCAGGTAGCCATTACAACCCACTTTTAAAAAAAGTTGGTGTACCTGTCCTGGACGCAGAAAGAAAACAGACTGACCCTGTACTTCATGTGCAATGAAATCAATTTCATGACTGCCATTTCCCTTTGTAAGTGCGAGTAAAAAGAAGAAACTATGACGGTGTAAAGGGTGTCGTAAATCTTTATCCGCGATTATGTCCTCCAGGCGGCGAATTTTGAACTGTTCAGCGATCGGATGGACTTCCTGCGCCTTGTTCAATTGCCGGATAGGGATCTTTTGCATGAACCGAAATTAATCAAAAAAAGGCAAATGATAACTGTTTTATCACTCTAAACCAGGGCTGGAAAATACAGCCAGCTATCCCCTGTGCCCCAATATTTTACATCCATGTTTGGTTATTTCTGGCAGGAGAAATTACTCTCCTTGTCCATCACTCAACCCAGGCGAGTTGAATATCCGTTTTTAAATGGTTAGTTTCACCTCAATTGGTAAAATAACCATAAATATTTTTTGAAAGCGCTCGTAAGATGGGCCTGATCCTTAAAACCTATCGCATGGGGCTTCAGCTACACTTGTATGCTCATAGAGTATCATTTTTTTGCGGCTTCCATTCTCAGCCTGCCAATATATCCATAAACGTTGTACCGTAATAAGCTTTGATGCCTTGTTTTAATTAAACTCATTCAAACTAATTAATCTGGAAAATTTTCTGACAGTTAGTGGATTTACGTAGTCCCTGTCGAGTAAATACCTTTGCCTGGTAAAGTTTATCAAGATCATCTGCTTTTATCAATGTTCTCTCCGCTTCATCGCTGTTAATCTGCATTTGCTCCAGTTGCAGCATCAACAGTCCGAGTACTTTCGATTCTGTATAAAACTTTTTAATTCGCCTGTTTTTTACACTCGCAAATAGCATTGATTACGCGTTTCATTTCCATAGTCGCGGCGAGGTTTTGTGCAGCGAGCGATGTATATTTACCCTCGAGGATAGCTGATACGAATGCAGAATGGATCAAAGCATGACGATCGTAAAATGAAATAATATTCTTTGGAAAGCACCATCAGGAAATAATTATATTCTACATCAGGTACGACCTCATAATTGCCTTTTGAAGAAGGAATATAGGAGATGTTATGGCGATCATTTCCATAGATACTTTTTTCGGGGGGGGGTGACAGGATGCGTGGCCCCTTCATAAAAAATAAACTGTGAAGTTACCGTATCCCCACTTTCCGAAACTAATTCAGCACTTACAGAAGATGCCATTTTTAGCCTGGCTTCTGTCAGCAAAATATTTACGGGAATAGTTGTTATGAAACTGGTGAAACAAGGGAAGCTTCAGCTTAACAACGATTTGCGGAGATATTTACCAGACCTGCCTTATAACCATATTAACATCTACTATTTATTACCCCATACTTCGGGGCTGGAAGAATATTTCGCGCCTCCCGTCCGTAACATACTCGGTGTGGAGCCTGATAACTTCGCTATCGAAAAAGCCTATGTGAAAGCAAATCTAAAATCAAATTTCACCTGGAGCTGACTGGCGTTACAGTAACACCAATTTTATGTTGCTGGTGTTGGTCATCGAAAAATCTTTTAAGGTTTCTGTTTACCGCACTGTTATAATCACACGCTGATAGCCGGTAAGAGATGGTGTGCCGTTATCAGTTGCCTGAAAAATAAGGTGAATTGTTTGGCCAGAAACAGCGTCTTTAGGCACCCCGATTTGTGTTTGCTTAGCTTCGGGATTTAATATCGACACTTTTCCAGGATAAGTTCCTTGTTGAAATTGCCACCAGCTAACAGAAACCAGATTTCCGTCAGGATCAGAAACGGCTCCGTTTAATCTGATCGTTTCGCCGGCTGCTGCCCTGACATTTAATGGACCTTCTATTTTGGCGACTGGCTCGTGGTTTGCTCTTGTATATACTGGCGTTACCGACCATTTAAGCCGGGCGGCAAAATCCCGCTGAGCGGCGGGAAAAAAGTCAGGGTACGTATTATTTCGGTCTTTCGGCGCAGCGAGTGAAGCTGCCATAGCCTGGGATGACGTATCACTATTCTGGAAGAAGATGTTTTTACCTTTAGAATCAATAAATGCGGTGCCGCCCCAGCCTCCATAAGTACCTTTTTCATATGCGCGCAATCCATTGTCAAGCATGTTCATAAATGTTGGGTTGTCGCCCTCCCCTAACCATGAACCTTTTTGCTGAACAGGCATCCATACAACATAACCTATTTCCTTCAACTCGTCGTTGGTATGGCCGCCGAGACCAAAATAGTCCATAATGTCGCCTTTTACCATTTGTTTTCCATCGCCCCATACCCTGTACAGGGCCCCTAATGGCCCCCTGCCTGATATATTTTCCTTCATCCAGGATGCTGTCATATAAACGGAATCCTGTGAAGCCGCATTTAACTGGGCTCCATATCCATAGTTCGGTCCGCCTTTAAACTCACGGTATTCGATACCCGGCCAGTTAGGTTTAATGTAATTTGCATAAGTATCATCCTGGTCACCGGAGGGAAGTAAAACCACCTTTCGATAAATTTTTAATTTTATTTGCTCCCAATTGGTGGTGAACTCATATTGTTCCTGAATAGCTTTTAAAGCACGCGCTATAGTGCTTTGGCCTCCCCATGCTGTAATAAATAATTGGCCCGGTTTATCATCAAGTATCAGGGTTTTGATGAGATCTGAACCTGGCGAATCTTTTGAAATATCACCATCAAATTCAATATTCCCAATCCTGATTTTGCCTTTGAGTACATCGGGTGCAGGATAATTGGGATTATGAATTTTTAGATTGGGGTAAACATTTGCGTAGGTATACACAGCATCATGAATGAAATGCTCATCTTCACCCCACCGCCAGGATTCACATGGGCACAAGTTTAATCCAAAGCGGGTATACTCCCGCCCCGGTACAAACCATTTGGTTCCTTTGCCATCTCCTTTCCAATGAAAAGCGCTGCTCGCGTAAATCAATCCTTCAATTTCAACATCACTGCTATATAGCAGGAACCGAATAAGCGAATTATTATCATCCAATTCCGGATCGGCTGTAATAATGATGCGTGGTCTTGTTTCGTTGGATAAGTTTTGAGCATGCGCAAAGCCGTTAGTCGTAAAAAGAACGATTAACAAAAATGCGTAGCCCCCCGCTCCGAAGCTAAAGTATTTCCGGTTTAAAATCATTGGCTGCACTGGTTTATAATTCTCTATCAAGCAGAGAGTTAAAAATAAGCAAATCAGCCCTACTATGTATACAAAAATCCCGCCTGAGCAGGATATTTGTATACAGTCGCATATGGAAAAATTTAAATTGTAAATTACGTTTACTGCTGTTCCCTCAATGGTGCTTCCGCATGAAGATGATGCGTTTTTTGGATCAGCACGTGCGCTTCGGTCCTGTTATGCCCCGGAGGCGCTAAAAGCAAACTTGTTTTGGATAAACCCGACCATAAGGTTTGATTTTGAAATGCAATTGTACAACCGCCGCGCCTCCTTTGCGAAATCATGCGGTTGATATCGCCAACACAAACCCAGGGATCATGCAATGTGACTCCCCATTTGGCATGGTCATGTGTTTCGGGCCAGGCCCAGTGTGCGCCCATGAAACCTAAGTTGATATACTTGATGTCAAAAGTTTTATGAATGCCGTCGCTATCAGCAATAGGTGGAATAGGACCGCGAATCCAGGTTTCAATGTCTAAATCATCGTTTAGGATAGGCCCTACCAATTCGTTCCAAAAATCTTTATTCCATTCCCGGTTCTTGGCTATAACTTTGAATGGCATACCGCCAATAGACTTTAAATCAATGGAGTCGCCCAGAGCAATCGGGTGGCTCGTCAAAGGCTGTGTTAGCGAATGCAGCTCAGCAGTTGCGGGCAGATTGGCGGTATTATGAAGATAGATTTGCGGCTCCTGGTGGTTCAGCATCTGTTTGGCAATAAGATTAGCGGTATCCAAATCCAATGAAATGCACAGATAGGTTTGCCCGTATTTGGGCGTAGGATCTTTGACAGCACCAGGATCTGCAAATTTCGGCCATGAGTGAAGTAACCAAAATGCGGTTTTAGATTCGGTATCAAATGCCAGTACCCCTTTGGTATGCCCTTTGGTGCCATCATCATGTTTATTAACACTTTCGGGCATCTCGTCATTATAAAGGACCCATCCGATACTCGGAGCCGGTGATTTAAAGTTTTTGAAAACGGAGTCCATCGTCAGGTTAAGTGCTCCTTTATCGCCATTCAAAACATTGGATGATTTGGTAATCGTTCTTTTTCGGGCATCGGTATTTGCATCGATAGTTGAGTCGTAATAAACATATTCGTACCCTGTAGCTTTGTCATTACCCACACCTCCGTCAAGTTGCGGAACTTTGTAGATAAACCACCAGTCAACTGGCGCGCCGTTCTCATCAAGCGCAGAAATTTTCATAATTTTTTTGGTTAGGTTGAAAAATTGATTGATTAATTGCTTGCAGGCGCTGACGAGGTTTGCAATAAAGATAAAGTAATATCGTGCATAAATGACCACGTAATTTCACGGAATTTTCAGAAGAGTTTCCCGTATTTTTACGTATAAAACAATTAATCAATCATTAGAGATTTAAGGCAATCAGCTATAAAAAAACTCACTATCTGATTAAGACAGCGAGTTCTGAGCATCCATATGATATTATATAGTTAACCTCTGGAAATGATGTTAACGTTAGCTATTTTCCCGATCAATCATCATCGTCTTCATCTTTGCCGGCCAGTTTAGCAGGATAAGCTTTTTTGCCTTTGGCAGCAAACCACAGTATCCTGTTCATCACATCGTCATTACCACCGTCAATATGGTCATATTCGGGCCTCGATGATAGCTGTGCAAAATGCAAAGCGGAGCCTTTTAACGCAGAAAAAGGCTGATTGATTTTATTAATCGGCACCCTGTTTCTTAAACTGGTATAAGTGTATGCAGATGGCTTGCCGGTAAAGCAATCAAACATAGGTAATGCAGTAGCATCGATGATATTCATTGGTGGTAAACCCAATATTTGCTCAATAGAACGTACTACACAGGTTTGATTATAGTTTTTGCTCACCTTGTGCTGCAACCTGCTATACGGACTAATCACAAACCCTGTAGTACGATAAGCGGACACATGGTCCCACCCAGCCTGTGAATCATCTTCGGTGACAAATATTACCGTGTTTTTCCAAAAACGGCTTTTTGAAATAGCCTCAACAATCCGGCCAAGCGCCAGGTCGTTATCAGCTACCATAGCATCAGGTGTCGGGTAGCCTGGCCGGGTGCCTACAGTATGATCGGCCGATAGGGCCATGATCATCAGTTGCGGTAATTGGTCACCAGGCTTTTGCTCATATTCATGAAGCTCTTTAATAAAAGCGGTGGCCCGTAACTGTTCATTAATCTTATGCTCGTCGGATCCCGGGAAGTTTTGTGACAGCATTGGCCTCACCCGAGAAATAGTGCTGGTGTTTTTAAATGCGAATGGTTTACCTGCTGTGTAATTGTTATAAATATCGCTCCAGTTTAACTTATCATCAAAATGCACGGCACAGGCTTCACCGTAAATTCTGACCGTTTTGCCATGATCGGCGGCATTATTCCAGATAAAACCGTTCCCGTCATAAACCAAAGCATCCTCCTGCACATGAGGATAACTTCTAAACCATGAACGGACGCTTTTTTCAACATAATCTGTAACCATAGCGGCATCAGTCCATTGGTGCCCTTCGGCAGAGCATTTTCCTGAGGCATAATAATTATCAAGCAATAAAAAGTTGCGCGCTAAATTATGCTGATTAGGGGTAACACTATTACCATAAATACAAAGCGATTTATTGCCTTCACCTTCAGGCATATCGCCCAAAACCTGGTCGTATGTACGGTTTTCCTTGATGATATAAAGCACATGGTTAAATACCGATGGCTCGCCAATACGCTCTGGTATGGGTTTAGGCGCAATGTTTTTACGGGGCAGTAGCTGCGCTATCTGCTGGCGGAAACTCAGGTTTAGGTTTTGGACTTTTTGAGTATACTTTTTAAGCAAAGCATCATCGGGAATGGCTATCATTGATACCGTAGCCTTCGAATGGTGCGAGTTGTAAGCTGTAACGTCTGCTCCCGAGGGTAAATCACCTTTCAAATTGCTTTTACCGATCTCATCGGCACTTACCCTCGAGCCTTCTCCTTCCAGGTTAGTTACAAATAAATTATTGCCGTCAACAGCCAGGCCGCCAGGGTATGCTTCGGTTGGAATAAAGCCTTTCACTTCGTTAGTGCCGGTTCCTTTAAGAGATGTTTTACTACCCAATTTTACCATGGCCACAGCGTTATCCAAACCATTTGCTACATAAAGTATTGTACCATCGGCATTAATGGCTAAAGCATTGGGCGTATCACCTATATAACTCTTTTTGCCAGGATTTAATTTAACATCAATCGCTGCTACATTTTGTAATGAACTTGTTGAAATTACCGATACCATGTCACTATTGCCATTCGCAACATAAACAAAAGCTTCATCGGCACTGTTGATAATGGCATTAGGATGCAGCCCCACAGTAATTTCCTTGATCACATCTCCTTTAGCCAAATCCATAACCATTACAGTGCCCTGCACTGTTGCCCCTGTTTTAGGATCGACATAAGCCTTACCATAGGGTACACCCGCTGTTTCACGCTTCAATGTATCAATAGCTTGCGGCCCGGCCCAGTTGGTTAAAAATATCTTGCCCTTTGCTATCGTCAATCCATAAGGTGCAACACCGGTCGATCTTGTCCAAACGGTTTTATTATCAGTTAAATTAATCTTTACCAGTTGATTATTCCCGTTTAAAACTACATATAAGTAATTTGTGCTGCTTTCTTTATTGATGGCTAAATCGTTAGGTAATGCCAATGGCGACTCGCCTTCAGCTTTAAAATTGAAAGTGTTTTGTATGCTGATATTACCATCTTTCCAGATAGCCTGGAAAACGTACGATTTTGAATCCTTACCCTTGCCTGCTGCAGCGCTCCAATATATTTGAGTTTGATTGTCAATATTTACAACTTTTAGGCCGGAGTAAGTACTTGTAAGTCCGCCGTAGCGGGGATCTTGTTTATAGGTCCAGCGGGTGGTTACTTTTTTTGAGAGTGTATCAATTATAGTAAGTCCGTATCGGTCTTCGACAGCGATAAACCTGGTGCCGGGGATCAGCCTTACATCCATGCTATGATTTTCGTCGGATGCATCGCCAAACGATATCACCGTTCCTGCCGGATCAATAATACGGTTGTAGGGCATTAAAACCGGTAGTATATGGCGATTTAGTGTGCTGTCATCATAAGCACTGTGCATATTAACCTGTTCATTATCGGAGGTTTGTTTGTTGCCAGAAACGGTATGGCAGGCATAAAGGGAAAAAGAAATTGCTAATATGGATAGATGCAATAAGAATTTTGAATACTTCATAGTACTGAACTAAGTGGCTAAATTAAGGCAGATACGTTTACTAAAGGTAAATATTTGATAAAGAATATAATTGTTACATAGTTAACGAAAATGCGTTGGTGATTGTCTTCTTTTATATAATTGTTATGATATTTACCGGGTAACACATCAATATACGAGTGATCAGGATAATCAGCTACCAGGAAGGCGAAAGCAACCATAATATTATCATCAAAGGCGCAACCATAACCGACTTTAGTGAAAGTGTTATTGCCGCTCATGCAGCCGTCAGCATTTATTTTGACAAGCAAAGTTACAGGCAAATACTGGCTAAACATTTGGAAATTAACCACGGAGCTTTTACCAATCAGTCGGGTACGGTTGCCTTCCCCGAGGTAATCATTACCAGTCATGAAGGGCAGCTGGCACTTTCGTGCGGGTGCCATGCTACAGGTAATAAACTGTGCGAGCACCAGGCACAGGTACTATCGGCAATAACACAGCGTGATGAGTTACGGTTATTTTTTGATGACGAACTAAGACATAAAAAGTTAAAAAAAGCAGCAGCTGATTACGGACTTGAAGAGGCCCCTGATCTCGACAAGTTTTTCGAGGTAAAATCACTGTCTAAAAATTTCGAGATAGTCCCCCGCTCCGCCGCGTTAACAGCCATTACCAAAGAGAGCCTTGCCAGTTTGCAAAGCGTTATAGTTAATAACATTTCTGAACCGGTTGGGCAACCTGGCGAGGACACGGATAAAACAACTTGTATCATACTAAAACAGCATAAATACTATAAATATTTATTTATTGAACTATACACCGCACAAAGCACCAAAGATGGAAAAATCAAGAACCCCCTTGTGCCTATAGCTCCTTTAGACCTGATTTGGGAAACGAATGACGCACAGCAACTCAAATTCTTTACCGGGGTACATAAGTTTCAAAATCATATTAACATACAAAGAACTGCTGCGGATATCGCAGCACTAAAAGCCGTTGTTAAAAACCCATTGGCCTACAGTTTTTACGCGCATGACAACACTGTTTCGGATAAAGTAACAGCTGGCTCGATAAACCCTGTATTGGTTAAAAATTTAAAAAGTGACCTGGAGCTAAAAGTAAATACCTGGGATGAGTTTTATGAAATAAGCGGTATTTTTAACATCGATGGTTTGCTGTATGATATTAAAGATCTTGATATCAGGTATACCTATTTTATCGGCATAGGTAACGCGCTTTATCTTATTGAAAACCTGCAGGTATTGAATATCATTGATTTGCTGAAAAAGAAACAGGGTAGCCTGCAGGTGCATAAGAGTAAGTTTGCAGAATTAAAATCACACTTGCTTAATAAGCTGGAAAGCAAACTCCGCATTGATTACACTTACATTAAGCCTGCAACACAGGAACAGATAATAAAAGAGGGCTTTGATCAGCCTGCCGAAAAGATCATTTATTTGTCGGACTTTGGCGCACATGTAATGATCATCCCCGTGCTGCGTTATGGCGAGGCCGAGATTCCTATTCGCACGCAAAAGCAGATCTACGGAACCGACGAAAAAGGCAACCAATTTTTAGTTAAACGGCGCGATGATGAGGAAATAGCCTTTGCAGCCCTGCTTGTAAAACAACATCCTTATTTTAACGAACAGTTGGATAACGGCCTCGACTACTTCTACCTGCATAAAAGGCACTTTTTAGATGAGAAGTGGTTTTTAAATGTATTTGACGAATGGCATAACAACAATATCGAAATACTCGGCTTTAACGAACTGGAAGGCAACAAGCTGAACCCTCATAAAGTAAAGATAACCATCAACGTAGTGAGCGGGATTAATTGGTTCAACACAGTTATCGATTTAAAATTTGGCAAAAAAAGAGCTTCGTTAAAACAAGTTCACCAGGCCGTAAAAAATAAAAGCAAGTATGTACGCCTTGATGATGGAACCCGGGGAATTTTGCCAACCGAATGGATAGAGAAATTCACCGGTTATTTTAATTCGGGAGAGATTGCTGATGATGACACGCTGCATACTTCAAAAAGTAATTATACTGCTATACAGCAATATTACGACGAGGAAATGCTTGACGAGGACGTGCGAAACGAACTTGCGATATACAACAGAAAGCTTACCGGTACAGAAAGCATTGATGAAGTACCGGTTCCTCCCGGATTAAACGGAACGCTTCGCGCTTACCAACGCCAGGGATTAAACTGGTTAAGTTTTTTGGATAACCTTAATTTTGGCGGCTGCCTTGCCGATGATATGGGTCTGGGTAAAAGTCTCCAGGTGATTGCCTTTATCCTTTTACAGCGCAGCAAAACCGAAAACAATACCAATCTTATTGTAGTGCCAACCTCGCTCCTGTTTAACTGGCAGCAGGAGGTACAAAAATTTGCGCCTTCCATCAGCATCCATACCATTTACGGTGCTGAACGGCTTAAGCATACCAAACACCTGCACCAGTATGAGATAGTGCTTACCTCCTACGGCACGTTACTGTCAGATATTAATTTCTTAAAGGATTTCAATTTCAACTACGTTTTTCTCGATGAATCGCAGAATATAAAGAATCCCGAATCGCAGCGTTACAAGGCTGTAAGGCTTCTGAAATCGCGCAATAAAATTACGATAACGGGTACCCCGGTAGAAAATAATACGTTCGACTTGTACGGTCAACTTTCATTTGCCTGCCCAGGTCTATTGGGGAGCAAGCAATATTTTAAGGATATTTATGCTGTTCCTATCGATAAATTTAAGGGCAGCAAACGCGCCGCCGAACTACGAGAAAAAGTTAGGCCTTTTATACTTCGGCGTACTAAACAGCAGGTTGCAACAGAACTGCCCGAAAAAACCGAAATGGTGCTGTATTGCGAAATGAAGCAGGAGCAGCGTCATATTTACGACTCATACGAAAAGGAATTCAGAGAGTACATTTCGGCCACAACAAACGAGGAGCTAAAAAAAAGCCCGATGAACGTATTAAAAGGGTTAAACAAATTGAGGCAGATCTGCGATTCGCCGATGCTCATAAAAGGCGAAAAAATGCCCGGTGATGCATCGGCCAAATTGGAAACGCTGATTGAGGAAATAGAAAACAAAAAGCACCAGCACAAGATTCTCATATTTTCGCAGTTTGTTTCTATGCTTGATCTTATTCGCAAGGAGTTGATATCCCGCGAGATTCGCTTCTCGTACCTCACCGGTCAAACCCGCAAACGAGAGCAGGTTGTTAATGAATTTCAAAACGATCCCGGCATCAGGGTGTTCCTCATTAGCCTAAAAGCTGGTGGTACCGGTCTTAATTTAACAGAAGCAGATTATGTTTACCTCGTCGACCCGTGGTGGAACCCGGCTGTCGAAAACCAGGCCATAGACCGCTGCCATCGCATAGGCCAGGATAAAAAAATTGTGGCAGTAAGGCTTATTTGCCCCGGCACTATTGAAGAAAAGATCATGGTGATGCAGCAATCAAAAAAAGATATCGCAAATAACCTGATCAAGCCCGACAGCGCTGTTACAAGTTCACTGTCAAAAGATGACCTCCTTGATTTGTTGAATTAGTTAATTACTGTTGAGTATTCAAGCTACCCGTTGCTATTGCGTTTTAGATTTTCATAATAATGGGAGCACTAAAAAAGTAACAATAGCATGAGCAACTAATGCCGGGCCAAAAGTAACAGTAAACAAATGTCAAATACTATTCAACCGGATCAGGAGACGCCGGTATCGATGGATCATATACGGCTACGGCTACCCGCGAATCGGCACAGCCATAGTAAAGGAACCATTTCCTTTTAAAATAAACCATTCCTTCAATAAAAACTGTTCCGTTAATATATTGGCCGCTTTTCTCGAAAGGTTCCATTGGTCTTAAGAAAGGAATATCAAGGCGTGTTTTGAATTTAGAAGGATCTTTTGCATGGAACAAGGCTTGCCCTGCACAGTATGAATTAGGGTTAAACCGAGTGTCCCTGCCTTCGGCGGGTTTGTTTTTGCCGTTGTAAAACAGGATTACACCATTTTTGGTCATCAATGCAGGCGGGCCGCATTCGGTTAAGTCGCTATCGAAATAACCATCACGTGGGGACATGAGTTCTTTCAACTCTCCTTTATTATCAACCACCGGGGCCCAGTCTACCAGGTTTGTCGATGTTGCCGCGTATACGTGATGTTCGCCCCAGTACAGCCAATATTTTCCATTTGTTTTAATAATCACTTGTTTACCATTAACTACCCGGGTTAATATAGAAGCCGATTTACTGGCGATATTGAAAAACTTGCCATGATAGGCAGCTTCAAATATCGGCCCGTGTTTTTTCCAATGGATGAGGTCTTTCGATGTGGCTACACCTAACCTTGGCAAGTCGCGGTTCCATTCGGTGTAAAAAACAACATAAGTCCCCCCGGCGGTAACGGCTACGCGAGGGTCTTCGCAGCCTCCGGGCCATTCGTACTTTTTAGCAATATCATTATCGGGATACAGCACCGGGGTTTTTCTTCTGTTAAACTGAATACCATCGGCACTTTCGGCATACCCAACACGTGAAGTACGGAAGCCAATACCGATGCCGTATAGGTCTTCCGCCCGGTATAATACTATTATTTTGTTGTTTTTTACGGTTGCGGCCGGGTTAAAAGTGTCATTGGCCTCCCATTGCACCTGCTTTTTACTCATCGGATCAAGAAAGCGTGAAACCGTATCTGGTGAGATAATAGGATTGATATTTGCCGGCCGGACAAAGCCACCAAACGCCCAGGAAGGCAGGGTATTCACTCGCAACTGTCCATAGCATAGCTGGGTAAGTAACAACGAAAATATAATACTTCCCTTCTGTAAAAAGTTTATCATAATAAATGGATTGTATATTTTGTTTTATAATTGGCCTATGCCCTGATATCTATTATTTCTCTGCGGTAATATCGCACAAAAAACCTTGAAAACAAACCAAATACCAGTTATATTCTTTTCAAAAATAGTAAATTTATGGTCTGTTATAAACCAGTTACCCATCCTGCAGCAGGGTATAATTTTAGGCCGATGAGAAAACTTTTTTTACTCGCATTTTTATTCTTTGTACTTAATGCAAAATCACAAACACTTACACCCCGGCAACAATTTCCAGGGTTGTTTGAGGCGGTTCAAACTTCAACCATTTTCCCTGATAACAAAACTTTTGTCGACGCAACACCCAAACAGGATCCAGCACTGATCATGAAAGCTTATAACGAACAGAAAGATCAGCCGGGGTTTAACCTGCAGACATTTGTATTGGCCAATTTTAACGTACCTGTATCCCACAACAATTTTCAAACAGATATATCTGCAGGTATCCGCAAACATATTGATACTTTGTGGCAGGTATTACAACGCCGTCCGGATGAAACAAAACCTTTTTCATCAACCCTGGCGCTGCCTAACCCTTACATTGTACCTGGTGGCAGGTTCAGGGAAATTTACTATTGGGACTCTTATTTTACGATGCTGGGTTTACAGGAAAGTCACCAGGTTAAAGTGATCCGTAACATGGTTGAAAACTTTGCTTACCTCATTGATAAATATGGCTTTATACCCAATGGCAACCGAAGTTATTATCTTACCCGTTCGCAACCACCATTTTTTGCTATGATGGTAAACCTGTTGGCAAAAATTGAGGGAGAGAAAGTATTGGTACATTTCAGGCCGCAATTAATCAAAGAATATGAATATTGGATGTATGGTTGGGAAGCTGTACAAGCCAATCAGGCTACACACCGGATTGTACGAATGCCGGATGGGCAGATATTGAACCGCTATTGGGACGAAAGTGATGAACCCCGCGAAGAATCGTATATAAAAGATGTTGATGCCGCCAAAGAAAGCAAACAACCGGCAGCGCAATTTTACCGCAACGTACGGGCGGCTGCGGCTTCGGGTTGGGATTTCAGCACCCGTTGGTTTGATGCTTCGGGAAAACTGCCAGCTATACAAACCATTGATATTATCCCCGTAGATTTGAACTGTCTTTTGTATAATTTGGAAATGACAATCGCCCGCAGTCTGAACCAGGGTCAGAATGCCAAACTTGCTAAAATGTATCTAAAACGAGCCCGTGACCGTAAGATTGCTATCCTGAGATATTGCTGGAACCAGAAAACAGGCTGGTTTGATGATTACAACTGGCAGCTGAAACAACAATCTGCCGTGGAAACACTTGCCGGTGAGTTCCCTCTCGAATTTAAAATTGCCAGTGATGAGCAAGCCCGCCTTGTAGCCGACGGGCTTAAAAATAATTTCCTGAAACCCGGCGGGCTGGTTACTACCCTCAACTTTTCCGGCCAGCAGTGGGATGCCCCCAATGGCTGGGCCCCACTGCAATACATAGCTATAGACGGCCTTGAAAAGTACAATTACAATACGCTGGCTAAAGAAATAGCCACCCGCTGGCTCAAACTTAACATCCGGGTGTTCAAACAAACAGGCAAATTGCTTGAAAAGTATAACGTGGTTGATACCCAATTGACAGCAGGCGGCGGCGAATACCCGCTTCAGGATGGTTTCGGCTGGACGAATGGGGTACTGCTGCATTTAGTTAACAGGTATCATATCGATACTCAGCAGTTAGAAAAGGCACCTGCAGAAGTTCAGAACTAACTACCTGGTAAAAGTAGTTTCAGAAGCCAGACTTACGAAGTTTTAAAAACTTTGTAAGTCTTCCAATCGCCAATTCGTTCTCTCTAGTGCAGGAGATTAAAAGGGCATAATGTATAAAGTTATAAAGCAGTTACTTTATTGTATAAGTAGCCTTATTCATCCCCACACCTGTAATTTTCAATGATTTCCAGTTAACAGGCAACTTGCTTTTAACTTGCACTATACCGGTCGGTGTAATATCCAAACCACCAAAACCCATCAGCAAGCTTTGAATAATGCCACCTGCACCTGTAGCAAAATACGGATTGGTCCCGCCTTTTGTTTCGGCAATTATCCGGAATGGCGGGTTGAGATTAGGTTCGTAAGCATCCTTAAAAAAGTGAAATGCCTTATCGCCATTGCCCAACCGCGAGTATAATAAAGCAAAAACGGCCTGGGTCATGGCAGGAGTACCTTCGTTAGGTACACGGGTTTCATAATATTCAAGGTCTTTTTTTATTTGTGCCGGATCGATTATTGTTTTAAGCGGATAAGCCAACAAGTTAACATCAGCCTGTTTAATTCCTTCACCTTTGTAAGAAGCATGTTCGCTGGTAACGCCGTTATCCAACTTCAGGATCGGGATGTTTTGAGCAACATTTACCCAATCGGCATCGGCCTTTTCTCCCAGGATTTTGGCAGCAGCGGTAGCATTTAGCAAGTTGGCTTTTGCTGCGGCGTTGGTGAAAGCATTGTTGTCAATATTCTCGGCCCATTCATCTGCCGCAACTACGTTTTTAATATCGTAATGACCGGGCCCATTGCGTTCAACTCTGCTTGCCCAAAAATCGGCAGTGGCTGAAAGTATCGGCCAGCCTTTTTCTTTTAACCATTGCTTATTCTGGGTTACGCAATAGTAATTCCACGCGGCCAGCGCTACATCCGCAGTAATGTGGTGCTCAAAGGGACCGCTCAATGCCCAAACCGGTGTTTCCTCTACCCCGCTGTCAGCGCTTTCCCAGGGGAACATCGCTCCTTTATAACCATGCGAAAAAGCATTTTTACGCGCGGCATCCAATCGTTCAAACCGGTATTCAACCATTGATTTGGCAATGTCGGGGTGTAAAATCAGCATAGCCGGATACATCCAAACATCACAATCCCAAAAAACGTGGCCATTGTAACCCAACCCTGAAAGTCCCATAGGTGAGGGTGAGTATGCTGTACCAGCCCTCGAGAATGAATATAAATGATATAACATGCTGTGAACATCCTGCTGT
Source organism: Mucilaginibacter sp. R-33 (assembly GCF_049949235.1). NCBI lineage: Bacteria > Pseudomonadati > Bacteroidota > Sphingobacteriia > Sphingobacteriales > Sphingobacteriaceae > Mucilaginibacter > Mucilaginibacter sp. R-33. The sequence continues at coordinate 2,099,762 of NZ_CP188089.1, forward strand.
GACTGCTCATCACCCTCAATTTGGATATCGCTAGTCCACAGGTCATCCCAAGCCTTGTTATGAAATTTAATTAGCCTATCCCGACCTTCCAGTTTGGCAAAAATGGTGAGTCGTTCGGCTTCATTCAGCGGGTCGGCATGGTGGGCTGAAGTTATAGACGAACCAGTTACCGCATAATTATAAGTTTGCCCTGCAGCTATCGCTTTGCTAAACTTCATAAGGTGCATGTTGTTGTCCCACATTTCATGAATAATGCGCGGCTCTTGTCCATGCGGTTCACTGAATAAGAACGAAGTAGATGCACATAACTGCATTTTATCTGTAGGGCTCTTTGCCGTTGAGGTAAGCAAACTAATGGTTACATGCGGTCTGTCGATTTCATTATAATAATTCTGCACTTCTTTAAGCGCATCGGGCGCTTCCATTACACAGGCCGAAGTAATGTTGATAGCCTGTTTCGCTGTTACCGAAACGTCTATCAAAACGGTAAAGGGCAGTTGACGGAGTGAGTAATAAGTATATTTTACGGTCGCTTTATCGGCATAGTCAAAAGTAGTAGTGAAGGCGGCGCGTTGCATATCCAGTTCCTGCTTAAAATTGCTGATACTTTTGGCATCGATGCGCCTGCCATCTATTTCAAGGTACATATTAAGCAGGTTAAAGCTGTTCAGGAAATTGCTTACCCGTCCCCTGCCGTACAGATCATAGGCGCCGGCCAGTACTACATTTTTAACCTTGAAAGGCTCCGGTGCTGATACTATCCCAATCATCCCGTTGGCTACGGTAATTCCGTAATAGTTTGCGGGATCAATTTTGTCGGCTTTAATTTTCCATGGATCGATGCTTTGCGCCTCAGACACAACCGGTACCAGCAAAGCAAAAAGGAAACTAAATTTAAATATCTTATTCAAAATAACTATCTAAGTAAAATAATTAAAATACTACTTAACCTTTAATTGTAGCTTTTTTACCACCAGTTGCCCAATCTCGGCGCCTTGTTTATTGCCAACAATACAGGCATTTTTAAAATGGATCCCTCCCATTACCCTTGACATTCCTGCCGATTTCGCGGCCGCCCGAAATGATTTAAAAGAAAGCGGATCGATCCCAAACTCCATTTCTGACGAATCTGTATAGGCAAAATTATCACCAATCCTATTGGTAAGTACTTCGGCCGCGGCTGCGGAAATTACGGCATGGCCGCTACTATATTCCGGAAATGGAGGCGTTTGAATATATGGGCGCCATTCGGCATCCATATATTTGGTAATTATGGTTTCGGGGCGAACGTAATTTGAGCGGTATTTAAGGTACCAGCAATTAATAAAGCCGTCAAACAGGGCAATGGCAGTTTCGGTATAAACGCTTACTGTGGTTCCAAAATCAAACTTTTTACTTCTTGTACCGATTGCAGTAATATTCATCCAGTGCCCCCCTGGGGAAAATTTCTTGGTTGCAAACGATGCATGGCCAACTACATTAAGTTTAAAAGCATTATCGTCCCAAAAATCTGCCTGGTGTTTCTCTTCTTTGGTTAAGCTGTCAACTATTTGTTTTACCTCAAGCGCTTGTTTATAAAACGGACTATTATGGTCTTTAACATTGAAGGCCGGTGGGTCGGGCGGTATAAATTGGGCTGTGGAATCCAGCACCATGGGCCTGATCTCACCCCAATGGGCCTCAAGGGCCTGCGCGTACATGGGCGGCGTAGGAATCCAACGACCATCCAGCTGTTTTACCGTGTATTTACTTGCCGACCGGGTTTGGGCATAGTGATCACCTTTGCTCCACTTCAATATAAATTTGGCGACTTTATCAGCGTAGTTTACAGAGCCCTCAAACAAAGCCGACGGCATACCTGCATCTTTGGCCTTCTTTTTAAGCTCATCAACATACTGATCCATGCTACCTTCCGGAAATGTTACCGCGTTGCCAACTGTGCAAAAGGCAAGCAACGAAGCAAACTGGTAATCAACAGCAGTATCTTTTGATGCTTTGGGTACGGCCGGTAAGTGTTTGATTTGCCCGGCTAAAGATCTAAAATGCTCAGGATCGCCGGAAGCTATAACTTCATATGCCGCTATATTAGCATATACATAATTACGGGAAGCTGTAACCGGCGGAAAGTTATTTTCCAGTACAATATCATTAAGTTTTTTTACGGTTATACGATAAAGTTCGGGATCGTGGAGTACTTTTTTATAGTAGGGCTTTTTACAGGATGCGAATAAAAATAATACACCGGCAAGGCAAAATAAAAAGGATCTCATAAATTATAAATAGGTTAAAAACCGGGTGGAGATATCGGAAAAAAGCCGCCCGCTTTTTGATTGATCAACAGCCAATATAGGCTTTTTTTAGTATGTTACTGCATATTTTTGTTAGTTTTTTAGGCTGGTCGGGTACTTTTTTTATTTAATCAAACGGCGACATGTTTTATAACAAAATACACCTGTTAATCCATCTGATATTATTAAATTTATCCCCCCGGTATCCGTCTTTTATAAACTAAATGAAGAAGATCTTTTTTATTGTACTCACCATTATCGTAATTATTGCAGCAGCGTATATTTTGCTCCCCGAAAAACCTGTTATAGCACAGGACCTGTCAATTGATACCTCCGATGTTATTGCCGGAAAATTCCTGACCACAGAAAGTGGATGGAATAAATGGTGGCCCGGCACCAAAACCGGGTACAGGCAATACAATTTTAAAGGTACAAAGATCGGTATCGATAAAATGACCAATAGCAGTACCTATCTTAAATTGAAAAAAGATAACCTGACCTTTAGCGGCAAAATAAGCTATTTTGCCGACGCCGAAGGTTCTGTCAAATTTAAATGGGATGCTGTTGATGAGAATAACACCCAATTTTTATCACGGATAACTAATTATTTCAAAACCAAAGATGTCGAAAACCGGGTTGCGGAAATTTTACTAAACCTTAAACATTTCCTTGAGGATGAAAGAAACGCATATGGCTATAGGATCTACTTAAACCATGCCAAAGACACAGTTTTGCTCGCTTCAGCTAATACATATCCGGAATATCCTTCATTGCAAGCTATTTATAGCACCATTAAAACCCTGCAAGAACAGGCCGTCGGCCAAGGGGCTAAACAAACAAACTTCCCCATGCTTAACGTTACCCAAACGGATGAACATGAATACCAGGTAAATGTTGCCCTGCCAATCAACAAAACGATCACTCCTTTTCAAAAAACAAGTATAAACAACATACCTAAGGGGGGGAATTTATTGGTGGCCGATGTACGTGGCGGACAAAATACGGTTAACAATGCCCTGGCGCAAGTGAAGATATACCTGAAAGATCATAGGTTGATATCACCTGCCATGCCGTTTCAATCGCTTGTTACCAATAGACTGGCACAAAAGGACACCTCAAAATGGATAACTAAAATATATTATCCGATACTATAACCGTGATTATTTACTTAATAACATTACCCGGCCATCATAGGTAACCGCAAGGTAAGTATTCAGGTTAGTTGCTGTTTTCACTGGCACCAGATAATTGACTTCCTGTGAGTTGATTGCACCGTTAACATAGTATGTCGGCGGATCAAATTGCTTTTGCTCTTTGTTGTAGTGTAAGCCAGCCAGGCCGAGTGCATCGTACTTTCCTTCATAGGGAACAACACCCCAAAAGTTTCCGTTCAACAATATGTCGCCATTGTTATATTTTAGCATCGATTTAATTGGAGCCTGCTGATAAAGAAATGGCAGTGCAGTAATCGAAGCAGAATGCAATACATCGCTCACAAAAATACTATTGAACTGGTTCACACTTAAACGATCATTGTCATCCAGTTTGTCCTTAAATACCTCAGTGGTGGTTTTGTCAGCCATTTTTTGATAACTAAGCCATTCTTTTTTGAGATATGGAAGTTCCTGCTCCAAATCATTTTTGGGACGAAAAGGGAAATAGAGACCTTTATAAAAATATGATAATATCAAATCGTTTTTACCATCCTTGTCCAAATCGGTATTATAGGCATACAGCGGCTGATCAGCAGTAACATTATATTTGTTATTCAATCCCCAATTACCGGCAATAAGGTCGGCCTTGCCGTCGCCATCCATATCGCTTATTATAGCCGACTGCCACCAGCCCTTTTCCTTATCCAAAACCGGTGATGAAAAACGATTTAATTTTTTTCCATCATTCAGGAAAATGTAAACGGGCTGCCACTCGGCTGTAATCAGCAGATCGGGCTTGCCATTATGATCGATATCAGCAGTTGTTATACTAGTGACATATTGCAGGTTCGTGATTTGATTATAAGCCTTGTCGTGACTTATTTCAAACTTTCCAGTGCCTTTATTAATCAATATTGAGGAAGGAACAGTCGCTGTATAATCCTTAAATGAAACGGCGCTGGTAAATAAAATATCGTTCAGCCCATCTCCGTTAAAATCAAACAGCGTAATTTTTGCTGCCTGGTAATTAAGCTTTGGTAAACGCTGATATTCAAACTGGAAATTGCCCTTATTGAGATATAACCGTGGCTGTACCAATTTCTCTGTTTCCTGGAAAGGATGGTTAGCACTGATCACGATCAGATCGGGCCTACCATCGTTATTTACATCAGCCCATGCAGCCTGCTCATCCGCAGCATATTTATCCTGATCAAATAGTGACACTTTAACTTTGGTAAATCCCCCCGATTTATCACCTGCAAGTATGTATTTTTCTTCGTCGGCTATACCTCCTACATAAATATCATCAATGCCATCATTATTGGCATCAGCTACAGCAACTGCGGGGGTGTGCTGTAAATAGGTGTGCGGCAAAAGCGAATAATAATTAAAGTCGGGAGTGTCGAAAGTTTTAACGTTGGCTAAAAGCTTTGCTTGTATAGATTTGCTGTCAAACTGCTTCCTATCGCTGATGAAAGCTCCAATAGCCTCAGCTATAGGTTTACTATTTTCAACTGCTTGAGGGTTATATCTTAAAGTAGTTTTCTGACCGAGCCTAAAATCATTGACCACTTCATAGCTATTGTCTGGCCAAACAACTAACAACGATTCTGGTTTATCGTCAGGGGCAAATGTGAAAAGCAACTCGTTATTCAAATTACTTTCGTACGCGTTGCTGGTTTGTATTTCCTGGTGATCGAGATGATGCTTTGACTTAAGGAAAAATTTAGTACCGATGCCATCACGGTTTAAAAGGTTATATTTTACAGTGTATTTAAGATAGCCCGGCTTGCTTTCTTTGCGGCCCTCCATTGTGGTATTATTATAGATATATGCCGGCTCATCCATATTGTTGGTCACAATATCCAAATCACCATCATTATCTAAATCAACGGCAACAGATCCTGCCGATATAGATGCCCGCTGCATATCGTTGCCGTTAGAAACATCTGTAAATTTCAATTTATCCTCACCGTGATAAAAGTAATTATGTACGCCGCCTTCAGGCATTCTGTTGATCTTGTCCTTGTCAAAAACGCGATTTTGTTTATATGCCTGCATAACCATAGGGTCACCAAGGTATTTCAGGTAATCCATATCGTTGAGACGGCGTTTAATACCGTTGGAGAAGAACATATCTTTCTTTCCGTCCATATCAAAATCCTGCACCAGTGGCGACCATGTCCAATCTGTAGCAGAATTCCCGCCGTACAAGCTCAGGTCGACAAACTTATTGCCGTTGCCTACGTTCAACTGCATACAATTTTTTGAATATTGATAGTAATACCCGGCGTTAACTTCCTGGTTATAAATATCCAAAGGTTCGTCGTTGATGGTCGATCGTAACACCTTCATCTCTTCCGGAAGCATGTCGGTACTAAGCACATCCAAATGGCCGTCCTGGTTGATATCACTGATAGTGTTCCCCATTGAAAAAAGACTGGTATGTCCGAACGCACTTTTTAACTCTTCCTTAAATATGCCGTTATGCTGGTTGACGTAGTAATAGTCCTGCTCAAAAAAGTCGTTACTTATATAAAGGTCATCCCAGCCATCGTTATTCAAATCACCTACACTTACACCTAAGCCGTAACCAATCGGCGCCGAATAAATACCTGAACCCGCCGTTACATCGGTAAAGTGACCATTGTCATTCCTGAAAAGATGATCGCCGGCATCATGGCTGTATTTAAACCTTTGGGTTGAATCTCCATAGGTATCATTGCTATGAACTGATGACGTAAGCAGGAACATATCCAGGTCACCATCCTTATCATAATCAAAAAAAGAAGCCTGGGTAGAAAGTCCTGCAAAATCAAGCCCGTATTTGGCCGCGCTTTCGGTGAAAGTTAAATTACCGTTATTGATGTAAAGCTGATTTTTACCTTTAAAGGTTTTATAACCTGACACCACACTTACGTAGATATCTTTAAATCCATCGCCATTGATATCAACTACAGTTACACCGGTTTTCCAATTCCCGGTACCTGCAACGCCCGCTTTATCGGTGATGTCTTCAAACTTCATCCTTCCTTTGTTAAGGTAAAGTTTATCACGACCCTGGTTTGATACGAAATAAAGATCGGGCAAGCCGTCGTTATTAAAATCAGCGGTAGCTACGCCGGCGCCGTTGTAGAAATACAGATAATCTAATACATTAACCGAATCGGATACTATGTTCCTGTTTTCGAAGGTTACTCCCGTTTCATTAGCTGGGAGTAATTTAAATACACCTTCTCCGGCCTTTTGGGGTTTACAAGAAGACAAGCCGATCACACCAATACAAAGAAGAATAAAGAAATATCTAAGAATATATTTGGCAAGCAGCATTAAATCGATGTTAACGTAGTTCATAAGCTTTAAGCGGTTCATCATTAATGCCAAACAGGTAATAATTTTTACCGGATGCATTTCTTATACCTAACGATGAGCGTACCTGCCCGTTTAAATTGAGGCCCGTTTTGGCAGCAGGAAAATAAGCAAACCCATTTTTTGTATATTGATAAACAAGCCCCCGATTAGCATCAAGCCGGCCAACTTCGGGTTTAAAGCCGTAAAAGTTGCCTCCTAAGATGATCTTCACAGCTCCGGTATTATCAAAATCTGCACACAAAATAGTATTTATCATAGATAACTGTGCATCAGCAGGCAGTGGTTTACAAATAAATTTTCCGCCTTTATTAAAAAATACAGCCGAAGCCAGGAAATTCATTTGGTGCTTTTCGGCGCCCTCAAGCATATCAGCAGGAAATACCTCGTCAAATGGTTTGCCCGCATAGTCAATATAGCGCAGAAAACGCTTTTTGAAAATTGGCATCTGGCCTACTAAATCCGGCTTCATATGAAAAACATAGTTTACTCCATCACTTTTATACATGGAAGTTACACATTCTTTTGTGCCATTATTATCAAAATCCTTTACAAAAATTTCCATCGGCTGCTTAAACGAAGCCCTGAATTTTGAGTTAAGGCCGATGTTTCCACCTATAATATCAAGAGTGCCATCGCCATCCACATCAGCAATTTCAAGACTGCTCCACCAACCTTTGTAATTGGCCAATTGTTTATCTTCAGCAAATTTCCCTTTGTTGTTTTTGAAGATCTTAATCCCCATCCAATCACCGGCAATTATCAAATCGGGGGAACCGTTATGATCAATATCAGCCCATTGGGCTGCTGTTACCATACCGAGCCTTGTATCCGTGCCCAATACCAATTTTGACACATCGGTAAAATGCCCGTTACCTTCATTATGAAAAACAAATGATTGCGGCGAACATCCGTAAAGCCCGGGCACACTTCTGCCCCCAACAAAAAGATCGGCCTTGCCATCGCCATCATAATCGGCCGAAATAATGACCGAGGCATTAACAGTTGCATGGAGTGTTCTCTCAGGGTCCCTATGAAAATTCCCTTTGCCGTCATTCACAAAAAAACGCGGATTATACACTGGTGTTTCGGCTTCATCCGCATTACCTCCTACTCCTATAATCAGGTCCTGGTCGCCATCGCCATCAAAATCGCCAAAAACAGCTCCGGCATTTTCCAGGTATTCCTGCTTTTTAAAATCTTCGGGAATGGTTTGTTTAAACCTGCCGTCCTTTTGTTGGATATAGATACTGGCAAAGCTGTTTTTTGAACTTCCGAAATAAAAATCAGTCAGCCCGTCGCCATTAACATCACCAGTAGTCATATACGGATTTTCTGTCGATAGCATCTGGAGCATCAGGCGCTCGTTGTCGAAATCGATAAAATCATCCTCCTTATGCTTAGGAATGCTGTCAAATATTGATTTGGTAACATCGGCAAATAGTGTTTTAACAGCAGGCTTTGTCCAGTTATATTTCAAGGCGGCATCGGTTTGCTTAACTGTGTAAACTTTATCCGCGTTTACGTTCTTTAGCAATTGATAAGTATTACCCGGCCAAATCACCTGGACAGAATCAATAGATTTGTATTTACCTATACCTATTGTAAGTAAATTGGGCGATGTGCAACTTTGAAAACCACGTGTAGGCTGATTATAATAAATTAGCGAACTGCCCTTCATAAACGCTTTTACCGTAGTACCTATTCCAAAAGTATTCAGGCCTGTCCCTTTTAATTTTATTTGAATGTGGTGGTTCCCATTTTTTTCGGCATTATTTTTAAAGATAGAAACGGGAGCATTCTCATTATTTATAATCAGGTCATTATCCCCATCATTATCCAGATCGGCATATGACGAGCCATTACTAAACCCAGGCTTATCCAAACCAAAATCAGTTGATTTATTGGTAAAAGTAAGGTTGTGATTGTTCAGATAGGCATAGTTAGACAAAGGCGATGAAGCCATTTTATCAGTAAAATCTTTATAATCAAATTTCTTCCGGCCTTCGGCTATTTTGGCCATGTTATCGCGATTGCCCAAAAACTCGATATAATCCTGATCCGTCAGGTCTTTATAAATACCGTTTGATACAAAAATATCTTTCCAACCATCGTTATCCATATCAAACATCAGCGCCCCCCAGCTCCAATCCGTTGCAGCTACGCCCGAATAGAAAGCGGTTTCGGAGAACGTACCATCGCTATTACGCACCTGCAGGCAGTTTTGCATGTATTGGTTATAATAGCCATCGCGCTGCTTGGCTTTGATCACATCATACGATTCAAACGAGGTCATTTTTTTTAATCGCTGATCGCCTTCAGGCAGCATCTCTGTAGTAAAAATATCATACTGCCCATCGTTATTGATATCGGCAATATCCGATCCCATTGAGGCCAGGCTCAAGTGCCCGGTTTCATTTTGAATATCTTCTTTAAAAGTTCCGTCTTTTTGGTTGATATAAAGATAATCGCGTTCAAAAAAATCATTGGAGACATAGATATCAGGATATCCATCCTGGTTGATATCGGCGACAGAAACGCCTAAACCGAAACCTATATCACTTGAATATATGCCCGCTTCTTTGGTTACGTTAGTAAAATGGCCGCCATCATTGCGATAAAGACGGGCACCACCCAACTCATCAACAACGGCACGCAGATTTTTACTAAAATCAAACGACTCTATGGGCCTGAAAGAATTATTTAGTACAAAGCAGTCCAGATCGCCGTCATTATCATAGTCGAAAAAAATGGCCTGGGTGGATAATCCATTATCTACCAGGCCATACTTTTGGGCTTCTTCTTTAAACGTACCATCGTGCTGATTAATAAATAGTTCATTACCCTTTTCGTTGCCGCGAGCATTACCGCTGTGGCAAACGTAAATATCAAGCCAGCCGTCGCCATTAATATCAACCATAGTAGCCCCGGTGCTCCAGTATTTAGTACCCTTAACCCCTGCCTTATCGGCTATATTTTCAAATTTCCAATTTCCCTTATTTATATAAAGTTGATTGCCGCCCATGTTTGATGTCAGATAAACATCATTCAGGCCATCATTATTGACATCGCCAATGGCAACCCCGCCTCCATTGTAATAATTACGAAAGGTAAACACATTGGTACGATCCTGGTCATTGAGCTGATTAGCGAAATTGATGCCGATGGCTTCATTATTTTGCTCGGTAAACAGGGTTTGTTTATCCGCCCCATTACAGGCGCAAAAAATAGTAAGGATCAAGATAAGCAGAAACAGGGGTATTTTTGGTTGCATATACTTTGCGAAAAAACAAACGTAGCGGAAATTTCCGCTACGTTCCTTTCAATCAAATAAATCTCAATTATTAATAACCTGGATTTTGTTTAAGATTAGGGTTAGTATCAACCGCACGCTGAGGAATTGGATAAATTGTTTTGCTTTTATCTGTTTTGGCCGGGCGCTGATCAACCGGATCGTTAAATTTCTCAAAGCGGATCAGGTCATTCCTTCTCCAGCCTTCCCAGTAAAGCTCACGGCCTCTTTCGGCAAGCATGGCGGTCAGATCAACTGTTGCCATGGCAGTAGCACCACGTGGAACGCGGACAGAGTTAACAAGCTGCAGGGCTGTTTGACCCAATGGGTCGGTCCCCCCACGCAGAATGGCTTCGGCTTTTTCAAGCACCACGTCAGCGTAACGCAAAATCACATAGTCATTAGATGTATTATCATCGTTAACTGTGTTATCAGCTTTTGGTTGAGGGAAATATTTAAATACCCTAATCCCTTGAGCTTCGGTTGAAAAGTTAAGGTTAACATCCGGTGTAAAAATGAGAGGCTTGCCACTACGTTGTGTTAAAGCTTTGTGACCAGGGCCATATTGTTGTCCCACAGCAAAGCCTGCCCTTAAACCAACTTTATCAGTTAATCCCGGATAATCTACTCCACGGCGTTCGTCGGTAGCTTCAAATGAGTTATAAAAATCGGCCAGTGTGGTAAAACCGTTCCAACCATCCGGAGTTTGGTTATAATGAAGGCCCATCCTCCAGCGGTTTTTGGCAGGTGCAGGAGAAGACGTAGCTGTATTGTAGAAGCCAAATATGTTTCCATGTGATTGTTCTGAGTTATCCCATGCAAAATCCTGGAAATATTTGCCGGCCGGCTCCAAAGTATATCCTGCCGCAGTAACCTTGTTGGCATATTCTATCACTTTATCCATATCTGCCTTAGCAAATGTAAACGGACCACCAACTGTGGTTGCGGCATAAACCGCCCTGTTTAGATAAACTTTTGCTAACAGTGCCTGAGCTGCCGCTTTATTAGCAACACCAATATTTGCGGTAGTGGCTGCCAGGTTAGCTTCGGCAAATTCCAAATCTTTGATGATGAAATCAGTTGCTTCTGCCCGTTTCATAACTGTAGGAATGGATGAGGTTGGCGCATCAGGATCACGCATTGGTTGCTGTCCGTACAAATCAACCACCTGGAACATAAAGTAGGCTCGTAAAAAGCTTGCCTGTGCTTTGATATTGTTATCGGTTGCCTTTGAGATTACCTGTGTTGCACGGAATACACCAATATTTAGCTGGTCCCAGGTATCATTTACCTGGTTGTGGGTAGGTGTCCAGGTATGAGTGTGCAATTTACGCCATGTACCAAAATCGCCCCAGTCAGTACCGCGGGTAGGACCCATCATTTCATCCGTTGGATGTTCCTGTAGGGCATATGTATTGGCTTGATCAGTTTGTCCATATAATTGTGTGTAAACACCATTCAATTCGGCCGATCCGGCATTGTTACCATATAACGATTTCGATCCGTAAAGTTTTTCATCCAGTTTTGCACAACCGGCTGCGGTTATCAGAACTAAGCTACAAAGAGCTGCTCGTGATGTTATATTTTTCATTTTCATGTTATTAAAAGCCTGCGTTTAAACCTAAAGTGAATATACGGGCTTTGGGGTAAGAAGTATAGTCGATACCCTTTGAAGCCACGTCATTACGTTGTTTATCTGTGTTAATTTCCGGATCCAAACCAGAGTAACCGGTGATCAGGAATAAATTCTGCCCTGTAAATGATACCCTTAAAGTTTTTATCGCCTTAGATTTAAGCGGGAAGGTATACCCTAAGGTGGCATTGCTTAATCTTAAAAAATCACCTTTTTCAAGAAAACGGGTTGATACCTCACCAGAGTTAAGCGGGTTTTCATTGGTTGCTGCTACTTCTTTTGTTACGTTACGACCACTAACAAGGTTGCCTTTGTAAAAGAATGCGTTTGCGGTGTTGTTGTAAATATAGAAGCCTGTAGCGGCATTTAGGAAGAAGCTTAAGCTCCAGTTTTTATAATTAAAGTTATTGGTTAAGCTAGCAGTGAATTTAGGGTTAGGGCTTCCTTGCAGTGAAGAAACATCGACACCCTGAGGATAGATACTAAAGCCATTTGCGTCAAGCCCTTTATAATTCGGAACGTTGAAGGTATATAGCGGGACGCCGTTGGTAATTAATTGCGAATAAGCGCCAGAAAGGCCTTGTCCGTCGATATTACCCGTAACAATATAATTTTTGAAGTTTTTAAGCGTATTGCTTATAAAAGTCATGTTGTAAGCAACATCCCAATTAAAGTCCTTGCTCTGTATAGCAGCAAGGTTTAATCCTACTTCGACACCTTTATTGATTACGTCACCGTCCAGGTTTTTATAAATTCTCGAAGAAAACGTTGGCTGCGCAATATCCTGGAAGAAAAGCAAATCTTTAATTGATTTGTTGAAATAATCAACCGAACCCGTTAATCGTCCCTTTATGATTGAGAAATCGAGACCTGCCCCATAAGTGGTGTTAGTTTGCCATTTCAAATCGGGATTAGCCTGGTATAACGGAGCAACTGCATTACCTGGAAAATCCTGTAATTGCTGCACAGGTAATGAAGCGTACGCAGGAATTTCCTGGTTACCGGTTTTACCATAGTTTAACCTAAGGCTCAGATCATCAAATAAACCATCTTTAGGCATGAAGCTTTCATTGGTTATACGCCATTTTACAGCCAAAGCCGGGAAGTTACCATATTTATGGTTAGCCCCAAAGCGTGATGAACCGTCCCTTCTAATTGTACCAGTAATAATGTAACGGTCTTTATAAGAGTAATTTACACGAGCAAAGTATGATTGTAGTTTATAGCTCGAGCTATCGCCAACCGGATAAGGAAGATGAGTTTTAAAATCATCATAATTTTTAACTAATACACCGGCAGTTGATGTGCCGAAACCAAATTCGTTACGGTTAAAGTTTTTGAAAGTCTGGTATGAATAACCGGCCAAAGCTGTAAGCGAGCTTCCATCCTTCCACTTCTTGTCATAGTTTAAGGTATGTTCGGTTGTGTAATTTGTTAACTCATTATGTGTAAGGATAGCAGTACCATTACCTGTTGGCGACGGGAAGTTTATCTGCCTGATACCAATAGCATCTGTATAGCCAACAATTTTAGGATCATAAAAAGTCTTTCTTAATCCCCTTGATATATCAGCTCCAAAATTGCCCTTATATGAAAGACCTTCAAATAACTTCAAGGTAAGTGTAAGGTTATTCAAAAACCTGTTTATATTATCCCTGTCATCTATCTGATTTAATAATGATACCGGGTTCCTGAAACTGTTACCGTTAGGGTAACCAGCATCGTTATAGCCGTTAAGGTTAAAATATCTTCCTTGTGAGTCAAATACCGGGGCCGTTGGGTTTAGCTGTATAGCTGCACCCACTAAACTTCCGTTAAAACCGGCATTATTAGTAATCGGGGCATACTGGTTTTTAACATTTGAATAGGTTGACTGGAGATCTAACTTGATCCTATCGTTTAAAAATGATTTGGAAGCATTAATACGTCCGTTTAAACGTTTAAGGCCTGAATTTTTCACGATGCCCTGCTGGTCGTCATAGCCAAAGGAGGCACGGTAACTTGCAGTATTATCTTTGCTTGCGCCACCCAGGCTTAAGTTATAGTTCTGCGATATCGGACTGCGGAATATCTGTTTTTGCCAGTCGGTATTGGCACCATAATCAATACCTCCATCAGCTACCGGACCCGCATTAGCACCAACTGCAGCTACTGCTTTCAAAAACGCATCCCTGCCAAGTACGTCATAACGCTTTGCAGTGCTTGAAACACTTGTATTTGATGAAAATTGGATACCCTGACCTTTACGCCCTTTACGAGTGGTTATCAAAATTACACCATTAGCACCACGTGAACCATAAATAGCAGCCGAGGACGCATCTTTTAACACAGAAATGTTTTCAATATCAGCAGGGTTCAAGAAAGCCAGCGGGTTGCGTGCAGATGAGCTACCTGCTCCAACACCATAACCACTGCTTGTACCTCCACCGTTATCCAATGGAACACCATCAACTACATAAAGCGGGCCATCGCCTGAACGAATAGAACCAGCACCACGTATTGCGATTGTAGCCCCAGCACCCGGTTCGCCGCTTGATGGTGTAACCTGTACGCCCGAAATACGGCCCTGAAGTAATTGATCAGGAGTTGAAATAACGCCTTTGTTAAAATCTTTTGTGCTCAATGAGGCTACCGAACCCGTTGCATCTTTAACTTTTTGAGTACCGTAACCGATAACTACAACTTCGTTCAGCGCACGATTCGCTTCTTCCATCTGCACATCAACAGAAGTCCGACCGTTTAATGGAATAGTTGCGTTCAGGAAACCAACATAAGTAAAAGTAAGACTTGGGGTATTTGCCGGAACGGAAATTTTGTACGATCCGTCTGTTGCTGTTATGGCGCCACCCTGGGCACCTACAGCAGTTACTACCGATACTCCTATTAAAGGGGAGCCATCTTTTTTGTCGGTTACTTTACCTGTTATTATCTTATTTTGGGCCATAGCAGGCTCCATCAAAAAGAGAAAAACAGCAAAGAAACATACGTTGAGTAAATGTTTAATTTGCATAAAACTTGAGATTTAGTTGAAATTGGTTGTTGTTTGGGTTTAGTTTTTAATCCGTAAAAAGAGATCCCGAACATTTATACGAAATCATGCTAATATGGTTTCGGGTTTATCATAATAAATAATACCGAAGTATACGCACACAGGTCATGCAAACATCGCCCGTACCGGCAGGTTAGCAGGGGAGCACAGGAAAAGGTTAACAATGACTGATCGTTTAAAAATGTAATGGTTTACAATTATTACAGGTTAAATTCTGATGCAATTTACTTATAAATAAACTCAGAAAAAGACTTGTCCGGTGCGGTAAAGGTAAAAAGAGTCCATTTTAATAATTTTATAATTTTTTTCGATGTTTTTTAAATTCAATGCATTGAAAAACAAATAGTTATAAAAAAAATAGCGACGAAAAATATAATGTTTTTTTAATCATTTATAATACTTTTTTTGCTACACACCCTGTAAGATTCGGGTATTTTACAGGGTGGCGAGGGTGTATTTTCTAAACAAATCACTCGTAATCAAAAGCCTTAATATCCATAATCCGTTGTTCAAATTGATCCGGGTGCAACGATTTGGCTTTGATCCTCATTTTGTAAACATAGATTGTATTGACAGAATATTCCAATATTTTGGCAATAGTTTCATTATCAGCAATACCCATCCTTATAAGCGCGAATATGCGAAGATCGGTATTTAATACTTCATCTTCGTCGGGCCAGATCTGATCTTTCTCGGCAAACAAGCTATTGAATACCGTAATAAAGTTAGGGAAGATCTTTAAAAAAATATGATCAAAGCTGTAATACAAGCTCTCTCTTTCTTTTTTAATATCAATATTATTTACAAAAGTATGAATGGCATCATACTTCTTCATCGAGAGCTTGGCATCAATAGAGATTTTCAAATTTTCGAGCTTAACGATATATCCCGAAATGGCTTTAAAAAACTGTCCGATATATTCCTCTTTAATTTTTGCATCTTCAATTAGTTTCGCGTTTATGTGGTTTAATTGCACATTTTTCCCTTCAATTATTGCTTCTTTAACCTTCAACTTTTTTAATTGGTTAATGATCATCACCAGGAAAAAGACAACCAGCAATGCAAGCGCAGTAATAATTAACAGGAACACCAGGAAGCGGTTTTTTTGATGCTCGGTATTATTAAGCTCGGCTGCTGCTATTAATGGTAAAATTGAAGCAATTTGTATTTTACGCTGCCGGGCTCCGTAAAAGTCGGCATCAGCTTTTGCCAATTGAATGAAACTGTAAGCATCTTTGATGTTGCCCTGTTTATACAACAGTTCTGCCAGCGTATAAAGCGCAACCGTTTCACGGGTTGATGATTTGATATCGGCTATAGCAGCCCTCATCATCAAATTAAGGCCTTCCTGCCTTTCGTTATCTTCAAGACAGATTGCTCCTAACGAGCATGAGACCATTGCCCGCAAGTGCATGGAAATTGGCATATCTTTCTCCAGTAATTTTTTAAACCGTAAGCGTCCTTCTCCGTAATTCTTTTCCTGGTAATCCTTCAAACCAAGTAAATAAGTATGCATTATATGGTCGTTGCCGCAAAACGAGACCGCCGAATCAATGTATTTATTGCCGGCCTTAATATAATCGGGGCTAAAATATTTGTCATTACTGTAATTCGCCAGGTCATAATTGCACCTGCCTAAAAAGAAATAGTAATCAACTTTATCGGCATTGCTTAGGGCTTTTACATTTACTTTTCGTAAATAGTCAAAGGTTTCGTTAAACATCCCCGACGACAGGAGAATAAAAGCCATCCTTACATAACTATAATACTCCTTTGGTTTATTAGCTGTTACCTTGCTTAGCGATATCATTTTATCGACATAAACATACGCTGAATCAAACTGATATGATTTGTATTCGGTGTAAAGCTTGTCCCAGGTATCAAACCGCGCATCATAATTGGTTTGCGAAAGATTTGATTGATATGCCTTTAATTTTCGGATCCTTGCTTCTTTACTGCTATCATATATATTTTTTTTTGCGATTTCAGTTTTTAATTCTTCGAGTAAGGTATTAGGATCAGTGAATGCATTTGCCGAAAGAATAATTAATGAAAAAAACAAACAGAAGATATATTTCATTTTTGTTATAACGGTTTTTAAATAGCGTACCGATCCGATGATTAATCAAACACACAATTTCTGCAAATCAAATGCGGCAATAAATTAATTAAACTGCAACCAACAAGGCTATCATTTTAGGAGATAAATTGCACACCTATCCCCGGTTTATATTCTCAAATATATGGATTTACGGCATTGCTAATGCGTTTTAGTTTTGTTTTTTGGTCAACAGAGATTACACTGTCCGAACCGAAAAAAGATTGAGACTATGCCACTCAAACGACGGGCTTTGTTTTTAACCTATAGTTAACAAAAGCAGACAGTATTTTCAATTACTGCGTTCTTTTCTATACAAGAAGTGCGTAACTAACTAAAGTATTGCAATAAATTCAATTATATAAACTCAAATTTTCAAAATTTAAGTAAAAATTAATACAAACTAATTTTTAGGGCGAAGATGGCATCTCCCTTGTTTTTATTATTGTAAAACCTGACTTATGAAAGCATATTATGAATCTCTAACAACAGGCATCAAAACCCTATTGATTGCAACAGTCTGCCTTTTACCATCGCTGGTTTTCTCACAGTCTAAAACACCAGGATCGGTTGAGTATTTAAAATTTTGCAATGGAATTAGCGGACTGACACTTGGTGAGGACATTAGCCAAATTCCGGCCCGTAAGTTTACCTATTTAGATAATGATGCTAAACCCGATGCAGACAGCTGTATCCGTTATCAATATAAAGACAGTAGCTCATTGATACAGGGAGATAGTTTGTTATTAGATGCAATAGGTTTCCGCGCTTACAAAAACAAAATAGTGAACATTTATCTTTTCTTTAAGATGACTGACGCTTATAAAATACTGGACTATTTCTTAAAAGCATATGGGCCATTTACAGGGCGCCCGAACGCTTATGCTGATATTTATAACTGGGATACAACCGCACTGAATTTGTCATTGAGATACCAGGTAAAAACCGAGATGGGGGTAGCTATATTTAGCAATAAAAACCTTGAAAACGAAATTGCAGCCAACCGGCCTTCAGTACTCCTTAAAGATGCATATCAGTCGTTTTCTGTTTTGTATTGATGACGTTCTATTATTAAGGGTCACAAAATGCCTCTTCAGGACCATTACTGACTTGAAAACAACGAATTATTAAATAAACTTTGGTTTTAACGCGAAAACATCCTTTATTTAAAAAAAATCAAACGAAATTTGTGTACGGTGGTTATCTATCATCTTAATCTCAATTTATAAATGGTCAAATTATTTGTAGGCGGCTTTCCTCTGGAAATGACAGAGCTGGAACTTGTTAAAATGATAGGTCCACATGGCGATGTGGAAACGATTAAAATTGTACGCGACAAAAAAACAAGGATATGCAAAGGATATGCATTTCTTGAAATGAAGGACCGCACCGGGGCCGAGAACGCGGTGATTGCCTTAGACGGTACGCCCATTGCCGATCGGGTATTAAGTGTAAAAATAAACGACGACTTTGTTAAGAAAACTCCTCCGCCACGTAAGTCATTTGGATACGGCAACAACAATAATAGAGGCACCGGTGACAGAACTAACAATACCCGAAGCTATAATAGCCCAAGCAATTACCGGAGCAATAATGATCAGTCACCTGGAGGTGACAGACCAAGGCGCCCCAGAAAAACGATGTAACAAACCACTGATAGGTCATACTAAAAAAAATCCCGGCCAGATCTCAATCGGCCGGGATTTTTTCAAACATCATTATCCGTAGTTAAACACCGAGGTCCTGCATAATTGATGCAATCTTAGCATCAAGTTGTTTATCTGTTTCACTGTATGTTTCTTTACTATCAAGTTTGCCGTTCACGCTGCAATAAAACTTAATTTTAGGCTCCGTGCCTGACGGACGGGCCGAGATGATACTACCGTCCTCGGTAATGAATTGTAAAACATCAGATACAGGCAATTCAATTGGTTTGCTTGTATTGGTTGCTAAATCAGTTTCAATCCGTTTTTCATAATCCTTAAGCGTGCTTACTTTTGAGCCGCCTAAGGTTGCCGGAGGATTGGTACGGAATTTCTCCATCATTTCCTTAATTTCTTCGGCACCGGTTTTACCTTTTTTAGTCAGGGAGATCAGCTTTTCCTTATAAAACCCATATTGCACGTAAGTATCAATCAATGCTTCAAAAAGGCTGCTTCCTTTGTCTTTGTAATAAGCGGTCATTTCTGCAATGAATGCGCTTGAAACTACAGCGTCCTTATCCCTTACCAGTTCGCCTATCAAATAACCATAGCTTTCTTCACCGCCACCTATAAAAGTTTGTTTACCCTCAAAATGGGTCATTAACTCGCCAATATATTTGAAGCCGGTAAGGGTGTTATAGTAAGTAACATTCTTGGCTTCGGCTATGCGTTCGATAAGATTTGTGGTAACAATGGTTTTAACAATGTATTCTTTACCGGTAAGCTTGCCTTTTTCTTCCCATGCGCTTAATAAATAATTGATCAGCATAGCGCCGGTTTGGTTACCATTGAGCAGAATAAACTCGCCATCGGTATTTTTCACAGCAATACCCACACGGTCTGCGTCCGGATCCGTTGCCAATACCAGATCGGCATCAGTATCCTGGGCTTTTTTAAGAGCAAGTGTAAGCGCTTCTTTTTCTTCGGGGTTAGGGTAAACTACTGTTGGGAAATTTCCATCGGGAGTTATTTGCTCGTCAACCAGGATCACATTCTCAAAACCAAACCGTTTCAGGGCTTGGGGTACCAACGTGATGCCTGTACCATGGATGGGCGAATAAACTATTTTAAGATCTTTTTGACGTTCAATAGCATCAGGCGAAACAGAAAGCTCAGTGATCTTGCTCAGGTAAAGCTCGTCAATGTCCTCCCCTATTTCTTCGATATTAGCATCAACGCGGTTAAATTTGATGTCATCAATGCTGCTGATTGCAGCAACCTCGTCCATTACGGCCTTATCGTGCGGAGAAACAAATTGCCCACCATCGGCCCCATAAGCTTTGTAACCGTTATACTCTTTTGGGTTGTGCGATGCTGTAAGCATTACGCCGCTTTTGCAACCTAAATGGCGCACGGCAAATGAAAGCTCGGGTGTAGGACGCAATGCCTTAAAGAAGTAAACATAAATGTCATTAGCTGAAAAAACTTCGGCCGTAATAGTCGAAAAGAAATCGGCATTGTTACGGCTGTCATGAGCAATAGCTACTTTGATTTTTTCGCCGGGGTAGGTTTTTTTCAGATAATTAGCTAATCCCTGTGTGGCGGCGCCTATAGTATACTTATTGATACGGTTTGAACCCGGCCCCATAATACCGCGAAGGCCACCGGTACCAAACTCCAGATCACGATAAAATGAATCCGTCAGTTCGGTATATGCCTTATCGTCAATTAATTTTTGAATTTCCTGCTTTACATCAGCATCATAATTTCCTTGAAGCCATGAGTTTGCTTTTTGAAGAATGGTGGGGTCTAATTCCTGCATAAGTGGTTGTATATTTTCAATTTATCAGATTCGGTTTTGTTTTAAATATGATAATAAATAATCAAAACAGAACGCCTTAAAGTTAAATCATCTTTTTAATTATGCCAGCCCAATATGCAATAACTTTTAAATATAATGCACGGCAAGAGCGGCGGCCGCCGAACCGTTATCTGAACAAGATACTCCAGTAAAAGTTTTATCAATTTCAAGCTGTAAATGGCGCTGCCATCCTTCGCCCTCGATTTATCGTTGGCCGACGAACCGTTGATCAAATCTGTTAACGTCCTTTAGTAAACAAATTGAGTATCGGTATATCAACTAAAACCCCCACCGACCAACGTGTATATAACTTATTATCGCCGTAAGTGTTAGTTATCACATCTTTATTGGCTCCTGTTAAACTAACGCTACGCAAATTTGGCGCAACCTGGAAACCACCCGAAATTGAAATTGGTGTGGATGGTATGCCTACAGATAAAAACAAACCCGGGCTTATGATATTCTTCAGCTCAATTTTAGGCACCTGCGCTACAGTGGCGCTGGTATCTTTTGCTACCGGGGTACTTCCGGATGTAAAACGGTATGAAGCAAGTGCGCCGATATCAATTAAAGAAACAAAAACAGAAGTCGACCATTTTTTATCGCCCGTGGGAACAAATAATAAACGGTGCCCCCAGCTAAATGAAATTCCTACCGGTGCTGAGAGCCCGTATGTGCCTTTATACTTTTCATCAATGCCATGCACTTTTTCTTCACCTACATAAGGGCCAACATAGGCGTTTAGAGCGACATTAAAAATAACCTCGCGTTTAACGGTTGAACTGCCTACCGGTAAAGCAATTGCTTCAATAGCATTTTTTACTTCGTCGCTGTTTTTCGCTTTTGATACCTCAGCGGCAAAATTGGCATATTTAATAAACATTTTATTTATTGCCGGCCACTCGGTGAACGCTGCAATTTTCGCTTCAAGTTCATTTATTTCTTTCTTTATGGCAGTCTTGACGACTGCATCCTGCAGTTTATCATATTCTGCTTTTTTGTCTGCAAGATTTCTAACTAAATCCTGTTTTATTGGGTTAGTAACGACTTTATTAATAAACAGGTTATCGTAAACGCCGCCAAGCTCAACTATGGCCGATGGGTACTGTTTTTCGTAAACATCAATGTAAACGTTGCCAAGACTCCTGGCTGATGACAGGTACTGATCAATCTTTGTGTCTTTCCGGTCAATCATTGGTATAGTAATATTGGCCGGGTCGACATTTAAAAGCAATGGTGATTTCAATAATTGCTCAAAAAGATTAAGTGATGAATTATAAAGCGCGTAATAATCCTGGTAATTAAAAGTATTTTCACCTTTTTGCTGAAGTTGCTTTAAATTAATGAAATACCTGTTTACTATTGTTGCTTTTTGGATAAATTCAATGTTATAACTCTGATAAATTTCCTCAAACTTTAAAAAGTCACCACTACGATCTTTCAGAAACTGCTTCATTGACCCCTCTTTAAAATTAATGTCTTTTTTTTCCAATTGCTGATAAAGCAAACCAAGGTAGATTTGGAAAGTTACAGGGTTACTAAACAGCATCTTCGCCGAATCGGCATCGACCCAGTATTTATCTCTCTGATTTGACCGTAATGATTGTGAAAAAAGATCAAAAGCTTGCAATGCCGGATATACATTTTCATTTACAAGCTTTAAGGTGCCATTGCCTGCTTTATTAACCAGGTAGTTATGAAAAATATCCCCCGGATGCGAACCCTCATGAAACTCGTTGGCTATATACAAGGCATCGATGAAGATTATCCTGACGTGGGGCATGGCAGCAAACAATTGATCCATGCACGGGTCGTCAATCAAATTGGAAACATTGGGAAGTAATAGTGCCAGGTCTTTCTGAAATGACTCCCGCAGCAAATCCGTATAGGCGGCGTAATTATAGATCTCAACATCTATAGCTGTAAGTGATTTGTAAGTAACCGGGAATAATAACTGCAACTGCCTGGTACTGTCCAGCTCCTTTTTAAACCGTGAAAAAAAGGCAGTGGAAAGTTCCTGCTTTGTTCGTTCCACTAAAAACTTTGCAAGACCGTCGGCAAGATTGGTAACATCAAGTGAGCCTATGGATTGTAGTAATCCGGATGGGCTGGGTATTGTCCCTCCGCTTGCACCGCCAGCTTCATAAATCCCGTTCAAATTAAAAAAAGGGTTTTTCTTGATAACAGTATCTACATTAGTGGTGTTCTTGAGATTAAAATAATAAGCAAACAGCGGCTTATTTTGCGGGCTGATCCTTATTTTCCCGTCTTTGTCGTAAAGGCTTTTCAAATATAACACATCATAAAAAACGCGCCTTTCGGGTTGTTGTGCAAACATTTTGCAAGACAGAAGCAAGAACAAAAAAAGGGGGGCGTATTTATATTTCATACAACATCATTAAAAAAATTCAATAAAAGTTCGGGTTTTAGCAGTGGAAGATCGAAGGATGCTGGCGGGTTTCCATCTTCGGTTATAATGAAGGTTGTTTTCTGCGTCATAGCCGCCAATTTTTCAATGATCGTAGCAAATGAATAACTAAAATTCATTTTTTGAATCATCAGCGCAATTATGCCCGATGTAATAGCCGTCGCAAAACTACTCCCGCTATCAGCTATCAATTCGTTATTCTGATCATATGATTTTATTTGCGAGCCATTGATCACCAGCGACAGGAACTCATTTATACAAGGATAGCCATTCTCCTTATCCGGAACCATGCCGACCCCGATTGTATTTTTCAAACAGGCCGGATAATATTTACTTGTATCTCCAAATACTATCGAATTTCCGATAGAACAAACAATTATTTTATTGTTAGCTACGGCATTGTTTATAGCCTCCTGAATTAAACTTAGAGTAGCTGCATTGCTTATACCTGACGACCAACTTATTGACACTATATGAATATCGGGATTTTTTGCACACCAATTAATCGCGCCAGCATATCTTTGGGCATCTCTCTCCGTGTTTTCAAATGTTCTTTTTTCGGATATTTTACAGGCGAATAAATTACATCCCGGAGCCACACCGACATAGTTGCCGCTGGTATTCCATAGCCCAACAAGGGAAGCACAAAATGTACCATGACCGGCGTTATCTTTTATCTCAACATTATCGCCATAAACATAATACTTACTCTGATTATAAAACAGGTCTGTTATGCCTGGCGCAATACCGGTGTCAACCACAGCAACACCAACGCCTGTACCTGCATACCGGCCCCAAATCTCCGGCAGGCTCAAGTCAATCATCCATTGCTGATAATTGCTCCCAGCTCCTTCTATTTGTTCGGCCCCGCCGCTCCAATAATGACTATTAGCATCGTCACCCACTTTATACCAGGTATTGTTTCCATCAAGTTCCTCTCCCTGCACAGTACCCGTTACTTCTATCTCGTCACCCGGCTCTCTTACAGCACCGGTTTGATAGGTTGTATGAGCGCCTCCTACCCTGGTATTGAGCAGCTTGGTTACTTTAATACGCATTAGCCTACTGGTTTTACGGTTACGGTGGTATTCTTAGTTGGTGTGGTTGCTTCTTCTTCAGGCTTTTTGCCTGCCGCACGTAAACTTACAATTTTATTGATCAAATCGAACCAAAAGGGAGCGCCTAACATTAAAGCTACAGCTGTTAATAACAAACCCGTTATCTTGATTAAAAGCGACAAAAGGCTTTGACAAAATGTTTTACCCTTCAAATCTGGCGTGTTTTGTGCCGTCCAACCAACAGGGATACCAGAGCTTACCAGAAACGTACTAACTGTGCTGATTTGTTGGGCGACTTTTTTCCCGTTAGGTGCGTTTTTACTCGTATCGGCAGGTATGTTTTTAATAACCGTTACTTTGCTGGCTTCAAACTTTATCGTATCAGTTTTAGGATTATATCCTTTTTCGTTTACTTGTTTAACTACGGTTTGTAAATTATCGGCTGTATGTTTCAGTGCTTCCTGGTTACCCCAAAGCTTGTTCACAATATTTATGGTATCAACATTCAAGGAGGCACAGATTACCACCGAAATAATAAATACAATAAGCTGAGACGATCGTTTATAAACTCCCGAGGCCCTGTCCATGGCCGAATTATAAAATGTTTCGATCTGTTTTTGAAAACTCTGAAGATCGCCCTGGGCGCGTTCATAAAAATTAAGAAGAAGTTTCCTGATCCCGGCAGAGATACCAACCTGTGCCGCTATTCCATCATCTGTTAAAACGTCCCTGATCTTATTCATATCAAGGATAATATTTTTATCGTCTTTAAACTGATCCATTAAAGCCGCGGCGAAATTGCCCGCTGGGATATATGATGGCAAACTGTTTAAATCTTTTTTTAAAGATGTAATGTTCGGATTGTTATAAAGCTTTTCAGCTATTTTTTTCCAGTCCTGGTCAAAAAGTAAACAGTCAATAGCATTTTTCAGATACTCTCCCCGCTTGTTAAGCAGGGCAGACAGATACTCATGAATTGTACTAACAGTTAGGCTCAGTGAAAAATAGGTGAACGACAGCGTGAGCGCAAGATCGATAATTGGGGAATTAAACATAAGGTTGCGGGTTTAGCAGGGATAAAAATGTTTCCCAATTTACAAAGCAATCAGCCAAATATCAACCCGTTAAAATACGGTATTTCCATACGTAATTTTGCGCAACAGTCAGTATTCCATCGCTTTAAATTGGATCAAAACAACAACGGCGTAAATTTTTTGAGTTGCCTAAAAATCAAGATATTACGACGATGAGTTTTGAGAATCATTATTTAACGCACGCGGTATAATTGATAACATTTCATTTTTTATGGCCGGCGGAATAACCAACATAGGCTGAGAAATGATGTCACTTTTACCATCCGTCGAAGGGCAGCTTGCAACTAAAACTAAACATCCCTTTTCAGCTTCAAAGGTCACTGTTATTTTTAATTGCTTCAGGCACTCAAGGTCCTGATAGGCTGTACGGGTACTGATATGAAAATGTGATTTCAGCAGGTCGATAGAAACCACATCCCTGGTTTGCAGAAGCACCAATACCCTGAGCAACCTGTCGGCTCTGTTCATAACGGATCACATTTTTATATACAAAGGTGTAACGCGCTATTGACAACAGTGTGTCAGCAGTAAAGATGCGTTTTTAAACCGGTCGGTTTGATTCTGTTACCTAAGTTTAATTAGGTGATTGATAAACCATCAATATAACACCCGATGAAAAAACTTTCTTTAAAACCAGTTTTAAAGGCAAGTTGTTTTTTAACCCTTTGAAAAGTGTTTTTCCATTACCTAAAATCACCGGATGGATCCAAAGCTGATACTCATCAACTAAATTCGCGGTCACCAGCTTTTTGACCACACTGATGCTTCCGTAAGTAAGGATGTCACGGCCATGCTGCTTTTTTAAATGCTCAACAGCTTTCTTCAGATTTCCTTTGAGCAGTAATGAATTGTTCCACCATACGGAGGTCATTGTTGAGGACACAACCACTTTTTGATAGTTGTTCATCATATCTGCATAAGCAATATCCGTACGGGGAAAGTTCATGCACTTAGCCTGAAAAGGCCAATAGGCAGCCATAGCCTGATACGTGTTTTTACCCAATAAAATAGTATCGGCCCGGCTAAGCAATTCTGTTGTTGTCTCGGCTATTTCATCCGTCCAGTATTGATAGTGCCAATCCAGGCCCTCATCCTCCGCCGCTACAAAACCATCCAGCGTAATGTTTAAGGATACGATCAGTTTGCGCATGGTAATAAACAAACAAACCGGGATTATTGACAAACCCGGAATTTATAATTAAACTAAAAAAATTAAGCCAGTTCGGTATTTCCGGTAAGTTTAGTGTTGGTTAAGCCCAGTTCTTTTACCTGCTCATACCTTTTCCATAAATAGTAGGTAAAGAACATAACAAGCAGCATAACTACCGGCGGAATGAGCATAGCTGCCCCGGCTCCAACAGCAAGCCATGATAAAAATGCACCGATAAAGCTGATGGTGAAGCCTGCATAAGCCCATTCTTTAATAACCTGGTACCTGGTTTGAGCGATGGCCAGTACACCTGCTATTTTTGCCGCCCCCATAATAACCATGAGGTAAAAAGGGTAACCAAGTTTAGCTAATGAATCTTTGCCTGCCTGCTGCATTGTGATCCCTCCGTACGCATCGCCAAGCATAGCTAATAGAAAAAGGACGGTAAAGATCCAATAAAGGGTTTTAATTGTTTTTGGTTTCATGATGATATTTGTTTTGTGTGATTACATATCTGTTAACGATACAAAGTTATCCCGGGCGATAAAGTTGTGTAGCACGTAAAAAGGACTTGTTAAGGGGTTGTTTGCGACTTTAGTGTTCACTATCTTTATCCCAGATAACCAGTTATACAATAATAAAATGAAACATGTTGCCATCCTGATCCCCAATGAAGCAGTTTTAGCCAGCATAGTTGATGCCCGAACCATTTTTACAGGCGCCAACGATTTTTTACAATCGATGGGGAGGCAACCTGTTTTTGACGTACAGATGGTTGGGCTTTCTAAGGAAGTTAAAGTGCATGGCGGCATGTTTTCGGTTCATACGGATATTTTGTTAAACGAGCTGCAAAAAAGCGATATGGTGATCATCCCTGCCATAAGCGGCGATCTTCAAAATGCGGTAAATGTAAACCGGGATTTTGTACCGTGGATCATCAACCAATATAACAACGGCGCCGAAATAGCCAGTCTTTGTATTGGCTCATTCATATTGGCCTCTACAGGGTTATTGAACGGTAAAGAGTGTTCCAGCCATTGGATCACAGCCGATGCTTTCAGAAATATGTTCCCGGAAGTGAAGCTGGTTGACGGGCGTATTGTTACCGAACAGCAGGGTTTATATTCAAGCGGCGGCGCTACCTCTTACTGGAGCTTATTACTGTTATTGATTGAAAAGTATGCCGGCCGGGATATAGCCATCATGGCTGCCAAGATCTATGCTCTGGAAATCGACCGGAAAAGTCAATCGCCATTTGCGATGTTCACCGGGCAAAAAAAACATGAAGACAATCCTATAAAGCAAGCCCAGGAATACATAGAAAATAACGTTACCGAAAAAATCTCAGTTGAAGATTTATCATCAATGTATGCTATTGGCCGCAGGCATTTTGAACGACGGTTTAAAAAAGCCACCAATAATACCCCGGTTGAATATATACAGCGCGTAAAAATTGAAGCAGCCAAAAAACAATTGGAAAGTACCCCCAAAAACATCAATGAGGTAATGTATGATGTTGGGTATACCGATGCCAAAGCATTTCGTACAGTTTTTAAAAAGATCACCGGGCTCTCGCCAATTGACTACCGTAATAAATATAACAAGGAAGCAGCTGTAGCATAGGTAGTACATCAAAATTTGGGGGCGCCAGCTATCCCTCCCGCATTACCCATGTTGTAGCTGGATTATTATCGAATATAGATATTGATTATTAACCGCAACATACTGTATTGCAGCGGGTAATGGCTAATCCGGCTTCTACGGCAAAAACATTACATTCCGTCAATAAAATTAATCCTAACAAATAGCCAAATATTCCGTTTAAAAATTACATTTTTGCCCAAAATTTTTAAGGATGCAGAGTTATCAGGAATTTCTTGACTTAAGTGTAGGCTTTCCACAGGATGGTTTTGAGATCATCGACGATGAACTATACTTTCAGGACCTAAATTTGATGGAGATGATTGAAACGTACGGTACTCCCCTACGCTTTACTTATCTGCCTATGATATCCAAAAAGATCCAGCAAGCCAAATTGCTGTTTCAACAGGCCATTATCAAAAACAATTATCGCGGCAGTTATAAATACTGCTATTGCACCAAGAGCTCGCATTTCAAGCACATTGTTGAAGAAGCCCTGAAAAACGAGATCCACCTGGAAACATCATCGGCGTTTGATATGCCAATGATTGATGCGCTGGAGAAAAAAGGTACTGTAACAAAGGATATAACCGTAATATGCAACGGCTTTAAAACTTTCCAGTACAAAACATACATTATTGACATGCTGCATGATGGTTTTAAAAACATCATTCCGGTATTGGATAATAAAGAAGAATTTAACCTTTACGACGACGAAATTGAGATGGACACTCCTTGCAACCTGGGCATACGGATTGCAGCTGAAGAGCAGCCTGATTCTCAGTTTTATACTTCACGTTTGGGTGTGCGCATGGAAGATGTTATTGATTTTTATCATAACAAAATTGAGGATAACCCTAACTTCCAGGTTAAGCTGTTACATTTCTTCATCAACTCGGGTATTTCTGATACACCATACTACTGGAACGAGCTTGAAAAATATGTAACGCTTTACTGCAAATTCAAAAAAGTAAATCCACATCTGGATACGCTTGATATTGGCGGTGGTATGCCATTTAAAGACTCACTGGTTTTCGATTTTGATTATGAATACATGATCAACGAAATTGTAAGCCGGATCAAAGAGATCTGTGCCGAGCACGATACCATGGAACCAGATATCATTACCGAGTTCGGTAAGTATACTGTAGCCGAAGCTTCAGGTATTTTGTACAAGGTATTAGGCCGAAAACAACAAAACGACCGTGAGCGCTGGCTGATGCTTGATGGCTCGTTCATTACCAACCTGCCTGATGTTTGGGCGCTGAACCAAAAATACATCCTGTTGCCGGTTAACAACTGGGATTCGGAATACGAACGTGTAAACCTTGGAGGTATTACCTGCGACGGGCAGGATTATTACAACCAGGAAGCGCATATGAACAGCGTATTTATGCCTAAAACCCGTAAGGTGCAATATTTAGGGTTCTTTAATACTGGCGCCTACCAGGAAGTATTAAGTGGTTACGGCGGTATCCACCACTGCCTATTGCCATCGCCCAAGCATGTAATCATTCGCCGTAATAGGGACGAAACGTTTAACTTTGAGGTGTTTGGAGAAGAGCAAAACAGCAAGCAAGTATTGAAAATTCTGGGTTATACCACGTAATCGTATATCTAATCCTAACAGCATAAAAAAGGTGACCATTTCGGTCACCTTTTTTGCTTAACGGCCTATGGTGCCATCTCCGACACCTGCTCCTTCAACATTTGGATCCGGAAGATCAGCCAGGCTCCCATCCTCATGTAAAACTTTAAAGTGTTTTCTTTGAGGACCTCTTGTTTCAAGACAGGGATTGTTTCGGCCAGCATAGTTATAGCTGTCTGTAATGTTACTTTCCCTTGTCTCCTTAATATTACCCTGCCGGGAGGCAGGATAGTCATTTTTATAATCATTCATGATTATACCCTCCTTTTGCTAAATCCCTTCAGTTCCTGGTTCATGACCAACCATCCTGCCGGTAGTGCGTCCTTGCGGACGGCTCTCAAAATCGGTTTTAGCCGGGCCTACCGACGGAAATTCCTTTTTATTCGGCGGCGTTACATCTGTTTGCTCGCTAAATGAGGTGTCGGCACTTCGGTTGGGCTGGTCAATTTCCGATTGACTATGGGTACCCACCTGTTCGTCTTCGGTTTTTTCCACCTCAGGCTGTTCATCATAGTCTACTATGTCGTCTACCTCATCCAGGTCATCATCATCGTTTTCAAGATCACGGTTTGGATAGGCTTCATCACCATTCACAGAAAATGAGTTGGTGTTGTTTTCAAAATCATTACGATCATTATCCTGGTTTCCCCAGTTTTCATTATTGGTATTCATAGGTTTTAATTTTAGTTGTCATTAAATAAACCCACGAAACAATTGTATTGTTTTATTTTTTATCTTTTTAAGAAATTAAATATCGTAAATTAAAACTATTATAGTTGTAATTATCAGGAAGCTTCAAAATAGTTTATAAGTGCTTACCCGGGATGGCATAATTGGGTCGTCATAAGGCAAACCGGATTACAGAGCATAATTCTGACTAATTTTGAACGATACAACAATTATTTATACGCCAGTATAATAAGAACGCTTTTAAGAATTAAAAAGTATGCTGAGGGCAAGTTACTTTATATCGATTATTAAGCAGGATACCTAACACAATTTCATGCGAACCATGACTCACTGTGTTTAAGGCAGATGTGGTAAAATCATATGAGTAGCCAACATTAATAAGCGAACTCAGGTTAAATCCAACCAATGCCGCGTATGAATCATTACGGCGGTATGAACCACCAATCCAGAACCTGTCTTTGAATGACATTTTCATATTCACATCAAAAGTTACCGGAACCGGTGCTATAAATTTCAACAAGGCTGAAGGCATAAGCGTAATATCATCAGATACAAAAAGCTTAACGCCGCCGGTCACAAAATAATGCGGTACCGTTTTGTTTTGTACAGCGGTTGTCGAAGTTGTTACATATAAATTTTGCGGAAGGATTTGTTGTACCGACGCGCCAAAAAAATAATTGGAGGAATATGCCCATACGCCCACCCCCAAATCAGGTTTCCACTGTGCCCCCGCAAGGTTATTGATAGTTGGGTCATTTTGGTCAACATAGGTAAGTTTACTTTTGTCAATAATATTATGACTTACACCGGCAGATACTCCTACCGCTAAATTTAACGTTTCGGTAAGGCCGAGGTGATAAGCGTAAGTAGCGTCAATATTGGTTTGTGTTATCGGGCCTGTTTTATCAGACACCACCATTAAGCCCACGCCATGATGCGGCTCGGCAGCCATGTAATTTTGTGTATATGACCTGCTTGATGGATTTAAACCTCCGCCCGCAGGAAATGCAGTAGCATCGCCCTGTAAAAATCGGTTACCTATAGGCGCGTTTACTGAAAAATAGGATGTTACCGGTGCACCTTCAAGCCCTGTCCATTGGCTACGATAACCCAGCTTTACATCGGTATAGTTTTCAATACCGCTTAAGGCAGGATTTAAAAGATAGTTATTGAATACGTATTGAGTGTACTGCGGTCGTTGCTGTGCTTTTGCTAATTGAATTGTTGTAGCAATAATAAGTAGAGTATATAAAATTCGCTTCATTTTTATCTGATAATGGTCACATTACCTGCAATAACCTCCCGGCCATTTTTGGGGTCAATAATATAATAATAAGTCCCGGGCGGCAAATACGAACCTTTATATTTCCCATCCCAAGGTACACTATAACCAATTGACGAATATACCTTTTCTCCGAATCGGTTGTATACGTCAATCTTATTATTTGGATAACTTTCTAAATATTTAACATTCCAAATGTCATTTACCCCATCGCCATTAGGCGTAAACACATTGGGAACGACTAAAAACTTTAAAACCTTTACCGATACACTGGCCATTGCCTGGCATCCATGTGCCGAAGTAACCACTACCTGATAGGTAATATCCTGCGACGGGCTTGCAACAGGATTAGCTACATCGTCATGATCAAGGCCCGTTGAAGGGGTCCATTTATAACTTAAGTTATTATCGTTTACTATGGGTTTTAAAACATGCTTTGTGCCTTCAAGCATAGTAAAATCCGTCCCCAACATTACAACAGGCGATGCATCTACCTTAACCTGCTGTATAACAGTATCGGCACAGACATCGGCAGTTGTATAAATATACGTAATATCAAATATGCCGGCACCGGAAACAGCCGGATTAAACATACCGTCAGTACTAATACCTGTTCCTGAAAATACGCCCGAACCGGCAGGGGCCTTAATTTGGGGTATCAATTTTTTTGGCTCCGATTCGATACAAAGAACAGGCGCCTGATCAAAGGTGACCACAGGTGACGCTTTTAAATTAACCGGGATTTCTGCGACATCAGAGCATGATGTACCCGAATGTGCAATTACTCGCAAGGTAACCTGCCGCGATCCTGATGTAAACAAAGGATATTTATGTCTGAGTTGCATTCCATATGCCGGATGGTCATAAACTACCGTAGTTGATGGGTCGTTGATGTCATAAGTAACCTCCAGCCGGGTAATCTCGCCGAAATTAACCCCGGACTGGTTTTCAAAAAATACTTCCTGAGCGCTGCACAAACCTGCCGGGTCCTTAATAATTACTTTAGCTTTTGGTTTGCTACCGTTAATTGTTAATGACTTTGAAGCCGATGTAAAAGAGCATCCATTTTTTGAAGTGACCTTAAGTGTAACCTGGTAATTGCCGGCTAAAAACTTGTGCCTGGGATTTTTCTGGTGGGAAATATTCGGGTTAGCTGGTGTTGAATTAGGGTCGCCAAAATTCCATTCGTAGGTAAAGTCAGCTTCTGTGGCATCAGCAATTGTGCTTTGATCAATAAACTGAACAAAGTCGTCTTCACAGGCATCGGGCAACAAAAAATCAACTACCGGCACAGGACAAACTTTAACAGGCAGGGGGGCTATATTACTTGTACAACCATTATCATTTGTGACGGTTAGCTTAACCAGATAATCTCCCGGTGTATTATACTTATGGTTAAACGGATTTTTATCTGTAATGATTTCAACCGGTGTACCATCACCAAAGTCCCATTGCCAGCTAACAATTTCCCCTTCTGCAGATGTAGATTTATCAGTAAAAGTAACTTCCTGGCCGGCACAGCCAGGTGCTGAATAGCTAAACAAGGCTAAAGGAGGCCTGGATATGTGTACTTTGATAGGATCAGATGTTTCCCCGCAACCATTTTCATTGGTAACAAACAAGGTAACAAGATAATAGCCCGGCTGGGTGTATTTGTGTGTTGGATTTTGTACCACATCGGTCATTCCATCGCCAAAGTCCCAATGCCAGGTTTTTATTTGCCGGGTACCTGAGGTTGACTGATCGATAAATTTAACGTCGCTTCCGAAACATGTATTTGCAAAACTAAACTTTACAACAGGCGGCACCGAGATATTAAAATCAAACTCGATATCTTCGTTCGACCCACATTCATCAGCAACAGGATTAAATACAGTAGCAACTACACTATAGTCCCCATCGCTGTACGCTTTGTCTTCCGGATACTCATAAGTATAGAGCACCTTTGAGTCTTTTACTATTGAACCGGTTGGTGTTGGATTATTGATAATAACAGGCGGGGTTCCATTTTTTAAATCCCATGTAATTTTATTTGTTTGAAACGGCAGCGTCAATTGCAGTTTATAATAAATACCTGTACAGCCGTTTGCCTGCGTTGAATTGTTTGCCGGGTTTCGTAATGTGATAAACTCATTCAGGTTTTTAAGATTGGTGCCTGCAGCATAACCGTATGATTCGGTTCTGCCAAATCCATAAGCTATGGCATTAAATCCGTCTGATGCCTTAATGTTATGTACGCCGGCGCCTACACTAATTTGCGCATACGAATAGATACTGTTAGGTACCTGTGAAAACTGGGTATAAGGCTGGCCGTCGAGCGAAAAAGTTGGCACGGCTGCAGTTTTAATAATAACATTAATAAAATTATTATGTATCAGGTAATTTGGGGTTGAGTTTAGCGTAACATGGTCAAGTGTTTGCTCAATTGGTGTTAGATATATCATTTCGGGATCACCGGTATCTCCGGTAATGAGTTGGCAATTTAATCCCTCGCCCTGGGTTACCGCGTATTGCACCACCTGAATTGGTTTGTCGGCAGTGATAATATTGCTTGAAGATGAAGTAAATTCATAATAAAGGCTATTAATTAGTCCTCCCTGGGGTGCCGCCCCATTTACGGTTACCTTTGTGTCCGGCGAACTAAGTACTATTCTTAAAATATCATAGTTGCGTGTCTTCAAAGGCGCGGTTATATAATTTTTACCCCAAACGGCTAAAGGATAAACCTGTTGAAAAAGGTTATCTGATGATCCTTTATCTCCCTGGCACCCTATGCTTATTTTTGAGCTGCCGGAAAAAACGGCTATTTTTTTGCATGCACCGCTGGCACTTACAATTGAATGGACGCGGGTACCGGTTAAATCGGTAGCTGATAAACCTTGGTATACCTCCCCTTTTTTTAAGTTTACAGTGAAGGGTTGGTTTGCAGGGATCCCGTTTAGTAATGGTTGCGAGGGTGTTATTTCAACAGTGGTATTATTCTCAGTGGCTATTACTGCAAAAGTTGAATACGAAGGAACACCTTCAGTATTTTTTGTACCATTGTTTGAATTTGATATTTGTTTATAGTTGATGGAGAGGTAATCTTTGCCGAGGGTATTTACCGGCAGCAAAAGGGTCGCCCCGGATACATTCTGCGCAAAAATATGCGCGTAAACCGCGATAGGTTTCAGGGAAGTAATGTGAATGCCCTTTAAAAACTGCCCCTGGGTCCCGATAAAAGCCGCCGGAGGAATATCTACCGTTAATATATCGTTTGCCTTAACCTGATAGGTTTTTGAAAAGCTGCCGTCAGCTACGTCAACAGTAACTGTTGTATTTACGTCGGCAGTTATATATAGTTCCATCTGGCTGCCCCTGCCCAATGCGTCGGGATTGCCGGCTGCGCCATCAACATGGTCAATGTATGCAGTATAAAACTCTGTGCCCTGGTTTGATGAACCTTGTGCATAAGTGTAAGCGATAAAGCAAATGAAAATAAATGCGAGGCTTAACGATCGCAAAAAGGTTATCTTGCTCAAAGGTGTTCAGTTGTATTTGGTTTTGCAGTATTAACTACCCTTTAAAAATACAAAATCCTTCAATGCTACAATGGGTAATTATGTAAAATTAACCACGCTGTTTAATTACGCGGTCATTTTAATAATAATATAACCATCTGCCGGCTGAGTTATCAAAGTTTGGTCTATAAAAAGCAAGGCCTCTTACCTTTTTAAATTAAGGCGATATTTAAAAAAACTTATCAGGGTTGGGCACCAGGTTCAGGAACTTTTCAAAATTTTCCTCGTAATGTGACTGATCAAGCTTGTAGTAAAATGCACCTTTTTTTGATGAGAGCTTATCTTTTTCAGGAAGCTTTACAAGCAAACCTGTTGAAAGCAGCTTACGGCTAAAGTTTCTGTCATCAAACTTGGTTTGATAAACTCCTTCATAAAGGGCCTGTAATTGCGGAATGGTGAACTTTTCCGGAAGCAATTGAAATAAAATCGGGTGAAGCGCAGCTTTATAACGCAGTTGTCTTTTAGCCAGGCGCACCATTTCATTATGATCAAAGATCAGATCGGGCATCTCATCCAGCAAAAACCATTCGGGGTGATATTCTTCACTTAACTGTGCCTCATATTGATGAATATCAATAAGTGCAAAATAAGCAACGGAAAGGGTCCTTTCTACCGGGTCACGTTCCGGTTTACCGAATACCTGAAACTGCTCCATGTACACATTCTTAAGCCCAGTGCGCAATTCAAGCACACGGTTTGCAGCATCTTCGGGTGATTCGGTTGGTTTTATAAAACCGCCTATCAGGCTCCACTTGTGTTTTTCGGGCTCAAGGCCACGCTGAACGAGTAATAACTTAATATTTGCACCGTCGAATCCGAATATGATACAATCTGTTGCAACTAAAATGCGCGTTTCGCCGCTGTACTTATGCATAACTTAGGTTAAGTTTATATGCAATTGTAAAAATAATTTAGCAATTATTTAGTGTTGATGGGACAACTATTTTATAAGTTCGTAATTTATCAACCTAATTAAAATGATTTATCACACCCGGATAAAAAAATGGGGTAAGTTTCTGGTATATGGAGTATCTTTTATAATAATTTCCAACGCTATTATCAGAATTTATTTAACCCAAAGCAAACAAACAATTGATCTATTTAGCCTGATATCGTTCATGCTTGCATTCGGCACTGTGGTAGTTTACTATTTATTGATATTGCCTTTAAATCATATAACCAACAGCATTAGTAATCTTTTAGATGCCCTGCTTTTATATATTTCCTCCGAAATTGCATTTTTATTTACCGGGGATTACTGCTGTCTATTCGGTATCAGATATATATTTCACTGGTATACCGAACAAGTCGATGCCGATATTCTTCAATTCCGAATCAATTTTGAAATTGCCCTCTCAACCTCATTCATGTTATCATCTGTTATTTATTTTATAATAGCCCAAGCATTTAACAATAAAAGATCAACTAACTCTTTTACCTTGAAGCAACAGATCCATAGCGTCGTCAAATGATCCTGCCCTGATCACCTCACCCGAGTTTACAAAAAAGATCTCATCGGCATTTTCTATCGTATTTAAACGGTGCGCTATGATTACCCTCGTGGTAGTTTTTGGCAGGTTATCCAAAATATCGCTCAGCAATTTTTCGGTAATGGTATCAATATTGGCCGTGGCCTCGTCTAATATCAGGATCTCCGGATTGCGCAGCACTGCACGCATAAACGCAATTAGCTGTTTTTGGCCTAAACTGATACTGTCCCCTCCTGATAAAACTTTGGTGTCCAACCCTTCTTCAAAAATCGCCAGCAGGCTGCCCAGGTTAGCATCCCTGATCACCTGTTCCATTTCTTCGTTAGTATGATCTTTAAAAAGCTCGTTGCCATAGAGGATATTATCCCTTACCGTACCGGTAAACAGGAACGGCTCCTGTAAAATAAAACCTATTTTTCGGCTGCGTTCCTCGGCCGTAAAACTCCTGATATCTTTCCCGCCAAGTAATACCAACCCTTTAGTAGGGTCATACAAACGTGCTATTAATGAAGCCGTTGTTGTTTTGCCGCCACCGGTGGGGCCAACTAAGGCATAGGTTTTACCTTGCTCAAGCTTAAAACAGATATTATGGAGAATCTCCCGGCTTTCATCGTAACTAAAATGCACATGCCTGAATTCCAGTAAAGCGGCATCGGGGTCGTTAATACCTGCTTCAAGTACGGGCAAATCGGTTTCGAGAGATAAAATCTGAGAGATCCTGTCCCAGCCGGCCATTGCCAGTTGAAAGTTTGTCCAAAGTGCAGCCAGCTGCCTTAAAGGGTTATAAAAGTTGGTTACATAGGTAAAATAAGCCACCAACATACCGATTGTAAAAGGACTATTTTGTATGAGGTAGATCCCGAAACATAATACTATTAATTGACCTATACTCGCAAATAAACCGTAAAGCGGTATAAACACGTTATTAGCGAGGCCCGATCCTATAGCTGTTTTATAGTTTTCATTATTGACCGTATTAAACCGTTTTCTGAAGTAATCACGACGGTTGAAAGCGATGATCACTTTAAAATTATTAATACTCTCCTGTATTTCCCCACTTAATGCCCCCGTACTTTTTAAGTTCGCGGCGTTTTTTCTTTTTATCCATGGAGACAACACCAAGGTTAAAAACAGGATAACCAACGCCGGACATAACGTGGCTGCTCCAAGTTCGATATTAATAGCCAGCAAAAAAATACCGGCGCCAATCATGATAGAGATATTGCCGATGAACTGCATCAGCGACTGCGAGAAAAACTGGTTAAGCTTATCGGTATCGTTGTTAACCCTTGAGATCAGGTCACCGGCCTTATTTTGATTAAAAAAAGCTACAGGCAATTGCTGTAATTTATTAAAGATGGAATTACGCAGGGTAAACAACATTCTTTGCCCTACCCCTCCCATCAATGTAGTTTGCTTGTAACTTGTAAATAATGCTACCAGGTACATACAAAACAAAATGGCTGCATTATGTAAAACACCATTAAAGTCTTTATGCTGTACATATTTGTCGATGGTATGCCCAATTATGAGTGGCCCAAGCAAGTTGAGTGATGAATTGGTAAGGATTGCAAAAAAAGCGATGATAAGCGTACGCTTTTCGTGGGTAATAAGCTGAAACAGTTTTTTTAACCCGGCCAGCGTAGAGGTTTTGGGTTGACTTTTACCTAATTGGTTAAGATCGTAGTTCATTGTAATGAATATTTTTTCAGGTACCACCGTAATTTAGTGATTAACCCCTTGTTCGTAGTTGCTGGTACTTTGCTGCGAGTTGAAGATCTGCACATAATCCGGACTGGTTTTCATTAACTCATCATGTACGCCGGTGGCCACAATTTCGCCCTGCATAAGCAGGATGATCTGATCGTAATGCTCAACAGAAGCAATTTTCTGAGTAACCGATATCAATGTTAAACCCGGATAGTTCTTTTGAACATTGGCGAGGATCTTTCGCTCTGTATTGTTATCAACCCTTGCGGTAAAATCATCAAGCAGTAAAACCTTCGGATTAACCGCAAGCGCCCTGGCCAGCATAATACGCTGTTTCTGACCACCCGAAAGGCTTGATCCCCGTTCGGAAACAATGGTGCTTAACTTATCAGGCAGGCTATCGATAAATGTGCCTAATTCAGCCGTTTCAATCGCTTTTTGAAGCGATTCGTCAGTCACCGTGTCGCTGAAAGCGATATTTTCACGAATGCTCATATTAAAGATAATGCTGTCCTGGAAAACAAAGCCAACCTGCCGGTGAAAGGTTTCACTGTCATATTCGGCAAGGGCTTTGCCGTCAAACAACACTTCACCTTCGGTAGCATTGATCAAGCCGGTGAGCAGGTACAATAATTGCGTTTTACCGGCAGATGTAGGCCCGATGATTGCGATTTTTGAACCCGCCTTAACTTTAAATGAGATGTTTTTCAGCGCCGATTTTTGGCCGTAGCTTATTGTGACGTTCCTCAGTTCCACATCGCCGTGCAAAGTATCCTTTAACGGGCCACCGTCGGTAACATCCGGCGCATTCAAAACCATGCTGATCCGGGTGAATGAAGCAGTAGCCTGGGCTATCAGGTTGCTCATGAAACCTAAAATGAATATCGGGAATATCAATAACGACAGGTAGCTGTTGAAAGCCGCGAAACTACCCAGGGTCATGCTGCCGCTGATCACGAAATGCCCGCCCATTACCAAAATGGTAAAAGCTGCCATATTAGCCGTAAACGTCACAATGGGAATGAGCCCGGCAAAAAAGCCGAGGATCTTTAAGCCGTAATCTTTTGCTTCGGTATTGGCCGCCAGGAATTTATTGTATTCCAACTGCTGCGAGTTGATCACCCTGATGAGTGCTGCGCCAAGTATGCTCTCGTTAATTACCTTATTAAGCTGATCGATAACGCCACGGCTTTTTATAAACAAGGCGCGCACGTTTTTCAAAACGTAAAAAAAAGTACCGCCAATGATGGGAATAATAGTGATCACAACCAGCGCAAGTTTCCAGTTAATGGTGAGCAGCATCACACTGCAGCCAATAATAATAAACAGCGATGATACAATAGAAACCAAAGCCTGCGATACAAATAGTTTGATCGAATCGATATCCGAAGTTAGGTTGGTTAACAGTTTTGATGGATTTGCCTGTTCGATAAAAGCGTGGGTTTGGCGGGATATTTTATCAGCCAGTTGCTGCCTGAGATCACGCGCTACCTTTTCAGATGCATATATCTGAACAATTGCCTGTAAGCCAGCAAACAAAAATACCACAATTGTTGCCGTCAGGAATTTGGCCATAACCTCGTTTATCACAAAATGATGATTGGAGTAGGCATCAATACCGTTAGCTATAATTTTAGGCAGCCAAAGGTTCATAGCGTTGCCCAGTAAAGCAAATAACAGTAACAGCGCCACAAGCCCTTTATATGGTTTCAGCAAACTAAATACGCCGGGAGGTTTACTGTTTGTTTTTTTTGTAGGATCAGGTTGCATAGTGATCTTGATTTATAATTCTCTTTTGCGGGTATCAAATCGCGCTTTTATTATAGTTGACGACTCAGCCTGCAAAACATTTTTATTTCAATCTAAAATTATCGAAATAAATCAGAACAGAACGGCAAGCCATTCTCGTTTTCCATATATTTCTATTTCGATATAGTTTGGCAAATATATTTCTATTTAGGAACAATTAAAACATTTTAAAAATAAATTTATAATTTTACACCCAAACCGTAATAAAATGAAACCAATAGTGCAATTAGTTGATGAATGGGCTGCTTTTGAAGAAGTAAGTGAACAACCTACTGTAGAAGCGTTTTGCAGATATTATCTGCAAAAGCAACGCCCGAAACCTAAACAAGCCGGCAAAAAAGGTGAGCGCATCATGAACGGCGCATACCTGCTTAAAACCCTCGGCCGCATCCTGAGCGCTTATTCGCTTTATTTCCGGTCGGCAGTTAACCACATCGGCATCCCTCCTGCCGAAAGTTTCTATTACCTGAACGGTTTACTTCACCTTGGTGAGGTAAGAAAAAGCGACCTGATCAACTATATGTTTGCTGAAACAACAACCGGCATGGAAGTCATTAACCGGCTCATCCGGGAAAACAAGATAGATGAACGGGCCTCGCCCGATGATAAACGGGCTAAGCTGATCAAAATAACCGAGAAGGGTATTTCGGCCCTTGACGAATATTATAAGATCTCTGGAAAAGTGGTTGAAATGACCTTCAAAGGTATTGACGATGATATCTTAACCGACTGTTACGAAATGCTCAAATATTGTGAGCAGCGGAACTCCGCTATTGCCATCGAACTAAAAAATAAACCTTTTGACCAGATGTATGAGCTTGCAATGGCCGATAAAGTTTAACTTCAATATCAGGTAATAACAATTAACGATGAGCACTGCATTTAACCCCGAAACAACCTATGTTTTAGAAGATGAGAGGGTATTATTACGCCCTTTACAGGAAACTGATCTTCACTACCTGCTCCCTTTCGCCATCAACGAACCCGATACCTGGAATTATTCGCTCGCAAGTGCCGCCGGTGAGGATGGCATGCGAGCTTATATCAAAGCAGCTGCTAATGGCCGCATTAAAGGTAGGGAATATCCTTTTATAATTTTTGATAAAGCAAGCGGCGGATACGCAGGCAGTACCCGTTTTTATGATATTCAGCCTGCCTATCAAACCTTACAGTTAGGCTATACCTGGTATGGCGAAAAGTTCAGGGGTACGGGACTTAATAAACATTGTAAATTTTTGCTGCTTCAATTGGCTTTTGACCAACTGGGAATAGAGCGTGTGGAATTCAGGGCCGATGCTCGAAACGAGCGAAGCATAGCTGCCATGAAAAGCAT
Organism: Mucilaginibacter sp. R-33; assembly: GCF_049949235.1. Taxonomy (NCBI): domain Bacteria; kingdom Pseudomonadati; phylum Bacteroidota; class Sphingobacteriia; order Sphingobacteriales; family Sphingobacteriaceae; genus Mucilaginibacter; species Mucilaginibacter sp. R-33. The sequence goes on from NZ_CP188089.1 coordinate 2,141,042, forward strand.
TGGTTGTACAGTTGAAGGCGTTTTGCGAAATCATACACCTCTCGCCGATGGCAGCCGCCGCGACTCGATAGTGCTGAGTATTTTAAAAGACGAATGGGAAAATAAACTAAGAGACAGCTTGAAAAGCCGCCTTTAAACTCAATGTCAGCTAAAAGTAAAGATGGCATAATACTTGGACATTCAATGGCCGGGCGTGGTAACAACCCCGGCTTTTTTGTATCTATACCATAAAAAAACATCTGTGGACAATATCCTCAATATCTCTGATTTAAGTAAAACATACCAAAGTGCCGGTCGTACGCTCACCGTGCTCGATCAAATAAATTTTTCGGTGGCGGCAGGTTCAACCAGTGCTATAGTCGGGCCATCAGGCAGCGGAAAAACCACCCTGCTTGGCCTTTGTGCCGGGCTCGACCGCTCAACTTCAGGCACTGTTGAGCTTAATGGTATTAACCTTAATAAGCTTACTGAAGATCAGCGTGCACAAGTGCGGAATCAGCATGTGGGATTTATATTTCAAAATTTTCAGTTATTGCCAACACTTACCGCGCTCGAAAATGTGATGGTGCCCCTTGAGCTCAGGGGCGAAAAAAATATCCGGGCAAGGGCTTTAGATCTTTTGGATAAAGTGGGCTTATCAGAGCGCGGACATCATTACCCGCTCCAGCTTTCGGGTGGTGAACAGCAACGTGTATCATTGGCTCGTGCTTTTTCAAATGCCCCCCGGATCCTCTTTGCCGACGAGCCTACGGGAAACCTCGATGCAGAAACCAGTGACAAGGTGATCAAACTCATTTTCGACCTAAATAAGGAAGCGGGTACTACACTTGTAGTGGTGACCCATGATCTTGAATTGGCAGCCAAAACCCAGCGCATTATCAGGATCAAAGGCGGCAAGCTGATTGCCGACGAAAAAACCATTAACGGATAAGCTAATGGACAATACCGCTGTTGATTTCAAAAGAAAAATAAATATCCCCTGGCTGTTTCGGATGGCATGGCGCGATAGCCGGCGCAACCGTTCGAGGCTGTTCCTTTTTATATCGGCTATTGTGTTTGGGATTGCTGCATTGGTGGCTATTTATTCGTTCAAATACAATGTACAAAATGATGTGAACGACCAGGCAGCTACGCTCATAGGTGCTGATCTGGCGATATCCGGAAATAAACCCGTAGATGATAAGTTAAAACACCTGCTCGATTCACTGGGTGATGAACGTTCGCAGGAACGGAGCTTTGCATCCATGCTTTATTTTCCGCGTACAAAAGCCACCCGGTTGGTACAGATCAGGGCATTGCAGGGAGGTTTCCCCTACTATGGTGCTTTAGAAACCACACCCGAAGCTGCTGGGGTCGATTTTAAACGGGGTAAAATGGCCCTGGTTGATAAAACCCTAATGCTTCAGTTTAATGCTAAAGTGGGTGATTCGGTAAAGGTGGGAAACCTCAATTTCCTGATTGCCGGCATCCTGAACAAGGCGCCGGGACAAAGCGGGGTCATGGCGGGTATTGCCCCCGTAGTGTATATCCCAATGCAATATCTTGAGCAAACCGGGCTTGTAAAAATTGGCAGCCGGGTTAATTACAGTTTTTATTACAAGTTCAATTCATCCGTAAATGTAGATAAGCTCAGCAAAAAGATCGACCCGATACTCGACAGAGCAGGAATGCGCTTTGAAACCATCGAAACCAAAAAAGACAATACCGGCCGCGCCTTTGGCGACCTGAGCCGCTTTTTATCGCTGGTTGGTTTTGTAGCCTTATTGCTGGGTTGTGTTGGGGTAGCCAGTGCTATTCATATTTATGTAAAAGAGAAAATCGCGTCAATAGCTATCATGCGCTGTTTGGGCGTTAAATCATCCGAAGCATTTTTAATTTACCTGATACAAATTGTTGGCATCGGCATCATTGGTTCTGTTACCGGGGCAATATTGGGTACCGCTGTTCAACATCTATTACCCATTGTATTTAAGGATTTTCTGCCTTTCACCATCTCCGTAAAAATATCATGGATGGCTATTGGCCAGGGCATTTTGCTGGGTGTGATCATCTCTATCCTGTTTGCTTTACTCCCTTTAATCTCGGTACGAAATATCTCGCCGCTTAACACGCTCCGAATTTCAGTTGATGATAGCGGGAACAGACGGGATCCTCTGCGTTGGCTGGTTTACCTGTTGATACTGATCTTTATAATAGCTTTTACTTATTTGCAGTTGGACAGCGTGATAGGTAGTATCCTGTTTACACTTGGAATTTTAATTGCATTCATGATACTTACGGCGACAGCTTGGTTATTGATGCGCGTTACTAAATCCATTATTAAAGGCTCCTGGAGTTATTTATGGCGACAAGGATTTGCCAATTTATACCGTCCAAATAATCAAACAATTATTCTAATCGTATCAATCGGTTTAAGCACCATGTTTATCTGCACACTTTATTTTGTGCAAACGTTATTGGTACAGCAGGTTAATCTTTCAACCAGCGGCAATCAATCAAACATGATCCTGTTTGATATCCAGAACAGTCAGGAAAAAGGCGTTGTGCAATTAACAAAGCAACAGGGGCTTCCGGTATTGCAACAAGTACCAATTGTAACCATGCGCATTGAACAAATTAATGGTAAAACCGCGGCTGATCTTACAAAAGACAGCACCATCAAAATACAGCATGGTGTATTTGCCTGGGAATACCGGGTAACCTTCAGGGACTCGTTAACATCTTCAGAAAAATTACTGAATGGCAAATGGATCGGTAAAGCTGATCCCTCTAAAGAAATCCCGGTATCCGTTGAAGAAAATCTATCAAAAAGGGGAAACCTTAAAATAGGTGATAAAATAGTATTTAATGTACAGGGGGTACAAATGCCGGCCTATGTGGCCAGTATCCGTAAGGTTAACTGGGGCAAGGTGCAAACCAATTTCCAGGTAGTTTTCCCAAAAGGTATATTGGAAGATGCGCCGCAATTTCATGTATTGATGACGCATGTGCCCTCAAACAAAATATCGGCAGCTTTTCAGCAGTTGGTAGTGCGCACCTATCCCAATGTTTCTATTATCGATTTGGGTTTAATTTTGAGCGTTGTTGATCAATTGTTGAGCAAAATAAGCTATGTTATCCGTTTCATGAGCGCGTTCAGTATTATAACAGGTATAGTGGTACTGATAGCATCGGTGCGCATCAGCAAGTACCAGCGGATCCAGGAAAGTGTTTTATTACGTACGCTTGGTGCAAGCCGTAAACAAATATTCACCATAACAGCGTTAGAGTACTGGTTTTTGGGCAGTCTATCGGCCTTAACCGGAATCCTGATAGCTTTTGCAGGCACTTATTTCCTGGCAAAATATAGTTTCGAGATACCGTACAGTGTGAACATATTACCGGCACTTGTACTATTTTTAACAGTAAGTTTGTTGACTGTTGTTATTGGCTTACTGAACAGCCGCGGAGTGTTAAACAAGCCGCCGCTTGAGATTTTGAGAACAAACGCCTGAGCGCATTGTATTTATTTTATATGAACAAAGTTACATTAAGCGGTATCTTGCTTGCAGCCCTCACAATGGCAGGTTGCGGCGACCGTGCTAAATCATCAAACAATGATCAGACGCAAGCTGCCACAGAAACCGCTAAAACTGACTCGGCTTCAAAAAAAATAGTTTTATTTTTTGGCGATAGCCTCACAGCCGGTTATGGTCTCGATGACCCTGCCGATGCATTTCCGGGTGTGATAAGTCGCCGGGTTGATTCGTTAAAATTACCGTATAAAGTAATAAATGCCGGATTAAGCGGCGAAACTACCGCAGGCGGCAATGGCCGGATAGACTGGCTGTTAAAGGAAAAAATAGACGTTTTTGTATTGGAGCTTGGGGCTAACGACGGCCTTCGCGGAATCCCGGTAAGCGAAACCGCCAAAAATCTTCAGTCTATAGTAGATAAGGTAAAAGCCAAATATCCTGATGCTAAACTTGTTTTGCTGGGTATGCAGGTACCGCCGAACATGGGCGCCGATTATACCGGTAAGTTCAAAAACATTTTCCCCGATCTGGCTAAAAAAAATAATATGGACCTGGTACCTTTTTTATTACAAGGCGTTGGCGGGGTACCCTCACTTAACCAGGGCGATGGCATCCACCCTACCGCTCAGGGTGCAAAGATTGTAGCCAACAACGTATGGGCAGTTTTGCAGGATGAATTGAAATGATCAATCGTTCAGGACCTGGTACACTATCAGCCTGAATTTTATCCTGCAAAATAGTTCATTAGTTTGATGAATCCCTGATAATTAGTTCGGTTGCTAATGTTATGTGTTGATTTTTTTCTTCGGGGACAGTTGCGTTAAGCCTTTCCATCAGCAACTTGATCACGTTGTCGGCTATTTCGTCGATTGGCTGAGCTATAGCGGTAACAGCCGGGGTATACAATTCAAAAAGTTCGTAATCGTCAAACGCGATCAAAGCAATATCACCCGGTACATTTTTACCAGCCTTACGGATAGCCTTCAAGCCGCATTTGCCCAAATGGTTATTGGCGAACAGAATGGCATCAACATCTTTATTTTTTTCCAGGAAGCTTGTCATTAACTTAAGCAGTTCCTGAACAATGGTGTGAAAATCAACTTCGGTTATATTGGGCTTTAATTTGCTTTGGTGCATGGCTTTTTCATAACCTTCAAGCCTTTCTATCATTTGAGTTTGGATAGAACTGTAAGTTATAAAAGCGATATTTTTATGTCCTTTATCAATAAGGTACTGTGTGGCGTTAAAGGTACTGAATAGGTTATCAACCACCACATAGTCGGTATCTACTTTAGGCAGGTAACGGTCAAAAAGTACCACCGGGAAACCATCTTTGATCAAATCGCTGATATCCTCTTCAATATTATCGGGCGGGGTAATAATGTAGCCGTCAACGTGCCTGTCGCGAAACATGGCTATCAGTTCGCGGGTTTTTTGAGTATCGTTATCTGTACTGCTGTAAATGATCTTATAACCGTTTTGGTAAGCAAGATCCTCTATGCGGCGGGCTATTGTAGCAAAAAAATGATTGGAAATATCCTGTACCAGCAAGCCAATGATATTTGATTTGCCGGTGCGTAAACTTTTGGCCAACGAATTAGGTTTATAACCGACTTCCTTTACATATTGCAGTACGCGCTTCACCAGCTCATCGCTAATACGTTTTTCCTGCGCACGACCATTAAGGATAAAAGATACCGTAGTTTTAGATATATTAAGGCTATTGGCAATGTCAACTATAGATAATTTCTTCTTCAAGGATTTAGCATTTTAAAACCAAATATATAATATAAATGGTAATGCTAAACAGGTTTAGTAGATAATAAATAGTTCATATTGGCTATTAATTAATAAATGCCGGATAACTCAAAAATGCACAACGATATATAAAACAAAAAAGATCGCCCATAACAGGCGATCTTTCAGTTAATATATAGGGAGTTAGAATATTAAAACCTGTGCATGCCCCGGCCGTAATTTCCATTTTGAGAAAAACGTTCACCACCATTGCCCCTGTCATAGCCGCCGCCGTTTGATGGTCGGCCACCCCAGTTGCCGCGATTGTCATGACCGCCATGGTTATCATTGTTGCCATTGTTAGGCTGTCCGTTACCCCTTCCGCCATGATTACCATGGTTGTCATTGCCCCAGTTACCGCGGTCATGATTACCGTTGCCCCAGTTGTGATTATCCCTGCCACTTCCCCAGTTACCACGGTTATCATATGGATTAGGCCTTCTGCCCCAGCTTCCACGGTCACCACCCCAGCCCGGGCGATAAGCATAGCCGCCTGCCGGCCTTCTGTCAAAACGGTGTCCCCAGTTACCACGGTCACCCATGTAACCGCCCCACCTTTGCCTGTAAAAATCGTGACGCAAGTATGGTCGTGGCGCTCTTACTTCGTATCGTACAGCAGTACGCCAGTTATAGTCACGGTAAGCGCCTGGCAGGTAAGCACAGCTTATCCAGCGGCTGCCGTCATTGTAATAGTAACATCCTGCTCCTACATTATAGTAAGCTTCTACTTCCGGTAAATAGTAATAATCATCGTCATCACTAACGTTTACGTTATCATCATAAACAGGCTCTTCTTCTATTACAGGCGGAGGAGGGGCAGGTACGTAAACACGATGAGCGGGGATATTTATACCAAATTGTATAGATACCTGTGCGTTGGCTTTACTGATAAATAAGCTTCCGGCTGCTATTGCTGATAATATGGCTAACTTCTTCATAATTGTAAATTTTATATAGTTAGGACGATATCTATCAGCAATGGTTTAATCAAACACGGCATTATATGTCATAACATCGGTTAATTAATACTATGTTTTACCTACAAGCCATTTAACCAAATTTCATTTCAAAAAATTCGGCCACAATAGATTGCGGCCGAATTTTATTACTGATATACTTAAATAAAAAAAACAACATTGTCACTCGATTACTACAAAACAGATTTTAGGATTATCGGTATATTTACTTAATTTGATAACCGTTAATCTTTACCATGAAAAACCGCAAATTATTACGTTCCATACTGCCTGTAGTTGCTATGGGAGGTATCATGTTTATTACAGCCTGCAAAAGTAATAGCGACTCGAAGAAAACTGCCGATAGCACTTCTACCCCTGCTCCATCAACAGAAAACGCGGGTATTAAAACTCCTGAAGGCTTTAGCGCCAGTATTATTGCTGAAAAACTTGGTGGTACCCGCCATATCGCCATTACACCGCAAGGCGACATCTATGTAAAGCTTACCAATGTTAAAAACAACAAGGGGATATTAATGCTTCACGAAGATGGCGGCAAGGCTACCGTAAAGAACAGCTTTGGCGCTTATAGCGGCACAGGTATGTCGATTAAAAACGGATACCTGTATGCATCGTCGGATGAAGAGGTTTTTCGTTATAAACTGAACGATAAGGGCGAGGTGATCAATCCTGATCAGCCCGAAAAAATAGTGACCGGCCTTATTAGCCGTCATGAGCATGAAGCTAAGGCCATAACGCTTGATAACGATGGCAACATTTACGTAAACATTGGCGCTTACTCAAATGCCTGCCAGGTTGAAGACCGAAAAAAGGGTTCCCCGGGCCAAAAAGGCTGCCCTATTTTAGATTCGGCCGGCGGCATCTGGCAGTTTAAAGCAGATAAATCGAACCAGCATTATGGCGATGGTATGCGTTATGCCACCGGTCTGCGTAATGTTGTAGGCATCACCTGGAACCAGCAAAACAACCAGCTTTTTGTAATGCAGCACGGCCGCGACCAGCTTTTTGAATTCTATCCACAATATTTCACTGCTAAACAATCGGCCATATTACCTGCCGAGTGTATGTATGCACTTAAAAAAGGTGATAACGCAGGCTGGCCTTATATGTATTACGACCAGGAACAACATAAAAAAATGCTGATGCCTGAATATGGCGGCGACGGCAAGATTGAAGGCGGAAAAGATGCTATCGACCCCGCAGCTGCTTATCCGGGCCACCTTGCCCCTAATGGCCTGTTATTTTATACCGGCGATCAGTTCCCCGCAAAATATAAAAATGGTGCATTCATAGCTTTTCATGGTTCATGGAACCGCGCACCTGAACCGCAGGCTGGTTACTTCGTGGTATTTCAACCATTTAAAGATGGCAAGCCTGATGGTCAGTGGGAAGTTTTTGCCGACGGCTTTTCTGGCTCTGCTGCTAATACAGCTTCAGGTGCTGCGGCCCACCGTCCATGCGGCTTAGCGCAAGGCCCGGATGGCTCACTTTACGTTACCGATGATGTAGCTGGAAATATTTATAAAATCACCTATAAAAAATAATGACGGACTAAAAAAAGGCCCCTCATTTTATTATTCATAATCTTGCTTACAAGTATTACCTCACAGGTATAAACAAGGCATAAAAAACCGGCGACAAGGAAACCTTTAGTCGGTTTTTTAAATTAATTGCCTTTGGCAATAAGGCAAATACGGTAACTGTTGCACAGGTAAAGGTAGCAAGGGCCGCCAATAAAAAGTGGTAACACGTAAGTCAAATCAGTCTACGAAGTTTTTAAAACTTAGCAGGCTTAATATCAACCTCACTTCTTTTTGATAACAGCTGTCGCTTTTATCTCAATTAAAATATCATCCCTGAAAAGCTTGCTTACCTGCACCAGTGTACTTGCGGGTGGTTGCTTTGTATTCACATATTTATCCCTGATGTTACGAATTACCTGTACCTGCGATGCGTCTATGATATAGTAGTTCAATTCAATCAGGTCATCCATAGTCCCGCCTGCAGCCTCAACAATGTTTTTGATATTGGCAAAAACCTGTTCAGTTTGGCTGGCCAGATCGCCTTTGCCGGCAAGCTTGCCAGCCTGATCCAAGCCAACCTGGCCCGACATGATCACCATTTTATTTTTTCCCAGATCAATAATTACAGCGTGCGAATAGCCAAAAGGCTTGCCAATAGTAGATGGGTTTAAGAACGTCACTTCTTTATTAGCCTCCTGGGCAAAACAAGCCGACGATGCGCAGAACAAAATGAGATAAAGGAGTTTTTTCATCAGGTAATTATTGGTTTCCACAAATTTGAACATATTAAAGCACACTTACAATATGGTGATACCGGCCGACCAACCGATCCAGCCCTTTGTACGGTTGCCCCAATCAATTAAACCGGGTTTGCCTTTTATGATCTGCTGAATATCGCTGTCTCCGGGATGATTGCCATAATTAGTATAAACATTAAACGACGGTCCTGCAAAGAAGCTTACTTTTGAGCTTGCCCTGAAATTGAGCAATGCACTTACCCGGTTTATTTGATTTTGATTTTTCCATCCTTTAGCCAACAATAAATGCGTTGAGCCTTCGGCAGAAAGTAACAGGTTATTGTTAAGAATAAAATCGTGACCCAAACCAAAACCTGTGCTGTAATAAACATGCTTGTCCGTAAAATTAACGCCGCCTGATATGATGGAATACAGTTTAGCATTCCCCGATTTAAAGGCGATGTTTGTTGTATTGATCTCGTTGCTATATACCTCAATTTTGGCATATCCATTACGCGAAATGTTTAGTAAACCTATGCCATAACCATCGAGTGTATCAGCAATATTTACCATAGCAAATGACACGCCTTTTATAACCCGGGCTTTATTGAAAATTCCGGCTATCTGCATTCCCCTTGCTTCGTTGCCTGTAACATTGGCTATCCCCGCAATACTAAAACCTTTGTTGTTTTTCCGGGTGTAATTGTAAATACCTGCCGCCTGGACACCTTTGCTATTGCTCACGTGGTTAAAGATCCCGGCAAGCTGAACACCATTGAGACTGTCTTTTACCATATTGTATATGCCTGCCGCCTGGATACCTTCTATGTTTTTCTGGTCGTTATTATTAATCCCGGCCAGTTGAACACCTTTGCTGTTACCACCAACAATATTAAAGAGCCCGGCCGCCTGTACATATTTAACTTCCTGTTTGTTGATATTAAATAGTCCCCCAAGTTCAACGCCGTTAACACCGCCGTTGTACCCCCCTAAAATATTGAGCGAAAAGTTGTTGACTATTTGCCCGCTCATTATACCATGGCTTCCTAAGCTTGGCAAAAGCGAGGTTTGTACCGGAACTGTCGAAAGATAACCGCCTAAATTAAGGTTCTGTATTTTCTGGCCTGATGAAAGGAACATTCTGCCCAGCCAGCTCCTGTCTGATTTTGAATTTGCGGCATCGGCGCTGTAATAATATTCGCGTGATTTTATGGATACGTTTACATTATTTAAAAAATTGATACTGGTATCACGATATAGCTCCTTGCTTACGTTAAGTGTAATCATACCGTTGGCTTTTACCTTGAGCTGGAAGTAACCGTTCTGATCGGTAAGGGTTGATTCCAGCGAATTTTTTTCATAAACACTGGCATTGTAAAGTTTTTTGCCGGTGATATCATCATACACGTAACCGCTGATGTAATAAACATTGCCTGGCCCGGCCAGGGTATCAGGCACAAGTGTTAACCTGTACGGCGTAGGCCGGAGTATAATATATCCCGGCGACTCCTTATAATCAACCCTGCCGTGAAACAGCTCGTCAAGCAGGTTTTTAATTGTTTGCCCGGATGATACTATGCTCACCACGCTATCGGTTTTGATGACATCATTGCTGTACGAGAAATAAAACTTCCCTTTTTCGCCGATAATGGTGAGGATCTCGGCTATCTTTTTTTGTTTAACATTGAGCGCTACAGTACGGTTCAGGTTATCCTGCGCCAGCGCATTGGTAATGAGCAGGCAGCCCGCCAACACGAGCATTATATAAAATAATATGTTTAGTTTCTTTTCCATCAGTTTTTGATTATGATGAGATGAGGCTTTTTGACCACTTTAACATCGCCAAGGGTTTTGCTTATGACCTCTAATATCCCATCAAGTGAACCAGCTTTAAATGTGGTTGTTATAGTCCTGTTAGCCAGCTTTTTATTATCTATGACAATATTTGCGTGATAGGCTTCATTAAGCACATCCACAAGCCGCCACAGTGGTGTTTTATTGGCTACGAACTTTTGGGTACGATAATAATTATATAGCTCATCCTGGCTGCTGCCTTTCTGCAGGCGGCCACTTTGTACCGATGCTTTCTCCTTAGGCCTTAGTTTCACCACTATCTCCTGCTGAATTACCTGCACAACGCCGGTTTCAACAATAACCTCGGTATTGGAGCCGGTAGTTTTAATATTGAACGATGTACCTACCACCTTCACAACCAGGTCATTTACGTGGATCATAAATGGTTTTGATTTGTCATGAGCCACATCAAAAAAGGCTTCCCCCTTTAATGATATCTCCCTGGTACCGCCGGTAAATCTGTCCGGGTAATTCAACACCGAGTTTTTATTCATGGTGATAAATGATCCATCAGCTAAGGTAACCTTGCGTACTCTATTACCGCTTTGCAGTGTAAGCATATTGACTTTGACCGGCTTAAAAAGGGTGTATAAGAGCCCCGCACTTCCCAATATCACCAGCCACATAGCAGCCATTTTAAGCCAGCGGTTTACCGGTTTTAAAGGTTTAATTGTAGCCGGTGCTTTATCCCTGTTTTGCACCAGCTGTTTAAATTCGATCCATGAAGCATCGGGATCAAGCTTACTTTCTATATTAAGTTCGCGGCTGGTATCCCAGATCAGTTTAAAATGATCAAAATACTTTCGGTTATCGTCATTTTCACCAAGCCAGCGGTTGATGGTTTCGTTCTCAACCGGCGTGGTCTCGTTCAGCATGTATTTGGTTAATAAATCGTCCATCATGTTAAATAATATTAAAAGTCCGGCTGATAAGCCAAATGATCAACGGCAGGTAATCAACTAATTTGAGTCGTAATGTTTTTAGGGCCTTGCCCATCTGGTTCTCTACCGTTTTTATGGAGATTCCTAATTCATCAGCAATTTGCTGGTATTTTAAATCCTCAAACCTGCTCAGCTGAAACACTGTGCGGCATTTTTCGGGCAGGTCATTTAATGCCTGTTGTAATTTTTCTTTGAGGTCAAGCAGTTCCATACCGGCGCCTCCATCAACTTTATCTTTCGTCATATACAGTACGTGCTGCTGGTGGTTAACCTTTACTTTCTGGTGCCTGAGGTTATTGAGGCATTCGTTATAAACCGCGCCATACAAGTAGGCTTTTATCGAACCGGTGAAATTCAACCGCTCCTTTCGTTCCCAGAGCCGCATAAAAACGTTTTGTACCATCCCCTTCGCCGTATCTTCATCTCTTAAAATAGAGACAGCATACACATGCAACGGCCTGATGAAGTGCTTATATACCTTTTCAAAGGTTGCTTCATCGCCCGAGAGCAGCAGCGGGATCAATTGTTCGTTATTTATATCCAAAATATGATCAGTTTGGGTTAACATTCAATTAAATCTTAATGCGGTAATTAATGTTTGTAAGGATGTTTATCCATTTATTTTCCTCAATCATCCGCCTGGCCCAATTATTATCGGGAGAATAAATAAAAGTAATAAGAAGTAATAAGGAAGCTAATCTGTTCATTTTAGTAAAATTTATCCTGAAACACGCCAGGATCATTTTACCCCTATGAGTAAATGAAATTTTTATTTAGAAAATAAACAGGAAGTTTGATTCACGAACATCTTACACATGCTCCTGCTTAAAAACGTGGTGCAATACTTTACTATGTAGTTCATCGGGTAAAAAAGGTTTCATCACAATATCGTCAAAACCTGTTTTATAAGCTTCGTCCTCTACATCTTTGGGAAGATTGGCGGTAAGCGCTATAATGGGGATATTTATACCGTTCAATCTCATTTTTTTTGTGGATTCATACCCATCCATCACAGGCATTTGCAAATCCATCAACACAAGACGATGTTTTGACGTATCCAGCTTGTCAAGTGCTTCTTGCCCGTTGGTTGCCACATCAGTAGTGGCGCCCCAACGTTTTAAATAAGTTTGCGCTACCAGCACATTCATCGGGTTATCATCAACCAGCAAAATAGAGACCCCGCTCAGGAGCTTATCATTTGCATTGGGTTTAACGTTAACATTAATTGCCTCCGATATTTTACCCGCTTTTTCAAAGGTTTTAATAAAATAAAATACTGAGCCCACTCCTTCCTCACTAATTAACTGCAAGGACGATTCCTGTAACTCCAATATTTTTTTACTGATTGCAAGACCTAAACCTGTCCCCCCAAAACTGCGTGATATGGACGAATCAGCCTGTGTAAAGCGTTCAAATATGAGTTTCTGTTTGCCACGGGGGATACCGATACCAGTATCTTTAACAAACACCATTAATGTGGCAGTAGTTTCGGTTTGTTCTTTCACCTCAATCCCTAACACAACCTCCCCGCTTGGGGTAAACTTTATGGCATTATGAACCAGGTTAGTAATTACCTGCGATAAGCGGGTGGGGTCGCCAAGCAGTTTATGCTGCAATTTCTTATCAAAATCAAGGCGTAGGGTTATATCCTTATCGTGCGCTACTGTTTGCAAACCACCTACTACATTACGGGCAAGTGCAGCCAGGTCCATTTCAATGCTTTCAAAAGTTATCTTCCCGGCTTCTATCTTGTTATAATCCAATACATCATTCACTATTGCCAAAAGATTATTAGCCGAAAAAAGCATGACGTTGAGATGTTCGATCTGATCCTTGCGTGGCTCGTTCTTAAGCAGCAAATGGCTCATCCCTATTACCGAATTGAGCGGTGTCCGGATTTCATGGCTCATCGTGCTCAAAAATTCACTTTTAACCTTCAAACCCTGTTCAGCTTCGGCCCTTGCCTTTTTCAATACAAATGATACCCGGTGCGCTAAAACAAGCGACTGCAAAAAGAAAAAAGCGATATATCCTAAAAAACTAACCAACTGCAGCGGAGGTATTAATGCCCAGTAATGAAAAAGCGATATCGCAAATACCGACATTAAAGCAAACGCGCTCATTAAAGCATAAACAGATCCAGGCCTGTTATTGCGCCAGGCTTTTGAGTATACATAAGGAATATAAACCAGGCAAAACAGCATCACTGCTAAAAATGGGTTCACGAGCTGGGTAAAAATCCAGGGAGGACTAAATAATGTCATTAAAGTGAACGAAAAGCAAATGCCGTTAATAATATTTACAACCCGGCGATTTACATCTGCCGGATATAAGTATAACGTATAAAGCCCAAACAGCCCTATCCCTAAAAATAAGCTCATATATTCCAGCCGGGCCGTTATGTACCAGTTAATATTAGGCAATAAGGTGTGCAGCACATAGTTATCTGTACCTATGATCCGGTAACTATAAACTATAGAGAACAGGGCAAAAAGTAAAATGGCTTTATCACGGCTGCCCAGCAGGTATAAACCAAGGAAAAACAATCCCCCCATCAGTAAACAGCCCGTCAGCATCAGATCAATACCTTCGGCGCGATGCCGGGCCAGATCAATTCTTTCCGCAAGCCCTATGAAAATGGGTTTACTAATCCCTCCTTTACTGTGTATAAAATTGGAAACTTGTAATGTGATATTGATGGTATCGCTGTTGGGCAGGGCAACAGCATGATATTCCCAATGTGCTTCAAATCCCTTTCGGGAAGTAGTTGCTTTCCCATTTGACGATACTAACTTTTTGTTAATATAAAGCCTGTACGCGCTGTAAACATCAGGCATGGCCAGCTTTAATTCGCCGTGTTTTTGGGGAAGTAAAATTTTAAGCCGGTAAGTACCATAGCCAAACGCAGGTAGCTTTTTGCCCCGCCAGGTATACCCACTCCATTTAAATGGAAACTCAACCAAAAGCCTGTCCTTAATAGCAGTAGTGTCATTGGGATTTACTAATTGGTTCCAATAGAACAGCCAGTTTCCGGTCAGTTCAATTTTATCATTGACAGGCTGATTACGAAGATCGAGTACGCCGTGCACCGCGGCTACATAGGTATTTTGTGCAGATACCCTTGCTTTGGTTCCGATCAATAATATAAATACAACATATAGAACCTTACTGATCTTCATCGATTTACGGCACCTATTATCAAACCAAAAGCTTGTAAACTGTTTCGTTCAGAAATATGAAACAGGATTATTTTCCTTAATCTAACTTAGAATTTCATAATTAAGTGTGAATATAACAACCCGTACCAATATTTAGAACTATTATTAAGGCTTATCTATTGATATAAACGATAGGTTAAATTACCCATTATGTTTAAATAGTAATAGTTAAATATTAAAACTCAACCCTGTTGAATAACAGCCATAAAAAAACGACAGGATAGGTTCCTGCCGTCATTCCTTATGTTAAATTATATTATTTACTTACCGGGCCATCTAATACCGGCACGGTTACCGTAGCGATGTCTGTTTGCTGGATATCATTCAACTGATCAAGTACAACGATACTGTTTGTACCTTTTTTAAGCCAGCACCCTGGCAAATAAAGCGTTTGCTGTGGCCCAATTTTCCAATAGCGGCCAATGTTGATCCCATTTACGAATACTATACCTTTACCCCAATTCTTCATGTCTAAAAAAGTATCTCCCACTTTATTCAGGTCAAATGTTCCCTGGTAAAGTGCTGGATGGCCCGCTGTGTTTGTTGTGCCTGCCCCGAGCGCCGGTGCTTTATCCATAGGTAGCTTATACATTTGCCAGTTGCCTGTAATTTCATGATCGTCAACCTTCACCGGGCTAATGATTCCTTTAAGATTGTGAATGATCTCGCCACCGTAATTGATCCTGCCAAGGTTTTCAACCAAAATATCCAAACGCGCATTAAAAGGAATATTTATAGGGCAGCTGAATTTATTGCTTTGCCTGTTAAGCTCCGCAATTTTTTCGCCATTTATATATATGGTTGCATAATCCCTCAAACCTTCCAGGTTTAAAGTGCCGCTGACAGGTTGGGTAAATTTACGGCTGTATAATACATAGCCATTGCCCTGGTTAAGCTCTTCAAATGTTTGCGGGGTATCGCTTTCTACTGCCTGCTGATCTTTCGCCATCTCCAGCAAATCGGTTGTTTTGGTAAGCTTAATAGCCGGAATACGGATCCCAGGGAGCTGCGCAGGCACTTCAGGAATAGCATAAGCTGCATACTTTTTCATCATGTTGCGGATAGCTGTAAACTTGGGAGTTACCCATCCTGCCTCGCTGATAGGGGCGTCATAATCATAGCTGGTGATATCCGGCTGAATTTGATGTTCCTTGTCATAATTAGCACCGCTTGTGAAACCAAAATTGGTGCCACCATGTGCCATGTATATATTAAATGATACGGTATCTTTCAAGTACTTCTCCAGGTCTTTAATTACCGAGGTCTCGGATACTTTTTCAAATTTCTCGCCCCAATGGTCAAGCCAGCCAGGATAATATTCGGCCACCATATAAGGGCCTTTTCCTCCGTTATATTGGTTAATGAGCTTCTTCAAATTTTTGGTATCACCTTCGCCATTGGCAGTTGGCAATGCCCCTTTAATTACGCCGCCTTCAAACAACCAGTCGCCATCAGAAGTAAACAATGGCACATCAACGCCCGCTTTTAAAAGCAGATCTTTTATAGCTGCGCTGTAAATTTTATGATCGGCAAGCGGCACATCCTTACGCTGGGCTACATATGATCCAAATTCATTTTCGGCCTGAACCATGATTATTGGCCCGCCATGGGTTATTTGCAAGTCTTTAACCTGCCCCATCAACTGGTTAATATAAGTTTTGCATGAATCAAGGAAGCGTTCGTTTTTACTGCGGATAACCAATTGTTTATCATTTTGGAGCCACCAGGGATAGCCGCCAAATTCCCATTCGGCACAAGCATAAGGCCCCGGCCTTAATATTACCATTAAGCCCTCCTGCTGTGCGGTTTTTACAAACTCGCGGATATCGCGGTTATCCGTTTTAAAATCCCATACACCCGGACTGACCTCATGATGGTTCCAGAAAACGTAAGTAGCAACCGTATTCATACCCATTGCCCTGAGCATTTGCAGGCGCTGCTTCCAGTAAGCTTTAGGGATTCTTGCAAAATGCATTTCGCCCGAGTGGATTTGGATGGGTTTTCCATCATAAATAAAATTGCCATCAGCAATTTTAAAACTATGTTTCGCCTGGCTAAAAACCTGTGAAATTGTGAGGGTTAGCAATAATAAAGAGAGGAGTATTTTTTTCATTTGCATTTGTAGGGTTGAACATGATTGACCGTATATTAAGTGTACCGACCATGATGTTTTTAAGTTCCTAAATTATAAAGGTTAAATAGGAATGCCTAATTTCCTGCGATCTTAATTTAGCGCAAACGTTTGCTTAATTCAGCGAATGCAAGATAAATGGTTCAGGAGCTCATTTTAGTCGCAAATTAGCCCTGAATAATGGGCTAGTGAAGTTAACAAACAAAGGATAAAGCACCGAAAGAAATTAAGACACAGAAAATAAATCCCTACCCTTTATCTTAAATTTCAAGTTTTTGCAAATTAGCACTTTCCCTAAGCTTGTCAATAGCCCGGTTTCTTAGCTGCCTCACCCTTTCTGCGCTAATACCAAGCCGGTTACCGATTTCGGGAGCCGAGAGTTCACTGTGCCCGTCCAGACCATAATGATAAAACACAACAGATCGTTCAGCATCGTTTAGCTTATTAAGCAAATCATCAAGCTGTTGTTTAAGTTGGTAAGCTTCCAAAAGGCCTTCTATTCCGGGTTCATCTGTATGTAAACGATCAAGCAGGCTGTATCCGTCATTGCCGGGTGTATCGGCTTTATCATACGAATGAGTAAAAGGAGCCACATGTAAAGCTTCTTTTACTTTCCATTCAGCAGTTTCCAGGAATGCCGCTATTTCATCCTGGACGGGCAGTCGCTCAAGTCGTTGTTCCAGAACCCCTGTAGCCCTGTTAACATGAACAATCATATCCACCTGGTTGGCAGGCAGGCGGATCATCCGCGTTTTATCCAACAGCGCTTCCATGATTCGCTGCCTGATCCACCAAACTGCATAAGATATAAACTTGAAGCCGCGGGTTTCGTCAAACCGTTTCGCAGCTTCAAGCAAACCCAAATTACCTTCGCTTATCAGGTCGCCCATGGGCATGCCCTGGTGCTGATACTTTTTTGCCACGGAAACCACAAAACGCAGATTGGCCTTTACCAACCTATGCAAAGCCGACAGATCTCCCTGCCGGATCTTCCGAGCTAACAGAACTTCTTCTTCCGTATTGATAGTTGGCTCGCGGGCAATATCACTAAAATACTTTTCCAGCGAAGCAGCATCCCGGGCTGTGATCGATTGGGTAATATTCAGGTCTCTCATTAAACCCTTATTTAACTCACTGCGGCAGTATTGCTGTTATTTTTATAAACAGGCGTAAGATGACCGAGCATATCTGCAGTCATAGTAGCAAGATCATATTCAGGACGCCAGTTCCAGTCGCGCCTTGCTTCAGCATCCTCAACACCGGCGGGCCATGAGTTTGCAATGGACTGGCGCTTGTCGGTGTTATAACTAATGGTAAAATCGGGCAGGTGATTTTTCAACTCTACGGCAAGCTGAGCAGGTGTAAAACTTAAAGCACCGATATTATATGCTCCGCGTTCTTTGAGTGCTTCCACGGGCGCGTTCATCAGTTGAAGTGTAGCCCTTACCGCGTCATCCATATACATCATAGGTAATGCGGTGTTGGGGCTTAGGTAGCATTCGTAACGTCCATTCTGCAAAGCTTCGTGAAATATAGCTACTGCATAGTCTGTAGTGCCCCCGCCAGCAGGAGCACTGTAGCTGATCAATCCCGGATAACGCAAGCTGCGTACATCCACCCCATAATGCTCCCTGTAATAGGCGCACCACTGTTCACCAGCTTCCTTACTGATACCGTAGACCGTTTGCGGATCAAGCAAAGCATTCTGGGAGCTGATCTTACGTGCTGTTGATGGCCCAAATACGGCAATACTGCTCGGCCAGAACACTTTATCCAATTTATGATCTTTGGCTGCTTCCAATATATTGAGCAGGCTTTGCATGTTCAGGTGCCATGCTTTTAGCGGGGCCTCTTCTCCTTTGGCAGATAAGGTAGCTGCGAGGTGATAAATTTGAGTTACTCCATAGGTAGCAACCAGATTTTCCAGCTCATCTTTACCTAATACATTTAACTGGTGATATGGCCCCTCTAAATCCGGGAGTGCCGCAGCATCATGCAAGTCAGTGGCAATTACTTGTTCCCTGCCATAAACATTTCTTAAAGCGGCAACCAGTTCGGTACCGATCTGCCCCCGGGCACCCGTAACAAGGATTACCGGGGACGGTTGATTTTTTTCGTACTTCATAGTATTATGACGTAAAATTGTATATTCACAACCTCATAATCCACACAGCACTTAAAATTTAGTTTTTAAGACTAAAAATATTCTTAAAAACAGGTTTTAAAACTTTTTGTAAATATTTAAAGCTTATATTTTAGTTTTTATAACTCTTATGCTCAACCAACTCGATGAAACAGATATCCGCATACTCCAGCTTTTACAGGAAAATGCACGCCTTACCGGCCAGGAGATAGGCCTTAAGCTTAACAAAACCACTACTCCTATTAATAACAGGATCCGTTCGCTCCAGGAGCGAGGCTATATAAAAAAATATGTTGCGGTGCTTGATCATGAAAAGCTTGAGCTGGATTTCATGACCTTTACGCATGTGCAACTGAAGGACCACAGCCAGCACAGTTTAAGTCATTTTGAAAGTGAGATCATTAAACTTCCGGAAGTGCTGGAGTGCTATCATCTCACCGGCGATTTTGACTTTATACTTAAGGTAACCGTAAAAGACCGCAAAGAGTATTATGATTTTTTGATGAACCGGCTTTTCGCGGTTGTTGCTATTGGCAAGGTAGAAACCAAACTCGTGATGAAAGCTGCGAAAACAGAAACGGCATTACCAATCGGCAAACAGTAGTTTTAGTGCATTAAAAATAGGTCTCCGTAGACGCCACAAGCGAAAGCAGCTCAAGCTTAGGTTCGACTTCTAAATCACTGGCCTCAAGTTCGTCAGCAAACTTATGGAACGAAGCCAGCCCTTGTAATACAAGGTGGGCTTCTTCATTTTCGAGCTGATCGAAATGCATGAATGTTTTACCGTCGGGCAATAGCCATGCTGTATATTTAATACCGGGATGATTTAAAGTTTTCAACTCTTCAACAATGGCAGCGATGTTCCGCTGATTGGTGGCCGCAAACTCCGCGCGCGTGGTGTATTGTACTCTTACTACTTTCATACGATAAAATTAAGATCAGCACGATCACTATTAAACAGGCAAATGTGCCAACAAACGGGGGTGTTTGTGACAAAATGAAACACAGGAGAAGCATCTCTCCTCCATTAGGCCTGCCCATATATCCTTTTATTGTCATTTATATGCTTTAAATACATAGAAACATTTCTATATGTTAATATTATTTTACCTTTACATTATAACGTTGATTACATATAATTGACGGCAAAAAAAATGGACAACAAAAAAATAGAGAAAATATCCAGGGCGCTGAGCGATGCAAACCGGATAGCTATTTTACAACAGTTTAAAAAAAGGAAAGATTGCCTTTACTGTGCAGAGGTAAACGACCTCCTTGACCTTACCCAACCTTCCGTATCACACCATCTTAAACAGCTGGTTGATGCCGATTTATTGTTATCACAAAAAGAAGGCCGCAACCTTAAATATGTATTGAACCAGCGGGTACTTGATGAATACATTGCCTGCCTAAACGAATTGAAAAGTTAAGTATTAATATCTTCTGATTTAACCCGCTATTTCAAAGCAAAAAACATCGAAACATTCAAATATTTAAATATATCTACTCATGAATAAATTAATCTACATTATGGCCCTTGGTGCCTTCGGTATCATAACCACGGAGTTCGGGGTTATCGGTATCCTTCCCGACCTGGTGAAAGAATTTCATATTTCCATTGATACGGCAGGCTGGCTGCTTAGTGCCTTCGCGTTAACGGTGGCGCTTGCAGGCCCGTTTACCAATATGCTAACAGCACGTCTTAACCGCAAATTTGTGATGTGCCTGGTATTGGGAATATTTGTTGTTTCTAACCTGTTATCGGCAATAGCGCCTAACTTCACCGTACTTATGATTGCCCGTATACTACCGGCGTTTTTACACCCGGTGTTTTGGGCTGTATCCATGACTGCAGCTGCAAAACAAGCAGGGCCAAAAGATGCGCCCAAAGCCATCTCTATAGTAATGGCCGGGCTTAGCGTTGCTACCGTGTTGGGCGTACCCTTAACCACTTATATGGCAGATATTTTTAGCTGGAGGGCGTCTTTTATCTTATCAGCCGTCATTAACCTGTTAGCCTTTGGCGCGTTGACGCTATTTGCACCTTCAATGCCGGTTAACGAGGAACAGGCAAGCCCCAAAAGCCAGGTAAAGCTACTGCGGAGTGCGCACTTATGGATTAAGCTACTGGCTTCAACCATTATCCTGGCGGGCATGTTTGCCACCTATGGTTATCTTGCAGAATATCTGGATAAAGTTTCGCGTATGAGCGGGGCGCAGATCAGTATCATGCTGTTGGTATTTGGTGGTACAGGCATTGCCGGTAACTGGTTTATGGGCATTGCGCTTAGCAAAAATGTAACACTAACCACACGCCTGTTTTTACTTTCATTGATCGCAACCCATATATTAGCGTATCAGTTTGGCGGGCATTTTATTCCGATGGTTGTTATTCTTTCGGTTTGGGGGTTTATACATACCGGGGGATTCCTGGCGGCCAACATACAACTTACCCATGGTATTCAGGAACCAGCGCTTGACTTTGTAAACAGCCTGCTTCCCTCCTTCTTTAACGCCGGTATTACATTGGGCACTTTACTGGGTGGTTTTGTGATTGCCCATTATGGTATCCATCAAGTAATCTGGATGACAATACCACTGCTTTTACTTGCATTTGGCATGAGTTTTATTACCTCAAATGCAACAAAAAAATCAATATCAGCTCAAATTAAGGAAATACCTGAGGACGAACCTGTACAGGTAGCCATTTATGAATAAGCTCAATTGTAAACGGTAGCTAAATTAAAGTAAAAAGTCCCTGGCTTACACCGGGGACTTTTTATCATTTTTAATTTTTAAACAGTTTAATATTAAACACCGTAAAATAATTGCCTGGGTTTCCATTACCAACCAGGTTACCCAGAAATCCTATGGACACAACCTGCGGTGAAGAAAGTGTAAAAGTAAAAGTTTTCACATCCCTTGAACTCGGACTGGTTGTACCAGCCTTTGCGCCGTTATACATCTTTACAGATCCCAGCGCTGTTGAAAGATCTGCGAGTATCGGGATGCCGTTCCCTCCGGCGGCTGCCACACAGTAAACCGATGAATTTGATTGCACTTCCGAATAGGCATCAAATGACACAGTATAACTTCCTGCCGATAGCTGCGAAGACGTAGCCTGATATACTATACCGTTTACAACAGGTGTATTGTTCCATGTTTCCCAGTTAATAGTACCGCCGCCATCAGAACTATAGCCCCCATTGGTACCGCCATCTTTATTTTTGGCCGCCGCATTGGTTATCCATGGCGCGGCGAGGGTTCCCCAACGGCCATCAAAGGTGTTTCTTTGAAAAGGCCCTGTGTTTAAGAGGTAAGCATTAGTTACATCGATTACTTTCTGATCTACGTAATCTGCATAAAAAGTATCGATGGCCGTTTTATTGGGTTTAAAACCTGTGCGGTAACTAAGCGTTTTTCCGGCATTAAATTTAGGCAGAGAGGTGCTTAAACCAGTTGGCTGTGATACAATTACTGTATCGCGTTGTTTATTGGCAGCATCTGTGTATTTTAGTTCCATTGAAACCAATCCGTCATCAGCATTAACGTCAGCCCAGTTAATTAACGCGGAGCCATCTGTTTGTAATTTGACCGCGATTATACCTCTATTGATAAGTGAACTTTGGTAAAGAGTACCATATACATTAGCAGCCAATGTAACCGGAACGGAAATATGGCCCCCGTTATCAAAAGTGCGGACCTCGAAGGTCATTGTACCTTCAGGTAAATTAGGTATGACCAATTTAGCCGTGTCAACCCCTGATGTACGGGTTACAGGCGTTTCTATCGAATCTTGTTTACTGTTCCAGTATACCCGGTATTTCACAATTTTAGGATCAGATGTAAACAGACCAGTTAGCAAAACACGGTTCTTGCCAGAAAACACCTGAACGGAATCCAGTTTGCCCGGATATATTATTGCCCCATTGGGCTCATATTTCTTTTTATAATCATCCATTTTTGTACAGGCGCTCATAGTGAAAGCAGCCAGCACTAAAAGATAGCATGATGTTATTTTATATAGTTTCATAATTGTAATTAAATTGATAAATGCATCGGCCTTGTTACTTTCCAAACATGGTAAATTCACTGATACTCATAAAGTACGATCCTGTCCAGTTACGCAAGCTCCTGATCCTGATGTATCTGTAAGCACTTAATCCGGCCGGAAAATCAAAGCCCCATCCATCGTGTGCGTATTTATAATCAGCGGCTGTTTCCGTACCTGAAGGTGAACCAGATGGTTTTACTATGTTACAGGTTAACAATTTCGTCCATGAAGCATCCAGCGCGCCATTCACATTTGGCGAATTTGATCCCCATATTTCAAAATCACGCAAATTACCCCTTACATAATATACATTACCGATCTCGATGAATGGATTGAGAATAAAGCGGCTGAATACCCTTTGTTTACCAAGATCGATTGTTACCATTTGCGGGCTTCCGGCACTTTCAACCGTAAAGAGGCAATTTGGCCAACCGCCGGTAAAGTTTCCATCAAAAATTTTGGTTACATCGGTATATGAATACAAGTTGGTTGCGTCGCCTGGCAGCTTGTAAACCGACCAATCCGATTTTGAAAACTGCTCCTCATAAAAAGGTGTAAGATTTAAAAATAAAGTGTCGGATTTATTTAAAAATCTATCCCTTACAAAGAATGCGTACTTACGCTCAATAGCCGGCTGACCTCTTACAGCAGCTTTTATTGAGATGCTGTTACTGTAAACATTATCCATACCCTTTGGCTGCACATATAAACCATTGTTAGCGGTATCAACCATTGGTACAATAACCAGGTTATCCTGGGTAAGGTTATCACAAGCAATGTTAAAACCACCGAAAGTAGCAGTTATTTTAAGTGATCGGTAAGCAAGAAGATACGGTGGCGTTAAAGGGTTTGCTGTGACACTAACAGGTGCCGAAACCTTTTCGCTTGAATTTACCGCGTAAAGCTTTATCACATGTGCCAGGGTATCGCCAAAGCCATCAACAGTTAATGTATTGGTGTAGCGTGATGCAATTACCTCGCGTGTTTTACCCGGAGAGGTTTCGTAAACTGCTTTTACGTAAAACAGATCATTATCTCCGGGTAACGTATAAGTTAAACTGGCTTTACCGTTTTCGTTTTGTACCTGCACGTTGGTAACAACTCCAGGCGGGTTGTTATTAGTTATAGTAGGTTTATTAAGTGTTTCCTGCTTACAGCCTGTTATTATTATTGCTAACAACCCGATCCAGAAAGCAGCCCGTAATTTCATTGTTTCCATGTGAATGTTTTTATTGTTAAACATATTGTCGCTATATCTACCAGTTAGGGTTTTGAACCAGGTTTTGGTTAACCAGTAAATCGCTTTCTTTTATTGGCCATAAGTAATCGCGCGGAATCACAAAATGCCTCGAAAAAATCAACCGTTCGCGATAATATAACTGAGGTGAATTTTCGCTTATTGTCCATCCTGTTACGTTTC
Source organism: Mucilaginibacter sp. R-33 (assembly GCF_049949235.1). Lineage (NCBI taxonomy): Bacteria > Pseudomonadati > Bacteroidota > Sphingobacteriia > Sphingobacteriales > Sphingobacteriaceae > Mucilaginibacter > Mucilaginibacter sp. R-33. The sequence continues at coordinate 2,165,352 of NZ_CP188089.1, forward strand.
CATTAAGTTCAACACCGGCTGTTTTCCAGCGTAAAAGGTCCCAAAACCGGTGGCCTTCAAAACAAAGTTCAAGGCTGCGTTCCCGCTGTATGATTGACCTCATTCCTTCTTTCGTAGTATATTTGGTTGGATTAATACTGTAATTAGTCCAGGCATCCTGAACCGTAGGCAGGCCGGCCCGCGCTCTCACGCGGTTTACGTAGGTATATACATCAGCTACAGGCCCCTGAGCTTCATTTAATGCCTCTGAATAAAGCAAATACAGATCAGACAAACGCATTTCGGGCCAAGGGTAATTGATATAGGTAACCGTTGCCCATTCGTAGTGCCAGTTAAGGGCTTTTTTCATATAAAAACCAGCAATTGGTATAGGTGACGATTGCCCAACTTCGGCACCGCGGGCCTTCATCCACCAGGTATCTTCATCGGTTTTAGTTGGGCTGTTGGCCATATACCAAACACCGCGGTCAAATCCAAGGTCGGCATAATAACGTGGCTCCCGGTCAAAATTAAGCCTTGCAGTTGTTTCCCCTTCTTTGATGTTAAAACGCTCGTCATGGGTACCAACCCTTAGCTGAGCTATATCACTAAAATCAAGCGTTTTATCTTCGTTAATCGGCACCCCGTTTTTAGTGTAGAACATCTTAGCCATTTTTAAGGTAGGGCCAAGTAACGGGCGATTGGCTGACTTTGCGGCATCGGCATTGTTAAAATCATATTGCCCGGCGCACATCGACTGGAAGAATGAATTATAGTTGATGTTATTATTGGCAGTTAGCCCCCATATCAGCTCTTCATTCCACTTTTCGCTCATCGCGTTTCTTATACCCATTTGAGTCATAGTAGTTTGACTAAGTGGATTAGTAGGTGTAGGAAACGTATAAAGGCGTATATTTTGCGACTCGCAAAAATCAATGGCTGCTTTGCAGGCATCGGCAGCGCGCTGCCATTTTTCGGCACTAAAAGTGGGGTTAAACAACTGCTCGCCATCCTTATTCTTGAATGAATTATAATCCGGGTTGCCATTAAACAACGGGCTCGCCGCCGTTACTAACAATTTGGCTTTCATACTCAAAGCAGCCGCCTTGGTAACACGCCCCAGTTCACTTCCTTCATTCCTGATTGTTAAAGGTAATTTTGCGGCAGCCTGATCATATAACCCGGCTATATAATTTACTACTTCATCAACCGGCCGGCGTTTTACCCGTATATCGTCAATGGAGGCGTCAATAGGCAGATTTTTATCGATAATGGGGATTGGCCCATAAGCCCTGAAAAGTTGAAAATGATAAAAAGCTTTTAAAAATTGAGCTTCTGCAATCCAACGCTCACGTGTGTCAATATCCAAATCAAGCACTTTGCCTTTGTCGCTTACATTTTCAATAAAAACATTACAATCCCGTATAGCCTTATAATTCGCAGCCGCGTCCCTGGTACCATTCATATAATTAGCAATAGGATCTGACGAGGTTTGGAATCCTCTGGGCAACTGCAGTACATTTGTTGACCGTATGTGATTTGCAGGGTCTTCCACCCAAACTTCATCACCGGCGGTAAGCCCAACATTATAAGTGGGATCTGTTTCCGTAGGTAGGTATGAGTAGCAGGTAAACAAATACTTTTCGGCCTCGGTTTGTGAAACAAAGGCGTTGGCTATTGTTGATACGTTATCAGGTACAACATCCAAAAAAGATTTTTTACAGGATGTTACCGGCACAATCATTATTAAGATCATTATTACCATGGAGATATTTCCCTTTGGTGTTTGATTTAATACCGATTGCTTAATTTTTTGTATAAAATTACTTTTCATATAATTAATTTGAAAGCTTTAAAATTCTACCCGCAGGCCCACGTTAAATACTTTTTGAATCGGGTAACCCAATCCTGAGGTTCCCATTTCGGGATCCCAAAGCTTGAAGCTACTGAAGGTTAACAGGTTTAAACCGTTTAGATAGATACGTGCGCTATTCAAATGGATAAACTTGAGTTGACTCTTATTGAAATTGTATCCAAGTTCTGCCGACTTCAGGCGCAGGAACGAGCCTTTTCTTAACCACCATGTTGATGTTGGAGAATTTGGTGTAGCGCTGTTGTTGGCTTGTATGGTATTACTTAAGCGTGGCCAAAACGCATAAGGGTTACGATTATCTTCAGACCAGTGATCATCGGCAATTGATTTTAACAGACCGCTTTGGTTACCTGTATTAAGGCCGTTGTTCTGCAGGCCGCTCACTAAATAAAACGGAGAAATATCTGCTGAATTGATGACAAAAGAAGACCTTGCCGAGCCCTGGAAAAACGCGCTGATATCAAAGTTTTTATACCCAACAGAAAAACCGAAACCGTAGATAATTTCCGGCACTTGCGGATACCCTATCGGCACTATATCTGAACTGGTTATTTTTCCATCGCCGTTCATGTCGCGGTATTTAATATCGCCGGCTTTATAGTCGCCAAAGCTTTGGACGGGCGAGTTGGCTACCTCTACATTGTCAATAAATAACCGCTCGGCTATAAGGCCATATATCTGGCTTAAGGAATTACCTACTTTGCTCAGGTATTGAAGGTTATTTGGATAAACAGGTTCTTCATTTTTCAACAGCTTGCTCTTAGCATAAGTAAGCGTACCGCGCGATTGGATCCAGAAAGAGTTGTTAAAGTTTTTCTTGTAATCCATAGCAATGTCCACCCCTTTACTGGATGATTTACCTGCGTTTGAAGATATATCAGCTTGCAAACCCATAGAGGTTGGGATGGTGCTGCGTACCATTAAAATATTGTCACGTTTTTGTTGGTAGGCATCAACTGTTAAGGTGAAGTTTTTGGCCACAGTTAAATCCATGCCGAGGTTAGTTTGCCTTGATTGCTCCCAGGTAATATTCTGATTTTCATAACGTCTGGTAGCTACGCCCGGCCTGCTATATACGTAGTTGGTACCAAACTGGCCATAGGCGCCATTATTTAAACTAACGTCAGACAAATAGAAAAACCGATCTTCCGGCTTTCCGATCTGATCATTACCTACTAAACCATAGGTAACCCTGAATTTAAGGTTATCAATAGTTGAAAGCAATGGCTCAAAAAACTTCTCGTTCGACACTACCCAACCCGCACCTACAGACGGAAAAAAACCAAAACGGTGATTACTTGCAAAACGCTCAGACCCATTGTAACCAAAGTTAAACTCAAACAGATACCGGTTATCATAACCATAGGTAAACCTGCCCGATACCCCTTGATTACGTGACGGCAATGATAATTGTAATGTTTTGGCATTACCTGTAAGATAGTTACGCATAGTCCCGATCAGTAACCCGCTAACAGCATGTTTTTGAGCAAAGGTGCGGTTATAGGTTACCGCTGTTTCGATGTAAGCTATGGAATTAGAAACATTTAACGCCGGATCTTGATTATAAGTCAAATATTCGGTTGGCGTATTGCCAATGCTGCTGCCTGCCAATCCGTTATTAAGTAGCGTTAAGCCGTTAAAGGTTCCGTTAACTACATCTGATTGGTAATAATAAGGACTATACTGACGTGAAACAGTGAAGTATGAATAACGCGTAGTATACGCCATTGCCCTTGCCGATAAACCCTGCGTTATAAAATCAAGCTTTTGACTTAAGCTTAATTGCGCTGTCAGTGTGCTGGTATTTGAGCTTTGGAAACCAGACAGGGATTGCGCATAAGGATTCATATACAAACCGCCACCAGGTATAATGGCATTACCGAAAAGCGGGTGATTTACATATGGCAGCAAATTACCCGGATAAATTGCCGGAAAAGCTACAGGGTTACTCCAAAGGGCGTTTAAAAAAGTGTAACCACCACCGCCGATAGGGCCATGATAACTATCAAACTGGCCTTTTAAGCTCACCACCGCCTCGGTGGTTTTAGTAAGGTTTAAAGTTGTGTTTGATAAAAGAGAATATGATTGCAGCTTAATGTTGTTGCTGAAATTGTTAAGGCTGTTCTCGGCCAGGTTGCCATTATCAATATTATAGGTCATGGCCAGATAGTACTTAGCTTTTTCTGACCCGCCGCTGGCGTTCATATTAAACCGTTGGTTATTGGTTTTGGTTTTGATCAACTGCTTGATCCAATTATTACTGGGATATAACAACGGGTCATCACCTTTTGCAGTATGGTCTATTTTATTTTGCGAATAAGGCAAGATGCCCAGCGGATTACGGGTAAGTACCGCTTCATTAGCCAATGTCATGTAACTAATATTATCGGCCAGATCAATATTCTTGACGTTTGATGATGTTGAATTTTCACCGCGGATATTGAATTTTACAGCCCCCGTCTCACCACGCTTAGTTGTAACCAATATTACACCGTTTGCCCCCCTTGCACCATATAGTGATGAGGCTGTAGCGTCCTTCAGCACCGAAAAGCCCGATATGTCATCTGGTTGAAGCCTTGCCAGATCGGTGGTGCCCATTTCAATACCATCGATCAATATCAGCGGATCAACCTTACCAGCTCCAAACGTACCCACGCCCCTGATAAAGAACTGGGCATTATCAGCACCCGGTTCACCGCTTCTTTGGTAAGAGATCATCCCCGGTACAACGCCTGCCAACATGGTGGTAAGGTTACTTGACGGCCCCTTGAGCTGTTTAGGGTTTATAGAGGTAATCGAACTAACAAGGCTCGCCTTTTTTTGCGTACCGTAGGCAACTACGGTAACTTCTTCAAGGCCATTTTTATCAGCGCCCATTTGCACATTAATTTTATAAACGCCGCCGGCTGATGGAGAATAGTTTGCAAGATCAAATTCCTGCGATTTTGATCCCACAAATGAAAATACAATAATTGAACCTCCGCCTTCCTTTAAATTAAGAGTGTACTTTCCATCCATGTCTGACTGTGTGCCGTTCATGGTTCCCTTAACCTTAACACTTACACCTGGTAAAGTAAGGCCTTTGTCGTCAGAAACAATCCCCTGCACTTTTTTAGGAACGACGGCTCCTGCAGGTTCTTTTTTGGGAGGGTTTACAACGGGCGCGGGTTCGCTCTTTTCAATAACAACGAGTTGGTCACGCACTACATAATTCAGGTTTTTTCCTTTCAAAAGAACGCCGAACACTTCTTTCAGTTCAGCGTTTTTAAAATCAACAGTAACCAATTCTTTGTCATTCAAAAGAGTGTTACTGTAAAAAACGGTTAGGCCCGTTTGCTTTTTGATTGATTTAAATACATCGGCCAAACTGATGTTAGCCTTTTTAAGTGTTATTGGTCCAGTACCCTGCGCTTGTACAGCGCTATACCGGGTTACCAATAAAAGAAAAATAAAGGGCAGTATAAGCCGCCGGCTGAATAGAATTCTCTCCATATTTATTGGGTTTACGATTGGTTTTCTCTAAGACCTGTTCCTGCTAAAACGGGTGAACGGAAACAAGAAAAATTGTATTTTTTTTATTACAATGAAAAACAAACATTGTTAATCAACACTATTTCAATGCATTACTAATGCTACCCATTTGACAAACAAGGGCAAATGATTCCCATGGCGCTTAAGGGCCAGGCATTAAATAACCGGGAAACAGGTTGTGGTTTAACCGTGGCGCTTTCTTACCTGATGTGTAAAACCCCTTCCTTTAAAAGGGCCGAAACTCCTGCAGATGCTTTAATATTTTGAATGAAAACTTCAATTGGTTTGTTTTTTTGAATAGCACCACTAAATGCTTCGTCGGCTTTCGCTGGATCGTCAAAAACCACTTTTACATCAAACCAGCGGAGCAGCACATCGCTTATATCGTGAAGTTTAATGTTATGGAAATAATAAATATCATTCATCCAGGCCAGTTCAACAGCAGAATCAAATGGTTGGGCCCGAAACCCAGCCCCCGATGTATAAACAGCTTGGTAGCCAGGTTGTAAAAGCATTTTTTGTTTATCCTGACCGCTTGTTGATACCGAGCCCTCAACCAACGAAGTTACTGTTTCACCGGCATGATAAGTATTTACGTTAAACTCTGTACCTAAAACTTTTACATCAGTTTGGCCTGTATGAACTATAAACGGGTGGGCAGCATTTTTTGCAACTTTAAAAAAAGCTTCGCCTGTTAAGTACACTTCCCTGGTTTTGCCTAAAAATGAAAACGGGAAGCGCAGGCTTGATACAGAATTTAACCAAACCTGTGTACCGTCTGAAAGTACTATCCGGTAGTTTAATTTTGAAGGAATAACGAGTGTGCTCCACTCTTCACTTTTACTATTATCCACCTGGTAACTTAAACCGTTAACACTTTTCTTTAAATGAGCAAACGACATATTGATCACCTTTTTGCTGGTATCAGACAGGTTGATATGCTGCCCGTTTGCCAATCGTAGCTCAATGGCCGGTGTTTTAAGATTTCTTTTTGCAGCAACAAGAGCATTAACAGGCATTTGCCGCCAATAATATCCTGCGGTAAACGCGATGCATAATAAAGCTGCTACAGAAAGCCATTTTACTGCGCCTGCCCAGCCAGGCCTGATCGATCGCACCGGCTTTATTTCAGGCTGGATTGTATCCCAGGCTTTATTTTCATCAATATTATTAAAGAAGATTTGAGCTTTATCTGAAGTAAGTACCTGTTGCATTTCATCCCACAGTTGTTTAATCCGGGGATCATGTTGTATAGCCTGTTCAAGCAAATGACTGTCTTCCTCACTTATTACGCCTGTAATTTGCTCAATTATCAGTTCCTGAAAATACGCTTTATTGTATGTCATTATTTATAAGACCTCATTATGGATAAAAAGGGTGAACTTATTTGGCACTCTTTAACCCTTCTTTTAAAGTTTTTATTGCCAGTTTTAAATGAGTTTTCAAAGAATTTATGCTAATGCCCATTTCAAGGGCCGCATCTTTATACTTTTTATGCTCATAATGCACCAGCGTAAAAGCCTGCATCCGTTGTATCGACAAATCAGCCAGCACTTTTTCAGGATAAATTTCCGGTACAGGTGTTTCTTCCTCCTCTATTTCGGTAAGAGTATATTTATAATCTACCAATTTTTTTTGCGTTCGTGTTTCGCTTTCAACTTTTTTGAGGCATCTGTTACGGATTGCTGTAGTTAAATAAGCTTTTAATGACGAATTAATATTGGTATATAATTGTCTCTCCCAAAGATCAACAAAAAAACCCTGAACGGTATCTTCAGCTTCCATTTCATCCCGTAAAATATAAAAGGCCGATACATTAAGCAGCTTATAGTATTTTTTAAATACTGCTTCAAAGGCCTCCTTGTTCCCCAATTTTAATTGCTCAATAATATGAGCATCGTTCAAAATCTCCATGAATTGGTCTTAACTGGTTTATAATTAAATAGGTTGGGCTACTATAGAAAGCTAAATGTAAAAACTTTTATTGTCAAAACAACAATTATTAAAAAAAATTAAAAATCGTCACTTTATTCAAAACGTGAATCTCTAACAAGCTTTCTTTATTAAACTGGCTATTTAAAAATTATAATTTATAGCGGAGATATTATTGATACATCATAAGAAACGGGATATATCTTGCTTTTGAAAAAAATTCAAAAGCAATCGATTTCGTGCAGTAATTATTGTAATAAAAACAATTAAAAAATAAAAATACTACTTTCTCTTTTAATTCTTTTTAACTCAGGATATCCAGTTCAGGATCAAAATTTATCCGGTGCCTTTTTTACAAAACGCCTCCCTTGTGTTTCGCATTTCATTTAATCCGGCTTTTGTTTTTAAATTTGTATTGATGATGAATAGCTTACAAATTAAACTCAACAAAGGTCAGCTTGATGAGCTAAAGAATGAACCTGCAAGCTTGTTAAGTTTTCTGAATGTTATGTTTGAGCCGCTTTCGGCAAACTACGAACAGCTTAAACATGCGCTTGAGCGCGAATTCAGGCCGGAAGGTTCGCCGGAAGTGACCCGTTTAAATTTCGACAGGATCAAATTTGATCAGAACACGGGGCAGGGAAGTTTCCGCATAGTGCTCGACGTTAACTACTCGTTTGGTTGCGAAGATGTTGTTACTTACAAAAAAGATCAAACTTCTGAATGGACTTTCCTTGTTGATCACACGCTTTTGATTGTAAGTTTTTATAGCTCGCCCTTTATTGACAGCCGTAGCACGACCGACGAGTTTTAGCTCCCGCTGCCTCCGGAAAGTTATATTACAGCCATCGACAAAACGCAACAACATTTTCCTGCGTTTAGCGATGGCGTCAAAATAGATTTCAGAAAAGCTGATTTTGTAAACGAGCAGATTGGCGTTAGTTTGCTGGATGGGGTACTTATGGCAAACTCACTGCATTTTGTAGCTGATAAACCCAAATTGATAAAACAGTTGGAGAAAGGATTTAAAGCTAATCCTCAATTGCTGATTGTAGAATATGATGCCGCTAAAAGTAATCCCTGGGTTCCCTACCCTATATCATTTCAAAAGTTAGAGGTCGAGTTTACTCTTTTAGGTTATAAAACAGTTAAACTGGCACAAACACCATCAAGGCTTGGAGGAATAATCTACTCGGCACTCGCTATTAAGTAAACTACCCTTCTGTTGGCATCTGTTCATCTTCCGATTACTCTTTCTGCTTTGTTAGCTGATTGTTATAAATCCTGGTGTCCTGACAGTCTTTTAAATTTATCAACTGATCAATATTTTTAACACTGCCAGTTGTGGTTATTTTATTCCCTGTAACTTCAATTCCGGATGTACTTGAAGCATCAAAAAATTGGGTATCCTTCAATGTGACGTTATTATTAATTACTTTAATTCCCGAATGAACCGGCGCCGTCGATTTCACTTTATTTTCGGGCGACAAGGCTATAACCGGTCCTCCACACTTATAAAACGTATTATTTTTAATAGTAACATCTTTTGCCGCCCCCGATTCGTACCAGCTTGACGCATCATCATTGATCATAATTGCGCTGTTGCGGGTCCGGTTAATGATATTGTTTTCAATTATTACTTTCCTGGGAGTGGTAACCAGGATACCTCTTGTAGGGATCTTCTCAATGGTATTGTGATGGATCCATACCTGTGGCGTGGCAGTAATGTTCTCCACCACATCGCCTGTTTGCATATCATCAGGCATCGGGTTGCTAAAATTTAGCAAAAATTCCCTGTTATTCAGCTTCTCGACTTTCGATACCTTATTATTTTGATAAGTAAGTAGGTTGGCGGGGTGAACAAGGCCAATACTGTCGTTAGCCGCAAAAGCATCAAATCCGTAAGTTTGATTATGCATGAACCTTACTTTAACCTGAGTTGCGGAAAGTTTTTCTGTTATTTTAAGAAAAGTGCCATGTACATTAATTGCATCGTCATTTGCTGCCGACAGGTATGAGCCTGCAATTTCAATTTTGCCACTACAACCCGAAAAATGCAGAATATCTGCCCAGGCAGCACACGTGCGACCGTCTTTAGCCTTTACTACAACATGATTGAAGTTCAGGTCCTTGCTAAACTGGCTTACTACGCCCATGCCATGCATAAAGTAAATGCGAATATGGCTTAAATTTACATTACTGCTTCTTTGTATAAAAAAACCGGCGCAATCGCGGGTAACATCACGATTTTGATAGGTTAAGCCTTTTTTAAAACCCGGATTGTTTTTGAAAAATATTCTCAGGCTATGCTCTCCTGTGGCTTCATAGCGGAGTACCTCCTGAGGGATTTCCATTCTCGATAATTCATTGGTGGCATGGTCATACACCTGCCAGTATGACCCGGGCTGATAACTCCAGCCTTCTCCAAGCCATGTTAATGTACTATCTTTAATACTGAATTTGCATTCGGTGTTAACCGCGGCATCGGCATATTTTGAAGTTGTTGTTACCACGCTGAACTCGGAAACCGTTGGACGCTGGTAATCGAAACTCAAGCCATTCAATTTGATATGATGACTGTTATTGATATACGTTTCAATCATTTTGCCGCGAAGGTTTACCGTTGCGCCTTTCCCGTTAATATCAACAAACGTGCTGCTATCAAGCATTAAGGCAATTGCTTTTAATCCGTAGGGCACGTCATTAGTATTGGAAATCTGTAATTGTGTTTTGTAAGCCCCATCCGGAAAGAAGTTATACCGCCCAGGGGCAAACCAGATCTTTACCGGCCTGTCTTTCGTTCCATGGGCCATAATTGACAAGGTTTCGTAAAATCCTCCTGGCGACAGTATCTTCACTACATCACCCGGCGACAAAATAAGCCGGTTAATACCTATAAACGTTTTCCATGCGTTTAAACTGGTTAACCCGGTGTTATCATCATTGCCCTTAACAGGATCGATATAATAGGTTCGATTGCCCGGAGAAACACGCCTTGCGGATGAAGCTAAATATTCAACAGGTTTATTTTGAGTTTTTAATACGTTGCATATCAGACACGGACTTAAAATTAACAGGCATTTTATTGTAAAATATCTCATGGTAAATATCAGGTTACTAATATATGCTGTAGATAGCATAACATTTACGCTTAGCATCTATAATTTTGGCCATCCACAACCAGCATTTAAAAATTACCTTGTCTTTACTTCATAACTTATGGTTAAAACAGCGACCCCTCTTTTATATAATATCCAATACGTTTAACATAAGCGAAAATCATTCATTAAAATATAGGTTAAATATTTACCGCTGTGCCAAAGGTACTGACAGTCAATCGTGATAATCACCGGGTGATTATATTATTTTTATCATTATCATTGTTCTTCAAACCATTAGCAACGACGGTATCAATTTCAAATTGACACCAGCCGGAATACTGATGAAAATAACTATATGAACGTTTTATCCAGGAAGATACTGCTTGCTTTTTTAGCCTTTACCATAATTTTAGTTATCGCTGCCCTTTTTGTGAGAGACAAAATCACCGAAAGATTGGCCCATACGGCACAGATCTCGCACCTTATGGACCTTAATAATTCCAGGCCCCAGCAGGCGCTGCTTTTACTTCACCAGGCCGAGGATTTATTTCAATCCTCACTCGTAGACGCCGACGCTGCTAAGGCTCAGGCTTATCAGGCGAAACTTTCGCTGGCCTTTGCTGAAATTGATACCCTTTTAAACATGCAGCATGACACTACCAAACTAAATGCTGAACAGCGGTCTCAACTTCATACATGGCATAATCAAAAGGTAAAACTATCTGCTGATCTTCTTTCTGCCCGGCACGACTTTGATTCCCTGCTCACAACCTATTCAGATTATAGCACAGCAACCGTTCAAAATAAACTTGCCGTTAAAAGTAGCCGTACGGTACAAAACAGCAGCGACACCTTAACCCAACCCGGCCAGGTAAAACGAAAAGGTTTTTTTGCAAGAATTAAAGAAGCCATAAAGAACAAAAACGCCTATGCAACCAATTCGGGAGGTGTTGTTATTAACCACCGGACCCGAATTTATGTCGACTCGGTTACGCAAAAACTTCGCAATAAAGATCAATCCAACTATCTCAATAAAATCAGGCAATTACAACAAAGCAACTCCAAATTACAGGAAGCGCAAAGACAGCTCATCGCCCTCAATATGCGCATTACCCATAAAATGGAGCAGTTAATTAGTACCATTAAGGATATAAATTACAGCATGACCGATGCCTTTAAGGGTTTAGCCTTTAACAGTTACCTGGAAACAACTCGTTTACTAAACAGGCTTTACCTTGTTGCGCTTTTATTGCTTCTGGCTTTCGCAGTGTTGCTGATCGTGTTTGTTATTAAACTGGGAAAATCTGAAGAGCTTTTACTTAAGGAGAATGAGCGCGCAGTAATGATAGCACGACAAAAAATGGACCTGCTGCTGCATATGAGTCATGAAATCCGTAATCCGCTTACATCAATAAATGGTTTTCTATACATTTTCAGCAGAACGACACTCACACCCAAACAGGCGGAAATGTTGGGTACAGTGCGGGCATCATCCGATTTGTTACTACAAACGCTCAATGATACCCTTGATGCCGCAAAAATGGAAAGCAGTGAACTCAAGATCCATCATGATCCATTCTGTCCGGATAAAACGTTAAAAGAAGTAATTGAAAGCATGGCATTTAGTGCTGATAAAAAACAATTGGAATTAAATTATCATTTTGAAGGCGATCCGGAAGCTGAAGTTTTGGGTGATAGTTTCAGGTTAAAGCAGATTATCGTAAACCTTGTTAGCAATGCTATCAAATATACCGATACGGGAAATGTAAAGATCAAAGCAGCACTAAAATTATCTGACAGCAAAGGGGGCCTAACAGTTGATATCAGCGATACAGGAGCCGGTATAAGCCAGGAACAACAGGTTAACCTGTTTTCAAAATATTACCAAACCAATTCGGCAAAAGGAAATACCGGTACAGGTCTCGGTTTATACATTTGCAAACAATTAATTGAATTGCAAAAAGGTAATATCAGTGTAAAAAGCGATGCGGGCAAAGGAAGTACTTTTAGCTTTGAAATCCCTTACGAAAAGTATGAAATAGATTAACTGCCGGCGTTTTATTTAAAATTTGATGTATATGCCCATAATCTTAGAAAACTCTTTATCCTCCAGCCAATTATAAGTTACACCAGTACGTCCATTTTAACGTTAACTGCCTGTTTTTTACTGTATACGGTGATGGCGTGGTATTATCGCCGTAAACAATAAACAGGTCGGACGCAGGTTTATAGCGCCATTGCAGGCGGGTATTAATGTTGATATTATCCACCTGCTCATTATATTGTATATAGGTGGTAAAATACAAGCTATTGGTGAAGGTAACATCAATTTTTGGCCCTACCAGCCAGAATGTATTATGGCCAAATGGCTGCGGCAACCTTAAATCATTGAAGGAAGTATTGATAGCAATATTTATATAAGGCTGAAAACGATAGCCTATTAAACCTGTAATGCTATTACGAACGCCCTTATCATAATACCCACCGCGCGATGCTTCCAGCAAATAGGTAAACACATTTTGCGGCTTCGACACAAACTGCACATCAATTGTATTCCAATTGTGCTCAGAGCCGGTAGGTAATAAGCCTTTACCGATATTGGTTGGATCATAAGGCCTCAGGAGACGCACATAATCATTTATGCCCGATACCGACAGTGTTGCGCGGTTACGAAATGTGATCAAATATGACAGGATACTTTCATTATCAGTACGATGGAAAGACTCATCGAAGAAATAATTAGAGGTAAGCTGGATGCCATGGCTTAGAATATTACCTTGCTTAGGAAAAAAATTACGTAGTAACAGCGGGCTTAACTTCACATAACCAACACGGGGAACATAGCCCACTTCGGCATTGTAATTTTTACCTACGTACTCCTCCTGCATATAAAGCGTCCAGTATTTGCTCAGGTATTGGAAATGATCGGATACCACGTAATCATGCCCGCTTACACCTGGTGTAAATGATTTAAGGGCGAGTACTTTGCCTGTCCAGATATTGCTGCGCGAGGCAAGATTAAACTCGGCGCCTATATTGCGGTTATAGGCGGTTGATCCGGTATTGGTGCCGGGAATATTGGCAGTAGCGTCCTTATTTACAAATAGGAAAGCGATGTTTGAACGATCAAGGATCCGTCTTTGCAAGGTAATAATGCCGTAGTTTTCAGGAGCCTGCCGGGCACTGCCCGAGCCGCCTGTTTGAATATCCATAGCGCCTATACGCCAGTCCTTATCCAATTTACCGGTGAGTCTTGCTCCAAAATCAATCGGTACGTTGAGGCCTATCCGCCTTGAAAAAAATGGGCGAATATCTGAATAACCAAAGTTAGCAAACAGGTCACCGTTTTCTAAAAAAAACTGCCGTTTTTCAGGAAAGAAAAGTTCGTATCTGTTGAGGTTGATTACCTGTTGATCAACATCAACCTGCGAAAAATCGGGATTGACTGTTAAATCGAGGTTAAGCGCTGGTGTGACGGAGATCTTGGCATCCCCTCCTATTTCATGTCTATATTCGGTTTTGGTATTATGCTGATAATCTTTAGATAAACCCGTAAGCGCGTATGGGATTATAGATACGTTGCTGCTGGCCGTTGGAGGCGCTTCGTCCCAAACAAGTGTGCCGGTGTAAGCCAATGAAGCTGTAGGAAATTGCCGTGGGATGGGTGTCCAGCTTGATTTTTCGGCAGTCTTGAGATCATTACGGCTAAAGTTGATCCCCCATTCCTTTATACCTTTTTTATAACGGATACTCTTAAACGGGATGGATGCTTCCCAAACCCATTTATCAGGATAATTTTTTACTGCCGAATACCAGCGATTATCCCAGCTAAGGTCAACCTTGCCGCCTTCATACATGCTGCCATCCCACTGCCCTCCCGCCGCGTTGGCGCCAAAGCTAAAGCCATCGGTGCGGGCATCAAATGGGTCCATGAAGATCAGGAAATTATCATTTTTCACAAAATTGAAATCACGTTTTAACGACTCAACCATGTAAGGCCCTGGCACCGAATTATAATTGATAGCTATGATGTACAGGTTTTTATCATCGTAGGTCATCCGTACCTCGGTTTTAACAGTAGCCTTACTGGTATCCATCGGCAATACCATAAAAAAATCGCCTGCCGCATCGGCCTGCATCCAGGCTTGCTCATTCATCACCCCGTCTATATTAATAGCCGAAGCTGCCCTGCGGATATGGTACTTATACCCCGCGTTCTTTTTTTGAGCCGATGCATAAAAGCAGGTTATACAGCATAAGATGATGAGCAAGAATGTTTTTGCCGAAAGCCAGCAATAGCGTTTTAAGGGCATTAAGATAAGGGTATATAAACTTATTGGTTCACGAATTTTAAAACTACATTTTTTTAGTAAAAATCAACGCCTTGTATCATATAATTTACGGCCCGGGTTCTACACAAACAATTATATATCTAACAATCAGTGCATTATATATATACCCTTGTAAAGCAGGTTTAATCTTATAACCAAACAGCCCGCTTAACCGATCGGTTAAGCGGACTGTAATTTACCCGTTATCCTGAACTTATCTCGGTACCTTACAGAACAAGTACCCGACATGCAATGTCGGCTTACCCTGCGGAGTACCGAAAGAAGTTCGGCATGACCTTTTACTTTTAAAATGTTAATTAATACTCTCTAGCATCTTAATGTACAACTCAATGCCCTCCCTGATCTCATCTACATAAACAAATTCATCGGCAGTATGTGAACGTGCGGAATCGCCGGGGCCAACTTTTATGGAAGGGATATCCAGCAATGATTGATCTGATGTGGTTGGTGAGCCATAGGTGGTACGGCCAAGCGCTATACCAGCCTGAACTATGGGATGTTCTTTAGGGATAGATGATGGTTTTAACCTGATAGAACGCGGTTTTACATCGCTGGCAACATGCTCACGGATAATCTCCAGTACTTCCTCATTACGATAAGCATCAGTTACACGCACGTCAACAGTATACACGCAGCTGGCAGGCACAACGTTGTGTTGTGAGCCGGCATTAATAATAGTCACAGACATTTTTATCGGTCCAAAAACTTCTGATTCTTTCGGAAATTTAAAAGTACGGAACCATTCAATATCTGTTAACGCTTTGTAGATAGCGTTTTCCCCTTCTTCGCGGGCGGCATGGCCGGCACGGCCATGAGCGGTGCAATCCAACACCATTAACCCCCGTTCGGCAATTGCCAATTGCATTAGGGTTGGCTCACCTACTATACCAAAAGATAGTTGCCCTAAATCGGGAATGATCAGCTCCAGGCCGTTTACGCCTGAAATTTCTTCTTCGGCGGTAGTCGCCAGACAGAAATTATACTTCATGTTCTCCTTATCATGAAAATAAAGAAATACAGCTATAAGTGAAACCAGGCAGCCGCCGGCATCATTACTGCCAAGGCCATATAATTTACCATCTTCAATTTTGGCATCGTAAGGATCGCGTGTATAGCCCGAATTGGGTTTAACGGTATCATGATGTGAGTTAAGGAGGATAGTTTCTTTAGTTGGGTCGAAATGTTTATTCCAGGCCCAGATATTGTTAAGCTTACGATGAGTGGTTACCCCATGCGACTGCAGGAATTCGTTGATCAGATCGGCGGTGCGGTCTTCCTCTTTACTAAACGATGGAATGGATATTAGTTGTTGCAGTAATGTTACCGCCAGTTGAAATAAATTGCTTGTGTCAGTCATAAATTTAAGGGTTATCCCTTGTAATGAACGGGCAAAATTAACACTTTTTATTGATCAGAATTTTCAGAATTCGAGAATTCGCAGAATTGACATCAGAAATATCAGCCCCATTGATCTATAGTTAACCATTAAATAACAATTAATTAACGCACCCATTCAGCTAATTCTAAAATTCTGTAAATTCTGATTCAGACTACTCTTCTTCCATTTTTGAATGTTTGCGGGTATCATTCATGGTGATATATAAAATCAACGATAACCCGATACAAACTGTTACATACCAATAAAACCATTGCGCATGATGTTCATTTTTGAACCACAGGGCAATATATTCGGCAGTACCGCCAAACAGGGATACGGCTATTGCATAAGGAAAACCTACGCCCAGGGCGCGTACATTGGCCGGAAAAAGTTCGGCCTTTACAACAGCATTGATCGATGTATAGCCGCTTACAATGATCAGTGCGCAAAGGATTAGCGCGAATGCAACCCATGCATCTTTAGTATGGCTTAGCAATGTCATAATAGGAATTGTACAAAGCGTACCCAATATGCCGAAGCCAATCAGCAAAGGCTTCCGGCCAATTTTATCAGAAAGTAGGCCAAATAAAGGTTGTAGCAGCATAAATACAGCTAATGTTAAGGTTGATATGAGTGTAGCGGCACTCTTACTGAAGCCGGATGTATTAACCAAAAACTTTTGCATATAAGTAGTAAAGGTGTAAAACGCCAGCGTACCACCAATGGTTAATCCTATTACCGTAAAAACAGCTTTGGGATGTTGTGTTAAAGCTTTTATCGTGCCATTCAGGTTATCGGCTTTTTTATTTTCTTCATCAAACGACGCCGATTCCTGTAAGCTTCGCCTTAAATACATAGTGGTGACAGCCAGTATTGCCCCGATTCCAAATGGAATGCGCCAGCCCCAGTCATGCAATTGTTTTTCAGATAAAAACGCTCTTTGCAGTAACACTAAAACGCCCAACGCCAGTAATTGCCCCATAATAAGCGTTACATATTGAAAGCTTGAATAAAAACCACGATGCTTTTTTGTAGCCATTTCGCTCAGATAGGTGGCGCTGGTTCCATACTCCCCTCCTACACTCAGGCCCTGGATAATGCGGGCCAACACCAGCAGTATAGGCGCAGCAACCCCGATGGATTTGTAGCCAGGCGTTATGGCAATGATCAATGAACCAACGCTCATGAGCAGTACCGAAAATGTAAGCGCTGTTTTACGGCCGCGTTTATCGGCAAAGGAGCCCATTACCCAACCGCCTATAGGGCGCATTAAAAAGCCGATGGCAAAAATGCCGGCGGTGTTTAAAAGCTGTACGGTTTGGTCATCTGAAGGGAAAAAAGCATCTGAAAAATAAAGAGAAAAAGCTGTGTAAGCATACCAATCGTACCATTCAACCAAATTACCCAGAGATCCGCCAATAATGGATTTAATGCGCCCACCCGTGGTCCGGGGTACTGGTGATTTTATTTCATTCATAGGCTTGGCAAATATTGTTGGTTTCCGTAATATTAGGAATTTTAAAATAGAGGCGCAATACCAATATAATAACAGGCATATTTGCTTTAATAAAACTTATTCAACCTAATCTAACGGTATCAACCATTCACCCAAAACACAACCATGCTTTTCACCGAAGATTTTTTGCATTACATCTGGAAATTCAGGCTTTTTGAGCGCGAAAACCTTCAAACTGTAGATGGCGAAGAACTGGAGATCTTTTCGGCAGGGCTGCACAATTCAGATTCAGGTCCCGATTTTCATAATGCGAAGATCCGTATTAGCGAAACTGTTTGGGCAGGTAACGTAGAAGTACACCTTTCCGCGTCCGACTGGCAAAAGCATGGCCATACTAATGATGGCGCTTATGATAATGTGATATTACATGTGGTTTATCGTAACGATGCGCAGCTGTTTTTACCAAACGGGCGCAAAGTTCCAACTCTTGAACTGCAAAGCCGTATTAGTGAAACACTTTACAACAAATACCATAAACTGGTTTTCGGCAACCAAAGCTTTATACCCTGCGAAAACGGCATCGCTACAGTGGATGCCCTCACCATGCAAAACTGGCTTACCCGCGTACTCGTTGAGCGGATGGAAAAACGATCGGCCAATGTGGTGGCGGCTTTGGCACTTAACAAAGGCGATTGGGAGGAAACTTTTTACCAGTTTTTAGCGGCAAACTTTGGTTTTAAAGTAAACGCCCTGCCGTTTGAGCTGATGGCTAAATCGCTGCCTCAGCTTATCCTCGCCAAAAACAAAAATAACCCAATGCAGATAGAGGCTTTGATATTTGGACAAGCAGGCTTTTTAGAGGGTGAATTTAAAGATGATTATCCCCTCAAACTTCAAAAGGAGTATGAATATCTGCGTAAAAAATACAACCTTAAACCTATAGAAAGCCACCTGTGGAAGTTTATGCGGCTAAGGCCCCAAAACTTTCCAACCATCAGGCTGGCGCAATTTGCCGCACTTATCGTACAGTCAAACCACCTGTTATCTAAAATATTAGAAATTAAAGAGGTAAAAGCACTGCGTAGTTTATTTACAGAGATCAAAGTAAACGATTACTGGGAGGATCATTACCGGTTTGATGTACAATCCAAGCCGTCATCAAAAAACATGGGCGATGGATCTGTTGATATTTTGCTGCTCAATGCAGTGGCCTTGTTCCTGTTCAGTTACGGCAAGCAGCATCAGCAGCAATATTTTATTAGCCGTAGTCTTAAATTGTTAGAAAATTTACCGGCCGAAAAAAACAATATTATTGCTGATTTTGTTAACTTAGGAGTGAAAATTGAAACTGCGTTTGAATCACAGGCATTGCTTGAATTAAAAAATAATTATTGCAATTATAAGAAATGCCTGCAATGCGGCGTTGGTAATAAGATACTAAAACTGGCCTGACACCATGCTACAGCGGATACTTACTTTCTTTGAACGGTACTCTTTTGGTGTATGCACCTACCTTGGCGAACGCTTTAACATCTCGATTTCCAAGATCAGGCTTTTCTTTATCTACTCGTCTTTCCTGGCAGTAGGCTTTCCGCTTATATTTTATTTTTTTGCAGGTATTGTGTTAGATATCCGGAACTTTATTAAACGCAAGCATACCGGGGTTACTGATCTTTAACCGTTGACCGTAATATAGCTTCGAAGACTAATTATTAATTCATTAAGAGTACCTGAATAATTATACTCCTCAATTGCAGGATATTTAGAACTAATTCCCGTCACAAAATACACGTAGATACTTACGATTCCAATCAGACTACACCCAAATACAAATTTAGGGCATTAAAACTAAAAATGTCAATGCGTTTGAGTGGAGCCGAATCTACCTTTGCTAACTGAAATGATCCTATTGGGTTTGCTTTGGGCTTATAGAATATATGTATTTGTTTATTACTGTAAGTTGCTCGATCATATCTCAATATCCTGCTCAATTTCGAATGATTAACAATTCCTTTTACGTAAACTGAAGTTAGGATAAATACCGTGGCGCCTGAACTGCCTGCCCGAAGATCAGCTTCGGGGCAGGCAGGACTTTGATCCTTAGGCCAATGGCGAGGCTGCTTTTTTCTTCTTTTTACCCCACTTGCGGTTATACCAGATCAGCGTGCCCGTTACCGGTAAACTCGCGCCGATCATACACGCGACGAAAGCCAGTATTTTGGTCGGCAGTCCGAGGATCTGACCGGTATGGATATCGAAATTCATGCGGTATAGTTTTTCGCCCGCAGACAGCTCGCCGTAAGGGCGGTCTTCCTCATCAATATAATGTAATGGTTTAAGTGTGCTTTGATCATAAAAATAGGTTGCGCGGTTATAAATAATGGTGCCGTCACTGAAGAATACCATCGCCTCGTAAGGTTCTTTGGCTTCATGGGGGGCGGTTAAAACGATACGCCCGAAATCCGGATGGCGTTTGGCCGTTTGCCGCCAGATATGGTCCAGTGCCACGGCTACCACAGTCTTGTTTATAAGCGTCGTATCTGACGATGGCTCATCTTCTTTGAGTTCAACGGGCGTTTTCCAGGTCAGCGTACGGTACATGCCGTGTTTGAACCAATCGAACGTAAAATAGATGCCTGTAACCGTTAAAAAAAGGATAAAAATGGAAGCATAAAACCCGACCACATTATGCAGGTCGATATTCAATCGTTTCCAGTTGGCGTTCCATTTGATCTTAAAGCTCCTATTGCGGTTTTTTTGGCTCCAGCTTCGCGGGTACCACCAGATCAGGCCGGTAATGATAATGACCAGGAATATCAAACAGGCCGAACCGACGATGGGACTGCCGATCTTTTGCGGCAACCATAGAAAGCGGTGCCCTGCGCGTACAAACAGGATAAAGAATTCGAAGGACGAAGGCTTACGTTTATCCAGGATAATATGCCCGTCATAAGGATCAACATAGATATTGACAATACCTTTTTTACCGAAAGTATAGCCAACCATGACCGAACGCCCGCGGCCGTTATTGATGAGATTGCTCAGTGTTGCCCCGGTATCTTTTTTTACCCCAAGGTAAGCCTGGGTTTTGGCAATAAGCGCGGAGGGCTGAAGATACGGCCTATCACGTACTTCAACGCGCTGGTATTTTTCCGTAAAATAGCCGATCTCGTAGCGCCAGACCCAAAGCCCCCCTGTAAAACATACAATGAAGACGATCAGGCCGGAGATCAGCCCCAGCCATAAATGCAGCCATTCCGCTACAAGGCGGAAGGCTGATTTCTTTTTTCTATTCGTTACCATATTAAAACTTGATCGTGAGATTAGCAGCTATATTGGCCAAAGGCTGGGCTGAACCGGCAAGGTCCCAATACTTTTGTTTGGCGAGGTTATTTACCTTAAAATCAAAGCGCCATTTCGGCTGATCATAAAAAACAGCCGCGTTTAGGATAGTATAATGCGGCAGGCTGTAAGTGTTGTCTGCGGTTAGAAAGGCCTTGCTTACATAGTTGCCGCCAAAGCCGATCCCGACATTTTTTAAAGTCTGCTGGAAGCGGTAGCTGACCCACCAGTTAGCGATTCTTGCGGGCGCGGTAGCTGCCATATTGCCTTCCAGGACAGGATTGGTAGTTTTTAAGATCTTATTGTTATTATAAGCATACCCCATGATGATGTTCAAACCAGGCAAGGGGTTGGCAATCAGCTCGGCATCCACTCCTTTGCTAACCTGCCTGCCGTCCTGAAAGGTAAAACCTTTTGAATCCGTACGGGTGGCGTTGGCGATGTTGGTATAGTAGTAACTTAAGGTCAGGTTCACTTTTTTTTCAAATGCTTCGGTCTTGATCCCACCCTCCGTTTGGTTGGCGAAGATGGGCTTCACTACGAATAAAGTACCGTCGGGTTGTTGAACTGGGGCAATATTCTGGAAACCGCTCATGTAATTACCAAACAGCGAAACCTGGTCTTTAACCGCCTGGTAAACCAAACCCAGCTTCGGAGCCACTGAGTTTTGGGTATAAGGACTTGATACGCTCGGGCTGGTATAGCCTTTATAGCGGTAGTGATCAAAGCGGAGGCCCAGCATGGCGAAAAGGCGTTCATTCAGGCTGATCACATCCGTCGCATAGGCGCTGGTGGTAAACTGGTCTGAAACACCGAATGGAGCAAGCATGCCGTATTTAAGAAAATACTCATCTACTTTAGCCTTGCCCACAGCAACCGGGTTAGAGGTTTTGTTTACATCTACCGTGTCGATAAACCGGTTAGCCGGTGTAAACGTACTATAGAAATTGCCGTTATAATAACGGTAGCTCAGGCCAATCAACACTTTATGTTTGATTGCGCCAGTTTTGAATTCTCCATTGATGTTTTCCTGAAAATTGGTATAATTATTAAACATCGGGCCATAAAGCACCACATTGCGGGCCACTTTTGTTGGAGAGATCCAGGTCGGATAATACTGGTAGCTCTGTTTCACGTTCTCGCTTACGAAAGAGAATAAAGTGGTCGCGGTCCAGTTGTCTGAAATCCTGTATTTGCCTTCCAGAAATATTTTATTGGAACTGGTCAGCGCGTTGGCATCGTCGAGATACAGTGACTTGTTATAAGCCAGCGGGATTTGGTCAGCACTGGTGATCCCCGAAGCAGGTGTCACGCGGGTATACATGATCCTTGTCTGGTCGGTATTGAAATACTCTAAATCGGCGCTCAGTTTTAGGCGGTCGCTGACTTGGTAAGACAAGCTGGGCGCAATGAGCACGGTGTTATTATGCCCGTTGGTTAAAAAACTGTTCTGGCGGTTCACAGCGGTATTGATCCGAACCAAGGCTGTTCTTTCGGAATTTAGCGGAGCGTTCACGTCCGCACTAACCCGGTTCAATCCGTAGCTGCCCAACGTATATGAGGCGGAACCGCCAAACGTATCGTACGGCCTCTTGGTGACCACATTGACCACTCCGCCGAAAGAAGAAATATTAGCTCCGAACAAAGTACCTGAGGGGCCCTTCAGTACTTCTATACGCTCGATATTACCGATATCCAAGCCAGAACGGCTGTCTACCGTTTCCATCCCGTTACGGGCGTTAATCCCTGTAATAAAGCCGCGTGAAGTAATGGCGAAGCCACCCGCCGGGTAGGTATTTGGCGCAGCCCCTGTAATGTTACTGGTGGCCTGGCTGATATTGGTTGCCACCTGCTCCTGCAGTAATTCCTTAGTCACTACACTGTAAACCTGCGGGTTTTCCAGATTGGCCAGCGGCATCCTGGCCACCAGCTCGCTTTTTTTATTGGCAAATTTGTTGGTTTTAGCACCCTTTACCACTACTTCCTGCAATTGCTCATTATTCTCGGCCAATACAAAATCAACGGTCAGTGTTTCGCCGGCTTTGAGCTCCACTTCTTTGTTTTGGGTGATCAAGCCTATAAAACTGGCCGTCAACGTATAATTGCCCGGAGAGACGTTTTTTAATTGATAATTGCCCTTTTGATTGACGGTCGTTCCCCTGGTTGCACCATTCAAGGCGATCGTCACAAATTCAGCGGGCTGGCCGTCCGAGGTTTTGACGGTCCCCTTGATGGTCCCGGTCTGGGCGAACAGGACCGCCGAAAAAAATAATGAAAGAAAAGTAAAGTAAAATTTTTTACTGCATAAGAAAGAATACATCTTTGTTTAAATGATTAATGGGTTGAAGGATCTGTTAACATTGGCCGGTAGGAAGTTTGGCGACGGATCACCGGCTTTTTATGCGTATTAATTTATTACATAGGCCACATCTTATTCGTGGCAAAGAAACACACTATTTAGAATTAATCCAAATAAAAATAGCGCCACCTGCATACACTAATCGCATGTAATATTATACACCCGTTTTTCCATGAGATGTAAACTCAGTTTTCCTACAGAATTTATTAGTTAATTTACGCTCATGCTCAAAAGGATCGCGGCTTTTTGGATGATCGGATATTTGCTCTTTGGCTGCATTGTTTTGCCATTGGGTGATTTTTCGCTGCTTAACGAATTACCGCGCATGTACCAGGCTTATGAAAGGGTGGTCACACCTGACGAAAAAGGCGTACTGGATTTCATCGGTGATTACCTGCTGAACGGCAAAGATCTGTTAAACCATAACCAGCATGATCAGCCATCAAAACCCGGAGCGTTGCAATTCCAGGGCACGCCATCCTTTGCTGTTAATATTCAACCGGTTAGCCCGTTTTTGGCTGAACCGTTATCATTAGGCTCCATCATCCCAGCTTTGTTACATCATAGCTCCGGTGCTTTGAGTTATTACCACCCTTCTTTGTTTCGTCCGCCTTTAGCATAAGAAAACCCTCATTTTCTCAATCATCAATTTCTTATGTTTTAAGCTATTTCATGCGCTATTTACTTTTAGGCGCTGTGTTGCTGGCTTCAGTGGCCGCACGTGCACAGCATATTTTATCTATTCTGGTCAAAGACGACCAAACCAAACAGTCCATAGCCGGTGTTACGGCTTATATCAACGAATTAAAAAGAGGCGCTACTGCGGATAGCAACGGGCATATTATGTTCAACCTGCCCAGCGGCAAATACGAGATCAAATTCAGTATGGTGGGTTATCTGCCGCAGGAAAAAACTTTCGTGTTGCCAGTCAAAAATATCAAGCCTGTTATCGAGGTTTACCTGGAGCCAATGGCAGGTGAATTGGCGGAGGTGGTGGTACAAACCAACCGCACCAATCAAAACCGCAGTGATGTGCCTACCCGTATCGAAGCGCTGCCTGCTGAGGAACTGGACGAAAAACGCACCATGCGCCCCGGCGATATAAAAATGCTGCTGGGCGAGATCACGGGTGTACATGTACAAGCGACTTCGGCGGTAAGTGGCACAGCGAGTTTCCGAATCCAGGGGCTGGATAGTCGTTATACGCAGTTATTGCAGGACGGATTGCCAATGTACGATGGCTTTTCGGGTGGGTTAAGCTTGGTGCAGGTTTCGCCACTTAACCTGAAGCAGGCCGAGATTATTAAAGGTTCGGCATCGACACTTTACGGTGGTGGGGCTATTGCCGGTTTAGTTAACCTGATCACCAAAACGCCAGCGGCTAAACCCGAATTGACCTTGCTGCTTAACCAGAATTCGGCCAAAGGCACCGATGCCAGCGGTTTTTACAGCCAGCAATGGACACACATTGGAACAACAATTTTTAGTTCTTATAATTATAATGGTGCTTACGATCCGGGTAATACGGGGTTTTCGGCAGTGCCTAAAACCAATCGCTTCACGCTTGTGTCAAAAGTATTCTTAAAACCAGGCAACTGCGATCAACTTTGGTTTGGTGTTAACCTCACGCACGAAGATCGTTTAGGTGGCGATATGCAGGTCATCGACGGCCATGCCGATAATCAGCACCAATATTTCGAGCGTAACCTAAGCGACCGTCTTTCCACGCAGTTTTCCTACACGCATAAGCTTGACTCGAACAACCAACTGAACTTTAAAAATACGATTGGCTACTTTTATAGGACAATCGCTGAGCCGCAGTTTCTATTTAAGGGCGATCAATTATCATCTTATACCGAAGCTAACTATGTCCGTAATGGCAAAATTGCAAGCTGGGTAGCCTGTGCGGATGTTTGGACAGATCATTTGTCGCAACCAGACAGAAGTGTAGATTTAAGCTATAGCCGCAACACTTACGGAATTTTTGCTCAAAATACCTTCAAACCCACAAAATGGTTAGCTGTAGAAAGTGGCATTCGGCTTGACGAAAACTCGCCGGTATCGGCAAGTTCAAACGGGTTATTCCTGTTGCCACGCGTTAACACGCTATTTACGCTCGATGAACATTGGAGTAGCCGCGTAGGCGGCGGTCTGGGCTATAAGATGCCAGATATTTTTAATGACGATGCCGAAGAACAGGGCTACCGGTATTTGCAGCCATTAAATATTGGCACAACCAAAGCCGAACGTTCGGCCGGTGCCAACGCAGATGTAAATTATAAAGGCGCAGTAGGCGATGCTTTTTTGCAGGTTAATCAGCTATTCTTCCTCACCAAAGTGAATGATCCATTGGTATTACAAAATAATGCCTTTATAAACGCTACGGGTTACCTGATCAGCAAAGGGGCCGAAACCAATGTTAAGCTGCTGATGGATGAGTTAGGGATTTACCTTGGTTATACCTATACAGATGTACAACGCCATTTTAACGGGTTAAGCAGTGCTCAGACATTAACACCCAAACACCAGTTAAACGCAGACCTGACCTACGAAGTGGAAAACAGTTTCCGGGCAGGCGTTGAGGGATTTTATACAGGTTCACAATTATTAGATGGTGGCACAACAGGTCGTGATTATTGGACTTTCGGACTGCTTGTGCAAAAGATGTGGAAGCATTTTGTTATTTTCATTAATGCCGAGAATCTTACTGATCAACGACAAAATAAATGGGGACCGATTTATACTGGCTCGATTTCTAATCCCGTGTTCAAAAATATTTATGCGCCGTTGGACGGTAGAGTTATTAATGCTGGAGTTATAATAAAGCTGCTTAACAATAAATAAAAGAAACGCCCCCTCGGTAAGTTGTCAATTTTATTGGCAACTTTTTTATGATTAAACATTACTATGTTGCCTGGCTAACAACTTTCTTTGATTAAAACCATACTATATAAGCAACTGATTAATAGACTATTGATACTTAACCGAAGTGATGTAGAATTCAGATCCCCTTCCACTCATAGCTTTTACTTTCCAGACCTATTAAATCAATAACCCGGTTTACTACTGTCATAGCCAGCTCTTCTATAGTTTGGGGCTTGCTGTAATATGATGGGATAGCCGGGCATATGATACCCCCTGCTTCTGTAACTGCCGCCATGTTACGGATATGGATCAGGCTGAGTGGCGTATCACGGGCTACCAATACCAGCTTCCGGCGCTCTTTAAGGATCACATCGGCCGCACGGGTGATCAGGTCGTCGGAGATCCCTCCTGCTATCCTTCCAAGCGCCCCCATAGAGCAGGGAACAATTACCATGGTATCAAACTTTGCCGAACCCGAAGCAAAAGGTGCCATGAAATCATTTTTAGCGTAAAATTTAAAAGGGAACCGGCTGTATTCTTCGTTGTCGAGTTCAAACTTCCAAACATCTTTGGCATTATCTGACATAACAACGCCCACTTCGGCAATTTGATCCTGCAATTGAGTTAGTTTTTTCAGCAGCAGACTGGCATATATTGAACCACTGGCGCCCGTAATAGCAACAACTATCTTTTTCTTCATAATTACTCCGTCAACAACCCAAACACACAAAAAGTTAGGGGCACAAAAAAGGGTCGAATAACTTGTACCCGACCCTACATCTACCTATGAAAAACATGCCCTTGAGAGGGCACTACAAATATAATAACACTTTTTAAATTATTAAACAATTTGTTAAAATAATTTTAACCTGTTTATTGAATATTTTTTTCTATTAAAGTTTGGATAATTCCATCAACCATACCTACCCTGGGCACATATATGTTTTTGATATTAGCATTTTTCATTACCGTAAGATAAATTTCACAGGCGGGAATAATTACATCGGCCCTATCCTGGTTTAGGCCAAGCACGTTGATCCTGTCTTTCAGTGAAAAAGAGCTCAGGTACGTATATAATGATCTTAGTTTAGCGAAAGTTAGCGGCATATCTTCTTTTTCTTCGGATAGCCTGAACAGTTTATTAATGTTGCCGCCGGTACCTATGCCCGATAATTGCTTAAAGCTACGGGTATTGTCGCGCACAAAATCCTTCATTTCGTTCCAGGTTTCTTCGGTGTCCTGGTTATCAAGAATGCGGATGGTGCCAATGTTAAACGAACGCGAAACGATCAGCTCCCCTGCCGAAAACAGCGAAAGCTCTGTACTGCCGCCACCTACGTCAATATAAAGGTAGTTTTTGCTTTTATCAATATTTTGCTCGGCATGACTGGCATAAATGATACTGGCTTCTTTAGATCCATGTACAATTTCAATATCGATGTTAGCTTCACCCTTAATCAGCTTCACAATATCTTCCCCGTTTTTGGCTTCGCGCATGGCCGATGTTGCACAGGCTAAATAATCGGTAACCTTATATACATCCATCAGGTTACGAAAAGCAACCATTGATTTAACCAGTTCTGTAGTTTTTTTCTCAGATATGTGCTGCTGTATAAAAGCATCGTCTCCCAAACGCAACGGAACACGGATCAATGTATTTTTTTTGAACGACACCGATCCGGTGTTTTGAATTATGTCGGCAATTAACAGCCTCACGGCGTTTGAACCTATATCAATGGCGGCGTATCTCAATGTTATTTCGTTTTATTTTTTAAATAATTATATATTTCAATTTGCGCCCGGTGGCTTTCGGGCGAATTTGTTTTGTGGTATTTATTGGTATTCTGACTGTTGATCTCGCGGGCTTTGGTGTTATCCTCAAGCTGGATATCAATAATATCCCTTATCTCCTGCTGCAGCTTTTCGTCATATATCGGGAAGCCAACTTCAACACGGTTGTCAATATTTCGGGTCATGAAATCGGCCGATGTAAGGTAGATGAGCTCCTTGCCGCCATTGCAATAAATATGTACCCGGGCGTGTTCAAGGTATTTATCTACAATACTAATCACCTCTATATTTTCGCTATAGCCCTTCACTCCCGCAATTAAGCAGCACATCCCTCTGATGATCATCTTAATTTTTACGCCTGCATTACTCGCCTGGTATAACTTGCTAATGAGATCTTCATCAGCAAGACTGTTCATCTTCAGGATCATATATGCCTGTTTGCCAGCTTTCGCGTTTTTTATCTCGTTATCTATCAACCTGTAAATGGCAGGCCTTGAGTCAATTGGGGATACAATTAAGCTTTTAAGCCCCTTGGGTAATAATCCCTTGTTGATAGCTTTGAAAACGTTCACCAGGTCATCGGTGATTCTTTTGTTAGCTGTAAAAAGGGTATGATCGGCATAGATCTGCGCTGTTTTTTCATTAAAATTACCAGTTGAAAGGCAGGCATAATAAGCCAGCTTACCTTTTTCGGTACGGCTAACCAAACATATTTTTGAGTGCACCTTGTAACCGGGCACACCGTACAATACTGTTACGCCCTCCTCTTCAAGCCTGTTACTCCAGTGAATATTGTTTTGCTCATCAAAGCGGGCCCTTAACTCTACAAGGCAATTTACCTTTTTGCCGTTTTTAGCGGCATTGATCAAAGCATGGACCACTCTTGAGTTTTCGGCCAAACGATATACAGCAATGCTGATCTCTTTTACCTTAGGGTCTATAGCGGCCTCGCGCAAAAAATGGATCACGTAATCATACGATTGATAAGGTGTGCTTACCAGGTAATCCTTTTTGGCGATGAGCCCTATAAGGCTTTTACCAAATGAAAGGTCGGCCACAGGCAGTGCTATATATTTGCTATACTCAAGCTCCGGTCCGCCAACGTTGGGGAACGAAATAAAATTCTTGAAATTATGGTACCTGTTACCCGGGATAAGACTTTCGCCATGCAGACCCATTTTGCCTACCAGGTATTTCAGCATATCCATAGGCATCTCTGAGTCATAAAGCAAACGCATCGGCTTACCTTTTTTGCGCTTTTGGAGGCTCTTGGCCAGTGAATCGACAAATTTTTCACTCACCTCTTTATCCAGGTCAAGTTCCGCGTCGCGGGTAAGCTGGATGGAGTAAGCCTCGATACTGTCATGTTCAAAAATGAAAAAGATATCCTCCAAACTGTACCTGATAATATCATCAAGCAAAATAATGAACTTCAGGTTATTGGTATCAGGCAGTTTAACAAAGCGTGAAAGATTATCCGGGAACTCAATAAGGGCAAACCTTGTTTTTTTATTGGTGGTAAGCTTTACAAAAAAGTAAACGGCCCTGTCCCTAAGCTCAGGCAGCGGTAAAGTGTCATTAAGCATAATAGGCACCAATGTAGCCAGCAGCTTCTCCCTGAAATAGTTTTTCACGAAAGTACCTCGGGTTACGTTAAGCTGTTTATCATTCAGGATAAAGATCTTTTCTTCGGCCAGCTGTTTGACAATAATGTTTTCGTACAGGTTGTTGAATTTACGTTCCTGCCTTACTACAATATTCTTGATCTGGTTAAGGATCTTTTTAGGGTTATAACCAAGTATCTCTTTCGATTTTTCGTTGAGTGCAGCTAAACGGCTTAGTGTAGCAACCCTCACCCTGTAAAATTCGTCAAGGTTAGATGAAAATATAGCTAAGAACCTAATCCGGTCTATCAGGGGGACGGTTGGGTCGGCCGCTTCCTGCAAAACCCTATCGTTAAAATATAGCCAGCTTATTTCTCTGTTAATTAAGGGAACCTGTTTATCCATAAAAATTTCTCGCTTTACAGCCAGATGTTACAAATCTGCTTATTTATTTGTTAACTTAATATTAACTCATGAGGAATTAACCTGTTTTCATTCATCATTATTTATTGCAGAAATTAAACAATTTGTTGCAATATTGCGCTGTATGTTAACAATACATTAGTTTTGCAAAACTTTTATAACCAACACACTACTTATGCCAACATTTGATATAGTTAGTAAAATAGACGGGCAAACGCTTGATAACGCTATAAATACCGCCAAAAAAGAGATCCTGAACCGCTACGACTTTAACGATTCAAAAAGCACTATCGATCTTGATAAAAAAACAAACCAGGTTACCATAGTTACTGAAAACGATATGCGCCTTAAAGCCATACAAGACAGCATCATAAGCCGGATGGTTAAACAACATCTTGACCCCAAAGCGTTGGATTTTGGCAAAGAGCAATATGCATCGGGCAACATGATCCGTAAGGAAATCAAGATCAGGGAAGGTATAGATAAGGAAGCTGCTAAAAAGATAGTAAAGAAAATTAAAGATAGCGGTCTTAAAGTGCAAGCCTCTATCATGGACGACCAGGTGCGGGTGCAAGGAAAAAAGATTGACGACCTGCAATCTGTTATCAGCCTTTGCCGTTCCGAGGATTTTGGTCAGCCATTGCAATACATTAATATGAGAGACTAATAGAAATCTCTGATAAGAATTTAAAAGATCCTCTTAAAACAAAAGAAGCCGTAGCAAATGCACGGCTTCTTTTGTTTATCTGAAAGTACTATAAACCATGTTTCAATTAACATCCAAACTCCTGCACGACTTTTTTGAACAGACACCCAATCTAAGTTCATTTGAAAAACACTTCTTTAATATCGGGAATCAACCACATTTCATAACCAGTGACTTTATCTATAGAGTTAACCCTGTGAGAATATTTGTTCTTGCAGCTTTTTTCTCAATATATCTATTATTTGCCATTTCAGCATTTTGTGCAAGCGTACTTCATATTGGCGGTGGTTCGTATCCAATAACGCTTCTCTTAATAATTCTTGGACGACTGGGGATATTTATTGGCAGTATAGCCTCTGTAGCGATAAAAGGTCGTAATCAGTATTTGCAAATATCACGTGGCAACCACATATTCTATTACGGGATTGACGAAAAACACATTAAAGAGTACAATAAAGCCGACGTAGCAGAACTTGCTCATAGAACAACGACGAGCGACCGGAATATGGGTAACGTACAAATCAGGTTCAAAAACGGAGAATTTATACAACCTAAGATGTTAATCCATGATAGGATCTTATTCAGAAGTTTCCGGAAAATTGGGGAATAAAGATAATCTATCCCCAAAATTCTCTTTTCAAACGCTCCCAAAGTGCCGAACACAGAATTTAATTTGGTTGACCTATTATTTTTTACAAAAAATAAAATTTTCTATTGACAAACTCTTTTTTTACCGTACATTTACGTCGTAATAAAAAAGCAAATGAAATTAACAGGTGCATACTTCTTTGGCTACTACTTTTACTTTACCAGTGAGAGCCGGGACTAATATGTACAAAACAAACATATAAAAAAACTAAAAAGTCCCGGCCCACCAGCCGGGACTTTTTGCTTTAAGCAGGTTTATGAAAATAGAACAACCAAAAGTCGCAATTCAGGGTATCCGGGCCTCTTTTCACGAAGAAGCTGCATTGAGATACTTCGGCGAAAACACCGAGACCATTGAATGCAACTCTTTCAAACAAACGTTTGAAAGTTTAAAAAACCGTGAGGCTGATTATGTGGTAATGGCTATCGAAAATAGCATTGCCGGCAGCATCCTGCCAAACTATACCTTGCTGCTTGATTATGGCTTTCCCGTAGTTGGTGAAATTTACCTGCCCATCCAGCTGCACCTGATGGCTTTACCCGGGGTAAAATTCGAGGATATTAAATATGTAACCTCCCACCCTATTGCTTTGCGCCAGTGTGTTGATTTTTTTGATGAGTATCCACACCTTAAAATTGTGGAAAGCAGTGATACCGCGGCCTGTGCTAAACGCATTAGGGATGAGCAGCTAACAGATACGGTTGCTATTGCAAATTCCTTAGCCGCGAAACTTTACGGCCTGGATGTTTTGGAGCGTCGCATCGAATCGAACAAAAGAAACTTTACCCGTTTTCTGATCCTTACCCATCATGATAATATCGAGAAGAAACCGGCTAACAAAGCTTCTTTATGCTTCCAGGTGAGTAACAAAGTTGGTGCATTAGCTAAAGTGCTTAATATTTTTGCCGAAGAAGGCGTAAATATGAGCAAAATTCAGTCGATGCCAATTTTGGGCAAGCGCAACGAGTACAATTTTTATGTAGATATAGAATGGGAGGAGCAAAAACAATATGACGCTTCCATAAGGCAGATCCTTAAGTACACCCATAACTTCAATATCCTTGGCGAGTACGAAAGGCACGATGATGAGCATGCGGTGAGCCCAAAACCTCGCCGGGCCGAACGGAGCATCCGCAAGTATATCAATATCAGGCGTAGTGTATAATAAAGACAATTGGCAAACAGAACCCAAAAAACTAAATAATTTAAATTATCAACTAACACTCCCGGCTACCACCGGACAAACAAAAAAACGATGAAACTAAATTTAAACATACAGCCGCTTAACACCTGGATTAAAACAGGTAAGGAACCTTTGGTTATTTCAGGCCCTTGCAGCGCTGAAACAGAAGAACAATTAGTAGCTACAGCTCATTTATTAGCCCAAACAGGTAAAATCTCAGCTTTGCGTGCAGGTATTTGGAAACCACGTACCCGTCCGGGTGAGTTTGAAGGTATTGGCAGCATTGGTTTGGAGTGGTTAAAACGCGCCAAAGAAGAAACAGGCTTGCCAACAGCTGTTGAGGTTGCTACTGCAAAACACGTTGAAGAAGCTTTAAAAGCGGGTGTTGATATCCTTTGGGTAGGCGCACGTTCAACCGCTAACCCTTTTACAGTTCAGGAAATTGCTGATGCTTTAAAAGGTGTTGATGTGCCTGTAATGGTTAAAAACCCGGTAAATCCGGACCTTTCATTATGGGTGGGCGCTTTAGAGCGTATCAACAACGCAGGTATCACCAAATTGGCTGCCATTCATCGTGGTTTCTCATCTTATGAAAAATCAGCTTTCCGTAATGAACCGATGTGGGATGTTGCTATTGCCTTAAAAACACTGGCTCCTGAATTACCTTTGATTAACGACCCAAGTCACATTTCAGGTAACCGGGATCTGATCGGTTATGTGTCACAAAAAGCTTTAGATCTTGATATGCAAGGCTTAATGATCGAATCACATATCGATCCAAGTGTAGCATGGACAGATGCTAAACAACAGGTTACTCCTGCTGCCCTTGCTGATATCATTGACCATTTAACTTTACGTAAGCCAGAAGTTAAAAACTCTGAAGTGAGCGATAAACTGGCTGAACTACGTAACCAGATTGACAAAATCGATGACCTGGTGATCCAAAAAATTGCTGAGCGTATGCAGATTGCAGAAAAAATCGGTCAGTACAAAAAAGACAACGATATAACCATTTTGCAAGTTGGCCGTTGGGATGAGATCCTGCAAAAACGTACTACTTACGGTAAAGCATTGAAATTAAGCGCCGAGTTCACCGAAAAACTGCTTGAACTGGTTCACAACGAATCTATCCGCAGGCAAACAGAGGTAATGAACGCAGGCGCCGCTCAAGGTCAGGCAGCAGAAAAACTTACACACGCTTAATTTTATAATGATGCAAAACATCATTCTTAAAAGAAACAACAAGATCGTTAATGGTACGGTTAACCTCACAGGTTCAAAAAGTGAGTGTAACCGGGCCCTTATTATCGAAGCACTAAGCGAAGGCAAAGTACACGTTGAAAATGTATCTGAGGCTGCCGATGCTGTTTTATTGGCAGCTATCTTAAGGAAGAGTCAAGAATCAAGAGCCAAGAGTCAAGAGGTTTTGGCAGGAGATGCCTCTTCTAATTCCGAAATAGCAAATTGCAAATCCGAAATTGTTGATATCGGCCCGGCAGGCACGGCTATGCGTTTTTTGACTGCTTATTATGCTATTCAGGAAGATGAGGTGATCCTAACCGGCAGTAAACGCATGAAGGAAAGACCAATAGGTATATTGGTTGATGCATTGCGCGTGCTGGGTGCCAATATTGATTATGAAGAAAATGATGGGTACCCACCGATTAAACTAAAAGGCGGCTTTAAACAACAAACCGGTAAAATCAGTATTAAAGGCAATATCAGCAGCCAATACATTACTGCATTATTACTTATTGCCCCGGCTTTACCTTTAGGCCTGGAGCTGCATATTGAAGGTGAATTAACTTCGCGTCCTTATGTTGAAATGACCCTGGCTATGCTTGAAACTTCTGGTATCAAGCACACCTGGGAAGGTAATATTATTGCAATTGCAAACCAGCCATTTACATCAACATCATTGTACGTTGAACCAGACTGGAGCGCTGCTTCATATTGGTACGCTATTGCAGCACTTGCTGATGAGGCCGAGCTATTTTTAACTGGTTTAACACCATATAGCTTACAGGGCGACAGCGTGATCACCGAGATCATGGCTAACTTTGGTATTACTTCGCAGTTCAGGGATGGCGGCGTTCATTTGAAGAAAGAGAACAAACCAATTTCTCGCCGCGAATTTGACCTGAAAGAATGCCCCGATCTGGCACAAACAGTAATTGTTGTTTGCGCGGCACTTAATCATGAAGCATCTTTTACCGGCCTTGAAACTTTAAAGATCAAAGAAACCGACCGCATCCTGGCCCTGCAAACAGAGCTTGGCAAAATGGGTGTTAAACTGATTGAAAAAGATGAAGTTTACACGCTTGATTGCAGCGGAAAATTTATACCTGATAGTATCTTCATCAATACTTATCATGACCACCGTATGGCTATGGCTTTTGCGCCACTTGCCCTCATCCTTCCGCAAATGGAATTTGAGAACGGGCCGGTAGTTGATAAATCATATCCCGCTTTTTGGAATGACCTGGAAAAGCAGGGGTTTGAAGTGGAAGAGAAGGAAGCTTAAAGCTGAAGGCAGAAAGCCTAACGCAAACGTACAAAAGTGCGTTATTGCGGGGAACAAAGCAATCTCAAGCGAGATTAAGACTTACGAAGTTTTGAAAACTTCGTAAGTCTGGATTTTACAATGACAGTTATAAAATAACCAATTAAAGATATTCAGATAGGATTTTCTCCTGTCTCCTATCTAACATTTCATATCTAAAACTATGGCAGGCAATTCATTCGGGCAAATATTCAGGATAACTACTTTTGGCGAATCACATGGCGAGGCCATCGGTGTAATTATTGACGGATGCCCGGCCGGCTTACAAGTTGATCTTGATTATATCCAGGGCGAACTGGATAAACGTAAGCCTGGCCAGTCAAAGATCACTACCCAGCGTAAAGAAAGCGACACGGTAAAAATCCTTTCGGGTGTATTTGAAGATAAAACTACGGGCACCCCTATTGCTATGCTGATCCCCAATGAAGACCAGCGTTCAAAAGATTACGGCCACAACGTGGATGTATATCGCCCGTCGCATGCCGATTATACCTATCAAACCAAATATGGCATTCGCGACCATCGCGGCGGCGGCCGTTCCTCTGCACGCGAAACTGCCGCCCGCGTTGCGGCCGGCGCTTTGGCCAAACTGCTGCTTAAAACACATGGTATAGAAATTGTTGCCCATGTAAGCAGCGTAGGTAAGATCAATGCACCAAACGTATTTATTAACGACCCCCTGGATTTTATTGCAGAACGCGAAAAAAATATAGTACGCTGTGCCGACCCGGCCACTGCGGAAGAGATGATCGAATTTATTGATAGTGTGCGTAAAGATGGCGATACCGTTGGTGGCAAGATCAGCTGTTATATAAAAAACAGCCCCGTTGGCCTTGGCGACCCTGTGTTTGATAAACTGCATGCCGATTTGGGCAAAGCGATGCTAAGCATCAATGCCGTTCATGGCTTTGAGTTTGGTTCGGGCTTTGAAGGCAGCGAAATGCGAGGATCTGAGCATAACGATATCTTTGTAAAATCGCACCTGGGCGATATACAAACCATTACCAATTTCTCGGGCGGGATCCAGGGAGGCATTAGCAATGGTATGCCTATCGAATTTAAGGTAGCCTTTAAACCTGTAGCCACCATCATGAAAAACCAGGCCACAATTGATAGCGAAGGCAACGCTGCCGAAATATCAGGCAAAGGTCGTCACGACCCCTGCGTAGTTCCGCGCGCCGTACCTATTGTTGAAGCCATGGCAGCCCTTGTATTAGCCGATCATTGGCTCAGGAACAGAAACGCCCGTTTAAGCTAAAAGCGCTCAGTTAGCCTAAAGCAAAAAGCCGAAATCTTAAAGCGTTCCACTGAGAACATTTTGAGTTTTCGGCCTTTTATTTTCACCAAGCTTCTTTTGCTTTTGGCTTTCTGCTTTAAGCTTTCAGTCCAATAACCTACCTTTGTAAAGCCATGCTTATCTCAATTATCCAATTATACAAACAAGCCTATAGCGGACTATCAAAAAACAGCTGGTACCTGAGCATCGTAATGCTTATTAACCGTAGTGGCACCATGGTTGTACCTTTCATGACCATTTATACCATCAGGCAGCTGCATTTTACCATTGAGCAGTCGGGATATATTATGGCTATTTTTGGCGTGGGTGCTGTTTCCGGCGGCTTCATCGGTGGTAAGCTGATCAATAAAATAGGCTTTTATGACTTGCAGGTTGGGGCATTGCTTACCGGCGGATTACTATTTTTGATCCTTGGTTATCAAACCAATTTCATCAGCATGGCCATTTTCACCCTCGTGTTGAGCATTTGCAACGAATCATTCAGACCTGCCAATTCAACGGCTATAGCACATTACAGTACAGAAGAAAACAAAACGCGCTCCTACTCGCTTAATCGGTTGGCTACAAACTTAGGCTGGGCTTTTGGCGGCGGTTTAGGGGGATTATTGGCATCTATAAATTATCATTTGCTTTTTTGGGTAGATGGTTGTACAAATATCGCGGCAGGTATATTATTGCTCACCTTGATGCCCCGTTCAAAAGTGGCAAAAACAATCAAAGAAGCAGTGGCCGGTTTTGATGAAGTGGTTTCATCGGCTTATAAAGATGGGCTTTACTTGGTGTTTATCTTATTGGCAACCCTGTTCGCAACTTGTTTTTTCCAGTTTTTTATTATGCAGCCTGTATTTTATAAAATACAATGGCATTTTAACGAGCGTTTTATCGGCTTTCTGCTGGCATTGAATGGTATACTCATCGTGCTTGTTGAGATGATACTAATTAACTGGCTCGAGGGTAAACGCCATGCTTTATCTTACATCATCTCCGGCATTTTAGTTACCGGTGCCGGCTTTGCATTACTTAACCTGATGCCGCATGTGCCTTTGGTAGCCATATTAATTGTATGCATGATAACAATGGGTGAAATGCTTTCCATGCCATTTATGAACACGTTTTGGATAAGCCGTTCAAATGTGCGTAACCGTGGTGAGTATGCCGCGTTATATAGCATGTCATGGGCCGGTGCGCAGATCATCGCTCCATTTTTGGGTAGCCAGGTTATCGCCTATGGAGGGTTTGAAATGCTTTGGTGGCTATTGGGTGGCGTTTGCCTGATTGTGGCCTGCGGCTATTTGATCATGAAACGGTCAATACATACCACTAAACGAGTACCTGTTTTACCTTAATTTGCTATCATGAAAAAAGCCATCATATTAGATCTTGATAATACCATATACCCGGTAAGTTCCATTGCCGATCATTTGTTTAACGAACTGTTCAATTTTCTTGATCAGCATATAGCCGGCGAAGGTATTGATCATATCAACAAAGCAAAGGAGGATTTGAAGCGCATCCCATATCAAAAGGTGGCAGACAAGTACCAATTTAGCGAGCTCGTTAAAAACAAAGGGCTCGAACTATTAAATAACATCGAGTACAACCGGCCAATGCAGCCTTTTGATGATTATAAACAGATCCGCGAAGCAAAGGTTACCAAATTTTTGGTTACCACAGGTTTTACCAAACTGCAATGGAGCAAAGTTAAAATGCTGAACATTGAAGCAGATTTTGAAGCCATCCACATTGTTGACCCTGAACTTTCGCCCCTTACCAAGAAAGATATTTTCGCGTCGATATTGGAGAAATATGATTACAAACCCGAAGATGTACTCGTTATTGGGGATGATCCGGAATCTGAAATAAAAGCAGCAAGCGAATTGGGTATCGATACTTTTCTATACGATCCCGAAAATAAACATCCAAACGCCCAGGTAACCTATCGCTCACAAAATCTTAAAGACGCGGCCGCTATTGTTGCTTAAGCACCTTTACCGTAACCAATAGCTGCCCGAGATGGCGCATGGTATGCTCAGCCGAATGCGTGTACAAGCCGATAACTGTTGATGGTAATTGCGCCCGGCCTACTCCTCTCCACTCGGTTAATGTATTTGCATCGGTAGCTTTAAGTTGATCAATAGCACTATCTACCTGATTATTAAACGCCTTTATCAAATCAGCTACGCCGATGATATGTTCACCAGGTTTACCTTCGGCTGCAAGATAATTTAGTTGTGCCGCACTAAGCGCTTCACCTTTTGCATAGGTAAAAAGCCGGTTAAGTACCCCGGTGAGGTGTTGCAAATGAAAACCCGGCGAAGCCATGCCGGCAAGCTTTTCCCACAGCAGCTTTTCCGGAAAATCGATCATCAATTCATTAAGTTCTTCCCTTGCCTGTAACAGCACGTGTGCAACGGGTTGAAGCAGGACCGGCACATCATCCAGCGGTCCGCGAAGCCAAACTTCAGGTAATTTTTGAGTAGACATTAGTTTTTATTTAACATGGTTTTCACTTGTTCATGATTCAGCGTTTGAGGCAAACCATAAATGGTTCTTACGCGCTCATGTGTATTATCAGTCCAAAGCCAGCTCGTCCACACCATAAACCAGGCCCATTCGGGTTGGGCTGCCAGAATTTCGGGTTTTGGAAGTTCGCCGGTTTCTGTCAGCGCAATGACCTTACCATTAGCAACCTTTAGCAAATCGTTATAATTCCGTTGTTCATAATCAAAATGATAGATATCAGCGCCTAAAATGTCTACGTAATCGGCGCCCGGATAAAAGTCTTTATAGTCATACGCTTCATCTAATGGAAGGTCGCGCAAACCGTTTGGGCCCCATACCCAAATCAGATTATTTAAATGATGATAATTGGTATACCGATCGTACATCATTTTCCAGAGCTTGATGATACCGTCGTTCCCTTTTTTGTTTCCCCACCAAAACCATACGCCGTTCATTTCATGATAAGGCCGCCACAAAACAGGTACATGGGCATCCCTGAGCTGTTTCAGGTAACCAGCTACCACGTCAATTTGGGCAAGCCATTTTTTATTCAGATCGGTATTGGGTGTAACTAACTGTTTCCATTGGGCATCAGTTATTTTGCCCTGAATACTTTGCTTCCAATCATATGGCGGGTTATCCAAAGGGCGCCCCTGGTGCCACATGAGTGTTACCAGATAGCCATCCTGCCATTTTTGCTTAGCTTCGTTTACCAGGTCCTGCCCCAGATCTTTGTCTCCCCAAAGCATGAAATCAGAGCCCCAAACGGCAGGATATTGTCCTGTAATTGACTTGGCACTGTCTGAAAAAACGTCACGATCACTGTTATAATTTTGCTGCCCTGATAAGATATGCTTGCCTTTTATATTATAAAGGAAGCTAAGCAATTTATTTACCTCAAGCGATGCTTCTTTATTTACTGGTTTAAAACTTTGTGCTAATGCCATGAAAGGCAATGATATGATGAGAGCAAGCGGGAGTAGTTTTTTCATTTTAATTAAACAGGCTATTCGGCTTAAAGGCGATAACGGGCTTTGTTCAAAAATAAATAAAAAGCGCGGCCGTTTATGGTATGGCTATTGCTATTCATAAGCAATATTTAACTATCTTTCGTCTATATGATACCTATTCCCTTTAGGAAACACTTTATCCCGATTATACTTTCCGCGTGTTTGGTTTTACCTGCTGTATTACAAAGCTGCAAGAAAAAGCATGAAATGATTGCTGAAGATATGTTCAGGATCACACAAAATGAAATTTTTAAAAAGGCAGATACTGAAGGATACATCCCTGTTTTTAAAAGAGTATTCACAAAATACCGGTCCAAGACAGCTAATCCGCTGGTTATCGAATCATTTTTCAAAAAGAACGAATACCGGCCCCTTTTAGTTATAAACCACTTAAACAATGGTGATCTCGAAGCTTTAACAGAATATCTTGATAAAATCAATGAACACGGCCTCGATCCAACTGTGTATCCATCGGCAGAGATCAAAGCACTTGTAGCCAAACTCAAAGACAAAAAGGCTATAAAAACAATTGATGAAGCCTATGAAACTGTTGCCAAACTTGAGGTGTTAACAGCGGGCGCTTTGATAAAATACTCCAATGCGTTGCAATACGGAGTGATCAATCCTAAAAAGATCTACTCGAGGTATTTTATGGCCACCCGCCGGCCCGATAGCACAACGATGCTTGCGACTTTAAACCGGGCAGACTTTAAAACATTCCTTGACAGTATCCAACCCAAAAGCCCTCAATATTTAGCGTTGCAAAAAGCATACAGGGACAGTGCAACTATCGAAGGCCTTTCCCGCGAGGAGAGCAAACGCTACTTATTGGTTAGCCTGGAGCGGCTGCGTTGGAGAAATAAACCGTTTGAACCCAAATATGTGATTGTAAATATCCCCGATTTCAGGCTTGACGTTATGGAAGATGGCAAATCGGTTTTAAATATGAAAGTTTGTGTAGGCCAGGGACGAAACATGAAAAACCAGAACACACTTGAACATTTTGATGATACAGCGAGGGCCGATAAACCTTTTCCCCGGGAAACGCCGATACTGAACAGCCTCATCCATAGCGTTGAAGTAAACCCTATTTGGAATATTCCCCGTAGTATTGCCACAAAAGAAATCATTGTTGAGGCTGCCGAGGACCGTTACTATCTCTCCAACAAAAACATAGATGTTTTTAAGGACGGTAAAAGGATTGAAGACCCGGAAACCATCGACTGGTCGCAGGTTACGCCCGACAATCTGGAATACGAGTTTAAACAACGCCCCGGAGAAGACAACTCGCTGGGTAAAATAAAGTTTTTGTTTAAAAACCGCAGCAGCGTTTATCTGCACGATACACCTAATAAAGAAGCATTCAGACATGCTATGCGTGCAGTAAGTCACGGCTGTGTACGATTAGGTGATCCGCTTGGCCTGGCACAAAACCTGTTTGGAGAAGGCGCCGCCCTCGACACCATTTCGAAAGATATGGTTGAAGATAAACCGAACCCTACCAATATAGGCTTGCCAAAGAAAACGCCTATTTACATCACGTATGTAACCTGCTGGGCAGATGACAATGGCACCATCCAATACCGCCCGGATGTTTATGGCTTAGATATAGTGCTTTATGCACACCTGCAAAGCTTTATGGCCAAATAAAAAAGAGCCCGGCAAACTTTTGAGTAAGCCGGGCTTCATGATTTGGTTTATAGTTGGGTTGGATTTTAAAACTTTGTAAAATTGAATGAGGTATCAGCGCTCGCCATTAAGTTGAGCGGCCCCGTTTCATCCAGGTATTTTGAATAGTAAGACTCATCGTTTCCGTTAATAAATAAAACGGTTTTGCCGGCAATGGTATTGATAACTTTATTAACAACTTTTGGCGATACCGCGGGGCAGCCGAAGCTTCTGCCGATATATCCCTGCTCATTAATAGCAGCAGGCCCAACATAATTAGCGCCATGTACAACAATGCTGCGCATACGGGCATTGCCGTTAAAGCCTTCATCCATACCATCAAGATATAGTGAACGGCCATGTTTACCATTATAAACCTTATCAGTTACATAAAATCCGAGACTGCTTTCATGTGAATCGTTGGCATCCGAAAAATGATTTGCCATTTCCTGCCCGCTGCCTGATCCATGTGCGACCCATGTATTAAGCACCAGCTGTTTGTTTAACAAATTTATGATCCACATACGCTTTTCACGGCTTGATTTGGAGAAATCAACCACCGTGAGCACGTCACTGCTTTGAGGTACCTGGTGCGAAAGCTTCAGATTGGTATAGCCTGTTACAGCTTTTTCAAACACATTAAAAGCTAAACCAGCCTCTTTAAGGCGCGCTGCCTCATATAAATTATTAACGTATTGCTCAAATAGTTCTTTAGTTGTAAACGTTGCATTTTCTTTCCTTACGCTCACTGATCTGTTTGCACCATCCGATTTCCAGCTTAAAATTGTTGCTGAAAGAAAAAAAATCGACATAGTGACCCACAAAAAATGTTTCCTCATACGCTTTCCTGAGTTTAATTTAATTTTAATTAATTAGGGTATAGTAACAGGGTTTGGATAAAAGGTTAACCTGCTATTAACAGATTAATACAAAAATATACTTTAAAACTTGAAATCCAAATCAGCAACATGATATTTTTTACTAAAATGAAAATAAATTTAAAAATAAGCAATATTTTAAACTGTTATACGGAGCGGAAAAAGGAAAGGTTATAGATTAAATTTATTTAACCCATTTAATTTTATTTTCAAGCGGAATAGTGCGTTTACCTTCGGGATACTGGTCGGCATAACCAAGATATAATACGCCCATTACATTATCTTCATCCCGCAAATTCAAAAATTCTTTAAAAGCGGGTTTCAGGATAGCACCGCCGGTACTCCAGAAGGAGGCCATATTTAAGGCGGTTGCACCTAAAAGGATATTCTGAATAGCGCTCGACACAGCTGCAACTTCCTCGAACGGCGGTATTTTCGGCAGATCGCCGCGCTGCATTACCGTAATAATTACATGCGAAACTTTGCTGCCCAGGGTTTTCAGGTTATTGTATGCAGCCTCATTAAATTCTTCGGCAGATACGCTCTGTTTATAAACTTCGGCATGTTCGTCACAAAACTGATCGGGGTTTTCATAAACAATAAAGCGCCAGGGCTCGGTGAAACCATGGGTTGGCGCCCAGTCGGCAAGTTCCAGCAGGGCGGCGATATCACCGTTTGGTGCCTTATGACCATTCATCATGGCTGGTTTTACGGTACGACGGGTTTTGATATTCTCGGCAACAGTTAAAAAAGTATTGTCCATTTCAGATAAAAAACGGTTATTGAAATCAGATTATAAATCACTGATTCAACAACCTGCAGTTATGTTATTAATAAATAGCGGGATATTTTGAAGGACTGGCCTCATGCATCATAGCGTAAACGGTTTCAACAACGTCATCAACAGATGGCTTGCTGAAGTAGTCACCGTCCGACCCATAAGGCGGCCTGTGTTCTTTTGCGGTAAGCGTTTTTGGCTGGCCATCAAGCGCATAATAGCCATTTTGGCCCTCCATTATCTTTTGCAGGATATAAGCTGAACCAGCACCCGGTAAATCCTCATCAACAACAAGTAACTTGTTGGTTTTCTTTAATGAAATACCACAAATCCCCTCTGTATCAAATGGATATAAAGTTTGCGGATCGATAATTTCGATATTGATGCCCATTGCTGCAAGCTCTTCAGATGCTTCCTGTACGATGCGCAGCGTTGAACCGTACGATACCACAGTAATATCGCTGCCTTCGCGCAAAACCTCGGCTTTACCAAGCGGTACGGTGAATTCGCCGACATTGGCAGGCAGCTTTTCTTTAAGACGATAACCGTTCAGGCATTCTATTACCAGCGCAGGTTCGTCGCCCCTTAACAGCGTATTATACATACCTGCTGCCTGGGTCATGTTACGGGGCACACAAATATGAAAGCCGCGCATCGACCCTAAAATAACACTCATTGGCGAACCTGAATGCCAGATCCCTTCTAAACGATGGCCACGGGTACGAATAATCAGCGGAGCTTTTTGCCCGCCCATCGTACGGTAGCTTAAACTGGCTATATCATCACTGATAATGGTTATGGCATAGATCAGGTAATCAAGGTACTGGATCTCAGCAATCGGCCTTAAGCCGCGCATTGCAAGTCCCATACCCTGCCCTATAATACTTGTTTCGCGAATGCCGGTATCTGTAATGCGGATTTCGCCATATTTTGCCTGTAAACCGGCAAAGCCCTGGTTAACATCGCCTATCGCACCCAAATCTTCACCAAATGCAACAATACTTTTATCGCGTGCAAAATTGGCATCGAAAGCGGCGTTCAATACTTCTCTTCCGTCCAATAGCTTTGCATCATCGCTATAAATAGCAGGCACAATAGGCACATATAGAGGCGATTCAGGAGTTCCTGTAAACAGCTTTGAGTTGTAACGTTCCGTATTTTTTGCTTTCTCAACTTTTAACCATTCTGTTAAAAGCTGGCGTTCAACATTATTTTCGGTGGTCGTTAACCGTAATGTTTTGCGGATGGCTGAAAAGATTTCGCGACGCCCGGCATCAATACTGGAGCGCAAACCAGCGGATAATGCTGATATTGCTTCTTTTTTATCCGGCACTGTTTCGGCAAAGGCATCGATCAGGGCTGCAGCTTCTTCTATTTCGCTTTTTATTACGACAGCTAATTCATTAGCCGCCTCACGCTGACATTCGCGTACATACCTTTTCGCTTCGGCTTCAAGCTCTTCCAGTTCTATTTCGGTCGAGATAGCCGATGTGATCATCCATTCGCGCATTTTTAGCAAACAATCGTGCTCATCCTCCCAGGTAAGGCGTTCCCTGCTTTTATAGCGCTCATGTGAACCAGAAGTTGAGTGCCCCTGTGGTTGGGTCATTTCGGTAACATGAATCAGCACAGGCACATGTTCCTCACGGCAAATATTAATGGCACGCTCGTAAGTTTCACAAAGGGCAATATAATCCCAACCA
This sequence comes from Mucilaginibacter sp. R-33, assembly GCF_049949235.1. NCBI lineage: Bacteria > Pseudomonadati > Bacteroidota > Sphingobacteriia > Sphingobacteriales > Sphingobacteriaceae > Mucilaginibacter > Mucilaginibacter sp. R-33. Next base: position 2,210,275 of record NZ_CP188089.1, read on the forward strand.
CGCACTTTAAAGATCTCGTAACCATTGCTTCCATTTTCGCGCTGAAAGCCTTTTAATATTTCAGAAATATCTTCTTTGGTAGTTTGCAGGTTTGCCGGCACCGAAATAGCATAAGCGTCATCCCAAATAGAGATGGCCATAGGCACCTGTAGTACCCCTCCCGCATTAAAAGTTTCAAAAAATGAACCTTCGGATGTGGCGCCGTTACCAACGCTGCCAAATGCAACTTCATTACCATTAACCGAAAATTGTTTCAGGTAATCCAGTTCTTTATTTTGGCGATATAGCTTTGACGCGTAAGCTAAACCTAATAAGCGGGGAATTTGTCCGGCGGTGGTTGAAATATCCGACGAACTGTTCATCGTTTCGGCCTGGTTAACCCAACTGCCATCAGTATTTACAAAACGTGTAGCGTAGTGGCAGTTCATTTGCCTGCCGCCAGAGGCCGGATCTTTTTCAATATCGGGGTTAGCATATAACTGGGCAAAAAACTCTTTCATATTGCTCATGCCCGTAGCAAACATAAAAGTTTGATCGCGGTAGTAGCCCGCGCGCCAGTCGCCGGCGCGGAAAGCCTTGGCCATTGCCAATTGCGCAACCTCTTTACCGTCGCCGAAAATACCGAACTTTGCCTTGCCCGTTAGCACTTCCCTGCGGCCTATTAAACTGGCCTGACGGCTCTCATAACCAATGCGGTAATCATCAATAACAATCTTCTTGAAATCATCAAAACTGAGCTCGGCAGTATTAAATTTACTGGTAGCGCGTGTTGTAGTTTCAGGCATATAAAATTTTGTTTAGACGGTAAAAGTATAAAATTCTATTCTGTATTAAGCAAACTAACAGATAAAACCCCGAGTTTGAGTAATAGTTTTGTAATTACATTAAACCTTTTATATTTGTAATAATCAAATATAACGTATGAAAAAGATATTAATGATTTGCGCGGTAATATTAGGCTTTGCCTTTACCGCATCAGCACAAGATAGCGGAAAAGCTGAGTTTAAATTTAACGAAGAAAAGCATGATTTTGGTAAAATACCACAAGGCACTCCTGTTACTACCGTGTTTGAGTTTACCAATATTGGTAAAGAGCCTCTTATTTTAACAGAAGTAAGACCAACCTGCGGCTGTACCATTGCCGACTATACAAAAACCCCTGTAAAAAGCGGCGATAAAGGCACCATCAAAATCACTTACAATGCTGCCGCTGCTGCTCCGTTTAATAAAACTATCGTAGTTAAATCAAACGCAGTAACGCCCGAAAAATATTTGAACATTGTTGGTGAAGTAGTAACTAAACCCGCGGCGAGCAAATAACTGATTGCATGCTTGATATATCCCGTATATCAACCGGGGTATTTAAAAATATATTTAAAAGACCCGAAACCGGGTCTTTTTTCGTTTACAAAGGTTTTACAAAACAGTATTTTCATTTTTAGTAATTTTGCAGGATGCCAAAAATATCTGAAAAAGGGCAACGGATGCCCGCATCACCGATAAGAAAATTAACACCTTACGCTGATAAAGCTAAGCAGGATGGAAAAAAGGTGTATCATCTCAACATCGGCCAACCCGATATTGCTACACCCGATGGCATGCTGAATGCCATTAAAAATATTGATTTTAAGGTTTGGGCCTATACCCCAAGCGAAGGCACATTAAGCTATCGCAAAAAGCTTACTGAATATTATAACAAACTGGAGTATAATATCACTCCCGAGGATATTATTGTTACAACAGGAGGCTCTGAAGCGATTACAATTGCCATGATGGCCTGCCTTGATTCGGGCGATGAAGTGATCATCCCTGAACCTTTTTATGCCAATTATAATGGATTTGCAAGTCAGGGCGATGTTGTGGTTAAGCCTATATTGTCATATATTGATAATGGTTTCGCGCTCCCTCCCATCAGCGAATTTGAAAAACTTATAACGGATAAAACCAGGGCCATCATCATATGCAATCCTAACAATCCTACCGGGTATTTATACTCAAAAGAAGAGATGGAAGCATTGAAGCAACTGGTTTTAAAGCATGACCTTTACCTTTTTTCGGACGAAGCTTACCGCGAGTTTTGCTATGATGGCCGTTCATTTATATCACCGGCGCACATGGATGGGCTTGAAGAAAACGTTGTAGTACTAGATACAGTAAGCAAACGCTACAGCGCGTGCGGTGCCCGGTTAGGTTGCCTGATCACTAAAAATAAAGAGTTGCGTGTCACGGCTTTAAAATTTGCCCAGGCCCGTCTAAGCGCAGGCATGGTTGAACAAATTGCCGGCGAAGCTGCAGTTGATACTCCGGATAGCTATTTTGAAGCCGTAAATAAAGAGTACACCAGCAGGCGCAACACACTTGTTAGTGCATTGAACAAAATAGATGGCGTTTATTGCCCTAACCCGGGCGGTGCTTTTTATGTGGTTGCCAAATTACCTATTGACGATGCCGACAAGTTTTGCCAATGGATGCTTGAATGCTTCAGCCTCAACAACGAAACTTTGATGATGGCCCCTGCCACCGGCTTTTACAGCACACCAGGCGCGGGACTAAATGAAGTGCGTATGGCATACGTTTTAAATAACAACGAGCTTAAAAAAGCGATGATTTGTTTGGATGAAGCATTGAAAGTTTATCCGGGCCGCGTGGTAGCTGAAAGCTTAAAGCAAAAGGCCGAAAGCGTTTGAATTTGCCCAGTTTGCTAAAATTTTATATCTTTGATGGCTTTTTGCTTTATCCTTTCAGCTTTAAGCTCCAATAAATGGGGTCGACCGGAATTGACAGGATGGAGATAAGTAGGTAAGCATGCAGCGCGTTGGGTGAATTAGCGCTTTAATCTGAACACTCAAACTTACAAATGGCGAAAATAACTACGCCTTAGCTGCCTAATTTAGAATTAGCATAGCTTTTGTCCCGCCGGTTTTCCGTTTCATCGGATCGGCAACCGGGGCATCGAAAGATGAAACTGGCCTGCTTAGGGTGTGATAAGCGGGTAAGATAAAGCACCTAAGGAAGACGGTACAGGTGAGCGACTGACCTTCCCCTTCCCTACAATTAAACAGAAGCTAAGCATGTAGAAAGCTTACCTTATACCATGTTTGGACGAGGGTTCGAATCCCTCCGGCTCCACGAAAACAGAACTTCAACAGTCTAAAACGCTATAAATTGACCATTTATAGCGTTTTTTTATGTTTTATCATCCATAACAGTCTTTAAAAGTGCATAGCTCTGGAGACCTATTCGGAGACCTATTTAGGTCTCCTACTTTAGGTCTCTCGAAATGCTTGTAGCATCTGTAAATCACATAAATATACAAAAAGAAACTATTTGATTTACCGGTGCATAAAGCAAGAATTTTAACACTTTAATAAGCACTAGAATGCCTAAATCATTTGCTCTTTTGTTCCAATTGAAAAGGACAAAAATGCAGTCCGGCGGGACTGCCCCTATTTATCTGCGGATAACTATAGAAAAAGAACGAGTTGAGATTGCGACGAAACGCTCTATTGACCCCGAAAGGTGGAACTCTTTAGCCCAAAAAGTAACAGGAAATAACCCCGATGCACGTTCCATTAACGCACATCTCAAAACCCTCGAACAAAAGCCTTACGAGGTTTACCGCGAAATGATTGAGAAAAAAATTCCGATAAATTCATAATCAGTAAAAGATCGTATCAATGGTATAGATAAGGCCGAACCCTGCCGTATGCTGGTAGAAATATTTGAAGATCATAATCGCCAGATGGAGGCGTTAATAGGTCGAGAATTTGCGCCAGCCACAGCTATACGTTACCTAACCACCCTCAAACACGTGACAGATTTCCTTAAATGGAAGTACAAAATTTCCGACATCAACATCCGTGAATTAGATCATGAGTTTGTAACCTCATTGGAGTTTTGCCTTCGAACAATGAGGAAATGCAACAATAATTCTGCAATTAAGTACATCAAAAACCTGAAAAAAATAGTTCATATCTGCGTTGCTAATGACTGGCTTCCGAAAAGCCCGTTTATCAATTATAAGTCGAAAATCAAAGAAGTTATCAGAGTTCTTTCAAGCCAAGAATTGGAAACCATGGCCAACAAAAAATTAGTTAGTGCCAGGTTAACGCAATTATGTGATGTTTTTTTGTTTAGCTGTTATACTGGATTAGCCTATGCTGACGTGAAGAAATTAAAACGTGCCTGCATTTAGATTTACGAGGTCCGCATGGTTCAGCAGATCGGTAATGGTGCCAACTGAATAATGCGGTGTCCGCAGGTTGACATCAAACACACGGTAGCTGGCATGGCCTATCATTTTTAAAAGCGTACTACGATCCTATTACCGTACCCATAAGCGCGATAGAAATAGTCAGTCCGTGTTCTACTACTGACAGGTGCCAATATTGCTGAATTGATTTTTCAGCGCCCGATATTACCGCTGTATCAAAGCCAAAAAGGAAGCCGCCAAGGGCTACGACCATGGACCAGGCCAGGACAGAATGTTTTCTAATAAATCTAATAAAGGTGTTACCTTGGTTTTAACTATTGCAAAGTAGTTGCATTCTCGGATACACCGTTACCAATTTCATATCAAAAACGTTCAAATATTGAACAATAAATAATATATTGATTTACAAGCTATTATAATCAACCCACAGTAACCTTTAAATCTCCGGGTCTGTTTTTGTAACCTGCTTAAGACGATTTTGATACATTCAGTAAACAACTCAGGGTTCACCACCCAACAGCTGTTGTAAAGGTCACAAGTACCGGTAGCCCACCATTGTCTTATTGATTTATATTTAGCGTCCGAGACTTTAAAAACGACTGTACTTACATCGCTTAAAGACCGCTTGCTATCCATCTCAGGCATTGATGAAACACGTGTAGCTGGTATGTATGACTTGTTTTAGTTAAGGTCTTTTTCGAGACTGCGGTTAGTTGAAACACATTATAACCGGAATTTCTTATTCATCCGTGTATATTTATTAGCCTGCTTTCATATCATTATTTCTCCCTGCATATACAATACCGCCCGGCCGCTGATATTAACCCTATTGTTCAGCAGACGGCATTGCAATTCACCGGAACGTTCGGATAGCTGGCGGGCAAGAAATTCTGTTTTAGCCATTTGTGCTGCCCAGTAAGGAATAAGTGTTGTATGAGCGGATCCGGTAACGGGGTCCTCATTTACGCCAACAGCGGGTGCAAAGAAACGGGACACAAAATCACTATCAACGCCTTTTGCTGTTACGATCACCCCTCGTGCATCTAAGTTCGCGATCGTCTGCAGCCTGGGTTCCAGTGTGGCAATATCTTCCTGGTCTTTAAATACTAACATGAAGTCTGTTTTGCCTTTGTAAGCTGCAATGGGGACCTTGTCCGTAGCCATTAAAAGTTCTGCTGTCATACCTACCGGAGAAAACTGATCCGCCGGAAAGTCAAGTACATATTTATCGCGTTGAACCGTTACGGGCAAGGTACCACTACGTGGAGAATGGAACGGGATCGTGTTATCGCTGAAGTCTTCATACTGATGCAGTACGAAAGCCGTTGCGAGTGTAGCATGGCCGCAAAGGTCGACTTCTGTATTGGGTGTGAACCACCTAATTTCGATAGCGGCAGCCCGTCGTACATAGAAAGCCGTCTCCGAGAGATTGTTCTCTTTCGCAATTCGCAATAATATGTCATCGTCCAACCATTCTTCCAATGGACACACCGCTGCCGGGTTACCTTTGAAAATCGTATCCGTGAAGGCGTCTACCTGATAGATCTTTATTTTCATAACTGTTATATTTAATTGTAGAATTACAAACCATTTTCTTTTCTTTTTATAGTCGCATTACAGCTTTGCTTTGTTCTTTGTGTAGCAACCACAATCAGCGCTGTAATAGGAGAACAGACGTAAAAACCCATATGATCTGCACTGAAAAGACCGGGTGGTTTGCCCGGTCCTTCAAACCATAAGCATGGGTTAAAGTTGCTTGTTGATCGTGATTTTCACTGGATCGGCCATGGTCCTGTAGCCGGGCGAAACCTTGCGGACATGCTCAACCAGGTCATCATAATCTTTCTGCGTACCGCTTCCGGACACCTCAAAGTTGAACTGTAATTCCTCAAAGCCCACGCTTACGTCCGGGTCCACTTCAAGAAACCCTCTCAGATCAAGATGACCTGCAACAGATAATCTTACATTGTCCAAACGGATACCCTTGCTTGTCGCTCCGGCGACGAAACCAACCATCATACAGCCGGCCATACCTGCAAGCATATAGTCCTGTGGATTAGGGTTAAGATTATCTCCTAATAGCTCTTCCGGCTCCCCGATCATAAAAGAAAACTGCCTGGCGATTTTGGAAGATCCTACTTGTTTGGGATGAGTAGTAATCTCCGTGTTGACGCCACCTTTCCAATTTGCGGTAACTCCTACCGAGGTAATTGCTTCATCAGCATTACTTCTGATCGATTCGATATAGCCGTTTAAGGCTTCTAAATTAATTTTGTTTAACATAAACTTACTTTCTAAATAACCTGAACAAAGGTATGAGGACACGATATGGCTTAAAATGGACATAACCGTAAATAAATGGTAATAATGGGGCATACCCGGACCAGGGAGAAGCCCCTGTTGTTTGCCATCATGAGCAAAAAATTTCAGGCAACTTCCTGTAAGGCGAATTGTACACCTATTGCCTCAAGTTTTCTTTCAAGTCCTGATGTATGAGTGCAAAAACCAAAACATTGTAACTATTGTTTAAAGGGAAATTCTTCCCTGTCAAAAAGCATTTCGGCTTCTGCTACTTCATGTGATTGCCTGTTTTCATCATTGGTTTTCCTGGAGGCTTATATTTTTTTCCATGTAAACCGTTCCGATTACCGGATTATTGAAATAGGGTGGTATTTCCTCAAACCCTAAAGAATGGTAAAGCGATTTCGCTTTTAGCAATGAAGGGATCACATCTAGCCGAACCTTTTTGTAACCCAGTTGCTGCGCACTTTCCAACACTTTCTGTAACAGAATTAATCCAATCTTCAGGCCGCGGTAAACATTTTTAACGTAGAGTCTTTTCAATTCTGCCATTTCCCAATTTATCTTCCGGATTCCCACACAGCCTGCAACCAGATCACCATCAAATGCGAGGATAAATACACCTTCAGGTGAACTATATTTCTGCTCCATGGAGGAAAGCTCATTCGGAAGATCCATATAGGTCAGATCGACGCCCAGGGTTTTCACGTATTCCAATATGATTTCTCTGCAGCGCCCAAAGTCGTCCCGGCTTTCAGCAATTTTGTAGGTTATGTTCTTTTTCATTTACGTGAGTATTTTGGGCCGAGACTTAATCCTTAACTAATCGTAAGGCAGTTTCCTTTGCGGAAGCAACCGCGCCTTCCATATACCCCCCAAATTGCCAGGCGGTTTCTGTTCCGCAAAATAACAATTTTCCGGCCATATAGGATCGCTTCAACAATGGGTGCCCGTTGTTCTGGTGTGGCCGCTGGTTGACAGGGCTGCCGGATATCAGGTATTTATCGTTCCAGACCTTATCCAGATATACGGAAGGTGCGGCGGCCTGCTCGCCAAAAAGCTCAACCAGGTGCTTCTTTACCAATTCCTTCCTGACTTCCTGACTATAGTATGCGGCCCCGCCATTTAAAAAGCCGGTAAATCCGAATTTGTTCCCCGCCTTGTTGGTATGGTCATACATTTCAGAGACGATCCCGGCATGACTGTAAAGCATGCCCGAATAGCCGTTTTTCCGCCAGAATGCGCTGGGATATTCGAGCGCGAACTTAACAGAACCTGCCATCCATGTCTGCACAGCGGGCAACACTTCTGTAATATTGGAAGGTAGCGCAGGATCAAAAGATAACTCAGCGGATATGAGCTGGGGAGGCAAACAAAGTACAACCTTCCCTGCAAAAACAGATTCGCCTGAATCGGTGAATATTTTCAGACTTTCACCATGATCTTCAATCGCTTTTATTTTTGTACTTAGTTTGATGGTATTGCTCTTTATTTTTTTTACAAGGGCGTCGATTAATTGTTGAGTGCCGCCGCCCAGGCGATATGAGGGAGACTCGGATTCCGGTACAAAGAACTTTTGCGGCGGCTCGAAAGATTTGGTTTGAAAAAGTGAAATGCCTCTGGCAAACTGATGAAATTTTTCAAGTCCAAGCTCATCGATCAGACTCAAGAGATTAGTGTGCAGGTCAGAGAACCAGGTAGCTCCAAGTTCCAGCGGTGTTCCCAATGTGCCCTCGACGGTCTCTATCCTTCCTCCCACGCGGGCAGACGCCTCTAAAATGACAGGCGTAATCCCTTTTTTAGTTAACTCATACGCGAGTGACAGTCCGCTTAACCCTGCCCCGGCGATAATGATTTGTTCGCTCTTTTTCATAACGCGAATTTGAAGTATGAGGTGAATGATAAAAACGGACATATTGGAAAAGAAATGGTAGATATCTGCAAGAAAAATAGTTGCATGGATTGTTTGATCGTTGAACGGATATAAATCTATAATTTAGATGTCTAAATAAACAGTACAGGTTAGATGTGACTGCACAGCACGCCGCAATAATAAGGAACTACATAGCATGAAAAAACAGGATACAGACAAAATAAGCGAATACCACCTTAACCTGAACCAGCCGAAGAAACCGCAGTTCACTATGTTCGATCTCGGCGAATACTTAAAGGAACATATAGTACATGCGAGTAAAGCCCACATCCATAGCTTTTACCAGATCATCTGGTTCAGGGGAGGCCGCGGCAGGCACTTCGTGGACTTTAAGGAATATGAGGTTACAGACAATTCCATTTTCTTTATTGCTAAAAACCAGGTTCATTATTTTGACGGAAATCCGGATTACCGCGGTATATTGATTCATTTCAATGAACCTTTTCTGGTTCAAAAAGACAGTGAATTCGAATTCTTTCTGAATTATGACCTGTTTAACAACCCTTACCAGCAACCTTCCTGTTGTGTCGGAAGCGGTATAGACCATATTTTAGAGGGATATCTGGAACTGATGAAAGCCGAGCTGGTCAACCCTGAGGCCTTTGCCCAGGAAGAATTACTGCGGATCTACCTGAAAGCTTTTATGATCCAGGTACAACGGCGCAGAAATGAGTTCCAGGAAAAGGATGGAAAGGCGGCTTCTCAGATTGACGAAAAGCGGCTTCAGCTCATGCGGTTTATTAACATGATAGACGAAAATTATAAAAAAGGTTTCACTGTGGCCGAGTATGCGCAGGCTTTGTATGTATCCGCCCGGACTTTAGCCGACCTCACCAATCAGCTGGTAGGCAAGAGCCCTTCGTTGATGATACAGGAACGGATCATCCTGGAAGCCCAGCGCATGCTCTTGCATTCCCCCCTCAACGTAAACCAGATCGGCTATAGCCTGGGCTTCGATGACGCTTCTTATTTTGTAAAGTATTTTAAGAAACATACCGGGATATCTCCGTCCGAATTCCGCAGATCAGTTTCCTAAAAGTACCATTTGTTTTCGGATCTGTTCATTTTATATGACCGGCGCCCTGTTGAACTTTGCTTAAACAAATATTCACAGGACAATAAATGGAACAGGCATTAATTATAGGAGGCTCGACCGGGATCGGCAAAGCTACGGCTGCCAGGTTGTTACAAGAAGGTATTGAAGTGACACTTGTCGGCCGTCACCTTCGCACCCTGGAGGAAGCAAAAAAAGAACTGGGAGATATCGGCCCTATTGTTCGCACTTTTTCTTTGGACCTGGCTAATATGAAAGATGTCGAATGCTTCAACAAGGAGCTAGGCATCTCATTGCCTCGTCTCAGATATCTGGTTAACTCCGCCGGTTATTTCTTCCCCAAACCGTTTATGGAGCATACCACGGCTGATTATGACAGGTACCAGAGCTATACGAAGGCTTTCTTTTTCATCATACAGGCATCGGCAAAAATCATGAAAGAAAATGGTGGCGGCTCAATGGTCAATATTGGCTCTTTTTCCGCTAACCAGGCCTTGAAAAGCGCCCCTGCCTCAGCTTATTCGGTTGCAAAGTCGGGTTTGCTCGGTCTTACCAAACAATTGGCTGTTGAACTCGCGGACTGGAACATCAGGGTCAATGCGGTATCCCCCGCTTTCGTTATTACACCGATTTATAAAGCATTTATCCGGGAAGATCTGATCGCAGAAACGCTGCACCGGTACGACGGGTTCCATCCAATCGGGCGGGTCGGTCTGCCCGATGATGTAGCAGGTACAATTGCCTTTTTGTTGTCGGATAAGACAGCCTGGGTCACCGGTGCTATCTGGGATGTTGATGGCGGGGCAATGGCAGGCAGAAGTGAGTAATCGTTCAAGCCTTCTTCTTTCCAAAATCTACCATTTTAATACCGATATCTCCATTTTATCAGCGGAAGTTAAGACGGAACTTTGTATCACAATTTAAAACAAATATATAATCATTAAAAATTAAAGAAATGTCAAAAGCATATTTAGCGATCACCTTAAAGATTGATGAGGCAGACAGGGCAAATGCTGCCGGAGTTTATACAAAATTCAAAGCGCCGTTCCTTAATACCATCAAAGGAGCGACCTCAAAAGAGCTGCTGATCCGTGATGAGGACGTACAGGTTCTCCATGGTTTTGACTCTGCCGAAGATGCAGGCGCGTATCTGTCAAGTGAACTCTTCAACAACGATGTTGTGGTGGGATTAAAACCTTTTCTTAAAGACAATCCTGATGTCAGGATCTATTCGGTTGCATAAGAAATAATTTTAAACAACTGTGGAAATGCTGTCGGTGGCAGCATCTCCATACTTAAAACATTCAGAGTTATGATAAAATCAAAAGGATATGCGGCGCATAACGCTTCATCCGGGTTAGTACCTTTCGAATTTGAAAGGGCTGAACCAGGCAAAGAAGAGGTGTTAATAGATATTTTATACTGCGGCATCTGCCATGCAGATATTCACCAGGCAAAAAATGAATACGGTGGCACGATGTATCCGCTGGTTCCCGGACATGAGATCATCGGAAGAGTTAAGGCAACGGGTGAGAATGTGACAAAATTCAGATCCGGTGATCTGATAGGAGTTGGTTACTTTATCGATTCGTGCAGGCATTGCAGCAGTTGTAACGAACAGGAGGAGCAATACTGCGAAAACGGTATTACCCCAACACAGAACGGAAAAAAAGCTGATGGGACAGTAACCAAAGGCGGTTATTCGGACAGTATCATTGTCGATGAGCAATATGTGCTGAAAGTTTCAGAAGACCTGGATTCAGCGGCGGTAGCCCCGCTGCTGTGCGCCGGCATTACCGCCTATTCTCCTTTGCGGCATTGGAAAGTAGGAAAAGGGCAAAAAGTTGCCGTGTTAGGGCTGGGCGGCATAGGTCACATGGCCGTTAAGTTCGCCTCATCGTTTGGAGCAGAGGTTACTGTGCTGAGCGGCTCGCCCTCAAAACAAGAAAGTGCATTAAAACTTGGCGCGGATCATTTTGTGCTTACATCTGACAATATGCAGATGAAAGATGCTGCTTCGTCTTTTGACTTCATCATTGATACGGTATCTGCCAAACATGACTATAATACTTATCTGAACCTTCTTAAAAAGGACGGTACCATGATACTGCTCGGCGTACCGCCGGAAGCACCACAGCTTGCGGCATATATGCTGATCTCAAAAAGAAGACGGGTGGTAGGTTCGATGATCGGCAGTATTGGCGAAACGCAGGAAATGCTGGATTACTGCGCAGCGAACAATATCACTTCAGAAGTGGAAGTAATCGCGCCCGATTATATCAATAAAGCTTTCGAGCGGACTTTGAAAGGCGATGTACAGTACAGGTTCGTCATTGATATGAACATAATATAAAAATTCAAGAAAAAAATCATGATACAGGCATTAATTATTGGCGGCACAACCGGAATGGGAAAAGCCACCGCGCAGCTTTTATTACAAAAAGGAATAGAAGTTACCATTGTCGGCAGAGCCGATAAAAATCTTGACAACGCAAAAGCGGAATTATCAGCGTTTGGAGCGGTAAAAACGAAAGGCGTAGATCTTTTCGACTTAGATAAAGTAAAAGCATTCGCCGCTTCTTTGCAAATTGAAATGCCCGATTTGAAACAACTGGTAAATGCAGCAGGCTATTTCAGCCCAAAATCGTTCCTGGAACATACTGAACAGGACTACGACGTTTACCACAACTTCAACAAAGCCTTTTTCCTGATCACCCAGGCAGCTGTCCGGGTAATGCAGGGGAATGGCGGCGGTTCTATTGTGAACATCGGGTCTATGTGGGGTAAACAGGCCATCAAAGCTACCCCGTCATCCGCTTATTCTATGGCCAAAGCCGGCTTGCATAGTTTAACACAACACCTGGCCATGGAATTGGCAGACAGCAACATCCGCGTAAATGCGGTTTCCCCGGCCGTGGTAGTAACACCGATCTATGGTTCGTTCATTGAAGAAGGTAAAATTGAAGAAACCTTACAGGGCTTCAATGATTTCCACCCAATTGGACGGGTAGGCAGGCCGGAAGATATCGCGAAAATCATCGCGTTCCTTTTATCGGATGACGCAAGCTGGGTTACCGGAGTGATCTGGGACATAGATGGCGGCGTAATGGCCGGCAGAAATTAAAACTAACTAATAATTTATCCTGTAAAAAGGGGACGGCTAATGGCGTCCCCTTTTATAAAAAATAAAATCATGTCAAAAAAAGTCGAAGTAAAATATCAGGGAAAATACAAATCAACAACCAAATCCCCCTTAAATGAAGAAGAAATAACCGTAAATGCTGTTCGTTTTACACCGGTTGATTTATTGGCTAGCGCTTATGGAAGCTGTCTGCTGGGGACAATAGACTATGAAGCACATAAAAATCAATTTGAAACGCCGGCGGCGAGAAGCGAAATTGTATATGAAATAGACGATGTTAAATCGAAAGTATCCGAAATCAATGTTAAGATCTTTTTGGGAAAGGAATATACCGCCGAACAAAAAGGCGTTATTGAAAAGGCGGCGAAAGAGAAATGTCACGTCGGCAATACCATTGATCCGAATATTCCAAGGAAGTACGAGTTTTTTTATAACGCAGAATAATTTACGGTCCGTGCTAAGGGAAATATGGGCGCATTAAAATGCCTCATATTTTTCATTACCATAATAGCTCGGGTGCTTTCAGGCGCCCTCAATCAGGGAACAAAATAGGTTAAGTATGTCAGATATAACGAGTATAGAATTGATAAGGAATGCCACGTTGCTTATCAATTATGGAGGCAAGAAGATTTTGGTAGATCCGATGTTTTCTGCAAAAGGAACATTTGAATCTTTTGGCGGCATAGCCAAAAACCCGGGCGTCGATCTTCCTGTCAGCATCAAACAAATAACGGAAGGACTTGACCTTGTCCTGGTCAGCCATACACATATCGACCACATGGATCCAAAGGCACAGAAAGTACTGGATAAGAATCTTCCTTTTTTTATCCAGCCGTCCGATAAGGAATTCTTTGTGGGAAAGGGTTTCAGGAATGTAAGGGTTATCGAATGCACTACCACCTGGGAAGGTATTACCATTTGCCGGACGGTTGGGCAGCATGGCAGCGGGGAAATTCTCCAAAAAATGGGGCATACATCGGGATTTATTCTGCAGAAGAAAGGATATCCTACCATATATATCATAGGTGACAGCATTCTGACGCTGGAGGTAACGATGACCATCGAAAGGTTTAGGCCGGATATCATCGTAACAAACTCAGGCGGTGCCGTAGTACCCGGGTTTGAAGACAGTCCTATTTTAATGGAAGAAAAACAGACGATGGAACTGATAAAACGAAGCGGTAGTGCAAAAGTAATAGCCGTGCATATGGAAGCCCTGGATCATTGCAGGACCACAAGAGCGTCTTTACGGCAGTTGGCTATTCAGCAACATATCAGCGAAAGCAAATTACTGATCCCGCTGGACGGTGAAAAGATACTTTTTTAAATTGCCTAAAGTTCTGTTCAGTTAAACGGTTGTATTCCCATATCTACGAAGCTTTTCAAAGCTCATGCGGAACGTCTATAAAAGCGGTCAGGCCATCTTTAGGAGTTATAGTTTTATACGGATCATTTTTTGACAAAGTAATTCAACAGGATAGCTATACCAGCTTCCTGCACATTTTTAAACATTAAATTAGTTTCTTAAATCAGGATTTGAATGAGATCAATCCCATTATCCAATAACGATGAGGTTTTTCGCTGCTCTATCAATCCTATTGGTTCAACCACTTTTTGAGTTGGGTCGATCTCTCCCTGCTCGTCAGCACATGCTCATCCAGTGGTGGCAAAAGTTCTATTTTCAATTGACCGTTAAAAGACTGATGGATCTTATGGATGGCTTTTAATGAAACGATGAATTGTCGGCCTATCCGGGAGAAGATCTCCGGGTCCAACTCCTTTTCCAATATTTCCAAGGTTTGATCTACAACAAATCGTTGCGCATTGTGCGTAACCAAAAACGTTATCTTATTTTCCGAAGTAAAATAGGCAATGTCCCCGCCGATAATGAGGATACCGGTCCCGGTAAGCAACCAGAAACCTGGTCCGGTAAATAGGTTGTTTTGACTGCATACTTTTAATCAATTGCAGTATGCTTTCATCACTTCCCGATCTTGAAAGTGACCTGGCTTTGCGGATGCTTTTCTCCAGTTTATCGGCTTCCAGGGGTTTCAGCAGGTAATCAATACCATTGACTTCAAAAGCTTTTAACGCGTACTCGTCATAAGCCGTAATAAATATAACGGGGGCCGTGATGGTTACCTGGTTAAAGATCTCAAAGCTTAATCCATCGGTTAGCCTGATATCCATAAAAATCATATCCGGCTGCACATGCGTTTTCAGCCATTCGATACTGGCTTGCACCGTTTGAATACTCGTTATCACCGTTATATTGTCGTCTGAAGCGTGAAGCATTTTTTCGAGGCGTTGTATGTTAGGCAGCTCGTCTTCAATGATTAAAACACCTGGCATAATATCTATTTTAATAATTATCCGAATCGATTAATGGTATTTCCACCTTGAAAAAAGCACCGTCGTCCTTAATAACAGGCGCTTGCTGATTCATCAGACGATACCTGTCCAGGATATTGTTAAGCCCCATTTGTGTGCCGGGTTCGGTAGTCGCTTTGGGCATTTTATTATTTTCTACGATCATGGCATTTCCGCCGGGGAAATAGATATGGATGTTCAGCGGTGAGCCGGTGCTGAATACATTGTGTTTGATGGCATTCTCTATCAATAGCTGCAGCGTTAAAGGAGGCAGACTTGAATGTAACGCCTTTCCCATATCCCGTATCCGGACGTTTATGCCTGCTCCATACCTGATCTGGTATAAAAACAAATAATTCTTAATAAACTCCAGCTCTTCTGTCAATGGAATCAGGTTCTGCGCCCGGTTCGTGAGCATGTACCGATAGATCGAGGATAATTTGGCGACATAGGCAACAGCCACAGCGGGCTGATCTTCGATCAGCGCGGTGACGATACTCAGGTTATTGAACAGAAAATGCGGGTCAAGTTGCAATTTAAGGGCCTCCAGTTGAGCCTGCGTGGTTAACTGCTCCATTTCAAGGGTCAGTAACCTGGCATCGTTCCATTTGTAAAAGAAATGTTCTGCCGCGAAAACGGCTGTGACCAAAAGAGAAAATATTACACCGATGATAACCGTCTGTCTTTCCATTAGTTCATCATAACCGAAATATGCCGGAAACCTAACTTCAAAGAACAAACGCAGTATAATGTAAATAACGACAATATGCAGCGCGAGCTGAATGCCAAACCTGCTTTTAAACCTGTTTTCCCATGGATACCATTTGTTCAGCATCCCGGTAAGCTGAATTCCTGTTTCAAATAATACGGCCGCGTAGGCAAACTGAAAATAAACTCCAGGAGGAAATCGCCAAATGCATAATAACGCCAACTGTTAAAAGTCCGCTCGAAGGGATTGATCAGCGTCAGGATCCGGTATAAAACCAATCCAAACCCGGATAACCGTAAATCCTGAATAACCGGTAGCTGTGTTTGCGCATGTGTTAAAATAAGGATAACTGTATTAAATAAACAGAATGGTTCAATTGACACGTTTCCAGGTTTCATTAAAGCTTAAAAAGCCCCATTTAACTTTGAGCTGCAGTTCCGTACCGGTATCGTTGATAATAAACCACCCGTGATAGGTTTTATTATCTTTAGGGTCGATCACAATCCCTTCAAAAATCTTCGCCGCTGCCGGCTTCAGTTCCTTAGCAATGATCTTGTTGTTGTTATTTTTATCTTTTTCTGTTTCGGTACTGATCTGTCTGGCTGTAAACAGTTGTCCTTCGGGATAAAATTCGATAATATCTTTATCCGGAGTTTGCCATTTGCCTGTTATCGCCAACTGTTGTGCATGAGAGATCAGACCGAAAAAAACTGAAAACATGGTAGTCATAAAAGTGTATTTACACATGATCATAAAATTTAAAAGGCTGTTATACTTATAATTTATAAAGGGGCTTTGATACCGATGAGCGCGCTGATACCGCTCAGGTGCGTGTTAGAACTTTTAGGAACGTTGGGTATGGTGGACCCCTGCCCTTCCAAAAAGAAGGTAAACGATTTAGATATTTTATAATTAATACCGGCCCCCGGCATTGACATACAGGTAAGTACCAGATACATTGTTGTAGTTGATGGTATTGGTGTTACTATCAAACGTAGTAGCCGGGTAATCAATAAAAGAAGCGCCTACCCCGGCTAACACGAAGGGCTGCCATCGGCCAAAGCTATGCTGATAGCCTGCGCTTAGGCCCAGGTTGGTGCTATTGGCTTTGACATCGATCTGTGATCTAATGCCATCAATGTATTCTGGGATTTAAAATTTACTGCGGTTTGGCCGAACTGAAGCTTGACAAAATAATTCTGATGATAGTTTAGCTGCAAAGAAGTCATTGCATTGGAACCGAAATTTGTTTTTTTATCCTTAACATTATCGTAGGGAATAAAAACACCGACGGAGCCGCCAAAATCCAGGTACAGGTTCCGTGTGGAATGATCGTCGGAATTTTGCGCCGGGGCAGCGTGGGCCGATAAAATCGTAAATATCAATACCAGGAGCCATTTGTTGTTCATGAGCGATGTTAACGGGTGGACAGGTTTTATACCCGAGTTATAATAATTCATTCTGTTATTCATATTAGTTTTAAAGTATGTTCCCGGTCGCCTTGTAATAGCCGGCAACCGCGGCGAGGTATTCAAAAACGCTTTGGGTATAATCATTATCCGCCTGTACCATTTGCAGTTCCGCGTCAGCGACATCGGTATATTTGGCGAAACCTTTTTGCCATCTTGCCTTTATAAAGGCCAGTGCCTGTTCCCGGGCATATTGGATATTTTTTTGCCCCTTTATCTTTTCCGTACTTTCTGTAATAGCCAGGCGGTTATTGCTCACCTGCAGGTTGGCCTGGTTCTCTAATACGCTGCGCGCTGTGATTGCCTGCTCTAATGCCAGCTTGCTTTGTTTAACCCTGGCATCTGTACGGAACCCGGTGAAGATGGGGATACTGAGCTGTACATCTACATAAAAACTGTTGGGTACGTTGTAACGGGCAAAATTGAAATTATCAGACTGTGCCTGCAGCGTATACTGGCCGACGAAAGCCAGTGAAGGCAGATATTTTGACTGCTCGTTTTTAACCTGCTGCTGTGCGATCTGTGTTTTCCAGTCGTTAGCCCTGAAATCGGGGCGCTTGAGGTTATTGGCCTTCAGGGTATCATTGATCAGGTTTTGTTGTTCGCCTACCAATTGTACACCGATGCTGTCTGTCAGTTCCAGATCTTTGTCAAGCGGCAGATTTAAAAGAGATTTCAGGTAATTACCTGATTGCTTAACGGCTGTACCTACTTTACTGCAATTGATCTTCATCAGTTCCACATTACTCCAGGCGCCCAGCGTATCGCTTTTATTGGCGTAGCCTTTAACAAATAATTGCCGGCTGTCATTTAAATTACGTTCGGAGCGCTTCAGTGACGCGTCGGTCAAAACCTGGTTCTGCCGGGCGATTAAAATATTGAAATAGGCTTTTCTGATCTCATCGGCGAGTTCCCAGCGGCTTAATTCCAGGTTGGCATTATTCAGGCTTTCATCCAGGTGTGCTGTCTTTACATTTCCCGATATTTCCTGGTTAAAAAGCGGCATGCTGACATTGACATTGCCGTTATACGCGTTTTTGGATGATGCCGGTATTGCCTGTAATTGCTTGTCATCAAACACGATCTGCGAAGCGGAATTAATACTAAACACGGGTAAAAAGAAAACTGCCGGTT
The DNA here is from genome assembly GCF_049949235.1 of Mucilaginibacter sp. R-33. Lineage (NCBI taxonomy): Bacteria > Pseudomonadati > Bacteroidota > Sphingobacteriia > Sphingobacteriales > Sphingobacteriaceae > Mucilaginibacter > Mucilaginibacter sp. R-33. Next base: position 2,228,600 of record NZ_CP188089.1, read on the forward strand.
TAATGTTCCTAACGTATTCGACAGTAATCCCAACCTGCGGATACAGGTATGACTGCGCTTCTTTAAACCATATTTTGCTTTCTGCGCATCGATCTGTGCTAACCTGATCTGCTGATTGGCGTCCAACCCAGCTACTACCGCTTGCTTCAGAGATAGCGGCACTTTTTCCTGTGCATGAGCAGGACCCATCAGACCAAAGCTCAGCAATAAACCTATGGTAGCAGGCAGCACGGTTTTAGCCGTTTTATTACTAAACAACCTTTCCCATAATTTACCCAGGTTTGTTGTCAACCGCATCATCGCATTATAAACCACCGGAACAACAACCAGTGTCAGGAACATACTGCTGCTTAAACCGCCGATGAGCACCCAGGCCAGGCCGCTGCTGAAGGTTTCTGAATGCGGTTTTAAAATAATTGCAGAACATACGATTGTGTTTTAATTTTTCGAGAACCCGGTTTGGTGGGCTTTCCGAACACAATTACCGGCCGCCGATGCGGCAAAGTGGCCAACTTATCAAATGGCCATTCTTTTTTCAGGTTGTTTTTGTATTCCACAGGGGTCTTTCCGGTCATTTCTTTAAAAACCCGATGAAGGTTCTTTTGGAATTGAATCCCGACTCGAAGGCGATGCCGAGCAGAGTCAGATGGTCCCGGATGATGGCCTCGGGCTTAAATATTCCCTTGCTGGCGATACCTGCCTGACTCAATAAAGCTTGTCATGATCGTTTTCACAACGACAATTGTTTCGCAAATTTAGATGGCCTCGTTTTAATCAACTGATAAAGATATTATCGTGGGCAGAAAAGTTAAGGTAACCGACAGCATAGGCGATCTCGCTAATAGGTCAATAAGGTATTAAATATAGTGGGAGTCTTTCGATAGTTATAGCTATTTGCTATATTTGAATAACCAATTATGTTTCTATTTTTTTTGAGGAGCTGCCTAATCTCCTTTACACGGCTACCATCGTTGCACTCGCCCCTGCTCCCAAAAAGACCTGCCCTTGTGGCAAAAAAAACGGATCCAAACATGGAACGCATTCGCAGAACGTTTTTCATGAAGACATTTCTGTTTTGGCTTCCGTTGAAACGTTATAGATGTTATGAGTGCATGCGTAACCGGTGGACCTTTGGGTAATATTTGAAAGCGGGGACGCATACCATAACCTTCTACCCTACGATCAACAAATGGGAATACAGCAGCGACCTTTTCGATGGGTTCGTCGTTACAGAACTTCGACATATAGGTGACTTAAGACAAAAAAGCACAACAGCAGGAAAGCCTTTGTAATCGTCGAACGTCATTCAGCTATCGCATATCAGAAAAAGATTGCTGTTCAAAATATACCGGCCTGCCCTATGCATCTGGCAGTTGTCCAGGCGGTACCAGGAACATTTGTCCGTTGTACGTAACCGGCAGTTCAGCTATATCCGGGCTGGAAGGATACGTAAGGGCGGTGTTACCCTAAAACAAATTAAAGTAACTTTGCAGTAGCTTATGTGAGGCGTCTTTAATTTATGCGATGCTCCAAAAGCAGACCGGCTCATGGTTCATTGGCTCAATGACAGCGACCAAATTTGGGTCGTGCGTGCGTAGGTTAATTAATAAGGCAAATTCAGTCCTTTGTATCCCGATTATTATTGAATAAATGCTCAAAAAGTTGCGAAATCGCGGAATAGCCTCCATTAAAGAAGAAAAAGTTCACCATCTGTTGATCGGTGCAGACATACACCGATCAACAGAAAGTCTTTTTTTAAGGTCTTCCCTGAAAGGAACCGCAAGGAATTGTCTTGCGCAAATTGATAAGGATTAAATGCTAGTTTGATTGCACTTTACGAGATAATGAATACAGCCGGAAAATGACCTTACTTAAGGGACTCTGGTCACGTCTGTTACCGTAGTTGTAACAACAAAAGTTCCCTTTGTCAGAAAAAAACCCACAGTTAAAGTCGTATTAACAGCCATTGCAACATCAGTGTGCTTTCCAACAATACTGTAATAATAAGGTCCACCGACAAAACCGGGATAGTTTTTTGAAGTGGTAAAAACCGGGAAAACTGGAACACCACCCGGATACTTGTATTCTAATGAGGTATCTGTTTTCGCCACTGGATAATAGGGGTCGAAGTCCGAAAAATTCGGTCTTCCAGGCCGTCCGATAACTTCCCCGTTGGCCGGGTTCCAAGGTTTGCCATTTTTATCTTTCCATACATAGATGATTTTGTCCGGACCGTCCGGCTTATAGGTAACTTTAATATCTAATAACGAAGCCGAAAAACCCACGAAGTTAGTATACGTTGCGTCAGAATGGTTATATGCTTTGTAACTTACCGTATCCGGTATGCTGCCTACTACGTTTATTTTGCAGGCGTTCGTTAATATCCGTGTTCCTCTGACGTTAGATACCTGTAAATCGATATTGTAAGACCCTACAGGAACAAACTTGGATGCTTGCGTAAACTGAAGCCGTCCACCTATCGGATTAATACTAAATGGAGCTAGTGTACTATCCTTAAGTTTTGTACTCAACAATGCAATCGTAGAGTCGTCAGCAGTAACATTGCCTTTGTATACCCGCACAGTATCCTTTGTCAGCAGATATTTAGAAGCGTCAGCGCCTGTTGCCATATCTTTGACTGCCAGCAATTTTACATTGACGGGTGTCGTGGAGCCATCAATCACTAAGCCGGCGGACACGGTTGTAATTCCTTGTGCTACAGTAAACGGATTGACATTATAGTAGATGTTGTCACTTATAAACCCTGTTTTTATTTTATTGCAACTGAAGGTTGCTATCGTCAGCAGCAGCGTTACTGCTATCCAATATGTAAAATTCTTACGCATGATAATTGATTTAAATACGTTGATAATTTATTTTATAACTTTCTCAATACGGCAAAGTTAGCCAGCACGTGAAGCGTGGTGCCCGTACTGGTTTGGATACCTGACGTCTGGCAGGGTAAATTTGCGTCGACCAGGTCGCCTGGAGACGGACCGGAGGGGCCATCTATCGTACCGTTCACCACTACATACTCTAACGTATAATAATTATAACTTAAAGCGCTGTTGGACAAATAGACAGAGCTTATTCCTGCAACTTTTTTTATAGCACACGGAGCCGCGGAACCCGCTTTGTTGGTGTAAGAAACCGCTGTAATACCTGCCCCGTCGAGCGTAATGGTGTGGTTAAACATATATTGTTTAAACAGATTGGCACTGACAGAATCTGTAAGCTGTTTCAGAGTGGTGATTGGACTGGAAAGTATGGCACCATCTACTTCTCTCTTTATAGTTATTCTTTTCATTAACAAGTTGATAGCCATATCGGGCGGTGCGAAGAAGGTCTTGCTGTTATTTATGCTGTCCTTTAATTTGTAGAAATCAATTAAAGTAAGCAAGGTATCAAATTGGTGAAATTTGTTGTTTTTCAGATAATCATATGTTGAGAACGGAGTTGCAGCTTTTTGAAGTCCACCGTCGGTGAGGTAGCTATTCTTTTTACAGGCACCTAAACAAAACAGGAGCAATAGTGCCACTGGCACAACACTTAAATAATGATTTGATTTTTTCATCGTATGTCTTTATTTATTTGTGGATCAATTAACTTTCCCGATCCAGAACGGGGTCTGGATAATTTTAGAATTATTGAGAAACAAATTTGGATCGATAGGCCAATAAGTTTTCCCTGCCGCAAATTCACCCGGGGTGACATTGTCAAACTGTTGTTCCTTCGTAATTCTTTCCAGCCTGATCAGGTCAAATGTTCTATGACCTTCCAGGAACAATTCACGCCCTCTTTCATCGGTTACAGCTTGAACAACTGCCGTGCCCGAGACGCCGGCCAGGGGTTTGGCATTTCTGGCACTGCGTACCGCATTAACAAGAGATAACGCTGCAGCATAGTTGGTGGTTTGCCCTGCACTTAGTGCCTCTGCTTTTAATAATATGATATCAGCCAGCCTGAATATCACTATATTATTAAGCGCAACCTTTAACGCAGTATTGTTATTAACTGTTTGAATGTTAGTATATTTGACACATTCGTAAAAAGATGTCGTTCCATTTTTTACTATTATAAATCCCTTTTTTAAGCGTACGTCAGCCGTATCGTTGTATAAGCTCTGAACAAGCGAATTATTCACATGCCAGACAGGAACAGTGTTATTTAAATAAGGAGCAGTAAGTGTCTGGGATGCCAGGGTGTAATAAACGTTTGCATTGTAACCTTCCGTCAGCGTGTTTTGCGCAATTTCAAAAATACTTTCCTGCGACTGGCCTTTATAGATATCCATAAAGGATGCTGCAGGCATTAGGGAATATGATCCGGAGTTAATAATGGCGTCACAGGCGGTATTGCAGGCAGGATAATCACCCATCCATGCGTAAATATGAGCTAGCAAAGCGTAAGCTGCACCCTTATCTGCACGAACTGAACGATCAGACGAACCACTGTCCTTCCAATTTAGGTATTGAATGGCCAGGCTAACATCTTTGATTACCTGCTTAAGCACATCAGTTTGCGGAGACCTTGCATACTGTTGTGCCGCCGTCGCGTCGCTATTCTCCAACACCAAAGGAACATCTCCCCATATCCTGGCCATTGTGAAATAACAAAATGCTCTGGTAAAATAAGCTTCGCCCAGATATTTGTTCTTTTGGGCAAGTTTTTCAGCATCTGATGCCCCGTTAAAAACGGTGACCGGCATGGCTGTAATGAACGATATTGCCCTGTTACTTTGTGCAATGGCGGTAAAAAAAGGAGTCCATAACCTTAATTTTAACAACGGGTTATCGGTAGCCGTTGAAGCTACTCCCGCGCCAAGGTTAAAGTCTATCACTTTTTGAAAGTCGGGCTGGTCGGAGCTGCTGAATTCGCCCGACGCAAGATCTCCATATGCATAATATCCTATGGAAGCGTTAAATGCCGCTCTGATCAGGGAGTAGCAAGCCGCTACGCCGGTATTCGCATCACCGTCGGCTTGCCATGTAGTAGCATCTGTAGGTGTGCTTACGGGCGTTTGATCAAGAAATTTGCGGCAGGAAGCAGTAAATAACGCCGCAGCCACAATATATATCAATATGTATTTTCTTTTCATTGGAGTATGATTTATAAGTTATTTACTAGAATTAAGGTTTATCCCGCTCTTTTAAAAACCGATGTTAACGCCAAGGGTAAATTTCGCCGCTGTCGGATATATGATGTTTGCGGAGCCTGTTGTCGGGTCTACCAATTCGGGATCTGCTATATCCTTGGCTTTTTTCCACATGGCCAGATTGTCGCCCATTACGTATATATTAAATCTGTTCATACCGAGTTTCTTGATCCATCTGTCTGGCAGATCATAGCCTAAAGTCACGTTTTTGAGTTTTACAAAGCTTCCGTCCTCCACAAAGTATTCGTTTCCTATATTCCAGGGATCCTTCACGTTGGCGTCCGCGTTACTGTAAACTAACCTCGCATATTTAGTTTGGTCCCCAGGATTTTGCCAGAACTGGTTAAGCAGGCTGACATAGGTAGCCGGCCCCGCTGTAGTACCATAACTACCTGGGTATTTGCTGCCGTTTAACTCGTCGGAAAGCGCTCCGTTTAATATTTTCCTTCCAAAGACATACGATGCGAAGAAGCTCAGCGAAATGCGTTTGTATCGGAATGTACTACCGAGCCCCCCTGTGTATTTAGGATTGGGGTTACCTCCGTCATACTTATCGTCATTGTTAATGTTATAATCGCCATTTACATCGACATATCTCGGACCACCGGCTTTCAATGGCACACCGTTAGCGGTTTCTTTTGCGCCCGTAGTCGGATCAATAGGAACTTCCGCATCTGTGGCATAAACACCGTTGGTATGGAATATCCGGTAACTGAATATCGGTTTGCCTAAGGTTAATGTTTTGTAAAACCATGGCACATCAAACAAGAAATCGCGGTTGTTATTTGGCAATTTGGTCACCATGTTTTTGTTGAAGGAAATGTTAAAGTTGAAGTTCCACTGAAAAGGGGACTTGGCACCTAAAACGTTGATGTTAGCAGCAAACTCCAGGCCCTGGTTACGCAAGTCGACATAGTTACCGGATTGATATTGATAGCCACTCGTCGCCTGAGCGGGGACATTATAGAAGAATACATCTTTTGAATCTTTCCTGTACCAGTCAAAAGTTAAATTAACCCGGCTGTTAAAAAGCTCCACATCAGCACCAAAATCCAGTTGGGGGTCCCTTTCCCACCTTACCGTTGAATTTGCCTTTGTTCCATAGTTCGAAAAGTTATTGTAATAAGAAAAAGGAGATACAACCGTAGTGCCGTTATAAGTGCTGGCATTTCCACCCAACTGTCCAAAGTTGTTAATTGTTCCGTTTGTACCGCCGAAGTAGCTTGCATCGTTTGACAGTGACTGGTATTTAGAATACCATTGCCCAGGATCTTTTCCGGTTATGCCGTAGCTTGCACGGATCTTAAAGAAATTGACAGTTTTTTTTATTGGCTCAAAAAATGATTCGTCCGAAGCAATCCACCCGGCAGCAACCGCTGGAAAAGTGGCCCATCTATAGGCTGAACTATATATAGAACTTGCGTCTCTGCGTATGCTGGCGGTTAAAAGGTACCTGCCTGCATAATCATAGTTAACACGCGTATAATAAGACTCGGTTGTTTTTCGCTGATAAGAGGTAGACGCATTCAGGTTCGTTCCCGGAGGGACGGTCTGGACGGTACTTATCCCCGAAACGGAAATACCTGCTGCAGAAGCATAATTATAGTAACTTTCATAGCTATAGAGCGAAGCCCCTGCGGCAAGCAGAAAGTTGTGCTTGCCAATCCGTTTGTTGTATTGCAGAAAATTCTCAAATGACCAGGATGGATTGCTGGCATAAATATCGTAAGCTGTATTTAATGTGCCATTTAATTCAACCGGAGAAAAGTAACCGTATTTATTGGTATAATTGGTCGACCCGTAGGTGCTGTTAAACATAAGGTCAGCAGTGATCTGTTGTTTCAATTGTAAAGAGCCGATAATTGAAAATGTACGATCATCATCATAATAGTGTTTTTTGCCGGTGTAAACGTCATATTGGGCCTGTGTCAACGGTGCAAAAGAAGTTGGAAAATTCCATGCACCAAAAAGATTGGCCCCTGCTCCTCCAACCCCATGTTGCTGGCGCTGAGAAGACATTAACAGGTCGGCAGTTAATTCCATGCCTTTCAACGGTTTGATCGTGAGATTTAAGTGAGGAGAAAACTTTTCCAGCCCATAACCGTGCAAAACGCCCTGTTCGTTGTAGTGGTTGATAGATAGCCGGTACGATGTCGAACCAGTGATCGCAGAAATTGCCACATCCTGGCTATTGACCAATGATTGTTGCCGAACAAGCAAGCCCTGCCAATCAACATCGTTGTTAAAAGCAGAATTGAGACTATCGGTTATAGCCAGCGGTATGACACCCAGTTGCCGGTCACCATAGGTAAGCTGCTGCAACAATGCAAGCTTAAGCGACCTCTCTGCCGCTCCCGTCGAAACTTTGATAAAATTAGGCTCGGTAACCGAACCTACAAAAGCGGATACGGTAACCTGAGGCTTTCCCTGCTTGGCTGACTTTGTTTTTACAATAATTACCCCATTACCCGCCCGTGCACCATATATGGCAGCCGCGGAAGCGTCTTTCAGCACATCTATCGATTCAATATCGTTAGGGTTGATGAGTGATAAAGGATTGTTATTCCCATAAGCGCTACCCATAGCATTGACGTCGAAAATAATACCGTCTATGACATATAGGGGTCCTGTGTTCCCACCGTTGGCGTTCCCAAAGTCTATATTGGCTGACCCCCGGATTACAATAGCGGGCTTTGACCCCAACTCGCCGGTGCTTGACAAAACGCTCACACCGGCAAGGCGCCCTTGAAGCGTCTGATCGAAACTTGCTGCCGGTATATTGGCAATGTCCTTTCCACTTAAAGAAGATACCGCCGCGGTGACTTCCCGTCTGTTTTGTTTCTGGTAGCCTACAATAACGATATCTGATAAAGAATTTTCCTGAATTTGCAGGGTTATTGTTAATGGTTTGCCGTCCGTTTTAATTTCCTGCCGTCTAAAACCGATTAGACTGACGGTGATAGTATTTAAATTGCCCTTTAAGGTAAGCTGAAATTTACCATTAAGGTCGGTGGTAGTACCGTTAGTGGCCATTCCTTTTTCGGCCACAGTAGCTCCCGGCACCGCTTTACCCTCGTTGTCCTTAACTACGCCGGTTACGGCATTGGTCTGCGCCAGAACTTTTGTAACACTATTGCAGAGGAAGTAGCAAAGCATTAAAATTAGTAAACGTTTTCCCATTTCGTTGATGTTTAAATTTAATTAGTGGATATTGAACTTTAATTAACAGGTTGATGTACTGGTAACACCTGTGGAATGCCACCGTTTGTTGTTATGTCATAGGCAAATCTTAATTTTAAATAATCAGTTTAACCGCCGTTGAATCGGTATATTACTGCCGGGTATTCAGTTTTAGTTTTGTAATGGCTGTTTTAATTCCCTACAATAACTTGCTGTTAACCAAATGTAAACAGATATTAAACTGCCATTTAGTCAGAAATTACCCTTTGATAATAACATTTTGTAAATTATTTGAATGAATAAATGCAGTCTAAATACGCCGGCGGCGGGCGCATTTCAATAACAAACCAACCCGGACCTGTTGTACCGGTTACAGTCGACGCAGCATGCATACATCGATAGAAATCGACCATTTATACAGGAGCGAACCACACCAATGATTAATGGAATATATCGTTGTACTTAAAGTTTAGATGAGCCGTGAAACTTATGCTTAAGCAAGGCGGGTATTGCCGCACCGAAAGATTTCAGTTTCGATCATTGAGAAGCGCCCGAAGGTTACTCCGATTAACAGCACGGCGTTTCGCAGCTATGGCTGATGATCAAGGTCATCCCGGATCACCTGACGCCCCGGAATGATGTTCCAGGTTTTTACCATTTGTCAGACCTGATAACAGATTCCCTGATCGTGGAATTTGTAAATACTTGTTAAAACTCCAGCCGTCCTGCGTATTGGTTTGCACGCGCCGGCCCGGTTGAAAATAGGTAAACAGGCCGCTCCCCGGGCTCTTCCACATCCATAACGTTTTGAGGCTGAAACGATTGAAGTTAAGTTTACTGCCGAACGTAAAAGGGTACCCATCAATAATTCTTTTCACACCGGTTTATCGTACTTTAAGTAAGTAATAATTTAATCGTACGTACGGTTAGAAACGTGAAACATCAACCTGCCTGGACGTTAAATGCTAAAATATTTTGGTTATAATTGTCCATATAATTTTTGGGTGTTATGCCGATAATTAATTTAAACACCCGGTTAAAATTGGTGATGCTTTTAAATCCGCATTTATAGGCAACGGTATTTATGGTTTCAAATCTGTTTGCTACAAGCTTTTTACAAGCCTCATTAATTCTCACTTCATTTAAAAAAGAAACAAACGTGTGTCCGGTATGCTTTTTAAAATATCTGCAAAATGATTCCGGGGTCATAAATGCTATTTTCGCGACATCCTCCAAGGTTAGTTCCTTACCATAATGGTGGATAATATAGTCGTAAATGGTGCCAATCCGGATACCTTCATGATCAGTAATTACAGGAAGATTTCCACAGGACAATGGATCAAGTTTTGTTTTTATATCAACAACCAATTTAAGCAGGTCGAAGAAGGCAATTAACTGGTCAATCCCGGAAACCTGTTCTAAATTAACCATAGCGCTTGATATTTTTCCCCGCAGATAAGCCGGAAATTTAAACCCTTGCTGGTGTTGCTGTATAAAAAATAATGTTTGCTTCATTTCCGGAAGGTCAAACAATTGGGTGAGTCCTCCCTCTGGGTTAAAGAATATGGTAAGAGCCTCTACTTCCTTATCCGGGCTTGTAAGAAAATAATCCGGGTTACTCTTGAAAACGTGCGGCATATTAGCTCCGATAAAAAACATATCGCCGGCGGTATAATCATGCATATGGTTTCCCGCTATCAATGTTCCTTCTCCCTTTCTGATCCAGGTAATTTGTATTTCTTTATGGCGGTGCAGATAAGGATAATGGTGTTTCTGGCAAACTTTTTCTGCGATCACAGTTTTATCGTAAGCGACAGGGATGGTAAACTGCAAAACTTTCATACAGGGGCTTATTAATTGTTGTTTAATTTACAATTAATAAACACCATGAAACAAGCTTTTAAAGTTTTTGGATAATTTAATATAATGAAAGGATAATTTATTGCCGCATATACCTTAAAAGTGAAAATTTATAGAATTATTGATAATTATAATTGTATTTTATACGTTTATAATCAATCAAGGAGATGTGGTAATATTAGCTAATTGATTAACTATATACCTATCTGAATCCAGGTTGGTTAGAAAACAATAGAACTTAAATGCCGTACTAAATAATTTCACGCTAGCATTCCCAAACTATGTACATCTTGTACTTCTGCCTTGCCGGCTATCAAATACAACAATAGAATTAAATTCACCTTAAAAGAAATGAGCCCGATAAATACCGGGCTCATCATGAATAATTAAATTAGTTTGTCTAACTTTTCGGTTACACTTCAAATAGTGATACAGCTTTGTGTTTTTTAACTTTTCGAAAACGCGGCGCATCTTCAAAATTTATTACAAAATAGTAACGTTAAACGTAAAGGTTGCCTTTGCGCTATTGTTGCTTGGTGTGGTGTATATCAGAGCTTGTTTGATTGTATATTTATCACCTGCTTTCACATGTCCCGGATATTGGCCCACAGTAAAAATAAAGTTCTTCTCATCATATTCGGACCAGACCACTGCGTCCGTTCCCCAGGGGACTACGTTACCGGAGGTATTAAACCATTGGCCGTATCCGTTGGCAGTCGTAGTTGCATTTAATTGTCCATTACTTTCAACAGCATAAAACTTAATATTCGAGCCCATAAGGCTCGTCAACTGATCGGACTGCAACAAAAATGCACTGATAAGTTTTGAAACATCGACATTTATCTGTGTAGAGGCGTAATTAATGTCATCATGGGCTATAGACACATCATATGAAAAAGATACATCTTTAGGAATGGCAGAGCTACCTGGGGTTGCATAACCTAAAAGGTTGGTGTTGGAAAACTTTATTTTATAAGGCCATTGCTCATCGTTGCTGTTATCATTGTCCCAGGCATGTCGTGAATATGTTTTAGGCGCTCCCGTAACCACAAACCAGAGGCGGTCGCAGTTGGCCGGTACGGCAAACGTTGCTTTACCGTTATTCTTACTGAACATGTTACTATAAACACGGCTTCCGTCCTTCATCAATGTCACAAATCCATATCGCCAACCAGCATTGGAAGGATTGGCAACCTGATTAAAACCTACAGCATTTGCCATACCCGCAAAATCGGCACTTACCGTTGTGCTTCCCTCGGGTAAGTTGAGCGGAAGCGCGTTAAATCCGGTTGTTTGCGGGCAAAAGCTATAATCAGGCTGAAACCATCCGTTTTCCAGCGGGGTCATCTTGTAATACAGTTTCCCGATATAAGGCCTGCCATCGTTCCTTAAAGCATCCAGATCCCAGGTAACTACTTTACTTGCCTGCTCGTAAATTTCATCATTGAATTTGTTGTTATCAATTCCGGTTAATCTTTGGTATGCCTGAATCGGGTCTTCAGGCTTAGCAGACTGCCGCCATATCCTGGCGATAATATCCACCCCGTGTTTCTGGGCCCAAAAATCATTAATGATGTAACTTGCATAACGATAATCTTCATGAAGGAGATGTTTATTGTAATTCTTATAGTAATCTGCAAATTCCCAGGCGGTAAATGTTTCTGACGGATAAGCTTGAAATGCCTGCCATTGCGCGGTTTGTTCCCAATATCCGTTTCCACCGGAAGCGTCCGGCCCGTATCCATATCTGAAACCATGTGTTAGACCCAAATCGCATGATACCTGATATTGGAAGCTATGGCCGATTTCGTGGGCAATTACCGAGCCTACAGGTTTACAGGTTGAAGGGCTAACCCATAAAGCACCAATTGTATCATCGTACCCCGAACCAGTTGCCAGCCAGGCATCCTGGTGGTAAAGAAAGATCAGCATTTTGTATTTACTCAGTTTGGAGGTTCCGCTGCTTATGTCGGCAAACTTGAGTTTGTTAACGTTCAGGTCATAAAAGGTTTCTGCTTTACTTAAAAGGTCTTCGATGTCTACCCGGTAGGCATCAGGTACAGTACTTGCGGAAGGCAGATCCTTACCATATTCTTTAGACCAAAAAAGGATAAAATGAGCTGATTGTTTTGAACGTGCATAGCAGAATTTGCTGGTGTCAGCATCCCAGTTCATATTCTGCATTTCTATCGGTTTATAGATGGCAAGCGTCTGAGCTTGGGGCTTTACAACCGCCGTTTCGGGATCATTGGGTTTGGTTATTTGTTTTTTGCAGCCGTTTAAGGATATAAGTAAGGATAGACATAGGACAACAAAAAAAGTTTTTGTTATTGCCGTGATGGAAAAATTGTTCATAGTGATTCGATTTATAATTAATTAAAAATGGTTATAAAGGTTAAACAAAAATGCGGCGGTTTACGACAAAATCTATGTAGGGCAAAAGCCAGCCCTCCTAAATATTTGCTTATCTTGATTTTAACTTTTTTAGAACATAAGAACCTTAAGCCCCGTTTATATACCAGTTAAAAGACCTAGCAATTTTATCAAACAATTGGCTATCAGGCTATACAAGAATTATCCAATGAGAATCAATTATTAACCTCTTATAAACCGGGCTGGCATATGTGACAATTCGGAACATTTAACTTAGTAAAAAAAGGTGGCCAATATGGCCGTGTTCATTTAGCATGATATGCGACTCAATGAAGGCTTCGGATCCAGAATTAAAATTGGGAATGCTATTATTTGACAACATGCATAAAATCAACCCGGCTGGGTAAAAGGACAGGAAGGGAAAGAAGCGGTTAAGGTTTACATCAATCAGTCGGCTTCTCCACTGTGTTTAGACCGCACATTTGCAATAACCTCCGAAACAATAAGTTTTGCTAACTGTATGCTGAAAGAACCGAGACCACCGGCTGCGCCTTCTACTAAAACAGTGTCCCTCGGCTGGATACGCGCTGATTTTTTTAAGGCGACCACTGCGGTCAGCGCATGCACAACCAGCGCTGCCGCCTGCTCTGGCGAGAGTCCCGGAGGAAGCGGGGTAACGGTTGCCGTAGGCACACAGATGTATTGAGCGTACCCGCCGTCACCTGGTGTAGCAAAAACCGGAGTACCGACCTCCAAACCTGTAACGCCTTCACCCGATTCTGCCACGGTGCCTGCGATCTCGGCACCCAGCGTAAACGGTGCTGGTGAAGGAACGGGATAAGGGGTGCCGCGGCGGCGCATTACGTCGGCGAAATTCAAACCTACGACTTCAATTTTGATCAGCACTTCGCCTGCTTTGGGGGCTTGGCTGCGGAACATCCTCATGTACCAAACACTTCGGGGTCATTTTATTTTTTTTACTTTTAATAACACAGCGGAGATTGGGAGCTGGGGCACTTCTTGTAACCGCCGTATTCTACAAGAAGTACTTTTTATTTAATTTTTATTACAGCTTTTCCTTTTGTGCGACCGGATTCAACATAGGCCAACGCTTCGTTGGTTTGTTCAAATGGGAATATTTTGTCTATTACCGGTTTAATCACACCTGATTCTATCAATGATGTAATTTGTCTTAATTGATTGCCATCTGCCCGCATAAACAGGAACCGGAAACTGCTATTCGCCTTTTTTGCCTTTTTCTTTGCGCCGAAACTCAATAATTTTGTCACCAATTTTAAATACCAGGGCAAGCCCAGTTCTTGTGCAAATTCCGGGGTTGGGGGACCAACCAATGAGATCACCTGCCCTCCGGCTTTTAAAACGCGGAATGATTTTTCCAGTATCCTGGCATCCCGGTTACTATGTATCACCAGGTCGTAATCTTTAAGTTTGGTTTCAAAATCTTCTGTTTTGTAATCAATGACAAGGTCTGCACCAAGCTTTTTAACCCAACCTATATTAGCTGAACTGGTGGTTGTGGCAACATAGGCCCCTAAATGCTTCGCCAGCTGAATAGCGAATGTACCCATACCACCGGAGCCTGCCTGAATGAAAACTTTTTGGCCTTTTTTTACATTCCCGATCTCAACAAGTGCCTGCCAGGCAGTTAAGCCAACCAATGGAATGGAGCACGCTTCGTCCATGGTAAGATTTTTGGGCTTTAAAGCTAAATCACCGTCATTTACAGCAATATATTCAGCAAAAGTGCCTATCCTGTGATCACCCACCCTCGAATACACTTCATCGCCGACATTGAATCGGCTGACTTTTGAACCAACTTTAGTTATCACACCTGCTAAATCATGACCGTTTACAAATGGTGGCTTGTAGGGTAAAAACAACTTGAAATCACCGTTTCTAATAAGTGAATCGAACAAATTGACACCTGCTGAATGTATTTGTACCAATACTTCATTTTCCTTTACCTTCGGTTCTGGCAATTCGGTCAGATGTAGTTTTTCTTTTTTGCCGTAGCTTTTTACTATGAATGCCCGCATGATTTTATTTTTTATGGTTATAAGGATTTCTGTGATGCTATTGCTTTGTAACTTCTTTTAGGATTAACCAAACCAAAAGTCAATTTTGGAGCAAGCCGGTTAAGGACAGAAGCTAATTTGGTATCGCCTACACGGATAGTTAAGTGATCTTTTTGAAGACCGTTGACAAACGCTTTCACCAGGGCTTCAGTAGTTATTCTTTTCCCCTCCATGTTAGCCGCCATTTCTGTAGCAACAAGCGGCGGTATCAGTTCGAATACCTTTATGCTGCTGTTTAAAGTTTTTAAGTGCTCTCTTAGCGATACGGTGTAAAAATGCAACGCTGCTTTGGAAGCCGCATATGTAGCTTCCAGCAACGACGGAACAAAGCTCAGTATGGATGTGGTATTGATGATCGCACTGTCTTTTCTTGATTTCAGCATGTCCATAAACAGGTTGTTAAGCCTGATCACCGCCAGGTAATTAACGTTTATCTCATAAGCTGCGTCGTCAAAATGCCGGTCATCCGCCAGGCCGAGGTTGATCGGATCGGCAAGTACACCTGCATTGTTGTATAAAATATCTATACCGCCCAATTGCTGTACCTGCCCGAAAAGCTTTTTCGCTTCATCTGCATCTGATATATCACTTCTAATTGCCGTAATAGCCGGATAAAGTTTCTTTGCTTCATCTAATTTCCCCTGGTTTCTGCCGATAATAATGACATGGGCTCCATTGGCTAAAAACTGTTTTGCGGCTTCCAACCCGATACCTGATGCACCTCCTGTGATCAATATCGTTTTTTCTTTTAATTGCATGATTTAATTTTATGAGTTCTGTTGAACACTGTTTTTTTGATTAGGATTGTTGGGCCAATGTTGGATAATCGGTATAACCTTTTTCACCCGGCGTATAAAATGTTGATGGATCGGGCTGATTGAGCGGTGCATCCGCTTTAAAACGTTCAACAAGATCTGGATTGGCAATAAAGGGAACCCCGAATGATACCAGGTCGGCATCACCGTTGTTCAATACCTGGCTGGCTGTTTCCTTGTTAAATCCGCGGTTAATGATTATCGTGCCATCATAGAGCGGGCGGTAACGTTTGGCTACTTCTTCAATACCCCAGGGATTGCCCGATACATCGGTAAATGGCTCGGTCAGGTGGAGGTAAGCCAGGTCATATTCATTCAATTTGGCAACGATATAATCATGCACAGCCATAGTTTCCTCGTCAAGCATCATACCCTGGATACCGTGAAGAGAAGGATTTAATCTTACACCCACCCTCGTGATATCAATTACTGTACGCAGTTCATCAAAAATTTCGAATAATATCCGTGCGCGGTTCTTTATAGTGCCGCCGTACTGATCCTGGCGTTTATTGGAGTAAAGATTAAAGAACTGGTGCAGCAGGTAGCCATTGGCGGCATGCAGTTCAACACCGTCGAACCCCGCCTCTACCGCGTTTGTGGCAGCCTGTCTAAAATCGTTAATGGTCTTTTGGATTTGCGCAGTTGTCATCTCCCTGGCATCAACTGTGTCTTTGAAGCCTTCGGGGGTGAATACTTTGGTAAGCGGATTTAATGCGGATGGCGCCAGCGGAAGTTCACCGTTAAGCAGATCAGGGTGCGATATGCGCCCTACGTGCCATAATTGGGCGAAAATTTTGCTGCCCCGCTCGTGCACCGCATCGGTAACCAGTTTCCAGCCTGCAACCTGCTCTTTTGTATAGATCCCGGGTACGTTCAGGTAACCTACTGCCTCCCGGCTGATATAGGTTCCCTCGGTGATGATCAGGCCGGCCGAAGCGCGCTGCTGATAGTAGCGTGCCGTCAGTTCGGTGGCCACGTTGCCCGGATTTGCTGACCGGTTACGGGTCATAGGTGCCATAACTATACGGTTGTTCAGTGCAAGGCCATTTAAATTATATGGCTCGAAAATAATTTGATCATTCATTTTTTCAGTTTTAAATAGTATCAGGAAGCAGGTTTGCAACCTTATTCATTGTCGTTTAATTGTTATTTTATACTTTTTAGTATATTCTATTTCATGTTGATTGTTAGTATTCCTTGCTATATCATGTCTGCGGCAGTGGGTTGAATACTTGATCACAAATACAATCCCATTGTCTATAAAAAAGACTTTTTAGTATATTCTATATCAAAAAATTATATTGCATAACTTTCTAACTCCGCTTTCAGGCTCCTGAGTAAACCGGCCATCGGTTTTGCGGTATTCATCGCCCTGCACATTACAACTGCACCTTCAACCGCGGCTACCGCTTTGAATGCATAAACAGCCGGATCAAGTTTGTCAGAAAATTCACCATCGGCAATACCCTGATTTAAAATACTAACAAATACTTCCTGTCCGTGGCGAATGACACCGGCTATCTTTTCTTTAATAGCCGGAAAGTTATCATCGGATTCCACTGCAATGTTAAATACAGGACATCCGCCTTTAAGGTAAGTATTCAAAGGATCTTTATAAAAATCGAGAAAAGCAAATACTTTAGCCTTCGCTGTTTTACCCTTGCTAATAGTTAACAACATTTTTTCGCCGTTAGTATTCAACATGTGGTCAACAACCTGCAGGGCAAGGTCTTCCTTTCCTTCAAAATGACCGTAAAGGCATCCCTTAGTCAATTTTGTGGCAGCAAGCACGTCGTCTATATTAGCGCCGGATATTCCTTTCTGATTAAAGATAGGCGCCGCTGTTTCCAGGATGAATTGCTTTGTTCTTTCGGCTTTAGTAAGCATGTTAATAAATTTTATGATACAAAAATATACTAAAAAGTCTAATTAAAAATACTTTTTAGTATATTATATGCTTTATGATATGAGAATGACAATCACGGTGATCCTTAAAAATATCCGGAGTTGCGCTACTGATATAGCCTGCTTAACAATACGTTATACAGAGCGCTGTTTCCTTTTACTTGGTATAATTTGCGAGAAGACGCCGCCCGTCATCGGTAATTATTCCGTTTATAAATAGCCGGAGCGCTTCAAATATATCAGCCGGGGTTCTTACAGTATTATTAAACAGGTAAAAGTCTGCTACCGATATATAGATGGCTGCTGTAGCCGGCACATCCAGACCAGTGCGGTACAATCCCGTTGCAATGCCATCTGTTAAATTTGATTCAATAATTATCTTCAGGTGATTGATTTTAAACTCATGGAACGCTTTCATAGCCCTCGGGTACCTTTTCAACGTCATGTCGTTAAAAAGGTACCGTAAGGCGATCAAATGTTTAAAAAGCCCTTGTTGAAGAACCAACTCCTGTACCGGGTCATCTGCGGCATCGATGTTTGAACTGATGATGCTCTTAGATTGACCGATCAGTTGGTCAACAACAGCTTCAACAAGGATTCCCTTATTGGCAAAACATTGGTAAACGGTTTTCTTCGACATACCGGCTGCTTTCGCTACTTCATCCATTGTTACACTGATGATACCATGGTTGATAAAAAGCTCAATAGTAATATCAATCAGACGTTTTCGTTTATGTTCCATTCCCGTAGCTAATTTGTTAGCTTTTTAAATTCAGGTCAGGGCTGATTTCCAGTTTTCGCGGTAACATAATTATATACCGCCGACCTTACATAAAAATCAGCAAATGCCGTAGCAACGGTACTTGAGGCCTGCTGATAAGCAGCCTGGGCATCCAGCACCTCCGAAATGGTAGCCAAACCGGCTTTGTAATTATCCTGGTTAACTTTCAGATTTTCGGCAGCCTGTTCCAGGTTGTCTTTTGCATAGCTGATTTGTGTAAGCTGGTCCTGCATATCATACCAATAGCGTATAATGCCTACTCTCAGCTGGTTTTGTCCGTCGCGGAAATCATTTTGAGCTATTTGCTCATTGATCCTTTGCTTCTGCATCTTTTGCTTGCCCCGGCCCCATAAACCGCTGGAGATGGGAATACTCAGGGTAACAAAACTGGCCGGTGCAAAGTTGCTCCCGATCCCGCTGTTGATTGACCCTGTTTGTGATGCACTTAGACCAACTGCCAGGCTCGGCAAGTTATCGCCATTGGCTAACCTGGTCTGTAGCTTTTCGCCTTCCATGCGTTTGGTCAGTAGCTGATAATTGGCATTACGGGCCAGGTTGGTATCTGGCTGCAGGGCAGGCAATACCGGCGTGCTGTTTGTATTAAGGGTGTCTTGCATTGCCATGAGCGAATCAAAGGCAATACCTGTATACATGGAAAAATCCAGCAGGGCCACCCGGCGGCCGTTCTGCAGCTTGCTTTTATTAACAAGCAACTGGCTTAGCTGAACTTTTACTTTGAGCAGATCGTTACGGGCAATTAATCCGGATGCTAGCATGTCCTTTTGCATTTTCAGTACAGTGTTAAGCAATGCTTCGTTAACCAGTATGGTTTTCTGCTGTTCCTGTATGTTGACGAGGTTCCAGTATTTCTGTTCGGTAAGCAGTATCACAGAATCTGCTGATTGCTTTTTCCTGATCTGGCTGACCTGTAGCTGCAATGCCGCTAACTGGTTACCCGTTTTAATTTTGCCGCCGGCATAAAGGGATTCCGTGCCGGTTACGCCAAACAGGTAAAAGTTATTGATGCCTTTTTCCAATAATGGCGGCGCGGCCGATACGAAGTCTTTAAACCCAAATAAACCCAGCCCGGTTGCGCTGACCGATGGGAGATAATCTGACTTGGCTGCAGCTACATCGGTTTTTGCAGAGCTTATCCTCAGCTCACCATTTTTTAAAGCGTAACTATAGGCTATAGCAGCCTGCTTACTTTCCTGCAGGGAAATGATATGCTGTTGGGCACCAACCTGCAGACATGTAAAAGTGAATATTGATAATAGGAATGTTTTCATGATAATGAGCTTATGCAGTTACAGATTCCGGTGTTTTGCTTTCCGGATGCTTTTGATCCTCCTTGCGGAAGAACAGCCAGTATAGCGTTGGCAGCACGAATAGGGTCAGCAACATGGATAACAGTAACCCGAAACAGATCACAGTACCCAACGGCCCCCAAAGCGAAGACCTGCTGATTACCATCGGTATTACACCCACGGCCGCTGCCGAAGAGGTTAAAAAGATCGGCCGCATCCTGCGTTCGGCAGAAAGCTTTGCAGCTTCAAAAACAGATTTACCCTCATGTAATCGTAGTTCTTCTGCAAAATCTATCAGGATAATGCCGTTACGGACCACGATTCCGCAAAGGGCAAGTAAACCGAGGAACGACGTAAAGCCAAAGGGATAGCCCATGATAAAAAGGCCAAAAGATGCCCCCAATAAGCTTAATGGCATAGTAGTAATGCTCAACAGGGCATGTTTAAGGTGCTTAAAGTGCCATAATAAGATAAGGAATATCAATATGATACTTACCCCAAGCGCGGTCCCCATTGGGCCCTGGTTCTCTCCCTGCAATTCCAGTTCGCCCCCATAACGCAGTTCAACACCGGCGGGAAGTTTTATTTTTTCGATGGCCGGTTGCAGTTCCTGCAATACGGCATTGGCAACAGCGTCCTGGGTTACATCCATACGTACCGTCAGCGTACGTACACTGTTTCTGCGGGCAATCTGGCCGTCATTCCACTCCGGGTTTACGTCTGCAACCTGTCTTAAAGGGATCAGGGATTTAGTTTGTGGCGCTACGATATTCAAGTCACGCAGGGCTGAAAGGTCAGTCCGGGACAGTTTAGGCGATTTGATCTTTACATCTACCGCGTAATTATTTTCCCAAACCTGTGTAGCTGTAATCCCTTCTGAATGCATGGCTATTGCATTAGCAATATCGCCCTTGCTTAATCCAAGCCGTGCAGCTTCTGCTGTTTTTACATCTATTTTTAGGGTTGGCTGTATCTCGTTATAATCTGTCCGGGCCCAGGTAACCTGTTTATGCGTTTTGCCGATGGCTAAAACCTGATTGGCTACCTGTTTTAAGGCTGGAATATCATTTCCGCTGATCCTTACCTCGATAGCTGCCAGCGCATTGATCATGTTTAATTGTTTCATCCGGACATAAGCAGCCGGAAACAGGTTACTGTATTTATGCTGATAGTCAACAATCACCTCTGCGGTTGCGTCTTCAGATACTGTTTTGACCAGGATCTGCGCATAATTTTTTGACGGAAGATTTGGCGCATATACCGAGTGGAAACGTGGCGAACTGCTGCCGATAAAGCTGGTATAATTAAGAATGCGCTTATCCTGTTTTAATATCTTTTCCATTCCCTTCACCACGCTGTCCGTTTGCGAAAGCCTGTAGCCCGATGGCAGGTAGATCTCCATTGCAAATTGGTTTCGTTCCACTTTAGGAAACAACTGTTGCGGCAATACTCCCATAATCCCTATGCCAATCACCACCGACAGTACCGCAAAAAATACGGTTAGCTTATAGTGTTTCATGGAATTACCGATATGGTTATTAAAGAAATCCTGTAATCGGTCCAGGAAAGATCTTTTTTCATCTGCCTTATTATGCAGCAAGCCTTTTTTGATGAACAGCGTATTGAAAAACGGTACCACCATCATAGAGATGATCAGTGACAGTGTCAAAGCAATCATGATCGTTACAGGGAACAGGCGGATAAAATCTTTCGCCGTACCGGTCATAAAAAATGCCAGTGGCACAAAGGTTGCTGATATGGCCAGCGTAGCCGTAAACACTGATGGAAACAATTCCTTGGCGCTGCTAATGGCGGCATCCCAAACCGACATGCCGTGGTCCAGCTTTTCTACGTGGTTATCAATTACCACAATAGGGTCGTCAACCACAATCCCCAGCACCACAATCAACGCTGCAAGCGTAACAGTGTCCAGTTCTATACCTGTCATATACATAATACCCAGCGTTGCGGCTATGGTAATTGGTATAGTGGCGGCTGCAACTGCGGCAACTCTGAAAGGAAGCAAGAGTAAGGCAACGCACACTACGCCGATAAGCGCAAAAGCAAACTCTTTCATAAAGTGACTGATTGAATCATCTACCACCTCAGGCTGATCGGCCAGTTTTACCAGTTGGATATCAGGCGGCAGGTGCTGCTTTACTTTTTCGATATGTTCTTCCAGCTCCTTACCAAACTGTACAATGTTTTTGCCGGTGATCATTTCCAGTGATATCACGATGGATTTAGTGCCGTTGGAGGTTACATAGCTGTCCGGCTCATCATACTCACGTTTCAGGGTTGCTACATCACGAAGGCGCACCGAATTGCCGCCAGGATCTTGCCTGATGATCTGTTCAGCAAGCTCGGCCTCGGTTTTATAGTAGGTGCTTAAATGAATGGGCTCATCTACCACCTTTCCTTCTACTTTACCGGTAGCGTTAATAGCGCCGTCATTTTGTAGCACCTGCATCACATTATTGACCGATACCCCTTTTTGCAGCAGTTTATTATTATCTACATAAATGGTGATCTGCTCGTTCAGGTTGCCGGTATGGGATATCTTGGCAACGTCCTGTACCTGCCTCAGTTCTGCCTCGATGTCTTCTACATTACGAAGCAGTTCCTTATAGGGCCGTGTCTTGGACTCTACGGACAAAAGCATGGCAGAGGTATTACCGAAATCACTATCGATATAGAAGCCTTTAACTTCTTTAGGAAGCTGGCTTTGCAGAATCAGCATCCCGTTTTTGATTTTGTTCCAGAACGCTTTGGTTTGGATGGCATTTTGGTTATCTGCTACCTCCACAAAGATGTACATTACGCCATCCCGGGAAAAGGAGTAGGTTTTTTTCTTGTTAACCTCGTTATTACTAAAAAGGTATTCTTCTACTTTTTTTGTCAATTGCTCTTCTACCTGTTTGGATGAAGCGCCGGGGTATTGCCCCACGATGAGGCCCTGCCTGATAGTGAAATCCGGAAATTCGTTTCGGGGCATATTGAACAGCCCGGATAGGCCGAGCAGCACCAATATGGCCGATAGCGCAAGCGGGAACACATGGTACTCCATCGCCCATGCTATTAAATTCGAGTTCTTCTTCATGATAGGTGATTATTTACTAACGATAACAGGGGTTTGATCGGCAAGCTTCTGATAGCCGGAGGTAATCACTTGTTCGTTACCTGACAGGCCTGACTTGATGGCGATACCGTTGCTGTAAAGCTGTCCGGTGGTCACATCTTTACGTACCGCTTTATTTTGAGCATTCATAATGAATAAGAAGTTGTTTCCTTTATCGTCAACCTGTACAGCCTGTACAGGTACGATGATCTCTTTAGTATCTACTAAGGTATTGCCTTTTTTTTCTGCTGCGCCAAATGACACTTTACATAGCATGCCTGGCCTTAATTGGGCGCTGGTATTGGGTAAGGCTATTTTTAGATTGTAATTGGCACTGCCGTTCAAAGCAAGCACGCCGACTTCGGTCACTTTACCCTGTAAAGTCTGATCGCCGAGCGCATCGATTTTTATGAATGCCGGGGTCCCGGCTTTATAGTGGTTGATCTCACTTTCAGGCACGGCGACCAGCACCTTTACCGAATGGGTATCCAATAATTGTAACACTGGCTGGCCTGGATTGGCCACCGCACCGGCTTCTGCCATTTTAGCGCCAACATATCCGCTTACCGGGGCGTAAAGATGTGTATGTGCTATGTTCTGGTAGGTTGCATTAGCAGCTGAAGTCGCTTGCTCGTAATTCGACTTAGCCTCCAGCATTTTGATCTCGGCAACGCTTCCCTTTTTAAAAACCTCGCTGATACGGGTATAGTTTTCATTGGCCAGTTTAGCCTGCGCCAGTTGTGCGTTGTATTGGCTGCGGTAGGTGGTTTCATCCACAGACCCGACCAGTTGACCTTTTTTAACGTAATCACCAGTTTTGAACGGGAATGACAAAATGGTACCCGAAACCTGGAAACTCAGGTCGATCGTTTTTTCTGCTTCCAGGGTTCCGTCATAAACAATGCGATCATTGATTGCCTGGGCCTCTGCCGACAAATTAAATACTTTTACCGTGAGGGTATCAGGTCCCGGCTTCAATTTGCTGTTGTTGGAGCAGCCGGTAATCCATAGGGCAGTTAATACCGCTCCGGCCAGTGTGATCGTTGTTTTCATTGAGTTAATTGAACGTTTATTGTTTTTTTGTCGATTTTTTTTTCATAGGAAACATCAGATTTCGTTCTTTTTCTACCTCATTGGGGTGAACAATAATCAATCTTGCCGAAACCAATTTTTTTTTAATTTCGACAAATATACATTTTTTGTATTTGATTTTTTTTCAATTTAATTGTCATAAATTCCTTAAGTCGGGTCCTTTGCGCCCATATCATAAAAGACGACGCCCGTATTAAACAAATAATGTATTTTTGTCGACTATGAAAAGAGTAGAAAATGATCAGGTGCGGGAAGAAATAGTTTTAGCTTCTGAAGCGGTTTTTGAGCGTTACGGTTATCTCCGGGTTTCCATGCAGGATATTTCTAATGAATGTAAGAAAGGCCGAAGCACCATATACCATTACTTTAAAAATAAGGAGGAGGTGCTGGACGCGGTGTGCGAGAAGATTTTTTTGAATTGCCTGGCGGAGAGCGAAGCTACTATCAGTAAAAGGCGCTCCTTTTCGGCTAATATCGAATCTTTTAATATCACCAAATTAAAGAACCTCCGTCAGATGGTCTCAAAGTATAAGTTAGCCATTGACGACTTGCGTTTAGACCCTTCAGGCTTTATATTCAAATTGAGGAGATTTGCTGAAAAAGAGGTTGCCGTTGTCAGTCAAATCATCGTATGGGGCGTCGAAAACAAGGATATTGGCGAACTGACAAAGGAAGACATTGATTTTTTGTCAGAAACATTGAATGCTGCCTTCAAAAGTTTTGAGCAGGAAGTACTCGTTTTTGGCAAATTTCCGCAAAGCGACAGCCAGGTGGCCTGGTTGGCGCAGATGCTGCATAAGGGTTTGTTATAGCCCTTGAAACGGATTGTTGACGTTGCTCTTCTGACCTTTAACTACGATGACATGATCGTTATACAGGATATTGTTGTTATCTTTATTTATAACTTACACGGAGGAAGGCTCAAAGCTTACCCGGCTATTCTCTAAATGGACGTTAACGTACGCTGCCGAGCCTCGCGCTGTCTGGTATAAAAGCGATCGCCCTGTTTTCATACTGAAGTAAAAATAATTTCATAATTGGTTGTCATTATTTGGAGGTTTTTTTAATTTTTATGATTTATCCAGCCGGTAACCATTATCCTGGCAGCATACACACCGGACCATTGTGATTTTAGCCGAATCAAAAAAAAACCTCCGCCCTCCCAGAAAAAAAGTTATTAGCATAATTGGTCAACATCATCCTAAACTGCCCCGGATCATTTGCAACTAATGCAGGGCGCTAATAGAGACTATCGTTAAAGCAAACATATTATTACCGCTATCAAAATTCATTAGGCAGATTCGAGCATTTACATGCAAATTCAAGAAAACTCATTATCACATAATAATCAATCACTTACAAAAATCCACTTACTAACTCATAGTTGTGCGATCTTCGAGCCATTAGTACATTTACCGAATTCATTAAAAATTATTTTCAATTCAAATTAAGAAAATAAACCCTATAGAAATTCACGACCGATCTTTATACAAAGAGAGTCAATAAGATCTATCGTAAAAAAAGCGCTCCGTATCTCACCCCGGAGCGCAATTCAATGTTCCTACAAACACTGTTCAACTAAACTCAGATCTCTACAATCTAAGATTCATACTGTTCAATAACGTATGCTATAAATGCAAGGGTACAGAAAACAGGGGCAATAATCGCCTATATATCATAATATTTACAATTCAACAGAAAAATAAATTTGAAATTCAAACAAAAATCAACACCGACTTATTTTTTCACAACAGATACTGCTATTTCTTATATGAAAAATGACAATATCAATCAACGAAATGATATTTAATACAACATCATAAACATAGTTGCGATATAAACTCATCCGGAAACGAGTAATTGCAGGCAACTCGAAAAAAGAAAATCAGGGGGAGGTATTTAGCAGTTAGCCTTGGGCGGCTGTTTGGGAGTTTTTATACAACGGGTGGTTTCAAACTCAAAACTGTACGCATCAGCTGATGTAAGCTTTGTTTCAAAAACCCTGAAATCAATGGATTGAAATGACTGGGCAATCAATACATCCGCAAAGGAGATGCCCACATAAGGTACATGTTCTTTTTGAGGTACGGGTATACCTTTTACCGGCGCTGTATGCAATACATTATCTGCATTAAAGTGCGTTTCTGTATAGGTGGGGATACATTTTAAGTATAATTTCTTACTTGTAACCCGCATCTGTATGTAATTATATGCCTGCTCCCCAAACTGGATCTGCCCCCTAATATTCTCATAATTTTTCCAATCATGAATACCCGGAAGGTTTACAGGGATAGCTATTTCCTTAAGGTCATGAACATCATATAAGCCTTTTGACGCTTGCTTATTATAAAAATCTTCCATCCTCCATGACAAATATTGTTGCAAAATCAGCGATCCGCCCGAACCATAGGTATGCACGATCAACAACAATATGGCAACAAATTTCTTCAAAGGTTGTATAATTTTATATCTGTAAATATAGAAAACCCGCAACATTTATGCAACAATTCACGAAACTATTTTATTCAATTATTGCACTTATTTAAACAAAACACACACTTTTGCCTATTATTAAAACTTATAACCGCCGCTTTCCAATATTCGAAAGCAAAATAAATGGCGCAACCGGGTTCCACCCCGGCTTAACCCCCTGCTGATTAATAAAACCTGTAGAATAATTACCGAGCAGGATATCTGGTTTGCCATCTTTATTAAAATCCCCTACGTCCATACAGATCCATCGCCCTTCATGCTCAATCGGTAAATTATGCGGCATAAAATGCAGCGGACTGTCTTGCTCAAAATACGTAAAGCCTTCTGCAGGATTATTTTTCAAATCTGAAAAAAAGGCGATCACCGCAATATCCTGCAAGCCATCTCCATTGAAATCAGTAGCTACTGCTTTTGTAGCACCGTTAACCGGGAAGAAATAAGCCTTTTTGTATTTAAAATCACCCTGATTCAGGAAAATGTAAACACCATGAAACGGTTTCAACACACGGGAATAATCGCTGTTATCACCGCTTGTATACAGGATATCCAGCTTTCCGTCTCTATTGAAATCAACCAGCTGAAAACTGCTCGACCCGTAAAATGGAGGGACCCGCAACAAATTGCGTGTTGTAAAACCACCTTTGTGATCATTCAGAAACAACCAGATCCCTTCGTCGGCCTGGGCAAATAAGCAGGCTACATCCGGCCATCCGTCATGATCAAAATCGCCTGTTACTGCCTGCTCAGCTCCTGGCATTGAGCTAACAACATGCTTTTTAAATTTTTTATCGGGCAGCTGCGTGTATAAATACAAGCCTCCTGTGTTATGGCCAAACCCGCATACTACAAAATCATTCAATCCATCTTTGTCAAAATCGGCGGTTAATGATTGAACAGGTCGAGGCAAACCGTTCGCTATTTCTTCATCCTGCCAGGTCCCATTGTCATTGAGTGTAATGTCAGTCAAAAAGCCATTAAACACGTCAACTGCATCCATCGATCCGATAAAAGTAAACAAACCATGTTCTTTGCCCGTTGCATCTTTTGCAAAACTGGCATCAACAGCAGGCGAGCTATACCGGTGCGCCGAAAGCTGAACCAGTTTATCAGACCATTGATAGATGCTTTTGTCGTTATGGTCGCTGGTGTAAACCTTGCGCCCAATAGTATCAAAGGCAATCATTGTGGTTGTGGCATCGAGGGGTTTGTAACCGCTGGGCTTTTCCAAACTAAAAACACCCCAATCTTTAACCGGCTTAACAGGTTGCTGTGCCGGTTTAAGTGCCTTCGGCGCCGATTTGCTATAATAATCTACTATTTTCAGCCACTCATCATATGACAAAGCCGATTTTGCTGATGGATTATTCACATACTGATCTTCATCATAAACCTGTATCCCAAGCCGGGGCGCCATTGCAGGCAATACATGTTTAACCCATGTTTCTTTATCAAGAAATTGAGCTTCCGGGTACTCATGACAACTTTTGCAATATTTTAACGATAGCGACTTACCATCATTTTTTGCCAGGTCGCGCTCGGTTGCCGGTTCACCGCAGTTAAACTGCATAAAGCATACTACAACACCAATCAAAAATACACAAAACGATAACCGGCGTTTTCTCGGATCCATTTAAGCTTGCTTATACCTTACCACAATATTAAAATACAAGAAAGAGGCAGCAACAAGCACCACCTCTTTCTCGCTAAAAACAGAATGATTGAAATTAATATTTAGGATTTTGCTTCAAAATAGAAGTCCCACCTATTTTTTCAAGATCTATCTGAGCTTGCGGTATCGGATAAACCTCGTTTTTTCCAGTTGTAAAATGAGCACCTGTAACATCGGTAATCACTTTACCATCAAAAGCAAAGTATACTCCCAAAGCTGCTTGTGCTATCCCCCAGCGCGAAAGGTCAAAGAAACGATGTCCTTCCATGGCCAGTTCCAGCTTACGCTCAAAGTAAATCGCTTTTAAAGCAGCATCTTTGCTTGCAAAAAAGCCGGCTGGGTATTGACTTACCACATAATTAGCTGCGGGAGTCGTTGTATAACCTCCCATCGGGCTTGCCGCGTCTTTGTAAGTATATACAAAACTGGCCGGGTTAGCAGCCCGTGCGCGCACCTGGTTTACATAGCCAAGACCAAGATCACCTGTACCTAATTGTGCTTTTGCTTCGGCAGCCATCAGGAGCACATCTGCAAAGCGGATCACATTAACCTGGTTTGCATTGCCCGGGGCCCATGAGTGACTATCGGCATATGTGCCTTTGGTAGCCTGGTAATAAACATTCTTTTTAGGTGAATACGGACCTGCCGAGCTTTGTTCACGGATCCAGTTCATACCGGGATGGTTACCCCAATCAAGATAAGGGATTCCACGACGGCCAACAGTCCAGTCCAAACGCGGATCAAGGTTACCGGCATCAAGTGTAAATGGTTTATCCGATGCAATGTTCATATCATTTGCAACCGGATGTGAATTATAATCGTCAAGATATGGTAAACCGGCGGCGTCAGTTCTAAACGAGTTAGCAAGATCTAAAGTAGGCTGAAAAAACCCGCAGCAACCGAACGGGCTGTTGTACGGGTAGTTAAGCATATCACCATTGTTGGCCTCACCGATAGTGTTAGTGCCATCATTTGCTGCCTGTTGGATAGCAAACACGGTTTCCTTGTTGTTTTTGGTGGCAGCGTTGAAGTTATCAAAATAATTATCAGTTAAACCGTATGCTACGCCCTGCGAATTAGTACCTCCGTTGATCACCTCGGTAAATATCTTATCGGCATTGGTATAATCCTTTTGATACAGATACGTTTTCGCCAGGTATGCGCCTGCCGCCCATTTATTTACACGTCCCTTTTGTGCTTGCGTGCCGGGTAAATTAGCATAAGCATATTTAAAATCATCAACTATTTTAGGCCAGATATCTTTGTCGTTAGGTTGTACATAGTTGGTTGTCGTTTCATCAATATAGGGCACATTGGCAAACATCTTTTTCAAATCAAAATAGTAATGTGCGCGTAAAAAACGAGCCTGGGCTATAATATTGGTTTTATCGGCATCAGCAATCCCGCTTGCTCCCGCAACTGCCTTTAACACGTTGTTGGCGCGGCTTATACCCTCGTAATCAGCCTTCCATTTACTGTTTAAAAATCCATTACTGGCATCAACAGTGAAAGTAGCAATGGAGTTAATAGCCGGCTGATCGATACCAGAACTGCCTTTATGCGCATCGCCTCCGGCAACGCTGCCGTAAATCCAGTTATCCGGCGATACCTCCCAGGCACTACCACCACCTAAACCGGCATTATTTCCGTTACCTCCCTGCCCGTCAAGTGCAGAATAAGCTCCTATCAACAACCCGTCAACGCCGGCTTTTGTAGTAATTTGCGCTGAACTAAGCGCACCTATAGCCGGCTGATCGAGATATGCCTTTTTACATGAACCCTGTAAAATACCAGCAGCAATTAATGCTAATACTGATACACGTTGTATATTTTTCATAATGATTTCTCTATTTAAAATTTAGCCTGAACACCTAATAAATATGTACGATTTGGAGAATAGTTACCACGGTCAACACCAAAGTTTGTGCTGCTGTTGGTATTACTATTGGTACCTCCGCCAACAATCTCCGGATCAACTCCCGAGTATTTAGTTATGGTAATAAGGTTTGCACCTGATAAATACACACGCAGGTTGCTCAAACCAATTGATTTGATGATTTTAGGAGCAAACTTGTAGCCTATTTGCATATTTTTCAGTCTCAGGTATGAGCCGTTCTCAACATAAAAAGAGTTAGGAACCGTATTGGTGCTGAATGAACCGTCAATTTCCTGGATAGGAGCTTTGGCATTGGTGTTTGACGGTGTCCAAGAATCATATAAAGCATTTTTGCTTTTTGCGCCGGCAAAGTTGGCATAAAAATCTGTCCACCACCTCACGTCATTCCAGATCTTGTTGCCGTATGATCCGTACCAGAACATATTAAGGTCAAAGTTTTTATAGCTAAAATCAAGGTTTAAGCCACCTGTGAATTTAGGGTTAGGATTACCGAGCAAAGTACGATCGTCGGCAGTAATTTTTCCGTCACCGTTTATATCTGCGTATTTGAAACGACCAACTGCGGCATCGTTCTGATAAGTTCCGCCAGCAGCCGTATTTGCGGCGTCAATTTCAGCTTTCGAACCCCAGAAACCGTCAGTTTTATAACCAAAGAAACCGCCAACCGGGCCACCTACGCTGTTTCTAATAATTGAGCTGCCATTAAATCGGCCAGAGTTTTGCTCAAAGTAGGTTTGTCCGAGAGTTACTTGCTTAATAACGTTGTGATAAGTTGTAAACGTTAAGGCGGCATTCATTTTCAGATCGTGGGTTATATTGGTGTGGGTACCAATTGTAATATCCAAACCGGTATTATTCATTGCACCTACGTTGCTGTACGGTGCAGTTGCCGAACCGGCAGTACCAGGAAGTGCAGGATTAAATAACAGATCAGTGATGATCTTTTTATAATAATCAGCAGAGATGTCCAACTTTTGACCAAAGAATGAACCATCAAAACCAACGTTGAAGTTTTTATCTTTTTCCCACTTGGCGTCAGGGTTACCTATACGGTTTTGAGCGAAACCGGCAACCGTACTTGTAGAGGTACCGTTAATATCGTAGTAGGAGTTTGTTTTGTTACTGCCAAATGTAGTAAAGGCATTTGCAGGGTCAACGTTAATCTGGTTACCCATAATACCATAACCACCCCTGATCTTCAAATCGTTAATCCACGATACACCTTTCAGAAAATCCTCCTGCGATATACGCCAGCCCGCACTAACGGCCGGGAACCATCCGTATTGGAAAGACTTGAACCTTGAAGAACCGTCACGACGGATGGTAGCGTTCAACAGATATTTGTCGGCAAAGGTGTAATCCAAACGGGCAAGCAGTGAAAATATCTTATCCCGTGTTAGTGTGCTGTATGCAGTTGGTGTACCGGTACCTGTAGATATCGTGGTATAATCCTTATCAAAGGTAAAGTAACCGGTATTGGTTGCTCCTAAGGTTTCGTACCTGTTTTTATAAGCTTCGGTACCTGCCAATACTTTAATATCATGTTTCCCAATGGTTTGATGATAGGTTAAAGTATTTGTCCAGGTATAGTTATATCCGTTAAATGAGTTTTCCGAATACGAGTTTGTGGAGTTGTTTTCAGAGTTCTCATATTCCGGGAAAGTAAAGCTATGATTATAGTCTGAATAATACTCACCACCAAACTGCGTACGTAAAGTGAAGTACCTCAGGAAATCCACCTCGGCAAATGCATTACCAAACAACCTGTTAAATGCACCGTAGTTATTTTTAGTACGATCCATAATGGCTACCGGGTTACGTGCATTACCTAAGTTGGCAGTATTTGAACCCGCGTAGTTGCCTTTGATGTCATAAACCGGAATAATAGGCTGCTCGCGGAATGACATGCCGATAGCCGAACCCTCATCATTTTCGTTGATCAGCGGGTTTTCGGTTAATGAATATGACAAGTTCTCACCTATCCTGATATGTTTGGTTACGTTGTAGCTTGTATTAGCCCTTACGGTGTAACGCTTATCGTAGGTATTTTTCAGGGTACCCCTTTGGTTAAAGTAATTCAATGAAAACAAATAAGTAGCGGCATCAGTGCTTCCGCTCATAGCCAGGTTATGACTTTGAATCGGCGCCGATTTAAATATCTGGTGGTACCAATCAGTACCGGCTTTGTTTGCTCTTGTAAGACGATAAAAACCCGACGCATCGCCTGACGTATAAAACGGGTTCACATTGTATTTAGCAGGATCAACAGCAGGATCACCATCATGTACTCCAGCTGGGCCTACGCCACCTGCACTGATATAATCAGGCAAAACATCGCCGTTAGCGCCGTAAAGGTTGCTGCTCAGGTCAACAGGAATATTTTTAAGTGCTGCGGTATTTTTTATAGCGAGGGCTCTTAATTGCATCATCTCGGTTGGATTCAGCAAATGGAACACATTACCGCCTTTCGGCACCTGTGTACCATAGTAGGCATCGTAGGAAACGTTGGTTTTTCCGTTACCTTTTTTGGTGGTGATTACGATTACACCGTTTGACGCCCTTGCACCGTAAATAGATGCCGAGCTTGCATCCTTAAGTACCTGCATGCTTGCCACGTCATTGGGGTTGATATCGCTTACGTTAGTTGTTGGTACACCATCAACCACGTACAGCGGCTGGTTATTACCAAACGTGTTAGCACCACGGATTTTTACAGAAGGATTTTCACCCGGTTGCCCTGAAGCGATAACGGTCACACCGGCCGCCTGACCCTGCAGCTGGCTTTCAACCGATGAAACCGGCTGACGGGTCAGTGCAGCAACGTCGACAACGGCTACAGCACCCACCAGGTCTTTTTTACGTTGTGAACCGTAACCTGTAACCACTACTTCATTAAGTGCATTGCTGCCCGCTGTAAGCGTAATCCTTAAACTAGGATCGGCTCCTACGGTAACTTCAGTTGTTTGATATCCAATATAAGATATCACTAATACATTGCCTGGTTTTAAGCTGAGTGTAAACTCGCCATTAACATCGGTCACCGCACCTGTCGTTGATCCTTTGAGCCGGATAGAAGCACCAACAACCGGCTGCTTGTCATCGCTGCCGATAACCTTTCCTTTGTACTTTGTTTGGGCCATAACTACCACCGAGGATATCAGGCAGCACAACAGTACAGCCAGAAACCTCCCTCTGAGAAGTAAATTTTTAAGCATGATTTTAATTTAATTTAGTTAATATATTTGATTAAGAACATAGCCCAAAAAGCTGAAATACAGCAACTTGGTTTCGGCAGTGGTAGAGGCAGCGCCTGGGATTTTTTTAGTTTTTGGCTTAAAGCAATGGTAGAGACATTGCTGCGAAATAAATACTTACTCCGGCAAATACAACGTTACAGGCTATCGTGTAGGACAAAGCCATATAACAACCAAAAAACAAATGCAATACTGATTATTGTGTAGGCAATAACAGTTTTAAATTTACTCAAATGCAAATCATTGCTCCGTGACTGAATGTGAGATAAGCCTTGCGGCAGTAGCCACGAAAAATGAAATTCATTCATCTAACTTGTAAGGAGAAAAATGCCTTTCATCATGTTGATTGCCTCTGGATTAAATTGTGAGATAAGCCTTACGGCCGTAATCCAAAAACTAACAATGATCTAAACATTACTATCCTTTCAAAGTACTAAAAAACTTAATTTTATTGGTGATAAAATAGTATTAAATAAGGTTATTTATAGTGTTGGTTTATTTCTGTTTGATTAACCCTAAAATAGGCATAGTGTACTATTTGCACAAATCACTTTTTAGTTTTACGAATTAAATATTAAACAAGGCTTAAAATTATCAATAACAAAAGCAAAATATTGTTTTAAAAAAATATTTCAGCAAAATTGCCACTTTTATTAAAAATCGATTTTTACCTGTATTTTTTACAATAATCATATATCGGGATAATATGCGGTAAAAAAAAGAGTTTTTTTATAAACCAATTGTTTGTTGAAAATAAAAACATAACATCATCTGAATTTAATGTCAAAATAGTATTAGCAAAAATAAGAGACTTGTTTATCATTTTACTTTTAGAGATTCCTCTTAACTGGGCGGAATTCGAACCAACTTTAAGATCAAATGTGCATTTTAAACCAATTAGAAACTTTTAATGAAACCCTTAGTGGGCGTTTTCGAACCACATATTTTGGGTTTGAATCCGATTTGGCGGGTGCGTTATTCGCTAAAGAATTTTGAGACACATTGCAAATTAAACATAGATGAAGCGTTCACAAAGGGCGAATCTGGCGTCAAGCCCATTCCAGGTTAAAAACACAAATCCCAGTAACAATACTATCAGTTCAAATGTCTTAATATTAAAGGCTTCAATGAGAATGTTTATATTGTTTTTAATCTGTTTAATTTCCTTTGGTGAGATCGCGCAGGGTCAGAGTTGGCAGGATACGATCGGGCAAATCGATCAATTGTTTGATCACTACAGTTCTGATAATCCCGGCTATCAACTCGCAATCAGCCGTCATGGACAAATAATTTACTCAAGAGCACAAGGCATGGCTGACATGGAACGCTTTACTCCACTCAGCAAGATTTCGCTTATCGAAGCCGGATCTGTATCTAAACAATTTACGGCGGCTGCTATTTTACTTTTACAACAGGAAGGCAAGTTGTCACTCGATGATGATGTCCGCAAATATATTCCGGAACTGCCCTCGTACGGAAACACAATTACCCTATCACAAATGCTGCACCATACAAGCGGACTAAAAGACTGGGGTAGCTTGATGAGTTTATCCGACTGGCCTCGCGGTACAAAAGTATATACTAATACAGAAGTGCTTTCAATCATGACCAAACAAGGTTCATTAAATCAAGAGCCAGGAACTGTATATGCTTACAGCAATACTAATTATGTACTGTTGGCGATTATCGTCGAGCGAACAAGCGGGGAAACCCTCGCAGATTTTACACGAAAACGGATTTTTATTCCAGCTGGCATGAATCATACCCAATGGAGAACGGATATCAGGACAATTGTGCCAAACCGCGCTATTGCCTATACAAAGGGCGAAAATGGTTTTTATACAGATATGCCAAACGAAGATGTTTATGGGAATGGCGGTCTTTTGACTACCGCTGAAGATCTTTTACGTTGGAACATCTTCTATACAAGCGGGAAACTGGGCATGCCGTCGTTGTTTCCAGAACAGTTGCATTTGGTAAATCTAAATAATGGCCAACAAAATAATTATGCCGCCGGCTTGCGTATAGATTTCGTTAAAGGCCGAAAAGTAATTAGCCACGACGGGGCCACAGCGGCCTACCGCGCTTTACTTGAGTATTACCCCGATGAAGATGTGTCAATAGCCTGGCTTAGCAATAATGCAGAATCAGACAAATTCACCAATGACTTTACAGCATTACACTACTTGTTATTTAAAACATTGCAAGATCTGAATACAGGTATTAGTGCACCTGCTGCAAAACCAACATACTTTCATCAAATACCTAGTAAATTGGCGGACTATATAGGCAAGTACTACTCAAATGAGGTTGAATCGGGATTATTTATTAGCCTTACCGAAGGGAAACTAATAATTACCCGAAAGAATAAATCTACCTTCACTCTTGTAAGAACAGCACCGGATAAGTTTCAAATTAGCGATTCTAATGTGACTGTGTATTTTGAACGGGGATTAAACCATAAAGTGAAAATGCTCGCCTTTGCCACGCCGAAGGTTCACAATGTATTATTCAATAAATTGCCCAAGTAAACAGCGCTATCGTTTATAGTTCCCCTAACTGGGCTCGAACCAATAGATAATTTGATTAGCGATTCATTAATGAATAACGCTTAAATGGCCTAATATATTCATCAAGTTACATCACTTGCGTATTCTAAAATCTGCAAAGATTTTAAAAAGCTTTTTTGATAATGAAATCAGCAAAATTATAACCCCTGATTTACAAACCTATAAGAGTGTTCGACTATCGAACATTTTGAGTATACAAAAATGTCGCCATAAATCGCTTTCAAATAAAAACGAAGAAAACAAACCCTGTTTTTATGTTTCGCCATAGAGCTATATAATGTTTAAACTATTTGATTTCAATTCATTAAAATAAAAGTAGCGACATTAACTGTTCGATAGGATTCCCTCCGGCTCTACTAAAACGGTATCAAACACAACTAAAACCCTTCAAATGCTACGTTTGAGGGGTGTTTGGTTGCATTTTGGTGTCATTTGCTCACCGTTGAACAGCCATTTTGGTGAGTATTCTGGTGAGCACCTAATTCATAAATAAGTGCTCACCAGGATTTCAGGCGGTTTGCTTTTAGATTAAGATCTATGGTAGAACCTTCCAACTGAAGTTTTTGGATGACTTCAGATGCCGTGGTCATGATATTGTTGTTTTTTTTATAATCTCGGTATTGTTAATGCTTAGTCCCAGTTGCCTGATAGCGTAACATCCATGTCTTCGTTTTTGACATCCATCTCTAACGGAAAGATGATTTTATAACTGTCCATATTCATTTTTTGCGAACTAATCAAACCTGTAGAGTCGGCCCACAACTCCACTATACATGTTTGTTTATATAGCGCTTGTTTGAGACTCGAAGTTATACCCAGCGTAACCGGCAATGGCAGGTTTGACGGATATGAAGCAGATTTACCGATAACTCGCTGCTGATCCGCGGCGTCAACAATCCTGACGTAAACATGCTGCAAGCCGGAGTTTTTGTTTGTGTATGCGTTTATGGTAACCGTTTTTAATTTAAAGTTTTGGTTATCTTTTTGGCATGCAGTCATACTGACGATGATAATAGCCAACAGGGTTATATATTTCATTTGTCGTTTAATATTGAGTAATTAGATTATGCAGGTACTAGCCGGCGCGAACGCAGGTAAACCGCTGTACGATTTAGATAAGGGAATAAAGCAATAAGTAGCAAGGTTGCTACTAACATCATTGACATCATCTCGTAATAATCCATAGCGAACCTGATTTGGATTTGCTGATTAACGGCGCCCACCAACTGCTTGTTTGCGCCTTTGCTGGCTTGCTTTAACGAAAGCCCCTTTGACAACAGTTCGGTCCCACGCGTGGCCAGCGCGTGCAATGCAAACCGGTCAACTTTTGTTAGATGGTCCTGAAATGCGTTGTAATGCCGGCTTTTTTCGTAGAGCTCGCAAAAATTGATGATTGCAGCACTAACACAGAAGCCAACATACCCCATAGTTGAACATATCGAAGTTGCTGACGGGCCAATTGCAACAGGCACTGCAGAGATGGCATACACAATGGTGGGTACCATGATCATCCCCACGCCTATCCCCTGCATAAAAAGCGGAGCGTAAAAGTTGTTTTCATTTGCCTCTGTAGCAAACAAAAAGAACATAATGACGTGAAAAGCCAGCAATAATATAAAGCCCGGAAACCAGATAAACCTGATATTTTTTTTCTGCAGGATCATAGCACCGGAAATTATAATACCAATTATGAGGCCGCCCAGGTTGCAACTGTTTATATAGCTTACGTGAATAGGATCAAGCTTAAGCACACCTGTAAAAAATGAATTGGTGATATTAACCGCAAACCGACATATATAAAGTATTAAGATGAGAAAGGCCGCGAACTTAAAATTGCGAAAGCGAAATATACCCAAATGCAGATATGGTCTTTTTAAACCTCCTTGGCGTACAATGTAAATCAGTGTGCTAACTATCATAGCGGCAACGCTATAGTAAATGCGGGCATCATCCAACCAATAATATTCCTGCCCATAAATACTAATATACCCCAGCAAAGTGAGCATGATGCTCCAAAACACAAAACTCTGCCAGTCGAGCTTGTATAAGTGAAACCGGGCGTTTAACCTTACGTTATTCATACACAGCATGATAAGGCACAGGCATGGCAGGTAAGAGAATAATGCGCCCTTGTAAACCAGGTTAAAATTATAAGAGTCTATCAAATCGGCGGTAACCAGATTGGTAAAGGGCAGAATACATATCAGCATTCCGAAAAAAACCGAGAAGCTTATTTCGCGGGCCCTTTCACTGTGCAAGCGGGTAAACATGAGGGATAAAGACAGGTTTACTGTACTGCAGAATAACATCCCCTGGAAAAAACGGATCGGGAATAATATATAAAGATCATTGGTTAAATAGCATACCACTATTGTCAGCAACTCCAACATTGTAAAAATGATAAAATATTCTTTTGCTGCCAGGAAGTTAAAGAATCGCCGTTCAAGGCTGTAAAAGGCTATATACCCGGCATAAAACAAGGCTACCGCAAATTGTATATCTGCCGGTTCGCTGCCATAATAGCCTGCTGCCGCATTAATGTTTGCAAATGGCAGAAAAAAAAGCACCAGCGTGGGCAGGATAAGCGAAAACAGGATGATCTTGATAGCCCACCCCGGGACCCAGCTTCTAAAAATTGGAATACCCCTATCCATGGCGCTGCTGTTTTTTAGGGACGTAAACATTAACATTCATCCCCACCCTAAGCATGGCCAGCTGCTTTTTTTCAGCATCGACCCTGATGCGTACCGGCACACGCTGAACAATTTTCACATAGTTACCGGTAGAGTTATCCGGAGGCAGCAACGAGAAGCTCGAACCGGTCGCGGGCGACAATGAAATGATAGTGCCCTTAAACTCCTGGTCCGGAAATGCGTCGGCAACAAATTTTACAGTATCACCTATATGCATGCCGGCAATCTGGGTTTCTTTATAATTGGCTATTACCCATTTGTCAGTTTCGTTATCAACTATATAGGCCAGCACTTCGCCAACATTAATCATTTGACCAACCTCTACCGTTCGACGGCCCATTCTTCCATCATAAGAAGCCCTAATAACGGTATATTCAACATCAAGCATGTTGCGGTCAAGCAAGGCTTTTAAACGTGCAATTTCTGCCCTTAATACCGTCTTTTCTGCTATAATATCTTCTATTTTCGATTCTGCAGCTCCGTAGTTTTCCTCTGCCGACTGGAAATCGCTATTGTTTACATCCAGGGCAGCCTGAACATTTTCAAGCTGTTGTTTAGTTGCTGACTCCTCTTTATAAAGGCGCAAATAACGTTCAAAGTCAAGCCGCTGTTTCCAAACTTTTGCAGCGCTTGCTTTAATTTGAGCTTTAGCAGAACCGGCAGTTTTTTGCGTGGTGTGTATGTTACTTTTTAATACCTCTAACTGTGCTTCGGCTTTTTGTATAGTTGCCCGGGTCTGCGCAACTTGTAAAGTGTACTCCCGGTTATCTATAATTAATAAGGTATCTCCCTTTTTTACCGGCTGGTTCTCTTCAAACCTTACGGCCACTATAAAACCTCCCGCACGCGATATAACAGGGTTTACGTACTCCTGTACCTGTGCGTCATTAGTTTGCTCATACTCATGATACTCCCAAAGAGTAAATACAGCCCAAATTGCCAGGGCTACAATGGTAAGACCGGCTATCCAACCGGTTATCTTAGTAATAATTCGATCTGTTACTATATGCTTTTTTTTCATGTTAAAGTACGCCGGTGATGTTTTGAAGTAGATAATATTTGTTTTGGGCCACAATACGTGCGGTTGCCAGCTCAAAGCGCGTTTGCAGCACCTGCACATCGGCATCAAGCAAGTCGGTAATTAATGAAGTTTGATTGAAATATGTATTTTTAATAATGCGGGCATTTTCCTGTGCATGGGCCACATCAACCTCGGCCACACCAATTTGCACCAGCGATTCCCGATATCGTAAGTAAGCCTCTTTAACCTGTTGCCGTACTTTGTCCTCAATGTCTTTATGAGTGGTTTCTTCTTTATCAAGCTCCAGTTTAGCCGAGTTCACTTTATGCCTGTTTTGATAAAGTTGCGATAGCGGCATAGTAACCCTGATACCGGCAACACCAAGCGAGTACCAGGCAGGATTGTAAGGAAATAAGAATATTTGCGGGTTAGCGTATGAAAAATCGCTGTAAAGCCCAACCTTTGGCTGATAGTTGGCTTTTACCTGGCTAAGATGCAGTTTACTAACCTGCGTTTGCTTTTCAGAAATATGGTACGCAAAGGAATGTTCCATTGCGTCGGCGAGGTATTTTTCATAAGGCAATTCTGGCACGTCAACTGAATCGAACTCCGTGGGGATGATCACACTTTCATCCGGTTCGCCCATAATGATGTTTAGTTTCTGCGTAGCGATAAGAATATCATTCTCTATGGTTACCAAAGCCATCTTACGCCTGGAAAGATCCAGTTCAACACGCAGCACATCGCTTTTTAAGACCACCCCATTTTTTTGAAGGGCTTTTATCTCCAACAATTGCTTTTCCTGATCGGCAATATCCTTAATGATCAGTTTCCTGAAGACCAAGGCCTTTTGAAGATCAAGATACAGCGCGGCCGTTTTATACCTGATGACAGAGATAGCTTCGTTATTATGGATAACCGCAATCTGGTACAATAACTTATTCTCCTCAATTTTAAGGTTAAGCTTATTGCCATTATAAAGGTTCAGATAAAAATCGGCCCCCGCTTTGTATAAAGTGTGTATAATTTCGTGTTCCTGCGTGTGCGAAGAAAAAAGGCCATTTTCATAAATGGGCATATTGGTTGCCTTTTCAATGCTGCCAAGCAAACTTACTTCGGGCAACCGTTCCATTATTGCGTCCTTAATCTCCTCGTCAGCAATCAAATTGGCTTTTTTGGTAATCTCAATCTGCCTGCTGTTTTGTTCGGCTTTGCGCCAGGCGTCCGGCAATGTAAGGATGGCAGTGTTTTTAGACTGGCTGTATGCGCTATTTGCGGCTAACAAACCAGCAAATGCGATCAATATTTTACTGTAGTACATATTTGTGGCAAAAATATGCCTCTCACAACTGTTCACTTTCGCCTAAGTTGCCAATATTTTCATCATTCCGGCCAATTTTTATTAACTTTGAATTGCGATGATATTCTAATGACGAAGATTGGATTAATAGCTTCCCTCCCCGAAATTGATAATAAGCCGGATTCGGTTTTTGTGATGCATGAAAGATCAGAGAAATTAATCCCTTTTCATACCCATACCAAGGGCCAGTTAAGCTACGTTGAGGGCGGTCTGGCTTACATCACTACACAAAACAAAACCTATGTAGTGCCCGCAAGGCACTATTTCTGGATTCCGCAGGGCTTGATACATGAACTTCGGGTGGGCGTCTTCGCAACCGCTTTAAGATCACTTTATTTTTATTCCACCAACGACGACGCGAACGAATTTTATGGCAAACTGGGTATTTATCCGGCCAGCGAGTTGCTGATCCAAATGATCAATTATACCGAGCGTTGGGACGAACTCCATATAGGCATTGGAGATCGTAATTTCGATTTCCTGGTAGCGTTAAAGAATATGCTGCCCGACTTAAATAAAAGGTCGTTGCCTATTATGTTGCCCAAAACTGAACATGAGCTAATGCAAAAGATCATGAATTATTTAGAAAGCCATATAAGCGAAAAATTAGTTATAGCTGATGTAAGCGGACATTTTGCCATGAGCGAGCGGTCGTTATCGCGCCTGTTTCAGTCGCAATTACGTATTTCTTTTTTACAATATGTTAAGAGCCTGCGTATGATAACGGCGATAGAGATGATTGTTAAAACACAAAAACCTATCGCTGATATTGCTTTTGAGGTGGGGTATGCCAGTGTGGCGTCATTTAGTGATACATTTTATGCTTTCACCTCATCACGTCCGTCTGACTTGCGGAGGCGTTGATCTGAAAAGTCAGCCGAACGCTCAAGTTCCCACTACCGCTTACCCACACACGTACACTTTGCACCTCTATAGTAGAATATCCAATCTCTACCCTGTCTGTGGCGCTTGCCAGCTTTTAAGTCTGCCTGTGAAAAAATAGATGTCATTAAACCCTTGTCTTCATTTATTCCCATACAAAGGTTTTGGGCGCTGGCCCCATCCGCTAACAGAAAGTAAGTTTAATCAATTCAATGAAGATTTGAATTGAGCAGGCGATAGCTGCGTTTTGGTCTTAAAAAGGCGGCTAAACGATTGCGGATGCCCGAATCCCAATCGATAAGCGACTTGGCTAATGCTTAATGTGGAGGTCGCAAGTAATTCTTTAGATCTCTCGATCAGTTGCTCCTGGATGTGCTGCTGTGCGCTAAGTCCGGTGAGCGAACGCAACAGATCACTCAGGTAATTTGGTGTGTAGTTTAATCGATCCGCCAGGTGCTGAACAGTGGGCAGCCCCTTTTTTGTTGGCATTTCTTTTTGGAAATAATTATTGAGTGCCGCTTCGAACTGCTGAAGCAGGTCGCTGGTGGCGGCCTGTCTCGTCAGGAACTGACGTTTGTAAAAGCGTTTGGCGTACGTCAAAAGCAATTCGATCTGCGCAATGACCACTTCCTGGCTGAAATCGTCGATGCGGCTGTTCAACTCTTCTTCAATGATCTTAAAAATGGATGAAATGGTCTTTCTTTCCTGTTCAGAAAGGTGAAGCGCTTCGTTTGATGAATATGAGAAAAAACCATACTGCCTGATCTTGGCAGCTAAGGGAAAACCTTGCAAAAAATCCTGATGAAAGATCAACGAATAACCTTCATTTCCTTTATATACGGCTGTACTGCCAACCACCTGGTTAGGTGCGGTGAATACCATACTGCCTTCGTCAAAATCATAATAGCCCTGCCCGTATCTAAACTTGCCGCCCAGCTTTTCAATAAAGGATATCTTGTACAAAGAGGTCACGTAACTGACCGGTAAGCAGCTTAAATTAATCCGTTCGTCGCGTGTATCAAACAAGGTAATCAACGGATGCTTAGGCCCTGGGAGATCCAGCATACGGTGAACCTCTTTAATCGATTCTACTTTAGCGATTTTAGGCTTTTCTATTTTCATAGCTAAAATTACTTAATATGACCGGCAACTGCCTCAGCCGCCGGTCATTTAAGTGCCAGGTAATAGCGATTAATCGAATTACCAGGGCAGTTTTCCTTCCGGACCGGTAAATCCACCTGTCGGGCCATCTGTTTCGAGTGCGACGCGTACTGGCTCACGCGAACCCACCTCCAGGCTATCTGTTCCCTGGAAGTTATTGAGCGCAGTAGCTGTATAACCTGGGCTGGTCGCGTTTACCTTGATCCCCTCTTTCTCCAGCTCTAAGGCGAAAGCCAGGGTTACCGCATTTAAAGCAGTCTTAGATGCAGCGTAGACGATGCCGAAATGTTCACGTGCCCAGCATTCCGGATCGGAGATCCAGGTAAGGGAGCCAAGGCCGCTGGATACGTTAACGATGCGTGCTGCTGCCGATTTTCGCAGTAAGGGCAACGCCTTCTGGGTTACAGCGATCACACTGAAAACGTTGGTTTCCCAAACAGTACGTACTTCATCCAGCGATACGTTAATGGCACGGCCGGTGGCCATTAACTCTTCCGGATTTTTGGGAGATGTTCCTGCGTGAGAGATACCTGCGTTATTCACTAGCAGGTCCAGGCGTCCATATTCACTGGCTATTTTAGCTACCGCCGCATTGATACTTTCCTGCTGTGTGACATCCAGCTGTACTGCTTTTGCATTATTACCAATCTCGGCGGCTGCCTTTTCGCCGTTCTCCAGGCTACGGGAGCCCAAATAAACAATATAGCCGTTAGCGGCAAGCGCTTTAGCAATTTCATTCCCTACACCCTGATTAGCGCCCGTTATCAGCGCGATCAGTTGATTATGATCTTGACTTTCCATTTGCTTAATGTTTTTAGTAGAACAAAGGTCTGTGTCACGATCTGCACCGTTTAAACCAAATCAAGGATATTCCTAACCAAATCATTCTTTTATTAACAGGGCTACCTATCCTAAGACATTGCCCTGACGCCATATTCCGACCATTAGATTATCCTTAGTTAATCAAACGGGAGATACAATCTACGGTCATCTCTTTGGATGGTCTTTGTTTAATTTAATTACTAAAAAATCAATTAAAATATCTTACAACCATAGCTTGGTTATTTTGCAAAAAAAACCGCCCCATAACAGGGCGGCCTTCAAACCAAACTAACTACTTTATGAAAACAGTCTTTAATTATTTCACAGCTATTTCTCTTGTTTGAAATTTAGCTTCTTCTCTTTTTGCTACGGTGAGCTTCAGGATACCATCGGTATAATCTGCTTCAATTTTTGATTGATCAGCACTTTCAGGTAATGTGAATGACCTTACAAATGAATTGTAGCTATATTCACGTTTGCTGAATTTTTTACCTTCTTCAACATTTTCGGCTTTCTTTTCTGCAGCTACACTTAATACATTTTTGTCGAGATTGATTTTAAAATCTTCTTTCTTTAAGCCAGGTACAGCCAGTTCAACATGAAACTCATTTTCGGTTTCTGCGATGTTAACTGCAGGCACACGGGCAATCAGTTTATCAC
The DNA here is from genome assembly GCF_049949235.1 of Mucilaginibacter sp. R-33. NCBI lineage: Bacteria > Pseudomonadati > Bacteroidota > Sphingobacteriia > Sphingobacteriales > Sphingobacteriaceae > Mucilaginibacter > Mucilaginibacter sp. R-33. The sequence goes on from NZ_CP188089.1 coordinate 2,272,764, forward strand.
TTAAAAATGAATCATTGATCAGTGAATCAAATACATCGCTAAAAAATGGGTTAGCTGAAGTGTTTTTAAGGCCGTTGTTAAATTTTACTAATGTCATTTTTATATCCTCCTAAAGTTTTGTTTTTGTTAACTTCGTAACCTATTGATCAACTGCTGTACCAACAGCAAAACCGCCTATATCAAACGACAAAAAGTCACTATTAAATATTTTAGGCAGACAAAATGACTGAAAATGGCTGAAAAACTTACAGATTATAAATATAAAACCCTTATCCCTATCCGCTTTTCGGATATCGATTCATTTGGACACGTAAACAACGCTGTATATCTTACTTATTTTGAAATAGCCCGGATTGGTTATTGGAAGGAAATTATCAACTGGGACTGGAGCAATACCGGCATTATCCTGGGCCGGTCGGAGATCAACTATCTTAAGCCTATTACTGTTCAGGATAATATTGCCTGCTATGTACGTACCATCCGCATAGGCAACAGCAGTTTTGATATGATGCATGTATTGGTAAAAATAACTCCCAATGGCGAAGAAATTGTAACAACCGGCAAAACGGTTTGTATCAGCTACGATTACTCGGCCAATAAATCTGTTTCTATTCCATCGCCCGAAAGGCACAGGATGATCAATTATGACGAACCGAGGTTAATTCTGAATACGAATTGATGTGCAAATTCAAATGTGCAGATGAAGCGTGTATTGTGCAGATTTCAAATATGCAGATGGAGCTACATATCTAATTCAAACATTTACGCACCTGAAATCTGCACATCCATAATCTGCACATCTGAAATCTAAAATATCTTTCCCGGGTTCAAAATTCCTGTAGGATCAAACACGTGCTTTATTCCTTTCCACAACGCAAAATGCATTTCCGAATATTTTATCGGCATAAATTCTTTTTGTACCAGGCCAATTCCGTGCTCACCCGACAAGGTGCCGCCAAGCAATACAGTTAATTCAAATATCTCCTGGATGCCGGATTTGAGCTTGTTATTCCAGTCTTCATCGCTCATGTTGGCTTTAATGATATTTACATGCAGGTTTCCATCACCGGCGTGGCCATAACAAACTGATTCAAAGCCATATTTGGCTCCGGTTTCTTTTATTCCTTTAATCAACTGCGGCAGTGTAGCGCGAGGTACAACGGTATCTTCCTCTTTATAAACCGAGTTTGATTTCACCGATACTGCCATGGTACGCCTTAAACGCCAAAGCTCCTCTTTCTGGGCAGTAGAATCGGCAAACAACACGTCGCGGCAGTCAAACTCTTCAAGCACTGCATTTATTTTTTCACAATCGGTAAAAATCACGTCCTGGTTGGTGCCATCTACTTCAATCAATAAGAACGCTTCAATACCATCCTGCAAATCAAAAGCAATATCATCATGCTCCTTAACCCACTCTACTCCTCTTCGCTCCATAAACTCCAGTGCAGACGGGATGATCCCTGCCCTGAATATAGCCGAAACAGCTGCGCAAGCCATTTCATTGGTTGGGAATGAGGCCAGCATTAAAGCATCTAAAGTGGGAGCAGGAATAAGCTTCACCACAATTTTAGTAACAATGCCAAGGGTACCTTCCGAACCGATCATCAATTGGGTTAAATTATAACCTGATGCATATTTAAGCGTATTTGCACCCGTCCATATGATCTCGCCCGATGTTAAAACAACCTGTAAGTTCAGCACATACTCCCTGATGGTACCGTATTTAACAACCCGCGGCCCGCCTGAACCATGGGATACGTTGCCTCCAATAAAGCAGCTGCCTTTACTGGCCGGGTCAACAGGGTATAACAAGCCTTTTGCAGCCACTGCGTTCATGAACTCTTCGGTTATAACGCCGGGCTCTACAGTGGCCTGCAGGTTTTGTTCATCAATTTCAAGGATTTTATTAAAACGCTCCATGGCTATCAGCAAACCGCCATTAACCGGCAGGGCGCCACCGCTTAAACCAGTACCTGCTCCACGCGGTGTTACCGGGACCAGGTTTTCGTTACAGATTTTCAACAATGCAGCAACCTCTTCGGGGCTTTGCGGTCGGGCTACCACTTCCGGATAATAAACAAGGTCTTCGGTTTCGTCATGGCTGTACTTTTCGAGGCTTTCTCGGCCGGTTAAAACATTACCGGTGCCAACAATTGCGGTTATGGCCTCTAATATTTGAGCCGATATTTTATTGAATTCCATGATCAGGATTTCTTGTAATTTATAATAACAGCCGAATGCGCTACCTTACCGCTTAAGGGCGGAGTAAGTTTTTTAATGGTAACCTCAATACTTTCAACAAACGGGTATTTCTTTTTTACACGATCGATAATTGCCTGGCCAACGGTTTCAATCAATTTACGTGGTTGTTTCATCTCTTCGCATGTTATAATATACACACGTTCATAATCAACAGTTTTGCTTAGATTATCTTCCAGCAAATCGCCGGGAGGCACAAAACCAACATTCACATCAACTAAAAAACGGCAACCTATTTTTTGTTCTTCGGGATAAAATCCATGGTACGCGAAAAACTCCGCGCCCTGTAAGGCTATATTGATCATGGCCAAAAATAAAAAAAAGCCCTCTCTAAATCTCATTCTCTATAGAAAGACTTTTCAAAATATTTTATTTCAGCTGATTTCCGGCACCTCAGAAAATATTTTGCAATCAAAAACATGCTTTAAACCGTTTAAACCTGCTTTTTACCATAAAGTGGCTTCACGCATCAAAAAACGGCCTTTTCGACTTGCTTTTACCGGCGATAAATGCTTTATATTTGCCCACCAACTATAATATTATGGCCAAAACAGATCTGTACGAAGCCCCCGATTATTATTTATTAGATGAGTTACTAACCGATGAGCATAAGTTGATCCGCTCATCAGTTCGTGATTGGGTGAAGAAGGAATTGAGCCCCATTATTGAAGAGTACGCTCAAAAAGCTGAATTCCCTTCGCAACTGTTAAAAGGGCTTGCCGAAATAGGCGCTTTTGGGCCTACCATACCGGTAGAATATGGCGGAGCGGGCTTAGATTATACTGCTTATGGCATTATCATGCAGGAATTAGAGCGGGGCGATTCGGGCATCCGTTCAACAGCATCGGTTCAGGGTTCGCTCGTGATGTATCCTATTTATGCCTACGGCAGTGAAGAACAGCGTAAAAAATATCTGCCTAAGCTGGCGAGTGGTGAATTAATGGGATGCTTTGGGCTTACCGAGCCCGATCATGGCTCAAACCCTGGTGGCATGACCACCAACATTAAAGATTCCGGCGACCATTATATCCTTAATGGCGCTAAAATGTGGATCTCCAATTCGCCTTTTGCTGATATTGCAGTTGTTTGGGCCAAGGATGAAGCTGGTAAAATTCGCGGGCTGATAGTTGAGCGCGGCATGGAAGGTTTCACTACACCTACCACTCATAATAAATGGTCGTTAAGGGCATCGGCAACTGGTGAGCTTGTTTTTGATCATGTTAAAATCCCAAAAGAGAACCTGCTGCCTAATGTAGCCGGTATAAAAGGCCCGCTGGGTTGTTTAAACCAGGCACGTTATGGCATTGCCTGGGGTGCATTAGGCGCTGCGATGGATTGTTACGACACAGCCCTCCGTTACACCAAAGAACGTGAGCAGTTTGGCCGGCCGATAGCCGGGTTTCAGCTTCAGCAAAAAAAACTGGCCGAAATGATAACTGAAATTACCAAAGGACAGTTGTTAGTTTGGCGCCTTGGGGTACTTAAAAACGAAAACAGGGCTACTCCTGCCCAAATATCAATGGCTAAGCGAAACAGCGTTGAAACGGCCATTACTATAGCCCGTGAAGCCCGGCAAATGCTCGGCGGTATGGGCATTACCGGCGAGTATCCTATTATGCGGCACATGATGAACCTTGAATCAGTAATAACGTATGAAGGTACGCATGATATCCACCTGCTTATTACCGGTATGGATGTTACCGGACTCGATGCTTTTAAGTAATAGATAATCGATATACTTTGACTTTTAGCAGCGCCGGTGTTATTCATGCGCATAAATATTGCTCATTATAATTATGAGCGTTATATTTGTTGTGTAACCACTTAATGTTGTCAACCCCTGATAGCCCAGTTAGTTTAAACAAACTGCTGGTCAACCATTTAATTTGGCTGGCCCTTGCTTTTCTATTGATATTTAATTCCTGTGCAAATAGCATCAATGATACAGGCGATTACTCCAGGCAGTTTAAAACAATATTTGATACGGTAAACCTGTATAATGGCGAAAGAGCTCAGCCGCATAAGGGTATTCAGTACCTTGACTCGGCTTACAGAACAATAAAATACCCGTTTGTAAGCGACAAGTTCCGTTTTTATGCCTTCCATTTTCTTTACAATTTAAAAGGACTGCATGACCCCAAAAAAGCCATCCTTTATGCTGACACTATGTGTGCTGTGGCTACCGAAAGTGTTACCCCGGATCAGCATATTAAATTAACTGCCGAAGCCGATTTTGCTACCGGCGATGCCTATTCGGCCCTGGTAAGGTACGATCAGGCTTACAGGTATTTTTACAAAGGTTACTCTATCGGCAAAAACGCCATCGACGATGCCATCCTGGCCGAATACACCTACCGGATGGGGATGATCATGTTTAAACAGGGGCATTTTAGAGAAGCGGCCAATTATTTCAAGATCAGCTACAGGCAAAGCTATGCCTATACTGATGATTTTAAGGCCTTTTATCAACGGCAGGAGCTTTTGGATAATATTGGCGAGAGCTATAAAAACAGTGGCGACATTGACAGCTCAATCTTTTATTTAAATAAAGCGCTTGTTTATATCAATGAAAATAGTTCAAGGTTTGCCGAAAGGGCAAACCTGCTTGAAGTTGCAAGGGGCGTGGTATACGGCAACCAGGGCGATCTGGCTCTATTAACCCATAATTATAACCAGGCACACGAATTACTGAAAAAAAGTATCGCTATTAATTTAAAACAAGGTTATGACAACCGCGATGCCGAATTAACCGAAATAAAACTTGCCCGGCTATATTTAATAACCAATAAACCAAACGACCTTTTTGAACTGCTGAAAAACCTGCGCACCCAGCTCGATACTATCAAAAACGATGATGCTGAAACCAACTGGAACGGGTTAATGAGTACTTATTACCTGCAAAAAAAAGATTACCAGAATAGCTTGTTGTATTTAAAAAACTATTCATCATTAAAAGATTCGGCAACAAAAAGGACTTCATCGTTAAAACGGACGGATATTAATCAACAACAGGCCAATTTTGATAAAGAAAATCAGATAGAAGACCTTAAAAGCCACAATAAACTGCAATTGATATACATTTACCTTGCTGTGCTTTTTTCAGTGATGGCAGTGATCATTATCTTCCTTGTTTTTCGTAACCTTAAAAGGTCAAAAAGAGACATCGTAGCTATAAAAACACTAAATGACCAAATTAAGCTGCAAAAAACGGAATTAGAAAACACACTTGAAGAAGTAAACCGGGGGAGCCGGGAAAAAGACCGAATTCTGCGGGCAGTAGCACATGACCTCCGCAATCCGCTCGGAGGAATAGCATCGTTATCGGCCTCAATGGTTGATGATGCATGTGATGAAGAACAAACAGACCTGATCAACCTTATAAAAGAAACTTCCTATAATTCCCTCGAACTCATCAATGAAATTTTAGAAGCGGCCAATACTGCCAATATGACTTTTAATAAAGAATGGGTTGAAATTAACAGCCTCATTAATAAGAGTGTTGATCTGCTGCGGTTTAAAGCAGCCGAAAAAGACCAGGATATCATGCTTAGCTTATTGGATGCACCCACTGAAATATTGATAAACAGGGAAAAAATATGGCGGGTTATCAGCAACCTGATTAGTAACGCCATAAAGTTTAGCCCCAAAGGTGCCGTTATTTATGTAATTGTAAACCAAAAACACCAAGGTGTTGAAATATGCGTAAAAGATTATGGTATAGGTATTCCTGATAAATTACAGCAACAGGTATTTAATATGTTCACCGAAGCTAAACGGCCCGGCACTGACGGTGAAAAATCATTTGGCCTTGGCCTTTCCATCTGCCGTCAAATAGTTGAAAAACATAGCGGCAGGATCTGGCTAAAAAGTGAATCAAATAATGGTTCAAGTTTTTACGTCTATCTTCCGGCCCAGGCATCTTAGTACATCAGTTATTCCAAACCAGTTTATTTTGAACGCATGATAATAGATAAAAAAATATTGGTAAAACGACCCGGTCATTTTTAATTTTTTTATAGATTACCCTTGTTTTACAATCAACTCTAAACCTCGCATAATTTAATATTGATGTTTATATACAAAAGCTTCAGGCAAATATGGCTATCCGGTAATATGCAAGGTTTTTTGCTTTTTATTTGCTTTTTGCTGATAATCACTTCGTGCGGCCAACAGCCAAAGGGCTTTCTTTCGTCTTCAGCATATAATAAGGCTGTTGACGCTGCAACTATAATGTATGATAATGGGCACCATAAAGCAGCCGTAAATTATCTTGATTCAGCCTTCCGTCATTCAAGCAACCTTAGCTTTAAACAGGTTTATAATTATTATTATTTTATCTACAATTATGCTTCGCATATAAAGGCCGATCGAAAAATGGCTTTGCTGTACGCCGACAGTATGCTCAATGTTTTCGACACGCCGGAGAAGAAGCTAAAATTTACCAGTGAATATGGACAGGCTCATCTTGCCAAAGGAGACGTGTTATTTGACGAACATCGTTACAACGAAGCATACGGTTATTTTTACGAAGGGAAAGTAATTGCCAATAATAACCTTGATGAATGTACTATGGGTGATTATAGCTATCGCATGGGCATGATCCTGTATAAGCAGGAACATTACAGCCGGGCCGCAGAATATTTTAAGGAAAGCTTTGATGAAACCAGGTCATGCGAAGGGAATTTCAATTATTTTTATCGCAGGCAGGAATTATTGAATAATATAGGCTTAAGCTACAGTAAAATGTTGATGAATGATAGCGCTATGTATTTTTACAACAAGGCTCTTGATTACATTAATGATAATACTGCAAGGTTTAAAGACAGGCCCCAAATGGGGGAAGTATCCAAGGGCGTTGTATACGGTAACATGGCTGATATAAGTATCAAGCAAAAAGATTATAACAAGGCTAAAAGCCTGCTTAGAAAAAGTATAGCTATCAATCTGCGCAAAGGAAACGATAATAGTGACGCTCAACACTCCGAATTGAAGCTTGCATCTATATATGATCGTCAAAACTTAAATGACTCTTTATTAAATCTCCTCAATGTTATCAGCCTCCAGTTTGATAGTGTTCAAAGTCCGGAAACAAAACAAAACTGGCACTTATTGATGTCAAATTATTTCGAGAAGCAAAATGATCATCAGCAAGCTATGGCGCATTATAAGCAATATGACGAGCTTAAGGACATCATAGCAAATGAAAACAAAAAACTAAAAGAAGCCGACGTTGCAGAACAGGTTAAAAGCCTTGAAAAAGATAATGAGTTTAATAACCTTAAGAAAAACAATGAATTGCAGCATATCTATCTGAGGGTAACTGTTGTTTTTGCTCTGATGCTTATTATTATCATTTCCCTGGTATTTTTAAACTGGCAAAAATCAAAAAAGAACATTAAAACACTTGGAAGCCTTAACAGCCAGATAAACCATCAAAATCACCATCTTGAAAATGCTCTCCGTGATTTAAACCTCAATAACCAAGAAAAGGACCGGATTTTACGCACTGTTGCACATGACCTGCGCAACCCTATAGGCGGAATAGCCTCGCTTACCAGTGTAATGACAGAGGAAAATTACAGCGACGAACAAAAAGAGCTGCTAAATATTATCCGGGAAACTTCATTTAACTCCATTGAACTGATCAATGAAATTCTGGAAGCCACCGAATCTGCTTCGGCTATATTACATAAAGAAGCCGTTGAAGTTAATTCCTTATTAAGCAATAGCGTTGAGTTAATGCGTTTTAAAGCCGCTGAAAAACAGCAGATTATCAATACCTTCCTGTTAAATTCACCACTCGAAATTTACATTAGCCGTGAAAAAATATGGCGGGTGATCAGTAATCTCATCAGTAATGCTATTAAATTCAGTCCGGAAGGATCGGCTATTTTAGTTATGGCCATTGATTTGGAAAACGAAATCCAGGTTTCTGTAAAAGATCACGGTATAGGGATTCCCGAAAAGCTAAAAAACCAGGTGTTTAACATGTTTACAGATGCAAAACGCCCCGGAACTGCGGGCGAAAAATCATTTGGCCTCGGGCTTTCCATTTGTAAGCAAATTATTGAAGATCATGACGGCCGGATCTGGTTTGAAAGTGATACCGAAAATGGCACATCATTTAATTTCACTTTGCCAAAAAACTAAGGGCCTACTTCAAAAATTCAGCATACCATTTACCCGAAGCTTTCACAGTACGCTGCTGGGTTACATGATCAACATGAACCAATCCAAAACGCGGATGATAGCCTTCGGCCCATTCAAAATTATCGGTGAGGGTCCACACAAAATAACCCTGAATTTTATGGCCTTCATTCTTCGCTTTTAATACCTGCGCTAAATTGTCTTTCAGATATTTCAGCCTTTGCGGGTCGTTTACTTCACCGTCTGTTACTTCGTCAGGAAATGCCGCCCCGTTTTCTGTAATGATGATCTTTTTAACATTGGGATAGGCATCATATTTTTTGATCATATGATAAATAGATGGCGGGTAAACCTCCCAGCGCATAGCGGTGAGCTCTACGCCTCTATTCTCGGCTTTGACCATGCTTGCATGGATGTAGGGTGTAAAAAACGAATATTTTACAATTTCGCGGGTGTAATTCTGGATACCAATAAAATCAAAATCGAAACGCAGCTTATCCTCGTCGCCGGGATAAAAATACTTTTTGAGGTCCTTAAGTGCAGGAAGGTCATCGATCGGATAGCCCATCCCCAGTAAAGGCTCTATGTACAAACGATTGATCAGCGCGTCGGCACGAACGGCAGCGGCTATATCCCTTGGTTTACTTGAATAAGGCTCAATCTGCGAACATGAAAATGTTGTTCCTATCTGTGAAGTCGGTGGCAGTAATTTTCGTAAAATCCTTCCCCCTTCAGCTATACTCATAGTAACGTGATGTATGGCGGGCACAAAGTTTTTCATACCGCTACGGCCCGGCGCGTGAATACCAAAAAAATAACCGGCCCCGGTAAATACTACAGGTTCGTTCATCACCATCCAGTGCTTTACCCTATCGCCAAAGCTTTGAGCACAAATGGTAATAAACTCGCTAAACCAGGTTATGGATTCACGGTTTGTCCAGCCTCCGTTAACCTCAAGTATGTGAGGCAAATCCCAGTGATAAACAGTTACCCAGGGCTCAATACCCTGTTTAAGGCAATAGTTAATTACCCTATTGTAATAATCAATACCAGGCTGGTTGATTTTCCCGGTGCCTTCGGGCAAGATACGGGTCCAGGATATAGAAAAACGAAAATTGGGAATATTAAGTTCTTTTATGAGGTCGATATCACGCTTATACAAATTATAAAAATCGCAAGCGGTTTGTGCATGGTCACCATTCAGGATCTTTCCTTTTTTTGTGGTAAAAACATCCCACACAGATAGTCCTTTTCCATCGGCATCATGAGATCCTTCTACCTGAAAAGCGGCAGTTGAAACGCCCCATTCAAAGTCGTTACCAAAAAGATCTTTGCTTAAATGTATTTCCCGGTCAGTAAGTTCCATTAATTTGAGCTACAAAAGCTCAAAAGTGCAATTATATTTATAAATGAAAAATTATAAGTGATAACTTAATGTATGAACGATGAACGCATACTTTTAAGCATCATCCACTGACGGAAATTAATCAGCAGTTTAGAGATATTAATAATGAATTTCATAACCTTTGTGTTTTAGCTATAAAATAAAGGTAACAAGCAGATGTTTGCTGAATGTGACAACTATGTTATTTAATTGTTAACCAGCATTTTTACCAATATACAAAATTGCTTTAATACATTAGCCATAATTTACGAACACTATGAAAACATACTTTTTGAAAATGTTTAATTATAATCTTTTTGCCAATCAACAGCTTATTCAGGCCGTTGAGACGGGCGGTTCACCGGCTACAACCCTTAAACTGATGGGGCACTTACTCGCTGCCGAGCAGGCCTGGCTTGAAAGGTGTAAGTTGATCCCTCCTTCCATACCAAACTCATGGCCCGAAAATATTACAATTGAGCAATGTAAAAAACAGGTACCTGAGCGTTATGAAGCATGGGTCGCATTTTTAAACGAAATCAATGAGGAAGATCTGAATAAGATAATTCCGTATCATAGCTTTACCGGCGACTATTTTGAGAACCAACTTAGCGATATTATTACGCAGGTACTTAACCATGGTACACATACCAGGGCCCAAATTGGGCAGCAGCTAAAATTTGCAGGTACAAAAACTTTACCTGTTACAGACTATAGTTATTATTTAAGAGTGTTAAACAGCTAAACATTTAGCATATTTGCCAAGTTTTATCACGCATCAAAAACCATGAAAAAACATCTATTCGCAGCTGCGGGTATTGCCTTACTATTAGGTTGCACCGACACTAAAAAACAGGAAAAAGATCTTTTAAATCAAGTAATTGCCGTACATGATAAAGTAATGGCCAATGACGAGCAATTGATGAAAAATAAGATGCTGCTGGATAGCCTGATAAAAAAGAACGCCCCCAATGTCAATAAAGATAGCGCACAGGTTTATTTAAAACTGGTTGATGATGCCGACAATGCGATGAGCGACTGGATGCATAAGTTTGACGCGGAAAATAAGGGCAAATCCCACCAGGAGATCATGGACTACCTCGAAGCCCAAAAAAAGCTCATCAGCAAAATAGATACACAGATAACCATAGCTGTAGCTGGTTCAACTAAATATATAACCCAAATACCGGCAAAATAATGAAACACCTGTGGATAGGCATTATTATAATAACTCTTTTTAATGCCTGCAAATCAAATACTAAGTCTGCCTTACCAATATTAGGATACAAAACACCGGTAACTAAAACAGTTGATGGCAAAGCTGTAACAGATACGGAATATGCAACCATTCCGCCTTTTAAGTTTGTAAACCAATACGCCGATACAATTACCCAGAAAAACCTGGATGGTAAAATTTACGTAGCCGACTTTTTTTTCACCACCTGCCCCTCCATTTGCCCGGTGATGCACCGAAATATGCTTAATGTATACAAAGAGTTTAAGGATGATGATAACTTCAGGATCATTTCGCATACCATCGATCCCAAATATGATACCGTGCCTGTATTAAAACGTTATGCGGATAAATTAGGGATTGCAGGCAATACCTGGTGGTTGTTGCATGGTGAAAAAGGCGATACTTATAAAATTGCCAAAAGCTACCTGCAAAGTGTATCCGAAAAAAACCCCAAAGGCGAATATATCCATGACGGCTTTTTTATTTTGATAGATAAACAAAAACGTATTCGCGGTACCTACGAGGGAACAGATCCGGCAGAAGTAACCAAACTGATTGCCGATATCAAAACCCTGAAAGCCGAACCCGACCAAATTGCTGCCAAATGAAGATAAAGGCAATAAGCGCTATAGCTATTTTGTTGATCATAATTGGTGCATCATGCCAAAGCGATGATCAAATTGAGTTTAAACGCTATTACTCGGGCGGAAGCCTTGTTTACCAGCAGCATTGTCAAAATTGCCATGGCGATAAAGGACAAGGCTTGTCGGCACTTATTCCTCCATTAACAGATTCAACGTATCTAAAACAGAACAAAGCTGTACTTGCTTGTTTTATCAAAAACGGCCTTAAAGGAAAAATAACTGTAGCCGGCAGAACATTTGACGATGACATGCAGGCGGATGATATTGCGCCCTTAGAAATTGCTAAAGTGCTTACTTATGTCTCCAATTCCTTTGGTAATAAGATGGGGACAGTTACTTTGCAGCAGGTTCAGGAGGATATTATAAACTGCAAATAGTTTTTAGTTCATTGTTCATAGCAAAGACTTATTGGTCGGCGCCATTTTACCATGATCCATGAACTATCAACCATGAACCACAAAATTTCCGTACCTTTACAACCGCAAAACGTTCTATCGCTGCCAGCTTGTGGCGGAGGAAAGTCCGGGCAACACAGAGCATCCTGCTTCCTAACGGGAAGGCGCCGGCAGCCGGCGACAGCAAGTGCCACAGAGAAAATACCGCCCGCTTAGGCGGGTAAGGGTGAAAACGTGAGGTAAGAGCTCACGGCATAACCGGGCGACCGGCTATGACGGTAAACCTCAGGAGTTGAAAAACCAAATAGGTCCTGAAAGCGGAGTTGCTCGCTCCCGTATTAGCTCCAGGGCTAATCGTTAGGATGGGTAGGTTGTTTAAACCTGTTAGTGATAACAGGGCCAGATAAATGATAGAAGTTGCCCTTTAACAAGGCAAAACAGAACCCGGCTTATAGGTTTGCTGCTGTATAAACCCCTTGCTGTAAAGCGAGGGGTTTTTTTATTTGCATCAATTTATTTTTAATAAATTTTACAACCCTGCAAACATTTAGCCCCCTTAAACCTTTATAGCACATTAAAAGTGTTTATTTTTCTATACAAACCCATATATTAGCAAACAACAATTACATATCGGTACATAATTACAAAACATGGCTAAAATTTTAATAATTGATGATGAACGGTCTATTCGTAATACGCTTCGCGAGATTTTAGAGTATGAAGATTACGAGGTAGAAGATGTAGATAACGGGGTTGACGGCCTTCAGTTAATTGAAAAAAAAGACTATGACCTGGTACTGTGCGACATTAAAATGAACCGCATGGATGGTATGGAGGTTCTTACCGAAGGCCTTGCTATTAAACCCGATCTTCCTTTTATTATGATATCGGGCCATGGCACAGTTGAAACCGCTGTAGAAGCCAGTAAAAAAGGCGCGTTTGACTTTATTTCAAAACCACCTGACCTTAACCGCCTGCTTATTACCGTTCGTAACGCGCTTGATAGGGGAAGCCTTGTTGTTGAAGCTAAGGTACTTAAACGTAAAGTATCAAAAGTACGCTCGATTTTAGGCGAATCACAGGCTATCCTCAAAATAAAAGAAACTATTGACCGGGTTGCCCCCACCGATGCCCGCGTATTGGTTACGGGTGCCAATGGCAGTGGTAAAGAGCTGGTTGCGCGTTGGTTGCACGAAAAATCAAACCGCTCAAGTGCACCTATTATTGAGGTAAACTGTGCTGCAATCCCATCAGAATTAATTGAGAGCGAGTTATTTGGCCACGAAAAAGGCTCATTTACATCCGCTATCAAACAACGTATTGGCAAGTTTGAATCGGCAAATGGGGGAACGCTATTTTTGGATGAGATAGGCGACATGAGCCAGTCGGCCCAGGCTAAAGTTTTGCGTGCATTACAGGAAAATAAGATTACGCGCGTAGGCGGCGAAAAGGAAATTGACGTTGATGTACGTGTAGTGGCGGCAACAAACAAGGACTTGCTTAAAGAAATTGAAGCCGGTAATTTCCGTATGGACTTGTACCACCGCCTAAGTGTAATATTGATCCACGTACCACCGCTTATTGAACGCAAAGACGACATCCCGCTGTTAACTCAAAGCTTTTTGGATGAGATTTGCAATGAATATGGCATGCCTGTCAAAAAGATCTCTGACGCTGCACTTGAGGCCCTTAAAGCCCTGCCATGGACCGGTAATATCCGTGAACTCCGCAATATGGTTGAGCGCTTGATCATTCTGAGTGATAAAATTATCACAGATAACGATGTGAGGGCATTTGCAAACCCGTCTGCACCAGCAGCAGTTGGCACCGATGGCGCAGCCTCTCCTGCCCCGCAAACAGATTTTGATCAGTTCAATAACTTCCAGGAATATAAGGACTATGCTGAACGCGAGTATATCAAATTTAAACTGGAAAAAAACAACTGGAATGTTTCGAAAACTGCCGATGATATTGATATCCAACGCAGCCACCTATATAGTAAAATTGAAAAGTTTGGCCTAAAACGCGGCGAGTAAAGTAAACTTTTGAAATTATTTTAAAAAGCATTAGCAAATATGATAGCTGATGCTTTTTTTATGCTATTATTGTATCTCAATAACCTTTATTAACACCATGAAAACCTATTACTTAGCATCTTTTTTACTGCTTGCCCTATGCTCATGCGGTAACCCGCCAAAGGCAACTACAGAAACAGCCGAACCAACTGGTAAGCTTGATGGAACGTGGCACCTGATATCGAGCAAAAGTATCACGAAGGGTGACACTACCGTAACCACCCCTCCTAAAGACCAGGAAATGTTTAAAATGTTTAACGCCACTAACTTCGCCTTCTTTACGCATGACCTGGTACACGGCAAAACTGCCAAACCGGTTTATTCATCGGGCGCGGGCACTTATACCCTATCCGGCGATGATTATACCGAGCACCTGGCTTATTGCGATGCCCGCGATTGGGAAAACAGGGATTTCAAATTTAAGCTCACTATGAAAAATGACACCCTAACTCAAAAAGGAGTTGAGAAGATAGACAGCCTTAAGGTTGATCATGAGATCATTGAAACTTATGTAAGAGTGAAATAAACCTTAAAACTTATATTTTAAAGCCCGGCGTGTTCCGGGCTTTTTATTTGCACGGTCCCGTCCTGAACGAGCCGAACAGCAGTTCCCCTTTACAACAACAATAAATCGTAACCTGCGCGGCAGCCCATTCGTTAAAACCTAAATTATCCCTGTTTATAATAAGTTAAATTTTATTGGAAAGCCTTCACAAAAAGTTAGCCGGTTGTTGTTTGCAAACGATGGAATTTATCGGAGAAGTCTTTTGTCGGCCCGGATTTAATTGTAGTTTACCCGCTAAAAACCACTCAAAGAATGAAACTGTTAATCAACCATAAAATACTGTTTATGTTATCGTTATTTACTTTTTCATTTAATCGCTGCCAGCCGCAAAAAAGCTCAGAAGGCATTACAACTACTAGATCTATTCACACAATTTCGGCTACCTCTTCAAGTATTCAGCTTAAAAACATGTTTGGCATAAACGCGTATGAATGGAACTTCTTGCAGGATCCCGCCAATCCGAAGCAAAAAGGAGCCATTTACGAAACCAACATGAACCTTATCAAGTCATTTAGTGCGGTAAGGCATTATTTAGGCTGGGCCCGGATGGAAAGTACTAAAGGCAACTATACCTTCAACCCAACTCATGAAGGCAGCTGGAACTATGATCTCATTTACAGCCGTTGCAAGCAGGAAGGTATAGTGGTTTTGGCGGATATAAAAAATTGTCCGCCGTGGTTGGTGGATAGTTATCCTAATAATATGCGGGATCTTGAAAATGCGCCGCTTATTTATGGTTTAAGCAAGGCTGATCCGGCAAGCTATATTGACCAGGCGCACATGGCCTTTCAGTTTGCCGCCAGGTATGGCTATAATACTAATATTAACAGGGTATTGATAAAAGTTGATACCAGCATAAGATGGGCAAATGACCAGCCTAACTGGGTAAAAGTGGGCATGGGCCTTATTACCTACGTAGAGTGTGATAATGAGCGCGATAAATGGTGGAAAGGATTGGCAACACAACAAACCGCTGAAGAATATGCAGCTAACATGTCGGCCTTTTATGATGGCAACAAAGGGAAGTTAGGAAAAAATGCCGGTGTAAAAAATGCTGATCCTAATATGAAAGTGGTAATGGGCGGATTAGCTACGGCCGACGTAAATTTTGTAAAGAAAATGGTAGAGTGGTGCCGCATCAACC
The DNA here is from genome assembly GCF_049949235.1 of Mucilaginibacter sp. R-33. Taxonomy (NCBI): domain Bacteria; kingdom Pseudomonadati; phylum Bacteroidota; class Sphingobacteriia; order Sphingobacteriales; family Sphingobacteriaceae; genus Mucilaginibacter; species Mucilaginibacter sp. R-33. Next base: position 2,288,617 of record NZ_CP188089.1, read on the forward strand.
GTGGTTACAGGGCCGACGGCAGTATCAATCTTTGTTTTGACATTATTAACTACCACTATTACAACAATAACGGTGATATTTTAACACATCAGTCTGCCACGTTTGGCCTGCCGCCGGAATTGTCGATGGCGGGACAAATTGCTGATTCGTTTGTTCAGTATGCAAATTCTTTTGTTAAACCAATCCCTGTTTGGGTAACCGAATCCGGCTACGATATAAACAAGGGAAGCTATCAGAGAGCTTTAGATGTAGGGCAAAAGACATCGAAAAACACACAGGCAGATTGGATTTTAAGAACTTCGCTCCTTTACATCAGGCATGGTATACAACGTGTATTTTATTACCAGCTTTTTGACGATGCTCCTAATGCTGCTGTTCAATATGCTACATCTGGTTTAGCCGAAAATGGCAAACGCAGGCCCGCTGCCGATTTTATATTGCAAACATCAAAATTAATAGGTAACTATACCTACTCAGGCACCATTAATACCGACCCTTTGGTTGATAAGTATTCATTAGGTTTACAAAGCATGTACGTATTAAACATTCCTGATTATCAGGCACGTACAGGTACGTATACACTTAACCTTGGTACAGCTAAAGCAAATGTTTATACACTAAAAACAGGTGCCGATAATGTTGTTAAAACAACACTAAAAACAGTTAACGGGAAACTTATTGTTAAAGTAACCGAAACACCAATATTTGTACAGGGCACAAACTAAATAAATACCGAAAGACTCACCCTCACCTGTTTAGCGTACACACCGCCAAAAAGGTTTACGTGAACCAGCAGCGGATAAAGGTTCCAAAGTTTAAGACGCTGTTGCCAGCCAGGCTGTAACGGAAATTCCTGGTTATAAGCCTCATAAAAAGCTCGGTCAAAACCACCGAAAAGCATGGTCATCGCAATATCAAACTCCCGGTTACCGAAGCTAACCGCCGGATCGATCAGGAAAGGTTTGCCATCGGTATCAATCAAATAATTGCCTCCCCAAAGGTCACCGTGCAGCAATGCGGGCGGTTCTTCTGTAAACAGATCCGGCAGTTTTTTATAGAACTCGTCAAACAGACACTTGTCGGTTTGATTAAGTTCTCTTTTATTTACAGCCATTTTAACCATCGGCTGCAATCTTTCTTCAATAAAAAACCGGGCCCAGCTATTGTGCTGTTTGTTGCTTTGATGGAGCGAACCCATATAATTATCTGCGTCAAACCCAAATTGTGCAACAGTGTAATAATGCATGGACGCAAGCTGCCTGCCCAATTTTTGAGATGATATAATGTCACCGCGCCCTGCTTCAATCCATTGCAGTATAAGATAGCTTTCATCACCGGTATCGCTCTGTAAAACAACCTCGGGACAGCTATTGTATTTGTTTTACGGATAATACCTAAACCCCTCTCCTCACTTTTAAACATACCCGGATATTTATGCAGGCTATTTATTTTTATAAAAAAATTACCTGACGTGGTTTGTAAGTGACAGGCTTGATTAATATCACCTCCGCTTACCGGGCTTACATTCTTAATATGAGTGTTTAGCTTACCCTCAATATCATTTATTACACCAGCAGATATAGCCATTTTGGTAGGATATTATTTAAATTGAACATTTCAAAATAGTTAATTTATTAGCCGATACAAATTATCGGTTTAAAAAGTTATTTTTGCGGTTCAATGGAGCACATTCGTAATTTTTGTATTATAGCACATATCGACCACGGCAAAAGCACACTTGCTGATAGGTTATTAGAGTATACTAACACCATTACCCAGCGCGAATCGCAGGCACAACTGCTTGACGATATGGATCTGGAACGCGAGCGCGGTATTACCATAAAAAGCCATGCCATACAGATGGATTATGTGCTTGACGGACAAAAATACGTGCTCAACCTGATCGATACCCCCGGTCACGTGGATTTTTCATATGAAGTATCACGTTCAATTGCTGCCTGTGAAGGTGCATTATTAATAGTTGACGCTGCACAGGGTATCCAGGCGCAAACCATTTCAAACCTCTATCTGGCTTTAGAGAACGACCTGGAAATTATCCCGATCCTGAATAAAATGGACCTTCCGGGCGCTATGCCAGAGGAAGTTAAGGACCAGATAGTTGACCTTATAGGATGCAAACGTGAAGAGATCCTTGCTGCATCGGGTAAAACCGGAATGGGTGTACATGACATCCTGCGTGCTATTGTTGAGCGTGTACCTGCTCCGGTAGGTGATCCCAAAGCCCCGCTACAGGCATTGATCTTTGATTCGGTGTTCAACTCATTTCGTGGCATCATAGCTTATTTTAAGGTTGTAAATGGCGAGATCCGTAAAGGCGACAAAGTAAAATTCGTAGCTACTGAAAAGCAATACCTTGCCGACGAGGTTGGTACACTGAAACTTCGGCCCCTGGCTAAAGATGTGATCAAAACCGGCGATGTAGGTTATATCATATCCGGTATCAAAGAAGCAAAAGAGGTTAAAGTTGGTGACACCATTACCCATGTCGACCGTCCCTGCGAAGTCGGGATCCAGGGTTTTGAAGAAGTAAAACCAATGGTATTTGCCGGTATTTACCCTGTTGATACTGAAGATTATGAAGAACTTCGTGAGTCAATGGCTAAATTACAGCTCAATGATGCGTCGTTGGTTTTTGAACCGGAATCATCAGCGGCTTTAGGCTTTGGTTTCCGTTGCGGTTTCCTGGGCATGCTGCATATGGAGATCATCCAGGAGCGTTTGGAGCGTGAATTTAACATGACGGTGATCACTACCGTTCCCAACGTATCATATCTGGCTCATACCACCAAGGGTGATTCGTTTACGGTAAACAACCCCTCCGATCTTCCTGATCCAAGCAAAATTGACTTTGTAGAAGAGCCTTATATTAAAGCTACCATCATTACCAAATCGGAATTTGTTGGCCCGGTAATGTCGCTTTGTATTCAAAAACGTGGTACTATCGTAAACCAGTCATACCTTACATCCGAGCGTGTTGAGCTGATCTTCGAGATGCCTATGGGCGAGATCGTATTTGACTTTTATGATAAACTGAAAACCATTTCTAAAGGCTATGCTTCGTTTGATTATCATCAGATAGGTTATCGCCAGTCAGATTTAGTAAAACTTGATATCCGCTTAAACAGCGAACCTGTTGATGCACTTTCATCCCTGATCTTCCGCGGTAACTCATACGATTTTGGTAAAAAGATCTGCGAAAAGCTAAAAGAACTTTTGCCACGTCAGCAGTTTGAGATCATTATCCAGGCATCTATCGGTGCCAAGATCATTGCCCGCGAAACCGTAAAAGCCTTACGTAAGGATGTAACCGCCAAATGTTATGGTGGTGATATTTCCCGTAAACGCAAGTTGTTGGAAAAACAGAAACAAGGTAAAAAACGCATGCGCCAGGTAGGTAACGTTGAAATACCACAGTCGGCATTTATGGCAGTTTTGAAGTTGGACTAATCCCTCGATTTCCTTAAGGGCGTTGAGGGGAATTAAATTAACATATTCTGTACAGATTAGTTACATATTTTACGGTAACAGGGCTTGTTAAACATATTCATTTAGGAGACTTTGTTTATGGTAAATGGATTGTGTACGAACGCGACGAACCAAAGTTTTACATTGATGCTTTTAATAAAGATGCTGCCTCAAATAAAACTATATTTGAAATGCTCCTGAACAATAAAACGGAAACCATTGAAAGCATCATTAGCAAGATCAATCAAAATCACGGACCAAAACTATCCCTGGATAACAGGCCTTTTATAAGACTACGATTAAAATCGGAACCGGTAAATTTAAATTTACCTCCTTTGCCCGATTACCTTATTAAAAACATTTAACAATGCAGCTTTTAGACGGAAAATACGTTTCAGAAAAACTTAAGGTAGAAATAGCTGAAGAAGCAGCTAAAATTTTAGGCAAAACCGGCCGTAAACCACATTTGGTTGCGGTATTGGTTGGTCATGACGGCGGCAGCGAAACTTACGTTGCCAGCAAAATGAAAAACTGCGAAAAAGTTGGCTTCAAATCATCGCTGGTGCGTTATGAAGACGATGTTACTGAAGAAGAGCTGCTGAAAAAAGTTGAAGAGCTCAATGCTGATTCTGATATCGACGGTATTATCGTACAACTTCCGCTACCAAAACATATCGATCCCGAAAAAGTAACCGAGCGTATCGACCACCGTAAAGATGTTGATGGTTTTCACCCGGTTAACCTGGGCCGTATGCAGCGCAATTTACCATCGTTTATACCGGCAACGCCTTACGGCATTACTTTAATGCTTAAAGAATACGGTATTGAAACTGCCGGTAAACATTGCGTGGTTGTTGGCCGCAGCAATATCGTTGGCTCGCCAATGAGTATCCTCATGGCACGCAACACTACGCCGGGCAACTGTACGGTAACCATTTGCCACAGCCGTACACCCGATATCAAAAAATTCACCCTCGATGCAGACATACTGATCGTAGCTATCGGTAAAAAGAATTTCATTACGGCCGATATGGTTAAAGATGGTGTAGTAGTTGTTGATGTGGGTATGAACCGCGAAACCTCAACTACAACAAAATCGGGCTTTAAACTTTACGGCGATGTTGATTTTGAAAACGTAGCACCAAAATCATCATGGATTACCCCTGTACCGGGGGGCGTAGGCTTGATGACCATTGTCGGTTTGCTTAAAAACACATTGGCTTCGGCTAATAAAGAGGTTTATAAATAGTGAGTAGTTTATTGGGTTGATTAAGTGAATGGTTCCTTTTTTCCATTCACTTAATCAACCCCTCACTTAAATCCTCTCAACTTATCCCAAATAGAGGCTACGCCAACGTACACTCCATCCTCCCTTACTTCCACAGGATAAGTTTCAATAAAATCATTTTGCCCTTCGCCACCTTTTCCTGTTTCAAGATTATAAGTATAGCGATGATATGGACAAACAATCAGCTTCCTCACGCACAAGCCTTCGCTTAAATCGGCTCCGGCATGAGGACATTTAGCAGATACTGCATAAAGCTTAGTTTCAAAATTTACGAGGCAAATATTCTTGCTGCCTGCCTTAGCCTTTTTTATAAATGGGTTGCTGATATCCGAACTTGGTTCAATTTTATGCCACTTCATTTGACCAGCTTATGAAATATATTCGAGCGAAGCTTGGAGATACTCGCTTCCTTGTAATAAACCAAAAACCTCATATGCGATACGCGATAATAATATTTTCACTGCCGTAGCATCCTTAAAATCATTCATATCAAAAAAATAAACGATCCACTCTGACTCGCCCACTTTTTCAAATCCCATCTTTTTTAAGATAAAAAGCTCCCGTTCGTTGTCTTCGTCATCATAATTCTCTTTATCATATCCATACATTTCCATTATCTCTTGCGAACTCATGAAAATATTTAGCATGTTTCCAGCACTCAATTCAAAATACATATATAGATCGCTTGGCTTATTTAGACAGAGCTTGAATTTCTTAAACTTCCCTTCGTATAAATTAAATAAAGCATCGTCAAGTACTTGAGTATCATTAAAATAATACCTTTTCGACTCACTTATTTTTATCTCACCTTCCTTTTCAGTTATTCTACGTCCGAAGCTGAACCTTACACGGTCATCCTCAGGAAATTTGTTAAACATGTCCCTCAATCTTTCAAGTTCTTGCTTTTTAAAATATAATGGATCCTTTAAATAATGCAAATGAGATAATTGCCTGTCAATTCGCCACAACTCCTCCTGTTGATAGTGAGCATACAGATAATCTTTTTCTAAAAGATAATTATTTATTGAAGATGTAAGAGCAAGTTTTTCACCTTCAAAATATTCGATAACTTGGTCAAGGTCAGATTTCATGAGTACAAGTTATGCACTGCAAATTTCAAAATCTAACATTACGCTAACATTTCTGAATCTTATTGAGCCAACCGATTTTAAAAATCAATTTTCAGATTCATCACATTTGGATTTTTAATTACCTCGTCCATGCTGGTAACAAGCGTAACTTCCCTCCTGTCGGCCGAGAGCATTGCCTTTGAATTATTGATCTTCTTTACCGGGTGAGCAAATCTCAGGATCACCTTATAGGGCATGTCGATCAGCATCGCCTTTGCCATCATAAAAGTAGCCTGAGTTTTCTTTAAAAAAGCGTTAAACTTAGCTTTATCAATGATGCGGTAAAATTTATGAGGAGTTATATCATACGAGTAGTAGTCCTGCCCTCCTACCATTTGCCGCGCATCGAATGGCTTATTCGTTTTATCGGTGGTGGTGATAGCGCTTATCTGGGTATTAAGTGCAATTTTTGATACATTTTGCAAATAATATTGCAGGTCTGCTGCATTTTTGGCGGTATGATTAAGTGTTACTTTCATAACACTCTTTTTAAGGTTCATATTCACCGTTAGCTCACTGCTTTTGGCCATTTCAACTTCTTCAGTTTTTAGTTTCTGCTGCGCACTGTCGGGTATAGCACTATAAAAGTTAAGCGTAGTGTCCTTAACCAAACTAAATTGAGGCGTTTCCTTAACCGAATCAGACATCAAATTAACCAATACCGATACTGCCCTACTCATATCAAAGGCGTAGGCAACTTTACAGGTTCCGTCGCTTTTAAAATCGTAATGCTCTTCAATATCTACACATGAACTAAAACAAAGCACTGCCATTAAAAATAAAGGAAGGTAAAGCTTTTTCATCTCCGGATATAAATTAAGCGTTAACGATACAGTTATTGCATTTTACGAAAAGGGATTTAATTGGTTATCTTAAAATTAAAGTAATTATAACAATTATAAATGAAAATAAAAAAAGGCAAAAGGATAAAGGTGAAAGGCAAAAGGTATTTTAGCGTGTACTTTTATTTTTTTTATAATGTACTTTGATGATAAAGCCAAGACCTTTCACCTTTGGCCTTTTACCTTTCGCCTTATTAAGGTACTTCCATATTAGTGTAACCTTTTGGCTTTCACCTTTTAGCTTTCGCCTATATTTCAGTACCTTTGCACCCTCAAATAACTATGGCACACCAAATACCAGACGACGGCACGCTGCTTCCTTTAATGGAAGAGTTTTATACGATACAGGGGGAAGGGTACAATACGGGCAAAGCCGCATATTTTATTCGCCTTGGCGGCTGTGATGTAGGTTGCCATTGGTGTGATGTTAAAGAAAGTTGGGATGCCGAGTTGCATCCCCTTACCGCGGCTGATACAATTGTGAGCAACGCCGCCCTTCATCCTGCAAAAGCTGTTGTGGTTACCGGCGGCGAGCCGCTTATTTACAACCTTGATTATTTGACCCACAACCTGCACGAAAAGGGAATAAAAACATTTATTGAAACTTCAGGTGCGTATCCGCTTTCAGGCGATTGGGACTGGATTTGCCTTTCACCCAAAAAATTCAAAGCGCCTACGCCAAACGTGGCCGAATGTGCCCACGAGTTAAAAGTGATCGTTTTCAATAAATCCGATTTTGAATGGGCCGAATATCACGCCAAAATGGTATCGCCCGACTGTAAGCTTTACCTGCAGCCCGAATGGTCAAAATCCAAAGAAATGACCCCGCTGATTGTGGATTATGTAAAAGAAAACCCGCAGTGGGAAATTTCACTACAAACACATAAGTATCTGAATATTCCATAATCTTTGTAACTTACGGTATTAATTATCCTAAGTTACAAATGAAAATTGCAGTATTATTGGTGCTTGCATTGTGTTTACCTGCTTTGCTTGGCGCCCAGCAGCAAACCCGGTATTCGTCATCCAATAAAGAAGCTGTAAAATATTTTGCTACCGCTTATCAAAAGCTTGATGAACATCTTTATGATGAGGCGATTCAAAACTCGCTTAAAGCTATTAGCGAAGATTCAAAGTTTATAGAAGCGCGGTTATTACTCGCCGACCTGTACCGAATGAAGCGCATGTACAAGCCAGCTGTTGAGCAATACGCTAAAGTAATTTCACTTAGTCCGGAATTTAACCGGGGGGTGTACCTCAAAGCCGCTGAAATGGAAATCCACGATGCAAGCTACGCACAGGCTCAGCAACATCTCGAAAAATACCTTACTTACCCTGATATCAGCCCTCAAAACAATACCTACGCAAAAAAACTGCTTGCCGATGCCAAATTCAGCATCCAGGCGATGACACATCCTGTGCCATTTAAACCTATAAATATCGGCCCTGAAATAAACACTGCCAATGACGAGTACCTCCCGGTTGCTACAGCCGACGAAGGCACGTTGATATTTACCCGAAAGATCAATAACAACGAAGATTTTTATAAAAGCGAAATGATAAATGGCAAGTGGAATACTGCCACTTATTTAAGCAACCAAATTAATACTGAAAAATATAACGAAGGTGCGCAATCCATATCGCAGGATGGTAAATACCTGTTTTTCACGGGATGCAATCGCCCCGACGGTTTAGGCCGTTGTGATATTTATATTGCTCAAAAACGGGGAAATGACTGGGGTAAACCTGTTGACCTGAACCCACCGGTAAATACGTCGGGCTGGGAATCTCAACCCTCGATAAATGCCGATGGCCGCACGCTTTATTTTGTAAGCAACCGTAAAGGCGGTTATGGCGGCTATGACATTTGGAAAAGCACGCTGGGTGAAAAAGGCTGGGGCGAACCTGAAAACCTGGGCCCCAATATTAATACCCCCTACAATGAATTATCACCGTTTATTCACCCTGATGACAGTACACTTTATTTTAGCAGCGATGGCTGGCCGGGTTTAGGCAGCAAGGACCTGTTTGTTAGCCGCATGGATAAAGACGGTAAATGGCAAAAACCCGAAAACCTTGGATATCCTATCAATACCAGTGGTGATGAGGGCGGCTTATCATTAACTGCCGCCGGAGATTATGCTTTCTTTTCATCGGATAATTTAAAGGGTTTGGGCGGTTATGATATTTATAAGTTCGAGCTGCCTGTAAAGTTGCGGCCCCATTTAGTAACGTATGTTAAAGGTTTTGTTAAAGACGTAAAGACGAAAGCCCCCCTTGAAGCTGCTATTGAGATTATTGACCTGGAAAGTAATTTGCCGGTTTACCAGGATTACAGTGACGATGAACAGGGGGACTTTTTAGCCACACTAACGTCGGGCAAAAACTATGCGCTTAATATTTCAAAAAGCGGATATCTGTTTTATTCCGAAAACTTTTCGCTTAAAAATTATAAGATTAAAAGCCCGTTTAACATTGTGGCACTGTTATCACCCATTGAAATTGGCAATAAGGTAATCCTTAAAAATATTTTCTTCGATACCAATAAGTTTGACCTTGAAAAGGAATCAAAAGCCGAACTTGCCAAGCTCATTGAATTTTTAGGGATAAACTCAACTACCCGTATTGAGATCTCAGGTCATACAGATAATACAGGTAATCACCAGGGTAACCAAACCTTATCTGAAAACAGGGCAAAGTCTGTTTATCAATATCTCGTGTCGAAAGGAATTGCCCCTACCCGCCTTGTTTACAAAGGATACGGTGAAACGCAACCGATAGCATCCAATACAACAGAGGAAGACAGGGCAAAGAACAGGCGTACGGAATTTATGATCATAACTAAATAAAGTTAAAGCCAACAGCGGTAATCAGGGGAAAAGCAAAAAGCCTTCAGAATTTAATCTAAAGGCTTTCTGCGTTAGAACTTTTACACCCCTAATTCCCCAACTCCGACATGAATTTGATACGCATTAACTGCACCTCTTCACGGGTGTAATCATCACTGCCCAGTTCAGCTAAGGCTTCATCAATAGAGTCGGCTTCTGCAGTGCGGAAATAATCAAATACTTCTTCCTGCTTATCTTCGTCAATCACCTCATCAATATAGTAGTTCAGATTGAGCTTGGTTCCTGAGTTAACGATAGTTTCAACTTCTTTCAGGATCTCCTCATAAGTAAGACCTTTTGAAGCAGCAATATCATCAAGGTTTAAATGCCTGTCGATATTTTGGATAATGAACACTTTAAGCGCCGATTTATTGGCAGCACTCTTGATCACCATATCAATTGGCCGGTCAATATCGTTATCCTCTACATATTTCTGGATCAAATCCGTAAAAGGTTTACCAAATTTTAGCGCCTTGCCTGCACCAACGCCCGAAATTTGTTTAAGCTCTTCGGTGTTGATCGGATAATGGGTGCACATCTCTTCTAACGAAGGATCCTGGAATATTACAAACGGTGGCAATCCTTTTTGTTTGGCCAGCTTTTTACGCAGCTCTTTAAGCATTTGCAGCAGCTGGGTATCAAGTGCCCCACCGCTTTGTTTTGGCCCGTCATCGTCACTATCATCATCAGTAGCTTCCATGACTTTGTTTAAAACAAACCGGATGCTGTGCGGGTTCTCAATAAAGCCTATGCCACTTTTGGTGAGCCTTAAAAGCCCGTATTGATCAATGTCTTTTGAAATGTAATTATTGAGTAACGCCTGCCTTAAAAGCGAGTTCCAAAGATTTTTACCTTGTTCTTTGCCCGAGCCGTAATAGTCAAGCTGATCATGCTCATAATTTTTGATCTGAGCATTTTCCTCACCCATTAATATGCTGAGGATATGGTGGTCGTCAAACTTTTCGCCAATATGCTTAATCAAACTTAATGCCCTGTGCAGGTGCTCCTCCCCATCAAAATGTTCTTTATGGGTGCAGCAATTATCGCACATGTTATTACAGCCTGCTTCATTAAAGTTTTCGCCAAAATAATGCAATAATTGTTTACGGCGGCAAACCGACGACTCGCAATAATCGATAACCTCCTTTAGTATCTGAGTACCTATTTCACGTTCCGAAACAGGCTTGTCTTTCATAAATTTCTGGAGCTTGTCAATGTCCTTTTCCGAATAAAAAGCCACGCAAACACCTTCTCCTCCGTCACGCCCGGCCCTTCCTGTTTCCTGGTAGTAGCCTTCCATACTTTTAGGCACATCATGGTGTATAACGTAGCGAACATCGGGTTTGTCAATACCCATACCGAATGCAATCGTAGCAACAATAACATCGACATCTTCCATCAGGAATTTGTCCTGCGTTTCTGCACGCACTTTAGGATCAAGCCCTGCATGATAGGGCAATGCCCTTACGCCGTTAAGATTTAGTGCCTCGGCTACTTCCTCAACCTTTTTGCGGCTAAGGCAATAAACAATTCCCGACTTGCCCTGGTTTTGTTTTACAAATTTTACAATCTCTTTTATTACGTTACGCTTGGCCCTAACTTCATAAAAGAGGTTACCGCGATTAAATGACGATTTAAATACGGTTGCGTTATTCATTTGCAGGTTTTTTTGAATATCCTGCTGAACTTTTGGAGTAGCTGTGGCCGTTAAAGCAATTATGGGGATATTTTCGCCTATATTACTGATCACCTGGCGTATTTTTCGGTATTCGGGCCTGAAATCATGCCCCCACTCCGAAATGCAATGTGCTTCATCTACCGCCACGAATGAAACGTGGTTAAGGCGTAAGAAATCAATATTTTCCTGCTTGGTTAACGATTCGGGGGCTACGTACAATAACTTGGTTTTCCCTGCCAGTACATCTTCCTTAACCTTGCCTATCTCTGATTTTGTAAGTGATGAATTTAAAAAATGGGCTATACTATCTGATCCTCCAAACGCCCTGAGCTGATCTACCTGGTTTTTCATCAGGGCTATCAATGGCGAAATTACGATTGCCGTGCCATCGCTCATCAAAGCTGGTAACTGATAACACATCGATTTGCCGCCACCAGTAGGCATAATAACGAATGTATCATTACCGGCCAGGATGTTGGTTATTATCGCTTCCTGTTCTCCCTTAAAATTATCAAACCCGAAAAAATTCTGGAGATTGTCAAATAGCGATTTCTTTGTTTCTATCATTATTTTAACAAATTCTTAAATTGTATTTAAAAGTTTAAAGTAACAAAATTTTCTAAATAAACGATGGATTTACTTTTAAATTTTATGCAAAAATGATGATTAGATGAAAAACAATTTCATCGCTTGTTTATTTAAAGAACCAGACAAATTTGTGGTTATGCCCACCGTTAAATTATTTAGCTACACTTAATGGATAATTAACAAATTATTACACATTTTTACGGTCGATATACCAAATTAAAATTCTTTACTTGCTCATGAATAAAAACTATTATGCGATAATTATGGCTGGAGGGATTGGAAGCCGCTTTTGGCCGATAAGCCGTACATCGCACCCCAAACAGTTTATAGATATACTTGGTACCGGTAAAACCCTGATTCAAAACACCTACGAACGCTTCCTGAAAGTTTGCCCCAAAGAAAATATTTACGTTGTTACTAACGAAAACTACACCAAACTGGTAAAACAACAATTGCCCGATATGGAGGATCAGCAGATCCTTACCGAACCGGTAATGCGTAATACGGCACCTTGTGTTGCCTATGGCTGTTTTAAAATTGAAAGCCTTAACCCCGATGCCGCTATTGTTGTAGCCCCTTCTGATCAGCAGATCCTGGATGAAGATGCTTTTGTTGCCGCTATCGAAAAATCATTGCAGACCGCTGCTTCAAATGACTACCTGATAACCCTGGGCATTAAACCATCAAGGCCAGATACCGGTTACGGATATATCCAATACACTGATAACGTCATCAATGATGAGTTTCATAAGGTAAAAACCTTTACCGAAAAACCAACTCTTGAAATAGCTAAAACCTTTATTCAAAGCGGCGACTTTTTATGGAATGCCGGCATCTTTGTTTGGTCGGCCAAAACTATTGTTAAGGCCTTTAATCAGTATCTGCCCGAAATGCATGAGATCTTTGCTGATGCAAAACCGGTTTATAACTCGGACGATGAAAAGTCTTATATACACAAGGCTTACCAGCAATGCGTTAATATCTCGATAGATTACGGCATTATGGAAAAAGCAGATAATGTGTATGTATTACCTTCGGATTTTGGGTGGAGCGATCTGGGTACCTGGGCATCAATATATGACCTTGCCGAAAAGGATTATGTAGGCAATGCCGTTATCCCCGCCGAAAAAGTGATCATGTATGATTCTTCAAACTGCATGGTAAACGTGCCGGGCGAAAAACTGGTAATATTGCAGGGCCTGCATGATTATATCGTGGTAGAATCAAACAACTCCCTGCTCATTTGCCCCCGCGACCAGGAACAGAACATCAAACAGGTTGTGGCTGATGTAAAGAATAAGTTCGGGACGAAGTATATTTAGTATTTAGTGAGTTGTTGATTAGGTGAATGGAGAGTGGTTACTTCTTGTTCGTCTAATCAACAACATATTCAATAATATTCAACGGCATAGTGCATTCTAACTACCCACCTAATACAACCATTTACTACCCACTTACGCCGTACGCTGCCTTATCGCCTCATACAAAATCACCCCGGTTGATACCGATACATTCAACGATTCAATTTCGCCGAACATAGGGATCTTGGCCAGGTGGTCGGAGATCCGGATGATCTCGTTACGAATTCCATCTTCTTCCGATCCCATGACGATGGCCGTAGGTACTGTATAATCCGGAGTGTAAATATTGTCCTGTGTTTTTTCGGTGCAACAAACCAGTTGCAGGCCCGATTCCTGGAGGAACCGTACAGTTTGCATAAAATTATCATGCCGGCAAACAGGGATTTTGTATAATGCGCCAGCCGATGTTTTAATGGCATCAGGATTTATCTGCGCCGAGCCTTTGGCCGGGATCACGATAGCATGCACACCTGCACATTCGGCAGTACGGGCAATGGCACCCATATTCCTCACATCAGTAATGCTGTCTAAAACTAAAATTAACGGCGTTTCCCCCCTCTCAAATACTTCGGGAATGATGTTCTCTATCTTTTGATAAACGATAGGCGAAATCACAGCTATAACTCCCTGGTGATTTTTTTGGGTAATACGGTTCAGTTTCTCAACAGGGACTTGCTGTGCACTTATCTGATACTCGTTCATTAGTTCTTTAAGCTCCTGTATCAAACCACCGCCTATGCCTCGCTGTATAAATAACGCCTCAATCTCTTTACCCGAACGGATCGCTTCCACTACCGCCCTGATACCAAAAACCATTTGATTGCTTTCGCGCTGAGGCCTTGAATTAAATGCCATTTTATTATTTAAATTTTGGCAAAAGTAGCTATATTAATTGATTAAGCCGTTATTGAACTGATAACCCTTTTGGGTTTAACAACATTTGAATGCGAATGCTATCAACACTTCAAAACTTTATTAACATTGGCTCAATTACCTGAAAATCAACTTGCCCAAATTCCACTAAAAAGTTATCAACACCGAGGTGTTTATTAAAAACCTTAAAATTATCGCCCTGTGTATGATTATTTTAAAATGCCGATACACTATGTTAGGTGTTTCCTTTGCCTGCCGAACCATTTTTTGTATATTTTTGTACCCTTATGAGTTTTGAGAATAACAACCAGTATAACAAGCCGAATACTTTTGAACGCCGCGGCCGGATCCCCAATCCAACGCCATTCATTGCAGGTGGCAAATTGCAGCCACAGGCTACAGATTTGGAGGAAGCCGTTTTGGGCGCCCTTATGCTGGAGAAAGATGCGCTCTCATCTGTTATAGATGTTTTAAAACCCGAAGTTTTTTATCAAACCAATCACCAAAAGATTTTTTCTGCAATAAAAATCCTGTTTGAAAAAACACAGCCTGTAGACATCCTTACCGTGACTGCCGAATTGCGCAGGCTGGGCGAGCTGGAAATGGTTGGCGGTGCTTACTATATCACTGAACTTACAAGCCGCGTTGCATCAGCCGCCAATATCGAATTCCATTCGCGCATCATCATTCAAAAATTTATCCAGCGCGAACTTATCCGCATTTCTACAGAGGTGATCAACAATGCATATGAGGATACTGCCGACGTATTCGACCTGCTGGATATGGCTGAAAAAAACCTGTTTGAAATAGCCCAAAGTAATTTACGCCGCGATGCCCGTAATATGGACGATCTTGTTCATGAGGCCCTGCGCGATATTGAAGCCCTAAAGGATAAAAAAGATGGTTTAACAGGTGTTGCCTCTGGCTTTACCAACCTTGACCGGATGACCTCAGGCTGGCAAAAATCAGATCTGGTGATCATTGCTGCTCGTCCGGCGATGGGTAAAACAGCTTTTGTATTAAGCTGTGCCCGTAATGCAGCAGTTGATTTTGACAAACCTGTTGTTGTATTTTCGCTGGAGATGTCATCTGTACAGTTAGTTAACCGTTTGATAGCTGGCGAGGCAGAAATTGAGCAGGAAAAGATCCGTAAAGGCACGCTTGAAGAATGGGAATGGCAGCAGGTACACTCCAAAATTGGCAGGCTTGAAAAAGCAACATTTATTATCGACGACACCCCTGCCCTCAACATCTTCGAGTTCAGGGCAAAATGCCGCCGCTTAAAATCACAGTATGATATCCAGTTAATCATCATCGACTACTTACAACTGATGCATGGCAAGGCTGAAGGCAAAGGTGGCGGGGGCAACCGTGAGCAGGAAATCAGTAGCATTTCTCGTGCTTTAAAATCAGTTGCCAAGGAGCTCAGTGTGCCGGTAATCGCACTGTCACAGTTAAGCCGTGCGGTTGAAAGCCGGCCGGGCAACTCAAAAAGGCCAATGCTTTCAGACTTACGTGAATCGGGCGCAATTGAGCAGGATGCCGACATGGTATTATTCCTCTATCGTCCAGAATATTATGGCCTGACCGAAGATGAGGACGGTAATCCAACCCAGGGTGTGGGCGAGGTAATTATAGCCAAACACCGTAACGGTGAAACGGGTACTGTTCGACTTAAATTTGTGGGCAAATATGTTAAGTTCACAAATCTTGAAGAAGGTATGGATGGCTTCCCCCCTCCCTCAGGTAACGCTTTCGCAGGCCTTGCCCCTTCGCAGGATTTTGAAAAGCAGAGCAACTTCATTATACGTCCATCAAGAATGGACGACATAGATGATGAACCTCCGTTTTAATCTCATTTCGAATGTGGGATTTTCGATTTCGGATTTATTTAAAGACAATATCCGAAATCAAAAATGCAAAATCACAAATCAAAATATTATTCCTAAAACCACACCGATAATGATCACTATCGGTGTTTTTATTTTGGTAAAATGCAGCACCAGGAAGGTGCCGATCATTAAGGCATAGGCTGTCCAATTTAAGCCAAAAGGCCTTACCAGTAAAATCAGCGCAGTAGCCATAAAACCTACAGCTACTGCATTTATACCGCTCAGTGAGTTTTTGATACGTGTAATCTTCTTCAAATCCTCCCAAAACGGCACAATAAACAGGATAAGGATAAGGCCTGGTGTATTGATGCCAATAACAGCAACCAGGCTCCCAATTACCTGCCCCCAAATGCTGTATCCCTTGTTGCCAAGCGTTATGCCGCCCAAAAACGAAGTAAATGAAAATGTAGGCCCGGGCAAAGCCTGCTGCAAGGCATAACCCGACAAAAACTCCGACCGGCTTAAGTAATGCTTAACCTCAACAAATTCGGTATACATGAGCGGTACCAGCACCTGTCCTCCTCCAAAAATAAGGATGCCGTTGCGGTAAAAGTTTTCAAATAAACGGATTGGTAAACTTAATGGGGACGTTTGATTTACAACCGCCCCTAAAGCAGCAAAAAAAAGCAGGATCCCTATAAAGTATGCTACTTTATTAGGGTTTACATTTGAATACAGCTTTACCCTCAATTCGTTTTCATGCTGCTGGGTTTCCATGGCCGATGATATAATGCCGCCGAGCAATATAAGTATCGGAAAAGCATAAGCATTTTGAAGGATGAGTGTCACGATCAGTGAACCAATAGCCAGCATGGTGCTGACCCTGGTCTTCAAAAATTTATTGGCAAATGTATAAGTGGCATAAGCAACTATGCCTACCGCTATAGGCTGTACATAACTGATTACATGAGCAAATTTGGCCTTATTAGCAACCATACTATAGCTGATAGCCGCCATACACATAATAGTGGCCGAGGGCAGGATCCAAATTAAAAATGTAATAATAGCCAGCCTAAGTCCGCCCACTTTCCAGGCTATCCCAACCAGCGTTTGGGTTGACGAAGGGCCGGGCAATACCTGCGATAAGGCATTAAGCTCCATCAACTCATCTTCGGTAATATATTTTCGTTTTTCAACAAACTCGCGCAGTAAAACAGCAATGTGGGCCTGCGGCCCGCCAAAAGCGGTAAAAGTATAAATTAGCACATCCCGCAGAAATAATAGTTGCCGTTTTTTCATTCTTTAAAAAAGTTCAAGTTGATGGTTCATAGTTCATGGTGATGGCTCTTAAGACCATGGTTATAGCCTAATATCAAATATTACAAGTAAACTTATTTAGTTTATAAAACTAAAATCAAAAGGTCATCTTGCATTTACCATCAACTATGAACCCTAAAGGCTAATAATCGTCATCGTCTTCTTCAAAACCCATTGCTTGCCTGTATACTGCCTGCAATTCAGAAAAAGCATGATTATCACGCTTTTCTTTTGTCACTTTCATACCGGTTTCATAAGTTTTAATGGCGTCATCTTTTCGGTTTAGCGCTTCATAAAGCTTACCCAAATGATAATAGGTACCTGTATAGCCGGGGTGGTTATTTACCAGGTCTTCATAATAAGCGAGTGCTTTATCTGTCTCATTCATACGCAGATATTCTGTTGCCAGGGCATATTTCAGAAACTCATCATCCGGTTCATTTTTTATAAATTCCAACAGCTTATTCAATCTGCTTAACTCCATTTTAAACTCTATCTTTTTTAACTAAATTTGCAAAAACCTATTGATATGAAGATTTTGGTATGTGTAAGTAATGTTCCTGATACCACCACAAAAATAACTTTTACTGATAATAACACGCAATTTAATACAAACGGGGTTCAGTTTATACTTAACCCTTATGATGAAATTGCACTTGCCCGCGCCATTGAACTAACCGACGGCGGTAAAGGGACAGTAACTGTAATAAATGTTGGGGAAGCCAATACAGAAGCCACTATACGTAAAGCCCTGGCCATTGGCGCTACCGACGCGGTACGAATAAGTGCTAAACCGCACGATGCCTGGTATGTAGCGTATCAGATTGCGCAATATGTAAAATCGAATCCTTTTG
This sequence comes from Mucilaginibacter sp. R-33, assembly GCF_049949235.1. Lineage (NCBI taxonomy): Bacteria > Pseudomonadati > Bacteroidota > Sphingobacteriia > Sphingobacteriales > Sphingobacteriaceae > Mucilaginibacter > Mucilaginibacter sp. R-33. The sequence goes on from NZ_CP188089.1 coordinate 2,306,754, forward strand.
ATCTGATCCTGACAGGTCGTGAATCTATTGATTATAATGGATCAAAAGTTGCCGGTATGCTTGGCGAACTGCTTGATCTGCCATCCGTATCCATCATTAAAAAATTAGATGCCGCCGACACAGAGGTAACCGTTGAGCGCGAGATTGAAGGTGGTAAAGAAGTTTTAACTATCCCCTATCCTTTTGTAGCCGGTACAGCCGAAGGGGTGGCCGAACCCAAAATACCCAATATGCGCGGTATTATGTCGGCGCGGACCAAGCCACTTACAGTTGTTGAACCAGTTGAGGTAAAAACATTTTCGGAGATCATTAGTTATGAAACACCTGCCCCGCGCGGCCAGGTGAAGCTTATCCCTGCCGATGATACTGCTAAACTGGTTGAGCTGCTACATACCGAAGCACGTGTTATATAATTATGATCTAATCGTTAACAGATAAATATGTCAGTTTTAATATATGCGGAAAATACCGGGGGCAAATTCAAAAAATCAGTTTTTGAAGCCGTTTCTTATGCCCGCGCCATTGCCGATCAAAATAATACTTCCGTTACCGCTGTTTCAATAGGTAATGTTGATACCGCCGAATTGGCCACATTGGGAAAATACGGCGCAAACAAAGTGCTCAATGTTTCCGGTGATAAGCTAAAAGAATTTGTAAACCAGGCCTATGCCTCCGTTATAGCCGAAGCAGCAAAAAAAGAAGGCTCGGCTGTTGTGGTATTATCAAACACATTTTCGGGCCGTGGCTTGGCGCCCCGTATAGGTGTTAAACTGGAAGCCGGTGTTGCCGATGGAGCGGTAGCATTACCTGAACAGGCTGGTGGCTCGTTTAAAGTAAAAGAAACAGCATTTTCAGGTAAAGCATTTGCAATTGTTGAACTTACTTCGGCAATTAAAGTCATCGCGCTTATACCTAACTCTTACAAAGTTGTAGAAGCAGGCGTCGCTGCCCAGGTTGAGGATTTCAGCGTTGAAACCAAAGCATCCGATTTCAAGGCCATGATCAAAGAAATCGTTCGTTCAACCGATAAGGTTTCCTTGCCCGATGCAGAAATTGTGGTATCAGGAGGCCGTGGTTTGAAAGGCCCGGAAAACTGGGGCCTGATAGAAGAACTGGCTGAACTTTTAGGCGCGGCCACCGCATGCTCAAAACCTGTATCGGATGCAGGGTGGAGACCGCATAGCGAACACGTTGGACAAACCGGTATAGCTGTCAGTCCAAATTTGTATATTGCAGTCGGAATTTCAGGTGCTATTCAACACCTGGCAGGGGTAAGTTCATCAAAAGTTATTGTAGTCATAAACAAAGATCCGGAAGCGCCGTTTTTTAAGGTAGCCGATTACGGAATTGTAGGCGACGCGTTTGAAGTACTCCCTAAATTAATAGCAGCCGTTAAAGAATATAAAGCTTCAGCATAAATACAGGTGTGATGGGGAATAACATGAAAAAAATAAAGCTTGATATTGTCGGCTTATCATACAGTCAAACCCAATCAGGCGCATACGCACTTGTTTTGGGCGAGGTTAGCGGCCGTCGTCGCTTGCCTATTATCATCGGAAGCTTTGAAGCCCAGGCTATCGCTATCGAAATAGAAAAAATGACCCCAAGCCGCCCGCTTACGCACGATCTGTTTAAAAGTTTCGCTCAGGCTTACCAAATTGAAGTTCAGGAAGTAATTATCTACAACCTGGTTGATGGGATCTTTTATGCTAAGCTGGTTTGTAGTGATGGAAAACGCTCTGTAGAGATAGATGCCCGCACCTCTGATGCCATTGCTGTAGCGGTGCGTTTTGACTGCCCTATCTTCACTTATGAATTTATCCTTTCAACTGCGGGTATCGTTATCGAAGGTAATGACTTTGTGTATTTAGAGAATATCAATGAAGCACCAGAGGAGAAATCGGTTAGTGCATCCGTAAGTGGCTATGCTTCTATCAGTACTGAAGAGCTCAAAACCAAACTTCAGGAAGCCCTCGCCGAAGAATCATACGAAAAAGCGGCAAAGATCCGCGACGAACTAAATAAACGTAAAGCGTCTTAGTGATTTCGGAAATCGGATTTGAGATTTCGGATTTGCTAAAAGATAATTTATCACAAATAATAATATTAAACAGAAATCCAACCCCGGGTTTCTGTTTAACAATCGTAATTTCTACACTTGTAGCTTTCTGATTTACATTTATTTCACTACTTTCCACTTTTAATTTAACACTGACTAAAATTATTTAAACAAGGTACCGTATGAATATTAAGTTCCGCTTAATACTGATGAATTTTATGCAATTTTTTATCTGGGGTGCCTGGTTGCTTACCATTGGTGCATACTGGTTCCAGGATAAACATTGGTCGGGCGCACAATTTGGGGCTATCTTCAGTACCATGGGTATTTCGGCAATATTTATGCCCGCCCTTACCGGTATTATAGCCGATAGATTTATTAATGCTGAAAAGCTCTACGGTATCATGCATATTTTAGGGGCGGCATCCTTATTTACCCTGCCTTTAATTACCAGTCCTTCCGCCTTTTTCTGGGTAATGCTGATCAACATGATCTTTTATATGCCAACCCTTTCACTATCAATAACAGTAGCATATTCGGCGTTAAAAAGTAATAACAAAGATGTAGTTAAAGATTACCCCCCTATCAGGATTTGGGGAACTATCGGGTTCATAGCTGCGTTGTGGACAGTGAGTCTCACGCATAATGAAACCTCTCCCAACCAGTTTTATATTGCATCGGCCGTAGCCCTTGCACTTGGCATTTATTCTTTTAGTCTTCCTAAATGCCCGCCGCTTTCCACAAAAACAACCAATAAATCATTTGTCGACTCTTTAGGGTTGAATGCTTTCAAATTATTTAAAGACCCAAAGTTTGCTATTTTTTTCGCCTTTTCCATGCTTTTGGGAGCGGCGTTACAACTTACCAATGCTTATGGCGATACCTTTATACAGGATTTTAAAAATATAGCCATCTACAAAGATTCTGTTGGTGTTAAATATCCGGCTATAATTATGTCGATATCGCAGTTCTCTGAAACGTTTTTCATTTTACTGATCCCGTACTTCCTGCGCAAATTCGGCATCAAGTATGTGATGTTGTTCAGTATGCTTGCTTGGGTATTGAGATTTGGTCTTTTTGCCTTTGGAGATCCGGCCGGTGGTTTATGGATGATTGTTTTATCATGCATTGTTTACGGCATGGCATTCGATTTCTTCAATATATCTGGATCTTTGTTTGTTGAAACACAGGCCACTCCTGATATCAGAGCGAGCGCACAGGGCTTGTTTATGATGATGGTAAACGGGTTCGGGGCTTTTTTCGGAAGTATTGCAAGCGGACTTATTATCGATCACTTCTTTCTGCTGCCCGGCGGTGGCAAAGACTGGCATGGGATCTGGCTTACGTTTGCCGGTTATGCTCTTGTAATTGCAATTGTTTTCCCTTTTGTATTCAGATATAAGCACAATAAGGCACTCGTTGAAGCGATACAACATGCGTAATTTCTGAACCATGATTTAGGGGATTAAGGATTTTCTTACTTAAATAGAGAGGGCTCACGATAATTCGTGAGCCCTCTCTATTGCACGTTATCCGGGAAATCTCAAAAATCTCCCCAAATCCCGGTTCAAACTACTTCTTCCAACCCATTGCATATTTAATACCACCTAACAGATGGTTCAAATATAATGGATCAGCATATGATTCATCAGTATGACCTAACTCGGTATAAAAGGCCCTGCCGCCAGCGAAATTATGATACCAGGCCATTGGGTGATTATCACCGTTTTCGCCACCGATGTAGCTTTTCTCATCTATTTTGATTAGTACGTGCAGATCATCACCTATCCATTTATAGTTATACCATTCGTCCCATCGCTTCCAGGTTTCAGGCAGATGGTTAGTGGCAATAAAATTACGGTCGACCACATGTAATATTGCTTCCTGTTGTTTTGGATGACTTTTAAAATAAGCCCCTACCAGTTTACCATACCATGGCCACTCATACTCGGTGTCTGTTGCGGAATGTACGCCAACAAAACCACCGCCAGCCTTAATATATTGCTCAAATGCAGTTTGTTGGGCATCATTTAAAACATCGCCGGTGGTGTTTAAAAATATTACCGCCTTATATTGTTTTAAATTATCTATGGTAAACCTCGCGGCATCAGTGGTGCTGTCTGCATCAAAATTATTTTCCCGCCCCAGTTTAATTATTGCAGTTACGCCGACCGCTATTGATTTATGAGGGAAACCCGCGGTTTTACAAAATATCAGTACTTTATCTTTAGCAAGTACCTGGCTTATTAGTGTGCCTATTAAAAGGCAAATGGTAAGTAGTTTTTTCATAGCTAGTGAGTGGTTGATTATGTTGATTAAGTGAGTGGTTACTGTTTGGTGAATAGTTGATTGGGTTGATTAAGTGAGTGGTTAGCCTTTAGGAAAAATAGAACTGAACCATTCACCTAATCAACCGCTCACTAATCACCCAATTATTATAAATTCCCTTTCTTCAATTCATCTACTGCAAAATGAGCAGCGCGGGCCGTCATAGCCATATAAGTTAACGATGGATTTTGGCATGCCGCTGAGGTCATAGCTGCACCATCGGTAACGAACACGTTTTTGGCATCCCATACCTGGTTGTTTCCATTAAGCACCGAAGTTTTAGAGTCACGCCCCATCCGCGCTGTACCCATTTCGTGGATCCCATCGCCAACGTTATGACCGCGATCATGCGTTTCAACGTTTTTTACACCAGCACTTTCAAGCATCGCTTTGGCTTCTCTTACAATATCAAAGCGCATTTTCTTTTCGTTTTCTTTGATCTCAGCATCCATCGCTAAAATAGGCAACCCCCATTTGTCCTTGCGGGTTTTATCAAGGGTAATCTTATTTTCGTGATAAGGCAGCAATTCACCAAAACCGCTTAAGCCTATAGTCCACGGACCTGGCTCGGTAAGTGCGTCTTTATAGTCGGCTCCAATGTTCAATTCAGCAATCTCACGGCTCCATCCCATACGGCTTGCCGCTCCCTGGTAACCGAAACCACGCAGGTAATCACGTTTATCACCAAACAGGTTGGCAAAGCGCACAACATAAATACCGTTAGCCCGGCGACCATAATAATATTTATCCTCAAAACCTTCAACCAGGCCGCTTGCGCCAAGGTTGTAATGGTGATCCATAATGTTGTGCCCAAGTTCACCGCTGCTGCTGCCTAAGCCATCCGGCCAAATATCCGTAGCAGAATTCATCAAAACCCAGGCGCTGTTCAAAGCAGAGGCGTTTACAAAAACTATCTTTGAATAATACTCATAAGTTTGGTTGGTTTCGGCATCAAGCACCTCTACCCCTTTGGCTTTTTTTGTATCCTTATCATACAATATCTTAGTAACGATAGAAAATGGCCTGACCGTTAAATTGCCGGTTGCCAAAGCTGCAGGCAAAGTTGATGATTGCGTGCTGAAGTATCCTCCAAAAGGGCAACCCTCCCAGCACCGGTTCCTGAATTGGCAGGCCGTACGTCCTGGAATTGCGGCTGTTAAATTCGCGGAACGACCAATAATCATATGCCTTGCTCCGTTATAGTTTTTCTTGATCCGGGCAGCAACATCCTTTTCAACCACGTTCATGTCCATCGGCGGTAAATAATGACCATCGGGCAGTTGCGGTAAGCCTTCCAATGAGCCGCTGATTCCTGCAAATTTCTCTACATGATCATACCAGGGTGCAAGGTCTTTATATCGAATAGGCCAGTCAATGGCCCAACCATCTTTGGCATTTGCTTCAAAATCAAAATCACTCCAGCGGTAGCTTTGCCTGCCCCATAAAATGGAGCGACCGCCAAGCTGGTATGAACGCCACCAGTTAAACGGTTTAATCTCGGTATATGGTGCGGCCTGTTCGTCAGTCCAGTAATCCATAATGGGTTCGGTCGCTCCCCAGTTGCGTGAGATCACCGGGCGTTGCTTGCGCTGGGCTTGGGTTGGCGAACCGGCATGTTGTCGGTCCCAGGGGTCCTGATTAGCAGTTTTATAATCTTTAATGTGCTCAAAGTTTCGGCCCCGTTCAAGCATAATGGTTTTTAAGCCAAGTTCGGATAACTCTTTTGCTGCCCAGCCACCGCTGATGCCTGACCCTATTACAATGGCATCATAGGTATTATTAGCCTTAGCCTTGCCGTTTATATTACTTAATGGCATAATTATAAATTGGTTTTTAGATTGGATAAAACAATTATATTAATTAAAAATCGATATTGCAATCGATTGTGAAAAAGAACCATGATTTTTAGGACTGAAGGATTATCAAGATTATAATTTCTGGTTTAGGTATCATGAAATCGTCTAATCCTGAAAATCATGGTTCTTTTATTTATTTTTACCCCATGCTACAAGTAAGCGAATTATACATCTACCCTATCAAATCATTGAGCGGCGTTGCTGTGCAAAATGCGGAGGTTACCCGCCGTGGTTTACAACACGACAGGCGTTGGATGCTGGTTAATGAACACGGGCACTTTATAACCCAGCGTGAGTTTCCGCAGATGGCTCTGATCAAAACCACAGTAGAAACTGATGGTATAGCTGTACATCATCATTCGGGCGGATCATTATTAATTCCATTTAATGGCGAAAGAAAATCCTTGCAGCAGTTTGCAGTTTGGGATGATACCTGTATGGGGCAATACGTGAATGAAGAATTTGACCGGTGGTTCAGCCAGGCGCTCAATATAAAATGCCGCCTCGTTCACATGCCCGACGACAGCGAGCGCGAAGTTGACCAACGCTACGCAAAACCCGGTATGATCACGTCATTTGCCGACGCCTATCCTTTCCTGCTCATCGGGCAGGCTTCGCTTGATGATCTTAACAAACGGATGACGTTGCCATTGCCAATGAACCGCTTTCGGCCAAACATAGTTTTTACCGGAGGCGAAGCTTATAGCGAAGACCTGATGAATGAGATTGAAATAGCAGGCATAACCTTTTACGGGGCAAAGCTTTGTGCACGCTGTGTGCTTACTACTATTGATCAGCACACAGCTGTAAAAGCCAAGGAGCCTTTAAAAACCCTTGCCTCCTATCGCATGAAAAACAACAAGATCATGTTTGGGCAAAATCTGGTACATGAAAATACCGGCATAATTTCGGTGGGTGATGAACTTGATGTTTTAAGTACCCATACCGAAGAAAGATTTATTGTAGTAAAGAAACCGATAACAACAGAATGAAACCAACCATAACTATTGAATATTGCCCTAAATGCAACTGGATGATGCGCGCCGCTTACATGGCGCAGGAACTGCTTACAACATTCACCGATGATGTAAATGGTGTTACCTTAAAACCAAGTGAAGTAAGCGGCAGGTATACGATAACCGTTGATGAAGAAACACTGTTTGACCGCAAGCGTGATGGCCATTTCCCGGAAATCAAAGAGCTAAAACAGGCTGTTCGTGATAAGGTAAACCCGGGTAAAAGCCTCGGTCATTCAGACAGGCATCAGTTGTAACTTTTATATAACAATGTCTGTATAAAATATCCTTTCTATATAATCTATAATATTACTCGAAAAAATAGTTAATTTAGAGAATATCTTTATTTACCTTTGTGAGTTTTATTTTAGAAAATGCTTTCAAAAAAAACTAAGTATGCTATAAAGGCACTGGTGGTTCTTGGCAAAAACATGGACCAGCCGCCTATGCAAATTTCGAAGATTGCCGAAATTGAACGGATCCCCAAGAAGTTTCTGGAGCAAATACTGCTTGATTTGCGCAATGCAGGGTTTCTGTACAGTAAAAAAGGTGCCGGCGGTGGCTACAGTCTTAACCGCGATCCCAAAGAAATATTCCTGGTAAGTATCATGCGTATAACCGATGGCCCTATTGCAATGGTGCCTTGTGCCAGCTTAAACTTTTACCACAAATGTGATGAGTGCCATCAGGAAAGCACTTGCGGCATAAGGGATGTATTTGTTGATGTAAGGGACGCTACGCTTAAAATATTAAGCGAAACCAGCATCGCAGATATCATCAAACGCGAAACCACTCTCATCAGCGTTTAAATTAAAAATTTCATAAAACTGTCATAACGCAGTTTTTTTAATTTAAATACTACTTTTTCCGTATACTATATATATATTTGGGAAATGAATCGTGAGAGCATTAATATTACTTACTATAACCAACTTGTCTATTGCCATATGTGCAACGGCAAGGCGGGGCTGTAAACGTAATTTTAACCATATATGCCTCTTTAGCCACAGCCAAAGGGGCTTTTTTATAAAAGATTAATACATAAAATATGCAGAGCTTCAGAACAGAACTGGAGAACCCCATTGTTGAGAAGGATATTATCGATCTTGAAAAAAAGATCCATGCTTTTCGTGAAGGTAAAATTCATGATGAAAAATTCAGAAGTTTACGTTTAGCTCGTGGTGTGTATGGGCAGCGTCAGCCGGGCGTGCAAATGGTGCGGATTAAGCTGCCATTCGGTAAGGTTAGCTTTAAGCAGTTATTAAAAATTGCCGAAATCTCTGATGAATTTGGCAGCAGTAATCTCCATCTTACCACCCGCCAGGACATCCAGATCCACTATGTAAGTCTTGACCGTACCCCCCAGCTTTGGGCTAAGCTTGCACAAGATGACATCACCCTACGCGAAGCATGTGGTAATACCGTGCGTAATGTTACAGCCTCTCCTACTGCAGGTATCGACCCAAAAGAACCATTTGACGTTTCCCCTTACGCATATGCTACGTTTGATTATTTTCTGCGTAACCCGATATGCCAGGAAATGGGCCGCAAATTCAAAATCTCTTTCTCGTCAAGCGATGAGGACACAGCGTTTTCATACATTCATGATATCGGCGCTATCCCTAAAATAAATGCCAATGGCGAACGTGGGTTTAAGATCATGCTTGGCGGCGGTTTAGGTGCACAGCCAATTTTAGCCAGTATTGTTGAAGAGTTTTTACCGGAAGATCAGCTGATCCCTTATATCGAATCAGTGATCCGTGTTTTTGACCGTTACGGCGAACGCAATAACCGCAACAAAGCCCGTATGAAATACCTCATCCAAAAATTAGGTTTGGATGAAGTATTACGTTTAACCAAAATCGAGCGTACTGCCAATAAGGTGAAATCATACCCTATTAACCGTAATGCTATTGATGCACCTGCCTTGCCGCCAACTGATAGCTACCCTCAGGTAACCATCAGCAACCCATTGCGCTATGAGCAATGGCTGGCTACCAACGTTTTTGAGCAAAAGCAAAAAGGTTTTTACGGCGTGTATATTAAAGTGCCTGTAGGCGATATCTCATCTGATACTGCCCGTGCGCTGGTTAAAACGCTGGAGCCATTGGTTGGTCACGAGATCCGTATTACTCAAAACCAGGGATTGCTTTTAAAATACATTCACCAAGCAGCCCTGCCTGCTTTATATGAAGGCTTAGCGAAGCTTGAACTGGCAGTGCCTGGCTTTGACAGTATTGCCGATGTCACCACCTGCCCGGGTACAGATACCTGCAACCTTGGCATCTCCAACAGCATGACGATGGCGAGGGTACTTGAGGACTTGATCTATAACGAATACGAAGATTTTATCTATAATCGCGAAATCAAAATCAAAATAAGCGGCTGTATGAACTCATGTGGTCAGCATGGTTTGGCGCATATTGGTTTTCACGGCAGCTCGCTTAAAGCGGGTGCTAAAGTATTACCTTCGGTACAGGTGATGTTAGGCGGCGGTACCGTTGGCGATGGTGTTGGGCGCGCTGCCGAAAGGGTGATCAAAGTACCTACCAAACGTGCTACCGACGTGTTAAGGTGGTTATTGAACGACTATAAAGAGTTTTCGCCCGAGGGTGAAACTTACCATGAATATTACGACAGGCAGGGTAAAGATTATTTTTACCGTTTGCTAAAACCACTTGCCGACTTAACCACCCTTACCGATGACGAATACATTGACTGGGGTCACCAGGAAACATTTGTTACCGCTATAGGCGTAGGTGAATGCGCCGGTGTGATCATCGACCTGGTAGCTACCCTCCTGTTTGAATCGGAAGAAAAATTAGGCTGGGCTAACGAAGCTTATGCTGATGGCCGCTGGGCCGATGCTATTTACCACGCCTACAATGTTTTTGTAAGCTCAGCAAAAGCTTTATTGCTTGATAAAGGCGTTAACAGCAGTACACAAATTGGCGTGATCAGAGAATTTGATGCCCAATACGTTGAAAAAGGCGAATTTGAATTGAACGGAACATTTAATGATCTTGTTTTACAGCTCAATCAAAATGAGCCTTCGCAAGAATTTGCTACCGCATATTTAGCTCAGGCTACAGAATTTTTAAGCAGAAGCAAGGATAAGAGAGAGGCGCTTGTACAGTAATGACTGATAACAATAAAAATATAAAAGTACCGCGCATTACCCTGGTGGGTGCCGGTCCCGGCGATGCCGACCTGATAACCGTGAAAGCCATCAAAGCTTTAAAAACAGCCGATGTTGTTTTATACGATGCGTTGGTTAATGAAGAACTGCTTGAATACGCTCCCGAAACATCAACAAAAGTTTACGTTGGCAAACGTTCAGGCGATCACACCTTTTCGCAGGAAGCTATTAACAATCTTATGGTTGATTATGCCAAAAACTATGGCCATGTGGTTAGGTTAAAAGGCGGTGATCCATTTGTATTCGGTCGCGGATACGAGGAACTCATTATTGCTGCAGCGCATAAGATACAGGCTTCGGTTATTCCTGGCATCTCAAGCTCGATAGCCGTGCCCGAATTACAGCAGATCCCTGTTACGCATCGTGGTTTAAGCGAAAGTTTCTGGGTAGTTACAGGCACTACTGCAAATGGCAAGATCTCTAACGATCTTATTGATGCTTCACGCTCAAATGCTACCGTGGTTGTATTAATGGGGATCCATAAACTGGCCGAGATCACTGAAATATTTAAATTACAAGGCAAGAACAAACTACCGGTAGCCGTTATTCAAAGCGGATCGACAGATGATGAGAAAATCGCTGTTGCTACGATAGATACTATTGTTAATGCTGTTGAAGAAAATAAGATATCATCGCCTGCAATTATTGTTTTAGGCGAGGTAGTGTCGCTTCATCCAAAATTCCAACTGATACAAGAAGTTTATGACGTTGTTGCCCGGGGATAGGAGTTTAACCAATATTCAGGATATGAAACAGGAAGGCAATCAGCTTTTCCCTGTTTTTTTAAAACTGAATGACTTGCATACTGTGCTTATAGGCGGCGGTAATGTTGGTTTGGAAAAACTTACCGCTGTACTTAATAACAGCAACAGAGCGAGGGTAACCGTTATTTCGCGCGAGTTTTTGCCCGAGGTACATACGCTTGCATCGCAATATTCCGGTATCCGTATTGTACAAAAATCATTTACAGATGATGACCTGAACAATGCAGATATTGTTATTGCTGCTACTAACGACAGTGAACTCAACAGTTATGTCCGCAACGCAGCTCACGACCGAAAGCTACTGATCAATGTAGCCGATAAGCCTGCATTATGTGATTTTTACCTGGGATCAATAGTGCAAAAGGGTGACCTGAAATTAGCCATATCTACCAATGGAAAATCACCCACCGTGGCAAAACGATTAAAAGAAGTATTAAACGAAAGCCTTCCTGCCGAGCTTGACATCACTTTGCAGCAAATGAGCGAACTAAGAAATACCCTTGAAGGCGACTTTGCCGACAAGGTAAAAAAACTAAATAGTGTAACATCTGTACTGGTCGAGTCCAAGGCCGCCAGCCGGAAAAACTTCATCTGGCTTATCTGGTCAACCATTATTGTATCGTTGGCCATTGGTATAACGGCACTTTATTTGAAAGAGCCCAACTTTAAGAACTTCGTAACCGGCATCGATCCTATTTTTTATTACTTTTTAGGCGCCGGGTTTGTATTTGCGATGATTGACGGCGCCATTGGCATGTCGTACGGTGTTACGTCAACTACATTCTCACTTTCCATGGGTATCCCCCCTGCCTCGGCCAGTATGGGAGTTCATTTATCGGAGATATTGAGTTGTGGTATAGCTGGTTGGATGCATTACCAAATGGGTAACATCAACTGGAAGCTATTTAAACTACTGGTTATACCGGGTATTATCGGTGCTGTAACGGGTGCTTACCTGTTATCATCACTTGAGCATTATAGCATGTATACCAAACCTGTTGTATCAGTTTATACACTGATATTAGGTATAGTGATATTCAGGAAGGCCTTCAACACGCAAAAGAAAAAATCTGCCGACAAAGTAAAACGTATTTCAATGCTTGGCTTAGGCGGCGGCTTTATTGACGCTGTTGGCGGCGGTGGCTGGGGTTCAATCGTGCTATCTACCCTCATAGCCGGCGGCCGCAGCCCTCGTTTTTCATTAGGCACTGTTAAACTTTCACGCTTTTTTGTGGCGATGATGGGTTCAATAACCTTTATTGCTATGGTAAGCAGCGATCACTGGCAGGCTGTAGCGGGGCTCATATTAGGCAGTGCACTTGCTTCACCAATTGCAGCTAAGATCTCTAACAAGATCTCAGCAAAAACTATCATGGTGGCGGTATCGGTAATCGTAATCCTCATCAGCATTCGTTCAATCATTATGTTTGTTACTAAGGTTATATAAAATGAGCACCGCATTACAACAAATACAAGGTGCAACTACCGGACTTAATCCGGTTGAAGCCCTGACTAAACTGGCAGAGCTTTTCCCCGGTGAAGTTATATTTTCAACCAGCTTTGGTTGGGAAGACCAAGTGATCAGTCATATGATCTTTGCCAATAATCTGCCAATTAAAGTATTCACGCTTGAAACTGGCAGACTCTTCCGCGAAACTTACTCGGTTTGGGCCGCAACCATGAATAGGTATCAAAAACCTATACATGCCTACTATCCGAATAATGAACTATTGGAAGAGATGGTAAGCAAAAAAGGCCCTAACAGCTTTTACGAGTCGGTTGAAAACCGCAAGGAATGTTGCGGCATCCGTAAAATTGAACCGCTTAAGCGCGCTTTAAAAGGCAATAAGATTTGGATCACCGGCATCCGCGCCGAGCAATCGGTTAACCGTCATGATATGCATGACATGGAATGGGATGAGCAAAACCAACTGGTAAAGTTCCACCCAATTTTCAACTGGACACTGGACGAGGTAAAAGCCTATATCAAACAATACAATATTCCTTATAACTCATTGCACGATAAAGGCTTCCCAAGTATAGGCTGTATGCCATGTACCCGTGCGGTAGCCGAAGGCGAGGACTTCCGTGCCGGCCGCTGGTGGTGGGAAGATCAATCCAAAAAAGAATGTGGTTTGCATGAGACAGCAAAACCTTGATTTTTAGGATTAAAGGATTGCCTTGAAAAATATGAAAGTTGAAGCAATCAACCAATTCATGAAAATCCTCTAATCAGGCAAATTAAGGTCAAAGACGCTTTTTTTATACGTAGGTCAATTGGTCGGAAGATTAGTTGGCCTTTTTTACTGAACCATGATTTTTAGGATGATGGGATGGCCATGTATTGTCTGATTAAGGTGTTCCGAACTCTACATAAAACTCAAGGTAATCCTTTAATCCTAAAATCAACGGTCAAAAAAAGGGGATTAAGCTTATCGCCCCGTCCCCTTACAAACTATATAAAACGTAATAAAAGCTCTTACTTGTTGTTATTACCTGCTAATAAGCCGTCAAGCGTTACCGAAACATAGTATAAACCACCGATGGTTGGGCCACCAGCATATTGGTAATACCTTTTGTTAAAGATATCAGTAGCGCCTAACTTAAATGTTGCATAATATGAAGGCACGCGGTAAGTAACCTGCGCATCAACTGTTTTAATTGAAGGCACAGTACCGGTAACCAGCGGGCTCTCCCACAGGTATGACTGCTGCCATTTGTAAACCACATTAAAGCCAAAGTTTTTAACCACTTCGCGGTTGCCAAACGATACGTTGCCCGACCATTCAGGAGTATTAAAGCCTGTAACAAATATATCTGAAGCTGTTTGAGCTTTTAATTTATTAAAGCTTACGTTACCCGATACCGTGTAGTGTTGGTAGAAATTGTAAGTGATACCTGCAGATGAACCATAATTGTGATAGATGTTCTTAGCATTGGTATAAACGCGGTACCTGCTTTGGCCCTGGCTGGCGGCATTACTTGAAGTACCTATAGTAGGATCGCGGTTAATATCAAGCATTGATAATACAGCTGCATCTGAGCCTACAGTAGCACCATTTGGTACAAATACCTGCACTTGGCCAAGGAAGCCGTCATAGCGATTGGTATAGGCGTCAATATCAATGAACACTTTATTATCGGCTACTATGCCTTTATAACCAACTTCAAATGAAGTGATCTGCTCCGGGCGGGCGGGTGGCAGGTCCGCTACTTTTAACAGGTTCCGGTTAGCTAAAGCTGCCTGATCTGAGCCGCCTGCAGCATTCACGGCTGCATTAAATGCTACCACCGATGTTTGAGTATAGCTATTGCCAAGATAACCTAAGCCTTCGTTAATGAACGGCAAACTGCCTACACGTTTTACCCTACCGTTATTTACGTATGATAAAGCCTCAAACAATGAAGGGAAACGATAGCCGTTCTGGAATGTAAACCTGAAATTATGATTTTGATTAACAGTGTAAACAGCAGCTAAACGCGGTGTAAATTTAGGATCGAAGTACGGGTTACGGTCCCACCGGATTGAGCCGAATACTTTCAGTTTCTCGTCAAAAAAGGTTTTGGTAACCTGGGTAAAGGCGCCATATTTTTTGTAGATCACATCTTTACCAAAGGAGCCATCGGCCAATGGAGTATTCCTGTCGGCAATAGCGCGACTAAAATCCACGAAGTTATTTCCATCCGGTGTGATGCTGTACACACGCACATCGGCACCAACCAACAGGTCAACAAATTTAACCTTGCTGCTCAAATCCCATTGGGCCTCGCCATTATACATATGGCTTTTTTGAACCAACGCCGCACCACCGGTAACCGGGGCGTTAGGGATCAGGCTCGATTTGATATCCCAATTATTAATACCAATAATAGTTTTTCTCAAAGCATCAAACTCAGGGGTACCCGGCTCAACACGGCCGTTATCAGCAGCAGCACGGGCAGCCTGCTCAGCCGCAGCAAGATTTGCAGATGTAAGCACGCCACCATTATAAGCTTTTAAAGCATTACCATATAAAGTTGCCCAGGCCGAGTTACTGGCATGATTAAGGTCGAGGTTATCGGCCAGTGGCTTCACGTTAAACGAGTTGCCGGTGTTTTCTATTGATTCATAACCACGCACCAGGAAATCTTTTCCTTTTAACTCAATTTTATGATTCTGAACTGTTGCTCCCTGTAACGAGATTTTGTTGCCGCGCTGAAACACGCCATCAAGCCTGCCATAGCGATAGGTATAAGACAATATGGTGCCTGGTGATAATTTATAAGATAAAGTTCCATCCAATTTTAAGTTTTTCACGTGCGGATCAACCAGGTCAACCTCATTGTAGCCTGTACGGGCAACGGTAAGGTTAGGGCGGGCTTTACCATCAACGGTGATACCTTTTATTGATACTGTGTTACTGCCTGCAAGGGCATCGTCACCGTATTTGTTCCAGCCGTCATAAGCCGCGTTGCTGGTACCTGTTAATTCAGGATAAGCAGGGTTGGCCGATTTAAGGTTGGTTGGATTTTGATCAAGACGGGTATCTGATTGCCAATCCTGTCCCTGCAAATAACTAAAGTTCACTTTAACGGCAAATTTATCGTTAAATGCTTTGGCATATCTTAAAGCATCTTCGGTAAGCGAACTTGCCCCTAAGCGGTCTTTACCAACATGGTTTAAACCCTGGCGATGGTAAAAGCTTAAGCCCTGGTATTTAAAAGCATCTTTAGTGAACAGGTTTGATAAACCATTAATAGCATTGGTACCATAAAGAGCGGCAGCAGCGCCGGGAGTAATTTCCACACTGGCAATATCCAATTCGGTTGGGCCAATAGCGTTTCCAAGCGGCACACCCAGTGTAGCCGACTGCATATCAACACCATCAACCAGCTGCATAAACCTGAAGTTGTTCGGGCTGTTGAAACCACGGGTATTTGGCACTTTAAGGGTGATACTGGTGGTTGTCATCTGTACGCCTTTCACGTTCTCCAAAGCATCATAAAAACTGGGGCCTGGCGATTGCTTTAACGCCGTGATACTTAATTTTTCAATAGCCACCGGCGAGCGGAGCAGCTTTTCCTCCTTACGGGATGCCGTTACCACCACCTCATTAACCAGCAATGATTGTGTTGTGAGGGTGATGTTTACTGCGCTGTTAGCATTTTTTATATAAAATTCCTGAGGCTGATAACCTACTGCTGTGAAAACAAGGGTGTAAGGCAGCTTGGCGCTTGTGGTTAACGAAAACTTACCTGTGGTATCCGTTGATGTTTTGTTGGTTGTACCTTTTATAGATACGGTTGCCCCTATCAGCGGCTTACCCTGATCGTCGTTTACCTTGCCGCTCAATATATATGAGCCATTAAGCTGTGCATAACTTATCCCCGGTAATAGTACCAGGAAAAGCACAACTATTCTAACTAAGTTTGTAAAAATTTTCATGAAGTAATTGGTGTGGTGGTAATTAAAATTGTGATTAGTAGTTGTGTTATCGTTGATGAAGGTACGCTCAACAACAACACACTGCAGTTAGGAGCTGCATTTTTAACATGGACTGAACGGCAATTGCATTAATATGATACATTGTCTATAGAATTAGTCGACAAAAATATAAATTTAATACTGACTGTCAAGTCTTCTACTCTATTTTTTTAAATTTTTGATGACTTTTGCATCATTTCACTATAAAATCGATCACTTTACTGGATATTTCAAAATAAACAAAGCCTAATTTCTTCCAAATTTGTAATATTGAAGCCTCAACCTGTACTATACTAATGGCTTTTAATTATCAACGCATCGTTATCAAAATCGGCTCAAATGTTATTACCCAGGAAAACGGGCTCCCCGACCTGCCGCGAATAACCCATTTGGTTGAACAGATAGCTGCGATTAAAAAGCAAGGCATTGAAGTAATACTGGTTTCATCGGGTGCTGTAGCATCCGGCCGCAGTTTGATCTCTGTCGCAGAAAAATCAGATGCTGTTGCTGCCCGCCAGGTGCTGGCCTCTATTGGGCAGGTAAAACTGATCAATACCTATTCGCACCTGTTTGAGCAGTTTCAGATATTATGTTCGCAGGTTTTGGTTACGCGCGAGGATTTCAGGGACAGGATGCATTACCTCAACATGAAAAACTGCCTTGAGGCTTTGCTGCAATATGAGGTGATCCCAGTGGTAAACGAAAACGACGTAGTATCGGTAACCGAACTAATGTTTACCGATAATGATGAATTGGCGGGCCTCATAGCTTCTATGCTTAATGCTAATGCGCTCATCATCCTCACCAACGTTGATGGTATTTACAATGGTGATCCAAAAGCAGCAGGTTCGGCAGTGATAGACGAAGTTAGCGGTAATGAGCTTGATTTTTCAACCTTTGTATCCTCGGGCCGTTCGCAATTTGGGCGCGGAGGTATGATCACCAAATCAACTATGGCACAAAAAACGGCACAGCTTGGCATTTCGGTGCACATAGCCAATGGTAAACGGAATCAGATCTTAACCGATGTTTTGGAAAACCAGGTTATGCATACCCGTTTCATTCCCAATAAAACAGCATCAGGCAAAAAGAAGTGGATTGCCCACTCCGAAAAATCAGCAACCGGGAGCGTACTCATTAACGCAGGTGCAAAAGCTGCACTCATTTCAAACAAAGCAACCAGCTTATTGCCGGTTGGCATAGTGGGAGTAATAACCGACTTTAAAAAAGGCGATATTATTAAACTGATAGATGATACCGATAAGCTTATTGGCTTAGGCATCGCCGAGTATGGGGCAGATAAGGCCCGTGAACGCATTGGCCAAAAAAACCAAAAAGCACTGGTACACTATGATTATCTTTACTTACAAGGCTAAATACAATGAACTATAACAGCTATTTTGATAAAGCACGTGAAGCAAGCCGCAAAGCTCCCCTTGCTCCTGCCATTATCAATGAAATTTTGGAGGACGTGGCAGCCGAAGCTATCGCGCAAACCGAATATATCCTGGCCGAAAACCAACGAGACCTTGACCGCATGGATCCGGCTGATCCAAAATACGATCGCCTGAAACTTACAGCTGACCGGATTAAAGGTATTGCCGGCGATATGCAGAGCGTTGCCAAATTGGATAGCCCACTTGGAAAACAACTTTCGGCTACCGAAATGCCTAATGGCTTATCGATATCAAAAATACGCGTACCGCTTGGCGTTGTCGGCGTTATTTATGAAGCCCGGCCCAATGTTACTTTCGATGTTTTCGCGCTTTGCTTTAAAACAGGCAATATCAGTGTACTAAAAGGCGGCAGTGATGCCGATTTCTCCAACCGGGCTATTATCTCGGTTATCCACAAAGTATTAGCAAAACATAACGTCGATGTTAATGTGGTTACACTGCTCCCTGCCGAACGTGAGGCCACTGCCGCTTTATTGAGCGCAATTGGTTATATCGATGTGCTCATCCCAAGGGGGAGCCAATCATTGATTGACTTTGTGCGGGACAATAGTAAGGTACCGGTTATTGAAACGGGTGCCGGCATCGTACATACTTACTTCGACGAATCGGGCAATCTGGAGAAAGGGGCTGAAATCATTGCCAATGCTAAAACCCGCCGTGTAAGTGTTTGTAACGCCTTAGATTGTTTGCTCATCCACTCCGCCCGCTTGAGTGACTTGCCGCGACTGGCGCGGATCCTCAGGGAAAAAGAAGTGGAGATCTTTGCCGATGAGCAGTCTTTTACAGCGTTAAAAGACGACTATCCTGCCGGCCTTTTACATAAAGCCAGTCCGGAACACTTTGGTACAGAATTTCTTTCCATGAAAATGGCTATTAAAACGGTAAGTTCATTTACTGAAGCGTTAGAATATATCGCTGTAAACAGTTCAAAACATAGTGAAGCTATTATCTCTGAAAATGCAGAAAACATTGCTAAATTTTTAAATGATGTGGATGCTGCGGCTGTTTATGCCAATGTTTCGACAGCGTTTACTGACGGTGCCCAATTTGGCCTTGGGGCCGAGATTGGCATCAGTACCCAAAAGCTTCATGCCCGCGGCCCTATGGGCCTGGAAGAACTTACCAGTTACAAATGGATAGTTAAGGGCGACGGACAAACGCGGAATCCATAATTATCCCGCAGAAACCTTCGCAATAAAAAAAGGTGCTTACAACCTTCGTTGTAAGCACCTTAACGTGTTATTCGTATTGTAAGCGTTACTTTATTAAGTAGTTGGCTGCAGCAATAAAGCAAATAATCACTAAAATCACGCCCTGTAATTTTTGTTCTAAAGTCAATTGAGTTAACATTCTTTTATTAATTAGGATATAGCAAATTTATAATGTAAGAGGTATGTTACAATAGTGAGTATCACTTTTACATTATTTTTAATAAATAATGTTGCTTGTTTTTATAATAGTCAGCGCTACATTTATTAATTAAACTTTTATCAAAAAAAAAGCCATAATGTTGAAACTGGTGTATCAGTTACACCCCTTTTCAATGTAACATTTATCGCGGTTTTGACACTAAAAATGCGGGGTTTAACTGGTTTTTATAATATCCTACTTTGCGTGGCTTTTTATTTCCCTGTTACACTAAGCCTGTCACTTTTTCTTACTCCCTCTGTGTTTAATTATTATATATTAATATAATGTTAAGCTTGTCAGGATTTAAGCATTCAACTCATATTAACGAAACAACAGCGCCGGCAATTCGATAATTGGAATTTCACCCGTTATATCCCCCGGGTGAAGAGACTATATTATCGGCATAACTACTTAATATAGCCAATGCAATAAACTGATTTACAATATTAATTAACTATTAGTTAACAGTGAAAACCTGTCGATAAAACACATTTTACCCTTTACTGACCAAGCATATGTTAACATAAAAATCAAATAGGTATCTTTGCAGCATTATGAGTAAGCATGGCAGGATATTAGTGGCAATGAGTGGCGGGGTTGATAGTTCGGTGGCGGCAGTGATGCTGCATGAACAGGGCTATGAAGTTATTGGTTTAACCATGAAAACCTGGGACTATGCCTCATCGGGCGGCAGTTCAAAAGAAACAGGCTGCTGCAGTTTGGACAGTATCAATGATGCGCGTGCCCTGGCAGTTGGCTACGGCTTTCCTCATTATATATTAGATATCCGCAATGAGTTTGGCGATTTTGTGATCGACAACTTTGTTGATGAATACCTGGCCGGCCGTACCCCTAACCCCTGCGTTTTATGCAACACCCATATTAAATGGGAAGCATTGTTAAAACGTGCCGATAAACTCGATTGCGAATTTATAGCTACCGGTCACTACGCCAATATCCGTTTACAGGATAACGGCCGTTATGTGATATCTAAAGGTAAGGATACCAATAAAGATCAATCGTACGTGTTATGGGGAGTATCTCAAAAAAACCTTGCACGTACCAAATTCCCGTTAGGTAGTTTCTCAAAGCCCGAGATCAGACAGATGGCGCTTGATATGGGCCAGATAGAACTTGCCGGTAAAAGTGAAAGCTATGAGATATGCTTTGTACCTGATAACGACTACCGCTCCTTTCTGCGCCATAAAGTTGAAGACCTTGACGAACGAATCGGACCCGGTAATTTTGTACTTACAAACGGCACTGTGGTAGGCAAACATCAGGGCTACCCCTTTTATACCATCGGGCAGCGTAAAGGTTTAGGTGTGGCATTAGGGCATCCAATGTTTGTTACGAAAATCGATCCTGCTACCAATACAGTTGTTTTAGGTACTGCCGATGAGCTTGAACGCAAACAAGCGTGGGTAAAAAACCTCAACCTCATTAAATATGAAAATATAAACGAGCCTCTTGAAGCTATTACCAAAATACGTTACAAAGATGCAGGTGCGCAAAGCACCATTCTTCAAATGGGCGAACATATGAAAGTTGATTTTCATCATAATGTGTCAGGCATAGCGCCGGGCCAGTCGGCTGTATTTTATGAAGGAGACGATCTGGTTGGCGGTGGTTTCCTGATGTAAGCCTTTTTGTTGTAAGGTTGCAACGTTTGAATGTTACAAGGTTGTTTTTTTGGAAACCTTTTGGCTAACCAACCTTGAGGGCCTAATTTTTCGCCTTAATTCATTGCCAATCTCTCAAACCTGCAAGTCTTTGCACTCCAATTTTATAAAAATCCGGTATCAACATTACAACTTTTAACAGTATAACGAAACACCAATTCAAAAACTAATTGGTGTTTCGCTTACTTTATGTTTTATTTGCAAAAACTAAAACTGATTAAATGGCCAAAAACTTACTGATAGTTGAATCACCTGCAAAAGCTAAGACCATTGAGGGTTACCTTGGAAAGGACTTTACTGTAAAGTCCAGCTATGGGCATATCCGTGATCTTGTTAAGTCGGAAGATGCAATTGATATAGCTAATAACTTTAAACAAAAATACGAGGTACCTGCAGATAAAAAGCAGGTAGTTAGCGAATTAAAGAAGTTAGCAAAAGAAGCGGAAATGGTTTGGCTGGCATCGGACGAGGACCGCGAGGGTGAGGCCATTTCGTGGCATTTGTTTGAAACATTGGATCTGAAAGATACACATACCAAACGTATCGTTTTTCATGAGATCACCAAACCGGCCATTTTAAAAGCGATAGATACACCGCGAAAAATTGACTATAACCTTGTTAACGCTCAGCAGGCACGCCGCGTTTTGGACAGGCTGGTAGGTTTTGAGCTCTCTCCAGTTTTGTGGAAAAAGGTAAAACCGTCGCTTTCGGCCGGACGCGTACAATCAGTTGCAGTAAGGCTTATTGTTGACCGTGAACGCGAGATCAACAAATTCAAATCGGAAGCAGCATTTAAAATAGTGGCCGTATTTGGCAAAGGCCGAGAAGCTTTTAAAGCCGAACTGCCCGAGCGTTTTGCACAACAGGAAGATGCCGAGAAGTTTTTACAGGATTGTATCGCGGCCGATTTCGATGTAAAATCGTTAGATACCCGACCAACTAAACGTTCGCCTGCCGCGCCGTTCACTACCTCAACCCTGCAGCAGGAAGCAAGCCGTAAACTGGGCTATTCTGTAGCACGTACCATGCAGGTTGCACAAAGGTTATATGAATCGGGGTACATCACTTATATGCGTACCGATTCGGTAAATCTTTCTGAACTGGCCTTAAATTCGGCTGCAAGTGAGATCGTATCCGCCTATGGCGAAAAATACCATCAGCAAAGAAGATATAAAACTAAAAACGCCAGTGCACAGGAAGCTCACGAAGCGATAAGGCCAACATATTTCAACAATCATTCTATCGACGGCGAATCGGCAGAAAAGCGCTTATATGAGCTCATCTGGAAACGGGCTATCGCTTCGCAAATGAGCGAAGCCCAGTTTGAGAAAACTACCGCAAAAATCAGTATCTCAACCCGTAGCGAAGATCTGGTAGCTAACGGTGAAGTAATGAAGTTTGACGGCTTCCTGAAAGTTTACCTTGAATCCAAAGATGATGAGGACGAAGCACAACAGGAAGGCGAAAACGCTATACTGCCGCCTTTGGCCAAAGGTCAGCGTTTAACTTTGCAGGAAATGTCGGCAACAGAACGTTTTTCACGCCCTGCCGCCCGTTACACCGAGGCAAGCCTGGTAAAAAAACTGGAGGAACTTGGCATCGGCCGCCCGTCAACCTATGCCCCTACTATTTCAACCATTCAAAACCGCGGTTATGTGGTAAAAGAAGATCGTGATGGTAAGCAACGTAATTTCAGGGTATTAACGCTAAAAACAGGTAGCATAATCAAAGAAGAGAAAACGGAAAATACCGGTGCCGAACGTGGCAAACTATTCCCTACTGATATCGGCGCTGTTGTAAATGATTTCCTGGTACAATATTTCAAAGATATTGTTGACTTTAACTTTACAGCCAGCGTTGAAAAGCAATTTGACGAAATAGCGCAGGGTATGAAAGAGTGGACTGCAATGCTCCATGATTTTTATAACCCATTCCACAAGGAAGTTGAAAACACTATTGAAAAAGCTGATAAAGCAACCGGCGAACGTGAATTAGGTATTCATCCCGAAAGCGGAAAGAAAGTTTCTGTGAGAATAGGTCGCTTTGGGCCATTTGTTCAGGTGGGTGAAAGTGCTTCAGAAGAAAACGAAGAAAAACCGCTTTATGCCAGCCTTCGCAGTGGGCAAAGCATCGAAACTATCAGTCTCGAAGAAGCGCTTGAACTGTTTAAGCTTCCAAAAGTTGTGGGCGAATATGAAGGCAAGGTGATAAAGGTAGCTATTGGCCGTTTCGGGCCTTATATCAGCCACAACAGTGCGTTTGTGTCGTTACCTAAAGAAATCGACCCGCATGATGTTACTGAAGAACAAGCTATTGAACTCATTAACCTAAAGCGCAAAAAAGATGCTGAAAAGCTGATCAAATCTTTTGATGAAGATCCGGACGTAAAAGTGTTAAATGGCCGCTGGGGACCTTATATTGAATTTGGGAAGCTGAACGTTAAGATCCCTAAAGATAAAGATCCTTTAACCCTCACCTACGAAGAATGCAAGGCCCTTGCCGATGCAACACCAAAAGATGCTAAGAAAGGGCGCTTTGGTAAAGCAGCGGCAGCCAAGCCCGCTGCAACTAAAGCACCGGCAAAGAAAAAGGCGGCGCCAAAGAAGAAATAGTGAATGGTTGATCAGGTTGATTTGATGAGTAGTTTAGCATGTACGTGTAAAACTATTCATCAAATCACCCCAATCAACTTAATCAACCCAAAGAATGAAGAAAGACCTGCCCGAAAATAATGTAAAAGATATTGCCATTGCGGTGGCATTGGAGAGCGAGAGTGTTGAAAGTAAGGTTTGGTACGTATATCTCATCAACCTTAAAAATGAGCCTATTGAAAACGTGCTTATTACCTCAAAAGGTTATGGTGAAAAGGACGGTGAACAGGTAAAAACATCAACCCTGAGGCACATGATCCCTGTTGTTGATAGCAAAGCATATAAGCTTATCGAACCTATTGACGAACAAACTTTCGGCCTTAATAATGAATATTGGCTAAGCTATTACATCGGCAAAGACATTTTCGATAAAAAGTTTATATTCCTTCCTGAAAGTATTGTGGAGATGAATTTTATCAAGATCCCGGTTTTAAATAAGCCTGGAGTTATGATAAAATAATTTTCGCTTTAAATTATTTATTGTCATAAATTTCATAATTTACCTGATAATAAATAAACCTATTCATGGAAAACGGATACAATCAATTCCGCAAACGCCGAACCTTAATCACTGTTGTCACTACCATTGCTCTTGCATTACTCATCATATACCTGGTAGCTCATGGCCATAAAAAAACAATAGTTGATCCTGCTTTCAGCAAGTATATCGAGTCGTATACAACTGGTGTTATTTCCAAACAAAGTCCCATCCGTATCAGGCTGGCAAGCGATGTTCAGTTAACACATCAACAAAATGAGGAAATAACCGATGACCTTTTCAACTTTTCCCCATCTATAAAAGGAAAAGCCATCTGGACAGATGCCCGAACCATCGAATTCAGACCTGATGAAAAACTTGATCCGGATAAAAACTATACTGCCGATTTTAAATTGAGCAAACTCATTGAAGTGCCCGGCCATTTTGAGCACTTTAAATTTAGCTTCCAGGTTATTCAGCCCGATTTTACCGTGTCATTTATCGGTATGCAAACCGCCAGTAGTACCTCAAATACCGAAATGAAACTTACCGGCGATATCCAAACTGCCGACGCCGAAGATCCCTCTGCTGTTGATAAACTCATAGTACCCAATTATGATTCGCCGGTTAAAATAAACTGGGAACATGATGCTGCCCATAAAAACCACCATTTTACCATAACAGGTTTAACGCGTACAGCAGGCAAAGCCAGCCCGCTTGTTATTAATTTGGATGGCAGCAGTATTGGCGTTGATAAAAAAGGAAGCCAAAATTTCGAAGTGCCCGCAATTGGCGACTTTAAAGTGCTGAACATTCGTGCTGTTCAAGACAACGATCAATATGTTGAAGTACAGTTTTCAGACAACATTTTGGTTGGACAAGAACTTAACGGGCTTATAACTATTAATAACATATCTGACCCGGCTTATAGTATCGACGGCAGTCTTGTAAAAGTTTATGCTCCCGACCGCTTGCAGGGAGACTACACCGTGTCCGTGAATGAAGGCATTAAAAACACACTTTTAAAAAGGATCACCAAAGGCTACACTGCTAATCTATTTTTTGAAAACAGATTGCCTGCCGTTACTATCCCCGGTAAGGGTGTGATCCTCCCCGATTCGGGCCGGATCATGATGCCTTTTGAAGCGATTAACCTGAATGCAGTAGATGTTACCATTATCAAAATCTACGAAAACAATGTACCACAATACTTTCAAAGTAATGGTTTTGATGGCAATGCAGAATTAAGACAGGTTGGTAAACCAATAGTTCAGAAAACGATCCGTTTAGATACCGACAAAGGGCTTAACCTGCACAAGAAGAACCGCTTCATGCTCGATCTTGACCAGATGATCCGTACTGAACCGGGGGCTATTTATCGTGTGGTTATTGGCTTCAGGCGCTCATATTCACTATTCAATTGTAAGGTCAATAGCGGCAAGGTTCAAAAAGATAATGATGGTGATGATGAAGATGGTGGCTACTACGGTGGTGAATACGGCGACAATACATCGAAAGTAAATGACGAGGACGACGACTTTTGGAAACGCTATGACAATTACTATCCGGAAGGCTATAACTGGCAGGAACGTAACGACGCGTGTACAGATTCGTACTATAGCAAACAGCGTTGGGCTACGCGCAATATCATTGCATCAAACATCGGGCTTATCGCCAAACGGGGCAACGATAATAGTATGCTGGTAGCTGTTACCGATATCCTGAGTGCTGAGCCGATGAACAATGTAGATCTTGAACTGCTCGACTATCAGAAACAGGTGATCTACAAAAACACAACCGGTAGCGATGGTTTGGTTAAGTTCGATCTGAAAAGGAAACCATACCTTTTAGTAGCCAAAAAAGGTGTGCAGCGCGGTTATCTAAAATTGGACGATGGCAGCTCTTTACCCCTGTCGAGATTTAACGTTGGCGGAGAGGAAATACAAAACGGCTTAAAAGGGTTTATTTATGGCGAACGCGGCGTCTGGCGCCCGGGGGATTCTATTTATACCTCCTTTATCCTCGAAGATAAACTAAAAGCCCTCCCGGCTGACCACCCGGTTGAGTTTGAGCTATATGACCCAAGTGATAAGCTATACAGGCGTATTGCCAAAACCAAAAGTTTAGATGGGTTTTACAGTTTCCATACCGCAACCGAAACCTCGTCCCCTACTGGTAACTGGACAGCTAAGGTTAAAGTAGGCGGTGCCACGTTTGAGAAAAAAATAAAAGTTGAAACTATAATGCCCAACAGGCTCAAGCTTAGCCTGTCGTTCGGCGGGGCATCTGAATTAACCAAAGGCAATAATGCCAATGGCAAACTAAACGCCCAATGGCTGTTTGGTGGTGCGGCGCAAAACCTAAAAGCCAAAGTTGACGCTTATTTATCGGCGCAAAACACCAGCTTCAAAAAATATAAAGATTATGTTTTTGATGATCCTACACTGGCCTTCAATACCCAGGTGCAAACCGTTTTTGATGGCAAACTGAGCGAAACAGGCACAGCCGACGTTGATGCTAACGTTAATGTAGAAAAACAAGCCCCAGGGCAGCTTCGAGCAAACTTCCTGGTTAAGGTATTTGAACCGGGCGGCAACTTCAGCATAAACCAGGTTAGCCTGCCGTACAACGTTTATCCCGGCTACGTGGGTATTAAAACGCCGGAAGGCAGCGACCTGTCGGGTATGTTGGTTACTGATAAAGACCATTTAATTGACATAGCCGATGTGGACGTAAATGGAAACGCCCTGCCGGGCAGCCGTGATGTGCAGGTTGAACTGTATAAAGTGCAATGGCGTTGGTGGTGGGATCAAACCGGCAACGAAATGAGCAACTTTACCCAGGATAAGTATAATAAACTCATCAAAACTGAAACCGTAAGGCTTACCGGTGGCGCAGGGAAATGGAAGCTGCATATCAACAAAGCCGACTGGGGCCGCTACCTCATTAAAGTTAAAGACGAACAAACAGGCCATTCAACAGGTAAGATCATTTATGTGGATTGGCCAAACTGGTCGGAACGGTTACAATCCACCAATCCTACCGAGGCAGCGATGTTATCTTTCACTTCAGATAAACCTGCATATAAAGTTGGCGATGAGGCAACTTTGACTATTCCAACAGGAGAAGCTGGTCGAGCACTGATTAGTTTTGAAAACGGCAGCAAGGTTTTAAAAACAACCTGGATAGATACGAAAAAGGGACAAACCCGATATACATTTACTGTTGATGGAACAATGGCACCGAACGTTTTTATTAACGTTACCCTGCTTCAAAAACATTCGCAAACGGTTAATGACCTTCCTATCCGCATGTATGGCGCCATTCCGCTGCAGGTTGAAAATCCAGAAACGGTCCTGAAACCGATCATCAGCATGCCTGATAAGATCAGGCCGGAAACACAATCGGCCATTACTGTATCAGAGGCATCGGGCAAGGAAATGACCTACACCATCGCTATTGTTGATGAAGGCTTGTTAGATATTACCAACTATAAACTGCCCGATCCGCATGATACCTTTTATGCCCACGAAGCATTAGGCGTAAAAACCTGGGACCTGTTCGACTATGTGATAGGCGCGTTTGGCGGAGGGCTGGAGCGAATTTTAAGCATCGGTGGTGACGGAAACCTCGGCAACAACAAAAACGTATCTGTAAACCGCTTTAAACCCGTTGTGAAATTTCTTGGACCTTTCCACCTCGATGCTGGCGAAAAGCAAACACAGCGCTTTATACTGCCGCAATACGTTGGTTCTGTTAAGGCTATGATAATAGCAGGTCACAATGGCGCGTATGGCATTGCCGAAAAAGCCGTAGCCGTGAAAAAGCCTTTGATGATCCTGGCTACCCTACCGCGCGTACTTGGCCCTTCCGAAAGCATTCAACTGCCGGTTACTGTATTTGCAATGGAAAATAATATTAAATCCGTTAACCTGCAGGTGCAAAGTAATGCCTTCAGTAATTTGAATGGTAATAATCAGAAGACCCTCACTTTTGACAAGCCGGGCGACCAAATGGTAACTTTTGATTTAAATGTTAAAGATTTTGTTGGCGTAGGTAAAGTAAAAATAATTGCCAAAAGCGGTTCAGAAACAGCAGCCTATGATATTGAACTTAATGTACGCAACCCTAATCCGCCGGTTACCCGAATTATTCAGAAAGAACTTGCGCCGGGCGAAGTATGGAATACCGACTATCAGCCGGTTGGCATCAACGGCACTAATAAAGCCACGCTCGAAGTAGCTTACATCCCGCCGTTGAACCTTTCAAAACGATTGGATTATTTGATTGAATACCCACACGGCTGTGTTGAGCAAAATACGTCTTCGGCATTCCCGCAGTTATACCTGAACCAATTGCTTGATCTTTCGCCAAAACAAAGGGCGGAAACCGACCGAAATATCAAAGCCACCATTAACAGGCTTAACGGTTTCCAGGTACAGGGCGGCGGCTTAAGCTACTGGCCTTATGGCGGCGAAGCTGATGAATGGGGAACAAACTACGCCGGGCATTTTATGTTAGCTGCACAGGCAAAAGGCTTTAGTATGCCAATAGGCTTTATCGACCGCTGGAAAAAATACCAGAAAGAAAAAGCACTTAGCTGGGCACCACGCAAGCAGCCATACTATTACGAAGATGACCTTACCCAGGCCTATCGTTTATACTTGCTGGCACTGGCACGCTCGCCTGAAATGGGTGCGATGAACCGCCTGCGTGAATTTGCGTTATTGAGCGACGCCGCTGCATGGCGCCTTGCTGCCGCTTATAAGCTTGCCGGGCAACCCGAAGTTGGCCTGCGGATGATAGCTAAATTATCAACCACCGTTAAGCCATATAACAGCCTTTACGGCACCTATGGGTCAGATTTGAGGGATGAGGCTATGATACTGGAAACCCTTACACTACTCGATCAAAAACAAAAAGCCGCTGGATTGGTGCACACTGTTGCCGCCCGCTTATCGCAGGACGATTGGTACAGCACCCAAACTACAGCATACTCGCTGATAGCATTGGCACAATTCTATGGTCAAAACAAACCTGCCGGTAAACTTGAATTTAACTATACAGCAGGCAGTGCCAACGCCAACATCAGCACGAGCTCGTATTTATGGCAGGGTGCACTGACAAGCAACGGCGGTAAAGTTTACTTAAAGAATAACAGCAACAATAAACTGTACATTAGGCTGATACAAAAAGGCCAGCCATCATCAGGACAGGATACCAAATCAATTATCAATCCGGATGTATTGCAAATGCGCGTTGGCTATTTCTCACTTAAAGGCAAGCCAATAGATCCATCCTCGTTAAAACAAGGAACTGATTTTGTGGCGCAGGTAAATATCAAAAATCCGGGTAAACGCGGCAGGTACGATAATCTCGCCCTCACCCAAATCTTCCCTTCGGGTTGGGAAATCTTAAACACGCGCCTTCTCGGTGATGAAGCATTCAAATCATCCACCCCTGATTACCGCGACATCCGTGATGACAGGGTGAATACTTATTTCAGTTTATATGAAGGACAGGAATCAACCTATTATGTAATGCTTAATGCAGCATACACCGGTAAATATTATCTACCGGCTGTTTACTGCGAGGCGATGTATAATAACCAGATCAGCAGCTTATTGAAAGGACAATGGGTTGAGGTGGTGAAGTAACGATAAATTCAAACTTATGAAGTTTTAGAGACCTCGTAAGTTCTTAAAAAACAAAAAGCGCTTCCATTTAATTCTGGAAGCGCTTTCTTTTTACAGATATGGGCTAATGTTTCATTATCTCTAAGGTTGGCTTGCTAACTTTTGTTGCAAAGCCTCTAACGCATTAGCCAGATAAGCCAGCGGCGCATTCCAGTTTATGGCTATTTCATTGGCGGCGTAAGCTTGCTCCTCATCAATATAAGCCTCATCGGGCACTTTTGACGGCACTTTGACACCATCCTGCATACCAGGATTGGGGCCGCCAACAAGCAGGCCTGGTATTGGGTCAACTATACCGTCAGTTGCAGAAGGCCTGTGGTGGGGATGCATTGGCGTTTTAGTACCATACCCTGTTACAAAGGAATAACCCGTGCCGTTACGTCCAAGCAGGTAGTCAAGATTTGCTAAAGCATAATCCAGGTATTTTTTATCGCCCGATAACTTGTAAGCCTGGATAAGCAGAAATCCCTCGTTTGCGGCCTCGGATGTGCTGCCCCAGCCAAAATGCCTGGCTGATTTAGTCATCACGGTTTGATAAGCGTTTGAGTCAACCCCATTTATCATATCATCGGCAGTGTTGATAAGCCGCTTCCTGATTTCCGGTAACGCGGGCACGGTTTTCCCTGTTATATCATTTTTGATCAGCGTATAATACCCCAACAGCCTAACCTGCGACCATGTAGGTACCGGCATCCGGCCATCAGGCAAAAGATTAATATTTTTAAGATAGTCAACCTCACCGGTGCTGACTGCCAGCTCAGATGCCGCCCAGATAAATTCATCGGTAAAGTTATTATCGTCATAACCGCCTGTTGTGATCTTCGGTTCAAACTTTTTGTTCATCTCATCCTGCCGGTAGGCCACCATCGGATTTTTACCAGCCCAACTCCAGGCTTTTTGAGCAGCATTGATACATGAATCGGCTAAACCCGGTAGCTCGTTAGGATACTGTTTAAAAACGCGGGAAGCTTGCGCCATAACAGCGGCAAAATCAAGCGTGGCCGCAGTACCTTTTTGTACCACATAACGTGGCGATGTGTCTTTATCGGGCATTTCAAACTTATCAAAAGCAGCATTGGTAAGCTTATGGTATACGCCGCCATCGGCGGGATCCTGCATGGTCAGCATCCAACGCAGGTTCCAAAGCACCTCATCCAAAACATCCGGAATTTTGTTGCTGCTTTCGGGGATATTAAGCTTAACTGTTTTCATGTAAGCGGGAAAATCCTCATATAAAGAAAGCAACGTACTTGTTGTAATGCCACTGTTCACAATATACTTGTTATAATCGCCGGCATCATACCAACCGCGCGGTGATGAGATTATTGAGCCAGCCTTCCGCCCTTCACTTTTGGCAGATGGATGGATCTGTACAACCGTATCAGGATGACCTTCGGCCCGGTGCCATTTGCCGGCATACTTTTCGGGTAACGGTGTGCCCGAGCGCATAAAATAATAGGCTTTGATAGCAGCGGCTGCCACAGCTTTATGAACCAGAGCTTTAACCTCAAAGGGATAAGAATAACCTGCAGATGGGACATAAAGTACATACCTGCCGGGCTTGCCGAACGTAGTAAAGTCGGCCAATTGAACAATATGACCGGCAAAGTTTGGTTTAAGTGATGGTTTAAGTTTACCGGTAAATACTGTTTGCTTTTGAATGGTTTGGATAAAAAAGTCGCCCCCTTTGTCACTTAAAACAATGGCCTTTTTAATGGCACCGGGGTAAAAGCCAATTTGAGTGAGGCGGATCGGCCTCGAAGTTGTATCGGTTTGAGCAGAAGCATTGTTTCCTATCAGCGATAGCGCAAACAAAAATTTGTAAAATGAGATTGAAAGGTATTTTTTCATCTGCCCTGAATTTTAGGAAACGTCCGAAACCCGCGTTTAAACAGATAACTGACGCATAAATGGCAGATAAATATAGGTGTACATTGTACAATAAGTATAATACTATTCTATCAAATAAAAGCTAAAATATAATACTATATATACAATCGATTGCGTAACTAAACAATAAGAAAGTTTACACTCCGATCTAACGCAAAAAAGACCCGCCGTTACCGGAGGGTCTTTCAGTATTTCTTGAGGGACTGGGAAATTATAACGAGAACAATTTATAAGCAACAGCAAGGCTAAACAAGCTAACACGTGTGTGTGAATTATCGTTGCCATAAGCTATTTTATTTAAACCACCTTCGTAACGAAGATCGATAGACAGGCTACTGATATCAACACCTGCGCCTACCTGTATTGCGTAGTTCGCGTCTTTATACCTTAAAGCTGTTGCATCATTAAATGCGTCCCTATCTCTTCCGGTTGTAAATGAAAGCACCGGCCCACCATAAAACCTTCCACCTAAACCTAAGGCACCAACTTTAGCACCTACAAGTAATGGAACATCAAAACTTTTAAAGCTTTGTTTATTTGAAATACCTCCATTATTTACAGTTACGCTTTTATTAGTATAATAAAGTTCGGGTTGAAAAATTAGGCCCAGGCCACCTATTCGTGCCCATGCACCAGCCTGGTAACCTGCTTTATTATCGTTGTTAAAAACGCCGTTTGAGGGAAACGTTGAATAGTTTAAACCGCCTTTAAGGCCGAAAGAAAAGCTCGGGATTACCTGGGCTTTTGAAACGCCAACTGACAGTAAAAAAATAGATAAGGAAAGTAAAATTGCTTTTTTCATTTTTTTAGGTGTTTGAATGATGTATTAAGTCTTGGCAAACCTTAACGTTTGCAAAACCGCTGCTAAATTAGAAATATCCGGCTAAACCCAACTGATAATTCAGTAAAGTTTAACCGGATATTTAACTTATAATTTTTAATAAAAGTATAGGCTTTATTAGTCTTGTCGCATTTACAACGCTAATTTGCCCTGGTAATAATCAAGTATTTTGTTATAAATGTAACAGTCATACCGGGCATTGATCATGTTTATCTTTGATTTATCAAGGTTATTTTTCGCTACTACATAATCAACCGAAGTTAAAACACCCGCATTGAACCGTATTTCGGCAGTACGAAATGATTCGGCATAGGCTTTAACCTGCTCAAGGAGCACAGTATACCTGTTATAGGCCGATGTCATGTTAAGATAAGCCTGTTCAACATCCTGTTTCAGCTTAATTTTAGTATTTTCCTCTATGTATTTATAATTGAGCAAATCGATCTTTGCTTTGGCCACCTTATTGTGATTTTGGAAATAATTTAAGATCGGGATCTTTAGACTTACACCAAACTGTGTACTGTAATTATTTTTAAACTGATCATAGTAGCCGATATCCTTATTGACGTAATTAGCCTGCGTAGTTAAAACTGGTTGCTTACCACCTGGCGTATTTATAAAATCACCTGTTTTTACTGTTGATGAATCGGTGAACACTGAGCTTTGCGCAGCGCTTGAGTAATTGGTATACAAACCGCCATATAAAGAAACATTTGGCAGCAAAGCTCCTTTAGCTACACTAACAGCCTTTTCGGCGCTTTGCCGGCGAAGCGTGGCGGCTTTAACTAGGGCCAGTTGCTGTAAAGCTGTATCGTAAACCTGATCGGACGTGAGCACAGTTTGATTTGCCACGTCCTGTGCGTTAATTGGCTGCAATACGATATTTTTATTGTATGGGATATTAAGTATTTGCAGTAAACTTAATTTGGCACTTTCCAGCGCACTGTTCGCTGCAACAACATTCAGCTTATTATCGCCCAGCGTACCCTGCAGATCGTAAAGGTCGGACGGCAATTTATTAGCACCGTCCTTTTCTAAAACAGTTAACCTTTCAACCTGCTTTGCCGAAACATCAACCTGGTTTTTAACCTGTGCCAGCAACTCCGTATTATCCAGTACAAGCAAATAGGCAGTAATCACATTTATAGTAACCAGATCTTTAGCCTGCTGCAAATCCATTTTACCGGCCTGGTAAGCCAACGAAGTTTGCTTGATAGCATTTACGTTTTGCAAACCGCCAAAAAGCGTAAGATTCGACTCGAGACTGTAGTTGCCGTAAGTTAATGATTGATTTACATAGGTATTTGTAAAGGGGTTAATATTACGCCCCTGGTTTATACCATGGTTTATATTAGCGTTTAAAGTTGGCAGCATATTTTCTTTGGCCTGCATAAAATCAATACGGGCACTTTGAGCCTTTAATTCGCTTTGCTTTACATCAAGGTTATTTTTTATAGCAATATCAATGCACTTCTGCAACGAAAGTGATGTATCAGATTGGGCAAACGCTTTTGCCGACGACAACGTAACAAGGCCGAGAAATAGTAATTTATAGTATCGCATTTTATTATTGAGTTCAGAGTTTTCTTGATGAATCAATCCGGCCATCCAGCAGATCGATAATGCGCGAACCGTATTCGGCGTTTTTTTCGGAGTGGGTAACCTGTATAATGGTTACGCCGTCTTCCTTATTTAGCTTGCGGAACAGCTCCATGATCTCCTCCCCTTGTTTTGAGTTAAGGTTGCCTGTAGGCTCGTCGGCCAATAATAATTTAGGTTTGGCAATAAGTGCCCGGGCTATACCTACCAGCTGCTGCTGGCCGCCCGATAACTGTGCAGGGAAAAGATCTTTTTTGCCTACGATGTTAAAACGGTCGAGCATATCAGCAACCATTGCTTTACGCTCGGCACTTTTAAAATCCTGGTAAATAAGCGGGGTTTCAATGTTTTCGTAAACGGTAAGTTCATCAATTAAGTGATAAGCCTGAAAAACGAAACCAATGTATTGCTTGTATAAAGCCGAGCGCTGTTTTTCCTTAAGCTGATGCACTGCATGGCCTTCAAAATAATGATAACCATCAGATGGTTCGTCGAGCATACCGATGATATTGAGCAGTGTTGATTTACCCGAACCTGACGGTCCCATAATAGAAATAAATTCGCCCTCATCAACCTCAAGGCTAAGGTCATTAAGGATGATGTTTCTATTGCCCCCTACCTGGAAATACTTTGAAATATGTTGCAGTGATAACATTTTTAATTATTGAATTAGTTTGTTAGTAAATAAATGAGTTAAACAATAATACTCATCATTTTGCGATTAACATATCAATAACATACCAAAGTTATATCTAACTAACTATCAATACGTTAAATCATCTTATCAAAACATTACTGTACGCTTACGTAACAAGGTGCGTTCGGTTATGATACAGTGTTTTTTGAGGTGAAAGGTAAAAGGCGAAAGGTAAAAGGCTTTTTTTATCGCAACCAGGTAGTGGCGGCGGATCCAAAACTTCGGTGTTCTGCAGACCTTAATTAAAACAAAAAGCTGAAAGATATATTTAGCATTACATCAACGTTCATATCCCTTTCAGTTTTCGCCTTTTCCTTTCTCCTAAAAATTAATCTCCCGAACGCAAGCTTTTAACTGGATTAGCAAGTGCAGCCTTAAGTGATTGCAAACTCACGGTAATAAAAGCGATAAGTATTGCCGCCGTACCTGCTGCTATGAATACCCATATTTGAATGCTGATCTTATAAGCAAAGTCCTGCAGCCATCTGTGCATAACATACCAGGCTATTGGTGAGGCGATGATAACCGATACGATCACCAGTTTCAAAAAATCGCCGGAAACAAGTTTTACTATACTGAAAACACTCGCACCTAAAACTTTGCGTACACCAACTTCTTTTACCCTTTGCCTGGTTGAAAATACTGCCAGCCCGAATAAACCCAAACAGGAAATAAAAATGGTAACCAAAGTAAATGCTGTTAGTATTGAACCTGTGCGCTGCTCAACCTTATACATGTCATCAAATTCCTGGTCGAGGAAGTGATATTCAAACGGCGTGGCCGGGTTAAAGGCGGCCCATTTTTCTTTTACTGCAGCTATAGTTTGACCAATATCATTTCCGGAGGTTTTAATGAGTATTTTACCAAAATAATTTTCAGTAAATATCACAATTGGGGTAACTTCCTGATGCAGGGACGCAAAGTTGAAATTTTGTACAACGCCCCTGATCTCGCCGGTACGGCCGTTTAGCCCAATATGTTTGCCTATCGCCTCTTCAGCTTTCCAGCCCAAAGCTTCAGCGGCCTTTTCATTGATGATAAAACCATAATAGCGCTTATTTTGATCGGGATCGGTAGCGCGTGCTTCATCGGCATTGGTAAAATCGATGCCTTGAACCAGTTTGATACCAAGTGTTTTCAAAAAATTCTTTTCTACGGGCAGCGCGGTTACCGAAAGATTATAGTCGCTGTTTTTGCCGTCGGCCTTGTTAATACTATATCCGCCGTGAACATCAACCGGCGAGTCATACGACGCGGTAGCACCAAGCACTCCCGGCAATTGAGTTACCGCGTTATTAAATGATTGGACCTCTTTTAACGATTCACCACCAAGATCCAGTACCATTACCTGCGACCGGTCGATACCGATATTTAAATGCTGAATGTATCTCAGCTGGCTGCCGGCTATAACCGTACAGATCATAAAGAACACAGATACAACAAACTGAACTATAACCAACGATCTGCGTAAAGCTTTACCACCTGTTGTATTTGTAAGTTTTCCCTTTAAAGTGACAATGGGGTTAAATGAAGATAAATATAGCGATGGATAAGTCCCGGCTAAAAAAGTTACCGTTACAAACAAGGCGGCCACGGCCATGATAAGCCATGAAATGTTCCACGTTTGAAAACCCAATTGCTGCCCCGAAAAATCGCTAAACCATTTAAAACTTATATTGGCCAAAAACAAACCACCTAACAGCGATACAAGCGTAATCATCGCCGACTCGATAATGAACTGAACAAAAAGCTGGGTGCGGGCTGCACCCATTACCTTTCTTACCCCTATTTCATGACCGCGCTCAATGGCTTTCGCCGTTACCAGGTTTAGGAAATTAACACATGCAAGCAGCAATAAAATAACAGCAACCGCGCCTAAAATGTAAATATATTTGATATTGCCGGATGGGGTTAGCGGGTATGTAGCTGCCGATTTCAAGTGAACATCAGTTAAGGGTTCCAACTTGAACCACATTTTATGCCCCTGCCTAAAATCATCTTTAAACAGCTCGGCTACGTAGTTGTTCATTTTTTGCTCAACCGAGGCCATATTAACACCCGGTTTTAACAGCAGGTACGAATAATCATTAGCCGAATCCCATTTGCGTGTTTTAGCATGTTCCGAGCCGGCATACGAGCCAATCATATCAAATTTGATCTGCGAGTATTCGGGCACATCTTCCACCACACCGCTAACCATCATGTTTTGCTTGTTATTAACCTTCAAAACCTTGCCTACGGCATCCTCGTTGCCGAAATATTTTTTTGCCGTAGAAGCGGTGATCACCACAGCCGACGGGTCTCTAAGCGCGGTAGCGGCATTACCTTTCAAAAACTTAAAGCTGAAGATCTTAAAGAAAGGCTCATCAGCTAAAAAGAACCGTTTTTCGTTAAATAATTTGTCCTGGTATTGCACCGGGTTGTTATACCGGTAAATCCGTACACCATCCTCAATTTCCTGTAATTGCTGTTTAAATACGGGCACAGGCGCAGTTGGCGTTACCGATACTGATTTAGCTTCAGCATCGTCTGATGATTTATAGTTATAAACCATACGGACTATCCTATCGGCTTTTACATGAAACCTATCGTACCGTAATTCATTTAACAGGTAGGTAGCTAACAATATAAAGCAGCCTATTCCAACTGCCAATCCCGCAATACTTATGAGTGAAGTAACCTTGTTAACAATTAGGTTACGCCATGCTGTTTTTATATAGTTTTTTATCATAAACCCCTCCTAACCTCCCCAAAGGGGAGGAATTGTTATATCTTTTATAAGCTTTGATTTTTTTTAAAGCCCTCTCCCTTGGAGAGGGTTTGGGTGAGGTTACTCGCTCCTTAAACTCTTAACCGGGTTAGCTACCGCCGCTTTAATTGCCTGGAAACTTACCGTTGCAAACGCGATAACCATCGATGTGAGCCCGGCGACGCCAAATACCCACCAACTGATATCAATGCGGTAGGCAAAGTCCTGCAGCCATTTGCTCATCACATAAAATGCGATAGGCCAGGCAATGACATTGGCAATTAGCACCAGTTTTACAAAATGGCCTGAAAGCAGCAATACAATATTTTGTACTGATGCACCAAGCACCTTGCGTACCCCAATTTCTTTGATCCGTTTTTCGGCTGAGTAAGATGCCAGGCCGAACAGCCCCAAACAAGATATGATAATGATAAGTCCGGCTAAAATACTTACTACTGTACTTACCTGGTTATCAACGCTGTAAACCTCATTAAAATGATCATCCAGAAACTGGTACTCAAATGGCACGCCCGGAAACTCCTTATTCCAGGTTGACTGGATAAACGCGATAGCTTCCTTAGCCCTGCTTCCATTAACTTTAACCGACATTTGCTTAAACCCCTTACCATTTACTAAAAACAGTGTTTCAATTTTATAATGCAGGGAATTGAAATTGAAATCTTTGGCTATGCCGGTAATCACCCCTAACGAATCAAAACCAAACCTTTGGCCCAATAACGATTCCATATTTTTCCCTTTATGATCTTTAAGCAATTCCTTAGCCAGCGCTTCGTTGATGATATACTGTTTCCAAACGGTCGAAGTATCGGTAGAAAAGTTTTTACCCATCAGCAGCTTTATCTTGTACAGATCGAGGTAATTATTATCAACCACCAGCAATGTTGAAGTAAGCTGGCGCAAGGGCGAATCACCGAGTTTGAATGAGATACCTGTTTGATCAAGGTGGCTGCCTAAAATATCCTGCGATGCGGTAACTCCCTGCACCATCGAGTTGGAAAGCAGCTCCTGCTTAAACAAATCATATTTATTTTGCGGGATAAGGCTTAACGGGACATTAACAATCTGATCGCGATTAAAGCCAGGATCTTTTTTTTGCATAAACTTAAGCTGCCTGATAACCAATACGGTAGCTATCATTAAAATTACCGCACTTGTAAACTGGCCAACAACCAAAATATTACGTAGCGGTACCTTATTACCACCGGCTGAAGTCAGAGCTCCTTTCAATACCTTAACAGGTTGAAACGACGAAAGGAAAAGCGCCGGATAGATCCCGGATACAATACCTACAAGTACCGTACTTATAAACACTACTCCGATAAGCATTTTATTATCATGCAGGGGCAAACTGATATCACGCTGGCTTAAACCGTTAATAAAAGGAATGGCAAGGGTCACCAAAACACAGGCAAAAACTAAAGCTATCAGAGAGAGTAACACCGTTTCGCCCAGAAATTGCATAGCCAATTGAAAACGCCCGGCACCGATAGACTTGCGTACGCCAACTTCTTTTGCCCGCTCTGATGAGCGCGCGGTTGAAAGGTTAATGAAATTAATACAGGCTATCACCAAAACAATGATACCTATAACTGTAAACAGGTTGGTGATATGTTTATCAAATTTTTGATAATTGATATAGTCCAGCCCTATATCGGCCGAGTTAGCGTGAACATCTTTCAGGGACAATAGGAATAGCTCATAATTTTTAGGACCGTCTTTACCTTTATACTTTTGAAGATAGGCCGGAAATTTCTTTTCAAGTGCGGCAATGTTAGTACCCGGTGCCAGTTCAAGGTAAGTATTTAACCAGTTGCCGCCCCAATTGGTAAACATCCATGGTTTATAAATACTGCTAAACGAAAACAGGCAATCAAACTGTAATTGCGAGTTTTTAGGCACATTTGCCAATATCCCGGTAACTGAATAAGTTATGGTATCCTGCCCGTAATTGGTTACGGTTTTACCTATCGGGTCGTCATTACCAAACATACGTTTTGCGGCATCTTCGGTTAATAAAACGCTGCGGGGTTTTAATAAAGCGGTGGCCCGGTCCCCCCTTAACAGTTTAAAGTCAAACATCTTTAAAAAAACCGAATCCACGAAGAATACCTGCGGCATATACACGCGTTTCAGCCCGTTGTTGAGCGGAAACTTTTGCTGCCAGCGTACCCGCGTAAAGTTTTTTACTTCCGGAAAATCGGCCTTAAGAGTCGGTCCCATCGGGAACATGGATAACGCAACCTTTTGCGATGCGCCCATCCCCTCAAACTTTTGTACTTCGTTTAAGCGATAGATGTTTTTAGTGTGCAGGCTGTCGAAGCTTTTTTCGTAATAAACAAACAACGTGATCACTATGCAGGCTGCTATACCCACAGCCAATCCAAAAATGTTAATAGCCGAAAAAACCTTGCTTTTCCAGATATTGCGCCAGGCGGTTTTAAAATAATTTTTTATCATTAGTTTATCTCGTTTAGGTCATTTTGCCCCGCATTCCATTAATAAGACGAAAGCAGTGGCTTAATGACAATTATTCGGAACGTAAACTTTTAACAGGGTTGCTTAATGCTGCTTTTATTGCCTGGAAGCTAATGGTAGCTACTGCCACCAAAACGGCTAATACACCTGCCAGCACAAATACCCACCACTGAATATCTATACGATAGGCAAAATCTTTGAGCCATTGATGCATAAAATACCAGCCTACCGGCATGGCTATTAGACAGGATATCACTATCAGCTTTAAAAAATCCAGCGATAGCAGGTTAACAATACCCGGTACCGACGCGCCAAGCACTTTGCGGATCCCTATTTCGCGGGTACGCTGCAGCGTGCTGTACGAAGCCAAACCAAGCAAGCCCAAACACGAAATGAATATGGCGAGAACAGCGAAGTTAAAAAACAGCTTGCCAAAACGCTGTTCCGCACGGTATTGTCTGTCAAAAAACTCATCTAAAAAATAAAACGAGTATGGCCTGTTAGGGATAAATTGTTTCCATTTTCCTTCTATTTGCGCCAACGTGCTATTCAGATTTTTGGGGGAGACTTTTACAGTTATGAGATCAAGGCTATGCAGCTCGATGCGCATGGTAAGCGGCTTTATTACCTCCTGTAACGAACGGAAATGAAAATCTTTCATCACACCTACTATTTTACCTTCGCGCCCCCATTGTTTAAACCGGCGGCCGATAGCATCTTTAGGAGAGCTATAGCCAAATAATTTAACAGCGGCTTCATTGATAAGCATGGCCTGGGCGGTATCAGTACCAAATTCACGTGAAAACGAACGACCCGCGACCATCTTTATCTTAAATTGGTTTACATAGTCATAATCAACAAAATACAGATCAAGATTAGCTATCTGCAAATCGCCGCTTTTATTTTCTATCTCGGAGTAAGCCCCGTTATTTCCACCTCCCGGGATACTGGAAGCAGATGCCGTTGATACTACGCCGGGAATTGAACTGATAGCATTTTTTAGGGATTCTTTAGCAGGATCGCCGTTGGTGTTGAGTACAACCATTTGTTCTTTATTAAAACCAAGATCGCGGTTTTGCATAAAGCTCATTTGATTATAAACTACGATAGTGCCAATAATAAGCGTTATGGAAATACTAAACTGAGCAACAACAAGCGTTCTGCGTAAAATCCCGCCCTTCCTGCTTCCGGAAAAACGGCCTTTCAAAACCATCACCGGTTTAAAGGATGATAATACCAATGCAGGATATAAACCGGCAAGCAGGCCGATTAAAATCGACGTTACAAACAGAATAATTACATAGTACCAGTTTGAAAAGATGCCGGAGCTAACAGTTTTACCAGCCAATTGATTAAACGCAGGCAACAGCAAAGCAGCTATACCAAGCGTAAGTAAAAAAGCTATGATACAAAGTACCACCGATTCGCCGATGAACTGGCTTGCGAGCTGGCTCTTTTCGGCGCCCACAACTTTACGGATCCCTACTTCTTTGGCGCGTTCAACCGAGCGGGCCGTAGTAAGATTAACAAAGTTGATGCACGCTATCAGCAAAATAAAAACCGCGACAATGCTAAATATATACACATTGCTAATGCTTCCAACTTCCTGTCCGCCTCTTTTGGAGTAGAGGTAGGTGGATTTTAAAGGTTCAAGCATGAGCGTATAGGACATCTGGCTTTTCTTCATTCCGTCCCCATCGCGACTTTGCAAAAAGGCAGGCATTTTAGATTCAAGAGCCTTTGGGCTTGTACCCGGTTTTAACAAAAGATACGTTGTAGCGCCGAAATTGCCCCATTGCCCGTCAATTCCTTTATTAAACTTTTGGGTTAACGATGTCATTGAAATGATCATATCGGCCTTGATTTGTGAGTTGCCAGGAAAATCCTTCATAACACCGGTAACCGTGGCAGGTATGGCATCGCCGGTAATTAATACGGTTTTGCCAATTGGGTCAGCACTACCAAAATATTTTTTCGCGGTAGATTCGGTAAACACTATCGTAGCGGGCGCGGTGAGTGCAGTCCTGGGGTCGCCTTTAACTAATTTAAAATCGAAGACCTTAAAAAATGTCGAATCGGCGAACATGGAGTTTTCCTCCTGAAATTTTACATCTCCCCTGCGTACCAAAAAACTGCCGCCGCTGGTGCGTACAAAGGCTTCTACTTCGGGCAGGTCTGCTTTAATATTGGGTGCAAACGCCCATGATGTGCTGCTGGTATTAATAGTTTCGCTCGGGGTTTTGATATCAGTTACCAAACGATAGATCCTATCGGCCTTTGTGTGAAAGTTATCGTAACTCAACTCAAAGGCCACGTATATAAAAATGAAAAAACAGGCCGTTATCCCGATGGATAAGCCAGTAATATTGATAAATGAAAAGCCCCGGTGGCGCCAAAGGTTCCGGAGGGCTATTTTAATGTAATTTCTGATCATATTTTTTATTTTTTAATGTCATGTTCATATGGTCATTTGTCTTACCCGTTGTAACAACACAAAGCAAACTGATACAATTACCCATTATTCAGAACGTAAACTTTTAACCGGGTTGGCAATCGCGGCCTTAATAGCCTGAAAACTGATTGTTGTCAGTGTGATGATAATAGCTGCCGCTGCCGATATAATAAACACACCAGGGCCAACGGTTACCCGGTAATCGTATTTTTGTAACCACCCCTGCAAAAAATAAAACGCTAC
Source organism: Mucilaginibacter sp. R-33 (assembly GCF_049949235.1). Classification (NCBI taxonomy): domain Bacteria; kingdom Pseudomonadati; phylum Bacteroidota; class Sphingobacteriia; order Sphingobacteriales; family Sphingobacteriaceae; genus Mucilaginibacter; species Mucilaginibacter sp. R-33. The sequence goes on from NZ_CP188089.1 coordinate 2,349,781, forward strand.
CGGCGATGCTATCATGCAGCTGATAAGCACCAGCAACACAAAATCCTTCGACAGTAAAAACCATAGTTGGCTTACAGTTGCACCTAATACCTTGCGTACACCAATTTCTTTAGTTCGCTGCTCTGCGATATATGCGGCTAAGCCGAACAGGCCAAGGCATGAAATAAATATGGCCAGGCCTGCAAATATGCCTGCGAGCTTGCTTACCAATACTTCCTGGCCAAACTTGCGGTTATAATCATCATCAACAAAGCGGTAGGAATATGGATAAGCCGGGCTATATTTTGAAAACACCTGACCTATTTTATCAATGGCGCTGTGCGGGTTTACTTTAGATGACAGGCGATAGATCATGTTTTGGTGCGGATCATTATTATACAAAAACATGGTTGGGTCGGCCTGCGCAAAAGGCGATAACATCAACGCGTTTTTAACTACACCAATTATTTTGCGCTGCTTGCCACCATAAGTAATTACCTGGCTAATCGGATCACCTTTAAGCCGCAGGCGTTTAACTGCTGCTTCATTGAAAATGACATTCAATGAATCGGACACCACATTATTATAATCTCTCCCGGCAAGTATTTTCATGCCTACAGTCTTGAAATAATCGTTAGCTACAGCTATTACGCCCATTTCAACGGTTTCGCCAGCCATTTTTCCGGGCCACTGATCAAGATTATTGTGCATGTTAATATCTGTGATGGCGCTTGATGCTGTGGAGATACTTTCAATCACGCCGCTTTGCAGTAATTCATTTTTAAAAGCAGAATAATGCTTGCCCAGGTCTTCGTTGGCATTGGTGGCTATTAACCTATTAATATCGTATCCTGCCGGGCGGTTTTTTGCATATTGAATTTGCCTGTAAATAACAACTGTGCTTATGATCAAGGCTATTGAAGAGCTAAACTGCATCACTACTAAAACTTTACGTGAATACGATGCTGAGCGGCCCACCTGAATTGTACCTTTTAATACCTTAACCGGATTAAATGACGAAAGATAAAACGCAGGACGACTACCGGCCACCAAGGCTGTAAGTAATACGCACCCTATGGCAATTAGCCAAAAAATTGCGCTGTTAAAAGGGATGGCAATAGTAGTACCGGTGAGCGCGTTAAACGGCTGGAGTGCTATCTGAATAAAAAGTATTGAGCAGATAAAAGAGATCAGCGTGATCAATGTGGATTCTGTCAAGAACTGGAATATCAGATGCTGACGTTGTGATCCGATAGCTTTACGGATACCAACCTCGCGTGCGCGTTTTTCAGACCGAGCAGTTGTGAGGTTAATGAAATTCACACAAGCTATCAGCAGTACCAGCACACCAACAATGCTAAAAGTGCGTACATAATCAATAAAACCGCCTGCAGCGACTCCATTTTTATAATCGGAAAACAGATGCCAATCGGCCATGGGCTGCATAATTACGTCGGAGTTTTCGGCATTAATATTTTTTTCGCCTTTTTCGATATGAAGGATCTTTGGGGCCAGTTGCGCGTACGTTACACCTGGTTTTAGCGTTGCAAACAGCTCGAAGCTATTGTTCCCGAAGCTATCGTGAGCACCTTTCATGTAAGGCTGTTGCTCCATCAAACTGAATGGAATAACATATTTAAATTGAAGCGAAGAATTCAACGGTACATCCTGAATCACGCCGGTAACCTTTAAATTGTAGTTGTTATCAACCTTAACTACCTTATTGATCACATTCCCGGTGCCGAATAAAGCGAGAGCAGTAGTTTTGGTCAATACAATTGAATATGGATCATTCAAAGCGGTTGCGCGGCTTCCTTGTAAAAAATTGTATTGAAAAATTTTCAGGAAATCGCTACCTGCCTGCACACCATCAATAGATAACTTTTTATCGCCTACCATTAGCCCGTGTGTGCCACCCCAATCTGTGGGTGCTACATATTCTATTTCGGGCATAGTTTTCAACACATCTGCCAGTTTTAGCGAGGTTGAACTAAACGTTAATGTTTCGCCATTACTGTTAAAATTACGGCGTACCTGGTATACCCGATCTGCATCAGGCAAAAACCTGTCGTACGAGTACTCATTTGCAACCCAAAGCGCTATTATTAAGGCAACAGCCATCCCGGCTGCCAATCCCAAAACGTTTATAGCCGTATAAGCCTTATTTTTAGCGATGTTTCGCCAGGCTATTTTGATATAATTTCTAATCATCACTTCTACCATTAGGTCATTAATCATTGAGTCATTGGCCTCGCGAAAAAAATGACTTAATGACGCGAAGCAAATGACTCAATGACTATTTATTCGGAACGCAAACTTTTAACCGGGTTAGCCAATGCTGCCATTGTAGCCCGGTAACCTACCGTAATCCAGGCTATTATGAGGCTTGACAGGATCGATATCACAAATATTTGCGGGCCGATACTGATTCGGTACTGAAAATCCTTTAAGTAATTGTGCATTGCCCACCAGGCCAGAGGAGCGGCTATTACAAAAGCGATGAGCAACAATATGCTAAACTCCTTACCAAATAGCCATAGGATACCACTGATATTGGCTCCCAATACCTTGCGTACTCCAATCTCTTTGGTTTTACGCACGGCCATAAATGATACCAGGCCGTATAAACCGAGGCAACCTATGATGATCGCGATACCGGCAAACGCTTCAACCAATATTAGCAGGATATTATCCATTTCATAAAAACGCTTAATAGTATCATCCAAAAACTGGTATGAATATAATTCTTCCGGGAAGGTTTGGTTCCAGATCTTGTCAATTGCAGCTAATGTAGCTTTGGCGTTGCGCATATCTATTTTCACGGCAACGGTACCCAAATCCTGATAATTGGGCATCACACATAATGGTGAAATCTCCGAATGGAAAGAGTAATTGTAAAAATCTTTCATCACCCCCACAATGGTGCCTTTATAGTCGCGTCCGTTAATTGCCATCTGCTTTCCAATTACATCCTGCGGTTTAAGATGTAGCTTTTTAACAAAGGTTTCGTTAACTAAAAGTTCTTTTACCGAATCGCCTTTAAAGAAGTTTCTACCTGCAATCAGTTTAATACCAAAGGTCGAAATGTAATTTTCGTCGGCCTGTTTGGTATTGATGCTCCAATGCTCGTCTTCCGCACGGTTATCATATTGAATACCGGTATTGCTATTTGAACGGGATGCAGGAGGGTTGGCACAGTAAGATACATTTTCAACCCCCTTAATTTCGGTGAGACGATTACGCATCGTGCTCATTTTCATCTTATCGTTTTGAGGAAGCGGCACCAACACTATGGCATTTTTATTAAAGCCCAGATCGGCAGTTTGTGAATAATGCAATTGCGATACTACGATGATAGTGCCGATGATAAGTACCTGAGATATAGCAAACTGGGTAACTACCAATACCCTACGCAGGGAAAAACCGCCAACATCTTTTTGTGACAGTTTACTTTTAAGCGCCTTAATTGGCTGAAACCTCGCCAGTACCAAACCAGGATATGAACCCGAAAGAAATACAACAACAATAGTAATAACAACTATAAAAGCGCTCAATCCGGCCCAGTTAAAGGTCATCCTTGCATGGAAGAGATTGTTTAATGGCGTCAAAGCAATCTCTGATAAGCCAATAGCAACTCCCACAGCAATAACGCTGATTATAGCCGTTTCGGCAATAAACTGCCAAAATAATTGGAAAGGCTGGCCACCCAGTACTTTACGGATGCCCACCTCTTTTGAACGATTTAGTGCCTGAGCCGTAGCCAGGTTTATAAAGTTTACCGAAGCAGTAATGATCAGGAACACGCCGATAAAAAACAGTGCCCATAAATAGCTCTTATCAGCGTAGCCGCCAAGTTCACGGTCAAAGTGCATTTCGGCAATAGGCTGTAATTTAAAGCGCCACACCTGCAAATCCCGACCGGTGTAATTCTTTTTAACCAATTGCAGCATGGCAGTTTCAACCTGTGCTTTGGTTACACCCGGCTTCAATCTTGTAAAGCCCTGACAGCCGCTGTAAACACCGCCCCAGTTATTTTCACGGCCTTTACCTGCGTACGCTTCCATACTTGCATACGAAATGAAAATCTGTTGCTTTTGGTCGGTGTTATTTGGCAAATCCTGCAGTACACCGGTTATAGTAACGTTGATATTGTTATCCAGCTTGAAAACTTTGCCTATCGGGTTATCATTACCAAAATATTTTTGGGCCACTTTTTCGGTAACTAAAGCTTCATTGGGGTTAACAAGCATGGTTTTCTTATCACCTTTGAGCAACGGAAAATTCAGGATATTGAAATAATCCGGCTCCACAAAAGCTACCCCGTCGTCCTCGCCAAATTTTTTAATTTCGTTTCCCTTAGTAATAGTGATCAGCGTTTTATTGAAACTGATATATCTTGCTGTTTTTTCGCTAAAAGCGAAATCGTTCCGGTAGCCTTTGGCCATGGGCTGCGGAATAGCGCCCACCCGGTCTACACCCTGATCATGAAACTCTGTATAGAAACGATAGATCCTGTCTTTATTCTTATGAAAGGTATCAAAGCTCAGGTGATAGGTAATCAGCGTAAATATTAATACGCCGCAGGCTATACCTAAAGCCAAGCCAATAACACTGATGGTTGCGTAAGCCTTGTTACGCACCAAATTTCGCCATGCAATTTTTATATAGTTCTTGATCATATCTTTTTTTATTTCATTAAGTCATTTATGTCATTGAGTCATTTTGCTCCGGCGTTCAAATGAATAATGACGCGAAGCGAATGACTTGATGAAATTATTCCGAACGCAAACTTTTCACCGGGTTGCTCAACGCCGCTTTAACAGCCTGAAAACTCACTGTTGCCAGCGCTATAACTATGGCAGCAATGCCGGCAGCAGCAAATACCCACCATTGTACCGTTACCCGGTATTGATAATTTTGCAGCCAGTTATTAGTAGCATACCAGGCAACAGGAAAGGCTATCAGGCATGAAACCGCAACCAGCTTTAAAAAATCGCGGGATAATAATCCGGTTAAACCTGCTACAGATGCGCCAAGCACTTTGCGAATACCTATTTCTTTGATCCTCCTCTCAGCCGTATAGGCAGCCAGGCCAAATAAGCCAAGGCATGATATCACTATAGCCAGCGATGCAAACACTCCGGCCAGCTTGCCTGTCAGCGTTTCAGTTTTAAACAGCTCATCAAAATCGGCATCAATAAATTTGTACTCGAAAGGATAGCCCGGGTTAGCCCGTTTATAAACCTCACCCGTTTTAGCCAGCGCTTCCGTTAAATTAACGCCCGGCTTAAAGCGGATAGTTAAAATGTTATTGTTTTGCGGATGGCTGAATAACATGAGCGGTGCACCGGCTACATACATATCATTATAAAGGAAGTCTTTAATAATTCCGGCAATTTGGTAAGGTTTAGTGCCCCCATCTCTAATTATACCACCTACATGACCAGCCTTACCCATTTGTTTGGCAAAGGCTTCATTAATGATCACGTTGCTGCTATCGAGCTTAGCATTGGCGTAAAAATCACGACCGGCAAGTAGTTTCATGTTCATGGTTGATACAAACTGCGGGCTCACGTTTTCAATGGTGATGAGCGGATTTTTTGAAGCATCCTTGCCATCCCATGAAAAATTATCGGTATTGCTCCAGATCTGTAAAACAGGGTATTCGCTCAATGAGGCATCGGCCACTACGCCGGTTTGTTTCAGATCATTGTTTACGGCAGCGAAATGATCAGTCAGCTTACCTTTGGTGTCAATGTAAACAAGATTGTCTTTTTCGTAACCCAATTCCCTGTTCTTAACATGCTGAATTTGCTGATATATAATTACCGTACCAATAATCAATATAATAGACACCGAAAACTGAATCACTACCAAACTTTGCCGGATAAAACCAGCACCGGCTGCCGTTGGCAGTTTAATATTCTTTAATACCGCTATCGGGTTAAATGACGACAAGTAGAAGGCCGGATAACTCCCGGCCAGCAAACCTGTAACAAATCCTATCGACAGTAAATAAATTAGATGTGATGGTTGCAATATATTTATAACCAGTTCCTTTTGAACCATGTCATTAAACGTTGGTAAAGCAACGTAAACTAATAGCACGGCTATAATTACTGCGATGAATGCCATGATCATTGCCTCGCCTATAAATTGAGCAATAAGCTTGCCTTTACCTGCCCCCATTACCTTCCGCACCCCAACTTCCTTGGCACGTTTTTCGGACCGGGCGGTTGACAGGTTCATGAAATTGATACAGGCTATGATGAGAATGATAACAGCAATAGCAGCAAACAAGCGAACATATTCAATTCTCCCGCCATCCATTTTCCCATCGGTAAATTTATCGCGTAGGTTCCAGTCGTTCATCCCGAACAGGAATGATACCGTTTTATTGCCATTTTTCTTAGTACCGATGTAAGTAGCCAGTTTTTTATTAACGGCTTTAACATCTGCGGTTGGTTCCAACTCTACATAGGTATGGGTCCAGTTGGCGCCCCAATCCTGCATCCAGGGTTGCACATGATCGATATTTTTTAAGGGCGCGAACCATTGCATCTGAAAAGTTGAGTTTTTGGGCAGATCGGTAAATACGCCGGTAACCGTAAAATCCTGCTCATTATTCATTTTCAAAGTTTTGCCCATTGGGTTGGTATCACCAAAAAACTTTTTAGCCATGGTAGTACTAATCACCACCGAATGCAATTCATGAAAAACATTTGCTTCATCACCCTGTACAAAAGGCAGTTTCAACATCGGGAAGATCTCCGCATCTGTATAGGAACCATCTTCGTTAATTACTTTATCCCCAAGCGCGAATACTATATTGTCTGAGCCTGCCATACGGGCAGCATTTTTAACACCCGGAATATCGGCCTTCAAAGCCGCAGCCATGGGCCCGGGGGTAGCACGGAACGTGGAGGTTTTACCATCATACGTTTGATTTTCACGAACCGTGTACAGGTTGTCCCGCTTTACAAAATTGTTATTAAACGTAAGCTCATCCTGCACCCATAAAAATATCATTGATGCACAGGCCACACCAATAGCCAGACCGGTGATGTTCAGAAAGCTGTAAGCCCGGTTTTTCATCAGGCCGCGTACCGTAGTTTTAATGTAATTTCCTATCATGGTTAGGTGTTCATTGATTCATTCGTTCATTGGTACTCGTATAGTCCGTTAACTGCAAACTGCCACTGCGAACTGCTACTCACTTCTCAGGCTTTTAACCGGGTTAACAACTGCTGCCTTAATAGCTTTATAGCCTACAGTTATCCATGCTATTACCAGCGATAATATTATCGCCAATAGAAAAATCCAGGCGCTCATTGATATACGGTACACAAAGTTTTGCAGCCATCCGTTCATGATATACCATGCGGCCGGCATCGCTATCAGGAAAGAGATACCGATAAGTACCATAAACTCTTTTGAAAACAGGAATACAATGCTACTTACCGATGCACCTAAAACTTTCCGGATGCCTACCTCTTTAGTGCGCTGAACTGCCATGAACGATACCAGGCCATATAAGCCAAGGCATGATATAAAAATGGCTATCCCGGCAAACACCTTGTAAACCAATGCCATTTTATTTTCCTGTTCATAAAATTTAGCTATATTTTCATCAAGGAAATAACCGTTGTAGGCATATTCGGGATAGGTATTTTCCCACAACTTTTGCAGTTGAGATACGGTTTTGTTCAGTTCGGATGTTTGGATTTTGATGCCTATCTGGCCTTCAAATTTTTTGGCCGGTGATATTACTATTGGCTTTATAGCTTCACGAAGCGAATTAGTTTTAAAATCTTTAACAACCCCAACTATTTGCAGCCATTTGCCGCCGCCTAAACGTATTGTTTTTCCTATTGCATCATCGGCTTTTTGGATCCCCAATTTACGTATAAAGGTTTCGTTAACCACATATTGTTTTGCAGTATCGCTTACCTCATAAGCTTTGCCCGCGGCAAATGTTAGCCCATATGTTTTGAAATAATCAGCATCTCCAAATTTGAGGTAGGTATTAAAACCAACATCTTTGGTTGAGTTATTGAAATCAAAATTAGTACCCCAGTTGTTTTCTGACGATGGCACATCTGAAGAAAAGCTAGCTGACTTTACCATGGGATTTTGTAACACCTGTTGCTTAAACGATTCCATTTTCCGAAGGCTTAAACTATCGGTATAGCCGGGAATGATAAGCAAAGCGTTTTTGTTAAAACCGAGGTCCGCTTTGTTTACAAAGTCCATTTGATTTACCGCTACTATGGTGCCGATAATAAGTAATTGAGATATGGCAAACTGGGCAATCACCAATCCCCGGCGAAGCGGGATACCACCGATAGAAGCAGCTGTTATTTTATTTTTAAGCGCGAGTACCGGTTTAAAACCAGACACCACCAATGCGGGATAAACACCCGACAATAGCACTATAGCTACCGTACTTGCGGCCAAAAACAATAAACTGCCCGTAGTAAACAAGCTGATACTATCCGGCACATTAGCTATATTTTTCAATTGGGGCATAGCCAGCCCGGCGACAGCTAATGCTATTAAGGCCGAAGCAATAACGATGATAGTAGTTTCGCCAATTACCTGGGCGATCAATTGCGGACGTGTACTACCCAATACTTTACGGATCCCTACTTCTTTTGACCGGCCAACAGATTGCGCCGTCGACAAGTTGATGAAGTTGATAGAGGCCATGACAATGATCAGTAGCGCAATGAACGACAAGGTACGCAAGGTAGCCCTGCTGGTGCTATGATCACCAAGCGGGTTACCTATCCGGGTATCAAAATGCATATCAGCAAGCGGCTGTGGTAACAGCGTAGTTTGTGCCGATCCCTTTTTAAAATGCTTGGTCGAAAATGCTTTTAACTGTGCGTCGATACTGCTTTTTGACATGCTTGCCGGGAACAACATAAACACCTCATGGCTGCTGCTGGTTGATCCCCATTCGGCGCTATAATTGTAATCTTTCGGATGCTGTTTCCAGGTATCAAACGATACCATTACCTTAAACGGAAAATCGCTGTTAACCGGGGCATCTTCTACAATGCCGGATACTTTCAGCGTCAAAACATTATCCATTTTAAGAATTTTGCCTACAGCATTTGTCCAGTCGCCAAAATACTTAATGGCCGAGCTTTTATCCAACACAACCATATCCGGACTGGCCAATACAGCGGGACTTCCAGCCAGCCATTTGTAACTAAAAATATCGAAGAATTGAGGCTGAATAAATAACACGCCAATATTTTCAGTAAATTTCTTATCACTGCTACTACTTCCGGTGGCTTGCGGCACTGTGATCTGGCTACCATAGCTGCTGTTCAAAGCTGCCACTTTAGCCTGAGGTATATCCAAACGAAGGGCATCTGTAGCAGGAACAGCAACTCCCGGATTGGTGGTAGTTTCCGACTCGTGCTTTTCCTGGGTAACTATACGATAAATGTTTTTATAATTAGGATTGAAAGTATCAAAACTAAGTTCAAACTGAATAATCACAAAAATGAGCAGGCAGGCAGCCAGGCCAACTGTTAAACCCGCGACATTTATAGCAGAATAGCCTTTATGACGCACGATATTGCGCCAGGCTATTTTGAAGTAATTTTTAAGCATATCGTACAGTAATTTTCGAAATTGATGTAAAAGCTATACCAAAACCAAAATCAACTGGATATCAAGCATTTAAATCAAATAAAAAACATCAACTGTTCGTAAGTGTAACACCTTGTGTACGGTATTGATACAGTAGTTTTGATTTCGGATTTGGGATATTCGATTTCGGATTTAGAAATTTATTTCCAGCCACTTCTACCATTCTTCCTGGCGCAAGTATTGTGGGCGGCTGGGGCTGGGCTTACTTGTGCCTCCTACGCCAGTCAGGAGTCAACAAAAAAGGAAAGGGCGGCGTGTTTTAAACCCCGACCTCCATATTTCAGTATCAAAAAACCCGAGTTTCAAATCACTCCCCCGACCTCAAACTCTCAGCAGGGTTTGCCATCGCTGTCTTAATGGATTGAAAACTTACTGCGATAAATGCTATCAGCAGCGCTACAAAAGCAGCCAGCACAAATACCCACCATTGAATATCTATCCGGTAAGCAAAATTTTGAAGGTATTTGCTCATCATAAGCCAGGCTATAGGTGATGCTACAATAACAGCAATCAGCACCAATTTCAGAAAATCGACAGAAAGCAAACCTGTTATATTGGTTACCGATGCGCCAAGCACTTTGCGGATACCGATCTCTTTGGTACGCTGAAGCGTTACCAGCGATATCAGGCCGAGCAAACCAAGACAGCTGATGAAAATAGCGATTATCGCGCTTGAGGTGATCAGCTTATTTAACAAATCTTCCTTTTGATAAAAGTCGGCTATTTGCTGGTCGAGAAAGCGGTATTCAAATACATTATCCGGATAAATCTCCTGCCACTCTTTCTTAATACAGTCGATAACAGCTGAAGGGTTACCCGAACCGATTTTTACGCCTGCATATTGATATCCTTTTCTGAAAGTGGTTATATATTCAGGCGCGATAGCTGTATATAATGATTTGGCATGAAAGTCTTTAACCACACCTACTATAATTCCCGGATTGTTGGATAAATCCCCGGCGGTAAAAAACCTGCCGATAGCTTGTTTCGGGTCTTTTAAACCTAATTTATGTATCAGCACTTCGTTAACCAGGTATTCACGGGCGGTGTCAGCTTCAACAATATTGCGGCCCGCAATTAACTGTATTCCAAAAGTTTTAACATAGTCGGCATCACCTATCTGAGTATACCCAACAAATTTTTCCCAGTCGCGGGTATCAAATTTAATTGATCCGCCTTTATCAGCAGTAGAAGATGGCGCACGATAACAAAATGAAATACTTTTTATCGCAGGATCGGCCAGCAACTGGTTACGCAAATAATTGGTTTTATTTTTATCATTATCTGGCACCGGAATCATTACAACGGCATTTTTATTAAAACCGAGGTCAGCAGTTTTAAGATATTTAACCTGCATGGTTATCAATATCGTGCTAATGATAAGCACCTGGGCTATTATGTTTTGAACCACAATTAAACTTTTACGTGTAAAACCAGCAGCGTGCGTTTTACCGCCAACCTGGTTTTTCAAAGCGTTTACAGGCTTAAACCTGCTTAATATCAGTGCGGGATATGAACCGGCAGCTATTGTGATAATGACTAAAACAACTACAGTAAAACCAGCAAGGCGATAGTCATTAAAAAGCTTAAAGCTCAGTCGAGTTTGCAGCCAATTATTCAACACCGGGATGGCTGTAATCACCATTACAAATGATAACAATGCCGCAAAAACTACGATACATGATGTTTCGGAAATAAACTGGATAAATATCGCTCCTGGTGAGCTGCCTAAAACTTTGCGGGTACCTATCTCCCTGGTCCGCTTAAAGCTTTGAGCTGTGGCCATATTGATAAAATTAACGCAAGCAATAATAATAAGCAGTAGGCCAATTATCCCAAGGGTTGCCAATAAAGAGCGTTGGATCACACCCGCAAAACGACCATCAAAATGCACTTCGTTTAGCGGAAGCATCATAAAATGGTATGGTTTTGCGGCTTCCGCACCATGTAATTTCACATTCAACCGATTGATATCTTTTTCTACCGATTGCGGATTTGCTCCATCCTTAAGTTCTAAATAAATTGAGTTAGTTGAATTGATAAAGCCCCAGTCATTTTGAAGGCCATTGGCAATATCGGGATAGATATTTTTTAATGTGGCGAGAGAAAGAAACAGATCTGCTTTGATATCAGTATTAGCCGGGTGATCTTTAACAACACCTGTTACCCTGAAGGTATTCTTATTATCAACCCTGATAGTTTTTCCGATAACCTCCTGGCTGCCAAAATACTTTTCGGCAAGATGGTGACTTAAAACTACGGTATTAGGTTCGGTAAGAGCGATATTCTGATTGCCTTGCTCCCACCCGTAATCAAATAAATTAAAAAAATGGCCATCGGTTATGCTGATATTTTCATGCTCAGCAAACATTTTTTTACCAGCCCCATCATTTTGAGGAATGCTGACATTGATATCATGCATTCGTAATAACACACCTACATCTTTCACCCGCGGATCACTCGCTTTCACATCCCTTGCCAGGGCCATGGGCGCTCCCTGATCATATATTGGTGCCCCCTCAAAAGCCGTTAAGCGATGAACAACCCTGTATACATGTTTGGCATCATGGTGATAAGTATCAAAACTCAAATGATAGGTAATAAACTGAAAAAGTATAATACTGCAGTCTATGCTCAGCGCCAGGCCAAACATATTGATAAAGGTGTAAAACTTATGTTTCCAAAGGTTACGCCAGGCTATTTTAAAGTAGTTTTTTATCATATCAAATACTTTATACGATGATACACAAAACCCTTTAAATGAGTAGTTAAAATGTGTTAAAGGTGAAAGGTGAAAACGTCCGATGTTTTTCTGAATCGGACGTTTTCATAAATTGACAACTACCTTTTAGCTTTCGCCTTTAACCTTTCGCCTCAAAAATCTATTCGCTTCTTAAGCTATTTACCGGGTTGGCCAGTGCAGCTTTAATAGATTGGATGCTTACGGTTATCAATGCTATTAAAAGTGCTATGCACGCGGCAACAGCAAAGATCCACCATGTGATATTTGTACGGTATGCGAAATCCTGCAGCCATTTGTTCATCATGTACCAAGCCACCGGGAAAGCAACGATGTTGGCTATGACAACTGTTTTTAAAAACTCGGCAGATAGCAGTCCTATTATATTTTGAACACTGGCGCCAAGCACTTTACGAATACCTATTTCTTTTACCCGCTGTTCGGCGGCAAAGGCTGCCAGGCCGAGTAAACCCATGGCCGATATTGCAATGGCTATAATAGCAAAAGCCGCTATCAATGTTGAGGAACGCTGTTCGGCATGGTAAAGTTTATTATACCCATCATCAATAAAACTATAATCAAACGGCTGGTCGGGAACAAATTCATTCCATACATTTTGGGCTATCTTTATAGCTGCAGCTGTATTGCCGGGAGTTGTTTTGACATAAAAACTACATGCCCAATCGGTATGATTATTAATAACCATTGGGCTTATCTTTTCATGGAGGCTCCTGAAGTTAAAATCTTTCACCACACCGGCTACAATGCCCGAATCGCCGTTAAACTTAAACCGCTGCCCGATAACGGGTTTATGAATCCCAAGCTGTTTCACTGCAGTTTCATTCAAAACTACATTATGCTGATCGGAGCCATTTTTATCAAACCAATGCCCCTCGGCCATTTTTAGGCTTAGTATATGTTGAAATTTTTCGTCGGCCGATATGGTGGAAACCGAAGGTTTATAATCCAGTGGCCGACCTTCCCAATCCATTGATCCTGAAACCTTGTTGCTATTATTAAAAAAGGCATCGTTGGCCGATTGAGAGACCTCAGCTATCGCGCTTTGCTGTGTTAACTCGCTGGCGATACTTTTTAATTTCGACTCCCTTATCTTATCGTCTGAGCCAAGCACCTGCCATGGTATAGTCATTACAAAAACGTGTTCGCGCTTATACCCCAAGTCAGCATTTTTCATAAAATTAAGCTGACGGTAAATGATCATTGTACTAATGATAAGCATCACCGAGATACCAAATTGCAAAACAACCAGGGCTTTACGAATGCCGCCGTCCTTAAAACTCAATAACGTCCTGCCCTTAAACACACTTAATGGCTTAAATGATGATAATAATACAGCAGGATATATGCCATTAAAAACAAAACAAACAACCAGTGTGCCCAACAATATCAACCATGTTGTGCTGGATGTTAGTGGCTGTACAAAGTGCTTTTCGGTAACCTTGTTAAACCACGGCAGGCAGATTTGGATAAATAAAATGGCAAATAATAATGACAGGAAACTTACAACCAATGATTCGGACATAAACTGGGCAAAAAGCTGCCTGCTGCCCGCCCCTACAATTTTGCGCACGCTCACTTCTTTTGAACGTACACTTGCTCTGGCGGTAGTTAGGTTTACGTAATTTATGCACGCCGTAGCCAAAAGTAAAAAAGCCAGAATCAGGAAGATGTTAACCAACTTTCGGTTGCCGTTTTCAAACGAAGTACTTAGCAAACCACTTTCAAAATGGATATCCTTGAGGCCTATCACACTCATGGTTGTGTTTTCGCTGCCCTTGTTATTTTTCCTGATAATTTGGGTTAGCTTTTGGCCTACCTCTTTAATATTTACGCCCGGCTGCAGCTTTAAAAATGTGAGGCCGCTGTAATTACCCCAATTGCTCGCCTGTTCTTTTTCATGTGCATTGCTGAGTTTAGCCTCTACCGGCATCAATATATCGTACTGAAAGCTTGAATTTGCAGGATTATCCTTAACTACTGCCTGCACCTGGTAGTTCATGGAGTCAACTTTCAGCATTTTGCCGACAGCTTCGCCATTACCAAAATATTTCTTTGCTGTTGATTCTGTCAGGATTAAACTAAATGGATTTTTCGAAAAGCTATCGGCGCTTCCGTCGATAAAATCGTAATGGAATACTTTGAACCAATTGGCATCTATAAAGGCATACTTTTTTTCCGATATCAGTTGGTTATTATGATGCACCGTCATCATATAACCCGGCCACAAAAATGTATAATTCTTTAAACCCGGTATTTCCTGCCTGGCAACCGGGCCTAACATATAAGGAGATGATTCCCAGTCCCACACTTCGTCTTTAGTCAGGCTTAGTTTGGTTTTTACCCTGTAGATATTATCAACATCCGGGTGGTAATTGTCAAAGCTAAACTCATTTTGTACCCACAACATTATAAATACCGCTGCGGTAATGCCAATAGTAAGTCCGGCAATATTAATGATACTGATAGTGCGGTGCTTACCTAAATTACGGAATGCTACTTTAAAATAGTTTTTTAACATATCATTAGTCATTTTATCATTTGGTCATTAAGTCATTGAACTTCAGCCACACTAATCAATAAATGACTTAATGATGCGAAGCAAATGATTCAATGACCAATTATTCAGAGCGCAAACTCTTTGTTGGATTAGCCAACGCCGCCCTGATGGTTTGAAAACTTGAAGTGACCAGTGCCGTTAACAGCATTCCCGCGCCGCTTGCCGCAAAGATCCACCAGCTGATGGCGGTTCTGTCGGCAAAGGTTTCCATCCATTTATTCATAGCATACCAGGCCAACGGGGTTACCAGGGCAAAAGCCAGCACAATAAGCAGCACCAGCTCGGTTGAAAGCAGGGTAACAATTTGTGCTACCGTAGCGCCGAGAACTTTACGTACGCCTATCTCTTTGGTGCGCTGGTTGGTATTGTATATAGCCAAACCTAACAAACCAAGGCAGCTGATAAATATCGATAAACCTGTCGCCCAGGTTAACAAGGTTGATGTATGCTGTTCGGCATCGTAAAATTTTGCGATACTCTTGTCAAAAAAGTTATACTCAAAATCGTCTTCAGGATAAATCTCTTTCCATGTTTTTTCCATCGAAGCGATGGCTTTTTTCCATTCATTACCACCGGCAGTTTGTGGCTTAAGTGCTATATGAAAAGTACCGTTGTTATAAAAACTATTGCTAATATGAATGCAGGTAGGTTTAATGGGCGAATGCAATGATTCGGAATAAAAATCACCTACTACACCTATGATCTGCATTCTTTTATCACCATTAAACTTATCAATATACTTACCCACCGCGTCCGCCGGGTTTTTAAACCCTATCAATTTTGCATAGGTATTATTGATCAAAAATGCCCTGGTGCTGTCGCCGTACTGAATATTACGCCCGGCCAAAAGTTTAAGCTTGTATACATTGATATAATTGGGGTCGCCATATTTTTCATACAATTCAATTTTTATTTCCTTTTTACCGTCTATGTAAGTGGCCTCTGTTGAATTGGTGCTATTTGAAGACGGAGCGGCTTTACCTGCACTCACTAACTCAACCTGGGGTATCGCCTTCAGCTTGTTCATAAATACCTGGTTTTTACTAAGGGTACGGTTTTTCCATGGTGAGTTAATGATCAGAATGGCGTCTTTCTTAAAGCCAAGATCCTTTGTTAACGCATAGTGAATTTGTTTGCTCACTAATACTGTTGCCATTATAAAAAACTGGGCAATAACAAATTGGGTTACCGTTAACGACTTACGCAACCAGGCATTACGTGTTTTGCTACTATTTGATGATGCCTGATTTTTAAGGACCAATACCGGTTTATAGCCGGACAATAGAGCGGCCGGATAAAAACCCGATAATAAGGCCACTACTACTGTCAACAAAAACAGGAATACAAAAAGGTTGGGTTGATGAAGCAGGTCAAGCTTAATACCTTCTGCAATAAAATCTTTAAACAGTTTTAATATAGCGGGCGCCAGCGCCACCGAAATGATAACAGCAAAAAGAGTTATAATGAACGTTTCACTCAGAAACTGGGTAATAAGTTGGGTGCGGCTGCTCCCCATTGTTTTACGCACACCAATTTCTTTGGCCCTTTGTGTGGCTTGCGCAGTAGTTAAGTTAACAAAATTAATACAACCTAATAATAACAGGAAAGCCGCAATAACCAGTAAACCGTAAAGCGTTGTTTTATTAGCTGGATTACCTGAATCGAACGTACCATATACACTATTGAAATGCAGATCTGACAACGGCTGTAAAGTAAAATTACGTGTATTACCCTTGTTTTCGGGTTTTGGAGGATCGCTTTTTTTGAGGATGGCGTTTAGTTGCCTTTCAAAATTGGCTATAGTAGTATTTGGCGCCAACCTTACAAAAAGAATAGATGACGAAGTGGTACCACCCCAATTGGTAAGGTTCAGCTCATTGGCAAGCGATTTATTATTTTTTGTCGTTGAATAAGAAAGAAAATCATGAAAAGTAAAATCGTTATTACCCTTTAATGGTTCAACAATGCCTGTAATTGCTGCGCTAAGCGTGTCATAAGTGATCACCCGGCCTATCATCTGGCCGTATGAAAGCTTAGGAAAATACTTTTTTGCCTGATCAGCAGTAAGTACCGTTTGATTAGGGGCATTCAAAGCTGTCTTCGCCGAACCCGCCAGCCAGTTATATTTAAACATACTGAAATAGCGTCCATCGGCAAAGATCACATTATCCTGCAATTTAAACTTAACAGGAATGCCGCCTTTTCCCGGAACAAGGACATTGGGCTGATTTAAGGTAAAGAATGGAGCAGCAAGCTCAACGCCGCTTATATTGTTCCGTACAGCCTCGGGCACAGGGCCTGATACGCCGCGGTTATGCGCTTCTTCGCCAGAAAAGGTATAGTTTGATACTACCCGATAAATGCGGTCGCCGTTATCAAAGTTTTGATTAAAAGTAAAATCAAAATGAACTATCAGGTAGATAACCAGCGCTGAACTGATCCCAATAGATAAACCGATTACATTGATGAATGTAAAAAATTTATGCCGCCAAAAATTACGCAGCGCGATTTTGAAATAGTTTTTAAACATTGTCAAGTCATTATTTCATTAGGTCATTAAGTCATTTTTGCCTCGCGCTAATCAAAAATAGCCTAATGACCCGAAGCAAAATGATATAATGGCGAATTTATTCCGAACGTAAACTCTTCACAGGGTTAGCCATTGCGGCCTTCATTGATTGATAGCTTATGGTTGCAAAAGCAATGATCAACGCTATTATCCCAGCCATTACAAAAACCCACCATTGTATGTCAATTCTGAAGGCAAAATCAAGCAACCATTTACTCATAGCGTACCACGCGATTGGTAAAGCAATCACCGCGGCAACGATCACCAGCTTCAAAAAGTCTTTTGAAAGTTCGGTAACAATTTGCGGGATGCTTGCACCAAGTACTTTACGCACACCTATTTCTTTTACTCTTTGCGATATGGTAAAAGCTGAAAGTCCAAACAGGCCAAGGCAAGCTATAAATATGGCAAGGCACGAAAATATAGTAAACAAATTGCCCTGCTCCTGCTCACTATTATATAGCTTTTGAAAGCGCTCATCTAAAAAGCTGTATTCAAAAGGTGTTTCGGGTTGATATTTTTTCCAGGTTTGCTCAAGGGTTGCCAATGCCGAATTGATATGGTTGCCATCGATCTTAACAGTTATTCTTCTATAACTATTGTTGGCGAATGAGGGCATCTCCATTAAAAGCGGGATGATATTTTGATGTAATGACTCGAAATGAAAATCATTAACCACCCCTATCACTTTTCCTTTAACGCCGCCATAGCTCATATCCTTACCTATAGCGCTCTCAGGCGATTTCCATCCTAATGCACTTACAGCCGATGCATTGATTACAAAATTGTTGCTGTCGGTAGCAAAATCACGACTGAAGTTCCTACCTGCAGCCATTTTTATACCGTAAGTTGGAATGAAACCGTAATCAGCATTGATGCATTTGATATCTGCTTTAACCGGAAGCGGTTTGTCCCCGTCAAAAACAGAAACGCCCTGATCATCCAGTAGCCGTCCTGATGGGATACGCGATGAGCGTCCAATATCTTTTACCGCCGGATCTCGCAATACATCGGCCCTGAAAGCTTCAAACTGGTTAGCCGGAATACCTGCTAAGGTTACCAAATGATCTTTATTAAAACCAAGTGATTTTGTTTGAATATACCTTAACTGCTGGAAAACTATGGTAGTAGCAATGATCAGGATTATGGAGATAGAAAACTGTACAACCACCAGCACCTTACGGAACGAGATATTTCCTGACCCTACTTTGAGGATCCCTTTTAATACCTTTATCGGTTTAAATGACGACATGAAAATCGCCGGATAAATACCGCTGATAAGCCCGATAATCAGCGGCAGCAATAACACCGACACTAAAATTATCGGTTGAAATAAACTATTGATAGCAAGGCCAAGTTCTGAAAGCCGGTTGATAAGCGGCAACAGTAACCACGTTAAAATTACGGCCAGCACAAGCGAAAAATAAGTGATCAATACAGATTCGCTTAAAAATTGGGTGATGATCTCTTTTTGTTGTGCGCCGATCACCTTGCGGATCCCAATCTCTTTAGCCCTGAGGGTTGAGCGGGCAGTAGACAGGTTCATGTAATTGATACAGGCTATCAGCAAAATAAACAGAGCGATAGCCGAAAAAATGTAAACCCTTTTAATATCGCCATTTTGTTCTACTTCATCATCAAGATGCGAATGCAGGTGAATATCCAGGAATCTTTGAATATGCAGCTGAGTAAATTTTGACTGTCGGGGCTGCCCCGGAGAATTCATGTATTTATCTATAAAAGCCGGAAACTGCGAACTGATTCGATCAATATTATAATGATCGGGCAATAGCAGGTAGGTAAAAAATGAGTTGTTCCCCCAATTGGTTGCCAGTTGATTGCGTCCGTAAACCTTGTCATCGTTCAGTGTATTGAATGACAGCAACATTTGAGGGTGCATTTGTGAGTTAGGCGGAAACGGCTTGAAAATGCCTGTTACTTTAAAATTGGCCGTATTATCAAGCCTGATCTCTTTGTTTATGGGGTCTTCGTTACCGAAGTATTTGCGCGCCATATCCTCAGTCATCATTACTGTATATGGCTCACTAAGGGCAGTTTTAGGGTCACCTGCTACTGTTTTAAGATCAAAGAAACTAAGGAAGTTTTCATCAGCAAAATAAGAGCCCTTTTCGGTTAATAATTTATCCTTATAACGCAAAACCACATCGCCGTTGGGGAATAAACGGGTAACCTTTTTTATATCAGGAAATTCGTTTTTCAGCAGCGGACCGAAGGGCGGCGCCACGGCTCCCAAATGCAGGTTGACGATACCATCAGCTGTATTAAAACTCCGGCTCACCCTGTAAATATTGGGGGCATTATGGTTAAACTTATCATAACTGAGTTCTTTAACTATATAAGTTAAAATAAGCAGGCAACAGGTTAACCCTATGGTTAAGCCAAATATGTTGATGAATGAAATAAATTTGTGCCGGGCAATATTGCGAAAGGCACTTCGTAAATAATTCTTTATCATGATTTAGTTCATTAGTTCACTTATTCATTAATTATTAGTCCCTGGGCAATGATCTGTAAACTGCCACTGTCAGCTGCTACTCACTTCTGAGGCTTTTCACCGGGTTAGCCAAAGCCGCTTTAACCGATTGAAAGCTTATTGTGATACCCGCTACCAGCAGGGCAATGCCACCTGCTAACAGGAATACCCACCATTGGATACTGATCCGGTATGCAAAATCCTGCAGCCACTTGTTCATGGCAAGCCATGTTACCGGGAACGAAATGATGGACGCTATGACAATCAGCCGCAAAAACTCCTTTGATAGCATCACCGTAATACTGCCTGTCGATGCACCCAATACTTTACGGATACCTATTTCTTTAACCCTTAGCCTGATCATAAACGCGGCTAAACCGAACAAGCCCAGGCTTGCTATAATGAGGGCGATGCATGAAAACACGGTGAATATTTTACCTGTTTGCTGTTCGGAAGTATAAAGCGAAGCATATTGTTGATCGAGGAATGAGTAGCTGAAAGGCGCTTCCGGCCTAAAGTTATCCCATTCGGTTTTAATGTCGGTTATCAACGATTTTACGTCACCGGTTTTAATCTTTAAAATAACGGAACCTGTATTGTGACCAGATAGCAGCATTAAAGGCGCTATCTTTTGCCTGGCCGAAGCGTAATGAAAATCTTTAACCACACCTACAACTTTATATTGCGTACGGGCCGAGCGCACTATGGTTTTACCTATCGGGTTAGTGTTCTCCCATCCCAAACCTTTTACCAAAGCTTCGTTCACGACAACCGACATCGAATCGCCGGGGAAGGTCTGATAGAAATTACGCCCGTTGATGACCTGTAACCCTAAAGTAGGTATATAACTTTCATCCACGTGGTAAATATTGGTGTGAATCTCGGCATGGCCGCCCTTGTCATCAAATTCTTTAGCATCTATCTGGGTGCCGTCAACACCTGTTAACTTGCCCGGCACACTACTTGATATGGTGGCATTTAATACCAGTGGATTACGCAGAAGCTGATTTTTAAAAGCATCAATATTATGACCCAGGGTATAGGCATCATTAATTACCAATACCTGATCTTTATCATAACCCAACTTTTTGTTTTGCATATAATGCAATTGTTGATATACTACAAAGGTTGATATAATAAGTGCTGTTGACACAGCAAACTGAAAAATGATTAATCCGCTGCGCAACACACCTTTCCCTTCGGCTTTTGTTGTGCTATTACCCTTTAAAACGGCAATAATCTGGAACGAGGACAGGAAGAATGCCGGATAAATTCCTGCAAGAATCCCAACTAAAAAAGCTGTAAACAATTCAATGATCAAAGCCATAGGGCTCAGGAAAAAACCAAGTTCGATATGTTTCCCTGCCAAGTTATTGAACAGCGGTAACAGCAGATACACTATACCTAATGCTAATAATAAAGCCCCGAAAGTTAGCATAACCGACTCGGTGAGGAACTGTGAAACCAGTCCGCTCTTTTCAGAACCAAGCACCTTACGGATGCCCACTTCTTTTGAGCGCCTGGCCGAACTTGCCGTTGAAAGATTAGTAAAATTAATGCAGGCCAATATCAATATAAAAGCGGCCAATGCACCAAATATATATACATAATGAATATCGCCATTAGGCTCCAGTTCGTATTTGGTTGCCGAGTGCAAGTGGATGTCGCCTAAGGGCTGCAGGAAAAACAGAAAGGTATTGACAGATTTGCTTGCCTGTGCTAAACTCGTACCCATATCATGGGCAATTTCGGGCACAACAAATTTTCGTACCATTTCCGGAAAAGCGGCTTCCAGTTTTTTAGGATCGGCATTTTTATTTAATACTACATAAGTAAAATAGCCAATATTGCTCCAGGTTTGCTTTGCATTTTCAACAAAGGGAGCCATGTTCAAAAATGCATCGCCATGAAAGTGTGAATCATCGGGTATTTTGTCAATTACACCTGTCACTTTATAAGGCTTGCCATCAATGGTAACAGCTTTTCCTACAGCTTCCTGGTTGCCAAAATATTTGGTAGCCATAGCTTTCGTGATCACCATGCTATTAGGTTCAGTAAAGCAGGTTTTATTATCGCCATCAACCAATGATATCGAAAACAGGTGAAGGAAATTAGCATCTATCATTTGTACATGCTCTTCCTTAAATTGCTTGTCGTTATATTTTATAAAAACCGGACCGCGACCGGCAAGCCTTGTGGTTTCAAGAACTTCAGGAAACATATTTTTAATCCCCTGTCCTACAGCTATGTCAACCATCGGGTATTCGCTCACACCGTTATTTTCAATGGAGCGTAAACCAACACGATACATTTGTTTGGCCTGTGCCGGATATTGATCATAATCTAATTCACTATATACAAATGCACAAATAAGCATACAGCAAGCTAAGCCCACAGACAGGCCGAACACATTAATAAAGGAGAATATTTTGTTCCGCCTTAAGTTTCGCCAGGCGGTTTTAATGTAGTTTTTGAACATGAGTGTACGGTTAACCCTAATACAGGTTTAAAAGCCATACCAATAAATCAAATATCTAAATATCAATTAATTACGATTTATTTCATATAAAAACTGTACGAAGACGTAACACCATGTGTCCGGTTATGATACACCCCAGGCAACACAAAAGGCCTGTCACTATTTGAGCAACAGGCCTTTGTAATATTCTTTATATCAGTATTAGTTTACGGTAAGATTAACACGACCATTACCACGTACTTCAACGAGGGATCCGCCGCCGTTAAGTTTACCTTCTACCCTTTCTTTATCCTTGTTACCAGAGAAGTTATCTGTGAGATTACTTTCTATCTTGTCGCCACGCACGTCAAGGTTAAGGCCTTGTTTTGACGGTAACTGCAGATCGATATGACCCGAGCTTACATCAATTTTAACAGATTTACCAACGCTTATAAATTGTGCACGAAAGCTGCCGGCACTTGTTGAAGCATCGAGGCTGCACGACAAATCGGTAAGGTTAATGCTGCCCCCTGATGTGCCTGTAATGAAATCCCCATCAATTTTATTGCCACTGATACTGCCGCCGCTGGTGGTAGCCTTGATATCACCCTTTAAACCATCGAGATGTAAAGAACCTCCGGATGTTTCCAGCCTGATATGGCCCATACAATTGCGGGCTTCAATACTGCCGCCTGATGTTTGCAGGTCAATGTTTTCCTTTGAATCGCTCACGTGGATACTGCCGCCTGATGTACGGCCTTTGATAGTGCCGGTAATTTTATCCAGGTGTAAGCTGCCACCACTGGTTTCAAATTGCTGCGCACCTGTTAGATTATCCAAATGGATACTGCCGCCGCTGGTATTCAGATTTGTTGCCACATTGCCGGGTACATACACACGGAACGAGATACTTAACGATTTTTTCCAGTCCCAGTTGCCATCATGTTTGCTTTTAGCTTTGGCGCGCAGCTCACCGCCGTTAACATCAATGCTCAAGTCGTAATTTTCGTCGAGGCGCTTTTTGATCTCTTCTTTAGAAAGGTCATTATTACCGTTATTACCTTGTATAAAAACCTCAACTCTCGGTTCCTGGTCCGGTGCGCCGCTGACGGTAATACTACCGCCCGAAGTATTAACAAATACATTTTTCACGGCCTGTCCTGATAATGATTTGGTGAGGTATGGTGTTTTCTGATTATTTTGCGCAAAAGCGCTGCCTGCACAGGCAACAAATAACACGAGTAAATACTTTTTCATAATAATGATCTTTGGTTTATATATAATAAGACCAGGCGTTTAGCAAATACGTTGCATGGTGCTGAAAATAAATTCAGGCTACCTAATAATGACAGAACGTCATAAAAAAGCCCGTTGAGACACGGGCTTAGGGTATATTCTATTTCTTCAACTGCTACTGCAAACTGCCACTGCTATCTGCAAACTGATCTCATTCGCTTCTCAAACTCCTGATAGGATTTGCAAGCGCTGCCTTTAACGATTGAAAGCTAATGGTAACCACAGCTATAACAAATGTAAGCAAAGCAGCCAAAGCAAAGATCCACCAATGAAGAGGTGTTTTGTAAGCGAAACTTTGCAGCCATTTATCCATGCTGTAATAACCCAGGGGGATAGCAATCACTGTAGCTAATAACACCGGTTTCAGCAGGTCTTTTGATATCAGGATAAGAATATTTTGTACCGATGATCCCAATACCTTACGGACTCCAATCTCCTTGGTACGTTTCGCCGCAGTAAACGAGGCTAAACCAAACAAACCCAAACAGGCTATAAAGATTGCCAACCCTGAAAATATACTTAACATGGTTTGCTGCCTGATATCGTTGCGATAGGTAGTATCAAACTGCTGATCAAGAAAGCTGTACTCGAACGGATAAACGGGCGCTACTTCGGCATAAATGTTTTTGATAGCTGCCAAACCGGACTGGATATTCCCGGATTTTAGTTTGATCACGGCTACGCGCCTGTCTTCGCTTGGCGAAATAACCAGGGCATCCATGTTTTCTTTTAGTGAAAGGAAGTTAAAATCTTCAACCACACCGATGATGGTGCGGCGGCTACTATCACGCACTGTATTTTTAATCCATTTACCGATAGCCTGCTGCGGCGTAAAGCCCAGTTCTTTTGCCGCTGTACGGTTGATCAATACCGAATTCGTAGTATCAGTAGCAAATTGCGGTGAAAAATCCCTGCCGGCAATGATTTTTAGGCCAAATGTTTTTACATATTCAAAGTCGGCAAATTCCGACCTGGATTTAAACGTTTCATGCTGGCCTTCAACCTCAAAGCCCTGCATATCGAAAAAGCCGCCCGGCTCGCCCGACATCAGGGATACCGATTTCACATAATCTGAATTTTGCAGCTGATGTTTAAATGTTTGCCTGTGGTCGTAGATATCGTTATTATCAATCTTCACAATAACCGTTTGCTCTTTGTCATAACCCAATGATTTGTTTTTCACATACCGCATTTGGTTAACGATTACGATAGTGCCGATAATAAGTAATACCGAAATACTGAACTGGAACACCACCAGCGATTGCCTGAAAAATGACCCGCCCCTACCTAATTTAAGCTTACCCTTTAAAGCCTCAATAGGCGAAAACGCCGACATGAATATAGCCGGATAGCTTCCGGCAAGGAACCCCACAAATAAAATAACCCCAAAAAGAAACAAGTAAATCGGTGCACTATTCCATGATACAGTGAGTTCATACCCCAGCAGGCTATTGTATGACGGCATCAGCAAGAGTAACAAACCAATAGAAAGTGCGCATGAAACCAGCGCCAGCAAAATAGATTCGCCTATGAATTGCCATACCAGATGGTTTCTTAACGCGCCTAAAACCTTACGCATCCCTACTTCTTTTGAGCGTTCAACAGCGCGGATAGTGGCAAGGTTCATAAAATTGATACAGGCAATGATCATGATGAGTACCGCTATCGAAATAAAGATGAATACTACAGTTTTATCGCCATGCTTTACATTATCAAACGAAGAGGCATTTTCAAAATAGATATCCTTGAATGGTCTGAGGCTCAGGTTAAATTTGGTACCGAAACGCTGCATATCCTTGCCCATGTACTTATCCATAAACTGCGGAAAGCGGCTTTCCAATGCAGCCGGGCTGCTATGCTCATTCAATAACAGGTAAACAAATAGGCTATTGTTAATCCATACATTAAAACCCTGATCGCGGGTGTAATTGGCTATTGGCATCACCAAATCAAAATCAAGATGCGAGTTGGAAGGTACATCTTTGGCAATACCGGTTACCTTTAACTGCAGGCGTTTATCCATCTGCACCACTTTGCCCATGGCATTATCAATATTGCCGAAATATTTTTTGGCGGTGGTTTCAGTTAGCACCACGCTGCCCGGATGGTTAAGTGCCGAAGTAGCATCCCCCCTCAGCAACGGGAAGGTAAAGAGGCTAAAAAAGTTGGAGTCAACCGCGTAAACCTTTTTCTCATTGAACGATTTTTCGCCAAAAGAAACCAGGTTATTTCGTGGAGAAACTCGCACTGCCATCTTTATATCCTGCGGATAATCATTCAGCATGGCAGGGCCGTAAGGCCCCGAGAGGTACGACGTGGGCGCTTTCGATTTATCAAAACCGCGCATTACTCTGTAAATATTTTTTCCCTGCTTATGAAAGTTATCCACGCTAAACTCATTCATAATATACAGGAATATCATGAGGCAAACGGTTATCCCCATGGTTAATCCCAAAATATGGATCAGCGAAAATGCCTTATTCCGATAAAGGTTCCGCCATGCTGTTTTTATGTAGTTACGTATCATATTTATATCATTGTGTCATTACTGCGTACTCATTAAGTCATTTGGCCACTTTTGTCATTTTCTTTTTATGACCTAATGAGGCGAACCTAAATGACCTAATGACAATTATTCATTTTTTAAACTCCTAACCGGGTTGGCCAGTGCCGCCTTGATAGATTGGAAGCTGATGGTTACGAAAGCGATCAACACGGCCAAAACCGCGGCCAATACTACCACCCACCATTGTATGTTTTGCCGGTAGGCAAAACCCTGCAACCATTGCTGCATGGCGACCCAGGCAACCGGAATGGCTATCACTATTGCTATCATTACCAGTTTGATAAAATCTTTTGACAGCATACCTACTATAGCGCCTACATTAGCGCCAAGTACTTTACGGATGCCTATCTCCTTAGTGCGCTGTTCGGCGGCATATGCAGCAAGGCCAAACAAACCTAAACAGGCTATCACAATTGTTAAACTTGTAAATATGATGAATATGGTACCCATCCGCTGTTCCGCACGGTACGATGAATCAAAATCGTCATCCATAAACGAATATTCAAACTCCTTGCCCGGTTTTATGGATTTCCATTTGTCGCTGATCATGGCCATAAGTGCGGTAATATTAGCGGTGTTTACTTTTACACTTAAGGCGCCGGTATCCTGCCCGTACATTAATATCACCGGGCTTACATTATTACGCAACGAAGCGAAATTAAAATCCTTAATAACGCCTACTATATGATATTCTTTAAACGTTTTGGCCATATTGTCCATAGGTAAAAACATGGATTTGTTAAGCGGGTCACGTACGCCCATCAGTTTCGCCGCCGTTTCGTTAATGATCATAGTCGCCGAATCGGTAGGCATCTGGTTTGAGAAATTACGGCCTTTGGTTAGTTTTATGCCGAGGGTTGGCAGGTAGTTGTCGTCAACTACCCAGGTTTGTGCAAGCACTGCTTTTTTGGGGTCGAGCCCGCGTTCCTGGAAAACGCTGCTGCTGTTCCGGTAGTCAGAAGTTGGCAAAAAGCCTGTCATGGTTACACCTATTACGCCGGGCAACTGCTTTACTTCATCTCTTAACACTTTGCTCTTGTCGCCAAGGTCATACACACCGTGAATCACCAATACCTGGCTGCGATTATAACCAAGGTCTTTATTCTGAATATATTTAAGCTGATTATAGATCACCAGCGTACCAATGATGAGCACTATCGATATAAAAAACTGGAACACAACTAACGAGCTCCTTAACATACCACCCTTAAAGCCAGAGGAAAGCTTGCCTTTCAAAACATCAATTGGCTGAAATGCCGAAAGAAAAAATGCAGGATACGAACCGGCCATGAAGCCTATCACCAAAACAATAACCAGCAAAGCGGGAATCAGCCAAACCAGTGAGCCTATATTAAGCTCCATGTTTTTACCCGCTATATTATTGAATACCGGCAATAGGAAATAAGCCATCAGCATGGCTATCATTGTTGCGATAAACGTTACCATGATTGACTCGGACAGGAATTGAGCTATAAGCGACTGACGCCTTGAACCAAGAACCTTGCGTACACCTACCTCACGGGCCCGGTTTGCAGAACGGGCGGTTGAAAGGTTCATGAAGTTTACACAGGCTATCAGTAAGATAAAAATTGCCACCGCGCCAAAAATGTACACATACTGGATATTCCCGTTATGGTCAAGCTCCGACACGAGATTTGATTTAAGGTGGATATCCTTCAATGGTATAAGGCTCAATTGGTATTTGTTGCCTGAACCTTCAAACGAATCAAAAGTAAGATGTAAGATACTTTGCAATTGCGGACCCGCATATTTGTGCATCAATGCAGGAAACTTCGCTTCAAATTTTTTGGCATCCACACCTGGTTTTAGCAGCACATAGGTATTGAAATTATTGCTGAACCATGCCCCATCTTTGCTTTCGGCATTTGATGCCATCGACAGGAAAAAATCATAACGAAAATGCGATTGCTTTGGCAGGTCTTTAATTACGCCGGTAACCTTATAAAGCAGCTTTTCATCAAACGTAAATGTTTTACCCACTGCCTGTGTGTTGTTAAAATAACGTTTAGCCGTACTTTCAGTGATAACCACGGTATTAGGTTCAACAAGCGCTTTTTTTGGGTCACCGGCTATGATAGGCAGGGTAAATACATCAAACAAGGTCGAATCTGCAAGGACCATCCTGTTTTCGTGGATGGTTTGGTTACCTTTTTTCACGTTATAACCGCCGCGTTGCAACAAACGGCAGGCCCGTTCAACCTCAGGATAATCGTTTTGAAATACAGCGCCTAATGGCGCCGGCGACGATGCATAGCTTTGATCGATACCGCCAAATTTAATCTGCATATTGGCGCGGTAGATCCTTTCGGCCTTAACATTAAACTTGTCATAGCTTAGCTCATCAACCACATAAAACACGATGAGCAAACACGTAGCCAGTCCAAGGGCCAAACCAAATACATTAATTGCGGTGAATCCCACATTTTTTTTCAACGTGCGAAAAGCGGTTTTAAGGTAATTTCTGATCATGGTTCATTGGTTCAATTGTTCATTAGTTCATTGGTATCCAGTAATTACATAACTGCCACTGCAAACTGCCTACTCATTTTTAAGGCTGTTAACCGGGTTTGCCAATGCAGCTTTTATAGATTGAAAACTTACAGTAGCCACAGCTATTATTATAGCAGCTACGCCTGCCATTACAAGCACCCACCATTGTATACTGATACGGTAAGCAAAATCCTGCAACCATTTGTTCATTAAGTACCAGGCTACTGGCGTTGTTATGGCAATAGAAATAAATACCAGTTTTATAAAATCTTTAGATAATGTACCTACTATAGCTGATACACTCGCACCTAATACTTTGCGGATGCCTATCTCTTTGGTGCGTTGTTCGGCGGCATAAGCAGCCAAGCCAAACAAACCAAGGCAGGCAATAGAAATGGCCAGCACGGTAAATATGATAGATATGGTGCCGGTACGCTGCTCGGTACGATAGTTGGCATCAAAGTCCTGATCCATAAACGAGTAGCTGAACTGAGCTTGGGTCATGCCCTGCCATTTACTTTTTATCTGATCGATCAAGGCAGGTAAATTAGCTGTGTTTACCCTGATGCTCAGGTTACCGCTATCTTCGTCCATTAAAAAAATCATCGGACTGATATTTTCTCTCAGCGAATTGAAATTAAAATCCTTAACCACACCTATGATGTGATAAGCTTTTACATGATCACGATTGCCGTCCATATTGCGGTACAGGATATTATTAACGGGATTAGTAAAGCCTAAAAATTTGGCTGCCGTTTCGTTGATCACTAATCCGGTGGAATCCGTTGGCATACCTGCGGAAAAATCGCGCCCGGCAGAAATCTTCATGCCCAGGGTATTGATGTAATCCGCGTCTACCCGCCAGCTTTGTGGAAACAAAGCAGTTTTTTGATCGGCTGCCGCTTCTTTGTAAAAAATGGACGTTCCCCTGTTTTTACCAGTTGGTAAATAACCTGTCAATGTGGCGTTAACCACGCCTTGTAACTGCTTCACCTCATTTTTAAAGGTTTTGGCATGGCTGCCCAACTCAAATGCATTGTTAATAACAAGCACCTGGTTACGGTTATAACCCAGGTTTTTGGTTTGAATATAATTGAGCTGATTATAAATAACGATAGTACCAATAATGAGGAATATTGAAATAGAAAACTGGAATACAACCAGTACACTCCTGAGCCAGCTGCCTTTGAAACCGCCGGCCAGTTTACCGCTAAGTACGTTAATTGGCTGAAATGCCGAAAGGAAAAAAGCAGGATATGATCCGGCAGCAAAACCTACAACCAGTACAATTAATAGTAAAGCAGGCAGCAGCCAGGCTAAGGTTTGCGCACCAACAACCAACTCTTTGCCCGATACCTGATTAAACAGTGGCAATAAAAGTAACACAGCAAAAAACGCGATAACTGCCGCTGCCAAAGTCACCAATACAGATTCAGTTAAAAACTGGGCTATTAAATATTTACGCGGTGAACCTAAAACCTTGCGTACACCAACCTCCCTTGCCCTGCTGGCTGAACGTGCTGTTGACAGGTTCATAAAGTTAATGCCCGCTATGAGTAATATAAATATGGCGATGGCCGAAAATATATAAACATATTGCGCCGAACTATTGCTGCTTAACTCGCCGGTACGGTTTGAGTGCAAATGGATATCGGTTAACGGAGTAAGGTTAAGCCTGAAATAACTGCCGCTTTTTTCAAAATCGGCAATATTTACGTGCAGCGCAGTTTGCATTTGGCCTTCGCTGTATTTTTTCAGAAGAGCAGTCAATTTTCTCTCAAACAACTTATAATCTGTGCCCGGCTTCAACACTACGTAAGTATTATAATCACTTCTCAACCATTCGGGAGATCGGCTATCGGGCCAGCTCGCCATCGGCATAAAAAAGTCAAAATGAAAATGCGATTGCTTTGGCAAATCCTTAATGACCCCTGTAATTTTCAATAATTGGTTATTATCAATGGAGAGCGTTTTACCAACAACATTGGTGCTGTTAAAGTACTTTTTAGCCGCAGTTTCGGTGACCACGACCGTGTTAGGCTCCCTCAAAGCCGTAGCCGGGTTACCATTGATCATGGGCAGGGTAAACACGTTAAACACCGATGGGTCGGCAAATACGGTACCATACTCGAGGATACTTTCATTGCCCTTTTTTACATGGAAGCCTCCCGCTGCTTTAAGCCGGGCAGCTTCTTCCACCTCAGGGAGATCCGTTTTTAAAGCCTGAGCCAACGGCGGCATCGCAACGGCATAAAGTACATTATTGTTGCCAAATTTCAGGTCTTCATTAACGCGGTACGTGCGATTAGCTTTCTCATTAAACCGGTCGTAACTCAACTCATCGGCTACGTAAAGCACAATCATCAAACAGGTGGCCAGCCCAAGGGCCAGTCCCAATATATTTATTACCGTAAACCCCACGTTTTTGCGCAGGGTACGGAAAGCCGTTTTTAAGTAATTTCTAAACATACACCCCTCCTAACCTCCCCTAAGGGGAGGAATTTAATTAATCATTTTATGTCAAAATCCGCACTTAAGCCCTCTCCTTAGGAGGGTTCAGTGAGGTTCATTCATTTTTGAGGCTTTTAGCCGGATTAGCATTTGCTGCCCTTACCGATTGTACACTTACAGTAACAAAAGCAATAATGACAGCTATAACGCCGGCTATAGCGAAAATCCACCAGTTGATATCAACGCGATATGCAAAACTTTGCAACCATTTACTCATACCATACCAGGCCAGCGGCGATGCAATTAATGAGGCAATCAGCACCAGCTTCATTAAATCTTTTGACAACAGGGTAACTATAGAGGTTACACTTGCACCCAAAACTTTCCGGATACCAATTTCCTTTACCCTTTGCTCTGCGGTAAAGGTCACCAGCCCAAACAAGCCCAGGCAGGCAATGCTAATAGCCAATATGGTAAATATGAGCAGGATGTTGCCCTGTTTTTGTTCAGACTGGTATTGTTTGGCAAAATTCTGATCGAGGAAATGGAACTCAACTTTGTTTTCAATATCAAAACGGCTGTAAACTTCGCTGATATAATCGAGCGTGGCCGGGATATTATTTTTGCCTATGCGGATATACATATTATCCTCATCGTTGGCCGTAAACGGCAGATACAACATCATAGGAGCAATTTTGTGCTGTAAAGAATAGGTGTTAAAATCCTTAACCACACCAATTATTTTTCGGCTGATCACATTGCCCTTGTCGTCTACCCCAACCCTTACAGAGCGGCCGATGGCGTCCTTCCAGCCCATATCGTTAACCAACGTTTGGTTTACAATAATGGATTCAAGCCGGTCGGTACCCATCTCAGAGGAAAAATTGCGCCCCTTAGCCAGCTTTACCTGCAGTGTTGGGATAAAATCTTCATCGATAATGAGATTCTCTACTACTTTTGAATCAGAATTGGCTTTTCCATCAGCGCCGATATTAAAATTGCCCGAGCCGATGTCGTTGTTGCCAATTGGATTGCCGGCAATACCTACAGCCTCGACAGCCGGATTTTGCAACAATTGACTTTTGATTGCGGCTATTTTTGTTCGTGCCGATTTATCGCTGATATGAAATGTAAGCGTCTGGGCTTTATTAAAACCGAGATCCCTGTTCATTACATAATGCAGTTGTTTGTAAATGATGCATGATCCGGCTATCAAAACAATGGTAATAACAAACTGAAATACTACCAATGATTTCCTGAACATAATGGTAGCAGCCTGACTGCCCATTTGTCCTTTCATAGCAGCAATAGTGCGGAAGCCCGATAAGAACAATGCGGGATATAAACCGCTTAAAATACCGGTGACAAACGCAAACAGACTGAATAGGATAAGCGTTTTGCTAAATCCAAACTGCATAAGTACAAGGCTTTTACCGGAGAGAAGGTTAAAATAAGGCAATAAAAATTGCACCATCACTGATGCTATCAGGGCAGCGATAACGGTGAATAAAACTGATTCGGCAAAAAACATTATGATCAGCTGTTTTTTGCTGGAGCCAATTACCTTGCGCACACCTATCTCCCTGATCCTTATGGATGAACGTGCTGTTGTAAGATTTACATAATTAATAACTGCGATAGCCAGTATCAGTAGTGCTACAATGCCAAATACATATACATAGGTTATGTTGCCGTTGCTGCCCAGCTCGTAATCAAGATTAGAGTTAAGGTGAATTGATGTAAGCGGCTGCAGTTCCATACGGAACTGCATAGCTCCAAGCGCTCCTTTTAAATACTTATTAAAGAATGTATCAGAACCAGCCTGAATTTTTTTAAAATCATCATGGTTTTTCAGCAACACATAAGTGTAGATATGCGAATTAGCCCAGCCATCAGTATATCCATCAGGCAATGAGCGAAGGGCGCTGAAAGTAAAATGCGAATTTGCAGGTATATCATCAATTACACCAGTAACTGTACTTGGGTTATTTTCGATGAGTATTGTTTTATCCAGGGCATCCGCGGTGTTGCCAAATAGTTTTTCGGCAAGGGTTTTAGTTAGTACAATGCTTTGCGGCCTGGTCAAAGCGGTATTGGGATCGCCGGATAAAAAGTGATGGGTAAAAAGGTTAAAGAAGCCTTTATCTGTAAACATCATGGCTCCCTCGTTAATCTGTTTTCCGCCATAAGTGATCTTGCCGCCGCCTTCAGCATCAATGCGGATAGCATCTTCCACTTCGGCATAATCATTTTTTAAAGCGGGAGCATATGGAGGTGAGGTAACCGCGAGATTGAATTTACCACCGTTCCATGTACCGTGCTGAACAACACGAAAAATACGGTGGGCTTTAATGTTGTAACGGTCATAGCTCCATTCATCAACCACGTAAAGGCTAATGAGCCAGAAAGCTGCTATACCTGTAGCTAAACCAAATATATTGATAAACGAAAAAATCTTGTGCTTAATGAGGTTTCTCCAGGCTATTTTAATGTAATTGCGTAACATGGCAAATGGTTTATACTACTAAAATATTAAAACGCGTACCAATTATACAACCAATTAAATATCAATACCTTAATAAAAAACAGTCAAAATAAACCGTTCGGTAATGAAACACTTACAGTGCGGATGTGAACGTTTGTTTTAAGATAAAAGATGAAAGGTTTTAAATTAACACTTTAATTAATCTGTCCGTCCTTTTGACTTTCGTCTTTTAACTTTCATCTCTTAAAATCACTCCGCTCTCAAACTTTTTACCGGATTAGCCAGCGCCGCTTTAACGGCCTGAAAACTTACAGTGATAAAAGCTATTACAAGCGCTGCCATTCCGGCTAATGCAAAAACCCACCAGCCTATTGTTATACGGTAAGCAAAATCCTGAAGCCATTTGTTCATGGCAAACCATGCTAATGGAAATGCAATTAACGACGACAGTATAACCAGCTTCAAAAATTCTGCAGATAACATATTTATTATACCAGTTACCGAAGCCCCGAATACTTTACGGATGCCTATTTCGCGGGTACGTTGTATTGTGCTGTATGATGCTAATCCAAACAGTCCCATGCATGAAATGAGTATTGCCAGCACAGCAAAATACATGAACAGGTTACCAAAATTCACCTGTGCAGAATATTGCGCATTGAAAGCTTCATCAACAAATCTATAATTGAAAGGACGTTCCGGCACAAGGGATTTCCACTTCTGTTGAATGGCGGCAATAGTTGCAGAAATATTTGTCGACCCTACTTTAACTGTGAGTACTCTGTTAAAATCCGGATCATTACTGATACTTAGGGGCTTCACAGCTTCCTGTAACGATTGAAAATGAAAATCTTTCAAAACGCCTATAATTTTACCGCTGCGCCCCCATTGTTTCAGTTTACGGCCAACCGCCCCGGCGGGTGTTGTATACCCAAGGCTTTTGGCCGCTGCTTCATTAATTAAAAAAGCCGTGGAAGTATCGGTGCCAAAAGTTTTCGAGAACATTCTGCCTGCAGCCAGTTTCATTTCAAACTGAGGTATAAAGTCTTGATCAACGTAATACGCATCAATAAGCATTTGCTGCATGTTACCTGCTTTATTCTCTATTTCCGACTCGCTGTTGCCATTGCCAAAACCAGGCAAGCTTCTGGAAGCCGCGGCCGAAATAACATTGGGGATTTTTTTTAACTCTTGTTTAATCACCGGAAGCCGCCGCTGCACTGCCGTATCCGAAAAAAAGTCGATAGTGAGCATTTGATCTTTCTGAAAGCCGAGCGGCTGACTGCGCATGTAATTTAACTGGGTATAAACCACAATGGTGCCCACTATTAACACAATGGATATCGCGAACTGCATAACCACAAGTGAACTGCGTAACAAAACCCCTTTACCCGATTTGCTGAACCTGCCTTTTAAGATAGCGGCAGGCTTATACCCCGACAACACAAAAGCAGGATACAAACCTGCAACAACTCCTATAAAGCAGGATAATATAAAAAGATGAAACACATACACGTTTGTGAAAATAGTTGTATTAGTTACCTTGCCCGATACCTGGTTATAAAGCGGCAACAATGAGCTGCTTAGCAAAATGGCCAATAAAAAAGCGATCAGGCATATAATAACTGATTCGCTCAAAAACTGCGTGATCAATTGTTTTCTCGCAGCTCCAATAACCTTTCGGATACCGACTTCCTTTGCGCGTTCGGTAGCCTGCGCGGTAGTTAAATTAATGAAGTTTATACAAGCTATAAGCAGAATGAACAAGGCGATAGCCGAAAAAATACGGATATTATGCAGGTCTCCCCGCTCAGGGCCACCTCTCAACGCGTCCAGGTACACATCTTTTAAAGGCACCAGGTGATAATCGTAATTTGCACCTTCTTTCCTGTCAGCCTCTGTGTAATGCCTGTTTGCAAAAGCCGGCAATTGCCTTTCCAAATCTTTAAAGTCATATCCCTTAGGCAATACAATATATGTGAAACCCCGGATCTGCGCCCAGTTTGCTGGCCCTCTTGGATATGCATTTAAAGAAGTAGCATAAGAAACAGCCATATCAAACTTAAAATGCGAGTTAGCCGGTACGTCTTTTATTACCGCCGTTACAATTGCAGGATGCTTGCTATCAAGCGTTAATGTTTTCCCAACCGGGTCAACGTTGCCAAAATATTTTTTTGCCATAGCTTGTGTAATCACAACTGTAAAGGGTGCCTCAAATCCTTTCTTTACATCGCCTTTTATAACAGGTAATGTGAACACCGAAAACAGTGACGGATCAGCAAATATGACATTGTCTTCCTGATATTTTACCGCCCCATATTGCACCAAAAACCTTGCTCCCGCTATGCGTGTATTTTCTTTAACCTGTGAGTAGTCTTGTTGCAACGACGGTCCAATCTGTTCAAACGCGGCCGGTGTTATAATAACAGGCGCGTTAGGATGCCTTACATCAACCGCGACGCGATAGATCTGGTCAAATTTTTTATTAAACGTGTCATAACTTAGCTCAAATTTTATATTGATGTAGATAAGAAAACAGGCGGTTAACCCGATAGACAAACCGATAATGTTGATTATCGAAAAAACTTTGTTCCGCCAAAGGCTTCTGCACGCAATTTTAATGTAGTTTCTTATCATGGTTTATTTCGCTTGTTAGGTATATTAGGTCATTTTTGCTTTCGTGTCATTATGTATTACCTGTTGTTCAATAATTTTAGTAATTGCAGACTATGTGTAATGACTTATTGGCGCGAAGTAAATGATACAATAATTCTTCATCACTCGTCCCTCAAACTCCTGATCGGGTTTATCATGGCTGCCTTTATAGCCTGATACGATATCGTTAGGGCTGCTATAATAAACGACGACACAATCGCAACCATAAATATCCCCGGCCCTATGTTAATATGATAGGCAAAATTTTGCAGCCAGTTGTGCATTACATAATAGCCCAGCGGGGCTGCCAATACAAAAGCTATGGCTATCAAGTAAATAAATTCTTTGGTAAATAAAGTCACTATACTTGCTATAGGCGCGCCCAGCACTTTACGAATGCCAACCTCTTTAGTACGTTGTGACGCGGCAAAAGCTATCAATCCGTATAAACCTAAACAACCTATAAATATGGCGATGTAAGAAAAAAGTTGAAAAGCGATATATACCTTTTCCTCCTGCTTGTAAAAATTAGCGATATGCTCGTCAACAAACTGAAACTGGAAGACATTCTCAGGATAAAGAGCCGACCATTTTTTATTGATATAGTTAATAGTTTCGCTCATGTTGGCAGGCTGCATTTTTATGCTTGCCATAAAAAACCGGTTGGGATTATATTCCAGTACGCATGAGCGGCGTTTTTTATGCTTCGATTCGCTTTGAAAATCCTTCACCACGCCAACAATGGTTGCCTTTTGAGCGCCATTTAGCGTTACGTGTTTATTTAAAGCCAGCTGTGGATTTTGGATACCCAGTTTTTGCATCATCGTTTCGTTGATAACCACCTTACTAACGGTATCTTTTTCATTTTTTTTCCAGATCTTTTGGCCTGCCAGCATTTGCAGCCTGAACATATCGGTAAACTTTTCGTCTATCGCTTTGTATTCGGTAACATCATCTTTTGGAAAGCCCAGTTCCACAGATGAAAAGCTGGTAAAGTTGCTATTAAAAGCGGGGGCTCCGGATGAAAAACTAACATCTTTTATACCGGGATAACCGGCCAGTTGCTGGTTAAACACGTCGCGTTTTTTCATATCAGGCAGGCCTACAGATATTACGGCTTCTTTATCAAAACCAAGGTCCTGGTTTTTAAAAAAGTCCATCTGCCGGGCTACTATCAGCGTACCTATGATCATGATCTGCGATATGGCAAATTGCCCTATCACTAACCCCTTACGTAAAGTAAGTTTCCCGCTGCTACCCGCATTTTTATTCTTAAAACTATCAACCGGCTGAAAAGCCGACTGTACAAATGACGGATACAAACCGGCCAGCATGATCACCGCCAAAGTAATTGCTGCTATCCAACCTATTACCGTAGGCTGTGTCAGTTGTGAAGAATCAACGCTGATGGACATCCACTCCCCCGCTTTTGACAGAAACAAAGCGCATAGCCCAACACCCAATAACACCGAAAACAAAACCAAAACCGTTGTTTCTCCCAAAAACTGCTTAATAAGCTGCGGGCGGCTCGCACCCAGCACCTTGCGCATCCCAACTTCTTTTGCACGCTTGATGGCCTGCGCTGTAGCCAGGTTAATAAAGTTGATACACGCCGTAATGATGATAAGCAAGGCCACGCCAATTAAGGCGTAGTAGGTATCTTTTGAGGTTGGCGTAATGATGTTATTGATGTAACGCTGATCAAAGTGAATATCCTTTAAAGGTTGAAAAGGTAAAACAGCCACCTTTGCTATATCAGCACCCCAGTTTTTTTTAATAAATGCGGGCATTTTGCTGTTTAATTGTTGAACAGAGTAACCTTTGGGCAAAACAATGTATGCGTAACTCCCCCCGGGAATAGCCCAAAAATTGCCCATCATCCCCTTTAACTTATTTTCGATGCTGTTTAACGAGATAAGGAATGAAAACGGCAGACTTGTATTTGAGGGTAAATCTTTGATAATGCCGGTTACTTTTACATTCAACTCATTTTCGAAATTGATTAGTTTCCCCATGGCATCGGCTTTTCCAAAGTATTTTTTAGCGATGCTCTCGGTAAGTATAACACTGTTGGGTTCTTTAAGAGCCGTATTAGGATCGCCGGCAAGCCATTGGTAATCAAAAACTTTGCTGATCTGCTCATCACCAAAAGTCACATTGTGTTCGTTATAACGATTCTCGCCTATTTTGATCATGGCATCCCCTTCGTAAAAAACCTGTGTAGTTTGTTCCAATTCAGGGAAATCAATACGCATGGCCGGTATAATAGCCAGCGATACGTTGGAGTTAAAATCAAGCGCGTGCAGGGTTACGCGGTAAGTGCGATCGGCTTTGGTGTTAAAACTGTCGTACCCAAGCTCGTTCCTTACAATCAGAAAAATAATGAGGCAAGCTGCTACACCAAGCGTAAGCCCGAAAATATTCAGGAAGGTGTAACTTAGGTTACGTTGAATATTCCTGAAAGCGATAACTACATAACTCTTTAACATGAACTCCTCCTTTTTTAATCATTTGGCCATTCTATCATTGCCTGTTTGTTCCGCTGTGTCGCACCTTTATTAAAAATGATTGAATGACGCAAAGCAACTGACTCAATGACCTTGTTATTCCGACCGTAAACTCTTCACCGGATTAGCCAGCGCGGCTTTAACCGATTGAAACGCTATTGTAATGAAAGCTATTAATACTGCTGCTCCGCCGGCTATGGCAATCAGCCACCAATGAATTTCGGCGCGATAAGCATAATCCATGAGCCATTTATTCATGGCATACCACGCTATAGGCGCTGCTATGACGATGGCTATCAACACCAACATTAAAAAATCGCGCGATAACATGGCGGTAATATTGGTAATACTGGCACCTAATACTTTACGGATGCCTATTTCCTTAATTTTAATTTGTGCAGTGTAGGTGGCGAGTCCAAATAAACCAAGGCATGAAATAAATACGGCTATTCCAGCAAATATGTTAAACAAGGTTGCGGTATGCCGCTCAGTTTTGTACATATCATTATAAGCGTCATCGAGGAAAGTATATTCATACGGAAAATCCGAATTATACTGCTTCCAGTATTTCTCAACAAGTTTGATAGCTACGGGCGCTTCTTTACCTGTAGTTTTTATATACATTTGCCACGAGCTTGGGCTATAGGTAAATATGGCCGGCTCAATGGCTTGCTTTAGCGAGGCAAAGTGAAAATCTTTAACCACCCCTATGATGGTTCCGTTAAGATCATGAAGTTTAAAACGCTTACCTATCGGATTTTTAATACCAGTTAACTTAACGGCGGTTTCGTTAAGTATGTAATGCGCCGAATCTGACTTTGCACCTGTAAAGCCGACACCACTAACAAACTTTAATTTAAACAGTTTTATATAGTCCTTATCCATCTCAAACGGATGGATCAACATACTTTCATTGGTAAATTTGCCGTCCCAGTCAGCATCTGTGGTACTTGATCCGCTGCTGATGATGCTACTACTGCCGGTGGC
The DNA here is from genome assembly GCF_049949235.1 of Mucilaginibacter sp. R-33. Lineage (NCBI taxonomy): Bacteria > Pseudomonadati > Bacteroidota > Sphingobacteriia > Sphingobacteriales > Sphingobacteriaceae > Mucilaginibacter > Mucilaginibacter sp. R-33. Next base: position 2,389,723 of record NZ_CP188089.1, read on the forward strand.
AACGCTCAATATTTCGGTGTGGCTGAGCAGATTGGTCTTTATCGCTTCATAATGATCTTGCATTGCGCGCATAGGCAGGGCGAAAACATATTCCTTATCGTACCCCAATTGTATAGAACGGATATACTCTAACTGTCGATTTATAACCAGCGTGCCTATTATTAAACCTATTGAAAAAGCAAACTGGCATACTACCAGCACTTTTCTAAATGTTGCGTTTCCCGCACCGGATATTTTTCCTTTCAGCGCGTTGATAGGCTTGAAAGATGACAGCAACAAAGCCGGATATATACTTGACGCAACAAGCGTTGCTGTAATAGTTACAGCGATAACCTGCCATACCTTAATGTTAAACAGGTCGAAGTGCATTTGTTTACCCGAAATACTGTTGTATACAGGCATGATAGCATAAATGAGCATTAAGGCCAATGTCAGGGCTACTATAAAACAAAGTATAGTTTCAATAATAAACTGCATAAAAAGCTGGCTCCTTTCGGCACCTATAATTTTGCGTACACTAACCTCTTTTGAACGCAGTATTGAGCGTGCGGTTGAAAGGTTGATATAATTTATGCAGGCTATGATCAAGATCAGCACCGCAACAAACGAGAATATCTTTACCACTTGGATCCCGGCAGAAGTGCCATCGGGATAATATAGATGAATATCTTTTAACGACTGAAGCTGAAACACACCGTCGGTAGGTTTTATACCAGCCTGGTTTTTCATATGGATCTCGGTTAGCTTGTCGCCAATAACTTTAACCGAAGCACCGGGTGTAATCTGTAAAAAGGTGGTGGTATAATAATTCCCCCAATCCTCATCCATTGATTTCCAGAAACGGTTTCTGGTATATTGCTTTTTTCTTACCTCGATGGAAAAAAACATATCTCCTTTAATACTCGAATTTGCAGGAAAATCGGCCAGTATACCGGATACTGTGTAAGGTTCTTTACTATCGCCTAATATAGTTTTGCCGATAGGATCTTCGTTACCGAAGTACCGGTTAGCAACGCTTTTCGTTATGATAACGGTCTTATCATTAGGGAATGGTTTATCGGCGCTTCCCTTTAATAATTTGAAATCAAACAATTTAAAAAAAGCATCATCAACAAACAACAGTTTGCCATAATCTTCTTTCAGCAGTTTATCTTTATATCTAAAAACTGAATAATCTTGTACAGTGATAAGTCTTACCGCGTTTACAACCCCCGGCACTTCTTTTAAGGCAAAAAAAGCCACGGGCCCGGAAACGTTTCCCCAAACCTGCTTACCGGCACCCACACCAATAGAAGCATTTACCTGGTAAATATTATCGGCGTTAGTATGAAAGCGATCATAACTCAGCTCGTCCTGCACCCAAATTAAAATAAGCATACCAACAGACAGGCCAATGGTAAGGCCAACAATATTTAAAGCGCTGTAAAACTTAGTATTAATCAAGTTTCGCCATGCAGTTTTCAGGTAATTTTTAAACATAGGAGTAGGTTTTTAAAAATAAAAAACTCCAAATGCCCTTCTCCGCAAATGCGGGAGAAGAGCAGCAGAGGCAATTATTAACTTATTATAAACTGATTTCGGGGGCGGCGGTCTAAGTCCGGAGTCGTTGGTTTTAAGTCAAAAGTCCTTTCTTACCATCAACTATGAACCATCAACTATTAACTAAACAAATTACACCATAATATTTTCCATAACGGTTTGTCCGTCTAACAGGCGTATAATGCGGTGGCTGTAACGGGCATCATGTTCAGAGTGGGTAACCATGATAATGGTAGTCCCCTGTTCGTTTAAATCGGTAAGCAGTTCCATCACATCATTACCGTTGCTGCTGTCGAGGTTACCGGTGGGCTCATCCGCAAGGATCAGTTTTGGCTTGTTAACAACCGCACGGGCAATGGCCACACGCTGTTGCTGACCACCTGATAACTGCTGCGGATAATGGTTGCGGCGATGCATGATCTGCATTTTGTCTAACACCTCTTCCACCCTTTTAACACGCTCTGAAGCAGCCACCCCTGTGTAAATCAACGGCAATTCAACGTTTTCAAATACAGTAAGCTCATCAATAAGGTTAAAGCTCTGGAACACGAAACCGATGTTGTGTTTACGCAGATCGGCGCGTTTACGCTCGTTAAAATGTGCCACTTCAATTTCGTTGAAAACATAACTGCCCGCATCCGGATCATCAAGCATGCCTAAAATATTAAGCAGAGTTGATTTACCACAGCCCGATGGGCCCATGATGGCCACAAACTCGCCTGTAGCCACTTCCATCGACAGCTTGTTTAATGCGATGGTCTCTACCTCTTCGGTACGGTAGAATTTCTCAAGATTAGAAATTTTTATCATTGGTGCCTCCGTTGTTCATCCCGCCTTTATGGCGATATGATTTGATTTTTTGTTTATTTAAATTTATTAATTATCTCTGTTATATATTATAATGACGCTTAAACAGTGCCAGGCGTTGCAGCCTGGTTACGTTATTTTTTTAGCACAAGCTCCTGAATATCACCATAGGTTTCATAACTTGAGGTAATAACTTTATCGCCCGGATTTAAACCTTCTGTTACCACGAAATAATCGGGGCTCTGGCGCCCAAGCTGGATGTTTACCCTGTATGCTTTTGAACCATCTTCACTTACCTTAAAGATCCAATTGCCGCCTGTTTGCTGGAAGAAACCGCCTTTAGGTACCAATACCGCCTGCATCTGATCGCTCAGCGCCAATCTCACCTGTAGTGTTTGCCCTTTACGGATCCCTGTAGGCACTTTACCAACGAATTGCATATCAACCTGGAAACTACCTGTTGTTTTAACCTGGGTATATACCTTTTTTATAACCAGGTTATAGGTTTGATCGGCAAACTGAAAATCGCCTTTCAGGCCTGTGTAAATACGCGACAGATAGTGCTCATCAATATCAACCCTAACTTTAAAGCCCGATTGTACGTCTATCTGCCCCAAATGCTCGCCCTTATTTTTGCTCTGACCTACTTCGGCATCCATTGAGGTTAACTGGCCATCGGTAGGCGCCACCAATACTAAACCGGCCACTTTTTTTCGCATCAGTTCAAGCGTAGTTTTCATGTGGGCGTATTGTTCCTGTGATTGCGAAGCCTGTTGCTTAACCAGCGCTGTATCCTGCCTAAGAATCTGTTTAGCCAGTTTGTAACGGTTCACCTGGTAATCGTAGGTGTTTTTGGCTGATTGATATTCCTGCAGGCCAATGGCTTTCTGATCATATAAATGTTTGTCCAACTTGTAAATCCTTTCAGCCTCTTTATATGCGTTCTCCACATCGGCCATAGTATTTAGCTTGCTGATAGTGTTTTGCTGTGCATTGTTATGGGAGATCTGCATTTGGGTTTGCTCGGCATAAACCGCGGTTTCCTGGTTAGCTAAAGTAAGCTCAAGATCGGTATTAGACATTCTCAGAATCCGGTCGCCTTTTTTAAGGTTAGCTCCGTCTTCAACGTATTTTTCTTCAACAACACCGCCTTCAGATGCATCAAGAAATATGGTAGTTAGCGGCATAACCACGCCGTTAACCGGTATAAACTCCTGGAAAGGACCTTTAGTAATAGTACTTATAGTTAAGCGTTCAGTATCAACATCAAGCTTGCTTTTACCCGATGTAAGATAAATACTGCCGCCTATTAGTAAAATAATGCCTGTAATACCTGCAATGGTAAGTATCTTTTTGCTGTTCCAGGTCTTTTTCTCAATTTTTCTGTCCACTGTATTTCTATAATATTTTGAATGTTATAACAAAAAGATATGCCACAAATTAAGATACTGTTTTTCAATAACTTAAACACAAAACACCATATTTGAGCGTACGCTTATGTTACATCAGGTGTACGGTATTGATACAGTGTTTTTTCACGTATTAATGGCCTGTTATATGCAAATACAGGTTAGCACTTCATTGTGAAGCATTTATGTGATCTATTGCATAAAATGCGGGCATTTAGCACAAAAATTGTAACATGTGATATCATTAGCGAGTCTTTATTTTATTGTTCATAGTTAAATGGTTTTAGTGTATAGTTTATGGCGACAATGCTAAAAGTTTATTTAGGTAGCTTCGATAAAGAGATACAATTTAATTTAAATTTATAACTTTTATTAAATTGACATCCTCAATAAAATAAGATGCTATTTTTATTTTGAACTTGAATAATCATGTGTCATCATTTTAAAGACCATGAACAATTATCTATGAACTATTAACTAAAAATAAATGATACTTAAAAAAGCCAACGTTTTAATTGTTGATGACGATCCGGACGTACTTACCGCGGTTAAACTCTTGCTAAAACCCGAAGCCCGTGAAGTCATCACCGAAAAGAACCCCGAAAACCTGAACTGGCTGCTGCAACGTAACGAGGTTGATTTGATTTTGCTTGACATGAACTTCAACAGCGCTATTAACACGGGCAATGAGGGGCTTTACTGGCTGCGCAAGGTAAAAGAATGGAAGCCTGATGTTTGTATTATTATGATAACGGCTTATGGTGATATTGATCTTGCTGTCCGTTCGCTTAAGGAAGGGGCAAATGACTTTGTGGTAAAGCCATGGCACAATGAAAAGCTCATAAACACGATAAAAGATCTTTTGGATAAAAAAGAAGGAGGAACAAAAACCACCAAAACCCCGGTAAAAAGTACCGCCGGCGATACTTCTATCCTTGGTGAATCGGACGTGATGCAAGATATTTTTTATAAGGTGAATAAGATAGCCCCTACCGATGCCAATATCCTGATACTTGGAGAGAACGGTACTGGTAAAGATCTTATGGCAAAGGCCATCCACGAACGCTCGCTCCGCGCTGATAAACCTTTTATTAAAGTAGATGTCGGCGCATTAACAGATACTCTGTTTGAAAGTGAGCTCTTCGGCCACAAAAAAGGGGCCTTTACCGATGCCCGAGAGGACCGCATAGGGCGTTTTGAAGAGGCCCAGGGCGGTACTTTATTTTTGGATGAAATAGGCAACATCAGTCTGCAGCAACAAGCCAAGTTGCTTACCATTCTACAAAACCGCCAGGTAACCCGTTTGGGCACTAACAAACCAGTTGATGTGGATATCAGGCTCATCTGCGCTACAAACGTACCTTTGAGTGAACTGGCCAACGAAAACAAGTTCCGCAAGGATTTAATTTATCGTATCAATACTGTCGAGATCAATATGCCACCACTGCGCCGCCGTAATGAGGATATTGTAATATTGGCCCGCCATTTCGCGAAATTGTACTCAAGTAAATATCTTAAGCCATCAATGGACTTTGATACGGCAGCTATTAACAAGCTTAAATCATACAATTTTCCGGGAAATGTGCGTGAATTACAATATACTATTGAACGCGCAGTGATCATGGCTGATGATAACACCTTAAGGCCCGACGACCTGATCTTTTCAATACTGGAAACATCGACAGAAAGCGTGATTGATGCCGACAATATTCCGTTAAGCGCCCTTGAAAAGAACGCTATATTACGGGTTATTGAAAAGCACAATGGTAACATTACCCGCGCCGCCAAAGAACTTGGCCTCACCCGCACCGCCTTATACCGAAGACTAAGCAAATATGATATTTAACCGTTATGAGTGGCGGCTTTTGCTGCGTGTATTTTTATTGCTGATTGTACTTACCGTCACAGCTTTTGTTATAGTAAGCCTTAATCAGCTGTTGTATCTCGTGATCTTGTTGCCATTGGTTGCTTACTCGGTGGTGGATATGATCCGTTTTCAGAAAAAGGCACAGGACGAAGTAAATCAATTTGTAGAGTCGATCCATTACCGTGATTTTTCCCGCCATTTTGATGTACGCAAGGCACCCAATGAGCTTAAGCCCCTGCGTAAAGGCTTTAACGATATCAATACCACATTCAAACTGATAAGCCGCGAACGCGAAACACAATATCACTACCTGCAAAAGATCCTTGAGCTGGTTGATACCGGCATTTTATCTTACGAAGAGGAAACCGGCGAAACCGGCTGGATCAATGAAGCTTTTAAAACTATTATAGGCGTACCTTATCTTAAGACTGTACACTCACTTGAAAAGCGTGAGCCATCATTGTATGCCGAACTGATTAAACTTAAGCCGGGCGATAGTAAGATCATCACGGTAACCCGTAACCAACAACAGGTTAAAATACTGGTGAACGCCAGCCTGATGCGCAGCGATGATAAACTATACAAACTCATTGCTTTTCAAAACGTAAACGAAGCTTTGGATGAAACGGAGTCGAAAGCGTGGTCGAAATTGCTTAATGTAATGACGCATGAGATCATGAACTCCGTAGCTCCTATTTCTTCCCTCGCGGATACGCTCAAGAACCGCCTGCAAAGCCCTGATATTGCCGAAAGCCTACCTCATAGTGATTTGGAAGACATTGAGCTTGGTATCGATACCATCAAGCGCCGCAGCGAAGGCCTGCTTAAGTTTACCGAAAGCTACCGCAGCCTCAATAAGATCACCAAACTTGATCTGAACAAGATCATGGTGCGTAATATCTTTGAAAACCTCAACAGCTTGATGACGCCTACACTGGAGAAAAAGAAGATAGAACTGGAGATTATTCTACGTGATCCGACACTTGCCATTGAAGCCGATATTAACCTCATTGAACAGGTGATGATCAATTTGCTGGTTAACGCTATTGAAGCTGTAAAAGACCGCGAAACACCGCGCATCACGCTTACAGCGGAGATTCAGGGTGGAAAAACCTTTGTAAAAGTTATAGACAATGGATTAGGCATGCCACCCGAACTACTGGATAAGATTTTCATTCCTTTCTTCAGTACCCGAAAAACCGGCAGTGGTATTGGCTTAAGCCTTTGTAAACAGATCATGTTATTGCACAAAGGCAATATCCAGGTACAATCAACTGAAGGCAAAGGATCGGCATTTATATTATCTTTCGTATAGATCGCTCCCTCGGCCCTCCTAAGGGGGGAGTTTTTGATCTGCATTTTTATGACTTTTGAAAAACTTACGAAGTTTTGGAAACTTCGTAAGTTTGGTTAGATAATATCTTTCCCATGACTTACAAAAGCAATATTCTTGCTATTTCCGGCAGCTTAAGATCGGGCTCGTCCAATCATAATATTTTGAAATTTTTAGGTGGACTGATTCCGACCGATATAAGCTATTTTGTGTACGACAAGCTGGCCGACATCCCTCCTTTTGATCCCGGACTTGACAACGAAGGCCCACCGGAAGCTGTTTCCGAATTACGAAGCTTTATAGATAATGCCTCAGGTGTCGTAATCTGCACTCCTGAATATGCCTTCGGGGTTCCGGGCCAACTCAAAAACATGCTGGATTGGATAGTTTCGAGCAGTTCGCTGGTTGACAAACCAGTGGCCTTGATCACTGCTTCATCGGTTGGGAGTCACGCGCACGCGGCTTTGCTGTTAACCCTTGGAGCGCTTTCGGCAAAAGTAATTGACGGGGCTACTTTACTTATTCCGTTTATCAGAAGCAAAATGGATGCTGATGGGAATATTACAGATCAGGAAACTGAAAAGGTTTTGCGGGATGTAGTGAAAGTATTTTTAGGAGCGTTATCGTCATAAAATAAAGCACATCATGTTGAGTATTTAAATCAGCAGACTCTGAAGGTGAAATGGCAAAAGAGGGCAGTCACCCTAAGCCTGTCGATGGGTCGCGCGCAGAGGCCCTGCCCTTCATGCTTCGAGGGCCTCAGCACGACAGCCGTTTTTAACCATGTCATGGGTAACTTGTTTCAGCACCCCATAGGAAAGGTAGACACCCAGGTTAGCAGGCGGCTTAGCAAATGAGGTGTTGAAATAAATTCAACATGACTAATAATTTTTATTACTCTACCCCTAATTCCTTCATCAACCTACCCACCATTTCCTTCAACTCTGCAATCTCGTGTTCAGCTTTAACCAAACGGGCTTCCAGTGCCGATGACGATGAACGGTTGGTAGGTTCATCCGCAAAATCATCGTCATTAAATTCGGGCACTCCGCCTAATAAATGCGCGTACCGCACTTCCTTTTGGCCCGGGCGTTTGGGTAACTGTACTATATAAGGCATTTCACCTGCTGCGAGTTTATCCAGGATCTCCTGCACCTCCTCTATAGATTCAAATTCGTACATGCGGCCACTGTTGGTATTCAATTCACCCGGCGTTTGAGGCCCACGAAGGATCAAAAGGCAAATCAAAGCTACTTCCGAAGGTATTACCGGGAAAACTATGGCGAAATTGTGTTTGTATTTAATATTACGAATAGAACCACCCGTAGCGGTAGAGATCAAACCGCGCCTTTTTAACGAATTTAGGGCACTGATAACCGTATCATCATCATAATTAACAACAGGTTTGCGCGATGTTTTCTGATTACAGGCGGCCACCAGTCCGTTAAGGGTCATGGGATAATAATCGGGCGTGGTTTTGGCTTTTTCCATTAAAGTACCAAGCACACGTAGTTCTTCGGCATCAAGTACAGGTAAAGTTTGCGGTGAATCCATGGCTAAATATAAGCAGGTTTTTATAGCGTCAAAAAAAATTGCTAATTTTCTGATTGCTAAAATCATTAGGATTAAAATAATAACATCAAAATGGTTTACTTTGCATTTCAATGTCTTTATTCATTACATCATTAAATTCGGGAAGTAATGGCAATTGCTATTACGTAGGGAACGATCAGGAGGCGATATTGGTTGATGTGGGCATTTCATGCCGCGAGACTGAAAAACGCATGACCCGGCTGGGCTTGTCCATGCAAAAGGTAAAAGCCATTTTTGTATCGCATGAACATTCTGATCATATTCGTGGTATACCGGTATTAGCCAAAAAATATCAGCTGCCGGTTTACATCACCCCCGGCACGTTGATGCACCTTAGCGGTGTTGATCATTTTAAAGTCCTTCATCTTAGCGCATTTCAAACAGTTGTTATTGGTGACCTCGAGGTAACATCCTTCCCCAAAATGCATGATGCGTCTGAGCCGCATAGCTTTATTGTAAGCTGTCGCAATGTTAAGGTAGGCGTGTTTACCGATCTGGGAATAGTGTGCGACCAACTCATCCGCTACTTTAGCCAGTGCCATGCTGCTTTTTTGGAAGCCAATTATGATGATGATATGCTAGATAAAGGCGGTTACCCTTATTATTTAAAACAACGCATCCGTGGGGGAAAAGGGCATTTATCAAACAAACAAGCTTTGGGTTTATTCACTACGCACCGCCCGCCGCACATGACCCACTTGCTGCTTTCGCATCTTTCCAAAAACAACAACGACCCCAAGCTGGTAGAGGATTTGTTTACCAATTGCGCCGATGGTATTAATATTATTGTAGCTTCAAGGCATGAGGAAACACCGGTTTATTTTATCAGCAGCACGGTAGTACAGCATGAGCCGTTAGGGCAGCTTGGCCTTAGCTTTTGATCAGGTAACATCATTATCAGCCAGGTCCTGCAAGAAGATGGTGCTTAACATATCATAAAGTTCGGGATGTTTATGTTTCAACTCGTTCGGCTTTTGAAAAAAGTACTCGGCTACAACAGCTAAAAACTCAGCTTCGTTAGTGATGGCGTACGGATTGATATCAGAACGCCCGGCTTCAATTTTGTGAATCTCCTGGTGGATCATTTTGAGCCATGGCATAATATATTCATGAGCCAGCAGGATTTCCGGCACACCGTCGGTAGCCCCATCGGCCTTATCAAGCAGGTGTACAAACTCATGAATAGCCGTGTTCTCTTTCCCTGCCGATTTACTAAAACCTTTTGTCAACGCCGCTCTCGACAGGATCATTTGCCCGTTCATATATCCTGAGCCTACCATTCCTAAAATACTCCTGTTTTCGCCTTCAAACTGAAACTCGCTATCAAATGTATCCGGGTAAAGGATCACATTGGTGAGGTTACGGTATTTCCAATCGTTAAAGCCAAATATCGGGATCACGGCACTAGCAGCTATCATTACCTTATCAGCATCGCTTACCGTTGTACCAACACCCTCGATAGTAATATCCGCTAAAAGTCTGGCAACCTTTCTTTCAAACAACAGTTTTCGATCAGCATCAAGGTGCTGATAATATGGAATGTGCAATTCTAAAAGCGCTTTATAATTCAATGTGGCAGCAGGCGTTTCATTTACCACTTTCTTTTTATTGAGGAAAACGAACACCACCAACGCAACAACGATCAATATCAGGATAGGAACCATTTTTATTTACAGATTAAATTATAAACAAAGTACAGCAACAGCATAAACAAAGCAGCTATCAGGGTATTTAAAAAATTAACGGTATCGTTGTTGATCAGATTTTTTCTTTCCAACACAGCCCCTAAAACGGAATCTGTTAGATTGCCGAGTGTACCTGCAACAATAATCCAGATGAGATTTGTTGTCCAGTCCATTCCTATGGCATAAACAACAGCAATGATAACCGAGCCAATTACCCCAATTAAAGTACCCTCTAAGCTGATCACCCCATCAAGCCCGCGTAAATCCGGCTTTAGGGTTATAATATTGAAGAAACGTTTTCCGTAAACCGTTCCTAACTCTGATGACAATGTATCGGCTGTTGCCGAAGCGAAGATGGCGGCAATCATCAATTGTAAAACTTGAGTTTGGGCCGGAAAAACGAGGATCAAAATTCCGCATAAGGCAGCCGTACCGGCATTCGCCAAAACCTGCCCGGCTGTTCTCCCTCCTTTTTGATCTGCGTTTAAATCCTTCTTTGTTTTGCTTTGTACCGAGGTAGCTGCCGAACCTAAAATAAAAAAGGTAGTCATCATGGCTAAACCTGTGAAGCCGGCACCGGCAAATACCAGGATGGCAACTGCGGCACCGGTTAATGCTGCTATAACAGTTAGCTTACGGGCCGATATACTGTATGCTACACCAGCTACTAAAATAAGTGCCAGCAAACCATAACTTAACCACATAGTCGATCAAAGGGATTAATGTGGCGCTAAATTAAACTTTCAATTCATACTTTTGGGCACATGAAAGATATACTGGGCAAGGCCATACATGATCATTATCATAAATCAGCTAACCATAAACTTTGGATCAATAATCAATATGGACCTAAAGAGGAGATGCCCATTGATGTTTACTTCAGGGATGAGGATGACATGCCGGATATAGAATGGCTGGCCATGAACGAATGCCGCGGAAGCGTGCTGGATATTGGCGCAGGAGCAGGCAGTCATGCTTTAGTATTGCAGCAACGTGGCTTTGATTGCACCGCTCTTGATATTTCCCCGTTAGCCTGTGATGTAATAAAACTACGCAAAGTAAACAAAGTAATCAAAGGTGACATTTTTGTTTATGACGAATGCAAATACGATACCCTGCTTTTGCTTATGAACGGCATTGGCCTTACCGGGACACTTGAAAACCTGAAGGTATTTTTGCAACATATTAAACTGTTGCTTAATCCTGGCGGGCAAATACTGTTTGACTCATCGGATATTGCTTATTTGTACGAAGATGGTTTGCCCGAGAAAGGCTATTACGGAGAACTGGTTTACCAATACCAATACAACCGTCAAAAAACCGACTGGTTTCATTGGCTGTATATTGACGAGAAAACACTTGAGCCTATTGTTAATGAAGCAGGCTTTGATATGGAGGTGTTACTGGAGGACGAGTTTAAACAGTATTTGGTACGGTTAACACTGAGCAAGTAAAATCACAGTAATTTTCTTATTGACCGGCTTTATTCTGTACTGAATAAGCTATTTTTATTCTGATAACATCATCCCAATGAAAAAAGCCATTACACATATCCTTGCCGGTCGTGAAAAGAAAATTACCGCCGAAGAAACCGTGCGTCAACCATTGCCCCATAAAGATCTTAGGTTTGCAAACCCGTTCATTGTATTGCATCACATGGGGCCGGAGATAATAACGCCCGGTCAAACCTTGCGCATCCATCCACATCCGCATCGAGGCTTTAGCCCTTATACTATTATGCTGCAGGGCGAAGGTTACCATAAAGACAATGCGGGTAATGATGAGATCATCAAAGCCGGCGATGTACAATGGATGTTTGCAGGCAAAGGTATTATGCACAGCGAGGGCCCCACTGCCGAATTACGGCAGAAAGGTGGCGTTCAGGAACTTATTCAACTTTGGATCAATGCGCCCAAAACTAAAAAGTGGAATGAGCCTTTTTACCAGTCGGCCAGTGCCAACCAGTTACCCAAAGTACTCATTGGCGAGGGCCTCGATTTTAACCTTGCCAGCGGAGATTATGAAGGCAAAACCGGACCTATTAAAAACTTCACCCCGGTTATTTCTATCGTTGGAAAAATAGCCGAAGATAAAGAGGTAAATTTCAAAGCAATACCCGGTTACTGGACATTACTTTATATTATAAAAGGTAGCGTTGAGGTAAATAGTGAAACCATCAGCCAATACAATCTCGTTGTGTTTGAAAAAGATAATGACGAGATCTCAGTAAAGGCAACTGAAGATTCGCAGGTATTATTCCTCTCTGCCGAGCCTATTGATGAACCGATATCAGCTAAAGATAATTTTGTAATGAATACGCCCGCAGAAATTGAGCAAGCACTTGCCGATTACCGAAACGGCGTGTTCGGTACCTTGAACTATTAAATCTACATAACTTTTGGTTATCACAGATTGCTCTTTATGATAAGAACCCGGCGGTAATTTCATACACCTTTGCATATCAAAACAAAGGAAAATGAATACCCCACATCAATTAAACAACACAGGCGGTCTGCTATTGAATATCAATGAAAATGCCCGCAAAATTATATTCGCAGTTTGTATTGTATTATGCCTGATGCCTTTTATGAGCCCGGCAGTAGCATTGTTTTTGGGTTTGGTAGTAGCGCAATGTTCCGGTCATCCCTATCTGCACCTTAATCACAGGGCAACCCATATTTTATTACAGGTGTCAGTAGTAGGCTTAGGTTTCGGCATGAATGTACACAGCGCATTGCAAGCCGGCAAAGAAGGGATTCTTTTTACCATCGCTTCCATAACCGGAACTTTACTCTTTGGTACACTAATGGGCAAATGGCTAAACATCGAAAAAAAGACATCATTTTTAATCTCATCCGGAACCGCTATTTGCGGCGGGAGTGCCATCGCAGCCATTTCGCCCGTTATTAAAGCCGAAGAAAAGCAGATTTCTGTAGCATTAGGTTGCGTATTCATCCTCAACTCAATAGCCTTGTTTGTTTTCCCGCTGATAGGTCATTATCTTAATTTATCACAAACGCAGTTTGGTTTATGGTGCGCGATTGCCATACATGATACAAGCTCAGTAGTGGGTGCAGCAAGTAAATACGGAGCTCACGCGCTTGAAGTAGCCACTACTGTTAAACTGGCCCGGGCTCTGTGGATCATCCCGGTGGCATTTCTATCTACCTTTCTGTTCAGGAACCGATCGAAAAAAGTAAGCATTCCTTATTTTATTGGCTTGTTCATATTGGCTATGATAGCTAATACTTATGTGCCCGTTATAAAGTTGGTAAGCCCGTTTATAGTCAACATAGCAAAAGCTGGTTTAACGCTTACCTTATTTTTAATAGGTGCAGGCCTTTCACGCAGGGTATTAGCATCGGTTGGGTTGAAGCCGCTTCTGCAGGGAGTAGCGCTTTGGATTGCAATATCAGGGGCAGCATTGTATGCAATTATGCATTTAGCTTAGGTCATGCTATTCAATGCCGCTGCAGATATTTGACAGCTACACAATGGAGCATTGCTATTTTGGTTTTATAAATAGTCTCTGCCCCTACAATACCACTACGCAATCTATTGCAGGTTTACCACATATGCGTTTTTTTTGCTTAGCAATATTAGCGAACTACATACTATATGTAAAATGTTGATTAATTTACGGCTCTTAATTAGGCCCACATTTGCCGGGCAATACTAATTATCAATGGGTTTTAAACCCTTGCCAGGAAATCGTTAATGAAAAAAAACATTCTATTTATTATTGTTCTGCGCATATTGATATGCACATCTTCGGCTCAAACTACCATCGGGACACCCGCTATCAAAAACTACACACATAATGAATATAATGCAGGGAGCGAGATTTGGAATATTAAACAAGATAAGAATGGGATCCTTTATTTTGCCAATGACGAAGGCCTGCTGACATTCGACGGGAGTTATTGGAAAACATATCCGCTTCCTAACAAAAGTGCCATAAAATCTGTAGCTATTGATGCCTGGGGGCGTATTTATGTTGGCGGACAGGATGAAGTGGGTTACTTTTTTCCGAACAATTCAGGCATCCTCAAATTTCATTCTCTTAAACAACTCTTGCCCAAAAAAGCAAGGCAGTTCGCCGATATCTGGGATATTGTTATCCATAATAATGAGGTACTCTTCAGGACAATAGAGTGTATATTTCAGCTGAAGAACAATACCATGCACACCTTTGATGCACCCGGGGGCTGGATGCTGCTAAGCCAGGCCGGCGGTAAATTGTTTGCTTATGATAAAGCCATTGGACTGGTTGTTTTTAAAGATTCTCGCTGGCAAGCCTCCGTTCAACAACCCACAACAGCGCTGAGTGTCACCGGCATTACTGAGTTTAATAAAGACACCTTATTGGTAAGTACCCGCAAAAATGGCCTCTTTATCATGACTGGCTCGTCACTGATTAAAAAAAACACGGCTATTGATGGAATCCTGCTTACTGATCTTATAAACTTCATTCAAAAAATTGGCACCGACAGATACGCCATCGGTACATCAGCAAAAGGGCTGATTATTATTGATGGTAAAGGCAAGCTGATAGACCAGTTTTCCAACAATCAGGGGTTACAAAACAATAATGTGCATGGCATATTGTTAGACAGAGATCGTAATTTATGGCTCGGACTAGAAAACGGACTCGATTTTATCAATTATGACACTTCCGTTAAAAACATTTATCCCAATCGCGAAAACCTGGTAAAAAGCAATGCGGTAAGTATCTTCAACAATAAACTGTTCATCGGAACATCAAACGGCTTATATGCTGCACCGATAGGTGCGCAGCCCAAAGATATCAGCGCGGCCACAGGTACTTTTACAGAAGTGCCAAGCACTAAAGGACAGGTTTTAAGTCTTACGCAAATTAACGGGCATTTATTGGCTGGCCATCAGGATGGTGTTTTACAGGTAGATGATGACCAGGCTAAACTGATAACCCCGGGTCCGGGGGCGTGGATGATGAAAGCTTTCCCTGCTTCGCAGGATGTGATAGCGGGGACCTACACCGGCTTTCAACTCTTAAAATACAATGGTGCCGGATTTAGCTTTGAAGGAAAAATAAATGGTATTTATGAATCGTTAGGGAACCTCGCGGTAGATAAGAGCAACTTTGTGTGGGCAACACATCCTTACAGGGGTATTTTTAAAGTACAACTATCCGCCGACAGGAAAAAGATAGTTGGGTATACGCAATATACCGAAAAAAGCGGCTTACCATCGGCGCTGAATAATCATGTATATTTTATTAAAAACAAAGTAATAGCTGCCACCGAAAAAGGTGCTTATGAATATAATGTCACCGAGGGTGACTTTGCCCGGTCTGTTTTTTACAAACCTATATTTGGCAAAGCAAAAATCGAGTTCCTTACTGAAGATGGCCAAGGCAATATCTGGTTTATCAGCAACCAGCGGGTTGGCGTAATTGATTTTGGCAAAAGATCATCTAACGTATCTTATAAGGTGATCTATTTCCCTGAACTGGCCGGGCAAACGGTAAAGGGGGCAGAGTATATTTATCCGCACGACATGGAGAACATCTTTATCGGCTCAAACAATGGCGTATTCCATTTAAATTACCGACAGTATGTATCTTCCAACAACAAACTCAAGGTATTGCTTACTACAGTAAAAGCTATAGCTGAAAAAGACAGCCTTATTTTTGGAGGATATTTTGTTAAAAACAACCGGATCGAATCAGCACAAAACACGCAACTTATTGCCTCGCTGTCCAACCACTGGAATTCCTTTCATTTTGAATATACCTCCACCCTGTTCGCACAAAAAAGCAATCAGGAGTTTAGCTATAAATTGATAGGTTTTGATAAAGATTGGTCGCAATGGTCGGTTAAAACAGAGAAGGATTACACCAACCTTCCTTATGGCCAATACACATTTTCGGTAAAGGCCCGTAATAATTTGGGCACAGCATCTGCTCCTGTCAATTATAGTTTTATTGTTGAACCGGCATGGTATCAAACTGTTTGGGCCTACCTGGCTTATTTCCTTATCATAGCTTACGCTGTTTATATCGGCATAAAGGCACAGCAAAAACGTTTCAAGTTATATCAGCAACGCCATGCAGATGAGCAAAAAAGACTAAGCTACCTCCATAGCCTTGAGCTTGACAGAAATGATAAGGAGATCATTGCCTTAAAAAACGAAAAGCTTGAAGCAGAGCTAAATTACAAGAACAAAGAACTGGCCACGCTAACAATGCAAATGGTTAACCGCGGTAAACTATTGCTCAATATTAAGGACGAACTGATGGTATTAATCAAAAAACTTAACATTCCTGATGCATCGTGCCAATTCAGGAGCGTGTTTAAATTATTGAGCGATACCGGGAAAAGTGACGGTGACTGGGAAAACTTTTCGATATATTTTGATCAGGTGCATAATAACTTTTTAGCCACCATGAAAGCCAAATTCCCCGGTTTAAGCTCAACCGATTTGAAGCTCTGTGCTTACCTGCGGTTAAACCTTTCATCAAAGGAGATAGCGCAGTTGCTTAATATTTCGCTGAAAGGCGTGGAGATCAGCCGTTATAGGGTACGCAAAAAACTGCAATTAAGTACCGAAACTAATCTATACGGCTTTTTGATGGAGGTTACTAAACAATCCGGGTAAAATTGCTTCCAGATTTCACTACTTTCCAGCTACTATCAAACATCGAACAAAGTGCTGCCCCCATAGGCATCTTGTTTTAAAAATGCTTTTACTCAATTCCGGTTAACTCCGTATTTATTTTCCGGCGGCCCAGAATATCGCATTGCTGAAAAGCCTAGTATAATCCTTACTATCAAAAAGCACAGGCGAGTGTCCCATAAAGATGTAAACGTTACGGGCTTTTTTTCCGGGGTTAATCCATACTACAGGATGGTCACCCATGGTAATGCCGTCTTTAGGTTCATAGGTTGATTCATCTACCGAGGCCAGCACATGTACATTAGGCCTTGGATCTTTGTCATAAGTGTACCACTCTTCCTTCTGAACCAGGAAAGCTGGTGATACACCCTTCATTACCGGATGGCTTTGATCTTCGATATTGACAGTACCTTTGGCAAATGTAGCTATGTAGTTTTTGTAGCGGATGCCCCCCATAAAATTCCAGAACCAGTTCCACATCGGGTAACCATCAAACTTGCCCAGCAGAGTTGCGTGGTGAAAACCTATCCAGCCTCCTTTACCCTCATCAATATATTTTTCAAACGCATTTACGGCTTTTTCTTTCCAGGCATACGGCGGGTAGTCCAGCTGGATAAATAATTGATAATTAGATAAAAAAGCATCATTAATTCTATCAGTACTTTGAATATAATCGACAGAAAAATTACTGTCAGCAGCCAGCTTATCCAGCCATACTTTTGCCACTTTTGAATACTCAATATGATGCCCCCCGTTTTCATACAGGGCTATTACTTTAAAACGCGGGGCCTTTTGTGCCCAAGCGCTGATAATGGTTAACAGGCAAAAATTGAAGATCAGGGCTATTTTTTTCATATCGATGATTTTTGGGTTGATGATTTATTTGTAGATCCTGCCCATCATCGGGTTATTCCAGATCACTTTCTTAACTTCCTCCAAGTCAATGGCGCCCTGGTGGCTGTATACGACCTTCCCATCCGGGTCAATCAGCATGGTATAAGGTAAAGCTCCATTCCATTTAGGATCTACTGCCTCTATCATTTTATATTTGTCATCGCCTGTATAAATGTAGTTGATACCTGATGACTGCTTGCGTTGTAAAAACTTCAAAGCTTTATCTTTATTAGCCGGGTCATCAGCGCTGATGCTTACAAATTCAAGGCCCCTGTCGCGGTAAAGCCTGTTTAGGGTAACCAGATCGTCAAACTCCGCAACGCAAGGGCCGCACCAGGTAGCCCAAAGGTTGATAAGCCTTAACCTGTCCGAATGATTTTTTACCACTGTTGCAATTACGCTGGCGTTAATGGTATCAAGTTTTACCGGCTCCTTTGCCCATTGAATTTGCGCCTTATCTATCCAATCCTTTTTTTCGGCCCATTTAACCGAGCAGCCAAAAGTTTTGGTAACGGGTACTGCTATTTCTTTGCCTCCAAGTACCGCATCAATAGCATTACGAGCATCCAATGATTTGGGTGTTTTGGCAGGGTTTTCCATATCATCTATCCGGCCATTGTAACGCAGCTTCCTGTCTTTATCAAAAACAAAAATATGAGGGGTAGCAACCGGGCCATATTTATTGGAAGCTGATTCGGTTTCGCCATCATACAGGTATGGGAAGTTAAAGCCTTTATCTTTCGCACGTATTTTCATCTCTTCAAATGAATCGCCTAAATCACTGTAGCCCAATTCATCATAGCGCAGTGAGGCGGGGTTATTGGGATTGATTGCTACCACAGCAACTCCCTTTGATGCATAGTCGCTGGTCAGTTTGATCACCCTGCTTTCATAAGCCTGCGAGGTAGGGCAATGGTTGCAGATAAAAACCACAACTAACACTTTAGCATTTCTGAATGATTGCAAAGTGTAAGTTTTGCCATCAATACCGGGCAGACTAAAATCGGGCGCCGTTGCTCCTGTGGCCAGTGTTTTATGTTCATCAAAGGCAAAAGAAAACATCGGCAAAACCATCAGTAACCCGAAGATGAAACACAAACTGATCTTAAACTCCTTCATAGTAGATATGGTTTACAATTAATCACTCGTTGATAGTGCCAGCAGGTACCAGGCCGTGTGTGGAAGCCATTGCTCGGCCCAGCGCCAGTCGGAATCTTTACCTGATACTGCATAAGGGATATTGAAATCAATATCATCCTCATTATCAAACCCTGAAGTAATGCCATTTACAATACCGCCCGGTGCGTTGGTATATTCAAAGGTGCCAAAAAAGCCATAAGTCGGATTATTATGCCCTGTACCCTGCAGCATACTGGCATCAAAGGGGTTCAGGCCCAGGATCCAGTTCAGTTGATCTATCGCAAAGCCGGAAAGCTGGTCATGGAAAGTCTTATCATCTTTAAACAGGTTAGCAGCCATTCGTGCAGCGGTGGCTACTGAGCCTAATCTCGCGTTTTCGCCCTGCCACCAGGGCGAAGCGTCGCTGCCATGCGGGAAAAAGAAAGCACTATGTCGATTGCCCAGTGTATCCTGCACCAGTTCGCGGCTGTAGCCAAAGGGATTGTTTACTTCATGAGTGATGGTCAACTCAAATTCCATTGACTTTCTTACTGCTGTTTTGATCTTTGGCTGCAAATCCGCAGAAGCATAAGGATAATAGTACAGTAGGCTTATTACAGGGAAGCCACCATCTGATGGATGAAAAAAAGGTCTGTCCTTATCATCGGCGCGCCAAAAGTTTTGGTATTTGTTCCAGGTGGTTAGGCGGTTAAGCAAGTTGCTCGCACGCTTTTCGGCAGCGGTTTTATATATTTCCTTGTGAGTTACTTTGTATAATTCGGTAGCGGCACTCAGGGCACAGTAGTCATCAAGGATATTTTCTTTTTTATCGTAGTCCATTTGCGGATTTTCCTTTTCCAGAAAGGCAAAAGCATTTTCGGCAGCTTTCAGGTAATCCGCATTACTAAACTCACCCGATGTTTGATAAGCCGAAGCCATAGCCAGCGCCGCAATAGCAATCCCTCCACCCGATCGGTAACTGGTCTGGTAAGCACGCCAGTTTTTGCCTGAGGTGGTTTTGGTAAATGACTGGTCTTTGGTTTGTTTAATCCGGTAATTGCCTTCGTTTGCCTGGATCACTCTATCCTTAGGCAATTTCCCGGGGCCGGGCGATGATACAGAGCGATAAAATGAGCCATTTTTAGCCTGCATCCGCACTAAATAATCAGCTCCATACATGGCTTCATCCAAAATCCTGCGGTTAAACTGGCGAAAATCAGTTCCCGGGCGAGCGTTTAGCAGCTCATATGTTTTAAACAGGCTAAACGCTGTTAAACAGATCTGCTGCGGGTTAAAATAATTGGAAAATGATAAATGCGACAAATGCTTGCCATAATCGCCGGTGGCGTCATACCAGCCGCCGTGCGCGTCAATAGTATCCATTGTGCCGGGTAATACCAGATGATGATCGGCCTTATCCAGTAGGCCCGAACTGCGCTGCCCTTTAAAGTAATATATTACATCGGATATAGTAGCTTTTTCAAGCACATTTTTGCCAATGATAAAAGGGTATGATGAAATTACTCCTTTAGGTGAAGTGAATTGAATTTTATAAGTCCCCGGCACAGTAAAACTGCTGAAATCAAGCGTCCAAAACTCAAAATTTTTCCATTTGTCAACCGGGCCGCTGTAAGAGATATTTCCGGTAAATACAGTTTTACCCTTATCTGCATCAACGAGGTTAAATGATGTAAATGTAAGACGGCTGTCGGCAACTATAACGGCATGTTTTGCCTTGTTATCTTCATAACCAACGTGATTGGTTACCACTTTAATATTTTGGGCTTCTGCAAAAAACGGCAGACCGAACCAAAACAAGGCAGTGGCCTTAAACAGGATATTGATGTATTTTTTCCGACTCATATATAAAGTTAAGGAATTGCCCTGCGGTTTAAGCATGATGGTTTTGCAATGCAGGTCAAAGCTAAAAGATTAATTTTTGGCCAGATATTTTTGTGCCACTACATTAGCTCTACCGTGATTAAACACCTCAATTTGTTACAAAGTCACCTTCGCCGACTACCCGGCAACAGTACTAAATGGGAAGTAAAAAGTCGTTTTTAATATTCTGTGCTTAGAAACTACGACTTGGGGCTAATGACCACGTAGCACTTTATCGATAACACGATAGTAGTGGTTTTGTAGTGGCTTTAAAATAGCAATTGAGTAAGGTTTGGCTGATAATTGCAGAATATAAAATTTTATCTCTTATATAAACCCGTTATGAAACATAACCTACAGGGCCGGCCATAAAATTAAATTGTTAAACAGGCTATTCCTGGCCGTGTAAGTACGACATCACTGCATCAGTAGTATAGAGTATAGCTGCATCCTAATTGCGAGATTTTGCCTGACGCCAATGCAAGTGCATTGATTGCTGATTATGCCAAAGAACGCAATTATAATTAGTAGCTTTTATTATAATCAACCTAAACCTAAAAGAGGCCGCTTGATAAACCAGGGGGCCTCTTTTGAAGATGCTTTTAAGGTTCTTTTAATCCAAGTGCCTGATAGCCGTATCAAGTAAGTATTCATTTTATCACCAACATCTCCTGACATATTCACCAACCGGGGTTACAATAATGATGAAATTGTTGTCACGAGATTTTAGGTGTGTATAATAATTAAATTTTTAAGCGTAATCTTTTCTTTTCAAGTAATCCAACAAATAAAACGATGATCACAGCCGTCAGAAAAGAGCGCGATAGCCCTGGAAACCCGTTATTGATAACATCGGGATAGTTAATTTGGAACAGCTCCAGTGTAAACACCTGGAAATACGGGATCAGGTAGCAGGTTAGTGTGCTGGTACCTGCCGGTTTGATCCAGTTAAAGGCATTTATTTTTCCTTTAACATCAACCATATATATCAGCATCAAAAAAGCTAACGTGGTAATTCCCGAACAAATGAATACCCAGGCGGGTGTTGAACGAATCTTGGAAATACCCTCGGTATAAGGCCTTAAAGCAAAACCTGCTATCAGGAATAAAATACCGACGACAGTCAGTGTGACCCAGATGCGTTGTGTTTTACCCTGCTCAACCAATTTGGCATAAATACCTGATATCACCACACCTCCCATGGTTAAAGTCATGGTCGATGCATCGTTGATTATCCAAAACGGTTTTAAAAAGATAATAGCATTGCCGAGGAAACTGCCCGTAACATCTTTTCCTGCAATGGTTACCATCGTTTCGTCGTGCAACACGTTTACCTTTAATATGGAGTGCGCCAAAATGTTAATGGCGGCAAGCGTTATCCATGCTACGATAAGGCTATTCAATTTGCCTTTAACTGCGAAAAATATCAAAGCACAAACCAAATATGCCCATCCTATCAAACCCAATATTCCCCACCATGAAGGCTCCATACCCCGAACCTCGCCATCTTCGCCGCCTTTATAAATCACCGCCATGAATATCAGCATAGCAATTCCTAATATCTGCAAGGCATATCTTTTAGTCTTTGCCATAGATTCCGGATAGTCAAGCCAGATCAGGAAGAATGCCATAGTAATAACCAGTGCCCATGCAGCCTTCGGAATTAATGCCGCCGATGAATTATATTCTTCAAGGTTTACATGGTAAAAACCCATAATGAGCAGCGCCGCACTGCGCACCAGGATATAAAATAAGACCTGTCTGGCACTATGACTCTTTTTGATCCTGTTATTAATAGCAAATGGTAACGACAAGCCCACAATGAACAAAAACGCCGGAAAAATAGTATCAGCAAAACCCATCCTGTCTTCAAAACCTTTGGCGTGGTCTATCCATTCGGGAATATGCTGTACACCGCCCGCATCGTTAACAAATATCATCAGGAGCATAGTAATCGCACGCAATACATCTATTGATAAAAGGCGTTTGGGTAATTGCTGCATATTTTATATGAGGGTTTTCATTTAATTTTTACGGAAAATAGTGAATTATGGCTTGCGATAGATAAAATATTATCGCCGTACATGCCAATGCCAACCTCGTTTATAAGGCACTGGTATAAATCCAATGGATCATTTATGCACAAAACTATCCGATAGCATGATCTGATGCTTTTATTACGGCACTACATCACTACTACTATAGGTAATATTGTACATAAATAAAAATAGCAGCGAAGTGGGAAAGAAGGAGGTTTGGAAGCGACGGAAAAAACAGGGAGCGGATTGGTTAGCATTGAGTACGACCGGTCACAAATGGTATGAAAACGAAAATGGGCAACCAAAGGCCGCCCATTCATTAACTGGTTTTAATGTCCAATTATTTTGCAGTTTTTCTTGCAGGGATTAATGGAACGATAATAACAGCTAAGAAAAGGGCAACTTCTAATACGGTTAACATAACTTTAATTTTTTTAATGTTTTAATTACTGAACTAACAATGTTTTGAGGAAATACAACCGTTCCTACAGGCATGCTGTGGCAGGGATGCAAGAACAATTGTATCATTCCTGCCACCAGTTAGGCTAAAAACATGCCATTAAAAAACACGCCCTATAAATCAATACTTTAAGCCTAAAAACGTCATTTTCAAAATTGATTTTTTCTTTGAAACGACCTTCAAAAACTGGCGTTTATTAAATTTAACCCAGAGTTTTGCGCTTAACGAAAAAGAAAGAGCTTAAATCGGGGCAAAAAAAGCCGAAAAATTGTTTTTTGCCGAATTATTTAAAAAAAAGCGAGCAAACAAGCACAAATTTATTTTTGGAGAAAAATATTTCGCTCATTAATTTCTTAGCCTGCTTTGCGGCTATAAAAACTCATCGCCAAACTTTTTTTTCTAAAAAAACTATTCCCTGATTTTTACATATTAGAGGTCTTAGCTTTTTTAAAAAAATTAACCGACAATTTGTCACCGGCATGACAAACGCAAATTTTGGCAGAAAATCTCTAACTTAAAAGCATGACAGTAACTGCCAAAGTATGACATCATATCAACAAATTCATCCTATTATAGCGTTTAATCCCCTATGCCAAACTTTTAAACTTTTGGAAGGCATTTAAGAATGGCATTTTTCCAGATATTTACTGCTTCATGCATTTCCTTTTCGTTTAATGAGGCAAACCCTATCCTTACAAAGCTGTGTTTAAATGTTTTATCATAATAATAGTCATGCCCCGCACCTATAGACAGCCCCAGTTCATTAGCTTTTTCTGAAACAACGGCAGTGTCCAGATCATGGAGGTATTTAACCCATATGGCAAAACCGCCACATGGTATTTTAAAGGAAATATAATCGCCCAATTGCTCCTGCAGTAATTTGCAAAGAATATCCCGCCGTTCGTGATACAGCTTATTGGCTTTTTTCAGGTGCCTGCTAATGTCACCGTTCTTTAATAAACTTGCCATAGCTTCTTCTAACAGGTGCTCCCCCTGGCGGTCAATCAACCTGCGTAAGCGGGTGGCTTGTAATAAAAAATTAGCCGGCGCAACCATAAAGCCAATGCGAATGCCCGGCGCGATGGTTTTGCAAAATGAACCTACATATATTACATTGCCATAATAATCGGCACTGGCCAGTGGCAAAATAGGGCCGCTTGTATAATGAAAGTCAAAGTCGTAATCATCTTCAATAATGGCAAACTGATATTTTACTGCCAGTTCGAGTAAACGCATACGCCTCTCCGAACTCAGCGTTACTGTAGTAGGCTGATGATGATGCGGCACCACGTACAGCATACGTACCTTTTGTGCTTTACAAATAGTCTCAACGGCATTAATATCAATACCATGTTCATCCACAGGAACAAATTCCAACTGGGCGCCCGCTTGCTCAAACACCTCATTTGCACCACTGTAGCCTGGATTACCTACAATTACAATATCATTTTTATTAATCAGTACCTGCGCGCACAGGTAAAGTGCCATTTGAACGCCTTTAGTTATTAAAATATCATTAGGTGTTACATGCAAGCCACGGGTTTCACCCAAAAAACGGGCAAGTTCGTTCCTTAAATTTTCGGAACCCTGCTCCAGCCCGTACATCAGGTATTTATGCGTAAAATGATAACCTGCCATCCGTCTGTATTCGCGCACCATCAGGTCGACAGGCGCAATGCGGGTATCGGGAAACCCTTCGGTAAACGTAATATTGCCATCAGGCATATCCACAAACATGCGCTGAGGGTTGATCCTATTGTCATCAACGTTGAACGAGGTTTTATTTGGCAAGCTATGTTTCAGAACAGCTTTTTCAATAGGCCGGGGTGCAACATCGGGCAGGTTTTTAGCTACGTAAATCCCCTTACGCGCTATAACATCAACCCAGCTTTGCGCATAAAGTTCGTCATAAGCAGCTACTACTGTTTTACGATGTACGTTTAACGATGCTGCCAACACACGACTGGCAGGAAGTGCAGAGCCTGGTTTTAAGGTCCCCTGCCTGATATAATTGATAATGCCGTTGCTAATTTGCAAATACACGGGCACCTGGCTGCTTTTATCTACACTTAATAAACTTTCGATGAGCATCATTCTGGACTATCTTTAATATGTTTTCTGGACTACAAGTATAGTCCAAAAGCACGGTATTTTTGATCATCAAAAAATAAAACTTATGCAACTCAATCAAAAAATATCATCCATATACCTGAGAGTAGCCATTGGAGTAAGCTACCTGTGGGAAGTAGCCGACCGCCTCGGCTTATTGGGTCCAAATGGTCACCCACACGTTGGCTGGGGCGACTGGAAACATTTTATTGCCTATGCCAAACAGGTAATGAGTTTCCTGCCCGATGGCATCATAAATCCGCTGGCAACTATTGCAACCATTAGCGAAGGTGGTTTTGGCTTATTACTCATCCTTGGCTTATTCACCCGCATGGCAGCTATTAGCAGCGGTATCCTCAGTTTATGTTTTGCTATCGCGATGGCAACTTCCTTCGGCATAGAATCGCCTTTGGGTTATTCAGTTTTTACTTTGAGCGCCGCAAGCTTTCTGCTGGCCGGGACGTCCCAATATTCATGGAGCTTAGATAAATGGTTCGCCTCACGTATTGTGAACAAAAAGCTTACGGCTTACCAATCATTGCAAACCAATTAAAATCAGCAAATATCTTTAACCAATAAATAATCATGGCGACTACAGCAAATACAAAAGCATCACCCCTTTTAGTGATCATAGCCTTTGCTACTGTTTATATAGTATGGGGTTCAACCTATTTCTTTATACAAATGGCTATTCAGGGCTTCCCTCCTATGCTGATGGGTGCATTGCGTTTTTTCAGCGCGGGTATTTTATTACTTGGCTGGTGCTATATTAAGGGCGACAACATATTTGTTAAGCGCGATATCATCACCTCTGGTATCTGCGGGCTGCTTACCTTATTCGTAGCTACAGGTATAGTGATCTGGGTCGAGCGCAATATCCCCAGTGCCATGGTTGCCATTATGGTTTCTGTGAACCCGATATGGTTCATCATATTAGATAAAGCTAACTGGCGGGTAAACCTCAAAAATAAATCGACCATATTCGGCCTCATCATCGGCTTTGCAGGAATCCTGCTCCTTTTTGGCGAAGCTTTCCTAAAATCGGTTACCGGTACTATGGGGCATGCTAAATTAACAGGATTACTATTGCTGCTGGCAGGCCCTGTCGCATGGTCGGCAGGATCATTATACTCAAAAAAGCGGGGTGGTACAGCTCCGGCGAGGGTAAATACATCCTGGCAAATGATCATTGCCGGTTTGGCTTTTGTACCGGCTGCCATTATTCACCAGGAGTTTAACGGATTTGACTTCGCTACCGTTCCGGCTCAGTCGTGGATGGCCATCGTTTACCTTATCATATTCGGATCAATTGGGGCATTCAGCGCTTATGTATGGCTGCTGCAGGTAAGGCCTGCAACGCAGGTGAGCACTCATTCGTATGTAAATCCGGTTATCGCCGTATTACTTGGGGTTTGCTTTGCACATGAAAGTATTTCGTTAATGCAGCTTTTGGGGTTAATTGTGATCTTGCTCAGCGTATTGCTTGTAAATCTTTCAAAGTATGGGAAGCTTAAGTTAAAAAAGCCTGTGACCGAAACAATTGAACATGCGGGTAACTGCAACCATCTCAACCCGGCTTCCGATTTGAGACAGATCAAAGCATTGGCAAAAATTGCTTACCGAATCTAAAACCATCTCCCTAAATAAACTTTATAAAACTATGAACAAAACCATCATATGCAGCACATGCGGCACCCAGTTTTTAGCCGATCCCGCCGTGCCGGAGTTTTGCCCGATCTGTACAGATGATCGACAATACATTCCGGAGAGTGGACAGCAATGGAATACGGCAGCCGAACTTAAGAACCGCACCATCAAAATAACACAGTTAAGTGAACATCTGTATGCACTCAAAATACAACCAGACTTTGCAATTGCCCAAAGGGCCCTGCTCCTTATCTCTCCGGGAGGTAACATTTTGTGGGATTGTATTCCGTACCTGGATGATGCTACAATTGAATTTATCCGGGCTAAAGGCGGATTAAAAGCTATCGCGTTTTCACATCCGCATTATTATAGTAATATGAATGACTGGGCCGCCGAATTTGGCTGCCCAATCTATATCCACCAAAATGACGCCGAATGGGTACCTTTTAATTCTCCGTATATCTACTTATGGGGTGGTAACACCACACAACTTTGGGACGGCATAAGCGTAGTACATATCGGCGGTCATTTTGCGGGCAGCTGTGTGTTGCACATTGCAGGCTTTACACCCAACGGAACTATGCTTTGTGGTGATACCTTTAATATAGCCAGAAGCAAACGGCATATGGCTATTATGTACAGCTATCCTAATATTATATTACTCGCCAAGGAAGAATTTGTCAAAGCATATCAAAAAGCATCCATGCTTAATTTTGATACTGTGTATGGAGCATTTGAAAACCAGGATATCGAGGGCAACGCGATGGAAATATTTGAAACTTCGATGCAGCGATATAAGGATAGCTATGGATTATAATTATATTAAATTAACTACGTTTTCAGCTGAAATTTTTTTAAAGTAAAAAGTATGATATAGTTGTATTTGGTTAATTCATTGTGTTATATTTACACAATAGCTATTGCCATTGGATAAACATCCTCTCCAATTAATCGGTAATTAACTATCTTTCAATTCCGGAAGCCAGTTTCGGATCGCGAAGTGTAAACCAATTTAACCAAATACAATCATGAAAAAAAACAGTACCCTCATGCTGCTTTTACTCATTTGCTTTTTACCTGTAACGGCGTTTTGCCAAAACAGCAACGAACCAGTTGTTGCCGGGAACGATGTGGCTGTAACATCAACCGAAAGCGGAAAAGTAAAAGGCTATCTTCACAATGGCATTTTTACATTTAAAGGTATCCCCTACGCCAAAGCCGACCGCTTTATGGCGCCCGAAAAACCTGCGCCATGGACAGATGTACGCAGTTCAAAAACTTACGGTCCCGTTTGTCCTACCGATCCAACCACAACTGTTAACGACGAATTTGAATTTGCCTTTCAGCATGATTTGGGTTATTCAAATGAACACTGCCAGTCGCTCAATGTATGGACACAGAAACTGAACGATGGCAAAAAACGCCCGGTAATGGTTTGGCTGCATGGTGGCGGCTTTACTGCCGGTTCATCAATTGAACTTCCATCATATGACGGTGAAAACCTGGCTAAAAAGGGAGATGTGGTACTGGTATCGGTAAATCACCGGTTAAACATTTTGGGCTTTCTTGATCTTTCAGCCTATGGGGATAAATATAAGGGGGCTGCAAACGCGGGCCTGCTCGATTTGAAATTGGCCCTGGAATGGGTAAAACAAAATATAACCCAGTTTGGCGGCGATCCTGATAATGTGACCATCTTTGGGCAGTCGGGTGGTGGCGGTAAGGTTACCTGTTTGATGAACGCGCCGTCAGTAAAAGGTCTATTTAAAAATGCCATTGTTGAAAGCGGCAGCTATATTACCAGCTTCAACGAAAAGCCGGTTACTCAAAAAGTTGCGGCTGCACTACTAGAAGAACTTCACCTGCAGCCGTCACAAGTTGATTCGCTTCAAAAACTGCCGTACGATGTATTGAACGAAGCGGGTAAAAAAGCCATGCGCAAAGTTTCGGCTGAGTTGAAAAAAGAGGGCAAAACCATGAACGGCTGGGGACCCGCTTTAGACGGCGATTTTCTTCCTTACCAACCATCGGATCCGGCAGCTAAAGAACTGTCGAAAAATGTTCCGCTACTGGTAGGTACAACCAAAAACGAATTCGCTCCATTTATCCCCGGCCCTAAAAGCCAAACTATGG
The DNA here is from genome assembly GCF_049949235.1 of Mucilaginibacter sp. R-33. Classification (NCBI taxonomy): domain Bacteria; kingdom Pseudomonadati; phylum Bacteroidota; class Sphingobacteriia; order Sphingobacteriales; family Sphingobacteriaceae; genus Mucilaginibacter; species Mucilaginibacter sp. R-33. The sequence goes on from NZ_CP188089.1 coordinate 2,418,895, forward strand.
ATGAATTAAAAGCCAGTCTTCAAAAAAAATATGGTGATAAAACCGATGTTTACATCGCCGCGGCGCAAAAAGCGTATCCAACAATTTCAAAACCATCAGAATTTACCGACATCGAATTTAACTTCCGCTCATTAGCCATTAAACAAGCCAATGAAAAGGCTGTTAGTGGCGCGGCCCCGGTGTATATGTACCTGTTTACCTGGCAATCGCCCGTAAATGGAGGCATGTATAAAGCCATGCACTGTATGGATATAGCTTTCCAGTTTAACAACATTGCACGCTGCCAGGAAATGACCGGCGGTGGTAAGGAAGCATATGCCCTTGCTGATAAAATAAGCAGCGCATGGATAAATTTTGCCAAAACAGGTAACCCTAATACATCGTCGTTACCTAAATGGCCTGCATACACTGCCGAAAATGGTGCAACTATGATACTGGATAACCAATGCATAGTTAAAAACCACCCTGACAATGAATTATTAAAAATAGTAGCCGCTGCACCAAAACCATAAGTAAATGAGAAGAGTAGCTTTAATATTTGCCCTCCTGTTTAGCAGCATATGGGTTTTTGCAGCCAAAGTCGATACGGTGCAGATCCCAAGCGCGGCAATGAACAAAACTTATAAAGCGGCTATTGCATTTCCGAAGGCATATGCAAAAAGCAAAGCCAATTTTCCGGTGTTGTACCTGCTGCATGGAGGTTATGGCCATTTTGACGACTGGCTGCAAAAAACGCCTGATAAATCACTGGTAAAAGATCTTGCTGATCAATACAACATTATTATTGTAATGCCCGAAGGTGAAATCTTTAGTTATTATGTTGATAGCCCGATTGATCCTAACAGCAGGTTTGAAACTTATATTATTAAGGAAGTGATTCCTTTTATCGATAGCAAATACCGCACGGTTAACGATAAAAAAGGCAGACTGATCACCGGCCTATCTATGGGAGGATTTGGCGCGTTGTATCTTTCAGCCAGGCATCCGGAACTTTTTGCAGCAGCAGGGAGTATGAGCGGAGCGCTCGACCCAAACATGACCACCTGGAAACTCCCTCCCGAAAGGTTTGAGATGCTTACCAAAATGCTTGATAAAATTTGGGGGCCTATGACGCCGGATACTTACCTGCAATATTCTGTTGTGAACATGGCAGATCAGATCAGGAAAAACGGGCTGCCATTGGTTATTAATATAGGAGTTGATGACTTTTTGCTTGAGCCAAACCGTGAATTACACCGCAGACTGGTTTACAACCATACCCCGCATGATTATAGCGAACAGCCGGGAGGCCATACCTGGGAGTTTTGGCAAAATGCATTGCCCGGGCATTTATTGTTTTTCAGTAAAGTACTGAAAACAAATGGTGTTTACGTTTTATAAAAGGCTTATTGAATATATAAAGGGAAGATCGATCACAGTATCTTCCCTTTATATTTACACTGTTTTCAGCATGGGAAGATAAGCGCCGGTAGGTGGGCATGTTCTTCATTCTCCATATTCTCCCAATCCCATAACCCATTTAATTGTGAGCTGCGGTTACTCAATACAAAGAAATCAACCCGCATTATATTGGCCAGCACATCAACGGTTTTCATAATATTTCGCTCTTTAATATTCACCAGGTTCAGCCTTGAACCGGCGAACATTTGCCTGAACACAGCATCAGCATAATCATTATGCATATGGGGTAATCCCGATTCAGTTATATTAAAAAGCGACGCCTTTACTCCCATAGCTTCACTCGTTTTACTTAAAAAACTTACAATGTCCTTTTTGGCATAACGAAGATCGGCAAGGTATCCCATATTGGTAATATTGAATGACGCGCCTTCCGGAACAGCCAGTAAGGGGCAGCACGAATGATTTAAAACAGGCACAAGCTGTTCATTAATTTCTCTCGCGGTTCCGCTAACCCCTTTGATAATTAAACCTATATCATATTTAGCTATGCTTGCGTGGAGCGACATGCCCAAAGTATCCAGATAGTTAAGGAAAACTATCTTTTCGGTGCCTTTATTTTGATCTTTAAAACTGAAATCCTCATCATCAAATATATCCTGCGTAGTAGCATCCGATTGCTGAACACTCATCGGCTCGGGTACCGTGTTCATAACAATTACTTTGGTTTTTAATTTATCACCTAAATTACCGGCATAAGTAAGTGCATAATTGCTTTCTTTTTTGAGATTGTGAACTACCAGGATTGCTTTCATAGCTAATTTATAATAATGAGATGTATGATTTGAACAAGTGATAACAAGAGCTGTTTCTTAATTTGTAATTAAAAAAGTCATAAAAAAGTCAGTTTGATATGCTCATGAGTGCTGGCAGTGTATAAACTTTAACCTTTAGCTGAAAAGCGGATATTATTCACCACCCGCTGCAATAAACGGTTATGTTGAGTAATCTTTAAAATGACTTTGTTTTAATTTACACTGATATTAAATAACGTTGCTTATAAATGTCACGGATAAATTAATACATATCAATTTGCAACAAAATTGAGCGCACATACTCAACACTTGATCGCTGTTAACGATTCCCTGGTATCACAACCGTTACCCGCTCCTGCTACAAGAAATTAGACGGGATGATGGTATTGGCGAATCGATTAAAATCCTGCCTATTCAAACAATCCCTGGTTTGGTTGCTAAATATGAAAGCAAAAAAGCCACTCAATTGAGCAGCTTTTTACTTATTTAAGGTTTAACAACCTTTGTTAATACAAGGTAAATTCAACCCTACGGTTAGCCTGACGGCCTGCAGCTGTTTTGTTTGTAGCTATTGGCTGTGTTTGACCATAGCCGGTTGCTTCAATACGCGATGGATTTGCACCTTTGCTTGCGAGGTATGATTTAACCGATTCAGCACGATCTTTTGATAAACGCATGTTTAAATCAGCCGAACCTGTATTGTCAGTATGGCCAGCAAGTTTCAGGCTAAAGTTTTTATCAACTAATAACTGTGCTACCCTATCCAAACTTGGATATGAATGCGCACGAATGGTAGCTTTACCCAAATCAAACTCAAGGTTTTTGATAGCGTCTTTAACCACTTTCTTATCTTCTTCAGTAACATACACTACCGGTTTAGCCAAAGGACAACCTGAGCCATCAACTTTTTGGCCGGCTGGTGTGTTAGGGCATTTATCGTTTACGTCCACAACACCGTCTCCGTCGCTGTCGGTAGTTAACTTGGCAAGATTGGCATTGGTTGTTGCAAGATCGCTGGCCAGCTGCGCGTTTTTAGCTTTTTCAGCGTCAATCTGTTGCTGTAGTTCGGCGCGTGTACGCTGGTTTTCCCATTGGTACTCTGTACGCATTGACGATACGGGATTATGAGTTGCCATCTGATGTTTTTTCTTATTACCAAGGGCAAACTCTAAACCAATATGTGCGTATGAAAACCTGTCATCACCTGCACCATATTTGTATCCGTCAAGGTTATCGGCCTGTACAAAGTTAACCTGGTAACCTAAATCAAGGTTTATACCTGGTGCAAGGTCAAATTTCAAACCTAAGCCAACCGGGATAAACAATTCGTTGATATGGCCATTATCGGTTTTCTTAAAGTTTTCCTGTTGACCGCCAACAGGGGTAATCCTCGGCGTATAGTTCAAATTACCAACACCCGCGGTTAAATAAGGCTGAATAAATGGCTTTTCATGGCGCCAGTTGATATTAGCCAGCGTAATGTTAGCACTTAAAGCTGCCGACCAGTTTAATTTAGTAGAGTATGAATCATAGGGAGAAGTACCTGCTGCGTTAGGCTGACTGTTTGATGAAGTTAATTTACCGCGAAGGAAGTCGGCCTGTAAGCCTAAAGATGGCAATATTTGTTTTTTAATGTATCCGCCGTAACCAAACTGTTCAGTTGGGCTGGTAAAATCCTGCCTGTTATTGCGTCCAAATATGGTAAAAGGGGTTAACAAACCACCATGTACACCTATTGACCAGGTACGCAGTTCACCACCGCCCGAAAAGGGCCTCACGTAATCTTTTGCTGTAGCTGAGGTATCTGTTGACTGAGCGAATAATTTACTGCCAATCATAACTCCTGTAAGAAGCAATGAGGCTTTTTTTAAATTTGTTTTCATATCTATATATTTAATTATACGTTTAACATTCAAGTAAAACGTACACCGGGTAATCCAACATTGATGCCATCAATATTTATTAAACCAGAAAGCCCATGGCCAAAAGGCAGGCTAATCAAACAAAAAAAGCATATGAAATTTGAGATAAAATGCTGATTAACTAAGTCAAGTGCTTATGTTTTTATAACGCGATTAAGGTTGCTTTAAACAGGCAATCACAACCAAATTCTTAACTTTTTGTATAAATTGGTTAATGAGTTAAAAAGAATACAGTTTTGTACAGTTAAAGAGTAATTAAACAAAATGGTTGTTAAGCCATCACAGCAACCATATTAAACAAGTTTTCGCCCAGGTTAATATTACCGCTAATATTGGATGCCTCCAATGCCGTTTGCGGATCGATGCCTTTGGTGAAAACCTTCCAGGCAATATCAGGCGATAAAGTTACTATAGTATCCGGCACAGATCCGGCATTTTTGGTGAGTGTCCAGCCATCAGCCATTTTAAGCAGATACCAGTTACCTCCGGCTTCGCCAGTTACAGTAATTCGAATTAGCATACCAGTGTTTGCGCTGACCGTACGATATGCATGCGGCAGTCCACACATAAAGGTATCGATGCAGGGATAAAACAATTCGGCAGTTAGAATACCTTGTTTGCCTACTGCTTCACGGATCTGTTGTTGGTGATGAAATTTTTCGGTGTATTCACGGGCTATATGAAACCAGTTAACAGATTTATCTTCACCTGCCCAGGCTACTGAAAATGGTGCAGACGCAAACAAATCAGCAGCAGCCATCATTTGGTTGTATTGTTTGCCTGTAGTTTCTAAAAGATCGGTAAGCAACTGCGGGCTTACACGCCTCATAGCTTTTACCCAGGTAGCGTTTAATCCATTCAAAAAATCAACTAAATCACTATAGTTATTAATGAGATTTGAAGGAGGATCGCCTGCGAATTGATGAGACGAAGAAATGACGCGTATGTTACTATCAAGCAAATGAGCGGCAATATCTTTTACTGTCCAAAGTTTTGCTAATGTAGGCCTGTTCCAGTCGTCGGTTGATAAGGATCTAAGCAGTTCTATTAGCTTTTTATCCAAAAGGGGGAACAGGTGAACTATTTTAATAGGTATTTCCTGTTCCGCCATTTTATATTTTTAATGCGTAATAAAATATATTATTCAGCAGGGTGAACAATTACTTTCCACTTAATTTCGGCACCGGCTTTTGCAAGTGTTGCAGCAACCGAGCAATATTTATTGATAGAAAGTTCGGCCGCGCGTACGGCTTTATCTTCTTCAACATTACCGTAGATATGAAATTCGATATCCACATCTTCCCACAATGAAGGTTCTTTACCTGCTTCACGTTCGCCGTTAACCACCATTTTATAATCGGTTATTTCCTGGCGCTGTTTTTTCAGGATACTGATCACGTCAATCGCCGAGCAGCCGGCAAGGCCCATTAAAAGCATCTGCATTGGGCGGATGCCAAAATCCTGGCCGCCACTTTCCGGACTGCTGTCCATTTTTACGGTGTGCCCGTTGGCGTCAACAGCTTCAAAGCCAAAATCGCCATGTACACGTTTTAATTCAATCTGAGCCATATTATCAGGTATTATTGCGCTAAGTTATACAATTAAGCGCTTATGCTAAAACTCGCTACCGTTGTTTAACCAAAAATGACCTATGCTGTATATTTTCGGTCCTTAACAGGTATAACCAATTTTAACCCCGACCAAATTTCATCAACCGCGCAAACCTTGATATCAACTAAACCAATCTGCAAAGCGAAGTTCCTGATCAGATCCTCCGTAATATCAGTAACTACTTTTGAAGCTTTTTTGGGCCATGATATCCAGATCATGCCATCCTGTTTTATTTGATTCATCAGTTCGGGCAGCTTAGCCCGGTATTCATCAACACGTTTACTAAATAAATGAATTATATCATTCTCAAACGAACCTTCATCTGCAAAATAAACATCAGGAGGCATGTCTGTAAACAGATCAAGGTAATAGGCGGGTGCATTTATCAGCATAAGCTTTGCCCCAGCCTTTATACCCAGCTTTTTTTCCAATGGAGTGCCCGAATAACCTGCCATTACAGTATATCTTTGAGGTGATGCAACATATGGTCAACATAATCGGCCGCAAGCCATTCAACGGTTTGTAGGTTAGGTTCCTGTTTGCTGTTGTCACAACGTGCGCTTAACCTGCCGGGCGGGTAATTTGTTAATACCCGTACAATTTGCAGGTTTAATAATGCCCAAAGATCTATTAATTCGTTAATATCAGCATCTTGATAACGTGCAGCGGCAACCCACTCTACCTGCTCATAGGTAAGCCTGAAGTTTTCTTCATAGGTGCAGCGCACAAAACGCTGCAGGTTAATTTGAGCGCTGTCGATCAAATGACCGATCACCTCTTTTTTTGACCATTTAGCCGGAGATGCTTTGTAAGCCCAGTCAATATTCCGGCCTTTAAGTTGTTTTACGTTATTTATAATTCCGTTGAGTTTATTAACTGTATCGTTCATTTATTTATTTTATGGGTAGGATAAAAATATCAGCATTTCATATTAAACTACAAAAGCGCTAACTTCAAAGCCTTAAACATTACTATGGCGCTTAACTATATCTGGATAGCTTTTTTTGTAATTGCATTTGTAGTTTCACTCATAAAATTAGTTTTTTTTGGCGATACGGAAGCTTTCAAATTATTGGTTGAAGGATTATTTAATTCGTCCAAGTCGTCGGTAATGGATATTGCTCTCCCGCTGATAGGTTCAATGGCATTTTGGCTCGGCATTTTAAATATTGGTGAAAAAGCAGGTGCTATTAACTTTTTATCGCGGATAGTAAGACCATTTTTTAGCCGGTTATTCCCGGATGTACCTAAAGATCATCCGGCTACGGGCCAAATGATGATGAACTTTTCGGCTAACTTAATGGGGCTTGATAATGCCGCTACCCCGCTCGGTTTAAAAGCTATGGGCAGCCTGCAGGAACTTAATCCTGATAAAGAAACTGCCTCAAATGCCCAGATCATGTTCCTGGTACTGCACACATCGGGCCTGCAATTATTGCCGGTTACCATTATCGCGCAAAGGGCAATACTCAACTCGAAAGATCCCGCCGAAGTGTTTTTACCCTGCATCATTGCCACCTATGTAGCCACAGTAGTTGGCCTCATTGCGGTAGCTATCAAACAGAAGATCAACCTTTTTGACAGGGTTATTATTGCCTGGCTCGGCGGTGTAACTGCTTTTATCACGTTGGTGGTATGGTATTTTACCACCCAGCTAACCAAAGAGCAGATCAGTACGGTATCATCTGTTATCAGTAATGTGATGCTGTTTACTATACCGGTAATATTTATTGTGGGCGGCCTTATAAAAAAGGTAAACGTATTTGAAGTTTTTGTAGAGGGCGCTAAAGGCGGCTTTGAAACCTCAGTAAAGATAATTCCCTATCTGGTGGCTATGCTGGTTGGGATCAACGTGTTCAGGAATTGCGGCGCGTTAGATTATATGAATGAAGGGTTACGCTGGGTTTGTGTTCAGTTTAATTTAGATACACGCTTTGTAGATGCTATGCCCGTGGCTTACTTAAAACCACTTAGTGGTTCAGGTTCAAAAGGTATGATGATAACGATAATGCAAAATTTTGGTGTAGATAAATTTGCAGGTAGACTGGCTGGGATCTTTAATGGCTCGGCAGATACTACTTTTTATATCGTTGCCTTATACTTTGGTTCGGTGGGCATTAAAAAGTCACGTTACGCTATTCCTGCCGGGCTTATAGCCGATTTGGCCGGCGTTATTGCGGCTATATTTATTGCTTATCTATTCTTTGGTCATCAGCCATAATTACTACATATAAAAAGGGGTGACTTTTATTCATCAATTAAATTGCTACTTTTATTGCACCCTTTATAAACTAATGACTCAAACTTATCTTCAAGAAAAGCAGCTTAAAAAAAAACGTGCTATGAAAGGCGTATACGCCATTATCATCGCTGGTATAGTATTTATTTTTATTATGGTAAAGTTTGCCATATCTGGCGGTGTTACGGAGGTGCTTTCATTTAGCAAAATGCCTAATGCCGATGACGCTTATAAAATTGCGAAGGAATTTGTAACTCCAACTATCCGCGATGGAAATCCCTCCTTTCCCGACGATAAATACCAGTTTGGAAAAAAGGCCGACTCTGTTTTTATTATCAAATCGTATGTTCTTTCAACAGATAGCCAGGGTGAAACAAACCGTACCAATTTTGAAGTGATCCTGAAATATAACGGCGGCCCCAAATTTCTGAAAAAGAACTGGAACCTGGTTGATATTAACGAAACATCCGAATAAAGAAAGGTAAGTCGATAGTATAGAGTCGGAAGTCGCCAATCTGTTTTTTTGCTTTTCTATACTTAGAACTCATGCCTTAGGACTAAGCTTAATTTATTAATAACGATACTCTATTTAAACGCCTTATGGAAGAAACCGGAAATGAGTTGATAGAAACAGCTACTGCGCTTATAGGGCGCTCCCAATATCAAACAGTAGTTAACAGCGGTGGGCATGGCCTTATAACCGATGAACCCCTTGAAGCCGAAGGCAGTAATACAGGCATGAACCCGTTTAGCTTGTTACTGGCGAGCCTTGCAAGCTGCACTGTGATCACCCTACGTATGTACATCAACCGCAAAATGTGGCCTATAGAAGAAATTAAAGCCGATGTTGACATGTTTAAGACGTTAACCGGCACATATATTGAAACCAGGCTTAGCTTTAAAGGCGAAGTAAGCGATGAGCAACGAGACCGCCTGCTTAAAATAGCTAATGCCTGTCCGGTTCATAAAATACTGGTTGGCAATATTGATATTAACACTGTTATCAGCACATAAAAAAGCCCGCGCGGCAAAAAGCTACGCAGGCTAAATCACTCTAAAACAATCACCTCTTAAAAAAAGAAGTAAGTAAAATAATTTAAACAGAAAGGTAATTACCTGGCTATTAAACTATTTGTGAGTACAAATGTACCTATAAATAATAGCCGCAGTGCTCAACAGATGGTTCATTTGACGGCTAACTGACAGTACAGCCTATTTATACTTTCAAATGACTTTAAGCCATTAACCCTTTGATAAAAATATCGAGCAGGAGCAGTTTCTTGGTATGGATCTCTTCAAGATGCTCTTTACGGGGGAAGTTAGTTTTCTTTTGAGATATGGCACCAACCCTGATGCCATGTAAAGCGTCCATCAACACATCAACAACTTCTTCAGGGTTTTCCACAGGCTTTATAGCGCCTTTTTCAACCTCTGTTTTAATAGCATTGCTTAACAGGCCCAGTTCGGCGCTGTGTACCTCGCCAACTATCTGCCAGATGGCCTCGGGAAGATTTTGCTCATTGAGCCTGAAAAAATCAAAAAAATTGTAATTATTAACAATAAACTCGTGATGGGTATTTACCTGGAAAGTAAAAGCATCTTTTAAATTGGCAAAACTATTTAACCTGTTTTCGAGCGTTTTAAGATAATCGGTGGCGAGTTTACGCATTACAGCGATATACAGCTGGCTTTTGTCGGGAAAATAGTAATACAACAGGGCTTTCGACATGGAAAGATCACCTGCTATTTCATTCATCGTAGTTTTAGAATAACCGTAATGTAAAAAGCGCTGGTGCGAGGCCTCTAAAATTTTCTCCCTTTTAATATCCTGCTGGTCATTCGCTGCTGCCATGTGAAAAATTTTGCTTAAAAACAGGTAAACAAACAAGTCAATACAATCGATTTCCTGACTTTTTTAACAAAACTATCAAAAATTCATTAAATAAATGTAGCAACACCCGCTCACAGGTCATTTGCTAAAACAATTTTACATTCCAACTATTTTATACGGGAAAGAAGCATGTGATTATGGATATAGAAACCAGACTGCCGCCCGATTTGCTTGAGTTTTCACAACAGATCCCCTCTGTTGCCTGGAACCTGATCATTATCGTTTCGGCGATACTCATAGGCCTTTTTACCAAATTTATCATAACCAGGTTATTTAAAGTGTATGCCCGGCGAAAGGATACTGATTATTCTATCCTGCGATCAATAATTGTAAACCTGGGACCGGCAGTGGCTTATTTTATACCCTTATTCATACTCAACCTGTTTTCGCCGTTGATGAGGATGAACAAACTCTACTATCAGCCCTTCGATAAAACTATCGAGATTTTGCTTACCATATCATTTGCAGGCTTGCTTGTACGTTCTGTACGGATCCTGGAAGATTATATTTATCACGCTTATGATCTTAATAAAGTAGATAACCTTAAAGAACGTAAGGTGCGGACACAGATCCAGTTTATCCGTAAGATCATTGTAGTAACCATCATCTTTTTAACTATAGCCATTATCCTGCTTAGTTTTGAAAGTATGCGTAAGATAGGTACGGGTTTGCTTACCGGCGTTGGCATTGGTGGTATCATAGTTGGTTTTGCCGCGCAAACCTCATTGGGTAATTTACTCGCAGGCTTCCAGATCGCTTTTACGCAGCCAATCCGCATTGATGATGTTTTGGTTGTGGAGGGCGAATGGGGGCGCGTGGAAGAGATCACCCTCACTTACGTGGTTTTAAAGATCTGGGACGAGCGGAGGTTGATACTGCCCATTAATTATTTTATTCAAAAGCCCTTCCAAAATTGGACACGTACGTCGGCAGATATCTTGGGTACCGTGTTTTTGTACATGGACCACACAGTCCCGGTTGATGCTATACGCGAAGAATTTGAACGCCTGATAGTTAAATCAAACTTATGGGATAAACGGGTTAAAGTAGTACAGGTAACTGATGTTAAAGAACACACTATCGAGATCAGGGTACTAATGAGTTCCCGTACCTCATCAGATGCTTTTGACCTGCGTTGCTATATCCGCGAAAACCTGGTAACCTTTATTCAAAAGAATTATCCCGACAGCCTGCCCCGCTCGCGTAACGAGATCAGCAACCTGGGAGAGCTTGAAAAATATGTTCAGCCTGCAACCGGGGCATAAATCAGCTTGCTTAAGCCAAAACCCGATCCTATTACCAAAGCATCTTCAATCGCGCCAATTAATGGGTCGGCAATATGATTTGCCTTAACTGTGTTTTTTCGCAGGAAGTAGCTTCCGTAGGTGGCTGCTACTGCCACTGCCCCTCCTATCAGTGCTCCGGTTAATGCTTTACCGCCAACAGCTTTATAAATACTTGCGCCGGCCAAAGCACCTGATAGCCCCCTTGCCGCTAACCCGGCGGGTTCTATACGGTTTGGAGTTGAAGGTAATTTATCCGCAATAACTTCAGTAACCGATAAGATCTTTAAAACAGCAGCCACGGTTGTTGATTGCATGAACCTTAGCGGTGATTTTTCAAGTTGCTTTGATGGATGATGACTTAATACATGCGTAGTTACAACAGGGGCAGATAAGGTACGCATACCGGCTAATGTACCAAGGCCTATTACCGGCCAAAGCGGTTTTGATATTTCAAGTTTCATGGCTGTGATAAACGTTTGCATAAAGAACCATAAATACATTATTATGTTTTATTTAAAAACTGTCATAAAATAAAACAGCCGCAATCTTTCGACAGCGGCTGTTTGTGTTACTAATGGCTCTTTATTTTAAACTGCTTCTGTTTCCAATACCTCCACATGTTTAGTTTCAACCGATTTTTTACCGAACAGCCTTGCTTTAAGATTATAGCGGATGAGGTATAAACACGGTACAAGGATCAATGTAATAATAGTGGCAAAACCTAAACCAAAGATCATTGTCCAGGCCAGCGGGCCCCAGAATGCAACGTTATCACCACCAAAATGGATATGCGGTGCAAAATGGGTAAACAAGCCCACGAAATCAATATTAAAACCAACGGCCAAAGGTATCAAACCCAAAATAGCTGCAGTTGCAGTTAACAATACAGGCGTCATACGGGTATGGCCGGCTTCAACCACCGCATCGTGGATGCTTACCCCCTGCTCCAACAGCATATCGGTAAACTCAACCAATAAGATCCCGTTACGAACAACCACACCTGCCAGCGCAATGATACCGATACCTGTCATTACGATAGACATGGTCATGCCAAATACGCTAACCCCCAGCAATACACCAATAATACTAAAGAGGATCTCGCTGATAATAATAAGCGTTTTACCAATTGAGTTAAACTGGATCATTAAAATAACAAGAATAAGCCCAAATGATACACCAAGGGCGGAAAGCAGGAAATTCATGGCTTCCATTTGGTCTTCCTGGCCACCACCCTGGCGTATGATAACGTTATCTGGCTTTTTGAAGTTATTAAGAGCTTTTAAAATATTGGCGTTAACTTCATTAGGGTTGTTAGGCTTAATAACATTTGAACCAAGTGTTAAAACCCTGCGTTGCTGTTTACGCTTGATATTGCTGTACGTAGTTGTATAACGTACATCAGTAAAAGCTGATATTGGCACCTGGCGTATTGTTCCATTCATTGCCATATCGCGATAGGTTATTTTTAAGTTTTTGATTTCATCAATACTGCCTCGCTGATCTTCGAGCGCTCTTACTTTTATTTGATAATCATCCTCTTTAGTATTTCTAAAGTCAGCTGCTTTTTTTCCAAAAATAGCGGTTGCCAAATTATCAGTAATCTGCCCGGACGATATTCCTTCCCTGTTAGCACGCTCACGGTCAACATCAAATACTATTTCAGGCTTATCACTTTGCACATCGGCAATAAGATTTTCGATACCAGCAATATTCTGTTTTGCTAAGTAATTTTTCAATCGCGTGCCTGTCGCTACCAAAGTATCTAAATTATCACCAACAATTTCAATACTTATATCCTTTTGTACAGGCGGGCCACTATTTTCTTGGGTTACTGATATTTTAGCGCCAGGAACACCTTGTACAGCTTCACGTATACGTTTGAGTATTGCTTTAGTATCTTTTCCGTTTCGCTTACCAAACTCAACAAAAGCAACTGTTATTTTGCCTTTATTCTGGTAGTCACTTTGGTCTTCATCTGTGGGATCATTTACTCCCTTTGTAACATTTGAAATAACTGACGACACAATATCCTTATCAGGCTCAACAACTGTTGCAACCTTTTTTTCTAACTGCCTGGTTACTTCGTTAGTATAAGCTTGATCAGTACCGATAGGCAACGTAATATAGACGTATGCAAAGTTAGGGTCGCCGGAAGGAAAAAACTCCGGAGTCTTTCCTCGTACTGCCATCAGGAAAATAGCAAAACCAAATAAGCCAATGGTTCCTACCAAAACGGTTACAGGTCTGCGAACAGCGCGTTCAAGCCATTTGGCATACCAATTTTGAAATTTGGGCCAGGCGTTTTTCTGAAATCTGTCAATAATCCGCAGCAGGAAGAAATGATTGATCAGATATAATACCATGATCAGCACCATCAGGTTGCCAAAACCAATATTGATCAAGTAACCGATTACCGCAGCGATGGCCAAAAATATCATAGCCCTTTTTGTAGGCCTGTCAAACTTAGGGTTATCATGCTCACCATCATGATGAGGTTTCATAAAATCAACCGCAAATACAGGGTTAAAGATATAGGCTACCACCAACGAGGCCAACAAAGTAATGATCAGTGTTATAGGCAGGAAAAACATGAAATGGCCAATCAAACTATTCCAGAATGCCAATGGTATAAATGGAGCCAAAGTGGTCATGGTCCCTGAAAACACTGGCAAGAAAACCTCGCCTGCAGCCATTTTTGCGGCCTCCTTAATCGGAACCTTTCCGTTAGCAAAAATACGGTGTGTATTTTCTATCACCACAATAGCATCATCTACCACAATACCCAGCGCTAACAAAAACGAGAACAACACGATCATATTGAGCGTAAAGCCAATAGCAGGCATCACCAAAAAGGCTATGAAGCATGACAATGGAACCGAGAGCGCAACGAAAATAGCATTGGTTGTGCCCATGAAAAACATCAGGATAACGGTAACCAGCAAAAAACCAATAACAATCGTGTTGATTAAGTCGTTTAACGTTGTGCGGGTTTTGTCAGATTGATCCCCGGTTACTGTAATATCTAATCCTTTGGGAAATACTGTCTTCTGCTTAAGTTTGATCAGGTCGTTGATTTTGTCTGAGGCTTCTATCAAGTTTTCACCCGCCCTTTTACTTACATTAAGAGTAATTACATTTTTAAAATTAGGGTTGGCATTAGTTTTCAAACGAGCGTAGCTTTCCTGCTCAAGAAATGAATCCTTCACTTCCGCAATATCCCTAAGATATATTGGCTGTCCTTTAGGGTTCCTGATTACCATTGCTTTTACTTCATCAGCATTTTTAAAATCCTGCTTGATATCAATGGTACGTCGTACTCCATCTGTTTTCACTGTGCCCGTAGAGGCTAATATATTTTCGTTTCCTACAGCTGTAGTAATATCATTAAAGGTAAGCTGCGCCGCGGCCATTTTATTGATATCGACATTTATTTGAATTTCTGGAGTCAATGCGCCCACCTCGTCTACTTTAGAGATTTCTTTAAATCCTTCTATTTCATCTTTTAACGCGTCTGCATATTCTTTAAGCTTTTTGAGGTCGTAATTACCCGATATATTTATATAAAGGATAGGGATATCAGCCACATTAATATCTGAAATAGTCGATTCCTTAAGATTTGGATCCCCCTGCGGAAGATCCTGCTTCGCTTTATCAACAGCTTCCTTAACATCTGTTTTCGCATCTTTTATATCAATATCAGCATTGAACTCCGCAGTAATTACCGAAGCGTTTTGAATTGAATTAGATGTTACCTTTTTTAAACCTTTTAATGATTTCAGGCGTTTTTCGATTTGCCGGGTTACCAAATTTTCAATGTTCTGCGGTGATTGCCCCAGAAACTGTGTTGTGACAAACACCTTTGATTGCGCTATATCCGGAAAGTTTTCCTTAGGCAGGCGATTATAACTTATCAGGCCAAGTGCAGTGATCAGGAACATGAGCACATAAATGGCTGTTTTGTTATCAATGGCCCAGCTTGAAGGGCCAAATTCTTTTTTTACATCTTTCATAATGAACAGATCAATTGGTTAATAACTAATTGGCCGACTGAACAACTTTGATCTTATCGCCATCCTCTATTTCAGTTGCACCTTCAACAACCAGCTGGTCGCCGGCTTTTAAGCCTGATAATATCTCTGTTTGGCCACCATAAGTAACACCCGATTTTACATTTACCTGTTTTGCAATACCATTCTGATTTACAAAAACATGGTCGCCGTTCTCTGATTTCTGTATAGCTTTAACCGGCACTGCTATGGTATTTGTTTTTGAATAATCAGCAATTTTTAAAATAGCGGTCATATTAGGACGAAGTGTGCTGCGCTGCGGTAATCTGACTTCCACACCAAAACTACGTGATGTTGGATCAATAGCTTTGGCGGCAAAAGTTACCTTGGTAACCAATGAATCCTTAGCATCCGGAATCAATATTTTAACATTGTTACCTGTGTTTACACTGCTTGCGTATGATTCAGGAACATCGGCCTTAACTTTTAACACATCGGCATTTACAATACGGATCCCCGTTTGGCCGGGTGTGGCAGCCTGCCCCAGTTTCAGATCCATTTGATCTACCGTACCAGAAATTGGCGATATAATGCGGTATAAGCCCGATTGTCTTTTTAAGGAAGCCAAAGCTTTCCGATTACTTTGTAATGCGGTTTGAGCTTGCAGATATTGCACTTCGGTGCCAATTTTCTGATCCCAAAGGTTCTTTTGACGATCAAACAACTGTTGACTCAAGCTAACCTGTGCTTCAGCTTGTGCTATATTTTGTTGCATAACACTATTATCCAATTGTGCTAACACCTGCCCTTTACTTACATGCTGGCCGGGCTTTACATAAATAGCTGTAATAATTGCTTGTGCCTGCGGATAAGCCGTAACATTATCCTGCGCATCTATTTTACCCTGGATCTGTACATAGTTGGTAAAGCTGCTATTCTTCACTTCAGTAACACTAACATCCGTGGTTTTAGCCGAATCGGTAGTACCCATTTCAGCCTGCAGCTTCACAATCTTTGCATTGAGATCCGATTGTTGCTTTTGCAGATCAGCCAGTTCGGCCTTTTTATCTTTGGGTTTACCTGAGCATGCAGCCAGTAAAACCAGGAAAGGTATGTATATGAATTTTTTCATTTTCATTGTTATATAGTGAGTTTAGTGTTGTTGTTATTTAATTCGTCCGTAAGCTTTGTCAAGGTCAACTTTGCTAACCAGGGCATCATAAAGGCCCTGTATATATTTATTATCAGCATCTTCAAGGCTGGTTTGGGCCTGCGTAACTTCGATGCTTGAGCCTACGCCTTGCTGATATTTTATTTTTGAAACACGCAATACCTCTTGTGCAAGCTGCTGGTTACGTTTTTGATTATTAAGCGATTGTAAACCATTAATATACGATACGGTTGCCACCTTAGCATCAAGGTTTATGGTATTTTTAAGGTTAACCAGGTCGTTTGTTGACTTTTGCACTTCAATTTTTGCCTGCCTTACCTGGTTAAGCCTTTGCCCGCCACTGAAAATCGGAACGTTAAGCGTTAAACCGATATAACTTGAAGGAAAAACCTGGCTATAAAGTTTGCTGAAATTATTATCCTGGTACGACGCCGCATAGCTGCCATTAGCGCTTAATGTTGGCAAATAAGTTGACTTTTTGTTTTGCAGATCAAGCTCGTTCAGCTTTTTCTGAGTCTCCTGTAAAGAGTATTCTATGCGGTTATGGTAAAATCCTGTATCTACCGCTAACTCTGCAACATTGTTATCAAGACTAACATCACTTAGTTTATCTTTCAACACAAGGTTTTGATCAACAGGCATCCCCATCTGAAACTTCAGCATCTGATAGTTCAGTGCCAGTGAGCGGATTACATTTTCGCGGTTGGTTATCAGGTTATTATACTGTACCGTAATGCGGTCTACATCAATCTTTTCAACAAAACCCTGCTTATTTTGGGCTACAGTTTGGTCAACCTGCTGTTTCAACTGGGCAATATTGGCGTCGTACAACTTTATTTGTTCGTCACTTACTAAAACCTGGTAATATGCTTTAGTAACCGCAACATTGGCTTCAATCTTTGAGCGGGTATAATTGCGCTGTGAAAGCTCACGATACGTCCTTGAAGCCTTTAAACCAACAAGATAACTCCCGTTAAAAAGGATCTGGTTTAAACTAAGACCTAAGTTAGATTGGTATTTTACACCAAACTTAACCGGAACGAAGGTGCCCGGGGCACCAAAAAACTCGCCCGGTAATAAAGTGGTTGGTATTTTCAGATAATCCTGGAATGAAGCGGAACCACTGATTTGCGGCAAGCCGATCCCGGTAGTTTCCTTTACCTTATATTCAGCACTTTTGATATCGAGGGCCGAGTTTACAACTGTATTCTGATGCTCATAAGCATAATTAACACAGTCCTGAACCGTAAAATTATACGTTTGTGTGTTAGGCGCTGCTTCCTGCGCATAGCTTTTAAAGGCTATGGCACAAAACACAGTTGCCGTGTAAAATAAATATTTCATTATATATATTGTGGTTGAGTGATTTGATTTCATTTAAGCTGATACAAATTTGATGCAGTTAGTGACAACCCTGTGTCAGCATGTTATTCATTATTAATATTCTTATACTCATTAAGCAGCTTGTAGCCCTCAAGTGTACAAATGCCATAATTAAAATGATCTAAAAACTGAACTTGCACTTTCCAGGGACTAAACTCTGCTACAGGGAATATTGAAGTATTAAAGCCCAACTCTACCTGGTTAACCCGCATGCGTGCCATTATCTTTACGTCAATATCCTTACGAATGTAACCCTGTCCCATTCCTTTAATTAAAAGCTCTTCCATTTTTTGGATCAACACCCCGGCCTTGAACTGTTGAAAATCGTCCCAGGCTTCAGAATGATACTTTTGCAGGTCGTGGATTACAATAGGGTTGATCCTTGAAAATATTTCCTCCGAGCATTTAGTCATGTTGATCATCTCCTCAATTACATTGTTTGATCTGTTGATGATGTCATTCATCTGATCTTCGTCTTCCTTTAGTTTCTTTTTTGTAAGCGCGACAACTAACTCGTTCTTGTCCTTAAAAAATTGATAGATCGTTTTTTTTGACATACCAAGATGCCTGGCAATATCATCCATGGTGATACTTTTAATTCCCGCAGTTAAAAACAGCTCCTCGGCACCTTTTATAATTCTTTCTGTTTGACTCATTGACTTTCCGGGTCAAAACTAAGGAAACATTTTTTGAATAAAAAGTTTCCATTCATTTTTACTTTTCCATTACAAACACTTGTTTATTTTTAAAATCCATTTAATAAATGCTTATTATCCTGTGGTTTAATTGTGAAGCTTTTAATCTGCCGGTGGCACCTCAAAAATGATTACCTTTGCAAAAAATTATTACCCACTCTCTTTTTATTATATGACGCTTACTTCACTTTCAGCGATCTCGCCTATTGATGGCCGTTATAGAAACACCACCGCCGATCTTGCCGGATACTTTTCAGAATTTGCCCTTATCAAGTACCGTGTATTTGTTGAGATAGAATATTTCATAGCACTGGCCGAATACCCACTACCTCAGTTACAATCATTTGATAAAAATCTATCGGAAAAGTTACGCGACATTTACAGGAATTTTTCGGAAGATGACGCTGAGAGTATCAAAGTGATTGAAAAAACCACAAATCACGATGTTAAAGCCGTTGAATATTTCATTAAAAAAGAGTTTGATAAATTAGGTTTGGAACCTTACAAAGAGTTTATTCACTTTGGCCTTACTTCTCAGGATATCAATAACACAGCTATCCCGTATACCTTTAAACTGGCATTAAATAACAGCTACTATCCTGCCATTAATGACCTGGTTAATATCCTGAAAGCATTTGCTGCCGAGTGGGAAAATGTTCCCTTATTGGCGCATACCCATGGCCAGCCGGCTTCGCCAACCCGTTTAGGCAAAGAGATCCTGGTTTTTGTTGAGCGTTTGGAAAACCAGCTTGAGCTGCTAAAACCTATTCCAAATTCGGCCAAATTTGGCGGCGCTACCGGTAACTTTAATGCGCATAATATTGCTTACCCGGCCATCGACTGGAAAGCATTCGGCAATAATTTCGTGAACAATATATTGGCATTAAAGCGTTCACAGTTTACCACGCAGATTGAGCACTATGATAACTTTGCTGCTCAGTGCGATGCATTGAAACGCGTTAACAATATCCTGATTGATCTCGACCGTGATATGTGGACCTACATATCCATGAACTACTTTAAACAAAAGATCAAAGCGGGCGAAGTTGGCTCATCGGCCATGCCGCATAAGGTTAACCCTATCGATTTTGAAAATTCGGAAGGTAACTTGGGCATCGCTAATGCTTTGTTTGAGCACCTTGCGGCCAAATTGCCAATTTCAAGGTTACAGCGCGACCTTACCGACTCGACCGTATTAAGGAACATCGGTGTACCTTTTGCACATACATTGATCGCCATTAAATCAACCGTAAGGGGATTAAACAAGCTGTTATTGAATACCGATGCCATTAATGCCGATCTGGAAGCTAACTGGCCGGTTGTTGCTGAAGCCATCCAAACCATATTAAGGCGTGAGGGCTACCCTAATCCATATGAAGCCCTGAAAGATCTTACCCGCACCAATCAGCAGATCAACGCCAGCACAATAGCCGAGTTTGTTGATACGTTAGATATAAGTGATGTTATTAAAGATGAGATCAAAAAGATAACGCCGTTGAACTATACTGGTATTTAATCTGCAGATTTCAAATGTGCAGATGTGCAAATTATATTATGATTTTTTGATGCTTTAATTATACATCAATTTGCACATCTGAAATCTGCACATTTGAAATTTACTCATCTGCACATCGGAAGTCACATCAAAGAAATGTCATAACAAAGTTTAGGGTAGCTTTTAATAAAAAAGGTAGTTAAATTTGTTAATTAGATTGAATAAAAACACGAGACGATGAACATCAACGTATATACCGAATTAACGCCGAACCCGGCAACTATGAAATTCATAGTTAATAAACTGCTTATTAATGGCAGTGTTGACTACCCTACTAAGGAAAGTGCCGAACATTCACCTTTTGCAAAGGAACTGTACAAGTTTTCGTTTGTAAATGGTGTTTTCTTTGCCAGCAATTTTGTTACCATTACCAAAACTGAAGGCAGCGACTGGGCGGATGTTGAGCCGATAATGAAAGAGTTTGTTAAAGGCGCCGTCGAATCAGAGTTAAAGATCCAGTTAGAGGAAGAAGCTGAAGCCGGAAACTTTGAAGGCACTGAAACCGAAGTGAAAATTCAGCAGATCCTGCATGATTACGTTCGCCCGGCTGTTGAGCAGGATGGCGGCGCTATTTCTTACCGCTCATTTAACGAGGGTGTTGTAACTGTTGAGCTTCGCGGTTCATGCAGCGGCTGCCCGTCATCAACCGTAACCCTTAAAGCCGGTATCGAAAACCTGCTTAAACGTATGGTTCCTGAAGTTACTGAAGTGGTTTCTGAAGCGTTATAATATTATTGATTGGGGGTTTCGAGCCCTGTTACTTACACGAAAGCCTTTCATGAAAATGAGAGGCTTTTTATTTTCAAATTGTTTGGATTCTATTTGATTATGTTTAACCATTGAGCTGCTAACTCTTCAACATAATCCACAAATGTGTCTATCCCCTTAAGGTATGGAATGTGTATTGCGGTTGCCTCTCCATAAATTCCACGCAATCAAAATCATGGTCATGTGAAAATAAAAAGACATTGCCGTTGTGGGGATTATACATGCTTAAAGAGCCATTTGCCTCTTCAGCAAATGCCACAAAATCAGAAAAGTTAATTGGGGTACAATTCTCATCATCACACATCGTTTCGTAATAGTCGTCATAGTCTCCTATTCCTCTTGACGATTCTGTACCCAAAAACATGAAATTCTGATTGTTGGTAAACGAATTCGCCGGCTGATTAAAAGCTTCCCTGATACCACCAATAATTCTTATAAGTAACTCATGCTCAGAAATCATTTCAACAAAATAAGTTTCAGGGTCTTCTATTTCATTTAGCCAGCCACAAATCAGGTTTTCTTTGGTATTCCACGCCAACAATAAATATCTTACATCCTCAATATCAACAAATGTAACTCTGGCCTTTTTTATTAATGAAGTAAGTTTGGGAAATGTGTCTTCAAATTCAACACTTAGTCTTACATCTCCTTTTTGTAACTGAACATTCGAATCTGGTTTCACAAACCACCTGACCTCGGTTTGAAACGCTTTAAAATCGTTGTTGTCTTCCATAACAATCGTGACTTGATCTTGTTATTTCCATGTAAAAAACAAGTTTAGATTTATATTACAAGTGATAAAGGAATGCTGGACGCATCGACGAATGCCGAAACGTGATTAGATGCCTATTTGAAATACTTCCCTATCACCTGCAACATCTCCTCTGTTATTTTCCCGTTAGTCGCCAGTAACTCCCGGGTATCCAATACCTCAAAGCCACCCTTAAAGTTCACTACTTCACCTCCTGCTTGTTTTACAATTACAATACCGGCGGCAACATCCCAGGCGTTGAGGTTGTACTCATAAAAAGCATCAAAACGACCGCAAGCTGTATAGGCCAGATCAACAGCGGCTGAACCTAAACGGCGTAAGCCATGGCTGCTGCGCATCAGTTCCGTAAACAATTCGATATAGGCGGTCTGCTTGGTAAAATCGTAATATGGGAACCCGGTTGCCAATAAGCTGGTGCCTATTGTGTTGTTTTTACTTACACTGATCTCTTTACCGTTCAGGTATGAAGGCGAATCTTTCCAGGCATAGAAACATTCATCAAGGTTTATTTCATATATCACACCTGCTATCAGCTCATCATATTCCTTTAAAGCGATACTTACGGAAAATGCAGGTACGCCATGAATAAAATTGGTAGTACCATCAAGCGGGTCGATGATCCAGTTGTACCGTTCGCCTATTTTAGTAGTTGTTTTTTCTTCGGTAATGAAACCGGCCTCAGGCAAAATTTTGCTCAGGCCTTTTACAATGGTTTCTTCGGCGGTTTTATCAACATATGATACCATATCGTTGAGTCCTTTATATTCTATTTTATCAGGATCAAACGCTTTACGCTCCTGCCTGATGAAATCACCTGCCTGTTTTGAAACTTCAATTACCTGGTTTAGGATGTTCGCTGTTTGCATGGTTATGTTTTAATGAAAGACTAAATGAAAAAGCCTTATGGATAAAAAAACTTGCGAAGAACAGGCTTAGCGCCGCCGAGATCCGCGCTACCGTAGGGTTAAAACTGCAAGCCTGGATCAATATTTTCACAACAGATAAGTTGGCGAAAAAGCCGATGATAGCCACTGTTACAAAACGCGAAAACTGTTTGCGGGGCGCCGATTTCGATTCATTGAATACCATATAGCGTGTAATCAAAAAATTAACTACAACGCCCATAAAAAATGATAGAGCCAGCGAAACGGTATAGTTGCGAACCGTAAGTCCGAAAACCTGATAAGTATGTTGAATAAGCAGGTTATGATAAAAAAGGTAAAATGCGGAAACATCTACCAAAAAACCAGCCCCGGCCGAAAGTACAAATCTGAATACTTGGTTATTGATCAATCTGCCTTTTGATTTGCTATCAGCCATTTGTTGTGCCCGGTGCTTTCTTTTCTTTGTTTAATCCTGTTACGATAAGTGCAATGCCACCTAAAACCATGATCACAGAGATCATCTCGGCCTGAGTAAATGAAACACCGGCAACAACATATTTGGTATTAACCCTGATGAGTTCGATAAAAAAACGCTCAACGCCCGCTAATATCATATATACACCAAACAAAACACCCGGAGCTTTAAAAATGTGCCTTATTTTCCATAATACAAAGAACAGTAATAAACAAATTACACTCTCATAAAATGAGGTTGGATAAACCGGATATGGCAACTCATGGCAAAACTTGCCCACACAATTAACCATCTGTACACCTTCATCGTTCACGTTATGCGGAAATTTAAAACTCCACATCCAATCGGGCGCCCAGCTTAACCAATGTGGCTTTGGTGCCAGGTTAACTATACCCCAATCACCATCGCCGCTCATCTGGCAGCCTATACGGCCTAAAGCGTAAGCCAGCATCATACCCGGGCCGCCAATATCAAGCATATCTAAGGGTTTAATGCCGTGCTTATTGGCTATATATAAAACCGCCGCGCCACCGCATATCAAACCACCGTAAAAGGTTAAACCACTAAAGCCTATCAGCATGCCAACGGGGTCTTTCATAAAGTCGCCCCAGTTTTCCAGTGCATTAAACAGTTTAGCACCAGCAAAGCCAAACACCGCAGCCCATAATAATATACTCCCCATCAATTCGTTTGGGTGCACATCAACATCTTTGGTTACCGGTTTGTCTAACTTTTGTTTTTGAGCCTCTTGCCACGCCCAGTACGCAAATGCTGCAGCCCCAAGGATCCCACCTATCCAGTTGCCTCGCAGGGATAACAAAAACTCCTGCGGGTTATCTATAAGAGCCTGATAATTGAGAATACAATCAACAATTTTATAGCCTAAAACAAAGCCAAATACACCATTACCTATCAATTCGGTATTTGAAGCGGGCAAACCTATAGTAACCCGTTTTTTAAAAGTATGGATTACGCCCAACGCTTCTTTGCGTTTAAACTCCTGGCCAAATGCCCAGTAAGCGCCAACAAAAGCTATCGCCACAAAAAAGCCAAAGGTTTGTATAGGCAAAGGAAGATTAAAACCAAAAAGGTATTTCAGTAACGATGTAAGCGTTGGAAACATAGGTTATATTTTAAGGCGAATATAGAATTTAATGCACTAATATTTCTTCGCCTTCTGTTATTTCAACATCACCATCAGGTGAAATATTTGTTAGATGCACCGTTTTTAACTCGTTAACCAGTACAGGATCATACTTGGTTCGTACCTTTACATAATTACGGGTAAAGCCATGCATAAAGCCATCTTTAATATCGCCCTCAAATAAAACTTCCTCATTTTTACCAAGCTGGCTTTCATAAAAAGCACGGCGCTTTTTATCCGACAGGATATGCAGCATTTTACTCCGTTCCCCGCGTGCAGAGCCGGGTACCGCGCCCGTCATCTGAGCGGCCAAAGTATTTTCCCTTTCCGAATAAGTAAATACGTGCAGGTACGATATATTAAGTTCGTTGAGGAAGTTATAGGTATCGATAAAATCCTCCCTTGTTTCGCCGGGGAAACCAACAATAACATCCACGCCAATGCAGCAATCGGGCATCAGCTCTTTTATCCTGGCAACACGGTTAACATACAAATCGCGTTTGTAACGGCGGCGCATCAGCCCCAGGATCTTATCCGAACCTGATTGCAGCGGGATATGAAAATGCGGTACGAAACGTTTTGAAGCAGCTACAAAAGCGATGATCTCGTCGGTAAGCAGGTTAGGTTCTATAGATGAGATCCTGAAACGGTCGATACCTTCTACCTCATCAAGGGCCTTAACCAAATCAAAAAACTTGTCTTCGCGTTTACCGTTCCGGATCCCGAAATCACCAAGGTTTACACCGGTAAGCACAATTTCTTTTACGCCCGACTCAGCAATTTGCTTTGCCTGCGCAACAACGTTTTCAATAGTATCGCTCCTGCTGGCGCCGCGGGCCAGCGGAATGGTACAAAACGTACAGGAATAATCGCAGCCATCCTGCACTTTCAGGAAAGTACGGGTACGGTCGCCAAAAGAATATGCGGGAACAAACTCATTAGCTTCAGACACCGGCTGATTAAGCACCAGCGCTTTTGGCCTTTTAGTTAGGTCGGTAATATGATCAACTATCTGGAATTTTTCGGCAGCGCCAAGCACCATGTCAACGCCGGGGATTTCAGCAATTTCCTGTGGTTTTAGCTGCGCGTAGCATCCTACTATGGTTACGTAGGCATTAGGTGAAATTTTAAGCGCCTCTTTAACAATCTTCTTACACTTTTTATCGGCATTGTCAGTTACCGAGCAGGTATTGATCACAAAAACATCCGGGGTTTCGGTAAAATTTACCGTATCATAACCGGCCTGGTTAAACAGCCGACCAATTGATGAGGTCTCTGAGTAATTCAGCTTGCAGCCTAAAGTGTAAAAAGCGACTTTCTTGTTCATTTCAATCGGCAAAGATAATGTTTTTTAAAGAAATGCCTATTTCAGCAATTTCACTTCAAGGTAAAAAGTAATTGTAAAATTATGGGTGTCCCAAAATCGCCATTCCCAAAATAAAATTGGTTTTGCTTTTGCCGCTTTTTTAAAATGTTCCATTTTTTGAGAGTGAAACACAAAACATGATTTTTATGAAACATATTGATAATCAAAGCTTTAATATTCTACCTGAAACACCAATAAATATTTGATTATCAACTACTAAAACTTTAAGGAGTACAAAATCAACAGTTAAGGGCGTACATATATTTTCGGCTTTTTTTGATGTTTTTTGAGTTTTTTTGAACCTGCAGGGCGTCTTGACAATACCCGCTGACAAAACAGTGCCACCATTGTTGCTTTAGTTTTTCAATAAACAAGAGGCTCTTTATAAGGTGTTTTCATAATCCTGGTAATTTGCCTATTTTCAGTGCGGATAAAATGTAAACCCTAAACCGCCCATCTCATGATCATATACGGCACCAAAGCGAAACTATTAAAAGCTGAAATAACAAGCGACATCTGCCCAAACTGCAATACAGCCAACAGTATCCAGATGAATGTATTTCAACGCTGGGCACATATTTTCTGGATCCCGTTTTTCCCGATAGGTAAAACAGGCGTATCCCAATGCCTCCATTGCAGGCAGATTTTGAAGCTTAAGGAAATGCCTGCCTCGCTCAAATTAAGCTATGATAATATAAAGTCTCAAACTACAATACCTGTGTGGACATTTGCAGGCTGTTTCCTGATCGTTATTGGTTCGATATTTTTTTATATCAGCGAAAAGCAGAAAGCAAAAAAAGTAAACCAATGGGTTTTATCGCCACAAAAGAACGATATATTTCATATCAACCTTAAAAACGATCACTATACCCTTTACAGGGTAAATAAGGTTTCCGGCGATTCTGTTTACCTGGCCTTAAACAAATATGAATCGGACCGTGAAGAGGGCCTTGATGATATCGCGGCAAAGGGTGATACCGCCTATGATAACGCCCAGCAAGGTATTGCCAAACCATTGCTTGTGGAAATGGCCAAGGAAGGATCGATTTTGGATATTCAGCGGAAGTAATACCTTGTTAGAGATATAATATTTATTTACTAATATTATATCTCCAAAAAAATCATTCTTTTATGAAAGACCAGATACTTGATGCTTATAAACAAAATATAAAAGTATATACAGCGTATAAGGAGCGGGTTGTAAATTTATTGACGGATCTATTATCTGATCAAGAAATAGTAATTCATCAAATTAGTGGGCGAATCAAATCTTTAGAAAGTCTATCAAAGAAAATAGATGAAAAAGGAGAAAAATATACTTGCATAGAAGACATCACCGATATTATAGGGATAAGAATTATAACTTATATGGAAAGCGATGTGAATACAGTTTCCAATCTGATTGAAAAAGAGTTTATGATTGATACTCAAAACTCAATTGATAAAAGAATATTAAAAACAGATCAATTTGGGTATAGATCATTGCATGTGGTTACAATGCTAAATGAAAGTAGAAGTAACCTAAAAGAATATAAAAAATACAAGGGGTTTAAATGCGAAATTCAGATAAGATCGATCCTACAACATGCTTGGGCGGAAATCGAGCATGATTTAGGCTACAAGGGAGAAATATCTATTCCTGACCAATATAAAAGAACATTTAACAGGCTTTCCGCTTTACTTGAAACAGCAGATGTAGAATTTGATAGATTAAAAACAGAACTTAAAGAATATGAAAATAGAGTGCCTATCTTGATTAAATCAAAACCTGAAAATGTTGATATAAATGCTGCATCAATCAATTCCTTTCTAAAGACAAATGATATCTTATTAGAAGTAAAAAAGCTTATTGAGAATATAACCGGAGTTGAATTAAAGCCCATAGATAACTACGATCCTATTATGAAACTTCTAAGATTTCACGAACTTAAATCTATTGGAGATTTAAGCAAGATGTTAACTATGAATAAAGATAGGTTTTTAAGATTCGCAGAAATTTTTATTAATAATAGAATAAATAAGGGCATGGCCCCAGCTACCATTGCACCTCTTTTATATTTCCTTCATTTTTTAGCGGGTAAATCTCAAGATATTGAAAGAGCCAAAAAACACGCAAGGGCTTTCGGCATTAACAATGAAAATTTCGCAAAACAGTATATCGATTTTTATGTAGAATCTAATAAAGCTTAATATTTCCAATAAAATTAATTACACATTCCCCCAGCCCAAAGCCAAAACATCGGCAATGTGCATGGTTTGGATAGGCAGGTTATTTTTATCGATGTACCCCTGCATGTGCATTAAACATGAGGCATCAGTAGATATGATGTATTCCGCACCAACATCAAGGGCATTATTAACCTTTTGCTGCGCCATCGCGGTTGAAATGCCATCAAACTTAACGGCAAATGTACCGCCGAAACCGCAGCAGGTTTCACCGTCTTTCAGGTCAAGCAGTTCGAGGCCAAGTACCTTGGAGAGCAGTTGGCGCGGCTCATCCTTTATTTTGCACTCGCGCAGGCCGGCACAGCTATCATGATAAACGGCCTTGCCATCAAGCTCGGCGCCGAAATAATCAAACTCCAGGATATTCACCAAAAAGTCGGACAGTTCGTAGATATTCCCTTGAATGGCTCTGCATTTATTGTGAACAGCCGTATTGGTAAACAGATCGTTATAGTAATTCTTCACCATTCCGGTGCATGAAGCCGAAGGCGAAACAATAACACTGTCTTCCGAAAAATCGCTTAAAAACTTGCTTCCCACCTCTTTGGCATCATCCCAAAAACCAGCATTAAAAGCCGGCTGACCGCAGCAGGTTTGCGCCGGGTTATAACTAACCTTGCAGCCTGCTTTCTCCAACAATTTTACGGTATTAAAAGCAGTTGCCGGAAACAACTGATCTATGAAACACGGTATAAACAATTCAACCTTCATCGGCACAAATTAGTTAACGGGCGCTAAAATCCAAATTTTTATTGACGTTTCGTTCAGCCCTCAGCAAAGAAAACAACAAAACTAAGCCAACAATGAAAAATACACCCAGTACCAAAACCGAGTTTCGCGGACTGCCGGTTATTTCTTCAAAAAAACCAAAGCTAAATACCCCGCCTACTATGGCCAGCTTTTCGGTAACATCATAAAAACTAAAGAAAGATGCCGTATCGGGGATATTTTCGGGCAGATATTTTGAATACGTTGAGCGCGACATGGACTGGATACCGCCCATCACCAAACCAACCACCACTGCTATGATGTAAAACTGTGTTTGTGTATAGGTAAAGTAAGCAGCTATACAAACCGCGATCCACAGGATCACCACACTAATTAAAATCCTTACGTTACCATATTTACCCGACAGGCGCGACATCAGCGTAGCGCCCAAAATAGCTACCAATTGAATAATTAAAATGATAGTGATCAACTGCGGAGTTTCCATTTTAAGCTCTTTAGCAGCAAAACCGGTTGCCACCAGCATAATGGTTTGCACTCCCATGGAATAAAAAAAGAATGACGGTAAAAACCTTTTTAACAACGGCATTTCCTTAACCTTTTTCCAAACGTGCCCTAATTCGATAAAACCGCCTTTTATAATATGATGATTGTGGCTTTGCGCATTTGGGCTGCCCTTAGGCAATACGCTGAAGGGGATCATAGCAAAACCTATCCACCATAAGCCTACCAGCAAAAACGACAATCGGGGCGCGAAGGTTTTGTCAACAATACCAAACCACTCCCCTTTCAGCACAAATAAAAAGCAAATAAGCTGAAGCAGTACGCTGCCGATATAACCATAGGTGAAACCTTTGGCACTCACATTATCCTGCATATCAACAGTGGCAATTTCGGGCAGGTATGAATTGTAAAACACAAAGCCACCACTATAACCTATAGCCGCCAGCGCAAAGCAAATGATACCTAACTCCAGGTGGTCTTTGTCAAAGTTGAACAACGCGCAGCAGGCTGCCGAACCAAGCAGGGTAAAAAACATCATGAAGATCTTCTTATTGCCTTTATAGTCGGCTATTGATGACAATATGGGCAGCAGCAATACCATTACCAGGTAAGCGGCCGATAAAGCATAATCTGAAAGTGCTGTATTTACAAAGCTTTTACCAAAAAAGTTAACCCTGTCGCCATTGGCATGATTGGTAGTTATAGCTACATAATAAGCCGGAAAAATGGTTGAAGTGATGACAAGGTTATACGCTGAGTTGGCCCAATCAAAGAAAGCCCAGGCGCGGATGGTTTTTTTGTTGTTTTTATTTTCCATTTGCTCACTAAATGTATGCAAATTTTAGAAACTGCAAAAAAGTCCGACAATAGTACTTATCAATGTCCTCGCGGTGCATAAACAATGATACAAGCGCCTACCAATGCAATCAAAGCACCGATAATATCATAACGGTCGGGCTTAAATCCATCCACCTTCCAGGCCCAGATTAATGCCAGTACAATAAAAATACCGCCATAAGCCGCATACACCCTGCCGAAATTGGCGGTTTGCCACGTTGCTACTATACCATAAAGCGCCAGGATCACCCCGCCCGCTATACCAAACCAAAGCGGCTTACCTTCTTTTAACCAAAGCCAAACCAAATAGCCGCCGCCTATTTCAAATAAACCGGCCAGCAAAAAAAGAGCAAAAGAGCGGATAATTGCCATTATTAAAATTTGAAGTAACCACTTCGTTAAAGATATAAAAACGCCAATATTGGCCCGGGGCAATTATAAAAAAAGGCCTCCCTTTCGGAAAGCCTTGATTATTTTTTATAAAACGGGTTTAGCTCCTGTCATAAAACGCGGGTGGCTCAATACCCAAAGTGCGAAGGTAAACATAGCCCTGGCCGCGGTGATGGATCTCGTTATCAATAACGTACTGTAAAATATAATTGACTAATCCTTCGTATTGGCCAAATGCCAGTACTGTTTCCTGGAAACGCTCAGGCGTAATCTGGGGCCAATAGGTTTTTATTTCCTCAGTGGCCTCATCCCAAAGTTGCAACAGTTCCGCCTTTGTAGCCGCTGCTATTTTACCTGTATGGTGATCCAGACCTGCAATTGGGGTCCAGTTATCTGTTACAACACCTCTTACACAAGGCCCGCCCATACTAATAAACTCTTTAACCATATCGGCAAAGGGGCGCATACCACCTATCGAATAATTAAATAAGGCTTCCTCCGGAAAAGCGTCTATAACCCTGCGGGTTACCCGGCGCTGGCCAAGCCAGCTTTGTAAAAGTTGATCGGGTGTATAAACAGATGCTGCTGCAGTTTCTGTTGACTGTTGATTTGTGTTAGTTTCCATTGCTTTGAGTTTTGTTTTTGATTACAATACAAAGTAACCACACCATGGTGACAGCCCTATGTCAGCAGGAAAAAAGAAAAACTAACTAATTTGTATTTTGGATAAACTCCACCACCTGTTGCTGTTCATAATTCGATAAAGTGCCTTCCGAATAATGCCATTTAGAAGTAACATCACCCTCAAACCTGATCTGTCCTAAATAATCCGGATTTTTGTTATCATCCAGCAGCGGCTTGCTTTCACCAATTTCGGGAGCTATCTCCTGAATTTCAAAAAGTGTAGCTTCCCCATCGGCCCCACCTTTATAAAGTTTGTACAAGCCGGTGGCATTTAATTCATGATTTGTTGATTGATGCAGTACCGGCTCAATAATGATATTTCTCTGTGTGCCGTTATCGCCGGTAACGTTGTGGTTAACTGTGTGGATCATGGCTTATGTTTTTATTTATTGATAGTACAAGCCTGCCGCCAAATTGTTTAGGCCTCTACTTCAACACGCTGTTTGCGAAGTTTATTTTCTTTAAACATCAGCACGATGAGCATAATAAGGCCCAACACAAAAAAACCATCAAGGGCAAGTGTCGAGTCGCGCATCTCATTAGTCACAGCTTCCACAAAGCCAAAACAAAACAGGCCTACCACAATCGACAGCTTTTCGGTAACATCATAAAAACTGAAATATGAAGCCGTATCCGGGATGTTTTCGGGTAAATATTTGGAGTAGGTTGAGCGTGACAAAGATTGTACCCCTCCCATTACAATGCCAATGATCACCGCGGCCACATAAAACTGGGTAGAATTGGTGATAAAGTAAGCATACAAACAAATGGCCGACCAGATTGCCACCAAACCTACCAGCGTACGCACATTCCCGAATTTCTCCGATGATTTGGAGGCGATCAATGCCCCCGGCACAGCAACCACCTGGATGATGAGCACAATAGAGATCAGGGCAGCATCGGGCATGTGCAATTCTTTGGCAGCAAAGTTAGCCGCAGCCAGCATAATGGTTTGTACACCGACAGAGTAAAGGAAAAACGATACCAGGAAGCGTTTAAGCAGCGGCATGTTACGCACTTTGCCAAAAACTTTGGCAAGTTCTTTAAAGCCTCCCGTAAGTACATTATAATTATGTTTACCGGCGTTAGGTTGGCCTTTTGGCAACATGCGGAACGGGATAATGGAAAAACCTATCCACCATACAAAAACCATCAGGAACGAGATCCGCGCAGGCAGCCAGTCGTCGGTGATGCCGAACCAATTGGGCTCAAGTACTACAATGAAGCAAAGTACCTGCACTACGATACTGCCTACATAACCATAAATAAACCCTTTTGCGCTTACAGCGTCCTGCTTATCGGGTGTGGCTATTTGAGGGAGATAAGAATTATAAAATACAAAGCCGCCGCAATAACCTATAGAAGCGAGGCCAAAGCAAAGCATCGGGATTTCCAACCCTGTGCCGGGCTTAAAGAAAAACAAACCCGCGCAGGCCAGGCTACCCAGCCAGGTAAACAATTGCAGGTACGATTTTTTATTGCCCCGGTAATCGGCTATGGAAGTAAGGATGGGCAAAATTGCCGCAACTATGAGATAGGATAATCCAAGAATATAGTTTGATAAAACTGTATTAACATACCTGTGCCCCAAAAAAGTTACCATTTGGGTGTTTTTTGAATTGAATTTGGTAACCTCCACAAAATACGCGGGGAATATGGTAGAGGTGATAACGATATTATATGACTGATTGGCCCAGTCAAACATGCACCAGGCCCAAATGGTTTTCTTGTTATTTTTTGCTTCCATTACGGGCTTAAAAGTAGGGAAATTTGGTTGAGTTACATATCAGGGAAACATCATTATGAAATTTATTGTAGCTTTAGAAACAGAAGATTATAGCATGTTCACCTATCTCCATTTTACAAACCAATTCGGCTCGTATCTTTATAATGATAGCTTCCAGGCATTTTTAGCGGATACTTTTACCGACCTCAGCCCTTACAATATTTTAAAAAGCGATTACATGCGATCTGAAATATTGGGTATCGATTTGGGGTTCACCAATGAGGATGCGGTTATTGACGAAGATGAGCTGATCGTTTTAGAACCCGGCCAACCGGTATTCTCTCATCTGAATATTTACCCTAAACCGGGTATGCAAGTTGTACTCCCATTTGAGATTTCATTTGACGATACCCGCGCAGACGTTTTCAAAAAAGCAGGTGAGCCAACACAAACCAAACACGGAGATTCGCCGATACTGGATAAACCCTTCCTGGTAGACCATTACAAAATAAATAACCTTGTTTTAAGTATCGATTACGATCCGGCTGATGAGCATATTAATTTTATACAGATCAGGGACAATAACATTGTTGCGCATTTGAAATTGTAAGTCAACACTTTTTATTCATATATACCGCCTTGAAACCTTATCCTTTCTTCAACATCAAAACCCGTCCCCAGCACATATTCGCGATTGTGGCATTGTTATCAATTATACTTTCATTTTTTACGACTGCCGCAACAATAGATATCAATCTTCATGACACTTATTTCGTAGTATCAGCGGTTCATTTATACCGCCTAACAGCTTTAATATTTTTTATCGTATGGGCTACTTACACAATAATTGAACCGATATTGCCTGTAGTTTGGTTAAAATGGGGACACGTGCTGGTTACATTGATTGCGTTAATTATAATTTCTCATTTTTCCGCACAGCTATCCATCCGCGGCCCGCATAAATACTATATCGATGGCCAGATCCGGGAAGCAGTCAACATTAACACTATAATTACTATTGCAACAACCGTATTGCTGACTGCGCAATTGCTTTTTATAGCTAACTTTATGACGGGTATTGTCAAAAAGGTTTTCCTATCAAGTCATCGATATAAAAACCGGAAGATATAAACAGCATACATCTCCCGGTTATACGTATTGCCAACATTAATCAAATATTTCGGGCAGATGCTTATAGTTACCTTTCACAGTTGCCAACACCTCATCAAATTTACCGCCAAGCATCATTTTGGTCATGGAGACGGCCATTCCTTTAACCATTTTAAGTTCGATATGCGGCGGCATGGCAAGGGCAGTTCCGTCGGTATAAACATTTACTAAAACTGGTCCTGTGTGTGCAAAAGCTTCGGCTATGCCCTGCTCAAGGTCCTGCGGGTCATTAATAGTGATCCCCTTTATACCCATTGACTCCGCGACCATGGTAAAATTAGGATTGTGCATGTCCACTTCAAAATCGGGCAGGCCCATTACTTCCATTTCCAGCTTTACCATGCCAAGGCTCCTGTTATTAAATACAATGATCTTTATAGGCAGATCATATTGTTTAATAGTGGCTAAGTCACCCAACAACATAGAAATACCGCCATCGCCGCACATAGCCACAACCTGCCTTTCGGGGCAAGCCAGCGCCGCGCCGATAGCATGCGGCATAGCATTGGCCATAGATCCATGAACAAACGAGCCGATCATAGAACGCCGCCCATTAGCGCTGATATGCCTGGCACTCCAAACATTACACATCCCGGTATCGCAGGTAAAAATGGCATCAGCAGATGCATATTCGTCTACGATAGCTGCTAAAGCTTCGGGATGAATAGCATCATGTTCACCAAAATCCTTAATGTAAGCTTGCTGCTGTTCTTTTACTTTAGCATGTACATGAAGTTGCGCATCTAAAAAGCTGCTGTCGGTTTTTTCTTTAATTAAAGGGATCAACGCTTTAATTGTAGATTTTATATCACCGTAAAGCCCCATCGTTAGTTTTGCGCGGCGACCAAGATTTTCGGGCTTGATGTCAATCTGCACTATCTTTTTATCCTGGGGATAAAAAGGCGTGTAAGGAAAATCGGTGCCAAGCAGGATAACCAAATCGCTTTCATGCATGCTATGATACGCAGCAGGCAAGCCAAGCAGGCCGGTCATACCTACCTCGTATGGGTTATCATGCTCCAAAAACATTTTACCACGGAACGAATAACCAACCGGCGCCTTGATCAGTGCCGCCAGTTCAACTACCTCATCATGGGCGTCGGCGCAACCAATACCGCCAAAAATGCAAACTTTAGGGTGACGATTGATCAGATCGGCCAGTTTTACTAACTCTTCCCATACCGGGGTAATGTTGGCTTTGCAAAAAAAGTTATTTACCGACGAATCGATTTCAACAGCATCCTCCCCTGCCACATCGCCCGGTAAACCCAATACGCCAACCCCTTTGCGCTGAATAGCGGTTTGGATAGCCGCCTGTGCCATACGGGGTACTTGCTTGTTGTTGGCAGCCACCTGGTTATAGTAACTGCAGTCATCAAAAAGCTTGATAACATTGGTTTCCTGGAAGTAGTTACTGCCAAACTCTTTAGTAGCACAGGTAGATGCTATGGCTAAAACAGGTGCTCCTGACCGGTGAGCATCATAAAGGCCATTCACCAGATGCACATGCCCGGGACCACTGCTTCCTGCACAACAGGCAAGCCCGCTCAGTTGCGCATCGGCCGAAGCTGCAAAAGCGCCTGCTTCTTCATTGCGTACGTGGATCCATTTTAATTCGGGCGTTCTGCGTACGGCATCATTAAGTTCGTTTAAACTATCGCCGGTAATGGCGTAAATACGTTTGATGCCGGCCTGTATCAGCATTTCTACAAGTTGCTCGGCTACTTTTTTTGACATGTTTGGGTTGTTTAGCGTTAGTGATGTGGTAATTTACTATCCATAACACCAAACACGTGCCATTTGTTAAGCAATTAACAGTCAAATATTTGCAATTAAGATAGTTTTTTGAGCTTTTTGATATATCGCGATTTCACGATAATGAATGATATATCGCAATCTAACCGGATTCGCAACGGATGTTTTTTTCATGATCATAGTTTTGAAATAGAATGACTGATACCTAATGAAAAGGTGCGCGGAGGGGCCGCCGTATAAGTATCCCCATAGCTATTTCCAGTCACAGTAGTTGCATATAGCTTATTGGTCAGGTTCATTACATTAAACCAAACTTCCAGTCCCTTCGCGCTGCCGCTGCTGATGCGATAGGCAGTGCGTAAATTAAAAAGATCATAACCGCTGTAGGTTTTGGTATTAGCTGCATTTGTAAAGTATTTACCCAAATGTTGCCATTCAACACCGGTTCTGAAGCCAGCGATAAAAGCGGGTTTCCAGGTAATCTCCGAATTAGCAATCCATTTTGGCGCATTGGTCATTTGATGACCGTCATAGCCGATGGATTTTCCGGCACTAATTTCACTGTATTTATTAAAGGTATGGGACGCAAACGTTCCACCGATGCGAAAGGCAAGGCTTTTTACGGAGCCAACCAGTAGGTTATACTCTAAGCCTTTGTGGGTAGTAGCAGCAGCGTTGGCATATTGTGTAGTATTGTCTGCCTGGAGCAAGCTGATGATCTCATCTTTCCCCTGCAGGTAATAAGCAGTTAGCTCAAACCTGATCTTTTGGGAGAACAATGATGTCCAGCCGCCCAGTTCATAATTGTTATAAGTGGCCTGTTTAAGCGGTGTTAATTGCCTGGAATTGTAAAGGGTATTAGTTTCAGGCGGCTGAAAGCCCATACTGAAATTGGCATACACGCCGCGCCCCTTCTGCAGGTCATAAGTTACGCCAAGCTTGGGCGCCAATACATCATATCGATTATGCTCCTGTTGTTTGTACTTGGTTTTTAAAGGAGGCAGCTGGTTGTCAAAATTGTAAATGAGCAGGTCATAACGCAGTCCGGCAGTAATTTTTATCCGCTTAACCGGCTCTGCCATATACTGTACATAGGATGCGGCATTAAAAAGATGAATCTTATAATTATCAATCAGCGAATCAGTGTTAATATAACCGGTATAATACTGAGCGGTATTATCTTTTTTAATATTCAGGAAGTTAGCATAAAACGAACTTGGGCTATTATCCAGGTAAATGCCTGCGATCAATTGTGAGTGCATAAAATTTAACTTTACGGTATGCTGGGCAAGCAAGCCAAAGCTGTAAAAACTCAGCTCATTTAATTGACCTGTTGACTTTATGTATTGACCCTTATTGTTGCGGACATCCGAAATGTAATAGCTGGGTAATTGCCCGGTGGAATTGTTTCTGTAAAAAAGCGTTAGAAAGGTGTGATTATCATCATTCCAATTATGATCAAGACGACTGCTGGCCCGGAATGCGTTCACCCTACGGTAGGCAAAACGCTGATTACTACTGTAAGATCGGTTATAGAAACGTGTACTGTCAAGGTTTCCGGGTGTTTGTGTGTTAAGATAATTATAGGTACCATATACTGTTAGCTTACTGTCGGCCCCCAGCGGATAACTAACTTTAGCAGAAAGCGAATACTTATCAAAATCAGTATAATCCTGCCAGCCTTTTTCCTGGTGTGTGGCATAACCTGCCATATAAAACCCAACTTTTCCTGCCGTGAGGCCTCCCTGAATACCAGCCCGCAGGTAATGGTATTTATCTCCCTGTACATTGATTTGCCCTGCCGGGGTTACGGGCTCTTTTGCCGTATTGAAGTTAACAGCCGCACCTATTGAGTTACTGCCATATAAAGACGAAGCTGGCCCCTTAATCACCTCAATATCCCGGATACCATCGGTATTGATCTCATATAAAACGTTATGATTGAATATCCCCGTCGGTCGGATCGGGATACCATCTTCCATGTAAAGGTAGAGCGCGTTGTAAGTAATCGGTTGGCGAATGGCCATGGTATGCTGCTCATTACCGAGGTTCACCATATATACCCCCGCAACTTTATTCAACAATTGATAAGGAGCGGTTGCATGCGCTTCGCGGATGGTATTTGAACTTATCTTGCTGATTGCAGCCGGTATATCCTTGCGGGGCTGCTCCTGGCGGCCCGCCGTTACCACCACCTCCTCCAGGCCGGCAATCACCGGTTTTAGTTGAACTGAGAGCGAGCTATCGCACCTGATACAGCAAGTACCATAACCAGTACAGCTAACCATCAGGGAATCAGCTTTATTTGTATGCGCCAACATAAATTTGCCTGATAAATCCGTTGAGGTACCCAGCTTACTTCCTTTGACACGGATACTGGCACCGACAACGGGTGCCTGGGTTTGGGCGTCGACAACAACACCCCGTATTTTTTGCGCTGATGCCTGTAAAGTAAAGGCAATAGCAAAGCAGAACACGATAAAGTATTTCATTTTTAAACATCTTCTTGTTAAACCAAAATTGAATTTGCTCAGGAGAGCATGTAGCGGTAAACTGAAGACGTAGCGGGGGGCCGAAAGATAGCTCCGAGCGGGCGAAGCAGCAGGGCGAAGCTTACCAGGGAGGTAAAAATGGCCAGCAGTTTGATGTGTACAGTAAATTGATTAACGCCGTGATAATAAGCCTCAAAAATGATTTCTTTAGCGGTTCGGTTTTCGTTGCTTTTCTCTTCGCTATTAGCCTTTTTAAGCTGTTTGCTCAGGAAACACCTGCCGTTGCAGTGTAGCATGGGCCTTGCCTTATTGGCGCAAAGTTTTGCCGCGATATAATCCTGGTTGAGCCGGAATCCCGCATAAAGCCAAAGCGAGTTCAGGTTCATAACCAGCACCGAGAACAGGAGTAATATGGCGGTGAAACGGCGGAACATCTTACAGATCTTTTTTGGAGAAAATTTTAAGCGCCAGTAGTACGGGTAAAACAGACCAGATAAATAGCATCGAAACACTGAAGGCAATGCCTGTACCGCTTCCGAAAAACTGTCGGTAAAGCGCGCCGGTGTAACCCATCAGAGCAGAAATATCCAGTTTTAACAAGATCATGATCCTTGCCAGGTCTACGGGATTTAAAGCCGTGAGCACAATCATGGCTTTTTCCAACGGATAATCGCTAAAGGTGAACAGGAACAACAGCACCAAAGCATCATAAATAATGGCCGCATAGAACCAAATCATTAGCGCAAGCCCAATCCCCTTTGATTTATCCCTGGTTTTGGTGGAAGCCCAGAAAGCGAGTGAAGTAAAACTTAAGGTTACCAAACCTCCGGCAACCATTAAGGTGATGCCCGTAGCTGAGAGTGCAAACAAAGCAACCGGCAGGCAAACTCCGAGCACAAAAGCCCCGAGGATAGAGCTGCTGATGCCGAGGTATTCTCCCAATAAAATATCCCTGCGTTTGATAGGCTGGGAAACAAGCAATTCGGTAAACTCCGCGGCGTTGAAATAATAGGTGGTTGCATAGATAATGCTGACCAGCGGCACAATGATCATCACAATGGTTGTAATACTTACCAGTCCTTTAATCACATCGCTGTCTGACAGGAAGATCACCGTACAAATGGTAGCGAGCAACAACGTGTAGGCAATGAGTACCTTACTGCGTATGATGTCGAGAATAATATATTTGGCTATCTTAAACATGTTCTTCAGTTAATAATCGGGTCAATATTTTACCCAGTCTCTGCTCACCTGTCTCCATTTGCAGCGCAGCCAGCGGCTCATAAAATTTGATCTTGCCTTCATAAAGGTACATCACGGTATC
Source organism: Mucilaginibacter sp. R-33 (assembly GCF_049949235.1). NCBI lineage: Bacteria > Pseudomonadati > Bacteroidota > Sphingobacteriia > Sphingobacteriales > Sphingobacteriaceae > Mucilaginibacter > Mucilaginibacter sp. R-33. The sequence continues at coordinate 2,458,111 of NZ_CP188089.1, forward strand.
GGCTAACTCCTCCGACTCTGAAAGGATATGCGAGGTGATGATCACAAGCCTGTTATTTGCTTTTTCGGCAAGGATCTTTTGTTTTAAAATCTCGGTGGCAAAGGGATCAAGGCCCGCTGTGGGTTCGTCGAGTATCAGCACGTCAGGATTAAACATAAAAGCAAGGGCGGCGCTCACTTTCTGCCTGGTACCTCCGGAAAGTGTCCTCATAGGCTTATGGTACATACTTTTGAGCCGGTAAGCCTCAATCAGGTCTGTATCAGGTATTTTATTGCAGTTACGAATATCAAGCATCATGTCAAACAACTGGCCAATCTTCATATTGTCCGGGTAACGCCCGATCTGCGGCATATAGCCGATGTATTTTTTGTAATCAAAAGTGTTGTTGACTCTGGTCCCTCGAAACCGGATGTCGCCTTCGTCGGGTATAACCATACCGAGTATACTTTTGATCATGGTTGTTTTTCCGGAGGCGTTCGGCCCCAAAACAGACACAACGTTGCCGCTTTCAAAATGACAACTAATATCTTTTAGCACCTGCAATTTGCCAAATGTCTTTTTAATGTGGCTTAATTCAATTAACGTGTCCATGGTTTCATTTTAGGGTTTATATCTTTAACAGATTCAGGGGTAAGAGATGGGATAGCCCGTTCAACCTTATCTAAAAGATTGACCATAAAACTCCGCATCAACACCACGCTTTGCGGAATTTGCTCCATTATCTGCGCATAGAGGCTAACCGGCCGGTAGGGTACATCACCGGTGCCATCTTTATTCAGATCGTAACCTTCATACTTGTCCCAGTAGTTCTGATCAAATTTATTAAGGTTGAGCACCCCGTTGGTTGTCACATCAAAAGAGTTCGACTCGAAATTATTCCGCTCAAACCTGCCGTTTTCACAATTGGCCAGTATACGCATAGCCCAACCATTATTGATGAAGGTATTATCGTTAGCCGTCATGAGGTTGCAACCCTCCATATAAATACCCGTCGTATTCCTAACGAAACGGTTGCCAACAATTTGGGACCGGGTAATATCTTTCAGCAGCAAACCATAAATGGAGCTTCCCCAGTTTTCAATAAACAAATTATCAAACATTCGTATCCGTTTGGAATACATCACCGCGACACCTGATCCGTTATTGCGAAAAGTGTTTTTTTGATACAGATCATCGTCCGAAAACATGAAGTGCAGCCCATACCTAAAGTTCCGTTCACTGGTATTACTGATGATCCTGCTCTTTTTAACAAATTCAAAGTAGATACCGTCGCGGTGGCGGGTAGAATAATTATTCATAATGATAACATCATGACATTGCCAGGCATGAATGCCGTTACCGGCCGTAAGCTCGGTGCCAGTGCCATTGGTTGTATTACCAATAACAGACACATGATCGCAATCGGACAGGTAAATCCCAAAAAAGTTATTGATTAACCTGTTATTACTGATCGTAACATTGTGTACCTTATGCAGGCGGATGCCGGCATAGTCGCGCATCGAACCGGTTTTAGAGTTTTTGAGCACAAAGCCGCTGAACGTAACACCATTCGCCAGGATAGTCACTACCTCTTCTTTATAATTTGCGTCCAGCACAGGATACCCATCGCCAATGATGGTCAGTCTTTTGGTGATAAGTGTATTGTACGAATAATAATACCCCTTCTTCACCTTGATCGTATCACCATCGGCAGCCTCAGCGACAGCTGCCTTTAAATCAGGCAAGGCAGTATCCACGGCCACTACAAGTGTACGTGCATGCGAAGCAACAGTTACCGCCACGGCAAAAAGACAAATGAGTGAGATCCTTTTCATGCAATCTTTTATTTAACAAGTTCATTCCAGGTCAGCAGTTTCCCGTTTCCCAGAAAGGTTTTCGCCTCTTGTTCGGAAGCAAGGGCAGCGAGGTTACCGCCCATCGGAGAACTGATCTTTTGGTCATGTATATAGGCACATTTGCGGGCATCCATAAGTGTACCGCCTGACTTGTAGTTTACAACAAGGTAAGTATCTGCATCGCCAAACTGCCCACGTTTTTCGCTGATGTAACCCAGCATACACTCTGCAGAATCGAACTTATAAATCTTGCCTTTGGAAGTTACGATCTCTGCACCGAACTTACGGTCCATAATTGTCATCATACAGTGTACGCAGGCATCTTTTCCATATTGCAGGGCCTCAGGCTTTTGACTGCAGGCGGTGATCCAAAGTGCCAGCAGCACGATCATTCCTCTCTTTTTCATTTCTTTTACCATTTCTTATTTCGATGTATAATGTAACGGCGGTAATTATTCCGGCCAGGCCGATCAGCATCCCCCCCGTAGCAGGAAAAGACCCTGCCAGGAAGTTCAGAAGTTGTTTATACCCAATCAGCGGAGGTTGATAATACATGCCTTCAACTTTAATGGCTGCATGAGGATCAAGATTGTGCCCATAGTTGTATTCCCACAGGTAAAAATCAATAAATCCGGCAGCGGCAAAAACGATCATCAGCGCCAGCAAGCCAATCAGCAGTTTTCTGCTGCCTTTTACTGAAGCAACCGACCCGATCAGGATCAGTAACCCGAACACACAGGGGGCAATCTTAAATTCGGCAAAGTTCTGCGGGTCGATATGCTGCATGCCGATATAATGGTTAAGCCCATTGATCTGCAGCACGTTTCCTGTGATACCATTCAGCCATATATCCATACTCAGGCCCTCGGGGTATTGTGGTGCGGACAAGGTAATCTCCCATAAAGGAAGAAAATACGCTGTTAGCAGCAGCACCATGGCTGCAGCTATTGCTATTCTTGAACCGGTTTTCATATTATTGGTATTAATGGGAGGACACAGGGTCCTCCCGTTGAATAAAAGATTTGTTACCTTGCCGCGAGGTTTTCTCCCAGGTGGAAAGTAAGTGGTACGTTTGAGCCTTTAGGCGATACCCTAAAGTAACCAGACATCTCCTGGTGCAATGCAGAGCAGAAGTCAGTACAATAGAATGGGAAAATACCAGTCCGGTCAGGTGTCCATTTCAGTGTGGCGGTCTCGCCCGGCATGATCAATAATTCTGAGTTATTGGAACCTTTGATGGCAAAGCCGTGCGGAACGTCCCAGTCCTGCTCCAGGTTGGTCACATGCACATACACATCATCACCCTGATTTATGCCTTCTATATTGTCCGGGGCCAGGTGAGACCGGATAGCAGTCATGTATACATCCACCCGGTTGCCTTTTCTTACTACGCGGGCTTCTTTCTCTGATTTGGCAGCGTATGGATTATCATTCTCTTCCAGTTTAAAAAACTTCACAGAATTTTTCTCTATTTTCTCCGCCGGTATGGTCTGCGCGTAGTGCGGCTCACCAATGGTCGGGAAGTCAAGCAATAGTTTCATCTTGTTGCCGGTAATGTCAATCAACTGGGCAGATTGCGTTAGCTCAGGACCGGTGGGCAGATAACGGTCTTTGGTGATCTTGTTCAGCGCAATCACATATTTACCATATGGATGCCTGGAATCGCCGCCCGGTACCGAAAGGTGGCCGATAGAATAATAAGTTGGAATACGATCGATGATCTCACGTGTGTCCACTTTCCATTTTACAATCTCTGAAGACACGAACATGGACGTATAAGCATAACCTTTACCGTCAAATTCGGTATGCAGCGGACCTAAACCCGGCTTTTGCACTTCACCTTCCAATACAGTATTATATTTCAATACCGGAATACCGTCAAAGTCCCCTTCAAATTGTTTTTGGTCAATAGCACCAAGCATCTTCTTAAACGAAAATACAGGAATCACCGCGGCCAGTTTACCGCTGGCTACAAAGTATTCGCCGTTGGGTTCCACGTCAACACCGTGAGGTGATTTTGGGCAGGGAATATAATAGATCAGTCCCGGATAATCTTTTACATCCAGCATGGTCACGTCGTTTTCCATGGTTGAAGTAGCTGAGTGCGTGCGCTCGTTATAGAGGTTATGCGCGTATTTAGCAGGCGCTTTATGCCCCTTGCCCTGGGCCACCAACTCTTCTGCTTTTTTCCAGTTCACCGCCATGATAAAGTCCTTATCGCGTTGACTGGCATTAACTTCAAGTAAGGTATTAGCTTGCTCTGTATTATAACAGGTAAAGAAGATCCAATCATGTGAGGGGCCTTTGCCGGCATGTGCCAGGTCATAGTTAAAGCCAGGAACAATCAATTGAAAGGCAATGTTCATGCGGCCTGTGTTCTTATCTACCTTGATAAAAGTCGCGGCACCTTTGAACTTCTTTTTGAAATCACCTATCGATACATCCTTATCTCCATCAAGCGGTACGCTAAAACGAGTGTTACCTACTATATACTCGGTATTTTCTGTACAAAATGGAGAGGCGTGGTTACCGGCAACGTTTGGTAACTCCAGAATTTCTTCCGTTTTGAAAGTTGCCAGGTTGAGACGGGCAATGCGTGGCGTGTTATTACCGTTGATAAAAAGCCAGCGGCCATCATCTTCGCCATTGGTTTTGGAAAATTCAGGATGGTGCGTGTCGTCCCAGGGCACAAATCCGTGCGAGGTGTTGAGCATTGGTTTGGTCTCTTCTGAGTAGCCATAACCATTTTCCGGGTTCTGGGAAAACACAGGTATCACTTTAAGCAACCTTCCGGAAGGAATGCCATACGCTGCAATCTGGCCGCTGAAGCCACCGGAGGCGAACATGTACAATTCATCATGCTTGCCGGGCGCTACGTATACTTTTTTGGCAGCATCTTCATCGGTGGCTGCCTGCCCCGTTTTACCTGCTTTACAACCGCTGGCAATGGCAATCGCCCCCAGTCCCGCTAACAACAGGGTAGTTTGTGTAATTCGTTTCATGGTTTAAACATATAAAGAGGTTATTGATCGTTTTTTCTCAAATACTCAAGTATCTGTCGGGTTTCATCGTCACTTACATTCTGAAAACTCATTTGAGTCAGATATTTTGCTAAAAGTGCTTTACCCACGGGGTCTTTTTGTTCCATTTCTATCGGATTGGTGATCTGGTTCATGATCCATTCCGGCGTACGGCGTTTGGTTACCCCTTTCAGACCGGGCCCAACCACCTTCTGATCGGTGATCTGGTGACAGGCGGAGCACTTGGCAGTAAAAACTCCTTTGCCTTTGTCGGCCATTGCATTGTCAATTGTGCCGATCTCCACGCTTGTGAATTTACCTACGCCCTTGCTGTCACTTTTGGCGGCGGGGTCAACGTCTGCTGAAGATGCGGCCGAACTATTTTCGGCATTGGCAGCCGGAGCAGATTCCGTTGCCTGTTTATCACCCCCATTGGAAGGGCCGCAAGCGGCCAAAAGGGCCATACCTCCTATAAAGGCGGCCCGGATAAAGCTGGTTGAAATTTTCATTATTTTCATGTTTATAATACTTCGAAATTGCTTTATTAATTTTGACTATTTCATGATTCAAATCATGTTTTTTTAGTGATATATCTCATTTAAATAGCATTTTATATGATATATAATATATCTATATAGCTTCCACCCCAAAGCACCTCTATAAATAAAGACATTTTTATCTTTTATTATTTTAAACTTGTCCCCTCTTGTTTGTTGAATAATTTTTTTTATTTTAAAACGAACTTATTTTGCTGGTAATCGCTTACCAGGTCTCGAAGGGATTTTTTGTTAAATTCGAGGAGCAGTTGTGTCCGTACCGTCTTGATTTCGTCGTGCACCGGACAAGGCTTCGTGTCGGAACAGTTTTTAAGTCCAAGTATGCAGGCATTGAATAGCCCGTCCCCTTCAATAGCCCGAATAATATCAATCAGGTAAACCTTGGCGGAGTTTTCAATATAAAAACCACCGTGCGGACCTTTACTGGAGGAAATGACGCGCTTTCGGGATAACCCCTGCAGGATCCTGGCAGTGAAATGGACAGGTGCACCTATCGCTTCAGCGACCTCTGAGATGCCGGTCTTTTCTTTGGTCAAGGTCTTATAACCAACATATACTGCCGCCCTGATGGCATATTCACATGATTTAGATAATAACACTACTATCCTTTCAACTTAAAACCTATAATTGAGAATTATCTTTTAACTGCTGTTCGAGTTGAACCGACTTCGGAAACAAAATATTATTTTCGAGGTGTACATGTGTGTGCAGGTCATTTTCAAACTCCTGCAACTTTTGGAAAAGGATACGATACGAGGTACAGGCATCTTCCGGAAGCGTATAGTTATTTGTCATTTGCCTGATCTCTTCGAGTTCTTCTCCTGCTCCTTCGTGCTCCATCTCCATCATTTGAATGGGATTCATAACCCCTCCAAACGGTGCCGGCAACACAGCGGTACCTAATTCCCGGGCTGTCACCATATCCCTGATATAAGGAAAAAGGATGCGTTCCTCTTTAATCATGTGCATGCTCAGTTCCTGTGCCACCGTAGCGAATACGTTAGCCACCACAATCAATTCGGGGTGTTTGTCCCCATGTACACGCGCCACTTTTGTTGCAAGTTCACCAATAAAGGGAATATTGTCACGTACATATTTATGATGGACATTTACTACGTAGTCACTTAAAAAATCAAGAGCCCAGTCCTGAAAATTATGCGCATTTACATATTCTCCGTTATCCGCCGACTGCAGTACGAGCTTCACTTCTTCAACGGCAAGCCCTTTTTTCACGCAGGCTTCTGTTAATGTTTTTTTGCCGCCGCAGCAGAAATCAATGCCGAGTTTTTTGAAAACCATCGCCTTCCTATAGTCTTTAGCAACAATCTCACCAATTGTCTCTTCCTGGTTATGCGGGTTCTTTTTACCAATCAGAACCCTCCAAACCTCCGGGCCGCTCATCAGATATTCCCAGTTAAAGATCTGTCCGCGCTCTGCCAGCAACTGATAATAAAGCGGTTTGGGGTCATGATCATTGTGAATGATCAATTCCTCACCACCGGTCAGTTCATCGAATCTCTTAAAAATAGTGGGATGTTTTAGTTTTGGTTCAATGACCGTTACATCCAAAATTTGTGTTTCCATTTGTTATTAATTTAATAGAAGACAAATTTATCCTTTATTATTGTTCTTGTATATTTTAGGCTGTTCTTTTTTCGTAAATGTGATAACAATCAATTTTTAAAGCGCAAAAGTGACCGCGCTCATTAGCTCCGGCTGAAACTTTGAAAAGCCTTGCCGTAATTTCAGTAAAAAATAGTCATGGCATGTTACCCCGATATTTGAGGCAAATTACCGGGCGTTCAACCGAAGGGAAATCAGATCATGTCCAGGCACTTCCGGATACAGCTGATAAGCTCAGCTTCGTCATATGGTTTAATGAGATAGTTTTGTATTCCCATCACTTTTGCTATGTCCTGGTCCTTCTTTTCGGAAAGTGCGGTAGTAAAGATGAAGGGGATGTTTTTTTTAAGGGAATCCTCTTGAAGCTGATTGAACACATCGTATCCACTAATACCCGGCATAATTACATCCGAAATAATCAAGTCCGGGTGTAAATCAGTCAGGTCCAATCCTGCCTCGCCGCAGTCGGCAACCAGCACTTCGAAACCGTAAAGCTCCAACAGCTCTGCTGCGTTTTCCCGAATGTCCTGGTTGTCTTCGATTAGGAGAACTTTGTTTTTCATATCCGGCGTGTTAATCCAAAAATAAATATTTGAATCTGATTTTACACGCTAACTGCCTCGCTTTTTTTTGAACTACCTAAAATTAGCAGCACAAAATAGCCGACCCCGCATAGCAGCAACAGTATGGATAGCAACAATAATTGGGGCTCGACATCCTGAACTATTATTCCGACAAGTTTTAAGGCGGGTTCAACAAATAATATCACGAGATATGCGAAAGTCAACACTATATAACTTCCGTTTATGATCTGCAATTTTTTTCCGGCGCCGAAAAAGCCGGCTTGCTTAAACTGATCGAGTATGACTGGTGTCACGATGCCCAATGTCAGCAAATGAATATAGCCAATGATGATATTACGGTCACTGAAAGCCCATTTGCCAATGACGGGAATACATACCAGGGCTTGAAAAACGGTTTTTAAGGTGATGGCCAAAAATGCAACTTTTAACAGCAAAGGCAGTTTCAGCAGCCGCGTTTTCCGACCCTGCCATATCATAAACCACGCAGTAAGATTACCCGCAGCCGCAATTCCGGCTATCAGAAAAACCCAACCGGCAGGGTTGCTCCACAAGGTAAAAATTAAATACAGCGGCAGGTTCGACCAGATTAATAGTTGATATACCCAACGCTGCGGATTGGTTGGGCACATATTGAAATAAGTGATTTCAACTAACGCAATGGCCGCCAACTGCATCCAGCCATTCAACTGAAAATGCAGGTAAACATAAATTGCATCCTGGTACACTGCCGTGCCTTTTAATCCCATAACCATAAGCGGCCCCAGGGCTAAAGGGCCCAGTGAGGAAAAGCAGAGAAAAAACAAAGCGCCAAGGGTCAATTGGCGCGCGCCTTTTGAAAGTTGCCGTGTTTCCTTTAAACTTTTTAGAAACTGCCGGGTAAAATAATAAGTACTTAAAATAAAAAACGTCGAAAAAATAATAGAGACTGTTTTGTAGCCCTGAAAGGAGAAACTAACCAGCATGCCATAAGCACTTACGAGTGTTGCATTAAGGGCATACAGGAACTTCCGGCGTCTTTGAACAGGCGAAACCCGTCCGGCCAATAGCATGGCCAATCCAAGAAAGGCCCACCCGGCAAAAGCGAAATGCGAGTGAGCATGCAGCAAAAAAATATAGTTTAAATGAGGCACAAAGGCAATATGCATCAGCCTGAGCACCACGCCAAAAACAGCAAGCACCACAAAGCTGCCTCCTGCCCAATAATGATACCTGCCTTTACTTATCCAGTCCATTATCCCCACAACTGTTTTTTGCCTTCTTCGGTAATATTATCAAAGCCCCATGCTGGCTCCCAGGTGAGTTGCACATCTGTCTTGTAGTCCACAAATCTGGCTTCGAGGCAATTGGCCACCCCCTGCAAAATGGCTTCCCCCACCGGGCAACTGGGTGACGATAAGGTCATTACCACCACCAGCATCCTCGCTGTGCTATTTGCCCTGATAGTATAAACAAGTCCCAAATCAATGATATTGACATGAAGTTCAGGGTCAATAATGGATCGTAAGCGCTCCCATGCTTCCATTTCTATGTAGGTATCAGGATTGGTAACGTCAAAGCTATGCATGGCCGGTTGTTTTTTTGTGGGTAAGGACCCTGGTTAAATTTAAAAGATAGCAAAGCGCCGTTAACAGCAGGCAACCTGAGGCAATACGCGCAGGCGTAGCCAGGCCGGATAACGCCATAGTGATCATGGATAATATAAAACCGGTAAAGGCAATACCCTGGATGATCAGTAATTTTTGACTGTATAGATCCGAAGGTAAAGGTGTAGGTTCTTTACCGGTGCCCGGGCCATAAATTTTTAACCAAACCAGGAAAGGCAAAGTTTTAAACGCCTGCCCCAGGATCAGCAAAGAAAGCCAGCCCATTAGCACCAATAGCCCGTATAGTTTAGTAAGCGCAATGCCTTGTGTTATATTTTGAACATGCGCGTTAATAATAAGCGGCTGTATCAGCAATGCAGCCAGCAGCAATATAAAAGACAACATGGTGTACATCATAGGTAAATCCAACCTTCTTTTCATTCGTGACCGGTAACATTGGATTAAATAAATGAAATATATGATAAACGCTGCAGTTGGAAGCAGTGCGATGAGATAGGTCCGGTTGTTGATACCTTCCAGGTACGTATCGATCACAAATGCAAGCAGGCCGCCATTCAGCAGATAATAAACCCAATCAAGCAGCCGCAAATTCTGTTTGCGGGACACCAGGAACATTGGCACCAATTTACTGCTTACTCCTATCACTAACAATAAAAACCAGCCTCCCATTCCCATATGCGCATGGAGCCTTAAAAACTGAAGGTGATCCTGTGGCAAAAAGGCGTAACGGAGGTTGAATACCAGCAGAACCCCAAGAACACCGGTGGCCAGCAACCAGATACAGGAAGTATTGATCATTTCCTGATGAATGTTCTCCTTTTTGTTCTTTAATCTTTTTCCTGTTAGAAAAATGACAATGGTAAAGCCAAGCATGCCGGTTAGCAGCAGCAGTGCCCCTCCCTGCATACATAAACCTGGTTCAAAACGCCAGAAAGAACAAACCAACAGGACAAGCCCGCTCAAAAAAGCGACGAATGATAGCCAGGGCAAACGATAGCCTGACAATCCTGTTTCAAGTATGACCGGTACCAGTTGATACGCTGCACCGAAAATAACCATAGTAACCCAGCCCAGCGCGGCAAGATGGGTAATGGCTAATAATTTCGGCTGAAAATAGTGCCCGGCAAAATCTGCCGACGCAAAGAAAAACAAGACACCGATAAGCACAAAACAAACCGCTGAAGCCAGGTAGTGAGCCCTTACAATAGGGTATAATTCGGGATGCTGTTTAGTGATCATATTCATGGCTTATAGATAAACAGGATAACTGCATCCGCTGTTTCCATGATGCGAAAGTCAAAACCTCTTTCTTTTAATACCGGGAGCAGATGAACAGGGACTTTTCGATGCCGGACATACAAGGCTTCAGTGGTTTTCAGCGTTTCCAGCTTGTCCAGGATCATAGTCATAGGCTTAGGCATTTGGAAAGGCCTGACATCCATAATGTACAATTGATAGGCTTTCATAAGTTCCGTGAGCCCATCTGCTTCAACCGATAATTCCGATATATCCATTATAAGCTCATCAGGTTGGGCCTCATTCTTTAGGAAATAAGTATTCACAAGTTCCGGTCCGGCGATGTCCATAAACGAACGGTATCCCTTATTTTCCAGGAGGTTGATTAACGGGACAGGTTCAAAAGTATTGATCACTTTTAGCACCTCGCCGTTTTTAAGCCCGGCCGCCGCTGTAAGGATCATTTTTAAAGGGTCATTTCCTGCCGCCAAAATCGGTCTGACATCAAGATCAATAATTTTAGTAAAAGAAGCGGCAAGGGGAAGTGGTAACCTGTCAACTTCAACAGCTTCGTGCGCCGCTTTAAATCCAAGCGGTTTAAGGACGTCAAAAAATTCATTCAGCGAGCAGCCTGCTATCCTGCAAGCCTGAGCAACGGATACCCGTTTGGCTAAAACCTTTCTGAGCACAGGGTTTTTCAGCCGGTTAAAATTTTTATTGGGTTCGGTAAGTTTTTGGATTATCAGCTCTTCGTTATACTTCAGCAGATCACTTATTAGGCTATTAGCATTCAATACAATGTGTATTTCTGACGGTTCCATTTTTTTATGAGTTAGTGGACAAATGTAAATAATAAAAGACAAAATTATCTTTTATTATTTAGAAAGGTGACGTAAAGATTACGTTTACCCGGCTACGATATTTTTTTTTGTCAGTCACCCATCGATCAAATGGCTGCCAACAATTGGTTTCCTGTTCTCTCTCTGCCCAGATTATCTACGCTATTTGTAAAAAAGCCCCTATCTCCTAAAATAAACTTTCAAAATGGTCCGATGCTATGGCAGTTGATCTTCTCCCTGATTTCCTTCTGGTTTCCCTGCACTTGTTAGTAATTGTGATCATTTTTTAAGCTGATCAACGTCATGTTGAAGTTTAAAGCCATTCTTGATCTTTGTTTTTAAGAAACCGCCGATAAAAAAGCAGAACAGGTTGCACTGTTTAACTGCGCTATTTACGGTACAAAGGGTCTTCTACTTTTACGAGCCCGTATTTAATGGTTTTATGAATATTAACAAAACAACCAGTCACCCATATGAAAACTATAATTGCTGCAACAGACTATTCGCCGGCTGCTGAAAACGCGGTAACCTATGCCGCCGCTTTGGCCAAACATTTCAACTACAGGCTCCTGCTTTTTAATGCCTTCAGCTTGTCCCTGCACGAATCGAATACGCTCCTGCCAGCTTCAACTGTAAGTGAACTGGAGGCAAAGAATCAAGACCGGCTTGCACAACAAGCAGCAATAACTGCACTGATTCACGACATCACTGTCAGTTGTGAAACCAGTTATACGCCGGTTACAGATGAATTACAAAACCTGGTAAAAAAGCACAATGCTTCGCTGGTAGTGCTTGGCATGGCCCCTGAAAGCCAGGATCAATGGGTTTTAGGCAATACAACTACAACTGCCATCAAAAATTTGGCTTTCCCTGTACTGGTCGTCCCCATTGGCGCCCGGTTCAAAGGGCTAAAGAAAATCATGCTGGCATGTGATGTGGCTAATGACCAGCCCGTACAGTTACTTTCCATGATTCGGAATGAAGTTATTGCTTTCGAATCGCCGGTGGAGATTTTTTATGTTAATAAAGAAGCCGCTGAAATAAAACCTGTTCAGGACACAGTAGCGCATAATTTCCAGGCAGCTGGTATTGATTGTGTTTATAGAGAAACTAATTCAACTAAAATTGTTGCCGAATTAAAAAAGGAGCTTATAAATTGTGGCGCCGAGTTGTTGATCATGATCCCCAAAAAGCACGGCTTTTGGTCTTCACTCCTTCACCGAAGTAAAACCCGCCAAATGGCTACCGGGCTGAACATACCGTTACTTGCTGTTCCGATGAGTTCATGAACTTAAGTGATGATCCCCAGAATTATAAAATATTTGCCTGGGGATCAGTTACCGCCCGGTGGTTTCACCGAGCAATTGCCTGCACTGCCGGGCAATTTCCAATTCTTCATTGGTGGGCACCACCAATATTCTGGCACGGGAAGCCGGTGCACTAAGATCACGAATACCATTGCCTTTTTCTGAATTTTTTGCGTTATCCAGCTTAATGCCTAAAAAATCCATATTCCGGCAAACGAGGTCGCGGGCCAGGGCATCATTTTCACCAACCCCAGCCGTAAACACAATTGCATCAAGCCCGTTCATTGCAGCGGCATAAGCGCCAATAAATTTTTTAATCCGGTAGGCATACATCTCATAAGCAAGCTCCGCCCGGGCGTTCCCATTATTATAAAGCGCGCTGATATCCCGCATATCGTTATGACCTGTAAGCCCTTGCATGCCGCTTTGTTTGTTTAACAACGTAGTAAGTTGTTCTGTACTGTAATTTTCTTGTTCTGCAAGGAATAATAATACCGAGGCATCAATGCTTCCGCTTCTTGTTCCCATGATCAACCCATCAAGTGGGGTAAGCCCCATACTTGTATCCACGCTCTTTCCGCCGTTAACAGCGGCCATGCTGCAGCCATTACCAAGGTGAATGGTAATGAGTTTTGCGTCTGTATGATTAAGATATTTCATTGCTTCACCACTAACGTACTGATGACTTATGCCATGAAAGCCATAAACACGAATGCCGTGGTTTTTATAAAAAGAGTCGGGTATAGCATACCTAAAAGCTTTTTCGGGTAGCGATGTATGAAACGCGGTATCAAATACAGCAATCTGTACAGCCTGGGGGAAAATCTTTTCCGACACTTCGATACCCTTTATATGCCCCGGATTATGCAAAGGCGCCAGTGGGTACAGTGCTTTGATCTTGTCTTTTACCCCGGGCGTAATGACTGTGGTACCGGTAAGTTTTTCGCCGCCATGAACTACACGATGACCAACCGCGCCCACTTGTCCCGAATCGCGGATCACCGCGATACCATCCCTGGTGAGCAGTTCGCCCACAGCCTGCATGCCGGCTTCGTGATCGGGTACCTGTTGTTGAATATACAACACTTTTTCTTCGTCATGCTGCCTGTATTTATGAGTGATCAGCGCATCCGGCTGACCGATGCGTTCAACCAGGCCACTGCAAAGCGGGCTGCTTGAATCCTGAGAAAACAACTGGTATTTGATAGAGCTGCTGCCCGAATTGATAACAAATATTTCCATATGTAAAATTATAGTGAGGCCGGGCTATCCTGACTTTGTATAGCAGTGATAATAACGGTATTAAAAACATCATCAACAGTGCAACCGCGGCTAAGGTCATTAACCGGTTTATTCAACCCCTGTAGCATCGGCCCAATGGCCAGGGCTCCCGTTTCCCGCTGCACCGCTTTATAAGTATTATTGCCGGTATTCAGATCAGGGAAGATCAATACGCTTGCTTTGCCGGCAACTTCTGAACCGGGCATTTTTTGGCTGCCAACTACCGGATCTACAGCGGCATCATATTGTATGGGCCCTTCTACTTTAATATCGGGCCGTCTATCACGCACCAATTGGGTAGCTCGCCTAACCTTTTCAACATCGGCCCCTGAACCTGATGTGCCCGATGAATATGAAAGCATTGCAACACGCGGTTCGATGCCAAAACGCAGGCTGTTATCTGCCGACGAGATAGCTATTTCTGCCAGTTCTTCTGCAGTAGGGTCGGGATTTACCGCACAATCGCCAAATACAGAAACACGGTCGGCCAGGCACATAAAAAAAACAGATGACACCGTAGAGATGCCGGGCTTTGTTTTGATAAACTGCAGGGCGGGGCGTATGGTATGCTGAGTAGTATGAACAGCCCCGGAAACCATTCCGTCGGCGTGCCCTTTATAAACCATCATCGTTCCAAAATAAGATACATCCGTCATGAGGTCCCTCGCCATTTCGAGGGTTACATTTTTACTTTTACGCAGCTCATACAGTGTTTGAACATAATCTTCGTAATGAGGCGAACTGGCCGGGGGTATAACGGTTACCTTATTGAGATCAAGGTCAATGCCCAACCGTTTCACCGAAGCGGCTATTTCCGCGGGATCGCCAAGCAGGATAATGTGAACCAACTGCTGTGCAATCAGTCTTGCGCTCGCCTGCAGGATGCGGTCGTCATTCCCTTCGGGCAGTACAATAGTTTTGCGCTGCCGCTTAGCCCATTGGGTGAGCTGGTATTGAAACATGTGCGGCGTCATCACATTGGAATGATACGTTACCAGCATTTTATCAAGGGCGGCGATATCTATATAACGGTTAAATGTTTCTATAGCAAGCCGGATTTTTTTAGTATTATCTGCTGTAATACGGGCTTTAACTGCTGCCACCTGGTTGGTTGTTTCAAAAGTGCCGGTTCCGACAGCAAGGATAGGAACAACGTTCTGCAATCCTTCAATCAACCTCATCACCGGTTCTTCCGGAACTGCACCTGCCGTAAGTATAATGCCGGCCACGCGGGGATAACTGGCAGATTGATTGGCCTGCAACGAGCTGATGACAATATCTCCCCTGTCGCCAGGTGTAACGATCAAAACATTCTCCTTCAGATAATTCAAAAAATTGGGCACCTGCATGGCGCCGGTCACAAAGTTATCAACCTGGTTTCCGAGGTGTTCACTACCAAACAGCAACCTGCCGTCCAACTTTTCAAAAATATCGCGAACAGTTGGGTTTTCCAGGCCCGGATCAGCGGGTACAACGGCGATAAGTATATTTTCGGACAATTGCGCACGCAGCAATTGTTGTACATCTGCAGCCTGATCGGCCTGTACCCTGTTGACGACAACCGCTAATACCTGAATATCCTGCACCTGGTAAGCCTGCCTGAAATTCAGCGCATCCTGAACGATTTCGGCAGTGGTTTTCCCCACGCCCGATACAAGGAGTAAGACGGGGGAGTTCAGATTTTTGGCGATGAGCCGGTTAGTTTCAAACTCAAATGCCGTTCCCTGCCCTTCAAAATCACTCCCTTCAACTACAGTAAAATCGCACGTCGCTTCTAAGGCCTTAAACCGTGCGATAATCGCGTCGATCATGTCGCCCTGGTGCTGATCTTTGATCTGCTGCATAGCCTCCTGCCGGGTAAATACATAGGTATCCCGATAAGTTTGCGGTAGTTGAAAATGTGCCAAAACCGTTTCAATATGGGTATCTGGCTGCTCTTCCGGGCCAAACGGTATAATGGGTTTCAAATAACCTATCTTTTGTGCCCGGCCAAGCAGCATAGCCACCAGGCCCAATACAATAACTGATTTGCCGCTATAGGGTTCGGCCGAAGTGATATAAATACTTTTTGTCAAAACCTTTATAAATTAAGTTTTCTTGTGGAACTAAGCAGCCCGCCTTATGCCTGTAAACGCCAATTTAAGGTCCTTCATTGCCAATAAAGCGCCCCCTACCCTGATCTGTAAACTAATAAAGTCATCTATCAGCGATAACCCGATCACAGCTCCCGGAACAACGATCAATTGTTCTATTTTGTTTATGAAATGAAGAATATCTTTATGCAGGTCATGTTGCTCAAGCATAGCGGAGTGCAGCCCTTCTTCCATATGCCTGGCCGGGCTTTTTTCGCCAGCCAGCAGTTTTGTTAAAAAGGCATGCTCATTATCCATGAAGGCCAGGTCTGCCAGCCATTGTTTACCAGTGAGGTAAATTTCCTGAAGTTCAAATTCCAGTTCGGTGTCTTCGATAAGTGCTTCCATCGTTTGAATATTTTATAGTACAAATATCGTTGCCGG
Organism: Mucilaginibacter sp. R-33; assembly: GCF_049949235.1. Taxonomy (NCBI): domain Bacteria; kingdom Pseudomonadati; phylum Bacteroidota; class Sphingobacteriia; order Sphingobacteriales; family Sphingobacteriaceae; genus Mucilaginibacter; species Mucilaginibacter sp. R-33. The sequence continues at coordinate 2,474,513 of NZ_CP188089.1, forward strand.
ATGAAATCTGATAAGGGTAAACAATCAAAAACAAAAATGATCTCCGTCATATTTAACTACGGACTGAGCAGGACAGTGGGGATACAACCCTCGCTCAAAAACAACAACTATGAAAGCGATGATTAGCAGCGTTGAATTAGCAAACAGAAAAGGGAGTATGTTGTGATACTCCCTTTAATTAATGCGCCGGATGTGGCGTACTTTTCTTTTTCAGCCAGAAACAATGCGCTGCGCACGCATGCAGCTTATAATTTTTGTGCGCCGTGCCAAAATTATGTCCTGCGGGATCAAGGATTTCGCATTCTTCGGCATCTTTATCCTTAACTTTAAGTACGGTTTCACCCTCATTATTAAAATAAAAACCGTCTTTCCTGGCTTTGCCCAGTTTATTGCCCTTGGCATCGATTACGTTACCGTCCCGGTCAATAAAATAAACCTTGTTGCCCTGGGCGTCTTTTACGATATCATCTTTGCTGATATACCCGAGCAGCGTACCACCGTGATCATGGATTTCACCTTTTTTATTAATATGAATTTCGCTGGCAGGAACACTCTTAGGTTCTATTTGCGCAAATGCAGGTACGCTATTCCATAATAGCGCAGCTGTAATAAACAAAATAGCTGTGATTAGTTTTTTCATGATTGTTTTTTTTTCCAAAGTACCGGCATTTAAAAAAGCAAATCATTGATCATCAGCATGTAAAAAAGTAATGGTTATCATTTATTGCAAGGATGGTTTATTCTATGTTTGGAAGGTGATCTATCCCAAAAAAACATAAAAAGAAAAAGAAATTCTATAAACAACACTTTACTAATTTGCTCATATTTGTACCGTGATGAAGAAACTGTTCGTAACTTTTTTAGCTGTGCTGTACCTCGGGGTTTCTTCGGGTGCAACATTGCATTATCAGTACTGCATGGGCAGGCTGGTCAAAGTTGCGTTGTGGCATGATGAGCAGGGCAAAAAATGCAATACTTGCGGTATGAACTACCATGGCAAGGCTGCAAAAAAATGCTGTACAGATAAACACCAGCAACTGAAATCGGAAAAGAGCAGTTCACTAACATACAGCCAGATTAGCCTGGGAACAAGCCCCGCATTGCTGGTTATACCGCTTTTCGGGTTGGTGCCTTACAATTACCTGCCGCTGAAAATTAGTCATCCGGTTGGACAGTCACCGCCGCTTGTCACTACCCTACCTGTTTTTTTACGCAACTGCAACTTCCGCATTTGATTTTCCTTTTGCTTCAATCCGAAGCCTGGTAGCTTTCTTATGGCTATCCTGCAACCCTAAAACTTCTTTAATTCATAGTTTCCTGCTACGGCGGGAAATGATATTCATTACTTAACCATTTCTATATCATGAAAAAGATTCAAATTTTCGTTTTCGCCATCATCATGTTATTTGCTTTTAACCAGGTTAAAGCACAAAACACTTCATCCAAAGCGGATGTACTTTCGGCCTATTATGGCGTAAAAAACGCCCTGATCAGCGGCGACGCGTCTGCAACCAATGCCAAAGCCAAAATGTTGCTGGCTGCAATCAGTTCATTTCCGGTCGACAAGCTTTCAGCAGCCGATAAAACTACCTGGACAAAATATGCGGATAAGTTGCAGTTCGATGCCCGTCATATTTCGGAAAGCGATGACATCACGCATCAGCGTGAACATTTTGCCAGCCTTTCAGAAAACATGTTCGCCACCGTACAGGCAATCAAACTGAACAATGCCCCTGTTTACCGCGACTATTGTCCGATGAAAAAATCATATTGGTTAAGTGAAACTGCCGCTATTCAAAATCCCTACTACGGCAATCAAATGTTAACCTGTGGCGCTGTAAAAGAAACTCTACCTGCAGCTAAGTAATTAAAGGGCCGGGGCATATACTCCGGCCTTATATTTTAATACTATGAAGAAGTTTATTTTATTGTTCCTTTTTTTGCTGCCTGTTGTCAGTTCCATTGCCCAACATTCGGGGATGAAAATGGAGTCTGCCGGTCAGAGCAAGCATCTTCCGTTTTTCACCAAAACAGGTAACCGGGAGATTTACCACTTATATATCAATGATACCACCGTTAACTATACCGGCAAACAGCGGCCGGCTATGGCTATAAATGGCAGTATCCCTGCACCCGAACTGGAATTTACCGAAGGCGATACTGCCGAGATCTATGTGCACAATGAAATGATGATGGAAACCTCTATCCACTGGCACGGGCTGATCCTGCCCAACCGGTATGACGGTGTTTCCTATCTAACTACCACGCCCATCAAGGCTGGTGAAACGCACCTGTTCAAATTTCCGCTGGTGCAGCACGGAACCTACTGGTACCACTCCCATACGATGACGCAGGAACAAAGCGGGCTGTACGGGGCATTTATCATTCATAAAAAACAGCCATCCCCTTTAAAGGAATATACCCTGCTGCTAAGCGACTGGACCGATGAAAACCCGGAACAGGTACAGCGCCGGCTCCATAATGCCACAGACTGGTATGCCATCCGTAAAGGCAGTACCCAGAATTATTTGCAGGCGATACAAACCGGACATTTCAAAACAAAGCTGGCCAATGAATGGAAACGCATGACGGCTATGGATGTAAGCGATGTTTACTACGACCGTTTTTTCAGCAATGGCAAGGCCGAAAACCAAGCTCCCGAATTTAAAGCCGGCGACAAGGTGAAACTGCGGGTAATTAACGGAAGTTCTTCTACCTATTTCTGGCTTGGCTGGGCGGGCGGCAAACTAAAAGTTGTTGCCAATGACGGCGAAGATGTTCAGCCTGTTGAGGTGGACCGGATGATCGTAGGCGTTGCAGAAACGTATGACCTGATAGTTACTATCCCTGCCGATGGCAGTTATGAGTTCCTGGCGACACCCGAAGATCGTACCAAATATACGTCGCTTTGGCTGGGCAGCGGTGCTAAACACGCCGCTAAAAAGCTGCCTAAGCTGAAATATTTTGCCGGCATGAAAATGATGAATGATATGATGGATATGCACGGTAACATGAAGGAAATGGAAGGAATGAAGATGACTACCCAGGTAATGGACATGAACACCGTGATGTATCCCGAACTTGACAAAGGCAAGCCGCCGGTTACCCTGAACTATGGTATGCTGAAAGCCCTTCAACCGACAACGCTTCCAACCGGCCCTACCAAAGTGTTCAATTTTGAATTAACCGGTAACATGAACCGCTATATCTGGACGATCAACAACAAAACCGTTTCGGAATCTGACAAGATCCTGATTAAGCGGGGAGAAAATGTTCGTATCATTCTCTATAACAATACCATGATGCGTCATCCTATGCACCTTCACGGGCATTATTTCAGGGTATTAAACGGACAGGGAGAATACTCGCCGCTGAAGAACACCCTGGATATTATGCCGATGGAAAGGGACACCATCGAATTCCGTGCCAGCGAAAGTGGCGACTGGTTTTTCCATTGTCATATCCTATACCATATGATGAGCGGTATGGGGCGGATCTTCAGTTACGAAAACTCGCCGCCTAACCCCGAAGTGCCCGACCCCGCAGCTGGCTTTAAGAAAGTAGCTGCCGACGATCGTAAATACTATGCATCGGCCAAACTGGGGCTGGAAACAAACGGCAGCGATGGCAACGCGGCTTTAGCAAATACCCGCTGGAAATTTTCTACCATGTGGCACCTTGGAATAAACAATACCAAGGGATACGAGAGTGAAACGATGTTTGGAAGGTACTTTGGCCGTATGCAATGGCTGTATGCTTATGCAGGATTTGATTATCATTATAAAAAAACAAATGAACAGGAAAAAAACCTGTTCGGTCAGCTCAGCAATAAAAACAACCGGCATACGGTAGTTGCAGGTTTGGCCTACACTTTGCCATTACTGTTTGTGGCCGATGCCCGTATTGATGGCAATGGCAAACTCAGGTTTCAACTTGGCCGGGAGGATATTGCATTGACCAGCAGGCTCCGGTTTTCTATCACAGGCAATACCGATAAAGAATATAGCACGGGATTGCGCTATATCGTTAATAAGAATTTTTCTTTCTCCAGCCACTATGACAGTGATATGGGTTTAGGCGCCGGATTAACATTAACCTATTAGTAGTTATCATTAAGTAAAGCTAATTAACACAAACGACTATGGAACATCAGCATCATGAACACCAGCACGAAATGCCTGAAATGAAAGGGCACCAGCATCCACAACATCAGGAAAGGAATGGTATGGGGCATGGAGACATGGGCCACGCCGGGCATGATCACGGAGCCATGATCGCTGACTTCCGTAAGCGTTTTTACGTGGTGCTGGCATTCACCCTACCCATATTGGCCCTGTCGCCAATGATCCAGCACTGGCTGCACCTGCAAATTGGTTTCCCGGGCGACCGGTATATACTTTTTGCGCTGTCGACGGCAGTTTTTCTTTATGGCGGCCGGCCTTTTCTGACCGGGTGGCTTTCGGAACTAAAGGCGAAAAACCCCGGAATGATGACCCTGATCGGTTTCGCCATATCCGTTGCTTACCTGTACAGTGCGGCTACCGTATTCGGGCTTAATGGCATGGATTTCTTCTGGGAACTGGACACGCTTATTCTCATTATGCTGTTGGGACACTGGATCGAAATGAAATCGATAGCAGGTGCCTCGCGCGAGCTCGAATTGCTGGTCCAGCTCATGCCTTCAGCCGCGCACGTGCTTAAAGGAGACATTACAGAGGACGTAAAAACGGAAAGCCTGAAAGAAAATGACCTGATCTTAATTAAACCGGGCGAAAAGGTACCCGCCGACGGTATGGTGGAAGATGGCGAGAGCTACCTGAATGAGTCCATGCTGACAGGGGAATCTGCCCCGGTGCAAAAAACAAAAGGCCAGCGAGTGATTGCCGGATCGGTGAACGGTAACGGTTCATTAAAAGTTCGTGTTACACATAGCGGTAAAGATTCCTATTTGTTCAAAGTCATCGATCTTGTCCGCGATGCGCAAAACGCTAAATCAAACACGCAGTTGTTAGCAGATAAAGCCGCCCGTTGGCTAACTATCATTGCGCTCTTAGCCGGTATAACTACGTTCGTGGTATGGATTAGCCTGGGGCACGACCTGGCTTTTGCCATGGAGCGGATGGTGACCGTTATTGTGATCTGTTGCCCGCATGCGCTTGGCCTGGCTGTTCCCCTCGTGGTAGCTAAATCAACATCCTTATCGGCGCAACATGGCCTGCTGATTAAAAACAGGACTGCTTTTGAAAATGCACGAAAGATCACGTCTATAGTTTTTGATAAAACCGGCACCTTAAATAAAGGAAAATTTGAGGTATCCAGGATGGTGTTTACCGAAGGAGTGCTGAAAAGCGAAAATGAATTACTTAAGCTGGCGGGGGCATTGGAAAGCAATTCAGAACATCCGATAGCCACAGGCATTTTAAGTGAAGTTAAAAAAAGAAAACTAACCCTTCCCGAAGTAACACAATTTAAAGCCATCACAGGTAAAGGCGTTGAAGCGGTTACAGAGCAAAAGCACATCAAAGTGGTCAGTCCCGGTTATCTGAAAGAAAATAGCATCAGCCTCCCGGTAAATTTCAAGGTGGCCAGTAACGAAACAGTGGTATTTGTATTGATCGATGAAAAACTTGCCGGGTTTGTTGCCCTTGCCGATGCCATCAGAGAGGAATCAAATGGAGCGATAGCAACCCTCCACGAAAACGGCATTAAGTCGATACTCCTGACCGGCGATAATAAGCAGGTTGCCGAAAGTGTTAGCACACAGCTGAAAATGGATGGTTTTTTTGCCGAAGTACTGCCGCATGAAAAACTGGAAAAGATCAAAGAATTGCAGCAACAGGGCGAGTTTGTAGCAATGACAGGTGATGGTGTAAACGACGCCCCCGCACTTGCCCAGGCCGACGTGGGCATTGCTGTTGGCTCGGGCAGTGACATTGCTGCCGAAACCGCCGGCATTGTGCTGGTAAACAGCAATCCTAAGGACATCGTTAACCTGATCCTGTTTGGTAAAGCCACCTACCGTAAAATGACACAGAACCTGGCCTGGGCAACTGGTTACAATGTGATAACCCTGCCACTGGCAGCAGGCGTTCTGTACAACCAGGGTATTATGGTAAGCCCGGCAATTGGCGCGGTACTCATGACAGTGAGCACGGTAGTGGTGGCCATTAATGCCAGCCTGTTATCGATAGGTAACAAAAAATAGTTGGCAATTTGCAGTTAGGTGCCTGGCGTGAACCGGGCCAGCTCATAAATGCCTAAAGACTTTTCGATACCGGCCACTTTCTCAACCATCCCTTCAAACCCGTTTTTGCCAAACAGTTTATGTTCGTTATTTTCAAATTCCTCACCCAGCGCGTCATATTCATGATGGGATACGATCTTGCGGAAGGCGGGGAATAAAATGGTATCCTCGCGCGCTTCATGCGGGCGGTACATCCTGTTGAAATTATTCAACAAGGTAATAAGCTGCTGTTTTTCCGTATCGGTCAGGTTTTGAGACTTAGTTAATTGCATGAGCTCATCCGTGATAGTACGCCCAGCCTTATGCTGCGCCAGCAACGTTTGTACAAGATCAGTTAACTGGTTGGCCTTTTGAAAACGCGGGAACAGGTAGTTTTCTTCCTGCTTTTCATGGTAATCCTCAACAAAGGTGCGGATAATGCCCGCCGAGTTTAACAATGCTTCCATCGGGAAACCCTGCTTATCTATTAGGAGGCCTTTGCAATGGTCATAAATAAGCAGCACCCGGTTCAGTAAACCGTGCTCCTGCATAAGATCCTCGGGCGGCGATACTTTTTGATCCTCCTCATCATCGCTGTCATTACAAGCTGATAACAATGTCAGCCCGGTTAGTGACCCAATGGCGGCTGTCTTAATAAAATCCCTGCGGTGTTGATTTGCGGTTTCCATAGCGAAGTCAGATAAGATGATGATCAATGACTAACAAAAATCGTACTGTATCAGGCAATACTGCAAAATATTTAGCAATAAAGGTACTATGATATTTTGAACGCTGGAAATCCTCTTTTTCTTATCCGCTATTTAATAATCTCTTTCATGCCCCGGTTATATTCAGGCAAAATTGATATTACTTCCGTTTATCCGATAACCTCAAACATCTGCCTTGGCTGTCTATTGTTATTTATATTAACGTTCGCTCAGGATTTAATATGTTGGTTGGTAAACCCGGGGGCGACATAAATTCATTTAAAGCCTCCAGGTAATGGCAGCCGGCTTTGTTAACGCCTTTCATTTTTCCCGCTGTTCCGTTTAATATTTGCTGTATTCTTTTTTCATCCGTGGAAGATACAAAGCCCGCAACACAGCCGGCGGATTTGGATTGGCTTAAACAAATGGAGGTTAACTGTTTTTTAATGGCATTCACCACTATGCAGCTTTTTCGCAGTTCGCACCATTCAACAAACCTGTTGATGAAATGGTTGTTGATCTCTCGCGCGGCAATAACCTGGCTTTGCCTTTTCTGAATAGTTTCACTGTTAACAAGCGAGAGTTGGTCGATATTAACCAGTTTAATGTGCGGTAATTCTGATGCTGCGGGTTCAACATTGTTGGGTATTGCCAAATCTATGATCAGTTTTTCACTGCAATGTTCAAGATCAGCTTTAAAAATTACAGGTGTAGCGCAAGCGGTGGCAACGATGATAACATCTGCATGGGAAATGAGTATTGGCAAATCTGCTATATGGCCATAACTAATATCCATTTCTTCGGCAAGCCGCTCTGCCTTATCAACAGTCCTGTTAACCAAAGTAATACGAACCTTTTGTCCCAGGTAATCTTTAATGTTTTTACATGTACGCTGCCCCATTTTACCTGCCCCTACAATCAAAATATTTGTGGCATCAGCATGATATTGCTTAATGGATTGCAGAGCTGCAAATGATATGGAAGTAGTTCCTTTGCTGAGGCCCGTTTGATTTTTGATCTGCTTTGAAGCTTGCAAAACAGTGTTATATAGCTTTTCCAAAAAGGTATTGATAAAACCACGGTCCTTCGCAAACCTTACAGACTGTTTAAACTGCCCGATAATTTCATAGTCTCCAAGTATCTGCGAATCTAAACCAGCTGCAACGTTAAACATATGTTCAACCGCGCCAAGGCCTTCCTTTTTATAGCAGTGACCCTTAAATTCTTTTATTTCGCCATTGGTAACACTGCATAACAGGTTAACCAGTTCATTTGGCGTATTGGTTACTCCGTAGATTTCGGTACGGTTACATGTCGACAAGATAAATAATGAGCTAACGTCATAATTACCGGCCTCTTTCAATATGGCTTCATATTGCTCGTTTGAAATTGCAAAACGGCCTCTAAGCCGGGCGTCCGATTTTTTATAATTAATTCCGACCGCGTAAAAATTTTCGATCCCAGTTATGCTGCTCTTATTATTCACGCTTTTAAAACTTTAAATTGTATAACAGGGAAATGACCGTTCGTTTACTGGCGGCATAGCTTACCTCAACTACTTTCATAACATTATTTTTATGAGGTAAAGTTGCGATGTTCGGCAGGTTAAAATAGTGACGGCCGTCACTTATACAATTGATTGTACACCCGAAACCGGTTCAATTGATTAATAAAGCAACATAAAAAACAATCACAGGGATATTTACCTGTGATTGCGATGATGTACAACAGCCGGCAGATCGGGATGCATAGCATGTATCACAACGTCAACAGCCCAAGCGATACTGACACAAATGTGACGGCGATCATGCCCTTAACTGACCGGCAGCATTTTGTTTAAACAGTGATGAGCTTAGCTTTGGTCAATTAATATTCGCCGTTATGTTAGGAAAATTGGAACAACCGGAAATTGAAGCGTTGCTTAGCCGGCAGGTAATCGGCCGTTTAGGGTGTCATGCCCAGGGCACCACGTATATCGTACCCGTTAACTATGTATACAAGAACGGCGTAATCTATGCGCATTCCGGTCCGGGAAAGAAAATTGAAATGATGCGAAAAAACCCTAAAGTTTGTTTTGAAGTTGATGATATAAAAAACATCTTTAGCTGGAAAAGTGTCATAGCCTGGGGTACATTTGAAGAAATTACAGACATAGCGGAACAAGAGCAGACAATGCAGTTACTGATCCACCGGGTTATGCCACTGGTGGAACATGCTACAGACCATCCCTCCCATGGTATAACCGCAAATGAGTATGATATTGGCGACAAGATCGACCTGATCGTCTATAAGATCAGGATAGACAAGGTCACCGGCAGGTTTGAACATCATTGAGCTGCATAAATAATATTAATAATCAACACATTAAACTTTGGGCCTTGTGCATTCTGTTTTTAGCTTTTATATAAAGTACGGAATTATACAGTTAAAAGCTTTTGGAATGGGTCAAACTCAAACTAAAGGAATGAGCCCGATAAAATACCGGGCTCATCACATGATTAATTAAGACTGTTGTCCAGATTTTGGCATGCGCTTCATTGACAGGCCGCCTCTGGCTTTTAAGATCCGGTTGCTATTTGTAATCCGGATTTTGTATAAGTACGCCTCCGCTCTTGTCAATTTCTGTTTGAGGCAGAGGCCAATGGTAAAATTTATCCTCAAAACGATAATTGATAAGGCTGGTTTTTACCGCGTTAAGTACCGGGCCGGCAATATGCCATCTTAACAGATCATAGTGACGCAAGCCTTCGAAAGCAAGCTCAACACGGCGTTCGTGCCTGATGCGTTCACGCATCTGATCTTTGGTGTACCCGGCCGGGAAAGCCGGCATATTTACCCTTGCTCGCAAATCGGCCATAGCTTTATAAACTGTTGCATCAGGGCCGGCAATTTCATTTTGAGCTTCTGCATACATCAGCATCACCTCACCTAAACGCAGTATAACCGCATCCTGCTGGCTAACGGTTGAAAAGCCGTAAGGGATATTATTCGGTTCGAGGAATTTGATAATTCCGTAGCCTGTAGGCCTCAGGTTTGAAGGATGGTGAACTTTGCCAGGGCCAAAATATACCGAATCGGCGTATACTGTTTTAGCCAGCCTTGGATCGCGGTTTTTGAATTGATTTTTGGTATCGGTTAATGGCGAAGTGCCATATGGTTGTCCGTCAGTACACTCGTAGGCATCTACCATATTTTGCATAGGCGCACAGGCATCCCAGTCGCCGTAATACATGTCCCACGGAGCTGTATTGTTTGGCGCAAGGAAGTTAACCGAAAACATGATCTCGGTATTATTTTTCTGGGTTGCATCCCTGAAAATATCCTCAAAGTTGGTACTCAGTTTGTATTGTCCCATCAAGTCCAAACAAAGGTTTCGTACCTGGGTTAGCATGGCGGCATCAGGCGTACCGGTGCTGCCAAATGCTGCAAATAACAAAACCCTTGCCTTTAATGCCTTTGCAGATGAAGCTGCAGCGTGGCCGCCGTTAGCATAATAAGCTGCAGCGTTCAAATTGGCAATACCATAATCCAGGTCGGCAATGATCTGGGCAAGCACCTGCGCTGCAGGTACTTTAGGTTGCTTTTGATTACTCAAATCAAGTGGTTGTGTAACCAACGGAACGTCGCCATAAATACTGTATAGCTGAAAGTAAAGAAAGGCACGGATAAACCTTACCTCGCCTTCATAAGTTTTACGCTGGCTATCAGAAATATCGGAGCCTTTGTAACTACTTAAATTTTGCAAAAACAGGTTTACCCTTGTAATACCTATATAACTATCGTTATAAATGGCAGTTTCATAACCACCTGTAGTGGGGTTAAAGTTGCCTTGCACAAAGTCCTTGGCAGCACCCGAATTAAACTGATTGTAGCCGTTATCAGTAAAGCCATCCCTGAAGCCCATGCCATAGGAAAATTCTTCTGGCTGAAGGGAAGCGTAAACCGCTGCCAAAGCCGCGTCAAAGTCTGCTTTCGTTTTATAGAAAGTTGAGGTGGCAATCTGATCGTTAGGGTTAAGATCAAGCGCCTTTTTACATGCGCCTAAAAACAGCGATGTAATTAATATGATGGTTAATATAATTCGATTTTTCATGTGGGCTAATTAAAAGGAAACGTTCAAACCAAAAGAGTAGATTTTATTTTGCGGGTACTGCACCTGGTCTCCGCTGCCATAACGCTCAGGATCAAGGCCTTTAAATTTGGTTATGGTTAACAGGTTATCGCCCGCGAAATAAACCCTTAACCTGTTGATACCTACTTTTTTGGTAAGCTGTGACGGCAGGGTGTAACCAAACACCAGGTTTTTAAGCCTCAAATACGATGCATCCTGCAGGAAATACGATGACCTGCGGCCTATTTTATCCGGTGCACTTTGCCCGAAATAAAGACGCGGCATAGTGGCTGAAGGATGCTCAGGAGTCCAGGCATTCAGCCAATCGGTAGTTGGTGAAGATCCCTGTACAAATGGTATTGTGCCCCAACCTGATACATAAGATTTAACACCGTAAACGCCTTGCATCATGGCTGATAAGTCAAAGCCTTTAAAGCTGGCCGATAAGTTAAATGAGTAGTTTAATTTTGGATAAACACCACCGATTATTGTACGGTCATTTTGATCAATTTTACCATCGCCGTTTACATCTTTATATTTCAGGTCGCCAGGTAAGGTAGAGTCAGAAAACTGTTTAGGAGAATTGGCTACCTCTTGTGCCGACTGGAAGATACCGACAACTTGCAGCATGTAGAATGAATTCCATGGCTGCCCGTTTTGGTTAATTTTATAATCGTTGATTTCAGTTTGACCAAATTTCACCAGTTTGTTTGTATTATGGTCAACGTTTGCCCCTACATTAAAGGCTAAGCCTCTTAAAGCACCATCTGTAATTACATTATTATATGATACACCGAGTTCAATACCCCTGTTATTTACCGAACCGTCATTAATAGTAGGTGCACTTAAGCCCACAGCTGCGGTAACCTGTGCCTGCCTTAAAATATCAGACGTTGTTTTATTATACCAATCGGCAGTTAAATTAAAGTTTTTGAAAACTGTTACATCCAAACCAATGTCGGTCATAGTAGTGGTTTCCCATTTAATAGCCGGATTGTTGAGGTTTTGCTGAGCTACGCCAGTTAACAGTGTCGAATTATCAAAAGAATAATTGCCGGTAAAGTTCAATAAAGCCTGATACGGATAGTTGGCACCATAGCCGTTCATTACTATGTTTTGATTGCCCAACTGTCCCCATGAACCTCTTAGTTTGAAATTATCCAACCAGGTTAAATTCATGGCTTTTACTAAAGGCTCTTCAGTAACCCTCCAGCCGGCTGAAAACGATGGGAATACACCCCATTTGTTTTTACCGGCGAATTTTGAACTTCCGTCATCACGAATGTTGCCCTCTAAAAGGTAACGCCCTTTATAGTCGTAATTTACACGACCGAAATAAGACATTAAGGCCCATTGGTTACTGGTTCCGTTTGCGTTTTGAATATCAGAACCACCTGCGTTTAACTCCTGCAAGTCCAGATCGGCAAAGTTTTTACGATATCCGGATAAATATTGATATTTACTTTGCTCAATGCTGTAACCAAATTGTGCTTTAATATTATGCCCATGAAAATTGTGTGCATAGTTCAGGTAACTGAACAGGTTGGTATATACGGTTTGCTCGTCCTGATCTGTTAAACCTTTACCCAGGTCAAGAGATGTTGCCAGTTGATTAGTGCGGAAATTATACTCATCCAGCGTAGCTTTAAAGTCCTTGTACTTATCCATGTTAAAGTTCACAGCACCTTTAGTATACCAGGAAATATCTTTAGTAAACTGCACCTCAAACCAGCCCTGAGCATTTACAGCATAATCATTGGTGATCCTTCTGAAGTTTTGATCAAGTACAGCTATCGGGTTTTTATTGTTATACTCAAAGTCATAAGCTTTGTAGGTGTACCGCCCGCTACCATCAGCTAAATATGGACCATAAGTAGGCGCCTGCGACATGGCCGAAAGGAAAAGGTCCATAGATGAACCATCCCACTGACTTGGTGATGAAGGGTTACCGGCTACAGCATCCCTGGTGCCTGATTTTAACAATACGTTGGTACCAAATTTTATATGGTCGTTAATCTTTGAAGTCAGATTGATCCGTGCGCTATATCGCTTATAATCAAAGCCCCTTTCAATACCGTCCTGGTTAACATATCCCAGTGACACGTTATACGTAGTTTTTTCACTGCCACCGTTAAACGTCAGGTTATGGTTTTGTGTTACAGCAGTCCTGAATATCAGGCTCAGCCAATCGGTATTAGGATAGCGTACCCTATCTGTAGCGTTACGATACAGATCAATCTGGTCCTGCGGATAAAGTGAGTTAGGATCTGTTGTGCCGCTGTTGATGCGTGCCTGGTTAAACATCTCCATATATTGGGCAGAGTTGGTCACCAGTTTAAACATTTTGGTAGGGCTGTTGTACCCTAAGTTACCATCGTAAGTAACAGACATTTGTCCGGCCTTGCCTTGCTTGGTTGTTACAAGCACCACGCCGTTGGCAGCCCTTGAACCGTATATTGATGCAGATGCAGCGTCTTTCAAAACAGATACATTGTCGATATCGGTTGGGTTAAGATCGCTGAAGTTACCGGGAACACCATCTATCAATACCAACGGGTCAGAACCGGCGCCACTGAATGTGCTGTTACCGCGGATCCGGATAGATACGGCCTCATTTCCAGGCTCGCCTGAGCCTGTGTTGATCTGCACGCCTGGTGCAAGACCTTCAAGCATAGACGCAGTGTTAACAACTGGGCGTTTATTCAATGTCTCGCCGGATACCGATGATACAGCACCTGTAAGGTTTGCTTTCTTTTGCGTACCATAACCAACCACTACAATTTCGTTTAGTGCCGATGTTTGCTCTTTAAGCGTTACATCAATTTTGGTTTGATTGCCTACAGGTACCTCCTGGGTAACAAAACCCACAAAGCTGAATACCAACACCGCGCTATTGTCATTCACAGTAACGGTATAATTGCCATCAATATTGGTTTGTACACCCGTGTTGGTACCTTTAACCTTTACTGTAACACCCGGTAAAGACACGCCTTTCTGATCTTTTACCGTACCGGTAATCGTTATTACCTGTACCGGTTTCTTTTCGGCGGGTTTGGGGGTAACTACAATGGTAGTGTTATTAATTACATAGCTAAAAGGCTGATCTCGGAAACATTGCTGCAATGCTTCTTCCAATCCCGCATCTTTAAGGTCGACGTTTACAGGAAGTGCCTTTTTTAGCATTTTGGAATTGTAGAGTACGCTATATCCGCTTTGCCTGTGGATGTCTTTAAGCGTTTCAACAAGCGAAGCGTTATTTTTACTAAGACTTATCCTTTGCGCAAACGTGGTTGAGGCACTTACCTGAAGTATCGAAACCAGACACAAAAAGAACGACAATTTCATGATCAGAAATATTTTTGATACGGCACGGGGTATCTGCCCGCGCTTTAATGCAGTAGAATTTTTGTACATTTGAATGTTAGGTTAAATAACTGGTTGTGAGAAAAAATGATCGTTAACTGACCTGATTGCTATCCGTAGCATTGAGCCAGGGGCGGTGCGAACGCTCCTGGTTACTTCTTTTTGGGATAGTATTATGTAAGTATGAGGTTACTTCATAATGATAACCCTCCTTCCTTCAATTTTATAGTGGATACTGCCGGTAAGCTTGATATTATCAAGCAATTCTTTAATATCCTTGTATTTGGAGATGGTACCGCCAAATTCATTTTCCTGAACCTGCGTATCTTGATACTCAATATCCACGTCATACCAGCGGCTCACCTGCTTCATGATATTCACAATGCTTTGATCATGAAATATAAAAAAGCCGTTTATCCAGGCCATATTGGCTTCAACATCGGCCTTTTGTACTTTTATTGATGAACCATTTTGGTTTACAGTTCCCTGTTGGCCAGGTAAAAGCATTATTGCGGCTGTGCCTTTACTCATTTTAACCGAGCCTTCAAGCAGGGTGGTGGTAATATCAGGGTTATCGCTATAAGCGTTAATGTTAAAGTGGGTGCCGAATACCTGCACCTGTGTACCATTAGCCTTAACTATAAATGGATGGGCCTTATCTTTTGCTACCTCGAAATAAGCCTCCCCGTTCAATTCAATTTCGCGGGTAGCGCCGCTAAAAAACTCCGGGAATCTTATATAAGAGGCCGCATTGAGCTTTACACTGGTGCCATCGCCCAATATAACCTCGTATTGGCCGCCACGGGGGGTAGTAATGGTATTGATCCGCGGGACGCCCTCATGTGGTTGTTCCGCGGGCTTTTTGTCAAATTTATAAACCACTACACCGTTGGCTGCTTTACTTACTTTTACGCCTGCCCCAGCTGCCAGCTGGCCATTTTTGGCATCATCAAGTACTATTTTATTGCCATTGGCCAAAGTAAGATACGCCTTGTTGCTTCCGGGTAATATGGTTGTTTTAGTATTCTTAGCTATGGTACCTGTCGTATTATCCCTTTTAACAGGCATAAACAGCAAGCCAGCCAATACAGCTATAGCAACTAATGAAGCAGCCGCCCATAGCCATTTGTAGCTTGTTTGTTTAAGAGGTTTTATGACGGTAGCCTTTTGCCTGCTTTCAGTTAATTTTTTCCAAATCCGCGCATGTACATCGGCTTCACTAACCTCTTCATCATCCCAAACCTCGTCGGCCAACTGCATTTCATCGCGGTATGCATCCAATAGCTGTTTTTCAGCATCAGTACATTGACCGCTCATATATTTTTCATACAGCGCAAGGAACTCGTTTTTAGTTATCATCAGGTTGCAATTGCAGGTTTATATGGTGTTAGTGTAAATTTTATGACGACACACACATACATTTCTAACTTTTTTTCCCACTCAGGCTTAAATGTTAAATAATTTTAACCGGCTTTTCCTACTTTTATCCAACCAATTGTATGTACAATTCTCATATTAGTGATCAGGAGCTGTGGCTTGCCGTACGTAATGACGATGAGTACGCGTTCGCCGTACTTTTTGACCGGTACTGGGTAAGATTATATAAGACTGCCCTCCGGTACCTGAAAGACCGTGAAAATAGTGAAGAAGCGGTACATGATGTTTTCCTGAATATCTGGGATCGCCGGCGCCAACTGGAAATAGAATCTGTCCCCAATTTTCTGCTCTCGGCCATCCGCTACCAGGTTTATAATCGTATGCGTGCAGCGAAGCCCCTGGTCGTCCTGGAACTGGATAATCTGGAAGCAGGCAGTTTCCCCGACTACAACCAGGGTGACTTCCGGATCAAAAACCAGGAATTGTTACAGGAACTGAGTTATTACCTGGAGAAGTTGCCCAAGCGATGCCAGGAAATATTTTATATGAGCCGCATGGAAAACCTGAGTAACCAGGAAATCGCCGTCCGCTTAGGAATATCCAAACGAACGGTTGAAAACCAGATAACCGTGGCGTTGAAACACCTAAGGAGCTGTTTCAAGCAAGTTTCAACGATGCTTTGCCTTTATTATGTGTTGTTTAAATAATACCGGTGCGGTGGCGCACGGCTTTGCGAAGCCTAACGTCATTTTAGGTACGAAGAGCTGCTGCGGCTCCTGAGCTTTGATTAATAATTATGATTGAATGCTGATGTTAAATAGATCTTTTAAAGCGCGTTTGGCCGAATGGTAGCCGCACATCCCATGTACCCCCCCTCCCGGCGGTGTGGATGATGAACAGATATAAATCCCCTTTGCCGATGTGCGGTATGGTGAGCGGCGCAATACCGGCCGGGTAAACAACTGGCCAATGTCAATTACCCCGCCGTTAATATCACCTCCGATATAATTAGGGTTATAGTTTTCCAGTTGCCCTGTGTTAAAAGTATGCCTGCTTATGATACGTTCGCGGAAACCAGGGGCAAAACGCTCCACTTGTTTTTCGATAAAATCGGTCATGTCTTTGTTTGATCCGTTGGGAACGTGGCAGTATGCCCAGGCGGTATGCTTGCCCTGGGGTGCACGGGTATTATCAAAAAGGCTTTGCTGGGCCAGCAGTACAAATGGTTTTTCGGGGTGCAAACCGTCCCAGATTTGCTGTTCACACGCAGCAATTTCCTTCAGCGTACCGCCAATATGTACCGTTCCTGCTTGTCGGGCCTCTCCTGCTTTAAACGGAATAACATCGTCAAGCGCCCAGTCAACTTTAAAAACCCCCATTCCGTAACGATAACGTTCCAGTTGCCATTTATACAATGATGAAAATTTATGCCCGGCAATTTGCAGCAGTTGTTTTGGCGTAACATCAAACAAAATTGTTTTTGCCGATGGCAGCTGATCAAAATTATTGATGTAAGTATTGGTTTCTATCCTGCCCCCTATTGATGTAAAGTATGACGCCAATGCCTCCGCTATTTTTACCGAGCCACCTTTAGGCACCGGCCAGCCTTTTAGATGCCCGTTAACCATCAACACTAAAGCAATTGCCGATGTGGTAAGATTTGTTAGCGGTAGAATGCCATGAGCAGCCATCCCGGCTAAAAGCCCTTTGGCTTCCTCAGTTTTGAAGCGCTTGGCCAAATAGTTTACTGAAGTTAAAGCAGCCAGCCCAAAAGCAGCCAGGTGGACCGGATGTTTTGGAAAAATAAGCGGGCCTAAAACATCAGGCGCCAAACCGGGCCACGAAGTTACCAGGGGGGCCATCAGTTTGATGTAGGTATCCCTGTCGGCACCCAACAGAGTGGCAGTTTCAATAATGGATTTTTTAAGTACCGCGGCCGTTCCATTATCAAAGGGGTGCGCTGCAGATATTGTGGGATAAATATATTCAAGGCCGTGCTCATGCAGTGGCAGGGTTTCAAAAAACGGCGAACCAACTGCCAGCGGATGAATAGCTGCACAAACATCATGCTTATAACCAGGCAGGGTTAGTTCTTCAGTACGTAAACCGCCGCCAATAGTACTTTTTCCTTCAAGCAGTAACACCGAAAGTCCGTTTTGTTGCAACAATATGGCTGCCGCAAGGCCATTTGGCCCCGAACCGACTATTACTGCGTCATAATCATGCTTTTCCGGTTTCACATGTATCTGTATTTTGGATTTGCCCGCTACTAATTTGCCTTAGTAAAACGCGCACTGACGATTTAAGTTATCAGGCACAATATACACATCATTTCTTGTAGCCTTACCTTTACGTTCTATAAAATTCGGGCAATTTATCCTGCAAATGGCCTCCAATCATACCGGCGGTAAGGTGTATCTGCTAACACCTGGCCCCCTTCTCTTAATTCCTGATCTACATATAAACTATTAATTATACTTTCCGTATACAGTCAATATTTACATGATTTTTTGAATATTCGCAACATGAACCGAAACCTCCAGTTGGAATTTCTTTTTATTCAAATACGAAGAGTTTTATATAACTACAAAAATATCGTTTGCTTTTTTTAATTGAACCGAACTACTATTTATGAGATGTCCTCTTTTACGATTAATTATTAGCTGTCTGATACTTTGCCTTTTCTCTTTCTCTTGTAATCGCTCACAGCCTCGTAATGTCAATAACAATGGAGTTTACATCAAAAATGAGAATGGCAAATATTCGCTGTACCGTAATGGTGAGCCATTTTTCATAAAAGGAGCTTCCGGTTTTACAAATTTAAAACAGTTAAACGAGGCCGGAGGCAATACGATAAGGGTTTGGGACACCTTAAATTTAGGAAGTATTTTAGATTCGGCACAGGCCCATCATTTAGCTGTAATAGCAGGTTTGCCAATGCCACCAAGCGAAAGTATAGATGACTTTTATAAAACCCCGAAGGCCAGTGCCCATGTTACCAAAATTGCCGGGATTGTTAATAGATTTAAGCATCATCCCGCGCTTTTGAGCTGGTGCGTGGGCAATGAGCTTGCATTCCCTTACAAACCGAAATACAATCAGTTTTATACGATATTTAATGATGTGGTTGATATGATCCATCAGGACGACCCACAGCATCCGGTTACCACAACCATTATGTCCTTTCAAAAGAAAAACATTGTCAATATTAAGCTGCGGACGAAGATTGACTTCATCTCGTTTAATGTTTTTGGCTCGATACAAACATTAAATGAAGATCTTCAAAAATTCAATTGGTTTTGGGATGGCCCGTTCCTGATAACAGAATGGGGAATTGAAGGGCCCTGGGTCGCGGACAATCAAAATGCCTGGGGGGCTTATATTGAAAATACCAGTACAAAAAAGGCTGAGCAATATCTTTATACCTATAAAAAGTATATGCCGGTTAATAACTCCAGGTTTCTGGGGTCGATGGTGTTTTATTGGGGTCAAAAACAGGAACTAACGCCAACCTGGTTCAGTCTGTTTGATGAAAATGGCGCTGAAACCGAGGCCGTTCAGGTGATGCGTTATATCTGGACGGGCCAAAAAGCGCCTAAGAAGGCCCCTGCATTGAAATATATGCTGGTAGATGGAAAAGGTGCCAGGGACAATATCTTATTTAAACCTGGCATAACAATAAACAGCAAAGTGTATCTTGAAGATCCTGATACCACCGGCTTAACATTTAAATGGCAAATATTTGCGGAGGATTGGTTCAAACCCAATGGCGTTTTTAACCAAAAGAAACCAAAGGAGATTAAAAATTTAATAATCGGGCAAAGCGGGCCGGACTTGAAGTTTAAAGCACCCGCCACAGAAGGCCCTTATCGCTTATTGGTTTATGTATATGATCAAAAGGGCTCTTTTGCTACCTCAAACACTCCCTTTTATGTATTAAAGAATCCATGAACAATACTATAAAACCACCTTCCAAACGGCAATTATTTTATTTAAGGCTGATGATTATCATCGGTTTGCTTTGTATGTTTTTTTTAATACATAGCCTGCTCAGAAAATCAGTTATTGGTTATCAGCCACTATATTGGCTATTAATATCAACCTTTATTTATACCTTTTTTAAGGTAATATATGAGTGGTATCATTATTGGTCAATAAGCGTTCCGCCTGCTTTACCCATAACGAAACAATATACGGTAGACATATTTACCACGTTTTGCGCAGGTGAACCATATGAAATGATTGTTGAAACACTTACTGCAATTCAGGCTATACGCTATCCTCATGAAACCTTTTTATGTGACGAGGCCGATGATCCTTACCTGAAATCAGTTTGTAAAGAACTGGGTGTTCATCACATAACAAGAACTAAAAAGATCAACGCCAAAGCCGGCAATATTAATAACGCATTAGCCCAGTCATCAGGCGAACTATGTGTAATTCTTGATCCTGACCATATACCCGTACCCGAATTTCTGGATCCGATAATAGCTCATTTTGATAACCCGGAAATTGGTTATGTGCAAATTGTGCAGGCCTATTACAATCATGACATTGGATGGATAGCTAAAGGCGCCGCGCAACAAACCTATCAGTTTTACGGCCCGATGATGATGTGCATGAACAGTTATGGCACCGTGCAGGCTATAGGCGCCAATTGTACTTTCAGGCGAACAGCGTTGGAATCCATTGGCGGGCATGCTGCCGGGCTGGCCGAAGATATGCATACGGCAATGCAGCTCCATGCACGCCATTGGAAATCTGTTTATGTACCCGCTGTATTGACCCGGGGCCTGGTTCCGGCTACTTTATCGGCTTACTATAAGCAACAGTTGAAATGGTCGCGGGGTGTTTTTGAGCTTCTTGTGACTTCCTACGTTAAACTTTTTAGAAAATTCAACTGGCGGCAGAAACTTCATTACGGCCTTTTACCTCTATTTTACCTATCTGGTTTTGTATTTCTTATTAATTTTTCAATTCCGGTCATATCCCTGTTCACAGATGCTTTTCCGTTAAGGATGGACTTTTCTGAATTTTTAGTTATCAGTGTTCCTTTTATAACTTCAGTAGTTCTGATCAGGCATTTTGTTCAGCAATGGGTAATGGAGGATAATGAGCGGGGGTTTCACGTGGTGGGGGGATTACTGCTCATAGGTACATGGTGGGTTTTCATATTAGGTTTTGTCTATACTATTATCAGGAAGAACGTTCCCTACATAGCAACCCCAAAGGATGTCAAAGATGAAAAAAATTTAAAAAACAACTTACCCAATATTGTAGTGTTGGTTGTATCCATTGCAGCTATTATTTACGGCCTTTACAACGATTGGAACCCTTATACACTTTTCATGTCCGGCATCGTTGGTCTGAACTGTATGTTCATGATATTTATGCTTATCGCGAGTTCGGAACTCAAGTTTCAGGCCTACCTGGATAAACATGCAATATTATTTACAGTTGTTTCAAAAATACAGCATGTTAAAGTATTTTTTTGGCTGTTAAGAAGAAAAATATATTTCGGTGTAAGGAAGATTAGCCTGATACTTAGCATATTAGTTGTTGGCATCTGCATATATGCTTCTCAGGAATCGGATGAAGACGCAAACTTTAATGTTGCGCGTGGTTTCGACGCAAAGAATGATAATAGCAAAAAGTCTTTTGCTGAGTTCATCTCCTCATCAGATACCACCGGGTTATCCCAATTGATCAGGCAATCGCGACTTTACAATAGCACTTCGAGAAAGTTTTCAGATACTTCGACAAATATTATTGAACAAGATCCAGTTACCGGTCAAAAACGTTTATCAGTAAACCCTCCATTTTTTTCTTCAGTAAAAGGCGTAATCTACTCTAAAGGAAACTACTGGTACAAGAACATAGCTCCTCTAACCAAAAAAATGATAGTTAATGATTTTGAAGACATTAGAAAAGCGGGGATAAATACCATAAAAATATATGGACCTAATATTTACGACCACTCAATTTTTGAAGCAGCAGCACAAAAGGGCTTAAAAATTAATTATAGCTTCTGGGTGCCTGCCCCATCAAGCTTCATTAATGATACTACCTACCTGCACGAGCAGTTCAATATCATCCTTAACACCATAAATAAAAATAAATCAAACCCTAACATCAGTGCCTGGAACTTAGGCAATAGTACTTACCAGCAACTATCTCAATTTTATCATGGGCCACAGTTGTACCAGGCCCAACAGCATTATATCAATTTGTTAAAACGTTTGGTAAATGAAATTAAACATGAAGACCCAACAAGGCCATTAACCATCGACCTTTTATCCTCCGCCACACTCCACCCTGCTATGCAAATATTAAAGGGGCAAATACCGGCAATTGATGCTTTCGGAGTAATTGTTGATAATAAACTGTCATTGAAATATGTTAGCCGTGATTTTAAAACGCCGTATTTTTTCAGTTGCACTGATCCCGGTGCACTCGAAGGTGTACAGCATTCCGGCGGAATTTTTTACGCTAACTGGCAGGATCAACAAAGCGGCAACGCTGTCACGTTTGACGGTTTAAAAGACGTATGGGGCAGAAATAAACGTTACCTTTATAAAATAAGCAGGAACTGGAATGGCAATACACCTATCTATAATTTGCCCGATATTAAAATACTAAAACCTGCATTAACAACTACTCCCGGGGCATCCCTGCGCTATAACGCCCTCGTATTTTCCTACGGCCACTGGAACATCGCCGCGTATTTAAAAACCGGATTGAAATTTGAATGGTATCTTGTCAAAACAGATAATTGGGGCAATGCTACCGGCATGAAAAAGGTAGGAAGCAGTCCGGACGTTTACGTTACAATCCCAAAAAATGATGACAGATACAGGCTGTACCTTGTGGCAACCGATGGAGATAATGTAACTGTTGACTACGCAACATTAAATACCCCTCTTCAAAATTAATCGTCATGAAAAAAAAATCCGTAAAGATTTATTTAGCGATCAGTTTAGGTATAATCTTCGTTATATCCTTTTGGGGCATTAAACTTTTTCGCAGTGATTATTTTACAAATGACTACTACCGCAGCAACGAACAGGTGGTTGGTATATTTAACCGCAGGAATTTAAGTGATACCTTACCGGCCAAACCCATTATTTGTTACACGGCAGTGTTCAAAAATACAGCTATAAGGTCAAGCCGGGGCAATGTTGAAACAGCTTTGGCTAACAATGATGTATTAATTACCGTGGAAACCTGGCTTAAAGGCGTAGATTATAAAAACAACGTTTTAACTGAAGTGCTTAATGGAGGTTTTGATAAGCAGATCCATGAGCTGGCTGTTTTGGCGGCAAAAAGTCACCATCAGGTTTTTATCCGCTGGAATCCTGACATGGAAGTACCGGCCAGTGTATTTCCCTGGCAATATAAATCGCCTAAAGACTATATTACTTCATTTAATTATTTTTCAAAAAAAATTAAAATGATTGCCCCAAAGGCACAAATCATCTGGGGGCCCTCAGGTTATCCCGGTGATACCGAATACTGGCCCGGAAATAAGACCGTTGATTATGTAAGTATAACCCTTGGAAGCAAATCAGAAGATACCACTCACTTTTATCCAAAAGACAGTACGGTTTCTGATATGTTAAAACATAAGCTTCATCGCTTAAGGTTTATAGACAAACCGGTATTAATCATTGATAATGCCGGAAAAATACCTTTTAAATACAGTTGGCTAAACGAACAAAAAGACTACTTTATAAAATACCGGAATACCGTATACAGTGCCGACAACTACGTGGATAGTGCAGCTAAAAAGCCGGTAAGGACCTCGCTCAAGATTGGGGTATTTGATCCAAATAAAAAACTGCTTAATCAACCAAGAATTAGTGTAGAACATCTTTTTACAGATTGGGGCGAAGTTGAAAGAGGCGATTTTGAGAAAAAATTCTCGGAGGTCATTAGCCGTCACCATGATGTTATTGTAACCATGGAACCATGGCGTGACACCAGCGGAATACCGGATACTGCTGTCACGGAAAGTATTTTAAACGGCCGTTATAACAAGCAGATCAAAAAACTATTTAATATAATTTCTGCCACACAGAACATCGTCTATCTCAGATGGATGCATGAAATGGAGATCCCTATCCACCGGTACAAGTGGCAAAGCCAGGATCCGGTTAACTACATCAATGCCTTCAGATATTTTATGCAGTTTGACGGAGGGCCGGGCAAAAATGTCAGAAAGGTTTGGGGACCAGCCGGCGACCGGGGCTCGGCGGATTTTTGGCCCGGAAGCGATGTAGTAGATTATATCAGTATAGCCATTTACGGGCTGCCGGATAAAAACATTACCGACCAGGATAAGCAGGAAGCCTTCAGCACCATATTTAACCGAAAATATTTTCGGATGAGGTTTCTTGATAAGCCTTTATTCATAACCGAATTTGGTGTAAAGGGATCAGAAAGCTTCCAGGACAAATGGCTTGTCGATGCCGCTGAAACAATAAATGCAAACCCTCATATTTTTGGCGTTTGCTACTTTAATTTGTATGACAACCCCAAAGCCTGGGGTGATATTAAAGCCCCTAACTGGAGTATTACTCCGCAGTCGATGCTCAAATTTTGTAGTTTATTGAAACAGTAATCATATTAACGATTTGTAAAATAGATTACTTATATTTTCATATTAAATAAATTTATTAAATTATAAAACATAAAACATTGCCCATGGTTGTATCATAACACTATCTACTCTAAAATCAAATGTTATGTTTCACCATGTAAAAGAACTACAATTTAACGCGCGCGTGTCGCGCCCCGACCCACAGTTTGCCAATCTATTACTGGAGCAGTTTGGCGGAGAGAATGGCGAATTGGCCGCAGCCATGCAATACTTCACGCAGGCCTTTGGTGCCAAGGTACCATACCCCGACAAATATGATATGCTGATGGATATCGCCACCGAGGAATTCAGTCACCTTGAAATTGTTGGCGCCACTATTCAAATGCTCCTCAAGGGCGTTAATGGCGAGCTTAAGAATGCTGCCGACAGTTCCGAGATCATGCAGGTTTTGAATGGTAAAGCTGCCAAAGAAGATATTATTCACCAGGCAGTATTCGCCAATCCACAGTTTGGCGTTATTACGGGCGGCGGTGTTACGCCCCGCAACAGCCAGGGTATACCATGGTGTGCCAGTTATATCCATTCAAATGGCGACCTGACCGTCGATCTTCGCAGTAATCTTGCATCAGAGTCACGCGCCAAACTGGTTTATGAACACCTGATGAAGTTCACCAATGATCCTTACATCCACGAAACACTGTCCTTCCTGATGACCCGTGAAGTGGCGCATTACAAGATGTTCGAAGCGGCTTTAAACGATATCCAGCCTAACTTTCCACCAGGGGTACTGGCAGCCGATCCACGCTTTACACAGCAGTATTTCAATATGTCTAATGGTGCCGACGTTCACGGCCCCTGGAATGAAGGCGAAATGCCCGATTTGAAAAAAGAATTCATTTACATAGCTGACCCGGTCAAGCACGTAAGGGAAACACAGGGCCTCACCCAACTGGAAGATGATAAGGCGAGGGAACTTAAACAGGCCGAAAAGCTGAATAAGCAAATGAGCCAGGAAAAAAGCACAGAAGTAAAGGACTCTGAACCCGAAGGCGTGGCGCAATGGAGTACTTATCCTGATAATAATAACAGAGTCTGAAATACTAAAAAAAACAATGCTACCGGCCGTCATCCTGCTGATGACGGCTTTTACTAAACAGTTGCCCAGGCGTTTTTAATACCGCTGACTTCCCCCCCCTTTTTCGAGAGCTTTATATCGATCGATTTTAAAGAAAGTTTATTAGATCTGCACTCCCGTGCTTACAAAACATTTTCTAATTTTTTCAATATTATAAACATTTAAGAAAAAAAATCATTATTTAATTAAACAACTTCTAATAAGAGTCGGCATTCCGTTTTATTTAATCAACTCAACAACAAATTTTTTTTTTAAGAATTTATGATAACCAAAGAAGAAACACCGCAAAAACAGGACAGGCAGCCAGGCATTGAAGCAAAGATGCATCCGGCTCCGGAATACATTAAAGACAACTATAAAGCTGCCGGCAAGTTGCAGGGAAAAATAGCCCTGATTACCGGAGGCGACAGTGGGATTGGCCGCGCGGTAAGTGTACATTTTGCGCAGGAAGGTGCCAATGTGGCCATTGTTTACCTGGATGAGGATGAAGATGCCAAAATAACAAAGGACCTGGTTGAATTAACAGGTCAGCAATGCCTGCTCATTAAAGGAGACGTAAAAGACCCCGCCTTTTGCAAACACGCGGTACAACAAACTATAAAAGAATTTGGCAAGCTGAATATCCTGGTGAATAATGCAGGTATGCAGTTTCCGCAAAAAGACGTTAGGGCGATTGACCCCGGGCAACTGGATGTTACCTTCCGCACCAATATATTTGCCTATTTTTATTTTGCAGAAGCTGCATTAGATCATATGCATGCAGGCGATTGCATTATCAATACAACCTCGGTAACGGCCTATCGCTCTTCGCCTTCGCTTATTGATTACTCATCAACCAAAGGCGCTATCACCACGTTTACGCGATCACTGGCTACCAACCTGACAGAAAAAGGGATCCGCGTTAACGCCGTAGCGCCCGGACCCGTCTGGACACCGCTTATTGTATCCACCTTCGACGAAGAAAAGATCAAAAAGTTTGGCAGTGAAACGGCTATGAAACGTGCCGGACAGCCTTCTGAGCTTGGACCCGCCTATGTTTTCCTGGCTTCAGACGACTCTTCCTTTATTACAGGCCAGGTAATCCATGTTAACGGCGGCGAAGTAGTAAACGGATAAGGTGACATCTGATAAAAGTAAACCCAAGAGCGGCATCAGTTATCTTCCTCCGGGCAGACAGGCTTGTTTAGCAGTAAAAGACAATCACCTTTTTTAAACGTTATAATAGCATCACCATGAAAACAACAAATCTAATTATTGCGGTCGCTCTGTTGCTCTACGTCAGCACCGGCTGTAATCCTGCCGATCGAAATAGAAAAATAGGTGGCTCTACCGATAGCAGCAGTGTAAACAGGGGCGGCGGGCCATCCATCTCCGACACAAGCACCATAAACAGTGCAAGGAAACAACACCTACAGGATTCCTTAAGCGGAGATACCACATCGAAAGGCAACGTGCCGCCGAGCGGCCAGCTGCCAAAAAAATAAGCGCTGTCGGTAAAGCTCCCCCACGTTCAATACCAATTGCCTGTCAATTTTTATAACCTGTAAATTAAATATTTTTAATCTCCTTAATTTGTATTTAACTTATATTTATCCATAAGAAATTACTTATTACTTATATGCAGATAGCCGGCGAGGAAGATTTATATTCGATCATGCTCCACGCACCTGTGGGCATTTGTATACTTCATGCGGAAAGTATGACCATTGAAACAGCTAATATTCATTTGTTAAAGCTGATCAATAAACAGGCTGAAGACCTGGCAGGGAAATCTTACCGGGAAATCTTTACCCTTGCAAAACCTGGTGATGAGTCGGCACTGAAAATAGCAGTAGAAGGCAGGCAGCACCAGGATGATAAAGGAACGATGATACAAATGCTTAACGGGGAGAAAGAGATTGTACCCGTTACCTTTGTTTATAAGCCCGTAAAAAACAACAAGGGCAAGGTTACTCACATAGCCATATGGATATTAGAAAACACCAAAGAGGCGCTGGACGAGGAACTGGCAGCCATCAACGAAGAGCTGGCCGCCACCAATGAGGAGTATGCCGCGGCCAACGAAGAGCTGGCAGCTGCCAACGAAGAACTGGCCACAACCAACGAGGAACTGCTGGAAACCCAGGAAAATCTCCGGCGGAGTGAAAAACTTTTCCGCTCCATTGCTCTGAACATTCCAGGTTCGCTGATCCTTGTCGTTGACCGGAACCACCGGTATATAGCCATTGAAGGCGATATTATGGAAAGGATGGGTTATGACCGGCGCGATTATGAAGGCAAGCATCCGTCAGAGATTTCGCCCGAACGCTATGAAGCCTCCAGGCATTTATATGAGAGGGTTTTGTCCGGCGAAAAGTTTTCTATAGAGCGAAAGGCAGAAACGGGAGAATTTTATCTTATCCATTTTGTGCCGCTTAAAAATGACGACAACATTGTAGAATCCGGGCTTATCATAACCCTGGATATTACCGAGATCAAGCAGGCCGAAGAAAAAAGCGCAAAGCTTGCCGCGATCGTCGAAACTTCGGATGACGCCATTGTAAGCAAAACGCTGGGAAGTGTGGTCACCAGTTGGAATGCCGCGGCCGAACGAATGTTTGGCTACACAGCGGAGGAAATGATAGGGCAAACAATTTACAAGATCATTCCCGAAGACCGGCAAAACGAGGAACCGCACATTCTTTCCAGTTTAATTACAGGCGAACGGGTTGATCACTTTGAAACCAGGAGACAAACCAAAGATGGGCGGTTACTGGATGTTTCGCTGACCATCTCTCCTATTATGGATAAGCAGGGGAAAATAATCGGCTTATCCAAGATCGCGCGCGATATCACCGATAAAAAACAGGAAGAACAACGCAAAAATGACTTTATCGGCATGGTGAGCCATGAACTGAAAACGCCGCTGACCTCATTAGCTGCCATTATACAGGTTGCGCAAAAAAAATTGGCGCAAAGTGAAGATCAATTCCTTTCAGATGCGATGGAGAAGGCAAACCAGCAAGCCAGGCGGATGGCTACTATGATTAACAGTTTCCTTAATATCTCGCGTCTCGAAGCCGGTAAATTATTAATTGAGAAGCAGCCGTTCGATCTGGGGCAATTACTGCAGGAAATACTGGAGGAAACCCGGCTAACCGTAACGAGCCATATTTTCAGCCTTAAAGAATGTAGCAACCTCACGGTTAATGCCGATCGGGATAAGATCATTTCCGTTATTTCCAACCTCATCAGTAATGCCGTAAAATACTCGCCCAAAGGCCGCCAGATCGATATCAGTTGTAAACTCAATGGCAGTATGGTAATAGTGAGTGTAAAAGATGAAGGCATGGGCATAAAGCCCGATGATCTCGGCTATATTTTCGACCGGTATTACCGCGTTGAAACCAATCATACACGCCATATTTCCGGTTTCGGGATCGGCCTTTATCTCAGTGCCGAAATTATTAAACGGCATGGCGGCGAAATCTGGGCTGAAAGTGAATTGGATAAGGGATCAACTTTTTATTTTTCGCTTCCCCGGGCTGAATCACCCGATAACTTGTAAGTCTACGACCTGTCCAACTCCATCCCCATTCCACCAGTGTATTAACGCCAGAACCGGCACCTCATCAATTTCGGTAAGCGGGTCGATTCACAAAAGATTATTCAAATGCAGAAAAATAAGGCTTGCATAAATAAAGTTTATAATTTAACTTTGAATAACAAAGTACTTTTAAGTATCAATATAAGCCATGACAGAAACGAGACAATTTACAACAAGACCTTTTTTTACCGATGCTTTGGGAAAGCGTATGTTAACAGGCGCAGGTATCGGTTTATTGATGATCAGCTTTTTTTTGATCAGTGCCGGTAAGGGTAACCCTGCCTGGAATGAGTACTGGCGGGTGAAACCCCTGCTGTTAACTCCTTTTTTAGGTGCGTTGATTGGCGCCTGCTACGATTTAACAGAGCCGCTTCGCCGCCTTGACGGCTGGCTGGGGCGATTGTTCCTTGTGCTGAGTTTTGTGGGTTATTTCATCGGCCTTTGGATGGCCCTTGTATTGGGCCTTAACGGCACTATGTGGAACTGACCTGAAACATTGGCATTGGTAAAAGGTGGAAGCTGAATGCACAAAGCTTAAAAGCTAATTTATAGCTGCTATAGTGTTGCTGCATAAGCAAATGATTAATATTATTTAATCATTCACCTTTTGCTTTTGCTAATTTATCAAACTCCACCACACCTGCCCTGGTGGCCCATATCTTGTACATGGCTTCAAGCTCGGTCACTTTTTGAGGATATTGGGCACTCAGGTCATTTAATTCGGAGCGGTCGGTGCTGATATTATAGAGTTCCCATTTATTTTCGGGGCGTTGAGAAACCAGTTTCCAGTCGCCTTGCCTTACAGCACGATTGCCTTCATGTTCAAAAAACAGCCCGTTATGCCCTTGCCACTTCTGGCCTTTAAATACCGGCACCAGGCTTATACCTTCTGTTGGCGTAATGTTATTGCCATGATAAACTTTAGGATAAGTTGCGCCGGCCAGATCAAGGCAGGTAGCCATCAGATCAATAATGTGAGCAGGCCTATTGACTATTGACCCTGGCTTAATCACATCGGGGTAATAAGCTATAAAAGGGGTAGCTGTCCCCCCTTCATATTCCCAGTGTTTAAATAAGCGGAAAGGTGTGTCGCTTACATTGGCCCCCAATGACCCGTACGATGTAAAAGAAGTTGGGTCACTTGCAGGCTTACTGTTTGCAGCCAGTACCTCGGGGGTAAAACTCGGCCCCGAGATAGTTTCATTACTGGCGCCATTGTCTGACAAGAACATGATCACCGTATTTTTATCCTCACCCAGCTCCTTAAGCTTTTTCCTGATGCGGCCTATATTCTGATCCATCCGGTCAACCATCGCAGCATATACAGCCATTTTGGTATCAAACCGCTCTTTTTCTTCCGGGGTAAGGCTATCCCATTCCGGTACGCTCTTATCCCTCGGCGAAAGCTTTTCATCCTTAGCGATGATCCCCAACTGTTTTTGGCGCTCCAACCGTTCCTGCCTGAGCTTATCCCAGCCTTTCAGGTATTTACCTTTGTATTTAGCAATATCTTCGGGCAATGCCTGAATTGGCCAGTGCGGGCTGGTAAAAGCCATATACAGGAAAAATGGCTTGCGTGTGCCTTTATTACCTTCAATAAACTTAAGGGCATAATCAGCATAGGCATTAGTTGAATACCAGTTTGGCCCTGGTGTGTATTCCTTATCATCTAAAGCGATGGTAAGTTTTTGATTAGGGCGATAAGGCATTGTTGGATTAAAATAACTGCTTGCCCCATCTATTAAACCAAAGTAATGATCAAATCCGCGTTTAACCGGCCAGCGCGAGGGGTCAGTACCCACATGCCATTTGCCTGCCATCAGCGTATTATAGCCTCCTTCTTTAAGCGCCTCGGCTATGGTTACGCAGTTTTGGTTCAGGTAGCCTTGGTAAGCCGGTACATCGCGGTGGTTTACCATATCGCCTACCCCGGCCTGATGCTGATAAAGCCCAGTAAGTAACGACGCGCGGGTTGGGCAGCAACGCGATGCGTTGTAAAACTGGGTCATGCGCAAACCACCTTTCGCCATCGCATCAAGATTGGGCGTTTGGGTGTCGGAGCCGAAACAGCCTATATCCGAGTAGCCCATATCATCGGCCAAAATAATAATGATGTTTGGCCGCTTAGCCGGTTGCTTATGCTGGGCAAATATTGGACTGCTTGCTACTGCAAAAAGAAAGATGGTTTGAAGGAACTTTTTCATAGGAGACGATTATCGCAATCTATTTAAAATTAAGGGTAATATCATCCCTGTTACTATTGGATGTTTTTATCCAAAGCAAATGATTGATTTTATCATAATACCAGCCAGCTGTTTTGTTTAATGCTTCAACATGATCAGCCGCTTTCAATGTTTCATTATTTTCTATTATTGAAGATGGAGCATTATCATAAGCCCAATGTATTTTTGTCAAATAAGTATGCTGCGCCGGGGTAAAGTTACCTGTGGGCTTTTTAATTTGCAGTTGCCAGCCATCGGCAGTATTCGCCACAGCAATTTGGGTGATCGCCTTGTCGCCCTGTTGATATTTTAAACTGATGCCATCATCTTCATACAACTTAAACTCAGATGCCTGGCCCAAAAACACGTCCAACGTTATCAAATCTACCGGTTTTTCATCCATGTATTTCATGGCCGGTTGCATTGGGATAATGCCTCCTGCTTTTACAAAAATGGGTAGATGATCTGGAGGGGTCAGGATATGGATATATTGCTTTCCGGTATATTTTATGCCCGTCCAATAATCAAACCAAATCCCCTTTGGTAAGTAAACAGTACGTGTTTGAGCGCCCTTTACAGTTACCGGGCAAACCATCAAATTATCACCAAACAGGTATTGATCGGCTATATTGTAGGTATTGGGATCGTCCTGGTATTCCAGCACCAAAGCACGCATGAGTGGCATACCGGTTTGATATTGTGTGTATGCGTTACTGTAGATATAGGGGATCAGCCTGTAACGCAGATCGTCGTACTTTTTAAAGTTAGCTAAAGCCTCAGCCCCATAATTCCAGGGTTCTTTATAGCCCGGATGGTCCATACCAAAAACCATAGCTACCGGACTAAACATACCAAACTGTACCCAACGCATGTATAATTCCGGATCGGCAGCATGTTCAAAGCCGCCCATGCAATGCGCCCAATACCCCACGCCCGACAGGCCAATATTTAATCCGGCTTTTATAACCGGCGCAAAGTATTGCCATTCGCTTGGCCAGTCGCCTGCAAAAATGAACGGGTAACGCTGGATGCCGGAATAACCTTCGCGCGTTTGGTTTAAACCACGAATGCCATTGTATTGCTGAAATTTCAAATATGGTGCTTTAGCATATGCAATAGGGAATACATTATGAAGTTGTGCCACTTCTCTACCAGTAGGCCCAACTTTTTCACTTTCATTGGCTAATGAGCCAAAGGCACTGCCTTCATCTGTTTTCA
Source organism: Mucilaginibacter sp. R-33 (assembly GCF_049949235.1). NCBI lineage: Bacteria > Pseudomonadati > Bacteroidota > Sphingobacteriia > Sphingobacteriales > Sphingobacteriaceae > Mucilaginibacter > Mucilaginibacter sp. R-33. Next base: position 2,507,054 of record NZ_CP188089.1, read on the forward strand.
GGAATTTAGCACCAATTGAGGCAACTTTCATAACGCCATTATCCCACCACCAGTTTGCAGCCTGCTGATCAAAAAAATTCACGAACTCGCCTGGTTTGCCATTTTCGGGATAGGTAAAACCTTTGGCCTGTGCCTCATCAAGCAGGTTCAGATTTTTGGCATTATCAAACCTTGGGCGGATATGCAGCCCCACCATTTTAAAGTTCATGGTATACAGGCTATCAAACATGGCTTTAGGGTCTTTAAATGTTTCGCGCCATTCAAAGGTCGTGGCCCCCTTACCCCCCTTTTTACCAAACAAGCGCCAGGTGGAATCAAGAAAAAGAATATCAACCGGGATGCCCATCTCGCGCATCTTACGGGCCAGTTCTATCACATACCTATCCGAAGTAAGTTCTTCATGGCCCCAGGTGCCGCCGCTATAAGTGCCCATGTGCAAACCGAACGCAAACCTTGGCAACAAAGGCGATTTACCTGTAATGCTTAAGTAACTGTTTAAAATTACCGGGAACGTTGGACCGTAAATAAAGTAATAATCCAATTCGCCATCATTTGCTTTAAAGCTGTATTCATCATCAGTTTTGCTACCCATATCCCATTCGGTAGCCGATGAATTGTGCAGGTATATGCCGTAGCCCTTAGTGCTCATAAAAAATGGTACCGGGCAATAATTAGCCTCGTTAATGTTATAGGCACCAAGTAAATTATTTTTGCTTTTTCCCCGGCCCACGTTCAGCTTTACCAGTTTGTTACGCTGATCGGTAAAATCCATGCGCTCACCAAAGCCAAAGAAATGCTCATCGGGCAACAAGTCTTTGGTACACATCACGGTATCGCCCAAGTGATGCAAACCGCCGTTTTGCTTGCTGTCAGGCACATATTCTGACGATAACATCACGCCCTTACTATCAGCTACGTTAATTATAAACGGCGATTTAAGCACCGTGATAATTAAGGCCGACGTTTGAATCACGTATGCCGATTTAGCATCAGTTATTTTATAATCAACAGCAAGCCAGTTATAATTCTCCTGCATCAAATGCTCATCGGGCGCAAATTTGCGGCTCCAGCTGGCCCTTACGCGGAACATGGATGCTGAACAAAATTCTATTTTAACATCGCCACTGGCATTACTGAAAAATAAGGTATTGCCATCCTTTTTATATCCGGATTTATTGCTGCCGATACCCGTTTGCGCAGAGGCAGCTATCGCAATGAAAACAAGGGCTAAAAACAGGGGGATCTTTTTCATTACTTGCTCAGTTTATAAACTTCGCTGCCTGCCAGCAGGAAACATCCCAAACCATAATCTTCAAAATCGGGTACATTGTTATAGCCAACAGGCTGCCCATCCTTGGGTTCCTTGCCTGTGCCCTGCACAAAGCCAAGCATACCATCCGGATGCAGGCACTCTTTTGCCATGGCATTCCATGCTTTGAAAACTATTGGCAAATAGGTTTTCTTTTTCAGGATACCATGGTTAATTCCCCAGGCCATACCATAAGTAAACAAGGCTGTGCCAGACAACTCCTTCCCGCCAAAATTGGTCGAATCTTTCAGGCTCACATTCCAGTAGCCATCAGCATGTTGCAACGGCACTAATGCCTCAATCATTTCTTTATATACCGATAAATATTCCTTACGGTGAGGGGCATTTTTAGGCATAACTTCTAACACGCGCAGCATAGCAGCTACTACCCAACCGTTCCCGCGCGACCAGTAACAATCAGCACCATTAGGTTCTTTGTACGGTGGCACAAAGTCTTTATCTCTCCACCAAAGATGGTCTGCCGTGTTGTACAATCCTTTGCCGCCGTGTACGGTTTTTGAGTAATTGTAGATGTCGAACATCTTTTCATAATACTTATTGTCGTTATATACTGCACCGAGCCTGGCATATACCGGCATAGCCATTTGCAGCGCATCTATCCAGTTCCAGTCATCCTTTTTTTCGCTGTTCACCATCAGGTCGATGCTTTGCTTTATTTTTTCAATCCGTTCTGGCTTTTTATCAATCAGGTAAAGATCGATATAGGTTTGCCCGCAGCACTGATTGTCGGCATTACGGGTATCAACAGCCCCGCGGGGACTCCATTGATGTTTTTCGCCCCAGTCAACCGCATAATCATAGTACTTTTTTTGAGGATCGATTTTGTACATCGCCATCAATCCCTCGTAATAAACAGCCCTCGTCCACAAATTACTGGTGCGGGTTACATTTTTTACGGTAACAGATGCTCCCGGATCGGGCCATTTCTGCATAAAATAATTATTGGCCAGGGTCATACCAGCCAACACCTCTGTTTTTGCAGGCTGTTGGGCATATGCGCTACCTATCATACCCATAACAGCGCATGTACTCAATACCGTTTTTATTGTAAGCAATAGTTTATTCATATCGTAGATTTTATATATCCGTTTTAAAAAACGCGTTAAACATTAAGGCATTTTCTTAAGCCCTTCCCACCTTACTTTCCATTTTCCGTTTTTAGGGAATCCAGGATTTACAGTGGTTGAGCCATCCCAGCCGGCACACATCATGGCTACAGCGGCCAGCAAACCGCCATTGCCGGGCAGGTACATGCGTAATCGCCCGTCCTGGTAATTGTGACCGTTGGCTAAATAAGTATTGGTTTTTATGGGCATAAATAAAGCATCGATGGTCTTTTCGGGCATATTTAAGCGGGCTGCTGTCATGGCAGTCATCGGGAAATCCCAGCCCCAGGTATCCTTCCAATCCCATACATCCCAAATCAGGTTGAAGGTTTTCTTCATTACCACGGTATCCAGTTTATCATTATAGGGCAGCATACCATAGGCAGCTAATACTGCCGGGTGATCTGTTTTTAATTTAGGATTTGTGTAGGCATCGGGCGAGCTTTCAGCAGCGAGGTAAACGCCATCCTTTTGGGGTAACAGGGCCAGTTTATCAAGGATTTGCGCATACCTGCCATCGGGCTGCATGCCCAGACGTTTGCGCCATTGCTGGGCCGTATTCAAAGCCCAGCGCCAGTATTGCAACTCATAGGTTGGATTATATGTTTCTTCGGGCTTATAACGTTCCTGCGCCAGGATAATGCCCTTACCTACATTATACCGGTCATTCTCCTTGTCATAAGTTACGAACGAAGCCATAAAATCCGCATCGGCCATTACAAGGTCTTTATATTTATCGAGGGTTTGCTTATTCGGGTGGGCACGATAATCCAGTTCGGCAAAATAAATAAAGTGCGGTTGCTGCCAGATCAGGAATGCCCCTACCGATGATGGGCTTTCATTGCCATCGGGATCGGTCATTTTTTGCCAGCGGATGCCATCATATCCTTGTCTTTTGGCGATAGCCCTGGCATTGGCTTTTACGTGATGGTACCAGTCCAAACTGTTTTCGAGCAATTTCTCTCTGCCCCATAGTGCAAAATGGATCCCGTGCCACCAGTGCATCTCGAGGTGCGGTTTACCATACCAGCTGTTATACGTTAAGCCGGTTTCCTGCGGGGGCTGATGACCAGAACATTGTATTTTGGTAAGATATTGAGACAGCACCACCCTGCGTTCCAGTTCCTTTGCGCGGGGATCGGTACTGCCACTGAAATCGACCGCACCTCCGCTTTGCCAAAAGGCTTTCCATTGCTGTATGCTGTTGGCTTGCGTTTGGGCAAAACCAGGTAAAGCCGCAGTGGATTTCTTTGGATTAAACGAACAGGTAAACGTCAGTTCAGCGGCTTTATCCAGAGGCGTTAACACAAACTGATGGGCAGCAGTATGCTTAACCGAAGCTACACCGTTCCAGGCGAGGCGAACAAAATATTGGCTGGTATCCAAACGATGAATGATGGTAGCCTCGCTGGCACCGGAACCAACAATTGCCGAATAGTGTTTTTGCGGATTTTTCCAGTTATCGCCATAGTCGGCAAACTGATTGGTGGGGAAAGGGAAACGTAGCCTTACCTTAAGTCTCCCCTGCGCTAACAATGGCGATTGTACTTTCACAGCTATCAGATCCTGCCCCTGGTGCGCATAGGTTTCAACTTTTACCTGTTCGCCGTCAAAAGTAAATGAGCTGCTGATGCACCCTGTCCACAAATTAAGTTCCTGCCGGATATTTTGAATCTCGGTTATCTGTGCCTCGCTCCCATCCTTATGCAATAACAGGAAACCAAGGCTACCCAATTGCAGGCGATGTACATTTTCCCTGAACCAATTGGCAGCATTCCTGTTACGGCCGGGCTGGTTCCATTGTATCGAATAACTTACGTTACGGCCATTGAGCGTGTATGTTTTTAACGTTTCGTCAAACTTGTAGCCTGCAGTATCTTTAAAGCTGTGCCAGCCCCATTCAGATTGTGTGCCCAAGGGAATACCTTTATCATAATGCTCAGGAAAAGTTTGAAGACCTGTAGCATCAACCGTAAAAGCAAATCGACCATTACCAACCGAGAGAGGAGAAAGCGTATCCGTGCCACTATTTATGACATTGTGCCTTTGCACCAAAGCCTTACGGTCAATTTTATTCTGCGCCCTCAATAAAACCGGCCAAACAACAACAAATAATGCAAAATATACGGGCAGTATTTTCTTCATGTTGAGGATACTATGATTCTATTTTAAATATGAATGGCGATGCTGTCATGTATTTACCGCCCTGCGATGTAGTAAACATGTAAGTGGGTTTACCATTTTGAAATAAAAGCTGAGGCCTTTCAAACCGGCCGTATTTATTCAAATATTTCGGTGGCGGTGGTTGATTGATATGATAATATTCAGCATTAAAATAGCCAATCTCCGGTTCGCTCCATTTTTTACCGGTTTTTGATTCCATGTATAAACCATACTGGTGATTAAATACCCCCATATCCCGGGCAAGCATTCTAAAGCGTCCCCTGTCAAGCCAAACAAAAGCATCCTCCAACTGGGCATTATTGCCCCGTCCCGAAAAATCTATAACCGGGTTGCCATCATACTTGATATAAGGGCCTTCCAGCTTATCGGCAATAGCTAAACCATATTTACGGTTCCCCTTTACCAGCGGGTCGGTTGATGTTTCATATTCTTTGGTGTTCCATGATTTATAAAACAGCCAGTATTGCCCGTTGGGATGCTTAACAAATGCCGGATTGGTGGTACAATGATCGTCCCAAGCCCCTTCGGGACCGGGCAGCAGCAACGGTTGATCCGGACGGGTCCAGGGGCCATCAAGCGAATCGGCCATCGCCAACCCTATCCGTTTTGTATTGGTTTTACCGTTAGAGTTGCCCATAAAAAACAGGCAATATTTACCATCAACTACTTTTATTGATGGGTTATGACAGGTAGTTGCATCCCAATAACCCGGACCTCGCGGGGCAAGGATTACTTCTAAAAACTTAAATTCGCTTTCCGGCGTATCTGCCACAGCATGGCATATTTCAGATCCGTTGATCCATCCGCCCATTTTTTTTGAGGCAACCCATCTCGAAAAAAACACATGGATCCTACCATCGGGCCCCTCTATCGGACTATTGCACCAAACGTAATAGCCCTCCATTTCCAATGCACGACCAACAGGCTTCAGCTTTTTGGCGAAAGCGGAAACATGATCATCGGTATTACCAAAGGCCAAACCCGGCAATAATGCCATAGCCGAAGCCATGCTTAACCATTCAATAAAATCTCTTCTTTTCATCATCCAAACAACTATGTTTATTGAACCTATTGTTTTAAATATTTATTGAGCGCCAACTGATTGAACGATCGGATACCCTGAATAACCAATTTGGCATTTAGCTGCGCACCCGGCTCCAAGGTGTGGGTAGCGTCGGTACCGAAATAGGTTGACTTAACCTTTGCTTCACCTTCCGCATCATAATCATCGGCAATTAGTTTGTTTAGGTCGATGAAAAAAGCCCCGGTTTGTTCGCCCAGCTCACGCGCCCATTGCCCGTAACTGTTTTCATTGTTGCGCCCTGCAGATTTGCCATCTTTCCAAACATTACGTGGTATCGGGGAGCAGATGATCGGAGTTGCACCCTTTGCTTTAATATCAGCGATAAATTTGCGCATATACCAGCCGTAGGTATGTACCACCTCTTTTACTTTCCTGATCGGGTTATATATTTCCTGTTGTTCGTCACCAATACCTTTGATAGTTCCGCGGGCACGTGCCGTATCATCCAGCGCACTGGCATCGTTATGGCCAAACTGCATGATCACAAAATCGCCGGGTTTAACTTTAACCAATACCTTATCCCACAAGCCCATGGTTTGGAAAGTGCGGCTGCTGGTGCCGCCAAGCGCATCATTTTCGACCGTTATTTTTGTTGTATCAAAATAAGGGGCTATGTAATTTCCCCATCCCCATAAACCACCATCGCCTTTGCCCTTACCATTTTTCACAGTCGAATCGCCTATGAGGTAAAAGGTTGGTTTATTGGCAGGTTTCATCAACATAAAAGAAGATAACACTATACTCAGGGCGAGCAGTAAGCTTAAGCCGGCATTTGTACGGATCATATTTTTCATAGCAGCCTGAAATTTAGTTTTTAAGGTATTTATTCAAAGGATTTGCGGGATTGGCCTTAATGCCATCAACTACTGACTCGGCATTTACAATGGCGCCCATTTTGTTAGTGTGAGTATGATCTCCGGGGAAAAACTTCTTAACCGAATCGGCTCCCCATTTATCATATTTATCGGCAGTGATACGGTTCATATCAATGAAGATGACGCCTTCCTGCTGCGCTACTTCCTGTGCCCATTTACCATATTCATTATCGGCACGGATAACCTTGCCATCGCGAAACTCGTTCCTCGGGATCATGGATAGTACAATAGGCGTTGCACCTTTAGCTTTGGTATCCCTTATAAATTTGTGAAAATACCAGCCATAGGTATGTACAGTTTCCTTAGTGCCGTTAGGCCAGGTAAGCTCTACAGTTTCATTACCGGTGCCTTTTAATACGCCACGGTAACCGGCTTTGGTAGTATCGGGTTTACTGCCTTCATTATGGCCGAATACCATCATCACATAGTCGCCCGGCTTTAAAAGCGAATCGACCTTATTCCAGCGGCCTTCCTTTATAAAAGTGCGAGTGCTGCGACCGGCCATGGCATGGTTTTCAATATTGATCTTTGCCAGATCGAAATAATATGGGATGATGCTTCCCCAGCCCCATGTTTCTTTATCGTTGTTATGCGTAGTGGAATCGCCAATTAAATAAATGGTTGGCTTTTGCTGATTGATAAAAGCCAGGCCTGCAAAAGCCATTACTAATAAAGCTAAAACCGGTTTCAATACTTTCATATTATTTTTTTATGTTTTTAGGCTTCAGTTCGTCCGGAGCGCCGTTGGTATAGGACACAAACACCTCTTTTGAAGCAGTTTTAAAAAGATCATCAATGGCTTCTATCGATATGCTATCAGCAGGTTTAAACTGCGCTGAAGACATGTATTTTAAAATACTGTAATATAATTGCTTGGCAGCAGGCCTGTCGTCGCCGGTTGTTGGCGAAAGATCGGCACTGCTTACCATCAGACTGCCCTTACCCACCCTTGCTTCAAAGAGCAACGCCAAACGGCGGTTCATGAACCACGTATCGATAGGCTGAATAACCGGGCGGAATGTCGCCGGAAAATCTTCCAGGTGCATTACCTGGGCGTTCGAGAGGATATCCCACCATTGTATTTCACTGTATGACGATGTTGAGAAATCATCAAATGCAGGATGTTTAGGATCGCATACAAAACCCAGCGTATGCGGCGGGCGCATTTTAAACCAGGAGGTATTCCAGAAAACCGGGGTAAAAGATTGTATAACTTCTTTACCCTTTATTACCTTGCCTGAAGCATTCAGAAATACTTTGCCGCCATGATTAAGTACTTCTTTGGCCTTTTCATCCAGCGAGGTGGTGTAATACACATCGGTTTTTATAGCAGGCAAGGTTGCCGGATACACCCAAAAGTCCCAATCGTTTACATATTGAGTGTTGGGCACAGCTACTTCAAGGTTCAGTTTTACCGGCGATTTTATTTTTGGTAAAGCCACACTAATCACTCCTGCCTGCTGGCAGTTACCCATTACAAAACTTTTCTTATCCAACACACCCGTGTTGATTACTTTATGCTGTGCATCGGTTAATTTCCAGTTAAGCTTGGTTACCATAGGCCTGCTATAGTTAAACAGCTCAACCTGCGCCTTTAGCGTTTCGTTGTTTTGGTATACAAACTTTTCGGTACGGATAAGCGGTACGGTGGCATTGCAAAACCGGGCAAACTGCTTTGCAGTTATATAACCCTTGCTATCCCAAAAGGCATTGAGTATCCCAACCAGTGCCGTTCCCTGCCCCGGATAGTCATTTAACGAAAGCAACTGAAAACCCGAATATCCGGGCGTACGCATGGCTTTTTCAATTTCGTGCTTATAACATAAAGCCTGTAATTTTCCCGAAGCCATCAGGAATTTTTCGGCCTCATCGGCCATTCCATGATCTTGGAGGTCTTCCTGAAAAAGTTCGAAATTTTTAGCTCTATAGATGCCGGTATATTTCCTAATCTCCTTAAAATCGGGAAAAGCGCAATACTGCCCCATTTCGTGGGCTACAAAGGGCACATTAAACTGGGCTATCTGTTTGCTATAATCCGAATAACTTTCTGGCCGCTGGTTCCAGGCCAGGCCACGCGCGCCCGCACGGGCCATATATTCGTTATTAGGGATCACCGGCCAGCTGCCGCCTACCGCTGCACCGGTATACAACCTGCGTGGATCTTTGGCTTTCCAGTAATCAACAAATTTGGTAAGGTATTCTACCTGTTTACCACTGGGCTCATTGCCATAAGCCATCATGCAAAACGAAGGATGATTACCGTACCACTTAACCATGCGGTTTGTTTCGTCATAAATATATTGGTCGATGGGCCGTCCTAAACCTAAACCGCTGCCGTGGTTGGCCCATGAAGGCCCCTCTACATGCAGGTAGAGCCCGGCTTTATCAGCGGCATCGAAAGCAGCCTCGGGCGGGCACCAGGAGTGGAAACGCATGTGGTTAAGCCCATGCTCCCTGCAAATTTTAAAGATCCTATCCCATTCTGCTTCGGTGGTGGGCGGATAACCCGTAAGTGGGAACTCACAGTTGTTCACTGTACCGCGCAGAAAAACGGGTTTGCCGTTTATGTTAAATGTCTTTCCATCGGCTTTAAACTCATGCATGCCAAAATTCATCTCCCTCGTATCTGTTGATCCGTCGCCGGTCCGCAGCGTTGCTGTAAGCCGGTATAAAACCGGATTAAATTCATCCCATGTCTGCATTTTAGCGCTCATTGGCAAATCAATCGTTAACTCTGCTACGCTATCTTTGATATTAACAGGTTTACTTACAGCAGGTATAAGCTGTGAAACCGGGCTATTAAATGCTTTAGCCGAAAGTGTGATTTTACCGTTAACAGCTCCGCGTTCGGTTTTAATTCGTACTTTGATATGGGCTGTTTTTTGTTTCAGATCAGGGTAAACCTGGATCTCATCCAGCCAGGTCTGGTCTCCGGCTCTCAGCTCCATTTTTCCGATCACGCCATTCCAGTTGCCCTGTGTATGATCAGTAATACTATGTGAATCGGGTCCTACGTTGATCGCTTTAACGCGGTTATCAATACAAAGTGTAATTTGATGTTTTCCGGGCGATAGTTTGTTTCCCAGATCAAATTGATGCGGGGTTACCAGGCTGTTTTGCATCCCAATTTCGGTATCATCAACCCATAACCTGGTTTCGGTATGAGCCCGTTCGAGGAAAAGCACGAGATGTTTATTTTTCCAATCAGCAGGAATAATTACTTCTTTTTTATACCATGCCGCTCCTGTGTAATGTTTCGGCGGTGTAAGCCAGAAAGGGATTTTGAGATTGCCGGGAACCCGGTACTTGGCTAAACGCGGGTTATAAAACCATGAACTGTCATAAATACTGCCTGTCCATTTTGTTTTAAAGGTGATGTCGTCACCCTTTAAGTTTTGGGCCATGGAACCCGGCAAATGGATAGTATCCGTTAGTGATCTCAAAAACCATTTCTCTTCAATCCCCTTATCAGCGCGATCCATCTGAAACTGCCAACGACCTGCCAGCGAAATAACATCACCATTCTTTTGTGCCGAAGGAAATGACCATGCACTAAAAAGCAATACCAAACTTGCTCCCACGCAAATAAGAGTTCGCTTTAAAAGCTTGTATTTATTATTGACCGGCTCCCGCATCATTTAAATTAAGTTTGTACTATCCTGAGTAGTGATCTGCGAGTTTTTCCACTCCCATCCTTTTGCAAACTGCACATCGCCCGCCGTGCCCGACTCAATATTAACCCCATCAAAATGGAAATTTTGCATCGTAGACTCTTTAAGACCTATAGCGTTAATGGCCTTTTTAGCACCTGTTACTTTAATATTTGAAATAAAAACATCTTTGAAATGCGGGATCCCTTTTTCGGCAGGTTCCACTTTATGCAGGATCTTTTTCCAATGGTCGGGCAGCGTCGCTTCAATGTAACCATCGGGCAGTTTAGAATAACTGTAGCTTGGGTTCCAGTTCATGGTGATTTGAAAGGCCGTGCCTACACCGTTCATCGTTATATTGGTAAAGTGGATATCTTCCACCGTGCCCCCCCGGGTAATGGCCGACTTAATGTTTAACCCATTACTTGTTCCGTTACCTGTCAGGTCGGTAGCAAGCACGTGCCTGATCCCACCCGACGTTTCGCTGCCACAGGTAAGCAACCCTGCACCCGCCCTTGATACACATTTACGGATCACCACATATTCGGTCGGTTTATTTACCCGCAACCCATCCCAATCCCTGCCGGCTTTAAGGCAAAAGTCATCATCGTTACAATCAATATCGCAGTTTTGCACAAGGATCCAGCTTGATGAATCTATATCTATACCATCTGTCGATGGCCCATGTCCATCAACATTGTTGCGGATGGTAATGCCATCAACAGTAACATGATCTGAGTAAAGCAACTGCACCGTCCAGAACCCGGCCTGTTGCAGCGTAATGTTTTTAATGGTAACATCTGCCGAATTAGAAACCAATAACGTACGCGGGCGCCTGGCGTCATAATCAACTATCCAGCGCAAACCTTTAGGGTCATATTCAGCCCGCATTTTCCGGTAGAGATCCCAAAATGGTTTACCCTGTGCGTTTACCAGTCCTTTCCCGGTAATTGCCACATTGGCTTGCCCGGCTATGTTGATCAAAGCGGCAGGCCATTTCATTTCAATACCGGCAACGCGGGTATCAATTTCGGGATAATCTTTCAGATCCTGGCTACCCAACAACGTTACTCCCTCATCAATATTCAGGCAAACATTATTCTTCAAAAAAATTGAGCCGGTTAAATATTTACCCGGCTTAAATGTGACTATGCCGCCACCTTTTGCCGAACACTGATTAATAGTTTTCTGTATGGCGGCTGTGTTTAAGGTGACACCATCATTGACTGCGCCATTATCATTTACATACCACACCATTGTTTTTTGCGGCGCGTGCCTGGCCCCAACCTTTTTTGCCCAGTCAAGCTTAGTTTGCCCGTTTACCGCATTTGCGGTAATAACTATCAGGAAAACCGAATAACGTAACAATTTCATAGGTAAGTTTAATCTTTAAATGGTTTATTCCCCCCAAACAGGCATAGCCCGTCAACCTAAGGTATAAAAAGCGGGGGTACGTGCGATTCCCCTCTTGAGAGGGGCGGAGGGGTGTGTCTCTGCTTTGATAAGCCTACTGCAGAAACACACCCCTGCTACCACTCGCCCCTCCGCGCCCCCTCTCAAGAGGGGATTTTAAAATCTTCTATTCAATCCCCCACATAAATTGGCGGCTATACCCAAGCAGGGGGATAAACCACTCTTACGATGATCAATATAGCTTGTTCATCATTTCCCCGAAATCAATATCCGGGATTTTGTGAATATAAGCCCGGTGCCGCATCCAATTGTGTTTGTGGTACAGGGTAAATAACGTAATTAGCAATAACCGGCTTTATCGCTTTCTGAGCATCTTCTTTAGCGATCCAACTGTTCATAATAGTTACCAGGTTACCACTTCTTTGCAGGTCGAACCAGCGCGAACCTTCATCGGCAAATTCCCTGCGGCGCTCATCAAACAATTGTGCCAGCGTTACACCTGTTACCGGCGGTAAGCCGGCCCTTGTACGTACCTGGTTAACAATAGCGTCAACATCAGCCTGTGAACCTCCGGTTGCACCATTCAAGATACACTCCGCCTTAAGCATTAACACATCGGTATACCTGATAGCGATAAAGTTAATACCCCAGTCAAAGCGGCTGGCCGTTGGGATTTTAGTTATATCAAGCCATTTTTTAAAGAAAGGGCGATTTTCTGTGCTGCCCGCATTAGTGTAACCCGCGGTATATACTGTAAACGCTTTGCGCACATCGGCGGCGTCATAGCTGTTGGCCAGATCATTTGATACCGGGATGATTTCCAGGCTTCCATTTGATTTGGTATCCTTAATAGATAAAAAGTAAGCATTAGGTGTAAGTACCCAAGGGTATGAAGCTCCGTAAAGGTCGCTGGTGCCGCTTATAGCACTGGTATACATCACATCAAAAATAGCTTCTTTATTAACGGCAGGGCTTTGATTGGTATATGAAAAAATATTGCTGTAAGTGGGTTCAAAAGCAAACTTACCGCTGCTGATAATATCCTGCAATAATGGCAAAGCCAAATTCCATTCGTTTGATCCCGTTCCAGGCCCCTCAATACCGTAATTCGGTGCCGATTTAGCCATATACACCTGTGCCAGCAAAGCTTCTGCAGCGTATTTGGTGGCACGGCCTACGTCTACCCCGGTATATGTGGTGGGTAAGTTGGCTACGGCGGATTGCAGATCGGCTATAATCAGTTTGTAAACATCAGCTACAGAACTGCGACCGATAGAATTTGCTTCAGGCGCAGTAACCGGGTGGTCGATGATTGGAAGCTTACCAAAATACCTAAGCAGATCGAAGTAATATAACGCCCGCAGAAACTTAGCTTCGGCCTGTAACCTGGTTGCTAATGAAGCCGAACCTATGTAGCTGCCATTTTTGGCAACCTGGTCAAGCAGGGTATTAGCCCTGAAAATACCGTTAAAGTCGGTGCCCCAGGCTTCGGTAACGTAAGCGTTTGCTGCTAATGATGGCGAAAAATCATTCACCGGGTCCCAGTCGCGCACGGTGACCGAAACACCATAAATATTATCCGAACGAATTTCAGACATATTAGCTAACCGCACCGGGTAATTGTGCAGATCGGCATAAATAGCGTTTGTTGCCTGCAAAAAATCGCTTGGCGATTTATAAAAAGTTGCTGTTGTTGAGCTGGATATTGGTACCTGATTTAAATCCTTATTACAGGAAGCCATTAAAATAACAGCTGATATGGTTGATAGAAAAAATATCTTTTTCATTTTAATTGGTTGAAATAATTAAAAAGTAACATTTAAGCCGAAAATCAATGATTTAGCCAGCGGCAAGCCTCCGTAATCCCCTGCTTCGGGATAGTTACTGTCAGAACTGATGGCTGTGTTTTGCGCCTCCGGGTTGAAACCTCCATAATATTTGTCATGCCCGAAGAAGTTTTCGGCCGTAACATACAAGCGTGCTGCTCCTAAAACTTTGGTTTTAAAGACATTTTTAAGATCGTACCCTAACGCGATATTTCTAACCCTCACATAATCTGAAGAGTACAACCAATCGGTATTGGCTACGAAACCGAATGTAGAATAGGCTTTGCTAACGCGGCCGGCGCCCTGGTTTTCAGGAGATCTCCAGCGATTATCATAAAATGCAGGAGCATTATCAGTAAAGCCCTGGCCGGTACGGGTTATAGCCCTGCCCAGTAAGGAATAAACAGATCCTCCATTTTGGCCCTGCACTAAAACACTGAGGTCGAAACCTTTCCAGCGTACAGTATTGGTAATACCCCAGGTATAATTGGGGTTGGGATGGCCAACAATTTGTTTATCAGCTTCGGTTATTACACCATCGCCGTTAAGGTCCTGGTACTTTGGATCACCAACGGTTTCGCCAGTGCCGTAGGTTGCCACATGGTTATCAAGATCGGCCTGTGTAAGGAAACCGATTTGCCTTACCACATAGATACTGTTTATTGGCTGGCCTACGCGCAAAATAGCGTCTGAAACATCAAAGGAGTTTGGAATAATAATTTGTTTCTGATTACCGTAAAGGCTTACGATTTTATTTTTGTAATGACTGATATTAATCGAGGTACTCCATTGAACCTTACCAACCAAGTTACGACTGGTTAATTCCAGCTCCTGGCCAACGTTGCGCACAGAACCGGCATTGCGCAGCTGGCTGCTGAAACCGGTAGATTGCAGGATAGGTACGTTCAGCAATAAGTCGGTATTTAGTTTATTATAGTAATCAAATGAACCGGTTAAACGGTTGCTAAAAAAACCGAAGTCGAGGCCCACATCATAAGTTTGTGATTTTTCCCATTTGATATCGGGGTTCGGGAGGTTGCTTGGGGCCTGACCAATGGCCAATGCCTGCGGCGAACCCAAAACATAACCATATGAACCTATTTGCGAAATACTTCCATAATCGGCAATGCTGTTATTACCATTTACGCCATAACTAAAGCGTAGTTTCAAGTCGCTCATTACAGGCAGCTTTTTCATAAAATCTTCCTGAATGATGCGCCAGCCTACAGACGCCGAAGGGAAAATACCGTATTTGGTATTGCCGCCAAACCTTGAGGAACCGTCTTCACGTAAGCTTGCGGATAAGAGATACTTGTTCTTATATGCATATTGCGCGCGGCTAAAGTATGATACCAACACACTTTTAGTGCTGGAGGTGCTGCCTGTTACCGCTGCGGCAGCATTTAAAGTTTGGATGACGCTGCTAGTATAACCGCCAACTGATGATAATGAAGACTGATCTAAACGATCTGTATTGTAAGACTGGCCTAACAATATACTCAGACTGTGATTTGCGTGAATAGTGGTATTATAAGTCAGCGTGTTTTCATTAACAAAGGTTTGCCTTTTAAAGGTGCTGTATGATCCTGAAGTATTAGCTGTTAAATTAGGATTTTTAGCAGCATCAAATGTTCTGGAAGCAAGATTACCGGCTATTGTATACGGTGTGTAGCTATTAGTGGCATTGTCAACATTATCCAGGTTCAGTGAGCTTCTTAATGTTAACCCTTTTATAATTTCGTATTCGGCAAATATGCTGCCTAATGTGCGGTATTTTTTGGTTTGTCCTACCTTGTTCTCCAATTTAGCGATAGGGCTGTTTGCCGAGTTGCCCCAGGTATATTGTCCGTTCTTAAACGCGTTGGGGTATAAACCTACCGTATCTTCCTGGATAGGGCTATAGCTTATGGCCTGGTGAAAAATATTGTCTTTTCCTTCTACCCCAGGATCCTGCGAAATTGAATAAGTAGGTGCAATGTTTAAACCCAATTTCAGGTTTTTGGCAATACGAGCCTCCACATTGGCCCTGGCCGAGTAGGCTTTATAACCCAGGCCTTTCACAAAGCCATCCTGGTTGGCATAGTTTCCTGAAATAAAATAATTTACAAATTCGTTGCCACCGCTTGCGCTCAATGCCTGGTTTTGCATGGCACCTTTCTGCTCAATCGCTTTCTGCCAGTCTATATACTGCAGGCCGGGGTAGCCCGGCATGGCCCATCTCGGATCGAGCATATAGGCTGAGCTAAAGGCACCGCCATTCATCGCCTGGCGTGTTGCATTATCATCACTGGCAGTTGCACCTTTTGCACCATATTTGAGCACATAGGCAGCATTGATCATTTCGGTAGCCCTGTCAATCCATTGGTCGCCGTTAAGCATGGGCAAATATTTAGCCGCAGCATTATAACCATAGTAAGCACTATAGCTAATTTTAGCCTTACCCGATTTCCCTTTTTTGGTAGTGATCAAAACAACACCGTTTGAGGCCCTTGAGCCGTAGATAGCCGCGGCAGCCGCATCCTTTAAAACCTGGATATCTTCAATATCATTTGGGTTGATATTATCGAGCGGGTTTCCTGAGCCAAAGCTACCACCGCTGCCTATTGCCGATACAGACAAAGGAAAGCCATCTATTACATATAAGGGCTCATTACCGGCACTTATGGAGCCGCTGCCGCGCACGTTAACACTAAATGCTTTACCCGGTACACCCGTTGTTTGCTTAACAGTTACACCTGCCATTTGGCCTACCAAGGCCTGGTCAACACGGGTTATAGCCCGCTCGTTCAGGTTATCGGCCTTGAAGGTAGCCTGAGATCCGGTAACATTAGCCCGTTTTTGAGCGCCGTAGCCGATTACCACCACTTCGTTCAATTGCGATTCAGTTTCCGTTAAACTAACATTGATGGTATTGTTTGTGCCTACGGTAACTTCTTTAGCATCAAAACCGATTGATTTAAATATTAATACCTCTCCTGTTGAGCCCTTAATGGCGTATTTTCCGTCTATATCAGACGTGGTACCCGATTTCGTGCCTTTTATTTGCACGGAAGCAGCCGAAACCGGTTGGTGCTTACTATCTGTAATAGTACCCGTAATGCTAAGCTTTTGTGCCAATGCACTGTTTGCCCCTGCCACATTAAAGAGCAGCAACAGCAATAGCATTTTACAAGAATAAATAAAAATTCTTTTCATAAAATCAAATTAAGGGGTTTACTGTTTGGTACAGTTTGGGTTATAATTGTATAAACGAACATAAAAGTTAATTTCAATAATACCATCCTGTAGTATCCTGCTCCAATACATTAAAAACACAAAAAAAGGCGGCCAACATGACCACCTTTTTGAAATAAATCCTTAAATAATTACTTAACAAACAACGGCTTAACCGGCTCAAGTGTTACCGGACCAATCAAACCTGAAGGCTTCGGTTCCCAGTTTACAGCTGTAAAAAGTCCGTCCGGTCCTTTAGAACCCGGACTGTGTGATTGAAAATTGGTATTATAAAATATACGGTATGGGATATGCTTCCTATCCATGTCAATGATCCGGTTAACCATGAGGTTAGCTACCCTTACTTCCAACTGATTGACCGTCCTTAACTGTGCTGAAGGTATAGTAACTACATATTGCGGACCGATGAGCGTGGTCAGCTTTTTTCCGTTTAAATAAACCTCTGCACTTTCATTAACTTTCCCCAAATCAAGCTTCCAGACAGCAGCATTTTGCACCGGCTTTTTAAAGGAGATAGCGTAACTGCCCGTTCCGGAAAAAGCCTTGAGATCATCACCGCCTAAATCAGTCCATGATTTGAGCGCTGCGGTTTTTATTGGTTGAGGTAATGTTGGGCCACCTTCGGTAAAGCTCAGTGTCCACGTACCGTTAACAGGCACTTTATTACCTACAACCTGATAATAAGGATACGCTGCTATTTGAGTTTTTACAGGCAGGGTTTGTAAAATACAGCTTTGTCCGGGCGATAATTGCAGGTATACGCTGGTTTTACCATCGGCCTGCTTGCGGCTTTTAGCCAATCCGTAACTTTTTGTCATCGGATCAAATACTACTACTGATGCAGCATTAACAGATAGATCAACCCAACCATTAACCTGGTTACCGCCGCTATTTGTTATAAAGTAGCAGTTCCCATTTTCATAAGTACGGCGTACAAATTGCAGCCCTTTATCGGTCATTTGTTCCCTGTTTATTCCCGCCGCGTCCAGCAACGGAACAATATCATCTGCTATTAAAAAACGGCCTTTGCCAACTTTGGCAGTTTTAACACCATTATTTTCAGCAGTAAAATTAAGCCCGGCAAGCACTGTTTTAAATGCTTTTTCGCGTTCCTGCAACCCGGAATATCCCGGAACACCCGATGGAAGATTTTTATACACCACAATTGTTGCCCCGGCCTTTGCCAAATCCACCATTTTATTAAAGGTTTCGAACGGGATATATTTATTATCAGGCAAAAGGATAGTCTTATAATTAAGACCGCCGGTAAGCAAATGACCACCGGAGGTTTGTAAATCCATTATTTGCTTATCTGATATAAAATCAAACGTGTAGCCTTGTTTAAGCATTTCTTCGGCAGAGGATTCAAAGCCTGTCCCCTTAAAATCGGGTTTCATGGCATCATAATGCTTAAGCAGGCCCCTATCCCCCGGCTCGGAAAAGCTATCAAATAACGGGTAATAAACCAATATATCATTATTGGGCTTTCCTTGCTGCAAAAACGACTGACAATTAGTTATGTATTTATTTAATGTTGAAAAATCATTCCAGAACGGATTGGTTTGATTAAAATGTACCGCGGCATAAAATAACCACCCCGGCCATTGGGCATTTTGAGGCGAGTAACTGATTCCGTGATAGAAAATATGGTTTACGCCTCCTACAAAATATTTATCAATAGCCTGTTTAACATCTCCTAACGACGATAGAAAATGATCATTAAGCCATGTCGCCGACTCAGACGATGCAAGGGGCTTCCCCATTACATGTGCTGCCGATGTGGCAAATTTAAACCGCAGCACATCATCGCCCTCTGTTTCGGGAATATCAATAGCAGCATACAGATCCAGTATATTTGATGGGGAACCGTGTGATTGATTGCGGATTAAAGCGCCCCTGGTTTTAGCCCAGCCATGCCATGGTTTGGTAAAATCATCAAGCAACAGGTCGGATATAGTTTCCCGGTAGTCACACAGGATACGGCTATTGTTTTCTTTGCTATCATTACCAAACAGAGCAGGCAAGTGATCGCGCAGATCGTACCCGCGGCGTTTAATAAATTCGTCAAAAAACAGCGGGGTAAAGTTCGATTGCCCGCGAGCATCATCCACTTCGTACGAGTCATTAAAATATGCCCTGATCCCGCTTAAATCCCGCCCTTTAAATGCCTGATCAAACCGGGCAAGGTAATGATTAACTGCCGGCTTGGAAAAATGATCGATAACATAACCCTCACCTCCGGGAGCCGCACGCTCAACCATCTTACCATGCCAACCCTGGAAAAGTGCATAAAGTTTCCATTCGCCGGCGGGTGCTGTCCAGTTAAGTTTGCCGGCTGCATCAACTTTATCGGTAAGGTTCAATACCTGCCCCTTGTCATCATAAGCCATTAAAACCGTTAAAGGGATCCGTTTCTCAAACCTTACCTGGTCAAGGGCTATTAACTGGAGGTTTTTATTGCTGCTGATGGGTTCAACAAGGTCGGTGATCTTCGGAGCCTGGCCGTCCGCCCTCACTAAGGGTTGCTGCACAAATACCACGGCGTCGCTTAGTTTTTCGCCGCCTTTAACATCGTAATTTTTCCAGAACATTTCCTTACTGGCATCTTCATTGGTAACCCAAGGGCCACCAAAAGGCCAGCCAGTGGCATTAGCCAAATCGATACCCATATTTAGCCGCTTCGCCTCTGTGAGTGTATACTTTAACATATCTACCCATTGCGGCGACAGGTATTTTATAAACTCATTTTCGTGCCCTTTTACACCATAAATCGGCGTTATTTCCAAACCACCCAAACCTGCATTATGGTAGCTTTCCATGTTCCAGGTAAGGTCTTTTTTGTTTACAGCGCTGCCCTCCCACCACCAGCGGGCCCAGGGTTTAGTCTGTTCAGTAGTTGCAGGCCAGCCAACTTGTGCAGATGCTGTTTGAGTGCCAGCTAACAGTGCAATTACAACAGCCTTTTTTAAATTATTTTTAATGAATGACATCTGTTTAAAATTATTGATGTTTAGCAATTTCCACAGCGTAAACACCTTCGTGACCTTCAAAGTTGGCCCTGAAGATAACCCATTTTTCATCGGGCGAGAAATGCACATTAGGTTCCAGGTGGTAATTATGATGTTTCATATTTACCAGTTTTTCTGATTTAAAATGATCACCATTGGGCTTAAATAAATAGATCCACATGCCATCGGGTGCTTTGGCTACCTGCCCGGAATTGCCACCGTCGCCGGCAAAGGTTTGCTCATCTTTAGTTACATTAAAATGGATAGACCATTCGTTCCTGTCCATTTGATAAACACGGTCTTCTTTTCCTGTTTTCATGTTGATACCTGCCAGAAAAAAAGTTTGCCCTTTAGGTTTCTGCAAATCAAACCACTCAGTATTGCCCAACGGTGAAAAAAACTCATGACCGGCTATTTCATTGACCATGGTGCGCTTGTGCAACAGCTTGTTTTCGCCGGTTTTTATATTGATGTTCCAAATCCGGTCCACCTTTTCCCAGGGGCCTTCATGGCAATATGAAAGGTTATCAGGATCCGTCGGTGAAAAAAGCAGGTGATTTGTCCACTCGTTTTCCTGGTGTATTTGTTTCAATGCTTTATGTTTAACGTCGAGCACGTATAAAGTATGTTGGATATGCGCATCATAGATCCGGTTAAAGAAATCATGCTTTTCGGGATATTTTGCAAGTATTTCACGTTCCTGCTCGCCGGTAGCCTTAACGCAGGCCATATAGGTTCCATCGGCATTTACGGTACCCACCCTTCCTTTAAAATCGGGTGCAAAGGCGTAGATAAACCTTGTTTTGTGCGTGTTAACATTTACAGCGAAGATACTATCGGCACTTTGATAAAAGGCTTCACGGGTTTTGGCACAGACCATCTCGCCGGATACTTTTGTCCTGTTCGTTAGCTGTTCTATTTTCTGCGTTTTTAAATTAACCGTAAATAGCTGCTCTCCCTTATCCGTTTTACCGTAAAACACCATCAAATCGCCTTCATTCTTCAATTGAGGAACAAAAGGCGTATTGTTAAAATAAAAACTGCCATTGTCATTTTCGCGGTTCACCAGGCGCATCACTTTATGACCGGTTTCGCTATCAATCCATTGTTCGGGCATATGCCTGGTGCCACCTGTTTCCATTACTTCCTGGGCCTCTACAACCTGTGAAAGGACAAGCAATAGCTGTACGGGTACAATGAGCCGCAACGAAACGCAAACAGAACGCAGCAAGATCTTGTAAGGCAGCTTGATCATTATAGTATAATTTATCTGGTTACCGGCCGGTTTATACGGGCCGAGGTTTATAATAGATAAAGTTAGAGCATGTTTATACCAACAGCGTCCTGCACCATCCTGACTGAAGGCTCTCTTATTGTAACAAATTCATCACTTTATTTATTTTGGCTGCTTATTAAGCTTCCCCGGCTTACACACGCAAAAGGTGGGAGTCTTATCAAACCTAATTTGATTAACTTTAAGTTTTTGCCAGTAGCCAGTTCAATAGTTATGAAGTCTTCACGATTTTTAGAATACATTTATATTGATTATTATTCGTCTACCCCCAAATACATCCAGTTAGCTAACTCGATCATCAAAAGTGTACGTGAAGGAAAATTAATCATTAACGAAACGCTGCCATCCATTAACGAGTTAAACTGCAACTTTGAAATATCACGTGATACTGCTGAAAAAGCTTACAAACACCTGAAATCAATCGGTTTGCTTGGCTCGGTACCCGGCAAGGGGTATTACATCAAAAACACTGAAGCCGGGCAACAGTTTAAGGTGTTTTTAATATTTAACAAGCTAAGCACTCATAAAAAGCTGGTTTATGATGCCATAGTTGATGGCCTTGGGCATGAAGCCGCGATAGACTTTTATATATACAATAACGACTTCGAATTTTTTAAAAAACTACTTCAAAACAACAGCAACGATTATACCCATTATGTGATCCTGCCGCACTTTATGCACGGCGGCGAAAACGTTCACGACATAATCAATATGCTGCCAAAAGAGAAACTAATCATACTTGATAAATTAGTACCGGGAATAAAAGGCGATTTTGCCGCTGTATACGAAAATTTTGAAAAAGACATTTTCCAGGCCTTGGAGGAAGCCCTGCCGCAATTAAGGAAGTATCACACCCTAAAGATCATATTTCCTGAATACACTTATTTTCCGGGCGAAATATTGAAAGGCTTTTTCAGTTTTTGTATCCAATACGCGTTTACTTACAAGGTAGTTCATGACATACAAGGCGAGCCGATACATGAAGGAGATGTATTCATTAACCTGATGGAAAACGACCTTGTGGTTTTGATTGAAAGAATCCTGGCTACGGAATTAAAGATAGGTAAAGATGTTGGCGTAATATCATACAATGAAACCCCGCTAAAAAAAATCATCCTCAATGGCTTAACCACCATATCCACAGATTTTGAACAAATGGGAAAAATGACCGCGGATATTATTAAAAATGGTTCTACCGGCCGTTACGAGGTGCCTTTTTACCTTACACTCAGGGCTTCGTTATAGCGATTTTCGGATAATTATTTTAAAAGCGTTTTTAATAACGGCAGCTTTGTTTTGCAACATTAGCTCAGCTGCTTTTCTGCCCATTTCTTCAAAATCACTGGTAATAACGGTAATATCCAATAATTCTTTAAACACGGTTTCATTAAAAGATATGATCCCTATATCTTTCCCTAATTCATATCCACTTGCTCTCGCGCCTTTAATCAAATCGGCCAGGTCATTTTCGGTCAAAACAATATAAAGGGTGCCTTTTTTTAGATCGTCTGTTTTAAAAGCGTCTATTACTTCAAACTTTTTGTTTTTCTCTTCACAAAACTGCATTATTCCATCCTTAATCTCGGGCGGATGGTGACGGTCTACGGGATATATGATTATTAATTTTTTGTATTTGGCAATCAGATCGGTGACCACATTTAATGCACCGTAGATATCGTTGCGAAAATCCTGGAATACAGCCGATTGCCTGCCTAATTTGGGCAAATCTTTATCCAGCAATATCAACTGATCAACCGGGATCTTCTTTAAAATGGTTAAATATTCCTGCTCGTTACTATAATCAAAAAAATGCGGCATTACCACATAATAATGGTAATTGCCCAAATTTGAATCTATACTTTCCTCAAGCAAAGCGGGATTATAATGATGAATATGAAGATCAACCCGGGCTTTATCACCCAGGGTGCGTACGATGGTATCATAAACAGTTTTCTTATAAGAGCTTAACTTATTAAACAATAAAAGTACCTTGATCCTCACATCGGGCTTGCCAACTACAAAATAACCCTTTCCGGAAACCGAACGGATGTAGCCGTTGCTCTTAAGTATCGTGTAAGCTTTTTCAATGGTATCCCTTGCTACGCCGTGTTGCTTGCTGTACGTATTTATTGACAGCAGCTTTTCATTTTTCCGGTAAACCCCCTTGTCAATATTCTTACTGATTGATCCGACAATTTGCTGCACGAGGGATCTCACCCCGTAATTAGCTCTTTGCTTTGTTTGCATTATGCTTGTTTAATTGGTTTACAACGGCGATTTAAACATAGTTTAATTTTATCAAAGCCGTGATAAGCAATGAAAATATAAAATATGTTATTAAATTAAAATATTGGGGGTATAGGCAGCATCGGTATTTTTTATCAGCTATTTTAAGGCTCCACCTCTAATAAAATAAATCTATGTTTAATATGGGCATTTAATAATTTAAGCGTCGCACAAAAACGATAAAACTACCTAACAGGTACAAAAAGCACTGCATCAGCCACAATTACGCCATCCGCGTTTTTATTGGAAATTTCAACATATGCCTTTTTTTCTCCTGAAAAGTTATATAGCCCCAGTGGAAGCCACTCACCTGAAGTTTGGCCTTCTACCTGCAAATCAGACTGGTTGATTATCTTTTCTGTGGCCTTATCACCATCATAAATAGTAATATAAGTTTTTGTTGTCGGATTCATAACCTTAGGAAAATAGGTATAAACGCGGTAAGCACCTTTTTTTAATCTTTCCGGAATAAACCTTACCGATTTTGCAGTTTCTGCTTTTGAATCATCCGTGAGATAGGTTGGCCCATAGCCGCCTGATTTTTCAGTTTTCCAGTCGCCTGTTATGTGACTGTCCTCATTATCAACCAGTACTTCGGGTATACTACCATCTGCAAGAGGGTCTGTCCTGAGCAAGCTTTGCACCTCTTTTACATTAACTTGCTGTACCGCAATCTTTTTATCAATAACCTGGCATGCAGCCACAGCCGAAGATTGGCCTAATACCATGAACACCGGCTCCATCCTGATTGATCCGTAAGCTATATGACTTGCAGATAAGCATACCGGGACAAATAAATTAGCGGCTTCTTTTTGCTTTGGGACTATAGCTCTGTACGAAACAGCGTATGGTGCAAAACCATGTACCTGAACATCTCCCTCATTTTTCACCATCCCGTTCACTACCAGCCTTTCGCAATTATGCGAATCCATACCATATGCGGCCATTCCTACCCCATCTTGTACCTGTTCTTTTCCCTGGCAGTGGTGCTGGGTCATAACCAGTTCACCAATCATTCGTCGGGCTTCCCTGATATAAAGCTGTGGTGTCCAGTTCCCATTATCCGTATATTCATCTTTGGGATACCCCCATTGTTTCATTTCGTCCCTGATATTTCCGGGTATGCGGGTGTCATTGCCGATAAAATAAAAGAAACCTTTGGTATAATCTTCATGCTCCTTCCATATTTTGGCCCTTGTATTATAATCAGCCTCCGGATATTCCCAGTTCATCCCGATCATATCCGTAGAGAAACCTCCGTTATTATTGATATCCGTTTTGCCATTGGGCATTTTACTTATAATAAAAACATCGGAAATTGATTTCCAGGGTTGCTTCTCTTTTAAACGCAGCAGTAACTCATACTTTTTAGGATCATAGTTGTCGGGTTTTGAAATTGGGATCCGGTTTTCGGGCACCTTGGTTAACGTGATACGAAAATTGTATGCCTGCACTTTTTTATCGCCCGCACCATTTACTTGTAATACCTCATTACTTATGCCCCACAATAAACCGCTTTTTGCGTCGCCCGGCACTTTATAGGGATCAATATTATCCGGAAACTGGTGTTTATCCAGCAACTCTACTCCGTTTATAGTTTCATCATACTGGCTGTTAGCTTCTCTTCCTACAGTATAAGAAACACCCGAGCGGGCCATCAGGTCCCCTTCATAAGTACAATCAATAAATACCTTAGCGCGAATAGTTTTATTGGTAGCAGTCGAGGGCTTATAGCTGTCCTCTACTATAATTTCCTTTAGCTGATTTTCTTCCTTTTTCACTTTTATAAGCCTGTTCCGGAATAAAACAGGAAAGCCAGCCCTTTTTAAATAATCGTTAAAAATGCTCTCCGCTACCTTTGGCTCAAATATCCATTGTTCAAATTTTCCATAATGCGTACCTATACGGCGGTAAAAATCCCGCGCTAAGCCCGTCACCACATATTTGTTCCCAATATCCGTATAGCCAAGACCTCCCGAACTCATGCCACCTAAATGCTTTCCCGGCTCTATCAAAATCACCGTTTTCCCCATCTTTTTTGCCGTATATGCAGCGATTACCCCTGCGGAGGTTCCGCCATATACACAAACATCGGCGGTGATTAATTTGCTGCTTTGACCATTAACCGAAGCTCCGGCCATAAAACAGGTCGTTACTATTGCAAGGATGATCACTTTAATATTTTTCATGATTACTTATTAAACATTTCAAATTTTCAGAAAAAGATATGCCGGCAAATCTTAAGGGATAGGTAGTTAAGACTTGTAAATTTTGATTATTTAATTTTAAGCCTAATATCTGACAATTTTAAAAAAATATATAAATGTTTTCAGATCACGCCCGGGAGCTTAAATGATGGCGTATAGGTTTCGGAAGTTTGCTGCGATGAGTTGCCAATAAAGCGTTCGTTACAGGGCAGGTTTAAGCTATCAGGGGTTTTGCTTAAACGAGAAGCTGTTTCAATGACTGAAGATTTTCCAGTGCCGCCCCGGCGGTATTATTGAAGTACACGTAAACTGTTTTACCCTCCTGCTGCCATTCATTGATATACGATGCGTATTCAGAAAGGAAACTTTCACTGTAACTTCCTTTATAATTGCCCGATGGGCCATGAAATCGCAGATAAACCAGTTCATCGGCAGTGATTTCCATGGGCGTGGCCGATTTGGGCATATCCTGCAGTACCATTGCAGCCTGGTACCAGTTTAAAAGTTCAAAAACTTCATCCCTGTACCAGGACGGGTGACGAAATTCGACGGCGATGGGCCAGGTATAAGGTTTAAGCGTCTCCAGTAATTCTGTTAATTGAGGAAGTGCACCCGCCTGCAGGCTTGGCGGAAACTGAACAAGCAGACAGCCCCGCTCAGTTTCCGGCAAATGGATAGCCTGCATAAAACGGGTAACCTCTTCCTCATTAAAAAACAAACTTTTTTGGTGCGTGATCCCCTGCCACAGCTTGAAAGTGAAACGAAACCCCTCGGTTACTTCCGTTGCCCACCGGGCTATGGTTTTTGCCTGCGGGATTTTATAAAAAGAGCTGTTGATCTCTATACTGTTTTCCTGCAAAGCATAATAACCCAGCCGCGACAAATGGCTGTATTCAGGGGGAAAATCCCGCCTGGGCCTGTCGATTTGTAAGCCACTGGTACCTCCAAAAAATAGTCCTTTCATAGGTCAAGTATGATATACCAATGATTGTCATCGTCAAGGGCATAGGCCAGGCCGTCACTCATTTCATAAACATCACGGCCATGTTTTTGACTAAAGTAGATTTTCTCATCACGGATAATAGTCCCGTTGTTTTCCACCCGCAGAAAAAAAAGCAGTGCGCCTATATTCGGCGCAACATCTTTAAGGTGCCTGGCCTCCCCCTCTTTTACAAATGCCGAACTCATGCCTGTTTCAGTTTGGCTTCCATACTTTGGGTAGTGTGCGGAACCGCAAGCAGGCGTTCCTTTGGTATCAGTTTACCGGTAGTACGGCAAATGCCATAAGTCCTGTTTTCAATGCGCATCAGCGCGGCTTCAAGCTGCTCGATGAATTTTTTCTGGCGGGCGGCCAACTGGTTGATCTGTTCCTTTTCAAAAGTTGCCGAACCATCTTCAAGCGTCTTGCCCGCAATTGCGGCATCATCCCCGTTGGTGTTTGAAGCGCTGAGCGTACCCACCAGTTCTTGCAGCTCTTCGCGTGCCATGCCGATCTTTCCTTTGATCAACGTTTTGAATTCATTTAATTCGATATCAGTGTACCGTGTTTTAGTAGTTTCGTGTTGCATGATTGGCTTAACAAACATATGCATAAATGGTTGGCATAAATGTGATATGCTATATAAACCTGTTCAAACCGTTAATCCCCAACCCTTTGGATTAACCCTAACAGCACTTCCCCGCGGGAGTCGACTATATCAGCTACACCCTCTCCTAATTTAATTAAATAATTAAAAATATTCTTCAAAAGAAACCATTACGCATTTGCACTGTATTTAATGGTACAAAATCTATGCAATGACATTAATCAATCTTAAACGAGATGGTACCAGGAATAGCCCCTGGCAGTCTCTCAGCAGTTCGTTAGCCAGGGTTAGGCCCGAAGATAAAATATATGATTGCCTCATTGTTGGCGCCGGAATCACTGGTATGACGGCGGCGCTACTATTACAAAAAGCAGGCAAGGCTACCATTATTACAGAAGCGCATAATACCGGTTTTGGGACAACCGGCGGCACCAGCGCGCATATCAATACTTTTGCTGATACTACTTACAGCGAAGCTGAAAGTGCTTTTGGCGAGGAAGGCGCACAGGGTTTTGCAGACGCGATCAATGAGGGGTTCGAACTGATTAGGACCAATATCGATATCTATGGCATCAAGTGCGATTATGAACCGAAAACCGGTTACCTGTATGCCGAAAATGAAGACGAAGTGAAAATGCTGGATGACATATACCAGGGTGCTACCAAAGTTGGCGTTCCTGTAAAATATACTGACGAAGTACCGACACCTGTTCCTTTTCAAAAAGCTTTGGCTTTCGATGGCCAGGCACAATTTCATCCCATACAATATTTAAAAGGATTACTAAAAGCTTATTTGGAAGCCGGCGGCACCTTATTAGAAAATACGCTTGTTGAAAAAATAGTCACTGAAGATGAAATACATAATGTGCAGGCCGGTGAAAATAAGATCAGTGCAAAAAATGTAATCTATGCCACCCACATGCCGCCGAATATCAATGTACTCAATTTCGAATGCGCACCTTACCGCAGTTACGTATTGGCCGTTAAACTCCATAGTGGAAAATATCCTGACGGACTTATTTATGACTGCCAGGAACCATATCATTATGTGCGGACACATGTAATAGACGGACAGGAATTATTATTGATTGGCGGGCTGGATCATAAGACGGGGCACGAAGAGCCGGAGAAATCTTTTGGCGACCTTGAAAAATATGCACGTAAGTATTATAATGTATCATCGGTGAAATACCGGTGGTCAAGCCAGTATTATGTACCCGTAGATGGCCTTCCTTATATCGGCCGGATGCCTTTAGTGGCCGATGGTATTTACTGCGCAACCGGTTATAATGGCAACGGCATGATGCTCGGAAGTGTTGCCGCCCAAATCCTTGCCGACCTGGTAAGCGGCAAAGGCAGCAAATATGAAAAACTGTTTAATCCGGGCAGAATAAAACCGATAGACGGGTTTAGCGAATTTGTAAAAGAAAACGCCGATGTAGCCTACCACTTTGTGGCTGATCGCCTGAATATTAAAAGTACCGATTCGCTGAACAGGTTAAAGCCTGGCACCGGCAAAGTGGTTGAAGTAAACGGAAACAAAATCGCCGCTTACCGCGATGACGACGGCGCCATACATGCCTTAAGTCCCGTTTGCACTCACGCCGCCTGCATTGTTAGCTGGAACAGCGAAGAAAAAAGTTGGGATTGTCCTTGCCATGGTGCGCGCTACGATATTGATGGCAATGTATTAACCGGGCCAGCAACCAAAGGCCTTACGAGGATAATCGATGATGAAAACTAAAGAAATTTTAATTTCGGGAGTCACCGGCACTACCTTCATGACGCTGTTCAGCTATCTTGTATCGCTGGCCGATGGCGAAAACTTTAGCGAACCAGAGCGACTGGGGCAGCTAACCGGCCGCCTGATCCCTAAATTAGATAAGCAGCAAAGCCAGGCGTTAGGCTGGCTGGGGCATTACGGCGTAGGCCTGCTGTTTACGCTCGTTTATGTAGAACTATGGCACCGCGGTAAATTAAAACCTGACCTTAAAACAAATCTTTGGTTGGGTGGCCTAAGCGGGCTGTTAGCTGTAGCTGTTTGGAAAACGACCTTTAAAATGCACCCGTTGCCCCCATCCCTCAACTTTAAAAAATACTATCTGCAACTGATACCAGCACATATTGTGTTCGCAGTTTTTGCCGGCATTGGTTATCACATCTCACAAAAAACAACAAGCTATGCTACAAATGATTAATAATCTCCCGCAGCACGTGGTAGGGATTTATGCCAGCGGCGAAGTAACCCGCAACGATATGGAGACCATACTGATACCCAAGATACAGGAGCTGAAAAACCGCCAGGGTGAAATTAACTATTTGCTGGTATTGGGAACAGGCGTGGAGAATTTTACGCTGGCGGCCTGGTGGGACGACCTCAAACTTGGGCTAACCAACTTTACAAACTGGCACCGTATTGCAGTAGTAACCGACCAGAAAGGTGTGGAATGGTTTACGGACCTCTTCCGGTTTATGATACCCGGCAAGTCGCGCGGTTTTTCACCCGATCAACTGGAGGAGGCCAAAGCCTGGGTTAGCGGGGAAGAAATATGAAAGACCTGGCACAACGCTTTCCCGAAAACCCTTTGCTGCTGCCAAAAGATCTTGCTCCCAGTCGCGAGGGTTTACAAATTATCAGCCTGCTTAATCCCGGCGTTTTTAGGTATGGCGGTAAAACCTGGCTTATTGTAAGGGTAGCCGAAGGGGTTATGCAGGAGGAAGGAGTTTTATTTTTTCCTGCCCTGGATGCCATGGGCAATACCGAGATCATCAAAGTGCCGCTTAACGACCC
This sequence comes from Mucilaginibacter sp. R-33, assembly GCF_049949235.1. NCBI lineage: Bacteria > Pseudomonadati > Bacteroidota > Sphingobacteriia > Sphingobacteriales > Sphingobacteriaceae > Mucilaginibacter > Mucilaginibacter sp. R-33. Next base: position 2,536,928 of record NZ_CP188089.1, read on the forward strand.
CGACCTTATCGCTACCGATGCCCGGGTCATTAACTACAAGGGGTTGGATTATCTCACTACAGTTTCGCATTTACGTTTACTGGCCAGTGACGATGGGATCCGTTTTACTGAACAGGAAGGCTATCCGCCCTTATTCGGAAAGGGATACCTGGAACGTTTTGGTATAGAGGATTGCCGGGTTGCGCAGATAAATGACACTTATTACCTCACCTATACCGCTGTATCTGACAGCGGCGTAGGTGTAGGCCTGCTAACTACCACCAATTGGCAGCACTTTGAAAGCGGCGGAATGATCCTGCCTCCGCATAATAAGGATTGCGCAATTTTTGAGGAAAAGATCGGCGGAAAATATTACTGTTTACACCGGCCAAGCAGCAAAGAGATCGGCGGCAATTATATCTGGCTGGCAGAGTCATCAGACAGCCGGCAATGGGGCAATCACCAATGCCTGATAAAAACCCGGCCCGGAATGTGGGACAGCGGTCGCGTTGGCGCGGGCGCGGCACCTATCCGTACGGAACATGGCTGGCTGGAGATATATCATGGAGCAAATGCTGAACACCGTTATTGTCTTGGAGCTTTTTTAATGGATATTAACAATCCATCAAAGGTTATCGCCCGAAGTGGTGACCCGATTATGGTGCCAACCGAGGCTTATGAGCTTAGCGGGTTTTTCGGTTATGTTGTTTTCACTAACGGCCATATTGTCGATGGCGACCGTTTAACCATCTATTATGGAGCAGCCGATGAGTTTGTTTGCGGCGCACATTTCTCTATCAGTGCCATCCTCCAAACCTTAATTTATTATTAAAATAATAAATTACAACAAAACAAAACCGTATTTCCGGAGGTTTTTATAGAGTCTGTAATCGACAGGCCTGGATCAAGTAATCATGGCAGAAAATAAGATTAAAGAATGTAGTAAACGGATAGCTCAACAGGGGATGACCATTGCTTTTGCCGAAAGCGCTACGGCCGGCTGGCTTTGTTCGGAGTTTGCACTTACCGACGAATCCGGCCAGGTGCTCAAGGGCGGGATCGCCTGCTATGATGCCGATCTCAAAGTATCCCTGTTAGGAGTACCGAAAGGATTGATTGATCAGTTTACACCAGAGTCGATGGAGGTGACGAGGGAAATGGCATACCGCCTGGCACATCTTATCCCATCCGACATACAGGTAACCGTTACCGGGCTCACTACACCCGGTGGCAGCGAAACCCCGGAAAAACCGGTTGGAACTATGTTTGTATATGCGCTGATCCATGACAGGCACCTCAGTTTTCGAAAAGTATTTCAGGGATCATGCGAAGAAATTATTCAGCAAACTATCCAGGCTACCGCGGAGATGCTGATCAGGGGGCTAACTCAATTTAATTATCATCAACATATATCTACTATGGCAACAAAAAACAACAAAAAGACCGCAGCAGCGGCCAGTCGCAGTCCGGAAGCCGAGAGCGCGCTGAAAGAACTATTCATCGACGAGATCAAGGACCTTTATTGGGCCGAGAAGCATTTGGCCACCGCTCTGCCCAAATTGATCAAGGGAGCTACCTCAGAAGATCTGAAGCAAACTATCACCACCCACCTGGAAGAAACCAAAAACCATGTAACCCGACTGGAAAGCGTATTCGAGTCTATTGGTGAGAAAGCTTCGGCTAAAAAATGCCTGGCCATGGAAGGTTTGCTGAATGAAGCAACAGAATTGCTGTCAGATACCGACAAAGGCACCGAAGTACGCGACGTAGCGATCATTTCAGCGGCACAGAAAGTGGAGCATTATGAAATCGCGTCATACGGCACCTTGCGCACGCTGGCCGGTACATTAGGCTATAGCGAAGCGCAAAGCCTGCTTGAGGAAACCCTGGCCGAGGAGAAAAATGCCGATGCACTGTTAACCCAGGTAGCTGAAAACTATGTAAATGAAGCCGCAGCAGCGGAAACAGAATAAAACAAACCGATTGTTAGGGCGGCTTTCGCCGCCCTATTTATTAACCTTTTATTTTAGTGCTTAACCGAAAATTGCAGCAGGGACTTTGCGTTGGGAATAGCTGCCACTGCCGCGTCATTGTTAAAATAACACCATGCTTCCCGGACTTCCGGTTTTGAATTAATCTCATCGGCAAATTTCCGTAATTGAGCATCACTATAAGATGAGCGGTATAAATCCGGAACACCGTGAAAACGATAATATACCACAGGGCCGGTTACAACAGACTTATCCGGCAGTTCGGGATGGCTCATACCGCAAAAAGAAACACCACGCTCCCTAAGCCGTGAATAAACATCTTCCTGCCACCAGCCCGGGTGCCTGAATTCCAATACATTACTAAAGCTGGGATCCAATTGCGCCAACACGCGTGCCAAACGTTCTTCATCATAATGAAAGCGCGGCGGAAACTGGAACAATACAGGCCCTAACTTTTCCTGTAAACCATCGCGAATGGTATCATAAAAACTCGTGATCATATCCACGGTTCCGTGAAACTGCTTAAAATGGGTAATAGCCTTGGGGGCTTTCACCGCGAAGCGAAACTCAGCCGGCGCTTTTTCGTACCAGGTACGCAACATAGATAATTGCGGAAAACGGTAAAAGGTTACATTTAATTCCAGGGTACGGAATTGCCCGGCGTAAAACTCAAACCAGCGTTTTTGCGCCAACCCTTCCGGGTAAAAAGTATTTTTCCAGTGACGATAGTAAAACCCTGAACATCCTATATGCCAATCCATACATATCATTTTTTAATGGCGCTGATATCGCCATTCCGTTCCATATACACCTTGTCTATCTTTTCTAAATCTTCAGTAAGTGCAGATTTGCGTACACCCTGCATGACATCTTCGCGGCAAACCAGTGCCCGTTTCATCCGCTCTTCATCAAACCGGCCGCCACGAAAAAGCGGGATCTTCTCCCCTTCTACCCAACTAACTAAAGGACTGTTACGTGCAATAAGCCAGCCCAGCAGCCGGTGTAGCAGAACGATCACAAAGCAGCAAACAATAACCGGTACAAAAGCCGAGGCACCAACCACCGCCCTGCTCATAACAGCCCCAAGCGAAATACTGACGATATTATCAAGCGGGGTACGTAACCCAAAAGAGCGACGTCCTGAAATGCGGATCAGCATAAGCGCGATAAAAAAGATAACAACGCCGCGGCTACTCATTTGCAGCGCATTCAGGTCCTTCCCCTCTCCAAAAACAGTGATCAATAACTTTTCCATAACTCAATTTTTTAAAGGTCCGCTGCAAACAACTACGGGCTTGACGTTTTGGGCCGAACGATACCTTACCGCCAGCCAAATGTCCGCTGCAACAAACCCAATGATGATCAAAAATCTTATTTTGCTTATCATAATCTCAATAACTGACGCGCCACCGGCGCTTCCAGGTATCCGGTTACTCTGACCTCTTATTACTCCTGGTATAACGTTTTGATTTATTTTGTTGATTTACCCGCGCGGCATCAATAGAATGTGTTTTGGTAAGGTCACTTTCTTTTTGCGCCAGTTCGGACAAACGGATATAAAATTTGTATAGGTGATCCAGCTCCTCTTCACTCAGGTCCTCAATATTAACCATCCTGTTACTGGTACCTTCATGAGAAGCCAGCAATTCATTCAGTTTTAAATGGACGGCTTTCGAATCCTTATTCTGCGCCTTCTGAATAAGGAAGACCATTAAAAAAGTAATGATGGTTGTGCCGGTATTTATAATAAGTTGCCAGGTTTCCGAGTAGTGAAATACCGGCCCGGTAACAGCCCATATCACTATGGTGGACGCGGCTATAATAAAAGCGGCCGAACTGCCGGTTGCCGCGGTAGCCCAGTTAGAGAACCGCTCAAAGTAATTGATTTTCTTTTTCATGTTATTTCCAGCTAATAGTGATTTCGGCATTGCCGGGTATTAAATATTCAAAGTGGCCGCCTTTGATTTTTTTTCCGTCGATAGGCTTCTGATTAACACGCACTTCTACCCCTGGTAATTTACCGGTACTGCTCTTAACCACCATCAGGCGGCAGTCGATGCGATTATCGCCCGCCATGCGGACATGAAGATAATCTTGCTTCCTGGTGGTAAATCGGTAAACAGGATAATCAGTGAAGATCATGAAAGGCTGATCAGGTATACGGATATAGTGGCGCGGCAGGATCCCGAAAGCGTTGCCTGCCCCATATACTTCCTGACCTACCTGCCCTGATTTTTCCCAGCCGTCGTGTAAATCCTCAAGCGCGATCCACAGGTTCGGATCAACCTCTCCTATTTTGGGCTTTTCCTGGAGCATTTCTTTTGGAAGCATTGTTGGGTAATAATAAGCGGCTCGGTCTACAAGGTAACGGACATATTCGGTTATCAGGAGGCGTACTGATGGTAAAATCTCAATATCCTGGGCGTGGCGGAGGTAGTCATGCAGCGCGCAGAACACTTCCTGCTCTTCGTATACTGCCGTATAAGGAGCATCATTAAGCGGGAACAATGCAAAAAATGTCGGAAAGTTTTTTCCATAGCCATAATCACAGTCCCACAGCTTCACGTTGTTAAACACACCAGCCAGGCACAGGTAACTAAGCTCGCGGTAAATTTCTTTTTTGGTGATTTTATATAAGCGCAGCATTGCACCAGCTGAAAAGGCGGTATTGTTGGCCTGGTAGAACAGGTCGAAACCCTGGCCGCGCAAATGCATAGCGGCTTTTTCCGCTTCGGTTAAATAGCGTTTTTCGCCCGTAAGCTCCCAGGCCTGCAGCATGACATGGGCATATAAACCCGGCACATCCTTTTCACCTCCTTTGCCTGGCTGCGTTTCGGCTTTCACTACCTCAAGGGTATCTACTTTATAAAAAACCGGCCATTTGTAATTAAAATGATGCGCCACCCGTATCGAAAATTCCAAAGAATCTAAAAAGAGTTTGCTGGCAACCTTATCGCCTTTCAGCGCAAGACGCGACAGGTTTAACAAAGGGTGGTGCAGGTACCAGGAATCCATAACCAGCGGTTGTTTTTGCTCCTCCTCACCTTCCAGCGTATCGGCTACTTTTGGGTGCCAGCGCATTATGGTGCCGTATTTTTCACTATAGAATGATGGCAAGCCGGCTTTAACTTTTTTCATTACTTCCAGTTCCGCGCCGCTCCATTCCACATAATCAAGTAAAGGAAGCAGTACCGCCAGTTGCACCATGATTTCGGGAGGAGTGGCATAGTCTGATACATAGGCGTTAAAATAATGATGACCATCAAGTTGTACCCAGCAGCCCGGGCTGTCTATCAGGTCCTTTAGTCCTTTGCCAAGTATGTCGGGCCAATGAGTATAATTGGTTGCCGGTTTGGGTAAAGCCAGGTAAACTTCAGCCAGCAGGTTGAGATATTGCTGAACCATAGCCGCCTCATCAGCAGGCACTTCTTCCGAAAAAACAATAAAGGCATCACTCAAAGTATAGCTTTTACCTGCTGCCAGAGGTTTATTTTTAATGGTGGGCGGCAGGGCAAAGCCGATTTCAGGCCATTCGCCCCCTACACTATCTCCTGCGGAGGTTTCGGTTTGCTGGTTGTAACCGGCCAACGCGGTTAGATTTTGCAGGTACAATACCGAACCCGCTTTTGGCCGGCTCATACTAAAATAGAGCTGTCCCGAACGCGTACCAACCTGCCTGGTATGTATTTCTCCGTCGGCCATGCTTTCACTTCCGCCGGAACCAAGCGGTACAATGTCGCGCGGCCAGTAAGGGAACAATAAGGTGGAGGCCGGCGTTAACCTGGTGGTGTAATGAAGTACGGGCCGGTTTTCTGTGGGTAGCGTCAAAACAACTTCGTAGTCGCCCAGTAACGAGCCAATCTTCAATCGCACGTCGTTTTTCCTTTCTTTTATTGCGATCTGTAACCTGTCGTTTGGTGAATAGGCCAACCGGAAAGCAATCTGGCTGCTATTTGGCCATCCGGCCACCAGCCAGCAGCTGTCTCCAAGGTCATATATTTTAAAATCATAACTACCTGCTGTGGTTTTATATACCGGAATAAGGTCAGGCAAATGCAGGGCGGCTTTGGTATTCCTGAGCCAGGGTGATGCGTTCATAGGTTTAAATCGATTAACAATTAAAAAAATCGCTGAAAAATATCTTTTAAATGATAATTAAAACATCGCTTGCTGTTTTAAGTTTTAATTATAAAACTATCAGTCTATGAAAAAGTTAATTACACCACTATTCTTAAGCCTTTGCCTGTTATTGAGCAGCTGTGATGCCATTGTCGGTATTTTTAAAGCCGGTGCTGCCGTGGGCATTTTCGCGGTAATCGTCGTTATCGCGGTCATCATCTGGGTTATCTCATTGTTTCGCGGCCGCGGCAATTAACAGGTAAATCATGGAAAAAGAGCTGCAGAATTTCAAGATCGCCCGCTTCGCGCTTAATGCCCGTTATGATGACATCGGCGAAGCCTCCATCGAACAACTGAAACGCCATTTGCTTGATGCTTTGGGATCGCTGATCCACGCCGGTAACAAACCTGCCATCCAAAAATTATTGAGGCAATTACAGGTTATGGGTGAAGGCGGCAAATGCAAGGTGCCGCTTATGGAAAACTTACCCTATGACCGGGCGGCGCAACTGTACACAGCGCTTATCCGTTACCCGGATTTTATGGATAACTTTATGGGCAAGGAAGCTACTTGCCATCCCAGTGATAATATTGGGCCGCTGCTGGCGGTAGCTCAGTTTGGGCCGGTATCAGGTAAGGATTTCCTTGCTGCCATGGCCGTGGCGTACCAGATAGAATGCCGCCTCGTGCTGGAAATTCCAGTCATGAAGGAAGGCATCGATCATACCTTGCTTTTAGGCTACTCAATGACGGCTGGAATTGCCCGCCTGTTAAACCTGACTGAACAACAAACAGCTCATGCACTGGGCATTACCGGCACTTCAATAAGCCCCATGGTAAGCAGCCGGGCATCATATACCTATGAATGGAAGGGGTTTGCATCTTCTTTGGACGCACTGAACTGCGTTAACATCTGTTTCCTGGCCCGAGAAGGGATGACCGGCCCGGTGGCCATTTTTGAAGGCCCCAAGGGCTTTGATGATGTGTTTGGTATGAGGCTGGATTATGACTGGGATAGAGAGACCTTTGAACTGCTACCACGCTGCGTATTGAAGAAATATAATGTAGAAGTACATGCACAGGCCACACTGGAAGCCCTTGACGAGCTGCGCAAACAGCAGCAGGTTAACCCGGAAGAGATTGAAAGCGTTGAGCTGACCACATTTTTAACTGCCTATCACATCATAGGATCCGGTGCTTACGGCAACCGACAAATTGTAGAAACTAAGGAACAGGCTGATCACAGTTTATTTTATGCCGCCGCAGTGCTCCTTCTGGATGGCGAAGTTTATCCCGAACAATATGAGCCGGAAAGAATTAAAAATAACGATGTACAGCAATTGCTAAAGAAAGTGAAAGTAAGTACGGGCTTCCCGCTTCATCAACCGCTGATAGTTGCTGGTATCCTTGATCCTTATACCGTTGCTTATCCCGATAAAATGAAAACCAAGGTGGAGATCAGCCTGAAAAACGGCCAAACCCTAACCAGGGAACAGGAAGATTACCATGGCTTTTTTACCCGTCCGTTTACATGGAATGATACGATTGAAAAGTTCCGGCGGCTGAGCAACAATATTGTATCCGCAGAAATGCAGGAGCAACTGATCGGCACTGTTCGTAACCTCGAAAACATTCCCGAAATTTCAACCTTAATTAACCTGCTGGCAGCTATATAAAGAATTTATTTGAGCCACTATGGCAATTGCAGGGCTATGTCACAGCCGGAGATTTACGGCATGGCGCCAATCAAGCGGCAAAATGGCGCACATGATTAATGAGCTCATTCACATCAAAAGGCTTGGCCAGATAATCATTGGCGCCGCATTGTTTTTCGTGCATCGTATGCAACCCGTGACTTGCCGAAACAATAATTATAGGTATATCCTGCATACCTGGGTCATTCTTCAAATGTTTACAAATATCGCGGCCATCCATATCGCCCAGCATAACATCCAGCAACACAACATCTGGTCGTAAAGCCTGTATGGCTTCAAGGACGTCATGACCATTATCCAGTTCGGTCACCGCATATCCCTCCATTTCCAGGATCAGGTGCATTAATTCACGAATGTCCTTATCATCATCAACAACCAGGACTCTCTTCTGATAAGAGGCAATCATTATAGTTCTAAAAGCTACGTTTTAACATAGCTCCTTTCACACAAACATCATGCCCTGATATCGGAGGATTATTGAAAAATAAGTAGACACCCCATCTTCCGACCTGTTTAAAGCGGCCTTAAACAGCAACCAACTCTTCGTTTTCTATTGGCACAGTAAAACAGAACGTACTTCCTATCCCGGCCTTACTTTCAAACCATATGGTGCCATTGTTTCTTTCCACAAGCTCTTTACATAATAACAGCCCAAGACCGCTTCCTTTTTCACTGGCTGTACCAAAAGTAGTATATGAGGTATATTTGTTAAATATTTTTGATTGTGCTTCTTCAGGGATACCTTTCCCGTTGTCCCGAATCTTCAATATCCCAAAAGCCTCGCTTTTTTCCGCGGTTACGGTAACATGATCACCCGCTTTTGAAAACTTTACGGCATTCTCCAATAAGTTCCTGATCACAATATCAATCATAGTTTCGTCTCCGAATACCATCACGGGCTCAGCCATCTCCTCACTTGTTATTACCACTTTCTTTTCAGCGGCCCGTTGTTTCAGCAGCATAACATTTTGATCAATTAGCTTTCGCAGATCAAAACCGGCAGGGTTAAGTTGGATTCCGTCTAACTGGCTTTTTGCCCAGTATAGCAGGTTTTCAACCAAGCTGGAGGTTATAATCAGGGTCTCATCTATCTTTTCAATCCAGTAATCGCTTTCTTCTTCCGACAGGCTTTTTTCCTTTACAATATCCATCATATGGCTGATGGTATGGATCGGTCCCCTTAAATCGTGCCCGATAATTGAAAACAGGCGGTCCTTTACGTGTACAAGTTCTTCGAGGTGAAGATTTTGCTCAGATATGTTTTTATTTTGCAGAGCCAGTTGCTCACTGAGCTTCTTTTTTTGCATGTAATTTCTGAGCAGGATAAAAGCGAGCAATACTAAAAGTATGGTGCCCGCAGTTAAAATATCCCGCTTCAGGCTCACTTTCTCCAGTTCTTTCTGACCTATAATTTTATTTTTATTCAGCAAATCAATTTGCTGTTCCTTTTTTTCCAGCTCGTAAACAGACTGCATATTTCTGATAGTTTTCAGTCGTTGTTCGGTTTTCAAACTATCGTTCAAAGCCACTTCAAGGTTACGATAATACAGCGCCTGTTTATAATTACCTGTTTTTTTAAGGGTTAAGTACAATACGTTATAGGCAGTTTGAATAAGCTCAACAATGCCGGACCTCTTGCTTTCTTCAAGAGCTTTTTGTGCATAAAGTGTACTGGAGTTGTATTTGCCTGTATAATAAGATGTAAGTGCCAGCCCGCCATGACAGTATGCAACATCTTCATCATCACCTTCTTTTTGCGCGATATCAAGCGCCTTGTTTAAATAATCTTCGGCCAGCCGGTAATTTTTCTTTGTAATATAATTTTCGGCGATATTATACATGGTGGCGGCTATATAGATGGGGTTCTTTATTCGTTGAGCTATGGCTAACGCTTTTGAATTATAGGCAATAGCCGAATCGGGTTTTCCTTTTTTCTTAAATATTTCGCCAATATTTACCAATGGGCTGAAAGTGCCTTCATGTGCGGAGTCATTTTGCTTCAGGGCTATGTTGTAAGCTTGCTGGTTATAATAAAGCGCTTTTGAATAATCCTCCATAGAGGTGTACAGGCCGGCGATATTATTATATTCATTTCCGCTTAATCCTTCCATGCCCAGTTTTTCACTTATGCGCAGGCACTGTAAATGACTGTTAAGAGCTTCAGGCCATCTTCCTTTGTATCCAAGGGCTACCCCTTCTGCAAGATATGCCAAAGCTTTGCCTTTTTCAAAATTGATCTTTTTCGCAAGCTCAAGGGATTTTTGCGCCATCAACAATGCGCTGTCTGCATTTTTGCTCCAATACAACCTTGAAATAGCGTAATAGATCTTTACCCTGTCGGTGTCGTGTTTTGCTTTATCGAGATTTTTAATTTGCGTATTTATGCTGTTAACCTGGGCCTGGCAGGGTGACGCGCCCACAATCGTAAATCCACAGCAAGCCAGGATACCATGCATAATAACACACAGCGTATATAAACGAAGTTTACTAATCGTTGCAAAGCCGAACATTGATATGTTTTCTAAATGTTTATATAATGGTTTATTCCCTGACACTTTATGACCTGCTCAATATCCCCCTGCGTGTTAACGACCGAAGGCATGTTGCTTTTTGTGCAGGCGGATTGCAGTAAGAATAAGAACTAATATGAATATATAAATAGTCCAGGTATCCAGCGGACAATTATTATCCAGCGGGTCGCTGTCATCACACGGTGCGCCCGGATCATCGGCAAACAGCAAAATGGGGCTGATAACCAGGTACAAGGTCAATAATATCTTACTGACCCGGTAGATTGTTTTGCAGAGGTAAAATTTCATTTTTTATTAAATTTTTTAATCCCAATCAGCCTTTTGGTTGACTTGTCCGAAATCTCAACAATGTAGTTTCCGGGCAGCAGACTGCCTACGTTCTGTTGTATATTATTGCCATCCGTTTCCCGGTAAAACATTACCTGGCCGGTTATACCGGTTACTTTAAGTATCACCCTGTCTGGTGCATTTCTATTGATCTTAATATAAAGTTCGCTGTTAACCGGATTAGGATAAAGTGTAATTTGCTCATTAATAATGCCAGGTGCATTGAAGCTTACCGCTACTATTTTGCTATAGCTGATCGTATTAAAAGCATCATTTTGCTGCAAGCGGTAGTAATTGGTTCCTGCTGACGGGAACCTGTCTATATAAGTGTAAGACCCGCTGCCATTGCTTAACATAGATGTTAAAAGAACAAATTCCTTTGAGCCGTCCTGCCTTTGCAGTGTAAAGCCGGACAAGTTTCCTTCATGCTCAGTTCTCCAGGTTAACTGAATACCGTCTTTAACCGGGCTTGCCTCAAAACTCAGCAACCGGTAGTTTAATGAACTTTTTTTATGAAATACGATTTCGAACCTGTTTGCACCGTAGCTGGTTGTATCTGTTTTGTTGATATTGAACGGATAACGTTTATACTGGCTGAAAAGCAAAGAATCCTTTTTATAATGATCAAGCAGATATATGTCATATCTTGAATCAAGCGATTCAAACCCCGAGCCGGAAATTGTATCAGTGGTTGCCGAATTATTAACGTTCACAAATAACTTAACCCGGGTAGTGGAATCTATAACATTCATCCTGTTAATGGCGAGCATATTTGGACTCCTGTATCCGTAACTGGCCAGTGTCGAAACATTTCCAATCCCGTTTAACCGGTCTGAATCATAAAAAGGCTCATATTCGTTTTTGGATCCGGGATCAAATAATACCATGATCTCATCCGTATTAACCGAATCAGATGAGAGTTTCACCCGCATTAACTGGGGCCTGGCTAATGCCTGGCTTTTTTTGCTCATCAACATATAAAGGGTGCTCCCCAAGGAGCTGGGTTGCACCGTTGTTTTGGCTGCTTCATTAAAAGTCAATGAAGCCGAGGTTGTAGTAGCCTGCACAAAAAAGCCCTGCCCGCTTGCAATGTAACGGGTTGCATTATTGGTGCCAATGCCCCCCGGGATCAAAGCGGTATAAGTACCATAATTTTTATTGGTATAATTGAAAACATATATGGTAGCAGATACACCGGGGCCGTAAATACCGTTTGTTGAACTGCTTTGCGAAAACGTATCCCAATCAATAGAAGAGGCATATGGGTTGCCTACCAGGTTATAACCGGTTTGTGCTTTACTTAAAGTGGTGCTGCTGCTGTTCCACCATAGTTTTACCGGGATGCTGCCCTGGTTTAACGTACCGACAGCTACCATCGTTGAAGCATCCGGGTCAATATAGCTTCCGCCAAAGCGGTATTGTTTATTCAGTGCTGTTGTTGAGGTAACATTGTTAACATTATTTCCGGCATAATATAACATGTAGCCGTTACCTACCGGAAGTGTTGTTGTTGCAGTGGTGGTGCCTGTGCCGGTATAATAAGATATGGTGTTACCCGAAATGCCTGTTAAGCCCTTAAAATTTCCGGAGTTAAAAGTAGTGCTGCTTGCAGGCAGGTTCTCTTTGTATAAATAAACCGTAGAGGCGGCGTTGGTGACAGTAAATCCACCCGCCGTCCCGGTTGGGCCGGCAACAAAAACCCCGGTGAAATTGCCTGAATTGGCGTTCAGATAACTAAGGTTATAGGCACCTGTAGTGGTATTTACCGGGGAAGACAGAAGCCGGTAATTGCGGGTATTGGTAGCAATAGTCCCGGCCTTGAAATAACGTTCTGCATATACTGTTCCTGTAATACTGTACCCCGTAGGGATAGGATCGACAGAGGCCGTTTGAGATACACTGCTTTTGAGTACCATAATGGCCCCGGAGGCAACCGCCAGGTTCCCCTTGGTAATTTTGAGCTCGCTGTAAATATCAAGTGTATCACTATTAACCGTTATTGTTCCACCTGCCGAATTATTCACCTCCATAGTGCTTACATGCGCATACCCTGTAGAAGCTGCACCATTGTAGCTTTGGGCGGCACTGGTCCCATTCCAGGTTATCTTTGATGTGTTTAAATTATTCCAATCTATTTTTCCGGTGTCCTGGTTATAGATATTACATCCAACGCTTAAATTTGCCTGAAGGCTTATTGAAGCCGTACCGCTTAGTGTTAACCCGTATACCGAGGCATCAGAGTTAATTGTAATACTTTTTCCTGTAGGGATAATTAAAGTAGCTGTACCGTCAAAGGCAGGTGCCTGGTTGGTGGTACCAGCGGTGGTGTTATCCCAGTTGCTGGCATCGGTATAAGTCCCAGTAACGCCTTTATAAGTATAGGTTAGCGCGCCTGGTATACTCGCAGCATTAGTGACATTAACAGAGGTTGTACCAACAGTAGTAAACGTTACCGGGTTATTTTGATTTACATATTCTGCCTTAAGCCAATCGGCCGTTTTTGCAACATTGGAAACGCGTGGTTCATCAATTACCCCGTTAAAATAATAGCTGTTCCCCCCTTCTCCTACTCCAATATAAAAGCTTGTATTAGCCGAAGGATTATTGATAGTAGTTAATATTTTATATTGTGTTCCATCAACGTATGTACTGAGGGTCGTACCTGTATAAACACTTTGTATATAATGCCATGCGCCGCTGGCAAAAGCCGTTGGGTTGGGGATACTGAGCCGGTTTGTTGCGATACCCGATTCCGATTCAGGGATGTTATTAGTATAGATTCCCATTTTATAGCCGCCGCTAAGCCCTCCTGTGGCGTCCTGGTTTGTCATTACTTTTTGATCCAGGCCTGTAGCCCCTAATTTAACCCAGGCAGATAAGGTGAAGGGGCCTGTAACAGATACGGCATTGGTTGTAATTTTTTTACTTGATCCGTTAAAGCTGTAAGCCGTACCGATTTTACCGGTAACAAGGTCTGCCGAGGTCATCCCGCTGGAGGTGCCCGTATGCCCTCCCGCGGTACCATCAGCAACCGAACCCGTATAGCTCGATTCATTAAAATGAAATACTGCCAGGTAATTACTTGCCCAGGTATTTGCAAAAAATGCCGTATTGTGTGTTACCGTAGGTGATTTTGAACCGTAATAAAAAGATATGATATTGTTGGTAGCATAAGTTAAAGTAGGTATTTGTACCCAGACCAGCAGCGTTCCAGTGGTTTGGTTATAGCTTTCAACCTGGTAATACAACTCGCTGCCGCCACTTACAAATGCAAAATCGTAATTGGGACCGTTGGGATTTTGCACCTTATCCGCACAGGCATTTGAAATAATCAGGTTATTATCCTGTATGCTGAGTAATGCCGGAAAATTGGTAAGATTTGATGTGATGCCAAGCGAGGTTGTATTTAATGTGATGGTTTCACCAAAAGCATAATTACCATAGGTACCCAGGCTTACAGTTACATTTTGTGTTGATGACGACGAGCAGCCCGTAGCATTGGTTACAGTCAAAGTAATTGTTTTTGTTCCGGGCGTAGTCCATTGTACCGAAAACGGTCCTTGCCCGGTACCGGTTGAGGGTGTGCCTCCACTAAAATCCCAACTATAAGTTGAAGTTGAGGGGTCAGTCCCTGTATAAGTGACAGTTGCGTTTGAGTTAATATTTACCGAAGACGTCGCTGTAAATGCTGTTGAAGGGAGTGCATTTACAACCGCGGTTACATTTAATTGCGAGGTACAGCCATTTGAACCGGTTACAGTAAGTACATAAGTGCCCGCATTTGCTGATGTAACATTGCTGATGGTAGGATTTTGAGAGGCAGATGTAAAGCTGCCCGGCCCCGACCAGGAGTAGGTAGCGCCGCTTACTGTATTGGCCTGGAAAGTAAGCGTGCCCCCTGAACAAACCGGGGCGCTGCCTGCACCGTATAATGTATACACTTGAGCCGCAGTTAACTCTGTTTGATAAACAGCTATGTCATCCAATGAGCCGTTAAAATAATAACTGGATGGTGCACCCGGCCAACTTGCTAAATTGTCATAAGCAACCCGCCAATAACCTGTGTAAGCTCCTGCTGATGTCATCGTAGGGTCACTGGCCTGCAGTGCACCATCTACATACAGGTTGGCCCCATTAGTAGATGACATAGTTACAACTGCATGGTGCCATGCACCATCAGCATAGGATGCAGTAGTGTTTATTGTATTATATGTACTGCCAGGTTTAACCCCAAAGTATAGTTGTCCGCTGCTATTCATATAAATATGACGATCGTAACCCAAGATACCTGAGCTTGACCCAAATTCTGACGAACCGAAACCGACCAGCTTACCTCCTGCCGAACTTGTTTTAAACCACACACTGATAGAAAAAGTTTGCGGACTAATTAGTATAAGGCTGGAAGTAGCCATGTACTGACTTGAACCATTAAAACTATAGGCGCTGCTTGCTGCTCCATAACGATCAGTAGTAAGTGTGGGAGCATTCTGAGGTATTCCGTTATTTAAGTTACCGGAGGCATCATTGGCATTGCCGGTAAAAGGATAGGAAAGATATAAACTACCCGTAGTGGGTGCAGTTGATATAACAGGTTTGGCATTTACAGTTGCAGTTACGGCGATGCGTGGCGTGCTTGTTGCCCCGTTTTGAGTGTAGCTTACATAATAAGTGGTAGTTGTTGTTAGGGTTGGTGTAGTAAAGGTTGAGCCCGTTCCTAAAGATGAGCCGCCGGTAAGAGCTGCATACCAGTTATATACCCCGCCCGACGGGGAGCTTCCTGAAGCTGAAAGCGTTACGGTGCCCGAACCGCATGTTGAGCCGCCCGTACCTGTAGGTGTTGTAGGGTTAACCGTAATAGAAAATGTATTACTGGTACCTGCACCACTGGCATTATAGCCCGTTACAGTATAGTTGGTGGCGGCCATCGCTGCTGTCGGGGTACCGCTGATGCTGCCTGTTGAACTATTAAAGCTTAAGCCGGCAGGTAAGGATCCGCTCAGGAAAAAGCCACCCGTTGGGGTAGATTTATTCATCTGGTTGGCATAATAAGCCGAGGTATACAGTACGCCTTTACTGTCAATAGCAATCCCTTCAGGATCTGTAAGGGCTTTACTGGTAAGTAAGGTACTGCTTTGATTGTAAACATAAACTGTATTGGTAGCTGCATTGTCGCCCACATAAAAATTTCCGGCGCCATCAATGGTTATGGCTTGCGCTGATGTATACCCGCTAAGAAAAATAGATTGAAATGTTCCGGCCGAGTTATATTTTGTTACGTTCCCGGTGCCGTTATTTAACACGTAAATATTACCGGATGCATCCACAGCTACTCCAAGAGGAGTGCTTAAATTAGTAGTGGGCAGCGATAGTAACAGTGTACCGCTGGTGTTGTATTTTTGCACCGTAACGGCACCCTGATCGGCGATGTAAATGTTATTCGAATTGTCGATGGTCATTCCCAAAGCATAATTTAAGCCGCTGAGTATGGTTGACTGGTATACACCGCTTGAATTATATTTATATACGCTCCCCGTGCCCGGAGTGGCGCCAAGGTTTAATACGTAAGCGTTACCCGATGAGTCAAAAACCAGGTCTTTAGGGAGAGACATGGTAGCGCCGGTACCGAAGGTCCCCTGGTAGGTACCGCTTGAATTATACTTACTGATGGTATTGTTACCCGTATTGGTCACATAAATATTGCCGGCTGCATCGATAGCTACACCGCGGGGATTATTTAAGGTAGCGCCCGTAAGCGCCGTAGCCGCGCTATAACCTATCGCGCTAACGCCGTTAGTAACCGTAGGTGTCAGGGTAGTAATGGCTGTGCCAACTGTATAGACATTGGATGAAGTATAGGTAATGACCGGAATCGCGGCAAAAATGTTATTCCCCAGCAATATTAAAACAACCGATAGTAAAAAGTAAGCATGACGCCCTCTCATATTCACAGGTAAAAACGTTATTAAATAATATCTTTAATAATATCCCACCTTTATACGACCAGTCAAAACAATTGGTTTAGTTATTTACAGAAAATCAGCTATTTGAGCAAAGTATTATAGGCACGAGATCAACACTTAAACATATGCTTAATAATATGAAAGCTAATCCTCCGATAGACGCGCAGGAAATAAGCTATGGAGCGACTTCGGCTTTACTGCCTGATGAGCAGCGAACAGGATCGCCTTAATTTTCAAAGATTGTTATTACGCCAGTGGCTATCCCATAAAAGTATAGTCGCCGGCTTTCTTCATTCTTGGCCAAACAATAGTCGATAATCATTAAGGTTAGACTTGTAAAAAATAGTTAATCAGGGGAAAGCGAAATAATGCCGCCGTGACAGCGGCAATGTATGATCTGACTCGTCCATGCATTTTGATTACCGGGCGGGTATATCCGTATGGATATTTATTGTTACTGGTTTTACTGCGCTGTCATCACACTGCTTACGGTTAGCCTACAGACGATAAAAGCTGCGTTAACCACTCCGGTAAAGAGCCTGAAAGCGAGTAGCCAGAACAATTGCGGCTACGGTATATATATTGGAGTATAATGCTAAAAAAAACGTCGTAATTTTATTCAGACCGATTTTTGCTAAAGCGCCTTGAGGTTTGTTTTTACTAAGTCTTTATGCTAACCATTAAATTAACTGTTTAAAGATCGCGCGCAATTTGCATTACTTTTTCCGCTTCAATGCGACGGTGAATCTCATGCACCATGCTGTCCATTTCCCGCGCGCATTCGCGGAGTTTTGAAAAGATCTCTCTTCGCTCGTTCTCATCTTCGGCCATATCCAGCAGGTTTACCAATCCGAGCATGGTTGCCACAGGCCGCCTGATCTCATGCGAGCTTATCCATGCAATCTCACGGAGTAAACGGTTCTGCCTGTTAACCTCTTCTTCTTTTTCTTTACGGTAAGTTATATCCTGACAAACGATGATGTAACCCTGAAAAGCGTTATCTTCATCATATGCCGGGGTTAACTGGGCTGATACCCAAACCGGGGTTCTGTTTTTGGTATAAATGATCGTATCTATACCAAAAGCTTCCCTGGCCTGTTGTTTTCTTATTAACGTTTGGATCACCGGGTCATCGGGATCTGTCAAAAAATCACCCGGCATTTTATTTACCACTTCTTCCATAGCGTAGCCGGTCAGCTCTACAAACGCATTATTTACCCATTGTACCCTTCGCAGATCATCGGTAATAAGCACCATATTATTTACCTGTTTGATGATGCGTGCCAGCCGCTTATTTTCCTGGGTGCTGCGTTTAAGGGCATCAATATCTCTTACCGCCCCTATCAGTCGTATCGGTTGCTTTTGTTCGTTATAAATAAAATACCCCTGGTCCATCACGTATTTATATTCACCTTTACCGCAATTGAGCCGGTATTCGCATTCCCAGTTGGTTAAACCGGCACGGCTGATCCTTTCCTGGCTGCTCACTACTTCTTCCATATCATCCGGATGGATCAGCGACCGCCACCATTCCAGTTCATAACTGATTTCGTCGAGCGATATTTGCACCAAATGTGTAAGGCTTGTATTGTATATCAGTTTGTTTTCAACAATATTAAGGTCATAAACAACATCCCTCGTCGCCTGGGCCACCAGTTCGTAACGTTCAACTGCTTCTTTTAACCGTTCGTCTTTAAGCCTGTCTTCGGTAATGTCGGCGAAGTATACGGCAACACCTTCATCGGTAGGATAAGCAGCCATCCTGAGCCAGCGCTGCAGGATAACCGAGTAATCTTCGTGCCTTACAATAACCCTTTCTTCAAGCGCTTTATGGTAAACATGATAAAACTTATTTTCGGCTTTAGGAAAAAACTCAAAAATACTTGCACCAATAATCTGGCTTCTGTCTGTTTTAACCATCTCCCGAAAGATGTCGTTTATCCGGGTTATCTTCATTTGGCGGTCGAGCTCAAAAAAGCAATCGGTAATACTGTTCAGCGTATGCTCAAAGCTATACTGATACCGATTACGCTCCATTTCCAATTGCTTGAGCTCAGTAATATCCTGTAGCGAACCTGCTATCTTAAGTTCCTGCTCCCCGGTGCTTTCAACGCGGGCAAGCTGCCGGATATAACGGGTTGTGCCATCCAGGGCAGTGATGCGGTGCGTTACATCGAGTTGTTTACCGGTACTGATGAGCTCATGCAAAGCGTTGATCATCAGCGGCCGGTCTTCCGGAAAAATGTGATTTACATAAATATCGAATGCTTCGCGCCCATCCCGCTTCAAACCTGCGATGCGATAAACTTCGTCTGACCATATCAGCTTGTTTTCACGGGGGTAGAATTCCCATCCGGCCACCCGCGACAACAACTGGGTTTCACTAAGCTTGTGTTTTTCTTCTAAAAGCTCCTGGTTTACTTTTTCAAGAGCTTGCTCAAATGCTACCCGTTCGGTCATGTCACGAGCCATAACCATGATATGGGGCTTTTTATTGAACCAGATTTTATGCGAGGTAATATTTACATAAATCAGTTGCCCGTCCTTTTTAATGTGACGCCAGGTACCGCTATCATTGAGCTTACTGTCTACCCGATCGGACGAAGCAATCACATTCTCCCGGTCTTCCAAAGGCCTGATATCCAATATTGTCCGTTGCCTGAACTCCTCCGCACTGTAGCCATAAACCGCAACTGCGGCATCGTTTACCGAAATGAAACGGAGTGTCCCCGGCTCGTAAATCCACATTGGGTTTGGATTGGATTCATACATGCTCCGGTATTGCTTTTCGCTCTGTTTCAACCTTCGTTCTTCTGACCTGATCAAAACGTAAAGAGCAATTGCTGTAACCATCACAAACAGGCACCCCTTTCCTAAACTCAGCCACAGGTATTGGTGGGGGCTAAGTATTCCTTCGAAATAAAACAACAGCCGGTCACTGAACAGGATCCACAGCAGGCTAATCAACAAATAAGCAAAGGCAATTCCGAACGCCCCTTTTCTCATATATAGTCAGTAAAATCAATAAAGTTGTTAAACGTTATTGTTAATTAGTAAGTTACCAATTAAAAAAATTAAGCCCCTGAATTAAAATTAAACCGTTGTATAAATAGCAAGCCCCAATAATTGTAACATCTATGTTACCTTCGATATTTATTACCGGTAACGCCAAACCATCCCTTTGGTTTTTTTCGTAAAAACATAAATTATTGTATACCACTTAACATCATTGATACCCGGTATCTCCATGCGACTGAACTTTACCCGCAATTTACAGCTCGGCTACGGGTTTTCGATATTGATCCTGCTGATCGTCGGATTCTTTTCCTATAATACGATTAATAATTTGCTAAATAGCAATAACGCTGTTGGCCACAGCACGCTGGTGATCCAGAAGCTTGAACAAGCTATTTCATCGATGAAAGATGCAGAAACAGGGCAGCGTGGCTTTCTGCTTACCGGCAAAACCGCCTTCTTAGGCCCTTATAAGGGTGCCTATCTCAAAACACAGCGCCTGATTAGTGAGGTAAGTGCCTTAACCGCCGATAACGCTCTGCAGCAAGCCAACCTGGCAAGCATTCAAGCGATACTAACCCGGCGAATGGCCATCCTGGAACAACTTGTTTCAAAAAAACAACATCAACAGGTTGTTTCCACAGCCGATCTGGAAGAAGGAAGATCTGCCATGGATGCATTGCGCCTTGCCGTTGACCATGCAGAAGATACCGAAAGCAAACTATTGGACGAACGCAGGGCGGTTTTGGAACGTTATACCTTTGTTGCTCCTGCAGCCATAATCGCAATGCTCATACTCGCCGTTGTGATCGCCTCTCTGTCATATATTAGTGCAATTCGGGATGTAAAGGTAAAAGAACGCCTGCAGCAGGAACTGGAGGTGAAAGAACAGGAGACCGCGGCTTTTAACGAGGAGCTTACCGCGGCTAATGAAGAGATCAGCACAACAAACGAGGAACTCCTCTCAATCAATGGGGAGCTTTTGGAGGCACAGCAGGCACTTTCACGGATGAACGGATCGCTGGAGGAATTGGTAGCTTCACGCACTAAATCCCTTGCAGAAAGTGAAGAGGAAACGCAAGCTCTTAATGAGGAGCTTACCGCGATTAACGAAGAACTTGCGGCATCAAACGAAGAAATGCTGGCAAGTAATGAGGAACTACAAAAAAGCAGGGACGAAATACAAAAGAAGGAGCAGTTATTCCGTTCTATCGCCGTCAATATTCCCCGCTCGCTGGTCCTCGTTATTGACAGAGAACATAACCTGATAACGATGGAAGGTGAACTGATGCAAAAATTAGGGTACAATGGAGATAGTTATGCAGGTTTACATATGGCCGAACTTAACTCTCCGGAGCGATATGCCATAACCAGGGAGTATTATGAGCGGATGTTGAACGGTGAGCAGATAAGGACCGAACTTAAAAGCACCGGCGGCCATGATCTGCAGGTAGATTTTGTACCATTAACAGATGAACGGGGAATGGTGTATGCCGGACTGGTGATCGCGCTTGACATATCCGATCAGAAAAAAGCAGAGGAACGCAGTGCCAAACTGGCCGCCATCGTAGAATCATCAGATGATGCAATAATAGGCAAATCGCTGGAGGGGACGATCACCAGCTGGAACAAATCGGCAGAAAGGATCTTTGGTTACCCGGCCTCCGAAATGATAGGACAATCTATTCTTAAACTGGTTCCGGAAGACCGGCAGGATGAGGAACCGCAGATCATAACCCGCCTGAAAAACGGGGAACGCATGGAGCATTTTGAGACAAAAAGGCTGGCAAACGGTGGTCGTGTCCTGGACGTATCCCTAACCATTTCGCCTATACGCGACAAACACGGAAAGATCACCGGGGTTTCCAAGATCGCCAGGGATATTTCAGAACAGAAACAGGACGAGCTGCGAAAAAATGATTTTATAGGTATGGTGAGCCATGAACTTAAAACCCCATTAACCTCACTAATGGCGTTGATCCAGGTAGCTAATCTCAAATTGAAAAATAATCCTGATAGTTTTCTCGCGGGCGCTATGGAAAAGGCGGAGATCCAGGCGAAGAGAATGAGCAGCATGATCAACGGTTTCCTGAATATATCGCGCCTGGAATCAGGTAAAATCGCTATTAATAAAGAATTATTTGATTTGGACCTACTGATCAGGGAAGTTGTTGAGGAATACGGGCTCACTGTTTCCACTCATATTATTGACATTGATATCAGTAATCATGTGCAGGTTAACGCCGACAGGGAAAAGATCGGCTCGGTAATTTCCAACCTGATTAGCAACGCCGTTAAATACTCGCCCAAACGCGGGAAGATTGAAGTGAAATGCGCTCCGGTCAATGGCTTTGCCCAGGTTAGCATAAAAGATGAGGGGATGGGGGTTAATGCCCAGGACCTGCCGAGGATCTTTGACCGTTATTACCGGGTTGAAAGTAACCAAACCCGTCATATTTCAGGTTTCGGTATAGGGCTTTATTTAAGTGCCGAGATCGTCCGCCGGCACGAAGGACAGATCTGGGCAGAAAGCGAAAGCGGTACAGGATCTGTTTTTCACTTCAGTTTACCACTGGCTTAAACCGAGCATCATTACGGGTAACCGGGGATTTTTTATTAATTTACCTATCGCACCCGTTAAAGTTTAAAGTAACATACGATGCCCGAAAAAAACACCATTCTATTTACATTGCATCACCTGGGCAATAGCGAACGTATCCATACACTCCCCGGGCAATATCACAGTTTAATGTCGCTCATATGTGATAAGCTGGCAATTCCGGGCTTTGGGCTGTGCTGCGGAATGGGGAGCTGCGGCACCTGTTTGGTACAAATTACCGGCCATCACTCAACAATTAAAAGAAATGTATTGAGCTGCAGCATCCTGATCAATGAGGATCTATCAAATACGGATATATTTATACCGGATAGAATATATTAAAAGATCCCGTGAATGCTGATATAGCCTTGCTAATGTTTTTTTTATGCTATTTCTTTTTCGATGTTGTTAATCATTTCTTTTAACAAAGCTTTAAAATCACTGAATGCTAATAAATTACATCACACAAGTATAGCTTTTAAATTAGCAGATGTACTTGAATATACCTAAATTTAAAAAAAAGATTGATGCAGACAGGCTCCCAACCAAAGATGAAACGAGCTGACACGATACGAAAATGCAAACTGATTATCCTGTGCTTTCTTTTGGCCATTTCGGCAAACGCGCAGGAAATTACCAGGCGCCATGTTGATTCTTTGCTTTCGCAAAAAAGCTTCCTGGGTTCTGCCGCCAACCGCATCCATGTTGCGCTGCAACTGGCGGAGTTTTTCACCCATCTGCGCCACCCTTCCACTGCACAATTGGATAGTGCTTCTCACTTTATTAACCAGGCCGAACAGCTTAATTACCGCTCTCCGCAGTCTGAAACCAACTTTCGCATTGCATTGATCCGTTCGGCTTTTTACAAGTCGAAAGGCCAATCCAAAAACGGCCGCGCATTGCTTGAACAAACCACACAGCAAATTAAGCAGGCACATAACTGGGCGCTGCTCGGTAAAGCTTATTTTGAGTTATCTGAATATTACAGTCAGGATTTTTTGCAGCAAACCATGGTTTCCCGAATTCGCTATTTAAATCTGGCCGTCGGTGCTTTTGAACGTACAAACCAACTGGTTGAACTTGCCAGGTGTTACCGGTTATTAGCCGACCTGCACCAGATGATGAATGATTATACCCTTGCTTTTGCCGAAACTAAAAAGGCATTAGCCTATTATGACCAGGCTCACTACACCGAAACCCAGGGGCTTTACGCGTTATTAGGAAGGCTGTATTATACCCAGGGCGACTATAAAACAGCTATCAGCTATGAACTAAGGGCCCTGAAAATTGCCACCGCAAGCCACGCGGATAATGTGAGGTTAATATGCCAGATCAACAATAACCTGGGCTATGATTTTGTAAAGCTTGGCGACAATCAAAAGGCCATCAATTATTTTTCACGTGCTTTGGAAATTGCTAAATCAGAGAAAGATAATGCAACCATATACCTGCTGGCAGGCAATATAGTTGATGTTTACCTCCGGATGCATCAGCCCCAAAAAGCCAAAGCCTTTTTAACACAGGTGACTCAAAAATTTGCGCATCCCTCCGGTAAGTTATATGAAGGAGGCGATGAGGTAAGTCAAACCTATCTTAAAATTTACCTGGCATTAAAACAGTATGATACGGCTAAACTTTACTGCGACAAACTGATACAACAAACCAACAATCCCAACCTCAATTTATATGCGCGGACCAGCTATTATGAACTGATCATTAAGTTTTACACCGCAACCGCAAGGTTTGCCGAAGCGTTAAAATACCTCAAAATGAACCAGGACCTATTGAGGAAGATTGGTAATGACAATGACCTTGGCACCAATGAAACTCTTTGGTTTGGCCTGGATACCAGCCGGAGACAGTATCAGTCGGCTATTCATCATCTTATATCAGCCAATACCATCAAAGACTCGATATTTAATACCACCAAAAGCAAACAGATTGAGCAGTTGCAAATTGAGTATGAAACCCGGCAAAAAGAAGCACAAATTACACTTTTAAACCAAAAGAGCAAGCTTGAGCAGGCTAATTTACAGCAGGCCAACCTGGTTAAAAACCTTACTATCGGCGCCATATTTTTATTGCTGGTCATAGCGGCTTTATTATTCAGGCAAAACGTACATAAGCAAAAAAGCAACGAGGTGATCACTTCCAAAAACGTTTTGCTGGAAGATCTGCTGCTACAAAAGGAATGGTTGTTGAAAGAAGTACATCACCGTGTAAAAAACAACCTGCAAATTGTAATGAGCATTCTGAACACACAATCGGCTTATTTACAAAACGATATCGCGCTTGAAGCAATTCGCGGCAGCCAGCACCGGGTAAATGCTATCGCACTTTTACACCAGAAACTCTACAGCAGTACAACCACCGCCCTTGTATCTATGCCCGCTTATATCGGCGAATTGATCGATTACCTGAGCGATTCATTCGATACAGGTTACAGGCAGATCAAAATAAACCAGGTATTAAATCCTCTTAACCTTGATCCGGCCCTGGCGGTACCCATCGGTTTAATATTAAACGAAGCTATCACCAACGCTATAAAATATGCTTTTGATCATAGGGGCGGCGAGATCAAGGTGAGCCTGTCAACATCAGACGATGAAAACGCAATTTTAAAGGTATCTGATACCGGTCGCGGCCTCCCTCCCGACTTTGACTTTAGTGAAGCTAATTCCCTTGGGATGGAAATGATGAAAGCGCTTGGCAGACAGTTAAAAGGGAAATTTGTAATTGAAAATGGCCATGGCGTTACCGTAATGATAACCTTTCCTATTGAACAAAACCGGGAAGAAGCTTTTGTAGAAAAGGACTATTTATAGTGCACGTTAATTGAAAACCCTTCGACCCGGCAAAATCTTAGATTGTTCATAAATATTTAACATATCACAATGAAAAATAAACTTCTTTTAATCAAAAGCTTTTCGGGTTGATCGTTGTTTTTTCACAGCGCAGTCGTTTTATTACCGTTAGCTTTCGTCTTCTAAAAACTTGAAGTAAAGCACAATATTCACTAACACTTTTCGACCAATGATTGAAAAAACTAAAAAAACTTATTTATTTATACCAGGTGGGTGACATGGTGCGTGGGTATTTGATCCAATAACAACGCGAATGAAATCGTATGAAAAAGATTGTTTTTCTTTAACATTACCCGGACTCGAGCAAAAAACCGTTAGCCAACACAAGATCATCAATTTGACAACTCATATTCAATTTGTCATTGATTTTATTGTTGAAAAGAAATTGACCAATGTGATATTATGCGGGCATAGCTATGCTGGAATGGTTATTACAGGTGTAGCTGATATTATTCCTGAAAATATTTTCGGGCTTGTACACATAGATGCCTATATTCCAAAAGACGGGGATTCATGTTGGAAGCTAACTAGCGATCAATATCGCGAGCTTTTTGCAGCTGGCGCCGCGGCGGATGGATTTAATGTAGTTAGCAGACCAGGTTCTGATAGTAGAAGGCGCCCACACCCTTTGGCTACCTTTATGCAAAGTCTACGATTAATTGGTAACTACAAGCAAATTCGAAATCTTACTTTTATCTATCTCAGCGGCTGGGAAAATACTCCTTTCCGGCAACTATATGAATTACATAAAAATTCTCCGGAATGGCGAGTGGAGGTGATTGATTGTGAACATAATGTTATGGAGCATCGCCCCGATGAATTGACTGAAATTTTACTGAGTATAGATAAATAGGTCATTTACGTAGTCCTGACCCATAATATTTGAATGATGCGATACGGCAAATCAGTCAACAAACGAGGAAACTCTCAAAGACAATTTTCTTCTTCGGTCTGAAAATACAGCCATTCAACCGAGCTATAGCCCAAATGCCAAACAGGTTCATGATTGTATTTATTTTTAGGAGTTGTTAGGTCGAAAAAGAAAGTGAAGACTATCTGAATGCTTTTTAAGACAAAAACATATTTTCACAGAAATGGTTAATTAATCATGCGTTTGCGTCTTTGTTTTTTGATATGCTTTTCAATATCAGGCTTATGGGCCGCAGCGCAGACGTTAGTAACAGGGCAAGTGGTAGATGCCTCCAGTGGTGAGCCCCTCGCATCAGTTTCAGTGACTTTTGCAGGTAGTAATATTGGCACCCAGGCAGATTCGCTGGGACGGTTTCGGCTGGCCGGAGCAGTAACGTTTACACAGGTAGCATTTTCACATGTTGGTTATTTACCCACCGTCAAAGTAATTGTACCCGGGCAAGCGAATAAATTACAAGTATTGCTTGAACGGGATGCTAATGAGCTGGCAAATGTAACGATAACCTCGGTGAGAGGGCAGCGTTATCGCAACAAAGGAAATCTGGCAGTCGCGCTCATTCAGCAAGTGATCGATCATAAGCAGGAGAACCGGGCAGAGGCTGCAGCTTATTTGCAATATGAACAGTATGAACGAATGGGGCTATCTTTTTTTAATTTACCGCAGAAAGTGGTTGAAAGTAAATTTTTTAGCCAATATAAGTTTATGTTGGATACGGTGCAGGGGCAAACTTTTTTGCCAGTGTTGCTGGAAGAAAAGCTCTCGGACATTTATTTTCGAAAGGAACCGGAGAAGAAAATACAGATACAGAGAGCCCATAAAGGCGTTAATATATTGCAGTTTATTGACACCGCGGGGGTTAAACTTTATGTAAATCAACTGTACGGTCATCAGGTGGATATTTATGAGAATAACCTATTTATTATAGCTAACCAGTTTTTGAGCCCGATAGCGGATCATGCGCCAAATTATTATAAGTTTTTTATTACAGATACCATTAGCACAGCTATGGGTAAACAGGTGGAGCTCGCTTTTACGCCGCGTACAAAAGGAGATCTATTATTTGAGGGCAAGTTGGTTGTGACGTTGGACGGGCGTTTTTCAGTAACCGCTTGTGAATTAAGGCTAAATGGAAAGATCAATGTAAATTTCGTAAGAAGCTTTGACGTACTGTTAGATTTTGCCCGGCAAACTGGCGGTCGGTATGAACTGGCCAGCAGTAGGGTTAAGGCAGATTTTGGGCTGACTAAAAAAGGCTGGGGTGTATTTGGTGAGCGTAAGGTGATATATCGTAACTACAAAATCGGTGCGCCGCAGACTGCTGCATTTTACCAGGGTGAGACTTTACAGGTGGCTACGGGCAAAGCTGGTTTTGATACGCTTAGCAAAGGCCAGGCGCAGGTTTACGAAAAGTTGTACAAACTGGAACAGATGCCGTCTTACAAAAGAACAATGTGGTGGCTGTCTACACTTACAGCGGGCTATGCCGATACCGGCCCAGTCCAAATCGGACCAATTGCACATTTTTTATCTTTTAATAGCCAGGAAGGCCTGCATTTGGAATTGGGCGGACGAACTACTCCATTGTTGGATAGCACCTTTTATTTTGAGGGATACGGTGCTTATGGCACTAAAGACCATCGGGTAAAAGGGAATGCGATTGCTTATCTTTCATTAAATAAAACAGCGCCCTACCGTTTTCCTAATAATTATTTTAAGGTAAGCTATTTATATGATGTAGATGTACCTGGTCATACTTTTTCGGTAACCAACCGTGCTACAGCATTCTCATCTTTTCAAACCGGGAAAACCAACTATTGGCTATATAGTAGAATATTTGAGCTACAATATTTTCGTGATTTCGAAAATCATTTCTCGTACATTCTGGGTTATAAAAACTGGCAGCAAACACCGGCTGCAGCACTGGTTTATCAAAAAAATGATGATGGCAGTTTGGTGAACAATTTAACTACCAGCGAGTTAAATCTTCACTTGCGCTATGCGCCGCATGAAGAGCTTATTCAGGGCAGCCGCACGCGGCATAGTATCCATAACCCTTATCCTATTTATGACCTTCTTATTAACCGTAGCCTTGGTGGCAAGTATGCATATACCGACTTTGGAATTAACATTTATAAGCGCTTTTATCTCTCTCAGGCCGGCTTTACCGATGTTACCCTGCTCGGCGGCTATGTGCTGGGCAAAGTGCCTTTTCCCTTGCTCAATATCAGCCCTGCCAATCAATCGCTCGCTTACAAGCGAGATGCTTATAATGCCATGAACTATCTTGAATTTGTAAGCGATCATTACGTTGGTCTTAACCTTACGCACACCTTTAACGGCTTCCTGCTAAACAAAGTCCCACTAATCAAGCATCTAAAATGGCGGGAATTCATCTCTGCCAAAATATTGTACGGTGGCTTGCGTGCCGAAAATGATCCGGCGCAAAGCACAGGCCTTTATCGCTTACCTGCTGCAACCAAAAGCTCCAACGGCACTTACACCCTTGGCAGCGCACCGTATGTTGAAGTCGGGGCCGGGATAGCCAATATTTTCAAATTTTTGCGGATCGACCTTATTCGCCGTTGCAATTATCTTGACCAACCCGGCGCACGCGTCTTCAGCATCAAATTCAGTTTCCAGCCTGAATTTTAAAACCAATGAAACTTAAATTGAAGCGGGGTTAAAAACTTTGAAGGAAAATAACACCGAACAGCTGATAACGCCGAAATTATAGACGGAGCATTGTTGCGGCTAAATATGCTATTTAAACTTGGTTCGGTTTTTCCAAAAAAATGGAAGAATTTAGAAAAAGCTGTAATAACCAGTCAAATTAGCTCGGCGGCATTTTTAATTCACCACACTAACAATAAGTTAGGAAAAAAAAAGCCGGGATAAAAACTGCGAAAAGCTTTCATCCCGGCTCGGTACTCAAACCCGTCGTCCACAGGAACCAATTTATCGATGACCAGAGGCGATTATCTGCTTTATTTAATGATTGAGGCCGATTTAAAATATCTTAGCAGTTTTTGCTTGAACCACATTTTAAATCCTAACAATCTAAACTGCCGGTTAAAACAGCTAATATTTGCGGGTTGATTATTTACAATTAAGGGAGTAGCTTTATAAACTTACTCCTTTCCAGCTCTCCTATCTGCTTAAGCGATCTGATTTCGTCTGGTATAAGTTTATAAGATGTCTCAAACTGTTTTAAATACTTCTCAAAATTTATTGGATAATAGCTCAGTAAACGATTAGTTTCCTCCGCTATACCCAGATTTTTCGGTATGTACATTCCTTCGTTGCCGTTATCGGTACTTTTCAATACTGCTGTTATCATGGTTAGGCGTTTAAATTTCTCTACGAGTCCAGCCGCAGCCAAGGATCCGGGAATCTTGTTATAGGCTATGCGTATTTGCCTGGCAACCCTGCTATTTTGATCCGGAAGAAAAACATTTAAACAAAGGTTACTCCCATCATAATTCCAGCTGCCATCGTGGCTATCGGGGTTAAATTGCAGAGGCTTACCGTCTACCAATATCTTTGTCGGCGGTTGGGTGCCAAATAGCTTTAATGTAAACTTTTTCCGTTTGGCCATACCTTGATAACTTCCAACAGCAGGAGCAATATTCACGATCTGCTCGTTGCCGTTAATTTGTGATTTTATGTTCGTTTTGGCGAATTGACCTTCATAATTTTTATCGTTTCCGCTATCCTCGTAAATTTGAAATTTACCGCCATCACCCGGAAATATGCCAAGCGTAATACCATTTGGGTTCTTATCCAGGTTTTGTATCTGATCATTGTACATTGGTATAATCGAACCTGCTTTTATATACACCGGATACTCGTTAATGGAGAAAGAGCGTTCAAGCTCCTGGCCTCCCTTTAGCAACGTACCGGTGTGCCACTCGTACCAATCATTTCCCTTGGGCAACCAAACCTTAACAGTAGCGAAACCGTCTCTAGATGGTGTTGTAACCGGCCTGATCAGCATATTGTCGCCAAACATGTATTCTTCTTTATAGCTGTAGGCTTCCGGCTGCTTCTCATAATCATAATACATTGGCCGGCAAAGCCCGATACCTGTTTCGAAAGTTTTTCTCGACATGGTGTAGATGTAGGGTACAAGCGCGTAGCGCAGCCTGATAGCATCGTGCTGAGCCGTGGCATATTCGGGAGCAAAATTCCAGATCTCCTTTTTTATAGCTGCGTTTTTGGTTGAGTGCGTGCGCATTATCGGGCTAAAGCCACCGTATTGTAACCAGCGTGTATAAAGCTCAGGCTCCACGCCTTTCTCATTGCCTTTTAGAATATGCCCGCCGATATCATGGCTCCAGTAGCTGTACAAAACATTAGATGCGGTGCTGGTAAAATAAGGCTCGTAGGCTAATGATTCCCACGACATGAAAGTATCTCCCGAAAACCCGATCTGGTAGCGGTGATTACCAAGGCCGCCCCAACGGTGATATAGTAATGGTCTCGTTTCGCCATGTCTGGCCTTGTCGGTAAAAAAGGTGTAATTAAGCCACCATGTGTTACTTAGTTGCGGTATTTTATTATCGTTTGGCCATTGTTGCCAGTCCAGCCACCAAAAGTTAACTCCCGCTTTTTCAATCGGCCTTAAAACAATATCAAATAAGCCGCGCATAAAAGCCTTGTTTGATGCTTCAAACGGAACAGATTGTTTTTTTGAAGTATCAGCTTTCATGTATGAGGTAAAATCTTTATAACGTTCTTCGGTTGGTTGGATACCATCTGCCGGATGAAGATTTAAAGTTGTTTTCAGGTGATTTTCTTTTGTCCACTTCAAAAAACCATCAGGATTTGGAAAAAGGTTTTTATTCCAGGTGTAGCCCGTCCACCCTTTGGTATGCCAGTCCATATCTATTACCAAAACATCTGTAGGCACATCAAAACGTTTAAGGCTTTGAACCAATTCCCGCAGTTCATTATCCGAATAACTCCAATATCTTGACCACCAGTAGCCAAACACGTAGCGCGGCAGCATAGGTACCCGGCCTGCTATTTTGCTAAAATCCAACAGGGCCGATTTGTAATCATTGCCATAGCCCAGAAAATACCAATCTAATTTTGGCGCGCCGGGAGTGGTTACCCATGGCCAATCAGAATTATCTAGTCTTAAAGACTGCGAATCGTCAAGAAGAAACCAGCCATCCCTTGAAAGTATGCCATCTTCCAGTTGCAGTTTTTGATTGCTGTACAGGTTCATTTCACCATCCTGCCCATCAAGGGTTCGGAAGGTTCCTTTTAAATTAAATTTCTGTTTTTGCCCAGGTTTCCAGGCAATGGTATCCGTATTTAAATAGCGAATTTTAAGATTGGTACTATCAAACGCACCCGAGTTCATTTTATAAGCGAGTTCGATCTTGTTGGTTTTCAAGTAAAACCAATTGTCCTGATTGTGTGTAGTAAAAGCGGGAACAGGTAATTTGCGGTTAACAACAACTAACGATGCCCTGTTATCGTAGCCGCCCAATTCGCCCCATTGCAACCTGATCATTTGATCGGTAAGCACTGTAAAGCGGGCATTGCCCAATTGCACAACGGCCCTGGTATCGGGCGTTAACTGATTACCGCTCTGTGCATAAGTTTTGGTTGTGAGCAGTACAAAGGCAAAAGCTATCGCGCTGCATATTGTGTTTAATTTTAGTTTGTAGGTGACGATCATGTAATGAATATTAAAATTTTGATTAAGGGAAAACCTAAGTGTGCGGACACAGTACACCCAGCAGGGTTAAAAAATCCTGGTGCTATCTGATATTAAAAGAAAATGAGGGTAATTATAAAATCAGCACATAAACTAAATGCCTTTGCTCATTATTAGCTGTCGGTTTAAAGCGGTTGCCCTATCCGGAACAACCGCTTTATCAAATTTCCGGGTCTGGCACTTTATCCGAATCTCATTAAAGACATTGATAAAAGCCAAGGCACCGGTATCAGGGTTTAGGTTACCATCCAAAATTTTGTACTAGCGCCGGATCAATATTGATTTCGGTTTGCGGTATTGGCATCAGGTAATGCCTGTCGGCAAAAACACGGGTTTGATCTACCACGGTTTTGTAAAACACGGCTACGCCCGCAGCTTCGCTATTGGGGTCCAATCCGGTCGAGTTAAGCTCTGCCGGAGTTGGTCTGGCGTTCATGCCGTGCATATCGCCATTATCTACACTTTTGGCTATTAACCAGCGGCGTACATCCCAAAAACGCTGATTTTCGAACGCAAATTCTATACGTTTTTCATTTTGGATCCTTTTGCGCATTCCTTCTTTAGTATTATCAGATGCGATGATAGGCAGGCTCGGCATAGATACCCGCCTCCTTACGGCATTTATGGCATTGTAAACATCGCTATTGGGCGCCCCCAAATATTCGTTCATAGCTTCAGCATAGATCAAATAAATTTCGGCCAGGCGAATTATTGGGAAATTGCGGTTAGCGCTGCCGCCGCCTTTCAGGTTAACGTTAGGATCGGCCCATTTTCGCCAGTTGTAACCGGTTTCGCAGTTGGTGCCCGGTTTTGGCCAGCCATCACATCCGCCGCCATTGTTTCCAAACCAGGCAAATTTTAGGGGCCGGGCATTGTTGGTGTAATTCCATACACCATATTGAAAAAATATGGTAGCATAAAAACGAGGATCCCTGTTTTTATACATGTTAGAGATATTAGATACCGAAGTATTGCGCACGCCATCCCAAAGCTGGCCATTCCAAAAACCAGTGGTTTGATAGCCCGATTGAGCATCTGTTATAGGCCTGCCGTTATTCATCTCGTAAGCATCAACCAGCTCCTGAAAAACGCTCATCTTCCCGTTGCCATTTACCGCGTTGCCATCCCGACCGTTAGGCATGTAATTGCCTTCAAAATCACGATTGCCCGGCACAATCAAAGGAAGGATAGTTTCATCATAATTCCGTGTAAAAAACAACTGTGCATAGTTATCAACCGGGTTTGACGGATTTGGGTTTGATAGCGAATAAGCATTCAGATCCAACACCGCTTTGGCAGCATTTGCCGCCTGCAACCATTTATTATTATCATACGTTTGCGGAAATAGCTGTGTGCCATCGGCATTCTTAACTCCTGCATACATGGTATTACCGTTAAATAAAGGGCTGGCCGCATAAACTAAAGTACGCGCTTTTAAAGCTAAAGCAGCGCCCTTGGTAATACGTCCATAATCGCTCGAGCCACTAGTGTATGATACCGGTAAAATGGCGGCAATGGCATCACACTCGGATGTGATGAACTTCACCACATCATCAACAGTATTTCGGGTTGTGGTTGTGGCCGATGGATCAGTAGTGACTAAAACGGTATTAATTAAAGGCACAGCGCCATATCTCCTGAATAATTCGAAATATTGATTTGCACGCAGAAACCTTGCCTCGGCTTTGTAAAGCGGAATGCGTGGCGCATAATAATCACTTCTTGAAGCCGGGATAGGTGTTTTATCAATACTTGCCAAAAAGATATTTGATGAGCGGATGTATTGATACGCCCTGCCCCAAATATCAAGTGAGTTATTGGTAGCATTCCACGCGCCCGAGTTAAATGCCAATTCGGGCACGTTTTCCCAGTGATTTTTACACTCATCTGTACAGGCACCTAAAGCCGGACCACCGCCACGCACATATTGTACATCGTTGTTATTTAATGATGCGTACAAATGCGCCCAGGCGCTTTCGGCATTTTGGATATTATTAAACACCGCATCTTGCGTAACTAGTTCGGTAGGCACTACGTTGAGGTATTTTTTACAGGAAACCACAGTAATGCAGGCAATTAAAAATAAGTATATAAGTTTATTGCTTTTCATGTTAAATCTTTTAAAATGTAAATCTTAAACCGGCGTTGATCACCTTTTGCTGCGGATAGGTTCCGGTACCGTTGTTACCAATTTCGGGGTCGAAATTAAAATCTTTAAGCTTGCTCCAGGTGAGCAGATTAATACCATTCACAAAAATACGCGCGTTCTCAATCCCTATCCGTTTCATCCAGGTTGTAGGTAAGGTGTAACCCAGTTCAACTGTTTTTAGGCGGATGTAATTTGAAGAATAGATCCAAAAGGTTGATGCCTGCTGGTTGTTCACATTATCGGCCGATGAAATGCGTGGGAACATATAATTAGCATCTGGATTTGAAGCAACCCAATGATTATCAACAACCTGAACCAACGAACTGGCAAACCTCGAGAAAGAATAAACGCCCGACCCCGACAGTAATGTAGAACCACCCAAACCACCCTGAAACAACACACTCAAATCAAAATTGGCATAATGGTAACCAAGTGCAACACCAAATTGCGATTTGGGATTGGCTACTTTTCCGGGAAGAAAACCTGCATCAAGGCTATTAATCACGTTGTCGCCGTTCAAATCCTTGTACTTGATATCGCCAGGCTTGGTAACACCAAGGCTGGCCTGCGAGGGGCTGCTGTTAATGTCCTGCTGGCTTTTAAACAGACCGAGAGCGGTGTAACCATAAATCTCGTTAATGCTTGTGCCTTTTAAAGCCTGCCATTCACGGCCTGGATAATCCGGTTGCGCGTAAAACAGGATCTTGTTGGTGGCATAAGCATAATTTATAGTAATACTGTATCCTTGTTTTTTACCAAACTCACGCCTGTGCGTAAGCGAAATTTCATATCCCCTGTTGTCGGTTATACCTGCGTTAACGGCCGGTATTTGTGGCAAACCTATAAAGGCAGGTATCAGTTGCGAAGTTGCGAGGATATTATTACGACGTTCCTTAAACACATCGGCCGAAAGCGAGAACATCCCTTTCCATAAGCTCAGATCAAGGCCTATGTTCAGTTTTTTTGATCGTTCCCAGGTTAGCATGGTGTTGCCCGCCTGGCCTTCCAGGTAGCCTCCATAGCTATTACCATCGTTATTAAAACCAAATTTGTACCCGTCGCCTTGTACCCAGGTGCTTAGATAAAGAAATCTGCTCGATCCTATCTTATCGTTACCAACAATACCGTACGATCCTCTTAACTTAAGTTGATCGATAAAACTAAGTGATGGATTATCTTTAATAAAGTGCTCGTTCGAGGCTATCCAGCCAGCCGAAACAGCCGGGAAAAATCCGAACCGGTGCCCTTGCGCAAAGTTTTCTGATCCGTTATAGCCAAAGTTAAACTCGGCAAGGTAACGATCATCATAAGCATAAGCGGCACGACCCAACACGCCCTGGTATTTGTATGGCAAACCGGCCCTGGCATTTTGAATGCCATCGGGTACAGCATCAAAAAAGCTCGATTGGTTGTAGATGGCCATAGCTTTTACGGAGTGCTTACCAAAATCGCGGTCGTAATTGACATAAGATTCCAGTACGGTACGCCGCGAACCGTTGGCATTTACGCCGTAGCCAAGTGTGCCATTGCCATTATTTACAATTACATAATGACCATTGGCCGCCAAATCCGTTTCGGTATCAGCAACACCCTGATTTAATAAATATTGATAGGTGATATTGGATAATGATCTGTTTACATTCCGGAAGTTATTATTATCAAATGATAACCTAACCCGGGTACTTAACCCCTTGGTTAACCAGCCCAAATCCCACTTAAAACCTGCTGTTGATTGCAATGAGGTTTCAAAGTTTCGCTGGTAACCAGATTGTGTGAGATCAACATACGGAGATTGATTGGTATTAGGCGCGGCACCCGGCGAACCATCCGGATTGGTGATTGGGTAATACCAGGCCGGTGTTTGTTTGATGTCGTTAAAGATCTGAGAGGCGTTTGCGCCGGGATAATTCCTATCATACACAATAGCACCTAAGTTCAGCTCCATCGACAGGTTTTTGGTAAGGTTTAAGTCGATATTTGAGCGGAAGTTGTATTTATGGGTGATGGCCTGGATATCGTATTGGCTTACAGCATCTTCGTAGTTATATAAACCATTTTGTTGTAAATATGATAAGGAGATAAAATATCTTGTTTTTTCCGTACCGCCAACAACGTTCAAATTACCTTGCGACAGGTATGAAAATGGCTTCAGCATTGTTTTTGTCCAGTTAACATTGGGGTACAAATACTGGTATGCCGGGTATGTGCGGTCGCGGTATTTATTCAGCAAAACATCAGTATAAGCACTGGTATCCGCAAAAAGTCCATCGTTTATCAAACCTTCCTTGTAAAGCTTTCGGCCAGTATATGAATCTACATATTGAGGCAACGAGGTTGGCGACTGCCAGCCATTTTGCGCAGTTGCCGAGATACGTGATGTGCCTATTTTACCACGTTTGGTAGTAACCAGCACAACGCCATTGGCACCCTGAATACCATAAATAGCGGTCGAGGCAGCATCTTTCAGGATACTCACGCTCTCAACCTCATTAGCATCCAGGCCGCTAAAATCCCTCTGAATCCCATCCACCAATACCAACGGGGCCGAATTATTGGTAGTACCAAAGCCCCTGATATTCAAGTATGAACCATCAGCCCCCGGTTCACCACTGTTTTGAACCGTTAATAAACCAGGTAAGCGGCCGGCCAGCGCATTGCTTAAATTAGCAACCGGGCTTTGCTGCAGTTCTTTAGTACCTACTGATACTATCGAACCGGTAACACGTTCTTTGCGCTGCGTTCCGTAACCTACTACCACAATTTCCTGCAGGCCGGTGCCGGGTACAAGGCCGATAACGCCCAAATCTTTCGCGGCCTGAACTTCTTTGGTTGTGTAGCCAATAAATGATATAACCAGCGTACTGTTATCGGAGATATTTTTAAAGGCAAACTCACCTTTTTCGTTCGTGGTCATTCCCTGCGCTGTGCCCTTAATTTTTACCGATGCACCGGGCAATGGCCTGCCTGCTTCATCCACTACGGTACCTTTAACATCAATGTTTGCTGCAGCCACCTTTTTACCGGCATCCGAATCATTGGATTCTCCGTTGCCTTTAATAACGATGGTTTTTTCGGCAAAGCTGTATGACAGCGCCTGGCCTTTCAATAATACATCAAGCACATCTTTAATATCGGCATCTTTAACGTTAATAGATACCGAGGGAGAGTTTTGCAGCAGCTTATTCTTATAAAAGAAAGTATAGCCGCTTTGCTTATTGATATCCTTTAATACTTTTTCGAGCGATACCCCGTTTTCAGACAAGGTGATCTTCTGGGCGAAAACATCTGCTTTAACCTGGAAAGTAAAAGCAATCGTTAACAAAATAATTAGCTTCATCACTAAAAATATTCTTCTACTTAAAAACAGAAATTCGCAGTTTTTCGAACTACGTAGATTAATTTTCATAGTTTCGTTAGGTTTTTGGTTTGGTTAAAAAGTAAACTTCGACGGTTTCTTATAATCTCTGATCCAGAAACTACCGCGCAAGCGGAACCTGCCGGTGGTGTTGGAAGCACTTCCGGCATTTTTTTTGAATGAGATTTTGATGGGAGCTTTTTTAAGTATCTTTTTTCTTCATCGTAAATTGGTTTTTAGGTTAATAACTGGTTATTGGTTTTATAATTTTTATAGGATGATGTAGGGCCGCTATTGAGAAACTATAAGTTTTCGTCCGCTTGATTTCACATTGATATCATCTAGTTTGAGTATTTTGATCACTTCAGAAAAAGCCGCGTTTCTCGGAATTTCTCCGTTGTAGGTATCGTTGCCTATTTGCCCCTGGTATTCTATCTCAACATTGTACCACCTAGCAATTTTGCTCATCACATCGTGGATATCGGCATTCTTAAACAAGATCACGCCATTTTTCCAGGCCACAAATTCGTCGGCATCTACCGTTGTTTTTGATAGCTTATCGCTTTTAAAAACGGCCTGCTCGTTTGGTTTTATAATGATTTGCTGTGTGATAGCTGTTTGATTTTTTCGATAAACTTTAACGCTGCCTTGAAGCAGGGTTGTTTTAACCGCAGCTTCATCAGGATAAGCATTGATATCGAAATGCGTACCCAACACCTGTACTACCTGACCGGCACTGGTTACTTTAAAGGGTCTCATAGCATCATGAGCCACTTCAAAGTATGCCTCGCCGGATAACTCAACGGCTCTTTCATCACTTGTAAAATCTACCGGAAACTTAATAGTACTACCTGCATTAAGCCAAATCTTGCTACCATCGGCCAGTGTTATTTGATACTTACCGCCGCGAGGCGTTGACAATACATTGTAGGGCTGCGATTTGCCGGTAATTTGAGAGGCAGTTTTTTGATAGGTTATACTGCTATCTACATCATTATTGACGGTAACATCATTAAGTGTAAACAATTTTCCTTTGCGCAAACCATCAAGGGCAATTTGCTTTCCATCGGCAAGCGTTAGCGTAGCTTTATTGCCACCTGGTTTAATAATATTTTTATCTGATGCTAATTGGTAAGGCTTAGTGTTGCTATTGAAATACTTATTGGCAAATAATAGGCCACCAAGAACAAAAACCACAGCTGCGGCAGCTGCCCACCAGCCTACCGGGATAAGATGTTTTACCTGGTTTTTAAATAGCCTGTTCTGCAAATCTGTTTTCAGGCGTTGCTCAATTTCTGCTTTATTGCCAAAATCTGATGTCCATGGCATATCCGATAAATCGAAGTTATCACGATATTCTTCAAATAATTTTTGCTCCTGGGGCGTGCAATTGCCCAACGTGCAACGCTCGTATAATTCAACAAACTCTTTGTATAACATAGCTATAACGGTTATCGGTATAGACAACTTTCGCGGTAATAACTCACATACTTTTTTTATTTTTTTTAGATTTTATCATACAATCGATATCGAGCCGCCAACTATCCCTCAACAATAAAACTTTGTTATTACCTTGCATGGTTCAAGCTCAGATCGGGATCTTTTTAAATGAACTACACGAAACAATCAGATGAAAATTTATTTGCCGCGGTAAAACGTAACGACAAGAAGGCGTTTACTCTGCTTTATGATCGTTACTGGGAGTTGGTTTATAAAAAAGCATTTTCTTATTTGCATGATACAGATACCTGCATGTCCATTGTAAACGATATTTTTATTAATATCTGGGAAAAGCGGGATGTGCTCAACATTATCACATTTAAAAATTACCTAAACGCTGCCGCCCGGTACCGCGTATATAACGCTATAAAAGCAAGCAATACATCGCCGGTAAAATATGTTGAAGATTATGAAAAGCTGGATGATTTAACGGTTGTATACAACAATGCCGAAAGCAGTATTGAAGTTAACCAACTTAGCACCAATCTGGATAAGCTGCTTGATAAACTACCTCCACGCTGCAAAGAAATATTCCTGTTGAGCAGGGTAAATCAGTTAAGCAACGCCGAGATCGCCGAGCGCCTGTCTATTTCGAAACGGGCGGTCGAAAACCAAATCTCTCTGGCTGTTAAACACCTTAAGCCTCATTTTAAACATTACCCTACCGTTATATTGGTTGCCAAGCTTGTGCTTTTGCATAGCAAATTGGGATTATAAATTGCAACCATCTATTTAATAAGACATTGGTACTCTTATGGATTAGTGAAACAACTAAGCGTATATTTACCAACAGCAGGAAAAGCGGATAATCTTCAAATTTTAAAAAACGTCACCCAATAACGCGTTTGCCTGACATCAGGAGACCATTATTGGGTAACGTATATAACTAAAATGCTCAATCTCACTTAAGCACTATTCAAATAACGCAAATTGTTTAATGAGCAAGTGATCGCACCATATCAATTTAAAATCAAAAGGTATCAATTGTCGCCAGCCCTTATCAACCTAAAATGATCTAACATTGCCTGGTTAATGTTGATGTTCATGTTCTCGTTGGCGTTTTTAAAATAAATCGATACAATGTGCTTACCCTTACTTAATTTAAGTTTTATGCCATTGCTGTACCCCCAATTGCTCCATTCACCTTTCCCGCGTTGGGGCAATACAATGGTACCCGCAAAACTATCATCCACAGTTAATGTGCGTATGGCGCATTTATTTTCGGTATTGATAGGCCCGTTGCCGTTAGCATATCGCAGATCGATAATATAGGTACCAGTCCTAATAATATTTACCGGTATATCCAATTTGGTAATCGTGGTTTTACTCACCTCAACAAAACCACAGCCTGTAAAACCCTGGTAAGGAAGTTCTGATTTTCCGGTGATCG
The DNA here is from genome assembly GCF_049949235.1 of Mucilaginibacter sp. R-33. Taxonomy (NCBI): domain Bacteria; kingdom Pseudomonadati; phylum Bacteroidota; class Sphingobacteriia; order Sphingobacteriales; family Sphingobacteriaceae; genus Mucilaginibacter; species Mucilaginibacter sp. R-33. The sequence goes on from NZ_CP188089.1 coordinate 2,577,081, forward strand.
TTTCAGCTTCAATGATTTGCTGCGCCGTTGCTGGAATTACGGAAACAGGTTCGCTTGCGAATGAGCTTACTCCTTTGGCATCTACCGCAACAACCTGGTATTCGGCGTACTTCCCGGCAATTATATTAAAGGTTGATGATTTGGTCAGCCCAATCGGTTGCCCATTCTTGATAACCCGATAACTCACTGCATTTTTCGTTTTTAACCAAGACAGCTTTTTTTTAGCATTGGTAACTACAGGTGTTTCCGGCGCGGTATATCCCGGCACCAGATTGCTTTTTCCAGAGACTGTATTGTTGGCGAGAACTATGCCTACCTGGTGGCTTCCTTTCAGATCTGCCGGAAGTAAGGCCCTGCTCATATTCCTTCCGTCAAGGCTTATGCTTTTTATTTGGTTACCGTAGCCACTCATTTTAATATCCAATACGGCATCACGGTATTTAAAATGATGTAATGAACGTTTGCCAGCCAAAGTTTTAGGCACAAATGGCGTAAACTCCAAACTGTTTTCGCTATAATGAATACCAAACAGAACTTTGTATACCAAAGCAATATTGCCCGACAGGCTCCACAGCATATTACTGCTGTTAATCTGGGTACCGGCGAAATCGCCATCGCTGGCAACAAAATTTTCTTTATTGGTAAGCCAAAGCGCGGCCGGGCGGTAAATAGCAGCAATAGCCCGCAAAAGCGATGTTTCATTACCCGCCTTTGCCGATGCCATTGCCCAATAACTTTCAACAAAGGGCCATACCGCGTTATTGTGATACGGTAAAATATTAGGTATTTGCGGGTAAATACACGGGATACCAAATTCGTTTACCGGCGTATTGTTAATTACAGACTGCTGTTTATCGGCATCAGCGGCATCGAATAGCACAGTCAGAGCTTCGCCTAATGCTTCCGATCGTGGCGATATTATTTTGTTGTTCCTGCCATAAAGATATTGGCCGTAGTAGCCTTTACCTGATAACCATAAGCTGCCGAGGCCTTTTTTGATCAGCTCAGCCTGTTGAAGATAGCCCGAAACAGCTTTATGATCACCCATTAAACCAGCCATAGCTGCCAAGACCTTGTTAACCTGGTAATGCACTACACTGGTGCCTAAGCATTCAGACTCATAAATATCGGCCGGCTGCATCCATTTTGGATAGGTTTCTTCGCGCCAGTCTAAAAACGAAGATTCGCCCCTGACAAGACCGGTTTGTCTGTCATACACGTTATAAGCATCATCGGCCGCTGATTTTTTAATGATCGGGTATACCTTTTCCAGCCACTTTCTGTCGCCGGTTACCTTGTAAACCTCCCAGGCGGCAACAGCCCAGATCATCCTGTCGGACGATACCGGGTAAGCCCCGCCCGTACCGGTATCCTGTATAATACGGCCGTTCTGTACCTTCTTCATGAGGCTATACATGGCTACTTTGGGTTGCAAAACCGCCATGGAAAGAATAATGCTGTAACTGATATCCCGTGTCCATACACCGCTCCACTCCTTGCCTGTCCTAAACGTACTGTCGGGCTCAACAGCATTCTGCATTTCCTCTAAAGCAAGATTATAGATTGCATCGGATAACAAATAACCTGAACGATATTGAGGAAAAGCGCTTATATCTTTACTCAATTTCCATAATGAAGCTGTGTTATTGGCATCACCCGGTTTATTCAAAATAAGCGTGGTTTCGTAAATGCCATCACCATCGGGATCCTTTAGTTCCAGTTCGGGATGATTGATCAGATTGTTAAAATCCCAAATCAGGGGGGCGGTACTTCCTGCTACAAACAAACCTTTAAAATCGTCTTTGTAGATCTTGTCGCCATTAAAACAGGTGTAATAGCCCTTCGTTTTAAAAGCGCTCAATACATCGCGCATATCCACACGGATCTTAAATTGTGAAGATGGTTTTAGATAAATACCGGCCGGGGCGTTTTTTTTATCAGCATCAAGCTGCCCAAACCTGATAAGCGGGGTTGCATTTTCAGAACCTGAGCAAATAAAATGATGATCGTTGCCGGAGGGCATTTCATTATCCTTGCCGTTAATGCTAAATTTAAAGTCAACCACGGGGCTTTTAAACAGATTGGCCGGGCTTTGATAGTTGGATTGCAGATCGGTTGCTGATGCCGCTATTGCTGTGTACTTGCCCTGTACTACCCTATCCGGATAAATGGTATAAGCATCTGAAGTATAAATTGGTTTACCACTTTGCGCGCTCACATAACCGGCACTAAGCAATAAGCTAAGAATTACTGAAACAGAATTTTTCATTAAAAGATATTTTGATTATAAAACAGTATTCCGCCGGGGCAATAAGCCATGCCCGGCGGAATAAAAAGAGTAAACAGAACTATCTTGTTATTGATATTCAACCACCACCATATCCCAATATTTCAACATTGGCAATGTAAAGGTAACAGCATTGCCCGATTGTGTATACGCAACGTCCTTCGATGCACTTCCGTCGATATCCGGCGATGCAACCCAGATCTTTTTGACGGTTTTGGCTGCGGTAAAATTAAAGCGGCCATTACTAACCGGATGCGGAACGGCCTGTGTACCGTTGCGGTCGCGCCAATCGAAACTTGAGGCATTGGCAAAGTTAATAAGATGTATAATCTGTTTATTGCCCAAATCTTTGCCGATAACCGATACCTGCCCCGTTTGCGGCGGAAAGTTATTGAGTTTGGTTTGGTTATCACCCGGGGTAATGGCCGGGTTGTTAAATGTCCCCCCATCACGAAGCAAATTTTCGTAAGCTGTTAAAAAATCATAATAGCTAATCATTGCGGCTTTCAGGTCGTCGCGCATTTGCAGGTTGTTATTGGGAAAATACTCTTTGCCCAGCATATGTTCGCCTAATTCCAGGTGCGAGCCGCCGTGTGCAAAGATCACCGCGTCGGTAAATAAAACACCAGGGGTACTAAAATAACCGGGGCTGCCCGCCAGGTCGTAATCCATATATGCGGCAAGAACGGTCTTTTTGGCACCGCCGGTGAGGGCGTCGTTACTTTTAATAATGTCGGCCAGATCTTTATACCCCTCGTTCGGCGCCCATACTTCCGAATACAGAAAATCAACCGGTGCATCAGAAATTTGCGGTTGACCATACTGAGTTACCGCGTTCATTACCAAACTTTTTGTTGGCGATGCCACTTTCATCGCTTTTATAAAGGAATTGAAGGCTGTTGGCAGATCCACTGTTCCACCCGCATAGTTATACAACGTTTTATCCCGGTTACCCAACTGATCTATTTGGTAACCATCAAAATTAAATACCTTGTACATCTCATTGGTTTTACCCGCTAAGTATTGCTGCCAGCCGGTATTTGAGGGATCCATAATATAAAGATCGCTTTTAAAAGGCGGCTGCGGCAGTGAGGCAACCTCTTTTTTAGTATGGGTTGCATCATCAAACAAGTGCCATTGCTCGTTTACACCATCGGCAGCGGCATCGTTCAATGATCCATACGCGAGGTTATAATGCAGGGTTTTCATGTTGTAACCGTGTGCGCCCGTAATATAACCCTGAACAGTTGTAGAATAATTATCCCGGTTAGCGATGTCTTTCCAGCTTGCGTCGGGTTTGGCTACAGTACCAGCCAGCGGCTCATGGTGTTTATACTCCCAATCCTGAAACTGCACATAGTTCATGTGGTAACGGTTTAATGAGCTCATCACTCTTTTAATATCGCCATCGCTCAGTTTACCATAGGCGGATAAAAATCCATTTCGCGGAAAGCGCGCCGGGTCCGACGATACATCTACGGCAATAGTTCCGTAAATCTTTTCCTGGCCGTTCACTGTATCAAACAACTCAACCATATAACCGGTAAAATCCGGCGCGGGCGCTGTCCACTTCCACGATGTACCCGTTACCGTTCCGGATTGTATAACGCTGCCCGATTGTTTATACCTTACTTTCGCGGTCGCGGGCAAGGCCTTATCAAGAGTAAAAACAACCTCGTCTCCGGGTTTATAAAAAGCTTTATCGGTGCTGATGCCGGAAAGGCTGCTTGTGGCTACTGTTTTTATCAAACCGGTATTATCAACCAGTTTGTCCTTTGTGCAGCCGCAGCTAATGGCTGCGAACATCATTACACCTACGCTGTATATTTTCATTTCAAATATTTTATTTCCTGTTTTCAATTGATTATTGTTTTACAATAGCCACGCTCAAGTCTTTCATATTGAGCGTTATTTTATAGTTGCCGGCGGCTGAGGCCGTAACTATCCATTTATTATCCGGATCGCCGGCACTTAGCTGAACAGTTGTTGCAGATAGCGCGGGATGATCAGTTACCGGGCGATAAAATTTTGCGCCAAAATCCTTGGCCGTACCTATTTTGAATTCCCCGGCAACCAGCGGCCCGGTCCAGCTGAATACAAAAGGATCGGTAGCGCTTTTTACCATTGGTGTAGCAGCATCCAAACTCCAGCCGCCGGGCGAGGCATCGCCGATGATCCATAAGGCAGTATAAGGCGGAGTAGCAACAACCGTATTGACGATACTGATACTCTTTGTATGCAAATTCAGGGTTATTTTATAAGTGCTGCCTGTAGTAATGTGCCATTTGTTATCCGGATCGCCGGCATTGAGCTGTACTGCGGTAGCCGACAGATCAGGCGCGTTAGTGGTAGGCCTGTAAAACGGCGCGTTAAAATCTTTGGCTGTAGCTATTTTAAAATCGCCAGTAGTAAGCAGGCCCGTCCAGGTAAATATGAATGGATCGTTCGCGTCGACAATTAATGGAGTTACAGCGTCTATACTCCAGCCGCCTGATGTAGCATCGCCCAATAACCATAACTGGCTAAAGGGGGCCTTTGGCGGATCAGTATTGACAATACTGATGCTGTTGGTGTGCAGGTTAAGCGTAATTTTATAATTACCAGCTTGTGCGGCACCTATTTGCCATTTGTTATCCGGATCGCCACTACTTACCTGCACCGTAGTTTCGGTAAGTGCAGGGTGATTGGCCAGCGGACGATAAAACGCGCCGCCAAAATCCTTAACAGTAGCAATCTTAAATTCACCGGCAACCAATACTCCTGTATAGGTGAACAGGTACGGATCATTACCATCCTGAACCATAGGTGTGGCATTGCTGATATCCCAGCCTTTGGGTGCTGCATCGCCTACCATCCATAACTGGCTGTAAGGAGGCGGGATCGTTTTTGAATAGGTAGTTACAGTAAGCGCAACAACGTTAGAGTTAAACGGTGATACCGAACCATCCGACGTAGCTGTAACCAAACGCATTTCCACCGTAGTAGCCGTAGCCACAGGCAGCGTAATAAACATATCGTTCAGCGCCTCCTGTGTATAGGCTTTGGTTAGCGTGTCTTTTCCTAATTTAACAGTAGCCTCGTTGGCAAAGTTGTTCCCTTTTATATCCCACTGCAAAAAGTAGGTTACCGAACCCTGCATACCCTGTACGTTAGCTGCCGACCAGGTTAAAGTGAGGGCAGGCTTCGCGGCATTATCCCGCGTAAGCACCACCGAATTGGATGAAGCCGCCAATACAGGAGTTGACGTTACCTTAGCTGTTATTACATCCTTTTTACATGAAAAAGTAAAGAGGGACATGAAGGATAACATCATTAGCCCTAACCATGTGGGTTTTATATATTTTGATCCAGGTGTATAAACACCATTAAAATTTAAAGCTTTCATTTTTTGATGACCTGTGTTGTGATAAATTAATAACCCGGATTTTGTGTAAGATTTGGATTAGCATCTATTTCCTGCTGCGGTATAGGAAACAGCAGGAACTTAGCCGTGGTGTTCACCTTCCCTATCGAATGCAGGAAATCCAGTCCGTATTGCCCATTGTTAACCCTGATCAGATCAAACCAGCGCTGGCCCTCAAATGCAAGTTCCATGCGGCGCTCATGCAGTACTTTGGTACGGAACGCATCTTTTGATAAACCACTTGTGGTGCTTGCCAAACCGGCACGGTTACGCACCATGTTTAAAGGTACTTCGGCACCTGACTGACCAAGCTCGTTCATGGCTTCGGCCTGCATCAGTAATACATCCGCATAACGCAAAACCGGGAAATCTGCCGGACTGGTATTATAATCGGGCGGAATGGATTTAGGCACCAGGAACTTGCGTAGGTTAAAGCCTGTTGTGGAATATGATGCCAAATAGGTTTTACCATCAAAAGCAGGGCAACCTGGGTATAATACGGTTAAATCCTTGCGCAGATCGCCGCTTTCATAATCGTTTACAAACTCCTGCGTTGGTTGGTCCCATCCATAAGCGCCTCCAACAAAATCCGAATTGCGCGGCCCCGTAAAGGTGCTGGTCCACGATGCCTGGTTAAAATCATCAAAAAAGCCATAAGTGGTAGCGCCGCTATATTGCACCTCAAATAATGATTCGCCGGTATTCTTTTTTGTTGCAGAAAAGTTATCGGCATAACTGGCGTTGAGTGAATAGCCCAATGCCGTTACCTGTTTACATAGATCGACCGTTTTTTGGTAATCACCCAAAGTTAAATACACCTTGGCCAGCAAACCTGTGGCTGCGCCTTTTGATGCACGCCCTATATCGGTCCCGCCATAGCTACTCGCCGCAGGCAACACGGTTATCGCATCATTAAGATCCTGGATAATGAGGGCATAAACATCGGCTTTAGGCGCGCGTTTTACCTTCAGGTCGTCCCCTACCACCTGTGGTTTGGTTATCAGCGGTACATCGCCAAATAAACGAACGAGGTTGAAATAATAAAGCGCACGTAAAAATTTAGCTTCGCCAAGCACGCGGTTTTTCAGGGTTTCGTCCATGTTAATGGCAGGTACTTTTTGTAAAACAATATTGCATTGTAAAATACCTGGTGCCGGTCCGCGGTAAACATCAAGCACACCGGCATTGGCCGATGTGGTTACAAAGTTTTGTTCGTCCTGGGTTTCAATCCCGTCGGTGCCGCCACCGGCACCTGTTACACTGTTACCGGCCATGATATCGGTGGTCCAGATCCTGAAATTGTACAATTTGGGGCGCTGTAAGGGTTGGTATGCGGCATTAACCGCATTCACAGCGTCTTCGGCTGTTTTATAATAATTGGCAGTGTTTACAGAATCAAGCGGTGCTTTATCTAAAAAATCTTTTTTACAACCTACAAAGGTGGTAGTAAGCACTAAAGCGATAATATATTTATTGATTTTCATTATTTAATGCATTAAAAGTTAAAGTGTTAAATTGATACCTAAGCTGATGGTACGCGTAACGGGGTACACGCTGAAGTCGATACCGTTGCTGCCCACTTCAGGGTCGAAACCGGTGTATTTGGCAAAAGTGAACAGGTTTTGCCCGGTAACGTAAAGGTGGGCATTATTAAAGCCTGCTTTTTTAATGAGCTCCTTCGGCAGTGTATAACCTAATGTGGCCGTTTTTATCCGCAGGTATGAGCCATCCTCCACAAAACGGTCGGAGATGCGGGAGTTTTTATTGGGGTCGTTATAAATAGCCCTCGGCATGGTATTGCTGGTGCCCGGCCCTTCCCATCTACCTAAAACCCTGGTGGTTTGATTTTGCGCAACGGCCATGCTTTCCTGGTACACATTATTGGCGTTAAATATTGTATTGCCATATACACCCTGTAAAAATATGCTCAGGTCAAAACCCGCATAACTGAAGGTGTTGTTCATGGCATAGATGAATTTAGGGTTCGGGTTGCCGATAAAAGTTCTGTCGGCATCATTGATCACTCCATCGTTGTTAAGGTCTTTAAACCTGATGTCGCCCGGCGAGGTACGGTTGTACGGATCGGCACCGGTTTGCTGCGATGCATGCGCGTCTACATCAAACTGTGTTTGAAAAATACCCTGTGTTACAAAACCATAAAAATTATTGATTGGCCGGCCAACGGCATTGATATTGATGTTGCCATTAAGGCCAATATTACCGCCAAAAATTGACGTATTATCGCTGAGGGCGGTTATCTTATTTTGGTTGAAGGAGATATTGGCACTGGTAGTCCAGTTGAATTTACCGGTCATGTTTTTGGATGTAACCGAAAATTCGATACCCTTATTTTCTACATCCCCGGCATTAGTTGGCGGCGCAGCCCCGGAATAGCCGGTTGAAATAGGCAAATTAACCGGCACCAGCATTCCGGTAGTCTTTTTGATATAGGCATCAATATTTACCGTGATACGCTGCTTAAAGAAAGTGGCATCTAAACCGATATTGCTTTGCTTAACCGTTTCCCATCTTAGGTTAGGGTTAGCCGCATTTAAAGCAATCTGTGCCGGCACAACAGTACCATTAAAATTGTAAACAGCCGATGTAAGTACAGAAGCGAAAGAATAATTACCAATATTTTGGTTACCCGTAGTACCGTAACCGGCTCGCAATTTCAGGTCATCAAAAAAAGTAACTTTTTTAAAGAATGGCTCCTGCGATACACGCCATGCTATTGAACCCGAAGGGAAAGTACCATATTTATTATTATCGCCAAAGCGTGATGAGCCATCGCGCCTGATGGTAGCGGTTAACAAATACTTGTCTTTATAAGCATAATTGACACGGCCAACATACGAGAGCAAAGCCCATTCCGAGCCATCGCCATTAAGTACCGGATTCAATGTTCCGTTGTTAAGCTGCTGGGTAACATCGCTTGCAAAACCACTTACGTTGCCGCCTGCAAAATGGTAGCTGTTGGTTTGTGCATCGGTACCAGCTAAAACCGTAAGGTGATGGTCTTCGCCAAAATATTTATCGTAGGTAAGGAAATTGTCCCAGGTGTAGGTAATGCTTTTATTATACTGCTCGGCCAGGTAAGAATTTGGCTGCGGTATCGGCTGGTAATTATATTTTGGCGACCAGGTACGGCTGTTGAAAAACGAAGCCTGGATGCCAGCGGTACTTTTAAAAGTTAAACCGGGAATAATAGTGGCCTCTGCAAAAACAGAACCTAATACGTTATATCCTTCGGTATTATTTTGAACCAGCTTAGCGGTGGCGATAGGGTTTTTCACATCACCATAAAACTGCGGCTGACCAACCGGCCCGGAGTAGCTGCCATCGGCATTGTAAACTGGTTGCGCAGGATTGGCGGCCATGGTAGCGCGGATATCGTAAGAGCCACTTGGTTTTTCATCGTGGTTTAAGGTAAGGTTATGGCCAAACTTCAACCATTTAAGCACCTTATCGTTACCGTTGAATTGCAGGGTATACCTGCGGTAAGCGGTACTTGTTACAATTCCTTTTTGATTAAGGATACTACCCGATACATAGTAGTTGGATTTTTCCGTCCCTCCCGAATAGGATAGCGTATAATTTTGAATGGGCGCCTTGGTGAACAAGGCGTTTAACCAATTGGTACCCGTCCCTAATGAAGCAGGATCGGCGTAAGCAGGGTTGGTTGATTGATTGTTATTGGCAAGCAGCTCGTTATTGAGTTGGGCAAATTGGCTTGCATTTAATAGTTTTACCAGGTTAGTTGCCTGCTGTACCCCGGCAAAGGCATTAACATTAAGGTGGCTTGCACCTGCCGAACCTTTTTTTGTGGTGATTAGCACCACGCCATTGGCACCACGTGAGCCATAAATAGCCGAAGCCGAGGCGTCTTTCAGCACATCCAGCGAAGCTATATCATCGGGGTTAAGGGTATTGAGGGGCACATCGGTAGGTACGCCATCAATAACCAATAGCGGGTCGCTGTTATTAATGGTACCAACGCCCCGCACCCTCAGCGTAACGTTACTGCCCGGCGCCCCGGAAGTTACCGCCTGCACACCTGCCGCACGGCCTTCAATGGCCTGGCCAATATCCGGCACCGGCTGACCCGCAATTTCTTTTACATTTACCGAAGTTACAGCACCGGTAACATCTTTCTTTTTCTGGGTGCCATAACCTACCACCACTACCTCATTGAGGGCTTTAACATTTTCGGTCAGAACTACATCAAGTGTCGCCTGACCGGCCAGCACTACCTCACGGGTAACGTACCCAACAAAACTGAATACCAGTACGGCATTGCGATTTTTAACATTAAGTTTGTAGTTACCCGCGGCATCGGTAAGTGTACCGTTTGACGTACCTTTTTCGGTAACAGCAACACCAGGCATTGGGCCGGCGGCATCGGTAACCTTACCTGCTACCGGTATAGCTTGTGCCGCGTTTATGGCTGTCGGTGCTTTATTGGTGGCCGCGTTTGAAAAAGCGGGTAGCAGACAGGCCGCTATAAGTTGGAAGGCTAAAGCTTTAGGGCACAAGCCAACATATAAGTTTCGTAAACGAAATTTCATAAATGGTATTTTAGGTTATTTTTAAAGGCATTAGAGGCCTTTTTAATCGGTTGTTAAACTGGCTTATTTAAAGCGTAAAAAAGGTGTGATGTAAAATTCTCTTCATACTAATTGGTTTTGTTTTTTGGTTTATGCTCAGGCTGATACTGGCAGCCTTAAACTGGCACTAAGTAAGTGCTTTGCCACCCATGGCTGCAATCACAGCATTTCAATTTAAATTCAAAATGTATCAAAGTTTAAATCAGGAAATATCAAACAAGCAATGTCGCTATATTTACATGACCAGTTTAACCTTTTATTGATCGTGTAGCCAGAAATGCGGTACCCTTGATAACTACTGAACTATAATTTGATTTTGAAAAAAGCTTTTATCCTCCTGTTTCAGATCCTTTGTTTTATTGTGGCCCGCAGCCAGCAGGCAACGTACTATTTTAAAAATTACCAGGTTCAAAACGGTTTATCCAGCAATACCATTACCAGCATTTTGCAGGATAAGAAAGGCTTTATGTGGTATGGTAGCCGTAATGGCCTTAACCGATTTGACGGTAACGTGTTCAGGTTGTTTGGCAACAAATTAGGCGACAGCACCAGCATAGGAAGTAACTCTATTTTTAGCTTATATGAAGACAGTACCGAAAAACTTTGGGTCGGTACTTATAAGGGGATCTATATTTTCGATCCGATTACTGAAAAATTCAAGCCGTTTAAACTTATCCCACCCGGCGAGGTAAGATATATTGCCGGTGATAAACAGCATCATATCTGGATCATATCGAACCTTAATCTATACCTGTATGATGAGCATACCAACATATTGACAGCATACCCGCAAAAAAACGATCTCACAGTAACGATGAGCATGGCCAAGGATGGCTCGTTATGGACGGCTACTAATCAGGGCTTTGTTAAACACTTCAATGCTGGAGGCAGGCAATTGGCATCATACGATTTGTCAAGCGCTAACAAGGGGCGCAAATTTTCTACTGTTCAGGAAATTTTCACTGTTGGTGATACTGCTTTGATCATCGGCACCATGAACCAGGTGGTTTTATTCAACTACCGGAACAACAGTATTGCTAACGCGCTGAATGACCAATATAAATCAGGTGATATCCATGTACATGTTATTTTTCATCAAAATGATGATACCTACTGGTTAGGAACAGAAAACGGGCTTTACATATTTGATAAAAAGAACAACCGGACTACTGTTGTACAAAAACAATACAGCAACCCCTATTCTATCACCGATAATATCATTTCAGCCATTTACAAAGATCGCGAAGGCGGTACCTGGATAGGTACTTATTTTGGCGGGGTAAATTACTACCCCGGTCAGTACAATAATTTTAAAAAGTACTTCCCCGAGCCTGGCGTAAACAGCCTTAGCGGCAATATAGTGCATGAAATAACCAAAGATCAATTTGGCAATTTGTGGGTTGGCACTGAAGACGCCGGGTTAAACAAAATAGATTTAAAAACCGGTATCGTAAAGCACTTTATGCCCGGCAAATCGCCCGGCAGCTTGGCTTACCGCAATATCCACGGCCTGGTGGCCGACGGTGACCGCCTTTGGATAGGCACATATGAACATGGGCTCGATGTTATGGATCTGCACACAGAGCGAATCATCAAGCATTACAGCTCGGCGCAAAACAATAAATCGTTCAGCAGCGGTTTTATAGTCACTCTTTATAAAACCCGTAAGGGAGAGTTGCTTGTTGGTACCTGGAATGGGCTGTTTAGCTATAACCGGCCTGACGATACTTTTAGCGCGATGCCGTTTTTTGCCGATCATATCCAATCCATTCATGAAGAAAACGATGGTACGTTATGGGTAAGTACTTATGGCGGCGGCGTATACTATCTAAATACTGCGAGTGGTAAAAGCGGCCATATCAGTTCGCGGGCAGGTGCGACTAACACTATTTTAAACGATTATGTGAATGGCCTGTTTATTGATAGCCGCAATAACAAATGGTTTTGTACTGAAGGCGGCTTAAGCAGGTTTGATGCCAAAACAGGCGGGATAAAAAACTACACCACCGAAAACGGTCTGCCGGATAACCAGGTATTCAGGATACAGGAAGATAAAAATGGCAAATTATGGATTTCGACGGCGAAAGGCCTCGCCAGGTTTGATCCGGAAAATAACACATTCAGCAATTATCATACGGTTAACGGTTTGCCAACGGAGCAGTTCAATTATAACTCGTCATTCCGTGATGCCGATGGCACCATGTATTTTGGCACGGTTAAGGGGATGGTAAGTTTTGATCCTTCAAAGTTTGTCAGGAACCCCTATGTGCCGCCGGTTTATATTACCGGTTTACAGGTTAATAACGCCGATGTAACTGTTGGCAGTGCTAATTCTGCACTTAACCGATCCATTACTTATACCCCCTCAATTACCTTGCCTTACAACAGCTCAAATATTAGCCTGGATGTAGCTTCTCTTAGCTTTGTGATTCCGGAAATGAACGAGTATTCATACAAAATGGATGGTATTGATAAAACCTGGGTAACGTTTAAAAACAACCGCAAAATATATTATACCAAACTACCCGCCGGTAATTATGTTTTTAACTTAAAAGGCGCCAATAGCGAAGGGGTTTGGAATAACAGGGTTGTGCAGCTATCAATCCATATTATGCCGCCGCTTTGGGCTACCTCCTGGGCTTATACAATTTACCTGTTGGTAATAGCGGGTATTGTAACAACAATTGTGCGCTACTACCATTTGGCCGTGAGCGAAAAAAATAAACGGCGTATCGAAACTATCGAGATCAATACCGAGCGGGAGATCTATAATGCCAAGATCGAGTTTTTTACCAACGTAGCCCATGAGATCCGTACCCCCCTCACCCTGATAAAAATGCCCCTTGACAAACTGATAAGCAGCGAAATTAATCACCCCGAAACGATGGAGAATCTTGCCATGATAAAGAAAAATACCAACAGGTTGATCGGCTTGACCAATCAACTACTCGATTTCCGAAAAGCCGAAGCCAACAAGTTCAGCCTTAATTTTTCTAAAGCTGATATTAACGAGTTGCTTGAAGAGGTATATAACACTTTTAAGCCTGCGGCCGAATTAAAGGAAATAAGTTATAGGCTTGAACTGCCGAGGATAACATTGCACGCTTTTGTTGATCATGAGGCTTTGAAAAAGATACTGGGCAACCTGTTCAATAATGCCATTAAATACGCTTCGGCTACCGTAGCGATCAAGCTTTTGCCCTTTAGCAGTGAAGACGAAATGTTTAGGATTGAAGTTCGCAATGATGGTTTCCTGGTTCCCGAAGAGTTGAAAGAAAAGATATTTGAACCTTTTTATCGTATTAAAGAAACCGAAAAAGAGGCCGGTACCGGAATTGGCCTGCCCCTGGCCCGCTCATTAACTTTGCTGCACCAAGGCACCCTTGAATTAAAGCCCTCGATGAACAGCCAGAATATTTTCCTGCTATCGCTGCCTATCCACCAGGAAACAGAGATCAACCTTGAAATGGCCGATGAATCGGTTACCTTACCAACCGAAGAGCTTATGGTAAACGATCAAAAAAACGAAAAAGATAAGCCATCTGTTTTGCTGGTTGAGGATAACAAGGAGATCATCAATTACCTACAACGTGAGCTGGCAACTACCTACCGTATATTTAAAGCCTATAACGGGACCGAAACCATTGAAATACTAAAAAAGGAGAATATCCACCTGGTGATCAGCGATATCATGATGCCGGTGATGGATGGTATCGAGTTGTGCCGGAAGCTTAAAACCGACCTTGAATACAGTCATATCCCAATTATTCTGCTTACGGCAAAAAACTCCCTTAACTCAAAAATCGAAGGTCTGGAAGTTGGCGCAGACGCCTACATCGAAAAGCCTTTTGCATTTGAGCACCTTCAGGCACAAATGAGCAACCTGCTGATGAACCGCAACATGATGAAGCAATATTTCGCGGGGTCGCCACTTACGCATATCAAAGGCATAGCGGTTTCAAAAGCCGATAAGGATTTCCTGGACCGGCTAAATAAGGTGATTTATGATAACATTACCGATATGGACCTTGACGTAGACCAGCTATCAAACATGATGAACATGAGCAGGCCAACGCTTTACCGCAAGATCAAAGGGATATCGGATATGACGCCAAATGAGCTTATCAACCTTTCGCGTTTAAAAAAAGGTGCGGAACTGCTTGCCGGAGGTGACCTTAAAATAAATGAGGTAGCCAATATGATCGGTTATAGCTTGCCTACCAATTTTTCACGTGATTTTCAGCGGCAATTTGGTGTCAGTCCTTCTGTATATGTTAACAAATTAAAATGCGATCAATAAAGATAAAAAAGGATACCACCGGAAAAAATCCGGCGGTATCTGCAAAAAGGTAGTCTATTGTAACCTCGTAACAACCCATTGCTGGTTATTACCACCAGTATAGGTAAACTGCTTAACCAGGCCTCCGTTGGCAGTTGAAGCGCCGTATACATCAAGCACCTTCCCGCTGTTGAGGTTTACTATTTTGTAATATCCCGATCCAACACTTACAAGCGTCCATTTTTGGCTGTTAACATTCGAAGCCGTCCATTGGTGTATCTGCATGTCATCGGCAGTCCCTTGTTGATAAACGTCCAGGTTTTTATTGCTGTTTATATTAGTGAGGGTGAAATAACCATTGCCCGCACCGGTAAGCTTCCACTGTTGGCTGTTTGCATTAAGATAATCCCATTGATGAATAACAGCACCATCGGCAGTAGACTGTTGGTAAACATCAAGCGCCTTATTGCTATTGCGGTTAACGATCTTGTAAACTCCGCCAGAAACTATTTCAGGCACGATTTTCAGAATAACGCAACCGTGCGCAGGTACGCTGGCCGAATACATACCCATCGAGCCTAAATTACTGTGCAGCCACAGATCCCTCACAGCTGCGTTACCGGTTATACCTAAATCAGTCGTAAAATTAAGACTCCGCGTTTGGGCGTTATCCTCGCGGTTGAATAGGCCTACCAACCAGTCGCCATTGCTCATCTGTCCTTTCCATACCTGGCTTGACACGTTAGTAGGGTCGTTGCTAATTGGTTTACCTACAAAGCCGTCCTGATTAAGGGCAAGCATTTCGGCGTTTTGATATAACCATAAGTTACTGCCTATTGAGTTATACTGGTCTGCGACTGATACCGGCCCCCCTGCCATCAGGTTTAAAGAAATCACAGTCTTCTTTTCATCATCATTGGCAAACTTATTAAGCCTGATAAAATCACCATCGAGGATCAGGCTGCCCCGTCCTGACAGTTTTGACCAATAGGTATATCCATCAAAAGCATTGTCATACTGCGACCATACGTCTACCGTTCTTGTACCACGGTTCAGGCTGTTAAAACGTCCCCATCCGGCATCAAAGCCCGCATCATCATTTATCCTGATCATGTTACCGTACACTTTTTCCAGCTCACCTTCGTTTTTCAGGTTCGGCATTACCAGACTCAAAAATATCCCATTTGAGTCGCAGGCCTGCTTCATCCAGTTCAGCGCTTTTTCATAATCTGCCTTAGGTCGGCTGGGGCCTACCCTGCCCAGGTTTTGATCCTGACCTGTTTCAAACCAAGATAAAAAATCAACCCGCAGATATTTCACACCCATATCAGCATAATACTGGATATAGCCTTTTACGTATTGTTCGGCTCCCGGATTATTTACCTGTACCCAATTAAACCATGTAGAATTCTCACCGGTATTGATCAGGCTGGACAAAGGAATAGTTGTCCCTTTAACTTTCACACCCGCGTCGGCAGCGGCCTTATTAACCCATAATGGGTTATTGTACATACCCAACGTCATGCCCCGCTGCTGGAGATAGCCTGACCAGTAGGCATAATCATGCGCCCATTGGCTGGCATGCTTGGTGCGGTAACCGTCGGCATTGTATGATCCGTCATCGCCCCAGCCATCAATACACACCATATTATAACCGTATGATTTCAGATTGGTATTTACCCAATCAATATTGGCCTGCCACTCATTTTCCGGGATATAACTGTCATGAACAATATTGTATTCATAAGGATTCCAGTAAAGGGGCGCTTTGGCTGTGGCGCTTACCGAGAATGACTTGTTAGCTTTACCGGGATTAAAATCGGTTTTTAAGTCGTGGGATTTGATTTCCGCATTCTTTTTGCAGGAAAAAACAATGACGCACAGCGTCAGGATCATGAGGATTGTTTTCTTCATCATTAAATGATTTAATAATTGGTAATTGGTTTGTAGGCACAATTGGAAGTGCCTAACAAATGAACATTTTAACCACAACAAAAAACAATCACTGATTATCAATTTGTTATCAATCCGTATCAATTAATAAAGATAATTTTCGAGAAAAAGCCGATTACCCTCTAAAACTCCGATACCACTTCTCTATAGAATAACTTTTGCAGACGACGGTAAAAAAATGATCAGAATCTTTCAAGCTTTGAATGAGAATGCCTGAATTTGTTCAACTAAACCTATATTTTCTCTTGCCGGTTTAGGTTTAAAATTTATCCCATAAAAAAAGTTGCCAATAAAATTGACAACTTGCCTAAAAATGTACCCAGCGCCGGAGTCGAACCGGCACGGTTTCCCACAGGTGTTTGAGACCAGCGCGTCTACCAATTCCGCCAGCTGGGCATGTTGTAAGTGTCTTTCCTTACAAGCGGGCTGCAAATGTAGATAAACTCTCCTTAATTCGCAACAGATATTTTTGTTTATAGTAAATATTTGCAATTTCTATCCGGCGGCTTTCCTTCGCGGTATCGTCCAACTGTTCATAGTCTTTTGTCAACTTCGCCAGCTCTTCATTCATATCCCCTTCAATAGCAAGTGTTTCTGCGGTTATGGCAGCCAGGTGCGTTGCATCATCAACCTCCATAAGGCGTTCATTAATATCCATCATTTCCATTAAAAAATCTGCAGGCAATTGTGGTTTTGACCCTTCAGATACGAGGTCGTGCAGTTTTAAAATGTATTCCATGCGCTTTGCCGGGTCACCAAGCGCATGGTAAGCCTTGTTATTTAGGGTAGATAGCTCCAGGATTTCCTGCTGCCTGGTTTCATCCTCATTGGCATAAAAATCGGGATGGTAAAGCTTGCTCAGCTCGTAAAACTTTTTCTTAAGCAGCGCCTGGTCAACCTTAAAAGATTCAGGGATGCCGTAAAATTCAAAATAGTTCATAGGGCAAAGATAACTATTAACAAGGTATTCATGCCGCAATCAACTTCATGTTAAAATAAGTTATCTGCTACGCGTTTGGTCGGTTTCGGCTTTTTCTACAAATTCTGTTTTGGGGTACATATCAACAAACAGCTTTCTGTCTTTAGTTAAAGTGGGCGCCACACCCAATATACCTATCCCGGCAGTGGCCAATGCCATAAACAATATAAGCCCGCAAATCCTTATGAACTTTTTAAGTCTTTTCATTTCGATCTCAGAAAATAAACGACAGGTATTATCCTTTTAGGGTTTGTCCCTAAATAATTAAAATGGAAATGATTACCACATTGGATAATCAGTAAGGAAGGATTATCCTATAAGGGGATTATCGTCATCTCCTAAATTGAGATTGAAGACTTTGTTGAAAAGAGCGCGTTTAACGAGCTTGCCTGGTATAAACAATTTCGAAGTTTGCTTAATGCTCATATCGGCTTCCAGGCTATGCAAAAAGCATAACGCGGGCAGACTGATATCCCCGGAAATTAAAGTTGAACAATTATTCCGCTTAGCCGCTTTAAGAGCAGCTTTATATGATAATGATTTTGAGACCCTGTTTACAAAACCGGCAACCAAAGTTGTATCGGGCAGAGCTGCCTTATTTGTGGTTTGGATAGTAAGACCGGAAAAAGTAAAAAAGCCAAGCATTATAATGGCTGTTAACAACCATTTGGATAACACGCTTTTTACCGGGCTAAATTTCATTATATAAATGTAATGATATTGATCTACAAAAAAGGCCCATGCGCAAATTCACAGGAGCCAGCCCATTTGTCTGAAAAAATCTTATTTCTTATTTCATGTAATCTTTATCCAAAAACAGGTAACGCGCACGGTTAACCTCCGGCATTTCCTCGCTTTTAACATCGATATTCATGAACTTAACATTATTGTTATCCTTAATTGCCGACCATTTTGGCAAGCCTGCACCGTTAGGGTTGGCTGTTTTTATGAAGTTGGCAAAGTAGTTTTCCATGGTTTCAGATACTTTAAAGTCATCGGGTGTCCAGGCGTAGGTTTTATTCCCGGCCAGGTTTCCCATGGCATATTCAATTTCTGAAGCATGTGCAGCACCCACCGGCGGTGGCATTTTCGGGGCGGGTTTTGCGGCGTCGCCCTTAACCACACCACCGGCAAGCCCCGGGGTGGCATTCCCCATAGAAGCTACCATGGCCGGGCGCACCCGTGAAAACAGGTACCGGTAAACCGGCTTCCCTCCTGTTTGTACCTGCAGGTCGGCCCATTTCCAGGTGCTGTATACAATGAACCTGTCGCTTGATAGGTCCGTTGCAACTTTGATCACTTCCCCGTCATTGGCAGCCGGGTATAGTTTCAATGCTTCCTCTGCCCTGTCGCCATATAATTGTTTCAGCGTTTTGGTATAATTTTCAAGCGTTGGCGCATCGCCGCGCATCATGAACTGGAATGGCACTTCGGCCGAGTTCCAGCCCACTAACAAAGGAACTTTAGCCTGTTCGCCCGCCATAAAGATCTCAGGCAACG
This sequence comes from Mucilaginibacter sp. R-33, assembly GCF_049949235.1. Taxonomy (NCBI): domain Bacteria; kingdom Pseudomonadati; phylum Bacteroidota; class Sphingobacteriia; order Sphingobacteriales; family Sphingobacteriaceae; genus Mucilaginibacter; species Mucilaginibacter sp. R-33. The sequence goes on from NZ_CP188089.1 coordinate 2,596,089, forward strand.
ATTTTGGCAACAGGTAATTATCAATAGTGGCCGACATTGGCGGCGTACCGGGTTTAAAAGCATCGTTCAGCAATTGTTCGGCGGGTATGGCCCTCAAATCAGCCAGGGTGTTGGCTTTCTCGTTAGCGGCAAACTTAACGCCGTTTTGTTCGGCATCAGCCAATGGTATAGGGAACAGTGTTGGCTTGATCCCCGCGCCACTCTCGCCGATAGCACCTGCAATCAGGTCTTTTGATAAAGGTGAAGCCATTTGCACCGATACCGAGATAGCCCCCGCCGATTCACCCGCAATGGTAACCCGTTTGGGATCTCCGCCAAAAGCAGCTATATTTTTTTGTACCCAAAGCAAGGCCAGGTGCTGATCAAGGTACCCGTAGTTACCCGACGAATGGTTAGGTGATTCTTTAGTTAATTCGGGATGCGAAAAAAAGCCAAATACACCAAGTCTGTAATTAACAGTTAAAGCAACAATGCCTTTTTTTGCCATGCTTTCACCATCATAGCGCGACTCAGAACCATCACCGGCCATCAAACCCCCGCCGTAAAAATAAACCAGTACAGGCAGTTTCTCTTTGGCTGATTTCGCTGGTGTCCATACGTTAAGGTATAAACAATCTTCGCTCATACCTGACGAACGAAAACCCATATCACCAAAAATGGGCTTCTGCATGGGGTTATGGCAAAAATGATCGGCCTTTAATGTACCCTCCCAGTTTTTGGCGGGCTGAGGCTCCTTCCAGCGCAAATCGCCCACGGGCGGCTGCGCAAACGGAATACCTTTAAAACTTAATACGTTTGATGCTTCGCGAGTGCCCTCAAGCGCACCGTTCTCAACGGTGGTTTTGTTTGCCGATAGCTGCGCCATTACCTTTACCGAGGCAACTTGTGCAAGCAACAGCATTACTAAAATTGGTTTCTTCATTACTGGTATTTGGTTAGTCTGGTTTAATTGATGGATATTTTTGAGGTCCGACCCTTATTGTATCAATTTGTTACAATAATAAATTATTTTTCGATGGCTGTCAATTTTTTTTATTTACTTGTGCCTTTGTTTTATTACGATACATGAATAAAGAGTTTCACCAACTGGAAAATAACATCGCGGGCGACGGTTTTCTACCAGGCCTTGCTATAGATACAGTTATTTTTGGTTTTCATGACAACCAATTAAAAGTATTGCTGCTGGCTTATAAAAATACCGGGCTATATGCGCTTCCCGGCGGCTTTATTCATGATAATGAGGATGTGAACGAAGCGGCGCGGCGGGTACTTCAAAGCCGAACGGCTTTAACCAACATATACCTGGAACAGTTTTATGTTTTTGGCAATTACAGCCGGTATGAGCCCGGGCCGCTTAAAGCCATCATGCAGGCCCGTGGCTATAGCCCGCCGGCTGATCACTGGTTATTAAAGCGTTTTATTTCGGTAGGATACTATGCGCTGGTTGATTTTACCAGGGCAATCCCAACACCCGATGAAATATCTGATAGCTGCGACTGGTACAGTCTGAATGAACTGCCTGTGCTGATGCAGGACCATCAGCAAATTATTAATAAAGCACTGAAAACCCTGCAGAACGAGCTTGACCAAAAGCTGATAGGTTTTAACCTCATGACCGAGGAATTTACCATGGGCGACCTGCAATCGCTCTACGAAACTATTCTTAACAAAAAACTGATCCGCGCTGCTTTTCAGCGTAAAATGCTGGGGCTGGGTATTTTGGAGCGAGTGGCAAAAAAATGGACCGGTGGCGCGCATAAGGCGCCATACCTATATAGGTTTGTTTCGAACAGGCTGCCGGCGGATAATAGTTAAAACCGTCAATACTCTATTTATTGATCTATTTGTGTGTGTGTTTGTGAGGAAACAATGTCGCAATTAACCCCTTAACATGTCTTGATAGCCCCCTCCTATGTTAAGGTACAAGACTTAATTTTACTTTCATAAAATCACACAATTATAAATCTATAAAAACATCACATCATGTTAGCTATCAATCCTTATTTAAATTTTAACGGTAATACCGAAGAAGCTTTTAATCACTACAAGTCAGTATTCGGCGGTGAGTTTGCAATGATTATGCGCTTTAAAGATTCGCCTGCGGCTGCCAATACGCCCGAAAAGGATCAGGATAAGCTTATGCATATTGCACTCCCCCTTGCAAATGGCAGCATGCTGATGGGCACAGATGCAATTGGCGAAGGAGGCATGCCATTCGTAACCATGGGTAATAACTTTTCGCTTACCATCAGTGCCGAATCAAGAGAGGAAGCAGACAAATTGTATAGTGGTTTAGCCGAAGGCGGTAATGCTGTTTCGCCTATGCATGATGAGTTCTGGGGCGATTATTTTGGCTGGCTTACCGACAGGTTTGGCATAAACTGGATGATCACACACAATCCTAACGCCACCAAATAATTTATTGATTTTTCAGGGGAGCGGATGAACCAATCACCGTTCCCTAAAAATCAAACATTTCTATTGTTCAATCAAAGGTTTTAGGCACAAACCAAAACAGGCTTATGATAGTAGAAGTTTTTAAAACCAATGTAAATAAACGCCGCCAGGCTAATATGCTTTTAAATGCCATCCACACCACGTTTGGCAACCATAAAGCCAATTTCGATCTTGATGATTGTGACCGGATTTTGCGGGTACAGTGCGACAGCGGTACATTATGCGCCTATTCGCTCATTAATTTTTTAAAGGAATTAGGTTGCCGTGCCGAGGTTTTGGAAGACTAAACTCACTTTTACAAAACAAATTATTAAAAAGCAAGGTAGTATCAGTAACATAAAGCCAATTATCATGTTAAAAGACAGCAAAGCATTCAGCGGATTTTCGGTAGATGATACAGCTAAAGCCAGGGCGTTTTATGCTGATGTACTTGGTTTAGATGTAAGTAATGTACCCGAAATGCAAGGTTTACTTAACCTTAATATTACAGGCAGTACCCCAATATTAATATACACTAAGCCCAACCATACCCCGGCTACCTTCACCATTTTGAATTTCCCGGTTGATGATGTGGAAAAAACAATTGACGAACTCAGCGCGCGCGGCGTTAAATTTGAGATTTATAACCAGGAGAATTTTAAGACAAACGAAAAAGGCCTTTTTCTTGACGGCGGCCCCAAAATAGCCTGGTTTAAAGACCCTGCCGGAAATTTTTTATCCGTAATAGAAAAGTAGCGCTATAAATACCTATACCCGGTATAAAATTAAATCCCATTTTGGGGAATTACAGCTACCCGCCGTGGGAATAAATTCCTCGACGGTTGTTAACTTTCCGTTAATATCGCAATTTTTCACAACCATTTTATATATTAACCGTATAAAAGCCTACTAAGCCTTTGATTTCGGCTGTTTTTTTATTTGAGGAATGTTTTTTGCATACCATTACAATGAAAAACAAAACGTGTTAATTGTCAGGCTATTTATTTTATACTTAGCTGTTAGTTAAAAACGGCTAATAAACCATTTCCTTTTCATTAATAACATTTATTAAATTTATATTTTTTTTGACATATCAGCATTTACAATAAATAATAATAACATACAACAAACTGATTAATAAAATACTTGCTTCTCTTTTATAAACAACCCCAATTAATTAAGTATGAAAAGAACGCTACTTATAGTTGATGACGACTTGAGTATCCTAAAACTGCTCAACTTCATTCTATCAAAAGAATATGATATTGTAGTTAAAAATAACGGCATCGAAGCTTTTAGCTGGCTCGAAGATGGCAACATGCCCGAATTGATTATATCCGACCTCCAGATGCCTTATTTTGACGGCCAATCTTTTATTAAGAACGTAAAGATCAGTGGCTTTTATCGTGAAATTCCTGTTATATTGCTATCGGCCGCCCATGATCTTGATGCCCAGGTAAGTAACATGCCCTTTAAGGTTGATGCCTACATTCACAAGCCGTTTAACCCAACTGCATTAAAAACAGCCATTAATCAAGTTTTACAAGTTTATGAATCACCAAACATCTGATTGGAACGAAAGTTCAGGTTCTAATATCAGGGTAGCCTACGCCGGCACCGAGTTTAAGGAAATAATTTCTGCTGGGCTAAATGAAGGCTTTAAAATTGCGTACAACAACTCTATTGACCAACTGAATGATTATTTAGGCGAGCAATCTATTTTATCCGTTCCTGATATTATTTTGGTTGAAGTTGATGCTGAAGGTAAATGGATTAAAATGGTTGAAGAAGTTAAGCAAAGCTTTCTTCTCAATGGTTTAATTATTGTGCTCCTTTCATCACAAAATGATAAAACTTTAAGGCAAAAAGCCATTAAATTAAAGGTGCATGACTTTTATGGCGAACCGTTTGCCATAAGTGACCTGCGCGAAAGGCTTAACTTTTTAGTACGCTTTAAACTGATAAAGCCAAAATTGCTTGAGCTTTCAAAAGTAGTTGATACGACTTATAAAATGCCGGCAGGTAAGCGCCTCATCGACCTGGTAATTTCGGGCGGTATGATGTTTGTATTATCCCCTATTATGCTAATAGTTGCTATTTTGATTAAGCTGGACTCAAAAGGTCCTGTATTTTACAAAAGCAAACGCGTAGGTACAGGTTATAAAGTATTTGATTTTTATAAGTTCAGGTCGATGCGTACAGATGCAGACCAACTGCTGGCCAAGTTATCTGCCGAAAATAATCAATATGCCGCCGAAGGCGGTGACAATAAAGTTGCCTTTGTTAAAATCAAGAATGATCCACGTATTACTAAGCTGGGTAATTTCTTACGCAATTCAAGTCTTGATGAATTACCGCAATTATTCAATATACTACGGGGCGATATGTCGGTAGTTGGTAACAGGCCGTTGCCTTTATATGAGGCCGAGATGCTTACCTCTAACGAGTGGTCGATGCGTTTTCTTGGCCCTGCCGGTTTAACGGGCTTATGGCAGATCAGCAAGCGCGGTAAGGAAGACATGTCTGAACGTGAAAGGAAAAAATTAGATAATTTTTATGCCCAGAAATATTCTATTTGGTTAGATTTAAAAATTATTGCCGGTACAGTACCCGCATTATTCCAAAAAGAAAAAGTATAACTATATGCCCCTGAAACTGACGCTCATTTATATTTTTATAATTACTCTTTTATTTACCACCCGCGTACATGCGCAGCAAACTTCATTTATAAGTGACATTAACTATCCTTTTCTTGAAAAACTGGTAGCAACTGCAAAAAAAAATTACCCTGAAGTAAAATCCCGTCAAAGTCAGGTAAATGCAGCCAAAGCCGTTTATAACTCAGCTGTGTTTTCATGGCTCGATGGTTTAACTGCATCTTACATTTATAGTCCGCAAACATCTATCAACATTTCGCAGCCAACCATATTTAAAGGTTATCAAATAAGCCTGTCGCTAAACATAGGACACCTGTTTTCGAGGCCGGGAGTTATCAGGCAAACGAAAGAAATTTACAAAGCAGCAGAGTTTCAACAGGCCGAGTATATGTTAAGCCTTGAAGCTCAGGTTAAACGCTATTACTTTGCTTATCTGGCAGCACAGGCCGAACTAAGGCTGCGGGCAAATGCCGTAATTGATGCCGAAAGTGCTGTTAAGCAATTAAAATACGCATTTCAAAAAGGCGAAACAACTTTTCAGATCTATAATGAACAGCTTACCACCTTATACAGCCAAAACGCCTTTAAAGTACAAGCTGAATTATCGACATTTACAGCCAAAACCAATCTTGAAGAATTATTGGGTACTAAATTAGAAGACGTTAAGTAAAAGATGGAGATAGGCAATTTTTTCAATCTGCTAAAGAAATACAGAACTGTACTGATAATAATACCGCTTGTAGCAGTAATCACTTCTTTTTTCCTGGTAAAAAACTTACCTGATAATTACCAGTCGCATGCGGAAATAGCCACCGGCATAGTTGACGCCTCCAGCCATCTTCTTGATCAGGATCCGACAACGAACGTACAAGAGCAACAGGTTTATCGCGAATTCAGTAACCTCATGGCGATCATGAAGCTAAAGAAACTTATTGACCAGGTTTCTTATTCGCTCATGATCCATGACCTGAGCGATCCTTATCCCTTTCGTAAACAAAGTAAGGAATTACTTGAATTGCGGCCTTATGAAAAGGATAACGTATTAGCGATTTTTAAAAAGAAATTTGCCACCCTTCAACCGTTATCTGTTTATGATAAAACCGAGAACTCACTTATTGGTTTGCTCAGGTCAATGAAATACGATGAGCGTAACATCGTAAAAGACCTGCTAATTTACCGTGAAGAAAGCAGTGATTTTATTTCTGTAAGTTTTAATTCAGAAAACCCTCAGCTTTCGGCGTTTGTAGTGAATACATTATGCAAACAGTTTATCGACTATTATACCCAAAGCGTAAAGCAAAATGAATCAAATGCAGTAAATTTTTTATCAAATCTGTTAGATACCAAACGTAAGGCGCTGAGTGAAAAAACCAGCGAATTACAGCAATATAAAATTCAAAACGGTGTATTGAACCTGGATGAGCAGTCCAAAGCGATTTTTAGCCAGATCATGACTTACAATGACAGAAAATTGCAGGCCGAAAAGGATGTAATATCCAATCAGGGCGCCATTGATGCTATCGTCCGAAAGTTCTCACCCGATGAAAGGAAATATGTTGAGTCGATAACCAACAAATACAACCAGGCTATCATTTCCACTCAGGACCAATTGCATATACTCGAAGATCAGTATGTACGCAGCGGGTTTAATAATAAATATAAAGAATCTCTTGATTCGTTACAGAAACAGCTCTCAAATCAGGTAAATTTAACATCTGATAAATACATTACCAATCCGCTTGTGGCCAAAGAGGATCAGGTTAAACAAAAGCTTGGTCTTGAGATTTCCCGCGATCTGGCTAAATACAGCGTTAAATCAATAAATGACGAGCTCACAAACCTTAATGCTAAATTCTCCCGCCTGGTTCCGTTTGATGCGAAAGTAAAAACCCTTTATTTTGATATTGATATTGCAGGTAAAGAATACCTTGATGTATTGAACAAATACAATGAAACTAACCTGCGTTCAAGCATTTCAATAAAACTGGTCCAGATTGAGATGGCCCAGCCGGACGTGGCCCAACCTTCAAAAAAAATGCTGCTTATTATATTAAGCGGCATGGGCAGTTTATTTGCCTGTCTCTTCTGGCTGTTCGTATTATTTTACATTGATGATACCATTAAAAGCCCTACCGAACTGGTTAATAAAACCCAGCTACCGTTATTAGGCTATCTGAATAAGATCAGCGGTGAGAATCTCGATCTGCGCAAGCTGTGGGATGTGGAGCACCGTGAAAAAATGAAAACCTTTAAAGAGCTGTTGCGCTCTATACGGTTTGAGATTGACCAGGAATTAAAAGGTGAAAAAATTTTAGCCATAACAAGCATTGAGCCTGGCGAAGGTAAAACACTGCTGGCGATAAGCTTGGCGTACTCTTACTCCATGATTAACAAAAGAGTGTTGTTAATTGATGGCAACTTCAATAACGCCACGATAAGTAATACCGCTCAGCCGCAGGTATACCTTGAAGATTATTTTAAAAACAGCCAATTTGGCCAACCCGAGCTCAGCAGTTCAAACACTACCGTTTTAGGCAACCGCGGAGGTGATGTAACCCTGCTTGAAATTGGCAGCGAAGGCTTTGTTAAGAGCAAATTTGACGAGCTGCGGACTAAATACGATATTGTGATTATTGATACTGCCCCACTTACCGCGCTTAATAAATCCAAAGAATGGTTATTGTTTGCAAACAAAACAATAGCTGTATTTGAAGCCAACAGGAAAATAAACAATATTCAGAAACAGCACATAACCTATTTAAAAGGGTTCGAAAACAAGTTTGCCGGCTGGGTACTCAATAAAACCGAATACAATCAGAACAAAGAAAAACGCTCCTAATTGAACGAAGCGCGCAACACCGGTTCATATACTTAACGTTACTTAAAATGAGAATTGACCCTCCCAAACCTAAAAAGGATCCGTTTGGAGATTTAAGTCCGCTTCAAAAAAAAACACGCAAAGCGGCTATAGTATTTGCGTTTATCAGTGTATTTGTATGGGCTGTGAAGATCTTGTTCCTGTAAATTTATAAAAAGAGTTACTACTTCATGCGCAATGAACCAACAGGTAATACTGAAATTAAACAAAACTTTTGGAAAGCGCTTCTGATTCAAAAGTTTTCGCATCCGTTTGCCCTGTTTTTTCTGCTGATTATCTCACTTGTGATAAGTTTTTTAACCTATAAGCTTGGATTTATAGGCGTAGGTGCTGTTTTAGCGATAACTATAGGTTTACCCATTGTATTTGCCATTACCGTTTATCCTGAATTCGGAATTTGCGCGCTGATCATAGGTGCATTTTTCATCAGTTACATTGCTGAATTATTACCAAGCGGAGTACCCATCGGTACATTGATGGATGTAACCACCTATCTGCTTATCCTTGGTTTTTTTATAAAACAGCGCACCGAACAAAACTGGACCTATTTTAAAAATCCTATCAGCTACATGATATTGGTATGGCTGGCTTACAATATGTTTGAGTTTGTAAACCCTGCAGCCGCATCGCGGCTTGCCTGGATTTATACCGTTCGGACTGTGGGTTTCATTATGCTGATGTACTTTGTTTTTGTTTACCAGATCCGCACGGTAAAGTTTATAAAAACGCTTTTAAAGCTTTGGTTATTGCTGGATATACTGGCGGGAATTTCTGCTTTTCAACAAGAAAATATAGGTTTTTTTTCATTCGAGCGCCGATACCTGTATTCTGACCCTACCCGTGTAAGCTTGTTGTTCATCAACGGTCATATGCGTAAATTTGCCATCTTCTCTGACCCTGTTACATTTTCATACAACATGGTTATAGGCGCATTGCTCTGTGTTGTGCTTATCATGGGCAAATTACCTGTCAAACGCAAAATATTACTGGGCTTTATCGCCGCTTTCTTCTTATATGTTATGCTCTATTCCGGTACAAGAGCTGCCTATGTATTGGTACCGGGAGCGCTTTCCATGCTGGCCGTTTTAAACTTCAACAAACGGGTTTTATTTTTCACCCTTGTGGCAGGAGGCATGCTCGGCATTTTGATAGTAATGCCGACCTCCAACCCATTGATCAAGCGGTTTCAAACAGCTTTTAACCCATCCGATGACGCATCTTACAACGTCCGTGCTGAAAATCAAAGGAGGATCAAGCCTTATATCCTTTCCCACCCTATTGGTGGCGGCTTAGGTTCTGTAGGCGTTTGGGGCCGTAAGTTCTCACCAAATTCCATGTTAGCCAAATTCCCGCCCGACAGTGGTTATGTGCGCGTAGCTGTTGAAATGGGCTGGCTCGGGCTCATCTTATTTTGTACACTGTTTTTTGTGGTGCTTAAAACGGGGATAAACTTTTACTTCAGTATCAAAAACCCTGAACTTAAAAACTACTGCCTGGCTATGTTGCTGATCTTGTTCGCATTCAATATTGGTAACTTTCCGCAGCAGGCTATCGTTCAATACCCATCAAACATCCTGTTCTACCTGGCCATATCCATCCTTGTAGTATGCAAGCGCCTTGACAACCAGGAGCAGGAGCGATTAAAAAAAAATAGTACAGGGACAATACTAATTAATTAAGCAGATGTCATTTGTATCCTCCATAAAAGCAAATCCCAAATTAAAAAAATTAGTCCACTGGATGCTTATTCCGCCCGGACAGTCGAGGCCAAGGCTTTGGGTTAGGCTGATACTTAACCGCTTTTTCCATCACCGGGGTAAAAACAGTGTAGTAAGATTTAATGCACGGATGGACCTTTTTCCGTTTAACAAGTTTTCCCTTGGCGCAAAAAGTATTGTGGAAGACTTCGCTGTGATCAATAACGGCGTTGGCGATGTATTTATCGGCGAAGGATCAGGCGTTGGCATCAGTACGGTAATAATTGGCCCGGTTAAAATAGGCAATTTCAGCATGACAGCGCAGCATGTTGTAATATCCGGCCTTAATCATGGCTATCAGGACGTAAGTATACCGCCACGCCATCAAAAAGTAACCACCCAACAAATTACTATTGATGATAATGTTTGGATAGGTGCTAATTGTGTGGTAACCGCCGGTGTAACTATAGGTAAACATTCGGTTATTGGGGCTGGCAGTGTGGTTACAAGGGATATCCCGCCTTATTCGGTAGCAGTTGGCAATCCCGCCAAAGTAATAAAACAATATAATTTTACAACACAATTGTGGGAGAAAGCGTAAAACATGATACATGAGTTTATTTAAAAAATTAATAAACAAACACACGCTTTCACTGGCAACCAACGCCGTATTACCGGTTTTGGGAATGGTAATATTATCACTGCTGGCCCGCCGCTTAAGTAAACCCGCCTTTGGCAACTATGTGTTTTTCCAGATTGTATTTACACTGGCCGATACCTTTCGTACGGGTTTTCTGCAAACATCGGTCATAAAATTTTATTCGGGCTCTACACCCGAAAAAATGAAAAACATATCAGGCTCTGCCTGGTACCTGGGTTTTATGGTCACCTGCGCATTTGCCGTCGTAAATCTCCTGATCTATCTTATTTACACAAATCCGGATGCTGATATAGGTGTTACGCTTAAATGGTTTAGCTTCATTTATTTCTGCACACTCCCCTCGGCAGTGAGCCTTTGGACCCTCCAGGCCGAAGAGCGCTTTGATAAAATGTTCACCTTGCAATTAATGAACCAGGGAGGTTTTCTGGCGCTGGTGGTTGCCGTTGCCGTTGCAGGCAAATCAAACTTTGAAACAACTATATATTGTTACTTTACAGCTAACCTGTTAAGCAGCGTTATTTGCATTATTACAGGCTGGGCTAAGGTAAAAACCATAGCATACAAAAACTGGGCTACAATAAAACAAATGGCCCATTTTGGTAAATACAGTGTAGGCACATCTATAAGTTCGTACCTGCTCAGGAGCTCCGATACGTTTATCGTAAAGCCTATGTTCAGCCCCGATCTGTTGGCTGTTTACTACATTCCGCAACGACTTATGGAGATTTTTGAAATCCCGCTAAGGGCTTTCATTTCTACCGCATTGCCGGTAATGTCGGCAGCTGTACAGCGCGGCGATCAAAAATATGTCACCTACATCATGAAAAAATATGCGGGCATGCTTACCATAGCGCTTACCCCTATCGCTGTTATCTGTTTCGTTGCTGCTGACCTTATTATTGGACTCCTCTTCGGTGCAAAATACCAGCATTCTGATGCAGGCAATATCTTCAGGATTTTTATGTGTTATGTAATGCTGTTGCCTATCGACAGGTTTTTCGGGATCACCCTTGACATCATTAACAAACCACATCTTAACATGATCAAAGTGTTCCTGATGCTAACAGTTAACGTAATAGGCGATTTTACGGGGATTCTCATATTCCACAACCTGTATGCGGTAGCAGTTGCTTCTATCTTTACCTTTGCTACCGGCGCTATATTTGGGTACTGGGCATTAAAAAAACATCTTCAGTTTAAAATATCCGACATCTTTGTCTTAGGCTACATCGAACTAAAAGAGCTTATAGGTGTTGTGATGGGCAAAATAAGTAAAACGACTAACTGAATAATTAAGTTATATGGAGCTAAAAAATCGGCATATCGTAATATTTTCGCAAATGCAGTTTGATAGCCGCCTCGAATCAACAAACTATACTATGGCCAAACATTTGGCCAAAGATAACTACGTGTATTATGTTGACAGGCCGTACACCTGGAAAGATTATATCCAGTTTAAAAATACGCCGGGCTATAAGGCCCGCAAGCCGCACTTCTTTTCTCCCAAAAATAGTTTTATCCAAACAGAAATCCCTAATTTAAAGATCATCATTACGCCTCCGGTCCCGTCGATTAATTCGTTACCCGAAGGAGCTGTCTATCGGCTGGCCGTGAAGGTGAACGAACGAATTGTAGCGGCGAGGCTCAATGAAATTATTAAGAGCCTTAACATAAAGGACTACATCTTTATCAACTCCTATGCGTTTTACTACCCAACCATGCACCGGTTGTTGAAATTGAAACCATTATTGAAAGTTTATCATTGCGTTGATCCCCTTATTGAGGAATACCAGATCCGTCATGGGCTCATATCCGAAGATATATTGGTGAAAGATATGGACCTGGTGATCAGCACCAGTAAAGAGTTGCGCAATGCAAAAGCAAAACTTAACCCTAACTCGTACTTCGTACCAAATGCAGCCGACATCGGCCATAGTCAAAAAGCGCTGGATCCGGCGTTGCCTGTGGCAGATATCCTTTTTGATATCCCTAAACCGATAATCGGTTATTTCGGCAATATTGAACGACGTATTGATTATAATTTATTAACACAGCTACTCGAACAAAACCCCGATAAAAACTTTGTATTTGTAGGGCCGGTTGGTAAAGATTATGAGAATAATCCTGCTTTTAACGCGCCTAATATTTTCAAAAAAGGAGCAGTACCCTATGAGCAGTTGCCTGCTGTGCTTAAGGGATTTGATGTTGCTATTATCCCCTTCAAAAAAGATGATGTAAGCAGTTCCATTTTCCCGCTTAAGTTATTTGAATACCTGGGATCGGGCCGGCCGGTAGTGATCACTGATTTTAACGAAGATTTAGAAGAGTTTACCGGCGACAGCGTATATATCTGCAAAAATGTTGATGAATTTTCTGCTGCCCTTAATTTATCGTTAAACGACACTCCTTTTTTACAACAAAAAAGATTAAAAATAGCCGCACAAAATACATGGGAGCACCGTATAACAGAGATCAAAAGTTTGCTGGCAACAAATTTGAACAATAAACGGAAAAGTTAATTTTTAATAATACAAACCTGCTGCTAATTAATACAAACAGGGTTTAGCAATAAAACACATGGAAATCATTAAATTCATAGCATCCCTAATCGCCATTTTGCTGTTTATATACCTTGGTGTATATAGCCTGTACCTGTTTGTATTTTCGGTACTCGGAAAATTAATCCCTATCAAACCGCCTGCTACAGCCACCGCACTCAGTAAATTCATAGTTTATATCTGCGCTTATAAAGAAGATGAAATTATTTTAAACTCGGCGGCGGCGGCACTAACTATCGATTACCCTAAAGAAATGTTCACGGTTTGTGTGATAGCCGACTCCATGAAGCCTGAGACTATTGTTAAATTAAAGCAGATGCCTTTGCAGGTAGTAGAGGTGGTTTTTGAAACCAGCACCAAATCAAAGGCGCTGAACAAAGCCATTGAAAATACAGCAGCCGGTTTTGATGCCGCGGTTGTTTTTGACATTGATAACATTGCCGCGCCCGATTACCTATACCAGATCAACAACTATTTACAAGCAGGTCACCGGGTGGTGCAGGGCCATAGGGTAGCAAAAAACTCAAACACACAGGTAGCAATACTTGATGCTGTGAGCGAAGAAGTTAACAATCATATTTTCAGAAAATCGCAGCAGTTGTTTAATTTTTCGGCAGCCATTATAGGTTCGGGGATGGCCTTGGAGTACAGCCTGTTTGTAAATGTAATGTCGCGTATTGATGCCGTGGGCGGGTTTGACAAGGAAATGGGCTTATTATTGACCCGTGATAAGATCTATGTTGCTTATGCAGAAAAAGCGTATATCTACGATGAAAAAGTGAGTAACCCCGCAGTGTTTGAAAAGCAGCGTAAGCGCTGGCTTTCAGCTCAGTTTAACTTGCTTAAAAAGTATGGAGCTACCGCGCCGGCCCAATTTTTCCGCGGCAATTTTGATTACGTGAATGAGATTTATCAGATGGCCATTCTGCCGCGCGTATTAATGCTTGGCCTGATGCCTTTTATGCTATTGATCTCTTTTTTTACTCCGGGCATAGGCCCGCATTGGCATTTGTGGCTTGGGGCAACAGTGGCTTGTTACCTTGGTATCTTAGTTGCCATACCAACATCGTTTTATAATAGAAAACTTTTAGAAGCCATGCTTAAACTGCCGCTTATATTTTTTACCATGTTTTTACTGCTGTTTAAGTTAAAAGGAGCAAACAAAAAGTTTATTCATACACCGCACGATAATGCTCCTGCAGAACCGGTAAACGAAGAGACAGCTGTGAAATAGCGAAAACGAGTGTGATAATTAATTGCCCAATAATATAATTACTTTGCCGAAAGTCGTTCTCCCGGTCGCTGTAGTTCGCCACCCATGTAAAATTTTTCTTACCCCATCAAGAAACACTTCAGAAATTACGCAGAAATGCCTAACGCTGTTTAAGTTCAATTATCGAGGTAAAAGTATTTACGCCTGTATCAGGTTTATGTTTGTAGTTAAACGCATCGCTGGCACGTGCAATGATCATCAGGCCATAATGTTCATTTAATCCCATAATGGTTTCCTTGTTAATATACCTTACATCAAGGTCTTCGGTAAAAAACTCTAATTGGTTACTGTTTTTCACCCGCCCTTTTAATGTACCGAAGTCATCGCCATAAATAGCAATTTCATTTTGGGCAAATTTGCTGTGCGTTAACGGCCATGTTAACAATGCCTGCCTGGTATTAATTTGCAGCGGCCTTCCCTTATCCTGTTTACTTATATATAATTTGTTGTTTTTTAGATCGATCCCGATCCTGGTAACATCATCTCCCATGTGCTTGAGCGAATTGGTAAGCAGTTCAATCAGGATGGTTTTTATCCTGAAGCCGGCATCGTCATCAACTATATCTTTTGCTATGTTTTGGATATAGTTAATGATCTGGACGGTTAAAGGATAAATACCTTCGGTTTCATTGTTAAAAACAAATTTTTTCAAGGTAGTAAATTCGTTTATGCCCCAGTTAAAGCCTCCTGTGTATTTGTATAGATCCTGAACACCTTATCAAGCCGCACCAATTGAAACAAGGACCTGATGTCATTATTTAAGCCAACTACGGCAATGTCTCCCCCGCTGTTCATGGCCAGTTTAAGAGCCGATACCAATGCGCCTAAAAAAGAACTGTCAACATATATTACCTGTTCAAAGTTTACAATAACATACTTATTTCCTTTATTGATCAGGCTCATCAGTTCCGACTTAAATTGTTCAGCATTTCCCAAATTCGCCTCTTTAAGCAGGATATCCGCAATTAATGCATTATTAAGCAGATGTGTTTGTAATATCATTTAGCTGTTTTTTTTGAATAAATATTAAACTGCAGTCATCAATTTGTTCTCTCGCTTTTTCGTTCAAAAAGCCATCGTGTTTTAAGGTTGCAAATGAATTGGTTTTACCAAGATATTTTTCAATCTCATCAATAAAACTGTTCAGATCGGTTTTCTTTCCTGCCGGTGTCTCTTTATCTATCAATCCATCTGTTATCATGATCAACTGATCACCAGGCAGCATGGTAAATAAATGTTCATCAAAGCCGCCCTCTTTACTAATCCCCAGCAACAAGCCTGATGAGCTAATCCTGTTAAGTTTATTTTCCCTGGAGCTAAAATACAACAGCGGCAAGTCGCCTGCGCCGGTATAACTTAGCGTTTCATTCTCCGGATCGATTCTGACAAGTGAAAGTGTCGACAACACGTCGCTCACAATCGGGTCATGATAAATTACAGAGTTTATTTTTTGCATGATACTTTTGGTTGATATGTCCCCTTCCGAAACACATATCCTTACAGCGGCCCTTATATAGCTCAGATAGCCGAATGAAAAAAACCATGCTCCCCATTTTTTGCCCATCACATCGCCCAGGATAATAAAAGTATACCTGTTATTTATAGTTAACACATCAATAAAATCTCCGCCCGGGTAATTCTCAAACGATTTATGCCAGAAATCTATTTCAAAGCCATTAATACGGGGTATTTCCTGCGGAACGGAATACAAATTTAAGGCTATTGCGGCGCTGCTCAGCTCCCTGATCGTGTGTTCGTGGCGTTCGCGGATGCTGTTCAAAAAATTATTGATCTTTGAGATAATGACCACAATGGGTGTATCCTTATCAATGTAGTCAATAGCATCAAGACTGATCCCCGCTATCATGTGAGCGTGATCGGTAACTGATGTTAAAAACATAAAGGGGATATTTTTATACTCAGGTATAGTCATTAAATGCTGCCTGAATGCAAAACCATCTGTACCGGGCATTTGATAATCAGACAAAATCAAATCGGGGATCTCATTTTCAAGCGCCGTCATAGCTTCCTCTACATTACCTGCCTTGCGGCTAATAAAACCCTCTTTTTCCAAAGCCTGCCCTATAACCATCAAAATCAGCGGGCTATCATCAACCAGGAGTATTTTTGGACGTTTCGGCATATTAGTGAGTTCAGGCGTTAATTTTTCGGAGTAGGGCATTTATAAACAAATATACACCCGATAATACTATTAACACCGATATAACATCCATTAAAGTTATACCGTCGTCTTTTGAAAAATAAAAAATGGTAAACATTTCAAAATATGGCGGTGCAGGCATGATGATCATGGCTAAACCAAGTATGATCATGGTAACCGCAATTGCTACCAAAACCATACGTTTTATTCTTTCATGCAGCAAGTATTTCTTCGATTCTCGGCTATCAACCTGATGTTGGGTAAGTAAAAATTCCAGGTTTGTTACCATATCGAGCCGGCTTTGCTCCTGGTCTAACCCACTAAAAGCATCAAATTTTTGCGGGTTAGAATTACTTTCGACGGCATTATTTATTTTTTGCTGTATGGCTTTAACAAGTTCTTTATCAATATTCCCCTTTTTCAGCAATTGTATAAGCTCATCTGCTTTTATGGTAAGCAGTGACTCATCATTATTGGGTTGGTTATTATTCAAAGGAATATAGTGATATAATTGGTTAACTTTTACTCATATTAGCCGTAAAAAGCAATATTGATAATAACCCCTTTTAGATGAAAAAAGTTTCTGTTGTTACTGTAAGTTTTAATCAGCCATCCGTTACCGAGGAAATGTTATTATCAATTAAAAATACAAGTACTTATAGTAATATAGAAATAATTGTTGTTGATAATGCAAGTAAAGTAGATCCGGTTCCCGGTTGGAGAATAAAATATCCCGAAATAATATTCATCCGCTCGGATGTTAACCTTGGTTTTGCCGGTGGAAATAACCTCGGGCTTACGGTAGCAACCGGTGATTATATTTTTATGGTGAACAATGATACCGAGTTTACCGCCGGTTTAGTTGAAAAACTGGTTGAGGTAATGGATAGTAACACCGCTGTAGGAATGCTGTCGCCCAAGATCAAGTATTTCAGTGATAAACAATTAATCCAATATGCGGGCTACACGCCTATGAACTATTACACCTGTCGAAATAGCGTGATAGGCTTAAAGCAAAAGGACGAAGGTCAGTTTGATCATATCACCGCGCCTACAGCCTACTGCCACGGAGCAGCCATGATGATCAGGAAAAAAGCTATTGAAAAGGCGGGCATGATGAGCGAAAACTTTTTCTTATACTATGAAGAGGTTGACTGGTGCGAGCACATCATAAGAGCAGGTTTTAAAGCCTGGGTTTGTACCGATGCGCTCATTTACCACAAAGAGTCTGTATCAGTAGGCAAAAAAAGCAAACTCAAGGAATACTTCATGAACCGGAACCGGATCCTTTTTATCCGCCGGAATGCCCCGCCGCTTAAAAAAGTATTATTTTATTTTTATTTTCTGCTGATTGTGGTACCCCGTAACCTGGTTAATTACGTCAAAGAAAAACAATACGACTTTATTCCGATGCTTTTTAAAGCAGTATGGTGGAATTTTACCCACTCAAAAAACAGCAGCAATTTAGGATACCCTATTAACACCATAGCATGAAAATAATTTTAGCCATAAGCCTTTTTATTGTTTTTTACACTTTTGCAGGATATGGAATTTTTCTGTACCTAATCATCAGGATCAAAAGGGCTTTTAAAGGCCGGAGAACTCTTCCTTCAGAAAACCTGGATGAACTTCCTACTTGCACTTTGGTGATAGCCGCTTACAACGAAGAATATTTTATTGAGCAAAAGATCAGCAACAGCCTCCTGCTTAACTATCCCGAAGGAAAACTAAAACTGCTTTTTGTGACCGACGGGTCATCAGACAAAACACCTGATATCATTGCCCGGTACCCGCAAATACAATTGTTGCACCAGCCACAGCGCGCCGGCAAAATAGCCGCGGTACACCGTGCCATGGAATATGTTGACACCGATGCTGTAGTATTTACCGATGCCAATACTTTTTTAAATAAAGACGCATTGATCAAGATCTGCAGGCATTACAGCGATGCAACAGTTGGCGCCGTTGCGGGCGAAAAACGGGTACATATTGACGAGAACGCAGATGCCAGCGCGGCTGGTGAAGGGTTCTACTGGAAATATGAATCGGCCCTGAAAAAATGGGATTCGGAGCTATATTCGGTTGTTGGCGCGGCAGGCGAACTGTTTAGTGTGCGCCGCTCGCTATATCAGCCTGTTGAAGCGGATACTGTGCTTGACGATTTTATGATCTCGATGCTGATAGCTGCTAAAGGCTACCGCATTGTTTATGAACCTGAAGCATATGCTACTGAAACGGCGTCGGAAAATGTGTCGGAAGAGTTAAAACGAAAAGTGAGGATAGCTGCCGGTGGGATGCAATCTATTTTAAGGCTAAAAAAATTATTCAATCCTTTCCCCTATCCAATTTTATCGTTTCAGTATATCAGTCACCGGGTTTTAAGATGGACCATTACACCGTTCCTGCTTATATTATCGTTTATTTTAAACGTTGTGCTGGCGTTTAAACCTGGAGAAACAGCGATGCAAGGGCTGTTATTAGCGCAGGTATTGTTTTATTTGCTGGCTTTGCTCGGGCTGATAATGGAAAAGCGGCAGCTCCGTATAAAAATTCTTTTCATTCCTTATTATTTTTGTGTTATGAACTATGCTGTACTGGCCGGCATTATCCGCTATTTCAGTACTAAACAAAGCGCAGTTTGGGAAAAAGTACAACGGAAGCAGTAAAATATTGATTATAAAGCTTTAACGTCAACATTTTTTAACATCTCAGAAGCTGTTCTTGCTGATAATTTCAGTGAAGAATAAATCCGGTTTATGAAAGCTACTACTATAGGAAACTCTTACTTTGATTTAAACAAACCATATTTAAGGATACAGTAAATAGCCCTAACCCCATCCTTCCATCCTATCTTTTTGCCTTCCTCATAAGTACGGCCATAATAAGAAATGCCTACCTCATAGATCCTGATGCGGTGTACCCTCGAGATTTTTTGGGTAACCTCGGGCTCAAAGCCAAAGCGCTTTTCAGTAAGCTTTATGGATTGAATAACTTTGGTATTGAACAATTTATAGCATGTTTCCATATCAGTAAGATTAAGATTTGAAAACATGTTTGAAGCAAAGGTAAGCCACCTGTTGCCAATAGTATGCCAAAAAAAGAGGATGCGGTGAGGGTTGCTCCCCATAAACCGTGAACCATAAACCACATCCGCAAAGCCCGCTACCACGGGCTTTAACAGGTCGTTGTATTCAGCCGGATCATATTCAAGGTCGGCGTCCTGGATGATCAGGTAATCGCCTGTAGCTTTTGCGATACCTGTATGTAAAGCTGCTCCCTTACCTTTGTTTACTTCGTGCTTAAAGTATTGAATGTTAACTTCGGGGTTGGCAAGTTTATATTTATAAATGGCTGCTTCAGTATCATCCTTTGAGCAATCATTTACAATGATCACTTCTTTTTCAATATTGTTGATGAGGTTTACCTCTTTAATTTTATCCAAAATTAAATGTATGGTATTACCTTCGTTGTAAGCCGGAATAATAATTGATAATTTTTGTATCGTCATTTATTGTATTATTGCCTGGTAGATTTTTGCCACAATTATAGTTGTATAAACCTGAACTGGCTTAATATTTTTATATTTAGTAATGCAATTTGTGCTAAAACGAGCTAAAAGTTATTTAAAAAAGCCTAAAGTTATAGTCTCGCTTTTCTTTTTGTTTGTTTTAACCCTGATATTTTGGTTTTGTTTGCCCAATCCTTTATTTAATAGTCCCACCTCTTACGTAATTGACGATGATCAGGGCCAGTTACTCGGTGCTTCCATAGCAAATGATGGCCAATGGCGCTTTCCTTATAATCCCACAGTACCCGAAAAATTCAAACAGTGCATTATCACTTTTGAGGATAAACGGTTTGAGCACCACCCCGGCTTTGATATTGTTGCTTTTAGCCGGGCCATCAAGCAAAACCTGAGCTCAAAAAAGGTAAGCAGCGGCGGCAGTACCCTTACCATGCAGGTAATCAGGCTGGCTACCCGGCATAAACGCAACATCTGGAATAAACTGAAAGAGATTTTCATGGCCATGCGCCTCGAGGTAACATGCAGTAAAAGTAAAATCTTAGCTTTATATACCAGCAATGCCCCTTTCGGCACCAATGTTATTGGCCTGGATGCTGCCTCCTGGCGATATTTTGGCCGCAGCCCGGATAAACTTTCCTGGGGCGAAATGGCGGCTATGGCTGTTTTGCCTAACTCGCCATCCCTGGTACATCCCGGCAGGAACAGGTCCATACTGCTCCGCAAACGGAATTCATTGTTGGATAAATTGCATAAGGCTGGTATCATTGATAGTACTACTGCAGCCCTCGCCCGGTTAGAGCCTGTGCCCGACAGACCGATGGCCCTTCCTCAGCTTGCTCCGCACCTGCTGCAACGTTTTAAAGCCGATCATCAGGCTAAGCCCGACGGAGATACCCGCATTACAAGCAGCGTCAAATCGTCGCTTCAGCAACAGGTAAACGATATCCTGGAGCAGCACCATAGTTTATTAAAGGCTAACGATATCAACAATATTGCCGCCATCGTACTTGATGTTGAAACAGGTGCAACACTTGCCTATGCCGGTAACATATCCCATCGGGAGGACCCGCAAATGGAGAGCGATGTCGATGTAATAGATGCTCCGCGAAGCCCCGGAAGCACACTGAAACCACTACTTTACGCGGCAATGTTGCACGACGGGTTGATATTACCCAATAGCCTGATGCCTGACGTACCTACCATGATCGCGGGTTATCATCCCGAAAACTTTGATTTGGGTTATGACGGCGCCGTACCTGCATCGCGGGCCTTATCCCGTTCGCTGAATGTACCGGCTGTCAAAATGCTGCAGCAATACAAATACGAACGCTTTTATGCTTTTTTGCATAAAGCAGGCATCACCACTTTAACCAAACCTGCCGATCATTATGGGCTGTCGTTAATATTGGGCGGGGGTGAAAACACGCTTTGGGAATTAAGCGGCGCTTATGCCGATATGGCGCGTGTGCTCAATCATTACAACAAAAACGGTGGCAAGTATAACCCTGCAGATTTTCATAATCCTGTTTATGAAAAGAAGCCCGCAGCCAAAACTGAACTTGACAAGTCCGGACTGTTGGATGCAGCATCTATTTATTACACCTTCCAGGCCATGGAGGAAGTGATGCGGCCGGGCGAGGAAATGCTATGGCAGCAATTCAGCTCGAGCCAACGCGTGGCCTGGAAAACCGGTACAAGTTTTGGCTCTCGCGACGGCTGGGCTATTGGCGTTACACCAAAATACGTAGTTGGTGTTTGGGTTGGCAATACCGATGGCGAGGGCCGACCGGGCTTAACAGGGATCAATACCGCCGCACCTGCCCTGTTTGAGATTTTCAGGCTGTTGCCCGTATCGCGTGATTGGTTTGAAATGCCGGTGGGAGAAATGGTGAAAATAAATGTGTGCAGGCAAAGCGGTTACCGTGCCGGACAATATTGCCAGGATGTAGATGAGCAATATGTACCCAAAAGCGGCCTGAAAGCCCCTGTTTGTCCTTACCATCAATTGGTGCATTTATCTGCCGATGCAAAATGGCAGGTAAACGGCAATTGTGAGCCGCCGTACAACATCCTCAATAAAAGTTGGTTTGTGTTGCCGCCATCTATGGAATATTATTACAAAGCCAGGAACTATCAATATCATGTGCTCCCGCCTTTCCGCCCGGATTGCGCCCAGGCAGAAAATGGAAATACAATGGAAATCATTTATCCTAAAAATGGCGCTAAAATATATGTGCCCCTTGAAGCAGACGGCACCCGCGGTCGCATGATTTGCAACGCAGCACACCGCCAGCCAGGTATGAAAGTCTTTTGGCACCTGGATGATCAATATGTTGGCGAGACCAAAGATTTTCACCAGGTGGCTTTAAACCCACCTCCGGGCAAACATATTCTTACGTTGGTTGATGGCAACGGCAATACTATCAGCATAGCGTTTGAAGTATTGAAGAAATAAAAAACACAACTTATCGATTTTAATTTTTCTGTAAACTAAATGTCCGCAGCAATCATCTACTAACTTTATCATTATATTGGCTCTATATTTTTAACCGGATGCTTGAACAGTACGATCTGCATAATTTATTGGTAATTGACATCGAAACTGTGCCGCAGTACAGCACCCACGAACAACTGCCCGAAAATCTACAGGTTTTATGGGAACTAAAAACCCGGCATCAACGCAAAGATGAACCTGCCGACATTCATTATGAGCGCGCCGGCATTTGGGCCGAGTTTGGTAAAATAGTTTGCATTTCGGCAGGGATCTTTACTGCCGGGAAAAACCTTGGCTTGAGGGTAAAATCTTTTGCATCACATGATGAAAAAGAGCTGCTTAGCAAGTTCTGCAACCTGTTGTTCAGTCAGCCGCCCAACCTTATTTTATGCGCTCATAATGGCAAGGAATTTGACTTCCCGTACCTCTGCCGCCGTTTACTGGTGAATGGCATGCCATTTCCGCCGCAACTGCAAATAGCTGGTAAGAAACCCTGGGAGATTGTTCATTTAG
The DNA here is from genome assembly GCF_049949235.1 of Mucilaginibacter sp. R-33. Taxonomy (NCBI): domain Bacteria; kingdom Pseudomonadati; phylum Bacteroidota; class Sphingobacteriia; order Sphingobacteriales; family Sphingobacteriaceae; genus Mucilaginibacter; species Mucilaginibacter sp. R-33. Next base: position 2,618,943 of record NZ_CP188089.1, read on the forward strand.
ATACCATGGAATTATGGAAGTTTGGTGATCACAAACACTACACTTCCTTAAACCTGCTTACCACAATTTTTGATATCCCAACCCCTAAAGATGACATCGACGGCAGCGATGTTGGCCGCGTATACTGGCAGGAAAACCAGTTGGAGCGGATTTGCGCTTATTGCCAAAAGGATGTGATAGCTACGGCACAACTATTAAGACGTTACCGCGGCGAAGATCTGATAGCAGACGAATTTATAACCATAGTAGGCTAATAATGCTTAAAGTCAGTGATCTGTCGGTTAGTTTTAAGAATGGTAAAGACCAGTTCACAGCCGTAAAGGGAATTTCTTTTACACTTAACAAAGGCGAAACAATTGGCATTGTTGGCGAATCCGGCTCGGGCAAATCTGTTACCTCCCTTGCCCTGATGCGTTTGCTCAATGAAGATCAGGCCGTAATAGACGGCTCTGTGCTTTTAAATGGCGTATGCCTGTGTAAATTATCGGAAGATGAAATGCGGCATGTGCGCGGCAACCAGGTAGCCATGATTTTCCAGGAGCCCATGACCTCGCTTAACCCGGTACTTACCTGTGGTTTTCAACTTACGGAAGCTATCAGGTTGCATTTAGGATCAAGTAAAGCCGAGGCTAAACAAAAAACCATTGAGCTGTTTAAAGAAGTACAATTACCGCGGCCCGAAGCCATATTCAACAGCTATCCTCACCAGATTTCGGGCGGACAAAAACAACGGGTAATGATAGCGATGGCTTTGGCCTGCAACCCGGAGATTTTGATTGCCGATGAGCCCACCACCGCACTTGACGTTACCGTGCAAAAAACCATCATTGAACTGCTGCACAAGCTGAAAGCCGAACGGCACATGAGCCTGATCTTTATATCGCATGATTTGGGCGTGATCAAAGAAATTGCCGACCGGGTTTTGGTGATGTACAAAGGCGAGATTATAGAGGAAGCCGCGGTAAAAGATCTATTCGCAAATCCCCGGCACCCTTACACTAAAGGATTGCTGGCCTGCCGCCCTTCCCCGCAGCAGCATTTGAAAAAGCTCCCTGTTGTGGCCGATTTTCTGGATGGGGCCAGGCCCGCAGTAACTATAGAAAGCATCAGGGAATTATATCATTACCCGGACACTGAAATCGCCGACAGAAAGCGTAAACTATATGAACAGCAGCCTTTGTTAAAGGCAGATAAATTAAACACCTGGTTTCCAACTGATACAGGATTTTTCAAACGGAAAGATCATGTTGTAAAAGCAGTGAACAATGTAAGCTTTGATGTATATCCAGGCGAAACCTTAGGCCTCGTCGGCGAATCAGGCTGTGGAAAAACCACTTTGGGGCGAAGCATTTTAAGGTTGATAGAACCAACATCGGGCAAGGTTTCTTTTGACGGCACTGATCTTCGCGGGCTTAAAAAGGATGAGTTGAGACAGATCAGAAAAGATATCCAGATCATTTTTCAGGATCCATACTCATCATTAAATCCTAAGCTTACCGTTGGGCAATCACTTATGGAGCCATTGCAGGTACATCAGTTTTACGGCAATGATACAACCCGCAAACGAAAAGTGCTGGAACTGCTTGAACGGGTTAACATGCTGCCCGCGCACTTTGACCGTTATCCGCATGAGTTTTCGGGTGGGCAAAGGCAGCGGATTGTTATTGCCCGGGCTTTGGCGCTCCAGCCTAAATTTATCATTTGCGATGAATCAGTTTCGGCGCTTGATGTATCGGTTCAGGCCCAGGTATTAAACCTCATCCGCGAACTTCAGGACGAACTTAAATTGACCTATATCTTTATTTCGCATGATTTGGCCGTGATTAAACATATCTCCGACCGGATGATGGTGATGAACAAAGGCGAGATAGTGGAAACCGGCTATCCCGACGATATTTATTATCGCCCAAAAGAAGAATACACCAAAAGGCTGATCGCTTCAATACCGGGTTGATTAAAACTGCTTTATCCATCACTATTGCGTCAAGATGGGGTACCCAAAATTCTGTATCTTTGATGCAAATACTATTCTATGTCTAAACGCAAGAAAAACAACTCTTCTATACACCAGGTGCTTACTCAAATGGTACTTGATATATTTGAACAAAACGGCAATACGCCACTCAACTATAAACAGGTTTCTGCCAAATTAAACGTCCGTGACCCCGAATCGCGCGAGATCATCTACGACATCTTAAAAGACGAGGTTAAAAGATCGGTATTAAAAGAGATCTCTCCAGGTAAATTTCAACTACTTGAACTTAAAACCTTTATTGAAGGCGTGGTTGACCTTACCAATGATGGTTCTGCCTTTATAGTTACTGATGATGAATTTGAAAGTGACATTTTCATCGCTCCGCGTAAGCTTCGCACCGCCCTTAACGGCGACCGGGTAAAAGTTTACGTATATGCCAAAAGCAAGGGCAAACATAAAGAGGGTGAGGTTATTGAAATCCTGCAACGTGCCAAGATGGAGTTTACGGGTATCGTAAAACTCTCAGAACGCTACGCGTTTTTCATTCCTGATGACCGCAAGATGATGCATGATATTTTTATTCCCATCTCTGAGCTTAACGGGGCTAAAAATGGCATCAAGGCAGTAGCCGAAATTACCGACTGGCCAACGGAAGCTAAAAACCCTGTCGGCAGGATCAAACATATCTTAGGTGCGCAGGGCGAAAACGATACCGAAATGAACGCCATCCTGGCCGAATATGGTTTTCCGCTATCATTTCCTGCCGAGGTTGAGCATGATGCTGAAGAAATTCCGGCTGTGATCACGCCCGAAGAAATTGCCAAACGCCGTGATTTCCGCAACATCACCACCTTTACCATCGACCCATTTGATGCCAAAGACTTTGATGATGCCCTATCCTACCGTGTACTGGAAAACGGAAATTACGAAGTAGGTGTTCACATTGCCGACGTATCACACTACATCATTCCCGATTCGGCTTTAGACAAAGAAGCTTTGGACAGGGCCACATCAGTTTACCTTGTGGACAGGGTGATCCCAATGCTCCCGGAAAGATTATCAAACGGGCTTTGCTCTCTTCGTCCTAAAGAAGAAAAACTCTGCTTTTCGGCAGTGTTTGAGATGGATGAGAACGCCAATATCATTGCCGAATGGTATGGCAAAACCATCATTTACTCCGACAGGCGTTTTACCTACGAAGAGGTGCAGGAAGTAATAGAAACCGGCGAAGGCGATTTTAAGGAAGAAATATTCAGGCTCAACGCACTTGCTTATAAGCTTCGCGACCGTAAATTTAAAAACGGCGCTATCAGCTTTGAAACTACCGAGGTTAAATTTAAGCTGGATGAAACAGGCAAACCCATCGGTGTTTACGTAAAAGAGCGTAAAGACGCCCACAAGCTAATCGAAGATTTCATGCTGCTTGCTAACCGCAAAGTAGCCGAACGTGTAAGCAAAATGGGCAAGGGCAAGCACAAATACACTTTTGTTTATCGCGTGCATGATTCGCCCAAGCCCGATGCGCTGGCCAATTTTGCCCAATTTGCAGCCAGGTTTGGTTATAAAATCAATACTAAATCTGACAAGGAAACAGCAAAATCCCTCAATTACCTGATGGAGGATGTAGAGGGCAAAAAAGAGCAGAACGTGTTAACCCATCTGGCTATCCGCTCAATGGCCAAAGCTATTTATACTACTAAAAGCAGCAGTCATTACGGTTTGGCTTTTGATCATTATACGCATTTTACCTCACCAATTCGCCGTTATCCGGATGTAATGGTACACAGGCTCCTGTTCCATTACTTAAACGGCGGTCAATCTGCCAATGCCGAGTTCTATGAAAAACTATGCTCGCACAGTTCTTTAATGGAGAAAAAAGCAGCAGATGCCGAGCGTTCTTCAGTAAAATACAAACAGGCTGAATACCTTCGCGACCAGGTTGGTAATACCTTCATGGGCATCATATCGGGTGTTACCGAATGGGGCATGTATGTAGAGATCATCGAAAATAAATGCGAAGGAATGATCCGCCTGCGTGATATCTCGGACGATTTTTATACTTTGGACGAAAAAAACTATGCCATCATCGGTCAGCGTAAAAAGAAAATTTACCAACTGGGCGATGAAGTAAAGATTAAGGTAAAACAGGTTGATCTGACCAAAAAACAGATAGACTTTATATTGGTACAGGATTAGTGATTGGTGAAATGGTTGATTGAGTGAGTAGTTTTTTAGGTTAAAACCATACACAACTCGCCTGATCAATTCAATAAATCAGTTGCTTTTAAATTGGTTGACAAGGTTGGCTGAGGGTATTGTCGATTTACAAAATACGATGACCACTCAGCTAATCAACCCAATCAACCGCTCACTTTAAAAATGAAACAACTTACAGAGTTACAGTTACTAATAAATGATGCAGTAGGCAAACTAAGCTACCCGGCTTACCCCGCCGATCTGTATGAACCGATAAGCTATATTTTATCTATTGGCGGCAAACGAATGCGCCCCGCCCTGCTCCTGCTGGCTTGCGACCTTTTTGGTGGCGATGTTGTCAAGGCTATTGAGCCTGCATTGGCTATAGAGGTATTCCATAATTTCACGCTGATGCATGATGATATTATGGACAAAGCCCCTTTGCGCCGCGGCAAAGCAACCGTACATGAAAAATGGAACGCCAACGTTGCTATTCTTTCGGGCGATGCCATGATGGTGGAAGCCAACCGCCTGATGATGAAGGTTGATGACAGCATTTTACGTAAGGTACTTGATGTTTTTAACAATACTGCGACCGGCGTGTGCGAAGGCCAGCAAATTGATATGAGCTTTGAACAGCGTAACGACGTAAGTATCGATGAATACATCAACATGATCCGCCTTAAAACGGCGGTGCTGTTAGGGGGCACATTAAAGATCGGTTCTATCATTGGCGGTGCCGCTCTAACCGACGCTGATTTGATTGATTCCTTCGGGGTTAACCTTGGTATTGCCTTCCAGTTGCAGGATGATATTCTGGATGTTTACGGCGATCCGGAAAAGTTTGGCAAGCAGGTTGGCGGCGATATCATCTCCAATAAAAAAACCTTTTTGCTGATAAGGGCCCTTGAACTGACAAAAGGCAGCCTGGCACAAACGCTAAACCAATGGCTAAGTGCAGCTGAATTTGACACTGCAGAAAAGGTTAAAGCTATAACCAACATTTATAACGAACTTGATATCAGGCAGCATGCTGAAGAAGCAATGCAAACGTATGCCGATAAAGCTTTTGCAGCTCTTGATGCTATTAATTTGCCCGAAGATCATAAACAATATCTGCGAGATTTTGCAGATGGCTTGCTGGTGAGGGAGAATTGAGTTATATTTAAGGGTGAAGAAATTTTCAACCATCCTTATCATCGTTATTTGCTCAATAAGTGCGAAAGCTCAAAAACTTACGCCACCGCATTTTCGTGGTGGTGAAAAAGCATTTCATGAATTTTTAAACAAAAATTTGAAATGGCCAAACGATGTAAGCGGCGGAGAAGGCATTGTTACCATAAGCTTTTTTGTTGAAAGCGATGGCCGTTTAACCGATGTAAAAGTTGTTAAAGGCATGAGTGATCCATTTAACAAAGAGGCAATACGGGTAATTAAGTTGTCAGAAAAATGGATCCCGGCTACGCGCGATGGTCATTTTATTAAATCAAAATATTCCGTCCCGATACAGTTTTTCACCATGCAGGCAGTGCAGGTTTTGGATAGCACAAAAGTTAATTGATCAATATCATGAATTTCATTAAAGAGCAAAACTAAATGAAGAGAATTCTACTTGCAACTATTTTCGCTATGATGTCTTTAGTCGTTAGCGCGCAAACAGATACCACAAAAAAGATCGACACTACCTTTCACAGTGTTGAGAAAATACCCGAGTTTCCGGGTGGCCCTGAAAAACTTTTCAGGTTCATCGCTAAAAATTTAAAATATCCGACAGGCGAGACTGTTGAAGGAAGAGTAAATATTTCGTTTGTAATAGAAAAAGATGGAAGCCTCACCGATTTTAAAGTGGTTAAAAGTTTATCTGAAGCTACTGACGCCGAAGCTATCCGTGTTATGAGCATATCTCCCAAATGGCAACCAGGCTTACAAAATGGCCATCCTGTAAGGGTTCGATATTCTATTCCAATCTCATTCAGTAGCAGCAATTAATATGATGACAAAAAAGTTTTTTTTCGTTTTGATATTCCTTGCATTCGCATGTAACTCGTATGCCCAAACCCTCACCTCAGGCGGCAAACTCAAACCAGAGCAAGCTATCATGGATGTGCGGCATTACACCATTTCTCTAACTGTTGACCCGGCTCAAAAAAATATTAATGGCTTTACTACCATTGATGTAATCATGGCAAAGCCCACCAAAGTTTTATTGTTTGACCTGTTAGATTCATTAAGCATCAGCAAGGTTTTGGTAAATGGTAAACAGGAACCTTTTGAATATAAAAACAATCTCATTACTATTAATACCGGCAAAGAATTGCCCGCAGGTAAAGCAAGCGTAAAAGTGATTTATGGTGGCAAACCGCATGTTGCCCGTCGCCCACCATGGGATGACGGTTTTATCTGGACACGCGACTCAACCGGGCACCAGTGGATGGCTATCACGGCCGAAGGTACAGGCGGCAAATTGTATTTCCCTTGTAAGGATCATCCCTCTGACGAACCCAATGAGGGTGTAGATATGTTTATCACCGTTCCTAAAGACCTGATGGTTGCCGGGCCGGGACTATTAAAAGGAGTAAGCAAGCAAAAAGGAACAGCAACTTTCCATTGGCAAACCAAATACACTATCAACAATTACAGCATCTTATTTAACGCCGGTGATTATACGGTGGTAGCTCGTCCATATACTACTGTAGATGGGCATAATGTGCCAATCCAGTTTTATGTATTAAAAGAGCATGCCTCTAAGGCCGAGCACCATCTTGATATCTTTGTAAAAACAATTAAGGAGCAGGAGAAATATTTTGGTGAATATCCCTGGGTAAAAGAAAAGATAGGCATAGTCGAAACACCTCACCTGGGCATGGAACATCAAACCATGAATGCTTACGGCGCCAAATTCAAATACGCCAAAGTGGGCGGCGAAGATTACGACGGCCTGATGCACCACGAGTTCGGCCACGAATGGTGGGGAAACAAAGTTACCGCCAAAGACTGGGCCGATTACTGGATCCATGAAGGCATCTGTACCTATGGCGATGCACTTTATGTTAGGGAATTTGAAGGTGAGAAAGCTTACATCAAATTCTTCCAAAACTCGGCACTCTCATTCGGCAATAAAATCCCTATTGTTATCGGGAAAGATATTGATGAAGAATCAGCTTATAATGGTGATATTTATGGAAAAGGTGCATTCTTTATGCATACGCTCAGGTATATTATGGGCGATAGTACCTTCTTCCCCACCCTTAAAGGTTTTGTTACCGACCCCCGCTACACCTATAGCAATTTAGCAAGCACTGATGATGTGATCCAATATTTCAGCAAAGCTGCCGGTCAGGATCTCAAGCCGCTGTTTGATTTGTACATCTATTCCATCAATAAACTGGAAGTACACGTAAAAGCCCAGCGGGGCGATAAATACCAGGTTCAGTTGTTAAATATAGATATGCCTTTACCTGTTGATATTACTACTGATGGTGTTACCAAACGGTATACACTTGATAAAAAAGGCATCACCGTAACCAGCAAAACTATGCCGGTTATCGATCCTGATACTTACTATTTAAAGAAACTGATTGTCGAATAAATAAAGTACTACTATCTTAAGATGAAACATGTCCTACTTATCGCATTTCTATTTGTAATGTTATTACCCGCCGTTAAAGCGCAGACAACGAAGATAGACACCTCAGTTTATACCGAGGTTGAGCAACTTCCGGAATTTCCTGGTGGTGTTGAAAAACTTAAAGAGTATATATCGAATACTATAAAAAAATCCCCACTTAAAGACCTGCATTCAGGATTGGTCATTATTACCTTCATTATAGAAAATAATGGCAGTATTACCAATACCCATGTAACCAAAGGGTTAACTTCTGAAACTGATTCGCTTGCCATCGACATAATAAAAAGAGGCCCTAAATGGAAACCGGCTCAGCAAAGGAGCAAAACAGTACGTTGCCTATACTCTGTACCTGTATTGTTTGGAAAAGGTAACGATATACCAGCTGTTGTAAAAAAGATAAAAGAGCGATAATCGGAAATATCTGCAAAACAAAAAATCCCGATCAAAACTGACCGGGATTTTTTATATCCTAATATTTGTTAACTGATTACTCAGCTACAGTTTCTTCAGCAGCATCAGCAGCTTCTTCTTTTTTAGCTTTTGGTGCAGCAGCTTTCTTTGCTTTTGGAGCTTCTTCAGCAGCAGGAGCTTCAACAGCTACAGCTTCTTTTTTTGCTTTTGGTGCAGGTGCAGCTACTTCTTCAACTTCAGCAGCTTCAAATGGAACTACTGATACGTATGAACGATTATCAGCTTTCTTTTTGAAAACTACGATACCTTCAGCCAGTGCAAATAAAGTATGATCTTTACCAAGACCAACGTTTAAGCCTGGGTTGTGTTTAGTACCACGCTGACGTACGATGATGTTACCTGCGATTGCTGGCTGACCACCGAAAATTTTGATACCTAAACGCTTGCTATGTGACTCACGACCGTTTCTGGAACTACCGGCCCCTTTTTTATGTGCCATTTCTTATATCTTTTATGGAATTGCAGAACAACTCCGGTTCAACCTTTAATTATAATGTAATACCGGTGATCTCAATCTTGGTAAATTGCTGACGGTGACCGTTTTTCTTTTTGTAACCTTTTCTTCTTTTCTTTTTGAAGATAATTACTTTATCACCTTTTAAATGTGACACGATCTTAGCCGATACTTTAGCGCCTTTCAAATCAGAACCTAATTTGAATTTACCTTCGTTTTCTGCTAACAATACACTGTCAAATTCAATACTAGCGCCTTCATCGCCTTGTAACCTGTGTACAAAGATCTGCTGGTCTTTGGCAACTTTAAATTGCTGTCCTGCTATACTTACTATTGCGTACATGTTTGTTAAATATTGTTTTAAATTTCGAGGTGCAAATATAGGGATTGATTATTTAATAAACAACATCCCGATATTTTATTTTTTACCACGATTCTCTACATCAGTTAGTTTTTTTTGAATCTCGGCTATCAACCTTTGATTAGCGTCAATCAGTTTAGGATTGCCAAAATAATCGGTATCAAAGATCACACGCTTGGTTTTTTCCTTGTATTTGAACTCAATGATGTACCGAACGGCTTTGCCATCAGCAACTTTCGACGTATCACCCGTTTCCTTCGACGGAAAATCCCAGAAACCCAGGTCGGCCGCTTTACGGTGCAGGTATAGAAGGTCATCTTTAGTCAAGCGTAAATGCTCTTTCACCAGCGAATCGCGTTTGTCGAGATATTGAAACATGCCTGTATGTGAATCGTATTTATTTACAAGGCTGTCCTTATGGCCATATTGGAAACTGATCGATTCAAAATCAACAAAACGGTATGGTGCATTCTTGATCATCATACCATAATAATAAACGCAGTACAGTATAAACGGTACCACAACGGTCATGATCAGGAATACTTTTTTTAAACGGGGAGACATATGTAATTAATTAGTGAATTATTGAGTTTTTAGTTATTGGATTAATTTCTTCAAGCCGTCATGGCGAGATACGAAGCAATCGCGAACTTTACAGAGCGGCTATGCTTTCCAGAGATCATTAATAGCTATGACTGATTTTACAGGCATTAATGAGTTCCCTTTTTGTTGACTGTCTTCGTTCTTTAGAATGGCTGACTTCTAAGCTATCGATTATTATTTTTCTATTTGTTTATAAACTTGGGCGTTGCCTGCGGCCCGGGCGTTCCGTTACAAGTCCTCGCCTTTCCTGCCCGCAATTCCAGCCCGCGCTGTGGGCTTTTCACTACAATCCCTAACGCGACCATACGCACCTGCTCTAAAATATATTTTCCCATCATCACTGTTTTTTGGGATTTGCCCTATAGTTCTTCGCAATGACGGCATACTTTATTCTCTTATTATTTGAGTACCTACCTCTTCTCCTTCCCACTTGCTCACAACGGCTGTTGCCATTGCATTGCCTAATACGTTTGTGGCCGAACGTCCCATATCCAACAACGGATCGATACCTATTAGCAAAAACAAGCCGGCTTCGGGGATATTAAACATAGCCAACGTACCCGCTATAACCACCAATGAAGCCCTTGGCACACCAGCCACTCCTTTACTGGTAAGCATCAGCACCAATAACATAGACAACTGGTGCCCGAATGACAGATGAATATCATATGATTGTGCCAAAAACAACGACGCGAAGGTCATATACATCATAGAGCCATCCAAATTAAATGAATAACCCAATGGCAATACAAAGCTTACTATTTTATTACTGCAGCCAAACCTCTCCAATTCTTCCAATACTTTTGGATAAGCGGCCTCACTTGTCGAGGTACTGAATGCTATCAGCATAGCGTCCTTAATACTGTTAAGCAGCCTGAACACAGGCTTTCTTAATACAATGTATCCAGCCAATATAATTACCGACCATAACACAATCAACGAAAAATAAAACTCGCTGATAAAAATACCATAGGTTGAAAGTACGCTTAGGCCCTGCTTGGCCACTACTGCAGTTATGGCACCAAATACGGCTAAAGGAGCCATTTTCATTACATAACCGGTGATCTTCATAATCACATGGGCAAAGGCATCCATTGCCTTGATCACTATTTTGCCCTGCTCGCCTATAGCAGCTGTAGCTACGCCAAAAAATAAGGAGAACACCACAATCTGCAGAATCTCGTTATTGGCCATCGCCTCAATAAAACTCTTAGGAAAAACGTGACCAACAAATTCGGTTAACGACAGTGCCGTTTTTTTGATACCGGTACTTAAATGACTATCCGGAAGCGGCAGGTGCATGGTTTTGCCTGGTTCAAACAGGTTAACCAATAGCATCCCTAATAATAGGGATACCAGCGTAGCGCTAATAAACCAAAGCATGGTTTTACCGCCAATCCTGCCAACGGCTTTGATATCCCCTACCTTGGCAACGCCTACCACCAACGTGGTAAACACCAATGGGGCTACAATCATTTTTATAAGATTGAGGAAGATCTTACTCAGGATATTATAAAGTTCAAGTTTATCTTCCCGTGCATCGGTAGCCTGGCCTTGCAGTTTAACCTGGGCAATTCTTTGTAACTTAAGATCTTTGTAGGCTGCAACCGTAGTATCGGGTAATGCTTCAATATTTTTATCAATAGCTTTAATTGCAGTCCCGGCGGTACTGAGCTGTTTATTCAAATCGGCAAAAACATAGGTGTTATAAATATAACCGGCTACCACACCCAATACCAGTGCGATAAAAATGAAGAGCGTCAGTCTGCTTTTTTTCATTTAATTTAATAAGCCTGCAAAACTACAAAATTTACGCGCTGTTTAAACAGGTGTGGGAATATTCTATTTTACGATCACGTTAAAAGAGAAAATTAAATGATTACGCCGTAGAAACGGGTTTAACTTCTACAGCAATTTTCTCGAATTAAAACGAATTACACGAATTTAAATACTCCTTCATTCGTATAATTCCATCTAATTGTGTCCGGCATAAGGCAATTCGTAAAAAATAATTAAACAATTAGTATTTTGCCTGCTTATTACAACATGACTACCACAGCCTACGGATTACAGCATATAAAAAAAGAAATTCAGCACCTGCCTAATGAGCAGCTGGCCGAATTAATGCTGCGCCTGGCACGGTACAAAAAAGAAAACAAGGAGCTGTTGGCCTACCTGCTTTTTGAAGCCCATGATGAAGCCGCTTTTATTGAAAAAGTAAAAGCCGAAGCCGGGTTCATGTTCAGTCAGCTATCATCGCTGAGTTACAACGCGGCCAAGGGCATGCGCAAAATATTAAGGTTATTGAGCAAGTACACCAAGTTTATGGCATCAAAAGGTGCTGAGATCGAATTACTGATCAATTTTTGCGAAAATTACCTTGAATATGCCGACCGGCGCACCTCATACAAGCCTTTAAGGCTGATATTAATTAGGCAGGTTGAAAAGATCCGCGGGTTAATTAATAAACTCCATGAAGACTTACAGTTTGACTACCAGGATAGTTACAATAAATTAATAAACGATGCCGAAAGCAAGTTGGGCTGGTTTAAAAAGAATGATCATTTGTTGTAACATATAAAGTTTAACATCGTCTAAATATAAAATTAACTGAAGTGGCCAACAAAGAAGCAGCATTCAAGCAGATATATGAAGCTAATTCTAAAAAGATATTCCATCTGTGCTATGGTTATACCGGCGATGACGATGCCGCCAACGACCTGTTACAGGAAACCTTTTTAAAGGTTTGGCAAAATTTAGAGAAATTCCGTAACCAGGCCATGATATCAACCTGGATTTACCGCATTGCTGTAAATACCTGTTTAACCTATTTGCGCTCGGAAAAACGCCAGGCCAAAGACGAACTAACCCCACAATTAGCGGAAACAAAACGAGAAGAACTATCGGATAAAAACGAGCAGGTAGCTTTGCTCTATAAATGTATTTCAAAACTGGAAGAATCAGAAAGGATTATTATAACTATGGTACTTGATGAGGTGCCATACCCCGAAATTGCTGAAATTTCGGGCATATCAGAAGGGAACCTGAGGGTGAAAATTTATCGTATAAAACAAAAATTAACGGAGTTATATAACCAGTATGAAAGACTTTGATCATTTGATGTCGGTTTGGCAGGGACAGCCAAAACCAGATCAGCTTTCGGTGGATGAGGTGCTGAAGCAGGTAAAGAAGGGAATAAGGAGTATAACCCAAAAGTTATACTGGAGTATTGTGGCCATGGTTGTAACCGTTGCGTTCGCTTTTGTCGTCACTTTTTTCCTGGCATTTAAATCTGCAGTTACTACTATCGGGATCCTCATCGTACTGGTAACCATGTTGATGTATCTTTCGTTAATGGTACGTCATTATCACATTTTGAGTAAGCGCGATGCAACCCTCAATCCTGCCGAATATCTTGACAGCCTCAAAGCATATCAAAAAAACCGGAGCAAAGTTATAGGCTGGTTTTATTATACCTATATATTGTTGCTAAGCGCCGGTTTAGCCATGTATTTTATCGAGGTACTTGAACATTCATCACTCACCTTTAAAATAGTCACCTATACATCAATCGGGATCTGGTTTTTGTTCACCACGTTTTACCTTAAACCCCGAATGTTTAAAAATGAGGAAGAAAAATTAAATCTCATGATTGACAGGTTAGTAAGGTTGAAAGAGCAATTTGATTGAAAAGGTAGTTTGTTTAGATTTGCTTCATGACTACCGGAACTATAACGATTCAAAAACTGGCATTGACCGATGCCGATGTATTGCTGGCTTTAAGCAAAAAAACCTTTTTCGATTTTTTTGGCCATTTAAATAAACCGGAAGATATTGAGGCTTATGCATCTGTTGCTTTTACGCCGCAAAAAATACAAGCAGAACTCAGCAACCCAAACTCACACTTTTACTTTGCAATATCTAACGGCGAGATAACCGGTTATCTCAAGCTAAATTACGGCCCGGCCCAAACAGAATTTCAGGACCTTAATGCTGTCGAAATAGAACGGATCTATGTTTTGGCCGAGCATCACGGCAAAAAGATAGGCCACCAATTTATTGATTTCACCTTAAAAGAAGCCGCCGATAAAAACCTGCAATACATTTGGCTTGGCGTTTGGGAACACAACCAGAAAGCAATTGCCTTTTATGAAAAACATGGCTTTGAAGTATTCAGCAGTCATGAATTTGTCCTGGGAAGCGACAAGCAAACCGATTTATTAATGAAGAAAGCGATCTTATCAAGCTCAAAGCCGAAAGCCTAAGGCCGAAAGCTTTTTTGCTTTATTGATTTCTTTTCGCTTTAAGCTTTCAGCCTTAGGCTTTTAGCTATTTAATAACGGCAATTGATAATTAACTCCAACCCTTAATGCTTTTAAGCCTGTAACGCCCTGTAACTCTTCCAGTTCAAGGTATTCCAGGTCATCCAGCAAATAGCCTTGTACTTGCAGGTACCTGATGTACTCGTCATATTCAGCAGCTTCTGTTGGGTTAAAATATACCATGGCTATTTTGCCGGGTTGGGTAAGGCGCTCAAAGGTGCCTGCTATCAAAACCTTGTCGATACGCTTTTTGATCACCTCGTAACGGATATTATAGGCCCCCTCAACGTCAAAACGCCTTTCATCGTTTCTGAAACTGATATCTATAGCGTTTGAGTGGATAAATATCATGTGCGTAGTTTGTAAAGGACGTGAAAGCTGATCGCCAAGGTCGTTTGTCATCCGGGCTATTTCGGCCATTGACCGTAACTGCCACAAACGGATATTTTTAAGGTACAGCATATCAAAAACGCGCTGCGGCGCTATAGATTGCCCTATGTAAATATCATATTCCACCCCATCTGTACGGAATTTTTCAAAATAACAGGGGAATGACTCCTGCACTTCTGTCTGGGCCTGTTCAAGGTACTGATTGATGGAGGTGTTGATGAGCTGCATGGAGGTTTCGAGGTTGCGCCTATGCTCAAATGAAGCACCGGTTTCCTCGTTCATGGCATCGAAATACCTGTCAATGATCTCCTTCTCGGCTGGGTAATTATTTCTGAAATGCTCCAGGAAAGGATTAACCTCATTATGGAGGAAAGTATCCAGCATCAACTCATCGTTGGTGGTGATATAGCCGCTGATGCGTTCAAGCCAATCCTCGCATTTAGATACAAGATTGCCTGTAAGGCTTAAATGAATATGTTCATTTAAAGCCCGCAAGGTTTCGATAAGTATAGTAAGCAGGCTTTTCAAATCTTCCTGCAGGGCGCTGTTGCGCTCAACTGTGGAATTGCGGATATCGACAGCCCCGAACAAAGGGTAAACATGGCTGAATGATACTGTTTCAATTTCGGGGCTCTTTTTCTTCTTTCTTTTTTCCTTAAGATAATTCCAGGCCACTTCATTAAACTTCCATTGAACGGATGGCTGTAACGAGGTGAATTTATTTTTGATAACACCCGAAATCCGGGCCTCGAACTGATCGATGCTGTTTTGCAGCAATTGGGCAATCAGCGGGATAGTAGCCTGTAATTTCGAGAGCAGCTTTTCGTAAAAAACAATCTCTTTATATGAAAATACTTCCATGATGCCTACATTTTTCTTATTGTAGTACACCGGGAAAATTCCGTAAGATTTAATGCCGGCTTGTTTCAAAACCTGCAAAAAGGGAAATTTACCTATCTTTTCGTCGGTAATAGAATTGAAAAAGATAGGTCTCGGGTTTTGGTTGTAATCATCAATGATCGCGTCAAAAGTTTCCTCGGCAAGATTAAAATCTTTAGCGGCCTTAAGCAGGATACTTCTGGAGCATTCGTCGTTATCAAAAATAGGCTCATTATTGATAGTTAAAAAAGGCATCAACCCAAACTCAATGCCTGGGCTTTCGGCAAGGGATTTTAGCGAGCTGATGATGTGCGCATATTGCTCCTCCTCATTTGCCGAATGGTTAACCAGCTCGGTACGAATATTTTCAAGTGCATGCGTTAACGTTACATCTGTTAACGTAATTATTGTGAACCCCTTGAATTTAAAAATATTAAGTGGTATTACCTTTTCAATTAACTCAAGGCTGGTATGTGAATGTAAATAGGGTTCAATAGTATCAAAGCTAAGTTCGGGCAGTTCGCCATTCAATTCAATTTCCACGAAACGGGCATCAGTCTGGATATTAAAATACCGTGAAAGACCAGTTTCCGGATCTTCGTACGAAAACAGCAATTCATTCTTAATCGCCGACGAAAAGCCATACATCCGTTCAAGGATCAGGTTATAAATAAACCGCTTTTGCCTGTCGCTAAACATTTCATTCTTGGATACATTCAACGCATATAAATTAGAATGATGACTTGAATGGAAATCATAAAAAGCCTCAGTACTGAAAAATATTTTATCAGGTACCGGTGTGCTTAGCGCCCAGTGAAATTCCTTTTCGTTAGCTATTGGCGGTGTCAGTATGGAGTAAATAAGCTCCAGCATTTCCCGGTATTTTTCGGCATCTGTTGGCCGCATATCCAGATCAATACATATATCATGCTCAAAACGTTCCAAAACATAGCGATAGAACTCGCTTTTGAGCGTTTTTTCAGTAGCAATCCGTTCTTTTAAATGCGTCACGAACGGGTTAAATGTCAGGCATGTTTCAACCTGGCAAATGGTGCATTCGTTTTTACTTATATTGAGTACTTCTGTGTGCATTTTTTTATTACAATTTTACCCTTCTTTAAAATCTGAAACTTGTTGAAAGATAAGGGTACCATCCTTCTTCAGAGTAACCGGCAATTATTTTAATAACTGCCAATCGTGCAGGTGCAACATAAAAACCTGCAC
Source organism: Mucilaginibacter sp. R-33 (assembly GCF_049949235.1). Lineage (NCBI taxonomy): Bacteria > Pseudomonadati > Bacteroidota > Sphingobacteriia > Sphingobacteriales > Sphingobacteriaceae > Mucilaginibacter > Mucilaginibacter sp. R-33. The sequence continues at coordinate 2,635,446 of NZ_CP188089.1, forward strand.
CGGTGCCGTTGTGCCATTTATCCGAGCCTTGCCCGTTTTCCCAAACACGGCCTATATCATAAAATCCTATAACACCTATTTGTCCGGGAACTATATAACTGGCAAAATCAGTCAATTTTATCCTCAACTCCAGGTTATTATAAAAACTATGCTGGCCGGCAAACCTATAAAGCCTGTAGCCTAATAAGTTATCCTGCCCGCCTAAAAACAACGACTGATAAAAAGCGGTTTTTCCGATGGTAATGCCGCCGCCCATCCTATCCGCCAAAACAATAGTGCTTTTGGCATTCAGGCTTTTGTACAAAGCAACCTGGGGCATAAGCTGGGCAAAACTTGTGGAGTTATTATTTAAGCCATTAAACTCCTGAAGTTTAATATTTACAAAACTTCCCCAGGCCGGAAGTATCTTGTCATTGCGTTTATCACTGGTAAAGTTAACAACTATACCGGCATGCATTTTTGTTTTATCAAAGGTATAACTGTCGGGCGCATTTGTGAGTAACGGATATGTAATAAATCGGCCGATATTGTCATCAACATCTAATTTATAGTACTGAAACGCAGGCCCTAACGTAACGGAAGTACCCGATTCATTGCGCCACCTGAAGGCGGGGCTGAAAGTAAAATTATCAAAACGGGTACGGTAGTATTTGCGATAATCGCCCACTTTAATAAATGGCGTTTCGTTCCCCCGGCCAAAAAAATTGATATTATCCGGAAAATCAAGCTGGGCATCCATCAAAAAGTCGGCTTTGCCGAAGGCATGGATCCATTCACCACTGTATTTAACCTTGAAAGCCTTTGTACTGAATGAGTGACTGGCAAATACAGTTTGAACATCATTATAAGGCAACTTTTGAAAGCCTTCCTGGTGAGTGTATTTAAAACCGGCACCAAGCAGTACGCCCTCATCCGGATTGTAAGAAATATTGGCCAGAGGCGCTATCACATTCATCAGGTTAACGCGCAGGTATGATGTATTGGCGCTATCCTTACTGATATGCTTGTTAACTTTTGATTCATCGCCGGTTATGCTCAATTTTTTGCCGCGGTCATAAAGCTGAACCGTGTTAAGCGATTTTACAATATTGTAGGTTTTGGTACCGGTACTATCAATAAACCTCAGTTTTATTGGCGATGTGGCATTATCAAGCACAACCCTATCATCACCGCCGCTCACATAAATACGAAGCTCTTTGGTAATATCGGGATGATAATTCTGGTTCATAAGTGTGTCCTTAACCTCTCCATCCTTATTGATCTTATTGATAACCACATTAAGACTGCCGTTAGGCTCATCCTTTACCGTTACCAGCTCATTTTTATTTGAAGTATGGATATCAACTATTTTATTGATGAACTTGTAGTAGTACTCCATTTCGGCCGGGATATTGGCGCGTCGTTCCCTCAGTTGCTTTAGCAATACATCATGCCTTAATTTGTACGATGATTCGGGCAAACGCCTTAAACCGGCTTCCAGTACTTCATCAGTTTCTGCTGCAACAAAATCATTCACAATCTTTGTCCATTGTTCATGACTGTATTGTACCGATGGCCATCGTTGCATGAACATGGTTTTCCATAGAGAATATTTTACGCTGTAGATCTCTCCGCTAAAGCCTTGCAGGTTCGGGGCCACCCACGGCTGCGCTGCTATGGTTGGTAATACTCCCTGGTTAGTGTAAAACACCTGATCGCGGTCGCGCGGAACGGCAGTATAAAATTTACCTTTCCCTTTATTCTCATCACGCCAGCGCCACTGATCGCCGTGCCTGTCCCAATCACCAATCAACAGATCGAGCAAACGGGCGCGTAGAAACTCCTCGCCGTCTACGGTATTATCATTGTCCTCAAGCATTTTACCAATCATCTTCACGGTATTATCTGATTTGCCGCCTGGTTCGCGTTCTTCAAGCAAACAAACTTTATTGGCAAAAATATTAGCATATTGCCCTAAAACCGGATCAGCCGATACCACACCGATTATCGGGTTGGCATGCGGCACACGGGCGGCATCAGCAAGCGGCGGTACTATCAGCGCCGAAAACGGGTGCTGGGCACTCATGGCATCATTAACCCAATCTTTGGCAAAGGTTTCCTGGAATTCATCGGGCAGGATCTTTTCCGGTTGTTTCTCCACACTGCGCAACACCCATTCCTTGCCATCCTTATCAATTAAACGAAGTGAGTGTGTTTGGAACCCACCGCCAATACTTTCGGCCTTTAAACCGCCATGAATTTGTGACAGCCTGATCACAGGCAGCTTAGTTTCAGCAGCCCAATCCTTGCGGTAGTTTTCACCAAACCAGCGGCGGTGAAAATTGCTTAAGCTATCATATTTAGGATGAACCCTAACCATGATACTATCTGCTTTGATAGGCGTATGCAGCGTATCAGGAACATTTTTTACCGATGTGTAAGGTTGTGTATAGGTAAACGCCTGCTTAACACCTTTATCACTGTCGATATAATACGTAAAGCGCATCCGTTTATCAATCAGTAAGTCAGCCGTTACATAGCCCTGAGTGGCATCGGCAAAAAGAGAGTATTTACCTTTAATAGCATAGGTTTGCTTGGCACCTGCGCCGCTCACCACCTGCAACTGTTTGCTTTTGATAAACTGTAAGCCATGCTCATGCCCGGCCACATGGATCAAATTCGGAAAACTGCCAAAAACTGCATCCACTTTTTTAATCATATCCTTATACAAGGGATGTCCCAAATCTTCGGGATTTGAAAATGTAGAGCGTAGAAAAGGATAAAGGGAACCGACGACAGGCAAGGGTATCCAAAGATCTTTATTGGCAACGGTAAGCGGGAAAATATGATCTTTAAGTGAAAAATATCCGCCATGTGTACCATAACTCTGGAATGGATGATGCGATGCCAAGATGATAACCTTATCTTTGTTCCGCTCAAAGATCAGCTTGATCTTATCGGCAATGTCATCTTTGTTTTTACAATCGCACTCGGCGCCGGGGTTACTTTTATTGAATGGATATAACCACCATTCGCTGTCAAAAGCTATTACAGTAAGATCATTGGTAAGATTGATCTCGACCGGATCGGGGCAGCCGTTTTCGGGCACCATTTTAAGCAGCTTATCGCCCTGCTGATCCAAAAACGCCCACTGGCGTTTTATTTTAGCCAAACCGAGCGGACCCATCTTATCCCAGTCATGGTTACCCGGTATAAAGTAAACAGGCGCACCGGTGGCACGCATAGGCTGGTATTGTGATTGCAGGATTTTTTGGGTTCCGGCTTCTTCAGGACTACCCGGCAGCCCCATTCCCCGCGGATAGATATTATCGCCCAGATAAAATACCGAAGTTTTGTTTTTGAGCACATTGGCAGCCGCATGTTTTAAAACGGCACTTTGCTGCAGATCTATTTCGCCTGCATCGCCAATAAAGATCATCCTATACTGAACTGAATCCTGGGCCTGTACATTGAGTATGCCCAATAGTAAAACAAATAATAAGGGTAGTTTTTTAATCATGAGGTCCGGTTGGGATGTATATAGTATTGGATTATCTGTACTTCAATAGCACTATTTCTTATAGCTGAATTTCAAAATATTACCTGCGCTTAACTGGTCGCCCTCGTTGGAGATGTACAGGTTACGCTGGTTGTCAAATGCCATACCTTCGGGCTGGCCAAATATGGTAACACTTAAAGGATAGACGTTTTTCACTTTCCAGTTAACATCGGCAACTACCAGCATTTTATTTACCGACGAAAGGATATACCATTCATTGGTAAATGTATTTTTCGCCATCGCCGAAGGGCGGAACGGCACACGTTTTTTATTGGCAAGGCGCTCAATTTCCTTAACATCTATTACAAAAATACCGGTCTGTTTCAGGGTGCCGTCTGCCTGGAGTTTCAAAATATAGCCGCTACTGCTTTTGGATGTTTTTTCATCAGCACAATGTTTGCAAAGTACGTAAACCAGGCCGGTCTTTTCATCGGCACATATAGCTTCAAACTCCCCCTCGGGTAGTTCGCCTTTAATCTTTTGTACGTTGGCTGCTTCTTTACTCCTAACCTGGCTAAAAGGAAAAGTAAACAACGTGCCATCGCTCTTAAGCATGATTACCTGTTCGCGGCAAATGGCCACATCCTCATAATCACCACTTTTGCCAAACTTGGTATAGTTAGCATTTTTATCGCCCAGTTTCAGGTTAAACAAAAAGCCTTCTTCGTCCTGCTCGGCATAAACCGAATCATTTTTACCATTGTGAAAGGCAAAACCTGAGATTTCGGTGAGATCTTCGGGCATTTTATATTTAACAGGATTATTAAGGTCGTACCCCGTCGGACTGGCAGGGATCGCCTTTTCTTTATTTTTACAAGAGATGATCAAAAAAACTACCGCCACGGCAAGCATGCCGGCTACATAAAGGGTCATTGCTCGTTTAGCACCTTGTTTTTTAAACCCCGTCATATTTTTTTTGCTGTAAAAGTTCATAAATGGCCCGCTGCGATTGTACCTGCGGTTCAGTTTTATCAACCCTTATGTTTTGCAATTGTTCATTTAATTTTACAGCCTGCACATTATCGGCCAGTTGAATATCAAGCATCGCAATTACCTCGTTCCTGATGCGCTCATCATAAACCGGAAAACACACCTCGATACGGCGGTAAATATTACGGTTCATCCAATCGGCCGAGCCCATGAAAACCTGCTGGTCACCGCTGTTATGAAATATAAAAATGCGTCCATGTTCCAGGTATCGGTCAACTATACGCCTTATGGTAATGTTTTCGCTCATTCCCGGCACTCCGGGTATCAGGCAGCAAATGCTACGTACAATCATCCTGATCTTCACCCCTGCCTGCGACGCTTCGTAGAGTTTGCCAATCAGCACCCGCTCTTCCAGGTTATTGAGTTTTATGGTAATCCCTGCCGGGTTCCCTTTACGTGCCTGCTCAATTTCCCTATCAATAAGCTCAATAAATTTTGATTGCAGATTAAATTGAGCCACCAGCAGGTGTTTAAAATCAATATCATAGCCCTCAGCCGATTTTGCTTTTTTTGCAAGGTAGATGAACAGCAGGTCCATTTCGCGCAGCAACTGCGGATTGGCCGTCATCATGATATGATCGGTATAAAAAGCAGCCGTACTTTCGTTAAAATTACCTGTAGCTAAAAGTCCCGCATATTTTATCCTCCCGTCGACAAGGCGCTTAACCAGGCCTACTTTTGCATGCACTTTTATAGCCTTATCGCTGTAAATAATATTGGCTCCGGCTGCTTTTAATTTTTTAGCCCATTTGATATTATTGGCTTCATCAAAACGGGCTTTTAACTCAACAAGCACCCTTACTTTTTTACCGCTTTCGGCAGCGCTGATGAGGGCATTTACAATCCTCGAATCGCTGGCTACACGATAAAGTGTTACCGAAATCTCTTCTACATTTTCGTCGATTGCTGCCTCATTAAAAAAACGGAGGATAGCGTTGTATGACTGGTAAGGCGCATGAAAAATACAATCGCCATTATCTATATAATCAAATATGGATTCGTCTGCGCTGATCTGCCGATTTACCAACGGCTGCCATTTAGTATATTTAAATGATGGAATACCTACCGGCAAACCCATTAAATCTTTAAGGTTATGGTAAAAACCACCTTCTACAACGCTCGATCCCTGTACGCCAAGCTTATCTTCAATTAAATGCAATATACGCAGCGGGATACCCGGCTGGTGCAAAAAGCGCGTTGCCAAGCCATGATCACGTTTTAGCAATTGTTTTTCAATCTGCTCCTGAACATCTCCGTCATAATCATCTTTAAGCTCAAGCTCGGCGTCTCGGGTTATTTTGAAGCTGTAACAGCCTTTTATTTCTTCGGTTTTAAAGATCTTGTCAAGATTGTACCGCACAATATCATCAAGAAAAATGATATATTGTTTACCATCTTCATTAACACTAAAAAACCGCGGTAACTGGTTTGAGGGAATGTTGAGGATCACTGACCTTTCCTTCTTCTTCTCCAAACCAAGGTTCACCAAAAAGTATAAGCGGTTATTTTCGGGGAAGAATTGCTTTTTACCGCCTACCAGGTCAATAGGTTGCAGAAAGGCAAGTACCTGACTGTAAAAGTAATTACTCACCCTATCGATTATAGAAACTGGGATAGGCTCATTGAACAACAGGTTTACATTATTCTCCTTCAGGAGCGGAATAAGCCTGTCTGTAAAAACCTTCCCAAAGCGATTTTGCTGAGCTTCTACCAGTTGCTGGGCTTTATATAGTACATCCTCGCTTTCATCGGTTTTATTAAGCAGATTAAGCTTGTGCAGTGCCATTACCACTGGCATCCGCACACGGTAAAATTCATCAAGATTTGATGAAAATATAGCAAGAAAATTTACCCTTTCCATTACGGGGAGTTCTTCGCTTTCGGCCTCCATCAATATGCGTTCATTGAAAAGTAACCAGCTCAGGTCCCTGTCGAAAAATGAGTATTCCATAGGTTCAGATTTTGTTTTTGGCAGTACCCCGACCGCCTACAATAACGAAGATATAATGAATGCTACTACCGATACAATAAGGCCAAACATGAATATATTGTACGATGCCCTGAGCAGCCTGTATTTTTTGCCAAGTACAACACCCTGCGAATAGTTATCGCGGATCAAGCTACCATACAGAAACTCCCGGTCTTCCATCATTTTCTCCATACCATCGCTGTAATCCTGGTATGACATGCGGTAGAAGTTACCGAAGAACAATAGGTTAACTGTTTTCTTATTGATATCCTCGGGGGTAAACAAACCCGGTGGGATAGACGGACGGGTTGAAAGTATGGAGAAGATCATAGTAGCCAAACTAACCGACAAGAGCATAAACGTTGGGATCAACAAATTAGAATGCTCATCAAGTTTACGCAGCACCAAACTGATAATTGCCGAAAGAATGATAGAGTTAACCGTGATCATGATATGGGCCTTATTATCGGCCATATCGCTCAGGCGCTGATGATTGCTGGAACTGATCCTGAACATGGTTTCGATACCGCGGTCGGGCCTGTCATTCTTATGTTTCTTACCAGCGTGATCATCGTCATGGTCCTTGTCCTTTTCCTTTTCTTGTGTAATAACAGAGGCCACATCTGTATCAGCTGTAAGCAGTTCAGGTGTTTCTTTTACTTCAACATCAGCTTGTTTTTCAATTAGTTTTTGAAGATTTCTTTGTTTCTGATCGTTAAGCAGTAGGCGACAATAATCTGTATAATACTCATGCCCCTGCAAAAACTCGATGTTATAGCCGCGCCATTCGTCCTTATCAATATCATGTTTTTTGATGGCTTCCATCTCTTTGCGCAGCAGCTTATTTTTATCGCGGAAATCATCTGTACCTAAATGAAACAAATCTGCATCGCAAAGAATTTGTTGCAATAAACCGGTGGGGTTTTGCGGCATTTTAGTAGCTAAAATACAGCCGGATACTTTATCAATAACAGGCTGCTCAACTTTATGCTGTTTAAGGAAATGTGTAGCCAGCGCAACACTTTTTGATTCGTGATCCTTTTTATCAGTAAAATATCCGGTATCGTGAAACCAGGATGCAGAGATCACCACAAAAAAATCTTCATCACTTAACTGGTAGTGGTTAGCTATCTGGGTAGCCGCTGCAACAACGTCTTTAGTATGCCTCAGGTTATGATAAATTAAGTCGGGATCATGATGTACGTCAAAATAGGATATAGCGTACTGTTTTACCTGTTCTAACAGCGGTTGAAATTTCATCGTAGTTTTTGTTGTTAAAAGTAAATCAATTTTTTTAAAATGCCTATTTGCAGCTATGCACCCGGGAGAAACGTCAATTTTTCGGGCATTGTTTATGCAAAAGGCAAGAAAATGGTTGCTCTTACATTAACAAACCGTATACCACGCAAACATATCATTGATTTTCAACAGCTTGAATTCAATCAACAACAATTACGTGGCGATATTTCGTGAGATGTCGATTTTTTTGTCGATTAAAGGCTAAAGACCATGACAATTGAGCCACGGCTTACATTGTGAAACAAAGCAGTTGGTACCCTAATTATCATACTACCGATAATTGTATTATATGTATGCTATGATCGGGCCAGATTCGTTTAATTCAATCAAAAAGATTATAGAAAATTCAACCGTAGATACGAGCAAATCCATTAACTGCAGTTATAAACCACCAACAAAGCCACCCCAACCGGGATGGCTTTGCCAATAAATATTATCAAGGATTACTATTGACCTCCGCCTAATACAGCACGGAATTTTGATTCGTAACCCTTTAACTGGTTTTCAAATTTGGTAGCAAGAGCGGTTTGATGGTTGTCTTTGGTAAACTGCACCAGTCCGTTCAACACTTGCATGCCTATTTGTACATCGCGCCCGTTAATGCTATTAACATCCTGGCTTAGCAGGTAGGCATTATAATCCAACTGATCGGTAAGGTAATTGTCGATATTGCCTGCCAATTTGTTACCCAACACCACGTCATGAAGCTGATAAGCCAATTGGGTTAAATACAATTTGCGACCGGCAACATCTACATACGGGTAAATATCAGGCAGCTCAGCATCATATTTCTGAACAACTTTTAATGCTTTATCGTTTTTGCCTTCCTGAACAAGGTTTTGAGCCAGGTCAAGGAATGTAGTTACCATAACGGGGTAAAACATGGAGGTCGACTCATGATCAAGGTATTTAGCAGTTTTAAACTTGCCAAATTTAAACTTGTTCATCACGTTATCATACATTACATCAGTATTGGTTTTGCTCAACTGATCATGTAAAGCTGTATCCGGTTTAAACGGTATCAGGTGATAAGTAAAGCCCTCTTTATAAAGGTAAGGCTGTAAACCTATCAGGTTTTCGTTACCAATGGTGGTGGTAAAGCAGATAGGGCGTTTCCAATGGTTATGCGCCAAAATATCAAACATGGCCAAATTCTCTTTGGTTACATAGTTTGATGTATATTTCCACTCCATGGCGGTTGCAAGCTTATCTTTCTGATCGGCTTTTATTACACCATTTGCAATTACCTCATCAGGGTTAACCGTAACTTTCAGATTTTTGGTCGGCAGGTAGTTGCCATAGTCGCCGCTTTGATATTGTACCTGCGTAGCCTTATCATCAGAAGTAATAAAATCGAACACTTCTTTAATATCCTGGTAACCGGGTAGTTTCTGATCGTTAAAATAAATAACGTCCCTCACCCCTTCTTTATATTTATCAAAAGGCATAGTGATAGGGAGCGGCTCAGAACTGTTCATCTTTTTCTGCATCTGGCGGATATACCAGTCGCCGGTAAACAAACTTAGGTTTACAATCCGCACATCCGGGCGGATACCTTCAACCTCCTGGTCGTACCATAACGAGTAGGTATCGTTATCACCATAAGTAAATAAAATAGCATTCGGCGGGCATGAAATAAGGTAATTGTAAGCCATATCATGCGGCGTCATTTTGGTTGAGCGGTCATGATCTTTCCACTCTTTGGCTGCTAAAAGTACCGGGCAAACCAAAAGGCCTATAACGGTTGAACCGATAGCGGCCATTTTAGCGTCGATATATTTGCGGCCAAATTCAGCAATAGCAATTACGCCGAGCCCTATCCATATGGCAAAGGCATAAAACGAGCCTACGTATGAGTAATCACGCTCGCGCGGCTGCACTGATGCCTGGTTTACATATAACACAATGGCCAAACCAGTGAAGAAAAATAGCAAGCCAACAATCAACGCATCTTTACTGCGGCGGTTAACGTGGAAAAACAAACCTATTAAACCAATTATTAATGGCAGGGCGTATAGCGGAGTATAAGTAGTAGCCGCAGTTACTGATTTTGGTAAATGTTTGCCACCGTCAAATAAACCGGTCGTCCAGTTACCGTCAATACCTTCTGTACTGGTTTGTCCGTCGGCATCGTTATAACGGCCAACAAAGTTCCAGAAAAAGTAACGCCAGTACATTTGGTACATTTGCCAGCTGAACATCCATTTCAGGTTATCGCCCATGGTTGGAGCCTGCCCCTCGGGAATCCTCAGCCATTGCTTGTAAAACTGTACATCGTTAGGATCGGTGCTGTACATACGTGGCAAGGCTGTAGTATGGTCATATACATAATCAGTTTTACGACCTGCATTTTCATATTTGGTTTTGCCTTTGCGATAAATGATACTCCCCTGTTTTTGATCAGTAACCTGCGAATCATACATAGGGCCGGTTAGCAAAGGTACTTCGCCATATTGAATACGATTTAAATAACCGTAAAGCGTAAAAGCGTTATCAGGATGTGAGTTATTTAAATTAGTATTAGCAGTTGCACGAATAGGGATATAAGCGAATGAGCCATATCCAAAGTATATAAATGCAACGCAAAGTAAAGCCAGGTTTAATACAGGTTTCTTTTTGCGGATGCTGTACAGGATCCCCAATACCAGGGCAACAATTATCATCAGGATGAAAAAGAAAGCTCCGGTCCCAAAGCCCATTCCTAAGGAATTGACGAAGAAAAGGTCGAAATAAGCCGCAAACTTAATGGTATATCCCCTGATGCCGTATTGTACCAGGCCAAGAATCACTACCCCTGCCAAAAAAGTCAGGATGCTATTGCCAACGGTAATATTTTTGGCTCGGCGGAAATAGTAAACCATTGCGATGGCCGGTATAGTCAACAGGTTTAACAGGTGGATCCCTATGGATAAACCGATAACATAAGCTATAAAAACAATCCATTTATCGGCGCCTGGCTCATCGGCATGTTCGTCCCACTTAAGGATCGCCCAAAACACAATAGCAGTACATAGTGATGACAGGGCAAATACAATGGTTTCGACAGCCGAAAACCAAAACGTATCGGTATATGTGAAGGCCAGGGCACCAACAAGGCCGGCCCCCATAATTACATATAATTTATAACCGTCAATAGCCTCATCACGTTTTTCGACCATCAGTTTTTTGGCAAAAGCAGTAATTGTCCAAAATAAAAACATGATGGTTGCACCGCTGGCCAGCGCCGACCCCATATTAGTAAAGAAAGGCACTTTAGTATTATCACCAAATGACAATAACGACAAAACCTTGCCTATCATGGCAAAAACGGGGTAACCGGGCTGGTGGGCTACCTGTAAACGGTAAGCACATGAAATAAATTCGCCGCAATCCCAAAAGCTTACAGATGGCTCTAATGTTAAAATATAGGTTATTGAGGCTATAACAAAACAAAGCCAGCCTAACAGGTTATTGATTTTTTTGTACTGCATTTAATAATATCAATTGATTTAATAGCGCGGCAAATATCATGATTTTTATAACTTATTTAAAAAAAACACCTGCACGTGACAAAATTTAACATTAATTAACTTTTTGAAGTACCGGGATTAAAGAAATTTTATTTACCAATCTCCACGAACAGGCATATTTCAATCTATTTATTAATAAGTATAAACCTGCTTTATTGAATAATTAATTCCATGATTATGAATGGTTAACCAGGTATCAATGTCCAAATCAATTTGCATAATTTTAATATATCAGAAACAACCTGCGGGGCATTTATGTATATATCCTTATTTACCAATGAAATTTTTAACTTAGAATAATTAATACTTATTTTGTTATAATGCAAAAACTCTACTCCTTAACCTTTCGGAAAACATTTATAATAGCCATAATTGCCTTATTCACATCGCAGTTAAGCAAGGCACAATCAGTTTATTTACCTCATTCATACCAGTTGTATCAGAAGTTCAATTCGGATATTTATTCTGTAAAAAACTCGGTTCATACTTCATTGCGCCCTTTTTTAATTGACAGCGCTATTTTGCACACCTATGATTCGGTAATGAATGTAGGGGTTAAAGATCGCAAAACCTGGGGCGGGCGTAAATTATTTAATGAACACCTTTTTGACGTAAAAGCAAAAGAATATACCTTTTATGCCGACTATATTACTGATCTGCAGGCCGGCAGGGATTTCACGAACAGTAATTCGACCAACTTAAATGTACGCGGATATCAAATTGGGGGAACAGTGGGCGGTAAATTTTCATTTTACACAAGCGGTTTTGAAAATTCGGCCAAGTTTGTATCGTATTATAACAACTATGTCAATACAAATGGTTTTATACCCGGCCAGGCATATGCCAGGAAGTATACAGGCCAACCACGCAACTCACAAGACTGGTCGTACGTAACTGCAATACTCTCTTATTCAATAACAAAAAAACTGAATATTACTTTAGGCGAGGATAAAATGTTTATTGGTGACGGATACCGGTCGGTGCTCTTATCTGACTTTGCCGCCAATATGCCGCTTCTCAGGCTTACAGCCGACCTTGGCCCCGTACGCTATATGGTAGCGTGGGCTTATATTGAAGACCTCAATAATGTCGCATCAAAATTTGACAATTTTGGAAGTAACCGCCGCAAATGGGCTTTATTCCATTATATTGACTGGAATATAACCAAACGTGCGTCGCTCGGTATGTTTAACGCCCTGATAACTCCCGAAGCAGACAACAAAGGCAACCGGGCAGGCTTTGACGCCAATTTTGTGAACCCCATTTTATTTGCAAGCTCGCTGGGTCCGGGTGGTTATCAAAAAGACAATGTATTTTTAGGTTTTAATGCCAAATACAAGATCTTTGATAAAGCTGCGCTGTATGGACAGATCATGTTCGACAGGTTCAAGGGCAGCGATTTCTTTTCGGGCAACAGTACCGATAACACCAACGGTTGGCAACTGGGTATCCGTGGCGCAGATATTTTTAAAGTTAAAAGGTTAAACTATCTATTTGAATATAACACTGTTAAGCCATACACTTACAGTAACCAGCAACCAATAAGCAGTTATTCATTTTACGGCGATCCTCTGGCCCACCCTTACGGAGCAAACTTCAGGGAGCTTTTGGGCATTTTGAATTATTCGGTTGGCCGGTTTGATTTCCAGGGGCAACTTAATTATGCCAAATATGGACTTGATGCCACAAAGGCTGAAAATAACGGCAAAATAATTATCAAGCCTTTTATACCTTCGGCAAATACTACAACTACCATAGGCCAGGGTATAAGCACACAGCTTTATTATGGTGAAGGAACTGTTGCTTACATACTTAACCCAAAGTACAATTTACGCCTGGAACTCGGCGCATTATACCGCCAGGAAAAAAATGACCAGAAAGATTCAAAAAACACCATGATCACCTTCGGAATAAGAAGCTCGTTCAGAAATTTATATCACGATTTTTAATTACCAAATTACAGCCTCACCGATTTTTTCAAACTTCGTGAGGCTGTAATTTGGAGAATCTTTCCTACCCTTTCTTCTTTCTTAAGCCCACAGACAAACCAACGGCAACACCAATTGCTATACCTATACCAACGCTGTGCAAGGCTAAGCCAATAGCAATACCGACAATTAGCCCGCCTGCAAAATAATTAGGATCTATCCTGTTCATCCGTCCATCAAAATAAGCCTCTCAAATTAAATCATTTTTCCTGCTGACAAACAGTTGTCATTAATATATATTTATTTTGAATAGTATCAAAGCAGACAGACATGACCATACGTGATATAGCTAATCTCCGGGTTTATAACCAACATCTTAACCACAATAAATTCAAAAAGCCCGAAGAGGTGGTTGGCTATATGTGCGCCATGCAGGCGCAGGAATATGCCCATGCCAAATGGGCAATTGGGTTACGTATGTCATCTCCATCGGACAGGGCCGTGGAAAAAGCGATGACCACCGGTGCTATTTTACGAACCCATGTATTAAGACCAACCTGGCATTTTATTCTACCTCAGGACATCCGCTGGATGCTTAGCCTTACGGCGCCAAGGATCAACGCGGGCAATGCTGCGATGTATAAAAAGCAGGAGGTAACCGATGCAATTTTTAACAAAAGCTTTGATGTATTTATAAAAACCATGCAGGGCGGCAAACAATTAACCCGTGCCGAAATTGTTTCGGCCCTGCATGAGGCAGATATAGCTACCGACGATCTCAGGCTTACGATACTGTTAATGAAAGCCGAACTGGAGCAATTAATTTGCAGTGGCGCAAGACAGGGTAAACAATTTACTTACGCACTGCTCGATGAACGTGCACCAATGGCACCGGCCATAGATCGTGACGAGGCGGTAGCTCGTTTGGTTTTGCGGTATTTTACAAGCCATGGCCCGGCTACAATAAATGATTTTGTACATTGGAGCGGCCTTACTGTCGCCGATGCCAAAACCGGGATCGAAATAAATAAAGGCCGGCTAAGTAATATCATCATTGAAGGGATAAGCTATTGGATGGATACTGATGTCGATTTCAATACAGCAAAACAAAAAGGAGCTTACCTTCTGCCTGTTTACGATGAGTTGATTATAGCGTATAAAAATCGCGATGCCATGGTACCGGCCAGGTTTCGGGATAAAATGGGGGCTATTACCTTTTTCCCAACTATAATGGTCAATAACCAGGTGGTTGGCAACTGGAGCCGGAATATGGGCAAAAAGAATATTGATATTGAGCTTAAACTATTTAACAAACTCAATAAGACTCAAAACCAGTCTGTTGAAAGCGCCATACAACGTTTTAAAAAGTTTAATGGTCTCGGATAACAAACATTAATTACAACAACAAGTTACTTATAAAAACAACATATTATGCCCGAACTACCCGATCTGCAGGCTTTTAGCCATAACCTGCAAAAAATACTTGCCGGTAAAACCGTTAAAAAAATAGAAGTACCTAACGCTAAAAAACTAAATGTTAGCGTACATGAACTGAACGAGGTATTAAGCGGACAAAAGCTCGAAAAAGTATATCGCGAAGGGAAGGAACTGCACATTAAATTTAGCAAAGGCGATGTACTGGGTCTGCACCTGATGCTGCACGGTAAACTGTTTTTGTTCGATACCAAGAACGACAACAAGTACAGCATCATCGAGCTGCACTTTGATGATGGCAGCGGATTAGTACTGACCGATTTCCAGGGGATAGCGACGCCAACCCTCAACCCCGAAAAAAAGGACGTACCCGACGCGCTTGATGCCGATGCCGAATATTTGAAAAAGCGCCTGGCAAAAACAAAAACAAATATTAAAACTGTTCTGCTTGATCAAAAGATCATGAGAGGCATCGGCAACGCTTATGCCGATGAAATTTTGTGGCATGCCCGCATTTCACCGTTCTCCGTAAGCAGTAAAATACCGGAAGCCAAACTAAAAAACCTGACTCAGTCAATAAAAAAAGTACTGGAAAATGCCGAAAAAAGCATTTTGAAATCAAACCCCGACATCATTAACGGTGAAGTTCGTGATTTCATGTATATTCACAATTCAAAGAAAAAGCATAGCCCAACAGGCGCCGCAATCATAATTAACGAAGCATCGCGGAAAACATATTATACTGATGAACAGGAATTGTTTGAGTAAGCCTCGCAGGGTTTAAAGAAGACAATTTAGCGTATTTTGCTGCGCTCGTTTGCAATGAACGCATTCTTAAAAGTCTCTCCTTTTAGGGGAGATTTAGAAGAACATCTACTTCAACTTTTTCACCAGTACATTAAAATCAACACCTACAATCGGAATCTTCTTCCAAGGTTGGGTTTCACCATCCTTATGAAAAGTACCACCGTTAAATAAGCCGCAGGCAAATCCAACGTTGGAGTTGGTTTTAGTTGTCAAAAATTCAATAGAAACCACGATATCACCGGCCACTTTAACATTGTATGGCGATAAGTCGACAGTGGTTAATTGATGGTTTTCCACATTGTCGTATTTTTTAATGTAGCCTTTTATTTCATCTTTAACCAAATTAGCTTCATTTGGAAACTTCCCGGCCATTTGGTAAACATTTACTTTAAAAGGGATGCTATCGTTTGACCGGTTTTGAGTATGAAAGTTCAGCGTAAGTAATTGTACCTGCTTTTTACCAGCATTCATTTCAATACCAACCTGCGCACCTTTAACAGCATCGAAGGTATTATTGGATGAGCCGCTTCGGGGTTTGTTGCCTATCGTTTTGGTTTTATCCTGGGCAGATACGCTAACGGCAACAAAGCATAAAAAACATAAGGCAACGAGTTTTGCAAAATTTCTGGAGAATATCGATTTGAACATAACAATAAGCTTTAGATGGATTTGTAAGGTAGACGACGGTGATAAACAAATGGTTGCAACCCCGATCTGATTTTTTTAGGCTCTGCGTAGAGGCATCCTAACTCTATATACGTCTTTTCAAAAACAATCACTCCTTCTTAACAGCACTATTCCTGATAAAAATAACCGACATCAGTGCACCCAGGAAACCAAGGCCGGCGCAGATCCGCATAATATTGCCATAGGCTGAAATAAATCCGTTGTGATAGGCAATCTCGACTGCCTTTTTATTGGTTCCGTCGATGCCGGCGGGCACTTTAGCATTGCCCAAGTTGGCCGATTGTTCCATAACCGTCTTTTTATCTTTTTCATTAAGGGATAACTTTTTCAACTCCCCCTGCATCGCTCCCGAAAAAAACAAAACTGCCAGGGCACCAAAAATGGCATTGGCAAAAACATTCGAAATGCGGGTCATAGCATTATTAATACCCGACGCTGTACCCGAAAAATGATCACTTACCGATCCCATTACCGTTGCCGTAAGCGGCGCTACCGTTAATGACATGCCGAAGCCAAAAACAAGTACGCCGGGGAAAAAGCTTGTCCAATAATCGGAAGGGCCTGTAGTTTGCTTAATGAACGACAACATTAGTAACCCTGCTCCCGCCAAAGCCGGACCGATGATGAGCAATAAACGCGGGCCTTTTTTATCGGCAATAGCTCCTGCATAACGTGCGATTGAGATCATGAGCACAGTAAAAGGCAAAAATGTTAACCCAGATTGCAGCTGGCTATACCCCTGCACCTGCACCATGTTTAGCGATATGAACAGCATACCGCCGCCCAAACCCGCATACAGAAAAAATGTAAGCAGGTTTATCCCGCTAAAGGTTTTATTGCTAAACAGGTTTAGCGGCATCATGGGATGTTTGCTTGTACCTTCTATGTAAATAAAAGCAATGAGCAATAATAAACCCAGGGCTAATGATCCATAAACCTGCCAGCTATTAAAACCTACCGCCGGCATCCTCAGAAAACCAAATGTTAGCAAAGCAAGCCCTGATGCAATAGAAATAGCCCCGGGAAAATCAATGGTTTGATCGGTATTATCATCCTTACTTTCGGCAACCTTGCGCCACAGGATGAGTAAAGCTACTATCCCTATGGGTATATTAATAAAGAATATGTACCGCCATAAACCGGCATCAGCTAAGGCGCCACCCAATACCGGGCCGCCCATTGTAACTACCGTGGTAATGGCCGACCATGTTCCGATAGCCTTGCCCCTTTCTTTAGCATCAATGGATGATGAAATAAGCGAAAGGCTCCCCGGAATCATTAGTGCGCCTCCAATACCTTGTATGATCCGGAAAACGATGAGATAAAAAACGCCCGGTGAAAGCCCGCAAAGGGCCGATCCGGTTATAAAAATAAAGATCCCGATCATGAATACCTTCTTCCGCCCCAGTTTATCGCCAAGCGAGCCGCCTATTAAAATAAGCGAAGCAAGCATCAACAGGTAAGCGTTCAGGATCCAAAAGAGATCAGCTCCCTTGGCATCAAGGCTTTGTTGTAATGCCGGCAGCACCACATTAAGCGCTGTTCCATCAATAAATGCCATGGCCGAAGCCAGTATAGCCGAAACCATGATCCATTTGCCTGCCGGGCTGCCCAATGAAACTGTAGCCATATTTTTATAAGGTTGTAACTGAAAGGTTTATTACAAAGTTGCAGTAAATGATCGGATTAAACGGAGCCTAAAAAAACAATTTAAAGTGTTACAAAAAAATATGACTATCGCCTGAAAACACCGATATTTTCCGGGCAAAGCAGTATCAGCAAAAATATTGCAGCAAAATCAAATGGTAAAACTTCCGACTCGTTTACTGCCGAAAATAGCATTATCAAAATAGTTAATATAATTATTGCGATAACGTGGTTGCGGTGAGGGATAGGAATTCCGATTCTATCAATAAAGCGTTTAGCCCTAAAATTACTCCGATATATAAACGGCAATATCAAAAAGTAAAAAGCACTTGCAGCTATCAAAGTCCAATAGAGCACAATTTTTCCGGTCTCATTAATTTTAATTATTCCATTTGCATTTGCCCCCAATATTGCGGTGTTGGCTTTAAAAAGCGAATGGGTTGACAGATGAAAAAGGTCGGGTAAACTGCTCATTTTTTCGGTGATGAAAAACAGGCTTGCTATCCCGGTTAAAATTAAAACCACACAAAACTGGATGCTGCGATAGCGCGAAAGCCTTACAATATATGCTGCCGACACTACAAAAATTACAAGTAACAACAATACCGTGAAGTATCCTATAAAACCGCCATAGCGATTGTATATCATCTCAAAATATCCTTTATCAATGAAGAAGAGTATGATAGCCCCTATAGTGAACACGATCATTAATCCGAATATCAACGTCTCAAACTTTGTTAAGCTGTTCTTTTTACGGGCAGTATTATAAGTATTGAGCACGGCGATAATTTTATGAATGATTGTAATAACTAACAAAAACTTACCAAAACATGTTTTCGGTCCTTTTTTTAAACGAAAACAAGCTCCAAATTATTTCCGTCACGCCAACGACAACATTCGTCACATTTAATTCTGAAGGTCATATTGTTGCTGTACCATTGAATCAGAAAATCAACAGCCACATGAAAAAGCTTATCCTGATACTGATTCATCTCACCATTGCATACCTGTTGAAGGCGCAGCCACCGCAGCAACCTATAGTTTTGGGGAGGGTGGATACCATTTATTCCAACATCCTGAAAGAAAAACGACCACTTTGGGTTTATACGCCAGGATATGATACTAACTACTTTTCAAAACCGGAATTTCCGGTTTTGTACGTTTTAGATGCCGATGATCATTTCATGTCGCTGGTTACTATGATCAAAGAACTTAGCGCAACTGCAGGCAATACGGTGCTGCCGCAAATGATCATAGTTGGTATTTTGAATACACCCGGAAATCGTACCCGGGACCTTACGCCTACCAGCAGCGCTATGGACAAGTCATCAGGCGGAGGGGAAAACTTTGCCGCCTTTATGGAAAAAGAACTAATCCCATATATCGACAAAACAAATCCAACTGCGCCCTATCGCACTATGATCGGTCATTCGTTGGGAGGATTAACGGTAATCAATTTATTATCAAAACATACACAGGTTTTTAATGCCTACGTGGCTATAGATCCCAGCATGTTTTATGATAACGACAATTTGCTTAAACAAGCAACAATTATCCTTAAGCAAAAGAATTTTGGCGGTAAAAAGCTTTTCCTCGGTTTTGCTAATACGATGAATGCAGGTATGGATACTATACAAGTAAAAAAGGACACGGCCGAAATATCACATCATATTCGGTCTATCATGAAACTAGCTGATGATCTTTCTGTCAATAAAACAAACAATCTGCAATGGGCTAAAAAGTATTATCCCGATGACGATCATAATTCAGTTTCGTTCAATGCTGAGTATGATGCCTTACGGTTTATTTTCAAAAACAACCGCTTTCCTCGAAACCAGCCTTATAACCAATATTTTGATAAACAGTATAATGCCGTGCAGCTAAGACAAATGATAACTGCCCATTACAAAATGATGTCCGCTGAAATGGGTTACACCGTACGCCCCCCCGAGCCGGAGATGAATAGCATAGGCTACGCGTTTTTGCAACAAAAAGATTATGAAAAAGCGGCCATGTTTTTCCAGGTGAACATAGATAATTACCCGAAAAACTTCAACGTTTATGACAGTATGGGCGATTGCTTTTTAGCCCGTGGGGATAAAGCAAATGCCGAAAAGTATTTTAAGAAAGCTTTATCAATAAAGTATACAAAAGAGATCATGGATAAGCTGGATAAGGTGCAGGCAGAGCAGTAAGAGATTTGGAGAAGGCTAATCTATAAAACTCACCGGTTCTAAATCTTTCAACTCGTCTTCGGTAAACAATCTTGAATGGATCATAAACCTAAAACCCGTCGGTATTTCTATTGAAAAACTTGAACCACGGCCTTTGGTAATATCGAGCTGGAGCTGGGTATGCTGCCAGTATTCAAACTGGTCCCTACTCATCCAAAATTCACAGTCATCCACCTCTCCTATTTTCACATCGCTGCCGCCGAGTTTAAACTCGCCCTTTTCAAAGCACATAGGCGATGAGCCATCGCAGCAACCACCGCTTTGATGAAACATCAGGTCGCCAAAGCGGGATTTGAGTTCGGCTATCAGCTGTGAAGCTTCGGGGGTTATGGTTACTCTTTTGATCATGTCTTCAAATTTCGCGCGAAGAAGCAGATAAGTAAAGAAATATTCAAACACATAAAGACTTACGAAGTTTCAGAAACTTCGCAAGTCTGGGGAACGGGGGGATTAAAGCCGGGATTAAAAAAATCCCAGCTTGTTCTTATTATATGAGATCAGCATGTTTTTTGTTTGACGGTAGTGACCAAGCATCATTTTATGATTTTCGCGACCAAAACCTGATTTTTTATAGCCGCCAAACGGCGCATGTGCCGGGTAAGCATGGTAATTATTTACCCAAACCCTGCCGGCCAGTATAGCACGCGGCACCTGGTAAAGCTCGTGCGCATCGCGGGTCCACACACCGGCACCCAACCCGTACAGTGTGTCATTGGCTATCGCGATGGCTTCTTCAGTAGTTTTGAATGTGGTTACACAAGCCACCGGACCAAAGATCTCCTCCTGAAAAATGCGCATTTTGTTATTGCCTTTAAATAACGTAGGCTGGATATAATAGCCGCCTTCCAGCTCACCATCAAGCTTTTTAACCTCGCCGCCGCAAAGTACCTCTGCTCCCTCTTCTTTACCAATTTTCAGGTACGACTGGATTTTTTCGTATTGATCGTTAGATGCCTGCGCACCCATCATGGTATTCCCGTCAAGCGGGTTGCCCATAATGATAGCATTAGTGCGTTCTATCACCTTCGACATAAATTTATCGTAGATGTTTTCGTGTACCAGGATCCTCGACGGACAGGTACAAACCTCGCCCTGGTTAAGGGCAAATAATACGGCGCCTTCAACGGCTTTGTCAAAAAACTCATCGTCGGCATCGGCCACCGATTCAAAAAAGATATTTGGCGATTTTCCGCCCAACTCCATCGTAACCGGGATGAGGTTTTCAGATGCGTACTGCATAATCAAGCGGCCGGTTGTGGTTTCGCCCGTAAAAGAAACTTTGGCAACCCTTGGCGATGAAGCCAGCGGCTTACCTGCCTCCGGACCAAAACCGGTGATAATGTTCAAAACACCCGGCGGCAAAATATCCTGGATCAATTCCATCAATACCATGATGGATGTCGGGGTTTGTTCGGCCGGTTTTACAACACAGCAATTACCTGCAGCCAGCGCAGGGGCAATTTTCCAGGTAGCCATCAACAGCGGAAAATTCCAGGGAATGATTTGTCCTACCACACCCAACGGCTCATTTAAACAAATACTTACGGTATATTCATCATGCTCGGAAATCCCGCCTTCTTCGGCACGAATTACACCAGCGAAATAACGAAAATGATCAATCACCAGCGGCAAGTCGGCAGCGCGACATTCACGAATGGCTTTTCCGTTATCAATGCATTCTACAGCAGCCAAAAACTCCAGGTTGGCTTCAATAACATCGGCTATTTTATTTAATAGCAATGCCCTGTGCGCTGCTGAAGTTTTGCCCCATGCCGGGAATGCGGCATGAGCGGCGTCCAGAGCCAGTTCAACATCTTCCTTTCCTGATCGTGCAGCTTTGGTGAATACTTTACCGTCGATAGGCGAAACATTATCAAAATATTCGCCTTTAACGGGCGGAACAAATTTGCCGCCGATAAAATTGTCGTACTTATCCTTGAAGGATGGCTTAGAAACAGCGCTCATAATTTTTATGGTTTTTTGGTAACACTAATGTAGAACTACCTCGCTATAGGGCATTTGCATTATGCTCTCAAATGATAGCACAATGGTCGCATTTTTTGCACCCGCTTGTTAATCAGGATAAGTATGCCTAATTTGGTATAAATTATAAACGGCTATGAATAACAAAAGCCTGTTATCTCCACTAAGCCTCTCACACGGAAAAGAACTGAATACCCTGGTTGAAAACCGCAGGGCTTACACCATGAACCATTGCGAGCTCAACGTTTTTGAAACTTTTGAGCGCAGCGAACTGGTGCCCTTAACTTTTAGCGACCTGGTAATAACAAGCATGCTGCGCGGCAAAAAAGTGATGCACCTGTTTGATAAACCCGGTTTCGATTATCTGCCTGGTGAAACAGTTATCGTTCCGCCAAATATTACAATGAAAATCGATTTCCCGGAGGCTACCATCAACCAGCCGTCACAGTGCACCGCTTTGGCCATCAACCACCAAGAAATTACCAATACACTTGATTTTTTAAATGAGAATTACCCAAGGGAAGATAAGCGGGTATGGCAGCTGAATTATAATCAGTTCCATTTTTTTAATAATTATGAGCTGGCCCAGCTCATTAATAAACTCATCCGCATCAGTACCGGCGATGCACTAACTAAAGATGTACTGGCCAACCTCACTTTAAAAGAGTTGCTGATCCGCATTATGCAGATGCAAAACATTAACGAGATCAGCGATAACCTGCATGAGTTATCAAGCAGCAGCCGATTTGCCTATGTACTGGAATACATTAGGGTGCATTTAAGCGATAAGCTTAATATTGATGCATTGAGCCAGATGGCCTTTATGAGCAAAGCCAGCTTTTTCCGGGCGTTTAGGCACGAGCTGGGAATTTCGCCGGTTGACTATATCATTAAAGAGCGCCTGCAATTAGCCAAGCAGCTCATGAACAATCCGCATAACAGTATCTCTGAAGCTTGTTTTAAAGCCGGGTTCAATAACCTTAACTACTTTAGCCGGGCATTTAAAAAGATAGAGGGCATTACGCCAAGTTATTATAAGGCCAGGCTACGGGATGGGCACCTGAATTAATAGACTAATAAAAATATTATTCGGAAAGTAAGAAGCAATCTTATAAGTGCGCTTAGCAAACACTTATAAGATTGCCGTTATGTAAGACGTTTAACCTCCTGGTGCTTATGCCGATCTGCGGCTATTGCTGATCAATGCTGATTCATAAACAGTGCTGATGATGTCTTCGGCAGAAAAAGTGCCCAGGAAATCCCAATCGATATGGCTGTAGATGACCTGTTTTGATGGTTCAATAATATAGGTGGCCAATAACGGCGCATTTTCGTCGATGCCCGAAAACCTGTCCCACACCGGGTAATCGTCAGAATAAACCCTGAACTGCTGTGCTAATTCTTTATCGGCATCGTGATAAAAATTAAGGGTGAGGCTTTGCTCCCAGGCCCATTTTTCAAGCTCTTCGGTGCGCTCATCACTAATAATAAGCAGGTTGCCGCCGCTTGCCTTAACCTCATGCTGCAAATTATTCAGTTGTTTAAGTTGCGCCAGACCTTGCTGCCCCCAATGACGCGAATAAAAAGAAATAACCAGCGGTTTATTTAATAAATTTCTTTGCGAAACAGGCCCATGTGTTTCGGCGCCATTGTAAAATTGCTGCCAGCGGCTATAATCGTTACTTAACTTAAATTCAGGGACCAAATTGCCCGCTTTTACAGGATGTAATGATTTCAGCTTACGAAACTTAAGATCGGGTTCGGCAACAACTTCAAGCAGGTCAAAAAAAGGATATTTATTATTATTTGTGGTTTGCATTTTAAAATAGATTTATGATGTTATGGATAATGTTTTTAGGTAATCGTAGTTGAGTTGTATTGTTCAACAACAACGGCATAATCCATAAATTATCCGGTAACGCATGAGCAAGCCCGGCGGGATGGCGTTGCTTAATTGTTTATTGCGGGATGTATTCATAAAAATATATTAATTGAGGTCAGTAAATTTAAAGGTGCGTAACAGCTTATCTTGTATTGGAGAGAATTTCAACAACAGCAACACATGGGCATGTACAGCCCCCGGTTTTCGGCTGGTGCATATTTGTTGCTGCTGATTAAACTGTTGCCTGTCATCTGTTTTTGAATGTCACACAACAAATATACTATAATATCCATAAACCTAGTAGTGTTTATTTAAAAAATATTCATCCTTTTTTTCAATATCGGTATTTCCTGTGCTCTACGGGTATTTTATATCGGTTAACATTCAGTACCCTTTCCTTTTCCAAAACAAAATCTTTTCATTTACGTTCCGTATAACTAATAAATTAACTATGCAGAACAGGCTGAAACCACAATATATTATCGTACTTGCTTTAAGTGTTTTAGTCCTTTCTAACTGTAAAAACAACACCAAAAAACATCTCCTTTCTAAAGCCGATTCCCTAAAAAAGAAAATGGCCAAGGAATGGACAAAAACCATTCCGGGTAACTTTAGTGATCAAACGGAACTTGTATTTGACAGCACGCGCATTGCCGTTTTTCTGCAAAGCCATCCCGCTTTGGCTCCCTATGAGCAGGATCTGCGGAGTTTTTACCGTAAGCGTAAATTTGCCTATGCG
This sequence comes from Mucilaginibacter sp. R-33, assembly GCF_049949235.1. Classification (NCBI taxonomy): domain Bacteria; kingdom Pseudomonadati; phylum Bacteroidota; class Sphingobacteriia; order Sphingobacteriales; family Sphingobacteriaceae; genus Mucilaginibacter; species Mucilaginibacter sp. R-33. The sequence continues at coordinate 2,660,092 of NZ_CP188089.1, forward strand.
TGGTATGAAAAAGGCATCTTAATTGAACAGGCCGGTAACCTGAACGACAGGCTTATGAACCTGCAAAATGAAGGCATATATAAAGGTATCCCCTATCAAAAAAATTTAGACTCCCTGATATTTGACAATCATTCAAAAACAAGGGTCAAAAAACCTGATATCGGCACCGAGTTAATGCTCACTGCCCAATATTTCGCGTTTTCAAAACTGGCTTTCCGGGGCATGAGCGATTCGGTTAGCCGTTCGGTAAACTGGTTCCTGCCGCGTAAGAAGATAGCATATGATGATTACCTGGATACGCTCTTAAAAAGACCTTCGAAAACCCCTGCTATAAGCGAGCCGGTATACCGTCAGTACGATCTGCTAAAAAGCTTTCTGGCCAAATACCGCCGGCTTGATGCCCATGAGAGCTGGGAACCAATTATTATCAGCAAAAAACTCAAACCCGGCGACTCGTCGGCTGTAGTTGCCTGCATAAAAGCCCGCCTATATAAACTGGAAGATTTTAAAGGCGATACGCTCAACAATAAGTTTGATGACGGGTTCAAAGCAGCCATAACCCAATTCCAGCTCAGGCACGGCCTTAGCGCCGATGGCTTGCCCGGTCCCGGAACTATGGCCGAAATGAATGTACCGCTCAAATCACGGATCAAACAGATCATTGTAAACATGGAGCGCTGCCGCTGGCTGCCTGTAAGTTTAACTACCGACTACCTCGCTGTGAATATCCCCGAATTTAAACTGCACGTTTACCATGCCGATAGCTTATTATGGAGCTGCAATGTGGTGGTGGGGGAAAAAGTACATCAAACAGTAATATTTTACGGCGAAATGCAGTACGTGGTATTCAGTCCTTACTGGAACCTGCCCGAAAGTATTGTGCGCAATGAAGTGTTGCCGGCCATGAGCAGCAACCCAAATTATCTTAACGAGCATAATATGGTCATTACCGGCCGGGAAAACGGACTTCCGGTAATTCAGCAAAAACCCGGACCGGCAAACTCTTTGGGGCTGGTAAAATTCCTGTTCCCCAATAGTTACAGTATCTATTTGCACGATACGCCTTCAAGGTCGTTATTTGGCGAATCGTCCCGGGCGTTTAGCCACGGCTGTATCCGCGTTGGCGAACCGGTAAAACTGGCTTCATTTCTTTTGAAATACGACAGCACCTGGACAACTGCCCGCATTAATAAAGCCATGCATTTAGGTAAACAACAGCAGGTTACACTCAAACAAAAGATGCCTGTATTTATAGCCTATTTTACCGCCTTTACCGACAGGAATAACCGGCTCAATTTCCGCAAAGATATTTATGACCGCGACGAACAGCTTGCATCCATGATCATGTCAGGCAGCGGGCAATATTAGTGTTAAGTTAATAGTACTAAGTCTCAAGTAAAAAGTTAAGTTTAGTCTTTTTTGACTTAGAAGTTAAGACTAACGACTATCCGTCATTACATGATTAATATCACGCCGCCCCCTATCTCCCTGTTTACTCCTTATGCAGTTTAAAATACCGGTAATTAATAATTGCAAAATATTTTTCATGGGTTTGTAGGCAATCACTGAAATTTAATTGTCCTCACTTTAAATCACCATAGTGCTCCCTACAAAGGATAGATTTCCTTTAGCACAGTGATCATTAACCAAACTATATGACATTATTAATAAACCCAGGAAAACTGATGCCTATGTAAAAAAAGCTTACTCTCCCCGCTACAGGCGATAATTACCCGGAGGGAATTACTGCCCCGAAAAAGATTTTTGAATGTTTATAACTGCGTTGTGCTTCCAGGGCGCTTCGCTATTAACTCCCTTTAAATTCAATAAAATATGAAATTTTTCAAACACCCGGTGGGTGTACACAGGCCATGGGTATCACAATCCCTCAACCTGTGTAAATTTGCCCTTGCAGGTATGGTGCTCTTGAACGTGCAGGCTTCGGCTGCTGAAGCGCCAAAAGCAAAAGCCAAATCAAACTATAATTTTAACTTAAACTTCGCTAAACTTACCGGTAAGGTAGTTGACGAAAAAGGCGAACCCCTTGTAGGCGTAAGCATCAGGATCAAAGGCACCACTACAGGTACACAAACCGATGCCAACGGTAACTTTACGCTTGATGTTCAGCCAAACACTGTGTTAACGTTAAGTTACATAGGCTACGCAACTGTAGATGTAGCGGTAGGCGGTAAATCAACTATTACCATTACCCTAAAATCAAACACCAACCTTAATGAGGTAGTTGTAACGGCTTTGGGTATTAAAAAGGAAGAGAAAAAATTAGGTTATGCTGTAACGACTGTAAAAGGCGATCTGCTTGATAAAGCTAAAGAAACCAACGTTGCCTATTCATTAGAAGGCCGCGTTGCCGGTGTAAGCATCAGCGGTGTTAGCGGTGGCCCGGGTTCATCAGCTCGTATTTTATTACGTGGCGTTACCAGCGGCGGTGCGGGCTCTCCATTATTTGTAATTAACGGCGTACCAATGGATAATACTCAACGTGGTTCATCGGGCGAATGGGGCGGTGCCGACTACGGTGACGGTATCAGCAACATCAACCCAGATGACGTTGAAACCATTACGGTATTAAAAGGTCAATCGGCATCTGCGCTGTATGGTAGCCGTGCATCAAATGGTGTAATTTTGATTACCACCAAGGGCGGCAAAAAAAATTCGGGCTTCGGTGTTGAATTTAATACCAACTACCAGGCCGATAAAGTTAATAACACAACTGATTTTCAAACCACCTATGGCCAGGGACAACATGGCGTAAAACCTGCCTCCGTCGATGGTGCGCAGCAATCAAGCCGTTTAGCATGGGGTTCAAAACTGGATGGCTCTAATACCATACAATTTGATGGTAAATCATATCCTTACTCTGCCGCAGGTACTAACAACCTGCAAAACTTTTACCGTACAGGTAACACTTATACTAATACCGTATCATTTGACGGCGGCGGCGAAAACGGAGCCTTCCGTTTGTCAGTTTCTGATTTGAATGCAGGTTCAATTATACGCAACAGCAGTTTAGGCAGGAAAACATTCAACTTAAACGTAAACCAAAATGTTACACCGAAGTTGAACATAGCTGTGGTTGCCAACTATTTGATCGAAAATTCAAAAAACAGGCCAAGTTTGAGCGACGGTCCGGGTAACCCTAACAACATCTGGTTCCTTGCGCCAAACATCAATCAATCTATCTTAAGCCCGGGCATAGCGGCTAATGGCTATGAACAGGTATGGACAGATGACCCTTATGTTACCAACCCTTACTTCGCGGCTAACAACTTTATAAACAATACTGGTCGTAAACGTTTAATTTCGTCATTAACCGCCCGTTACAACTTTACCGACTGGATTTACGCGCAGGCCCGTTTAGGTTATGATAACATTAATGATAGCCGCTTTAAAGTTACCCCTACCGGTACCGCTTATTACACCGGTTTAATGGGTGGTTTGGATGAACAATCAACAGCACAGAGCTTTGAGTTTAATGCCGACGGTTTGGTTGGTGTAAAACATACTATTGTAAAGGATTTACTCGCTTTTGACTTTTCGGCGGGTGCCAACATTCGCAAAAACCAGTACGAATACACAAGCTTAAGTGGAGGTCCGTTTACACTACCATTCTTCTACAGCTATAGTAACGTAAGTGTTAAAAACGCCGCAAACTACCAATTCAACAAATCGGAAGTTCACTCAGCATATTATACGGCCGATTTCAACATTAAAAGCTTCCTTACTTTGAGCACAACCGGCAGGTATGATGCTTATTCAAAGCTTCCGGCTAATAACCTGAGCATCTTTACGCCTTCGGTTTCAGCAAGCTTCCTATTCTCAGATCTGTTGAAGCTTCCTACACTTGATTTTGGCAAACTACGCGTATCATATGCTAAAACCAGCGGTGAGCCTGACAAAGCGTACAGCACATCGGCTTACTATAACTTAGGCAATCAAATCAACGGTACTACCATTGGAAATTACTCGCTGGATTTGTATAACCTTAATTTAAAACCATACACGCTTGACGAGTTGGAAATTGGTACAGAGTTGAAATTCTTTAACGGTCGTTTAAGTGTCGACGCTGATTACTTTAGCCGAAAAACACATAACGAACTGTTGCGCAGCCAGCTTGACCCGGCAGCAGGGTTCAACACCCGCCTTATAGGTACACAATCATTCCAAAACCGCGGTGTGGAAGTTGAGATTAAAGGTACCCCTGTACAAACTTCAACTTTTTCGTGGTCGCCGTCAATTAACTTTACCTATGTTAAAAACAAAGTGTTAAAAACAGACGACTTCGGTACTACACAAACTTTAGGTACTTACAGGCCATTAAATGCCAACCTTGCTTATGTTGTTGGCTTGCCTGGCCCTCAAATTATGGCTAACGATTACAAACGCGATTCGGGTGGCAACATTATTTTTGATGCAAACGGTTATCCTGAAACCACGGCCCGTATCCCAATGGGTTCAACCGTACCCAAAATATATGGTGGTTTAAACAACGACTTCAGCTACAAACACTTCAACCTGTCATTCCTTGTTGATTACCGTTTCGGTGGCAAAATTCTGTCTGCAACCAATGCTTACAGTATCTTCCGCGGTTTAAACAAAATCACTCTGGACGGACGTGAAGGCGGCGTGGTTGGTAAAGGTGTTACCGAAGCAGGTACTCCAAATACAAAAAGTGTTGACGCGCAGGACTACTACCAAAAAGGTTTATACAATGTTTCAGCACTTAACGTGTTAAACGGCGATTTTATCAAATTACGCCAGGTTACTTTTGGCTACACCTTTACCAGCAGTTTCCTGAATGGATCACCATTCAACGCCATCACGGTTTCTGCAGTAGGTCGTAACCTTTGGACTATCATGAAACATTCTGATAACATCGATCCAGAATCAGGCTTCTCAAACAATATCAACTATGCAGGCATTGAAGGTACCAGCTTACCCGCAACCCGCACATTCGGTATTAATGTTAACTTTAAATTTAGAAAATAACGGAGATGAAAAAGAGACTTATATATAGTGGCCTTTGCCTGGCAGCAACGTTGTTTACAACAGGTTGCACCAAGGACTTCACTAAGATAAATACCGACCCTAACGCTACGACAGCCGATCAGTTTAATCCAAACTTTTTGCTGGCCCAGGCACAATTGAATTATTCGCAAACGGGTTACTCGCAACTGCTGTTTCAAAGTATGTGGACACAGTCATTAGCGTCAACATTCAGCTACTATGGCAACGGAGATAAATACCAGCAAAGCGGATCGTTTAACGATTACATAGGTCGCGTTTACAGCGAAGGTTATGGTGCTGAAACCTACGTAGAGGAAATAAAAAATCTAACTAAAGGCAAAACCGGATATGACAATCTGAACAACATTGCTACCATTATGAAAGTATTGATTGTACAACGTATAACAGATACTTATGGTGATGTGCCTTACTCAGAAGCAGGCCAGGCTAAACAAGGCGTTTTCTTCCCTAAGTTCGATAAACAGCAGGCTATTTATACAGCTATGTTAACCGATCTCGATGCGGCCCTAACCGCTTTGAATCCAGCCAAAGACAAGCCAAGTTCTGATTTATTTTATGGCGGCGATATTGACAAGTGGAAAAGATTTGGTTACTCGTTAATGGTACGCGTAGCTATGAGACTAACTAAAGTTGACCCGGCGACAGCTCAAAAATATGTTGAAAAGGCCGCTGCGGCAGGTACTATGACCAGCATCGATGATAATGCGAAAGTAAAAACCGATAATACTAACAATTATGCAAACGCTATAGTTAACGCTTTATTAACTGTGGATGATTTTCGCGAAGTACGCTGGTCAAAAACCCTGATCAGTTTTATGAAATCAACAACAGATCCTCGTGTTAGCGCGATTGCCGAAATTGCTACAGGTAATGGTAAAAAAGCAAATGAAACCGAAAACGTAGCAGGTGATAACAGCTATTCAAAACAAATTGGTTTACCAAACGGGCTGGACTTAAACGGCGGCTCTACCGATGTAACTACCGATCCGAATTATCCAGGAGCAACTCCTGCTGATCCAGCTGTTGAAAAAGATGCTCCCGCTCCGTTGGGTAAATATTCACGTCCGCGTTTACAGGTTTATTACACATCATCAAGTAATATTAACCCGGTTGATAGAAGCACTATCAATATGCTTTTAACTTACGGCGAAACTGAATTATTATTGGCCGAAGCAGCGACAAGAGGCTGGAGCGTAGGCGGCAGCGCGGCTACACACTACGCTAACGCCTTAGCTGCCGATATGAAGTCGATAGCGCAGATTAATACAGCCGCCACTATCAGCGACGCTGCGATAACTGCGTATGTTGCTACCCACCCGCTTGGCGCATCAGCTTTGCAGCAAATTAATACCGAATATTGGGTTGAAACTTCAACACTATTTATGTTCAACGAAAATTGGACAAACTGGAGAAGATCAGGTTTCCCTGTCTTAACCCCGGTTAAATATCCATCTCAGTTTGATACTGAGATCCCGCGTCGTGTAATTTATCCAATTACGCTCCAATCAACAAACCCTAATGGTTTGGCAAGCGGCGTTCAATCATTATCAGGTGGCGATAAATTTTCGTCACGCGTATGGTGGGATAAATAATACCTCTATATAATTCTCTTTAAAAACAAGGCTATGGCTTCATAGCCTTGTTTTTTAGTTTTTACAATAAAAAGGATTAATAATCCGGTGGCAATTATCAATTCAAATAAGTAAATTTAAATCCCCCTGCGATCCGGAAAAAATAAAATCTGTTGATAATGTGTTGTTCTTCTCCCCTGGTTAATTTTAAACTTAAAAGGTTAAACACTTTTACATTTTGTACTGTCGCCCTGTTTACATTACAAAGTATGTACAGTAATGCGCAGCAGACGCTTTTTAAGCTGCGTACACCCGAGGAAACCAGTGTTAAATTCCGCAATGACCTGGTTGAGGACGAAAAGCTCAATGTGCTCTCCTATGAGTACCTGTACAATGGCGGCGGTGTTGCCGTTGGCGATATCAACAATGACGGCCTCGAAGACCTATTTTTTACCAGCAACCTTGGTCAAAATAAACTGTACCTCAACTTAGGGAATCTGAAATTTAAAGATATTACCCAGCAAGCCGGCAGCGGCCTCGCGGGCAGGCCCGGCGACTGGAAAACCGGCGTTACCATGGCCGATGTTAACGGCGACGGTCTCCTGGATATTTATGTGTGTTACTCCGGCCTCGGTGATAATGCCAAACGCCGCAACCAGCTTTTCATCAACAAAGGCAACAGCAAATTTGTTGAAATGGCTAAACAATACGGCCTTGATGATCCCGGCTATAGTACCCAGGCTGTATTTTTTGACTATAATAATGATGGCAAGCTGGATATGTTCCTGCTTGACCATAACGTTAAAAAAATCAGCAACCTTGAATTTGCACAGGCCAAAGCCGAAACCGACGAACTGGCCAGCAATAAACTTTTTGAAAACCAGGGTGGTCATTTTGTTGATGTATCCAAAAAAGCGGGCATCATTCAAAATCCCCTCACCTTTGGCCTTGGGGTTGCCATAGCTGATATGAACAAAGATGGATTACAGGATATTTATGTAACCAACGATTACAACGAACCCGACTACCTTTACATAAACAACGGAAACGGCACTTTTACCGAGGATAGTAAAAAGTGCTTCAAACATTTGTCACAATTTTCAATGGGGGTTGATATAGCTGATATCAATAATGACGGCCTTCCTGATATGATGACGCTTGACATGCTGCCTCCTGATAACCGGCGTCAAAAGCTGTTGCAACTACAGGAAAACTACGAATCGTTTGAGCTGATGCTGAACCAGAACCTGTACAAACAATATATGCGCAACATGCTGCAGGTTAATAATGGTGATGGTACTTTCAGCGAAATCGGTCAGTTGGCGGGTGTTTCCAATACTGATTGGAGCTGGTGCCCGCTTATTGCCGATTTTGACAACGACGGCTACAAGGATATCTTCATCTCCAATGGTTACTTCCGCGATTATACCAACAAGGACTTTTTACGGTACTGGGGCGATTATAAGCTAAAAAAAGCTATGAACCGCGAACCATTCCTGCTCATGGACCTGGTTAAAGCTATGCCCTCTACTACCCTGTCAAACTATATTTTCCAAAATAATCATAACCTTACCTTCACCGATAAAAAACAAGATTGGGGGATCAATAAAGGTGGCATTTCCAGCGGCTCTGTTTATGCCGACCTTGATAACGATGGCGATCTTGACCTGGTTACCAATAATATCAACAGCGAGGCTTCCATATTACAAAACATGACCATGGAAACCGGTAAAAAGAACTACCTGGCTGTAAACCTTAAACAACCGGAAGGAAATACCAATGCCATAGGTTCAAAAGTATTTGTATATAGCGGTAAGCAAGTACAGTACCAGGAGGTTAACCCTAACAGGGGATATCTTTCGTGCGTATCCACAGTTTTAAATTTTGGATTAGGCAATCAGCAGCAGGCAGATTCAGTACGGATCATCTGGCCCGATCAAACATCACAATTGCTTAGCAATGTTAAAGCAAATCAACGCTTGAACATTACCTATAAAATAGGCAATCCTGTATTTAAAACCAATGGAAAAGCCATTACCAAATCTGTTTTTAGTTTAGCTAAACCGACTATTGATTATACTCATACTGAAAATAGCATCAACGATTTTAAACGCCAGCCTTTGATGCTGTTCATGAGCTCAAAAACAGGACCGGTAATAGCCAAAGCTGATGTAAACAAAGATGGTCTTGACGACCTATTTATTGCCGGTGATCAGAATACACCGAGCAAAATATTTATTCAAAAAGCAGGCGGCAATTATGCCGTTCAGGAGATATCGGACGTTAACAAAGAAAACACATCAGCAGCGGCGTTTTTTGACGCCAATGGCGATGGTTTCCCCGATCTGTATATAGCCAAAGGCGGCTATTCACTATTAGAACCCGGCGCTAATGAGCTGCAGGACAAGCTTTATCTAAACGATGGTAAAGGCAATTTCAGTTTTTCAAGCACCTCCCTCCCGATATTAACAGCCAGCAGTAAATCATGTGTGCGCCCTTGTGATTATAACAACGACGGAAAAATTGACCTGTTTGTCGGATCAAACGTTACACCGGGTTCTTATCCATCTGCACCAAAAAGCTACCTGCTTACCAATACGGGCGGTGGTCATTTTGAAATTACCGATGCACCATTTACAGGCATAGGTATGATCAAAGATGCGCAATGGGCCGACTTGAATGGCGATGGCCGTAAAGACCTGGTAGTATGCGGCGAATTTATGCCTATCATGGTTTTTACTAACACCAAAGCCGGTTTTGTTGATGAAACAGCCAAATACTTTGATCATCCCGTTAGCGGTTTCTGGAACACGCTAACCATTACTGATGTGGATGACGACGGCAAACCGGATATCATAGCAGGGAACCTTGGCGAAAACACGCAGATCCATGCCAGCCAAACAGAGCCCGCCGAAATGTATTTTGCTGATTTTGACGGCAACGGCTCAATAGATCCGTTCTTTAACTTTTATATACAGGGCGTAAGCTACCCTTTTGTAAGTCGGGACGAACTGAACGACCAGATTTACCCCATGCGTAAAAGGTTTGCTTCATACAAAGCTTATTGCGATGCTACTATGAAGGATATTTTTACACCCGAAGAGCTTGCTAAAGCCACTAAGCTTACAGCTAATGAGGTTGAAACATGCCTGTTCATGAACCGTGGTGGTAAGTTTGTAAAAGGTGGGTTGCCATTGCAGGCCCAATATTCGTCGGTATCAGAGATCCTGACCAGCGATTTTAATCATGACGGCAAAACGGACCTGCTGCTGCTGGGCAACCATTCAGATAACCGCCTGAAACTGGGGAGCTTTGACGCAAATTATGGCTGCCTGCTTACCGGCGACGGTAAAGGCAATTTCACATACCAAAGCCAACAGGTTGCCGGACTATCGGTAAACGGTGACGTAAAATCGGCCGCAGAAATAAAAATAAACGGTGCAAATTATGTAATGATAGGTGCATCGGGCCAGGCGCTGCAGTTTTACAAGTACTAAATCTTAAGTACCTATTGACTTAAGGCTTGGCACTGAAACAAAATTAAAACAAATGATCAAACAAATATCCATATTGTTTTTAACGCTGATAAGCACAGTAGCTTACGCGCAAAAGAGTAAGAAAAACATTCTTCCGTACCTGCATATCGATCAGGCTGTAAACGCTATTTCGGCGGTTATGATCCATGATGTTGTAAACCCGCCCGCAGCCTCCCGCTATTATGCTTATGTAACCCTGGGGGCTTATAATTTGGTTAGTCTCAACAATAAACAGGTAATACCGGTTGGCAATTTCATCAAAAGCTACACACTGGATAACCAGATCAGCATCCCGGCCGATAAGTACGATTATCGCATAGCCGCTATGTATTGTATACTGGAAACAGGAAAGCAGATGCTCCCATCGGGCTTTATGCTGCAGGATGATGAGGATAAATATGTAGCCCTTCTTAAAGAGAACGGAATCAGCGAAGATGTGATCAAGCAATCGATAGCCGCTGCCACCGAAATGACGGCTAAGGTTATTAAATATTCTAAATCAGATAATTACAACAAACTGAGCGGCCGACTCAGGTACTCACCTATAAAAGGTGGTAAAAACTGGTTCCCTACCCCTCCAATGTATATGGAGGCCGTTGAACCCAACTGGAAAACCATTCGCCCGATGTTTATTGACTCAGCCGATCAGTTTGTGCCGGTTAGACCCGCAGTGTTCAGCACAGATAGCACCAGCGAGTTTTATAAAGAGGCCTATGCAGTTTACACGGTATCCAAAAACATGTCGGCAGAGCAGATCATGATTGCCAACTTTTGGGATTGCAACCCTTTTGCTGTCACCACATCGGGGCACATGATGATCGGTTTTAAAAAAATCAGTCCGGGTGGGCACTGGATGAATATTGTCGGTATCGCCGTAAAAAAGGCCGGGCTTAGTTTTGATAAATCGATACAAGTAGCGACGCTGGTAGCCATGACCGAAATGGATGCGTTTATCAGTTGCTGGGACGAAAAATATCGCAGTAACGGCATCCGCCCCGAAACCTATATTAACAAATACATTGATATTAAATGGGTGCCCATGTTGCAAACCCCGCCATTCCCGGAATATCCAAGCGGCCATGCCGTATTGTCAAATTCGTCGGCTGGAGTATTAAGTTATCTGTTGGGTGATAATTTTGCTTACACAGATGATTCAGAAATCCCCTATGGTGTTGGCCCCCGCGACTTCAAATCATTTAAGCAGGCGGCTGAGGAGGCTTCTTTGTCCCGTTTTTATGGTGGTATTCATTTTAATGATGCTATTGTTAACGGCAATCAACAAGGGCGCGATATAGCAACGGCAGTTATAAAGAAATTAAAAGCAGCCGGAGTAAACTATTTGGGTAATTAGAACTTTAGTTAAAAGTGAACAGCCTTTTAATTATAAAGTGGCGTACCGTTCAATTCAATACAGTAATCAGTTATCCAGGAACCGGCTGAATCAACGTATAATATATTAGGCTTGTTATTTTTATTGATGGTACTATTGGCTATCCACTCATTAATTTTAGATGGTAGGTATTTGTTGCCAAATTGGGCGAGGTCGGTTATACTTTGATTTTTTTTCACAACGTTGGTCAGCAGCATTATGCCGTTTACAATCGGGCTTACCTTTTCATCCTCAAAATCATTACATATCAAAGCTGCCTCATCACTGCTTTGGGTTAACTGCCAGTCCAGCCGCACCAGATCGTTTTTATTGATTCCGTCTTTCATCGATGAAAAAAACAGCTCCTCTTTTGCCAGCAGTTTATTTATTTGATTAGTAGCCGCGTAAGCGCGGCGAAAATTCAGAAAAGTTTTAGCCTTATCGGCCATGGAATTAGAGTCGACCAGCTTTTCCCGGTTAGCATATTGTTCAAAAGTGATGATCACTTTGCCGGCCAGGTCATTCAGTTTAATATTATCGATACTTTTCGACTGGTTATTATAGATCAGGTCTTTCCCAAGTATGCTGAAAATGGTATCGGCCACATGATCGGCCGGGGCCTCTTTCGGGCAAAAATGGCTAAAGGTTATAATTATAAATTCTTTTTTATGCCTGTTAAGAAACGTTTTAACCGAGTCAAGAATATCCTTAAACTGCTCGCCATATCCGCCGCCCATGGCATCGGCCATACAATCGGATGAGCTATGCTTGGTATAAATAGCATTTTTAAATGCCCCTACCCGCAAATCAAACATCCTGATGCCCGCATTTAACTGCTTCCCGATGTTTAGTTTTTGGGTAAGTGTATTGCAGGGATTAATGGAGCTTCCGTGCATGCCTCCTGTACCATTCAATGCCGACATACCAGCATCATGCGCACCCGGAATAACTATGTCCTTTAGCGTAAAGTTCCCTTTTGCCGGGAACAGGGTATCCTCCATCCAGCTCGCCGGGTTATAGCTGGTAAAATAGCTCAGGTAAAGTTTTTGATCTTCCCCAACAAAAGCCATGATAAACTTTTTAGTATCAACACTACATATCGATACCGGGTACGGGGTTTTAAAATAGTCGGGCAATTTATAGCCGTTTACCGGCCGGTTTTGTTCATGTTCTGAAGCGTAGTAAATGAAATTGTCTTTGCTATATCCTTTCCACAAATAAAACAAACGGGAAGTACTAAAGGCATGATAAACTGCCGGGGCTACTTTCGTTTTTGATTTTTCCACTGCAGTTCTTTTTGTCCAGGTTTTATCCGCGGGATTGTAATCAGCATAAAACATACCATCATCATTTGTATAACAAATACGGGCGTGGTTGTCAGATAAAGTAACAATAAAAGGATAGTCGGTACTTCGTTTATCCATCACGGTTTCCAAAACAGCGGGTTTAAATACACCATCTTCGCCGGCATCAAGCATGGCAACAACCATATCATTTTTATTATCGGCGTGCGATGCGATCATGACTTTGCCATTGATTACCGTAGCGGTAACTCCCAGCTTTAACTTAGGCGAACCATTAAAGCTCACCGTTTTAATAGCTTGTGTATTAAAAGTGGTATCGCTGCTATTGATGATATACTTCAATGAGCCATCGGTACTTATCCAAAAAGCATAGATGTGTTTATCAGTTACTCTCAGCACGGGTGCAAACGCGCTGACTTCGGTACCGGCGCTAGCATCAAGCTGTGAAAACCTGGTATCATATTGTTTACCAAGATAGCAAACATGAATAATGCCTGTAGCCCCGGCTTCTTTCCAGGCAATAAAGTAGCGCCCTTTAAAATTGGTGATATCAATGGCTCTATCCGTGGTGGCAGCAGGCAAAAAGTTTAGCGGAGGGCTAAGGCTCAAATTTTGGGCTCTCACCGAAGCCAGACTCATAACGATCAGAATAAACGCGAATAACGAAACAGTCCCGAAAAATTTCATAAGCATAGGTTTAAGTTAATACGCAACAGAATTTTTACTTAAAATAAAAAAACAGACATTAATTATTAACTACTTAAATAAATTTATAATATTTTTATATAAAAACGAACCTATGACAAAAACCCTTACCACTTTTCTGTGCGTTTTCCTGTTTGCACAAGCCATTAAAGCCCAGGATGCAAATTATTGGTCGTCAAGTTACAACCCGGCAGGCTTTTTAACTCCGGGCGCTGTGATAGCCTTTAACCGCGATAGCGGGGTAATGTTCCTGAACCCGGCATTGCTGGCCTACAGTACAAAAAGCACGGCTTCTATCAATGCATCTGTTTACCAATACGGCCGCATCAATATCAAGAACGGAGCGGGTACCGGGCTCGATCTTAAATCAACATCCACCAATATTATCCCGCAAATGATCTCGGCAACAATATCATTAAAAGGCAGTCACCCTTTTACTATCGGGTATGCGCTAACCCACAACCCCGTGATTACCTACCGGGTTAACCAACAGCGCGACGCGACGTTTAATGTACTTGACGACTCCTACAGCCCCGGCAATGAGTACTTTTTGGGTCAATATAGAAATGTAAACAGTATTAATGAAACCGCGGGTATAATAAGCGGCGGCTTTAAGGCGTCTGACCATTTTGCCATTGGCATCTCTGCCGAGGGGCAGATCCGAAAACAGGATTATGATTACAATGTAAGTTCAAGGGCGTTATATAACACCGTGGGGCTTGGGTTCCCGCAGTTTTCAAACGTACAGGAATCATACACCGCGGGTTATTATAATGTGGGGCTAAGGTTTAAAGGAGGGTTTGCTTACGACAATGGCGTACACCATTTGGGCTTAACTATATCATCACCATTGCTACATGTGGCAGGTAGTGGAAATTTGTTAAGTGACAACCAGATCAGCGATCTGATAACACCACATGAAGCCGATACCACCAATTTATTGGCGAACTCAAGACAGCGCAGTCTTAAAGTAAATTACAAAACGCCTGTTAGCGTAGCACTGGGCTATGCCTGTGACTATAAAGGAGGTCAGTTTTATGTTGTTGCAGAATATTTTGCCAAAGTTGGCGAATACAACATTATAACACCCAAAAAACAAAGCTTTATAAAAGGTGCGGAGAGTAACGAGGATTTCTTTACTTCCGAATTTTTAAAGTTTAATGACGCCCGTAAATCGATAACTAACTTTGGTGTAGGTGCAAGCTATCTGCTCAAGCCCGATTTGATGGGGTACCTATCGTTTCATACTGACTTTAATAATATAAGTAAGGCCCTGTATAATCCAGACGACTCGGGTTACCGGTCAAATACAGGCAATTACAATATTTATCACTCCCAGGTAGGGATAAACGTAAAGAAACGCAAGTTCAACCTGCGTACCGGCCTGCTGCTATCATACGGTACAACCAACAAGTATTTGCAAACGATAAATTTTGATAACCCTAATGAAACGAACTTCTTAAGCGGCGATCCGGGATATACCAAAGCTTCGCAGTTTTCTGTGGGGCTGATGCTGTCATACATCCACAACCTGTAAGTAATTATTCCGATTCGAGAAGGCGTTCAAAACGTTTATCGGGTATAAACCAGCTACCGGCTACCACCACATAAATTACAACGCTTATAGCAGGATTTAACCAGGTACATAAAATAGCTACTGCGTATAGCACCACAGAAATTTTCCCTTTAAAATCATTGCCGAAGGCTTGTGCTATCAATGAGTTTTCGCCATGATGTTTTATCAGGCTAAGGGCTAAAATCCGATAGGCGATTCCGTTCATGATCAATACTACGCCGTAAAAAAATACCGGCCATTGGGTTAAGCGGTTCTCCCCCATCCAACCTGTTACAAATGGAATCAGCGAAAGCCAAAACAACAGGTGCAAATTGGCCCACAATATTTTACCATTTACCGACCGCACAGCCTGCATGGTATGGTGATGATTGTTCCAGTAAATGCCTACATATACGAAGCTGAGCAGATAGCTTAAAAAAACCGGGATAAGCGGCTTTAAAGCTTCCAGGCTTTCGCCATGCGGAACCTTTAACTCTAACACCATAATGGTAATAATGATGGCAATTACACCATCACTAAATGCTTCAAGTCTGCCTTTACCTAATGCCATGGGCCAAATATAGCGTTATTTGGCAAAAGCCTTATAACGCTGCATAGCCTCAACAAAGTAATAATCGGCATAAGTTAAAGGTACATCAACTTCGGTACCTGCCGGGAAATGGCCCACGCTGTGTTTCAAAATAAAACCTCCGTTGGTGTTCAAATCAGCTTTATATGCCGGTGCAGATAAGTTTTTGATAATAGTTTGAGCTGTATTAAAATACGCCAGGCCATCCTTTTTATCAACATAACGGCAAAGTTCAAGCAAGGCCGAGGCCATAACTGATGCTGCAGAAGCATCGCGCAACGCATTAGGGATGTTTGGTGCGTTATAATCCCAGTAAGGTATTTTATCGGCAGGCAAGTTTGGATTGGTCAATATAAAATGCGCTATATTTTTTGCCTGCTCAAGGTATTTTTTGTCTTTAGTTTCGCGGTACATAACTGTATAGCCGTATAGCCCCCAGGATTGTCCCCTTGCCCATGCCGACTCATTAGCAAAACCCTGCGCGGTTTTCTTTTCTTTTACCGCTCCTGTTTGTTCATCATAGTTAATTACGTGATACGAGCTAAAATCCGGGCGGAAGTGGTTTTTCATAGTGGTGTTAGCATGGGTAACCGCTATTTTATAAAAACTTGAATCGCCGGTTGCCTTGGTAGCGTAAAACAACAGTTCCAGGTTCATCATATTATCAATGATCACCAGAAAATCATTAGCCTTTGAATTCCAGGAACGGATACAGCCAACCGTTGGGTTAAACCTGGTTGAAAGTGATTTGGCACTATTAATCAGAATTTCTTTATACTGAGGTTTCGGCTCGAGATGGTTTGCTGTGCCGAAACTGCAGTACATCATAAAACCAAGGTCATGTGTCCCTTTGTTATATTGTTCTTTTTCAAGGCCTTTTAAATTATTATTAGCCTCGTTAAGCAGTGCGGCATCTTTAGTTTGCTGATATAGATTTAGTAATGTGCCTGAATAAAAACCACTGCACCACCAGCTGCTGTTGCTTGTTTCAAACTTATCGGTATTAGGGTGATACGTTTTAGGAAATTGCTCCGGCCCAAACTGTTTGGCCATATATTTATATTGTACATCCGCATCAGCAAAGTTTTTTTTGATGGTGGCCAATACATCCTTTTGGGGTTTAAAACTATTTTGCGAAAAAGAATTGAGGCTTAGCGCTAATAAACATGCAGTAATTGTTGATTTGTACAGGTGTTTAAATTTCATAGACTATAAATAACTGGTTAAAGTGCTTATGCAGGGCACATTTCAAGTTATAAAAGTGCAGATTTTGGTTCAATAAAAACAAGCACCGGACAGCCATTTGACTATATATTTCTACTACATCGATGTAGTTAGGGCGATTTTTTGCAGTTGAAGACTTACGAAGTTTAAAAACCTCGTAAGTCCGGACAGAGAGCGCACAGATCCCGTCAGTATCATTTCTTAGTTAAAAGCCGTTACAACAAGATTTTTATATGCACCCTGTGGGCAGTTGCCGTGCCAGTAACCTACCGCACCGCTTTTCAATGATGGATCAAGCGGGGTGTAAACCATGGCCGGTTTCGGGCCATTATCTACATAAACCTCCATTTTGCTACCCTGAACCACCACCTTAATGTGAAACCATTTATTTTGCGGAATTATAGCTTTAGCCTGGTATTTTGTTGCCTCATAATCCCACCAGTTAAACTCGGCCTTTTTTTCGGGCATGTACTGGATAGCATTGATGGTACCGGATGACCCGGGCCTGAAATAAACTGTTTCGTAATGATGGGCATCCCGGATATGAAAAGCCAAACCAACAAAGCCTCCTTTGGGGTTTATACAAGCTACATCCATTTCAATAATACCGTCCTTAAAATTTAAACCCGGTTTATACGCTAAACTGGCCGATTTGTAATCGCCAATTTTCCGTTTGACGAGCAGCGCTTTTCGTCCCTGGAAAGCGCCCAGCTCATAGTCAAGTGTATCGTTTTTTGGAATGATCCATTGTTTAGGGTATACAACCGAAAGGTTGTATACCTGATGCTTTTGTTGTGCCCGTATTTCCACGGCAGCAAACAGCATTAACATTAAGACTAATTTTTTCATGATGATGGTTGGTTTATACTTATTGAGTAATAACAAGGTTGGCAAAATCGCCCGGCAGCCCGGACGACCAAAGGCCAACGAGCCCGCTCTGCCGGTTATTTAGTTTTTTTACAGTAAGCGATGGTTGATGGGAATGGTCAACATACACAACAATATTATCGGCATTAACTACAATACGCGCATGAAACCAAGCATCGGCCAGTGGAAAAGGATTTACGGCATTTTCATAAACCAGCGGATGTTCCTTGCGGAGTTTATCCCAGGGAAAATCCGGCTCGCTGATGTATTGTACCGTATGTTTGCGGCGAAGCGTATCTGTGGTTTGAAAATTAAAAGGGCGAAAATAAATAACGTCATTGGTTGTAGTATCAACACCATGAAAAGCGATGCCTAAAAAACTCTGCTGAAAAACATCCCTGCCGCGCAAGTCTACATCTATGATACCTGTTTTAAAGTTTACGTTTTTAAGCCACAATATACCAGCCGTAGTCAGGCCCTGCTTACTGCCGTAGGTAACTTCGGCAACAGTTTGACGGGGATAGGCTTTAACCAGCTTATTTTCTTTCAGAAGGCGGTTGATATCATATGTAACTTTTTTCTGCTGGCTGTAACAAAAACTGCCGCCGAGCGTCATGCTTAGTATGGCAATGAATAAAATCTTGTTGTTCATGGGTTTTGATTTTAACTTTAATCAAAGCTTGCATATTTGTCATTACAATAAAGCACGGGTGGCATTTCAAGTTAAGTTCAAGTTTGTTCAAAGCATTTTAGGAATTTTTAAACCACATTATTACCTGTAGATCAATGGAAAAGGAAAAACAATTGCTTTTGTTATGCCGGCAGCTTATTGAGCGAACATTAAACTGGGGTGATAGTGATATTTGGGGTAATGATGATTTTGAGCAGCTAAGCCAGCAGATCTTTGATAAAACACGGGTGCAGCTCAGTATATCAACCCTGAAAAGGATCTGGGGTAAGGTGCGCTACGAAAGCTTTCCCAATGCAGCAACGCTGAACGCCCTTGTCCGTTTCCTTGACTACACCAGTTGGCGCGATTTCAGGCAGCACCACCAGGTTAACGGCGTAATTGAGCAACCGTTTAAAATAAATGATTCGGATACCGCAGTTGTGAGTCCGTTTTCAAAACCCGGTTTACGCTATATATGGTTTGGCACCGCATTGCTGCTGGTATTGGGCACATTGTTTTTTATGAGCAGCAAGCGCAATAAACCTATTGATCCCGGCTTAATAAAATTCACCAGCAAGAAAGTTTCTGACGATTTGCCTAACTCGGTTGTATTTAATTATGATGCTTCGGCATTTCATTCTGATAGTGTTTTTATCCAGCAATCATGGGACCCTAATCGCCGCGAACAAGTGCCCGGCGACGGCAAACAGTATACCTCTATTTATTATGACCCGGGCTATTTTATAGCTAAGCTAATTGTAGACAAACATGTGCGAAAGGAAACATCGGTATTTATCAAAACCAAAGGCTGGAAAGGCATCATTGATCACCAGCCCATACCTGTTTATCTTTCGCGGGAGGAAATTAAAGGGCAGGGTTTTATGGGAATTACCGCTGATGTCATGGAGAAAAAATCCGGAACACCTGTTTTTAACAATACCAGGGTAAAGTTTGCCAACATCCGCGAATTTCCGGGAATTAATGCAGATGATTTCACCATGGATTGCACCTTGCGCAATACCTCAACACCCAGCCAATCGGCCTGCGCCAAAGCCGACCTTACCATTTTAGGTAACGGCACCGCTATTGTGATCCCCATAGTAAACAAAGGATGCATCGCTGATATAGGCATTCTAACCGGTGAAGAATGGGTTGATGGAAAAAACCATGACCTGAGTGCCTTTGGCACAGACATGTCGCAATTTCAAAACCTGAGATGCAGCGTTAAAGACCATTACCTGAAAATATATCTTAATAACAAACAGATCTTTGAATTTAAACAGGCTCACACCATGGGCCGTATTGTAGGCATCCGTTTTGAATTTGAAGGGCCGGGGCAGGTAAAATATTATAAGCTGCAAACGCCCGGAGGAGCGGTTTATGAAGAGCAGTTTTGAGTTTCCAGATACTTCCCTGTACAACTGTAATATAGCATTAAATACATTTGGCAAAGCCTATTTGTCTTTAACCAACCTCAAAAGTGCGTATCCAATACTATCCCTATCATTAATTGTAACTATCCCGGCATAATCCGGACTTAAGCAGTAAAATTTTTTATTATTATTTTTATCAGATGTTTTATCATCAATAACATAGTAGCCCCTATCTGTGTTGTGAAGATAAAACCCGCTTGGCCCAAAATGAAGATAATAACCAGATGGTTCTCCATTGAAATGCAGTGTGTTTGTACCGTCAGTTCCTTTCCATAAAAATGGAGAAGTAAGCTTTCTTGCGCTATCGCTTTTTAGGGCTAAATAATTCCCATTACCATCTTTGGTTTGGGTTACGTTACTACTCAGTTTGTTATAATCATTTATGGTAGGAACACGCCATCCGGCAGGTAATTTATAGTCCTCGGTCATATATAAACCGTAGTATAAATTGGTATTATGCCCCTGAACAACTGCTATAGCCAACGGACTTCCAAAACCTCGGTAACTTTCTGCCATCCAAATCTGGCTACCTATTTCAATGGTTTTATATGTAGTATCACCGACAACTACACTTCCATAATTAACCTTAACAGGAGGGACAATTTCGTTGGGTGTTTTTATTTTTTCTTTAGTACAGCCAAACAATCCGACAGCAACAATAAAAAGTATCAAAAGTTTAGGTTGCATATAAATGGCTGTTTTGTTTAGCCAAAATAACAATATTTTCTAAGCATTCGAAACTAATTAGTTGCGTTATCAACCAATTTCAGATCATACCCCTGTACAAGCAAATCACTCACACCAGAGGTAAAGGGTTTAACAAATTGCTCAATCTTAGCATACGCCTCCTGAACTGCATCTTCATTTTGTGGGTCAAAAACAAGCTCATCCAAATTACTGATCGTCTTATTATCGCCATGATGTACATCGGCGATTAAAAAGATGCCATTTGTATCGCTCTCATGACCAGGGTGATTTGGTTCTGTTTGAGCGTTGATGGAAAACACAAGCCCATAATCATCATCAGAGATATTTTTTAAAACAGTGACCTCCAATACAAGGCAAAAAGCGCCATTATCGCTGTAACATTGCTGCGTGTACTGGCATTTGATCAGACCCTGAAAATCATTTTCGGCCTTTAACCGTATCTGCTCGTACAAATCAAAAACTGCTTCAAATAAATCCATAAAGAGGTGTTAGTCGGTTAATCCAAAACAAACATAACTATCTCCCGACTTACTTCCAATTTTTCCACCGCCACAGGCAATAACTACGTACTGTTTACCATCAATTGAATAAGTTGCAGGGGTAGCATAACCCGCCGCCGGCAAATTAGCTTCCCAAACCACTTTGCCTGTACGTTTATCAAACGCACGGATCTTTTCATCTTTGGTTGCCGCAATAAATACCAGGCCACCTTTGGTAACCACCGGCCCGCCATAATTTTCGGTGCCGGTTACGGGGATGCCTTTTTTAGTTAGCTCCGGATACTCACCCAGCGGCACTTTCCAAAGCAACTTGCCCGATGTAAGGTCGACGGCGTTGAGCGTGCCCCAGGGTGGTTTTATGCCGGGATAACCGTCTTTATCTAAGAAGCGGTTATAACCATTCATGGCATAAGGGACTTCATCAATCATTTTCTTTTCCGCCTCCGAGCTGGCGGCGCGAGTACCGGTTGGCTCTTTGGCTACTTCTTTCGCCGCCTTAGTTTCAGGGATCTTGAGAAGGAAAGCAAGCAGGTTCTTTTTATCTGCGGGCGAAATCTGTTTAAAAGAAGGCATCATGTTGCGGCCGGCAGCAACAATACCGCTCACCTGATCGGCAGTATACTTTTTGCCGATGTTTACCAACGATGGATAGGACGCTCCATTACCCTTCAGTTCGGCGCCGTGACAGCCAATGCAATTCGTATTATACACTACATGTCCTAATGCCTGCGGTGAATGATCGTTAGTGTTGGTTTTAGGTACATCGATCATTACCTGCGCCCATGGCATTTCAGAGCAGTTTACGTATAGTACCTTACTTTCAGGATCAACAGCAGCTCCACCCCACTCGCCCCCACCATCAAAACCGGGGAAGATCCAACTTCCCTCCTT
This sequence comes from Mucilaginibacter sp. R-33, assembly GCF_049949235.1. Taxonomy (NCBI): domain Bacteria; kingdom Pseudomonadati; phylum Bacteroidota; class Sphingobacteriia; order Sphingobacteriales; family Sphingobacteriaceae; genus Mucilaginibacter; species Mucilaginibacter sp. R-33. The sequence continues at coordinate 2,682,060 of NZ_CP188089.1, forward strand.
GCTTGGCGGGGTGAACATGATTCGGTTTTTAACCTGGTTATATTTTGACAGCATTTCCCTGTGCACTTCGGGCGTACGGTCGGTAACATCTTCGGGATTAAACATTTGCCGGGCGAAAGGTTGCGGCATAGTTGGGACGGGTTGCGTAGGCCAAACTTCTTCGCCGGGCAGGGCTTTAGTTGGCACAGGTTTTTCCACTATCGGGAATATAGGTTTTCCATTTGTTCTGTCGAACATAAATACATAACCATGCTTGGTGATTTGTGTTACGGCATCTATCTTTTTACCGTCTTTAACAATGGTTACCAGGTTTGGATTGGCGGGCAGGTCGCGGTCCCACAGGTCGTGATGCACAAACTGGTAATACCATTTCAGCTTACCCGTAGCTGCATCAAGTGCCAGCAACGAATTGGCAAACAGGTTTTGCCCTTTCCTGAACCCGCCATAAAAGTCGCCACCTACCGAGCCGGTTGGAATGTAAACGATCCCCCGCTTTTCATCCAAAGCCATACCTGCCCAATTATTAGCTCCGCCAAATTTTTTGTATGCTGTTGTATCTTTCCAGGTATTGTAACCCACTTCGCCGGGATGCGGTATGGTGTGGAAGATCCATTTTAACTTTCCTGTACGGGCATCGTAAGCACGCACATGCCCAGGGGCTGCATCGGCTGATTCGGATACACGGTCACCAACAATCAATACATCTTTATAAACCACGCCGGGAGTGGTTCCTGCGACAAATGATTTGGTATCCCTGTCTAAATTCTTAGTAAGGTCGAGATATCCACCCTTGCCAAATGAGCGCACCGGAGTGCCGTTTTCGGCATCAATAGCCCAGGTTTTGGCACCCACGCTGTAGAAAATCCTCTTTTCGCCGCCATCATCATTTTGCCAGTATATCACCCCCCGGCTCACCTTATAATAAGCCATAGGATCGCCGTTATTGGTGGTATCATCCTTTGCGGGGTCAAACAGCCATTTTTGCAGGCCTGTAGCAGCATTTACCGCAAACAGCTTCAATTTAGGACTGGTGCCATACAAAATGCCATCAACCATAATGGGGTTGCATTGATTTTGGCTAAGATTAGCAGTGTCCTTATCGCCTGTGCTAAAAGTCCACATCACTTTTAGCTTGTTTACATTATTTAAAGTAATTTCATCATTGGATGAATACCGTAACCCTTCTTTTGAACCCGCATAGGCAGGCCAGCCGCTATAGTTATTGTTTTGATTGCCTTGCTGATTTTTACAGGACGTGTAAATGCTTGTGGCAAAGCACAGGGCTATCAAATACCGGGTGTTAATCATTTATAATGTAAATTTTGGTGTTAAATTGGGGGCCGACGCATTTCAGCATACATGATGCGCCTGTTTGCAACGGTTCTCTCTAAATGTATGAATAAAAATTATTTTACAATTATTCATCCGTTACCGCGCATACCATTTCGCCAATAAAAAATGCCATAGCTAATAAAGCCATGACATTACAGGATTCCTCTGCAGGGAACTCATACTTTTATTTCTTCACTAAGCTAACCGGCGCAACCTCCTGGCTCAATAGCTTACCGAACAGCTCCCAGCGTTTTGCGGGAGCCCTGGCAGTACCTCCATTTGATTCAATGTAGTTTTTTACCAAATCCTGGCCGTAATTATAATTGATAACATAACTACGATATTTTTTGATAAAGCTGATCGATTTTTGAGCTGTCTCATCGTTCATGAGGCAATACTTTCTAAGATACGACAATGCCTTATCCTGGCTCATGGTATTATTGATCAACCCTCTGGCTGCCTCGTTGCGGGCATAGTTTAAAGTGCCTTTTATAGCGAGGGCTTTGAAATACAGATCGGCACCGGCGGTATCTAAACCGGCCAGCGGCAGCAATACATTTTTCGCAAACTTTATTTTATCATCACCTGGGAAAGCTACTTCAATACCATAATTGGCACTGCCCTCGGCAATCAACGATTGCGGACTAAACAACGGGTACAGAGAAATTTCAACCCAGCCTTTATCATGGTAAAGGTTTTTCTCCAGCAGCATGTTGTATACATGGTGCCCGGGATAGCTTTCATGACTGCCGACATCGATGGCACGGTCAATAAAAATCTTCAGATCGGTATTGATCTGTACGGTACTCTTATACCCCCCTTTATACCAGTTATAGCCCGACCATGGCTTATTAGTTACATACTCCAGCGTAAATGTTTCGCCGGCAGGTAGTTGGTAATGGGCAATTGTGCGCTTGCGGGCTTCGGCAATAGCCGCTTTTATAACAGGGTCTAATTTATCTTTTGGGATAATGAACTTATTAGCCAGTTTTTGAAACCTGTCGTTCACGTTACCTTTACCCGGTAAAATGCTGTCGAGCAAGGCTATCTGCCCCTTAAAAAAATCATCGGTATAAACCGGGGCAGCTACACCAAATAACTCGCGCGATTCTTCATCAAAAGGTCTTTCCTCTCCCGAAAAAATACGGATCCGGCGACTGAAAGCAATCAACTGATCGGCCATCCAATTAGCGCGGATCTTATTAGTATCAATTTTCGAAGTATTGGCGATGGTACGCAGGTCATTCATCAGGCTGTTTGCCGATGCCAGCAGGCTATCCTTAGGGAAAGTTTTCAGTGCTTCCTGTTTGGGTTTCAATGAGTCCGGGCCATAGTAGGCATCTACAAAATCACCATCATACTGTCCTATGGTTAAACCAAGTTTTACATATTCGACAGCGAGGTGGTTGAGTTTTTTATTTTCGAGCTGCTGCGCCGGGCCCTGCCCGCATGAAAACAATAACAACAGAGGTGCAAAAAACAGTAGTTTTTTCATGGCGAATTATCTTGTGCGCGTAAATGTGGCGCAAGATAATAATTCCATTTAGTATAAAGTGAATGCAAACCTCACAGAAGCAAACGCACGGGAAACCATTAAGGCTTTCTAAACGAATTGATGTTATAAGTTACACCTACTGCTACACCTGTCGATTGCAATTTGATATCAGAATATCCAACTCCGGAGATGGGAACTTTCATATATGGCTGAACACTTACACCAAACTTTGAGTTTATTTTATGCTCATATGTAGCGTTAATATTGATAATGCTTAATAGATATCCTTTACTGTTAGGTACGGTGTAGGTTTGAGGCCATGCGGCACTATTGGCACCATCGCCATAATTATAAGTATACTTTTCATGCAGCATCAGGTATGAGGATAAACCAGTGCCCACTGATAATTTATTGCGAAAATTACCATACACCTGGTAAGCTATATTGACTGGGATATCAAGCATTTTACAATCGGCAGTTACATCAATTGGATCATGCTTAAAGTTATATGTAGTATTATAATTAGCAAAGCTTGTACTGTAAGGCTTTGACGAATACACAACACCGCTGGTAATAGTTAACTTTTTAGTGGCACCAAATGAAAGGAGCAAGCCATAGTTGCTGCCAACCTTACCCTGAAAAGAGCTTGTTCCATTAACATCAGATGATGCCAGCGCCGTAATGGCCCATTGCGGCCGGTAACCAAAGCTTTGTTTAGTTATTTTTTTATTAGATTTTGTTGTAGGCGCTTGAATAGGTTGCCTTTCAATATTTGTTTTAAAATCAGGAACAGATAAAGGAGAAGATTCTATATCAAGTGATAACGCCCTATTTGCCAGCAAATTTGAAATAGTACCATTATTACCAGCCGGATCAGCACCTGCCATCAGGGCGGGATCACGCAGCATAATGGTATCACGTCCATTAATTCCCTTTTTGTTTGCACCCGGAACATTACGATGGGATCCGGCGACAGACGGTGTTAAGCTTATTTGACCTGTATGGGCATAATTGCCTGTATTGCTGTTGGCAGCTATGCTACTGTTCCCGGCCGGCCGGGTTGTTAATAAAGTGTCTGTTTGTGGTTTTTGTGTAACCCCGCCGTTAGTTCCGGGAATTGTTTTAGGCACAGTAGGCTTAACCTTAACCTGTTGTTGTCCCGTTGTATTATCATCCTTTACATTAGGTTTAAAAAACCACCATCCTAAAAACAGCAGCAGCATCGCCGCTATTCCGCTTGCAATTGGCAACCAGTAAACAATTCCACGGCGTTTTTTGCCCTTGTCAAGCATTTGCTCAAGCGCATCCCAGTCATCCTCGTTAAACGATCGATGATTTGCCGGGTCTTCCAGCCTCTTCTTAAAAATGTTATCTAAATCTTCTTCGCTTCTCATCCTCTGATACCATTATTAAAAAAAGTTGTCCTTACATCTATACCTATGCCATTATAGGCCACAATCGGGTTAAAATCCATACCCCTGTTGTAATTGGTTTTATTAGCAGTTTCCTCTGCTTTTAATATCATTTGTTTTAGTTTTTGACGTGCTTTATGCAGGTTTGACTTTGATGTGCCCGGATTGATATTTAACATTTCCCCTATCTCTTCATGAGAATACCCGTCAATCGCAAAAAGGTTAAAAACAGTACGATAAGCCTGTGGCAACTGCTGTACCATAGCCAGCAGGTCTTCATAATTTAAATTTTTATCTGTCAGGTCCCCCTCGCTCACATTTTCTGCCCTCTCCAAATCCTCGGTATAAGCCATTTTTAAATTGGCCCGGTAATAATCAATAGAAACATTCATCATAATGCGGCCAATCCATGCTTTAAACGGCCTTGAAGTATCAAACCTGTCTATATGGGTAAATACCTTCATAAAACCCTGATTCATAACTTCTGCAGCCTCATCACGGTTACCTGCATAACGAAGGCAAATGCCCATAGAAAAGCCATAAAACGCCTTATAGAGCATTTTCTGACTTTTCCTGTCCTGCTTTACGCAGCCATTAATTAGTTGATGTAACTCTTCTTCGCCCATATGGGGGTTATAAACTCAGAATCAAACACATAAATTTAACCTTATCTACGCACATCACGGCAACTATTATTAAAAGGTTGCCTGTTGTGCAAAATAATTTAAATTTTTCACACTGTTGGATAAAATCATGCACACTTTTCTCAGCTACGGAAATCATTTATACAAAATATGCACAAGTTAATACAGCCTCAATAAATCCCTACAAATAATTATATTTTTGATAATGAGGCAACCGGTACGTGTGTTTATAGCGTAATACCATGTAAATCCCGCCTGTTTGAAAGGCCTTTTATGAGAATCGACATAAACCCAAACTTCCCCGTAAAAAATTGTAAAACCTGCGGGACCCGTCCGGTAATTGAACAAACTAAAGATCGCTGGATTATCCTGTGTCCCAATCCGAATTGTCGAAACGCCATTTCTGATAAGCTGATTAATGTAACAGAATGGAATAAGCAAAATCCATAATGTTTTTTCGCCGGTTTATTTATCTTAAGGCAACCATCCCCGGAACATGCACGATATATATTATAAAAGGGCAAAACAAGCTCTTTATAATTTATATACTAATACTACTGCTGCATGGTACCGGTGTCTGTTGTGATCATTACTAAAAACGAAGCTGCCTTAATTGAAGATTGTATAAAAATGGCTTCTTTAATTACGGATGATATTGTTGTGATTGACAATGACAGTACCGATGGCACGCCGCTTATTGCCTCCCGTTATGGCTGCAGGGTGTTTCAAAAAAGCTGGAGCGGATATGGAGCAAACAAAAATAAAGGGGTAGCTCAGGCCCGCTACAACTGGATCTTAAGTATTGATGCTGATGAGGTACCTGATTTGGAGCTTATTAAATCGCTCCATAATTTAACCTTTGACAAACCGAATGTTGTTTACGATATCAAATTCAAATCATACTTTGGCAAAAAGCTGATCCGTTTTGGTAATTGGGGAAATGATCATCACCTGCGTTTGTTTAACCGTTCATTGGTAAAATGGAGTGAAACCGAAGTACACGAAACCTTGCTTTTGCCTTCCGATGCCGAGATCAAAAGCATAGCGGGTTATATCCAACACCACTCTGTAACCGATATTGACGACTTTGAGCGTAAAGCTATTCTTTATGCGCAGCTAAGCGCAGCCAAATATTACAAAGCCGGTAAAAAGGCAACATTTATCAAGCTACATTTTTCAGCCGCTTTTGGTTTTTTCCGCAATTACATTATCAGGCTCGGTTTTTTAGATGGAGCCGAGGGACTGGCTATAGCGTGTGTTATTTATAAAAACACACGCCTTAAATACGCTTACCTGAAACAATATAAAGACCTGTCTCAAACGCGAAATACCTATCGTAACGAGTTGGTTATAGAACAGATTAACTAACCAAAGTATGGGATCGTATAGTTGGCAATCTTAAGTCTGAAGTCAAAATTAAACAGGACTTTTGACATGAGGCTAAGTATTATCGACTTAAAACTATTTGTCCAGCACCTGTTGGTAAAACTGTAGGGTTTGCCTCGCCACTATATCGATATCAAAACATTGTTTTACCTTTTCATTACCAGCTAAAGCAAGTCGCAACCGTTTTTCAGGCTCATTGAGCAATGTAACTATTGCTGATGCTAATTCCTCAATATTGTCTGGATCTACCAGCAACCCATTAACGCCATCATCAATAAGTTCGGGGCCGGATGTTCGGTTTGAATTAATCACCGCTGTTCCACATGCCATGGCCTCTAACGGCGCAAGTGCAAAAGCTTCGGCATACGATGGGAATACCGCCACCGCCGAATTACTTAAACAGGCATAAAGTTCATCCCTCCCCACATGCCCTTTAAACACAACACTGCTTTTTGCATCCTTCTGCAAGCAGGTGATTACTTTATTTACCAGGCCTTTCCCCAGTATTAGTAACCGGGCATCAGGGACCTGTTTTATAACTATATTCCAGGCCTCCGCTAACTGAAAAATCCCTTTCTTTTGAACAAGGCTCCCCGTAAATACCACCTGTTTGGTATCGACCGGTGTACTGTTTCCTACAGCTAAGTTTGTATCTATGCCATTATACAACACCGTGATGGGCTTGCTGTACGACAGGTAATCAGCGCTTTTTTTTGCAGTGTAAGCGCTTGCACTGCTAACGGCTGCTGCACGGTTTAAAATATCCCGTTCCATTTTCAAAACATGCGGTGCAATCGGTATCCCTGCCTCAGCATTAAAGTAGGTAATGAAACCATTCAATTTAACAACTACAGGAACAGGTAATGTGGGGAACGGCACATATGATTTACAAAACCTGACATAGTCATTATAATCGGGCATTTCAATAATATTGATCTGCTCATCAGCTATAATGTGCTTCAGTTTTTTTTGATAAGCCACAAGGCTTCTTTTTATATCCCGTTGTGTAATACCTGTATCCAGTAATATCCTGTTAAGCATCCGTACCCCGGCAGACCGGTGATTTTCAAACCACTTATCATCAATGCTCCAGCGATATCTCAAAACTTTTACACCTTCATCCTCAAATTCATCCGCACCTCCGTATCCGCGGCTATACAACCCGGCAACAATTACCTTATGTCCCAGCTTCACCATTTGCCGGGCAATGAGCCGCACATAGGTTCCAATACCGCCATGCGGTCCGGGAGGATATTCATCGCACAGGTATAAAATGTTCATTGCGCTAAAAACTGTTTACTATTTTGAATATTGCGGCTACTCAATTGCTTTGACACTAAAGCTATTAAAAGATAAAAAACCATCCCCAATAAAAGCCTGAACAAGAAATGTATGTTTATTGAAGCTGTGATAAACCAGCCGGCCAAAGCAGCAGGGAGCAGTATCACAAATGGCCGTAAGCTGATATGCATGATATTTTTATTCACTAACCTGTAATAGAGCACCGCCTGTAACATATTGGTTATTAAAAATGCCACAGCCGAACCAATGCCATCCTGTAGCGGGATCAATATCAGGTTAAGCGCAATATTTGTTGTAGCACAAATTACGGTAACAGATGATACAGCCTTGTACTTTTTAACGCTAAAACTTAATGACCAAAGTAGGTTTATGAAAAACTGCAGGGGTATACACAACGACAGGATCAAAAATTCGGTAGCATTGGCAGCTCCATATTTTCCGCCGGTTATCATTCCCACTACAGGTGTCCAAAGTATATTAAGGACAAGAGGTAAGAGCATAGCCAGCAGCAACTCTGCAGTATTAAAGGAATTTACCTGCTCCTGCAATTGGTTAGATGGCTTTAAGGCCATCAGCCTTGACAGGCGCGGTAAAATAACAGGAGCTATAATAAGCATGGGCAACCGCGAAAGCTCATAAGCCCGGTATGCGAAGCTGTAATCGGCCAGCACGGTTTTGCTTGCCATAAAACCCAGCAACAACCAGTCCATCCGCGACAAGCTCATATCAAATATTACTGATATATACTGCGCCGTGGCCTCTTTAAGCAACTTTTTATAAGCCCGAAATTGAAATTTAAAACTGAAATCTGTTTTCGTGATAACATACATGAGCAGGGCCAACAATTCGGCCCCGGCTGTGTCTATCATTACCATCACTACAGAGTGAACTTGTAATTGATGTATCGTAATAAGATAAAATGCGCCACAAACCCTTAAGCTGTTACTTATAACGGCGATTATACCATAGGGTGTAAATTTTTCCTTTGCATTTAAAAACTGCTTTAACGGAACACCCAGGAAAAGCAGGCCCTGGGCTATAAAAAACCATGGAAGCGCCTGAGAAATATTGTCGTGCAATACTAAGCTTAATAATAACAGTACGCCCAGGGTTACAAAAAAAGTAGCGAGCGAATGGAACAAAAATGCCGCCGCCGCCCAATCCGACCGTTGTGAGGCTGCTATACGCCTGATCACTACCTGCTCCAGTCCGAACCCCAGGATGGTAGTAACAAATATCGATAAGGCATTCATCCAGCTAATGGCCCCAAAACTGTCTTTACTCAGGTAAACAGAAACAATATAAAAAAAGATACTGCCAAGCACCTGCAAGGCAAGTGCCTGCAAACCTGACGAAAAAAACCTGATGAACGCTTTACTCCTGAGCAACGACGTATATGTTTATACTCTTATACTATTGTTTTTATCGGCCGGTTGCCTGTAACATTTTAATATCCCGGTTAAATATCTGCATATATCAGCACATTAACGAGGCAACCATTCCATTTTTTGGCACGTAACCTATTTAAACAAAACAATTGCGACAAGGCCGGCAAAACCGGGAAATGAACATCAATAAATACAAGGGAATAATGACAATCAGTTTGCCGGGTTTTGATATTAAGAGGTGGAAAACTTATGCCGATTGGCGGCTGCTGATCTTCCTGCTGCTGTTTATCAACGTGCGGATCCCATTTAAGATAGTGGCGTTGCTTTTTGTTTACATAAGCCAGTTTAACTTTCAATTTGGCTTTAAGCTGCGCAATTCAAGGATCCCGTTATTCTATCTGCTGGTTTTCCCGATAGCTATTGCTGCAGCCATTATCAACCAAAATTTTGCCAACCTGTATTATATGCCCGTTTTTGGCTGGGCTTTGATATGCTGGGCGCTGGCCCTGCTGGCGGTTCATCAGGTTAAGCTGATGGTTGATAAAACAGATGCCGAAACCATTTACCGTACACTGATCATTTTTTTTATCATAAACGCAGCTTTCTCGGCAGGTAACCTAATGCATATTATGTGGATCACTAAAAGCATTAACCCCTATGCTTTTATGGGAATGCACCAGCGCTATTATATCAATACCGGCGATGATGTAATGGGTATAAGCTTTGACATTTCATCAACCAATGCCATTATCTGCGCTTTCGGTGTGTTTTACTTCATTTATAAGAATAATTTGCCCATGATGATCGTGTGCATGAGCACGCTGGCACTTACCTACAGTAACCTCATCAGCATTTTGGTACTGCTGATCCTCGCTTTCATTTTTGTTTTTAAAACCACACGCAATCAAAAAAGTATGATAGTAGTGGCATTGCTGCTTTATGTGATCTCCCTGGTCAAAATATCTCCGCAAAATGAAAAGTATATTAACGAAGTGACTAAAAGTACGCTGCGGGAAAACCGTATTGAAAAACAGGATCAGGCGAAGGCGCAGCCAACAACTGCCAATCCCGGCGGGCGATTCATGACCAGGGATGAACAAAGAAGGAGATTTGCACAAAACTACCTGGACAGCCTGAGCAGGATAAAGGCTCAACAGGAAAAACCAAACGCACTTGATAAAAAAATCAAAGGCTTGCCGCTTACCGATGACGGCAGGCTATACATCCCGGAACCCAACACACATTTTGCCGAATTTTATAACACCGGCGAAATGACTCCCGACAGGCAACAGCTTGTCGACTGTATCGCTGCTCACAGGGCTCAGCTACCACTTTGCCGGCTTGAGCCCTTCAATCCTGCATTGCCTGGAAAGATTTCCGGTGCAATACAAACCTTTAATTATCTTACCAGCCATCCTTTACAAAGTATAGCGGGCTTAGCTCCCGGAAATTTTTCATCCAAAATAGCTTTCAGGGCGGTTGGTGCCGGTATAAGGGGCAATTATCCCCCAAAATACATCTATATCAACCCGGCATTTATGCACAATCATTTAGACCTGTACCTGAGCTTTTTCAGCAAGGATGCTGGTTTCCGTTCGGTACGCAATAACCCCTACTCCACTTACGATCAAATGCTGAGTGAATACGGTATCCTCGGATTGCTTGCCCTGTTTATATTTTACATTGGCTTTTTTGCCCGGCATTATAAAAAGCTTAGTTATGGTTTGCCCATACTAATGATGGTAATGGGCATATTCTTTCTCGATTACTGGTTCGAGCAGCTCTCGGTACTGGTAATTTTCGAATTGATGTTACTCCTCAATATAAAAGAAAGTACTACACCCCATTTGAAAACAAAAACTACAGTGCAGGAGGAACTTGCGTATGCATAGCCCTCAAATTACTGTTTTAATGCCTGCTTATAATGCCGGTAAATATATTCGCGAAGCCATTACATCGGTACTTGAACAATCGTTTGCTGATTTTGAACTGCTGATTGTAAACGATGGCTCAACTGATGACACGGCAGATATTATTAACTCATTTAACGATGAGCGTATAGTGGCTTTGAGCCAGGAAAACAAAGGTGTAGCTGCGGCCCTCAATAACGGTTTACGCCACGCGCGGGCGCCTTATATAGCCCGTTTCGATGCCGACGATGTATGCTATCCTTACCGCCTGCAGGTTCAGTATGATTTCATCACATCTCATCCCTATTATAGCATTATCGGTTCGGGAGTTGACTATACTGATGTTAACGGCGATTTGATATTTACCTGGCAACCCGACGCCCTAAGCCATAACCAGATAAGGCAGCTCAGTTACAGGATTTGTCCCTTCATTCACTCCAGTGTATTTTATAAGCGTGATACCGTTTTAAATGCCGGTGGCTACAATGAGTTGGCTTACACTTTTGAAGATCATTTTTTGTGGGCAGGTATCCTTAAACACGAAAAAGCTTTTAATCTTAATCAACCGCTCATTAAGGTGAGGCTCAATGCCGAATCTGTTACCATTGATGAAAAATGGCGTACAGTTAAATTCAGGAAGATCAAGTACAATACCCTGCGCAAAGGGAGCATTACTGAGGCCGAAGGAAAGCAGTTATCCGAGATCGGTGTTAAACAATTATCTCCACGCATCAAAAAGGGAGCTTATTATGCCCTGCTCGGCAAAAAATACCTGTGGAATAATTATCAGCCGGAAAAGGCGAGGGAAAACCTGCTGAAAACACTTTCTATCAGCCCGCTGCATCTCAAAAATTATTTTTTGCTGCTGATGTCATTTCTGCCCGAGCGTATGCTGATGAGTTTATATCAATTAGGTAAACGCAATTTCCGTTTAGCCGAAGCCGAGCTGCCAACCGCTGTTTTAAATCAAAACGAATTGAATTATGGCAGCTAAAAAGATAAAACTGTTTGTTGATGCCCACTCCTTTGATAAAGAATTTCAAGGGGCGCAAACTTTTATACGCGAATTATATAACCACCTGCTGACCCACCGCCCGGACATAGATATTTACATCGGCGCCCACGATACCGATAATATCCGCAGATTGTTCCCGCTGCTGCCACCGCAAAACATATTGCTTTATAAAAACAGGGGAATCAACATCCTGCGCTTTGTATTTGATATACCGGCCTACATCAAAAAATACAGATTTGACTTTGCACATTTTCAATACATCAGCCCTAAAAAAATAGCCGGCTGCAGGTACATAGTTACCATGCATGATATGCTGTTTAACGATTTCAGGAAGGATTTCCCCATCCTGTTCAGCTTAACGCGCAATTACCTTTTTGGCCGCAGTATTAAAAATGCCGACATCAAAACCACTGTATCCGACTACTCGAAAGAACGGATCTGTGATTATTACCACATTCCCGCTGACGAGGTGCATATTATCCAAAACGGAGTAAATAACTCATTGCTACAATATCAGTCATCAAAAAAAGAGGCAGAAGATTGGGTAGCAGAAAAATTCGGCATAAGAAATTTCATCCTGTATACCAGCCGCGTTGAACCCCGCAAAAACCACCTTTTGTTGCTGCAAAAATATTTGAAACTGAAGCTGTACGAAAAAGGCATTGGCCTGGTGTTCATTGGTAAAGCATCCATAAAAACGCAGGGTTTAGCCAGGCTCATCAAGAGCCTTACGCCTGAGCAAGAGCGGTTTTTCAGGTGGATACCGCAGGCAGAACAGGCCGATCTGGCAGCTTTTTACCGGGCCTGCAGGTTGTTTGTATATCCCTCAAAAGCCGAAGGCTTTGGGATCCCGCCGCTTGAAGCAGCCATTTGTGATGCACCTGTATTATGCTCGGCAGAAACGGCTATGAAAAATTTCCACTTTTTTGAACCATATACTTTTAACCCGGCCAATCATGCCGATTTTGAGCAAAAGCTATTACTTGCCGCACAGCAACCACCCGGCGATGCCTTCACCAGCCAGGTAGCGCGGCATGTTGAACAGCAATACCACTGGCAAAAAAGCAGCACCATATTTTACAACTTGTTACAAGCAAATTTTCATTGTCATGAAACTAAAAATAGCGATCTTAGGCACGAGGGGCATCCCGAACTACTATGGCGGGTTTGAGCATATTTCCGAATATGTATCGGCCGGTTTGGTAAAAAAAGGGCATTCAGTTACCGTTTATAACTCTCACAACCACCCTTATGAAGCCGATACCTGGAACGGCGTTAACATTGTACATTGTTACGATCCGGAGTATCTGATAGGCACTGCCGGGCAGTTTGCCTATGATTTTAACTGCCTTATGGATGCCCGTAAACGGAAGTTTGATGTAGTACTGCTTATGGGCTACACCAGCAGCTCGGTTTGGGGGCATCTTTACCCGCCCAACAGCGTTATCATTACCAATATGGATGGACTGGAGTGGAAACGCTCCAAGTACTCAAAGCCTGTACAACAATTTTTGAAGTACGCGGAAAAGCTGGCCGTGAAACATAGCCAGTATTATATTTCCGACTCAAGGGTAATCAGGTCATACCTTAAGGATAAGTACGAGGTTGACAGTCGGTATATCCCCTATGGTGCCGATCTGTTTTCAGACCAGGAGCGTGAGCAGTTTGACAAAAGCGAACTGCTTAAAGAGGATTATTTTTTGCTGATGGCCCGCATGGAGCCCGAAAACAACATCGAAACTATTTTAGCAGGCTTTAACAACAGTTCATCAAAAAAAAGCTTTATGGTTTTGGGCGATACCAGTAACCGCTTTGGCAAATTCATAACCCACAGATTTAAAAACGATGACCGCATCCAGTTTAAGGGCGCCAATTTTGACAATTCGGTTGTGCGTGCCCTACAGAACAACAGCTACCTGTATTTCCACGGGCATAGCGTGGGTGGTACTAATCCGTCCCTGCTTGAAGCCATGGCCAGCGAAGCCCTGATTGCCGCCCATAATAACCCTTTCAATAAATCGGTACTCAATTCAGATGCTTTTTATTTTGATAATGCTAATGAGGTACGCCATTTGGTTGAGAATGTACAGCGCAAGGATACCGAACGCGAAATGGTGAAAAATAACCTTCATAAGATACAATACCAGTTTAACTGGGAGGTAGTGATCAACGATTACGAAGATTTTATATTGGAATGCTATCAGCAACAACATGGAAAAGTTATTAAGGCCTGATGATACGCTAAACAACAGGATAAGCTATTACCTGCTGATGCTGTTATTGCTAAGCCTGCCTTTCAACCTGTTTTACAGCCACCTGTTTTTAATAGGCCTGGCCCTGCATACTATTATCCAAATTCGCAAAACAACTATAAAGCCGCTATTAACAAGGGCTAACTTCGCTTTGGCTGCTGTTTTTTTTGTAACGCTTTTGAGCATTATTTACACCACCAATAAACCCCAGGCTTTTACAGAGTTAGGCAGGCAGGTTACTATTTTGCTTACCCCGTTAATCTTTTGTTTTAACCCGCTCGATCTAAAAAAATACCGGCATAATTTTTTACTCGTATTTTCATTCGGGTGTACCATCACTATCACTTATCTTTTTTTACAGGCCCTTTTTACCATAAAATATTATCATCTGCCTTTAAAAGCATTAGCGTCCCCAGCGTTCACAAACCACAATTTTTCGGAACCGATAGAGATCCATGCTACATTTTTTTCCATGCAGATAGCCATAGCACTGGTTTATCTGCTGTATGTTTTAGTAACGGAAACAGTAAAGACCCGCAAATTTTTCTGGCTCATTTGCAGTGGTATTTTAGCTATGGGAATTCTGCAGCTTAGTTCAAAATCGATATTTATAGCTTTGCTGCTTATTATAAATATCGCCCTTCCCTGGTTCATATTAAAAGGGCGAAACCGTTTCAGGTTTATGGCCATTAGCACAGCATTATTTATTGTGGTGATGGCAGGCATTTATACCCGGGATACTTTTAAGGAACGTTATGTAACCGAGCTAAAAAAAGACCTGAGCCAATCAACCGACGCCGAACTCACCGATCCGCGATTAGCGCGCTGGAACGTGGCCATTAGTGTGGGAGCACAATCGCCTGTTATAGGTCATGGCGCAGGCACTGAAATTGGTTTGCTCAAAGACCCATTTTTCGACCATAAATTTTACCGGTCGTACCTGGCCGGGTTAAATGCACATAACCAGTTTATTAGCTTTTTTATTAAATCGGGGATCGTTGGGCTGATGGTTTACCTGTGTGTGCTGGCATTTGGTATCAGGGCAGCTGTTGCAAAACGCGACCTATTGCTCATGGCTTTTATGGTTATTATAATCGCCGTTTCCTTTTCAGAAAACTTTTTAGATGTGGATAAAGGCATCTTTTTTTACAGTGTATTTTTCTCATTACTAATGTTTTCTGAAAGCTCAGAAACAACAGGGACCCGCGCTAAAAATATTGTGTAATTAGTTTATTCAAAGGCAACCAAAGCTGCAAGGGGTACGTCATCATTATATATACAAAGGCGTGAAAAGTACAGTCATCTTAGTTGAACAAAACAATAAACGATTGTTAAATACCAGGAATAATATTTTAGCTACCCTTGCCTACTTTGACATGTGGGACTACCCGTTAACCTACGGCGAGATATTCCTGTTTTTGGAAAACAAGTATGGCCGGCATGATTTTACTGAAGCGCTTGATCAACTTATCGTCAATAAACTGGTATTTCATTTCGACAGGTTTTATTCGCTCAAAAACGATTATATGATAGCGGTGAGGCGTAATAAAGGAAACAAAAAAGCTTCCGGGCTAATCAATAAAGCTAAAGAAGTAGGTGCCTTCCTGATCCGGTTTCCTTACGTTCGCGGTATTGGCATTTCAGGTTCTTTGTCTAAGAACTTCGCCGATGACAATTCGGACATTGATTTTTTTATCATTACCGAACGCAACAGGCTTTGGCTTGCACGTACGTTTATGCATATGTTCAAAAAACTTACCTTTTTGGTTGGTAAACATCACAACTACTGCATGAACTACTATATTGATGAGGCCCAACTGCAGATAGTTGAAAAGAACATTTATACAGCAATTGAAATAGCAACTATTATCCCATTAGAGGGTGACCTTACTTTTGAAAGCTTTTATAAATCTAATGCCTGGACCTCCGGTTTCTTGCCTAACAAATGTATGCGTCTCGCTACTGCTAAACCATTAAAAAAGCGGTGGTATAAAACATTTACAGAAAGCCTGTTCAATAATCCATTCGGCGATTGGCTGGATAATGTATTGATGAAAATCACTTCCGCGCGATGGAACAAGAAAACTGAAATGAAGAAATTGAATATGCGGGGTACGGTAATGAGCATGGCCGCAAGCAAACATTTTGCCAAGCCCTCTCCCGAAAACTTTCAAATTAAACTGATAGAAAAATACCGGATTAAAGTCTCCATACTGTTACAGCAATTTGAAGAACGGATGGCGCAGTAAAACTACTCCTTATCGTCATACCGAATTTATTCTGCCCTAAAATGCTAAGTCTAAAATTTACATGAGACAGCTGTTCTATAGTTTCCGCAAAAAGTTCGGGGCAACTTTTTCAATTACATTTTCCTCAGCGAAATAATATAATAATCGCCCACGTACTTAAACGGCCAGGTCGCCTTCAACCTGTTCTCCCAACGGGCAAGTGTTTTATAGGCACGCGGATGTTTTTCGGCAAAGCCTTCAATATATGATGGCGGTACGATGGTACACAAGCCCTCAATACCCAATACCTCAAAATCGGATTTTAAACGTTTTTTAATGTAGGATGGGTTGTAATAGAAGCAATCAAAATAAACTCCTTCAACATGCGCCTTGTGGCCATTACCGCTAAAAAACCGGCGAAAAGCAGTTTTAAATTTCCCTTTAAATACCAGCAAAGTTTCCCAAAGGCAGAATTTGGGAAGCACCACCAGGGTCACTGTGCCGCCGGGGTTTAGCAGCCCGGCAAATGAGCTCAATACGGTTTCCAGTTCGCCGGTACAATTGAGTCCTGCAAAGTTGGAAAAGATCAGATCATAAGGGCCTTTGTTGTTTAGCTGTTCAAGCTGCGTATATGAGCAAAGCTCATTGCTCACCGCATGCTGCATATCATACTTTACCACCTTTTCGCGGAGTTGCTGCTGCATCCCTTTTGAAATATCGGTAGCATGTACCTTAAATCCTTTTTGTGCAAAAAACAGTGCATCTTCACCGGTACCACTATTCAGTTCAAGGATGTTACTTCCGGGCTTCAGGTATTGCAGGATATGATCACGCACGCGTTTACGCTTGTACGCAATTATCGTGTCGCCTGAGTACAGCTCATCAAAAACTGCCGACTGGTTGCTAAATGCAGCCTCGGCAAATTGTTCGTTTATACGTGATGCGGTGCCGGTCATATCGCCTTTTCAAATTTTTTCAGCTTCAGCTTTTCAAGATAAGTAAGCGGCGCGTAATAAAACACCGATAATGCTTTCCTGATATTTTTTACCGAGCTCCCAAACGGATCTTTCAGCAATTTTTGGAAGCTGTTTTTAGCCAGGTGCTTGTGATAGTTGCGGTGTACGTATTTATGCAATTGCTTGTAGTAAAAAGGCGGATAAGTGTTTTTAAACATCAGCGCCATCTCATCGGAGTCCGTCCAGTTGGTTTTCTTTTTCAACTCGGTTTTAACGCGCTCGTAAAAACCGGTACCCGGCAGCGGATACGATACCGAAATACCAATCTCAAATGGCAGCAACCGGTTAATCATATCTATGGTAAGCGTAATATCATCTCGCGTTTCTTCGGGGTAGCCAAATTGGATAAAGAACGATGGCTTAATGCCATGCGCTTTCATGAGGTGCGTAGCCGTATGAATCTGATCGATAGTGATACCCTTATCCATGGCGTCCAGTACCTTCTGCGATCCGCTTTCGGCCCCTATCCACACGTTTTCACAACCGGCGGCGGCCAGGGCTGCTACTGCTTCTTCCTCTGCCAATAAATCGGCCCGCGACTGGATCTTGAAACGGATCTTAATTCCCTCCTGTGCCAGCAGTTTGGCGAATTCCTGTACCCAACCGGGTTTCAACCCAAAAATATCATCACAAAACCAGATATGATCCATCTGGTACCGCTCCTTAAGCATTTTAAGCTCATTAACAATATACTGCGGACTGTGAGAATTATACCGGTTGCCATAAATAGGCTTGGCACACCAGTTACACTTGAACGGACAGCCGCGGGTGGTTACTACATTAATTGAAAAATACCCTGCGTTCTTCATCCACATATCCCGGTAGGTATCCATGTTGACCAAATCCCAGGCGGGCATGGGCAAACTATCCAGTTCCTTCATTACCGCGCGGCCAGGTGTTTTAATGATTTCGCTGCCGTTCGTGTAAGCTAATCCTTTTATCTCAAAATGATCAGTATTACCACTTCGGATATGTTCAGTAAGTTCTGTCAGCGTTTGTTCGGCTTCACCCAATATCACAAAATCGGCTCCCTCGGCAAGATATGCTGCATACCGATCGGTTGAATCTGAGCTGGAAACGATAACTGTACAGCCACGTTCCTTAGCCAGTTTGCACATTTTAAATGCAGCCTCGCGCATATTGGTGAGGCACATTTTGGTTAGATAGTTGAACCCATCGTCATAAACCACAAAAAAATCGGGTTTATTTAACTCAATAGCGGCTATCACCTCATCAGGATTGCTCACAAACATGGTATCAAACAGACTTACCCGGTAACCCTGCTCCCGCATCAGCGCAGCAGCGTATATAGTACCCAGCGGCGCATAAGGTTGCCCTATGCCCCATTGCTTTGGGTCGAACCGTAAAAAGTAAGAATGTGTAAACAGTATATTGTTCATCGTGTTTTAGCCTGTTTCTAAATCCAGGAAAATTTCCTATATCCTCCCAGGGGAAGAAATTGCACATTCCCGCGCTTCATTGCTTTTTTATTATCAATCCAACCTCGCCAGCGGCGATAAATTAAGCGAGCATACACATTTAACACAGGTAGGGTCATTAGCCATATCCAGTGTTTTGCGAAAATTGATCGCCTCTTTGCTGTTCAAAATATCATTTAACGAATTATCCCTGATGTTACCTATCGCTTCATGAAAAAAGCACGGCCGTACCGCGCCGTCAGCCTCAATCACTGCCGACACCCATGGTGCATTACACTTTTTAAACGGGAATGCATTATGGCCATAAAAAGCAGCATAATAACCATAAATATCCCGGATCTTAGCAGGAGATTCGGCAATGAACCTGTTGGCAAAATCATCTTTGTTGGCAAGTACTTGGTTTGTTATCTCCTGAAAATCGGCAAGTTCGCTTTCGGTCGGCAGTATTTCGTGTTGCCGTGGCTCCGCCCATGCAGTTTGGCGGTTAAAGGCATGGCTGCTCACATCGGCAGGTAAAAAGCTCACCTGGTCAATGCCCATTTGCTTTGCAGCCTCAATAATGGCCGGCCAGTTCCTGAAATTTAAACGGTGAATTACGGTACGGGCTGTAATGCGATATTGGGGTTCGAGAGATTTGATGTACTCCACTCCCTCCTGCAATTTATTGAATGCCCCTGGAACATTTCGGATGGCATCATGTAAAAGTTCATCGCCATCTAAAGAAACAATCAAATCGTCAACCCATTTTAAAATATTGAACGCGTTTTTCCTGATAGACAAACCTGTCGACAGCAGCGTAACTTTGATCTTTTCAGCACGCAAAATCTCGCATAACCTGAAAAAATTGGTATTCAGCAACGCTTCCCCGCCCGACATCAATACCTGCTTTGTACCGAATTTTCGTAAAGCACTTAACAGATCGGTCACGTCGGCTTCGGTAAGCTGCTTCAGGTTTTTATTATCCTTCCAGATATCGCACATTACGCAACGGCAGTTGCAGGCACTGTGCGGCATCAAAATCACGATGGGCAACGCAGCGATGCGGTGCGTTTGCAATGTACGGAAACGCTGAAAGGTATGATATAACGATTGGCCTGTCATCTGCATAAATTAAAATCCCTGTATTTCGGGCTGTCTGTAACGCCAAACCTTTTGTAGCAACTTTATTTCATAAGGATAATGGTACATGCTCGCCTTATAGCGCATGGTAGCTACCAGTTTGATGGCCATACGTTTAATCATATTTAGCCTGATATCCGTTACCGTTGGATACACCCCGTTCAGCACCGTTTCAAAATTCCTGATCTTATCGATCATTTCCGGTGTAAGCCATGGCGTGAGCGGATTTTTACGAAGATCAAAGGCTTCCCATGCCGGGCTTATCCAGTCCTCCAGGGTTTCGGGAAAACGGAAGCCGCTTTTCATTACCTGCTTAAACAATTCTGACCCTTCCGTAGGCACAGGACTGTAGGTATAAATCACGATCTCGGTTTTAGGGTTAACAGCCTTTACCTTTTTTATAAAGTCTATTTCAAAATCAATTTGCGACTGAACCTGTTCCTGGGTTGGCGCCGGAGTGCCTAATACAAAAGAATATTCGGGTATGATGTCAAACTTTTTAAGACGTTCGGCAAACTCAATGATCTGGTCGCCTGTTTGCGTACCGCCCTTATCCATCTGTTCTAAAATGGCGTTGTTACCGCTTTCGGCCCCGAAAAAGATGATCTTACATCCTGATTCGCGGATTGCGGCAAGGGATGAATCTTTAAATTTCGACATAGTATCGATGCGGGCCATACCCCACCAGGTCATGTTTTCGGGTTTTATTAAACGGGCAAACTCAACCGCGCGCTTTTCTGATACAAAAAAGTTGTTATCATGAAACTCAATGGCATCTGCACCCCATTTATCTTTAATATATTTTACATCCTTGTAAACATTCTGAGCTGATTTTGCCTTCCACCTTGCCTCATATATCGGCACTACAGCACAAAAGGAGCAGGTGAAGGGGCAGCCGATGCTGGAGTGATAAGCCATCGTTTTTTCGCCCAGATAGGTTTTACCCAAAAACTTGGTAATGGGATAAAAAGTGTTCAGCTTATCATATGGCAAAGGCGGCAGATTATCCTGGTCTAAAAGGTCTTCCTTAGCGGTTTTGATGATCTTGCCATCCGTTGCTTTATAGATGAGGTTGCGGATAAACTCATAAGGTTCGTTTTTCTCCAGAGCATCAATCAAGGCGGGGAAAGCGTGATCACCAGGCCCGTTGATAATAAAATCGACATAACCGGAATATAAAACCGCGTTAGGCTGATTTGATGGAAAATACCCGCCCCAGATCATTTTGGTATTGGGATATCTCTGCTTTATAGTTTTTGCCGCAGCAATAGCCTGCTTTAACTGCGGACCGGGCATAACTGTAAACCCAAAGTATTTAAACTCGCCGTTACTTAAATAGCTATCTATCTTAACCATCGGGTCATGCTCGCAATTGCCGTCAACAATTACCCAGTCATATTTTCCATCAACTGAAGCCGCTATATTTAGTATCGAATTAGGTATGCGATACTTGTTATTTGCACTGCGCGGGTTAAATAATAATATCTTGTTCATCTGTTAGTATCAATACTTTGCTTTCAATCCCCCCGGCAATGGGTTTATCTTTTAGTTTAAGCAGCCTGTAAAGCACCCCTGCCATTACAAAGTCTGCCCACAAAAAAAACCCACTGCCATACCCAATCACAAATGAGGGGGATTGCCCATTCAACAATTAATCTGAGCTTCTACACTATCGCTTTCACAATAATAAATACGCCCTGGCTTTCACACAGGTTGCCTGCCTCTATAAATAAAATAGCTGGCAACCATTGTTATTTAACAGCCGTATTTGCTGATATAAGGTTTAATTAAATACCCCTCGGAACTGTGATCCAAACTGTAAAGAATTATATTAAGCAACGTTTTTTTCCGCCCAACATCCTGGAAAAAAACTCGGTTGATGCCTATAACATCTGGGCCGAAAACTATGATAAGCAGCCCGGCAACCTGATGCTTGACCTGGATGAGATCTTATTTCTGCGATTAGTGAACAGCACAAGCATCACCGGTAAAAACGTGGCCGATATTGGCTGCGGTACCGGCAGGCATTGGGAAAAATTATTTGCCTTAAATCCACAGGCCTTAACAGGCTTTGACACATCGGGCGGGATGCTGGCCCGTTTACAGCAAAAGTTTCCATCGGCAAATATTTACCGCATTACCGACGACCTGTTCGGTGACATGCCATCGGGGAGTTTTGACACCATAGTTTCAACCCTTACCGTTGCGCACATCAAAAATATTGAAACTGCCCTGCAGGCCTGGATGCGCATCCTGAAACCAACCGGCGACATCATCATTACCGATTTCCATCCGCAGACACTTGCAAACGGCGGCAAGCGGACATTTAAACATGGCAGCAGTTTTATAGCGGTCGAAAACTATGTGCACCCCGTAAATACCATTAAAGATCTGTTGCTGAACAGCGGCTTTAAGCTAATTGCCGAAGAAGAAATTAAAATAGATGAAACCATGAAGCATTATTATGCCAATAAAAACGCGCTTCATGTTTATGATAAGTATAAAGGCTTCCCCATTATTTACGGGTTGCACTTGAGGAGAACTGATGGTACTGAATAATGTGATGATACCGGGAAATGATGCCGTGGTGAGCATAAGTATAAGTGAGGGTAAAATAAAACAGGTTTCCCCTTCACATACTGATGACCGCGAACAGCTGACCTTTGTGGATGCCATTGCCTTTCCGGGCCTGATCAACTCGCATGACCATCTTGATTTCAATCTTTTTCCGCAGCTTGGCAATAAAACCTATGAAAGTTATACCGAATGGGGAAAACACATTCACCGCGTTTACGCTGATGAGATTGCATCTGTGCTAAAAATCCCTATTGCCCTGCGCGAGCGCTGGGGTGTTTATAAAAACCTGCTTTGCGGCATTACTACAGTAGTAAACCATGGCGAAAAAGCTACCATAAATGATCCTCTCATCACCATATTTGATAATTGCCAGAGTATCCATTCTGTCCGCTTTGAAAAAAGCTGGAAGAAACGGCTCAATAACCCGCTTAAAATAAATATACCGGCCGTTATCCATACAGGTGAGGGCACAAACGATACCGCCCATACCGAAATAGATGAACTAATTAAATGGAATATCCTTAAGCGTAAACTCATCGGGATTCATGGAATAGCTATGGATCCTCAACAAGCCAAACATTTCGAAGCCTTGGTTTGGTGTCCCGAATCAAACTACTTCCTGCTTAATAAAACAGCGGCCATTGATGAGCTGAGAAGCAAAACAACGATTTTATTTGGCACTGATAGTACGCTTACCGGGCATTGGGACATCTGGCATCACATTCGCCTTGCGCGTAAAACCCAAATGCTTAATGATGATGAATTGTACAGCTCTCTTACCTCATCCCCTGCCCAAACCTGGAAACTGAATGGTGGCAGCATTACCAGCGGATTTGATGCCGATATTGTAATAGCTAAAGCAAAAGGCAAAGTTGGTTTGCAGGCTTTTTATGATATAACACCCAATGATATTTTACTGGTGATGCATAAGGGCGTGATTTTGCTGTTCGATGAATCGCTTTATCACCAGCTTACGGATATCATTACACAAAATTACAGTAAGGTCTTTACCGGCAATCATTTCAAATACGTGATGGGCGATATACCCGGTTTGATAGCCGAAATAAAACGATACAAGCCGGATGCCGGTTTTCCTATGCCCTACTCAGCCCTGCCTGCCGCATGAATATCATCAAAAAAATATGGTCAAAATCGAAACTCAAAGCGATTTATTTAAGCGGTGGTGGATGCCACGTTTTGGGCTTGGATAAAGACCTTGATACCGCTAAATAAAAATAGCATTTGCTTTTGCCACCATTGATACTTTTTAAATGAGATACGTTTTAGCCAGTTATGTGTACACCAAAGAGTTTAACCAGCCACAGGCCTGGCTAAAGCGCATTAATATGTATACCGGCATATTAGAAGCCCTGGCCAGAAGCAACGAGGTGATCAGCATTGAACAAATCAATTACGAAGGTGAACTGACACAAAACGGGGTTAACTACCATTTCAGAAGATACCCAAAAGCGGCGCTCAAATATTTTCCGTGGGCTTTGCATTTGTATATTAAAAGCCTTAAACCCGATGTGGTAATAGTACATGGTTTGCATTTCCCCTTGCAAGTTATCCAGCTACGCCTTGTGCTTGGCCGCAAAGTAAAGATCATTGTGCAAAATCATGCTGAAAAACCTTTCACCGGTTTAAAAAAACTACTTCAGCGGGCAGCCGACAGGTTGGTTGACGCCAACTTGTTTGCATCGCATGATATGGGTATGGAATGGATTGCCGCCGGCAACCTCAAATCGCCTGGTAAAATACATGAGGTAATGGAAGTTTCTTCGGTTTTTTACCTTATAGACCGTCTGGAAGCCACCTCCCAAACGGGTGCAAAAGGCAACCCGGTGTTTTTATGGGTAGGCCGTTTAAACGAAAATAAAGATCCGTTAAATGTAGTGAGAGCCTTTTTGAAATTCGCCGAAAGTTCGCCCGGGGCAAAGCTCTTTATGATCTACCATACCGAAGAGTTACTGCCGAAGATCAACGACTTATTAAACTCATCACCAATTATAGAAGCTATTGAATTAATTGGTAAAGTTCCTCACGCCGATTTATTATACTGGTACAACAGTGCCGACTTCATTCTCTCTGGCTCACATTATGAAGGTAGCGGTACCGCTATTTGCGAGGCCATGTCATGCGGATGCGTGCCGTTGGTTACAGACATCCTTTCGTTCAGGATGATCACTAACAATGGGGAATGCGGCGTATTGTATGAACCGGGAAATGAAGCTGCATTGCTTGCTGCGCTCCTGCAAACTACACAAATGAATGTTGCAAAAAAGCGGAGATTATCCATTGAATATTACAAGCAAAACTTATCGTTTGAGGCTATTGCCGAGAGGGTTGAGGGGATAGTGCAAAGTCTTTAAGCACTGCTTGCCTTTAGCAGTCGCAAATCCAATCTACTGTTCAAACACCTCCATCATCTTCCTTACATTATCCCTGATCTCATAAACCAATACATTTTTCGTCCCCGAATCCGGTTTATCCAAAACCCAACGGATAGTTTGCCCGGCTTCTTCCATATCATTTACAATATACCAGTTGGTAATACTATTATCCATCGGTTTAACAAAACTCACTACTTCAGCTCCCGCATACAGGGCTTCAAGGCAAACAGCGCCGAAGCCTTCATATTCCGAAGGGTGAAATAACACTCTTGAGCGCTGCATCATTTTAAGCACTTCATGATGCGGCAGTTCGCCTGCAAGGGTTATGTTATTTTCAAGTTGCTTTGATTTGATCTGTTTTAATAATTTTTCCTTTTCCGGGCCATCGCCGCATATCACCGTTTTTATATCCGGGTAATATTGCTTCAGCATGGCAACAGCTTCAATAAACAGGTGAAACCGTTTCAAGGGAATAAGCGACCCTACCCCTGAAATATGAATGTCTTTTCCGGCAGATAAATCAGCAAATAATGAAGTATCTATTCCCACCGGGATAACATTCAGTGGTTTTACCTGGTAATTTTTGGTGAACTCACGTACAATAAAATCCGACAGCGCTATCAGCTCATCTCCTTTTGGCTTTATCCACTTAGCATATTTGTTCCCGCCTTTTGCATCCTGCCCCAGCATCCAGCAACGGTGCTTAATATTTTTTATCCGGGCAAAATAATGACCAACGAAGGCACATTCGCCAAGCCAAAAGCTTAACAAGCCCAATATTTGGTATTGCTTGTTTAAAAGCCCTAAAGCTCGCCATACTTTTAGCCAGGTATTCAGTCTGAGTAATTTACCACGGCTTCTTCCTCCAAAACTGATTACCCGTATACCATGCCAATCATACTCGGCCGCGAAAAAAGGATATTGAAAACTTAGCACAATGATATGCAATTCCGGATTTTCGGCTTTTAATGCCCGTACAAAAACCTGTTGAGGCGGTAAACAGGTAGTATCGGCTTCGCTTTCGGGGAAACCTGGGCTCAGGATGAGCAATGCTTTTTTACAGTTATCCATTGGGCGAGATCACTTTATTACAAATAGCCAGGCTGTCCTTGTTATGGGTGATCAGGATGATCATTTTTCCCTGCCGGGCCAGTTGCTGCAATTTGGTTAACAATTCATTTTCCGCATCCGCATCCATTTCCCTGAAAGGCTCATCTAAAATTAACAGATCATGATTATGATAAAGCGCCCGGGCCAGCATGATCCTTTGGCGCTGACCGCCGCTGATGTTTTTACCGTTTTCGGTAATGACTTTAGCAGTACCTTCGGGATACTCCGCAACCAGCTTATCTAAGCCGCAAAACTCCAGTACACTGGTCAACTTTTGCTCATCGGCGATTTTATCATCAAGTATGATGTTCTTTAGGATAGTATCATATATAAAAAACGGTTGTTGTTTAACCAGGGAGATGTTTTTACAATAAAGCCGGCGCATTGGCGCGGCAGCAATTTTATTGTTGATATAAATGCCCCCTTTGGCCGGCTCCAAAAAACCGGTTAACAGGTTAATGATGGTAGTTTTCCCCCTCCCAGAGTTCCCCGAAATGCCCACAATATCACCGGGAGCAATCTCAAAGTAAAGTTCATCCAAAACAGTTTTGTTCGGGTAACTGAAACTTACTTTTTCAAATTTCAATGACCAAATCTGTTCGCCAACAACTTCCTTAACCTGTAGTTTATTATTTTGTTCAACGATGAGGTCGGCCAGGATAAATTCATAGGTCTTCATTTGCCCGCTGCTGTTCAGGATCTTTACAATACCAGGGATGATCTTATATGCTGCCGCTACAAAAATGCCTATAGTAAGGATGCTAATCACGGTAGTATCGCCCATTAATTTATTTACAGCAATGAGAATAAAAAAACCCAGAACGGCAAATACCTCCATCAAACGCGATGGCAGGTTTTGCCAGGTTTGCTGCGACGCTATATTATGGTTAAGCTGCTGTTGATAGCTGAAAAAACGGCGGCTGAAGAAATCGTTTTTCTGATAGATATTGCTTTCTACATAGCCAGATAATGATTCATTTAAGTGCTGAAGCGTTTTTTCACTCACGGTTTTGATCTGCCCCCTGATAAATTTTAGCCTGGTTTTAATGAACCAACCCAAAGCCGCGACAGGCGGCAGCAGCAACACAAACAACAAAACAAACAAGGCCGGGTGATAGAACATAATAGCCCCAATAGTAAAAAGGATCAATACAGTTTGAGATATTATTTGCTGAAAATTGGTGAGGATGTAATGACTAAATTCAATCGGCTGCTGGCTGATTCGCCGGGTATGTACTGATGAATCGATGTGAATGAACTGATCAAAACCTGCATCAAGGTATTTTCGGATATTACGTTCGGATAACCTCGAAGCTACCTGGTAAAAAAAATGATGCTGCGCGTTTTGGGCAAAGAACCCGATGCAATTTTTTATCGCGAAAAGCACAAGGAAGATCCCGATAAGCCACAGCGATTTATTATCGACAAAACTGGCCGATAAAAAATTATAGTTAGTCCTTGTGCCTTGCTGTGTATAAAAATTAACCATTAGCAACAGCATTGCTAAAAAAGCAACATCCAAAAGGGCGACAATAATGTCCACAATGATTAACCTGGCAAGCCTCCGCTTTTCAGATTGACTAAGGATGAGCAGAATACTTTTTAAAACTTGCTTCAAGAGGATGATAAAACAATTAAAACCAGGTTCATCACTGGTTTCATTATTAACTACGTTTTATACAGCTTTAAGGTTGCTTTATAAATGCGGGATAAAACACCAAAGCAATTAAAATAGATTGTTTAATCTGTTACTCTTGATAAATTACAGGCATAGTTTAATAATCTCTATAAAATTGTTAAATTTCGGCTTCGCATTTATAAAAGAAGTAAAACAACCTTCATGAGTTTAGAACCTTTCCTTGCCGTATTTGTGATCACTCAATTCAGGAGGCACCTGAAGAATGACGGGCTGCTAACCAAGTGGAACAAATACCTTAACATAGGCTATTATATTGCTATAGCAATCTTCATATTCGGTGTAAGTTTTGATCATGGAGAAAGGCTGACCACGATAATATCACATCTGTTCTTTTTAGGGGTTGTCATATCACCCTATTATATCGAAGATTTGAAATCGGGCAAACAACTTGCCTTCGCATTGATCCCTTATGCAATTGCCGGCTTGATACAAGATGTATTAGAAAAATGGTTCCCTAATTTTTACGAAAACCACGATAACCTGATACAAAGCCTGGTAATGTTCTCGCTTATCTGGGCATTTTCGCTTTGGCTTATCAGTCGCAAACAAACCAAGGCCCTTGAAAATGAACGGAAACAACGTTTTGCCGAGCAGGAGCAGAACCGCATGATGGCAGCCATGAAGGTAAACCTTGAAAGCGAAGTTCGTGAGCGCACAGCCGAACTTACCCGCCAAACAGAAGAATTGCAACAGGCATTATCCGAACTTAAAAGCACTCAGGCACAGCTTATCCAATCGGAAAAAATGGCCTCACTGGGTGAACTCACAGCCGGTATTGCCCATGAAATTCAGAACCCGCTGAACTTTGTAAACAATTTTAGCGAAGTAAGTATCGAACTGCTTGAGGAGCTAAAGGACGAGGTACTTGATAAACTGCCCGACGACGTAAAGGAAGATGCCGGCGATATTATTAACGACATTACCCAAAACCTAAGTAAAATAAACCAGCACGGCAAGCGTGCTGATGCCATTGTCAAAGGGATGCTGCAGCATTCACGTGCTACAACGGGTAAAAAGGAGCCCACAGATATCAATGCGCTGGCAGATGAATACCTCCGCCTGAGCTATCATGGCCTGCGTGCCAAGGATAAATCATTTAATGCCGGCATGAAAACCGGCTTCGACCCCGACCTGGGTAAAATAGAAGCTATTCCGCAGGATTTGGGCCGCGTACTGCTTAACCTGTTTAACAATTCGTTTTACTCAGTAACCGAAAAGAAACGGGTTTTGGGAGAAGGATACGAACCAACCGTAACAGTTAATACCAAAAGGGTAAAATCGCCATCGGGTGTTAATATGGTGCAAATTACGGTGGAAGATAATGGTACGGGCATCCCTCAAAAGGTTCTGGATAAAATTTACCAGCCCTTTTTTACCACCAAGCCTACCGGGCAGGGCACCGGGCTCGGCCTTTCTATGAGTTATGATATTATTACCAAAGGGCATGGCGGCGAACTTAAGGTTGAAACGGCCGAAGGCGAATTTGCGCGGTTTGTAATTTGCATACCTGTTGGCAATATTGCTCAAAGTTAAACGCCCGTAATTTTTGCGTTTAACCAAAATAAAACCACACAAAAATTTAACTTTGAAGTACTATGAAAATACTTGTTGTTGACGACGAGGCCGATGTTCAACCCTTGTTTTTACAACGTTTCCGGAAAGAGATCAAAAGCGGCGGGATAGAGTTCAACTTCGCACTATCAGGTGAAGAGGCCCTTCATTTTTTGGAAGACCACCACTCACAGGTCATACTAATTTTATCTGATATCAATATGCCGGGTATGAGCGGACTTGAACTATTGCGCAACATCAGGCAGCATTACGAAAAACCACCGCCGGTAGTGATGATGATTACCGCTTACGGCGATGATGAAAACTATAAACAATCAATGGAACTTGGAGCCGACGACTTTTTAACCAAACCACTTGATTTTAATAATTTGAAAGACAAACTTAAACACTTAGAACAATAATGGCCAAGATACTGGTAGTAGATGACGAGCAGGACCTGGAATTACTGATCAGGCAAAAATTCAGGAAAAAGATACGGGAAGGCGTGTATGAATTTGTATTTGCCCAAAATGGTTTTGAAGCGTTAACTCAACTGGCCTCCCACCCCGATATTGATGTAGTTTTAAGCGACATCAATATGCCTGAAATGGATGGACTAACCCTGCTTACCAAACTGCCCGATGCTAATCCTATATTAAAAGCAGTGATGGTTTCTGCATATAGCGATATGGATAATATCCGCACGGCCATGAACCGCGGCGCATTTGATTTTGTTTGCAAGCCCGTAAACTTTGAAGATCTCGATATTACCATTGAGAAAACTTTACAACACGTTATCGAACTTAAGAAAACCATGCAGGCCATTAAGGAGAACAATATCCTGCGGATGTATGTGGATGAAAATGTACTTAACTTCATGACCCATAAGGAGTTTGAGAACAGCCTTTTGAGTAATGAAACTATCGAGGCAACTGTGCTATTTATTGATATCTGCGGCTTTACCGCCATAACCGAGCATGTTGCCGCCAATACGGTTGTAGGTATGATCAATAAGTACTTTGATGTAATGGTACAGGAGATCATTGCCCAAAACGGTCATATTGATAAGTTTATGGGTGATGCCGTAATGGCCGTTTTCCGCGGTGAATATCACCTTGACCGCGCTATTGACGCAGCCCTCGCTGTTCGCGATAAAATGCACGAGGCCGATGAAATCCAGGCGGGTGATAAAACTTTCAAGCCTTCTGTTTCTATCGGTATCAATTCGGGCGAGATGATCTCAGGCAATATTGGTTCGGCCACATTAAAGCGGCTCGATTATACAGTAATTGGCGATGCGGTTAACCTGGCCCAGCGCCTCCAAACCGTGGCACAAGCCAACCAGATCATTGTAAGCGCCGATGTTTATGAGCAGGCAAAAGGCTCTTTCGCCCTTACTAAAATTGGCGAAGTAAGTTTGAAGAATAAATTAAAGCCTGTTGAGATTTACGAGGTGATTGATTAATAAAAATAACTACCGCGGGTTTAGCATAGCGTAACCCGTGTAGCATCATTGAAGTTTCCAACTTCATCCATCCCATCACTTAAACTATAGATAACGAACACATGGCGAGAATCGGCCGTTGTTGGTGTTCTAATCTTTTGCGCTTAAGCCGGAAGCTTAAGTAATGCCCACTCCGGGTTACGCTCCGCTAAACCCGATGTAGTTTTGTTATTTAACAGCAATGCCATCCTTTTGGGATGGCATTGCTGTTTTTCGCGGTAAACGCGACTTATAACTTGAAACTAAATACTTAGAACTTCCAATTAATGATCCCTTACCTTCTTCTTCAACACCCCACCTGCGGCTTCCTTAATACTACTTGTAAAAACGAATGCCTTTGGGTCAATGCTATGTACGAGGTTTTTTAACCTGCGTACTTCCAAACGGGTTACTACCGTAAAGATGATATCAACCGGTTGATGAACATCAAAACTTTCTTTCATAAAGCCACGTTCACCTTTGTAAATGGTGATCCCCCGACCGAGTTCCATCACAAGTCTTTCTTTAATAATCTCACTTTGGCCCGAAATGATATTTACAGCCGTATACTCCTCTAATCCGTCTATTACAAACGTTATTGTTCGTGATGCAGTGTAATAAGTTAAAATAGAATATAATGCTGTTTGTAAACCCAACTCAACAGCCGCTATCAGGAAAATAATAATATTGATACCTAAAATAATCTCGCTAATGGTGAAACTACTCCGTTTTAAGGTATATAAAGCTAATATCTCGATACCATCCAACGCGCACCCTCCACGAATGGATAGCCCCACGCCCAGGCCCATAAATACACCACCAAAAATAGACACCAATAGTTTATCCTGAGTTATAACCGGGTATTCTATAAATTGCAAACACAGCCCAAGTCCGATTACGCAGGCAAGCGTTTTTAGTGCAAATGATTTATTAACCTGGAACATTCCCATGATAATAAAAGGGATGTTGGCTATGATGATTACATAAGCTATGTTGAAATGATATAGCTCGTGAAGAAGAAGAGAAATACCGGTTACCCCTCCATCAAAGAAGCTGTTAGGTACTAAAAAACCTTTTAGGGCGAACCCGCAGAATAAAATGCCGATAATTACTGTTACTACGTCTTTTAAAATTTCTTCAATTTTTAAACCCGGTTGTGTCATTAATAGCAGTATTTAAATTTTTGCTGTGATAATTTTCAAATGCTCGTTTTTACCTTCAGCCCTGAGCCTGAGTGCTATTTGGGTGAAGTAATGATGGCTTTGCAGGAACTTCACCTGCTGCCTGTCCCACTCCAATTCCGATTCAAGGTGATCTGTAATTACAAGTTCCGAAAATAACCTTTTACTGAGGATAAAAAAATCATTTCGGCCCAAATAATCCAAATCGGCATCACAAATTATCTGGCCTAAATGATTGTGAGGGTTTTGCGGCATTTTGGTTGCCATAATAATATCGCAAACCTGCTCAATTTCATCATAGGTAAAACCAAATTTCGGCAAATAAAGTCGTGCGTTTTTGCAGGAACCAACCTCGTGATTCACCTGGCCGAACAAAAAACCTGAATCATGATAGTAAGCGGCCGTAAGTAATAAATCCAACTCGCACCCGTTCACCCCCTCGCCTGCTGCAATCTGCTTCGCGGCGGTATAAACGTCAATTGCATGGTCGGCATTATGATAATGAAAATGTTCGGGGAGTTCTTTCTTTATTTTGTCGAGGATAAAGTCCCCGGCTTGTTCTACTTGCATTCAGTATTTATAATAGGCGCTAATATATTAATTTGAGAGATACTGATATTAGCAAAATTCAAAACCGCGAAGACATATTACCATGCCTCTGCGCTGCACAAATTAATTATCTTAGCACAATGAACAGCTGGTTTAAAAACTACAAAGGCATCATCCTATTAATAACAGGCATTATCATTGGCAGTATCGCCGGAGCTGTTTTAGGCGACAAAGTAGCCGTGCTCAAACCCATCGGTGATATTTTCCTGAACCTGCTGTTCACTGCCGTTGTGCCGCTGGTTTTCTTTGCCATAGCATCGGCTATTGCTGCATTAGACAGCTCACAAAGGCTGGGGAAACTGCTGGGCGTTACTTCACTGGTGTTTGTATCAACAGTGATAGTCGCTGCTATCGTGACTATTATCGCCATCTGGATCTTCCCAATCCATCAACACCTCGTGGCCAGCCCAATTACCGAAACCATCACTAAAAAACCTTTTGGCGATCAGCTAACCAGCCTCTTTACCACGAGCGAATTTTACCAGCTGTTATCGCGCAAAAGCATGCTGGCCATGATCATTTTTGCGGTGATCACCGGGTTTGCTACCCTGCATGCGGGCGAAAAAGGCAAAGCGTTTGCCGGCTTTCTGCATAGCGGCAACGAGGTGTTTAAGAATATCTTTAGTCTTATCATGAAAATCGGCCCTATTGGCCTGGGCGCTTATTTTGCTTACCAGGTTGGTGTGTTCGGTCCGCAGTTGTTTGGCGGTTACGCGCGTTCCATGGCTTTATATTACGGCGTTGGTGCGTTTTATTACCTTGCAATATTCAGTCTGTATGTTTTTATCGCAGGTGGTGTTAGCGCGTTTAAGCGATACTGGAAAAATAATATTATCCCATCGGCTACAGCAGTAGGAACTTGCAGCAGCATCGCTACCATCCCGGCCAATTTGGATGCCGCTAAAAAAATGGGAATCTCTGATGCTATTGCAAATATTACTATCCCGCTTGGCGGCACTTTGCATAAAGATGGTTCAAGTATCTCATCTATCGTAAAAATGGCTGTAGTGTTTGCGTTGTTTGGTAAAAGCTTTGACAATGCCGAAACTATTATCATTGCCCTTGCCATGACAGTTTTGGTGAGCCTTGTTGAAGGCGGTATACCCAATGGCGGTTACATAGGCGAACTGCTATTTATTTCGGCCTATGGGTTTCCACCCGAAGCGCTCCCCCCTGCCATTATTATTGGTACGCTGGTTGACCCAATGGCCACATTGTTGAATGCAACCGGCGATACGGCCGCTGCCATGCTGGTAGCCCGGTTTACGGAAGGGAGAGGCTGGATGCCCCCTAACCCCCTAAAGGGGGAACTGTAGATGTTTCAATTATTGTTTATATATTGCCTTATATAAACCTTTAACACTACCTATATGCTTCACATCCTTTACATTATAGCTATTATTGCCGAAGCCATGACGGCGGCACTCTCTGCAGGTAGGCGTGATATGGACTGGGTTGGTGTTTGTATCATAGCCTGGGTTACGGCATTAGGCGGCGGCACTGTTCGCAACATACTGTTTAATCATTATCCCATGAGCTGGGTCGAACATCCCGAATATTTGGTTATCACTGCAGTAGCAGCGATAATGGCCGCCATTATTGCCCGCCTCATGACCAAAATGAAAACGCTGTTCCTGTACCTGGATGCTTTAGGCCTGGTAGTATTTACTATTATAGGTTGCCAGATAGCGGAGCAGATTGATCTGCCCTGGCTTATTATTTTACTAAGCGGTATGATAACCGGGTGTGCGGGAGGTGTGCTGCGCGATGTATTGTGTAATGAAGTACCTTTGCTGTTCCGTAAGGAGGTTTACGCCAGCGCGTCCATTGTTACCGGGGCGTTTTATTTAGGGATTGAACATTTAGGTGCTCCTGCCGGGATATCTATTGTAATAGCTTGTGGTATTGGCCTGGCACTGCGTCTGCTTTCTATCAAATACAACTGGCAAATGCCTAAATTTGTTTACAGAGAGGAATGGCATTAATTCTTGATTTCGGAATTGGGATTTTCGATTTCGGATTTAGCTTTACGTCAGCTGAAAGCTGATACCATAGTTCACCACGGGCTGAAAGCCCGCGGCAGTAGCCGTTTAACAACCAATGCGAGGATTTACCTCGCCTTTGCTGTTTTAAATCTAAAACGTCATTGCGAGTATCCATCAGGGGAAACCTGAAAAAAAACGTGATGACGTGAAAAATCTTACTTGATAACCAGCTATTTACGATCACGTCATTATAAGGTACGAAGCAATCCCCGATTAGTAGAGCGGCTATGCAGATTCCTCTGTATAGTTTGGGATTGCTTCGTTCCTCGCAATGACGAAATATTTATTATTTCTCTGTACTCAACGAATACGGAACATCGCTCACCTTCACACCTCTTGTTTTATTAGGCATAGGCGCCATATTAAAGTTAAGCACCGCGCCTTTTTTAAGCTCTGAGTGGCTTAACCAGGTATAATCATATGGTTTGCCGTTAACAGTTAAACTATTGATATATTTATCAGCCGGGCTGTTGTTAGCTGCATTGATCACTACGGTTTTACCATTCTCCAGGTTAAGGGTAACCTTTTTGAACAACGGTGTACCTAATACATACTGATCACTGGCCGGAGTTACCGGGTAAAAGCCCATAGCCGAGAACACATACCATGCCGATGTTTGGCCATTGTCCTCATCGCCACAATAACCATCCGGAGTAGCTTTGTATAACTTCGCCATAGCATCACGCACATGGAACTGGGTTTTCCATGGTTCACCTGCATAATTGTACAAGTAAATCATATGTTGAATAGGCTGGTTGCCGTGGGCGTATTGCCCCATATTCATGATCTGCATTTCGCGGATCTCATGAATGGTCTCGCCGTAATAGCTATCGTCAAACACCGGTGGCATGCTAAATACCGAATCCAGCTTGGTAATAAATTTCTGACGTCCGCCCATTAAATCAATCAGGCCCTGCATATCCTGGAAAACGCTCCAACTGTAATGCCAGCTATTACCTTCGGTGAAGGCATCACCCCATTTAAACGGGCTGAATGGTTTTTCAAAAGTACCATCCTGGTTTTTACCACGCATCAGTTTTGTTTCCGGATCGAACAGGTTTTTATAGTTCATGGCACGTTTTTTATAAATGCCAATCTCTGATTCGGGTTTGCCCAGTGCCTTGCCTAATTTATAAATCGCAAAATCATCATATGCATACTCTAAAGTACGGGCTGCGTTTTCATTGATCTTAACATCGTAAGGCACGTAACCCAATTTGTTATAGTACTCAACTCCCTCTCTGCCTGTAGCCTGCGGACCGGCATTATTTGCGCCGTGCACCAAAGCTTCCCACAAAGTACTGATATCATACCCGCGTAAACCTTTCAAATAAGCCTCAGAAACCACCGAAGCCGAATTATTACCGATCATCACCGCAGAATACCCCGGGCTCGACCACTCAGGCAACCAACCACCTTCTTTATAATCATTGATGAGGCCTTCCTGCATTTCTTTATTGATGGATGGATAAACCAGGTTCAGGAAGGGATATAGCGCCCGGAAGGTATCCCAAAAGCCGGTACCGGCAAATTTATAACCCGGGAATACTTTACCTGTCGATGCGCTATAGTGTACAATCTTGTTATCCTTATCTATCTCATACAATTTGTTCGGGAAAAATACCATGCGGTAAAAGCATGAGTAAAAGGTACGCATCTGATCAACAGAGCCGCCTTCAACCTGCAGGTGGTTTAGGGTTTTGTTCCAAACAGCTTTTGCCTTTTGACAAGTTACATCAAAGCTGTCTTTACCCTGCTCACGCTCCAGGTTCAACTCGGCCTGTTCAATGCTGATGAATGATGAAGCTACGCGCAAATGAACCTTTTCGCCTTGCGTAGTTTTAAAACCTATCAGAGCGCTTGCATGTTCAGCTTTTAGCTCCAGGCCATCAGCTTGCGTAGTATCGCTGAAAGTATGTGCATAGGTGATTGGCTTATCCACATAAATAACAAAATAGTTTTTAAAGTTTTTAAGCGGGCCGCGCGCATATTTGGTTGAATAGCCTACAATCTTCTTTTGATCGGGCATGATCTTTACGTATGAGCCTTTGTTCAGTGCATCAATAACGATAAAGGAGCTATCAGTTTTAGGATAAGTAAACCTGAACTGTGCCGAACGCTCAGTTGGAGTAATTTCGGTAGTTACATCATGATCGGCCAGGTACACACTGTAATAGTATGGTTTGGCAGTTTCGGCTTTGTGTGAAAACCAGCTTGCCCTTTTATTTTGGCCTACTACTGCATGTTTGGTAACCGGCATAATGGCAAACTGCCCGTAGTCGTTCATCCATGGTGATGGCTGGTGGGTTTGTTTAAAACCGCGGATCTTGTGCGCATCGTAAGTATACGCCCATCCGTCGCCCATAACACCGGTTTGCGGTGTCCAGAAATTCATCCCCCAGGGAAGGGCAATAGCGGGATAAGTGTTACCATTTGAAAGGTCGTAGTGCGAGTCGGTACCCATCAACGGATTGATGTATTCAACAGGATCGGTAACCTTATTTACCTGCTGAGCAAAAGTACCGGACGCCAACAACACTGATGTGATAAGTACCAGGGCTTTCTTCATTGTTTAAATATTTGATTTTTGATGAAACGTTTTACCAAGCCGTAAATATAAAAGACTGGCTTGATATAGCCAGTCTTTTAAGTGTATTATTTGCATTATACAATTACCAACCCGGATTTTGGGTTAATTTACTGTTAGTGCTGATTTCACGCTGTGGTATAGGCCACAGGTAATATTGAGTTTTAAAGGTTACGCCCTGCTCTGTTTGCGAAGCGGTAGGGTCGGCAAAAGTGTTTGATTGCGGCAGGTAGGCCATATGGGTACGCTGCATATCAAAGTATGCCTTATTTTCATAAGCGAGTTCATGGTAGCGCTCCCTCCAGATTGCCTGGCGGAAGGTATCTTTGGTTAAATTACTCAGCGGCGCAAGTTTAGCACGTGCACGGATAGCATTAACCGCGGCATAAGCTTCAGCAGTTGGCCCGCTTACCTCGTTAGTTGCTTCTGCATAGATCAACTGAGCTTCGGGCAAACGCAATAAAGTCCAGTTCTCATCACTTCGACCGCTTTGAGCAGCACTTTCAACATGGAAGTACTTATAAAGCGCATGTTCGCCAAACTGAATGATGTTGCCTGGGTTACCATATTGAGGATAGCTTGAGAAATAAAACTGGCGTTCCTGTGTGCGAAGGTCGCCCGCCTCATAACTTGCCACAAACTGATTGGTAGGGATCATAGCGCCAAGGTGATCTCCATATGCACCAACCAACAGGTTAAACGGAATAGTTAATTGAGGAATAGCATTAGTTTGAGTACCCACCAGGTAATTGATCTGGAATATTAATTCCTGCTGATTTTTGTGCGCATTATCATGCAAGAATGCATAGTCAGAAAACAAAGAGTACCAACCTAAAACAGGCTCAATTTCTGATGCTGCCTTAGCATAGTTTTCGGTTTGTTTTAGCGGGAAGCCTGCTGTTGTTAAGTAAACGCTGGCCAATAAGGTTTTAACAGCCCCCAATGAAACGCGCCCCGAAGCGTCAGTATTCGGCATGCCTGATGCTTCGGCTGCCTGTAGATCGCTGATGATTTGTTTATAAACATCGGCCACAGGTGTACGTGAAGGATAC
Source organism: Mucilaginibacter sp. R-33 (assembly GCF_049949235.1). Classification (NCBI taxonomy): domain Bacteria; kingdom Pseudomonadati; phylum Bacteroidota; class Sphingobacteriia; order Sphingobacteriales; family Sphingobacteriaceae; genus Mucilaginibacter; species Mucilaginibacter sp. R-33. Next base: position 2,720,285 of record NZ_CP188089.1, read on the forward strand.
AGATCAGGGCTGCTCACTGTTTGCGACGCGGTAATCAGCGGAACATCGCCATATAAACGCACCAGGTGGTAGTAATAAAATGCCCTGAAAAAGTAAGCTTCACCTATCAGTTTCTTTTTTAAGCCATCATCCATAGGTGATATGCCAGGGATCTTTTCAATGGCAAGATTTGCATTGGCGATACCTTTGTAGCAGTTGTACCATACTGTTTCAAAACCGGGATTAACCGCATCTGTACGCTGATGGATTACGTTACCATTGTTTACGCTCTGTCCTAACGAAGTGGCATGGCCGGCAAACAACTCCAATGTAATAAAAGGGCTTTCACCATAAGCATCTCCATTTTGAAAAAAATACATTACGTTATACAAACCGTTTACAAAGGTTAGGGCCTGGTTTGAGCTGACAAAATAATTATCCTTAACAAAGTTGCTCCTATTTTTTTCATCAAGATATTTTTTGCAACCACTGCCTGTAGCTGCAGCAAGGATAAGTAAAAGACCACCTACCCGGTATTTTTTAAAGTTAAATTTCATAATATGATGTTTTAACATTTTTTAATTAAAGACTAACATTAACACCTAACAGGAAAGTACGTGGTTTTGGATAATCATAAAACTGGATACCCTGTGTAAAGTTGCTTGAGGCATTGTATGTTGATACCTCTGGATCATAACCGGTGTATTTGGTTATCAGGAACAGGTTTTGTGCCTGCGCATAAACCCTTAAACGGCTTAACTTTAACTTTTTAAGAATATTGTCATTAAAAGTATAACCAAGTGTTACCGCCCTGCCGCGAATAAAATTACCGCTTTCAACTTTGGTTGAATAAATTTCGGTTTGATAACGCACATAAGCAGGCCTGCTTTCGGCAATGCTGGTATTTTGGTTAGTCGGTGTCCAGGCGTTAAGTACGGTAGCATAGCTGTTTGCCTGACCAGTGCGGTCCTGGCCCGAGTGGCGGGTAAGGTTCATGATCTGATTACCGTAATTAAATTGCAGATCAACACCCAGGTCAACGTTTTTGTAGCGGAAGTTGTTGCTGAAAGTACCATAACCATCAGGTATTGATTTACCTAATACCACTTTATCGTCAGCGCTAACTTTGCCATCGCCATTGGTATCCTGTATTTTCAGGTCGCCTGGTAACAAGCCATATTTAGCAGCTTCGGTCGCCTCAGCAGTTCCCCAGGTTCCAAGCACTTTGTAACCATAAAAACTACCGGCCGGAAGACCAACCCGCATCAGGTTAAATTGCGAAAGGAAGGTTGGAGCAAGGAAGATATCATCATTAGATGCACCTAACTGCAGGATCTTGTTTTTCAGGAAAGAAATATTAAATGTAGAATTCCAGGTAAAATCCTGTGTTTTTATAGGAGTAGCATTGATCGTGAACTCGAGACCTTTGTTTTGCAGCTTACCTATATTTTTATATACGGTTTGAAAGCCGCTTGTTTCTGGCAGCGGTGCATTTAAAAGCAATGCTTTTGTCTTTTTCAGATAAGCATCTGCTTCAATGTTTAAACGATTGTTAAACAAGCCCAATGAAAAGCCTAAATCATACTCCGCAGTTTTTTCCCATTGCAAATCCTCGTTACCTATCGAGGTTTGCGTAGTACCTACCGCACTGTTGCCGCCAAAGGCGTAGCCAACTGTATTAATATTTGCGAGTGAGCGATATTCACCAATTTCGGAATTACCGGTTAACCCGTAGCTCAGCCTCAATTTCAGATCTGATATAGTTTTATTATCCTTTAAGAAATCTTCCTGAGATACGCGCCATGCAAATGCAGCAGAAGGGAAAAAGCCGTACTTTTTGTTAGTACCAAAGCGTGAGGAGCCGTCTTCGCGCCCCGTTAAAGTTAACAGGTATTTCTCGTTGTAGTTATAGTTCAATCTGGCAAAAAACGACTGCATTTGCCATGCATCATAATCAGACTCTGGTTTATTAGGTACAATACCGGCAGATAAGTTATAATACTCATAAAAATCATCAGACAATGTACCTGTTGATCCTTTTAAACGAAGTTGCTGATAGTTTTGACGTTCGGCACCTGCAACAAGGTTTATAGTATGTACCTTGTTAAAGGTTTTGTTGTAGGTAAAATAGTTTTGCCATTGCCAAAACGTCCTGTTAAACTCCTCTATCGAAGCCGAGCTATAGCTTTGTCCTGCAACAGGGCCGCCAACAAGCCCGCTTTGAGAAGCCGGGTTATAATTAGCAGATGTAGTTACACCCAAAACGCTGCGGAATTCAAGCCCTGGCAATAGGTTTAAATTTAAATAACCATTACCGCTGAAGATACGGTTGCGGGTAAGAGATTGAATTTCGTTAGCTTGTGCTACCGGGTTATCACCGCCTTCAAGGTTAGGATAATCAGTACGTTTACCATAGGTTCCGTCAGGGTATCTAACAGGAATAAAAGGCACCATCTCAATTAACATACGCGGGATGTTGTTACCGCCTGTACCCTGATCCTGGTTGCGGCCATCCTGGTAGTTGTAGTTTAATGTAGCACCAACTTTTACCCATGGTTTTATCTGGTTATCAACCGTTAAACGCACATTATAACGTTTCAGGTAGCTATTAAGGATAATACCTTCGTCATCAGCATAGTTCAGAAACAAGCCATAGTTTACATTTTCGGCGCCGCCGGTAAATGCAACGTTGTGGTTTTGGCTTACCGAAGTACGGGTTGTAGCTTTTTGCCAGTCAACGTCATATAATGGATTTAAATTTTGATCGAACAGTTTACCGATAAGGGCTGTTCTTTGCGTTACCGGGTTACGGTCGGTATAGTCACCTGCAGCCCAGCCGGTAGGGTCATATTTTTTGATATTAGCGTAAGAAACATCTTCTATCTGCATAAACTCTTTTGAGTTAAGCACAGGTATTTCCTTAAACATATGGTTTACGGCCATATACGCATCATATGAAATAGTACCGCCTTTTTTACCCCTTTTGGTAGTGATCAAAATTACACCGTTCGCGCCGCGTGTACCATAAATAGCGGTTGATGATGCGTCTTTCAGTACGTCGATAGTTTCAATGTCATTAGGGTTAATGGCGTTACCACCTTCTGTCCAAACCACACCATCCACAACATATAACGGATCGGTATTGGTATTGATAGAGCTGTAACCACGGATACGGATTTTGGTTGCGCCACCTGGTGCACCTGAGTTACTTGATACGTTTACGCCGGCAATTTTACCAGACAATTCCTGCTCAAGATTGGTTTGCGGGCGCTCCTGCAACTGTTTTGCACCTACGCTACCTACCGAACCGGTGAGGTCGACCTTTTTAGCGGTACCATAACCCACTACAACCACCTCGCTCAATGCTTTTGGTTCTTCTGCCAAAACAACATCAATCTGGCTCCTGCCGCCAATAAGCACATTTTGGGTTGTATATCCTATAAATGTAAATACCAGTGTTCCGTTGGCATCAGGCGCGTTGACGGTATATTTACCATTAATGTCAGTTTGTACACCAACATTGGTACCTTTAACCTTAACCGTAACACCAGGGATAGGGCCTTTGGCATCGCTTACTGTACCCGTTACTTTAATTGGGGCAACAGCTACCTGCGACACAACAGGCTCATCCTTCTTTTTAACAACAATGGTTTGATCAAAAATTTTGTAGGTAAGCGGCTGATCTTTAAAGCATTGATCAAGCGCATTCTCTATAGATACGTTTGCAACTTCAATGTTGATTGCTCCGGCCTTTGATACATCCTGCTTATCATACATGAAATGATAGCCTGTTTGTTTTTCAATTGAGCGGAGTACTTTCTCAACGGTAGTGTTTTTTTGGTGCAAAGTAACTATCTGGCTATAACTTTTGGCACTCACATTGGTAAGGGCCGCAATTATAATAAAGGCAGTTAGCTTCATGGCCAATATAAATTTGCGTAATTGAGGCCATGCCATAGGCGTGGCCTTAGAATTAAAATTCATAAGTTTGTAGAGTTTGGGTTAAACATTAACTTTCAATTCATCGATTGTAGAAATTTGGGACCCAGATGTTTATGCCGGGAACGTACTGCGAATACTTCCCGGTTTTTTCGTATGCTGGTTTTGGAATTTGATACACATGTTTGAACGCATGATAAACCGTTTTACCAATTTGATCCCAAGGGGTCGGGCTAACTTATCTCAGGTATTTCTTCCATCATAGGGTTGTTTAAATTGTTAACAATTGGTTGCTTAATATAGTAGGTATAATAATTATGCTATTGTTGTATGGTAATGCGCTTATCCTCAATTTTAAATTTTACTCCGGCATAGCCAAGCATACTCATTAATTCGGATGCTTTTACATTTCGGGAGATCCGGCCTGTAAATTCGCGCTGCGGTATTTTACCTTCGTAGGCCACCTCAACATCGTACCAACGGGCAGCCTGCCTCATAATGGCATCTATCCCTGCATCCCTGAATTGAAAAATGCCGTCTTTCCAGGCTATTTCATCATCTACATTAACATCGTTAAGTACTTTGAGCCTGCCTGCTTTATTGAGTACAGCCTGCTGTCCGGGTTTTAAAATGCCGTTTGCAGTGCCGTTACTTATTTTTACTGATCCTTCTAATAATGTGGTTTTCATTTCGGCCTCGTCATTATAGGCCATGATATTGAAATGCGTACCTAAAACCTCAACTGTAGTGTTATCGGATTTAACCCTGAAAGGCATCTGCGGATTTTTGGCAACCTCAAAGTAAGCTTCGCCGGTGATGGTAACCTCACGCGTTTTGCCCGTAAACCTGGTTGGAAAGCTTAATGAGGATGCCGAATTCAAACAAACCTTGCTCCCATCCGGCAAAACCAACTGGTATTGACCGCCACGCGGAGTTGAAACAGTATTTATTACCGGAGCATCAACATTAGTACCGGTTTCATAAACCAGCTGACCGTTGCGGGTTTTATTGATCCGGGTGGTACCCTGTTGCGCCAGCAGGCCGTTTTGCGCACTGTCAAGCGTAATAGTTTTGCCATTGGCCAATGTTAAAATTGCTTTGTTGCCACCAGGCAAAGGATCATTTTTAGGATGAATTTTGACAATATTTTTTTTTGCAACAACCTGTTTTTTTTGATTGCTATAGATATAAGCACCAAACCCTACAAGTAATAAAAATGAAGCGGCAACCCCTAACCTTCTCCAGGGGAGGTTATTATTCTTTACCGGTGCAACAACAGATTGTTCGGGATTAGTTCTTAAAATCTGCATGAGCATATCCTCACTTTTTGAGCGGTTAAAAAGCGGCCCATGATCGTCAAGCTTATCCCAGGCATGATGTATGAGCGATGCAAGCTCCGCATCGGTTGCCGATGAGTTGATGATCTCAAATAATTCATCGCGCTCGGCTGGCGTAGCAGTGCCGTTATAATAAGTGTGAAACAAATAATCAAGCCGGGCGTAAAGTTCGCTCATAGTAAATGTTTTTCAGTATAACTGTATAATTGGCTACAGTGAGTTGGGGCAGATCTCATATGTATGACACCTGTGAGATTAAAAAAGGGGGTATTACTTTTTAAAAAAAATAAAAAAAATGAATCAGCGCCATTACTAACGCTATCGCCTCCATATGTTCATGCACATAATCTTTTATGGATGACGTGGCAATTTGAAGGTATTTCTTGACGGTTTCGCGGGATAGCTCGAGCTCATCGGCAATCTCATGATACTTTAAGCGGTTATGCCTGCTCATGAGGTAAACTTTTTGCTGCTGAGGCGGCAGCTGATCAATGGCCTCATCAATCAAATTATAATAATGATCTGTTTCCTGAACTTCGGCATTAAAAGGCACAATGCGGGTTTCTTCCAACTTTTTAAGCTGCATCTGCTCGCGGGCAACTTTGCGCAAACAGTTTAAAGCATGGTTTTTTGAAATTACAAACAGGTAAGCTTTGAAATTATCAACGCCGGTCAAAGTTTCGCGGGTCATCCAAATCTTCACAAAAACATCCTGTACAATCTCCTCAGCCAATTCAACTGAATGCGTAATACGCAAAATATGAATGCCTAAACGTTGATGATAGGCTGAAAACAACAGCCGGAAAGCAAACTCACTACCCTGAGCTACCTGCATAAGAAGTTCCTTCTCATCTGATTGAGTAAATTCAAACATAGGTTGATGTATGGTGTTGCAAATATTATAAAAATCGTAGTATTTGCTGCATTAATAATTTTATCGATGAAATCAACTTATAACTATAAAGAAACTGGAATGTTTTAGCAAAACGCAATAAACTCTCATTCCATAAAGTTGTTTAACTGATAAGCATATATTTAAATAAATGTTTATCAGTACAATGGCGTCGGCAAACCATCTAAACTAACCCGGTTTTTCTCCTGCATATAATCGACCAAACCCTGCTCGCCTTTTTTCTCAGCCCATTTTATAGCATAATCCCGCTCGCCTAAATATTCATAAAGTGGTACGCTAAAACCACATGAGGTTTGTACCATATCGATATCACCCACTATAATTTGCCGGGTGGCTATATGGGCATTAAAATATGATGAAAGTTCACGCCACTCTTCATTACTATCATCGGGTAATATGCTATAGCCTTTGCCATATAACCGCAGGATATTGGGTGGCCCGTCAAAAGCGCAGAACATAAAAGTTATGCGTTGGTTTTCGAGCAGATGGGCAGCAGTTTCATTACCGCTGCCAATGATATCCATATAAGCTACGCGGTTATTGGAAAGAATACGGAAACTGGCATTATCTTTTGGTGAGAGGTTTACGTGCCCATTGGGGCTTAACGGAGCCGTCGCCACAAAAAAGATCTTTTGATGAGCTATAAAATCCTTATGATGATCAAGTATCTCATTAAAAAATTTACCCATAAATAAAAGGTTTTAATTAACGATACTCAAATATAAGCATAATCGTTTTAGCGTTTTGAGGAATAAGGCGCTTCAGCCAAAATTTTGATTTGAATATTCAGGCTGAAGTCCCCGTTATGAATTCATTTTGTTCCAGTGTTCACCGAACTTTTAACCTTTCGATAGCGTATTTAAAGTAGAAATCTATACCCCCTTTAATACCCCTATTGTATATTCAACCTGTTCGGCATGCACATCTAAATGAGTTACAAATCGGATCCGGTTTTTACCTGTATCACTCGCTTTAATGCCTTTATCAGCCAGTTTAGCAAGTACAGCAGCAGCCGGTTCAACAGTATCAAATAAAACAATATTGGTTTCAACCGGAATTACATTGCTTACCCATGGCAATCGGCCCAGTTCCTCACCCAGAATACGGGCATGAGCATGGTCTATCTTCAAGCGTTCAACATGATGATCAAGCGCGTAGATCCCCGCGGCAGCTAAAAAACCCGCCTGGCGCATACCGCCACCCAATACCTTGCGGATACGACGGGCATATTCAATAGTTTCCTTATCGGCTAATAAAACCGAGCCTACGGGTGCACCCAATCCTTTTGACAGGCAAACCGAAATACCATTAAAATATCTGCCATACTCAACCGCAGCGTCACCGGTATGCGTAAGCGCGTTAAAGATCCGGGCACCATCAAGGTGAAGCTTTAAACCTTTCTCCCGGCATAGGTTGGCAATAGGTTTGATATTTTCAAGCGTGTAGCAGCTGCCGCCTCCTTTATTAACTGTGTTCTCCAACACTACCAAACTGGTATGCGGGTAATGGATGTTTTCAGCATTGATTTCCGGCTCTATCATTTCGCGCGTAAGGATGCCCCGGTAACCATTCAACAATCGGGTTGACACTGCCGAATTAAAAGCAATGCCCCCGCCCTCGTACCTGTAAACATGTGCGGTTTGATCGGCAATAAGTTCATCAAGCGGTTGGGTAAAACATTTGATAGCTATCTGGTTGGTCATGGTGCCTGATGGGCAAAACAGAGCAGCTTCCATACCAAACATAGCGGCAGCTTTAGCTTCAAGGGCATTTATGGTTTCGTCTTCGCCAAAAACATCATCCCCTACTTTGGCGCTCCACATAGCTCCAAGCATGCCCGGGGTTGGCTTGGTTACGGTATCGCTTCGGAAATCAACAGTGATCATATTAAAAAGTTAAAATTTGCGTTCTTTGTATCAGAATTCAGAACTCGTTATGCGCTCAATTTTAATCATTTTATTTTTCATGCTGTGTTTTGTATCAGCAAAATCGCAAAAATGGCAACAGGGTAGCTTTACTGATGTAAAGGGCAACCGCGAAACCGGGCTGATCCGCGCTAATCCTTCTGGAAAAGGGCCAATAAAAGGTGAAGGTTTCATTGAGTTTAAGGAAAACGAAAAAACTAATCCATATAAATTAAGCGCCAGCGATTTAAGATCGTATGTTGTTGGTCAGGACAGCTTTGTTGTGGCGCATGCCCCGGCAAACGAATCGTGGACCAAGGAAGAAACCGACTTTGTAAAAGTGGTGCTTGATGAGCCGGTGAAACTGTTCATGGCTAAGGGCGGCAAAGGCGGAGGTGGCAGTGGCTTTGGCATTACACCTGGCGTATCTGCAGGCTATGGCAGCGGAGGCTATGGCGGCGGAATTGGCGGCGGCATCGGTATTAACCTCGGCGGCGGCCGGGGCGGCAGTTCAAAAACAACCTACTATTACGGCGAAACTACTGCCGGCATGAAACGCCTTACCGACGAAAATTTTGAAGATATCATGAGCGATATTATGGGCGATGAACCTGACCTGGTTGATCAGATCCATGAACATAAATTTAATCTAAAGAGTATCGATAAACTCATTTCAAAATTTGATGAATTGCAAAAAGCCCGGCAATAAATCTCTTTATCAAGCGGCAAACGGATAGATGACTACCTGATACATCCGGGTGGTCGTCTCTGTTTATAAGCATGCATAATTTACTTTCCCCAAAACGCTTAATCTCAAATCTTGCGTCTCAAATCTCCTACCTCCCACTCTTTTTTCTCCCCTGAACATCACGTGTTTAACCACAAATGTCAATAAATTAAAAACCATTTAGGGTAATTAAAAGTTATTAAACTATAGTAATTCACCAAATAAATAACTTTTAATTAATTTATATCGACATAAACGGCTACTCATTACATTTTAATTCACTAATAAAAACAGAAAGAAAGATGAACATGAAAAAGTCAGTTTTAATAGCCGTTGCTTCATTAGCTATTGGTTTTTTATCAAACAAAGCAATAGCCCAAACACAGGATACAACCAAAAAGGACACTGCTAAAACAACTGCTGCTCCTGCAGCCACTTCTACAGCTGCCGCATCTGGTGATGTGGTTGGCGTGATGGCAACCTCAACTAACTACGCGCCAATGGCACTTGCAATAAAATCAGCTCAGCTTGACCCAACTTTGCAGGCACCTGGTCCGTTCACCATATTTGCACCAAATGATGTAGCTTTCAGCAAATTGCCAAAGGCACAATTTGATGCCCTGATGAAAGATCCGGCCAAATTTGCTCCGATATTGAAATATCACGTGGTAGCCGGCAAATACACTAAAACCGATATCATTAAGGCCTTAGGTGCAGGCAAAGGCAAAGCCGACCTGAAAACCATCGACGGGCAAACATTGCATTTATCTGTAAATGATAAAAGCAATTTGCAGATCACCGATGCCAAAGGCAACGCTGTATTGGTTACCGCGTTTGACACACAAGCAAGCAACGGTGTTGTACACGGTATTAACGGCGTCATGATGCCTTAATCACAAAATACTTTGTTTAAATTTTAAATCCACGAAAAACCCGGCTGTTGAAGCCGGGTTTTTCCATTTATGACAGGCCTGTTAAGTAATCGGCTTTATTCATTCTAAAATTGAGATATGTGCTGCCAGTTTCCGCATCTGTAAAATCTCCCGTAAGCGAAAAACCTGTTTTCTTCAATAACTTCATAGAACTTTCGTTCCCTTGTTTCGGGCAGGCAGTTATCAATTCAAAATGCTGATCATTAAAACCAAAGGCCAAAACCGCTGAAATGGCTTCCTGCATAAAGCCCTGCCCATGATAATCCGGGTGGAATTCATAACCTATTTCTGCACTTTTATTGGCAGCATTAAGGTTCCAGTAACAAATGGTTCCTATCAGCTCATCCTTGTCTTTTAAGGTTATAGCCCAATAAAAGCCTTCGTTATTACTCACAATAACCTCTATCTTTTTAATAAATGATAGCGCTTCATCAACAGTGGTATTAGCAGCACGGTCAAGGTGTTTGTTCACTTCGGCATTGGAGCGGAGAGCCAATATTTGCGGTGCATCCGACTCAAGTAATCCGCGCAAGCCCAAACGGTCAGTATTTAAAATTTGCATTCCCATCATCATAACTATTTGAATTTCTGGTTTTCTCTATCGGCAATGAAAACCACGGGTAAACCAACACAAATTATCAGCGTTAACATCCCGGTCAGAATAGTACTTACCGGGATATGATATCCCGGCTTCATGGTTATTTTACTCAGCGGCACAACACCTAAATTCATGATGAGCCAGGCAGCTATCCCGTAAGTAACAGCCACGAAATATTTATTGCGCAATCCATTATAAAAGAAGGGATAAAGCAGAAAAAACACCGCGCTGAATATAAAAGCGATCACATAATGAAAAACAATCCCGGCAACTATAATTTCTGCCCCACCTGCAAAAGCCGCTGGTCCGAAAGCGCCGCTGGCAATAAACTTAAAAATAACACCAGGTTTTATTTTATAGTTCAGGATCATGGCTGCAAGTCCATCAAGTGTACCCGTTATAAACCCGGCGAACAGGATATTGACAAGTTTACTCTTCTTCTTCGGGTTTACTTTTTTTAACATGACAGAAATTACAAAAGTTTAAATTTATGCTTTTAGGGTGCTGTTTAAAAAAGAATAGAAATTTTTGTAGAGACGCATAATTGCGTCTTCCGGAGGACAAGCCGATTTAAAGGCTTCTAATCCTGTCGGAAATTGCATGCGGAAGACGCAATTATGCGTCTCTACATTTAAAAACAATCAAATTTAAATAGAAGACTTTTAAGATGCTATAAATTATATATGAAATACATTTTTAACCAATTGGCTTCCCGCAATCAGATTATTACTTCAGATACTCATCCATAAAATAAAACACCCTTTTCCTGATCTCTTCGGCATCAAACATCACCCCATAGTGCGGCGCGTTAGGCACAATGATGAGTTCATTTTTAACTCCCGCAAGTTTAAGATATGAACTTAGCAAAACCGATTGGGTGTAATTGACCGATTCATCCTTTTCGCCCTGAACAATGAGAAATGGCGGATCGTTTTTATCAATGTAGGTAACCGGACTGGCTATATTGGCCAGATCGGGCCGCTCGATAGCATAAGCACCAAGCAGCAGGTTAACCGGGCTTTTAGGATCATTAACATCGGCACCTTTGAGTGAAAGGAAATTTGATGGCCCATAAAAATCAAGCGCCAGTTTTATTTTAAAATGAGGCTTGCTTCCTCCCGGATAAAACTCTTTTATATTATTGTTATTGGATAAAGCCAGTAAGGATGCCAGATGCCCTCCGGCCGAAAAACCGATCACCCCAAACTTATCTCTGTTGAGTTTATATTTTGATGCGTTTTGATAAAGAAATTCAACAGCCTGGTTACAATCCCGGATTTGCGCGGGAAATGGCGCAGTAGTACTCCAGCGATAATCGATAGAAGCAACGGCATAACCATTATCAATAAAGCCCTGAACGGTTTTCTGCATATAGCCCATATCGGCATATTTATCATTCAGCATCCAGGCTCCGCCGTGAATCCAGATAATAACCGGGTAACTATCTTTTGCCGTCGGCGGCAGGTAAATATCCAGCAAGTGTTTCTTTAAAGTATCACCGGCATAATTAACATCACCATACAATATGGTGCCCTTTGGAAAAAATGGCTGTTTAGGACTTGATGTTTGTGCGAAAGCAGATACAGATAAAGCACTTATCAAAATGATCAGCAGGTTTTGGGTTATTTTTTTCATAATTGGTTAATTGCTTAAAGATAATCTATATCCTTAAAAATCAACAACTAAATCGCAACCGAAAAATATAAAACCCAGGCAATAAACAACAATTGCAAAGGGATTCGAAACCACAAGTAACCGGTACCGCTGCCATCATAAGTGGCTTTTTCGAAATTCACGTGCTTCATGGCAGCGTTGATATTGGCAGGCAGCATGACCACAAACATGACGAGCAAAATAATCCCGGCAATAAGCCTTGTAGCGTTAACCACCAGCAAAGGTCCAAGAACTATCTCCATTATACCAGTTAAATAAACTAACGCCACTTTAAAGGGAATAAATGCAGGCATCATCATGACCATCCCTTTGGTAAACATAAAGTGACCCAATGAGGCAAACCAAAGCATCAGCATCATGGCCACGTTACCGCTGAGGATAATATTCCAGTCGTCAACAAATAGACGGGAAATAACGGTCGTAAGGATAAAACTTATGATGAGAACGAGCAGGACTTTCATAAGGATCAAATAAAGATTAGATGGTAAAGTTAAGAGAGTTCCTTTTTTATTAAAGGAATCAAAAAATCGTATTCATTAGCTGGCAGTTTCAACTCGCTTGCAATAGCAGTTACCATTGAATAAAACGCTTTGTTTATCGCAACATCATATTCATGAATTTGGGTTATCACGCAGTCAAAGCTTAATTCCAATTCGTTATATTCAAGACATTCTTTGGCATTCGTTATGTCCTTTTCATTTAAACCTAACTGCTCAGCCAAATTTATCAGTGTCAATATCCGACTCTTTGTTTTTCTTTCTTTTCGCCAGCCAAACATAACGGTGCTATCAGGCTTTTATCAACTGCTCCCCTTCAATCTTCTTCTGTAATTCTAATATAGCACCAATTAAGGCCTCCGGCCTTGGCGGGCAGCCTTGTACATAAACATCAACAGGGATCACCCTGTCAACACCTTTTACCACATGATAGCCATGCTGCCAGTATGGGCCGCCGCAGTTAGAGCATGAGCCCATCGAGATCACATATTTAGGCTCGGGCATTTGCTCGTAAAGCCGTTTAATACGTTCGGCCATTTTAAAGGTTACTGTACCGGCAATAATGATCACGTCGGCCTGCCGGGCGGACGGACGCGGGAAAACGCCAAAACGGTCGAGGTCATAGGTAGAGGCCATAGAGCCCATCATTTCAATGGCACAACAAGCGATGCCAAAGCTGAGCGGCCATAATGATGACAAACGCGCCCAGTTGAGCAGATCGTTCATTTTGGTTACCACTACACCACCGTTCTCACTTGTTATATCGTTACTCATTTGCAGGCTTTTTAAAAGTTGGCTTAAACATAGGTTTGCGGGCGGGCTCTGGTGAGGGAGTGGCAGTTGCAGCAGCACTGGCGGTTGCAGTTGCAGTTGATACTGTATCAGCGTTGAAAGCTTTTACTGTAAACCTGCTTTGTTCCTGGTTCAACTGTTCGTACAAGGATGGCGGAATATGCACATCGGTATGCGGCACAACCGGAGTCGGCTTGATCCAATCCAGATCGCCTTTGCGCCAAACGTATATTAAACCTATAATCAGGATGCCCAAAAACACAAACATTTCGGCAAGTGAAAGCCAGCCCCAGCGTGCGTCCTGTGCTGCAAGCTCATGGCTGCCAAATACGGTTGCCCAGGGAAAAATAAACACCATCTCCACATCAAAAAGCAGGAAAACCAGCGCTATCACATAAAAGCGGGGATTGAATGGCAACCAGGCATTGCCGGTTGGTTCTTCGCCACATTCGTATGAGCTTAATTTTTCAGCGTTTGGATTATTGGGGGCCAAAAGTTTGTTGATAAAAAATATCACGCACACCATTATTATCCCCGTAATAATAAAGATGAGTATCTTTCCAAATTCTGATATTTGCGAAACATCCGTCATGAGTACAAATTTAGTAAAACAAACAGATTTTGACGCTATAATAATTGGCGGAGGCGCATGTGGCCTCATGTGCGCCGTGCAGGCGGGCTTTTTGGGCAAGCGGGTACTGGTACTTGAAAAAAACGACCGTGTTGGCGCCAAGATCCTCATCAGTGGCGGCGGGCGTTGTAACTATACCAACCTTTACGCTACCCCTCAGCAATTTATTTCGCAAAACCCACATTTCTGTAAATCAGCATTTTCACAGTGGACGGTTGATGACACCATCAGCTTTTTTGAAACCTATGGCATCACCGGTAAAGAAAAAACGCTCGGCCAGCTCTTCCCGGTGAGTGACAAGGCCAAAGACGTAGTTGAAGTTTTCACTAACCTGTGCGATGACCTTGGTCAGGAGATCTGGGTAAATACCGAAGTTAAAATGGTAGAAAAAACTGACGATGGTTTTACAGTTCGTGCCGAAGTTAACGGCAGACAGGAATATATAAGCGCTGCCAGTGTAGTGATGGCTGCCGGCGGTTTGCCCATCCCCAAAATGGGCGCTACTGATTTTGGTTTACGAACGGCGCGCAATTTCGGCTTAAAAGTTACCGATACCGCCCCTGCGCTGGTGCCCCTTACCATTACTGGTAAAGACCAGCCCTGGTATGAGCAATTATCAGGCAACAGTATTTTTTGCCGTGTTTGGAATGATAGGGCAAGCTTTGAAGAAAATATCCTGTTTACCCACTGGGGCCTTAGCGGGCCAGCCATATTACAGATCTCCTCCTACTGGAAACCTGGTGAAACCATTAACATCGATCTCCTTCCCAATCAAAACATTGCCGACCTAATTCAACAGGAAAAGGAAACCAACGGCAAAAAAATGCTGCTCGCTTATATAGCATCTTTATATACCCGCAAGTTTGCCGAGGCTTTAAGTGACAAACTCCCAGCCGAAAAAAACATGGCATCACTCACTAAAACCGACATTGAAAATATCAGCGCGCTCATTCACGATTTTAAGGTAAAACCTGCCGGCGATAAAGGTTATGACAAGGCCGAAGTAATGCGCGGTGGTGTGGCCACCGATGAACTATCATCCAAAACATTGGAGGCTAAAAAAGTCCCCGGGTTGTTTTTTGGCGGCGAATGTGTGGATGTTACCGGATGGCTGGGCGGTTATAATTTTCAATGGGCCTGGGCAAGCGGTTTTGTGATAGCGCAGAACATATGACCGTTGATTTTTTTGTGATTACGTTGATGCTATTCTACAAGCTAACCCATCACATTGATGTCTACGGTCGGTGATAACAAGCCAATAAAATCCTCCTTGCAATTGTAACAAATCGGGCGTCTCAATTTTTTGATTCTCCACAAAAAATAAAAAGAAGCCCGGCGTTCTTTTTTAAAAAAGAGGACTGTTCCATTTTTTGAGAGTGAAAACGCGGAACGCTTTAAAAATGAAACACATTGATTATCAGATACATCATGTTTTAACCGAAACACTATTAAATGTCTGACTACCAATAGTTAAAACTTTTAAGAGTAAACGCTTCCGGTTTCACACACGAGCTAAAACACCCTTTTTATTTCGCCTATTTTTAAGCTTTTTTTGATTTTTTTGATATTGGCCGCGCCGGTTAGGAATAGCGCTGACAAAATAGCGCCACCAAAGTTATGAGTGTAAATACCTATTTTTAATAGCGTTTATTATCTACCGTTCCACTATCTTATAATTCCTGTACTCGCCAACGCGCCAGCCCGTAAGGTCTTCAATCTTTTGCAGTGCCTTGCGGCGGAAATCCATGCCAGCCCTTAGTTTTTTGGAGTCAAAATCGATATTCCAGTTGGTGGCTGCAATTCGTTTTTGCATGGGCGCCGGGTGTGTGCCGGTAAAACGGATAAGGCGGTCGGCATTGCTGTAGTCAAACTCATAGGTTTCGGGCAAGTGTTCAGCAAACCAGGTTTCGTCGTGATAAAACTTATTAAAGTTACGCACTTTGTGGGTTAACCCCTGTGGCGGCTTTGCCCAGCCATAGTGGTATATATAAGCATCAATAAGCTTTACGTTGATCTTACGATCATCAAGCCTGAAGCCTTGCGCATCACGATATGAATGGATACCCTTAATATTTTTGAGCAAACGAATTTCGCGGCGGTACCAGCGCCTTGAATGCCCGTAATAGTCATATGAGCCATAAAAATGCAGGTATTTAAACAGTAAGCCTTCAATATTGGGTTTATCTAACGCTTCATGCATTTCCTTTTTAATAAGCGGATGGTATTTTTCATGCACCGCTTCGTCGCCCTGGATATAGAAACACCAGTCGGCATCGGGCGATATCGCTGCAAAAGCCTTATCTGTTTCGGCAGCGAAAACCTTTCCGCCTTCCCTTAATGATTCATCCCAAACCGAATCAATGATTTTTATAACCGGCGAGTTGATGCCCTCAATCAATCCCCGGGTACCATCATCAGAGTTACCTACCACTACAATAAATTCATTGCAAAGCGGTAATATGGATGTAATAGCCTCAACAATGGGATAATCATTACGTACAGCGTTCCTGATAAAGGTAAAACCGGATACTTTCATAAGCGGCGTAAAGATAATAACAGAATCAAGACTTCAGGATACAAGATTCAAGACATCGCTTCCCAAGATCAACAGATTGCAGGTATCTTCAATTTGTGACATTGGGATTAGGGCATTTTGCCTGCGGATGCGTTACTTTGCATTTATAATACACCGCATCATCGGCGGTAATCCATATCAATAAATATCACTATGAAGGCACTCGCCAGGCAACTTTTCAAAACTTTTCTTTTTTCGGTAATCATATCTATAGTAGCAAGTGCGGTTTATTACTCGCTGCAGCACAAAGGTGTAAGCCAGGACCTGAACGGGATACTCCCCTCCTTGTCCGAAAGTGTGGCTTTACTCAACATCTTTATTTTAATAATGACCCTGCCCATGTTGTTTTTAGCCAACCCGGCGTATTACAACAATCTATCTATAAGGCTGGTGCTTTATTTTTCGGGCTCTGTTGTATTTGTCATTACCGCCTTCCGTTTACAGCTAAACCCCGAAAACAAAACGCTTTACTTTATTACGGCCATTAGTTTTATCATAGTACACAGCGTTTTCTATTATCTAATGACCAAAAAACGGCGTTGAGCCATTGTTGTTTAAAGCATTTATAGGCTTTTTGAAAGATTTAGGCTAAACTTGCATCTTCAAATATGAAAGCATTTTACGGAGATTTAAAACTGGGTATTTTAGGCGGCGGACAGTTAGGCCGTATGCTGATACAGCAAGCCATAAACTATAATGTTACTGTTAAAATTCTTGATCCCGACCGCGAAGCGCCTTGCCGCAAACTGTGTGACGAGTTTACCGTAGGCTCATTGGGTGATTATGAAACCGTTTATAACTTTGGTAAAACTGTCGACCTGCTTACCATTGAAATAGAGAAGGTTAACGTTGACGCCCTTGAACAATTGGAAAAAGAGGGCGTACTGGTTTATCCGCAATCCCGCATTATCCGCCTCATCCAGGATAAAGGTCTGCAGAAGCAATTTTTCAAGGAAAACGATATCCCTACTGCCGATTTCCAGATCATATCATCACCCCAACAGCTACAACAAAGTTTAATCCCGTTTCCTTATATCCAGAAACTACGTAAGGATGGTTATGACGGCAAAGGTGTATATAAAGTAATTGATGAAAGCTACCTTGCCGGCGCTTTTAAAGAGCCGAGCCTCATTGAGCAATGGATAGATTTTGAAAAAGAGATTGCGGTAATTGTGGCCCGTAATGAAAACGGCGAGATCAGCACCTTCCCGATGGTTGAAATGGAGTTCAACCCTAAAGCCAATTTGGTGGAGTTTTTGATCGCTCCTTCTACCCTTCCATTCGCCATCCAACAAAAAGCAGAGCAGATTGCTAAAAAGATAGCCGACAGTCTTAAAATTGTGGGCTTGCTGGCGGTTGAAATGTTTTTAGATAAGCAAGGCCGCATCCTGGTGAATGAGCTTGCCCCGCGCCCGCATAACAGTGGTCACCAAACTATTGAAGGCAATGTGGTATCGCAATTTGAGCAGCATTTGAGGGCTATATTTAATCAGCCTTTGGGCGATACAGCCTGCCTTAACAACGCCATTATGGTGAACGTTTTAGGCGAAGCCGGTTATGAAGGACCTGCCATTTACCAGGGTATCGAAAAGATTTTAAAAGTACCGGGTGTATATATTCATCTTTACGGCAAAGCGCTGACCAAGCCTTTCAGGAAAATGGGCCACGTCACTATTGTTGACGCAGATCGTGAAAAAGCGATTGAAAAGGCACGGTTTGTGCAGAAAACACTGAAAGTAATTAGTTAATAAAGAAATAGACACACGTCATTGCGAGGAACGAAGCAATCCCCAATTAGCAGGTTCGCCCTGTGTAGTTTGGGATTGCTTCGTTCCTCGCAATGACGCTTACAAACATAACCATGAGTAATCCAAAAGTCGCCATTATAATGGGCAGCAAATCCGATTTAAATGTAATGCAGGATGCTGCTGATGTTTTAGCCGAATTAGGCGTTGAATACGAAATAACCGTTGTATCGGCCCACCGTACACCCGATAGGATGTTTAGTTACGCCCGTGCTGCTGCCGATCGTGGCATAAAGGTAATTATTGCCGGTGCAGGCGGTGCAGCCCACCTGCCGGGCATGGTAGCCTCATTAACCCATTTGCCGGTGATTGGAGTACCGGTAAAATCAAGCAACTCTATTGACGGCTGGGATTCCATCCTATCCATATTACAAATGCCAAACGGCATCCCGGTAGCCACTGTAGCTTTAAACGCTGCAAAAAACGCGGGGATCCTTGCTGCACAGATCCTGTCAACAGGAGATGAGTACCTGGTGAAAAACCTTATCGACTTTAAAGAAAACCTTAAAAAGAAAGTTGAAGAGTCGGCAAGGGAAATGGAAGGGGAGGAATAGTTGGCGATTTGCAGTGGCAGTTGTTAGTGGCAGTTGCAGCAGCAATCAGATTATAAGAAGTAAAGGGTAAGTTTATGAACATGCCCTTTTATTATTTACTGCTACTAAAAGCTGCCACTGTTACTAAAAACTGCAAACTGCTATTAAAAACTGCTGCTGCCACTAAAAGCTGCCACTAATTCAACGCCGGATTTTCCGGAAAATTGGCGATGTGGGCATAGCGCTGGCCGAGGCTGATCACCACCTGGCGCCAAAGATTTTGTTCATCGAGGGTGAACAGTGTTTCTATATCAAACTTATTAGTCACAATCCAACTGTCTTCTTTTATTTCTTCATCAAGCTGTTGCGGTGTCCAACCAGAGTATCCGGCAAAAAATTTAATTTCTTCGGTACTTAACTGGTAATTGGATACTAAATATTTCACCTGCTCAAAATCGCCGCCCCAATAAAGGCCATCGGCTATTTCAATGCCGCCTTCTATCTTGTCTGGAGCGCAATGGATAAAATGCAGTGTATTTTTGGCTACCGGGCCGCCTTCATAAACAGGCATTTCGGAGTATGATACATCGGGCAATACATCGCCCAATAAATATTCGCTTTGATGGTTCAGGATAAAGCCCATGGCTCCCTCCGCAGAGTATTCTGTTAAAATGATTACTGATCTCCTGAAGTTCGGATCCATCATAAAGGGTTCCGAAATAAGTAAATGGCCTGCCGCGGCCGCTATTGGACTAAGCATAAAGTTTAGCTGTTTAATTACGTAACAAGCATAGTAAAAATATGTTCAATTACGAATAATGATTTACATCATTATATACGGTTTAATTAATTTGTAAGTTTGCATTAAAATGAATCAGCAGGAAATACAAAATTTAAGGCAGGACTATAGTGCCTCTACCCTATCAGAAAACAGCACTAAGGGCGATCCTATTAAACAGTTTGAACAATGGTTTAACGAAGCTTTGGAGGCAAAATTGCATGAACCCAACGCCATGACGCTTTCAACTGCCACTGTAACCGGTAAACCTTCGGCACGGATCGTACTTTTAAAAGGCTTTCATACAGGCGGTTTTATATTCTTTACCAACTACTTAAGCCGTAAGGGCAAAGAGATAGCCAAGAACCCGCAGGGCGCGCTAACATTTTTTTGGGGAGGCCTTGAGCGCCAGGTGCGTATTGAAGGCACTATTGAAAAAGTAAGTAAAGAAGAGTCTGAAAAATATTTCCATTCGCGCCCTAAGGGAAGCCAGGTTGGCGCGATAGTATCGCCCCAAAGCCAGGAAATTGAAAGCCGCGATGCATTGGAGCAAAAGTGGAACCAACTGGAAGCCGAGTATGCTGATAAGGAACTGCCTAAACCATCATATTGGGGTGGATATATCTTAAACCCGCAATTGGTTGAGTTTTGGCAAGGCCGGCCAAGCCGCATGCACGACCGCATCCTTTATAAAAAAACTGATAAAAAAACCTGGAAAAAAGTACGCCTTGCACCATGAGTTTTGATGATATTAAAAACCTGCTCACCGAAAAATTTGGTGACACCGTAATTACCGGCGAAGAAACAGGCGGTCTGCAACCCGCCTTGTTAATTAATCCTGATGATATTACTGCCGTATGCCTGGAGTTGCGGAACAATCCTAAAACTTATTTCGATTTCCTGTCGAGCCTGAGCGGTGTGCATTATAATGACGAAGCAAACCGCTACGGTGTGGTTTATCACCTGGCATCAATCCCCTATAAAACACAGCTTACTTTAAAAATAAGCAAAGCCCATCTAAAAGAAAGTAATGAGCTGCCCGAATTTAAAAGCGTAACCCCTGTTTATCGCACTGCCGACTGGCATGAGCGCGAGGCCTATGACATGCTGGGGATCTACTTTGAAGGGCACCCCGATCTTCGTCGGATTTTGCTGCCCGACGATTGGGAAGGTTTTCCTTTACGGAAAGATTACCAGAACGCCGAATTTTATAAAGGCATCAGGATAGATTAACCTCAAATAAACTTTCCTGGCATTAACGGAGCGGAATAAGCGAAGGTAAGCAGTTTGATCACAGCTTTGTTTACTTCATTTTTACAGCGAAAGTAGCCCACAAATGAAAAAAAAAGCTGATTTTTGGTAGCCGGCTATATACCCCAAGCAATATATGACCGGATATAAATTTAACCGGATATAAAATTGGTCATTACAAACCCCAAATACGAACAAGCACTCCTCAGGTACAATAAAAAGATAGCCGGGGCCAGCGTTGAGGATATGGTACTTAATGTAGGTCCGCAACACCCCTCCACTCACGGGGTTTTACGCCTGGAATTAATTACCGATGGCGAGATAGTAAAAGAGGTGATCCCCCATATTGGCTACCTGCACCGCTGCTTTGAAAAACATGCCGAATCATTAACTTACCAGCAAACCATCCCTTTTACCGACAGGATGGATTACCTGGCTTCTATGAACAACAGCCACGCCTTTGTAATGGGTGTTGAACGGATGATGGGTATTGACAAGGATATCCCTAAGCGTGTGGAGTACATTCGTGTACTGGTTTGCGAACTAAACCGCATAGCATCGCACCTGATAGCCATTGGCACTTACGGCATTGATATAGGCGCCTTTACCCCTTTCCTGTGGTGTTTCAGGGACAGGGAGCATATTATGGGGATGCTGGAGTGGGCGTCGGGCTCACGTATGCTGTACAATTACATTTGGGTAGGCGGTTTATTTTACGATCTGCCGGTTGGTTTTGAAGAACGCTGCCGGGATTTTGTGGAGTACTTTAAACCTAAAATGGTTGAGCTAAACCAATTGCTTACCGACAACCAGGTATTTATTTCGCGCACAGCCAATGTGGGCGTTTTGCCGCTTGATGTAGCTATTAACTATGGCTGCTCGGGCCCAATGTTACGCGCATCGGGCTTAAAATGGGATTTGCGGCGGATTGATAATTATTCGGCCTATCCTGAAATTGATTTTGAAATCCCGATTGGGCAGGGCCTGATGGGTAAAGTTGGCGATTGCTGGGACAGGTACAAGGTACGCGTTGATGAAATTGAGCAATCATTAAGAATAGTTGAACAATGCCTCGACCGTTTGCAGAAAGAGTTAAAGCGCACACCTGATTTTGATCCCCGTGCTAAAATGCCACGCAAAACCATTCCTAAAGCACAGGACTATTATGTACGCTGTGAAGGCGCCAAAGGCGAACTTGGCTTTTATTTTATTACAGACGGCAAATCGGAGATCCCAACCCGTGTAAAATCCCGCGGGCCAAGCTTTAATAATCTTTCGGTGCTGCCCGAGCTATCCAAAGGTGTATTAATTGCCGACCTGATAGCGATAGTAGGCTCTATCGACTTTGTTTTGGGCGAGGTGGACAGGTAACAACAATTATTATGTCATTGCGAGCGTAGCGCGGCAATCGCACGGAAGCATGACCGCCCTGTACGGTATGCGATTGCTTCGTCGTTCCTCCTCGCAATGACATGACACTATTATCAAACAAAAAAAAGAGACCCCTCACGGTGTCTCTTCTCATTTTAATATATTAATTTTTATTGAGTGGGCTATTGATGATTACTGGTTATACACTTTAACCATAAACACATAATTTTTGAGTTTGCTACTCTGTTGAGTACGGCTTAATCCAGCTAATTTATTCTTAGTATTCAAATTAAGCGTTTTCGATAATGAATCGGTTGGGATATTTTGTATCGCTTTTAACAGGTAAGTTGATTTTTTAGCAAAATACGCACCTGCAACCTGGGTTTGACGCGCGGTAATAACACCTATTACGTTTCCTTTTTCATCAAGTAAGGGGCCTCCTGAGTTACCGGGGTTTACCGGAACAGAAATTACATACTCGGTAGTATCGCCCGAATAATTTGCTGCCGATGCTAAATAACCTCCTCCATAAACCATATTATCGGCCGGGTAACCGAGTGTGTATACGCTCTCTCCAAGATCGCCTTCCGCCCTTTTAAGGTTATAAGGTATCGGGCCAAGATTTTTAAATGATGGATCATTGATCTGTAAAATAGCCAGATCATACTGTGGCTCGGTATAAATAACCTTAGCATGAAATGATTCGCCCGCGGCATTCTGCACATAAACCGAATCAGCATTTTTAATCACATGGTAGTCCGTAGCCAGGTAACCATTTGATGTTAATGCAAAACCGGTGCCCCTGAAATTAGCAGGTGTCCTGGTTATTTTGGGTTTTACCGGAGTACGTCCATGGCCTATCTGAGCAACCGTTTTCTCCATGTTGTTGATCTTTTCGCTCAGTTGCTGATATTTTGACTTATCATTATTCAGCTTACCTGTCAGGATCAGGATAGTTAAAACGCCAAAAATAGCAATTGAAGCGGCCACCGATATTTTTGAATGATGATTACGCCACATACGCACAATCCATACCGGATGGATCATTACCTCTTCTTTCAAAGCATGAACATCAATTTCATTATGGATGGCGTTTAAGCGATTCTCAAGCTCAAGGCGTTCGCCGTATTGCTTCAGTAAGCCTATAAATTTAATGTGTTCGGTAACTTTACTTTCAACAGCCGCATCGTTTTTGCGAAGCAGCTCAAATTGAACACGTTCTTCGGCGGTCATGCTACCGTCGAGGTATCGTTCAATAAATTCTGTTAGTTGGTTATCACTCATCTCTTGATCTCCTTATTTCTGCTGAAAAAATAATTTCTTCAGCCTTTGCAGGCATTTGTACTTCTGCGTTTTGGCATTATCCGCATTGGTGTAACCAAACCGCTCACAGATCTCCTGCATCGATCTGTTTTTTATATAAAAGTCTTCCATAATGGTTTTACAGGGTTCGCCTAATAACTGGAGCGCACTCTCCATTTTATCAAACTGAATGTCCCTGTCGTTATGGTTGTCAATTTCTTCTTCAACGGGCAGGTGTTCTTCAAAGTCCCTGATATCGCCACCGTACCTGTTCATTTGGCTTAACCTTTTAAGCCAAAGCCGCCGGCAAACTGAGTATATATATGTTTTAAGCTTACTGTTTAGCTCAAAATCACCCGCTTTAATCTTATTATAAAGAACGATAATGGCTTCCTGGTAAATATCCTTCGCGTCATCCTCATCGCCATTGTTGTTAATGATCAACTGTAATATCATCGGAAAGTAGGTTGTATAGAGCCTCTTCAGCACTATTTCCGAGTTATTAAGTATCCCAAGAACTATTTCACTATCTGTTGGAGCCGAAGCTTTTAAGTCTTTATTCACTCTTAATACTATTTAGGTCAAATTGTAACCCACTATTATCAAAAAAAATCAAACTAAATAAATTAATAACATTGGCATTACATTTCATGACCTGTAACAATTGTGTACTGCATTAATTTAACGTTAATACCGGCAGGTAAACAAGGTAACCTAATGTTAAAAACTATGCAGGCAAATCTGCAATAAAAAAACCGCTTGCAAAAGCCGGTACGTAAACTACCTCCCTATGGAATTTACAAAGATTTAATTTTTATGGGTTACCTTTTCAACTAATGCGTATTAAGTAACAAACGATCACAAAACGTTAACATTTTAAAAATTAAGAAAATGAAAAACACATTTAAATTAGCATTCGTAGCATTAGTTCTGGCAGCTTCTTTTTCAGCTTGTAACGGTGACTCTAAAAAAACTGAAGGTGATACTACTAAAACTACTGTAGTTGACTCAACTAAAGTTGTTACTGACTCTACTAAAACTGACACTACTAAAGTTGTTGCTGATACTACTAAAAAAGACACCACCAAGAAATAATTATTTCTGATAAAATAGAAAGTAGTTAAATATCATTTTTAATCTTTTTCTATTGATTTTTTAGTTATCCATCAATAAAAAAGGTGACTTGTAATTTTTTTTCAAAATTATGGGTTACCTTTTTTTATTTCTGGTATTAAGCTGTAAACTATTAAATCACTTATTAAAAAAATTAAACATGAAAAATTTCAAATTAGGCTTTTTAGCTTTAGCTATCGCTGTTTCTTTCGCTGCTTGTAAAGGTTCTTCATCATCTTCTGCTGCTGATTCAACTAAAGCTGATTCTTCTAAAATGGCTGCTGATACTACTAAAGCTGACACTTCTAAAATGGCTGCTGATACTACTAAAGCTGACACCACTAAAAAAGACACTACTAAAAAGTAATTTAACTTTTTATGTTAAAAAAAATGCCCCCGGTTTTCCGAGGGCGTTTTTTTTTGCTCAAAACCGCCAAACAATTTCTATTGGTATTGCTTAATGTGATACATAATAAAATATGAAATATTCTGAATGGAAAACGCTTAGTGCCGATGAGCGTAAAAGTATTGGCTGGCACCGCCATCCGCATATACGCACTGCTACCCTTTTTGCCATAGTTTTTGCGATAACATTTATTATTGTAGTGCTTGGCATAAGTAAAAACAGCACAATTCATCTTAACCGTAAACCAACTGCAAAGGAAGCTTTTACCATGGCAAAATTATTTGTAAAGGAAAAGCTGAAACAACCTCAAAAAGCGGTTTTTCCTGACAACAGTTTTAAATCGGTTATTGATACAACAATTAATAGCTACGAGGTACAATCAACAGTAAAAATTGAGAACGATAGTGGCAAAATGGAACAATCAGCCTGGGAAGTTAAAATGTTGTATACTGATGGTGACTGGGCCGAGAAAAATAGCTGGCAAGTTAAAAATATAAACATTGCCCCTCAGCCATAAGCCATTTCCTTAACAGTACCCATAAAAAAAGGAGCAGTTATGAAACTGCCCCCGGTAGTTAATTAGTCATTAATAAATTAGTGAACAGTATCACGCAGGGCTTTAATCTCGTCATGAGCATCCAGCAGCTCACTTTCCTGCTGGCTGATCGTTTCGCGCAGGTAGGCTGGTAAATTTTCGTCTTCAAGCGCGGTACGGTATGCTTTTAAAATAGCATCTTCGCCAAATTCGCATTCCTCCAGCACGTTATGGGTATCATGCCCGGTAAACGCGGCTTTAACATCAAGCCAGGCCCTGTGTATTTTGCCACTGGTGGTTGTGCCGGTTTCAATGTCTTTTCCAAAAGCACTAACCTCTGTACCCAAAGCAAGCCTGTAACCCTGGCTTTGGCCAATAAACCTTGTAAAAAGCGATTTCAGTTCGGTGTCGCCATCCTTCAAATCTTTTGAGGCGCGTTGATAGCCCTCAATCCTGTCATTGTTGATCTGGATCAGATCATTTAAAATCTCTACGGTTGCTTGTGTATTTTCCATGATTAGATGTTTTTATATAATATAAACCCCTTTAAAATTAAATTGTTTAATTAATTATATAAAAAATAATCCAAAATGAAAATTAGCTTTTCCCCCTAAATAAAGAGATCACCCAAATAATAATAGCGATAACAATTATTACAGCTATGATACCGGTTACTGCCCCGGCTTTAAAAATATCGCCTATAACCGAGCACCCGCTCATAGTTAATAAGGCAAAAATGAATAATAAAAAGTGTGCGTTTTTCATGGTTAATGTTTGATAAAAAGGCATGCAATAATCAGGCCTTTTTAACCTCAGGCTTATTGTCGAAAACCAATTTCGATAACAGGATATTTAAGCTGATTAACTGTATAGGTATATATACAAAATGCTTCCGGGGGGATAAATAAACTGCCGCCTTTAACCGGAATTTAATCTTCGAAATATTTTCTAAATAATCTCAAATTTTTAAAACCAAACACTGCCATAAAGCGTTCATATACATAAGTTATAAACCAATTAAACATATCAATAATTTATAGAAGGTTACATGTTTACACCGGCTGGCCACAGCAGGTGTGCTGGTTTAGCATAAAATAATTTATTAACAATTTATCTCCAACCAACTATGATAATACCGGTACAACCAAACATTCAATGTGAAAACTGCATTAAATGCGGTAACAGGCCTCATGTTGAACAGCATAAAAAATATTGGGTACTTACATGCCCTAACAAGAGCTGCAAAAATTTTGTAAAAGCGCTCACTATCGACTTTGCCACCTGGAACCGGCTTAACAAAAAGGCCAATGAAATACCGGCTACAACTGAAACCTTAAAACGCACGGCTTAATTACAGGAGAAGGATAGCAAGCGCCATAAATCCACAAAATTTTTTTATGGCTTTAACTCAGATGAGTACATTTACACGCTACTCTACTGGCTAAGTTATGACAAATGCACTTCTATCAATAAATAAAGCAACTGTACGTTTTTTAAACACAACATTATTTACCGGCTTAAGCTTTAATATAAACAAAGGCGAAAGCTGGGCCCTTATCGGCGAAAGCGGATCGGGGAAAAGTGCCCTGCTACAAACCATAGCCGGGCGTTTTAATATCACAGGCGGCGAAATAGTTTATCATTTCTGGAATGATTACTCCAAATTTTTCAAGGCCAATGATATTGCCACGCCACAAAAGCTTATAGCACTGGTTGAGCCTAAACATCATTTCCGCAACCTTTCAAACACTACTGATTTCTACTACCAGCAACGCTATAATTCTTCCGATTCGGAAGATGCGCTTACGGTTGCAGATTATCTTAATACGATACCACACTTTCCCGGCACCGATACATTCTGGACATTTGAAAGAGTGGTTTCATTATTACGGCTCGAACCACTGCTCAATAAACAGATCATCAAACTATCAAACGGCGAAACCAAACGCTTGATGCTGGCAGCCGCCCTGCTTAAAAATCCCGTATTATTAATGCTCGACAGCCCCTTAACCGGCCTGGATGTAAAAACCCGTGAAGAATTTAATGGCATTATTGAGCAGATCATGGTATCAGGTATTAACATCATAATAGCCACCTCCATCCATGAAATTCCAACTGCTATTACCCATGTCGCCGTGTTAAGCAAAGGGGTTATTATACACGAAAGCCCCAAACAGGATTTTAAAGCAGAACTTTTTGAGCAGGATAAAAGCGATACGATTGATACCAACGAGTTGAATGCCTTACTCAACATCGATAAAAACCCGACCGCTTACAAGCACATTGTAAAAATGGATAAGGTACATATTAAGTATGGCGACAAAGTGGTGCTAAATGATATAAACTGGCAGATCAATCCTGGAGAACATTGGGCTTTGTTGGGTCCTAACGGAGCAGGCAAATCAACGTTGCTAAGCTTAATCAACGGAGATAACCCACAGGCTTATGCTAACAACATTATTTTATTTGATAAAAAACGCGGGACAGGCGAAAGCATCTGGGATATCAAAAAAAAGATTGGCTTCGTATCGCCCGAACTGCATCAATACTTCCCTACTGATAGTAGCTGTTTGCAGGTAATCGAGTCGGGCTATTACGACACTCTTGGCTTGTTCAGGCCAAGCAATAAAGACCGTGCAGAAATTGCTTTACGATGGATGAAAGCTTTGGAAATTGAAAAGTACGCTCGCGTATTGCTCAAAAACATCCCGGCAAGTGCACAACGCCTCTGTCTGCTGGCCCGGGCGCTCATTAAAAACCCGGCACTGCTTATTTTTGATGAACCCTGCCAGGGCATGGACGATCATCAGCAACTCCACTTTAAAAACCTGGTTGATACCATTTGCAGCCTGGGCAATGTTACACTTATTTATGTTACCCACTATCAGCATGAAATACCCAACAGTGTTGACAAAGTTTTGAGGTTGGATAAGGGAAAGGTAGTTTTTTAAGCTGAAAGCCAAAAGTTGAAAGCTGAAGGAATAACAAGCTTTGGGCTTTAGGCTTTACGCTTCTTTCTATCTTTTTTGTCAATTATTTAACAGCGCGTAAAATCAAATTACCAACTTGCGTATATTTGCGTGATATGAATACAGCCGATCTGTTGCAGCGCGCGTTGCGGTTTGATTTTTTAACGCTTGAAGAAGGCGTTTACCTGTATAACAACGCCTCTACCGCCGAGTTGATGTACACTGCCAACGAACTTCGTAAAATACAGGTTCCGCATGGCAAGGTTACCTGGCAAATTGACCGTAATGTTAACACTACTAATGTTTGTATAGCCAATTGCAAGTTTTGTAATTTCTTTCGCCGTCCTGGTCATGAGGAAAGCTATATTACTGATATTGAAACTTATAAAAAGAAGATCGAGGAAACATTTCGGTACGGCGGCGATCAACTGCTGTTACAGGGCGGGCATCACCCCGATCTGGGGCTGAAATTTTATACCGACCTGTTTCGCGAACTGAAACAGCTTTATCCGAAATTAAAACTGCATTCATTAGGTCCGCCGGAAATTGCGCACGTTGCTAAATTAGAGGGCATGCCGCATATCGAGGTACTAAGAGCGATGAAGGAAGCAGGCCTGGATTCATTACCAGGTGCCGGTGCCGAGATTCTTAATGATCGCGTACGCCGCCTGATATCAAAAGGCAAATGCGGCGGTAAGGAATGGCTCGATGTAATGCGTGCCGCTCACCAGCTTAACCTGCCAACATCAGCTACGATGATGTTTGGCCACATTGAAACTATTGAAGAGCGCTTTGAACATTTGGTTTGGATCCGCGAGGTACAGGCCGAAAAACCTGAAGGCAACTATGGTTTTATAGCATTTATCCCCTGGCCTTTCCAGGATGATGGTACCCTTTTACGTAAAGTACGCGGTATCACCAATAATGTTACCGGCGACGAATATATCCGCATGATTGCCTTGAGCCGCATTATGCTGCCCAACGTTAAAAATATCCAGGCTTCGTGGCTTACCGTGGGTAAACAGGTTGCCCAAATTTGCTTGCACGCCGGTGCCAACGATTTTGGATCGATCATGATTGAAGAAAACGTTGTATCCGCAGCCGGTGCACCTCACAGGTTTACTGCTAAAGGCATCCAGGAATCCATAAAAGAAGCCGGCTTTGAGCCCCAGCTTCGTACCCAGCGATACGAGTGGCGCGAAATTCCCGTTGAAATTGAAGAACAGGTTATAAATTATTAAGCCCTTAGTAGCAGTAGCAGTGAAAAAATAACTGCAACTAAAAACTGCAATGCCACTGACTAAAAATGGAACAATACATAGAGGCCCTAATTTTTGCATCAGAGCAGGCAATCCGGTTGGAGGAGATCATGTATTGCCTCCAGGCTGCTTTTGAGCGTGATTTTAATATTGAAGAAGTAACCGATGCCATAGGCAGGATCCACGAAAAATATCAGCATCATAGTTTAGCTATTGAGCTGGTTAAAATTGGCAATGGTTATCAATTTCTCACTAAAAAGGAATATCACGCTGTTATTAACCTTTTACAACTGCAGCGGTCAAAGAAAAAACTAAGCCAAGCCGCTTTGGAAACCCTGGCTATCATCGCCTACAAACAACCCGTAACTAAGCCCGATATAGAACAGATCAGGGGTGTAAACTGCGATTATTCGATCCAAAAGTTACTCGAAAAAGAGCTAATAGCTATAATTGGCAAATCAGAAGGGCTCGGAAAACCTATCCTTTATGGTACAAGCGCTTTGTTTATGGACTATTTTGGCATTAACAGTATTGAGGAATTACCTCAACTTAAGGACTTTACAAACAATACTGCTACCATTGGCGAACAATCAGAATAATTTTAATTTCTGTTTTAAAAAAAACCATTTTTCATTATTTTTACTATTGAATCAATAGGGTAAAAGATTTTAGAAACGCTTTTCTTTATCTGATTTTAATTATTATTATTGACAAAGTTTAATTTATAAAATCCATTACAATGGGAGCGCCAAAGAAACCGAACACTAAAAAGATCGAAAACTCAGATAATGATCCTGATGATGATGAGTTTGACCCAAAAGTGAAAAAGAAGGTAGTTGATGACGATGATGATGATTTTGACGGACCATTGGATGATGATCTGGGCAGGGGTTACGAGTCATTCGATGACGACGACGAAGACGACTATTAATTCTTTTTAATACATAACATTTTATAAAGCATTCAGACTATGCCTCTGGATGCTTTTTTTATTATCTACCGGTAGCATACAATAAATGAAAGTAACAGAAGTAAAGGACAAAGCAACAAAAAAGGCTTTTTTAGATGTAGCCCGCATCATTTATAAAGATGACGATAACTGGGTTTGCCCGCTTGATAATGATATTGAAGCTGTATTTAACCCGGCAAAAAACAACTTTCATCAACATGGTAAATGTACCCGCTGGATCCTGACTGATGATACCGGCCGCCTAATTGGCCGGGTTGCTGCTTTTATTAATGAAAAAAAGGCATACAATTACGAGCAGCCAACCGGCGGCATGGGTTTTTTTGAGTGTACCGATAACAAAGAAGCTGCCTTTTTATTATTTGATACCGCGAAAAACTGGCTTAGGGAAAACGGCATGAAAGCCATGGACGGCCCCATCAACTTTGGCGAAAACGACATTTTTTGGGGCTTGCTGGTTGAAGGCTTCACCCCGCCCTCTTATGGTATGAACTATAATCATTCGTATTACCAGGCCTTTTTTGATGAGTACGGCTTTAAAACCCAGTACGCGCAGATCACTAACCATGTTGACGCTCATAAACCTTTCCCCGAGCGGTTTACCAAAATAGCTAATTGGGTAGCCAAAAAGCCCGGATACGATTTCAGGCATTTTGAAATAAAAGAAATAGAAAAATTCGCCGCCGATTTCATTGAGGTTTATAATGATGGATGGAAAGATTTTGAAAACTTTGTTCCTATCACATACGATACGATCATGGAAAGCTTCGAAAAAATGAAGCCCCTGATGGACGAAAAATTGATCTGGTTTGCTTATGTTGATGATGAACCAGCATCCTTCATGATCATTTTGCCCGATGCCAACCAGATGCTTAAACCGCTTAATGGCAAACTTAACCTGATAGGTAAGCTTAAATTTTTATATTACCGTTGGAAAGGTGTATCCCGCATGCGGGCTATTGTGATGGGCACGAAACAAAAGTACCAGAAGCACGGCCTTGAGTCGGCAATGTTTATAAAATTAAAGGAATATGTATTGCCTCTCAAGCGTTATGATGAGCTTGAACTATCCTGGGTAGGCGATTTTAACGACAAAATGATAGCTATCCATGAAGCAGTTGGTGCTACATTTGGCAAAAAGCATTTAACAATGCGTTACATTTTTGATTAGCCCGGCCAAACCGGGCCACCAAATTATGCGGTTACTTTTGAATGTCGAAGTTCTTCAAATAGCTCAATTACTTTTTTCTGCAAATCGATTACTTCAGTTTCACGGTCCATTAAGCGTTTGTTAACCGTTTCCAGCTCGTTAACAAATTTTTGGTCCTGCTCACTATCATTAAATGTAAGTAACTGAACTACTGACATTTCAAACAGGTTTGCTATCTGCTCAAGCCTTGATAAATTAATATCTGTGATCCCTGTTTCAATCTTTGAGAAAGCAGGAATTGAAATATCCAATCTCTTTGCAACATCCTCCTGGCTCCACCCCTTTTGATGACGTAATAATCTGATTTTTTTTCCGAGAGTTTTCATTTGGTTAAATTAATAGTGTAGGTTTCGCAAAAGTTAATTACTTTACAATAATATTTATTATCACGCTAATTATCAACTAATTTGCGTAATTTTTTATTTTAAAGTGTAGTTAATTGTTGCGATTGGCAAATCCCTTAAATTAAAGCAAATAAATCATTCTAAAACATACCTGCTACACGGTATTTTTTTCGAGCAATTTAGGTCTGGATTTTCATCCCATTGTAATTTAGTGCGCAAAAAAGCGCAAAAAATTCTTCTTTTTAAAATTAAAATTTCATTTTTGTACTGTAATATTTTTTATTACAGATAAATGAACGGACAATTTCAAATAGCAACTCATGTATTAACCCTGCTTTGCAAACAGCCGGGCGAGCTACTATCGTCTGACTATGTTGCCGGCAGCATGAACGTAAACCCTGTTCTGGTACGTAAAGAAATGCGCAAATTACGCGCCTGCGGGCTTATTGAAAGCAAGGAAGGCAAAACCGGCGGTTATAGCCTTGCCCTTCCTCCTCAAAAAATAACCCTTGCCGATGTTTATAAAGCTGTAAAACTGCCGCCGGCTTTAGGCCAGGCTAAAAATAAGCCCAATCCTGCCTGCCCCGTAGGCAAACAAATTGGAGCTCACCTTGATCATTTGGCCGATGAGGTTGAAGCAGCCATTATCAAAAAACTAAGCACCATAACCATTTTTGATTTTGTAAATCAATTTGATTAAAAAAATTTAAAATAAACTGTAACAAATTTAATTACAATATAAACGCAAAAACAATGAAAATCGCATTAATTGGAGCCACAGGTTTTGTAGGCAAAGCCGTTTTAAACGAAGCGTTACAACGTGGATACGAGGTAACTGCTATAGCCCGTAACCCGAAAACAGATATTGAAAACCCTAAATTAACACTCAAAACTGCCGATGTATATAACGTTGATGAGTTAACCGAAACGTTAAAAGGGCATGATGCTGTTGTAAACTCATTTAACGCCGGCTGGGGTAACCCTAACCTGTACAATGATTTTATTAAAGGGTCAGAGGCTATACAACAGGCCACTAAACAAGCTGGTGTAAGCCGCCTGTTGGTTGTAGGCGGCGCCGGCAGTCTTTTTATTGCTCCGGGCGTACAATTAGTTGATAGCCCTCAATTCCCCGCCGAATGGAAAACAGGCGCCACAGCGGCCCGCGACTACCTGAACATCATCAAAAAAGAAGAAGATTTAGACTGGACCTTCCTGAGCCCGGCCATACACCTGCATCCCGGCACCCGCACAGGTGTATACCGCACCGGTACAGATGAGCCTGTGTTTAATGACAAGCACGAACACGAAATTTCAGTAGAAGATTTGGCAGTTGCTATATTGGATGAACTGGAAAACAACCAATTTGTGAAAAGAAGGTTTACTGTAGGGTATTAGCCCCCTCTAAACCATATTAAACTGCGTCATTGCGAGGAACGAAGCAATCGCGAACTTTACAGAGCCGCCTTAAAAGCGGCCCTGTATATAGGGGATTGCTTCGTTCCTCGCAATGACGTGATGTATAATAGTTTCTTTACTTTATAAACTTAGCAGCTACCCAGTCTTTATCTTTTTTATGGGTAATGTATTTCAGGCCGTATTTGCGGGCTTCGTCGGTAATGATATCCAGGTCGGGCGATTCATAGAAACCACTGAAGTAAATCTCGCCATCGGTCTTTAACACTTCAGCATAACGCGGCATCTGGTCGATAAGGATATTGCGGTTGATGTTGGCCAGGATGGTATCATATTGCTCATTGGGGATAACTTCTTTTGACCCGCAAAGCGGTTTGATATTACCCACATTATTCAAAGCCGAATTTTCGATAGTGCTTTCATAGCAAACCGGGTCGTAATCAATGGCGGTGATATCATTGGCACCTAATTTGGCTGCCATAATAGCCAGGATCCCCGTACCGCAGCCCATGTCAAGCACTTTTTTACCGGCAAACTCATTTTCAAGCATCAGCCCCAGCATCATAGCTGTGGTTTGATGGTGCCCGGTACCAAATGCCATTTTGGGATCAATCACTATCTCATATTCAAACTCGGGTTTAGGTTCATGAAAGGTTGCCCGCACATAAATCTTATCCCCTATCTCTATAGGTTCAAAATTACTTTCCCACACCTCATTCCAGTTTTTCTGCGGAATGAGCGTTATCTCGTAACTAAAAGTGAACAGGTCTTTATAGGGTAATAATTGCTCATCAAGCGCCTGTTGGTCGAAAACATCTTCGGGAATATAAGCTTTAAAGCCAAGCTCAAGCTCTTCAAAAGTATCAAAACCTATCTCACCCAAAGCATTTATCAGCAGGTCTTGCTGGTAATCTTCGGTGGTGATGGTAGTAAAAAATAATTCGTAGTAATTCATTTTGATTTTTTTCGTTGTTAACCCACACCAGAAATCCGGTCGGCCTGCAGAGAATTTAAGCTGCAACTGCGGGTTCAACCGGCTCGCTATCTGCGCTTGTTCTCTTCCTGTCGAGTAAATACAGTACAATAAAGTTAACAATCCAGTAAACAGCTTGTATTTCGGTCATATACCACCAAAAACTAAACAGGGGGCTATATCCATCCTCGGGCAACCATATAATATAGCTTAGGGCCCCGGCAAATAATATACAAACCAGGGCAATGCAGGCTCCGGCAATAAAGCGCGCCGAAGCTCCTTTATGTTTAACCCAATTCCAAAGTGGTATGATGATCAGGTACTGGGTGAGGATTCCATCTGCAAGCAATAAGGGCCAAAAAAGGCTGAAGTAGGCCATGAGGCTGTACAGGTTACCGTTACCAATTTCGCCAATGCGCATAGGGTGATCGGGCATATTGAGATATACAACCGCCCAAAATACGCCAAAGTCGACCAAAACGGGTAAAAGAACTTTTAAAAGCTTCATGCTTCTCTTAGATTTGAGACGTGAGATATGAGATTTGAGAGTTTACTTTTTTGTAAACAGCACAAACCCTCTTTCTGTTTGAAATTAAGTTTGGGCATTTTCTCGGATCTCATATCTAAAATCTCATATCTAATAATTAATTAAATGTTTTAACGATATCTGTAAAGTCGCGCGATTTCAGGGAAGCACCACCGATAAGGCCGCCATCAATAT
The DNA here is from genome assembly GCF_049949235.1 of Mucilaginibacter sp. R-33. Classification (NCBI taxonomy): domain Bacteria; kingdom Pseudomonadati; phylum Bacteroidota; class Sphingobacteriia; order Sphingobacteriales; family Sphingobacteriaceae; genus Mucilaginibacter; species Mucilaginibacter sp. R-33. The sequence continues at coordinate 2,755,733 of NZ_CP188089.1, forward strand.
CAGGCTGAGCAAACAGTTCGGCAGCATTGGTTGGGTTGCAGCTACCGCCGTATAAAATGGTAGTAGCATCGGCAACTTCCTGGCTATATTTAGCGGCAATTTCTTTACGGATGAACTCGTGAATTTCCTGAGCTTGTGCTGATGTAGCAGTTACACCTGTACCGATAGCCCAAACCGGTTCGTAAGCGATAACCAATTTAGCAAAAACGTCAGCATCAAGGTGAAAGATGCCCTCAACCAACTGAGTTTTGATCACATCAAAATGTGTATTGGCTTCACGCTCCTGCAAAGTTTCGCCAATGCAGAAGATAGGGCGAAGATCATTTTTTAAAGCAGTATCCGTTTTTTTGGCAAGCAAAGCATTGGTTTCGCCAAAATACTGGCGGCGTTCTGAGTGGCCAAGGATCACATAAGCGGCACCGGTAGATTTAATCATCTTAGCAGAGATCTCACCTGTGTAAGCACCTTTTTCTTCCTGATGGGCGTTTTGTGCACCAACAGCAATTTTGCTATAACCTTTTGACAATTGCACCAGGCTATGAATGTGGATGAACGGACTGCAGATCACTGCTTCCTGCGTGCCGGTAGCCTCATCTTTTACCATGTTGATGATCTCTGAAAATAAAGCTAAACCTTCATTGTAATCAAGGTTCATTTTCCAGTTTCCGGCAACGATTTTCTTTCTCATGATTTTATTATTTTATTTATTAGTGAATGGTTGATTGGGTTGATTAGGTGAGTAGTTCATAAAGTTCAATTAAATGGTGATATTAACCCACTCACCTAATCAACCACTCACCAAAATCAAAACTGCCTATACTTCTCCGTCTGTTCAAATATGGCTGTTAATAAATTCTGTTCGGTTTCATCAAAATCACGGTGATCGCGGCGGTCGAATACTTTCTGAGCGGTTTCAAACATTTTATTGATCAAATAAACTTCGAAGCCCTGCGCGCCTCCCCATGAAAAGTCGGGCACAAAGTTACGTGGAAAACCTGCTCCAAAAACGTTGGCCCCTACCCCCACTACCGTACCGGTATTAAACATGGTATTGATCCCGCTTTTTGCATGATCGGCCATAATGAGGCCGCAGAATTGGAGGCCCGTTTTACGGAAACGTTGTGTACTGTAATCCCAAAGTTTTACTTCGGCGTAGTTATTTTTCAGGTTTGAATTGTTTGTATCAGCGCCGATATTACACCATTCGCCTAAAACCGAGTTGCCAAGGTAGCCTTCGTGACCTTTTGACGAATATCCCCAAATTACCGAATTATTTATTTCGCCCCCAACCCGGCAATACGGCCCAACGGTGGTAGCACCATAAATCTTAGTCCCCATTTTCACCTGCGAATGTTCGCAAATAGCAAATGGCCCGCGGATATGGGTACCTTCCCAAATTTCGGTATTAGCCGAAAGGTAAATCGGTCCGTTAGTTGTGTTAAATGTCGAACATTCAGCAACAGCACCTTCTTCTGCAAAAAAATCGTCGCCTATAATAACGTTGGTTAAACTGATAGCCGCGCTTGTTCGTCCTTTAGTAAGCAGTTGAAAATCTTTACGAAGCTCAATGTCGTTCTTCCTGAAAATATCTTCAGGGTATTTGATCGATACAAAAAGGTTAGAATAGTTTACCACACCGCCAAAATCAGCATTAGCGTCAAAGCTTTCCGCATTCCCGGCATTAAGTTTAACGGCTATTAGCTGGTCGTTGTATTTAAGCGCCTGCCCGGTTTGCAGTTTATCAATTGCTTCAACCAGGTTTTCATCCGGACATACAGCGCCATTGATAAAAACGTTATCAGCCTCAATATTTACCGGGAACTTAATCTTTAAGTAATCAAGCGTTTGAAAAGAATAAGCGCTTTTTAAATGCCTGGCCCATTTTTCGGCAATAGTAAGCATCCCGATACGAAGATCGGCAACCGGCCGGGTATAGGTAAGCGGTAACAGCGTATGGTGTGCGTTATCGTCAAAAAGGATAATTGCCATGGCGCAAAAATAAAAAAAGTCCCGACTGCAAAGCCGGGACTTGTAAATATTAATTAAACAAAAATTACTTTTTGTTGTAACGTGAGCGGAATTTGTCAATACGACCTGCAGTATCAACCAGTTTCATTTTACCGGTGTAGAACGGGTGCGAAGTGTGAGAAATCTCTAATTTAACCAATGGATATTCGTTACCATCTTCCCATTTAACGGTTTCGCGGGTATCGATGCAAGATTTAGTGATAAAAGAGTAGTCGTTTGACATATCTTTAAATACAACTAACCTATAGTTTGATGGATGCAGATCTTTTTTCATTATATTATATAAACTTACCTTCTGTACTTTACTTAAAAGAGGTGCAAATGTAATAATAAAAGTGAAAACTGGAAAAGCAAATTAAAAATAGTTTATTATTGTTCATAGTTAATAGTTCATGGTTCATAGCCAGGTAAAGAACTATATTTATAAAGCTGGATATTGGACAATTAAACAATCCCTATCCTTTTGTCTGAACCCGAATTTTATTAAATTCAGGAATGGGCAGAATGCCGGACAAATTCGAAAAATTCTTAAAGTTCAACAAACTCGAGTTCAGACACCCATATCCTGGCATAACTCTATCAGCACCCCATTAGCGCTCTTTGGATGCACAAAGCAAACCAGTTTATTGTCAGCCCCCTGTTTAGGCTTATCATTTAACAAAACAAAACCCTCATTTTCAAGGCGTTTCATTTCAGCTTCAATATCATCTACCTCAAAAGCTATATGATGAATCCCCTCGCCTTTTTTCGCTATAAACTTGGCTATAGTGCTATCATCATTAAGGGCCTCGAGCAGTTCAATTTTGTTCGGCCCGCTTTGCAGAAAGGCGGTAACCACATGTTCGCTCTCTACAGTTTCGGTTTTATATACAGGTGCATTCAGCAATTTGGAGTAGATTTCCCCTGCTAACTTAACACTGTTAACTGCAATGCCAATGTGCTCCACTTTGTTCATGTCCAAATATTGTAAATTATTGGTCAGCTTTGGTTATTTGCGAAGGATTTTAGCTGAATTTCAATAAAAACTTGTGTATCTTTGTTTTGTTAATATATTTCAAAAGGACTATGAATATCCCAATTTATTTAGATAACAATGCAACTACACCGATGGACCCAAGGGTACTGGAGGCTATGTTACCATATTTTAACGAAAAATTTGGTAATGCAGCAAGCCGTAACCATGCGTTTGGCTGGGTTGCAGAGGAGGCGGTTGATTACGCACGCGAACAGGTAGCCAAATTGATAGGCGCATCTGAAAAAGAGATCATCTTTACCTCTGGTGCTACAGAATCAGATAACCTTGCTATTAAAGGGGTGTTTGAAATGTACAAAGATAAAGGTAACCACATCATAACTACTGTTACAGAGCATAAAGCTGTACTTGATGCCTGCAAACACGTTGAAAAACTGGGCGGCAAAGTAACTTATTTGCCAGTTAAAGAAGATGGTTTGGTTGATCTTGCAGTTTTAGAAGCGGCAATGACGCCTGAAACCATCCTGGTATCGATTATGTATGGCAACAATGAAATTGGTGTTATTCAGCCAATTAAAGAAATTTCGGCTATTGCCCACAAACACGGTGCATTATTTATGACCGATGCCGTACAGGCTGTTGGTAAGATCCCTGTTGACGTTAATGCTGATGGTATTGATCTTTTGGCTTTATCAGCACACAAAATATACGGCCCTAAAGGTGTTGGTGCATTATATGTACGCCGTAAAGGACCAAGGGTTAAAGTTACAGCCCAAATGGACGGTGGCGGTCACGAGCGCGGTATGCGTTCAGGTACCCTTAACGTACCGGGTATTGTTGGCTTAGGTAAAGCCTGCGAGCTTTGCGGCCAGGAAATGGAAAGCGAAGCAAAACGCCTGTCAGCTTTGCGCGATAAACTGCAGTCGGCTTTAACCGTATTGGAAGAAAGCTATGTAAACGGCAATGTTGAACACCGCTTACCACATGTTGCTAACATTTCATTTAAATATGTTGAAGGTGAAGGCTTGATGATGGCCATGAAAGATCTGGCTGTATCATCAGGTTCGGCTTGTACTTCTGCTTCATTGGAGCCATCATACGTATTGAAAAGCTTAGGCCTGTCTGATGACCTGGCACACTCTTCTATCCGTTTTGGCTTAGGTCGTTTCACTACCGAAGAAGAAGTTGATTACGCAATTGAAGTAACCAAAAAAGCGGTTACCCACCTGCGCGACCTTTCACCGCTATGGGAAATGTTTAAAGAAGGTATCGACCTTAACTCAATTGAGTGGGCAGAACATTAATTTAATTTCGGATTTGGGATTTTCGATTTCGGATTTACCATTTACGAATTGACATATAAGAGTTTTATAAAGACTCAGAACTTATAACTAACGACTTAGAACTTTAAAAAAATGGCATATTCAGATAAAGTAATCGATCACTACACTAACCCCCGCAATGTGGGCACTTTGGATAAAAGCAGCCACAAAGTAGGTACCGGTTTAGTTGGTGCACCGGAGTGCGGCGACGTAATGCGCCTGCAAATCCAGGTTGATGATAACAATGTTATCACCGATGCAAAATTTAAAACTTTCGGTTGCGGTTCAGCAATCGCTTCTTCATCATTAGCTACTGAGTGGCTTAAAGGCAAAAGCATTGATGATGCTATGAAAATCGACAACATGGATATCGTTGAAGAGCTTGCCCTTCCACCGGTAAAAATTCACTGCTCAGTATTGGCAGAGGATGCTATCAAAGCAGCAATCAATGATTTCCGCGTAAAAAACGGCTTGGAGCCAATTGAAAGCGAAAAAGTACATCACTAAAAAGACTTTAAGATGCAGGAGGCAAGAAAACAAGACTTTCCCTTATTTGTATCTTAAATATTCATAGCATGGTACGCAAGAGACGAGTGAAAAATCTTGGCTCTTGAATCTAACAATCTTGACTCTTTTAAAAAATGGTAACTGTAACTGATAAAGCAAAAAGCAAAATAGAACACCTAATGCAGGATGCAGGGCTTGATGCCTCGTACTTTCTGCGTGTATCTGTTCAGGGCGGTGGTTGCTCTGGCTTATCATACAATCTTGATTTTGATAACGAAGAGAAAAAAGGCGATCAGTTTTTTGAAGACCAGGGCGTACGTATGGCGCTTGACATGAAATCGTTCCTGTATCTTGCCGGTACCGAGCTTGATTTTTCAGACGGGCTTAACGGCAAAGGCTTCAATTTCCACAACCCTAACGCCAGCCGTACCTGCGGTTGCGGCGAAAGTTTTTCGGTATAAATTCAACCTTAAAATAATTGAAAAGAGGCGCGATGAGCGCCTCTTTTTGTTTTACCATTTGTCGCTGGCATCCAGCCCGTGGTTAAATATGGCTTCAGCTTTCAGCTGAACCATCATCAAAACATATCCTCCGGTTTAATGCCATCGGGTACAACCTGTTCCACACTCCAGTGTTCTGCAATTTTACCCTTAGCCACCCTGAATATCTCATAAAACACAAACGTTTTGCCGCTCCTGTTAAACTGTAATTGGGCTGCCACGAAATCCCCTTCAGCAATGAGCCTATGAATTTTAACAGATCGATCAGGCCCCGAAAGATAGTCTGCCAATCCCACGCTTGACGCGATTACAGAAGCATCATGCTCAACATAAGCGGCATCGATAAACTGATTAGCCGGTTGTTTATGTACGATAGCTTTGTAAAATTGATCAACAATAAGCCTGCTGTTTTCCGCTGAAGCACGATGATCAATTTCGGTTGCCCCATTGGTTGCAGTAATCGTTCTCCCGTTTTCATCAGGCAAGGCTTGTATAGCATCCCAATGCTCGGTCAGCATACCATCTTTTAACTTAAACAGGTCGATCACAGCCATGTGTTTTCCCATAAACTGAACATCGAGGTGGGTTACAACAAAGTCACCTTCCTGTATTGCCCTTACAATTGGTGATTTTGCATCTTCGGGAGGCGGCGGCAGCGTTTTCATATAATTGATCATATCCGTTATGCCTGCCCTCCCCTGTTTAACGGTTGGGTTGTGCTGCTTATAGTCTTCAGCTATAAATTCGGGGATTAGTTCTGTTTTACGCTGTCCCACTATTTGCTTATAAAATGATAGTACTTTTTGTTTATTGGTTATAGTATCCATATAGATATATGATTTTGCTTCCCGGGCAGCGCATATTAAAATGCAGCATATGCCCAAAGTGAATACTTGAGTAATTTTCATTACCGGTTAAATAAAATTGATTGGAAATTTTGAAACAATACAAAACACTGCCGCGAATGCAGCGTGTCACCAAACCTGTATCAACAGGCTGGGCCCTTAGGCAACCCTTGTTTTATATGTGGAAATAGTAATTATGCAGTGAAGATAGGGAAAGTTTGAAAAAGAAAAAAATGTCATTGCGAGCGCAGCGTGGCAATCGCATGCTATACAGGGTGGCTATACTTCCGTGCGATTGCTTCGTTCCTCGCAATGACATGTAGTTTGTTTTTATCAAAACACCTTGATCACCTGTCCTGTAATGGCCCCAAGTACGCTTTTAATGTAAGCGTTGGCTACCTTATCCATAGCAACGGGTTCATGGCCGGGGAAGTATTCAAAATAACCGGGCGAATCTTCAACAACACCGGGACTCACCGCGTTGATCCGCACACCATTTTGCAATTCAATGGCTGCACCTATTATAAAGGAATTTAGTCCACCGTTAATGGTGCCCAAATTCACGCCGTTTACAACCGGATCTTCCGATAGGATACCTGAGGTAAGCGTAAATGAACCTTTGGGATTAATATAATGCTGGCCTATCAGTACAAGATTTACCTGCCCCAGCAGTTTACTTTCAATACCTTTTTTAAAACCAGCAGGCGTCGTGCTGGTCAACGGGCCAAAATGCCCGGAACCGGTAGTACTAACAAGTGCATCAAAAGGGCCAACCTGCTTGTAAAATGCTTCTATCGATTCGGGTGAAGTAATATCCAATTGAAAATCACCACTTTTTGAACCTGCAGTAATAATCTCGTTTTTGCCTTGCAATGCTTCGGTAACTTTTTTGCCAATAGTGCCCGAAGCACCAATAATAATTATCTTCATAGTATATGTTTTTTGTACAAGTTAATAACTGTTTGCTTAAATGCGCATCATCACAAAGTAAAACGCACCCCGTCTGTCAAATACCTGTGTCAATGCTTGTTTTTATAAAAATAGATTTAGATTTGTTTCCAATATCCGATTATATAAATGAATAAAAATACCGAGCTTTCAACTGTTCCAAGTTTCATTCGCAATACCGTTGCCAAAATCCATCCTTTAGATCATACTTTCCTGCTTCATAAAATTAAAGATACCTGGGTAGAGATCAGCTACGGTGAAGCCTTAGAAAAAATAGACGCGATTTCGGCCTGGTTCCTGCATATTGGTATAAGAAAAGGCGACAGACTGTCCCTAATCATCGAAAACGGCCCGAACTACGTTTATTACGATCAGGCCCTGCAACAGATTGGCGCGGTTAATACCTCCATATACCCTACCCTTACCGAAAATGAGATCGAATATATCCTGAACGATTCGGGTGCTCGTACCATCATTTGCGGCAACCCATTCCTGTTCAGGAAGGTTTTAAAAGTGGCCAACAACTGCCCGGAGCTGATCCGCCTGATCCCGGCATTTGATGATTTTGAAAAATTCAGCGATAAGGTAAGCTTAAATGCCGGCGTAATTGGCTTTGACCAGGTAATTACCGAAGGCAGCAAATTGCTGGAGCAATATCGCCACGCCATTAATGCCGCCCGTGAAGCTATCTTAGCAACTGATACTTCATGCCTCATTTATACTTCGGGAACAACAGGTGTGCCTAAGGGGGTTGTGTTAACTCACCATAACCTCACGCAAAACGCTATCAATAGTTTAATCCAGATTCCGTTTGTTGAAAAAACCGACAGGTTTTTATCATTCCTGCCGCTATCGCATGTATTTGAGCGCACCATTTACCATATAGCTATTTACCGGGGATCACAAATAGCTTTCGCCCAAAGTTTGGAGCTGCTGGCCAAAAACATGGGCGAGGTTAAACCTACTATACTTTGCTGCGTACCCCGATTACTGGAACGCATCCACGACAAAGCCATCAAAAGCGGCACATCGGCAGGTGGCCTTAAAACAAAAATATTTCTTTGGGCATTTGAGATCGGTAAAAAAGTACGCCTGGTGCAGGAAGCCGGTAAATCGCCTAATGTTATTTTAAAGGCGCAGCACGGAATTGCCGAAAAGCTGGTATTCGGCAAGATCAAGGAAAAAACCGGCGGACGGCTGAAATTCATGGTATCAGGAGGTGGCGCACTGCCTAAAAACATCGGTGAATTTTTTGGCGACCTGGGCATTGTAATTTTGGAGGGCTTTGGCTTAACCGAAACATCACCCGTAATGGCGGTTACAGAACGTCACAGGGTAATTTATGGCACCGTTGGTCGTATTATTCCCGGTATTGAGGTGGCCATCCAGAATGTGGATACCAAACACATTTACAGCGTCCAAACACACGATAACTTTAAAGAAGATACCCTTACCGAAGAAGGAGAGATCATTGTTCGCGGGCATTGCGTAATGAAAGGCTACTGGAACAAGCCCGAAGAAACCGCCACTGTTATTGATTCGCATGGCTGGTTCCATACCGGCGATATCGGCAGGTTTTTCCGCGGCAACCTTCAGATTACTGATCGTCTCAAAAATATGCTGGTGAACGCCTATGGTAAAAATATCTACCCTACTCCGGTAGAGAATACCTACCTCAAAAGCCCTAAAATTGAACAGGTATTTTTAGTGGGCGATAAACGTGAATATATTGCTGCCATTATTGTGCCTGCACGCGAGACCCTGCAGGAAACTTTTAACCTCCAAAATGATTTCTTTGAACGTCCTGAAGTGTTCATCGATGATAAAGAAATAGTTGACTGGATAGGCGCCGACATCAGGAAATACAGCAATGAGCTGGCCAAGTTCGAACGCATCAAATCATTCAAGATAAAACGTAACCCTTTCAGCATGGATGAGGGCGAGATCACTCCTACTATGAAAGCCAAACGTAAGGTCATCGAAAAGAAATATGCCGCCGATATAGATGAACTGTATATTGGCGAAACGGAGGAAGATTGACCGTTGATAAAGTTTTGATTACGCTGATCGTATATAGTACGTCATTGCGAGGTACGAAGCAATCGCGAACTATGCAGGACGGATCTGCAAATTGGGGATTGCTTCGTCCCTCGCAATGACGTTTCTTTTAATTTTTAATCCAAATTTCAGAAAAAATCAACGTACTCAGCGAAATCACAAAAATCAACGGTGAGTTTTTACTAACTTTGTTAGCATGAAGCGATCGGGCAGTGCTGACTTACCTTTACATTATGGCTATGTACCACAATGGCTTGCTGAGCGAATGGCTAAGCTTGGCCTTGCAGTGGTGGAAACCATTGTAATGGATTATGGCAAAGATGAAGTGCTTCGCCGGCTAAGTGATCCTTTTTGGTTTCAGAGTTTAGGGGCTGTTATGGGGATGGACTGGCATTCATCAGGCATAACCACTTCTGTAATGGGCGCTTTGAAAAAATCCATCAACCCGCATAGCCGCGAATTGGGCATTTATATTTGTGGCGGTAAAGGTAAACACTCTACTCAAACACCTGCCGAACTGGTTAAGGTTGGCCAAACCACCGGGCTTGATGCAAATTACCTGGTAAAATGCAGCAAGCTGAGCGCCAAAGTTGATAATACCGCCATACAAGATGGCTTCCAGCTTTACACGCATAATTTTATTTTAAGCGATACCGGCAAATGGGCCGTGGTTCAGCAAGGCATGAGCGATGTAAGCCGTACAGCCCGCAGATACCATTGGCATTCCGAACAGTTAAGCTCATTTGTTAATGACCCGCATACTTTCATCTATGGTAAGAACAGCGGCTATATCCTTAACATGACAGATAAGGAAGCGGATGGTTCGCGCAATGGGGTTATGCAGATTGCCGCCGAAAACCCGGGCATCATGATCAACGAGATTAGTAAACTGGTGATGCCCAGCCATCATGAAGTACATGCCAAAGATGTCGACCTGAAACGCCTTGGTGCCGTACTTTGGCTGGCTCATGAAAAACAACCCAAAGATTTTGAAGACCTGCTATTGCTGCAAGGCTTAGGGCCCCGCACCTTACAGTCGCTGGCCCTGGTAAGTGAAGTGATCCATGGCACACCATCCCGGTTTAAAGACCCGGCGAGGTTTTCCTTTGCCCATGGCGGCAAAGATGGCGCCCCATTCCCGGTGCCTACCAAAGTTTATGACGAAACCTTAAGTACCCTGCAAACGGCTATTCAAAAGGCAAAAATGGGCAACAGCGATAAAAATGAAGCTATCAAACGCCTTTCCCAAATAGCCGAAAGGGCTGAAAAAGATTTCACACCCAATGCCAACTTTGATAAAGTTATTGAAAAGGAACGTAACGACTCATGGAAATATGGGGGCCGTACCGTTTTTGGCAAAGCCAAACCACCTGTTGAGCAGCAATTAAAGTTATTTTAATGTACTGCTAATCAGCTTTGCAGTATCTAAATGAGCCTGTAAACCAGGTAACATTTTATTTGCAAAATCGGCAAGGCTTGTATTTTTTCGGTCTTTTCCTGCTGTTTTGTATAACGCTATTTGTTCAGTATGATCGTTTATAACCAATTGGATATAGGCCTTGTCAAACGCGCCGGCACGTTTTGTATCCAAATCATTAATAATTTGCTGATGCATAGGGCTAATAACAACCGAATCAGCAATAAAATTATCGGTCCTTAGTTTTTTGAAATCATCTGCCAGCATAGTATGATCATCAATCATGAGCTTGGCAAACTGAATAACGCGTTGATTTTTTGAATTCGCGATTGCCAAACCAGATGCTTTTACAGAGGCGAGGGTTGATTCTTCCCCACTTTTAATAAACAATAAACCGTTATCATCAACCAGGGCCTTGTTATAATTATTGGCATGCCGGTTACTTTGGCATGATTGTGCCATCACTAAAGCAAACAGGAATAATAAAAAGCTGGTTAATCGGCTCATGTTAATAGTTTAGTGTTTCAATATAACAAAAAAAAGTCGCTGTGGTTTTTTTACTTATTCCGTCTAAATTCAGAATTTAATCATCGTTTAAAACAACTTGTTCACTGGCACTTAAAGTTAATATTTTACTGCCGATGGCGGCCTCAAAAAGAAACGGATTGTCAGTTTAAACATACACTTGGGCTATAAAAAACACATTTGTATTTATAGTTAATCTTTTTTATATTTAAATTAATTCGCATAACAGCTGCAGTTATAAAAATGTAAAAATGCAACTATTTTAGTCCATAATTATAATCAACTCAGCATTAGGGAATTGAATTTTATAAGCCTTAACAATCCTAACAAAATAGAAGCTGCTTTGTAAATATTTAACTACAAACCAACAAGGGGCATCAATGTTGAGGCAATTTAAAATGAACTACTAAACAAAACCTTTACACTATGGCCAGCACCGAAAAAATCACCTGTTATTGCTTTAATAAAGACTGCGCAAACTCCATATATAACGATGCCACCTGCTTATCGATACAAGTGCCACTTGAGGTTGCGTTATCACGTACCTTGAATTGCATTGAATGCGGTACCGAACTTTTGTCTCCGTTACTTATCGAAATCAAAAAAGATATCCTCAATCTTATTAAAGACGATCGGCACCGTTCGGTCGCTATCATTGATGATGACATTATTTTTCATGAAACGGTTAAAATCATATTGAAAGATAATTGGTTAAATGCAAGCTTTTATATGGATCCGGAACCTGTTTACAAAGCATTATATAACAACCGGGATAAACATGCAGAAATACCCAACATTATTTTTCTTGACCTCGATATGCCGGTAATGGATGGGTGGGAATTTTTAAAGTTATTCAATAACATTTACAGCTCATTAGTAAAACCTGTGTCGGTTTATATTATTTCAAACTCTGTTGACCCTGCCGATCAGAAACGGGCCAAGGCGTACCCCTTTGTTAAAAGCTTTATTTCAAAACCATTAACAAGGCATTTTTTGGGTAAGATAAATGAAGAGCTTTCAAGGAATACAATTGCTCTTGAAGCAAAACCGGCACCTAACTGGCAGCAATAAATTGTTAATCAGGAAATGAAAAGGGAAAATTCAAGCTCCCTTTTGTGTTTTATGTGATTACACAAAAGCCGGGCCTAAGCTTTACCTTTGCAAAATGGACTATTTTAAAAAACTGCTCAGTTTACTACAAACTGAGCAGGACGAAGACCGCCAGGCTTACCTCAAACTAACTGAAACATCTTCAACTGCCGAACGCCGGGCAGCAGGGCTTACATGGTACCCCATAGCCATAAAAGGCACGGAAATAGGCCGCGGCGATTACCTTACGGTTGAGGTGGAACGGCCTTCTCACCAGGACCTTAGTCACCAGTTCAGGTTCGGCGCTTCGGCTGCATTGTTCTCCAACCATGATCCTAAAACCGATCGTGTAAACGGCACAGTATCATACCAGGGCGGCAACCGATTAAAATTAACTTTGAACACCGACGAGCTGCCCGACTGGACCAGGAGCGGCAAGCTTGGCATCGACCTGCTGTTTGATGACAATAGCTATGACGAGATGCAGAAGGCGCTTAAACTATCTGCCAGGCTTGTTGATGATCATAAAGAAGGCCACCTCACCCGGGTGTTAACCGGGCAAAGTACGCCGGCTTTTATCCCCGAAACAATTCATCACCCGCTTAATGGTTTAAACGCTTCACAACAACAAGCTGTTCAAAAAATAATTGAGGCACAGGAACTTGCCATAGTTCACGGCCCTCCTGGCACCGGTAAAACAACCACGCTTGTACAGGCTATCAAAGCGCTGATAAAACAAAACAAACAACAGATCCTCGTTGTAGCGCCAAGTAATACAGCGGTTGATTTGCTAAGCGAAAAGTTAAGTAATGAAGGTTTAAATGTACTCCGCATTGGCAATCCGACAAGGGTCTCTGAAAAGTTAATGGCTTTAACTTTAGATAGCAGGATAAATGCCCATAGCGATATGAAGGAGATTAAAAAGCTTAAAAAGCAGGCTTCAGAGTACAAGAACATGGCGCACAAATACAAGCGTAATTTTGGCAAAGCCGAACGCGATCAGCGCAAAGCGCTTTTTGATGCAGCCCACCAGCTCATTAAAGAAGTGGATAAAACTGAACAATTTATTACGGAGGACCTGATTGGTAAAGCGCAGATAATTACGGCAACCCTTGTAGGCGCTAACCATTATACCATCCGCAATTTAAAATTCCATACGGTGGTTATCGACGAAGCCGGTCAGGCGCTTGAGCCCGCCTGCTGGATCCCGATATCGAAGGCGCAAAAAGTGATCTTTGCCGGCGATCATTTGCAGCTCCCTCCTACCATCAAATCTCAACAGGCAGGTAAGGATGGCCTTAGCACTACCCTGCTTGAGAAATGTGTTGCCCTGCACCCCGGAGCAGTGATATTGCTCGAAGAACAGTATCGTATGAATGAAGCAATCATGGGTTTTTCATCAAAAGAGTTTTATGGCAACAGGTTAAAGGCACACTCCACCGTTGCCCACCAGCTGTTATTTCCGAGCGATTTGCCTCTAAGCTTCGTTGATACCGCAGGCTGTGGTTACGACGAGAAACAGGAAGGCACCAGCACGGCAAATCCCGAAGAGGCCGCATTTCTGTTCAAACACCTGCATAAACTGGTTAGCGAACTCACGGGATCTTATTCAACAGAAAACTTCCCAACGATAGCAGTTATTTCCCCATACAAGGAGCAGATCAGGATTTTAAACCAATTGTTACTGGATTCGCCGGAGTTGCTGATTTATGCTGATAAAATTGCCGTGAACACAATTGATAGTTTCCAGGGGCAGGAACGCGACGTGGTTTACATCAGCCTCACACGCAGCAATACCAACGGAGAGATAGGCTTCCTGAACGATATCCGCCGCATGAACGTGGCCATGACCCGCGCCCGCAAAAAACTGGTAATGATCGGCGATAGTTCAACGCTTGCGTATGCTCCTTTTTATGGAGATATGATCAGTTATGCGGAACAGCTAAACGGCTATCAAAGCGCATGGGATTACGCAGGCTACGATTAAACGTCAATTGTTTGTTACATAAGCCTTAGCCCCATTCCAGCATAGGATAATGGTTAAATTTATCCTTTCATCATTATCCACGCCTGTATGAATTTTAAAGCACACTATTTAACAAAACTCATCACGCTCGCAAGCTTTTTTATCTTTTTAGGGCAAACAAACAAAGTATCGGCCCAGGTAACCACCGATGATCCGCATCTGGGCATTATCCCTGCCCCTGCTTCCATTACCAAAAATAGCGGCACGTTTACATTTAGTCAGCTTACAGCAATCAAGGCTGATAATCCGAAAGATAAAGCTGTTTTATGGTTGAAAAGCTATCTGCAGGATACCCGGCACCTGAATATTAAAGTAGCTAAATACAATTCAAAGCTTAAAGCCGCAAAAAGCAGGGGGCTAATCTTAACTGCAAAGGGAGCCGATAAATTGCCAGAGGAAGGTTACAAACTAACCATTACCCCTCGCAATATCATCATAGTTGGTAAGGATGCAGGCTTGTTTTATGGTATCCAAACCTTACTGCAACTTTTCCCGGTTGAAAACGCTGCCGCTTACAAATTGCCTTGCGCGATAATTGAAGATTCGCCTCGTTTTGGATACCGGGGAATGATGCTGGACGTATCGCGTCATTTCTTCACCATTCCGCAGGTAAAAAAGGTGATCGAGCTTATCGCCTCTTACAAACTCAACACCTTTCACTGGCATTTGGTTGATGGCCAGGGATGGCGTATCGAGATCAAGAAATATCCCAAACTTACGCAGGTGGGCGCATTCCGTCAGCAAACCATGTTTGGCAGCAACCGCGACTGGCCAGATTCGCTTAGCTACGGCGGCTTCTATACGCAGGAACAGATCAGGGACGTGGTAAAATTCGCTGCAGACAGGTACATCAATGTCATCCCGGAAATTGAAATGCCTGCACATTCAGAAGCTGCCTTACGTGCCTATCCCGAGTTTAAATGCGATACCGTAGCTGGCCAGAAAGCCCCGCGCGATATTAACAATCTATACTGCCCTACCGAGCAAACTTTTACCTTTTTACAGGATGTACTTACCGAAGTGATGGCTTTATTCCCAAGTAAATACATTCACATAGGCGGTGATGAGGCAGGTAAAGAACCATGGAAACAATCGGCATTTTGCCAGGCTTTGATGAAGGAAAAAGGCTTGAAAGATGAAAAAGAACTGCAAAGCTATTTTATCCAAAGGATAGAAAAATTCATCAATTCCAAAGGCCGCAGCATTATAGGCTGGGATGAGATATTAGAAGGCGGCCTCGCCCCTAACGCCACCGTGATGAGCTGGCAGGGCGAGGAAGGCGGCATTAACGCTGCCCATCAAAAACATAACGTGATTATGACACCGCAAACCACCGGTAATTACTTTGATCATTATCAAAGCAGTTCGCCGCAGGAGCCGGTATCATTTGGCCGTTATGCTACTTTAGAGGAAACTTATAATTATGATCCTGTTTCAAAGCAGCTTACTCCCGACGAAAGGAAATATGTAATAGGCACCCAGGGCAACCTTTGGACGGAGTATGTGCCTACAGTAGCCAAGCTTCAATACCAGATTATGCCGAGGGTATTCGCCCTTTCAGAAGTAGCCTGGAGTAAGCCGGAGAACAAGGACTATACCAATTTTTCCGAAGTAAGGCTGGCCAAACATTTTGCAAGGCTTGATGCCATGAACTACAATTACCGTGTGCCAACCGCGTTAACTACTATTGATACCATGGTTATAGGCCCTCATTTTGTTTACACGCTAAAATCGGTGGTGCCCGGCGCCAGGATCTATTATACTTTGAACGGACGCGATCCCCTGGATACTGATCTGCAGTACGACGGGCCGATCACTTTCTCCATTCCGCAAAACGAAAAACGGGAATTGCGGACAAGGGTAATTACGCCATCCGGTCGCAGGAGTATTGCTACCCGCACTTTAATGTACAATAAAGCGCCACTACCTCCGGTAACCTACACGACTAATAAACAGGGGCTCAAATACAGGTGGACAAAAAATACATTCACCTCACCCGATCAGCTTAGTTATACAGCACCTCAAGATTCGGCTGTCAGCAATAAACTGGATGCTGAAGCTTTGAAAAAAGACAACCCGAATTTTGGTGTAGTTTATGACGGTTACGTGAATATATTGGCCGATGGTACTTATAACTTTACCCTTGCAAATTATGCCGCCAGTCAACTGTTTATTGATGGCGTACAGCTAACAGAAGCTGAATACGCGTTGCCGCTGGCAAAAGGTTTTCATCAAATAAAGGTAAAGTATATATACAACGCGCCGCCACCGCCAACCGGCAGGTACAGGCCCCGCGTAGCGCCGCTTAAAGTATATGTTACTGCTCCGGGAAGTTTTGAAAAGAAAGAGTTGAATGCAGCTGATCTTTATTATTGATACATGGAATTAGGTATTAGCACCTTTGGTGAGATCCACCCCGACGGGAAAAGCGGCAACGCTGTAAACGCCCATAAGCGGGTTCAGGAATTATTGGAAGAAGTAAAGCTGGCCGATGAGGTTGGTTTAGATATATATGCCTTCGGCGAACACCATCGGCCCGATTTTGTGATCTCGGCACCCGAAATATTGATATCAGCAGCAGCGGCTATTACCAAAAACATCCGGCTGTCAAGCTCGGTTACCGTATTGAGTTCGGCCGACCCTGTGCGCACATTTCAAAACTTCGCCACTGCCGATCTGGTATCTGGCGGTCGCGTGGAGATGATAGCCGGTCGGGGTTCCTTTATTGAATCTTTCCCGCTTTTTGGTTTCGACCTGGATGATTACGATGCATTATTTACCGAGAAGCTCGAAATGTTTTTGCAGATCAACAAGCAGGAAATTGTTTCGTGGCAGGGTAATTTCCGGGCACCAATCCGGAACCAGGGCGTATATCCTCGTCCGCTGCAACAGGAAATTCCGGTTTGGATTGGCGTTGGAGGCACCCCTGCCTCAGCTAAACGGGCAGGAACGCTTAACCTCCCTATGATCATCGCTATTTTGGGCAGCGCACCAAAACATTTTGTACCCTTTGTTGAGCTTTATCGCGAGTCGGCAGCCAAAGCCGGGTACGATGTAAGCAAGCTCCAATTGGCCATCAGTTCGCAATTTTATATTGCCGGAACCTCACAACAAGCAGCCGACGAGTTTTATCCAAGCTACGAAGCCCTCATGACCCGCGTTGGCAAAGACAGGGGCTGGTCGCCGATGACAAGGGAACAATTTGAGTACCTGCGCGATTTTGGGCCATTGGTAGTAGGCGATCCGCAACAAGCCATCGACAAGATCATGCAGCAATATGAGCTTTTTGGTAATACCCGTTTCGTAGCGCAGTTAGTTACGGGCTTTACCAAGCACAAGGATATTTTAAAAGCAATTGAACTTTACGGTACCAGGGTTGCCCCTGTTGTACGTAAAGAAACCAGGTCAAAAGTTTAAGCTTTTGCCTTGGTTAAAAATTCTTCAATAATAGCGACAGCGGGGTAATCTCTATCTCCGCGGAGATCCTCAATCTCACCTATATAATCGCCGTGTCCTGCAGGCAAAATACAAAGCTGCGCATCGGGAAGCATGCGGTATAGCTCAAGCGTATGCTCAGGCCTTATCACGTCCTTATCCCCGGCAATAACTAACGCAGGCATGGTGATAGAACGGATAGCATCATCACTCCAATCCTGAAAACCCTGCATCCTATGAAGGTCACGCTTATGCATTACTTCTAAAGCGGCCTGGTCATTGTTTATGGCGAGGAAAGCGTCCTGCAAAGGTTTGGGCATACTGTCAAGGGTCGCGTTCTTCATAAAATCCCAAAACCAGTCATCAAAACCACTGCGTTTATAAAACGAAGAAGCGATCACTATTTTATGAACCAGTTGCGGATGCCTGATGGCTATTTGCATGGCGGTATTACCTCCGTTGCTAAAACCCATAATATCGGCCTGTTTTATATCCAAATGCTTGAGCAAAGCGGCTACGTCATCAGCATCCTGCTCAAAAGAGGTAGGTACGCCCCTGTCCGGCGTACGCCCGTGTGCCTGCAAATCAACCCCTATTACCTGGTGATTTTTCGCAAAGCCCGACAATACCCTGCCAAAAGTAACGCCGATATCTGAACCGCCGCCATGGATTAATACCAGCGGGAAACCCTCGCCGTGAATTTCATAATACATTTTCAGGCCGTTAACAACGGCATAGTTACCCCCAATATTTGTTTGTGCCATATCCATAGGTTTTAATTTCAATACAAACTTAGCAGTATGAAGATAAGGCGCCGGGTAGTAAATATGACAATTTGAGGTATAAAAAATGACAGCTCCGAATTATTGCTGCACAGCCATAGCGGTAACGGCCTGCAAATACCAGGCGGCATGAGGTAACCATTGTTCTGTCCAACGCCATTCGTTGCCGTTGTCTTTTATTTTAAAATCGATACCGCTGCCGTCGGGATTTTCCTTTTTACCGGTGATTCCGTTAGAAATCCCACCCTTGCCCGATCCATGGCCGAAATTTGAACTCATATAAGGCACATTGTTTTTACCATACTGGTACATAAAGCACATTTGATAAGGGTTACAACCCAATATCCAGGCTATCTGGTGCGATGCATACTCTGCCAGTTTTCTTTTTATGCCCCAGCCTCCTTTTTCGGGATATACTAACCGCCCGCCTACTAATGCCGCCGCTGCCAGCGAGCCCAGGCGCGCATTTTCACCTTGCCACCACCAGCCGGTTTCATTTTCATGCGGGATAAAAAAGCCATCTTTTACAGCACCCCTAAACTTAAAAGATTGGCGGGCATAGCCAAACGGATTATCCACATTAGCGGTTACCTCCAGGTTATAATCCAGTGCTTTTCTTATGGTTGATAATGCATTGGACCGCTCATCAGCTTCTTGCTCCTTATCCAGGTACCTGCATAAAGCAATAACGGGTAAGCCGGCATCTGCTGCGTGCCAGAAAGGCCTGTCGCCGTCGTCAGCAATAAAATACCCCGCGGGGCTCATTCGCTTGTTCAAACTTAGCGCGCGTTTTCGGGCTTCATCACGATAAAGGGAACTATCGGTAGCAATCCACAATTCGGTAGCAGCCATCAGGGCACAATAGTCGTCAATGATATTTTCCTTGCCGTCGTCATCATATTGGGTATTGTTTGCCAGCAAGTGCGCGAAAGCCCGTTTGGCAGCGGCAAGATATTCCGCCGACTTAAAGTCACCGTCTTTTTTCAGTTGCGAGATTCGCGCCAACGATGCAATAGCCATCCCACCTCCTTCTCGAAAAGCAGCCTGGTACTCATCTGTTGTAACGCTGTTTGCTTTTAACCCTACAACACGCCTGGCTTTAGGATCTTTATTAAAATAGCTGAATACGATCATGTAAAAATAATCGTCTTTTGACAGGGCGCGCATCATGTAGTCGGCCCCCCAAAGTGCTTCATTCATCATGCCATCATAAATCCCCAGTTTATTTAACAAACCCGGCGCGGTTTGCATTGTATTGATCATTGACCAGGTTACCA
The DNA here is from genome assembly GCF_049949235.1 of Mucilaginibacter sp. R-33. Taxonomy (NCBI): domain Bacteria; kingdom Pseudomonadati; phylum Bacteroidota; class Sphingobacteriia; order Sphingobacteriales; family Sphingobacteriaceae; genus Mucilaginibacter; species Mucilaginibacter sp. R-33. The sequence goes on from NZ_CP188089.1 coordinate 2,775,465, forward strand.
ACGGTATTTGCTGGGGCGACATAAAATTAGCATAAGCCAAATGCGAAAAGTATTTGCTTACATCGCCCGACGCATCGCACCAGCCGCCGCGCAGGTCAACTGTTTTATCGCTGCCATAAAGCTGAACGGCTGCGTCGGCCTGCAGCTCCGTTGGTGTGTTAGCCCGCTGCTTGTTATAGTAGCTTAATACCGATGGGATGGTAGTTACTGCCAGTGCGTTTTCCTTGATCTGAAACCAATCGGATTGGGAATGAAAATCTTTAGTACCAATGTAAACCCTGTATTTTCCCTCCGCTTTGAATTCCGAAAAGTCAGCCTGGTAAAAATATCCGTCCTTGTCCCATTCCTCAACCTTTAACGGACCATTTAACGGAGCAATATATACAGCATTACCATTTGAGTTTTGTAACGCGAAAAGTATACCCGGCACAAGTTTGGTGTCGCAACGCACAACAACAGTTTTTGCTCCCCGGGCATCATACCCTACCTGGTTCATGTAAAAAACAGGATTCGCTTTACACAGATAGCAAAACAGCGAAAAAAAAGCTGACAGGATAATTCGGCGAACAAATGAATTCATGTAAATGCAGTTTAATGATCAATGCAATTTACAGTATTTATAAACCGACAGTTAGTAACCCTGGCCTAAAAGCGGCAACCATACCCCTAATTTACCACTACAATTTATCCAAAAAACGCTTTATAATTTAATGGGGTATTAAAACAAACTATAACATGCTGCCTGTTTACCCGTTTTATTTAGGTAACTTTGAAACTTATAAAAATTGGCCGTTACATTAAGCTGATTTATTGAGAACTATTAATGACGGGAGGTGTAACAACCTCTTTAACCCGATAACCGAAGCCCTTGTATAAATACTTTACGAGGGCTTTCGCTTTTACAAACACTATTATGGACGAAAGAAATTATTTAAGCACGTGGCAAAAGTACATGCCTGTAATACGCCTGCACTTGAAAAGAAGTCTGCAAGACGAGCAGCAGTTTAAGTTAAATATAACTGATTTTGAAGCGGCCGGCAGCAAGGGGAAATCCGGTTATACCTTTAATATCAATATCGAAAACGGCAAGGTCACCAACAACATCAGCGGATCGGCAGTGGCGCGCGATTTGTACGAACTCCTTAAAGCCGATGAAGCTGTTAAAGCGATTTTAAAGGATAAAAATGTAAAGATAAGCGTTGGCAAATCGTTTGTCCTCAGTATTAAAACTACGCACTTATCTTCGTACAGATAATAATATCCGGAAGTAACTTCAAAAAGGAAATAACCTGTCAGGGGGCTATTTCCTTTTTTTATGAGATGATTTTTTGCTTTTACCTGAAGAAGAAGACTTTTTTGAAGATGACTTCTTAGAGGAAGAATGCTTTGATGAAGAAGAATGTTTTGATGAATGAGAGGTTCTTTTTGAAGACTTTCCATGTCTTCTCCTCGGGCGGTATCCTTCATCTTCTATATTCTGATCTGCCGGTCTCTCCATTTTCCTGATCTTCGGACCAAAATCAATAGCCTCATCATGAAAAAACTTATCAAAAGGATTAAAATAATAGATGTTAGCTGCATCGTAGATTTTGATACTTGCTTTTAAACGGTTATTGAAAGCTTCTTCGTCCTTAAGCTCAGGGGCTGTCCATCCAGCTTCGGCCAAACCGGCTATACGCGGAAACAGCATAAAATCAAGGCGCTTTTCAGAGCCGATCATTTCAGTCCAGACATTGGCCTGTACACCAATGATCTGTTTTGACTGCAGGTCTTCGTTATTCTGCATCTGCCTTTCAGGGAAACCATAAACGCTACCCACGGTATTATACACACCTTTCCACCTGCGGCCCGAGATATGATCAGCATCCTGCACAAAATCAAAATACATAGGCAGGCGCGGACAAAGCACTACCTGGTAGCCTTTTTGAACGGCTAAATGCAGCTGGCCCGGTAAATTTTGCCTCCACCAAAAGATAATAGTTTTATCAGCCGGCAGGTTTGTTCCGGTAGCTTCATCCCAGGCCAATACTTTATTACCTGCGTTTATGGCAGTGTCGGCTACGCGCTTAAAGAAATAACGCTCCAGCTCGCCTACATCGGCAAAATTATTTTTCTGCATAAACCCGGCTATTGAAGGGTTAAGCGACCAGGCTTTAACACCCAAAGCCACTTCATCACCACCCAAATGGATCATTTTAGAAGGAAAAAGCGTGCTGGTTTCCTTAATGATGTTACCAAGAAACTGGTAAGTGCTATCGATTGCAGGATTAAAGGTAAAATTAGGGTATCCTTCAACACTGCCGCCGCTAAACTGCGGATAAGCTTTGTTGGCCGCTGTAGCATGGCCCGGCATATCAATTTCGGGGATCACAGTTATAAACCTTTCCGCGGCATAAGCAATGATCTCTTTGATCTGTGTTTGGGTATAATATTGAGGATCGGCAATTGAATCACTGTAATTACCGATTCCGCCAATCAGTGTCAGCTTAGGATATTTTTTTATCTCCAAACGCCAGCCCTGGGCATCGGTTAAATGCCAGTGAAATTTATTCAGCTTATAGTAAGCCATCCAGTCAAGGATCTGCTTAACTTTTTCCATCCCGAAAAAATGGCGGGATTCGTCGAGCATCAGACCCCGCCATTGATAGCGCGGGGTATCGGTAATGGTTAAAGACGCTAAGCTGATGGTTTCGCCCCGGGGCTGGTCTTTGATCATTTGCAGCAAAGAGATCATCCCATAAAACACCCCATCACGGTTTGACGAAGAAATGGTAATTTCATTGGCAACAATTTTTAAGGAATATGCCCCGGCGGTGGGATCGCCGTTGGTTAACAACAAATGAATAACACTGCCTGCATCTTTATTATCAACGGCAAGCATAAAACCAGCCGACAGGCTTACCTGTTTTTGGAAGTAACGGGCTATTGGCAACAACGAAGCATCATTTACACCAACGGTACTGTGATTACTAAAAGTAAACTGCCCTGTACCATTAACAACAGACTTGGGCTGCGGGATTATATTGACATTTTGCGCCCGTACGTATCCGGAAAACAAAATAAATACAAGTACGATCTTAAATTTCATTTAAAAACAACTCAAATAGTTTGGGGCTGCTATGATATGAATTTTCTTTGAAAAACCCGGTAATTTGTTTGTAACAAAGTGTTTAACTGCTGCAACCAGGCAGGTTTTTATCCTTGAGGTCATGAAATCACCTGTTAATGCGTTCCGGGAGTTGTATAAATTGCTTCACAATTTTTGAGATACGATTGTAGAGTTAGCTATAACAACATGTAAAGCGTTACTAAAATTACCACAGCGCGAAGAACAATCACAAAACGAGCGTTCTGGATAAATTGCAAATTACTAAATTACAGCAATTTACATCAGCACAAGTATTGCATCCTATGAACCAGGCTCGCATCAAAAGGGCGGGAAGGAATATTTCTGGCCTGTTATTCCGCAACAGATATTTCGTTATCGCTTCGGTAGCAGTTGTTGTTTTAGCAGCTTCAGTTTATTTACTTTTTTCATCTCCTAAATACAAAGTGAGCATAGAGTTGGCTGCTTCCGGCGATTGGGAACTATTAACGACAGCAATTAACGAGTTGCGTTCTGAAACCACAATAAAAAAAGCGGCCAACGCGTTAGGGCTCCAGGTTAGTTATTATCATAAGGGAATTTTTACAACAAAAGAGATTTACGGGGATTCATTACCCATCAAGCTTATACCTGGAAAGAGCAACTTCTATACTTCTCCTGTTGAGATCACCATCAATTTAATTAATGGCAACGTTTGCAGGATTGATCAGAATAATGTACTCACAGATGTACCTCTATACCACCCGATTAAACACGGATCTTTACGCTATACCATAATAAAAGGGCCTGCCTTTAAACCCATACAACTACCGCTGATTGTAAAACTCACTTCCTCCGCCGATTTAACTGAACAATTTAGCAATAGTATGCGTGCGAAAATTTTGAGCGATAGCAATTTTGAATTGAGCATAAACGCGAATAATGCTCAAAAGGGGCATGATTTTTTGAATAAGCTTGTAGAAATTATCAATGCCCAATATGCCAAGCCCAGTTCAAACACTAAACCGGCAGTTGATACTGCATTGCTTCTTAAATTAAACGATAGTATAACCTACTATAAAGCAATGGCAGATAAATATCACGAGCAGCAAGCCATACTGAACAACATCAAAAAACCAAGGCAAATGCCAAAGCCGAGAGCCGTACCGATACTGGTGACGGTGAAGACTGCATTGACTGAAAAAGAAAGAGCCGGCTTAAATGCACTTACTGCCGTTAAAACATACGCCTTGAAACCTAATGATGTTTTTGTTATCATACCGGATAATCATCAGGTTGGCGATTACCGTATCGAAGCACTCATACAGGATTTTAATAAAGCGCAACTCAATAAACAGCGGGTAATGCAGGATTCGGACAATGCTGATGCAAGCGTTTACGCTTTCAAACTCGAACTTAATTCAATAAAAGAAGCACTTGTTAACAGCATAACGGCAAAGGAACAAAAAATCAGAAATGCTCATCAAATTAAAGATATCCACCAACTTAAATACATTGATCAACCAAAAGATATTAAGCAATCTCAAGATAGTGTGCAACCAAAAGATGTCGATCAACCAAAAGATTCAAAATCAATAGCATCATTTTTATCGCTGCAATTGAATGATTCTATCGCCCAAATAAACACTATAATTGAAAGTAAGCAACAACAGTATTACAGGCTGTTACATGGCTCAGGCGGGCAAGCCCCCTGGCCAAGGCTCATTATAAATGAAACGTGGCACACGCGGGAATCAATGATCTCCAAATCATTATTAGTATATTTTTTTGCATTACTGACGGGTCTGCTGCTGCCCGTTTTATTGCTGATTATAAATGAATATATAACATCAATCAAAAAAAGGGCGGCGCAATAAAATGCAGGGAAAGGCATATCCCTAACATGCAAAACGGCCGATCAGGATTTCTGATCAGCCGTTTTCCGTTTTCACGGGGGTAGATAAAGCTTATTTCCAGCCGCCGCCTAATGAGCGATAAAGCTCAGCGTTGGCACTAAGTTGAGCCATTTTAATAGATGCTAATTCAAGCTCACCTTGCAATACATTACCTTGCGCAGTAATCACCTCAAGATAGGTAGCAAACCCGTTTTTAAACAACATGCTCGCATTGCTTGTAGCTTGTTGCAATGTTTTAACGCGGTTAGCTGCGATTGTTTGTTGCTCTTTAAGCTTTTGGAGCCTTACCAAAGCGTCAGATACCTCTCCTACTGCATTTAATACAGACTGACGGAATTGGATCACTGTTTTTTCGCGGTCAACTTTGGCAACTTCGTATTGAGTACGCAATTGTTTGTGTTGCAACAAAGGCTGAGCAATACCACCGGCAACAGTACCAAATAATGAAGCCGGAATATTAAACCAGTTGCTTGATTTAAATGAGTTTAAACCACCCTGACCGGTTATAGTTAATGAGGGATAAAGCTGGGCTTTAGCGATACCAACCCTCGCGTTAGCTATATTTAAAGCCAACTCCGAACTGCGTACATCGGGCCTGCGGCTCACCATTGCTGATGGTACACCTGCCGAAAGTGTTTCGGGGAAAGTAATATCATTAAGTTTAGCGCTACGTTCAATGGCGTCAGGTAATCTGCCTGCCAATATGCTCAAGCCATTCTCCTGAACATTGATATCGCGTTCAAACTGAGGAACCAATTGCGCGGCAGCTTCTAACTGGGCCTGTGCCTGCTGAACACCTAAAAGTGTCACCTGGCCGGCATCGTACTGCAATTTGATGATGCGCAATGTACTGTCATTCAGTTTTACGTTCTTCTTAGCTATTTCCAGTTGCTCGTCAAGCATCAGCAAGTTATAGTAACCTTGTGATACACTTGATACGATGTTGGTTTGGATAGCCCTTTTAGCTTCGTTAGTTTGCAGGTACTGGGCCAAAGCTTCACGGTTTTGACTGCGAATTTTACCCCAGATATCAGCCTCCCATGAAAGTGAAAGGTTGGCGTTGTAATCTTCAACATGTTTTGTACCAATGTTAAACTGTTTAATGCTTAGCCCGGTAACACTGTTATCAGATGGACGGTTGCTGCTTGCCGTAACATTTAAACCAACAGATGGTACATAGTTCCATTTAACTTGTTTAAACTGCAATTGCGCAGCTTCGATATTTTTTACGGCCACTTGCATATCGTAATTTTTAACGATGGCACTGTCAATCAGCTTTTGAAGAGCAGCATCGGTAAAAAAGTTTTTCCATTGCAAGTCGGCAATGCTGCTGGTATCGCCGGTGGTAACCGCGTTCCTGAAAGCTTCAGGTTGCGCGTCCTTTGGCGTAGCAACATCTTTTGAAACTTTACAGCCTGCCAGCACTACCAGTGCTAAAGCCAAACTGCCTATTATATTTTTCATTGTTATATCTTTTTTAAACTATCACGGATTTTAAAGGCCGTGATAGTTTTAGTTGATGTTTGATTGATTAAGCTGAATATTCGTTTTCTAAAACTACAGCATCTTTACCATGGTCGCCGGCAGCGGCAAGCGGCTTAGGTTTGCCACTAATGCGTTCCTGCAAGCCCTGGAATATCACGTATAGTACGGGTATGATAAACAAACCTAACAGTACGCCTGAAACCATCCCGCCTGCTGCACCAATACTGATAGAGTGGTTACCCTGTGCAGATGGACCGGTTGCGATACTCATCGGGAATAAACCGAATACGAAGGCCATGGAGGTCATGATGATTGGACGAATACGGAGCTGAGCAGCTTCGATAGCCGACTGAACCAGCCCATGCCCTGCCCTTCGCCGTTGTACCGCGAACTCTACGATCAGGATGGCGTTCTTGGCCAGCAAGCCGATGAGCATGATCAGCGCAACCTGTACATAGATGTTGTTTTCGATACCGGTTAAGCCTAACACAATGAATACCCCGAATAAACCTGTAGGTATCGAAAGTATTACCGCCAATGGCAGGATATAACTTTCATACTGTGCAGACAGCAGGAAGTATACAAACACCAAACATAACAGGAAGATCACAGTCGACTGACCACTTGAAGAAATCTCCTCGCGGGTTTGGCCGGTAAACTCATAGGCAAAACCTTGCGGCAATTGCTCCTTAGCTGTTTCCTCAATCGCTTTGATGGCATCACCAGAGCTGTAGCCTGGTTTAGGGATAGCATTGATTTCGATAGAGTTGAACAAGTTGTAACGTGAAGCAGTTTCTGAGCCATACACACGGGTTAATTTAACCAGGGTGTTGATAGGCACATTTTCGCCCGATTTGTTTTTAACAAATACACGGTCAATTGCCGATGGATCTGTCCTGTCGGCAATATCAGCCTGAACAACCACGCGGTAGTATTTGCCAAAGCGGTTAAAGTCTGATGCCTGTGCGGTACCAAAGTAAGCCTGCATGGTTGACAGGATGTCTTTAACACTTACACCCAACTGGTTGGCTTTTTCGTCATCAACTTCTAATTGTAACTGAGGATAATCAGCTTTGTATGAGGTAAAGGCGAAAGCAACAGCCGGCTTTTGCATCAGTTTCATGATAAAGTTATTGGCAACACCGCTAAATTTATCCAGCCTGCCGTTGGTTTTATCCTGCAGCATTACGTCAAGCGCTTCCACGTTGCTGAAACCAGGAACGGTTGGGAAACTGAACACGAAGAACGTACCACCTGGTATGCCTGCTAATTTGCCCCTAACAATATTCTGGATAGCATCAATATTTTTAACTTCTCCCCTTTCTTCAGTAGGCTTCAACAACAGGAAGATAACACCTGCCGATGGGCTGCTGGATTGTGTTAAGAAGTTAAAACCAGAAAGCGCGGTAACAAATCGTGCAGACGGCAATGTTTTCAACTGATCTTCAGCCAGTTTAAAGGTTTTGTTAGTTCCTGCTAATGAAGTACCTGATGGTGTATTTACTGCTATAGCCACAAAGCCCTGGTCCTCGGTAGGAATAAAGCCTGTTTTGGTTTTGTTTACCATGTAAACTGTAGCAACAACTACTAAGGCAAGGCCGGCCATACTGATCCATTTATTACGGATCAGAACTTTCAAGCCGCCAACATACCTGTTGGTCATATAATTGAAGCCACCATTAAAGCCCGCGTAAAATTTCTCTACAAAGCTTTTCTTAGGTGCGTCATGACCGTTTCCGCTATGTTTATTCTTTAAGAATAGCGCAGCCAAAGCCGGACTTAAAGTTAACGCGTTAACAGCCGATATAATGATAGATATAGCCATAGTTAAGGCAAACTGGCGATAGAAGATACCAGTTGAGCCTGTCATGAAACTCACCGGTAAAAATACCGCAGCCATAACCAGGGTAATGGATATAATTGCACCTGTAATTTCGTGCATAGCCTCAGTAGTTGCCGCTTTAGGAGTAAGACTTGGGTCATGCTCCATTTTGGCATGTACCGCCTCCACCACCACAATGGCATCATCCACCACAATACCGATGGCCAATACCAACGCGAACAGTGTCAACAAGTTAACCGAGAACCCAAACAGGTTCATGAAGAAGAACGTACCGATAATAGCAACCGGAACCGCTATAGCCGGGATCAATGTTGATCTGAAATCCTGCAGGAATATAAATACTACAATAAATACAAGGATGAAGGCCTCAACTAATGTATGCTCAACCTGGTTGATAGATTCATCAAGGTCGGTTTTAGTACGATAGAACTGGTTGTATTTAATCCCGACAGGGAAATCTTTAGATAATTTCACCATCAGGTTGTCGATAGCGATCTGGATTTCGTTGGCATTTGAACCTGACAATTGGATAATACCGATGATAATACCATCGTGGCCGTTCAGGTTACTAACGCTATTATATGAGTATGCACCCAGTTCAACACGTGCTACGTCTTTCAAACGCAATACAGAACCATCTGCATTAGCACGGATGGCGATGTTCTGGTACTCCTCTGGTTTGGTAAGTTTACCTTTATATTTAATTACATACTCAAATGCTTCGTTGCTGCGCTCGCCAAATTTACCTGGTGCTGCTTCAAGGTTTTTGTCCTGTATAGCTGCGGTTACTTCGGCCGGTGTAACATTGTAAGTTGCCATTTGGGTAGGATTTAACCAAACACGCATTGAATAATCCTTAATACCACCAAAAATACTGGCAGAACCTACACCCGGGATACGTTTAATTTCCGGAACGATATTGATCTGCGCATAGTTGGCTACAAAGGTTTGATCGTATTTTTTGGGGTCTTCAGAGTAGATGGCCATAGCACCGATAAAGCTGTTTTGCTGTTTGGTAGTTGTAATACCATATTGCAAAACCTCGGCTGGTAACTGGCTTGAAGCCTGTGAAACACGGTTTTGAACGTTTACCGCTGCCTGATCGGGGTTAGTACCCTGTTTAAAGTAAACGGTAATACCTAATGTACCGTCATTACTGGCGGTAGAGGTCATATAGGTCATATTTTCCACCCCGTTAATCGCTTCTTCTAACGAAGGCGTAACGGAACGTAAAATAGTTTCGGCATTGGCGCCCGGATACACGGCTGATACTAATACCGACGGAGGGGCAATATTAGGAAACCGCTCTAAGGGCAGTTTTGTTAAACCAAGCACACCCACTATCACCAGCAATATGGAGATAACAGTTGAGAGTACCGGTCTTTCTATAAATTTCTGAAACATGACTTTAAAGTTTAAGTGTATGTATTATTTCTTAACTACAGCGGCTACTTTATCTGCAGCTTTTTGAGGCTGGATAACCATGCCTTCCTGTAATTTATCAATGCCCTCTAACACGATCTGGTCGCCGGCTTTAATGGCTTCTTTATCTTTAACCAGGTAGTGATCGCCCGATTTACCAATTATGTCGATAGGTTGTTTTTTCACTTTGCTGCTATCGCCAACTACAAATACAAATACTTTATCCTGCATTTCGATAGTTGAAGCTTCCGGAACGATCAAAGCATCTTTATGGCTCAGGCTTAAACGGATCTTGCCGGTATTACCAGAGCGTAAAAGACCGTCAGGGTTTGAGAAATTTGCCCTTAAAGTGATAGCGCCGGTGTTTTTATCAAACTGACCGTCTACAATATCAATTTTACCTTGTTTAGCATATTCTGTATTATCAGCTAACAATAATGATACTGATGGTACATTTTTCAATTTATCTTTCAGGTTAGCGCCGGGATATTGTTCTTTAAAGGCAACAAAATCTTTTTCGCCCAATGAAAAGTAAACGTGTACATCATGAACATCTGATAATTGAGTTAGTGGAGCAACATCCGCAGGAGCAACAAGGCTACCTTGTTTCTTAGCAAGCAGACCGATATAACCGCTTACGGGAGCTTTTATTAAGGTGTAACCCAAATTGATCTGCGCGGTAGCTACGTTAGCTTTAGCCGATTCGATGTTGGCTTTCGCTACATCAGCTGCTGCTTTAGCCGTTTTTAGCTGGTAGTCAGAAACTACTTTATTAGCTACAAGCGGAGTTAATTTTTCAACTTCCAGTTGCGCATTTACATGTGCTGCTTCGGCGGCGTGTAAGCTTGCTAATGCGTTATTTAAAGCCGCACGGTATGGTTGTTCGTTAATTTTAAATATTGGCTGCCCGGCAGATACGAAAGCGCCTTCGTCAACAAATACTTTATCTAAAGTACCGCTTACCTGTGGCCTGATCTCTACGTTAACGGCACCTTCAATTGAAGCAGGATATTCCTGGTAAGTAGTTTCGGTACCTGATACTATAGAAGCAACCGGTAAGGCTGGCGGTGGAGGTGCTGTTGGAGCCTGCGGTGCAGATGAACATCCGTATAATGTTAAAGCTGCAACTGCTGCTAAAAGGAGTGTTTTCATGAGTGATGATTTTAAGAGTGGTGAATGAATAGGATTAGAAAAAGCCGTTGGGCTTGTGATATATGATGATTTGATTGTTTTCATTGTTTTATTGTTGCCGATCATTTTCAATTGAGATGCCAGCTATATACTCAGCTGACTATCAATTATTTATATTTATAATATTTAATTTCCAATGCCTTATATCGTTATTTTCACGATTTTTCATGACGATATACCGAAACGATGTACGCTAATTACAGCAATTGCATAAATTAGATGTTACAACACCGTTAAATCGTTTAACACTGTTAAATAGATTGCGAGGGTTGTGAGTGAGCTTTTTCATTGTATTAAGAGTTTGTTTTAAAAGTGCTTAACAATTGCCTAACACTGTAAGGTAATTTAACAGTGTAGTTTTCAAGCCGCAGAAAGAATTAATCTTTCATCGACCTGATGATACCGCCTATGGTATCTTTCAAAACCTGGCGGTTAACTTCGTCAGAGAATCCCCTGCTCAGTAAGTTAATGGATACCAACCCGTGTACAACCGACCAAAAGGTATAGTATTTGGTGCAGATCATTTCGTCATTGATATCCTTTATATCCATCAGTTGCATAATAGCCTCGCTAACCATAGTGGTAGGGAGCTGGGCTTCGGGCATTGATTTTACCATTTCGCAGCAACAGTTCATCTGTACGCCAAACATAACCTGGTAAAGTTCCTTATTGTCAAAAGCAAAGTTCCAGTAAGCAAGCCACATGGCCTCCAATTGCTTTTCGGGCAGGCGGTGCTTTTCTTTGGCTTCCTCCATGTCCTTTGCTAATATCAAATAGCCTTTGCGGGTAAGTTCCATTAATATAGCATCCTTATTTGCAAAGTATTCATATATAATGGGCGCGGTGTACTCAATTACATCGGCAATCTTACGCATGCTTAAGGCCTGCCAGCCTTCATGTTTAACTATGTGGAGCGCGGCATCCAGGATATTAACCCGGGTTTCCTCTTTTAAGCGCTGAATTCGTTCTTTACTTGCCATTTTGATTACACTATTAAATCATTTAACAGTGTTAAGCAAAAGTATAACGGTTTTAAGGATTATTTACCATCCCTTTGTAAAAAACGTTTCATCCAATTGTCATGGGTTAAACCTTTTGAGTCAAATCTGGTCGGTAAACGCTTATTTCTTTACCAGGTAAACCAATTGCCCAATATGATAGCCCTGGTGTATAGTACGATTAATCAGGATATTTAATCTGTTACGGTGCGGCTCTTTCGCAAAATCATCTGCTGCAATGGCGCTATGCGGCTTAAACCAGTCTTCGGGCTGCATGGCATTCATTCTTTCGGTTAAAACCTCATTTACTTTAGCCCAATATTGCTTAAGCTCAGCCAGTGAAGGTTTTTCCAAACCAGAATTTTCAGGACTTTTAACAAAAATTTTATCCAGCTGGGGATAGAGCCTTTCGCCCAAACCTAAATAGGTAAACATTCCGTCGCTAACAGCAGTAAGATGACCCAGCAGGTAAATACCGCTGTTTCGGCCGGGAGCAGTTTCGGCAGCAAGAGCTTCGTCAGATAACTTATCGAGTAAACCGTTTAGGCGACTGTTTTGCAGTTCCCAGTTGGAGACTACCATTTTGATAAATAATTCTGTTGACGGCTGTATGCTGGTTTCGGTAATGTTTGTGCTCATTTTTTGCAGATGTTATATCAAACCAGTGGATTTGATGACACAATTATAAGCTAAAACGGGGCTGGCGTAAATACTAAGCAGCTTATTTGACAAAACTATGATACCACGGGCTCATCTTCAATTTTACGCACCAACCATATCATCATGGCAGCAAAGGCGGCAACAACAAAAAAAGCTATTTGCAGGTTGGCTGCCTGGGCAATAAAACCAACTATCGGCGGTACTATAACAAAACCCAGATAACCAACTGTTGATATGGCGGCCAGGGCCTGGCTGCTGTTCATTGTTTTTGATTTACCGGCCATGCTAAATATAAGCGGCACTATACATGACACCCCCATGCCTATCATGGCGTAGCCCAAATAAACGGTTAAAGTATATGGTAAAAACACAGATACCAGCAAACCGGCCAAAACTAGCGAGCTGCTATAAGTTAACACCTTTTTTATACCAATGGCCGATACTACCCTATCGCCCGCGAAGCGGCCAATGGTCATGGTAACCATGTAAACTACAAAGCCGGCCTCAGCGAATGATTTGGTGGCATGGACTACCTTTTCAAAATAAACACCGCTCCAATCGTACGGCGTGTTTTCGCAGGCCATAGAGGCGAAACATATTAAAGAAAATTTAAGCAAGTGTTTATCGGGCATGGAAAACACCGATTTATTGGGTGTTTCGGCAGGCTGATAGTCATATGTTGAGGGATAAAATATTACCGAGAGGATCAGCATCGCAACTCCCACACCTAATAAATGATATGAAGGAGCCACGTTAAATAATACCATTAAATAGCCGACAGCAGCGCCGCCAAAACCGGCCAGGCTCCAGATGCCATGAAATGTTACCATGATCGATTTATCATACAAAGCCTGGATCCCCACGGCCTGCGAGTTCATAGATAAACCTAATATATTACGGGTTGAGCCAACAAAAAATAAAACTACTATCAGTTGCCACATATAAGCTGCAAAACCGGGGAGGCAAAGCACCAGGCTAAAGGCCAGCGCACCTATCAACATCATTATACGGCTGCTGAAATGCTTGATCATTTTGGCCGTTAAAGGCATGGTAAGCATCAGGCCAACAGGCATGGCAAACAGCACAACCCCTAACTGGGCTTCATTTAAATTAAGCTGATGTTTTATGGATGGAATACGCGAGGCCCATGAAGAATACCCGAAGCCCGAAACAAAGAAGAAGACACTGTTGGCAATCCGCATTTTTGATTTGCCCGCAGCCGTTAGCTGATCCATACTTAATAATTAAGCGCAAATTTAGCTATAATTTATAAGTGCGGCTGCCGTTATCTGCAATTAAATGCAGCTTACATACATGGCTGAAGCTCGCCGCAGGGCTGATTGTTTCGCACTGCTTTATGAAAAACTTTATTGAAACCTTGTTGTACGTAAGTTAACCCGAGGTTTAAAAGGGCTGATACCTGCAGTGGTGTGGTATCGGGCAGGGTGAGTGATATGAGGTGTGATATGAGTTTCATGATTACATTATCGTTTCCGGCTGCAAAATTGCTACAATAGTTTCAAAAAAAATTGACCCGGATCAACAACTGACTTTAGGAAGATAATTGATAATGAGTATGATAAACGGTTGACAAACGGCGTACCTAATCCTCTCTTTGGGAGAGAGTTTGGGATGAGACCGGCTCATCCAATTGCAATATTGATGCGTTAGTTTGTTAGCATGTTTTTTTAGCTTTACTTTTGAGATAAGTATTTAAATGAAAGACACCACCAAAACTTTGAGTTCAGGACCTACATATAAAGCAGCCGGTAAAGTAGCAACCATTATCGAAAGGCATTTCAGGCATTTTCACGCCAAAGCCCTCGCCGATAACGATGAGATAGACCTTGCCCCTACCCCCAGCTGCACCACTATTGAATCACTTATCGATATCTCGTTTTGGGCAAGCTTGCGCCGGGAAGAGGGATTTTCGCCAAAATTCACGCTTGCTTTTTTGCCGCCCGAAGCTGCCGGTCAGCCGTTGTTGTTTGGCGGTAAAATTAAACTCGCGCCTAATATCCTCACCAAATTTGCTTCGGCGGTACAACAGCCGGGCATCCATTTGGGCATCTGGATAGAAGATGATGAACTATACATCTGGGGAACCACCCTGGCTATCCCGGCTTACTGTTTTGTGCTGGAAGTAATTGAACCCGGATTATTAGTGATCAAACATCGCCGTATAGAGGGCTTTGGCAAATTTGTAAACATAGCCATATTAAAAGGCGACGATATTAAAGTAGTTGACGAGCACGGCTCCAGCATTTCTGATTGCCCTAATGTACTTTCGGCCATGCTTGATTTTACTTTACCATCCCTATGGAACGATCCGGTAAACGTATTAGTTCAGCTGGCTACCTCCATGCAAGCCCACAAACGTGGCGGCATATTATTAGTTGTGCCCTCCGGAAACGAAGAATGGCGCGAATCTATCATTACCCCGATCTCCTACCCTGTCGACCCTCCGTTTTCGGGTCTTACCGATTTGATGATCCACGAAGGGATCGACCGTTACCACACCTCATGGCAGGAAAAAATGCGCCGCGCGGTTGATACCATAGGCGGATTAACCTCGATAGACGGTGCAACGCTAATAAATGATAAACACGAACTGCTGGCGTTCGGTGCCAAAATAGGCCGCGCAGCAAAAAGCTCACCTATTGAAGAGATCGTAGTGACCGAGCCTATCGTCGGTTGCTCAACCCGGGTGATCCACCCGGCGCAAAACGGCGGTACAAGGCATTTAGCGGCAGCACAGTTTGTCTTCGACCAAAAAGATGCCATAGCACTGGTAGCTTCTCAGGACGGCCGTTTTACAGTATTTGCATGGTCGCCGGTTGTTGGGATGGTGCATGCGCACCAGATTGATATATTGTTGTTGTGAGATAAAATAAGTATGCCATTGCGAGCGTAGCGTGGCAATCGCATACTATACAGGGCGGCCATACTTCCGTGCGATTGCTTCGTACCCCCGCAATGACATGACTTTTTATCTGCGAAATCAAAAAGAAATCCTCCCCAAATCCGGGTTCGGACTTAATCGCAGTTCAACAATAAATCATAATATTTCCGCATCAGTACGGTATCGTAGTTAACCAGCGACTGATAAGCTTCTGAAACCAGCTCATTGAGTATAGATGATCCCAGTTGTCCGCCTCCATTTGGGATGGAGTCGTAATAGACAATGATTTCCTTCACCCTTATTATTTCGTACAGTAACTGCTGAACCAAATCCGTCTGAGTACCCGTCTGCATACCAGCCGAATTGCTATTCAGGAAATCTAAAGGATCGTTAGCAGCAGAGGTCATTTTTTTATCAAACAGGATCGGAATTATGGTTTTATCAACTACGTATTAACAGTTAATAAGTTTAAACATCCGCTTTTTGTTTTAAAAAAATAAAAAAAATTAAAACAAAATAGCAAAACCCTCATAAAGAGGGCTTTGCTACTGTATAAAAACACTTAATTATTTTGCTTTGGCTCGGGCTTAGGTAAGAGAACCTTACGTGATAGCTTCAGTTTACCTTGCTTATCTACGTCAAGCAGCTTAACCCTTACTTCGTCGCCTATCTGGAAGATGCCATCCATAGTTTCAATACGGCGGTGATCAATTTCAGATATGTGCAGCAAACCATCCTTACCAGGCATAATTTCCACAAACGCACCGAAAGGCATAATTGATTTTACTTTACCTTCGTAAATTTCACCCACTTCTGGTTTTGAAGCGATAGCGCGGATGCGGCCTAAAGCGGCGTCGATAGATGCTTTGTTATCAGCAAATACCTGAACGATACCCTGGTTGTCTTTTTCCTCGATAGAGATGGTAGCACCAGTTTCGCGTTGCATTTCCTGGATGATTTTACCACCGGGCCCGATAACTGCACCAATAAATTCTTTGTCGATTTTAATGGTAACGATACGCGGAGCATGTGGTTTGTAATCTGCACGTGCCTCGGTAATGGTTTTAGCCATTTCGCCAAGAATATGTAAACGGCCGTCTTTAGCCTGGTTTAACGCGTTGGTTAATACTTCGTATGAAAGGCCATTGATCTTCAGGTCCATCTGTACAGCAACGATACCGTTTTTAGTACCGGTTACTTTAAAGTCCATATCTCCCAAGTGGTCTTCATCACCAAGGATATCAGAAAGGATAGCATATTTGGTGCCCATTTCGTTGGTGATCAAACCCATCGCGATACCTGATACAGGCTCTTTAATTTTAACACCTGCATCCATCAGTGCCAGTGTACCGGCACAAACTGTAGCCATTGAAGAAGAACCGTTTGATTCCAAAATATCAGAAACTACACGGATAGTGTATGGGTTTTCATCTTCAGATGGCAGTACTTGTTTCAATGAACGCATGGCCAGGTTACCGTGGCCTATTTCACGGCGACCGGCACCCCTGTTAGGCCTAACTTCGCCGGTTGAGAAACCAGGGAAATTGTAGTGTAACAGGAATTTTTGGTAACCGTTAATGAACGCACCGTCAATCATTTGCTCGTCATCCTTAGCACCTAAGGTAACGGTAGTTAATGATTGTGTTTCACCGCGGGTAAATATCGCCGAACCGTGAGCAGATGGTAAATAGCCAACTTCGCTCCATATCGGGCGGATCTGTGTAGTAGTACGACCATCTAAACGTTTGCCCTCGTCTAACACAAGGTTACGGATAGCATCATACTCCACATCGTGGTAATATTTTTTAGCAAGGCCTTTAGTAATATCATCTATCTCACCTAAGGTTTCGATATAGGCGTCACGCACTTCTTTAAATTTAGCACTCCGCTCTTCTTTTGCAGATGCAGCAGAAGCAATGGCGTAAACCTGATCATAAGTAGCAGCGTAGATAGCTTTTTTCAAGTCCTCATTGCTATGCTCATGGCTGTAAACACGTTTTTCGGTTTTACCAACTTCAATGGTCAGTTCTTTTTGAGCTAAACATTGCAGTTTAATAGCAGTGTGGGCAAACTTGATGGCTTCAACCAATTCAGCTTCCTGAATTTCTTTTGATTCGCCTTCAACCATGTTGATATCATGCTCGCTACCTGCAACAATAAATTCTAAAGTTGCATTTTCAAGCTGGCTTAATGTAGGATTGATTACTAACTGTCCGTCAATTTTAGCAACACGTACCTCAGAGATTGGACCGTTAAAAGGTATATCAGATACAGATAAAGCTGCAGATGCTGCCAAACCGGCCAATGCATCGGGCATAATATCTTTATCGGCAGAGATTAAAGAGATCATCACTTGTGTATCAGCGTGATAATCTTCAGGGAACAAAGGACGTAAAGCACGGTCAACCAAACGGGAGATCAAAACCTCATAGTCTGATAAACGAGCCTCACGGCGTAAAAAACCACCCGGGATACGGCCTGTTGCAGCGTATTTTTCCTGGTAGTCAACAGATAAAGGCAAGAAGTCAACTCCTTCTTTAGCTTCAGGCGATGATACAACAGTAGCCAGTAACATGGTATCACCCATTTTTACCACTACCGAACCATCCGCTTGTTTGGCCAGTTTACCTGTTTCGATCTCAATGGTGCGTCCGTCGCCCAGATCAATAACTTTTTTAATTACGTTTAAACTCATCTTTTTTTGTTTGTGATGCACTTTTCATCTTCGGGAGCGCATCGGATTTTATGTGTGTAAATATATGTTGCAAAAGTAAAAAAGCCATCCTAAAATGGGGATGGCTTTTAAATAAAAAAGGAGAGAATTACTTAATGATATCCCTTAGCTGTAAAGCTTTGATGATAGCACGGTACCTTTCAATGTCTTTATTATACAGGTAAGCAAGTAACGCACGACGTTTACCTACTAATTTTTGTAGCGATAATTGAGTTGAAAAATCCTTTTTGTTTTTTTTCAAATGCCCTGTTAAGTGAGCAATACGGGTAGTAAATAAAGCTACCTGACCTTCGGCCGAACCTGTGTCAGCTGCTGATTTACCGTGTTTTGCAAAGATCTCTGCCTTTGCTTCTTTACCTAAATACATTACTTGAATAATATTAAAGCGTTAACTATTTTATTAATTGTGGGTGCAAAGATAGTGATTAATTATGCAAAAGCAAGGGGGCGGATGGATTTGTTTTTGGGGTAATTTGCAAGTGGTTGATTAGGTTGGATTAGGTGAATGGTTACTTAGGTTGGATCAAGTAATGGATTATTGTTGTCTGAGCACCAATTTTCTGCCCATTCTTTTAATTCAATAAATCCGGGTTCTGACGTAAATAAATCCGGAATCAAAGGTCCCAATTCCGAAATCAATTATGGCGTTACCTTCGGCCCGCGCTATACGCTCATACTGCACAGGCGTTAGCCACAGGCCGGTATCCGCTCCTATCGCTAACGCGAATTCATGTAGAATTAAATCAACCACCCACTTCTAAGGCAACAAATAATCCCCCGCCTTACCATACTTCTCCAGTTGCCTGATCCCGGTACTTGAGATGTGTTCAAATTCCATATCGCAAAAAATTGCCGTTACACTAATATTCTTGCCACCCAATTCCTGCAGGTATCGATATTGGTTTAGTTCGTACTGTAAATCCGATCCATTTCGTAATCCCCGGATAATAGTAACGTCATACCCCAAACCATCTACAAATTCGGTGAGTAACCCTTCGTAGGTTTCAGTTTGCCTGTATCTTAATATTTCCGGCAATTCGTATGCGGCTTTATCTTTAACAGGATTAACACCACGGGCTATGATCACCTTATCAAAAATTCGCTCGGCCTTTTGGAGTATATTATAATGCCCTTTGTGGAATGGATTAAAGCTCCCCGGATATACTGCTATACGGGGTTTAAAGTTTTCTACATAGGCTATTAAATAATCCAGGGCCGGATTATCAATGCTTTGTCGCAGACTCTTTAAAATATCCACCCGCTTCTCACGGTAAATCTTATGATCGACAAACTGAAACTCTTTAAAAATCTGTTGCTCATAAATCAGCAGTTTATCAAATGGCTGTTTTAAGATATTAAGATCGGCTGCACTGAAAATCTCTGACAATGCCGAGCCCGGCTTGTGATGTTTGGTATCGAGGATAATATCCGTTACAAGAGCTTTGAGCGCTCCATCCCCCGTAAAAGTTTCGTTAAAATATTGCGCCGAATCTTCTTCATTTGTGCCTGATCTCGGATCGTAAATGATATCATGGAAAATTGTAGCCAGCAATAATACATCATTGTCACTGTAGCCCCGGTTCTCTAATTGTTGCCATACATCGTCCAGATGCTCAAGGGTGTGGTAAAACCGATGGGGCTCGCGGTAATGGTTTAACACTACTGGATCAACCCCTAACCTTGCCAATCGCTCAGCTTTTTCAATGACTTTCATAAGCGTTGAATTGCACGTAATTTTACGAAGTGCCTTACATTATAACAAACGTTATTTCTTAATCTACCATTCACCTGATCAACCCAATCAACCACTCACTAAACCTATTACTTCCCTTCTGTCCAGCTTTTAAAAATAGCCGATTGCAATTGGTCAGGATTAGGCAATGGTGTTATTTTAAATGTCTTTTCCCTCAGCCTGCCCAAAACAATCGTTATGTCTTTCTTTTCGCCGTTTTTTAACAAACCCAATGTTAGGCTATCTCCTGTATTTTTGGTTTCGAAAGCTTTAAAAAGTATATCTTTTGTGGCAGGAGTACCATCAACTGTTAGGATTACCGTACGCCCCCTGATGCCTTTATCCCAAGCCGGCGATTTATAAGCAACAGTATTGATCCGGAGGGTGTCACCCTGCTGCCGCACGTTAAGGCCAGCCCATGATTCCGATACCACTTTAGTAGCAGTATCAACAGCTAGTCCTCCGTAAGCGAAATATTTTGGATAATCAGGCGGTTTAACGGTGGATGCATATTCAAATACCTCGGTTAAAGGTACGCCCGCCATTTTCTCACATTCATTCCTGAATTCCTGTTCTGTAAAACCGCGGTTCAGCTTTTTGTAATACTTATAATAAAGCAGGCGCATTACATCATCAAGCGTTTTTTTATTTTGCGTTGCATGGCGGATGCTGAAATCAAGCATCAGGCCCAAAATCGGCCCTTTATCGTAGTATGAAATGGTTTTATTAAAATCATCGCCCTGCCTGCCGTTTGGCCCGTCATCCCAGGTGTTGTAACTGGCCTGTGTTGCCGATTGATACAAATGGCCCGGCTCATTTTCGTAGTTACGCAGATTATTCTGAAAATCACCAAACATATCCTCGTTATTCATTAAACCGGCATGCCTGGTTATCATATACTCATAATAAACGGTAAAGCCCTCTGATACCCAAAGCATATTGGTATGGTTCTCTTTGGAATAATCAAACGGCCCAAGCTCCACCGGCCGAATACGTTTAACATTATAATGGTGAAAATACTCATGCGCTATAAAGTTGTACAGCTTTTTACGAGCTTCGGTAGTATTAAACCCTTCACCTCCGCTAAAACTTAACGAGGTTGAGTTTAAGTGTTCGATACCGCCGCCGCCAGCGCCTATTGATAAAAAGGTATAATGTGTATAAGGAATTTCTCCTATGATGTTGCTGCCGGTCACTACTATCTTTTTTAGGTCGTTCATAAACGCCTTCCTGTCAAAAGCAGGCAACTTATAACCGATAAAGTTGTGTGGTTTATTCTGCACGCTGAAAGGTGGCAAAACTTCCAGCTCGCCCATTAAAAAAGGGCTGTCATAAAGCACATCAAAATCGGCGGCTTTGTAAACATGATATTGTCCCTTCAGGGTATCCAGCCCGGTTGCTACCAGATCATTCCATTTACTGTAAGGCTTCATTTGGATGGTGACTGGATGGCGTAATTCCTGGTCGAGGTACATGAACAAGCCACCGGGGGTAATGTAGCCCCTTGTTTCGTCAAGGTAAACGTTGCCCACAAACGGCACGACAGCTTTAACATCGTATGAGATCTTTACATCTCCGGCCGAGGGGTTAATAACCTTCCAGGTATCCTTAGTAGGCTTATCAAATTTAAGCGAATTGCCTTTTGCATCGGCAACAGTAAAATTTTGTACAGCTCCGGCAAAATTGATTAGCTGGTAATATCCCGGTGTCCAAACGCACATCTTAAAATCGAGCGTTTTGAGGTGGGTTTTATTGGTCAACTCAACATGATACAAATGGTCGGCCGCCTTTTCCATCGACACCGAATATTGCATATTAACAGGTTGCTGGGCCCAAACGCCGGCACAAAAAAACAGGCAAAATGACAGGGTTAAATTAGATAGTAATTTCATTATCTGCTTGGGTTTTGCCGAATATAATAAACAGCGGTTTATTTATTTCACCAATCACCGGAAATTAGCCCGAAAAATGCCTGTATTTATCCACTGGGGATAAATTTTACCAGATGTTTTAACTTAAGAAAACAGGCCATGATCAGCTTATTTTCCGGATAAACTACTCCTTCGGCAGCCCATCTTCAAACCCACAATCGCCACTGCTTGCAGCTATATCCAGGTTCCAGGCCGAAGTTAGGAAATAAGGCGCTGTACTATCGGCATTCTTAGTGCTATAGGTACATTTAATCACCCTGCTTTCGCCCGGTGCCAGTGAGATATAGTTATCGCTGAAGATCACTGGTAAAATATCGTCACCACCTTGCCCTTTTAAAGCGCGTAGATGTACAAAAAACGCAACTGCACTCCCTGTATTTTTTATAATTACTATATGCGAGGTGCTGTCCCCTTCAGCTTTACCGGTTTGACTAACCACTAATTTAGTTTTGGGTAAAGATTGCAGGGCCGAATAATCCGCATAGGCCGATTGCGGCGTAGTAAACCAGTTTGACTTTTTCCAGTTGAGCTCATCGCTTTTTTTGGAGAGCCAATACCAGTTGATGCTTTCAGTTTCACCGCTTTTATCGTTTAATTCAAGGCGCAACAGATAAGTGTCCGTTAAACCCGTAATGGCGGGCAGGGCGAATAATCTTTTTGACGCATCGGCACCAATATCGGCAGTAGTGGTTTTACTGAATTTACTTGATCCGTCCAAGGTATAAACATCAGCCTTAACTTTTAAGCCAGTAAAGGTTTTTAAAAAGGAGTTGATAATTGCTACCTCATTTGTTTTGTAAGAATACAGCACATGCAGCGGCTCCATCGCTTTTTTCATGCCAAAATAAGTGCCCGCCGGGTACAGGTAATAATCATATGTATGCCAGATAATACCCGGCCATGGATTGCTCAGCATCCATTGAACTACCCCCGTAGCAGTTTGATATTTATTCAACCCGTATGCTTCCATCATAGCGCGGTGGGCTTCATAGTTTTGGGCCTGTGCCTTGGCTACATAGTTTTTGACGGATGCAGTTTCGCCGTAACGGCCGTAAAGCGCTTTGGTGAATACCTTTGTGGTGCCAAATGAGCCTGTACCGCAATGATAGTTCCAGGCGGCCGAGGTTACGTTCAGCGAATCTTTAGGGATAAATTTCACCAGGCTTTCATACGGCGGGATTGACGGGCCGGGCGAAATCTCGGTAGCAAAACTGTAAGTACCGCCATACTTTTTGGCGGCATCGGTTTCCCAATAAACAGGCGGTACCCACTCATACGGGCCGGCCATTTTTACGCCACTATAACCCGATACTTTTGATTTACTTTCATTAGCGGTTGCTAATAAGGGGTTAGGCCATTTTAACTGCTTTTCAATCTTCAGGTAATCGCGCTCAACCGAGGTATCTGTCGGCGGCATATCGCTGCCATTGAGCCATACAAACAAGCTGGCTTTGTTGCGCAGCCAGTACATCACACTGCTATCTGACGCCATGGCAACTTTTCTTTCGGCCGCGTCCCATTTTTCGGGGTGTTGCCAGGCGCCGCAGCACATCCAGCCGTTCATCACCATCAGACCGTATTTATCGCACAGATCGTAAAAATTATCGTCTTCCATTTTACCTTCGGAGCGTACAATGTTCATGTTCATATCCCGTACCAACCGGATCTCCTGCTCCTGCCTTTCGGGCGAACGGCGCTGGAAAATATCAGGCGACCAGGCCGCGCCCCTTAACATGATAGGCTTGCCATTCACAATAAACTCACGCG
Organism: Mucilaginibacter sp. R-33; assembly: GCF_049949235.1. Lineage (NCBI taxonomy): Bacteria > Pseudomonadati > Bacteroidota > Sphingobacteriia > Sphingobacteriales > Sphingobacteriaceae > Mucilaginibacter > Mucilaginibacter sp. R-33. Next base: position 2,799,131 of record NZ_CP188089.1, read on the forward strand.
ACTGGTTATTATCAATAATCCTGGATGTAAACTGCCTGATCCCAAAGTTTTCGCTCACCGAGTTGCTCAGCTTTTTATTAACCACAGCCGATACTTCAATGCGGTTGAGGTTTGGCTTACCATATTGCCAGGGCCACCAGACGGATGGATCTTTAATATTAAGCTGCCTAAACTCCAAAGGCGAAAAGTTTACATTCTTCGACTCGTTAGCCAGCAAGTGTACTTTTTTTTCGAAGGATATATTTTCATTGATCCTGCCTTTGATCACCGCATCCTGTGGTTTATTGGTATAGTTAGTCACCTGAGCATCTACTGTTAAATGGGCTACCGCAAGCGAAGGCAGGTCAAAATCTGTTGTAACCAATGGAAACTTCACACCTACTTTATTGTAAGTTCTCACTTCAACATTATTGATGATACCACCATTATAATCCTGCGGATAGGGAATCCAGTCGGCATAATCAATGGCAAGGTCGCCATCACGTTTGTTTGGGGTAAAAGGCCTAAGCACTTCAATAGCTAAAGTGTTGGTGCCGCTATAGTTGATATTTTTGGTGAGATCAAGATCAATGATGCGATATGGGCCCTTCACTTTTGTTGAATCGGCTATTTTAACCCCGTTGAACCAAACGTTGGCTTTATAGTTGATACCATGTAAACGAAGGATCACGTTTTTGCCATTTTCGGCAGCAGGCAGGGTAAACTCCTTCCTGAACCACCATGGTTTATCCAGCTTCGGGTCTGCCAGTTTTTCAAGGTTCCTGCCCATAAATGGGTCGAAATTATATACGTGATTGGCCAGTAAGCCAGCTAAAATGGTTGATGGCACGCTTACTTTATACCAGCCCTGGGTATCAAATTTTTCTTTCGAAACCTCCGTAGCGGCGGCGGGCACTGTAACTGTCGATTGCATCTGCCAGTCATCCTTCATCAGTAAGTTAAAATTCTCCTGCCGCTCCTGCGCAAATGCCCTTGTACTGAGCAGGGCTATTACCGACATTAATAATATTTTTTTCATGGTAGATTGACTTTACTTCTGATTGTCGTAATACAAAGCAGCCGCACCAATGATACCGCTGTTTTGCAGTTCCGAGATCTCGATTTTTATACGTTCAAGCGTTTTTGAGTAGGCAAAAGTTTTCACCTGCTGCCACATGGTATCTTTAAAATATTCAAAAGCCTGGCTTACCGATCCGCCTAAAATAATCAGTTCGGGGTCATAGGCGTACATGATCATTTTTATGGCGTTGCCAACATGGTTTCCTAATTCGGCATACAAACCTAATGCACTCTCTTCGCCGGCCTGCGCATCTTTAAATACTTGTACGCCATCCAATCCGTACACATTGCTAAAGAATGAGCCGCTGCAATAGTACTCCAGGATGTTATCGATATAAGGAAAAAGACCTATTTCTCCCGCACCGCAATTATGGCCTGCGTACAGTTTGCCATTGGCAATAATGCCGGTGCCAAGCCCGGTGCCAAGGGTCACGCCAACCATGCTGTCAGTATCTTTTCCCTTTCCAAAATATAACTCGCCTACGGCAAAACAATTGGCGTCATTATTTACATATACCGGGATGTTGTATCGCTCCTGCATCAGTTTTTTCAGGTGCACTTCCTTCCATGAGGGAATATATTGCACGTCATAAACAACACCTTCGGCTACATCAACTACGCTGGGCACGCCTATGCCTATGGCGCTGGCCCTATCGTTTTGCAGCAGGGCATCAACAACGGCATAAATATCGTTCAGCACATCTTCTACACTGCCGTCGCTTTTTATCCGTTGCGATACAATATTACCGATGGCATTATGATTAACCATCGCGCCGCGGATATTGGTAGCACCCAGATCAATACCTATAACTTTTATATTGCTCATTTATATATTATGCTTTATTATCAAAAATAGTTTTGTTGGTAACCAGCGGCTTAGCCCAAAAACCGATGCTAAGCATGTAGCCAAATGTAATGTACAGGAAAAACATTCCCTGTCTTAAGCCAAACAGGCTGCCCAAACCGCCTATCAGGAGCTGAACCACTGCGCCGCCAATAATCCCTGTAACCAGGATCCCGGCAAATGAACCGTGATCTTCAGCTATCGAACTCAACGCCAGCGAGAATATAATGGGGTACATTACCGACATGAAGAAGCCAACTATTGAAAATGAATACAATGATGTTTGAGCGCTGCCGAACAAGCTAAGCGTGAGGAAAATGAGTGCCAAAATGGTAAAGATCACCAGCAGCTTGCGGCTATCCATCAGTTTAAGTAAAAACAAACCTAAAATGCCGCCGGCGGTCATCAGTCCCCAGAAATAGGCTACCGCGCTGGCACCTGTGGTTTGCGGATCAAACTTGTGGTAAACAAGTAAAAATTGCGACATCCAGTAGGATACGCCCTGCTCGCTGCCCACATAACAAAACAAAGCTATAAAGTAAGCTATAACGACGGGCTTTTTAAAAAGGTCGACGTGGGTTTTCCATGGCCCGGCTTTTTCATCGCTGGCCAGTTCAACCTTCGGAAATTTAGATATCAGCATAATCACGAACATACCTAAACAAATAACTGCAAACAGCCAGTACAGCGAGATCCAGGGCATGGCTGCGGGTACGTGCGCCTCAAGCAAAGGGAAAATACCACCTTTGCTGCTCCCCATGTTTTTAACCATGTATGAATAAACCAGCGGACTAACAAATGATGCCCCGCCAAATATGAGCTGTGCCAATACCGATGTAAAAGCGTAATTTTCCTCCCCGCCCGATGTGCGGAGCAGCGGATTAATCACCACCTGCAGCATAGCCATACCGCAGCCAATTAAAAACAAGGATATAATGGCAGTAAGATAATTAGGATAAACAGCCAATAGTAAAGAGCCAAAGAACGCCACCACAAAAGCAGCAACCATAATGGTTTTTTCATTATACTTTTGAACCAGCATGCTCGACGGAATTGACATAACCCCATAGGCAATAAAAAACGCAAAGGGCAATACCCCTGCCATTACATCGCTCAACTTGAAATCCTTAATAAACTCGGGAGATAACGGCCCGATAATATTGGTTAAAAACGAAATAACAAAAAACGTAAGCATGATCAGCGTTACGATGTAGTAGTTTTTCTTCATCAACTGGAGGGTTATGGTTTTTGGTTCGGTATAAACCTAAATATCGGTAAAAAAGCCGTTGGCGGAATAATTTTACAAAAACTCATTTAAATTGTTACACTTCCTTTTTAAAACATTTTAAAAAGTTTAAAAGCAATCGATCTCAACCTCTTTGGTAATATCTTGTTAACTTAATTCAATCAAAACATTTAGAGTACATGAATGTGTTAATGGAACAAATACCTGCTATATGACCCCAAAAAAAGAGAAAGAGCTTACTTATATCGAAAAAGTATGGCACACTGTTGCTATTGTTGCCTTATTGGTTGTAGTGATACTGATAGCCCGGGTGGCTTTTAACGTACTGCTCATGGTACTTTCAGGCGCACTGATCGCGACTTATTTTCATGGCCTTGGCGACCTGATAGAGCGCAACACGAAAATGCCGAGGCGGTATGCAATGATCATATCTGTAGTTGGTTCATTTTTAATTGTAGCAGGCTTGTTTTATTTAATGGGCACAACCATACAGCACCAGATAACTTTACTTAAAGATACGCTTCCGCATACGGTTAATAATTTTAAGGCTAAGCTGGCTTCAAACCCAACGGGGCAGCAAATACTTGATTATTTTTCGGGCGATAATGATCCCGATAAAGTTGTGGTTACGGTACAGCACTTTTTCAGTACCAGCTTTGGCGTGCTGGGTGATATTTATATCATCCTGTTCCTGAGTATTTTTTTTACTACCAATCCCGATGTTTATAAAAATGGCATTTTAATGCTGCTATCAGATCAAAAAAAACCTTTGGGACAAGATATTATGGACAGGATCAGTCTTTCATTAAAAGGCTGGCTCAAAGGGATGCTGCTCTCTATGGTATTATTGGGCTTGCTGCTTACCACAGGCTTAAGCATTATGGGAATTCCGGCGGCATTGATATTAGCCTTATTTGCAGGCATGTTAAAGATCATCCCTAACCTGGGTTCGGTTATAGCCATGATACCGGGTGTATTACTTGCACTTACCATTGGCACAAATACCGCTATTATAGTGGCACTCATTTATGTTGTATCGCAAACCGTAGTGAGCAATATCGTAGTGCCTATAGTACAAAACCGTATGATCAACCTTCCTCCCGCGCTTACCATCATCAGCCAGGTGGTTATGGGAACGCTTTCGGGGGTACTGGGTATCATATTGGCAGTTCCTATTGTGGCCATTATTGTGATTTTGGTTGATGAATTGTATGTTAAAAAACTTGGCGATGCCGAGGTAATAGCGCATTAAGGAATATGACCTCATCAAAAAAATCGATATATAGCGCACTAATTGCCAACCTGCTCATAGCAATAACCAAATTTATAGCGGGCGTTATAGGCCGAAGCGGGTCTATGATCTCCGAGGGAATCCACTCGGTAGTGGATACCGCTAACGAATTGCTGCTGTTGCTTGGTCTGCACAGGGCCCGCAAAGAGCCCGATAAAACCCATCCTTTTGGCTACGGTAAGGAGCTATACTTTTGGTCGTTCATTGTATCTATCATGATATTTGGCCTGGGCGGAGGGCTATCTATTTACCAGGGAATATTACATATCCGCCAACCCGAACCCCTTGGCGATCCTACGATGAGTTATATCGTTTTGGGATTATCCGTCATATTTGAAGGCTCGTCGCTCATCATCGCCCTGAAAGAATTTAATGCCATAAGGGGCGATCAAACCTGGTGGGATGCCGTAGTTAAAAGCAAAGACCCATCAACCTTTTTAGTGATGTTTGAGGATAGCGCAGCCGTTGCAGGGCTTTTTATTGTTGGCATTTGCATGTTCCTGAACCATCGTTATCACATCCCCGTGCTTGACGGTATAGCATCATTATTAGTTGGTTTAATTTTGGTTCGTGTTTCGGCCATATTAGCCCGGGAGAGCAGGAGTTTGCTTATGGGCGAAGGCATTTCGTCTGAATCGCGGACTAAGATAAGCACCCTCGTTGAACAGGATAATGCCGTTTTAAAGGTGATGCACATGCTGTCAACCTATCAATCGCCCGATGAAATTATTTTGATGCTGATAGTAGCTTTTAAAGAAGACTTGGATACCCAACAAATCAACGAAGCTATCGGCCGGATCCGGGATTGTATTAAGCAGGAGTTTAGTTTGGTGCGCTTTGTATTGGTACAGCCCGAAACATTTTCGGCAGAAATTACTGAAACAGGCAGCGTACTTTAATTGTATATTAGCTATTGATAACAAACACCTATCTCATGGAAGAACAAAAATTTCATTACGCAACGGTAACCGAAGCGATAACCAAATTAAAAGAACAGGGCTATACCCATGAATTTAGCCTGGAAGGTGATCACCTCAAAGCAGGCGCGGAAAATTTCCCGGTAAAAGAATTTGAAATAGTGGACCTGTACCGCTACGAAGGCCCCTCCGACCCCGCCGATGAGGCTATTGTTTACGCCCTTGCTTCAGCGGAAGGTATTAAAGGCACACTGGTAACGGGCTATGGGATCTCGACAGATGAGGCGACTATAGAAACGCTAAAGAATTTACATTATAAGTATCAGCAGCGCCGACAATAGTCTGGCCCTTTAATCGTAGTCACCTTAGTTCCAACACACATTTCAACCTTCACTTTAAAGGAAGGCAACCATCTCGGGATAGTAAATTGACCGAAAGAAAAAAGGAATTATTTTAGATACTCTTCGTAATACTTTGTTATCAGCACCTGCTCATGAAATGTCGTTCGGATAATTTCGCGGCCATGCTTGCGGATGTGATCTAATTTTTGCGTTGCAAGGTGAGCTTCGTTCAGCTTTCCGACAATGTCGACGGTATTTAATGTACAAACCCAGCCCAAGTTATTTTCACCAACAAAATCAGAAAGACCTACATTTTCGGAAATTAAAACAGCTGTACCCATATGCAATGATTCAACCACCACATTCGCGAAGTTTTCATTAAAGGAGGTGAGGACACACAGATCAGACTGGTTAAGCCGTTCAAATTTCTCATCCCGGTTCACCCAGCCTATCCAGTCAATTTTTGAAGCTATATTTAACTCAATTGCAAGTTGTTTCAATTGCTGTATATATGCTTCCTCGCCATCGCCGGCAATAACAAGTTTCAGATTAAAAGAGAGCTTGCTTATAGCAGTAAACAGTTTTTCAAGTCCTTTTTTATGATGAATGCGCGACATAAAAATAACCGTGAAGCATTCATTGCGGGGCGCCTTTATTTCGATATCAGGTAATGATAAAATATTAGGTAATACAAAGCCCTGCCAGCCCGGAATCAACTTCCTGCATTCCATATATTCGGATTGGGCGGTAGCGTGCAGCACGCATTTCTTTAAAATTTTACGGCCACCTAATTTATGGATCAATTTTTTGTAGCTGCTGTTTCCGCTTTCAAATACGTACCCGCTTAGCATGCCGCGGGGCGCCAAAATCACTTTGGTTTTACTGAATAAGGCGATCCGTGCAGCTATTACGCTTAAAATGCTCCACCACGAATGGATGTGGATCACATCATAATGGCCGGCGGTTTTAATAAGCCTGCGCCATAATGCCGGACTAACGTGCGTATGATCACCGGTGATCCGTTTAAAATAAATTACATTAACGCCTTCCACATCCATTACAGCGCCTGGTGTTACATCCAGTTCGGTTTTACCGTTGGCTGTAGTGGTAAAAACGTCAACAACATGCCCATTAGCTGCTAACCCCTCGCAAAGCCGCGATACAGATTCAGTTGGACCTCCGTAGCCGTAAGCGGGTTTATAAGCAGGTATAATGTGCAGTATTTTCATAAAACATCATTAGCAATATGCGAATGCAAATATGCATCCTGCGAAGGGATTATTTAGCCTGCTGCAATTTTAAACCCCAAATTAACGAGGCATAAACGGAGCAAGCAAATCCTGAAGGAAACCAACGGTACTAACTCCTAAAGATTATCTGCGCTGCGCTCCCTGCCGGGACGAAGTAAAAATAAAAAATGTTTAACGCCGCAGCTCAATTAAAAAGAAGCAGAGTTAAACATTTTTTGTTAGACCTTAATATTTTAACCGGCTACTTTGTTTTGGGCAGGTTTAAAATTAACATCATACAATACCATGCTATCTTCAATAACTCGATGCCCATAACTTACGCCCATCCAGCGCTCAACCGTTACATTTTTACCTTCCAATACTTTATAATCTTTAAAGAAACACTCAATCTCTTTAATAGTATGTGGCGGCAGTTCGCTTAAATCATTTATGTAGTTTACCGACATATCATTATTAGCAACAGCAATGATTTTGTCATCCTGTTCGCCATTGTCAACCATATGCATTACCCCTATCACCTTAGCTTCGATAACAGACAACGGAAAAACATCAACCGAGCATAAAACTAAAATATCAAGCGGATCCTGATCATCACAATAGGTTTGTGGGATGAATCCATAATTGGCCGGATACATTACTGACGAAAAAAGAACACGGTCTAACTTTAAAAGCCCGGATTCTTTATCAATCTCATATTTAGCTTTCGAACCCTTAGGAATTTCAATAACGGCGTTTACAATATAGGGGATTTTAGGCCCGGTTGAAACTTCATGCCATGGATGCTGTGTATTCATTGGTAGTAATTCAATATTTTGGTTATTTTTTTATGAAAGTACTAACAATTTACCGATTCAATTAAAATATTTTCATTTTATTTCAAAACGCGTTATTACTCAAATGCTCCAAAGAGCTTGTTACCCTTCAGTTTCAAGGGTTTACGGTTGTTATAAAAATACGGGTAGTATGTATGCTTTTGATACATACTTCAAACTACAAACTAAGAAGCTGTTTAAAAACGATAATTGCCAAATGTAGAGACGCATCACATGCGTCTCCCGTATGCAATTTATGCATGCTCGTCTATTGAACGCGGCTTGTCCTACGGGAGACGTATGTGATACGTCTCTACAAAAAACATTTATTTTATTCGTTTTTAAACAGCTTCTAACATGACAAACCAACAATCGATAAACCGCAAGGGCGACTGGCGGGTTTAAATCAATAATCTACCCATGCAAAAGCATCTGGCGATAAACCATTTTTTATTCATCACCCTGTTATTTAACGATTAGTAACCAGCCTTTACCTTTTTCAACCGGGATCCTGTCGTTCAGGCCAAATGTTTTGCCCTGCTGATAGCTTTTAATTTCCGGAGCGGTAATAGTCGCTTTTGCCGGGTCAATGCCTAATTTTTTCCAGTCGATATTTAACTGAAAATCGGTATCTCCATCTTCCCAACTCGCAACGGCTATCATAGTGGCACCCTCTTTTTTGTAAACAGTTGCTATAACTTTGGCTTTATCGGTTTTTACCGGGTTATCATCAACCCAGTAACCAATCATTTTTGTGCCTTTCATACCAAAATTATCCCAGGCTTTCCAGATCGGCCGCGGATCGGCGCCGTCGCTCCATGGCATACGGTTAGTCATGCCGTAAACCATGCCACGCCATTTGTTACCACCACCCTGCAACATCTCGCCCATCAAACCAAAAGGGATCCCGCTCACTTCAGTCAGGAAAAAATCGGGATCATTTTTTTCATAATCGAAATACTCACCAAACCATAAACGGTTGAGGTAAGGAAAATGCTCCATATACAGGTTAGCGCTGTTGTTAAAACCATCGCTTTTATTGTATTGATTAGCCGAGTGCAGATCTATAATACCTGGATGACCATTTTTAGTCAATACACGTTTAATGCGTTTCATGGTAACACGGTCAAAAGCCACATCATCCAGGTAAATACCGTCGATACCAACGTTTTGAGTTAACCAGTTCATGCCTTCCACGTAGTAATTGTGCCAGCGGTTCATGCCACTGTTGATAATGGCGGCGTCTTTAATTTCAGGTACAAACCATGCGGCTATATAATCATCGCCCACATGCTCCTGTAACCAGCTGAAGCCTCCACCCTTACCCGGCGAATAGATCTCATGGCCCAAACTGCGTAGCGCAAAAGTTTCGTACGCATGGTTGGATAGCTCGCGGATGGTATTATAGATCTTCACCTTTAACCCCGCAGCATGTGCCGAATCATCATAAGCCTTCATTTTTTGCCATGCTATGAACGGGTAGTTAATAGTTGGGTTTATTGCTGTTGCATGATGAATATTGATAAGTGTTGCGCCTGCGCTTTTTATGGTATCAATAGGTTTGTACGAGTGATAAAACCTTGTTGCCCACTGAAAATCGGTATTGATGGTATGGAAAGGCGTTACCAGCAGGGTAAAGTTGTAGTACAGTTCATCGCCTTTTTTCAGGTCGCGCTCACCGCTGTAGTTGTTGGCTAATACTGCTTTACCATCAAACGCTAATTTAATACCACCTTTGTTATCATTACCCCATGAAGTTGGCAGTAACAATGGCTTTTGCAGATAAAAATTGGTATTCAGCGGACGACCATATTTTTCATCCCTCAATGAATATTGCAAACCGCCGTTCACATTACCTATCCAGGCGCCATCCTGGTTTTTATGGGCAACGTCCCATTTCCATTCAAAGTTTTCAGGGCGATAGCCTCCTTTTTGACCAAGGCCCATCATGTATTTGGCGAAATCCTTTTTAAAAGGAATGTGCATGGTAATATCCTTCAGGCTAACATTCTGAAGGGCTTTTACTTTCACGGTATAAGCCATAAAGCCGTCAAACTCCAGCGAGGCGGTTACATCCATCTGTAAACTATCATTAGCGCTTACTGCCGTCCACTGCACTGTGCCTGCCTCTTTTTTGGTGAATTGCACACCCTGGCTTTTCAGGTTTATCTTTTTACCGGCGGCATCAATAAAATGAAAGTGAATGCCCTCGGTAAGCAGGTTATTAGGTGTTGTCGCGTACTCCGTCATTTCCGGGGTAAAGTAAGTCTGGATCTGTTTTGGGAAACCATCTTTATTCACCTCCACTTTACGGCCAAGCAGGCTAATAGTATTGCCGCTTATTTCAAGCGGTGTATATGGCGCAATGACGGTATTTTGTTGTGCCATGGTTGAGTTTAACCAGCCCAGGCGGGTCATTTTATAAGGTTCGCTCACACCGCCATCTTTTGATATTTTGCTGTTTACTTTAACAGATAAAGCAATTGTTTTTGCGGGTTTCCCGTTGATGCTGATGGTAGCTTTGCCGGTATAAACCGAAGGTAATATGGCTGAAGGTACATCTACCCCGCACCATAAGGCCTGGATCTCCCCCTTGGCAATATCTACTACTTTGCTGAGTGGCCTGCCATCGTAGGTGGTGCCACCGGCGTTAATACAAAATAACGCCGAAGCTGGTATAGCCTTACCCGTTGCAGATCTCAAGTCGCTGAATGTTACCTGTATGTTTTTTATATTCTGTAGCGCGTAAATACCCAACTGAAATGCAAAGTTTTCTCCGCGGGCAGCTTCACCGGTATATTTGCTTTGCGGACCAAGTTCTATCCAGCGTTGGGGTAAATCTTTGGTCATGCGGATAGAGTTCATCCTGTCTTCCGGGAAAACCAAAAATGCTTCAGATTTATGCTTGCTCAGCAATGCTTCAGTTTCAGCTTTGGTAGCAATCACCTCCATCGGATAAAAGCTGTTAAAAGCGTCAATAGACTGAAATTCTTTTACCGCAGCTAAAGGCACCTGCTTACTGTTCACGGCACTAAGCCACTCTGTAGAAGCTGTATTTTCGGGTTTGAGATAAACACCTTTAGGATAGTTTGAGCGACCCTCATTTTTATAAGGCATGTAATACACAAAGTAAGTACCCTTACCCGATGTTGGCTCAAAATACAGTTCGCCGCTTTCACGGTTTACGGAACCAACTTTTACATTGGTTATTTTTTGTTTGGTTTTAGCATCCTGAATGATAATCCGCTTGTTTTCGGACTCATTATCCCTGCGCCGCCAGTTGATCACTGCTTTAGCCACTTTACCTGTACCATTAAAGGTTAACACCACACGGTGGTTACCCAATGAATCGGCCAGCCAGCATTTATCGCAATTGGTATAAGGTACTTTTTGCGCCGAAGCAGCAAAGCCGGATAAAAGGAAAGTGAAAGCTAAAAATTGTTTTTTCATGAAATAAATTTAGTCAGTCTTTTTATAATGTTGTTTCAGGAATTATAATTCCTAAAACCGCCGCCGCTCGGCTCCAGCCGAGTGGCAACTATTTCACGGCCTCCGGCCGCAGTGTTAAGCAGGCCAGAGGCCTGGAGATAGCGGTCACTCGGCTGGAGCCGAGCAACGGCATTTGTTATTTATTACTGATTATATAGCAGGTGTAATCCCCTGGCCTTCCCAATAATCAATAATAGGTTTAAAAGGCCCATATTTATGCTGTTGTTCAGAAAAAGGATCTTTAAAAGGCCCTTTATCATAATCAATCGCTTTTTCTTCATAATGCGGATAATCAACCTCTTTCGTAGTTTTTGGCAACGGGCGTTTATGTTTTTTATCGTCATTTACAAAAGCCGCAATATCAAGTGCCTGGGCATCGGTTAAGAAAGGTTTTCCTTCGGCAGTTTTATCGTAAGGCATGTTGCCTTTTAGCCACTGCGCCAGCTTAACAACCCTGTGCATACTTGAACCCGGGCGATAGGCCAATAATCCCCACACCGGCGGGTATTCGTAAGTTACGTTATCAAAACGCATTTTACCTTCGCCGTTTTTCGCATGGCAACGCTCGCAGTTTTGAGCGTATAAAACCTCGCCCCTATCTGATGATGCAGCCACATCCGGCAACTCAACTTCCATGTTTTTTAAACCTTTGGTAGTTTTTGACACATTCGACGAATCGCTCAGAAACTTCAGATAAGCCATGATCGAGATCATTTCCTTTCCATCCAACGGCAGCGGCCTGCCTAAATTAGGACGCATTACGCAATTATTAATGCGTTCGGCCAAAGATAGAATCCTTCCTTCTCTCGCCCTATACTGCGGATAATCGCGAAACGACCTTATCAAGTTAAAGGCATATGCCCTTGTACCGGCATCGCGGTGGCAATTGGTACAATTCATTTTATTGCCGGTATAATGTCCGTTCACACCTTCGGGGCCGATATAGTAAGCAGTATGCAGCATTAACTCCCTACCATAACGCACGGCCGCGCCATATTTGCCGCCCGGCATTTTGGTAGTATCTACAGAAACCAGGTTATTCACAGCCGCTGAATCAGCTTTATTTGCCTCTTCGGCCTTGCTCCCGCTACAAGAAACTAACTGGGCAATGCCCGCCAAAGCGACTAACAACATCAGCAAAGCTATATATTGATATTTCTTTTTCATTTTTAATGATCTACGGTTTTAAAAAAGGATCAAGCTGTTCGTATTTTATAAACCCGGCGCGATAGGTTGGTACTGATGTCTCCATTGTCCATTGTAAAACGCCTTTATTATTTGCCAATACTACAATGTGCCTTTTGGAGCAGCATACCAATGTGGTTGTATCATTGATCATATAGGCACTGCCCATCCTCCCGTTAAAAATTTCTTTAGGTAATTTGATGTGCATGGCAATAGTTGAAGTTTGATTTTTTTCATCAATTTTCATTGAATACACGCCCGACTGGTGTTTTTCCACCCCGTTATCAAAAAACATGAGGTTTCCCTGCTTATTAATGTGGGCTGCGTGGGCCTGGGTAAAGTTGCAGTCGACAGGCATAGCAATGGTACCACCCTCGCCAAATTTGTAAATCACTTTACCATTATGGGCGTCAATCTTCCAGATTTGCCCGTTGTTATAAAAGGACATCAGATAGTTGCCGTCAACATCATAATTTAAACTGTTGGCATGCATCCAGTCTTTTTTTGTTTTCAGGATTTTGGGGTCTTTCAGCGGGTCCATTACATCAAACACACTCCATTTATAAAGCTGCTTGCCGGCTTTATCCATCACCATAATGCCATCTCCGTTAACCGTATCCTGTTTACTTCCCCCTACCGATGTTAGATCTATAATTTTCTTATCCACAAAAATGGTTACCAACTGGCCCTTATCGTTCTTCAATATTTCGTGATGAATGGTTTGCTTGAAATCGCCCTGCCCTTTGGTAAGGTGCAGTAAAGTATCGCCTAACATATTAATTTCCAAGATCTCACTGCCGTAGCTGGTAGGTTCATCATTTCGGCCTAAAATAGAAAGCAGGGTTTTATCCTTCGTAAAATTGATCACTTTAAAACCCAGCCTGTCAATCATGTGGTACCACCTGATTTGCCCTTTAGCGTCAACCAAAAATGCCACACCCGGTGCGTAGCGTTTATTGATTAGCATCAAACCGTCATTAAACTGTGTTGGAAGCGCGGCTTTCGCGGCAACTTTTGCATTGAATTGTTCCTGCAAAAACAGCGGCAACTGGTGCGATTTAAAAGTATGGGTTTTGCCAACTACAGTATCACCGCCGTCAACAGTTACTACATGGTATGAATAAGTAGTATCGGGCAATATATTCAGAAGCACAAGCTTATATGAGTTAGCATTTCCTGTAGTGGTCGATCTGTACTTTACCGGCTGCTTACCTTCTATCCAGTATTCGGCGTACAGATCAACAGGCTTGCTGGTCATAACATCAAGCTTAATTTTTAGCTCGTTATTATTATACAGGCCTATGTGAATTTCTTTTATCAGATTGCCACCCGAGCAACCGCAGATGATCGAAATCAACAGCCCTGTTGCTAAAACTTTAAACCAATCCTTCATCACTAATTTTGTAATACCGGTTAAACAGTAAAGAATATACAACCCATTGAAGGCTGTATACTCTTTACTAATATTTGAATTTTATGCTTATTGCTGCCTGCCCGCATTGCTTAGTTTAGGATTGATATTTACCTGGTTAAGCGGATATGGGAAATACTCGTCGCGCGGCAACTGTACGGTGTTGGTTTGGCCAACACGTTTTAAGTAAGCGTTCACGATCACATCATATTTTCCAAAGCGTTTCAAATCAGCCCTCCTTTTACCTTCGTAATAAAGCTCCCAGCCGCGTTCCTGTAACAATGCATCGCGGAAAGTTGCCTGGGTCAAATTAGCCTGCACCAATAATTTTGCATGTGAGCGGCCTTTAACCTGGTTTACTAATGAAACAGCCTCTGCGGTTGGACCATTCAATTCGTTTAAAGCTTCGGCACGACTTAATAACACATCTGCATAACGTAAAACATCAACACTATGACCATCATAGTAAGTGTTAGCCCCGTTTGGATCGGCATATTTCATGGTTGCAACATCAGGCATATATAAAACACCATCCGGAGCTGTAGCGCCTAAGGAAGGCGCTTGTTTGTGGGTTAAGCCATCAACACCCTGGTATTGGGTAAAGAACATTTTTTTACGGTCGTCCTCATCGCCATAGCTGTTATAAAAATCCCAGGTTACGGCATAATACTGCCATCTGTCGGTTAACACCGGATGGCTTAGCGGCCCAAAGTGGTTTAATAACTCAGTCCCATTAACATTGGCATCGCTTAATACCGAGAAGATATTTTCAGAGCACCAGGTATTTGATTCTTTAAATAAACCTTCGTAGGTTGGATATAACTGGTAGATACCCAGATCCATCACCTGCTTGGTTAAATCAGCGGCTTTTTGCCATTGATGCTCACGCAGATAGATCCTGGCCAGCAGGAACATCGCAGCACCTTTGGTGGCGCGACCAACATCATTAGTTGTGTAGATATCACTTTTGGTATAATCTTTAGGCAATACATTGATCGCATTTTGCAGATCGCTGATCATTAACGCGTCCACCTCCGCAACCGGGCTCGGCGCGGTTTGAGCTTTGTAATCGGGATTGGCTACATCCTTTTCCGTATTCAGGATCACCGGGCCCCAGGCATCTGTAAGATCGGAGTAAGCTATAGCACGTAAGAATTTCATCTCAGCCAAAAACTGATTTTTCTGAGCATCTGTGATACTTTTCATCGCGGCTATATTGTAAATAGCATTGTTTGCATTGGCAACAAGCTTATAGATCTGCCTGTAATCCTCGGCTATCAAACCGTTAGCTGAGTTCCATTGCACCAGTGACAACTGTCCCGGGTCGCCGGCGTAGCTACAGTGGCCTACATCGGTAGTTAAGTCGGTAAGGGCAAAGTGCCTCACTGTCCAATAATCGAAGTTATCGCCAACTGCCGGGCCTTTCAAGCGGGCATAGACTGAGTTAACCGCTGCAATGGCGTCAGACTTGGTTAAGAATGCGTTTTGGCTTGTTAAGCTGCTGTATATTTTAGGCTCGAGGTTGGTTTTGTTACACGAAAACTGTGTAACTACCGCGGCTGCTAAGAGTAGAATATTATATTTTTTCATTTTGACTAATATTTTGTTGATCCCCTAAATGGATAATTTCATTAATGGATAGATGCCTTAATACCAAATGTTATCGTTCTGAATGCCGGGAACGAGTTAAAGTCTAAACCGCCGCCAGTAGCGCCAGAGTGCACGTTAACTTCCGGGTCTGTACCTTTATAGCCGGTAATTGTCCATAGGTTTTGAGCTTCGGCATAAACCCTTATCCCCTGCAAAATTTTCATGTGCTGAAACAACGATGACGGGAAATTGTAAGCCAGCGTAAGCGACTTTAAACGTACGTAAGAAGCATTTTCAACAAAGCGCGAGTTTACATAGCTACCATAAGTGCTCAGGTAATAACCTTCGCGAGGGATAGAGGTATTTTCGTTTTTACCTGCAACAAACCTGTTTAATCCAGCTACACCTGTAGTTGACTCGAGTACCATGGAATTCATGTTGTACAGATAATAATCAAATGCACCCTGGAAGAATATCCCCAGATCAATGCCTTTATAATGAAAATCATTACCAAAACCGGCCATGTAGTGAGGGTTGGAATTGCCCAGGTAAGTGCGGTCGTCCGGGGTAATTTTACCGTCGCCGTTCACATCTTTGTATTTAGGATCACCTGCTTTTGAATTTGGCTGCGGGGTGTATGTTTCGCCGGTTTTCACTACGCCCTCGTAAACGTAGCCATACAGTTCGCCTAACTCAATGCCTGGTACAACCCTTGTAAATTCCTGGCCCGAAACGGTACCACTTGGGTTAGCAGTATTAGTGCTGATCACGGTTACCCCAGGACCTAAATCCAACGCTTTTTGCTTGTTATAAGCGAACGTTACGGTGCTATTCCATGCTAGATCTTTACCCTGTAAATTGTTGGTATTTACCGAAAGCTCAATACCCCGGTTTTGGATGGAGCCACCATTTATCCATTGATTGCTGAAGCCCCATTGCTGGCCGATAGGAATCTGGATGAGCAAGTCAGTTGTTTTTTTGCTGTAGTAGTCGATACTTGCATTGATACGGCCATTGGCAAAACCCATATCCAAACCAATATCAAGCTGCCTTGTACTTTCCCACTTCAGGTTGGGATTGGCCAGTGTTTTAGGCTCGATACCGGTTTGCAAATTGCCGGTTTCATTTAGCACAACACCATAAGGGCTAAAAGTTGAAAGATACAGGCTTGCGGGGATACGGTCATTACCTGTAACACCGTAACTAACACGAGCTTTTAAATTAGAGAACGTATTCAGGTCCTTTATAAAATCGTCATCGGTAAGCTTATACGCTATTGCTCCTGCGGGGAAAAAGCCTGAACGTTTGTTTGAACCGAAGTTTGACGAACGGTCGTCACGATAAGAAAAGGATGCTAATAATTTATCTTTATAAGCGTAATTAAATCTTGTAAAATATGATGTCAACATGGCTTCTGCCTTGCTGCTTCCATAACCATTAACCAATGATCCGGCACTTAGGTTATAATATAAAAACGCATCTGTAGAAAAACCTTTAGCACCCGCGCTCAATCCTTCCGTGACATCCTTTTGATTCGACGTACCTAATAAAACAGTAAAGTCATGATCTTTAGCTATGTTAAATTTATAGGTAAAGTAATTTTCAACTATCCACCTGAAAGCTGATGAGGTTTGCTCGCTGGCAACACCACCCTGCTTAGCGCCGGCGATTGTTGTAGTTGGCAAATATTGCCCGGCTGTAGTTTGGGTATATTCGGTACCGGCAGTAAGATGATAAGTTAGGCCATTGATTATTTTGTAATCCAAACCAATGTTGGCATTTACTAATTTATTGCCGCTATTATTTGTGGGCTCTAATAAGCCCGACAACGCATTGGTTTTTGTACCCTGGGTAACGTAATAATTATAAGTACCATCGGCATTATATGGTTTTACGTTTGGTGGTGCAGTCAATAAACTAAATAATGGCGCGGTTATATCGCCGGAGTATGACTGCAGTGTTGAGCTTGAACTGGCCCCGTAAAAATTAGCGCTGATCTTCAGGTTTTCATTCATGGTTTTCTCAGCACCTATCCTTGCAGTATATCTTTCATAACCCGTATGTTGTAATACACCCACCTGTTTGATGTGGTTACCGGCAACATAGATCTTTGAATTCTGATCGCCTGAGCTTAAACTGATGCTTTGATTTTGAACTGTTGCGTTGCGGGTTGCAAGCTTTAACCAGTTGGTATTAGCCACCTGGAAGCTTGAAGGATATGGTTGTGGCTTACCATCTTCAAGAGCCGTTGCATTTTGGATATCGGTATACTGCTGCCCGGTTAACAGGTCCGGCTGATACCTTAGATATTGTGTACCGCCTGATATATCGGCATCCAAAGAAACTTTGCCATTCTTACCTTTTTTTGTGGTGATCAACACAACGCCGTTACCGCCTCTCGCACCATAAATAGCTGTTGCCGAAGCGTCCTTAAGCACCTGGATATCCTCCACGTCATTAGGGTTAACCTGGTTACCATTATCGCTGATGAAGCCATCAACAACATATAATGGAGAAGTTGAGGTATTAATAGAGTTACCACCCCTCACGGTGATATTGATTCCGGAGCCTGGCGCAAAACTGGCCTGTTGTACCTGCACGCCTGCTGCTTTACCCTGAATGGCCTGTCCAATGTTGGTGGTTGTACCACCAAGCGTCAGGTTATCACTCTTGATTGAGCTGATTGAACCGGTCAGGTCACCTTTTTTAACAGTACCGTAACCTACAACAACTACTTCATTCAGTTTATTCAGGTCTTCCTGCAAAGTGATGGTGATATCAGTTGAGCCACCCACAGATACTTCCTGCGGTTTATACCCTACGTAAGAAACAACCAATATTGTAGAGTTACCCTTTAATGTAATTTTGAACTTACCGGCAACATCGGTTGTAGTGGTATTTTTGACACCTTTTTGGGTAACGGTAGCACCAATTACAGGACCGTCTTTATCTTTTACGCTACCATTAATGGTTGTTTGCGCATTGGCAAGTACTGGCAATAATAGTAGCAGGCAACAGCACATCAACTTAAAAAGGCCGTTGATCTGCCTCCTCAAATAAATGTGTTTGCTGAAGCCCTTGTCGGGGAGTGAGTAAATTTTAATCATACGTTGGTGGTGTTAGTATTAATTAATTGTTAGTTTTTTGTTGTGATTTAGCCTTGTTTTTGAATATTGGAAATTAGAGATACAGGGTTTCGAAAACAAAAAATCGCCCCTCCAAACACAGCGCAAACGTTTGCTTTGGGTGAAAACAGGCTTACGCAAACGTTTGATTCAAAGTATTTTGCAGTGATAAAGCTTGATTCCTGAAAGCTTTTGTGGCATTAAGCGGGTTGCAAACCGGATGATTTAAACGTTAATTTTATGGATTCTGCGTATTTGGAGGATTAAGCTTGAAGAATTTGATTATGAGTTGGTTGGACTAACATTTACAAAATTAATCCACTGCAATATCGGCCACCACTCGGCTGTTGCTCATAGCCGTTGGCTTAGGCCGGCAAGGGGGTTAACAGGGTTAACATACATTCAAATATTTACATATAAACTCCTTATAATCAATTAAATAAAAAAACACGAGTTACACTAAAAAGCTATCGCTGTGCCGGAGCCAAGGGCAGCTATGATCGTTTTAAAAAAGTAAAGCCCGGCTTTTGGCCGGGCTTTACACAAAACATGCAAAAAATATAAACGATAATTATAATTAAAAGCCGCTGTCATCAAGCGCGAAGGTATTTTTGCGCTCCTTCCATTTGCCGCGGGTAAAATCAGGAAACGCTATGCTGGCATTACCTTCTTTTAATGATTTTGTTGATAACGGCGTAATCACACTCATGGTAACAGAATCATAAACATCAATAGGTGTCTGGCGTTTTTGCTTTACTGATTCAACAAAGGCGTTAAACACAAACCAGTCCATACCGCCGTGACCTGCACCTTCGGCAAACTTTTCGTATTTTTTCCAAAGCGGGTGGTCATATTTATCAAACCATTCTTTTGCCGGGTCCCATGAATCATCTTCTTTTGATTTATGGTCGATATAAACACTTTTGTTTACATCCATCCACAAACCTTTAGTACCCTGTACGCGGAAACCTAACGAATATGGGCGGGGAAGGTGCGTATCATGGCTTAGCATCACTGTTTCGCCATTGGCACAGTTGATCATAGTAGTGGTTACGTCACCGTTTTTGTAATGGATCTTAGCATTCGGATGACCGGGCGATAATTCTTCTACATATGCTGCCAAACCCTTTGCTTTGGTGCTAAATGATACCAGGTTAGTAAAGCGGTTACCTGCATTAATATTGGCATAATGCATACAAGGGCCTGCGCCGTGGGTTGGGTAAATATCACCATCCACATCGATATTAAACTGCGTACGCCATTGGGCTTCGCTCAGGGCTTTAGGGCCAAACTCAACGCCGCCGCCATAATATTGCTTACCATTATTGAACAATACACCTCTTAAATTATGCTGATATCCGCCTTCCAAATGAATGATTTCGCCAAACAGGTCCTGGCGCACCATATTTAAAGCAGCCATCACATCACGACGATAACAAACGTTTTCAAGCGTCATGTATGGGATTCCTGTTTTTTCTGAAGTGTTAACGATATCCCAGTGGTCTTCAACCGTAAGACCGGCAATTACCTCACAGCCTACATACTTTCCGGCTTTCATAGCGTCAATAGCCTGTGGGTGATGAAACTGCCATGGTGTGGCAATAATTACCGCATCGATATCTTTATGGTCGAGCAGTTTTTTGTAGGCATCCAGTCCGCCGGTGTATTCCTTTACGGGTGCATGGCCTTTTTTGGCGATGTATTCGCGGCAAATCTTCAGTGAGCTTTCCTGTGTATCACAAATGGCAACGATCTCCACATCATCGCGAAGCAAACCTTCGGCAATATGGCTCATGCCGCGGGCACCTACGCCTATGTAACCTAAACGGACTTTCGCAGGTGCCGATGCAAACAGCCTTCCTGACGGTAAAATGCTAAAACCGGCTGCCGCAATCGCGCTGGTTTTCAGAAATTGTCTTCTTTCCATATATAATATTGAGGTTTTTGGGGGCTTATTTATTGGGTAATTTTTCAAAGTCAATTAAAGGTTTTTGCTTTGTTGCATTGCGATCGTAAGGAGTTTTAAGCGGTACGTAATTGTTAAAAAAACCTCCGTTTTGAAGAAAGAACTTGTCGCCTTCCTTTCCTCCTGCATAATCCTTACGATAGTTGGCATTAGCCGTAGCGTCGCCGGTATAAATGGCATGGGTAAGCTCCTGCCAGTTGTTTTCGCTGTCACCTATCCACTGGTTAGTAAAATAAGCTTTGCGGATCTTATCGCCATTTTCAGGTTCAAAATTTTCCACAAACGAATACAAATGAGTTAAATAAGTGGCCTTCTGCGGGCGGGTAAAGCTGGCTATTAAAAACCATTTCCCGGCAGTTACATCTTTAAAATATGCGGTATAAGTGGTTGTGTATTTTGCATTATCCGGCTCGGCGCTAAGCAAAAAGGCGTAAGCTTGCCCGGCTTTCCATGGGAAACGCATATAACTTTGGCCTCCCGAGCCCTCATTCCCGAACTCACCTATATGCACATTACTGCCACTCTTAACCCGTTTAATGCGCATGCTATCCGGGATACTCTTCGGATCTTCAGTATTAAAAGGGCTCCATACTGAAAATAGCACCCTTCGTTCGGTTGCGGAATTTACCTGCATACCGAAATATCCTTCTCCAAAACCATCTGCCATAAAATAAGAGCCTATCACGTCCTGGCCTTTGGGCACGATAATCTCGTTATAAAACCATTTTACTTTATTCTCTTTGTCGGTGGGGACTGGGTAGCGTAAATGCACAGAAGGCCCCCTTCTGCCAAAATGAAATGAGCTGCCTTTTGCAACATATGAAATATCATTATCCGGCTTTTGCAGGGTAATTACCAGGTCAGATACATCTGCATAAACAGTCCCGGTTTTACTGATGCCTTTTAAACTGATCTTTACATAACCCGGCCGACTGATGTGAACCTTCCCAAAACTGACAGTATCAAAGCTTGTGTTGCTTATTTTTTTGACGACAGCCTTTTTTCCTGCCGATACCAGCAGCGTACTGTTCCCCTGCGGTACCCGTACCACCAGCGCAAGCTCAAGGTCCTGTGCAACACTAACCCTGAAATAAATATTACAGGTTGATTTTATGCTTCTCAGGCCAATCAAACCTTCATCGGTTATAGTATCCGGCGCGCTTACCCAGGCATTACCACCAAAAGGGATAACATGACGCAGTTTTGAAGCATCAATGTGTACCGTCTGTGCAATGGCAGCTTCATTTCCTATGAAAATAAACAATATTGAAAGACAAATTATAGCGGTTTTCTTCATCATGGGTTATAACACAAGTATCGTTTCATAAATGTACTCGCATTAGTGGTTTTAGGAAAAAATAAATACTTCAATTTCAACGCAAACGTTTGAAAAATGGGCATAATTATCCCTTAACTGGCATTAATTGAAAAACAGATATTTATCAAACATTATGGGGTAACGACTTCAGTTTCTAAAATTGGAGGTAAATACGCCTGCTAAACGATTATTTCTTTATTGCAGATAAGCGAGGCTCTCTAAATAAAATTAAAAGGGACTATATGGCATTGCCAATATTCAAATCTCCACTATACTAACCGACCAACCTATGCAAACCGATGATTTAGCCACGCAAACGTTTGCAATGCAGTTAATACAAGCTATTTCATAATAATCGCTTAACTTTAACTATAAAAAAACGACATTAGCCCGTATTTAATGCAAACAAAGCCAACTACTATAAAAGAGATAGCGCAAATTTTAGGCATCTCGGTTTCTACAGTTTCAAGGGCCTTGCATGATCATCCAAGCATAGGACTAACCACAAGGGCGAAAGTTAAAAAACTGGCCGGCGAGTTAAACTATGAGCCGAACCAAACCGCTATTTTTTTGCAAAAGGGCAAAACCCTCACCATCGGGGTCATTTTACCCGAGCTTTCGGAGGCCTTTTTTTCATCGGCCATAAGCGCTATTGAAGATACTGCCTATAAAAAAAATTATACCGTATTGCTGGCACAATCACATGATGATGAGCAAAAGGAAAAACAGCTGGTTGAAAAAATGAAAAACCACCGGGTTGATGGGCTGCTTGTATCGGTAGGGAAAAATACCTCCTCGTACCAGCATTTTGAAAACTTAAAAAAATACAATATCCCGGTAGTCTATTTCGACAGGATCCCGGCCATACCCAACATCCATTATGTAGCCTGTAATATGGAAATCGGCACCATTGAGGCAGTTAGTTACCTGCTAAAAAAAGGTCACCGGGCAATAGGCATGATCAACGGGCCGCAAACCATGGTTGCTACCGGCGAGCGTAAAGAGGGATATATCAAAGCGATGACCAAAAACAGGCTTAAGTACGACCCTTCGCTTATAGTTTCGTGCGATTTGACCGAAGAAGGTACAAAAAAAGCATTAGATGAACTGCTGGCCAGCAAACGCAAGCCAACGGCCATAGTAACCTTTAATGATTATGTAGCACTTTTTGCTATTAAACACGCCAGTAAACTAAACATCAGGATCAATAAGGATCTTGAATTTGTAAGCTATGCCAATTTACCGCTAATCAATTATATGGAGAATATTCCCGCCGCCTCGGTTGAACAATTCCCATATTTACAGGGGCAAAAAGCAACTGATATTTTGATGGACCTGTTGCACCACCAGGGTACCGGCGGCAATGAACCAAGCGCCTTTTACAAGGTGATCATTGAATCGCAACTGGTTGAAAACAAAAAATAAACCTAAACAAAAAACACTCAAACGTTTGCGCATGGCTATCGTTTATGAAATTAGCTATGTTTGATGAGTTAACGTCTATAATATGTTTGATGATATCCTAATAAATTTTGGATTAAACGTTTCTGAATACGATATCCGGCCTTTTGGTTCGGGTTTAATAAACTATACTTATAAAATAAGTGGTGCTAACCATTCCTATATTCTTCAGCAAATCAACGTCGCTGTTTTTAAAAGGCCCGATCATATCGACAGTAACCTTGTACTAATCAAAGAATATTTTGATAAACACAAGCCAGGTTATTTATTTGTAGCCCCGCTAAAGAATCAAAACGGGAAATCGATCATTCAAGCCGCCGACGGTAAGTTTTACCGGCTTTTCCCATTTATTGAAGGATCGCATACAGTAAACTTTTTGCAGGATACAAAGGAAGCCTATAGCGCTGCAGTGCAGTTTGGCCGGTTTACCCGTTTGTTAAATCATTTTGACATCAGCAAACTCGAATACACACTTCCGGATTTTCATAATTTAAAATTACGGGTTGCACAATTTGAACAGGCTTTAAAAACAGCCGAACCCCGAAAACTGGAACAGGCAGCTAAGGAAGTAAAAGCTGCTGATGATCATATCAACATATTGCATACCTATAACCTGTTTACAACCAATAACGAAATCCCGCTCCGGGTGATCCACCACGATACCAAAATAAATAACGTACTGTTTGACAAAGAGCAAAACGCGCTATGTATTGTTGACCTTGATACAGTAATGCCCGGCTATTATTTAAGCGATGTTGGCGACATGATGCGTACCTATTTATCGCCCGCCAACGAAGAGGAAAAAAATCTGGATAAGATTATCATCAGGACAGATTTTTTCAGAGCGATATATAAAGGTTATATGAGTGAAATGAGCAACATCCTTACTGAAACTGAAAAACAGTATTTCACCTTTTCGGGCAAACTAATGATCTATATGCAGGGCCTCCGTTTTTTAACCGATTTTTTAAATAACGATATTTATTATGGTACACAATATGAAGGGCATAATTTGATCAGGGCTAAAAACCAGTTTAAACTACTTGAAGGTTACATCAATGCCGAACCTGTATTTAGTGAAATAATTGCCGGTGTAGATAAAGAATTACTGACCACTGCCAACGGCATTTAACCTGTCGGGCCGCACAATGTTACCAACAAACCTTGCACAGGCCTCGCTAAATTCATACTTTCGACGCCCGTATTGGTAGCAACCGGCCTAAACCGGGGCATGGGAAACAACATTTATGAAAGTTATTATAGCCGAAAAACCATCTGTAGCCAGGGAAATTGCCAAAGTTTTTGGGGCAACTACAAAGAAAGACGGTTATATTGAAGGCAAGGGTTTCACCTTTACCTGGGCTTTCGGTCACCTGCTGCAGCTTGCCGCCCCGCAGGAGTATGGTTATTACGGCTGGAGCGTTCAGCACCTGCCGATGCTGCCTCAAAAGTTTAAGCTCTCTATTCGTAAAGTAAAAACCAAGGATGGTTTGGTGGATGATCCATCAGTAAAAAAACAACTGGATACCATTCAAAAGCTATTTGATGAATCCACTGAGATCATTGTAGCAACGGATGCCGGGCGCGAAGGGGAACTCATCTTTCGCTATATTTACTATTACTTAAAATGCAAAAAGCCTTTTAAAAGGCTCTGGATCTCATCGCAAACTGATGAGGCTATCAAAGAGGGCTTCCGTAACCTGAAGCCCGGCAGCGATTATGATACACTGTTCAATTCGGCCCATTGCCGTTCCCAGTCGGACTGGCTGGTGGGTATGAACGCCACGCAGGCACTTAGTCTTTCATCGGGGATCCGTGGCGCGGTACTTTCATTAGGCCGGGTGCAAACCCCCACCCTTGCCATGATCTGTTCTCGGTACCTGGAAAACAAAAACTTCGTACCCGAAACATTTTACCAGGTAAGCATTCACCCCGATAAAGACGGGCAGGTATTTAAAGCGATATCTGCCGAAAATTATAAAACAAAAGATGAAGCACAGGCCGTGCTTGACAAGGTACAGGATATTGAAGGCGGCTTTCCGCAGGGCGGTCATATTTTACAGGTAGAAGCAAAACCACGTAAAGAACCACCTCCTTTGCTGCACGACCTGAGCAGTCTGCAGCAGGAAGCCAACAAACGCAAAGGTTTCACCGCCGATCAAACCCTTACCATCCTCCAAAACCTTTACGAAAACAAACTGGTTACCTATCCCCGTACCGGCAGCCGCTATATAGGCGACGATGTTTTTGCAGGCGTGCCTGCACTGATTGAAAAGCTGGAACAACATCCGCTGTTTGGCAAACAAGCCATTGCGTTGGGCAGCGCTACGCTTAACAAACGAAGCGTAAATGCAAAAAAGGTAACGGATCACCACGCCGTGCTTACCACCGGCGAAAACCCGCACCAGCTTTCGCCTGATCAGCAAGCTGTTTACGACATGGTGGCCGGCCGTATGCTCGAAGCATTTCACCAGGATTGTATTAAGGAGGTTACCAAAATTGTGGTACAATCGGGCGCTAAATTCAACGCCAGCGGAACGGTGATCCATACTGCCGGCTGGCGTTCTGTATTTAACGATAAGGAAGACGACAAAAAAGATGAAGAAAACGCAACGCTGCCTAAAGTAACCCAGGGCGAAAACCTCCCGATAACAGCCAAAGCCCTGCTCGAAAAGCAAACCAAACCCCGGCCACTATACAACGAAGCCACCCTGCTTAAAGCATTGGAAACAGCAGGCAAAGAGATTGACGACGAAGAGCTGCGTTATGCCATGAAAGACAGCGGCCTCGGAACGCCGGCAACAAGGGCGGCCATTATTGAAACCCTGCTAAAACGCAATTACATTATCAGGGAAAAGAAAAACCTGGTACCCACAACTACCGGCATTGCCGTTTATGAAGTAGTAAAAAATCAGCAGATAGCCCAGGCGGAACTTACCGGAACATGGGAAAAACGTTTGGAAGAGATCCGCTCCGGAGCTTCGGTTACCGAATTCCAGAACGAGATCAAAACCTATACACGAGCTATCACTTCCGAATTACTGGCGCAGGGAAAATCATTAAAAATCCCGACTGTGGAAGCAGCCGGGAGTAAAGCTACAACCTAAAGGATGTTAACATAAATAGCGATAACAAGGTCTTAACTGTAGTTCTTCCGGCGGCGGGTAAAACGTTAAGTATGGATTTTACTTTGGTAACACGATAAATTTGATATTCGTCCGTATAAAAGCTTACATTCATTGCATTATGGATCTAACCACGCTTATTGTTATTACCATTATAGTTTTTATTATAGCATTTGCGGCTTTCAGGTTATTTGATGTTAAGAAGAAAAAGAAGAAACTTGAATTGGAACGATCAGCAAGGATTTTACCACTTTATAAAAAGGCGGAAGCGTCTGCAGGTTTAACCGCCGAAGATGTTTTGCCCTTTGCCCAAAATCTGCTTACCCGCTACGACACCTTTTTGTATTTAAAAGAACTTGAGGAATTACACTTGTTCCCGGAGGCATACCTTACGCTTATTAAAGGAGCGGAAAGCTCACTGGCGCAATGGCTGGAGTTCCCTACCGAATTGGATGCCTGCCCCGACGAAATTGAACATATTAAAAGGGTTACCATTGATTTTGACGGCAGAAACAATTTTATCCATTACGAGGTGTTTAAATACCGTGTAAACCCACCCCATTGGGCTGCTAAAAACGGGTGGATGCTTGGCGTTGTCGGTCCGTTTTTTGACGATAGCAAACCTTATGATTTCCCGGGTGCTACTTTTAGCAGGATAAACAGTACTATTGATAAAGTAACTCCCGAAGAAGAGGCCAAATGGGTGCATGAAAACATTGGCATGCGGCGGTAGGCATAACAAGTTTTTGAACCCAGATTTACGAAGTTTTATAAACTTCGTAAATCTTCAATATCTAAATTAATCAACATCTTTCAATTCAATCCAAACAGGTGCATGATCACTTGTTTTTTCCCAACCCCGTACATCCCGGTTTACACCCGCAGCTACGAGTCGTTTTTCCAGGTGGGGACTCAGTAAAAAATGATCTATGCGTAAACCGGCGTTACGTCCATAGGCGTCGCGGAAATAGTCGAAAAAGGTATAAATCACTTCGGTAGGATAAATTTTGCGGATAGCATCGGTCCACCCCTGCTCTACCAGTGTTTTAAAAGCCTCGCGGGTCTCCGGGCGAAAGAGGGCATCATTTACCCAGCGTTCGGGTTTATAAACATCGAGCTCGGTAGGCATAACGTTATAATCGCCGGTTAATACAACAGGTTTATCGGCGGCAAGTAAACCGGCAGCGTGAATTTTAAGGCGTTCAAACCAGCCTAATTTATAATCAAATTTAGGGCCAGGGGCCGGGTTTCCGTTGGGCAGGTATAAGCAGCCAATGGTAATGCCGTCAACAAGTGCCTCAATATAGCGGCTATGCTCATCTTCGGGATCGCCGGGAAGCGCCCGGCACACCTCTGTAATTTCCCTGTCTTTTGCCAGTATCGCAACACCGTTCCAGCTTTTTTGGCCATGCCAGATAGCTTTATAACCTGCATCAAGTATGGCCTGCTCCGGGAAGTTTTCCTGTGGAGCTTTAAGTTCCTGCAAGCAGGCAACGTCAGGGGATGTTTCCTTTAACCAGCGGAGCAAAACAGGCAGCCGCCCGTTTACACCATTCACGTTATACGTAGCTATTTTCATGATGCAATTTAAACAGTTTAGGTTATATGATGCTCGTCTCAAAATATAAAAAGCGCGGCCATCCCTCGCAAGCAAATTGGTTGCAAGGGCTTATGAAGGACAAATTATTCCTTTACTTTTCAAACTCATCCGGATCTACTTCGGGCTGGCTTGGTTCGGTATCAGGAACTTCATTCGGGATATTTTCCGGCGCTTCTTCCGGCATTTCCGGCTCTCCCGGATCTGTAGGCTGCCTAATCTCCGGCCGTTCCGGATTTACCGGCATTTCATCTGGTTCGTTTGGCATGGTTCTCTTTTTTGACATATCTTAATAACCACCAAGCCCCGGATAGGTTTTCCTGAATGACTATTTAAGGGCCATAATGTGCCTTGTTTCCTGCAAAAACTGGTCTATCTTTTTCGTGCTGGAAAAGCTTTTAATAACTAATGCTTTTTGCTTGTTAGATCCCGGTACCTGGAAATACATATTAATATCGGTACCCGAGTAAACGAAATTATAGGTACGCCTGGTGATTTGAAAATTAATAAAATCGGCAAAGGCAAAAGTCTGATTACCGACACCAAGCGGATTGATCCTGCTTACAGTCTTGTTCGCCGTATCGAAAACTATTTTAGTAAAGGCGGAAAACACAAACGCTGCTCCCCCCAGCAAAAATCCCCCAATAACTAAAACCTTATGAAAAAAGTCCGAATCATGAGTCATAGCTTGATTGATGAATTCATTCAAAGCAAGGGCTATCAAACATAAACCAATCAATAGCCCGCCAATCCACTTACGCTTAATTGCATAATAAGGCGGGTGGGTGTCATAAAATTTATAATCGGTAATAGCTGTATCGGCATAAGTGGGCTCAATGTAACCTGTCGAAAGGAATTGCATAATTACCGGAAACGCTTCCTGGGTTAAGGCAATTGCGTTCGCGTCATCATTCTTTGTATAATTTGCCGATACTACAACCCCTTTTCCATATTTGTTTCTTTTTGGAAAAGCGCGATAATTATAGCCCCCCATGGTATTACGCACAACGCCTATGTTATCCAAATCGTCAAATTTTTCAGAACGGACATTAAGCCAACCAAAAAGTTTTTTACGCATTACCCGTGCACTGCTATCAAAAACCACTGATGTACGGCCAACTCCCCACAATATGCCAACAATAATCGTCAGCCCCAGGAACATGGTTATCATAAGCGATACGGATTGCGAGGGGTCGGGATAAAGTGTTTTACAAAAGAAAATGATAAATGCCGTAAATATTACCGCGAAACCAATGCTGAGTACATTATAAATACGATAAGGATACAATGTCACCCGCTCGCTTTCAATACTCCAGCGGGTTTGTGCAATTTTTTTTAGTGCCATAAAGGTTTAAATTTAGTATCCATTAAACAAGCCTTTCTTAGCAAGGTTTTAACTATGAGGTAATATTTCCAACCCGACTAAACCTTATTGCAATACGCTGTCATGATCCCATTAAAAAACCTCTTGCATTTTAAAAATGTTTAATTACATTTGCAGTGTACTACCACACTAATACACTAAACCATGATTCAAATACATAATTTGAATTTCAGTTACAACAGCAAAAAGCCGTTGTTTAAAAATCTAAACCTTTCATTAAAGGCTGGTCATATCTACGGCTTGCTGGGGAAAAACGGAGCAGGGAAATCAACCCTGCTGAAAAATATCGCCGGCCTCGCTTTTCCGCAATCGGGCCATTGCCTTATTAAGGGAACAAAAAGCTCAAAGCGCTTGGTATCCACCCTGCAAGACCTTTACTTTATTGCCGAAGAAGTTTACGTACCGGCATTAACTCCCGGCCAGTTTTTAGCCCGGACAGCTGGCTTTTACCCTGCCTTCAGCATTACCGACTTTTACAGTTATCTGAAAATATTGGATATTGACCCGGATCTGTTAATGACCAGAATGTCATACGGGCAGCAAAAAAAGATGATCATCGCTTTCGGGCTGGCTACCAATACCAGTGTACTGATACTTGATGAGCCCACCAACGGGCTTGACATCCCTTCAAAAGTTCAGTTCAGAAAGCTGATAGCATCTGTTTTAAATGATGAGCGCTGCATTATTATTTCAACCCACCAGGTGAGGGATTTGGACAGTCTTATTGATACCGTGTTGATTTTGGACGATCACCGCATCGTAATTGAGAACTCGATAGATGAGCTTACCGAGAAATTATTTTTCGGTGTTTTTAAAGACCTTACCGGGATGAATGCGCTATACGAAGAAGAAACCCTCATGGGCAAATACGCTATTGTACAAAACACCACCGGCAAGTACGGAAAAATGGACCTTGAGTTATTATTTAACGCAGCAACAACCAATAGCAGCAAATTACTAAACGCACTAAAACCAAGCACAAATCATGAATAATTACTTCAGTTTAAAGCGCTTTGGCCTGTTGTTTATGAAGCACACTGTAGAGCATTACCGCGCCTATTTAATGTCGGCAGCGGTTTTGGCAGGGGTATTTTTACTTGGCGGTTCGTTTGTGTTTTATATGATCCCGGGTCCGGTAGATGCCGGCTTTCAGATGGCCATGTTTGGAGTACTCATGATTATCGCAGGGCCATTATTTACAAGCACTGTTTTTACTGATCTGGGTGATAAGCGCCGAGCAGTTCCAATGTTAACCCTGCCTGCATCACAACTCGAGAAGTTTATGGTCGGCTGGGTTTATTCGTATGTTATATTCCTTTTGGTGTACACAGGCGTTTTTTACCTGGTATTATTTATCCTGATCAATCTCAAACCCTGGCCGGGGCATCAAATTGAAATACTCACCCTATTTCAGGATAAATTTGTACTGGTGATGATATTGTTTTCCTTGCTGCATGCCGTCACGATATATGGAGCAATCCGGTTCGAAAAATTACACTTTATAAAAACAGGTTTCAGTTTCTTTATTTTTTATGCCCTGCTAATCCTTGTGAATACAGTGTTCGTAAGATTTATTGTTGGCAGGCCAATCAAACCGGTAACGCCTTTTTCATTTCTCAATTTCCAGGATGGTATGAACTTTTACTCCATTGGTTTAAATGCGCAGCAATCTGCCTGGGCTTTTATTGTGATTCCTATTATATCGCTGCTGATCTGGATAGCGGCATATTTTAGGTTTAAGGAGAAACAGGCTTAAAAAAGACGATCATGGAATTTAAAGATAACGAAGCGATATACCTCCAGATAGCGGCTTTTGTGAGCGATCAGATCCTGATGGGCAAATGGCCCGGCGGGCAAAAGATTCCATCGGTACGCGATATGGCTGTTGAGCTGGAAGTGAACCCAAATACGGTTATGCGATCGTACGAATTTTTGCAGGGGCTCGAAATTATTTATAATAAACGCGGCCTGGGTTTATTTGTGGCCGAAGACGGTTTTGATAAAGTAAAAGCTTATCGTAAAGAAAACTTTGTGCGCCAAAACCTGCCCGAACTTTTTAAAAACATGTACCTGTTAGGTATTTCGATAGATGAGATCAGTCTTCAATACCAAAACTTCCAGGCACAGCAAAAAGAAGAACTAAACCAGGCAAACAACGATGAAAACAAGCAATAAATTCTTACTTACCGCGGTATTATTACTGTTAGTTTCGGTTGGGATCTATGACTTTCAGCTGAAAGCAGAATATTTTAAAGGTGAGTATAAAAACCCTTATAATGGCTTTAACAACCTAAATTTCCGAAATTTCAAGGTTATTGAGCTTGGTTCATCGACGGCTATCAATATTATGCTGGTTCAAGGGCCATTCAAGATACTTGCTGACCCTGCCGCCATGGAGTTCATGAAAATTGAACAACGGCACGATTCGCTCTTTATTCGCGCCGCGTTTAAAGATAACTTTCATAATGTACAAGCCCCAAACGTTCTGTACATATCCATGCCGCAATTAAACGCGTTTTACGCCGATGCAAAATATAAGGCAGGCGACACTGAAATTGTCGATACCACTGCCGCGCAAGACTTCAAATGGCGCGCTACTACCATCAGTGGTTTCAGCGGGGACGGGCTCAACATTATCCAGGACCATGCTTCCACTGTCCTGCTAAAAAACAACAAGTTTAATGTATTAAATGCCATTATCGGTAAAAGCAACAATAGCTCTTCAAATCTATCTATTGAAACAGGTAACCAATTCAGTAAAACCAACCTCGATATCCGGAACAAAAGCCGCTTGTGGATCAAGGACGATAGCCTCAGCAATATAACCTATAAACTTGCCGACAGCGCTAAACTCGTCCTGAACGGAAATACAAGGATGATCCGTAATAATAAATGACCAAAACTTAGCAAATCATGAAATTAGTAATCAACTCACTCTCTAAAACCTATGCCAACGGCGTACATGCTTTAAAAGATGTTTCGCTGACCCTTAATAACGGCATGTTTGGCCTGCTTGGCCCAAACGGCGCTGGTAAGTCATCACTGATGCGTACTATAGCCACTCTGCAGGAAGCCGATAAAGGCAGCATTTTTTTAGATGAACTGGATGTACTGAAAAACAAAACCGAAGTTAGACAGCTACTCGGTTACTTGCCACAGGAGTTTGGTGTTTATCCCAAAATATCGGCCGAACGAATGCTCGACCATATTGCCCAGCTAAAAGGTGTTGGCAACAACGCCGAACGCAAAGACCTTGTGCTGCAATTATTAGAAAACGTAAACCTTTATAAAGACCGGAAAAAGCACCTTGGCACCTACTCCGGCGGTATGAAACAGCGTTTTGGAATAGCACAAGCATTAATCGGTAACCCTAAACTTATTATTGTTGACGAACCCACAGCAGGCCTTGACCCGGCTGAGCGAAACCGTTTTTACAACCTGCTGAGTCGCCTGGGTGAAAATACCATCGTGATCTTGTCGACCCATATTGTTGAGGATGTAAGCACGCTTTGCGCTAATTTCGCTATTATTTGCCAAGGCGAGGTTTTATACGCGGGCGATCCGGAAAGCGCAGTAAATGAGTTGAATGGGAAGATCTACAGCAAAGTGATCACCCAATCAGAACTCGGCTTTTACAAAGATGATTACCAGGTAATATCAACGCAGCTTAAAACCGGCAAACTTCATATCCGCGTTATCAGCGAAGCCGAACCCGGCACCGGTTTTATGAGCAGCACGCCAAACCTGGAAGATGTGTACTTCAGCAACATCGCTACACGAATAGATGTAGACACCATTTAAAACCACTATAAACCAATAGTTTATGTTTCTTAAAATATTTCTGTTCGAGATCCAGAATAGGGTCCGCAGGCCAGCCGTTTACCTATATTTTTTGGCAGCACTTGTATTTACGGTGTTCACTTTTTCAACAGGCTCATTGCCTTTAGGCGAAAAAGAGCACATCAACGCGCCTTACGTACTTGCCTTGTGGTGTTCAGGCATCACCATGATGATAACACTTGTAAGTTCATCAATTATGGGCACTGCTTTGTACCGCGATATTGAGTACAACACAAAAGATTATTACTTAACCTACCCTATCACAAAAGCAGGTTATTTCTGGGGCCGTTACCTGGGTTCGTTCGTTTTCATGATCTTTATAGCATCAGCCATTATTATTGGTGCATTTATAGGTACTAAGCTTGGCCCTGCCATGCGATGGACGGATGCGAAACAATACGGCCCTAATAACCTCATTTACTATCTGCACCCGTTTTTTACTATCGGTCTGCCAAACGTGTTGTTCACCTCTTCGTTGTTTTTTGGACTGGTAGCCATTACCCGCAATGTGAAAGTTATCTACTTTGGGGGGATTCTGTTATTCCTGTTTTACTTTATCGCATTATTTTTCCTTAACCATGTTAACAATCCAACAGTAATAAACCTCAGCGATCCATTTGGCATTAACGGCATCAGGATGCAAACCAATTCTTCAAGCACTATTGAACAGAACACTACGCTGTTTCCTGTAACAGGTACGTTTATGCTCAACCGTATAGTATGGGGAGGTATCGGGATAGTTGTTGTAATTTTCACTTATATCAGGTTTAGCTTTGAGCGCTTCTTTAGCGGCAGGCGTGATAAGGCAGCTATTGACGAAGTCGGGGTTAAAACCCAAAATGCCATATCCATTAAACCGGCAGTTAGCTTTACCGGCAAATACAACAGGAATACGCTGCGCAACCTGGTAAAGGTCGAATTGCTAAACATCATTCGCGATAATTATTTCTGGATCATATTAATAAGCGGCAGCTTATTCCTTGGTTTTGTATTCTGGCTTGGCGAAAGCCGCAATGGGGTACCTGATTTTCCGCGTACTGTTGTGTTACTGGGTATTTTTAATGAAGCCTTTCCCTTCTTTATTTTCTTCATCTTGATGTTTTATACCGGTGAAACCCTGCACCGCGACAGGACTACCCGTTATGCCTTTATCAATGATTCACTCCCACCGCCAAACTGGATCCTAAATGGTTCAAAACTTATTAGCTTATTGCTTATCGGTACGGGCCTATCTGTTATTCCTATCATAACTGGTGTTATTGTTCAATTATTAAAAGGATATCATGCGCTGAACCTATCGGCGTACTTTACTTATATAGGCTATATACTGCTGCCTTCCTTATTAGAGATGGTTGTATTTTGTTATACGGTACACGTTATTATCAATAACAAATTTGCAGCCCATGGCATAGGGGTGTTTTTATGGGTCATCTTTTTCTTTTTGCGTAAAACAGGCATTTTTGATTATAACCTGTTGCTGTATTCGTATACGCCATCGTCAGGGATCTCTGACATGACAGGCATGGGCCACATGGCAACGCCTGTTAACTGGTTTAATTTGTACTGGCTGCTGTTTGCAGGCCTGCTCATCATTGTTTCGGCATTGTTTTATTACCGGGGAGTAACATCCTCTTTTAAAGAACGGTTACGTTTGTTGCCCCAGCGCTTTAACAGCAGCACAGCTTTGGTCACTACCATAGTGGCTATAGCGTTTTTAGCTGTTGGCGGGTGGAATTATTATAACGTAAGTTTTTTAAATAGCTACCTTATCAAAAGTGAAAACACGGCAAGGGCGGTGATGTATGAAAAAGCGCTGAAAAAGTATGAGCATCTTCCGCTGCCTAAAGTGACCGGGATAAAAATGCAGGCAGATCTTTACCCGGATAAACAACAGGTAGCCACACACGCACGGATAACCATTACCAATAAAAATAAAGTTGCCATATCACAAATGCTGCTTGATGGCGATGAGCTCACCAATTATTCGCTTAAAACAAATGGTGTATTAGTTCCGTTTACTACGCCGCTGCTTTACCCGCGTGGATTTTTTAACTGGTTCAGGCCGAAGGCTGACACCGCCGACTTTCGTTTATATCATTTTATAAAACCTTTATTACCCGGCGACTCGCTGGTATTGGAGATCAACTCAGAAATAGTACATAAAGGTTTTACCAATGGGATGTATGCTGCAGCTCTCATTAACAACGGTACGTTTTTTAACGGAGGGTTACCGGGCTTAGGTTATGATGAAGATGATGAACTAAGCAGCCCTTATGAACGCAAAAAAGCGGGATTACCCGAAAAGAAGGAAGAAGAAATAAAGCAAGATGATCCCGAGGGTATAAGCACCTTAAAGGCAGGAAGGGCAGCTGACCTTTTGAAATTAGATGTAACCGTTGGCACCCTGGCCAGTCAAACCGCCATCGCTCCCGGCCGGCTTGTAAAACAATGGCAGCAAAATGGCCGCAACTATTTTCACTATGTGCAGGATAAACCGGGCATGTACATGCCAATGGGCATTATATCCGAAAAACT
The DNA here is from genome assembly GCF_049949235.1 of Mucilaginibacter sp. R-33. Taxonomy (NCBI): domain Bacteria; kingdom Pseudomonadati; phylum Bacteroidota; class Sphingobacteriia; order Sphingobacteriales; family Sphingobacteriaceae; genus Mucilaginibacter; species Mucilaginibacter sp. R-33. Next base: position 2,834,917 of record NZ_CP188089.1, read on the forward strand.
GGCGGTAAAAAAAGCAACTGTTCAATTGGATCATCAGGTAAATATTGAGGTTTATTACCACCCGGAGCATAACATTAATATCGACAGGTATATTGCCGCCTACAAAGATGGCTTGACTTATTACAGCAAGATTTATGGCAATTATCCATTTAATGATATCCGGCTGGTGGAAACTTCTGTTTACGGCCCGCAGGATGCCTCCATGACAACGCTGGATACTTATGCGGAATATTTTGGGTGGAACGCCGATTTCAGGGATCCCAACAGCTTTGATTATTGCTATGCCAATACCACCAGGCTACTGTCACAACAATGGTGGCGGTTCCAGACAGCGCCAAACAGCACTGTTGGAAGTTTAGTGATCCCCGAAGGCCTTTCAAACTATGATCAACTGGTAATGTCCGAACACAAATACGGCAAGGACAACATGCGTTATATCGTTTTAGATCAACTATGGTATTACCTGTTCATCAGGCGGCACCTTAATGAAGACGAGCATCCTTTGATCAAAGCCGATCAATGGTTTTTATGGGGAGGCAAAGCAAGCGTAGCTTTATATGGCCTGCGTGATATGATTGGCGAAGACAGTATAAACGTAGCCCTGCGCGAATTTAAAAAGGCTTACACTTTTAAACCAGATGGCCCTTTTGCCGGCGCCAACAATCTTTACCAATGCCTTCAAAAGCACGTTCCGGATTCGCTGCAGTATTACCTTACCGATACATGGCAAAAGATCACACTGTATGATAACCGGATGGTTGAAGCAGGCAGCAAACCCACAGGCAATAAAAATGAATACAAGGTTACTTTTAAGCTTGACGTTAGCAAAGTCTGGAAGGATGCTAAAAACAACGATATCCCGGCCGTAAACATGAACGACTATATTGATATCGGAATTTTCGGTAAGCAGGTTCAAGGTGCCGGTAACCGGATGGTAAGTAACACATTGTACCTCAAAAAGTATAAGCTGAAACGCGGGCAGCAGCAATTCAGCATTATTGTTAAAGGCCAGCCCGCCTCTGTAGGGATTGATCCATTCAGTAAATTGATTGACAGAAATCCTAACGATAATATCAAGGATCTTTAAGGCAAACAAAGCTGTATCATAAATCGTGATACAGCTTTTTTGACTTATTCGAATACTCAAGCTATATATAGTCTTTGGTTACCCTTGCTGACAAAGGGGGTTAACAGGGTTAACACAATTCAGGGTCAACATTTATATATATAATTCACAATCAGCCGATTGAGTGTTTTTCATGCAAGAAATGTGTTAACCCCCTTTTGTATAAATATTTATCGGCTAAATTTTAACTCGCAGGTAACACAACGCCAGGGGTGGTTAAGTTGATTTATGATACAGCCTCGTTTTTTATAAATTTTTAATGTTACATTATTCTAAACTCAAAAAACACGGGATATTTCATTTTTTAAAAATAACTTAGCCCGTATCAAATATTTCCTGATATTAAAAACCTGCTGCCTCATTAAATTATGTTTGAATCAGTTACCATTAAGGATATTGCCAAGGCTTTAGGTGTGTCAACATCAACGGTATCGAGAGCGCTTAACGGAAGCTACGAAATAGGTACCGAAACCAAAAAGCTTGTCCTTGAGTATGCCGAAAAGATCAACTACAGGCCCAACCCTATTGCTTTAAGCCTTAAAGAGCAAAAAAGCCACTCCATAGGCGTGGTGGTTTGCGAGGTGGCTAATGATTATTTTTCGCAGGCTATTAACGGCATCGAATCCATAGCTTATAACCGGGGGTACCACGTTATCATCACCCAAACGCACGAATCATTTGACAGGGAAAGCGCCAATGTAAAACACTTATTATCCCGGCATGTGGATGGCTTGCTGGTATCATTATCGGCTCAAACAACCGATACATCTCAATATAAATACCTGCTGGATAAAGGTTTTCCTATCGTATTTTTTGACAGGGCAGCCCCTGATCTGAATACCCACAAAGTGATAGCCAATAACTTCCAGGGCTCATTTAATGGCACCGAAGCTTTGATCAATTCGGGTTTTACCAAAATAGCGCACCTTACCAACTCAAACAACCTGCTCATAAGCCACGAGCGCTTTGAAGGCTACAAGGCGGCACTTGATAAACACGGTATCGAGTTCAGGCCCGAATATCTTAAACATTGCAACCATGGCGGCATGATCCATGATGAGGTGGAGATTGTGCTGAAAGAATTGCTGGCATTGGGTGACAAGCCGGAGGCTATTTTTAGTGGCAGCGACAGGCTAACCATCAGCAGTATATCGATCTTAAAAAAATGGGGCTTAAAAGTCCCCGGAGATATCGCGATAGCAGGCTTCACCAATTCGGATGTTGTTGATCTATTTGATCCGCCTTTAACCGTGGTACGCCAGCCGGCCTTTCAGATTGGGCAAATGGCTACGGAGATGTTGATCAAAACCATAGAAAGCAAATGGCCTGTTGAAGAGTTTACCACCGAAAAAGTGGATACGCAGCTGATAGTGAGGGCATCATCGGAGAGGTATTAAGAAGATGAAGAACAACTGAAAATGTTCATGTTTAAACCCCATGTCATTGCGAGGAGCGGCACGGGCAAAAGCATCTGGGGCGACGTGGCAATCTCGTAGCCATGCATATCGGACTGGCATTAGCGACGAGATTGCCGTGTTTCGCTCACAATGACATTTTTTTATTTCAATACCTGCCGCCACCAGCGAATCATGCCTCTATCTAAACAACCGTTACCTTCACACCTTTTTCTTCCAGCATATTGAGCATTGCCGGGCTAATACCGCTATCGGTAATAATTTCGTTGATTTGATCAAGGGCGCAGATCTTCGCCAGGCCCCGCTTACCAAATTTGGTACTATCGGCCAATACAATGGTAGTTTGGGCCGCATTGATCATTTTCTGGTTAAGCCGGGCTTCGGATAAATTAGTAGTAGTCAGCCCTATTTCCGGGTCGATACCATCTACACCTAAAAACAATACACCGCATAACATATCGTCCAGCATCAGTTCGGCATAATTGCCTGTTACCGATGAGGAGGTACTTCGCATTTGCCCGCCCAATTGAACAATATCAACCTGCGGATGCTGTAGAAGCTCGAGCGCTACCGGCAAAGCCGCGGTAACTACCGTAAGATGCCTGTTTGGCTGCATAGCACGGGCAAGGGCAAGCATCGTGGTTCCCGAAGCTATAATCACTGAGTCATTCGCTTCTATCCTTACCGCGGCTTCTGCGGCAATTTTTCTCTTTTCGGGACCATTCAGCTTCTCCTTTTCGGCTACCGGCCTGTCGTTGGCATAAGGGTTTGTTTTGTTTGCACCGCCATGCGTTCTGAAAAGCAGGCTTTTATCCTCCAAAAGTTTCAGGTCCTTTCGGATAGTAACTTCCGAAACACTTAACTGGGTGCTCAGATCCTGTACATTCACAAAGCCGTCGGTATCAACTTTTTGCAGGATAAACTTATGCCGGTCGGTGTTTTTACTCATAGTCGCTAAATTAAAAAGAAAAATTAATTGAAATGGTTGCGAAGCCTTACTATCCTGGCAACTATTCAAATGTAAGCAAACAAATTATTTTTAATTTCATTTAATTTTATTTTATTTCGATTTTATATATTTGAATAAATATCGAAATAAAATGAACTCATTTACAAGAGAAGCGAACCTTAGCCACCTCAACGATACCGAAAAGGTTTGGGACCTAATCATTATAGGAGGTGGAGCTACCGGACTTGGCGCGGCAGTTGATGCAGCCTCGCGTGGTTTCTCTGTATTATTACTGGAACAGGCCGATTTTGCAAAAGGAACGTCGAGCCGTGCTACCAAACTGGTTCATGGTGGGGTACGGTATTTAGCACAGGGCGATATCGGCCTGGTGCGTGAAGCCTTACGCGAACGGGGATTACTATTGAAAAACGCGCCTCATCTTGTAAAAAACGAAAGTTTCATTATCCCCAATTACTCCTGGTGGGACGGTGTTTTTTATACTATCGGCCTCAGCCTTTATGATTTGCTCGCCGGTAAACTAAGCTTTGGCAGAGCAAAGCATATTTCAAAAAAAGACACCATTAAACGTTTGCCCGGCATACAGGAAAAAGGACTTCACGGTGGTGTTGTTTATCATGACGGGCAGTTTGACGATTCGCGACTGGCCATCAACCTGGCACAAACTGCCATTGAACAAGGCGCTACTTTACTGAATTACTTCAAGGTAACCGGGTTAATGAAAGATCCCGCCAATAAAATCACAGGCGTAAAGGCTACTGACATTGAAACCGGCAATGCACTTCAACTAAAAGCGAAAACGGTGATCAATGCAACCGGCGTTTTTGTTGATGACGTGCTTGAAATGGATACCCCCGAGAAGAAGCCCATGGTAAGGCCAAGCCAGGGCGTACACCTTGTGCTCGACCATTCATTTTTACCCGCTGATGATGCCTTGATGATCCCTAAAACGGAAGATGGACGCGTGCTTTTTGCGGTTCCGTGGCATGAGAAATTATTGATAGGCACTACGGATACCCCTATTAACTCGCACAGCCTGGAGCCGGTGGCATTAAACGAGGAAGTAGAATTTATATTAAGAACTGCGGGCAAATACCTCACAAAAGCCCCTACCCGATCAGATGTATTAAGTGTTTTTGCAGGCTTACGGCCCCTTGCCGCCCCACAGGATGGATCGTCAAAAACAAAGGAAATTTCTCGGAGCCATAAACTGATCGTTTCTGCATCCGGCTTAATTACCATAACCGGCGGCAAGTGGACTACCTACCGCAAAATGGCCGAGGATATTGTTGATAAAGCTATTGAAGTTGGCAGGCTTAAAAACGAGCCTTGTAAAACTGCTTCATTAGCTATCCACGGCAGCCGCCCCAACCCCGATCGAACCAACCCCATGTTTGTTTATGGCGTCGATATTGAAAAGATCTTAGCGCTGCAAAATGAAAACCCTGATTGGAGAAACCCTGTTCATCCAAAAAGCAGGTATACCAAAGCTGAGGTGATCTGGTCGGTAAGGAATGAAATGGCGCGCACGGTTGAAGATATACTGGCCCGCCGCACCCGTGTATTATTTTTAGATGCCCGTTTAGCTACTGAAATGGCTCCCGAAGTAGCCCGCCTTATGGCCGGTGAGCTGGGAAAAGATACGGCATGGGAAGCAGCACAGATTAAAGCATTTAACGAAACAGCAAAAAATTATATACTAACACCACATTAAAATAAAATTTAATGTGATATTCAATAAATAAACCAAGGTAAACCAAACCAAATTATGCAGGAATACATTTTAGCGCTCGATCAGGGTACTACCAGCTCACGGGCCATAATTTTTGATCATGCAGGCAAAATTATTGCTTCGGCACAAAAAGAATTTAAGCAGTATTTCCCTAAACCCGGCTGGGTTGAGCACAACCCAAATGAAATTTGGGCAGGCCAGATTGGGGTAGCCGCAGAAGCCATTGCAAAAGCAGGCCTGGGGGGCGGCAATATTAAAGCCATTGGCATAACCAATCAACGCGAAACCACTATAGTTTGGAACCGCAAAACCGGCGAGCCTATTCATAACGCCATTGTTTGGCAGGACAGGCGCACAGCAGCCTTTTGCGATGAGCTAAAACAGGCTGGCCATAGCGAAATGATCCGCGATAAAACCGGCCTGGTAATAGATGCTTACTTTTCCGGCTCAAAAATAAAATGGCTCCTGGACAATGTTGAAGGTGCCAGGGCACAGGCCGAAGCCGGTGAACTGGCTTTTGGCACGGTTGACAGCTGGCTCATCTGGCAGCTAACCCGCAGCGAAGTTCACGCTACCGATGTAACCAATGCCGCCCGTACCATGCTGTTCAATATCCGCACACAACAATGGGACGAGGAGTTGTTACGACTGTTCAATATCCCAAAAAGTATCTTGCCCGAAGTAAAACAATCAAGCGAGCTATATGGACAAACAGCCAATAATTTGTTTGCGCAACGGATCCCGATAGCAGGCATAGCGGGCGATCAGCACGCGGCTTTATTCGGGCAAATGTGTATTGATAAAGCTATGGTTAAAAACACCTATGGCACCGGCTGTTTTATGCTGATGAATATCGGGCATGAGTTTATCAAATCAAAAAACAACCTGCTTACCACCATTGCCTGGAAAATAAACGGCGAAATCACCTATGCTTTTGAAGGCAGCATTTTTATAGGCGGCGCGGTAGTACAATGGCTGCGCGATGGCCTGGGCATTATCAAAACATCCGCTGATGTTGAAAAGCTGGCCACATCAGTAAAAGATACCGCGGGTGTTTATTTTGTGCCTGCTTTTGCAGGCTTGGGCGCCCCCTACTGGGACCCGGAAGTTCGCGGCGCTATTGTTGGCCTAACCCGCGGCGCTACTGCCGCCCATATTTCAAGAGCCGCACTGGCATCAATAGCCTACCAAACCATGGATGTGCTTAAAGCTATGGAGGCTGATGCAGGCATGGAGATAAAAGAATTACGCGTGGATGGCGGCGCAACAGCCAATAACCTGCTGATGCAGTTTCAATCGGATGTATTGAACTGCAAAGTGATCCGGCCCGAAGTTACCGAAACTACGGCACTTGGTGTAGCCTATATGGCCGGGTTGGCTGTAGGCTATTGGAAAGATATAGCCGAAATTCAGCACTTGTGGGCCGCCGAAGCGGAATTTACTCCGGCTGACGATCTTGATGAAGTAAAATCGGGCATTGCGGGTTGGAAACGTGCGGTAAGCACTGCTCAATGCTGGTCAAATTCCGGGCATCCTGTAACAGTTATTTAATATCCATCTTTAAAATATTTTAACATGTCTCCATTTGTAGCCGAACTGATAGGCACCATGCTCTTGATATTATTAGGTGATGGTGTAGTGGCCAACGTAGTTTTAAAAGATACTAAGGGAAATAACAGCGGATGGATAGTAATTACCACTGCCTGGGGATTAGCTGTTTTTGTAGGGGTAGTTGTTGCAGGTCCGTATAGCGGCGCGCACCTTAATCCTGCCGTAACCATAGCACTCGCTATTGCGGGTAAGTTTGCCTGGGCAAACGTTGTGCCCTACATTATTGCCCAATTTGCGGGCGCTTGTATCGGTGCATTTTTAGTTTGGGTAATGTATTATGATCATTTTAAACGCACAAATGATCAGGCCTCGATACTGGCCGTATTTTGTACGGGGCCTGCTGTACGTAATTACGTTTCAAACATCGCCAGCGAAGTGATTGGCGCATTTGTATTGTTGTTTACCATCTTTTACATAGCAGGTGCTGAAATTACTCCTGCTAAAACGCCTATTGGCCTGGGTTCAGTAGGTGCCATCCCTGTAGCATTACTGGTTTGGGTGATAGGCCTGTCATTAGGTGGCACTACAGGCTATGCTATCAACCCAGCCCGTGACCTTGGCCCACGCTTTATGCATATGCTGCTACCGATAAAAGGCAAAGGAACCAGCGATTGGGCTTATGCATGGATCCCGATTATCGGCCCATTGGTTGGGGCTTCCATTGCTGCTTTATTGTATCTTTCAATTAAGCTATAAATCTCATCAAAACAGCATTAGCCTAACGAAGTTTTAAGGGCTTCGTTAGGCTTTAAAAGCTCAGTTAAGCTACTGCAGCTACTGCAACAACGACTTAATCTTGTTAAAGATCTCGGTATTACTATAAACCCCTCTGAAATCCAGGGAATGCGGGCCGTAGCTAAATACCGGAACAGGGGTACCGGTATGATCGTTGGTGCTAAAATCGCCCCATACATAACCGTTGTTGATACTGCCATCAAGCAGGGTTAAGCCGCCTGTTTCATGATCGGCGGTTACAATTACCAGGGTTTCGCCATCTTCATCAGCAAACTTCAGGGCGTCGCCAACTACACGATCGAAGTCGCTATTTTCGGTTATTACTTGTTTCAGGTTATTTGCATGGCCGCCATGGTCTATCTGCGAGCCCTCAATCATCATAAAGAAACCTTTGGGAGCATTTTTGAACGTTTGGGTTACTTTATTAAATGCCAGCGGCAGATAACTCCCCCTGCCTTCCATTTTCGGGCGGGTTACGCTGTCATCCATCAAAGCCAGGATTTTTGGGGCCGAGCTATTCAAAAACTCATCAAAGTTGCGAATTACCGTGTATCCCCTCTTTTTCATTTTATTAACAGGGCTTTCACCATTTACCGGCCAGATAAAATCTTTGTATCCCGAGCCCAGAAAAATATCAATAGGCGATGAAGTAATTTGATTGGCAATGGCCGTAGAGTGGCTCCGTTCCGAGTCGTGCGCATAAAAGGCCGCGGGGGTAGCGTCTGTCAATTCACAGGCCACAATATCGGCAGTCTTTTTGCCTGCTTCGGCGCTGTAATCAGCCAATGATTTCAATGGTTTGCCTGACGGATCAACACCTACTGCCCTGTCGTTAGTTTTTTGGCCCGATGCAAAAGCGGTGGCGCCGGCCGCCGAATCAGTGATATAAGCATCGGCAGAATTAGTTACTGAAAAGCCAATGTTGAGTATCTGGAAAATATTCAACTGGCCTCGGTTGGCGGTATAGGTCGAATAGATCTGCGATAAACCCATACCATCGCCGATACACAAAATGATGTTTTTAACTTTCTTAACCGCGCCGTCCGATTTATAAGTTGGCTTATAAATGCCATACGCTTGTGGCGCGGTATATTCACTTGTTGGCTTCTTGTTCAGGAAATCGCCAAGCTCTTCTATTTTATCGGTGCCAATTACATCAACGCCTAAACGGATTAGCGCCAGCCAACTGCTTTTGGTATCCGGCGTTTCCCAAAAACGCACCTTTTTACCGGAGTTATGTACGCTATCGATGCCCGCTTTTATCCTCGCGATCTCTTCGTTATTCAATACACCTTTACCGTTCCAGTGCATATATTTACCAAACGGAAAGCTTACCATGCCAATCTTTTTCCATTGCGCCGGTGTAAAGCCGTTCATATGGTCAACATCAAACGAGATCCAGGCCGGATAATTGGTCATCTCTGCCGCAGGGGGTACTGCTCCTGTCATAACTATAGATAGCCGTCCCGGGTGACCTTCATAATTAAAATACTGTTCTAACGGTTTCAGTTCTTTGATCACCAAGGGCAATACCGCCTTATGATCTTCCTTAATTTCGATAAGCAGCCTTAAATGGCGCTGTGGGTCGCGTTTAAATTTTTCAATCAGCGGATCGATGTACAAGATCTTTAACGACCGCTTAGCGTCAATCTCCTTTTTATCGTGAGCCACCATCAACTGCCCGTTAACGGCATAACAGTCGGCCTCGATAGAACCGAAACCTTTTTCATAAGCCCTGTAAAAAGGAATGTTGTTTTTGTAATCATTGTGGGAGTGTGCGTCGGCTACGGTGTAGTTTTTAACCTGCGCATTGGCCGTTAAACCAACGTTTGCCAGCAGCGTCGCCAGCGTAATTAGGGTAGTACTTTTTTTCATTTGGTGTAGATATAGCAAAACCGGGCTGAGCCCGGTTTTGTAAGTTTCAATATGTCAATTACCAGCCGGCATTCTGTTTCAGCTGGCCCTGGCTTATCTGGATATCTTTTGGCGGAATTGGCCAAACGTTATCCCTTGCCGGGTCAAAGTTACGAGCTTTCCATACAATTGAGCCATCCGAACCGTGTAACGGTTTTGCGTAAATTGCCTGTGCATCGCCCCAGCGTACCAGGTCAAAGTTACGATCACTCCACTCACCTGCCAATTCAACACGACGTTCGTGTTTGAGGTTTGCCATTGTGGCATTAGTAATCGGAGGCAATCCTGCACGTACACGCACCTGGTTAAGCGCGGCATCACCGTTTTTGCCCTGCATGATCTGCGCTTCGGCTTTAATCAGCAGGATCTCGGCATAACGCAACAATGGTACGTTTAAATCTGTAGAAGGCTCATCGCCGTTAGGACTTACGTGAATGCCGCCTGCATAGCTAAATGGCTCCATATATTTATTAAACTGGTAGCCGGTTAAGCTGTTGCTTTTACCACCAATTGGGTAAGTATAAGTTTGACCGAAATACTGGAAGCTATCGCCTTTTTGCAGGATAGTAGCCGGAAGCCTTTTATCGCCGGCCTCAAACTCGTCAACAAGCTCTTTAGTTGGCTGATAGTAACCAAAACCATTATATAAACCCCAGCCTTTGTTCTCTAACATAGCGCCCGGTAAAATGCTTTGACCATTCAGGTTACTTGCTACCGACCAGATATACTCAGAGCTGTAGTTATTAGCGATCTTAAATACATCCGCATAGTTACTTAGCAAAGCATGTTTTCCGCTGAGGATAACCGAGTCGGCATATTTTTCGGCGTTAGCGTAATCCTTAGCATGCAGGTAAGTTTTAGCCAAATAAGCATAAGCAGCAGTTTTATGAGCACGGCCTTTATCGGCAGCGGCAAGCTTATCAAAGTAAGGCAGTAAAGAAGCTGCCTTTTTCAAATCAGCCTCGATATAAGCGTAGTTATCTTTAACTGAAGGCAATTGCGCCGGGAACGCTAATGGATTGGCGCGATTTTGCAAAGGAGCGCCTTGTTTGTCTGATCCGTATAGATCGGCAATTTCCAGGTGCATTACAGCATGAATAAAGTAAGCCTGGCCCAAAATAAAGTTTTTGGTAGCTGCATCCATGTTGATGTTCGGCACGTTGTTGATCACGTCATTAGCACGTTTCATCACAACAAAGTGCAACTGCCATGGCGCGTAAATACTACTCTCGTTACCGGTACAGATAAAGTTTTTGATATTTTCCCTGTCGGCAGATGTACGGCCAACAACCATGTCATCGCTGGCATTAATGAACCAAAAGAAACCGCGGCCATAAAGGTCTTCGCTGTTACTTTGTTTTTCATACAAACCATTGGCCGCTGCCTGGGCATCATCAGCAGTTTTCCAGAAGTTGGCGGTAGTTGGCGAACCTGCTGGTTTAATATTATCTAAAGTACCTTTTTTACAGCTTTGGGCCAGTGCAATAATCATTACACCCATTAAGCCTTTGCTAATTATATTTTTAAATTTCATCTCTGTATCTCCTTAATTATGGTTCCTGATTTTTTATAAACCTACGTTAACACCTACTAAAATGATCCTTGATTGTGGATACAAGCCTAAATCAACACCATTTTGGTTGATACCAACTTCCGGGTCAAGACCTGTGTATTTGGTAAATGTGGCCAGGTTTTGCGCATTAGCGAAAATTCGGGCACTACGCACACCAATTTTAGTCAATAGTGCTTTTGGTAAGGTATAACCCAGGGTTACATTTTTAATACGCATGTATGAACCGTTCTCTACATAAAAGTCAGATACGTTGCCAAAATTGCCATTTGCATCACTTGCCGACAGACGTGGAATATTAGTGTTGGTATGGCTTGGTGTCCAGGCATTTTTTGCATCAGCCAGCAGGTTATAGTTTTGAATAGATGCATTAAGGCCGGTGTATTTAACTGCATTGAACAATTTATTACCTGCTACACCCTGCAAAAACACACTCATATCAAACGGGCCGTAATTAAAGTTGGCTGTAAAACCATAACTAACTTTAGGAAACGGTGTACCCATGTACGTTTTATCTGCTTCGGTTATCTTACCATCATGGTCCGTATCCACGAACTTAATATCGCCAGGTTTCGCATTTGGCTGAATAAGCGCTCCGGTTGGACCTTTGTAGTTATTCACTTCATCCTGCGATTGGAATAAACCCGCAGTTTTGTAACCAAAGAAAGAATACATCGCGTAACCTTGCTTCAACCAAACAGGCACCAGGCTGCCCCTTACGCTTGGGTCAGCAAGAATGGTTTGTTGGCCAGGTAAAATGTCATCAATTTTATTTTTGATGTATGAACCATTGGCAATGAAATTGTAATGAAGTTCGCCTACGTTACCCTGATATTTGATAGATAGCTCAATACCTTTATTCTGGATCTTTCCACCATTAACATACGGCGGGTTTGATACACCATAAACAGCTGCAACTGGTGGATGAAATATAAAATGAGTATTTGTTTTTACAAATGCATCAGCTGTAACATTCAGCTTGCCGTTCATCAGGCCTAAATCAACACCAACGTTGGTTTGTGCTGCTTTTTCCCAAATGAGATCAAGATTAGCTAAACCATCAACAGCTGCACCGGTAACTCCTGTAGCTGGGTTTCCGAGATATCCGGATGTTTTTGACACACTAACCGAAGTAGGGAAGTAGGTATTAAGCCCTGCAAGGTTACCTGATTGACCGTAACTTGCCCTTATTTTGGCAAAAGACACTAAGCCGTCTTTAGGGAAAAAATCTTCTTTGCTAACTATCCAACCACCGGAAACCCCCGGGTAGTTTTCAACTCTGTGCTGCGCTGCGATGCTTGAAGTAGCGTCACGACGAAATATCCCATTAATAAAATATTTTCCTTCAAAATCGTATCCTACCCTTCCAATGTAAGAAATTAAACCCTGCTCAGATTTTGCTCCCTGTAATGGCAAACCTGTAGGATTAAGTGTGCCATTAATGATATAACGAACCGCTGGATCTTCGCTCTGATAATTATCAGTATTAACGCTGAAAAACTCGTTCATATCATCCTGATAAGTATAACCTGCCAATGCCGATATGTGATGTTTTTCGCCAAATGTTCTGTCGAAGTTTAAAGTTTGTTCGGCGAGAATGGTACGCGAGTTGTTCTGCTCCTGGAACAGGAAGTTGTCAAAAAACTTTTTACCCGGCTCCAATATCCTTGTGCTGAAGTTTTTGATAGTTTCTGAGTTTTTGGTAATACCTAAATTTGAGCGGAATTTTAAGCCTTTGATCAGGTTTATTTCAACATAAGGGTTAACGTTGAAGCTGCTTACACCATCACTGTTATCTAAACGTTTCAGGTAAGCAACCGGGTTAATTACGTCGCCGTAAGAACCCGCGTAGTCAGCCGGCACACCGCCAAAACTACCATCGGCATTGTAAATAGAAGCGTTTGGCGGATAAAATATAGCTGATAAAATAGCACCGGTATAAGCGCTTGTTGTGTTAGCGCCCTGGCCATTATTGTAAGAGTAGGACATACTTTCACCAATTTTTAACCAGTTGTTGATTTGGTGATCAGAGTTTACGCGGAAGTTATAACGAATAGCATTGGTATTTAAAAGAATTGCGTCGTTTTTTCGATAACCGCCCGAAATGTAAAAAGTAGATTTTTCGCTGCCTCCGCCGATGTTCAGGTTATAATCCTGGATGTAGCCTGTCCTAAACAAGGCGTCAGTCCAGTTAGTACGGGTGATGCGCGAATCGGGATTTACAGTAGCATCAAAGGCCGGCAAACGCTTTTTGCCTGCATTATCATAAGCAGTGTTGATCGCATCTGCATAATCAGCGGCATTTAAGGCCTGTAATATTTTCAAGGCGTTTTGTACGCCGCCTTTTGCGGTAATATCTAAATTGGTTTTACCTTGTTTACCGCGTTTGGTTGTGATCAGTATTACGCCACCGGCAGCTTTGGCACCGTAGATGGCGGCGTATGAATCTTTCAATACGTCAATTGATTCGATATCGGCCGGGTCAATAGGGCCACCATTATAAACGGTTCCATCAACCACAATCAGCGGGCCTTCAGTATTAAAAGAGCTTTGACCGCGTAGCCTGATGCTTGGGCCCGAAGTTGGATCGCCGCCCTCGTTTAGTACAGTAACACCTGCAATTTGTCCCTGCAGCATTTCGGTCACCGAACCTACCGAACGATCTTTAACATTACTAACTTTTAACGAACCTACCGAACCGGTTACATCGGTATTTTTTTGAGTACCGTAACCTACCACTACTACGGCATTTAAACCCGTAACGTCGGCCTCCAAAGTAATGCTAAGCGGCGATTGACCGGCAGTAACTTCGCGGCTTTTGTAGCCGATAAAGCTAAAAACCAGCACCTCGCCCTTTTCAACAGTAATTTTAAAATTACCATTAACATCGGTTGAGGTAGCGGCAGTTGAAGTTTTGCTGCGTACAGCCACGCCGGCCAGCGGACCGTCTTTATCGGTCACTGTTCCGGTCACCGTAATTTTTTCGGGTGCACGTACCACCTTTTTGTGCGAGATGATAATAGTGCCGTACTTTTCGCGGTACTCCAATTGCGTATTGGCAGTTAAAGCGTTAAGCACATCTTTTAATGGTTTGTTAACAAATGAATTTGCCTTTACTTTTACCACGGCCACATCATCCATCTTGTAGTTAAATGCAACGGTATTTACCGCTTTTTTGAGTTTCTCGAGCGAGGCGTCCATGGTTTCATCGGCAAACTTTACGGTTACCGGCTGATCCATCAGCGACACACTACGCTCGGCGAAGGCGCGTGAGGGCAATACTGCCGTCAGGGTTGTTACCAGCAACAAAATTGCTGAGATTAATCTTCTTGAAATCCGGGTTAAAGATTTTTCCATACATTTGTTTTTAAAGTGATTAGTAACTGCCTGTTGGCTTTTAGTTTTGGCAGCTACACTTAATTGAGCCAGTGCCTGTTGGAGCAGGCATTGGTTTTCCTTTTATATTGTTATTTAATATTTACTGTATCTCCGTTTAACTTATACTTTCGGCCATCAATAAACTGAAGTATATCCAGCACCTGCCTGATATTCAACTTATTTGAAAACCTTACCGAGTAGTGCTGCTGCGCCAGCCGTTTTTCATTGTATTTAAAATTCACGCTGTAGCGGTTTTGCAGGTAAACGGTGATCTCCTTAAATGACGCATTATCCAGTATCAACTCCTCATGCATCCAGCTTAGGGAATGATCGGCCATTAGTTCCTGGTGTGTAAAGCTTTCATGCTGTTTATTATAGGTTAGCTGCTGCCTCGGTGTATAAAAACCCAATGTATGACGCTGATCATGCACCTCAACCTTGCCGCTGTTCACATAAACCTGCAGGTCGGGCAGCTCTTTATAAAATTTGATATTGAACGATGTACCAAGCACCTGAGTAGTAACCTTAGCGGTGTGCACCATAAAGGGCCTTTTAATATCATGCTTCACATCAAAAAAGGCTTCTCCATTTATCAGCGTTACTTCTCTTTTTGAATCGCCAAAGCTAACCGGGAATTTTAATGATGTACCCGCGTTTAACTGAACAGTTGAGCTATCTGGCAGCATTACCTGTTTCATGCAGCCTTTAGGAGCGGTGATTACCTGGTAAGCAATTTGCTCATTTTTGTGGGTGGCTAATTTTGAGTAGAACAGTCCGGCACATACAGCTACCAAAACAGCAGCGGCAACTTTCAACCAGGTGGTATTTAGCCTGCGGATTTTACCTCTTTCTATGGTTTGTTTTTCTATCCGCTCCCAAAGCGGTTGCTTAAGGGCTTTAACATTGTCGCCGGTTTTGGCATCCGTGTCAAGGTTATGCATCAGTTGTTGTAAAAGCTGCAATTCCTCGTCGGTACATTTGCCGGCGTTAAACTTATTGAGTAGTTTTTTTATTTCTCTTTGATTCACCTAACAGGGGCTTTATACCTGATAAGTGACCCGAGACGGAGGAGTGTACTATAACTTTTTGAAAAAAATTATCAACAGCAAAAATCTGCTGTAATTATCAAAGGGGATGACATCGTAATACTTCTGAACAGATTTCTTCAACCTGCTTAAAGCATTACTAATTTGGTTGCGCACGGTTTGATGCGATAAGCCTAAAAATTCGGCTATTTGCGGGCCGGTCATATCCTGCTCGCGGCTACACAAATAAACCTGTCGCATTTTCTCGGGCATATCCGCTATTTCCTGGTCTATCAAAAAGTGCAATTCGGCAAGGGAAAGTTTTTGATCGGTGCTGTGTTCATAAGTTTCCTGTATTTCGGAAACATCATCTAATGGCCGTGGTTTGATGCTTTGCTTTTTGTACCACTTATAGCTCATGTAGTTAACAGAAACCATGAGGTAGGCTTCAAGCGCTCCATTTACCTGGATGGTATTACGATTTTTCCATATGGAGAGGAACAGCTCCTGTACCATATCCATCGCTTCATCCTCGTTTTGGGTTTTCTTTAACGCGAAGGCAATCAACCTATCCGCATAACGCTCATAAATTTCCTGGAATGCACCATCGTTACCGCCCTGCAGTTCAAGTAGAAGTTGTGCATCCGAATATTGTTTCACAAGGGGTATTTTTATGGCATCAAAGTAACGGCACTAATGTTAAGCTAAATTTAAATATATATTAATGCTTTAGAAAACACAGGCTAATAATTGGCACTATTTTTTAAAAATAGATTTTGCCCCCAAAATAACTTTTATTTCTCAAACAAACCTATACCTTTGTAATTCATCTGATGATTTACACAAATGAGTAAAATTATTAAAAGGTCGCTGGCTGAAGAGATTGCTGAGAAACTGAAGGAGCAGATTGCCGGAGGAAGGTATCAAATAAATGATAAACTACCAACCGAACCGGAGCTTATGACCGAGTTTGGTGTTGGCCGCTCAAGCATTCGCGAAGCAACAAAAAGCCTGGTACAATCAGGCCTGCTTAGGATCCAGCAGGGTGCGGGTACTTTTGTAGAGCGCAGTACTGTTAATCCGGAGCCAATGGAAGCCCGTATTAAACGCGCCCGGTCACAGGACCTTGACGAAGTGAGACAGTTACTGGAGATGAAAATAGCCGAGAAAGCTGCTATAAACCGCTCGCAAAAAGATATTTTTAACATGAAAAGCCATTTAGAAACCCGAAACAGAACTGCCGAAGCCGGGCTATTGGAAGAGTGTATTGACGCTGATGTTAAATTTCACATCGCTATTGCCGAAGCATCAAAAAACGAGATCCTGAGCGATCTATATAAAACGGCAGCCGTACATTTAAAAAACTGGTTCACTGAAATCCACCCTGATACGCGCATTTTTATCGAAACTCAGCACCTGCACGAAAAGCTCCTGAAAAACATTCTCGATTGCGATTCGAAACAGGCCTGGAATACCGTTATCGAAATTCATCAATATTAAAAAATTTCATCAAATTCATCTGATGATATAATGTTTTATAATTTAATCTGTCGCTAATGGAATCTACATCGCCAACAACTATTATCCCCGAACCTAAAAAATTGGTTCAGCAAACAGTGTATTCAATTTTGTTTACAATAAGCCTTGCACACTTTATCAATGATATGCTGCAATCGGTTATACCGTCCATATACCCGCTTATCAAACAACGGTTTAGTCTTAATTTTACTCAAATAGGGCTAATCACCTTCACCTATCAAATTACCGCTTCTATTTTGCAGCCATTTGTAGGCCTTTATACCGATAAAAAACCCAAACCATATTCATTGGCAATTGGCATGGGTTTCACTCTATCCGGACTGATGCTTGCCTCTTTTGCCGGCAACTTTTCTATTATGCTGATGGCCGTAAGTCTTATTGGTATTGGCTCATCCATATTTCACCCGGAGTCATCCCGGGTGGCACATTTAGCATCGGGAGGAAAAAAAGGACTGGCTCAATCTATTTTTCAGCTGGGTGGTAATGCCGGCAGCGCAATTGGACCGCTGCTTGCAGCTCTTATCGTGATCCCTTACGGACAATCAAACGTGATCTGGTTTTGCCTTATCGCCTTCGCCGGAATTTTGGTACTGCTGCGGATAGCCAAATGGTATGCCGAACGTCTGAGCATAAACGCAAAAAACAAAAATGCCAAAGAACCCACCCTTCTGAACATTTCCAAAAGACGGGTAATATTCTCCCTGGGTATTTTGCTTGTGCTTATATTCTCCAAATATTTTTACCTGGCCAGCATCACCAGCTATTATACTTTCTTCCTGATCAATAAGTTCCACTTAAGCATTCAGCAATCACAAATTTATTTGTTTATGTTTTTAGGATCCGTAGCAGCCGGAACTCTTTTTGGCGGACCATTGGGTGATCGCTTTGGCCGTAAATACATCATCTGGATTTCGATATTGGGTGTAGCGCCCTTTACCATGCTCCTACCCTACGTGTCATTGTTTTGGACCGGTGTTTTATCTGTGTTTATAGGCCTGATCCTTTCATCAGCCTTTTCGGCTATTTTAGTTTATGCTACAGAACTGGTTCCGGGAAAGGTAGGTTTAATAGCGGGCTTATTCTTCGGCCTGGCTTTTGGCATGGGCGGTTTAGGATCGGCTATATTGGGTAAAGTTGCTGATATGACCAGTATCAACTATGTGTTCAAGATTTGTGCTTATTTGCCGCTGATAGGTATTTTCACTGGTTTGCTACCTAATATTGAAGGGAAGAGGGCGGTGAAGGGTTAAACAAAACAACATAGGCTAATTCAATGCGTCATTGCGAGGAACGAAGCAATCCCCTATTAGCAGAGCAGCTATACAGATGTCTCTGTACAGTTTGGGATTGCTTCGTACCGCGCAATAAACTTCCTCTTATAATTCCCTTACCCAAATATTACGATAGCTGATCGGCTCACTTTTATCGCCATGAGCTTGCAGCTTAATTGGTGAAGCGCCATGTTTACGATATTCGGGTTTGCCAATATATGGGGTATCACCTATTAATGAAGTATTGTTTTGAACCAGCACACCATTATGAATTGCGGTAGCGCGAGCCGCTGATTTCAGTGAACCATCCTCATTAAAACGGGGTGCTGTCCAGATTACGTCGTAGGTTTGCCACTCGCCGGGTTTGCGACAAGCGTTTGCCAGGGGGATGGCTTGTTTGTATAAACTGCCCACCTGCCCATTCACATAGGTTTTATTATTATAGTTATCAAGCACCTGCAACTCATAACCACCGGCTCCCCATGGCAGAGCTGCCAGGAAAATGCCGCTGTTACCGCGTGCTTGTCCGCTGCCGGTTATGTTTGATGGGATGCGATATTCGATATGCAACTGAAAATCCATGAATTTACGTTTGGTTTGGATATCGCCTGCGGTTTTATCTACCGTAATAATTTTATTATCAACTTTCCATTTATGGTTTGACGTACTATCGTTGGTGGCAACCCATTCGTCTAGGTTTTTGCCATCAAACAAAATGATCGCATCAGAAGGGGCATCTCCCAAAGTTTTACCAGGGGTAATTACAGCCGGCACCGGCGACCAGATCTCGGTATCCTCCGGCTTGGCATTTTGCTGCGCGAATATTGTTAAAGAACAACCTGCTAATAAAGCAGTGAAAATAAGTTTGCGTTTCATTTTAAAACAATTGATCAGGGTTAAATAATCAGATAACTATTCATGTTTAGCTGAAAGCCTAAAGCTAAAGGCTGAAAACTTTTAATACTGGGTCTTTAGCTTTTTGCTTTAAGCATTCGGCTTTCAGCTTTATTTAGCCAGCGATTTGATCCATAAAGCTATCTTACGAGCCTCTTCCTTAGGAACCTGCGGCATAGGTGGCATAGGCGTTGAATAATCTGGCCAGTGCTCGGGCTTCGGGCTCCGGATCAGCTGGATCAATTCGGCCACACTATATTTGCGTTTAGCTACATCCACGTAAGCCGGGCCAACCTGTCTTTTTGTAGCGTTATGGCACGAAAGACAGGTATTTTTCAGCAGGATCGGCTGCACCTCGGCATAAGTAGGAACCGCGTTTAACCCAGCTGCAGATTTTACTGCCGCAGCTTTTTTACCGGCAACGCCTTTTTTCAGATCGGCCGCGGCTGCAGCTTTGGCAGAGTTTACTGTACTTACCTCCGTCATGGAAAGTTTTTGCCCTTCGGGGATATTATTCAACGTATAATAAGCCGTTGGGTGAACTAAATTGAAATAGTTTTCCTTATCACGAATACCTGCAAGCGTGATGGTGTGGATATAATATTTACGCAGGTTATTCACAATCAATCGCGCTTTTAAACCATCTGCAGATACCTTCACACCTGCTATCGGGCATTTTTCGGTATTTACCGGCGGGCTGCCGTACACACCATGGTATTTATAGATATAGCTTTCAACAGAGTATGAAGCAATGTCTTCAGCTACTTTCTTATCAACCGGCTTGGTAAACTCTATCTCAAAACCATCAGGCATTGCACGGATAGCACGCATCTCAAACGGAACTTTATTGTTCCATACCAATCGCTGCAATCCCATAGTGGCCTCCCCTGCAGATCCCCAGCCACGATTAGTTTCGCCTGTAGCCAATGAACCATCAGGTAACCAGGCCAGCCTTACTATGCCCGATTGGAAACCACTTCTGAAAGCCCAGGCCGCGCCCTGGTATTCGCCATTAACCTTCTCTAAAAACACCCTGTCGACCATACTTTGGCCCTGGTCGCAGATCAGTAATTGCCCGGCAAAAGGGCCGAATGCGCCTTCCGGGATTTTAACAATTTCGGAGTTGGAGATCCCTAAGATACCATGCGGTAACCAAACAGCAGGCAGCTGTAATTCAGGGATTTCTTTTTTAGCCTCAAACTCCGTTTTAAATTTTTCATTAACAATATCTTGTGGCTTTACAGGTTGACCGTTTTTATCAAATTCTATCCTCGGGTTGTTTTTGGCAAAGAATTGCTCGGATGTGAGTTTTAGCGGCGAGTTAGGTAAACCCGTCCAAACCAGGCTTGAAGGATGCCCCATAAAAGCCCCTTTTTTGATCGGCATGATACTACCTGAACCAACCCAGTCGCCCTGGTTATCTGAATACCAAAGTTCGCCATCAATCATACTAATACCGCAAGGCGAACGCAAGCCCGCTGCCCATGGCGTAACAGTGCCATCTTCCTTAATATTTAAAGCCCAGCCCCGGTAAGGCACAAAGCTTTTCGGGTGCCACCAATCGGGCGGGAAGCCGAGGTTCAAAGTCACAAAGAATGAGCCATCGGGCGCTATTTTAGGCCCGAAACTATACTCATGATAGTTACCAGATAATGGCCATGCATAAATGGTTTCAAAAACATCGGCCTTACCATCCATATTGGTATCAACCAGCTTGGTCAATTCGCCGCGCTGAACAACGTACAACGCCCCATCTTTCCAGGCAGCTCCCAGCACCTCATGCAAGCCAGAAGCAAATTTACGGAAGAAAGGGTGCTGGCCTGTAGGGTTTTCAACCATAAAAATATCTCCGCGACGGGTGGTTACTGCCAGGGTGCCATTAGGCAGCGTACACAAACCGCCAACTTCAAGGATAGTACCCTCAGGCGCGGGCACTTTCATGATCTTAAAAAAGTCATCTTCTTTAGGCGATTCGGCCTGGGCAAAGGTATTTTTGATATCGCTTAACAGCGCGATAATTACAAGCGTAAATAAAAACGTGCCTTTGTTTATCATTTGTTTTAAAGTATTGTTCATGATCAAGGCAGCTTAAAAAATGATAGAATAGGTTAATTTCTTTTGAATAGGAATGATAAGCTCCTGCTTCCCTCCCGCATCCCGAACGACAGGTTTGGCGCCTGCCGCATCATCAATACGGATATAATAGGATTTATCATCAATGACATATAATCCATTGCCCAGCGTTTCGATATTGCCGGATGCCAGATGATAAAACAGGCCGTCAACTGCATTGGCAAGTGTTACTTCCCGGTGAATGCCTTGCCCTTTATCCATCACACTGCTGGCATCATTTACCGAAGTGCCATAAATATTGTACTTAAATGCAGGAACATCGTCGGCATTCAAAACATAGCCTTTTGGCCTGTACCCTGTACCGGCAGTATCCAAAGCCCAGGCGGCATTTGCATCGCTCAGCTTTCCGATAGCAGGGACAGGTTTGCCAAGATATTGTACAGACCCAGCCGGGCGCGATGAGCCATCGCCCCTGTCATGCCACATGGGTGTGGCATCTAAAAAACCACCACGCCAGATCTCAACAATCATTCCTTTATCCAGATCATAAGTGTAGTGTAACAGTTCGGGGCTGCCTACATTTACACCATGGGTAACCCTGATACCTCCGGGCAAATCAGAAAAGCTCCGTAATATAGTATTTGAAGTTGCATTAATCAAAATAGGATCAACAGGATCATTGTTACTTACATTGGCATCGCTCAATAAATATTCACGGATGCCAGGGCCTGATACCGTAAGCCCTAAAGCCGGTCTGGCCCAGTCGACAGTTTTTGAGTAGAATAATTCAAACGGATGATCACCGGGTTGTAACTGAGTCTTGCCCTCACCCTTGTTTTCGGTTAACGTAACCGCGTCGGCGCCGTCAATACGCAACTTGCCTTTACCACCCGGTACATTTAGTTTAAAAACGTATTCGCCGGCTTCTTTAATTTGAATACTGCCCGTATAACGGATTAGGAAATCATTGGTAAGCTTACCCTGGTTTGATGATAATACAGGCGAAGTTCCTTCTGATTCGGGTTTTAGTTTCTTATAACTATCTCCCTCAATAATCCCATCTTTATAAACCCCGTATTTCAGGTTTGAAAGTGCAGGGTGAGGCTTGTCAAAACTGGTTATCCTGATATTCCTGAAAGCTACCGGACCATGATCACCCTGTAAACGCAGCGGACCGGTGGCGGCCTCCTTAGTATCAAAAGCTCCGCGGGTTGGTCCGGCAAGCTCCACATTATCCTGGATCAAAACACCATTGAGCCAGATGTAAAGAACCTTGGCGTTACTAATCTTTTGGCCGTTGCCATCAAAGCGCGGCGCCTGGAACGAAATTTTCATGTGCTGCCACAAACCCGGCGCACGGCTGGCATTTTGCCTCGGCGCATGGCCATCATAACCTTGCTGACCTTCGGGCTTGCTATCGTCCCAGCGCTCATAAATACCGCCATTATCGCCCGATTTTGGGTTTACCGTTCCCCAGCTATCCAACAACTGGATCTCGTAACGGCCCTGCAAATAAATACCCGAATTGGAACCCCTGGCCATCATATAATCAAGCTCAAGATCGGCATCTCCATAAGTGGTTTTGGTAAACAGGTCTTTCGCATCCTTTTTGCCGGGCAGATTTACCAAAATCCCGTTACCGTCTTTAAGGGTTAAAACTTCATTCTGCGCAATATCAGCCTGTACGTCGGCCGCTACTTTCCAGTTAGGTGATGGATTATCAAAAAAAGAAAGATCATTAAGTGATACCGTGTTTTGCGCCCTGAGTTGCTGGCAACCCAACAGGCAAACACATGCTACCCAAAACTTTTTTCTGCCGAAGAGTTTAGGAGATTGATTAAAGCAATGCATTGATTTTTAATTATAATATGGTTTATTGGCTAAGGCGCATAGTCGACCTTACATTAGCACCGCAAGATAATTAATTTACGCAATCGATTACGAAAATATTTCAATCATTTTCGGGTGTAATTTCACCCGGAGGCAAAACACCTAATTTACAAGCCTTTGGTTACCCTTGTTATCAAAAACGGTAACGCTTAATATTTTGTCATTAAGCTGTATAAACCTTGCTGATTGCGACAAAAAAGATGAGCCAAAATAAAATTCCTGCCTTGAGGTATTGCCGTTCTTATATTTAATCAGTGCATAAACATCATTGGCCTTAACCGGGATAGTTTTTGTTTTATTTTTTGATCTGAAAACTTTTAAAACATCTTTGTGTTGACTGGCGGCCAATATTACCTGCCCATTTTTATCGCGGAACTTAACCAGGGCCTTACCATCTCCCGGAATATAAATACCGCTTTGCACAATGCTTAATGGCTTAAAGTTGCCTTTGCCGTCACCACTCAGTATTAAACCGTTAAGAGCGTCATAACGCCCTATAGTAGCATCACTGCCATAATCGTTGCCATTGATAACTACATCGAGGTTTCCATCTCCGTCAAAATCTCCGGTTTCCATACCGTTTAATACCGATACCTGGGCTTCAACCGGCAGCGGGATAGCTGTAAATTTACCATTGCCATCATTCCTTAAAAAACATGATTGTAAGGTATTAGCTTTCAGCTTCAACGCCCCGCTCCTCTGTTCGGGTGAAAGCACCTCATCCATAGTTGCCAAAGCGTACGAGCGATAATTGGTAAACTTTTTTCTCATGCTGATCATTTGCTTCAGCATATCATCGCGACCGTACATTGGGTACTCTTTTTTGTCCCCGTTTTGATCGGGTAGGAAAATAGACGGAATCGCGCTGTAGATGCCGCTCTTATCAAATTCTTTAGCTGTAATGTAAACAGGATATTGGTCACTGGCTTTGATCAGGCTATTCTCGCCCAAATTCCCGACAATATAATCCGTACGGCCGGTATGCCTGAAATCTCCGGCTACCAATGAGTTCCACCAACCCAGCTTATTGCCCAAGCCGGATTGAACTGTGGTATTAACAAACTTACCATGTTCATTTTTTAGGAATGTTACCGGCATCCACTCGCCGGCCATGACCAGGTCGGGCCAGCCGTCGTTATCATAATCGGTAAACAGGGCATCACAAATCATGCCTATGTTTTTCAAAGCCGGAGCTACCTGTGCTGTAACATCCGTAAATTTTGCGTGCCCAGTTTCACTATCGTTCCGCAAAATAAAACTCGAAACAGGGTTGGGGTATTTCCATGGCTCAACTCTTCCTGATACAAACAGGTCGGGCTTGCCATCTTTATTATAATCACAAGCCCGTACACAAAGTTTGCTGGTGAGGTTTGAAGGCAAAGCATCCGTTGTAAGCGTAAAATTGCCTTTGCCGTCATTGATATAAAGCCTGTCCTGGTATTCTGGACCATTTGCTGCAAATTCGTAACCTCCACTGGCCGCATATAAATCGAGCTTGCCATCACCATTAGCATCAAAAAGCAACAAACCTTCATCTTGAAAATTATGGACAGGATTAATATTACCTGTTAACAGGTTGCGGCGGTTAAATTTGCCATCGGGCATCTGGAAAAAAACCTGCGCCTGATCGTAAGCGGTGCCGCCAATGATCAAATCATCAAAGCCATTGCCGTCGATATCACCCGCGGCTAAAGCCGGATTATACTCCGAAAGTTTGTGCGGGAGTAGTTTCTGGATATTAAAATCAAGAAAACCGCTTCCCTTGTTGGTATAATGGATCCCTATGGAATCTGTTATTTCTTTAAATAAAGCGTTCGCGGCTATTTGCGGCTGAACAAAGGAATAAGGGTCTTGAGCATTTTTTATATCAACCTTTATTAACTGATCTGCTTTTAGCTTTGTCAGCTTTTCTCTTTTGCCATTGGGCCATTTGATCAAAACCGAATCTATTGCGGTAACTTTACCCAAACCGAAATGCGCTATACTTTGTACCGATGAAATATATCCCCGGTAGGGATCATTTTCATATACCTGTGTCTTATCCTTATCGTAAAATATCTCGGCCGTAGCACCTAAGCCGTTAATATTTTGCCTATCACCTTTAAAGCTGATTTGCAGGTAGTGCGTTTTATCGAGGTTATTTTTATCATCGCGAGATGTGTTGCGATAAACTAAAGCTTCATCGTTGATATTGTTAACCACCATATCCATAGCCCCGTCATTATCCAGGTCCACGTACACTGCACCGTTTGAAAAAGTAGGCAGGCTTAAGCCCCAATCCTTACTCACATCGGTAAAGGTGAGGTTGCCGTTATTCGCAAAAGCATAGTTATGCAGCTTAATTTCGGGGATTTGATCCAAAACTTTTTGTTTGGAAGTAACGGCATAGGCCTGCTCACGGTAAGTCATAAAATCATGGTCAGACACATCCTTAGGGAAGCCGTTGGTTATGATCATGTCCCGATAGCCGTCATTATTAAAATCGGTGATCAGCGGTGTCCAGCTCCAGTCGGTTTGAGCAATGCCACTTAAAAAGCCTATTTCGCTAAAAGCAGGGGCGCCAATAGCACCATTCTGTCCTAAACGCGGCCCCTGGTTTAATTGCAGCGTATTGCGTACATATTGATATTGTGTACCATAAATATCAAAGTTTTGATAAGTTTGGTAACTATTGGGACCGAGGATCATCTTTTTGCGATAGTTATCCTCCGGATTCATGTCCAGTTCAACAACATCGGGCAAGCCATCGTTATTGACATCGATAACATCCTGCCCCATAGCGTTGTAGGATGTGTGTTTAAAATATTCTTTGGTACGATTGGTAAAGGTACCATCGTGGTTGTTGATGTAAAGGATGTTGTTTGATATAAAATCATCCGATACGTAAATGTCTTTCCACCCGTCGTTGTTAAAATCGACCGTTGTGGCTGCATGGCCGTAACCATCCAGGTTAATACCTGCCTGTGCGGATACATCATGAAACACGCCATGATGTAATTTTTCATCCCAATCGTTACGGTACAACCTGCCCCGGCTATGATTTGCCGTATAATTTGAGTTACCGAATAAATTAGGGTTGTAACTTGCGGTGGCGCTGTTCACGGTAAGGTACATATCCAGGTCGCCATCGTTGTCATAGTCAAAAAAGCTTGCCATGGTTGATTGTGCGCCTGCTTCCAAACCATATTCTGAAGCCTCATCTTTAAAATGAGGAATACCATCGTTGCCTTTCCCCTGGTTAACGTATAGTATATTCCGCCTTTTCAGCGAGTCTTTGGTAATGGTGTTGCAAATGTAAAGGTCCGGTAAACCATCATTGTTGATATCAACTACCGCAACACCCCTTCCCCATCGGCCCGCGCCATTTACACCCGCGGCATCGGTAATATCATCAAACTTAAAATCACCTTTATTAAGATATAGCTTACTTGCCACCATATTACCCGTAAAGTACAAATCGGGCAGGCCATCGCCATTAAAATCGCCAACCCCTACGCCGCCGCCATTGTAAATATTCACCAGGTCTAACGGGTTAATCGAATCGTTTTCGATGATCTCATTTTTAAAATGAATGCCCGAATGAGATGATGAAACCTGCTGAAAAAGTGAAGTTTTTTTACAGGAGAATAAGGCAGATGAACATAGTATAACGATGGATAAAATTTTCTTCATCGATTAGGGGATTGGTTTATTTTTTAAAGATAATATTTAACACAGAAAAGGCTTTCTCCCTTCGGGAAAAGCCTTTTCTGTTAAATGATAACAATATACTAATTACCGTATGCCGGATTTTGAGTTAAGTTAGGGTTTAGCCCACGCTCAAGCTGCGGAATAGGATAAAGATCACGACCTACCGGAAGTGATGTATTATACAAGCCATGAAGCTTTAAACCGTTATCTGCATCAAGCTTTGCATCTGCAGTGTTAGGGTTAGGGATCATGTTTGTATTGTTGTCGACTGTACCGTAAGCTTTTTTAATGAATTCGGCAGCTACACCAGCCCTGCGTAGGTTATAAAACACAGAATACTCACCCGAAAGTTCATGCCTGTACTCGCTGTAAACCATTTGCAGTGGGTCTGTGATTGGGCTTGAAGCCGAACCGTCATAATTTGCACCATCCTGCATTACAGCCGGAGCAGTGCCGCCCCACGCGCGGTCCCTTACCTTTTTAATCGTGGCCAGGCCACCTGCTGCGTCACCTGTACGGATCTGGCACTCGGCTTTATCAAGCAATACTTCGGCATAACGTAACAGTATTTGATTTTGAGCGCCAAAAATTGTTGAATTACCGGAGTTAGCATCAAGGTTGGGGTCACGCCACATTTTAGCACAGTAGAAGCCGGTACGTAAGCCATCACCGTCAGAACCATACCATGGATTGGCATGGGTACCACAGGTATTGATGATTTTACCGTCATCCCCGGTGTATTTAGCTTTTACCTTAGGATCGGAGCTCGCAAAACCTGCTACTACTAAAGGATAAACTTTAATGCCACCCCGACCTATAATTCCCGGACTAATGTTCTCATCGCCCGGGCCAATCACTGTTGCCAGTTTACGTTTGTCACCAGCCTGATATGAATAATATAATCCCGGATTGGCATAATCATAACCGAAGTTTGAAACCTCCTCCGGCCAGCTAAAATCCGAAATCCAGGCTACTTCATTACCTGCACCCCAACTTTGGGTACCTGCTACTGTGAACTGCACCTCAAATATCGACTCAGCATTATTTTGATGATTGTATTCATTTACATCTATAAAATTAGGCATCAGTGAAAAATGCCCATCCAACTGGTTAAAGTTTGTCAATGCACCGGCGTAATCTTTATTCCACATTTGCGCGGCGCCTTCATAAGCTAAAGCAGCACCTTTTGTTGCCCTTCCAAGTTCGGAAGCCGGCAAATCTTCCCTCCATGGTAATAAAGTTGCCGCTTGCTTGGTATCGGCAATTACCTGTGCAAATACTTGCTCTTGTGTACTTCTTGCGGTTAAACCATCAGTTACTGATTTAAGCTCCAGTGGCACACCGCCAAAACTACCCGCCAGGTAGTAATAGGTCATTCCGCGTAAAAAGTAGGCTTCACCAAGCAATCGGTTAGCTAAACTTTCGTCAAGAATCCCTTTGGCTTTCATTTCGGGAATGATTTCAATTGCAGAGTTAGCCCGAGATATGCCCACATAAGCACGTTGCCAAAAAGTCCTGATCGGGCCAAAATCTGTAGTTATTGCGTAGTAATTATAAAAGCGGTCATTTCCCCAGTTAAAAAAATCATGGGTTTGAAAGTTAGCATAATACCAGATCGACTTTTTTAGCAAGTCGGCATTTTGATAGGTATCATAAATTGAGTTTACAAGCGCTATACCGTCAGATGCTTTATTAAAATAAGCATCTTTAGTGAGCTGTGTATAGCTTGTTTGGTCAAGAAAATTCTTTTTACAGCTCAATGGAACCATAAGTGTGGCACCGAGAGCAATTAGTGTGATATATTTTTTATTGATTTTCATTTCTTTACTGTTTTATCGCTGCCCAATTAGAAAGTTACATTTAAACCAAGTGTATAAAACTTAGATGAAGGGTAATTACCCGCATCAATACCAGATGCTGTTGCACTTCCATTAGCTGTGCCAATTTCAGGATCCAGACCTTTATACCCGGTTATAGTAAACAAATTCTGGGTAGAAAAGTAAATCCTCACTTTTGATAGGGTTAACCTTTTGGTGACATCAGACGGCAATGTATAACCCAGGGTAAGGTTCCTTAAACGGAGATAGCTACCATCTTCAACATACACACTTGATGGTACATTATTTGCGCTGGTATCATCATTATATGTAAGCCTTGCGTAACGATTTGATGGATTACTTGGAGTCCAGTGATTAACATAATAATCGTAACCTACGTTTTCAACACCAACAAAACCCGGGGCCTGAAAGCTTTCAAGCGTCCTTTGCTGATAATTCAGGATCTTATTTCCGTAAGAGCCGTAGAAGTATGCGTTAAGATCAAATGCCTTATAGGCAAAATCGAGGTTTAAACCGCCATAAAATTTAGGGATCGGACTACCGAGGCTTGTCCTGTCTGAAGGGGTAACCTGTCCGTCGCCATTAGTGTCCGCATAGTAACGGTCTCCGGGTTGGGTAACGCTTTTCCAGTAATATGGGTTACTTGGGAATTTAGCTGCAGCCGCGGCGTTTAAAGCATTAATTTGCGCCTGCGACTGAAAAATCCCCAGCGATTTATAACCGAAAAATTCACCTACAGCCTGCCCGATATTGGTTTCGCTGAATTGGCCCCAGCCATTACCGTTAAGACCGGTAACCGTAGTAAGGTTATCAATAAAGGTTAAGCTTTTGTTAATGCTAACTAATTTATTCTTAACTGTGGTAAAGGTTAAACCCAAACCATACCTGAAATCATTTACAGTATGGTTATAGTTTACGGCAAATTCAAAACCTTTGTTATTGATTTCACCAACATTTTGGGCCAGGTTTTGGCTAAAGCCAGTTTGTGACGATACAGGAAGGTTTAACAAAAAGTCTTTCGATCTCCTGTTATAATAATCAACTGTAAAAGTAAGCGCGCCATTCAGGAAGGCAGCATCCATACCAATGTCAGTTTGGTAATCAGTTTCCCATCTGAGGTCGGGGTTGGCAGGTTGTGTTGGTGCCAAACCGGGTTGATAAACCTCTCCTGACGAACCATTTTTACCAAATGGATAGCCCACGTTTGTGCCGGTAGTAGCTGCACCACCTGATGAATATAAGGCATTATATTGAAATAATGGAATAGAGCCCTGATTACCAACTTCGCCATACCCTCCTCTGAACTTCAGATCAGACAGCCATGCAACGTTTTTCAGGAATGATTCTTCTTTAGCTTTCCAGGCTACGGAACCCGAAGGGAATACACCATATTGATGCCCGTTAGCAAATTTCGACGAACCATCGCGCCTAACGGTACCTGTTACAATATATTTGTCATTGTATTTATAGATTAACCGTCCAAATTGTGAAGCAAAAGTTGTTGTATACTGGCTGCCTGTAACAACAAGATCATTAACCTGCGCCAGATCCCGAAGGGCATTATTGATCAATTTATCTCCGGTACCTGTCATATACCGATAGGTATTTGATTGTGCTGAAACACCACCAACAAAGTTAATAGCATGCTTTCCGAAGGTTTTATCATACGATATGGTATTTTCCCATAACCACTCAAAAGTGTTATTAGCACTTTGCGAATAAATAGAATTTTGGTTAGCGCCGCTTAAACCATATTGCTCCTGCCAGCGAAGATCTTCCGGTTGAAAGAAGTAACCCGAATAGTCGCTTACATTTAGGCCCGCATTGGTTTTGATCTTAAGCCCGTCTATAATAGTAGCCTCCAATGAGCTACTTGCCAAAAGGTAATTATTTAGGTTTTTATAATCGTTTTTTTCAATAGTATATAATGGATTGTTCCAGCTTTTTGTATAAATATTGATCGGGTTATAAAAACCATAGTTCCCATTTTTGTCTTTTATCTGGTTGGTTAACTTATTACCACCATCAAGCGTGGGGATAAGCTCGGTTAATTGCTGTAACGATCCTGAACCAAATGGGTTATTTTGATCCTGCCTTGAATACTTAGCACTGGTAGATGATTTAAGCCATTTACTTACGGTATAATCAATATTCATACCCAGGTTTAACCGCTTAAAATATGAACCTAAAACAATGCCCTTTTGGTCATAATAACCAGCTGAAAAGGCAGATTGAATTTTTTCGTTGCCTCCACGTATACCAAGGTTGTAGCTCTGTTTTGCCCCCTGGCGATAAATTGCATCCTGCCAGTCAACACTGGTTAATGCCGAAGGGTTTGCCCATTCAGGCAATTCTGTAAAATTACCTTCAGATGCGTGATCTTCATTGGCCAAGGTTGCCCATTGCTGCGCGTTAAGAACTTTATACTTTTTTGGTTTTGATTGCAATGAACCATAAGCATCTAACGATACCTGCACCCCACCATCCTTCCGGCCTTTTTTTGTAGTAATGATAACAACGCCGTTTGCCGCTCTAACACCATAAATAGCTGTTGCCGAAGCATCTTTCAACACATCAATATTAGCTATATCATTAGGATTAACGTTATTTAAGCCTCCGCTGATCGGGTAACCATCAACCACATATAGAGGCTCATTACCATTTGTAGCCAAACTACCTACCCCCCTGATCAATACACTCACGCTGCTACCGGGTGCGCCATCATTATTAGTAACCTGTACACCCGCTGCCCGGCCTTGCAAAGCCTGATCAACGCTGGTCACAGGTACTTTACCTACCTGATCGGCGTTGATTGAACTAATAGCCCCGGTTAAATCTTTACGCTTAGTAGTACCATAACCCACAACAACTACCTCGGTCAGTGTTTTATTATCGGGCACTAATGATACGTTAATAACCGATCGGCCGTTTATGGCAACTTCCTGGTTTAAGAAGCCAACAAAGCTAAAAACAAGTGTTTCATTGTTACCGGCGGTTATTGAGTAGGTACCATCGGCCTTTGAACCCGCAGCCTGCGTGCTCCCTTTTATCTTAACGGTAACACCCGGCAAAGGTAGTCCGTTGTCCGAACCGGTGATCTTACCGGTAATCAATTTACTTTGGGCATGCCCCGACAGGCTTATCAACACGAATGATAAGCTTGTACAGATTAAGGCCACAACTTTTTTGATACGTAGTTTTCCTCTCATACGTTTTACTTTAATTTGTTAAAATTGGTTTAAAGCACATGATCACCTCTTAACAGTTGTTGCCAAAGAGAGATTATATGCTAAGTAAAAGTAGCCAGAGGTAACAATCGATTGTAATACGATATGAGTGGTTTTTTGTATTATTTTAACATAAGCTAAAAATAGAAATTAAAAATTTCAAATAATTAATTATCAATAAGTTAAAATTTAAAAACAAAACCAAAAGTCAATATATTATCGCCATTGTGATAAAATAATACATATCAATGTTAAAATTAAACCACCGAATAAATGTTATTTTAACAGTAAAATTGATTTTGATTTTAAAACATTACCCTAACGTTCTGCAGGTTGTATAAACAAAAATGCCTCCTGGTTAACACCGGAAGGCATTGGTCATTTTTAACTTTTTAAATCCCCTATTTTAGCTTCACAAAATAGATCCTGTTCCTGTCAACCGAATTGGTAACCGGTAAAATCTTAGCTGCAAAACCATTCTTGCCATTATCAACAACGCCAAAGTCATCATCGTTAGATATGGCAAGGATATTGCCGGGTAGTAAGGCCAAACCTTCGGCTTTATCATGAGGGTATACCTTTGGCAAATCTTTAAGTAAATCGAGCACCAATGTTTTCGTAACCGGGGCAATGCCGGCCGCCTGCAAACCAGCGGCGTCATTAAGCTCTTCAACAGTTTTGCCGCCATATAATTTACCGTTGGCACCATTGGCCGGGTCAGAAATATCAGTTGCGTTGCTTAAATCTATTTTGAATACTTTTTTAAACGTAGCAGGATCGGTAGATGCACCTCCAAACTTACCATCGCGTTCAATGGTTAAAAACGTGGTTGCATTAACAGCCGTTATGTCACTTACCCCGGTTAACGAAGTGTTATCCATAAGGTAAGCATACTGTTCTGTATTGCCCGTTGCAATATCAAATGTAAGGATGCGCAATACAGTTGAATTAGCAACCTTTGCTTTAGATGGGTTATACATTGGCGATTGCATCATGCCCACCAATGTTTTGCCATCGGGTGTTATGGCCAACCCTTCCATACCGCGGTTTGCTCTCCGGGTAGCAAACACAGCCGGGATTTTACGGCCGCCGGTTCCTGATCCATACGGGTTGATGCGTTCAATGGTTTTGCCATTGGCATCAAAGTGCACTATATGCGGACCGTATTCATCGCTTACCCAAAAAGTACCGTCGGCTGCTAAAACCAAACCTTCCGAGTCGATCCCATCTGCACTTGGCGACAGTTGATTCCCGCTCAGATCAAAAGGAGTTTCCCCCGAGGCCCCCATACCGGCGGGGTTTGGTAAACCATTTAATTTCCCGCCGTTGGCATTTTTCAACTCTATGGTTTGTTCCAGTACCAGTTTATCATCCTTTAACCTGAACTTACCTATCTGCGGATCAAAATCTGGTTTACCGATGATGATGGAATTGGCTGTCTGCCCGGCGACGTTTGAACCACGGTCGGTAAGCATGTAAAATACATCTTTCTGGTTTGGATCTGCTGCCACTGCCGATCCAAAGCCGCCGTTATAGACCTTTACACCATCAGCAGTGGTGAAAAGGATAGCCGGGTTTTGCGCCTCGGCCACATCAGGATAGCCGAAAGGATTTATCTTATTATCATCATGGCAGGAAGAAAGGATCGCCGCGGATACCGCGATGACGCTAAGGAATTGTTTTTTCATTTGATAAGTGATCGATTAGTCTTACAAAGGAATCGGCCACATGTAAACCTACTGTTAATTCTATAACAATAATTTAACCTCCAGGAACAAATTCTATTGAATCTTAACATATCAACAACTCAACATTTTGCAATAATTATGTTACTTACCAATAATCATTTAAGATAAAACGTATTACCTCGCCTGCTTTTTTATATTTTTAACCTTATGAAACATATTTACCATTATACCTGCAACAACCTTTGGAACAAGGC
Source organism: Mucilaginibacter sp. R-33 (assembly GCF_049949235.1). Classification (NCBI taxonomy): domain Bacteria; kingdom Pseudomonadati; phylum Bacteroidota; class Sphingobacteriia; order Sphingobacteriales; family Sphingobacteriaceae; genus Mucilaginibacter; species Mucilaginibacter sp. R-33. The sequence goes on from NZ_CP188089.1 coordinate 2,868,754, forward strand.
AAAGCCCCTTGTACTTGGCATGCTGCTTTGCAGCAGCATCGCTCGGGCACAATCAACTAATCCGGTTATAAACAGCATCATGACCGAGGAAACCAGCAATTCACAATTGGAAAAACTGGCACATGAACTATTTGACGGTATTGGCCCCCGTTTGGTTGGTACTCCCCAAATGAAACAGGCTAACGATTGGGCCGTTGCCAAATACAAAAGCTGGGATATTCAGGCTAAAAATGAAAAATGGGGCGAATGGCGCGGATGGGAACGTGGGATCTCGCATATTGATATGGTATCGCCAAGGGTAAAATCCTTAGAAGGCACGCAACTGGCCTGGAGCCCGGGCATGGGTAAAAAGACCACCACTGCCGAGGTGATTATTTTACCGGATGTGGCCGACTCGGTTGCATTTCAGCAATGGCTGCCTAATGTTAAAGGTAAATTTGTAATGATCTCCATGCTTCAGCCAACCGGCAGGCCCGATTATAACTGGCAGGAGTTTGCCCTGAAGGAATCATTTGATAAAATGAAAGCCGACCGCACCGCCCAAACCGATGCATGGAAAAAACGCATTAGCAAAACCGGGTTTACCAATAAAACTTTGCCCATAGCATTAGAAAATGCCGGCGCGGCAGGTATCCTGACCAATAACTGGTCGGCAGGTTTTGGGGTTGATAAGATCTTTGCTGCCTATACCAAAATTGTACCTACGGTCGACATTGCATTGGAAGACTATGGTATGCTGTACCGCCTGAGCGAATCGGGTAACAAACCGGTGATCAGCATCCATTGCGAATCAAAAGAACTGGGCGTAGTGCCAACCTTTAATACCATTGCCGAAATCAAAGGAAGCGAAAAACCCAACGAGTATGTAATGCTGAGCGCTCACTTTGATTCGTGGGATGGCGGCACAGGTGCTACCGATAACGGTACAGGTACCCTAACCATGATGGAAGCGATGCGCCTGCTTAAAAAATTCTATCCGCATCCAAAACGTACCATACTGGTAGGCCATTGGGGCAGCGAAGAGGAAGGCCTGAACGGCTCACGTGCCTTTGTTGAAGACCATCCAGAAATTGTTAGCAATCTGCAAGCCCTGTTTAACCAGGATAACGGCACCGGCCGCGTGGTAAACCTTACCGGCCAGGGCTTTGTGGAAGCTAAGGATTATTTAAGCAGATGGCTTGCCGCTGTACCGGATACTATCAAAAACCGGATCAAAACTGTATTTCCTGGTCAGCCCGGCGGTGGCGGGTCTGATTTTGCATCGTTTGTAGCTGTTGGTGCGCCTGGCTTTTCTTTGGGTTCACTTAACTGGTCGTACGGGTCATATACCTGGCATACTAACCGCGACACCTATGACAAAGTTGTTTTTGACGATCTGAAAAACAACGCCATTTTAGCCGCCATCATGGCTTACATGGCAAGTGAAGATCCACAAAAAACCGTTAATACTAAAACCGAAGGCATTAAATGGCCGGTACAGGTTAAGGCAACGCGCCGGGGCGGATTGGATAAGTAGACTGAGGATGAGATATAATAAAACGGCCTTATTTACATTCCTGTTGCTGCTCTTTAGCTTTAGTTTGCAGGCACAGGAAAACAATAAAACCAGATTTGTGCACCCTGGTATTTTAAATACCAGGGCCAGTTTGGACCTCATCAGCGCACAACTGAAAGCAGGTGACACCATGCGCACCGCAGCCTATCAAAAAGTGCTGGATTTTATTAAAGATCATGAAAACCCCACTTCGTTCCCGTCAACCATTATAGTTGGTTCAAAAGGGGCTACTTCACCTTCAAAAACCCAGATCAGGAAGGATTGTGAACTGGTTTACGCCTTCGCACTGGCCTGGGCCGCCACTGGTAACTCCGATTATGCAAAAAAGGCAATCGGTTTACTGAACGGTTGGGCTTATGCCTTTAAGGATTATGGCTTGCTGCCGGGAAAAACCAATCCCAACCAGCCCGATCTGGAAGCATCATGGACAACACCAAGCTTTGTTGCTGCTGCCGAGATCATCAGATATTATAAGATAAAGGGTAAATCTGCCGGATGGGCTGCTGCTGATATTCAACAATTCAGTAAATATCTTATCAACGTAAAAGATGATTACATCAACAAGATCCCCGATTATAAAAACAACTGGGATGCCTCTGCAGGATATGCAAAGATGGCTATCGGTGTGTTTTTAGATCAGGATTCGGTTTATCGGGCTGGGTACGATTTGCTGGTAAAAGAATTGCCAAACATCATTCAATCGGATGGAACTTTGCCCGAGCTTTGCGTACGTAAAGACTGCGTGCATTACCAATATTCGTTAACAGCTTACGCATATGCTGCTGCTATTGCCCAAATACAGGGAGATAATAGTTTATGGAAACTCGGCCATAAAAACATCAGCCTTGGCTACGATTTTATGCGGAAAGCTTACGAACAAAAAACGGGCTGCGACTATTGTAACTTAAACAGCAGGATTTTCCCGGGCGTTGAAGTTGCCTATGGTTACTACGATACCGGTAACTTAAAATATCTGAGGAGTTTGCAAGCACCGCTTGGCGTCCCTATAGACAATACCTTTTTAGGTTTTACCACCTATACCCATTGTAAAGTTAAGGGGCTATAAAAACAACCCAACAAAAACGCCGTCCGAAAAAGGCGGCGTTTTTGTTTTATGCTACCGGATGCTTCTCCAACTCCGGCGTATATTTGCCATCCCGGGCAATGGTGTTGATATGCGCGCGTTCATATAATAATCTTTGGGCCTCTTCAATATTTTCGTCCTTACCACCCCATTTTTCAAGGGCCGGTTGTTGTACAGCGCGGGAGTATGAAAATGTTAAAGCCCATGGCATTTTGCCTTTAAAGCGCACATGCATAGCATTTAACCGTTCGGAAGCCAACTCGGGAGATTGCCCGCCAGAAAGAAAAGCGATACCGGGGACAGCCGCAGGCACACAGCGTAAAAAACAATTGATAGTAGCGTCGGCCACCACATCAGCGCTATCCTGCTGCGCAGCCTTAATTCCGGGAACTATCATATTAGGTTTTAATATCATACCTTCAAAATTTACCCTTTGCTGATACAGTTGGTTAAACACAGCGTGTAAAACCTCATTGGTTACATCGGCACAGGTTTGAAGTGAGTGATCGCCGTCCATTAAAACTTCGGGTTCCACAATGGGCACAATGCCTGCCTCCTGGCAAATAATCGCATAGCGGGCCAACAGAAAAGCGTTGGCTTTGATGCTTCCACTTGTTGGAGTATTTTCACCTATGGTTATAACAGCACGCCATTTGGCAAAACGAGCGCCCATTTTATAATATTCGGCCAGGCGCTCCGGTAAACCATCCAACCCCTCGGTTATTTTTTCGCCGGGAAAACCTTCCATGTCCCTTGCGCTTTCATCTACCTTAATACCCGGGATAATTCCTTTCTCCTTCAGGATCTCGACAAACAGTTTACCGTCCGGAGTGCTTTGCCTTATGGTTTCATCAAACAAAATAGCTCCGCTAATGGCTTCTTCCAGCCTCGGCGTGTTCACGATCAGGTCGCGGTACTTACGGCGGTATTCTTCCGTTTGAGGGATATTGAGCGCTTTAAAACGTTTGTTACAGGTTGCGGTACTTTCGTCCATTGCTAAAAGGCCTTTATTACCGGCCATCAGCTGTTTTGCGATATCTTTCAGGCTTTGCAGTTCCATAAGTAATTTGCTTGGTTGTTGGTGGATAACACAAGTTAATTCATACTTGTTTTGAGCGGCGCATGGAATATTGCAGCTTTACTTGTGGATGACTTTAGATGATAAATTGATGTGCGAAAAGCCGCGAATTCAAAGCGCAATGATTTTTTATATCGATCATTAAAAAAATTCATTGCCGTTGACTAAAGTGACTGTTGCACAACATTAAAGTCCACGGCAATGAAACAGAAAATTAACGTTTCAAACGATTTACAACCCAAACCCTTCAGGCACAAAATCAAGCGACACAGAATTCATGCAAAACCGTTTATGCGTTGGCGGCGGACCGTCATCAAATATATGCCCCAAATGCGAATCGCAGCGGGCACAGATCACCTCGGTGCGCTGCATACCATACGAGTTATCTTCCTTATAGATTACACTGTTTTTGCGTACAGGCTCATAAAAACTTGGCCAGCCACAATCGCTGGCAAACTTAGCATCCGAACGGAAAAGCTTGTTCCCACATACCGCGCAATAGTAAGTGCCTTTGGTATCCTTGTTCCAATATTTACCGGTAAATGCACGCTCTGTTTCCTGCTCCCTTGCTGTAGCATACAAAGCCGGTGGCAGGATCTTTTTCCACTCGGCATTTGATACATTTAAATGCTTGGTATCGGTATTGGAATAATAAGGATTGTTTTCGTGCCCCTTTATTGTTTTTGCCTGCTGCGCAAACACGCCTGTTGTTAAAAACAATAGTGCCGCTATCATATATGCCACTTTCATTATTGCTTCAGTTTATCTTTAAACACTTTTTTAAACTTTTCCAGTTCGGGCTGGATCACATATTTACAGTAAGGCTGACTGCCGTTCTGGTTAAAATAGTTTTGATGATAATCTTCGGCCTTGTAAAAAGCTTTGTATGGAACTACCTGCGTTACTATCGGATCTTTATAAGCTTTTTCGGCATTCAGTTTACTGATATAATATTGAGCTTTTTGCTTTTGCTGAGCATTGTGATAAAATATGGCCGAGCGATATTGCGTACCTACATCATTACCCTGCCTGTTTAATTGTGTCGGATCGTGCGCTACAAAAAAAGCGGCCAGCAATTCATCATAAGTGATCTTAGCCGGGTCATAGATAATATTACAGGCTTCGGCATGGCCGGTTGTGCCGGTGCAAACCAGTTCATAAGATGGATTAGTCACATGCCCACCAGAAAAACCTGAGATCACTTTTTCAACACCATTCAGCTGCTGAAACTTAGCCTCGGTACACCAGAAGCAACCGGTAGCGAAGGTGGCTGTATCCAAACGTTTTTTAGGGGTTGATGCAAAAACAGAGAAACAAGCCGTTAACAGCACGGCTATTGAACAAATTATTTTTTTCATGTATATCAAAATAGCTTTAATACGATGCGTATTTATAGCAACTAACGTAAAAAACATAGTTAGCGTTGAACAAAGTTACCACTTTAATGCTTTGTGATAGTTGTTTGACAAAACGGCTTAATTTCGTTTTATAGCTTATACTAACTTTACCCCATGGAAACCCTTAAACTGTTTATGCTTATGCTGGGATGCAAACCACCCGGCAGACACATTGAACAACATGATATATTCTTTGGGATAGCTTCATCTCTCCGTGACCTTGTACCAGAGATCCGCGCGTTTTGGCCCGGGGCTGAAAAGATCCATATTGATGCATGGCGTGAGGTAAATACAGTTGATGGTTATGCTGTCAGGATTGCTCCACGGAGCGATAATAATTCTCAAAGCAGTAAATTATTCTTCATCAATCTTGGAGGCTATCAGCCCGATAAATTTGAAGAGCAGCATTACGTAGTGCTCACAGTTCAAAATGATTTTGCAGCAGCATCAAAAAATGCCAAAGAAACATTTTTCTTTAAGCAGAACCATTTTAAAGGTGCCAACTCACACATTGACGACAAATATGGCGTTGATGTTGATGATATTTATAATGTAGAAGACATCCTTAGTCCTGCTCAAAAAGGGCAATACCAGATCGAACTTATTCCGGGAGCCGATATTCCTGAAGATAAGATCGTGCTTGGTTATTTTAAATTAAGCAATTTGTAAAAGCAGCTACCCATGAAAAAATCAGCAAACGCACTACTGAATATCATTGCCGATAGGGATATCAAAGAATCTTTCTCTGTAGAAAACTGGGACGAACAGCATTTCGATGATCAAAGGGTGCACAGGGCTACTTATAACCGGATATTTTTAATTACTTCAGGTTCGGGCCAGGTTGTTATTGATGATTCCTCCTACCCTGTTACCGGTAATCAATTATTGTTGATAGCAAAAGGCCAGCTGTTTACCTTGTCTGCCGATGCTGTATTAACCGGATATGCCATTTGTTTTGGCGATTGCTTTTGGGAAAAAACACCGGAAAGCGCCAGCAATTGTAAAGCTGTATTATTCAACAATGCATCAGATAACCAGCAAATCCCATTAACAGCCAATGATATACAGGAAATTGATCCACTTTTTAAAACGTTGCATATAGAGTTTCTTAAGCCTGGCTACATCAATAAGCCGGATGCTATGGCGGCATACCTAAAGATCATCATGATCAAAACGGCCAATATAAATGCCTCACTTAGCAAAGGCTTTGATAGTCATGATAACCAGCTTTACCGCCAATTCCTGGAGTTGGTTAGTCGCCAGTATCAAAACACGCATGAGGTTGCTGAATTTGCCAGGCAAATGGGAATTTCAACACGAAAACTTACCGAGCTATGCAACCGTTGTGCCGGCAAGGGCGCAAAAGACATCATTAACGGACAGCTAATTTCAGAAGCGAAGCGCTCCCTGCAGTTTTCGGCAAAGCCCGTAAAGGAGATCGCCTATTACCTTAACTTTTCAACACCCGAGCAATTCAGCCATTTCTTTAAAAAAAATACGCTGGTATCACCCTATCAGTACCGCTCACACTTTGTACATATTGGCATGTGATTAACCGGTTTTAACATTTTTAGCGTGCGGAACCGGCATAATTTTGAGGGGTATTAATTCCATTAAAATCATGTCAATAAACAAAGTAAAAACCATAGCCGGAATCGCCATTCCCGACAGCGCTATCGCTAATCACGCCACCGAACTTTTATTAGAGCACGGCACCGAATTTATTTATAACCATTCACTCAGGGTATTTATCTTTTCGTCTCTCAACGGCGAACGCAAACAATTAAAATATGACCCTGAATTGCTGTTTGTAAGCTCCATTTTTCATGATCTGGGCTTAACACCTCATTACAGCAGCCCCGATAAACGTTTTGAGGTAGATGGAGCCAATGCCGCCCGCGATTTTTTAACAAGCTATGGTTTGCCTAAAGATCAGCTTCAACTGGTGTGGGATACCATTGCCTTACATACCACCATTGGCGTAGCCGAGTATAAAGAGCCTGAAGTTGCCCTGATGTATTCGGGCGTTGGGCTTGACGTTATGGGCGAGGGTTATGAAAATTTAAGCGATGCCAACAGGGAGGAGATCATTACCGCATTTCCGCGCAATGATTTTAAAAAGAAGATCATCCCAACGTTTTTCGGAGGGTTTGAGCATAAAACCGAGACCACTTTTGGCAATATTAAGGCCGATGTTTGTGCTTATATGATCCCTAATTTTCACCGAAAAAACTTTTGCGATTGTATCCTGCATTCGCCCTGGAAAGAATAACGGAATTTTAAAACATTTTGCGTTTTTGGTAATTGTATCATTATCAATTAACCAATTAAAAATTTCCGTTATGAAACATGCATTCATTTTTGGGACTACCATTTTTTTAAGCGAACGAAACACGCTCACTTATAGTGATGGGCTTAGTAATATTGAGTTTTTGAGGATCCTGTCATTTTATGACAACCAAAAAGGCAAGGTACTTACCATTGATGCCAATATTAACGCGCCGAACGGCGAAGTCATCAGGATAAGCGCCAATAACAATGAAAACAATGCTAATGTGCAGCTTGATATAACCGGCGGCCGTATTAAAGTATTTCAACCCGGCCATGCCGAGCCGGTGCTGGATGTTTATGAGCTTGATCCTCATGAATTTCACGGTCTTTCAAGTCACGTACTTAATGAAATTCACGCGCAGCACCCCGATTATGTGGTAACCATTAAAGGAAATTTCTTTGTAGGTGGGGCACACTTCCTGATAGAAAATGAAAAGATGTTCATCGATAATAATGGCTATGCCAACGGTGTAGAGAATGCGCATAATGGCGTGATCCTTTCGGCGGCGGTAGCTTAGTGTAGTTTACTACAAACACGTCATTGCTTCATACCTCGCAATGACGTGTTTTTTTCCTATTCAAACACACTCTTCGCCTTTTTTATCGTTTTCTCAAGATCGATCCCTTTAGTCAGCACTCCTTTAAAAAGATCGCCGGTTTCCTTTAGGCGATCGATAGAATTAAAAATGGTAAAATCTTTCATGGTGAGCCCTGGTTTAACCTCATCCCAATGCAGGGGCATGGAAACCGTAGCACCTGGTTTTGGCCTTAATGAATAAGGGCCGGCAATGGTAGCTCCCGGACGGTTCTGCAAAAAGTCAAGGTACATTTTACCATTTCGTTTGGCAACCATGCGCTCCAGACTTGTATAATCGGGAATTTGCTTGTGAACGATGCCCACCACGAGCCTCGCAAACATCTGCGATTGATCATAATCATACTTAGCACCCAGAGGGATATAAATATGCATGCCTGTTGAGCCCGATGTTTTGCAATATGACGGTACATCCACGGCATCCAGTACCTTTTTCACCTCCAAAGCAGCCTCGATAACCTGATCGAACGTGTTTTTATCGGGATCGAGGTCGATCACGCAATAATCAGGGTTATCCGGCGATTTTACGCGACTAAACCAGGGGTTCATTTCAATGCAGCCCAATGAAGCCATCCACAATAAATAAGATTCATCAGAGCCTACCAGGTACTCTTTGTGTTCGCCCTCGCTTGTAGTGTAAGGAAATGTTTTGGTGATCCAATCGGGAGCTTTCCCTTTTACATCTTTTTGATAAAAGCTTGGCCCATGTATACCATTGGGGAACCTGTTGAGTGACATTGGCCTATCCTTTAAATAAGGCAAAATATAATCGGCAACCTGGTAGTAGTAATTGAACATATCCCGCTTGGTAACACCATCTTCGGGCCAGTAAACTTTGCTCAGATGGGTAAATTTAAGATCGTGCCCGCAAATTTTACGCACCTGCGTTTCGTCTTTAGGGTTAAGCAGGGTTTTACGATCGGTATTTTTCACAGGCTTAATGGCTTTAGCATGTTTATCATTATCAACACTTTCGGCTTCTTCCACCGTTTCGGTGGTGTCTTTTGGGGTTTCAAGCACTACATCCTTTGCTTTTTTATCAGTACGCATCCCTTTAAAAGAGGCTTGTCTGAACACCCCGTCTCCGGTTACTTCGGCAAAGGCGACTTCGCAAACCAATTCGGGCTTAAGCCAGGTAGGTTTTGCACCCAAGCGCTGCGGCCTGAACCGCGATGGCTTATCTACATCCGGCTCTACCTCAAACGGGCTTTTATCAGTAATAAGGGGCTTAAATTGCTGCATCATTTCTTTTTGCAGTTTATCAGAAAAGCCCGTGCCTACTTTGCCGGCATACTGTAGATTACCCTTATTATCATATAAAGCAAGTACCAATGCGCTAAACGACTTGGAAGTCCCGGCGTTTTTGGTAAACCCGGCTATGATCACCTCCTGCCTGCGGTGCACTTTTATTTTGAGCCACTCCTTTGAGCGGAGATCAGAAGTATAAACACTGCTTGCTTTCTTAGCGATAATACCCTCGAGGCCGATCCTTTCAGCGGCATTAAAAAATTCAATGCCACCCGTATCAAAAACTTTGCTTTGACGGATGCGCTCATCATTGGTGGGAAGAACCGCACTTAAAATAGCCTGGCGTTGTTTAAGGGGTAATCCCATCAGGTTTTTGTCCTCGTACCAAAGGATATCGAAAACGTAATAAACCAAATTGCCATCGGCCTCGCTCCGCCAGTTTTGCAGCGCTCCAAAATCGGAGATGCCTTTGTCATTCAATACCAGGATCTCGCCGTCAATTACAGCGTTGATCTGCCACTCCTTTAGTAATTTATTGATGGGATAGTATTTATCGAAAGGTAGATTATTACGTGAGATGAGCTCAGCTCCTTTTTTGTCTATTATTGCGATAGCCCTGTACCCGTCCCACTTAACCTCATATAGCCAATCGGAATCATCAAAAGGCTCATCAACAAGGGTAGCCTTCATGGGTTTGATGTTAGCGGGAGCTTTTGATTTTGGTGCTTTTTTCAGCAGGGTTTCAACATCAAAATCCTCAGTAGCCTTGGTATCAACTTTATCTTCCAGTTGCTCAACCGGTTCGTTCAGGACTTTTTTTTTACCTGCTTTTTCAGGCTTTTCTACATTCTCTTCATGGCCGTGCTGCCAAACCTTTTCGCTGGTTTTTTCCATACTTTCAATGGTTTTGCCAGAAAGAATAGATTTATCTTTTTTGGTAATATCTTTAACCGAGGCAAATTGATCATTGTGCTTAATGAGCAGCCAGCCGTTTTCGCCCATACCATGGGTTTTAACAAGGGCGTATTCACCCTCCAGCTTTTCGCCATGGAGCTTGATCTTTACCGAGCCCGCTTCGAGTTGTTTAAGCAGGTGTTTTTCCTGCGCTTTTTTGCCTTTGATCTCTTCAATGGGTTCATAAGTACCCTCGTCCCAAACTATAACGGTACCACCGCCATATTCACCTTTGGGGATGAGGCCTTCAAAATTCCGGTAGTCAAATGGATGATCCTCAACCATCATAGCAAGGCGCTTGACTTTAGGATCGGTTGAGGGGCCTTTGGGTATAGCCCAGCTTTTAAGCACGCCATCCATTTCAAGCCTGAAATCATAGTGTAAACGCGAAGCATCATGCTTTTGGATCACAAACATCAGGTGGTCTTTGTCTTTGCTCCTCCCCGCTTTGGGTTCACGGGTTTTGCTAAAATCGCGTTTTTCTGCATACTTTTCCAGGCTCATAATGGTGCTATTTGTTGTTCAAAAACTTGGCTACTGCAGCGGCTGAATTTCCAACGGCACGTACCGCTGTTTTTAATCTTTCCGGGCGAACACCAAATTTGTTTGCCCAGTACTCAACCTCATAACTTTCGCTAGTATTGATTAGGCTATTGTCATGCAATGCGGCTTTGTTCCTGTTGTTCATGATTAGTTTTATGATTGATATGTTAACAGATCGGCCAATTAAAGGTTTGATTATTAATTAATAAATTATTGTAATAAAATTTATTAATCAGCAGATGTTTACTCCCACCCATCACTTTGGTCGGCGTAGCTTGGCATTATCATGTAAACCAGTACAGCAAGGCAGGCAAGCAATACCAGACGGGTTACCCAGAATATAAACGTTTCCATAGTTATTTTTTTAGATGTTTTTAATTCGGTTTTCGGTAAAACTTACGCATACTGCGTGCCATTTACTAACTATTTAAATACCAGTAAATTATATCTATACCACTACATTAAAACTAACTATATTTCGAGCATTGACGATTATATAGTGATTATTAGTGGTAAACAACCAATCGTTTACCGGTGCTACAAACAATTTCTAAATCGCATTCAAGGCAGTTTCAAACAACAAAGCCTGAGAAGGTTCACTTCTCAGGCTTTTAGATAAAACGCTTAAAGGAATGTTACGATCAGGCTTTTATGTTTTGCCTGCCTACCTTATGCCCTATTGTGGAATAATAAAGGATAAACAGATAAATAGGAATGAGTAAAATATAGGCAGACTGCGCCGAAAATTTTTCAGAAAAATAACCGTAGAGCGGGGGTAAAACAGCGCCGCCTGCAATACCCATAACCAATAATGAAGATGCTATTTTAGTAAAGCGGCCTAAACCGGCCAGTGCCAGCGGCCATATAGCCGGCCACATTAACGAATTGGCCAAACCAAGCAATGCAATACAAAATACCGATGCATAGCCGTGGGTTAACAATGTTGCAATAGTTAAAATGATACCCAAAATTGCCGAAGCTACCAACGCTTTTTGTTGTGTGATCAGTTTCGGGATACAGAAAACGCCAACCAGGTAACCAACGATCATGGAGATCAAAGTACAGGATGTAAAAAATTTAGCTGTTGATAACGGGATATGTTGAGAAGTGCCGTATAGTGAAATTGAATCGCCGGCAATAACTTCGGCACCTACATAAACAAACAAGGTTGCTACGCCAAGCATTAAATGCGGAAACTGTACAATACTTGTTTTATTGGTATTTGCGGCAGCTACGGTTTCGTCTTCATGCTCGGTGTTGATCTCGGGTAATGATGAAAAATAAATAAGGATGGCCAGCAAAATCAAAACTACCACCATGATGCTATAAGGCATAATCACTCTTGATGCCAGCTCATTTAACTCCAGTGCTTTTTCTGTTGCACTTAAAGTTTTAAGCTTTTCTGTTATCGAATCAATATTGGCGAGTACTACCGTACCCAAAATAACGGGTGCTAAGGCGCCGGCAATTTTATTGCAGATCCCCATGATACTAATTCGCCTCGCAGCTGTTTCGGCGGGGCCTAAAATAGTAATGTATGGGTTTGACGCCGTTTGCAATACAGTTAAACCTGTACCCTGAACAAATAAACCTATTAAAAATATACCGTAAGTGCGGGTCATTGCCGCGGGTATAAATATCAATGCCCCAATTGCCATTACAAACAAGCCAATAGCCATGCCGTTTTTAAAGCCAAATTTTTTGATGGTTTTACCCGCAGGAATCCCCATAACAACGTAGGCAATGTAAAAAGCGGTAGTTACAAAATATGCTTCTTTAGTAGTTAGCTCACATGCTATTTTTAAATAAGGAATAAGCGTACCGTTCATCCAGGTTACAAAACCAAAAATGAAAAACAAAGCACCGATAATTACAATGGGGTTTATCGCGGATTTTTTTACCGGCGATTCGATTACTGAACTTGTTGCCTGGGCCATAGTATGTTATTTTATTTAGAGGTATTTTATTTTAAATGAACTTTACCGTACCAAAAAACTGCGACAAATGAAAATCAGGCACGGGGCTATCTATGTTATTCCAGCTTATAAAATGCGGTTCGGGCAGATCATCGCCGCATTTAAAAAAGTTTGCCTTGCCGGTAATCCCGTTCAATGTTTTAATGTCGTGATAAATGAAAATGGAGAAAGGGACTAACAATGTTAACTCCCAAGTGTTAAAACCGGTTGGGTCTTTTGCCCAATTGATATTACTTAATGTTTTTATACCACTCACCGTATCATCAGGTACCGCTTCTCTACTGTTACGGTCTTTACCAAAGCTAACCAACGCGGTTCCGAGAGCATTAAATTCCAGGTTGTAGTAATTGTCATCCCTGCCAAAACCTATAAAAAACTCTACGCAGCTATCTTTATAAACCGGATCATTTACTGTTTTATAAGTTGCCTGTGTATACTGCTCCTCTACAAAATATTTTAAGGCGATACCATTTTCGGTATGACCTATTGAAAAATTAACTGATGGAAAATATCCGGTATCGCTCCATAAAAGATTATCGATAGCGTACTTTTCTCCTTTTTCGAGCAAAACCGATAGCTCATCAAGGTTATTTTCATTGTAAGTACCCGGAATAAAGGGGGCGTAAACTTCCTTCACTGTTATTTTATAAAATGTTTAGTTTCAATTTACTAAAAGCGCATCCCAAATCAATGATTCATGCAGAATTAATACGCTAATGTTAATTTTTCTACCAAAATAAACAAAAAGTTTATAAATTATTTAATAATCTCTATTTACTTATTAAAAAAATATAAAAACTTTTCAATCCTTGTACTTACCGGAGAACCACCTGCAATTTCTCTTTCAGTTCTGCTTAATAATTAGCTACCTTGTACTAACCAATTTGTTATGAAAAGAAAAACTTTCATTCAATTAAGTACTACCTTAATGGCATCTCCCCTATTATCATCCTTCGAATCATTCGCGCAACAACCTCGCCTGCAAAACTGGTCGGGCAATTTAACTTATAGCACGGGTAATGTATTTTATCCAAAATTGGTTGAAGAGGTACAGCAACTCATTAAAAAACATGATAAAATAAAAGCATTGGGTACCAGGCATTGCTTTAATAACATCGCAGACAGTAAAGATAACCTGCTATCAACCCGCGACCTAAACAAAGTGGTATCTATCGACAAGCAAAACCATACCGTTACTGTTGAAGGCGGCATAAAATATGGCGAGCTTGCTCCATATTTACATAAAGAGGGGTTTGCGCTGCACAATCTTGCGTCGTTACCGCATATATCAGTAGCAGGCTCAATTACAACTGCAACACATGGTTCGGGCGTAAAAAACGGTAACCTATCAAGCGCGGTGGTGGGCCTGGAAATTGTTAAGGCTGATGGCAATATTGTTCATCTTTCGAAAACCAAAGATGCAGCTAAGCTAAACGCTGCTGTGGTGGGGCTTGGAGCATTAGGTGTAATCACCAAAGTTACGCTGCAAATACAACCAACTTACATGATGAAACAACATGTATTTACCGGCTTGCCTGTGAGCGAGCTAAAGCAACATTTTGAAAAAATTGTATCGGCCGGCTATAGTGTAAGCCTATTTACCGACTGGCAAAGCGACCATATTAACGAAGTTTGGATAAAGAGCCGGATAGGTACAGATAAAGACGAAAACCTGAAAGAGTTTTACGGAGCAAAGGCAGCCACAAAAAACCTGCACCCAATTATAGGACTTTCTGCCGAAAACTGTACTGAGCAGATGGGCGTTCCGGGACCATGGTATGAGCGGCTGCCGCATTTTAAAATGGGCTTTACCCCAAGCAGCGGAAAAGAGCTCCAATCGGAGTTTTTTGTTCCGTTTAACCACGCTGTTGAAGCAATTGAGGCAGTGGCAAAATTGGGCAAACAAATTGGCCCTCATCTCTTCATCACCGAGATCCGCACCATTGCTGCTGATGATCTGTGGATGAGCCCCGCTCATAATCAAAAATCGGTAGCTATCCATTTTACCTGGAAACAGGAAACGGAGGCAGTAATGAAACTACTCCCACAAATTGAACGGGAACTTTCGCCATTTAAAGCAAGGCCACATTGGGGTAAAATTTTCACTATGCCGGCCAAAACATTAGCGACCCGGTATGAAAAGATGGATGCTTTTAGAGCAATGGTAGCCGAATATGATCCGCATGAGAAATTCAGGAACCATTTTTTAGCAAACGAACTTTATACCTCCTGAAATGAGTGGGCTAAGGCTGCTGTGAATTGAAAAATCAATTTATTAGCTTTTAGCCTTATGCATTTTGCTTTAAGCTTTCAAAAAAAGCTTATGGTTGCTGCCTGCGGGGGCGTTTTGCCCGTGCCGGGACTGCAGCTTCCTGCTGCTCAAACCTGTTGTTATTTTCGCGCGGAAAACGGGGTTTGTTGTATCCCTGTGGCTTTACTTTATTAAAGCCAGGCTTAGTTTTTGCAAATTGTTGCTGCTTTTGCTGGGGCTGATGTTTTTGCTCTGCTATTCTTACGCTTATTTCACGCTCATCAATAGTAGCGCCATTCATAGCGTCAATTGCCCGCTGGGCTCCTGCCTCGTCGGTCATTTCTAAAAAACCATAACCTTTACTAATGCCACTGTCTTTATCGGTGATTATCCGCACGGTGCTTACCGTGCCATAAGCACTAAACAGTTCAACAAGTTCAATTTCTTCCATGTCTCGCGGAAAACCCACGATAAAAAGTTTAACCATACTATACTTTGTAATTGCAACAGGTAACCAGTGAGCAAATATAGTGCACAAAAATGGTTTGGCCTATTGTTCAACGGTCAGTTGGGTGCTTATTTGAAAAAAAGCGTTCCGTTTTTTGTAACGGAACGCCAGGTTTACACAAATTTGTATAAATAAACTGTGTTGAGTTAAGTCCTATTCTGACCTAATTTCTTCAATTTATTATTTCACCTCATATTCAGGTACTTACTTTTAAGTGATCGGGCTACAATTTAAATATAAACAGGTATCAATACCTTTCGGCATTATATGCAACAGATGGATATGATCAGCCTGCCGGTCATAGTATTGTATGCCGAATGTCATTTACAAACTTGATCGTTCTATTTTATTTGAATGTACTCTTAAAACTTTGAATGATCAGGTATCTACCCAAATTCGCCGACAAAATTCCCCACAGGTTCCCCAAATCCTTCTTTTATCATTTTTCCTTTCAGGGCCTTGTATTTAAATCATTTACAACACCGTCCCATTATTTTGCCTTGCGGATATAGATACTGCCGAAAGTAGTTTTCATCAACAATTCGGGACCGCCGCCGGCTATTTTTCCATAAACCCAATCTTCCATCTTCAAACTATACATTCCTTTTTCACCGGTATTTTTGGTAACAACCGGTTTACGTTGCTCGGTAACCACATCAAAGTCAGTAAATATTTCGCCCTGGTCTGATTTTAACTTTACGTTAGCTTTAAGACTTGCCGGGAACGTAACATCAACCTTACCGTTAAGCGTTGAAAATGCCATGGCCGCTTTTGCATCAATACTTTTAAAGCTAACCTCAACATTGCCGTTAACCGTATTGGCTACAACAGATCCTGATATATTATTTAGTTTGATATAGCCGTTAACATTCCTTATTTCGAGGTCGCCGCCAATGTTGCTTGCATTGATATTCCCATTATTTACGGTCGACAGCTTAACGCTGCTGCTATTCATGGGTACTTTAATAGTTAGATTGGTGGTTTTATTAGGACTGCCATGAACGTTTACCTGATTGTTATTTTCCTGGGCTTGCACATCAAGGTTGCCCCCGGTTGGTAAACGCCTCATCCCGCCCGGCGCCGCTTCCTTTTCACGGTGCTTTCTTTCTTCACCCTGGGCATCAATAATGATATCTTTTCCCTCGTAACCTGTAATTGTTATTGAACCATTGATCAGTCCCACTTCCAGTTTATACGGTTTCCCGGGATCACTTAATGGTACAACTAACTGTCCCTTTTCTCCGTCCTGCGCCCAAAGCCTCGCGCTTAGGAGCATAGTTAATATTAATGTTCCTGTAAATTTTATCGTTTTCATGTTGTTATCTTTTATTGTTGTTTTTTGATATAAATATTGCCGTTAAGGGTTTCAAACTTAAATAGCTTTCCTCCCGCCCCTATCCGTACACTGTTATTTTTGCTCAGCTTGTAGGTGGTACCGCTGCCGCTTTTAGATTCAGTTTTACTAACCTTTGTCGGTAGTACTTCTGCATCCGGAAAATCGGTATAAAATTGACCATTCATGCTTTTAAATTCCAGATCCGCGGCCAGATTACCGGGGTAAGTTACTTCGAGTTTACCATTAAGTGTATAGTAACTTGAGGCGTCCGGTGGTACCGAGAGGTAAGTTACATTAAGCGGCCCGTTAATAGTGTGCGCGCTGGTTGTGCCTTTAGCATTGGCAATAGTAATACCGCCGTTTACGTTATTAACTTTTAACGTACCGTAAACATCTTTAACTTCAACATTGCCGTCATTTACAGTTGATACGCACAGGTTCATACCATAAGGTACTTTTACCGTATATTCCAGCTTCACACTGTAATGAATATGTCTGTGATCTTCATCCCTGTTCCAATTGCGGCGCGGGCGGGTATCGTAGGGTTCAGCTGTGTAAGCGATTATGCTATCAGCTTTTTGATCAAATCCCAGTTTAACTTCTTTTTTCCCCTGTTCTACATCGGATGACTCTTTACCCCTGATGGTTTCATCTACCTCAATAGATACCTGGTTGCCCGAATATCCCTGCACAGTTATAGAGCCCCAGATATTGTAAATGGCCAGTGTAGTGCCCGAAGCCGCTCCCTGCAGGGTAAATTGCTTGCTAACATGTTCCTTAAAATCCTGAGCATGGGCCGAAATTTGAGCAAGGCAAAGCCCCAGACCTGTTAAAACAGGTAATAGTGATCTTTTCATGATTTGGTTTATTTTAAATAAGTTGGGTTATAGTTTGTTTGATTTTATCGCGAACGCCATGATCAAGGTCTTTTTGTTTCAGCAATTCTTTAAATGATTTTACTGATCGTTTTTCCTGCAGTTTCAGCATCACATCGGCAATGGCCAGTTGCATCAGCGGCGAATCCTGCTCAACTATTGATTTGATG
The DNA here is from genome assembly GCF_049949235.1 of Mucilaginibacter sp. R-33. Lineage (NCBI taxonomy): Bacteria > Pseudomonadati > Bacteroidota > Sphingobacteriia > Sphingobacteriales > Sphingobacteriaceae > Mucilaginibacter > Mucilaginibacter sp. R-33. Next base: position 2,886,655 of record NZ_CP188089.1, read on the forward strand.
AGGCCTTCCCGTACTTCCGGATGACCGGCAAGCTGAGTAAGCGCGTCAAGCGTGCTGAGGCGCACATTTACATTTGGATCGTTGTTCAGCGTAGCCAGTAGGGCGTCTATTACCTGCTTATCTGCATGTTTAATCTCGCTGGTATAGCTTACCCCCCTTATGCGCTCAGATGCTGAAGGATTTTCAAGCAGGGCCAGCATCATGGTTTGTTTAAGCTCATGCACCTGTGAACTTAGGGCTTTCAGTTGCTTATCCTGATCATCGCTTTTATATTTTCCAAAAAACAGGTAACCAGCTCCTACTAAAAGCACCACCATGGCCAGGTTATAAGCCATTGGCCAGCGGGGCTGCCACTCCCAGATCCGGCTTACCTGGTATTTAATATCAGCCCATAAACTCCTTTGCTCTTTCACCGATTCCTTGTAAGTATCCAGCATGGCATAAAACTTCACGCCCATATTGGCCGATGGTTCGGGCGTTTCGATTTGACCCATTGTATCCCACATTTGCTGAAGTCCCTGCAGCTCTTCGCGACAATTGGCGCAGCCTGCAATATGGCGCTCTAAAGCCCCACTTTCTTCAGGACTTAATTCTTTGTTTATCCAACCGGTAAACAGCTCCTCATATAACTCACATTTCATCTTATTACTGTTTTATCGTTCCATTTTTACATAAATACTTTTAAGCTCCTGCATAGCGCGATGGATGCGCACTTTTACCGTACCTTCGGTCATGCCCAGTATTTCGGCTATCTCCTGGCATTTCAGTTCCTGGAAACGGCTCAGGGCCAAAATTTCCCGCTGGCTTTCACTTAGTTTTTCCATGGCCCGGTGCAGTTCGGCTTTGGCTTGCTTTTTTTCAAATTGCTCATCGGGCACAAGGCCTCCGGCTATGGTTTCGGCTGCTTCCACGCCCTCATGCTGTACCTGCTGTTTGTTTTTTCGCCAGTGATCTTTTAACACATTGCGGGCGATAGAGTACATCCAGTGGATATATTCGCCGGTGCCGGTAAACGTGTGCCGGTATTTGAGCATTTTGTAAAAAACCTGCTGTACCATGTCTTCGCTCAGCTCGCGCTGATAGGTCATGTGGAACAGAAAACCGTACAACTGCCGATTGTAGCGTTCAAAGAGCATACCCATCCTGTCAAGGTCGCCGGCTTTCACCTTTAGCATAATGGCATTGTCTGTAAGCGTGTTCAATCAGTTTGTAATTATGTAATATACCTTAAGTACTTCGGCGGCGTAAAATGGTTACAGAAAATTTTATTTTTTTTCGGAAGATGCAATTGCAGATCAAACTTAACAGAAATTTAAACCAAACAGGCAATTGGTTTGAAGTGTTATTAACTAACTTTATATAAACAATTAAAACCATAAGATCATGACCACCACCGAAGTAGCAGAAAAATTAGTGCAGTATTGCCGCGAAGGCAAACATACCCAGGCTATTGATGAGCTTTATGCAGATAATATTGTGAGCCGCGAGCCAAAAGGTTCGCCGATGGAGCTTACCGAAGGTAAAGAAGCAGTTAAAGGCAAAACAGAATATTGGTACGCTTCGGTACAGGAGATTCACAGCAGTGAGGTATCTGACCCAATTGTTACCGGTAACTTTTTCGCGGTAACCATGGACATGGATGTTACCTATAAAGAAGGCGGCCGTATGCCAATGAATGAAATTGCGGTTTATGAAGTAAAAGACGGAAAAATTATAGCCGAGCAGTTTTTTTATAACATGGGCTAAGCGCACCTAACCAATAATAAATGACAAAGGCCTTCGCTCTCCGCAAAGGCCTTTTGTTTTTATCTTCGGAGCAATAAAGATCACTATTCCATTGAGCGTATAATTCCCAGCTCAAGGCCTCTTAGTTCGGCAAGACCGCGAAGCCTGCCAATAGCCGAATAGCCGGGGTTAGTTTTCTTTTTAAGGTCGTCAAGCATCTGGTGACCATGATCGGGGCGCATAGGGATACTTAATTTACGTTGCTTCATTACCTGTACAAGCTCTTTTACCACGGCGTACATATCCACATCGCCTTCAAGGTGGTTATCCTCATAAAAATCGCCAAACTCATTGCGGCGGGTGCTGCGCAGGTGGATAAAATTGATCCTGTCGCCAAATTGTTTTACCATGGCAGGCAGGTCATTATCCGGTCTTACGCCGTAAGAGCCTGTGCAGAAGCATAAACCATTGTTTAATGATGGTACAGCCTCAATAAGCGCATGGATATGTTCGGCGGTGCTCACTACCCTTGGCAGGCCCAAAATAGCATACGGCGGATCGTCCGGGTGGATGACCATTTTTATATTATTGGCATCGGCAACCGGGATAACCTGCTGCAGGAAAAAGATCAGGTTTTGCCTCAGCCTTTTCGCATCAATGCCGTCATAGGCAGCAAGGGCATCCCTGAATTTATCCAGCGTAAAGCTTTCTTCGCTACCGGGCAGGCCGGCTATAATATTACGCTGCAGCAGTTGCTTGTCGTCATCGCTCATGCCATCAAAACGGGCTTTGGCACGGGTAAGTTCATCGGCGGTATATTCCTTTTCGGCACCTTCCCTTTTCAGCATAAATACATCGAAAGCTATAAACGCTGCTTTTTCAAAGCGGAGGGCTTTTGAGCCGTCTTCAACTGTAAAAGCGAGGTCGGTACGCGTCCAATCAAGCACGGGCATAAAGTTATAGGTAACGATATGGATCCCGCAGGCGGCCAGGTTTTTTAGGCTTTGTTTATAGTTTTCGATGTATTGCAGGTAGTCGCCGGTTTGGGTTTTGATGGCTTCGTGCACGGGTACGCTTTCAACTACATCCCAGGTAAGCCCGGCAGCTTCGATGATGGTTTTACGCTCGTTAATGGCCTCAATTGTCCATACCTGGCCGTTGGGTACCTGGTGCAGTGCGCTTACTACGCCTGTACACCCCGCCTGCCTGATATCGGCCAAACTTACAGGATCATTAGGGCCATACCAGCGCATGGTATTGATCATGCTGAAGGTATTGCTTGTATTGGTATCACTCATTTTATATAGTAGTAGATTTAATATTCAAAAACAGGGTGTTCAATTTTAAAAAGGTTGAACACTTCAAAAAAAACCAATATTGATAATCAAGCACTTAAGTGTTCAAAGCATCACGGCAAAATAACTAAAACACTAATAATCAATAAAATAACATTTAACAACTTATTTTATTGAACACCTGATTTTTAAAAATTGAACACTGACACAGCCATGTCAGTAAACACATATCAAGCTGCAATTTATCACGCGCCAATAATCGTTATATTTTTTTAATCGATTAACAGTTAATTGCAAATATTTTGAGTTACGAATACATAAAGGGATTTCTTCACGCATTCCCCGGACAGGTTAAGAAATGATCGCCACGGGTTTGGGAATTCGGCAGGTTGAAAAGTGAATAAGTGAAACGAGGAAAGACTTACGAAGTTTTGAAAACTTCGTAAGTCTGGGTTCTACAGCTTATTATGAGTAATAACGAAACATCCTTCTTGCCCTGTATAGCAGTGCTGCATATTGAAGAAGATCCTTCGCTAATCAGAAAAAATGGATGTCATGGATAGCCAGTCGAAGCATGGTGGGCAAGGCCTTGGCGCGCGCCCCTTCGACTGGCTCAGGGTGACAAGCCCCCCTCTTGGTTTACGCCCAATCAAAATCAACCACCCTGCCGTTTAGTTTCCATTTGGTTGGCAACATGGTTTCTATCCAATCTAATGGCTGGCCCAATGGCTGTACTTTAGCGGCTTGTGCAAAGGCTGTTTTTACCGCTTTCTTTTGTTCTTCGCCCATGGCTTCGGGCTGACCGGAGATGAACAGCGGCGCGCCGCTTTCGGCTAATAATTGCAGCCACTGCTTGTTCCTTTTCCATTCAATATCTTTAGTGAGACCCACGCAATCGCCATCTACCGCATAAAAGGCATTGTGCTGCGGCAGGCGGAAAGCGAGCGTGTTAACGCCCATTTTACGGGTACGCGCCCATTCATGACCACTGGTATCATCGCCGATACGGCAAAGTTCAAATACCCCGGCCGACAGGTGGCTCATCGTATTACAGCCAATCACATAAATGCCATCACCCGCGGCTTCACGGATGGAGCGGTATAGGTGCAGGATGATCTCGGCATTGGTCTTGCTCCTATCGTTAAAATGCCAGCCCGGCGAAGTAAAGCTATCCTTCATATCAAAACCCCAGCGACCGGAGATATCATAAGTTGAAAAATCGTGCTTCACCATTTCGTAGCCCCATTGCTTGTATACATCGAAGTTATGTTGGATGCGTGCTATATTTTCGGGGATAGTTGGGTCGAGCGTTGGGTTTTTAGGATCATCACGGCCGGGAATCTTTGGCGAAAGCAAGCTGGCTTTTTCATCGTGCCTTGCGCAAAGCGGGCGCATCCATAAGCCTGGGCGCATACCTAATTTTTTGATCTCATCGCCCAGCGCATGCATATCCTTAAACTTATCATTGGGCTTTGAAAAATCATCATTCCAGCCACCATCACCGGGCAATAATGGCGAATAAGTGGCCCAACCGGCATCAATTACCGAAAATGGTTTGTTGCTATGATCGGTAACCAGTTCGGCCATCATCGCAGTGGTTTTTTTGATAAGTTCGGCCGAGTTGTTGCCATAGGCAAAATACCAGTCGTTAATACCATATACCGGTTGTTTGGGGATCCGCGGCTTTTCGCACATTAGTTTACAAAAGCGATGGGTCGCGGCAAAAGTATTCTCTCCTGTTTTAGCATTGGTAGTTATGATATCGGCAGCATGCAATTGCCTGTCGCCCAGCAACACACCTACCCCACCCGAAGTTGTATCCAGGGTAAGTTCAATGCTGTCATTATTTACGCCCCACCAGCAAATACTATTAGCACCGGTTTTTACCCCGAAGCATGCCGTTTGTTTATCGTCGTGTATAATTACATACCACGGATTTTTAATGCCGGCAGCTATGGTTTTCCATTGCAGGTCCCCGTAAGATCGCTCCCAATGATCGCCCAGGAATTTAGCTGAAGCGGCGGTATTGTGCTTCCATTTTAACCTTAAGCTATTTAGTTCCTGCTTCGGTGATGAAGCATACACACCAAGCGCATTGCCATTAGTTTTAAGAGTTACGCTGATTTCTTTATAGTTGTAATGCGAGCCGTTTGATGGGTTAAGCTTAACCCAATCGGTACCGGATTGAGCCCAAACCTCATCAGGAGCGTTCATCATCACGGCACCGTTTGAGGCCGAATAAGTAAGTTTGCTGAAAAGCATGGCAGCCGATGTAGCCGCAGAAATTTTGATAAAATGCCGTCTTTGCATAGTAGATGTAATTGCAGTGATTATCTGTTAAGGTAACATTTAAATTGGTTTACAACATTACTAAAAGGATTAAGCAAAAACTAATACAATGTTGAATTTTTATTGACAAGGCACAACCCTCTTCCCTGGCCGGCTTTTGCCACGGCGGCCGGAGGCCGCTTGATAGTTGCCACTCGGCTGGGGCTGAGCGGCGGCGAAATGCAATTCGATTTTTTGGGTAGAGACGCATAATTGCGTCTCTCGTAGGACAAGCGGCTTTCCTCGTCGTTTTTTTACTTGCCGTAATTTGCATTCGGGAGACGCAATTATGCGTCTCTACAATTAAAAACAATTGAATTAAACAGTTTATCTGTAAAATATAAAAGCCAATCAAAAATAAACCACAAACTCCGTTTGCCTTTCGGCAACAGTTTTCAGCGAAAACTCAAATCCATGATTCAGCATGATTTCGCGCACCAGGGTTAGGCCTATGCCCTGCCCGTCTTTTTTGGTGCTGAAGAATGGGGTAAACAGGTTGGCATTTTGTTCGGGGCTAATGCCCTTTCCTGTATCGGCAATAGTAAGTTTTTTTTCTTTGGGATTGATGGTAAAGGTCACCGCCCCCTGGTCATCAATAGCCTCAATAGCGTTTTTTACAATGTTGATGAATGCCTGCTCCAGTTGTTGTTCATCAGCCATGATATTAACCGGTTCTTCGGGTAGATGAAGGACTAACGCCACATTTTTTTCTTCAGCACGGATATTCATCAGCTTTACTACCGAAGCTAAGAGCTTTTGCAATACAACCGGTTGTTTGTTGGCCGGCGGCAGCTTCACCAAATCGGCAAAATTGCGCATGAACAGGTTGAGGTTTTGGTTCCTGTCCATTGCAACCTGCAGGGCGTCTTTTATCGGGTCGAAATCATGACCAGCCCAAAGCTTGTCGGTTTTCATGGCCGATTGCATGATGGAATTAACCGGGCCGATGGTATTGTTCACCTCATGCGCCATCATCCTGATCACTTTACCATAAACCTTTTTTTCGGCTGCCAGGATCTCAGCGGTCAAATCCTCCAGCATAATAAAATGGCGCGAAAATCCCCGGTCGATAAAGTGCGATTTCTGCAGTTTGAATGAGTTGATTCCATCCAGCTTAACCACCATAGTTTCGCCCGATTTAAGGGCTTTGATCTGTGCGAAGAGCGGGTGTTTCAATTCTCCGATCAGTTCACCTATCAGGTCTTTTTCGCTCATGTTCAGCGCCTGCAGCGCTTTAGGGTTTACCTGTTGTACACGGTCATCAAAATCAAGGATGATGATCCCCGTTGGCGAAGTATGGATCAGCTTTTCTAAAAAGAAATGCTGCTGCTCCTGTCGTGTCCGTTCGGTTCTTAGCTCGTCCATCATTTGGTTATAAACATCAATCAGCGCGTCAACCTCGTGCTTACCTGTTGAAAGGAATTTCACATTAAAATCTTTGTCTTTAATAGCCTCAACGCCCTGCATCAGCATTTTTAGTGGCTGAATGAGTTGCCGGTAAAGCTGCAAGGCGATTACCGAAGAGATGATCACAACCACCTCCGATATGATAAAATAGATCTTGTTATCTTTGAAAATAAAATAAGTAAGCACCAGGGTTAGCAGGTGCAGGATCACTACGAATAAAATGTATTTAGTCCTCAGCTTCATCGTACGGGATCTGGTATTTCTCGAGCCGCCGGTACAGGGCGCTGCGCGTAAGCCCCAAAGCAGCGGCTGCCTTGCTTATCTTGTTTTTATGATGATCTAAAGCCCGTTTTATCATCTCTACCTCAACCTCTTCTAAAGTTAATGTGCCCACGCCCGGCAACTGGATACTCCCCTTTTTTATGGGCGACATTTCCAGCTGCGACCGGAAGTCATCAATGCCCAGTTCATCCCTGCGGCTCACCAAAATGGAGCGCTCCACCAGGTTTTTCAACTGCCGTATATTGCCCGGTAAAGGCAACTGCTGTAACCACTTCATAGCCGATGGTGCTACCGACAAATTGGGCCGGTTATAGATCTGCTTTAAGTTATTAATAAAAAAGCTAACCAGCAATGGGATATCCTTTGGCCGCTCGCGCAGGGCGGGCAGGTAAACAGTGATCAGGTTGATTCGGTACAGCAAATCCTCGCGAAAAGTACCCCGGGCCACCATCTCGTTAAGGTTTTTATTTGTGGCGCAAACAACACGGGTATCAACGGTTTTGGTGCGACTGCTGCCCAATACTTCATAGGTGCGGTCCTGCAATACGCGGAGCAGCTTTACCTGGCTGCCGGCATCCAGGTCGCCTATTTCATCTAAAAAAATGGTGCCTTTGTTGGCCATTTCAAAGCGGCCTACCCTGTCAAACCGGGCATCGGTAAAAGCACCTCGGATATGACCGAACATTTCGCTTTCAAACAACGATGTTGAGATGCCACCAAGGTTTACTTTAATAAACGGCTTATTACGGCGCAGGCTATTTTGGTGAATGGCCTCGGCTATCAGCTCTTTACCTGTGCCGCTTTCGCCCATAATCAGCACCGATGCATCGGTTGGGGCTACCCGGCCAATGGTTTCCAGGATATCGAGCATCCGGGGATCTTCGCCTACAATATTTTCAAAATTGTAGGTTTTATCCAGCTGCTTACGGGTATGGTGTTCGGTCTTTTTATCCTGCAGATCGAGCAGGGTTTTAACCGATTGAATAAGGTACTCGTTATTCCACGGCTTATTGATGAAATCATTGGCGCCCAGTTTCATACCTTTAACTGCCAATTCAATGCTCCCCCAGCCGGTGATAAGAATCACGGGGATAGCGCTGTTAAAAGCTTTGATCTTTGCAAGCAGTTCCATTCCCTCCTGTCCTGATGTATCTATCGAAAAATTAAGATCTAAAATGACCAACTCAGGAGCCTTTTTCTTAATGATCTTAAGGGCTTCGGCAGGCTCATCGGTACCTGCAATATCATACCCCTCGCTTTTTAGCAGCAGGATAAGCGAGGTGCGTACGGCAATATCATCATCAATAACCAATATCATAACAAGCGGTCAATATCGTAATTATTCTTCGTGTAAAGCAACAGCCGGGTAAATAGCCGCAGCCTGTTTGCCGGGATACAATGAGCAAAGAAGCACCAGTGCATAAATAAAAACAACCGACAACAAAATAGCCATAATGTAAACGGTGGCCGGCATATCAAAAACATTCATCAGCGGGAACTGCACCGCAAAAAACGAACCCACAACTAATGATATTGTAGCTAATATCAATGATTCGCTCACCAGTTGCCATGATACCGATTTACCAGTTGCGCCAATTGCCCGCCTTAGCCCGATCTCCGAGCGGCGCTTGTTAATATTATACCATAACACACCAAACAAACCCAAAGCTACATTGATAATCAAAAAAGTAGCCACTACAAGCAAAATGATGGCCGGTACAATGGATACCTGATTTATCTTTTTAAGTTTATTATCTAAATGCTCTATTTCTACATTTGACTCTTTCATGGCGTTCGATACGGTTTTGTACAAACGGCTTTCAAAAGCAGCGTCGGCAGTAGGGCGCACCTTTACCAGTATAGTACCTATCCACTTGAATGAGCCGGTATCTAGTCTATTATAAAGGCCAAGGCCGGCAGGTTTATAATCACCTCTTATTTTCATATCGGCCACTACGCCAATAATGCGCATTTTATCGGCTTCTTTATCTTTTTCATTACCTAAAATCTTACCTATAGCGCTTTCTTTTCCAAATACCTCTTCCTTAAGCGATTGATTAATAACCACGGGCTTATTTTTGTATACTATATCCTGTTTGCCAAACCAACGCCCTTCAAGTACTTTAACTTTCACAACATTTGGATAATCATTATCCGCTGTAAAAAAATCAACGCTATTAAGATGTCTCTTTTTATATTCAACTCCGCCATTGCTTTGGTTAAACGAAAAGGGCGAGTTACTGCTTACAAAGCTCGCATCCTCAATTTGAGGCATTGATTTTATAGTTTGCTTTAAAGTTTCATAAAACAAGCTCAATGAATCGGCACGGGTTGATTTGACAGAATTACTATAATTAATTACCCAAACCTTGTCATAGTCAAAGCCCATAGCGTTTTTGTAGTTACTGTAGTAATACACAACCAGTGTGAATACTGCGAAAATCACCATAAAGGAGATCAGCATCTCGGAAATAAGTAGAAAGTTTTGTTTCTTTTTATTCCAGATTAGTTTAAATAAATGCTTAAACATAATATTTAGATTAAAATGTCAATTGATTTTATTACGCCTTTAAAGCCGTTACCACGTTGAGCCGCGACATGCGCCAGGCCGGATATACGCCCGATAGTAGTCCGAAGAAAATACAGGTGAGCAGGCTGTAAAACAACACGGTAAAGTTTAAAGTAAGTTCAAGATGGGCTATAAGATTGGCCCCGTTAATTATTTTTATAACAATAACAGATAATACCACCCCGATAAGCCCACCTAAAAATGTAAGAATAATATTTTCGATAATAAACTGGTAAACCAGTGTTTTTGACGAAGCACCAAATGCCTTACGAACACCAATCTCCGACGAACGCTCCATAATGCGGGTGATGTTGATATTCACCAGGTTTAAGGTTGGCAGCAGTAAAAACAGGAAAACGAATATAGATATGATGACAACGAACGTGGCCATCCCGGAATTCTCCTTTCTACCGGCCATAGTACGCACGAGCGTGTTAAAATAACTATCGGCATAACAATACAGGTGGTTAAACTGCTTGTCTTTCATCGAAATGCGAGAGATAACATTTGCGAACTCGTTTTTCATTTTGGGAAGATCGTCTTTTGAATTTCCCATTAAAATAGCCGAATAGTTGCCGCCGAAATCTTTATTCCTGTAATCATTTTTAGATACGGTATACGGCAGGTAGATATCTGCATAAAGGGTAAACAAAGTTGCAGGAACATCTTTAACCACGCCTAAAACCCGGTATTTAACATTATCTGCCTCGATGTATTTACCAACTACTGATGGTATATCGCCAAAGTAATCCCTCCGTGTATCTTCAGATATAACTGCTACCTTTTCGGCATTATCAATTTGCTGTTTTGTAAAGGGCCGTCCTTCTAAAAATTGGTAATCAAGCACATCCCAATAATCGGCGTTGGCAAATTTCAGGCTGATACTGATCTTTTTATTATTCACATACGTATTGGTAAAAGTGAACATTGATGAAATGGCGACCTTTGCCGGTGTTTTCATACTGGCCGCATAGTGATTGAGGAAGTAAAACGACATGGGCCCTTTATTCATCCCCTGCGTTTTATCATCAAACTCCTCATGTTCAATCACATATAACGACCTATCGCGCTTGTTATCCGGGTAATTAGGACCAAACATCTTATCGGCAAAAGAGGTAACTACCATTAATATGGTAAGTGTAAAGCTGATGCCAAACAAGCTGATAAACGTAAAAAACTTGCGGCGCTTAAGTACCGCTATGGCTATTTTAAAATAATTTTTAAGCATAACTTCTAATGTTAAAACCGGTTAATTACTGAACCTGGGCGCCATCAAACAGGCGTACCAAACGGTGGGTTTTATGGGCCATATTTTCATCGTGGGTTACCATTACTATCGTAGTGCCGTCATTGCGATTAAGGTTCAAGAGGATCTCCATAATTTCGTTGCCCATGGCGCTATCCAGGTTGCCGGTAGGCTCGTCGGCCAAAATAATTTCGGGCTTGCCTACAATGGCCCTGGCTATGGCCACACGCTGCCGCTGACCACCAGACAGTTGTGTAGGAAAATGTTTCAAACGGTTAGCAAGCCCTACCTTTTCCAGTGCTTCGGCAGCCAGCTCACGGCGCTGTTTGGCGGTGGTATCGCGGTAAAGCAACGGCAGCTCTACATTGTCAAGCACCTGCAGGTCGTTAATAAGATGATAGCTTTGAAAAATGAAACCCAGCTTTTTATTGCGGAAAGCTGCCAGTTGTTTATCATTCATACCTTCTGTTTTTTGATCGTCAATCCTGATTTGTCCTTTTGAGGGCGCGTCGAGCAGGCCCATGATGTTAAGCAGGGTGCTTTTGCCACAGCCCGAGGGGCCCATGATGGATAAAAATTCGCCTTTGGCAATGTCAAGGCTTACGCTGTTCAGGGCCAGGGTTTCTACGGTATCAGTACGGTATACCTTTTCAATGTTTTGTAAACGTATCATGAGTGATTAATTATTGATTTAATGAATTAGTGATTTAGTGATTTAGTGATTTAGTGATTTAGTGATTTAGTGATTTTTATCGTTTATGTGTTTAGATTTTTGTTAAATAAATTATTGATTTAGTTATAAGTTATTTTCTTGTTTGTTTCAAAATCATAGAGCGAAAGGTAACGCAACTGGTAGTAAGCTCCCCAAAAATCACGGAGGGCGGCTACATAATCGCGCTGGGCCTGGTCATTTTCGCGGAAGGCAATGCCAAGGTCGGTAATGCTCAGGTCGCCTAAAACATAGCGTTCACGTGCTATCTGGTATTTTTCGGCGGCTATGCTATCGGCCTGCGCGGTATAAACCAGTTGCTCTTTCATTACATTAAAAAGCGATACCTGGGTTACTATCTGCTGTTTAAAAGTTTGTTTATCCTGCTCAACAGCATACTCGGTAAACTGCTGGTTGGCCAAAGCCGTTTTAGCACGGGACTTGGATCTGCCCCAATCCAGTATCGGTATAGAAAGCTGTACCTGCAGCAATTGCTGGTTTTGAGGGTTCTTGTATACATCAGGAATATTGGTAGCTGTATTTGAAAAGCCCAGGCTGGCGGTAAGTGTGGCGGTTAAACCATTTTGCCCTTTGGCTTTAGCCACATCGCGTTTTGCTTCTGCAATACGGCGTGAAAAAGCGATTGCATCCGAGCGGTTGGCGTAAGCTTCGGCCAGCACTTTATCTGATGAAACGGTCATCTGACTAATATTTTTCGGTACTACCAGCACTATCCGCTCACTCCCCTCCTGCCCCGTAAAACTGCGCAGGTTCAGTGTAGCAATCTCCATATCGCGCCTCGCTGTACCAACGGCTTTCTGCGCGTTGATCTTTTCCAGCTGCAATTGCAGGATTTCGTTTTTAGATACCTTTCCTAACTCGTACTTGAGATTGGCTACCTTTAATATCCCCTGGGTATTAGTTAAGTTGGTTTCGGCAATCTTGAGGTTTACCTGGGCCAGCAGCAGGTCGAAAAAGTACCCTTCCACGTCAACAGCAATCTTTTCCTGGGCTTCAATGTAAACCTGTTTGCTTTCATTAAACTTTAAAGGCTCAATTTTTTTATCCCATTTAAGGCTGTTGAACTGAAACAGCGGCTGTGAATAATTTATACCGTAAGGGATACCGTTATACAATACATTATGCCTGTCAAAATCATCAAACCGCTGTAATTGTGTAGTACCATAAATAGTACCGCCGGTAGCAGTAATACTTTGGCTAAAGTTAAGCTGTAATGATGAGTTATCGTTATGAATAGGCTGGAAAAGTATAGTACCGTCAGGCTGCTGCACCTGCGAAAATGTTTTAGTATATCCAGGTAAAGTACCGCTTAATGCCAGCTGCGGCTGGTAGTTTGATTTGTAGGTGCGGTATTCCCAGTACTTGGTTTCGCGTACAGTAGCAGCCTGCTTGGCGGCTATTGAATTGGCTTTGGCCATGTCAACCACCTGCTGCAGCGTTAGCCGCAGGGTGTCGGCGCCACTGTGAGCCAGCGCTCCTGTGGTTATGGTTAATAATAATATGGTGTATAGAAATTTCATTACTTATGTCATTTTTCAACCGTCATTGCGAGGAACGAAGCAATCCCCGATTAGCAAATCCGCACTGTATTGTTCGCGATTGCTTCGTTCCTCGCAATGACGGGTTCGTTTTTAATTTGTTATGGTTACCCTCGCCGTTGTTGGTGTTGTCACCAACAACTTTTTACCCCAATAATTTTGTAATCACGGAAAACCGTATTCAAAAGCCTGGCGTAGAGCTGTTGGTGACAACACCAACAGCGGCGAGAGGAACGAAGCAATCCCAAACTGTGCAAATCCGCTCTGTAAGTCGGGGATTGCTTCGTTCCTCGCAATGACGTGGTTGTTTTATTATTTCACTGTCACTTCCATCGAGTTTTTATATTCGCTCATATCGGATGTGATCACCACATCACCGGGTTTTAAGCCGTCCCGGATCTCCACATAATCAAAATTGGTGAGACCGATATGTACCGTGCGGCGTTCGGCTTTACCATTGTTCAGCACAAAAATGTCCTGAACAGAAGGGCCTTTAAATGCCGGGCCATTAGCCACGCGCATAATTTTATTATGTGTAGCCGTCACCAAAAAAACGTCGACTTTCATATTGGGCCGGAGCAATTTGCTGGCCCGGTCGTCCAACTGTACATCAAAAGAAATGATGCTGTTTTGTACCGATGGGGATACGTTGCTTACATGTCCCCTTAACTGATCATCATTGATCCGTACAATAACCGGCAAGCCGCTATGCAGCTGATCAGCAGAGTTATCAGAAATACTGCCCTGGATCCTGAAACTGCCCAGGTCGGCGATACGGGCCAGGGTTTCACCTTCGTGGATATTGGCGCCAATATTTTTGTTCACATAGGTGATCACCCCTGCCCGTGTTGCCACCACATTGGCCAGGTCAAGTTTGCGTTGTAATTCTTTAAGATCATTCTGCTGGATATCTGCAGCTATTTCGGCTTCTTTAATCTCCAGCTGCATGGTTTGCTGCTTGCTTTTGATCTCGTTTTCCAGTTGCTTTTTTTCAAGCTGTGCAACTTTGAGGTTAAGCTCGGCCTGTTCAATATTTTCGCGGGTACCGCCGCCGGCTTTATACAGGCGTTTGGCATTTTCAACGGCATCGGCAAGGTTGCTGATGTGGAGTTGTTTAATATTATTATTGGATTGAATGTCGTAGAAGCTTTTGTTCAGATCGAGCTTGAGTTTGCTGATCTCCGTGCGTTTGGTTTCGAGCTGAAACTTTTGTTTTTCAAAATCGGTTTGGGTAGCCGATTTATCCAGCGTTAATATCGATTGGCCGGCTTTAACCTTATTACCGGCATCCATCAGCGCACTTTTGATAGAAGCATTTATCGGGCTAGTGATAATTTCTTCAAACTCAGGCAAAACCTCGCCAGTGGCGTTTATGGTATTTTCGATATTGCCGATTTCAACTTTGGCGGTTGTAATTTCGGCCCTGGTAATGGTTGATTTAATATATCCCCGCAAAAGCATTACGGCAAGCACCAAAACAGCTATGCTGACAATGATGACAACCGCGCTTTTTTTGCGTTTGGCAGCTGTAACTTCAAGTGTAATTTCCTTATCCATTGTGATAAATTTGGATAAGGTTTTGCAAGAGCTATACCAATGTTAAAACATTAACTATTAATAAGTTACATGTTTTTAATTTTGAAAAAGCGATCGATATCGGACAAAATATTCAATACCGACCGTTGATTGATTTTTGATTGCGTTGATGGCGCTGATTTATTTTTATACCGTTGAGTTGTTCCAGACGGAGATGTTGTGTAACCCTGGCACACTAAAAATGCAATTCATTTAGATGCTGTTTAAAAATGAGAGGAATCTCTTTTGTAGAGACGCATAATTGCGTCTCCCACATGCAATTTAAGATACTGCATTTGATCTGACCTGATTTGCAACCAGGAGACGCAATTATGCGTCTCTACATTCAAAACAGTCATTTTTAAATAGACTCTTAGATACTACAAACCTTTTGCACCTCTGGTGCAAGTCCATAAGTTGAACCTGCCGGCAACCTAAAAATCAGAGTAATCTGCCGGACGGAGAAAGATAATATCAGCATGGGAAACGTTATGCTGG
The DNA here is from genome assembly GCF_049949235.1 of Mucilaginibacter sp. R-33. NCBI lineage: Bacteria > Pseudomonadati > Bacteroidota > Sphingobacteriia > Sphingobacteriales > Sphingobacteriaceae > Mucilaginibacter > Mucilaginibacter sp. R-33. The sequence goes on from NZ_CP188089.1 coordinate 2,901,848, forward strand.
TACTCGGCTTTAGCCGAAAGCGTTTTCCAGTAAGTATCTTTACCAAAAGTGTCCCAATGTTTGTCCCGGTCTTCTTTACTGTTAAAAGTGGTCATGTACATTAAATTAGGCATATGACTGCCCGCAATAACCTCCGAATAAAAAACGGCATTAAAACCAAGCCGTTTAAACAGGCCTATTTCATCGCCCACATTAAACATGGTTACCTTATTGACATTATATTTTTCGGTAGGACTTTCGTAGCTGCGCAATTCATAAACCCTATCGGCTTTGTTAGCGGTCAAATTAGGCACCGCTGTTGAAGGCATGCCCGGAAAAGCCTGCAGTATAATTGTTTCCAAACGGGTATAAGGCTGCTCATTATAAGCGGCGTCAATGTAATCCTTTCCATCGGCAAGATACGCCGCATCGGCCTGTAACTTTTGATCGATACCCATTAACTTATCCCATGATTGAAAGGGTGTAAATACATATAACAGCTTCGCGGTATCTACCTGGCTTATGGGTTTAAATACGCCTACATTTTTAATACCGGCCCGGTGCAGCGCAGGTATATAGGCTTGTTGTAAATATTTTTCAATGGTACTTTCCTGTGCCTGGGTTTTGTAGTGATATATTTTAAGCTGATAATAGTTGCGCGCGGGCGCATTTGCCAATGCCACTGCAGCGATAAATAAACAGGAAAAAAAAGCGATAGATGATTTAACAAAAAGGTTCATAATGGCCTGGTATTTTCGGAGTAAATATAATGTCAATTCATTAAACTTGTATTATGTCCGTTTATATATTTACCCCATCTTTCAAGCATCTCCATTAAGTCAGAAAGTTTCATGGGCTTGCTCAGGTAATCATTCATGCCGGCGTCAATACAAGCCTGCTTATCTTCGGGCATGGCGTTAGCGGTCATGGCAATAATTACCGGCTGGTCCTGCATGTTACTACGGATAAAGCGCGTTGCTTCCAAACCATCCATATCGGGCATTTGTACATCCATCAAAACGAGGTTGTAATGTTTTGTTACCATAGCATTTAACGCAGCATGGCCATTTTCGGCAATATCGGCGCTATAGCCCATTTTACTTAACATATGCATAGCAAGTTTCTGGTTTATTAGGTTATCCTCGGCTATCAGGATGCTCATGGGGTAATTTTTAGCAAAATCTTTCGAAAACGCCGTTTGCACCTGGTGGTACTCAGTTTTAATACTGCTGCCAGCTTTTAACTGCTCAACTATATGCTTATGTAACAGGTTATGCTTTGTTGGCTTAGTTAATACCGCATTAAATACATTGTCTTCCCGCTTACTTTGTTCGCTGCCTATCGAGCTTAATAACACAATAGGCATTTCAGGAAATTTCAGTTTTACTTCTTTAGCCAGCTGCAGGCCATCCATTTCGGGCATGCTCATATCTGTTATCAGCAAGTCAACATGCTCATCCTGATCGTTAAGCACTTTCAATGCCTCAGTTGCCGATGCCACAACTACAGGCTCATATTTCCACTGCCTCAGTTGCGTGTCAATTATATCGCGATTGGTAGCATTGTCATCAACAAATAAAATACGCTTGTTTTCAAGCTCGGTAAGGTTAAGGTAAACGTAATTTCGTTTTACCTTTTGTCCCACTTTTGATTTTATGGTGAACGAGAAAGTAGTCCCTCTGCCTATTTCGCTTTGTACGCTGATTTCGCCACCCATTAGCTTCACCAGTTTTTCGCTTATAGCCAAACCCAAACCGGTGCCCCCATACTTACGTGTGGTACTTGAATCAACCTGCGAAAACGGCTTAAACAAACGCTCCAGTTTATCCTCGGCAATGCCGATGCCTGTATCCCTTATTTTAAAGATCAATTCCAGGTCGTCATCTTTTTGCTCTTTTACCCCTACCAGTATAAAAACTTCGCCCTGGGTTGTGAATTTTACCGCATTGCCTACCAGGTTAATCAGGATCTGTCGAAGACGTATCGAATCGGAAATAATTTGTACCGGCACATTATGCTCAACCTGGTAAACCAGGTCAAGATTTAACCGCGAAGCTTTCTCAGCAAAAACATCCAAAACGCCTTCTATACAATCACGCAGGTCAAAATCCTCTTCATCAAGCTCCATATTGCCCGATTCAATTTTAGAGAAATCAAGAATGTCATTGATAACCGTTAACAGGGCGTCGCCGCAATTTTTTATGGTTTCGGTATACTCCTCCTGCTCACTGGTAAGCCGGGTACTGGCCAGCAATGTTGCCATACCGATAACACCGTTCATAGGTGTCCGGATTTCATGGCTCATGGTAGCCAGGAAAATACTCTTGGCTTTATTGGCGCTTTCGGCTTCTTCACGGGCTTTTTCTGATGCCTCGCGGGCCAGGCGTTCATTCGCTGTCATTTTTACCAGGCTTTCGGTACGTTCCTTTACCTGGCGCTCCAGTACGGTTTTTTGTGCCTTCAGAAATTTAATCCGGTATTTAAAAATAAAGTATACCAAAGCAATTATGGTTGCCGCGGCAATTAATTTAAACCACCAGGTTAACCAAAACGGCGGCACAATGGTAATTTTTAATCCCGCTGAAGGCGGCGACCATAACCCTGACGTATTCTGATACTTTAATTTAAATGTATACTCGCCCGGTGGCAAATTGGTGTATGAAGCAGTATTCCGGCTTCCCACGTTGTTCCAGTCTGTGTCGAAGTTTTCGAGTATGTAACTGTACTTCTTTTTATCCGATGAAGAGTAATCAAGCGCCGCATACTGTAATGTAATTACAGATTGAGTATAGGATAATTTGATTGATTTGGTATCACTTATATCTTGTTTCAAGGGAGATGGGTCATCCTTGCCGAGAGCAATTTTCACGGTTTTATTGAACAATTGAAAATTGGTGATAACCAGGGGCATAAAGGCGGATGGTTTTAAAATCTGTCCGGGTGTAAAGGAATTGAAACCGTTAATCCCTCCAAAAAAGATCCTGCCATCCTTAGTTTGCAGGGCCGAATGTGATTTAAACTCTTCATCCTGTAAACCATCTTCAATAGTATAGTTTTTAAAGGTATTCTTAACCGGATCATAGTTGGATAAGCCATTATTGGTGCTAACCCATATGGTGCCCAACTTATCTTCGCGCACAGCATAAATAACATCGCTTGGTAAGCCATTTTTGGTTGTAAACGCGGTAAAATGTTTGGTAACCGGGTTAAATAGATTAAGCCCCGAAAGTGTACTAATCCAGATGCGGCCTTTACTATCCTCAAACAAATCGGGGACGCTGTTATTGCTGATGCTGTTACGCCTCTCGTCGTGCTGAAACCGGGTGAAGGTACCTGTTTTCCTATCCATCAAATTGAGGCCGGCATCAAAAGTGCCGACCCAAAAATTGCCGTTATGATCCTCAAGCAGGGAATAGATCCTATCGCTGCTGATACTTTTAGGATCATTAGGATCATAATTAAAAGCCGAAAATGTACTTGACTTTTCGTCATACAGGTCGAGGCCGCCGTTATAGGTGCCTACCCAAATGCGGTTATCGCGGGTTTGGGTAAGGGCATAAACATTATTATTACTTAAGCTGCCGGGTTTTGCCAGGTCATGTTTAAAGCCGGTAAATTTGCCCGTGGTGGGATTAAACCGGCACAAGCCATCAGCCCAGGTACCTATCCAAAAGTCACCCTTAAAATCCTGGATGATGTTCAATACATAATTTCCTGTCAGGCTATTGGCATTAGCCGGATCATTCATATAGTGTTTAACGGTACCATCCTTGTTAAACACATTAACGCCGCCCCCGTCGGTACCTACCCAAATATTACTATCCTGATCTTCATGCAGACAAAGTACAAAATTATTGGCCAGGCTGTTTGGCGATGAGCTATGCCTGAAATGCGAAAAGCTTTCGGTACTGCGCTTATACAGGTTAATGCCGCCACTAAATGCCCCCAGCCACATATTACCCATCCTGTCCCGGCAAATACTGTAAATGGAATTACCATTCATACTGCCCCTGTCAATATCATCATGCTTATAGCCTGTTATTTTTCCGGTAACCGGGTTCAGGATATTAACGCCATTATTTTCGGTACCTACCCACAAATTACCGTTCAGGTCCATGCTTAATGCCAAAACAGTATAGCCCGAGATGGTGCCCGAATCTTTTTTATTCTGGAGGTAATGTTTAAATGTGCCTTTTCCCGGGTCAAATAAATTAAGCCCGCCATCTTCGGTTCCTACCCATAACCTGCCCGCAATATCTTCATAAATAGTACTTACATACCCTCCTGAAATGCTGGCATTTACTCCCGGCTGGCTTTGATATCGTGTAAAAGTTTCCTTCTTTCTTTCAAACAGGTTAAGGCCGTGGCCCAGGGTACCAACCCATAAACGGTGTTTGGAGTCTTCCTTTAACGCGGTAACATCATCGTCACTTAATGACGACAGGTCGGCCTCGTTGTGTTTGTAATGGGTAAATTTATTTTGGTAGATATCAAACCTGTCGAGCCCGCCTTTTTGGCTGCCTATCCATAAAATACCATCATGATCAAATATCAGCCTGTTTACAAAATTACTTGAGATGCTGTTTGAATTGGCGCTGTCATGAAAGTAATGTATAAACTTACCTGTTTTACGGTCGAGTTTATTTAGGCCAAAAAGTGTAGCGAGCCATATGTTGCCCTCTTTATCTTCGGCAATATCTGATATCAGGTTACTGCTTAATGAATTATCATCCTGGATACTGTGTTTATATATCACAAAGCTGTACCCGTCATACCGGTTAAGGCCGTCGCGGGTACCTATCCACATAAAACCCCGGCTATCCTGAATTATGGTACTTACATTAATTTGTGATAAGCCCTCCCGGGTACCGATATGTTCAAACTTAAGGTTCCTATCCTGCGAAAACCCGTTTCGGGCACTCAGCAAGGCAACCACAACAAACAAATATTTATAGATATTCAAAATAACAGGCTGTGTTGAGTTTTAATGTTCCTGAAAATCCGCTCCTTAAAAAGAGAAACAGAAATGGTTTATAGTTAGCTTATACGGCTATAATATTTATAAGTTTAATGTAGACAAAAAAAACCAATCACATAAAACTGAAAGCGGAATGCACCAAACTAAAGCTAACAAACGGATTAGCAGATAGCGATATATAAACGAATACAGCGTTAAGCATCCGTAGATTCTGCCTTTAGAATATTAAATACGGTACCATAAAAAAAGCCTCCCGGCATTACCAGGAGGCTTATCATATGTTCAAAAATTAGTAGCGTTGCTTACAGCTCTCTTACCCAAATATTGCGGAAGCTAAGCGGCTCGCTCTTATCGCCATGGGCCTGTAACTTAATTGGCGACGGGCCATGTTTTTTACCTTCATAAGATGGTTTGCCGATGTATTGAGTAGGACCAAGCAGCTCAAAGTTGTTTTCAACCAACACGCCATTGAAAAACACGGTAGCTCTTGCTGCCGATTTCAATGAACCGTCTTCGTTAAATACAGGAGCGGTCCAAATTACATCATAAACATTCCACTCGCCGGGTTTGCGACCAGGGTTTGCCAGTGGGATCACTTGCTTATACAAGCTGCCTGCCATGCCGTTAACATAAGTTTTGTTTTCGTACGAATCTAAAACCTGTAGCTCATAACCTGCATCACCTTTACCTATCGAAGCTAAGAACACGCCGCTGTTGCCGCGGGCCTGCCCGCTGCCTGTAATGTTAGCAGGCACTTTCCACTCAATATGCAATTGGTAATTGCTGAAAGTTCTTTTGGTTTCAATATTACCGGTAGCTTTATTTACGGTAAGTACATCACCTTTAACCAGCCATTTAGCCGGGGTTTTATCTTCAACAGAAACCCACTCGTCAAGGCCTTTACCGTTAAACAAAATAATTGCGTCTGAAGGGGCATCGCCTAAATTTTTGCCCGGCGTAACTACTTTAGGTACCGGTTCCCAAATCTCGGTGTCTTCAGGTTTGGCATTTTGCGCGTTTGCCATGAAGCAGCTTCCTGCTAAAAGGGCGGTTAGTATTAATGGATATTTCATCTCTCTAAAATAATTGGTTTAAACGTGAAGCGTATTTTTCAGATATGAAGCGCTTTTTGCAATGCTCACATACGGATCAATATTGGTATAGTTTTCCTGCTCAACAATAAAGTGCTTAATGCCCGCAAGTTTAGCTTTACCCAATATGGTTTTGAAGTCGATATCACCGTTACCTATTTCTGTATTTAATTCGGCATTGGTTTTATCCCTGTCTTTAACATGCACAAAAGCGAAACGGCCGGGGTGTTTTTCAAAAATCTCAACCGGGTTTTTACCGGCGCGTACTACCCAGTAAAGATCCATTTCCATGGCCACCAGTTTAGGGTCGGTGTTGTTAAGTACTACATCGTAAAAAGTAGTATCACCGACAGGCGCCCACTCAAAGTTGTGGTTATGGTAACCTAATTTTAAGCCCGATGCTTTCAGTATCTCGGCAATCTTATTCATTTTCTCGGCAACGCCTTTGCAGTCGTCAACCGTTTTAATAAAGTTGTGGTTTAAAGAAGGGATAATAATGTGCGACTGGCCAATGGTATTGGCAACCTCAATGTATGCGTTCAGGTCGTCAGTTTTACCAGAGCCAAAGTATTCGTCCAGTCCGTAATGACCGCTTGGAGTTGTTAAGCCATTATCTTTTAATAGCTGACTAAATTCTTTACCTTTTAATCCCCAATATCCTGTTTCTTTGTTAAAGCCAAAGGTTTCAACCTCATTATAACCGGCTTTTGCCACTTGTGCAATAACACCTTTTACATCTTTGGGTAATTGATCGCGCAGGCTATACAATTGCAGGCCCACTTTATTTGAAGCTTTCGCCGATACCAATTTCGGTGCAAGCATTGCGCCTGCTGCCATTAATCCGGCTTGTGCTAAAAATGTTCTTCTGGTTGTCATGTATTTGTTTTATTAGTTTAGCTTTTTAGAGTGATAAGGTGATGTAAGGTTTAAACATCACAAATATGCACCGCCTTTTTAAGCGAAGCTATTTTATCTTTCTGTTTCGGGATGAACTCCTGCGCTACAAAACCCTTATGCCCTACCTCAACAATGGCACGCATAATGGCCGGATAGTAAAGTTCCTGTGTTTCATCAATTTCGTTACGCCCCGGAACACCGCCGGTATGGTAATGAGCGATATACTGATGATTAGCGCGGATATTGCGGATCACATCGCCTTCATCAATTTGCATGTGATAAATATCATACAGCAATTTAAAGTTTTCCGAACCGAGCCTGCGGCAAAGTTCCGCGCCCCACTCTACCCTGTCGCACTGGTAATCTTTATGGTCAATTTTGCTGTTCAGCAGTTCCATTACCAATATTACGTTGTGTTTTTCGGCAAGGGCTACCATAGGTTTAAGGCCTTCAACGCAGTTATTCCAGCCTTCCTCGTCGGTTTTACCGCGACGGCTGCCGCTAAAGCAGATCAGGTTTTTATAACCGGCTTCTGCCACCAGCGGGATCATTTTGGTATAGTTTTCATGCAGCTTGGCATGAAACTGTTTATCGCCAAAACCATCGGTAAGGTTGATCTCGGCACCGTTGCACATTGAGGAGAACAAGCCATATTTTTTTAGTGTAGGCCAGTCTGAAGGGCCAACCAGGTCGATCCCTTTTATGCCGATATCCTTAGCGGCGGCACAAAGTTGATCTACCGTAAAATCGCCGTAACACCAGCGGCATACAGCATGGTTAATATTGCCTTTGAGCTTATCATCAGCCTGCATATGTTTTTCAGTTTCGGTGGTAAATGAAGATAATACACCCGACGCGCCAATTGCGGCCGTGCCCGCGATCATGCTTTTAATAGCCGACCGCCTGTTTTGATTAGATCCCATAATTATATTTCGGTTTGTGCTGATGGTTCCTGAATATCCAAACCTGGTTTTGTGGCCATGCTTGTTTTATCTTTAAATAAAGCGAGGAATAATATCAATACCACAGCGGCAATACCCGCAGGTATAAGCCAAATGGTTTGCCAGTTATGTGATGTATCGGATACTTTCCAATGATCAACAATAGGGCCTGAAATGTACGAGCCTATAAGCATACCTACGCCATAAGTAGCTAAGGTAATAAAGCCCTGTGCCGCGCTTTTAAAACGCTCGCCCGCTAAATTATCGGTATAGATCTGCCCGGTTACAAAGAAGAAATCGTAACAGATACCATGCATTACTATACCCGCAATAAGCATCCAGTAGCTTGAACCTGCGTCGCCGTAGGCAAAGAATATATACCGCAGTACCCAGGCCAGCATACCGATAGCCAGCATTTTTTTTACACCGAACCGCACAAAAAACAAAGGCATCGCTGCCATGAACGCCAGCTCGGATACCTGCCCCATGGCCTGTACACCGGCAGCGGCTTTAACGCCCACTTCATTTAAAAAAGGGTTGGTAAAGTTGTAGTAAAACGCCAATGGTACACATATAGCTACCGACGCCAAAAAGAAAATTAAATACGACCTGTTTTTTAACAAGCCGATTGAATCTAAGCCAATGATATCGCCAAATGTGGTCTTCTGCCCTCTTTTTACCGGAGGGGTATCAGGCAATGTAAAGCTCAATAAACCCAATATGAGAGATGCTATTGATGCCATTTTGAAGGTGAGCACAAGCGTTCCGCTTTTCTCCCATCCTAATAAGCCGATAACTATCCCTGCAACGATCCACCCGGCTGTGCCGAACACCCTGATTAAAGGGAACTCCTTACTGGGGTTTTGCATCTGCTTAAATGAAACCGAATTTACCAGTGCCAGTGTTGGCATGTAAATGATCATGTAAAACAGGATATTAGGGTAAAACTTATCAAAATCAGCTATGGTAGTTGCATAATAAAGTGAGGCAGCGCCCAACAGGTGCAGTACACCCAGGATCCTTTGTGCCGAAAAGTATTTATCAGCAATAAGTCCGATCACAAAAGGAGCGATAATGGCACCTAATGATTGCGTTGCGTAAGCACCAGCATTTTGCGTTCCGGTAGCTTTTAACGTAACCGTTAAATAAGTGCCCATTGTTACAAACCACGCGCCCCAGATAAAGAACTCCAGGAACATCATTGTTGAAAGTTTTACCCTAATTCCGATAGTCATAATTATACTTTAAGGTCGGATTTAATTACCCTTATTATTTTTTTAATGATAAAATGTACTGTACAATTTCTTTGGCATCACTTTCAGGTAATGAAGGGTGCGGGGTCATGGCTATGTTGCCCCAGTTACCGCTGCCGCCACTGATGATTTTTTTGGCAAGCATATCGATATTAGCCTGTGAAGCATCATATTTTTTAGCGATATCCTGGAATGCAGGGCCGATAACTTTGGTATCAACTTTATGACAGGTACTGCAATCTAACGTTGCTATTAATTTTTCGCCGGTTGCTGAACCTGCAGAACCGCCTGTTGATTCGGTACCGGTTTTAGCTACAACTGTATCTGCATCAGAATTTGCCGCTTTAGCAGATTGATTTGCACCCTGGGTACTGTCGCTGCCACCGGTGTTTTTTGATGAATTTCCGCCACAGGCAGCAAAAGCCGCGCTGATACAAAGAATAACGAATACTTTTTTCATAAGAGTTTAATTGTTGTTTTCGATGATAACCTAACAGAAAATCTGTTCCTTAACAAAGCTCCTGCTATTTTTCATCATGTAATTTTAATTGGGTTGGTTAATGAGGCGAAAATTACAATTTTTTATCATAATTAAAACCCTATTAAACCGATATAGCGCCTAATGAAGCAGTTTTTTTACGTGAGCGCATGTAAATTACCAATCCTATAAATGCCACGATTAATACAACCGGTATAATCAGGGTTGTGTTTAACACTTCCGGACCGGCCGCCGACCGTGCGGCATCGAACGCCTTCGCCATTTCAGAGCCAGCCGGCGCCGAACGGTAAGCATCCAGACTGGCACCTGCCGGTAATTTCGAAGCCATTATTTTATCGTAAAAACCGCCCATAAATATCATATAAATAGACACTCCGAACATGCCCGCGCCGCCCATCAGGTTTAGGCCTACAGCACCGGTACGCGGCAGGTTTTCGGCCACAAAGCCTATCATGCAAGGCCAAAAGAACGCTACCCCTAAACCAAAAACTACTGCTGCGAAGTAAATAGCATCACCATGCAGGTGTACCATCAGATAAATGCCCAATGCCGATAATATGGCCGAGATTAGCAGCACTCCCTGAGGTGCCAAACGATGAACTATCGGGCTTGCAAACGCGCGGCCCAATACCTGTACCGAGGCAACAAAAGTTAAAATAAGGATGGCGTTGTCCGTAACTGTTTTGAATAAAACGTCAGTCCACTGGTTGGTGAATAATTCGGTAATAGCTGTTCCGAACATACAAATGATCATGAACAGGAACAACGGGTTGATCAATGCCTTATACATATCCTCGGTACTTACACCGGCTGATACACGCTCGGTAACCGGGAAATCCAATTTCGAGAACAGGTAACCATAAGCAATGGTAGGGATCAGCATCAAAGCAATTTCAACCTGCGAGATCCAGTATGGTTTGGGCGATACGCCATGGGCCAAAGTGGTATCCAGTCCGAACACGATGAGCGTACCGATCACGATGCCCGCCGGAAACCAGAGGTGAAAGTGATTAAGCTTTGTAGTTTTATTATCTGTATATAGCGAAGCTACAAGCGGGTTACATGAAGCCTCAACCGTACCATTAGCAATACCAATCATTAAGGTAGAAAGGAACAGCGTCCAGTAGCCATTGGCAAAAATGGTAAGCAGTATCCCAACCAGGTGAAATACAAAGGCAGACACCAGCAGCTTTTTCATACCGATGATATCGACAATAAAGCCGCCTACAATGATAGCCAACGGAAAGCCCCAGAAAGCGGTTGCTGCAATGGTGCCCAGTTGCGAAGCATTCAAATGGAATCTTACGCCCTGGTCATTCAAAATCCCGGCACGGATACCGAATGATAATGAGGTTACCAGCAACGACAGGCAGCTTGCCCTGAATAGCTGTGTACGGTTAATAGTTTGCATTTTAAATTATTTAAGGTTATTTGATAATTGGTTAATTGGCTGTATCAAAATGCTTTTACTGAATTGCGTCAGCTTTGTATTTACCAGCTTTGCAAAGCTCAAAGTGGCAATTTCAAATTACGTCATTGCGAGGAACGAAGCAATCGCGAACTATACTGAGCGCTTTGCATAGCTGCTCTGCTAATCGGGGATTGCTTCGTACCTCGCAATGACGGAAAAACAATTTTAGAATCCAGACTTACGAAGTTTTAAAAACTTCGTAAGTCTGAAATAATGTCGTCATGCTGAACTTGCTTCAGCATCCCACTTGCCAGGCAGCCATGCTAAGCACTCGCATACCTATCTTATGGGGTGCCGAAACAAGTTCGGCATGACGCGTTTTTTAAATTCAATAAATCCGAAATCGAAAATCCGAATTCCGAAATCGAAAATTAGATCCCTAACGTTTTCCTGTTGAAAGCATCATCAGAACCTGATGCTGCGAAATCATCAAAAGCACGTTCAGTTACACGGATAATATGATCTTTGATGAACGGAGCACCTTCTCTTGCACCATCTTCCGGATGTTTAAGCGCGCATTCCCATTCAAGCACCGCCCATCCCTTATAATCATATTGTGTTAATTTACTAAATATCGATTTAAAATCAACCTGCCCATCACCTAATGAGCGGAAACGGCCGGCGCGGTTAACCCAGCTCTGGTAGCCGCCGTAAACACCCTGACGCCCGGTTGGGTTAAACTCAGCATCTTTAACGTGGAACATTTTTATGCGCTCATGGTACAGATCGATATATTCCAGGTAATCCAAACATTGCAATACAAGGTGCGACGGATCATACAGCAAGTTAGCACGCTTGTGGCCTTTTACATGATCAAGGAACATTTCGTAAGTGATACCGTCATGCAGGTCTTCGCCCGGGTGAATTTCATAGCAAAGGTCGATGCCGTTTTCTTCGTACACATCCAGTATCGGTGTCCAGCGTTTAGCCAGTTCACCAAAAGCGGTTTCAACAATCCCGGCAGGGCGTTGCGGCCATGGGTATACCATAGGCCAAAGCAGGGCGCCGCTAAAGGTAACCGAAGCATTTAAACCTAAATTTTTTGAAGCCTGCGCAGCATATTTCAATTGCTGCACAGCCCATTTTTGCCTTTCGGCCGGGTTACCACGTAAATGCTCGGGTGCGAAACCGTCGAACAGATCGTCATAAACCGGGTTTACCGCTACCAGCTGGCCTTGAAGGTGGGTTGATAGCTCAGTGATCTCTAACCCCGCGGCATTAACTATACCTTTAATTTCGTCAGCATAAGTTTTGCTCTCGGCTGCTTTTTGCAAATCGATGAAACGGGTATCATTTGTTGGCAGTTGCACACCTTTGTAGCCTAAACCCGCTGCCCACTGGCAAATAGATTCCAGGCTGTTAAATGGTGCCGCGTCGCCTATAAACTGTGCTATAAATATGCCAGGTCCTTTTATAGTAGTCATGTTTTTTGTTTTAAATAGATGGTGGATTAAATAGTGAAATCAGTCCATTTAACGTCCGATTTACCTGATGCTATCACATTTTCGATAAAGGCCATTCCCCGAACGCCTTCTTCGATACCCGGAAAATCAAGTTCTTCGGGAGTGGCCTGCTTACCTTCTAAACCGGCTTTAACAGTCAAAGCAAAATTACGGTACAGGTTGGCGAATGCCTCCAGATAACCTTCGGGGTGACCGGCAGGCGTACGTGTATTATGCTGCGCGAATGAGCTGGTATAACCACCACCGGTGCGCCAGGTTTCGGCAGGTTTATCAGTATACATCACCGTAAGCGAGTTAGCATCGCTCTGGTGCCATTCCAAACCGCCTTTTTCACCATAAACCCTTATCTTCACATTATTTTCTTCGCCGGCTGCAATTTGGGTAGCCGTGAGCACGCCGCTTGCACCATTGTTAAATTTTAACAACGCCGCGCCGTCATCATCAAGCTTGCGGCCTTCAACTACGATGTTAATATCCGCACAAATTTTAGTAACCTGTAAGCCGGTAACATACTCGGCCAGGTTAAATGCGTGTGTACCGATATCGCCCATGGCACCTGCAATCCCGCTTTTACCCGGATCGGTACGCCATGAGGCTTGCTTGTTATCTTCTCCTTCTAAAAAGCTGCTCAACCATCCCTGCGGATATTCAACATAAACTTTTCTAACGGTTCCTATCTTACCTGCTTTGATCAGTTGCTTGGCTTCTTTAACCATTGGATAGCCGGTGTAAGTATGCGTAAGGCAAAAAAGTTTACCCGATGCACTTACTACTTTCTCCAGTTCTTTAGCTTCTTCAAGTGAAAAGGTCATCGGTTTATCAAGCACCACATGAAAACCATTTTCGAGTGCCATTTTGGTTGGGGCAAAATGCACATGATTAGGCGTTACAATGCTGATCACCTGCACACGTTCGTTCTCGGGCAGTTGTTTTTCTTTTTCGATAAGTTCCTGGTATGAGCTATATGAGCGGCTTGCCGGTAAACCAAGCAAAAGGCCGCTGGCTTGCGATTTTTCGGCATTACTGCTAAAAGCGCCGCAAACCAGTTCATATTCGCCATCAATACGGGCAGCTATGCGGTGTACGGCACCAATAAAGGCACCTTGTCCGCCGCCTATCATTCCTAATCTTAATTTCATTTGTTTTTGTTGGGGTTGATGTTTTTTGATGATTAAACGCTTCTCAATCGATTGTATACATCAAAAACAGCATTATTACATAATGCTGTTTTTGATAGCAATTCAAATTTTATAAAAATCAAAGGTATAATCAATTGATATTGCAATTTTTTAGGTTGCCCAGGCTTTATCACCTTTTTTGTATGGCAGGTTACCGTCATATTTACCAGGAACGGCTATATAACGTAAGGCCTGTGTGGCACCCGGTTTTGAAGTGAAGAAACCCAGCAGGGTTAATTCCTTCAGCATCCTGAAGTAATGGTTAGGATCTTCCGGTTTTTTTGTTTTGGTATAGGCTTTTTGCTCTTTGTCAAGCTCGGTTAACAGTTCTGTACGTTGCTCGGGAGTAGCCTCCAAAAACTTTTTACCAAATTTCTTGTCGCTTGCATCATTCAGGTCTTTAAGGCCTTTGGTGAAAATTTTCTGATCATCGGCAGTATAGCAATCCTGTACCATTACCGTCATAAATTTGCCAATTTCGGCAGCTTTAGCACCCGGGGTTGAAGTTGCAGGTAAAATGGTTTCACCAATTTCATCCATCAGGGCCACATCATCCTGTGTAAAAAGGTCGTTTACTTTCGGCGAAGATGGTTTACATCCGGAGATGAAGAACTCGGCGCCGATGATGGTACCGCCAAGGATCAAACCTACCCTGCCTATCGCTTCTCTTCTATTCATGTTTAATTATTGATTTACTGAATTATTGAATTATCGAGTTATTTGATTTTCCAATTATTGATGAATTATGAGTTAGCAATTAAATCAATAATTCGCTAACTCAATAATTCAATAATTTAAAAAGCTACGCTTTCAACACGAAACCTTCGCGGTAATCGCGTTTAATATATTGGTTAACAGCATCAAAGTTGGTAACTTTCATAGCCTGGTTATCCCATACCAGTTTTACCCTGCCACCATTTAGCTCATGGCCGCGAACCGCAAGGTTAGCCATCAATAAAGCCTCAGTAAGCGGGCCAGCCTTATCAAATGATGAGCTTAGCTCTGTTTTACCGTAACCTGCTATACAGCCTTCAACCCACTGTGCATAGTGACCATTGGCGCCGCCCGGTACACGTGCCCATTTTTGAGGTGCTTTCGCGTCTTTGGTAAGTGATTTTGGCAATAACGTAGGCGCATCAGAATAAGTACTTGCGTACATTTTTCCTTTTGTACCGATGAATAATGTACCGTTACCTTCTTCACCACCGAAGTTTTCGCTTGCTAACAATTCGATTGGCCTTTCAGGCTGGATACCACCGTCCATCCAGTGCAGGGTAACATCGCCTTTAGTTTTGTCAGTTTTAGGGAACGTTAATGTGATGTGGCTTGACGGAGGGCAGCTTTCAGGGAAATGACCTTCTTTAAACTCGTCTACATAAACACTGCCAACGCTGGCCTGTACATCTTTCGCATACTGGATCCCCAATACTCGGAAAGGTGCTTCTACCAGGTGACAGCCCATATCGCCAAGGGCGCCGGTACCGTAATCCCACCAGCCGCGCCAGTTAAACGGAACCAGTTTATCAACGTAATCTTTTTTAGGCGCAGTACCCAGCCACAGGTCCCAATCCAATTCTTTAGGAATATTTGGTTGTGGCGGTGGCCATGCAATACCTTGCGGCCAAACGGGGCGGTTTGTCCAGCAGTAAACGGTGTGCACATCACCAATCAGGTCGGCATCATACCATTCTGACAGTAAGCGTGTACCATCATTTGATGAACCCTGGTTACCCATTTGTGTAACCACTTTATATTTTTTGGCAGCCTCTGTTAATAAACGGGCCTCCCAAATATCATGCGTCAGCGGTTTCTGAACATACACGTGTTTGTTCAGCTGCATAGCATTATAGGTAATAATGGCATGGTTATGATCGGGTGTTGAAACCGATACCGCGTCAAAATGCTTGTGTTCTTTGTCAAACATTTCGCGCCAGTCTTTATAATACTTTGCCTTAGGAAAATCGCTGCGTGATCTTGCCGCTCTGCGGTCGTCAACATCGCACAGGAAGGCGATCTCGGCTTTGCCGCTTTTGTAAAAATTAGCAATATCGCTTTGCCCTTTACCACCGGCACCTACGCCGGCAATCAATAACTTGTCGCTTGGAGCTATAAAACCTTTACCGCCCAAAACATGGCGCGGAACTATCATAAAACCAGCGGCTGCGATAGCGCTGCTTTTAATAAATTGCCGTCTCGACGGGTTTGGGGTTTTGTCCTTTTCTTCAGTCATAGGTGTTTTTATTAGGTTGTTTTTATGTGATGTTGGTTAAATTTCACCTTTTTTAAGGATCTCAACAGCATGGTTGGCTGCACGTGCGGTTAATGCCATATACGTGAGCGACGGGTTTTGGCATGCAGCCGAAGTCATACATGAGCCATCGGTAACAAATACGTTCTTAGCATCCCAAACCTGGTTCCACTCGTTCAATACTGAAGTTTTTGGATCACGGCCCATACGTGCGGTACCCATTTCGTGAATACCACGGCCAAGGAACGGATTAGTGCTTGAAGTTTGTACATCTTTAGCGCCAATGGCTTCCAGCATTTCTTTGCCGTCTTTTTCCATATCGATACGCATTTTCAGCTCATTCGCTTTCAATTCGGCATCAATGGCAACAACAGGCAAGCCCCATTTATCTTTTTTGGTTTTGTCGATGGTAACCTTGTTTTCATGATAAGGCAATGTTTCGCCAAAAGCGCCCATACCTATATGCCATGAACCTGGCTCGGTCAATGCATCCTTAAACGCACCGCCAATGTTCAGTTCGGCAATGTCACGGCTCCAGCCTTCGCGGCTTGCCGAACCCTGGTAACCGAAACCACGGATGTAATCACGCTTTTCGCCGTTAAGGTTACGATAACGCGGGATATAGAAGCCATTTGCACGGCGACCGAAATAATATTTATCCTCATAACCTTCAATCCGGCCATAAGCGCTAACATTAAGGTGGTGGTCCATCAGGTTATGGCCAAGCTCACCGCTGCTACTGCCCAAGCCGCCTTCCCAAACGTCGGTAGCTGAATTCATCAGGATCCAGGCCGAGTTAATGGTTGATGCGTTTACGAATACGATCTTAGCGAAGTATTCATAAGTTTTATTGGTTTCAGCATCCAATACCTCAACGCCTTTGGCTTTTTTGGTATCCTTATCGTACAATATTTTGGTAACGATAGACCATGGGCGAACGGTTAAATTACCGGTAGCCATAGCCGCAGGCAATGTAGCCGATTGTGTGCTGAAATAAGCACCGAACGGACAGCCCAACCAGCATTTGTTACGGTACTGGCAGTTGGTACGGTTGTTATGCGGTACAGTGATATTAGCCGTACGACCAATGATCATGTGACGCGCTTCTTTATAGAATTCTTTCAAGCGTTTTGAAACGTCTTTTTCAACCACGTTCATTTCCATAGGCGGCATAAAATCGCCATCAGGAAGGATAGGTAAACCATCTTTATTACCAGAGATCCCGGCAAATTGCTCGGCGTAGCTATACCACGGAGCGATGTCTTTGTAGCGGATAGGCCAGTCAACAGCGATGCCATCCTTTAAGTTGGCTTCAAAATCAACATCAGCCCAGCGGTACGATTGGCGTCCCCACATCAGTGAGCGGCCGCCCACGTGGTAACCACGGAACCAGTCGAAACGTTTAATTTCTGTATAAGGACTATCTTTATCACTTGCCCAATAGTCAAGGTTGGTTTCATTTAAAGGATAGTCGCGTTTAAGAACCGGGTAATCATCAATCATTTTCTGGGTACGGCCGCCTCTGTGCGGAAATTCCCATGGATCTTTGGTTGCGTTTACGTAATCTTTAATGTGCTCAATATTACGGCCACGCTCAAGCATGATGGTTTTCAAACCCTTTTGTGTTAGTTCCTTGGCAGCCCACCCGCCTGAAATTCCTGAGCCAATGACTATTGCGTCATAAGTGTTTGCAGACATACGAATAATATGATTAGTTTAATTTGTTTACTACTTGGTTATCTCGTTAAATGTATGAATAAAATTCATTTTCCAAATATTACATTGTGTTTTTTTTACACGAAGCCTTTAGTTGTAGTAGCACTGGTAGTAAGTTTTAGTAGCAGTAGCACTGGCAGTTGCAGTTAATTTCCCCTACATATTTGCTGTTTTCTACAACTTTTACTTTTAAATAGCTGCTACTTTTAACTGCAACTGCTACTATTTAAATAACCGCCACTCAAAACTACACTATATATTCCCCTTTTTCATCTCGCTCATGGCATAATCGGCGGCCCTTGCGGTAAAGGCCATATAAGTTAGTGACGGATTTTGGCACGAGGTTGACGTCATGCTGGCGCCGTCGGTAACAAATACGTTTTTAACGCTGTGTACCTGGTTCCATTTGTTTAATATCGATGTTTTAGGATCATTACCCATACGTGCGCCACCCATTTCGTGGATGTCCAAACCTGGTGCCCTTCTATCCGTACTGGCTTTGATGTTGGTAAAGCCCGCGCTGGTGAACATCTCGGTTAACTGCTCCACATAATCCTTCTTCATCTTCTCATCGTTATCGTCGTAATCAATGTTCATCTTTAATAATGGTACGCCCCAGGCATCTTTTTGCTTGTCATCAAGACTTACAAAATTGCTTTCCTTCGGGATGGTTTCGCCCATCATGTGCGACCCTACACGCCACGGGCCAAGCTCTTTGTTAGCCAGGTTATCTTTCAGACTGCTACCTACGCCGTCCCAACTACGCTGCGGGGATCTGTAAGCGCCAAAGCCTGAAGCATAACCGCGTAAAAAGTCGGTTTCTTGTTTGTACACATTCCTGAACCTTGGGATATACCCCCCACCGGCAGGGTTACGGCCATCTGTTGTCCATTCTTTAGCGCCATCATACTCGGCTCCAATATGGGCCGAATAATTATGGAAAGCTACATATTTACCCAGCACACCGCTATCATTGCCCAAACCATTAGGGAAACGGTGCGATTTGGAATTAAGCAATATCAGGTTGGTATTTAACGCCGCGGCATTGACAAATATTACTTTGGCGTAATAGTCGATAGCTTCTTTAGTATTGGTGTCAATAACCCGCACACCGGTAGCTTTGCCCAGCTTATCATCATAAATAATAGATTCCACTACCGAAAACGGCCTTAATGTGGCGTGGCCGGATTTTAAAGCCCAGGGGATAGTGGTAGCGTTAGCGCTGAAATAGCCACCAAAGGGGCAGCCACGCTCACAGATCGTTCTCCTTTGGCATTGTACCCTGCCCTGATCAAGGTGGATTTGATTAGGGGTTGACAGGTGGGCGCAACGAGCGCTGATCACATGTCGGTTTTTATACTTACTTTTTACGTGATCTCTGAAATATTCTTCAACAGTATTTAATGGGAATGCGGGTAGGAACTCACCATCCGGCAATTCGGCAATGCCATCACGGTTACCCGAAATGCCGGCGAATTTCTCTACATAACTATACCATGGTGCAATATCTTTGTAACGGATAGGCCAGTCTACCGCGAAACCATCGCGGGCGGGGCCTTCAAAATCAAAATCGCTCCAACGCTGGGTTTGACGTGCCCAAAGCAGGGATTTGCCGCCAACCTGGTATCCGCGGATCCAGTCGAAGGGTTTATCCTGAATATATGGGTGCTCTGCATCTTTAACAAAAAAATGCGCGGCGCTTTCTCCAAAAGCATAACAGCGGTTTACAATAGGATTGGCTTCCTGTACCGCCATCGGCAATTCGCCCCGGTGTTCAAACTCCCAGGGGTACATATTGGTAGTCGGGTAATCCTTAATGTGCTTCACATCGCGGCCACGCTCCAGTATCAATGTTTTTAACCCTTTATCTGCAAACTCTTTAGCAGCCCATCCCCCGCTCATGCCCGAACCAATTACTATCGCGTCGAAAGTGCGTTCTTTAACGCTGTCGATATTTAAATTAGCCATTACTTATACTGCTTGCTTTTGTTTGTAAGGGAAATGCGCATTGTACCTGCCCGGCACAAGCTCATATTCCACCTCTTTAGTCATAAAATATTTTGAATTGGTATAACCGTTTATGGTTTGCCTTTTTACTATGCTGTAAAACCTCTTAAGCTCGGGCGAATACTTGCCTGCAGGAGGAGTGGCAGGTGCAGCATCTTTTTTATCACTGTTTTTCCTGGCCGCCTCTTCTTCCGCCTTGCCCTCCTTTTCTATATCCAGCAAAAATGCTTCGCGGATTTTAGCATCCAGTTGGTCAAACGTTTTACTATATATTTTTTGAGATTGATCTGCGAAATGGCCCATGCCAGTTACAAATGCCTGCTGATCTTCCTTTTTATAGCAGTCATCCACCATTTTCAACACAAATAAATGCAGCTGCAGGTCTTTGGCACCCGGCGTTGTTGTTTTAGGAATAAAAGTTTCCGAAACATCACCTATCAACTGTTCCTGATCGGCAGTGATATCGATATTTTTGAGTGCAACCTTCGACTTTGCTTTATCCTGCGAACAGGCCGGGAGCAATGCAGCCCCTCCTATTATTAAAGCCAGGTTTTTAATGACGGTACGCCGGTCCATTGTTTAAACTAAATTGTTTTAGCTAAGCCCATTTATCTGCCACAAAACTTTCAACTTACTGAACAGGTAACGAGAAAGGCTTAATATGATTTATAACGTGTTCCCAAACTTAATAATTACAATTCAAAATAAAAGACTGTAAAAATTAAATCTTCACGGGTGTAAGTTAGTCTTATACTATTAATAGCCCCATTTTTTCATGATTTGTAAATCAATTTTTACACAATCGATTGGGTCTTTGCCCTGGTATGCTTCCTGCTCAATAATGAACAACGAGGTGCCGCCTTTTTTTGCCCCGGCCTTTACAATATCCCTAACAGGCAGGATCCCCGCGCCTAAAATGGTACTTTCAGTATCATCGCCACCATGAGGCGGTACTTTAATTTCGTCCTTTACGTGCATGGACTGGAAACGGCTGGGATATTTATTGATAAACTCCAACGCTCTGCCACCAGTAGTGTACATGTTGCCGATATCTATTTGCTGGGCCACCAAAGCTGGATCGGTATTTTGGATGATATAATCATAAAGGGTAATATCCCCTACTTTGGTACTGATCTCAAAGTTGTGGTTATGGTAGCCAAACATCATGGATGATTGCTTGCAAAGCTCACCGCATTTGTTAAACTGCTCCATAGTGCGTTTCAGGGCATCGGTATCTGTACGTACCTTTTCATCAAGCCAGGGGCTTATCACAAACTTTTGCCCCATAGTGGCCGCGTCTTCAACAGTATACTTCCAGGCATCGGTAAAATCATTTTTGGCTGCATCCCAGTGCTGAGGTGTCATTACGGTATGGCCGCTTGGCATTTTAAGGTCAAGATCGGCCAGGATCTTTTTAAATTCTTTGGCGGTATAGCCGTAAAATTTTCTGTCGATGTAATTAGCATGCTCCACATGTGCATAACCTGCGTCAGCTATCTTTTTAAGCGTTCCCTGCGGATCGGCCTTCATGGCATCGCGTACACTATAAAGCTGCACCCCTACCCGTTTAAGTTTATTATCCGTAGCGGCAAATAAACTATCAGGAAGTAGCGCCGCCCCGGCTACTGCCATTGCGCCGGTTTTTAAAAATGATCTGCGTGATGTATACATGGTTATATGTTTAAGGTTATTTTGCAATAGGAAATACAGGGAACAATAAATCAGAGTTACTTACAAATGCCAGGTGCTTGCTATCCGGCGCCCATGACGGGGTGTTGATAGTACCCTGGCCACCGTACAGGTAGGCTACTACTTTTGACGGACCGCCATTAACCGGCATTACCCGTAAGTATACGTGTTTATAAAAGGGGTGATCGCCGGGAGATACTTCGTTTTTCAGGAAGGTGATATAAACTATCCATTTACCATCCGGCGAAATATGCGGGAACCAGTTGTTATAGTCATCGTTGGTTAATTGCGTTTGTTCACTGCCGTCGGCTTTCATGCGCCAAACCTGCATCAGGCCACTGCGTACAGAATTAAAGTAGATGTATTTTCCATCGGGCGAATATTCGGGGCCATCATCCAAACCGGGCGTGTTGGTAAGGCGCTCTTCGGGACCACCAGCGGCGGGGATGCGGTAAACGTCAAATTCCTTATTGCGCTCACCACAAAAAACGATGTACTTTTTATCAGTCGACCAGCCATGCATATAACTTGCGCCGTGCCCGGTTTGGGTTACCCGTGTAGCCTCGCCACCGGCCGAAGAAACTGTATATCCTATTGATGGGCCACCATCGCCGCTGCTGATAGCCAGCATTTTGCCATCGAAGGAAAGCACATGGTCGTTATTATTATTTTTAGCGATGCCGGTATTGAGTACCTTCGGTGTATGCGATTTAAGATCGAATTTATACAATGAGCCTTCGCTGTTATAAATGAGTGATTTGCCATCAAGCGTCCAGTTTGGTGCCTGAAGTGATTTTGGTGATTGATAAACCACCGTTGCATTCTGACTTTCGAGGTCAAGCAACTCAATGGCGCTGCCTAAATATTGTTTATAAGGAATCAATGAGGCCGGTGCGGGTGTAACTATACGTACGTTATTGAATACAGCTTTCTCGGTAACATCCGCATTGTGCGAGCAGATGAAAATGCCTACATAAACGTCGTCGCCCAGGTCAAGACCGGTTACTTCCTCGCTCACAAAGAGATCGCCTTTGCGGGCTACCGACATAGTATAGGTATTACCTTTGCGTTCCAGCTGGATCACATCGGCCGCAGTGATGGATGCCTTCTTTTCTTCGGTAATGCCGCTTACCGTTTTACGGTATTGCAACGAGGTTAAGCCATCGCCATGCACAACGGCATTGATATGTTTTGAATTTGAATCAAGCGTGGTGCGAACCATTAGTCCAACCTTGCGATGCGCTTCAACACCTTTGCCTATAAATGCAGCGTTGGTGCGAAGAATGAAATCCCCTTTCATTTTCTTCCACACAAAGTGAAAATCATCATGCGTAGCCCAGATATTCTGGCCCGAACCAATAAGCGTATATTGCTGTAATTTAGTATCATATGCCCCACTACCCTGATGCTTAACCGTACCAACATCGGTTTGGCCTTCAAATATTCCTACGTCCTGAGCACTAACCCGGGCAGAAAACAAGGCAATGCAAGCCATGCATAACACAACATTTAATATTTTACAGCGCATTGGTTTGGTGTTTAGTGTACACTATAATCGGTTCACTAAGGTATATAATCAATTCGCTATTAAGATAGTACTATTTTAACAATTCTCCACATTTTTGATATATAGCCAGATTTTTACAAAGTGTAATTTTAACACGGAGTGGAGGTTAAAACAGGACGCTGTTGTTATTGGTATTGTCACATTGCCGTTGTTGGTGTTGTCACCAACAACCACCAGATAGGTTAACGCATCGGATGACATAGAGCGGAGATCACCAGTTGAATTGCACAGCGCATAGTTGTTGGTGACAACACCAACAACGGCAAAAGTTTTTCAATTCCCTCCCCTGGGAGGGGTGTGATGGAAATGTGTAATGGCAGGGAGGGGTTCATCTGCTATTTCCGGTATAGGCACGTCGACGAAACCCCTGCCTACACCCCCCCAGGGGAGGAAATCGCACAATTCCACGCCTTTTCTTCTTTCCACAAGATGACGATGACATTACTAACAGCAGCCAAAGTGGCGGCAAACCAAACAAAAAGGCCACAGCACTTATCTTGCTATGGCCTTTTAATGTATTTAATAACAGCTTATTCCGCCGCTACCAATATTTCAGCAACTGGTATAGCCGCCGGCGCTACTACCGGTACCGGCGTACAATATTCCTTCAAAAAATCAGCTTTTGAATCGCGGTATGAGCTTACAGCTCCCAGCATACTCATCATTTTAATATAACACCAGGCCAAATCAAACTGATATGGTTTAAAGCCAGAGCGGGCGCTTTTAGGATATAAATGGTGGTTGTTATGCCACTCACCTGCTACATAACCCGGCCACAACTGATTGATTGACATATCCTCGCGGTTATGGTCGATACCTTCACGGCGCATATCTTTTCCTTTACCATGACCTTCGTAGTTAAATGTACGTACGCCAACTGCCCAAATGCCGGCAGAGCCAAATACAGCACAAGCCAAAGCCGGTCCGCCTAAAAGGTAGAAAGCCATAAACCAAAAGCCCCAGTTCAGTATAATACCAATGATGGTGCGGGTTGGATTAGCCAGGGTGCCCCATTTTTGATACTGCTTGTAAGTATTTGTATTTACCCCTGTATGTTTCATCAGGTTAACACATTTTTTGTAAGTGGCTTCGTCCATGTTTCGTGCTATTGGCTGGTGGTTAACATCAGCTAAAAAGCAATACATAAAACCGCCTTGTGCATTGTAAGGATCGCCGGGTTGATCAGATAACGCATGGTGCACATGGTGCGATACAGCGTAGATTTCTTCAGGGATAATTTTAAGCGTAAGGTTTTGAGTAAAAAACCGCCAGAATTTATTTTTAAAGGTGTAAGCTCCGTGAGTGCAATACCGGTGGTGCCAGATTGTACCATGGGTGCCCATAATGATCATACTGTATACGAAAGCAACAATAAGCCCGGTGATACTGAAATATTTAAAGATGAACAGCCCCAGGAACGGCACTAAAGCCAGCACCAGCGACCAGCTTAAAAACGAAAGCCAGTTTTTTTTATCCCTGAATACATTTAGCCGTTTAAAAAATTCTTTTACAATTTGTGTGTTAGTAGGTTTTGACAGGTTGCCAAGTCCATCTGTCCAACCATATGCAGGTGGTTCGAGCACAGTGTTTAAAAATGCCATTAAGTGTTTGGGAGATTAGTTTAAAATTGTCGGAGAATTGTTATAATTGTCACAATATAGTAAAAAGTACTTACTGCTTATACGTAACAACGGGATAAATAGATTTAAATTACCCAACAAATGATTAAAACTTTTTCAAAATAATTAAATTTCTTTATAAGAAATTATAAAAGTTAATATCAGCTACATATTACTTAATAAGCATTAACGTATAGCAAACCGCTAATTTTAAATAGGAATAATTTTTGAGGAAAACTTAATCCGTTACCAAAGGAAGACTAAAGCTGAAGGTGCTGCCCCTGTTTAATTCTGAATTTACCCAAAGCCTGCCGCCGTTAAACTCAATAAGCTCCTTGCATAAAAACAAACCAATGCCGGTGCCTTTCTCGCCGGAAGTGCCTGTGGCTGTGTATTTCGTATTAAGGCTAAATAACTTGCTAAGTTTTTCTGCAGGAATACCGTTGCCGGTATCGTTAACACTAATCACCAACATGCCTTCGTCAACTGTGCTTAATAAACTAATTATGCCGTAATTGCCCGTAAACTTAATAGCATTGCTAACGAGGTTACTTAAAACTACTTTTACATGCCTTTCATCGGCCTGTACACACATCCCGGGTAAAGCCATGTTTTCAAACCTGATATTTTTTTGCTGAAAAAGGTAACCAAAGATCCTGTCGATTTCATTACCAACTAAATAAATGTCGACCGCTGATGGCTCATGATTAATTCCCTTAATCTGGCTGCCTGCCCATTCAAGCAGGTTTGAAAGGGTTAATTCGGCACCCTGTACTACCGGTTCTATTTCCTTCATCAAGTCCTGAACTTCATCATCGCTTAAAACACGGGTGTTGTATAAACGTAATATAGAATTCAGATTAGCGAGCGGTGTGCGCAGATCATGCCCTATTACAGCCAGTAACTTATCTTTAAGATTATTAATATTTGCCAGGTTTACCGATTGGTCTTCTATCAGTTCTTTTTGAATTAATAAGGCTTTATGCTGCTTGCGCATTCGGTTATTTAAAACCCGCTTTTGTTTATAAAGGTAATAGGTAACCGACAAAGCCAATATTACAACCAGCAATGAAATAAGCAGTGTAATGATTATAACCTTTTGCAAATGAATTTTTTCGCGGTATTGCCCTGCCTTTTCCTCAACCGCGGCAATAGCATTAAGACGGCTGTTGAGCTCAAAATAACTCTGTATGAGCTCCGTACTTTTACGCTTATTGGCAGCACTAAGGCTATCAAGCGCCTGGGTATATTTTTTTTGATAGGCTAACGACTGCACCATATCGTGCTTTTGCTCAAAGCTATAGGCCATGGTTTTATAAGCCGACGAAATGCCATCCATAACACCGATGCTATCGGATAAAGCAGCACCTTTTTTTGCAAGGTTAATGGCTTTGTCGAACTGGTTTAACGAATTATAAATAACAGCACGTTCAATAAATGAGATAGCTCTTAAACGCCTGTTATTAACAATATAACTCATTTGCAGGGCAGTGTCTGAATAAGCTACGGCCTGTTGATATTGTCCCTTTAACCGATTAGCATTAGCCAGCCGGCTATATAATATACATATTGCGGGCTGGTCATTTACCGTACGGCTAAGCTGCATAGCAAGTTTGGCAAGAGTAATGCCTTTATCATATTGTTTAAGCCTGGCGTAAATAAATGAACGTTCGTTATAAACTTCGGCAAGCATTTTAGGATCATGGCCAGCAAAGCGGGCGGCTATATCTAAATTTTTCAAGGCCTTACTGTAATTTTGCAAATCTGTATAAGCCCTGCCCATGGAGCTATAACAGTGGGCCAATAACAGCGGCTTGTTTTTGGGCAGATAATTTAAAGCCGAATTAAAATAAAACAAACTGATAGGATAGTATGACTGCGACCAGTACACATGTCCTAAATTTAAAAAAGCGGCGCCGGTACCTTCATTATATTTTATTTTTTCCGAAAGCAGCAAGGCATGCTCAGCTCTTACCCTTGCCTCGTAGGGGGCACCAACATAGGTTTCCTCAACCAATTTGTTAAGGCTGTCGATGGTTTTGATTAACGCCGGCGATTTTTCCGGCTCAATTCCGCTTGTTTTTTGCGCATAAACAGTACTATGCATTAATAACAGCAATAATAAACCAAGGGGCCTTGTCATTCGCTAACAGTTTCAGACTGCAATCTAACAATAAACTTAATATAGGCAATAGCTATCCGGCAACAATGCACCGCTCGCCCTGCAGCAGTTCAATACAATTCTCGTAGTTATCGGGCATTTGAATTTGTTCAACCTCTTTCATATAACTCTGCTTAATCTCTTTACGGCGGCGGGCTTCAATAAAACGTCTTACCTGTTCCCGGTTTTCCAAAACCAGGCCGGGCACTTTGGCCGGCTTGTTAAATTCGTCTTTGGCTACCATGGTAAAATAGCTGGTGTTGGTATGTTTTACCGAATGGTTTTTGATATTTTCAGATATCACCCGAATCCCTACCACCAGCGAAGTATTACCTACATAGTTTACCGATGCCATGAGTGATACCAGTTCCCCTACTTCCACGGGCTGTAAAAAATCCACCGTGTCGATAGATGCTGTTACACAATAATTACCGGCGTGTTTGGCAGCACATACATAGGCTACCTTGTCCATTAGCGAAAGCAAGATCCCTCCATGGATCTTTCCGCCAAAATTAGAATACGAAGGGATCATCAGTTCGGTAATGGTGGCCTGCGAAAATGCCACGCTTTTATAGCCGTCTATATCAGGTAAGGGGTTCATAATATATGGTAATATAGTATAAGGTTAAGCACTAAAATACAATATATGCAACATTAGTATTACATAGGGTTAAATAGTTAAACCTTCGTTAAACTTTAATGGTCAATAACCTAAATTGACCCTAAACTATGAAAAAACACTTACTGCTCGCGTTTATCGGTATTCTTTTTTTATCAACTGCCTATGCCCAGCAAGCCCGCGAAGTGCGCGGTACGGTAGTTGACAGCGTGGGAGCCGTACCCGGAATTACGGTAAAACTAATCTCCGATAAAGACAGCGTAGTAGTAGCAACCAGCACTGCCGGGGCATTTTATTTCCCAGCCGTTGTCTCCAAAAACTTTAAACTCACCATTAGCGGAATCGGTTACCAGCCCTTTACCCGCCGTTATGTAATGGATAACGATACCAAACCCATTAACCTCGATCCCATCAAAGTAAAGGTGCAAACCAATATGCTGAACACGGTGGTAGTTTCGGCTGTGATCCCCATCACCATAAAAGAAGATACCGTTGAATACAAAGCCAGCGCCTATAAAGTACGGGAAGGATCGCCGGTGGAAGATTTGCTCAAAAAGCTGCCGGGCGTAAGCGTTGATAAAGACGGCAATGTAACCGCGCATGGTAAACAGGTTACCAAAGTGCGGGTTAACGGTAAGGATTATTTTACCGGCGATGTGCAAACCGCAACCCAGAACCTGCCTGCCGATATTGTGGAAAACATACAGGTGATTGACGATTACGGCGACCAGGCCAACCTTACCGGCATCAAAACCGGCGACCCGGACAAGATCCTGAACATCACCATACAAAAGGGAAAAAGCAAAGGCAATTTTGGCCAGGGCAGCGTTGGCGTTGGTAATGACGACCGATACCAAGCCCGTCTTTCGGCCAATTCATTTTATGATGCAAGGCAGCTGGCGGTTATAGGCACCTGGAATAACAATAACACCAATAGCTTCAATCTTGGCAGCAGCGGTGGCGGCGGAGGCCGGGCAGGGCGTGGAGGTGGCGGCGGAGGCAGCAGCGCAGGCGGGGTGAGTACGGCTAACGGTATTACTACCAACCGCTCCTTAGGCACCAATTACCGCGATGACTGGGGCAAAAAAGTAACGGTTTATGGCAGCTATAGTTTTGCCGATAAAGACAGGGATATCAACAGCACAACCCTGCAGCAAAACCTTTATCAATCGGGTAATATCATCAATATGGACAACAGTACTAACCATAACCATGGTATCAACCACCGCTTTGATTTCAATATCGAATACAAAATAGATACATCTAATTATATCAAAATAAACCCGGGCTTTTCATATGCCACCGCCGAAAACATGAGTACCGACACCTTCAGCAATACCCGTAACCAAAGTTTAGTTACCGGCAATGAGCTGGCCCTCACCAATAACTCATCGCAAACAGGCAGCCTTAACGTGCTTTACAACCACAAGTTCCATAAAAAAGGACGGAACTTCAGTGTTAATGCCAATGTAAGCTATTCTAAAAACGATCAGGACCTGAGCGATAAATACACCACCCGGCAGGATACCGTGGTAACACCATTGTTTCAGCAGATCAACTCTGATAATCAATCGCAAAGGGTAAGCCTGCATTTTTCATACATCGAACCTGTTGGCAAAACAACTTACCTGGAAAGCAATTACAGTTATAATTATTCGAACACCGATAATAACCGCTACAACTACCGGGTTGATCCTGCAACAGGCAATCAAACCTACGTTGATTCATTGAGTACGTTGTATAACTACCAGTTCATCACCAATCGTATCGGTTTAAACCTTCGCGGGATACAACCTAAATATAATTATACGCTGGGCCTGGCTGTTCAGCCTTCAAAGCTCGAGGGGGAATCGCATAACTTTCATACCTCCACATCTACCTTTAATATTATCCCTACGGCAAGGTTTATCTATAACTTTTCAAAAAACCACTCGTTTTCATTTAATTACAGTGGCTCCAATGCCCAGCCATCATTTAGTCAGCTGCAGCTTCAGCCCGATTATTCAAACCCTCAAAACAGGGTTTATGGCAACCCTGACCTGAAACCCGAATTCACCAACAGCTTTAATGTGCGTTATAACCAGTTTGATATTGCCAGCGGCAATTCATTGTTCGCCAGTTTATCATTTGCCGAAACCCAGGATAAAATAGTTACCAATTCGGCCCCCGTTACTGATAGCACCCAAAGCGCAAAAGGCAACAATACCATACAGGCAACCCGCTATATTAACACCAACGGTTTTTATAATGTAAATGGCAACTATTCCTTTTCAAAACCATTTGCCGAACGCAAGTACACCGTATCCTTAAACGGCGGCGCAAGCTACAACAACAACATTTCATATATTGAAAATCAGCGCAATGAGGGAAAAAACTGGGTGCTTAACCAGGGTGTTAAACTTAGGGTTGATCTTGACAGCATTATGGACAGCGAGATCAGCGCTAATTACAGCATTAATACTACCCGTTATAGCCTGCCGTCCTCATTAAATACCGATGCCCAAACCTGGACATTAGGGCTCGACGGCCGCAATTATTTTTTTTACAGCTGGGTGCTTGGTTACAGCTTAACTCAAACCATCAATCACGGTTTCAGTAGTACCGTGAAAGCGAGCCCTACTCTGCTGAGCAGCTACCTGGAATACCAGTTTTTAAACAAGCATATAGCCTCGCTCCGGTTCCAGGCTTTTGATATTTTTGACGAAAACAAAGGTATAACACGCACTGCCGTAGGCAACCAGATCATTGATACACGTACCAACCGGCTGGGCAGGTATTTTATGCTCAGCTTTACCATCCGGCTTCAAAAATTTAGCGGCAGCCGTCCACAGGGCGGGCGTAACGGCGGCGGTAAGGGCTTTGGTGGCTTTGGCGGCGGTCGCCGTGGTGGCAGAGGATAATTTGTATCCTGCTTTTTTTGAAAAACGTTAAGCGCTGTTATATATTTACAACAATCTATATCCCTGCATTGAGAAAACTTATTTTAACCTTTATATCGATACTATATATCGGCTGTGCCATTGCACAAACCAAAGATGCCACCGAAAAAACCGGCCCGGAAACAGTGGTCCAAAAACATCGTCTTACCGATTCGGTAGTTGAGCGGTTCAGCGTACTTAAGAGTAATAAGGGTATCCGGCAAGGTTTATACCAGGCCCTTTATCAAAAAAACTATGCATTGGCCAGCGGCTATTACGACAACAACAAAAGGGCGGGCGTATGGCACTTTTTTGACAATCGCGGGCACCTGGTACAAAATTTCGATTACAGGACCAACCAGATCACTTACGAAGCTCCTGAAGACAGCACATCAAACCTGCAGTATTTTGTTGATGTAAAACTTAATGACACAGCAAAAACAACCAAACCACTTAAAGTAGGCGGCAGATTTTTTGGCTACCTCCCCTATCTGAACTTATTTAAGCTTCCGCCCGATTTAATGAACCTTAATCCAAATGTATCGTTTGGTGCGGTAGAGTTGCTGGTTAGTCCGCTGGGGAGGCTTGCATCATTCAAGGTACATGTATACAGCGGTTCGTACGAAAAAACCTTTAATATGAGCATTGATGTACCCGATCCTGCCGATAAGATCTTTGTGCCGGCTACTGTAAACGGCGAAGCAGTTGGTTGCCGTGTGCTTATTAAGTGCGCATTCAGAAACGACGGGGGGCTGGAGTTCTATTAAGCATCCATACTTCCTCTTAAACCAAAAGCGTCATTGCGAGGTACGAAGCAATCCCAAACTATACAGGGCGGACCTGCTAATCGGGGATTGCTTCGTACCTCGCAATGACGCTTAATTATATAGCTACGCTATTAATGGGGCTTAGTGATCGTGATGACCATCCGGACCGTGCGCGTGGCCGTGCGATAACTCTTCGGCTGTTGCAGGGCGTACGTTAAGGATATTGCCTTTAAAGTGCAGTTCCTGACCGGCCATAGGGTGATTAAGATCAACAATAACGGCATCTTCGGCAATTGAAACCACCATAGCCTGGAAACGGTGGCCCTGGTTATCCTGTAAAGGCAAAATGCTGCCAATTTCAGGGATTTCGGTGCCCTGAAACATTTCTTTTGGCAGGTTGGCTACTGCTTCTTCATCATATACGCCGTAAGCATCTTCGGGAGATAAGCGAAACTCGTAGGCATCACCTGTTGAAAGTGTGCTCAGGTTATCCTCAAATTTAGGCAGCATCTGTCCTGCACCAAATAAAAAGGTAAGCGGCTGTTCCTGGGTGGTACTTTCTACCAAAGTTTCGGTACCGGTGTTTTCACGGTCTACGTACAAATCGTAGGTTAATGATACTACGTGTTGTGGTGCAATTTTCATTGTAAATTGTTTTTAGTTGTAAAATCTGGCTTCTACCTCATTAAGGGCATCTGCCGGGTTATTAGCAGGTAATCCGCAGGTTTTATCTATACAAATGAAAATTTGCGTTGATGCACCAAACTTATCCTGCAGCAAAGGTAAACTTCCTGTATTACCGCCCAACATAATTTTATTGGGGATGTAATTATTTTCCATTTCCTTTCTGAAAGTTTCCGCTCCGGCTCCTGTTATCGCAATTTCGTTTATTCCAAACACCTCATCCAGCAAAAGCATCACCCAGTTTGAATAAGCCGAACCATATTTTGCCAGCTGCGGCATTACATTGCGTAACAACTGTGCCGAAACCTCAATGTAACTTTCGTTATCAAAAAGCAAGCCTAACTTTTTAAGCACCCGTGCCATAACCGAATTGGAGGCAGGGATCACCCCATCCATAATTTCAGATTTGCGGGCAATCAGCTGTTCATCATCATCGGCAGTGAAAAAGAAAATACCCTTTGTTTCATCATAATAGTGGGCTATGGCTGTATCGGCAAGGCTTTTGGCCTGCTGCAGCCAATGCTCATTAAAGGTAACCTCATATAAGGCAATGAGCCCATCGATGATATTGGCATAATCATCTAAAAATGCTACAGGCTTATCCTGCGACGATGTGGCACTGTAAACCCGTGATAACCTGCCATTTTGACCAAGCAGGTTATTTAAAATAAACCCGGCATTGTTCAGCGCAAGCTCAAGGTACTCTGGCTTATTAAACGTGCGGTAAGCATCGTTCAGGCCTTTCAGCATAAGGCCATTCCAGGATGCCAGGATCTTGTTATCCAATCCCGGGCGCACGCGTACACTGCGGGCTTCAAAAACTTTTTGACGGGATGCAGCTATTTTAGCAAGCAATTCATGAGCAGGCAAACCTAATTTTGCGGCCAGGTCTTCGTCACTATCCTTGCGAAATAAAACATTCGATTCCTCCTCTTCCCAGTTGCCATCCTCCGTAATATTGTAGTAGATACAGAACAAACCGGCATCATCGCCTAAAATCTCTTCAATCTCATTTTTGGTAAAAATATAGAATTTGCCTTCCTTTCCTTCACTATCCGCGTCAAGCGCCGAATAAAAGCCATACCCGGGCGACATCAGCTCACGCGTGCTGAAAGTGATGATCTCGTCAACTACCTGTTTGTACAATTCATCCGGATGCCAGATATAAGCTTCGGCATACAGGCTAATGAGTTGGGCGTTATCATAAAGCATTTTTTCAAAGTGCGGCACATGCCAGCGCCCATCAACCGAGTAACGGGCAAAGCCGCCGCCAACATGGTCGTAAATGCCGCCGAAAGCCATTTTATGCAAAGTAAGTTTCACTTGCGCTGCTACTTCATCATCTTTCATTAAATAGCCATAGCGCATTAAAGCCTGCCAGTTATTTGGCATCGGGAATTTGGGCGCGTTGCCTGTACCTCCCTCCTGCTTATCAAAATATCGTTTCCAGTTGCTTACAATAGCTTGCAGATCGTCCCGCGTATGTTCTGCCTGTGCCACCACAAATTCTATCGACTCATATTTTTGAATGCCCTCGGTAAGACGAACGGCGTAATCTTCGGCCTCTTCGGGTTTTTGCTTATAAAAATCGGCCAGGTTAAAGAGCAGCGAAGTCCAATCGTTTTTGCGGAAATAGGTACCACCGTAAATAGGTCTTTGATCGGGCAGGCAGATACAGTTTAATGGCCATCCGCCTCTGCCGCTCATGAGCTGTACGGCACTCATATAAATCTGGTCAACATCGGGGCGTTCTTCCCTATCTACCTTAATACAAACAAAATATTCGTTCATAACGGCGGCTACAGCTTCATCTTCAAAGCTTTCGTGCTCCATAACATGGCACCAGTGGCAGGCCGAGTAACCGATGCTTACCAGGATGAGCTTATTTTCGGCTTTGGCTTTATCAAGGGCTTCTTTGCCCCAGGAGTACCAGTTTACCGGGTTATTGGCATGTTGTAATAAATAGGGCGATGTGGAATTGGCCAGGCGATTCATATAGCTGTGTGTTTGCTGCAAAAATGCAGATATAATTGCACCTGTAAGTTAAATGGAATTTATTTAGAAAAGTTTTAGGTAAAAGTGGTTATTCGTATCAGACCAGTCTCATTTTTGAATTTTTAATAATAAGTCAAAATCACTTATCTCCAACCCTTTCAGTCCTAAAAATTATCAAACTCACAAATTATTTCCCTTTATTTGCCCCCTTGTTATCAAAAATTTAAGATGAACTGTTTAAAACTGAATTATTTATTATGCGCCGTGGCGCTGATGCCGTTAACGCGACCGGCATCGGCCCAAACTACCGACACCACAAAATACAATCACCAGGACCTTTTTGGCCCAATTACATGGCCCGTTACCAGTGGCGGAACGCGCTCGGCTGCAGGCAAACCCTCACCAAATTACTGGCAAAACCGCGCTGATTACCAGATCAAAGCTTCCCTTAATGAAGGCAAGGATACTACCATAACCGGCGAAGTAACCATTACCTATACCAACAACAGCCCTGATAAGTTGGATTACCTGTGGCTGCAACTGGATCAAAACCTTTTTAAACCAGATTCGCGCGGAGCGGCGGTAACTCCGTATACCGGCGACAGGTTTGACGTTCGTGGTTTTAGCCGCGGTGGTTATCATATTGCCTCTGTTGATGTTACTTACAAAGGCGAAACCTACAACGTTGATCCTGTCATTACCGATGCACGGATGCAGTTACGCCTTAATACCCCAATGGATGGCAAAGGCGAAAAAATAGAGATCAAGGTTAATTATGATTTTGCAATCCCATTTTATGGCGCCGACCGTATGGGCCGCAAGAAATTTAAACAAGGCTATGTTTACGAAATTGCTCAATGGTACCCGCGCATGTGTGTTTACGACGATGTGGAGGGCTGGAACACCCTGCCATACATGGGCTTAGGCGAGTTCTATTGCGAATACGGCGATTTTGACTATTACATCACCGCTCCTGCCAATAAAATAGTAGTTGGCTCGGGCGATTTGCAAAACCCTGAAGAGGTACTTACTCCCACTCAATTAAAACGACTGGAACAAGCCCGCAACAGCGACAAAACAGTAACCATCATTAGCGCTGCGGAAGTTGGCAGAGGCTCAACCCGGCCCTTTAAAGGCACGCTTACCTGGCACTTTAAAATGCAGAATACCCGCGATATTGCATTGGGCGCTTCTGACGCTTTTATCTGGGACGCGGCAAGGGTTAATTTCCCATCTGGCCGCAAGGGCATTGCCATGTCGGCCTACCCGGTTGAAAGTTCGGGCAATGACGGCTGGGGCCGCTCAACCGAATACCTAAAAAACAGCATGGAGATCTATTCAAACCTATATTTTGAATATCCCTGGAATTCGGCAGTTAACGTATCGGGCGTGGCATTAGGCATGGAATATCCGGGCGCTATCTTCTGCCTCAGCAACCTGAAAAAAGGACAGCTTTGGGGCGATGTTACCCACGAGATAGGCCATAACTGGTTCCCGATGATAGTTGGCTCAAACGAGCGCAAATACATGTGGCAGGACGAAGGTTTTAACACCTTTATTAATGAGTATGCTACCGAAAAATTTAATAAAGGCGAATATGTTGAGAAAAGTGGCTCGGCGCAAAATGTACTGGCTGGCTACCGCAACAGCAAAGACCCGCTCATGACCGCTCCTGAAGCCATAGGGCTCAATGATTATGGCCAGTATTATACCAAAACCGCGTTAGGTTTGGATATATTACGCAACGTAGTGCTTGGCCCAGAGCGCTTTGATTATGCCTTCCGCGAGTATGTTAAAAACTGGGCGTTTAAGCACCCGCTTCCGTACGATCTTTTCAGGGCTATGAATGATGCCACAGGCGAAGATCTGAACTGGTTTTGGAAATCATGGTTCTTCACCACCTGGAAGCTTGACCAGGCCATTACTTCGGTAAGCTATATCAAAGGTAACCCGGCCGATGGCGCGCTGATCACACTTACCAATAATGAAAAAATGGCTATGCCTGTTGATCTTAAAATTGTTCAGGCTAACGGCAAAACCGAAACTATTCACCTGCCGGTAAACATCTGGCAGCGCGATGGTGTTTGGAAATTTAAATACCCCTCAACATCGGCTATCAAAAGCATGGAAATAGACCCTGATCGTCAACTACCTGACGTTGACCTGAAAAACAACGTTTACAGGGGAGAGTAGTTTTGATTTCGGAATTTGGATTTTCGATTTCGGATTGCGGCGAGATTAGAGATTAGAGATTAGAGATTAGAGATTAGAGATTAGTGTCCTGTCCTGAAAAAAGTAGACATTATTATTGTTTATTTGAGCTGTTAATAAGTCGGCAACTCGGAGAGTTTCCGACTTATTAACAGCTTTTCTTTTTTTGCTTCTTTTTTTCTTTTAAAAAGGAGCTTGTTTTTGTTGATAAGTCAAGCTGCCATGTGTAGCTGTTGTGGCGTAGCCAGGTTTAATGACCAATGCGGCCTGCTCATATTATAAAAGCCAATCGCTTCTTTTACTGCCTTTATTGCATCCTTTGCTGAATCGAACGTGCTATCAAGGCCATATTCCTGTTTCAGTATCCCATTCACCCGTTCTGCCATGGCATTCTCGTAACAATGGTTCTCTTCGGTCATACTAATGCCGATCTTAGCCTTTTTTAGCAGTTTTGTATAATCATTGCTGCAATACTGGATCCCCCGGTCTGAATGATGGATCAGATTATCCGCAGGCTGCCGTTGCCTGATGGCCATTTCCAGGCTACGGATAGCCCCTTCAATTCTAAGGCTTTCTGATAAATACCAGCCTACCACCTTTCGCGAATATGCGTCTGTGATCAGAAACAGGTATACAAAGTCTTTTGAAGTGCGGATATAGGTAATATCTGATACCCAGCACTGATGAGCGCCCGTAAGCTGCCTGTCTTTCATCAGGTTCCTGTAAACTCTAAACCGATGGTAAGAATCTGTCGTAGATACATACTTACGACGTCTTTTTACCAATAGCTTATTCCTGCTTAACAACTCAAAGAACATATCCCTGCCCATTCTTATTCCTGCTTTACTTATATCTTTTTTTAACAGGAAATACAGTTTCTTGCCCCCCAGGCGCGGATGATACCGGCGCACCTCGTGAACCAACGACAATACCATCGTCTCATTTAATGCTTTCCGGTCCGCTGCAGACACCGCCTTGTAGTAGCCACTCCGGCTTACCTCAAAATAACCACATAGTTCGCTTAATCCATATTTCGACCGGAGTACCCCGATACTTGGCCGCCAAACTTTTTTTTTAAATCCTCTCCATATAGCTTACCTGCCTGTTTGACAACTTCCTCCGCACAATCCCTGGCCAGGTAAGCATCAGCCAAAGCCAGCTTTAACTTTTTTACCTCTTGTTCCAATTCCAATAACCGATCCTGCTCTGCTTTCGTTTCCACTCTGATTACCTTGTTTTGTAAATATTGTTTTCCTAAAGCCCCAAGCCACCTGCTTACTGTTTCAGCTCCGCTGATCCCATAGCGCCGGCTTGCCTCTGCCAGGCTAAGACCCTCTTCCTCTATCTCCCGCACTACCTTTTGTTTAAAGCTAATACTGTACCGAACTACTTTTACACTTCTTTTTGTCATGTTTCCTGCCTTTTTGTTAACCTTTTTTTGTCAACCTATTTCAGGACAGGACAAGAGATTAGAGAGAACTTCAAAAAGCGATGGGTGTTTGGGCTCATCGCTTTTTTTGATAATTGTGTTTGCTTAACTGTGAGTTTTTTTATCGCGGTCAGTGTAAAATTATGCACCCTTTAAAAAACCATAAAATATCCTTAAAAAAAACACTATATCCACCTGTTAATAAGCAATATACCCACTAATACAAACCTATATCGACTTCAATTAAACACTTGAAAATATTTTTAATTATAAAACATTTTGTTTATTTTTAATATTAAAGGCTAATAGCAAATTACAATTAGCATGTTAACTATGGCAAGAAATATACTCATAATTGAAGATGACGCTGAAATTTTACGGGTACTTGAAACAGTGCTCACCTTTCATGATTTTGAGGTTACCGGTCTTGACCGTACTGATGATATTATTGGTGCTGTAAAAGCGTACAACCCCGATCTTGTATTAACCGACTATATGCTGCCCGGCCTTAACGGCGGTCGTATTTGTCAGCTTATTAAAGGCAACGAAGATACCCGGCATATCCCGGTGATTCTGATTTCAGCTTACCATGAACAGGCTATTGCCCTGGTTAATTTTGGATATGATGCCTTTGTACCCAAGCCTTTTGATATAAATAAGCTGGTGAAAACGATTAACAAGTTTTTGAATTGATGGAAGGAAGTTAGATAAGATCTATCCCATTAGAGATTATTTTGAAGCCATTTTGTTTCCATTGCTTCATAATCACCCCGAGATTATGCCATTTTTTGCCTGAATTAATAACGAAGCGATATTCGATAGATTCTCCGTTCTTTTTGGAGATTTTGATCTTGTTATAAGTGCCGTCATTTCTTAACCTTCCGGGCTTACCTACATAATTATGGCAATCTATTTCTACCAGTTTCAGATCATTTAAGATAAATACAGTGTTATTCAACACAACCCTATCTTCCGCAAAAAACAACTCTCCTTCTTTTGTATAACTCGGCATACTCGACCAAAACAAGTTCACAAAATAGCCGATAAAACCCAAAAAGAAACATGAAATCATTATGAATAACAAAGGCCCATTTAAATTCCTGGCAAAGGGAGCCATTACAAAGAAAATCAATAATAAAACCGCAGGTATCTGCATCATTTTATAAATGAGCGGACGGCGGGTATAAGTGTCGAAGATTTCTGCCATTTTTAATATTAGTTACAATTCTAATGAATATTTATTACCGACAACGATTAGTCATTACTATAATTCCGAAATCTCAAATTCGATATCCGAAATTTTTCCCCCTTTCGCCCCAAAACCTTAATTTCGCTGCTTCAAGAAAAGAGGAAAAGATTTTGGATTACTTACAGGGATTAAACCCCGAACAAAGGGCAGCGGTTGAACAAACCGAGGGGCCGGTGATGATCATTGCCGGTGCCGGATCGGGCAAAACACGGGTTATTACCTATCGCGTGGCGCATTTGATACGCAAGGGTGTTGATTCATTTAACATACTGGTACTTACATTTACCAACAAGGCCGCCCGCGAAATGCGCGAGCGTATTACCCATGTAGTTGGCGCGGAAGCTAAAAACATATGGATGGGTACGTTCCACTCGGTGTTTGCGAAAATATTACGGGTTGAGGCCGAAAAAATCGGTTATCCAAGCAACTTTACCATTTACGATACCGACGACAGCAAGAGCGTTTTAAGGGCCATTTTAAAAGAAATGAACCTTGATGATAAGCTTTATAATGTAAACTTTGTACTCAACCGCATTTCGGCATCAAAAAATAACCTGATCTCCTGGCAGGAATATAACAAGAACGAGCAGATCCAGGCCGACGACTTTTCGAGCGGCCGCGGGCAAATGGGCAAGATCTACGAGATGTATGCCACCCGCTGCTACCGTGCTGGAGCAATGGATTTTGACGATTTGCTGTACAAAACCAACGAGCTGCTGAAACTCCACCCCGACGTACTCAATAAATACCAGCACAAGTTTAAATACCTCATGGTTGATGAGTATCAGGATACCAACTTTTCGCAGTACCTTATTGTTAAAAAGCTTGCCGCTGTTAACGAAAACCTGTGCGTAGTAGGTGATGACGCCCAAAGTATCTATGCCTTCCGTGGTGCCAACATTCAGAATATCTTAAACTTTGAGAAGGATTACCCCGATCTGAAAGTGTTTAAGCTGGAGCAAAATTATCGCTCAACTCAAAACATTGTGAATGTAGCCAACAGCATCATCCGCAATAATAAAGACCAGCTTAAGAAGAACGTATTCTCCGAAAAAGAATCGGGCGATAAGATCAAAGTTATGCGGGCCTTCAGCGATAATGAGGAAGGCAAAATAGTAGCCGAAGCTATTATGCAAGACCGCAGCTCAAACGGGCTTAAATGGTCGGCATTTGCTATCCTTTACCGCACCAATGCGCAGTCGCGGTCTATGGAGGAGGCTTTGCGCAAGCTGGGCATCCCATATAAAATATATGGTGGGCTTTCGTTTTATCAGCGTAAGGAAATTAAGGACCTGATAGCTTATTTCAGGCTCACCTTTAACCCTAATGATGAAGAAGCTTTAAAGCGCGTTATCAATTACCCTAAACGTGGCATTGGCGATACCTCGGTTGATAAGATCATTGTAGCTGCCGATCAGCATGGTATAACGCCCTGGGAAGTTATTGTTGAACCGGGCAAATACCTCGAGGGTAAAATATCGGGGGCCGTATCCACTTTTGCTACCATGATCCAAAGCTTCCAGGTGCTGACCAAAACCAAGTCTGCCTATGAGTCGGCTTTATATATCGCGCAGCATTCGGGCTTATTGAAGGACCTTTATGAAGATAAATCGGTAGAGGGGCTTAACCGTTACGAAAATATCCAGGAGCTTTTAAACGGGATCAAGGAGTTTTCAGAGCGGGAGGATATTGAAGAAAAAGGCCTTGATGTTTTCATGCAGGATGTGGCCCTCTTAACTAACGATGATAATGATAAAAACAAAGATGCCGATACGGTATCGCTTATGACCATCCACTCATCAAAAGGGCTTGAGTTTCCGCAGGTTTATGTTGTAGGACTGGAAGAAAACCTTTTCCCGTCGCAAATGTCGCTTAACTCACGCAGCGATCTTGAAGAAGAGCGACGCCTGTTTTATGTAGCCGTTACGCGTGCCGAAAGCAAGCTCCATATTAGTTACGCCACCTCGCGTTTTAAGTTTGGAACCTTGATTAATTGCGAGCCAAGCCGCTTTTTGGATGAAATTGACGCGAAATATCTTGAACTAGACTATACCGCCAAACCCGCTTCTGGCAATAATCCATTTTTTGATGATGAGCGTAAAGCATGGAGCAGGGATAAACAGCCCGACACATTTTCGCGGCCAAAACCGGCAGCTGCAGCACCGGTAAAAACCACTTCGATACTGGCCAAAGCGCACGTACCTTCAGCTAATTTCAAACCTTCTGATACATCCGGTTTGCAAGTGGGTATGGAGGTTGAACACGAACGTTTCGGCTTTGGCAAAGTACTCGCTCTTGAGGGTAATAAGCCCGATATAAAAGCCACAATCTTCTTTAAGGAGATTGGTCAAAAGCAGTTGTTATTAAAATTTGCGAAACTTTACATAGTTCAGTAAACATAAACCAAGAGTTAAAATCCCTACTTTGAGGAATTGATTCCCCAAGCCCCCGCCACGGTCCATCATTAAATCGCCTTAATAACACTAATTTAAAGGTAATTTAATGATGGCATACCATTTGGATTGCATAAGTATCCCCTTTCCTTAATTAATATTTAATTGATATGAGCGATACTATTAAAAAGCAAACAAACAAATCCGTTGGTAAAAACATCCGGGCATTACGCCATCAGCATGGATGGAGCCAGGAAGATGTGGCTAACCGTTTGGGCATCTCTATTCCTGCGTTTTCAAAAATTGAAACAGGAGTAACCGATATCAACCTCTCGCGTCTTGAACAAATTGCCAATATTTTCGATGTAAACGTGGTGAACATACTGGCCCTCGATACTGACGAAACTGATATGAAGCCGTCGAGTTTAAGCCTTGCACAGAGAAAACTGATAGATCGCGAATCAGAAATCGCCAGTTTACAACGTAAGGTCATATTACTTTATGAAGAGCTGCGCAATAAGGCCAGTGTAGCCATCTAAAGGTGTGCAGTAAACATTACAATTTACCGATAGTGTACATTGTTTGCTTCGCATCAGTGTCCTGTTTCATACGTTACATTAAATAGTAGTTAACAATATTTAACAAAAGGAAATTTGAAAAAAAAGCCCCCCATTGTATGGGCTAATTTATCCATAATGAGCGTTTTATAGCCATTTTGGAGTAATAATTGTGGCACGCAGTTTACTAAAGCAAATTGTATGTCAAATTATCTTATTTCCATATCAAAAAACGAAACCTCGAGCGACGGTATCATCCATGATCCTAAAAGTAAGCTAAAAGTTAAAGCGTTTGATTTGCTGCGCGCACGTTTTAAACCGAGCAAAGGCGAAGTAAGGTTTTTTGTAACTGCCGGCGATGAAACAACACTGGCTTTTGAAACACAGGGCTATAATAAACACAGACAGCTGCTGGTTTTACAAATGATATCGTGGTATTGTATTTACCTTGGGCTTATGGAAGCGCAGATCCACTCCAGCCTGCCTGTACACTTTAGTTAAACCTGGAGAGGGAGGATCGGACGAAAGTTAAACTCTCGGCGGGTTATGCAGCATGTCGCTCATCTCGATGATCTTTTCATCAATTTCGGATACGCATTTATCCATCATATCCAAACATTCGGCCTGGTCAACCAGGCCTTCTTTTTCGAGGTTGATCAAGCCGCGTAACGTAGCTATAGGCCCCCTGATTTGATGCGACAGGTATGACGAATGCTCAGAAAGCTTTTTATTTTTTAACTGCAGATCTTTGGTACGCTCGTCAATGATCTCTTCAAGATGATGATTTATCCTATCAAGATTATCTTTTTGCCGGGATACCTCACCGTTTAGCAATGTAAGCTGTGCATTGGTTTTGGCTTTACGTTTTACATTGCTGATCAGCAAACCAATTACTACAAGCATCAAACCCGCAACCACGGTCACCGCCCAAAACTTCGACCGGTCGTAAGCCTGGCGCTCTGCAATTCTTTCGTTTTCTTTCAGTTGCTCTTCCTGCCGGCGTTTGGCCTCAACCAGGTTCATTTGCGCCGATACGTTGGTTTTATAGGTAACACTATCCTGGGTATATATTTCCCTTAGTAAATTTACCGCACGGGCAAAATTCTTTTTGTTATATTCCAGTTCGTATGTAGTGTATTTATAATCGTAGTCAAGCTTAGGGTCTTTTACTAACTGTGTATAAGCAGTCCCCTCCTGCACCATCTTTTCCGCATTTTTAAAATCGCCTTTTGTCATGTAAAGCGCTGCCAGCGTAAGGTCAACACTGGCTACTGACTCGTTCAGGTCGCGCGCTTTTGCACCGGCATTAGCCTCCAGCAGTAAACCCAGGGCCTTATCGTAATCCTTAAGTTTAAAATAAATAACGCCACGGTTTTGCAAACATTGGATCAGGTTTACCGAGTCGCTCAGTTTCTGAAATATGGGAAAACTTTTATCATAAAACTTAAGCGCCATATACAGGTTATTTTTACGCGTGTAAACGTTACCGATATTTAAATACAATGAGCCTACCAATTTAGTATCATTTATTTTTTGTGCTATTTCCAGCGATCGGTTAAGATAGGTAAGGGAGCGTTCGTAGTCATGGTCACGGAACAAGATCCCGATATTATTATAAACCTTGGCTTCGCCCCTCAGGTTATTGTTGCGGGTAAAATATGAAAGGGAGTTCAGGTAGTTTTCAATAGCCTTTTCAGGCTGATCAAGGTAGTATTTACCAATACCGATAACCCGATAAGCTTCTGCAATACCATTAATATAATTGAGTTTGGTGGATAGCTTAAGCGCTTTGGTAGCGTCTTCCACCGTTTGTTCGGGGTTTGTGAGCCTGTTTGTATAAGCGCTGGTATTCAGGCTTATTACCTCATTAGTATCTTTTGCAGCAACATCAATTATATCATTCGCGTATACCGACAGCGATAATAAAAAGAATAATATAAATGTGCCGATTTTTTTCATTAAAACACTTTTACGTTCTGTTGGGGTGAAAGTTATAAAATAATGCTGAATTATATTTAATGTTAAGAATAAAAAACACTGTGGAAAATTATTTTCATATGTTTTTTATCCCTATTAAAAA
Organism: Mucilaginibacter sp. R-33; assembly: GCF_049949235.1. NCBI lineage: Bacteria > Pseudomonadati > Bacteroidota > Sphingobacteriia > Sphingobacteriales > Sphingobacteriaceae > Mucilaginibacter > Mucilaginibacter sp. R-33. The sequence goes on from NZ_CP188089.1 coordinate 2,945,507, forward strand.
CATATCTATATTTGCATTGTTAAATATCTGAAATACAATATATTAAATACAAAGAACATCCTATACAATATCGCTCCCAATATATTGCAGCCAATTACAATAATATTGCAATATATATCCTGAGATTTACAATATAATTATAGTTTGTACATCAAATAAATGAAATAATGTAAAAATCGTGCAATAAATTGTATACCATACCGGTAAGTAATCTGGATGATATTACATTTAAAATTAGTAATTTAACGCCATAATTAATAGTGTAAAAATACGAAACAGAGAATCTTTTTTAAAATTTTAGAAAAACAGGGTTTTTAAAAAACAGAGAGTAAAATCAACTTTTTAAAATATTTGTGATAAGCTTTAAATAAGCTTGACGGATTTTATTAAATATCAGATATCGTATTAATTTAAAAAATATAATATTAAATACAATAATTAATCAATATGAAAAAAGCAGTGTTTTTTGTACTCCTTACCATAGGCGCCGGGGTGCTCTCATCGTCATCAGTTTTGTCATCATCGGCAAAAAAAGATGTACAGCCAACAGCTGTCAATTTCAACAAAACGCCGGCAGGTTTTAAACGCGACCTGGGAAGCGCCGATTGAAATCCAATTAAATCATACAGAAAGTTCAACATCGATAATATAACACGGTCATGAAAAAAATAATCACCATCGCTTTAGCAGTTCTGTTCACTGGGGCCATTTCGTCCTGTAAAAAGGAAAGTCCAAAAGTTGAGTTTGCTAACCTTCACTTATTCGCAACCGGTTACAAAAGAGACCTGGGAAGTGCTGACTGATTTAACTATTCAAGATCAATAACACATAAAACAACATGAAAAAATTCATCCTCATAACAACAGTAGTGCTTAGTGCAGGAGCATTATCATCAGCTACAAACAAAAATGAAAACAAAACGAAAATGGTGATTACACCAGTGAACTCGCTGACAACCGGTTTTAAAAGAGACTTAGGCAGCGCCGACTAAAAAACAGACAATAACAAACAAAAGATTTAATAAACAAAAAATATTTACGTACCCCCACATTAAAAAAACATCATGAAAAATTTAACACTGGTAGCAACTTTAGCATTAAGCACTATATTATCGACCGCCACATTAGCAAATGCCGCTAACGGCCCTCAACCAAAACGTGATTTAGGTTCTGCTGATGCTCGTGGCCCTCAACCAAAACGCGACTTAGGTTCTGCTGATTTTGCCCGTGGCCCTCAACCAAAACGTGATCTCGGTTCTGCTGATTTTGCTTTCGGCCCTCAGCCAAAACGTGATCTTGGTTCTGCTGACTTCGCCTTCGGCCCTCAACCAAAACGTGACTTAGGTTCTGCTGATTTCGCTTTCGGCCCTCAACCAAAACGTGACTTAGGTTCTGCTGACTTTGCCCGTGGCCCTCAACCAAAACGTGACTTAGGTTCTGCTGATTTTGCTTTCGGTCCTCAGCCAAAACGCGACTTAGGTTCTGCTGATTTTGCCCGTGGCCCTCAACCAAAACGTGACTTAGGTTCTGCTGATTTCGCCTTCGGCCCTCAACCAAAACGTGACCTGGGTTCTGCTGATTTCGCCTTCGGCCCTCAACCAAAACGTGACTTAGGTTCTGCTGATTTCGCCTTCGGCCCTCAACCAAAACGCGACTTAGGTTCTGCTGACTTCGCTATGTCTGGTCCTGGTCTAAAAAGAGATTTAGGCTCTGCCGATTTCGCAGTATCTGGTCCTGGCCCTAAAAGAGATTTAGGCTCTGCTGACTTCGCTATGTCTGGCCCTGGTCCAAAAAGAGATTTAGGCTCTGCTGACTTCGCTATGTCTGGTCCCGGTCCAAAAAGAGATTTAGGTTCTGCTGACTTCGCTATGTCTGGTCCCGGTCCAAAAAGAGATTTAGGTTCTGCAGACTTCGCTATGTCTGGTCCTGGTCCAAAAAGAGATTTAGGCTCTGCTGATTTCGCTATGTCTGGTCCCGGTCCAAAAAGAGATTTAGGTTCTGCTGACTTCGCTATGTCTGGTCCTGGTCCAAAAAGAGATTTAGGCTCTGCTGACTTCGCTATGTCTGGCCCTGGTCCAAAAAGAGATTTAGGTTCTGCTGATTTTACCGCATAATCAACAACACTTCCATTATAAAATCATATGTTATAAACTAAAATTTGAATAGTTAACAACATGAAAAAATTCATCATTGCAGCAGCGGTTTTAATAGCTACAGGTCTTACCGCTGTATCATTAACTCATAAAGGAGCAAAAACTGAAGTTAAAGTAAAGGTTGAGAGAGCTGAGTTTTCAAATCAGGTCCCTAATTCGCCAAAACACGACCTCGGGTCTGCAGACTGACTAAAAACTAAAACCGGCATTAATTTCGTCGAATTGCACGAATTATAAATCTGGTTAGCTGAGGAGCTCTTCATCTATTATATTGTACATGCTGAATGACTCAATGACTCAATGACCTAATGACTGCAATGACCTAATTAGCTATATTTGCTGCAAACAATAATATTATGCAGCACATAAAGCAATATGTTGAGCAAAACAAACAGCGTTTACTTGATGAGTTATTTGACCTGTTACGTTTAGCATCGGTTAGTGCCGATCCAAAATACAAACCTGAAGTATTAAAAACTGCCGATTATGTGGCAGCAAAGCTCCGCGATGCCGGAGCCGATAATGTTGAAATATGCCAAACCGCCGGCTACCCTATTGTATACGGCGAAAAGATCATAGATTCTTCCAAGCCTACCGTATTGGTTTATGGCCATTACGACGTACAACCCCCAGATCCGCTGGAACTGTGGAAAACACCGCCATTCGAACCAACTGTTCGGGATGGAAAAATATATGCCCGCGGTGCCTGCGATGATAAAGGACAGTTTTACATGCATGTAAAAGCCTTTGAGCTGATGATGCAAACCGGTACACTTCCTTGCAATATTAAGTTTATGATTGAGGGCGAAGAAGAAGTGGGCTCATCCAACCTGGGCATCTTTGTAAAAGCCAACAAGGAAAAGTTGAAAGCCGATGTGGTGCTGATCTCTGATACTTCGATGATCAGCATGGAGCACCCTTCGCTTGAAACGGGCTTACGTGGCCTCTCTTACCTCGAAGTTGAGGTAACCGGCCCAAACCGCGACCTGCATTCGGGCGTTTACGGCGGTGCGGTGGCTAATCCCATCACTATACTGGCGCAAATGATTGCCAGCCTGCACGATGAAAACAATCATATCACCATTCCCGGTTTTTATAATGATGTAGTACCTTTGAGCGAAGCAGAACGCAAAGCCCTGAACAGCGCGCCTTATGATGAAGCCGGGTACAAACAAGACCTTGATGTAGCCGAGCTTTGGGGCGAAAAGGGTTACAGTACTTTTGAGCGTACAGGCACCCGTCCTACACTTGAGCTAAACGGCATTTGGGGCGGCTATATCGGCGAGGGCGCCAAAACAGTGTTGCCTTCAAAAGCCAATGCCAAAATCTCTATGCGTTTAGTACCCAACCAAACGTCTGATGCTATAACCAAACTGTTTACCGACCATTTTTTAAGTATTGCACCTCCCTATGTTAAGGTTAAGGTAACTCCACATCACGGCGGCGAACCGGCTGTAACCCCAACTGATAGCGTGGCTTATCGTGCCGCTCAAAAAGCCATTGCCGAATCATTTGGTAAAGAGCCCATCCCTACCCGTGGCGGCGGCAGTATCCCTATTGTTGCTTTGTTTGAAGCTGAGCTTGGTTTAAAAACTGTATTGATGGGTTTCGGGCTTGATAGCGATGCCCTGCACTCGCCTAATGAGAAATATGATATTTACAATTATTATAAAGGCATAGAAACCATTCCGTTGTTTCACAAATACTTTGCGGAGTTATCAAACTAATGTCATGAAGCATTAATTTGCGCGATAAGGGTAGTTATTTTTTGATTTAGGTAAAACAAATAATATATTTATGATATTATCTAACTATACAAAAATCAAAACCATGGCAACTAAAGAATTGGACAAAGAAAAGACCGATGCATCTAAGCAGTTGCGCGATCTAAAATCATCAAAACAGGAAAAAACAAAAACAGCTAAAGCTTTAAGCGAAAATAAAATGAAGCGAAAGCCTCTGTTATAAAATATGTATAACACCCCCACGAGCCGGCAAGGGAAACTTACCGGCTCTTTTTATATAATTCCATTACAGCCTTATCCGCATTTCGATCATACGTTTTTTAAATCCAGCCTTTTCATAGGCTTTAATGGCTCCAATATTATCGTTATATACTTCAAGCCTGATTTCGGCAAGTCCCTGATCTGCCACCCATTTCTTTAATCCCTCAATAATTGTCTGGTTTACGCCCATTCCCCGATAGGCCGGTAAAACATACATAAAACCCAGATAGGCATATTTTTCAAAGTCATAGTACGCATCCGGGTTCTTTTTAATACGGGCATATCCGCTGCCCGCTATCTCTCCGTCAATTTCGGCTACCAAAACCTGTACATCTGTTGAGGTTATGAACGCCTTCAAATCATAATAACTGATAGGATCGGGTTTAAGCGTGCTATCAAAAGGACGTTCGGCAGTAATTATACCCTGCTCAAATTGAAGCAATACGGGCAGGTCTTCAATGGTAGCTTTTCTGATCAGCATATTTGTTAAATAGTAAATCGTTCGCAATCGGCCAAAAATACTTCATCGGCATCGGCGCCTATGCCTGGCGCGTCGTCGATGGTTAAATGATATCCATCATATATGGCCCCGCCAACGCAAGGGTCAACCAAATGCCCCAGTTTACAGGTATCCATGTCATAAAACCGGATATTTGGACTGGCATATACAAAGTGTAATTTGGCGCTTAATGCTATCCGGCTTTCCAGCATCCCTCCCATCATACAGGGTATCCCGTATGAAGCAGCAACGTCATGGATCCTTTTAGCCTCATAAATACCGCCCGACTTGGCCATCTTTATATTAATATAATGGCAGGCGCCCGCGTTGATCTGCTTGCGGGCATCGTGGTGGTTATATACGCTCTCATCGGCCATGATCTTAACAGGCGATAGCTGCATCAATTCAGGTAACCGGTCGTCATACCAGGTACGTATAGGCTGTTCGCAAAATTCAATATCATATTGCGCAATTGACTGCAAGGCAAAAACCGCTTCGTTAAAAGTCCAGCCCTGGTTGGCATCAATACGGATTTTCATACCCGGGCCAACAGCTTCACGGATCTGTTTAATGCGCTCTACATCTTCCACTACATTTTTGCCCAGCTTCACCTTTAATATATTAGCACCGGAAGCTTTAAAATCAAGCGCTTTTAAAGCCATGGTATGATGCCCGGCTATGCCTATCGTAATATCCGATTCAACAACTCGTTTTTCGCCACCCAAAAACTGGTATAATGGCAGGCCTGCATTTTTTGCAGCTATATCAAACAGTGCATTATCAAAGGCGCTTTTTATAGTGGTATTACCGGCAGTAAAACTGTGGAGTTCGCCAAGCCGGGCTTCGATATCAAGCGCATCCTTGCCTTTCCATAAGCGGGCAAACTCACGCGCCATAATCAGGCAGGTATCCTGTGTTTCGCCAACAATCATCGGGAAAGCCGAGCATTCCCCTACACCGTAAAAACCGGCATCGGTATGCACACGGATAAAAACATTTTGGGCGTGAGATAATGTTCCGGTGGCAATGGTAAACGGCTCCATCGGGATGCTGAAGCGGTAGATCTCTGTATGCGTGATGGTAATTTGCTGATTTTCCAAATTGTAGATGTTTAAAGCTAAAATAAAACAAATATTTGCAACAATTAACCAACGTAATTTGCGTATTATAAGTATTAGTTTATATTTGCACTACTTCAATACAAGTAACAATTCAATTTTAGCCTCTTTTGCCCTTCCAATCAGGGAAATTTGCCTGGCTAACTTTCAACTTTCTTAAAAAATTATTACCATGGCTAAAGAAAACACGCCTGCAAATTTTGATTATAACTCAACCAGGAATAAACTGATCCTGTCTGAATATGGCCGTAACGTACAAAATATGGTTAAATATATTGTAGCGCTGCCAACTAAAGAAGAACGTAACCGCTACGCACAGGTAGTTATTGACCTGATGGGTTTCCTTAACCCCCACCTGCGCGATGTGGCCGATTTTAAACACAAACTGTGGGACCACCTGCATATCATATCTGATTACCAGATTGATGTGGATTCACCGTATCCCAAACCATCGCCGGATGCTGTGCATATTAAACCAGCACCGTTAAACTATCCTCATCAGCGTATCAAATACAAGCACTATGGCAAAACCATTGAGCTGATGATTGAAAAAGCTAAAGCCATTGAGGAACCTGAACGTAAGCGCCACATGATCCAGGCTATAGCCAATTTCATGAAAATGGCCTACGTGCAATGGAACAAAGATTCGGTAAGCGACGAAAGCATCCTGTCAGATTTATATGCTTTATCGGGCGGTACATTGAAACTGGAAGAGAACATTAACCTTAACCGTGTTGATTTCCGCCCTAATAACTTTCAGCAAAACAACACCAATAATAACAACCGCGGCCGCAACAATAACCAAAACAATCAAAACCGTGGTGGCGGTAATGGCGGCAGGCAAAACAATAATCAAAACCGCAACAACAACCAAAACCGCAACCGTAACAACGGCGGCGCAAAAAAATATTAACCCCGGGTACTTCCGAAGGGCAAAAAGAGCGTCATTGCGAGGTACGAAGCAATCCCCGATTAGCAGGTCCGTCCTGTATAGTTTGAGATTGCTTCGTACCTCGCAATGACGTTTTTGTATTAATATCATTAATGATAAATCCCTCCTGGCTTTTATTTTATCTGCATTAATTTTCTAATCTTTGCCCCATATAAATTATTTGGCAAAACCGATCATAGCTTTTTACAGTTTATCATTGGTGATCATATCAATTATCCGAAACTCCGCATGACTAACGCATTTGTAATAAATGGCGGCAAACCGCTAAAAGGTGAAATAACCCCGCAGGGTGCAAAAAACGAAGCTTTACAGGTTATATCTGCCGTATTGCTTACTGAAGAAAAAGTAACCATCAGCAACATTCCCGATATTAAGGATGTAAACAAACTGATAGAGCTGCTTGGCGATATGGGCGTTATTGTTGAACGTATTAACGAGCATACTTACACATTCGAAGCCAAAGACATCAACCAGGATTTTTTCCTGTCTGAAGCTTTTAAATCAAAGGGCGGCGGCTTACGTGGTTCCATCATGATAGTTGGCCCCTTGCTGGCCCGTTTTGGCAAAGCATCTATCCCTAAACCAGGTGGCGATAAAATCGGTCGCCGCAGGTTGGATACCCACTTTTTGGGTTTTGAAAAACTGGGTGCACAATTCAATTACAATCCCCAAAACGGTTTCTTTAATGTAGATGCCTCTAACCTGCAGGGTACTTATATCCTGCTGGACGAAGCTTCTGTAACAGGAACGGCCAACGTGGTAATGGCCGCGGTATTAGCCAAAGGCACTACTACTATTTACAACGCAGCCTGCGAGCCTTACCTGCAACAGCTTTGTAAAATGCTGAGCCGTATGGGTGCTAAGATCAGCGGTATTGGCTCAAACCTGTTAACCATTGAAGGTGTTGAAAAACTGGGCGGCACAGAGCACCGCTTATTGCCCGACATGATCGAGATCGGTTCATTTATTGGTCTTGCAGCCATGACGGGATCTGAGATTACTATTAAAGATGTTCAATACAAAGAATTGGGCATGATCCCCGACGTTTTCAGGCGTTTAGGTATTAAACTGGAGCTTAGAGGTGATGATATTTTTATCCCGGCCCAGAAACATTACGAAATAGAGACTTTTATCGACGGCAGTATCATGACCATTGCCGATGCACCCTGGCCTGGCTTTACCCCCGATTTATTAAGTATCGTGCTGGTTGTTGCTATCCAGGCCAAAGGTTCGGTACTGATCCATCAAAAAATGTTTGAGAGCCGCTTATTCTTCGTGGATAAGCTGTTGGATATGGGCGCGCAGATCATCCTTTGCGACCCGCACCGTGCAACAGTTATCGGCCTGGATAACCAGGTTAAACTGCGCGGTATCTCTATGACCTCGCCAGATATCCGCGCCGGGGTTTCCTTATTGATCGCCGCACTTTCGGCACAAGGCCAGTCAACCATTTACAATATTGAACAAATTGAACGCGGCTATCAGCATATTGATACCAGGCTTAAAGCTTTAGGCGCTGATATAACCCGGATCTAAGTTTTAGGTTAAAGGCGAAAGGTTAATGGTTAAAGGTAGCTGCACTTAGCAAAGCCTTTAACCTTTTTTTATTTTAGAACTTTTTCTATCAAAATATAGTACTTAAACCGGGGAATACTTAAATCGTTGCATATAAAGGGGCATTAATAATTTACTTTTTAAAGACCTTTCGCCTTTAACCTTTTACCTTTCACCTCAAAAATACTACCTTTAAAAAAACCATTCTATAAACAATGCCTTACAAAAACCGGAAATCTACCTACGTTTATTTTGTACTGATATTTGTATTTATTAAAGTTGTTCTTAATCTTTTCGCCATATCGCATTTTGGTTTCCACAGGGATGAGTTTTTGCACCTTGTACTGGCCGATCATCTGGATTGGGGATACAAGGAAGTACCGCCATTTATAGCCATCCTGGCAAAAATTTCTATAACTTGTTTTGGCAACTCGGTTTTTGCTGCGCGATTGTTCCCTACCCTGTTTGGAGGGCTTATTGTGCTGCTCACCGGACTTATAGTAATAGAATTTGGCGGAAAGAAGTTTGCCATAACCCTTGCGTGTTTATCGCTCATTTTTGCGCCTGCCTTTGCAGCAAGTGACTATCTTTTTCAGCCTGTAGTATTCGATCAGTTTTGGTGGGTATTAACCGTTTGGCTGCTCGTAAAATACCTCAACACTACCGATGTAAGGTACCTGTACTGGCTTGGCGCAGCCGTTGGCTTTGGCGTACTTACCAAGTACACCATGCTGTTTTTCGCGGCTTCGCTCGTTATCGGGATCCTTATTAGTAAGCAGCGTAAATTACTGTTCAATAAGCATATTCTTGGTGCTGCCTTGATAACAATAGTTATCGTACTGCCTAACCTGATATGGCAGCTAACACATCACATGCCGGTATTTACGCACATGAAGGCCCTGCGTGAACAACAGCTTGACTACATAACCCCGACTGACTTTATTAAACAGCAATTACTGGTTAACGGTGTAGCGTTATTTGTATGGCTTAACGGACTGGCGTTCCTGATATTTTCGTTCAGGCTGCGTAACTTCCAGTTTTTGGCATTGGCTTATGCACTTATCTTCTTTTTTTTACTGATGATGGATGGCAAAAGCTATTACATTTTTGGTGCTTACCCTATGCTGTTTGCTGCAGGGGCCTTTGGTTTTGAGCGTTTATTAAAAACCACCGGCTATGTTTTGCGTACTGCCCTGGTAATATTGTTTACGTTGCCCAATGCGTTGTTACTGCCTATTTTATTGCCTATTTTGCCAATGGACCAAACCCTGGCATTTTTTCGGTTTGTCGATAAACACCTCCCCCCTGCTCGTTTTTCGATGACCTGGGAAGATGGTAAAAAACACGCTACCACCCAGGATTATGCCGACATGCTGGGCTGGGATGATATGGCAGCACTGGTTGATAAAGCTTACAAAAGCCTTAGCCCCGATGATCAGAAACAAACTATGGTCTATGCCGATAACTACGGTGAAGCCGGTGCAATCCACCATTATCGTAAGCAATACGGTTATCCCGATGTAATATCACTGAACAGCAGCTTTACCTTTTGGGCGCCCGATAGCCTCAAAAGCAAATACCTGATTTATGTAGATGAAAACGGCGGAAAAAATATTAAAGAATTTGTGGCCGGAAATATGATAGGCAGTTTTACGAAAGTAGGCGAAGTAACTAATCCGCTTGCGCGCGAAAAAGGCACGGCTGTGTTTATTATTACGCCAAATTATCGGTTAAATGAACGGTATAGCCCGGAATTGGCGAAGAAGAGGTTGGAGTAAACGCCCCTCCAAATCTCCACTAAAGGGGAGACTTTAAAAATCAGGTAGACAAATTAATTTTTTTAATAACACTGATCATACATGACCTTTTATTAAAATTCACTTACCGTGAGAGAGGTATATAACCCATCCATTCCTTGCCGAAAAAATAATTTCAAACGTACCTCCATGATACCCCCTCGGTAAATTACCCTCCAGTATCCAATAACCATCAACCAAATCAACTGAATAAGGCTTCTCATCTTTTATATTGTCTTCTCCAAAAATCCCAAACAAAATTGGCTCCGCAAATTCAATCGCTTCGTCCTCAGTTTTTATTTCGTGACCTGCAACAAAATCATACCTCGTTGGCATCTCAAGTGCCGCACTAATCAATTTACGACCTTCTTTAATTCGTACCTCTTTAGGAGGCCAGTTATTACAGGATAATAAAAGCATTGTGAGGATTATTACATAAAGATATTTCGTTGTCATAAGGGTTCAGATATTCATTAGGCCGAACTTAAATATCGCAATAAAACACCAAATAACAAAAGGTGCCATGCTCACCGCACAACACCTTTCAAGCTTTTGGCCTTTAGCTTTTAGCCTTAGGCTGATATAGCGTTTATAATATCATACTGGGTAATAATCTCGATTTTACCCTCCCCGTCTTCAACAAGCACAGCAATATTATCTTTATTGATCATCGCCGAGATCCTGTCTATCGAAGTATTCAGATCAACAAAGGGGAACGGAGCTGTGGTAATGTTTTTGATCGGCTGCGATTTGATCGAAGGGTTCTCGATCAGCGAATCAAGGATATCACTCTCGGTGATCTTCCCAATTACCATACCTTTTTGCGTAACCGGGATCTGAGAGATATTGAGCGATTTGATGGTATTGATAGCCTCCAGCACGCTCTTTTCACAATCAATGGTAATAATTTCCTGCACATCTTTTTTGCTGATGATATCGCGGGCGGTCAATTTTTCGTCTTTCAGGAAACCGCGGTCGCGCAGCCAGTCATCATTATACATTTTGCCAAGATAGCGGGTACCATGGTCCGGGAAGATGATCACAACTACATCGCCCTCTTTAAACTTATCCTTCATCTGCAGCAAACCTGCAACTGCTGAACCTGTTGAGTTACCAGAGAAGATCCCTTCTTTGCGGGCGATCTCGCGGGTCATGAGGGCGGCATCCTTATCGGTTACCTTTTCAAAATGATCTATCAGGCTAAAATCAACGTTTTGCGGTAGGAAATCTTCGCCGATACCTTCGGTGATATATGGATAAATCTCGTTTTTATCGAATACGCCTGTCTCTTTGTATTTTTTAAATACAGACCCGTAAGTGTCAATACCCAAAACCTGGATAGCCGGGTTCTTCTCTTTCAGATAACGGGCGATGCCTGAGATAGTACCACCGGTGCCTACACCTGCAATAAGGTGGGTGATCTTGCCCTCAGTTTGCTCCCAAATTTCGGGACCGGTACTTTCATAGTGCGCCTGCGAGTTGCTCAGGTTATCATACTGATTGGGCTTCCATGAGTTAGGGACTTCCCGCTCCAGGCGTGATGATACCGAATAGTATGATCGTGGGTCTTCAGGCTCCACATTGGTTGGACAAACAATTACCTCGGCACCAAAGGCGCGCAAGGCATCAAACTTTTCTTTTGATTGTTTATCGGTACTCGTAAAAATACATTTGTAGCCTTTTATAACTGCGGCAATTGCCAGGCCCATACCGGTATTACCTGATGTGCCTTCAATGATAGTTCCGCCGGGTTTTAGTTTGCCGCTTTTCTCGGCGTCTTCAATCATTTTAAGGGCCATACGGTCTTTAATGGAGTTGCCGGGGTTGGTTGTCTCTATTTTAGCTAAAACGGTAGCAGGGATATCTTTTGCTACTTTATTCAGTTTTACCAGCGGCGTATTGCCAATGGTATCGAGTATGTTGTTGTACCACATAATTTAAATCTCTACTAACCCGGTATATAAAGCAGGGTTACGCCTCAAAAATAAGTTTCTTAAATGATATTTCTTTTATGGAAAAGTAAATAGATCTGCATCCTATAAACACACAAGCATAAATGTAATAAATTTAAACCGGTGGTAATTACCACAAAACATACCTAAACATGCAGGCAACACTAAAAAGATCGTTATTATTTTTCAGTTTCTTAAGTTTTTGTATAACTGCTGCATTGGGGCAAAAGCCGCTTACCCCAAGCCGGCAAAGCAGTTATTATACCTACATATATAAAATAACGGATGGTGATGTGTTTAAATTTTACCGCTACCCACGTAAAAAACCTGATGAGCAATTATTGCACAACCCCATTGATTCGTTTAAAACAAACGATAAATGGAACAATACCCTCCCTCCCGGCAACTATTTGAAAGTAGTTGCCAAAAAGAACTTGCTAAGCTATTCGCTCATCGAAAACCGATCGGCCAATTTAAAGCTGCTGGCTAATAACTATGACCTCCGCTTTATTTTAGTTGATAAAGAAGGCAAAGCCATTAGCAACGCTTTAGTGCAGTTTAACGATCATACCGTTACTTATGATTCAAAAGCCGGCTTGTATATGGCCAATCCTTCAAAAAGGGATACTATACTAAAAGTTGATTACGCGGGCGTAACCAATTACTACGCTATAAAAAAACAGCAGCGCTCATCTTATTATCATTATAATCCGTACCGGCATATGAGCTTTTTTAAAGCTACCTGGAAAAGATTTAAAAGCCTGTTTAAGGGGCACGATAAATATTACAGCCGCCAGCCCGCAGATAATTACGAAGGCTTCATGGTATTTAACAAGGCCATTTATAAACCACATGATACGGTAAAATTCAAGGCGATCATCTTAAATAAAAAATCAAAACAACCTGTAAACGCAGCTCAGCTTTTGGTACGGCTCAAAGAGCGGTATGAGGATGACGGTAAGATCATAGGCAAAGTAAACAGTTACCGCGACGGGGCTTATGAATATAGTTTCGCCCTCGCAGATAGTCTTGACCTTTCACTTGACGAAGATTATACCATCTCGCTCGAAGATCCATCAAGCGAAAAATACAAACTTGATGATTATGATGGCGATGACGACCAGGGCTTTTTAGCCAAACGCAAGGTTTTTCTGACAGGCCGGTTTAAATATGAAGAATACGAGCTTAAATCAATAACCTTCAGCACCAGGATTGATAAAGAAGAACACGGGCCCGGAAATCCGGCTACATTATATTTAAAAGCAGTTGACGAAAATAACCTGCCGGTTACGGATGGCAGGGTTACTGTTACATTCAATACCCGTGGCACCGGTATGCGCAGGCAAAACTACACTTTTGTGCCCGACCAGCTTTGGACACACCAACTACAGCTTGACCCGGTTGGTGAAACCAAGCTAATTATCCCCGATTCCATCTTTCCTAAGGCAGATATTACTTATACCATTAATTCAGAATTTCTGAACAGCAATAACGAACAGCAATCGGCCAATAACGATATGAGTTACCGGTACAGCCGATTTAGTATTGCCGCCAAGTTAAACGGTGATACACTAATCAGTAACGCCTTTGACAATGGCAAGGCCATACAAACTATGGCTACCATCAGCGCCCTTAACGCAAAGTATGATACCATAACCAGGGTCAGGGTAATGCTCCCGGCAAAAACCATTATTAACCCGTATGCCGATAGCTACGACATTGAAACAGACAGCGCCTATGCCGATCTTGCCCTAAAAGATAATAACGCCGGCATCTCGCTATCAGGTTATCGAACTGCCGATTCGGTGTTTGTAAAGGTTGAAAACCCGCGGCACCTGCATTTTTGGTATTCGGTATTTGGCGGCAACAAATTAATTGATGCGGGGCAGGCCAATAACCTGTTTTATGTACGTGCTTACAATGATCAAAACCTCGTAAACTTCCAGGTGCATTATATCTGGGCGGGTGAAAGCAAAACCGAAGCCACCGATATCATGTACCGCGATAAGTTGCTGACCATCAACGTTCGTCAGCCTGTGTCCGTTTATCCCGGGCAGCAAGCCAAAACCGAGATAGTGGTTACCGATGCCAAAGGCCAGCCTGTAGCCAATGCTGATTTAACGGCCTGGTCAATGACGAGTAAGTTTGCCGACTACAAGACACCCTATGTACCCTACCTTGGCAAAGGCTTTGCATATCGCAAGCAAAAGGCGGGCTTTAATACCACCGGCAGTGCAAACAGCGATGGCTCACTACAGCTCAACTGGAAACGCTGGAGCAAGGAAATAGGGCTTGACAGTATTGCTTACTACCAGTTTACTCACCCCGAAAAAATTTACAGGGTTAAAGAAGATGCTAAAGACTCGTTAACCCAAGTAGCGCCTTTTGTGATTAAAAACGGCGATGTACTGCCCGTACATATCCTCTATATTGACGACCGGCCGGTGTACTTTGACCAAACACAACAGCTTAAACGCTACAGTTTCGCGGTGTCGCCGGGCAGGCACATGTTCCGGTTCAGGACCAGCCATCAAAACATTTGGGTAGATAGTGTAGATGTACAAAAATCGAAAAAGCTGATCTTCAGCATTAATGCTGATAATGCGCACTCAACAAAGGTTTTGGATACATTGAGTACCTATGAATGCGATCTCATCAACCGCTACCTGATTACCGTTATCAATAATTTTGGCTGGAAGATGGCCCTCCTTACCCAAAACGAAAAGGTATTCATGATCAATCCCGACCCGAACTATGGTTACCGGAACAACAGCGTACTCATAGGTCCGTCGGCCGACAACTTTGCCAATTTAGATGTACAAGGCAGCGGATCACGACGTTTTGTTGCCGAACCAGGCTATTCATTTCAGTTTGAGCCCGGCCTTATTAAACAAAAAAGTATCCCTACTACTTATCCCTTCAACCCCATACTATCGTCATACCAGGGCCCGGCCGATGATTATACACAACAGGTACTTACCCAACCCGAGGCCGAAAGTATCTGGCAGCAATATCTTGACCTGCGCAGCAACACGCAATCGCTTTTTGTAAACCCTACCATCACCGGCGAAACAGGTAAACTAAGTATGAGCATCGATCAACCTAAAGGCAAAAAACTGCTGATTAAAAACGTGATCGTTTATAAATATGATGACCCGGACTTTTTAATGATCTATCCCGGCAACACCACATACATTAATAAGCTAAACGCCGGCAGCTACAGGCTTTTATTTTTGCTTAAAGGCGATAGTTATGATATTAAAGAAAATATAACCATAAAAACAGGCGGCACTAATTTCTACAACTTTACGGTGTTGCCCACGCATGGCAAAGATTCGGTAGGTGTCCGGATCAGCAACATTATCAATAACAGGACGGGCAGCTATAATCACGGTGACCGGGAAATAGAAAACGATGCTCTGAAAATAAAAGAGGCCTTTAATGAAAAATACTTTAATACAGATAATTTCATTGATGGTATGAGCGGCATCGTGATCGCCAATAGTGATAAACAACCACTACCGGGGGTAACTGTAAAGGTAAAAGGGTCTGCAATTGGCACTACAACCGATATGCACGGTCATTTCAATATTAAGGTACCTAAACGCGGCAAGCTTTTCATTGGCTTCATTGGTTTTGAAACTCAGGAAGTAAATATCAATCCGGGCACAAGTGTAAAAATAGCCTTAAAAAAGAGCTTTAAATCCTTGCAGGAGGTTGTGGTAGTAGGATATGGAGTGCAACGAAAAGCAGACATGACGGGATCGGTCAGTACCGTATCTTCCTTAGAGGGCAAGGTTTTCGGTTTGAGCATAGGAGATGGTAGTCCCGGGGCCAATATCATGATCAGGGGCGTTGGTTCATCACCCCCGGCCCAGCCCCTTGTTGTGGTAGATGGAGAAATCGTTGATAAACTATCTGACATAAATAAAGATGACATTGCAGAAATTAGTGTATTGAAAGACGCTGCTGCCACGGCAATATATGGTGCCCGCGGAGCAAACGGCGTCATCGTGATCAGAACCAAAGCTAAACCTGGTTTGGCCGGAGACCAAAGAACCGATAGTACACAAACCGGCAGCACGCAATCCATGCGTAAAAACTTTTCTGACTACGCCTACTGGCAACCTAAGCTAACTACCGACGAGCATGGCAAAGCCAGCTTTATGGTTACATACCCCGACGATATCACCAACTGGCGGACGTTTATTATCGGCATTACCGGCAATAGGCAAACCGGCTTTACCGAAAGCAGAATCAAATCATATAAACCGTTAAGTGCCAATTTCATTGCGCCGCAATTTGCCGTTGCCGGCGATGAAATGAACCTGATTGGTAAGGTAATGAACTACAACAATACCTTCGCAAAGCTTACCCGCATTTTTAAATACAACGGACAAACCCTGAAGCAGGACGAACTGGAAGTTAAAAACTCCAAAATTGACACACTTGCTATTACTGCCGCTGCTACTGCTTCTACCACTCCTACCGACAGCCTCACTTTTGAATATACTATTAAACGAGATAACGGTTATTTTGACGGCGAGCAGCGCAGGATCCCTGTAATACCGCAGGGGATTAAAGAAACCAAAGGAGTTTTTGAAGCACTTGACCGCGACACCACAGTGAACATGAAATTTGATCCGGCTTTGGGCCCTGTTACTTTCCGGGCAGAGGCTTCTGTATTGCCTGCGTTAACTGAAGAAACCCGCAAGCTGAGAGAATACAAGTACCTGTGCAACGAACAGCTGGCATCAAAACTGAAAGGCCTGCTCATGGAACGACGCATCAAAAGGTTCCTGGGCGAAGAATTTAAGTATGAAAGAAACATAAAAGAGGTGATTAAAAAACTACAGGAAAACCGCAAAAGTAACGGTACCTGGGGCTGGTGGAAAGATAGTAACGAAGAACTCTGGATTAGCCTGCATGTGGTAGAAGCATTGATAGATGCGCAAAAAGAGGGTTACGCTGTTGAACTGGATAAACAAAAATTAACCGACTATCTTGTCTTTCAGCTTGAAAGTTACAAACGCAGGGACAAAATACTTTGCCTTGAGTTACTTCATAAACTGGGAGCGAAAGTTGATTACCAGAAGTATGTAACAGACATTGAAAAAGAGCAGGCTAAGGATCAAAAAACCTTCGATTATAAGTTATCAGGCTATGATAAGTTAAGAATGATGTTATTACGGCAGGAATCGGCACTACCCATAAAAATGGACAGTTTACTCAATACACGCAAACATACTATGTTTGGTAACATATATTGGGGCGAAGACGGTTATCGTTTTTTTGACAATTCGGTACAATTAAGCATATTAGCCTACCGCATTATCAAAAACGATGGCAGGCATCCCGAGCTACTGGCCAAAGTACGCGGTTACTTCCTCGAACAACGCCGCCTTGGCGATTGGCGCAACACCTATGAGTCGGCGCTGATCCTGGAAACTATCCTTCCTGATCTGCTGACAGAAAACAAGGAGGTTAAGCCATCGCAGATCACGCTTACAGGTACAGATATAAAGACGATCGATAAATTCCCTTATTCGGCGACGCTAACTGATAAAACGATCAGTATCAGCAAAACCGGCAGTCTGCCTGTTTATATAACCGGCTACCAGCAGTTCTGGAACAGCAAGCCTGAAAAAGTAAGTAAAGATTTTACAGTAAACACCTGGTTTGAACGTAACGAAAAAACAATAGCCACCCTGAAAGGCGGTGAACCTGTATTATTAAAAGCGGAGGTAACAGCCCGCGGCGATGCTGATTTTGTGATGATAGAGATCCCGATACCTGCCGGATGCTCGTACGAGAGTAAGGAGCAGCAATGGGACAACAATGAAGTACACCGCGAATATTTTAAAGAGAAGGTAAGCATATTTTGCCGCAGTTTGAAACAGGGCAAATATACATTCACCGTAAACCTTATCCCCCGTTACAACGGTAAATACACCCTAAATCCGGCCAAAGCCGAAATGATGTATTTCCCGGTATTTTACGGCAGAGAGGGGATGAAAAAAGTAGTGATTGGAGAGTAGTTGATTAGGTGAGTGGTTGTTAAGTTAGTATTGAGTAACCATTCACTTAATCAACCCAATCAACCACTCACTAAAACTTAAGATGTTTAACCGTTAACCCGTTATTAATTAACTGCTTTAACGATTCGATGCCGATATGCAGGTGTGT
Source organism: Mucilaginibacter sp. R-33 (assembly GCF_049949235.1). Classification (NCBI taxonomy): domain Bacteria; kingdom Pseudomonadati; phylum Bacteroidota; class Sphingobacteriia; order Sphingobacteriales; family Sphingobacteriaceae; genus Mucilaginibacter; species Mucilaginibacter sp. R-33. Next base: position 2,963,722 of record NZ_CP188089.1, read on the forward strand.
TTCAACAAATTGCTCGGTTACTGATGAATCGCTTTCGGCGGTTTTAACACCTTCCGGGATCATCGGTTGATCTGATACTAACAACAGCGCGCCCGTAGGGATCTTGTTGGCAAAGCCGGTTGTAAAAATGGTAGCGGTCTCCATATCAACAGCCATGGCACGCAGATCTTTCAGGTATTTTTTAAATACTTTATCATGTTCCCAAACGCGGCGGTTGGTGGTGTAACAGGTACCGGTCCAGTAATCACGTGAATAATCACGGATGGTAGTTGAGATGGCTTTCTGCAGTGCGAATGATGGTAAGGCAGGGACCTCTGGCGGTAAATAGTCATTTGATGTACCTTCACCACGAATGGCTGCTATCGGCAGGATCAGGTCGCCTACGTTGTTCTTTTTCTTAAGGCCTCCGCATTTACCCAAAAATATGACAGCTTTAGGGTGAATGGCAGTGAGCAGGTCCATAACAGTAGCCGCAACCGAACTTCCCATACCAAAGTTAATAATGGTAATACCGTTTGCTGTAACGCTTTGCATTGGTTTTTCAAGACCCATGATAGGCGCGTTATCATTCCATTGCGAAAACAGCTGGATATACTTTGAAAAATTGGTGAGGATAATGTACTCGCCAAATGCCTCAAGCGGCCTGCCGGTATAGCGTGGCAGCCAGTTAGCAACAATTGCTTCTTTTGTTTTTAATCCTGATTTTACGGGCGATTGCACTTCTTTCACCGGCGGTGGCAAGGCATCTCCGTCCTTTTTAATGTTTAATTCTTCGTTCATATGATTTCTTTTTATACAGCAAACCCCGGTATGAGAACCAGGGCGCGCTTTATTTTTTTAATAAATATAAGTGTTTGCTTATATACTGTGCGTTAAGCTACTTTTAACTTTTTCAGATCAGATTTTTCAAACTTCTCGCGTGCGTAATCCAATGTTACGTTCAACCGTTTCACATCCTTTTTAGACGGAAACTCAAACATAGCATCGATCATGATAGCTTCGCATATTGAGCGTAAGCCCCTTGCGCCAAGCTTAAATTCCATTGCTTTATCAACAATAAACTCCAATACTTCGTCTTCAAAATCAAGCTTTACACCTTCATATTCAAACAGTTTTTTGTACTGTTTCAATAATGAGTTTTTGGGCTCGGTTAAGATGTTGTGCAATGCTTCCCTGTCAAGCGGGTTAAGGTAGGTAAGTACCGGTAAACGGCCTATTAGCTCAGGGATCAAACCAAAAGATTTCAAATCCTGCGGGGTGATATACTTGTAGAAGTTTTTGGTATCGATATCACCTTCATCGTGTTTGAATTTGTAACCAACGGTTTGGGTACGCAGGCGATTGGCGATCTTTCTTTCAATACCGTCAAATGCACCGCCGCAAATGAAAAGGATGTTGCTGGTATTTACTGTGATCATCTTTTGATCGGGGTGTTTACGGCCACCTTGTGGTGGTACGTTAACCATGGTGCCTTCTAATATTTTCAATAACGCTTGTTGTACACCCTCGCCGGATACGTCGCGGGTGATAGACGCATTATCGCTTTTACGGGCTATTTTATCAACCTCATCAATGTAAACAATACCTTTTTCGGCAAGGGTTACATCGTAATCGGCAGATTGCAGCAAACGGGTCAGGATACTTTCAACGTCCTCCCCTACATAGCCTGCTTCGGTTAGCACGGTAGCATCGCAAATGCAAAATGGAACGTTAAGTACTTTGGCGAGTGTTTTAGCAAGCAGGGTTTTGCCCGTACCTGTTTCACCTACCATGATGATGTTTGATTTTTCAATCTCAACCTCATCTTTATCAATACGCTGATTTAAGCGTTTATAATGATTATATACAGCTACCGAAAGTATCTTTTTGGCATCATCCTGCCCAATAACATACTGATCAAGATGTGCCTTCATTTCTGATGGCTTAAGCAAGGCCGGCGCCAGAGGCGATGACTTCACTTTACGTACCTTCAACTCCTCAGCCAATATTTCATTGGCCTGGTTCACACATTTATCACAAATATGTGCGTCAAGTCCTGCTATCAACATCAGGGAATCCTGTTTACCGGCACCGCAAAATGAACACCTGATCTCTTTGCTGTTTTTATTCATCTGATTTGTCTTCTTACTCAAAGTTAAAAAATTAGTGGCAAAAAAAAAAATCCTGCCCGTAAGTCGGGAAAGTGAGCAAGTCCGGAAGCAGCTCAGCTTCCGGACTTTAATAACTTTTTAACATTCCAAACATCCGGACTTTCCGACTTATCGGACATCCGGACTTTCGAGAATTATTTTCCTTTGTTACCTTTTAAAATCTCGTCAACCATACCAAATTCTTTGGCTTCTTCTGCAATCATCCAGTAGTCACGGTCAGATGCATCCCAAACTTTTTGGTAAGGTGCACCGCTGTGATCGGCAATGATCTGGTACAGTTCTTTTTTCAATTTAGTGATCTCCTGATAAGTGATCTCTATATCCGACTGCTGGCCCTGAGCACCGCCTGATGGCTGGTGGATCATCACCCTTGCATGCGGAAGTGCTGCCCTTTTTCCTTCAGTACCGGCTACTAACAATACGGCAGCCATTGACGCCGCCATACCTGTACAGATGGTAGCCACATCATTTGATATAAACTGCATAGTATCATAGATACCTAAACCTGCATAAACCGAACCACCTGGTGAGTTAATGTAGATCTGGATATCGCGTTTAGCATCAGCCGACTGTAAGAAAAGCAACTGAGCCTGGATAATGTTTGCAATATTATCATAAATAGCATCGCCAAGGAAAATGATACGGTCCATCATTAAACGTGAAAACACGTCCATGGCCTGTACATTCAGCTGGCGTTCTTCAAGGATGTATGGTGTCATGCCGGTTGGTACGGTTGTGATACCGCCTGTTGGCATATTGCCCCTTTCAACACCTGCAATATATTTGTCTACATAAAGGCTGTTAATACGGTGATGCTTAACAGCATATTTTCTGAATTCGTTTTTATCGATATTACTGCTCATGGTTTTTGTTTGTTGTTCGTTAGGAAATGCGGGCGTCTTACCCGCGATAAATATAGTTTTTAGTTCAATAGATTTTTTGCAAGATAGTTTTTATTACGTAATTTTTTGATGAGGGCGCAGTGACGAAACTTGATTTTTTTAGTCAAAACTAACAGTAGAGTGGGCAGGAAGATGTTGGTGACAACACCAACATTGGGCAGGAACATCAAAATCGGACAGCCCCGACATTACCATCTTCACCCGTCATTGCGAGGCACGAAGCAATCGCGAGCTATGCAGTTCAACTTGCGTAGTTACTCTGCTAACCGGAGATTGCTTCGTGCTCGCAATGACGCTCGGTTTAGAGTAAGGCATATAAAACACCAAAAGCAACCCGATGAGTTGCTTTTGGTGAATATATTATAAAACCCACCCATATAAGGGCGATTAAATCTGCTTACTGTGCTGCAGATACCAATGCACTGAAATCAGTGTAAAGGATATCCTGCTTATCTAAAGTGATCACATTTTTGATATAATCAAATACCTTTAATGCTTTTACCTCTTCAAATATTTTGTTAGCGTTGTCTTTGTTTTGCAGGTACTGAACAGTGTACTGGCCTAACTGATCCTCAGGGATAGCAGTCGGGCTGTACATCCTAAACTGCTGATCTAAACGGATCTTAGCTAATTCAAACACATCTTCATATTTAATTTCGATTGTGTTATCAGTAATAATCTTGTTTTCGATCAAAGTCCATTTCAGGTTTTGAGCAAAATCGTTGTAACCGCCTTCCAATTCCTCGTCGCTCAGTTTTTCGTTAGTTGCTTTTAACCAACGTTTCAGGAACTCATCAGGAAGGGCGAAATCAACTTTAGCGATAGCCAGTTTGTACATGTCGTCCTGCAATTTGCGGTCGGCATCCTGAACCATCATGCTTTCAAGTTCTTCAGTAATTTTAGCTGTGAACTCCTCTTCGGTAGTTACAGTACCTTCACCAAATAATTTGTCAAAGAACTCCTGGTTAAGATCGCTTTCTTCTAAACGGTTAACGTTTTTAACAGTTAATTGGAAATCACCTCTTAAATCAGCTGCATCGTCTTCTTCAATTTTCAATAAACCGGCAATTTTAGCTGCGTCGTTATCAAAAGCTTTACGAATATCGAATGTTAACACATCGCCTTTTTTCAAACCGATCAGTGAAGCTTTGATTGCTTCATCCTTGATCTGATCTAAACGTACAGACGCTGTATTGGTTATTCCACCCTCAAAAACACTACCATCAGCCGAAAGTTGAACCAATTCGCTGTAAAGAACGTCATCATCTGCCGATACGTCAGGATTTGTCATTTTGCCATAGCTACGGCGGATGTTTTTGATCCTTGAAGCCAGCGTTTCGTCATCAACTTTGATTACGTATTGGGTTAATTTATCTTTTGATGAAAAGTCGATGCTGAACTCAGGAGCCAGGCCTAATTCATATTTGAACTCAAAGTTATCGGCAAAATCCCAGTTGTATTCTTTGTTATCATCTGCAGCAGGCAATGGCTGACCCAATACCGCCAGTTTTTGCTCGTCGATATAGTTATTTAAAGTATCTTGTAACAGGTTGTTGATCTCATCAACAAGGATGCTTTTACCGTACATTTTTTTGATGTGCGATGCAGGCACCATGCCCGGGCGAAAACCAGGAATTTTTGCTTTTTTAGCGTTTTCCTTTATAGCTTTTTCAACACGTGGCTGGTAATCTTCAGGGTTGATGTTAATTTTAACAACTGCGTTCAGGTCATTAATTTTTTCCTGTGTAATATTCATCTTTTTACCGGGTATTTAATTTAATCCTTTGAAATATAGCCTAAAACCTAATCCGTGCTATACAAAATTCGAGGCGCAAAAGTATGAATTTATTTTTAATTAGCGCTTGATTTTATATTGTTTTCAAGGAAAATGAAGCAGCTTTTAAACGGGTTGAACGGCAAGGCAACATGATAACAGCATAAATATTTGTCTGAACCTGTGTTTGTCTGAACCAGAATTAAACAATTTTTTAAAGTTGATGAAAACATTGAACTTGCATATCATTTCTGGTACATTCTTTAATTCAATAAATTCGGGTTCAGACAATAATATGGGCGTTGCCTGCGGCCCGGGCTTTACGCTGCAAGTCCTCGCCTTTCTTGCCCGCAATCCAACACTCGCTGCCGGCTTTACGCTTCAATCCCTAACGCGGCTAACGCACTATCCGTAAAACCGGGCGTTAAACCCAACCAACCTCTAATCTCTATTTCCAATTCCTTTCAAATTTTACAACATGGTTACTGATGGGCTTTATTGTTTTCAAATAAGCATAAATTGCTTCCAGATCAGACACTTTCATGCTGCCATATCTCCACCACGGCATAATGGTTTGAAATTCGCCCGGTTTTACCGGTGTCGGCTGCATTTTACCATTGGCAAATTGAGTAAAGCGACTTACAAATTGCTCTTTTGTCCAGCTACCAATACCTGTTTCCTTATCGGGCGTAATATTAGCTGAAAACACTTTGCTTCCACTGGGTACTATATAACCTTGTCCGCCGGCAAAGGCCATAGCCTCATTTAATTTACCTTTATCCGATTGCGTGTGGCATTCTTTACAGGCCGCTGCATTTAATAAATAAGCTCCATATTTAACAGTATCTGCCGGATTTGGGATATTACCCAACGCAGCCTTTTGCGGCATGGTATGCACAATAACATTCAGCGGAAAATCGAGCTGATGACCCGGATAATTTTTGCCGCTCGGTTTTAAGGTGCGTATATAGGCTATAATGGAATAAAGATCTTCCCTGTCCATTTTTGCGTAATAAGGCCATGGCATTATCGGAAATATAGCCGACCCATCTTTTTTAACACCAGTGGTCATTGCTCTGAAGATTTCGCCATCTGTCCAGTTACTTAGGTTTAAAGGAGTAATATTAGGCGAATAAACCGTGCCGGGGAAACCTGCTGAAGCATCAAATTTTTCACCGCCGGCACCGGAAACTGCGGAATCTGAAGGGCCTGCAAATTTATCCCAGCTACGGGTAGAATGACAATCCAGACAAACCGTTACATTATTGGCCAGATACTTGCCGCGGGCAATACGTTGCGACGTGGCATCAACTTTAATGGCTTCGGGTTGGCCCACATTGGGCAATGCCAGGGTTATGTAGGAGATGCCGGCAACAGTGACAAGAACAAGCGCTATAATTGCATAGGCTGTCCATTTTAAAAACTTTTTCATTCAATTTTTTAATAGTGATAGGTTGTAAAATCAAAAAAAGCCGCGAATTAGTTATATCCCCGGCCTTTTCGTTAATTATTATAAGGTCGATCAGTCAACTTTTTTGATAGATGAAGCACCCGATTTATCGTTATTCACGGTAGACGGAGAACCTTTATATTGAATTTCGGACGCACCACTGGTGTGCACGTTCAGCGTTTTAAGCACATTGATCTTGCAATGTCCAATGCCCGATGTTTCGATATCATAGTCACCAACAACAAAATCAAAGGCTTCTATTTTACCGGCGCCGCTCAGGTCAATTTTGTGAGCGGCAGCCTGACCTGTAAGGCGGACTTCTGTTGCGCCGCTACCCTCGGTTGATACATTGGCGGCGTTAAGGTCAAGCGTAACTTTAGTAGCACCTGAAAGATCAAGCTTGAAATCTTTAGCGTTGAGCTTGCCGTCAGAATTAACTTCAACCGCGCCCGAAGCTTTAATTTCTTCAAGGTTTTTCACGCCGACGTTGATCACCATATCACCGGGATCGCAGAAATTCTTTTTTGATTTAATGTGTAATACACCACCTTCAACCGAAGTTGAAATATATTTGATCAGGTTATCATCAGCTTTGATATCAATAGTCAACGAACTATCCTGTTTCAGGTGTACTTTAAACGCGCCCGAGATCTCAACTTTTTTAAAGTCTTCAGCTTTGCGTTTTTCTGTAGTCTGGTTTCCCGAACCATGTACGCATCTGTAATTACATGATGATAATATGGCTGTAGTTATTAACGCGCCTGCTATAGTGAAGGTAAAAAGGTATTTTTTCATAGTATGGTTGTTATGACGCCGAATGGCAGTTTAGTGTTACATCAAAATTAAAAAAAGCTATCACATTTTAGATGATAGCTTTTGAATATATGATGGACTTTTGTAAAAGTAAGATATTAAAGGCCAGCAAACTCATTTTCAACAGTGTATTTGGCAGGAGCGTTAGTTACCTTATCGGTGAAGCTTGCTGCGGCGAAAGCGTTATTGTTTACAAATGATTCGCGGGTGTGGTTCAGGGTATAAACGTCGGCTGTACCGGTAAATTCGGCTTTAGCTTTGTCATTAACGTTTACTGTAGCGGCGTAAGCCTCAACGTTTAATTTAGCAGATGCATTATCGTAAAGATTAACGTTAAGCTCAACGGCTGCAAGTTTTCCGAATGATTTAACTTCGGCATTGTCATAAGCATTGATCGCTTTAAGATCATTTGCAGTTACCCAAACTACCAGTTTTTTGTTTTTGTACGAGGTGATACGTAAGGTACCGTTGTTGTTTTGTACCAATGCGCTTTCTGAGTAATATTGGTTATAAACTTTAACATTGTCATTCTCTCCTGCTGATACATATACCTCAACATTACCGCGAACTTCGATCTTATTGATCTTACTTACGTTGTTTAAAACTACGGCTGCGCCGTTATCTTTTTTGGTTGCTGCGTTAGCTGCAGTTGATACTCCAAGTGCTAAAATTAAAGAGGTTGCGATTGTTAATATTGTAGTTTTCATGATGATTAATATTTTGATTGTCAATTATTTGTGTTTCTATTTCATTTAATACACAGATAAGACGCCCCCATTTTTAAAACGTTACAGCGGTTTCGGGCAAATTAGATGTACAGCAGGTTTTAGTCGGCGAATGGGGGATTTATATCGGTAAACAGCGGAAGAATTTTTGATTATAAATGTGCAGATTTCAGATGTGCAGATGAAAAGTGATGACGGCAATGTTATTAATGCCATTCGAAACCTCTTTAATTGGGGCTGCTATAAACGCAAAAAGCGTTATTGTTCAATAACGCTTTATACATTAACAAAAGAAGATATCTATGTGACTTCCGATAGAGTTTATCCCTTCCTCACATCTTTTAAATACAGGTTCAGCTTTTCGATGTTTTGCTTTAAGCCTTCATCAGCTTTAAATGTTTTTACTACCTGTACAAACTGCTCATGCGTTTCAAAAAGCATGTGCCAGCTCAGGAAAGTTTGCTCTGCCCGTTCTTCAAACTCAATAGTTGCAACAAATTTTGGACTGCTGACATGCTCGTATACTATCTTTTTAAGTGGAATAACTTCTTTAAATACACTCTTATTTTTATAATCTGTCCCATCGGGGCCATGCATCACCAAATCCCACTCTCCTCCTGGTTTAATTTCCATTTTACTAATGGTATTAGTGAAGCCGTTGGGCCCCCACCACTGGGCAATATGTTCGGGTTGGGTCCAAACTTCCCATACCAGCTCAACCGGGGCATCTAAAGTTCTGGTTAAGCGCAGTTCACGATCTGCAGTGCTACTTTGATTGTTTTCCATTTCTTTCATTTTTTAGGTATACTACATATTTCTCAAGATTATCCAATTTATTTTCCCAGTGCTGGCGATACTGATCAACCCAAACTGATATTTCGCCAAGCTGATCAAGCCGGGCTTCGCAGACCCTATCGCGGCCCTGCTGTTTAACGTTTATCAAACCGCAATCGGCCAGGATCTGGATATGCAGTGAAATTGCCTGCCGTGTAACATCAAAGTTTGCAGCTATCGCATTCACGTTATGCGGCTGTGCAGCAATCATATTGATAATCGCTCTTCGGGTGGGGTCGGCTATCGCCTGGTAAACATCTCGTCTGGCTTTCATAATTGCGCAAGTAAGTACTTGCAAATATAAATGCAAGCATTTACTTGCGCAAGTATTTTTTGAAAATAGTTTTATTCAATAAAAAACAAAAAACGTCGCCACCCTATTAAAGGTAACGACGCTCCTGAAAACAATTTGAGGTCAGTTCAATTTACCATGAAAGTTCATCGCCAAAGGCTGATCGAGGCAGAGCAGAAAGACTTTGTTGAGATCATCAATAAGGGTGTTGCAGATGGCGAATATCGCCTGAAATAAACGCTGCCTATTATTGAAACAAGTTCAACATAACAATAACTTTTTAGTTATCTCATTGGTAACAATAGTAAAGCATCTTTTAACACGCGCCCGTTTGCAACGCAAAAGCACGCAAAAAAGCCGCCCCTTTCAAGGCGGCTACACTATATATAATTGACTCAAAAAAATGGCTGTTATAAAGTTGCAAATTGATCAACCGCTGGCTTGGTTTCTTTATTCAAAGTTTCGGTAGCGTGAGTGTATGCAAGGCCGTTGCTGTTCACATTTGAAGTTGCGTTACGGGTTAAGCTATACTCATTGGTGTTACCTTTAAGCTCGGCTTTGGCATTACCGCTTAGGGTGATGCTGGCGCTATAAGTATCCAGGTTAAGATTGGCAGATGCATTGTTGTTTAATTTAACATCAAGCTCGATGCCTGAAAGACTGCCGAATGATTTAATATCGGCATTATCATAAGCATTAATGGCGCTCAATTGGTTTGCAGTAACCCAAACTACCAATTTTTCGGCCTTATATGATGAGATGCGCAATACGCCTTTTTGTGACTGAACCAGAGCGTTTTCAGAATAGTAGCGGTTGTAAACTTTTACCTGGTCGGCCGGGCCGCTTGATATGTACAGCTCAACGTTGCCGTAAACTTCAATTTTGTTGATTTTGCTGATATCGGTTAAAACGACACCGGCATCATTTTTAGCAGTGTTTGCAGATGCAATGTTTGCGAAGCCAAGTACCATAAACAATACGGTAGCGATGGCGGTTAATGTAGTTTTCATGGTATTAATATTTTGATTGTCAAGTGATTATTATTTTATTTCATTAAATACATACATATGACGATCTCAAATAAAAAACGTTACAGCAGGTTTGGCCTAATTAGCTGTAGGGCAGGTTTTTGTCGGTAAAGGGGTGATTTTTCCCGGTGAAATGGGGGAGAAAATTTGAGGAAAAGAAAGATAAATTAGATCGAAGCACGACACAATTAAAAATGGGGTCATGCTGAGTGTTTAAACCCGGAGGCCTCTGAAGGTTAGATGACAAAGAGGGCCTGTCAGTCTGAGTGTTTAAATCCGTGGCCTCTGAAGGTGAAATGACATAGATTTGCTGAACCGTGCAGTGTGGCCGACCGAGTTATAGTGCTTATTGCCTGTTGCTGAGTATGGTTCCGAAGCAAGAGTCTGAAGGTATGGTACGATCCCTTGTGTGGGTGATTTGTCCGATGGGTAGCCTGTCTTTTCTTTAAACTCCTTCGGGCACGGTTTAAAAAGCGTTATAAGTATGGAAAAGATGCATTTTCATGCGGCAGGTATAGATATTGGAGCCCGCAAGGTATTTGTGGGTCTTGAAGGCCAGCCGGTTCGTTCGTTTGAGACTTTCACCAGTGATCTGGTATCACTTAAGAACTTTTTATTGGAGCATAAGGTAAGTACAGTGGCAATGGAAGCCACAGGAGTATACTGGTATGTACTTTACGATATTCTTTTAGATGGGGGATTGGATGTGTGGCTTGTTGACGGAAGACAGACGCGCCAGTTACCAGGCAGGAAAACAGATGTAAAAGATTGTCAGTGGATACAGCAATTGCATAGTTATGGCTTGCTGAACCGCTGTTATGTATCCGAAGGTCATATCAAAGAATTGCGTAGTTATCAGCGCCTTCGTGAGGATCATCTTCGGAGTGCGGCCATGCATGTTCAGCACATGCAGAAGGCCTTAATAGAAATGAATATCCGTTTGCCGGAGGTATTAAGCCAGGTCCATGGAGTAAGCGGGATGGCGTTAATCGATGCGATACTGCAAGGCGAGCGAGATCCTGATAAGTTGTTTTCACTTTGCCATAAAAAGATCAGGGAGAATAAAGGGGAAGAGCTATTGAAAGCCCTGCAAGGTCATTATACAGCGCAAGGGCTTTTTGCATTAGGTCAGGCCTATAAGGCTTATGGTTTTTATCAAGGTCAGATAATGGAATGCGACAGCCAGATTGATAGTGTTTTACAACGGATCAACAGGGATAAGAACCTGCCGCCGGGAATAAGCGAAGGAAAACGCAAGGCGATCCGTCACAACAAACCTCATATCAACAACCTGGGAGATCATCTGTTAAAAATATTTGATGGTAAGGATGCAACTAAACTTCCGGGTATTACAGATTACAACTGGTTACAGTTATACACAGAGGTGGGTTCGGATCTTAGCCGATGGCCAAGTGAAAAACATTTCACAAGCTGGCTTGGTTTATCTCCCGGCCAGGATCGTTCAGGGAAAAAGAACAAAAGTAAAAGTAAGGGTAAACCGGCCGTCGGGCAAATATTCAAACAAATGGCCCATGGATTATTGAACAGCAAGTATATCGGCTGGGGTTCATTTGCAAGAAGATTAAGGAGCAGAAAAGGTCCGGCAATAGCTATTAAAGCAACGGCCAGAAAACTGGCCGCTCAATACTGGCGTTTAATTGTAAAAGGAGCCGACTTTGTGGAAAAAGGGCTGCAAGCCTAGGAAAACATCATTAAGGAACAGAAACAAAGGCGATTAGAGAAACTCGCCTTTGAATTAAATAGGGAACTTGTACCTGCTTAAATTATTATGTCATGGGTAGGCACTCGAAGCATCGTGGGCAGGCCTCTGCGTGCGACCCTTCGACAGGCTCAGGGTGACAGGCCCCTTTTTTATATTGTCATTTCTCCTTTAGAGTTTCTGGGCATGATGGACGGGTGAAAACCCTTGTTATACAACCTATCAACTTAAATAATAAGCCTCACCATCAGTTTTAATCTTTCCTGCATCGAGCAGCAGGCGTACGGCCTCCATTTTTTCTTTTTCGGTACCGATGTTGATCCCGGTTATCAGTCCGCCGATATCGGGGTTGCTAATACTGAGCAATTGTACTATTTCGGTGGTGATGTTGTCGAAAATTTCGTCTTGATTTACCCTGCGTTTTTCCTCAAGGCAAACATCGCAGATCCCGCATTTACGGCCATTTGGTTCATCAAAATAAGCCAGCAACATCTGGCTCCGGCAGCGTTTATGAATGGCGTAGGCAAACACAGCTTCCATTTTTTGACGGTATACTTCTTTGCGCTGCTCAATATATTTCCTGTCGATAATGAGGTGGCTTCCCTGTACCCGTGGTTTTAAATAGGTAACCTGGGGCTTATCTGTTTGCTGCATATAGCTTATCAGGCCGTATTGCTGCAACTGTAACATCCCCTCAATAACCTGCTGAACGCTTAAACCTGTTCGCCTTGCGATATCAAACTCCTTGATACGCACATAATTTTCAAACGCGCCACCGTATGAGCGCAGCAGGGTTTTGATAAACGGGTCCCAGCCGGCGTTCTGGATCTGGAAGTTGTATAGTTGCTCGTTAACTACCTCAAACTGAAAACGCGAGGGCAAAAATACGCTTTCGTTAAAAGCCAGGTATTCATCGCGCTCTAAAAACTTAAGGGCGTTGAGTGTTTTAATAGCATCGAGCTTAAAGCGGCTGCAAAATTCGCCAAGGTCGAGATCAAAGCTTAAGCCTTCGCCGGCCTCATAAGCCACCTGGTAATAATTGGCCAGGTTATGGTATACCTGCTTAATCTCCTCAACCGATGGAAAATTAAGCTCATACATCTTTTCCTGTTTCAGCTTATCGGCAGGGTTATATAGCAATACGCCAAAAGCTTTATTACCGTCGCGGCCACCCCGGCCGGCTTCCTGGTAATAGGCTTCCAAACTTTCGGGAACATCCTTGTGGATCACAAACCGTACATCCGGCTTATCTATCCCCATACCAAAAGCATTGGTAGCCACGATCACCCGTACCCGGTTATTTTTCCAGGCCTCCTGCTTTTCGGCGCGCTGGTCAACAGTAAGGCCTGCGTTGTAATAATCGGCCCGTATACCGTTATCTATCAGGAACTTTGCTATCTCAAAAGTCTCCTTCCTGCTCCGTACATATACAATGCCGCTTCCCTTAACACCGCGTACGATCTTGAGCATTTTACGGAACTTATCTTCTTCATGCTGCACCACATAACTGATATTGCGTCGTTCAAAACTTTGCTGGTAAACTACCGGGTTTTTGAATTTTAGTTTCTCCTGAATATCTGCCTTAACATCGGCGGTAGCTGTTGCTGTAAGGGCAAGCACAGGCACGTTAGGGTGCAGTTCCCTCAAATCGGCAATATGCAGATACGGTGGCCTGAAATCATAACCCCATTGCGAAATACAATGCGCCTCATCAATAGCAAACAGGTTTACTTTCATGTACTTCACCCGCTCGCGCACCAATTCGCTCAGCAGGCGCTCGGGCGACAAGTACAAGAATTTCACGGAGCCATAAATGCAATTATCCAGCGCCAGGTCAATTTCGCGATGCCCCATGCCCGATACTATCGATATCGCGTTGATGCCTTTGGCCCGCAGGTTTTCAACCTGGTCTTTCATGAGCGCAATAAGCGGCGACACCACTATACAGATCCCCTCTTTAGCCAACGCCGGCACCTGGAAACAAACTGATTTACCGCCACCGGTAGGTAACAGCGCCAAAGTATCATTTCCTAATAAAACAGACTGGATGATCTCAGCCTGCATGGGCCTGAACGTATCATGGTTCCAGTATTGTTTTAATATTTCTTCGATGGTCATGGGTAAACGCTGACCTCAAAACTATTAAATTTAAGGGAAATTTGGGCGGGTTATGGATAGAACGTTAAGGTCGGAATCAGAATTTATAGAATTAAGGGTTTACAGATGCAAAGGAAATTCGAAATCGGACATCCGAAATCCCAAATTAACATTGTGGGCGTCACCTTCGGCCCGCGCTATCCACTCATACTGCGCAGGCCTTAGCCGCTTGGCCGTTATCCGCTACTATCGCTAACGCAAAACAGTTAGTTAATTAAAACTCCATCAACCATTTATAAAACCCAGGCCAGTCGCCGTTCCATTGCTTTTCATTGTGGCTTGCGCCTTTGATTACCGTGACCGGCGCATTTTCGGGTTTTACCCCTCTTGATTTCATCAAATCGGCCATCTTTTGTATATCGGCTACCATACTGGCGCTTTCTGCATCACCGCAAACAAAATAAAAACGGCTATTTTTATTTACTACAGCCTGTTGTGCCTGGTCATAAATTTGCGGCGCTATCCAGAATGCGGGCGAAAATATCCCTGCATTTCCGAACACCCCGGGATATTTAAGTGCCGCATACATCGAGATAAGTCCCCCCATGGAGCTGCCCGCAATTGTTGTGTGCGCGGCATCAGTTTGGGTACGGTAATGAGCATCAATATATGGCTTAAGCTCTTTAATCAAAAATTGAACATAATCGTCTCCCCTGCCTTCACCATATTTTGAATTATACGGGTCATACTCGGTTATGCGGTACTCGCCACCATGATCGATACCCACTATGATGCTTTCCTGTTGAACAGGTATCCTATCCATGAGCTCATCAATCCCCCATTCGCCATAGCTTGAGGTGTATTCATCAAAAAGGTTTTGCCCATCGTGCATGTAAATTACCGGGTATTTCTTTTTGTCTGCCTCATAACCTGCCGGTAAATAGATCCAAACCCTCCGCTGTCTGCCTAATTGCGGCATCTCAAATTGTTCGCTGATTACATACACCCTCTCTGTAGCTGTGTGCTTCTTTTCAGGCTGTGCAAAATTATCCTGCCAGCCAGCTATATCAAGCCGAACAGTTGTATCACCTTGTATCTTGAGAGTTCTGTTTTCGATGGCTTTGCCTGTGGCGTCACATTCTACTGTATTCCAGTTGCCGCGGGTTACTTTAAAATGGATAATGCCGGCAGGTAATTGCTTGTTTAAGGTATAACTTCCCTTGTTGTTTTTAACAAGTTCCCAGGTCTTATCGGCAGGGTTCCAGCCATTAAAATCACCTGCCAGAAACAGGTATTCAGACGGGCTTTTCAGGGCTGCAATTTTGGCGGTAAAAAAAGAGATTTTCACCTGGCTAAAAAGCAAAAAATTTTGGCCAAAAAGCAAAAACGCGCAGAAAAATATTTTTTTCATCATCATAAAAAGCTAAAAACCGGGAACGTTGCCGGGAACGTTCCCGGAATTGAGTTGCATAAAAGTAAAATCACCTATTGTGTACACCTGACACTTACTTATTTCACAAATATGCGTTTAAATCTAAATTTCGCATAAAAACAATAATTTTTTCCCACTAATTTAACAAACTTCAATATTTCGTTAAAGTTAAAAAAGCCTTAATTAAACGCTTTAAAATTATCTTTTATATAAAATTTGCAATTGATATTTGTAAATGTAAATTAGTCGCATGCTGTTTCGGCCACAATAATAAACCAATTATAGACGGCAAAATAAGCCTTTTTTTATTCATAAAAATCAATAAGTAAATGAGAAAAAATTACTCAAAAAAGTATGTTCTTCTTTGTGCTTTCCTGATGATGTCATTCATGGCGTTTTCACAAACCGGGAGTATTAAAGGAAAGGTATCTGACGAAACCAACCAGCCCCTCCCCGGTGCTACGGTTACTGTCGATGGTACCACTATTGGTTCAACTACCGACCCTAATGGTAACTACGCCATTAACAATGTTAAAGCCGGTACTTACACCCTAAGTGTAAAATTTATCGGTTATATTACCATCAAAAAAACAGTAACCGTTAACGGCACAACGGTCGAAAACTTCAGCCTCGCTCCCGAAAGCAAAAGCCTTAACGAGGTAGTAGTTATAGGTTACGGTACCCAGCGTAAAAAAGATCTTTCAGGCTCTATCACCAATGTAACCGCTAAAGATTTTCAAAAAGGCGTTATTACCACCCCCGAGCAATTAATTGCCGGTAAGGTTGCAGGTGTATCCGTAATATCAAACAGTGGCGCGCCTGGTGCAGGTAGTACGATTCGTATCCGTGGGGGTGCTTCATTAAGCGCAAGTAACGATCCGCTTATTGTTATTGATGGTGTGCCTATCAGCAACAGCAGCATATCCGGTGCAGCTAACCCTCTAAGCCTCATCAACCCTAACGATATCGAATCGTTTTCGGTATTAAAAGACGCTTCTGCATCGGCCATCTATGGTAATAGGGCATCAAACGGTGTTATTTTGATCACAACCAAAAAAGGCAAAAGCGGCAAACCGGTTATTGATTTCAGTTCACAGGTTTCGGCAAGCAAAATCCCTAAAGAAGCATCGGTGCTGACCGCCGACCAGGTACGCGACTATGTTAACACTAACGGTACGGCTGCTCAAAAAGCACTTTTAGGTACTGCAAGCACCGACTGGCAAAAGCAGATCTACCAAACAGGTATCACTACTGATAATAATATCAGCATATCAGGCGCGGCAAAACACCTGCCTTACCGCGTATCGGCAGGTTATCTTGACCAGGACGGTGTTTTAAAAACCAGTTCAATGCAACGTATAACAGGCGCTATCAATTTAAGCCCAAGCTTTTTTACCGATCACCTGAAAGTTAATTTAAACGCCAAAGGCGCGCAGGTTAAACAAAGGTTTGCCAATGAAGGCGCTATAGGCTCGGCTGTAAGCTTTGACCCTACCAAACCGGTCTATTCAGGCAACGGCCGTTTTGGCGGTTATTGGGAATGGCTTAATGACCCTACAAAACCAGGCGGCGGCTTAAAAGACCTTGCTACCTTAAACCCGCTCGGTTTATTGGAGCAGCAGGACAACCGAAGTACTGTTTACCGCAGCATCGGCAACCTGCAATTAGATTATAAATTCCACTTTTTGCCGGAGTTACATGCCAATGTTAACTTAGGTTATGATGTTTCAAAAGGCACAGGGCACGTTATCATTCCGGATAGTGCTGCTTCTAACTACAAGGGATTTCTTGATGCAAAAGGTGTTACGCGCCGTGGCTTAAATAACCAATACAAACAAACGCAAAAAAATACCATATTTGAAGGCTACTTAAGCTACGCTAAAGATCTGAAAAGCATAGCGAGCCATATTGATGCCGTAGCAGGTTACTCATACCAGGATTTCTCGATCACCAACTACAACTTTGGCAATTTTGCCCATGATGGTACTGAGCAGCCGGGCACTAACCCCATCTATGCGTTTGATAAACCCGAAAACAGGCTGATATCAGTTTACGGTCGTTTAAATTATGTATTTGAAGATAAATACATTTTAACCGGTACTGTACGCCGTGATGGTTCATCAAAATTTAACCCCAACCAAAGGTTTGGTACGTTCCCTTCAGTTGCATTTGCATGGAAACTGAAAGAAGAATCGATGTTTAAAGGCATAACAGCTTTGTCTGATCTGAAAATACGTGCGGGCTATGGTGTTACGGGCCAGCAGGATGGTATCGGTAACTATGATGTCATCTCATTCTATAACCTGAGTACCAACACAGCACAGTACCAATTTGGCGATGCCTTTTATAATTTATATCGTCCGGGTGGTTACTATGCACTCCGTACCTGGGAGCAAACAGCTTCAACTAACTTAGCTATTGATTTTGGTTTCTTAGATAATCGCATTACAGGTACTATTGATTATTATCACCGTAAAACATCAAAGTTATTAAACAAGATCCCTCAGCCGGCAGGTACCAACTTTACTAACTACATTGTAGCCAACATTGGCGACTTAACCAGCAATGGCATAGAGTTAAACCTGAGCGCTGATGTGATCAGAACCAAAGATGTTACCTGGAATGTTAACCTTAACGCTACTTACAATACCAACAAAATCACCAAATTGACACTAGCCCCTGACCCAAGCTACCCCGGCGCACCAACCGGCGCTATATCAGGCGGTACAGGCAACACCATCCAGATCAACTCTGTTGGTTACCCGCGTAACTCCTTCTACGTTTATCAGCAGGTTTACGGCAGCGACGGCCGACCTTTAGACGGTGTATACGTTGACAGAAATAAAGATGGCATAGTTAATGAAAACGATCTATACCGTTACAAAAGCTCCGACCCTAAAGGCTATTTCGGTTTAAGCTCAAATGTTAACTATAAAAAATGGTCGGCCGGTTTTGTTGCAAGGGCAAGCGTTGGCAACTATGTTTATAATAATGTATTCGCGGGTTCTGGAACTCAGCTTAGCATATTCAATGGCATAGGTATCTTAAACAATGCCTCAACCAACCTGCTTGAAACCGGTATGACCGGCTCTTTTGATAAAAGCAGGCTATCAGACTACTACATACAAAATGCTTCATTTATCCGTATGGATAACGTTAACGTAGGTTATAATTTTGGTAAAGTATTTCACAACACAGGTAACCTTAGGTTAAGCGCTAACGTGCAAAACGTATTTGTGATTACCAAATATAAAGGCCTTGACCCTGAGGTTAACAACGGTATCGATAACAACTTTTATCCGCGCCCGCGTACTTATGTGTTAGGTCTTAATCTTTCATTATAACATCGTTAATCAACAATAAAGAAAAATTAACATGAAAAGACATTCAGTAAAATATATAACAACTGCGGCCCTGATTGCAGGCGGACTTACATCGTGTACTAAAAAGCTCGATCTGCTGCCTACCAATGATGTTACTTCAGCACAAGTTTACAGCACCCCCGAAGGTTATAAACAGGCATTTGCCAAAGTTTATGGTGCATATGCATTAACCGGGAACAAAGGCCCTGCCGGCGATGATAATACCAAGGATATCCAGGGGATTGATGAAGGTACTTCTGATTTCTTCCGGCTGTATTGGTGCGCCGAAGAATTACCCACTGATGAGGCAGTTGTAGGCTGGGGCGATGTTGGCTTGCCGGATTTTCACAGCATGACCTGGTCATCAAGCAATACTTTTTTAACCGGCTTATATTACAGGTGTATGTACCAGATTACCCTGGCGAATGATTTTATTCGCCAATCGTCTGATGCGAACCTGAGCAGCAGGGGTATTAAAGGTGCTGATGCCGATAAAGTTCACCAGTATGTAGCGGAAGTCCGCTTTTTAAGGGCTTACCAGTATTCAATTTTGATGGACTTGTTTGCTGCCCCTCCATTTGTTACAGAAAACGATCCGCTGGGCGGTCCGCTGCCAAAGCAGATAAGCCGTAAAGATCTGTTTACCTATATTGAAGGCGAGCTTAAAGCAATTGATGGAGGACTCGCTGATGCCCGCACTAACGAATATGGCCGCGCGGATAAAGCAGCTGCCTGGGCTTTGTTAGCAAGGATCTATCTTAATGCTGAGGTTTATACCGGTACAGCTAATTATGCAGCAGCCGTAACCTATTCAAAAAAGGTAATTGATGCCGGTTATACCCTGGTTTCAGATTATACCAAGTTAATGCGTGCCGATAACAACCTCAATAAAAATGAGTTTATCTTAACCATTAACTATGATGGTTTGCATACACAAAGCTATGGTGGCGCCACATTTATGACCCATGCTCCCGTTGGTGGCTCAATGCCTGCCGCTGATTATGGTATTGCAGGCGGATGGGCTGGTTTACGTACAACCAAAGCTTTTGTAAACCTGTTTCCGGGAGGCGCCTCGAGTGCCGATAAACGTGCCCAGTTTTACACCGATGGCCAAAACATCGATATCAACACCATAAGCACCTTTACCGATGGCTACGCTATCAGCAAATTCAAAGATGTTAAGATAAATGGCGGTGCCCCGCAAAGTTTGGATTATGCAGATATGGACCTTCCTATTTTCCGTTTAGCTGAACAATATTTGATTTATGCCGAAGCTACTACACGCGGCGGTGGCGGCGATGCCGCACTTGCTTTAAGCTATATTAACAAATTAAGGGCCCGCGCTTATCAAAGTGCTACCACCGGCCAGTTAACCGCTTTAACAACCGACCTGTTGCTTGATGAAAGAGGACGTGAACTGTACTGGGAAGGTTTCCGCCGTACCGACCTTATCCGTTATAAAAAGTTTGTTGAAGCTACCTATTTATGGCCGTTTAAAGGCGGTTCAAAAGATGGAAAAGGCGTTGAAAGCTTCCGCACGGTATATCCGTTACCATCGGCAGATGTTACAGCCAACCCTAATCTGAAACAAAATACAGGATATTAATAATATACCGGGAGATAACTTTAAAGCATCTCCCGCAAAACCATAAAACCTAAAAAAGGATATGAAAAAAATATTTACCACGCTCCTCGCATTTGGCGGTATCGCACTGCTGATGCTGGCGTCATGTAAAAAGGACGAAGTAAAGGTTGTAGCAAATGTGGGCAAAGTGGGTGCTTTAACTTCAACAACAACCGCCCCCGCACTATCTAAACCCAATGCTAATAATGATGCTATTACCTTTAGCTGGGCTGCAACCCCGGTAACAGGTTACAATGCTCCTATTACCTACACTATACAGTTAGACGTAAAAGGCAATAATTTCAAAAACGCGAGGGAAGTAAGCACGGATAAACTAACCCAAACACTAAAGGTAGGTGCACTTAACGATATGTTAACCGCGCTGAAATTATCTTATGATAGCCCGTCGCAGGTTGAAGTGCGCATCAAATCATCGGCTGCTCCAAACCTGGCTGCCACTTACTCAAATGTTATTACGTTAACCGTATTGCCGTACCAGGGTACAGGCTATATTTATGTTCCCGGCGCTTACCAGGGATGGGACCCCAAAACTGCCGACAGCCTCACTTCACCAAATAATGATGGTGTGTATGATGGCTATATCGGTTTCCCTGTTGGTAAGCTTGAATTTAAACTTACTCCTAAAAAGGTTTGGGACGTAGCATACGGTGATGCAGGCAGCGGAAAAATAAGTACTACCGGCGGTAACCTTTCGGTACCTGCCGCAGGATACTATGCATTGCATGCTGTTATTGATCAAAACGATAAAACAAAAGGCACATTTACTGCTACCCCTGTATTTTGGAGCATTATTGGCGATGCTACTCCGGGCGGCTGGGGCACTGATACCGATATGCTTTATGACGCTACCACCAAAACCTGGAGCGTTACCGCTGCTTTAATTGGGGGCAAGGATATAAAATTCAGGTTTAATCACAGCTGGGATTTAAACTTAGGCGGTACGCCAGGTGCACTTACTCCAGGCGGAGCTAATTACACCATTACAACCGGCGGCACGTACAAAATTGTATTAAATGCCAACGCCAACACTTTTACTATTACTAAGCTTTAAGCTTAAACATTGTAGTTGATTGATTTATTTATATGGCCCCGCATGGTGAAAACCTGCGGGGTTTCTTTTTGACCGTTGATTTTTGACGAATGATCACGCTGATTTCGTTGATTCCCTCGTTTAGTATTATCAAATAATAAGATTAGCAAATCAGCGTAATCATATTAATCAAAATCAAAAATCAGCGGTCAAAAAAAGCGATGAAGTCATCCCCCATCGCTTTCTATTTTTATATAATTTCTTCTATGAACTATGATCCATAAACCATAAACCAAAAAAATTACCGTTTTGCTATCTCCACATACTCTTTAGAGGTGGCGCCAACGTAAATCTGGCGCGGACGACCGATAGGTTCTTTGTTTTCTTTCATTTCTTTCCATTGAGCAATCCATCCAGGTAAACGGCCAAGGGCGAACAGTACAGTAAACATATCTGTAGGGAAGCCTAAGGCGCGGTAAATGATACCCGAGTAAAAATCAACATTAGGATAAAGTTTTCGCTCAACAAAGTATGGATCTTTCAGGGCAACTTCTTCCAGTTTTTTGGCTATTTCCAGTACCTCGTCATTAACTCCCAGCTTTTCTAAAATATCGTCGCAGGCTTTTTTAATGATCTTTGCACGCGGATCAAAGTTTTTATAAACGCGGTGACCAAAACCCATTAAACGGAAAGGATCGTTTTTGTCTTTAGCCTTGGCAATCCATTTATCAGTATCGCCACCATCTTCTTTGATCTTCTCCAGCATTTCAATTACAGCCTGGTTGGCGCCGCCATGTAACGGGCCCCAAAGCGCAGAGATACCTGCAGATACTGAAGCATAAATATTAGAATCGGACGAACCTACGATGCGAACGGTAGAAGCAGAACAGTTTTGCTCATGATCGGCATGTAAAATCAACAACTTGTTCATAGCGTCAATAACCACCGGATCAATCTCCACCTCCTCTGTACGCTGACCAAAGGTCATGTGCAGGAAGTTGGTAACGTAATCGTATTTATTTTGAGGATAGATAACCGGGTGCCCTAATGATTTTTTATAGATCCATGAAACCACGGTAGCCATTTTAGCAAGCATTTTAATAATGCTCTGGTTAAGCTCTTCGGTGGTTTGGGATGGCTTTAATGATTCGGGATAAAAAGCCGATAATGCAGATACCAACGACGACAGCTGTCCCATCGGGTGCGATTTTGATGGAAAGCCATCAAAAAACTTTTTCATATCCTCATGCACCAAAGTATGGCGGCTTAGCTCATACTGGAATAATTTTAGCTTTTCGGCAGATGGCAGCTCGCCATAGACCAGCAAATAAGCAACTTCAATAAATGATGATTTTTCGGCTAATTGCTCAATTGGATAACCACGATATTTAAGTATTCCCTGCTCGCCATCTAAAAAAGTAATGGCGCTTTTGGTAGCGCCTGTATTTTTGTACCCGATATCAAGTGTTACATAACCGGTTTGATCGCGAAGCTTAGAAATATCGATTGCCTTTTCACCTTCAGTGCCCTCAATTACCGGGAGCTCAAATGTTTTATCACCAATTTTTAGTTGTGCTGTTTCCGCCATAGAAATTTGTATCTGCAACAAATGTAAATAAATCTGCGTATTAATAACCGCTAATATAATTTACTGTTTGTAAAAATTTTCGGCCAAATTTATTATTTTACAACCTGTATTTATGCTTATAGACGTTAATAATTGATTAAAAAATTACTGCAAAACATGTCGTTAAAAGGTAACTCATTGGTAATGATCCAAAACCAAGCTACCGTTTACCGCCTTTTACTCATAGGGTTATTTATTGCAAGTCCTTCGTTACATTATCTTTGCCTCAACAATTCTTATGATCCTTTTTGGCTAAGGGCTATAAACTGTTTTTTTTGTGCTATCACACTATTTTTTTCTTTCATTAACAATAAGGTTTTTTATAAAACAGGGGTCTTTGCTACCGTATTGTCTTTCCTGGTCATAAATAACTGCATTTTACTTGGCAAAAACGGGTTTGAACATGTGTACCTGTTTAGCGCAATTACCATTTTTATTGCCTTAACCCTTTTTTGCAAAAAAAGCAGGGAATTCATAATTATCTGCGAAGCTAACCTTGCAGCTATTATAACCGCCTATTTTACCGCGCCCAGGCTTGCCATTTCGCCCGCAGTGCTGATAGTACTTATTTTGGTTTTCACTGTAATAGCCTATGTCTCATTTTTAGTGGTGATGGCTTATCAATACCAGCTAAAAAATGCTGTTAATAACGTGATGAAGCTTAATCAAAGCCATATGGTTAATGACGCCAGGCTGCGTGAAAGTCGTAATCATCTCAACGCGCTCATTAACTCGCTAAACGACATCATTTTTGAGTTTGATGAAAGCAAAACCTGTATTAATGTTTGGTTTAATGAAATGACCGAGCGCATAGTTGATCCGCGGATAGCGATTGGCAAAACACTCGATAAGGTAGTGGGCCCGCAAAAAGCCGAAAAGTATGACAGCGCTTTAAACTACGTAATAGAAAACCGCAAACCCATATCAATAGAGTTTTTATCTGATTACGACAGCGGACATTCCTTTACAGCTAACTTTACTCCTGTTTTTGATAAAACAACAGGTTATACCGGCCGGATCTCGGCTTCGGTGGTGGATATAACCGAGCAAAAGAAATATGAACGGGCCCTTAAGGAAAACGAAGGCTTGTTACTTGAAGCTCAAAACATTGCAAAAATAGGCAACTGGTGGTACGACCACGAGACTAAGGAAACGTTTTGGTCGGCCAACCTTAATGATCTGCTCGGGATTGAAGATATTCCTGCCGGCATGAACCACTTTCAATATTACATAAGCCTGGTACATCCTGACGACAGGGAGAACGTTTTTGAATACCTTGCGTCCATCCGTACAACAACACAAAACCAACTTGAGCATAAATTTATCACACCTACGGGCAAGTTAAAATATATCAGGATCCAACGAGGCGAAAAGAAATTACTGTCAGATACAGTTACACGCACATTTGGTATTATCCAGGATATTACCGAGGCCCGCCTTGCCGATAAAGCAGTTAAACTAAGCCAGCTTGAATTGATGGAAGCCCAGGCCATTGCTAAAATAGGCAACTGGAAATATGATGTGGCATCGCATCGCCTGTCCTGGTCGGAAGAGTTGAACAGCATTTATGAGCTTGACCAGAATACATCTTCGTGCCAGCGCTGTTTTGTAAAGTTACTGCTTAAGCATGTACATCCTAAAGACAGGTTTATTGTCAGGAGCTTATTGCGTAACGAGTTAAGCAACATGGATTCATCCTATGAATACCGCATCATAACTTCTGGCGGCAATATTAAGCACCTGGCCATTATAGCCGGCAAACGTCTTTATAATGAAGATGGCAGTGTGCGTAAAATTATAGGCACCCTGCAGGATATTACGGATCGCAAACAGGCCGAGCTTGATTTCAGAAACGTCGAAAGCAAGTACCGGCAGGTATTAGAAACCGTTAATATGGTAGCCATAACGGTTAATGGCAGCGGTATTGTTACCTTTTGCAATAAATACCTGGCAAACCTGGTAGGATATACCCAAGCCGAAATCATTGGCATGAATTGGATGGACAATTTTATCCCCGATGATCTGAAAGATTTTTTAAAGAGCTGGTTTATAAATGACAGTTTTTTACCGCATTATATTAATCCTATTATTTGCCGTAACGGCGAGCAACGGATCATAAGTTGGCAAAATACGGTATTTTATGATGATAACGGTATTTTTAAGGAGACCACAGCGCTTGGCGAAGACATAACAGACCAGGAGAAAGCACGGCAGGACCTGATCTGGGCTAAGGAAATGGCCGAAAAGTCGTCAAAATTCAAGTCGGAATTTTTATCCATCATGAGCCATGAGATCCGTACGCCGATGAACGCGGTTATTGGCACAACCAACCTGCTGCTTGACGAAAACCCTAGGCCCGAACAGATGGAATACCTCAATACGCTGAAGTTTTCGGGCGAAAACCTGCTGGCCATTATCAATGACATTTTAGATTATAATAAGATTGAG
The DNA here is from genome assembly GCF_049949235.1 of Mucilaginibacter sp. R-33. NCBI lineage: Bacteria > Pseudomonadati > Bacteroidota > Sphingobacteriia > Sphingobacteriales > Sphingobacteriaceae > Mucilaginibacter > Mucilaginibacter sp. R-33. Next base: position 2,989,051 of record NZ_CP188089.1, read on the forward strand.
GCCGGCAAGCTGGAACTGAATAACTCGAGGTTCAACATTCACCAGTTAATCCATAAAATAAAGCAATCTTTTGAGCCAAAGGCGGCCGAAAAAAAGCTAATACTTGAATTGATAGCAGATGATACCATTCCCGGAGATTTAATTGGAGATGCGATGCGGCTGAGTCAGATACTTAATAACCTGATCAGTAATGCCATTAAATTTACACATGCAGGTAAGGTTATTATCCGTTTGGATAAGGATGTGATAACCCCAAACACCGTTAATATTAAATTTGCGGTTACCGATACAGGTATAGGTATTTCGCCCGAAAGCTTCAACATTGTTTTTGATCCTTTTATGCAGGACCAACAGGTAATTGATAATGATTATGGAGGTACTGGCTTAGGCCTCGCTATTACCAAACGACTGGTTGAGCTGCATAAAGGTACAATTGCTGTATCAAGCGAACTGGGTAAGGGTACTACATTTAGTTTTGCTATAAACTTTACCCTCGCTCCTGAGGCCGCTGCTCTGAAACAGGTTGCTGTTACGGCGAATGCGCCAGATAACAACTTACTGGGTATGAATATTTTAGTTGTTGATGACAACAAAATGAACCTGATGATAGCCGGCAAATTTTTGAGGCGCTGGAATGCCCAGGTTCAGGAAGCATCAAATGGGCAAATAGCTGTCGACCTGGTTAACCAAAATTCTTATGACCTTATTATTATGGACCTGCAGATGCCGGTTATGAACGGCTTTGAAGCAACGGCGGTGATTAAACAAACTCAGCCCGACTTGCCCATCATAGCCCTCACGGCCGACGCTATGCCCGAAACCTATCAACAAGCACTCGAAGCGGGTATGTGTGATTATCTGACTAAACCTTTTGTTCCTGAAGTACTGTACAGCAAGTTGGCAAAACATATCAAACTATCAGTGTAATTTCTGATTTCGGATGTTCGATTTCGGGTCGAGGCGAAAGGTAAAAGGTTAAAGGCTGAAGGTTTAAAAACCTCCGCTATTCGAAGTCCCCGTTATTCGAAGCCTATGACTTCGAATAAACTATGCCTGGAGTCACATGCATAAATCGTCCGTAGACGAAGTCTACGGGCAGCGAAGCGATCAGTATGCAAATACTCTTTAAAATATCACAAAATCCTTCAATCATGAAAATCATGGTTAAAAATAAAAAAGCGACAGGTATTGCCTGTCACTTTAAAATATCATCAACGCAATCAGCGTAATCAAGAAGGATCGGCGGTCTTAGTTAATCTGTTCCTTCACAGTTCCGCACTCTTTCATGTGTTCCGGAAAATACGGGTTTACGATAGGTTTTGTTGACGAAAGCCAGTATCCCCCTTTCCCCCCATCGGCCATCGGGCAAAAGTCAACATAAATTGGCGCCGACTTGAATTTCGCACCTTTTACCAAAGCGATAACATCTTTACTTAATACCAAAAATGCCTCGCGCTGGGCTTTGATATCCGCTGCATTGCTTATCTGGTGCGCCACAGTAGCCGTTTCGCTGCAACCTTTTATACCCGAAAGCTTACCTTCTAAAGCTGTAGCGGCTGTTTTTATGCCAGCGGGGTCTGATTTGATGAACTCATCTTTTAAAGCGATATAAGCCTTAAAAACATCATTGGTGTTACCTGTATCCGCAACCTGGGCTTCCGCTGCAGGCTTAGCAGCAGCAGTCGTATCCACTTTAGCAGTATCCTGTTGTTTGACAGGTTGATTACATGCAGCGGCAACAGCCAATGCCGCTAAAAAACAAAATCCTTTAATTATTTTCATATTACAATTAGTTTGTGCGGATAGCTTCTACCGGGTCCAGCCTCGAGGCTGAATACGCGGGAATAATACCAGCTATCACCCCTATTATAATTGAATAGCTTAAGCCCCGTGTAACGTTAGCAGCATCAAGTATTACCTGTACATCTAAAGCGGCCTTTACGGCAAACGTGGCCAGATATACAAAAAACAACCCGATGATCCCGCCCACAAAACAAAGCAACACCGATTCAATTAAAAACTGCAATAATATGAAATAGTTTTTAGCCCCTAATGATTTTTGTATCCCAATGATATTGGTACGTTCCTTTACCGACACGAACATGATATTGGCTATACCAAAACCACCAACTAAAATCGAGAACCCGCCAATGATAGCACCGGCAATGTTAACCACTTTAAAAAGATCGTCGAGCTGCTGGGTGATCATGGTTGTACGGTTTAACGAAAAATTATCATCAGCTCCGGGTCGCAGCCTCCTGATAGAACGCATCAACCCTTTGATCTCGCTTTCAACATCATCGGTAGGGATGCCTTTTTTACCACGGACAATAATTGACGGACCGTATTTTGAACTTTGGATATCAATTAAGTTGCGCGCAAAGTTGAGGGGCAGCAGCACCTCCTTATCTGTAGAGATACCAAGCATATCCTTCCCCTGTTTTGAAAACACGCCTACAATGGTCACATACCGGCCCATCACCTTGATCTGCTTGCCTACTGCATCGCCATCGGGGAAAAGGGCCTGGGCTATATCATAACCTATATCGGTTATAGGCGCTCCGGTTTTTGATTCCATTTCAGTAAAGTAACGACCGCTCTCGAGGTCAAAATTCCAGGTTTTGTCATGATCCTGCGATGCAGCATCCACCTGCGCGCCTTCAACCGTGTTGCTTCTATACTTTATAGTACGGTTATCAATATTTATTTCGTATGATAGTGCCTCGGCTGTTGTGATACGGCGCGAAAGCTCGTTAAAATCGCGAAGGTCAGATTCGGGCCTTTGCAGGTATTTCCACCAGGGGAAATCGCTCCCGCCTACCCAGGGCCACTTTTGCACATATATACTGTTATTACCCAGCTTATTAACACTGTTTTGCAGGTTATTACGCAGGGTATCAACTGCCGATTGTACAGCTATGATAGTAAATATACCAATTGTCACCCCAAGCAATGACAGCAACGTGCGTGTTTTGTTCTGCCGCAGGGCATCGCCGGCAAACAAAAAACTTTCCCTTAAAAGTTTTAAAAAAAGCATATAACTTATTTTGATCTTACTTGTTAATCAATTTTAATTGCACGGTTAAAGCGTGGAGGTAATAGTAATATAACGGGCGTTTTTTATTACTGATACGTTAAGCCGCCTGCTCATATTTTTTTAGACAACAGTACATGATTTAAGTTACAGTATTTTGCAACTAATATAACGGTAGTGTAATTAAACTGCTTCTTAAAAAAATCTGTTAAATTAACAAAAAAATTCGTACATTTGCGCCCTTGAAAATTCATAAAAACAAGCATGAAATTATCTCAATTTAAATTCAACTTACCTGAATCCCTTATCGCCCATACACCCTCTGCCACCCGCGATGAATCACGTTTAATGGTTTTACACAAAGATTCGGGCAAAATTGAGCATAAAATATTTAAAGACGTGCTGGATTATTTTGATGATAAGGATGTAATGATCCTTAATAATACTAAAGTTTTCCCTGCCCGTTTATATGGCAACAAAGAAAAAACCGGTGCTACCATCGAAGTATTTTTGCTGCGCGAATTGAATAAAGAACTGCGTTTATGGGATGTACTGGTTGACCCGGCCCGTAAAATACGCGTAGGCAATAAATTATATTTTGGCGATGACGATTTGCTGATTGCAGAAGTTGTTGACAACACCACTTCACGCGGCCGTACCATCCGCTTTTTGTTTGACGGTACCGACGAAGAATTCCGTCGTAACGTTGAAATTTTAGGCGAAACACCACTGCCTAAATACATTAAACGAAAAGCTACCGCCGAGGATAAAGAGCGTTACCAAACCATTTTCGCTAAACATGAAGGCGCCGTTGCTGCTCCTACTGCCGGTTTACACTTCAGCCGTGAGCTTATGAAACGCCTTGAATTAAAAGGTGTTGAATTTGCTGAAGTTACTTTGCACGTTGGTTTAGGCACATTCCGCCCAGTTGAGGTTGAGGATTTAACCAAACACAAAATGGATTCGGAGCAATTTATCATTGAGCAAAAACAAGCAGATATTGTAAACCGCGGTATTGAACGCAAAGCACGGATCTGTGCAGTTGGCACAACTTCAATGCGTGCCATTGAATCGGCTGTATCGGCAAACAAAACCCTGAAAGCTGCTAACGACTGGACCAGCAAGTTCATCTTCCCGCCGTATGATTTCAGCATTGCCAACTCAATGATCACCAACTTCCATACCCCTGAGTCAACACTGTTGATGATGATTTCGGCATTTGGCGGTTACGAACACGTAATGAATGCATACGAAATTGCAGTAAAAGAAAAGTATCGTTTTTACAGCTACGGTGATGCGATGCTGATCATCTAACTTTTTAGATGTGAGATATAAGATTTGAGATATGAGACCACGATTTCATATCTCATTTTTTTGTAGTTTATTAGATCTGAGACATTCTATTTGTTTTCATATCTCATTTTTTTTGCAGGCAATTTTATTAGATATTCATGTCCCCTCAGGGGATCTCGCAGAGGACACTGAGGTTCATCTCGTTCTAAGTGTCTAACAGGATAAATTTAGAATAGCGGATATGAGATTTGAGATATTAGACAATAGTCTAATATCTCATTTTTTTTGCAGGCAATTTTGTTAGATATTAGTCGAATAAAGTCATGACAGCCTCCAATCTCACATCTCATATCTCACATCTCACAACTCAAAACAAAAACTACGTTATCATAGTAGCAGGAGGTTCGGGCAGCCGGATGCGATCGGCGGTACCTAAACAATTTTTACTGCTTAACGGTAAACCCGTATTAATGCATACCATTGAAGCCTTTGAGCAATCGGAGGCGAAACCAGCCATTATACTGGTTTTACCAGCAGCTTATCATGCTTACTGGCAGCAATTGATTCAGGAATATTCGTTTGCCATTCCTCACCGGTTGGTTACGGGCGGAGAAACCCGTTTTCATTCGGTTAAGAACGGGCTTGACCTGATTACCGATCAGGAAGCCCTGGTTGCTGTACAGGATGCCGTACGGCCGCTTACTTCATCTTATATTATTGATGAAGCTTACCAATGCGCCGCTAAGCACGGTACAGCCGTAGTGGCCGTCAAAAGCCGCGATTCGATACGCCAGGTAAAAGAAGGCCGGTCCGTAAGCCTGGTCAGGGATGAGATTTACCTGGTGCAAACCCCGCAAACCTTCAGGGCTTCGCTATTAAGAAAAGCTTATGAACAACCATTTGATACCAGGTTTACAGATGATGCAAGCGTTGTTGAGCAATATGGCGCCGAAATAAAACTTACCGAAGGTGATCACAGCAACATCAAGATCACCTTCCCCGAAGATATCGCCATTGCCGAACTGCTTTTAAGCAAAAAGCCACAGCTATAAAGTCTGCGGCTTTTTTGATTTGCAATACAAGGTTAAATTTGTTATGCCCGTCTGATTACACCTAAAAGTACAGCTATGATAGCTATTACTAATAGTATGTGAATCAAACCACCCCCAAATGGGTGTATAAATGCTCCAAACAGCCATCCTATAACCAGGATAACAGCGATAATGTACAATAAGCCTCTCATTTTGTTACGTTTTTAGTTAAGTAAATGTGTAATTACCTATACCAAAACCATTCCAAAATTAGCGGTTAATAAAAAAACCCTCATTGCTAAGGGTTTCACTATCGTGTTTAGTACTCGTCTTCATTAAAGAAGAAGTCGTCTTTAGTCGGATAATCCGGCCAGATCTCTTCTATGTTTTCGTACGGTTCGCCATCGTCTTCAAGTGCCTGAAGGTTTTCGATAACCTCAACAGGAGCGCCTGAACGGATAGCATAATCAATTAATTCATCTTTAGTTGCGGGCCATGGTGCATCTTCCAGGTGCGATGCCAGTTCAAGTGTCCAATACATCGTTTTTATTTATATTTATAATTATCAGTAAAATTTACTTTTTCGCAAAAGTATAACATTTTCAAATTGAATATCAATATTTTTTTTCAATTTTTTGAACCCGTGGTATCCACTGATTTTCAGCTATTTTATTAGCATTAGCAATTTTGCGGGCCAAAGTGAACAGGTAATCACTCAACCTGTTCAGATAAATATTCACTTTTTCATCAACTGTACTTTCTTCGGCAAGCTGAACGGTTATCCTCTCGGCACGGCGGCAAACACATCTTGCAATATGGCAAAATGAAATCACATTACTGCCACCCGGTAAAATAAAATGTTTAAGCGCCGGCAGGCTTTCATTCATGGTATCCATTTCTGTTTCCAGCATTTCCACATCACTCATGTGCAGGTCCGGAATAATCATCCGTGACCGCTCAGGGTCAGCTGCCAGTGAAGAGCCGATGGTAAACAATCTGTCCTGTATCTGCTTCAATACCTCCTTATCATGTGCATCAATATCCTGATCACCAATAAGCCCGATGTACGAGTTAAGTTCATCAACCGTACCATAGCTTTCAATGCGGATATGGTGCTTGGGCACACGCGTACCGCCAATTAATGAGGTAAACCCTTTATCGCCCGTTTTAGTATATATTTTCATACTTAATTTAACAAATAAGCCTCCAATAATCAGACTGCAAAAAAGTTAACATTGATTATCAGGCAATTTAAACCAAGTCCGACAAATCTTTTTTTCATGATTAGTGTTATTTCAAATCTATCATCTTAAATTTTGTATTTCATAATACTTTAGCATATTTTTTGCCAATGAAGTGTAATTTTTAAAATGTTACTTAAACTTGCATCTGTGATATCATCAAACATACTTAGCGTGAAACTCATGAAACCGATCATATTATCATCCAAACTGCTCTCCTTATCGCTTATCATCCTGCTTTCAACCGGCTTTAGCTGCGGCGGCAACAGTAAAAGTAGCAGTGGCAGCGACAGTAACAAGGCCGTGGCAGATAAACCGGCCCCTCCTAAAGTAAGCATGGCCAGTTTGCTAAGCGAAAAACAATTTAATGATCTTTTTCCGCAACGCGATAAATTTTATACGTATGCTGCCTTTATCAAAGCAGCCGATGAGCTTGGCATGATCAGCATAAAAGTAACCCGCCGGGCAACATCCGTTTACCAGTTGATACGTACCGATAAAAAAACAGGCAAAAAGGCCGTTGTACGCCAGGATGTTGATTGGAACGAAGAATGGGCCAAAGCCAAACCGGATAGTACCTACACCATTGATTATGGCAATTTTTGCACCGAATACAGTGCCGATGTAAATAAAAAGGAACTCGCGGCTTTTTTTGCGCACATTGCCCACGAAACCCGTCATGGCATGAATGCTTCTTATACCGATGGGCTCATGCTGATCCACGAAAGTAATACCAGCTTGCCTTACATTGCCGAAAATGATGAATACCCACCCGTGGCCGGCAAAAAATACTATGGCCGCGGACCAATGCAATTGAGCTATAACGGCAATTACGGCTATGCTTCGGATTGTATTTTAGGCGATGATAAAATATTGCTCCAAAATCCCGAGATGGTAGAAACCGACCCGGTAATGGCTTTTAAAACCGCCATCTATTTCTGGATGACGCCTCAAACCCACAAACCATCGGCGCATGCTGTAATGACAGGCAAATGGCAACCCAATGCAGAAGATAAAGCCGAAGGCCGCACACCTGGTTTTGGTATGACCATTAATATCGTGAACGGCGAAGTAGAATGCAATAAAGGCGAAAACATGTATAATATGAACGACAGGATTGGCTTTTACCAGTTTTTCCTGAAGAAATTAGGGATTACTGATGCCAATTGCGCTTGTTCATGCGGTAAAATGAAGCCTTATCATTATTAACGGCTGTATTTTTGAATTTCAAAGCAAAAAAGTTATTATTGTATTAGCATTATACAACACTAAACTTTAACATTTGGAATCCACTATTGAAAACGCCGGTTTGTATCCCCCGGCAACCGACCAGTTCGGTGATATCCTGGATAGCCTGAAAAACAGATTCAGGATTGAACAAACCGGGCATATTGATTTTCATTTAGAGCAGTTTAGCATTTTCAAAGACTATCTCGACATTAGTGTAAAGGAATCATACGCTATAAAAAATAAAAATAACGACAGCTATATGCTGTTCACCGAATGCCAGTCAAAACATATTCGGCATCATCACAGCAAGGCTGTAACCTCCACACCATATCAAACCTGGGCACTGGCTTATTTAAAGCATGATTTTGGCCGGGTACTCATCAGGCGCGAAACATTGGTTGACAAGATCATTGAACTGATCCACCCGGTTGAGCTTGATTTTGCCGAAGACAAGGCTTTTAGTGACACTTTTTATATGCTGGTAAGCGACCGCCAAAAAGCAATTACCGGTGCCGACCGTAATTTCCGCAATGTGGTAATGGATATCAGGCTGGATGATTTTGTAATAGAGATTGTTGAGCATACCCTCATTATCGGTAATACCCACGCCGTATCTGCAGAAAAAGCTATGCACCTGGCAGAGTTTGTTTCGAGGTTATGTACCACCTGCGATTGAGCATACAATTTAGATGTGAATAGTAATAACAGCAGCAGATAAAATAATTCCCGTTGTTTGTAGAGACGCATAATTGCGTCTCCCGCCACCTATCCTACCCATATATTCAGAGACGCAATTATGCGCCCTACAGAAATCATTTCAACACCGCCGGTAAAATATAATCTTTCATCATTCTATCAACCTGCGAATGCGCGTAGGGCGTGTTGTAGGCCTCGGCGGTTATAACAACTACCAGTGGCTCATCGGTAAAAACAAAGATCTTGTTGCCGCCATTGCCTGAGCAGTAGTAAGTTTCGTAAGCTTTGTTGTTTACCGTATAGGTTTTGTTCCAGAACAGGTAACCGTAAAAGCCCTCACCTACCACATCTTTTGGTAACGTAAGATGTTTGGTAAATGATTCCTTAACCCAGTTTTGCGAAATTACCTGTTTGCCATTCCATACACCGCCATTTTTATACAATTGCCCGAATTTGGCATAATCAAGCGAGCGCATTTGCAGGCCGCCCGCGGTATTGGGTACATTCTGTGGTGTGTACTGCCAGCGATAATTACTGATGCCCAATGGCTTGAACAGCTTTTCGGCCGAATATTTATCAAGCCCGCCGGGCACTGATTTATTCAGGATATCGCCCAATGCCACCACGCCGGCTGTAAAATAATTCCATTGTTTACCTGCCCTTTTATTGCTGTCTGTTTTAAGGCTGAGGGTAAATTTAACCCAATCATCGGTGGGGTACATATTTTCTTCGTTCCCCGGCGAATCACTTTGGTTGTCATCCGCATCAAAAACGGAGCTCATGGTAAGCAGGCTTTTTAGCGTTACATTTTCTTTTTGAGGCGAGTAGTTACTGAACTTTTTAAGGTCATAAAACTCCTTTAAGGTTTGATCAACGCTTTTGATATAGCCATCATGAACTGCTATCCCCATCACGGCCGAAGCAAATGTTTTACCAACCGAACGGGGATTGTGTAATGAATCGCGCGCGCTGCCGTTAAAATACTCCTCAATTAGCAACTTGCCGTTCCTGATCACTACCACGCTGGTGATCTGTTTAAACCTGTTGCCGGCAATAAGGGCATTCATCTCCATGATCTTCCTTTTATCAAAATCATTTTTTGATACCTGCCAGCCGCTGCGGGGCTTTATGGGCTGCAATTCGGCATCTTTTGGATCAATTGCCGGTACGGTAAACCTGATCTCACCCTGTGCTATCAGCTCGCCTACTTTCAAATCAGGAACAGCAACATAGGGCCTTACTTCAATTTTGAGCTTGTGCGTACCTGTTGTAAGCGCATCTTCCCCGCCATGGGCCATAAACCGTCCCCATAAAAAACGCCCCCATGAATCTTCTCCCCGGCTACTGATGAACGGAACAAAAATGGTGGTCTTTGTATTTTTTACGATGGGCAAATTGGCTCCTTTATGCAGGTTTTCCCGGTAAACCTGCCTGCCATCTACATAAAAAACAAACTGAAAATTACCCTGGTTCAGTTGCTCAACACTTAACGACGGCGCTAAGCTATGCTGGTAATTGGTTAATGAATTGGCCAGCAAAAGCCGCATGTACAAATTATTGGCAGGTTTAGCCTCATAGCTTGTTAACAGATCGGTTTGTTCCAGTTTTTCAAGCGGGATAGTATCCGCACCAAAAACAACCTTACCCATATTGCCTTTTTGAAGGGCGGAAGTTATCGGTTCAGGTTCGATGATATTGCCTAACTGGGCGAATGTTTTACAGGCGGTTGTAAGTATAATGGAGATTATGAGTAAATAACGTTTCATTTTAATTGTTTAGATATTACAAATCTGCTTCTATCAACACTTTTAAAATAGAACAGAATTAACATGGCCTTAATAAAAACTTACGATATGCCGACGGGTTACTGCCGCCAAACTGTTTGAAGCAACGTAAAAAATGGCTTTGATCGGCAAATCCGCAGGTAAAGGCGATATCTGTTAAGGATAACCCGCCATCTGCCAATAAAGCGAACGATTTTTCAATCCTGAGCTTGCGGATATATTCGCCCATGGTACAATTGAAATACCTGGAAAAATCACGGGATAAATGAACCGGGTGGAGCTGTAATAGCCCGGAAAGTTCGGAAAGCGTATGCTTCCGTGCAGGATCATCGGCCAGCAACATTTTCAGCTTGCCAACCCATGCAGGAATTTGTCGTGCCATGCCGGCGTTGTTTACCTGCATTTTATTAAGCGTTTGCAGTAATAATATTTCTACAGTCATTGCGGTCTGCTCGTCACAAATCTTTGATTCTTTAAAGATTCGGTATAAAAGAAATTTTACATCCGGGTCCTGAATGGCAAAGCTGCCTTCCAGTTTATTCTGTTTCAAGTCCAAATTATCGAACCAGCACTTTTGCAATTCAATATGAAAGCCGCGGGTAAAGCCTTTGGGCTTGATATTATAGTGCGGATCATGCCAGTTATGAAACAGCAGAGTACCTGCTGGGCAATGATAAACCTCCTTTTTATTGCCCTCAATAACATTCCCGGCCAATATAAAAGTGAAGTAGGCATTTTCATGGTAGTGCCAGTCCACCTTATCAAGGGTATATTCGGTATCAGTTATGGTGATACCCTGTAAATGTGTTGTTTGATTTGTTTGCCCGTAGAAGCTGCCTGTTTGTAGTTGTTTCACGGAGATAGATTTGCATTATACGGTAGATAATAAACACTATCACTCCCCCTTTAGGGCCGGGGGGCCTTACACCTCCTCTACCCTGCGGTCAACGGTTTGAACATTGGTATTAACGTAGTCATTTTCTATCAATCCATCGCGCATCCTCACTATGCGGTGGGCATGTAAAGCAATATCTTCTTCGTGTGTTACCAGGATAATGGTGTTACCTTTGGCGTGGATATCTTCGATAAGGCCCATGATTTCGATGGATGTTTTGGTATCAAGGTTACCTGTTGGCTCATCGGCCAGTATAATGGATGGATCATTGATCAGCGCCCTTGCCACAGCAACACGCTGTCTTTGCCCGCCCGAAAGCTCGTTTGGTTTGTGATCCATACGGTGACCAAGACCAACATTTTTCAATGCATTGCCGGCACGTTCCTTACGTTTTTCTTTATTGACACCAGCATAGATCAGTGGCAGCGCTACGTTATCCAAAGCGGTATTACGGGGCAGCAGGTTAAAAGTCTGGAACACGAAACCAATTTCCGAGTTACGTACTTCGGCGAGCTGGCTATCGGTCATGTGGCTCACATCTATTCCGTTAAGGATATACTGTCCTTTGGTTGGGGTATCCAAACAGCCCAAAATATTCATGAGGGTTGATTTGCCGGAGCCGGAAGGCCCCATTAAAGCCACAAATTCGCCTTTGTTGATAGAAAGCGAAACAGATTTAAGTGCGTGGATCACCTCGGCACCTATTACATATTTACGCCCGATATCTTTTATGGTTATTAACGGCTTGGCAGTATTTATTGGCTCCATGAATTATTTTTTGTTTGGACTGCACTGGGGTACCGAATGTTACAGCCGGGAAGTCGAAAGTCTTAAGTTTTTAGTCGAAAGTCGTTTTTTATTCTAACTTTCGACTGAAGACTTCGGACTTAGAACTTCAGACCTGGAACTTATTTCTCAATCACCTTGGCTACTAAAAAGTAATCATCATCATGTTTTGGGGCATTTTCCAAAGCTTCTTCGTGGGTAATTTGTTGTTTAACTACGTCCTCTCGCAGCACGTTGGCACCGGTGGTCATGTAAACCAGCGGTTCAACACCTGTGGTATCCACCTCGTTCAATTTAGCCATAAAATCAAGGATCTTGCTCATATCCTTCATTGCATCCTGTACTTCCGCTTCGGTAAGTTCAAGGCGGGCCAGGTGGGCTACTTTTTCAACGGTTTCTTTATCAATGGTCATGCCTGTTGTTTTTTATTTTATAATAGCGTGATCCTCATCTCGCAAAGCGCCGGCATTATCCATGCTTAAATGGGCCGCTTCAATGGGTTTATGCACAAATATATTACAAATTCCCGGTCTGCTGTCATATTATTGCCTAAGCCAGGGTAGAAACAGCGCCTTCAAACTTTAAATCATTGTTCATAATTTCAAATACCTCATCCCGTAAAGCATCGGCATCGTCAATACTCAGATGTGCGGTTTCAATAGGCTTATGAACCTTAAATTTAGAGACCCCTGGCCTGCTGCCGTGCTTAATGCCGGTATCCCAAAGTATTTGCCAGGTATTTGCCGACGATACCGGGATGACAGGTATTTTCAGCTCAATAGCCAGCCTGAAAGGACCATTTTTAAAAGTGCAAAGCTGCGGAGGATAATGATCTGAAATACCGCCTTCGGGGAAAATGATAAGAGAAATGCCCTCCTGTAATTTCTCGGATGCTTTTTTAAACGCCCTAAACGACGACATTTTACTATCGCGATTAACAGGAATATCTACTGTACGGAAAAACAGACCAGTTACCAGGCCATCTTCCAGCTCATGTTTGCCCATAAAACAGCAATTGCTTTTAACCAGGATACACATAGCCGAAATATCAAGGTTTGAGGTGTGATTAGGACAAATGATATAAGGCCTGCTCCAGTCAATCGGTTGCTCATATTCAAAATGGTAAAATATGCCTGCAAAAGCAGAACTCACTAATCCCCAAACCCTTCTGAATGAATTGAGCGTATGATAGCGTTCGGGCTTACGCGAAAAATAATAGAAAAAAGGCCATAATATAACGTAGCCCAGGGCCACGCTCACAATGTAAAGATATACGTGTACTTTTCTCAATATCATTTTCATCATTACCAAAAATAGAAAAATTCCTTACTTTCGCCACACTATGGAGACTGTTGTTAGTGGCATCCGTTCGACCGGAAACTTACACTTAGGAAATTATTACGGGGCGTTGCAAAACTTTATAAAAATGCAGGATGAATACAACTGCTTTTTCTTTATTGCCGACCTCCACTCGTTAACTACACACCCTACGCCTGCCAACTTACATGGCAACGTAAAACAGGTGCTGATAGAATATTTAGCCGCGGGCATCGACCCTGAAAAGGCTACCATATACGTGCAATCCGACGTTCCGGAGGTTACTGAATTGTACCTGTACCTGAACATGAACGCTTATTTGGGCGAACTGGAACGCGCAACTTCTTTTAAAGATAAAGTACGCGCCAATCCCGAAAATGTGAACGCCGGCTTGCTTACCTACCCGGTTTTAATGGCTGCGGATATTATTATCCACAAAGCTACTAAAGTGCCTGTAGGTAAAGATCAGGAGCAGCATCTTGAAATGGCCCGCACTTTTGGCAACCGTTTCAACAGGCTATATAACCATGATTATTTCCCCGAGCCTTTTGCCTTTAGCTTTGGCGAAAGTTTGGTAAAAATTCCGGGATTGGATGGCAAGGGAAAAATGGGCAAATCAGAAGGCGAAGGCAATGCTATATTTTTGGGCGATACACCTGAAGCCATCCGCAAAAAAGTAATGCGCGCGGTAACCGATAGCGGCCCTACTGTTGAAAACCAGCAAAAACCACAGGAGATCCAAAACCTGTTTGATTTAATGAAGGTTGTTTCCACCCCTGATACCCTCGCCCACTTTGACGGGCTTTATAATAAAATGGCTATCCGTTACGGCGATTTAAAGAAACAGCTTGCCGAAGATATGGTACTGGCAACAGCCCCTATCCGTGACAGGATCAATGCCATTGCCAACGACGCTGATTACCTGCGTAAGGTAGCCGAAATGGGTGCCGAAAAGGCCCGCGAAAGCGCTTCAAGAACGATAAGAGAAGTTAGAGAGATCATCGGCTTCCGGAAATTTTAAATAGCGGGCTTTGATAGTTCATAGTTCATAGTGTATATTAGTCGGAGTTCATTTCAAAACAGCGGGTGTTCTTCGTCAAAAAAACATCAGCTATGAACCATGAACTATAACCCATGAACTAAAATATATGCACATAGCTATTGTAGGAAATATAGGCGCCGGAAAGACCACCCTTACCGAAATGCTCACTAAAAATTACGGGTGGGACCCTTTGTATGAAGCTGTAGATAACAATCCCTATTTGGAGGATTTTTACAGCGACATGAAACGCTGGAGCTTTAACCTTCAGATCTATTTCCTGAATAGCCGTTACCGCCAGATCATCGATATCCAAAAAAGCGGGCATAATATTATACAGGACCGCACCATTTATGAAGATGCCTATATTTTTGCCGAAAACCTGCATGATATGGGCCTGATGACCACGCGCGACTACGAAAACTACGAATCAATTTTTCAAAATATCACCGAGTTTATTAAACCGCCCGATCTGTTGGTTTACCTTAAAGCATCTGTGCCTACCTTGGTAAGCAATATTCAGCGCCGCGGCCGAGAGTACGAAATAGGCATCCGTTTAGATTATCTTTCTAAACTGAACGAAAAGTATGATAAATGGATCAACAACTATAAATTGGGCAAACTCCTCATCCTTGATAAAGACAATCTTGATTTTGCTAACAATACCGAGGATATGGCTACCATTGTAAACTTGATTGAAAGGGAGATTAACGGGTTGTTTTAAAAAATCACTCAATGAAAATCTTAGGCATTATCCCAGCCCGTTATGCATCGTCCCGTTTTCCCGGTAAACCATTGGTTGATATCGGTGGTAAAACCATGATCCAACGGGTATACGAGCAGGCAAAAAAATGCCGGAGCCTGAGCGAGGTTATCGTGGCTACCGATGATGATCGGATCTTTAACCACGTAAACGGTTTTGGCGGCGTTGCGGTAATGACAGGTACCAACCACCAAAGCGGCACCGACCGTTGTGCCGAAGTTGCCCGCCTGCACCCCGGGTATGACGTGATCATCAATATCCAGGGCGATGAGCCTTTTATTGACCCTGAGCAGATCGCCAAACTAACAGCCTGCTTTAACGATCCTGGTACCCAACTGGCCACTCTGGTAAAAAGGATCCTGACCGAACAGGAACTGCATAATACCAATTCGCCCAAGGTGGTGATCAATAAATTATCCGAAGCTATTTATTTCTCCCGCGCTACCCTGCCCCATATCCGCGGCCAGGAGCCCGAGAACTGGCTCGAATTTCACACCTTTTTTAAACACATTGGCATTTACGGTTATCGTGCAGATATATTGCAGGAAGTTACCAAACTACCGGTATCCCCGCTTGAAAAAGCCGAAAGCCTGGAGCAGCTTCGCTGGATAGATAATGGTTACCGTATCAAAGTGGCCGAAACCGAGCTGGAAACCCATGCCGTTGATGTGCCTGAAGATCTGGAGAGACTGAAGTTTGACATATAGTTTCTGATTCAACCCTCCCAATAGACTAACACTTCCCGTACTGATAACCTTGTTATTCTTAATACGTATAAGATCAAGCGTACTGTATTAAAGTCCAATTTAAACTATTAAAACACAATTCCAATATTTATAATTAATGAATTTTCTGTAAACAATAAGCTGTTTAATACTTTCATATTTCAAGCAATTTTTGTTTCTTAATTTATTAACTTCATCTGTAGCATCACCATATTATTAACCTAAAATCATCATGAAGATAAGGCAGCATCATTTTGTAAACAAGGGTTGGATAAATTACTTTACAGACCCTGAATTTAGTGCTGAAAAATGTCAGTTGGTACTTGCTTTCGGTGCACCGAAATTAATTACCGGTCCTGAAATTTATGATTATCTTAAAAAGAGCTATCCTATTGCTAATGTTGTTTTTGCCTCCACCGCCGGTGAGATCATGGGTAGCGATGTATATGATGATAGCATTGTAGTAACCGCAATTGAACTGGAAAAATCATCCATAGCGTGTACAACTACCCATGTAAACAAACAGGCCAACAGTGCCGAAACAGGGGCTTTCCTGATGGCGCAATTGGATAAAAAAGGCTTAAATTGTGTTTTCATTATATCCGATGGCACTTTTATAAACGGAAGTGAACTGGTTGACGGCTTTAACCGCGATAATCCCGGTAAGGTTCCCGTAACCGGAGGGCTGGCCGGCGATGCAGCGCGATTTAACAGCACATTTACCAGCCTTAATGCTGTCCCCGCGCAAGGTAATGTGATCGCCATAGGCTTCTATGGCGATAGCCTGCATATCAGCCATGGCTCAAGCGGGGGCTGGGAAGAGTTTGGACCTCAGCGAAGCATTACCAGGTCGGATAAAAATGTACTTTTTGAGATAGATGGTAAAAGCGCGCTCGATCTTTACAAAGAATATTTAGGTGAGTATGCTAAAGAACTGCCCGGTTCGGCCCTGCTGTTCCCTTTATCATTAAGCATTGAAGGCTCTGACAAAAAACTGGTGCGAACTATATTGAGCGTTAACGAACACAAAAAATCAATGACCTTTGCCGGCAATTTGCCCGAAGGGAGTAAAGTACGCCTGATGAAAGCCAACTTTGAAAAACTGATCGGTGCTTCTTCATCGGCCGCTGCCGACGCCGTAACCGGGCCGGAGCATGCTGATCTGGCCATATTGATTAGCTGCGTGGGCCGAAAACTGGTACTTAATGATCGCACAGACGAGGAATTAATGGCAGCCAAACATATTTTCGGCAATAAAACAGCTATGGCCGGCTTTTATTCGTATGGAGAGTTATCTCCTCTCAATAAAGGGTCGAACTGCGAATTGCATAACCAAACCATGACCATCACAACCTTTACCGAACACTGATTTATGGAGTACCATCACTTATTGGATAAGCAGATAAAAAAATTGCTCCCCGAACAATACCTGGAAGATGGCGCTATTTTGCAGTTTTTAGATGCAGTAAACAATAGCTTCAAAAACTTTGAAAAATCGATAAAGCTTGCAGACCATGCCTTTAATGTAAGTGAGCGTGAATACGTAACCGTTACTGATGACCTGAGGTTGCAAAATGACATCAAACAGCGTTCTATCTCTCAGCTTAAAGAAGCCATCAGGGCACTTAATCCCGATGTGGAGTTAAACATCTCTGACTCAGACGATGACCTGATCCATATCATCAGCTTTTTGCACGAGCGCATAGCTAAAGCTAAAGAACTGGAAGTTGCCCTGATCCATTCAAAAGAACTTGCCGAAAAAGCGGCCATGGCCAAGGCGCAATTCCTGAGCATTATGAGCCACGAGATCCGCACGCCAATGAACGCCGTTATTGGTTTTACTCACCTGCTCATCCACCAGGATCCCAAACCCGAGCAAATGGAGTTCCTGAACTTCCTTAAGTTTTCGGCTGAAAACCTGCTGGTGCTCATCAATGACATATTGGATTTCAGCAAGATAGAGGCTGGCGGTGTTGAGTTTGAAAGCGTTGACTTTAGTCTTACCGATCTGATCAAAAATATCCGTCTTGCCCTGCTGCAAAAGGCAAACGAAAAAAATATCCAGATAAAACTGATGATGGACCAGGATTTGCCTAATGCCATTATTGGCGACCCGGTACGTTTGGGCCAAATCCTCACCAACCTGATGAGCAATGCTGTTAAATTTACCCATAAAGGAAAAGTAACGGTAACCGCATCGTTAGCAAGCAACACAACTGACTCATCAACCATTGATTTTGAGATATCCGATACCGGGATAGGTATAACGCCCGATAAAATTGATCATATTTTTGAAAGCTTTAACCAGGCCAGTTCAGATACAACCCGCAAATACGGCGGTACAGGCTTGGGTTTAACTATTACCAAACGCCTGCTCCAACTGCTTGGCAGCGATATTACCGTTGAAAGTGAATATGGCAAAGGCTCGGTATTTAATTTTACCCTTACCTTTAAAAACAGCAAAAAACAATTAAGCAGCACAGCCGATAGTGATGAGTTTTATCGCTTAAAAAGTCTTAAGGGTACAAGGCTGCTAATTGCCGAAGATAACCAGATCAACGTAATACTGGCCAAACAATTCATGAAGCAATGGGATGTTGAATGCGATGTGGCCGAAAACGGCGAGATAGCTCTGATGCTGGTGCAAACCCACGACTATGATATGGTTTTGATGGACTTGCAAATGCCTGAAATGGATGGCTACCAGGCTACCCGCGCTATCCGTGAGCTGCCTGGCGATAAGTACAAAAAACTGCCTATCATAGCCCTTACTGCATCTGCCATGCTTGATATCCAGGATATGGCATTTACCGTTGGCATGAACGATTACGTGAGCAAGCCCTTTAACCCTAATGAATTGCACCGCAAGATTGAACTGTATACCAGGCAAAGGGCAAGCGTGTAACATAGCTTTCGTTTTGACACACCTGTTCAAAAAAACGCACATAATACACTCTGTAAAAACCAATTACAAACAAAAGATATTTACAGTTCCATTTTTTAAAAACAGATACGGCGAAGCGTGAAAATTTTCTTACTTTTGTATCCCGTACAGAAACAATTGGTCGCGGTATAAAGCCAGGCCATTTTCAAAAAAAATCATGACTAAATATATTTTTGTTACGGGCGGTGTTACCTCATCGTTAGGAAAAGGTATAATCTCTGCTTCTTTAGCCAAACTCCTTCAATCGCGCGGTTACCGTGTAACCATCCAAAAGTTTGATCCTTATATCAATATTGATCCGGGAACGCTTAACCCTTATGAGCACGGCGAATGCTATGTTACCGAAGATGGCGCCGAAACCGATCTTGATCTTGGCCATTATGAGCGTTTCCTGAACACTCCTACTTCAAAAGCCAACAACATCACTACCGGCCGCATTTACCAAAATGTAATTAATAAAGAACGTGAAGGGGCTTTTTTAGGGAAAACTGTACAGGTAGTACCCCACATTACCGATGAAATAAAAAGGAACTTCCGCATATTGGGCGAAAGCGGCGATTACGATATTGTGATCACCGAACTTGGCGGTACTGTAGGCGATATTGAATCATTACCATATATTGAGGCTGTAAGACAATTCCGCTGGGAAATTGGATCGGGCAACTCATTGGTTATTCATCTTACGCTGGTACCATTCCTTGCAGCGGCAGGCGAATTAAAAACCAAACCTACGCAGCACTCTGTAAAAATGTTATTAGAGTATGGTATCCAGCCCGATATTTTGGTTTGCCGTACCGAACACCACCTTACCAATGATATCCGCAAAAAAATTGCACTATTCTGTAACGTAAATATCAACGCGGTGATTGAATCGATTGACGCGCCAAGTATTTATGACGTGCCTTTGTTAATGCTGAAAGAACAGCTTGACAAAACCGTATTGACCAAATTAAAACTTCCGCACAAAAACGAGCCAAACCTCGAAAACTGGAAGGAATTTCTTGGCCGCCTCAAAAACCCGACCGCCGATGTACGTATTGCGCTGGTTGGTAAATATGTGGAGTTGCCGGATGCTTATAAATCCATTACCGAAGCCTTTATCCATGCAGGCGCTAAACAGGAATGTAAAGTGCGGATTGAATATATCCCTTCGGAGCAGCTTACGCCAGAAAACGCTGTTGAAAAATTAAAGGGCATACACGGCGTACTGGTTGCCCCAGGATTTGGCGAGCGTGGTTTTGAAGGTAAGATCCAGGCTATCCGCCATGTACGCGAAAATAATATCCCTTTCTTTGGTATCTGTTTAGGTATGCAATGTGCGGTAGTTGAGTTTGGCCGTAATGTATTGGGCCTTGAGGATGCTAACAGTACCGAAATGAACGCTGAAACACCACATCCGGTTATCGGCATGATGGAAGATCAGAAAAATATCACCCTGAAAGGCGGCACTATGCGTTTAGGCGCTTATCCCTGCGATATTAAAAAAGGCACTAAAGCAGCTGCTATCTACGGCAAAAACCACATTTCGGAAAGGCACCGTCACCGTTATGAGTTTAATAACGAGTACCTTAAGCAATATGAGGCCGCCGGCCTTACCCCATCTGGCATAAATCCTGACAATGGCCTGGTGGAGATTGTAGAGCTTAAAAACCACCCGTTTTTTGTCGGTTCGCAATTTCACCCAGAATTAAAATCAACAGTTGCTAATCCGCACCCACTTTTTATTAACTTTGTCGCCGCTTCGCTGGCTTATGCCCGCAAAAAATAAGTAATTGTACGATAATTAGATAATGGATAAAAATACGTTTACAGGATTATTCCTGATCATGGCGATCATTGCCGGCTCGATATACTTTTTAAAGCCATCGGAAGCCGACCTTAAAAAAGAGCGCGAAGTACAGCACCAGGATTCGCTGAAAAAAGCTGGTGCCGCTGTAGCTGCCGCTGCTGCTAAAACCACAGCTAAGTTTGATACCGCCAAAACAGCCAAAGTTGATTCGGCTTTATTGAAAATGCCTTTTGGCGCCGCATCTGTTGGTAAAGAAGAGTTTGTTACTATCGGTAATAAAGAGTTGCTTATTAAATTAAGCACCCATGGAGGCAAGGTAGCTTCCGTTGAGTTAAAAAACTACAAAACTTTTGATAAGAAGCCCCTGGTGCTTTTCAGCGGCGACAATAACCAATTTGGATTGAAGTTTGCTGCCGGTGTTGCCAATATCAACACCAACAATTACTATTTTACCTCAAGTACAAAGGAACTTAATATAGCCGAAAAAGATTCCGGTTCGGTTACTATGCGTTTAAGCTACAGCCCTACCCAATATATTGATTATATATACAGCTTAAAAGGTGATGGTTTTAAACTTGGCTTAACCATTAAGCCTACCGGCCTTGACGGCGTTATTGCCAACAGCAGCACCATTAACCTTAACTGGGCCACCAGCCTGCACAAACAGGAAAAAGACATCAAAATGGAGCGTCAGTATTCAACGGTGTACTATTACAATACCGATGGAGACGCTGATTACCTAAGCGAAGGCAAAGACGATCAAAAAACTATCAGCGATAAAAAAATGGCCTGGGTTGCTTTTAAACAGCACTTCTTTTCAAATGTGTTGATAGCTAAGGGCGGCATTACTAAAACAGATATTGCTGTTGCTACTGATTTTAATGATACCACCGATGTAAAACAAATGAAAGCCGACCTGTCGCTTGCACGCAGCGCTGATGGTTCTTTACCTTTGGAGTTTTACTTTGGACCTAACCGTTTTAATACGCTTAAAGACCAGGGGCATGACCTTGATAAACTGGTTAACCTTGGCTGGGGACCATTAAAATACATCAACCGTTTCGCGGTATTGCCGGTATTTAACTTCCTTAACAAGTTTAACTGGAACTATGGTTTGATCATCCTGGTATTGACTGTATTGCTTAAGCTGGTATTATCACCTCTTACTTACAAGTCATACCTTTCAATGGCCAAAATGCGTGTGCTGAAGCCCGAAATGGATGAAATTAAAGCTAAAGTTGGTGAGGATAACCCTACATTACTACAACAGGAGTATCTTAAGCTTTACAAAAAAGCAGGTGTTAATCCATTGGGTGGCTGTTTACCATTGCTCATCCAAATGCCGATAGTTATCGCGTTCTTCCGCTTTTTCCCGAGTTTGTTTGAGCTAAGGGGCGAAAGTTTTCTGTGGATGCATGACCTTTCAACTTATGATTCGGTTATTAAATTTGCTCCAATAGCTTTCCTTGGCGGTGTTAACCACATTAGCTTAATGTGTTTACTGATGACCATTTCAACGTTGATCTATACTTATTTCAATAACCAGATCTCCGGTGCTACAGGGCAAATGAAATACATTGGCTACATCACTCCGCTGGTATTCCTGTTCACGCTTAACAGTTACCCTGCCGGTTTGAACTATTATTACTTTTTGGCCAACATGTTCACCTTTTTACAGCAATACCTGATCAAATTCATGGTTGATGATAAAAAAATCCATGCCCAGATCCAGGAGAATAAAAAGAAACCTGAAGATACCAAGAAGAAAAAATCAGGCTTTGGTGCCAAAATGGAAGAGATGATGCGCCAGCAACAACAGATACAGGCTAATAAGAATAAGAAGTCTTAAGTCTTTAGTCGGAAGTCCGCAGTCGGAAAGTCCGAAAGATATTTAAGCCCCTGGGAAAGTTTCTCAGGGGCTTTTGTTTTTTACAATCGTCATTGCGGGGTACGAAGCAATCGCGAATTGTCAGGGCGGCTCTGTAAGTCGGGGATTGCTTCGTTCCTCGCAATGACGTTTTTTTACATTTCATCACTAAAATAATTAGCAAATTTGTATTACATTTGAAATATCATGTATGCAATTGTCGATATAGAAACTACAGGGGGGCATGCCAGCGCTAATGGTATCACTGAAATAGCCATATGCATACATGACGGTAAAAAAGTAGTAAAGCGGTTTGAAACACTTGTTAACCCGCAGCGCGAGATCCCTATTTACATCAGCGCCTTAACAGGTATTACCAACGAGATGGTAAAGGATGCCCCCTCTTTTGAGGATGTGGCAGCTGATATTTACCACCTCATTCACGGCAAAATCTTTGTAGCGCACAATGTAAATTTTGATTTTTCTTTTGTCAGATATCATCTTGCTGCCGCGGGATATGATCTGCAAACAAATAAGCTTTGTACTGTAAGGCTTGGGCGTAAGATATTGCCAGGTTTGCCTTCATATAGCCTTGGCAGATTGTGTAAACATTTGGGTATAGATAATCAAAGCCGCCACCGTGCCATGGGCGATGCTGAAGCTACTGCCGAGCTGTTTACCTTATTGCTGAAAAGCGATACAGAGAACCACATCAAACAGTCGCTTAAGCAAGGTTCAAAAGATCAGGTGCTGCCACCCAACTTATCCAAAAAAGACATTGACCAGTTGCCATATACACCGGGCGTATATTATTTTCATGATCAAAAAGGCAAAGTGATATATGTAGGTAAAGCCAAAAACGTTAAAAAAAGGGTAAGCAGCCATTTTACTGGCAACAACCCGGGTTTTCAGCGACAGGAATTTTTGCGCAATATTCACCAGGTTAGCTATCAGGTTTGCGGCACCGAACTCATTGCTTTTGTATTGGAAGCCATCGAGATCAAACGCCTGTGGCCTAAATACAATCGCTCATTAAAACGTTTTGAAAACGCTTTCTGTCTTTACGCTTTTGAAGATCAACGCGGGTACATTCGCCTTGCGGTTGATAAATACCGTAAATACAGCGACCCGATATACACCTGCAATTCCCTGCTTGATGGCTATAACCTGCTCAACAAACTGATAGAAGCATTTGATTTATGTCCTAAGCTTTGTTTTATACAAAAAAACAATGAGCCCTGCCTCAGTGCAGCCGGAAATACCTGCGCCTGCGAAGGTGTTGAACCTCCAGACAGTTATAACGAAAAGGTCAACAACGCCATCGATCAGCTTAAACAGGCTTTACCAACTTATGCAATCAGGGATGAGGGCCGTACCGGCGATGAGCACAGCTGTATTTTGGTGGAGAAAGGCCAGTTTTATGGTATGGGCTATATCTCCCATTATTTTGATGCCAATAACATACAGCAACTCAAAAGCTATCTCACACCTTATCCGGGGAATGACTATATCAAAAATATTGTAGCAACTTATGCTTCAAAATATCCGGACAGGATGGTGGTGTTTGGGTAATGATTAATATTAACTTACGAAGTTTTAAAAACTTCGTAAGTTAGACCACCATTTCTAACTAAATAATTATCTATTAAGTTAAATAAATCCACACAATTGAGTTTTTGATTGGTTACCCTTATAACATTTACCACAAAAACTTGAAACAATGGATAGTATTAATCAACAACAGCCCGAGGATAATATGAAGGACTTGAATGGACCTGAAGCCCTGGCCAAGATCAAAGAACTTGCCGAAAGCGCAAAAAGCTGCTTCTTTGTGAGCAGTCTTAAAACAGGCGTACCTGCTTCAGTGAGGCCAATGTCGGCACAGAAAATTGACGATGAGGGCAACTTTTGGTTTCTGAGCGCTAATGACAGCCATAAAAATGAGGAGTTAGCTAAAGACCCCTTTGTCCATCTGCTTTTCCAGGGTTCCGGATATTCTGACTTTTTAAACCTTTATGGGATAGCCACCATTACCGAAGATAAAGAAAAGATCAAAGAACTATGGGAACCGACACTCAAAGTGTGGTTTACCGAAGGTGTCGACGATCCGCGCATCAGCGTTATTAAAGTTGAACCAACCGAAGGCTATTATTGGGACAATAAACATGGTAATGCCGTTGCTTTTGTAAAACGGCTCGCCGGTGCCGCTATTGGTAAAACCATTGATGATTCGGTTGAAGGAAAGCTGGTTGTCTGAAATCAGAATTTTCAGAATTATTGATTTTACAGAATAAAAGAAAAGGCTCAGAGGTAATTATCTGAGCCTTTTTTAAGTTGCCTATCAAAAAGCTCCCGCTTTAGGGGACCTGGGGGGCCAAATATTTATCAAACCATTCAATATAGCGCTTCAGTCGGTCAACCTGGTAGCTTGGTACGGTAATACCGTGATACTGGCCGGGATAAAGTACCAGTTGCGTTGGCACACCCTGCGATCTCAGCGCTTCATACATTTGTTCGCCCCCGCCGGTGGGCACGTTAAAGTCTTTTAAACCCGACATGAACTGGGTTGGCGTTTTTATTTTATCAGCATGAAAAAATGGGTACGACAGCTTAATGTACTTATCAGCATTTTTCCAGGGTGCCCCCAATTCATTATCGTATTGCATCACCCATTGATCTGATCCATAAATGGCTAACTGTAAGGCACTGCCCGCCCCGCTTGATGCTGCTTTAAAGCGGGGATCAGTAGCTATGGTATAATCGGTAAGGATGCCTCCGTAACTCCAACCGCCAATTCCCAGGCGGTCTTTATCGGCTATACCAAGTTTAACCAGTTCATCTACAGCACCCAGTAAGTCTTTCACTTCCTTATTGCCCCAATCGGCATAAATAGCTTTGGTATATTCGATGCCGCGCCCGGTACTGCCGCGGTAATTTACAGCGGCTACAGCATAACCGGCGCAGGCCAATGTTTGCCTGATCTCATCAAACTCAAACTCGTCCTGATCGGTAGGGCCACCGTGAATGTAAAGAATGAAAGGCATTTTCTTAGTAACTACGCTATCGGGCGTATAAAGTATCCCCGAAACCAGTGTGCCATCGCTGCTGAACGACTGGAAACCTTTCACATAGGCCAGCTTAACTTCGTTCAGCCACTTTTCCTGGTGAAAAGTTAAACGGCGGATTTTTCCGTTTTCAATCGCCACCAGCTCATGCGGCATGTATGGCGTGGTCATCTTCCCTACCCATACACCTAACGAATGGCTCATTATATCAGCAAAACTGCATTGGTTCCCTTTATACACCAATACCGATTTACGGGTAAGCAGGTTATACCTGTTGATATAACGGATCCTGTCGCTGCTTACCAGATATTCCAGGTCTTTGCTGTTCCGGCTCCATGCAATATTGCTAACAGGCCTGTCCAATTGATCCGTTAACGAGCGATTATTTTTCCCGTCGGCATCCATCAGATATAAAACATCGTGCTGATAGATGAAATAATCTGCATCGCTTGTTGAACGGAGGTAAGCAATACGCTTGCCGTCCGGGCTCCACAGCGGGTTAATGTCATGGCCGGTAAAAGTGGTAAGCTGTTGTGGCTCGGTACCGGGTTTAGCTTCTATTGTAAAGATGTCTGTGTTTTCATTCCGATCCGGATCGGCTGTATGGTTACTTACGTAGGCAATCTTTTTTCCGTCTGGGCTCCACTGTGGCGAGCTATCGTCCATAGTACCACTGGCCAGGGTATCCAGCTTTTTTGCGGCCACATCATACAAGTACAAATGCGAATGCCGGTGTTGCAGATACCCTTCAATATCCTGCTTAAAATGGTAACGGTCTATTTTTATAGGAGGAGTAGTTTTGGGCGTTTCCTTTCCTTTGTTTTCGGGATCTTTAATGATCAATGCCAGCCTTTTGCTATCCGGCGACCAAACATACTCTTCGAGTTCACCTTTAATATCGGTCAGCTTGTGCCCCT
This sequence comes from Mucilaginibacter sp. R-33, assembly GCF_049949235.1. Taxonomy (NCBI): domain Bacteria; kingdom Pseudomonadati; phylum Bacteroidota; class Sphingobacteriia; order Sphingobacteriales; family Sphingobacteriaceae; genus Mucilaginibacter; species Mucilaginibacter sp. R-33. The sequence continues at coordinate 3,015,467 of NZ_CP188089.1, forward strand.
CGCCACCGCGCCTGTCCATCAGCCAAACCTGCCCGCCGTTCTTTGAATCCTTTTCGGACAGATAAGAAATAAACTTACCATCAGGGGTCCATTTAGGAGTGGATGCCGGCTCATCGCCATAAGTAAGCTGAATAGATTGCTTGCCGTCAAAACTCTGCATCCACAAGTGCGATACACGCTTATCCTTAGCTGTATCCACCTCAGATAATTCGTAAACCACCCATTTACCATCCGGAGAAAGCTGCGGCGCCATCAGCGTTGGCTGTTTATACAGATCGGTAGGTTTAAGTGGCTTTTTCGCAGTTTGAGCAATCAACGGTAAAGAAGCCAATCCGCCTAAAATCAACAGGACATATTTCATAAAATACGATAAAAAAACCGTTTCGAGGGCATAAAAATATTATTTTTTTAAATACCTATCATACCATTCCACATAGCGCTGCAACCTGTCAACCTGGTAGCTTGGTTTGGTAAGGCCGTGAAACTGATTGGGATATAATATCAATTCGGTTGGGATACCTTGTGTGCGTAATGCTTCATACATTTGCTCACTGCCGATGGTCGGCACGTTAAAGTCTTTCAAGCCGGACATAAACAGTACCGGGGTCTTTATTTTATCAGCATGAAAAAACGGGTACGAAATCTGGATCCATTTATCAGCATTTTTCCAGGGTACGCCTATTTCGTTTTCGTACTGTAACACATATTGGTCGCTACCATAAACCGAAAGCTGCAGCGCACTGCCAGCTCCGCTGGCTGCTGCTTTAAAGCGGGTATCAGAGGCTATCGTATAGTCGGTAAGGATGCCGCCATAACTCCAGCCGCCTATGCCCAGCTTATCAGGATCTGCGATGCCTAATTTCTCAAGTTGATCGACAGCCCCAAGCAAATCTTTTACCTCCTTATTGCCCCAATCGGCATAAATGGCTTTACAATAATCCAACCCGCGGCCATTACTGCCCCTGTAGTTCACAGCCGCTACAGCGTAACCGGCAGCAGCCAGCGTTTGCCTTGTAGCATCAAAACCAAATTCATCCTGCCCTACCGGGCCACCATGAATAAAAAGGATCAACGGATATTTTTTATTGGGAACGCTGTCGGGTGTTAAAATGATACCAGACACTTTTGTACCATCAACACTGGTTGATTCAAAACCTTTGACATAAGCCAGCTGTACAGTGTTTAACCAGGCCTGATGGTGGAAAGTTAACCTGCGAAGCTTCTTATCTTCCAAAGCGAATAATTCTGCAGGGGTGTACGGGTCGGTTTTTTGTACTACCCAGTTGCCTGAAAGATTGGTGTTTATATCGTTGAAAACATAATCACCCTTATTAATCGGTGTGATTTTGCCACTGTTGATATTGATATTGGCCAAATAGCGGGTACGATCGTCCGTTACGATAAATACGATGTTCTTACTGTCTTTGGCCCAGGTTTGCGCCCCGGCGGGGCGATCAAGCTGCAGCGTAAGCGGTTTGTTATTTTGCCCCACAACATCCATTATGCAAACCACATTTTGATCGTACATCATATAATCAGCATCGCTGGTTGAGCGCAGGTAGGAAATATACCTGCCATCTGGGCTCCATTGCGGGTTACCGTCCCTCCCCTTCCAGGTGGTTAGCTGCAACATGCTGGCGCCTGGCCGGGCATCAATGGTAAAAATATCGGTATTTTGATTTTTATCGGGATCGGCACTGCGGTTACTCACAAATGCAATGGTTTTGCTATCAGGCGACCATACCGGCGAACTTTCATCTTTATCGCCCATGGTTAATGTATCCAGTTTTTTTGTGGTTACATCAATTAAATACAGGTGGTTATGCAGGTGCTGAAGGTAACCAACTATATCCTGTTTAAAATGATAACGGTCAATAACTATGGGCTTGGGGGTTTTAGGTTCTTCCTTGCCTTTATTTTCCGGGTCGCCTATCACCATTACCAAACGCTTGCCATCAGGGCTCCAGGCGTAGTCACTCAAATCGCCTTTAATATTGGTCAGTTTTACTCCTTCGCCACCCCGGCGATCGATGAGCCAAACCTGTGAGCCTGTTTTTGAATCGCGCGAGGAAAGGAATGATAAATACTTACCATCCGGGCTCCAGCGCGGCGACGAGGCTGCCTCCTCACCATGGGTCAGTTCGATAGACTCTTTGCCATCAAAACTCTGCATCCACAGGTGTGATACACGGCGGTCTTTTGCAGTATCAACTTCAGAAACACTATAAGCCACCCACTTGCCATCGGGCGATAACTGGGGATCGCTTACCGTTGGGATCCGGTAAACATCAGCAGGTTTTAAAGCTTTTTTCTGTTGGGCAGATACATTAACGGCGGCAGAAAGCGTAAGTATAAGGAATAAGGCTCGCTTCATAAATGATGTATGTTGATAGAGCCTGTAATTTAGTAAAAGAACCTTGATTTATGGGATAAAAGGATTGCCACGATTTTGTTATAAAATTTTCGCATATTAATAACGATGATTTTTCTGGACAAACAAACGCGGGCACCTCAACTCCACTTTCACTTACCGGATAATTTGCGTTAATTAGGATCATGTCTGCAAAATTCAAGCTACTCTTTGTTATCTGCTTTTTTTTATCCATTCTTAATACCCATGCTCAAATCCCGGCTATTCGCAACAATTACCAAACCGAAGCCGGAGTGCCAAAGTTAACCATCGAACGATCAATGATCTATTCGCCGGATAAAGAGTGGCTTTACAACCATCATGCTTCTATCATTCATTTTAAAGACCGCTTTGTGGCAATATGGAGCAACGGAATGATTGATGAGGATTCGCCGGGGCAAAGGGTGGTTTATGCCACTTCTAAAGATTTTAAACACTGGTCGGCATTAAAAACCTTAGTCACTCCAGGCAAAGTCAACGATACGCTCACGGTTCTCACCGCCGCCGGGCTTTATCAATATAAAGGAACTTTGGTAGCCTATTACGGCGATTACGACAAACATCGCAATAACACCCACTTGTGGGCCAAAACCAGCACCGACGGCGAGCATTGGAGCGAACCGCTTGATATGCATTTGCCAGTTGTACCAAACCACGGCCCGGAGGTTACCAATAGCGGAAAGCTGATCATCAGTGGTAATTTCACTTTCCCTTACACAGATGATCCCCGCGGACTTTCGGGCTGGAAGCTGAGCAGCTTTTATCCCGATTCACTTTATAAACAGGATAACCCTGCTATGTTTTATGCGCCTGCCGCAAAATCAGGTTTACCGCCGCTTTGCGAAGGTTCGTTTTTCCAAACAAACGACAATATACTGCATATGTTGCTCAGGGTAACCGGCAAAGGCTGGAAAGGACATTTATGGCTTACAGAAAGCAAAGACAACGGCAAAAGCTGGTCGCGGCCGGTTGAGGCCCCCTTTTCGGACAATGACAGTAAATTTCATTTCGGTCGGTTACCGGATAAGCGATTTTATTATGTTGGTATTCCTGATATACTTCATCATTATGACCGTAACCCGCTGGTGTTATCCCTTTCTGCCGATGGCAAATCATTCGAGAAAAATTATATCATAGCTAATGAGTTGTACCGTCTAAAAAAAGAAGGTTTGTGGAAAGGCGGGCAATACGGTTACCCGCATACCATTATTTACAATGGCTATATGTATGTAATCATTTCGAGGCAAAAGGAAGCTATTGAAACCTTACGGTTCAGTTTAAAACAATTAAAATAAATCCGCAGGCTACATAATTAAACAAACAACGTATTTTGTACCAAAACAATTACACCGTTTTTTAATTTCAATAAACGGCCATACCTTATTACCGGTTAGGCTAAATTGTTATACCGTTCACTTTAAATATAAACCTGCCCTGCTCATGAAACCAACCCGTGATACTGCCTATCTTACCATTGCCACATCAGTAATAAGTGCTTTGGTATTATTGCTAATGCATGCCATGCAAACCATTTCATTTACAGTTCCGGAAAGTGTCAGGCATTTATTCTCATTTATTCCGGTCATCTGTTTTGCGTGGCTGATGATATTTGTGATAAGTATTTTTAAGTATACCAATGAAAAACCTTTTATAGTGAATGCATTTATCATTTACGCGATCTATAACGTGATATGGGGCTTAGTTAGTGCGGCTATCGGCATTTTCCAAATCAATGTACAATCATTAATCATCTTTTACCAGGTTAGCGGTGCTATCAATTTCCTGATAATAATATGCATCGTGATCATGACTTTTTTGCTACGCCCAACAGAATTCAGGCTGCCATTGCGGCTTTTTGCCCTGGGCGAGCTATTTATCCCGATATTTTACACAATTGTACCGTTAGTATTTACACTCATCGGAAATTCCAGTTATATTTTTTACATCCGTTATCTCGGACTTGTGTATCTGATAATTCCTGCTATTGGAATTTACATAGCAGTAACAGCCTTAAATGTTATCAATAGCAGGCAATGGCAAAAGCCGTTCTATGAAATGGATAACCCCAACCAGCCATATGATAAACCGGAGCTGTAACTTTTATTGGTTAAATCCATCTAACAAGCAAAACAGATACATAAACCTTAATAAATGCTAAGCATCCGCAATATTGTTAAACAATACGCCGGTCACCGTGCACTCAGTGATGTAAGTTTGGAAGTTGAAAGCGGGCAGATTTTCGGCTTGCTTGGCCCTAACGGCGCCGGTAAAACATCCCTTATCCGTATAGTTAACCAAATTACAGCTCCCGATTCGGGCGAGATATATTTTAACGGCGAAAAACTTAATCAATCGCATATCGAACGTATCGGTTACCTGCCCGAAGAACGTGGCCTGTACAAAAAGATGGAGATTGGTGAACAAATGATCTATCTGGCCCGGTTAAAAGGCTTAAACCGTGCTGAAGCTCAAAAACGCCTCAAATTTTGGTTTGAGAAGCTGGGGATGGAAACCTGGTGGAAAAAGAAGATAGAAGAGCTTTCAAAAGGCATGCAGCAAAAAGCGCAGTTTGTGGCAACCGTACTCCATGAGCCCGATTTGATCATATTAGACGAGCCTTTTAGCGGCTTCGACCCAGTAAACGCCGAACAGATTAAAGACGAAATATTGGAATTAAATAAAAAAGGCGCTACTATTTTGTTTTCTACCCACCGCATGGAATCAGTTGAGGAGCTTTGTGATGCCATCGCCCTTATCCATAAATCGCACAAGATACTGGATGGCAAGGTTAAACATATCCGCAACTCATATCGTAACGAAACCTACCTTATTGAATATGCCGGCGAACGTATTGCATTTGATGGCAGCCAGCCTTTTGAAATAATGAGCGAGGTTATTGCCGATGATGACAATCACAATATCAAGATAAAACTAAAGGAAGGGCATAATTCCAATGATGTATTGCAATACTTAATTCCTAAAACGCGGGTAAATATGCTGCAGGAACTTATCCCGAGCATGCACGAAATTTTTATTGAAAAAGTAAACCTAAATTCCACCGGCCATGAATAAAGTATTACTCATCATACAACGCGAGTACCTTACCCGTGTACGAAAAAAATCATTTATCATCATGATATTCGTGGTGCCGCTGCTGATCCTGGCCATGGGATTCGTTGTTACCATGGTAGCTAAAGACAGCGATAAATTATCTTCTTTGCAAACGGTTAACGTTATTGATAAAAGCGGCGATTTCGCCAATAAATTCCATGATGTTACTAACGTTAAGTTTACCTATGCCCTCACTGATCTTAAATCGTCAAAGCAATTATTAAAGGACAGCGAAGGCATCTCTATTTTATATATCCCTGCAAACTATACGCAAAGGGATTCGGTGCAGATCTTTTCAAAAAAGAAAGCCTCTATCCCTCTTTCCGAGGAAATTGAAAAGCAGATGAGCGATATTGCTTTTTCAAATAACCTCATCCGGCACCATATTGATACAGCCCTGTTACGCAGTATTAAAAGAACTAACATATCATTAAACGCCATTGAAATTTCTGACAAGGGCGATAAAAACGCCAATATCGGCCCCAATATTTTAATTGGTATTGCCTGCGCTATCCTCATTTATATATCCCTGTTCATATACGGCGGACAGGTAATGCGCGGGGTAATTGAAGAAAAAACCAATCGTATTATCGAGGTAGTCATATCATCAGTAAAGCCGTTTCAATTGATGTTGGGCAAGATCATTGGTGTTGGTTTAGTTGGCTTAACCCAATTTGGTGCCTGGATAATTTTATCTGTAATATCTACCAAAATAGCCGGCCACGCGCTTAACTCTCCAACCAGTCCTATGATAAATGCGCTTGCAGTGTTACAAACCATTCCGTTCGGGTATATTATGAGCTGCTTTATATTTTACTTTTTAAGCGGATATCTTTTATACGCTGCCCTGTTTGCTGCCGTAGGCTCGGCAGTTGACAGCGAAACCGAAACCCAGCAGTTTATGTTTCCTATTACCATGCCCTTACTATTCACTTATATTTTGTCGGTATCGGTATTATTCCGTGCACCGGACAGCCCCTTGGCAGTATGGCTTTCCATGATACCCTTTACAGCCCCCGTTGCCATGATGGTACGGATCCCGTTTGATCCGCCGGGCTGGCAGATTGCTTTATCGATGAGTTTAATGGTTATTGGCTTTTTATTTACCACGTATGTTGCCGCGCGGATTTATCGTGTTGGCGTATTGATGTACGGCAAAAAAGCAAGCTATAAAGAGCTGGCTAAGTGGTTTTTTTATAAAGAATAATTTTTATTTCGGATATCGGATGTTCGATTTCGGATTTACAGAATAAAATCCCCGGGAATGGTTAAACAATTTCGGGGATTATTTATTTTAGCCGTATGAGTAAACGCGTTGCAGTAATGGATTTGGGTACCAATACCTTCCATTTATTGATTGCCGAAGGTGAGATCCATAACTACCAGGAAATTGTACATATTACTGAAGCTGTTAAGTTAGGCGAGGGAGGCATTAATAAGGGTTATATTTTGCCTGATGCATTTCAACGTGGCATAAACACTATGCAACACTTTAATGAGCTTATCCACGCCAACAATGTTACCGGCATTAGGGCAATAGCAACTTCGGCTCTGCGGAATGCCTCCAATGGTAAAGATTTTATTAAAGAGGTTAAAACACAAACAGGCATCGCTATCGAAATCATTGACGGAGAGCAGGAAGCCGTTTTTATTTATAATGGCGTAAAGTTAAGCGGATGCCTATCGGCTAAAAACTCGCTCATTATGGATATTGGAGGCGGCAGTGTAGAATTTATTTTAGGCAATACCGATAAAATCCTGTGGAAACAAAGCTTTGAAGTTGGCGCGGCACGCCTCATGGACCAGTTCCACCATACAGACCCTATCCCCCCTGCCTCTATCGAGGCCATGAATTTGTATCTGGAGGATACACTGAATGATCTGTTCATTGCCACCGCCGGTATTGAAATTAATACCCTTGTTGGCTCATCCGGCTCATTTGAAACTTTTGCCGGGCTCATAGAAACCGAAAAAGCAAAATCATTTGACCTGAAGGACATCCAGCATTACGATTTTGATGAAGAGGAATTGTTAACCATCACTAATAAACTCATCCTTTCAAGCCATAAAGAAAGATTGGGTAATCCGGGGATTATACCCGTCCGGGTTGATATGATCGTAGCTACCTCCTTAGTTACCCGTTTTATTATGCATGCGCTGGATCTTCATAAGGTGATCATGTGTACTAATTCATTAAAAGAAGGAGTTTTGGCGGGGATGTTAGGCTAAATCACAAATCTTCTTTAAAGTCCCCCACCTAAATTCCCGATACCTACGCAAGTAGAAAATCCTATTATTAAAACCATCAATGCGCTTAGCAGCCACATCCAGCTTCGGAACGCAATAGCCAAAATTATTCCAATAATTACATGGGCAAAAATGAATAATGCATCAAATATAACTCCACCCTGTTTAGCCGACAACGCAAATATTATAGTGTAAGCGGCCAGTGCAATCATATTATAGCCCACCACCCCCATTTTAAACTTTTTTGTAGGCTTATCATCCCCGGAAAATTTATTTACATTTTCGTCACCCACATTGTGCGGCAGGTTATTGTTGTCTTCCTCTGTCATACCAAAATTTCTCCTCTTAATTGTTCAAGATATTCCCGCTTATCATCCCTGTAAAAAATGTTCATCGTTTCAAAGGGGATGATCTGCATATCTTTATTTACGATGTGTACACATGATTTTTTGATAGCCCGAACATCAAAATTCTGCGCATCTATAAATTGCATAATGATCACCCTGAACAGGTTATCATAGCTTAAACTTGGCGCGTCAATTTCAGGCAGGCAGCATAACAACGAGTGCAGGTGTTCTTTAGCTTTATCAACCGAATTACCGGTGCTGAACATATTGAGCAGATGCCCTTTCAGGCGCTCATCATTTTCATAAACAATGGTATTTTTTGAGTTATCTAACAGGTCATCCGGGTTTATCATCCGGGTTAGCGGGATCACTTCCCCTCCCAATTTAAGGGCATAACCCATCACCAACGCATCCGGGTTGCAGGGTACCGGGATCAGGTCGTTTTTATTGAATACACTGGTTTGTTCAAGTATCGCGTTACGTACTTCGGTTAGGGTGTAACGGTCGGTTTGTTCATTAAAATTCTCTAACCTGCCGGCCTGCTGGGTAGGCTGGAAGGTCACGCCACGAACACAGGGTTGCTGTAAGGCATATTCAATAATTGTCCCTAATTCATCGGTATTTAAACCTTTTTGCAAAGTAACTACCAATGTCGTGGACAAATTGTACTTGTTAAGATTTTCAATGGCCTTTTGCCTTACTTCGCGCAAATCCTCACCGCGCAACTGCTCAAGTGCCTCTTTTTTGAAAGAATCAAATTGCAGGTAAATCTCAAAATCGGGCATGTATGTGGCCAGCCGCTTTACAAAATTTTCGTCCTTAGCTATGCGGATACCATTAGTATTCACCATTAAATGTTTAATGGGCTTTGTTTTGGCAATATCCAGGATCTCGAAGAACTGCGGGTGCACCGTTGGCTCTCCCCCGCTGATCTGTACCACATCCGGTTGGCCTTCATTTGCTACTACTACGTCCAGCATCTGTTCTATTTCGGTCAAAGTGCGGTGCCTGCCATAGGTAGGCGACGACATGGCATAGCAGGTAGGGCAACTTAAATTACACCTATCTGTAACCTCCACAACAGTAAGGCATGAGTGCTGCTCATGGTCTTGGCACAGGCCGCAATCATACGGGCAGCCATAATGTGTTTTGGCGTTGAATTTAAGCGGCATTTCACTTCGCTTGGCATAGTTGCGGCAGTTTTTATAATATTCCACATCTGTGGCAATCAGCACCTTTTCAAAACCATGCCGGCGGCAGTTTTTAAGCATGTAAACCTTATCATCCTCAAAAACGATCTTGGCATCAACCCTTCGTAAACAGGTGGAGCAAATGCTTAACGTAAAATCATAGTATATATACGGGCGTTCAGGCATGGTTTACAAACAGTTTTTTGGGATATAAAAATACTTTATAATAATACAAAATACCGGCGACAGAAACTAACTGAATTACCGATAAACCCAAACCGAAAAAGTAATCGGGTTTGATAAATTCAACCAGTAGCCTGAAAACGAGGTAGCTTGCCATGAATACTTTAAACCTTGCACCATCTGCAAAACGGTGGTTTTGTTCTATGAGTTTGAGTATACCCCAAAGCATTACCCAAAACACAATTTCATATAAATTGGTAGGATGCCTGCGGATACCATCGCCAAAATCGACAGCCCAGGGCAGGTTGGAGGCTATACCGTAAGTACCATCTTCCAGTCCGGCCAAAAAGCACCCTGTACGACCAATAACCATAGCCAGGATGAGCGGGTAAACCATCAGATCACCGGACGACGCGGTTACCCCCAACTGTTTTTTGGTAAGCTCGACACCTATCAATCCACCAAGCATCCCACCTACTATGGTTTTATTGCCCATAATATAGATGATATTGAAATGCGAAAACAGCAAAGGCGGATTTTCAAAGATCCCAACCAGGTGTGAGCCGATAAACGCGCCTGCCGCGGCGCCGATAAAGATGATGAGCCTGTGTTCAGTACTGATCTTATCAGCAGTATGTTTCCGCAACCAGGCATAATACCTGTAACCTAAAAAGTACGACAGCGTTTCGCAAATAAAGTGCACCGGAATGGATGACGGACCTAAAGGTATATTTACGGGAAAGTGCAAGTTTAGTTTTTATAGGCACTAAAATAGTTTTTTTATTACGCCGATAAGTAAATATCTATAAAATCAAATTTTAGTCCCATCCTTTGTATATTGGGTGCTTAATTGCACACCATGAAATTAAAATTTATCGGCATTGGTTTACTGTCGGTTTTAGCACTCGGCGCATTCGCGCAAAAAAGGATACTCAATCCAAACGATACATCATCAAACTATAAGCCGGCGGAGGCTTTCTCGCCTATGTTTTATACCGAAAAAGGTAACGATTTCCATTCGGCCAATGGCGCGCCCGGACCAAGGTACTGGCAAAACCGGGCCGACTATAACCTGAAAGTTGCCCTGGATACCGTAAAGAAAACAATCAGCGGTACTGTGGTGATTAACTATACCAATAACAGCCCGGATGCATTGCCTTACCTTTGGCTGCAGCTTGATCAAAATACTTATAAACAGGATGCCCGCTCTAACTTTTTTACAGATCATACACCCGGCGCCGACCAGCATACCAGCGGTTACCAGATAGAATCCGTATCGGTTGATAATGGTGATGTGGTTAAACCTGTACCTTTTGTAATTACTGACGCCCGCATGCAGGTGCGCCTTGCACATCCGCTGCAAAAAGGTGCAATAAAGCTGCGCGTCAATTATCATTATACCATTCCGAGTGCCTTTGGTGGCCGTACAGACTATTGCGATACTAAAAATGGTAAGATCTACGAAATTGCCCAATGGTTTCCGCGGATGTGTGTTTATGACGATAGCCACGGCTGGGACACCCTGCCATTTTTGGGCAGCGGCGAGTTTTATTTAGATTATGGAGATATAGATTATTCGGTAACCGTACCATGGGATATGATCGTAGCAGGATCAGGAGAGTTGCTTAATCCTAAAGAAGTGTTGACAGCTAAACAAATAGCCCGCTTAGATCAGGCCCGCAACAGCGATAAAACCGTTATGATCCGCGATCTGGCCGAGGTTAATGATCCGGCCAGTCGCCCGGTTAACAAGGGCACGCTTACCTGGCATTTTAAGATGCTCAACACCCGCGATGTAGCCTTTGGCGCATCAAAAGCTTACATATGGGATGCAGCGAGGGTTAACCTGCCCGGCGGTAAAAAATCATTGGCCATGAGCGTTTACCCTGCCGAAAGCTATGGTAACGATGCCTGGGGCCGCGCTACCGAATATCTCAAAAAGTCCATAGAATACTTTTCGGAAAAGTGGTTTGTATATCCTTACCCGGTTGCTATTAACGAAGCCGGTATTGCCGGCGGCATGGAGTATCCGGGTATTGTGTTTGATGGCATTACCGATAAAGGCAGCGTACTTTACTGGGTAACCGCGCACGAGATAGGCCATAACTGGTTCCCGATGATTGTAGGCTCAAATGAGCGCCGCTACGCCTGGATGGATGAAGGCCTGAATACTTTTATTGACATATACGCGTCAGGCGCTTTCAATAAAGGTGAATATGCACCCAAGCGTGATAGCGAGTATGCACCCGGTGGCGGTAACCCTGCCGATGAGATCATCCCCTCGCTGCTTGATCCGCAATCGCCAAGCATTATGACGGCCCCTGATGCCATCCCCGAAAAATACCGTCACCCTCTCACGTACTATAAGCCAGCCTTTGGCCTGGTGTTGCTGCGCGAGCAAATAATAGGAAAAGACAGATTTGACTACGCCTTTAAAAATTACATTAACCAGTGGGCCTTTAAGCACCCGCAGCCTGATGATTTTTTCCGTTCGATGGAGAATGGGGCGGGCGAAGACCTTTCCTGGTTTTGGAAGGGCTGGTTTTACAATAACTGGCTGGTTGATATAGCGCTTATCGACGCGAAATATGCAGGTAAAGATGCATCCAAAGGGATCACCATCAAAGCGGTAAACAAAGAGCAGTTACCCATGCCGTTTACTGTTGAGGTAAAATTTAAAGACGGCAATAAGAAACGCTTTTACCTGCCGGTTGAAACCTGGCTGCAGGCCGGGCAAATCACTTATACACTGCCCACCACACGGGAAGCCGAATCGGTGACCATTGATCCCGACAACGCCTTGCCTGATCTTAACCGCGGCAATAACGTACAAAAGATTAAATAAAGCATATAACGCCAGGTGTTCAATTTTTTAATGTGGAACACCCGGCGTATTTTTTTAAATAAACAAACACTGATTATCAACTACTTGCATTCTCCATAAAATACAAACTGAACACATATACATTGACAATCAGGACATTACAATTATACACTACAAAAAGTTGAACACCCGTTTTTTTAAAAATTGAACACTTATCCCAAGCCGCTCTGAAATACCCCTGCAGCATGTAGTCATCGTCACATTAACCGGCATTCGGTTGACTAAAGTCAATGATGATGATTGTTACAGGACACATAATCCCCAATCAAATCTGAACAGTTTTTTATCAGCAACAAAAATCCTCACTCCTAACAGGAATATTTTTTAAATATTTATCGTTGACCGGTGATTAATCAGCCCTTACTGTAAGTTAACAACCTGCTTATTGATTAAAAGCATAGTGGAAAATATTCCCCAAAACGTGTAAACAATAATCAATAATTAACTTCTCTCAATTTTCCATTTTTTCAATAAAAGACATCGCAACTGATGCAATTGGCAGCACAAACCCACATCTGAGTTGAAATTTGTACTTTAATCCGGTTTTTATTGAACCAGCATCATTATTGACATTATTCGCCCGAAACCCTATTAATTTGAAAACACAATTACGCTGCGTTTTATTTACCGGATATCTGCTATGCCTGATCAGTGCAGCTGCGGCCCAGGAAACCAGCGATAACCTTACCTACTATTACAATAACTTTGAAACTTCCTCTGCTGGTACTATAACATCATTAGGAGCAACCGGGGTTGGTAATGCCACCCGCACAAGTTCCTCGGTTACCATAGATGCATCAACTACAAGTCCTTTAAACGGCTCGGTAAGCCTGAGATCGGCAGTACCGGCCACCAACGCGATAAGCGCCATCAGGTGGGATTTTGTCGGAAGCGGCACATCAGGGAGCGTAGATCTTACCGCTAATGATTTTGAGTGGAACTTCATTTATAAAAACAACAGTAGTACAGGCCCCTCTGATCCTGACGTGATGGCTGTTGGTAACAATACCTGGCGTTATTGGCTTATCGCAAACGATTATACTACCAATAACATGCAGGGTATTTATATAACCCATACGGGCACGACACTCAGCTTGCGGTACAGGTATGACAATGGCACGAACTCGGGCCATTATAATGAGCTTCTTAACGCTACAATGGCCAATGATCAGCAAACATATATGATCAAGGTACAACGTTTAAAAAACGGCCGCTGGGCAATTTTTAAAGATGTTTTTGTAGCAGGCATGACCACAGCCAAAACCCTTGTTGCTTCAAGTACAAGCACAACGGGCGGCAGCTACAGCACTTACTATTATTCCTATCTCGAATCAACGTGTACTACTGCCGGCCGCTTTCAATGGGATAATTTTGATATGTATACCCGTGTGCTTCAATTTACCACCACCGGGGCAAACGATGCAGCTAATAATGTAACACAACCTGCTTATTATGAAAATGAAAGCGTAACCCTTTACGGATTAAAAATAATATCAAGGGGCAACTTTATCATTAATCAACTGGTAATGAATACCTCCGGGGCAGGCTTCGAGGGCTACTTCAATAGTTCGGGGAGTTTGTACCGATCAGATGATTCGTATTATTCTACATCGACAGACGCGCTGATAAGTTCAGTAACTTACACTGGTAACGCTATACAAGATTATAGTGTAGGCGACCTTATCTCAAGCTCGGGCAATACAGATGGATCCTACTCTGTCCCCGGCTATTATTTTTATACAGGTACAGTAAAAAGCCAGCTAAACTATGGCAGCAGCCCTACAGGTACCATTACCGTCACCAGTATTAACACCCTTACAGGGAATGGAAACAGCTCTGCTATTACTTATACCGGCCCCTCGTCAAATGGTAATATCATAACTTTTGCAAATGCAATTGACTGGACAGGCGCGTCGGACAATAACTGGAACAATACCGGTAACTGGAGCTCCGCAACGGTGCCAACTTCTACCAATGTGGCACGCATAGGTGTTGTTTCATTTAAAAACCAACCTATTGTTCAAAGTAGTGTACCCAGTATAGCATCCATGGTATTTGGCCCTTTAACCAGTACACTATTCGGGTCTCCGTCAATTACCTTAACCATCAATAACACCTATTCACTTACGGTAAACGGCGCCATCACACAAAATCACAACAGCAGCAGCGGCGATGTAACAACAACTATTACAGGTACAGGGAATGCAACATTAAGCTGCAACTCATTTATAGTGGGCGATAATACAACGCCACCGGCACCAAACATATTTACCTCGCCAACATCAAATACAACCACTATCAATACAACAGTCCCCGTATTTAGTATCACCAATTCGTTATCATTAAATACCACGTCTTCGGCAATTGGCTACTACGCCTTAGGGTTCCTGCAAAACTATTCGGTAAATAATGCGGCATTTCATCTAAATTCCGGATCATTAACTGCAAGCAGCATAGCCACTACCAATTTAAACTATGTAAACAGGAATGATGGTATAGTAACTGTAACCAATGCTGCATTAATTGATATGGATACCGGTACCGGTGCCTCCACATTAACTTTAACAGGCAATACCCCAATAAGTGCCGCTACCGGTGGTACTATTGATTTTACAACCGGCGGAAGCGGTACAGGACTTGTAAATTATGCGGCAACTTCGGGCACGCAAACGGTATACGCTACTAATGACAGCTTTATAGGTACAAACCCCTCCAACTATGATAATCTTACCTTATCAGGGGCGGCAGCCAAAACTGTTGACGGAGGCGCGCTAACCGTAAGCGGAAACTGGATCACAAGCGGCGGGGCGGTAAATCTTAATACCAATAACCCTATTATAACTGTTGCAGGAACCTGGACCAATTCAGCAAACGTAACCCAGGGCTCGGGCAATATCAGTATTACGGGCAACACTACTAACAGCGCCGTTATTACAGGCGGCTCGGGCACATTTACGTTTAATGGAGATTACACCAATACAGGTACATTTACAGCAGGTACCGGAACAGTATTTTTTAGTAAAGCAGGTGCTCAAGCCCTCACAGATAACAGTACCAACGGCACAAAATTTAATAATGTTACTGTAAATGGCAGCGGCACCAAAACCATGTCGGGCACCGGTAAATTCGCGGTATCATCATCGGGTATCCTTACTATGGGTGGTACAGCTACCCTTGCCGCCGGCGGCGTTTTAACATTAAACTCCGATGCCGCTGGTTCGGCCACCGTAGATGCTATTCCTTCGGGAACAGCAATTACAGGCAATGTAAATGTACAGCGTTTTATAAGCGGCGGCAATTCATATAACAGGGGGTACAGGTTACTTTCATCACCTGTTAATACCGGTTCAGCAGCCAAGGTAATCAGTGTAAATTACCTTAAAAACTCATCATGGATAACCGGTACTACAGGCACTACAGGCGGCTTTGATAAATCGGGCAATCCCACAATTTACTGCTTCAGGGAAAACATAGCCTCGTCGCAGGCATCATTTACAGCCGGCAATTTCAGGGGGATCAACAACATTAACTCCTCGCCAACTTATGTTTTTGATACCGACGGCTCACATACCATCCCTGCCGGCAACGGCTTCCTTTTCTTTTTCAGGGGAGACAGGACAGCCGCCGACCTTGCAACTTCAACAACCGCAAGCTATGTGCCTACCAACACCACTTTAACAACAACAGGTACATTAAATACAGGTAACATTACAGTAAACAACTGGTACAGCGGCACAACCAGCCTCTTGTTCAGCAATACAACAGGCAGCCAGGTAAAGGGATATAACCTAATTGGAAATCCTTACGCGGCCACCATCAATTGGGAAAAATTTAACCGCAGGGGCACAACAACAACAGTTTCCGCCACATCCTCAATTTACGGAGCAGGTTTCCCTTCTGAGGTATCTTCGGCTGCAACCCTATCGGCTCCGGGCAAAATATGGGTTTACAACCCAAAAACAAAGCAGTATGCCAGCTATATGCAAAAAGCGACTGCTATATCAACGGCAGATACGACTACCAATATCAACCCCGGCATTTCAAGCGATGGCTATGCAAGCAATATGATAGCCAGCGGACAGGCGTTTTTTATACAGGCTACCTCGGCTTCGCAGTCATTAACCTTCAGGGAATCGGCGAAATCAACAACGCAACCAACAGCTTCAAATTTGATAGCCTTATTAAGTGCCCCTGCTGATAAAGGGCTGCAAAAACTGGCTGCCACCGCTGCCAACATGGGCATATTGAAAGCAGCTACAGCACAATCAGCAGCATCACAACAAAATGCATCATCATCGGCCGAACCGATATTGAGGCTACAAATGATAAAGGATTCCATTAATACCGATGATATTGTGCTTGCGTTTAACAACGACGCCAGTACAGCGTTTGAAAATAGTAAGGACGCGGAAGACCTCGGAACCAATGGTGCACAGATAGCCTTGTCGGCCCTGTCAAGCGATAGCGTTAAAACCGTTATCCATCACCGGCCTTTCCCTAAAAAACAGCAGGAGATCATCCCTCTAACGTCTGACGCTACCTCATCCGGGCCATATCAATTAAAACTAAGAGCGCTTAGCAATGTACCTGCCATTTATGAAATATGGCTTAAGGATAACTTTACTAAAGATTCGCTGGATCTTAAACACAACAACATTTACAGCTACAATATTGATAAAAGTACCCCGGCTACTTTTGGTAAAAAACGTTTTCAGCTGATATTGCGCCAATCACCTGTATTGGGCCTGCGGCTGCTTGATTTTAATGCAGTAAAAGCAGCCGGCGGCGCTAAAACAACCTGGATTGTTGAAAATGAGGCCAACTACACCACATTTACACTGCAGAGAAGCACCGATAACGGCAAAACCTGGGACGATCTGGATGTGATAAAATCGAACGGTTTGGGAACTTACTCTTATACCGACCCTAACCCGGCAAAAGGCTTAAATAATTACCGTGTTCAGTTAACTGATTTAAACAATGATATCAGCCTGTCAAAAGAACTGCCATTAATGTATGCCAATACAAAAAATAACATAAGCAATAGCCTGCTTACGATATATCCAAACCCTGTAACGGAAACATTAAACCTAACCATAGGGCAAACCAACGCTTCAGCAAACTATAACATTCAGTTAACTAACAGCAGTGGCGTGATACTGAAGGCAGTAAATATCACACAGCTTTACTGGAAAAACAACGTAGCCGGTTTGGTACCCGGAACATATATTATAAGGGTTACCGATAACAAAACCAAGCAGTTGATTGGCACCGGTAAATTTTTAAAACAATAACAAGCGATTTGCGCATATGAAAAAAAAGTTCTTTTTAACCGCTCTTGTTTTTGCGGCCGGCACCTTAAGCTGTTTTGCCCAGTTAGATAATCCATGTGATAATGCCGATGGCGACGCTACCTGCCCGCTTGATGGCTGGGTTATTGTTTTAGCCGTAGCTGCCCTTACTTTTGCTGTAACCCATTTATACCGCAAACAAAAATCCCTCCAGGCTTAGCGCCCGAAGGGATTTTTGCATCAGTTCAATAATCGATCAGCAAATTTCTTATGCTTTTTTCATTGGCACCTGGTCTTGCTGTACTTGGTTAAGCTGTAGTTGCTCAATAATGCCGTTAACTACTTTTGGCAGTTCCTTTACAGTTTTTTGCGGGTTGTGCAGTTCGCCAACACCAAAACCACGCCATACCAGTTTACGCGATTTGGTATCCATAATGTCAATAATCAGGGTACCTTCTTTGTAAGGCACGCGGGCATAACCGCCGCCGCCGTAACCGTAACCATAAGGATATCCCCAGCCCCAGCCGCCGTAACCATAAAACGGACGATAGCCCCAGCCACCGCCCCAACCCCAGCCAAATCCTAAACCGAAGCCCGGGTAACCGCCATAGTAATAAGGATAAAACTCAGTTTTCATTCCCCGGCCGGTAACTGTGGTATAACTTACCAGTAAATCGGGGTTGTTTTCCTGAAATTTTAACCCTTTGTTTTCCAATGCCGAAATAGCCGCGTCCTTAACCCTTTCATCAGCCACTTCCTTTTTTACAACTGCGCCGGCTTTATTGGTCATGGTTGCAGGAGGTAGCCAGGCAAATGTACGGTAAGCGGATAAATCTGTTTTGTTTCGGGCTGCGGTGTAATAATTGTAACTGCTGCATGCAGACAAGGTGGCCACCAGCAGTAACACCAGCCCTGTATTAATAGTTTTTTTCATGACAAATTACTCCCTTTATTTAATACGTTAGACTATGCAGGAAACAAAGGTTTAAATTAAATAATTATTTATTTAATTGTACCGGAAAAACAAGCTTTATCAAAAAGTAACGATGTTTAGCGAAACTGCAACGACGAATAAAATATTTACCAGGAAAGGCACCAGTCATCCGCCCTCATGCCAGCCACACATTGCGAAAGGCACAAGTAATCCCCGCACGGACAGCCGCCCGATACTTACGCCAAGGCGGGTAATACCGGGACATCTATTTGCTTAAGCTGCGCAATTGCGCATAAACCTTTTGGGTAGGTAAGCCAACAACGTTGGTATATGAGCCTTCAATCCGTTCGATGCCTATGAGGCCTATCAGTTCCTGGATGCCGTACGATCCGGCCTTGTCAAGCGGCTGGTACTTATCTACATAATTACTGATCTCGGCATCAGAAAGCTTACGGAAGAACACTTCGGTAAGATCATAGAAATTGTTATAACGCCCTTTATATAACAAACATACACCGGTAATAACCTGGTGTACACGGCCCGATAGCATTTGCAGCATTTCGATAGCATGTGCGCGGGTTTCGGGTTTACCCAATATCAGGCCATCAATACACACTATGGTATCGGCAGTAAGCACAACCTCGTCTCCTACCGTTTCATCAAATGCTTCTGCTTTTTTGCGGGCTATATGCAAGGCCACCTCTGTTGGGATAAGCCCATCAGGAAATGACTCATCAACCTCTTTAAGCACAACCCTGAAATCAATATCCATAAGCCGGAGCAGCTCTTGACGCCTTGGCGATTTTGACGCGAGAATTACGGGTGGGATGATGTTCATATTTTTAGTTCATGGTTGATGGTTCATAGATCATGGTAGCTGCATTGATTAGTTCGTAGCAAATGGTTCATAGATCATAGTAGCAACAAAACTATTTATAACCATGATCTGCCGGGTTAATTCCATGAACCATGATCTATGGACTATCGACTATAGACTATGGACTATGGACCAAACCCTACCAGCTATACGCCTGTTTGCTCATCCATTTATCCTGAACCTTGAGCACTTTTTCAATGATATCGCGGGCACAGCCTTTGCCTCCGCCGTAGGGCGATACGTAGGCGCTAACTGCTTTGATCTCTTCAACAGCATCGGCAGGGCAAACAGGCAGGCCTGCAAGCTTCATCACTTCCAGGTCGGGAATATCATCGCCCATGTATAAAACGTTGGTGGCGATTATGCTTTTTTCTTCCAGGTAAATCTTGAACCTTTGCGATTTGGTATGTGTGCCCATATACACGTCCTGGATGCCAAGGCTGTTTAACCTGTACATGGCACTTTTTGAGCGGCTGCCCGATATGGCGCAAACATTATAGCCGCATTTAACAGCTAACTGCAGCGCGTAGCCATCTTTAATATTAAAGGCGCGGCTTTGTTCGCCAGCTTCCGTTACAAAAACAGATCCGTCGGTCAAAACGCCATCCACATCAAAAATGAGGGTAGTAATATCTTTTAATTTATTCAGGAATGATTCCATGGTTGTGATTACACCGATTTTGTTTCGTGATTACACCAATTTGTTGAGGTGATTTTCACCGATTTTTTTGATTATAGAATGTTTGCTTCGTGCTAAACTGCTAATGGCAAATTTAAAACTGCAAACCGCCAGCTCAAAACTGCCAACTGAATTATTGATTATCCCGCCACTCGTATACCCAGGCCGATTGGATCTGCTCCAGGTGCCCTTCGTTTGATTCGGCACGGGTACCGGCAAAATTAGGCAGGCTCAATACCCATTCCAGCAGTTCGGTAAAACGGATGCGGTATATTCTTGATTCGTCAAAATCGTCACCAAACTTTTCATAAAGTTCAATGGCAATATCTTCATAATCATTCCAGTGAATTGGTAAGGCAAATTTATTATCGCTCATTTTTGTTGATTTTACGTACTACCCGGGGGTTACGCTAATACGTTGTAAATTATACGTTTTATTTATTGTTTTAAACGGATTAATGCAAATATTAGTGGCCTAAAAACTGCGACTGATCCGGCAGGGTAACTTCAATGTCGCCATCAACAATCACACACTGACAACCCAGCCGCGAATTAATGCGCGGGTTAACAGCCCTGTCAATAAAATCCTCTTCTTTATCGGATATCTCCTGGATGTTATCCATCCCCTTGTTTACATAAACATGGCATGTGCTGCATCCGCAAACACCACCGCAATTGTGCTGTAGTTCAATGCCATTCTCCAGGCATACGTCTAATACAGATTCTCCTTCGGCTATAGGTAACTCAACGCTTTCGTGCCCTTTTTCCTCGAAATTGATCTTTATTTTATAAATGTTCATTTAAGCAAAAGTAACAAAATTACTCGGGTGCGGTAAACCCTTTATTGTTTTTGATAATACCCTGACTTAATAAAGTATAAACTTCCTGTAACATAGGCATCTCGCTTAGCATCTGCATGTGCATGGCCATAGTGCCTTCGTCATTACGCACTGCCGGGCCGGTTTGCACATTGCGCGGCTCCTGTTCAAGCACTTTTTGAGCAGTTTCCAGGATCAGGGGGCGCAGCAGATTAAACTCCATCTGATTTTGCGCCAGCAGGTCCTGGGCAACCCCGTACAAATAATTGGGAAAATTACAGGCAAATACCGCGGCAAGGTGCAATATTTTGCGCCGGGCGGAGTTAACGCTATATACATTATTACTGATGGTAAATGCCAGCTGCTTTAAATCAGCAAGTATACCGTCGTCAGCACCTTCAAGACAGAGCGGGACAGATCGGAAATCAACCTCTCTTATCTTGCTAAACGTTTGCAGGGGATAAAATACACCGGCCTTCGGGGTAAAAGCCAGTAAACTGTTCAAATCGGTTGAGCCCGATGTATGTACTATTAACTTTTTATGGGCCGATAGCGCTTTAACAACAGTCGTTATAGCATCGTCCTTAACCGAAACAACAAACAATCCTGTATCGGGATTAATATTGTCAAGGTTATCTATCGCTTCGGCAGCTACATGGTAAGCCAGCAGCGCGGCATGCTGCATATTGCGGCTGTATACCTGTACAATGCGGTGGCCGGCATTTTTAAACGCTGCAGCCATATGAGTAGCTACATTGCCCGAGCCTATTATGGTAATGTTCATATTATCTTTACAATGGAGTAAATTATTTAACTAACTGTAGTATAAATATTTCTGTATTTTAGGAACCAACATCTAATACCGCATGAAAATACTTAAAGTAAGCATAATAATTGTGATATTTCTTGTCGGGGCCGCGTCATTAATCCTTTACGGCTTCTATAGATATAACAATAAGGAAACCAAAACCTTAACCGATGCCAGCCGCAAAAACATCCCTGGCAGCTTTATCAAATTAAGTCAGGGCGTAACCCATTATCAACTTGAAGGCCCTGCTAATGCCGAAGTTGTTATTCTTGTTCACGGTTTTAGCGTACCCTATTATATCTGGGACCCAACCTACGATTTTTTGATAAAAAAAGGCTACCGGGTATTACGCTATGACATGTACGGCCGCGGCTATTCAGACAGGCCAAATGTTCCTTACAATCAGGATTTTTACAACACCCAAATTCTTGATCTTATCAATCAGCTTAAATTAGGAAACAAAGTAAATTTAGCAGGTGTATCATTCGGCGGTGCGGTAATAACAAACTTTACCTGCAGCCATCCCAACCTGGTTAATAAAGTAATTCTTGTTGACCCTGTATATGAACAAAAGAAACCGGTAGCACCGCAATATTTCACCCTTTACAACGAAACTGTAAATTCCGGCGAACGTGCTAAAGGGCAAATGAGTGACTTTCTTCATCCAAAAGCTCATCCGGAATGGATAAAACGTTATCTGCCGCAAATGAGATATAAAGGTTTCGGGAAGGCGCTGGTTTCAACCATGTACAATTACAACCAGGACGGTAAACAAAGTAATACCTGTTTAAATAGTGCCGGTAAAAACGTACTGCTGATATGGGGTAAAGCAGATAAAACCCTGCCAATACGTTTTAGTGATTCCATCCGCAGTGTATTAAAGACCGACTTTTTCCCGGTTGATGGTGCAGCGCATTTACCCATGATCGAAAAAGCAGATACAGTGAATGCTAAAATCCTTTCGTTTTTGAAGGGGTAATAAAATCATTTTTATCTTTAGTTTTAGAAGATGAAATTCAGATTTATTACCTGCTTATTATTATTAACAAACCTGGCATGTTACGCAAATATCAATTACCACCCCTCTTATTCGGCGGATACTACAATTCATAAAAAGGTTAAACGTATTCAACGAAAAGCTGTATATCACGTAACATATCCGCGTGAAAGCATCAAGGGCTATAAGCCTGCATTCGACAACTGCTTCTATACAAACAGATTTACTGCCACCCAGCGGTTAAAGAAATTTCCTTTTTCAGTTGCAACTAAAATTTTAGCAATATCATATGTTGGCCTACCAAAGAATCCTAATATAACTATTGATTCGGCAGGTTTTCCTAAAGCATCAGAAGAACCGGATAGCATTGGAGGCATTATTATAGAAAATGGCCAATTAAAATACGACAATGTTAAGCAGTCAAAAGTCTTAACGCGTGAACAACTTGAAAAGGTCTCTGATATTATTTTCAACTATGGCTATAGCGGTATGAAAAACTACCTGATAACAGCCCTGCCGGGTTGCTTCGAACCACGCAATTCGATCGTATTTCTTGATAAGAATGATAATGTGATTGACCATCTTGATATTTGTTTTGCTTGCAAGGCGAGTGAGTCCGGTTCGGAAAAAATAAGTATAGGAATAGATTGTAAACAGAAATACGATATGTTGAAAGCGTTCTTCATAAGTGTCGGGGTACCTTACGGAACAAGGAAGTATGATCAATAAACCCTTTCCGCCCAATCAATCTCATCAGCAAGCGTTACCCTGCTAAACTCAATATGTGCTACCCTACGTTTTTTGTTATTGGTGGTTCGGCTTGAGGCGTGCATGAGCAACGGCCGCATGATCATGATACCACCGGCCTGTACATTACAACTCACTTCAGTTTCTTGCTGCCAGTCGATGTTTTCGGGGCGATATATTTCTTTAAGGTGTGAACCGGGTAATACATTCAATGCACCATTATCTTCATTGGTATCATCCAGATGAATGCGAACAGTGAAATTATCCTGCAAAATATGGAGCGGAGGCTGTACAGCAAACTGGTTTTGCTTAACCGTCCAGGGACCGTAGCCTGTTATATCAATTTTCTTATCCACAGAGATAGTCAGGTCCTGGTGCCAGGCCACAAACCAGTTTGATGATCCGGGCTTATCAAAATAGATTGATTTTACAACAAAGTAGTCATCGCCAAAAATAGTGGAGATAACACTTTTTAACTTGTCATTCAATAAAAGAGGAGAAACATCCGGAACAGCCTTCAGAAACTGCCTTATAGCAAATACATCCGCTGTTTGGCGGAAAAGCGGGCCTGATCTGTCAGCGGATTCTATGACGTTAATTACGGTATTAACTTCGGCACCGGTATAAATATCATCCATAACGGTAAATCCGTCATGAGCTATATGATACCGGTGCCCGGTTAAATCCATCTAACAGAAATTAAACAGTTTTAAGTTCTTTATTACGTCTTTGAATTGAAAGCAGGAAGCCAATCACCATAATGATAGTACCGCTCCAGAAGAAGTTGATATACGGGAAGCTGATAGCGCGCATCACAATCCATGGGCGTTTGTTTTGCGGCTGCTGGTAAACAGTGATTTCTACTTTTTTATTCTCAGGGTTGATCCTTGAAAAGCGCAGTTTTAATCCGGCGTCCTCAACCTTGCGGGCAAAATCAAACACGTTACCGCCCCTGATCATGAACACAGGTTCGGCGGTATACACCTTGCCATCATGCGCATGAACCTCGATATTAGCGCCGATAGCCACATCGTTGGCAGTAAGCGGGATATTTTGTACGGTAGCCTGTTTGTTTAATGATTTAACCAGCATAAAGCCGTCGCGATACCTGATGGTATCACCAATGGCAACTTCATGGGCTACAGGCTCATCGTAGTTTTTATCATCGTTACCTTCATCATGACCGGCCTCGCCCTGCATAGCAAAACCTTCGCTTGGGATAGCGGTGACATGGGTATACAAGTCATTTAACAAGTAATGTTTAGTATCGGGCGATGAAGACATTCCCGCATCGCGACTGGCCTGTACTTTGGGTTTAAGCACAAAGTTTTCAAGCACTTTGCCGTTAGCATCAAACTTTTTATAATCAACCCTGTAAAAATGGTAAGGTGATGATACCGAGTCGCCAAGGTAGGTAACTGTATAATCGCCCATTTTTACCGGGGTGTTTTTGTAGATCATGATATTTTCGCGGGCATTGCCAGCCTTAGCGTCAAAACCCTGCACATTAACTACGCCACTCGCGTTTTCAGAAACTACTTTACTGGTGCCTGCTGCTATTACCGCGCCCACCATCAACAAGCCAAATCCTAAATGCGCTACGGCCGAGCCGGCCAGTTTAAACTTGCCCTTAAAGGCATCAACCAAAACTTTAGCATTGGCAATAACCGAGTAAACCGAACCGCACATCACCAGATTAAACACGAAATTAAGGCGATAAACCCCGGTTAAGTAAACAACAAGCGCTGTTACCAGTATGGCAAACACAAGGTAAACACCGGTAGTTATAAAGAACCGGGTAATATCGGTCTTTTTATATTTCAGGAATTGCGTAAAGCCAGTAAGTAAAGTCACCACAAACGCAAATGACGACTGGATCACGTTATAATGTTTAACAGCATCAGAAGGAGGTGCAATCTTGGTACCAAACATGGCATTCCATACAGGTACCGATGTTACTACAATAAGGTGAAAGCATGATAACCCTAAAAACACTGAACCTACAAACATCCAAAACTCGCGTGAGTATGTTTCTTCATCTTTTTTGGTGATAGGCAGTTCTTTCCATCGCCATACCAAAACCCAAACAGATAAAACAAGGAATATCAGGATGCCGATAACCAATTGCCAGAACATACCTAAATCGGTAAACGCATGAACTGAGCTTTCGCCCAGGATACCGCTTCTTGAAAGAAATGAGGTGTACCATACCAGTACAAAACTCAGCAATACCAGCAGTGTAGCTGTAAAATATGAATGGCCTGTATTTTTAAATACAATAAGTACGTGCAATGCCGCGACCATGGTTAACCACGGAAATATCGAACCGTTCTCAACCGGGTCCCAGGCCCAAAAGCCACCGAAGTTTAACGACTCATAAGCCCAAAACGAACCCATGATCACACCGGTACCCAATATCATAGACCCAAATAAGGCGTATGATATGGCGGGCTGTACCCACTCTTTATATCGCTTTTGCCAAAGCCCGGCCACCGCGTAAGCAAACGGAACAACTATTGAAGCAAAGCCCAGGAACAAGGTAGGCGGGTGAATAACCATCCAGTAATTTTGCAGCGATGGGTTCATTCCTTGTCCGTCTTTTATAAAGTCGAGGTAGTTCGGCTGCGAGAATATAGGCGCTTCGATACCTGAATTACGCAACAACAAGAATGGCGAGCTGCCTATCCGCTGACCGAAAATATCGATACCCAGTACCATGGTTCCCAGAATAACCTGCGACAGGGCAACAACAGTCATTACCGGGCGCTCCCATGATTTAGCCCTTGCAATAAGTACGTTACCTAAAACGGCCTGCCAAAAGGCCCAAAGCAAAAAGCCGCCCTCCTGCCCGTTCCAGAAACCCGATACCAGGTAATAAACAGGCAATGAGCGCGAGGTATAAGCCCAGGCATAATGATACTCGAAATAGTGATTATAAAGCACATAGAACAGGCAGGTGCCCATTCCTAAAATAGAGATAGAATTTACGTAAAAACCTAAACGGCCTAAACGCTGCCAGCCGCTGTCGGCCTTACCGGCATCATCTGTAGTAGCAAAATAGTAACTTATAAATGACAGCAGGGCTGCACCAAACGAAAGAACAATAAAAAACTGGCCGATTTGTCCCGGTAAAAGGTGTTCGCCCTTAAAAACTGTATTCATCAAAAATGATTAAATGCTGGCTTGTTTAGCCTTCGCTTCTGTAACTTCTAACTTATCCTGGGTGTATTTGGATGGACATTTCATCAGGATCTTCGATGCATGAAACTCACTTCCAACCATCTGGCCGGTAAGTACCAGTTGCTCCGAGCGCTCAAAATCTTCCGGCTTGGTACCGGTAAAAACAACTTTACGTTCTTCTCCCTTATTATCTTTCATGTAAAATGAAAAATAATTGGCATCCTTAGTAGCGTCATAAACCATCTCCTTTCCCTTGCTGAAATGGCCTATTACATGCAGTTCGCTGCTGGTTTGCTGCGCCTCGGCAAAGGTAGCATAGGTGCTTGAGCTTGAATAAACACTAATGATAACCGCTATGGCTATAGCGATAACAACAAGACCAAAAATTGCACTTTTTTTCATCCGCGGTTTATATAATTAAAATAACGATTTGCAAAAATACAAAACATGCAGCGAATAATGTTTATTACAAGACATATGTATTATTTAGAATCATTCTTGATTATATAAAACCAGCGTTATTGCGAGGAACGAAGCAATCGCGAACTATACAGGGACATTTACATGGCTGCTCTGTAAAGTCGGGGATTGCTTCGTTCCTCGCAATGACGCATCTTTATTATGGTATTTTTGGCGATGCCTGCGGCCCGGGCTCTACGCTCATACGCCTGCAGGCTTTACGCTCATTGGCCGGTATCCGCTACGATCCCTATCGCGAAAAGTTTTAAACCAAAACGAGGCCGGCTTTTTCAAACCCACCTCGCTATATATAAAACTATTAAATCCTTAATTATGGCCAGATACCCAAATTTTGATAAGATACCGCTATTTTATTAATTGCGCCAACCATGGCCGCGTTACGCAGGGTACCGATATCGGGATTGTTTTTGTAGATCTCCCTGATCTCGTGGTATGAGCGGATCATGGTATCTTCCAGTCCTGAGTTTACCAGTTCAAGCTCTGATGCACCTTTAATAATGGTTGAGCGCTGTACCGGGGTTAAAGCTACACCAGTGATCCCTTCAACCATGTTTACCAGGTTAAGGTTGGAGTTTTCCTCAAACCTGCGGTTCATACGGCCGAAAGCTACGTGGCTCAGGTTTTTCAACCATTCAAAATATGATACGGTAACACCGCCGGCATTGGCAAACATATCCGGAACTATCATCCCACCATTGGCGTAAAATATAGCCTCAGCCTCGGGTGATGTTGGGCCGTTTGCGCCTTCAACAATAATTTTAGCTTGTATGTTACGGATATTTGATTCAGTGATCTGGTTTTCAAGAGCTGCCGGCACTAAAATATCGCATGGTTGTTCAAGCCCTTCCATGGTATTGGTAAATTCCTGTATTGCAGCCGCATATCCCAAAATAGAACCGGTGGCCTTACGATGCTGGAATACAGCCTCGATATCTAAGCCGTTCTCGTTATAAATAGCGCCTTCAAACTCGCAAAGGCCAACTATTATAGCACCCATTTCGGATAAAAACTTAGCCGAATAGTAGCCTACGTTACCAAGGCCCTGTACAATTACCCTTTTGCCTGATAAGCCTGGCAAAAGGCCAATCCTTTGCATATCCTCGCCAACGCTTACGCACTCGCGGGTGGCAATGGCTACTCCACGGCCGGTTGCTTCCCTCCTGCCGGCAATACCGTGCAAGGCGATAGGTTTACCGGTTACAGCGCCCATAGCATCCAGCTGACCGGGGTTCATGGTAGCATAAGTATCTGCAATCCAGCTCATTTCGCGCTCGCCCGATCCATAGTCAGGTGCCGGCACGTCAATGCTTGGGCCAATAAAGTTCTTTTTGATTAACTCAACGGTATAACGGCGGGTGATGTTTTCCAGCTCGCTTACGGTATAGTTTTTAGGATTAATTTTGATACCGCCTTTGGCGCCGCCAAACGGAACGTTAACAATGGCGCATTTGTAAGTCATGAGCGCGGCGAGGGCCATCACCTCATCCTCGTTCACCATTTCGCTGTAACGGATACCGCCTTTAGTGGGCGATTGGTGGTGCGAGTGCTCCACACGCCAGGCGTCAATTACCTCGAACCCGTTGCCCCTGCGGATAGGAAAACGGAAGCGGTAAACACTGTTACATGATTTAATTTGATCAAGCAAACCGGCATCATGTTTGGTGAATTGGGCAGCATAATCGAAGTTTTTACACACGTCGCTGAAGAAGTGTGTTTCCTGGTCGGCAATCAAAATATTCGTAGCCATAACTATTGTATAAATATTAATCTCTTAAAAAAGTGAGCAAATTTGGTACAATTTTTATCAATATTGCAAATATTTCTTAGTTAGTGTGCCGTATACACTACCTAACACCGCCATGAATAATATGTTTAAATTGTTTAAACATATTATTTGAACTACTTATCGTTTTCGACTTTTTTTAACCGGCGGTCTATAGTAAACAGGTAAATAGCCAGTCCAACAAAAATTATGGAAATAGTTGCTACAACCACGTAAATTTTTCCCGACTGGCGCAGGGCATCGGCCATTTCAACCTGCTGCCCTGGTTGTGCAAAAACAACGGTACAAAACGTAAGCAGCAACAATAAAAGCGTTAATTTCTTCATCTTAATTTATAGCGTTCTTCTTATTCTCAATTAAACGGATACGGTAACGGATAGTTGCTATCCAAAGGGCAATAAAACTCCAGCCTAACATAGCCGGATAAAAGGCTATCTTCATACCGTTATCAAGGTCGTATTTACCAAATGCAGGGTTACCGCCGCTGCCGGGGTGTAATGAATCTGTCATGCGGGGCAAAACAAATATCAGCACGATCATAATCGGGAAAGCAAAGATATTGTAGATAGCCGAGATCTTGGCCCGCTTCTGCTCCTCATCAATAGAGTTACGAAGCACCAGGTAAGCACAGTACAACAAAAATGCAATGGCGGCACTGTTTTGTTTTGGATCACCGCTCCAAAACTCGCCCCAGGTAAATTTTGCCCAAAGCATACCGGTTAAAAGGCCCAAGGTGTAAAACAGCAACCCGGTATTAACGCTCTCAACAGCAGCAAGATCGTGTTCTTCTTTACCCGTTTGCAGGTATTTGATACTGAAGTAGACCGATACCACAAAAACAGTCAGCATGCCCATCCACATAGGTACGTGAAAATACAAATTACGGATGGTTTCGTGAATAATTGGCAGCCTCGGCGCTTTGAGAACCAGGCCGGTGTAAAAGGTAGACAGCACCAGCAAAACAGCCGCAACCTTCCACCATGTTTGATAAATAAACTTCATATGATTTATGGCGGTAAATGTAACTAATTATTTGCTCATTGATTCGACACTAAGTTTAGGCAAACATAAAGTATTACACATTTTAGTGAATCTCTCTTATAACTGGTGCGGACTTAAAATTCTCCTGACCGGCACTCTTTATTACTTTCACAGTATTACTTACATAAAACGTTGACAGCAATTTGTTATTGGAAATATCTAATTGGGATACAGCCGTTGAAAGCAGTCCAATGTAAGTGAGAGCAACGTTTGGTCTGATGTCAATAGTCTTTAACGCCTTATTATCTATCAATTCTAATACGCTGAGATTAGTCAGGTTTTCCAATTTGATGTTTTTAAACGCATTGCTCTGTAAATAAAGTTGTCTGATGCTATCAGTGCCATTTAATTCGACTGTTTCCAAGTCATTATGGGCCGCCGCCAAAACGGTCAAATTTCTGAGATTCTTTAGCGTCAACTTTTTTCCGAGAACATTGCCTCCGATATAAATTTCCTTAATCGTATTATTGTCAAAAAACACATCCAGGTTCGCAATCTGGTTAGACATTGCATAAACCCTTTCTAAACTTTTAAAATATTTTAAATCATCTAACAGCCTAATATCACTTTTGGCAATGTTTAAATTCACCACAGTGTCAATTTCGGATACTTCTATTTCGCCGTTTTTATTAAAATCATAGCCTCTTTTAAGTAAAGCCGATTTTAAATTTTGGTCTTTAAATACTATTTGTTGTGCTGAAACTCCCTGCGCAACAAAAACAACAGCTAACACTAAATAGCTTATATATTTCATAAAGGATGGTAACAAGAATTATATCTGCGATGGTGGCGGCAAATATAATTCGAAATAAGCAAAGTCTTCCTGAAATTAATCAATCCCCCGGCTCATAATCAACCGGCAGCAGATCGCCAAGCTTAGCCTTCGACCATGAACCTTCATAAAGCGGACTTGGGCTTGATACCACAATACCGTTCATATCAAATGCGATATAGCCCGAATATTTGGTCATGATACTGGTTTCGTAGTTAGGCATATCCAGCGGATGATAAACGTCCTTAAACTCGGTAGTCTCTTCGCGTTTGGTATATACTACATATAAAAAGTGCGGAAAGGTAAGGGCATAAATCCCATCCTGCGGTGTTTTCCTCAAGATCTCAAACTCCTGGTAAGGCAGCTTCGCGAGGTTTTCCCGGTACCATTTGGTCATCTTCGACAGGTTGTAATACCGCATGGCCGAATCGCGCGGCCCCTCCCGGTACTTTTTCATCTTCTGCATCAGCACGGCTTCTTCCGGCCGCTCCGGATTAATTTGCCTCGTAAAATCATGCGCTTCAAACCCTTCTTGTTTTAACGTTCCTTTATAAAGCGAGCGGTAAAAATGCTGGGCCGATCCATAATAGGCCTGTTCGCGTTTCTGCTTCCAGAGTTTCTTCTGCGCTGCGCTGCCGGGCAGGTTCTCGAACAGGGCACTTCCCGAATAGGATATGGTATGCTCAATAGCATCATACAAAAAGTTTTTGAGCAAAAATTTGGTACGATAGCCTAAGGCCAGGTTCTCTACCACCAAAAACTCATCGCCAGAGGCCTCCAACTGTTGTTTACCTCTATGATAAATGATATTTAAAATATGTGGATTGGTTACCTTACATTCCTTTCCGTTTTCGGTATCACCAACAAATTCCTTGCGGAACAGTTCGTAATTTTTTTTCCAGTCGGCACTGCTGCTGATCACTACTTCGCGCAGCATCAGCACTTTTTGATTAACCTCGATACTTAATTTTGCAGGTTCACGGCCAACCAGCACCGTTGTGGAATATTCTTCAATGCTAACGCCGGTGACGACCAGTTGGTATTGTCCTGGCTTCACGCCAGCCAGGGTAAAAGTACCATCCTCGGCAGTAGAGGTACCGTAGGTGGCATTATTTAAAAATACGCTGGCATTGGCTACCGGGCTTTTAGTATCGGCCCGCACCACCTTACCTGTAATAGTACCGGTTTGTGCCGAAACGATGAGCGGACATATAAACGCGATAAGCAAAAACCAATAAAAACGCATTAATTAAAATTAGGATATTTTTTCAATCTGCTAAAAAACACATTTTTTATGAACGGTTAATGAATTGCCGGTGTATAATTTTTGTTGCGGTAATGTCTGAACCCGAATTTATTGAGTGAGAGAATTTATAGAATTTTAATCTTTTTAATTCAGCCTGTTTCTTGATTCTTAAATCCAGTTCGGCCAATTCAAATTAGTCCCTCCACAGATAGGGGAAAAGCAACAACGCGGTAGCTATTACAATGGCATTGATAGCGCACAAAACGCCTATGTTGCCGTAAAAGAAACTTCGGTCTACCCCATCCATAGCGCTCTTGCTTAACTTAATAAGCACCAATATAACAGGGATAATAACCGGGAAGCTTAATATAGCCATTAGGGTACCGTTATTACCGGCTTTTGACGCGATGGCCGAGATCATGGTGAACACGGTGGAAAAACTGACGCTCCCCAGCAACACCGCCAGGAAATAATATAGTGGGTCGCCAAGGGCATTGGGGAAAAATACTTTATAGATAATTAATGCCAAAGTGCTCAGCAAAGCCATCAGCAAAATATTATAGATTGTTTTTGATAGGATAATTGCCTGCGGACTGGCAATAGAATAATAATAAAGCAGCCGGCTTTTACTTTCCTGCATAAAGCTTTTGGCTATGGCATTTACCGATGCAAACAGCATAATGATCCAAAACAACACGTTCCAAACTATGGGGTAACCGCTGCTATTGGAAAAACCGGGATTTAAGTTGAGGGAGATATAACAAACAAAAACCGTTGAAACCACATACAGCAAAACGCCATTAAAAGCATATTTGGACCGCCACTCCAGCAAAACTTCCTTTTTGAGCAGGTACCAGGTTTCGTTAACAAGTTTCATCACCGCAAATGTAATAATTACCTGCGAGTGAGTAAGGACATTTGACAAGCTAAAAAAATTAGCTTAATTTTGAATATAACATACCAATTACCATGCCTGTAGCTTATTTCCGCACACCGGTTGGCATTGCCCGCATAGCCGAAGAAGATGGCTTTATAGCATCAGTATCGATACGCGATGAGGAATATGAGATTGCTCCTGCTCCTACCCCGCTGCTGCAAGCTGCTATTGATGAGTTAAATGAATACTTTGCCGGTACAAGGAAGCAATTTACCTTTCCTATAAAGCAGGAAGGCAGTGAGTTTCAACAACAGGTTTGGGACGAATTGATCCAGATCCCTTACGGAACAACCATTACTTACGCCCAGCAGTCAAACCAAATGAATAATCCGTTGGCTATAAGGGCAATAGCATCTGCCAATGGCCGTAACAACCTATGGGTTGTAGTGCCCTGTCACCGGGTAATAGGGTCAAATGGCAGCTTAACCGGCTACGCGGGCGGTATATGGCGCAAAAAATGGCTGCTTGAGCATGAGGCAAAGGTAATGGGCGTTGGGCAAACCAGGCTGGAGTTTTAAACGCCCACCTTCAATAACATCGACATTTTTTCATGCAGTTGGTATGGCTGAAACGGCTTTGAAAGCACATCGTTCATCCCTGCCGATAATGCTTCCTGCTGCTCATGGTCATAACTTGCTGCCGAAAGCGATATGATGGGAATACTCCGTTTAGGCTCCTCAAAATCAACCCTGATGGTTTTAGCTGCCTGGTAACCGTTCATTTCGGGCATATGTGTATCCATTAAAACAATGTCATAGTCTTTATTAGTAAGCCTCTCAATAACCTTACGGCCGTTATCAACCATCTCCACCTCTACATTCCAGTCCTTTAATATTTTGGAGAGCATAAACTGGTTAACCATGTTATCTTCAGCTACCAGCACCCGTACATTATTAAACGGCGGCAATATTTTATCAGTTTTGGCAGTTACCTTAGTTTTGGGTTTAATACTGATGGTATACCAGCATACAAAGTTGAAAGTACTGCCTCTGCCTACCTGGCTGCTTACGGTAAGTTCGCCTCCCTTTAGCTCGGCAAGCTTTTTCACAATGGTTAAACCAAGCCCGGTACCACCGTATTTGCTTACGGTATCTTCTTCGGCCTGTTCAAATGAATCAAAGATCCTGTTAAGCCTGTCGGCCGGGATGCCGATGCCCGTATCCTCAACACTGAATTTCAGCTTTACCTTATCATTGTGTTTTTGAAGTACGGTAATCTTCAGCTTTACATAACCCCTTTCGGTAAACTTAAGCGCGTTGCTCAGCAGGTTCATCAATATCTGGTTCAGGCGTAATGAATCTACCATGAGGTATTCTGGTACTTCATCTTCAATATCCAGCAAAAACTCAATATTATTTTCGTCGGCTTTAAATTTAAGCAGGTTAAAAACCGAGTTTACAATGTCATAAACATTATTGGCCGCTCGGATGATGCTGAATTTACCAGCCTCAATTTTGGAGATATCAAGTACATCATTGATCACACCCAACAACGATTTTGATGAGGTATCAAGCAAATCAAGCATCCCCACTTGCTGATCGGTAAGATCTGTTTTACGCAAAAGCGAAGTGATACCTATTATGCCATTAACCGGTGTACGCAGCTCATGGCTCATATTGGCCAAAAAGGTTTCTTTCACCTTTTTGCTGTATTCCGCGTTTTCTTTCGATTTGATGAGCTGCTCCTGGTAACTTTTTTGCGGAGAAATATCGCTGATATTAATAAATATGGTTTTGTTGCGGTATGCCGCGCGGCACTCCACCCAAATTACCCTTTTATCAAAGGTTTCAAACTTAAATTCAAAAATGGCATAGGCCAGGTTGTCTTTTATGATTTCACCCAGTTTTTTGCGAAACGGCGGCTTATGATCGTCTATGGCCAGGTCAACAATACTTTTACCAATAAGCTCATCAGGCCTGAAACCCATTATTTTTTCGACGGTTGGATTGATATTGTCAATGCGGAGACTTTGCGCGTCGACCGATGTGATAATATCGGCCGAGTTTTTTACAACTATGGCATAGTTCTGCAGCTCATCGTTCTTTTGTTTTATTTCGGCCTGGGTGCGGGCCAGTTGTACAAATGAATCAACCTTGGCCGATGTAATGTAAGGATCGAGCGGTTTGTAAAGATAATCTACAGCGCCGGTACCGAGGCCTTTAACAGCATACTTGGCTTCTTTTGAAATAGCTGTAACAAAAACAACCAGGATATCTTTGGTACGCGGGTTTGATTTGAGCATTTCCACCAGTTCAAAGCCGTCCATTTCGGGCATCTGAACATCAACTAAAGCAATGGCAATATTGGTTTCCCAGGCAATTTTAAGAGCTTCATTTGGCGAGGTAGTAGAAAATATTTTGATATCATCGCGTTTAAGCAATGCCTCCAGAGCAATGATGTTCTCTTCTCTGTCATCAACTATAAGAATATTAACAGGGGTCATTTAATATTAATTAGGGGGGGGGTGATTGTCATGAAAGTAAAAGTTTAAAAATCTCATCCTGTGTTAAAACATAATCGGCAGCACCTAAATTTATAGCTGCCTTTGGCATTTCGGCCATTTCCGCGTCGCTGGGCTCCTGCGCTATGGTAAGGCTGCCGCTTTTCTTTAATTTTAATAAGCCTTCGGCGCCATCCTGGTTGGCACCTGAAAGTAATATCGCCATGCACCTGTCACCATAAACCTCGGCGGCGCTTTCAAAAGTAACATCAATTGATGGCTTTGAATACCATACCGGCTCCGAAACATCCAGGCTAAAATAACCGCCGCGTTCAATTAAGGTATGATAGTTTGCCGGGGCAATATACATAGTATCCGTTTTAAGAATATCCTTGTCCTCAATTTCGCGCATGTACATACGGCTGTTCTCGGCAAATAGTTTTTCTATTTCGCTGAAAAAATTTTTTTTCCTGTGTATGATAAGAATTACGGTTTTCCCCAGTTTTTCGGGAAGATCTTTTATGATCTTGAATAAAATTTTGAACGAGCCTGCCGATCCGCCCAATAATACGATCTGGGCGGCATGCCATCTTTCCAGTAACTTTTTATCAGGTCCCAACTTTTTGGTAAATGTTTTCTTTTTGGTTGATCACCTTAAACTTACTCTTAAACGTATCTGACCGGATGGTTTCTTTACTGCCAAGGCATAAATAACCCAGCGGGCAAAGGCTTTTATAAAACAGGTCAAGAATCCGTTCCTGCAGGTATGTTTCAAAATAAATAAAAACATTCCGGCAACTTATCATCTGAAACTCATTAAATACGGTATCAGATATTAAATTATGTACCGAAAACAGTGTATTTTGTTTTAACTCATTGTGTATCGACGCGGCATCGTACAAAATGGTAAAATGATCTGTAATTGAACCTTTTAAATCAGTGTATTGATAATTTTCCGCATAGCTTTTTATATTACGCAAACTGTAGATCCCTTTACGGGCCTCCTTTAAAACCTCGGTATTGATATCCGTGCCGTATATGAACGACTTTTTTCCCAAACCAGCTTCGTTCAGCAATATGGCCATAGAGTAAACCTCTTCGCCCGTTGAGCAGCCTGCACTCCAGATTTTGACGTGCTGATAAGTTGAAAGATACGGAACAACCTGTGAGTTAACCGCACGATAGAATGAAGGATCGCGGAACATTTCGGTTACGTTAACCGTAATTTCTTCCAAAAAGCCCTGAAAAAAGTCTGCGTCATTAATAAGCACATGTTTAAGGTCATAAAACTCAAACTTGTTGAGCAGCATAATACGGGTTAACCTCCGTTTTAATGAAGCTTTGGTATAACCCGAAAAATCAAAGCCATGAACCTTTCTTACAATATCAATAAGCTCATGAACCTGCGCATGTGATATAATTCCCTGCTCTGTATCCATAACTAATTTTCAAGCCAAAGCTGCATCAGCGAAATCAGCCTGTCCATATCAACGGGCTTGGTGATATAATCATTGGCGCCGGCCGCTATACATTTTTCGCGGTCGTCTTTCATTGCTTTTGCAGTTAATGCTATTACGGGTAATTTAGCCCATTTGTTTTGCTTACGGATATGCCTGGTAGCTTCATAGCCATCCATTTTTGGCATCATGATGTCCATAAGCACTATATCAATATCCTTTATATCCTCAAGTTTAGCTATGGCTTCTTCACCGTCATTAGCTATCTCTACATTGAGGTCATAGCTTTGCAGGGCGCTGCTCAGCGCAAAAATGTTGCGCATATCGTCATCAACAATGAGCACTTTTTTGCCCTTAATAGCATCTTTGCCTTTAGTTAATGATTTAGGCTTTGCAGGAACTGCAGGTGACACCTGTTGTGGCTGTCCATTTGCCGTTTCGCTGATCTTGTTCAGGAACAGGTTAACCTCATCAATCAGCCTGTCGGATGATTTATTGGTTTTAACCACCATGGCGTTGGCATAGTGCATTAGTCTGTTAACCGATGTTTTATCAAGTTCCATTGCTGTATTTATGATAACAGGCAATGAAGCAAAGCGATCAACCTCTTTGATCTTATCCAGCAAATCCAACCCTGAAATATCAGGCAGGTTAAGGTCAAGGATCACACACTGGTACTCGTTTTCATGCAACAACCTGAATGCCGATTCGCCGTCAAAAGCCTGGTCGACGGTAATCCCCTGGCCCTGCATAAGGTCTTTCAAGGCCTGGCTTTGGGCCTTGTGATCTTCAACCAGCAGGATCTGTTTAAACCTGGTGCCGCTTTGTACCATGATATCGGCGAAAAGCTTATCCAGCGTTTCGGTATTGATAGGTTTTTTCATGAAGTTGATGGCACCTTCGCGACGTACACGGTTTGCGGCAGCATCCCCGGCCGACATCAGGTGGACCGGAATGTGCATCGTATCCTCATCATTTTTTAACTCCTTCAAAATCTGCCAGCCGTCTTTACCAGGCAGCATAATATCCAGGATCACGGCATCAGGTTTGGCTTCCTTCACAATTTCAACCGCCCGGGTACCCTCATACACCATGATTGATTTATAACCATGATCGCGGGCATAATCCTGCAATATGTTTGCAAAGTTTTTATCATCCTCAACAATTACAACCAAAGGCTCTTTACCGGGGTCGCGCGGGGCAGCTTTAACCGGGCTCAGGAACTCTGTTACAGGCTTAAAAGTTTCGGCAGTTGGCAAAGCCTCTTCAATTAAGGCGGCGGGTGTTAATTTAGCTTCAAAAGGCACAGTAAGTACAAATTCGCTGCCTATGCCCGGCTCACTGCTCAGGGTTATGCTGCCGCCCAAAAGGAAAGCAAGTTCGCGGCTTATAGATAAACCTAAACCGGTACCGCCATATTTACGGCTCGTTGAACCATCGGCCTGCTGAAATGCCTCAAATATTACTTTTTGCTTATCCGCAGGGATCCCGATCCCCGAATCTTTGATAGCAAAGCTGATGGTTTTATCTTTAATACCCGACTTTACAATAATGGCGATAGAACCATTTTCAGAAGTAAACTTAAACGCGTTGCTTAATAGGTTTTTGATCACCTGCTCTATACGTACCTTATCGGTAAATATGGTTTGCGGCAGTTGCCTGTCTATACTTGTTGTATAATTAATTTTTTTGTTGCTGGCTACTTCGGCAAACAGCATTTCCATATCGCCAACAATATCGCTTACCTTAATATCTTCATTTTGCATATCCAGCTTGCCCGATTCAATTTTTGAAAGGTCGAGGATATCATTGATCAAAGTAAGCAGGTCATTACCGGCGTTGAAGATAACGCTGGCATATTTGATCTGGTCTTCAGAAAGATTGGCAGGCTTGTTATCTTTAAGGATCCGCGCCAGTACCAGGATACTGTTAAGCGGTGTGCGCAGCTCATGGCTCATGTTGGCCAAAAACTCCGATTTGTATTTACCCGTGGTTTCCAGTTCTTCAACCTTAAGGTTAATAGCCTGGCGGGCCTGTTCAATGGCCTGGTTTTTTTCTTCAAGCAAACTGGCTTTTTCTTCCAGTTCGGCATTGGTGGTACGCAGTTCTTCCTGCTGTACCCGGAGCTCTTCTTCTGAGGCCTGCAGCTCTTCAGTTTTTTGAACAAGCTCCTCGTTGGTAACCCGCAACTCTTCCTGTTGTGCTTCCAGCTCTTCGGCCTGCTGCTGGGTTTCCTCGTACAGGTCGTTCATAATAGTACGTGCCTGCGATGTATTAATAGCTATACCTATATCATTAGCGATTGCTAAGATGTATTCCGATTTATTTTTCGAGATCCCTTCATTAAAAGCAACCTCCATTACGCCTTTTAGCTTTTTATCAAAAAAGAAAGGTATGATAAATGATTCGGCCAGTTCAGTTTTTAATACCGATGATGAAAGCTCAAGCTTATCGTTCAGTTTACCTTTTACAACCGCAGCTTTGCCATCTTTGGCTACCTGGCCAAGCCAGCCCTCGGTCATTTGTACCGACTTCTTAACAAAATCAGGATTGTGGAAGGCGTATGAAGCATAAAGCTCAAGCCTGTTGTTTGCTTCGTTATACAGGTAAAATGTACCTGCTGCGGCATTGGTGTAAGTACAAACTTCAGAC
Source organism: Mucilaginibacter sp. R-33 (assembly GCF_049949235.1). Lineage (NCBI taxonomy): Bacteria > Pseudomonadati > Bacteroidota > Sphingobacteriia > Sphingobacteriales > Sphingobacteriaceae > Mucilaginibacter > Mucilaginibacter sp. R-33. The sequence goes on from NZ_CP188089.1 coordinate 3,054,978, forward strand.
AGAATATTATTTGACAGTTCCTTTTCAACCTGTTGGCCCTGCATCTTCTCATTCAATTGGCCGGTACCTGTAAGCAGCCAGTTTTTAGCTTCGTTATCGGCAAGTACCTTACCAAGTTCAATATTGGCAACACGCACCTCCTCTTCCGTCTTCCTTTGCTGATCAAATGTTTTTTGAATATAGAAGAACAACATCAGGATAATGAACAGGAAGACCAATGATCCGCATGCAATTACGATCTTAGCAAATGTAGATGCTTCCTGCGAGCTTTCCTCCCTGTTGGTAAGCAATCGCTCTTCAGCGTTGGTCATATGGTCAATAAGCATACGGACCTGATCCATATTCTCTTTGCCATTTAAAAACATGCCCCGCTGCACCATGTAGTCAAGCCCCTGGCTTCCGCGTGTTTCAACGTTTGTTTTGAGTATCAGCAATTGCTCCTTTACCAGTTTATTTATCGAATCAATACGTTTTATCTGCACAGGATTGTCCTTCACTAAATCCTTCAAAGTGGCAATGCCATCAGCTATTTTAGGCAAAGAGGCGTTATAGGGTTCAAGGAATGCCTTGTTATTGGTAGCACCATAGCCACGCATGCCTGTTTCGGCATCTACCAGATCCTGCAATAAACTTGTTGATGTATGAATAACCTTCTGGGTATGATCAATTAAGACATTATCCTCCTCGAATTGGCGCAGGCTGTTATAAGACAAGATGCCTACCACAAAAACAAGAATGATTGATACTACAAAGCCAGCTAAAACCTGCTGGCGGAAGGAAAACTTTGACATTAGGTATCCGTATTAATCTGAATTACAAATATGTTTAAAAAAAGCTGTAAAGTAAACGTTACAGCTTTTTTTAAACACCCGGGGAGTATTAATTTGCGGCAGGATCTGCAGTAGTTGGCATAAAAGTTTTTGGCTTACCGCTTAATGCACCAATTAAAGCCAAAACCGGGCCGGCAAACATTACGTACCACCCCCATTGAAATTTAAGCTGGCTGGTTAAAAATCTGTTAATACCTTTAAACGGAATAAAGCTAAATGCCGAATTAACCTTCATAATAGCGGCAACCAGCAGCAATACTACAAGAGCCACCGAAAGCCAGGCAGTCACACGCATAATTTTAGCCTGGTTAAGGAACGATACTATGATCCCGACAACAGCTACCAGTAAAAGCACCAGCCCATAAGGTTGGTTAAGCTTATAAATATTCCAGCTGGTTACATGGAATACCCGCAGCAACGGGCAATAGGTTGCAACAAATAACAGGGCAAACCCTGCGAATGATAAAATTGAGCTAAGGCGCATATTAGGTTGTTATTTTTGAGTTATCTCCATCTTATCGGCAAAGTGGGCGCAATAATCGCGCAGGTCCTCAACAATATTCTTTTCGCCGGTAGCGCGTAAAAAGCTGTCGCCCATGGTTTGCAGGGTTTCATAAAAAAAGCGCTTCATTTCGTCAACAGGCATATCCTTTGTCCAAAGGTCAATGCGCAGGGTATTTTTATAGCTTTGATCCCACAGGGCAAGCATCATTGATTTTACAGGCAACGCCTCCTTGTTGGTTGAGTCGGTTGATTCCCAAAGGATATGTTCAGGAACGTTATTATCATCAAGCGTAACGGTAAGCTTTATTTCAGCAGTTTTCATTTCAAAATTTATTTAACAAGTAAGAATATAATTATAACCAAAACAATGAAAAATGTCTCTACCATCCATATTTTTTTGGTTTCAATAAAAAAATTGCGGAACATGATATCAATCACAAAAACCACAAAGGCAAACAGCAAAAAGATCCAACCTATGGTACCACCCCAATGTTCAAGCGGGCGTCCGGCCATACCAGCCCCGTAAATAAAAACATAGGCTGCCACCGCTACCAAAAAAGCGGTAAAAAAATTTAAGGGGGTAAATCTGAATTTCATTGATGGGCTTAGTGTCTTTTTTTGCTTTTGGATGATCGGCCTGAACCCTGCCTTGCAGCCTTTGAGCCATATTTGGCCTTGTCTTTATTGGCATCAAACTTTTTACGTTGGTTAAGGGATTTCTTTTCGTGGAAGGCGCCTTTAAAATCGGGGTCTTCTTTGCGCTTTTGCATATCTATCTCCCGGGCCTGGTCCTGGCGTTCCTCATAAGGGGTTTCCTCAATAAACACATCGTCGGGAACATGCTCAACAGGAATAGTTTGCTTGATGAGTTTCTCAATCTTGCGGATATAATACTCTTCGGATGGTGTAGCAAAAGTAATGGCCTCGCCCGATTGCAGCGCCCTGCCTGTACGACCAATCCTGTGTACATAATCCTCATACACCACCGGTACATCAAAATTAATGACATGGCTTACATCGCTCACATCAATACCACGCGATGCCACATCGGTAGCCACAAGGATCTTCACATCATCGTTTTTAAATGAGTTGATGGAGTTGATGCGCGTATTTTGCCCTTTATTGGCGTGGAGCACTTTCACTTCTTCTTCGCCAAATTTGCGGGTCAGAAATTTGAATACATCCTCGGCCACCGCACGGGTTTTACAAAATACAATCAGCTTAGTAATGTCGCCTTCATTATCAAGCAACCTTTTAAGCAGGTTAATTTTGGTTTTGATATTGGGTACATGGTATAAATGCTGGTTAACCGTTTGCGCGGGCGTTGCTTGCGGGGTAACCTCAATAACCGTAGGGAACTCCAGGAAATTAGCCGAAAGCTGGTGCACCTTCTCGCTCATGGTAGCCGAAAAAAGCAGGTTTTGTCTTTTCACAGGTACCACTTCCAATATGCGGTTTATCTGGGGCATAAAGCCCATATCCATCATTTTATCAGCTTCATCCAAAACCAGCACCTGCAATGTTTTGGTTACGATATGCCCGGCAAGGTAAATATCCATGAAACGGCCCGGAGAAGCAACAATAATATCAACCCCTTTGTTGATCTGTTCAATTTGTGTTTTAGGGCCGATACCGCCATAAAGCACCACCACACGTAAATCGGTATTGGCGGCGAAAATTTTCACGTTCTCTTCTATCTGCATGGCCAGCTCGCGCGTGGGTGAAATGATAAGCGCGCGTGCATGCTCACCCTGAGCATATTTAAGCTTCATGATGATAGGTAATACGTAGGCGGCCGTTTTACCGGTACCCGTTTGCGCTATGCCCATTACATCCTGCCCGTTCAATATCGGTGGAATGGCTTTTTGCTGGATAGGCGTAGCTTCGGTATAACCGGCATCTGCTATCGCGTTCAAAATTTGCCGGTTAAATTTAAAATCTTCAAAGGTTACTGCCATGCCGCAAAGATAGGCTTTTTGTTGAAGTAGGAACAATGCGGAAAGTGCGAGTCAGGAAAGTAAGAACCAGGAAACAAGAAGAGCGTATCGTTCACAAGTGATCGTTGCGGGGTACAAATCAGTGGAACATCTCTAAATTTCCCAAAAGTGGAGCCTTCAAAAAAGCATCCAACCCTCACCTGAGGTGGGGGTTGGATGAGGCCACCTACTGCTTTCTCAGCAATAATGACTTTTACATGAGAAAATTTAGCTGTTATATACCGCAGCAAACTCCCTGGCAAAATCCTGCAAACTCACCTTACCGGACGATGCAGGCCTGTGCTTATCATAATCCTCCCAGATTTTTCCGCTTTTTACCGCAGTGCCCATCTCAACAAAATTGCGGGTCATTTCAAGTGGAACACCTGCCTGTGATAAGCCTTCGGCAAGCTGTTCATCAGTAAATTCAATCCATGGCAAGTTAGGGTTGCCGATTGCTTCACCTAAAACGGCTGCAACCCCGCCGGATGTTGACTCATCGCTTACAATGTAGCGTATGCTTTTACCCGTAAAATCTTTTTGCAACTCTTCAGCAACTGCTGCCGCAATATCTGTCGGATGCACCATGATCAGCCTTGTATTTGCGGGATAATTTGACCCAAGGATCCCCTGGTGCTTGATAAGCGGGATGTTACTGAAAAAATTGATATAGAAGAACGGTGCACGGATAAACTTAACGGCCACACCATCTAATCCGTTCAAAATCCCCTCAACATCATGGATGCCTTTTATAGGGCCTACACCGTTATCCAAATGCGCCCCGATGCTGCTTAACGCAACTACTTTTTTTATACCCGACCGTTTAATGGCTTCGGCATAGCTTTTACCTGTTTCGTTTTGGTATGCCCTTAAGCTTTCTGCACCAAAGTTTGGCGGCACCATGGCGTAAAGCGCGTCGGCTCCGGTAAATGTTTCGGTCAAAAAATCGGCATCTGTTAGCGAGCCAATTGCAGCTTTAGCCCCTAATGATTCTATCTCTGCTATCTTATCGGCATTGCTGCTAATCACTGTCACGTTATGCCCTGCGGCTGTTAAAGTTTGTGTTAAAGGTTTGCTTATATTGCCTGTTGAACCTGTTACTATAATTTTCATAATGTTTTTGTTTTTATTGAAAGCAAAGGTATTTTTGTACTTACTTTTTTACAAGTACTTACCCTAAAGTATGTATCACCATGACAGCAATAAAAGAAAGCTCAACCATACAGGAAAACAAACAAGCCGCATTTAAAGAATGCCCGGTAACTTATGTTATGGAACGCATAGGCGGGTACTGGAAACCGATCATTTTGTTTCACCTTTTAGCCGGAAGCAAGCGTTACAGCGAGCTAAAAAAATCTATTCCCACCATTACCGAAAAAATGCTGATCCAGCACCTGAAACAACTGGAAGCTGATGGTATCATCATAAGGGAATCAAAACCTGTTGTGCCCCCCTACGTAACCTACCGGCTCAGCGAATCGGGCATGGAATTGCGGCCGGTAATGTACGCAATGGCAACATGGGCCGTGAAGGATAGTGAGGCAAATGGTACTGCTATTTATAAAAGTTTGGGACAATTCCCGATAGAGCAGGAAATAGCCGCCGCTATTGAAACTTACGAAATTTCAAAAACTTCGTAAGTTTGACCTGTTATAAGCATCATAAATAAATTCGAAATCGAAATTCCCAAATCCGAAATCAACACATGTCTACAATTCTGATAAAAGCAGCCACCATAGTTAACGAGCATAAACAATACGTTGCCGATGTATTGATCAAAGATGGTTTGATAGATCGTATCGATCCGGTAATTGACGCGCAAGCCGATGAAATCATCAACGCAGAAGGCCTGCATTTGCTGCCCGGCTGCATCGACGACCAGGTACACTTCCGCGAGCCGGGCTTAACTTATAAGGCCGATATTTATTCAGAATCGAGGGCTGCTGTTGCAGGCGGCATCACTTCATTTATGGAGATGCCCAACACTGTTCCCAACACTTTAACGCAGGAACTTTTGGAGGATAAATACCAGATTGCGTCGCGCAATTCGCTGGCTAATTATTCATTTTTCATGGGCGCTTCTAACAACAATTTAGATGAGGTTTTGCGCACCGATATCAGTAAGGTTTGTGGTATCAAAGTGTTCATGGGATCCTCTACCGGGAACATGCTCGTTGATGACCCGCACACGCTCGAAAAACTGTTTGCACAATCACCAATGTTGATCGCTACGCACTGCGAAGATGAGGCTACCATCAAGAGCAATCTTGCACACTACAAACAACTGCTTGGTGAAAATATTCCGGTGCGGATGCATCCAAAAATCAGGAGTGCTGAAGCTTGTTATTTGTCGTCATCAATGGCCATTGAGCTTGCAAAAAAACACAACACCCGCCTGCATATTTTACACATTTCTACCGAGCGGGAGACTCATCTTTTTGACAACATAACACCACTAAAAGATAAACGGATTACTGCCGAAGCCTGCATCCATCACTTATGGTTTACCGATGCAGATTATGAAACAAAAGGCAACTATATTAAGTGGAACCCGGCTGTAAAAACAGAGGCAGATCGTGATGGTATTTTACGTGCTGTTTTGGATGGCCGCATTGATGTTATTGCCACCGATCATGCCCCGCATACTATTGAAGAAAAAGAGCAGCCTTACCTGCAGGCACCATCCGGCGGACCGTTGGTTCAGCATGCTTTGCCCGCTATGCTTGAGCTATATCATCATGGCAAAATAAGCCTCGAGCAAATTGCAGAAAAAATGGCGCATAACGTAGCTACCCTTTTTCAAATAGAAAAACGTGGCTTCATCCGCGAAGGTTACTGGGCCGACCTTGTACTTGTAGATTTAAACAAACCCTGGAACGTAAATAAAAGTAATATCCTGTATAAATGTAACTGGAGCCCATTTGAAGGCAATACCTTCCGCTCGCAGGTAGCTTATACTTTGATATCGGGAAACCTGGCATATGCGAATGGAAGTCTTATTGAAGGTAAAACCGGCAAACGATTGATTTTTAACAGGTAATATCAATTACAATTTATAGAATTTTAGAAATTACAGAATTTTCTGGAGTCTAAACGCTATATTCTTTTAACTAAAAAGTCATGCCGAATTTATTTCGGCACCTCACAAGCAAGATTCCAGGCGGCTCTTCTGATGGGGTGCTGAAACAAGTTCAGCATGACGATGATTAGTTATTCACCCCAACAAAAACCTCTACCTCGGCATTATCAGCATTTTGTGACCTTTCTCCATACACATCAAAATCAGCCATATATCTTCTGTCGATATCACTTGTCCAGATCTGGTGCCAGGTTTCCCCTACTGATTGCGGCAGTGCACCTTTGGCAATATAACGGTTATAGTTTCCGGGAGGCACAGTAATGCAGATCAGCCCTTCAGGGATATTGTCTTTAGTAGCTACCTTACAACCCAGTACTGCGGTATAAAAGCCATCCTTATCGCTTTCATAATCAGTGTAAACACAATAAATATCATCGCTGACACGGTTCACCACCTGCTGTAAAACGTGCTCGCTCATAAACCAGTTCCAGAGCCCGGCAATGTCCTTCATCGCCTGGCCACCCTGATTGGTGGTGCGCACCGAAATGCCGACCAAAAAAAAGCCTTTTATTGTTACTTTATCCATACCTGGAGCTATTACTATTTGTTATATTGATATATAATTAATTTTTATACAGTTAATTATAATGATTATATAAATTATTAGTTTATAATTATTACTATTCAACCAACTTCTTCAGTCCCTCAAAAATCCCTTTCCAATTTTGCTCTGAATGCGTTTTGGCTTCCTCATTTTTTACATTATCCTGGGTAATGGTAAGCTCGGTTTCGCCATTATTCCCGGTTAGGTTATAGGTAATATTAGCATAGTTTTCGGGCTTGTCTTCGGTACCGCTCATGCTGCTCCAGTAATTATATTTTACAAATATACCGGGATCAATGTCCAGTATAGTTCCATGGTCTTCATACTTTTTACCATCCCACTCCCCGCTGAATTTTATGGGCTCCCCTACCCTCCAGCTCGATTCAAGATCGGTACCAAAAAAATATTTTTTTACCATAGCAGGATCAGTCAGGCCTTGCCAAACTTTAGCCATCGGGGCTTTAAATTTTACCTGCACATTTACTGTTAATTTTTCCATAACGTAGCTTTATTTAATAGTGGTTGTTTTGCAGTGATCATTTGTTCCTTTATCTTCTTAAAATCTGCGCCGGGAACTTCAAAAAATCCAAACCTGAAGTTGTAACCCCACGCTTTTTTGTTGGTGATAAAATCGAGTTCGTCAATCATCGGGGCTATCGGAACTTCGGCACATTCGTAGTAATTTACATTGCGGCGGTATGGGATAAAATCAATAGCCATTTGCTTCTGATAAATATCCTCGTCACGCACCTGGCCAATGGCTGTAAAAGCCTGTAAAGGCTCATTGCCGTTCATCTTTTGTTTGGGCGAATATACCGCCACCCAGTCGCCAACCTCCATACGTTTAAGCGGCGCCAGTTTACCATGATTGGCCTGAATAAATCCCCCGGAAATGCCGCGGCCAATGTGATCTTTTGATACTACTATTATCCAATGTTTCATAAGTGTATGGTTTAAATTACCCGCAAAAACACGACCAATAAAAGCCCTGCCCCTGCCATTATGAAACAAAGTAACAACGCACTGGTGACAGCCTTATGTCAGCAGGAAAAAAAGAAAAGAAATTAATTTATTTTTTGGGCTATGGTCGCTGTGATCTCCCGTACACGTTGCAGCAGTGTATCTGGTTTAATGATTTCAGCGCGGTCGCCAAAGGTCATATACCATCGGGCAAAACCTTCTAATGAAATGGTCAAAAAAGTCATCTCAATTTTGTTGCCCACAGTTTTCTCAGATACAAAACCGCCATAGTATTTTTGATGGTCAAGATAACTATGGATCTCCTTATCAACTTTGATCACCACCTGCTCAAGCTGCTTTTCGCAAGCCATTTTATCAATATAATCCTTTAGCGTAGGGTGCTTGCTGTTGATATAACTTTTATCTGTTACCATCAGCTTTTTAATGCGGTCTATCCTAAAGTCGCGGTAATCACTGCGCAAGCGGCAGTAAGCTATCAGGTGCCAAAAACTATCCAGGAAAAAAACGCCCACGGGCTCAACTTCCCGTTTGGTATTTTCCTGCGAGTGGGCGGCGAAGTAGTCAATGCTCATGATCTTCTTACAAATGATACAATCAAGTATGGTTTGGATATGATCAACATTACCGGCCCGCTTTTGGCTATGGCTTTTCAGTACTTCAATACTACCATCAAGGTTTTCCAAAGCATCCTTTTCTGATGATTTAAGAATGGCCCGCACCTTATACATGGCCGATTGGTACTGCGCCATTGTTGAGGTATCTGTAAGCTTTTCAACAAACTTTTCGGCAGTTAAAAAAGCGGTGGCTTCCTCGCGGGTAAACATTACCGGGGGCAGTCGGTAACCATCCATAATGGAGTAGCCAACGCCGGCCTCGCCTATGAGCGGGATGCCCGCCTCCTCAAGCGTTTTAATATCGCGATAAACCGTACGCAGGCTAATATTGAACCTATCGGCAATATCACCGGCCTTTACTACCCTGCGCGATTGTAGTTGGATCAAAATGGCTGATATTCGGTCGATGCGGTTCATGGCGTCCAAATTAAATAAAAAACAATTTACCTTTGATTAATATTTATCTACATATGGCCGTTCAACCCGAAGAAAAGATCATAACATTTGAAACTTATTATGATGTGATGCTTGCACATATCATCCGCACCAAACTGGAGGGTTATGGCATTCCCTGCTTTATTGCCGATGAAAACACCATAGGTTCAAACCCGCTTTACAACCAGGCTGTAGGCGGTATTAAACTAAAAATATTTGAGCGCGACCTGGAGCGTTGCCGTGAAATCTTAGCTGCCGAAGGTGACCTGCACGACCAGGACCATATTGAAATTGATGACGAAACGCTTAATGCTGTGATTTGCCCTTATTGTGGCTCAACCAATGTACGCTACGGTTCTGCAACCGAAAAAAGGGTTCATTGGCTCACTGCCATCATCTCATTTTTATTGATGATATTCCCGTTTTATAGCCGTAAAGCCTGGCATTGTTTTAATTGCCAGCGGGATTTTGAATAGCTTTTTTCAAAGTCGAAAGTCTTAAGTCGCGGGTCAAAAACCTTCATTTTTATAACCTGACAGGGTCTTAACTTAAAACTCAAGAGTTACGACTTCAGACTGAAGACTTAGAACTTACGACTTAAAACTGTTTTTCATATATTAGCGGTATGTACAACCGCCGTAAGTTCATTAAATTATCTGCTGCAGGTGCTTCATTTGCAGCGTTTTCTAAATCTGCCATCGCAAAAACTGTCATATCAAAGCCCGAAGGCGGTTATCCTATCGTAATTTCAACCTGGGATTTTGGCATTATAGCCAATAAAGGTGCCTGGAAAGTATTATCAGCCGGGGGCCGTGCGCTCGACGCCATTGAAGCCGGCGCCCGCATTCCCGAAGCCGAAGATATTACCAACCATACCGTAGGCCGCACCGGCTTGCCGGATCGTGACGGACATGTAACCCTCGACTCATGTATCATGGACGAGTTTGGCAACTGCGGCTCGGTAGCAGCCATGGAGAATATAGCCCACCCTATTTCGGTGGCCCGCTTGGTGATGGAGAAAACCCCTCACGTAATGCTGGTTGGCGAAGGTGCTACCCAGTTTGCCGTTGAGCAGGGTATGAAAAAAGAAAAACTGTTAACCCCCGAAACAGAAAAGATCTGGAAGGAATGGCTTAAAAAAGCCCAGTACAGCCCTGTAATGAATATCGAAAACGGCGGTAAACCGGGTAATAAATACAACCACGATACCATCGGCATGCTGGCTATTGATGCTAAAGGCAATATCTCCGGCGGTTGCACAACCAGCGGCATGGCTTTCAAATTACATGGCCGCGTTGGTGATAGCCCGATTATAGGTGCAGGCCTTTATGTAGATAATGAAGTTGGCGGCGCAACATCAACCGGTGTTGGCGAAGAGGTGATCCGCAATGTGGGCAGCTTCTTGGTGGTTGAATTAATGCGCCAGGGTTTATCGCCCGAGGATGCCTGCAAAGAAGCTGTAAACCGCATTATTAAAAAGAAACCGGAAATAGCCAAAAAGATCCAGGTAGGCTTTTTAGCCATCAACAAAAAAGGTGAATATGGTGCGTACGCCATACAAAGCGGTTTTTCATACGCCGTTTGCAATGCGCAGCAGCAGGACCTGTTAATACCGGGCAAGAGTTATTATAAATAATTTAGTCCATGGACCATAGTCGATAGTCCATGGCTTAATATTGCAGAATATAGTTAACTTAACAGTAGTAGTCTATGAACTATCGACCATAGGCTATGAACAAAAAGGCTATGGACTATCTACCATGGACTATGGACTTAAAAGAACATGCAGGTATCACTCGAAGTTTGTGCTAATTCGGTAACATCGGCCCTGGCGGCCCAGGAGGGCGGCGCTGTGCGTGTTGAACTTTGCGAAAATTTGAAGGACGGCGGCACCACCCCATCGCACGGCACCATATTAATGGCCCGCAGCCTGCTCCATATCAAGCTTTATGTACTGATCCGTCCGCGCGGCGGCGATTTTTTGTACAACGATATGGAGTACAAGCTCATGATGGCCGATATCAGGTATTGCATTGATGCCGGCTGCGACGGCGTTGTGATAGGTATCCTTAAAGAAGATGGCTCCATCGATATAGAACGCTGTACCGAAATGGTACGCCTTGCCCGGCAATGGGGCCTGGGTGTAACTTTTCACCGGGCTTTCGACATGTGTGCCGATCAGCATAAAGCCCTGGAACAAATTATTGAAATGGGCTGCGAGCGGATCCTGACCTCGGGTGGTAAAAGCACGGCTATTGAAGGCGCCAGCAACTTAAACCGACTTATTGAGCAGGCGGCAGGCCGTATCAGTATTATGCCCGGGAGCGGCGTAAGCGAAGTTAACGTAGCCGACCTGATCCATTTTACCGGCGCTACCGAAGTACACTCATCGGCAAGGATAAAAATTGCCAGTAAAATGAAGTTTCATAACGATCATATACTCATGAGCAACGAAGCCGGCGATGAATACAGCATTGATGTTACCGGCGTTGACCGGGTTAAGGAACTGATCAGGCTGGCGAACAGTTAAACACCTTAAATGGCTTAATATAAAAGTCGTCATTGCGAGGTACGAAGCAATCTCCAATTAGCAGGTACGCCCTGTATGGTTCGCGATTGCTTCGTGCCTCGCAATGACGATTCTTTTGATATCTCTTAAAAAAACGTCACCGGTAAAACCAGCTCTATCCTGTTTCTCCCTATTCCGCCAAAGAAATCCTCATCCAGTAGCCTGCTGTACCTGATGCCGAATGTGATACTGTTTTGATTAAAGAACTTGGTATCGAAATACAAGGTACCGCCCACCGACCTGAAGTTTTGCTTAAAGCTGCTGCCATCCGTAAAAAAATTTGATGCGCTGGCATGGGTATAATCAAAAAACAACGCTGTACGTAAGCGTAACAGGTAAAACAGGTTACCGAAACCTGCATCAGGATAGGCTATTGGCATATGATAGGTTAAGCCAATCTTATTCATATTATCCAGGTTTTCGGCGGTATAACCTTTGGAGAAAGGGAAATCATTAGAGAAACTGATCACGTTGTCCTTCCCTTTTTGCTGGTGCGCCAGGCTGATGACAAAGTTGTGGTTCACAAACAAGCCAGGGAAGTAAAACGACCCGGTTGTTAACAGTTGTGTTGCTCCCGAACCTGAAATTGCCGATTTATAATTAACGCCAATGCTTTGCGCAAACCGGGGATAAATATTTTTCTGTGCCTGTTGCGTTTGATTGCTAAAGCTGAAATAATTATTCAAATAGCTATATGACCGGTCGGCAAAACTGCTTTTGTAGGCTTGTTGAAAGTTGATACTGTTAAAATACAGGTCGCTGCCAAAGGTAAGACTGGTTAACCGCTTACCCTCACTAAAATTCAGGGGAACCCGCAAGCCACCATGCACAGCAGTCTCGTTCCAGTAAACGTATTGGCCTTTATAAAAGCTCCGCCTGTCGAGTGTATAATCGGCCCCGGCCGAAATATAGGGGAATAAAGCCCCGTAAATGGCATCGAAACCAAACTGTTTGTAGCCTTCGTTGGTATTATAATCAAAAGACAATTCGGACTGAAAAGTATTCAGCACATTTTCGCCTGTGATAGCGAATGAATAATTAGGGTCGCTGATGTTGGGGATGATACTGTGAAAATTAAACAATCCATGCGCTTTGGAATAGTTGGCAACCTGCAACGGCTTATCAACTATCCCTGTTACTAAATTGGCAGCCGAATCTTTTTTGAGTGCGGTGATCCCCAGGTCGGGCAGGTAGCGGGCATAATCCCCCCCGGCGGCTATCCATTTCAAATCTTTTTTATTGGCCTGGTTAATCCGGTAACCATCGGCAGTAAAACCTACCCAGGCCAGTTTATTATCGCTTACGGCAGGTTGGTAATAACCTATACCACTATCGTTACCGGTAGGCAGCATCTCATAAACACTTTTATCGCCGGGCATCATTACAAACAGGCGGTCGTTTTTGCCATCGGTTTGGGTAAAGTAAAGTGTATCTTTTTTCAGGGCGATAAAACCTATAGGGCGATAACTCAGTGGCGTTAAATATTCTGTTTTACCGGTAGCAATCTCGGTAAGGGCTATCCCCATTTTACCATCCTTATTGCGCGCTGCCGACAGCAGTTTACCATCGCCATAAAACTTAGGATACGTATAAAACAGCCCCCGCGGATTTGGAATTTCCTGTTGCAGTTCCCCTGCTGTGTCTAAAATATGCAGGCGGCTTGCACCTGATGGATCAACCTGTACAGCAACAATACTTTGGCCATCGGCACTAAAAGCAGGCGAAAAGTATTTTGCTTTTGATGTGATCCGGTGTTCCTGCCCCGTTTTTGTATCAAGCAGCATCAGTTCACTATAATTACGGTAGCCCCAGCGTAAATCCGGCCGATAGGATGTATAAATTATTTTACCGTTGTGATAATCAAAATAACTATCCAATGAATAGGAACGGGTGCTGAGTTTTACCTCTTTATCACCGGTTTTAATAACAAAGGCGGGCAAATGATCGTAAGTATTTTTTGCATAGATGAGCGTACTATCGTTCACAAAAGCCGGGTATTGCCGGTTGGCCTCAAAATGTTTCTTCCGGTCGGCAACGGGCTGATTGTTATCTTCGGCAAATTGCTGTTTGAAATAAGCAAACCCGTTATTGGAAAAGGTTTTGAAACTTTCGCCGGTGTATTTTTTAACAGCCCATTGAAAAGGATAAAAGTCACCGCGATAAGCCGCGGCGTCATGTGTTACGTTTTTCCAAAGTTCGCTGCCATATTTTTCGCGGCCGTATGCTACCATCATGTAGCCGAGCGGGTAATGATCGGGCACATAATCGCGGTACGAGCCATTGCGAAGCTTCATATAGCTGTAGTTTTTATCCGCCGCCCACAGCGCACGGTAACCGGTAAAAAAATAAGGCAACCGGCCCCTGCCCTGTTCGCTCACCAGGGTTTCGTTAAAAACAGCGTCTCCCTCAAAAAACCAGTTGGGTACAGCCAGATCGTTACCCAACGCCTGCCCGCCCTCACCAAAAATTATACGGAGTAAATGCGACAGGCCTACATTAAAATTATTGTACTGCTGCACATGCCTGTACTCGTGAATAGCCAGTTGCTGCGGCCATGGCAGGCTGCCTATATCAAAGCTATTTTGTTCGGGAGTTAAAAAAAACTCGCTCCTGAAGGGGGCCAATCCTACATAACCGTTGGCTACAGTAGTTTGATTTTGCAATACAATACTGATTTGTTTTTGCTTAAAACCGATTGTTGGCCGGATCAGGCCGTTCATTTGCTGCACGATATTGGCAACCCTTAATCCCGCCGAATCCAACCCAGCCGGGAATATTACCCGCGCGGGTGGTGTGTTTACCTGTTTCCACTTTATAGATGGCGGGTTACCGCCAAACACCTGCGCTTTTGATAATGTAGCAGAAAGTAACAGCGCCGGAAGTATTAATTTTTGAAGCGTTTTGCAACCGGTAAACAGATGATTCATTGAGGGTGAAAGTAAGTACAAATTGTAATTTAAACAACAAGCTATTTACTGAACGCTTATGAATTTGAACTGGTATAAAACAAAAAACACCCATCAAACTGACGGGTGTCAAGACAAGGTTAAAGTTAAGGTTTAGGTTTTAAATATTATATCAATTATTATTGAAGGCAATATTAGCAACCCGTGATAGGTAATGGCAGTTCTTGTTTTGCATGATTTAATCAACGCTTAAATCTCGCCATTTAAAAACGGTCCCGCAACCCGTGAAAACACGGTATTTTATTCCGTTTAATAACGGTAGATAACCAGTACCGGATTACAAAAAAGCCCGATATGGATATACCGGGCTTACTATTTCATATTTTGATGATCTTACCGCCTTTTTGCCCGGAAGGTTTAGGCGAATCAGGTTTGGGAATATGTTTTATAATGTAGATAAGCGTATGGGCTATCGCGCTTATCGCTTTCATACCAAAATGCACAAAAGGCTTCATCACTTGCCAGGCATTGCTATGCTGATGCTGTACCTGCGGACCGTTTTTGCCTATCCTTTTTATATCGTTGGTTGCCATAATCTTAGTTTTAATGCTTCATATAAAAAGCATAAAAACCTTGCCACAAATCAGGCCCGATAAATCAAATCCGTATTTTATAACGTTACACTACCTTTTTCTTCAGCTCAATAACCGTAACCTCAGGCCAAATACCTAATCTTCCAGAAAATGCCAGGAAACCAAAACCACGGTTTACGTACAGGTAACGGTTCTTTTCATTAGCTAGGCCGGCCCAGTCAACATAGCGGTATTTTACCGGGCTCCACCTAAAGCCGGGGATCTCTACACCAAACTGTGCGCCATGGGTATGGCCCGATAAGGTAAGATGGATGGTTGTTGGGTTATAACGAACCTGTTCTTCCCAATGGGTAGGATCATGCGAAAGCAGTATTTTAAAGGCATCCGGAGGTACGCCCTGAAGCGCCTTATTCAAATCGCCTACCTGAATGAAACCTCTGCCCCAGTTCTGGACCCCGATGAGGGAGATCTTTTGTCCGCCTTTTTCAATGGTTACATTTTCATCCAGCAGCAAACGGTAGCCTAAGGCTTTGTGATATTGTTTAAGTTTATCGAGATTGGCTGCCTTTTCCTGCATGTTATCCCAATGGATATAGTCACCATAATCGTGGTTACCTAAAATGGAAAACTGTCCGTAAGGCGCTTTGATCTCCCCAAACCTGCCAATATAAGGCTCAATTTCCGATGCTGCATTATTCACAAGGTCGCCGGTAAAAACAAACAGGTCGCTTTTTTGCGCTTTAGCCAGGTCGATACCGCGTTGCATAGCCTCGGTATTATCAAAGCTTCCCGAATGGATGTCAGAAAGCTGGGTGATGGTAAAGCCATCGAAGGCGTCGGGCAAATCATCAAAATAAAGGGTGGTTTTATGCAGCTTATAATCGTACTTACCTTTAAGCATGGCATAAAAAAACGAAGTAAAAGGCACGGCAGCCGCCAGTACCGCTATTTCACTGATAAACTTACGCCGGCCCGGAAAAGCCGATTGCCCGACGCCCCCGCCCGAACCACTGATCAAATTGAATACACCTACGAAAAACCTCCCGAGATCGCCAAGAGATAATACGATTATGAAAACCAATTTGGTAATAAAAAACGTCAGGAACAGGCTTAGCATCCACTCATGAAACGGGCGCATGCCGCTCGCCGTACTAAAAGCGCCAAAGCCAAGTAAAAACAAAGCAGTTACGCCTACAGATATGATCAGATACCCCCATAAAACAACATTGCGCCACAGGTTTGATTGCCAGTCGGCAGTTAAGGTTTTAAGGCCCGAATGGATGTACCAATCAAACAACAAACTAATCAACGCAATAATTGCGAATACCTTCAAAAAACCACTACTGTGCATATAAATACGTATAAGATTGCAATTTAAAAAAGTAAAGGTAATTAGAGGGTAAAATTGCAGATGCAGGCCAGGTTCAAAAATTTTAAGAAAGACGGGAACTTACTTCATGAAAAAATAGAGACCAATAACTAATAGTAGTTGGATACAAATTGCCGCGAAAAGTCGTTTAAAGCCATTTATTTTGAATGGGCCCAATACATATACCGCCCAGGATAGCAAAAATAAAACCAGTGCCAAACCCCCAACTATTAAAAGATTTGGGCCTTCAGGGTCATTAAAAAGAAAGAACAGCAGCCTGGAGCAAATGATAGCCGTTACCGCCAACATTATTAATGAAACCTGTTTCGACCTGAAATATAAGTTTGTTGTGTTATTACCCATAACCTTAAGATGAGTATTACACAAATATAACAATGTAAGCAGAGATTCTTCATCTGTTTATTTGTCAATGTATTTTAGTTTCAAACCGGGACGCTGCTGTAAAATTATGATCGCAATTGGTAAAGACTAAGTTCCTCTCATTCAATTTATCTACCTTTAAACCCTTATCTCACACACCACTAATGAAACTAAAACACCTGCTGCTATCAGTTCCGCTTTTATTAACGTTACAGGCATTCGCTCAAACTAACACTAAAACCGATACTGTTTTTTTCGAAGATTTTAACAACCCCGCCCTCAACAGGAGCAAATGGAATGTTGAAGTTACAGGCAATACTGTTAACGACGAGCAGCAGGCCTATGTTGATTCGGCGGCTACCATTTATATGATAGATGGTAAAGCCGAAGGTGCCGAAAACGGCGCACTTGTTTTAAAGGCTTTATTTAAACCCGGCTTTACCAGTAAACAGCAGCGTAAATATGATTTCATTTCAGGCCGCATTAATACCCGTGCTAAAATGGAGTTTACATATGGCACGGCCTCATGCAGAATGAAAATGGCGGCAGGCGCAGGCTTATGGCCAGCCTTTTGGCTGCTTGGAAACGGTAAATGGCCCAATTGCGGCGAAATTGACGTAATGGAAACCGTAGGCGACTCAAGCTGGGTAAGCCACGCTTTGCATGGCCCCGGCTATTTTGGCGATACGCCGCTTGCAAAACGGGTATTTTTCCCGGCAGGCATTGATGTTACCCAGTGGCATGTATATTCGGTAGACTGGCTGCCTGAGAGCCTTGTTTTTAAGGTTGATGGCAAAATCACCTATACGGTAACAAAAGCAATGGTTGAAAAATATGGCCGCTGGGCTTTTGATAACAAAAAATTCATCATCCTTAATTTTGCATTAGGCGGGGGTTATCCCGGTGGTGTTAACAAGGTTACCAAACCCTATCATGGTTTATCAGAAAATACAGTTAACAAAATCAAAACCGGAGATGCCAAAACCATTGTAGACTGGGTACTGATAACTAAAACCGTGAATTAATATTGTTGATACATTTGTAAAATAAAGGTTATTTAAATTTTACTTTCATAAAACATTGGGTAAATTTTATTACCATATTTTTGAATTATTAAAAATAACATCATCTACCCATGGCAATATTAACCGTACAAATACCCGACTCAGAGATCTTTACTTTATCAAGTATAGTTGAACAGATATCAGGCAGCATCATCAAAGTTACTGCCGAAGAAGACATCAATCAGGGCGATTGCATTTTGCATAAAGACGACCTTATAATTAAAAACAAACTGGAAGGCAGCCTTCTTTCACGGCACCTCTGGAACGATTGATTTTACCATAAATAATCCCGGTTTTTAAACGCCATAAACAAAACAGGCCGTGCTGATGAAGCACGGCCTGTTTTGCTGTATTTACCTGTTTAATTATGTATAACTACCCGTTCGTGTACACGAACCCTTTCGTCATGTCGTCGCCTGTGTCGTTCCCGGTATTCGGCCGAACAGCTTGTAAAGCCCATTGCTACTAATATTAATAATGAAATTGAGCGTGAAACAGTAGTTTTCATAGCAAATGATTTATTAGTTTTCGATAGATAAACTATGGCCAAACACTTATCATGCCATAAGAGTGCGGCAACAAAGCGGTAAAAGGAATGTTACAGTGGAATAATCATCAGTCGACAACTATTTCAAGCTACAACTCAGGAACTCCGTCGCGCCATGGCCCGGTTAATCCAAACAAACAAAAAACCGATAGCCAGAAAGGTTATAAGCATCGATAATGATATTGCTCCATAGCTGTTTGCAGCGTTAAATTAATATAAAACGGCACAGTAAAATACAAACAAACTATTATTATTCTCTTAAATAAATAATAATCTGCAAAGGACAGTAACATAAATTCAGTTTCATACGTATTATATTTTTATGGAGGATTTTATTCTCATTTAGCATTTTTTTAATTTTTGAGGATAAAATACGAGTACTTCAACAAAGTTGATTGACCTGATAACTAATCGCAATTAAAAACTAATTAAACGCCGGATGAAGTATGAGGGGCTATGTAAATATACCAGGATCGGTTGATTGTAACTGCTGCAAGGTTTGCGGTGCAAGACCAATAATTGTGCTGATTAAAGATATTGGATATGTAGTAAAATGCCCTGTTGATGACAGTCATTACAGGACCGATGCGGGCCTTATTGATATTAATGACTGGAATTTACACAATATCAATTGTGTTAATCCCCTGGACGAAAGATTGATATTCAGTTTTCATTGAATGCTTGTGTAATTTATTTGTGCATTACTTTAACCATAATGCTAAACCTATATCTTTAGGCATTTAAATTACTAATCCTAACAATGAGATCTTTATCAATAATTTTTAAAACAGCCAAACTAACCACGTTGCTGCTGGCAATAACTGTGCTTTTACCTGTGGTTTGCAAAGCGCAAAACGGTACCGATATCTCACCGGTAATTGATCATATCGCCATTACTACCGGTAACCTTAAAAAAAGCACCGAATTTTATACCAAAGTATTACACCTTAAAAAAGTTGCCAACCCCTTTGCCGATACCGTACACCAATGGTATAGTCTTGGCAATAATGTAAAACTACACGTTATACAGGCCGAACGGAACGAAAAACAGGTTAAAGGCGTACATCTTTGCTTCACTGTTTCGTCGGTAAAAGAGTTTGCAAAAACGCTTGATCAAATGAATATCCCCTACTCAAACTGGAAAGGCGACAGTAAAGAACCTACCTACCGGGCCGATGGCGTACTACAACTATATTTCCAGGATCCGGACGGCTACTGGATTGAAATAAACAGCCCGGCTAAAAAATAAGCCGGGCTGCCAAACAATCACTTAACTAAATTTTTGTATTTCTTTTTAAACCAATAGCCTTTCCACAGCCAGAAGCCCGAAAGTACTATTATTGGGAAGAATACCCATTTTACCGCCGCAGCCGCGTTAGGAATTTGAGCCACCGGGCCATAAATATACCCTACAACTGGGATGCTTAACAAGATATGGACCCATCGGATCAGCTTACGTTCAAGCGAGGCTGTCATTGTAAACAGGTATTAATAATCAAGCTCCTGGCAATGGATGCCGGCCTTTTGTAACAACGATTCGATATAACGTGGTGAAAGATCCTCAGCCTCCACCCGTAAAATATTATCGCAGTCTTCCAGGTCAAAGTTCCATTGGGCTATGGCAGGTATTTTGGTTAATAAATTTTGTACCCGGCTCACCTGCCGTCTCTGCCGTACACTTGTTGCAAATACCAGTACATCCATTGTTATGTTATTTGAGGTAGATAAATATTTATTTATAAAGCTGAAAGCGGAATGCACAAAGCTTAAAGCCGGACATGCTGATTGCTTACTCAGTCTTCTTTTCTTCGTTTGTGGTAGTCTTAAAATCGTCCCAGTCACGGCTAAACCTGCCATGCCCGTGGCCTTTCCATCCGCACATGCGGTCCTCCCACTGAGCGCGGAATTTATCTCTGTCTTCTGGGCTCATATTTTTAAAACGCTCGGCCATGCGTCCGCGCATCCAAGGGGCACCTCCTCCGCCTTTAGAGCCGCCTTTCCCAAAACCAAACAAAATCTTGCATAAAATAAATATGCCAACGGCCTGCCAGTAAGTAATAGTTGTTACATGTAAAATATCCGGCAATAAATTATTCCACAGCTGCATTACCACAAAGCTGATGACGGCCAGGCAAGCGAGCACCCCAAGCGGGATGAAAAAAAATCGCCTTTTATAAAAAAATGGTTTCATGATATATAATGTCTTAATTTTTAATATTCAGTAATTTCCGTGTAAAGCTGGGCAAGCCGTTTGCGCAAGTGTAGTACGGCGTAACGTTTTCTTGATACCAGCGTGTTGGTATTTAGCCCGGTACGTTTGGCAATTTCCTCAAAGGGGATATCTTCGAGCTCATGCCAAACAAATACCTGTTTTTGTTCTTCGGGCAATTCATCCAGCGCAAAAAATAACTGCTCCCAAAAAAGGTTGCGCAAATACTCGGTTTCGGGAGTGGTAGCTTCGGTAAGAAGTATGGCTTTAAAGTCCGGTGCCTCATCGTCATAATCCTCATCATCGGCCAGCATATCATCAAGCAGGGTTTCCGTCTTTTTTTTATGCTTATCAGTTATTTTGTTCCGGGCCACCCGGTATAGCCAGGCGCTGGTTTGTTCAATCGGTTCAGAATTAATAACAGCGCTAAACTGGTACCAAACATCCTGGAGTATATCCTCGGCGTCGGCATCGTTTTTTACCCTCCGGCGAATAAATCCCAACAGGCTTTTACCATACGAAGCAATTGTTTGTATGATATGGCTGTTTTTGTCCTGGGGCATTATCGCTGTTGTCAATTTCTTTATCCTTTTTAAAGATAAAGACGATTGTGATTTAAAAACATTTTAATTTTTTTTCAAAAAAATCTATTGCCTGTCAAAAAGCCATTTCAGACAGCTAAAACAGTATTTATTTGATTGCAGAAGCGGCTTAAGCAACTGATGTTTAAACATCATAAAGATAGTTTTGTCGAATTAAATTCATTTTAATTAAAAATATTTGAACTTTATTCAATTTATACCGAATATTACTGTATGATTAACGAACCGGAAATTATTTTAGATAAAACCGACCTGCATATTTTGCGATTGATGCAGGAAAATGCCCGGATCTCTAATGCCGACCTGGCCCGTGAGCTTGGCATGGCGCCATCCGGCATACTGGAGCGTGTAAAAAAACTGGAACAAAAAAATGTGATCCAGCAATATACAACGCGCATCAATCCGGCGGCCCTGCAGCAAAAAATGCTTGCTTTTATATTTATGAAAGCGGCCGATGGGCCAGGAAGCGATGCTACATCAGGCGAGCTGGCCAAGATACCCGAAGTACAGGAAGTGCACCACATAGCCGGCGACGATTGTTATTTAATAAAAGTGCGTACTTACGACTCCGCCTCGCTAATGAATTTAATGCGCACTCACTTCAGTAAAATACCCAATATTTTGAGCACCCGCACCACCATAGTGCTCGAAACCAAAAAAGAACAACAACAATTGGTTATACCCGAAAAATAATATATCATGGCACCTACTACTGCAAAATCCACTTCGCCCATATTAGTTATTATAGCTTTCGCCACTGTTTATATAGTGTGGGGCTCTACCTACTTTTTTATAAAAATTGCAGTAGCCGGTTTTCCGCCGCTGCTGTTGGGTGCGCTGCGCTTCTTCACAGCGGGTTTGCTGTTAATGGCGTGGTGTGCAATTAAGGGTGAAAAGATTTTTGTAAAACAAAACATATTACATGCAGCAGTAAGCGGTTTCCTGTTGCTGGTAATAGGTAACGGTGCAGTAATATGGGCCGAACAAACTTTACCAAGCGCTATGGTGGCCATTATGGTAACATCGCCGCCAATTTGGTTCGTGCTGCTTGATAAACCCAACTGGAGCACCAACTTTAAAAGCAAAAGCACCATTGTCGGCCTCGTCATTGGCTTTATAGGTGTGATACTTTTATTCCGGGATCAGATCGCGGACGTATTGGGATCATCGGCAGGTCCATCAAAATTACCAGGAATGATATTGCTTTTACTTGGCACACTGGGCTGGGCTTCCGGATCATTATATTCAAAACATTATAACACAAAAGGCTCCGTATCGGTAAATACGGCCTGGCAAATGCTTGGAGCCGGCATATTTTTTATTCCTGCAAGTTTTTTAAACAACGAGGTACAAACCGTACAATGGCACGCTATACCGGCACAAAGCTGGTATGCTCTGGCTTATCTCATTATATTTGGATCGATAGCGGCATTTAGCGCTTATGTTTGGCTTTTACAGGTGAGACCGGCTACCCAGGTTGGTACCTATGCCTATGTTAACCCGGTGATAGCCGTATTATTGGGGGTAATTTTTGCAGGCGAACATGTAACGCTGATCCAGGTTATTGGGCTGGTTGTAATATTGAGCAGTGTGTTGCTGATCAATCTATCAAAATACAGAAAGGCGAAAACAGGAGAATTAGCGGTAGCGAAGTGACGACAAGCGCCGGAACGAAAAAAAATAAAAACTATGTCATTGCGCAGCGCGGCAATCTCGCAGCCAATACATGGCCGGCTTGCATAGCTACGAGATTGCTTCGTCGTTCCTCCTCGCAACAACATTTTTATTAAAAAGTCCCAAAGAGACAAAAGTATAAATCAACTCTCCCACTTCCCAAATTCAAAATACTTACTGATACTAATGCTCACTTTACTACCAACGGGGTACTTACGCCTGTCGTAATTGAGTACCCGCAGTGTTAAACCATCTTTTTCAACAATAAGTTCTTCAAAAAAACCTTTGAACAACACCATTTTCACCAGCCATTTGCTGCCCAGGCTACTTATTTTAATATGCTCCGCGTAAACCACTACAACGCTGCGTTTACTTTTTATGCCGCAAATTTTTGCCTGGGCCGATGTTAGCCGGGTGCAGCTGGCCAGTATTTGCGCTGTGTACATTAATTTAGGCGAATGATATAACTGTTCGGGACTGCCATTTTCCACTATTTCGCCTTCTTTAAGTACAATCAGCTCATCGGCCATAGAAAGAATTTCGGCAGGGTCATGCGATACCAATACTACTGTAACTCCCCATTCCTTTACAACATACCTGATATCGTGCTGTAAACCTTCCCGATAGGTGGCATCTACCTGGTTAAAGGGTTCATCAAGCAGTAAAACTTCCGGGCGGCTAATCAATGCTTTGGCAATGGTTACGCGCTGCTTTTCACCACCGCTTAATTTACCAAAGGGCATTTCCCTAATGGTGTAGATATTTAAAAGGTTCAAAGCTTCGGTAACATGATGGATAGCCTGACTTTGATCTTCGGCCGGCAAACCTTCACATATGGTGTCCCATACCGATATTCGCGGATCAAGATCGTTATCGTGCTGCGCTACCATCCGCATAACCTTGTGGGCATGCTGAATACCTTTTTGCCTGCTTAATACCTGCTCCTCCTTAAAAAACACCTCACCATGGTCGGGCTCCAGGGTACCATATAACAGGTTAAGCAAAGTGGTTTTCCCGCTGCCGCTTTCACCTACTATCGCTGTTATCTTTCCTTTCGGAATAAAAATGGTAACGTTATTAACCCCAGAAGACTTATCCCCAAAAAAGTTTTTGGTAACCGATATGGTTTCCAGTATCAGATCATCTCGCATCTACGGTAATTAATTTTCAGGATGTTATTGGAAAACCATTCACCCCGGATCCAGGCTTCTAATCTAAAGAAAAGTTGAAAGCAAAAAAACTTAATATGTCAATCTGAACGACAAGCGTAAAACAAATAGTAACTAAAAGCTATTTATTATAAAATAACCAAATTATATAACCATGAACAAAGCCATAGGGATCGTACTCATTATTGTAGGCGCGGCCATGCTCATTTGGACAGGCTTTACTTACACCAAAAAAGAAAAGATCATTGATGCCGGCCCTATACAGGTATCGGCCGACAGGGAAAAAACCGTTAACTGGCCGCCCTACCTTGGTGGATTATTAGTTATAGGCGGTATTGTCGTAGTTGCTACTTCAAAAAAATAGGTACTTATTTATTATCTGCCGCTTTAAGTACGCTAATATCCTTACCGGCAATCAGTTGCTGATAATTGATCATCTGAAACTTTTTGCCCGTCATTGCTGCAAACTCGGGCGAGAGCAAGGCATTAAGTTCGGTTTGGCGGTGCAAACTGGTAAGGGGCTTACCCTCTTTTGAGTTCATCATGTTACTGTTCATATCTACCAGCACATCCATCTCGGGGCTCGGAGTAGCGGTATGCAGCACCATCATATTTGGCTTATCGGGATTAAGCTTACCTACATAAGCTAAAAACGCCGCTTTTTTTGTAGCAATAGGTTCACCCCACATTTCTTTATAGGTTTCGCCGAAATAAGTTATGCTGCTTAAGGTTGATAAGGCCAGGTTATATTTACGAGCCAGTTTTTCGGTAAGGGCACGCAATTCGGGCGTTGAAAGCGCTATGCCCATATGCGGATCGATATAGGTTATTTTTAATCCTGATGCCTGCGCCCTTTCAATCTGGGCCGACAACTCGGTTTCAATTTCGCTAAGTTTATAGCCGCTTTTAGCAAACGCCCGCGTTGATTGCGGAAAATACCCGTTTGAATCAACCAGGCTCGGAACAGCCGTACGGCCGGTTACAGGCCCCCAGCGATAATTTTTCCATTCGGAGGTCAATGTAAGATGGACCCCAACCGTAACATTAGGATATTGCTTTAGTATTTCAACTGCTTCCTGGTACCAGGGGCATGCAAACTGCACCGAAGCCGAAAGCGGCATGCCTGTTTGAGCAGCCTTAAGCAAAGCCATATTTACAGAATGGTTCATGCCGATATCATCCAGCCTGATGAGTAACCGCGGCAAATTACCATTTACCGCCTGTGCCCTCGCGTCCTTGTTTCCTAAACAAGTCATCAGCATAAGTAAACAAAACAATATCCGTTTCATCATTTTTATCTTCAATAAAAAAAGGTTTACAAACGTCAGGTTGGCGGAAAACCGGCTCCTACTCAACATTATAAATATCTTATTATGAAGCTTAATAAAACAAACTAAATTGAACATGATAGCATATTGTTACATAGAGTCGAAGCGCTCTCAAACTTTAAAAGAAAGACCAGTCATATCATTAAAATAATTATAAAAAAGAAGGCCGCATCATTTGTTTTATGATGCGGCCCCTGGTGTGCAGTACTCAGCAATTTAATATCATTGGGCCGAAACCAGGTCGGGATTATGGTTTACCTGGCTAATGGTGAGGGCCTGCTGAATGTTGAGCCCGGCACCCTGCTGGTCCGACATCCATTTTTGGATCAGTGCATTTAACGTGTTCAGCTGGCTGGCATAAGCATCGGGATTGGCGCCTTTCAGTTTTGCTAAATAAGCCACCGCGTCGGCTATTTTTTGCGCATCTGTTTTGCCATCTTCCTGTACAGCCCAGTTTAAATCGGTAACCACTTTAGGCAGCCATAATTTAATGCCATTCACAATTACTGCTGATGCCGGCACCAGGGTTTCCAGTGTCGTTTCCAAAAACTGGCCGGCCTGGCTTGCTTCAAGGTTTTTGAGTCCGTTAGCAACTTTGTCGGCTACGGTAATGATTTCATGTACAACGTCTGAAGCGTTGTGGAACAGGGATTTTACATGATCCCACATTTTTGATAAAAAAGACATAGGTTGTAGTTTTAAGTTTATATAATTTGATTGTTGGTTCACAAACATTTAAAGCCTATACAGGCGGCCCGAACACTATAAATACTATTGCTTCAAGCCATTTGCTGATTCAGAAAACTGCAAATAGCCTCCGGGTTAAATGGCTTTAATTAGAGAAGATAAAATTGACGATAAAAACACCCGGGTAACATAGTGTTTATACGCTTTCGGGATGCGGGTTTTACGTTATTTAATGAATATCAGCGGTATTACCAATGTTTATTGTGTTAACTGCACGGCTTAGTCCAGGTTTTACCCTCTCTTATTTATGTTTTTCAAACTAAAAGCCTTATATTCAAATCTAAAACCCTCACTATGAAATATATAAAACGCAATTTTATTTTCGGCGCGTTGTTGCTTGCCGGTACCGGTAGCTACGCCCAGCAGGAAGTTATTGATACTGCAGCTTTCAGTCGCATCCGCAAGGCAGAGCTTAGCAGTTCCCAAATTCCGCAGATAGCGCATTATTTAACCGATGTATCCGGTCCGCGGTTAACCAATTCGCCGGGTTATGCCCGCGCAGCAAGCTGGGCGGTTGCCACCATGAAAAAATGGGGAATGAGCAATGCCGCTACCGAGCCCTGGGGCACTTTTGGCAAACAATGGGAAGTGCAGGACTTTAGCATGATGATGCGCGCACCGTATAATGCACAGATCAGGGCTTATCCTAATCCATGGAGCCCGGGCAGCAAAGGCCTGCTGCAAGGTGAAGTTATGGTAATTACATCGGCACAGGCTATAGATACTACTTATCTGAATAGTCACGCTGCCGGGATTAAAGGCAAATTTGTGCTGGTTACCGGTGATGCGGCTGATTACAAAAAGGACTTTGAGCCATCGGCCGAAAGACTGGCCGACACCGCATTGGCCAACCTGAAGGATACTTATATGGTGTCCCGCTCCATGATCGACATGTATACTACTAAATACCTGAAAATCTTTAAAACCGCAGACCGGATACTGAAAGACGCCGGTGCGCTGGCATTCATTAGCGCGGGCCGCGGTAATGTTAACGGAACCGTTTTTGTACAAGGCCGCTACGGCTATAAATTAACTGATCCGGAAACTGTACCACAAGTTACTATGGCCTCAGAGGACGGGCAGAAGATCAAACGGCTGATCCAATCGGGCCAAAAAGTTGAGCTGGCCATGAGTTTTACGGGCAAAACATCTACCGAAGATACAAACGGCTACAACGTAGTAGGTGAAATCCCCGGCACCGACCCCAAGCTAAAATCGCAGCTGGTGATGCTGGGCGGCCATCTTGATTCATGGCAGGCAGCTACCGGTGCAACCGATAACGCGGCAGGCTGCATTGTAATGCTGGAGGCCGTTCGCCTACTCGATTCGCTTGGGCTTAAACCAAAACGCACCATTCGCATTGCACTTTGGAGCGGCGAAGAGCAGGGTTTGCTCGGTTCATTCGGCTACGTTAAAAAACATTTCAGGGATGGCGTTAAATTTACTGTAAAGCCCGAGCAGGCTAAAGTATCGGCCTATTTTAACCTGGATAATGGTACCGGAAAAATCAGGGGGATTTTTGCGCAAAACAACGAAAAAATGAAACCGATATTTGAACAGTGGCTAAAACCCTTTAATGACCTTGGCGCCACAACGGTAACTATGGCCAATACCGGGTCGACCGATCACCTGGCGTTTGATTGGGCTGGCATACCGGGTTTCCAGTTTGTGCAAGACCCTATTGATTATGAAACCCGCACACATCACAGCAATATGGACGACTACGACCACCTGATGATAGACGATCTGAAACAGGCCGCCATCATCGTAGCCTCGTTTGTGTACCAGGCCAGTATCCGACCTGAAATGCTGCCAAGGAAACCGCTTGTAAACGAAACTTTTGTTTTTGATGGATTTTAGCAGAATAGCAAACGTCAGCGATTAAATAAGCGCACTGAGACGCAAAGGCAAAAAAATCTATGCGTCTTAGCGAAAAATATCTTCCTCAACGTATATTTTAATACAGGCTTGTTTAAACTTCAAAAAAACGACGGGTGATAAACAATATGAGCATCAGGAGATATCGATGCTTTGCAGAGCCGGCCCCGCTTTGATCACAGGGCCGGACTTCTTAATGGGTTTGAAAAATAGTTAAGAACGGTTAACGGGTTTCAGGATCCGCCGGTCTTCAGCTTTTTTGTTTAACCTGTTTTTAACAAATGAGTTGACCATAATAACCAGGATACAACAGGCAACCAATACGTAAATAATTAGGATGTGTTTTGGCATTTCAGTTTATAATTTCCTAAATGTAACAGGTTTGCTACTTAACCTGCAAGCGTTTTTTAAAATAAAGTTTCGACTAATTTGGTACAAAAGTCAAAAAAATGTCATTTTCCAATTTCGGAATTCGGATGTTCGATTTCCGATTTATCCTGCCTGAGAAGAATGTTTTCCGATAAAATCTGTCGGTACAAAATCGGTAAGCCACACCTTGTTTTCCGACAGGTAGAATTTATGGCCCAGCCGGTGCATTTTGCCTGCTGCAACGGTTAACACCACAGGTTTACCATGGCGTTGACCAACCTTAACAGCCGTTTCCAAGTCGTTGCTTAGGTGTACGTGCTGCCGGCTCCGCTTTTCGAGCCCGGTTTGCAAAATCGCCTCAACCGACTGGCTCCCTGTGCCATGATACAGCACATCCGGTGGTATCTGTGCTTCATAACCCAGCTCAACCTCAACCGAATGCCCCTGGCTGGCTCGGATCTTCTGCCGGGCATCATCAAATGCGAAACGCTTTTTGGCGTTAGTTTCAACTATGTGGTTCAGTATTTCAAGAGTTATGGCTTTACCATGCGCAGCCGCTTTCAGCAGCAACTCATCAACGGCTACCCAGCCCTGCTCATCAAGTTTAATATTTATTACTTCGGGCTGATGACGTAATACCAGGCTTAAAAATTTGCTTAGGCCGGTAGTTTCTTTTTCGCTTATCATTAGCACTAATATAAATGCTTTACGTCACGAATTTAACAAACTGCTCAAATTCTTTCCCTGCGGTACAGGGCTATCCCCAGCATAATGCTCCAGTGATTTTCGGTACAGATCCTTCATTTGTTTAACCAGGATCCGCGGACCAAGCACTTTCAGTTTAGGCCCGAAACCGAGCAGCTCACGCTCCAGCTCGAAGTTCATGATCACCCTGATGCTGAATATTGTTCCGTCTGCCGTAACTTTTAATATTTTTTGCGTGTGGTGCAGTGGCTTGGTAACAACGTACGGCGCATTTTTATCATCTACCCAAAAAATAACCTCGCCATCGCGCTGCCCCGGCGATTTGGTAACACCAAGCACATCATTATAATAAGTAGCGAGATCGATCCTGGTGTTTTCAATATATTCATCGGCATGTACTTCAACAGTCTGGATCCTGTCGAGCGCCAGGGTAAGCAGCGGCTTATTTCTTATGTGCGATATACCCAAAACAAACCATCGGTTACGGTACTCCTTCAACAAATAAGCGCTGAAACAAAATGTACTGGCCTCCCTGGCCTTAAACGACTGGTAGCTAACACACAGCGTGTTTTTAGCTACAATAGCCTTGCGGATGATCTCAATCCATTCCAAACCTTTCAGGTTATCGTTTTTTTCAAAATCAACCACCGGTGTGCTGTGCGTCTTCTGGCTGTAGATCTTGTCTTCCAGTTTGGTTACCATTTCGTTAAGGTCGGCAAAATGCCCCAGGCCTTTAAACTGGCCCAGCAAACCGGCTACCTCGCTAAGCACCTGCATGTCCTGGTTATTGAGGGGGATGTTATTGATGCTGTAATTCTTGTCGGAGTAGGTGTAATACTTTTTATCAACCACTACAATAGGCGCTTCGTACCCCAGCTTATTACTGCGCATCATTTCAATATCGGCCTGTACGGTGCGGCGGCTCACCCCGCTGTCTATCCCCTGGTACTCGTACAAAGCTTCGGAGCAGGCTTCAATCAGGTCGTCAAGCCTCCATTGCCTGCGGCGGTTTTGCAGGCAACTGTCAATGGTTCGGTAACGGATAAGGGCATTGCGGTTTACGGGCATATTTTGATTTCGGATTTAGGATGTTTGTCAACACCCGTCATTGCGAGGTACGAAGCAATCCCAAACTTTACAGGGAGATCTGCATAGCTGCTCTACCTATTGGGGATTGCTTCGTACCTCGCAATGACGGTCTTAATAAATGAATAGCGGATTAAATACCAACTCCTCATTTTTTTTATAATATTATTAAATTATTTTTTACTGCGCAAATACATTGCGCAGTTGCAATTTTACTTTGTATCGTTAAATAACAAAAGCAGCTAATTAAGAAACCCCTCCGCCAATTGGCGGAGGTTTAAGAGCGCTATGGAAAAGATAAAAATAAGCAACAACGAATTAACCTCACTAGGCATTAACGACGTAAAGATATTAGAGAACTTTAGCCGTGTGGCCAATGGCCTGTTAAAACACGGTGTAATGGATAAGGAACAGATCCTGGCCAACCTTGAAGCCCTTATTGATGACCCGATGCCTTACGCCCTTAAAAAAGGCGGTAAGTTCAAGAACCTGGCCGAAGCGGTAATCGACTTACGAAAAGAAGGAAAATTCCTGAAACAGCCCCGAACCAATTTTGCCCTGAAACAGGAAATTGCCGACTTCCCGGTTTACGGTCTTGAGCATATTGAGGTGGGGGCACTTGCACAGATGAAAACCGCGGTTAAATTACCCATTGCCGTGGCAGGGGCTTTAATGCCCGATGCGCACCAGGGTTACGGCTTGCCTATTGGCGGTGTACTGGCTACAACCGCTAATACCATCATCCCCTTTGCAGTTGGAGTGGATATTGCATGCCGTATGTGTTTGAGTATTTTTGATTTGCCCGCTGGTGTAGTTGATACCGAAACAGACATGCTTAAAGGGCTTTTGCTTGATCATACCAACTTCGGCATTGGCGGGGTTACCAAAACGCATTTTGATACTTCGTTGTTCGACAGCCCTGTATGGAGCGAAACCAAGACAATCCGGAACCTGAAGAATAAAGCCTATTCACAATTGGGTACCTCGGGTACCGGCAACCACTTTGTTGAATGGGGTGAGCTTACCGTTGCCGAAGGTGCGCTTGAGGGCATCCCGGCCGGTAGTTACCTCGCTTTATTGTCGCACTCAGGTTCGCGCGGGTTTGGAGGGAGCATTGCCGATCATTATTCAAAAATTGCCATGAGCAAAACCAAGCTTCCGCAGGAGGCCAAGCATTTGGCATGGTTAAATCTGGATAATGACGAGGGGCAGGAATACTGGATTGCCATGAACCTGGCCGGCGATTATGCCAGTGCCAACCACCACGAGATCCATAATAAAATAGCACGTGCGCTTAACCTTAAACCGGTAATGATGATAGAAAATCACCACAACTTTGCCTGGAAAGAGCAGCTTGCCGATGGTACCGAAGTAATGGTTCACCGAAAAGGCGCAACACCGGCAGGTGAAGGTGTACTGGGGATCATTCCCGGCAGCATGAGCACACCTGGGTTTGTGGTACGTGGTAAGGGTGATGCGGCTTCTATCAACTCAGCCTCACACGGTGCAGGCCGTTTAATGAGCCGAAGCGCCGCCTTCAAAACTGTCGACCCGAAAGCGGTAGCTGCTAATCTCGTAGATAAACGCATCACCCTGATGGGAAGCGATTTGGACGAAGCGCCGATGGTGTACAAGGATATCCATGCTGTGATGGCCGCCCAGCATGATCTGGTTGATGTATTAGCCAGCTTTCAGCCGAGGATAGTGAGGATGGCGGACGCTAAGGAAAAGCCGGAGGATTAGGTTTTGGTGCAACATCTAGGCACAGTCAAACAAGCATATATCATTTATAGACAGGTGTTGGATATCTGGCAACTTCTTAATAATTAAAATTACTTCAAAACATTCACATTAAAATGAAAAATCAAGAATTAGCATTGTCATTGTGGTCGCTTGCCTACAAAGATTATATTGCCAGTAGGGTGTTATTAAATAAAAACTATCCAATTCAGGGGCTTACTCTGGCAAGCTCTTCAATTGAAAAATATTTTAAAGTTATACTCGCCCTACACGGAAATACCAAAAAAAATATGGGCGTCCATATGGATAATTGGGGCAAGTTAAAAGGACTGTTAACCGAATGCTACACTGATATAAGCATTCATCTTGACAATCGTTTTTTGGAATTGTTAGGCAAGATTTATCAAGCAAGATATTATGACAATTTAGCAAGCCCACTAATGATTAGTTTCTTTATAAACCAAGTAATTTGCGAAATGGATTTTACTGTGAATTTTATGGAGCAAATTATGACTATGACGGATGGCAATGGAAATATTGTTAAATCTGCTTACAAAAGAAATGTAGAAAAGAAAAACGCAGATCTATTAGATAACAACTATTTATTCCTTAATATTTCCAAAAAGGAATTTATGGAACAGCCCGACAATGGCTACGGAGTTTTCATCGATAATATTAATGGATTCAAAGAATTTGAAGTCATTGGCAAAGATATCAAAAATCAATACAATGGTTTCATCAATGATATTACTTTGAATTTCAAATAATCAAACGCTACCGCAAGTCTCCTCACTTGTGGCTCACGTGAGACGATCCGCTCGCATAACTTAGCGTGTATCGTCCTAAAAAAACTTACAGATTAAAAGCTAAATCCTTATACGTTTACAATGATGCCCACAAGCGAAGACACTTACGGGAGCGGAGGGAGAAACCTTAGTTTATGATAACTGGCAAATAAAATGTTCGAAATAATAAGTTACTTATAAAATGAAGAAACAATATTATGACATAGTGGATCGGCAAAAGGAATTTGACGAAGTCATAAAAAAAATCCGCAGGCTTGAGTTAGGAATAAGAGCTATAAGCCTCATGTATGATGAACACTCTTCTGATAAGAACTCAAAAGCAAACATCTTTAGGCTTAAAGACAATATTTATTATAGGCTCTCCTCCGCTGGACATATGTATAAGTTGTTACTTAAAGAATTAATTGAGGCAGAGAGGTTTTGTAAAGAACACGAAATGCATCGAACCAACCACATTGAATTATTAAGTCCCAATCCTTACTTTGAAATGCTTGAACGTAATATATCTGCGGTTTTCGACAGTGTCGTTTTCAATCTTGTTTCTGTATTTGATTATTTTAGTCATATAGTTTGTTATATATGTAATACTCAGAAAACTGACACCGTATATTGGACTAAGTTAGCTCGAACAGTAAGAAATCCTATGAATGACTTAGGTAAAAGCTTCAGTTCTAAAATTATCGATGAAGCTGACAAAGATTTCGTTGGAAGACTCTATGATTATAGGTCAAATTTAATTCATCACAAAAGGGAGAGTCGTGATTATTCAATTGAACGTGATCCAAAAACTGAAAAATTCAATGTAAAAATATCTCTTAAAAGCTCTGAGATGAAAGACTTTAAATTGATCTATAAAGATCACGACCTCGATAAATTATTTACTTTATCCTATTTGACGTCTTGGTTAATAAATAAATCTTGTTATTTTATTGAACAGATCTTAGAATCACTTATAGATGACATAAAAGATAAGTCCGTTTATTATGACAATATCAGAGGCGCAAATGGCAAAGGGGCTTTAGTGTTTATGAATGTGAACCCAGACACAAATAGAGGCGAGCCTGTTTCTGAATTATTATGGAGACAATTTAAAGAGCAGAAACTCAATTAAAAAAACTAAATCTCAACGCTGCTGCAGGGGTACGCAAGTCGACAGCACAGGATTAATTAATTAAGGGTTGAGTATGCGTGACTTTTGAATTGCCGCTATAAGCCAGCACTTGTTATCATCACCTCCAAACCCCTATCTTTACCCTACTATGGAAGCCAAACCTTTTCTCCAGGAGATCCAACTGAAACGTGACACGGTACCATCTTTTGATGCCTATCCATTTCACATCCCTTCCATTAGGAGCTTGTCGTCATTAAAGTTCCATCGCGATGTTACTTTTATCATTGGCGAAAATGGTTCGGGGAAATCAACGCTGGTAGAGGCCATCGCTTTGCATATGGGTTTCAGTATCGAGGGAGGCTCAAAAAACGCGCAGTTTCAAACGCATAATAATTCATCGCAACTTTTCAATTATTTAACCGGTATAAAAAGCTACAAAAAGCCAACCGATTATTTCTTTCTCCGGGCCGAAAGCTTTTATAACGTAGCCACCTATATGGAAAACGTTTATGAAAACGACAAAGGCACGTTTGCACGGCAATATGGAGTAAAGTCGCTTCATGAATGCTCACACGGCGAATCGTTCATGGCTACGCTTACCAACAGGCTTACCGGCAACGGGCTTTATATATTTGATGAGCCCGAGGCCGCCTTATCGCCAAACAGGCAAATGGCGGCACTCTCGCTCATCAATACGCTTGTGCATGAAAACTCACAGTTCATTATAGCCACCCACTCCCCTATTTTATTAGCCTACCCGGGCGCAACCATTTACCAACTGGATGGTTTGGGCATCAAACAGGTTCGTTACGAAGAAACGGAGCATTATATGGTTACCAAACATTTCCTGAATAATTATGAGGAAATGACGCGGATCCTTTTTGGGGAATAAGTAACTCACTCCAAAATCTTTTAAGCTCCCATATTACCGGTCTTAACCTCCCCGGCGCGTTTGTAATTAACAAAGATCACTCCGCTTGGTGTAACGGTGCTTTCTGTTACCTCCAAAGTCGTAGGCACGGTGTCCTCACTGAATATGGTTTTCCCTTTGCCAAGAAGTACGGGATATATTTTAAGCCAAAGCTCATCCACCATGTCATGTTTCAGTAACAACTTAACCAGTTCCCCGCTGCCCCAGACTTTAATATCCGAACCTTCTGAATCTTTCAGTTTTTTAATATCTTCTATGCTTGTAAGGAACACGCTGTTGTTCCAATCGGATTTATCCTTTGTATTGGATAACACATACTTGGTTACATCATTAATACCTGGCCAGTAATCTGCATGTTTAGGCCAATACTCCTCAAAAATGTCGAACGTTTTCCGGCCCAGCAGAATATCTGTTGCTTCCATCTGTTTCTGCATAAGTTTACCAGAAACCTCATCCATAAAAGGTGCCGACCAGCCGCCATATTTAAAACTGCCTGACTGATCTTCTTCCGGGCCACCCGGTGCCTGCATTACGCCATCTAATGTCATGAATGTTAAAACGATTATCTTTCTCATAAGGATTTTAATTTGATGTTTAACTTATTGTTTTTGTGATGATACAAATCTCCATAATAAGCCTATAACGCCTGCGGTGCAGATGCGACAAATGATAGGGCAAATGCGACAGATCATATTATTATCCGAAGGCTTCACTTAGGCCTTTCACATAATATGTTTAATTACAGTCTTAAGAATTATAAACGTGCAGATCATGGGACTATGTTTAAATTTAAATGTATTTTATTGATAATCAATCCAATAGATACTACTTAATTACGATGAGTTTTATTTAAATTTATTCACACTAAACACACCAATTTCACGATGGGTATATTTGATTTTCTAAAAAGCCGAAAAACGACTTCTGAGCTGAATACGATCACCCGATATGATCCACCGTCCGTTGATCCAAATAGCGCAGCATTTAACCCAAATGAGCTATCAGAAAGAGATCAGTTAGTATTGATTCTTATATCAAAAACGTCAATAAGTAGTCCATATACATTAATGATGCGATTGGATAGATGTGACTTTCCAGGAAACCCGAAAAATAATCTATCTCAGTTAGTAAATAACCATTTATTATATGTTGCTGAAGCCAATGGATTTGGTCATCCCGTAAAATATGCTGTTACCAAACAGGGAGAGGAATTCATAAAAAACCATATTGACCAGGCTAAAATTATTGAGCATATTAAAAAAATGCAAAACCCTGATTTTATGTTGGAATTGGTACAGTCCATTTTTGACAGGATGATAAAGACATCGAAAGAAAATATTGTTACCCCTATAGCACCAGATAGCTCAAAATGGACTGGCAAGAATTTTGAATTTCTAATAACTGGTGATTTAGAAATAACGGCTGAAAATCATGATGAGATCATGACGCCAAATTCCTTTGAATGGACCAAAATTCAAAAAGACAATTGGCCTTACTATCAAGTTGGTCAAGATGAGTTCAGCTATTCGTGGGAGCCGCCAGGTATACAGATGACCTTTAATGATGATATAACATTTCAAAAAGCTAAAAATATAGCAGATGAAATTATGGAAAACATACAAAAGACAGGTCAGTTCGCTGAATTAGTGATTTTAGAATCAGGGAAGATATATAAATTTTAATACGTGCCCCGACCGCTAAAGTGGCTTTATTATGCGTTAAACGCACTTTATAAAATCAACTAAAAAAACAAAACCTTCTTTAAATTGCTTTTAAAAGGGTTTTACAATTCTGTGTCCGAAGAGAGACTCGAACTCTCAAGAGTTATAGATTGCCGTGAAACTATAAAGTGTGCCCAGAACGAGATTCGAACTCGTATATCCCGAACCTAATCGGTAGGAAGCAGGTACAAGAAAATCCAAGGATTTTTAAAAGTAATAAATTCCTTCCATCCGCAAATATCTTTAAACAATGATTTTATAATTTCTTTACCCCGGTTATATCAGCTGTTAGCTATATTGCAGGCACCATATGAAAAAGAACTATATCGACCTGCTTGAAAACATCTATGCCCTGGCGCAAACCGGTATCAGGTATACCAAAAGTCCTTTCGATATGGAGCGTTATCAAAAACTGTTGGATATAACCACACAGGAGTACAGCGAATTTACCGGCCTGGAAACCGTAGTTTTAAAAGAACGCTTTCGCAAAGACCTGGGATATGCCACTCCCAAAGTAGGCGTTAACGGCATCTTGTTTGATGACAATGGCCGCCTGCTGGTTGAGCACCGCAGCGACGACTTTTTATGGGGACTACCCGGCGGCTGGGTTGATATTGGCGAAGACCCGGAAACAGCCATGAAACGTGAGTTTTGGGAAGAGGCCCGGCTAATTGTTGAACCGGTTGAGATCATTAAATTCTTTGCTGTCCCCGCCGGTCAATTTCAGCAGCCTCATAGTTCGGTAGTAGTGCTTTATTTATGCAAATACATTAGCGGCAATATCGAAACATCCATAGAAAGCCTCGAAATAAAATTTGTTGATCCGGCCGAAATAACCAGCTGGCATAAAAACCACGGGGAATATGTAAAAGAGGCCTTACTTCATCGAAAAAAAGCCATGTCGCAAGTGTAAATAAATTTGTTTCGGTCACTTCTATTTTATCCACTCCTTTATGAGCTGACGGTTTCTTTTTTTCAGTCTCATTTAATATACTTTCCGCAAAACCGGCAACTATCCGCATAAAACGGCACTCCATTTCACATAAAGCGTAAAGATTTGACCATCAGTAAAATATAAATGTATATTTATGTACCTGCTCGCTTAGCAATTAACTGAACTCAAACTGATTTTTAAACATTAAAGCCATGAGTACATCAACCAAAGCATTCGACAAAAACACCTCTATGGGTTTTAGGGACAAAAATACCTCAATGGGATTTGCTGATGATGAAACAAACCTTGAGCCTGAAAACGAAGCTGCCGACGGGTTTGTAGCTTCACCCGACCCGGATGATGCAACTGAAGAACCGTCGATGGATAGTTAGGAACTGTTTTACCGGGCCGGTACCATTACCCTGTATATCTGTACCCCCTAAAACTGGGGCTTTGTTTTATTTTATAATTTATGCTAAACCACATACTAAAGGGAATGGTTTGCGTATGCCTTTTTACCGGCATGGCCACGGATACCTATGCTCAAAAAAACATATTAAATCAGCTAAGATCAGAAGCTGCCCAGCATAAAAATGATACCGCAGGTGTTGAACCTTTACGCCAATTAAGTTTACAATTGCAGGCCACGCGGCCAGATAGCGCACTGATTTATGCACAGCAGGGGCTTGAGCTGGCCCGCAAATTCTCGTTCAAAAAAGGCGAGGCCGATTGCATGAACCGCCTGGGTGTGGTTTTATGGAAAAACGGCAAGTATGACCAGGCCCTTTCTTTTCTGCTCAACTCACTAAAAATACGCGAAGAAATTAACGACCGCCTGGGTATTTTAAAAAGTCTCAGCGATATAGGCATCGTTTACTCCGACCAATTGGATAACGTAAAAGCCCTATCCTACCATTTTAAGGCTAAAGCTGTTGCCGAAGAACTGCATGAAACAGCGCGCCTGGGTATTATTCTGGCCAATATCGGCAACTGTTACATCAAGCTTAACAAGGTTGATTCGGCTTTAAACTATGAGATGCAGGCTTATGCCATAAAGCAAACGTTAAAAGATACGGCTACCATGCCAAACACCTTATCCATTTTAGGCGACATTAACTATAAAATGGGACACACCGCCCTGGCGCTTGATTATTACCGGGTGAGTATAAGTTATGCTGCAAAAGTAAACGACCAAAACAGCCTTGCCGACAGCTATAACAGCGTAGCGCAACTCTATAAGCAAAAAGGCATGACCGACTCAAGCATCTATTATGCAACGCTGGCCCTTAATGCTGCAAAAGCCGCGCTATATCCCGAGGGGATTTTTCACGCCAGTAACCTGCTTACCGATGTGTACCGGGGCAAAAATGAGCACCTCGAACTGCTTTATTTAAAAACCGCCCTCGCTGCTAAAGACAGTATGTTCAATGCAGAAAAAATTAAGCAGATCCAAACCTTAAGTTTTAACGAAGCAGCCCGGCAGGAAGAAATTGCCGAAGAAAAGCACCGCGAAGAAGAGGCGCGGATAATTAATCTGCAAATGGTAGGCATAGCTGTTTTTATCCCGACATTTTTTTTGGTAGTGTTACTGCTGAGCAAAAGCCGTACCCACCGCAAGGTGATTGAGTTTATGAGCGTGTTATGCCTGCTGCTGGCTTTTGAATTTCTAACCCTGTTTATTCATCCTTTTGTGCAGCGCCTCAGTAACCATTTACCCGTACTTGAGTTGGTGATCCTGGTATGCCTGGCCTCCGTGCTGGTACCATTCCATCATAAGCTTACACACTTCATGCATGAGCGGCTGGTACATGGGCATAAACCTCAACAGCCCCCAATTACCGCGGCGGTATCTTCGCCAGAGAAAAAGGAAAGTAAACCTCCTGCCGCAAAACGTAAACCTGCGCAAGGGTAAGACAAAACGACATCTCCATAGTATACAGCGTGTTCTTGTCCCATCAGGGTCCTCTGCGAGAGACCCTTAGGTATTCGCCGTGCAGACCACTCTGCTTTTAACCACAAAAAACAGTAATTTCAATAAACGTTTGCTTTGCCGCCGTCTTAGCAAATGGGGTGTTGAAACAAGTTCAACATGACGAAGTTTATTATGTCTTACGTAAAAACGCCCCCTCAACCGGTTAAAATCACGGTTAAAAATTGGGTTAATGATTTTTTGTTGGTTAAAACCTTAGTCAGCACACATTTTTTGGCCTATAATTGCTTCGCGAGCGATCAACTAACCAATAATTAAAAACCTTATTACACTACCAACCATAGCCAAACCCGTTACCAACCAACATTTATAATTATGAAAAAACCTATCTGCTTTTTAGTCCTAAGTTTGTTTATTACAATAGTAAGTTGCAGTAAGGGCAAAGAAGTAACACCCGCTGCATCGAAGCCTGATACAAATACGACTACCCCAACCGATAATAGTACCGGTTTTAGCAGCGCCGATGCCGACCTTGCCTATACAGCATTCAATAACGCCTTTTACGATTCAAATAATAAGCTATACTTCAGTACCACAAAAAAAGATGGCGTTGCAGCTATATGGACGCAGGCTATTTACTGGGATATGGCCATGAATGTTTATGAGCGTACCAAAACCCCTGCACAGCTTACCCGCATTGGCGATATATATCAGGGTAATTATAATTATTACGATGGCTACAACTGGAACAACACCACTGTTTGGTTTATTTATGACGATATGATGTGGTGGGTTATTGCCCTGGCACGCGCCAACCAGCTTACCGGCAATGCCACTTATCTTGAAAAAGCAAAATCCGGGTTCGACAGGGTTTGGAACGGCTCTTATGACCCTATAGATGGCGGCATGTTCTGGGATTTTCAGCACAGCGGAAAAAACTCATGTATCAACTTCCCTACCGTTATAGCAGCTATGAAATTGTTTAATATCACTAAGGATGTCTCTTATCTTAATAAGGCCAAGTCTATCTATGCCTGGTCGAAAACTAATTTGGTGGATGCATCGGGCAAAGTGAACGATAACAAAATAGGCAACAACCCTCCGGGTGGTCAGGACTATACCTATAATTCTGGTACCGCTATTGGCGCAGCCATGGCCTTATACAAACAAACCAACGATGCAGCTTACCTTAACGACGCCAAACTATATGCCGATTATGTAAAAAACAATATGTGCACCAACGGTATATTACCTGCCGAAGGGGATTTTAACGAACAGGGTGTTCTGAAAGCTATTTTCGCGCAATATATAGTGCAACTGATCAACGAGGGTGCCCAGAGTCAATACCTGAGCTGGATCCAAACCAACGTTAACACCGGCTGGAAAAACCGCGATGGCAGGAACCTTACTTATCGTAATTACGCCGTGCCTACCCCAACCGGCGATATTCAATCATATGAGGCCAGCAGCATTGTAACTTTTATGCAGTTGATACCTCCAACTAAGAAATAAGCATTACGCTCTGCTATTTCCCACAAAACACGAATGCGCTAAAAATCATTTAGCGCATTCGCGTTTGTCCGCGTTTATACATAATTTAAATAATCCACAATTGCGGCGTATCCCTGAAATGATTGATCTCCTCAATCACTTCCAGTACCTCATCGGGCGATAGCTCATTTTCGCCGTCGGCAACGTAACTAAAAACTTTTCCGGGTTGCTCAAAAGTAATATACCCCAGGTAATCGGGATTATTCTTTTTATTTACCTGCAAAAGCTTATCAGGCTGGTTAAGCTTGCCTAAAGTTGATTTATCGCGGCGATAAATACTATAAGTATAGGTTAACACCGGGTGACCGTCTGCATGGGCATCACTGTCCGGTATTATAAGAAGAGTTAAATTTTTAGCTATAGTAATAAAGAATGGTTTCATATGTAGCGTTAAGTGCAGCATCAAGATATAGCAAGAGAGATGCCATAATCCTTATTTCGATAAAATTAATTTACTTTCAATATAAACAATATTTTTCAATAAAGATTGAATTATGGCACGATTTTTAAAGTGTTATATATAACAAACTAAATACATCAAAC
Organism: Mucilaginibacter sp. R-33; assembly: GCF_049949235.1. Taxonomy (NCBI): domain Bacteria; kingdom Pseudomonadati; phylum Bacteroidota; class Sphingobacteriia; order Sphingobacteriales; family Sphingobacteriaceae; genus Mucilaginibacter; species Mucilaginibacter sp. R-33. The sequence goes on from NZ_CP188089.1 coordinate 3,096,464, forward strand.
TATGAGATCATTATTGTATATCATCGCAGTTATCCTGATAATAGGATGGGCGATCAGTGTGTTTGCCTATTCGGCAACAGGTTTAATCCATGCTTTATTGGTAATTGCCGTAATTTCATTTTTACTTGGCATTATCAGAAGCCCTTCAACAGTTTAAAAACTATTTTTCTATAAGAAAACAGAACGCGGGCCGCAAGCCCGCGTTTATTGTTTTGGGATTTAGCTAAAAATGTCACACAAACTTTAATAACGTTTGTAGTGTTATTATAAGTTTTACTACGATGACATTAAGCGACGAAGAATTCAGGGAAGAATATAAACCACTGCACATCCCTTCACATTTTGATCCGCAGGATACCCAGCAAAATAAAGCCATATATGCGCTGGCGCAAATTGGCGAAGGTACGGCAGACAGTGTACTGAAAGAACTGGAAACCCTGCAGCCCGGCATTGTGAACGAACAGGTTACCGCGCTGGTTAAAACCACTCTTGTCGGCCTTTACAACAAAGGTCTTATTAAAGGTGAAGAACATAACGGGCAAATGCATTACAACCTCAGTAAGATCACCGAGGCTAATGACGGCTCAACGAGGCACGAATAGTTAATCTTCCTCGCCGTTTACATTTGCAGTGAGCACATCGCTCATATAATCAAAAAAGGGGCGCATATTCTTAAAAGTATCAGAAGCTTTTATGATGAAATCCGGGCGTAAAGCCTCCTCATCGGTAAAGCGCCGTCTTACTAAAAACTGTTTATAACGCAGCAGCTCAATAGCTTCATGATCTGTAGCGTAACCTTTGGGGGCTGTTTTTAGTTGTTCGCCTTCCAAAACACCAAAAGTTTTTGTAAACTCCTTACTGCCGATGATTTGCTTCAACGGCGAGGCATCAAAAGCGATATCATCGCGGATCCGCTTAAGATCGGGCGTATCCGGGGCCCAAAAGCCACCTGCTATAAATGTATTGCCTGGTTCCAGGTGAAAATAATAACCGCCGCGGCGGTGCTTGCCCGCCCGTTTAAAATTCCCGCTCCAGTTAGTTTTAAAAGGCGTTTTATCTTTCGAAAAACGGATATCCCGATAAATGCGGTGCAGGGCCTTTTTTGCGCTGGGCGTTTCGATAACATCATGCGTATTGAGCAGGTTCAATAGCCCAGCAGTAAAAACCTCCACCAGTTCAAGCTGCTGTTGATATGGCTCTTTATGTTGAGCAAACCAGTCGCGGTTATTGTTCTGTTTCAGTTGCCTCATAAAATCAAAGGTGGAGGCGGGTAGTATTAGCTGGCTCATAATTAAAATAACCTGCAAAAAGCAGGAAAGCCAAATTAGAGAAATTTGCAGGCTGTCCAAAATTGAATCCGCCTGCACTGTTTAATAATACATTCGGATGATGCTTAAGCACCGGATTTCCCCTCAAAACAAAAATGTGACACTTGTTTTTTGCCGAAAAACCTATCTTAGCCAAACAATCAAACCTGCTATGAAAAGGCGCTCCTTTGTTAAATCAACCCTGTTAACCGGTGTAACCGCAACTGTTTTACCTGCCATGAGCAAAGCTACAGAAACTTCCCCCAAAGCTGCCGAATACTATGAACTAAGGGTATACAACCTTAAAAATTCGGAACAGCAAAAACTGGTAGAGGACTTCCTGAAAGATACTGCTATCCCTGCCTTCAACCGGTTAGGTGTAAAACATGTAGGCGTATTTACCGAAATGAAGCCCGAAGGCCAAACCAGGCTTTTTGTGCTGGTGCAGTTTAACAGTCTTGCCCATTTCGCAACAGTGACCGATAGTTTCGCCGGCGATGCAGAACTGCAGGTCAAAGGCGCTGCTTACCTTAATGCCCCGGCCGCCGCCCCGGCTTATGAACGGATAGAAAGTTCTTTGTTAAAAGCATTTGTACACATGCCGCACCTGGAAGCACCTGAAAATAAAACGAGGATCTTTGAGTTGAGGCAGTATCAAAGCGCAACTGAAGCCGCGGGTAAAAAGAAGATTGAAATGTTTAATGATGAAGGCGAAATAGATGTATTTAAACGCCTCGGTTTCAAGCCCGTTTTTTGGGGTGAAACCGTAATAGGTTCACAAAGGCCTAACCTTACCTATATGATCACCTTTGATGACCTTGATGCCAAGAATGCTCACTGGAAAGCTTTTGGTAGTGATCCGCAATGGAAAAAGATCAGCGCTATGCCCGAATATGCCGATGCCCTGCTGGTGAGCAAAATAACATCAACTATGCTGATGCCAACAACTTACTCACAGATTTAATTTTTACAGACTTACGAAGTTTTGGAAACTTCGTAAGTCTTGCTTATCAACGGCCTTTTCGAATTATCATACAGCTTATTTTTCATAAATTTATTAGCCACGATATGGAGAAAAACAGGCAAACACTCAGCGAGGCTGAGACTGAACTTCTGAAAGAAGGATTGAAACGAAGTTATAAAGAGCGCTTTCAAATGGCAACCCGTTTGTACAAGATACAACAAACCATGAACAAGGCTTCGATAGTAAATAAACCATTATCAGCAAATAATCTGATGTAATTGACGAGGAAATATTAAGCCTTTCCAAAACCCATATTCCCCCCTACATTCCTCTACTGCCTGTTTCAACATTTGTTTTAAACAGATATTACCTTAGTTAAGATCAAAAGACCTTTGGTTTTGAGAAAGGCCAAAAAGAGCGCGCAATTTTTGCTGAGGCTTATGACCTTTTATCAACCATTACAAAGTCAAAAATATTCAATAAAATATCATTAAAAATACTATTAAATAAATAAAAACAATAGTTACCCATACCCGGTTCTGCGCCGAGCTTATGAAAGTTAAGGCCTGCATAATGCTATTACGCAGGCAAAAATAAAAGAGGCCGGTACAAGATTCGAACTTGCGAGCATTCCTTTTGCAGAGGACTCCCTTAAACCACTCGGGCAACCGGCCATGTGTGGAAACAAAAGGACTTGAACCTTTAACCGACACCGTATAAGGGTGCTGCTCTTACCATTGAGCTATATTTCCAGCTGTAAATCAGTAGGGTAACCCGGACTTAAACCGGGAGTCTCCACATCCCAAATGTGGTAATCTGACCAATTGATATACTACCCTGTAAAGCAAAAAATCCCCTTAGTTTTTATCTAAGAGGATTTTTTAATGTTGTTATATACTTACTATATATACATAGCTATCTCCTCTGATAAATCAGTATGGGTGATGGACACTGTATACATATTGTTGTTTTCATAATGCAATGATACAAAAAATATTAAAATAAAAATAATTATGAAAATATTTTTTTCTTCGCAAAGGCTGCGTTAGCGATAGTAGCGGATACCGGCCAATATGGCTAATGCCTGTACAGTAAGAGCAGATAGCGCGGGCCATAGGTAACGCCCTTATTGATTTCGGAGTTGAGATCCTCGATTTCGAATTTGTTTTAATATCATACCTGAGCTAAATGAACTAAGGATTTTTTTATTGGTTTAGCATTCGGTCAATTCTCAAATTCTGTAAATTCTGACTCAGACAATGGCGTTGCCTGCGGCCCGGGCTTTCCGTTGCAAGTCCTCGCCTTTCCTACCCACAATCCAACCCTCGCTGTGGGCTTTACACTGCAATCCCTAACGCTGCCCCCCCGCACCGAAAGTTGAAAATCTAAAATAGTCTTCGTTTATACCCACTTTTCAAAGGTTGTAAGAAGCTAACAACTGCCCAGCGTAATAATAAATTAAAAAAAATAAAAATATTTTTCACTGCGCAAATACACTGCGCAGTAGCCTCCAACCTTTGTATCAACAAAACGAAATAAAGGAGGTTCAAAATGAAATTCAACCTGTTAAGCAGAGTAAAAACCAAAACGGTAAATCATGAAGGTGCAAAAGCCTTTACCATGAGCGCCGAAATGGAATTGTACACCACGGTAGTAACCTGGAGCTTAAACGACACCTTTTATGAAAAAGAACAGGCACGCATGGAGCGCCTGCGCAATTTAATAGCTAAATGCAACCCGGTATTTGTTGGTAAACTGGCAGTTTATGCACGTACCAAAATGTATATGCGTTCGGTACCGCTGGTTTTGGTTACCGAATTGGCTAAGCTGCACTCGGGCAACGATCTGGTTGCCCGGGTTACCGACGGGGTTATCGGCCGTGCCGATGAAATCACCGAACTACTGGCCTGCTATGAAACACTGAACCAGCGTAAGGGCACTAAAAAGCTCAACCGCTTGTCAAAACAAATGCAAAAAGGTTTATCACAAGCATTTAACCGCTTTGATGAATACCAATTTGCTAAATATAACCGCGATGGCGCCATAAAAATGCGCGACGCCTTGTTCCTGGTACATCCACGGGCTAAAGACGATCTGCAGCAACTGATCTTTAACAAGATAGCGGCAAACGGATTGCAAACGCCTTACACCTGGGAAACAGAACTCTCGGCCCTTGGTCAACTGAATTTTGACAGTGCTGAAGCAAAAGCAATAGCGTTCCGCGCCAAATGGGAAGAACTGATTGATAGCGGTAAAGTTGGCTATATGGCCTTGCTGCGTAACCTGCGCAACATACAGGATGCAGGCGTAAGCTATGTGCACTTTAAAAAAGTGTGCGCAACCATTGCCGATGGCGAACAGGTGGCTAAAGCCAAACAGTTTCCATTCCGCTACCTGGCGGCTTACCGTGAGCTGATAATGCCGGCCTCGGTGGTACAAAATATTGCGAGGGCAGCCAAAGCAGCCATAACCGGCAACAAAGGCTACACCGGAGAACTGCTGGATGCATTGGAAAAAGCGGTACAAGCAAGTGCTGCCAATATCAGGGGCTTTGATGAAAACACCCGCGTATTGCTGGCCTGCGACGTGTCTGGTTCTATGCAGAAATCGATCTCGGCAAAGTCAAAAGTGCTGTTGTATGATATTGGTTTAATGCTGGCCATGTTGTTACAATCGCGCTGCAAAAATGTGGAGGTGGGTATGTTTGGCGACCGCTGGAAAACTATTACAGTACCACGCGGTAACATTTTGGGCAACGTGCAGGAGTTCTATCGCCGCGAAGGTGAAGTGGGTTACTCGACCAATGGATACCTGGTTATTCATGACCTGAGTACCCGCCGTGTGCAAATGGATAAAATAATGCTGTTTACCGATTGCCAGTTATGGAACAGTAACGGTGGCAGCAATCACATCCAGGAGCAATGGGTTTATTATAAACAACATGTAGCCCCACAAGCAAAACTGTACCTGTTTGACCTGGCAGGTTATGGCCAGGCACCATTGCAGCTATTGCAAAACGATGTGTATTTAATTGCAGGCTGGAGCGATAAAGTTTTTGATGTGTTAGCAGCAATTGAAAACGGGAGCTCGGCACTGAACATTATTAACAATATAGATTTATAAACGTGCAGGGAGGCTAACTTCCCTGCATTTAAAAAATAAAGATGCCGTAGGCAAGGGTTACTTCGCAGCCAATAATGGGGAGGGCATTGTGGCGAAAGCCGTGATGGAGGTTCGAGTCCTCGCTTGCAGCCCCCAGATCTCTTGCCGCCTTTGCTCTTTATAAAAGGAGGTGTCGTAAATAAGTAATACTTCGTCACGGACCCGTTGTCGGGCTTGTCTACGAGCGGGAGAAAAAGAGACTTATTGATTTTTACCCTCCTTTAAAATATTGAAAATAAATAAGGTGCCGTAAATGTGCGCTACTTCGTATCGCCGGTTCGAGCCCGGCTTCCGGAGCAACCCGGAGTAGCTCAGTTGGTTAGAGCAGAAAACAGCATTGCTGAACGTATGTTGACAGTAGCCCTTATTTTTAAAATGAACAACAGGTTAAAGTGCCGTAAATAAGTATTACTTCGCTTTTTAACCCCAGGGTCGCCGGTAAAAATCCGGCCTTTAGCCGCAAGCTAAGGTAGCTCAGACAGTTTGGAGCATGGGACGACTGAACCACTTGTTAGTCATTGCCTTCAACCTGTTGTTCATTAACTTTTTATACCTAAACCTGTTGCAATCAGGAATAAAGATGCCGTAGATAAGCATTACTTCGCCTGTCAAGCAAAGCGCTACCATTCATCGCTCTTTATTCCCTGATTTTTAAACAAAAAGACTTCTCCCGTCAGGGATAGGCAATGAAAGATGCCGTAAGCGGGTGTTACTTCGCTGGTTGAAAAGCATGTAGCAGTACATGCCTGCCGGTTCGAATCCGGAATACACCTGCTGCCAGTAGCTCTTTCATTTTTTACTTTAACATTAAATCTCATGACTGAAACTATATTACAAAAGCTGCTTGAAGTGGAGCAGTCTGAAAACATAAAAATACTTTACGCCTGTGAGTCCGGAAGCCGGGCCTGGGGCTTTGCCTCGCCCGATAGTGATTTTGATGTGCGTTTTATATACGCCCGTCCTGTAAACTATTACCTCGGCATAACAGATATGCCCGATTTTATAGACCTGCCTATAAATGATGTATTGGATATACGCGGCTGGGATATACGTAAAGCGTTAAAGCTATTCCTTAAGTCAAACATATCCTTGTTTGAATGGATACAATCACCTATAGTTTACCGTGAAGCCAGTGATTTTGCCAATGAGATAAGGAATATAATGCAGGAATACCTTTCGCCAAGGGCATCAGCTAATCACTATTCATCATTGGTTTTTAACACCTTACGTGATGATTTGCAGGAAAGCGAAGTAAAACTGAAACGTTACTTTTATGCTCTAAGATCAACATTGGCCTGTCTTTGGATAGTGGACCGCAAAACAGTGCCGCCAATGGAGTTTAGTAAATTGAGACGTTTGATAAGCGACACACATTTTCAGGATACCGTAGATGACCTGCTTGTTCAGAAGCAAATGGCCGATGAAAAAACGTTGATACAACCGGTACCGCTATTGCAAACCTGGCTGGAGGATACGCTTGCTTATTGCCAGCAGCAGATACCGCTGCTTCCTTCAGACAGAAAACAGCCGGATGAATTGAACCAATTGTTCAGAAAATATATACTGTAATGACCTTTGATGATCTGCAACAAAACCCGAAACTGCTCCTGCTTGATTGTATCAGCGGGAGCACTGCTTATAACCTCAACGTTAAAGGCTCAGATACGGATAAGAAAGGCATATTTATCATGCCTCAAAGGCAGCTTTATGGCTTTACGCAAACCGATCAGGTTGCTAATAGCACTAATGATGAGGTTTATTTTGAGATCAGACGTTTTTTGGAGTTGCTTACCAAAAACAACCCCAACATACTGGAATTGTTAAGCACACCCGGCCAATTTGTATTGTACCGCCACCCGTTGATGGATTTAATAAAGCCAGAAGATTTCCTGTCGAAACTTTGCCTGGACACCTTTGCAGGTTATGCACATTCACAAATAAAAAAGGCCCGCGGTTTAAACAAAAAGATCAACAAACCAATAGACGAGGCGCGTAAGACCGTGCTGGATTTTTGTTATGTGATCCATGATAATGGCAGTGTTACGCTAAAGGAGTGGCTTCAGGTAAACAACTTTCAGCAGCAGCAATGCGGCCTGGTAAACCTGGATCATTTCAGGGATGTATACCTGCTTTATCACCAAAAACAATTGAAGGCAGGCTACTTCAGGGGAATAACATCTGGTGCTGACGCTGATGATGTACAGCTAAGCTCCGTACCAAAAGGGGTAGCACATTTGGCTGTAATGAATTTTAATAAAGATGGCTACTCTGTATACTGCAAGGAGTATACAGAATACCGTGAGTGGGAAGCAAAGAGAAATGAGGTCCGCTATCAAAGCACGTTATCGCACGGCAAAAGCTACGATGCCAAAAATATGATGCACACTTTTCGCCTGCTCAATATGGCCGGAGAAATAGCACAATACGGCCAGGTAATCGTAAACCGGCCGGACAGGGATTTTCTGCTAAAAATCCGTAACGGCAAGTTTGAATTTGATGAGTTAATGAAAATGGTTGACGAAAAAATGGAGCAAATCAATGAACTATATCGAACCTCTGCTCTGCCCAACAAACCGGACCTGCAAAAAGCTGAAGATATCTTATTGCAAATAAGAACCGAATTTTATGAAAACAGCCCGCTATAGTCCACTGCCATATTATATGTAAAGGCTGTTTAAAACATGAAAGCACGAAACGATCCGATTTGCAAAGCCGTTTTGTAGAGTTTGGCGTTTCTTTGGCATGTTGCAATCGTGAGCTATCCTCCAATAAAGTCAAACACAAAAGGGCCTTCCAATACGGAAAGCCCTTTTTTAACTCCGAAATCGGAAACCCGAAATCCGAAATCAAAACCAATCTCTATTTGTGCTTCGAACTCATATAAAAAGTAATCTCGCCGCCATTCATGATCTCATTGTGACTGATGAATAGCTTATCAAGCGGTTTGCCGTTCAATATCATCTTTTGCACATAAACGTTTTTAGCGCTTTGATTTTTTACGTTGATCGTAAACTTTTTACCGTTATCCAAATTGATCACCGCATGGTCAACAGCCGGACTACCGGTTGAATATTGATCTGAACCCGGAGCAACCGGATAAAAACCAAGTGAGGTGAATATGTACCAGGCGCTCATCTGGCCGGTATCATCATTGCCCCCTAAACCGTCGGGGGTTGGCTTGTACATCATCGGTAAAATCATACGTACGCGCTCCTGTGTTTTCCATGGCTTATCTGTCCAGTTGTACAGGTAGGCTACGTGGTGCGATGGTTCGTTACCATGCACATAGTTACCGATAATACCGTCGCGGGTGATATCTTCTGTTTCGGCAAAATATTTATCAGGTAGGTTCATGGTAAACAATGAATCCAGGTAACGTACAAAGCGCTTATCGCCGCCCATCAGCTTAATCAAACTTTCAGGATCTTGCGGAGCGAACAAGGTATAGTTCCAGCTGTTACCTTCAATAAAACCTTCGTTAATGGTGCTCAAAGGATCAAATTTTGTTCTGAACGAGCCATTAGCCAGCTTAGGGCGCATAAAACCAACTGCAGGGTCATAAACGTTTTTATAATTTCCCGAGCGTTTAATGAATTCCTCGTAAATGTCATTCCTGTTCAGTTTTTTAGCAAGTTGAGCAATTGCCCAGTCGTCAAAAGCATACTCCAGGGTTGAAGATACCGACACACCACTTTTCTCATCAGAGATGTATCCTTTATCCATATACTCGCCAATGCCTTCATAATCCCGGTGGCGGGCGGTGGTAACGCAGGCATCAAGTGCTTTATTAGCATCAAAATTCACATTACCTTTTATTACAGCATCGGCAATTACAGCAACGCTGTGGTAACCGCTCATACACCAGTTTTCATTACCCGAGTTTGACCATACCGGCAGCATATGCTCAGGACTTTGATCAAAGTGGGCCAGCATCGACTGGATCATATCCGCGTTACGTTTCGGCTCAATGATATTGAACAGCGGGTGTAATGCCCTATAAGTATCCCAAAGCGAAAATGTAGTGTAATTGGTAAAACCATCAGCCTTATGTACATTTTGATCAAGGCCTTTGTATTGACCATCAGCATCCATGTACAACGTAGGATTGATCATGGTATGGTACATGGAGGTATAGAAATTTTGTTTGGTTTCCTTACTTCCGGCTATCTCAATTTTATGCAGTTCCTGTTCCCAAAGCTGCTGACCATCGTTTTTCACTTTATCAAAGTCCCAACCCGGCGCTTCGGTGCGCATGTTATTCAGCGCGCCGTCCATACTTACAGAAGATATGGCAAACTTAATTTTGATCTTCTCCCCTTCTTCTGTTTTAAAGTCAAAGTAGCTGCGGATCTGCCTGCCGGCAATTTCAGGAAAGTTTTTGGTTTGATTGAATTTACCCCAAAAACCGCCGTACACCTCGCGTTTATCGTACTTTTTATAGCCATGCTGATAAAAAGGTTTTGAAAAACTCATAGCGAAGTACAAAGTACGTGTGCGGGCCCAGCCATTGGTTTGGCGGTAGCCTATAACTGTTGAATCGTTAACTACCTTAAGATAAGTCCATACATTTTTGTCGGGGTAGTTATAAATCCCGGCCATCAGGTCGAGTATAATGTGCGACTGATCCGACTTAGGGAAAGTATATTGATGAAAACCAACCATTGCTGTGGTAGTTAGCTCGGCAGTAATATTATTAGCGTCAAGTTTTACTTTATAATAGTTGGCCCCGCTAACCTCATTCTGATGCGAAAATGCCGAACGGTAGCCACTGCCGGGCTTATCGGCCACACCTGGATTGAGTTTCAAAGCCCCAACGGTTGGCATAATTAAAAAATCGCCCAAATCTGAGTGACCGGTACCGCTGAAGTGGGTATGACTAAAGCCTACTATCGTTTTATCGTCATACTGATATCCTGCACAATATTTGTATACATCCGGATTGTAATGACCGTCCTTTTCATAGCTGGCAGTGTCTGTTTCGGGGCTTAATTGCACCATACCAAAAGGCACCGTTGCCCCCGGATAGGTATGCCCCATGCGTTGTGTACCTATAATAGGATTAACATAATCAACCAGCTTTTCTGTTTTGGTTTGAGCCTGGCTATAAACGGCCGTACCTATTAATAATGCTGTAAGTATTCTTCTCATTGTAATCTTAAGTATATTCATTGTTTCCTCTCATATATGAGGAAATTCTGCGTCGCGGCCCCTGGCCTCATAACCTCTTTTTAACAAAGCAACTAATTTATGTAAAGCAGCCCGCTAAATATGGGAGTACGTGGTATTTGTTACAGATACCTGTAAAAAAACGGTTTAAACCGCGGGATTTGAAGCGTAAGCGGCCCATAGCTCATCCACTGTTTTACCTGTAAGGCTTTTCCAGCTTTCGTTTGTGAAAGTATGTTCACGCAGTTGCTTATCAAGTATTTTTACCAGATCGGGCTTCGAGTTTTTTTCTGCCCAAAGCAAAAAACGTGCAGTTACACGGTAAGCATTATCATAATTTTGGGTTGATTTAAATGCGGGTAATGCCCATTTGGCCCCGGCGTTGTCAACACCAAATTTAAAACGGGCATAATCGGCAATCCCTTCGGTTAACCAGCCGGGGCCGTCGCTGTTGCCATAAGCCTGTACAATGTGCATTACTTCGTGAGTAACCACGTCAATATCGCCGGGATGTTTGGTCATGTATTTCGCGCTGAATACTACAGTGTCATTTCCGGTAGCAGCCACGCCGTCATAAGCAGTATCGATAACAAACGTTACTTTTTTAGATGTTTTTTTATTGTACTCCTTTGCAAGCTTTGGATACACTTCAAAAAAGGTTTTGATCAGTCTGTCTTTCAAATCTGTGCTAAATGCAGCATCCTTGCTGATAAAAGTTACCTGGTAGCCTTTTTGTTTAAAAACTTCCTGCGCATGGGCATTCAACCCCATGAACAAGCCCGAAATTAAGAATAGTGAGAAGATAAATATTTTTTTCATGAATAGTTTTGGTTTTTGCGATTGATAATGATTAAACCAGCCAAATATAGATAAAACGTTTTATCATTAAAACAGATTCCTCTGTAATATTATTAATAGTTTTCCCTTTCAATTTGTTCAAAAACAAACGCCTGTTACTCTTCAAACAACAGGCGTTTTATTAATTAAACAATATTATCAAAAAAGAACTATGAAGCAGTTGAATTATTGTGGAGTTATCCCCCAACTACCCCAACCGGCTCTAACTAACCAGGTGAGCAGTATCAGTGTTCAAAGCTACTTAAATAAAACGTTTTACCAAATGATTTTTAAGGATATTCGTGCACCAATACTAAACTATTGTCACGCTGTGGCCTTCGACAGGGTCGATCCCCGCTCGATCAGTTTCGATGGGATCTTCAGATCAATTTTTGAAGCATCAAGTTTGTGGGTGTTGATCTGCGCCATTAAAATATCAATTGCCGATTTTGCAATGTCATAAGTAGGTTGTTGTATGGTAGTAATACCCGGCGGGTATAGGCTAAACACTTCGTTATCATCAAAACTTATCACGGCCAAATCATCGGGGATACTAAGCTTAAGATCTTTGATGGCCTGCAAACCCATGGTACCCAAATAATTGGTGGTAAAGAAAACAGCATCCATTTGTTTTTGCTTTTCAATAAATGCTTTAACGGCCTCAACCCCTTCATTCTTGTCCATATCAAAAGGAACCTTTAAAACCATCTTACTGCTCTCTTTCAGGTTATTATCTTTTAAAGCAGCTTTGTAGCCCAGGCTCCGGTCGTTTAGCTGGATCAGCCCGAGGTCGGCGGTTACCATCCCGATATTCTTATATCCCGATCGTACAAAACAATCAACCGCGTTGTAGGCGCCTGCATAATTATCAACCAGCACATGAGGGATGCTTGTCCCGGGGAAATATCCGTCAATGAGCACTACAGGCTTTTCATTATCAACCAGGTTCTGGATATCTTTTTCCAGCCCTTTCATCGGGGTAATAATATAACCATCAACCAGTTGCTGACTCAGCATCCTGATCATGTCCTTACCTTTTTGCAGGTTATTGTTGGTACTACAATATATAATACGATAGCCGTCTTTTTCCGCTTCCTCTTCAATTACCTTTGCCATCTCTCCAAAAAACGGCCCGCCAATGCTCTCCACTATCAGCCCGATAACTTTTGAAACACCCGTACGCAAACCAACCGCCATACGATTAGGTTCATAACCATTTTTTTGGGCCGCATCCAATATTTTTTTACTGATCTCTTTGCTAATACGGCCCTTGCCATTTAAAACAAATGAAACAGTAGTTATTGAGGTATCGGTAAGTTTGGCTATATCCTTAATGGATATCTTTTTTTTTATCATCGTTTTTAAATTCAGGTTTAAGGTTTAGTATGCCCGACATCTTAAAGTCTTATCAATTTTTAATGTTAAACCGGTAATTAGTCAAACAGATATCTCTGTCAAAAATTCAACTTTGTGCCTTTTTTCAATCAAACCCGGCAAGTTAATTCTGCTAATTGCCAATATTTTAACCTTGTGATATAAACATTTAAAACCGGACTGGTAAATATAGCGTATGGCTTCGATTTTCGACCTTTTTGATGACAATTTATTACAAAATAGTCACAAACTTTCATTAAGATCATTAAAAAATTAAAATGGAAGACCAGTGTATAAAAGATTTCTTCATATCAATTGATAACAAATTAATGCTAAATTTAGATTTTGTGTTTTCCCTGATTAATTGGTATTTATAATTTCATGAGTATAACGCCGAAACTCAACCGCTTTGATCTTTCAATGATTGTTGTGAGCCTCGTAATAGGCATGGGCATTTTTGCAGCGCCGGCAGAAGTAGCAAAAAACTCAAGCACACCTCTTTTGTATTTCGGGGCCTGGCTGCTTGGGGGAGCAGTAAGCCTGTGCGGGGCGCTTACCTTTGCCGAAATTGGTGCCCGCTACCCTACCACCGGTGGCTTTTACAAAGTTTTTTCGTACTGTTTTCACCCGGCTTTTGCCTTTATGATCAATTGGGTACTGGTAATAAGCAACGCGGCCTCCGTTGCCGCCGTAGCGCTTATAGGCGCGGAATACATTAACCCCATTATTATGCCACAAAGCCTGCAAAACGATGCGGGCATCAAAATCATGACCATAACTTCCGTAGTTGTTTTATATATCATCAACTACCTGGGCATTAAAATGAGCGCCCGTACTCAAAACGTACTTACACTTTTTAAAATTGGCATGATCCTGATTTTATGTGCCGCGGTGTTCAAAGGCAATATACATACCGCCAAAGAAGTTATCGCTTACCATAATAATAACAACATAAGTGCGTTCGGAATAAGTTTGGTAGCTGTATTTTTTACTTATGGCGGTTACCAGCAAACTATAAATTTTGGAGGCGATATTATAAACCCGAAGATCAATATCCCCAAGGCTATTTTTTTTGGAATAGCCACTGTGATATCATTATACATGCTTATCAACTTTGCCTATTACTCAGTTTTAGGCATTAGCGGCCTTCAGCATAAAACAACGCTTGCGGCAACACTTGCAGGGGTTTTATTCGGTGCTGCCGGATATAAAATAGTATCGCTGCTGATGTTTGTTTCTGTATTGGCCTTTGTCAACGTAAATATTATGGCCAATCCCCGTGTTTATTATGCCATGGCCGAAGATGGTATATTACCTGCCCGCTTTAAACGTGTAAACAGCCAAACCCAGGTACAGGAATTTGGATTGAGTTTTTTTGTGGGCGCGGTGCTTATCGTCTTATTTTTTGCTAATTCGTTTCAAACCATATTAAATTATGTAATGTTTTTTGATACCATTGGCCTATCAACTGCAGCTATAACGATCTTCATTTTACGGAGCAAAACCAAACATCTCAATAATACCGGTATCTATATTATGAAATGGTACCCAGTTATACCTGTCATATTTATTACTACTTATTGGTTTGTTACTATCAGCATTTTTATTGAAAACCCGCAGGCTGCTTTAATATGCATTTGTGCTTTTATTGCCGGCCTCATTATTTACTATATCACAAAACGAAACCAAAAACCTAACACTATACTTTAATTATGGATTTGTCATTTATTTTAAATGAGCTTGGGGAGGAAAGAGAAAACTACTTTAATGCCGTTTCGCCGCCAATTATGCAATCAAGCAACTTTTGTTTTAAAGATGTTGCGGCACTTAGGGGGGCAATGAATGATGAATTCGAAAGCAGCCTGTACTCAAGGGGGCAAAACCCCACACTCACTATACTCAGAAAAAAACTTGCCGCGTTAGATGGCGCGGAAGACGCCCTGCTGTTCAGCAGCGGTATCAGTGCTATAAGTGTCCCCATTTTATCGCTGTTAAAATCCGGCGATCATATTATAGCCGTGGATAACCTGTACAGCTGGACAATTAAATTATTTAAAGACTTTTTACCCAAATTTGGCATTACCACCACATTTATTGACGGAACAGTTTTTGAAAATTTTGGACAAGCCGCAACCCCGCAAACACGCCTAATTTACCTCGAAAGCCCTAACACATTTTGCTATGAGCTGCAGGACATCAGGAAAGTGACCGATTTTGCGAAATCAAGAGGTATCATAACCATGATTGATAACAGCTATTGCAGCCCCCTTTACCAGCAACCAATATCTATGGGGGTTGACCTTGTGGCGCAATCAGCTACCAAATATATTGGTGGTCATTCGGATGTTGTGGCAGGTGTGCTTACCGGCAGCAAGGCTATGCTTAAAAAAATCTTTGAGCACGAGTTCATGAATACCGGCCCGGCGCTGTCGCCCCATTCGGCATGGCTGCTTTTGCGAGGATTAAGAACGCTCCCGCTGCGGCTGCGGCGCAGCTTTGAAAGTACCCGGATCATTACAGAATGGCTTGTCTCTCATCCGGCTGTACAGGATGTGATCTGGCCTTTTAGTCCCAAATTCAATCAGGCCGATTTGGTTAGCCAACAAATGCAGGGCTGCGGAGGTTTATTTAGCCTCGTATTAAAGCACAGTTCATTTAGTAAAATTGAAAAGTTTTGTAACAGCCTGCAACATATTTTACTTGCTGTGTCGTGGGGAGGCCATGAAAGTCTTGTTGTGCCAGCCATTGCCTCTTTTAGCGAGGATGAATATTCGGCGGATAACGATCACCATCAATTAATCCGGATGTATATTGGTTTGGAAGACCCTCAATATTTAATGGCGGATATTAAACAGGCTTTAGAAAAGTAAACAGTCCCGGCCTGCGCCGGGATTTATTGTTTTTTAGAAATAAAGACTGTTTAACTTCAAACATTTACTCCCACTTCTTAATCCCCAGCTTTTGCATTTTTGAATGCAGGGTTGATGGCGGCAAACCTAATTTAGATGCGGCCCCGTCCTTGCCGCTTATTTTGCCATTGCAACGTTTTAGCACGTCTAAAATATGGTCGCGGGCGTGTTCATCAATGGTTTTTAATCTGTCGGTCGGCATTTCGGCATAAACAGGGCTTTCCTTTTTTCCCTGCAGCTTGGGCAGGTAAACGTCTTTTATTACCGGGCCATCCGTTAACAGGATACTGCGTTCAATAAAATGCTCCAGCTCGCGCACGTTGCCCGGCCAGTGGTATTCAAGCAGTTGGGCCATTACGTTTGCTGAGATCCCCGTTACCGCTTTACCGATCTTTTGCGCGTAACGTGCCAGGAAATGATTAGCCAATACCGGGATATCATCTTTACGTTCCCTTAAAGGTGGAATGATGATCGGGAACACAAACAGCCTGTAATATAAATCGAGCCGGAAGCGGCCTTCTTCAACTTCTTTTTCAAGGTTGCGGTTAGTAGCCGCAACTATGCGTACGTTGATCTTCACCGGGCCTCTGCCGCCAATGCGTTCAATCTCCTGCTCCTGTAAAACACGTAATAGCTTAACCTGTAGTTCGGCCGGCATTTCCCCTATCTCATCCAGGAAAATAGTACCACCATCGGCCAGTTCAAATTTGCCGGTACGCTTTTCAACAGCTCCTGTAAAAGCACCTTTTTCGTGCCCGAACAATTCGGACTCAATCAGTGTAGCCGGCATGGAGGCACAGTTTACCACTACCAAAGGCTTGTTTTTACGGGGCGACAGATAGTGGATACTCTTAGCTATCTGCTCCTTACCTGTACCGCTTTCGCCTAAAACCAATACCGATGTATCAAGCGGAGCCACTATACCAATGTGGTCGAGTACGGTGAGCATCTGATGGCTTTTACCGATAATATCTTTAAAGCCCGCTGCTTTGTTTTTTTCACTCAATTGATTTTGGCCTAATTTATCAACCCTCGTTAGTGAGGGCTCAGGTACATCAAATGGGATGATCTCCTCTACCGTGCTCAGTAATAATCTGTGCAGCCGATCTAACAAGATCAAATGATCATGGGTATAACAATCGGTTTTGCGGCTGTAAAACGAAAAATGAATAACATCCCCTCCAGACGAAAGCAAAGGTAATCCTAAAAACGATTGCATATTAAAAACCTGGGCAATAAGCTTTTTAACGGGAAACTGCGGCCAAATCTTAACAAAATTGCCTGCATTATAAAAATCAGCCTTGGTTACCTGCGGACTGTCATCCTGCATCTGATTAAGCTGTTTTTTATTCGTTTTTGTGATGTTTACCAATTCATCCGGGCCTATAACCTGGTATTCATCAAATCCGGTACGCAAAAATGAAATGGCGTTGTCAGGAAAACCCGCACCATTTTTCATGGTAACAGTTAAATAATCAAACGGTACATGCGGCTGGATACTCGTTGCTATTTTCAACAACTTTTGTTTCCAGTTTATGGGCTCAGCAACAATATTTTTAAATACCTGCTCCAGGGCCTGCTCCTGGCGCAATTTGGATTCAATACTGTTTTGATGACGATAAAATGCCACGTCAAGGGTTATCAATAGTTCTTTTTCGCGGAATGGCTTTACCAAAAAACCATAGGGCTGCGTAGCCTTTGCCCGTTCCAGGATACTTTCCTGAAAATTAGCCGACAGGTATACAAATGCTATATTTTTTGAAGTAAGCACCTTAGCAAGGTCGATACCGTTCAGGTTGCCCTTTAAAAATATATCAAGCAATACCATTTCAGGCTTTTGCTCATCAATGATCTCCAACGCTTCGGGTACAGAATCTGCAATGCCGCAAACTTTATAACCGGCACGGGTTAATATTAATTTCAGATCATACGCCACCAGCGACTCATCCTCAACTATTAATATCTTTTTGTTCATATTTTAATTAGCTGCAAAAGTTTTTCGTTCAATATTATTTAACATCTTCTCGGCCCGGAATTCCACAGTAATTATCGCGCCGCCGTAATTTTCTATTTTAAAACAACCGCCCAGTTGTTTACTTAATGCTTTCATCATTTCCATCCCCAATGAGCTTGCTTTTTGGATGTCAAAATTAACAGGCAAGCCTATTCCATTATCGGCTATGGTGAGTATAATGGTTTCCTCGGCCAGTTGTAAGGCTACTTTAATTTCGCCCCGCTGCGCAGGGAAGGCATATTTTATGGCGTTTGTAATGGCCTCGTTTAGTATCAGGCCTACGGGTACGGCCTGGGCAACGTCAAGCTTAACGGGCTGTATCATTTGCTCAAAACGAATTCCCCTGCCGCCAGGATCATAACAATCAGCCAGATAATTGATCAGCTCATTAATATAAACCGACATATCGATATAAGCCACATCCGAATTACTATACAGCTTTTGATGAATAAGCGCTATGGCCTGTACCCGGTTTTGACTTTCCCGGATTGCGGCAAGCGCCGCGTTGTTCTTCAAAAATGCCGATTGAGTATTAAGCAGGCTCATTACAATTTGCAGGTTGTTTTTTACCCGGTGGTGCACTTCTTTTAACAGCCAGTCCTTTTCATCTAACAGGCCATCCTTTTCATTAAGCAGGATTTGTAACGATAGGTTCTGATTATTAATTTCCGTTTGTTTTAACTGTAATTGCTGATTGCTCCTTTGCTTGTGCCGGTAACCGTTAAATGCCAAACCTGCTATAATGATAAGCGTGGCCACACCGCCAAAAGTAATGTTACGCTGCATGTTTACCTTTTGCAGTTCGGCTTTTTGATTCTTACTTTGTTCCTGTAAAAACCTTATCGACTGCTTGTTTTCATTAGTCCTATATCTGATATCAAGCTCCTCTATCTGCTTGTTTTTGATGGCATTAAACAACGAGTCATCAAGGCGTTTATGGATCTCGAAATGTTTTATCGCAGCTACATAGTTGCCCGATGCAGAATCGACCCGAAACTGCATGCGATGGATCTTGGTGAGTGTGATAGGCCTGATGGTATTTGATGGCAGCGACAAGATCTGTTTTGTATAAATGCCAGCCTTTTTATATTGTTGGGTAAGCAGGTAAAAGCCGGCCATGGTTTCGTTGTAATGAACAAAATCAGTAACCATTTGCTCGTTGGTGGTATAAAAGTCTTTACTAAAGTTAGTAACCTTATATATGTCCATCATTTTCAGATAGTATCGCTCGGCTTCCGGGTAATCTTTCAGGGCAACGTAGATATTGCCAAATGCCTCATACATGTCAACCTTTTGCGCCAGGATCTTTGGTGGTACATCTTTTACCGCCTGTTTCAAGTATGCCAGTGCTTCTTTAGGCCTTTTAGCTGTTATGAAATCATAAATAATGAGGCTCAGGTACCCATAAAAATCTTCGTATTGTTTTCTATGCTTTAGTATCTCTGCCGATTTAAGAATATAGATGAGGCTTTGGTCATATTTATTCAGATCGGCGTATACCAATGCAAGTTTGGCGTAATAAAAATCGGCCAAAGCCGTATCAGCCGTGGCGTTCATACTTTTTATTACCTCGTGGCGATATAAAAGCTCGTTATGCAAATCAACCTTTTGCTTGCTTATCTCGGCAAGGGAGTGATAGGTATAATGAAGTTTTTTGTAACCTATTGCTTTGTACTGTGCCAGCACCTGGCGCAGTTCGGTTTCGGCCAGATCAAGTTTTTTTTGGTTGAGGTGGATATCCGCTATATTCTTGTTCATATCGGCTTCTTCAAGTTTATGATCTGTTTGCCGAAATAAAGCACGGGCTTGCTCATAACTATTTATTTTGCCGAGGATGGCATCTTTTATATCGATGGATATATCATCGCCCAAACGGGCCCAGGTTTTGCCTTCCTGGTATTTATCGCCAATTTTACGGTAGTAGTTAATTACATCCATAAAAATGGACTTGCCCTGTTCCAGGTTATTTCGCCTGATATATGACGCGCCTTTTAGCATCATGGCCTCATTAAGCCATTTTACCGAATGGATGGCAACACTCATTTGTATGGCTTTATTGAAAGCGGTGATGCCGCTATCCAGCACCTCTTTGTGGTCGCCTTGCTTGTTGAGATAATAGCTGCCTAATTGTATTTGTAGTTTAATAGTATTGGTGTCGGCTTTGTTTTTTTGGTTATCGAGGTTTAGTTTAATGGTAGCAATGTCCATCTTTTTTTGCCCGGATACGTTTGGGGCAACGATAGCAACAATAAAACATATCAATATATATTTAAGCATACACATGGCATTTTATTGCTTCAGAGACAATTACAGACAAAACCATAACAAAATCATCTCCTGTGAATGCCACAGAATTGTGATAGGCGATGACTTGCTAAATTTATTCAATTTTATGCAAACGGCATCAATAAGCAGAAAGCTAAATTTTCTTTATTGCTGAAATAACCAGGATCCGGACCGGCATAAAAATCCCGAACGCTG
Organism: Mucilaginibacter sp. R-33; assembly: GCF_049949235.1. Classification (NCBI taxonomy): domain Bacteria; kingdom Pseudomonadati; phylum Bacteroidota; class Sphingobacteriia; order Sphingobacteriales; family Sphingobacteriaceae; genus Mucilaginibacter; species Mucilaginibacter sp. R-33. The sequence goes on from NZ_CP188089.1 coordinate 3,116,678, forward strand.
CTGAACCGGTCAATGTACAGATCATGGATTCCATTGTACAGATTATAGATCGACGGAAAATTTCGGATTTATATCCCGGAGGTTCCTACCAAACCCGGTTCTCTTTAGTGTACTCTCTCTCTATACCTTCCAATATTAGTTCAGAGGTTATGCGGCTTTCCTTGCGGGCCAGCATTTGCAGGCAGGCAAATTGTACTACATTCAAGATCCCGGAACCACTGAGCTCATATTTACGCGAGATCTGCTCAAGGTTAATGTGCCCGTTGAGGTTGGCTTTAGGCGGAAATGATTTTTGCCAGATAGTATAGCGTTCATCGGCATTAGGCAGCGGGAAGTTAATAACCGACTGGAACCGGCGCATAAAGGCCTCATCAATGTTATTTTTAAAATTGGTTGCCAGTATTACCAGGCCATTGTGTTGCTCAACACGCTGCAGCAGGTACGATGCTTCCTGGTTGGCATATTTATCGTGTGCATCTTTAACGTTAGTCCGTTTGCCAAAAAGCGCATCGGCTTCGTCAAAAAACAGGATCCAGTTTTTATTATCGGCCTTTTCAAATAATTTGGAGAGATTTTTTTCCGTTTCGCCGATGAATTTTGATACGATCATTGACAGATCGATCCTGAAAACCGGTTTGCCGGTGTATTTGCCCAGCAGAGACGCGGTAAGTGTTTTACCGGTGCCCGGCGGGCCATGAAATAAGGCGCGATAACCGGGCTTCAGTTTTCGTTCCATACCCCAGTCGGTCATTAATACTTGCTGGTAGTTCACCCAGTTTTCCAGCTCGGCAATTTGCCTGCGGGTGGTATCATTGAGTACAAGGTCATCCCAGTTATAGGTAGTTTCCAGGTGTTGTGCCGGGAAGTTCATACTTAGTTTGGGAATAGATTCGGTACCACTGATCAGAAGTTCAACATATTCGGGTTGTAACAATAACCGGCCGGATAAGGCAGGCTCACCTTCGGGCACATCCTCCAGGTATAAAATGTGCTGCTTCGCCAAATTACTATGATGATGAAACAGATCAGCTATCTCCAGCCGCTTTTCCAGATCATCGCATGCCAAAACAAAAACCGCTGTTTGACCGGTTGGCAAAAAGCTGCGCCCGTTACGGCTCCTAACACCACCAATCTGCTGAAAGTCCCCCGATTCACGCATGTAAGGCTGAATAATTTCATCAAAAAACTCAACTTGTAAATGAGGTACCAGGGCCATCATTAGTATAATAACCTCATTGCTGTTCAAGCCATGATCATCAATTAATTTCTCAAGCACACTACCATTTCGCTCTAACTGGGGCAGCAGTGGAGGCAAATAAGTTGCGTCGTTACCAAATACAGTTTGCAACCTGGCTTCAACACAACCGGCTGTATACTGCATTAATGCCTTTAACTGTTTAATATTAGTATCCATATTACTTACGCGGACCGTTTTGCTGTACAACATGAGTTAATTCGTGTGCCAGCAGGTTCATACCCGCAGTGCTTTCCGGATCAAACTTAGCGGCGTTAAAATAAATATCGTTGCCATGTGTGAAGGCCTGCGCCTTTGAAAGATTACAAAGTTCAACCGCCTGCTGCCCGGTGTGGATTTTCACCTGTTCAAAATTGGCGTTCATCTGATGCTCCAATTGCGTACGTACTTTGGCAGGTAAGGGACTGCCTCCACCTTTACTTTCGTTCAGCAACCTGTCGAACTTTGCTTCCGGGGGTTCGGGCCTGCCTTCGGTTTTTTCTACACCGCCGCCTTTTTCTTCCTTTTTTTGTGCAGCAGCCTTATCGTCTTTTTCTTCGCCTTTTTCTTTTTTCTGAGGCTTGCCTTCGTCCTTTTTATCTTCTTCGCCTTTTTTTTGCGGCTCCTTGTCTTTCTTGTCTTCTTCCTTCTTTTGCGGTTCTTTGTCCTTTTTCTCTTCCTCTTTTTTCTGAACCCCTTCTTTATCCTTTTTATCTTCTTCTTTCTTTTGGGGCTCTTTATCTTTTTTATCCCCCTCTTTCTTCTGAGTTGGTTTCTCTTCTTCTTTCTTTTCGTCTTTTTTCTGCGGCTTACCCTCTTCTTTCTCGTCCTTTTGCTCTTTCTTTTGGGTCCCTTTAGCATCCTTTTCCTCATCAGCTCCTTTTTTCTGAACGCTCATTTGTCCCATCCGCTGTGATGAATTAGCAGTTGCCTGCTGTGACATGGTTACTTTATGTGCTACCGCATCGGCCTCCTGCTCGAGGGCGCTATCCTGGTTACCATCAATTTTCCTGGCCTGGAAAAAAGCATCTCCATCCTGCTTGCTTTTTTCGCGGCTGCCATTAAAAAAGGGCTTATCTGCTTTATCCGCCTGTTTCTGACTAAGCGGTTGGCGTGTATTATGGATGTATTTCATAGGAGGTTTAGTTTAAATTGTTTAACAGATCCAATTGCTTTTTGGCATGGGCGGCCCATTCGCCGGCATCATGCAGCAGGTCTTCAAAAACCTGTTTCGCTTTATCTTTCTCGTTTAAATTAGCCAGAGCTATCCCCCGGTAAAGCTGTCCTTTCTTATTTTCGGGGTATTGTTCAAGTAATAGGTCAAGGTGTGCCAGCGCATCATCAAAACGATTGAGGCCGAGGCAAAGCACCCCAGTATTTAATCTTATCTCTTCGTTTCCAGGGTCATATTCCAGGAGCCGCTCGTATTCTGCCGCCCCTTCATTTAACCGGCCGCTTTGCAAATAAGCAACGGCCAGGTGGTTACGTACCGCAATATCGCCAGGAAACAGCATCAAATACCTGATCAGGTACCCTGCAGCCGACGCATAGTTTTTTATCATTAATTGGGACAGACCCGCAGTTTGCAATGCCCTGCTGTTTTGCGGATTCTCTGATAAAACATAGTCCGCCATTTCAAAAGCCTCATCATATCTGCCGGTTGAAAGATAAACCTGTGCCAGTCCCATCAGTAAATTTAGACTTGTGGGGTTAAGCTCAACCGCTTTAAGCCAGCATGTTTCAGCGCTTTCCATATCTGCCGATAACATATACAGTTTTGCCAAGCCCTCCCAGGCCTCAAACTGATCGGCCTTAAGCGTAATGGTTTGCCTGAAAGCGTTTAAAGCCTTATCATACTGGCCAAGCAAAACCTCTGTATTGGCAAGGTTAAGCCATGCTGTAGCATTTTGTTCATCAATTTCCAACGCACGTTCAAACAGCGGCTTTGCTTCGGCAAATTTATTTTGCTGGTAAAACAACATTCCCCTGTTATTAAGCAGGGTAACATTGGGCTCATTTAAATCGACAGCTTTGGCATAATAAGCCTCGGCAGCTTCAAAATTGCCGTTAAGCTGCTGTATAGCACCAAGGTTTATCAGTTCGGTTAGTTGGCTTCGGTTGCTCATAACATCTCTTCTTTTACTTTATCTGCTATACCACCTGCTATATCAGAAATGCTGATTTCAGGATAGGTAACTTTAATATCATCGGTTTTCACATCAAATGGTTCGCCGTCTTTATAGTGGATTGGCAGCGAAACTTTAACCTGCAGATCAGGGCCATAACTAAATGACGCCAGGTTTTTCGTCCACTCTTTTGAAATATCGGTAACCAACAAATCAAGTTCGGCTTTAATGAATGCATTCACATCAAACGTGAACTTAGGGTGTACCTCAATCTCACCCAAAGCGTTAAACTCAAACCCGGTTGTGGGCGACCAGGCCAGGTCGGCAGCCGCGCTTGCCTCACCCTCCAACCCTAATCCGCCGACTATCTGAATACCACCGGTAACGCTGGCCGGGCCGATACTTAAACCAATACCAAGCGCGGCTTTTAATTTTAAACCGGCATGCGCCGGGATCACAAATTTTGCCCCGCCGCTAATGCGTGTATTTTCCGGGTGTGAGGGGTTAAATTCTATCTGTCCAAAAACGTCTTTGAGTTGGCCGGGGCCTACAGCTGCATCAAAATCAAGGCCGCCATCAATAGTGGCCACAATACCGATACTCTTAGGCCCAAGCGGGATGGCGAATATGGGAATCTGGATGGTTGGTACTTTGAACAGCTCTTTATTGATGCTCTTTTTAGGGAACACATCAACAGCCGAAGGAAGATCCAAACGGCCAACAACTTCAATTTCGCCGGCTGGGGTTACCCTCACACTTGCTGATGCCTGCAGCCAATCGGTAACTTTAAGCGTTAACTTACCCGATCCATAGGCGGTAAACTTATCTCCTGCCGGGCCCGATGGTGTACCATCAGCGGCAATAGCTCGATTGGTTGCGCCAACAGTGACTTCGCCTGATACCCGGTCAGCAACGTAAGATGCCTTGCCTTCAATGGTCAGCGCGCCATCGTCATAAGAGATTGACAGCTCGGTATTGATCTTCGGTATTTTAGGTATCGCCTTACCATTGGCTTTTACATGGTAAATTTCATCCGGCCCCCGGGTAACTTCAACATTCCCGCTGCCGCTTTGGATGCCCGGCATATTTTCGTCAAGAACGAAGCTGCCGCCGATAACCAATGTTTCGTTTCCATAAGTAACGTGGATCTCGGCGCTTTTTACGCCTTTGATATCAGGCTCGGCTGTTCCGGAAGCATTAAATATGTTGTTGGCATAATTTATATTGATATGCGCCGATTTAAGACCTTTTATTTTACCGGCAGGAATGCCAATATCTCCCGAAGCGCTAAATTCTCCATTACGATAGGAGGCTTTTATTTGTGCCGGATTGAAGGTTTTTGAGTCAAAATCAAAAGACCCCTCAAGCGCAAACTCTCCCGACGTGTTGGCCATAGCGCCAACTTTACCTTTACCCAGCTTCTTTATTTCAAAATTAGCTTCTCCCTTTATGCCGATTCCTGAGGTAGCTGCGTATACTTCAAGCGAAGTATTGGTGATTTTAAAAGGCGGTGGTACCTTGATCTCTCCCGAATTAAATACCTTACTTATTTTGATACCATCTTCATTAAAAACAATATCGATAGCGGAACCTCCGATAATCGGAACATCGGTATTGATCTTGCCGAATCCTATCAAACCAGACTCACCGATATCTAACTCCGTTATTGTTATGGGGCTTAATCCCTTTGCCTTTAGCCCTGCACTTAAAGCCTGTTTTACAGCTACACCACTTAACCTACCGCCGTATATACCGGGCACTGGTTCAATTGGTTGTGTTGTGGATATCCCCGCCACAAACGCGTTATTCATGAATACTTCAATAGTAGCAGATCCTTTTGAACCCGCACTGAGTATCGTGGCATTGTCTTTATCTTCATAAGAAATCTTTCTTATTTTCAGATTAGCACCGTTTCGCTTTATATGCCCTACCTGAACATTAACATCTTTCTCGGTTGTTTTACCCGCTTCCGGGGCCCATTTAATATTTTGTGTTGCTCCATATCTTTCGCTCGTTATCAGGGAAAGATTAGTGCTATCTATAAGTTTTGCTCTCGCTTTATCTGTATCTGAGAGAAATACCAATTTTTTAAGATGGTCGCCAGCCTCAATTTCACTTAACTCCCAGGCCTCTTTACCGCCGCTAATAGGCAAGCTCCCGTCAAGCGTACCGGCAGTAATGGTATATTTACTCATTACCTCGGCTGCACCCGGCTTGGTTTGTCCGTTGGGCATGGTGGTAATGGCATTCAATGCTGCTTCAACTTTTGAGGTGATCTCTGTATTGATATTTGAACCAGACGACCTGTTTGCTGCGGCCTCAAGCATCCAAAGATTGGAGATGCCATCTTTTCCACCTAATTGTAACTCAACTTTGTGATCAACATCATAGCCATTATTTATTTCATGACCTTTATCGTTCCAAAACGGGCGTGCAAAAGTAGTCTTGAGCTGGGTAATGGAGCCGGTAAAAAGGTGCTTCAGGTTAGTAAGTTTTTTTTCCGACTCAAGCGTCATGAAAAAATTGGAGGCGTTAGCCTCTTTGGGGATCTCGGCCGTTTTTTTATTATTGAAAACGGTATCAAAACCAGCTCCTTTGGTTGCAGCGTCGTTCCAATCGGCAAGGTGTTTGCCCGACCTCTCAGTTTTTTTGAAAGAATAATTAGTTGTTGAGCCAGGCATAAGGCCAAGTTTTAGGCCTGGTATGTTTATTTTAGGTACAAAAAGCGATTCCTTTGATGCTGTTGTATCAATCGGATTTTCGGCGGTGGCAACCTGACCTGCATTACCCGATACATCGCCCTTAGTTGGTTTACGCTGTATTTTCTTTTTTACTCCACTCCCCTGTTGTACCGTATGTGCCACTTCATGCGCCAGCAGGTGCTGCCCGGCCTGGCTCCGCGGATCATATTTACCCGCCCCGAAATAAATATCATTGCCGTGGGTAAACGCCTGTGCTTGTAAGTCGTTACTTAAACCGGCGGCTTCACTGTTGTTATGGATGCGTACCCCACTCAAATCCCTGCCCATTGCTCCTTCCATTTCCTCGCGGGTATTGGCAGGCAATGGTTCGCCGCCGCCTTTGCTGCCTTCAATTTTTTGCTGGGTTTGCGGTGATACATCCGGCGCGGCCGCCTGGCTGCTGCGTTTTAGCGTATTGCCCTCGTTCGGGTCGCCATCGCTTTCAAAAACAGGGCGGCGCTGTAATTCTTTATCGGCCCCGTTTTGTTCTTTCTCCTGTTTATCCTCTTTTTTATCTTCCTTCTTTTGTACGGCAGAGGTAGTTGCAGTGGCAGGACCAGTTGCAGTAGTAGAACCAGTTGCAGCGTTAGCTGCGATTTTAGGCTGATTAATATGCTGAACAACTTTATCAGCCACCTGGTCGGCTTGCCGTTCAAAATGATCGCCAGGTTCATTCACCATCATTTTACGCTGAACCTTATTCCCTTCAAAAAAGGGCGCTTCCTGCACCTGTTCAACATCATGAGCGGCAGAGAAAAAAGGATCTTTCCCTGCCCCCTGCTTGTTTGCGGGCTGGTTTTGTTTGGTGTTTGCAGGTGCTGCCTTTTGCGGTGTCTTCATTGCCATTCCACGTAAAAAGGTTCATTCATCCAGGGCAGTTTAACTACGCCAATGCCCCATGGCAATGATGAAAGCAGGATATCCAGGTCCATCCGCTCTACAATAAGGCGGGCAGGCTGTTCTGCTTCAATCAGTTTCCCGTTGCGAATTAAGAATGCCTCGCGCAAGCCGCCGGGCGAGGTGTTTTTTAATGCTTTCCAGTATTTTATCACGGTGCGGAGCATATTGTCGCCTTCATCAAGCATACGCTGTGGTATTTCAACTTCACGTTCCAATGGCTCGTCAAGTGGCCACCGGCATAAAAATTTTTCAAAATAAAGGTCATATTCAAAAGTGTTCACATTACCGGTACCTAAATAGTGCAGCAGGTGAACGGCCAGTTGTCTTGCGGGCAGATCAACAAAATCGTTATCCTGCAGCAAGCCAAAATCTTTAAAGAAATACTCCAAAAACGGGTGCAGGATCACCAAACCGGCCTGGTTTACATACGTTCCGGCAATTTCTTCTTCTTTTTTTGAGCTTGTTTCCGGAGTATTATCGGGCGTGGTTATGGGCTTATTACTTTGTAGTAGCGGTTTATTTTCTGTTGATTGGATAACTGTTTCGGCTATTTGAATGAGGCTCATCGCAGAAATTGAAACAGAAGCTTTTAACTCTCCGGTTATTAAAGCGGTTAGCTTTTTCAGGATTGCACTATCACCAGCAAATTCACTATGGCCTGTCCGCAGGCAAATCATCAGCAAGAGCTTTTCAATGATCTGCCGCCCGGAGTCGCTATTAAATTCCGCCGGTAAAACCTCTTTAATGTTAGCGTGTATGTTTGTTGCTGATTCACCAGTTATCAAACGCCTGATTTCTTCAACAACAGCGTCGACCTTTTTTTGAAATCCATAAGTCTCGGCCTGAAGTAAAACCATTGCCAGCTTTTTAATAAAAGCCATACCAAACTGGCTGAATAACCTGGCTGCCGCAAGAGGTGAGCTCTTAAAAAGATTGATAAGTTTTGATTGATAAACGTTATCATTGATCAACTGCCCCGATAATTTATTTAACCAAACATCTTCCTGCTGTAGCCACTCTGTTGCAGCAACAGCATACCATGGAAGCTTGCCCGTGTTAAGGAAATAAATAAATACATTAAAAGCCTGCTGTTCATCGGTAAGTAGTGAATAATCAATGACATTATCCGGCTCATCTCCGTCGGGCAGCAAACCGGGGTTTAAAGCTGGCTCAAGCGCCTTCGATAACCTAAATTGCAGTTGCTCAAAAACATCTTCCATTTTACCCGAACCCAGATCAATATCAATCTTATCTATCAAAACATGACCAGGCAGATCCATATCATCCAGCAATTGCTCCAGTTTTTTGAGCAGCACCTGTTCAAAGTACCGCACGGCCTCGTCCTGCACCTTTTGGGCAGTGCTTCGGTGTGATACTTCAATATCAAGTATCAGCTTATGGATGATATGTGTGCTACCTGCCATAGCTCAACATTATTTAACAGTGCCCGGATCTGTAGTACCCGGATCTTTTTTGATAATCTTCGGAGCTATTTTTGGTGTCACAGGAGTTACAGCCGGATCTGCCGGCGGTGTAGCCGCCGGTGTTACAGTTGTACTCGTTTTAATCACAGATGGTTCTGCTTTTGGTGTTACAGTTGGTGTTGGCGTTACCGATGGTGTTACCGCAGGTGTATCCTTAACTGTAATCACCGGCGGTACAGTAGTACCCGTTGGCGGTGTAGTAATCACAGGCGGAACCTTAGTAACTACCGGTGTAGTGGTTTCCGGCGGCAAGTGGGTAAGTACCGGAGTGGTGGTTATAGGAGGCAAAGCAACAGGCGGCGTAGGCGTAAACACGGCACGACACTTCTCAAACTTACCATTCACTGCTGTAAGTGTAATAACTGTATTACGGCCTCGTGGAAACTGGCGCATATCAAACACTTTGACCGTGTTTACCTCATTGCTGGTAGTTCCATCGTCAAATGTCCATGTAAACTTAAAGCTGCCGGGATTAGGTGTTTTATTTATTAAAGTAACAGTGGCAGCACCTTTTTCATTATCCATAGTTACCTTATAGTCAAAAGAGGCCTGCGGATGCTCATGGATTATGAGCGTACAAGCAGGAACCGGTTTGCCGTTCACCATAAAGTCGTTGATGCTGACATCATAAGGACCTTTGGATGGATCAACCACCCATTGGCTCCCCAATAATTTTACTGCATCTCCCGCTATTTTTGAGGTGATAATCCCTGTTGCAGGTTGTACGGCAGTGAAGTTTATATTACCCTGATCTGAACAAACTTCGCCGGCGGCTAACTGTAGGTCTACCGGCTCCTCAGGAATCTCTACTGTAATAGTAACCTGTTCAGAATCGGTACAATCATGGTTATTGGCAGACAAGGTGAAGGTTAGTTTACCATCAGGGAATTTGGCACGAAGATCAGCATATTGGAAGGTAATGTTATCATCCGGCTTAGCCAGATTAGCATGTACCTGCCCGTCGGGCATTGTCCATGTGTAGGCAAATGTATCACCTGCTGCCTGATTGATTGTAGCCGTTAGCTGAATAAATACGGCAAACTGCGTGGTGTCACTTATGCTGGCCGCAGGTTTAACAGCCGGATGTTTGAATACGGTAATGGTGCAATCGGTTGGCTGATCATTTACAGTAAATTTAATCTGCTGGCCAAATGTACCGTCTTTGACTTTAGTTGTATCAAAATAGGTTATAGCGTCTTTAGTTACAACTGTAGTTTCAAAACCAGCCGAGGCTTTGATAACGCCATCAGCCGGACTAACTTTAAACTGCAGCAACCCTTCGTCAGAACATGCTACGGCTTTAGGTAAACTAAGTCCTACCTGTGGCTTAGGCATGATAAATGCTACCGGCGGACAATCGGAACAGCACATATACGGCAGGCAAAAATCAGCAAATACGATATCAGCAGGCACATCAGGGTTTGCAGTTACGGCCCTTGATTTTCCCAGCTCGAGTGCCAAAGCCTGAGTTTTCTTGATAACCTCGGCCTCATTTGTCGGGGTATATTTACGTTTCGACCGCCTTTCATAATATTTTACAGCATCGGCAATGTCATCATAGTCGGTATTTTTGGCGATATAAGCCATCGCGTCGCTATCGCTTGCAAAACCTTTTACAAACTGCTGTTCGCTTTCAAGCGCCTTTAACCTGTCTTCGAGCGGAGATTTGCCTGAAGGGGTGGTTGGACTGGGTGCAGCTACCGCGGTAGCATAAACCATTACAAAGGTACCACCCGCCGGCACACCTGCCAGGTGTTCTAACCCGGTATGATTGGCGGCATAGGCCGAAAAGGTAAGCTGTTGCAGCAGCTTGGTTTTGCGGTCCTGTATTTCCTTTAATATTACGGCAAGCGCCTGGCCTGCACAGCAATTTTCAGATAAGCGCCATAACTGTAATTCATAATCATCTTCGTACCCTTTGCGTACATAGTCGCTTTTAGCAAAAATCTGGCGGCTTTTTTGAGCAGCCAACTTTACTTCATTGCAAAGGTCATCCAGGCGGGCTGTAAAATTATCAATGGTATCTTCGTCAATATCAACCAGCCTGTCGGGTAGCCACTGGCTTATGTTACGGGTACCGGCTATCATACGCACAGGGATATCCACAGCAATAGCTTGTTCATATGAACCTGTTGCAGAGGTATCCACAGTTTTGCCTGCGGCATCTGCATAGTCAGAAATACTGATGGCCCCGCCCTGCCTGCGGATCTGATCTACATAATAACCTATACTGCCTTGAGCAATATTGATATTATTGTCAACCGCGTCGATGCCGCCGTCCATCACATATTTATCGGTGCTTTTATTGATCGCAAATCCGCTGCTTACCTGCTCACGTGCAGTTGCCTGTATTTCGCCGGTATCCGCTGTTTTGGCAGCAGCCATTCGCATTTTAGGTGTGGCTGCTTCTTCCTCATTGGCCAATTCCAGTTTCTGCTGGGCCGCCTGATACCGGATCTCATTCGCCACCGAATAACCTGTTTTGGTATTAAAGCTTGAAAAAAACTTGCTTACATCACCATAAAGGCAATTCTGCTCTGCCTGGAAAGCTTTTAATGTAGCCTCCAGATCATTAAACTGGCAGGCATAATCATCGATATCAATATCACTAAGGCTTACATCCCCCAAACGGATGGCAACCACATCAAATGGCAGGTTACTGTCTTGCCTGATCTTATCAACCGCCGCAATAGCCTCGGTATATTTCTTGCCGATATGCCCTTCAATCCTGAAAAAATTATTGGAGTCGATTGAATAGGCGAGCGGATTTACCACCATATCATTTGCGGGCGAATAAGCTCCGGCATTATAACCAAGGATCAGCTTATCTGTGCCCTGCAGCCACCGGTTATAACTCCACTTTTGAGCCAGGTCGACCGGTTTGCCGTAATAAAAAGGGATAGCCCTTGCCTCTAAAGGTTTACTGTTATCTGTAGATGGTGTTATTTTCACCACCGGGCTCGGAGGCAGCGTAAACCCGCTGCTCATAACGTTCAGCCTGTCGAGCAGGTTAATGGCAATGTTCAGCTTATCTTTATTGGCGCTGATAGCCGGCGAGGCATAAAATTTATGGCGATATGGCGTTGGCTTGGCCGTAGGCGTAACATTTAAAGCACCCAGCATAATATGTTTGGGGAAAGCATAAATATTGGGGCAGCACTGGTAAATGATATCCGAAAGTATAGCCCTCAATTCATTATACCCGGTTAACAGATCTTTGTAAAAATCATACAGATATTGCGCCTGCATTGGGGCTGTAGCTTTACTCAGCGTTGTATTGATATTGGCAACGATACTGGTAATAGGATAAACAGATTGCGGATCGAGCGCGAATTTGAATGTGTTGTAGAGCGTTTGAACAGCACTTGATAAACCACCGGCACCATCATTTGCAATTTTTGAAAAGGCAGCGGTAAGCGCTGATGATGAAGCGGTAGTCTGCTTATTGAAAAACACCCGTTTTGCCGCCAGCACAGGGGCATCAAAGTACGCGTTATAAGCATTGAAATACTTTTTGTAGATATCGTCATAAATAACCTCCGAACCGGTTTGCTCAATGATCTGGTTCATATCTGCCTGTGCAATAAGCAGCACTTTGGGTTTGGCTACCTGCTTGCGGCCCTGATTGTCGCAATCAATAGCCGTACAGGCATCCGGATCTTTAGAATAATACTCCAGGTAAAGCAGGCCGTACATTTCGGTAAGTTCCTTACCAGCCTTTGATTTAAAATTGGTGAGGGCAAAACTATCAACCGGGAAAGCGCCTTTATCATCGGGTGTTACCAGCTCCCATAAAGCCATTTGTGCGGCATCGGTGCCCATGGGATAAAACGGCGGGTATTTGATCAGCGAATTATCATAGGCCCTGAAGTTTTTATAGGTTGTTTCGGGCATGTAAAGCAAATCGCCGTCGGTAGTTACGCCGCAGCCCTTGCCTATGGTTATGCCGTTGGCATCGCCTTTGAAACTTAAGCCGCATACCAGGCCAACACCAATTAAACAGGTACGGGTAAGGCGCTGCTGATCTTCAAAAAACTCTACAATATCATTCAGCTGTTTGGCTGTAAGCACCTGGCTGTCAACAAAGGAGTTATACTCTAAAGTTATATCGGTGAGCTTTATGTTGGTTACTGGTGGCATGGCTTTTTCATTTAGGTTTTAACTGTTATTATTTGTGCCGCCCTGCAAGGTGCCAAGGCTGGTTTTGTTCAATATTATCGGGTTGGTTTCCTGGGTATCATCGTCGCAATCGCTTAGCTGGCCCTGCTGATAAACAGTGTATAGTTTTTCAAGTACATCAATAAATTTGCTGTTCAATACAGGGTCTATAGGCGTATCGGTACTTACCGCTATGTGTTTGGCAGCAAGCCAATCTTTATAAACCGCTTCAAAACCAACCATCTGATCATGCCCGATGAAACAGATGCGCGGCAACACATGGGCCGGTGTTTCGGTGCGGATGAGCCGCTCGGCATAGGTTCGGAAGGCTGTGTTTCGCAACCTTACGCTGTACCCCGGCAGTATCACACAAATCCGGAACGAATATGGATCAAGCGGCTCGCAGTACACACCGTTAGGATCAAGGCAAACCGGCATAAACTGGTGGTGGGTACTATCATCGCCGGTATAATCAAATGGCGGGCGCAGCAGAATATTTTCTATCACATACATACCCTCCATCTTGAAATCGTTTTGCATAAACTTGATGACAAATGCAATTTCGGTTTCGATGGCAGCAGCGCTAAACTCCATATCATTATGGGTAACCAAAGTACCAGCAGAGTTGGCTATGTTATACACGTACTTGCCGGCAGTAGGACCCGGACTTAAACGATAGTTTTCCCTGTCGCAAGCCAGTACAGATACCAGGCCCAGGTCTTCATAAGCATCAATCTCCTTCAGGAAGTTGGCATTGCCTTTAAATTTAACTACGCCAAGCTGCGATATTGTCCAGTTATAATGCAGGGCATCGGCCTTAAACAAAAGGTAATCCTCAACACTTAACTGCTGCATTTTATAGTTAGAGAAACCGAGCAGCATCGAGATCCGTTTTTCCATGCCCGATACATTCACCAATTGCTGATCGGGTGTTTTGGCATTGTACAGATCCATCCCGCTGCCGCGGCAGATGCTCATCTGGTCATAGTCTTTCAAAAACTTAACCTTATGCCTGATGATATTGCGCTGATAATCTTCGCCGTAAATGCGGTACATTAAAAATACGTACTCGTTAAACTGCTCGGCAAAACGGGCCAGCAAATGATCGAGGAATTTATTTTTCCGTTCGGGATAGTTATCCTGCCCGGTTTCTTTAATTACATCATCAACCGTTTTCTCCCATTGGGCATAACCATCCAACAGCTTTTCCGCATCGCGGATGCCATTTACCGCATTACTGAAATAGGTTTTGCGGATACTATCGTCGGCAGTAAGCAAAATCCGGGCGTTTGAAAGCTGGGCAAAATAATTAGCCAGCACCTGATCATAAAACAACAGGTACCCTTTAAGTTGTAAAGCCAACGACCTTTGTTCAGTTGTAGCAGTATCGGGCAAGCCCAGCGGCGAGATACCGTAATTTTCAGGAAACTGATTTTGCAGGGTTTCATAGTGCCCTATATCCCTGTAATCGCCTTCGGGTACCGGCAAATCAACTATCTTTTTTGCCTCTACATTGTCCTGCCAGTCTTTCCGAAGCTGGTTAAGATCTGCCTGGGCTTCGGACTGTTTCAGTTCGATAGGCACCACATCCTTATAAAATGTGAATGATGAATTGGTTTCGCATAAAACAGGTTTATGGCCATCCTGTACACAAAGTAGCCATTCGTTTGATTTATAGATCTTATCGGCAACCTCGCTCTGCGGCGCGGTACAGCCACAAAAACCAAAGGAAATTCTTTTCACCAATCGTACACCGTCAATTTCCATGATAATGCGGTACAGATCAGACAGGCGCACCTCTGTACGCAATTGCGAGGCCGCAAGTTCGGTCGGGATGATAAACCCTTGTTTAGCAAATTTGGCATCAATACCCTGCAGGTTTTCAAAATCAAGTACCGGGCCCTCAAAGATCTCGTCGGTCTGCATGCCTTTATCCAGCAATTCTTTAAGCAGATAAAATTTAATATCGGGTGTAAGGTATTGCTCAATATTAAACATGATCTGCGCCCAGATCATTTCAGGATCGGCCTGGGGCTGAAGCTCAATTTCGGCACAGATAACTATTTCCTGGTTTTCAACGGCCTTTACCTGGTCAAGATCCTCACACAATTCGCGGAAGTAATGGTATACTGATTTTATTTGTTTGATGATGTCATCCTGTTTCGCTTTGATCTTAGCCGCATCACCACCCAATTCAGGAAAATCCTCAAAATCAATCAGGATATCGTTGATACCTTTTAGATCGAATTTTACTTCTTTACCGGTTAGGGCATTTTCGCCGGGTTTGGCATAACGCAGCAACGGTTTACCATCAGGTTGTTTATAGTTGGCTATGATACTATGGGGCGATTTTTTGATCCAGGCATTCCGCACACCATCTATCCGCACAAATAATTGACGGTAGTCGTCGGGGGTAACCGGGTAAGTGGGCAATATTTTTATGGCAGATAAGAACTGCTCATGCATACTGGTGGTATTGTCATGATCAACCGCTAAAATATTTTCAACGGGCAGGGTAATGCGGTAGTTCAAATCAGTGAGTGCATAGCAAAGCATCTCCAGCGTGGTAATACCTGGGTCATGCACGTTATAATCCGACCAAATGTCACTGGCCAGGTCGCGGATATGCTGCATACCTTCGGTGCGCAAAGTATTATACTCGGGCCCAAGGCTGGTATCAATTTGTTTCGGTATGGTTAACTGATCAATCATGGGCATGTAGGTATGGTTTTGGTATCAATTAAATGTTGCTTTGCCGATACAAGGATTGCCTTTGAATTGCCTGCCTCCAAAACATCGGGGTTTGCAGGCCCCGATGCTGTGAAGTACATCTTAAAATCGGCTATATAATCAACATAGGGTAGTTCTTCAATAAAGCGGATCACCACACTTTTGTACAGGATGCCGCCAAAATCAATATCGGCATTACGGTTAAAAGCCCAGGGCGACAGGTAATTAATCACATCGGTATTCAACTTAGCCGCGTATAGGTTTTCATCCAGTCCGAAGTAAAATTTCACCTTAAAATCAAGGATTACCTCTTCATAATCAGGATTAATAGCCAGCAGGTCAACATGCATAGAGTTTAATCCCGACAGATATTTGGTGATCTCGCTCAGGGTATTTTTGCTTACGCGAGGTTTAAATGGATCAAAACTGATCTGGTTACGGATATCAGGTATGGCTACCACCCTTACGCTGCCCGGGGCAACTTCAATATTATCGTTGGTATGGTTAAGGCATTTAACCCTGAATACCTGCGGAAACTGCGCCATTACCAGGTGCTCATAATCCCAGATGGTGACAGCCCGGTGTTTATGCCTCAGCCGTTCACTTACCCTCAGGCGGAAAGCGCCGTCATCTTCCGGCAGTAAACCGCCAAACGAGGCATATGGCTGAGTAACCGATTTGATTTGCGGCAGCCTGTCGAGCAGTTTGCTGATGGTACCTGCAGGCAACCCGGTTTCCAGGTGCGAAAGTTCATTATCATTATCGGCAAATTCGGCTTCGGCAGCCTGGATATGTACGTTGATGAATTTACAAACCGAATCTATCGTTACTGCAGTTGGCAGTTCAACCCCAAGCCAGGTGAGGCTTTGGTTTAGGAATGTATTGTTGGTTGTAGCGCCTTCGGGGATTAAAAACTTGATGATCCCCGAGCGTAAAAAATCATTGGTATCATCGCTGATGATATTGCTTTTATCCAAAGCAAGCCATTCATTGCCCGATAAATAATACCATTTAGGTTGAATAGTATCCGAGAACGAGGGAGCAAGCGCGTCTTCACTGCCCTCGGCTACCTGGAAAAGAATACTGGCTACAGACCCCGTTTCAATACCCGCAATGCCTATGTAAAAAGCTGCTAGATCTGGAGCTTGCGGTATAGCAGTAATATTCCCGTCGATAAGCCCGTGATATTGTTTTTTGAGGAAAGCATGCTGTTCGGCCTGGCCAAATGGTGTTTCGTGAAAAAATTGAACGTTATGGTTCACGTAATCAGCCAGCAAACCAGGGTTATCATTACTGCCGGTCAAATCGTCAATCTTATTTTTAGCCGATGCCTTGTAATCGAGCTTGAGCGATGCTATTTCGGGAGTATAGGGTTCTTTAGGGATAAGCGCGGCCCTTGTTGTATCTGTCATGGCAGCGGCAAACAATTGCGGATATATACTATGCAGAAAATCCTTTTCAAGGCTTATAAGGATATAATTATCCTTAACTCCTGCTGAGAAATTTTCGGTTTGTGTTTGAAGTGTGGTAGCAGTTTGCTGAAAACCAACAAAACCCAGCACCGGGAAAAACATCTGCATAGGTTGCACATACTGTTGCACCAACGCCTTTTCGGCCTGCGGCCAGCTACCCTGTTTAAAAGAGCCCGATACATTAAAATACAGGTATTTATTAATAAAATAAGGTGCGGGATTTACCGCTTGCTGAACGCCATCCGGCTTAAGTGTAAAGGTATTATCGAGCACATTGATCTCGCTGCCTTCGCTTGGGAACAATGCACCATTTTTGATATAGGCTACTTTTGCTTTAAAATCACTTTTGGCAGTTATCACCCTCGAGGTCCCCGTAGTATCGGAAGCCTCATTACTGGCGTTAATGTTATATGCACCGGGACTTAATGTCGACTTGAGATAATCTGTACGATAAGCCGTATAATAACTTTTCAGATCATCAGGTACGCCTTTCCAATCTATATGAGGCGTAATTTCTGTCCACTCTTTTTGAAAGATCTCAGTACTGCCGATGTATAGGGTTGAGCCAACTTTTGGCAGTGCGCCAAAGGCAAAGAAGGGCTTTGATGGGTCAACTTTACCGTTATCATTTTCAACAGCCAGGTTTTTCATGCCCTTCACAGTCACATCTATCTGCACATTATTGAGCTTAGCTTTACTCAGCGCAACATAAACAGGATAGGCATTATCCTGAACACTCATCAGCAGGCGGATTACCGGGAAATCGGTTTTATAATTTTCTTTATGAATAGCCTGATCATAGGGCACAACAGCCTTAGCCTTTGCCGGTATATTTACTGTAATAATAATTTGCTGCTGATTAACCTTAAAGGCATCTGTAGTTGGAAAATCGGCCTGCAGCCACTCTTTTTCGGATGTTAAAAAAACCTTAAACAGTTGGGCAAGCAGTGCAGGATCAATAGTAGTACCAAGCCCCGAAAAGTTGAGTGTTAAAGTTATGGTACGGTCACCCTCGCTCATGAGCAATACTTTTGATGCAAAAGCAAAGCCCATTGATGCTGTTGGCCAGCTCTTGCTGCCAAAAGGATTCCACTTAGGTACATCATCTTTAAAAGGTGTACCCAAACCATCGGCCGAAAAAGTAACATCGGCATAGGCTACCTTTTTATCCGCCGGCGATTGGTACCAGCTTTTCATGGCCGCTATAGTGGCGCTGTTTACAGCCAGCTCTGCGTTTGTTTTAAAAACAACCGGTTTGGGTTTGGGGCTTTTATCTTTACCGGCATCAAGTGGTGTGCCTTCCGGCAACAGGAAACCGGTGAGGTTACGGGCCAGTTCAAATATAACGTGTACCTTGTCAGGTACTTCGGGGCGGTTACGCAGTTGCAATACCCGCTTAAAGTAAAAATCAAGGTGCCGGCCGGTAAACTGGTTCAATGCGTCTTCTGAGTGTTGCAGCAGCATAATAAAACACATGAACAGCGCCAGGTGTGGCTCTACATCGCTTTTAATGCTTGGGTCGGGAAAACCCAGACTGGCATTCTCCATTTTAACCTCAACCTGCTTCAAAAAATCCTGCAGCGCTTTTTTATCCTGGATAAAAAACGATTTCCAATCGCCCTGGGGGTAATTGCTGTCTTTCAGGGTATAATAGTTTATTTTATCGGCATAAGCAGCCGCGAACGTCAGCCAGTCTTCCATGCCCAATTCCTCAATTGGGGCGTAGGCTGGGTCAAGCGCTTTCAGGAAGCGCTGTGACTGGCTTGAGCCATCACGTTGAAGCGGATTTTTATCGTTACAGGCCATGGTTAGTTCTTATTGGTTGGTAGTTATGCTGGTAACATCATTTTTATAATAAGGGAACACGTAGTTGTACCTTGAATTGGTGGTACGTACCGTGTAATTGAGCTTAATAAGCAAAATCCCTTCGTTATCCATACTGGTGTCAACCTCGGTGCTGTTTAGCGTTATCCTGGGTTCAAAATACAGTATGGCGGTTTCAATCAAATCTTTGATATAGGTTTTGAGGGTAAGGTTCACAGCTTCAAAAACTATCTTTTGTAAATCGCACCCGAAAGTTGGCTGCATAATGCGCTCGCCGAGCCGGGTGCTGAACAGTATGCCCAAACTGCTCTCAATATCGGCCTCGTCGGTAAGCATTTCAATTTTACCGGCAGCCTTGTCAAAGCTTGGCGGGAAGCTCCATCCCCTGCCTATAAAAGGTATTTTTGGTTCCATTGATCAGCCTCCGATTATTACTGTTGGGCAGCCTAACACTATTGATCCGCCATGGGCTGTGCTATCGCCCATGCGGGCGGCGGGTTTCCCCCCTATCAGCACCGTTGCCGAACCCATGATTATCGAATCGGGCGGACCGGCGCAAGTACATATATCGCCCACGCATACGGCCGGCATACCGCCAATAAGCACCGTTGGTACCCCCGGCCCTATTACCGGCCCGCCTACGTGAGGTGAAGGCCCGTTGAACATAGGGCATACGTGCATATCGCCTATCCTTGCTGCTGCTGCCATTTTTTGTTATTAGTTTATTTGTACAATTGAGCCTTTCAGTGCCGCCGTACCGCTTGATTTTACTTCCACACTGGCCGATCCTTCGGCCGAAAGGGCGGTATTGGCTTTCAGACCCAGGTTCATTCCTTCGGCGTTAAAATCCTGCTGAGCCTTAAGTACAAGTTTGCCCTGGGTTTCGATGGTGATGCCATCGCTGTTCATTTTTATCGAGTTGTTGTTCTCATCCTTTAACTCAATCGCCCCGGCATCCTCGTCCATGATGATCTTTTTCCCGGCCGGTGTTTCGATGGTTACCGATTTTTTATCGTCATCAAAAATGAGCTTCATTTTGCTGCGGGTTACAAAACCCTTTTGGTTGTTGGCGTCGGCCGCGGTTAAAGGAGCGTTTTTATTACTGCTGTTAAGCATGCCCAGTACCACCGGTTTACGAGGATCGCTGTTTAAAAAACCAACAATTACCTCATCCCCAACTTCGGGCAAAAAGAAACTTCCGCGTTCCTTGCCGGCATCCAGAGTTGCTACACGCGCCCAAATCCCCTGATCATCAGCGCTGATCACCGGCATACGTACCAGTATGCGGCATTCACCATCAGGATCACTTTCCAATTGGGTTACAACGCCAATCTGCAACCCGGGCACTGCCTGGATCAAAGCCGAAGCGGGCTTTATACTGGTTTCAAACTTTTCGGTAAACCACTGCGGATCCAAACCAAACTGTACTTCCAGTTGCCAGTCACCGGCTGAGATATGATGCTGAATGTGGCTTACAAAGGTGTTGCCGTTAAACCTATCGCTCAGGTTACTGAGTTTGATGATCATCCCCGGTTTCACTGTATGGATGCCTTTAAATTTCACCCTGCCCCTCACTTTTGAAAGCACCTGTTTTTGCTTGAGCGATGTTGCCCAGGCCTGCAATTCGGGCTGCGAAAGCTTACCGCTATGATTGAGGTGATAGTTGCTTTCGTTAAACACCCCTGCCAGGTCATCGGCTGTCAGGTTACCATTCAGCTCGCCCGATGGCGGGTTAGCATCAACCTTTTCAATTTCCTGCGATGCCGGGTTCCAGGTGCGGCCGGTTATGGAAGGGAACTGGATCCTTGAATCAATCTCGGCATCCAACTCTAGCATGGTAGCGCCAAATGATAATTCCACAACCGCGGGGCCGCTTATTTCCGGCTTTTTGATGGAAAGGGTATTATCATCGGTATAAACCAGCATCCCGTTCAGTTCAGCGCGGCCGGTTATGAAATCCCAGTCGGTGGCTTCGTATTGCACCAGGTCGCTGGTGGTGATATTCATATCGGCAACATCGGTGCTTAAACCGCTGTAAGTGCCAGCTATAGTAGTTATAGCATCGCTGTCCTTCACGTTTTCGCCAAAATACTTGCTATGGCGGGCAAGGGTCATGGCAATGGCCTTATCGCGGCATTCGATAACCAGTTGCGAGCCACTGTTGCGCAGCTTGATACTATGTTTGATAACCACCCCTTTAAACAGTGTGTAGTTATCTGATTCATAACCACAAAGGATCTCGATGTTTTTCCCCGGTATAAATAAGTCGCCGTTGCTGGCATCAAACTTTTGGGCCGAGGTATCACCATCAATAATTACCAGTTTAGCAGCAGCAATACGGTTTACACCTTTATCAATCACCATAGCCTCCATCTGCATGGTGCGGGGTATCTCGGTACCCTCAATTTTCACAATCGGGGTAACAACGGTACTTGGCCGGGTGGTTTCTATGGTGCGGCTATCTGCCATGATCTGTTATTGATTTAATGGTGGAAATTTGAGCTTTGTGCCTGTTTTAAGGTACCTGAAATCGTTGAGGCTGTTTGCCCGGGCTACTTCTATGTAATACTTTGAATCGCCGTAGATCTGGTAGCAGAGCAGCGGCAATGTATCCCCTTCGTTGATCACCCTCACTTTTGTTAAATCGGGCGACTGGGCGTTTTCTTTTGCAACGCGTTTTTTATCCTCAACCGAACCAATGAACGAAGCTTTTACAATGGCCCTGAGCGGGCGGCCCTGGCTATCAAACAGTTTATAGCTGATATCCATTGTTTCCAGGGCGCCGTCAAACTGAAGCGTTCCCCAGTAGATACTTACAAACCTTGGCCGGTGCTTATCGCCCTGGTATTCGATGATGAGCTTTTGTAGGTTATCGATATCTTCATCAACCCCTAAATCGCCGGCTGTAGCGCCATTGATAACCCCGGTCCTGTCAAACATCAGCTCGAAATCCATCTTCTGCGGTTCGATTTTGGAAAACTTAGGCAGCTTGCCCGATGTTCCCTGCGCCTGCTTGTCAGAATACTTGATCTCAATCTTCTGGCTGTAGCTTTCGGGGTTGACCTGCACAAACATAGAGCCTTCTTCATTTTTGCTCTTCGGATCGGACCAGGCCACGATCTTCATTTTGGTTACGTTATCGGCCATCAGCGTTCGTTTTTATTTTTCAAAATCTCCAGTATCTGCTCCACGCATTCGGCAATGATCTCATCTTTATCACCGCCTCCACCGCCACTACCGCCACCGACACCCGAGGGCTTTGAATCCTGTTCGGCAGGGCTTTGATTTACGCTCACGCGGATGTTCAGTTCTCTGATCTCAATTGGCATAACATCAGGTTTGAAGGGTGTAATACTGGTATTGCAGCTCAAAGCTTTCAATTGCGATGCTGTTTTGCTCGGCATTCAAATCGCTCAGGCTCCATTTTTTTGGCCAGGCCTGCACTACATTCCAGGTTAAAAGCGGGTCATGTTCTTCATTGAGCAGGCTTACGGTCAGGTCTTTGGGTTCGATAATAAAATTATTGAACACGTTATTGCACCAGTCCATCAGCAGTTTTGATTCGGTAATGAGCCCTCGCTTCAGCACCAGTGCCGGAAACTTGGCCCTTACCGGCAGCGCGTGTTCAAAACGGTTTTCGCCGCCCTCCTTTTTGGATTCTGTTTCCATCTCCATGGAAAGGCCCGATACGTTCTGGAACCGGCTGTCGATTTCTTCATCGCCAATGCCTGTAAAAACCACCTTAAAGTGAAAACCTAAAGGCGGATAACCCGATTTAGCGTCGAAGGCCATGATTAGCCGTTTTTGATGGTTAAACCTTCGTGTGCAACCTCAAGCGTTTCAATTGCGGCCTCGTTGGCATCAGCCTTCAAATCGGCCGACTGGATCTTAACCGGGAATGCATTTTTTACCGACCAGGTAACTACCGGCTGATGCTCTTCGTTAAGCAGGTTAATAGTAAGGTCGCGCCGATCTATCTGGTTTAGTTTTACGGTGTTCATCCAATCATAAAACTCGTTATCATTAGCAAATGTGCCGCGTTTTAGGGTGATGTTACCGTATTTGCGCATGCCGGGCATTTTTACCTTATTGTATTCCTTGCTGCTGCCTTCGCGGTATTCAACCACTTCGGTTTCAATTTGTAAGCCAGTTACTTCGGTAAAACCGATGCGTGTGCCACCCCAGTCAACCTGGAAATGGAATTTGGGTAGAGGATAATTTGCCATTTTATTTGTTTTAAATGAAATTCATTGATTTATATAGAACCTATTAATTAGCTTCAAATCAAGTAATTAATAGCTTTATGCACTCCGCTTTAAGCTTTTATATAATTAACTCTCCTGCATTTTGTGTGAGAACCGGAGGATGATGAACTCGGCAGGCCTTACTACAGCCATACCAATTTCAACTATCATACGGCCCTCCAAAATGTCGAGCGCGGTCATGGTTTCGTTAAGGCCAACGTGTACAAAAAATGCGTCTTCGGGTTTAGCGCCCTGTAAGGCACCGGCACGCCATTGCAGCGTTAAAAAGTTCTGGATCATTACCCGCACCTTTGTCCAGGTGTTGGCATCATTGCTCTCGAATACAAAAGGATAAGTAGCCTTTTTAACTGATTCTTCAACCATGATAAAGAAACGCCTGACAGGAATATAGCGCCATTCATTATCATTACCTGCTAAGGTACGCGCTCCCCAAACCAAAGTTCCCCGACCCGCAAAAGCCCTGATAGCATTGATTGATTTACCGGTGGCAGTAACATTCATATCGTCCTGGTCGCTGTTGTCAATTTTCACAGCGGGACCTATCACATTGTTAAGGCTTACGTTGGCAGGTGCTTTCCAAACACCCCGGGTACCGTCGACATTGGCATACACTCCTGCTATTGCCCCTGACGGCGGAATAGTGCTCATTTTTAGCGTTATTGCCGAGTTGGCGGCACTAAAAAATACATTCCCCGAGAATAAAGCCTGCTCGGCAAGGTTTTCATAAAACAGGGCACCGTTTATTAATGCGCCAAAACCAGTTAAAATGGTGGCAACGGTATCCTGTAGTGCCTGTACGATGGAAAGCGCACCGGCTGCATCCTTGGTAAAGTTGTCTGCATTGGCAGCTACAGCCGCATAGTTTGAGTTGGCTAACCAGGGTGTATTATCCAATACCGAATAAACAGGCGCTGGATTGCGGCCGGCGGTTGTATTAGCAGCCACCTTGGCATTTTTTTCGTAGGCAATGAGGTTGGTGACGGCAGCGGCAAGTTTTGCATCTTTGCTCAATGCGTCAATATCTTTGCCATACAACGCACCAACAGCGGGTGCATCTTTAGCCTTTTTACCCGCGGTAACAATGGCGGCCAACAAATCGAGGTAACTGGTTAGCTGTACATCGGGAGTTATGTTTTTGGCAATATTATTTGCCAGTGCGGTTAACTTTGCTTTAACGGCATCAATGCCACCAACCCTCAACGCAGTTGCGTCAGCAGCGTTGCTAAATACAGATCCGATTACTTTATCAGTGTCCTTGATAGCATTTTGCAGGTTGGTTACCAGCGCCTTTTCATCAGTGCTTTTTGAAAAGCCATCATAATTGGTGATCTTGGCCGGTACCCCTGCATTATTCCAAAATTCCATCTGCCTGAAATCAACATTGACATCATAAATGGTTATAATCCAGGGATAATAAGCCGCGCCATAATTGAGGTTGTTGATCCCTATCGAGCTCCGGAAGTCATCAATAGGCTTATTGCTAACATCCTGGCGTTTATCGCCCTGCAGCACATCAAGTATCGAAAACCTATCCTGCATGGAAGCGCACAGGCCCAACGCTTTGGTTTGCAAACCGCTAAAAGCAACAAGGTCGGGGTTACCGCCGCTTACCAGCTCAACCGCATCAGGAAACAGGATCAGTGTAGGCTCATCCTCGGCCGATAGGGTATCGATACCTCCTGATAAAGGCGGCGCTGTTACTGCAGATGAGAAATCTCCCACCGAAACGATATAGCATGGCCCGCCGCCATTGTCAAAATATTGCCTGAGTGATACATACAAATGAAACCGTTTATCGGGTACTACGTTCAGGATCTGGTTTGTAGCCGGGTTAACCGTAACCTTTATGGTTGCCGGTACATAGCCGCCGCCAAATAAACTTTCAAACTCAAGCAATGATTTTATACGGGTTGGCACATTTACCAATGATTTGCCTTCGGGGGTTAATGCAAAAGCTGTAAAACCAATAAAGGCGGGTATAGCGGTTTCAACCTGGGCAACTGATGGCGGAAACAGTGCAATTTCCTGCACGTAAACTCCGGGTGTTTTATAAGCCATGACTAATTGATTTAAGATTGAACCATTTTATGACTGAAACGAAGAATGATGAATTCGGCCGGGCGAACCACGGCCATGCCCACCTCAACAATGAGCCTGCCCTCCAGTATATCCAACGAGGTCATGGTTTCGCCAAGGCCAACGTGTACAAAGAAGGCATCCTCGGGCTTGGCGCCCTGTAAAGCGCCTGCCCGCCATTGCAGTATTAAAAAGTTGGCTATCATACCACGTACTTTTGCCCAGGTATTGCCATCATTTGGCTCAAATACAAATGGTTGTGTCGAATTTTTAACCGATTCTTCAACCATATTAAAGAAACGTCTTACCGATATGTAACGCCATTCGTTGTCATTACCGGCCAGCGTACGTGCACCCCAAACCAATACACCCTTGCCCGAAAATGCCCTGATAGCATTTACTGATTTACCGGTACTGGTAACGTTCATATCTTCCTGGTCGGCGTCATCAATTTTAACCATTGGGGCCACAACCATGTTGAGACTTACATTTGCCGGCGCTTTCCAAACACCGCGGGTATTATCAACAGAAGCGTATACGCCTGCTATTGCCGCTGCCGGAGGTAAAATAACCGAGAACAGGCTGGTTTGCTGTTTGATATAATTATACAGATCGCTATTTAAGTGATAGATAGAATTGGCTGTATTGGCATCGTCGCGCAGAACGGCAGTGGCCGGAAAATCCGTTGGTGTAACGCCTGTTCCGGAAACAATCAACTGTTTGCTTTCATTGCTGAAATAGTTGATGCTGGTTTGCAGCCATGGATAATAGGCAGCACCATAACTAAGGTTATTAACCCCGATAGCCGTACGAAACGCAGTTGCAATATCACCAAACGCTTTTTTCCCTTTATCGGCGACTGCCACATAGGGGTCAATAAGTACCACCCTATCCTGCAGAAATGCAGCCTGGGCCAATGCCGCGGTAAACAAGCCATAATAATCTGCAGGTGCGGTAAGGGTTACGGCATCGGTAAACAGTAAGATTGTGGGCTCGTCTTCCTTTTGAACCGCGGCAAGCGCGTTACCAAGCAAAGCTTTGTCAACATTAACAGCTGCACCAGTTTGGCCTGCCGAAACAATGTAACAAGGGCCGCCGCCATTGGCAAAGTAAAGCTGCAGGCAATAGTACATCCTGAATTTCAGGGTTGCGTAAGGATCGTCAACCGCGGCATCAAATGAAAATACACCCGCCGCCTTTTTGATCTTGATACCGGTTGCCGTTCCGGTAGTGGTGAACAAGGTATTCTCGGCAAACCCAAAGATCTGCTCATACTCTTTAAGCGATTTGATCCTGACAGGGTTGTACTGCAGCGAGGCCCCGTTATAGCTAATATTTTGTGTATAGCCTATAAAGGCCGGGATAGCCGTTTCAACCTCGGCTACCGATGGAGGTAGGAGCGGAATTTCTTCCACATAAACACCCGGAGTTTTGTATGTTGTTGCCATATTACTGTTTTTTACTTCCTAAAAAAATATGTCTGAAAAAATCTGATTAGTTTCTGGTTTAATAAGTGATGCCGTTGCATTGGGCAGGTCGATAGTGGTGGGATGATTATTTTTATCCTTCACTTTCACAGCTATAAAACCCTGCCGGGTAAGGGGCAGCGCGTTATCAGTTACTGATGCCGCCCCAAAAGCCTTACCTATATAGCGCCAGTAGGTTGCCCGGTTTTTAAACCGTAAGCTAAACACCGGCGATTTAAGCGTAGTATCCGCCTGTAACAGGTTATAAGTTGCACCGCTTGTTTTAACACAGATATCAATAAAAGCCCAGGCCGATGAGTCCATACTATAGTAAAAAGGAAAATCGTCAGTATAACCTGTAGTTGCCAAATGGGCGGTATATAAACCTTCCGGCAAATTGCCCATATCAGCTTTGATGATATTCAAAGGCCCGGTTTCGACACTGCCGGGCACGTTTACCACATTGCCAAAGCGATCTTTTATAGTGAGTAGCGGGGTTTTATTTGCCACCGTTACCTGGTAAGTAAATATGCGTCCAAACTGGCGGATCAAATCGTTGTTACTTGCGTAGGCCAGCGGTTTTCCGCTTACCAGCGGATCAGTTACCCAATTGCCCGCCGGGGTAGCGCCTGCTGCCGGGTCAAGGTTATTCTTTTTTTGGGCGATAAATAATTTAGTTGGCGCAGCCTGGTTGTCAACCAACATATCGCCGGGGTAGTAGTCGGTGGCAGCGTTGTACACATTTGGTGTCGCCGTTAAAAACGGCGCCACACGCGGCGAATACAAAGGGTCGTTGGTAAAAAAGTATACCATACCATCCGGCGCCTTTAAAGGCAGTGAGCTATAGTTCGCAAAAAGCCCGTCGTTAATAGCCATACTAAAGCTAAATACGGTGTTATCCGGCGGTACTATCTGCGGCTGTTCCTTCGTGCCGTTTAAAGTATACGGAATGCCGGTAATAATGCCGGTTTCGGTCTGTTTATAAACCATGTGCAAGCCTGCGAACTTTGCCCTTGTAGCTTTAGTAGGCGTTACGCTCATGAAACTGCCTATATCATAACGCTCCAGCATGGCCAGGCGCGCGTCGGCACTCAGCGTGTCAAAGAGTGTGATCCCGTCATCCAGGTGATAATGATGACGGATGTCAACCTCAAAAAGCGTTTCGTAGTTCAGGTCCAGTACCATCGGGTTTATAATTTACAGGTTAATCGCCGGCACTAATCGTTAGCTCAGTTTATCGCTCAATTCTATCTTTTTAATGATGCCTCGTGTTTCGGTCACATTATCGCGCAGTATTTCAATCAGCCTGACGCGGTACAATACATATGGAAATTGTTTGCCGCCCAGTGTGCTCCACAGGTAATTGGCCTGCTCAAATGTGGGCGAGTAGATATCAAGTATGAGGCGAAAATCGCCGAGGCCTACTTTCGTGGTCGGGCTGTTTTGTTTGGTAAAAGTGCTCTTCCCCTGAAAAAATTCGACGATATGAGACAGGAAGATCAGTGATTTTTCATAAGAAGAATGCAAACAAGCCGAAAACAAAACATACAGGTTAAGGTACATTGGCGCGTTGCGATAGTTAATATCATCGCCGTTGCGTACATAATTGGGTATGTTTTTCATGGTAAACTCTTCGGATATATTTACCAGCGTTACCAGGATATTTTCAAGTCCTTTGATCTCATCATCGCTCAGGTGGGCCACGTTTTTAAGCTGGGTGAAGCTTGAGCTGAGCCCGCTGTTCCCGTCGGTTGTTTTGAGATAGTTATTTAACTGCTCGGCTAAAAAACTTACGGTTTGGTAAATCATGATAATTAGATGTTTATAGGTGGTTGCAGTCCCGCTGCTGATGTTAATCCAAAGTTGGGCATCAGGCTTTAGTAACATGCAAGTGTATGCACGTTAATTACCACGTATTTATACGCAATTAAAACACGTATAAATACGTGGTAATGAATAGGTTAAAATAACACAAAACCTTTAATCTATAGTTAAAACGGGCTTTTTCTGTTTACGCATTTTTCCGCCAAACAGCCCTAAGTTTAAAAACAAGGAATTTTGGCGATGCGCGGATCTGCACATTTCCGGTACTCCTGAACTTCAGATAATTCTCCGAAAGGCAAGTACTACTATCCTGAAGGATACCAGTATCCTTTAGGATAGTAGTATCTTTTTGATAGTTATTCAAGGTAATTTTGCTGCTACAAAATATACAGCAATGAAAATATTACATCTAATCAGCAGCCCCCAGGGCGAAGCATCATTCAGCGTAAAGTTGGGCAATGCCATTGTTAGTGAACTGCAATCGCACAACCCGGATCATACTTTAATCACACACGATTTAACAGCCACGCCATTCCCGCACCTGGAAGAAGCACACCTCACCTCTTTTTATACTCCTGAAGAAAAAAGGACACCGGAGCTTGCTGAAGCAGCAAAAAATTCGGACGAGGCAATTGCCGAACTCATGAGCGCAGATGCTTTGGTTATTGATACACCGATGTACAACTTCGGTATTCCATCAACCTTAAAAACGTGGATTGACCACATTTGCCGCGCGGGCAAAACTTTCAGCTACGGCGAAAAAGGACCCGAGGGTTTGGTTAAAAATAAAAAGGTATACCTGGCCATCTCATCAGGCGGTGTATACTCCGAAGGCTTTATGAAACCATACGACTTTACCGAGCCTTATTTAAGAACAGTTTTAGGCTTTTTAGGAATGACAGATGTAAAAACCTTCAGGGTTGAAGGGGTAAAAGTGCCAGGTCTGCAGGAAACAGCTTTGGATAAAGCGATAGAAGCTATTGAGCTTTAATTTAAACAAAAACGGGAGGCTTTAGCTTCCCGTTTTTGTTTAAACTTATAAATGAAGCTATCATTGCCGTTGACTTTAGTCAACGGTGAAAGCAAAAAGCAAACGGGCTTTAGCCCAATTATAAGGCGATATTCGGCTAAAGCCTTCGCATACTGATTATTTGTTCCGTCGACTAAAGTCGACGGCAATGAATAAAATTGATTTGGAGATGAACGACCCCATTGCTTTGCCAGATGCGAATTGGATATGACGAAAGAGTGATCATTGTCTCAACAATCAAATCTTCACAACAAAGCTATCCGTTAAAACAGCTGTATTTTCGTCCTCATCAGCTGCGGTGTAATATTCACCGGTTAAGGTGAGCCCATTGTTAATCTTTTCAACAGCGATCTTTAAAAAACCATGACGGGTATCGCAACTGTATTCAAGGCTA
Organism: Mucilaginibacter sp. R-33; assembly: GCF_049949235.1. NCBI lineage: Bacteria > Pseudomonadati > Bacteroidota > Sphingobacteriia > Sphingobacteriales > Sphingobacteriaceae > Mucilaginibacter > Mucilaginibacter sp. R-33. The sequence goes on from NZ_CP188089.1 coordinate 3,146,402, forward strand.
ACCCCATCAAACCTGGAATCTTCGGCAGTAAAACCCGTATTGTCGGTCAAAGCAATTGGATGCAATTCATCAAAGCCTCCGGTGCCGGCAACAATATAAGGCATCATGGTTAAGTCATCATATTGCTTACTGAAACGCTGGTAATTGTGCACATGCCCGCTAAAAACCATATCAGGCCTGATGCCGGTTTCTTCAAAAACACCTTCCAGGAAATCAATCATTGGTAAACTGGCTCCATGATTGATATCTGCCGAATAAGGGGCATGGTGCATACAAAGGATAATTGTCTTATCTGGCCGCTGCATATCGGCTGATCGCAGTTCCTCCATAAACCATTCGCGCTGCTCGCGGGTAACAACGCCGTATTTAGGTACATTGGTATGTAAACCGACGATGATTGCCAGCGGGGTGTCCATTGTCCAATAAATATTGGGCTGCGGCATGCTTTTGCGGTCTATCCGTCGGCTCAGCATTACAGGGCGCGAAATAGTATCACAAAAAACGGTTGTAAAAGCATCAAGGCTTTGACACGGCATCGCAGCAGCAGGATTTACATCACTATCATGGTTACCGGCTATCGCGAATATCGGCCCCGGATAAAGGCTATAGGGTTCAAAAAACTGTTCATAATAGTTTTGAGCCTCTCCGTAGTTGTAAACAACATCACCTAAATGATACAAAAACTTAGGCTTATCAGCTTCGGAAAGCGCTTCATACTGTGCAGCCATTAAAGCTGCTATGCGCCTTTGCGACCCCGGATTACGGATGCTGCCGGTATCCCCTACCATATGAAAAACCATTTTGTCATCAGCAATGCCGGGCACTACATCATGTATGGATAGGTGATAGGGATAACTGCCGGAAGGTTCGGGCAGGGGCTGAAATTTATAGCTGTCATCCGGCTGATCTTTTTTGATGACCGGGCCGGTGTGTTTTAATGAAGAAATTAAAGCCATCTGCTCCATGATGTCAACAAAATTACGCAACCTAATATTAAGGCAGGATTAAATTGGGGTTTAAGGTTTAACAGGGCCAGCCTGAAAGCCTGAAATCACGGGTTCAAAATTCTATCAGGCCAATGGTAATTGAAGTGCTTACCTTTGCGACATGAAAAACTACAAAATAATCTTATCTGCAACCCTGCTTACTTTATCGGCATGTAGTGTTAATCATGTTAAAAACACATCTGCCGGTTCTGATTCTGCTAAAAATCAAAGTTCTGCCCCTGCTATAAGCGCCAGCCTGTTTGCCAAAATGCAAATAAAGCCCACAATTAAAATTGGAGAAGTCGTTGAGCTAAAATTCACCGTTTACAACGATGCCGACACTGCCCGTCAATTTTGCAAATGGCATACCCCATTTGAGCCATTGATGAGCAAATACCTCGACGTAAAAGATGCAAGTGGTCAGGAAATGCTGTACAAAGGCGCAATGGCCAAAAGAATTATGCCGCCCCCGCCCAGCGGCTATATTAAAGTTAATCCAAAGGATAGCTTAACGGCTACTATTGACCTGCTAAAGGCTTATGATATCAGTAAACCATCAAAATATACTGTTATTTACGTAGGGCAAAATATGAGCGGGCTTATAGCGAAAGACAGTGTAACGTTTGTTTATGAAGGGAAGTAAAAAAGGAAAGATTTAATATTTGGTGCTTATTTATGCTCATCGATGGTGAGCTTTTAAAATCCCCTCTTGAGAGGGGGCGCGGGTAAATGAGCGGTAGCAGGGGTGTGTTTCTGCGGTAGACTTATCAAAGCAGAAACACACCCCTCCGCCCTCTCAAGAGGGGAATCACACAATCCCACCTCTTTTATATTTTTTTCAAGAGACCACCTCCTTCATTTTCTTCAATGCTGTTTTAGCCACCGTTAAAGCATCCTGTGCATAATAACTTTTATTAAAAACCTCGAACGAGATCACCAGCGGCCGTTCGGGGTTTTTAACTATTTGCAGGATCTGTTTAATCGGGGCGATACCATCTCCGCAATAGATTCTGTCGGGTTCGGAGATGAGCTCAGGACTGATACCTGCCGGATAGTCATTTACATGAAAAATATCCAGTGCGTGATGGCCTACATAATTGAGGCTTTCCGCTGCCGACTGGCCTTTAAAAATGTGGAATACATCGAGCAAAATGCGGGCATCCGATTTACCGCATTGCGTAGCTACATAAAGTACCTGGCTTATGTGTTTCAGATTTTGTGAGCCGCCCCCACATTTCCAGTTGAGGCATAACACCGGTTTGTTCGCCCATTTTCAGGATGGTAAGATATCGTTCGGTTACCACATCCAGATCAAGTACCGGGCCTTTGGTAACGCCCGCCGGAGGGGCTGCAATGCGATGGCAATCTATCTGCGCCAGCATGTCCATTTCCCGTTGAAGCTGCTCCAGCGCTTTTTTACGGGTAGATTCATCATCAGCCAGCCATGGGGCAAAACCTATGGCATCTTCAATTTTAAGGCCTAAGCCCTCGATGATCTTTTTGGCTTCAGTCAATGACCCGCCGCTTTGCAGATAAGTTTGCAGGGTATCTATCCAGATCTCTACTGAGGTAAAACCGGCTTTGGCGGCTACTTCAAGCTCCTTAACAAAGCCAAGATTATGCCCGCGTATGGTACTCATATTTAACGAGTAAACAAAGCCGCCGCCAGCTTTTGGAGCTATGGGCGCTGCTACCGCCCCTGCTTCACCCAATACGGCAGCCCCCGCTGTTAAACCTATAGCCTTTAACACTTGTCGGCGGTTTAAATTACTCATATATTAATCCTTTAAACCTTTCAGATAGGCAATGGTAACAGGCAATTGCTGACTGTACGACGGACTTTCATCCTCGATAAAGTAGTGTTTAATTCCGGCCTTTTTTGCAGCTTTCAACACTCCGGGGATATCAATTTGCCCGGTACCTAAGGCAACATCATTTTTGGTATCGGTACCGCCGGTAAGGTCGTTAGCTACACCCTTCCGAATGTCTTTCAGGTGCATCAGCTTCATACGCGAAGGATATTTATTAATAAGCGCGGCAGGATCCTGTCCGCCGTGGAACGACCACAGGATATCTATCTCAAATGAAACATACTTGGGATTAGTATTCTGGGCGATATAATCGAACAATGTACCATCATTGTAAGTGCCAAATTCGTAACCATGATTATGGTAGCAGAAAGTTAACCCGGCTTCGCTCAAGATCTTACCTACACGATTAAAATCTGTAACAGCTTTTTTGGCATCATCCAGAATAAACTCCTTGCCATGCGGAATCCAGGCAACCATCACATATTTGGCGCCCAGTATTTTAGCCAGCTTGATCACACTACCCGGATCATTAACAATTGCGTCATACCCCGCCCCGGTTGATGGGATGCTGATACCGCGGTCATCGCACATTTTCCTGAACTCTTCGGGTGGCATCCCTTTCGGCCCTTCGCCTTCAATTTCAGTGATGCCCAATGATTTTATAGTATCCAGTACGGCAGAGGTAGCTTTTGGCATACTACTGCGAAATGTGTAAGCCTGCACCCCTATCGGGCCGGTAAATAATGGTTTGCCTTGTGCTGAAGCTTTGTTTTGTCCCAAAGCCATGACGGCTACGAGGGCTATAAAAATGGTTGATTTTTTCATGGTTAAAATTGGTTAACGATTAATAATTGCAGAATCCAGACTCACGAAGTTTTTAAAACTTCGTAAGTCTTTAGCTGCTTTGTCATTTCACTTTCAGAGGTTGCATATTTTTGCGCTTCGAAATCGTTACTCAACAAACTGAATATCCTTCAAATTTAAAATACCGTCACTCGGCTTAGAATGTTTTATCGCGAAGAAATACACATCGTGCTTTCCGCTCACGGGCTTACTTAAAGTCCCGGTTACTTCGCCGGTTTTATCCCAGGAACCCGTGGTTGAATAAGCCACAGAACTGATCACCGGCCCGGCCTGCGAATCGAGCCTCACCTCTATCTCCCCGTCATAATCCTTCGAGGCATATTTATAAGCAAACTTGCTAATGTTGGTCAGGTCAATATTCCTAAACAGTACATATGATTTATGGTTACCTGCCGACAGGTCATCTTTAAATCTATTAAAGCCTTTCAACTCATCGGCATAAACAGCCTTCTCTGCAGCATTCCGCAACACCACCATATCCGTAGCTTTCAGCGGACCAACAACTTTACCGCCCTTATCGGTATAAGATGCCAGCAGTGTGTATTCTCCGCGCGGTTCGGCATCATTAAATTTCAGATTGAGTGTTCCGGTTAAGGGCAAAGGCAATACCGGGCTCTTTTTATCCGTAAGCGAGAAAATGTATTTCACAATTTCTCGCGTATCGGCATTTGATAGTTGCGGATGCGCACTCATTACATGCTCGGTACCCCAGCTACCCGCGCCGCCCGCAATTATCTTTTTAGAGAGCTGATCAATAGCTCCCTTTTGTGTTTTGTACCGTTTTGCAATAGCTAAAAAGCTTGGCCCAACGGCAGTTTTGTTAATAGTATGGCAAGATTTGCAATCACTATTAGCCATCAGCCCCTTACCTGGATAGCTGACCTCGGTAGTTGACAAAGCCGTTAAGTTTTGTGTGGTGCTATTGGCCGAGGGCTGCGGGTTATAGATATAAAATAATTTTACCCTTTTGGAATCTATTTTACCGTCCTCCTTATCACTAACCACTACATGGTAGCGGAAAGGTTTGCCTTTCCAGATGAATGATTTATTATCAGCACTGGCTATGGCCACTTCGGGTTTGGTATTGCCAACCCTTACAATTACCGTATCCCTACCGGTTAAGCCCCCCTTATCCGTTACTTTTAAAATGGTTTTATAAACGCCCGGCTTAGTAAAAGTATAACTTGCCGATGGTGTGGCAGCCCCAACAGTTTTACCATCAAACAACCACTGGTAAGTGATCCTATCATCGTCATCTAAATCTTTACTGTTCTGGCTGCTAAAGCTTACCTTAAGCGGGGCCTGGCCGGCTATTTCCTTTTTAACAGGAAACTCTTTTAACTCCGCGGTTAAAAACCTGGTTTTGGCGAATTTATTAAATGCCGCTGTATCCGAAATACTGGCTTTGGCAATCGGCGCACGGTTGCCGGTATTGTACTCAATCTTAACCAACCGGGCATCTTCATTTTGAGCACCGTAAACCGAGCCATACTCCAGCATATACAAGGCACCATCCGGCCCAAATTCCATATCGATAGGCCGGCGGAAATCGCCGTTAGCTGGCATGAAGGCTTCGTTACGTAAATAATTCTCATCCTTATCAAACCTCAGGTCTATCACCCAGTTGCGCATCCAATCGGCCACAAACAAGGCGCCGTCATAATATTCAGGGAATTTGTTCGGGTTTTTAATATGCTTATCAAACTCATAAAAATCGCCGCCAATGGCACAGCGGCCACCCATACCCAACTCGGGAAACTCATCGGAAGCAGCATACGGATACCAGATCATGGCCGGGGTAGCAGGAGGTAGTATGTTTAAGCCGGTGTTATTCGGCGAATTGTTTACCGGTGCTTTAGGATCAAAATTTGGCCCTGGCCTGGCATTCACAAAATCCCAGTGCGAGTAAGCAAAGTTGTTGCCCACAAAATATGGCCAGCCAAAGTTGCCTGCTTTGCGCGCCTGGTTAAACTCATCGTACCCGCGTGGCCCGCGCGGTGAATCTTTACCTGCATCGGGCCCAATCTCGCCCCAGTATAAAACCGAGGTTTTGGGATTTACCGCAATCCGGTATGGATTACGGCAGCCCATAACATAAATTTCGGGCTTGGTTTTAGCCGTACCTTTCGGGAAAAGGTTTCCTTCGGGGATGGTGTACGTGCCGTCAGCCTCGGGGTGGATCCGCAGGATCTTGCCTTTAAAATCGTTGGTATTGCCGGCGCTCCGCTGCGCGTCAAGACTGTAATGCTCTGTTCCGGGGCGCTCATCCAGCGGTGCATAACCATCAGAAGGAAAGGGGCTTGAGCTATCACCTGTTGACAAGTACAGGTTTTTATCCTTATCCCAGGCCAACGAGCCACCATGGTGAGCGCCGCTCACCTTTTGTACCGGTACTTTAAGCAGGATTTTTTCTGATTTAAGGTCGAGCACATCCGCCGGACTTAACTTGAAGCGCGAAAGCTGGAAATTAAGCGGTTCGATGGTTTGCCCGGCGGGCATGTAATAAATATACACAAACTGGTTCCTGTCAAAATCAGGGTCGAGCGTGAGGCCGATAACACCCGTACCGCCTTCATAGGTGATCGGGAATTTATGGATTAATTTAAATTTATTGGTTTTGGTATTATAAACCGACAAACTGCCCAATAACTGGGTGAAAAACACACGGCCATCCTTTGCCGCCGCCAGTTCCATAGGCGAGGCAATGTTACTCACCAGCACAGTTTTGATAAACCTGGTTTGATCGGGCGCTACTTTAGAATATGATTTACCATAATCAAGCGGTTTGCCACTGCCCATAGCGTATTTGATCCCGCCGAGCAATTGCCCCAAAAACAGGGGGTCACTGTAGCTTTCGTCGGTATGGCCACAGCCTGTATAAAATGCCCGGCCGCCATCAAATTCATGATACCAGGTTATGGGATGATTGGCGCCATTGGTACCCCCATCGTAAGTGTTTTCATCGAGGCTTGCCAGCACATGGATACCGCTGTAAATAGATTTGTAATTGTACCATTCATCAGTACGCTCCCACCTTGTGGGCAGGTTAGCAGTAGCCGGCTGGCTTTTATCGGTTACATCTATTGTTGCCTTGCGAATGTTGGAATTATTGGGATGGCTTGAAAAATAAGCCCCAACCAGCTTGCCGTACCATGGCCAGTCGTACTCGGTATCAGCCGCAGAGTGTACGCCCATAAAACCACCGCCTGCCTGTATATAACGTTCAAAAGCTGCCTGCTCAACCGCATTAAGCACATTGCCTGTAGTGCAGTTAAATATTACTGCCCGGTATTTCTTCAGAATATCGTCATTAAAATTAGCAGAGTTGGTGGTGGTATCCACATCAAAGCCATTCTCGTTACCTAATTTTTGAATGGCCGCTATCCCAAACGGGATGCATAAATGGTGCCAGCCTAAAGTTTTTGAAAACACCAGCACACGCGGCTTGTCAGACGGCTTTTTAAAGGAATAGAGCAGGAAAGTTAATCCTGTCAAAAAAACGAAGGTGAGTTTTGTTTTTAATGACATGTTTGAGGTTATTATTGGTTTACATTTAATGAACAGCCATAAAAGCAGCATTAATCCCATCGCCTTGCTAAAAGGATTTATGTACAAGGCAAAAAAATATGAAATACAGTATCGCTAAAAAGGCTGTTCAACAATTGGCTAACACAATATTACTATTTAAAAAACTCACTGTGTATTAATTACACTTTTATTTTTGGCAAGAATGGGTTTGTAATTGAATTGTTACTACCATCAATACAAGAGGGGATCTGCCGGGTGCGGCGGCGCATAGGTGAGGCTTCACGGCTTCGTTCTGAAGATACGGTAAGGGATATTTTTAAGGGAATAAATTACCTTACAGCGAAAGCTCACTTCGCGGCAAGCGGCAAGCAATAACCAGATACTAAGACAAAATCTGGTTCCGGTACTGGCGCGGGCTTACCTTTTTAATCACTTTAAAAAAGCGGTTAAAGTTTGATACATTATTAAAACCGCACTCATAGGCTATATCTGTAATACTGTTATCTTTATTACTTAGCAGTTTGCAGGCATAACCAATTCTTGTTTCATTTACAAACTGGGTAAACGACTTTTGGGTACGCGCCTTAAAAAACCGGCAAAAGGCAAATGTGTTCATGTTAGCCACATCGGCAATGGTATTTAGTGAAATATCCTCCCTGAAATTATCAAAGATGTACTTAAATACCTGATCCATGCGCTTACTATCATGGTATTGATAATAGTTGATATAGTTGATACTGGCCAACAGGTTATGCTCCGGGTCTGCACTCATGATATTGAGGATCTCGAGCAGGGTGATGATCCTTTGCAACCCTTCCTGCTGTACTATCTGGTACATCAGTTTTATTACCATATCACGGCTTTTACCCTTTAGCTCCATCCCTCTTTGCGCCTTACTTAAAAACAACTCCACTTTGCGTATGTTACCAAATGCCGAAAGATTCATGAGCAATTTTGACGGATTGAAGTGAATAGATAATGAATGCGCATAATGTTCAGGGTCATCCTCGTTGGGTTGTTCCTGGGTATTATGCCAAACATGCGGAATATTTGAACCAAGAAAAATAAGCTCCCCGCTTTCAAAATAATCAACCAGATCGCCGATGATGCGCTTGCCCGAGCCTTTTACAATGTGTACCAACTGGCATTCTTCATGAAAATGGAACTCACTTGAGAAAAAAGGAAGCTTTACTTCCCTGGCAACAAACAGGTCTTCTGACTGTACCCCGTCAGACAATACGGCTAAAATTGGTTTCATTTTAACAAAACATGAAGAGAAAAGCTAAATATAAGCAAAAATACTATCGAAAGTTGCCAATTAAAGTGAAAGTAAAAAATCAAACCGCGCTAATTTTACAGCATCATACCTTATCCGGAAAGGTATAATAAACCGATTTATAAACACAAGGAACAAGATTTCATTACGGCTTTTCGGCATAGAACGGCCTGAAACTATTTGCAAAATATATTTACCTACATGTACATCAATAAAATTGAAGTTACCGACAAGCGTTTTAATTTAGGCAATGGCGCCGGTTCTGATGCAGTAAACGATTCAACCCAGTATGCTTATGCCATTTGCGAACTGCATACCGATAGTAGCGTAAAAGGCATTGGCCTGGCCTTTACCCTTGGTGCCGGTAATGACCTGGTATGCAAAGCCATACAATATCTTTCCGAAACATTAAAGGGGCGAGAAATTGAGGAACTTATGGCCGATTTTGGTTCAGTTTACCGTTCGATACTGGATTCGCCCACCTACCGCTGGTTGGGTCCGCACAAAGGTGTAATGCAGCTGGCGCTGGCAGCCATAGTAAATGCTTGTTTCGATCTTTGGGCCAAAAGCCGGCAGGTACCGCTCTGGAAACTTTTGCTTGATTTAAGCCCGAAAGAACTGGTAGCCACGCTCGACCTGAACTATCTGGAAGATGTATTGACCGTTGATGAAGCAGAAAACATTTTAAAGGGCAATTTTACAGGCCGCACATTACGCAATGGTGTTTTACAAACAGGTTATAAGGCGTATGATACATCAGTAGGCTGGTTTAATTATTCGGATGAGAAGATCAAAGAGAACGTAGCACGCGCCATTGACCGGGGATTTACCGCCATGAAGTTAAAAGTTGGCTCAGATGATCCGCAACGTGATATCCGCAGGGCAAAGCTGGTTAGAGCCGAAGCCGGCGACAAAACAACCATTATGCTTGATGCCAACCAAAAATGGAACCTGCCTCAGGCTATTTCTATTTGTAAAGAACTGAGCAGCATAAACCCTTACTGGATAGAGGAACCCACCCACCCTGATGATGTTTTGGCGCATCAAACATTAGCTAAAGAAATTGCGCCCCTTAAAATCGCTGCGGGCGAGCATATCCCTAATAAAATCATATTTAAAAACTTTCTGCAGGCCGGCGCCATGGATTTTTGCCAGGTTGACTGTGTGCGGGTGGGCGGTGTATCTGAGTTTTTGACGATAAGCCTGCTGGCAAAAAAATTCAACATACCGGTAGTTCCGCACGTTGGCGACATGGGGCAGATCCATCAGCACTTAGTGCTGTTTAACCATGTGGCTATTGGTCACGAAAACTTATTTTTGGAACATATACCGCATTTGGCCAAATACTTTAAAAATCCGGCTAATATTAGCGGGGGCTATTACGCCGTACCTGCCGAAGCGGGCAACAGCAGCGACCTTGTAACCAGCTAAAAACCAAAAATGAACCAATTATTAAACAAAATAATATTTATTACCGGAGGGGCATCGGGCATTGGTTTGGCCTGCGCCGAAGCTTATATCTGCGAGGGAGCAACCATTTTTATAATGGATGTAAATGAGCGTACCCTTTATAAAGCGCTCGACCGTTTTGGAGGTAATCATGAAGGTATTCCGGGCGATGTATCAAAGGCGGCCGACGTAAAAGCAGCTTTCGATGCAATAAGGAAACATTATGGCAAACTCGATGCTATCCATAACAATGCAGCTATAGCGCATCCATCAAAACCGGTTGATGAAACCGAAGAGGATGAATGGGATGCCCTTATGAGCATTAACCTCAAAAGCCTGTTTTGGACAACCAAATATGGCATTGATTTACTTAAAGCCTCAAAAGGCTGCATTTTAAATACCAGCAGTATGGCCGGCGATATTGGTCAAAGCCTGCATGCTGCTTATACCGCAACCAAAGGCGGCATCAATGCTCTTACCAAATCAATGGCGCTCGATTACGCGCGATATGGTATCAGGGTAAATGCTGTTTCGCCGGCCGGCGTATGGACACCATTGCTTAAACAATGGGCTGCCGAACAGCCCGATCCCGGATCAATAGAAAAATACCTTAATGAAATTCATGCATTAGGTTACTGCCCAGAGGGCGATGTAGTGGCCGATGCCGCAGTTTTCCTGCTTTCGGACGCGGCGCGGTTTGTAACCGGCTGCATTATGCCCGTAAGCGGCGGCGCCGAACTTGGATACAGACGATAAAACAAGATCTTAACCATGAACAAAACCAACAGTAACGCATCAAATACCTGGCTCCGCTGCTGATAGTGATGAGCCTGATGTTTTTCTGGAATTTGAGCCGCAATATTAATGATGTACTCATCCCCCATCTGAAACGGGCCTGCCAGCTAACTGATCTGCAATCGTCACTGATCCAGTCGGCATTTTTTGGCGCTTATTTTTTGATGGCTTTGCCTGCCGGTCGCTTTATCGAAAAAATGGGTTACAGAGCAGGGATGCTTACCGGTTTGATTTTGGCGGCTATTGGCGCCGCCATATTTTATCCGGCAGCAACCACCAGGTATTATCCTGTGTTCCTGCTGGCATTGTTTACCATGGCATCAGGCTTTGCCATACTGGAGGTTACGGCTACTCCCTATATTTCAAAACTTGGCGACCCGGATCATGCATCCAGCCGGTTAAGCCTGGCTGCAGCCGTTGGTTCAATGGGCGCTACAATAGGGCCCTTCATCGGCTCTAAGTTTTTATTGCATGAAAAGGATATCCCGGCAAGTCTCATCCAGTCATTTACCTCAGAGCAACTTAAGTCGTTTTTAAACAGCGAGGCGCACCTTGTGATTCCTCCTTACCTAACACTGGCGGGGTTGTTTATTGCCCTTTGCGTGGTACTTTATTTTTTGAAGTTGCCAGTAATTCATGAAGGCAACAGCAGGCAAAAACTCTCCGGAGTATTTAAATTCAGGCATACCATATTGGGCGTATTAGCAGTTTTTGCCTATTTAGGCGCGGAAGTTGGCGTGGTGAGTTTTATTATTCGGTATACAAAGTCCTTAAATATTACAGGTATTACCGAGCAAAAATCGGCCTTGTTTATTACACTTTATATGGCGTTGGTTTTAACCGGGCGCTTGCTGGGAGCGTTTTTGCTTAAGCAGGTTAAACCCAATAAAGTGCTTACCCTATGCAGCATAGGTGCGTTTACGCTGATATTGGTATCGGTACTTACTGGTGGTTATGTATCCATAATTTCTCTGTCGATAGTAGGGCTATTTACCTCCGTGATGTATCCTATCATATTTACGCTCAGCATCAAAAATATAGGCGATTATACAAAGGTTGCTTCGTCATTACTTATTATGGGAGTGGTAGGCGGTGCTATTATCCCGCCAATAATGGGCTTGATATCAGACCATTCAGGCATCAGGATGGCATTCATTGCGCCGCTGGTGTGCTATGTATACGTATTATATTACGGACTGAAGGGTTATGTTGTAAAAAACAAGCTTTATTCCGACGAGCCGGAAGAACCTCTGTTGACAGTAATTGGACATTAACTTTACCAAACTTACGAAGTTTTACTTCGTGAGTTTCTGAACCTTCATCCCTCTTGATGCCATGAACCATCATCAATGAACCATGAACTAAAAAAGCAACTAATACCATATTACGCAACTTTTTGCATTTCAATATTATTTTGTTGTGAAAACTACACTTAATACAACTAAATTGTTTCAGCAAGTCGCCTTTTTCCCAAAATCAAAAAATCGATGTCAAAATAGTATCGAAACAAATCAATTTAAGTGCAATTTATTGTTAATACCCTCCATATTTTTACCCTGATTATAAACACCAGCTACTAAAAGTTTACAAAACATTTTTAATCAAAAACCACAATCCAAAAAAAGGACGAAGTTTTTGAAGTGGAATTTTTATATCCAAAATTGAATGATTAAAGCTTTACTAATTACGCTATTATTGGGGTTCACAGCTGGTACTGTCTTAGCTCAAAACCAACAAATTGACGACACAGGCAATGCCCCTGCCTTATATACTATTCAACATACAGCTAATGATAGCTGGAAAGGTTTTGAACGTGTCAATATTACCATAGGCGCTCACAAAGCCTACTATGTAAAACCTGAAAAGGCGCTCGAAGGTAATCCATGGGTTTGGCGGGCTTCATTTCCTGATTGGCATACCGATATCGACAGCATCCTGCTAACCAAAGGCTTTCATGTCGCTTTCGTAAATGTTAATGATCAATATGGCAGCCCTTATGCTTTGCAGGTTTGGGATGCTTTTTATCAGTATTTAACAACTAAACAAGCTTTCGCTGCCAAAGTTGCCCTTGGAGGCGTTAGTCGTGGCGGTTTATATGTATATGGCTGGGCCAAACGCAATCCTGATAAAATTAGTTGCATTTATAATGAAGCCCCTGTTTGCAATATTCAAAGCTGGCCGGGAGGTAAACTAAGTGCCCCGGGCGATGCCGCTTTGTGGAAACAGCTGCAACAGGTGTATCACATTACCGAACAACAAGCGCTTGATTACAAAGACAATCCTATTGATAACCTTGATGGCCTTGCTGCTTTTAAAGTACCCGTTATGCACATCATAGGTATAAACGACAAGTTGGTACCTAATGCCGAAAACACCAATATCCTTGCTCAACGCTATAACGCGTTAGGCGGGCCGATGATGATATACCCGGTAACTGCCGGTCCGCAGGAGTTGAACGGGCACCACTTCCCTATTGAACATCCTGAACGCTGGGCTGATATGATCATGGGCTACAGTTATCCGGTAAAAAAAGTGCTGCCATATACCGATTACTTTATAACCCGTAGCGGCTTGGCCAACAGTCTCAGTGTATTCAGTGCAGGCAAGAAAGCTACAGTAGCTTTTTTAGGCGGATCAATTACCTATAACCCCGGTTGGCGCGAAAAGATAAGCCGCTACCTTATCGAACGCTTTCCTTTAACCAGTTTTCATTTTATACAGGCGGGGATTCCCTCGTTGGGTAGTGTACCGCATGCCTTCCGCTTACAGCGGGACGTACTTGATTCGGGCAAGGTTGATTTGATGTTTGTTGAAGCCGCAGTAAACGATAACGTGAACGGACTGGACAGCCTTACCGAGGTACGTGCACTGGAAGGCATCGTAAGGCATGCAAAAAAAGCAAATCCGCTGATGGACATCGTCATGATGTCATTTGTTGATCCGGATAAGATCAGGGATTACAACAATGGCAAAACCCCGCTGCAAATCAAAAATCATGAATTAATTGCAGAACATTACGGCTTGCCGTCCATTAACCTGGCCAAAGAAGTTACTGATAAACTTAATAACCAGGAATTTTCATGGCAATATGATTTTAAAGACCTCCACCCGGCCATTTACGGGCAGGAGCTTTATTTCGCAACCATAAAAAGCCTGCTTAATTCATGTTTTGACAAACAGCAGATTGCTGCTATTAAAGCCAATCCATTACCCAAACCGCTTAACGCGCTTAACCTCAACAATGGCCGCTATTACAGCATTCAAAATGCAAAAAATTTAAACGGCTGGGCCATCAACCCCGATTGGGCACCAAACAATAACCTGAGCACCCGCCCTGGCTTTGTACACAAACCGATGCTTATCGCTACCAAACCAGGCTCATCATTAACATTGCCCTTTACCGGCACGGCTATTGGGATGGCCATTGTATCCGGACCGGATGCAGGTATTATCAACTACAGCATTGACGGAAGCACCGAGAAAACGATGGACTTGTACACAGAGTTCAGTTCATGGATTTATCTGCCCTGGTATGTAACCTTTAGTACCGACCTCAAAAAAGGCCAGCACACGCTCAGCCTGAAAATTGACACCGATAAGAATAAAAACAGCAAGGGGAACACGTGCCAGGTACTCTATTTCTTAACCAATTAATTTTTTTAAAAAACAGCAATACGCTGTAAACGCAGCTCAAAACTTTTAATTGTCAACTTAACATATTTAAAAAATGATTAAACCTTTTACCACTGGAAAAACCTTTTACCATCTGCGCATTTAAATGGCACTTAAAACAAATAAACCCATCAACCAAATCTCAAAAACAAAAAACCATTATCAAACCAATTTTATGAAAGAATTTTACCTACGGATCAAAACCCGGCGGGAGCTTAGACGGTCTCATAAGTCTGCACCGGGTTTTTATTGCTTTGTATTATTATTGCTGAGCTTTATTTGCTCGGCGCAATTTACACACGCGCAAAGTAAAGTAACCATTACCGGCCTCGTGACCGACACACTGGGCGGTAAAATTGCAGGCGCCAACATTGTGGCTATCAACCGCAAAAACCTGGGCACTACTACCGACATTAACGGCAAGTTTGTGATAGATGCCGAGCCCGGTACTATCCTTAAAGTATCGTACGTAACTTTTATTGATCAAACCTTCACCGTTTCGGCCGGCAAACTGGTAGTAAACATTGTACTTAAAGAATCAAAACGCGGCCTCGATGAGGTTGTGGTATTGGCCTACGGCAAAAAAGAACGAAAGGAAGCCGTGGTAGGTTCGGTAACCACCGTTAAACCCGCCGACCTGAAAATACCTGCCAGTAACTTAACCAACGCGCTTGCCGGCCAGGTGGCGGGGATCATCGCGTTTCAGCCAAGCGGCCAGCCCGGGCAGGATAATTCCAGCTTCTTTATCCGCGGGGTAACCACCTTCGGCTATAAAAAAGACCCGCTTATTTTGATAGATAATGTTGAGCTTTCTACAACCGACCTTGCCCGCTTACAGGTTGATGATATCGCCAGCTTCTCGATCCTGAAAGACGCGAGTGCCACCGCGCTTTATGGCGCCCGCGGTGCCAACGGTGTAATTTTGGTAAGCACCAAAGAAGGTAAGGTTGGTAAGGCCAAGATCAACGCACGTGTGGAAAATTCCATATCACAGTCTGCCAAAACACTGCAGCTTGCCGACCCAATCACCTACATGAAGTTGTTTAACGAAGCTACCATCACCCGTGATCCGTTAAGTCCGCTCCCTTTCTCTCAAAATAAAATATTAAATACAGAAGCCACCATACGAGGCGACGCAGGCAGCAACAAGTATGTTTATCCCGCTGTCGATTGGCTGGATATGCTTTTCAAAAAACGCACAGCTACGCAGCGTGCCGACATGAGCGTAAGCGGCGGCGGTGATGTAGCCCGTTACTATGTATCAGGCTCATATAATGTTGACCATGGCATCCTGAGGCAGGATATTGCCAATAATAATAACAACAACGTAAAGTTTGAAAATTACCAGCTGCGTTCAAACATCAATATTAATTTAAGCAAAAGCACCGAGCTTATTGTAAGGCTTGCAGGTTCGTTCAATGAGTATAACGGGCCCCTTACAGCCGACGCTTCATTCTCGACAGATCTTTATAATGTTGCTGTGCATACCAGCCCTGTATTGTTCCCGGCATATTTCCCTGCCGATTCGGCCAACCGCAATGTTAAGCACATCCTGTTTGGTAACGCAGCACCTGCCAACGCAGGCTCAGCATCAAACGCCATTGCATATAACAACCCATATGCTGCATTGCTACGTGGCCATAAAAATTATTCAGAATCAAGGTTATCTGCCCAGTTAGAGTTAAATCAGAAACTGAATTTCATAACCGACGGGCTTAACTTTCATGGCTTATTTCATACCAACAGGTATTCATACTTTCAGTCGCAAATGGGGTATTCGCCATTTTACTATAATGTGAATACTTATGATAAAGCTACTAACCAGTACACCTTAACGTGGCTTAACCCACAGCCAACCGGCAATAACGTAGCCACCGAGTATTTGAGCTATTACCGCGACCCAAGCACTGATAACTTGAATACCTACATCTATTTTCAGGGTGTATTGGATTATAATCACGCCTTTGGCGATCATAATGTGAGCGCATCATTGATTGGTACGCGCCAGCAAACAGTTTATTCAGCAGCTAAAGATCCGGTACTTGACAGGCCAACCCTTCAATATTCGTTGCCTTACCGCAACTTAACCCTTGCAGGCCGTGCTACTTATTCATTTAAAAGCCGTTATTTCCTGGAGTTTAACTTTGGTTATAACGGTACCGAGCGCTTTTCGGCCAATCACAGGTATGGTTTCTTCCCTACCATTGGCGGTTCATGGATCGTATCTGACGAAAAATTCTGGGGTCAGGGCCTTTACGATGTTGTCACCCGCATGAAGTTAAGGGCCAGCTATGGTTTGGTTGGTAATGACGCTATCGGTTCGCAACGTTTCTTTTTCCTTTCGGATGTTAACCTTAATGGCGGAAACCCTGCTTCGTTCGGCACTTACAATGGTTATAGCCGTAACGGTGTTTACATCAACAACTACGAAAATCCTAATGTAACCTGGGAAACTTCGCGCCAGCTAAACCTTGGCCTGGAGTTTACTATGTTTAAAAACCTGAATATAGTAGCCGAAGTTTATAAATATCACCGTTATAATATTCTTCAAACACGTAGTTCGCTCCCTACTACATTGGGACTTGAAGCACTTAACCAATATGGAACTCCTAATGTTACTGCCAACATTGGCACGGCAGATACTAAAGGTATCGACCTGCAAATGGATTATAAGGCGGCTATTAATAAAGATGTTTGGCTGCAGGGCCGCGGCAACTTTACTTTAGCAAGCAGCAAATATGGCAACTATGAAGAGCCTCAGTATAAAGAACCTTATCGTTACCACAAAGGGCAAGAAATAAACAGGCAGTACGGCTACATTGCCGAACGTTTATTTGTTGACGATAATGAAGCTAAGAACTCTCCTTCGCAGATCTTTTCAACCAATGGTATCGCTCCGGGCGGCGGCGATATCAAATACCGAGACCTAAACGGCGATGGTAAAATTGATGGCGCCGATCAAACATTTATCGGCTATCCGACAGTGCCCGAAATTGTATATGGCTACGGTTTATCAGCCGGGATTAAAAACTTTGACATTTCCTGCTTTTTCCAGGGCCAGGCGCGTGTATCGTTCTTTATTGACCCCAGCCGTACCAGCCCGTTCATTCAAAGCCCCGATCCGTACATATATGGCAATACCCAGCTAATTAAAGCTTTTGCCGACAGTCACTGGAGCGAGGAAAACCAGGATTTATATGCAACCTATCCAAGGTTAGGTGTAACCGGGAACCAGATCGAAAACAACCGCCAAAACAGTACCTGGTGGATGCGCGACGGTAGTTTCCTGAGACTTAAATCGGTAGAGATAGGTTATTCGTTGCCGCCATCAATTTTAAAGCGCCTTAACGTAACCAAATGCCGCATTTACTTTAACGGCTTAAACCTGTATACCTGGAGCGCCTTTAAACTTTGGGACCCTGAGCTTGGTGGTAATGGTTTTGCCTACCCAATACAAAAGGTGTTCAACTTAGGCATAAACGTTAACCTATAATTTTTACAGATCAATACTTAGTATTATGAAACAATATTATAAACTTTTATTACTGGTAGGGCTTCTGGTTTCGGGCGCATCATGTAAAAAATATCTTGATGTAACACCAGATAATACCGGTACCCTCGAATACGCATTCAGGAACCGTAACGAGGCCGAAAACTACCTGTTTACCTGCTACGCAACCTTACAGCAGTTTTATGACCCCACTTCAAACATAGGTTTCACCACATCATCGGAGATCATTTATCCCAACAACCTCACCAACCACCCGCTTAATGAAAATGGCTTTAGCCTTATCCGTGGCACACAAAACAGCGCAAGCCCCGGTGTAAACTGGTGGGATGGTGAAAATGGCGGGCAGGCATTGTTCCGTTCTATCCGCAGGTGTAACATCATGCTTGAAAACATTGACAAACCTGTTGACCTTTCACCGGCTGAAAAAGCAAGATGGATTGCCGAGGTAAAGTTCCTTAAAGCATATTACCATTATTACCTGTGCCGCTTGTATGGGTCGGTACCGCTGGTAAAAACCAATATCGATATTACGGCCAGCACCGAAGAGGTAAGGGTAAAACGCTCACCGGTTGATTCGGTATTTAATTATTGTGTCCAGTTGCTGGACGAAGCCATTCCTGATCTGCCGCCGGTTATCACCAACCAGGCAAAAGAACTTGGCCGCATTACCCAATTAACCGCCTTATCAATTAAAGCCGAAATGTTGGCAACACAGGCCAGCCCGTTATTTAACGGCAACCCTGATTATGCCAGCATGAAAAATAAAGACGGCCAGGCGCTGTTTTCCAGCACCGTCGACCCGCAGAAATGGAAGCGTGCCGCTGACGCCTGTAAAGCGGCCATTGATGCCTGCGAAGCTAACGGCCTTAAATTATACACATTTGTATCGCCTCCAACGGTGGGGTCCCTGTCAGATCAGTTGCGTAATGAATTGACCATCCAAAACGCCGTTACCGAAAAATGGGATGTAAACCCCGAACTGATCTGGGCCTTAAATCCAACGTTCCCATGCCAGGGCTATGCAACGCCAAGGTTAACGCCAAAATCGGCGGTCAATATATTCTCAAACCCCTCAACATTCGCTGTTCCGATTTCAACA
The DNA here is from genome assembly GCF_049949235.1 of Mucilaginibacter sp. R-33. Lineage (NCBI taxonomy): Bacteria > Pseudomonadati > Bacteroidota > Sphingobacteriia > Sphingobacteriales > Sphingobacteriaceae > Mucilaginibacter > Mucilaginibacter sp. R-33. The sequence continues at coordinate 3,165,393 of NZ_CP188089.1, forward strand.
CAGGAGCTTTTTTATACTGCTAACGGCGTACCGTTAACAGAGGATAAAGATTATGATTATGCCAACCGTTTCGCCCTGAAAACAGCAGGCGACGCCGATAAATACTACATAGCTCAGGGTTATACAACCATTAATGAGCACTATGGCCGCGAAAGCCGCTTTTATGCCAATATCGCTTTTGATGGTAGTATCTGGTATGGCAACGGCATTTACAACCAGGACCAGGCCTACCATGTTGAGGCTCGCGGTTCGGGTTCACTGGCAGGTCCAAAAGATTTGAACACGCTAAACATCACCGGCTATTGGCCTAAAAAGCTGGCTAATTACCTTTCTGTTTATGATGATGGTTTTCAGCCAATTGAATTTCACTTGCCGCTGATGAGACTTGCCGGTTTATATCTCTTATATGCCGAAACCCTGAACGAAGCGAACGGCCCAACTGCCGACGCCTACAACTATATTGATAAAGTAAGGGCAAGAGCAGGTTTAAAAGGCGTGTTGGAATCATGGTCAGCCTATTCAAAAACTCCGGGCAAACCAACAACTAAAGAAGGCTTACGGGATATCATACACCGTGAGCGTCGTATTGAACTATGTTTTGAGGCGCAAAGCGGGTGGGACCTTCGCCGCTGGAAAGAAATTCAAAATGTATTGAGCGTACCGCTGCAGGGTTGGAATATTTATGAGTCTGAAGCTGGTAACTACTACAGGCCACACACAGTGTTAACGCCGGTTTTCGGGCTAAAAAATTATTTCTGGCCTATAAAGGACAATGACCTGATTGTTAACAACAACCTGGTACAAACCACCTACTGGTAGGCGTCCCCCTCCATTTAAAAATGAATTAATTCAACATAAATAAGAATTATGAAACGCATTAAAAATTATACGATAACAACACTGGTGCTTGCAGTAGCGTTGTTTATGGCGTGCTTAAATTCATGCAAAAAGAACGACGGTTACGTTAAGGAGGTTTCGACCGATATGACCAAGCCTGCCGTGGTTACCAACGTAAAAGTTAAAAACTTTAACGGAGGTGCTTATATCACCTATGATCTGCCAAACTCAGATAACCTGCTGTACGTGCAGGCCGAGTACCGCATTAACGATAAAATTACACGCCAAACCAAATCGAGCTATTACTCAGATACCGTTACAGTTGATGGTTTTGCCAAAAGCCAGGAATACGAGGTAACGCTTTATTCGGTAAGCAGGGCCAATGTTAAATCTGATCCGCTGGTGGTTAAGGTGCATCCTGATACTCCTTTTTATAAGCTGATAAAACCTACACTAACTATCACGTCTGATTTTGGCGGCGTAAACATCAAGGCGATGAACCCTAATCAAAAAGATATAGGTGTTATTTTATTGGCCTTTGATAAATCAACACAGGCACTGGAGGTTGTAGATCAGCATTATACCAAGGTTGATACCATTAACTATTCCATCAGAGGATATCCGGCGGTACCGCAAAAATTTGGTGTATATGTAACGGATAAGTTTGGCAATATATCCGATACTTCCATCGTAAACATCACCCCAATATTTGAAACATTATTGGATAAGAGCAAATTCTCCGTATATAAAACCCCTACCGACAGTCCGACCGCATACGGCTGGGAAGTACCATATCTTTGGGATAACAAAACCGACGGTTACTCAAACGGCTGGCACACTGCTCCGGGAGCACCCGCACCCATACAGGTTACCTTTAGCCTGGGTGTATCGGCACAGTTAAGCCGCTTTGTATTATGGGAAAGGCCAAATCAGTATGCCTACGCGCATGGTAACCCTAAAGATTTCAGCATTTGGGGATCCAACGTTAATGCACCGCAGGATATAAGGCTCCCTGATTATGCTCCTGTAGGAACTGTAGTTGGCGACTGGGTTAATATCGGTAACTACCATTATCCAAACCCGCCATCGGGCCTTACACCTGGCTTCACCAATGCTGCCGATGCTGATTTTGTCGCGGCCGGGGTTAACTTTAATATCCCTCCGGGTTCAACACCTATTAAGTACTTCCGCTTCATGGTGCATGACACATGGTCAAACGGTGACTTTGCACACATGATGGAGCTTTCAATTTATGGTAACCCACAATAGGTATTAACTCATTTAGATTAAACGAACATGAAAAATATTGTCAGAATAGCTGCTTTCTGTTTGCTTGGATACCTGTTGTATGGTTGCAACAAGCAAGACACACAGTTTGAATCATACTTAAACGGTCATGAAGTTAAGTATCCGGGCACAGTGGCCAATGCCCACTCCCGCCCCGGAAATTTACGTGCCGCCCTTACCTGGAACCCGAGCTCCGATCCCAGCATAACCCGTTACGTGATATACTGGAACAATAAGGCTGATTCCATCATTTACAATTCCACCAACCACAATACGTCGGATAGTTTAACCGTTGTTATACCAAACCTGAACGAATACATTTATTCGTTCACTGTTTTCTCCTACGACTCCAAAGGCAACCGCTCTATTCCGCTTGATATCAACAATGTGAGAGTTTATGGGCCTATTTACCAATCGGGCTTATCAAACAGGGGGTATAATGTTACCAATCCATATGGAATTAGTGCCGATGGAAAGCTCACACTTAATTTCTTAAAGGTTGATACCAGCGCTCATAATGTGTTCACAAACATAAAATACACTAACAAAGCCGGGAAAGAAAGTTTCGGAAAACTTAGTGCTGATAGCATGTCGGTTACCCTTGCAGACTATAAGGCGGATACGAAGATCCAGTTCCTGTCAGCCTTTAAACCAACGGTAAATGCTCTTGACGCCTTTTATGTAGCTAACTATGAGGATTTCCCAACCATTAATTCTGTTGCTGTTTGCGATAAAAAGCTTTTCAAAAAAGTATATCTACCTAACGATGCTAAGCCTTATGAAGGAGATACTGATATCGACAGACTCTGGGATGGCAGTACAGGGCCGCAGGGCTTTCCTAACATTTTCCATAGCGATGGCAATGGCCCGTTGCCGGTAGTTATTACTTTTGATATGGGTGCGGTTTACAAGGGCCTTGTAGCCATTGAAGAAACAGGCCGCAACTGCTGTCATAATCCCGATGATTTTGAAGTATGGGGCATAGCGGATATTACCAACGCTGCTACTACCCTAAAAGCTAATGATGCGGGCTGGACTGCAGAGGCAACCGCCAAAGGCTGGAAACTGCTTAAAGAGGTTAAAAGGACCGACGACGGCAGCGCACCGTTAAAGGTAAACTTCGATCCTAATCCGCCGCCGGTACGTTACATCCGTATCAGGATCAAACACAACTCAAACAACGAAGGCAATTACACCAATATGAGTGAGCTTACCTTCTGGAATAACGCACTACTATAATAACACCCCAATGACCGGGCTGCCTGGCGGCCTGGTCATATTTTAAAAAGTATAAAGACCAAGACCTCTATAATGTTCACCCCAAAAATTCCGCAATGAAAAAACCGGCAATTATTCTCCTTTACCTGTTTTCTGTAATCAAACTCAGCTTTGCTCAGCAAACTGCATCTGTAAAAACGCCCAAAGCGGTTTTGGATGATTTTATGACCAAACGCTTCGGCATGTTTGTACACTTCGGCCCGGTAACTTTACGCGGCACCGAAATTGGCTGGAGCCGCAACAAAGAAGTAGCGCAGGATAATTATGATAACCTGTACAAGGAGTTTAACCCGGTTTTATTTAATGCCGATGCTATCGTAAAAGCAGCTAAGGATGCAGGCATGAAATACCTGGTGATCACGGCTAAACACCATGACGGCTTTGCTTTATGGCCGTCTGCTTTTACTGATTATAACATCAGCAAAACACCGTATAAGCGCGATATGGTGGCAGAATTGGCCGCAGCCTGCAAAAAGCAAGGCATACTTTTTTGTATCTATCATACCGTGCTCGACTGGCACGACCCTAACTATCCTATCCACAACCCTTACGATTCGACAAAGAATATTAAGGGCGATATGGTAGCTTTTAAAAAGCAAATGAAGAATGAGTTGAAAGAACTCATCACCAAATATCATCCCTACCTGCTTTGGTTTGATGGCTACTGGGAAAAACCATGGACCAATGCCGACGGGCAGGAGATCTATTCGTACATTAAAAGTATTGATCCAAAGGTGATCGTAAACAACCGCTTAGGCAAAGAAAGCGAAAAGCTGAACGATCAATCGGTAGGTGATTACCTTACGCCCGAACAGCGCATCGGTCAGCTGAACATGAACGAACCATGGGAAAGTTGCATCACCATTTGCCAGCAATGGGCATGGAAACCTAATGATAAAATGAAAACAGTGCAGGAATGTATCCAAACGCTGGTGAAAACTGCCGCCGGTAATGGGAACCTGTTGTTTAACGTTGGGCCAATGCCCGATGGCCGCATTGAAGCACGACAGGTTGAAACCCTGCAGCAAATGGGCTTATGGTTAAAAAAATACGGTGAAAGCATTTATGGCACGAAAGGCGGGCCCATTGCCCCTAATGATAACTATGCTGTTACACGCAAGGGAAACAAGATCTATTTGCACATATTTCAGAAAAAAGGTAATAAAATTGCACTGCCTAACCTGCCTGACATTAACATAACCAATGCCTACGTGTTGGGCGGAGCCAAAGTAAATTATAAGCTGGATGCGACAGGCTATAGTATTGACCTGCCGCAAACCTTACCCGATGCTAACAGCAATGTGATTGTATTGGAATTGAATAAAAACGCCGAAGAAATCCCTGTAATTGCCGCAGGTAAATAAAATAAAAACAGAAAACCTAATTAACATAAACATGCTAAAAAGAACGCCCCTGCTAATAACTGTAATAATAACAGGTATTACAACGTTTACTCACGCACAAACAAAACAATTAAAACTTTGGTACAAACAGCCTGCACAGCGCTGGGAAGAAACCGTTGCACTTGGCAACGGAAGGTTAGGGATGATGCCCGATGGCGGTGTTACTGCCGAAAAAGTAGTGTTGAATGATATCACCATGTGGTCGGGTTCGTCGCAGGATGCCAATAACTACGAAGCTTATAAAAAACTGCCCGAAATAAGAAGCTTGCTTGCCGCCGGTAAAAATGTGGAAGCGCAAGCCATTATCGATAAATCATTTGTATGCACGGGAAAAGGATCAGGCGGGGTACCTTTCGGTTGCTTCCAGATGCTTGGCGACCTTAACCTGAACTACCAATACAAGGGCATTGAGGGCAAAGACATAAAATACGATAACTACGAGCGCGAGCTATCATTAAATAACGCGCTTGCCAAAACTACTTACCAGGTAAACGGTGTCACTTACAAACGTGAGTACTTTACCAGTTTTGGTAATGATGTAGATGTGATAAAACTAAGCGCCGACAAGCCGGGAATGCTTAACCTGAGCATTAATATCAGTCGCCCGGAACGTGGGGCTACCAGTACAGCAGGTAACGAGCTTGATCTTATCGGCCAGTTGGATAATGGTACCGACGGCAAAGGCGTAGCTTACAAAGCAAGGGTAAAGGCGCAACTAACCGGCGGTTCATTAAGCAGCACCCCTACTTCGCTGGTTATTAAAGACGCAACCGAGGTGATCATTTATATATCGGCGGGTACAGATTTTAAGAATCCGCAATATCTCAGCAAAATGGACGGCGCACTAAAGGCCGCTATGAAAAACCCTTATGCTTCAGAAAAACAGCAGCACATAGCCAACTTTCAAAAGCTATTTAACAGGGTGAACATTGATCTTGGCACTTCAAAAGCCGAAAAATTAACAACAGACCAACGACTTATCGCTTTTCGCAACAACCCTGACGCCGATAAAAGTCTGCCGGTTCTGTTTTACCAGTTTGGCCGCTATTTGAGCATCTGCAGCACCCGTGTAGGCCTGTTGCCACCCAACCTGCAAGGTTTATGGGCTAACGAAGTGCACACCCCGTGGAACGGCGATTATCACCTGGATATTAATATTGAAATGAACCAATGGCCGGTTGAAGTTTCTAACCTGTCAGAACTGAACCTGCCCCTTGCCGACCTGGTTAAAGGGATGGTGCCACATGGCGAAAAAACAGCCAAAGCTTATTACAACGCCGATGGCTGGGTAGCACACGTAATTACCAACCCCTGGGGCTTTACCGAGCCTGGCGAAAGTGCATCATGGGGCATTTGTAAGGTAGGTTCGGGCTGGCTTTGCGATAACCTGTGGCAACATTATGATTTTACAGGCGATAAAAATTACCTGAAACAAATTTATCCGATACTGAAAGGTGCCGCCCAATTTTACAACAGTATGCTGATCAGTGATGCCAAAACAGGTTGGTTGGTCACCTCACCTTCATCATCGCCCGAAAATAGTTTTTGTCTGCCCGATGGCACACATGCCAGCATCTGCTTAGGCCCTACTATCGATAATCAGATCATCCGCCAGTTGTTCAACAATGTAATTACTGCAAGTAAAGTACTGGGTAAAGACGAGGCATTCAGCAAAACACTGGCTGCTAAAGTGAAAAAGCTCCCGCCGCCGGGTGTTATATCTAAGGATGGGCGCATCCAGGAATGGCTGGAGGATTATAAAGAAACCGAACCGCAGCATCGCCACGTATCACACCTGTATGGTTTATTTCCGGCATCTCAGATTACACCGGAAGCTACACCCGCACTTGCCGAAGCCGCTAAAAAAACTTTAGAAGTACGTGGCGACGACGGCCCAAGCTGGTCTATCGCCTACAAAATATTGTGGTGGGCACGTCTGCATGATGGTAACCGCACTTACAAACTGTTTAAGGAACTGATGAAACCTACCATCAAAACCGATATTAATTACGGTGCAGGCGGCGGTGTATATCCTAATCTGTTATCGGCGGGCCCGCCATTTCAGATTGACGGTAACTTTGGCGCAACAGCAGGTATTGCCGAAATGCTGATCCAGAGCCATGCCGGGTTTATTGATTTTATCCCATCTATCCCTGATGCATGGAAAGCGCAGGGCGAGGTTAAAGGCCTTAAAGCCCGCGGTAATTTCACCGTTGATATGAAATGGAAAGACGGTAAAGTAACTGCCTACAAAATAACTTCATCTACTCCTCGTATGGTTAAAGTAAAAGTTAACGGCGAGGTTAAAAATATTCTGGCGACCAGAATTTAATCAACAAAAACATTCTCAAGAGGAGAATTTCCAACTACAGTCAAAGAGTATTCCATGTTTAAAAAGTTTCTGCTAAACATTACAATTGTCTGCTTGCCTGGTCTGTGCTTTGCACAATCGCAGCCGTTAAGAATCTGGTTTAACCGCCCTGCTGACCAGTGGGAAGAAACCCTTCCCTTAGGTAACGGCAGATTGGGTATGATGCCCGATGGTGGCGTTAAAAAGGAAACCATCACCCTTAATGATATCACGTTGTGGTCGGGCGCACCGCAAGATGCTAATAATTACGAGGCCTATAAAAAGCTTCCCCAGATTCGGGCCCTGCTGCTCGCCGGTAAAAACGCAGATGCTCAGGAAATCATTGATAAAGATTTCATTTGTAAAGGCCCGGGGTCTGCAGGGGTAAGTTATGGCTGCTACCAAACCATGGGTAACCTGAACATAGCATTTGACTATGCCGCAGCCGATCCAAAAGATATAAAGTACACTAACTATCACCGGGAGCTTTCAGTAAACACTGCCGTAGCTAAATGCAGTTATGTAGTTGATGGCGTTACCTATAGGCGCGAATATTTTACCAGTTTTGGCGATGATATCAGCATCATTAAACTCAGCGCTGATAAACCCGGCAAGCTGAACCTAAGCCTCACTATGGATAGGCCGGAACGTTTCACCACTACCTCACAAAACAACCAGCTTGAAATGTTCGGGCAATTGGATAATGGTATCGATGGTAAAGGTATGCGTTACGTAGCAAAGGTAAAAGCCAGTTTAAAAGGCGGCAGCCAAAGCGTTACTTCAAATTCACTGGTGATTAAAAATGCTACTGAAGCTATTATTTATATTTCGGCAGGTACCGATTACAAACAGCTTAACTATGATCAAAAAGTAAGCAGTACACTGATTGCTGCCATGAAAAAGCCTTATAATCAGGAAAAACAGCAACATATTTCCAATTATCAAAAATTATTTAACCGGGTTACCGTCAATTTAGGCGGCAACTACAGGGATACCATTCCAACAGATCTTCGATTAGCTAACTTTCACAAAACGCCGAAGGCTGATAATGCCTTGCCTGTTTTGTACTATCAGTTTGGCCGTTACCTGAGCATTTGCAGTACCCGGATTGGCTTGTTACCACCTAACCTGCAAGGCCTTTGGGCTAACCAGATAGTAACACCATGGACTGGAGACTACCACCTTGACATCAATGTTCAAATGAACCATTGGCCGGTTGAAGTGTCCAACCTGTCCGAATTAAACCTACCCCTTGCCGAACTGGTAAAAGGTATGGTAAAAAACGGCGAAAAAACAGCCAAAGCCTATTACAATGCCGATGGCTGGGTTGCCCACGTAATAACCAATATTTGGGGATGGACAGAACCCGGCGAAGCGGCTTCATGGGGCATTTGCAAAGTTGGCTCGGGCTGGCTATGCGATAATCTTTGGCAGCATTATGATTTCACAAACGATAAAAAATACCTGGGCGATATTTATCCGGTACTGAAAGGCTCGGCATTGTTTTATAGCAGCATACTCATCAATGATCCTAAAACGGGCTGGCTGGTAACTTCGCCATCGTCATCGCCCGAAAACGGATTTTTAATACCTGATGGAAGCGGCAGACATGCTAGTATCTGCATGGGACCGACTATCGATAACCAAATCATCCGCGAGTTGTTCAACAATGTGATCGCAGCAGGTAAGGTGCTGGGAAAAGATGCCGCCTTCTGCAAAATACTGCAGGAAAAACTTAAAAAACTGCCGCCTCCAGGTATTATTGCCAAAGATGGCAGGATTCAGGAATGGCTGGAGGATTATGCCGAAATAGAACCGCATCACCGCTGCATTTCGCATTTGTATGGCCTGTACCCGGCGTCGCTTATTACACCCGAAGCTACCCCTGCGCTTGCTGAAGCAAGCAAAAAAACGCTGGAAGCCCGGGGCGATGACGGCCCCAGTTTTGCCATTGCTTACAAAATAGCGTGGTGGGCAAGGCTGCATGACGGCGAACGTGCTTACAAACTATTCACCGACCTCATCCATCCTACCCTTGCCACCAATATAAATTATGGCGATGGCGGCGGTATTTATCCCAACATGCTTTCTGCTGGGCCTCCATTCCAAATCGATGGTAATTTCGGAGCCACGGCAGCATTGGCCGAAATGCTGATCCAAAGTCATGCAGGTTTTATTGAGCTGCTACCATCTGTACCCACTAATTGGAAACAAAAAGGCGAGGTTAGAGGCTTAAAGGCAAGAGGCAATTTCACTGTTGATTTTAAATGGCAGAATGGCAAAATCACCAATTACCGCATTACTTCCACCCAACCCCGAAAGGTTAAAATGAAGATAAACGGTATGGTAAAAGAAGTAATGGCCCAAAAAGCGTAACAGCACCAGTTGTAAAGAAAACGTTATGATTCAAAAAAACATAACGCAAATAAATAAAATGGAACTTATACATTTAATAACCCAAAATTCATGCGAAAGTTTCTTAACCGTTTTATAATTGCTGTGCAATTGTCCGGCTTGCTTTGCGTTTGGCAACCGGCAATTGTTTCGGCATCGGCCACTATTCAGACGTCTCAACAAGGCGGCATATCGTTTTCATATAGCCCCGCCGGCATCATCTGTTATGATCAAAAAAACGGCACCTTTTCTGTTACCGAAAACGGTAAAACTGTACTTAACAATTGCTATAGTAAAGCCTATATCAACGGAAAGTTCATTATCTCAAGGGATTATAAACATATCACTTATAACAAAAACCAGATAACTGATGACTTTGGCAAGGGTGTTAAACATACCTTTACACTAACCGACAATAATTTGCCAAACATGGTACAGGTGTTTTATACCTACCCATCGCATAAAGGCTATTTTTTTGTTCAACTTTATATTGAAGGCAAAAACCTGAAAACAAATTATATGGAGCCAATAGCCGGAAATATGGCGACAATACCCGGCGATACCCGTTCGTTATTTGTACCTTTTGATAACGATACCTTTATCAGTTATAATTCAAAAGCGTTTAAAGCGCCGCTTACCAATACCAGCGCCGAAGTAGGTACTGTTTTTGATAACAGCAGCCGTAACGGTTTAGTGTTTGGATCTGTGGAACACGAAATCTGGAAAACCGGCGTGCGTACCATCGCCAAAAAAGACAGCGCCAATACCTTTGAGATATGGGGCGGTTATACCGAAGAGGCCGTAAACCGCGACAAGATAGCACATGGTTATATCAACGGTGATACCGTTAAATCGCCCAAAGTGTTTGTTGGCTGGTTTGCTGATTGGCGCACCGGTATGGATGAATTTGGTAAAGCCAACCGTATTGCTGAACCACCTTACATTTTTAACTGGACAAAGCCCACCCCTGTTGGCTGGAACAGTTGGGGCGTTATGCAGGAAAAACTCAATTACGATAAAGCTATCAAAGTAGCTAACTTTTTTGCCGACAGCATCCCTGCATTCCGCAATGGTAATACGGCGTTTATTGATCTCGATTCGTTTTGGGATAATATGATCAGTGGGGGCTGGGAAGGTGATTTTGGTAAGCTGAAATCATTTGCGGATTACTGTAAATCAAAAAGCCTGCAGCCCGGCGTTTACTGGGCACCGTTTACCGACTGGGGCTGGAAAGGCGGCCCCGACCGCAAAGTTTTAGGCAGCAACTACACCTACGGCGAAACCTGGACTAAGGTTGGTGACGGCTACCACGATATTGACGGTGCCCGCGCAACAGACCCAACCCATCCGGGTACCCTGCAACATATTGACTATGTAATTGGTAAATTAAAAGCCTGTGGTTTTAAAATGATCAAGATCGACTTTCTGGGTCATGCGGCGGCCGAATCAAGCCATTTTTATGACCCTAAAATCACCACCGGTATGCAGGCGTATAAAAGGGGGATGGAACACTTGATTGATCAGTTGGGTGATCAGATGCTGGTTTACGCTGCCATTTCTCCCAGCCTGGCAACCGGGCGTTACGCACACATGAGGCGTATTGCATGCGATGCCTTTAAAACGATAAAGGACACCCGTTATACGTTAAACAGCGTAAATTACGGCTGGTGGCAAACTTACCTGTACAATTACATTGATGCCGACCATGTTGTACTTTCAACCGAAAGCGAAGGCGCTAACAGGGCAAGGATGCTCTCGGCAGTTATTACGGGAACGTTTATAACCGGCGATGATTTCTCTGCCCATGGCCAATGGGGTGACAGAGCAAAAGCTATGTATCAAAATCTTGAGGTCTTAAAGATTGTGCAAAATGGAAAGGCTTTCAGACCGGTTGAAGGTAACACCGAGACAGATACAACCGAGCAGTTCACGCAAAAAATTGGCAACAGCTTTTACCTGGCACTGTTTAACTATAGTGAAACTGATAAAGTGTATACTATCGACCCGAAAAGGATTGGTATGGAGGCCGGAAAAGCAGCAAATGCGAAATCGTTACTGCAAGGCACTAACGTAAACACAAAAAGCGTTTTGGTAAAAGCAGGAGATGCTGAATTATTAAAATTTGAATTGAACTAATAAACACTGCAAAGGCGCCGGCAACAGATTCCCCTTTAATCGCCGGACGCCTTTTGAGGGGATGAAACCCTGTATCGTTTTCAACTGTTTAGCTTAGCTGATTTTGCCCGTTTGCATGCAAGCGGGCATTTTGATTTTTTTGCGCTTACACAGCATTTGTTTTTGTGTTTAACGCCCGCAACGTTAGTCTTTTCTATCTGGAGCGAAGTAAAAAACAATCCGCCGGTAACGGCCAGTATGGTAAAAAATTTCATAGCAGTAGGTTTTAACATAAAAGACGATCTTTTTTTGCGAATGTTACAGTTAATTAGCCAAATGTTGATTTTCGCATACTTTTAAACAAAGGATTCAGCTCGTAAACAGATAGTTACCGTAACAACCGTTATTGGCAATGAAGCGGTAAAGTAATCATCCTCCCCTCAAAAACAAAAAGTCAGTGACCTCGCGTTACTGACTTTTTCATTAACTATTAACTGACCAAATATCCTTAACAAAAAACTATCTGGTACTGCAAACATAGTGTGTTAAATACGTGGCACATGTGTGAAAAGCACCATCTTAACACAAAAAGAAAACTCTTATCATGCTGATTGTCTGTATTTTAATGGTGTTATCTTATAATGCGTGCGGAATAACCTGATGAACGAACTTGGGCATTCAAAACCTACCATACCAACTACTTCATTTACAGGATAACGGGTATCCTTTAACAACATTAATGACCGTTTTAAACGCAATTGAATTAAAAACTGGTGCGGCGTTAAACCAAAGGCCTGCTTAAATGTGCGCAGCAAATGGTTAACCGAAAGGCAGGCATGTTCAGCAAGGTCTTCAAGGCTAATATTCTGATTATAATTACTGTACAGGTACTCCTTAGCCAAATTAAGGCGGCGCAGGATCTCAACCCTGGTACCCTGGTTTAAAAAATCGAGCTTTTCGGCTTTTTTGCAGATCTCATCATTATAAATATGAAAATAATTAATGAGCGTATGGTGCAGGTATTCGTTGATCAGCATTTCATCCTGCATTCCATTATCCAGGTGTTGTTTCAGGTGACATACATTGTACTTGATATCGCCGGCAAACGGATATATGGTTTCATTAAACTCCGGCTGTAATTTACCGTTACCGTAGCCTTTACTTAACAAAGTGTCATTGTCAAAGGTCCAGCAATCTTTAAAATCCTGCAAAAACTGCTGATCAAAATTGATGGCAAATGATTGTACCTGCTGGCCAAGATCGGTATCGGTTGAATATTGTGTACCCCTGTTCAGGATCAGGAACGAATCGGGATATATGGACAAATGTCTGCGGCCAATATCATAACGTTCATTACCGCTTAATACAAAGCGAAGGCTTAAATCTGAAGTATACTGCGGCCCCTGCCTCTGGCCGCCGGTGCGACTTACAATCTTGTTGTTGTTGCGTAATACTTTTGAATAGTCCATTGTGATATGATTTTATTGTTCGTTATAATTTCTTTCTTCCAGTAACATAAATTTGTTCCCCGCCGGGTCTAAAAATTCGGCTGCCAGTCCGGCCGGTAAATATGCAGGCGATTTGCAAAAAAATACGCCAGCAGTACGGAGGACATGATAATCGCTCAAACAGTCGGTAGTATTAATGATAATATTACTCTTATCACTGTTGCCGTCATTATTAGTTACAAGCAGCGCCACATTTAATTTATCCGACTGGATCACCGTGCTTTCCCTGCCCTCGTAAAATGTCATTGTGCCTGTTACTTTGAAGCCTAATTTTTGAGTATAAAAATCAATTTGACCCTCAAAGTCAGCTGTATACACAGGTATATATTTCAATTTCATTTTACAGTAGCTATTAACAGAAACCAGATTGTAATGATGGAAACCAACCTGTTGGCCAGGGGCAGCAAACAGGATAATTTTTGAAGCGGGTTTACAGTAGCCGGTCAGTTAAAACTACTTAACATATCAAAGGTACTTTACCTGCAGGGGGATAGTATCCCCCTATTTGGGGGATTTGTGAATTAGTAGGGTTTGGGTTATTGGCAGTTATTTTATAGCGATGATTCGAAAGGACACAGATCGGGGAGGAAAATAATTAATCATCCCTGCGTTCGTGTCCTCACGAACGCCTCTAAGAGGTTGTAAAAATGAAAGGAAATATTTTTGTAGAGACGCATAATTGCGTCTCCCGGAGAACAAGCCAATTTCAAAAGTTTATCAGGTACCGTAAATTGCAGGCGGGAGACGCAATTATGCGTCTCTACATTTAAGAACTATCGTTTTTAACAGCCTCTAAGCCTATATCAGCTTATTCTGCCTTGCCAGCTTAATAGCATCGGCACGCGAGTTTACATCGAGTTTTAGGTAGATGTTTTTGATGTGGCTCCGAACGGTTTCCAGGTCAATAAACAATTCATTAGCTATCTGGCCGCGGCTTTTGCCTTCGCCTATCAGCTCCAGGATCTGGGTTTCACGTTTAGATAACGGAGATTCCTGATTTTTTTGGAACGAGCGAATTACCAGGCGCGCGATGTTTATGCTCATAGGCCCCCCACCTTCCCGCACTTCTTTTATCGATTCGATGATTTTGGCTGAAGGGGTGTTTTTAGTAAGGTATCCCGAAGCGCCATTTGCCAGCGCGTTAAAGATTTGCTTTTCCGACTCATAAACAGTAAGGATCAGGATATAGCAATTGGGCAGCAGTTTTTTTAATTTAGGGATTGCATCAATACCGTTAACACCGGGCAGCTCTATATCAAGCAATATTACATCGGGTTTATCCGCAGCTATTTTTTTAGCAGCTTCATCATATGAACAATAGGTACTTATCACATCATAGCCCTCGGTAGCACCAATTAAAAAGGCATAGCCATCGCGCAGGGTTTCATCATCCTCAATAATACTTACCTTAATGTTACGGGCCATGCTTAATTGCTTAACTGATTTTTACTAAACTTTAATGTTACTGATGTGCCTTTGCCTGCTTCCGAATTAATGAGCAGTGATGCATTGATCCGTTTTGCGCGGGCATTAATGTTGTTGATCCCCCGGCCGCGATGGGTGGCACTGCTATCAAACCCCTTACCATTATCGGTAACCCGGAGTGCTATCGCATTTTTATCGCTCTGATCAAGCTCAAAAACTACCTGTCCGGCATCGGCATGTTTAAGGATGTTATTTAACAGTTCCTTAAATATCATGGTGATGTTACGGCTGTATTCCATAGGCAGTTTTACCAGCTGGATATCTTCATCAACGGCAGCAAACTCAAAATCAACCTGTACATCATGAAAAACCTCTATCCCTATCTCGCGGATGTGGTTCAGGGTTTCATACAGATTATCGCTTTTAGGATCAAGTGCCCACAGGATATCCTTTGTACCGTTGTATAGTGATGCCGCGTTTTGCTTGATCTGATCCACGATTCCGCGCTGATCCGCTTGCTCTCTATCTATTTTGGCATTCAGTATTTCTGATAAGACGGTGATCCGGGTTAATTTGTTACCCAGATCGTCATGAAAATCTTCGGCTGTTTGCTGGCGGATCTTTAATTTTTCTTCCCGCTTCATGGCTTCAATTGCCTTTTGACGTTTTATTTTACGCTGATGAACTAAATTTTGCACCCCGAAACCCAGCAGAACTAAAAATATAATGGCTAATAACCTGAAGGTAAAAGTTTGATAAAAAGGCGGAATGATCACAAAACTGAAACTGGCCATCTTCGGCGATACCTGCCCGTCGGGGCTTATGGCTTTTACCTTGAAAGTATATGTACCGGGCGGCAGCGAAGGATAATTGACCACATTGTTGCGCGTGGGCGAGCTAAAAGCACTATCCAGCCCAACGAGCTTATACTGGTAAGATACCGCGTCAGGATTTTTGAGGTAAACACCAAGAAAAGATATCGACAAATGATTTTGATTATGTTTAAGCTCAGCCCAGTCATTAAGGTCGATAGAAGAGCGTTTTTCGCCATCCTCCTTCATCATCTGTACCGATTTAATGAACACATGCGGCGGTGGCGAGGGAACCATTTTTGTCATGGTATTATACACCATAACAGCCTTGGTGGTACTGATCCAAATTTCGTGTCCGCGGTGCATAATGGCATTCTGGTTGGCCTCTACCACCGGTTCTTTTGAGCCTATGTTATCAATTACCCAAAAAGTTTTCTTTGCAGGGTCGTATTGCATCCGGTTAATTCCCCTACCGGTACCCATCCAAAGCCGGCCGCGTTCATCAGCAGCAAGGCTGTAAATACTATTGGCTTTGAGCCCGTCATCAACATTATAAATATTTACCGCCCCGGTTGTCATATCCCAGGTGTATAAACCGCTATCATCTGTACCAACCAGCAGCAAGTCGCGATATCGGATCATGCTGTAAACCGCAGTAGCCGGAAATGATTTAAGTTTAAACCCTGGAACTATTTTTTTATTTACGGCCAGCATAACGCCGTTTTGGGTGCCTATCAAAAGAGAATCGCGCCCCAGGCTAAGCATTGCGGACGAATAAGGGGGAATACCTTCCAATTGTTTCAGCTCGCCGTTTTGGTAATAGAAACAGCCCATTGACGTGCCCAGCCATATAATACCACTGTCATCGGCAGTAATAAAATTACAGGCAAAAGATGAACTGTTTTTTACCTGTCTGAAACCCTTTTTATCATACTGCCATAAACCGGTTTGCCCGGTACCAATCCAAACAGTGCCGTTTTTATCCGTATATAAACTCTGCACCCCTTTTAAATATGGCGAACCGGTTGGTACAGGCACTTCGCTGGTTTTTTTCCCGTCATATCGCAAAAGGCCGGCTCCATCTATCCCCATTAAAACATTTTTGTTCCAGTCTTCGGTCACCGACATTATTATCTTTGATTCGGGGACACCCTGTGTACGGTCAAAAACGGTATATCTATCGCCTTCGCAGCGGTAAAGGCCATTGCCAAGGCTCCCCAGCCACAGGTTTTTATCTGCATCAAAATAAATATCAGGGACAGAGTTATCGGTAAGTCCGTTTGACGAGTTATAGTGGATCACCTCATCGTCGTCCATAATGCAATAGGCACCATTATCAGTACCCAGCCAAATGTTGGCATCGGCATCCTGCTCAATACATAAAAGCTGGCCTTTTAATTTCCCGGTAACGTTTCTTTGATCCAGCGGCTTAGCAACCCTATCCTTTGCGCATAACAAGCTTGAGCGTGTTAAAAGATATGTTTTGTTTTTATCAAAACGATCGAAAAAAATACGTTTAACAACCTGCTCTTCATACCGCGGGCCTATGTCTATTGCATGTTCCCATTTTTGCCCTTTCAGGCGATAAATGCCTTTTTTATAAACAGCGGCGTAAAGGGTGCCGGCGCTGTTGACGGCCAAACTGGTAACAAAAATGTCAGGATCATCACTCACAGGCACATGCTGCATCTTATCATTTTTAATCCTGAATAGTGCACCCGCCGATGTTACCCAGATAGTTCCCTCTCCATCCTGAGTTATACTACCTACAAAATAACGCTTCAGCGGGATATCTGGTTTATACCTTATAATCCGGCCCTTGTAAAGCCTTGCAAGCCCGTTCATGGTACCAAACCAGGTACAGCCCCCTTTATCCGAAAAAATGGTTGCAACATAGTTATCCGGCAAACCGGTTAAGCGGGTATATGCGGTAAAGTCTTTACCATCAAAACGGCAGGCCCCGCCAAAGGTACCTATCCAAAGGCGATGGTCGGTATCCATGGATAGCTTGTTTATTTGCGACTGGATGAGCCCATCCTCAATATCATAGTGCGCAAAAATGTATTTCTGTGCATGGGCCCGGCCTGTAAACAACAGCATGCCTGCCAGGGAACACAAAACCAGAAAAACGGGGAAACGCGATAGCTTATTCAATTAAAAACGTAATTTAAATTACCTGTATGGGGGTACAATTAAAAAGTTAAATTAAAGCTAATTAAAATAAAAAAAATCACCCCAATAGGGTGATTAATTATTATCAGTTAAGGAAATAAAATTTAGTTTTTGGCTACTACAGAATTGTCGTTGGGTAACGGTGTTTTTATATCCTCAAACATTTTGCAAACCTGGGTAATTTTCCAATCCTGTTTATCATTTTTTTCGATGATCAGGTAATCATGCTGTGAGCAGTTTTCATAATTAAAATCGACTCTGGCAATCACCATAGCATCGCTTTTGGCAAGAACCTCATAGCTTGATGCGCAGTTTTGTGTTGTGCCGGCATCCTTTTTCATCATGTTCACCAGATCATCTTTTTCCTGTACAAGTACCTTTTCGCCGCGGGGGAGCTTCAATACAGAATTATCGCTCATGATTGATTTTAATTTTTTAAAGTTGGAGGTCATATGACTGTCAATGAAATCGCGGATCACATTGGTGTACTCTGTTTCGGCCACTGGCCTGGCGTAAAGGGTGCTGACAGATAATAGTCCTACTATAAATGCCAATAAAAACTTATTTTTCATTTGTGATATTTTTTTGATCAAATGTGGGCAGGGTTTCATCAAAAAAATATGCACATCACACCTAAGCAGGCAGGTATGGTACTGCCGCAAAGAAAGCAGGTGCTTTTCGCCTATTAAAGTCATTTTTAGTACATTTTTTGCATTTAGCCCATTAACCTGCAAAAACAATCAAACAATTACTTAATTTCAATAAACAATATCAGAAGCCTCCGGAGGTATTTAAATCTCTACGAAAATATTTTTATTTTTGAGAGCATCTTTTACCTATATAAACCCCACTGTAACTTGGAACCTACTGAAAACTTTTTCCGAAGTATTGTTGAGGCATCGCCCTTTCCAGTGTACATGTGTATGGGCAAAAATAAGCTTATCGCTATGGCCAACGAAGCCGCTTTAAAAGCCTGGGGAAAAGATAAATCAGTAATTGGCAAATCATTTGACGAGGCGCTGCCTGATCTTGACGGCCAGCCATTTAGCAGCCAGATAAGCAAAGTTTACCACAGCGGCGAAACCTACCATGGCAGCAATGAACCGGCAGAATTTGTAATTAACGGTAAACGGCAGATTAATTATTACAAGTTTACTTTTCAGGCGGTTCGCAATACACGTGGTAAAATTGTGGGTGTTATTTGTTTCTCAACCGATGTTACAGAAATTGAGCACGCCCGGCAGGCGATGGAAGAGAGCAGGCATACTTTGTATAATATGGTAAAGCAAGCCCCTGTAGGCATCTGTATTATTAACAGCGACAACCTGGTAATTGAGGTAGTTAACGATTCATATCTCGAACTCGTTGGTCGAAAACGTGCAGAAATGGAAAACCGGGTTATTTGGGATGCCATACCGGAAACTGCTGATCTATACCGCCCCGTGATGGACAATGTTATTGAAACGGGGCGCCCCATTACTGCCAAAGAGCATAAATTATTACTGGTACGCAATGGAATACCAGAAATGGTATTTATTGATTTTGTTTACGAGCCCATCAGGGGTTTTGATGGCGAGATCAGCGCCATTATGGTTATTGCCATCGATGTAACTGAAAAGTTTTTTGCCCGGCGTAAAATTGAAGAAGCCGAAGAAAGGGCGAGGCTTGCAGTTGAAGCCGCCGAAATTGGCACCTTTGATCTCGATCTGGTTACGGATGAGATCCTCACATCTGAAAGGTTTAACATTATTTTTGGCGTTGGGCGTGATGCACCCCGCGATTTATTTTTAAAAGCATTGCATCCCGACGATGTGGAATTACGCAATAATGCCCATAAAACGGCTCTTACTACCGGAAAACTGTTTTATGAAGCGAGGATCATCTGGCCAAACGGCTCAATACGCTGGATCAGGACGCAGGGTAAGGTTTATTACGGTTCTGTAAACAAACCATTGCGCATATTGGGCACTTTGCTTGATATTACTGAGTTTAAACATTTGCAGCAGCAAAAAGACGATTTTATCAGCGTTGCCAGCCATGAGCTAAAAACGCCAATGACGTCAATCAAAGCATCGATGCAATTGCTGGACAGGTTGATCAAGGTTGATCCTTCATCTGAGAAGATCCCTCAATTTATAAGCCGCGGCAACAGCAGCTTAAATAAGATGCAGCAATTGGTTGATAGTTTGCTCAATGTATCAAAAATAACCGCCGGACAGCTTTCTTTACATAAAATAAGTTTTTCGGCAGCGCAATTGATCAATGAGTGCTGTGATCATATCAGGCTTGCAGGTACACATGAATTAGTACTTACCGGCGAAACAGAACTCCAGTTATTTGCCGACAGGCAACGTATTGACCAGGTTGTTGTTAACTTTGTAAACAACGCAGTTAAATACGCGCCTGAAAGCAACCACATAATAATCAACATTGCCAAACAGGATAATATGGCCAAAATATCAGTACAAGATTTTGGTAAAGGGATTCCGGCCGAAAAAATCCCGCATTTATTTGAGCGCTACTACAGGGTTGACACATCAGGGATCCAATACTCGGGGCTTGGGCTTGGTTTGTACATCAGTGCCGAGATTATTGAACGTCATGGCGGCCAAATAGGTGTGGAAAGCGAAGTTGGCAAAGGCAGTACCTTTTGGTTTACGATACCGTTAAATTGAAATTTAAATCACGATTGAAAATAGTAAAACCCCTAATCATCGTTTTATTGTTTTGCCTGCTCACTGTTTTTACACAAATTGGTGGGTTGGTTTATCTCATTTCAATTAGACTGCACATACTAATCAACAAAACAGTAAATAATAAATATTACCTCCAAATTACCAAGGCTGTAGTTTTTATGGTGTTATATTGCCTTACCACTTTTTTAATTGTACCTCCGCTTGCCAGGCTTTCGGGCAGGGTGCCGCTCCCCTTCTCCCAAATCAATCATTTAAAGCCGCTAAACCGGCTAACCTGCCTGTTCAATCGTAATTATGTTCGCCCACAACTTAAGCAGGCTGTATTTGCCGTAGCCGCCGAAATGAACGATAAGTATCCGGGAAGTACCCTGAATTATCTTGACGCGAGCTTTCCGTTCATTAATGGGTTTCCGCTTATGCCCCACCTGAGTCATAACGATGGTAAAAAACTCGATCTCGCATTTTTTTATATCGATAATAAAACAAACTTAGAAACTGATAAAGCACCTTCGCCAATCGGATACGGAATAGTGAAGAACCGCGCGCCGGGGAAATCAATACAACACAGGCTTGCCTGATAAAGGGTTATTGGCAGTATAGCTTTTTGACTAAAATGGTTCCCCAGGGTAATAAAGTTAATTTTACTTTTGACAGTTTACGAACAAAGGCACTTGTAACCCTCTTTGCATCGCAAAATGTCATCAATAAAATATTTATCGAACCTCATTTAAAAAACCGCCTGGGCATCAAAACACCCAAACTACGATTTCACGGATGCCGTGCAGTAAGGCATGACGACCATATTCATGTACAACTATAGTTAAAAGCATTTATTAATTTTCAACAAACGGATTATAGCAGAATTCCCAGCAATTCCCTTCAGGATCGGCAATAAATCCGGCATACCCGCCCCAGAAAGTTTCGGCCGGATGCTTCAAGACTTGTACTTCTGCCAGCCTCAATTGGGCTATTTTGGCGTCAACGTCAGCTTTTGAAGCCAGATTTATAGTAAGATAAAAACGATTGCTTTCAGCATTATTGCTTATATTTGTGTACTCTGAAAAAAGCAACTCATTGCATAGGGTAAGCACCAAATTATCAAGCTTTAACATTATTACCTTTTCGTTTTCGGCAAGCATCTGCCATCCGAATTTGCCGGTATAAAATGCCTTGACCTCGTCAAGATCTTTAACTGCAAGAGTAATGGCTGTTACATGGGCCTGCATTGTATATTTTTTTATTAGATCCTATCCAATCATGAAATCAGGGATCCTGGCTGATTTTATTTCACACTCAAATTTAATCGCCAGTTAATACAGTCGGGGTAAATTGAGCTAACCAAATATATAAACATGCAGATAAATTATTTCATAGTAGCCGTTGTGATAACCCTGTTAATAGCATTAATGATATGGATAGTTAAAACTAACCGTAAAGACGAAAAAGACTTTGAAAGGCAGATCATTGACCGGGAACTTAAACCAAGGGAACACACTAAACCTCAAAAAGCCCATAAAGCCATGTGATCGGGTAAAACCCGCTATCAACTCGCGTAGTTTCACGTATCATTTTGTACGATCCTTTTTTTAAATTTAACAACCCAACCTAATATCTATCTCATGGCAGCAGATAAAACTTCAGATCAGCAAGTATTTTATGTAGGACTTTGTATGGCCGGCGCCGTATCTGCCGGGGCCTATACAGCAGGCGTTATTGATTACCTGCTTCAGGCATTAACCGAATGGGAAAAGCACCGCAATGAACCCGGTGTCCCATCTCACAAGGTGCAGATCCCGGTAATGGGCGGCGCGTCGGCAGGCGGTATGACCAGTATCATGGCCGCATCCTCCCTTAATAACCCGATAACCCATATCGACAAGCCATCCGGAGATCTTTTAGCCGAACATCCCGAAAACAAGCTCTACCACTCCTGGGTTGACCTTGTGCAGGCTGATATGTTCACAAAAATGCTGGATACCAGCGACATCAAAAGCTCGGGTGTAATATCGGCACTTAATTCTGATTTTATCAATGATGTTGCCAAACGCGTAGTTGCTGCCGATCCAAAACAATGGCAACCGCTGCCCGCTTATATTAAACCCGGCTTAAAGATCTTTACCACGCTTACAAACCTACAGGGCTACGCCTACAATGTTCCGTTCAATTCATCATCGCTGCAGCGTACCAAGTATAATATGCGCATCCACAACGATTACGCATGCTTTGAGCTTACCGAAAACGCCATTGCCGGGCATAATAACGGATGGATGCCGCTTGACCTGAAAAATAATATTAACACAGATATAGCCGCCGACGCTGCAATGGCCACCGGCGCCTTTCCGGTTGGATTGCAATCAAGGATAGTTAAACGCGACGCCCAATATGTTAACAATAACCCATGGTTAAGCAACTACTTAACCAATACTCCAATTGATGCAGGCGGCTACCAAACCCTGAATGTCGACGGTGGTATGATCAACAATGAGCCGTTCGATAAAGTACGAAGTGTTTTAGACGATCTTACCGGTCAGCCCAGCGTTGATTATAACAACTTTAACAAGTTTGTTTCAACCGTACTGATGATCGAACCCTTCCCTACCCAACCGCCAAAACCAATTTCGCAATCACGGGCTATATCAAATGTGATAGGCTTAACGCTGTCATCCATGCTATCGCAAATGCGCTCAAAAGCGGTTAATATTAAAGACGCTATGGACGAGGATTGCGCAGGTCAGTACCTGATCACGCCATCGCGCCGCGTAGATACGCCCGATGGCAAATCGACAGATCTAACCGGTGAGCAAGCCATAGCCTGCGGTGCGCTGAGCGGATTTAGCGGTTTTTTAAATAAAGAATTCAGGGTGCATGATTTCTTTTTAGGCCGGCACAATTGTAAGATCTTTTTGCGTGATTACTTTACCATACCAGCCAAAGCGCTTACCACCAACCCTATTTTTAAAGATGGTTATGCTAATGCCGATCTGGCCAGATTTAAATCGACCCAAAACGATAGCTACCAGATCATCCCTGTATTTGAAGAAGATATCAAATTCCCCGATATTAAATTCAGTTCGGGTAACAACTGGCCTACGCTTAAAGAAAAAGATATCGACAGGTTTAGCAGCGGCTTGAAAGATCGGATCCAAACCATTATACTTAATGTGGCAGACCTGGGCTGGCTTACCAAAAGCTTATTATGGATAGGCGCTAAAGTGATCCTGAATCGCATGGTAACCAACAAAATAATGGTAGTGATCAAAGAAGAGCTTAAAACATGGAAACTGCTGCCGTAGCGGTCTAAAAATTCAGCCTTACGAAGCTTTTTAAAACTTCGTAAGGCTTCAAAGGCTTTACACCGCCTTAAATACCACTATTCCGTTATGCCCGCCAAAGCCAAAAGTATTGCTCATGGCTACTTTCACTTTATGGTCGATAGCATCATTCAATACAAACTTCAGAGAATCCGGAATAGCGGGATCTAAAGTTGTGGTATTGATTGTTGGTGGTATAATCTGATTTTCAATTGATTTTATGGCGGCAATAGCTTCAATAGCTCCGGCGGCACCCAGCAGGTGGCCGGTCATTGATTTGGTTGAACCTATAATAGTATCTGTTGCTTTGCCTTTGGTAACCGCAAGCAGGGCGTTAATCTCTGAAAGATCGCCTACCGGCGTTGATGTGGCATGCATGTTCAGATAGTCGACATCTTCAATGTTTAACCCCGATTCATTTAGGGCCTGTTGCATGGCACGTGCTGCACCCAATCCTTCAGGGTGGGTTGCTGTCATATGGTAGGCATCAGCAGTCATAGATGCTCCGGTAACTTCAGCATAAATATGGGCACCACGACCTACTGCATGTTCATAATCTTCCAACACCAAAGCACCTGCGCCTTCGCCCATAACAAAACCATCACGATCAATATCAAATGGCCTTGAAGCGTGTTGCGGATCATTATTACGGGCCGACATGGCTTTCATCGAACTAAAACCACCAATAGAAGCCGGGGTTATAGGCGCTTCAGAACCGCCGGTAACGATGATCTTAGCCTTACCCAAACGGATGTAATTAAAAGCATCCATAATGGCAGTATTGGACGTTGCACAGGCCGAAACCGTGGTATAATTGATCCCCATAAAACCATTGCGGATAGAGATCATACCCGAAGCCATGTTAGATATAAACTTCGGCACAAAAAACGGGCTGAACCGCGGCTGTCCATTACCTTTGGCATATTCGGTTACCTGCTCTTCAAAAGTTTCCATACCACCTTGTCCGCTGCCCCAGATCACGCCAACATCAAACGGGTCCATTTTATTAAAATCAAAACCCGAATCGCGGATAGCTTCATCAGATGCTACCAATGCGTACTGGGTAAAGGTGTCTGTACGTTTTAATTCGGCCTTATCAAGGTGATCTGTGATATTGAAATCTTTCAATTCACAGGCAAATTGCGTACGGAACAATGATGCATCAAAACGGGTGATGGTTGCAGCGCCGCTTTTACCGGCTATTAAATTTTGCCAATAAGTTTCTACATTATTTCCAAGCGGTGTTAAAGCGCCCAGACCTGTTATAACTACTCTGTTTAACATGATGGTTTTATTAAAATCGGCGCAAAGATATAAATATATACCACTTGGTATTTTGATAATTCAACATGTACTGGTTTTACATGCTGAAAATTACCGGGTTATGGCATGACCAAAAGTTAAAACAGTTCAAAAACCATCATGGTTAAATCAAGGAAAGAGATTCGATTATTTTCCAAAAATCTTATTTAGTTCTGAATAAGGAACAGCATCATTTACAAAACCATAACTTCCCCGTGAAAGTTCAATAGCGGCCCGCTGAAAAGCGCCCAAAGCAGCCCTTGCCAATGCAGAACCAAGACTTACCCTTTTTATACCCAGGTCGGCAAGTTCATTGAAGCTAATATCAAAACCTGCTGCGCCAAGTACAATATTCACGGGCTTAGGCGCAACGGCTTTTACTACTTCGCTTATTTGTTCCCTCGTTTTGAGGCCCGGCGCAAAAAGCACATCGGCACCTGCATCGGCATAAGCAACAAGGCGTTTTATGGTGTCCTGCAGATCTATTTTCCCGTGGATCATATTTTCGGCCCTTGCGGTCAATATAAAATGAAAAGGAAGGCTTCGCGCCGCTTCAACAGCAGCCTTTATCCGGGCAGCCGAAAGGTCAAAATTGTAAATGGGATCTTTATCATTACCTGTGGCATCCTCTATTGAGCCGCCAACCAGTCCCATTTCCGCTGCGGCTAAGATAGTTTCGGCACAAATCTCCGGCGTATCGCCAAAACCATTCTCCAAATCGGCGGCTACCGGTAAATGGGTTGCGTTAATAATAGCGTGGGCATTATCCAGTGTTTCACTGCGGCTGATCAGGGCATAACCATCTGGCCGGCCCAGTGCATAAGCCAACCCGGCACTGGTAGTAGTAAAAGCTTCAAAGCCTAAACCGGCTAAAATTTTAGCCGAACCTGCATCCCATGGATTAGGGATAACAAACAGGCCATCACGTTCATGCAGAGCTTTAAAAACTTCGGCTTTTTGATATTGGTAATTGTTTATTGCAGATGACATTTGAAGGTAGATTAGTGTTTATCGAAATTAAGCAAAAGTTAGCCTGCAATCACAAGTCTTAAGCCAGAAATTTGCTTTTTGACTTAAGACTTACGACTTCTAACTTCCGACTTAATATCCCTATTATTGCAACAGCAATAGTTATGAAACAAAAAGTAGATATTGAAAACTGGATCAGGAAAGAGCATTACAACTTTTTTAAACAGTTTGAGGAGCCCTATTATGGCGTAAACGTAAACGTTGATGTAACAGCCGCCTATAAGTTTGTGAAGGATAACGGGATCTCATTTTTCCTTTACACCATGTACCAGTCTTTAGCGGCATCGCAAATTATTGAGCCTTTCAAATATCGTATGGAGGGCGATGATGTTTTTATTTATGACCGGATTGATGCCAGCTCAACCGTGCCGCGGGCTAATGGCACATTTGGCTTTGGTGAATGGCCTTTTCATCCGTTGTTCGAAGATTTCGCCCGCGACGCCAACAAGGAAATTGAACGGGTGCAAAGTAACAACCTGCTTGAACGCAAGGCGTTAAACAATGTAATCCGTTTTTCTTCGCTACCCTGGATCAACTTCACCTCGCTGTCGCACGCGCGGATGTTTTCATTTGTGGATAGCTGCCCCAAAATTTCCTTTGGAAAAATGACAGAGCATCATGGTAAGCGTACTATGCCGGTGTCCGTCCATGTAAATCACGCATTGATTGATGGCATCCACGTGGGCCAGTATATTGATTGTTACCAGGAGCTGCTGAACAAAGGGTTTTAGGCTACTGTAAACGCGCAGAAGTTGCGTACCTCTGGCACGCTAAAACCCTATAAATCTTTAATAATTATTCTACAAACCTTTAGCACCTCTGGTGCTATCTTTCCATCTATTGATTTACAAGATAAAAAGTTTAACTTTTTTTAAACACATTTTCCTTCACCATAAACAACGGCAGCGAGCCATGATCAAGCACGCGCGAATGAAAATCCCTGATATTAAACTTAACGCCTTGTTTTTGCTGCAATTCCTCTTTCCAGTGCAGTATTTGTAATGCGCCATACTTGTAGGTAACTACCTGTGCCGGCCAGCGGCGCATGCGGGCAATTTCGCGCATGGCAATATCATCCTGCCCCCGGATGTTCTTTTTCCAAAATGCCAGCGCCTGTTCATCTGTCCAGCCGTAATA
This sequence comes from Mucilaginibacter sp. R-33, assembly GCF_049949235.1. Taxonomy (NCBI): domain Bacteria; kingdom Pseudomonadati; phylum Bacteroidota; class Sphingobacteriia; order Sphingobacteriales; family Sphingobacteriaceae; genus Mucilaginibacter; species Mucilaginibacter sp. R-33. Next base: position 3,192,449 of record NZ_CP188089.1, read on the forward strand.
ATTAAGCGCTACATCCAAGGGTACGCGTACCGACCGTACAATATCCCACTCCCATTTACCCAGGTCATCATAAGGCGTTTTGTATACACCAAGTTGTTTGCCTAACTCTTCGGTATATGCCGCCCAACCCTCAGCAAAGCCCATATAATAAAAAAGCTGCTGCACGGCTGATGTTTTGGTTTGCGCCTCCGTACTCGCCTCGTAATGGTGACCGGGAACTCCCTCATGCATAAAAAGCCAGTCGACCTGCCGTTTATTGTATGGCTTATCAAAAAGATTATAGTAAAACGCATTACTATCGTAATAGCCGGGCGTTTGTGCCAGCTGCCTGCTTTCGCCTTTTACAATTTTTAGCAGGGCTATGTTGGTATTGCTAAACAGTTTGGACATGTTGGCATAAATGACCGCTTTGGTATTTTCGAAGGCTTTCTGGACTAACTTCGGGTCGCTGATAAAAAAGGACGGATCATTGAGGTGCTTATAAAAAGCATCTTCGTTTAACCCGGTTTGCTGGCGGATAGCTTCGATATGCTTTTGAACGCGGGCCACTTCGCTAAGGCCAAACTGGTAGATCTCATCAGGAGTGGCGCTGGCACTGGTCCAGCGTTTAAGCAGGTAGGCATACCAGGCTTTTCCGTTAGGGAGGTTGATAATACCATTGGTAGGAACAGCCGCCGGTTTGTTTTTTAACCAATCCTGTTCAAGGGAAATCCGCTCTAAATTGAGGCCTGTTTCATAACGGATCAGCTGATAATCTACTTTTTCCGATTCGCTGAGCTGATCTGCCTTAAAAGCCGATAAGCCGGTTTTGACTTTTGTAAAAAAGTCCAGTTGCTTTTGCACATCGGCGGCTGTGCCAATACGCTCTAAGCCACTTACGTAGCTTAACTCCAATTGTGGTAAATGCAATTTGGTGTAGCCGGCTACAAAATCATTGCAAAAAGCATCAAACGTTTGCTGACCAAAAGCAAAAGAAGAAGTTAAAATAAAAAACAAAAAAACAAGAGGTCGCCTCATAACAACGGAGTGGTTAACAAACCTAAATATTTGCTTTGATTAATTTATGCAAAAACAAATCTCCTGTTAACCATTATCAGCAATCCAAAAGCATTTTTGCTTATGTTGATTGGATGTAGCTATGCAATTGCTCAATGGTTTCCCTTTGCGAATAGATAGTTTCGTACACCACATCACTCATAGAAATAATACCGCATAGCTGATCGGCCACATCAAACACCGGTAAATACCTGATATTATTTTCGCTCATGATCAGCATGCATTCATCAACTGATGATTCGGGTGTGATCCTCGGGAAATTGGTACTTATGATCTCGCCGGCGGTGGTTTCATCAGAGTGTTTACCCATTAAAATGATTTTACGGGAGTAATCCCTCTCTGTCATCAGGCCCATATACCTGCCATTTTCAGTTACTACTACCGAGCCGATGTTTTTTTCGGCCATCAGTTTCAACACGTTAAACACGGTGGTATCGGCAGGTACTGCAGTAACGTTGTTCCCCTTACGGGCCAGGATATGCTTTACACTTTTCATAAATACTCAGGTTAATTTGGTAAATTCAAGATACGAATAAGTAACAGAAAAACAATGGATTGTGGAAAACAAAATCTATTCAGGCTAAAAAAACCGTTCGGCCATGCAGTTTAAACCAATCCTTATATTGTAACAAATCAGGTGCCCCAATTTTTTGATTCCCGAAAAAAAATTAAAAAAATGCCGGCTGTCTTTTTTGTAAAAAAACAATTGTTCCATTTTTTGAGAGTGAAACAAGGAACAGTGTAAAAATGAAACAAATTGATAATCAGCTAATTAGTACATTCAATAAAACATACATAACTAATTAAAAATCAGACAATAAAACTAATAAGAGTAAAAACAATGGAGGTTTTACAGAAGATTTGACGCCATGTTTATACAACTTCTTTTTTTGTTTTTATCGTAACTTTTTTGAATAAGTTACCCAATAATAAAAAGCGCTGACAAAATAGCTTCACCAACAATCTCGGTTTCTTTGATTAAAAATGCCCCCCGGTAATTAAACCGAAGGGCTACCAACCTATATAAAAACAAACCTATTGTTTTCTCTTTCCCCAAATGGCAGTGCCATGGTTATCTAACCCGGTAAATATCAGGGTTGATGTTATTTTGTTTTCCCAGTCGCGCTCACGTTCAACTTTTAGCTTGTACGTATCGCCGTTGCTGTATTTAAGCTCAAGCCATGGAGCGGTAAATGTCCATTTATCGGCAGCGTTACCATCAATAGTACCGGCAGCGTCCAGTTTAAAGGTTGTTGAAACCTGGAAGTCCGGATTGGTTTGCTCGGTACCATAACCCGGTACAATATGATAATTCAGCGTAATTTTTTCATAGGTTCCTGCCACATCGGTTGATGCTATAGTTGTTTGAGCAACATTGGCATATCGCTCGGGCGATACTATTGGCCAGCCGTCGGTCGTCCATGATATTTTACGAACGTGCAGGTCCATAAAGTACGAGTTAATACCCGGCCTGCCCTGGTGTGCCATGTAATATTGCCCGCTGCCATTATCAAACACCGCGCAATGCCCTGTGCCCTGCCAGCCGCTTTGGTTGCTGAACTGGTATGGGGCAAGGATCATCGGCCCATGATCCTCATCGGTATTGATGTCATGCCCGTTATAATCATAAAACGGACCGGTCGGGCTATCGCCCCGCCCTACCCTTACGTTATACTTGGTTTGCAGCCAGTCATAACTGATAAACAGGAAATACTTTTTCAGATCGGGGTTGTAGATCACTTCAGCACCTTCAATATTACCATTGTATTTGCCGCCGGTAAAACCGCGGTTAGCTATGCGCTTACCCTTATCGCCCGAATTGGCCGCCAGGCCGGTTGAAGGATCAAGTTTCAGGATATAGATCCCATCCCAGGCCGAGCCATAATACATGTACTGTTCGCCGGTTGTTGTAGTTATTACGGTTGGGTCGATAGCGTTTGTTTGGATACTGGCATCATTGGCTGATGTTACAACGAGGCCTTTCTCCGTCCAGGGACCATCAGGCGATGAAGCTGTCGCCATGCCGATAACACTCAGGCGTGCTACAGGCGATGAAAGCGAATAATACAATCTGTACTCCGAACCTACCTTCATTACGTAAGGAGCCCATAAGGCGTTGTAAGGCGTGCCGCCTTTACCCGTAATATAGGCAGATCCCTGCGCCGGTAATGACGAAAATACCCAGCCCACATACTCCCACTGCACCAAATCCTTCGACCTGCGGATTTGCAGGCCCGCTCTTACATCAGTACCAAAAGCCACATCCGTACTGTAGCAATAGTAATAATCACCAAACTTTTTGATGGACGGGTCATGCACGTTATAAACCGTCCACTTAGGGTAATAGGTAAATGCCGCAATATCCGCATAAGTATCACTGATACTATTGATATCAAACGCTGTTGTTACCGGTGGAGTTGTGGTAGTATCCGTTTTAGTTGGCGCAGGGGTTTCCTTTTTTGAGCAGGAAAACATTACTGTTGCCAACGCTGCTATCAAGTATAGATCTTTCGCTTTAGTCATCGTCTTTGTCATCTCTTGCACTTAATTTTTATTCCCTCCCTCGAGAGGGGTGTGATAGATTGTGATGTGGCGGGGAGGGGTTTATGCAAGCAGTGTATTTACCGTGATTCATAAACCCCTTCCTCCTCCTTCCCAAGGGAAGGAATCGCGCCTCCACCCGCTCTTTTTTCTCTAATACCCCGTATTCTGCACCAAACCCACGTTAGTTTGTACCTCGGTAAGTGGTATTGGCAGATATTCCTTACCCGGTGTGTACGTATTAAATTCCGGGTCGCGCGTTTTTAGCCAGGCCAGTTTGGTGGCATCCTGCAGCCAGCCCCAGCGGCGGATGTCATCAAAACGGTGTCCTTCCAACGAAAACTCCAGAAAACGCTCGTGACCTATTTGCTCGCGCATTTCAGCCTGGCTCATGCCCGGTTTTACCGTAGCTAAGTTTGGCAAACCAACACGGCTGCGCACCCGCTGGATGTATTGATAAGCATCGTTTGTCTGGCCCAATTCGTTCAAACACTCAGCGTACATCAGCAGTACATCGGCATAACGCATCAACCTTTCGTTGATACCCGATCTCCAGTCATACTCATCGGCCTGGCCGCTGTCGCCGTTTTCATACTTATGGCAAAACAGGGCATTTAATGAGGAGCTGCCGGCGTAGCGGGCGGCAAAATCCTGGTTATATAATTTTTCGCCGGGTTTGTTGTAATACATGGTTACATCCAAACGGGGATCAACACCGCCGCTGGTTGTTTTTTCCTGCAGATATTCATTGTATAATGCAGGCGTTGGCTGCACATCGGTAAAACCGAAACTCGCCGCGCCAAAAGTGATTGCACGGGCAGATGTACGGCCCCATCCTGATGATGGATCGCCTCCCCAGCCCAGATCTGTACCTCCGGCAACCGTCGAAAACTGAACCTCAAAAATCGATTCGGAGTTGTTTTCATTGTTTGCAAAAAAGTTATCGTAATAATTGGCCACCAGGCTATAGCTACCCATATCAATAACTGATTTGAACTCGGCAGCCGCTTCAGCATATTTTTTTGTAAACAGATAGGTTTTACCCAGGTATGCAGATGCCGCACCTTTTGTAGCACGACCAATCTGTCCGTCGGGCGATAAGCCGCTGTAAGTTGTTGGCAGCATGCCTTCGGCCGCTTTAAAATCGCTGATCACCTGTGCCCAAACTACATCCTGTGGTTGTTGTTTCTGGAAATAATCGGCACTTGAGCCGGCAGGTACCAACGGCATAGGCACGTTTTTATAAAAATCGGCCAGGTGAAAATAGTACAGGGCGCGCAGGAAATATGCTTGTCCTAATACCCGTTTTTTCAGTTCGGCATCCATATTAATGGCGGGTACATACTTCAGCACTTCATTTGCGCGTAAAATACCCTGGTAGTAGGCTGTCCATGAAAACAGTACGCCATCGCCGGTGCTTTGCATGTTAAACTTACCCATATTATAGATCTGGTCCCAGGGGCTATAGCTTGTCGCATCATCGCCCCGTGTGTTTTCTACTATCGGCGAAAAGCGCATGTATGAACCATCAATGATTAAACTGCCGTATACCGCGTTAATTCCCTTTACGGCATCGCTGGCATTTTGCCAAAAAGTTTGAGTTGTTTGCGCGTTAGGGTTTACCGTAGTCAGATCGCTCTTTTTACATCCCATGGCAAATACAGCTACCAACAATAGCGTTAATACTGCCTTTGTATATATCGTTTTCATTATAAATAATGTTAAATCGTTAATCAGTTTTTATAATCCTAATTGTAAGCCTACCAGTAAAGTGCGTGGATTTGGGAACGAGCCATAATCAAAACCACGGTTAATGGTACCATCGTTAATAAAATCAGGGTCGAAACCTTTGTACTTGGTTATAGTGTACAGATTTTGTCCCGACAGGTAAACTCTAAGGCTCCTGATCACGTGCGTACGGTTCAATAAACCCGTTGGCAGCGTATAACCCAATTGTGCAGTTTGTAAACGGGCATATGAGCCGCTTTGAATAAACCTGTCAGAATTGCGGTTATTGGCATTAGGATCGCCAATTATTGGACGCGGCACGTTGGTATTGGTATTGTTTGGTGTCCAGTAATTCAGCTCATCAGTGCTGGCATTGGTATACTGACCGGTCATTAAAGACTGATACACACCATTGGCTATTTTACTGCCATAGTTGCCCTGTATAAATACTGACGCGTCAAAGTTTTTATAATTAGCGCTGAAGTTAAAGCCATAGTACAATTTAGGAATAGCCGAACCCAAATAAACACGGTCGGCATCATTGATGATGCCATCTTTATTGGTATCAACAAACTTAACATCGCCCGGGGCTGCTCCTGTTTGGGTGGCATGTGCCGCTACATCCGCAGCATCTTTAAAAATGCCTTCAGTTTTAAAAGCGTATAGTTCACCTACTTCGCCGCCAACAGCCGTTTTGCTGTATGCGCCGTATATCGGGTTACCGCCATTGCCTAATGATGTTACTTTATTTTTAACGGTTGAAGCGTTTGCGCTAATGGTGTAATTAAACGGACCGGTATCCCTGCTGCGATAAGTTACCGTAAACTCGATACCTTTATTGGTAAATGAGGCAGCATTAACCAGCGGCGTGTTAATAGCCCCTACCGAAACCGGGATAGGTACTGATAACAGGATGCCTTTGATCTTGTTGATATAATACTCTGACGAAAAGCTTAGCTGATCATGAAACAGGCTTAAATCCAAACCAATGTTAGTTGTTTGCTTTTGCTCCCATTTATTGGTTTGATCAAACACCTGGGTTTGGGTTGCTCCCGATGCAAGTGTATTACCGAATACATAGCTGGCATTGGCATTTACTACCGCCTGGTAAGGATAAAATGCAAGTGCATTTACGTTACCTAATGTACCATAACCGGCTTTTAATTTTAACTGGCTGATGGTTTCGGGCAGGTGCAAAAACTTCTCCTTGTTGATGTTCCAGCCTACTGATACACCTGCAAAATTACCAAAGCGATTATATTCAGGCAGTTGCGATGTACCGTCACGACGGTAGTTTGCTGTCAGCAGGTAACGGTCATCATAGTTATAATTTACACGACCAAATATGGGCGAGTAAAATTTACGTTCGTTACTGTTGCCAAACACGGTTTTATCGGTGGTATTGCTCACATTATCAAACGCAAACAGGTATGGCTGGGGCAGGTTATACGCAATACCTGTAAGGTTATCATTTTTATCCTTTTGATAAGCCGTACCCGCTAATAACTCCACATGGTGCTTGCTGATATCAAACTTGTAGCTTAACGTATTCTCAATAAGTGCGGTGTAATAATTACCGCGTGCGTCTCTGTAGTAAGCAGTAGTGTTTGGGTAGAACCAGCCAAGATCGTAAATAGGATCAAAGTAAGTATTCTTGAAATCGTTACGATCATAGCTTGCATTTAGGCGGTATTTCAGGTTTTTAATAAACTCAACCTCCATCCACGCCGATGCCAACATACGGTTGCGTTGCCCGGTGCTGTTCAGCAGGTTATTTACACCAATGATATTCAAAGAGATAGCTCTTTGTGTATTTTGATCAACACCTCCGTAGCCGCCAACACGGTTAGGGTCATAAATAGGCATGGTAGGGATAGCTGTCACCAGGTCAACTATCTGATTACCGGTACCGTGCAAGTGAGGATACGCCAGATTGTTATAGTCGCCTTCGGTATAGGCAAACTTAGTACCGAAAGATACGATACCTTTTTTACCCTGGATATTGCCGCTGAGGTTATAACGGGTATAAGAAGGTCCAGATACAGTTGTACCGGTTTGGTTAAAGTAATCAAAGGCAACGTTATAACTCATGTTTTCGTTACCGCCCGATAGGCCCAGGTCATGACTTTGGGTATAACCAGTTCTGAACCCCGATTTTTGCCAGTCGGTGTTTACATTGCTGATAAATTTGCTTGATGAGGGATCGTTGCCCGGGGCCAGGGATAAACCTGCATTGGTTTCGGCAGCGTTGGCAATTTTCTGATAACCTACCCTATCGGTAACAGAAAGCGTTTTGGGATTTTTCTGGAAGCCTGCATAACCATTGTAATTGATCTTCATGGCGCCATTTTTACCTTTTTTGGTAGTAATGATCACCACACCATTAGCACCGCGGAAACCATAAATTGCCCCCGCCGAAGCATCCTTTATCACCTGCATACTTTCGATATCAGTGGTTGGGAAATCGAAAGGTTCCATAGTTGGCACGCCATCAATAATATAAAGCGGGTTGTTATTGATAAGCGAACTTACACCGCGGATACGGATAGAAACGCCTTCGCCCGGCACACCCGAGCCGTTTACCTGCACACCCGCAACCTGGCCTTGTAAAGCCCTCGCAACATCCGGTGTTACACGTTTATTGGCATCTTTAAGATTTACCACAGCAACCGAACCTGTAAGGTTTTCCTTTTTCTGCGTGCCATATCCAACCACAATTACTTCGTTCAACGAGTTGGATGCTGCTTTTAACTGTACATTGATCAACGAGTTGCCGTTAACTGTTATTTCCTGCGAGGCATAGCCAACAAACGAAAAAACAAGTACTACACTACCGGTATTGTTATCGGGAATATTTAATGTATAACGCCCCTGTAAATCAGTTTGGGCGCTTACATTGGTGCCCTTTACCTTTACCGTTACACCAGGCATGGGCAAGTCAGTCTCGTCGGTAACTTTACCGTTAATAGTGCCGGGGGCCATTGCCTTGCCTTTTTCGGTAAGGATAACGAGGTTATTATCACCCAGCGTATAACTCAGGTTGGTATTGCTAAGTACAATTTTCATCACCTCTTCAAGCGATGCATCTTTTGTATTTAAACTGGCGGGCATGTCATTTTTCAACAACATATCGTCGTTATACAAAAAGCGATAATCAGACTTCTTTTCTATCTCCTTAAGTGCCTTCTTCAGGGACACATTTTGGAAATTTACGTTGATCTTGGTCTGACCATATCCTTTTGAAAACGCCTGCAATGAGGAGACGAGCACCAGGATACAGATAAATTTAAACATAAGAAGTACTTTCAAAAATTGGTTCAGCCGCAATGGGTTAATGCGGTGTGCATTTTTTTTCATAATTTAGCATTAAGGTTATTTTAACTATTTGGTTTATAGAAGGACTGGTAGTTAACTTGTACCACATTATAATTGGGGGGATGCGGGAACATCTTCCCATTTTTTATGGTTTAAGATTTGATACTTATTTACGCATAGGCTCTTTCATAAAGGTTTATTAATTAATAAATTACAATTTGGTTAGTGTCAATTCTATAACGAAACGCCGCCGTTTTCTGCAGGCTCAATAAAGCCTTATTAATCGATTCTTTTTCAAACTTACCGGTAAAGCGCAGCTTTTTTACATCCTCATTTTCAAAAACGATGTTCACATTATATCTGCGCTCCATTTTTTGGGCGATATTTTCAAAATCTTCAGCGTCAAAGGCCAGTTTATTTTCAAGCCATAAGGCTTCTGATGGCAAAGTGTCCTTTTTGGCCTGGTGGATACGGCTTAGTGCTATAAGTGGTGTTTCCTCAGCCACCTTATCTGTAGGGGTATTGCTTTTAATTTGCGGCTCCTGGTTATTAATTATTGTAAGTTTTTCTGAAGGGTTGAGGATGATCTTTTTTTCGGGATTTTTTAAAATAGTGAGTTCAATTTTTCCGCGTACCAGTGCAGCTTCAGATGTTTTATCATTATTATATGAACGCACATTGAATTTAGTACCCAACACCCTGACGCTGATTGTTGACGTAGTAACGACAAAAGGGTGCTGCGCGTCTTTAACCACATCAAAAAAAGCTTCGCCAACAAGGCTTACCCTTCTTTGATCGGTACCAAAATCATTGCTGTAAGTGAGTTTGCTGCCCATATTAAGCCAAACACGGCTGCCATCGGGCAATTGAATTTTGCTAATTCCGTTTTTAGGAGCAGTTATTTCATTGGGTTTCCCGGTAGTGATAGTTTCTTTGCGTGTAAACCAAAATATGCCCAGCATCAAACATGCGGCAGCTAATAACGATCCCAGTTTAATGATCCCGTTTTTTTTTGTTTTGCTTTGGATTGAGATGATTTGAGCGGCTTCTTCAGCTTCCTTTTCTTCAATGACATCAAGTTCGGTTTCAAAAGCATCCCATTTGCTTAACAGCTTTTCATCCTGGCTTGTTTGCTGATCATTTTTCCAGATCGCTTCCAGCCCATCCATTGGGTACATACCGGCGGCTTCCTGTTGCTGCAACAGTTGTTCAAGTTCAAGTAATTCTTCGGGCGAAGCTTCACCATTTAACTTTTTACCAATAAGTATCCAGATGTTGTTGATCATTATTTACGGCTCTATATATAAAGACTGTAAATAATCAGGATACCCCAGTGGGCAGATCAAATATTTTTTGAAATTTTTTCGGGGCTGGCAGGCATCGCCGCTTTTTCGGTGTCTTTTAACCCTTGCGCAAGGGTTTTCAATGCGTTGCCCATATGGTATTCAACTGTTTTTATAGAGATATCGAGCAGCTCGGCTACTTCGCGATATTTCAAGCCGTCCTCTTTTATCAGCTTAAAAACCAGGCGGCATTGTTCGGAAAGTTTGTTTAAAGTAGTATTGATGAGTTTGGTAAGATCTTCATAAACCAGCTTATCTTCACCTGTAGCGCCCGAATCGGCAACGTCTACCTTTATATCATCAATATTTACGCTTTTAAGCCGATTTTTGGATAGACAGGTAAGCGACTTATTTTTAACCGATGTATAGCAGTAATAAGTAAAGTTATTGATCTCCGCAATAGAAGCCCGGCGCCCCCAAAGGTTCATGAAAACATCATCGGTGATTTCTTCGGCAAGTTCATCCTGCTTTACCAGTGATTTTGCCAGGTTAAATAATTTACCATAATAAGCCAGGTACAGCCTTTTAAAGGAAGCCCTGCTGCTGTTTAGAGCAATATCATTAAGTAAGTACCTAATCTCGGTGTCCAGCATCTCCTTATCGGTTGTATTTACTTTGATCAAAAACCGTGAAACAGTTCTTGTATGGTTTAATTCAATATAATTGGCTATTGGTCTTAATTAAAGCAAAGTCATTGCTCTAATTAAAATCTAAGATATGATATTTTATTTTAATTGTTCAAAAAACAATTAAAATATTTTTCATCAAATTTATAAGCATATTCTGCTAAATTGTTTTATTTATCACAAAGCATCCGTGTCAATAAAAATTCTTCTTAATCAAACAAAGCAACATGCGAGGGTCTTTGAAAATTTAATGAGTTCTAAAATACAATATTTTAATTGTCATTTAAACAATAATAAAGCAAACCAAGCCTCTGCTTTCGACTTATAAAACTAATACAATTCTTGAATTAAAACTGATGGCAAATTTTAAAGACAGTTACAAATAAAACTTACACTTTTTCGTCTCAAAGAAGCAATACCAATTTTGACAAAAAAAGCGCCACCATAAATTGCAGCGCTTTTCTAACTACTTAGGCTAATTGATAAATCACTTCGTGTGCCTCCCACAATGCCGGAGTTTCCAACTTATCAATCAACCTTTCAACTACCGCATCTGGTATGGCTGCTTCGCGGTTCCTGTTCTGCTTTAGTAATCCGGCATAGGGCACCTCCACATAAATAATCTTTACTGCGGTTTTGTAGGTGGCAAATAATTCAATCAACTGCAAACGCATTTGCCGGGTAATGTTGGTAGCATTCCAGATAAAGCTTTTTTGCTTTCTTAAAAACACGCGGGCCTGCTCCTTAGCTTCCTGAATAACCAAACCATTACCGCTTTTATCTGTGGGCGAAATACCACGTGCTATCCGGATATCATCAAGTGATACAACCGGCAGATCCGGGTAGCGCTTTTGGATATAGGTATTTTTACCAGCTCCCGGCAGGCCGCTCATTAATATTACTTCGGCAGCTGGCTGTTCAAACGGTACATAATTCGGGTAAGCATCTTCGTGCTGCATATAATACATTTTCGCCTCGTTAGTTACAAAGTTACGGGCAGTACCCCAGCAGCTTTGTTCGCGACAGAAAGCCTCAAAACAATCTATTTTATAAAGCATTTCATCCTGATCGGTACAGATTCTCCCCAATACATCGGCACGGGCAAGCAAGGCCAGCCATTGAGTATTAACTTCCATACTTGCCATAATGAGAGCCTTTGCCGGATCGGGCTTTTCAAAAACCCAAAGCGGCAAGCCGTGATAGCGCACCAGCCCAACAATCTGCTCACGTATTGAAAATGGTGTCGCTATTTCTCTGTATAATATCTGCCGGGCAGTCATTGCACCTTTTCGGGCATGACCGTTTGAGGTAATCCTGCCGTCCGGTTCAATTACAGTAGTACTGTATTTTTCAACATCATGCAGCAAAGCTGCTGCCCAGAGTATTTCCTGTTCCTGTACAGGTAACTGCTGATAAGCAGGCTGACCAACTAATGCTTCAATCACCATTTTGGTGTGAATTGCAACGTTACCCTCCTCATGATATATTGTATCCTGCGGTACACTTTCCATCCGCCCCACCCAATCAAAATGGCTTTCAAGATATGTCCAGTCTTTATTTTCAGTAATGGTCCACATAGGTACCTCCTTCGTTTTTTAATGGCGCACGTTTCCAGCTGCGTGTCCAGTGCTGGTCGGTTTTAACGTGCCCTTTCCTTACATATTTAAATACATTATGCGCAAAATCATCTATCGCATAACTGTCTGCATTGCGGGATACAATCCCTTCAATAGTTGCAGGCTTTCCGTCCCCCGCATCATGGGGCTCAAAAGTGCCCCTGCTTTTAGTCAATGTCAAAACATCCTGTTCAAATCTCAACTGATCAACAGGTAGATGAACACTTCCCAGTTCAGGTACCGTCGGCAAGCCGATCATTGCGGCATAAAACTTTGTCTCTTCCCAGCTTAACCAACGGTCATGCTCGCGGATACCGAACACATAAAAATGATGTTCGAGGTTCCGGTATTCGATGGAATGAATTGCGTAGAGATTTTCAAGGAAGATCTCCAGATCACCCAAGTCATTTTTGATCAACTGCCAAAACCTACGGATGCTCTCAGTCCAGGCAGAAACCGTTGGCGCAACGTGCGAACGCGCGAAAACACCGCGCTTTGACAAGCAGTTATTCTCTCCATCCAGCTTTTCAGTATGGATAAGCGTGGGTATTTTTTGTATGTGTTTCCAATAGTCGTGTTGTATCCTGTCATCGCTGGTTGTGCCCGGCGAAAACGGATAATGATACGTACGACCATATTTTTTTGATATAGCCATGTTGTAAAATTTTTAATTAAAAGAAATAGAAATTCACCTCCTCCCCTGGGATGGGGAAGCTCATTAAACGTTTATGCTAATGAGATTACATGGCTCAAATTTTTGAGAGTTTTTTTATTACTGGCGCAAAGGTAATAAACTGACTGGTAATAAAAAAAGAAAGGCCTCCGGTTTATACCGAAGGCTAATAACAAATGATTACGCTATATCGAAGTTGGTTGTCTTATGCCAGGATCTGGTTAATCAGCTTCAGCTCTTCATCACTAAATGAAGTATTGGTTAAACAACCGATAGAGTCAGTAACCTGCTCCGGCTTACTTGCACCGATCAACACCGAAGTGATGCGCTTATCTTTCAAAATCCATGATAATGCCATTTGCGCCAGGTTTTGACCACGCTGCAGGGCAATTTCATTCAGTTTTGCGGCTTTGGCTATATTTTGTTCGGTTATGGCATCTTCGTCAATGGCGCCGTTGCCGCGGTGGGCAGCAGCCCGCGAGCCTTCGGGGATACCTTTCAGGTATTTATTGGTTAATAAACCCTGTGCCAACGGCGAAAATGGGATACAGCCTACACCTTTATCCTCCAGTACGTCAAGCAAACCACCTTCAACCCACCTGTCGAACATGGAATATTTAGGCTGATGGATTAGGCATGGCGTACCAAGTTCTTTCAACACGGCAACTGCCTTTTCAGTTTCGGATGCGCTGTAGCTTGAGATACCAACATACAGGGCTTTACCTTGGCGCACTATCAGGTCTAATGCCCCCATTGTTTCTTCAATAGGTGTTTCCGGATCCGGACGGTGATGATAAAAAATGTCCACATAATCCAAACCCATCCGTTTCAGGCTTTGATCCAAACTGGCTACCAAATATTTTTTCGAGCCCCAGTCGCCGTAGGGGCCAGGCCACATTCCCCAGCCGGCTTTGCTTGATATGATGAGCTCATCGCGGTAGCTTTTAAAATCATCTTTTAAGATACGGCCAAAAGTTTCTTCGGCCGAACCAGCCGGCGGCCCGTAATTATTGGCCAAATCAAAATGGGTGATGCCTTTATCAAAGGCTAAACGTAAAATATTGCGGGCGTTTTCCAGGCTGTCGATGCCGCCGAAATTATGCCACAAGCCAAGTGACACCGCCGGCAACTTTAAACCGCTGTTACCGCAACGGCGGTATTCCATGCCCTGGTAACGGTCTTGATTGGGTAGATAGGTCATATTTGATCGATAAAAATTATATAAGGCAAAATTGACTTATCTATTCCAAAAATCCATTGAACTGGAACAAGAAATAAAATTATTTACAGGTCAATATTCGCGGGTATCACTCGCTCGGGGCTTATATTTGGGCAATGTTTCAAAATATCAATAATTACGCGGCGCGATCGGTTAGTTTAACCACAGAAGAAACAGCGCTGTTTAATGAGATCCTGGAATACCGGAAAATACCTAAAAAAACACGTTTACTTGCAGCCGGCAACATTTGTAATTTTGAAGCCTACGTAAACAAAGGCTGTATCCGCGAATATATTATTGATGAGAACGGCGCAGAAGTGACCCTGCAATTCGCGGTTGAAGACTGGTGGGTAAGCGATCTGGCCAGCTTCCAGGATCAAAGCCCTGCCCACATGAATATTGAAACATTGGAAGATTGCGAACTGCTCATCCTTACCCGCGACTCAAAAGAAAAGCTGCTTAACGAAGTTCCCAAACTGGAACGCATGTTCAGGCTCATGCTGCAAAGGCATTTAACTGTGGTTCAAAAACGGCTTTATAAAACTATAGCAACCACAGCCATGGAAAAATACCTTGAGTTTATTAACCGTTATCCAAACATCCCGCAAAGGGTGCCACAGCATTATATAGCGTCTTATCTTGGTATCTCGCCCGAATTTTTGAGTAAGCTGAGGTCGAGGAGTTTGAAAAAATAAATTATATAAATTTGCGGTAATTACGTTTCCAATACTGTTCAATAAATCCCCATTTATAATTCTTATACTTTTCAATTTCTTTGATTGGGTATTTTTTGATCAGGCGCTCTTTTGTTCCTTTTATCTTGGATATAAATACGCCCACTTCTTTACCACCACAATCCAATCCTGATATATTACCTATTTTGATAATCTTATTATTTACAATTTTGAATAGGTCACTATCCCAATTTGAATCAGCGCATCCGCTCCTGTGGTATGAATAATAAAGACTTGTTCCGTTCAGTTTTTCAGGGGCGGGATAATCAGGAAAGTCTTTTACCTGTACAAATTTCTTAGTTCGTTTATCATACAAAAGCAGCTCACACACTCCTGGAACATTTGATATATATTCTACGAGGAGATCTTTATACCCATCTTCATTGAAATCAGTAAACTTAAATGAGTCAAAACTCAAGTAATCCCAACTATTAATGCGCGACACCATCTCGCCATTGGATTTTAAAATTGATATTTTCCCATCGCTGGCATTATAAATAGCTTTATAAAGTATACCGTCAACCCTCGCGATTTTATAAGTATCTTTCTGAGCAAATAAACTATTAGCGCTAATAGTTAAAATAAGCGCGATAAGAGAGGTTTTCATTGAGATATATTTATATCTCTAATTTAAAAACAAAAGAGTAAATCATTATTAATGATCTACTCTTTTGTCATACTATTAAAAGCTAAACTACTATTTAATTCCTATGAATATGCAAACCATTAAATTGTCGTTTGCCATTTTCATAACTTGTATTGCCCTGGGCAAAACGGGGATACTTTTCGCGGTATTTTTTAAACACGCTATCGGGCTGCTTTTTACCGTTTACGATCAGTTCTTCACCGTTAAATGAAAGCTCATGCAGGGCCTCTTCATTAGGGATAATATGATCTGTTACCAAATCCCCTGTCATCTGTTTTAACAACCGTTGATCTTCGGCGGCGCGCTCCTGATCTTTTTTGGCCTGGATCTGATCTAAGTGTGCCTGTTCCTGGTCGTGTTTTGCCTGTACCTGATCGCGGCCGGCTTGTTCCTGATCGCGGGAAGCCTGCTCCTGGTCACGTTTGGCCTGTAACTGGTCTTTGGCAGCTTGTTCCTGATCACGTTTGGCTTGTTGCTGACCGCGTTCGGCTTCTTCCTGTTCAACTTTTGCATGTTGCTGATCGCGGGCGGCTTGTTCCTGATCACGTTTGGCTTGTTGCTGATCGCGCCGGGCTTGTTCCTGATCACGCTTAGCCTGTGCCTGATCCTTTTTTGCCTGGATCTTGTCCTTCCTGATCTGCTCGCGAATGGCAGCTATAACTGTGCTGTATTCACCCCATTTGGTCGACGGGATAATTTCGCCGTCAACAGCCAAAGCCACCAGCTTGTTGTTTGCTAATTCCATTTGGTAAGTTTTTCCGTTCCAGTCGGTTTGGATACGTTCGCGCCCCTTGCCATCAAAAGTATCGTAATTGTTATAAGAGTTTAAGGCCGTTTTCTTTCCTGGTTTCTGAGCGTTTGCTGCAGTCGTTAATGCCGTTGCCGCTATCAGCAACAGGGCACTTCTTAAATAATTTGTTTTCATTTTTCTGTTGATTTAAAGGTTAAAAATTGGGCAATAGTTTTCCATTCCGCCCATTTGGCAGTTTAAAATTGATTATTGAAATGACTGATTACTATAGCTTATAAAGCAGTATGTATCCCTGCTTTACAGACTAAATAAGAAAGGTTTTACTTAATCCTGAACGCTTGTTTTACTTTTTATCGGTTCTGTCTTTAGTTTGTTAGCCTGTGCCTGATCACGTTTTGCCTGCTCCTGATCGCGCTTTGCTTGTGCCTGATCTCTTTCGGCCTGTTCCTGGTCAAGTTTAGCCTGCACCTGATCACGCATGGCTTGTTCCTGATCGCGCCGCGCCTGCTCCAGGTCACGTTTGGCCTGATCCTGTGCACGGCGGGCTTGTTCCTGTTCGGGGTTAAGTGCGGTTTTATTATTTACCGACTGCCGATTATCCTGTTCGGCCCGCTGCTTTGCTGCCAATGCATCGCGCTCAAGCTGCTCCTGCGGAGACACGGGTTCATCATTAGCCATAACTGTGTTTCCATTTGCATGAACGGGTTTCCGGGCAGCAGCAAGATATTTATGTTTTAAATGTTTCGGCTTATCTCCTTGCCTAACAATCGCTGCAGATTGGGTATCGGCAAATGATGTTACGCGTTGTTCCTGTTTATACGTATGATTATTGCCGTTTTCAGGATAATTCACTTTTCGGATCTGTGCAATGGCTGCGGTTGCTATTATAGCCGAAAGGATAATAACGCCGCTTATCAAAAATACCTTTTCGCCCGAGGTTACCGTTTTGTTTTTATTATTCAGAATGCGGCTTACCCTTTGCAACAGCTGATTTTTTTTACCGGGGAATGCAACCGCGTAGTTTGTACCATAAAGCGAATGTTCCTTAAAACTGATGAGTGCTTCTATAAACTCCCGCTTATTTTTTGTTTGGGCGATGGCGATATCATCGCAGCAATTTTCCCGCTCATCGCGCAGCAGGGCCGAGATCCATAACAAGCCGGGATTGAAGAAAAATACGGTTTCGGCAATGGTTTGTAAAAAGTTAACGAAATAATCATGCCTGCGAATGTGCGCCAGTTCATGCAGCAGTACAGCCTCCACCTGCTCGGGCGGCATCCCAGCCAATAAACCTGCAGGAATCAGGATCACCGGCTTCAGGTGCCCGATAACCATAGGCATTTTCACGTATCCCGATTCAAGTAGTTTAACTGCCTGTTTCAGTTGCAGCTTTTTGCAAAGCAGTTCCACCCTGTTTTTCCAATAGCCAACAGGCTCGGATACCTGCCTGTGTTTTGCGGTATGGACAAACATGAGCCCGCGCATCATCCGTACCGACCGGAACAGGAAAAACACAAACCAAAGCAATACAACAATTGGCGCGTTGGCTGTAAAATAACCGATACAGGTGCCGGCAAAAGCCCGTATCCCATCAGCATTAAGGTTTAATAAAGCCGATGCCCGACTGCCAATGGAGTTGCCTATTTCCAAACTGCCTTGCTGCGGCTGCTTGTTCCATTCCCAAACAAAAGTGAACAGGCAGGCGCCAACAAATAATAAAAACTGTACCAGTACCAGGTTGTACCTTACTGCCGCGCTTGTTTTTTTGGTAAGCAGCATCACCACCGCGCTCATAACTGCCAGCAACATCCCCTGCCATAGTGAATGGATCAGCATCCAGCTAAAAGCCTGTATCAGGCTGTGGGAAACGGTGTTGGTGTTAAGGAGCAGGTACATATCTGTAAAGTTTAATTATCGTCCAGGTTTTTGAGCAGCTCTTTTATTTTTCTGAGTTCTTCGGCCGATGTTTTGTCGTTGCCCAGCAAGGCTACCATCAAATCGCTCGGCGAACCATTATACATCGAATCAACAAAGCGCCCAAGCATGTTCCCTTTCACCTTGTCTTCTTCAACTGCGGCGCTGTAAATGTGCTTCATATTGGTTTCGTCACGTTCAAGCATCCCCTTCTCTTTCATTACCTGCATCAGCTTAAGGGTACTGGTGTAAATTACCGCTTCCTTTTGTTCATTAAGCTTATCATGCACAAACCTCACTGTCGACGGGCCATGCTGCCACAACACCCGCAAAACGTCCATTTCTGTTTTGGTTGGCGTTAAATCAGCAGTAATATCCTTTTTAAACAAACTCATAAACCAAAGATACGTATCAAAAACGTACGTTGCAATAGCTAAGTTATTTTTTATTAAAAAAAAACTCTAAAACAAAACAACCACCCTAATACTAAGGTGGTTGTACATTATAATAATAAGATCAGTCGTTTAAAAGCTCTTAGCAAAGGTTAACCCAACCTTGCCGTCCTGGTAAGTTGGCAACAATAAGGAGTTGTTGTTTTTCCCTTTCTCATTCCCCCCACGGAATACACCATTACGGATAAGCGGGTAGAGGTAATAAGCCGCTTTGGTTGACAGAATACCAAAACCAGCTCCTGCTATGATGTCGCTAAACCAATGCTTGTTGTTGTATACACGCAAAATAGCAGTGGTAGTTGCAAATGCATAGCCCACACCACCGTATATGGGCGAGCGGTCGCCGTACTCCTGGGCCATAAACTCGGCAGAAACAAAGGCGTTACCGGTATGGCCTGAAGGGAACGAAAATTTATCGGAACCGTCAGGCCGCTCACGATGGGTAATGCGTTTTAGGCCAAAAGTTGAACCTGCAAAAATGGCTTCGGAAAGTACGAGCAGCATAGTACGGTCGATAAATGTATTTTTACCATGAATGCCGACCAGGTTCAAAGCATAAACTGAAACTATTGGCGCATATTGGAGTGAATTATCAACACTGGTGCGAAAACCGGGATGATCCTTGTTCATATCATTCCGTACGCGATAATCAATATTACGTATAAATCCTACTTTTAACGATAGTAGGCCATAAGTGATAAAAGCGGCCGGCGGTATGTATGAGGGAAACTTACTTTGAAGATGTTTAACTGTATCGGGCAATGTCAGGATATTCCTGGCAGAGTCTTTCTGCAGAGAATCCTTCTTTACGGTATCTTTTTGTAATGTATCCTTAACCTGGGCATATAATGGCAGCGAGAACGAAGCTGCCAATAGCATCGAAATAAAATAAAACCTAAACTTTTGCAAAGAATCCCCCTTATTAAGCGCTGATAAAATACAATTATACAGTCCAATTCTGTATAATTTCTGAAGCACGTAAACAATAAATTAACACGCTGTTAACGTAAATTATGTTAGATATGTTGTGTGCCATTTAAAATTGATTGAAAGGCCAGTCCCTCATTTTAATTGTTCTTTTTACAATAAATAAAATTACCTATGTTTGATCTGTACTCCTTATAAACCACCAAACCACCTGAATGAAGACCATCAAACTCCTCTGCTGCTTCCTATTACTTACAGGCACCCGTATTTTTGCCCAGGAACAGGCCCATATCGCCATCAACCTAAATGATAAAATTGGCGATATGTACCCCGTTTGGGCATGGTTTGGTCATGATGAACCTAACTACACTTACATGAAGGATGGCCGCAAACTACTTTCCGAACTGGCAGCTTTGAGCCCTGTACCTGTACGCATGCGGGTTCATAACCTGCTTACCAGCGGTGATGGCACGGCAGCCCTAAAGTGGGGATCGACCAACGCTTATACCGAAGACGCTAATGGCAACCCGGTTTATAACTGGCATTTGGTTGACAGCATTTTTGACACCTACATTAAATTGGGCATGAAACCTTATGCCCAGATAGGTTTTATGCCCGAGGCCTTGTCAACCCACCCCAAACCTTACCGCCATTACTGGAAACCGGGCGATAACTATGATGATGTTTACACAGGATGGGCGTACCCTCCTAAAGATTATAACAAATGGGAAGAGCTTGTTTACCAATGGGTAAAGCATTGTGTACAACGCTACGGCCAGGCCGAGGTTGAAAGCTGGTACTGGGAAGTTTGGAACGAGCCCAACATAGGCTACTGGAAAGGTACCATGAAAGAGTTCTTTAAACTGTACGATTATGCCGCCCATGGTGTAAAACGCGCCCTCCCTACCGCGCACGTGGGCGGACCGGAAGTTGCAGGTGGCTCAAGCCCCGGCGGAATGAAATTCCTGAACGCATTTATCAAACATTGTATTGCTGATACCAATTACGCAACAGGCAAAATAGGGTCGCCTATTGATGTGATCTCTTTCCATGCCAAAGGGCAGCCTACGCTGATCAATGGCCGGGTGCGCATGAACATGGCCCCGCAGATCCGCGATATCAGGGAGGGCTTTAAAATTGTGGCATCATATCCCGAAACTAAAAACACGCCGATAGTAATAGGCGAATCGGACCCGGAAGGTTGCGCCGCCTGCGGTATGGCTACCAACCCTTCAAATGCTTACCGTAATGGCACCATGTATTCGAGCTATACAGCAGCTTCCATAGCCCGCGAATACCAACTGGCCGACTCATTAGGTGTAAACTTTATGGGCTCGGTATCATGGTCGTTCGAGTTTGAAAATCAGCCCTGGTTTTATGGCTTCCGCGATTTGGCTACAAACGGAGTTGATAAACCGGTAATTAACGTTTTCCGGATGTTGGGCATGATGAAAGGCAAACGCCTGAAAGTAACCGGCGACCAGATGTATTCGCTTAAAACCGTAGCTGATTCAAGCATCGGGGGAAATAATACAGATATCGGTGCTTTGGCAGCCGCAGATAAAAAAGAAATGACCGTATTGCTGTGGAACTACCATGATGATGACCTGCACGATGCGGGAAAAACCGTAAAGATCAGGATAGAACACCTGCCACCAACCTTCGTTAAACTTACCCAATACCGCATTGATGACGAACACAGCAATGCTTATGAGGTATGGAAAAAGATGGGTTCACCGCAAAAACCTACAGCTGCGCAAATTAAGGAACTTGAAAAAGCGGGGCAATTACAACAGTTTGGCAAACAGGTTACGCTACAGGCTAAATCAGGGCTGGCAGGTGCCACTGTATTGTTACCAAGGCAAGGGGTGGCTCTTTTAAAGTTTAGCTGGTAAGTTAAACTCATCAATTGCCCTGGTGGCATAATTTTAACAGGTAGTTAACATCTGATCTTAAATCAGGATAGCATAATTACCGTTAACTTGGAAAACAAATAAAAACCCTCTTTCGGTAATAACCGAAAGAGGGCCAGTCAACCTAACATAACCTGGGTGAGCCGGGTGTTTGTTAGTTCATATTAGTTAATCGTTACATTAAGTGCGAAATTATAAAGCAAATCCGTAAGCTAAGCGCAGGCCAACCATACCAAAATGATCCTGGTTAGCACCCGAAAAGTTTTCATAGCGTACACTTACATCCCAGGTTTTATTGGCCCAGCCTATACCAGGCGAAAGATCAAGCCTGTGCGGGCCCCAGCCTTCTTCCAGTTTTTCATAAGCGATACCAGCTTCGCCGGCAACATATACACTTGGTACAAAAAACTCTTTGAAACCGAATTTAATAGGGATTTCGCCATAGCTTGGATAGCGTTTACCCGTAGCAGGATTTTCTTTCTGAAAAAAATGATACCCGCCCATAGTATAAGTAAGCGCAAAACTATTGCTTATACCGTATTGTAAACGGGCTGTACCACCTAAGGTAAAAGTAGTGCCAATTTTTGCTACACCTGTAGGCAAGCCGGTTTCAATTCCTAAACCTAAACGGAACGCATTTGCTGGAGTGGTTTGCGCTTTTACCGTATTTGAAAAAAACAGTGCTCCTGTCACAAGGGCCGCTGCTGTTAACTTTGATAGTAATTTCATGTAATAATATGTTTGTGTACATAATGATTACTACCATTTTAGCAAAGGCGTTGCCTCGGGTTGCAGATTTTTTTATAACGGAAGATATCTCCCTGCAAAACACTACTCTTTTATATAATGTGCCCCGAGAACACCGTCGGCGAAAGTGGTGCTTTTTGCCAGTTTGAGCTTTATCTCCGTATTAGGAAACAGCGGAATACCGGCACCAAGTACTATTGGGTTTATAAACAGCCAAAATTCATCAATCAATCCTTCCTGCATCAAATAACGGGCAAGAACAGGGCTGCCAAACATGATGATCTCGCCGCCTTCCTGTTTTTTGAGGTCTGAAATCCGCTCCTTTACATCATCACTGATAAATTTAATCTTATCGGTATTTTGCTTGGCAGCAGTTTCAGACACTACATACTTAAGTGTATTATTATACCATGTAGCATGTTCAATAGTATGCTTTGAGGGGTTTGGCCCATTGGCTGCTGTTGGCCAGTAGGCATCCATCATTTCAAAGGTTTTACGGCCATATAGGGCGGAGTCAGCTACCTGTGTGCGGGCGTTGGCATACTCAAACATCTCGTTGCTCACTTTGATCCAGTCCATAGCGCCATCAGTGCGGGCAACCATACCATCGAGTGAAATGTGCATAAACAATACTAAGTTTCTCATAATATCAGTGGTTATATTTTTTATATCAAAATTAAACCGGTGCTCGTTCGTATGCAGGGGGCTAAAGCGACTTTTAAAGGGTGTAAATATGACTATAGTAAAAAGGCCATGCTCCCGCACGGCCTTCTGTTATCAATTATAAATTACTTTACAACGTAGCCATATCAATTACAAACCTGTAACGCACATCGCCTTTTTCCATACGGTCATAAGCGGTGTGAATATCCTTGATATCAATCATTTCAATATCAGAGACGATGTTATTTTCGGCACAGAAATCAAGCATCTCCTGGGTTTCTTTGATACCGCCAATTCCTGAACCCGCTAAGCTTTTACGGCCGCCCAATAAGCTGAAAGCAGCAATCTGAGCTGGTTTAGGCGGAACGCCCACACAAATATGAACGCCATCGGTACGTAATAACGACAGGTACATGTTAAAGTCATGCTCGGCCGATACGGTATCCAAAATAAAATCGAAGGAGTTTTTAGCTGCTTCAACCTGTTTTGGATCGGTAGTTACCACAAAATGGTGGGCACCTAATTTTTTAGCGTCTTCTTCTTTCTTAGGCGATGTACTTAATACGGTAACATCGGCACCAAAGGCCACGCCAAATTTAACAGCCATGTGGCCTAAGCCGCCTAAGCCGAGTACGGCCAGCTTATGGCCTTTGCCTACCTTCCAGTGCCTTAGCGGCGAGTAGGTTGTGATGCCGGCGCATAACAACGGGGCAACGGCGGCGAGGTCAACTCCTTCCTTAAGGTGCAGCACAAAATCCTCATTAACAACAATGGTGTTTGAGTAACCACCATAAGTAGGTGTTTTATGATCCTGTTCAAGGCCATTATAAGTTTGTGAGTTGCCATTAAGGCAATATTGCTCCAAATCGCGTTTACAATTTTCGCATGTACGACATGAGTCAACCAAACAGCCGGTAGCGGCAAGGTCGCCAACTTTAAAACCTTTTACATGCTCGCCAACTTTAACTACGCGGCCAACAATTTCATGTCCGGGCACCATAGGAAAAATGCCGGGGAACCAGTCGTTTTTGATCTGGTGTAAATCGGAGTGGCAAACGCCGCAGTACAAAATATCAAACTGCACGTCATGAGCACCAACTTCGCGCCTCTCAAAAGTCCAGGGGGCAAGCGGTGTATTTTCATCTTGCGCAGCATACGCTTTAGTTTCAATCATAGTAGTAAACGTTAAGTAGTGTGAATGATGATTTATTGGGTTTGGAAAGGATCTCCATAACAAATGTACAATGATAATTTTATAAATATCGGCTAAGTATGGGTTGAAATAAAAAAGTGACACATGAGAGGATAAATATTAACCACAGATATTCGCAAACCTTTAATTTAGCATATAGATTAACACCGCATGAAAATAGCCATTGCCACTCCGCCTTTCCCGAAATCAATTAATGATGGACTGCAACAAGCCGAAAAGCTGATTAAAGATGCAGCATCTCAACAGGCAGAGGTTATCTGTTTCCCTGAATCATATATACCGGGATATCCGGGTATGATAACCGATCCGGAGCCAACATCGCCGGAGATACTGCAATCGGCATTGAATGAAGTATGCGGATTGGCGGCCGAAAATAATATAGCAGTTGTTATGCCGATGGACTGGTATGGAGATACCGGCCTTTTAAATATTGCACACGTAATATCCCAAACCGGCGATGTACTCGGCTACCAAACTAAAAACCAGTTAGATCCATCGGAAGATGCCATTTGGGTGCCGGGCACACAACGAAATATTTTCGAGGTAAATGGCTTAAAATTTGGTGTTACCATTTGCCACGAAGGGTTCCGTTATCCCGAATCGGTAAGATGGGCGGCGCGTAATGGCGCGCACATTGTTTTCCATCCGCATTTTTCGGGCAGTAATACTGAGGGGGTATTGCTTACCGAATGGGGCAGTATGGCCAACCCTTATTACGAAAAAGCCATGATGATGCGGGCGCTGGAAAATACCATCTATTTTGCGAGTTCCAATTATGGTTCGCTTTACCCCGAATCGGCCAGTTCGGTTATAGCACCGGATGGCACCTGTTTAGTTTACCAGGCTTATGGCACAACCGGTGTAATTATAGCTGATATCGATTTAGAAAAAGCTACCGGCTACCTGGCTAAAAGATTTAAACCACAGTTGTACGATTATTAAAAGCGCCGATATTTTAACCATTATTTGAATTTTGTAAATAATGGATTGATTTATTAAAACGCCTCCCCTCCCATCTGTTTTACTTTTGTATCAAAACAAAAAAGAAAATGGAAAACAAAAATAAAATTGCCGTGGTAACCGGCGGCAGCCGCGGCTTAGGCAGGGACATGGCCTTAAGGCTTGCCGAAAAAGGAATAGATGTTATTATAACCTACAATACCAATGCAGAGGAAGCAGCAAAGGTAGTTAGCCTTGTAGAACAAAGCGGCGCAAAGGCAGCAGCATTGCAACTCAATACCGGAGTAATTAAAAGCTTTGACGCATTTACCGAAAAACTGCGTGAAGTTTTGACGGATAAATTTGGCACCGATCATATCGACTTTTTAATTAATAATGCCGGGCAAGGCGGTTACAGCGCCATTAGCGATGTTACCGAGGAGTTTTTTGATGATTTATTGAATGTGCACTTTAAAGGTGTATACTTTTTAACTCAAAAATTGATCCCGTTGATGGCCGATGGCGGTGGGATTGTCAATGTATCATCCGGGTTGACAAGGTTATCAGTTCCAGGTTCTTCGGCATATGCATCTATGAAAGGCGCGGTGGAAATTTTCACCCGTTACCTGGCTAAAGAACTTGGCGGAAGAGGTATCAGGGCCAATGTGGTTGCCCCAGGCGCCATTATGACCGATTTTGGCGGCGGCCATTTGCGCAACAGCGAAGAAACCCAAAAAATGGTAAGCAGCATAACTGCACTGGGCAGACCAGGCGTTGCGGAGGACGTTGGCGGCGTTGTAGCTTTCCTTTGTACTGAAGATGCGCGTTGGGTTAATGGCCAGCGTATTGAAGCATCGGGTGGTATGGCAATTTAAATGAGAAATATCTTGATTAGTCGGGTACCTCTTTAAATTAATGAGGTACCCCTTTTGTAAGGAGCCGGCTGTATATTACGGAAGGCGCCTATAATGCGTCTCCACAATAGGCGATTTATTTTAATATTTCCAATATCGCAATCACCGCGTTATTGCTTAACGCTTCCATGTCGGCTTCTTCCAGCTGCCATAATGCCAATCCGTCACGCTCATGCATCAGGCGGCCCTGCAGCTCAAATGCTCCGGCAAGTACAAATGCGTAAAACAACGATTTACTATTTTGAAGTTGATAAAAGGCATCCACCCTCCCGCCAAATACTCCTGCATGCAATCGAAACGGATGCATTCCGCTGGTGGGAACCAGGTCAATCAGTTCATTTTGCCTGTTGGTAATATCAAATTTAAAAACTGCGTCGTGTGGGAGATTTATAACCTCATCATCCTTTAACTGCAAATAAATGTAATTGATCCAATCGCTTTTATAAAGATTAGTTAATTCAAGACGCTCACCGGCAATTGTATAACCTGCAAACACCTCTCCAACATCAATCAGGCGGATATCTCCATTTGCCCTTTTTAACAATACTTCGCCGGTTACCGGCATTACAACAAACCAGCCGGAGTTTTCGACAGCTACATCAATTGAACTACCACCGGCCAGCATTTCATCATTCCATACTTCCAGCCTGCCAAAGGGTTTCCGATGCTCGTTAAAATAGTTACCATAATTGAAACTACTGTAACGCCGCAGGGTTGAGGTTTTCGTGAAACCTCTTTGGTCGGCCAAATGTATTTGCCCCGGTGAGATCTTTTCCATGTTAATTGTGATATTGCAATGAAGTTATGTTTATATACGGCTGCAATTGCATAAGGTTGGTGGATATGCAATTATTTTCGACATTTAACTGATTTTCGGCCTGTTGAGCGGATATCAGCAGGTAATTATCTATGGTATCATGCCAAAACAACGATTCGGAATAAAAATTAACCGCGACCTGGTGTTTATCCTTATCATTAATATCCGAATTGATGATCTCCAACTGAAACTTGCTGAACGTCAGAAACCGTCTGCCAACATTATTTAAAATATCAGGCATAATACTGCCAAGCTGCTGAATATAACCTGTAACCGATGGTGTAACTATACCGGCTAAACGCTGAGCATTGGGCACATTTCTTAACAATTCGGAATAGGAAGTATAGGCTGTTCCCTGGCTAAAGTTCTGGGCCTGCATTTTAAATTCCAGGTAGGTGCTTTCAAAAACCAGCTTATCCCATTGCTTGAACGACCGGATATCGATGATTTTACGATAACATAAAATGATGACGCGCTTTTGCATATGATGGTTCAAAAAACAAAATGGTTTTTTAAGCAGGTACACTTAAGCTGATAGCCAATACAAAACCGGCGGTGGTGCTACCGGTAACAGTAGCAGTTTCAAGCGTATATCCATCGCTAAACACATTATCACTCGCATTATACGTATATCCGCTCAAGCCTTTAGCATAACCATTAACAGCCGCCAGGGCCGTGCCGGAACCTTCCGGAAAAGCGATCTGTGTTACTTTCAATGATGTACCCGATGAGTTATACACATGAACGTGAATATGCGTAGCCCTGCCCGTATACCAACCTGGAAATATAGAGGTAAAAGTTACCAGGCCATTTGAATCGGTAGTTTGCCTGCCACGTAAAAAATGAACTGATGTATAATTTGTTGATTGTGTACCGCTGCCGCCATATTCAGAATAATTGCCCTCCGCATCGCAATGCCAGATATCAACCAACGCTGACGATAGCGCGCTACAGCTATTATTGCTATTGTTGATTGTAATTTTCACGGTAAGTTTATACCCGGTACGGCCATCGGTAATATCGCTCCTTACATATGAAGCAGGCGAATGTGTTGGATATGGACCTTCCGTTTCGGTAGGCGCAACACTGCAACTGCCTGTGTCGGTTGAACCCGAGGTACTGCCGGAAGATGAAGTGGTAGTAGTTGTGACGGTATCAGCATCTTTTTTGCAGGCCTCAACCAATACCGACGATGACACTGCGCCAATTACCAGGCTTTTTAAAAAGTTCTTTCTTTCCATTGTTTGTTCTCCTTTTAAGTTTAATCTAAATCGTTGATTCAAAAGTAAAAGCAGTACAGTAAGTGTTAAAACATGTGTCGGTTAGATGCGTTTTTGTGTCGATAAACAGCAAATTATCGGTGTGCGAAAAGATGAGATTGTATAAACATACAGTTGCATGACAGCTTTAAACCGTCAAATTTCTCTATCTTTGCATGTTTTTTTGAGAGTATATAATATTTATGGCATTAAAAAGCAGTGCGGTGATTACCGGTGTAGGTGGATATGTTCCCGACAACATTTTAACTAACAGTGATTTAGAAAAAATGGTTGAAACTAACAGCGACTGGATAGTTTCACGTACAGGGATCAAAGAAAGAAGAATCCTCGCCGACAGAACACTCGCTACTTCAGACATGGCTGCCTTTGCGGTAAAAAATTTACTTGAAAATGCCCAAGTTGATCCTTCTGAAATTGACTGTGTTATTGTAGCCACTTCAACCCCCGATTATCTGCTTATTTCTACCGCCAGCATCGTTTGTGATAAATGCGGTTTAAGCAATGCCTGGGCGTCTGACGTTAATGCGGCCTGCAGTGGTTTCCTTTATGCCTTTACCCTTGGCTCGAGCCTGGTTGAAAGCAACCGTTATAAAAAAGTAATAGTTATCGGTGCCGATCAAAACAGCGCCATTGTAAACTATGCCGACCGCAACACCTGTATCCTCTTTGGCGATGGCGCCGGCGCGGTATTGCTTGAACCATCTTCTGATGATCTGGGCGTTATTGACAGTGTATTTAAAACTGATGGTCACGGGCGGGAACATTTATATGTACCTGGCGGCGGCTCTATGAACCCTGCATCAGAAGAAACCCTCGATGGTAAACTGCACTATATACGTCAGGACGGTCGCGTAGTTTTTAAAGCGGCCATTAAAGGCATGACCGAAAGCTGCACATCTGTGCTGCAGCGTAACAGCCTTACCATAGATGATATCAACTGGCTAATCCCTCACCAGGCCAATTATCGCATTATCCATGCCGTAGGTGATGCTTTGGGCCTACCTGAAAGCCGTGTTAAGATCAACATCGACCGTTATGGTAACACCACAGCCGCCACTATCCCGCTGGCGTTGTGGGATTATAAAGAAGATTTTAAAGAGAACGATAACATAATCCTGACAGCATTTGGCGCAGGGTTTTCATGGGGCGCTACTTATTTAAAATGGGGTAAATTGAGATAAGCAACCTCAGCCCCCCGGAAGGACGGGCTATA
This sequence comes from Mucilaginibacter sp. R-33, assembly GCF_049949235.1. Classification (NCBI taxonomy): domain Bacteria; kingdom Pseudomonadati; phylum Bacteroidota; class Sphingobacteriia; order Sphingobacteriales; family Sphingobacteriaceae; genus Mucilaginibacter; species Mucilaginibacter sp. R-33. The sequence goes on from NZ_CP188089.1 coordinate 3,221,689, forward strand.
ATAAAAAGGGTTCCCCTTTACCTGAAGGGAGAACTTTCGTGCCAAAAGGTAGATTAATACAAAGCTTTATGACCACCGAAGAACGAATTAAAGAAGCCGAATCACGGATATTCAAAACCGTATTCCCAAGCGATACCAATCATTATGACACGCTATTCGGAGGTTCGGCAATGGCCATGATGGATGAGGTGGCTTTCATTACGGCCACCCGCTTCACCCGTAAAAAAATGGTTACCGTATCATCCGACAGGATCGACTTTAACCGCCCTATCCCGGCAGGCACCATTATTGAGCTTGTTGGCCGTATATCCCATATCGGCAATACCAGCCTAAAAGTTTTGGTTGAGATTTATATTGAAGAAATGTACTCCTTTGTACGGGAAAAAGCCATCACCGGCACTTTTACCTTTGTTGCCATTGATGATCATAAGCACCCGGTAAGCGTTTTGTAAGCTTAAAGCTGAAAGCTTACCCTACAAAAAAGCTTTCAGCCTTCGGCTTTAAGCTTCTTAATGTAGTTTCTTGCGCTTCAACAACCCGCCTGTTGTATCGTCAATGCTTTGTTGTACAATAAAGGCTTTGGGATCTATCCGTAAAATAGTTTGCTTTAACGAAGGGATCTCCAAACGGGTGGCTACAGTGAAAACAATATCACGGGGATCATTTACATGGCCGTCTTTACCGTAACCGCTTTTACCCTGATAGATTGTAACGCCACGGCCGAGGGTGACAGTTATAGCGCGTCTTATAGCGTCACTTTTAGTTGAGATAACGGTAACACCCGAGTACTGTTCGATACCGTTCAGCAAAAAGTCGATCATTTTGGCGGCAGCCATATAGGTTAATATTGAGTACATGGCCGGTTCAACACCGAGTACCGAGGCTGCTACTCCAAATATCAAAACGTTAAGTAGCAAAATAAAGTCGCTCACTTTAAGCAGCTGCGTTTTTTTACTTACCAGCACAGCCGCTATTTCAGTGCCATCGAGCACGGCTCCACCACGCATGGCCAACCCGCTGCCGGTACCAATAAATACACCACCAAATACCGCGGTAAGCAATTTATCATGAGTAACATCCGGAAACTGAACTAATGCAAGGCATAATGAAAGCAAAGCAATGGCGGCGGTACTTTTAATAGCAAACCAAAGTCCAAGCTTCCGGTAACCGATCCACAAAAAAGGCACGTTGATAACAAAGATCAATATGGATATAGGTATGAGGGTGATATCAGATATCAGCATGGAAACGCCGGTAGCACCACCATCGATAAAATGACTTGAAAGTAAAAAACCCTTAAGGCCAAAAGCTGCCGATAAAATCCCGAGTCCGATATTTGCTGAATCCCTGATGGTGTTGATTGCCTTCATGCCCAAATATAGCTTTTTGAGGCTAAAGGCCGGTATTTAAACACAGCCGAATGTTTATAAACCAACTTTTTTTACGTTTACCTAACCACCACCTGTATCGTATTCCTGCTAATTTGCTCCAGCAAAATGGTTTTGCCTTCGGTTAGTTTCTTAACGGTATTCGCCCCGTCATGGCGTACTGTAATAAGCGTTAAACCCTCATTATACTTCACCTTAAAATCCGCTTTAAGACCATTTAACAACTTTTCAAAGCGCTCTTCATTTAGGTCGAAACAAACCGAAAAACTTAATGCGGAAGTTTGCATCACATTTACCTTAACATTGTTTTGGGCAAACAGGCGAAATACATCGCTCAGATGATCTTCCGTTATAAATGAGTAATCCTTGCCTGATACTGACAGCAATACCTGATTTTGTTTCAGGATGATCACCGGTTTGGTAAACTGATTATGTCCATCTTCTTTAATTACTGTACCGGGCGCAGATGGGTCTGTAAACGACTTTACCAGCAGGCGTATTTTAGCATTTTGTAAGGGTTTGATGGTTTTGGGGTGGATGACACTGGCCCCGTAATAGGTCATTTCGATGGCTTCCGTATAGGAGAGCTCATCAAATTTAACCGTATCAGCAAAAAATCTCGGATCGGCGTTCAGGATGCCCGGAACATCTTTCCAGGCGGTAACCGATTCGGCACCTAAGCAAGCTGCAAATATAGATGCTGTGTAATCAGACCCTTCGCGACCAAGTGTGGTGGTAAAATTTTCGGAGGTGCCGCCCAAAAAGCCCTGGGTTACAACAATACTTTTTTCAAGTAAGGTTGGAAGATCCTTGCTGATACTTGCTTTAGTTTTATCCCAATCTACTATACCCTCTCTGTAAGTATTATCGGTATGCACATATCCGCGTACATCAAGCCATTTACTTTTGAGGCCAACCTGGTTCAGGTAGGCGTTAACTATCCGGGTTGACACCAGTTCGCCAATGGATACGATCTGATCATATACAAAATCGTAACTATCGTGTGGTTCATCCTCAATGGCCCAGTCAATCTCCACAAAGGTATTGGCAACTTCATCAAATACCGGATGGCCCGGTTCAAATAATTCGCTCAGGATGTTGTAATGATATTCTTTGATTTCGTTAAAGATCCCGTGCATATCATCGGTTTGCTCCATGTAGGCTTTGGTAAGCTTCTCAAGCGCGTTGGTAGTTTTGCCCATGGCCGATATCACGATGAGCAATTGTTGACCTGTATATTGTTTTACGACCTTAGCAAGGTTGGCAACACCCGCAGCATCCTTAACTGATGCCCCTCCAAATTTAAAAACAAGCATTTATTTGATAAATTGATTTACAACCGAACCCGGTTGTATTAATGATTTGATCTGTGCGTACGGAATAAACAATTCGGTAATACCGGCTGCGTATGGTTTTATCTCGTATTGGTTATATAAAAATTTGATTCCAAGGGGCGTAATAGAAAAATTACCATTGATGGCAAACTTATCATCTTTGAAAAAATAGTTATCCTTCAGCGATGCGGTATCACTAAGTTTTTCATTCCTCCTGAAGAACTTTTCGGCAACAGCAGTCAATTTATCATGATAACCGGTTGCAAAAATATCGGCAAGCCTTAAGTTTTTACCGGCTTTTGAATCCCAGTTAATGAAAGTGACAGATGTGCCGCCGTGAGCCCCCCCAGTGTACGTATAACCCTGCACCTGCAACGTGGTAAGGCTTGAATCCTGGTGGATCACCTTAACAGAATCATCCAGCGTAAAAAACATTCCCGACCGGGGATCCGTTTTCTTGAAATCATCGTATGACTTCAGGAAATTTTTAGTCATCAATTCCAGGCTGCTGTCAGCTTTACCATCCATAGCAAACATTAAGGTGAGCTTAGCAACTATGGTATCATTTAAAGCCTTGGCACTGTCAAAAACCGGGTAATTAATTTTCACCACCGTGCAGGCGCTATCGGATTTAGTGCCGCAATCTGCCGCCCTTGCTTTTATTACTTTATAAGCATAGTGCAGGGTATCAAATGATTTTTCGTTAACCTTATTAGGAACTCCCCACTGGCACGATGACACCCCCAACACGATAAAAAACAACAGGCACAGATTTTTCATAGGTATAGTATTAGTAGTTTAACAACTGCTCTTTTGAAAGCGAAGCATTTAACCAGCCCGCCTCAATATTCGCGCCGTACTTATTGTAAAAGTTAATGGCCGGTTCATTCCAGTCGAGCACCTGCCAAACCATACCGCTGAAACCTCTTTCTTTAGCTTCCTGGATCAACCTGTCGAAAAGTAGTTTGCCGATCTTTTTGCCACGCATATCTTCAGTTACAATGAGATCTTCCAGGTACATGCGGGAGCCTTTCCAGGTGGAGTAGCGAACATAGTACAAGGCAAAACCAACCACAACGCCGTCAACTTCGGCAACAAAAGCTTTCCAAACCGAGTTAGGGCCAAACCCGGTTTCTTCAAAATGCTGCAAGGTTACGGTAACCTCATCCGGGGCTTTTTCATAGAGGGCAAGCTCATGTACGAGCTCCATCAGGCGCGGACAGTCGGTTTGAATGGCTTCCCTTATAATTAGCCCCCCGGCCCCCTGAAGAGGGTGCTGACTTTCAATTTTATTTTCTGTATTATTCATTTTTATCTTTTCGCTTCGCAGTTGTTGGTGTTGTCACCAACAACTTCATATTTATTTTAACAGGTGTTCAACTTTTTTAGGTGTGAACACTTACAGATATCCTCCCAAAAAAACAACTGATAATCAACTATTTAATTTTAACGCATATTACCCATTCAAACAAAATGAACGCATAATAATTGATAATCAATTACTTAACTTTACACGGTTTTATAAGTTGAACACCCGTTTCTAAAAAATTGAACACTTAAATTTCATTTCAAAAACATGTTGTTGGTAACAACACCAACAAGGGGCAGAACGAATTATTTGAATGGTAGTTTCATTCTGTCAATTCTTTAATTCCATAAATTCCGGTTCAGACAAATTCCAGTCAATTATTCTTCCAGTGCTTGATCACCCTACCTCCAAATATGGTGCTGCCCAGCCTTACCATATTGCTGCCCTGCTCAATGGCCAGTTTATAATCTGATGACATGCCCATCGACAAAATATCAAAACTTTCTTCCTTACGGAAATAGCTTTGTTTGATGCCCTCGAAAAAGGTGTTCAGTTCGTAATATTCTTCCTTGATCTGCTTTTCGTTATCGGTATTGGTAGCAATGCCCATCAAGCCACGAATACGAACGTTTTTCATTGCAGCAAATTCTTCAGAGCGCAGCAATTCTATAGCTTCGTCAAAACCGAGTCCGTATTTGGTTTCTTCGTCGGCTATATAAATTTGCAAAAGGCAATCAATTACCCTTCCGGCTTTTTCAGCATGTTTGTTGATCTCGTGCAAAAGCTTCAGGCTATCAACAGACTGGATCATACTTACAAAAGGCGCTATATACTTTACCTTGTTGGTTTGCAGGTGACCAATCAAATGCCATTCGATATCTTTAGGCAGTTGCTCGTACTTCTCAACCATTTCCTGCACTATATTTTCGCCAAAAAGGCGCTGCCCCGCATCATAGGCTTCCTGTACATCTGCAACAGGTTTTGTTTTTGATACGGCCAATAATATTACCTTATCTGCTTCCGTTTCCTTTTTTAAGCTTTTGATATTATCTGCAATGCTCATTTATCCGTAAATTTGCTTAATTAATCAGCCGCTAAATTACTGAATGCATAAATATATAACCTTGTTTTTTTCTGCAGCACTTTTTTTATGTGCCTGCAATGGCAAAAGTATTCCCAACGACGTCCTCAAACCCGATGCCATGGCAGCGGTTTTAACCGAAATGCACATCATCGACGGCAGCCTGTATAATACTACGCAGATACCCGATAGTTTGTATAAATACGGCGCGGGTAAATATATTGCCATGTTTCAACGCCTGCATACCGATACCGCGCATTTTAACCGCAGCATGCGGTACTACGCCATGCAGCCCGATAAACTGCTGGCCATTTATGACCAGGTGGATATAAAAATTAAAAGTAAAACCGATTCGCTTGCCAAAGTGCAAACAGAACAGAGCAAGGCTACGCGTAAGCTCGATTCGCTAAAAAACTTAAATATTAAAACTAAAATAGATTCGGCAAGAAAAATGCATCCTCATGAAAACACGGAAGCCCGCAAAGCCGACTCATTGAAAAATTTAAAAACTAAACTAAAAACCGACTCGGCAAGGAGATTCCATCCCCGCAAAAGCAAGAAAGCCCGCAAAGCCGACTCGTTAAAAAACTTAAAGTCATAACCTGATGCTTTACCCCCAAAACAGTGTAGATAAGCTGGGTTTTACCGAGATAAAAGAACTGATAAAAGCACATTGCCTGAGCGAAATGGGTCAACAAATGGTTGACAAGATCCAGGTGATGAGCAATTACGACCAGATCCATAAATTCCTGAGCCAGGCAAACGAATTTAAGAATATCCTGGTAAATGATGAGGCCCTGCCCATCCAGCATTTTTTCGATATAAAGTCCCTTGCCAATAAAGCCCGTATAGAGGGCGTTTTTTTAAGCGAAGAAGAGTTTTACCAGGTTCAGGCTTCGTTAACCACGGTATTTGCCGTTATTGCCTATTTTAACGAGCGTGAAGGCCTGTACCCTAACCTTGAAGCCCTTTTTGAGCACCTGCCTATTGAAAAGGCGATCCTTAAAAAGATAGACGCCGTGATTGACCGAAAAGGCAAGATCAGGCCCAATGCATCGCGCGAGCTGATGGAAATTACCACAGGCATTGCCAAAGCCGAACAGGAAGCCCGCAAAAAAATTGATATGGTTTTTAAAAATGCCACATCAAACGGCTGGGCTGCCGATGGTTCATTAACTGTACGTGATGGCAGGCTGGTGATCCCCCTGCTGGCCGAAAACAAACGCAAACTGAAAGGCTTTGTACATGACGAGTCAGCCTCGGGCCAAACAGTTTACATTGAGCCCGAAGAGGTATTTGTGCTCAACAACCGCATCCGCGACCTGGAATTTGAACGCCGCCGGGAGATAGTAAAGATCCTGACCGCCTTAACTACCGAATTAAGGCCTTACGTGCCTTTGCTGCTCTCCTATCACGGCCTGTTAACCAAGCTTGATTTTGTGCGCGCCAAAGCCCTGTTTGCCATTGATATTGAGGCCGAAATGCCGCAGGTGATAAACGAGGCCAGGGTTAAATTATACAATGCCCGTCACCCGCTATTGTTCCTGAATTTTAAGGCAGAGAAAAAAACGGTTGTCCCACTCAATATGCAGATAGACGAAGGTACCCGCATCATCGTGGTATCGGGCCCCAACGCGGGCGGTAAATCTGTTTGTATGAAAACCGTTGGTTTATTACAAATGATGGTGCAGGCCGGCCTGTTGATCCCTGCCGATGAAGCCAGTGTTGTGGGTGTGTTCAAACAGCTTTTTGTTGATATCGGCGATGACCAGTCGATAGAAAGTGATTTGAGTACGTACAGCGCCCACCTGTCCAAAATGAAAAATTTTGTGGAGCAGGCAAACGGCAAAACCCTTATCCTGATAGATGAGTTTGGTACCGGTACAGATCCGCAATTTGGCGGGCCGATTGCCGAGGCCGTGTTGGAATCGTTGAATCAAAAAAAGGTTAAAGGCATGGTTACCACCCACTACTCTAATCTTAAAATATTTGCCAGCAATACCGAGGGCATTGAAAATGCATCTATGCTGTTCAATAATATTGAGATGAGGCCGCTGTACCAGTTAGAGATCGGCAAACCTGGCAGTTCATATGCTTTTGAGATCGCCCAAAAAATCGGTCTGCCGGCAAACGTGCTTAACCTCGCCAAAAACAAAATAAGTGAGGGGCAAAAAAAGGTGGATACCCTGCTTGTTGACCTGGAGCGTGAAAAGCGTTCTATTTTTGAAACCAAACAAAAACTGGACAAACAACAGCGCAAGGTTAATGAGCTGCTTGCAGAAAACGAGAAGTTAAAAAGCTATCTCGAAGAAAATAAACGAACACTGATTAAGGAAGCCAAGGATCAGGCCAAGAACATTATCCTGAACGCAAACAAGCTGGTTGAAAATACCATTTCCGAAATAAAGAGCAGCAATGCCGATAAAGAAAAAACAAAGCAGCTGCGCGAAAATCTGAATGTTGAGCTTAAAAAGAACACCGTTAAAACTGAGGCGCCAAAACCTGCTGCTCCTGTTGATGAGGAGCTAAAACCCGGCGACTGGGTGAAACTCACCGATTCGGAAACCACGGGCCAGGTAATTGAGATCATTAAAGAAAACGTAGTAATTGCCATTGGCGATTTGCGTACGGTTGCTAAAAAGAAACGCGTGATCAAAGTTTCCAAATCGTCTGTTCCCAAAGAGATCAGGCGAAATTTCAGTTCGCACACCAATGACATGGCCAGTTTTAGTCCGGAGATTGACGTACGTGGCCAGCGTACCGAAGATGCGCTTCACGCCATTGAAAAACTGTTTGACCGTGCACTGATGATGGGCTTTAACAACCTCAAGATCATTCACGGTAAAGGCGATGGAATTTTACGCAAAATGATCAGGCAATACCTCAAAAAATATGAACAGGTTGACCGCATGGAGGATGAACATGCCGACCGTGGCGGAGATGGAATAACTTATGTATATTTGAAGTAACGGCAAGGTTAAAATAAATAACCAAATAACAAGGAACGTCATTATAAGGTACGAAGCAATCCCAAACTATACAAAGCGGATTTGCATATTCGCTCTGCCAATCGGGGATTGCTTCGTACCTCGCAATGACGGTTCACGATTTGTTAGCATTAATTTACCTATTCAACCTTAACTTATTTCAAATAAACTATGTCTTTAAAATCTATTGCCCCTATGTTATACACCCGGCAGGTACGGGAAAGCGTTGACTTTTACATTAACAATCTTGGTTTTACCTGTATCGGTTATGATGAGGACTGGGGCTGGGCCACGGTAAGCCGTGATGATATTGAGATCATGTTAGCTTTGCCTGTTGATAATGCATCGTTCACCGTGCCCAAATTTACCGGCTCATTTTATATCCGCACGGATAAGGTTGACCTCTTGTGGAGCGAACTGAAAGACAGGGCAGTAATTTGCTACCCCATTGAAGATTTTAATTACGGCATGCGCGAGTTTGGTGTTTTTGATTATAATGGCTACCTGCTGCAGTTTGGGATGCCGATTGAATGATAGTTTCTTAACAAATATTTGCGGATAGGCCAATGACTTATCCGCTTCCCCGCCGTTATTGGTGTTGTCACCAACAACATTTGCTTACCAGTTTTATTAACCGTAACGTAATAAAAAACATAATTTATTGAAAAAGTAGAAGTTGTTGGTGACAACACCAACAACGGCATAATAATAGTTTCTTAACAAATATTTGCGGATAAGGCAATGACTTATCCGCTTTTTGCATAAGTTTCCTATTTTTAGGGCAGCCAAACCCTAATAAAGATGCGCAGATTATATTTTCTTGTACTTTTTATTGCATTTACCGGTTCAATAACAAGCTGTCTTGCTCAAAATATTATTTTAAAGAGCAAAGATCAGCGCATCCGTTACACCGGGCGGATCAATCAAACCGATGAAGCTGCCGAACTATACTGGACGGGCTCATCCTTAAAAATCAACTTTGATGGAACAGGCGCATCGGCTGTGATGCAGGATGAACGGGGCGAAAACTATTTTACCATCATTGTTGATGACAAGGTTGTAAACACCATTCACCTTGATAATACCAAACAGGCTTATACCCTTGCCGAAAATCTGCCTGCGGGCAAGCACACCCTTGAGCTATTTAAACGTACCGAATGGGACAAAGGCAAAACCTTTTTTTATCAGTTTACCTTAGCTAAAGACGCCACTGCCCTTTCTCCTCCGGAGGCCCAAAAACGTAAGATCGAATTTTTCGGCAACTCCATTACCTGCGGCTATGCCGATGAGGACACCACCGGGCAGGACCGCGGCAGCGCCCCTTACGAAAACGGCTACCTTAGCTATGCGGCCCTTACTGCCCGTCATTTTGACGCGCAGTATGTTTGCACCTCTAAAAGCGGTATCGGCATTACGGTGAGCTGGTTCCCGCTCATTATGCCCGAAATGTATAACCGTCTTGACCCAACAGACCCAACAAGCACCTGGAATTTCAAAAAGTATACGCCCGATGTAGTAGTGATCAACCTGTTTCAAAATGATTCGTGGATTGTAAACCAACCCAACAATCCACAGTTTAAAGAGCGCTTTGGCAGTAAAGCCCCCGAGCCGGAGCAGATCATTAAAGCTTATAAAGAGTTTGTAAAAAGTATCCGCAAGGTATATCCTAAAGCACAGATCATTTGCGCGCTGGGCAGCATGGATGCAACCAAAGCAGGTTCGCCATGGCCTGGTTATATCGAAAAGGCCGTTGCTGCTTTAAATGATAAAGGCATTTACACTCACTTTATTCCTTATAAAAATACACCGGGGCATCCGAGCCTGAAAGAGCAGCAAGCTATGGCCGATGATTTGATCGCTTTTATGGAGAAGACGGTTAAGTGGTAAAATGATATCCTTATTTCTTGCGCTCGTTTGCAACGAGCGCTTACTATGGTTGTCGATTGCATCGCCAGTCGCGTTATAAACGCTAACCCAGGTTAAGCGCTCGTTACAAACGAGCGCAAGACTCTATCCTACTCTCCTACCCTCTGCTGATCAGGCAACTCATTAGGCCCGGGAATATTGGTTTGTTGCTTTTTGCTGGCATCCCCGTCATCGTCAGCAGTTCCTTCCTGGTATTGCTGCTGCGGGTTGGGCTTGCTATTACTGGTTTCCGTTTGTCCGCTGTCTTCATCCGAACGGCCGTTTTGTGACACGTTGATCACATTGCTGTAGTTGGCGTTACCGGCCTGGTTAGGATCTTTAAAATTGCTGTTTTCGGGATGTTCCTCGGCAGGCTGGGTGCGGTTAAAGTATTCGTTATTATTGCCCGCCATTTGCGAGGGGTTGTCTTTATCATTACCCGCCGGGGTGATATTGTTTTGGCCAAAGTTTTGGCCTCCCATACCGTTTCCTTCCATACCCGGGTCATTTGGGCTTTTCATTTCTGAGCTGCCAAACAAATAACTTCGTTTCAGGTCTTTTTCATCCTCATTATTGTCGTCATCTACCCGGTAAGCATTGGGTTTGTTTTCTTCATGTTCGGGGCGTTTAAGCTCGTCGCTCCTGAACTCGTCATCTCGTAATTCCATAGGTTTGATATTTGATGTATTAATTATTAATACAATTAATTTCCAATTGTTTTATAAAACCTATAAAACATCATTTATAAAAACACAGTCGTGCGGTAGGAAGTTATCTACATAACAATAAGCATTAAGCTTATTTTACTTAAATTTATAGCAACCAATTATAATATATGAATAAAGTAGTTAGTGGTGCTGATGAGGCCATCCGCGATATTACCGACGGCATGACCCTTATGCTCGGCGGATTCGGATTATGCGGATTGCCCGAAAATTGTATTGCCGCCCTGGTAAAAAAAGGGGTTAAGCAGCTCACCTGTATCTCCAATAATGCCGGGGTTGATGACTTTGGTATCGGCTTAATGCTGAAGCAGCGCCAGGTAAAAAAAATGATCTCATCGTATGTGGGCGAAAATGCCGAATTTGAACGCCAGTTACTAAGCGGCGAGCTTGAAGTAGAACTGATACCACAAGGTACGCTGGCTACCCGTTGCATGGCGGCAGGCTATGGTATGCCGGCCATATTTACCCCGGCCGGGATTGGAACTGAGGTAGCTGAAGGCAAAGAAGTACGCAACTTTAATGGTAAGGATTATTTAATGGAGATGGCTTTTAATGCCGACTTCGCCATTGTAAAAGCCTGGAAGGGCGATACTATGGGCAACCTGGTATACCGGTCAACCGCCCGCAATTTTAACCCGGTAATGGCTATGGCCGGTAAGGTAACCATTGCCGAAGTGGAAGAACTGGTACAACCCGGCGAACTTGATCCGGACCATATCCATACACCGGGTATTTATGTGCACAGGATTTTTAAGGGAAGTAACTATGAAAAGCGCATAGAGCATGCGACGGTAAGGAGTAAACAATAAAACAATGCTTAGCCGCGCGTCATTGCGAGGCACGAAGCAATCGCGAACTTTACAGAGGGACTTGCAGGGCCGCTCTGCTTCTTGGGGATTGCTTCGTACCTCGCAATGACGGGAGCTACAAAATACATTTTCAAATTGAATTATGTTAGACAAACAAGGCATCGCAAAGCGAATTGCAAAAGAAATAAAAGACGGTTACTACGTTAACCTTGGCATTGGCATCCCTACGCTGGTAGCCAATTACATACCGGATACCATGGACGTGGTATTACAGTCCGAAAATGGTTTATTGGGGATGGGACCTTTCCCTTTTGAAGGGAAGGAAGACCCGGATACCATTAATGCAGGCAAACAAACCATCACCATGCTGCCGGGATCGGCCATATTTGATTCGGCCATGAGTTTTGGGATGATCAGGGCTAAAAAGGTAAACCTTACCATCCTTGGCGCTATGGAGGTATCCGAAAACGGGGATATAGCAAACTGGAAAATCCCCGGTAAAATGGTTAAGGGTATGGGCGGCGCTATGGATCTTGTAGCATCGGCCGAAAACATCATTGTAGCCATGCAGCACGTAAACAAAGCGGGCGAATCAAAGTTGCTGCCCCAATGTACCCTTCCCCTCACCGGTGTCCACTGCGTTAAAAAAATCGTGACGGAGCTGGGTGTATTTGACGTTTTGCCCGAAGGTGGTTTCAGGCTTATTGAAAGGGCTCCGGGAGTAAGTGTTGAAGAAATAAAACAAGCTACGGCAGGGAAGCTTATTATTGAAGGCGACGTACCGGAAATAAGTCTGTAGTCACGTCATTGCGAGTAACCATCAAGGAAATCCTGAAAAAAACCGCGATGACGTATAAAATATAGCTTAGCGATGGTGCGCCGGGCGCGTTAGCGATAGTAGCGGATACCGGCCTTGTGGCTAATGCCCGTGCAGTATGAGCGTATAGCGCGGGCCACAGGCAACGCCCATATCACAAAACAGGCCCAAAAAGCCCACTTGATAATCAATTATTTACCATGACGTCATCATAAGACACGAAGACAACCGACCGTAGGGAGCTCATTAATACCTATAAAAATCAAATTACAATTATTAATAATCCCCGATAAGCAGGTCCGCTCTGTATAGCTCGCGATTGCTTCGTTCCTCGCAATGACGATTTAGTAAAACGCTATAGCATCCCTCTCAAAGAAACTCCTATCTTTAAAACATGAATTTCATATTTGGCATTGCTGGAATGATGGGCATGGCAATTGGCGCACTGCTGTATTTTATACCCGCTATAATTGCCCGCGAAAAAGCCGACTTTAAATTAATCTTCCTGTTAAACCTGTTTCTGGGCTGGACTATTATCGGCTGGATTTGGGCGCTTATCTGGTCGTTTGAAAAGGAAAAAGCGCCTTTAGATTATTATAAATCGGGTTATCCGGGTTATACCACCGAAAAAGCGCTGAAGCTGCATGAACTATACAAACAATTTGATGCCGGGGTTATTACCAAAGCCGATTACGACAAAGCACTTAAAGAGATTTTAGGCGATCTGTCTTAAAATAAACGTCCCCTCAAATCAGCCGAAATCTCTTCCGTTATCACCATAATGTCCTCAGCAACGTGGGTGTTATTGGTGATCACACGGTCGCATTCATCTTTGTAGGGCAGCAGGTATTCTTTGTAGGCTGGCACCACGTGGTTGATCCATTTGTACATCACGTCATCGTGCGAATAGCCACGCTCTATCAGGTCGCGTTTAAGGCGGCGCTGCAAGGCTACATCTTCATCGGCATCAATAAAAACTTTAAGATCAAGCAGCTCCGATATATCTTTAAAATGCAGGATAAACAAGCCCTCCACTATCAAAATAGGTGCAGGCTTGATCTCTATCATTTTAGGGATAGCATCGGGGTTATTGAAAGTGTATTCCTGTTTCAGGATAGGTTCTTTGTTTAAAAGCTTACTGATATCCTGCTGAAAATGTTCATGATCAATAGTTGAGGGGAGGTCAAAGTTATATTCTTTGTTCTCCTCCTTGGTCATGTTATGTGCTACCGGGATGTAATAATCATCCTGCGATACGAGGCTCACCTCGTCGGCAGTAAAATGTTCTAAAAAGCACTTTAAAAAAAAGGTTTTGCCTGAGCCGCTTCCGCCGGCAATTCCAATAATATAAGGTTTATTCATTCGGGCTGCCGTAGCTGATATTTACCTGGAAACGTTTATCTAAAGCACCTAAAGCATCGGCAGTGTTCTTGGTCATGATGATCAAAACATTTTTGTTTGTTTCGTTATCGGTAAAACGGCCAACAACCTTTGCAAAGGTGGTATGATTGTTCATAGGGTTGGTAATTTTAATAATGGTGCCTATTGGTGCTGTACGGTGCAGCACCAACTCCTTTTTAGGATCTAAACCGGCGTCATCCATCCAGGTAGCTACGCCTTTTTCAACTTTCTCGTACAAACCAAAACGATTGGCTTTACCATGGTCGCCGGTGGTGTCCTGCTGCGCAGCAACAGAAGTTGAATCGCGCTGCATTACAGGCTGTTTAACCTCTTCGGGAGGTAAACCGCTGCGCACATTAATCACCTGGTTAGGTGCTAATGAATCAGAGCTTAGTTTATTAAGTGCTTTGATATCCTCAACAGATGTATTAAAACGCTTGGCGATAGAAAACAAGGTTTCGCCCGCCGATACTTTGTATTGCTGCACATTAAGCATGCTTACTTTTTTAACGGTATCGGCAGCTGCTTGCTGTGTTTTATTTACTGTGGCTTGGGCTACAGGCGCAGGTGAGCTAACCGGAGCTTGTACCTGTGGTTTGTTTTGCTGAACAGGGGCCTGGGTAACCGGCTTTTGTTGTACAGGCGCAGGAGTAGTTGCTACCTGTTTTGCAGGCGCAGTTACGGCAGGCTGTGCAGCAGCTTCACCTGCAAAAGGTAATTCGGTAGGTACTTTTACAATACCGCCAATTTTAAGCGGGGCGTTATTATTAAACTGTATAATAGCTTTAGGGCTGATGTTGTAGCGACGGCCTATAGAATAGTAATTATCTTTGGGATCAAGCTTGTGAACGATCACTTTTTTGCCGTTCAGGTTTTCAACACCAATTGAATCAACAACAGGGTTTGCAAAAAGCGATATGGAGAGTGTGAGTAAGGGAGCGACCAATAATAAAATCTTAAATTTCATAATAAATTATAATACAGTAATTTACAAGTTCAACACTATTAAGCCCGATCTGTTTTTTAAATAGATGAGCTGATTATTATGTAGTACAAACGCCTCGGGCTGCATTTTTTGTATAGCGTTATGTAACAAATCGTGATACAAAAGGGTACCCTCCTCGTTAAATACAAACAAGTGCTGTTCAAGATGCTCCTGCAAAAGCGTGTGCAAAGATACAATTCTGAATCTATTGTAGCTGATATAATGAACTGCATTTGCATATACGCTGAGCGGTAAATATAAACTATTTACTTCCGCTGAGGGCAACAGTTCAGGGTTAATGACCTGATTATTCAGCGGTTGATCTGGCACCGGCTCATATCCTCTTAGCACATTGCCGGTTTTAACATCAAGTAAAAATAATTTCTTTGGTTGTAGCTGGGCATTGTAAACTACAGGGCCATTTACCGACAGATGATCAAAAGCTAAAGTAAAATTGCTCCATAATGCCTTGCCTGTTGTAGCTTCAATAGCTGTCAAGCCCTTATGTACCGGCCCTGTGGCCGATTGGTAATTATGGAGTAGTAATACGCCACCATAAGCAGCTTCAATACCGGTAAGCCAGCGCTCGGGGGTAGTTAAGCCTTCAAAATAAACCTCACCGTTTTGCAGGTTCAGGGCCGAAAAACTAACCTGCTTATCGGCATGGTCCCTGATCTCGAGGAACAGCGTTTGGCTGCTTTCGTCAATTTCCATACGCCAAACCGGGGACTGGTAAGTTTTACTGATGAAGGGTAAAAGCGAAGTCATAGAGAATGCAAATATGCTCATTAAAATTAAAACTGTTTACCTTCGCCAAACATTGCCCGCAAAGGCATGTTACACTTAGAAACATCACTATTATTTATGGACGCAAAAGAAATAAGCCTCGAAGAAGTTAAAGTAAAACCGGTAGTTGACCACCTGAACGACCTGTTGGCTAATTACCATATCCACTACCAAAAACTGCGCGGCTGCCACTGGAACGTTAAAGGCACAAGCTTTTTTACACTGCACCTGAAATTTGAAGAGCTGTACACCGCCGCGCTGGTTACTATTGATGAGCTTGCCGAAAGGATCCTGAGCCTTGGCAAACCTCCTATCAGCACGTTTAAAGATTATATTGAAACATCAAGCATCAAAGAGATCCAGACCATCGGCTTAAAGGATACCCTGATGGTGAAAACTATTATTGACGATTTGGCTGCGCTGATAAAAATGGAACGCGAGATATTGACCATCACCGCCGATGCTGGAGACGATGGCACTAACGACATGATCAACCGCTTCATGCAATTCAACGAAAAAAACACCTGGATGCTGCGTTCATTCGTGAACGAGGACTAACCCGCACATAATCTTACTGTAAAAAAGCCACATCACGGACAATCCGGATGTGGCTTTTTTTAAAACGAGGTTTACACCGGTTTGCATATTTCGTATATTTGCACTAAACAAAATGCCATCACTTTAAGTGGCAGATGTTCTGTTTATTTTCCTATGGTGTAATGGTAGCACGTCAGATTCTGGCTCTGAAGATTGAGGTTCGAGCCCTTGTAGGAAAACTTGTTTTGGAAAGCTCTTAGCGTATCGCTAAGGGCTTTTTTTGCATTTTGTAGCCTTTATTAAAGACATTATAAAGAAAACATGCCTATTATTGAAGCTCAAAAGCTTTGCCGTTTTTGGCGAAGTTATCGAAAATGTTTTACCATTGTTTTACCTTATTTTATGCCAACGGTAAAAGAAGTGGTACTCAAAGAAAACAGCGAGATGGTGGGGCATGGAATTTAATTATGGTTCATTGAACTTTGCAATTATAAAGCTAATATTTATCATCAACTGGATCGGGCATAAAAGAAATATTAAGATCATCAATAAGCCGCCGTCATTTCGGCCGCGCAAAAATCATCGTACTTTTGCTGATAATAAAAGCGGCGGAGCGGGGCTCCCTCATTTAATAACGCAAAGTATCTCAGAGATAACATCATACAACGACGACACCTTTGTTGCCATCTTTTTAAAGAATTTTTCCATACCCAAAATTGCAGCTTAGCGTACGCTGAAACTTTGCTGTGAGGCTCTATTTATTTGTTATTACGCCAACTCCTCAATGCGCGCATTTTTGGGTGATGTGCCAAATTTTTCTTTGTATATTTTAGAGAAATGAGAAATGTTTTCGAACCCGCTTGTATAAGCAATGGTCGATACCGGGTCGCAGGAATTTTTGAGCTGGTATTCTGCATATTCCAGCCTGCGGTTTATTTGCCATTTTACCGGAGTGGTGTTAAAACGTTGGGAAAACTCCTTTTTGAAAGCGCTTACACTTCTGCCGGTGAGCTTCGCCATATCTTTTAAAGACAACTGCCTGTTAAAATTCGCTTCCATAAAATAAGCGAGGTCTACCTTTTTTTCCTCAACCAAGTATTTCAGAAACGCTACAATTTTTTTTGATTGATCATTCGCCAGGATCTGTAAAAGTATTTGATGGGCCACAAACTTTACTATACACCTGGAGTAATCCTGCTGGTGCGAAATATGCTGAATGGCCTGCGTTATATTTGCATTTATAAATTCAGTGGTTTTAAATACAAACGGAGGCAGATCTGCTATAAATCGTTCCTGCTTAAAATCCGGCACGTGACTTTCCAGAAAATAATCTACAAACTCATTTTCCATGAAAATAAGCAGGCTGGTATAATCATCAGACGGAAATATCTGATAATTACCGCGCCTCCTGAATTGTATATCGCCTGAATTGAGTTGTTGCACGCAGCCGGCGTACCGCACATCAATAGAGCCTGTTAAAACAAGTTCGAGGCAATGCATGGTTTGCAGTGCGTCGTCACAACTGTACGGCCGTTTCTTATCGACCAGCACGCCATACATTTCGGATTGACGTAACCGGATGTGTGTATGGTGATTTAATAAATCTTTGGGAAGTTGGATCATCGTAATAGTACTAAGCCACTCTAAGTTACAGTTTGCAACCCGCTATTTGTAATTTTTAAAGAATTGTAACAAAGCAATGATAATAGGTAGATAATTGGTCTCCCCCCTTGCACTTATTAGTGTTTTCGCAAACAAGATGGGTTTACAAAAACACTCCTTTACCCATAAGCCAAAGGCAGGTACTTCTCAGAACATCACCGTGCTTTCGGTGACGACACCTACTGCGGCGGGAGTGGTCACAAGTGGCTCAACCTCGTACACATCAACATCCGGATGTCCCGTATGAGAATTAAAGAAAGAAGATGCAATTAGAGTACTATCAATAAAAGAAATCTCAACTGATTTGTCATGTTCGGTAAAAAGGGCTAATGCGCATTGCCAGAGAAGCCCCAGATGCGTTGGTCTAAGTATCAGATACTACATCATTTAAAATGAGCTTTTATCTGATTTTAGTTCTTTATAATATCCTAAATATTAGAATATCAAAGCATTAACACTAAGAACACCTCCAATGAAAATTAAAGACAGATGCAAAATTGGATAAATATTCCCCGATAAAAAACAAGATCATATCCAATATAAATATAACCAAATTTAAAAGGATGCCGTAATTGAATATCAGGACTCAAATCTGTTTGTTTAAAATGCAACTAATTATGTAAGCGTATGTCTTTTATTAATAGCACCTCAGGTTAACAAGCAATGGCAAAATATTTAGTCTTAACAGATCTGCAACTGATCGATCATTTAAAAAAAGATGATGAAAACGCCTTTTCCGAAATTTACAGTAGGTATGCAGATTCGTTAGCAGATTTTGCAACCTCCAAATTGTTTGACGTGGAGGATGCCAGAGATATTATTCATGATGTTTTTGTTAAGCTTTGGCAGCAAAGGGCTCAATTAAAAATTGACCGGGATTTAAAAGCTTACCTCTTCAAGCTAACCCGTGACCGGATAGTGGATAAAGTTAGAAAGAATATTACACGCCGGGAGTATGCGGCTATGCTGGACTCGCTGGCGGTTGGTTACGAAGTCACGATTGAGCAAAAAATAGCTGCAAAAGAAATAGCCAAAAGTATTGAAACATCGCTTGATGAATTATCACCCCGGGTAAAAGAAATCTATTTATTAAGCCGCGAAGAAAATTTAAGTATAATAGAAATAGCTGACAAATTGCAGCTTTCTGAACAAACTGTAAAAAATCAGCTTTCCACTGCGTTAAAACATTTACGAGCTTCACTGGCAATGGTTGCTACCGTTGCATTATTATTATGGCTATCCTAACCCGGCATCTCAGGCAATTACACGCCCCTTGTTTCAGCGTGTCTTCCTTATAGTTAAACTAAATTCACATCTAAAAAAATATTTCATTTCTCTATAGTACCAAAAGGCATCTCATACGGCTACTGTGAAATGGATAACAAATGAGCCGTCATGAAACAGCAGCCTTACTGGATCGTTACCTTAAGGGCGAAACCACAAACGAAGAAAATGAGTTGGTGAAACGTTGGCTGGAAGAGAATGGTAATGCCAACTCCCGATGGCAGGATTTAGATCGTTCAGTAAAAGACCAATGGCTTTCGAGTGTTTTCAGCGAAATTAAAAATACAATTCACGAAACGGAAATTAAAGTAGTGTCGCTTCCGCAAAGAAAGCGTCGGTTATGGCGAGGTGTGGCAGCTGTTGCAGCAGTGTTGCTGATCTCTTTTGCATTATATCTGGAAAGGCCATTATTGCAAAGCCGTCTGCATCCTGTTGAGCTTACAGCTCTTAAGGCACCTGTTAATCAGAAAAGGGTGATAACGCTTACTGATGGCAGCCGGGTGTGGTTAAATATTGGCTCAGAGTTAAAATATCCTAAGACATTCAATGGTAAAACAAGGGAAGTTTATCTTTCAGGTGAAGCTTATTTTGATGTCAGCCATGACACGGCTAAACCTTTTATTATTCATACCGGAACCTTGCTGACCACTGTGCTGGGTACAGCATTTAATATCAATGAGGACAAAAATAAACATACTATTCAGGTAACTGTCACCCGCGGGAAAGTCAGCGTTGCTAATGGCAATAAATTGTTAGGTGTAATTATCCCTAACCAGCAGATCAGCTTTAATACTTTAAAAGAGGAAGTTGTACAAGCTACTGTTAACTCAAACGCGGTAGTTGCCTGGCAGCAAAGTGATTTGCATTTTGACGATATGAGCTTTGGTGATGCTATTGCACAGTTGCAAAAACACTTCAATGTGAAGATCAGTTTCGCCAATGCAAAATTGAAAGACTGCCGTTTTACAGGCACGTCCTTAAGTGATGAAGACTTGGATAAAATACTAAAAGTAATGTGCGTTTTTAACAATGCCTTTTATCAGACCAAACCAGACGGCAGCATCGTGATAGATGGGCCAGGGTGTAACAACTAAAAATAAAGAAAATAAAAAATGAACAATAGTTAAGCCCGGCTAAATGCTTTCGTCCTCCAGGCAGGACAATAAGCAAAATAACCTATAAACCGACCGTCATCGGCTTACAGGCGTCCCGGAAAACCGGGGTTTTAAATAATTGCGTCACTTAAAACATTTAAAAGTATGGATTTTTCTGCAAAAATGCGGAAGCCGGGAGGCGTATGTGCAGGTCTCAACGGTGTAATAAAATTAAAACAGTCATTTATTTTTCAGTTAATGCGCCTAAGCCTTGTCACTACCTTTTTTATATCAACCACTTTCCAGTTATTACTGGCTACTACTACTAAGGGTCAAAATATGCACTTGGACATGGTTACTATTGGCCTGCAGGATGAAAGTCTTGCCAGTGGTCTCAAAAAGATCGAGCAACAAACCTCGCTTCGCTTTTATTACCGCAAGGCGGAAATTAAAGCAATTGTCGGCCTTAACCTCGCTTTGGGGAACAGAACAATAGAACAAACCTTGCAGCAACTATTACAAAATACTTTTCTTTCGTTCCGGCAGGTCGAAGGTAATATATTAATCGAACGTGATGCTGAGCAAGCCAACTATGAGATTAAAGGCCGAGTAGTGGATGTAAATCATAAATCAATAGCTTTTGCAAACGTGATCATAAAGCAGGTCGCTACCGATAAAATAATCCAATCTGCACAAACCGATGCAGGTGGGCGTTTCAGGCTCTCAGCAACAGAAAAAGGAGACTATCTGATCGGGATCTCGGAAGTAAGTAAGGATAGTTTGTTTCTTGCCCTAACTTTAGGAGACATGAAAACGGTTCAATTACCGGATGTGATACTAAATACATCAATCAAACACCTCAAACAAGTAACCATAACCAGCAAAACCCCTATGCTTGAACGAAAGGTTGACCGGCTAATATTTAACCTGAACAACACCATATCAGCGAGTGGCTCCTCCCTTTTTGACGCTCTGCGGGTGGCGCCCCTTTTAACAGTGTCAGAGAATGGCAGCATTTCTATGGTTGGTAAAGGTAGTATGATGGTTATGGTAAATGAAAAAATAATCTATCTCACCGGAGCCGACCTTGCCAATTACCTGAAGACGCTTCGGGCCGAAAATGTCGAAAAAATTGAGATTATCACCACGCCGCCTGCAAAATATGAGGTACAGGGAAATGCCGGCCTGATCAATATTGTTTTAAAGAAAAACGAATCGTTAGGTTGGCGTGGGTCGGTTGGTTCCACCTATTATCAAAACACCTACCCGTCCTTTAATAATAATATGGCTCTTTTTTTCCGGTCAAAAAAAGTGAGCAGTTCTTTTACATTTAACCAATCACATTATCGCTTTATAATTAAAGAATCGACAGATATAACCGGGCAGCCGAGCCAAATCCTCAGCGATGAGCGTCGTTTAGGAAGATCGCCAGGTTTGCAATCTGGCCTAAGTATAGATTACGAGCTGAACAAACACAATAACATCGGCCTTATTTATAATATTTCAGACTATAAATCGAATACCATCTTTAGTAACAACTATAGCTTTGTTACCGGCAAGGATATCGATTCTGTTTTAAACACTACAGGAAAAATTTCAAGGCCAGTATTTACACAAACCTTCAATTTATATCACGATTTAAAGCTTGATTCGGCCGGAAAGAAATTGAGTAGCTCTGTCAACTTTTTCACGAATAAACCTGAAATGAGAAATAATTTTGTTTCTGAATCTGAAAACACCTATGCTTCAGTTCAAAATAATAATTTGTCAAAATACCGTATCTGGTCTATTCAATCAGATTTAACGTTGCCTTATAAATGGGCTAAAATAGAAACAGGTGCTAAGTTTGCTACCTATAATAACAGTGCCAGCATAGCATATTATAATTATATCCTCGATAACGTCGTGTTGGACCAAACGCGCAATAATGATTTCGACTATACTGAAAATAACCTGGCCGCGTATTACAGTATGGAAGCCGATCTATCGAAAAAATGGACAGCCAAAGCAGGGTTGCGTTATGAGTATACCCTGATGGATGGTTATTCGCCTACTTTAAATCAGCGTAATAAACGTGATTACGGTGCTTTATTCCCTACGGCTTACATTGTTTATAAGGCTGATAAAAACAATGTTTTTTCTTTAAATTATTCAAAGAGGATCAACCGTCCGAGTCTTAATTCCCTCAATCCATTTGCCTATTATACAAACATTTATACTTATTTTACCGGCAACCCATCGCTCTTGCCATCCTATAGTAACAATTTTGAGTTTAACTACCTCTATAAAGGGATGTTTTCTTTTACTGTCTATACACAACATACCAGTGATATGATCTCGCACCTCATAACCGTTAATGGCCCGGAGGTTCATACAAGCACTGAAAACTTTTTGTCGCAGGATAATCTGGGGGCTTATGCATCCTTTAACCGGTCATTATTTAAATGGTGGGACAACAGCATCTCCGCCTCTTTTTCCTATGCATCGCCAAAATCTAAAATAACAGCTATTAGCACTCCGAACGGAATTTCCGGCTCATTTAGTTTCAATAATACTTTCAAAACAAGTAACTTGTTAAGTTTTTATCTGAATTACAACCAAAATCTTCCATCAACGTATGGCAATATTTATACCTATAGTCAGCGTAGTTTTAGAATAGGGGCTACATTAAAGTTGTTGAATAACAATGTGATCATCAGCCCGGGTTATTTTTTGGGTAACACAACGAAATATGAATACCGTTATAGTGGATTTATACAAACAGACAAAACAGACTATAATTATAACAACTTTAGCCTTGGCCTTACCTATTTATTCGGAAGATCAAAGGTTTCCGGAAACAACAAGAACATATCTTTTGATGAGAAAAGAAGAGCTCAATAGTGAATATTCCGGAGGCGTTGACCAATTCATTCGGTAAATGAGTTTAGAGCATTCCGTTACACTTGACCATGGTATCTTCCTGAATTGGATAGCAAAATTTTATTTTATTAACAACCTATGTTGCTCTAATAAGCACGGAAAAGCGTGGTCAAGTGTGCCGGAAGATCCACACAAGGTGATGTTGGTCTTCCGCATAATGCAAGAACGTAGTTAATCACAAACTTCCATATCATATAGCAATTAACTTCAGCCACAATACTTGTAACATTTTTCATTTTCAGGTTGGTAATAAGTTATAAAATAGCTTATTGTTGTATTTTGTGCGAGCGTAATAAAAACAAAAATAACCCGGACAACAAATCGTTTACTGTTTTAATGCCCACTTTTAGCTCATACGTTAAGTTAGCACACTACCCTATTTTCAACGCTTGGGCAAAAAAAAGCGCGAGGGGGAAATGGAAAAGCCTCGCCCTTTTGCTGCAAAAGGAATATAATGTACCTGCTTTCGAGTACAGACACCATGCTTTGGCCGTGTTATGAGAAATGCCACATTCATTCGCTAAAGCGCTAAAGTTTAACATTGCCCTGCACGCTCCGCACACAAACTAAGAATGTCCGAAAAAGTTTCAAATCCCTGATATTCATTAATTCTGTTACACCTTTTTCTATATAGGTTTGAATGTAATTTGCATAAAAACAACAGGTCAATACCCCTGTCGAAATAGCAGGGTAGAAGCCATTAATTCTGGTTTGGGTATAGGAATCGCAACGACAATGTGTACATCAATTGGGAAACCGGCATCTATTATTTTCAAGGGTATTTTACAGCTCCCTTGCATCTTTGCCAAATATAATTGGTGCGAATCTCTTGATTAACAGCAAGTCGGTTTACTTATCTGGTATGGCTACTTCAAAGCCTCGTTAAATCTTCCTGAAATTTTTGAGTATAAAAATCCTATTCTCCTGTCTTACTTAATAATCACAGGTCAGACTCTGCCAAAACCAACGCTATAACCCATTATAATAATATGCATCAGTTGGGAATTACCCCGGGATGTTAGGATATCAGTATGAACGAAACCACTATTCAGGACTTGTTACAAAAAATAGCTTTTGAAGATGATCAGCAGGCTTTCAAGGTGCTGTATTTTCAATACTATAAAAGGCTGTATAATCTGGCCTCTTTCTACGTGCGATCTGCCGAGGCTACAGAAGAAGTAGTGAATGATACCTTTATTTCGATCTGGTCACGGAGAAAACTTTTGGCAGACATTACTGACTTCACTTCTTATATCTACAAAGCGGTAAAAAACAAATCGCTGAATTTCCTGAAACAAAGAAACTTCCCGATACATTTTAACATCGACGACGTTAAGGCAGAAATTGAAGATGTTACCCTGAATATTGAGGACCAAATGATCGTGGCAGACTTTCAGCTTTTAATAGAGCATGCAGTTAATAGCCTGCCCCCGCAGTGTAAGCTGGTATTTAAGATGATCAAAGAAGATGGTCTTCCGCACAAGGAAGTTGCCGAGCTTCTTAATTTATCCGTAAGGACTATCGAATATCATATGAGTATTGCTTTGAAAAAATTGTCGGAAAGCCTCAACTACCAAAAGAACACTCCCCTGGTTTCCTCCAAATAAGGAAGCTCTCATTTTATTTCATTAGAAAATATTTTCCTTCCTTCCCCGTGCCGGGCAATTTTTGATTGTCTATAAGATTAGAGAACACTTATGGTCAACAATACCTGGATACTTATTTACAAAAAGCTGAATAATACGGCAACTCCGGAGGAACTGAAAGAGATAGACCAGATCCTGAAGGAAGATGGCGGGTCACAATACCCTATAGCCATGCTGGAGCATCTTTGGCGATTATATCCGATATCAAAAGGATGTGATAATGAGCCAAAGGAAGAACGATGGGTGCAATTACAAGCTCAGTTAAATAATAGGCCTGATGCTTATGTTGAAGATGAATACCGAGCCAAAACGATCCAATCGATGCATCGCGGAAGGCTCAACTACATATTGATAGCAGCAGCGGCTGTCATTTTATTTTGTAGCAGCATAGCATTGATCTATTTCAGGTCAACCGACAAAAAAAACGGGATCTGTGAGATTAAGGTACCGATGGGGGGAATTACAAATATACAATTACCCGATGGCAGTACGGTTATCCTGAATGCAGGCAGCAAGCTTGCCTATAAAAACACATTTGATGCCAGGCACCGGGAGATAACCTTATCAGGCGAAGCCTTTTTCGATATCGTTAAAGACCCGGCACACCCGTTCATAATAACAACGCCAACAATAAAAATCAGGGTTCTGGGTACCCGGTTTAATGTCAGATCTTATCCGGGTGATAACACTTCCGAAGCAGCTTTAATACGCGGTGTTATTGAGCTTACTGTACTGAAAAATCCTGACCGACAAATTATTTTAAAGCCTTCGGAAAAACTGACAGTATTCAATCAACCGGTAGAAACATCGGCATCACGGTATAGGTCAACCGATACCACGTCAAAAGCGATAGTTGAGCTCAGTGAAATCCACCCGGGCAAAAGGGATTCTTTACCCGCAGAAGCCGGATGGATCAAAAATAAAGTAGCTTTTGACACCATGGAATTTGAGGAGGTAGCAAAAATGATGGAGCGGAAATACAGCACCACCATCATTTTTAAAAAGGAAGAATTGAGAAGGTTAATCCTAACTGGAAAATTTGAAAATATAACGCTTGACAAGGCGTTGCAGCAACTTAAGCTAACAAGCAATTTCAATTATCAAATTATAAATAACCAGGTATTCATTTATTAAATTTCAAACATGCGTATGATCAAATAACAGACCAACAATAAAAAAGAACGGGAAATGCTTCCAACATTCCCCGTCAAATGGTACAATAACTACCAGTCCGTCTTAATAAACCAATTAGTTAAATACCCTTGATACTAAATTATGAAAAAAAATCAAGGCCGCATATGTTATTTGCGGCACGAACGACTTTTGAACGTTCTTCTCATGACAAAATTTATACTTTTCCTGATCATTGTCTCGACACTGCAGTCCTATTCAAAGGGTTTCGGGCAGACCGCGATCAATCTTAACCTGAAGAATGTAAGCTTGAAGACTGCATTCAGGGAGATCGAAAAAAAATCTGACTATCACTTTCTTTATAACGATGAAACGATCAGGCACATTGACAAGCTTAAATCTGTCGAGGTAAGTAACGCATCCATCCATGCCGTGATGGACCTGCTGATCAGTGACACCGCCATTAAATACCAGCTTAGCGAAGATAATACCGTTATCATTTATTCAAAAGGCGAGCAATTGAATGCTCTTGTGGTGAAAGGTAAAGTAACAGATGATAATGGCCAGCCCCTACCGGGCGTTTCTGTTCGGCTAAAAGGCACCTCTGCCGGTACACAAACAGATTTGAACGGCAATTATTCCTTAAACGTTCCGAACGGCAACGTCTACCTGGTATTCAGTTATACCGGCTTTGAGCCCCAGGAGATCAATGTTGAGAGCCGTACAGCCATCGACATAAAGCTGAAAGCCAAAGATAATTCGCTTAGCGAAGTTGTGGTAGTTGGCTATGGTGTACAGCGCAAATCTGACCTGACCGGCGCTGTAACCAGCATAAAGGGCGCCGACCTAACTAAAATCGGGGGCAGTAACGCGGCAGAGGCGCTACAGGGAAAAACGCCGGGTGTGCAAATCCTGAGCCAGGGTGGTCCCGGAGCCGCACCTACAGTGTTGATACGCGGGCTCGGCACAAACGGCGACCCTACCCCGTTATACGTTGTTGACGGTATGATGGTGACCAATATCAGCTTCCTCGCACCGAATGATATCGCGTCCATGGAAATTTTAAAAGATGCTTCCGCCACCGCGATATATGGATCGCGGGGAGCAAACGGAGTCATCCTCGTGACAACTAAAAAAGGAAAGCCAGGCAAACCGGTCATCAATTTTTTAACAAGCCAGGGGTTTCAGTTCCTGACACGTAAATTTCACGTTGCCAACGGCCAGGAATACGCTCAATTGGTCAATCTGTTTAAAACCAATGCAGGTTTAGCACCGGTTTATGATAATATCAGCCAGATAGGCGCCGGAACTGACTGGACCAAAGAAGTAACTCAAAACGGAATTGTCAGCGATTATCAACTTTCTGTTGGGGGAGGGAGCGAAAATGTTAATTATAATATCAGTGCCAGTTACCATAATGAAGATGGCGTATTAAAATACACCAACTATAACCGTTTAACTCTGCGCGCCGATAATGAATATAAAATCAGCAAAAAATTAACCTTCGGGCATAACCTATCGCTGGCCAGCAGTCATTATAACGGCGATGGCGGTTCCAATACGGGCAGGGGCATCAATTCAATAACCCGTATATCACCCTTGATCCCCGTTTACAAAAGCGATGGCTCTTTTTCATCAGGTCAGGATGTGGACATTGTTAACCCCTTTGCAGAGCTTTATCTTCATAAAGATGCCCAAACCCATCCGCTGCAATTTGTTGGTAACGGATATCTGAACTATGAACTATTTAAAGGCCTTTCTTTCAGAAGCAGCTATGGAATTGATTATACTTTGAATAATATCAACAGGTATACACCGCCATACAACCTGGGGGCAAATCAAAGCAGTTTAACCAGTATTGAAAACGGATATACTACGGTTTCAACCTGGCTATGGGAAAATACGCTGGCTTATGACAAACAGCTTGGCGCATCTCACCATCTGAACCTCCTGGCCGGTTATACCGCGCAGAATACTGATTATAGAGGAGTAGACGTAACAGGAAGCGGCCCGTTAACTACAACCGATCCCAATTATCGCTATATCCAGGTTTACCCGATATCAAACATCAATTCACTTGGCGCACTGCCATCCAGCGAGTCTATCCTTTCGTATCTTTTCAGGGCAAACTATAGCTACAAGAACAGGTACCTGTTAACTGCTTCGTTCCGCGCCGACGGGTCATCAAAATTCGCCGAAGGGCATCGCTGGGGATATTTTCCGTCAGTAGCCCTCGGATGGCGGGCCTCCGAAGAGAAGTTCCTGAAGAACGTTTCGTGGATAAGCAATCTGAAAGTACGCGGGAGCTGGGGCCGGATCGGCAGCAACAAAATCGCCAATTACCAAACTTTCAACCTGCTTAACCAGGAAACAACTTATGATGGTGTATTTAACGGCGTTTTCTATCCTATGGCAACAATCGTAGCCGCATCAAACCCTAATATCACCTGGGAGGTTTCACAACAAACTGATGCCGGTATTGAATTTGGCACACTAAAAAACCGATTACGCTTTGAAGGCGACTATTACCGCAGGGACACTAAAAACCTGTTATTGATATTGCCTGTGCCGGGTGGCTCTACAGGTACTGCCCCTGCATATTCAAATGCGGGAACTGTGCGGAACAGCGGTGTGGAACTGGCGGTGAGCTGGAATGACCGCATCGGGGGTTTTGGATATGGCGTAAAAGTAACCGGAACGGCCAATAAGAACAGAATCCTGGACTTTAAAGGCCTCACTTCGTATGCATCAGATTTCCAGGTGCCATCTACCCATGTATCAAAAGCAGGTGCCCCTATTGGTGACTTTTACGGTTATCAATCGCTCGGAATTGTGCAAAGCCAGGCGCAGATTGACCAGCTAAATGCAGCAGCTGCAGCAAAATCAGGCAATCCAACAAAGCAATACTGGTCGGGATTAAAGCCGGGTGACCTGCTGTTCAAAGACATAAACGGCGACGGGTTCGTTGATGCTAATGACAAAACAGATATCGGTTCTCCCTATGCAAAATTTGTGGGAGGGTTAACGCTTTCTGCAGATTACAAAGGTTTTGACCTAACCATTGATATGATGGGCAGTTTCGGCGGTAAGATCTACAATGACACCAGGAACCAGTTTGTAAGCTCCGGGCTATCCAACCTGAATGTTGAGTGGCTGGATTCCTGGACCCCTACCCATACCAATACCACCATTCCGCGCTATGCCGTTAACACGTCAACAACGCAATCATCCGATTTCAATATTTTTGACGGCACTTATATCAAAGCACGGTTCATCGAACTGGGATATACTTTCAATAAGCAGCTATTGAAAAGAGTTGGAATTTCGGCGCTTCGCGTGTATGTCAACACCACCAATCCTTTTTACATAACCAAGTACAAAGGCTTCTCTCCTGAAGTATCAAATGCTTACGGGGTTTCAACTATAGGCGATGATTTCCGGACATATCCCGTTTCGGGCACTGCCAGATTGGGTATAAACTTAACTTTTTAAATAAGAAATAACAGTTATGAAAAATATTATAAAATTCATTGTTGTTTTAGAGCTTTTTGCGACATGTTCCTGCAAAAAAAGTTTTCTTGATAAAGAGCCGCTTGGGGTGCTTTCGAGCGCAACCTTTTCGGCCGATACAACAACACTTGGCTTGGCGGTAAACCGCCTTTATGGCTCCATAGCCTGGAGGGAATTCCGTATCGGGCAGCACCAGTACTCAACGAAGGAGATGTGCGGGGATGACTTTATTGTGGGCGGTAATGCTGACTTTAAAGTGTTCCAGGATTACAGCTACCTCACAGATAATTACATGATAGAGCGCTACTGGGGACGGGCCTTTGAAAATATCCATTACTGCAACGTAGTAATTGACCGTACATCGACTTTGAAAGCCCCCTATTCGGCACAATTATTTGAAGCCCAGGCCAAATATTTCAGAGCTTATTACAACTTCGATCTAACGAATGTGTTCGGCGATGCACCGCTGCGGGACCATGACCCGGTATCAACTGCTGAATATAATATCCCTAAAAGTTCGCATGCGGATATTATTAAACTCGTGATATCAGACCTGAAGTATGCTATAGATCACCTACCAACAAGGAGCCAATGGGGAACAGCCAACCTCGGCCGCGTGACCAAAGGTACGGCACAGGGACTGTTATCAAAGGTTTATCTTTATGAGCAGGATTATGCTAACGCGAAGTTATACGCCGAAGCAGTTATCAACGGCGGCGAATACAGTCTTTACAGCAATTACCGCAACCTGTTTAGCCCGGATCAATTGTATTCTACTGAAAATATGATGCCCGGTGGATTTATTTACAACACATCCCTTCCTGCCGGGCGCCAATACGGACCTTACCTTCAATACCAGGGGCTTCCCTCGCTGGGTTCAAATGGTGATATCTTCCCCTCACCTAACCTGGTTAGCAGTTATGAAAAAGGTGACCCGAGAATGAGCGCAACTATTTTTACGAAAACAGACATCATTCCCGGCTTTAACAACAACCAGCCGGTGGCATTCCCGGCATCAACTAATTATGC
The DNA here is from genome assembly GCF_049949235.1 of Mucilaginibacter sp. R-33. Classification (NCBI taxonomy): domain Bacteria; kingdom Pseudomonadati; phylum Bacteroidota; class Sphingobacteriia; order Sphingobacteriales; family Sphingobacteriaceae; genus Mucilaginibacter; species Mucilaginibacter sp. R-33. The sequence continues at coordinate 3,252,031 of NZ_CP188089.1, forward strand.
CAATAAAAAAGTGATCTGGCCATATTCATACTGGAACGGCGGTAACTTTAACTTTCAGAGTGTGAACCCAATGTATCTAAGGTATGCTGACATCATTTTGATAGCCGCCGAAGCCAATAATGAGTTGGGGAATCTATCTGATGCGTTGAAATACCTGGAAATGATCCGTTTCAGAGCCCGTGGTAATAAAACATTCGCGGCATCAGTTGCAGCAGGCGAAAATGATGGAGCGGGTATCCTTCCACAAATTATAACTACGGATAAAACAGCATTGCGGTTAGCCATCTGGCATGAACGCCGGATAGAGCTGGCCCTTGAATTCAATCGCTGGTACGACCTGGTTAGATATAACAAAGTAGCCGGCCCCAACGGCAGTTCGGGCACCGGCTACACAGAAAACCTGCTAAAAACTGTTTACGGGAGAACTAATTTTAATTATGCCAAATTCAGTCATTTTCCGCTTCCGCAGACCTTTGTTACATCGTCAAATGGCGTACTCAAACAAAACAGTGCCTGGTAATTGCTTGTTACTTTTTTCGTTGTTCAATCTCGCATGAACTGCAGACCGTAAATAAGTAACAAATAAGCCAGCGTATATCGGAACTAATAAATAGTTCGACTAAAGGCAAGCTTAGCATTTAGTATTGCCCCAATTAATTTAGTCAGCTTTTGAATTAAAATAATTAGGTGTTCAATAAATCCAACATGTTGAATTTATTGAACACCTCTTACAAAGGAAAATGGCTCAATTATGCGTCTTTTTCACTCAACTTTTCCTTCTCATATTTCTTAAAATCCGCCCTACGACCATCAGGAATCCACAAACTAATTAGACATCTTCCTCAATATCAAAACATTAATTCCATAGTAAAATATTAGTAAAACAAAAAACTTATATCAATTAACGTGAGATAGTCACGATTTAATCTGACAGTTGAGTTACAAATTCTTTATCGTTTCCCAGTCAACCACGCCAACTTTATTTGCCCAGTCCAGATATTCCTTTTCCAGTTTAATAACCTTTGCGCGATATTTCGTAGCCAGATCCTTCGTTTCAGATCGGTCTGCTTCCAGATCATATAACTCCCATGGTTGCTTCGATTCGGCTACGAGCTTCCATCGGCCTTTTCTTATGGCCCTGCTACCTTCATGCTCCCAAAACAAAGTTTCATTACCTCCGGCAGCTTTGCCTTTAAAAACATTAAGCAAACTGGTACCTGCCAATGTTGTAAGGCGCCTGTTTTTAAACAGAGCCGGATAAGTTACCCCGGCCAGTTCCAAACAGGTAGGCATCAGATCGATCAAGTGGCCAGTACTGCTGTTGGTAATCCCAGCTTTGATATATCCCGGATACCAGGCAATCAACGGAGTGGCTATGCCACCTTCGTGTGTGTTGCGTTTAAACAACTTAAATGGTGTATTGCTCAGGTTTGCCCAGGGAATCTCATAACTGTCGATCGAATTTACGGAGCCGGGGGGGCCGTTCTTTTGTATTACTGTTGCCAGGCTTTTAACCTCATCGGCGCTACCGCCATTATCTGATGCAAAAAGGACAATGGTATTTTTACCTTTTCCCAATTGCTTTAGTTTGTTCATGATCTCACCTATGCAGGCGTCCATGCGATAAACCATGGCGGCATAAATAGCCATCCTGGTATCCCATTTATCTTTTTCATCGGGAGATAGCGAATCCCATGCAGCGGCACGTTTATCCCTTGCTGATAGCTGCCATTGTTTTTTGATAATGCCTACCGCCAGCTGCTTTTCACAACGCTGTTTCCGCAAAACGTCCCAGCCCTTAAGGTATTGGCCTTTAAATTTTGCAATATCCTGCGGCAGGGCCTGAATAGGCCAGTGCGGGGCATTGTACGCTACGTACATAAAAAATGGCTTCTGCTGGTCTTTGATCTCATTCAATGATTTAATTGCAAAATCAGTGATGGCTTGTGTCAAATATTTTGAAGTATCGCTGCGCGAGATCTCTTTATCATTGAGCATAAAGGTAATTTTGCTGCCATCATTATACAGTGGTGCCGAGTTAAAATAGCTACTGCCATTATTCAACATCGTAAACGATTTATTAAACCCGCGGTTGTAAGCCAAAGCAGATTGTTGCAGTCCCACATGCCATTTCCCAGATACAATAGTATTATAACCAGCCTCATCTTTAAGCAATTCGGCAATGGTGGCGCTATGGTCATTCAGGTATCCCTGATATGCAGGCGAACCTTTATATTTTACCATATCACCCACACCTGCCTGGTGCGGATACAAACCGGTAAGCAATGCCGCACGTGACGGACAGCACCTGCCCGCGTTATAAAACTGTGTCATTTTTAAACCTTCCCGGGCAAGCCTGTCAATATTAGGTGTGCTGATCTCTGAGCCAAAGCAGCCTATATCAGAAAAGCCCATATCGTCGGCCAAAATGACAACGATATTGGGCTTTTGCTTTGGGGCCTGCCCAAATACAGGCCTCGTGCAAAATAGAGCTACCAGTAGGTAGCCAATGTATTTACTCATGTTCCGATTTTATTTATTATTGGCAATTTTCAGGTTTTTCATGGTCAATTATTGTTTTCGAGTTTGTGGATCCGTTTATTGTTGATATCATCACGATCAATAAAAGGATAGATGTGATTCTTTTTGGCTTCCGCGTCAAACAGATCTTTCAGTTCCTTTAGCTTTTCAGGATATTTTTTGGCGAGGTCAACGCGCTCGTTAAAATCCTCATTCAGGTTATAAAGCTTCCAAACATCCTTATCGTAATTACGCTCGGGGATGGTTTTCTCTTTCGGAAAGTTCAGCAAGTCCACATTATCCGGTCGGTGTGCGGCTTCGGCCTTCCAGCCATCTTTGTAGATGGAGCGGGAAGTGAAAATGTAATAGTACTGCTGCGTATGCAATGTTTTCGCCTGCGCATTATTGAACGAGCTAAAGAATGACTTACCCTGCAACGTATCCTGCTTAATGCCCTTAACGTACTCCGGTAGTTTTAAACCGGCCGCCTCAATAGTTGTCGGGAACACATCAGATACATGGCTGTATTGCGTACGGATGCCTCCTTTTTCGGCGATCAGCTTTGGATAATAAACTATCAGCGGGTTATGGGTTCCTCCTTCAGCGTCAGCATCCGATTTCCAATATTTGAACGGTGTGTTTGCTGCCTGTGCCCAGCCTAAAGGATAGTTGGTTGAAGCCTCTGGCGTACCAATGGTTTCGTAATCGCTTTCGTTCTTTTTGATATAATCGACCTCAGGTGTGGTTGCAGCCGAGTTTTTAGGATTGATAACGCCGTGTACAGTTCCTTCTTTACTTGCACCGTTATCCCCTATCATCACAAAAACCAAGGTATTATCAAACTGCCCGGAAGCTTTCAGATAGTTAATCACGCGGCCAACCTGGTGGTCTATATAAGTCAAATAGCCTGCATAAACTTCCATGAACCGGGCATACAATTTCTTCTGATCAGCAGGCAGGCTGTTCCAGGCCTGGATCCGCTCGTTACGCTCGGGGAGTTTAGCATAAGCCGGGATATAGCCGGCCTTTTTCTGATTGTCAAAAACCTTTTGGCGATAAACATCCCATCCCTCGTCAAACTTACCTTTATACAGGTCGCTCCATTCATGGCTCACCTGGTGCGGGGCGTGGGTAGCGCCGGGGGCATAGTATAAAAAGAAAGGCTGATCAGGTGCAGCTTTATGAGCGGCATCGATATATGCAATGGCTTTATCAGTGATTTGCTCGTTCAGGTTACGGCCATCAGGTTTGATGTGAAAATTATCCTCTACCAAATGCGGCGGGTTATATTGATCGGTAGCCGATTCCAGGAAACCGAAGTGATGGTCAAAACCTTTACCGGTAGGCCAGCGGTCAAACGGACCAACCGCTGTAGTATCCTCATCAGGAGTTACGCCCCATTTACCTACAGCAAAGGTGCTGTAGCCGTTAGCACGAAGCGCCTCGGCAATGGTGCCTTTATCAGGCGGGATGCGGCCATCATAACCCGGGAAACCCGCGGCTGTTGAAGCGTGGGCAAAGTTACCCATATGTACATAGTGATGATTACGCCCGGTAAGTAATGAAGACCGTGTTGGCGCACAAATACCCGCTGTATGGAAATTGACGTAACGCAGGCCATTATTGGCCAGCGTATCAAAATTTGGCGTACTGATTAAACCTCCAAAGGTTCCTGACGCACCGAAGCCTACATCGTCCAGCAAAATCCAGACAATGTTTGGAGCACCTTTGGGTGCTTTGAGTGGCTTATTCCACCACTCTTTTGATTCGGCAAGCGTTTTGCCTTCCACGCCCTTGTAATTAGCGGGATCAATTGGCGCTATGTTGGCCGGTATTACCTTTACTTGCGGCAGTTGCGCAAAAACAGGTGCGCTGAAGGCAACGGCCATTGCCGACATGGCGACAATACGTTGATAAACGGATTTCATAATTGTAAATGGTTATATAAGTTTTTTAATTAATCCAATCAAGCTATTAGCTTTGGGCTTTCTGCCTTCCGTTTTTAGCTTTCATGTTATTAGTTACTTTTTATAGTTTTTGTGGATACGCTGGTGGTAAACATCATACCAGTCGATAAATGGATACCGGTTATTTTTTTGAGCCTGTGCTTCAAATACAGCTTTCAATTCTCTTAACTTTTCAGGATATTTTTTGGCGAGGTCAACCCGTTCGTTGAAATCCTCATTCAGGTTGTATAACTCCCAGGTATCCTCATCAAAGCTTTTATCGGGCACGTTTTGACCAACTTTAAAATCGCCCAATTCCACGTTATCCGGGTGGTGTGCAGCTTCAGCTTTCCAGCCATCGCTATAAATCGATCTCGACCCAAAAATGTAGTAATGCTGCAACACATGTTTTGATTTTGCTTCGGGATGATCAAATGAATACACCAAAGAAGTGCCCTGCAAAGTATCCTGCTTAATACCGCGGATGTATTCAGGTAATTTAATGCCGGTATATTCAAGCGTGGTAGGTAGTACGTCAATCACATGACCATACTGGGTGCGAATCCCTTTTTCTTTAATGCCTTTTGGATAATAAACTATCAGCGGGTTACGGGTACCACCTTCAGAGTTAGCATCCTGTTTCCAGTATTTAAATGGCGTATTGGCTGCCTGCGCCCAGCCCAGTGGGTAGTTGGTGCTTGCCTGCGGTGTACCGATATCGTCAATGTCTTCAATGTTAGTTTTCAGATAAGCATCTTCGGCAATCAGTTTAGCCGAGTTCTTTTTAGGGTTGATAACACCATGAACCGTCCCCTCTTTACTGGCTCCATTATCGCCAATGATCACAAATACCAGCGTATTATCCAGCTGACCGCTTTGTTTCAGGTGATTGATGAGCCTGCCGACCTCATGATCGGTATAGGTCAAATATCCGGCATAAACTTCCATGAAACGGGCGTACAGTTTTTTCTCGGCATCAGGTAATGATTTCCAGGCCGGGATGCGTGAGTTACGCTCAGGCAATTTAGCGTAGGCCGGGATAATGCCCAATTTCTTTTGCCTTGCGATGACCTTCTCCCTGAAATCGTCCCAGCCACTGTCAAACTGGCCTTTGTACAGATCGCTCCACTCCTTCGCAACCTGGTGAGGCGAATGCGTTGCACCCGGCGCGTAATACAAAAAGAAGGGTTTCTCAGGAGCTACCTTATGCTGGCGTGTAAGGTAGAAGATGGCTTGATCAGTAATCTGATCAGTAAGGTGACGGCCGTCGGGAGTTACATGAGCGTTGTCTTCAACCAAATCAGGTTTATACTGGTCGGTAGCCGATCCCAAAAATCCGAAGAAATGATCAAAGCCTTTACCTGTAGGCCAGCGGTCAAACGGGCCTGCATCCGTAGCATCCTCGTCGGGTGTTAAACCATATTTGCCAACCGCGAAAGTGTTGTAGCCATTTTCGCGCAAGATCTCCGCTATAGTCCCCTTATCAGATGGAATGCGGCCATCATAACCCGGAAAACCCGCCGATAAGGTTACATGCGAAAAACCACCTTCATGAACATAATGATGGTTACGTCCGGTTAACAAAGCCGATCGCGTTGGCGCGCAGATCCCTGCTGTATGAAAATTAGTATAACGCAGGCCATTATTGGCCAACGTATCAAAATTAGGGGTTTTAATGATGCCGCCAAAGGTACTTGTAGCGCCGAAGCCCACATCATCTAAGATGATCCATAATACGTTTGGCGCACCGGTGGGCGCTTTATGAGGCTCAGGCCACCACTCCTTCGAATCATCAAGCGTTTTGCCCACCGTGCCGCCAAATACCGACGTTTGTCCGTTTTGTGCTTTGGCTGTAAATGCTGCAAGCAAGCCAAGCGAAAGGAACAATGTTATTTTTCTTGTTTTCATTGATAAATAGTTTATTCGGCATAGCTGGAGCGAAACTTCACACCCCAGCGGCCGTTTTCTTTGATTAGTATGTATAATGATAATTGAGATTACTGCCAGCCGGGGTTTTGCGTAAGCTTACCATTGCTGTTATCAATTTCCTGCTGTGGTATCGGGAACAAGTAAAATTTGCCTGCCGCACCTTTGCTCACATTGGTTTTACCTACTTTCAGCAGACTTGCCTCCAGTATGCCGTTGCCCGAAGCATCCCGCTCGCGGATCAGATCAAACCAACGCTGGTATTCAAATACAAATTCCAGCCTGCGCTCTAAATAAACCGCGTTACGGAATGAAGCCTGATCAAGCCCGGCAAGATCGTCCAGCCCGGCACGTTTTCTTACCCTGTTGATAGAAGCATATGCTTGGGCAGTTGGTCCGTTTAATTCATTTTCTGCTTCGGCATGGATCAGCAGCACATCCGAAAAGCGGATGATAGATACATTGGCGCCCGACTCGGCTTCGTTAGATGCCACGCCCGGATCATAATATTTATTAAAGAATGGGATAGAGTCGTTGGGAATAGTAGCGTCATTCAGCTTACCATACCACAGATTAGTTGCAGGACTTTGAAAGCGCGTTACAAAACTCACCCGCTTACGCTTATCATTGGCCGGATACAACTTATAAATGCTGAAAAACTTATCTACGCCGCCGGGTTTGGTAGCATCAGGTACCGGGTAAAACACCACCTGATCGGCATAGTTGCCCACTATACCCGGGATACCGTTCAATATTGATCGCGGAGCCTGGTTGTTGCCCTGTCCCTGTGAGTTTGATTTAAACTGCGCCGAAAAAATATGCTCCTTTCCGTTTTTAGTTGCAGGCAAAAACACATCGGCATAGTTGGCAAACAGGTCATAGCCGTATGGGCCATTAATTACAGTTTCGGCCTGCGCCACAGCCTTATCCCATTTACGTTCGGTAAGGTAAACCTTAGCAAGTAATGAATAAGCTGCGCCTGCTGTAGCCCTGCCTACATCCGGACCGGTATAGTTATTTGGCAAATCGGCGGCGGCATTAGTTAAATCGGTTTCTATTTGTGCATAAACGGTAGCCGCGGCTGTTCTCGGAATTTGCAGATCAGATAGATCAATTGATGTTTGATCGTGCAATACCAAAGGCACATCGCCATACAAACGCACTAAATTAAAATAATACAATGCCCTCAAAAACCTCGCCTCGGCAACAAGCCTTTTATTTAGCGTAGCATCAAATTTGATATCAGGAATGGTATCAATGGCGATATTAGCCTTTTTAATAGCTGCATAATGCTGTTGCCAGATCTGCAGGATCCTTAAGCCGGAAGCTGAATGGCCTAATACAGACTGTGAGCGTACGTCGGCATTGGTAGCACCGGGGCCGGGACCTTCATCATCGCCCATAAAATTCATACCCGTATTAAAAAGGGTGTTGTACGGTGTTTGAACGCTATTTGCCCCGGCGTTCAATAACGAATAAGCAGCTGTGACTGCTGCCACGGCGTCTGCCTGGGTTTTATAAAACTGACTTGCCGGGATGAACGACCGAGGGTCTTCCTTAAGTTTGGCGCATGAAACAGCGGCAAAAGCAACCAGTATAATAAGGTATTTAATATTTTTCATCTTCATATCTAAAAAATCAAGGTTTAGCCGTTACAGGGTAACTCCTATACCAACTATTACAGATTTATTATTTGGGTAAGCACCGTTATCAACTCCTGATGTAATGGCCGATTGCTCGTTGCTGCTTACTTCAGGGTCGTAACCGGTATATTTGGTCCAGGTTGCCAGGTTCTGGGCACTCAGGTAGATCCTAACCTTTTTAATAGGCGACCTGGAAAGTACCGACTGCGGAACCGTGTAACCAAAGCCAAGGCTTTTAAGGCGCAGGTATGAGCCATTCTTCACAAATCTATCCGATATAGTTGGCGCAGGGTCCTGGTATGCGCTGTGCACATCGGTATTGGTGTTGGTTGGTGTCCAGCGGTTTAGCAAGGTAGTTGTAGCATTGGTATAGCCTGTTCCTAATTCCAAAACGCCTCTTTGCTGATTGTAGATCTTATTACCGTAAGATCCCTGTAAAAACACACTCAGATCAAAACCTTTATAGGCAAACGTGTTGGTAATACCTCCGGTAAATTTAGGCTGCGAGTTACCAAGAATCACCCGGTCTCCGCTTTGTGTTATTTTACCATCGCCATTAATATCCTTATAGTTTTGACCACCTGGTTGTGTGTTGGCAGCGGGGGTAAGTACTGGTCCGCCGGCCTGGATAAGGCCATTGGTTTTGTAACCGATAAATGAGCCTATAGGTTCGCCAACTTTAATGATGGATGGCAGCGACGAATCTGGGATGAACTGGTTAACGCCGTTACCGCCAAGGCTCAGCACTTTATTACGGTTAACTGCAAATACCAGGTTGGTGTTCCATACAAAACTGCCAACAATATTGCGCGAGTTAATACCCAATTCAAAACCCTTGTTTTGCACCGAACCTACATTTTCATACTGCTGCGGGTTGGTAATAGCAGTGTTGGTAATGATGGTTAAACCGCTTGTTGCCGGTAAAGGCAGGTACAACAACAGGTTGGTGGTTTTCTTGTAGTACACATCGGCGGTTACAGTAACCCTGTCTTTAAACAAGCCCAGGTCGAAGCCAAAATCATATTGGCTTGTTTTCTCCCAGGTTAGGTTGGGGTTATATAAACTGTTTGGCGCGAAACCTGCAACTGTAGCGTTACCAAAATTGTAACGATAATAACCTAACTGCGAGTACGACTGGTAAGCCGGGATATCGCTGTTACCGGTTTGGCCGGCACTTAACCTCAGTTTTAACTGGCTGATGGCCGTTACATTTTTCAGGAAATCTTCGCTCGATGCATTCCAGGCTACAGCAGCCGACGGGAAAGATGCCCACTGGTGCCCTGGCGCGAATTTCGACGAACCATCGGCACGCAGGGTTAAGGTTAGCAGATATTTACTGTTAAAACCATAATTGATCCTGCCCAGATAAGATTTTAAAGCCCATGTATTTGACGATGAGGATGGCGCGATAGCAAAACCACTGCCCGATACCGAAGTAACACTGCCCGAACCAAGGTTATTGAAAGTGTCATAATCGCTCACAAAACCTGATGAGCCTGTAATAGCGCCCTCGGCTTTAAACTGTTGCTGAGTAAAACCAGCCAATACATTTAATGAGTGCTTCCCAAACTTTTTGTTGTAGGTAAGCGTATTTTCATTAAGCCAGTTGAACGAGTTTAATGTACCAACCTCGCCAAGGCCCGAATAACCCGAACCCTCGTAAACGGTTGAAGGCAGGTAACGGTTTTGCTTATTGTCGATGATATCCACACCAGCCAATACCCTTGCGGTAAGGTTTTCGGTGATTTTATAATCGCCTGCTATATTTCCTAAAATGCGGCTTGTGGTAGTTGTGTTGGTTTGGTTATAAAGCGTATTGATCGGGTTACCATAGGTGCCTTCAAATACGTTTTTGATAAAAAATGAACCGTCGCTGTTATAAACCGGCGTGGTTGGCGTCATGAGCAAAATGGCTGGTACAACACCCTGAGGTGCAATTTGCGCGGTGGTACGGCTACCAGTTATAAATGAAGAGATCTTGAATTTATCGTTATAATCGTGTTCTACGTTCACACGGCCGGCGTAACGCTCAAAGTTGGTGTTTTGCAAGATCCCGTCCTGTTTAAAGTAATTGCCGGAAAAGGCAAGCCTTGTACGCTCGGTACCTGAAAATATCGAAAGGCTATGATTTTGTGAAGTCCCCTTACGGAAAGCGGCGGCCTGCCAGTCGGTATTGGCATTGTATGGGTTTAGCTGCGCTTCTGTTTGGGCGGTTTTGCCTGTGTTTACCAAAGCATCGTTACGCAAGGCTTCCCATTGAGGTGTATTAAGCAGCGACAAGGTTTTAATCACCTCCTGCTTGCCATAACTGCCATCGTAATTGATAGATGACACGCCTGCTTTACCTTTTTTAGTAGTGATGATAATTACACCATTAGCCCCGCGTGTACCATAAATTGCCGTGGCCGAAGCATCTTTTAAAACCTCGATGCTTTCAATGTCCGATGTATTGATAGATGCCAGCGGATTGATCTTTGGGCCATTGGTTACACCTGCATCGGTAAGTGAGTTGCTGTTTGAAGTAGGGAAACCATCAATGATATACAGCGGCTCAGCAACGGCATTGATAGAGTTTACACCACGAACCTGTACAGTTACGCCCGCTCCCGGCTGCCCGGTAGCCTGAGTAACCTGGATGCCCGAAACAGAGCCCTGCAAAGCCCTGTCGAGCGAGGGAACTGGCTGTTTTAAAGCAAGCGCGGGCACGGATGCAACCGAACCGGTAATATCCTTACGTTTTTGGGAGCCGTAACCCACTACAACCACCTGGTTTAGTTGTGTCTGGGCATCTTTAAGTTTAATTTCAACCGGGCTACCATCGGCAATAAACTCTTTCCTTTCGTAGCCGGTAAAAGTGATAATAAGTTTATATGGAAATTTCTGGCCGGTTATAAAGCTGAATTTACCTTCAATATCGGTTGAAACTACGTGAGTGGTACCCTGGATCTTGACCACGGCACCGGGTAATGGCTCGCGGGTTGTGCTGTCAATTACACGGCCAACCAGGTGCGAATTGATGGTGGGCTGCGTTTGCTGCGCGATGGTTAACAGCGGAAAAGCGATCAAAAACAGAAATGGGATTAATAGTAGTTTTTTCATGTCGACAGGTTTTTAGAAGATGAAAAACCGGACGACTGATCAGTAACCGTATTAAACGGCTTGTATAATTGCTGCGGATGAAAGACATCCTCAATAATTTGCAGCGTAAAAGATGCCGTGTGCAGCGGAGAAGGCAACGCATAGCCAATCCCTGCATTTGCAATATTTTGCATAGATTTGAATATTAAAATGACACCATTGAAACAGGCTCAACGCCAATCGATCCCTGTTTCGTTGTTTTAATGACTGAGGGAAAGGCTTTGCTTTTCCCTTATTTGAAGAATGTAATTGTTTACTTTTTCATGTTCCTTTCTGGTTATGCCTGTTAAGCAGGCCGATCGATCATTTATTTTAGGGGTATTATTTTAATTGCTGACACAACGGAAACCAAGGTGTTCCATACCGCTGTCTTCGGTAGTTTTCATCCGGCGCGATACGCGGTAACCTGAGCAATAACTATCGTTACACAAAAATGAGCCGCCCCGCACTACCCTTTTAATGGCATAAGGCTCGTCCGGGTCATATGATTTTGAAGCGCCTTTAGGGTTTTTAACTCCCGCCGGACTGCTTACTGTTTTGTAGTAGTTGTTATTGTACAAATCGGCACACCACTCCCATACATTACCGGCCATATCATACAGACCGTAACCGTTAGGCGCAAATGAGCTAACCGGGGCTAAGTAATAATAATGATCGCGCTGGGTGTTTTTATAGGGGAAACTTCCCTCCCAGGTATTTGCTTTAGGCTGCCCTTCGTTCACTTTTTCATTTCCCCAGGGATAGATCTTATCTTCAAGACCGCCCCTCGCCGCCCGCTCCCATTCAGCTTCGGTTGGTAAACGTTTGCCCGCCCATTTGCTATAGGCCACAGCATCGTACCACGAAACCTGCACTACCGGATAATTATCTTTACCCTTGATATCGCTACCCGGCCCGTGCGGGTGTTTCCAGTTGGCACCTGTTTTCCATGCCCACCACTGGCTATAATCGTTCAGATTAACCGGTTTACTTGCGGGTACAAATATCAGTGAAGCCGGTACCAGCAAACTATCTGCAGGTTTTTCGGTACCCGGGGGCATTTGCTTTTTAAGCTCGTTCCAGTCGGGCTTGCGCTCGGCTGTGGTGATATAGCCTGTAGCTTTTACAAACTTTTCAAACTGGGCATTTGTTACCTCGGTTTTATCTATCCAAAAACCATCGACAGTTACGTCGTGTTTGGGGTATTCATCAGGTTCAGCCTGCTGGTTATCGGCCCCCATCCTGAAAGTTCCGGCCGGTACCCAAACCATCCCCGCATGGCTGGTTTGGGTATTACCCGTATCGGGCAGAGCAAGCGCCGCACCGCTTAACCCCGCTGCTTTAAACCTGTTGGGGATATTTGATTCGCAGCAAAGTTTCTTTTTAGCACCGGGAACCGTGGCAACCGCAATACTCGCCACTGGTTTCGCCGGTTGTTTACATGATGCTAACCATACGGTACTAAAAAGTATAAGTACAATCTTTTTCATTACGCTTTTAGAGGCTGTAACTGAAATGCGGCATCAACCTGTTCAGCTTCGGGCTGCACTGCAATATCGGTTCTGTATAAGTGATGAGGTTGCAAAGGCACATCTTCTCTAATCATCGGTCCATCGGCCGCAAGCTCGCTTCCGGGTATCTTTGATTTAAATAAAGGCCAGGCCAGTTGTGCATACCATTGGTCACCTTCATAATGCGAAATACCATAAGCTTTAGGATACTGACGCGAGATATGAGCCGTACCGAAAATAATGTCCCACCAAAAGAACATATTACCAAAATTACCTTTATAATAGCCTACCCCGTCATCGGTAGTAGCTGCATGGTGCGCATGATGCGTTGCAGGCGTTGAAATGGTACGTTCAAGGATCCAGGCCAGGGGGTGTAATATTTTATACTGATAAAATGGTTTATCCCAGGGAATACTTGAATGCGCCAGGGTGGTAATAGTACCTTTAATACCTTTCACCACTACAGCCGGGATGCCTAAGCCGAGATAAACCAAAGCTGTTGTTAAATAGGTCTGCGAAAAAAAGATGGTATAAATGATATTTTGCCTGCTGGCCATTGCCATACCCATGTACGATGCCGAGTGGTGTGTACGGTGAAAACGCCATAGCCAGGGCACCTGGTGGTGCAAACGGTGATACCAGTATTGGGTAAGATCATCGGCTACAGCGATGATGATAAATCCCCAGAAAAACGGAACCCAATCAAAGGTGTTCTTTAATCCTGGTAATACAGCCGGCAGCACTTTTAATCCGTAATAGGCCACCAATGGTTTTACCACCAGTTTAGGGATGGTAAAGCAGGCAATATCCACCCATTTTTCATTTTTGTTCCAGCGCTTTTTATAAAGGCCGAACGAAAATTCCAATACACCGAGTACCAATACCAAAACGGAAAAGCCATAGCCGTTAAGGTTTTCTATTATTTGCTTTATCTGATCAATCATTGTCTGGCGAGTTTGATGTTTTAGTTTTTATGGTGTTTTCCTGTTTATGCTGATGTTGCTTCTTTTCCCATGGGCGCTGACCGGTGATGGCGAAAGTGCCAAACATGAGCGCGATAGGCAGGATATAAAGCAGCAGGCTCAATGAAGCGTTTTTGATAATCTGCTTTTTGGTTGATTGATCCAGTTTCATGAGGGTGTACTGTTTTGAGGTTGAACAATTTGCGCTGTTTTAGTTGCAGAGCCTTTTTCCAATAGCTTACGGCCAAGCCACAGCCCGCCGAAAATGATAACAAAAGGTATGAGGGTTACTGTAACGCCTACCAACACCTTTTTCCCAATCAGGGAAACGTCGTTAATGGTCATAATGGACTTATATTAAGTGATTAACAATGCAGGCGTTGCATAGCAATCCGCATAAAGCAGCAATGCCTGGTAAATAATGTAATGAATTGAAAAATTGAGTACCGTGCGATCAACGCACTATTATGGAGGAGGGATTATCCCTTGTACTGATTAGCAGCAACAACAAGAATAACAACAGGAAGTAAAAGCAACAGCGGTTAACTGATAATTAGCAAGGCCGTATTTAGGTAAAAGTTCGGGTTGCATGGTGGGTGCTTTTAAAGATTTTAATTTGTTGTTATTAATTTTCTGAGGCAAATGTAAAAAAAGATTTGATAAATACTACTAATTCTATAGAAATTATATAATAATAATTTGTGAGTAAAATAAAGATGTCCCGGCGCTTTTTTGAGATACCTCTGGCTACGTCCCGGATTACCTGAACAAATACAGAGATCAGCCTACAAAGAACCGTAATTAGGCTACAAAGCGAAAGGCTTGTTCCCTGAACTTTGCTTTCATCAAATAAAATATAGTATGACACAGCAAACGAATAAAATATGGTTCATCACTGGCGCTTCGCGCGGCCTGGGACGTATATGGACAGAAGCGGCATTGGAGCGCGGGGATCAGGTGGCCGCGACGGCCCGCGAACTGAGCAGCATCGCTGCATTAAAAGAACAATATGGCGATCGGGTATTGACACTGGAACTCGACGTGACTAACCCTGCTCAGGTTAAAGACGTCGTTAATAAAGCGCATGAGCATTTTGGCGGGTTGGACATCGTGTTGAATAACGCGGGATACCCACTGATCGGCACGATCGAGGACGGCAGTGCCGGCGATATCCGCGCCCTTTACGAAACCAACGTGATAGGCCCTGTTAGTGTGATCCAGGCGGCTTTGCCGCTGCTGCGTGGGCAAGGTTACGGACATATTTTGGGTACTTCCAGTAACCTGGGGCATCTGGCCATGCCGATCCTGGGCTATTACTGCTCGTCCAAATGGGCGTTTGAAGCGATCCACGAAAGCCTGGCCCTGGAAGTGGCGCAGTTCGGTATCAAAGTAACCATCATTGAACCGGGCGCATATGCAACAGAATTTGGTAGCGATCAGATCCCGAAGGTTTTCGAAGGAAATCCGGTCTACCACGATTTTAAAGCGAAATTCATGGAGGGACTAAAAGGCATGGAGAGAGGCAACCCGGCCGCTACCCCGCAGGCGCTGTTCAAAGTGGTGGACTCTGAAAACCCGCCGCTACGTTTTAACCTTGGTAGCCATAACCTTACCGGCCTGAAAGCTGCCTATACGGAGCGCATTGCCACCTGGGAAGCCTGGGATGAAGTTTCGCGCTCGGCGCAATGAAATTACAAAATACGGACACCAGCCACTGCAAATTACGGCCTGGTGTCCTTAACTTAGCTATGATGAAAAAGGATGAAAACCCGCCCTTGAAACTGGAGTCGCTGACCGAGGCGCACCGGATGTTCGGCTTGCCGCAGCCTAAACACCCACTGATCAGCCTGATTAACGGCGCACACACCTTGTTGGAAGGCAAATTGCCCACCCGGCATGTGCTGGCCTATTACAAGATCGCTTACAAGCCCAGGCTGGGCGGTAAGTTGAAATATGGCCAGGGTTATTATGATTTTGATAACGGCGGTTTGTTATTCGCCGCGCCGGGGCAGATCATCGGCGGTAACGACCTGGAGGGGACGGTATGCTCAGAGTACACCCTGATCATCCACCCGGATTTCTTTTTGGGGTACCCCCTGGCCAAAAAGATCAAGCAATATGGCTTCTTTTCCTACAGCACCAACGAAACACTGCATCTCTCGGAAGAAGAAAAAAACACGGTCCTGGCTATCTTTAGCTTTATGGAAAAGGAACTCGACGGCCGGATCGACGACTTCAGCCAGGAGGTAATGATCTCCCAGATTGAACTGCTGCTCAGTTATGCCAACCGTTTTTATAAGCGGCAGTTCCTGACGCGCAAAGCGGCCAGCACCGACATCCTGCAGCGGTTGGAGGAAACGCTGGATGCGTATTTCAATAATGAACTGACGTTGAGCCGCGGCATCCCTACAGTTGCTTACCTGGCCGAAAAACTGAACCTTTCGCCTAACTACCTGAGTGACATGCTGCGATCACTGACCGGTCAAAGCGCCCAGCAGCACATTCATGACCATCTCATTGAAAAAGCGAAGGAAAAATTGTCCACCACCAGCCTGTCGGTCAGCGAGGTGGCCTATGCCTTAGGTTTTGAGCATTCACAGTCGTTCAGTAAGCTATTTAAGACCAGGACGAATCTCTCGCCGCTGGAATTCAGGAAATCTTTTAATTGACAACCTACTGTTATCCGCTATCATTTTAATAATTACACGTTTGGCAGATAACAGTTGACCGTTTTTTGCAGCTGCCAGAATTGCCGGTTGTTCCGCAACTTGAACTACCGGGGTTTGCAGTCGCCAGAAACGTTTACATTTGCACAGAAACGCCCTTTTTCAAATTACCTGCGCCAAAATATTCTTTGCCATCTTTAAGAACGACAACTTTTAAATGGGCAACCTCCTTATTAATGGGATAACTGCCCTCCTGGGCGACCACACGCAACATCATTTCGTGGCCGCTTTTTGTTGCCTTGAATTTGATTTTGCTGTACTGCTTTTTCTTAAATTCCCAACCTTCGCCCCTATCCCAGTAAAGTTCGCCCGTAGCGTTGCCTTTTGCATCTGGATTAATATATAGCGTTAAAGTGTTCAACGATTTCTCGCCTGTATTTTGGATAACGTTTCCGGCAGGAATAATAGCACCGCTTTTCAGCAATAATTTAGCCTGATAAGGATCTGATTCTTCGCCATCAACAAGCGTTACCTTCTCCCATTTTCCGGCAGGCAGTTTGATATCTTTAGCAAAAGATGGAACTACCAGAAGGTTGTTGCCTAATAAAAACGACTGCTCTTCACTTCTTAAACTTAAATCTTTCGGATCGGCAAAAAAGGATGGTTGCATTACCGGCAAGCCGGTTTTGTGGGCATTGTAAAACAGCGTATAAAACAATGGCAATAAGCGATACCGACGACTAATTGCGATCTTCGAAGTTGTTTCAACGGCATCGCCAAATGCCCATGGCTCTTTGTTATTAGTACCTGCGCAGGCGTGCCCACGGGCAAACGGCAAAAACACACCGAAGCCGAGCCATTTGGCCCACAGATCAGGACTGGTATTACCCAAAAAGCCACCAATATCTGGCCCACTGAAAGGCTGACCTGACAAACCAAGGGTAAGGGACATCGGTACTGATACTTTCATAAACCGTTCGTCGGCTAAATTATCTCCCGTCCAGGTTGCGGCGAAGCGCTGGCCACCCAACAAACTGGCTCTTGTTAAAATAAACGGCCGCTTATTTGGATTGGCTTCCATCACGCCCTGCCGGGTAGCCTGAACCATCAACCGCCCATAAGCATTATGGTATAACAAATGCGGCCCGGCGGGGAGTGCATCTCCACCCCTGTGTTGGTTATTATAAGGCATGGTACCTAATCTCTGCTCTTTCGGTAAAGCCTCGTCATTTACTGCCGGCTCGTTCATGTCGTTCCATACACCATCAACCCCGGTAGCCATAAATTGATGATACAAATCCGCCCACCATCTACGCGCTGCAGGCATGGTAAAATCAGGGAAAGCACAATCGCCAGGCCAAACTTTGCCGTGATATTCCCGACCGCCAGGGTCTTTAACCCAAATATCGTTGGCTGATCCGGATTGATAAACCGCATATGAACTATCAGCCTTAACACCTGGATCTATCATAAAAACAGAATGAAAACCTTTGGCATGCAGATCATCGTTCAGTTGCTTAGGATTTGGAAAATTATTTTTATTGAAGGTAAAAACACGGAAACCTTCCATGTAATCAATATCCATCCAAATGGCATCGCAAGGTATTTGCTTTTCCCTGAAGGTGTTGGCTATTTTCCTCACACGCTGCTCTGAAACGTATGAAAAACGGCACTGCTGATAACCTAAGGCCCACCTTGGCGGCATTTCTATAGTACCGGTCATTTCGGCCAGCCCCTTAACCACCTCTTGCGGTGATTGACGATCGATCACAAAGACACGAAATAACGGACCTTCGGTATTGTAGGCTATTTCTTTCGAATCCGTTTTCAGCTCCGCTTTCCAATAGCTATCAAAAAGAATTCCGAAAGCGGTGCCGTCTTTCCGTACACCCATTACCCAGGGATGGGTTTGATAAAGGCGTTTTCCATTATCTGTGCCATAAGCACCGTTATCGGTATTCCAAAGTTTTATAGTTTGGCCGTTCCTTAATAGCGGGCCAGTGACTTCTCCGCCGCCATATAGGCTAATGTCGCCCTCCAAATGAACAACAGCGCTTGCCTTCCCCTCATTCAAATTAAACTCAGGAAAAATACGCCATCCTACCGGAACAGCTTTTTTAATAGAAGGTTCCCTTTGGAGCATCAGAGATGGAACTTTAGATTGATCGAAACCTTCAGGAACAAATTCGACAATGGATTTGCCGATGAGGCCCGATTGCCGGATAGGGATATTTTTTGCATTGCCCCAAGAAAAGACCAGCAGAAAAAAGAGAATCAGATAATACCTGATAGATGTTGTCATATAAAGTTTTAGTTGATGAATTTTAATCCTGAACATTACAGGATCAAAGTAAAACATGAAGCCAGCACCGTGAGCAACAAGTTGTTTCTACAGGTCAAAAAATCCAGCAACATATTTAATTAACAATTTAATATTCAGCAATTTAAACAGAACCCACATGAAAAAAATCTCATAAAAACCGCGCAACCAGCCAATGCATAGCTTAAAAAACCGCGTTTTTCGAGAGAATATCGCTTTCCTTAAAACAGAGCTTGTAAATTTTAGATGTAATTTTATCCCCGTTTGCATAAAGCATCCCTCTTTTGTTTTCAAAATTGGTTTTTGCCGCCTTAGTATATTATCATGCAAACACAACATCTGCCGAAATCATTCAAATTTATATAGTTGAAAATGAAGAAAAATTTACTGCTTGTTATTATCTCATTATCCCTGGTAGTTCGCTGTTATTCGCAGGAACTGAGATCTGATAAAATATTAGCTGTTCTGAAATCTGAACTCGAAAAAGAGAACTCATACGATCTTAAAAAAGAAGACCGCATAAAACAGCTACGCAATCAGCTTAACTTCAGCGACAAAAAGAACTTTAATGCCCAATACGCCCTTTGCAGCCAGATTTTTGATGAATACCATTCCTTTAAGTTTGATTCGGCATTTATGTACGCGAGGAGGATGATCGCTCTTTCAGAAAAGTTTAACAATACCAACAAACTGATCAGGAGCCAGGTACAGCTCGGCAGCACGTTGCTTAACTCCGGTTTTTATAAAGAGGCTTTTGATGCTGTTGAGGCCATTAATATTCATGGCTTATCCGATTCGTTAAAAGCAGATTATTTTAACCTCCGCGCAAGGCTAAACGCGGGGATTGGTGATTATGATGATGACGCTTATTTTTCGAAGATCTATCGTCAGCGATCTGACGAAGATTTTAAAAATGCCGAGGTCGCAACGCCATCAAATGAGTTTGAAAAAACCATTAACATGGCATTTCAACCCGACTCGATCAGGGACAAAAAACTAACCCCCGATTTTTACTATAACTTTATCATTAGTAAGGACTTGCCCGAACACAAAGTGGCTATGGTTGCCACCAGGCTCAGTTTTGCCTACACCGGCGATAACCGGATCTTGTTCCTGGCACTTGCCGCGATAAACGATATTCGATCGTCAACCAAAGAAACACTGGCGATATTTCTGCTGGGGCAGGAACTGTTTAAGCGGAGCAAAACCGAAGACGCATATATTATGATGCAGCATGCTGTAAAAAATGCAAAGTTTTACGGAGCCCGGAGCCGGGAGGTGCAGATAGAATCCATATTACCACTTGTTGCCGGTAAGGTTATCGACCAGAAACAACACGAAAGGGATAAATTACTGATAGGCTTCCTGATATTTTTGATTGTTGCTGTAGTACTTTTCTTTTTACTGGTGATTTACCGGAAGCAGATTGAACGCATTAAAAATAACGAGCGTGTAATTAAGGAAATTAACAGCGACCTAAAAAGCATTAACGGCAAGCTTTGGGAATCATCAAGAATTAAAGAAGAATTTATTGGCTTGTTTTTTAAAACCTGTTCATCTTATATCGAAACACTTGATAAAGTTAAACGCCGTACGCAGCATAATATTAAGCTTGGCAAATACAATGAAGCCAACGCGGTGCTTGACAAAGTACAGGTAGACAAAGAAAAAGATCAATTGTATGACACTCTGGATACCATGTTTTTAACGCTCTTCCCCAATTTTATAACATCTTTCAATGCCCTGTTAAAAACCGAAGACCAGATCTGGCCTAAAAGCGGTGAAATGCTGAATGCCACCCTCCGGATCTTTGCTTTGGTGCGCCTGGGGGTAAGCGAATTAGAAACTATTGCCCAAATACTTGATTATAGCGTAAGCACGGTGTACACCTACAAAAACCGGGTAAAAGTGAAGGCAATGGTACCTGCCGAGGATTTTGAGCGAAAAATAATGGAGATCAAATTTATAGATGATCTGCAACCTGTCGGTGCATCGTTATTGACCTAAGGTGCCAAAGCAAACAGCCACCGGATCCTGAAATATCCGGTGGCTATGGGTTAAACCAACCGCTTAATAGCCGGGGTTTTGTTTGAATTGCGGGTTAACGTTCATAATATCCCGCCCGATAGGAAATATCTCGGTATGCTTGTCTCCATCAGGTTTCTTATCCCACCAGGTACCGGTGTTGAACACTCCCCAACGGATCAGGTCGGTACGTCTCCGGTTTTCACCAAGAAATTCCCGGCCCCACTCGTCAAGCATTTCCTGGTCGGTGAGCTGGCTACCATCCGGTTTATAAAGGCTTGAAGACCCATCAGGATAGTTGCGTCGTCTTACCTGGTTCAGATAATTGGCGGCACTGGCTTTATCACCCGCCCTATAACGGCACTCGGCCAGGGTGTAATAAATTTCTGATAACCTGATCTCCGCGTAAGCTGAAGTGATCCTGTTAGGATCTGGAGTTGGATAAATAGGATATTTCACCATGAAAATACCTGAGTTATGGTCGGCATGATTCATATCCGACTCCTTATCTGCAATTTTGGTTCCCGGTTTTGCGCCGAGGAACATTCCCACCTGGTCGCGGATGTAAAGTGGATAAGGGCCCTTATTGCCTTTAACAGTATCGGTGCGACTTACACCGTTTACCAAATGCGTATAAGGCAGATAGCCATACAAAAACATACCCTCGCGAGTACTGTTGCCCAGGTTTTTATATTTCTTTAACCGCAGGTCATCGGGGTATTTATGAAATTTAACAAAAGGTTTGCCCAACTGAAAAGCGTACTCAACGCTATCTATATCATGCCCGGGTTGTAATGCATAGCGCGGGTTAGCCTGCCCGAAATCTGTAAATCCGCAGTATAGCGGAGCTGCGTCGTAAGTCATTCCCCAAAAAAACATCCCGCCATCGTACTGCCAGTGTGTGCGCGCCAGTGAGCCTGGGAAACCGTAGATCACTTCCGAGTTTAATGTGGTGTTGGTATAATCGAAAGGGGCATCCCATCGCGTATCAAGTTGATAAGCGCCGTATTTACCGCTAATGATGTCACGGCAAACGGCTTCGCATTCGGCATATTTATCGGTACCGGTATAAACTTTGGCGTTGAGATAAAGTCGGGCCAGCAATGATGCAGCACCAGCTTTGGTCCAGCGCCCTATACCTGCTGCACCAAGCTGTTGCCGGGTGGGCAATCCATCGATAGCGCCTTTCAATTCCGATTCGATGTAATTAAACATTTCCTGCGGGGTAGATTGCGGGTTACCGTGTGTAGCTGTTTTTACATCGGTAACAATTTCAATATTGCGATAAAAATCAAATGCCCGTAAATAAAACCAAGCCCGTAAGGTATGCAGTTCTGATTTAAAATCGGTTAATTCTGCATCTGTAACACTGAGTTTTGCCGGGTCTTTGATGCCTTCCATATCGGTAAGCGAGTTGGTTGCCAGCACAATGCCCTGGTAAAAGTTTGTCCATGCACCGCTTGTAAAGCCATCTGTAATAGTCCAGGTATGGTAATGCATACGTTGATAGTAGCCACCATCCTGCCAATCGCCCTGGCGGTTGTAGGTAGCCATTTCGTCGGTACAATCTTCGCCTGCAGCATAAACATCGTTGCCCTGGATACTCCAGTACGCGTGTTCAAATGGGCGTAAAAAATCCCTGATCACATCATCCCTCCTGCTCAAAAAACTCGCGGCATCTACCTTATCATACACGTGCTCGTCGAGTTTTGTACAGCTGGCAGTCAGCATGGCCGACAGTAAAATACCGCTGATATATACTTTATATTTTTTCATGTCTTTTCAATTTTAAAAGGTTGCCTGCAGGCCAAGGATTAGTTGAAGTGTAGCCGGATAATAATTCAGCGAGGTGTTCACGCCCGGTGTAAGTCCGTTAACCTGTACCAGGTCAGGATCGCCGCCGGTAAAGCTTGTAAAGGTGTGCAGGTTTCTGCCGGTGGCGTAAATACGTATTGATTTAAGGTATTTGGTTTTAAACGGCTGGGTATAACCTAAAGCCACGTTATCTATTTTTACAAACGAGCCGTTCTCCAGGAAATAATCTGAAGCGATAGCTGTTGTTGCCGGATTAGTTAACAACGAGTATTTACTTTTACTATCATAGGCCGATCGCAACACGTTAGCATCGCTTTGGCTTGATGGTGTACCTATGTAGAAGGCAGCGGTATTGAATATTTTATAACCAAATGTGCCGCGCAGAAATATCCCCAGATCAAACCTTTTGTACCTGAAAGTATTGCCAATGGAACCGATAAACTTTGGTAAACCGTTCCCTACAAATTGTTTATCATCTGATGATGCCTGGTTGGCCTGAACTATGGTGCCATCTTTTTTATAAACCTGCAAAGCCCCATCCTTATTCACCCCTGCCGAGCGCAGCGTATAAAACTCGCCAATGCTACGTCCTTCCTGGATACGCTGTATATTACCCGGCGATCCCGGAGCAGGCAAACCGGCCAATTCAACAAATGGCGCGCCTTTGTAAACATCGTTAGAGAAGGAAATGAACTTGTTACGGTTATAAGCCAACGCCGCGGTTATGTTATAACTGAAATCCGGCTGCCTGATTACACTGCCATTCAACGCCAATTCCAGGCCGTAGTTTTTCATAGTACCTACGTTGGCAAAGGTTTGCGATTGGGAGTTTGGCGGCAAGGGCACGTTATAATAACCAAGCAAATCCTTGTTTTTGCGGATGTAATAATCAAGTGAACCAGAGATGCGGTTATCCAGGATAGAAAAATCAATACCAGCGTTAAAGTTGATCGATTTCTCCCATTTCAAATCGGGGTTTACGTTTGATGTAGGGCCATAAACCTGGTAAGTTTGGCCGTTGTACGGAAAATAGCCCGCACCACCATATAGCAGCAATGAAAGATAACTATCGAAATCCTGGTTACCTGTAACCCCGTAATCTGCACGTAGTTTAAGATCGTTTACCCATGGCAGCGCACCTTTCATGAAACTTTCTTCGGATACACGCCAGGCAGCCGAAGCTGCGGGAAAATTACCCCATTTGTTTTTTATACCAAATTTGGACGATCCTTCCCTGCGCAAGCTTGCCGTAAGAATATAACGATTGTTAAAATCATAATTCAAACGACCGAAGAATGAGATCAATGTTGAGCCATTCTGCGTTGAACTTACGGCAGATTGGCCCTGCCCGGCGGCACCACCGTTGTATAAACCCGAGCCAAGATTGTTCCACAGGTATGAATCGAATGGAAAATCATAATTCTGGGCGTAAAAGGTATTATAGTTGTAAAGGGTATATGAATAACCGCCCAAGGCTTTGAGGTGATGTTGACCGAGATTGAGCGAATAATTTCCTGTCCATTCCACGTTTTTCTGGTCATTCTCTTCCTGCCGCTGCGATGCGAAATTGGTTTGGGTTATTTTGCCCGCGTGCAAAATTGATGATAATGTTGAAGGGGTAAAATTGAAGCTCCTGGTCGATTTACTGATTTCAGATATCGTTACCGTTGTGCTCAGGTTCTTTAGAATATTTACCTTTAACGATCCGTTAAGATCCATTTCTTTGATTTGCGCTTCAGATTTGATCACATTAGCGTTCTCAACCGGATTATTGGAGAAAAAGCCGGTATTGATATAGTTGTACCTTCCCGCGTTATCGTAAATTGGATAAGTCGGGTTTAAAGTGAGCGCGTTGTTGAAATTACCCTGATCAGAGTTTTTGGTATTCATATACCTCGGTGCGATATTTAAGGAAGCCACGAAAACGCCATTGTCTGATGTATGGTTTACGTTGATCCTCGCGCCATATTCCTTTTTATGCGCCCGCAAGTCAATTCCATCCGCATTGCGGTAGTCGGCCGATGCGAAGTAATTCGTTTTACCAGAACCACCCGACAATTGAACCGTATGTTTTTGAGCAAATGCCGGCGAATTGGTAACCGCATCCATCCAGTTTGTTTTAGCGCCGTAATCCTGTCCCTGGCTATTTTTTACCCTGTCGGCAATAAACTGTTCGGGCGTAAGGTTTTGCAGTTGATTAGTTAAATAGTCAAAACTGGCATAACCTTCATAAAACGTACGCGCCTGCGATGAGCCTTTTTTTGTGGTGATGATGATAACGCCGTTGCTTCCGCGTGTACCGTAAATAGCCGATGCGGCACCGCCTTTAAGCACATCGATACTTTCAATATCATTTTGGTTGATATTATCAATGTTGCCGCCGGGTACACCATTCACCACATACAGCGGCCCTAAACCTGCGTTACGCGATGAAACGCCCCGCAACTGAACACTGGGCGATGAATTGGGATCTGCACCGGAAGTATTGGTAATACTAAGTCCTGCAACCTTTCCCTGTAACGACATTAGGGGGCTGTTTGAGGCCACCGGAAGCAGATCTTTTGAGGAAACGTGTGTAATAGCGCTCGATACTTCACGTTTATCAAGCGTACCATAGCCAACGCTTACAACAACCACCTCCTGCAATGAATTATTTGCCGCGGAAAGCGTTACGTTTAATGTGGCATCGGCAGTTAACGGCATTTGCTTGGATGTGTAGCCGATATATGAAAAAGAGATCGTTTTAGCAGATGCGGGAACGCTAAGCGTATAAACACCCTTAGCATTGGATGTAGTACCTACCGACATCCCGGTTACCACAATACTTACACCTGGTAAAGGCGAACCGTCGGCAGCATCCGTAACAGTACCGGATATAGTTCTGTTTTGTGCCAGCGCTGTCCCGGTAAAAATGCAACAGAGCACTATGGCACTTAGCCTGAGTAAAAGTTTCTTGTACATAAAAAGAAATTATAGATTGATTTTTGAGGTTAATTTGGCCGCGCAATAAGGTCTCCGGCCACGACGAAATGAGTGCTATTAAGGCGGCGAATGAGCCCGGTTTTCTGTTTTCATAAAGTGAGATTTGAATGGCCGTCAGGTATTGGCAAAGCGCAAATTGGTACGTTGTGAAATTAGAAAGTTAGTAATCCCAAATACACAATCGCGGCCGACATCCGCAAAAAATCTCATAACAAACAGACACAAATACCTGTATAACAATTAAATAACTTAAATAAAAACGAGAAAAATCTCAATGAAAAACAAGGTTATCATTTTCAATTGAGCACCGATCAAACCGAATTGATGTAACAGGGGGAAGTAAGGCGCGTGTGAGAAGCTAAAGTTCATTCCATAGAAAAAGTTGTCAGTTGAGTTGACAACTTGCCCAAAACAGTACGCAAGCCCGCCACTCCCACGAACCAATTTATGATCTGAAAGGTTTTGCCACTATGTTTGAAGATTGAGGTTCGAGCCCTTGTAGGAAACAATATTAAGGAAGTAAAATACCCCTAACGCCCAAGATTAGATGCTGCCCGTCATTTTAACATCATTCCAGCAATTTTGTGAACCTATTTAATGGAGGTAATATGCCCGATTGCGCCGTGCAACTTTGGTATAATAAACAGTGAGTAAGAAAACAGGCAACATAAGCTGCTTTTGGGCTTGCCGGTGGTGACGAGCACGGCCTGGCCATTACCAGGTAACAATGCGTAATTTTCGTGTACAATAATTGGGGTCATGCGATTGAGCGTCCGTTAATTTCCAGGACGAGATCGATATGAAGCATGCGGACCTGGCTTGATCCCAGTGCGCAAATATTCCGGGTGCGGTTCTTAGCGTGGTACTGGATACCTCCTTTTAATTTGCCCGGCTTACCTTGTTTGCCAGGCCTGCCTGAGCGCCTCAACCGGCTAAGGATTGCTTTTGGATAATGGATTACTTCGCCACCGGTGTCACGGCTTTGATCGGCCGTTACAAAAGTGATGCTAAATAGCCGGGGCCGGCCGGCAGCATTCAGCAATTCCATGATCTTAAGGCCATCTTTCAGCTTCAACATACTACGAAAGTAGAGCCGCCGGCAACGCTGTTATAGGATGTAAAAAATGGGTAGATTTGGTGAACTAAACTTTAACAGCAATGGTACAGCAAATCAAATCCCTATCACTTCAACCATCTTCGACAGACACATTAAAGCAGCAATTACATATCTTGCAGCATACTGTTGACAGCTTAAATAAAATCAGCCTGACAAACTCGATACACGCTGCTTACTACCATGATTTTATGAGCGGTCAGTCAGTCTTGTATGGAACAATCCTCGCATGCATTATCGCTTTATTAGTAGGCTTTAACTGGTATAACTTTAAAAGGATGAAAAAAGACATCCGCGATAAATTCGACGAAAAATTAGTAAAGCAAAAAACACAATTGATCGAGGAAATTGATAAAGTGAAAGCTTCAGATATTTCGAATATTGAGCCGATCAAGAGTTCAATAGATCATTTCGAAAATGAATTAAATGACTTATCAATTTATGTCATTGGATCAGAATATGCAAAACAAGACCAACCCTTGGCCAAAAAATTGCTGCATGGTCTAAGGCTTAGTGTAGCATACAAGAAGGCTGGCGATTACAAGGCCGAAACTAATATCCTTTATGATTTATCAACCATTTCACAGTACACTGACGTCGATAAAGCGACAATTAGAGCTAACAAGGGCAAAATCAAAGCGTATTTCGCGAACTTAAAACAATATCCTGAGACTGCTGAGCCTTTGATTCATCTTGATAAGATTGAGGAAACAGTTGATAAAATAATTGAAGGATAATACAATATGAACTACAATAGGGACACAACTTATAGGCACCGAAGGATTACAGTCCCTTCTCAACGTCGATCTGATCTCGAAACAGGCGATCAATCGGTCGAAATCGCAAAAGAAGCGAATGAATTCGGTAAGCATAGCCTACGTATAAATAAAATCGGCTTAATTGTAAATGCAATTCTCGCATTTATTGCTTTGATTGTCTTTCGATACACCCAAGTTCAAACGGACGCTGCAATCAAAAAGATTGGCTGACATAGCGCAAAGCGCACTCGAAGACAGTCGAGCTGAGGTAAAAAATGCTAAGCGTAGGGAAAACGAGTCAGATAGAGAATTGAAAGCTGCGAACGAAGAGCGGCGGCAAGAAAATGATCGGACAGCTCATCGATGACAAATATTCCTTTTTCGTTTCACAATCAATACGCGTGTGATAAATGCTGTAGAGTATTCAATTTCTAATGTTAGAACCATCAATTAAATGTCATTTGCAGCCCTTGCAAAATCGATCTTTATAAACATGGAAAATGCAGCGGAGAACTTATCACTTTTGTTACACAGAATTACTTGTAGAATTCCTAATGTTGAACATCTGAATCAGGGATGGCAGGAAATCTCTGAAAGCATTAACCTAATAAAAAAAGAGAATATAAAATCTGATAAATTGGATTTTAACGAAGTATTATTCAACATCGAAGTTAAAATACGCGAAGTAATGGATAGTTAACTCATTCACTCTTAACTTCGAATTTGTTTATGAACTTCTATCTTTGGAAATTGTCAATTCGCCATATGGAAAGGTTAATCATAAATATTCCAAACGCGAAAAGTATTTTGATTAAACAAATACTTAAGGTGCTCGTTGTAACCATGCAGCAGAAAATAAATCACAACCCTTGGCATATAGAAAGAAATTACTTGAGATTTCTATTTGGAGTGAGGAAGATTTGAAAGCTTTCGACGAGAGCAAAAACACATTCGAAAACTTACGTCCGGGTAACAATAAGTGATACAAGTATTGGTTTTACCCCTACGCCGACCTCGTAGCCTTCTCAATATCATCCCACATTTCATCCGGGATCATTTCAAGCCCGCTGAACTGGCCGGCACCCTGCAACCACTCACCGCCATCAATAGTAATTACCTCGCCATTGATATAGCCCGAAAAATCAGACACCAAAAAGGCAGCGAGGTTTGCCAGCTCCTGGTGTTCGCCTACACGTTTAAGCGGCACCCTGTTTTTAAAATCAAACTTTTGGGCCATGTCTCCCGGCAACAGCCTTTCCCATGCACCTTTGGTTGGAAATGGGCCCGGCGCAATGGCATTGGCACGAATACCATGCCTGCCCCACTCAACGGCTAAAGACCTTGTCATGGCCAGCACACCACCCTTCGCACAGGCCGAGGGCACGACATAAGCCGAACCTGTAAAAGCATAAGTGGTTATGATATTCAGAATGTTTCCGGGCATTTTCTCCTTGATCCAATATTTGCCCAAAGCCAGCGAGCAATTAGCCGAGCCTTTTAAAACAATATCGATAATAGCCGAAAACGCGTTTGCCGATAAACGCTCCGTAGGCGAAATAAAATTACCTGCCGCGTTATTCAACAGTGCATCAACCTGCCCAAATGTTTCAATAGCTTGTTGCAGCATTGCTTCAACCTCGTCGTACTTCCGCACGTCGCAGGATATTGGCAATACTTTGCGCCCGGTTTCGGTTTCCATTTCGGCAGCAGTTTGTTGCAGCACATCCAATTTGCGGCTGGTAATTACCAGGTTAGCACCCAAATGCAAAAAGTAAGTCCCCATTGCTTTACCTAAACCTGTTCCGCCGCCGGTTACAATGATGGTTTTTCCTTTTAAAGCATCATCTCTTAACATTCCACCAGCAGTTGCGGGATTATGGTTTGCGGCATTATTTGAAGTTGTCGGATCAGTCATCATCAATTATTTAACAGCTGTATTCTTTGATTTTAAATTCTGGATCATCATTTGCAGGCCTTGCCTGGTTTCGGGTGCCCACCATTGCTTCAGCATCTTATCGAGCGTGTCGGTTTGGTCGGCCTTTAGTTTCCCTATCAACTCTTTTCGCAAATTCAATTTACTTTCCGTCCAGGTAACAGGGTTCAATTTCATAAAAGCTGTTACTTTTTCTATTGCAGCGTTCATTAACCTATCCGGTGAAACTACTTCATCGATAAGCCCGGCTTCTAAAGCTTCGTTTACCTTAAGCAGCTTCCCTTCCATCAAATATTGATAAGCTTTACGCTGGCCAAGCCAAAATGCATATAAGCTAAAAACACTATCAGGAACGATAATACCAACCGGAACTTCATTTAAGCCGATGATAAATGCTCCTTCAATCATCACCCGATAATCGCAGCAAATAGCTAATATGCAGCCGCCCGCCGGGCTGTGACCACTAATGGCAGCTACCAAAGGTTTCCTGAAAGCGGCTAAAGTATTTTGTAACGCCAAAAAATCCACCCAAAATTGGCGGCTTTGCGCTTCATCATAATCATAAGCCTCAATCAGGTCGATCCCCGACGAAAAAAAGCCTTCCTTGCCGGTTAAGATAACCCCGCCCACGTTATCATCATGCTCCAATGTTTTGATACAGGCCGCCAGCTCTTTAACCATTTCATGATTAATGGCATTTGACCGGCCCCTATCAAGCGAAATTGTAACCAGCCTGCCCTGTATTGTTGTTTGAAATGTATTCATCAATTAATTTACAAGAGTTGGATCCTCACTTACTTCGCAGGGATACATTTTATCTATTTCGGTTTTGTATTTTTCGGTGATCACCTTTCGCTTCATTTTTCCGGTTGGCGTCAGTTCACCGCTATCTATCGACCATTCGTTGGGGAGCAAGGTTATCTTCTTCACCTGTTCAACATGGTTAAATTCTGGGTTATAGTTATTGATAATGGATTGATAAAGCTCAATAACCTTCGCATTTTTAGCCAATTCACTATTGGATGAAAAAGTGATGTCATTTTCCTTACACCAGGGTTTTAAATGGGTGTAAGAAGGTACAATGAGCGCCGCGACAAATTTCTTTTCCGCACCAACAACCATCATCTGTTCAATAAAATAATTTTCCTTCATCTTATTTTCGATGGGTAGCGGGGCCACGTATTTACCGCCCGAGGTTTTAAAGATCTCTTTTTTACGGTCTGTTATTTTCAGGAACGAATCCTGGTCCAGTTCGCCTATATCCCCGGTATGAAACCAGCCGTCTTCCAGTACCTCGGCCGTTAGTTCGGGGTTTTTATAATAGCCCAGCATCACATTAGGGCCTTTGCAAAGGATCTCGCCATCAGGAGCTATCTTCACATGCACACCGCTCAGCAAACGACCTACGGTACCAAATTTCCTCCCGCTTTTTTCATAACAGTTAACAGCAATTACAGGCGAGGTTTCGGTAAGCCCATAACCTTCCATAATAACAATATTAGCTGCGGTAAAAATTCTTTCCAGTTTTATGGGGCAGGCCGAACTCCCAACTACTATGGCCTTTATATTTCCGCCTATAGCAGCACGCCATTTGCTGTAAACCAATTTATCGGCTATGGCCAGTTTGATCTTATACGGCAGGCTGGTATTATTAATTTCATAAGCTTCGGCCAGTTTTACCGACCAGAAAAAGATCTTCCTTTTAATACCGGTTAATTTCTGCCCCTGCACCATAATTTTTTCAAATACTTTTTCGAGCAAGCGGGGCACGGCTGTAAAAAGTGAAGGCTTTACCTCTTTCATATTTGCGCCTATGGTGTCCATACTTTCGGCGTAATAAATAGAAAAACCGTAGTATAGATAAACATAGGTACACATCTTTTCAAAAATGTGGTTCAGTGGCAAAAAACTCAAAGCACGTTTTTCTGTAACGGGGATCCGGCTAAGAATGTCGCCGGATGCCGAGGCGTTGGTCATGATGTTTTTATGCGTAAGCATTACCCCTTTTGGCCTGCCCGTAGTGCCCGAAGTATAAATGATGGTTGCCACATCATCTTCGGTGATCTGATCATTTATCTGCTGTATTTTTTGCTGATAACCTTCTTGTAAAGGCTTAAGCAATGTACCCCAATAATCACAGCCATCGATGTTATCGAAAGTAAATATGCCTTTTAACGAGGGGATATTTAAATGAACTTCCTTAACCTTATCGCATAAATCTTTGCTGCTTACAAATACATATTTCACTCCGGCCTCGTTCAGGATCTGCTCAATTTCTTTAGTGCCTGTATTAGGGTATAGCGGGACCAGTATGGCGCCTGTTTGCTGTACTGCCAGATCGGTTATGATCCACTCGGGCCTGCCGTTGCTTATCAAACCTATTTTATCGCGGCCTTCGGTAGTGCCGTCACCGCCCGAAACGCCCAGGGCCAACAGGGCTGCGGATAGCTGGTTGATCATGGCATGCACTTCTTGGGTGCTGTATGACCGCCAGGAACCATTCTCCTTCGCATTCAAAAGATCCACCTTAGGCTCCTTAGCCTGGGTAATCATGCAATCAAACAATCTTGTCGCCTTTTCCATGCTTGCAATGGTTTAGATAAAGGTAAATTCCTATAACATTTCAAATACACCCGCCGCGCCCTGCCCGGTGCCTACACACATGGTAACCATGCCATACTTTTTCTCCCGTCGTTTCAATTCGTTAAAAAGCTGAACAGAAAGTTTAGCCCCGGTACAGCCAAGCGGATGACCAAGGGATATGGCACCGCCGTTTACATTTACAATGTCGGGATTAAGCTCCAACCCTTTTATTATGGCCAATGATTGTGAAGCAAAAGCCTCATTCAATTCTATCAGCTCAATATCCTGTTGTTTCATCCCGGCCATTTTCAACACTTTGGGGATAGCCACCAGCGGACCTATCCCCATGATCCGCGGCGGCACACCTGCAACGGCGTAATTAACCAGCCGGGCTATGGGTTTAAGGTTGTTCTGTTTCATAAAACGTTCGCTAACCACCATGACAAAGGCCGCCCCATCACTGGTTTGTGACGAATTGCCGGCAGTTACCACGCCCTTTGCATCAAATACCGGTTTAAGCTTTGCCAGCGCGTCAATTGAGGTATCGCTGCGCGGACCTTCATCCGTATCTACCTTAAACTCTCTTTTCGCTTTTTTGCCGCTCTCATCTACATAGGTTTCCACAATATTTACCGGCGCTATTTCATCTTTAAACTTGCCTTCTTTAATAGCGTTGATGGCTTTTTGATGTGAATTGTAGGCAAACTGGTCCTGCTCTTCGCGGCCAATATGATATTCTTTAGCTACAGCTTCGGCAGTAAGGCCCATGCCCCAGTAATAATCGGGATGGGCAAGGGCAATATCGGCGTTAGGAACAATGCGCCAGCCCCCCATCGGGATCAGGCTCATACTTTCCACACCGCCCGCGATAATACAATCGGCAATGCCGCTGTGTATTTTTGCTGATGCTATCGCAATTGTTTCCAACCCCGACGAGCAATAGCGGTTCACCGTCATACCGGGTACTTTATCGGTATCAAGCGCCATTAATGAAATCAGCCTCGCAACATTCAATCCCTGTTCGGCTTCGGGTGTAGCATTGCCTACAATTACATCATCAATCTGCTCTTTATCAACATTAGGCACCGATGCCAGCAGATGCCTGATCACATCTGCCGCAAGCGTATCCGGACGGGTAAACCTAAACCCGCCCCGGGTAGCTTTTCCAACAGCGCTGCGGCTGGCTGCCACTATATATGCGTTCATTTTATTGAGATTTTATACTTAAAAAAATTAGTTCCTTAACACTTTTCCGCCGGTTAAAATGGATTGGATCCGTTCAAGCGTTTTCTTTTCGGTACAAAGCGAAACAAAGGCTTCACGTTCCAACCCCAGCAAATATTCCTCGCTCACTATGGAAGGCTGGGACAGATCGCCGCCCGAAAGCACATAAGCCAGTTTCTGCGAAATTTTCACATCGTGCTCGCTTATGTAATTACCGCTGTACATGGTATTTGCCCCTACATAACCTAAACCCAGGGCCTGCTTACCCAGCACTCTGATATCTCCGCGCGGAATAGGCTGTATGTACCCTTCGTTCGCCATCTGCAGGCATTGTTGTTTGGCTTCGGCAAGTAACCGCTCGCGGGATACCACAACAACGTCCCTACCCTTTTTAAGATAGCCAAATTCAAAAGCCTCATAAGCCGAAGTGGATACTTTTGCCTGGCCGATGGTTAAAAAACGGTCACGGAAATTATTGAGTTCTACGTCACCTTCCTGTAGTTCGTCTGAAAGGCGCAGGGCAAACTCTTTCGTTCCTCCACCTCCGGGAATCAAACCAACACCAAACTCAACCAAACCCATATACAGTTCGGCATGAGCTACCACTTTATCAGCATGCAGGCACATTTCGCAGCCACCACCCAGGGCCATTTGATGAGGCGCTATCACCACCGGGATCGATGAATAACGGATGCGCATCATCGTATTCTGGAAGGCTTTGATCACGATATTGAGTTCATCAAACTCCTGCTCAACAGCCATCATAAATATCATACCCACATTGGCCCCGGCACTGAAATTGGCCCCTTCGTTTGAGATCACCAGGCCTTTGTAGCTTGCTTCGGCAAGAGTGATAGCTTTATTTATACCTTCAATCACCTCGCCGCCTATCGTGTTCATTTTGGTATGAAATTCAAGGTTCAAAATACCATCACCAATATCGGTAATGGTAGTACCGCTGTTTTTCCACACGGTATTTGTTTCCCGGATATTGTTAAGCAAAATAAGCCCCTCGGTACCGGGAATCACCTGGTAGCTTTTCGATGGGATATCATAATACAAGCGTTTGCCATCTTCTATTTTATAAAAGCTTTTTGCACCTGCCGCAAGCATGTCATATACCCATTGGGCCGGTTTGTGCCCTGCTGCTTCCATGGCTTTTACCGTCTCCTCAACACCAAGCGCGTCCCATTTTTCAAAAGGGCCCAGCTCCCAGCCAAAGCCTGCATTGGTGGCAGCATCTATTTTATAAAGCTCGTCGGCTATTTCGGGGATGCGGTTACCGGCATAGGCAAATAACTGGTAAAAGGTAGCGCGGTAAAAATCGCCGGCTTTGTCTTTTGCCGCAACCAGGATCCTGAGCCTATCTTTTAAGTTATCAACCGCCTTTGTAGTTTCAAGCGAAGCGAATTTTACTTTTTGAGAGGGCTTGTACTCAAGCGTTTTCAGATCGAGCGCATAAAACTGGTTTCCACCTTCGCCTTTTTCTTTCTTATAAAACCCCTGGCCGGTTTTGCTGCCCAGCCAGTTATTTTTTAGCATTCCCTCAACAAATGAAGGAATTTTGAATAATTCCCTTGCCTCATCATCAGGAGCGTTTTTGTAAAGACCGTTGGCAACGTGTACCATCGTATCTAAACCTACCACATCATTGGTGCGGAAGGTGGCCGATTTTGGGTGACCTATTACCGGCCCTGTCAATTTATCAACCTCTTCCACCGTCATGCCGGTTTGCTGCACATAATGCAGCACACTCATAATGCTGAAAACCCCGATGCGGTTACCGATAAATGCCGGCGTATCTTTGGCTAACACTGTAGTTTTTCCCAGGTATTTTGCGCCATAATCCATCAAAAAACCCACAACGCCCGCTAACGTATCTTTTGTGGGAATAATTTCCAGTAGTTTTAAATACCGGGGAGGATTAAAGAAATGGCTTCCACAGAAATATTTTTTAAAGTCATCGCTCCTGCCTTCTGCCATTAAATGTATCGGGATACCGGATGTATTGGAAGTGATCAGCGTGCCGGGTTTCCGGTATTTTTCTACTGTTTCAAACACATGTTGTTTTATATCCAGCCGTTCAACTACTACCTCTATCACCCAGTCGCAATCCGCAATTTTGGGCATATCATCTTCAAAATTGCCGGTTATGATACGTTTTGCGAATGATTTAAGGTAGATGGGCGAGGGGTTTGACTTTAACGCGAAGTCCAGCGCGTCATTAACAATTTTATTCCGCGCTTTTTTATCTTCCGGGGCATCCTTGGGTACAATATCAAGCAACAGTACCTGTACGCCGATATTTGCAAAGTGGCAGGCGATACGACTGCCCATTACTCCCGACCCCAATACTGCAACCTTTTTTATAATTCGTTTAGCATTCATTAGTATCTGCTTGTGTTATTAAAACTCTTTATCTTTAGTTTACTCTGCCCGCGACCAGGTTGTTGTCCGCCCGAAAAGCGAAATACCAATGTATCCGCGGATATCCAGGGTTTTACCTTTATAGGTCATTTTACAGGAGTACGTTTTGCCGTTATTAGGATCGTAAATTGTTCCGCCCGAGTATTTGTTATCCCCATCTTTCACAAAATCAGCCAGTACGGGTAATCCCAGCCTCGGCCTTGAACGCAATTTTTCGTCACTATTCATTTCGTCAACTTTCGGCTTCCCATCTTTTAATGGTTCCTTAAGCCATACCACCTTACCATAAAATTTACCGTTGCTTTCTTTAGTGATCTGGATTTTGGCGGTTTTTACATCGTTGTACCATAAACCTTCAATTTTATCGGTTTGCGCTTTTGCGTTGATGCTTGCCGCCACAATGGTTAGCAGGATTAATACAAAACGGGTGAAATGTTTTTTTGATGCTGACATTGCCTTAGGTGTTTTTTATAGTTAAAAACAAGTCGGTTTTTAGGTCATCTGTCGCACTTACCCAATATCAATACGGGTATTGGAAGCCACCTAAAAAGAGACAGAGTAGAATTATAAAATGGTTTATATAAAGCTAAAAGCAGCATGCACAAGGCTTAAAGCTAATAGCCTGGTTATTATTATTTAATTATCTATGTGAATTAATAGATTCTAATCATATCCCCGATACCGGGATGGTTTATAATAACAAATATCTATTTCTGCGGTGCTTTATAAAGGTCTAAACGGCGGAAACATTTGTCAATATTTCGGAATTAAAGTTAGCTGGTTTTATTTGATAATTGCGTTACAAGCTGGATATATTGCTGCATGGCATGATCGGCGGTAGTGCCCTTCTGTTTTAGCCAGGCATCATATTTTGCTTTAGCTACAAAATCAAACATACCCGGAGGGTTTTCTATATTTATATCGCCTTCCGTTGCTTGCTTATATAAACTGTACAGCCGTAATAATGTTTCATTATCAGGTTTTGAGGGTAGTTCCTTACTCTCTTTAACGGCCCTTTCAAAAGTGCCTTTCAGATCGGTCATAGATAAATTATTTAAAGCTAAAAGCAGAAGGCATAAAGCCCAAAGCTTATAAACTGATATTCAACACTATTTAATTATTTCAGGCTGGATTGGCCTCTTCCACATAATCGCTGCTCCGGGGCGCCTTCATAAACATCTGGCTTAGTTTTGAAGGCAATACGGCCAGCTTACGCTTTTCCATATCTATCCATGAACCTTCGGCATTTACGATTGCGGCTTTAACACCGTCGCCCCGGTACAGCTCATGCCTGATTGCCCAGCGGGAACCATCAGGCCTGGATTTGGTAAGCTGGCAGGTTACCCTGATCTGCTCATTGATCCCGATCTCTCTCAGGTAAATCATTTCTTCCCTGAATAATACAGGCCCTATTTTGTATTCATAAAGTGTAGGCAGTTTTAAACCCAGGCTTTCAAGCATGGTGATGCGTGCCTGTGCTGCAAGATCGGCATATGCAGAATGCCGCATGTGCTGGTTCGAGTCTATCTGCGACCACAGCACCTGTCCTTCATAAAAAAACTCCATAGCCCTGATTATTTATTGATGATGTTCCTTAAACTTTTTTACAGCAGCAGTCAGTCGTGGCAGAATCTCCAACGCGTCACCAACTACACCATAATTGGCTGCTTTAAAAAATGGGGCTTCGGGATCTTTATTGATCACTACAATAGTTTTTGAACCGTTAACCCCCGCCAGGTGTTGGATAGCTCCGGATATTCCCACCGCTATATACAGATTTGGACGAACGGTGCCACCTGTTTGGCCCACATGTTCGTGATGCGGTCGCCAGTGCGAATCGGCTACCGGGCGCGAGCAGGCCGTAGCGGCGCCCAGTTCTTTCGCCAGGTCTTCCAGTATGCCCCAGTTTTCCGGGCCTTTTAAACCTCTGCCTCCCGAAACAACCAGCTCGGCATCGGCAAGCGGTACCTCGCCGGTTACTTTATTTACCGATTTTATTTTTACGCCAAAATCCTTTTCGCTAAAGCTTACATCCAGTTGCACAACAACCGCCTTACCCTCCTGCTTTTGAGGTGGGAATGTGTTAGGCATCAGCATAATCACCTTTACGTCGCTTAAAATGTTTACATAGGCAAATGCCTTGCCCGAAAACACGGCCTTTTTGATCACGAATCCTTTGTCCAGATCAGGATACGAAAGTGCACCCGCCACCAGTCCCGCTTTTAATTTTATAGCTACCCGCGGTGCCACAGCCCTGCCCTTAATATCATGAAGGGTTATGATTACTTTACTATTCTCCTTTTGCGCTGCGGCTATTAAGGCGCCGGCATAGGCCCTTGAATGTAACTCGTCCAACCGGCTATCGGCAACGTGCAGCACTTTTTGAGCACCATACTGGCCAAGGTTTTCCATTTCGGCAACTGCAACGCTGCCTAAAGCAAGCGCGGTTACCGTGGTTCCCATTTTTTTGGCTATCTGAGCGGCATATTGCACGGCCTCAAAACTTTGTTTTTTTATAATTCCTTCGGTATGTTCTACCAATACTATTACAGACATTTTTTATTTTTTTAGTTAGATACTACAGCTCGCACATCATGGGTGTTCGGAAGATACAGATCAGTTGTAAATGTTGGTTTAAAAAGCAATGTCATTGCGAGGAGGAACGACGAAGCAATCTCGTAGCTATACAGATCGGACATGCATTGGCTACGAGATTGCCGCGCTACGCTCGCAATGACATATTTTTTAGAGGTAATTTCATCTTCCAAACATCTGTGGTGCGCACACCGGGTAATAAATATGATTATTAAATAACCTTAGCCTCGGTATGCAGCAGCTGCACCAATTCATCCATATCATCCGGGCTTACCAGCTTGATACCGGCCTTGGCAGGCGGCAATTCATATGACAGTATTTCGGTTACAGCAGTTATTCCTGAAGGCGTAATGACCTTTAACGGACGCGTACGTGCCGCCATGATACCGCGCATATTGGGAATGCGAGCTTCGGCAACACCTTTCTGGCAGGAAATAACCAGCGGTAAATTACAGGCATCTGTTTCTTCACCGCTTTCTATTTCACGATTTATCACAGCAGCATTGGCCTCTATGCTGATCCCGGTTGCAAAACCAATGTAATCGAGATCAAGCAATTCGGCCAGCATGGTGCCGGTAGTTCCGTTATTGTAATCGATAGACTCTTTGCCGCATAAAATAAGGTCATAACCAACCCCGGCAGCATATTCGGCTATATAATGAGCCGTTTCATAAGGATCATTGCTCTCTGCATCAATGCGGATGGCTTCGTCGCCGCCCAACGCTAATGCTTTCCTGATCACGGGCTCAACATCGGCCTTACCTACGGTTACCAAATGAATTTCGGTGGCGATACCGCTTTCTTTTAATTCGATAGCCCTAATCAACGCGTACCATTCATCATACGGGTTGATCACATAAGTAACACCATCGCTGTTAACCGAGGTATTGTTATTTTTCAATACAATTTTGGTGCTGGTATCCGGCACCTGGCTTATACACACTAATATTCTCATTATTAGATTTTTGTTTTTTAGGTTGATATTATTCGGAAAATAACAGCGGGATCGTCGTTATTGGCGTTTAACGTAAAAGGCAGGGGATTGTGCGATTCCCCTCTTGAGAGGGGTGGAGGGGTGTGTCTCTGCTTTGATAAGCATACAGCATAAACACACCCCTGCTATCACTCGTTCCTTCGCGCCCCCTCTCAAGAGGGGATTTTTTTTAGCTTAAATGCAGCACTAAAAACAATATTTATTTTCAGCAATCAATTTTGAAGCGATATTTCTGCGTGCCTGGGTAGTATTAATATCTTCGGTTTTGGTGAAACGCTTAAGTCCCATGAGCATCATCCTTCTTTCATCGCCTTCGGCAAATGAGTTCAGTGCTTCTTTACCCGATTTGGCAATATGTTCGGCCGCGTCATTGATGTACACCCGCATCATGTCCAGTTGTTCTTTACAGGCTTCTTCGCCCCTTAAGCCAACCAATTTCTCTACCCTCAATTGCAGCGATTCGCTTACATAAAGCTCTATCAGCATATCGGCCAGGTTCATCAATACTTCCTGCTCTTTGCTCAATTGCATCATTAGTTTTTGAACAGCGCTACCGGCTACCATCAATATGGCCTTTTTAAAATTGGCTATGTATTTCTTTTCTTTAGTAAACAGGCCATCTTCTTCCGTTGCGCCAATATCGGGGATGCTCATCAATTCACCGGCTACTTTCTGGGCTGGCCCCATCAGGTCAAGCTCACCCTTCATGGCACGTTTCAGCATCATATCAACGGTTAACAACCTGTTGATTTCATTGGTGCCCTCAAAGATCCGGTTGATTCTGGAATCGCGGTACGACCTATCCATCGGCGCCTCTGCGCTATAGCCCATGCCACCGTAAATCTGCACACCTTCGTCAGTTACATAATCTAAAACCTCCGAAGCATGAACTTTTAGGATCGCTGCTTCGATGGCAAATTGCTCAGTCCCTTTCAGCTTGGCTTTGTTTTCATCAAGGCCCGAGGCGATTAACATTTCTGTAGCCTCCTCCATATTCTGACTGGCCCTGTACACGGCCGATTCTGCCGCGTAAGTACGGATAGCCTGTTCGGCCAGTTTATATTTTATCGCTCCGTATTTGGAAATAGCGCGACCGAACTGCTCCCGCTCATTGGCGTAACGTACCGATGAGGTGATCACATCCTTACTGGCCCCAACGGTGCCGCCGCCTAATTTGATACGGCCAAGATTCAGGATATTAACGGCTATCTTAAACCCATTCTGCCTTTCAGAAAGGAGGTTTTCAACCGGCACTTTGCAATCATTAAAAAAAACCTGCCGTGTTGAGCTGCCTTTGATACCCATTTTATGCTCTTCCGTATTGAGCGAAAGACCTTCAAAATCCTTTTCAACAATAAACGCGCTCAGGTTTTCATCATCATCTATTTTGGCGAAAACGGTAAACACATCGGCAAAACCGGCATTGGTGATCCACATTTTTTGCCCGGTGATGAGATAGTACTTGCCATCAGCAGAAAGTTTTGCCCTGGTTTTACCCGAATTGGCATCTGAACCTGCAGCCGGTTCAGTAAGGCAATAAGCTCCTTTCCATTCACCGCTGGCCAGTTTAGGGATATATTTTTGCTTTTGTGCATCATTACCATAATATAATATAGGCATGGTGCCTATACCCGTATGCGCCGAAAAAGCAACCGAAAATGAATGCCCTGCACCTAACTTTTCAGTAACGAGCATGGCAGTTTTAAAATCTTTACCAAAACCGCCATATTCTTCGGGCACGGAGATGCCTAACAATCCAAGCGCGCCTGCCTCGTCCATTAAATGACGCATTAACCCCTCCTCCTGCTCGTCAATACGCTGAAGGTTTGGTGTTACCTGCTGTGCCAAAAAATTGGTACATGTTTCGGCGATCATCAACTGCTCTTCATTCCATTCTTCAGGAATAAAAACGCTTTCCGCGGAAGTCTCCCTGATCAGAAACTCCCCTCCTTTTATGGCTTTCATCGGTTCTGTGGCATTCATAAAGTTTTTTGGTTTATAATCAGGAGTAAAATTAGAGGCATTATGAAGCCAAAGAAAGGGCAGCAATGCGGAGATATTAGTCAAAAAGTCGGAAAGAAGAGGGGATATGGGAGGGTGGAAAAAGGTTGTTGGTGTCCGAAACGTGAAGATCGACTGGGAATGATGGTTTAAAAACCCATGTCATAGCGAGGAGGAACGACGAAGCAATCTCGTAGCTATACAGACGGACATGCATTGGCTACGAGATTGCCACGCTGCGCTCAATGACATATTTTTTTATTACTTAATTAACTAATAAACATTCAATGCGCAGATATCGCCCTATAATCAGAAGGCGACATGCCGGTATGTTTCTTAAAATATTTACCAAACGAAGATTGGTCTGGGAAATGGATGCTCTCGGCCGCGCGTGCAATGCTGATCTCATGATTTCGCAGTAATACTTTGGCTTCCAATATTACCGCGTCGTCTATCCATTCCCCCGCGGTTCTCCCGGTTACTTCCTTAATGGTTTCGGTTAAATGTTTGGGAGATACATACAGCGCGTCGGCATAGTATTGCACGCTCCGATGTTCTTTATAATGATGGAAAATGAGGGATTGGAAAAGCACGTTTAGTTCCTGTTTCCTGGTTTGTTTACCTTTTATTATCAGGTGTTGCTTTTCGTAAATGGCCTGTATTTCATAAAGCAGTGTCATCAAAATGCTCCTGGATATTTCAACATCATAAGGATGCCCTTCGCGCGCTAATTTTTGCTGGATCAATAAATAAATTTCCAGAATCATTTTGGCATCGGCATTGCCCGGATAAATTACCGGGATAGATGCGCTGTTAAAATAACTGAATGATTCAAGGAAATGGCTATTGGCGTTATTTTCGATTAAAAAGGCTTTGCTGAAAACAACAAACCGGCATAAAAAATCGGCACTGCTATCGTAAATCCTCAAAACATGAAAGGGGGTTGCCAGAAGCATGGCATCCGGCCGGGCATCATAAACCTGCAGGTTTACTTCTACTTTGGCTGTGCCCCTGGTACAAATGCCTATAATATAACCGTCCGAACGATAAGGATATTCGCTCAGGCTCAATAATTGCTTTTCGTCAACAACAAAAAAATCGGCACCAGCCAGCTTGTCTGCATAAAGATCTGCAAATTTCGACAGGCTTAATTGTCCAACTTTATTATTCATATAGTTTAGATATATAATTTTAACTATTGTATTTATTAAAGACGGTTGTAAAGCAATTTTCTTATCTGATATTAAAAATAAGCTTTATCCGACTTTTTGACTAATATCTCCGCATTATAGCCCTTTTTTTCTTTTTAATCCAAACTAATTTTATCCCTGACAGTTTCAAATTGTAACCTACAAGCAATTTCCTGTCACGAACCAATTATATTTTTATGAGAAAAATTCTACTATTGGTGCTCACCGCAGCACCGCTGTTAGCTTTTTCCCAGGGATTCCAGGTGAACCTTGGGGGGCAAAAGCAAATAGGAATGGGCCATACAGGTACGGGTATCGTACAGGATGGCGCTTCCGTATTTTTTAACCCGGGCGCGGTAGCCATGCTGCCCGAAAATTACATACAGGGAGGAATAAGCCCTTTACTGTTCAAATCTGTTTTCAACCCCGCAGGGACATCAATACAGGACCATACCTCTAATAAAGTTGCTACTCCGTTCCATGCTTATGCGGTATGGGGCCCTAAGTCTTCCTTCTGGAAACTTGGACTTGGCGTTTATACCCCTTTTGGCGGCTTAACCGACTGGGGCAATACCTGGCAGGGCAAATATGTGCTGGAAAGCCTCGACCTGAAAGCCATTTATATTCAACCAACACTAAGCATAAAACTGGCCGACTGGATTAGCGTCGGCGGAGGCTTCGTATATAACCATGGCAGCGTTGATCTGACGCGGGCCATTCCACTGGCAAACAGCAACGGCGACGCAGGCCAGGCCCGGTTGAAAGGCAGCGGTAAGGGCTACGGGTGGAACGCGGGCGTTTACTTCAAAACGGAAGCAGGTATTACCATAGGGATCACACACCGGTCGCAGGTAAATACCACAATTTCGGCAGGGAACGCTATTTTTACTGTGCCTGCATCGCTGCAAAGCAATTTCCCTCAGCCCAATACCTTTAGTTCAACCATACCCCTACCAGCCACTAACTCCATCGGTTTCGGCTTTTACCCCAGCAGCAAATGGATATTGGCCCTGGATGTTAACCTTGTAAACTGGGATAGTTATAAAACGCTATCGTTTGATTATAAAAATAATACGGCTGTGTTACAGGACACCCACTCCGCCCGGAATTATCAACAGGCGTTTAGCTTACGCGGGGGCGCTCAATATAAGGCTACCGATAAACTGGCCCTGCGTTTTGGCGGCGGCTATGGCGGCACCGCTGTTTTAGATGGCTATGTAACCCCCGAAGCTCCGGATGCTAACCGGGTTTATGGTACCCTGGGCTTAGGTTATACCGTAGCCAAGCACCTCGATATAGATATCTCCTTTGAGTACGAGCACCTGATGCAACGCACCCAAACCAATATCGAATCGCAGCTATCGGGAACATTTAAAACCGATGTTTATATACCAGGTATCTCATTAGCCTATCATTGGTAATCCTTAAAGAAATCAGTTCATGAAAACGTTTAAATTACATATTTATATTGTTGCAGGGTTACTGTTATTAGGTGCCTGCAAGCCCGAAATCCATACGCCAAAGCCGTCCGCAGGTTCTGTTGATTTTTCACGATACATTGCATTAGGTAATTCGCTCACTGCCGGTTATGCCGATGGGGGCTTATATCTTGCAGGTCAGCAGGTATCCTATCCCAGCATCATCGGCAAGCAAATGCAATCGGTTGGAGGGAACGCATTTACGCAACCGCTATTCAGCACGGCACAGGCAAATGGGTCCGGGTATTTATCACTTACCGGCTTTAATGCCGATGGCACACCGATTACAACTCCTGTAACTACCAATCTGGCAGTACGCGGCTTATTGCCTGTACCCGGCTTCGGAAACGTGACTTTATATACCAAATACACCGGCGATATCAATAAT
Organism: Mucilaginibacter sp. R-33; assembly: GCF_049949235.1. NCBI lineage: Bacteria > Pseudomonadati > Bacteroidota > Sphingobacteriia > Sphingobacteriales > Sphingobacteriaceae > Mucilaginibacter > Mucilaginibacter sp. R-33. The sequence continues at coordinate 3,296,149 of NZ_CP188089.1, forward strand.
TACGGTGTGCCCGGCATTAAGCTGATGCATATCACCTACGCACCTTATGGCAACCTTAACGGGTATTTTGAACGACTGCTGCCTGGTAACGCGCCAACAAACTCCACCACCTATCTTGATTTTGTAATGTCGAAGCCATTCACTTTCTTCTCAAACTGGCTGGGGAATAATGACGCGTTAAGTTACGCCACATCCGGTGGGGCCGGCGACGTGCTGACAGATAAAAACACTTTTGCTGCCTTGTATAATGTATTGATCAACACCCTCACTGCCAAGGGGCAGAAAGGCGTAGTTGCAACCGTACCCGATGTAACCTCAATACCTTATTTTAATACCATCACCGTTTCTGCAATACTGGCCGGGGTGCAAAAAGCCAACCCGAATGCAAAAGCATTGTATATCAACGCGCTGGTTTCTGGCGGCACCCATGCGCCGCGCGTAGCAACAACTAACGATCTTATCGTACTTACCTTCCCCACAAGCAAGATCGGGCAGCCTGTTGCAACACCTGTCGGCAACCTGCCTTACGGTTTAACGCCTTATACGCCGATAGATAACCAATATGTACTTGACGAAAAGGAGGTTGCCCTTACCGGGGATTATGTAACTTCTTATAACACCACCATAAAATCTATAGCTGCAGCAAAAGGCCTGGCGGTATTTGATGCCTATACCTTTCTGCAAAATGTTAAACTGAACGGTCTGGTGGTTGACGGTGTAAGCGTTAACTCAAATTACATCAGCGGCGGTTTGTTCTCATTGGATGGGGTTCACCTTACACCGCGGGGCTATGCAATTGTGGCCAATGAGTTTATTAAGGCTATTAATGATAAATACAACTCATCAATACCACAGGTGAATATATCAGATTATAACGGGGTTAAGTTTCCCTGATCGTTAGTCAGAAGTCTTAAGTCGAAAGTCTTGAGTTCTAAGTCGATAAGGGTAAATCCTGACTTAGAACTCAAGACTTTCAACTTAGAACTAAATTATCCCGCAGCACTATCCGGCTCCGATTCATCGCCTGGCTCCCAAAGCTCAATAATGTTCCCTTCCGGATCGAGAATATGAACAAATTTGCCATAATCATACTCAGCAATCTCGTCAATAATGGTTACGCCACCTTTTTTTAATTCGTCTACCAGCGCAACGATATTTTCTACCCGGTAATTAATCATAAACGGCTTGGCCGACGGATTAAAATATTGGGTATCCTGCGGGAACGTACACCAGGAGGTGGACCCTATTTTCGACGGATCATCTGCATGCCGCCACTCAAACGTTGTTCCGTACTGGCCGGAAGGCAGTCCAAGGTTTTTGACATACCATTCGTTCATACTTTTCGGATCGTCGCATTTAAAAAATACGCCTCCAAGGCCCGTTACTTTTTTCATAGTTTATTGAGTTTGTATGATTAAGGTGCTATACAGAGAAATTTGTACACATCTTAAAGATTATTTAACATCAATTAAATACTTTATGATGTACAACGTTTTGAGCAATTTCCATCTATTTTAAAACATTACCAAATCCGTTTTCAGATTTTTGCCCACTACTGTGTCAATCTTTCGTTACAGTGCTGTATCGTTTTCAGATAGGTTTTTTACTTTTTAGAGCCTGTATAACCTCTTTTAACTTTTCGTTGCTGTTGATGGTTTTTAAACCCTCTTCATACCCTATCATATAAATTTCTTCGGCGGCATCGGTATCAAAAATACCATAACCACCCAAGCCACGCGGCTCGATAACTATATCGCACAACATTTTATGCGCATTGAGGCCCGAATTAATCGTTATCATGGCCGCCCTGTCAACCAGGTTCACAAAGGATTTAATTGTTGAAACAACAGGCAAATGGTTACAGCATGAACCTATGATGAGGTCACAATTGCCCACCAATGGTTCAACCGGAAAATTATTGAGTATGCCGCCATCAACAAACATATGATCGTTAATGATGATGGGCCTAAAAATACCTGGCAAACAGCATGACGCTAAAATTGCTATATCCAACTCGCCCTCGGTAAAATAAACCAGTTTTGCTTCTCCAATGTCGACCGCCGGAATGGTAACACGTGTTTTGAGGCTTTGAAAGGAATTATGCGGAATATATTTATTGATCAATACCCTGGCATGTGTTATTGAGATCAAACCATTGCTGCCAAATGCCGGGCGCAGCAATTTGAGCAGGCTGTTGTCTTTGATGACGCGTAAAATTTCTTTTGGGGTATATCCCTCTGCAAAAAAAGCCGCAGCTATTGCGCCTGCACTTGTGCCCGAGATATGCGAGAATTTGATACCATAATCGGTTAGGGCCTGCATCACCCCCAAATGGGCCACCCCTCTTACCCCCCCGCCAGACAGCACCAATCCTATCTTCTTTGAGCCGTTTTGATCAATATTTGTATTCATTTTATATAGGTTATCATCTGCCGTTGTTTATGGCAAGCTATGAGAACGATTGAGGTCAAGATATCACTTTAATAATAATTTACCTGCAAAATATTATTAAAACTTTCCTGCAAAACAGAAACCACTTCCTATTGAAGATTTCTCTTATCTTACATCCATGTTAATCTCAGTAGACAACCTCGAATTAAATTTCAAACAAAGCAACGATGGCGAATGGTGGACAATATTTAAACTAAAAACAATTCGATGTGAAGTTATATTTAATGAGAAAGTGTTTCAAAACAAAGCTGACGAAGACATAATTATAGATTGGAACTGCGTTGTGGAAGCAATAAAAGACCTTATAAATAACTTTGATACTTTAATGCGCAAATCGGAATATGCGCTTATAGCATTGCACCAGCAAATTTTTGACGACGAATTTTTGGATAAAAAAGGTTATTTCGATTTTTCAGGGATTGAAATAGTTGAATATAACACTCAAGGCTATAGATATGCTATTGATTTATGTTTCGCTCTACAATCGCATTTATCATTTGTTATGGACGATCTTTGTTATTATTCAAACTTCAAAAAACAGCCACATGGATTAATACTCTCAAATGTGCGACGAGAATAACGAAATAATTCGGCAACCCTACTTCTTCAAAAACGACATAGCCGCGGCACTGCCGACACCTAATGTTAACCCGGCAGCCACATCGGTAGGATAATGAACCCCGAGATACATTCTTGAATAGCTGGTGGCGCCCGCCCAAAAGAAAGATGGCGCTATCACATACCATTTAGGATAAGCTGCCGATAAAGCCGTAGCCGTAGCGAAGCTTGATGAAGTATGCCCCGATGGGAACGAGGTACCGCCCGCCCGGTAAACCGGCGTGATATTGATATTTTGAATAAATGGCCGCGGCCTTTTCACCAGGTGCTTGATCAGCAGCATAAAACCATATGATATGGCCGTGCTGCTGGCCACATAACCTGCGTTTTGGCGCATTTCTTTATTATTGCTTGCAATACCTCCTACCAGTAAGCCCGCCGGGATCCCGATATCGCCGTACAAAACATTCTTGCTCAGGAACATGAAAAAACCTGTTTGGCCGGGTGTGCGTTGATTTTGCAAATCGATCATGACACGGTCGTCCCAGCGCTGAACAGCAGGTGAGATAAATGCAGGACTATTTACGGTGACTTTCGCCGAATCGGCCTGCGTAAAAGCTTCGCCCGCAAAACAAATCAACAATCCCTGCAAATGAATTAAAACTACCAGGAATTTAAGCGGGGAGATCTTTTTCATAGGCGGTTTAGTAGCAATATCCACACTGCTAATTTAACTATAAATGCCTATTACATGGAGATTGTTTGTTCGCCGAAAAAGTAGAACCACAAAGAATGGATGACCAGAAGAATAAGACTTTTGAAACTTCGTAAGTCTGGGTTCTTCAACTTACTAAGGGTAGATACAAAGCAAAGATGCGTCCTATTATACACTTACCCTCATCTCTATCCCAACTTCTCAATAATCTCGGCGGTAGTACCCACCTGCCCTATTCTCGGGAAAATGTATTTAAAGCTGTGGGCATGCGCTTCGGGAAACATATCGGTCATGGCATCACTGGCAAAGGCTATATTGTAGGCATGCTCGTTGGCCGAGCGGGCAGTAGCTTCAACACCTATGCTGGTGGCTACGCCGGCCAGTACAATTTGCGTGACGCCTCTCTTTTGCAATTCCTCGTGCAGATCTGTATTATAAAAAGCGCCCCAGTTTTTTTTGGTGATAAAAATATCTGTTTGTTCGGTTTTAATTTCGGGAGCTATTTCGTTCCAGTCGGCGGGGAGTTCGGTCATGCTGTTTCTATTGTTGTCGCGCCTGGTTTTAAAAGCCGCACCGGTTGGTTCTACATGAACAACGACAATAGGCTTACCGGCCTTGCGAAAGGCTTCAACCAATTGAGCCGACTTTTCCAAAATGCCGGCCATTGGGTGGGCACATGTAAGCTGTACAATGTATTTCTGCAAATCTATCAGCACCAGTGCTGTATTTTGATCTAATGTAGTTATCATGGTAGTTGATTGTTTAATGTTTAAGAAATTGCTTCGGCGGGCTGCTGCATGGCTTCCATAGTTTTCTTTTTAAGCCTGCTGCGCCTTAAAAAAGCAAAATGTAAAACCCCTAAAAGCAGTGCTATCATACCTTCGGCCATAACCGTATCGGGCACGCCTATCTTTTGTGAAACTGCGCCAATAAGCAGTCCACCAAGCGGCTGCATCCCAAAAAAAGACATAGCATAATAACTGATTACCCGGCCTCGCATTTCGGGAGTCGCAGTAGTTTGGATAATGGTATTGCCAATGGTAACCTGCGACATCATACCAAAACCGATAATTGCTGAAAAAAACAGCGCAACAGGATAATTGTGCATATGCGAAAATGCTATCAGCCCTGCGGCAAATATCAGCGTATTAACGGCCAGAATCTTTTTTAGATCGGTACCGGCACTTAATGAGGCCAGGAAAATCCCGCCGCCAAAAGCACCAAGCCCTATAACACTATCTATAACCCCAAAAGTAGAGGCCGTTCCCTTAAATATGTCCTTAGCATAAACCGGTATCAGCGTACTGAAAGGCAGTACAAACAAGCTTATGGAAGCAAGCATCAGTAACATGAACTTTATAGTGGGTGTATTGCGGATGTATTCGAAGCCGTCTTTTAGATCGGCCAGTACATTTTTACCATGGGGCTTAGGAGCAAATTCAGGCAAACGCATCATCAGCAATGAGCCAATTACGGCAATAAAGCTTAGGGCATTGGCGCCAAAACAAACCGAATCGCCAAATTTTTCGATAATCAGGCCTGCTATCCCCGGCCCTATCAGGCGCGACAGGTTAACCATGGCAGAGTTAAGAGCAAGTGCATTAGGCAGGTCGGATTTATCATCAACCATTTCATATACCAGCGATTGCCTTGCAGGCACATCAAACGCATTGATTAACCCTAAAACAGCAGTTAAAGCCATGATTGCCCAAACTGAATAATAACCGAAAAACACCAGCCCCGTAAGTAAAACGGCCTGTATCATTGACGCCACCTGTGTAACCAGCAGCACTTTAAAGCGGTTATACCTGTCAGAAACCACACCACCCAGAAACGAGAACAGGAAGGACGGGAACAGGCTTGCAAATAAGCTTAATCCCAGCATAAACTTGGAATGTGTTTGCGAATAGATCACCCAGCTTACGGCGGTTTTTTGCATCCAGGTACCCAACAATGAAACGGATTGCCCGGCAAAATACAGCCGGTAGTTGCGGCTTTTAAAAGCGTTGAATGTACTTAACTTACTCATTTATCCCTTTCTGTCAGTTTTTATTAATCAAAGTCCACAAGTTTGGCCAGTGGCGCCAGGGCTTTTTTCATAATCTCCTGCTCCTCGGCAGTGCAGGTAGCTTCGAGCGCGCGGCTAAGCCATTCATCCTTTTCACTCCTTGATTTATGGATAAGGCTGATCCCCGCTTCCGAAAGTGAAATGATCACCTTGCGTTTATCCAGCTCGGAGATGCGTCTCTTGATCAATCCGAGATTAAGCAGGTTGCTCAGGATCTGCGACATGGATTGCGTGGTGATCTTTTCCATAGCTGCCAGCTCATTAGGCAAAATCTCCTCATGCTGAAAGATCAGTGCCATGGTTGACCGCTCGGTAAGCGAAAGCTTTTCGGCAGTAGCCGAAGTCTTCCTGATCTTTTTACTAAGCCGGCCTATAATAAACCTTAATTCAGAAGCCAGTTGGATCTCTTTTTCGTCACTCATATAATTAATCAGTTAAACTTGTAAGTTTACCTTACAAATATAGGAATTGTTTTGTTAAGGGAATGTAAACCTTGATTTTCTTGATTTGAAGATTTCCTGATTTAGGTTTTGGATACTGCTCAATAATTTTAATGCTAATCAACCTGCTATCAGGGGAATCCAGAATCCTAAAAATCCAGGTTCAAATCCCGGTTCAGATTTGCTATTTTTACCCCGTGCCTGCTCCTGAAAAGAAAACACCCGTAAGAAAGAAAGCGCCTGCCCGTAAAAAGCCGGTAGTTAAAGCAAAACAGCAGGCCAGTTTCTCCACCCAGTGGATAGTGGCTATAGGCGCGTTGCTGCTCATCCTGCTTTCTCCTTTTTATTATGGCTATATTTTAAAATTTGGCAGCGCTACCTGGCGGTGGATTATGGATGCCGGGGAAGACACGCATTATCGTAAATACAAGGACTTTAATATTCATATCCCTGATGGCTATACAGTATACGGCATTGATGTATCTTCATACCAGGGCCGCATTAACTGGAAACAGGTAAAGGCCATGCGCGAGGGCGATGTTCATATCAGTTTTGCATTTATAAAAGCTACCGAAGGCGTGCTAAGTGTCGATCCCTATTTTCAGCGTAACTGGCGCGAAGCACCTAAGGCGGGGATCATGTGCGGCGCCTATCATTTTTTTCTTCCGCAAAAAAGTGGCGTATGGCAAGCTAAGTTTTTCCTGCAAACCGTAAAAACTGAAAAAGGCGACCTGCCTATGGTGGTAGACGTGGAACGATTATATCGTACCAGTCCTGAAAAAATGCGTGAGCAATTAGAGAGTTTTATCAAAACAATTGAAACCCGCACTGGCATCAAGCCTATCATCTACACCAACCTAAAATTTTACCAGGATTACCTGGAAGGTTATTTTGATGGTTATACCCTGTGGATTGCACATTACTACCAGCCCAAGCTGCTTGTATCCAACAAAACAAACTGGAAATTCTGGCAGCATTCGGATAAAGCCCATGTTAACGGCATTAACCATGTTGTGGATTTTAATGTGTTTAAGGGCGATAGTACGGAGTTTGAGAAATTGCTGGTGCCGTAAGTAAAATCTCCTTAGTTAAATTACTGCTCAACGATTTTGGCTAAAGCCACCCGCCTCCTAAAATGACAAACCGTCGGTTAAAACCGACGGCAATGAAATAACAAATCTTTAACCAAATATTTTCAGACAAAGATATAAAACACTCCTTTGTCTGATGTGCAGCCATTATTACTACAAAATAAAAAACGTCATTGCCGTTGGTTTTAACCGACGGAAGTATGGTAGAAGTAAAAGGGGTTTAGCCAAAAAGCACTAAATAAAATAACCAGTCAATATCTCTTTTCTAACACGCAATAAATATGTATATTGATGTTAAAAACAAGAACAAACGTTGTACAAAAGAAAAATTGCCTTAGCTGCCAGCCATGTTCATAAAGAAGATGAAGATACGCTGGATGTGGAATTTTGGCTCAGCAAAAGCCCTTCGGAACGACTGGCGGAAGTAGTTCGCTTGAGGCGATTATATTTTATTTCATCAGGCAAAACCTTTCCAACCAAAATAGAGAAAGTTATTTTTAGAAGAAAATTGCAATAGCCAAGCAGATCAATTCGTTTGGTGGAAAAGTCTTCTAAAATACTTCTATCTAATATTGACAATATTATTTACTCAATTCTGCTTTTTATAATACAACACATACGATCCGCCCAAAATCGCCAGAAACACCAACGGCATAACACGGTTTGCCACCGGATCACCTAATGCACTATGTGCTATAAATGCCGAAACAAACACAAAAGTAAATCCTGCATAAGTCCACTCTTTTAGCCTGGCAGGCACTGGTACCAATAGTAATATTGCACCAATAAGCTTAGCTATTGCCAGTTCAATCCTGAAGTAATCGGGGAAGCCTAAATGATGAAAAGCTGCAGCCATTTCGGGCTTTGTTAAGTATGAATAGCATGAAAAAGCCATCATCAATGCTACAATAGCGGTCAGCATCCAGTAAAAAATTTTAGTTGCTTTCATTTAATGAATTATTTGCCGCAAACTTAGCTACCTTTGCTATTAAAAAGATACTACTATCCTAAAGGATACCGGTATCATTGGGGATAGCGAGTATGAACAACGAACAAATCATTCACAATAAAGAGACCTGCAAAGCTTCTGTAACCGCGGTACGCGATACGCTTTATGTAGTAAACGGCAAATGGAAGCTGCCTATGCTGGTAAGCCTGATGACCGGCCCTAAACGGTTTAAGGAACTTCAGCGCGACCTGGAAAGCATCACGCCTAAAATACTTTCGAAAGAGTTAAGGGAGCTTGAACTAAATGGCTTTGTTAAACGGACTGTTTATGATACCACGCCGGTAACTGTAATTTATGAACGTACCGAATATGCCGATACGCTTGGTAAGGTTGTTTCAGAATTGCGCGAATGGGGCATGAACCATCGTGAACATATTAAACAAATGAGCCGGGCTGAAGCCGATGCCAAAAAAACAATGGCAGTTTCATTATAATGTAGTAAATAGCTCTTCAGAATTTAGAAGTACAAAGCGCCTTTGCCTGGTAAGCAAAGGCGCTTTTATAAATGATAACATTACGCTTTTTTCTTCTCGGGGCGATGAGCGCTATCCCGGCTTGATGTTTGATCGGATCGCTGCCCGCCCGCATTACTGATGCCTTTTTGCTTCTGGGCATCATTGTGGTTCGTAAAGGCACGATCTGCAGTTGGTTTGCCCTGTGCGTCGGTGTTATTCTTAAAATGCTGTTGACCTTTCATAGTAGCTATATTTAAATTCAACAATGTTTATATAGTTACTACAAGCAAACAGTAATTGGGTTTTATAAAATTAGCCCCCACTATCCATTACCAGTAGTTGCATTATTAAGAAGTTCCATAGCTCCCTCTGCACCAAGGCGTTCCATTAAATTAAATTCTTTAGATTCCAGGCGGTTATAGTTTGTAAAAAAAGCCTCTATCTGGTCGGTAAGGCTGTGCGGCAGTTGAGCGGCATCATGCAAACCGGTAAAAATTTTTGATACTGCCGGCACTGCCAGCAACCTGTCGTTCCGGTAACGTTTCCCATCGGGACTGGTTTGTTCTACCTTAAAGGCGCCTATCAGCCGGCAATCTATCACACAGCCCGGAAAAGTACTGATCTCCGATATGACCAGCACATCCAGCGGATCGCCATCGCCCCCCACTGTATTGGGTATAAAGCCAAAATCAAAAGGAAAAACCATACCTGCAGGCAGTAGTTTTTTAAGCCTGAACTGATTGGTGATGGCATCATAATCATACTTATGGCCGCAGCCTTTAGGCGTTTCAACAATCACCGTGATCTTGTTTTCTAAATTATCCATGTACACATATTTTATAAACCCGGTATTTTAACCCCGGAAGCTTTCAAGTCCTGCAAAATGTTTTCCTGTACGGCCAGTTTGGTATCCTGGAAACCGTGTGCATGAACCCAAACATTAATCCCTACACGATAACCATCAGGATCTAAACCGGCAATACCTATCCTCCTGTCCGGAGTTTCCAATATGTTCTTTGATTTATCGATAGAAGAGTTAATGACCGATTTCACCTCATTAAAATCAATATTATTGGTAAACTTCAGCTCGATATCAAGCCTGCGGGTACCTTCCCTGCTGATATTGATGATCACTTCGTTTGAGAGCTTACTGTTAGGCATTATAACTATCCTGTTATCGAAGGTTTTAACAACGGTATAAAAGATTTGGATAGCGGTAACAGTGCCTTCAAGTCCCTGAGCTATGATATTATCACCAACAACAAAAGGTTTAAGTAGAAGGATGAGCACTCCACTGGCAAAGTTTTGCAGTGTACCTGAAAGTGCCAAACCGGCCGCCACACCAAAAGCACCAACAAGCGCGGTAAACAAGGTAATAGGCACCCCCATGATCTGTACAACTCCTAATATCAGCAGCACGCGTAGGATAACGCCCACAAGGCTTTGCAAAAAGGGTTTAATGGTAGGATCTATTTCCTTTTTCTGCATATGGCCCTGCCACCATTTAAGCAGCAGGTTAATGAGCCAAAGGCCGATGAACAAAACTACCAGCCCAATCAAAAAACTGGGTGCGTAACGGATCACCCAAATGTATACCTGTTCATAAAACTTTTCAATCTTCATAAAACAAACCGTTTAGCTTCCGCATAAAAACCACCTATGCTTAACGCATATTTGGGGTAAGGGTTTGTTTTAACAACCATTTAACACTTCAACCCTCCAAGTGTTAACAAATGTTAAAAGTGTTAAATTTCAATACGTTACCAATTTTAAGCTCTAATTTGGTATTAACTATTTGAAAAAACTTTACACTTTATCATGAGCTACAACAAGATCAACAACCTTTTGGGCTGGCTTTGTTTTACCCTTGCATCCCTTACTTACGTCCTAACTTTAGAGCCTTCGGTAAGTTTTTGGGACTGCGGCGAATTTATTTCCTGTGCCTACAAACTCCAGGTATCGCACCAACCGGGTTACCCGCTTTTTGCTATGATAGGCAAAGCCTTTTCCCTGCTTTCCATGGGCGAAAGGACAAAAGTTGCCTACTTTACCAACCTTGGTTCGGCACTGGCCAGCGGAGCTACCATTATGTTTCTATTCTGGAGCATAACCGCCCTTGCCAAAAAACTGCTTGCTATAAAAAATACTCCTGTTAATACAACCCAAACCTTACAAATAATGGGTGCCGGGCTAACCGGCGCCCTTGCATTTACCTTTACCGATACCTTTTGGTTTTCGGCAGTTGAAACCATTGTTTTTGCCTGGGCATCGTTATGTACAGCTATAGTATTCTGGGCTATTTTAAAATGGGATGCCGTTGCCGATGAGCCGCGAGCCGACAGATGGCTGGTTTTTATAGCTTATGTAATCGGCCTTTCTATCGGCATACACCTGCTCAATTTATTAACCATACCGGCTTTGGTAATGGTTTATTATTTCCGCAGGTATAAAAACATCAATGTAAAAAACGGGCTTTTGGCATTTGCCGTCAGCATCCTGATCCTGGCCTTTGTTCAGTTTGGGATAAGAGGATATACCATAGGCCTCGCCGCCAGGTTCGATCTGTTTTTTGTAAACAGTCTTGGGCTTGGTTTTGGCAGCGGCGTTTTGTTCTTTTTTTTGCTGATCATCGGCTTGCTTATTGCCGGGATCCGGTACAGCATCCGCAAGCAGAAACATCTTTTAAATATAAGCCTGCTATGCATTGTGTTTGTTTATTTTGGATACAGTTCTTTTGTTTATATCCCTATCAGGGCATCGGCAGGAACCAATCTGAACAACTCACACCCCAGCGACGCCTTTACGATGTATGAATATCTTAACCGTACCCAATATGGTGAAACACCATTGCTTAAGGGCCCTTACTTCGATGCCAAAATAACGGATGTTACCGATGGTACACCGCTTTACCGCAAAGGAAAGACGAAATACGAGGTAGCCTATAATAAGCCCAATTATGTTTATGACCACACCAGCATTCTGCCCCGCATGTGGTCGACAGAGGAGAATACCACCTACGCCCAGGATGCCCAGTTTTACCGCGACTGGCTGCAGTTGAGCGATAACGCTACGCCTTCCTTTTCGGATAATTTAAGATGGATGTTCAGCTGGCAAATGTACCAGATGTACTGGCGCTATTTTATGTGGAACTTTGTTGGCCGCTACAACGATGATGATATGGAAGGGCAGACCAACATGAATGGCATCGGCGGCAACTGGACATCGGGCTTGTTCAACAACGCCTCCAATACGCCTAAGTTTGTATTGAATAATGTTACCTATACGCCGCTTTATGCCCTCCCTTTAATAGTGGGCTTGCTTGGCATGTTCTATCACTTCAAAAAGCGAAAGAAAGACGCGCTGGTAATAACGTTGCTATTCTTTTTCACCGGGTTGGCTATAGTATTATATGTTAACCAGCCGTCTGTACAACCCCGTGAGCGCGATTACTCGTACGTTGGCTCATTTTATGCCTTTGCCATTTGGATTGGTTTAGGATTGATAGCGCTGATTGACATGATGCCTAAAAAGATCAGTCCGCGGTTTGCCACCATTGGCGCTTTTGTTATTTGTACAATTGTTGGCCCTATTTTACTGGCAAGCAAGGAGTGGAAAAACCACGACCGTTCAACCAAAATGGCGGCGCATGATATGGCTTACAATTACCTCATGTCCTGCCCTAAAAATGCCATTTTGTTTGATTTGGGTGATAACGACACCTACTCGCTATGGTATGACCAGGAGGTAGAAAACATTCGGCCGGATGTACGGATTGTAAATCTGTGCCTGCTGAGTGCCGACTGGTCGGTAAGGCAAATGCAACGCAAAATAAACAAGGCCGATGCGCTGCCCATCACCATGAGCTTTGATAAATACAAGCTCGGTACCCGTGACGTGATCAGGTATAATGATGCCAAAGTACCAGGTTATGTTGATGTAAAAGATATATTTGATTTCATTACTTCGGATGATAAACGTACGCATGTTGAATATACCAACGGTACCACCGAAAATTATTTGCCTACCAAAAACTTCAAGCTGGCGGTTAACGCCGATGATGTAATGAAAAATAAGGTGATCACACCTGAGCAAAAAGGCATGCTAACGGATACCATGAAATGGAAATTCCCTCCTAATTATATCACCAAAGAAAACCTTGCCATGATAGATATACTTGCCCATAACGACTGGAAACGGCCAATTTGTTTCACTACATCTATTGGGCAAACAAGCATGGTTGGCTTACAGCCATATTTGTACCAGGAAGGTTTTACCTATCGCCTGTTGCCTTTCAAAACTGATTCATCGTTAAGAGATCAGCTTTCAAAGATCAACAGCCTGGTGATGTACAGCAACATGATGGATAAGTTTAAGTTCGGCAATTTCAAAACAGCCAAATACCTTGATCAGCAATCAACAACCATGTTTTTTCCGCAAATGGTGTCTGCTTTTTCTGATCTGTCGGCGACATTACTGAAAGAGGGCCATCGTAACCTGGCACTTAATACCCTGCACAAATATGAAAAGGTGATGCCTGATATCAACCCCAATTTCATGACCGCACAAGGCAAAATAACAATGGCCGATACCTCGTATAAGTTGGACTATGCCAGGCTGGGTAATAAATTGATCAAAAGTGTTAACACCTACCTAACCGATCAGCTTGATTATAACTACCATCAGTTGCAAAAAGATACAGGTCGGTTAAGTCCGCGCGATGTGCAGATCAGTATGCAACTTCTCAATGATATGGCAGCCATTACTCAAAACGGCAACCAAAAAGAACTAAGCGGTCAAATAATTACACAACTTAATGACTATGCCGAAAAGTTTAAAAGTATTCTCCAGCTCTAAACAACCAATATATATACTATGGGGCAGGCTATTTGATTTAGCCTGCCCCTTTTTTATACTTTAATAATTCACATACTTTTCTTCAAAAGTACCATCGGCATACAGGTCTATCAAACCATAGCCGGGAGCTGTTTCCCGGCGGTTACCCTCCCACCATGCACCGGAAACGGCGCCGTTGCACAGGTAAGTAACATTGTTATAAACCACCTTATCGCGCATGTGCAGGTGACCGCTCAGACATAATTTTACGTTAGGGTGCTGGTAAAACAGGTTGATGATTTTAGCAGTATCAGTATGCATGTCGCCGCCAAGCATTGTCCACTTGTTTACAATATCATCCTCTATCATCAGTAAAGCGGTCAATATCGGTATGTGCGACATGACCATTACCGGCATATTGGCATCTGTAGCTTTCAGCTCATCGCTAAGCCAGGTAAGCTGCTCATCGCCCAGCTTACCTATATACCAGGTATTATCAATATCTAAATGCACACTATCCAGCACAATAACCTTCCAGCCATTCTTAACCATACTATAGTAGGGCTTTACAAGCTGTAACTTATCCAAAGCGTATTTTTTTCCGTAGATGACCTGGCCTTTGTCGTCCTCGTACCACCAGATATCGTGGTTGCCCAAACAATAATGAACGGGCAAACTGCATTCATTTTTCATGATGTTTTGCACCAGTTTCCATTGATCATTGATGGTGCCGATATTTTCCTTGTTCATATCAAAAACAATGTCGCCGCCATTTAATACCATATCAACCTTTGGCGTTTGCTGCTGCAGGTGATGGAGACACCTGGTAAACCTGGCAGGGGCATCAAACTTATCCTTCAGGTGCACATCAGTAATGTGGGCTATCCGTAATGATGGCTTTGCAGCCGGTGTTGTATTGCCGAGTGCTAATGAAGGTGCCAGAAGCAGGCCGCCTATATTTTTTAATGCTGATCTTCTTTCCATAATATAAAAGCTGCCTCCCGGGTTCAGGCAATTTGAGGGTTAAAAATACATTTATAATATTGGTGAGCCACGGGAATTTCTGTTAAACTTTTATTAAGAAAATAATGACCGAAACATCCATATAAAACAAAAAGCCTTCCGCGTTAGCAGAAGACTTAATAGATTTGTGTAGGGAAGGTTAAAATATTATTCCGGGGCGCTTAGCCATTAATTATTGAAGATATGGCCTGCCTGCCATGTACTCATTTACAGCCCCGGCAATGTATTTATTGTTGTAACCCGTTTCTTTGTTTTGCAAAACTGATTTATAATAAAGCAGCAGAAAATCGTACACACCCAGTTCGTGAGCCTGCTGCCTGGTCTTAAACAAGCGGTTCATACTCATTTGAATAAGGCTGATCACAAGCAGGTTCAGATCCTGCGGCACCGTGCCGGATGAAATAAGCTCGGCAAGCAATAAAGCTGCCGGTCTGTTGTTTAAACTCCGGTACCTGAGCAGGTCGTTGCCTGCAACCGCGGCACCTTCGGCAAAAAGGCCCTCAATCTTGTTGCGGTAATGCCTGTATTTAAAAGTCAGTTGCTTTGAAAGCAGGTTATCATAATTAACGTCCGGATATGATGAAGCTAAAAGCAGCTCCATAAGCTCGTTTTTTTGTTCGATCTGAAAATCAAAATCATTCAATAGCCTGTCAATTGATAACAGCCCCCAGAGCCACCTCAGCTCTTCAAAGTTTTCGGTCATATCCGCTCTTGATATAAGACTGGCTATTGCAAGGCTATCATTAAAAAACAACTGCTCAACAAGCTCAATCGACGCTTCTCCGTAACGTTCCAGTTCACGCTCGTAGGTATCAAACTGCACCTTCCAGATTTGCTTTGATTTAATTAAGGCCGAAAAGCAATAGTTAATATTTTGAATGACCCTGCCCAATGCAAATACAGAAGCCAGATGGACCCTGAAACGAATATGAGGTTCAGGATCAGCATAACGTACATAAAACCATTGATCAATCAAGTCTTCATGGTAAAGCTTTTTGCTTAGCTGTATCAGCTCATTACCTATCACATGTTCGGCAGTTTCAATACCACAATACAGTTTTACGTACAACCATTCATCACCCGGGAAAAACTGGCGTTTAGCCGCATTTGTATTAAGCGGCCCCATACCGGTATATTTGCCGGCTACTTTTTCGCCCCGTTTTAAAACAGCCACAAACTGGTTACCGATAAGCTTTTCATCCTTCTTTTTAAGCATGATATTATCGCGTTCGCCAATGTATTCCTTTAAAATAATTTCATTCTTTTTCTTGCATGACGAAAGCCATGCAGCAACCTCAAGCCTGCTGTTGGTATGTACAACCAATTCACTGTCAATATCTGTAAAAACAAAAGCCTCGGGCAGATCCCAGTATTTAACAAACTTCGCCCACGCTTCGTTGTAATCGACAGCCAGTTCTTTTAGCAGCTGCTGTAAATCAGCATTGGTGATGTACCAGGTTTTTAGGGCTAATATTACGCCTTCATAAACTACCCTTGGCGTTTTGGTTACCCCAAGTTTAGGTAATATATCAAGATTAAACCCAAGCTCGTATTTTGAATCCTGGCATTGCAGATCGGCCAGGAACCGGTACACGGGTAAGGCCGTCATACCGTAATTATATGCTGTATTTAAGCGGGGGATAATCCTTTTGCCTGATTTGGCCGAACGCAGCACAACGTTGTTCCCTTTAACAGATACAAGCAGATCTGTTAAATTAACTTCCTGGTCACCGGTGCTTACCGGCGTTTGAAACTGGTAATCCCGATATGGTGCAGAGGTAAAGCTCCCCAGGTAGTCATCAGGCGAGTGTAGAATTTCGGCAAATATAGCCGGCTCATAAATACGGGCTTCAGTTTCGGCTATTTCATCAAGGATCTGGCCAAAATTCCGCTCGGCATTGGCCAAACGGCCAAACATAGCAGTGCCGGCCGGCCATCCGCAAAGTTCAAGGTACAGCAAGGGCTCATCATGGCCCGAAATACGGAACATTACCGAAAAACTTGGTGGCAATTCATCATCGTGAGGCTTAATACTATCAAACTGCGATTTTTGTAGATGGATAATTTCCTGCCCGGGATTGTTAACAATTTGCCCGATAAGCCACTTCACAGCACTGGTATATTGCAGATCTTCATTATCAGTTGTATAGCCCAATGCTTCTTTATAACAGTTTACGGCATAGCCAATACCTTTTTCAGGATCAAGCGCTTCTGTTAGCAAAATCTCCCGCTCATGATAGCGGTCGCGGAAACGTTTTATAAACGTTTCCAGGTTTTTACTTTGGTGCCTGGGTGTGATCCGGTTAAGCAGATCAATGGCATCAAGCAATTTATCGGCATACACTTTATCAAGCGTAGCCGAATCTGCCTGCCTAAAATAATCAACCTGCAGCAATGTCCCCTCTGAGGCATCACCTGGCAAATCTTTCAAAATCATAGCAACCTTATTATTTTTTGTAATTACATTATCGATGCCGGTCAGCACCTGCTTAACGGTATTCAGTTTTGATAAATAGTTTTGTGCCTGTGCACTTTGATGTGACAACCGGGTAAAAATGCCAATAGCCTGGTCAAGGTATTCCCCGCTCTCAATACACGGTTCAAGCTCACTCCACAAAACCTGGTTTTTAATCAATTGGTCCAAAAAAGCAGCGGCATCTTCCGGAGCTCTGCCAAGTGTTTGCGTTATAAATAAGTCTATCGAATTATATGTCCTGGCGTTTTCACAAAACCCGATAACCGCCTGCAGATCGTCAGATATCTTTACCGGCGATGCGTTGTATTTACCACAGTTTACAGTTTGCCGGTCAACTTTATGGTAGGTACCGTTTAAGGTATACAGTGTTTTATTTGCCCTGTAACTTAACAATGTCCGTATGACACGGTTATTTAAAATTTGACTGTTCAAATTAACCGCTGCGGCAACATTAAGCCTTACGTGCTGGTAAGCATCCCCAAGCTGTAAATCGGTCGTATCTCCCCAGGTAACAGGAGCGCAACCTGCAAATAACCCTGACGGATTGGTGCCAGTTGCACTCCTGTTAATAAATTTGGCAAGGGTTATTTCAAGCTTCTCCAGTTTTTTCGCGTCGGTGATGTTATCTATATGCAAAACCGCTTCATACAGATCTTTAGAGGTAAGCCAAAGCGCCTGCATAAACAACTCATCTTTTGTGAATGTCCTGATGGTTTTTTTATTAATTGCTTCCACGCAATCAAATGCAGAAAACCTAAGCATCAGGCCTGATGAAAATTTATATTGCTCGGATAATTTGGCTGTTTTCATAGTGGTTACCTCTAATGGTGGCCGCTTTATTTAGGCACTAATCCTTCACTACAATCACCCGTATTTAAACAGGTTGATACCTCTCAATTAAAAGGCCGTGCCTGTGGTAGTAGTCGTTGTATCAACAGTAGTAGTACCAGCAAGCAAATACCCTGCGTTATTTTTTAATGTAGGATTTGAAATTATGCGATTTAAAATCTGTACTTGTTTAATTTGGATTTTTGGTAAAGAAGCTTTGTCATGATTTTTCATAATTTTAAACTTTTAAATGGTTATGAATTATTAGTTATTTATCCGTGATAGGATAAATGTGGTTAACAGGCTTTTACTCGAGAAAAATTTAGTACCAATGCCTGTTTATGAATGACCAAAACCGTATTTAAGAGTGACAAAAAAATAACGAGAGGCCCTTACAGCGAATAAGGAGAGTCCCAAAACAATATCTCAGAGCTTGTTTTTGGGAGATTATTTATATTTTTTATGAGGGAGTAATTATTTTTTTAGCAGGCTTGAGTATTAAGTTCTTTAACACTTTTTTCGTCTCTTCTTTACGAATTTGAAACGCTGATCAATGACATACACAATACTATGATTGTGATCTCGCAATGCTTTGGAGATTTAAGAAAATTTGACAATAAGCTCTTTAACTAACCTGAATATCAACAATTAACAATATCAAGTTGCACAATATATAATGAAGCTAAAAATAATAATGCAGCATTTGCTGTTTTGGTTCGGCTATATGCTTTACGAATCAATCATAGGCTTTTTTGGCGTTGGTGTAAATGTTTTAGGTACGCTATTAGCATTTACTGTAAATACCAGCGTATTTTATGCAACCAGTAGTTGCTTTAGCTCATTAAAAAAGCGTATAAAAAACCCCGTACTACTATTTTTATTGATGTTTTGTGCCGTTTCTGTTATTGTAGCAATATCTATGATATTTAAAATATTTGTAGATATGATCCTTGACCATATCAAATTCAGCGATGATATCAACAAAGTACGGATAACTGCTCTTATAATGCGTTCAATTTATTTTGTGATGATGGGTTTAGCTTACTCAGTTTTTAGAGAGGTTTTACAAAAAGAGAGAGAAGTAGCAACACTGGCAAAGAAAGCCCTTCAGGCCGAACTAAACGTCATCAAATCACAGATCAATCCGCACTTTGTATTCAACACACTCGGCTTTTTATATGCTGAAACTTATAAGAAGCTTCCGGAAGTAGGGCAGTCAATCATCACACTTTCGAACATTATGCGGTATGCATTAACCAAAAATGAGGACGGGTTTAGCAGCCTTGAAAGTGAGCTTGCCTATATCAAAGACTTCATAAAAATTCACGAAGACCGCAGCAAAGCTTTTTTTATGAAGATAAGTATCGAAAGCGGTGTCATTCCGTATAGGGTAGTATCATTGGTTTTAATTACCCTTATCGAAAACATGTTTAAGCACGGCATTTTCAATCAAAGCACAAAGGAGGCTGTGCTGAGCATTACTGTTGAAAATGGGACGCTGCATTTTTATTCACTTAATTATAAAAACAATAATAGCGTTAACAAAGTACAGTCGAACGGGATAGGGTTAAATTATATTCGCGAAAGATTAACGGACGAATATGGCCGGGACGGATTTGAACTATTGGTCAATGAAACGCATAACAGCTACGAGTGCAAACTTACCATGCCTTTAAAGTATCATGAAAGTAATTAACTGTATTATAGTTGAGGATGAACCTTATGCCATTGATATTTTAAGTGATTTTATATCAAAGGTACCTTTCATTAACCTTACCGAAACGTTTACCAATCCTATTGAAGCATTATTGTATTTAAAAGGATCGGCGACTGACCTCATTTTTCTTGATATAAACATGCCCGAGCTTTCGGGTATCGACCTGATTAAAATGCTGCCTAAAAGCACGGAGATCATCATAACATCAGCCTTTAGTGAATTTGCGCTGGCGGGATTTGAAAACAATGTGCTCGATTACCTGCTTAAGCCCTTCGCTTTCGACAGGTTTTTACAGGCTTCACAAAAAGCCCTTGATAAGCTAATACTGCTTTCATCTAATAAGCCGGCCCCGGTGATCGACCTGCAGCCAAAGTCCGACTCATTTTACCTAAAAACCGATCACGGTAAAATTGTGCGCATCAACTTTGAGGATATTATTTATATAGAAGGGCTTAAAAATTACTGTTCGGTTTTTACAGAAAATGAACGACATATCTCGCTGGTGAGCATGAAAACCTTGGTTGACACCCTACCCCAGGAAAATTTTGCACGAACTCATAAATCATATATTATTGCTTTAAAGCGTATTAAAGCTATTGATGGCAACATGGTAATATTTGATAAGATCAAAGAAAAAATCCCCATCGGGGTTACCTACCGTGACAGCTTTTTTGCCATGCTTAACAATAAAATGTTCAGGTAAATTATACTTTGCCTTTCCGTGCCTTTTCTGATTTAAGGAACTTTAGCAGCAGCCCGTACAAAATACATTCATGCAGGCGCTGCCGGTTACTGAAATAACGATTAACTGCCATATGGATCACGCTGCTTAAAAACTTCGGATTCCAGTTGATACTGTAGTTTTGCAGCAATAATTCTACCTGCATTCTTTTTTGCTGAAGTAGGTCGTCGTATGCCAAAAGCAGAGTATTTAAACTACCATGATATTTCCGGTATAACTGATCAATTTGTATTTTGACAGCCTTATCATCAAACTCGGCAAAAAAATAGGCCTGCTGCCTTTCAACAAATTGCAGCTGATCGTTCAGATCCGGGCTCATCAGGTTTAAGTAATCCTTGATCAGCCAAAAAATAAGGAGCCAGTCTTCAGTGTCGTAACGGTTACTTTCAAGCAACCTGAACACGTTGCAGCAAAATGAAGTTTCAATACAAAAAAGCGCCTCGGCCTGTTCAATCTGTTGCCCATAGCGTTCCAGCTCACGTACATAGGTATCAAGCTGCACAACATGTACCTGTCCGCTGGTTAAAAATGGTGACAGTGCCTCCCGAACGGCCAGGTAAACATTCTGAAAATCAACCTCATCGAGCAAATTAATCCTAACCCGAATGTGATTATCCGGGTCATGATACCTGATAAAAAACCATTGCTTTATTTTAACAGTACCGGAATACGTTAACAGTTCATCCAATTTTAACAGCACCTCGTTGGCGATATTACTGCTGAGATATAGCTTGATAAACAACCACTCGCTGCCGGGAAAAAAATTACGCTGAAGTGTATTTTCAATATATTGGAAATATAGGGGCTTCAAAGGCCTATCGAAATGGAAGGGTGCAACAAACTGGTGCATATAAGGATCGCCATCCACATCTTGTACAATAGCCTCATGCTGAAGGTGAATACACTCAGATAAAATCAAAACCGGGGACTGCTTTGCTATTTCCTTTGCAAATACCTGTATACTAATTTCATTTGCAGTATCAATCAGTAATTCATTATCGCCCTTTATAATATAAAATTTATCGGGCAGCAACCACTCATCCCTAAAGCTATTAAACAAATCGCTGAATTTTTCAGCCTTGCAAAGTTCATCTAAAATAGCGGGCGTAAACTTCCAGGTGGCGCGGTGCAGGATAACGCCAAAGCTGGTTTCAACACGTGGAAAAAACACAAAATCTTTTGAAAGTGCACCCCAGTTAAAACTTAAGCTGCCATTGCCCCGCTGGTGCTGGATATCGCACAAAAAGGTGTAAATGGGGTGCTGCGACCTGTTATAATTATAGGCACTGCTTAAGCGCGGAACTACTTCCCGCTGATGTTTTTTTGAAAACAATTTAAAAACGCCCTGCTCAAGCTTTATGTAGATATCGTCAAGCTTCAAAACCGAACTGCCCTTGGCATCATCAATATAAGCCAGTTCATGAGGCCAGAAAGGCGGGTGCATCATAACGTTTAAGATCCGTTCTTCGGGCATATGGATCACTTCGGCAAACATGGCATCCGGGCAGTTGGCGATCTCCTTTGCCGCTATCTCTAAACCTGTTTTATAAATTTCGGTATCCCCAACTGCAAACCTTGCTATCATGCTTAAAGCGCCGGGCCCGGTAACTCTCTCCAGGTATACCATATCGTTTTCAAAAAGCTGAAAAACCGCCGACATGGAAAACGGCAAATGATCCGGGCTGCGTTCCTTGGCAAAATCATCGGGTATAACAACTTTATACTGTTTTTCAATTTTGGCGCGGTTTAACAGATTAAGCATTTTAAAATCTATCTCTGTATAATCCACCCATGAAGGCCCCCCTTCGCTTCCGGTATACAGCCCTTCTGTAAAAAGGGTTTCATGCTCATACCATTGCCCGTATTCAATTCCCGTATCGGTGTCAAATGCCTCCAGGAGCGGTACGCTCTGCTCCTCATACCTTTTCCCGAACCTGCCTTTAAACTGCTCAATCCTTTTATTGAGAGCCATGGCACTCATATTATTAAGCAATGCAATCGCCTTAGCTATTTTCCATTGCAATGATTGGTCAAGTTCCCGGCTTTCCGGCTCGTTAAACCTGGTTACATGTACCTGGTCTTTAAGTTCCTTGCCGGTTATTTGATTAGCAATTTGTTCAATAGCGGTATATAACGAAAACCAGTTTGAGCTTTCAGCATTTCCATTATTAACTTTGTTAAGCAAATCGACCAATTCATTAATGGTATCGCTTAATTCCGGATCATCAGTCTTTTGCAAAAAGACCGGAAAATCATACCCTATTGCCGGTTCAAATGCTGGTTTTAGCAGTTGCCCTTCAATAAGGTCATTAATAAACACTATGAAATCATCAGGCTCAAAATCCGGGAATTTTTCGAGCAGTTGTTGTTTATTCCATATTTTATCACCAACAACAGCAACTACATCATCAAGTACCTCATTGCAGGCAATCGCACTCACCTGGTAAACCCTTTGGTTATCAATAATTTGATAAGTAATAAATCGTAAATCTCCCCCCACTTTATAAAGGGTATTATTTAGCTTATATCCTGCAGATAATTGATTGGCATTTTCAATTTGTTTGGCAAGCGAAAAACTCACCACAGCGTCGGGCACTGCATGTCTCCTGAACTTTGCCGTAAGTTTTACTTTATTTGCAGCCCCCCAGTAAACTGATGAACAACCCGCAAACAGCCCAAACGGCGTAGCCCGGTTTGCCATACGGGCCATATATTTATAAAAACTTGATAGTAATTGAGCTTCTTTAGCTTTTGTTTGCTGCCCGTTTGCAAAAAAAGCATCCAGCTCATTATAAAGCGATTTACTTGCCAAGTAGATACTTTCCTTGATTAACCTGTTATTCCATAATGTAAGCAAGCTTTTTTTATCAAGCTTTTGCCTGTACGACAAAGCAGCCGAGCGTAAAATTAAACCGTTAATAAAATTAACTTTCATTTGGATGTACAGGCAAGGTTCAGTATGTAAACAGCTAATTTAAGTAAAAGCTATTTTTATTGGCAGGTTTGTTATGAGTGTTGTCTATTTCTTTGTTTATAATATGATTACCACAAAACTCAATTGATTAATCATTCTTGTTGAAATGATTAATCAATTGAGTTAATATCGCCCTGCTTTCATGCCTTTGCATTTAACGCAAAAATTGATATATAACAAGGCGATCAAAATAACTGCCATACAAGTATACTATCCAAAATAGGACAGCAAAAACTTACAAAATATCATCCTTCGGTAATTAAGAACATTTGATTCCAGGGCCTTCACTTATAGCCGAGGTTCAGGTTATCAATTTGCAAGCAATCCGCATGACACAGCATGATAACCACAAGCGACAACGTTCGCGATAGCATATGGACCGACTGAAACTACATTAATTACTCCAACAGCAACGCATCCTCATCATCGGTAAGGTTAAGCTGAATCGTATCACTCCCCGCAATCCCTTCAATACTGCCGCGGATGTGAGCGGCACTTAGCAGCACTTTATCCAATTGCTTTTCGCGGGCTTTCCAGAGTTTTTCCATGGCATCGCGTTCGCGCTGAATGGATTGGCGCATGCTCATATATCCTTCACGAATAGCCTTCCATTGCTCCGAAAACTCGCTGCTGGTAAGGTAATCATACAAAAGGTGCATTTTATCACCTTTATTATCCTGCGATTTGGCCAGGTTTGATAATTTCATCACCCCATCCCTTAAAATATAGGATACCGCCTTCACCTCATCAAAACTACAAATCCAAACCCCGTCACGCTCGCCAAAGCAATCCATCCCTTTCGGGTAGCACTGGGTTACAATAACGGCTACATCAACCCCCATGCTGCGCATGTCTTTTTTAAGCTTCTCGATCCAGTCTGCCGAAAAAGCATTGGTACGCTTGCTTTCATAAATAATGCGGCCACACTCCTGGCCAAACTGGTTACGCACGGTTTGTACGCAGTCGGCACCGCGTACGCCTTTCCCTACTTCGCTTATGATATCGAACGGGAAATAATTTCGTAATAACTCTTCCAGTATCAGCTCCTGGGCTTCGCCCTGCAGTTGCATAGAACCCTGCTCGGCTTTGCGCTTCATTTCATCGGCCAGTTTCTTCTGGTCGTCAAGCTGTTTTTCAAGCTCTTTTACCTTTAGCTGGTATTCAGTATCTTTTATGCTGTGGCGTTCGGCTTCCTGCTTTCGGATCTGGTCGGTAAGTTCGTTCCTCTGCTCCTGCAGCTTGCGCTGTACGGCAAGCTCCATTTCCTCTTCCTTTTGATGCAGTTGTTTCTCGCGCTGCAAAAATTCCAGTTCTTTCTGGCGTGATAGTTTTAGTTTTTCCTCAGTTTCAGCGGCTGAATTTTTGAGCAGTACAAGCTGGTTCTCAAAATCCTGGCTTATGGTTTTACGCAGGTTATCTTCAAGCGTTTGCTGCAATTGCTTTTTTTCGTTGTTAAGCCTTTGTTCAAAAGCGGCCTGCTGCTGGCGCTCCTTATTTAAAAACTCCTCATCCTTTTTGCGGTACTCTTCTTCTTTTTGA
This sequence comes from Mucilaginibacter sp. R-33, assembly GCF_049949235.1. Classification (NCBI taxonomy): domain Bacteria; kingdom Pseudomonadati; phylum Bacteroidota; class Sphingobacteriia; order Sphingobacteriales; family Sphingobacteriaceae; genus Mucilaginibacter; species Mucilaginibacter sp. R-33. The sequence continues at coordinate 3,321,068 of NZ_CP188089.1, forward strand.
CGGGTATAATCCATCATTTTAACCCTGAGCTCTTTTTTATACTCCTCGGCCATTACCTCCTCTATCGGAAAACCAAAACCACAACTGGGGCACTTAACTTCTGTAGCCATATTATTTATATAAAAGCTGAGAGCTGAATGCACAAAGCTTTAAGCTAATAACTTGATTATTGATATTATTCAATTACTTAATAAAAGGAAAATATTTCCTGTAAATCAAAGATAGGGATTTTACTGTTTAGCAGATGATATGTAACTCATGAGGGGTATTAACATTATTGTAACAAAATGAAACTACAATGATAACAATCTGTTGTAAATGCCGTTTAAAATACCGAAGTTTATAACATGCAGATATTGAGAATTGGAAAGGTAATGTGGAGTCACGATTATGACCTGGCCACATTAGGGTTGGCAAATGACGGAGGAGCATTATTTGCATTTACCCCGCCACCACACCATTATAACGGCGAAATTATACTTACCCCTAAAAGCCTTGTACTTGACGGTGATAGTTATGAACATATCCCCCTTGATAGCCTTGAGCAATTATATTTAGGTTTTGACGAGCTATACAAACGTTCGATGGTACGGAACAATGGTTTATTCTGGCAACCGTTAAGATTACGCTACAGGCTAAAAGAAGAGCTTATTACATTATATCTTATTGTTGACCATACCCTTTTTGGAGCTAAAAATCAATTGTGGTTTAATACCCTAAAGCAACTGCTTTCCCGCAAAGCCTAATTGGACTTTCTTTTCCCCCTCTTTTTACCGGCGCTTCTTTCAAAGCTAAGCAGCTAATCAGCAAATTATTAATTCAGGTTGTAAAAATACCGTGTAACGGGTATTTTATAAAAAGAACCATTGTGGCATATTTGCAGCGCATTAGTTGCGCTAAATACCATTATCACTTTTTATGAAAAAACTTGGTTTCCTGAGGCTATTCTCCTGCCTGCCCCTCATCGCCATCATCATTCCTGACATAACCGAAACGCTTATCAATCCGGAGTTTAAAGTACCCTTTACACATGTCGTAGCGAGCGCGGCCCTTATTGCAATAATTAGCATCTGTACATTAATAATCCGCTATCAAAAAAAGCAAGGATCAAAAATGCAGTACCTGCACTCCCAAGCATAGATCTTCCACTGCCTGTATCATAAAACAAGAAAACGGCGCGGGTTATCCGCGCCGTTCCTGTTAATATATTTTTGCAATTATTTGGCTTTGCCAAACTCACCATTTGCTTTAATAGCAACTTCGTCGCTTACCATAGCGTTACCAAATTTTGAACCGAAGTTAAAATCAGAACGTTTGATGGTGCCGGTTAACTGGAAACCTGCGTCATCAGCTTTGCTCATTGGGTTTTGGATAGTACCACGGTACCATAAATCAAATGAAGCCGGTTTGGTTACACCGTGTAAGGTTAAGTTACCGGTAAGCTTGTAGTGCTTATCAGATGTTTTGGTGATACCGGTACTGGTAAAAGTAATGGTTGGGTAAGTAGCAACGTCAAAAAAATCAGGGCTTGTGATGTGCTTATCGCGCTGATCGTTATCTGTAGTTACTGAAGCTGTTTGTATGCTGATCTGGAATTTAGCATCGCTGAAATCAGGTTTAGCGGCAGTAATGGTTGCATCATAGTTTTTAAAAATACCATCAACATCAGATACCATTAAGTGGGTTACTGTAAATTTAACGTTTGAGTGAGCTTTGTCTACAGTCCAGGTAGTTTGTGCTGATGCCACCGTGTAAGTAAATGCTGCTGCTAACAGGATAAGAATCTTTTTCATTGTTTTAATTTCTTTTTTGTTTTTGATTTATGGCTCAAAAATATGTAAATGATCCGGACTTCAAATAAAATAAATGTTTAAACATGTTTTTATTGAAATCGGATGACAATATACTACCATTTTAGTAGAACTTACAAGAAAAGTAAACTATTTCCCGGGGAGATTTATACCTTAGGTTTTTAAGGTTTTTTGTTTGTTACGGAGCATGATCAATGCCTTATCGGCCCTTGCTTTACGGGAAGCTTCCTGCTTAGCCGAACCTATCCAATCACAATACCCTTGTTTGTATGATTTGGACAGGCTTTCAAAAAATGCATTGGCTTCAGCATCGTTATCAAGCAGGGCCTGCAGTTCGGCAGGTGTACCTTCAATATGTTCGCCGGGTTTAAGCATGTTTTTTATCTGGGTTTACTTCCAGATAAAGATATATTAATTGGAATAAACACCGGGTTGAAAAACCATAATTACGGCAAGTAAAACCACTAAAAGAAATGAGATAGTTAAAAGCGTGTCGATAAGCAGCCTTTGGTTTTTTGATTCCATATTACTTTACTTAAACAGTAAAAGCTGCAGGGTTAGCTTACGGTTGAGTTATTGTAAAAACGGTATCAGGCCGTAATTATTATGGTGCTTTTACCAAAAAGCATATGTAACGCAAATTCTATAAAACCTAAGGCAAATAAAATTGTTACCTAAAATAATTGAGATTTACTAAATTAAAGTAATTATGTGAGATAGCCCGGCCTAATAACCGGGCCATCTTTTTTTAAAGGCTTTATAACCAATTACCCCCCTTTTTTATATTCCTTTAACGCCGGTGAAACGGTTGCTCAAAAAACTCATCCACTTTTTTATTAAACTCATCGGTATGTTCAACCAATGTGCCATGACCCGAGTTGGGCAGGATCCATAAATAGGCGTTCGGAATATTTTCGGCTATCTGAACGGTGTGCGTTGTTACAATAAGGTCATGGTCGCCGGCAATAATCAGCGACGGGCATTTAATAGCTTTCAATGCCGACAGTTTAATATGGGGTTCTTTATAATCAAGCATAAACACTTTCCTGTCGTTCTTTTCTTTGGCGGTGATAAAATGATAATCCTTTTTGCTGGCATATTCCTTTTCCATATCCTTCCATAAGGAAGGGATCAGCGCTGTAGAATCGGGCCAGAGGTTGGCACCTGTAGAGGCCAGCTTTATTACTTTTAGGGGATGGCGCATAGCCATCACCAGGGCGTTGATGCCTCCGTCGCTCCATCCTATCACATAAGCCGAATCGATATGCATTACATCGAGCAAAGCGGCAAAATCATCGGCCATCATTTCAAAAGTAAGTGAATCGCGCGGATCGGTGGATTTGCCATGTGCACGGCTGTCAACAGCTATCACCTTGTACTTCTTTGCAAAATAGGGTATATTTTTTTTAAAGGCATTGATGCTGCTACTGTTGCCATGTATCATCAGCAGGGGTTTGCCTTTACCATAAACTTCGGCATAAAGTTTTATCCCCCTAACATCATAATACTTACCGGCAGCGGCATTATCGCCATAAACAATACCTTTTTGCTGGCTGCAGGCCAAAAATGCCTGACATACCAATACAATTAACAACAGCTTTTTTAACATCATGATCACACCTGTTTAAGTCATTAAATATACATACATAATGCAAAGTTTGAACTTCTGTTGCGGACCCAGGCTATTATTTTTTAGATAGTGCTGTAAATCAAACATGTATTATATTTGCGCACTTTAACAAATGCGCTTTTTAAACCATACGGTTAAAACAATATCATACCTATAATTATTTGTTATAGAATGAATGTTTATAAACCTGTATACATATATGTTCATGCCTGCTTCCTTTCCTAAAAAATATAAAATATTTATTTCGCTTTTTCCTTTACTATGCGTGCTTTTCACTGCCAGGTGTTTCGGGCAACAGTCTGCACCAGCAAGCCCCAATCGTTTCAAATTTAAAACGGTTATTATCGATGCCGGACACGGAGGCAAAGACCCGGGATCGCATGGGACTTATTCAAAGGAAAAAAACGTTTCATTAAGTATCGCCAAAAAGTTAAGGGATGCCATAAACGATGAAATGAGCGGTATTAAAGTAGTAATGACCCGCAGCACCGATGTTTTTATTGAGTTGCATAAACGTACCGACATTGCTAACGACAATCATGGTAACCTTTTCATTTCCATCCATTGCAATTCATCGCCCCAGCGAAAAGGATCATCGCGGGGAACATTGTTGCTTGTATACGGCTTTCACCGCAGCCAGGAACAGCGTGAAGCATTGCGCGAAAATGCTTCGATATTTATAGAAAAGGATTACAAAGAAAAATACAATGGCTATGGCGATGATGCTGCGGTAAATACTATTGTACTTAACGCGTTTCAGCAAAAATACCGCAAACAAAGTATCCAGTTTGGCGACTTGGTTGATAACCAGTTTCGTAAAACTAATGGAAGGCATAGTTTGGGCGTAAAGGAACAGGGTGTTTTGGTATTGGCGCAAAGCGGCATGCCTGCCGTACTGGTTGAAACCGGGTTTATCAACAATCCATCTGATGAAGCATACCTGAACTCGGCCAGCGGACAAAACGAAATCGTACGATCAATCCTAACAGCGCTAAAGCAATACCGTAATAATTTAGAGGGGAATTAATAGTAACCGACCTTATTTCATCAACCTAATTAAACATTTACGCTTCGTTCTGATATTTATTTTATTGCTATTCAAATATTTATATCGACATAACTATAAAAAATCCATTTCAACGAGTTTTTCTAACTTATATTATCTATTTCAGCTCAAATTAAATTTATTTTATAAATATTATTAAAAGCCTTTCTCGGGCAAAATATCTTTTGTGTTTTTCCGTTTCAATGGCTTAACAAACCAAAACATTAACACAAATGAAAAAAATCCTAATCTTAATCCCCGCATTTTTATTGGCTTTTCAAATATCAAAAGCCCAAACCGAAAAAGGTTCACAAACATTGGGTATCGATCTGCAATTTATGTATCAGAAATCGACGCAAAACGCTTTTCAGTCGGTCCCCAACCCTTACGAATCTGAAGTTAAAAATACAAATTTCAGTATCGGTCCCAGCTATAGTTATTTTATAGCAGATAAACTTGATATTGGAGTAAATCTTAATTACGCCCACACCTCACAAAACAGTAAAAACAGTAATTATCCCAACAACGTAACTTCACATCAATATGGGGCTGCACTATTTCTGAGGAAATATTTTATGTTTGGCGATAAATTAGGGCTTCGCGCAGGACCATATCTCGGATACAGTCGCTACAATTTCAGATCAGCTGATACAAGTACTCCAACTAAAACTGACAGTTATGCAGCAGGAGCAACTATGGGTCTTGTTTATTACCCTACAAAAAAACTTGGTTTAGCCGCCACATTGGCCAATTTCTCTTACAGTCACAGCAAGATCAAAGACGATTATAACAGCCGGATTGGAAGTACTAATAACGTTAATTTCAATATAATTAACAATGGCGTATTACTCTCTGTATTTTATGTATTTGGTGGTAAATAAACGCTAAATCAGGGTAGGATGAAAAGATATAAATCATCGTCCTGCCCTCGTTTTATTTTACCCTATGGATGATAAAGCCGTTATGAACAGTTTCCATACCTACTTTAGGGTAATATTCCATAGCGGTTGTAGCCGAAAGCAGTAAAAGCATAGTTTCATCGCCAATGGCTTCCTTAGTTAGTTTAATCAGCTTTTTGCCTATCCCTTCTTTTTGATAAGCTTTAGTAACCGCCAGGTCTGAAAGATAGCAGCTGTAACAAAAATCGGTTAGCGCGCGAGATATGCCTACCAGTTTATCACCATCCCAAGCGCTTACCACAAGGTTTGAGTTTTGGTACATCCTGGCAATCCGTTGCTCATCATGGGTTGGGCGTTTCAGCCCTGCTGTATCATAAAGTTCTATCACTTGCCGGGCGGATGGTATTGTACCAGTTTTATAAGTTATTTCCATATTGTTATTGAGTTGTTTACAAGCTTTTAATCAAATGTAAACAGCATCTGCATTATCCCAATAAGCCAGGATTAAGAAAGCAGGTAGTCCAGCAAATATGAAAACGAAAAGGGGGCGGTAAGTTTTGCAGCGTATCATTCAGACCGCTTTACCTAAGTGTTAGCTAATTACCATTTTTTAAAAATAACAAATACCGCCAGCACAATTAGCCCGAAACCTACCAAATGGTTCCAGCCCAGTTTTTCATTTTTGAAAAGCAGGGTTGTGAAAATCATAAATACCGTAAGCGTAATGGCTTCCTGAATGGTTTTTAATTCAACCAGGGTAAAGGGGCCGCCGTTTTCCTTAAAGCCTCCTTCGTTAGCAGGTACCTGGAACAGGTATTCGAAAAAAGCCAATCCCCAGCTTATAAGTATAATGGCTATTAAGCTTAGGTTTTTGCCCCAGTCATACTCCTTAAACTTAAGGTGCCCATACCAGGCAAATGTCATGAAGGTATTGGAAATAAACAGGAATGTAATAGTACGTAAGCCTTTCATTAATACAAATATTTGGCGTAAATATCAGTAAATTGAGATTCATATCACCAGCAATTGCAAATTACTATACGTAACGCTACAAACCGATTATTAAAATTTGAAAACCAGCTCGGCCCCAAGCGAAAGAGAATTCCAGTTTTGTTTTGCCGAAACATCGCCCAAAGTTAGTTTCTGAGAGAAGAAGTTATATTTTGATTCGATGCTGATCCCCAACTTAGGAGTTATCGGAAATATTACCCCTACTTTGGGAGCATAATATAATGATTGCGACCATTTATCATAAACAAATGGATCTACGCCGTCAATTTCATAACCTACAGCAAAATCAGTAAAATATACCCCTAAGTTAACACCGCCATATACCCTGAAGTTATCGGCTATATCAATATTGTAAGCAGCACCGCCATATGCGGCAATTACGGGCATATCCGCATAATACGTATTAGCAGTTGAACCTGTACCTTCAACTTCCTCTGAAATTAAATATTCATCCGGCTTAAAGTTCATGTACCCTAAGCTTACACTTGCGGTAAAAGGCCCTAAAAACCTGTAAACGCTGGCATTAAAATTAATGGCAGGTTTAAAGGTATAATTAAAATTACCTTGCGGAATATCGACACCTGTACCTGCGGCTATGCCCCAGCCATCGCTAAAATTAACAGCGCCGCTGCCTCCGCCACCATACGTTAACGCCCGGCTGGAACGATGCTGGGCCATAGCATCGCTAAAACAACAAAACATTATAACTATTAAAAATAGCTTAAAACAGATAGCTGATTTTTTCATGAGGAGTAAGTACGCCTTACGGGGAGAAGTTAGATAATGGTGTTTAGGGTTCATTTACCCGTAAAAATAAAAAAATAAAGTTAACCCGGAACACTAAATTAATTTCAAACAAGTAAGGCCACAAAAAAACCTGGCTTAAATAAACCGGGCAACAGGGCTTTTAGGGTACTAAACAATATATCTTGTTTATAATGATTAATGTTAAAAACTACGGGTAACTGGCTGAGGCCCGTAATTTATTATTGCAACTGCGAACCAGGCCTGTCGCCAAATTTCCGGATATAGGCTATGCCCAATGTACAAGCAATTATAAAAAGGAATAAAAAACATTCAATATAAATATGAAACGGCGAAATATCTTGAAAGCGGCCGACTATAAAAGTAGAAATATCAGGCAGTAATAAGCCGAGCAATGGAAAGCCGGCAAACATTCTTAAAATTGCTAATTTTTCCATAATATTTAAGGTATAAGTTTAATACGTCTAATTTAAAACTTTAAAGATTAATAAAAAATAATATTTATTAAAAAGCAATAAATATTTTCGATATGGTTAATGGAAGTTTTTAATAATTAACAGCATCAGAGTTTATAATACTCCTCAATTGAGCGGCCTATTTCCTGCAGAGGGATCAGATGATCTCCGAAACGATGCTCAATAATTTCCCAGCAACCTTTTGTTAACCGGGTTATGGTGTAAAAAGCCGAGTAGTTTAATACACTGAAGGTGGTTTCATTAACAACCGAAGGTATAATTTTATAAGTCCGCTTATTAACTCTTAGTTCAAAAGGCTCCATGGGCATCCGTTTACACAAAAATATTGTGCAGTATACGGATATACAAGCACGACGCACCCCGTATTTTAACCCATTTTACACTACGTATTTTCACCCTAAAAAAGGGTTAAAAAGGCATTGCTTTTACCAATTCAAGTACATTTTGTTTTATTGCAGGATCGTTTTCAATAATACGAACAAGCTCATTATCGTCTGAAACAGAAACAATTACAAAGTTTTTATCCTGGTTCCAGAAACTACCGCTTATAACAACCTTGCCATTGCTTTTAAGATCAGCGTAATAACCATTTCTATCAACCAAACATTGTTCGTTATCCGCAAGGTTGCCAATCTCTTCAAAAAAAAGCATCACGTGATGCGGATCTTTATAGGCTGATGCATGTACCATAAGTTGATTATTTTATTTAATACTTAATTATTAAACTTATTAAGCTAAACAGGTAACCTCCGTTAATATATTGCCCGGAGCATTAAAATAAAACCCAAAACCACCACGCAAAGGTGCCGGAGCTTGCGTTACAGCTATTCCACCTTTTATCAGCCGGTCATAAACTTCGGCAACCTGCTCATGGCTGTCAACCAAAAAACCGATATGAAAAGCATCGGGGTAACTGTTGTTGCCATTCCGGTTAAAGGTATCAGCCATAAGCACCAGGATAAAGCCATCCCCGCCTTCCATTACGGCCAGCATATTATTACCTTTTACACTGGTACATTTAAAGTTAAAATATTGCTCAAAAAAATCAGAACAGGCGGTAACATCAGTCACCGGCAAATTAACGTGATTAAGTTTAATAGTGATTGCTGACATACTAATCAAGGCTTTAATGCTTTTAATACCAGACCCAATGCTTGCTCCATCAGTTTATCATCCAATTTAAAACTGCTGTTCACATAGCTGTTGCCCTGGTTATGAAATTTGATAAGCTGATAAAGCGGCGCATATGCTACTGCCCAATAAACCTCAAAAGGCAAAGGGATCAGTTGCTGCTTTTCTTCGGCATTACGCATAAATGCGCCCAGTACCTGCCCAAAATTAACGGCAAGCATAGCAGTTACTTCTTCATAAAAATGGGTATAGCGCATAATTTCAATAAACTCCATGTCTAACGGACATTCCATGAAATACTCGAGGCGGTTGCGCCATTGTACCCTCAGCCCATCTGCAAAATCCATATCAGGCGAAAAATTTTGGAGACTAAAGGTCATCATCTTTTCGGCTACCCCAATGCAAATACTGGTTATTAATTCTTCTTTATCCTTATAATAGATATAGATGGTAGCTGGTGACACTCCCGCGGACCGCGCAAGCTTATTTACCCCAAAACCGTCAAGACCTTCAGCCACTATCAATTCTATCGCCTTCTGGCGTATTAGGTATTCTTTATGTTCGTCGCGGGGTCTCATTTCAACACTAAAATAAGCGAGCGTTCGCTTATTTAAAAATTTATTTTTTATTTTCCCCTGATATGGGCTAAAAACCTATATCAGCCCTAAAAAAATCTATAAAAAACACGAACATTAAAACAATAACCGGCAAACAATGTTCTATTATCACTTAATTAATAATTATTAAAAATTGCAGAGGCATTTTATAAAACATGCTTTCGAAATTGTTACCCGGCTGGTTTTGAAGGTTTCAATTAAATGAATGCAAATTTTATTTAAATTACAAAAAAATAATACGTACCTTAGCATTGTCATACTAAATGTTAATAATTATGGAAAAATTAATAATATTAAGAATGTTCTTTTGCTTCCCGCTGGTTGGTCTGTTGGTTCCGGACGCAGGTATTTTGTTGTCAAACTTCCCTGGCAACGTCCCGGTAATTCACGTTGTTATTGAGGTAGCATTATTGGTGTGCATTGCGCTTTGTACAGCCGCGATAGCATATGGAAAAAAACGGAATCAGGACAGGACAAACGAAGCCTCTTTTTCCTGATCACTGATCTAAAAAATAAAGGAATACTCCTGTTTAGTTTTAATTAAACTCTTTAACGTTGGGGCTTTTACGCCCCAATTTTACCCCAATACCCACTGCCCCTCATTCATTTCTTATTAGTTATAAGATATTTCATGATGGTATAAGTTTTGCCATAGTCAATAACAGATTTTTATTGATATTTGATAAACCGCTGCCGTGTTCATGAAAAAAATTCTATTTCTGCTTTTTTTGCCGCTATGTTCACTTGCCCAAACAGCAAGTAAATATATCCAAGAGGGAAACTCAAAAGCCAATGCAAGTAATTATAAGGATGCCATACAAGATTTTACGCGCGCTATAGAATTAAACAACAATAACGCGGAAGTTTTTTATTACCGGGCAAATGCATATGGCAATCTCAAAGACTATAAAGCAGCTATTAATGATTATGCACAGGCTATTGCCCTGAAAGCCGATTTGACCAACGCCTACCTATATAAAGCCAATGCAGAGGCTGCCATACAAGATTATCAGGCGGCCATTATCGATTTTGACCGCGCGATTGCGTTGGGACCAAAAACTGCAGACATGTTCCACTACAGGGGCAATGCCAAAAGTAACATGAGTGATTATACCGGCGCCATTGCCGATTTTACTACGGCACTTCAATTTACACCAAACAACGCCGATCTGTATAAATACCGAGGCCTTGCCAAAAACAATAATAACGATTTTACCGGGGCCATTGCTGATTATAATATGGCTATTAAACTAAGCCCTAACAGCGCCGAAATCTATCAATACATGGCAGGCAGCAAGGCCAGCATAAACGATTATAATGGCGCCATTGCTGATTATACCAAAACACTATCGCTTAATCCCGATAACGCTGAAGCTTATTTTTATCGGGCAAATACGAGGGCAAAACTAAATGATTTTAAAGGCGCGGTTGATGATTATAAGAAAGCAGCCGCTATCAACCCCAACCTTAAAAACCTTTTGCTTTACATGGCCAATGCCCAAAGCAGTCTGGGCGATTCCAATGGTGCTCTTGATTATTTCAACAAGGCAATTGCGCAATTCCCCCGGAATTCAAATCTGTACCTATATCGTGGAATTATTAAAAGCGACAAAAAAGATAATCAGGCCGCTTTGGAAGATTTTAACAAAGCTATTGCCCTTGCCCCCAAAAACGGTGATGCATACCAAAGCCGTTCATTTTCAAAGCTGGCATTAGGCAATTACGAAGGCGCCAGAGCCGATGCCGATTCGGCAATTAAAATAAACCCTAACAGCATAAGTGCTTACGTAACCTTAAGCAAAGCTAAAATGGCCACGAAGGATACCGCAGGAGTGATTACTGATTTAACAAAAGCAATCAGCCTGAACAGTAAAAGCGATGAAGCTTACCTGTCGCGCGGCGATGCTTATCGCGATTTAGGAATTCCCTTAGCTGCTATTAACGACTATACGAAGGCCATCGCTATAAATCCGATTTATACTTATGCCTTTTTAAACCGGGCTATTGAAAAAACCAAACTGGGTGATTATGCCGCGGCTGTAACTGACCTCGAAAAACTGATCAGTATTGCCCCGCAACAGCAAAATGGTTATTCACGGCTGGGTAAAATCAATAATTTTTATAAATACACTAACAATGGCGTACAAATATTTACCAGGGCTATAGCACTTAATCCTGCAAATGCTGATTTTTACCTTTATCGGGGTGAAGCAAAGGCCGCCATAGGTGATGCAAAAGGGGCCATGGCCGATTATAATACCGGTGTACTTAAAGCCCCTAAAAATATCACACTATTGTTGAAGCGGGGCCTCGCCAAAGCAGACGCTGAAGACAACAACGGCGCCATAGCCGATTTGAGCAACGCACTAAAAATTGACTCATTATCAGATTCAACCGCTTTAGTATGGCAAACGCGGGGTTTTGTAAAAGCCAAACTTAAAAACTATAAAGGCGCCCTCGCTGATCTCGACCGTGCCGTGTCAATTTACTCAAACGACGAAACCTTTTTAATCAGGGGCGATACTAAAATGGCTATGAAGGATTATGCCGGCGCTGCCGATGATTATCATAACGCCATTTATATGAACGATACCAATGTAAAAGCTTACTCGCATAGCGGTATTGCTAAAAGTAATCTCGGGGATGCCCAGGGAGTGAAAGAAGATTTTGCAGCCGTGTTTAAACTTGCCCCTAACAATCCTGATCTATATATTGACAGGGCTGTCGCCAAAATAAATTTAAAAGATTTGAACGGAGCAATTTTAGACTGTAATACCGCTATAAGCCTCGACGCGAAAAAAGGCCGGGCCTATTTACAAAGGGGGCTTGCAAAAATAACCCTTGATGATAAAACGGACGGTTGCGCCGATATGAATAAAGCGTTAAGTATGGGCGTACAAGAAGCGTCTGATTCTATTATAAAATATTGCAAATAACAATAACTTTTCATTTACAATACTCGTATAATAAGTAACTATTAACTGATCTATAAATAACAACCAAGCCCCGAAAGGGGCTTTTACATTTACGCGAATTTGGAGTGGCTATACCGCCTTCTTGTCCTCTATATGTAATTGTGCGCGCAGCTCTTTCAATTCCATTTCGTAGGCGCGCATACGGGCCTGCAAAATATCCACCTCGGTACGCATCATTTGTATTTCGGTAATAAGCTTGGCCGATTCGGGTTTGTTGATCATTTTCTCGCCCGTACCAAGAATAAGCCATTCGGGCGAGTATTTAAGCTGGAAACAGAGCTTCCGGATAAGATAATAGCTAATATCCTGCTTTTTGTTGATCACCTTACTAATAAAACCCTGATCAACACCAATGGCTCCGGCAAGCCCCAGCTGGCCGCCGTGCTCTTTAACAACTACCTTTAACCGTTTTATAATCGCTTCGTCAGACATAAGTGACTGCAATAATAATCATTTTGTTTATCCATGCAATATATAATTGCTTTATTGAAGGCACCGAAACAAAAAAGGTCAAATGCCCCAACAGCAAATGACCTTAAAGTAAAACTAACCAACAAAAACTATATATGACAATAAAATAAACTCAGGTTAAAACCAATAAATTATTTATTTCCTAAATTTTCAAGCAATTCGCCAAGCTTATCATTATAAACCGGCAAACTGATCTTTCCTGCATGGTAATCACCTGCTATTTGTTGCAGGCTTGCCCCAATGTTTTGCTTCGCATTGTCGCGCATATGCACATGACAATTATCAACAGTGAGCCCCGCATTAATTTTATTTATTTTTTGATCCATACACCGTTTCATCAATAACGGCTGCACATCATTCGCGTTCTTCAGCAATAAATTAACCCTGCTCCGTTGTTGCTTATCAAACTGTAAAATAACAAATACCAGTCCGAGCCCCGCAATCATAAACAAATAAAAACAATCCATATAAAGCTCTGATATTAAACATTGATTATACATTTTAATACGAAGCCAATAAAATAAGGTTGCATAATATTTAAAACTTTTTTCGAATATTTTTCTAACACAAAAATCCACCCTGCACAAATTTTAAAATACGCATAAAAAGCCGACCTTTACATTCATAATCCCTTAACAAAAGGGATACATAAAATTGCGATCATTATGAAACCGGGCGATAAGGTAATTTGTATAAACGACAAAATAGATCCTGAAAAGATGGCTGAAATACGGCAGGACTTTGAGATCTGGATCACCAAAGATAAGGAATACACCATACGCGAAATACTTGATAACAATGGTATTGTAACCGGCCTGTTGTTAGAAGAAGTACACAATTTCCCCAAATTTTTTAAACTGATAAACCGCTTCCAGGAGCCTGCTTTTGCCCAGTGGCGTTTCCGCAAACTAAACTATGCAAGTCCGGAAGCCGAAGCTGTTAGCGAAGATTTGGAGCTCGTTGAGCATATTGAAAAAGAACAAAAGTTGGTAAAGGTAAAATAGCGTCGAAACCTGCGTCCCGGCCCTTCTTCATGCAACAATGATCGCTTTGTTAAAATAAGTTAAACGTTTGCTGCAACCTATTTCATAAACGGAATTTATATAGCGAAACTGCTGCATATAATTATCTGCCTGTATGAAAAAGTTACCCGCATTGTTTTCACTGGCAACCTCAATTGGACTGTGGTATGCCTGCACCCAGCACCCGCAAAACAAAAACGCAACTGATAAGTGCACCGTAAAAATCAGCAACCATGGAGTTATATTGCTTACAAAGATACGGGTAAAGGTGATACAACATTGCTTTTTGTACACGGGTGGCGATATGCAAACAATGCCAAACAGCATATTTTATAGATAACTTAATACGTATAATCGCTCGCAGCACCCTCTTCTACAAGTTGTGTAAGCAAAGCTTTCAATACAGCTTCGCGGGTCCAGTGCTGTTCAAGTGACGAGGCATCCTCTTTATACCATAGCAAGGGGGTGTTAATTTCGATGCGGGCCTTGTAAGCAAAGTTTTTGGTTGGGTGCAATTTGCTGCCCTCGTAACTATTCAGGTTTTCGGTTTTAATGATCCGGGCCAGGTCACGAACCCGGATATCTATCTGGAGGCATTCATCAATTGAGTTTTTAAAATCCTGTTTATCCTCCAGCCACAAAGTAAGCACTTCATCGGTAATATCGTGCTCGGCAATAGTTATCCGACTGTAATCATAATCAACCGATATAATAAGCCACCAAAGCTGACTTTTAAGTTTTTGAGAAATTTTTATCATGATAATTAGTGTATTGATTTCGTATTATTTTAATTGAGCATTTTAGGCCGTAATACCTGCAACCAGGTTACTACCGTTTAAAAGCGGGCATCCATCCCGGCATATACTTTTGGATAGCAGCAATTTCATCTCTATATTTTTCACATGCAGTTTTGTAACCCTCAAAGCGCTGTAAAACCTCATGTTCATTCACAGTATCCCGATTATCTTGATTGTTATTACCTCCTGTCAATTGCCGCAGGGCCGAAAATGCTATATGCATGGTAGTATGATATTGACTATTTATTGATATTATTTCTTGATTTTAAATTACAGAATATTGTATTTAAATAAAAGAATACTCTTTATAAAACGAACCGAACATTTTGATTTGTGAATAATTTGACTTACATTAGCAATTATCAACGAAACAAATATACAGAATTATCTTTATTATAATCAAGAAAAATCTTTAAATTATTTTCATCATGGAAGACGAGATAAAACCAAACAAAATAAAGATTGTACGCCCCGAAACATTGGAGTTTATCATACTTTATAACCAACTTAAGGGAAAAGCCTTTAACGGAAATGCTCAATTAGCTGAAGCGTTAGGCTTTAACTCGCCAAGCTCGATCACCGAAATAATAAAGAGCCGGCAGAACATAGACCCAGAAAAACTCCGTGTTTTTAAAGAAAAATACAAAGACTACATAACAGGGGACAAAAAACAGAATTTCTCTGAATCAAAACCTATATCCAAACACAGTGAGGGCATACCTATGTATGAAATTTCTGCAACCGCTTCAGGCGTAGAAGTATATAACGACATTAATGATTCACAGCCGGTTGGTCATATGAATTTCCCGGGCATTGAGGATTGCGATTTCGCACTTCCGGTTTGGGGGCACAGTATGTACCCATATCTTGAAAACGGCTGCTGGGTTGCACTAAAAATAATTCATGACAAAAAGATCCTGCCCGGCGAGGTTTATTACATTGAGTGGGGAGATTACCGAATGTATAAACGCCTGCTTGCAGGTGATAGCCTTGATGAAGTAATTGCACATTCAGATAATACAACCGAAATGGTTGGCAACCGGCTCAAATATGCCCCATTTATTATAAAAGTAGCCGACATTAAAAAACTTTGCCTTGTTAAAGACATTCACAAAAAGCATAACCATTAACCCGCATGGCGGTAGAATTTATTAAAAGAACAACAAATTCCACCGCCATTGTTACCTGCCCGGTGAGCGGTTATCATACTTATAAAATCAACATCGAAAACCTCATTAAAAAACGCCCATGGTGAAATAAACTGGTCATTTGTTACAAAAATTAGCTATCATGACTTAAAACTTCCCTATTTTTAATTACGATTTGCTTGACAGATAAAATGATAATCCGGCTGGCTACCCTCAATGATATACCGCAGATATTAGCTTTTGTAGCTGAAGTAATACCTGGCATGAAGGCAACAGGTAATTTTCAATGGAATTATGACTACCCCAATAAACAAGTATTTACAGAAGACATTAACCTTAACCAGCTTTGGGTAGCCGAAGCTACAGGAGCAATAGCAGGTGTGGCTGCCATAACTACCGATCAGGATGCAGAATATGCACAGGCCGGGCTTGATATCGACGAAGCTGCCATAGTTACGCATCGGCTTGCTGTAAACATTAACTACCGGGGTCGGGGCGTCGCTGCAGCACTTCTCATGCAGGCCGAACATGAAGCTGCACAGCGAGGAATAAATATATTACGAATTGACACCAATATTGCGAACCTGGCAACGCAAAAGCTGTTCCCAAAGCTGGGCTATGTTTTGGCGGGCGAGATTAGCCTGGATATAAGGCCGGGTTTAAGATTTCTGTGCTACGAAAAACGGCTCAATAGGCAACCTACAACAGCTACCCGGCATAGCTAACCTGTTTCCTTAAAGCTTCACATATTTACACAAAACCCACAACCATTTCTCAATAGTTATTCACAAATGGGGATTTTATCAACAATGCCTTTTTAGTTTATTTTTTATTCAATTATATTTATAGTAATTATAAACCGCAGGCCTCTGCCGGGAGTGATAAAGTTGTAATAAAAGAGAAGAAGATGGAACCTATCATGATACTGGTAATCGCGGCTATCGTTGCTGCCATAATTTTAGTTGAATTTAACAAACGGCAAAACACAAAAGCTGGCGACAATAGTCATATAACCGCCGATGTGCAACAACTATACCTGCTTAAAGCTGCAGAACATAAAATAGAAGTAATTGAAGATTTGCAAAAGAATGGCGCTAATGCCAATAATGCCATTGTAACAAGTATTGAACAGGAACTGACACGCTTAACAGGAGCTTTTGAAAGAGGTGATATCAAATTGAAAGAATTTAACCTCAAGCTTGACAGCTTACTTAATAACCTCGATATTAATAATTCACTGGCACAAGCATCATAAGCAACAAGTTACTTAATTGCGCTGGCTTGCATATATCACTTTAAAAGTGTTACGTACCCCGACAGCGGTTTCTTACCATCTTTAAGGTCAACTACATAATAATAAGTCCCGGCCGGCAGCACATACCCATTGAAAGATCCGTTCCAGTTTTTAGCATAACCTACCGAACGGAATATTCCGGCGCCATATCTGTTAAACACATTCACGATGCAATTTGGATATGCGGCAAGCCCGGCTATACTCCAGGTATCGTTAATACCATCCCCGTTAGGGGTAAAAGCATTCGGGATAACCATTTGTTCAAGCACGTTAACTTTGATGGCGGCTGAGGCCTGACATCCGCCTGCTGTTGTTACGGTTAACCTATAAACAGTGGTTACCGTTGGCGACGCAGTTGGGCTTGAGATAACTGAATTATTTAATCCAACTGAAGGCGACCAACTATAATCTATAATATCATCTGATTTAACTGGGGACAAGGCAATACTTTCACCCCTTTTTATAGTAAGCTCTCCGTTAAATGCCACAGTAGGCAACGCTTTAGTTTCAATGGAAAGCTCATTGCTGGTACCAGGCATTGTACATTGTGCAGCGCTGCTTATTGTGCAGGTTAACACATCACCGTTTTTCAGGGTATTACTTGTAAACTTATCGCTGTTTTCGCCAACGTTAACATGGTTCAATTGCCACTGGTAGGTTGGGGTACTGCCCGCATTAGGCGATACGGCCATAAAGGTTTGATCTGCCCCCTCGCAGGCGGGATAAATCGACGAAGAAGCAATAGTTACAATTGGAGTAATTTGAGGTTTATATACAGGTGATACCGGAAGAGAGGTTACACCAGCGGGATTATCGGTACAATCACTGGTATTGACGAGGGTAACAGTTACTTTATCGGCAGCGGTAATAGTTGCAGGTGCCGGAAATGTTTTTTCATTATTATTTTGATCGATACCGTTAACCCGCCAGCGATATACAGGGTTAATACCTTCGCTCCTATTGGTATTAGCCACAAAAGTTACAGGCTGGCCCGAGCAAACTATGTTGAGCTGTTCCACTGTTACTGTTGGTGTTACTAATGGCTTATATACAGGCGATACCGGAAGAGAGGTTACACCAGCGGGATCATCGGTACAATCACTGGTATTGAGGAGGGTAACAGTTACTTTATCGGCAGCGGTAATAGTTGCAGGTGCCGGAAATGTTTTTCCATTATTATTTTGATCGACACCGTTAACCCGCCAGCGATATACAGGGTTAATACCTTCGCTCCCATTGGTATTAGCCACAAAAGTTACAGGCTGGCCCGAGCAAACTATGTTGGGCTGTTCCACTGTTACTGTTGGTGTTACCAATGACTTATATACAGGCGATATCGGAAGAGAGGTTACACCAGCGGGATTATCGGTACAATCACTGGTATTGACGAGGGTAACAGTTACTTTATCGGCAGCGGTAATAGTTGCAGGTGCCGGAAATGTTTTTCCATTATTATTTTGATCGACACCGTTAACCCGCCAGCGATATACAGGGTTAATACCTTCGCTCCTATTGGTATTAGCCACAAAAGTTACAGGCTGGCCCGAGCAACCTATGTTGAGCTGTTCCACTGTTACTGTTGGTGTTACTAATGGCTTATATATAGGCGATACCGGAGTTGAAATCGCACTCAAAGGACCGCAATCGCTTGTATTAATCAGCGTAACAGTCACCTTATCGGCAGCCGTTATGGTGGTGGGCGCAGGAAACGTTTTATTGTTATTATGCTGATCGACATTATTAATCTCCCAGCGGTAAACAGAATTAGCGATCTCAGTCCCATGGGTATTTGCCACAAATGTGACCGACCGCCCCTGACAAGCTAAATCTGGCTGTTCTACCGTCACTATTGGGAATGTTAATGGTATATACATGGGCGATGCCGAGGCCGAAGTAACAGATGGCGTGCTTGTACAATCGGTGGTATTGGTGAGCGTAACCGTTATTATATCACTACTGCTAATTTCAGAACTTATAAAATTCACGCTGTTGGCACCCTGAGGACTTCCGTTTACATACCACTGATAATTGGCATGATCACCACCGTTTGTTGATAAGGCCACAAGTATCACCTGTTCGCCGGGACAACTTAAAATCTGTTGATTAATGCTTACCTCCGGCGTTATCTGTGGTTTATATTGAGGAGTCAACGAATTTGACTTTTCCGTTGCTTTAAAAGTACAATCACTGGTATTGGTTAAACTAAAGGTTACAATATCAGATTTGTTTATTGTAGCCGGTGTAAAGCTAAGGCTATTTTCGTCCTGTGCATTTCCATTTACATACCATTGATAAATGGGATTAACACCAGCATCGGTTGGTGTTGCCACAAAAGTAACCGGTTCGCCTGGGCAAACTAAAGCTTGCTGGCTGATATGCACCGCAGGTACTACTTGCCTATATCGCGGAAATAATTTATTGGAGCGCGAATCGGCAATTGTGGCACAGTTATCGGTATTAGTTAATATAAATGTTATTGCATCAGTACTTGTAACTGATGAGGTTGTAAACGTAGTACTATTTACACCCTGATCAACATCATTTACAAACCACCGGTAAATTGGGTTGCCCCCTTGATTTATTGGTGTAGCAACAAATGTTACCGGCTGGCCAGCGCACCCTAAATTCTGTTGAGCAATACTAACAGCCGGTGTAACCGATTCATTTACTACGCCTGTTGCAACTGCAACAGCATCATTAGCGCCAAGCGAATGTATATACAAATTACCCGTCCACACTCCTACTACCGCTTCAGCCGACAAACGTATATAAACCTCAACACCGGCCGTACCCAACGTTGCCTGGTTAACTGTAAAGCTATTGGTATAGCCTCCTGTTGGCGATAACGAAATCTCAAACCCTGCAGCAGGAGCACTTACGCTAATATTGTTAATAAGATTTGTACCAGACAAGGTAAATTTCTGATAACTTGTTGAGGCAGCCCCAAAACAGGTACTCATTGTTCCAGTTACGCGGCCCACTACAATTGCAGGCGCAGCAACCGTGTTTACGCTAATGTTTATCACAAAACTTGCGCTACCGCCAGCATTGAATGCGGTAACTTTATAATCGGTAGCCGGCCAGGTTACCGTAGGAGTTCCGGTTATTACCCCGGTTTTAGGATCAAAAACAAGACCGGGAGGCAAAGGTTTATCAATAATATAACCTGTTGCTATAACCCGCTTTATAGAATTTTTGCCATATTCAGCTACATATAAATTGCCATCCGGTCCTATTGCGATACCGCTTGGGCTGCTAAAATGCACATCGGCACCAACCCCACTTTCGGCTCCTACCGGACCACCTCCAGCTATAGTTTTAACGTCGCCATTAGGTAAAATTCGTCTTATAGTCCCCGTTCCACTATCAGTTACATATAAATTACCCGAGGCATCAATAGTTATCCCCACAGGAGATTGAAAACTGGCCGCTGTCCCATTTCCGTCGTTCGTTCCAAAAACTCCACTGCCCGCAATTGTTGTAACCCGCCCATTAGGAGTAATCTTACGAATCACAAAGCCGCCTTGATCAGCGACATAAACATTCCCGTTTTTATCAACTGTGAGCCCGGCTGGCCTATTAAACTGAGCGGCAGGCCCAATCCCATCTAAAGTACCTGCAGCAGGCTGGCCGGCAAGGGTATATACATAACCCGACGGAGATATTTTACGAATCGCATTATTACCATCAGACACATACAGATTATCATCCCTGTCAATAGCAATACCGTTGGGATTGATAATATTTGCCACATTACCCGGACCATCAGCAGTGCCGCTTTGATTAATTCCTGCAAATACAGTAATTGAGCCCGAAGGCATAATTTTTAATATGTTATGGTTACTGTAATTTGCTACAAATAAATTCCCGCTTTTATCCTTAACTATCCCTCGGGGATTGTTAAGCTTAGGCACATTAAAAGGCGGACCAGGCAAGGCATCCGTACCAATTGATGAAACCTGCCTCAAGGCAGTTATCATGCGGATTCCTCCTCCGCTTTCAGCAATATACATATTGCCGCTGGCATCTATGCTAATACCGTACGGCAATTTAAATTGCGCAGTAGCTGCATCACCATTAACGTTCCCTAATTGGCCTGTTCCAGCTATAACCTTCGTTTCGCCATAAATAGTAGCAGGCACGGGGCCGCGTGAATTAGAAGGAAATAACTCAGGTATTGTTGTACCTACACCATAAACGTTGGGTGTAACATAAGTAAGGTCAGGTGGCTCCTGGCTAAAAGCTGTAAAAGCCGTAAACCATAGCACAGTCGCTGCTATTACCGATTTAAAAAAAGAACCCACCGTAGTTATTTTAAATCTACAATAAGCTCAGGAATTCCCGGGTGCGGACAATGTAAAAAGTAACCATAATTAGCCATAAAACCGCGGTTAAGGTTATTATATGATAATTTATTAAAATTCAGAGGCTTACCAATCACTAATAAACATACCAAATTATTCTTTTTCCCGCAACTCTTGTTCATTCAATTATTTAACACCATTTTAATTATATGATTCAGCGTTGCAGATAAAAACAAAAAAGCCGGACTAAGCCGGCTAATATTTTTGAAATGAAGAATAAATGTTTTAGTGGGTATTAATTACGCCTGAAGCCACCTTTTTGGCCACCGCCGTTAAAGCCAGGACCTTTATCTTCGGCTACGTTAACCGTGATTCTGCGGCCATAATAACTTGCTCCATTCATGCAACGTATCGCTTCTTTCGCTTCATCCTCGTTAACCATCTCCACAAAACCAAAACCCTTACTCTCTTTTGTTTCGCGATCTTTAATGATCCTGAGCGATTTAACCGGCCCAAAATCACCAAAAACAGCTGTTAATTCGGCCTCATCTACTTCTAAAGGAAGACCTGCAATAAATACTTTCATCAATGTTTTTAAAATTTGCGTAAAGGTACAAAAAAAGAGCCGGATTCCTGCCTCGCCCGGCACTAATGATCATCAGGTAATGGCTTTTTTACCTTCATATTACTGAATAAAATTTCCAAACCAATGTTAAAAACAAAACCGGATTTTATTTGAGCTGTAGCTCGAAGCTTCCCTCAACACGGTAAAAAGGAGAGTCAGACTTATCGTCTTTAGCTAAAAAGGTAAAGAAAGTACCTTTAGCAATCATATTTTCGTGATTATACTGGTCCATATCAATCTTGCCAAAATCCTGTTGCCCGGCATATTTGGTAAGGGTATATTGAAGTAAAGGTTTTTTTTCATCAACCTTAAATAAAAACTGGCTTCCTGCTACGTCGCTGCTGGTTTTCACCGAAGCTAATCCTAACGAGCTGATACCAAAACTCATGTTATGCGCTTTATTGATTGCTGTGATGCCAAAGTATTTGTTATCGCCATTATGCACGTTTATGAATGCAATTGAATCCTGGCTGGCATCAAAAGTGTAAGTTGAATCTTCGATGGTAACTTTTAAAGTACCTTTACCTGCAAGAAAATTACCCGGAGTATTGATAATGTTTACTGATGATACGCTGTCCTTACTGCCTGATGTTTTAACCGCGCTGATATCTTTCACTTCCTCGTCTTTTTGGCAGGAAGTTAAGGCCACCGAAATGGATAAACTTAGTAAAACAAACCATTTAGTAAAACTGGTACGTATCATAGGCTTATTGGCGAATAAACATAGCAATAAATAATTACAAATTTCATTAAATATGGTTAAACGAATTAATTTTTTAACTTTTTTTAACCTTTATATAAATATACGTCAATAGTCATGCTAAAGTTGCCGGTTTATGCGCGGTAATGAACTTTTAATAAAAATGCAAAAACAAACAGAGAACAGGCCGTTTTTGGGGATTTCCAACGCCGTAAAATTATAAAAATTAAAATTCAAGCCACCAACAATACACTGTCAATCAAAAGAATACACTTCAACTAAAACACTTCGCCCACATTAATAAACAAGCCTTTTGACCCTTCGCGCCCAAAACCATAATCAATGGCTATGTTGGTTTTGGATACCTTATTCAGTTTAACTCTTAAACCAGCCCCAAAACCGGGCTGCACAGTTTGCAAAGCCGTACCCGGTGCTGCCGAAAACGACTCGCCGTTTACAAAAGCTACCCCTCCAAGTAAACCATTCCGGGTTATTTTAAACCGGTATTCGCTTTCAAGATAAACCATTTGCGCCCCTCTAAACCTACCCTGTATGTATCCGCGCCCGGTAGTAAAGCCCGGGTCATGCCCTGTAGCGGGCAGATCGAGGTATGCCGGCCGGCCATTAATTACCAGCCAATTGTATGACCAAAAGGCCAGCACGTTATCCGAGCTTTCCGGAAATCTGAAGTATTTGCGCACGTCAACAATTAAAGAGCGCCAGGCAGTTGTACTGCCTAAAAAAGTATAATTATCCCGGTACTGTAACGAGGTGTAAAATCCGCGCGATGCATTGATCGAGTTATCGCGACTGTCATAGAGCCCGCTAAACGTTATCCCGGTTGATATAGCGCGGCTAACAGGGCCGTACCTTTCATAGTCGGACGTTTTTCCGTTTAACTGCCCTTTCTCGTACATATTCCACCTGTCATCAAAAATATACCCCAAACCGGCATAAAAATTTCCGGTTATATTGCGCAAAACAGTTTCATGGAAACGAAAAAAACTGTAAACCAGGGGATTTTCATTATCCCTGTCAGAATTACTGCCTAAGCCAAAACTACTTTGCGGATATTTGTAAAACCTGAAATCGCCTATAAAATCATATTTGTTATTTTTCGACCATATGTTTGATTGGATGGGGACGATCACCTGCTTATTTTGAGTGTAGGCAGGGTTTACTGTTATGGTGGAGATCCGGGTATCGGGTGCTAACCTGAAAATCACATTGCCTGATATAGTACCCGCCAACCCTGTTTGTAAAGTGTAACCTATAGCCGGAATAATTGATATTACGGGTTTTGAAGTTACAGAATCAACTTTGCCGGGCTTTTTGCTTTCACCAAAAATGGATCCTATAACGTCAAATATATCTTTTTCAAAAGTAGTGTCGGGATGGGTAACCAGTACTGTATCTTTATATTTAGTGTGCCCTATCGGGATGTATCTTTTATCCTGGGCGTGTACTCTGATACTTATGAGCAAGCCTGCAAAAATTAAAACGCTTGTTTTATTAATACCCATTATAATTATTCGATGCAGGAAAAGTAAAAGGTTTATCCGTGCAATTATAAAATAATTATTTAAGTTATTTGTTTGTACAAGATTTTATTGCGCTTTAAGCCGCGGATCAAAGGTGAACTTGTTTATGCTGCTAATAGTTATTTTGTTATAATCGGGATGGGCCGGATTAAGCAGGTAATTATATTCCAGATCAATAATTGCCGATGGTACTTTTAATACGGCCGTTTCCATTTTACGAAGCCAGGTATCGCCAAGTAATTGAGTAACCGGGTAGTTAATTACCTTGTGCCAGTTGGCATTAAGTTTTTGGAGTTTGTTTACAGTGATCTCAAAAACAGGCAGATTATCCGGTATCTGAAATATAATAACTGAAAAATCACCGGCATATAAAGCAGTGCCAGGCGAATGCGCCAGTTTTTCAAGGCACGAAAGAGCCAGCGAACCGCCTGTATAGATCATATATTGTCCCAATGAATTCCATCGGCCGTCAATTCCTGAGCCTTTGCGGTCATGGGCATATTTGGTTTGACTTATCCGGTAAACGTTCAAAAGATAGATGGAAAGATTAATAACCTATTTAGTGATCATAAATTTGCGAAAAAAATGCAATCATTCACTAAATCATTAATTCAATAATTATTTTTAGGCAAGCACACCGTAATCAATACGGATAAGCTGGCTTATTACAATACTAATGCCTGTTATGGTATCAAGTAAATCAAAAGGGATAGCATCAATGCCCGGATTATAATGTTTTAGCCAGCCTTTAAACTCGTCAAGGGTGCCAAAGGTATCCAGGCCTTTATCAAAAAGCTCAAACAGTTGAATGATGTGCTCACTCAGCCCCTGGTTTAACTCATGTGTGCTTTGCAAATGCTTACGCAAAGTAGGCTCGGTTATATGCAGCCATTTGGCAATATCACTTTGAGTAGCACCGGTTACCTTTAATAAATCAGTGATGGAATTTGAACGCAACCCTTGTTTTATAGCCCCAAGCTTGGCCAAAGGCGATTTAAAATAGGTTTCATAAGGCATCAGCAGATCATTAAAAACCTGTATAGGCGCATCGGTAAATACATAGGGGCGGGATGCAGCCTGCCCTTGCCTGCCTTCAATAGCTGTATTACGTTTAATTGCTTTGCTCATATACAAATGTAAATATTTTCTATTAAAAAAGAAAATATTTACATCTTATTCATTTCACCCTATGCTCATCTGCTATATCTGCTTCAAATAAAAAATTACCAATAAAATTAGTAATTGTAAAAAATATTTCCGACATTTGATTATTCTTTTATGCCAATCGGCATTTAAAACATAATGAAACCCAATATATCTTCCTTTAATAACGCCGCCCAGGTTGAGCGGCTTATTGACAAATATTTCGCCTATATAAAGGGGAAATATCATATTGAACAAAAACCGGTAAAAAACAGTAAAGACAATGCAGAAACTATTGAACAAAAGGTTTGGGACCGTGAACCCGAACCCGCAACGCTATCAGGGCTGGCTCTTGCCCTTGGCTTTAGCAGCCGGCAGGAGTTTTATACTTATGTACAGCACGGCCCGTTTTCACAGGCAGTTAAACAAGGTGTTTTACGCGTAGAAGCTTGTTATGAAGCCCATCTGCACCAAAATGCAACCGGGGCAATGTTCGCGCTAAAAAACATGGGGTGGAACGAAAAACATGATCCGTCACCAAATACAGAAGCAGGAAAACCTTTAAAAGTGAAGATCTTTAACTCCGGCCCGCCCCCTGCCGGTAGCGAAAAAGAGGTAAAACTATAAGCTGGTACCCGTTGCAAGTTCAGGTATCAGATTTAAAAATCAGCAACAATGACCGATGAAGAAATAATCACCGACATTCCATTTAAAGAACCGGAAGGTTTTCACTGTTCTGTCCTGTTCAAACAAAATTATCTCTCAACCGCGCATGTGGTAATTAACCAGGGAGGTACCAGCAGCGGTAAAACATTTGCCATTGAGCAGGCGCTGTTTTGCCTTGCCTGCGAAAACCCCAAACAGGTGATCACCATAGTTGGACAGGATATCCCTAACCTTAAAGCAGGCGCCCTGCGTGATGCGCTAAATATATATAGCTCTTCGCCGGTATTACAGGCAAAAATTAAAAGCTATAATAAAAGCGACCGGATCTTCGAATTTTTTAACAGTAGTATTATTGAGTTTAAAAGTTACGACAACGGCCAGGATGCAAAATCCGGAAAGCGCGATTACCTGTTTATCAACGAAGCCAATGGCCTTACATGGGATGTATATACAGAATTGGCCCTGCGCACAAAAAAACGCATTTTTATTGACTATAACCCCAATACCGGCTTTTGGGTACATGAGCACTTAATTGGTAAACCGGGAGTACAGCTTATCGTGTCCGACCATCGGCATAACCCGTTTTTAGGTCAGGAAGTACGTGATAAAATAGAAGCGTTAAAAACTGTTGATATTGAACTATGGAAGGTATATGCCCGTGGTTTAACCGGCAAAACAACCGGACTTATATTTGACAACTGGTATATCTGCGAATCTATCCCGGCCGATGCCCGTTTGATAGCCCTGGGGTTAGATTTTGGTTTTACTAATGATGAAACCGGATGCATTGAAGTATACCAGCAAAACGGCGAATTGTGGGTAAACGAGTTATTCTACAAAACAGGCCTCACCAACACAGATATTTCCTCAAAATTAAAAGAGGCCGGTGTAGGTTTTAACTGCGAAATTATTGCAGATAGTGCAGAACCCAAATCAATAGAAGAATTAAAACGCCTGGGGTGGCGCATTACACCTGCAAAAAAAGGCGCCGATAGTGTTAAAAACTCTATTGATATCCTTAAACGCTACAAAATAAATATAACCCGCAATAGTACAAACCTGCGTAACGAGCTTAACCGTTACAAATGGCGCGTAGATGTAACAGGCAAAACCATCAATGAACCGGTTGACTCATGGAATCATTTGATAGACCCCTTAAGGTATATCGCCCTTAATAAACTAAAAATAAACGGTACCGGAAAACTCCACTCGCGCCTGCCGCACAGGCAAAGCATTCAACAGGCAGGGGTTTTACACGGGCTGATCTAAACATCCATAATCAAAAACCACAAAACCGATACAGGCTCAATAAATATGACAGAACAAATATTAAAAACAACCCAGGGCAAGTTGCGGGTCCGGATACCAACGCAATTAAATGAAGTAACCCTGGGCCAACTAATGGATTTGCAGGCCCGGCCCGATATAACAGATTTGGAGGCCATCAGCATACTTTCGGGCATCCCGGTTATTGAGCTTCATAACATCAAAAACTATGATGATCTGCACCAGTTTGGCGATGCCGTGCTTTCTTTATCCTACCAGATTAAACACCTGTACAACAGTAACGAGATCCCCAAAGAGGTAATTTTTATGCTATCAGGGGGCAGCGGGGCACCATTCCAAAAAACAAAGGTAAAAGTAATGCAAAACCTTTCGGTTGAGCCTGCTGGTGCTTTTATGGCAGCCCGCGATATCATAGCCGAAGAAATAAATACCCATATAAAAACCCATGGCGAAGATGATTGGCAGGAACATTTTAACCCATCATTAAACGCCTGCTGCCAGGTATTGGCACAATACCTTTATTGCAGGGCTACGGGTAAAAAATATAACGAATATGAAGTCGAAAACTTTATTGATGAAGTTAAAAAGCTACGGGTAACGGAGGCACTGCCCATCTCAAAGCATTTTTTTACCTGTTATCCCAGCTTATCGATGCCGAGAATAAGCTTTTGGCATCGGCTCCTACCGTATTGGAAAAAAGGGCAGGAATCCAGTCGTTCGAAAAATTTAAATACATCAACACTGTAAACTCATTAGCAGGCGGCGATATTACCAAATGGGACTTGATCATGAGTATGCCATATGAGCGCTTGCTTACCAAACTGCTGCTTAACAAAACCGAAGCTGAATATCAAAAACGATATAGCGAGCTATCTCAAACTACAACTTAAAGCGCCTTATCCCTGCAAGGCTATTAAATACCAAACCACCCCAACCCAGGGATCGGGGTCTGAATTATTATGCGTAACCAAATAGAAGCTATTGTACAAACACTTAATGGCAACCCGGCATTTGCCTATGGCACCCAGGCCGAACTGAATACCCTTGCAGATGATATCACCTTTCCCTGCGTATTTCTTTACCCCCTTCAGCCTATTGAGGTAAGTCCGCAGGTTAATGGCTCGGTTGATAATACGTTCACCGTTTATATGGAGTTTCTGTTCAAAACAGATTTTGGACAGTTCACGGCCGAAAATGAAACCTATATATCGCAGGCACTGCAAATGGCTAACCAATTTGTGGTAAAAGCCTCAAAATACAGGGAAGGCGAAGGCCGGTACTTCAGGGTCAAAGCAGGGCAAAAAGCCAAATGTGTGCCGGTTTATAACAAGTTTGATGTTAACACCACCGGTATTGGTTTAACCATAGCGTTATCGGCCATGTATTTTGATGCTTTTTAAACCCTCATTCTAACCAATAAAAAATGAATATAACAGCCACTATTAATGAAACCATCAGCTCAACAACCTACCCCGACCAAAACGGGGGACAAATCGATCAGGGCGATGTATTCATCAGCATTATTGATGCTGATACCAGGCAGCCTACCAATGGCAATAACTGCGAAGTCACCTATCAGCGTAACGAAAACGGGTATACAAGCACCTTCACCGTTATTGTAGCCGGGCAATCATTCCCACTTTATTCAGGTATCATCAGGGATTACGAATATAGTCCCCAGGGCGATATGATTCGGAGTAATTATGTATCGTTCAGCATAATTGCTGTCAAAGCCGGTGACAATCCTTCCCCCAATCCCTCTGTTTGTGATCTGAAGATAAATTATATAGCTATTAATAAGATCGAGTCGGCCCCGGGAGCTGCCGACGCTCAGATTACAGTTAACGCGACCTCAAGTTTTGCATCCATATTGTATAGTATCGATCTGGGTGTAAACTGGCAGGCGTCTCCTGTTTTCACAAACCTAAGCGGAGGGTTAAAACACATACTTGTAAAAGACAGTAACCCCTTAGGCTGTACAGACACCGCGGAGGTTAGTATTTCAACATCCACCAATCTGTTAACCGGTGACCCTTCGGTAATGCTCCCCGATGGATATATATCACGCTGGAGCGCGGCGTTCAATCCTATCGTGTTTACCTATCAAAGAAAAGATTTCACGATTAACAACATAACAGCCGACGGCGAAAAAGGGCATGCCTGCATCAGTGTTAACGCCAATTTTAAAGACACCAATACAGGTTTGGTTAAAGTCAAGGAAGGGGATAAAATCTATCTGAATACGAACGCTTATAAAGGAGTTTATACCATTGAAAAAGTAACCGGCACCAATAGCATAGTGATTGATACTTCCTTTATAAACGGTGACACTACCGGTTTTATTAATATCAACAGCATGTACCCGTATTATGAGCTGCATACCCGCATTACCTATAACGATCCGCTTACCAATAACCTATCCGCTATAAAATCAGTAAACCGGCCGGATAATACCGGCTTAGTAAAAGCGGACCTGTCAAACTTTTTACAGAGTTTGCTGCGCCCGGCCGACAGCAGCGATTACAACCAGGTTGATCATCGCGATACCAATCTCTGCGCCGCTTATACGGTTGAGTACGCCCAGCATTATGATGATGGCTCAAACGAAGGATTTACAAGCAGCTTCAGTCAAATTCGGTATCCGTACTATGTGGTTTATGCGGCCAAACAGCTCGGGGATAAATATGGCAGCAACCTTGCAGCTTATGTACCAAACGTTAACTCACCTGCACAATGGATAACAGATTTTAAAGAACCTGTGTATTCGGCCGGGTACCCATTCGATATTGGGTTTATCTGCACCGATGAGATGGCCGGCCTCCAACCCTATTGCCTGCTTACTTTGCTTGATATTAACCGGAACCCGCTACCGGGTGGTTCACAACCCGATTATTTACAAAACGAAGATGATTCATGGATATTGAATGAAGATGGCAGCAAATTTAGTATTGGGAACCAGACATCTTTTATCATGCCTTTAACAGGTCCCGCCGGCCTGCACCGGCTTATGGTTAATGCAAACTTCCCGGCCGTGGCCTATTACTTCAATATCCAGATCAGGTATGATGATGAAAATGGCTCGCATTCGTTAACCAAAGCACAAACTATACGGATAGATGATGCTGTTGATGATAATTCAGTATACCTGAGATGGATCGGGCTTAGTGGTTCCTGGAATTACTATCGTTTTGTATTTAACCAGGAAATAAGCCTGGATGTTCAAAATGCTGTTATAATTAAAAACTTTGTACAAAACTGGCAAACCCAGGAAGGAATTGAAGAAGTGATCAGCAAAAGTGCAGGGCAAAAAATGAAGGTTATGGCCGAAGACCTTTCTGTAAATGATATCCGCGGGCTGCAGTCAATTAAATATTCGCCAAAGGTACAAATGCTGGTAAATAAAAATCCTGTCAGGTGGCAAACCATTGTGATAAATACGGCTACCTACAGCGAATATGAAACCCGCAACGGGCAAGCCCCGTTTAGCGTAACATTCAACATGCCGTCGATAAATATTCAAAGCCAGTAACCGCCCTATTCTTTCGTAAAACTAATGTTATCAATCCCATAGTAATAATCACCATCAACAGTTATACTACTTTCATAACTTACTTCAAGTGCATTTTCGCTAAGTGTATTAACGGTATAAGTGCCTTCATAAAATGCCGGTGTTGTTTTACTTATGGTTAATACTTTATCCTTCAAAGTGTATTGATATTTAATAAGCGCCGTTTCGCCCGACGGAGTGCGGTTTGACGTATAACCTGAACCATCATTATTAAAAATTTCAAAATCAGCAGCCGAGTAATCTGTACGGGCAGTATCTCTCAATAGTACATTGTTTTTATAACTGCGGGTATGATATTTTTTCAGGTACCATTTACCTGTAATAGTAACTACAGGGTTAGCAGCCTTATCATCTTTTTTGCATGCTACCAGGCAACATACCAATATGGCAATTATCAAAAGATACTTTACATGCATTGAATGCTGTTTCAGGTTAATTGGTCGGGATCATAAACTTAAATAAATTATTGATAATAAACCAATTGTTTTAAACAACGGTCAACAACTAACATTTGCTAATTTCATGAATCAGATACAACTTTATATTAATGACCAACTGGTTGATTTAACTGATGACAGCCCTATTGCGCTTACCTTCCAGATCAATAATCTGGCCGAAGTTAAAAACCAGCAGGGCAATACCAGCAACCAGTTTAAGATACCACTAAGGCAACGTAACCGTCAAATTCTGGGTTTTCCGGATCAGGTAGCTTTTACTACAAACCTGCCCTATGATAATTATCAGGCTAAAATTATACAGGATGGGCTTGAAATCATCCCTTATGGGTTAGCTGTGCTTAACAGCATTGAACAGGATATGGCCAACATCACCATATTAAGTGGCAATGTTGATTTTTTTGACGCGTTGGAGGGAAAAATCTATGACATGGGCGATAGCAGCAGCACCACATCCAATTTGGGTAAAAACCTGCCGTGGCAGGCTTTTGACCACACCTGGAATCTGGATACCATTATCGCCTCACAAAAAAAGACAGATGGCTGGATATGGCCAGTTGTTGATTATGGCTCGATAAATGAGGTTGATTTTGATAAACCTTTAGATGTGTACACCATGCGCCCCGGCTTTTTCATTAAAACAGCAATCGAGTTAATGATCAAAAACACAGGGTATAAAGCAACAGGCTCCTTGCTTAAAAATGAGTTATATCCTAAACTTATTTGCCAGTTTGCCAATGACGAGTTTGAGCATGGCTCAGATCTTCAGAACGCTATTGACGGTTTGAGTAAATCGGCATCGATGTTGTACGTTACAAATAACGAGCTTGTAATTGATGGCGGGCAGTTAGGTATGCACGCCAATGATAATACGGACAGAACATTACCAATTGGGTTCCAGGAATATCATGCAAAAGAGCGGGTTAACGGCACTGCAAGCCTGATACTGGATTTGGATATGCATGGCATTGCTAATACCGGTGACAATGGATATTTTGAACTCATAATAAACTATCGTGAAGCAAACGGTCATTCAAGCGAAGTGGCAAAGCAAACAATCAGCTTTACGGATAAGGCTTATCCACCAAATACCCGTGAGCGCACAGAACCGGTTAAGAATTTAAAGCTCACATATGATTTTGAACTTAATAAAGGAGATTCCGTTTTCATCACTTTTCACCTGCATCGTTATAATACTACAGTTTTTATTCATAAAGGCGCTGTGTTTAGGTTCGATGTTGATCAGAAACCGGTTTTATATGGCCAGCAGGTACAATGCGAACGCATTTTTCCGGATATAAGTCAGAAAGATTTATTGAAGGATACGCTGCAACGTTTCGGCATTGTATGCCAAACAGATAACAGTACCCACACCGTGTCGTTTAACCCATTTGCTGATATTGTAGATAATATCCCAATCGCAAAAAACTGGACCAGCAAATGCATCGATCAGGGCAAAACTATTAGCTTCCAGCTTGGCGGATACGCGCAGGTTAATTACATGAAATGCAAGGATGATGATAATGTACTGCCTAAAAAGTTTGCCGACGCAGAAATTGTGGTTAAAGATAAAACGCTACCCGCAAGTGCCGACCTGTTTGAAAGCCAGTTTGCTCCAACCCTTAATCGGGCTTTTACAGGCGGCACTATAGCACAAATCAAAAAACTTGATCCAGATAACGATACTAACGACTTCAGCATTAGTACATCACCAAGAATACTGATCGATCAGAAACTAAACCTACTCAATCTCAAAGATTATCCCACAGTAAAATTTACAGACGGAGAAAAGATTATGGAGGTAAATGACGTCGTATCTGTTCCCTATTTTTACAAGCCCGACGGCGAGTTTAATCTTTGCTTCTGCGATAAACCGGGAGTTAACGGTAGTGTGCAACCTGGTTTAAAAACAATGTATTATCCTCAACTCGAAAAGATACTTACCCAAACGAAAAAGGTTGTCAGATATTTCTTACTTCCCCCCCGTGATATATTGGAACTTGATCTGCTTATTCCGATTTATCTGGAACAAGACAGTTGCTATTATTACATCAACAAAATTGATAGCTGGCGTAAAGGACAGCCTACCAAGGTTGAATTGGTTAAATTAGGATAATTATTTCAAGTTAGTTAAAAACAACTTCCCAATAAATTATTGTAATATCAATAAATATATTGCGTCCAGATATTTGATTTATCCAAGCCGTCATTTATATTTACCAAAAATATTAGCAAAACCTAAATAATCATGATTAAAACCCAAAGCCAGCAACAGAACAATAAAAAAAACAAGAAACGAACAATTTGGTTAATTAACAGCCTTTCAATTATCCTAATAATCGTAGCCGTATTTTTTTATAATAAACGTTTTTTAACGCTTTACTATCTTAACTTTAAGAATAACCACTTTAAAATTAATGACAAACTATATGCTCGAGATCGTTTGCTTGATAGTTCATCTCATATAACCTTATATAGAAAAGTTAAACCGATAACCGGCAATTTGAACGGACGTCCGTCTATGGCAAGCTGTGGCTGGGTAATAAGTGCTGATAGTTTACGTAAATACAAAACCGCTTGTATAGGTGCATATACCGGATACGAAATTCAAAGCATGGAAAATAAGAACAATAAATATTTTCCGATGATTTTCTTTTCCATGACAACAAACAAAAAAGCGCTAATAAAGGAAGACTTTGATAGTGATCCACCAGTTGGATACCAATTTGAAGATGGACCTCTTTATGTATGGGCAATCGAGATAACGAACAAAGAATCTCCCATTTTCAAAAAATAAAAAAATCGCCTAAGATCGAATCTTTCTTACCTAAACAAATCTCCATGTCCAATAAAAAGAAATATAGCATACTTGCTATTACAGTTATTTTAATAGTCATAGCGTTTTTGGGCTTTACCATTCGAAATTGATAATAATACGTTACCAGATTTTACAAGGTCAATCATTTTAGCAACGGCAACCTAAATTAAAGCTGATTAAACATTTGCCGCAATTGTTTTTTTCATATTTTTACTAAAAAAATTAGTCAACAACCTTAACACGATGAAATATTCAAAAATCTTTTTACTATCTCTTCTCTTTTACAGCTGCCAACCGGTGTCGAAACCCGTTAAGGATGATCGTACTGTACAACAATTGTCCCTGGTTAAGCGCCTATCTATGTACGATTCCCTTTATAACTCTGAATATAATGAAATAAAAAAGTCTGAATTATTTGATGCAGAGAAAGAAAAATTGAATAGCTTCATCCTTGATTCTCTTAAAAGTTCATTTCACAAATGGCCGGTAACCATTTATAAACTGAAAGTAGAAGATTGGCCCTCAAAATATATCGATGTAACGTTTATGACTCCTTTGGGAAAGGTTCTTGACGATAAAAACCCGCAAAATTATTCCATTCTCATCCATGCAGCTGTAACATTTGATCAAATCTCCGTTAAAGACTCTTTAGCAAATTTATATAACGGAGATAAAGTTTGGATAAGTGGCAATTTTTCAAAAAGGGATACTAATCAAATTGATATCAGTAGTTCTCCCCCGGAATTCCTCTTTAATAACCCGGAAATTCAAGTTGATCTTACGCGAGTAAGCTCGAAAGCAGACAAATAGTATTGAATTCACATACAGGTGGACTTTTAAAAGTCAGCCTGTGTGTGAAATGATAGCGTTATTTACTTAAAAAATGTTGTCAGCGATTATTTTCTTCGTTTTCCATTGAAGTCCGCAAGATACAGACATTCTACGGAGCATTGGTGTTAAACAACTCCTTTCCCACTGTCGTTTAACATCATGTCGACAACAGCAATGCCTGCTGCCGATCCTGCCCAGAATTTTAATACAGTAACTATATTTTGAAATTCCCCACGGGGCGCTAAGAAATTGTAATCAAGAAATCATTCCTCGTTGTTAAACAGGATTGTATTAACTGAATTATTGTTAAACCCATTTGCAATATGCCAATTGGCATATTGCAAATTACATTATCCAAAAAGCTCAGAGAACGGCGGTACAGGACATCAAAATCTGTTTATAATATAAACTTCAACAAAACATACCATGATAAATCAAAACAACAACGCGGGTATAACCGACGATGACATCAAGAAGGCTGAAGCATATAAAAATGCCTTAGATGCACTAAAGACCTCAATAATTGGCGTAAATAGCAAACTACCTGAATTTGCTGATGGCATAAAGGATGGACTTAAAGCACTTGGCGAAAAACTACCAGAGGTTGTAGACGCTATGCAAAAACTGAATGAGCAAAATAAGGAGCTCGCAGCATCAGGGCAAAAGCCTAAGAACATATTAAAGGAATTAGCCTCATCAATGCTATCCTGGAACTCACTTATTTCTGTAGGCATTACTTTGTTGGCAAACTACAGTGGAGTGATCATTGATTGGGTGTCGGCATTATTCAAAGGCGGCGACGCTATAGATGAGCTTAAAATAAAACAACAGGCAATGGGAGAAGCTTTTAAAGGTTCGGGATATAAAAAAGCTATTTCTGATGTTATGGAGCTCACAGCGAAAATAAAATTAGCGAAGAATGGATATGCAGATAAAAAAGAGGTTTTGGCAAAATATAACGAAACTTTAGGCGAAACACTCGGTAAAACGAATAATCTGGATTTCGCTGAGAGAAATATTGTACAACACGGTAAAGATTATATCCAAATGATGTACTACCGGGCCGCAGCAACTGCATTATTAAGCAACAACACAGATCAAATTATAGAGTCGCAAAAGGAGATTCAAACTGCAGAAGAAAAGAGCTTAGAAGCTCACAAAGCGTTATCAAACTTTGAAAAAGTGGAAGCCGACAGAAAAGAGAAATATGGTGCCGCATCTACCGCAAAGGCGAAAATATTCTTAACTATACAGCAGCAAAATGCAGATGATGAACTTACAATAGCAAAGAAAAAGAGCAAAAACCTGTCAGAAGCAACGGCAAATTTATACCAGCGGTTAAACAAACAAGCCGAAAACTATGCTGAGAAATTTGAAACTCCCGACAACGCCCTTAATACAATAGATGAGATAGAAAATCGTATGTCCCGCTTATCAAAAAAACTTGAGGCAAATAAGTCTGACGGTGACACAAGCAAGCGACTTGCAAATTTAGGACACAAGTTAAAGGACCTGAAAGAATTTGCTTCCGATGATAAATTTATCACAATAAAGACCATTAAACAACGTGTTGCCGAGCTTTTGGAAATGCCTGATGCCAAGACCAATGGCAGCGAAACAAGCAACAGATTAGCAAGATTAAACCAAAGACTTGCAAAATTAAAAAAGACATCTGACGCAATAGGTTCTTCGCATGTAGATCATAAACAAAATATTGCTCATGAAAAAAGAGGCGCCGATTTATTGCAAGCTAAAGCAATTGACTTTGCCAAACAAATTGAACTTGATAAACAAAGCTACGACATTGAGCTTGTTGCATTAAATGATGTATTTAATAAAAAGCTGATCAGCCAGGAAGATTACAACAAAAAAAGCGAGCAACTTCAACAGAAATTCCATCTTGGTATTGGCGATAAGATCCAGTTTTTCAACAAGAATGATTTCGCAGAAGCTCAAAAGCAAATGCAGGCCATGATTGATGCCAAACAACATGAGGATACCATAGCAAAAGATCAGAAAAAGGTTGATAAAGCATTACTGCCCGGCCAAAAATTAGATGCCGAGAAACAACTTATTAATGATAAGTATGCCTATGAGATATGGCTCGCTACCGGTAACGCCGAAAAAATCAAAGCGCTGGAAGATCAAAAGCAAAAAGACATTACAGTTTTAACTCAACAATACGAGCAACAACGCAAAGAATTCGCATTGCAAAGCGCACAACAAGTGGCCGACAAAGCTTTTTCCATCATTCAAAATAACATTAAAACTCAAAGCGATGCCCAAATAAGAGGATTGGAAAAAGACAAATCAGCCGAACTAAGCAATAAAAACCTGACAAACACACAGAAAAAGGCCATTGAGGATAAATATCAAAAAAAGGAAGCTGCCGAAAAAGTCAAGGCCTTTAAGGCAGAACAGAAAGCATCGATATTACAAGCCGTTATTAACGGTGCATTGGCCATTACCAAAGCAACGTCACAAACGGGTATACTTGCTCCCTTTGTTATACCGGGCATCATAGCTTCTACAGCTATACAAGTTGCTACTATTATAGGCCAGAAACCTCCGCAATATGCGAAGGGTGGTTTACACTATCAATCTGACGGTCGAGGAGCATTGCTACCGGGCTACAGCCGTACAGATAACACCAATGCCTATCTCCGTTCGGGTGAAGCTGTTGTGGTTTCTGAAGCCATGCGTAATCCATGGGCCCGCAATTTGGTTAGTGCCATCAATGTGGCGCATGGTGGTCGCGATTTTTCGATACCCAATCCAGGCCGTGGGTATGCAATCGGCGGTATATTTACTGATGGCGGCAATGCCAATAGATATTATAACCAACCTGTTAATGACGTTAAAGATCTGGCCAATACGCTTGCCTACCAAATGATCAATAACTTCCCCCCCGTTTATGTAGATGTTAAGGATATAAACAACCAGCAAAACATCCTCGCTCAAACCATAAACCGAGTAAACCTATAAATAAACTATGCCAATCTTCACAACAAACATACCTCTAACCTCTAACCTCTAACCTCTAACCTCTAACCTCTAACCTCTAACCTCTAACCTCTAACCTCTAACCTCTAACCTCTAACCTCTAACCTCTAACCTCTAACCTCTAACCTCTAACCTCTAACCTCTATGGATATCCAAATTGCAAACACGCTGTTTGATGAAGGCATTTTCTCGGCCATGTATAAAGCAGGGTTCATCACTACTAAAGTATTTGTATATCGTGAAATTTATTTATGGGTAAATGCCCAACAACAAACGCGCGGTATTTCTAAAAATCAGGCTGTACTTGAGGCCGAAATCAAGTTTAACAAAGATGAACGTACCATTTGGCGTGCACTCAACTGTTTTTCTGAAAAAGCAGCTTAAAAATTCTTCCACTGACAAAACACTGTCACCAGATTAAAAGAAATTTGTGCCGACATTTGTTATGTCAATCAGCTAAACAAAAAATAGCCCATAGCCAGAATCAGCCGAAGCAAATTCAATTCATTCAAAAAATTCGGGGTCAGATAAACAACTGACAAAACACTGTCACCATCCAAACAAAAAATAACAACGACCTTT
This sequence comes from Mucilaginibacter sp. R-33, assembly GCF_049949235.1. Taxonomy (NCBI): domain Bacteria; kingdom Pseudomonadati; phylum Bacteroidota; class Sphingobacteriia; order Sphingobacteriales; family Sphingobacteriaceae; genus Mucilaginibacter; species Mucilaginibacter sp. R-33. Next base: position 3,359,683 of record NZ_CP188089.1, read on the forward strand.
GATACATGCCAGCCGGCATTATAAGACGTAAAAAAAACGGCCGCTATTACAAGCTAATTAAAAATCCCCAGTCCATCTTCAGGACTTTCTGACTTCCCGACTTTCGGACAAAAACAATACCAATATGAGCTACAAAATTTATTTATACGATACCGAAACCGACTGCATTGGTTCGGGTAATTTATCATCAGTTTACATACAAACCCAACTTGGGGCGGCAGCGGGCGATGACGTTGAAGTACACATCAGTTCGGTAGGCGGCAGTGCATTTGATGCCATCGCTATTTATGATCTGCTTAAAAAGTATCCCGGTAAAGTTACTACCTATATCGACGCGCTGGCCGCCTCGGCAGCTTCAGTTGTTGCAATGGGCGGCAGAAAAGTGATCATGAGCAAATACGCATTGCTTATGATTCACAAACCTATGGTTGGCACAGGCGGCAACGCCGATGAACTCTTAAAAGATGTACAAATGTTAAATGTAGTTCAGGAGCGCCTGGCACAGATCTACATGGACAAATCCGGGTTAGACGGAGTTACCGTAAACAGTTTGATCAACTCCGTCACCTGGATGACTGCCGATCAGGCCCTTGATCTCGGCTTTATCGACCAAATAGAAGATTATCAAACAGAGATCACTAACAGCGCGCTTATTAAAAACTATACAAACGCTGCCCCGGCAGTTTACCAGCGATGCATCAACAAAATCTTAAACATAAATAACAACAGCATGAACATCGAGAACAAAGAACTCATTGAGAAAACAACATCGGTATTAGACAAGATCATGAACTTCTTTAAAAAAGTGGTCAACAAGCAAACCATCACCGATAAAGGTACGCTTCATCACGGAGGCCAAATTGAAGAAGGTGCCGAAGTTTACCAGGACGAAGACATGACTACGCCCGCCATAAGCGATACTTATACCTGCGCCGATGGTAAACAACTAGACGTTAAACAGGGAAAAATTCAGACAGTAACACCTGCCGCCCCCGAAAATGCGCCGGAAGCAGAAGATGACGATGACGACCTGCCTGAAAGTAAATTTAAATCGGCTAAAAAACCTGCCGACGTGCAAAATCGCATGCAGCAGTTAAAAGCCCGCCTGCATGCACAAAACGCACTGTTAACAGAAGCCCGTAGCGCGCTTGAGGAAGCCAACAACCACCTGCAAAAAACACGTACTGAAGTAAAGAACGAAATCAAATCAACCTTTATACCGGAAAGCTCAAAGCGCAGTAATAAAACCCACTCAGAGCCCGCTCCTTTTTTTGCCCCGCAAACCGAAATCGCGAAAAACGCGGTTAAAAAAGCAATAGCTTCCTAAACCGACTCCTACATTACTAAACCTTATCGTATCTAATTAACCCATTCTCACTATCCCTATACGTTTAAAACAATCAAAGCTCTCCCTTTAGGGGGCCGGGGGGCTAAACTTTATGGCTCAATTTACATTTACAAACAACACCTACGCCGGCGAAGCGCTGGCAGGATTTATGGCAAGCACTTTATTGGAAGCCGATTCCGTTAAACGTGGCCTGCTCACGGTAATTAACGACGTAAAAGCCCGCAAGGTAATCCTTGATGTCGATGACGACGTTGTACTGCAAAACCCATCGGGTATCTTTACCGATCAGGGTACAACCGCTCACCAAACCGAAAGCTATCTTGACCCCGTGGTTTACGAATTTATGAAACAGGAACAATGGGATAAGCTTGCACAAAGCTGGGAAGCCCAATCCCTTAAACCAGGAGCCTTTATGGATTATGAAGGTGTGGTTGACCTGTCGGACTTTATGGTGCAGCGTTATTTAACAAAAATCCAGATTGCTAACGAACGCTTGTACTGGCTTGGCAAAGGTGCCACCAAAGAAGCAGCCTTTACCGCCGATTTCCCCGGCTTGCTCCCATCAATAGCTGCGGCTTCAGGCGTTTATAAAGTAGGTTTAAGCAAACCCGCCACCTCATTAGCAGCTACAGCAATTGATGCAAACGGCATCGTAACCGTTGCCGATACCTCAACCCTTGCCGATGGCGATGTGGTTACAATCACTGCGGTAACCGGCACCAGCAAAGATACTACCAATGGCGCGCCAGGTATCGCTGTTCAGGGCCAATCTTACTTTATTCAGGTAGCGAGCGCCACCTCGTTTAAGCTGGTGCGTAACTACAACGAGGTTAACAGTCGCAAACCTGCAACTTTTAGCGGCACAGCTACCGCGGCTATAGTAAACTACATTAACGTAAGCAATGTATTGCAGGTGCTGGGCAGCGTTTATGCCCAGCTTGACCCTGCCGATAGGATTCAGGAAGATTTTAACTTACAGATTCCTTTACATGTGGGTTATGCGTATGCCCAGGCGCAGGCAAACAAGGCATTAAACGTTATCAACGCTTTTACCGATATGAAAAAGATGGACTACCTGGGTATTCCGCTCCAGATCATGAACCACTGGCAGGCCAATACTATTTTAGGTGCAAGGTCGTCAAACCTATTCCTCGGTGTCGACCTGTTAGGTGATGCTTCTGAGTTATCAACCGTTTACCTGAAGCCTTACACCAACGATAACGTGGTACGCATGAAAGCCCGTATGAAAGCGGCTGTAAATTTCAAATTTGCCAACGAACTGTTCTACCTGTCGGCTTAGTGAATTGTTGATTGGGTTGGTTCGGTGAGTGGTTATTGACCCTTTACCCTATCCCTAACTAACCCAATCAACTTAATCAACCATTAACTTAATCAACCAATAATAACATGTCAATTTATAATAAAATAAACGCAGGTTTTAGCCTGGGCACTGATGAACCTATCACATCGGGTATTGAGGATGTGATCTATATCTTTAATGCGGATGATGTTGTGCTCACTTATGACACAACCAACCCGCTTATTGTTAAAGGATTAACCGCTGTGAGCAATGCCAAAGTTTACAAATTTGAAGGAACAAATAACAGTTTCAATACTACTTCCAAACAAACAAAAACACAGGTAGGCCCGCGTTATACCGAAGAGATAGATTTCAACATAGCAGGTTTATCTGTTGATATCAAAGGCCAGCTTATGGCCATGGGATATGGCCGCGTACGCGCCATAGCGATTAATAACTATAAATCAAGCGATTCGGCTATTGAACTTTTTGGCGCGGTAAACGGATTGATCCTAACCGATGCCGAACGTAATGCCGCTGATGAATCACTTGACGGCGGCTACAAGCTGAAGCTCACTAATCCGGATAAAATGAAAGAGCCCTACCCTCCCCGTGCGGTATCCATTGCTCCCGGCACCGGCAGCGCCACTTATGCCAGCACTTTAGCGGCCCTCGAGGCGCTGGTTACAGCATAATCATTGTGTCATGAGGTCATTAGTCATTGTATAATGGCTAATGACCATTAAGATCTAATTTTTCTAACCTAAAACTAATGACCAAATGACTGATGACGCAATAACAAAGAAATACATGCTTAAACCCGGCTTTCATCAATTTGTACCTGGTTCGGCAGCAATACATTGCAATGAAAACCTGAGCGATGAAGAAGCAGAATGGTACTTACAACGATATCCACATTTAGAAGCGCTGTTTGCCCCCCGTCACCCTGAAGGGGGAGTTATAATCCAATCTAAGAATAGGCGCAAATCAATGGCTAATAAAGATTCAAACAAAGGAGGTTCAAAATGAAAACCTATCTTCCGCAAATTGAACGGCGAATACTGGTAAGACCAAACCAAACCTATGGTATTCTTAACTATGACCTGGATAATGCTTATCCGCAGCGCATGCTTGAGTTAGTAGCCGGATCACCTACCGCAAAAGACTGCTGGAACAAAAGGACGAAATTTATTGCAGGTAACGGGTTTGAAGAAAGAAACCTAGGCAAACAGGTAATTAACTCTAAAGGCTTGACCCTTGCCAAACTATTAAAGGCATTGGCTACCGACAAAGCACTTTTCACTGGTTTCGGCATTCACCTAAATTACAATGCTGATTTTAAGATTGTATCAGTAAGCTATGTGAAGTTCGAAGATATCCGCATGGGTGATACTGACGCCCCGGAAACAGCCGATAAATACGCGCTATACTCGGATTGGGGCCGCAAAACCTGGAAAAACATCATGCGCAGCAAGATCACTTTTTTAGACAGGTATAACCCTGATCCGCAGGTGATCCGGGAACAGGTATCCCGGGCCGGCGGATGGGAACATTACAAAGGACAGTTGTTTTATTTTAATCCGGAAGTTGATGATTACCCGTTAATTGAAGCAGATTCGGTATGGGAGGATTTTGAAACCGAGGCCGGGATCAAGATTTTCAACAACAGGGAGGTAACTACCGGATTCCTGCCGTCGACCATGCTTTTCATGCAGTCACGCCGTGAAGAGGCCGAAAACACCAGGCCTGATGCCGATGAGTACTCAGCGGCCAATATACCATCGCAGCTTGAAAAAGACCTGGGCGCATTTCAGGGTGCAAAAAGCGCGCAAAAGATCATCGTAATTGAATATGAAGATGAAAACTCAAAACCGGAATTCAAAGCCTACCCTATTCAGAATAACGATAAGCTGTTTGAAACTACTGAACGATCTGTGGAAGCCCGCATCATTAAAGGCTTTTCGGTGCCAAAAGAATTGATCAACGCCGAAAAATCATCAGGGTTAAGCAACGGTAGCGAAAAGAAGCAGGCTATTCTTGAATTTAATGATAATACCGCCACTGATAGACTGGACTTGTCAGAAACCTTTGCCGAAATATTCAGACACTTTTACAAAGAGCTTAATCCCGATAATAACTGGAATATTGTGCCGGTAACGGCAATAGCAGCCGACGATACCCCTGGCATTAAAGCTGGAAACGCCATCAATGAGCTTTTGCAATCAACCATTCCTCAAAAAAGCAAAATAGCCGCTTTGGTATACGCATACGGCTTTAAACAAGCCGAAGCAGAAGCTATGTGCCAGTAAATTAAGTCATAAGTCTTTAATTTTAAGTTCTAAGTATAAAGAAATACTGACTCAAGGCCTTAGACTTAAGACTTTCGACTTTCAGGTCAATCAACACAAACGTAAATAACATTTTCAAATCCCTTAACAGGAGTTAGGAGGCCATGCCATGATCTATTTAATTAATCAAACCATATTTCAACAATATGAAGATATTAACGTAAACATTAAACCCGAACGGCTCAAAGTATTTATCAAAAAGGCCCAGGAGCTCGACCTAAAACCATTTTTAGGATATGCTTTGTACTACCAGCTAATAACCTATTGCAATGATGACGGCACTATAAAAGATGATGCGCCGCAGGCTTATAAAGATCTGTTAAACGGCAGCGAATATCTTGACGAGTATGGCCGCATCGTATTATACGAAGGCCTCGCTCCCGCGCTGGTTTATTTCACCTTTGCCCGCTTTATTGAAAACGACGCTGTACACTACACTGCAACTGGACCAGTTATTAAACGCCACGATAACGGCGATGCCCTTTCATCGCCCGAAATAGTAAAACTGGTACAACAACAGCGCAGTATAGCCAATGCTTATACCAATGATATAGAAAAATTTTTAAGAGATAATCAGGAAAACTTTCCGCTTTGGCGCTACAACGAAAAGAATAAAAGCAGCCGCCAGTCCGGCCCGCGGATCCGTGGTATCGACAAAACTGATTTCAACTATCCGGGCACAATTAACAATTACAATTTACCAATAACCGAATTTTTAAACTGATGGCAAACGATAAAAAAATAAGCGAACTCCCGATAGCAGAAACTATAAATACCGCAGACAGATCAATCCTGATCAACAACAATGCCGATTATCAATTCGATTTTGCCACCTTGCTTCAATTTATCAATTCAGGGCTAAACGCCGGAGCTAACCTAACCTTCGGCCCGGTGCTTCCGCAAAACACAAGCGGTAAAAACGGGGACGTATTTATAAACACTGCAGCAGGCTCCTTCGCGCAAAAAATTGCTGGTGTTTGGACAATTGTTTATACCATAGCAACAGGAAACAGCGGCGATACCACCGTGCTATATGGTACAACCAGTCCTGGTACCTCAACCGGCAATAATGGCGATACATTTATAAACACCGTAAGCGGTATATTTTACAAAAAGACTGCCGGAGCTTGGAACCAGGTATTCTCTATGCAAACAGGCCCACAGGGACCACAAGGGGCAAGCGGAACAGATGGTACCAATGGTACAAACGGCAAAACCATATTAAATGGAACAACCAATCCGGCAAACAGCCTGGGTACCGACGGCGATTTTTATATCAACACCTCCTCTTACTACTTTTTTGGCCCCAAGACCGCCGGTGCCTGGGGAGGCGGAATTTCATTGATAGTTTCGGGCGTACAATTTGAGGAAATTGAGAACAAAAACACACCTAATGGCTACGCGGGTTTAGATGGCAGCGGAAAGATTGCGGCAGCCCAGCTCCCCAGCTACGTTGATGATGTACTGGAGATTGCCAATTATGCATCCCTGCCAGCAACCGGAGAAACCGGAAAAATCTATATCACTACCGATACCAACAATGAATATAGGTGGAGCGGATCGGCATACATCCAAATTGTCGCGTCGCCCGGCACTACCGATGCTGTACCCGAAGGCGCGACAAATAAATATTTCACATTGTCGAGGGTTTTAAACGCTGTACTTACAGGTATTGGATTCGGAAGCGCCTCGGCAATATCAGCAACCGATAGCATTTTACAGGCATTAGGGAAGCTGCAGGCTCAAATTACCGGTCTATTTAAGATTCCTTCGGGAGGGACAAGTGGGCAGATCCTGGCAAAAAACAGCAACACTGATGGTGATTTGCATTGGATTAATGCGCCTTCTGGTAGTGGCGGGGGCGGCTCGTCTGAACCATCCGGGCAGATTAAATCTTTCAGGGTTGATTATGGAGCTGTTGGGGATGGTGTGACGGATGATACGGCGGCGGTGAATGCAGCTTTGGCAGCAGAGCGTGTTATAGAAGACACAGGCGACTTCTTTGTATCGTCAATCCCAATTAATAAATACGGTACTAAAGTACAAGGTAATGTCCGTATTTTAAGAAATAGTCCTAACGGCAACGCTGTAAAACAGCAATTAAACAGCTATGCGGATAATTATCAACACATATTTGGTACTGAATATTTGAGCTCATTCCACAAAAAATTGTACGTTAATCAAACGGCATCTTCGCCAACGGCTTTAAAGATCATATTTTCAGGTGATAGTACGACAGCGGGCGGTGATGATAGCAGAGATACAGCGATTGATCAGGTGTGTATTAGATTAGCTGCTCGGGACTATATACCAAATCTTACTTTTTTGAATCATGGTTACGGAGGACAAGGTACGGTCAATTGGCTTTCTACTTACCTGGCAGATGACTTGGCCTTAAATCCGCATGTCTATATTTTGAGATGGGGTATAAATGATACAAATGGTTCCACTCCACAACAGCTGCTTGAGCGGATGGACGCCGGATTAAGCACAATTCGTGGAAATTCAAACTTCACTAAAGATAAGCTTGCTATTATCCTTTGTTCAATGAATACTACTACAGATGATAATCAGAATCATCAAGGGGAAATTTTTAACGAAGAATACAATAAGGGTTTACGTGTACTTGCACGAAAGTATTGCTGCTGCTACATGGATTTATATGCTCTATGGCAGGATGCGAGAAACGGGCAAGATTATTTCATTCCTTATGACACAGGGAGGCCAAATGAATTAATTCACCCCGGAAAGTCGCTTAAGGTGCTTATCGCTTGTAAAACATACGAAGTTCTGTTCCCGCTTTATTACAGACGGAATGACATAGTAGATTTAAGTCAATCAGGACGTTTATTTATGGCCCTGCCATCTACCTATGCTAAGGGAATGTCTTATGAGTATGTGGAAATTGTAAATGGATGGCCTATCAATGGATTTTTAATCACACATCATCTTAGTAATGATATGTATAGGCAGGAGTTATCCTCTTTCAGCGCCACGGACAATAAATTTTATGTTAGAGTAGGCTGGTCAGCATCCGGTTGGCAACCATTTTACATTTTACAACCATTGCCAGCGCAAGTGGCATTTATTGGAGCTGGCGGTGGTTTTGGCTCAATACCCTTTTCTCAAGCTTTTACTGCATGGCCTGAAGGCATGACACTGGATTATGTTAATGCAACTGATGGATGGCCTATTAACGGCTCTTTAGTTACTTTTAAAAACAATGGAGTATTTCAGCAAACGCTAACAAGCACGAGCGCTTTAGTAAGGCAATTTGTTCGTGGCGCTTATCTTGGCACCGGAACATTCAAAGAAGTAACTTTGACCTAATAAGTTATATCTTAGCTACAGCATAATATAATTTTGATGATTAATAATAAGTTCAAAAAAGGGGTGTTGATTGCTTCTTTATTACTCAACGCTTATTCATCCTATTTTTTATTGGGAAGCGATTTTATTATAGCCACTGGTCGCTTTTTCATAACGTTAAATTAGATCGCTGGGATGACTATTTAAAATCAAAGTCAGATACCGGAGAGATCATATTTTTAGGAACAAGCATTACCGAGGGATTTCCCATAAAAAAGGAGTTCAACAATCCTAAAGTTAAAAACAAGGGATTTGCCAGAAGTATATCTGAAAATGGCATACAGGTAATTAAAAGGCTAATTTACCGCAGGCCTCAAAAGGTTTTTTTAGAATTTGGTGTAAATGATTTTAAATATCGTATAAGTGCGGATACAGTAAAATCCCATCTAATCACAATGATTGACATTATTAAAGCTAAGTCACCCAATACAAAAATTTATGTCCAGTCTGTTTTGCCCACCGATATCGACAGCTTAAATAATAAGATTGTTAACTATAACAAAGAAGCTGAAAGTATCTGTTTAGCTAAAGAGGTAACTTCTATAAATCTTTATCCTGATTTTCTAAAAGGGAATAAGATAGACTCAGATTTAACAATTGACGGTACACATCTTTCAACTGCTGGATACTTTAACTGGAGGCGACTAATCGACAAATACGTTAATTGACTTTTTTACTAACATTTAAAGCCCCTTTAAAATGATATCTCAAATATTTCTTTTGTTGGAATAGCCATACTGATCAACCCGCCTACTTTTTCCAACGGTATTTTATTTGTAATACCATACGCGCTATTTGTATTTATAATTACATCAGTATTAACCCACACAATTTGATCCATTTACTTGACCATGGTTGAGATAAAATTAGAAGCTTTTGCAATGACGGATATCGCTTTAATGCACGTTCCAATGTATCTAAGTTGGTATCAATAACAATAAGATCAAAGTCGAACATAGCGCAATAGTCAGCCCAATTGCTTCGGCAATATTCATCAAATAGCTTTATATATTTTTCACCGACGCATAAGGTCAATATCGCTTTTTTCATCCTTGAATTTTCTCCAAATATAAATAAGAAGATCAGGTTGCTTAAGGTATCAGAAGTTACGGTCTTGTTCAATTCAAAGATCATATAACAGCACAGCTGCTTCTTACAATCATTCATCAATATATCTACATCATGACAACATTTGAACACAGAGAGATCAGAGGCATTACCATAAAGAATATGATAGTCACCATAGCCAGCACCGTAAGTATTGTTGTTTCGGTAATGACAGGCTACTTCCAATTGAAAGGCGACATTAAAGATATCCGTTCATCGCAGGAAACACAAAGCAGGATCAATGAGATCAGGTTGAAAGTACTGGAAGGACAAGTTAATGTATTACAGCAGGAAGTCCGTGGATTAAAAGAGGGAAAGAAATCTTAAAAACAATTGTTTAAGAGGTGTGCCCAGAACGAGATTCGAACTCGTACATCCTTACGAATGCCACCCCCTCAAGATGGTGCGTCTACCAATTTCGCCACCTGGGCTTTTAAAAAATGTGAGAATCTTTCAACTCTCACATTCTAATTTTTCTCACTTAAAAAAGGCGTGCCCGAAGAGAGACTCGAACTCTCAAGAGACAATTCTCAACGGCTTCTGAGACCGCAACGTTTACCAATTTCGCCATCCGGGCTTATCGTTTCATTAACAAGCGTGCAAATATAATCGTTTCCGGCAAATTGCAACTTAATAAATTAAAAAATCAATATTATGTTGTTTAACGGCCTTTGAAAATCTAACTTAGGTTTCATAAAACACTTTATATCAAATATAATGAAGCTAAACCGCATTTTTACTTTAGGAACCTTACTTTGTTCTTTGTGGTTCAGTTCTGTCCTGAAAGCACAAACTATTACCGTTTTACAACAGGATAAGCCAACAAGTATCCGTGGTTTATCAGTAGTTAATGATAATACGGCGTGGATAAGCGGCAGTAAAGGATACATCGCCAAAACTAACAACGGCGGCAAAACCTGGAGCTGGCAACAAATAAAGGGATATGAAAAATACGACTTTCGGGATATCGAAGCATTCAATGATCAGGAAGCCGTGATCATGAGTTCGGGCACGCCATCCCTCATCTTAAAAACGGTCGATGGCGGCCAAACCTGGCAGGAAAAATATCGAAAAACAGATACCACCTATTTTTTAGACGCCATGGATTTTGCCGATAACCTTCATGGTTACATCTTAGGCGACCCGATCAACGGTAAATTCTTATTACTGGAAACCAAAGACGGCGGTGAAACCTGGAATGAGTCAAAAAATGCCCCGGATGCACTGCCCGGAGAGGCATCATTTGCCGCAAGCGGCACATGTCTGAGAGTATCAGGCAAAGAGGCAATATACATCGTTTCAGGAGGCAGCAACGCCAGGCTTATTTCCTTGCAGCCTTATAATAACCAATGGCAGTATTCAAACCTTCCTCTTACACATGGAAAAAGCAGTGAAGGCGCTTTTTCAATATCGATCGGGCAAAATGCCGGTATCATTGTTGGGGGTGATTATGCCAGTGATAAAAAAACAGATTCAGTGGCGACTATCCGGGCGGTTCACCCTGTCCTCACATTTACACCACCACAAACAGGGCCGGCAGGTTTTCAATCAAGTGTTGAGCACATAAAATCCGGGATATTTCTTTCCACAGGCACACCCGGGAGTAATATTACTACTGACGGAGGCAAAACATGGAAACAAATAGACAGCACAAGCTTTAACGTTTGCCGTAAGGCAAAACATGGCAAGCTTGTATTATTAGCCGGAAATGGCGGTAAAATAGCCGTTCTAAAATTGTAGTTTACTGGTTTTTAACAGCTTAAAAAAAGCTTAACATTAATTTAAAAAATAGCTTGCAGGGAATAATTAAGAACCCTATATTTGCACCACTTTAAACGGAAACGGTTAACCGAACCAAGAAGTTGAAAAGTATGATTCCGTAGCTCAGCCGGTAGAGCATAACACTTTTAATGTTGGGGTCCTGGGTTCGAGTCCCAGCGGGATCACAAAGCCTTTGAAAAGAGGCTTTTTTATTTAAAAACAAAAGCTGCCTTTAAACAGCCCTGCTTTAGTAAGCGAAAATTTAAAGAATGATTCCGTAGCTCAGCCGGTAGAGCATAACACTTTTAATGTTGGGGTCCTGGGTTCGAGTCCCAGCGGGATCACGAAAGGCGCAAGAAATTGTGCCTTTTCTCATTTAAATCGTACCCAAGATTGTTTTAGCATATAGACGCCGTTCTTCCGTTCAGGTTGAGTTGCGCCGAACTACTGAACATCTTTTTCGTTATATTGCTCCACAATTAAACACAACCAATACTAAAAATGAGCGGCGGTAACAAGAATGATAAGGTGAATATGAAAACGCTTGCGAAAGAGCTTAACCTTTCAACCGCAACCATATCCAAAGCGCTGCGCGATAGCTATGATATAAGTCCTGAAACCAAACTGAGGGTAATGGAAGCTGCCAGGCGTTTAAATTACGTACCTAACGCTTATGCCAGTAGTCTCCGCAAACAAAGCAGTAATACAATAGCCATCATCATACCCGAAATTGCCGACAGCTTTTTTAGCCAGGCCATTAACGGCATTGAAAGTATTGTCGCCCCAAAAAAATATCATGCGCTCATCTACCTTACTCATGATAGCTATGAACGGGAAGCATCCATGTTTAACGACCTGGCCAGCGGACGCGTTGATGGCCTCATTATGTCGGTAGCCAGCAGCACCCAGGATACCGGACATATTAAAACATTACAGGAAACGGGCATTCCCATAGTTTTTTTTGACAGGGTATGCGAGGATATTACTGCAGATAAAATAGTAACCGACGACTATAATAGCGCCTACAATGCCGCCAGCCATCTGCTGCAAGCGGGATGTAAAAACATCTCACTGGTTACCATCAGCGGATATCCTTCTATTTTAACCGCCCGGGAACAAGGCTATCGCAATGCTTTAGTTGATAATGGGTTTGCAGCCAAAGATACAGGAATAGTTACCTGCTCCAATAAATATACAGACGAAAATGTAAATATGATCAAAGCGCATTTGGCAACCGTTAAACCCGATGGTATCATAGCTACGGTTGAACAGCTGGCTACCGCGACTTATTTGGCTTGCGATGAACTGAAACTACAAATCCCACGCGATGTAAAAGTTGTTTGTTTTACCAATCAAATTACCGCAGCCATACTTAACCCTTCGCTTACTACTATTTTACAACCTGCGTATGATATGGGCAAGCAAGCGGCCGAAATACTTTTCGGCCGCTTGTCAGGGCGGATTATTGAACCTAAGCAAGAATTAGTGATGCCTTCACAACTGATTGTAAGGGCATCTACTGCATCTTAATTAATCTTTTTGAGGGATATTGGTCATGGTAAAGGCCAGGGTACCTCCATGACTGATTTGCTCGTGCGATATCATATGGTCTTTTATAGGTACTCCGTTAAATGTAACCAACTTTACATATTTGTTTTGAGCCGATAGACCTGTGGCTTTGATCACCAGTTTATTTCCGTTTTGCAGGTTCATTGCTATGTAAGGGAATTGCGGCGCACCGATACTGTACATGCCCGATGCAGGCGTTACCGGGTAAAAACCCATCGTGCTAAAGATATACCATGCTGATGTTTGACCGCAATCATCATTACCATTTATGCCTATTGGCGCATTTCTGAAATTTTGCCATGACGTATGCTGCCTTACCAGTTCCTGCGCTTTCCATGGCATACCGCAATAGTTAAACAGGTAGATGTAATGGTGTCCAGGTTCATTATCGGCACGGTAATGTCCATCGTTAAAATTGTGGATTAATTTATCAGCAAAAGCTTTTTCGCCGCCCATGAGAGCTATCATTCCGGGTACATCCTGCATAGCGCCAAAAGTATACGTCCACTTGGTGCCTTCGGTAAAGCCACTATCCGGCTGGGTCAACCAACTGCCATCGGCGTTACGTGGAGCCATAAAGCCGGTTGAGCTATTGTATACGTTTTTATAGTTTTTGCTCCAACCCATCAACTGGTTATAATCGCTTGTTTTACCTAAAGCCTTTGCTAATTGGGCAACACAGTAATCATCAATACCATACTCAATGGTACGGGATACCGACTCTTTAGTTTTATCAACAGGGATATACCCTAATTTATGGTAATTGGTTAGCCCTCCCCTTGCCTCAAAGCTGGTCCACAGGTCACGGTCGCCCCATTTTTTTTGAACATCTCCATCGGGGGCGGTAAATGCGTCTTTGTGTAAGGCCTCATAAGCTAAAGCGGCATTATAGCCTCTGAAACCTTTGATGTAGGCATCAGCAATTACAGCATCGGCATGGGTACCTATCATGATATTGGTATAGGTTGGATTAGGCCACATCGGCATCCAGCCACCCTCCTGGTACATTTGCAGCAGCGATTTCACCATATCATTTACGCGCTCGGGCTGGGTAAGGATCAACAAAGGATGTAAAGCCCTGAAGGTATCCCATAATGAATAATCGTTGTAAGAAACGCCGGTATGAATTTTATCATCAAAAGCACTATAATACCTGCCATATTCCGAAGATTCTCTTGGGAAAAGTAGTGTGTGGAACATTGCCGTATAAAAAATAGTCTTTTGTCCGTCGGTGATATCGGCTACCCGTACTTTTTTCAATTGTTGCTGCCAGTTATCACGGGTACTTTTAACCACTTTCTCAAAATCCCAATCGGGAATTTCACGCTTAAGGTTGTGGCGTGCCTGATCGATGCTGATAAATGAGGTAGCTACAGTAACTTTAACCACTGTACTACCTGTTGTTTTAAAGGAAACGTAAGCGCCCATGCGGGTACCAAACTGCTCTTTGCTTTTCTTTTTGATGGCTTGGTTGTCCCAGGTACCATAGCTACGGATTGGCTTATCAAACTTGATAATAAAATAGCCTTTAAAGTTTTTTAACGGCGGACCAAGCTGTGCCGATTGCCTGTCGGGATTGTAACCGGTTATCTCGTTATTCACCGTATCAATATGCACATAGCCGCGCATTTCTTTCATCCTAATCTTAAAATCATTAGCCCAATCAGTAAGTGCAGAATTAAGATTGATACCCTGGATAATGAGATGTGCCTGATCGGCCTTAGGGAAAGTAAAACGAAACATGCCACAGGTATTAGCACCGGCTATCTCGGCTTTGATGCCTGCGTTAGCGCCGACCTTTAGTTTTACCGAATAGTAATAGGGCCTAGCTACCTCATCTTTATGGTCAAACATCAGCTTACGCTCTTCAGGCAGTACACGAAGGTTACCAATTTGAGGCATTACAGATACATAGCCATAATCACCCATCCAAACAGTTGGCTGGTGCGAGGCCATCAGGCCTATTACGGAGTTATCCTCATAGGTATAACTCATTTTGCTCATTTTATTCTCACCAGTTTGGGCAACAAAATTGGTCATGGCAAACGGCACATTTACACATGGCATAGTACCGCCACCGTCCAAACCTTTGCCAAAACCGGTTGATGCGGTACCGATGAGCGGGTTGATGTAGTCAACCTCGTCCTTTTTAGCTTTATTTGCTTTTTGCTGTGCGTTTACTGCGGTGGTAACCAACGAAAGCAATAGCAACGAATAGATATTCCGTTTTAATTTCGGGCAAATGTTTAAGATCATTTCAGATAGATTTTTTAGGCTTGTTTAAACAGGCCTGGCAAATTTCTTATTTTTCAGGTCATATCGGCGAAAAGCGGAAATTTTTTTCTGAAGATTTTTACCGATATCGGGCTATTGTTTTTCCGTCGATACAATAGTTTTAATGTCATCAGCAGATAATGCTGCCTTAAACACCTTTACCTTATTGATATAACCATGAAAGATCCGCTCTGAAGGAAACTCCTCGTTCCGGCCCAACGTCCATTTGTTATTTACCGACAGATCCGTGCTTGCCTCCAATGTGGAAGTTCCCGCCAAAACACCATCGATATAAACATACAACGTTTTGCCATTGCATATGCCCGCAATGTGATGCCAGTGCTGTTGCCAGTTGGCAGCGAGGTTTACAGTACAGTCGCCCCTGCCCCACCCGCCGGCAAAGAAGGTGAGGGTTCTGTTATCGGTCATTTGCAACACGTGATTATCGCCTTTGGTAATGATATCAACCAAGCCTTTCTCGTTACCCATTGGATAAACCCATCCCATCATGGTAATGGATTCATCCATATTGTCCAAAGCCGGTGAGTTTGGGACTTCCACATAAGTGCTGTCGCCAAACAACAGCCGGTCTTTATTATTTGCTATTGAACCTGAAATAATCTTCCCGTTGTTATGAAATCCCGAACTATCAGTTACCGCTTTGCCAGGAACGATCGACCTGAAATCAAGCAATAAGGCCTCTATACCGCTTTGATAAACTTTATACATGGTTTTAGCAATATCGACCCTCACGTACTTAAACCCTTTTTGAGTGGCTGTTATATTATGGCTGATAATTTTAGCCTCACCCGCATTTAGTTTGATGTTATCATTAAAAGCAACCGAATCATTTTGGATTACCGGTATGATAAAGGTTTGATTAAGTCCACCGGTATTTTTTATGATGTATCTAATTTGCTGATCTTCCTTTAATCTGATCATCGGCTTTACCTCCAGGCCGGATATTTCGAACGGGCGCTCCTGAGGCTTTTCCGGCAATTTCACCTCAACTATAAACGGAATTGTGTTATCAAGTTTCAGTATTGATTTCCCTACGGGATAAAGGCGAAACACAATAGAGTCCTGAATAGTTTGTCCCTCTTCAACCAAACAATTCTTATAGCCATAGGGCTTGCCATTGACTAACAACTTTACAGTTTTAACGCCCTTGCTTCCCGTATTTTTAAGCTTGAAGTTTATTACAAGCGGTTCATCCGGAACTATACTTTTTTTATTGACCGAGTAATTCACTATACTAAAAGCAGTGTTTTTTTGTGTCGTTGAAAGTTCAATCGGATCTTTATTCGCTGGCCAGCTACCGGGCTCTTTACCCATATTAAAAGTCATCATGCCCCCGTTCATCAATACCGAATGCGGCAGGATCAACTGCTGCCAGGCCTTACCATTTACCTGCAGCGATTGTACATAATTATTTTTTAATGTTGAATTATTACTGCTGATGACAAACTTTTTGCCATTTGACAGATAAAGGGTTGCAGATTTAAACAATGGCGCACCGATGGAGTAAAGCGGCCTGCCCGGGCACACAGGATAAATTCCCAATGAGTTGAAAACATACCAGCTGGATGTTGAACCGAGGTCATCATTACCGGGCAAACCGCCGGGAGTAGCACTGAACCTGTTTAGCATAATATCCCTTACCCACTTTTGTGTTAACCGTGGCTTGCCCGCCTGGTTAAACAGATAAGGTAGGTGAAAAACAGTTTCGTTATCAAAGAGGATAACATTATTACGAAGAGCTGAATCCAAACGGGCGGCAAACTGCTCATTGCCGCCGGCCATATTAATCAAGTCTTTACCATTTTGGGGCACAAAGTAGGAATACACCCATTTGTCGCCTTCTTTATAACCCGATGTACCGGGCCGAAGCTTAAACTCATCGCCATTGCGCGGAAGCATAAAGAGTTCGTCATTATTTAAAAGATTGCGGTAGTTAAAACCTCTGTTTGATAGTAACTGATAAGTCGGCTTATCATTCATCACCTTATCCGCGAATTGCGACAGCGCCCAGTCATCATACGCATACTCAACCGTGCGGGTAACTGACTCGGGCCGGGTAAAGGGTACATAGTCCGTTTTGTGATAAACTTCTATGTCTGACTGAACAAATGGTCCATCAACCAAATCTTTCTTCATCGCCTTATAAGCAAGATCTTTATCACACTCCACAATCCCTTTCAAATAGGAATCAACAATAATTGGAACAGCATGGTTGCCCGTCATACTTTCGGTAGGCAGGTGACCGCTTTGCTTGTATACATCCAACATAGACAAGATCACATCCTGTTGCTTTTGCGGGTATAGCAAAGTGAGCAAAGGATGTAACGACCGGAATGTATCCCAGGGAGAAAAAGCTTCATACTGGTTTTGCCCTGTTTTTTTATATATTTTACCATCGCCGCCACGATAATTGCCATCAGCGTCATCGGCAACCCATGGCAACAGTAGCGAATGATAGAGAGCAGTATAAAACACGGTTTTATTTTGTTCGTTGTTGTCATTTAAATCTACAACAGACAGTAGTTTAGCCCATTCACGGCCCGTTTTCGCACATATTTCATCAAAATTTAAATTCCCTGCTTCCTGATCAATATTATGCTGTGCGATATTACTGCTTACCGATGATTTACTTAACCTTAAAGTGATCGCTTTAACGCCTGTTTTAGCTTTTGGGAACGAGAAAAGCCAGCCTCCCTTAATTTCCTTTTTATCTGTATATCCTTCGCTAAAATTTATAACCGCATTGAAGTTTGAAGCATGGATTATTTTATCAGATATAGCTCGGATCTCACCACCGTCACCGACAAAAATTTGCGGATCAGCATCCCCATCGAAAGTAAAACGGAACATACCTGTTCTTGCGGTAGTGGTAGCTTCTGTCGTGATCTGCTTATCATTAAAATAAACTCTATAATAGCCTGGTCTGGCGGTCTCCTTTTTGTGCGAAAACCGCAGACTTGATTTACCGGCCTCAAAATTGGCACCACCTTTCAACGGCATTATGTAAAGGCGCCCCGACGACCCTTCCGGGAAACCACTCATATGCCCCAGGCAACTGAAGTAATAAATTGAACTATCAGCATAATTATATCCCCGGGCACCTACAACCCGTGTTTCCGGACTTAATTGCATTGATCCTGACGGCGCAACCGCTCCGGGATAACAGCCGCCATTGTTCCCCCATTTGGTAAGCACATTACTTACAGTAGTGCCAATGAACGGGTCAACATAATGAAGATGGTTTATTTGCTGGGCGTATAGGTTGCTGCCCAATAATAAACTTATCAGAAATGATATAGCGCGAACAAGTTTATTCAAAGCCACTGTATTGTATTTTGTCAAGCTGAAGGCAGAAGGCCTAAAGCTCAAAGCCAATAAATTATTTTATAGAACTTATAAAAAGCTTTCAGCTTTAGGCCTTCTGCTTTCAGCTCCCGCCTATATTTTAATATAGATTTTCTTTTTATCAAGCATGTACGCCACCAGCCAGCAAAGCATCATGTAACAAAGTGCAAATACCAGCGTACCAAAAGCGCCCGGGAATAGCTTTTGATAAAACACCTGGTTGATCCAGTCATAAAAGCTTAGCTGTGGTTTTACCCAAATGGTTTGAAACACCGTAAGCAGCAACTCCGATAGCAAGTATATGGCTAATGAGTTACGTCCGAAGATGAGGAAAAAGCTGGTGCCGCTCTTCATCTTTTTTATTTCAATTGCAAATACCATAAAACCTAAAAGCAGAAGATCGATACCAATGGTAAGCAGCGTGAACGAGCTCGTCCACAGTTTTTTGGCGATGGGAAAAAACTGCGCCCAGAATAAGGAAACAGCGATTAGCAAAACACCGCACATAAATAAACGGGCAACCGACTCGTAGTTTTTACCCTTACGCTGTATAAATGCTCCGGCCAGGTACCCGCCAATTACATTCACAATGGCAGTCATGGTGCTGAGTAAACCTTCCGGGTCAAAAGCTATGGGGCCACCTTTATCATGATATAAATGATCATTGCCCATCAACACGATATCCAATCGGGTGCCAGCGTTGCCAAGCATACTATACTCTTTGCCCGGTTCGCCGCAAAAGATCAGGAATGCCCAGTAGCCCAATAAAAGCACAGCAGAGATGATGATGGCCATTTTTTGTGAACAATAGTGGACGATCAGCGCGCCAAAAAAGTAACACAAAGCAATCCGTTGTAACACCCCCATAATACGGGTATGACTTAGCGGATTAAATACCCAAACACCCGCTTCCCGATGAAAAAACGGAAACCAATACATGAGGTATCCCAACAAGAAAATGATGACAGTACGCTTAAAGATCTTACCTATAAAAGCGGCATCAGTTTCAAATTTCTTTTTGGAGAAACTAAGCGCATTACCTACTGCGAAAAGGAAAGAAGGAAAAACCAGGTCAGTAGGTGTAAAACCAATCCAGGGTGCATGATCAAGCGGCGACCATACGTTTGCCCCCGAACCGGGGGCATTAACGATGATCATGAAGCAAATGGTCATACCACGGAAAACATCGAGCGCGGTAAATCTTTCGGTTGTTGCAGCCATTTTTGCAATTATATTAATTAACGGGTATTGAAATTTCTTTGATTAACCGGCCTGCAGCTTCTTCGGCCACAATACGGGTTTTATTGATACTATTGCCGTCTTCGTCATAAACCACCACCTGGTTTACACCCGGTTTAAGCCAGCATTCGGGGATATAAAGGCTTTTCATATCCAGTTTTTCAGGGTACCTACCTAAGTTGTGACCATTAACCCAAACGGAGCCATGTCCTAATCCATCGGGATCAAAACGCCAGATGAATGTACTTCCTGCTGATGATGGCAGACTGAAAATGGTGCGATAAAAGGCTGGTGCATTTTTTACTTGCTTAACTGCTTCAAGCTTCGTCCAGCCCTGAACAGCTTGCGCATCACCCGGACCACCTTTTAATTGCCAGTTGATCACCGCTGTGGCATCACCTATGGCATTGATTTTTACAGATTGATCAATGCCCCCTTCATTTGAGTAATTTTCAATAAAAAGGGTAAGATCAACCGGGTGTTTTAAGGTTTCTGCATCAGTAATGTTCACTTCAAATGGCTGGTTCCAGCCGTCATGATGGGCTACTTGTTTACCGTTAATAAATACGGTGGCGTTTTCGTCAACGCTTTTAAACAGCACTGCTAATTTTGAAGTTCCCGCAGGCTGCTGCGGAATAGTTGTGTGAAACCAGGCATAACCCTCTTTCAGGTTAAAAACATCATTGCCTATTTTATATTTTTTGTATGCTGAGGTATCAAAGGCTGATGGCCCTTGCTTTACATCGTCTTTTTTGTTTGCTTTGGTAAAATACCAGTCGCCAAGCTCAGAAATGAACGGTCCGCCTTTTTTAATGAGCGCATTGCCGAAAAGCCCTTTACTATCTACCTCATCTATTGGCCCAAGGTAAGCAGCTAACTTGTCCCTGCCATCGTGCGCGGCAAAAACGGCCAGTGTATGCTTCCCTTTTGTAAGGTTAAGCGTTAATTCATTATCGTTCAGTTTCCAATTAGCAGCAGGTTTGCTGTCAATAAAAGCTTGTCCTCTGCCACCACCTTTTACCTGCAAAGTATATTTTCCGGGAGATGGTATAATTATGGTGGTCCTGTACCAGGCATCAGCAGAGATATCGGCATCGGCACCCATAGGCTGCGGATCTTTTGATTTGAGCCAGCTGCTTGTGTTTACATTTGTTGCCGCGTTAACGGCCGCGTTTTTATATTGCCAGTTAGCTAAGCTGATAGTTGACTGCTGATTGCCTTTCTGCGCATCAAGGCTGAATGGTATCTCCTTGCGATCAGTATATAATACCGCTTTCTGAATTATGCTCTCGGTTAAAGGCGTTTCTGCTATTAATTTTAACTGGCCATTTTTAACCGATGCCTCACCAACATAGTTCAACCCAGTGATGATGTAGTTTTTGTCTTCGCTTTCGGTAATCCACGTTTTATCGGTTAAAGCACGATTCATGACTAAAACCCTTACAGTTTGCGAACCGACGTTAAAACTATATTCAACAACCTTTTCCGCGATTGCCGGCATTTGCTCATCGATAAGCACATTATTGTTATCGATTTTTACCGAAGCCTTTGCTGATGAAGCTGTCTCTTTAGTATTGAAACGAAGAAGCAGCGGATCATCGGCTTCAGCCTCAACAATTATAGTTGTGGTATTAGCCTGCCTAACAATAGCAAACACGCGGGTAAGTGCCCAATCAAGCGTAACCTCATCGTTAAGTTTATAATTGTGTACCAACGGATAAATCTCTTTGGGATGCAGGCTGATCTTTTTTCCCGCAAACAGGTTCTCATTACCCTTGATATTTAATGATGAACTTACCTTAGATGTACCCGGATTATCCAGGAATATCAGATTACCTGCCGGGCTTGTACGGGCAGATATTTTAACCGCTGTGTCAACGGCAATGCCTTTGTATGTTTCCGAAGCGTTTGCGCTGTTCTCCAATACATCCTGGAAACTACGCGAGAACCATGCAGCACGCTTAAAAGTGTAATATATTGGTCGTAAATCACCTGCCTGGCCTATGCCTGTACCATAATCGTATGAAGCAGCGTCCTCATCATTATTGGTATAGCCAAAATTTGAACCGCCATGGGCCAGGTAGTAATTATAACCATTACCACCGTGAGCAATGATTTTCCAGGTGCGCCTGTCGTAAAGCTCAGCATCTCCCGGCTTGGCTCCATATTGTGAATACCAAACAGCCCAGAATTCGGTAGAGAACCATGGGTTTGGCCGCTTATCGTCATCCAGTTTTACATCACCGGCCGGATCGCTGGCGTGATGTAATCCACTGAAGAAATAGGGTACCTGCATACCCATATCCAAAGCTTTTGCCTGCAGGTGTTTAAAGTAACCATCAGGCATTACTGTTCCCCAGCCGTTGGGGTGCTCATTCTCCAACTGAACCAAAATCACAGCACCACCTTTATTGATTTGCCTTTGGAACACCACAGGCAAAAGATGATCAAAAAAGCGGTCGACATATTGTTCAAAGGGTTTGTTATCCTCGCGTACCCTCAGGCCTTTTTTAAATTTAAGCCATATCGGATATCCGCCGTTATCCCACTCGGCGCAATAATATGGCCCAACACGTACAATAGCGTACATACCTAACTCTTTTACTATATCCAGAAACTTGCCCAAATCATGATCGCCACCAAAATTAAATTTGCCTTCCCGTTCTTCATGAAAGTTCCAAATAGTATAGATCTCGATGCAGTTAAAACCTGCCCTTTTTATGCGCAGTAACCTGTCATACCAAAGTTCATGCGGGATACGGGCATACTCCAATCCAGCCGATGCGATAAATGTGCGTTTACCTTGAACAATAAAACCTTTGCTGTCAAAATCAATATAAGGTTTGGCAGCTGCTGTAGCCGGGAACATATGATCGTTTGAGCCCTGGCTGTGTGCAGCTGTAAAAGCGCTTAATATTAAGATGAATGTTAGTATGCTGTAGCGTATTCTCATGATTTTTCAAAAATCCAGACTTACGAAGTTTTCAAAACTTCGTAAGTCTTTATCTGCAAGCCCTACCTTTTTAAAGGCTATTTAAATCTTATAAGCGTCATTGCGAGGAACGAAGCAATCCCCTATTGGCAGAGCCGCCCTGTATGGTTCGCGATTGCTTCGTTCCTCGCAATGACGTCTTTATTAAACTTCTTATCGCGTCCCCAAAATCACCGCATTATACTTCGCAAACAATTGCTTTGATTTTTCAATAGCATCACCTTTAGGCGCATCAGTGTAAGCATTATCATGCTTGTTTACCCATTGCCATTCCCAATCTTTTACTTGTTTATCAAAAGCTTCGGCATTAAAGCCGGTTTTGGTTGATAATGATTTATCTAACTGGTTAAAGTACATTGCCCAGCGTGGTTTGTAATAGCCTTTGATTAAACCAGCCCATTGACGGTTTGAGTATTCGCGCAATCCGCTTTCTTTATCTCCCCAAAGGGTAACCAGGTCACGGGCGTTAAACTCATATAGGTTTTTCTCTTTATCGGTTACGCCGTTAGCCCTTGCTTCGTTGATCCATTTGCCTAACAGGAAATCTTTACGGGTACTTAGCAAAGCATCCATATCATCCATCAGTTCCAAAAACTGGCTGCTATATAATTTAAATTGTTGCTGATCCTTATTTTGATAAGCCTGAGCCATTTTCTGCTGTAGCGGACTTGCATAATTGGCCAACACTTGCCGGGTAACATCAACCAGGTCATACTGAAAACCATCACTTTGTTTTAGGCTGTCGGCAGCATTTATGAGTAGCGTCCAGGCTTTAACCAATTGCATAGGGTCATAATCCAGTTTGATCAATACCCTGTCGATATACTTTTTTTGCGTTGGCCTTGCCACAATGATCGACTCTGGTCCCCCTTCAGTGAGGCCACCCGAATAAACCGAATTTAACAGGACATGCCATGCTTCATCTGCCTGATTGTTAGCTTGTCCGTAACGACGCTGTGCATAATTCATCACCCATTTATCGGCATCAATCGGGGTATCACGCCAAACATTCTCCAGCATCAGGGCAAACAGTGCAGGATTTTGCTCGATACCTTCAGGCGTAACACCAATACCGCGCATATTTTTTGATTCGGGATCATGCAGAGCTATGGCAGGATCGGCGGCTACGTGGCGCATACGACCAAACAGGCTGATATTACCGCCAAAGTTTTGCAACATACTCCAGATCCACGGTTTGCCGTAATAAGCTTCGGTACGGTTCCAAACAGGGTGGGCATCACTGTACAAATCAAGCACTATCATTTGCTCATTAGGCACAGCGTTAAGCAAGGCCTTGATCTGTTGCGGCTGCCAGAATTTGTTGTTATAATGAAACATCCAGCCCTGCATTACCCAAATAGCTTTGGGATCGGCAGCAGCCATAGAGTTGAACACCTTTTTGCTCATGCCATCCAGATAGGTTGAGTCATTTGTTGGCGGCACGTTTTCGTTAAAAGTATCGGCCGAATACAGGTGGTCGGTACCAAACTCTTTTGTTTGTGCTTCTATATATTTTTTACCAATGGTTTCAAACATCGGATCGTCGGGATCAAGTATAAAAACATCTGGAAACCCGGCATCCCAGTTGGTTCTTTTAACCTTAGCACCGGGGAATTTATCTTTAAATGATGGCGGCACATGGCCGGTAAATGACGACAATACAGGCGTCATCCCAAATGAGCGCTCGCGCTCTAAAATCTTTTTTTGTAATGCTTTATGCGAGTCCATCCAATGCTGCGGCAGCGGGCCTCCCCAGGCATCAATGTTACCCATCCAAAACCATGAAAAATAAGCGGGACCGCTAAAAAACTCGTCCAGTTGCTTATCGGTAAAGCCCATGTCTTTATAAACGGTTTGCCAGACGGCTTCTTCGCCTGTTATGGCCAGCGGCATGTTAATGCCGTTCAGGGCCATCCAGTCAATTTCTTTTTGCCAGCGTTCCCAGCCCCACCAGGCCATGGTGTAGTTAAACGTACAGTAGTTTAAATAGTAGCGATATTGATAAGGCGTTGTTTTGTGGATAAGCCCTTTAACCACAGGCAAAGTGGCCGGCAAGTTAAGGTTGGTGCCATTCCAACCAATATCGCAAAAACAATAATTTTTGAGATAGTAGTTTAATGCCGACGCTACCGACAGGCCGTTATTACCCCTGAGCACAATTTTACCGTTACGGCTTTCCAGCTCAAATACATCTTTACCGTTCTGTTGCGGGATAGACTCAACAGTAAACAAATTACTCTTGCCGGGGATCACCCTTTCAACAAAATCATAGGAGGCTTTTTGATCAACCTGGGCACCGGCTTTAAGGCCGAATAAAATAATAGCAGCTAAAACAAGTAAACACTTTCTCATCAACAGATAATTAAACGCTGGAAATAAATACCGGCAACAGGAGGCTCTCCCCTATTGCCGGTATAAGGATATAATTATTTAAAATTAGGGTTCTGTACTAACACACCTTTACTCTTATCAATCTCAACCTGGGGGATTGGGAAGTAATAGTTTTTAGGGCGTACAAAGGTTACCGTTTTGTTTTGATCAAGTGGAGCTTTGGAAACAGCAAGGTTATAAATAGCAGCTATATCCACAATTTTAACTTTGTCCCAGCGCATCAGGTCCTGATGGCGTTGATCTTCACCCGCCAGTTCAACTCGACGCTCATGGATCAGCTCTTTCATGCCAGCTCCTGAAACAGGTTTTAACAGTGGAGAAGCCCTATGCCTGATCTGGTTGATCAAAGCGTCACCAGCTCCGGCGCCTTGTGTACGGATCAAGGCTTCGGCAACTAATAAATAAATATCTGCAGAACGCATTAGCGGCACAGCATAACTGTGGTCAACTCCACCACCATCAGCCTCAGTATTGAATACAGCGTACTTTTTAAATGCATAACCAGTAGCAGAAAGATCGGCGGTAAACGTTGTCAAGCCCTTGCCATCACCCAGATCAACCTTGTCGCCAACGCTTAATAAAGTAGCCTGTTTACGTGGATCCCCTGCCTCAAACTCATTGGCAAGTCCCTGTAATGGCTGACTAAAGCCATAACCGTTCCATGATCTTGGAATGTAATAAACTGTAAAGTCATTTTGTACAACGGTTTGTACAGCCTGGATCGAAAAAAGCAACTCGGTGCTGGTTTCGTTAGCACGGGTAAAATTATCGGCGTAGTTAGCAGCCAACGCGTAATGTGAATTGGAAATCACTTTTTGACCGGTTGCAATTGCCTCAGGAAGTTTTTCCCAATACATGTAAAGCTTGGTTAATAAGCCCAATGCAGTTCCTTTGCTTACACGGCCGCGGTCGGCAGAGCCATAGCTTTCAGGCAAAAGATCCACCGCTTTCAACAAGTCCGACTCGATCTGTTTTCGTACTTCTTCAATTGGCGATTTTGGAACATTAAAAGTTTGTTTTGAGTAATCATCTTCGGTAATGATAGGTACATCGCCATGAATGATCATTAAACGCCAGTAGCCAAAGGCACGTAAAAAATAAGCTTCGCCCATACTCCGATTTTTAATATCGGCAGATATTGCGGTGATCTTTGGGATGTTAATGATGCAATTGGTTGCCCGGTTGATGGTTTCATACCTCCATTTCCATGGATACCTGATGGCTGCATTTGAAGCATCATAAGTTAAGTTCTCAATGCCCTCATCCTCGCTATGATCACCTGAACGCCAGTAATCGTCAGATGGAACATCAAATGTAGCCTCCGCGTGGCCAACATAATCCTCTTCTTCCAAAAGGCTATAAATACCGGAAACCGCATTTACAGCATCAACTTCGTTCCTGAAATAATTATCTGAGGTATAAACCCCTTGTTGTTTAAGGTCAAGTGCTTTTTTACAGGCGCTGTTGAGTAACGCCAGCCCTATAACCATATATATTGTAATTTTCGATTTCATGATTTTAAAGTTTAGCAGTTATACCGAATGTAATTGTACGTACCGTAGGGTACTGGGCCACATCAACCCCACGCTGCAGGTTGCCATTAGTATAACCAAGCTCAGGGGTGTATCCTTTATAATTGGTTATAAAAAATATGTTTTGACCTGATGCATATAACCTTACGCTTTTCAGTGTCGCTTTTTTAGCCCAGCTTGCAGGTAAAGTATAACCTAAAGTGGCATTTTTGAGGGCAAAGTAATTCCCGCTTTCGACAAACAGGTCGGATGTGCGATAATTGTCGTTAGCACGATCTAATGACATACGCGGGATCGAGTTGCTTGTGCCCGGCCCTGTCCAGCGGTTCATGTCTTCGGCATAAAGATTAAACGGATAGGTTGGATCAATACCTTGCATCCTATCGGCATTATAAAGGCTTACACCAAATACGCCGGTAAAGTTTGCTGCAAAGTCAAAACCTTTGTATGAAAGACTGCCTTGCAAACCAACTGTAGCATTAGGATTTGGATTGCCCAAATTGGTGCGGTCATTACCATCAATCTGGCCATCGCCATTTAAATCCAGAAAACGCACATCGCCGGGTTTGATATTAGCCTTGCGCGAATCATTTTTAAGCGCCGGATCGTTATCAATTTCTGCCTGGGTTTGGTAAAGGCCATTTGTTTTCCATCCGTAAAAAGAAGCTATCGGCTGACCCTGATATGTTCTTGAGATTTCCTGGCTTGAACGCCCGTAAACTGTCGAACCAATGAAAGTACCTTCTCCATTAAGTTTAGTTACCTTATTTTTGATAAACGAAGCATTGGCACCGAATGAATATTTTAGTTTATCGCCGCCTTGATAGTTAATTTCAACTTCGACACCTTTGTTATTCATTGTACCGATGTTTTGATTTGGAATAGCTACCGAACCCGCTGAACCTACTACCGGCGGTGATATCAGCATATCTTTAGTATTCTTATTGAAATACGTAAGTGTGGTATTTAACTGGTTATTCAGGAAACCAGCATCAAGGGTAATGTTGGTCATAGCAGTACGCTCCCAAGTAATATCCGGATTTGCAATACTTGTAACAGCTGCACCACTTACTCCCGTGCCGCCAAAGGCATAACCACCATTTTCATAAGTACTGCCAATTTTGATCAAGCTTAGATACTGAAAAGGCAGTACATTTTGATTACCCAACTCACCATAACCACCCGTCAATTTCAAGTTATTAATCCAGGTGATATTTTTCATGAATTTTTCACTGGTAATTCTCCAGCCCAAGGAGAATGCAGGAAAGTACCCCCACTGTTTGCCGGGCGCAAATTTGGAAGAACCGTCTGCACGAAAAGTAACGGTTGCCAGGTACCTGCTGTCAAAATCATAAAATAATCTTGCAAAGCCCGACTGTAGTGAAGATGGTTGAGGCAAGATATTTGAATTGAATTGGCCATTGCCCTGGTTAAGCACCCGCTGATCGGGATCGGTATCGTCATAACCAACCCTTTGAGCGTTAAAACCGTAATCTTTAAAGTTTTGATAAGAATAACCACCTGTAAAAGTTACGTGACTTTTGCCAAACACCTTATCATACGTAAGAAAAGATTCAAGCAACTGTGACGATACTTCCTCTTCAGATTGAGTTAAGGTAGAATTTGGATTTGGCCTTGTTTGATTATTATCTGCGATACTAAAATTATAATTGCGGATAAATGTACCGTCAAAGGCATAGTTAACCTTCAATTTCAGCTCCTTTAAAAAGGTAATTTCAGCAAACGCGTTGGCCAAGGCCCTGTACTTTTTAGTGTACCTGTCGGCCATTTGGATAGTAGCATAGGGACTGTTGATATCACCCAACTGATTAGCAAAAGCCTTTGATGTACCGTAAGTACCATCAGGATTTACCAGCGGTATAGCCGGGTTAAAACGTAGAGCCGAAAATATCAAACCCGTTTGCGAATTATTGTTATCAAAGCCATTGTTATTACCATAGGTCAGTTGAACGTTCTCTCCCAGTTTTAACCATGAAGTTATCTTATGCTCGGAATTGATACGTGTACTGTATCGTTTGAAGTTGGTTTTATCAATAATACCATCCTCGTTATAAATAGAGCTTGAAAAGTAATAATTAGAGGCATCGTTACCTCCTTGTATACTAACATCTCCATTGGTTACATGTCCTGTACCCATAATAGCCCGTTGCCAATCTGTTCTTTGAGTAGCATAATAATTATCATCCCATGGAGCATCAATTGCTACGCCGTCATTTGTATAACGTTCCCTTTTTAATTTAAATAAATCTGGAGCCGTTAGCAGATTAAGATATTTAGTTGTGTTGGAAAACCCGCTATAAAAGTTAACAGTGGTTGCCAGCTTTTGATTATAAGTACCTCTTTTCGTAGTTACTAAAACCACACCATTCGCAGCACGTGTACCGTAAATAGCGCTTGAAGAGGCATCTTTCAAAATGTCGACGCTGGCAATATCGTTGGGGTTAATGTCACTTAACGCGTCAGGGTTACTGGTAGGTACACCGTCAATTACAATTAACGGATTGGCATCATTCACTGTACCTGTTCCACGGATCCTGATGCTCGGCGCAGCGCCAGGTGAACCATCGTTACGAACAATACTTACACCACTTGCACGGCCATCTAAAGCCTGGGCCGCTGTACTAACAGGCAAGTTTTGAATATCCGATCCTTTAACGCTTGCTACTGCACCCGTAACATCAACCTTTTTGCTGGTACCATAACCAACAACCACAACTTCGGTCAAGGCAGATGGCAGGGCAACGAGGGTAATATTTAAAGTTTGGCTTCCGGTTATGGTAATTACTTTTTTTTCATACCCGATATAAGATATTTCCAACACACCATTTACCGGTGCATCAATACTGAAATTACCATTTGCATCGGTAGTAGTGCCCTGATTAGTCCCTTGCAGCCGGATATTTACGCCTACAAGCGGCTCGCCTTTGGCATCAACAACTTTTCCTTTTACAACGGCCAAACTTTTGGCATCCTCCGGGTTGGCGATGATCACCACATGATCATCATTCATTTTGTAGGAAAGCTTGTCATCAATAATAACGGCAAGCAATTCATCAATTGTCGCGTCTTTTACATCCAGGTCAACTTTGCCCAGCTTTTTAATACTGGCATAGTTGTAAAAGAAACGGTAATCGCTTTGTTTTTGAATTTTAGTAAGGATACTGCTTACTTCAGCCTGCTTTAGGTTAAGCGTGAATTTCTGCTGTGAATATACTTTTGCAGAAACTTGCACACAGGTAACCATGACCAATAAAAATACTGCTTTCATCAGCAAAATAACTTTGAGACATACGGGCGCGCCACGAAGCGGAAACACCCTTCTTGTTTTTTTCATTACATTTGTTTTGAAAATAAATGGATGGAGTAAGTGCTGTGTTACAATAGCTTACTCCGTTAATAAAATCCTATTTGTTTGCGGGGAGGAGTGGCAGCTCTTCCCTTGTTTGTTTGAGGATGTTTCAGGAATCTGACAGGTAAGTTTTCAATATCATAAGCTGTTGGTTAAGTGGTTAGTTAGTTTATTTTGTTTTATTTATCTTTCTTTGACAGGTACACCGTTTGTCCATCAACCCTAAAATTGAACGGCGTGGTCAGTTCAATAATGCCTAAAGCTTCCTTCAACGTTTCTTTATCAAGTAAACCGCTTATCTGCTCGGTACGGAGTGCCCGATCTTCAAACACAACCTGCACGTTGTATTTGCGTTCAATTTGAGCAGCCACATCTTCAAACATCTCGTTGGTGAACAGGATGCGGTTATCAACCCAGGCTGTTTCTTTCACTTCATCCGGCTTAACATCAGGCAGTTCGGTTACCTGGTATTCAATTTTTCCCTCTTTGGGTTTTACACTTTTTGGTTCCCGGTTATTAATAACAATCAGCTTTTCGTTAGGCAACAGGATAATCTTTTTTTCGGGATTGTTCTTTAATTCAACCTGTACCTTACCTTTTAGCAATGTTGTTTCTACAGTTTTATCGTTATTGTAGGCTTTTACATTAAAAACGGTTCCCAATACCTTTACAACCAATTTGGCAGTATGTACCAGAAAAGGTTTCTTAGCATTCTTTTTTACTTCAAAAAAACCTTCGCCGGTAAGGCTAACATCCCTTGTGTTTTTTTCAAAAGCCTCGGGGTACGAAAAAGTACTGCCTGCATTTAGCGTAACCTGTGTCCCATCGGGCAATTTGAGCTTTTCGGTTTTACCATAAGGCACATGAATTTCATGTAATATATTTTCGGCGGTTAAAGTATCCTGCTGTGCCGCTCTGTTATAAAATAAAACTCCCGTAGTAACAAGCACCAGTACCGCTGCAGCAACCCATTGCCACCTGAACATTGGTTTTATCTTAGTATCATTCGCCGAATTTTCGTTCAAGTTTTTAATTCGGTTCCAGATTTCCTCCAGGTTTCCGTTAATCTCTTCCGGTTTTGTTTCTGTTGCTTCAGTGCCGTTTCCTTTTAAAGCATTGGTAACATTGTACGTTTTTTTATAGTCGGGAAATTGTTCAAGAAACATGTCGAGTTCGGTCAATTCTTCAGCACTGGCAGTTTTGCCCATGCTTTTGGCCATTAACTCAATAAACCTGGATTTGCTCATAGTAATTGGTATTCTGCGTTAAGGACACGGCAGGTTCCGGTTTTTCCTAAAAGAAATTAAAATATTTTTTTGAAGGGGATCAACCTATTTATTCCCAAGCGCCTCATCCAGTTTCTTCAAGGCGATGGCCAGTTGCGCAAATACAGTTTTGTTAGAGAGACCAAGGATATCGGCTACTTCATTGCAGGAGAGATCATCCTCCTTAACCATTTTAAAAATGAGCTTACAACGAGGCGGGAAACTGTTAACAGCGTTTAAAACTCCGGCCTGCAGCTCTTTGCTGATGAGCAATTGCGAGGGATCAACCGATAAATGAAAATAATAGGTTTCGGCTAATTGGGCGTCGCGGTTTCTTTTTGAGGTGTTACTTCGGATATGGTTAAGACAGGCATTTTTTATCGCCACATAAATATATACTTTGGGATTCGCGATCTTGTTAAGTTTGTGGCGGCCTGTCCAGATATTTACAAAAAGGTCATTGATGATCTCCTCGCAAGCTTCCTTGTCGCCCAAAAACGACCAGGCGAACTGATTAAGATTATTGATCAGCAGCTTATACAATTCATTAAAGGCAGATTCATCATTGTTGTAATGAATAGAATCTATAAGTTCTTTAATCTCCAATGTTTAGCGGCTTGCTTTTAACGGGAACAGTTAACTGAAATAATGTACAATTTTAAGTAAAAAATCTTGATCCAAACTATTTTAGGTTGATTTAAGAAGCCCCGATCTGCTCATCGCCTAAAACCGATTGCCTGCAATTATATTGTCGTACTATTCGCGGTTTAAAATGTCTAATTCAGGCGATAAGATGTCCGCTTGTACCATAAACCCATATTTCCATATTGAAACCTGTTATATTTTAGCAGCAAACGGAAATAATTGGGGTGTTTGGTCAAAACAGATTAAAGTTTGACGGTGGTTTTAGTAACACAACAGCAGATTTGGCCTATAGGCCATAATTAACTTTATATTTGCCCGGCGACCATTTTATTTCCGCAAACCTTTGCAATAAATGAAAGACACAACATTTAAAATCTCCCCCGGAATTATATGGAGCAGTTCAATCTTCCTTGGCCTGTTGGCCTCCGTTCCCCAAATAGCCGAACGCCATTTTAAACCCGCTGAAGCGGCAGTGAATTCGGCTGTTACCGCTTCTTTTTCACTGTTTGTATGGTACTATAATATCTATACGCTGCCAAAGCAATCGGGCAATAAACAACTGAATAAAAGCATCTCGTATTCCCGGCTCCTTACAACACTGCTGATAGGTATGGGGGTAATGTTGGCCTTAGCCTACATACAGCAACTGATACTAACGCATTTGAATTTTGGCCCGGTAATGCTGATGATT
The DNA here is from genome assembly GCF_049949235.1 of Mucilaginibacter sp. R-33. NCBI lineage: Bacteria > Pseudomonadati > Bacteroidota > Sphingobacteriia > Sphingobacteriales > Sphingobacteriaceae > Mucilaginibacter > Mucilaginibacter sp. R-33. The sequence goes on from NZ_CP188089.1 coordinate 3,392,250, forward strand.
GAAGTAAGGGGCATACTTATTAACCTGGTATTTTATATGCTTATAAACCTGTTGTACCAGAACTACCAAAACCAGCAGGTTAACGTTGAGTTGGAACGTATTAAGGCCGATAACCTTGGCGCACAATATGAACTGTTGAAACAGCAGATCAACCCGCATTTCCTGTTTAACAGTCTCAATACCCTAAAGGCGATGGTTGAGACCAATGACCAACACTCGGTAGATTTCATCCTTAAACTTTCAAATTTTTACCGTTTTACGCTTGAGAGCCGAAAATTAGACCTCATTCATTTATCCGACGAACTGGAAATTGTAGAAGCTTACAATTTTTTACTTAAAGCCAGGTTTGAAGACGGTTTTATTTTCACTAATACTATACATGAACAATATCGCGGTACGCTAATTCCCCCATTCACACTGCAGCTATTGATAGAAAACTGTATTAAACACAATGTGGTATCATTAGATCATCCCCTGCATATCAAACTGTATACTGAGGGTGAAAACATCGTTATGGAAAACGAAATAAAACCAAAGCGCTTTGAAGAACCATCAACAGGTGTTGGGCTTAAGAATATCAATTTGCGTTACGATCACCTGCTTGATAAACATATAGAGATCATATCTGAAGATAAAATATTCAAAGTTAAACTACCTATTATACATGAACATTATCATCATTGAAGACGAATTAAAGGCGGCCCGTTCGCTTGAAACGATCATATTAGAATTAAGACCGCACTCAAAAATAATTGCCAAGCTTCAGAGTGTTGAAAGCTCGGTTGCCTATCTTTCAGAGAACAAGCAGCCCGATCTTATTTTTATGGATATCCAACTGTCGGATGGGTTGTGTTTTGAGATCTTTAAATCGGTAAAGGTGTCCTGCCCTATTATTTTCTGTACCGCGTTTGATGAATATTCGTTAGAGGCATTTAAGGCCAACAGCGTTGATTATGTACTCAAGCCTTTCTCAAAAACAGATATTGCCGATGCCTTTAAAAAGGTAGACGAGTTTCGGAATTTCTTTCAGCAGGGTTCATCTCCTGATATCAGCAGCTTGCTATCGCAGGTTACGCCTCCTGCCGGTAAAAAAAGCTTCCTGGTATTTAAAAATAATAAGTATATCACCATAGCGTCCAATAATATAGCCTTCTTCTACATCCGCAATGAACTTTCAACCATTACGACTTTTGATGAGCAAGAATATGTGGTTAATCAGTCGCTTGACCAGATCAGCGGTCAGCTCTCGCAGGAGCAGTTCTTCAGGCTCAACAGGCAATACATAGTTAACTTCAGCGCGATAAAAGAGGTGGAGCATTATTTTATGCGTAAGCTGTTTGTGAAACTAACCATTCCAACTCCCGAGAAATTACTCATCAATAAAGAAAAAGCGCCGGTATTTTTAAGCTGGCTCGAAAACAGGTAATTCTAAGTTGGAAGTCTTGAGTTCTAAGTCTCAAGTAAAAAGACTTCCGACTTTAGGTTTAAGACTTTCGACTTAACAAATGCCCAACTGAACTATAGATATGTCTGGTTGGGCTTTTTTGTGCTGTTTCTGCGGCCATTCAGGGTATAATTTTGAAGTAAATAAAAAATCGAGAGATATGAAAACCTTAAAAATTTTTAGCTTTTGTGTTGGTGCCGTGGCACTGGCACTTGCTACCGCAGCTTACGCTAATCGTAAAATAAATGCCCCTAAAACTGAAAACAACGTTACTCCCGGTAAAGGTTTTGCTTTGGTAGAATTGTTTACCTCGGAGGGATGCTCAAGCTGCCCTCCTGCCGATGAATTGCTGGCGAGGATCCAAAAAGAGTCACAGGAAAAGCCTGTTTACATATTAGCTTACCACGTTGATTATTGGAATAACCTCGGCTGGAAAGATGTATTCAGCAATGCCATGTTTTCAAAACGCCAAAAAGAATATAGCTACCATTTAAATGCCCAGGTTTATACACCTCAAGTTATAGTTAATGGTAAAACCGAGATGGTTGGCTCGGATGAGCCGGCACTTCGTGAAGCGATTTCGAATGCACTAACAACCGCACAAACCGCTCAGATTTCCTTAAAAGCACAACAAACCGGCGATAAGCTTGCTGTAAATTACGAACTATCGGGCAATACTGATAACCAACAATTGCTGATAGCCATTGTACAAAAAACAGCCATCAGCAAAGTTGCCCGCGGCGAAAACGAAGGCAGAACCTTATTGCACACCCAAATAGTGCGCGACTTAAAAACAGTTGCCCTAAGCGAGGTAAAAACAGGCCAAACCATTATTAGCGTTCCTAAAGAATTTAACCAGCAAGAATGGGAAGTAGTGGGCTTTATACAAAATAAAGATAGCGGTGAGGTTTTAACTGCAACAAAAGCTGTTTTAACCAGCGAAGCCGTAGCCAAAATATAACAACCATAAATTCAAAAATCATGAGCAAGTTGAAACAAGGCCGGTTATTAATGGGATTCTTATCACTGTTCTCTTTATCATTCCTGACAAGGGCACCGTTTGAACGTAACCCGCAGGATTGTGAATTGATCTGCGTTACGGGAAAGAGAAAAAAACCGGCAGAAAATAATTAAATCTAACATAAAAAGGATCGGCCCTTCGCAGGGCCGATCCTTTTTTAAAAAATACCATCATGAAAACATTACTGTTAATTGCCGTAGCAACATTTTTAAGCATTGGGGTTTATGCCCAGGCAAACGAACTAAATTGTACCGAGCAGGCATTTACTTTTAAAATAAACCTGCCGGCGGGTGGACGCAACTATTCATCTGAAATAGGCCGCTTTGACGCTTCGCAATTATCACCGGAGTTCAGGTTGCCGGGTGCTAATACCAGTAAACAAAATCAAGCGGATAGCATTCTGCCTGCCGGCTTTAACAAAAAACCTGATCCATACACAGCTTATTCTTCGGCCGATAATATCCTGCTTAAAAAGATGACATTTCTATATCCTAAAATAAACGCTGTAACAGGTAAATTTACCTACACAGCCTACGATCATTTTAAGCTATTGCCAATGCCTGTCTTAAACGTTTTAACTCCGCTCTTAAACTAATCATCATTAACATAAAAAAGCAAACCAATGAAACTGAACTATTACGGTCACTCATGCTTCTCGGTGGTTGCCGGAGGTAAACACATTTTATTTGATCCCTTTATTACAGGTAACGAATTGGCAAAAGAAATCAACATTGATGAAATTAAAGCTGATTACATTTTTGTATCGCACGGGCATTACGATCATATTTTGGATGTAGAAACTATAGCCAACCGTACAGGCGCTATGGTTGTGGGTATTTATGAGGTGTATGATTACTTCAGCAAAAAGGGCGTTAAAAATGTACATCCTTTAAACCCGGGTGGTAAAGTGACCTTTGATTTCGGCACAGCAAAATCATTCATCGCCCAACATTCGGCCAGCTTTCCGGATGGCAGCTATGCAGGCGTGGCCTGCGGTTATGCTTTAAAGACTGATGATGGCAATCTGTATTACAGCGGCGATACCGGTCTCACCTTAGATATGGAACTGGTGGCCAAATGGGTTGATCTCGATTTCGCGGTTTTCCCTATCGGGGACATGTTAACAATGGGTATTGAAGATGCCATTGAAGCGGCAAAGCTTGTTAAGGCCAATAAGGTTTTGGGGGTTCACTATGATACTTTTGGCTTTATTAAAATAGATAAGGACAAAGCTTTTAAACAATTTGAACAGGCAGGGATAAAATTGTTTTTACCAGCCATTGGCGAAAGTATAGAGATTTAAATCTGTGATTTTCCATACATAAAAAGGCCTGCTCTCTTTAACAGGAGCAGGCCTTTTTATGACTTTTAAAGCACCCCCTTCAGGGGGCGGAGGGGGTTTATACTAAATTGATCTCAACATTGATATTACCGTAAGTCAATTTTGAATAAGGACATGTTTGGTGTGCTTCTTCAATCAATGCTTTGGCTACTTCAACATCCAAACCTGGCAAACTTACATTTAAACGGGCTTGAAGGAAATAAGCGCCGGTAGTGATACCCAAATCCACTTCTGCATCAATAGCCAATTCGGCAGGGAGTGCAATCCTTTTTTTAGCGGCAGCAATACCGATGGCGCCTTCAAAACATGCTGACCAGCCTGCTGCAAATAATTGCTCGGGGTTTGTGCCTGGTTTAGGGGTTCCGGGAGTTGAATGTTTGATATCCAACTGGCCATCGGTACTAACAGATGAACCACCGTCACGACCGCCAACTGTACGAACTTTACCGGTATATAATACTTTGTCGATTTTATTAGCTGAGATAGCGTTGATAACCTTGATCTTACTGATACCTGATTCTTGAATAGTTTCCATTGTGTTATTTATTTATTAATTTTTGTTTTTTGTATGCTCAAAGATACCCTGATATCGCCCGGTGCCCTATCGCTAACTATGTGAACCGGACAAGCCACGTCGTGAACAAGACATTCTTTAAGCCGAAAGTTCAACCAGTACAAGAGCTATTGAAACTTTTAATCACAACCGGTAAAGAATAAGAAAACCAGCTACACATTACGCGTAATTATTCTAAATAAATTTGGATACTACATTTATAAACAGCAATTTTAAGCAACTCATTGTTCGTAAACCAATTGAAGAAGTTTATTGCCCTAACGCTGCTCAGTTTTCACCTGCTTAATATAGGGGGGCAACTGGCATTGCATCAGTTCATGGTTTACAAAAGCAATAAATACTTTGCCGAACAAACTGCCAAAGGCTTTTATAATGTGAAAGACCTTACCGAGGTAGTAATCCCGGTAAACATGCCTGGCATAACCGACTGGAAAAACTACGAAAATATTCATGGGCAGATCCGGTTTGGCAACAACAGCTACAATTATCAAAAAATGCGCGTAACCAGTCGCGCAATTTATTTGATGTGCATCCCAAACTACGAAACCACCCGGCTGGCCGATAAGAACATCATTAACGCAAAGGATGTAAAAGAAAACCCTGTACCGCAAAAAGAACATGTGCCTTTCGGTAAAATAATAATGCAGGACAACCTCAATTTCGCTTTTGTGCATTTTGAATTTAGTTGCCCGATAAAATACACTCAACAAACCGTTGTTCACCCCGTTCAACAGTTAATTCCTGCTCACCAGGACATTCCGGAGCAACCGCCAAAAGCTTCCTGCTAATCTTTCTCCCTGTTTTAATTCATTTTTAGGGTAGCGGCTGTGCCACTCTACCGCGGTGTTATTATTTATTTCTGTCGATAGTTTATTCGTGGCTCAAGAGTTATGAAAATAACAACATATCGATAAGATTAGTAATCTCCAGACGATACATCCGCTCCCCAACCTATAAATATTTAATTTATTAAAATGCCTTATATTACACTTGAAAGCCATTTGCCGGGCATTACCGGCCTGCTGGAGTATGCCAAAGAAGCGGCACAACCTATCCGTAACCTTACACAGTTTTTATTGCGCGGGCCATCAACCTTGTCTGAAGCCGATCGTGAGCTGATCGCCACTGTGGTATCACACAACAACCAATGCACCTTTTGCACTACCGCTCACACCGCCGCGGCCGACCTACTTGCAGGTGAAGCCGAAACAGCGCAAAAAGTAAAGGAAAACATTGAAACTGCCCCGGTTACCGAAAAAATGAAAGCTTTGCTTACCATTGCAAAGCTAACTGCCCAAAATGGCCGGAATGTAACTACCCAAGCCATCGATCGTGCCAAAGCTGCCGGAGCTACCGATATCGAGATCCATGATACCGTGCTCATAGCTGCCCTGTTTTGCTATTACAACCGCTATGTTGACGGATTGGCCACCGCCTTACCTGCTGATGCCGGCTATTACAACATACTGGCCGAGCGATTAGTAAACCATGGCTATACTCGCCTGCCACAAGGCTATGATCATTTAAAAAAACAACCCTAATCCTCATTTGAAGTAAAACCCAATCACAATGAAAAAACTTTTATTCATCATATTACTGCTCAGCTCAATAAACCTGTTTGCACAGGAAATTAAAATAACGGGCAACATTACCGATGCAGCTACAGGCAAACCTGTATCCGGCGCAAGTATCTCTGTTAAAGGAAAACTTACAGGCACTACTACTGATTCAAAGGGTAACTATACTTTAAATGCCAATAAATTGAAGCTGCCCTTTACTATCATTATATCGGCAGTAGGCTTTGAAGTGCAGGAAAGCCAGGTAACATCTGCCAATAACAATATCAGCGTCAAGCTAATACAAAAGGCAATTGTGCTTAATGAGGTGGTATCATCGGCTACCCGTATCAACCAAAGCATTTTACAATCGCCGGTAAGTATCGAAAAAATGAGCCTTAAGGCTATTAAGGAAAACCCTTCATTCACATTTTACGATGGATTACAGAGCCTGAAAGGCCTCGAAGCCGTTACCAGCAGTTTAACCTACAAACAGATCAACACCCGTGGTTTTAACAGCACAGGTAACAGCCGTTTTTTACAACTGGTTGATGGCGTGGATAATCAAACCCCCGGTTTAAACTTTTCGGTAGGTAACCTTTTTGGCGCTTCGGATATCGACATTGAAAGTGTGGAAGTTATCCCCGGCGCGGCTTCGGCATTATATGGCCCGGTTGCTTTTAACGGCTTACTTTCGCTTAAAACCAAAGACCCATTCAAATACCAGGGCTTAACCGTGCAGGTAAAAACAGGCCTTAATCACTTCGGCGAATCGGTTGTTAAACCACAAGGCTTGTATGATTTTGCAGCCCGCTATGCCAAAGCTTTCAACGATAAATTCGCGTTTAAAATCAACGCCTCATACCTTACCGGGCGCGACTGGTATGCCGATAACTATACCGACGTAAGCGCATCAACTCCAGCCGCTCAGCGTGGTCCCAATAACCCTGGCCGCGATGCACTTAACATTTATGGAGATGAGGTGACCAAAACCTTACCGGGAATTGGCCTTGTTTCCAGAACTGGTTATGAAGAAAAAGACCTGATGAACTATAACGTTTACAGCCTTAAACTTAACGGCGCATTACAATACCGTTTCAGCAATAACCTTGAGGCAATCTACCAATACAACTACGGTCGCGGTACTGCAAGCTATACCGGCAGCAGCCGTTTCGATCTCAATAACTTTGTTTTACAGACACACCGGGTCGAATTAAAGGGAAGTAATTTCTTCATCCGAGGTTATTCGGTTGAAGAAAATTCGCACGATTCATACAACACCCGCTCACTGGCCCAATTCATTAACCGCGACTGGGTAAAAGACCTGAACGGCAACACCGTTAACCCGGATAAAGCCGATGACACCTGGTTTACACGTTATGCCGCGGCATTTAACGGCACGGTAAGTGGCGTTACACCTAATAGCAATTCCTCAGCAAGGGCCTTTGCCGATCAGGGCCGTTTTTTACCGGGCACAACTGAATTTAACAATGCCAAGAACGCATCAATCCACAATTATGGTTTAAGTGGCGCAGGTGTTTTCAGTAACAGTAAATTTTACCATGCCGAAGGCCAGTATGATTTCACCAGCGCCATAAAAGTGTTTGAGCTTTTGGCCGGAGGCAGTTTCCGCAATTACAGGATGTTCACCAATGGTAGTTTGTTTGATGATAAGGTAAATCGTGTAACCATTAAAGAGTACGGCTCATTTTTACAAGCCGGCAAAAAACTGTTTGATGACAACCTGAAACTAACAGCCTCTATCCGTTATGATAAAAATGAAAACTTTAAAGGAAGCTTCACACCTCGTTTTTCGGCAGTATATACAGTTGATAAAACCTCCAATTTCAGGGCATCATACCAAACCGGTTTCAGGAACCCAACGCCGGTTGATCAGTTTATCCACCTTAACGTAGGCCCTATCACTATTTTGGGTGGTGCGCCTAATAACAGCAAGGGCTTAAACGTTTATGAAAACTCATTCACTTCATCATCGGTAAGCGCTTTTGGCGCTGCGTTTGGCAAGGCGGTACAAAGCGGTACGCCATTCCCACAGGCTATCGAACAAAACAAAGGGCTGCTCCAAAAAGCAAGCGTAGCCTACATTAAACCAGAGCAGCAAAAAGCATTTGAGCTTGGCTACAAAGGTTTAATTATGGATAAATTACTGATCGATGTAAACTATTACTACAGCAGCTACACCAACTTTATCCTGAACTCGGTTGTTATCCAACCCAGCAATCCGATTCTTGGTCCAGACGGCCAGGTTACAACAGCCTCTGCTACCGATATCCCTAACGGTAAGGTTCACGCCTTCCAGTTGTATACCAACGCGCCTGATAAAGTATCTGCCCAGGGAGCAAGCGCCGGTTTAACATACCTGCTTAAAGGCGGTTATGCTGTGGGTGGTAATGCTACTTTATCCGTATTTAACCTTCGCAACGCCAACCCAAACAATATTGCAGCATTCAACACACCAAAATGGAGCACAAACGCAACATTTGGTAACAGCAACGTATTCAATGATTTCGGCTTTAATGCGGCATGGCATTGGCAAACCGCCTACGACTGGTATGGAACCTTTAACGGCACCCGCCCCGGCCGTGTAGATGCTTATTCAGTTGTCGATCTGCAATTCAGCAAAAAGCTTCCGAAGATCAAATCAACAATCAAACTGGGCGGCAGCAATATTTTCAACAACCACATTTACCAATCTTATGGTTCGCCGGCAATTGGCGCTATTTATTATGTATCAATAATATTTGATGACCTTTTAAAATAAACAACATGAGCACTTTAACAATTGATGAACAGGTTGTAAAACCTCAAACAAACCTCAGCGCCGCCTATAGGGTGGTGCTGTTTGCGATCTGTTTTTTTAGTACTGCTCTGGGTGGCTCCGTATCAACACTGATGTCGGTTTACCTGCCCGTTGTGGTAAAAGACCTGCAGGGAACTGTGCCTGCTGATGAGATCAACGCCATAAGTGGGTACATCAATGCCATTTTTATATTCGGCTGGGCCTTTGGCGGTTTTACCTGGGGGGTAATCAGCGATAAAATGGGTCGGAAAAAAGCCCTGCTGCTGGCCATTGGCAGCTACGGTGTATTCACCATTTTAACCGGGCTAATGCCAACCTGGTGGGGCGTACTATGTTGCCGTTTTTTCAGCGGTTTTGGCGTAGGCGGCGTTTTGGTAACATCCATAACGCTGGTGAGCGAAGTCTGGCCAGCCAAAAGCAAAGCGGTGATCATAGGCATTCTTTCTATTGCTTTCCCGGTAGGTATTTTCTCTGCAGGGCTAATCAACTTTATTGTATCATCATGGCGGTCGGGCTTTTTTGTCGGGGTGATCCCGCTTGCACTGGCCTTGATAGGCGCTCTGGTTTTGAATGAATCTGAAAACTGGCTCAACTACCGTAACCATATTGCCAACCGCGAAAACCCCTTGAATAAACTGCTCTCTAAAAGCCACCGCCGCGAGCTTATTGTAGGCTCCCTAACCTTTGGCACTATGCTGATAGGTTTATGGGCCATATTTTCATGGCTGCCTACCTGGGTGCAAAGCCTGATTACCGACCATGATGCCGCAAAAGAACGCGGCCTGAGCATGATGTGTATGGGCATGGGTGGTTTAACCGGTGGTTTTTTTTCAGGATGGCTCGTTAACTTACTATCCATCAGACGCTCCATGGTGATCTGTTTCGCGGTTTGCGCGGGTATGTCATTTATCCTGTTTAAAACTAATACTACATTCAGTACAGCAGTTTATATCGAGATCATCATATTGGCCTTATTCTTTGGGGCGAGCCAGGGCGTATTATCAGCATATATCCCTCAATTATTTTCAACCGGCATCAAAGCAACTGCAACAGGCTTTTGCTTCAACATCGGGCGTATTTTTACAGCCACAGCAGTATTATTTGTAGGCGTGCTGGTATCAACCCTGGGAGGCTATGGCAACTCGCTATTCGTCTTTTCACTGGTATTTATAATAGGCTTGCTGGTGGTACTATTTGTACGGGAGAAGGATAAAAGCTGAAAGCCTAAGGCTAAAAGCTTAGAAAGGAAAATTTAAAAAATCACTAATTCAATAACTCACTAATTAAAAATATGGCACACATCAATGCACCCGAAGGCGTTCCGGGCATCCGTTCGCTGGTAATGTTCAGGCCCGAAACTGGTCAGTATCTATATGAACTGGCCGAAGTATTATTACGCGGAGAGTCAACGCTGACTCCGGCCGACCGTGAGCTGATAGCCACTTATGTATCATACCGCAATAATTGCACGTTTTGCTACAGCAGTCATGCCGCTGCCGCCCGTTGCCTTTATGAAGATGACGCCCTTATTGTTGACGAAGTTTTACGCGACATGACCGAAGCCCCCATCAGCGCCAAATTGAAAGCCCTGTTGAAGATCGCTGGTAAGGTTCAGATCCTCGGTAAAGAAGTAAAACAGGAAGATGTTGACGCAGCACGTGCAGAAGGAGCTACCGACCGCGAGATCCACGATGCAGTGTTAATAGCCGCCGCCTTCAGCATGTTTAACCGCTATGTTGACGGCCTCGCCAGCCTTACCCCTACCGACCCGGAAGCTTATGCCGAAATGGGCAAACGTATGGCTAAAGGCTATGTATTACCACAACCTCAACATTAATTTTTTAATACGATAGATATGGCGCATATAGAATTAAATAACGATCTGCCCGGTATCCGCGGGTTGATGTTTTACAGTCCTGAAACCGAGGCTCCGTTAAATGCCCTTGCAGAGCAATTGCTCCGCGATGATAACAACTCCTTATCGCGCGGAGAACGTGAACTGATTGCAACCTATGTATCCTACCTCAACGATTGTTTCTTTTGCCAAAATGTACATGGCGCAGTAGCCGGCTATTACCTTGGCTGCAAGATTGATGAGATAGACGCTATCAAAGCCAACTTTTCGGCAACTGATCTTTCGCCAAAGATCAAAGCACTATTAGCTATTGCCGGAAGCGTACAACAAGGTGGTAAACACGTAACTACAGATCAAATTGAAGCCGCCCGTGCAGAAGGTGCTGATGATAAGGAGATCCATGATACCGTATTGATCGCTGCTGCATTTTGTATGTTCAATCGCTATGTTGATGGGTTGGGAACCTGGGCACCGCAAGACCGTCAGATCTATATCGACCGGGCACCTGAACGTGCCGAAGTTGGCTATATATCAAGCATTTTTAAAAAAGCTTAATACCTACTGCTTTATCACGCCCACAGCCCGGAGTTTTTAACTTCGGGCTGTTTTTTTGTTATTAATCGCAGTTCTATCCTCTGACTTAGAATACATTATGAGGGTGTATCAACAATCAGAATCAGCCTCATTTTTTACTTATTCAGTTAATAAGCGATATATAGTTTAGCTTGTATTTACTAACAAAGGGGGTTAACAGGGTTAACAGAATTCAGGGTTAATACTTATATATATTTAACAATCAGACAATTAATCGTTTTTTATACAAAAAGTGTTACCCCCCTTTTGTATAAATATTATCGGCTAATTTTCAATTCATCCAACTGTTTTTTTCGCGTATCCCTTGTCATCGACCGCAGGAAGAAATTATACACTCTGCTAAGCGGACTTTGCAAAACCGCTCAGCAGAGCGTACAAGGTTTCTCTTTTGCCCCTGTACTCATTCCCCCCAAGCTCTATCGAAATGACAAAAAGCTTAAAAAAATCTCTATTTAAATACCACCCTGCTCCCCTCACTATGCGCATTAAACTCCGGCGCATACATGCATTGAATACTGGTAATACCGGTTGAAAAATTGCCAGGCTGTGCTACCCGCAATTCATATTCAAATACATAGCTGCCTTTGTTTAAATAACTAATGAAAAAGTTGGTTGCTACATCTTTAGATACCTGATAATAGGATAAACGATCCTGGTATTTATATTCCGATAAAGCCGTTACAGGCTCCGTACCTGCCGGGCGAAGATCTTTAAGCTGCACATATTCATAATCACGACCGGCTTTTAAATACACCACCACTTTGAGCAAATCTCCGGTTTTAGGCTGATGAGTTGCATCAACCGCCTGCAATACGGGGCCTGCATCTGTTTGTTTTTTGATGAAGTACTTACGCTCCAAGTGGATATCCGTTTGCGACGGGGTAATCTTATCCATCTGCTCCAGGTACTGCCAGTACATAGCACCATAGCTGATGGATTTTCCGTTATTTTTGATCTCCACCTTGCCCAATGTAGGTTTTACCTGATCATCAATCCAGCTGGTTTTTATGTAGCCTGTACCGCCATCAGCTTTAACATCCGGCTTTAATTCGGCGAGCGGTTTATTATCCAGCTTAATTTCAGATGCAGCGCCACCTTGCAGCCAGTCTTCCTGTTTTAATAGCAGTGCATACACTGCAGCGGCAGTTGCTTTGGTGGTTTTCCAGTTATTGGTTTGCTTGTTGCGCATAAGCCATATTTTCATTTCCTCAACCACTTTTGCGTTATTACCAGCTTCAGTGAACAACTCTATCATTAAACTTTGCGTTTCAATTGGCGACTGGTACCAGTAATAACCCACCATGTTTTTTCCCCAGTACATACCCATTTCGTCCGAAGTTTGTGCCGTTTCCATCAACGATTTAATGATGGCCTTTGTAACCAATGGTTTGCCGTTACGCACCATGGTAAGGGCTATCATCCCCTGCTCATAAATGCTTCGCGTTACCCATTGATCTTCGGCTCGTTTCAGATAATTATTGAAGATAGATTTTAACGCCGGTTCCATTGGCTTATCGGTGTAGTAACTCCGCACGTACCACGCATGGGCTTCATCGTGACTAATCTCTCTTTTTTGATAGTCTTTTTGTTTCTTCTCTTCTTTATCCTGTTTTATCAGCCCGGCATCCATATAACCAAGCGCTTTGCCGGCGATCTCTTTTAATATTTTATTATCAGCTGTGGCTATCTTCAGATGATAAAGCTGTCCTATTCCTTCCAAAACATGGCGGGTGATGTACTCATCGGCATAATTGCCCCCAAACCAGGGGAAAGCGCCGTTCGGTAATTGCTTTTGTTTCAGTTTATCCAGGTTAGCCTTCATTTCGTAGCTCATTTTATTGAGATCAAAAAGCTGGGCTATCCTTTTCTTTTGCTCCGACTCGCTGAGCGCATCCTGTAGCCATGTTGTTTCTTCAAGCAAGGTTGTTTTCAGCTCCTGGTTCTTTTCAAGGTTGGAGAGCAGTTCTTTACTATCGCTGTTTTTCCATCTATCAAATACCTGTTTGATGACCGGCATTTTACTGAGCAGATAAGTAGATAAGCTATTGGCGTAATAACGGCTAAACAATTGTTCCGAACACTCATACGGAAACTCCATCATGTAAGGAATAGCCTGCACCGCATTCCAGGCTGGATTTTGACTGTATTCCAGCGTGAGGGTTTTACTTTTTAACGGGGTGCTGCTATTGTTAATTAGCTTATCAAAATTGAATGTTTTTGTTTGCCCGGCCCGCACCATCATCGGCATACTTTCGGTAACCAACATGCGGTTTGGCAATACCGGGATAGTATTTTCTTCACCGTCGGTGTATTTACCCGCGTCGGCTGTTAAACGATAAGTAAGTGCATCAAGCCCGGGCGGGATTACCAGTTTAAAAGAAATTGATTTAGTTGCCGAAGCGCCGATCTCAAACTTTTGTTGTGCATCATCTTTATTTGCTAATAGTTCTACAGGTTGCATATTAATGCCATTGAAGAGCCGTAACTCCACTTGTCCCTTTAAAGATTCTCCTTCGAGATTAGCTAACCGAGCGGAAACGACCACCGTATCACCTTCACGTAAAAAGCGGGGCATATTGGCGGTTATGCTCAATTGCTTTTGTGTAACCACTTCTGCCTCGGTATAGCCAAGCTGTAGCTGTTTATCATGTGCAAAAGCCCTGAACTTCCATTTGGTGAGTGCCTCGGGCATGGTGAACTCAATCAATACCTCTCCCTTTTCATCTGTACGGAGCTGCGGGTAAAAGAAAGCTGTTTCATTAAAGTTTTTGCGGGTGGCGATAGGTTTGGGTGTAAATCGGAGTTCATCATAATTCATAGCGACCGATTTGTATTGAACCTCTTGCAATGATACGTTATGGGAATAATTCGTAAAAGATTTGGAGCTATATCCCACTTGTACTCCGCTCGCCGTGCCCCGCAACATTACAGGGATTGAACCCGCAGCTTTCAACTTGTCGGTGTTCCCTACTGACTCATCACTCACGGCGTCATCAACAAGCGCTGAATCCATTGAATTAACATCAGGGCGGGCAACACCGAAATAATCCTTTCCGCTAACCCTTATTCTTTTTCCCTTTTCAAAACTCATCCGTATATAACCGTTTACCGGGCGACTAATGTACTGCGTAGTCAAATATTTCCCGCTAAATATCAGTGTTGCGTTTCGTGGTACCTTAATTTTGTAAAAGCCAAATGAATTGGATGTGGTACTAATATCGGTGCCTCTTATCGTAACCTTAATGCCGGGCACTGGCATATTAAATTCGTTAATAACTCTACCGCTCACTATTGTACCATCTTTTATAAGTGCGGAATTTTTAAGATACCAAGCCTCAATCTGGTTGTCCTTAGCAGAGCCATTTTTGTAGTTTGACACTGATGCGATGTAATCGGCATAGCCATAATTTTGGCCGCCCCAATAATTATAACCGAACCAGTTTAGCGTTTCATAGTTAAAGTTTAACATCTTGGCACCATAATAAAAGGTTTCATTAAAAGATGAAGTGTAAACAGTCCTTAAAAATTCACTATATGTTTGCCAACTGAAATAATTGGGGTTATAACCATATGTTGGCAATGGCTGATTCCAGGATTGAGGCAATGCTATATCGTCAAGCGATGCATCATACATACCAGCAAGTAATTCTGCCTGCTCCTGCTCCCTGCCCGATGCCGACACCTGTATCTTCCAGTGTTCCTTTTCGCCGGGTCGCAGTTTATCTCTAAAAGTAAGAAAACGGATGTTTAAGCTCGAGGTAGTATCGTTTATTTTGATCTGTTTATAATAGCTGTAGAGCCGGTTATCATTCAGCATTAAAAACTGCACCGCGAAATTGTTTTTTGCAGTAGCAGGTATGGCTATTTTTAAATGTTGCTGCTGATTGCCTTTAATGGTCATCCACTCTGACGATACCATTTTAGGCCCTTCATATTTTTCGACCAGAACGTGACTTTCCCTGCTTGTACCGATCCAAAACTCGGCGGTTTCTCCGGATGTATTTACTTCATCATTAATAGCAGTTAACCAACTGTCGGCATCGGGCGCTTTGCCCGGCTCATTATGAACCTTTATATAATAGGTTTGCGATGTGGTATCGCCTTTACTATTCCGGGCATCTATAACCAGTTTGTAAATACCTGTAGCCTGTTTTTTCAAAGTAGACAGATCAAGCATACTATTTGTGGTATCACTTACTTTGATGTGATTATCAACAACTGTTTTATTTATTTGCCAAGTGTCGCAATCATCATCGTTTTTATAAGAATAGGCCGGAAAAAATTTTCTAAACTCTTCGGCGCTTATCAAAAATTGATCAGGAACCTGCCATAACCGCTTTTTGAAAACGCTGCCTGGTTGCATCAACGAGTACACTTTCACATCCAACACGCCGCTTTGCGGTTGGCCATTTATATTATTGAGTTTTAGCGGTATTGTTGTTTTATCTTTTGCTGAAAGTTCGTCGGGTACCCTCAACTCCAGGTCAAGTGCGTTGTCACTTACTTTAACTACCGTATTTGCAGACTGTGTTTCTCTACTCCCGTCTGTTACATCGGCAGTTATATTGTAAGCATATATATCCGGCAATTTTGCGCCCTCTGCCGAAGCTTTAAAAGCAAAATCAAATTCGCCCTTACTATTCGCCTTAATTGTATCGAATTTTACTTCGACAGTCTTCTCGTTATAATAATTGTAATTGTTTTTCCTTGTTCTGATATAATAGATCCTGCGGTCCGGAATCCTTACAACATGATAAACTATCTTAGCTCCGGAAAGGCCATAGCCTGAAAACGCAGTAACCTTCCCCTTAATGTGAACTGAGTCGTTAAAATGGTAGGTTTCCGTAACCGCCGGGAATGTTATCTGAAATGTAGGTCGCTTATATTCTTCAACACGCAACAATGCAGCGCCACCATTTGCGGTAATGAACATTGCACCGCCAACAATTTGCTGCGGTATAATAAACGAACCTGCAACGGTGCCATATTCGTTAGTTTTTAGTTTAAGGCTATCCCGCCTTTGATTATTGCCATCATATAAATTAACAAGAATTTGTGCGTTGGGCACAATTCTGCTTTTGTTATCCAATGTACTTATCTGCAGTCCTTTAAAATAAACTGTTTGTCCCGGCCTATAGATTTGCCTGTCGGTAAACAGCATCATACGCTCAATTGGTGTAGCTTTCGGCTGTGAAGTTTCAACATATCCACCTATATAATCGCTTCTGCCCACAAATTTATCATTGGCAGTTGAAAGATCAACGCTGTAATAGGTTAGGCCACGTGTAAAGGTAAATAAACCACCGGCATCAGTTGTACCATTTGTAACGGGGATTTTTTTCACTTTACCCTCACTATAAGTGTTATATACCTCAACCTTCACGCCCTTTAATGGCCTTCCGCTATCACGGTCAAGTACCCGAATCTCTTTCGAACCATCGGGTCTTAGCCTTGTTACATATGCTAAACCGCTTACCCTGAAGCGGGCAAGTCCGGTTAAATCAAATTTCTTTGATGAAGTATCAGAAACCATGATCATATAATTGCCGGGGTGTAGCGGAGCTATTTTAAATTCCACCCGGTGACTTCTGTAATCATGTGGGTCGGGTAACGCAAGGTTAACATCTTCAATTGGTTTCAGTTTACTCACAAAATCATAAACTTTTTTAGTGATCACTAACTCCTGCCCCGGGTCCTGTTTAGCATCTTTTTTAAGCTGCTCTATCTGCGCATCGGTTATGCTGTATATTGAAAATTTTGACTGCTTAAGATTGGTATATTGTAAACTTGCCAGCAAAGGCTTATTGGGTGCATAAACATCTTCCATTTCAGCTATTAAGGACTGTCGTTCTATCTCCTTAATATAAGAAGCTGCGTTTTTGCCGCTGATGCTATTAGGAAACCTGCCTTTAGCTTTTTCATAGTAACCATGTGCAATTACAAGGCTGTCAAGCTGTTGATAGTAAAAACCAGTAAGTACCAAAGCCTCGGCACTTATAGGCTTGGCAGCAAAATCGGCTGCTATTTGCTTTAAGCCCGATAGGCATAATGAGTCGGCATTAACCAAAGTGGATTTATCATGCAAAAACCTGAGCCGTTGCAGTTCAAGATCGGCAATGGCTTCAATATTATTTTCATGCAAATGAAATGCTGTTACTTGCTGTAATAACTTCATTCCCTGGTACCAGGATGAAGCTGTATCAAGGCTGTTGATATTTATCTTAACAAATGAACGGGCATCACCAAAAAAAGCTGGGTCATTTAAGGAGAATGCCGTTTTAGGTTTGATAATTTCCGGTTCATCAGCTAAAAAAAACTCAAAGGCGCGCTGAACTAACAGGTCGTAAAGTGTAGGCCGTAAATAGCGGATGCTTTTATCGCCCTTTAAAACACCGTCAAGAATGCTAACCGGAGTCGCCTGCAACTGTTTAACATCGGTAAGTGAAAGCCGGTATTGCCTTGCGGTTTCTGAAATGATAGTTTGCAGGTCCCATTTAGTATAATCATCGCCGGGTGTTTCGAGGCGGCTTCGTTGATTGTAATTGTATCGGTTGTCCTGGTAATAATGCCAGTACATTTCGGCCAGCATTGATTGCAGTACAGGCTTTACGGGATACTGCGCCTTATCGATATCAGTTTTTAACCGAGAGATAATAGCTACCAGGGCATCTTCCTCAATGTACGACTGAAAAGTCATCCGGTAAATTACTGCGTGTACCTGCTGTGGCACATTACTTTCATCATGGGCCAGCTTGTCGAGTTTATCAACCTCCTTCAATGCTGATTTAGGCAAGCCTACTGCCGCCAATGAATCGATCCGGAAATTGAGCACGTCATATTTAGTTTGTGCCGATACCTGGTTAACAGAAATAATTAAGCTTAAGACAAGCAAGCAGGCAAGGTTTTTGGCAAGTTGTGGTAACATGCTGGATAATGGTTTTGGTTGATGTTTAAACGACGTACCAAGATATAAAATATCCATAGGTTAAAATTTAACGTTTTTTAACGGTTGATCAATCACTCTACCTTTAAGATGCAATTACAAATCTTTTTCCATAAATAGTTTTCAGACCTCATATCCAGCCAATTGAAACAGCAATATTACTTTGTAAATTAATTTAAAAAGTTAATTTTAGTTATGCTTACCACCAATCACAAACCAATTAAAACCCTGCTGCTCACAGCATTTATTGCCTTGCAAGGCTTGCAAAGCAACGCCCAAACCAAACCGGGCACAACCGAAATAACCAAATGGCAATACGGCAAAACCGGGGCTGTTTCCCTTACTTACGATGACGGCTCGATGAACCAGTTCAGAAAAGCCCTGCCTGTGATGGTACGCCTGAAAATGCCGGCAACGTTTTTCATCATTACGGGATCTATACCGGGATCCAAATACCATGGCAAGTTTATTGGCCGACCGGTAAAGGAGATCATTAAAGAATCGGCAACAGTACCTACCAACGATCAGAACTTTTTTGAGCGATGCTCTGCTGCCGGATATTTGGGATATATGGGTACCATCGCCTCGCATACGCAGGCCGGAAGTTTGTACGATAGCGGTAAAAAGGAAAAAGCTTTTAAAGTGCTGGATGACATCTATGCTAAAGCCCGCAATGGCGAATTGAAACCGGGTTACGAACCCAATGATGAGTTTAAACAATCCATAGGTTCAACCTGGGATGATTTCCGGAAGGATGCCGCCAAAGGTTACGAGTTTGCCAGTCATTCTATCACCCACCCTAGTATGCCCGGACTTGATGAGCCAAACCTGCTTTGGGAACTGGAAAAAAGCAAAGCCGATATCCTGGCCCAGCTTGGCCCAAAACATACATTTTCGGCCGAGTGCCCCTACGGTTTTGAAAACGACCGTGTAATGGGCTATGCCCTCAAAATATATCCGGCATTGCGTAACCGCATGCCCGAGCCCTGGCTAAAGGAAATTGATCGCGCCAGCAAACAAACACCCGGCTCAACAGATAAAGATTATATTCAATGGCAGCGCGGCGCAACTACAAAAACACCACTACCTATAATGAAGCTTTGGGTTGATACTACGCTTAATCATACCAATACCTGGCTGGTACTTGTTTTCCATGGGATTGACGGCATGGGTTACAAAGCCCTGCCCAGCACCCTGCTCGATGAATATTTTCAATACATCAAAAGCAAAAATGATAAACTTTGGGTAGCCACCTTTGGAGATGTAGCCCGTTATATGCGCGAACGTGAGCACGGCAAGGCCGATGCTTCAACTACAGGAAACATAATACAGGTAAAAGTAAGCCATAGCCTTGATGGCAAAATGTATTATCTGCCGTTAACGCTCAAAACCTACGTATCACCAGGCTGGACAAATGCAACAGTGGCCCAGGGTTCAAAAAGCAAAAAGATTAACACAGCTAAAGATCAGCACGGTACCTATGTACTCTATCAGGCTCAGCCAAATGAAGGCATAGTAACGCTAAAGAAGGGATAATTATATTGGATAGTTTAATTGATGCTGAAGTAGTTTTTGATAAAATAGCCTGCTTCAGCACCAATTAACAATTGCTTTTAGTTCAACTGCAAAGTTTGCGGGCCGAACTCTTCAAAATGGATCAGTTGCTTATCGATCCCTTTTTTAACTAGTTCGCGGTAATGCAGTTCAATAAAGCCAGCCGGGCCGCAAATGTAATATTCAGTATTGGGCTCAAATATCTCATCACCCAGTTGGTTCAGGTCAACCCAACCTTCGTAAAAATTATCAGGTGTTCCTTCCTCAATCTCGTTATAAAAAATGTGCTTTTTAACGTCTTCATTTTTACCTTCCCAATGTTCAATAACTTCTTTAAAGGCATGCACATTTTTATCACGGCAGCCGTGAACCCATGTTTTTGGTCGTTTACTGCCGCTTTTGATCAAGCTTTCCATCATGCTCATTAATGGGGTTTGGCCAACGCCGCCGCTAATGAAAACTATCGGGTGGTCACCGTCGCCATTTAGTACAAAGCCACCTGCAGGTGCAGATACCTCGATGATATCACCTTCATTAACAAAATTATGCAGGCGGTTGCTGATCATGCCATCGGCAAGCAATTCAGTTCCAGCTTCGCGTTTAACCGAAATCCGGTAATACTCACCATTAGGTGCACTTGAGATGCTGTACTGACGGGGCTGCAAAAGGTTAAGCTCAGGCAAAAACAAACGAACGCTTAAAAACTGCCCGGGTGTAAAATCCGGTACCGCACCACCGTTCGCGGGATAAAGGTAAAAGGAAATGATCTCTGCCGATTCTTTTACTTTCTGTTTTACCACAAAGGGTCGCCAGCCTGTCCAGCCACCTTTTTTTGCCACTTGTTTACTATAAAGGTTTTGCTCATGGCCAGTCATAATAGCGGCCAGCTGATTGTAAGCGACGGTCCAGGCTTCCAGCAGTTCGGGTGTAGCGGCATCGCCTAATACTTCGCTAATTGACGCAATCAGGTGACCGCCAACAATAGCATAATGCTCAGGCCTGATATCAAGACTTGTATGTTTTTGACCAATGCCATCAAGTACGGGCATTAACACGCCCGGATTTTCTATATGCTCGGCATAAGCCAGTACAGCCATGGCAAGGGCCGTTTGTTGTTTGCTGTTTTGCTGGTTACCCATGTTAAACACATTTTTAAGCTCGGGGTTATGAGTAAACATCCGGTTGTAAAAATGAGTTGTTAACAGTACTCCATGCTCCTTCAATACAGGCACCGTGGCCTTAATCAACTCTTTTTGTTCTTTAGTGATCATCATTTTAACAGTATATATTTATAATTAATTATGCGGCTGCAGGGATTACACAATAGTCCTGCCCGTCCTACCTTTCATATTAGCCAACTTACTCTGAAACATTACCGCCATCAAGCCTGCCCTGTTCTTGGCATCATCAGCCATTGGCCCGGCAAAGTGTGTATCAACCGTTTGGGTAAACAGCTCCAGCCAACGGTTGAAATGCTCATCATTAATAGGCAACGGCGCATGTTTGGCAAAGGGATTGCCTCTGAAACCAGCAACGCCAAACAATGCAGCATTCCAGAAAGCGTACATTTTATCAAGGTGCGGCTGCCAGTCGTCTTTTATAACTTCGGCAAAAACAGGCCCCAATAAACCATCGAGGCGCACCCTGGTGTAAAATTCATCAACCAGTATTTTAATTGATGTTAGGTCTTCTATATCGTTCATTACTTTATTTTATTACCGGTATGTATCCTGCTATTCAGGAACAGGATAGTCCGGCTGTCTTAACATAAATAACAATCATGTTGAACTTGTTTCAAAAACACACTTGCTAAACAATCATGCCAGGTTAACCACCTGCTTAATTTTAAAAGCCGTCCGATCTTCAAATCGTTACAGCAAAAAATTCAAAATCGACATCCCAATCCAAATTACCCGGACGTTATCTCCGGCCGGGCTATCCGCTCATACTGCACAGGGCATTAACCACCTGGCCGGTATCCTCCCATCCCCTAACGCGATCGCCTTAGCCTGCCCACTTTTTGCAGGTGTGTCTTGAGCTCACTCACATACTAAATTCGACTCTTATATAATATATTAATACCTTTTTATCCTTTAATTAACTACTTCAACATCCTCTTTTATTTAATTCATTAAAATTGGAATGCTTTGACCGCGCCTTGCTTTTCGTGTGGGCGATTTATTTTTTCAGTACTACAATTCCCAGGTTCAGATCTTCATTGAACTGGCTTATGGTAATAGATTCAAGCATGTTTTGCAGACGGTTCCTCACGTCCAAAAAATCATGATGCAAGGGGCAGGGATTTTTTGACGAACATTCCTTTAACCCTAAACCACAATCCCTGAATATGCCGCCGCCATCAACCGCTTCTATCACGTCGGATAACGGGCGGGCCAGGCTTTGTGCATCAAGATAAAAACCTCCGTTGGGCCCTTTTACCGATTGAATGATACCTCTTCTACTTAAATCCTGAAGTATTTTAGCCAGGAAATGCTCGGGCGAATCAATGTTTACGGCTATTTCCTTTATGCCAACCCTACTACCGTCGGCGGTGCGCTGGGCTATAAAAAATACCGCCCTTACCGCATACTCGCATGTTTTTGAAAATATTCCCATTGCTTTATATAGCAAAAGTAATTATTTAAATCAACAATAAAAGATATAAATATCTTTTATTGTTTCGTTTACTTAAACCTGACAGTCTATGCCATTAGTTTTATTGCTTCCGGACCGACGGTGTTAAATTTATTTTGCTGGTTAAGCGGCAAGCTAAAAGAAAATACAGCACCTCCATCCTTTCCGTTTTCGGCTTTTACTGTACCGCCATGTTTTTGGATAATGCTTTTCACAATATATAAACCCAGTCCTTTGCTGTTTTTTTGCCGCACTGATTTTTGATTGCACTGGTAAAACTTCTGGAACAGCGCCTGGCTGTTTTCCTCATTAATCCCTACGCCCTCGTCATGCACCGATACTTCAACATCATTTTCGGTACAGTCTATATTAATGTTAATGTGTGAGCATGGCGGCGAAAATTTGGCAGCGTTAGTTAAATAATTGATCAGCACCTGGATGATCTTGTATTTATCTCCCCTAACCAAAATGCTATCGGCAGTGGGATATTTACAAAAGCGGTGGCCGGGATAAAGGATCCTCATTTCACCAAGTACTGTATCAACAAGGTCGTTAATATCAAACAGGCTGTAATTGAGCTGTGCTGATCTGTCCTCGCCGGTTGATGGTGATAAATATTCATCAATCAGTTTGGTCATCCCGTTAATATGCTGATCAACCATGTTCAGCAACCTCACCGGTTGTTTATTGATGCTGAGTGCAAGATGGTTAATTAAAAACTGGGTATTGAGCTTTATAATAGTTAACGGCGCACGCAGTTCATGATTTACAATAGCCATGCTCAGGCAGTCCTCGTTAACTTTCTGGGTAACATCTTCAATGGTACCAATCATTTGTTCGGCAGTGCCCCATCTGCGTGAGTATAAAACACCGGTAAGCCGGATCCATTTTTCGGTACCGGATGGGGTTACAATTTGCACCTGTTTTTCAAATTTGGTACCATTAAAGGAAGCAACCTTAAACTCATGAATAAGCCCGCTCAACTGCCCGGGTTTAACCAGCCCAAAAAGTGCTTCGATATTTTCATCATACCCCTTTGATAGCTCAAGCATCTTGCGCATCCGCGGGCAAAAGGATACCTTATTTGAGCTGAGCTGAATTTTCCAATTACCTATGTATGCCACTCCGATGGTGTGTTCAGGCATTAGCCCCGCCCGGCTTTCTATATTTCTGATTTCCCTGTTCATTTGGATATGTTTTTCTTAAATTTTATTTTGTTACTGATAGATTTAGCCTGATCACATTATTAAATTTTGACCATAAGCGTAATGACATCCCTTTAATATATGCCCTGTAATCACTCATCAATATGCCCTTTATGTCGTGGTTAATTAACCGGATGGCATACACCAAACTACAATCATTATTTTTTCCCGATGATTTGCAGTGATAGGTTTCCAGGATATCAAAATCATCGGGCGAGATCAGCTCGTTGTATTGTAAGCACCTGATATATTCATTCTCAATTACAAAATCGTGATTAAAGCCCCGCTCCTGCAGATCAATAATGAGGTTAATCAATTGTTCATCATAGTGATGCATATTGTCATTCATTAAATAGGTGATGCCATCAATTCATTTTCAATAGTGTTTGCATTGGCCTTATAAAGCCATAAACGGCCTTGCAAAGCCATGTAAAAAAGCAGGAGCAATGCCTGTATTGCAATAAGCGGCACAGGTACGCTTATTGCCAAGCCGGTGACGCTGCCCGATAGCTGTAAAAACATATCGGCCGATATAAAACCTATGCTTATTTGCTTAAGCATAGGTTTGTCCGGCATAAGCATAATAACCAGCAAAGCAAATTTCAATGAACATATACTGTAAAGCACGATTATGAAAAACCTGGCGGGCACCAGCGGTTCCATCAAACCTGTGCTAAGCTTAATAAATAAACCTGCTGCTATAAACATCAACACACTTGTGAAGAAGGCTACCGCCAAACAAACAAACTTTTTCATAGCGTAAGGGCTTTACACATTTATCGTACAATTAATTAATGCTTAATTATTAACTGTTATTTAACAATGTAAAGTTCGGGCCGGAGATACCCGAAATCAATGTACTAATTATGGTTTCAGTAGTACAAATTACATATGGCCCATGATAAATGGGCCTTTAATACTATATAGGATAATATTCATTTTCGATATTCCCGAAATTCTTTTCGGCACGGAAAACCAGCGTTATTGCCACGCCTTCGTTATTTTCCATTTTAAAATTCCCGCCAAGTTGTTTGCTTAGGGCCTTCATCATTTCCATACCTAATGACGAAGCGTCTTTAATATCAAAACCCTGCGGCAGGCCGATGCCATTATCGGCAATACTCAACATGATATTATTATCATCAAGTGTACCAAGCGAGATGTTTATATAGCCACGCCTGTGTGGAAAAGCATACTTAATAGCATTGGTAATAGCTTCATTGAGCATAAGGCCAACAGGTACGGCCTGGGCAACGTCTATTTTAACACGTTCAATTTGCTGTTCAAACCTGATTCCCCGTTCATGAGCGTCATAACAATCGGCAAGATAATTAACCAGTTCGCTGATGTAAACAGCAATATCAATAAAGGCCAGGTTTGAGCTGCTGTATAATTTCTGATGGATGAGAGCTATAGCCTGTACCCGGTTCTGGCTTTCACGGATGGCGGCAAGCGCTGCGTTATTTTTTAAAAATGCCGATTGGGTGTTAAGCAGGCTCATAACTATTTGCAGGTTATTTTTTACCCGGTGATGCACCTCTTTCAACAGCCAGTCCTTTTCATCAAGCAGGCGGTTTTTATCCGCAGTTAAAAGCTGCAGCATTTGATTTTGCTCACTGATCTCCTTCTCCTTTAGCTGCAACCGTTTACTGTTTATTTGCTTTTGCCAATAACCAACATAAGCACCCCCCAAAACGAAAAGCAACGCCACA
This sequence comes from Mucilaginibacter sp. R-33, assembly GCF_049949235.1. Classification (NCBI taxonomy): domain Bacteria; kingdom Pseudomonadati; phylum Bacteroidota; class Sphingobacteriia; order Sphingobacteriales; family Sphingobacteriaceae; genus Mucilaginibacter; species Mucilaginibacter sp. R-33. The sequence continues at coordinate 3,417,505 of NZ_CP188089.1, forward strand.
ATGCCGACAGTTATAAGGTCCCATCTAATAAAAAACGAACTACCTTTTGCCCACAAAACACCCTGGGCGATATAATCGTAACGCTGCGCTGGCGAGTTTGTGGATATCAAAAGCAAAAAGCCTGTTAATGTCAGCTTGCAACAAAACCGGGATAAGCTTATATTGATATTCACTTGGTATTATTTTTATTACCGCCCTAAACCAAAACTCCTGTTCACAATGCATGCTTATACACAAATAAACATGTCCTCAAATTCAACTTATAAAAATAATATGCTGCCCAAACCTTATCAATGTATTAAATATGGATTTTGATGTATAAATTATGTATTGTATTACCACCTTGCAATAAAAGCAAATATTAATCTATATGATTAATAATCAAATACTAAGCATCCGGATCTCCAGTTTCAACCTCTTTTATTCGTGAATGTAGGATGACTGAGGCAGAACCAAAATACCGGCATCTCTTCTCCCTGAATAGTAGATGTTTTGTCAATAGCTACATTTAGCTCAAACATATCGGCGCGCCCCCTTTTGCCGGTGATAGTACACGGCTTAGGCGGTTAAGGATATATAAGGACGATATTTCGCTTTCCAATCAGGAATATAATGATATTTCGTTAAGAAGCGGCATTCAAAAAAATAACAAGTAACTGATTATCAATAAAATAAAAACAACGGCACGAAATTAGAGTAGCGGTACATATACTATAAGCTTTAAACTAAGTAACCATGAAACAAGCTAACGATTTTGCACCGCTAAACTTTGACAAAACATCCTGCTGCTTTCCTTTTAAGATCCATACCATTGAGTGGATCAAAGAAAACGGCATTGACCTTCCTAACGATTATTTTATGCTGATTTGGATAACAGCCGGTAACGGTTACTACAGGCTCAATTTGCAAAAAGAAGCTGTTACCCCCAATCAATTACTATTGATCAAACCCGGCCGGCTGCATAATCTTAAATTTAGCAGCAGTTTACAGGGGTATGTCATATCGTTCACCGATTCGTTTTTAGATATAGAAGATTATGGCAGGGAGCCTGTATACAGCCCCATTTATCAAATGTTTAACCAAACGCAGATCATCACCATAAGCAGTGAACTGGCCAAGGACATGATTGATATCAGCGAAATAATGCTTAAAGAATACAGCAGGCATAACCTTTACCGATCCGAGATATTGAAGCGTTATTTCAAGATTTTCCTAATTTATCTTTCACGCCAGCTGGACTCGGAGCAGGTGCCAAAACAGTCGCGAAATACTGCCATCCTGCAAAACTTCATGACCTTGCTTGATAAAAACTTCAGAGAGAATAAAATGGTTGCCGACTATGCCAGCAGGTTAGCGGTAACCCCCAACTACCTCAACGAGGTGGTGAAAAAGCTAACAGGCCAGCCGGCAGGTCATCACATCAGGCAAAGGGTTGCCGCCGAGGCAAAACGGCAGGCCATACATCCTGATAGCTGCATGAAAAAAATTGCATATGACCTGGGCTTTTGTGACCTGGCCCATTTCAGTAAATTTTTTAAAAACACTACCGGTATCAGCTTCTCTGATTTTAAGAAAAAGGGCACAATATTACAACCTGTTTTTTAACAGCATATCACAAGCTTATTTTTTTAAAGTTTCGAATTACATTTCGTCGTATTTGAAATCAATACTCCAGCGGTAGGTAGATATACCTGCCAGCATTAAGCTGGCTGCGCTATCGGCCCAAACCGAATAGCTGAAGGGAGCCTTAACCCCTAAAAACAAAGTCATGCACAGGGCAAATGTAAATGTAAGGGCAAAACTTGCATATGCAGCTGCCCTGATCTTAAGACCCACAATAAACATAATAGCTATACAAACCTCACAAACTGTTGCTAAAAAGCCCATTACCCCGGCCATTGAGCGGCTCAGAAAAGGCATTAGCGTGTTGGTATAAACTACAAAATTATCCCAACTGCCCCAGCTTACAGAACGTTGCCCTGCTGGTCCCAGGAAACCTAAACGATCTGCCACGGGTAGCAGGAAGCCTATCCCTAATGCAAAGCGGAAATAAAGCTGTGCTATTTGAAGTGTGTTTTTCATATTATGTACAAATTACGCATCTAAAATAAAGCTTTAAAAGCCCGCTCAGAAACGCTCTGTTCCATGTTTACACAAGTACGATAAAAGTGTCATCTTTTTGTTGAGAGTTTGGCCGGTTAATATTTATCCAGAATTTCTACAGAATGTGAGGGTAGTATCGCAACTATCTTATGCCTGCAATAAGTATAGTAAAAAGGGCTGCTGCCTATGTCACGTCGCTGATGGAAGAAAACCTACCATCAACCATGTACTTTCATAACCTTAAACATACATTGGGCGTTGTTAACGCAGTAACAGAAATTGCATCACACTGCAAATTAAAAAAGCAGGAACTAACCATTTTAACAATAGCTGCCTGGTTTCATGATACAGGCTACCTTTATCATTATAACGGCCATGAAGACACCAGCATGATCATTGCCGGTACTTTTTTAATGCAGCACCACTATAATAATGATTTTATACAACAGGTATGGGATTGTATTGAAGCCACCAAAGTACCGCAATCGCCCCAAAACCTTATCCAGCAAATTATTTGCGATGCCGATATGCACCACCTGGCATCTGTAAACTACCTGGATTTTGCCCATGATTTAAAACAGGAATGGGAAGTACATTTGGATAAGCGGTATAGCGACAAAGAATGGCATGCCCTTAATTTAAGCCTGTTACAACAGCACCAATATTTTACGGAATACGGTAAAACGGTATTGCAAGCCATGAAAAAGAAAAACATTGAACTGATGAAGTTTCAGGGTTAATGTTTCTTTACAGTTTCTTTTCGTACACGGCTTAAGGTTTCGGGGGTAATGCCTAAGTAAGATGCAATCATCGCCTGTGGCACCCTTAGCGACAGATCGGGATATTTCTGCACAAAATCAAGATATTTTTGCTCGGCAGTAAAGGCAATGGCCGAGTGAATGCGGTTTTGACTGGTAATGAAACTTTTGTTAAGGATGGCATTAACCATATCGTTAAAAGCCGGTATATCACGGCAAAGCCTGTCGAAGTTTGTTTTGGTAATCAGTATCAGTTCTGTATCCTCAATAGCATCAATATTATTTTTAGAAGGCTCGCCGGTAAGCAGGCTGGCACGGTCGCCGGTCCACCAGTTTTCTTTGGCAAAGCTTACAATGTTTTCGCGGCCACTTTCATCAACGCTGTAAAATCGAACCAAGCCTTTGGTTATAAAAGCGTTATACTTCCAAACATCGCCTTCCTGCAATAAATACTGCTTTTTACGGAGTTTTTTAAAAATACAAACTGCTTCAATTTCAGCATAGTCGGCTTCGGTGAGTGTTGCTTTCTGGCCAATGTACTCTTTAAATTGCTCAAACATATAAAAGCAAATATCTCCTTTATCCGGGGATATTTGCTTTTGTTCGGGTCATATTTTTATAATTAGGTTATGCGGTGTATTTGCTTAACCATTTTGTTTTGATAGCGGCGCGGGCATCAATAAATTCCTGGTCGGTACCCTGCGCTACGGCATCAAGTGGATAACGCAACGGGCGGGTACCCTTTTCCATTTCAACCAGCCTCAATATACCATCGGCAATAGTTTGAGGGTCCATGTTAAACTCGGCCATTTTGCTGAAAAGCGCGGTGCCCATAGCGTTAAATTGCTGTGCTGAGGCCTCGCCGTATTCGGCCACAACTTCCGGTTTATCTGCATGGATACCTGTTTTGCTGCCATTGTTCATTTCGGTTGGATATACGCCCGGCTGAATACTAACGCTTTCGATGTTGAACTGCGCAAGCTCATCCTTTAAACCTTCGGTAATGCTTTCTACCCCAAATTTTGATGCAAGATAAGGAATCATGAACGGCAGGGTATGACCACTTGCACCCGATGTAATGTTAATGATAAGGCCATTTTTAGCTTTACGCATCCCCGGCAAAACCGCAAAGATGGTGCGCAGGGTTCCATAAAAATTCACTTCAAACATCTGCCTGATCTGGTCGAGCGAGTAAGCTTCCAGTACGCCAAAGCCTGAAACTGCGGCATTGTTCACCAACACATCAATATGGCCGTATTTGGTTAATGTATATTCAAAAGCAGCTTTAACTGAATTATCATCAGTAATATCTACCTCAACTACTTCAACATTTGGCAAGGCTGAAAGCTCTTTGGCTACAGTTTCATTTTTGCCATTTATTCCGCGCATACCTGCTATTACGGTATGGCCTGCATTTGCAAGGGTTATAGTGGTTAATTTACCAAATCCTGTACTTGTTCCGGTTATAAAAATTGTTTTTGACATTTTGTATCGTTCTTTTGTTGATACAAATCTACCGCGATGCTATAACCTGTACATTGACATTTGATAAGAAGGAAATTGACATTTGTCAAGAAAATTGTGTGCTTATAACAAGAACGTCATTGCGAGGTACGAAGCAATCGCGAACTATACAGAACGACTCCGCCTATCGGGGATTGCTTCGTTCCTCGCAATGACGATTTTTTTTAACTGTGTCTTAAAGCAGTCTCCCTTTACTTAGTTCCAGACGGCACAGCCAAAGGCTGTCCATCTTTCATTGGCATACCAAAATTTGGCGAACCATCCTTATTCCAGGTAAATTTTTGCGCGCGAGGCGAACGTTTATTACCGCAGCCTTCGTTTGGGTTTGAGTTGGCATGGTACAGGATCCAGTCTTCCCTTCCATCTGGCGATTTAAAGAATGAGTTATGACCGGGCGCGTAAACGCTGTTTTCCGGCGATTGCTTAAATACCGGCTCCTCTGTTTTGATCCATGAGGCAGGGTTCAACAGATCACTATTTTTAGAAGCGGTAAGCATGCCCAATGCATAAAAGTCAGTCCAGCAGCCACTGGCCGAATAGATCAGGAATAACTTATCCTTATGTTTCAAAATTTCCGGTCCTTCATTCACACTTACATGTGCCGGGTTCCCAGCATCATGCAGATCGCCATTGGTTTCCCACTGATAAGCGGGGCTCGATATTTTCACGCGTTTGCTGCCGATGGTCAGAGCGTCTTTCATTTTAGCGATGTAAATATTCTGCTGCCCATTATGGTCTCCCTCCCAACCCGACCAGATCATGTACCAACTCCCGTTATTTTCAAATACCGAAGCGTCAATAGCCCATTTATCGGTGCTATCTGCTATTTTTCCTTTAAACTCCCAGATACCTTCCATTGGGTCGGCCGAGCTATTTTCCAGTACATATATGCGATGGTTATTGTTATCGCCATTATCCGCGGCAAAATATACATACCATTTGCCATTTATAAAATGGAGTTCGGGCGCCCATAAGTCTTTGGAATAAGCTGTACCAGGCGGCGGCGCCCAAACAGCTTTCTTAGGTGCAGTGCTCAGCTTGGTAATATCTTTTGTTTTCCAGATAACAATATTGCCCCCTGTTGAATTGGTATAGTAGTAAAACCCGTTTTTACAGATCACCCAGGGATCGGCGCCTGATGGCAGCAACGGGTTGGTAAAAGTTTTATTGCCGGTATTTTGTGCAATTGCCGCGCTGGAAAATAAAAGCAGCAGCAAACAGGCAGTGAACATTTTTTTCATAGAGCTGAAAGGTTTTAGCGTAGTTTATAATGCGCTAAAAATCTGTAAAAGTTTCCACAAAAACAACAAATGTTAAGCATACATTTATTACCAATCAGGTATTTAATATTAAGCTTTTACCGGTTGAGAGGAACTGCGGATAAAAACCCGGGTAGGCAATACGGTAGTTTCAAACTCTGTAACAGGCCGCTTGCTCTCGATAATGCTGATCAGCATTTCGGTTGCCTTTTTTCCCATTTCAAAACCGGGCTGATAAACAGCACTTAGCGGCGGGTTTAAAACTTCGGCCAGTTGGGTATTGGTGAAGCCGAGCAAAGCGATATCAGCAGGGATCCGGAAGCCTAATTTATGAAGAAGGGACAAGGTAGTAGTCGTGATCCTGTCAGAGGCTGTAAAAATAGCATCGGGTTTACTTTCAGAAAACAATTCACTTAGCGCGTTTTCGATCTCGGCAAGGTCTTTACCACCATGTGGGCAGTACTTGATCAGTTTTTCATCAGGTATTATACCATGTTGTTCAAGTGCATCTTTGTATCCCCTCAAGCGTTCGGCGGTAATGGATACGTTTACCGAACTGGTAATATGAGCTATTTTATGGTATCCTGCCTCAAGCAATTGTGTTGTGGCTTTATATGCCCCGGCAAAATTATCGGCCACTACTTTATGCGTCTCAATTTCATCGCTTACCCTATCAAAGAAAACGATAGGCAAACCTTTTTCATGCAGGTTTTTCAGGTGATCAATATTTTGGGTTTCGGTTGAGAGAGAGATCAGCAAACCATCAATGGAGCGAAAAGTCAGGTGACGTACATTTTGCATTTCAAGCTCATACGATTCATGGGTTTGAGTAATGAACACATTATATCCCTTACTGTGCGCTACTGATTCGATGCCATTGATCACCTGCGAAAAAAACTGGTTCTCAATAGTTGAAACCACAATGCCAATAGATTTGCTGTTACCCCGTTTAAGGCTTTGAGCGTTAAGATTAGGCTGATAGTTAAGCCTTTTAGCACACTCCAGTACAAGCGCCTTGGTTTTTTCGCCAATTTCATGGCTGTCTTTAAGCGCCTTGGAAACCGCTGACGGTGAGATCCCTAACTCTTTAGCAATATCCTTTATGGTAATTCCGCCAAAATTCATTTCGCCCCCTTGCTTATGATCCTAAAATTAACAATCCAATTATATAAAGGAGAGTAAACATAAGAAAAATAAGTCCTGCACAGCATAAGGATGTATTATGCCATGTAACATTATGCTGACATCCACGAATTTAAATTCATATATATGCTATTATCCCCCGGGCTCGGGCGTGTTGAGTCTCTTGTCTTAATCTCTTAAAAATCCATCTATTTTCATATTCCATTCCTGTTGGTAGTATTGGTTTGTACCGTGACTGGTTTCGTTATCATACTGATCTTGTAGCTGGTTCATTTCACGGTACGAGTCAAGGTATTGTACATTAATATAGCCATCATAGTTATCAACCGGGAGTTTCATAGTCATAAGGGCCTTCTTAAAATGCCGGGCTACTATCGCTACAATATCAAAATGCCGCTGCTCATGATTTAGAGCATAGCCTGTACGTCCTTCCGGTTTTACCCAGGCGGCACTTTTAGGCAAAAACACGCGCATGCTTATCTTCACTACCACTATCGACTTCACTACTTCTACCTGTTCTGTGTAACCAAAACTTGGCTGCACCTCGGCAACATATTTTTCGCCCCGGGCTTTATCCTGAAAGTCATTCCAGGTTAAAGGCCGTTTAGCCGAGTAGTAGATGGTATCGCCTTCCGGCTGTTCCGAATAATCGGTAAAGATTAATTTTACTCCCTTAGCCAGTTTGATATTAGTGCCCGCTTCACGATTCATCCATCTGTTAAAATACACCAGTCCTGCTTCAAGGGCCCGGCTTATCAGCACCCCGGTATCGTACTGTTGCCCCGCGCCGCGATAGTATATTGTAGCTGCCGGGTAATCGATCAAATGCACATTGTCCTCAGCTTTTTTCAATTCAAACCATAATTGTATCTCCAGCCGGCCTTCTATCCTGCCATCGGCCATTGCCGTTTCAGTAAGCTTTAACTTCTTAATGCGGATGACCACCGGGCGTAACATCTTATTAACAGGGATAGCATAATCAGCAAATTGTTTAACAGCTGTTGCTGTGCCTCCCTGTAAATCAACTTCATGTTTTACTGCCGGCAAATTACCTGTGGCTGATAATAACCAGGCGACGGCACTCCGGTCGGGCCGTTCATCAGTAACATTTGCGATATAAAATTCGTTCGGTTTATCATTTAACTGCCTGTTTGTTAAAACAATTTCGGCATTTGTTTTTTGTGCTTTTGAATTTAACGGACAAAACACCAACATGTACAAAATAACCGGCAACCACACCCCCCCTCTGTTAAGAACGCTATTCATAATGGGTAAAAATAATGGATGGGGCACGCCGCCCCCAGGGTATTATAATGCTCAAAATACAAATAAATTGCACTGTTTAACGTGTAATTATTATTTTTGATTATTCATAGCCGGCACCACGGCAGTACTCAACAATTTTAAAGTTTTCCACATGGATATTATCTTAAGTATTACCTTCGTTAAAAGAAGTGTTATCCACAATTGTTAATTTCTAATGTGAAAAGCCTCTTTTTGGTTTAGCTATTTTCGCACTATCGTTAGTATGCGCTTTATGATCAAAACAAGATACATCACCCTGCTCATTCCCGTATTTTTAGTTACAACAGCACGAGCCCAGCAAAATCCTTCCACTCAAATTTACCGCACTTATCACGCGGCTATTGATTTGATGGACAAAGGAAAATTTGCTTCGGCGGCCGAACAATTTCGCCTGGTTGAAGCTTACAAAATTAAAACAAGCACCCAGCCACAGTTTGAAACTGAGCTATCGCTCACTAAAGAAAACTGCCAGTATTATGAAGCATTCTGCGCCCTTAACCTGGGCAATGATGATGCCGAAAGCATGTTTCTCCGTTTTATAAAAGAACACCCTGAAAATCCGCTTACCAAACAGGCTTTTTTCCAGATTGGTAAATCGTATTTTAAACAAGGTAAATATGAAGACGCTATCCGCTGGTTTAACAAGGTTGAGGCAGGCGAGCTTAACGGCCATGACAATACCGAGTATAAATTCCGTAAGGGGTATGCCTATTTTGAGTTAAAAGACTACAAAAATGCCCAATTGCTTTTTGGCGAGGTTAAAAACAAACGCACCGAGTTTACCGAAGATGCTACTTATTATTTTGCCTACATCGCTTACCTGAACAAGGATTATCATCTTGCCCTGGTAAATTTTGAAAAGCTTAAAAATTCTAAGAAATACGAAAACAGCTATCCTTACTATATCTCGGCAGTTTACTTTTTAGATAAGCGTTATGACGATGTGCTCAACTACGCCGTTCCTATTGTAAACAGCACACATCAGCAAAACGAAACTGAAATGCTGCGCATCATCGCTGCATCATACTTTGCCAAGGCTGATTATGACAACGCGGTTAAGTACTATGGCCGTTTTGAAGACCGGGATCAGGGCCGTACCCAAAACACGCAGGACAGCTACCAGATGGGTTATACCTATTATAAGGTAGGCAACTATGCCAAAGCTGCCAGCGAACTGGAAAAATTGGTTGAACAGCACGATGTTTACAGCCAAAGCGGTAACTATACCCTGGGCGATGTGTTCCTGAAAATGAACAATAAACAGAGTGCCCGTAACGCTTTCCTCAATGCCTCCAAGCTTGATTATGATAAGCAATTACAAGAGGATGCCCTTTATGAGTACGCCAAACTATCATACGAGCTCGACTTTAACCTGCAGGCTTTAGGTGCCACAAGGTTATACCTGGCTACATACCCACGTTCAAAACGTATTGACGAGGTTAAGGTATTATTGGGTGAAGAATTACTAAACTCACGCAGCTATAAAGAAGCTGTGGAGATCCTGGAGCCCATCCCTAATAAAAGCCAGAGTGCACGTTTAGCTTATCAAAAAGTTACTTACTACCGGGGATTGGAATTTTATAACGAGCGTGCATTTGAGAATGCGATTGGTATCTTCCTGCGTTCGCTGAAAGATCCGGTTGATAGCAAAACTGAAGCCTTAACTACTTACTGGATGGCAGAGGCCATGTTCGAGGTTCGTAAATACGGCGAATCGGTAGAGAATTTCGAGAAATTCCTGAGCATGCCCGAGGCTAAGGAAACTGATGTAGCCAATTATGCCAACTATGCTTTGGCTTACGCGGCCTTTGGCGATGAGCAGTACAAAAAAGCAGCCAATTACTTCGAGAAGTTTTTACAAGGCGATGTAAAAGACGCCAACACCCAGAATGATGCCATCACCCGCCTTGCCGATAGCTATTTTGTGATGAAGAGTTACGGCAGTGCGATGACCTACTATAACCGCATCATAGCCATGCACAATCAGGGCGAAGATTATGCGTTGTTTCAACGTGGTATGATCCAGGGTTTACAGGGTTCATTGGATACCAAGATCAGTACATTGAATGATGTACTGAACAAATTCCCTAACTCTGATTATGCAGATGACGCTTCATTCGAGATAGCTTATACCTACTTCCTGAAAACAGACGGTGATAAAGCCAAAGCCGATCTGCAGGCCATGATCCAGAAATATCCGCGCAGCAGCTATGTGCCACGCGCACTGGTTACTATCGGTTTGATTGATTACAACGCGGGCAACGATGACCTTGCTATTGAATCATTCAAAAAAGTAGTACAGGATTACTCGTCAACCGATGAGGCCAAACAATCTTTAAAACAGATCGAAAAGATCTACACTGATAAAGGTGACGCCCAAACATTTATTAACTATGCAGGCACCACCCCTATCGGTAATTATACCACCTCCGATCAGGAAAGCATCATGATCACCGCAGCCAACAACCTTTACCTTAAAGGCGACTGGCAGGGTACTGTGAGCGCGGTGAACGCTTATTTTGATAAGTTCCCGGGCAAACAGATTTACGAAAAACAGGCACGCTTTATCCGCGCGCAAGGCTTAGCAGCCTTGGGCCGCACAGACGAAGCCGTGGTTGATTATAACGTGATCCTGAACGACTGGACCAGCGCCTACAGTGAAAAAGCGTTGATCAGCATGGCTAAATTATACATGCAGCAAAAGAAATATAACGAAGCGGTGGTGTTCCTGAAACGTTTGGAAACCAATTCAGAATATAAAGCTGATTATACCTTCGCCATTACTAACCTGATGTACTGCTATTCGGAAATGCAAATGACCGATGATGCCATCAAATACGCCGAGCTGGTTAAAACAAATGATAAAACATCGCAGGAGGACAAGTTTAAAACCGGTTTATACGAAGGCAAGGCTTATCTTTCAACCGGCGATACTACCCTGGCTGTTAAACAGTTCACCTATACTGCAACAAACACCAAAACCGTTGCCGCGGCAGAAGCCCGTTATAACCTCGCACTTATTGAGTATGAAAAAGGACGATACAAAACAGCGCAAAAAATGTGTTTTGATTTAGCCAAGGAAATGCCAAACTACGATTACTGGGTGGCCAAAACATACATTTTGTTATCAGATACCTATGTGGGCTTAAAAGATACCTTCCAGGCCAAAGCAACCCTGCAAAGTATCATTGATAACTATAAAGCCGATGACGACATATTACCTACTGCTAAAGAGAAGCTGGATAAACTGAGCGGCCGCAAAACCAAAGCCCCTGCCACAGGCACCAAAGAAACTGCCCAGCCCGATACAACTAACAAACAGTAACAAAGAGTAATATAAAAAAGACAAGCAATGAACTCAAGATACACATATACGCTGCTTACCTTAATAATAGCATTATACTTTGTTCCTGCCCAGGCACAAACAAAGAAATCTACCAAAAAAGCAACAGTAAAAACTGCAACTAAAAAGCCTGCCGCCAAACCGGCACCAAAAAAGGCCGCGCCCAAACCTGTAACTAAAAAAGCTACCGACAGCAAAAGCTTGGGCGATGCCGCTGCAAAAACAGCGCAGGATACTACTAAGAAGGGCGGCGGCAATAATCCCAACAACGCTGCCAATGGTGGTAGCTTATCAGAAGAAATTGTAGTGACCACTGCTTATAAACCAGTACTGGCCGATGCAGTAAAGATCCGTCGTAACCCCGATTTAGAAGATAAAGTGCCCTTTAAAGCACCTCTAACCTATGCGCCGCTTGATAAACGCCAGGAGCAAAACTCCGAGATCAGGCAGCTTGACCCAATGAAAAGGCCGGCAGAACAGGATTCTGTTTTAACCAACAACTTTGCTAAAGTTGGTTTCGGCAACCTGAAAACCATTTATGGCGAAGGCTATTTTGCCAACGGTCGGGATGAGGCTTTACAATTTGGCGGTTTCATAAAACATTTGTCGCAATCTGGCTCACTGCAAAAACAAACCCAAAGCCGCGATGACGTTGGTGTTTTCGGTAAAAGTATCATTGGCGATAACAATATCTCAGGCCGCATCAACTACAATCGTTTAGGTACCTATTTTTACGGTTACAACCAGGATGCTCCCGACATCAATTTTGTGCCGACAAAACAGCACTTCAATACCATAAGCGGCGAGGTTGAACTGGCAAAGAATTACAAAGACGTTGAAAACGACTTTACCTATGCTGTAAAGTTAAAAGGATACGCATTTAGCAATGCTTACCAGGCACGTGAAAACAATGTAGTTATTTCAGGCTTTCTAAATCAAACTGTTAAGCAGTTTTATGCAGGCTTAAGCGCTTCGTTAGACCTGGCCAGTCAAAAAGACAGTCTATACAGTCTTGGTAATAACATTGCAAGGGTTAACCCCTACATCAAATTTCAGGGTACTAACTACAAGATAGACGCGGGAATTAACATTGTGAAAGAGTTTGGCGACTTTGGCAAGTTTTACATTTTCCCGGCAGCAAAGCTTGAGGTACAGGTGGTACCTAAATATGTACGGCTGTTTGTGGAAGCCAAAGGTGATGTTAACCGCTCTTCACTGCACGATTTTGCCATGATCAATCCATTCCTTGGCCAAAACATCAACATCAAAAACTCGGTTGATCAGCTGGATATCAGTGCTGGTTTAAAAGGCACGCTTGCTCCGGGCTTAAGCTTCAAAGCTGCCGTGTACCGCAACAGCATTAAAAACATGCCTTTAATGGTGAGTAACTTCAACGCCGAGGGCAACAAATTCGCTGTTATTTATGATGATGGCAAAACACGCGTAAACGGTTTTAACGGCGAGCTGGATTTTAAAGCAACAGACGATTTTAACATTTTCGGTCGCGTTGAAATAAAAGACTATCAAATGGCTAAAGAAAGTGAGCCATGGAATTTGCCCAAATTTTTGTTAACTGCTGGTACAGCTATACATATCGACAGCAAATTGACTGTTACAGGCTCATTACTTATCCGCGGCTCAACAACCGACAGGTTATTGGTATTGGCACCAACATCTACCCCGGGAAGCCCGGTTTACAACCAGATTAAACAGCCTATTAAGGGCTTTGGCGATCTGAGCGGCAGCGTAGAATACAGGATAAACAGCAAGTTTTCGGTATTTGCGCAGGCTAATAATATCCTGAGCAGTTCGTATCAAAATTGGTTATACTACCCTAACTACGGATTTAATATCTTTGGCGGCGTAGGGTACTCGTTTTAAGCCCTGTTTGATGTTTTAAAATTAACCGTATTTTTACCGGATGGATATAGCCAATTATTTAAGCGAACTACTCGGTCGGTACACCGAAATAAGTGTACCTGGCTTGGGCTGCTTTTCGCGCCTGCGTGTAAATGGCTATTATGATGATGTACAGGCAACTTTTTATCCGCCCGGTTATGAACTGCATTTTGACCAGGAGATTAAAGACGATGAGATCCTGACACGCCATATCGCCGAAAAGAAAAAAATCTCGCTGGCATCATCCAAATATTTCACCGAAAAATACATTAACAGCCTTAAGCAGGAACTGGCGCTGCATGAAGTACCTTTTGCCCAATTAGGCTGGTTTTACATGCAGGAAGGCAAAATCGCTTTCAGGCCGCAGGAACAGCCGCCGGGCAGCGATCCTTTGTTTTTTGGCCTTACTCCGGTAACCATTAACAAGGTTAATTATGTGCCCCCTACACCACCGCCGCCGCCCTTGCCTACGGCCATCCCTTTACAGCAAACCTATACACCTCCGCCGACAGCCGCAGTCGTTGTTGAGCAGCCTGAGTATATTGATGATGAACCCGAAGTTAAGCGTGGTATCAGTATTTGGGTTATAATAGTAATTGCAGTGGTTGTACTTGCCGCAGCAGCTTTTGGCGTATATAAATATAACCCCGCACTATTACATCTTAACAATGGCAGCCCTGAAGAACAACCAAAGGTTGAAAAGCCCAAAGCTGCTCCCGTAATTAAGCCGGATAGTATCCAAAAGGATTCCGCTCCAACTGTTGCTGATACGACAAAGACAATTTCTAAACCTGTTGAAGCGTTAAATAAACCGACAGCTAAAACAGATACCGTAGCACAGCCTGAGTTTGCGATATTTTTAGGATCGTTTAAAACCCTAACCAAAAGCAATGAGGCCGTTAAAGATTATAAAAGCAAGGGAATTGACGCCCGCCTGCTGAAAGGACCAGGAACCGGTCCGCGGATCAAGATCATAATTGGAGGGTTTTCCTCATCTGGGGAAGCAGAAGCCGTGAGAAAAAAACTCATATCACAAGGAAAAATAACTAAAGACACATACTCAAAACAAATTACTGATTCCACGAAATGACTTTATTATTAATTCAGCAAATTACAGATACCGCCAAACACCTGGCAGATACCGCAAACCACGCCGTAACAACCGCAGCACTGCCAACTGAAGAACTTCGCTTTGGCGACCTGTTGATCAAGGGTGGCTGGGTAATGATCCCGATAGGTATTTTAGCTGTACTGGGGCTGGTAATATTTTTTGAACGTTACTTTACTATCCGTAAAGCATCTCGTGATGAATCAAACCTGATGGTACAGGTACGTTCAAGTATCCACTCGGGCAATTTGGAATCGGCCATTGCTATTTGCCGTAACAATAACACGCCGCTTGGGCGCATGCTGCAAAAAGGTTTATTGCGCATTGGTCGCCCTATAAAAGATATCGAAGGGGCTATTGAAAACGTTGGTAAACTGGAAGTATCCAAACTGGAAAAAAATATTGGAATTTTAGGTATCGTAGCCGGTATAGCGCCGATGTTTGGTTTCCTGGGTACCATTGCCGGTGTAATCAAAATCTTTTATGATATCTCCAAAACCGATAACATCAGCATGGGTGTAATCTCTGGCGGTTTATATGTAAAAATGGTAACATCAGCCGCAGGTTTGTTTGTAGGTATCGTAGCTTATGTGTGCTACCACATTTTAAATATGATGGTTGATAAGGTGATCCTGAAGCTGGAAACCGATGCCATTGAATTTATTGACCTGTTAGAGGAGCCGAGCAAATGAATTTAAGAAAACGACACAGGGGCGCATCGGCAGAGGTACATACATCGGCAATGAACGATATTATGTTTTTCCTGCTGCTGTTTTTCCTTATAGCCTCAACAGTTACCAACCCTAACGTTATTAAGCTGGTGTTGCCTAAATCATCAACAGGGCAGTCGGTATCTAAAAAAACCATAACCGTTTCAGTAACCAAAGACCTGAAGTACTACGTAGATAAAAAAGAGATCCCGGTGGATGCTTTGCAAACTACGCTGGCGGGTTACAAAACCCTGGCTACCGAACTTACCATAGTTTTATATGTTGATAAAACTGTAGCTATACAGGATGTGGTACAAGTGATGGACGTGGCACAAAAGTTGAACATTAAACTGGTTTTGGCGACAGAACCTAAGGGATAACAGTGGCAGTTGCAGTTTAAAGTTTATAGTAGATTATTGCAGTAAGTTACTGTAATCGTTTAAACAAACTGCCACTCTTTTTAAAAGTAGCAGTTTTAATAGCAGTTGCAGTTTCAAGGAAGCAGTTTATCTGCTTGATTTTTTTAACTTTTGCAGCTGGTATTGCTACTGCAAAGTGCCACTGCTACTAAAAACTGCCACTGCAACTAAGAAAATACTGCTAATTAAAAAATTGCACTAATTATAAAAATGGAGTACAGGGAAGAAAATAACTATCCGAAAGCATTTATAGCAACAGGCATTATTATGGCTGTGCTGATAGCGGCATGTTATTTTATTGTATTCAAAAATCCGCCAGTTGAAGAGAACGGAACAGGCGGCATATTGGTAAACTACGGTACGGTTGATGAAGGTATGGGCGATGATTACATGAGCACCGAAGAACCTTCTGTTGCCGAAAAAGCCAATCACACCAAACCGGACAAGGTTACCGAAAGTAAACCCACCGAAGAAAAACCAACGCCCGAAAGCAGCGAAAAAACGGTAGTTACCCAAAATAACGAGGATGCCCCAGAAGTGGCCGCGCCTACTAAAAAACCAAGTCAAAATGTTGCCCCTACTCCACCGGTAAAAACACCGCCGGCAAAACCTACCGTTAACCAAAATGCTTTGTACAAAGGCAAAGCATCAACCGGTACCGGTGAAGGCGATGGCACAGGCAAAACTCCGGGCAATCAGGGTAAAACCACAGGCACAACGCTCACCAATAACTATAACGGAACAGGATCCGGCAATGGCGGTAGCCTGAATATGGCACAGCGTAACTTTGTGAGCCGACCCTCTGTAAGTGACGACAACCGTCAAAGCGGTAAAATTGTAGTTGATATCCGGGTTGACAAAGATGGCAACGTTACGTATGCCCGTGCCGGTGCCCGTGGTACCACCATATCAGATGCCGGCTTGCTTCAAAAATGCGAAGATGCTGTAAAAAACTCCAAACTTAACCCGCTTGATAATGCCCCCGATCAGCAACAGGGTACCGTTGTTTTTGTGTTTAAGGTAAATTGATTTCTTAGTCCATTGTCGATGGATGATAGACCATAGCATTTATCTGTTAACTTACGGTAAATTGGATCGACCATGATTATGCACTATGACGCATAAACCATAAGTTTGCGGTAAAATCCATTGACCATCAACTATGGACTATGGACCATGGACTATGGACTATAATCAAACCCTCCAATACCTCTACACCCAGCTCCCTATGTTTACACGGGACGGGGCTTCCGCATTTAAGAAAGACCTTACCAATACGCTCGAGCTTTGCAGGCGGTTGGATAATCCTCACCATAAATTTAGAAGTGTGCACATAGGCGGCACTAATGGCAAAGGATCAACATCGCACATGCTGGCGGCCATTTTACAAACAGCGGGTTACAAAACAGGGCTTTATACTTCACCCCATCTCAAAGATTTTCGCGAGCGGATCCGCATTAACGGACAAATGATCAGCGAGCAAACCGTAATTGACTTTGTTGAAGCTCATAGGGCCGATTTTGATGAAATAGCCCCCTCCTTTTTTGAGATGACCGTAGCACTTGCCTTTGATGTTTTCGCCAAAGAAAAGGTAGATATCGCCGTTATTGAGGTAGGTTTAGGCGGCCGGCTGGATTCAACTAATGTGATCACTCCTCTCCTCTCGGTAATTACCAACATAGGTTGGGACCACATGAATATGCTGGGTAATACCCTGCAACTGATAGCCGGCGAAAAGGCAGGCATCATCAAACCGGGCATCCCGGTAATCATTGGTGAACAACAACCGGAGGTATCAAACGTGTTTATCGATAAAGCTGCGCAAACTAACAGCAACATTCGGTTTGCATCAGGAGAGTGGACGATTTCAAGTCCGGAAGCCGGGAAGTCCGAAAGTCGGAAAGAAAACGAAGGGCTACTTAAAATTATTGCGAAACGAAACCCATTGGGCCATACCTCTTCCGGACTTTCGGACTTTCGGACTTTCGGACTCGACCTAACAGGTAGCTATCAGCTTAAAAATGTAAAAACCGTTTTATCCGCCGTTGATGAATTAAGCGAGCAAGGCTTTGTAGTTACCGATGAGCACCTCGAAACAGCCTTAAAGCAAGTCAAAAATCTCACCGGCCTACATGGCCGCTGGGAAACCTTAAGCCATAACCCGCTTACTATTTGCGATACCGGACATAACCCCGATGGCATTGAGGAAGTGATGAAAAATATTGCTTCTCTTCATTACAAGCACCTGCACATGGTTATAGGGATGGTAAATGATAAAGATACCGGCAAAGTATTACCGCTGCTGCCCAAAGGTGCTACTTATTATTTCTGCAAACCAGACATTCCAAGAGGCCTGGACGCTGAAATCATGAAAGCCCAGGCCGAAGCTCATGGTTTAATTGGTAATGCATATCCATCGGTAAAAGAAGCACTGCTATCGGCACAAAAAAATGCGGCTAATGATGATCTTGTTTTCGTAGGCGGAAGCACTTTTGTGGTGGCTGAAGTTGTCTGAATCAGAATTTACAGAATTTTAGGATTTTCGAAATTTTGATGTAGAAATAGGCGAGGTTTCCTGTTACTTCAAACCCTTTAAATCTGGGCTTGAAGTAAAACATTCTGTTAATTCTTAAATCCTGTAAATTCTGATTAAGACAGTTTCTTCCAAACCACCTCTCCCATTACCGCTCCTCCGGTAGTTGGCGCGGGTACAGTGTACTTAAAAATATCGCCCGAAATTGTAAAGGGGCGTTTTTGCTGTGTGCCCTCCCAGTTTGGGAACGATGCATGTTCTATATTAAAATTGATATTATTCCCTTCAACTTTATAGGTACCGTAATGAGCATTACATCCTTTTATCGCGGCTCTGTTCTCATCATCGGTACCCTTAGCTTTATCTCCCGATGCAAACTTTAGCCGGTTTTCGCTATAGATCTGTAAAGCGTAATGCCCCATAGCATCAATTACAAGAATCCCCTTCGGCAAATCACCGTAAAGATGGGTTCGGCTGCCGTCGGCAGCAATATTATCAACTGTTACCAATTCATAGGTTCCGGTCAAATTATAAACAGAGGGTTTGTTCTGTGCCGATGCCGTACATATTGTAACCAGCATCAGGATCAAAAGCGATTTATATTTCATGTAGCAAAGTTATATTTGCTATATTCCATTAGCAATAAGGCACAAAAAAGTAGCCTGATTACTAAAAAGTTACCATGCTGTAAATCAGTTATATTATTTTTAATTGATGGATAAAAAATCAAAACACGAAGCCCCAAAATGCGGTATCGACTACGCTTTTCAGCGAATAGGCGGCAAATATAAAGGTCGCATACTGTGGCGTTTACGCAATGGTACCATGCGTTATGGCGAGTTACGGCGCACTGTAACAGGCGTAACCTCTAAAATGCTTACCCAGGCCCTGCGTGAGCTGGAAGATGATCGCCTCATCCTTCGGCAGGTGCATGTTGAAGTACCTCCAAGGGTTGAATATACTCTTACCGATACAGGCCGGGAATTACTTCCTTTTTTACAATTACTACGCGATTGGGCCAAACATCAGATGCAGGTTAATGATATAGTAGCCATGCCATAATTTAATTTCAGTAAAGTCAAAAATACCTTTATTAATCTGCCTAAAGTTCTATTTTTACGGCCCGATCCTTACCTAAAAATATGACATATATAGCATCTGCCGATAGATATCAAACAATGCAATATCGCCGCTGTGGTAACAGTGGCATCAAGCTTCCGGCTATTTCATTAGGCCTTTGGCATAATTTCGGTCATGTTGACGTTGCCGATAATTACCGCAAAATATTACATCTCGCTTTCGACAGCGGCATTACCCATTTTGACCTGGCCAACAATTATGGCCCGCCTCCCGGCTCGGCCGAAGAGAATTTTGGAAAGATCCTGAAGGAAGATTTCCGCGATTATCGCGACGAACTTATTATATCAAGTAAAGCCGGTTACACTATGTGGCCGGGCCCATATGGTGACTGGGGCTCGAAGAAATACCTGGTAGCCAGTCTTAATCAAAGCCTTAAACGCATGGGGCTTGATTATGTGGATATCTTTTACCACCATCGCCCCGATCCAAACACGCCACTTGAGGAAACCATGGCTGCGTTAGATCTCATTGTTCGCCAGGGAAAAGCTTTGTATGTTGGTGTTTCCAACTACCCTGCCGAACTGGCCTCGAAAGCTATCAAAATACTCAAAGAGCTTGGCACACCGTGCCTTATCCATCAGCCTAAATACTCCATGTTTGAGCGCTGGGTTGAAGGCAGTCTGCTGAATGTTTTAGGTAACGAAGGCGTAGGCTGTATCCCCTTTTCACCACTGGCGCAAGGTTTATTGACGGATAAATACCTTCATGGCATCCCGGAAGATTCAAGGGCTGCGCGACCAACAGGCTTCCTTCAAAAAAGCCATATAACGGACGAACGCCTGAGGCAAATCAAGGAGTTGAACAACCTGGCAGTGCAACGCGGGCAGTCGCTGGCCCAAATGGCACTGGCCTGGATCCTGAAAGATGACCGCGTGACATCTGTATTGATAGGCGCAAGCAGGCCCGAACAATTATCCGATTCATTAAAAGCTTTGAATAACCTCCGGTTTTCGGCAGAGGAGTTAGCAAGGATAGAAGAAATTTTGGCCCCCTAACCTCCTAAAGGGGGAACTATGGCGGAGCGCCAATTTCTATTCTTTTCGACAAGTAATTTTAATATCTTTCCTTAAATAAAAATTAAAGTCTCCCCTTTAGGGGAGATTTAGAGGGGCTAACAATGATAAACTGGGGCATTATAGGCTGCGGCAACGTAACTGAAAAAAAGAGCGGGCCTGCATTTAAAAAAGTGGCGGGAAGTAACCTTGTGGCAGTTATGCGCCGCGATGCAGAAAAAGCGGCCGATTATGCTGCACGCCATGGCGTAGGCAAATGGTACAGCGATGCCAGTGAATTACTGAACGACCAGGAATTAAACGCGATCTACATAGCCACCCCTCCCGCATCCCATCTCGATTATGCACTTACCGCATTAAAAAAAGGGTTAAACGTTTATGTCGAGAAACCGGTAACGCGCAATTCGGCCGAAGCAAGGGCTATGGCGGAGGCAGTAAATGAAAGCAATTCAAAACTTACAGTTGCCCATTATCGCCGGGCTTTACCTATGTTTTTAAAGGTTAAAGAATTGATTGATAACCAGCTTATTGGGGAGATCCGTACCGTACAGATCAGGATGTGGCAAAGCCGCAAACCAACTTTGATTGCCGATGTGGAAACCAACTGGCGTGTACGGCCCGAATTATCAGGCGGCGGCTACTTCCATGATCTTGCCCCGCATCAGCTCGATTTGATGCTGTATTATTTCGGCGAGCCTGAAACATATCATGGTTTTTCGCTCAATCAATCAAACTCAACACCTGCCGACGATCATGTTTGCGGGCAGATCCTATTTAAAAACAAGGTAGTGGTTAACGGTTCCTGGTGTTTTAATGTAGCCGAAAGTGAAACCACCGATACCTGTGAGATCATCGGCACAAAAGGAAAAATCACCTTCCCGTTTTTTGGCAATTACATCAATTGGAGAACTGATAGTGAAGAAGACACCATAACTTTCACTCATCCTGAACATATCCAGCAGCCTTTCATAACCAAAATAGTAGCTTACTTTAATGGCGAAGAGCCCAACCCCTGCCCCATTGAAGAAGCTGTGACGCTGATGGATATCATAGACGCGTTTACATTAAAAAAATAAAAGGATCAGGCCAAAACCTGTCGAAGTATGGTGTTTAAATTCATCAGACTTCGACAGGTGCCGAAATTTTTTCCGGTCATAATATATTAACTTTTCTTCTTCGGCACTTTGGCTCCCTCTTTCCTGGCTTCGGACAGTCCTATAGCTACTGCCTGCTTTTTACTGGTTACTTTTTTGCCGCTGCCGCTTTTCAGCTTGCCTTCCTTCATTTCGTGCATGGTTTTCTCAACCTTCTCTCCGGCTTTTTCTGAATACTTTGCCATAATGTTACTTTTTAAGTAAATAATTATATTGCAATGCAAAATATTTGCCAAAACATAAAATCAGTAGTAGTTTTTTAATAGTAGCAGCGACAATTTTAGTAGCAGTTACTGAGCAGCAGTTGCAGCATATGGTAGCAGTTTTAACGACTGTAATAGCAAGTACACCAAACTGCTCTTGCTGCTACTTAAAACGCAACTGCTGCTCAATCCGACATGATTTAAACGTTTATTAATTTTCACCCGATCTGTTCCCGATTATTACTTATCTTCAAACTTCTGAAGTAATTACGCGTTAAGCCATCATAAATACCCCTACATTTGCCCCATATGCCAACAAAAAAACTCATCGCTCCATTTTATGAACGTCTTGCTTTAGTACTTATTGGTTTTATGGCCCTTGGCTACCTGATTATTATGGGTAAAGATCTGCTTGATCCCATGATCTTTGGTTTTATATTTGCCATACTGTTGCTTCCCGTTTGTAATTTCCTTGAAAATAAACTCAGGTTGCCCCGCAGCATGGCGTCGCTGGTTTCTATATTATTGTTGGTTGGTGTTGTCGGAGGAATCCTCTACCTGGTAGGGTCACAGATCTCAAACATGGCTAACGACTGGCCGATGCTTCAAAAGCAGGTAAAACAATCAATACAGGACTTGCAGCAATGGGTTCAACATGCTTTTCATGTTAACACTGCCAAGCAAATGGCCTATGTTGATGACACCGCCAAAAAACTCATGGAGTCGGGCACTGATGTACTGGGCACTACTTTCGGGGCCATCTCATCGCTTATGCTGTTTTATGTATTCATCATGATCTTCACCTTTTTTATACTGTTATACAGGCGTTTACTCATCCGTTTTATGGTATGGGTTTTTAGAGATGAAAACGAGCACGTGGTAATGGATATTGTTGAAAATATTCAAAGTATTTTGAGGCAATATATATTGGGGCTACTGTTAGAAATGGTGATTGTTGCCGGTGTAGCCATTACTGTTTTTTGGATGATAGGTATAAAATATGCCGCTTTGCTGGGTATTATAGTTGGTCTTTTCAACATTATTCCATACCTCGGGATCTTCACTGCCTTGCTTTTAAGTACTGTTATAACTTTTGCTACAGGCAGTATCAGCAACACTGTAGCGGTGGCTGTTAGTGTTATAGGCATTCACGCAGTTGATGCCAATTTTTTGCTGCCCACTATAGTTGGTTCAAAGGTTAGGCTCAATGCCCTCATCTCTTTTATAGGTATTATTTTAGGCGAAATGATCTGGGGCCTTTCGGGCATGTTCCTTTCTATTCCTGTTATTGCCATATTCAAGATCATATTTGACCGCATTGAAACACTTAAACCGTGGGGGTATCTGTTAGGTGGCGATTATGAATATAAAAAACCTGCTGCGAAGGCCATGAAAACAGAATAAATTCTCAAAAAAAGGCAAACCTAAACCTGTAAACTTTCGTTTAAATATACTGAACTTTAATTTTGCAGAAACTATTGCTCCCCCCTAACAATGGAAATTGTAAGAGATACACCACGTGCTATTTACAGGTGTAAAAAATGTAATGAGCCTTTAAAAACCAGGCGTAGGCGTAGCCTTGCATTAAAAATCACCCTGTTTTGGCTTCCTGTTCGCAAATTTTTTTGTGAACGATGCCTTAAAACCCGTTATGTAATGTAACTGTTCATAAAAACAGGCGGCATTTTACTTTAATTATTTATGCATATCCTTAATTTAGTAGCGTAGCATACTAAAGCTAAATCTGCCTAAAATGAACCTCAAGTATAAATTACTGCCATTTTTATATATTTTCCTTTTCCCTGTAATTTTGGTTGCTCAAACTCCAAAGACCTCAACTTTCAGGCTGGTACCTTTAGGTGTGCTGGGGGGTATTGATGAAAGTAACCTATCAGCTTATATGCTTGCACCCAAAGGCAGCAATAATTACATCTGCCTTGATGCAGGCACAATACATTATGGCATTGAAAAAGCTGTAACGTGTAAAAGCTTTAATGTACCCGGCAATGCTGTGCTCAGGCAGTACATTAAAGGCTATTTTATATCCCATCCACATCTTGACCATATCGCCGGGCTTATCATTAATTCGCCCGAGGACAGCACCAAAAACATCTATGCACTTAATGGTTGTATTGAAACGATAAAGACGCACTATTTTACCTGGAAAAGCTGGGCCAATTTTGCTGACCAGGGCGAAACACCAGCACTGAAAAAATATCACTATAAAGTACTGGAACCCGGTACCGAAACAGCTATCGAAAATACTGACCTTAAGGTCCGGGCTTTCCCGCTCAGTCATTCCAATTTAACCAGTACTGCTTTTTTGGTGAATAGCAATAACAATTATTTGCTTTATTTAGGTGATACCGGCCCCGATGAGATAGAAAAAAGCAGCAACATGCAAAACCTGTGGCAGGCCGCTGCTCCGCTGATAAAAAGTAAAAAATTAAAGGCTATTTTAATAGAGGTATCTTTCCCTAATGAGCAGCCAGATAAAACATTGTTCGGTCACCTTACGCCAAAATGGTTAATGGCCGAGATGGATAAACTGGCTTCGTTTACCGGCACAGATGCTATAAAAGGCTTAAACATTATAATAACTCATTTAAAGCCGCCAATGACCAGCATCAGCAAAATCAAAACTCAGTTAAAAGTTGCCAATAAATTACAGCTAAACCTGATATATCCGCAACAGGGGAAGGCCCTTAATTTTTAAACCTGAAACATCCATACCATGAAAATACTTAAACCTGTTTTTTTATTCCTGTTGCTGGTAAACGGCTTCAATTCATTTGCGCAGCAAGGCAAGGTACTTGAAGAGCAAAGCCTCAAAAGCAAAATTTTAAAGCGCAATGTAAATTATGCGGTTTATCTACCTCCGGATTATGAAACGGCTAACCGCACCTACCCTGTAGTTTACCTCCTGCACGGCTATACCGACAACCATACCGGCTGGCTGCAATTTGGCGAGGTTAACCGCTATGCGGATAAAGCTATTAGCGATGGCACTATCCCGCCCATGATCATTGTAATGCCAAATGCCGATTCGAGCTGGTACATCAACTCTTATGACGGTAAGGAAAAATATGAAGACTTTTTCATCAAAGAGTTTATGCCTTATATTGAAAAGGCATTGCGCATCAAGGCCGAAAAAAAATACCGGGGCATTGCAGGCCTTTCAATGGGCGGTTATGGAACGCTGATCTATACACTTAAACACCCCGATCTGTTTGCAGCCGGTGCAGCCTTAAGCGCCGCTGTATTTCCCGACGATCAGCTTGTAAGCACTCCTGATGATACTTATGAAAAAATATTTGCGCAGCTTTATGGCCGGGGTTTAAAGGGAAGAGACAGGGTTAACAATGCATGGCAAAGTAATTCGGTTTTAAATCTGGTGCAAACCAAAACTACCGATGAGCTAAAATCTGTAAGGTACTGGATAGATTGCGGCGACGACGACTTTCTGAGCAAAGGCAACTGCCTGCTGCATATCGCCCTTACCGAAAAAAATGTACCGCATGAATTTCGTATGCGCGATGGTGCCCACACCTGGACCTACTGGCGCACAGGGATCACCAACGCACTGCAATTTATTGGTGATAGTTTCAGGCAAAAGTAGCAGATGCGCTTATTTCAAATATGCGGATGTGCAAATGACGATTTAATTGAATGAATTAGAATATGAGTACTATAAAAAGGATTTTGCTGGCTTGTTTATTGCTGATTTCGGCAAATGTATTTGCGCAAACTACCGGCAAGGTGATTGAAGAGCAATATATAAAAAGCGATATTTTAAATTATAATGTAAAATACGCAGTATACCTCCCTGCCGACTATGAAACATCAAACCGCACCTACCCTGTAGTATACCTGTTGCATGGTTATGGGGATGACCATACCGGCTGGCTGCAATTTGGTGAAGTTAACCGCTATGCCGATAAAGCTATTGCCGATGGTACCATTCCACCGATGATCATTGTAATGCCCGACGGGGGCACAAGCTTCTTTATCAATGCATACAAGGACAAACTAAACTATGAGGACTTCTTTTTCAAGGAGTTTATACCATCTATCGAAAAAGAATACCGTATAAAAGGTACTAAACAATACCGCGGCGTGGCAGGCTTATCCATGGGAGGATTTGGCACATTGGTATATAGCCTTAAACATCCCGATATGTTCTCGGCAGCAGCGGCTTTGAGTGCTGCGGTACGTGGCGATGATGATTTTATGGCGATACCCGACGAGCGCTGGAAGGATGTATATAGCAAGGTATTTGGCCCCGATCTTAAAGGAAAAGAACGCCTTAATGCTACCTGGCAGGCTAACTCCATACTGGGATTGGTACAAAGCAAAACAACCGATGATCTGAAAAATGTGCGCTACTGGATAGATTGCGGTGATGATGACGCGCTAAGCAAAGGGAACAGCCTGCTGCATATAGCCCTTACAGAAAAGAAAGTGCCACACGAATTCCGCATCCGCGACGGAGCCCACAACTGGACCTACTGGCGCACCGGCATCACCGATGCATTAGCATTTATTGGTGATAGCTTTAGGCAAAAGTAGGACGTAGGAATATAATAAAATAGCTATTAAATCCTGAGGCTTCTGAAGATTGTTTCGGCCCCCCACAGGTCAGTCAACGCTTTGATCAGCACGCCCGGAGGCATAACGAGTGCGGTGTTGAAGCAAGTTACCCATGACAACTTAAAATGGGTGTCATACTGAGTGTTTAAATCCGTGGCCTCTGAAGGTGAAATGACATAGATTTGCTGAACCGTGCAGTGTGGCCGACCGAGTTATAGTGCTTATTGCCTGTTGCTGAGTATGGTTCCGAAGCAAGAGTCTGAAGGTATGGTACGATCCCTTGTGTGGGTGATTTGTCCGATGGGTAGCCTGTCTTTTCTTTAAACTCCTTCGGGCACGGTTTAAAAAGCGTTATAAGTATGGAAAAGATGCATTTTCATGCGGCAGGTATAGATACTGGAGCCCCAAGGTATTTGTGGGTCTTGAAGGCCAGCCGGTTCGTTCGTTTGAGACTTTCACCAGTGACCTGGTATCACTTAAGAACTATTTATTGGAGCATAAGGTAAGTACAGTGGCAATGGAAGCCACAGGAGTATACTGGTATGTACTTTACGATATTCTTTTAGATGGGGGATTGGATGTGTGGCTTGTTGACGGAAGACAGACGCGCCAGTTACCAGGCAGGAGAACAGATGTAAAAGATTGTCAGTGGATACAGCAATTGCATAGTTATGGCTTGCTGAACCGCTGTTATGTATCCGAAGGTCATATCAAAGAATTGCGTAGTTATCAGCGCCTTCGTGAGGATCATCTTCGGAGTGCGGCCATGCATGTTCAGCACATGCAGAAGGCCTTAATAGAAATGAATATCCGTTTGCCGGAGGTATTAAGCCAGGTCCATGGAGTAAGCGGGATGGCGTTAATCGATGCGATACTGCAAGGCGAGCGAGATCCTGATAAGTTGTTTTCACTTTGCCATAAAAAGATCAGGGAGAATAAAGGGGAAGAGCTATTGAAAGCCCTGCAAGGTCATTATACAGCGCAAGGGCTTTTTGCATTAGGTCAGGCCTATAAGGCTTATGGTTTTTATCAAGGTCAGATAATGGAATGCGACAGCCAGATTGATAGTGTTTTACAACGGATCAACAGGGATAAGAACCTGCCGCCGGGAATAAGCGAAGGAAAACGCAAGGCGATCCGTCACAACAAACCTCATATCAACAACCTGGGAGATCATCTGTTAAAAATATTTGATGGTAAGGATGCAACTAAACTTCCGGGTATTACAGATTACAACTGGTTACAGTTATACACAGAGGTGGGTTCGGATCTTAGCCGATGGCCAAGTGAAAAACATTTCACAAGCTGGCTTGGTTTATCTCCCGGCCAGGATCGTTCAGGGAAAAAGAACAAAAGTAAAAGTAAGGGTAAACCGGCCGTCGGCAAATATTCAAACAAATGGCCCATGGATTATTGAACAGCAAGTATATCGGCTGGGGTTCATTTGCAAGAAGATTAAGAGGCAGAAAAGGTCCGGCAATAGCTATTAAAGCAACAGCCAGAAAACTGGCCGCTCAATACTGGCGTTTAATTGTAAAAGGAGCCGACTTTGTGGAAAAAGGGCTGCAAGCCTATGAAAATATCATTAAGAAACAGAAACAAAGGCGATTAGAAAAACTCGCCTTTGAATTAAATAGGGAACTTGTACCTGCTTAAATTATTATGTCATGGGTAGGCACGAAGCATGGTGTGCAGGGCCTCTGCGCGCGACCCTTCGACAGGCTCAGGGTGACAGGCCCCCTTTTTATTTTGTCATTTCTCCTTTAGAGTTTCTGGATTTAATCACTCAGCATTACTCTGGATGGAGTAATTTGGCGCTAATCACTCAAAATATCTTCACATTTCTCTTTCAAAACCTTCAAACGGTTATTCAGTTCGGTCAACCCGGCATCATTACCAATGTTCTTATAAAGCGTTTTTATCAGGGCTAAAGTATTGTCGTCAGCATCGCAGGCCTGTGCCTTCTCCAATTGAGGCAGGGCTTTTTTGACAGCCTTAATGTATTCGGCATCTGTAGATGGGGTATTCAAAGGCTTATCCGCATCGGGGATATTTTTGAGATACAAGTATCCCAAAGCCCGGTGGGCCACATAATAATCAGGTTCGGCAGCAACTACGCGCTCATATAAGGGTATCGCATTTACACTTTGATTGTCATCTTCATAAAGCCTGGCCAGTGAATTGAAAAAATTGATCTTAACTTTGGCTGATAGTCTGGCCGTATCCTGCATAATTTGCCGGGATAATTCCATTGCCTTATCCTGTTCACCCTGCAAACGCGCCAAATTAAAGTCGAGGTATTTGTTGTAGGTATCTTCAGCAGTTTGGGCCTGTGTTAAGGTAACAGCCATTAATAAGATTATTACCGTCAGTATTTTCCTGGGCATGATTGCGGGCTTGGTTCTGAGCTATAACGCTGAAAGGGAGTGTTTAATATGAAAACCAAAACTATAAAACCTTAAACATTTTAACCAAAGGCAATACCACCCCATCAGGCATCGGCTGATCTATATTTTCCATGGCTTTGTATCCCATAGCTTCGTAAAGCGGCACACCAGGCAACGTAGCTCCTAATTGCAGGCTCTTAAAGCCGTTGTTTTGTGCAGCAGTTTCGCAAACCTTTATGATATAACTACCTATACCCCTCCGGGCATAGTCCGGATGAACAAAGAAAGCCCTGATCCTGGCAGCATCATGATTGGGATCAAGCAATGGGTCTTCAATTTCTTTATGCTGATCGCCACCGTAAAGTGTATTGCGTTTGCTCCAGCCGCCACAGCCTACGGTAACGCCGTTTATTTCGGCTACATAATAAGTACCATCGGTAACCAATTGGGTATCCACTCCAAAAATGTACTTAATAGCACTTTCAATTTGCTGCTGATTATAATAATTAGTGCTTAATCCACGAACAGAAAGAGCGATTAGCCCCTGCAATTCGGGGATATCATTAAAAGTTGCTAAGCGGGTTGTAATGGCAGACATGGTGGTAAATGTAACGTTTTAGTAAATAGCACAACCTGCACTATTAAAGAATGACCTTATTCTGAAAATTGAATAATTCTGTAATTCTGATTCGGACAATTCCGCCTGGCACAAAGCGCTTCTTTCCTCTCACTGCAATATCATTTTACAAAAACAGTACATACACACTGCTTGTTAGTACGCATATTTGCAAAAACAAAAAACATGTCTACACTATTCTCTCCCCTTAAAATAAAAAACATCGAACTAAAAAACCGCATCGTAGTATCGCCTATGTGCGAGTATTCAAGCCAGGATGGTTTTGCCAACGACTGGCACCTGGTACACCTTGGTAGCTTTGCTACAGGCGGTGCAGGGTTAATCATTACCGAAGCCGCCGCGGTATCACCCGAAGGCCGCATTACCTTCGCCGACCTGGGTTTGTATAAAGACGAACATGTTGAAAAACTAAAACAGATCACTGATTTTATAAAGGCTCAGGGCGCTGTTCCGGGTACCCAGCTGGCGCATGCAGGACGTAAGTCAAGTCACCAGGAACCATGGAACGGCGGTAAACAGGTCCCTGCCGATCAGCCAAACGGTTGGCAAAGTGTTTCGGCAAGTGCCATTTCTTTTTTTGAAAATGAAGAACCACCGATAGCTTTAGATAAAGCGGGCATTGAAAAAGTAAAAGCCGATTTCAAAGCCGCTGCTAAACGGGCTGTTGATGCCGGTTTTCAAGTGATAGAATTGCATGGTGCACACGGATACCTGATCAATCAATTTCTTTCACCGTTCAGTAACCAACGTACAGACGAATATGGCGGAAGCTTTGAAAACCGCATTCGTTTACTCCTCGAAATAATTGAAAGTGTTAAGGAAGTTTGGCCTGAAGAGAACCTACTGTTTGTACGGATTTCGGCAACCGAATGGGTAGAAGGCGGCTGGACGGCCGGAGATTCCGTTGCATTAGCCAATATTTTAAAAGGAAAAGGTGTTGATTTGATTGACTGTTCAACAGGCGGAAACATACCAAATGTTAAAATCCCGTTAACACCAGGTTATCAAGTTGAATTTGCCGAAAAAGTTAAAAAAGAAAGCGGTATACTTACAGGTACGGTAGGTTTGATCACCAAATCGGACCAGGCTAACGAAATTATAGAAAACGAACGTGCCGATCTTGTGTTTTTTGCAAGGGAAATGCTTCGTGATCCACATTTTGCCCTGCGCGCTGCACATGAGCTTGGCCACGAAATAAAGTGGCCTGTTCAGTATGAACGCGCTAAATGGCATTGATTGGTTAATGGCTAATAGTTCATGGTTCATAGCAGTACCTGAAACTATTTCCTAAACTAATCCAACCATCAACAATGAACCATAAACTATGAATTAATATAAAAACCACACGCTATGAAACGTACAGCAAACGCCCATTGGAACGGTACATTACAGGCAGGCCAGGGAGAGATCACTACCCAAAGCACTGTATTAAACAAAACCCAGTATTCATTTAAAACCCGCTTTGCCGATGGCATCGGCACTAACCCCGAAGAGTTATTAGCTGCTGCTCATGCAGGCTGCTTTACTATGGCTGTTGGCGCTGCTTTAACCCAGGCAGGCTTTACTCCTAATGATTTAACTACCGATGCAATTCTTGACCTTGATATGCAAGCCTTAGAGGTTACAGGCATCCATTTAGAAATAAAAGGATCAGCAATTGATGGTGTTTCTGAACAGCAATTCAAAGAAATTGCCGAAGGCGCCAAAGCTAACTGCATTATTTCAAAAGCGCTGAGCGTACCAATTACTTTGAGTGTTACTTACGCTTAATTACATTTTACAAAATACAAAAGGGGGATTGTGCTGTGCACAATCCCCCTTTTGTTGACTCATCCCTTATCCACTCCTTTTTAAAACAACAAAGCCGCCGGCAAACCGGCGACTTTTCAGCACATATTAAATCAGGGGTCAATAAGCTATATTACAGCATAAATACAAGCAACATGGTAATATGGACCAGAACGCTGAACGCGAAAAAACCAAGCAGTGTACGGATACCGGAGCCGCCCATACCGGCTATGATGTTGGCAAAGAATAACACAAGAGTTACTACCAGTACTACTATCGGAGCATTGTAATAATACAGCAGGAAAGCAGGTACAGGTAAAAAGAGCACACCTTGTGAAACAAGTGAAAACATGAACCAAACTGTTTTATTAGGTGCCTGGCTATCGGCAAAGGCCATTAACTTATTCCAGGTATTGTTGCCGGCTTTAGTATTGGCGGTGTTAACGGTATTGGTATTTGCAGTGGCCCATTCAGGAGCATTTATTTTTAAAGTTGCCATGATTGTTATCTTTTAATGATACAAAGATGGCTGGTACAGCTTACCTGTAACATGACCATGGTGTGTTAAAAAGATGATCGTGGTCACTTTCAAAAGCTGAAGGCTGAAAGCAAAAAGCGAAAGTGCATCCTAATAAAAACCGGATCAAGACATTTGAACATCAACCAACTCACAATAACATTGCCATAAGCCATTGATTACTAAATTAAAAAGCTTTATTCAAAGCAGACTGATTACCCGCCAAATCAACCGCTCTCACTGTTAACTTGCCTTTACCCCCCAAACTCCTGTCCACCACAAAATAATTTAACGGCGTAAAACCTATCCGTTTGCCATTATTGTAAATATTATAGCCCAGCACCCGCTTATTATCCTTAGATGCCCGCCATTTTATAGTACCGGTAGCTTTAACCAGTTTTACCTGCTTTGGTGCGGTGGGTGGTATTTTATCCGGGTCAAGTTGCATCACGCAGTTCATCAGCGCGCGGAAAGTGTGATAAGTTCCCTTCCAGATCTGGCCTTTGAGAGCGGTTTTGTATTGGGGTTGTTTATCTATACCCCCCTGGTACCAGTCGCCGTGTTCATGGTCAATGAGGTAGGTTTGCGTATATTGCCACAGGGTTTTAAACTTTTCAAAGTACTGGTGCTTATCCTGCGGATACCTGGCGGCCATAATGAGCAGCGTGTTGAGTCCTTCGGCCTGCGCCCACCAGTTCTTGGTATCCTCAGTAATGGTAAGTCCGGGCTTATCTTTAAAGTAATAGCCCTCATCGTAAAAACCGCCCACTTTATTATCCCAGCCATTATCCAACGCATCATCAACCATTTTTTTGCCCACCTGCAAGGTTTTGACATCCCCTTCAATACTTAAAGCAAGTGAAGCTTCGAGCACCAGATAAGCCGTTTCTACATTGTGCCCGTACGAAATATGATCAAGGCTATGATGCTGTTTATAAACAGTGAGGGTGGAATCGTGGTAAGATACCGGTGTCCAATCGGGTTGAAAAAACAGGATAAGATTTCCTCTATCATTAGTGATCTTATCACGCACCAGCATTAACATTTCTTTCAGGCGGGTTTTAAGCAATTCATCCGGCCACACGCTGTATAATTCAGTAAACGCCTCCAGCAGATGGATGGATGAGTTTTGATCTTTATAACCCGTTTCTGCAGTAGATTTTATGGTTGCATCCCTCACAATTGGTGTTCCATCACGCTGCATATGCTGACAGTAACCCTTATAAACCGGATCGTGAGCGTGTTTTTCCAACCACCAAAAACATTGCTTAGCCAAATTTAATGCGCTGGAATCGCCCGAGGCCTGGTAATATGCTGCAAGCGCGTAAATTGCAAAAGAATTACCATAAGCTTCTTTAGGAGCAAAACCACCCTGTTTGGGTTTGCCTTGTCTATCCGTAAAAATGTAAAAGCCCCCGTATTGCTTATCCCACAATTTATCCCGCAAAAACTCATAGCCATGACGGGCCCCCTCTATATAATATTTTTTTGCGGGGAAAAACTCAGCAGCTTTACTGTTGCTCCAAACGTGGCGCGCCTGGGTCACTATCATTTTATCCTGGTTACCTGTTGGCTTGAAATCATAGGTGAAAGCACTTAAAAAGCCACCATCGGCAGTATCAATAGCGGCCGGGTACCAGGGCTTAAGCAGTTCATCAACCATGGATATTTGCATTTCATGGGTTATCTTTTGCTTTTCGCTCTGATTATTTTGGGCAAATACAATCGACACGGCACCGGTTAAAGCCGACAGCAAAGTGATCTTCAATTTCATAAGCTTACTTTTTATTTAAAACATGATCGGCCGCTAAAACTAAAAACAGGTAGTCGGTTGTGCCACCGCCCAAAACGTATTCGCCCTGCTGCCACAGGTAAGGCCAGTTAAGCAGTTCGGGAAAATCAGGCCGGATAAGCGCCGTGCCCGAGGTAATACCACCGGGAATATATGAGCGGTCGGCCCTGTTAAAGCCGTACGCAGTTGTCATTGATTTTGAACCTACACCCGATACAAACGAAGCTGTATTAGAACCCGGATGGCAGCCCAGCACAAAATCAATAGCATGCAGCATATAGGTATCACTAAAAACAGACGGAAAACCGGAGTATAAAAAGTATTGTTTATAACCAAAATTCTGGATCCCCCATCCCGCTCCCCAAATATTGGGTTCGTACGGAACTCCATAAGGGGTTTTAGTTCCCTGTTGCTGAATTTGAGCATATAGTTTTTTTACTGCTTCGGTTATTTTATCATGATAATTTGCATCATTGATCAACCCCATGGTGCGGCCAACCAGCCAGCCGGTGTTATCAATACTATTGGCTATCGCATCGGTATTGTTTACCAGGTAATCGGCATAGGTTTTATCTTTTGTGGCGATGAGTAATTCTACCGCCAAAGCAACGCGATGGCGCAAAGTCTGGTCAGGTGTGTTTTTCCAAACTTCCTGTGCTATTTGCAGGCATTGCGTGGCAAGTGTATCATTATATCCCTTCATTACACGGCTTGCAGCAGCCAGAGCTGCGGCTGTTTCTAACGAACGGCCAGGGTTTTCCTCCGTAAACACCCAGCGGTCATCAGCCGTCGCGGGAGTTTTCAATACAGGGTTAATATTTGAAGCATTGGTTACAAAAGGTTTGTTATCGGTGATATTGGCGGCATCACCCAAAATGGTGTACTGCCTGATGGTTGGCTCAATAACTCCACGGTAAAAACGTCCCAAGGCCTGGTAGCCTCCTGTAATGGCTAATAAACCGTGCTCAATCTGTTGCAGCATATCCGGTTTGCCATCGGGCTGGTGAATTTCAACGATGTGGTTCTTTTGGTCGATAGTAGTATTATCATATCTTACGTCGAAAGCCTCATAAGCTAATGTAAGCCCATGTACCGTTTCTGCCTGCGATTCAACCCGCAGGTCAAAATCTCCGGCATCATGCCACGCACCCCGATCGAGAAACGGTACGTTATCGCCCGGTTTATATTTATTGAGTGTACTATGCCCCTGAATATAGCCGTCGAAATGGTTGGAATCAACCGGCGCCATTCGGGCATCATCCATATGGCATAAGCCATGCCATACGCGGTATTTTTCGTTAACCCGCATATGGCACATCTGTATAGGCAGGAAATATGAAAGCGTTGGCTGCCATACATCGTTTCTAAATACATCAGTGCTGATCTGGAATGGCTCCGTTTGATAATTGCCATATTTCACCAAATACATACCCGGTGTGGTGATCTTTGTAAAATCAAATTGCAGGTAATGATACCTTAAAAAATCTCCCCAAATGGTGGGTGTGGCTTTCAAAGCGGTTATTAGTCCGCCGTTTTCATTTATCCTCATCAGCGAAACCGGCAATACTCTTTTATCATTTTTATCCAGTTCAATTACCGCAATTTTTTGCTGCGCGGGATGGTACCCTACCTGCGATACCTGCACTACCGGTTGCGATTGCCAGCCCTCTACAGCATTTGGGGTTATCAACCATTCTACAGCATCTTTTGACGCGCCTTTAGCCACTAACGAACGTACCACAAACCAGCCATTGTTATGCTTGGCCCGGCCATCTAACAATTGCAGGCTGCCGCCCGAAAGGTTTTCGATAGTCATGCGCTGCAAATCGGTTTCGGGCGTAATAGTGAGCTTTCTGCCTTCGGCCATGGGCATAACCTGGGTTTCACCTTCTTTGTCGATATAAGTTTGTCCGTCGGCCTGTTGAGGGAATATGCCAAATTGCTTATCCATGTAATAAGATTTGCCAAACAAAATCCCCGGGAATAACTCCAGGTTAAAACCTACTTTACCTATCCAATTATCGGGCAATGGCTTATCCAAATCAACAATGATCCTAAACGCCTTTCCCGCAGGGATCACCCGAATATTATAAGCAAAATTCAGATCCGGATAGATAATAGGGTTGAAACCGTGGCGATTCATATCCGGATTGGGGAACTCCATGCGTACGCTTACTTCGCCGGTAGCTTTATTAACCACACGCTTACCTACTTTGGGTATAGGCGACCATTGACCCGGCGTGGGTTCCAGCCTGATATCACCATTGGTAGCTACACGCTGTCCGTTTTGAATAATGCCTACCCCTCCCTGATGCCCTTCGGGGTAAAAATCATAGGCAAGCATTACGTTTATGCCCTTATATTCAAGATATTCCTGCGCGTTAAGCTTCATTAAGCCAGCAGCAGGCTTAACCTGTGCATACAAAAAACTGGGCAGTAAACAACAGGCAGCAATAATCGCGGTGAAGGTAAATTTAGATCTCATCAGGATAATGGATTAACCGGTAATATGCAACAAGATATTTGCACGGCTAAAAATACCTCTGTGACAAGGGCTCAGTATAATGATATATTAACCTTTTGTTGCCAATTTTATACAATAACGGGGATTTTACATTAAAAATCACTATTAATAAAAAACCAGCCAATAACACCGCAAACAACTTATTACCAATTAATTAAAAATAAAAATACCTGATATTAGGTATTCAATTTGTTCAGTAATTAATTTAAATTTGATTACCAGTAATACCTGTGTGCCGAAAAAGGGATCAAAGAGTAGGCAACAATTATTAAACCGATGGCCTTCCTTTTATGCTTAGCTGTAATAGCTTCAATGCTGTTACTGAACCCCTGTTTAAAAAAACAAGTATTTAAACTATTTACAGCTGTTTTTTTTATTCTTATTTTCTCTGAAGCAGTTCACGCTCAGCCTGCCAACATTGATAGTGTAAAAAATAACGGGGTTAAAAAAGATTCAGTAACTAAAGCCCTTCTTCCCGATTCTATATTAAATATTTACAACCTAAGCGGAAGAAAAGATTCGGCCAGGTTAAATGAGATCATCGCTATCAGACTCAAAACTACACTCCCAATCGATTCGTTCAAAACCCTGTATGTTGACGATATCAAAGTAGGAGAAACTGCTTTTTGGAGTAATAACGATTACGAAAAGATCGTGTATTTCAAAATAGACGAGTCGGTACAGAACCTGGCCGTGCAGTTTTTAGCCAGCAAATCCATCGATAAAGCCCGCATTCCGGTATATTTTTCGGTGGGGTATTCGGGTGGTTACATAACCAAAGGATTAATAAAAACACAACTTGAGGTTAAACAGAAAATAAACCGGGTTTGGGTATGGATAATGGCCGTTATTATGGCCGGCTTCCTGGCTATGGGCTTAAAAAACAATATTTTAAAAGATGACAGCAACTTATACTACAGTCTGAGCCGCACGCAACTTCTTTATTGGACGGTCATTTTCTCGGTCACTTACCTCTATATATGTAATGAAACGGGGGCACTTCCTGACATCCCGGGTTCACTGCTGGCTATCCTGGGCATTAGCGCTGCAACTATGGCTACGGGCAAGGTTATCGAAAATGACCAAAAAACCAAAACGGAGATTGATCCCAAAGCACATAGTGAAGGCTTTTTTCATGATATCCTATCTGACAGGACCAGCATCAATATTCAGCGCCTTCAAAACGTGCTGTTCAATATCCTGTTCGGGCTAATTTTTATACAAAAAACCGTATCATCAAACCTGCTTCCCGATTTCGATAACAATATATTGCTGATGATGGGTATAAGCGCAGGCACCTATGCCGGGTTAAAGGCTACCGAACCAACCAAAGATCAGCCAACAGAGCAACATGATTCAACTACCGTTGGAAATGAAAAACCAACCGACCAACCCGAGGGAGATGACAGTAAAGGAGGTAGTGGTAAAACCAAATAAAAAAGCTTTAAAGCCGTTTAATGCAAATCAGGCACAAGTCCGGTATCATATGATGATTAACCGGGCTTGTGCCTGTTCTTTTAATTCGGGTTTAAGCTGGGTTAGCTTTGCACGGTAACGGTTGGGTCCCAGTAATAGTAACCAAATAATACCGGATTATCAACGCCCCGCTGGCGTACGTAAAGTGCAAACTGCACGTTATATTGCTCGGTACCTTTGCCAATTACAGTAGCCTGGTTAAACCAAAAATTTTGAGTAGAAAAGCCAACCGGAATAGCGGTACTATTAGTTGGCAAAATGCCTGTGCGCGTATATACATTGAAAGTTTCACCATCAAATACTACATCCTGCGCATACCATGCTAACTTGTAAATAACTACAGCCGAATCAAAGTTACCGTACTCTGATACTGCATACCAGCGTATAACATCACCTACATCAGCTTTGATGTTAAGGTCGGCGCCGCCAGATCCGGTCATGGTATTACCGCGGGTAGCAACCATATACATATAGTTATGCGGCAAACCTGTTGGATTGTTAGGATCCTGACTTGGGTTTGGATAATCGGTAGTAATTGCATCGGTATCGATAACTACCTGGATGTTGATGATCTCCTGCGAGGTGGAGACAAATTCACTGTTAATTGCCATGACTAAAAGGGTTATTAGGATAAATAAATGTCCCTACTCTTTAAAGGATTTTCGGGTTAGCTCCTTTGATCAGAGCGAGCAGAACCGAAGCGCTTCTTAACCGGTTTTTCTTATTCGCTTATCACAATACAAACCTCCGCTTATTTAAACAGGCTTATTAGAGAAAAAATACCGAATAAAAAAAATAAGTATTTATACGTATACAAACCATAAAAACACCCTTTCACACTATTTCACACCTACTAACTTTGCGACATAGGAAAATCAGCAGAAAACAAAGCGAACAATAAATAATTAGTGAGAAATTTTTTCACAGTAGTATAAATAATTTCTCACTTATATAATTTATTATTATCAACATAAAATATAAATAATACAACTATATTACCTGCATATTAAACCTATTATATCATGAAAAAACGACCTTTTAACTTATTCAGACCGATCGCTGCAGCGATTACTATTTGCTTGTTTTTTGCCATGACTTCATGCAGGCAGGCTACCAAATTTGCCCAGGTAAAGTACACCGCTACACAGATTAATCACTGGCTCGACTCGACCAAAACTGACAATTTTGTTTTTCAGTTTTACAGCCCTCAGATTGATGACGTTAAAAAGCCATATCAGCTTGTATCATATATTCTGGATACAGCCGGAGGATATCTTAACCCCATGCATCCCGATACACTGGCTATTACAAAAGACACACTGGTTAACTTAACCGGCCCGGTGGTTTTAGGCAATACATATCTCACCAAAAAAGCTATTATGGCGATTATCTCAACCGATAGCGGAAAAAAACGTGATTATGACTTCCTGGTTTTCACCCCTAAGATCATAGCTTCCAACCAGCACCTTGTATACGCCATCAGCCTTATAAAAAACGGTGTACCTATTGATTACCGCGACTCAGACACCGGGGATGTTGATTCAAATCCATCACCTCCGGCAAAAATGTAATAGCGTTACAAAACTGCTGCAAAGTGGAACAGCTAATAAAAGGTATATCTGACTGGTCGGAGGTTTGGGCGTTGCTCATTCCCCTGGCCATTCTTTGTTTGAAGAAAAAACAACCTGCTTTTAACAAACCTGTTGTTATATATTTATGGACGGCGCTGGCAATTAATGTAACTATTGATGCCATATGGAAGCTTAAAACAATTTTACCGCACCCATACAACACCAATAATTATCTGTATAATATACATTCCATAATCAGGGTGTTATTATTCAGCTCTTTTTTTATAAAGTTAAACCAGCAGTTTTTGTCCAAAACAAAAAGGATAGCGCCGTATATTTTTTTAGGGTTTGTACTTATCAATTTCATCTTTTATCAAAACTTTTTTGATTACGGACAATTGAGCAGCAGATTACTATCGTTTGAGGCGGTAATTATGATGTTTTATTGTATGCAGTATTACCTGTTTAAAATAACCGACGATGAAGAACCCAGTAAGAAACAGCCCGACTTTTGGATAGTAACCGGCCTGGGTATTTACTACACTGTAAACTTTTTCATTTTTTTGCTGTACAATGAACTCACGCTGCGTCTGCACAACTTTGCCATAAGCCTGTGGAACATCCACAATTTCACCTATACCATTTTATGTGTATTTATAGCGAAAGGGTTATATGAAACAAACGAATGATGATATCAGGCTCCTGCTCTTTATGGGCATTGCGGTTATGCTTTCCTTATTCGCAAGTATATTGCTCATTTTTATATTTTTTCAGCGTAAGAAATACCAGTATCAGCAAAAAATACAAAGGCTGCATCAAACCCAGCAAAACCAGTTGATAGAGGCAGCTGTGCGCAGTGAAGAAACTGAACGTCATCGTATTGCCGAAGAGCTGCATGATGAAGTGGGCGCCATTTTATCGGCATCAAAGCTGCATTTGCAAGGGGTAAAGATCAACGTTATTGATAAAAACAATGAGCCGAGGTATGAAAAAGGACAGGAGCTGCTTGACATGGCCATTAAACAGGTGCGTGGTATTTCGCACAATTTGCACTCCAGTATTCTGAAAGAGTTCGGGCTAAATGAAGCAATCAGGCATTTTGTTGAGAAAATAACAAATAACGACCTCATATTTATTACCACCGATCTTGATGATTCATATACAACCCAGGCTAATGAAAATGATATTAGCATATACCGCATGGTGCAGGAGTTAATGAACAATATACTTAAACATGCCAGACCTAAAAAAATACATATCACATCAACTTATAACCACGATGCTTTAAACATTAGTATTTTTCATAATGGGAAGGGGCTCAGCCATGCACAATATGAAGAACTGAAGTTTAATAAACAGGGCCTTGGCCTCAAAGCTATCCAAACCCGCATCATTTTGCTGAAAGGCGAGGTATCATTCAATCACAAGCCCGAGGGATACTACATTAATATCAGCATCCCCCGAACGATTACTATTTAACCATTATAACAATCAAAAATAAGGCGATGAAACCTATTAAAATTGCCATAGCCGATGATTATACCATATACAGGGACGGCCTCAAAATTGGACTTACCCAGGATGAGAACCTGGAAGTAATGCTTGAGGCCGGCGATGGTGAAGACCTGATAAAAGGCATTGAAACCAATATGCCCGATGTAATTATCATGGACCTTAAAATGCCTGTTATGGATGGCATGGAAGCTACCAAACACATTAAAAAGAAGTATCCTGATATGAAAATTTTAGTGGTGACGATGTACGATGACGAAAAGTTCGTAATTCATTTAATGGAGATTGGCGCCAACGGGTATCTGCTAAAGAACGCAGAAGCTGAAGAAATCAGGAAAGCGATATATTCGGTACACGAAACAGGCTATTACTTTAACAATATAGTAAGCAACGCACTTTTAAAGAAATTGGTGATAAAAGGTAATATCAAACCATCCTTTAAAGAAGGCGTTGAACTCACCGAACGGGAACAGGATGTACTGAAATTAATTTGTGCCGAAAAAACTGCCAATGAAATGGGCAAACAACTATTCCTTAGTCCGCGCTCGGTTGAAGGGATCAGGCAGCGCCTGATAGATAAGGTGGGCGTACGCAATACCGCAGGGCTGGTAATGTTTGCTGTAAAGAATGGGATAATATGAGGCTTTTTTAAAATTAGCCATCGCATTTTGCACATCCTCTTAAAACAAGATTCCGTTTATTAATAAACACACAAAATAAACGCTTAAAACAAACCTTAAAAAGCATAATTAATCTTTTCGCTTAACAAAAAACATGATTTATCATTGTTAAAATCATATAAACCAATAATTATAGAAAAATTCATCAATTAAAATTCATTGTTTTGATAAAAAATACAATTTTCATTGATATTTTTACAACAAAACGTTGACTGATTGATCAAGATTTGAATGAAAAGAAATATCCAGTGCGATAATCAAACCTGTCTTTTATGTAAGGGCTGTA
The DNA here is from genome assembly GCF_049949235.1 of Mucilaginibacter sp. R-33. Taxonomy (NCBI): domain Bacteria; kingdom Pseudomonadati; phylum Bacteroidota; class Sphingobacteriia; order Sphingobacteriales; family Sphingobacteriaceae; genus Mucilaginibacter; species Mucilaginibacter sp. R-33. Next base: position 3,458,879 of record NZ_CP188089.1, read on the forward strand.
TAAAAGAGTGGCTGCCTGCAATTGCAGCCAACAAAAAAAACTTTAATGTAAAAAAAGGACAGGTTATTTTCAGTGAAGGCGACCCGGTGAAAGGAATTTACTTTGTTTATGAAGGCAATGTAAAAGTTCATAAAAAATGGGGGCCGGATAAAGAACTTATTATTCGCTTTGCCAATAAGGGTGCCATTTTTGGTCACCGTGTGTTGGGTAAACATGCCACCCACTACCCTATTTCGGCAACAGCGTTGGAAGCAGGTATTATATGCTACATTGATATGGAGTTTTTTGAAGCTACTTTAAAAGTAAACCCTCAGTTTACCTACCAGCTAATGTTATTTTTTGCCGACGAACTGCAGGAGGCTGAACGCAAAATGCGTAATCTCGCGCATATGCCGGTAAAGGGCCGCGTTGCCCAGGCACTCATAAGCCTCAAAAATCAGTTTGGTACAAACCCGGAAGGCCATATTGATGTAGAACTTACCCGGCAGGACCTGGCTTCATACGCCGGCGCCACTTACGAAACCGTTTTCAGGGTAGTTAACGAGTTGTTACAGGAAAAACTGATTAGCACAAATGGCAAAAAGATCAGTATTATCAATCATGATAAACTTTTTCTTTTAACTCAGGATGACGAGTTGTAAATGGGATAATTACTTCGAAATATTATTATCCTTTTGCCTTAAATGGGTTTATTATTTTTAGCTTTTTTGGGATAAAAATCATGAGGCGTAAAGCAGAATATTGGTGTCGATTGCGATATTATTCATAATCATTAGCTTCACCCCTGTCAAACCTATACCCATTATTCAAGGTAAATTCATTTAATCTGTCGCTCAAATGATCAACGATTTTTTATATAGGCTCAGTTTCTCTTTAAATTAACGACAATCATTTTTAACATTTAGATAATTATCGGCAGCCAGCCCTCACCCAACCAAATTCCGTACTTCAACCGGCGATAACGATGTTTGCTTTTTAAAGAAGTTTGAAAAATGCGACAACTGCCCGAAGCCCAGGCTATAGGCTATTTCCGATATATTCCAGTCGGTTTGTTTGAGCAGGATGCGGGCCTCCTGGATGAGCCGGCCGGCTATATGCTCAGTTGTAGTTTTGCCGGTACTCTCTTTTAATACTTTATTAAGATGATTGCTATGAACAGCAAGTCTGTCGGCATAGTCTTTAGCTGTACGCAGACTGATTCTTTGATCGGGTGACGCTATTGGAAACTGCCTCTCCAGCAATTCAATAAATAGGGATGATACCCTTGCAGATGCATTATGACTGTTATTATAATTGGTAAAGGGCTGCAATTTTTGGCCATAATGAATTAGCTCCAGTACATAGTTCCTGATCAGGTCATACTTGTACAGGTAATCGGATGCTATTTCATGCTGCATCTTTTTAAAAATGAGGGTGATCTCATCGGCCTGTTCATCGGTAAGCATAAACACCGGGCACCCTCCGGGACTAAAGATCGGTAAAGCATCTAATACCACACCGCTTTTAGATTGTACCAAAAACTCATCAGTAAAAATGCAGAAATATCCGGATTGATCCATACTCTGTGGTTTCCAGCTATAAGGAATTTTGGGTGTGCCAAACACTAATGCATTCTTTTCAATATTAATAACCTTATCTGCATACTCAGCAATATTCCTGCCCCTCACCAGGTTAATTTTATAATATAACCTGCGATTGTAAGGTACATGGGTAGGATCCTTCTTTATTTTAGCAATGATGTCGGTAAGGTTGAATACATTAAAATGCCCTATCTGGTTATTGATATCAGCCGGAAGCAGGTCCCCCACCGTGCTATTGGTACGCCCGGCAGCATCTTTGTAAAAATCTTCTACTGTTACTGTTTTCATCTTTTGCTTTAATGAGCTAAACAAATTTAATGATAACTACATCAATATTTGCTTCTGGTAAATCAGTTCTTACAAAACTCAAACAAAAGTTTGCAGTAGATCAACACTTTATATTTTCCGGAGGCAAAACAAACTTAATACATAATAGAAATGTTATTTGAATTTGATAAATACCCATTAACAGATGATAAAAGAAGCCGCCTCATAATTGACTTACGAGGCGGCTTCCTTCTATATAACACCAGTATTAATAACCCGGGTTTTGGTACATCTTAACAGGGTCAAGTTTGTACTCATCAAACGGAATCGGGTAATAACGATCTTTAGCGGTAAAGTTTGCCAATGAAGCCAAACCAAAATCAGTTTGTTTTTTTGCTTTGAAGTAAGCTACCAGATCTGCATCGTTAAAGGTACGCAACAAATCGTACCAGCGGTGATGCTCAAAAGCAAGCTCAACACGGCGCTCATGCAAAATAGCCAGCTTTAATGTTGGGTATTTGGTGGCATAATCACTGTTAGTCATTGATACCGCATAAGTTGGCATACCTGCACGTGTGCGTACCTGGTCAAGGAAGCCGATAGCAGCAGCCTGGTCGCCAAGGTAGTTATTAACTTCGGCCAGGGAAAGGATCACATCAGCATAGCGCATCAGGATCCAGTCGTTACCGCCGTAGCCATTTACGCCGGCGCTGGTGCTCACATCCCTGAATTTAGTAACAAACCAGTCTTTCACAATAGGATCATTGGCATATTTAACAGAGAAAGTCATGCGGGGATCGTTGGTTTCATACTCATTAATCAAATCATGAGTAACATTATAACCAGCACCTGATGATTTTTTTTGCGAGTTGATAGTCTCACCCTTTGCCTGGAAATTAGCCGCAATTGAAGAGCTATAATTAACATCACCCTGAATATTTACTATCTGGAAGATTAACTCCGGACATGTTGTTTTTTTTGCGACATCAAAAACATCAGTATAAGGGATGCTGTTTAGCGTGCCAAAAGTACGCATATTATAAGCATTCATTAGATATGTTTTGGCATTGGTAAGGTTAGTTGTACGGTTAGCCTGATCCTGGGTAGTTGCCATAGTAAGGTACACCTGACCCAACAGGAAATTAGCAGCCGCTTTTGAGGTTCTGCCGGTAGAAGCTTGCAGGTTAGGTAGCGGGCTGTTATTGATAACATCTGTCAGATCGGCCACTATCTGTTGATAAACAACGGCTTGCTTTTCGCGGAAAGTAGCTGTAGGCAATTCAGCATAAGATAATTGCTTAGTAACCAACGGTACATCCCCCCAAAGGCGCACCAATTCAAAATAAGTAAATGCACGTAAAAATTTGGCTTCGGCAATGTATTGCAACTTTACACTATTATCCGGAAACGGCACAGCATCAATATGCGACAACACCACGTTAGCGCGGGTAACAGTACCATAAAGCGATACCCAATGACTTTTAAGATAGGTATTGCTTGGCAGTATCGAAAAATTACCAAACTGAAAAGGTTCGCCTGCGTTTGACTGGTTATCCTGAGTACCAGTGTCATCCGAACGCTGATCTGTCCACAAATCACTGCTTTCGCCTACATTATTGCCACTGCGTAACGATTGATAAATACCGTTTACAGCCAGTAACACATCATTAGGGGTTTTATAGCTGGCATCAACCGTTATAGCGTTGGGGTCACTCTCATTTAAAAAGTCTTTTTTACAAGACGGGCTTATCGCCACTGCAACTGCAAGGCAGGCAATGGCTACAAATTTTTTATTCATCTCAATATCTCTTTAAAAAATTCATTAAAAAGTAACATTAACACCTAAGTTATAAGATCTAACCAGCGGGTAAGTACCATAATCGATACCCGGGGCCAGATTGGCAGGCTGAGTATTGTTTGAAGCAGCGCCTGAATAGTTATAATCCACATCGGGGTTATAACCTTTATACTTGGTGATGGTAAATGCGTTCACAACGCTGGCAAAAACGCGTGCTTTGCTCAGGCCTAAAGTTTGCTGCAGGAAGGCAGGCAAGGTATAACCTAAAGTAAGGTTGGTACAACGCAGATATGAGCCGCTTTGCAGGTAAAAAGTTGATAAACGGGTACTGTTACTTTGCGTACCGGCACGTGAAGCACGGTAAAATGAACCGTCCCCTGGTTCAGCTTCGTTACGATAACGTTGTGCAACATTAGCATACTGGTTACCGGAACCTTCCCCATTGTACAAATAATAATCCTGCCCGTCAAGTATCTTATTACCATAAGAACCGTTGAATGAAGCACCGAAGTCAAAACGTTTGTAAGTGCTGTTAAGGGCGAAGCCGTAAGTAAATTTAGCATATGGTGAACCGATAATGGTTTTATCAGCATCATTCACAACACCGTCTTTATTGGTATCAACAAACCAAAGGTCGCCAATTTTGGCAGGGTTGGTTTGAGAAGCTGATGGAGCAGTTTTACCATAGTTAGAAGCGTTGATTATACCACCAACCTGGAAACCGTAGAACATACCGATAGGCTGGCCCTGGGTAGTTATACTGGTAAGGTATGAACGTTCGGCACCGTTGATGATGAGGGTATTTTGAGCAGGCAGTTTAACTACTTTGTTGCGGTTTAATGAAATATTACCGCTCGCGCCAAATGTAAAATCCTTTGTATTAATTATCTTACCATCTAACTGCAAGTCAAAACCGGTATTACGGATCCTTGAGTCGTGCAGATTAGTTAAGATAGTAGTACTGCCGGATATTGCCGAAATTGGCTGATTGTACAAAAGGTTATATGAATAACTTAAGTAATAGTTGGCGATAACCTGTAAACGGCCGTTAAATAAACCAATATCGGCACCAAAGTTATATTGTGATGTTGTTTCCCAGCTCAATTTGGGATCTTTTAAGCCGCCGGGATAAGTTGCCGTAGCCACTCCGCCGTTTAACACAGCGCCAACCGGGCTGGCCAGGGTTTGCGCGATAGCGTAGTTAGGGATATTGAAGTTACCGCTTTTACCCCAGCTTGCACGGATCTTAACTGTTGACTGATCGCCAAGGAAATTGTGATAGAAAGCCTCATCAGACAGGTTCCAGCCTGCAGCCACAGAAGGAAAATAGCCATACCTGTTTGTTAATCCAAAACGGGATGAACCATCCGCGCGGAAGGAAGCTGTTAAAAAGTATTTACCGGCGTAGTTATAATTTGCACGGCCAAGGTATGACAGTAGTGTATAGGTGCTTTTAGCTGCAGAGTTTAAGCTAAAGAAAGCGGCATCGGCACCTTTACCTGAAATCTCGGGCACGTAATCACTCTGAAAACCGTTTGCTTTTACACTGATGTAATCGCTGGTTGTTTTTTGCGCTGTGTAACCGGCTAACGCATCAAAGTGATGTTTACCAAATTGTTTGGTGTAATTTAAGGTAAACTCAGCCAGCCTGTCAACGTTAACAAGGTTTGATGCCTGTGCATTGGCCGCCAGTATTGACTGCTGAGAGCCCGGAGGGAACGCACCACTGCTTATCGTGGTTGGGTAGTAGTAATCGTATTTTTCGGTATAGGTTTGTGTACCAAGGTTGGTTTTAAAATTAAAACCAGGCAAAATATTATAAGTAACGTTTGCATTATAAGTGCTACGGTAGCCTTTCCTGTTAATTTTAATACGCTCGGCAAGCGCTACAGGGTTTTCGATGCTCTGATAGCCATACTGGGACGAGCCGGCAGCTTCAACGTTTGTTTGCAATGATCCGTCGGCATTGTAAGCAGGCAGGTAAGGCATATAGATCAGGGCGCCAAGAATTGGGCTGTGATCAAAGCGGCCTTCCTGTGTTTCCTGGTTGGTGTTTTGAGTATAAGCTATGTTTGCACCAACATGGATACGTTTGCTGACATCACCATCGATATTGGTACGGAAGTTAACACGCTGCTGACCGGTAGCCTGAATAATACCCGGCTGGTTTTGATACGCACCGCTTACATAATAACGAATACCATTCGATGCTCCTGAAAACGACAAGGTATGTTTCTGGAAAAACGTGTTGCGGTACAGCTCGTCCTGCCAATCAGTATGTACTGTCTGTTTAATAGGGGTTTGCGAAGCAAAATTATATAAACCATCGGGGATGCTCACGCTACCAGAGTTACCAACATTAGTGACACGCGTTGCGTTGTTATCAGAGTACATGGCGTCGTTCCAGGTATGGCCTGAGTTTACCCAAAGGTCATGATAAGCATTATTACGGCCGTCAATTACCAGCAGTGCTGCCTGATCGGCATTAAGTAGCTTCACTTTATGGGCAAGCTGATCAACACCGGTTTGTACATCGTACTCAAAACGGCCTTTACCTTCTTTGCCTTTTTTTGTAGTGATCAATACTACACCACCTGATGCACGTGAACCATAGATAGCGGCAGATGCAGCATCTTTCAAAATGTCGATGCTTTCGATATCATCGGGGTTAATGAAGATATCATTACCGGCCGGGTAACCATCAATTACATATAGGGGATCAGAACTGGCGTTGAATGAGCCAACGCCCCTTACCCTGATTTTAGTGCTTGTATATGGAGCACCGCTGGTTTGGGACACTTGTACACCTGATACCTTACCAGCAAGGGCCTGCCCCAATGAAGGTGCAGAAAGATTAAGATCACTGGCTTTAACGCTGGCAATAGAACCGGTAACATCACTTTTACGAATAGACTGATAACCGATGGCCACCACCTCGTTAAGCATGTTTGATTTTGGTTTCATCTTAACGTTAATGGTTGATGAACCGCCAACAGTTATTTCCTGCTGCTCATAACCAATAAAGTTAAAAACCAGCACGGCGCCTTCATCGGCCGAAATGGTATATTTACCATTTGTGTTAGTTGCAGTACCTTTATCAGTCCCTTTGATCCGAACTGATACGCCGGGTAACGGAAGATTAGTTTCGTCGGTAACAATACCGGTGATTTGGTTTACCTTATATATTATATTTTTTGCCGAAGCGTTTGAGATAAAAGGTTTTAGCAAAACCAGTAAAAACAATACAGGAATTAAAAAAAACCTGTTCAAAAGATTTGGGTTAATCTTTTTATTCATATTTTTAAAATTGATTGTTGAAAGAAATCACTTAAAGCCTTGGACCGCTTTTGAGTTATTTGACAATTATCCCGGACCAGGTGAGTGTTAGCGCATTCACCGGTTCTTAGTTTTATCGCCGAGCCCGATGTTAAGTTGAAGTTATGTTACATAGGCGATATTTTTAAAGACATGAGCCAAAGATTAATAATTTAATAATTATTATTGCACTATCATTAAATAATATTAATACAGAGTTATTAATATTGTAATAATGACAGCAAAGCTAAACCTGTTATCTTAACCAAAGGATACCTTAGTGTTAAATTTACATTAAACAAAAAATAGAAAAATGCTTGCCTCTTTGCAGGAATTTTCACTTTAGTCAGTTGTTTAATACTACCATGAAGTAGTGGTAAAATTCACGTTACTTTTCCGTGATGAGGTTACGGCTATCCCTTTCTCACCACCGCCGAGCAAGGAAAAACCTTCCAGCTCATCGCCCCTGTCTATACCATCAACCTGGCTTAGCACCACCTGTTTACCGGCTTCAATTGATTTTTTCAAATCAACATAAGTAAACCGCCATTGCCTGCCTTCAAGCTTATTCTGGATCAGCACTAAAACACCTTTATCAGCCTTCCAATACAGATTTTGTACCCAGGGTGTACATGTAAATTTTTTGTAAAGCACACCAGGTTCCTTCGTGCTTTTGGCTTTAGCCAGTTTTTCGGGGTCGTATAAACGCACTTCGTTGCCATGATCGCCATAATCGGCAGTGGCTACATACCACTTATTATTATACTTTACATATTCCGGACGGGTGCCCTGGATACAGGCATCATCCTCAATGGTATTAATTAAGTTACCATCAAGCGTACCGGTTTTAAGCAAGCCTTTCCAGTTTACATTATAAATAACCGCTCTCCACTGGCTACCCGCCGCATTCAATCGGATAGAGTTGCCTATAAAGGTTGGGCCTCTATCATTGTTATAGGCTATGCCGGTAGGGTGGTTAATAATATCCTGCCCGTTTTGGGTTAGCTTATATTCCTTATGCAGATATACCAGGCTATCATTTTCCAACTTAAACTCCCGGATCATTCCAACTTCCCTGTCGCCATATAAAAATATGCGACCATTTTGGTATGAAATGCCCTGGCAGGCGCCCAACGAGTCGATAGTTATGGCCCGGTTAAGCTTATGATCAATGGTACCGGTTGTGATGCTGCCGATACCTAAAACAGCAGCTACCATAGTTAAAGTAAGTTTTTGCATTAGTTTAATAAAATATTACATGAATGATCAGACCACAGCTTTAAGCTTTGCGCATTCCGCTTTCGGCTTTCTTAACGAGGGTCAAGGGGTTCGTCAGGATCAATTTGTTTGGCTTCTTCTACCGGGTAATATTCAACTTCGGTTTCGGAGTTACGCTTGGCCAGTTTATATGGCACATAGTTCAGTTCCTTTTGGCAGCGGGCATCCATATTCATTATAAAATCGGTTTGTGATTTATCGGTTACCACAATTCCGGGCTTATCGGCAGGGATACCATATTTATAAAGCAGTCTCGCGCTGTTACGCATATTTGTTGTGGTATGGCGTGCATGAGGTTCAATGATGATCGCATTTTCAGGAATGTGAAGGTTTTTTACTAAATAAACTTTCATTTCCTCGGCTTCATTATACTTTGTTTTATATGGATGCACATTGCCGCCCGATACAATGATAAACGGCGCTTTGCCTGCCTTATATTCCTGTACCGCCAGTCTGCAGCGCAGCATCCCCTCACCGCTCAATGGCGATGTTAAATTATCCGGACCAGCGCCGGGTACAAGAATATTTGAATAAGGATAATCGGCCCATTTAATGGTTTTGATACGGGTTACGGCAGCCTTATTGCTACCTAACTCCATAGGCTCGTAATTGGCTGGATCCTGCCTTTCGTTGATCTGCAGATAAAGCAGGGCTGCCTGCATAGCGGGTTCAAAAAACAGCTTTGTTCCTTTAATATCACCCAGCAATGTAGCGGAAGCATCATACATCAGCGTATAATATGCCCTCGCTTTAACATTATAGCTAATAGAATCTATTTGCGGATAGTTAGGCTTTTTGCCTTCAGCATAAATGCCAATAGTGTAATTAATACTACCTGCGTCCTGCTCCCATGCTTTTATAAGCAATTGCTCCGGCGATAGTTTTTTATACAAGCTATAAAGGCCCGATGGGATCAGTTTCGATTTAACCATCCTGTCAAACGCGTTACCTGTTTTATATAGTGCTGCAAGCCGGTCGCTTACGGTTTTGATGTCCTCATCAGTTAGTTTTACTGCAGTTACTAAGCACGCCGCGTCTTTACAATCAGTAAGAGAAGTGCTAAGGGCGCTTAGCTTTTTCCGAGTGAGCTGTGCCAGTTCAGGATCGTTTTTAAGTAAATTGCTTACTTCGGCATCCTGCTCAAATAAAGTCAGCAGGCCGTAGTTTTTAATCTTTACATAATCTGTCGGGGCATTTTTAACAGGGGCCTGGGTTTGCGCGAAGGTGCTTATACTGCCTAATCCAAGCATAGTTAGTAGCAGGAGTTTTTTCATTGAGCTGTTTTTTAACAAGGCGCAAATAACGCCTAAGCAGATAAACTCAAAGTTAACTACCGGTAACTTTCCTCTTACAAAAGAGGCCAAATTTTGATTTAAATTAAGATATACCATCTTTGGGTGTAAAAAATCCATATCAAATTTGATATTTGCAAAAGCTGATAAATCTTTCAAACTTCATCTATGGAAAATGCTGCCTTATTAAAAGCCATTATTGAAAATGCTATCGATGGCATTATTACTATCGATGAACGGGGGATAGTCGAATCTATTAACCCATCGGCCTGCAAGTTATTTCAATATGAACCTCATGAAGTTATCGGAAAAAATGTATCGATGCTGATGCCCCAGCCTTACAGGCAGGAGCATGATCATTACATCAATCGATATCAAACTACCGGTAAACCGCATATCATTGGTATAGGTCGTGAAGTAACAGGCTTGCGTAAAGACGGCACCCAATTCCCGTTCAGACTTGGGGTTAGTGACGTAAATTTTTCGGGACGTAAAATATATGCCGGCTTTATACACGACCTTAGCCGTGAGAAGGAAGCTGAAGATAAGCTGAAGGAATACACATCACACCTGGAGGAGGTGGTAGAGGAACGCACCCTCTCCTTAAAACAATTTGTTGTTGAACTGCAAAAAACCAAGGAGGAAGTAAGCCAGTCTCTCGAGAAAGAGAAAGAATTGGGGCAATTGAAAAGCCGTTTTGTATCCATGGCATCGCATGAGTTTCGTACGCCGCTAAGCGCTGTTCAATTATCAGCCTCGCTCATTGATAAATATGCCGAGCCTTTGCACAGCCTGCAGATCAGCAAGCATGTTAATAAAATCAAAAACGCCGTTGGCAACCTCACTACCATTCTGAATGATTTTCTCTCGCTCGAAAAACTGGAAGCCGGGCGTATTGAACCATCATACACCAGGTTTGACCTGGTTAAGCTGGCCGAAGAGCTAACTGAAGAAATGCAGATTATGGCCAAGCAAAACCAAAATATCCTTTATCAGCATACAGGTACAGATAGTATGGTTTACCTCGATATTAATCTGCTCAAAAACTGCATCATCAACCTCATCACAAACGCCATCAAATATTCGGGCGAGGACAGTTTTATTGAATTTAGTACCGAAATAAATGCTTCCGGCTGTTCCATTACTGTAAAAGATAATGGCATAGGCATTCCCGAAAGCGACCAGAAGCATTTATTTGAGGCATTTTTCAGAGCGCACAATACAGGCAATATCGCGGGTACCGGTTTAGGCCTTAATATTGTGGCCCGGTACACTGCCCTTATGAACGGCAGGGTTGATTTTCAAAGTAACGTAAACGAGGGTACTTCATTCACCATTTCATTTCCCGCATCATGAACCAAAAAATCCTTATCATCGAAGATAACAACGATATCCGCGAAAACGTGGTAGAAATACTGGGGCTGGCCGGTTACACGGTATTTGAAGCCGATAATGGTAAAACCGGTATTGAACTGGCCGTTAACAACCTGCCCGATGTAATACTTTGCGATATCATGATGCCCGAACTTGATGGTTATGGCGTTTTATTTATGCTGAATAAAAATCCCGAAACTGCCGCCATACCTTTTATATTTTTAACCGCAAAGGCCGAACGGATTGACCAACGCAAAGGCATGGAAATGGGTGCCGATGATTACTTAACCAAGCCTTTTGATGATATTGAACTGCTAAACGCCATTGAAAGCAGGCTCAGGAAAAAAACTGCCCAGCAAAGCTTTTATAGTCAATCGCTCGAAAACCTAAACTCAATTGTATCGAAGAATAGCGGTCTCACCGAACTTAAACGTATTATTAGCGAACGCAAGGTACGCCTGTTTAAAAAAGACCAGGTAATTTATTACGATGGTGATAAGGGGAATGGCTTGTACCTGATATTGAAAGGCAGAGTTAAAACCGTTAAACTGGCAAACGATGGCCGTGAGTTGATGACCGCCATCCACTCTGCCGAGGAATACCTTGGGGTAAATGCCATGCTCTCGAACGAGGCTTACACAGATACAGCAACCACCCTGGAGGATAGCCAGCTGTGCCTGATCCCGAAAGATCAATTGGACAACCTGCTCAATTTATACCCAGATATTGCGCGTGAGTTTATCAAACTGCTTTCTAATCATATCCGCGACAGGGAAGAGCAATTATTGCAGCTTGCGTATAACTCAGTACGAAAAAGGATGGCCGATACCCTGGTGCGACTGCATAAACAGCAGGGTGGGGATTTCAAAATTTCGCGGGAAGACCTTGCTGCTATGGCCGGTGTGGCAACTGAAACTGTGAGCCGTACCCTTACCGATTTTAAAGATGAAAACCTAATCGAAAAAAAAGGGAGCCAGATCACCGTGCTTTCGCCCGAACGGCTGGCCAAAATGAAAAACTGACCGCTGCTATTTTTAGATGATCCTGCTCATTCACTGAGCAATGACTTGATTACAACAAACCATTTGCACCCCTGTGCAACCTATTTTTGTATCAACACCAACAGCTCCTGTGGCGTTTCATAAGTTGTACCTTTGTAGCTGAGTACTTTAGCGCCAACGCATACGGTATCAACGGTTTTGGTAGTGTGTGTAATATAGATCTTCCCGCGCACGTCCGGTTCTGTACCGTCACTCACCATTTTCATACCGGTTAGCAATTGCATTACACTATCAACGCCCGGCTTTTTATTAAAGTTTTTTTCTTTCCCTTCAGGGAAGTAATAATCAAACTTATCACAGGTGATCCTGAACTGCGTTTCGCGGCCAAGCTCGGTGAACTTAAATTTGATGGATTGCACGTCATCATTTGAGCCGGATTTGCTTTTGCAGGCAAAAAAAGTAACAGCAATAAAAAAGAATACTAAAATGTTGAACTTTTTCATAAAGCTTTTAATATTGATATAAACCTACAAAATATCCTGAACTTGTACGGCATTCCGATTATAAGGCTTTATTCCGTTACTTTTTATTTAAAAAGCCCGAATTTAATGTAAGTGCAGTGCTTTTGATAATTATCATATTCAACTTCACTTATTAAGTTTTGATCGTAAATTGCATGGCAATATATTAATAAACATATGTCGAAAAGAAAGCAAGCTGATTTCTTGAAGTGGTTTGGCCCATTACTACATGCATTAAGAGATTTAGGTGGATCGGGTAAACCACGAGAGGTTTCGGAAAAAATTGCACAGAATTTAAAATTATCAGATTCCATCCTTGAACAGACTATCAAATCGGGTGAATCAAAATTCCACAATCAGGTGGCGTGGGCAAGGCAATATCTGGTATGGGAGAAATTTCTAGATGATTCTCAAAGAGGAACATGGTTATTAACGAAAAAGGGCTGGGAGACAGATGTTTCAGAATCCGAATCTCGATTAATATTTCAGAAATGGGTCAAAATTTATCAGGAAAGAAGAAAATCTAAATCAACTACAGGCATAATCGACGATGTTAATGAAATTGAACCTGAAATTATAGAACAAGACTATACTCCTACGTTACTGGAAATATTGAAAAAACTATCACCTAAAGGATTTGAACAAATTTGCGGATTACTGCTAAGAAAATCTGGATTTGAACAAGTTACCATTACAGGACGGTCAAATGATGGTGGAATAGATGGGATTGGCATAATTGCCCTTAACGCGTTTGTAACCAATCGCGTATTATTTCAATGTAAACGATATTCGACAACGCCGGTTAGTTCCAGCCATTTAAGAGATTTCAGAGGCGCTATGAGTGGCAGAGCTGAAAAGGGCATTGTTATAACAACAGGCCGATTTTCGGAGGAGGCGAAAAGAGAAGCTTCCAGAGATGGGGTGGGGAATATCGAATTAGTAGATGGAGAAAAACTAGTTGAATTATTTCAAAAAATTGAGTTGGGAGTTAAACCACAAATCGTTTATGAAGTAGATTATTCCTTTTTTGAACCATATCTATAAAAACCAGTAATAAAAAACTTCCACTTGAGGGCTCGGGGCAGCTACTTCAATTCATCCAACACCCTAAACATTTTCTCCTTTATACTCCTGTTCGGGCCGCTGAAATTATTAACCATGATAGAAAAACAAAGCTCTCGGCCGTTTTTGGTTTGATAACCGGCATAACACAACACATTATTGATGCTGCCGCTTTTCATTTTCATATCATTATAAACCGGCAGACTTGTATAAAAATCGGCAAACCAGCTTTCCTTCTTTGCCGATTGCAGGATGCGGGCCAGCGTTAACGTAGTTACCCTGTCACCGGGCGAAAGGCCGCTGCCGTCGTAAATATTCATGCTGCGGGTATCTATCCCTTTGGCCGCCCAAAACTTTTGTACCTCATCCACACCATTTGCCGTTGTAGGCTTGCGGTCCTGTTTCCAGGCTATTGTTTTGAGTAACTGCTCAGCGTAAAGGTTAATACTTTTCTGGTTGAGCCAGTAAACTATTTTGCTTAAAGTTGGTGATGATATAGTTGCCAGATTTTTAGCAATTATGGGCAATGGCAGGTTTTTAGCGCTCAAAGTAGTGGCTGATTCCGGCTCATTACCGATAATGATACCTAAACTCCTCAGCATATCATTGAGCCGCAACGCAGCATCATAAGCAGCATCGGGTAAGGCCGCCGAAATACTTTTCTTATCCTGATCAATGGCATAAGTACCGCGCAGATATATTACTTTACTGCCAACCGGTAAAAAAGCATAAGCATTATCGCCTGAGCCGGCAGAACCATTTGTCAACTCGCTTTTAAATGCAAGGTATGGCATCAGCGGAACAGTACGGGATATGCCAACCGGGCTACCAACCGCACCCGTACGCAGCTTTATATCAAACTGATTTTCGCGCCAGCAAAGGCCCGATGTACCGGCTCCGTAATAGTTGCCGATGTCCTGCCAGATCCAACCTTCGGGGATGGACTGTGTACCGAAGATGCTATCATCGCCAATGATGCGGCCGTTAACTTTTTTGATACCGACCTTTCGCAAGGCATCAGCCAAAAGGGCTAATACATGCCCCTCTTGGGTTTGCTCATAACGCCAGCTGCCCAAGGTCGGGTCGCCGGCACCTTTAATGATGATATCGCCGGTCAGGGTGCCGTCGGCCCCAATCTCGCCGGTATAACCTAATTTCGTTTGATATTGAAAATCGGGACCTAAAATATTAAAAGCCGTAATACTGGTAATGGTTTTAAGCGTTGAAGCGGTAGCCAAACCCACGTTAGGGTTACCGCCAAACACCTGCTCCCCGGTTTTGGCATCAAGTACGGTTAATGATACTGAAGCATAATTGCATTGGCTATCCGCCTGCAACCTGCCAAAAGCATTTGATATTTTTTGCTGAAGCGTTTGCGCCGCAACAGACTCTCCTATAAATAAAAAACTAATTACCAGTAAGCGCCTCATCCTGTTTTTTAACGTACCGTTGCGAAATATAATATATGGGCACACCAATCAATACAATAATTAAGCCCGGCCAGGTAAACTGGGGTTTATAAATTATGAGCAATACACAAAATATCAATCCCATTATAATGTATATGGCAGGCAAAATTGGGTATCCCAGTGCTTTATAAGGACGCTCAGCATTTGGATGTTTTCTCCGCAGGATATATATGCCGAAGATGGTAAGGACATAAAAAATCACCACCACAAAGGATATCATATCCAGCAAATCACCGTAACGGCCGCTCAGGCAAAGTATCGAAGCTACTACAGCCTGGATCCACAAACCAAACTCGGGCACGCCAGACTTATTTAATTCACCTGTTTGTTTAAAAAATAACCCGTCCTTTGCCATGGTATAATAAACCCTGGCACCTGAAAGTATCAAACCGTTATTACAACCAAAGGTTGATATCATGATCATAACGGCAATGATATAAGTACCGAGATTACCAAATATGATATGCGATGCAGCTACGGCAACACGGTCTTTATCGGCAGTTGCGATATCATGCATGGATAGCACACCGGTGTAAGCAACGTTAGCTGATACGTAAATGATAGTTACTATCAAAGTCCCTAAACCAAGACTTAAGGCAACATCCCTTTTAGGGTTTTTCATTTCACCTGCTATAAACGTTACGCTGTTCCAGGCATCACTACTGAAGATCGAGCCTACCATCGAAGCTGCAATAGCCCCCATGGCTGCGGCAAGGGTAAGACTAACAGTTGTATTATCCGCTTTAAGATTATGAATATCCCAGGCGTTACTCCAGTTGGCATGCCATATTTCAGGCTTTAGCGCTACAAAACCAAATATGATCAAACCAAACAAACTTAAAAGCTTGGTAAGTGTGAACGTGGTTTGGATAAGTTTGCCACTTTTTACCCCTTTGGTATTAATATAAGTAAGTAATACAATGATGAAAATTGACATCAGCTGAGCAGCGCTGATCTTTAAGAAACCGAGTTGAAAAAGAATGTTCTCCTCGCTAAGCGGATGAATCAAATAGGCAGCAAACTTACTAAAGGCAACACCTACCGCCGCAATAGTACCTGTTTGGATCACCGCAAAAAAGCTCCAACCATATAAAAAAGCGATGAGCTTGTTGTAAGCCTCCTTTAAATATACATATTGGCCACCAGCTTTGGGAAACATACCGCTCAATTCGCCATAACTTAGGGCCGCAGTAAGCGTCATGAAACCGGTGATAACCCAGATAGCTATCAGCCAGCCGGCCGAGCCTACGTTACGGGTAATATCTGCACTAACAATAAAAATACCTGAGCCTATCATGGATCCTGATACGAGCATGGTACCGTCCAGCAAGCTAAGCTCATGTTTCATTTTTGGTTGCGATGAGTTTTTCGCCATATATTGTTTTAGGGTTTAAATCTCTAAACTATTCAAAAAACTTTAATATTAACGATCACTATAGTAAATAAATAAAATTACTATTTTGCAATCACCAATTGTTATTAAACACTGTTAAACCAAGCAGTACTACTTTATTAAACCAAATTTGTGATATGGATTTTCTGAACAATTATTTAATTTATTTAATTCCTGTTTTGGGGCTTATCGGGATCCTTGTTATGGCTATTAAGGCCGCCTGGGTTACCAAACAAAACGCCGGTGACGGCGACATGGCCATACTTGCCGGTTACATTGCAGATGGCGCAATGGCCTTTTTACGTGCCGAATGGAAAATATTAGGCGGCTTTGTTGTGGTTGCCGGTATTTTGCTGGCATGGTCGGGCACAACGGTTACTACTTCAAGTCCTGTTATTGCCATATCATTTCTGATAGGCGCGTTTCTATCTGCGTTTGCAGGTTACCTGGGGATGCGTATTGCTACCAAAGCTAACGTACGTACCACACAGGCTGCACGTACCAGTTTGGCACAAGCTTTAAAAGTATCGTTTACCGGCGGAACCGTAATGGGCTTGGGTGTAGCGGGTTTGGCTATTATTGGTTTAGGATCGCTTTTTATTGTTTTTTATCAGTTTTATGTTGTTAAAGTAGCAGGCAGCAGTGTTAATGGCGAAGCCATGGCAAAAGCGCTTGACGTTTTAGCCGGTTTTTCATTAGGTGCAGAATCCATAGCGCTGTTTGCCCGTGTTGGCGGTGGCATTTACACCAAAGCGGCCGACGTAGGTGCTGACCTTGTTGGTAAAGTTGAAGCCGGTATCCCCGAGGATGACGTGCGCAACCCGGCCACCATTGCCGATAACGTAGGTGATAACGTAGGCGATGTTGCCGGTATGGGTGCCGACCTTTTTGGCTCATATGTAGCTACTATGCTGGCTACTATGGTGCTGGGCCGTGAAATCGTATCACACGATAATTTTGGTGGTATTGCCCCCGTATTGCTGCCAATGGTAATTGCCGGCCTTGGCTTGATATTTTCGATAGTGGGCGCGGCTATGGTGAAAATCAAATCAGAAACCGACAGTGTGCAAAAAGCATTGAACATAGGTAACTGGGCATCAATTATACTAACTGCTATAGCTACATATTTTGTTGTACAATGGATGTTGCCTTCGGGCGAATTTCACATGGTACGCGATGAGGTTAACGGGGTGGTAAAAGCTGAGGTGATACCCTTTACTAAAGACGGTGTCTTCGGATCAATATTGGTTGGCCTGGTAGTAGGTACTTTAATGTCGATTATCACCGAGTACTACACCGCCATGGGTAAACGCCCGGTATTGAGCATTATCAGGCAGTCGTCAACCGGTCACGCTACCAATATCATCGGCGGTTTATCAGTAGGTATGGAATCAACCGTGCTGCCTATCCTTGTTTTGGCATCGGGTATTTACGGGTCATATTATTTTGCCGGTTTATATGGTGTAGCTATTGCCGCTGCCGGTATGATGGCAACAACGGCCATGCAGCTGGCTATCGATGCCTTTGGGCCAATTGCGGATAATGCCGGCGGTATTGCCGAAATGAGCCGCCTGCCCGAAGAGGTACGCCACCGTACCGACAACCTGGATGCTGTTGGTAACACTACAGCCGCTACCGGTAAAGGGTTTGCTATTGCTTCGGCTGCACTAACGTCCCTGGCCTTATTTGCGGCTTTTGTGGGCGTTGCAGGTATTGAACATATTGATATTTATAAAGCCAACGTACTGGCAGGTCTGTTTGTTGGCGGAATGATTCCGTTCATTTTTTCTGCTTTAGCTATTGCGGCGGTGGGCAGGGCGGCTATGGCCATGGTAGAAGAAGTTAGGCGCCAGTTCCGCGAAATTCCGGGTATCATGACTTACGAAGGTAAACCAGAATACGAAAAATGCGTGGCTATCTCCACCAAAGCGTCGATCCGCGAAATGGTTGCCCCTGGTTTAATAGCGCTGATCACCCCTATCATCATCGGTTTTGCCTTTGGCCCCGAAGTGTTAGGCGGCTTGCTGGCCGGTGTTACCGTATCGGGCGTATTGATGGGGATTTTCCAAAGCAATGCAGGTGGTGCATGGGACAATGCTAAAAAATCATTTGAGAAAGGCTGCGATATCAATGGCGAGATCTTCTACAAAAAATCAGAACCGCACAAAGCATCAGTAACAGGTGATACTGTAGGTGATCCGTTTAAAGATACTTCAGGCCCATCCATGAACATCCTTATTAAGTTAATGTCGATAGTTTCACTGGTTATTGCCCCGCACCTGAACAGCCATCCGGCTGCAACCAGCGCCAGGATCCAAAAAGAAATGAACAAACAACCTATGAGTATCCATATGGTTGTTAAAGCAGAGAAAAGCGTTTAATAGTTTTTATAGTAATAAAGAGAGCCGCCTGTTGAGGGCGGCTTTTTTGTTGTCTGATTGGATATGAGATTTGAGACGTGAGATTTAAGATAATATCTTTATTTAACGTAATGCCCTTTCACCTTTCACCTGCATTCCAGAATATCCCCCGGCTGGCAGTCAAGCGCCTTACATATGGCTTCGAGTGTTTCAAAACGGATGGCTTTCGCCTTGCCCGTTTTCAGGATAGAAAGGTTTGATATGGTGATCCCTACCCTGTCGCTCAGTTCATTTAATGACATTTTTCGTTTTGCCATCATCACATCAAGATTTACTATTATCGGCATGACTTAAATAGTTAAAGCTTGCTCCTCTTTAAGCCTCGCCCCTTGCTTAAATGCTTCGGCCAGGATAAATATCAAGATAGCAAATACCAGCGTACCAAAATTAAATGCCGATGTATTGATGATTTTTAGCGGCACATGCAATTTAGCTATTAACTCCTGATAGGATACTTGCTGCCCTATATAATCAGTCAATGTAAACAGCAATAACAGCATCCCTGTGCTTTTGATCAGCCTAATACATCGCTGCTCAAATAAAGTACCCTCGACAATATTTACAATAACCTTATTAATAAGATAGGCTATTCTTATTACTATCAGAGTTGTAATAAGTATCAGCCCAGTTTCAATCGCGTTTAATGGCCAGCTTACAGATATATTATCATTATTAACTACTATATCACTGTTTATAATTATATTCTTTAAAGTATAGTTTTCACCTATCTTCATTTCGCCCCCATTTTTTTGCGAAATGAAGCTTCCGTCAATAGTGGCTTGCAATGTTGGCCCGTATCTTTTAGCGCCATCTATTGTACCCATTCCATCATTGTATCCATCCTTAAACCCCTGCCAGAAATCGGCAGCCATATTCTGAAAAACAAACAAACCAAACACTATATAAACAAGTATTTGCAGGGCACGTACCTTTTTCATTACACTACAATATTAATTCAATTCAAATAAAAACAATATTTATTAAATAACAAAATAAATTCATTGTTTTACAATAAATTTTATGCGATATACATAAATTTTAAATTTTGAATATAAAATTTTACACTGGTATTGCTATTTCTGATTTATATGTTTTATTTTAGAAACAAAATATTAGCTTTGCACGTTCTATTCAGAATATAACGAATAGAGAGGTTTATTAAATAGATGAGACAACTCAAAATAACGCAATCCATTACCAATCGCGAGTCGCAATCGCTTGATAAATATCTGCACGAGATTGGTAAGGTAGACCTAATAACCGCCGAAGAAGAAGTAATTTTAGCGCAAAAGATCCGCGAGGGCGACCAGGCGGCATTGGAGCGTTTAACCAAAACTAACCTTCGCTTTGTTGTATCTGTTGCTAAACAATACCAAAACCAGGGCCTCACACTGGGCGATTTAATTAACGAGGGCAACCTCGGCCTGATTAAAGCCGCCAAGCGTTTTGATGAAACCAAAGGCTTTAAATTTATATCATATGCTGTATGGTGGATCCGCCAGTCGATATTGCAGGCTATTGCCGAGCAATCGCGTATTGTGCGTTTACCGCTTAACCAGGTAGGTTCATTAAGTAAGATCAGCAAGGCTTTTTCAAAACTTGAACAGGAGTACGAGCGCGAACCATCGCCTGAAGAACTTGCTGATATATTGGAGACCACTGTTGATAAGATCTCCGATACACTAAGTAACTCTGGTCGCCACGTATCAATGGATGCACCGTTTGTACAGGGCGAAGAGAATACATTGCTTGATGTACTGGAAAACCAGGAACCAAACACCGATTCGATCCTGATCAATGAGTCATTATCTGAAGAGATCAAACGTTCACTATCAACCTTAACTGAGCGCGAGCGCGAGATCATTGTATTGTTCTTTGGCTTAGGCACCAACCATCCGCTTTCATTAGAGGAAATTGGTGAGAAGTTTAATTTAACCCGCGAGCGTGTGCGCCAGATCAAGGACAAAGCCTTGCAACGCTTGCGCCATACTTCAAGGAGCAAGATCCTGAAATCATACTTAGGTTAATCAAAAAATTTAAAGGAGATATTAAAAGCCACCAGTTATGTAACTGGTGGCTTTTTTCTTTAGCATGGTTAGCTGCAATACAACAACTGCCGCCCCTCAACTACTAATGACGATTTATCAAAATGACTTAATGACTAAATAAGCCGCCTGTCAAAACTAAAAGGCTCTCTTTTTAAAAGTTTAATATTAAAGGCATCGGAATGCAAAGGATTAAGCAGATAATTAAACTCGGCAGGTACAATTGATGAGGGTACTTTCATTAATAAGTATTCCTGCTTTTTCAGAAAAGCATCTCCAAGCTCGCGCAAAATTACCGGCCCGGTGATATCCCGCCAATCCGCAGGTAGCTGTTCAACCTCAACAGTAATTATTTTACTATCGGGAACTTCTATTTCAGTAAGACAATAATTTCCCGGAATTATCAGCGGATCTAAATGTACCAACACCTCAAGCACCGCCAATGATCTGGAAGAAGCAAGGTAAAGCATTGGCTTGCCTTCGCTGTTCCAGCGGCCGCCATATAATCGTGCTCCGGTGCCGCTCAGATCGGTAGCGTAATTGCATTTGGTAATACGGAAAAGTATCATCAGGCAAAAATACCGTGTTCAATGCGGCCAAGCTCTTTAAAAACCATGTCGAAACCGGCAGATGTATCCAGAATAGTAACAGGTGCCTCACCTCTGAAAACTACCGACGGCGTTTTGATCCAGATCTTGAATTTATCCATCGATTCAAAAACCTCCTCGCCACGGGTATAAAGCCGTGCAAGTTCAATAGCCTTTTCGGCATACTCGGTTTTGATGATGACATCATCCTCGTAGCGCTGTAAGGTGCGCTCGGAGATATGCAGTATATTGGCAAGCTCCTGGATATTAAGGGAGATTTTTTTTGCCAGAGAAAGCAAGGCGCTTTTAGGGAAGCCCTTACGCGCCAGGCTGATGATATCAAAATCAGAAGAGGCTTTTAACTGTTTTGAGCCATTTAATAAACTATAAAACGAAGGCATAGCTCCCTGAACAACATACGCTGCCATGGGCTCATTAACCTCATTTTTAGTATCTGGTTTTGATTTATACGACATATATACAAATATAATTACCATTTGTCGTATTTACAAATATTAAACCAACAAAAAAAGCGATAGGTTTTAACCTGTCGCTTTTCTATATCGTTTGGTCATTTTGTCATTAAGTCATGGACCTTGCAACGATTTAATGAGACAAGAGTCCAATGACTTAATGACGATTCATCGAATGACTCACTGACCTAACTTATTCTGCTATTATCAAAAAATAGTTCTTCTTACCTTTTTGAGCTACGATGAATTTATCACCAATCAAAGCATTTGCATTATAAACATCATCGGCAGTACCTATTTTAACTTTATTGATTGCAACACCACCGCCTTGTATCATCTTTTTAGCTTCACCTTTTGATGCAAAAACAGCCGTTTTCGCCGCTAACAGATCGGCAGCGTTAATTCCCTGCTCTAATTCGCTTAACGCTATGGTATAGTTAGGCACACCGGCAAACAAACCCAAAACCTCAGCTTCATTCAGTTCGCTCAAAAATTCGATGCCTATATTACCAAACAAAAACTCCGAAGATTTTATTGCTTTTTCGTATTCAGCTTCGCCATGTACGCGAATCGTAATATCTTTAGCCAATGCTTTTTGCAATACACGTGTATGTGGTGCGGCATCATGCTCAACTTCCATCGCTTCAATAACATCACGACCAAGCAGAGTAAAAATGCGGATATATGATTTGGCGTCAACATCGGTAGTATTTAACCAAAACTGGTAAAACTGGTAAGGCGAGGTACGCTCGGCATCAAGCCAAACAGCACCGCTTTCGGTTTTTCCAAATTTTGTACCATCTGCTTTTTTGATCAGGTTGGTAGTTAAGGCAAAAGCCTCACCGCTGTCTTTACGACGGATAAGCTCAGTACCGGTAACGATATTTCCCCATTGATCGCTGCCACCCATTTGCAATGAGCAGTTATGATACTTCCACAGGTAGTAAAAATCGTAGCCCTGTACCAACTGATATGTAAATTCGGTGAATGACATACCGGTATCGCCTTCAAGTCGTTTCTTCACCGAATCCTTAGCCATCATATAATTAACCGTAATATGTTTGCCTACATCGCGGATAAAATCAAGAAAAGTAAAGTTTTTGAACCAATCGTAATTGTTCACCATTTCGGCGCTGTTGGCGCCGGTATTAAAATCAAGGAAACGGGTAAGCTGTTTTTTTACGGCTTCCAGGTTATGCTGCAACACATCCTCTGATAATAAATTACGCTCGGCCGATTTACCTGAGGGATCACCCACCATGCCGGTAGCACCGCCAACCAAAGCATAAGGTTTGTGACCTGCACACTGAAAGTGGATCAGGGTCATGATCTGGGTAAGGTGCCCAACGTGCAACGAATCGGCAGTTGGATCAAACCCGATATATCCCGAAGCCATACCTTTATTTAACATATCCTCGGTTCCAGGCATTTCGGTATGCAGCATGCCGCGCCAGCGTAATTCTTCAACAAAGTTCATATCAAGTTCTGTTTCAAAAAGGTGCAAATATAAATTAAATTGACACACTAATTTTTACTAATTAGATCGAATTACACTAATTATAACTCACCCTTCCGAAAAATTCTTGTAATTCGATTTAATTGCCCACTATCCGGAAAGATTCGTGCCTATATAGGTTAACTACAGGTAAAATCTGTTTCAAATAATTACTTATATTTTGTATCTTGAGCAAAACCGGGTATTTTGCAAGGCAAGGCTTATGAATTTTTTATCGCATTATTATTTCGACAGGGATACTACCAACTGTTACCACGTGCTGGGAACGGTGCTACCCGACCTGTTAAAGAATGCCGATAAAAACATTATCCTTCATCCCGAAAAGCTGCACCATACTGATAACGAGGTCAATTCGATCATATCCGGATGGAACAAGCACCTTGATGTCGACCGGTATTTTCACTCATCCTTTTTTTTTACCAGTCGTTCACATGAGCTCAAAAAACTGTTGGCCCCGGCCCTGATAAACTCGCCGGTAAAACCATTTTTTTTAGGGCATATTGCACTTGAGCTGGTTATCGATAACCTGCTGCTTACCACCCGCAAAATCAGCGTTACCGAATTTTACGATCATTTAGCCGATTGCCGGGAAGATAAAATAAGAAGCTTTTTAACCTTTGCCGGGCTTGAGGATACTGCCGTTTTCTTTAAATTTTACGAAGGCTTTAAAAAAAGTCAGTACCTGCATACCTATGCCGAAACTCACCAGATAGCCTACGCACTCAAACGGATCTGTATGCGGGTATGGAAAAATCCATTCACACCAGAACAAGAGGTGATAATGGATGAAATATTAAGCGGCTACCGGGAGGAAATGCTGAATGATTTTATGCAGATTTTTGAAGAAATAGATCACAAATTAACAAGCGTTTAAAACGCCCTCTCACCGATAAAACATGCCTGTAAAACGCTGTTTCATACATTTATATAGGTATAACCCTGAAAAATCTTCGTTTTAAAAAACAAAATGGCTTGAATATAAGCAATTAACATTAAAAAATTTCTTTTTTCAATAAAATATATCCGTACCTTTGCAGTCCCAATTAACAAATTGGGAAAAGGAGAAAAATTATTTAATGGCAAAAAAACAAGAAGCAGAAAAAGAATTAAAAGCGAAAGAAGCTGAACTGGGTACAGTGAACGCGTCTGGCGAAAAGGAAACTATTGAATCAGAAGCTGATTCAATCTCTATCGAAGAGATCAAATCAAAAATTGCGGCTACACCAAGCGAAGATTTCGACTGGGATGCTGACGACAAAAAATTTGGTAACTACAGCGATGACGACCGTGAGAAATTTGAAAAATTGTATGATGGAACATTCAGCTCTATCACCAAAGGCGAAATCATCACCGGTACTGTTGTTAACGTTAACAACAAAGATGTTGTGCTTAACGTAGGTTTCAAATCAGACGGTTTAGTATCAGTATCAGAATTCCGTGACACACCAGATCTTAAGATCGGTGACAAAGTTGACGTTTTTGTTGAGTCGCAGGAAGATGCTAACGGTCAGTTGGTACTTTCACGCAAACGTGCAAAAACTCAAAAATCATGGGAGCGCATTAATTCAGCCCTTGATAACGATGAGATCATCACCGGTTTTGTGAAGAGCCGTACTAAAGGTGGTTTAATTGTTGACATTATGGGCGTTGAAGCCTTCTTACCTGGCTCACAGATCGATATCAAACCTATCAGGGATTACGATGTGTATGTAGGTAAAACTATGGAATTCAAAGTTGTTAAAATCAACCACGAATTCAAGAACGTTGTGGTATCACACAAAGTGCTTATCGAAGACGATCTGGAAAACCAAAAAACTGAAATTGTTGCACGCCTTGAAAAAGGTCAGGTATTGGAAGGTACCGTTAAAAACATTACCGACTTTGGTGTATTCATCGACCTTGGTGGTGTTGACGGCTTACTGCACATTACAGATATTTCATGGGGCCGTATTGAGCACCCACGCGAAATTTTGGCATTGGATCAAAAGATCAACGTTGTTGTTCTTGACTTTGATGACGAGAAAAAACGTATTGCTCTGGGCTTGAAACAATTAACCCCTCACCCTTGGCAAAGCCTTTCTGAAGAAATTCAGGTTGGTTCAAAAGTTAAAGGTAAAATCGTTACCGTTGCTGATTACGGCGCGTTCCTTGAAATCATCCCTGGTGTTGAAGGTTTGATCCACGTATCAGAAATGTCATGGTCACAAAACCTGCGCAACCCTCAGGAATTCCTGAAAGTTGGTGACGAGATCGAAGCTCAAGTATTGACTTTAGACCGCGAAGAGCGCAAAATGTCATTAGGTGTTAAACAATTAACTCCTGATCCATGGCAAAACGCTGCTGAAAGGTACGCAGTTGGTACTCAGCACGTAGCTACAGTTAAAAACATGACCAACTTTGGTGTGTTTGTTGAACTGGAAGACGGCATCGACGGCTTAATCCACATCTCTGACCTTTCTTGGTCTAAAAAAGTTAATCACCCTAACGAATTCACTAAAGTTGGTGAAAAACTGAATGTGGTTGTACTTGAACTTGATGTTGAAAACCGCAAATTGAGCTTAGGCCACAAACAGCTTGAAGAAAATCCTTGGGATACATTTGAAACTATCTTCACTATCGACTCGATCCATGAAGGTACTGTTATCAAAGTAACCGACAAAGGTGCTATCGTAGCTTTACCTTACGGTGTTGAAGGCTTTGCGCCAACCAAACACCTGGTTAAAGAAGACGGTAAGAGCTTAAAAGCTGAAGAAGCTGCTGAATTCAAAATCATTGAATTTAACAAAGAAAACAAACGTATCGTTATTTCACATTCACGTATCTGGGAAGAAGCCCGCGCTGATGCCCGTGTACAGGAATTTGAAAACCGCAAAAAAGAAGCAAAAGCTGCTACTAACGCGGTGAAAAAAGTGAAAGATTCTGTTGAAAAATCAACTTTAGGCGATCTTAGCGTATTAGCTCAATTAAAAGAGCAAATGGAAGGTGCTGAAAACAAAGCCCGCAAGGCTGCACCTGCTGCTAACAGCTCTGAAGAAGAAGCATAATTTTAGCTTAAGTTTATACAAGCCTCTCCGGTTATCCGGGGGGGCTTTTTTGTTTTTTTATTTTATTGCGCTCATTTGCAATGAGCGCAATAAAATGGCTTGGCGATTGTATCGCCCGTTGCGTTATAAACGCAAACCCATGTTACACACTCGTTAAAACGTGCGCGAGTTAGTTTTATATATTTGTGATATGACCATCGGCGAAACCAATCTCAACATCTTGCTTAAAAACATGACACCCGTAATTAATGAAGGTGACTATGTTTATTGCACGACATCATCATTAAACAACATCAACACCGATGATATCATAGCTTTTTTCAAGGAGCAGGAGGCGGTAACCCTCATCTTAAAAAAAGAAACCGCCGATAAGTTAAAGCTTGAATATAGCTATGTCGCGGCCTGGATTGCTTTAACCATCCATTCCTCGCTGGAAGCGACTGGTTTAACCGCTGCATTTGCAACTGCGCTGGCGAATGAAAACATCAGCTGCAACGTAGTAGCGGCCTATTATCACGATCATATTTTTGTGGCGAAAAAAGATGCAGAAAGGGCGATGTTGACTTTAAGAAAACTTGCCGAATAACTGAATTATAAAAAGTCTCCCCTATCGGGGGAGATTTAGAGGGGGCTTTTGAAAACAAATTATTACTTTTGCCCAAATCCACCCATACGATGCAAAATCTAACACTGCTCGACGGACAAAAGTTTCAAATCACTATACAACGTTTATGTCGCCAGTTAATTGAAAATCATAACGACTTTTCAAATACCGTATTAATTGGTATTCAGCCGCGCGGCATTTATTTAGCCAAACGTGTTGCCGAAGAACTTAGAAAAATCCTTCCCGATAAAAACATATTGCAAGGCGATCTTGATATTACCTTTTACCGCGACGATTTTCGCCGCCGTGAATCACAACTGGTACCTAATCAAACTAAAATAGATTTTATTATTGAAGGCAAAAAAGTGATCATGATGGACGATGTACTATGGACAGGCCGCACCATCCGCGCCGCTATGGACGCCATGCAGGCATTCGGCAGACCGGAAAAGATAGAGCTATTAGCTTTGGTTGACCGCCGTTACTCGCGCCATATCCCGGTATCTGCAGATTATGTGGGTATCGAGGTTGATTCCATCGCATCGCAAAAAGTAGTGGTAAGCTGGAAGGATACGGATGGTGAGGACAAGATAGTTCTTGTTTCAGAAGTACAGGAATAATAGAATTAATAATATGTCATTGCGAACGATAGCGCGGCAATCGCATACTCTACAGAGCAACCCGCATAGTTCGCGATTGCTTCGTGCCTCGCAATGACATAACTAATAATACAACAAGGAATAAAATATAACAGGAAAATAACTGAGATGGCAGGACTGAGCACACGACACTTATTGGGTATAAAAGATTTGAACCGGGCAGATATTGAGCTGATATTTGAAACTGCCGATACTTTTAAATCTGTTTTAAATCGACCGATCAAGAAAGTGCCGTCGTTACGGGATGTTACCATCGCTAATATTTTCTTTGAAAACTCTACCCGTACCCGTTTATCATTTGAACTGGCCGAAAAAAGGCTTTCGGCAGATGTGATCAACTTCGCGGCCTCTTCATCATCAGTAAGCAAAGGCGAAACGCTGATTGATACAGTAAACAACATACTGGCCATGAAGGTTGATATGGTGGTGATGCGCCACCCTTACGCCGGTGCAGGCATCTTCCTGTCAAAACATGTTAAAGCACAAATTGTAAATGCCGGCGACGGTGCGCATGAGCATCCTACCCAGGCTTTGCTTGATGCTTTTTCTATCCGTGAAAAGTATGGCGATGTGGCAGGCAAAAAAGTGGTGATTGTGGGTGATATCCTGCACTCGCGTGTGGCGCTTTCCAACATCCTTTGCCTTAAACAATTGGGCGCTGAAGTAATGGTTTGCGGTCCAACAACACTAATTCCAAAATACATTGGTTCCTTGGGTGTAAAAGTTGAGCACAACCTTATCAAAGCCCTTAACTGGTGCGATGTGGCTAACATGCTCCGCATTCAGCTGGAGCGCCAGGATATTAAGTATTTCCCTTCACTGAGGGAATACACCATGCTCTTCGGCCTTAACAAAACCATTCTGGATTCACTGGATAAAGAGATCACCGTAATGCACCCTGGCCCTATCAACCGCGGCGTGGAGATCACCAGCGATGTGGCCGACAGCAAACAGTCTATCATCCTCGACCAGGTAGAAAACGGTGTTGCCGTGCGCATGGCAGTGCTTTACCTGCTGGCCGGACAAACACCAACCATATAAAAAGCATGTTTCAGGTATGAAATTCAATTTCAAAACATATCTGAAACATACTTACAAAACCGAACTGGTTTATCTTGCCGTTATTGTTGCACTGTATTTTTACGATAACAACAATATCATCTTCCTTTTATTTTTCCCGTTCTCATTTATACAGGGTTATTATCGCTATCAATATAAATTAACTCAGGCAGAAAAACTTAAGACCAAAGGCCTCACCGAAGAGGACATCGACAACATTAGCTTCGTAAAAAAGTGGGAGCATTCGCGTAAACGCGGCATATGGAATTACTGCATTATTGACGGCGGATTTATTTTCGGCTTGGCAATATCCCTTATCACAAGTGTAGCCTGGCTAATTTTCAAAGGCAAAGACATGCACACATTGCTTGCCGAACCCGGCGATATGTTTGCATTTATTGGGTACAATTATATGATTGGGGCCGGTATTGCCGTTATCATATTCCGCATGAGGTGGAAACGCAATGAAAAACGCTTTGTGCGCTTAACCGATCCTTTGGCTGATAACTATTTTGCCAAGGATTACCAGGATATATAAGTCGATAGTATTTAGCCGTAAGTGGAACTCTTTCGTTTAACTTTGATTAAAGACTAAACAACATTTCAATATAACGCGAATTGCTTTTCATGAAACTCAGGTTCTGTTTTGTCTTACTTTTATTTACCCCGGGCATAACCTTCGCCCAAAGCCATCAGCAATTTAAGACCGATTCGGTATTTGTGCTGGTAAAAAAATTCTTCAACGCTAAGCAGGCCGATTCTATTTATGCTTTAACCGGGGCAAATTTCAGGCACGCTGTAAGTGAGGGCCAGTTCCGCAGCCTTAGCCAGCAGCAATTGTTCCCCCTGAATGAAATTAAAGGATCAACGGTAATCAGCTTTGTTAACAATAAGGTGAGCACCTACAAGCTGGTATTCCAATCGGTAACACTGCAATTGCTCATGAGCCTCGATGCATGGAATAAAATTGAACTCTTCCTGTTTCAGCCCTACAAAGACATTACTGCCGATAAAACCACACAGGTACCTACATCCAACAAACTGCTCAGCACAATAGATAAACAGGTTGATGAAATTGCCCGTCCTTACGTTCAAAAAGTAAATACAGTAGGTTTGAGCATAGGCATATTAAAAGACGGCCAGATCAGCACCTATAATTACGGAGAAACCGCCCGTGGCAATAACCAGCTACCAACGGGCAATACAATCTTCGAAATTGGTTCTATTACCAAAACCTTTACCGCTACCCTGCTGGCTTATTACGCCAACGAGGGCAAAGTAAAGCTAACCGATCCTATCACCCAATACCTGCCCGATTCGGTAAAAACCAATGCGGCGTTGAATGATATAACTTTGCAAACCCTAAGCAATCATACATCCGGCCTGGCAAGGATCCCGGAAAACCTTCAGTTTGATTCTGCCAGTGCAGCAAATCCCTATAAAAGTTATAATAAAAGGCTACTGTTTAGTTATCTAAAAACCTGCAAACTCAATAGTAAGCCAGGAGAACAATACGCATACTCCAATTTGGGAGTTGGTTTATTAGGAATGATACTATCACAGATAAGCGGCAAAACATTTGATCAGATGGTGCAGGAAGTGATCTGCAGTCCCTTGGGGATGAAAAATACAGTACAGCATTTAAGCGCTTTACAACTGCCCCATTTTACCAAAGTATACAGTCAATACGGTGATGCAACAGTAGCCTGGGATTTTAACGCCCTTGCCGCCTGCGGGGCCCTCCATTCAACGGTAAATGATTTGCTGATATATGCAAAGGCAAACATGGCAAATGGTACAGACAAGCTATCAAAGGCTTTTGAGCTAACCCACCAGATCACTTACAGCAAAGATGCCAAAATAGCCCTCGGCTGGCACATTATTTTGGTTGATGGTGTAGAATACATTTTCCATAACGGTGGCACTTACGGCAGCAGTAGCTTCCTGGCTTTTAATGCTGATAAGAAACTGGCAGTGGTTATACTATCCAATGCTGCTGAAAGTACGGATGCTGCGGGGACGGGGATTATTAAGAAGTTGCAGGTGGAGGAGAAATAGAACAAAAGAAACAGGGATTATGCGATTCCCCTCTCGAGAGGGGCGGACGGGTGTATTTCTGCTTTAACAGTCGCTTGCATAATACCCCCTGCTTTCGCTCATTCCTCCGCGCCCCCTCTCAAGAAGGGGATTTGAAAATCACCCAAAAAAAGAAGCCCGAAAACCTTGCAGCTTTCGGGTTTCTTTTATCTCTTCGCACTATCCGTCAGGCCGAATCTACAACCAATTCAATTTATCAATATTTCAAGGTCGATCCGTTCCTGATCTCGTCTGAAGCTACTTTTACCAGCTTGTCATCAGGTTTCAGGTTGCCACCGAAGATCTCGATACTATCGCCATTACTCAGGCCTTTTTTAACGTCAACCCAAACGGCTTTATGATCAACAACTTTTATCACAAACACCTTTTCGGTTGAAGTTGCAACGGCTGTTTTAGGCACCACGTAAGTACTGTCGCCGGCAGGCAGTGGTACACTTACTTCTGCAAACATGTGGGGAAGCAGTTTTTTATCTTTATTGTAAACGTCCATCTCCAGGCGTTCGGCGCGTAATTTTTCATCAAGCGCGCCTGCTATACGTTTTACCTGGGCGGTAAATTTCTGACTTGGTAAAGCCCTTACGGTAAAATTAACCTCGCTTTTATTGCTTAACGCGCCGGTATAAACTTCAGGCACAGACACTACCAAACGTAAACGGCCCTGATCCTGTATAGTAAACAACGGATCAGTACTTTTACCTCCCGGACCGACATAGGCACCAAGATTAACATTACGGCTGGTGATCACACCATCAAACGGGGCGCGGATCTCCAGGTAAGCTAAATTAGCTGATACCTCTTTTAAGCCTGATTTAGCGGCGTCAATATTGGCCTGGTCGGCGTTCTTTTTAGCTTCGGCCTGTTCCAGGTCGTTTTGCGAAACAGTACCTGGCGTTTTGCTGGTGCTTACCAATCTGTCATAGGTGGCTTTGCTTGCAAAATAAACTGCTTCAAATTGTTTGACGCGTGATTGTGCGGCCGCTAATTGTGAGTTGATTTCCGGTGCTTCAAGCACAGCTAATAACTGACCCTGGTGTACTTCCGAACCGATATCAACCAAAAGTTTTTTAACATAGCTGTTGGTTTTGGCATACAGGTCAACCTGTTGGTAAGGGATCAGCTCACCAGGTATGGTGATGTTGCTGCTTAACCTACCTTTAGTTACCGGCACAATTTGCACAGTTGGCGTTTCAACAGCTTCCTGCTGCTCCTGCTCTTCCTGTTGTTCTTTCTTTTCTTTATCATCCGAGTGGCAGGCACTCAATGAGCCTATTGCCATTGCTAAAACGGCAAGCAGCAGTATTGATTTATTTTTTAGCTTATTCATGGTGGTGCAAAGGGACATAAAATTTACTTTCTTTATCTTCCGGGTCTAATGAAACAGATTGGGTAGTGGCATTACCTTGTACCCAGGCAAAAACTAATGGTAATATCAGCAGCGCAGCAAAAGTTGATGCGATAAGTCCACCAATAACGGCGCGACCAAGCGGTGAGGTTTGATCACCACCTTCACCTAAGCCTGATGCCATCGGGATCATACCTACAATCATGGCTAAACTGGTCATTAATATAGGGCGAAGACGTAATGCTACTGCTTCGCGGGCCGATTTTAATGCATCGCCGTTATGTTTGCGCAGCTCTTCGGCATTGGTGATCAGTAACACGGCGTTTGAAATAGATACGCCTACCGACATGATCATACCCATGTATGATTGCAGGTTAAGTGTAGCCCCCGTGATCTTAACCAACAGCAACGAACCAAATAACACGGCCGGCACAGTTGATAAAACCACCATCGACATTTTAAACGACTGGAAGTTTGCAGCCAGCATCAAAAAGATCACCAATACCGCTACTAATAAACCGCCTTGCAAACTGTTCAGGGTATCGGTAAGGGTTTGGCTCATACCATGCATTTCAACTGTTAAGCCCCTCGGCGGTTTGCCCAGTTCGTCAATGGCTTTCTGTACATCATTGGTTGCCGTGCCCAAGTCTTTCTTATTGATATTTGCTGTTACCGATAGTGTCGGCACAGCGCCTACGTTGTCGTTTTCACCAAAGGTGGTACCGGTTTTAACATCGGCCACATCACCCAATACCGGACGGGCCTGGTTGGCTAATACCGGGATTTCCTTAACATCATTCAAACTGGCCATTTGGTACTCTGGAACCTGCACCTGTACAAGGTAGCTCAAGTTTGATTTTTCGTCAATCCAGTTATTCTTTTCGGTAAACCTTGATGATGATGTTGAAGCTACCAATGAACGTGATATATCATTTAAACCTACACCAAGCTGTGCCGCCCGCTGCCTGTCGATATTGATATCGATAGTTGGGTAATTGAACGACTGGCCTATCTGCACATCGCGCAGGTATTTGATATCTTTCAGTTTATTGATAACCTTAAAAGCGTAATCAACGTTTTGCTTTTTGTTTTTACCGGTGATGGCTACTTCGATAGGAGTTGGCGAACCCTGGCTCAGGATCTTATCCGTTAACTCAATTGGCTCAAATGATAGTTTAACATCGGGTAACTGTTTTCCCATCTCATGCCTGAATTTTTCCTTCAGATCATCAAGATTAACTTTATAATCCTCCGTTAAGCTTACCTGCATAACAGACTCCTGCGGACCAGCCATGAACAGGTAGATTGGGTTGGTTGAGAATGATGAAGGGTGCGAACCAACAAATGTTGAAGTTATAGCTATGTGGTTTTTACCCACGATATCGCCCAATATGTGCTGGGCCTTAACCGCAATTAATTCCGTACGTTCTAAACGCGTACCATCAGCAGCCCGTAAACGTACCTGGAAAGTTCCTGAGTTTACTTTAGGCAACACGTCACGCCCTATGATATTGAACAACAGGAAAGCAAGGCCAAAAGCAACTACTACATAAACCGTTACCAGTATTTTGCGGTTAGGCAGCATGCGGTCCATCAGGCGCATAAAGCTGTCTCTGAATTTGTCAAAACGGGTAACCTCGCCGCCTGTATGTTCAAGGGCAGCCTTCATGGCTTTTTCTTTCTGCTCCCATGGCTCACCTTCATCTTCCAACGCAAAACCATCTTTATGGCTGTGGTCTTCATGCTTGTTTACCATGATCCAGTTGGCCATGATAGGCACAAAGGTTTGCGCCAGGAAGTAAGATACAATCATCGAGAAACCGATAGCCAGCGCCAACGGCAGGAACAATGCTCCCGGAATCCCGTTCATGGTAAATGCAGGTGCAAACACCGCCAGGATACAGAACAGGATCAGCAATTTAGGGAAAGCGATCTCTTTACAAGCGTCCCAGATAGCCAAAGCTTTCGGCTTGCCCATGTCAAAGTGCTGGTGAATATTCTCAATCGTCACTGTCGACTCATCCACCAAAATACCTATTGCCAGCGAAAGCCCGCTCAGCGTCATGATATTGATGGTTTGGTGTGCCAGCGACAGGAAGAATATAGCCGAGATAATACAGGTGGGAATAGTAAGGATCACGATAAGCGCTCCGCGTTTATCACCCAAAAATAACAATACCATAAGCCCGGTAAGTACCGCCCCTATCGCGCCCTCTTCCGCCAAACTTTTTACCGCGTTAATTACATAAACTGACTGGTCAAACACGAACGACAGCTTCACATCATCGGGTAGCAAGGCCTGGAATTTTGGCAATGCTTTTTTCAGGTTTTGCACTACGTCCCAGGTTGAGGCCGTGGCCGATTTGGTGATTGGGAGGTAAACTGAACGTTTGCCGTTAATGAGGGCGTAACCGTTGGTAATATCGGCACCATCTTCAATAGTAGCCACATCCCTCATAAACACGGTTTGGATCCCATTTTTATAAAGCGGGATATCTCCAAAATCCGGGATTTTCTTTATGGTGGTGTTTGAAGGTGCAAGGTAGTTGTAATCGCCTATACGCACGTTACCTGCAGGGGTGTTCTGGTTATTCTCGCGCAGGGCAGCCACAATTTGGTCGGGCGTTAAATTGTGCGAGCGTAAAAGGTTTGGGTCAACCTTGATCAGGATAGTACGCTGGTTACCACCAAAAGGTGCAGGTGCAACAAGTCCCGGGATAGAAGTAAATGACGAACGTACGTAAACCAAAGCATAGTCGAGCAACTCGTTATTGCTTCGGGTAGCGCTGCTCAACACCAACTGACCAACCGGCAGCGTTGAGGCATCAAAGCGCAAAATGAAGGGTGGCTGCGATCCCTGCGGGAACGCGGCCTGCGCCCGGTTGGTGTAACTCGTGACCTCCGCCGCAGCCTGGGCCATATTGGTGCCCTCGTAAAAAGTAACTTTTATTAACGTTAAGCCTTGTATATTTTTTGTTTCGATGCTTTTTACACCCGATACGAAAAGCAACAGGTTAACGTATTGCTTACCAAAGTAAGCTTCCATTTGGTTTGGGGTGAAACCGCCGTATGGGTGCGATACATATATAACCGGGAGGTTCAGATCGGGAAATATATCGATCTTGATAGTCCGTACCGCATTTATACCGAAGAAGAACAACCCGGCTACTATAACCAATATGGTAATTGGTTTTTGCAGCGCCCCTTTTATCATTCCCATTGTATATGTGTGTAACTGTTAAAAATTATTGATGAAAATCCCGAAATCGCCGGTAGCTGCTGATTTGAACAGCAGCGCCTGCCATACATTGTTCAGGGCTATGTATTTGTCAACCTCGGCCCGGTTAAGGGTATAAAGCGCCTGTGTAAAATCAACTATGTTTGATAGTCCATTTTTATACAGCGTATATTTTTGAATGTAAGCGTTATTAGCGGCCGAAACTTCAACCGGTACTTCGTTTACATTTTTAAGGGCATTGCCTATGCGTGTTTCGGCAAGGGTACGCTGTGCTTCCAGTTGCTTATCAACCAGTTCGTAGTCGTTTTTCAATTGCTCTGATGTGAACTTTTGTGATTGAACCTGGTAGTGGGTCCTGAAAACGCTGGTAAAGTTCCAAATCATGCCTATACCAAACAAGTAGTTATAACGGGTTGGATCAACACCTGCGCCGTAGCTGCCGGTGTAGCTATCCTGGTTGGTGCCATAGTCCGGCTTAAAGCCCGATCCCCTGCCCTGGTAAACACCAAAAAGGCTAAAGGTTGGCAAGGCGAAAGTGCGGAGATATTTAGCCTGCTGATCGCTCACATTCACCCTGTTTTGGTAGAATTTTAAAGTAGGGTGATCTGTAGTGGCAACAGCGCTCAAAGCTTCCAGGTTGTTTGGCTGTTTGGTAATAAAAGCGCTGTCCAGCTGAAACTCCTGCGCCTGAATACCCAGATAAATAGAAAGCTGATTGCTTTGATCCTGTACCGTTTGCTGCGAATTGGTAAGGGCAATCTTGGCGTTAGATACTTCGGCATTGGCCAGTGAAGAATCCACACCCGGATTTAAACCGTTCTTTACGCGGGCTACTACAACCTTTTGCAGGTCCATTGCACGGTTAAGGTTATCCTGCTGTGCCTTGGCAAGCTGCTGTGCTGCCAGTAAATTTAAATATGTGGCGGCAACACGTACCTGGTGCTGAAATTGCTCCTGTGCAAGATCAGTTTCATCCCGGGATACGATAGTTTTTTGTACGCCGATCCTTTGCTTCGATCTGCCGAAAGCGAAAAAGTCCCAGCTAACGTTGGTTAAATACAGAGCGCCAAATGCGGCGTTCCAGTTCTGTTTGGCCAAAGCTGGCCCCGATGAGGATACCGACAGACCGCGGTAACCATACGATGGTCCGTTTTGGCCGTTCACTGTTCCGTAGTCCTGCTGCGCGGAAAAATTTACATCCGGCAGATACTCCGTTTTTGTTTCTTTGAGGTATGCCTTAGAGGCGTTAAGCTGGTTTGCCTTCGACTTAATAGAAGCATAGTTAGCAAGAGCCATTTGTTCAGCATCCTTAATGGAAAGGACTTTTTGCTGGGCTTGTACGTGTAAGACATATGAAACACTCAAAAAAAACAGGAGTAATTTTTTTGAATTTGTGTTTAACATGAGGTGTATTTTATACACAGCAAATGTATATCTATATGATTCATGAAAAAAATGAATTAATTTTGTGTAAATCATTAGCAAAACTAATAATGAATATTGCATTACATCATTTCAGGTTAGTTGATACCATTTCAAAAGAGGGTTCGTTGACCAAAGCAGCAAGCGCTTTACACCTAACTCAATCGGCCCTGAGCCACCAGTTAAAAGAGCTGGAAAAGGAACTGGATATAGAGGTGTTCCATCGCCAGGGAAAGAAGCTTCAGCTTACCGAAGTGGGCTACCGTTTCCTACGAAGTTCGGAAAAAATATTGGCCGAAATACGCACCCTTGAAGAGGATATTAACAACTATAAAAATGGCAAAACCGGCAAGCTCAATATCAGCATGCAATGCTACACCGCATACCATTGGCTGCCCGGCGTAATTAAAGATTTCAAGAGCCAATGGCCTGATATTAACATAAATATAGTTTCGGATGCCAGTCGCAGGCCACTCGAATACCTCATGCGGGGCGACCTTGACCTGGGCATTGTTCGCACCCAAATGGTGAACACTCAGATAGTGTATGAACCCATTTTTGAAGACCGCCTGATATGTATTTTACCGGCCGATCATCCACTGGCAAAAAAGGCCGTTATCGACATCTGCGACTTCCAGGATCAGGAGCTGATCCTCGCCCTTTATGACCCCTCATACCAGGAAACTCCGGTCATCGAAACACTCATCCAGGAACAGCATGTAAAGCCCAAAACATTGAGCCGCATCCACTATACCGATGCCACTATTGAGATGGTAAATGCAGGCCTCGGAATAAGCGTTATGGCCGACTGGATTGTGAAGCCGTACCTGCCCGGTAAACACATTGTTACAAAACCTTTGCACCACAGTATTGCAAAACGCACGTGGTATGCCGCTACCTGTAAGGATACACCGGCAATTCAGAACTTTTTGAGCTGCCTTAAGAACCATTTCTGCAAAACTG
Source organism: Mucilaginibacter sp. R-33 (assembly GCF_049949235.1). Taxonomy (NCBI): domain Bacteria; kingdom Pseudomonadati; phylum Bacteroidota; class Sphingobacteriia; order Sphingobacteriales; family Sphingobacteriaceae; genus Mucilaginibacter; species Mucilaginibacter sp. R-33. Next base: position 3,496,698 of record NZ_CP188089.1, read on the forward strand.
AGTTATTGTGCAATGATGTTGAAGAGGTTGCTGCTTACCCCGAACTGCGTGCGATATAGTCTGCTGCTATTTTTAATATTATTAACGAACGGCCTTCATGCACAAGCTGTATTAAGGCCGTTTCCGCAACATTGCCGGTATACTGCCGGTACAATAAAACCCAATCACATCAATCAGCAACAGCTTGATAGACAGGTAACCTCTTTTTACGATCAATGGAAACACAGGTACATTAAACCCGGCTGCGATAAAAATCAATTTTATGTTTGGTTTGAAAAGCCAGGTAAAGAATGCGTATCCGAAGGACAAGGCTACGGCATGGTGATCACAGCGTTGATGGCCGGATATGATAAACAGGCAAAAAACATTTACGATGGTTTGTATAATTACTACAAATCCCATCCCGCTAAAACATCGCCCTATTTAATGGCCTGGGCCCAGCTAAAGAACTGTAAAAACCACGACCGGGATGCCGCCACCGACGGCGATATAGATATAGCATACTCCCTTCTGTTAGCAGATAAGCAATGGGGAAGCAAAGGCCATATCAATTACCTGCAGGAAGCCAGGATCGCGATGGCGGCAATTATGCACTATGAAATCAATTCTAAAACGTTTTCTGTTTTATTAAGCGATGGCAGCGACGGAGATAGCGAAGATTATTATGATATGCGCGCTTCTGATTTTATGCCTGCCAACTTCAAAGCATTTGAAAGCGCATCAAAAACCGGTAAATGGCAAAAAGCTATTGATAACAACTATCGCTTATTTAACTATCTGCAGAAAACCTATAGCCCAGACGCTGGCCTGGTGCCCGATTTTATTAGACGCATAAATACAAAAGCGCGGCCCGCTCAACCCAACTATATGGAATCAAAGTATGACGGTTATTATAACTACAATGCTTGTAGGGTACCGTGGCGCATAGCTACCGATTATTTATTATATGGCGATAAACGCGCTAAAGGCTTTGTTAGTCCAATAAATCAATGGATCAGGCAAACTACTGATGGCAATCCGGATAATATTTCGGCAGGATATACGCTTGAAGGTAATGATATTAAAGGCAGATACTTCGAAGCTTTAAGTTTTATAGCGCCATTTACGGTATCGGCCATGGTTGACAAAAGTAATCAGCAGTGGCTTAATAAAGTCTGGGATTATCTAATAGCCTTTAAACTGAAGGATTATGATTATTACGATAATACTATCAAAATGTTGGATATGATTATTGTGAGTGGAAATTACTGGAAGGGACAATAGCATCTACAATCATGTCATTGACATTTTTTTATTTATAGTCCAACAACATCTCCGCAGCCCTCAACCCACTCGTCAAAGCCGCCTCAACAGTTCCCATTGCCGTTCCTTCATACAGATACTCGCCTGCAAAAAATAAGGTATCGCCAATAGGATGGCTCAGGATCTTTCGTGCTTCGGCTGTTTCTATGGTATCATAGCTATATGAACCTCTCGAAAACGGATCGACAGTCCAGTTGATTACATTCCAGGTAAGGAGTTTTTCTTTCAGTTTCGCGATATCTATCTTAAAAATATTGGAGATGGAGCCGAGTGCTTCTATCAAAACATCCTCGTCGCTGGTATTTATACGGGCGGCAGCAGGTGGTCCACCAAGCCACCCGGTAAGCAGCGGGCGATGTACCGGCATTTGGGTCCACCAAACGGGGATTGCTTTATTTGAAAATAGAAAGCCCATATCTTCGAGATCGGCACCGGTCATTTGCCGGGTTTCCTCACTGTACCAAAATGCTTCGTCAAACTCAAGCAGCACCTTGATCACCGCGCCAAAACCAAGCGATTTTAATGCCTTAATATAATAATCAACCGGTGGGTCAAAACTTAGTGTTCCTTTCAATCCGGCTTCAGCCTGTAAAATTCCAAGCGGTACAGCAATCAATAATTGCTGGGCCTGATAGGTTATCCCTATATCTGTACTTACCGTAACATGGTGTTTTCCCCAGTCAATATCTTTTGTTACCGCATTTAGGTAGATATGCCCACCTGCCTGTTTAAATTCATTTGCAAGGTAGCTGATCAACATGCAATAACCACCTTCTACACGGTATTGTGCATCCTCATGCTCATTTTGCCACTCTTTACGGATTGAAAAGGCGCTGGCTTTTTTGGGATCGGCGTTATCATATCCCGATACATAGCCCCGCACCGATTCCCGGAGCCCTCCATATCGTTCGCCCGAAAACTCCTGCTGCATGAATGCTTCAATGCTCATATCATGCTTCAGTTTCATGATGCTTTCCATAAATTCGTCCCAATGCTCAATAACGTGCCCTTCGGCTATAAACTTTCCATCCTCATATTTCCACATAGAGGCGGAGGCCGGAGTGTATTTAATGCCGGCTTCATTAAGCAAGCTTTGGGTTATGGGTAAATCGCCATGAATAAATTCGGCGCCTAGTTCTGCCGGCTCCAGGGAGGTGCCATGTTCCAGCGTATGAATGCGGCCGCCAAGCCGGTTGCGTCCTTCAAGCAGAACAACATTTTTACCTGCTTTGGCAAGCGTACGCGCGGCCATCAAACCCGCGGCTCCCCCTCCTATGATAATTACATCTGTATTTTCCATATGTAAAATGCGTTGAGCAAGATAAGCAGATTTTCAAAACAGAACCTGTATGGCAAGTCATTCTTAAACAAAATTTAACTTAAAAAAAGCTAAAAGCTGAATGCACAAAGCTTAAAGCTAACGGTTTTGTTATTAATGTTATAGCAACAAAGGCGCGAAGCCGCTAAGAAAAAACTTTGCGTCTTCGCGCCTTTGCGAGCATATTAAGTTTAAAAAATTTTAGGGCAATGTTATCACCTGCTTATCCAGATTCCAGCCTTCAAGTAATACGGTTGATTTTACCGCGCCTAATTTGGCTACCGGGGCACTTACCAATACTATAATACTTTCATGTGGCGCCAGGCTAAAGTAATTACCGGTCCAGTAACTTGGCATTACCTCCTCGCCGTTTTTCATCAATTGCGGGCGAACAAAGAATGCCAGTTGATTGGAGTTATTGGTAAACTTCATAGTCCACTTATTTTCGCTTACCCCTTTTTCGGATTTGATCACTTTTCCCTGCACCTGTGCATGTTTCATATAGTTCAATGACGTAAAGTCATCAGTGGCCGATAGCCAGTAAACATTATGTGATACGGTTTTACCTGCCGCATTAGTCAGGTTCAACACTACAAAACTTACGCCTTTGGTAGCGGCAAGTGCATCTTTGAGCTGAATCACTTCCTTAACGCCAGTTTGCGCCAATCCTACATTGCCAACCTTTTCTGATTTAATCAGTTTACTGTTGATATCATAAATATCGGCTGTAGCAGTTAAGCTTCCGGTGGCATGGTGTGTACGGTTGATGATTGCTATTGATGAATTATCATAATTATACTGGATGTGGATAGGTTCACAGGCAATTTGCATGGTATAGTAGCCTGCATTGGGTTCCAAATACCAATCGTAAATTTGCCATATAACACTCGGCAACGCTGCGTTCAATTTCCAGAGCATTACGCCACCGGTTTCGTTCAGTTTATGACCATCGGCTTCAAAAATACCCTGGTAACCTACAGCGTTCATGAGCTGCATCTTGTCCGAGAAATTAACAATGCTGCTTGGTTTACCGTACCTTTTAGCCATTTCTTCATAATATTTATCATACTTACCTGCTCCGGTAGCTGCATCATGGTAACCCCATGAATTATTAAGCGGAAATGGCAAGTTGGTATCCCAAACCAAATTAGGGATGATCTTCGGCAGAGTTGTATATGGTGGTTGTGACGGCAGGCCGGTTTCGTCTTTAAACACCCAATCCTTAGCATCATCGGCCAGCTTATAATAGTCTTTAGGATCCTTCCACTCGTACGGGCCCCCGCTGTAAACACCCGATGGCATCTCATCAGGCCACGAGCCCTTCCAGCCGGCAGGCAGTTTGGCAAAACCCGATGAACTTGGAATGAACGGACGCGTACCATCTAAAGTGATGATATCATTACGCATTACATCATATAGCTCTTTACGGGCATGGCCTTCGTTCCCTCCTGTCCATACCAATAAACTCGGATGGTTACGGATGCGGTAGATGGTACTTTCTACGTTTTTGATGAATACGTTACCTGCCAGCGGCCAATCAGGCGAACCTTTAAATTCGCCCTGGGTATCGCCGGTGATCCAAAAATCCGACCATACCATCTGCCCGTATTTATCGGCAGCATTCCAGAAAGCGTCCGGCTCAGTAACGCCACCGCCCCAAATACGTACCAGGTTAACATTAGCATTGCGGCACAGGTGCATCTCATAATCATAACGGGCCGAATCGCGGTTCACCATCATATCCGGTACCCAGGCGCCACCTACCAAATGCACTTCCTTCCCATTAACATAAAACTTACGGCGTACAAAACCATTGGCTGTAGTTTCGGCTTTTGAGGCCACCTTGCGGATGCCAAATACAAAAGTGGTATCGTCACTTACAGTATTCCCTTCAGCGTACTGCATACGGATCCGGTATAAGTTTGCTTTACCATAACCGTTAGGCCACCATAATTTAGGCTGATGGATTATCAGCTGGCTAATCTTATCGGCATTTAAGTCGACCGCTTTTTCGGCACCGGCTGGTACAACCACAGACTGGCTAAACTGAACGGGTACGCCTGCAAAATTTTCGGGCTTTATACTGATGGTGAGTTTACCACCACGCGTTGCAGTTGTATTGTTTGTTAATGTCAGGTTTAATGAAAGCTTTGCTATGCCGGTATCGGGCAGGTTTGGCAGATCAGTAACCAGTTTTGGCCTGCTAATAGTCACGGCACCGCTTGTACGCAGAAAAACCGGCTGCCAGATCCCCATATTACGGTCGCGCACGGGCGGGATCCAATCCCATCCTGATGAGCAAAGCATAGTTACGTTTTTGCCGATATCACCCGTTGGGCCCCCATTTTCATAAAACGGACCGAGGGCTTTCAACTGCTCCTTTGCAGGATATCCCGGATAATCAAGCGGATAAATTTTTACGGCAAGCGCATTTTCAGCACCAGCTTTAACTATATTGCTTACATCAAGGTTATGTTCAGCAAACATACCAGCCATCTGGGTACTGTCGGCAATTTGCTTGCCGTTAAGCCATACAGCTGCCCGGTAGTTGATACCTTTAAAGATCAATTGGAAACGACGGCCTTTATCTGCGGCAGGCACTTTAAAAGTAGTGCGGTACCAGTATGGTTTTTTCCAGGGATTAGGGTCATTGGGTAAATGACTGTATTGTTCCAGGTTATATTCTTTATTAAACTGATCGGAGGCATCAGGGATCAGCATATTATTAAGGCCCTGGTATGGGTCTGGATAAATGTGATTGGCCACCAGTCCGGTGAGTACTGTAGATGGTACTTTTACAGGAAACCAGTATACCGGCGAGTGGTATTGTGTATTGGAAAGTTCAGTGCCTGGTGCACTTACCAAAGCCGATGATTGCAGATCGAAATTGCTTAATTTAACTTGTTTTACAACTCCTGATTGTGCCGAAACACTGGCGGGCAAAACACAGGCTGCCATAACACTTAAAGCAGAGCGGATACTTTTGTTCATTTAGTATATCAATAAATAAGTATGGTAAAACTACTTAACATACAACCAGATACAGCGGTACTTATTTATCAATTTATTGTACAAATGATACGTTTTGGGGCTTTAGTAATCAATTTACCAGTTTCTTATCAAGACAACCTCTGTCCTTGTTAAAACGGTTAATGAAACCCTACTTCTTGATTGTTTTATTCTGCAGTACAATAATTGGCTCGTACATATCCCAGTTGGGTTTATAATCCTTTTGGTTCATCAGGCCCTGCGCCCCTACCGAAAAATTGCCCAAAACCAGATCAGTATCGCCATCGCCATCAATATCACCGGCTTCCATCGAAATCCAACGACCTAATAAATTAACGGGAACCTCGTGTACTTTAAACTTTCCCGGACTAACCTGCTCGTGATAGGTAAAACCTTCGGTAGGATGATATTTATAATCAGGAAAGAAAGCTATTACAGCAAGATCAAGATCTCCATCCTTATCAAAATCGGCGGCTATTGCTTTGGAGCAGCCGTTGATATGGTAAAAGTAGGTTTGTATAAATTTCCAGTTGCCTTGATTGGTAAATATATAAACTCCATGATAGGGCTTAAATATAGGCGAGTAATCATTGTTATCGCCGCAGGTATATACAATGTCGAGTTTGCCGTCATTGTTAACATCCACCAACTGGAAGCTGCTTGACCCATATACAGATGGAAAACGTATGATATTTTGGGTAGTAAATCCTCCCTTTTTATCGTTCAGAAACAGCCAGATCCCTTCATCGGCCTGGGCAAACAGGCAGGCAATATCAGGCCAGCCATCGCCGTTAAAATCGCCGGTATAAACTATTTCAGGACCAGGAACTGCACGGATGATCTTTCTTTTGAATGTATGATTAGTTTGTTGCTGTAATAGGAACAAACCACCCCGGTCGCGGCCAAAACCGCAACTAACATAATCTATCAGGCCATCTTTGTTAAAGTCGGCCGTCCCACTTTTAACCGGGCGTGGCAGACTATCAGCCATTAGGGTGGTATCTTTTGATTTCTTGTCGAGATTAATATGTGTTAAGGTTCCTTTGAGTTGATCATTAGGCGGAAGTATCCCGATGCAGGTAACTACGGCGCTGTTAGGTTCGGTTGCCGATTGATAAAAGGTAGCATCGGTTATTGGCGAATGGAATTTTTTGACCAGGGTAGCTGTAAGATCACTACTCCAGCGGTAAAGCTTATTGCCGGCATCTCCTGTATAAAAGTGCTTATCAACTTCATTAAACTTAACCATGGTGGTCATGGCCTCCCCAGATGTAGTATCAACATTAGCAGGCCTTTTCACCGAAAATATAGCCGAATCGAGCAGGGCATCCGGTTTAGGAATTTTTAGTTTTTTGGGCGAGGCGTACCTATAGTAAACAACAATCTTTGTCCAATCGGCAAGAGAGAGCGCGGCCCCTGGACCGGCTATATACTGGTCCATAAAAGGGCGCATGCCAAGTTTTGCTCCCATGGCTGGTAATATGTGCTTGTCCCAGGTGGCACTATCCAGTAAAGAAGCATCGGGCGGTTCATGACAGCTGCCGCAATGTTTGAACGCCGTTTTTTTGGCGTCGGCCAAAAGCTGTTCGTCGCTCGGTTCATTATCGCCGCAACTATTCAATGCGGCAATAACAACAGCTGCGAATATTATAGTCAGCAACAATACGTTTCGTTTTATTATGCTCACCCCTCCTGCTTTCCTCATACAGTTCGGTATCGCTTTACTTTTTGGTGTGATTTTCAAGCATTATCAATGGCAGGTGCTGGTCCCAATTAGGTTTAAAACCATCCTGGAACATAAAACCATCTGCATAATTACCTAATACAATGTCGGGTTTGCCGTCCTTATTCAAATCTGCAATTTCCATGCACATCCAGTGGCCAAGCTTTCTAATTGGCAAAGCGTGGGGCTTAAAGTCAAAAGGTTTGTCCTGTGCAAAATAAATAAACTCCTCGGCAGGCGTGTTTTTCATATCGGCAAAGAAAGCTATCGTAGCAATATCGATATCTCCATCACCGTCAAAATCGGTGGCAATGGCTTTAGTACAACCATTTATAGGGTAAAACCAGCGTTGTTTAAAGTTCCAGTCGCCCGTGTTGGTAAAAATGTATAAGCCGTGGTAAGGTTTCAGGATCCTCGAATCACGGTAGTTGTAGCCGCAGGTCAGTACCAGATCAAGTTTGCCGTCATGATCCATATCAACCAATTCAAAACTGCTTGAACCATAAACCGGCGGAAAATGCAGCAGGTTCCTGAGGGTAAATCCTCCTTTTTGATCATTCAACAACAACCAAAGGCCTTCATCGCCGCTTCCGGTTAACAGCATTACATCTGTCCAGCCATCGTTATTAAAATCGCCGGCTAAAGCTTGTGCAGCACCCGGCTTGTCATAAATGGTTTGTTGCTCATACGTATGATCCTTATTTTGCTTAAGCAGGTAAACACCTCCTTTAAACTTGCCTTGACCGCAAACTACCACATCCCGCAAACCGTCCTTGTTAAAATCGCCTGTTATTGTGCCAACAGGCCGGGGCAAATCAGATGCAATATAAGTTTGTTCGTTGTTAACATGCTGCGCATCAAGGTTTACTTTAACTACTTTACCATTCGGAAAATCAACTGGTGCCATACGCCCAATACAAGCGAAAAAGCCTATATTATTCCCGGCACTATCTTTGTCAAAACTAACCCCAACCGCGGCTGATGGAAATTTGGCGAGTGAGTCCATCTTTAAATTACTATCCCATGTATTCAATTTTTCATCCACCGCATCGGCACTGTACATACGTCCTGTGGCTGCGTTGGTAGCAAGCAGGGTAGTAAAAGCGGTATAACTTACCGGTGCAGGCTTTTTAAGCGTAAAGCCAGCCCAATCATTTATTAATGGAATGGGCTTTTTAGCCGGCAGCAAGGTGTCGGGTGCAGCTTTTTTATAATAATCTAAAATGGCTGTCCATTCGGCAATAGTGGCGCCGGTAGTATCAAGCGGATTATCCTTATAGTATGACGAACCGCCATAAGTTGAAATATGCAGCAGCGGGGCCATATTAACCAGCGTGTGGTTAAGCCAAACATCCTTAGGTAATGCATCAACAGGCACTAACGAGTGGCAGCGGGTACACTTTAATTGTACCAGGTTTTTACCATCAACTATCACATCGCCGGTAAATTTATAAGGTTGATATGCCGGTTTACGCTTGCAGCTATTGATGAGCGTTAAACCGGCTAATATTGCAGAAAATGAAAAAAGGTATGATATGGTTAATAAGCTTTTTTTTAAATTCATAAAATAGCTCAGCCCTTAATTTTTAAGTTTTAATTTTTTCCAAATGTATTCACCTACCTGTTTTCCTTGTACAGCGCCTTGATTAACGCTATTGAGGAAGTGGATGCCGCCGTAAAACCTGCTTATTGAAGTTTCGTCGGCAGCTTTCAAAAATGAGTCGAAATGACGCTGCATGCCTATGTAACGCAGATCGCTGGTATCCTGATAGGCAAAGTTATCGCCAAATAAATGCGTTAGCACAACTGCCGATGCACCGCTGATATCGCTGTGGCCGCTCGGATACTCAGGAAATGGTGGCGTTTGCAGCATTGGCAGCCAGTCGTGGTCAATTTTATCATTGATAATGGTTACCGGCCTAATGTAATTAGTTTCGTATTTAACCTGCCAGCCGCAAATAAAGGCATCAAATAAAGCTATTGAAGTGAGTGCATAGGCCTGGGCCGTTTTTATAACATCAGCATGGGTTTGTTTACAGGCAATTGCGGTTATACCAATCCAATGACCACCCGGGGTGATTTTTTTGTTGGCAAACATCATGTGGCCATTATGCTCAATAACAAAAGGATTATCGTCCCAAAACTTTGCAATAGTTTTTTGCTCGGGTGTAATGTTTTTGCTTTGGTTATACACTTCCATTGTTTGTCTAAAATACTCGCTGTTTTTATCCTCGCTAAAAGCTGGTGGCGGAGGTAAAGGGAACATGGTTGAGGTGTCAACGGCGAAAGTATGCATGGTACCCCAGCAAAACTCCACACCATCCAGGTAATCGGGAGGAGTGGGATGCCAGTTACCGGGATTATCATTGCCTAAAAATCTTGGCTTGCCGCGGGTTTGGGGATAATTATCAACCGCTGCCCTTTTTAAAATGTACTTACCAATTTTTTCGCCAAACGCCATTGAGCGGGCATAGGTCGAGTCATCGAGGTTATCTTTATACATGGCATAAACCTTAGCCTCGTATTTTTTGAGCGAATCGATAGAGAAGGTAACCTTATGAGCTACCGCAAAAAATGCCGATGTAGCCGCAAGGGTGTAATTATATTTTACCCCCTCCTTTGGTTCAGGCGGCTTGCCAAAGCCACGCAGCTGGGCTGTTATTGAATTATAGCCGGGATTTCCATAACGAAGTGCCTCATAGGCTGCCAGTGTAGTATATCCATAAATACGACTCGACACAGGGGGGCTGAATACGTCATAAATAATAACCTGCGTAAGCTGGTCAACATTGTTATGGATAACATCGGCATCCTTAATCAGCGGGATCTTTTTAGGCTTACCTCCGCAACTTAATATAAAGGAACAAACTGCAGCGGCTATAAATATCTTAAAGCATCTCATTTATAATAGTTTAATTAATTGGTATATTACGTTGATGACCATAGCTGTCAGTTACAGTTATCGACGCCATGTTATCATCAATATTAATGAATCTGCCCGACTGCGACAAGAAAGAATTACCATTATAAAACTCCTGTTTAGCAGTTTTACCATTTTTGTATTTTATGGTTGCAAATGCATCAAGCGGCTGCAGATTATAGGTTTTAACTGGCCGTTTCAGTTCAAACAATTTCATACTGTCACGATTTTGAGTAGCTGCCAACAGGTAGTTACCACGGGCTCCTTTAAGCTTCACCAAAGCCTTGCCATCGCCCGGAATATAAATACCGCTTTGCATAATGCTGAGCGGTTTAAAGCCACCTTTGCCATCTCCCTTTAGCAATAAACCATTAAAAGCATCATAACGGCCGGTTGCAACCTCAGTGCCGTAGTCATTGCCGTTCAGTGCAGCATCAAGGTTACCATCTCCATCAAAATCATCAACAGTAATACCACATAATTCAGACATTTGTGCTTCAACCGGTAGCGGAATGGCCGTAAACTTCCCTCCGCCGTCATTACGTAAATAAACCGACTGCAGATAGTTCACTTTTAAGCGGATAGCTCCCTCACGCATTTTTGGCGTTATCACCGAATCCATTGTGGCCGTAGCAAATGACCGATAATTTTGGAACCTGGTACGCATACTGATCATTTGTTTCACAATGTCGTCGCGCCCGAAAGCCGGAAATTCCTGCAATTGGCCCTGCTGATCTTTCAGGAAAACAGAAGGGAAAGCGTCATAGCTGCCATTCTTGTCAAAATCTTTGGCAGTAATATAAATCGGGTATTCATCGGTTGCTTTATAAAAAGTATTGAGGCCGGTATTACCTACAATGTAATCTGTATCGCCATCGTGGTCAAAATCGCCTGAGGCAATTGTATTCCACCAACCAAGCTTATTTTCAACGCCGGTGCTTTGCGTTACATTTTTGTATATGCCATGATCGTTTCTAAGGAATGTGATCGGCATCCATTCGCCGGTAAGAATCAGGTCGGGCCATCCGTCATTATTAAAATCGGTAAAGGTGGCGTCGCAAACCAGGCCTATGTTGTTCAGTTCTTTTGCCGATGATGCGGATACGTCGGTAAATTTGATAACGCCGTTCTTGCTATCGTTACGCAAAATAAAACTTGAAACCGGCTTAGGATAGTTCCAGGGATCCACACGACCGGATATAAACAAGTCCATTTTGCCGTCGCGGTTTACGTCAGCTGCTTTTACACACAGTTTGCTTGTAAAGTTTTTAGGCAAGGCATCGGGCTGTATTTTGAAGTTGCCTTTACCATCGTTAACATAAAGCCTGTCCTGGTAATTTGATGAACCGGGCTCACTTTCATAACCGCCGCTGGCAACGTACAAATCAAGGTAGCCATCGCCGTCGGCATCAAAAAGCAACATGCCTTCGTCTTTCACTCTTACAGGCGATATCATATGTGCCATATCGTTGGGATTTCCAACCGGGATGATAGTTTTAGATTGAGGCACTAAATCGCGCTGAATAAATTTTCCGCTGGCTTGCTGCAATAATAACTGAGCCGGATATTTTGTAGTGCCGCCTACCACCATATCATCAATGCCGTTACCATCTACATCGCCAACCGCTATGGCCGGCGTATATTCCGACAGTTTATGCGGAAGTAGTTTCTGAACATTAAAATCGATATAATCCTGATCATTATGTTTATAGGTTATACCCGCTGATTGAGTGACCTCTTTGAACAATGCGGTATTGTCAACAGAGGGCTGTTTATTGGTATAATCAAGCTTTGCATCGGCAATTTTGACCTGGAGTGTTTGATTAGTTTTAACATGGGTAAGCACCTGTTTTTTACCGTTATCCCATCGGATCACTACCGAATCGAGTTGAGATATGTTACCCAAGCCAAAGTGGGCGATATCCTGTATAGTTGATAAATAGCCACGGTAAGGTGTATTTTCATAATATTGATGTTTGCCGTGATCGTAATAAATATCGGCAAAAGCACCAAGGCCGTTTAGGTTTTTAGGCCTGCCATGAAATTGTATGTGTAAGTAGTTACTACTGTTTATTGCATTTTTACGGGAGGTGTTTTTATAGATAAATGCCTCGTCATTGATATTGTTAATAATCATATCCATGGTGCCGTCGTTGTCCAGATCGGCATAGGCACAGCCATTTGAAAATGAGGGAGCGCTAAGTCCCCAGCTTTGGGTTACATCCTCAAATTGCACTCCGTTGGTGTTACGGAAAGCATAGTTAGGTATTTTCACAATCGGGATTTGGTCAAGCACCTGTTGGGTTGACGCTACCGAATAGGCCATTTGCCTGAAAGTTATAAAATCATGATCGGTTACATCGCGCGGATAGCCATTGGTTATTACAATATCGCGATACCCGTCATTATCAAAATCGGTTATCATGGGTCCCCAGCTCCAGTCTGTTTGTCCAACACCACTTAAAAAAGCCACATCGCTAAATGAGGGATCACCAATGGAATCATTGCCGGCAACTCGCGGGCCGTTGTTTAATTGTAAAGTATTACGGGTGTATTGATATTGATATTGATACCTGTCGAAATTTTGAAATATCTGGTAATTATTAGGCGGCATGAACATCTTTTTACGGTAGTTATCCTCAGGGTTCATATCAACCTCAAAAACATCGGCAAGACCATCGTTGTTCACATCCTCAATATCCTGCCCCATAGAGCTGAAGGCGGTGTGCTTAAAATACTCCTTCACTTTATCGGTAAAAGTGCCGTCGCCATTATTAATGTATAAAATGTTATCAGTTAAAAAATCGTTGGTTACGTAAATGTCTTTCCAGCCATCGCGGTTAATATCAACAATGGTAGCGGCATGGCCATAGCCTTCAGTGCCTACACCTGCCTGTTTTGATACATTGGTATAAACCGGATGTTTCAGCGCCTGGTCCCAGTCGCAGCGGTAAAGCTGCCCGGTACTGCGGTGACTTCCATTGGTAATTATCGGCCTGAAAGTACTTTGATTATCACCGGCAACAGCCTCATTAACGGTGAGGTACATATCCAGGTCGCCATCGTTATCATAATCAAAAAACGATGCCATAGTTGAGTGAAGTTTTACATTAAGGCCATACGCTTTAGCCATTTCTTTAAAGCGCGGTACGCCGTCCTTACCTATTCCCTGGTTAACATAAAGCAGGTTAGTGCGTTTAACCGAATCATCAAGCAAAGTATAGCACACATAAAGATCCATAAGGCCATCGTTGTTAATATCAACAATAGCCACTCCCCTGCCCCATCCGCCACTGCCCTTTACACCGGCTACGTCGGTAACGTCATCAAATTTCATATCGCCCTTGTTAAGGTATAGCTTATTTGATGTAGTATTGGCAACAAAGTAGATATCCTGCAGGCCATCATTATTAAAATCGCCTATGCCCACACCGCCGCCATTGTATAGATTAAGTTTGGTAAGCGGGTTTATGGCATCATTTTCAACAATTTTATTATTGAAGGTAATACCAGAGTGCGAAGAAGGAACCTGTTCAAAAAGTGTGGCTTTTTTACAGGCACTAAGTAAAACGGCAATCAGGCATATAAGGGGAAGGGTGTACTTCATTATTGGTTAGTAAACTATAAAAAAAGGTGGAGATAATTATCTCCACCTAAAGTTAAATATTTAAAATCAATGGTTAATTAATAACCAGGGTTTTGTTTCAATTTTGAAGCTCCTGTTGAACCAGAAAGGTCGATCTCACTTTGAGGTATAGCGTAATATTCGTTTTTACCTTTAGTAAAGTGAGCACCGTTCAGCTGTGAGTTAACGTTAATATCATATGCGAAGAAAGCGTTGATTTCATCAGCCATGCTACCTGTACCCTGATCCCAGCGTTGTAAATCGAAGAAACGCTGACCTTCCATCGCCAATTCAAGTTTACGCTCAAAATGAATAGCAGTACGGGCGTAATTTTTATCGGCAAATTTACCTGCTGGATATGGTTTAACTAAATAATTATCAGCAGGGGTTGTTTTTGAGGTATACTCAGATTTTGATGGGTCGTAAGTTGAGTTTTTATATACCCACCAGATAGGGTTTGCAGCGCGATTACGAACCATATTAACATACTCCAGTGCTTTATCAGTACTACCTACTTCAACTTCGGCTTCGGCCGCCATTAAAAGTACGTCGCTCCAGCGCATTAAGTTAATGTTGTTTGAGGTAACCTCATTGGCTGCCCAGTAGTTTTCAGTACTTGAATTAGTACCTTTTTCGGCAGATGAATAAACGTTTTTACGTGGATTGAAAACACCATCTGTAGGGTCACGAATCCAGCTTGCCGGAGGATTGCCCCAGTCAAGGTAAGGAATGTTAGGACGACCCATGGTGATATCAATACGAGGATCTAAAGTGCCAGTGTACGGATCAGTTTTACCGCTTACTTTTTTACCCGAATTGAAAGCGGTAAACAATGGTAAGCCGTCACCATCTGTTTTAAATGAGTTACCTAATGATTGTGATGGGTTGAAGAAACCGCAGCAAGCACCAGGCCCACTGTTGTAAGGGAAGTTCAACTCATCGCCGGTGTTACCGTTGTTACCGCCTGAGTTATCATTAACTGATGATTGTGCAGCAAATACCGATTCTACGCTGTTTTTTTGACCAGCCTGAGGGCTAAAGTTCTTCTGCATGTTATCGTTCAATGCAAAGTGGTCGCCGCTTGGTTTGGTACCATTAGGTATCAGGTTATCATATAACGCTTTAGCTTCGGCAAATTTGTGTTGAAACATTTTTGCTTTGGCGAGATATGCCATAGCTATCCATTTGTTCGCGCGGCCTTTTTGTGATTGAAGGGCAGGAATATTGTCAATACCAGCCTGTAAATCGGCTTCAATGTTCGGCCAGATATCCTTATCATTTGGCTGATTAGCATCCGTTTGGGTTTCGTCGATGTAAGGGATCATATTATACATCTTCTTCAACTCCATGTAATAATATCCCCTTAAAAATCGTGCTTCGCCAGTTATGCGTTTCACGTCATCGGCCGAGATATCTTTAGCTAAGGGTAATGTACGCAAAACGTCATTAGCCCGGCTTACGCCGTTAAAACAAAGCTTGTATTTATCTCTGATGTATGGATTCGAGGTAGAATAAGTAAAATTACCTACCGGCAAGATATCGTTACCACCATCCGATGGTTCTGAACCTTTATAAGCATCACCAGCGGTAACACTACCAAACAACCAGTTTGACCCTGCAGCATTTATGCCGCCGCCGTTACCACCCACACCGTCCAACAGTGAATAAGTACCAATAAGCAAGCTCTCAACACCGGTTTTGTTGGCAACGATATTCGGACTTAAGCTTTGCAGGATGGGCCTGTTAAGCATATCCTTGCGGCACGCGTACACCAGGCATACCAACAGCGATGCTATTGGTATGATCAGTTTTATTTGAATTTTTTTCATAACTTTTATATTAAAAATTTCTCAATATTAGAAAGAGGCGTTAACACCAATGTTATATATCTTCTGCCCGGCAGGGTAGTTACCAAAGTCGATACCAAAGCTGGTATTGTTATTTAGGTTTGATGGCTGCAACTCAGGATCTAAACCAGTGTACTTTGTAATAGTGAACAAGTTGTTAGCCAACAAATAAAACCTTAATCTTTTAATACCTAAAGCCTTGATTTGTGAATTTGGAACGGTATAACCTAATGTTAATGATTTCAACCTAACATAGGTACCGCTTTCAATGTACCATGAGTTTGGATCACCTGTGTTATCAGCGTTAGCTGTACGGGTTAATACAGGGATAGTTGCTTGGCTGTTATCAGCACCTGGTTTCCAAACTTTAGGGCCTAATATATCGGCACTTACGTTACCGGTAAATACTTGTGGGAAATAAGTCCAGTATTTAATGTAATTAAAGATCTTGCCACCAAATGAACCATAAAGAAAGGCATTCAGATCGAAGTTTTTGTAACTAACGTTAAGTGTAAAGCCACCTGTAAATTTGGGGTTAGGGTTACCTATAAATGTTTTGTCATCAGAGGAGATCTTTCCATCACCGTTAACGTCGGCATATTTAAATAAACCTGGCCTTGCGTTAACATCGGTTGGCGAAGCAGCTATATCAGCAGCATCACGGTATAAGCCGATAACTTTATATCCGTAAAATTCGCCCACAGGCTGACCTGGCTGTAACCTTACAAAGTTTTGGATACGAGTTGAGCCATCGCTGTTACGATCCTGGTATTTAAGGCCATTCAAATCAGTAACTGTGTTTGAATAATTACTTACGTTTAAGCTCAAATCATACTTCCAGTCACTGCCCGCACTACCATGATAAGTGGCTACAACTTCAAAACCTTTGTTTTTAATGTTGCCACCATTAACAAATGGCAGCCGTTCAACAGCAAGCGGAGCAAGTGCTATTCCGGGAGCGGTTGATTGGAATAATAAACCGGTAACTGATTTCTGGAAATAATCAAAACTAAGGTCAAGTTTATTATTAAGTAAAGTAGCATCAAAACCGATGTTTTTAGTCACGTCAGTTTCCCATGTGGTAGCTAGGTTACCTGTTTGTACACGATATAAACCCGTTAAAGTTGAATTACCGGTACCGGTAATATCATAGTTGGCGTTACCGTTTGACTGCGCATACAAGCTGTACGCATTACTTAAGCGGGTTTCAACACCTGCAAGTGAACCAAGACGACCATAGCTTGCGCGGATTTTCATGTCATTGAGCCAACTAATATCTTTCATAAATGACTCTTTTGAGATCCTCCAACCTGCGGTTATTGCAGGGAAGGTACCCCATTGATGACCTGGTGAAAAATATGAAGAACCATCACGACGCACTGTTGCACCTAAAATATACTTATCGTTGAACTGGTAATCTAATCTTGCGAAATATGAAAGCAGACTGGAATCAAAAAGCTGGTCAACAGCTGTACTTGGAGGGTTAGCTCCGTTGGCTACCGTTACGTAATTAGGATCAAACGAGACATTATAATTACCACCGCCTGCGCGAATCCCCCTTTTATAGGTAGTAACAGCCTCAGAACCAAGCAATAAATTAACACTATGTTTACCGAACTGCTGTTTATAGTTTAAGGTATTAGTCCAGGTGTACTGGCTGTTGTAACCGGCAACTTCGGTAAAGCCGTTGGTTGAGGTGTTACCTTCAGAATTTTCATAAGCCGGCTTTGTGAAGAAATAGTAGTAATAATTATCCACAGAACCACCAAACTGAGTACGCACGGTGAAATGTTTCAGGAAGTCAACTTCAGCAAAAAGGTTACCTGTAATATCCCAGTTGTTATTTCTGTTATCTTTTGAACGTTCCTGAATCGCAACCGGGTTACTTGCGTTACCTAAACTTCCTGACCTTGTACCAGCAAAGTTACCCATGATATCATATACAGGAATAATAGGCGGCTCCCTGTAGATGTGTGATATGGCGTTACCTTCGTTTTGGTTGTTGCTTACGTTAGGATTGCGTTTGTAAAATATATAAGCGTTCTCGCCTACGCGGATGTGTGGGCCTAATACAAAATTAGTATTAATTCTGGCTGCATACCTTTTAAAATAGGTGTCAATTAGTGTACCTTGTTGATTAAGGTAGCTTATTGACATCAAATAGGTAGATTTATCATTGCCACCGCTTGCTGTAATATTATGGCTTTGTATTGGGGCCGGTTTAAACACCTCATGAAACCAATCGGTCCCCTGTTTGTTTGCACGCGTAATTTGATTATCAGGTAAGGTAGCAGGGTGAAGGCTGTAAGTTGAGGGATCTGTATTAGGATCACCTACTTTGGCACCAGCCGGTGTTATATAATCTGGAATTGTCCAGGTGCCGGTTTTGCCGGGGTCGTATTGTGGGTTACCACCAGCCAAGGGGCTGGTACCATCAGGGTTAGGACTGTTTTTGTATGATTGATAAATGGCCTCAACGTAGGTTTTGGTATCGGCGAGTTTAAAACCATCTTTTAATGGCCTTTGTGTACCATAGTAAGCATCATAAGAAATGGTCGCAGCACCGCTTTTTCCTTTTTTGGTTGTTACTACCACAACACCGTTTGAACCACGTACACCGTAAATTGATGCCTGGCCGTCTTTCAATACCTGAATCGACTCGATATCATTAGGGTTGATATCGTTTAATGAGCCCTGAACACCGTCGATCATTATAAGTGGAGCGGTACTAAAAATAGAGCCTACACCACGTACGTTTACTGTAGTATTAGCACCAGGGTTACCTGAGTTTACTACAGTTACACCAGCGGCAGTACCCTGAAGTAAGCTGGCTGTGTTTGACGCAGGTACTGTTTTCATGGTTGCAACGTTAACCACCGATACCGAGCCGGTGATATCTTTTTTACGCTGAGCAGTATAACCGGTTACTACCACCTCATTCAGTGTACTACTACCTGATTGTAGTGTGACCCGAAGGTTTACATCGGTACCTACTTTAACCTCGGTGCTTTGATAACCGATGTAAGATACTACCAGGGTATTGCCCGGGCTTAGGGTTAAGGTGAATTCACCGTTAACATCAGTTACAGTACCGGTACTTGTACCTTTGACGCGTATAGAAGCGCCAACAACAGGTAATTTATCGTCGGAGCCGATAACTTTACCTTTGTATTTTGTTTGTGCTGTAACTACCAATGAAGATACCAGGCAGCATAGCAGCAAACCCAAGTACCTTCCTTTTAGGAGTAAACTTTTAAACATGAGATTGAGATTTAGTTGATTAATATATTTGATTTAAGCTTTTAAGTCGGTAATTGGTGGGTTATGTTTTAAAATGGAAAATTGCACACTTGCGGACAACCGGTTTTAACATGGCAGTTGTGAGATGAGCCCTGTTAAACAGATTAATTGAAGATGAAGTGTTGGAAAGTAAAAAATGTAAAAGTTTTATCATATGAACTTCTCTCGTAATTTTTTTAAACTTTTTTATCCGTGTAGTCACCTTTTTTATGCTTCCGCAACTGAAGCATCATTAAAGTTGAAATGTTATAATAATATTAGATTTTGAACGATTTCTGCCTTAACAGAAATTTATATTGGCTATGGAACTAATGTAATTAGTGTGTACTGTATACACAAGTAAAAAAAGCAGATTTACAAATTAATTATCTATAGGCATATTTATCCGTTAAAATTACAAATTGAGAACTTTTTATTGATACATTATTAACACATGACCTCCTTTTTTAAAAATATCGTATTGTAAAAGTGTTGCTATTATTCTGCAACAAGTCCAAAAACGTTGTTGAAACAATAAATATTAACGCAATCGAGCTGTTATCTTAAATATTTTGCCCCTGGTTTAATATGCCGGGCCTCCTTGTCATAATTTACCAAAGTGTTAAAATATCATCATGTTTTGCATATACTGTCATACCAACATTTATTATTAATTAATCAATAATAAATGTTGAATATACATTTGCACCAGCGATACTTTTTAAACAATAAATGTTTATATAACATTTATTACAATCGATTTCACCTCAAAAAACACAGCATTTTACCCGCTTTTTTCAAAACAAAACAGCACCGGCAAATCTACTTACCGGTGCTGTTAAGATATTTTTGCATATCCAAAAATATCTTTTCTTTTTTAACCAAGTGCTAAAAATGTATTATACCTCAAATGGTTTTATTTAGCCCACCAAACCGATGCATTATGCGTATTGGCCGAGCTTGTTCCTATTTGCACAATAAACTCGCCCGGCTCCCAGTCATACTTAAGCTGACTGTTATAAAATTTCAATTGTTCGGGAGTAATATTAAAAGTCACCTGTTTTGACCCGCCCGCCTGGAGGCTTATTTTTTGATAGCCTTTAAGCTCTTTCACCGAGCGGCTGATGCTTGCCACAGGGTCACTTATATATAACTGAACCACTTCTTCGCCGGCATACTTACCAGTATTGGTTACAGTGACAGTAGCTGTTAAAGTTTCATTGCCTTTTAATTTATTCTTACTTACACTAACAGCACTGTAACTAAAATTGGTATAGCTTAGGCCATAACCAAACGGATAAAGAGGATCGTTCGAAATATCAAGATAATTTGACCTGAATTTTGATGGGCCACCGCCGTATGGCCTGCCAGTGTTTTTGTGGTTATAATATATAGGTATCTGCCCTACGCTACGCGGAAATGTAGCCGTTAATTTACCGGCCGGGTTGTAATCGCCAAACAATACATCGGCAATGGCGTTACCGGCCTCAGTGCCGGGTGCCCAAACGTCAAGTATTGCATTAGCATGCTTATCTTCCCAGGTTAAGGTAAGCGGACGGCCGTTAAACAACACGATCACCATTGGTTTGCCCAATTTTGAAAGTTCTTTCAGCATATTTTTCTGGCTTTCGGGAATATCTATATCCGAACGGCTTGACGATTCACCCGACATACTTTGCGATTCACCAACAACGGCCACAATTACATCCGATTTTTTAGCAGCGTCAACTGCTTCTTTCAATAATTCGTCAGCCGGCTTAGCATCCAAAGAAACCATTCCGGGACCAAAGTTCAGCCTTTTAATAAACAAACTGTCTTCGGTTATATTGGCACCTTTAGCATAGTTAATGGCAACATTGTTACCCACAACATTTTTAATACCTTCCATTACGCTTACCGATTTTTGCCACTCGCCGGCAATAACCCATGTACCCAGCATATCGCGGTGATTATCGGCCAATGGGCCTACCAATGCGATACTACCGCCTTTTTTTAGCGGAAGCGTTTGATTATCATTTTTTAATAATACGAAGGAATGTTTAGTAATCTCTCTTGCAGCTGCGCGGTTCGCAACTGATAGCTCTTCTTTAGCTTCTTTACCGGCATCCATCGATTTGTAAGGGTTATCAAACAAACCTAATTTGTACTTAGCTTCCAATACACGCTGGCAGGCCTGATCAATTTCCTGCTGGGTTATTTTCTTTTGCGTAAGCGATTTCTTCAGGGTTTTCAGAAAACCCTCTCCTACCATATCCATATCTAAACCTGCTTTCAGCGCAAGGGCAGATACCGTTTGCAAATCGCCAAGGCCGTGATCTGTCACTTCGTTTACAGCGGTATAATCAGATACTACGAAACCTTTAAAACCCCATTGTTTTCTTAATAAATCTGTTAACAACCATTGATTAACAGTTGCAGGTACACCATCAACAGTATTGAATGAGCTCATGAAACTGCCTGCACCTGCATCAACCGCTGCTTTATACGGCGGCAGGTAATCCTGGTACATTTTAATGCGGCTCATATCAACTGTATTATATTCACGGCCGGCTTCTGCGCCACCGTAAAGTGCAAAGTGCTTAACGCAGGCCATCACGGCATCAGCATCTTTCATGCTGCTGCCCTGGTAACCCTGCACCATAGCTTTTGCCACCTGCGAACCATACCAGGGATCTTCTCCCGAACCTTCAGAAATACGGCCCCAGCGCGGGTCGCGGGCAATATCAACCATTGGCGAAAACACCCAGTTTAAACCTTCTCCGGTTGCTTCTTTAGCTGCAATTTGTGCCGACTGTTTGATCAAGCCCATATCCCAGGTTGCCGACATGCCCAACGGAATAGGAAAAATAGTGCGGTGGCCATGGATTACATCCAAACCAAAAATAAGCGGAATATGCAGTCTTGAGTTTTTAACGGCTATATCCTGGATCTGGCGGGTTTGTGCTGTACCCCAAACACCAAACACTCCACCAATTGATCCATTTTTTATATTTTCTTCAACCCCTTTATTTACTACCGATCCTGTTGTTGCCGCTCCGATGGTTACCAGGTTTAACTGCCCAATTTTTTCATCGAGTGTCATTTTACTCATCAGGCCTTTAACATAGGCATTCATTTTTGCATCTTCGGTTTTGCTTTGGGCCAATACCTTATTATAAGGCATCAACGCCAGGCAAAGTGGCGTAATGGCTATAACAAGCCGACTTGAAAAATACTTTTTCATTTTTTAATTTATGTGGATAGTAAATAATTGGTTAACAAATATGACTAATAATCAGAGCATTTCATTGCGCCTTTAAATATTTTTGACAATTTTAAAAACAGGATGCTACGGCATTTATCATAGTGTATTAAGTACACAATTGTAAATATTATAATTAAAAAATCAAACTTTATTTGTACAATAGCACAAATGTTAAGTAAACAGCAACTTATTGAGTACAGCGAGGATGCCCGCAAAAATTACGTAAACCACATTTCTATTGATTGTGTTGTATTTGGATTTCATGAGGGGCAAATGAAAGTGCTGCTATTAAAAACCCATGACGAAGAGAAGTGGTATTTGCCCGGCGGTTTTGTACTTAAGGAAGAACCGATAGACAATGCCGCTGTAAGGATACTACAGGAACGTACCAGTTTAGATAAAATATTTTTACAGCAGTTTCGTGTATTTGGTGATCCCGACCGTTCAAAGGTCCATAACGATATGTATGCCGATATGCTGCCAAAAGAACAAAACTGGTTTTCTGGCCGGTTTATATCTATTGGCTATTACGCGCTGGTCGACTTTTTTGGCGTTATACCCCACCCCGATCAGTTTTCGGAGCTTTGTGCCTGGCGCGACCTGGATGACATGCCCGAGATGCAGCTTGACCATGAAAATATTTATAAAAGCGCTTTGGATGCCTTGCGACTGCAGCTTAACTATCAACCCATAGGTTACAACCTGATGCCGAGAGAATTTACCATGCCCGAGCTGCAAAAATTGTATGAAGCAATTTTAGGTAAAAAGTTGGACAGGCGTAACTTTCAACGCCGGATTTTAGCTTTTGGCATCCTTAACCGATCTGAAGAGCCGCGTAAAGGCGGTGCGCATAAGGCGCCGTACCTGTATTCGTTCGATATAAAAAATTACCAACACGCCTTAACCGAAGGATTTAAAGGCGGTTGGTAATTGCCGCTAAAAGGGCTATGGCTTACGCCGCAGCTATCGCCCTTTTTAGTGTAAAGTAAAATGTACTGCCCGAACCTATTTCACTGTCCACGCTAATTTTACCTGCTTGTGCCTCAATAAAATCCTTGGCGATGGCAAGGCCTAAACCCGTTCCGCTTTGCTCGGATGTAGCATTAGGCACCTTAAAATAGCGCTCAAACAAACGGGGCAGATATTGCTGTTCTATCCCCTTGCCATGATCAGTTACCGAAAACTCTATCTCATCGTTCTTATGTTTTTTAACTACCAGTTCAACTGTCGATTTTTCGTGGCTATATTTTATAGCATTCGAGAGCAGATTGATGAGTACCCAGGTGGTTTTATCCAAATCGGCGTGTACTTTGGGGAGGCTTTGATCGCATTTCACCTTAATTTCTACATGCTTTTGATCGGCTATAAACTTAATAGCTTTTACGGCATAATCCACAATATTTTGAGGGTGCGTACTGCCGAAGTTAAGCTGTAATTTACCTGTTTCAACCTGAGCCATATCCAGTAGCTCGCCGGTGATGAGCAACAGGCGGCGGGTATCGTCTTCTATATTGCCTATCAGCTGGCGTTGCTCGGCATTTACTTCGCCTATGCGTTCGTCTTCCAATAATTTCAGGCTCATTTTTATGGATGAGATCGGTGTTTTCAACTCATGCGATATGGTAGCAATGAAATTAGTTTTGGCCTCATCCAACTGTTGATACTCGGTAATATTTTTTAGGATAATCACTTTGCCTATCACTTTATCCCTGCTGCTTACCGATAATGATTCGCGGGAATAAAAACCTTCGCGCTCATCAGCAAAGATCCGAAGCTTTGCCTGGTCATTAACAAGCAGCTTGCGCATCAGGTCATTTTCGATAGCAATATCTGGCGCGTATTTACCGTTGAGCTGATCTGGCTTCATGCCGATCAGGTTGCAGGCTACCTGGTTGGCAAAAATGATAACACCTTTTTCGTCAAGACCAATAATGGCATCATGCATGGAATTGATAATAGTTTCAATCCGCTTTTTCTCAAACAGGATACTGGCCAGGTTACTGTTTTCAAACTCATCAAGCTTGCGGGTCATGTTATTAAAAGCCTGGCCCAGTTCGCCAAACTCATCGTCCGACTCAAAATGAATCTGCTGATGGTAGTTTTTGTTTGATACCTCTTTAATACGGGCCGTAAGCTCCTTAATTGGGTTGGCGATATATCCCGGGAAATTAACCGCGAAACTGAATGCCACCAAAAACAAAAACGCGCCTAAAAATGCCACCAGCAACGACCCTCGTTTTGAAGTTGTGTTAGCTATATCATTCTTTCGTGCGATGGCATCCATGTTGAGCTTCATTATTCCATATACCTGCTTGTGCAGGCGATTGCGTAAGTCGTCTTCGGTTATTTTATTATTAGGTTCCTGCGTTAAACGTTCAAAAATAGCACGCAAAGAATCTGTAAGCTGCAGCTCACCTACCTCTGTGATATTGTGCTCCTGCAATACCAAATTGTCATTTATCGTTTTTTGTTGGTCGGCCGATAGTTTGTCGGTGCGCAAATCAATAGCCGTAAGTATATTTTGCATATACTTTACTGTTTTATAGTTATCTTTTAATACGGCCCCCGCGTCGACAGATAGCCGGTTTAGGAAATATATCGACATTCCGCAGCAAATTATTGCCAGTACAAACAGGAAACCTATTCCTGCCCGGAGTTTATTTTTTATAGTCATGGCTATGAAAGTATTACAAGGTCAATATCAGTTTTCGACATTTTATTTAGTAGCTGTGTAAACACCGCTGTTTTCATGATAAGCTGGTAAAATTTAAACCGCGGCTTGCCAATGCAAATCGTGGTGATGTCATATTTTTCGGCCGTTTCCCAAATGGTGCGGGCTACATTATCGTCTTTTACCTTCAACACTTCGCCCCCCAGTTGCGTGGCCAGCTTCATGTTGTTAATAAGGTGCCTTTGCGCGGCTAAGTTAATCTTATCACTGCTCTCCCGTGATGTTTGCACATACAACAAATACCATTTGGAGCGATAGTATGACGATAACCGCGCCGTTTTACGGATAATAACCTTGGCTGACTCATCATTAGTACTGATACAAGCCAAAAACAGCTCGGGCCTTAGCTTAATTGTTTTGGGCACCTCAATATCAATTTTCCGCTCCACCTGGTGGGCCACCTCACGCAGGGCCAGCTCCCGCAGCTGCAAGATCCGCTCCGCCTGGAAAAAGTTACTTAGCGCTGTCGGGATCTTTTTCTCATCATAAATTTTGCCTTCTTTAAGTCGTTCAATCAACTCATCGGCGGTAAGGTCGATGTTTACCACCTCGTCGGCCAGTTGCAGAACCTTATCGGGTACACGCTCGTGGATGGTTGCACCGGTTATCCGTTCCACTTCCTCATTAAGGCTTTCCATGTGCTGAATGTTCACCGCGCTGATCACATTAATGCCCGCGTTCAAAATCTCCAGCACATCCTGCCAGCGCTTTTCATTGCTGCTACCCTCAATATTGGTATGCGCCAGCTCATCAACAATCACCACCTCCGGGCGCAGGCTTATTACAGCTTTCAGGTCCATCTCCTCCAGTTCCTTTCCCTTGTAAAACAGTTTACGGCGGGGTATTACAGGCAAACCTTCCAGCAAGGCATGGGTTTCTTTACGGTTATGGGTTTCGATGTAGCCAATTTTCACGTCGATACCATTGCGCAGCAAGGTTTGGGCCTCCTGCAGCATCCGGTAGGTTTTCCCAACACCGGCGCTCATGCCTATATATACCTTGAACTTTCCGCGGCGCGATTTTTTGATCAGCTCCAGGAAATGCTCTACAGATTGCTCTTTAGTGTCCTCATTCATAAGTCGCCTTTGAATCTTCCTTTAGTTTTTATGGTGTTCCATGCCGGTCAGGCTTTCCGCTCACTTTGCACATGCTTTAGTCACGATGCCTGGATTTGCTGTAATAGTTAAGCATTTAATTGCTGCTAAAACCCATAAACGGCTGCCAGCACAAACTGTGATGCAGACTTTGTCAGATCACCATTGCGTGCTTTAAACTGCTCCACCGATCCGTGATCCAATCTCACCTCGGGTATTAATGTTAACGGGCCTGCTTTAACGTTAGCAGTAAGCGTTGCCGCTGTAACCGATTTACCATTTGCCGGCCCTGCAATTGCGGTATAAGTACCCGTTTTATGCTTAAAATATTCGCCCCTTAAACCAAGTGTAACATATTTTGAAACTGCCAGTTGCGGATACAAAGCTACGCCCGAAAAACCGCCGGTAACACCTTTGTTTGCCGAAAAGTCGGCCGCGTTCAGGCCAAGCTTAAACGCGTTTGTTATTTGATAGGCAGTTGTTAAATCAAACTCGGTGCCTACAATCCCTCCGGTAATTACGTTTAAATAGGCGGTCCAGCCCTTAACCGGGTTTAATATCAGCTGAGCGCCAAAA
The DNA here is from genome assembly GCF_049949235.1 of Mucilaginibacter sp. R-33. Lineage (NCBI taxonomy): Bacteria > Pseudomonadati > Bacteroidota > Sphingobacteriia > Sphingobacteriales > Sphingobacteriaceae > Mucilaginibacter > Mucilaginibacter sp. R-33. The sequence continues at coordinate 3,523,366 of NZ_CP188089.1, forward strand.
CTGTTTACTTGATTTGACGACCGGTAATAATTCCAATTATCATTAAACACACCGGCCATCACGTTCACTTTATCCGAAAACGAATATGCGGCTTTAAAACCCGCGTTTTGAAACGGGCCATTGGTAAACAGGTAAGAGGTTGAGTAGTTAAAATTGCCAACCGGGCTCACAACTTCATAACCTATAAAGGTAGCCGTATATCCGGCAGTAAGTACAAATTTATCTGTTACATCATAAGCCACATACAAGTTTTGAATATGATACGAATCGCCATCAGATCCGTTTGGTATCGACTGGCTTTGTCCTCTCGGACCAAATGATAACTCGCCTACAAAAGCGGCCCTGCCTACCTTTTTCTTTAAACCCAGATCTATCATCCCGATAGAAATTGAATTGTGATCCGTTGCAAAACTCGTCGGGATCTGCGATCCCCTGTTTGCGAAATCATATTTAAAATAGGTATCAACCGAGCCATAAACCACCAAAGGCGCATCGGATGTGGTTTTGACCGTATCCTGAGCCTTAACTATAAAAGCACAGTTTAACATCGAAAATATCAATAGCAGGAAAAATTTCATTTAAGTAGGTATTAAAATTTCCGGGTTCCTTATTGGTAACCCAAATTGTGTTGTATCCTCGCCGTTGCTAATTATTGCTAACCCCGGCGAGGATTTGAGCTGCGCTAAAACTGCGGCAGCCTGGTTTTTACTTCTTCAATCCATCCAAAGCCACATTCAGCTTTAATACATTCACTTTAGCAGGACCAAACAAACCTAACATAGGCTGCTCAGTATGCTCATCAACCAGTTTACTTACGACATCGGCAGATAAACCGCGAACTTTTGCTACGCGGGCTACCTGTACTTTTGCTCCGGCTGGTGAAAGATCAGGGTCCAAACCGCTGCCTGACGCTGTAACCAGTTCGGCAGGAATTTGTGAGCGTGTTACGCCAGGGTTATGTTTCAGGAAATCCTCAATCCTACCTTCAACCTGTTTCAGGTAATCAGGATTTGACGGGCCTTTGTTTGAGCCTCCTGAACCGGCAGCATTATAATCAACTGCTGACGGACGGCCCCAGAAATACTCGTCTTTAGTAAACTTTTCACCAATGTTGGCATAGCCAACTACACGGCCTTTGTATGTAATGGTTTCACCATCGCCTTTACCCGGGGTAAATTTACCTATACCGGCTATAGCTAAAGGATAGATGCCTGCTGTTAATACTATCAGTATTAGGGTAAGCTTGATGGATGGCAACAAATATGTTTTCATTTTCTTTTTAGATTTGAGATATGAGATTTGAGACATGAGATTTTGTTAGATACGAAATGCGTGACTTATAACTCAAAAAGTCTCAAATCTCATATCTAACATCTCACATCTATATAAAAATTGAAACAGCTAAATCAATTAATTTAATGCCTATAAAAGGTATAATAATACCGCCTAAGCCATAAATGAGCAGGTTACGGCGTAACAACGCACTTGCGCCTATCGGTTTATACTCAACACCACGTAAAGCCAACGGGATCAGTAGCGGGATAATAATAGCGTTAAATATCACTGCCGAAAGTATAGCCGATTGCGGACTGTGCAGGTCCATGATATTTAGCGCCTTTAAAGCAGGCATCGATACCATAAACAGTGCAGGAACAATAGCAAAGTATTTAGCCACGTCGTTAGCTATACTGAAAGTTGTGAGCGTACCACGTGTCATTAGCAACTGTTTACCTATTTCCACAATCTCAATCAGTTTGGTTGGATCATTGTCAAGGTCAACCATATTCCCCGCTTCTTTAGCGGCTTGGGTACCGCTGTTCATGGCTACACCAACATCGGCCTGGGCCAGTGCGGGGGCATCATTTGTTCCGTCGCCCATCATGGCTACCAGTTTACCGCCCTGCTGTTCTTTCTTAATGTAGTTCATTTTATCCTCGGGCTTTGCCTCGGCAATAAAATCATCTACACCGGCTTTTTCGGCGATGAATTTGGCTGTAAGCGGGTTATCGCCCGTAACCATCACTGTTTTAACCCCCATTTTACGCAAGCGCTCAAAACGTTCGGCGATACCGGTTTTAATGATATCCTGCAGCTCGATCACACCCATGATCTTTTCATTTTGCGATACTACCAATGGGGTACCACCATTTGATGAGATCTTTTTAACGTTATCCTCAACATCCGACGGAAACGGATTGCCCGCTTTTAAGGCTATATTACGGATGGAATCAAAAGCACCTTTGCGGATGCGTAAACCATCGGGGGTATCTAAACCGCTTGAACGGGTTTCGGCAGTGAATTTGATAAACACCGAATCGGCCGGAGCGTAGATTTTCAATTTGTACGGGCCTTGCTCGGCCAGCTCAACAATCGACTTACCTTCGGGAGTTTCATCGGCCAGCGAGCTTAGTACACAGGCCATTACGAAGTCCTGCTCATTTACACCTGCGGTTGGGTAAAAGCTCGTTGCTTTACGGTTACCAATGGTTATGGTACCAGTTTTGTCCAGTAATAAAGTGTCTAAGTCGCCCGCTGTTTCAACAGCTTTACCACTTTTGGTGATCACGTTGGCGCGTAAAGCCCTGTCCATCCCGGCAATACCGATGGCCGATAAAAGGCCACCGATAGTGGTAGGGATCAAACAAACAAACAACGATATAAAAGCGGCTATAGTGATGGGCGTGTTAGAGTAATCACCGAATGGCTTCAGGGTAACGCACACGATAACGAAGATCAGTGTAAAACCTGCCAGCAAAATAGTTAAAGCAATTTCGTTAGGGGTTTTCTGGCGGGAAGCACCTTCAACCAAAGCGATCATTTTATCCAGAAAGCTTTCGCCCGGCTGGGTAGTAACCAATACTTTTATCCTATCGGACAGTACTTTGGTACCACCCGTAACAGATGATTTATCACCCCCGGCCTCACGGATCACCGGGGCGGACTCACCTGTAATGGCCGATTCATCAATGGTAGCGATACCTTCAATAATTTCACCATCGGTAGGGATATTATCCCCTGTTTCGCAAATGAAAACATCACCTTTTTTTAACTGTGATGACATCACCCTTTCTTCCTTGCCATTAACCAGTAAGCGGGCAGGTGTCTCTTCGCGGGTTTTGCGCAGGCTTTCGGCCTGGGCTTTACCACGTGCTTCCGCAATGGCCTCGGCAAAGTTGGCAAACAGCACAGTTAACAATAATATAATGAATACCGTAAAGTTGTAGGCAAAGCTACCCTGGCCTTTATTGGTCAGCGAAAATATGCTCACAATGAGCATTACAACTGTACCGATCTCCACAGTAAACATTACCGGATTGCGGAACAGCACACGAGGGTTTAACTTGATAAAGGATTGTTTTAAAGCATCCCTCATCTGATCGCCCTGAAACAATGTATTTTGAGTTGAGTTCATGATTATTTTAATGAAAAATGTTCAGCAATTGGGCCTAAAGCCAGTGAAGGGAAGAACGACAGCGCTGCAATAATTACGATCACCGCGAAGATCATCAACCCAAAGGTTGAGGTATCGCTCTTCAACGTACCGGCCGATTCAGGGATATATTTTTTATTGGCCAACAATCCGGCAATAGCCAGCGGACCAATTATTGGCAGGAACCTGCCCAATATCATCACGATGCCGGTGGTATAGTTCCAAAAGATATTACCATCGCCCAAACCTTCAAAACCCGAACCGTTGTTGGCTGCGGCTGAAGTATACTCGTACAACATTTCGGAGAAACCATGTGTACCGGGGTTATTTAACCAAGCCGAAGGTTTAACAGCCCAATCGGCGCCGGCAACATTAACCACATAGTATGATGATATCGCCAAACCTACCAGGATAATGAACGGGTGGAGCAATGCAATCAGCGAAGCGATCTTCATTTCCCTTGCCTCAATCTTACGACCTAAAAACTCCGGCGTACGACCAACCATCAACCCCGAAATGAATACTGCTACTATGATAAATATGTAGAAGTTGAGGATACCAACGCCGCAGCCACCATAAAAACAGTTAACCATCATACCCAGCAGCATCATAGTACCTGATACCGGCATAGCACTGTCATGCATGGAGTTTACCGAACCTGTAGAGATAATAGTAGTCACGATGCTCCAGTAAGCCGAGTTAGCCGGACCAAATCTTACTTCCTTACCTTCCATAGCACCTGTTGGCTGGCTGATACCCATTTTTGCGATGGCAGGGTTACCGTTTAGTTCGGCATTCATAGTCGGGATCAACAGCATGAGCATACCCAGCGTCATTACGCCGAAGATCACATAAGCGAATTTCTTTTTATTGAGATAAAAACCCAATGCAAACACCAACGCGATCGGGATAGCAACCTGTGCTACCAGCTCGACAGTATTGGTTAAATAGTTAGGGTTCTCGATAGGGTGGGCGGAGTTTGCGCCAAACCAGCCGCCGCCGTTGGTACCTAAGTGCTTAATAGCAACCAGAGGTGCAACCGGTCCGCGGGATACGTGAACGGTGTCGCCCTGCATACTGATGAAGGTATCTTTACCTGCATAGCTGGTAGTCATGCCGTTAAATGCGAAGATCACAGCTATCACAAATGAGATAGGTAATAATATACGGGTGATGGTTTTTACAAAGTATTCCCAAAAGTTGCCCAGCTTATCAGTAACCTTATTTTTCATGGCCCTGAACACAACTACCAGCGCGGCAATACCTGTAGCAGCTGATACAAAGTGCAGGAACATGAACACAAAATGCTGTGTAAAATAGGTAGCACCGCTTTCGCCCGAGTAATGCTGCAGGTTACAGTTTACCAAAAAGCTGATAGCGGTATTGAAAGCAGTATCAGGCGATTGACCGGGGTTACCATCCGGGTTAAGCGGCAAATGACCTTGTGCCATTAAACAAACAAAAGCATATATCAGCCAAACGCTGTTAATGGTAAGTAGGGCCAGCAGGTGCTGTTTCCAGTTCATTTCGCGTTTGGTGTCGATACCGCTGAAGCGGAAAATAAAACGATCAAGCGGGGCGAGGAAATCGAGCCAGGTTTTTTCGCCCTTAAATACCTTAGCTATGTAACGGCCAAGGGGAATGGCGATGGCTAAGGTGAGCAGGTAGGTGAAAATTACACCCGTTAATTCAGTGTTCATAGTTTAATTTTAAAATTTTTCGGGTTTAAGAAGTACGTATACCATGTAAATGAATACGGCTATTGCTACGATGAATAATGCTGCCATGATTTTAGATTTTTTCGAAGTACGTTACAGATTTAAAAAAGATCCAGAACACCACTACAAATGTGGCCAGGTAAGCGATTGTGAGTAAAGCATCCATTTTTATGTGTTTTTGCAAAGGGCTTTGCCAAGCGGATGCCAAGAAAATTAAAAACTATATAAATGATTGACTATCAATAATCTATACATATATCAAATTAAGGTTTTATTTATTTAGGGAGAATTGACCTATCATTTTGATAGGGGATTATCAAAGTGGGATTTAAAACCACTCGCCGCCGCTCGCGTCTGGCGAGTGGCAACTATTTCCAGGCCTCTGGCCTGCGTAAGGCGCCCAAAGGCCGCTTGATAATGGACACCCGGCTGAAGTTGGGTGTAAGCGTGGGGTTATAAACTAATGTGTAATTTATGTCTGCTCCTGGTCGAAGTTTAACGATAGCGTGACTTCGTCCCCAAAATAGCTTAAGCCTTCAGTTTAACTAAGGGCCTTAATAAATACCAGCTAAAGTATCAGCCCAGCTTCGGAAGCAGAATGCTTCCATTGTTTAAGGTCGAAGTTGCGCTATCGCTAAACTTCAACCAGTATTAACTATTAAACCTATATTCGGCGGCCAGAGGCCGTTTAATAGTCGACACCCGGCAGGAGCCGGGCGTCAGCGGAGTTTTTAGAAAAATCCGAAATCGGTATTCCGAAATCCGAAATTACTCCAGGTTATATTCCTTCAGCTTTCTGTACAACGTAGCTACGCCAATATTTAGCAGATGCGCTGCTTCTGCACGGTTACCGTGGGTGTGGTTTAACACCCTCTGAATATGTAATTTCTCTACAGAGGAAAGATCAAATGCCGAAATAGGTGCACCGCTTTTCACCTGTTGCTGCTGAACTTCATAAGGCAATAGGCTTTCATCAAGCACATTACTATCGGTCAGAATCACCGCACGTTCTACAATATTCTTCAGCTCGCGGATATTACCGGGCCATGGATAGGCTTCCAGTTTTTCTATGAACTCATCGCTGAGGGTATTTACCTGCTTTTTTACTTTAAGGGCAAAATGCTGCATAAAGTATTCGGCAAGTAGTTTGATATCTTTTTTACGCTCGCGCAGGGCAGGCAGCGTGATCTGGAAAACTGAAAGACGATAATATAAATCCGACCGGAAATGGCCGTCATTAATTTCGTTCAGCAGGTTACGATTGGTTGCCGCCAGGATGCGCACATTAACCTGTGTAGGCTTGGTATCCCCTATTTTAATGAATTGCTGCGATTCGAGTACACGAAGCAGTTTGGCCTGCAAATCGTGATCGAGCTCACCTATTTCATCTAAAAATATAGTGCCGCCGTTGGCTTCTTCAAAAAGTCCTTTTTTATCTTTTACCGCCCCGGTAAACGAGCCTGCTTTATGGCCAAACAATTCGCTTTCCAATAATTCCTTAGTAAATGCGCTGCAATTTACCGCCACAAATGATTTTGCGCTGCGGTTGCTGGCCTGATGAATGGCTTCGGCAAAAATTTCTTTACCGGTACCTGTTTCGCCTAATAATAATACTGTAGTATCTGTAAGCGCCACCTTTTGGGCCAGCTTAATTACATCGCTAATAGCCGTTGACCGGCCAATAAGCCTGTCGAAGCCGAACTTATCATTCAGCTTGCTTTGCAATTCGGCAACCTTTTGCTGTAGCAGGGCTTTATCCATGGCCTTGCTTACCAGCGGGATGATCTTTTCGTTATCATCGCCCTTGGTGATATAGTCAAACGCACCGGCTTTTATGGCTTTCACGCCATCATTAATAGTGCCGTATGCTGTCAAAACAATGATTTCGGTATTTGGGTAGTTTTTTTTGATGGTTTCAGAAAGGGTAATACCATCAATATCAGGCAGCTTTACATCGCTTAGTACCACCTGTATCGTATCCTGCTGGAGTTTTTTAAGCCCCTCTTTGGCTGTAGCCGCAGTAATTACCTCATGGCCTTCCAGCTGTAAAATACGCGCAAGCAGGTTGCGGAGGCGTTCCTCGTCGTCAATTATTAATAGCTTACCTTTCTGCATCGTGGCAAATATGATAATTTTGAACCATGATTTTTAGGATTTGAGGATTTCTTGATAGAATAGTCCTAAACAGCCTCAATCAAAACATCCGGGAATCCTATAATCAAGCGAATCAAGGTTACCAACGGTAACGCCTTGTCGCCCGCATCAGTTGCCGGTGACGTTTTGCTTCATAATAATCGCTGGTTACCAGGATGGAATGGATCACGCCCGGGATCCAGAAGAAAAGTGTTAAAAATATATTCAATATAAATGCACCTATCCTGCCGGTGGTGAGGATGGCAAGCGGTGGCAGTAAAAAGCATAGAAAATATCGCATGGCAGTAGTTTTAATGTTTAAACCATTTAGACAATGCGCCGGGAAATTTGTTACTGCTTTATTTCTTCACCAAGATTAGGTGGCAACTGGTCACCAAAAAAAAGCGCTTTCAATTCAGTAGCATCATTCGGGTTCATTTTTCCGCCTAATATTAACCTTAATTGGCGACGGCGAAGCGCCCCCTCATACAATGCGCGCTCTTTATCCGTTTCAGGTACCAGCTCGGGCACAGTCGTCTTTTGGCCATCTTTATCCAAAGCAACAAAGGTATAATAGGCCTCATTACTTTTTACTTTAGTGCCCGATGGAATGTTTTGCGCCCATACATCCATCCTTACCTCAACCGAAGTAGTGAACGCGCGGGTAACCTTTGCTTCAATGCTGATCACATCACCCAGCTTTATCGGCGATTGGAACGATACGTTATCCACCGAAGCGGTCACCACTATTCTATTACAGTGCTTTTGTGCCGAAATAGCAGCGGCAATATCCATCCAATGCAGCAGGCGACCACCCATCAGGTTATTTAAAGTGTTGGTATCATTGGGTAATACCAATTCGTTCATGATGGTGTATGATTCCTGAGGCGATTTTCCGGTCATATTCAGTCTGCTTTTAGGGCAAAGATAGGAAAAAACCTCAGCCAACCCTCTCTTTTGGGGATTGGCTGAACGTACCTTGTAAATGTTTGCCCCTGCCGAAATCCCCTTGCCCTGAATAAAAACATGTCATTATAAGAAGAACGACGAAGCAATCGCACGCAATACAGGGCGACCGTGCTTTCGTACGATTGCTTCGTACCTTATAATGACGTGTTTTTGTTTACTACTCCGTCTTCAAACTCTTTACCGGGTTCATCAGCGCTGCTTTCACGCTCAAAAACGAGACCGTTGAAAAGGCAACCAACAATACCAGGAAGAATGGAATAACGAACAGGAAGAGGTTAATATCCATCCTGAAAGCATATGTTTGCAGCCATTGATGAATAGCGTACCAGCCTATTGGTGCCGAAATTACAAACGACACTACTACCAACAGGGCAAAATCTTTATACAACAATTTTAAAATACTGTTTACCGAAGCTCCCAGTACCTTGCGGATGCCGATTTCCTTGGTGCGCTGTACAATGGTGTATGACACGAGGCCAAATAATCCCAAACAGGCCACAAAAATGGCGATGCCGGTAAATACGCCAAATACCTGCCCAAAGCGTTGATCGGTTTTGTATTGCTCGTTAAAATGCTGGTCTAAAAAGAAATAATCAAACTGGTCGCCGGGGAAAAAGCTCGCCCAGGTTTTCTTTAATTCCGCAATGGTTTGGGGTAAATTGGTGGTGCTTATCTTTACAGATACGGGTCCGCGTACATCAGGGATACAACGGAAGATCATCGCATCATAAGCATCATGTAACGATTGCTGATGGAAATTATCGGCCACGCCTATTATCTCATAAACATCTCCCCAAAAATCAATGCGTTTGCCCAGGGCATCGGCAGGTTTGGTAAAACCTAATTGGTCAACCGCCTTTTTGTTAAATACTACCTTGTGCAGCTCGTCGCCAAACCCCTTTGAAAACTTACGACCGGCTATCAGCTTAATATCGTAGGCATTAAGGTAATCATAATCGGCACCAACGATGCGGTATTGCTTGCTTGTGCTTTGATCGGATCCCACCAATTTAATTCCGCCTGCATTCCAGTGTACAGGTTCGCCTGGAATTGAGGTTGATACAGTTACGCTTTTAACGGCGGATTGTGCCAGGCATTCGTGTTTAAATGAGCTCATGCTGCGATAAAATGAATCTACCTTCACCAAGGGAGCCTTAATGACCAGCGTTTGGTCTATTTTTACCCCTAACTTTTGGCTCTGCATGTATTTAAGTTGTTTGAAAACCGTAAGCGACCCTATCAATAAAAATATCGAGGCAGCAAACTGGAATACCACCATTGCCTTACGTAATATCACTCCCCCTGGCGATGCTAAGATCTTGCCTTTCATCACTTCAACCGGCCTGAACGCCGATAAGACTATAGCCGGGTAAAAACCGCTGAAGAATGAGCCCAACACAAAAATTCCCAAAACAGCCAGCCAAAAAGTTGCTTTAGTAAATAAGGTAAAGCCCATCTGCATGCCGGAAATATTGGCGAATACAGGCAAGCAAGCCATAATGATAAGTAATGCAAGGCCAATAGCCATGGCGTTAAGCATCATAGCTTCCAGCATAAACTGGGCAATGAGTTGCGCTTTTGCCGAGCCGAGGGTTTTACGTACGCCAACCTCTTTAGCCCTGCCAATGCCACGGGCCGTAGCCAGGTTGATATAATTGATCCAGGCGATAATGATCACGAAAATAGCAATGCCCAAAAGCAGGTAAACCGATTTGCCATCGCCATTAGGCTGAAACTCAAGCATTCTGTTGGAGTACAGATGGATATCCTTAACGGGCTGCAGTGTATAAACGCCGCCTTCGCCCGATCCGGGATACTTATCATAAGCTTTCTTTACTATCGGGATAAACTTAGCCTCCAATTTACGCGGATCAACACCGGGCTTTAACAGCAAATAGGTTGTACAACCGTCGTTAAGCCAAGCGTTATCAATATCGTCCTCTTTATTTGGAGGGTTTTCTTTCTGAAATGTTGCGTACGATTGCATGATATCGAAATTCATGTGCGTGTTGCCAGGCATATTTTCTATTATACCGGTAATTTTAAGCGGCTTATCTGTATTGATATACAAGGTTTGGCCAACAGGGTTTACGCCATGAAAAAGCTTATCGGCAATTTGCCGTGTAATTACTGCCGTGTTAGGTTCTTTAAGGGCCGTGTTAGGATCGCCATTTATCAGCGGAAAAGTAAATATTTTAAAAAAGGCATCGCTTACATAGTAAACATTCTGGATCACCATTTTCTGATCCTTATAGTTAGCGATGGTTTGGCCCGCTCTTACTATCTTTATGTACTCCTCAATTTCGGGGAGCTCAGTTTTAAAAGCTGTACCAGGTGCAAAAGCCCCGCCAGCCCATTGGGTGCTCAGCTTGCCGTTATTATACCTGTCCTGATTGATGCGGAATACACGATCTTTTTTGACGTGAAAATCATCGAAACTAAGCTCAAAGCTAACGTATTGCAAAATGAGCAGGCATGCTGCCATGCCAATAGCCAACCCTACTATATTGATAGCGGAGAAGGCTTTGTTCTTAGAAAGGTTTCTAAACGCAACCAGCAAATAATTTTTAAGCATAATTGTAATGGTTTATGCCTGACAATTAGCCAATTGCATGCCCTATTTTTAAATTACTGACTACAAGTGACTTGCGCTGAAACCAATCTACGAAACTGTTCGTTTTCGAACAGTGATTGTGCGGTTGTGGATTGGTCTGGAAATTCGTGATTAAAAATTGAAGGTGGGGATTTATAAGTCGTTGGGACGTTTAATAAAAACTCCTGCAAGTGAAATTTCCTTATTTTAGTGGCTCAAGGTTGGCAATAACCAACGATACATCACGCCTACAAGATACTTATCTATGACTAAAAAAACATTTACGTTTATAATCCTAAGCTTGTTAACCTGCAAATTAATTGCACAACAAAACGATAGGCCAATCAAACCAACGCACCAGGATACTTTAAAAGGGTCGATAACGCCAGAAAGGGCTTGGTGGGATGTTCTGCGCTATGATCTGACCATAAAACCAGATTACATTAATCAAACGATCTGCGGTAGCAATATTATTCAATATAAGATTGTTAAAAATAAACACACCGGGCTCATGCAAGTAGATCTGCAATCGCCTCTAAAAATAGATAGCATCAAAACAGGGAACGCAAAGTTATCTTTTATACAAAACGGCGATGCATGGTTTGTAAAGCCCCTACAACGGTCAAAAAATAACATTCAAAACATTACGATTTACTATTCGGGCAAACCAAAACAATCAGTTAACCCTCCATGGGATGGTGGTTTGGTATGGCAAAAGGACTCTGTAGGCAGACCATGGATGGCTGTAGCCTGTCAATTGCCGGGCGCGAGTGCATGGTTTCCATGTAAGGTTTACATTGGCGATAAACCCGATAAAGGCGCTTCGGTTACTATAATTACCCCAGATACATTAGTTGCGGTTTCAAATGGAAGGCTTCAGCGGCAACTTAAAAATACAGACGGCACCTCAAGCTACACCTGGGCGGTGAACAACCCTATAAATAATTATGGGCTTACCTTTTATATAGGAAAATATGAACATGTAAGTGACAAATTTAAGGGCGAGCGCGGTAACCTTGATCTGGATTTTTGGGTACTGGATTATAACCAGGAAAAGGTAAAAGGTTACATGGTTGCCGAAGTTCGAAAAACTTTAACATCATTTGAGCACTGGTTTGGCCCATACCCATTTTACAGTGACGGCTTTAAGATGGTTGAAGCACCATATATAGGAATGGAACATCAAAGCGCTATCGGCTATGGAAACAAGTTTAGATTGGGCCGCTTTGGCCTTAATCCCAAACGGCTAACTTATTGGGATCAAAAAACCGACCGGATGATAGTTCATGAAACAGCGCACGAATGGTTTGGCAACAGCATAACGGCAAATGATCCTGCCTACGGCTGGTTACAGGAAGGCTTTGCCGGCTATGCAGAGGAATTGGTTATCGCCGATCTTTATGGGCCAAAAGCGTCCCATGATTTCTTTTTAAGCAGAACCAACAATCGGATAGGCAACAAGGCTCCTGTAATTTCTCCCGACAATATTTTTAAAGACGGAGGCGAAGACGCCTATCTGAAGGGCTGGGTTTTAATCCACATGTTACAGGCTATTATCAATAATGACGATAAATTTAGGGAAGTGTTACGAGGACTTAACAGAAGCTTTTATCACCAATCGGTAAATTCGGTACAGATAGAAAACTATATCAGTAAAATCGGCAAAAAAGATTTCAGCAAGATGTTTGACCAATATTTAAGAACCGCACAGATCCCTGTATTGGAATATAAAATTGATGGAAAAAACTTCGAATACAGATTTACAAATTGCATAGACGCTTTTACCATGCCGGTTAAAATCAAATTGATTGATCAACGTTGGATTACCCCCTCAACGAACTGGCAGTCACTGAAATTAGAATATCTTCCTGCTGTCGACTCATTAGCTATTGATCCTGACTTTTACATCAAGGCAAAAATCGTTGAATAAGTTAAATATCAACCAGGTACCTGGTCCGCCTCACAGGTTATTGGGCAAAAAAAAACAAAAGAGAGATTATTATAGGCAATGTGCGGTATTGCAGGAGGATAGAATCGCCTTCTAATCTCTAAGTTTATCTCACATCAACTCATTATCCTTTTTAACATGATAAGCCTTGTACGATAAGTAAAACAAGGCCAAAGCTGGCAGAGCGCCAAGGATTACCCCAACTGTATTAGGCTTTGGATAGGTAGCCACAATTTGCACAATAAACAATATCGTGGCAACTATACCACCTATAAGATAAAGATATTTGAATTTGGGGTTCATAGGCTATTTACATAATAACAACAGTGGCATCCTGAACTTGTTTACCTAAAAATCAAGACTTACGAAGTATTAGAACTTCGTAAGTCTTTCAAAGCTGGTTACCGTTTCAGCTCATATTTAGCAGGCACATCGGGTACCAGTTTAAACACAGCAGCCGCAAGCGGCGGTATAGTAATTTTGATAGACTGGCTTTTGCCATGCCAGCTTACCTGGTCGCTGTTTACAGGCTCATAATTGATGATGCCGCTGCCCCAGTATTTTTCGTTATCCGAATTAAAGATCTCTTTCCACTTACCGGCAGCGGGTACGCCTATGCGATAATCGCGGCGCACAACAGGGGTCATGTTCAGGATGATCATCAGGTCGTTTTTACTATCGTGTCCCATCCGACGGTAAACCAGTATGGAATCGTTGGCATTGCCGCCGTCAACCCATTCAAAACCCTGGTGTGAAAAGGCTTTTTCATACAGCGCGGGCTCTGTACGGTATAAATGGTTCAACGCCTTAACTGTTTCGCTAATACCCTGGTGATTTGGATACTGCAACACATGCCACTGTAACGATTTGCCGAAATCCCATTCATCGCCCTGCCCAAATTCGCCGCCCATAAAGAGTAGTTTTGAGCCGGGGTGTGTGAACATATATCCGTACATCAGTCTCAGGTTTGCAAACTGCCTCCACTCATCGCCGGGCATTTTGCGTAACATGCTGCCTTTGCCATAAACTACCTCATCGTGCGAGAAAGGCAGCATAAAGTTTTCGGTAAAGGCATATATGGTGCTAAAAGTTATTTCGTTATGATGGTATTTACGGTGGATAGGATCCTCATGAAAGTAATCGATAGTGTCATGCATCCAGCCCATCATCCATTTCATCCCAAAGCCCAGACCCCCTAAATAAACCGGGCGACTAACGCCTGTAAATGACGTAGATTCTTCAGCTATGGTTTGTACCGATGGAAAATGGCTGTAAACAGCTTCGTTAAATTCTTTCAGAAATGATATAGCTTCGAGGTTTTCGTTACCGCCATACCTGTTAGCTTCCCATTCGCCATGCTTGCGCGAATAATCAAGGTACAGCATTGAGGCCACCGCGTCAACGCGTAAACCATCGGCATGATACCTTTCCAGCCAAAACAGCGCGTTGCTGATCAGAAAAGCCCTTACCTCGTTGCGGCCATAGTTAAAAATGTATGATTTCCAGTCGGGGTGAAAGCCTTTGCGGGCATCAGCATGCTCATAAAGGTGTGTACCGTCAAATTTATACAGTGCATGGATATCTCCCGGAAAGTGCGAAGGCACCCAATCCAGGATTACGCCAATACTGGCTTTATGAAATTCTTCAATCAGGTACATCAGTTGTTGTGGTGTACCGTAGCGCGATGCCGCTGCAAAATAACCACTTACCTGGTAGCCCCAGCTTGGATAGTACGGGTGTTCCATAATGGGCATGAACTCCACGTGCGTAAAGCCCATTTCCTTTACATAAGGCACCATCTTTTCGGCAAGCTGAGTGTAAGTTAAAAACTCGTCCGGACTTTCGGGATTACGCGCCCATGAACCCAAATGCACTTCGTAAACCGAATATGGCCTGTCGAGTGCGTTATGTTCATGACGGTTCTGCATCCAATCCTGATCCTTCCACTCATAAAAAGTATCGGCAACTATAGAGGCTGTACGTGGAGGCAATTCCCAGCGCAGGGCGAAAGGATCGCTTTTTTCCAGGTCTTCGCCGGTTGATGATTTGATATAGTATTTATACGTTTCGCCATTGCCAATATTTGGAATAAAACCTTCCCAAATACCCGATGAATCCCAGCGGGCATTCAAGCTATGCGAACCGCGGTCCCAGCCGTTAAAGTTGCCTATTACCGCTACGTATTGTGCATTTGGAGCCCAAACGGCAAAATAAGTCCCAATAACACCCAGATATTCCACTACATGCGAACCCAGTTTTTCATACAGCTTATAATGTTTGCCCGACTTAAATAAACTGATATCAAAATCCGTAAAACGGCTGTATGGTTCAACGGCTTTAAGCGTTACAGGTTGCGGGGTAATTTCTGTCGGGTTATTGGCATTCACCGCTTTCTGCTTAGCATGCGCAGCTTTTTTAATGGCAGCAGGCTTTTCAGCAGCAATCGATTTTGTTTTAACCGGTGCAGCTTTCCCTGCAACAACAGGCTTTTCGGCAGCCACTGTTTTTGTTTTAACTGCTTGTTTAGGTTCCGGGGCTCCTGTTTCAGGCGTTACTTTATCGGCTTTGACCTTAGTGACGGCTTTTTTTTCCTTTACAGGCTTTGTATCCGGTAAGGGGTTCTCGGTTTTAGTTGTTTTTTTGGCCATGATATAGATAACCTGTTAGGGTGTTAGTAGATAACCCAAATCACAGGAATGAGTTTGGTTTATATGTAATCAAATATAACAGGATTAATATATTATGCAGGGTTTTGGAGATTTATTTTTGAAGGGAAGATTGTCTGAATCAGAATTTACCGAATTTGAGAATTAACAGGATAACTTGTCTGAACTGATTTATTGAATTAAGAGAATTTATTAAATTTACTAAGCATTCTGTCCGTTCATCTAATCCAATAAATTCGAATTCATACAAAAAACGCCATTGCAGTAGCAATGGCGTTTTAATGAGATAGCCTTAACGTGAGCAAAGCTATAAAGGTTTTTTTTCTTGATTTACAAGGCTACAGCTACCTTTAACCTTTTGCTCTTCAGCTTTAACCTCTTCTAAATACTATCTGCTTATTTCAATATGTTTAAAGTTTTTACTGTATTTAAATTCTACCGTTTTATCATCATTTAGTTGAAATTCTTTTACCTCTTTGCCATCTACTTTTATTTTTGATGGCGTAAACGGCAAACCTATCAGGTTAAAATGATAGCCGTCATAGCGTGGGGTATACAAACCTTCCAGGCTCTGATCAATGGTTAAATTTTTGCTGCTGCCATTTACCACAAACTTTTTCTCCAGATAAATATCCTGCTCGTAAGCAAAGGTTTCGCCGTAATCTTCAAACAGGAATGAATTTACTTCATAATCGGTATAGTAAATATTCAGCTTTACTTCTTCAATCTCTTTGTGGCCAACATACTGCATTACCGGGTATTCAGGTATCACCGAACCGGCTTTTATAAATACCGGCATAGTCTCAAGCGGGGTATCTACTGATACTTCCTGGCCGCCGTCAACAAGCTCATAAGTCCAGAAGTTGTACCATTTACCTTTAGGCAGATATACATTGCGTTTGATCTGACCTGGCTCCATTACCGGGCAAACCAATATCTTATCGCCATATGTAAACTCATCCTGGCGGAAATGGTTTAGCTGTGTGTCCTGCTCGTGCATCACTATCGGCCTTAAAATAGGGAAGCCATAGCGGTGGTGCTCCCAAAAAGTTGAGTACAGGTAGGGGATCAAACGGTAACGCAGTTCGATAAACTTACGGTTGATTGCCGTGAATGGCTCTCCAAAACTCCACGGTTCACGCTCTTTGGTATCACCTGCCGAGTGCGCACGCATAAACGGCGAAAAGGTGCCCATCTGGATCCAGCGGGTAAACAGTTCGCCATCGGGCTCTCCGCTAAAACCGCCAATGTCGGTACCGCAAAATGGTATGCCCGATATCGACAAACGCTGACACTGGATATTACCCAGCTTAAGGTGTTCCCATGAGGCCACGTTGTCACCAGTCCACACCGATGAAAAGCGTTGTACGCCCGAGTAACCTGCCCTTGTAATGGTAAAAGGGCGTTTGTTTTTCATGATCTTGCGCAAACCCTCGTAGGTTGAGCGTACCATCTGCATGCCATAAATATTATGTGCCTTGCGGTGTGATCCACGGTAACCATCGTACTGGTGACGCACATCATCAGGGAAGGTACCGGCACCAAATACAGCAGGCTCATTCATATCGTTCCAAACACCGGCAACGCCCATTTGTACCAGTTCGTCAAACAAGCCGCCCCACCATTCGCGTACTTCAGGATTGGTAAAATCAGGAAACTGGCAACGGCCCGGCCATACGTGGCCTTCCATAAAATAATCATCGCTTCGGCGGCAGAAATATCGCTTCTCCTTACCCTCCCTGAATACCTCGTAGTTGTCATCCACACGGATCCCCGGATCAATAATTACCACGGTTTTAAAGCCATCAGCCGCAAGCTCGCTGATCATTTTTTTAGGATCGGGGAAATACTTACGGTTCCAGGTAAAGCAGCGGTAACCATCCATATAATCGATATCCAGGTAGATACCATCACAAGGGATTTGGTTTTCGCGGAAACCTTTGGCTATCTTCCTAACCTTAGCTTCAGGATAATAGCTCCAGCGGCATTGGTGATAACCCAGCGCCCAAAGCGGCGGCATAGGGTGCGTACCCGTTAGGGTATGATAGCTTTTTACCACGTCCATCATGTGCGGCCCGTGGATATAGTAATATTGCAATTCCCCACCATCTGCCCAAAAACTTGTTTTAGTCCTGTCTTCGGCGCCAAAGTCAAATTGCGCTTTAAATGTATTATCAAAAAAGATACCGTGTGCTATACCCTCGTTTACGCTTATGTAAAAAGGGATACTGCGGTACAAAGGGTCCTGGTTCCACTGAAACGAGTAGGCATCAGTGTTCCAGTTTTTTAGCCTTTTGCCGCGCAGGTTAAATTCGGTCGGTTTATCGCCTAAGCCAAAGAAACTTTCGTCGGGTGCGCAGGTTTTGGTGCAAAACACATAATAACCGCCCGCCTGCACGTTCTCTTCCCAATGCATTGGCACAGCATCGATGCTGGTTACATGGTTGCTGCTATCTGAAAAAGAGATAAAGAAATCCTTTTTGCGGATATGGCAATTCACTTTATAAGTAGATACCCGAAATTCATTATCATCTTCATGCAAAGTAAAACCTGCCGCCTTGGTTGGCAGCTTAGGTACCCCGTATGAAAAATCATCTAAAAAAACGCTATGCGGCGCAAGCCTTACACGGATAATCTCGTCGGTAACAACTATTACTTCAACTTTAGCATCGCCATCAGTAAAGTAGAACTTATTCCCCACCTGATCGGCATGATTGGGTACACCGAGATACTTTTTTACAACCGGCTTAATACCATCGGCAGGGTTATTAAGATGGTGAAATTCCTCTTCTTCTTCAAGTAAGTTTTCTGCTTCAATTAACTTACTGGTTATCAACTCCGGATTTGGGGTATTACTTTCCATTCAAACAAATTAGTGGCTTCTGCAAAGATGTATAAAGTGTACTTACTACGCAATATACAATAATTGAATTAACGAAAAACCATTAACCGTGCCAAATCCTTAATTTTTATTCAATTTGCAGCTTCAATTATTTGAATTTTCTTACCATCCTGAACAAAAAGAACGGCTGTCGCCCCCAGGAACATAAAAATACCGGCCATCACCAAAGCATAAATGGCATGCCCGCTGTATGCATACTTCACTATCGGACCACCAATAATGCCATTAACTATTTGCGGAAAAGTAATAAAGAAATTAAAAATGCCCATGTACACGCCTATCTTTTTGGCTGGTATTGAGCTTGATAGAATAGCATAAGGCATAGCAAGGATACTACCCCAAGCCAAACCGACACCAATCATTGACAAGATCAGCAGACGGGGATCAGGAATAAAGAATACGGAGATTAACCCTAAACCGCCCATAGTTAATGAAAACGCATGCGCTTTTTTTCGGCTCAGTTTTTTAACTATGCGGGGCAATAACAAAGCATACACTGCCGATACTAAATTATATACACCAAACAATACATTTACCCAGTTGGCGGCATCATTATAGGCTGCCGAAGAAGTATCCCCTGCCGGGATATGGTAAACATGATCAACAACTGCCGGGGTTGTAAATACCCACATAGAGAAAAGCGCAAACCAGGAAAAGAACTGTACCAATCCCAGCTGCTTCATGGTTTTAGGCATGTTGACGAGGTCGGAGAAGATCTCCAACAAACCGCCCTTATGCCCAGATACCGTTTCGTCCTTTTCATGAAAGGTAGCATAAACTTCGGGGGGATATTCTTTAGTGCGGACCACAGTCCACAAAATAGCACCTATTAAAACCGCCGCACCAATGTAAAAGGAATACAGCACATTATTAGGCACAATGCCCTGATCGGCTGTTTTGGCTATTCCAAACCATTCGGCAAAAACATAAGGTAGCCATGAACCAATTACAGCGCCTACACCTATCAAACAGGTTTGCATGGAAAAACCGGTTGTATGCTGGCTATCGGGCAGGTTATCAGCCACCAATGCTCTGAAAGGCTCCATAGCTACGTTGAACGAAGCATCCATGATCATGAGCATGCCCGCGCCTACTACGATAGGTGGAATAAATGCTGCCAACATGGATGAATTTGGCATAAAGAATAACGCTAAACCCGATAAAATAGCGCCTGTTAAAAAGTAAGGGCGGCGGCGACCAAGGCGGTTCCAGGTCCTGTCGCTGTAATGACCAATGATAGGCTGAACAACCATACCTGTTATAGGCGCGGCCAACCAAAACCACGACAGATGCTCCACATCGGCCCCAAAAGTCTGCAGGATACGACTGGCGTTACCCGTTTGTAAGGCAAAACCAAACTGGATGCCCAAAAAGCCGAAGCTCATGTTAAAGATCTGCCAAAAGCTTAACCGTGGCTTTTGCGCGATGGTTGGTTTACTCATAATTGGTTTATTAGTCTGTCTCTTTTTCGTCATTGCGAGGAACGAAGCAATCCCAAACAT
The DNA here is from genome assembly GCF_049949235.1 of Mucilaginibacter sp. R-33. Taxonomy (NCBI): domain Bacteria; kingdom Pseudomonadati; phylum Bacteroidota; class Sphingobacteriia; order Sphingobacteriales; family Sphingobacteriaceae; genus Mucilaginibacter; species Mucilaginibacter sp. R-33. The sequence goes on from NZ_CP188089.1 coordinate 3,543,227, forward strand.
TACAGGGCGAACCTGCAAAGTTGCTCTGCATATTGGGGATTGCTTCGTTCCTCGCAATGACGGCGCGAGAAGCGCATTGGTATAATTTAAAACTCCAGCAACAATCCGCCCATGGCTGGCAGGCTTACTTCAACACCATTACGTATATCATCGGTATTGAATTTAGCGCCGCTTAGCAGATCGGTGAATTGTTTATGGCCGCTTTGATTTAATTTTGTTAACAGGTCTTCCGGAAGCTTTACGGTTAGTTTACGCTCACTCCGGTTAAAATTGGTTATTACTAATATACGTTGATTGTTGGTATAACGGGCGTAGATATACAAACGGGTATCAAAGCCCGGCTGATGTTCATTAGCTATCATCAGCTCATAGAAAGCGCCCGATTTAAGAGCTTCACTATTGTGCACTGCAGTAAGCAGGTTGTAGTAAAAGCCACGAAGCTTTTGTTGATCTGCCGATAATTTCGCGCCATCGTACTCGTGATTATTCACCCATTTTTGATACTCAGGCACTCCCCAGTAATCAAAGATGGAAGTGCGGCCGTCATTACCGCTAAAGCCTTCGTTGCCTATAGCAGGTTCGCCTACTTCCTGGCCAAAGTAAACCATCACCGGGCCGGTATTTAACGTGGCTGTTACGATCATGCCCGGTACAGCCAGCCAGGGATTACCTGCGAAATCATTTGAGGCAATGCGTTGCTCATCATGGTTTTCCATAAACCGGAGCATGTGCTCGTCGATGCCTTTGCTATCATGGTTCCAAACAGCATTGATTTCCCAGGTTGATGACTTATGCTCATCGCGGGTAAGGCGTTTGATGGCATCGTACAGGCCTACCTTATCGTACAGGTAATCAAACTTGCCTTTATAAATATAATCGTTATATTTTCCTTTATCGTAAGCTTCACCAATGAATACCAAACCAGGATGTTCGGCTTTTAGTTTGGGGATCACCCATCCCCAAAATTCAATCGGCACCATTTCCACCATATCGCAGCGGAAACCGTCGACACCTTTTTCGCTCCAGTAATGCAGGATATCATAAACCTTATTCCAAAGCGGGGGGATGGGGTCGAAATGACCGCGGCGATGATCCATGTAGTCAACACCGTAGTTCAGCTTCATGGTCTCGAACCAATCATTGATAGATGGTGCAGCGCTGAAAACATCGTTACCGGTTGCTTTGGCTGGGTTTTCATCAAAATGCCCATCCTTCATCAGACTTTTGAATTCATCACCTCCGGGATTATAGCCCGACGGCACAACAAAAGGCTGGCCAGGCATATAGTAAAAATCATTGGTTGGGCTAAAAGCTTTGCTCTTATCATCATCCTGGCCAAAATCCCGTACACCGGCCGGTTTAACGTCCGAACTATAGGTACGGGCTACGTGGTTTGGAACCAAATCCATCAATACTTTTAAACCATTGTTGTGGGTACGTTTGATCAACGCTTCGTACTCGCCGATACGGTTTTTAACATCAACTGCCAGGTCGGGATCGATATCGTAATAATCTTTAATTGCATAAGGTGAACCTGCCCTGCCCTTCACTATATCCGGATCATCGGCTTTAATACCATATTGCGAATAATCAGTCATGGTAGCGTGCTCAATTACGCCCGTGTACCAAACATAGGTAAAGCCCATTTTCTTAATTTCCTGAAGGGCCTTATCATTGATATCGTTCAGCTTGCCAACACCATTTTCTTCAATAGATCCATTGGTTTTATTAAACGTGTTGGTATTGCCAAACAGGCGGGGCAATAACTGGTATATGATGAGCTTATGGTTGGTAGTTTGTTCCATGCGTTTTTTTGTATGATGTGGTTTTACCTGTGCCAACGTAATAACAGGCAATATTGTTGCAGCAATAAAACAAGTAAATAGTTTATTGCTTTTCATTACGCCTCAACCAGTAATTCATCATTGGCTTTTACCAACTGCTCTTTACCATAAACCAGCACCGTAGTTTCAACATCCGAGGCATTTTTGATCTGCACACCTTCCTTGCTCACCTTAATATTCAGCAATGCACCGCGGAAACCAATATGGAACGAAAACGACGACCATTTTTCGGGAATGAACGGCTGAAACGAAAGCTTGCCATCCTTAACGCGCATCCCCCCAAAACCTTCAACAACAGCCATCCAGGTGCCGGCCATTGAGGTGATATGACAGCCGTCCTCAGTATCATTGTTATAATCGTCGAGGTCTAAACGGGCAGTGCGCAGGTAAAACTCATAAGCACGGGCCTCATCTCCCAATTTAGCTGCCAAAATAGCATGCACGCATGGCGATAACGATGATTCATGCACGGTACGCGGCTCGTAAAAATCAAAGTTGCGGCGAATAGTATCTATATCGTACTGATCTTCAAAAAAGTAAATCCCCTGCAGTACGTCGGCCTGTTTAATGTAGCATGAACGCAAGATCCTGTCCCAGCTCCATTTTTGGTTGATGGGTCGCTCTGAGGCAGGCAGGTCTTTAACCAGGATCTGTTCTTTATCAAGGTAACCATCCTGCTGTAAAAACACCCGGCGTTTCTCATCGTACGGGTAATACATCTTTTGGATGATATCGATGAAACGGCCAAATTCGGCTTCCTCATTCAGGCTTACCTTGCTCACCAATGCGGCGTATTTTTCCGGATCAGCTGCTTTTACTTTTTCAGCAACCTCAACGGTATATTGCATGCACCAGGTAGCAATGGTGCTGGTGTACCAGTTGTTGTTTACGTTGTTTTCGTACTCGTTTGGTCCGGTTACGCCCAGCATTACATATTGCTGCCTATCCTCCGACCAGTTAACCCTTTGCGACCAAAACCTGGCTATACCCAACAATACTTCAAAACCGTAATCGCCTAAATAAGCTTCATCGCCGGTATAACGCACATAGTTATAAATAGCAAACGCAATAGCCCCATTACGATGGATCTCCTCAAAAGTGATCTCCCATTCGTTATGGCATTCGGTACCATCCATCGTAACCATTGGATATAAGGCAGCGCCATTTTTAAATCCAAGCAATTGTGCGTTTTCAATGGCTTTACCTAACTGTTTATAGCGATAAAGCAGCAAATTGCGGGTAACCTTTTGCGGTGCTGTTGAAAGGTAGAAAGGCACGCAATAAGCCTCGGTGTCCCAATAAGTAGAGCCTCCGTATTTTTCACCGGTGAAACCTTTAGGCCCAATATTCAGGCGATCATCTTCACCCGTATAGGTTTGGTTAAGCTGGTAAATATTAAAACGGATAGCTTGCTGGGCAGATACATCGCCATCAATAATAATATCGTTATGCTTCCATTTTTCGGCCCAGGCAGCTGCTTGCTCGGCCAGCATGGTATCAAAACCTTTAGCGCTGATACGAGTTAACGTAGCATTTAACTGCTCAACCAACTCTTCGGGTTTGTAGTTTTGCGATGAAAGGTTAGCAGCATATTTGATGATGGTAATACTTTCGCCCTGTTTTGCCTGCAGATCAATTTTAGCAGCTACATATTTTTCCTTTTTGATGGCTTCGGTAGCTGATTCAATAACTTCAGCATTTTGAAGGATGCAAAACTTCATACCTGTAGCAACCTCAAAGCCTGTTTTTTTGGTGCGCATTACGATATAACCACCATCGCTTTGTGACGCCTTGCTTGCTTCGTCCCAAAACTTTTCATCATAGTTAGAATCTTTGTTCACCACATCGCCATCAATTGAAGGCGTTAAGGTGATAGCCCCACTGAAGTTTAACGGCGTAAGGGTGTATTTGATAGCACCTGTTTCATCGTCGGCCATGCTGCAAAAGCGGATAGCCTCTACTTTTACTTCTTTACCCGATGCTGTTTTAACGCTAAAATCGCGCTTCAGGTAACCTTCTTTCATGTTTAGTTCCCGGCGAAAACTGAATACTTCGCATTTAGCAAGGTCAAGTTGCTCGCCATCAATTACCACATCAATACCAATCCAGTTGGCGGCGTTAAGCACTTTGGCAAAATATTCGGGATAGCCGTTTTTCCACCAGCCCACGCGGGTTTTATCCGGGTAATAAACCCCGGCCACGTAGTTACCCAGCAAAGTATCGCCGCTGTAAGCTTCTTCAAAATTGGCGCGCTGGCCCATGCGGCCATTACCTAAGCTGAAGATACTTTCAGAAATTTTATTGTAATGAGGATCGAAGCCTTCTTCAATTATCTTCCACTCATCAGCTTTTATGTAGTTTTTCATTGAGTCACTTTATTTAACCTTCATTGCGAGGAACGAAGCAATCGCGAACTGTACAGGGCGTGCATACAAAGCCGCTCTGCCTATCGGGGATTGCTTCGTTCCTCGCAATGACGATTCATTTAATATCATTACAACTTATACAATTTATCCAGTGTCATTTCATCCAAACCCTTAATAACCAGGTTGGCGCTTTTCAATACATCGGACGAGCCAATGCCTACCACTTTCATATCCCCGGCAATGGCTGCCTCAACACCAGCAATGGCATCTTCAAATACCACACATTCTTCGGGCTGAACGCCCAGGGCCTGCGCTCCTGCCAAAAACACTTCAGGATCAGGCTTAGCTTTGCTTACCTTGTTGCCATCAATTACTGCATCAAACATATCGGTGATACCAATTTTCTCTAATATGGTCATTGAGTTTTTACTGGCGGAACCCAGCGCCGTTTTAAGACCTACCGCACGGCAGGTTGTTAAAAACTCTTTGGCCCCAGGCAGGATCTCTTCGGGTTTCATCTGGTTTACCATTTCCATATACCAGGTGTTTTTTTGAGTAGCCAACTGCTCCTGCTCGGCTTCTGTTTTGGTAACGCCGCCCCAGCCCAGGATCAATTGCAGCGAACGTACCCGGCTTACGCCCTTCAGCTGTTCGTTCTGATGTTCAGTAAAATCAAAGCCAAGCGAATTGGCCAGCCTTTTCCAGGCTTTATAATGGTAAACGGCAGTATCGACTATCACACCGTCAAGGTCAAAAATACAGGCTTTTATTGTATTCATTTTTTTGGGTAAAACACAGGGAATTAGTCCCCTAAGATATTATTTTAATGGGTAACACCGGGTATTAATTCTAACACTAAAGTTGTCTTGCCTGGTATAGTGACTTTATCCAGACCAATCATTTCATCCGTTAGTACATTCTTCGCTTTTTTAGCATCGCCGATACGCTCAAAATACCGTGCGGTAGTAGTTTCCTGTTCCTTATCGCTGCTGTTGAACATGACCATCACCGTTTTTTGGGCATCATATCTAAAATAAACATAAATACCTTTTTCGGGTACAAATTGCATCATTTTACCGGTTTGCAGGGCAGTAGTGCCTTTGCGATAATTAGCCAGCTTGCTCACATAATTAAAAGCGTCATTTTCTTTTTTACTGCGGCCTTCGGCGGTAAATTTATTTTCCTTATCGCCGGCCCAGCCGCCCGGGAAGTCCTCGCGTACCAAACCATCAGGGTTCGAGTAGTTTTTCATCAGAATCTCATCGCCATAATACATTTGCGGCACGCCCCTCATGGTCAGCAGCATAGCCATAGCCGATTTGTATTTAGTAACATCCTCCCCTACCATTGATAATAAACGGCTCATATCGTGGTTATCCATAAATATGGTATTGCGGGTAGCATCCTGGTATAGAAAGTCCTGAGCTACTACTGAATACAAGCGACCAACACCGTCTGTCCAGCCATCGTTACCATTAATAGCTTCATAAATGGCATCTTTTAAAACAGCATCGGTTACGCCCGGTAGCTGGGTATCAAAACCCCGGTTAACCGTATTGCCCTGCGTAAAAAATGCCTGGTTAGCGGCCGACCATACCAGCGTTTCGCCAAATATGGAAAGCTTCGGAAATTCGGCTTTTACTCCTTTTGCCCATTTGGCCATATAAACAGGTTCATTATAAGGATAGGTATCCAGCCTGAAACCGTCGATACCCGCATACTCCACCCACCAGATGTGGTTTTGGGTAAGGTAGTTTTGCACGTAAACATTATTTTGGTTTAAATCGGCCATGCGGTGGTCAAACCAGCCGTCCTGCATCAGTTTGCGGTCCATTGGCGAGGCGTGCGGATCCATCACCGCAGCATCCCTGAAGTTTGATTTGGTGTATGCTGGCCACTGGTGTACCCAACTTTTCATTGGCATATCCTGTATAAGGTAACCTTCGGTACCGGCGTGGTTATGTACAAGATCTTTAATAACCTTAAGCCCCATGCTGTGGCATTTTTCCACAAACTTTTTGTAAAGGTCATTAGTGCCGTACCGTGGATCTATCTTATAATAATCGGTAACGGCATACCCGTGATACGAAGCGCTTGGCTCGTCATTCTCAATTTCGGGTGTAAGCCAGATTGCAGTTACTCCTAAACTTTTCAGGTAATCCAAATGGTTCATGATTCCCTGAAGGTCCCCCCCATGGCGGCTGAACATCGAATCGCGGTGGATGCCCCGCTCACGCAGGTTATCAAATGAGTCGTTGGCAGCATCGCCATTGCTAAACCTGTCGGGCATAATGAGATAGATCAGGTCTTTACTGGTAACGCCCTGCACCCTGCCGGCAGATCTGTCGCGTTTGTTAAGTGTATAACTATACGTAAGGTCTTTTTCGCCTGCCTTCTTAAATTTTATCGGGAACGTTCCCGGAATAGCTGATGAAAAAATTTGCAGATCGACAAACAAATAATTCGGATTTTCAACTTTATGAACTGCTTTAAGCTTAACACCGGGGTAAGTAAGCACTACATTACGGGCGGCAATATTGCGGCCATGCACAACCAGCTGGAGGTTAGGATTGCTCATGCCAACCCACCAGGACATGGGCTCAACACGCTCAAGTGCAGGCGTTTGTGCCTTTACACCCAAAGCAGCCAGCAAGCAGCATAAGGCGGATAGTAAGGTTTTTCTCATATAAAAAATGATAAAAGGATAATTGGTTAGGTTACAGACAAGCCCATAACCACGCTCCAAATTTATAATAAAATTAATTGCTTGTATGAAAAAGTTACAGATAAGTGAATTGCTGTTGTATCCTATTGGCAGATAACAAATTTTATGGTTTTATAACTTACATCGTCGCCCTCTTGGCCGGGCGGGGCCCAGTCACTTTTTCCTTGATGAAAAAGTAACCAAAAAATCAAGACAAAAAAATGCTTCCACCCACAGGCCATACTCCCCGGCTCGCTTTTTTGTCGCGCCGGCGCACTTTTGTTTTGGAGATTATAACAGCCTTTTCCCTTATTAAGTTCTTCTCTTTTGTCTTTCTTCCTGACTCTCATTGTCTTATTTCTTGACTCTTGCTGTCTTGTATCTCTCTCAAACCCGTCGGCAGGTAAGCTTCGGGTGAAAGCCGGCAGAACAATGGTGGCCTGTGCGGCTGCAGGAGCATAGCAAGTTTTTGCAGACGTTGAGGTGCGCGCGGCCTGGGCAAAATAATTGCAGCCCGTGATCTGACCGATTTGCAGGGCAAAGGCCAAGGAGAGGAAGGCGGATTGGTCAGTACGGCGAAGAAGCCTGTCTGCCGACTTGACTTCCTGGTTACTTTTGTGTCAAGACAAAAGCAACAGCCACCCCGCGGCGATTGAGCGGGTCAATGTTTGTCAAATACAACCAAAGCTCTTACTACCCCAAACCTCCGCAAATTTGTTAATATTTTTTCTTGTGTTTATTTGGATTGATTACAAATAATACCAATATTTGTATCGTTATATGATTGCGACCACCGAACTAACTTTATGGACCGACGTTTTCAGTACCAAGACAGGTACCGTTTACCAATGCGATACAGAGCGTTGCTGGTATGTCGATTTCGCCGGTAAGGTTGCCCGGTTTGATCATCGCAATCTCTTAAAATTACGCAAAGCGGTTTATGCCATCGACATCGAGCAAAAGTTGCTGAACACTACTACCGATCCTGACGTGGAGATCATTTTCATCTGCGCCTGCGACCATTGTTATGTACTTTCACTGGCTCAGATCATCAGCCTGAAAGAGCTTTTAGAAGGTACTTTTGTAATGCTGGAACTCAACCACATTATCCACGCCCGCCTTTACAGCAACTCGCTGTAATTAGACTAATTATCAACACAATTTAGATTAATTTCATATTGTCTTTAAATTAAACTAATATGCCTTTACAGCATTATTATTGTATATAACTATCCTGCGATAAGACATATAACATTAATTTATCAAGACCATGAAAGACCTACTCCGCATAAAAAGCCTGATATCATCAGATATTGAAGCGCTGTTAAATCAGCAAGTTAAAAAAGAAGCATTTTCGTCGTCAGCATATTTGGCCATGGCATCATGGTGCAATCGCAACGGTTATGATTTTTCATCCGAATATTTTTTCAAACAAGCCGAAGAAGAGCGCCATCACCAGCTAAAATTTTATAAATATATCCTTGATATGGGCGGTAATGCTGTATCACCTGAGGTAACCGGCATTAAACAGGAATATAATTCATTCCGCGAAGTGTTTGAAGACGCCCTCGACCAGGAAATTAGCGTTACCAACGCTATCAAAAACATATATGCGCGCTGCATGAAAGAACAGGATTTTGTTACTATGGAGTTCCTGAACTGGTTCCTGAAAGAACAACGCGAAGAAGAATACAAAGCCCGCCGCGCCCTTGAACTGTTTGAAGTTATCGGCGAAGAGGGTACCGGCAGATGGCAGATTGACAAGCACGTTGGTCAGATAAAATATGATAGTGAGGCTTAAGCCCCACCCTGTCCTCTCCAGAGGGAAAGGTTTCCACACGAAATGCCTTTCGATAAACGAAAGGCATTTGTTTTAACATCTTATTTTAAGGAGGCTGTATCGTAAATCAAATGATGCGGTCTTTTTTGTTTTGGTGGCTCTTTCCTTTTCATATGATACCTTCGGCATTACCCTGCAAACACAAAAAAACCGGCGGTTGCTGGCCGGCTTTTTATAAGGGCGGAAAAAAGCTTATTTTTTGAAATCGGTCGATTTGCTGATGCTCTCGAAAGCAGCCAGGTCTTTCTGAACGGCTTCGATCTTGTTTTGCGCCATACCGAATGAATCTGAACCCAGGAATAAGTGCAGCGGGCGCTCTTCCATTTCAGCCACTTTGATGAAGGCTAAAGCCGCATTTTCAGGGTCACCGGGCTGGTTGCCGATGACCTGTTCGTTGTGGATCACTTCCAGGTCGCGGGCTTCTTTATAGTCATTGATCGGCTTTGCTGCGGTGCGCAATGAGCCTTGCAGCAGGAAATTGGTCTTGAAATAGCCGGGATAAACGATGGTGGCAGTTACGCCCAGTGATTTTGCTTCAGCCGAAAGCGCTTCGGTGAAGCCGGCAACCGCAAATTTGGTGGCGTTGTATATGCCCCATCCGGGGAAAGTGCCCAGGAAACCGGCTATTGAAGAGATATTAAAGAATGCACCTGATTTCCTGGCGCGAAATATCGGCATTACGTTACGGATCACATTCAGCGAACCGAATACGTTGACGTCGAAGTTTTTGCGGGCTTCGTCGTCGGTTAGTTCTTCTAATGTGCCGAGCTGCCCGTAACCGGCGTTATTCACAACTACGTCGATCGTGCCAAATTTAGCAACTATCGCAGTAATCGCTTCGGCTACACTGTTGTTGTCGGTCAGGTTCACCTGCAGCGGAAGAAAATCATCGCCGCTGTAGCCCACCTCGGTACGTAAGGCTTCTGCCTCTCTTGAAGTAGCCGCGACCTTGTAGCCTTCAGTTAACAACCGTTTTACTAAACTTAAACCTAATCCTTTTGAGGCTCCTGTAACGAACCATACTTTCTGTGTTTTCATTTTCTTGATCATTAATTGTATGGTACAAAATTGCGCAGGAAGGCCCTGAAGGGACTTATTCAAATCACAGGAATATTTGTGAGTTTCAAATATGAGTTGAAACAGCCGCATTTCTGCGGAATTCTGAAGGGGAGACAAGGGCCTTTTTCTTGAATAAGGAGGTAAAGGCGGCCTGGCCGGAGAAGCCAAGTCCGTCGCTGATCTCATTGATACCCCAGTCGGTTTGCACGAGTAAGGATTTGGCCTCATGGATCAGACGATCCTGTATATGTTCCCGCAGGGTTTTTCCTGTCTGATTGCGAACAAGGGAATTCAGATAATTGGGGTGCACATGCAGTTGGTCTGCAAATTCAGCCGCCGTTTTAAGCTTAACGTAGGAGTCGCGTTCCTGTATCTGAAAGGATGATTCCAGTAAGGATAAGAAACGGTAGATATAGCTATAACCTTCCGAAGCCTTCGTGCGCATCAGGTTCTTGCCAGCGCGCCGGCTTTCGAGCAACAGCATCTGCAACTGTAATAAAATCGCCTGCTTTTTATCGTCGCTGTTACCGCGGTCTTCCCGGTGCATGGTTTCGAAATAACCGTTAATCGTAGCCGACTGTTCGTCGGTCAGTTGGATCACCGCCTTATCAGTCTCAAAGTTCGGGAACTGCCGGAACAACTGAAGCACATGGTCGGCTTCGAGCCCGAAGTAGTTAGGATGGATCAGGCAGAAATGTCCGCCAGTCTCTGCTGAGGTGGTTTGCCAGGACATGATCTCGTCGGGGTGGAGAAAAGCGATCTCATTCCGCCCCATTTCGTAGCGGTGAAGGCCGATGGTCAAAACTCCGGTACCCCGGGTCATATGGAAGATCTTGTAAAATTTACGACGGTGCGGTGATATATAATCCTTAATCGGGTAAGTGTCCCGGTTTTGAATGACAAAGTGTTGCGAATCAACCGGGTAATGCTCTACATTGAGTAATGGCTGCTGGTAGTTGTCCGCCGCGAACTTTTCCAATGGCATACGGGGAATCGTTGAATTTTCCATGGCCCGGTAATGTAATTTGATTCGGCGCAAAGTTAGTGAATTTTAATAGCGCCGTCCAAGCCCTACAAAGCAGGGGCTTATGATACGGCATCTTTGGAAGAGGTCACTCAATCAGATCCATCAACTTCAACACCTCTTTAGGGTGATATTCTTTCAACCAGGTGTTGCCGGGCTGGATACTGCACACAGGGGCATATTTACACCTGTCGGTGCATTCGGTTTCAATTACCTCCAACTCTTCGGGGCCGTGATGATGTTTAATGTACGATTTTGCGATCTTGTACATGTCCTTACCGCCTCGTTTTCCGCATTTGCTGCCTACGCATACGTACAACACTTTATCAGGTATGGTAAATTTGCTCATAATGGCAATTATTAAGACTATGTTAACAATCAGCAAAGTTAATGCTTTAATGTTCCAATTTTATCTGAACCGGGATTTAATTGGGTTTACAAGATTGAAAGGGCTTTATTATAATGCCGCTGTCCGATTCGATACGCATACATCGACATGGTGCCGATGCTAATTTTTTTTAATTGTATATTTTAAAAGATAAATTTGAAATTCAATGCGGGGTTAAGCCAACCCATTAGCATTAAACAAAGCTAAGTATATGAAAGCAATTGAAATTATCTCCATCCCTGTAACCGACCAACAAGCAGCCAAAGCGTTTTACCTAAAAATCGGTTTTGAAATATTGGTTGAAGCTAACTTTGAAAACAAACCTGGATCCAGATGGCATTTCCCGGCTCGCCTGTTTCCATTACCCTGGTAAACTGGTTCCCTGAAATGCCTGCAGGTAGTGTACGCGGCCTTGTAATTAAAACCGACAACCTGGATAAAGATATAGCAGACCTTAAAGCCAAAGGCCTTGAAGTGGGCGATGTTGACACAACCCCATGGGGTCGCTTTGCCACTGTTAAGGATCCCGACGGAAACGCGTTGAGCCTGCATGCGAAATAGAACCGAGATTTGAGGAGATTTCGGATTCCGGGATTTTTGCCGGTCAAATCCTTTAATGCTTTTCATTTAATCCGGGTTAATCTTCTTACTGTCAAATCCGATAAACCCTTTAATCCCGTTTCAGATACCCATATTTGCATATCCAAAATCCGCACATTAATATATGACATTTAAAAAGTACTCTGCCCTACTTCTCCTCATATTACTTATAATTGCCGGTTGTAATCCCAATAATACCAAACAACCCGATGCCAGTGTTTATAAAGTTGTGAAAATAAAAGATGGTGATACTTTGGGTTTGCTTACCGGCGATAACCAGCAGATTACTGTGAGGCTTGCCGAAATTGACTGCCCTGAAAAATCGCAGGCCTTTGGACAGGCAGCTAAAAAATTCACTTCCGATCTGTGTTTTGGTAAAGAGGTGAGATTAATTGGCAACGAGCATGATCGCTATGGCCGTACTGTTGCGCAGGTAGTACTTATCGATGGCACCAATGTAAATTATGCGCTGGTAAAAAATGGCTACGCCTGGCAGTATAAAGCCTATTCCAAAAACACCGAACTGGCTGCTCTGGAACAACAGGCCCGCGAAGATAAACTTGGTTTATGGCAGGATGCCAATCCTACCCCGCCCTGGGATTTTCGCCGGGAAAAGAAACAACCTAAGACAGACTCACTTCAAACTCCTAAACCTAAAAAACATTATCGCAAGCGTAAGCCAAGACTTGAATATGCAGCCTAAATGGTTAACTTTAGGGGCATCATCATCCAAGCAATGAAGTTTACCAAAGCATTCATATCTATCTTTTTCACATTACTGCTCATTTGGGCACTGCAAACTAAAATAAGCCTCGTTCCACCATTAGGAAAATTCCTGAGCCCTGCTGATGGTTTTTGGCAAAATGCCGAAAGCAAGCACATTTTGCCAACGCTCGACCTGAAACTTAAAGGCTTACAGGGCAAGGTTACCATTAAATTTGATGAGAATCATATCCCGCACATTTTCGCACAGAACGAGCACGACCTGTACTTTGCCCAGGGATATATGACCGCAACCGACCGTCTTTGGCAAATGGATATCCAAACCCGGCAGGCAGCAGGCAGGCTGGCTGAAGTTATTGGCCCCAAAGTATTGGATATTGACCGCTATCACCGCCGCATGGGAATGGTTTACGGCGCCGAAAAAACAATAAAGGCAATGATGGCCGATCCAGTAGTGCGCAACATGATCCTGGCGTATACCGATGGCATCAACAGTTATATCCATCAGCTAAGCCCGAGGAGTTACCCCATAGAATTTAAACTCCTGAACTACGCCCCCGAAGACTGGAAACCTATCAACTGCGCCTTTTTGCTTAAGCTAATGTCGGAAACATTGGCCGGCGGCTCAAACGAATTTGCCATGACCAATATCCTGCGCAAATTTGGCCCGGCCACTACAAATGATCTTTTTCCCGATTATCCTATGCACGAAGATCCCATCATCCCCACAGGGACAAAATGGGATTATTTTAAACCACTGCCCATTCCCAAACCATCTGCTAATTTTTTAGCCGGCATGGCAGATAGTACAAATACTAAACCCCGTGTTGAAGGTATCGGCAGCAATAACTGGGCTGTAGCGGGCAGTAAAACAGCAAGCGGGTATCCTATTTTAGCTAATGACCCGCATCTTAACCTCACACTACCTTCTATCTGGTACCAGGTACAGCTTTCGGCGCCGGGTATGAATGTTTATGGCGTATCATTACCGGGTGCGCCCTGTGTTATTTTAGGTTTTAACAATAACATCAGCTGGGGTATTACCAATGTTGATGCCGACGTATTGGACTGGTACCAGGAAAAATTCAGGGATACCAAAATGGAGGAATACTGGTACAACAACAAATGGAATAAAACTACCCGCCGTGTTGAAAAAATTGAAGTACTTGGTCAAAAACCGGTTTATGATACAGTAGTTTATACGCACCATGGCCCGGTTGTGTATCAAAACAATGCTCAAAAAGCCGATGGCCCTGATTTTGTTCCGGTTGGGCATTCTTTAAGGTGGATAGCGCACGAATCATCCAACGAACTGATGGCTATGTACCTGCTTAATACAGGCAAAAACTATAACGATTACCGCAAGGCGCTTACCTTTTTCAGCGCCCCTGCTTCAAATTTTGTTTTTGCCAGTAAAGACGATATCGCCATAACGCCAAACGGTAAATATCCGCTTAAATACAAAGACCAGGGGAAATTTATTTTAGATGGAACCGATCCTGCCGACGACTGGCATGGTTGGGTACCATTTGAGCAGGATCCCACCATTAAAAATCCGCCTCGGGGATTTGTAAGCTCAGCCAATCAGTCGTCAACAGATCCGTCTTATCCTTATTATATCAACTGGTCATTTGCACCCTATGAACGCGGTAAACGCATTAATGACAGACTTTCCGTTATGACCAAAGCCACCGTTGATAGTATGCGCATCCTCCAAACAGATGTTTACTGTATCCGGGCACAGGACATTTTACCAACCCTACTTAAATATATCGACCCAACCAAACTTAATGCTGCACAACTTAGTGCTTACGATCAAATCAATAAGTGGGATAAAAATTTTACGCCGAATTCAATAGGTGCCACTGTATTTTCCAACTGGTGGTCGCAATTGTACAATGCTGTGTGGGGGGATGATTTTGCAGATAAAACCCTGCAAAACAATTTTCCTTCAGTAGATCGCACAGAAAAGCTGCTGCTTAAAGAGCCAACTTCCAAATGGTTTGATGACATCCGCACACCGGCAAAGGAAACCGCGGCAGATATCGTTAATAAAGCTTTTGCAGCTGCGGTAAAGGAAATTACCGACAGATGTGGTAACCCCGGAGCAAACTGGCAATGGGGTAAATTTAAAAAAATGGAGATAGCGAGCCTTTCACGCCAGCCGGCTTTTGGTTCAGGCAATTTTGAATCGGGTGGCACAGCATCAACAGTTAATGCCCTTCATGACGGGCATGGCCCGTCATGGCGCATGGTGGTGCAAATGGGTCCCAAGGTAAAAGGTTACGGCATTTTTCCCGGCGGCGAATCAGGTAATCCCGGCAGTTTTTTTTATAACGATATGTTCAAAACCTGGAATGAGGGAAAGTTAAAAGAACTACTCTTCATGCAATCGGTAAGTGAACAGTCACCACGCATTAAATCAACTTATACATTAACCGGTAAATAATAGCACTATGTTGTTCTTCATCATACTTATACTTTCATTTGCCAGCGGATATTTTTTACCCTGGTGGATAGTTGCCGTCATATCTTTTTTAACGGCCCTTTTTATTGGCACAACAGCAAAAAGTTCTTTCTGGCAAGCCTTTACAGCGGTTTTGGTGGTGTGGATAGTACTGGCTCTCTTTAAAAGCATACCCAATGACCATATCATGGCTACAAGGATAGCGCACTTATTTCATTTGCCTGGCTGGGGTTATATATTGGCTGTAACCGGCATTTTAGGAGGCTTAGTGGGTGGGATGTCAGCACTTTCGGGGCTACTGCTTAAACGGGCATTTCAAAAGCATTAAAACAAAAATACCCGGAACTTAACCGGGTATTTTTGTTTATCAATGCATTGTTTTTAAAACGAAGCCAATGTTTCTTTTAACGTTTTAACTGCTTCGGTATTGCTGCTCGCCTGCGCAAAAATATCCTGCGAGGTAGCTTTAGCTCCATAATAAGCAGCATTTGAATCCTTATCAATGCCCAGGTTTGAGCCATTGATGGTTATTCCGGCAAACAAACCACGGCTGCGTGAGTATGAATAAACCTCAGCCTGTAGCTTATAATCGGTACTTGCAGTCGAACTGCGGCCCACAGGGCCGGCTGCTGCAGAAATATCGCCGCCGATAGTAAAATCGCCATTTTTGACTTTGGTTAACACACCTTTATGGCGGAACACCAGCACCAGATCAACGGATTGTACGCCAATTTGCAAGCCAAAGCTACCGCCCGTTAAGGTAACAAACACCGGATCGCTCCATTTGCCATTACCCAGTTTCACCATGGCTACGCCTTTACCGCGTTTACCGCCAATGCCAAATCCGGCATTGATGAGTTTGGGGATGATAACGATGCCTTCGTATTCTTCCAATAGCTGATGCGGGATGCTTTCCTTCATCTTGGCAAACTCTTTCAACACATTTGACGAATTATGGATGCGTTCTGTCTGTTTGCTGTCGTCGGCCGGTTTTGCCGATATCATTACAAAAAAGAGACCTAACAAAACCGGGAGTCTCAAGAATTTTAATGTTTTCATGGGGATGGATGATTAATATTATTAATTATATATTCAATACTTAACTAACCCCCAAAACACGTACTTGTTTTTTAATTTTATGTAATAGGAAAGTCAAACACGCTCAATTTTGCATATAAAACAACATGCCTGGGCATTTCTGGCATGCAAATATTCAACATTATCATTCTCGGCAAATATTTCGTTAATCAGTTCATCTACATCGGCATCACCAACAAGCCGGGTTAAAACCATTTGTTGCGCTTTACTGTAACCTATGACCGACAGCGGGAAACTCTTTTTATTAGCCTTAATCTCCGGCGGGAAACGATAAATATCGCTGTACTCCTCCACATCTTCAGCGTGAATAAAAATAGGTCCCGGTTGGTTATAGGCATTTTCGATTTCAAAAGGCGAGTGCTTTAGCAACAGGCGTTTATCAACATTACGTTCAAAGGGTTTAAGTGAAACCCGGCATGGCCCAAGCCCGGTAGCCAGTTGCTCAACCACTTCGCCTCCAAAATCGTCGGTCATGGTTGTCCTTACTTTTTCGGCGAATGATTTTGATAGCGGTACAATTTTAAATGTATTCATGATTATTATTTTTTAGATAGATCAAAGTTCGCGCGATAAACAAAGCGTTTCAACCCGAAACTTGCGGAGTTTCTGAACCGGGATTTATAGGACTTAAGGATTTCCCGGATGTATGTTTAAACGCCAGCACCTAAAAATCCAATAATCCAAAAACCGGATTAATCCCGATTCAGATAATCTGCATATCTGAAATCCGCACATCTGCACATTTACTTTATCTTTGCCTCAATGGACAAGCCCGGAAAACAACAGGTATTTTCTATCGATACTGATGAACGATTTAATGAAACAGCATTGCGGGTTTTCAATTACCAGGCACAGCATAACCCGGTTTACAGGCAGTTTATTGAAGGATTGAAAATTGACACCGCATCAATTACATCTTACAGTCAGATCCCATTTTTACCTATCGAGTTTTTTAAGTCACATACTATATTAAGTACCGATGCGCCCGTTGAGGTAACCTTTACGAGTTCAGGTACTACCGGGATGATCACCAGCAGTCACCGGGTTACCGATAAAACCTGGTATGAGGAAAGCTTTCGGCGTGCATTCAATATTTTTTATGGTGATATCGGGGATTTTACCGTCCTCGCTCTGCTCCCGTCGTATCTGGAGCGCGAAGGTTCATCGCTCATTTACATGGTTGATGATCTCATTAAACAATCAAATCACCCGGATAGCGGTTTCTTTTTGTATAATCATGACGAGCTGTTTCATCAACTTAAAAAACAGCAGGATGCCAGGAAACCTACGCTTTTAATAGGTGTTACTTTCGGTCTGCTCGATTTTATTGAAAACTACCAGGTCAACTTCCCTGAACTGGTTGTAATGGAAACCGGCGGCATGAAAGGCCGCCGTAAGGAAATGATCCGCGAGGAACTGCACGCAATTTTAGGTAAGGGCTTTGGTGTAAAGCAGATCCACTCGGAATATGGAATGACGGAGCTGCTGTCACAAGCTTACTCCAAAGGCGACGGCATTTTCAATTGCCCGCCATGGATGAAGATCATCATCCGGGATACTAACGATCCGCTCAGTACGTTACAAACTGGTAAAACAGGCGGCATCAGCGTTATTGACCTGGCCAATATCAATTCCTGCGCGTTTATTGCTACGCAGGATTTGGGCAGGATTTACCCTGATGGCTCTTTTGAAGTATTGGGCCGGTTTGACCAGTCAGACATCCGCGGATGTAATTTGTTGATTGCTTAATACCATTTGAGAATCAAGACGTCAGGAATCACGTTTCAGGAAAACTTGATTCTTAACATTTGATTCTTGACTCTTTAACAGGTATAATTGTTATTTTTGCGCGCATCATAAATGCTAAAAATATGATTGAGAAATTTTTAAACGAGGAACAGGACCCTAAAACAGTTGAAAAGGTTTATTCACGCCTTGTTGACCTGCTTTCTTCAGGCGAAGAGGTTATCTACATTGCCGTTCAGAAAAAGCCGCTGGTAAACCTTTTTCCTGATTGTATAGCTATTACCAACAAACGTGTATTGTTTTTTACCCCGGCCAACCTTGGGCTATCTATCAAGTTTGTTGATTTTGTTTGGAAAGATATCGTTGACGTATATACCAAGGAAGAAATTATCGGTTCCATTTTCAGCGTAAAAACCACCGGTGGCGCCGAAATGGCTGTTGACTACCTGCCTAAAGTTCAGGGCCGTAAATTATACCAGTACGCCCAGGAACGTAAGGAAGTTGAGCGTGAAGCCCGCCGTCAGCGCGACCTGGAGCAAAAACGTGCCGAATCAGGTGCTATCCAGCTGGAAAACTCGCCTGCCCGTGCTTTTGTAGCACCGGCATCGCCTCAGCCGTTTTCTCAACCAAATGGCTATACAGCACCTGCTGCACCGGTAACGCCACCCGCACCAGTCGCGGCCCCTGCTCCTGTTGTACAGGAAACACCTCCGCCTGCCGCACCAAAGCCTGATGAGCTTACCGAAAAACTAAAAAAACTAAAAACCTTGTTTGATAATGGCCTTATTTCGCAGGAAGAATATAATGCCAAAAAACTTGACCTCTTGAGTGACTTATAGTCTTTTAGGGGACATCGTACCCTTATAAAAAAAGGAGGCCGTATCAATGTGATACAGCCTCCTTTTTTATCTACAGGCTGGCAACTAATCTCTAATCACCAGCCCCTAATCTTTAAAAAGAATTAAAGCGCTAAAACTTCTTTAACACGGTCTGCAGCTTCTTTCAGCAATATTGCCGAGTAAACTTTCAAACCTGAGTTATCGATCAGTTCTTTTGCTTCGGCAGCATTTGTGCCCTGTAAACGAACAATAATTGGCACCGGGATATTACCGATCTCTTTGTAAGCATCAATTACACCTTGCGCAACACGGTCGCAGCGAACAATACCACCGAAGATGTTGATCAGGATGGCTTTTACGTTAGGATCTGAAAGGATGATATTGAAACCAGCTTTTACAGTTTGCGCGTTGGCCGTACCGCCTACGTCAAGGAAGTTGGCAGGCTCGCCCCCGGCAATTTTAATGATGTCCATAGTAGCCATAGCTAAGCCGGCGCCATTAACCATACAGCCTACGTTACCATCAAGCTTAACATAGTTAAGGTTTGATTTGCTGGCTTCAACCTCGGTTGGATCTTCCTCATCGGTATCACGCATTGCAGCGTAATCCGGATGACGGTAAAGCGCGTTATCGTCAAGGTTTACCTTAGCGTCAACAGCTAAAATTTTATTATCAGAGGTTTTTAAAACCGGGTTAATTTCAAATTGCGATGAGTCGGTACCTTCATAGGCTTTATATAAAGCAGCAATGAATTTGGTCATGTCTTTAAATGCTTCGCCTTCAAGGCCAAGATTAAAGGCTATTTTACGGGTCTGGAAGCCCTGTAAACCAACTTTAGGATCAATCTCTTCTTTAAATATAAGCTCAGGGGTTGAGTGTGCAACTTCCTCAATATCCATACCGCCTTCGGTGCTGTACATAATTATGTTGCGGCCACGTGCGCGGTCAAGCAATACGCTCATGTAAAACTCTTTAGTTTCACTTTCGCCCGGATAGTAAACATCCTGTGCAACTAAAACTTTCTTAACTTTTTTACCTTCAGGACCAGTTTGTGGAGTTACCAATTGCATACCTAAAATATTGCCGGTATGTTCTTTTACCTGGTCGATGTTTTTGGCAAGCTTAACACCGCCGCCTTTACCACGGCCACCTGCGTGAATCTGTGCTTTGATCACTACCCAGCTTGAGCCCAGGTCTTCTTTCAATTTTTGGGCAGCCTCAACAGCCTGCTCAACAGTATCGGCTACAATGCCTTCCTGAACTCTAACGCCATAGCTTTTTAATATAGCTTTACCCTGATATTCGTGAATATTCATGTTTTGAAGAATTTGCGGTAAAGCTACAATTTTGTTTGAAACGGTAAACACCTTGTTTCAGTTTATTTGCCCTTATCGGGGCAAATAACATTGTATTTACAAAGGATGTAAAGTACAAGAAACTTAGGGAATTGAATATTAAGCACGCTGAGGCGCAACGCCGCAAAGAAAAAGTAGGAGAACTTGTTTTCAGTTGAGACCCTCCTTAAATCATTTCATTCAGCTCTTTATCAGAATCAGGATTTACAGGATTTTAAGATTAATAGAATGTTCGTCAAATCAGAAAAACCGGGTGTCAACATAATCAAAAATCAGCAACAGGAAAAATCGGTGAAATCATAAATCAATCGGTGTAATCCCAATAAAATAAATCCAGCTAATCCGTTAACTTTGCCAAATGCTTAAAGCTAGATCTATCCATAAATCATACGGACAGTTACAAATATTAAAGGGCGTTGACCTTGAGGTACAAAAGGGCGAAATAGTGACTATCGTTGGTGCTTCAGGTGCCGGAAAAAGCTCGTTACTTAACATATTAGGTACCCTTGACCGGCCGGATTCGGGCACTTTAACCATTAATGATATTGAACTAAACAAACTAAACAACAAACAACTAAGCGATTTCCGGAACCGGCAGATTGGCTTTATATTCCAGTTTCACCATCTACTGGCCGAGTTCAGCGCTCTTGAAAATGTTTGCATCCCGGCCTTTATAGCAGGAAAATCAAAATCTGAAGCAGAAAAAAAAGCGGCAGAGCTGCTTGACCTGCTGGGTTTGAAAGAAAGGGTACACCACAAACCTAACCAGCTATCGGGCGGTGAGCAACAACGGGTAGCTGTGGCACGTGCGTTAATCAACAATCCGGCACTTATTTTTGCCGATGAACCTTCAGGCAACCTTGATTCGGTAAACGCGCTCGAGCTTCATGAATTATTTATTAAGTTGAAGAATGATTTCAGGCAAACCTTTGTAATTGTTACTCATAATGAAGATCTTGCAAACCTGTCAGACCGTACAGTTACAATGAGAGATGGTTTAATTGTTAACGGTCAGTAGCTATATGAGCATTTTAATTACCGCCGCCACAACGGCACAAGCCTACCAGCTCAAAAACAAACTTGAAGGAAAAAATATTATTTTGGGTGATCATATGGACTTGCCCGATTTTATGGTAAAAACGGGCAAAATGATAATGTTGCCCAATCCAGCTTCGGCAAGTTATACGCATGAAATGCTAACGCTTTGCCTGGATAAGAGCATCGATTCGGTTTATTTATTAAGGCCTGATGAAACAACACTCTTACTAAACGCCGAAACCCTTTTTAATGAATACGATATAAACCTACACGTAATTGCTTAATGGACTATAAGGATATTGATAAACGTAAAACAGCTTTTATTTTTGAGTTAGATGATGTGCTTTATCCGGCAAAGGATTACTACTTTCAGGCTTATTACCTGTTTGCAAATATGCTTGAATATATTGAGCTGACAGATGCAAAAGCGGCAACCAAAGTATTAACGGGTACGTATATAGCCGAAGGGAAGGATACTGCGTTTAACCGTTTGACGGAGCAGTTCCCGGTGGCTGAACAATACCGCGATAAATTTGAGAATCTGCTTTTAACTGCCAAATTACCGCTAAAACTGCTTTTATATCAAAATATACTTACCTTGATGCAGGATATTGTGGTCGACCGCAAAAAACTGTTTATTGTAACTAACGGCAATGTTAAGGAACAGGTAAATAAAATTAAACAAACCGAATGGCACGGATTGGAAAAATATCTCCGCTGCTATTTTACGGAAGAAACCGTACCAAAACCCGAACCCGATGTGATTAACCTGCTTATTCAGGAACATGGAATCCAGCGTAAAGAAATAGTGATGATTGAAAATTCGGAAACCGACAGGCTGTGCGCTGAAGCAAGCGGTATTGACAGCATCAATGTAAAACATTTTTTATAGCATTGGCTATAACATACTTACTAACAAGGCGTTTAAATACTTAAACTCAAACTAATGAGAAAAATATTTTACTTTTTAATCCTTATCTCCATTGCTTCATTATCGGCCTGTAAAAAAAACAAACCGCTGGATAATGGCGATGATGACACCTCGGGACCGTCAAGCACCGGCACCGCGCTTGATCGTATAAGAGATTCTGTTTTTTTATATCCACAGGAAACCTATTTGTGGTACAACCAGCTTCCAACCTATAAAAACTTTCAGCCCCGTAACTATGTCAGTACTGATACTATTACCGGGTTAAGCAGCGAGGTTGACCATTTATCACAATATGCCATAAATCCGGCAAGCTCTCAACCGTACGAATATTACGATAATACCGGCACGGCTAAGTATTCGTTTATTGATGACGGCTCGGTATCGAACGAATTGAGCGGCAATGGCGGCGACTTCGGTTTTTCGGTATTCTACCCTACGCGTTCGGATCTGAGGATCAAATATGTATACCCTGGTTCACCTGCTGATAAAGTAGGTATTAAACGCGGGTATCAGATCACCAAAATAAATGGGCGTACCGACCTTGCTTACGATGACGGAGGTTCGACTACCCAATTTGTAATACAAGCCTATGCATACAGCAAAACTATCAGCATGACATTGGCCAGACCGGATAATACTACCGTTGATGTAACGCTTAATACTGCTAACTATACCATAAACCCTGTTATTACTTATAAAACACTGGACGCCGGCTCGGGCAAAAAAGCCGGTTATATGGTTTTTAATTCATTCACAGATCTGGCCAATGCCAAACCCAAAATATTAGAGGCCTTAAACAGCTTCACCGGTATTTCTGAGCTCATCATTGATTTAAGATATAACGGCGGTGGATCAGTGGAGACTGCCGAATATTTTGATAACCTTTTGGTGCCTTCTGCAAAAAACGGCAGTAAAATGTATACCGCTTATTTCAATGACAAGCTCACCAGCGATAACTATACCTTGCTAAAAAACCTCTATGACATCCCTAAGGGCTTTTTCTCGGTGAGCAACCAAACTGTGAATTTTCAAAAACAGGGTTCGCTCAATTTAAGCCGCATCTTCTTTATTGTTGGCAGCGGTACTGCCTCGGCAAGCGAGTTAACCATTAATAACCTGATTCCGGAACTGGATGTTGAATTAATCGGTTCCGTCACCTATGGTAAGCCGGTTGGTTTTTATGGTATCGATATCAATAAATACCAGTTGTATATGCCCATGTTCTCTACCAAAAACTCGGCAAACAATGGCGATTATTATACCGGTATGACACCAGGGCAAGGCATTTATAAAGGTGTTAGCGCTGTCGATGACCTGACCAAAGATTTCGGCGACCCTACAGAAGGATTATTAGCACAGGCTTTGAGCTATATCTCGACCGGTAAGTATATAACCCGTTCGGTACAGACACAAAGCCTGGCCGGTTCATCAAAAAATGTCCTTTCAGCAGATCAAAAACGTGCGATGGAACAGAGGTTCACTCGCAGCAAAGTAAAAGGTTTGATGCTTAAAACACCATCGGTGTTTAAAAAGAAGAAATAAAATTTTTCTGTATCATTTAAAGGCGGAGGGCTGAAAAGTTTTTCGCCTTTTTATTATAAAAGCTCAACGCCTTCGGCTTTAAGCATAAAGCTTTTATTTGATCGACCTTTGCCGTGTTAGTGTTGTCACCAACAACTTTATGCTATGCTAACGGCTTTAGTGATTAATAAAATCATATGGATATAGAAAGTTGTTGGTGACAACGGCGCGAGCTTTTTAGCTTTCCGCCTTAGGCTTTAAGCTCTAATCAGCCAGTTCCCTTAAATCTACAGGGACAACGCGGGAAATCCCCTGCTCAACCATGGTTACGCCGTAAATAACATCTGTACTGGCAATAGTGCGTTTATTGTGGGATACAATGATGAATTGAGAGTCTTTGGAGAAGGTACGGATAATGTTATTGAACTTATCGATATTGGTATCATCAAGCGGCGCATCAACCTCATCAAAAATACAGAAAGGTGCAGGCTTTAGTAGGTACAGCGAAAACAGTATAGCCGTTGCCGTAAGGGTTTTTTCCCCTCCTGATAGTTGGTTGATAGATAATGGTCGTTTACCTTTTGGCTTCGCGATGATATCAATATCCGATTCGAGCGGATGATCAGGATCGGTTAGAATCAGATCGCATGAGTCCTCTTCATTAAACAGTGAGCGGAATACTTTGATAAAGTTTTCGCGCACCATAATAAACGCGGTCATGAACTTATCTTTCGCGGTGTCGTCAATCTCCTGAATAGTAGCCAATAATGAGGCTTTGGCTTCGCTCAGGTCTTTCTTTTGCGCCTGGATAAAAGTATAACGTTCGTTCATTTCGTTATAGGCCTCTACCGCCATTGGGTTTATGGCCCCAAAATCATCCAGTTGTTTTTTCAGCTTTTCAGCTTTTTCCCGAAGGTCCTGTTCGCTTTCACCCTCGGGCACTTCGCTTTCGGGCAGGTCCTCAATATCTATATTAAATTCAACAGAAAGACGCTCTTTCAGCGCATTCAGGTCTATCTTTAAATTATTTCGTTCGTCGCGCAGCTCGTTCTCAATAACTTCGCTATTTTCTTTTTTACGCCTTAATGAGCTTACCTGGTTCTCATTTTCGGTTATCAGGCCGCGCCATTGATAATATTCCTGCTCGGCTTGCTGTGTAGCCTTTTCCAGGTTTTCCTTCTGCTCATACATTTCAAGCAGGTTATCATCCGAGTTATCGGCCAGCTTCAGGTTTTCCTGTATAGCAACTTTTACTTTTTCAAGCTCGCTGCTATTTTGGCGGATACGTGTTTCAAGGCTTTCCTGCTGGGTATCACGATAGTCAAGGTCTTTCATTAAACCCGATACCTTATTTTGTTGCTGATGAAAACGGATGTTTTCCTGGTTGTAGGCGTTTGACTGTACGGATACGTATTCGTTCAGTTCATTAAAAGCCATCTGCTTATCGGCCAATAAATCACTTTGAATCTGCCGCTGGGTTTTCAGCTCGGCCAGTTGCGGCTGCAAGGCAGCCATTTCATCTTTGATCCCTGCAATTTTGCGGGCGATATCTTCCTTGCGGTTAAGGCTGTTCTCAATAAAGGTCTGATACTGCTCCTGGCGGGTTTTAACAGTAATAAGTTCATTATTTAACCTGTTCAGGATCTGTTGCTGCTCATTGATCTCAGCTGCCTTGGTTGACGAACGTAAAGCAGCAAGTTTGTTCTGCAATTCATCAGATTTTGCACGGAACGTCCCTATCTGGTTCTCTACCCCACGGATCTCCTTGGCCAGGTTTTCCAGGTTTTTAGCACGACCAATCCTTTTACCCTCAAACAAACCCACCGACCCACCGGCCATGGTATGTTTTGATTTATTGAATTTACCGCTTTTACCTATCAGCACCACGCTCTGCGGCAAAGTTTCGCTGTTGATTTGCCCTTCCTTATCGTCATCAACCAAATAAACACCCTTAAGCAGGTAATTACAAAGTGGCAGGTAATGTTTATCAACCTCAATAACACTCAGCGCAGGGATAGCACCTTCCTTTTCGAAGCTGATTTGTGAGGGCGCTTCATCAGCGTAGTTGTTCAGCACAAAGAAGTTTGCGCGCCCTTTAGTCGAATTACCGAGCAGGTTGATGGCCTTCACCGCATCGTCATAGCTTTCAACTACGTAATAGTTCATGAGCGGTTCAAGGTAGTTTTCGATAGCTACACGAAACTCCTCCTTACAAAAAAGCACATCGCTAAACAGCGGTGCATTTTTGGCCCAATCGGTATTCTTTTTCAGGAACCTTATTGACTCCGGGAAACCTTCCAAACTATCAACCATGCTTTTGGTAAGGTTGTATTCGTTTTGCTTGGCATCAAGGCGGCGGCTCTCTTTTATAATGGTATCCTTAACCGAATTCAACTCGACATCGGTTTCGGCAATTTGTTCTTTTAACTTATTTTCAAACTCGACAGCCTGCTGAAATTCATCATCAAGCGTTTCCTTGCGGTATTGCAGCTCGGCAACCACCTGGTTAAAGTGCGAAAGCTCCACCTCTTTATTGGTGGTATCTTCCATATTCCGCTGGCTTTCCTGTTCTAAAGCCTGTTGCTGGATCTGTAAGATGTCCAGATCCTTTTCGGCTTTGTAAGCCTGGTTTTGCAGGCGGGTGTTGACATTGTTAAGCTCGTTTAGCTCGTTACGTGCTTCGGTTTGCTGTGCCCGTAATTCGTCAACAGCCTCCTTTAAATCAGTTACCCTGCTTTGAATAGTTTGCAGGGTTTCGTCCTCAGTAGCCTTTTCCTCGCTTAAACGCTTGATATTGTATAATACGTGGTTCAGCTGGTTTTTGTCCCGTTCTAACTCTTCAGTCAGACGCGATTCTTTATCCTGCTGAAACTTCAACTGTTCATTCTTGATCTTCTTTTCGCTTTCGTAAGCCCGGATCTTTGAAACAAATTCATTAGTAGTTTTTTGCTGAACAGAGAGGTTCTTTTCTTTGGTGATACTATCCAGCTTCTGCTGTTGCAGCGTTGCTTCCAAAGTATCAATCTGGGCTACGATATCACCTTTCTCGGCTTTGTGCTTTAGCTCCTGCTCCTCTATCTTTTTCAATGATTCGCTGAAAGCCACGATCCTGAACGAAGCCAGCATAATGCTCAATGTTTTATACTGCTCTTTGAGGCGATAGTATCGTTCAGTTTTCTTCGCCTGGCTCTCCAGCGATTTGAGGTTCTTCTCAATCTCAAATAGCAGGTCATCCACACGGGCCAGATCAGCCTCTGTCTCTTTCAGCTTGCTGAAAGTTTGCTTTTTACGAAGCTTGTATTTGGAGATGCCCGATGCTTCTTCAAACAGGTTACGGCGTGAGCCCTCCTTGTTGGTAATGATCTCATCGATCATCCGGAGCTCGATGATAGAATAGGAGTCGGAGCCGATACCCGTATCCAAAAAAAGATCGGTAATATCCTTTAAACGGCACTGTACATCGTTAAGTCGGTATTCGCTTTCGCCTGTGCGATAAAGTTTACGGGTAAGCGTTACCTGCGAATAATCGGTAGGCAGTACGTTTTTGGTATTATCAAAAGTGAGGGAAACCTCGGCAAGGTTAGCTGATTTACGGCTTTTGGTACCGTTAAAAATAACGTTATCCATTTTTTCCGAACGGAGCATCCGGGTGCTTTGCTCACCCAAAACCCAACGGATAGAATCAACAACATTTGACTTACCGCAACCGTTAGGGCCTACAATAGCGGTAACACCCTCATTAAAATTGATGGTTATTTTATCGCCGAAACTCTTGAAGCCCTTGATTTCTAAACGGGTAAGCTGCATTTAATTTATTAAGTACCTTGCAAAGTCCAAACCTCCAAAGTAATTATAAATAATTAAGTTTTTAAATATATTTTGAGGTTAAAGGTAAAAGGATAAAGGCAAAAGGTTACTGGCAGGGTTTGTATAACGTCATTGCTTTGTTCCTACCGATGACAACTCAAAAAGGGTGTCATACTGAGTTCCTCGAAGGATGGTGGGCAGGCCTCTGCACTCAACCGTTCGGTAACTCAGGGTGACAACTCCTTTTTTGCCATTTATCTTTAGCGAGCCGGACTTTTACATATTCGTAATGACAATTTATAATTTAAACCCTTATCTCCCCCTTCAAATAAGTAACCGCTTTGCCACTCATCAACACGCGGTCGCCTTTAAGCTCGCACCAAAGTTCGCCGCGGCGGGCTGAGAGCTGATAGGCATGAAGCGTATCTTTACCCAGGCGTTTTGCCCAGTACGGGATCAGGTTACAATGTGCAGATCCGGTAACCGGATCTTCAGGAATACCTGCGCCGGGCGCAAAAAAGCGGGAAACAAAATCAGAGTTTTCGCCAGGTGCGGTAGCTATGATACCCACAGTATCCATTTTTGACATGGCAAAGAAATCGGGCGTAAGCTCCCTGATATCCTGTTCAGTTTCATAAACAATAAAGTAATCGCGCGAGCGCAAAAAGGCTATAGGCTGCTTTTCGCCAAGCGCTTCGGCCAGTCCGTTCGGCGCCTCAATGGGGATTGGTGGGCGCGACGGAAAATCCATCGTATATTTATCGCCATCACGCTTTACGGCGAGCGTTCCGGCTTTTACAGTTTCAAAATGAATGGTATCACCCTCATAGCCCAGTTCCGAAAACAGGATATGTGCCGATGCCAGCGTAGCATGCCCGCAAAGGTCAATCTCATACTCCGGTGTAAACCAGCGCAATTTGTAGCCATCCCCGTTTTTCACAAAAAAAGCGGTTTCGGCAAGGTTATTTTCAATGGCTATCATTTGCATGGTAACATCGGGCAGCCATTCATTAAGCGGACAAATTGCCGCCGGGTTACCGCCAAAAAGCTTATCGGTAAATGCGTCGGCCTGGTATATAGGGATGGTCATAACAGATATGGTATTTTAGCTAATATAACGAGGTGAGCGTCAAAATGCAAAAATATGAGAACCAAGATGCGAGAATACGAGAATCATGATGCAAGACTATGAGAATCAAGATCTTTCTTATCCAGCTTCTTTATTTTTTTTGCTTCTTTATGTATCTTGATTCTTGCAATCCTGCTTCTATAATTGTTCGATCCATAAAACGGAATTACCCGAATTATATTGGTTAGGTTCGTAAAGTTTATTGCCAGGGTCTATCATCCATTTACCATCCACAATAAACTTGTACAGTTGCTTGCCTGGTTTCAGGTAAACACTTACAGTCCACTCTTTACCGTTAAAAGCGAGTGTGTAACCAAAATCATCAAAGTTATTAAAACTGCCCGCTAAATGAACGCTCTTAGCATTATTAAATCCGCTTAGCTTAAACGTATAATTTGGCTTCACCGAAATATATGAATTAACAACGCCGCCCTCCATCATATTACGAGGGTTTTTGGAGTCGGTGATCCAGTTATCATCCACAACAAACTTATAGCCATAATTGCCCGGCGGAATAATTAAGGCCGATGCCCAGCCCGTTTTGGTTTTGGTAAGCGGGATCAAGCCAAGCTCCCAATTATTGAAGCTTCCGCCTACGTACACTTTCTTTGCGCTGGTATAACCATCAAGCTTAAACACAACCGTTTCGCCAAGGTTCAGTATTGAGTTTGTATATCCATCAGCGGCCTGGATCTTATTGGGATTAGCCGGGTCGGTGATCCATTTGCCATCAACCAGGAAACGATATGCCTGTGTACCTTCGTGCAGGTAAAGCTGTTTTTGCCAGCCTTTGGGACTTTTCTCGAGGACGATATTGTTAGGGTCCCAATCATTAAAGCTCGCCGCCAGTGTTATTTTACGGGCATTGACGTATCCGTTCAGCTTAAAAGTGTAGTTATAACGAAAGTATATCGAATTATCGTCATTGTCGCTCACCAGGTTATTATAACGGTCGCTGATCCAATGGCCATCCACAATAAATTTATATTCATATTTGCCGGGTTTCAGCTTTATGTCGGCAATCCAACCGCTGTCGGTTTTGGCCATGATACCTTTAAGGGTGCTCCAGTTATTGAAGTTGCCTGATAGCAGTACCCTTTTACTTTGGGCGTAGCCGGGCAAAAAGAAACGGGTTAAACCAGATGCTAATTCATGAACAGTGACTTTAGCAAAGTTATTGATACCGAAATTAACATCAGCCGGATACCCCGGCGACTCATTATCATTGTTATCTATTTTAGTAGTTATCAGGTAAGGAGTAACTTGTGGGTTCAGGTTAAGGGCCTCAAGCGGCCTGTCGAACTCTATTACATTTCCCTGTTTTTCGGCCATTGTCCAGCCGTCTTTTTTCAGGGCGGTAAAATCGCCCTTCAAAATAGCAGCGGCATTTGCACCTTTTAACCCGGCTTTTTTGAGCAAGCTATCTACCTCCGCTTTAGTCGACCGCATATCAATGAGCAGCCTCAGGTTATCGCCGCCCATAACCAGCTTACCGCGTTTTTGCGCGCTTGCAGACAAAGCCATGCAAACCATCGCAAAAAAAACAATAACTATATAGGCCCCTCTTTTCATTACTGATTATTGTAAATGTACATTTCAAATTCTTTTTTAACAAAGTTGATAGTGAATATGCCCCTTACAAAGAAATCGTAACCCAATACACCATCTATTGTGTAACCATAAGCGTTCCCCATTTTTTCGAGATTGGTGATCAGGATCCGGTTTTTCATATACTTGCGGTCGCCCACAACCAGGTTATCAAAACGGGTATAGATCACCTCGATAGAAGTACCGCCAATCCCCATAATTTTTGAGCGGCTAACTACCTCCATATCGGGCATTAGCTTTTTTGATCTCCTGTAATCGAGCAAGCTGGTTTCTGCGGCGCTGTCAAAAGCGAACCAAAGCGAATTATCGTTAACAGTACCCTTCATTAAAATAACATCATTAAGTATGCGGAAAGGGCTTACCATAAACCGGTCATGAAATACTTTCTCAGCCGGAGGGATATTGCCGTTTTCGTCAAGCTTTTGAATATATAGTGTATTACGGAACAGATCGATTGTAATGGCAAAATCTGAAAATAACCGGGTACCCAGCAATCCCAATATTTTGATCCCTTTGCTGTTTTCGATAGAAGACAGATCGGTAACATCGGCCCTGAGCCTTGGATAATGTAGGTCAAGGATGTTAAAATTACGGATATAAGTAGTAAAAGAACTGCCGGCAACGCCGTTGATTCCTGCAGATTCCTGCTCAGCTACGTGTGGCAGATCCCTAAAATAGGTTTCATTTAAAACCAGGTACGGCGCGCCGGTATCCAGCACAAAATTACCTTCAAGGGTATCGATCTGGGCTTCAATAACAATCAGGTTACCAGCTCTTTTTATGGGGATGACCAAGGTTTTAAAATCGCCGGTTGGTGAAGGATCCGGGTTTGGTTGTACGTTTTTAAAGGTGATGCCATTAATGGTCGTTTTCCCGCTTCCCGCTGCACCCAAACAGCAGAAAGTTAAAAAAGCGAACAATAAGTAAACCCTGAACATGGTATGAAGTATATACCTGTCAGACCCTCGTTTTACACTTTAAGTTACACCTCCCGGCATTTAAATAATGTGATTAATATAGCCGTGCCTGATCAGATCATCAGGGCTGTTGATGGCTTTGGTGCTCCCGTCGGTAATTAGTACTATTCTATCGGCCACGTCAAGGATATTATAATACTGATGATCGGTAACAATGATACCTTTTACCTTAGCGCATTTACGAATGATACCCTTAAACATTTCCGCCTGCACCGGCGAAACATGAGTAAATGGCTCATCGAGCAATATAAAATCTGCCCGGCTGTAAATACACATCAGGGTTTCCAATTGCCTGAGTTCTCCGCCGGATAGCTGGCCGGGCTTTTTGTGATGATGATCCTGGTAAATTGACAATGAGGTAAATTCATCAGTAAATTGAGGGTCGATAATGGTACCAGCAAGGCTTTGGATCTTTATATTTTGCGGCAGATAATTGTGCTGGGGCAAATAAGCTACCCGACCATCGTCATAACCTTTATAAATGTGTTTATCGTCGATGCTGACGTGCTTGTAAGTTGGCTTCAGGCTACCGAAAATAACCCGCAGCAGCGATGACTTGCCACAGCCGTTGCGGCCAAGCAAGCCTACCACCTCGCCCTGGCGGCAATCGAGATAAATATCCTGTAAAATTTTGCGTCCATCAAACTCGAGGTGAACGCTGTCGGTTTTTAAAATATACTGACCCAATATTTTACCAGTTTTAAGAGTGATAGCAGTATTCCGTAGGCCATGGCATCGCACGTAAGGGCGTACAGGTATAACTTGTCGATCCCGTAACCTGCATTACGGAAGTAGAAGAAGGTTTTAGTTGAGTTGTAATTATAATACCGGAACCCGATGATTAAACCATAACTCATTATTTTAAAAATGTATGATTCTACAATATTAACCTCTCCGCGAAGCAAATAGTAGATGCAGATCATGTTGATGGTCATGCACCATAACGACATCGATTTATAAAAATACCAGGTAATTTTTATGGTGTTACGCATTCAGCTAATCATGACAGGTGAGCTAAAATAACGCAGGTTATGGCTTAAAATTTTCCCCGTAGATATTTCTATTTTATTCACCTGCAGATTCTCCTGGCGGATGGGTTCAGCGATGCAGCAACTGCAGACACAGTTTTTGATGAGCCAGCACTTACTCCATACTGATGTGTTGTTCCACCTGCAAAACGGGAAATGCTCATTTTCATGTTTACGTCCACGCTTATTTTAGCGTTGCTATGTGAGCGCGGATGCTTGAAGGGAATTGCATATTCCCCTTGCTCACAAACCTTATTCAACCCGATCCTTTAGCGCTGCTTCCCAGCCTATTATTGCGTTTTTACGAGTACTGCCCCAATGATATTGACCGATTTCGCCGGTTGATTTGATTACCCGGTGGCAAGGGATCAGGAACGCTACGGGGTTATTACCTACCGCTGTGCCGACTGCGCGATAAGCATTTTCGCTACCTGCTTTTCTGGCAAGTGAGGCATAAGTGGTCAATCCGCCGGGAGGTACTTTCAATAACGTCTCCCACACCTTGATCTGGAAATCGGTTCCTTTTAAATGCAGCTTGATCTCATCCAAACGACTCCAATCCTGGGTAAAAATAAACAAGGCGTTCTGCTGGATCCTGTCAACTAACTGGTTGAATACCGCGTTAGGAAAACTTATCTTCAGTTGCTCCAATGCCTTCTCTTCGCACTCATCAACAAAAGCCATATGGCAAATCCCCTTAGCGGTCGATGCTACAATCACCTTACCAAATGGTGTATCAGCAAACGAATAGTTGATGTGCAGCATGGCTCCGCCGTTGCGGTATTCGCCAGGGGTCATACCTTCTACCTTAATAAAAAGGTCATGCAGCCGGCCACCTCCCGAAAAACCTGTCTCCAGCGCGGTATTAAAAACATTCGCGTCTTCATGTTTCAAGATTTCCTTGGCGTGCTCCACACTCAAATATTGCAGAAATTGTTTTGGGGTTACCCCTGCCCAGTCCTTAAACATCCGCTGAAAATGGAAGGGACTTAAATTAACATGTTCCGCTACTTCATCCAGTTTAGGCTGTGCCTTAAAATTCTCCCTAAAAAAGCCAATCGCGTCGGCTATGCGGGTATAATCTATCTCTTGCTGAGTTTTCATAAAGCCTTATAATTAAATAAATCCAATTGTGTTTTTTATATTTTATAACACAAAGGTACCGGCCCTGCCTAAGCTCAACAATCCGGTTCTTGCGGAGTTTTTAAGCAATATACTCATCAATAATCTTTTTCAATACTACCGCATTATTCAATTTCGGCTCCTTTGAAGAAAACAGCAATGTCACTGTTTTATGCTGCCTGATATAATCTACTAATTCATCCAAAGCCTTTGCACCCTCAATTTCGGCACAGTATTTTTGGTTAAAGGCTTCAAATTTTTCAGGATCATGATTATACCATTTTCTTAGCTCGCTAGATGGTGCTACATCTTTAAGCCACTTGTCAATCCGTTGGTCTTCCTTTTTTATCCCCCGCGGCCAAAGGCGGTCCACCAAAACCCTAACACCATCTGCCTCGGCATAAGGCTCATAAACCCGTTTAAGTTTAATCTCCATGATATGTATTTAATAATTTCTCTTCGATGGAACCGACAGTATAAATTCCGCAAGAATCGGATTGCCCGCCAATCTTCCTAATGATAGTTTTGATACTATTCAAAATAACAAAAATGACACCAGAACAAACACTTAAAGATCGCATCAAAAATCTTGATTGGGATCAAATTAATAAAACATTACATGACAACGGTTTTGCAATTGTTAAACAGGTTTTAGGTGAACGCTACTGCGATACATTAATCAGCGAATATGACGCAGATGCTTACCGCAAAGCCGTCAACATGGAGCGCTACAGATTTGGATATGGCGAATACAAATATTATAAATACCCGCTGCCTGCAATTATAACCGATTTAAGGGAGAGTGTTTATCCGTACATCGTACCTGTCGCCAATAAATGGATGAATGAACTTGGTTTTGACAAACGATTCCCCGGCACCCATGAAGAAATGAAACAGTTAAGCCATGAAGCCGGGCAAACCAAACCCACAGCCCTGATATTGCAATACACAGAAGGCGGATTTAACACCCTGCACCAGGACCTTTACGGCGAAGTATATTTCCCCATCCAAATGGTTTTCATGCTCGACCAACATGACAGAGACTATACCGGCGGCGAATTTGTAATCACCGAGCAAATTCCACGGGCACAATCAAAAGTTAATGTACTTACTCCTGACATGGGTGATATGGTTTTATTTACCACTAACTTT
Organism: Mucilaginibacter sp. R-33; assembly: GCF_049949235.1. Taxonomy (NCBI): domain Bacteria; kingdom Pseudomonadati; phylum Bacteroidota; class Sphingobacteriia; order Sphingobacteriales; family Sphingobacteriaceae; genus Mucilaginibacter; species Mucilaginibacter sp. R-33. The sequence goes on from NZ_CP188089.1 coordinate 3,577,593, forward strand.
AGGCCGGTAAAAGGCAGCAAAGGTTATTACAGGGTAAATATGAAACATGGAGTAAGCCCGGTTCACAGCGGTAAGCGCCATAGCCTGGGCATTATATTTCATGATGCACTTTCTTAAACACATTGATGTAATTTTAACCGATGCTGCAGAACCGCGTAAATCCATTTGGCCAACTCATTAAAACTCCCGAACGTGGCGCCTGGCTCGGTAACCGCGGCGTAATACATAATGAGTGCAAGGAGATAGTACGCCCCTTTAAAATCAAAGCATGGATAACCTGCGTTTTGGAGTTCAGGGGCCGCCATCGGGAAATCATGCAGCCCAACCGGTGGACGGAACTATTCTTCCTTGACGAAGCTACCGCATTTTCGGCCGGGCACCGCCCTTGCTTTCAATGCCGGTATAAAGACTATCAAAAGTTCAAACAGTTTTGGCTAAAAGGAAACCCGCAATATGGTTTCGATATGAAAACACCAGTATCCAAAATAGATGACATCTTACAGGCCGAGCGAATTACCGCCGATAAGTCAAAAGTTACTTATGACGAAAATATAAGGGCATTGCCAAACGGAACTTTTGTGATTCATGTGGGGCGGCCATATTTGCTTAAAGATGACGAGTTGCACTTGTGGAGCGCCGTGGGATATGAAGAAGGAATAGCATTACCCCATGTGGATAAACTGCAGGTGTTAACTCCCCGTTCTTTTGTGAATATGTTTAAAGCAGGATATGCACCGCAAATGAGTATTTAACTTATAATGCTAACAAATATCAGGGATTAAATAATTTCCAATGTCCTTCGGTAACAACCTCAATTACTCCATCGACAACTTTAATGGCGGTTTGATCGTCAATAGCGTATGATGGTACAGGTATGGAAGCAGCCAGTTTCTCAATATTGGCCAGTGAATTCTCAGGGAACCATTCGTGGTCTAAATGAGGATGAATAGCAAAATCAACAACATTCAGCGACTTATCACTGTTAGCCGGTAACACATGGTTGCCATAGGTTGTGCCAAACCGGGTCATAATCATACTGCCGGCGCTTAAACCTACGTATACCATTTTATGCAATAACGATGGCAACAGCTCTGCCAGGCCGGATTGCTGCATCCAATAGGTCAGATATTGGCAGTCGCCTCCACCTACCAACAAGGCATCAGTTTCATTGAGCATATTAACCCAAAGTTCTTGTTTGATGCTTGGCAGCGCCGTTAGCTCCAGCAACCCCAGCGATTTCCAGCCTAATTCGCAAAAAGGATCGCCTAACGATCCGCGAATTACCCTTCGTACTATGTCGCCGCCATTAGGAATGGCATATATCGCCGTAGGGACAAAAAGGGCATTCGATTCAGCAATTGGCTTGCCCAGTAGTTCAATGAGCGCATTTTGAATGCTTATATTGCTTATACCGGCAGAAGTGAGAAGCAGCTTCATATTCGTTTATATCGTGATTGTGCGCAATAAGCTTAAGGTAACAATGTAATTCAAAAAGTAACCGGGCTTATAAATAATTCATTTGATTATTTCACCCATTATAATGTAGCCGCACACCCGCATGCCGGCTTTCAGAAGAAGTGCCTTAGAAGCGTGATTATTGACGTTGCACCGGGCTGCAGGAACCCTATTTAACCGGTAGGCTTCCTTTTTCAACTCCTGCATAAGGAAAACGCCATATCCTTGTCTTCTTAAATCTTCCTTTACTTCATAGTAAATATCGATATAAGGGAAATTATAATTCCAGATAAAACCACCTGTAGCAATAACTTCACCATCTTTTTGCATACTGTAAGCATTCCATTCGTCTGCATTTTTACTTTTTACAAACTGCGCATCATCTATTGCAAATGCCGTTTCAAAAGCCGTTTCGAACAGAATGGCCTCGGCATTGATGTTTTTTGTTGATTCAAACGCCATACCCGCAAGTAAAATATCATTGGTTTGGCATTCTACAAAACTGGCACCCGAGGCTTTTATAAATTGCTGAAAGATCTGCCTGGCATGCTTTCTGAAAGGTTTATCTAAAAAGAACTCACATATAGTATCCCTTTCCTCGCGTTTATCTTTTCCCCATACCGAACCATAACCAACAGGGATGTCATTATCTTTAAAAAGATAAGTGTCTACCCAACCTGCACCATGACATTTGTTATACACAAATTGAAATTTTGCTTCTGCAAGAAATAACCGGCGATGCGATTCAATATCTATCTCCTGTACTTTTACAACGTCAAATTTCATTTGCACATTAAAATTAAACTACTAAGCATAAATATACCAAATAACAAGAATTAGTAGTATCGAAGCCGGTAAGGAATTCATGTTCTAAACCATATTTCGATATCAAACTAACAGTGTTTTCAGATACAAAAAGCTTGCAAAGCCTCTTCCATCCATTCAATCCCGCAATTCGTCGGTACAAAATTTCAAATTAAGGCCGCGCGACTACCTTTACACCGTCAAATAATAATTTGATCAGTGATAAGGTTTAGGTGACAGCCCCCAAGCAGCGAGTGCAAGGGGGCTTTCTTGTATAATCCACTCATTCCTATTTTTTGGTAAAACGCGCCGCTTCCCTCCGTTCATCTATACAATTTCCCAATTCACCGACACATGGTTGTTAAAACTCCCGCTCATCTTCACCTTTGATTTATAATTCAGAAGCAGGGACACTGAATTATAGTTTTTTTCGTATAAGATGAAGCACCTGTGCAATGTACAGGTGCTTTTTTTAAATTAGATGCTGAAATATGTGCCAGCCAGTAGCTTCGGCATTGATGAATAAAAGAATCTTAAAATAAAATGATCCGCTCAAAAGCAACCACTTTTTTCATTCATGCTGCAGGCTGGCTTGTGTTTTTAGGGTTCCCGCTATTATTCATGAACCGCACACAGCAAAGCAGCGCCGGCACCTATGCCGTCCTGTTTTCACCTTACTACTGGCTGTTTTGTCTCACCTATATTTTTATGTTTTACCTGAACGCCTGGTACCTGGTGCCTAAGTTCGTGTTCCGTAAAAGATATGTCTGGTATGGGCTTATTGTGCTATTACTTTCAGGCTGTGTTTACTTTTTGCAGCCTTTTGATAACCTGCTTCTTCACAATCTCATTAAAGGGAATAAACCTGTAGCAACAACAGCCCCCAATCCGCAGCCTATAGGGCCGCAAATTACGCCTACAGGTATTGACAGCTCAGCTCCCAATCAGCAAAACATGCCTTTTGGCCCGTTGCCACACGAGGACCTGCGGATGCAGGACCCCAGCCTTAAACCTGCCAACCGCATTATTTTCATTCACCAATCAGGTAATATTGATATGGTAGGCTTATTTATTTTTATCATTGTGATGGGACTGAGCGTTGCCATTGCCACGGTTCAAAAATGGCAACTTACCGAGCAGATGGTTACCCGCGCCGAGGCCGAAAAAGCCCATGCCGAACTCTCTTTTCTTAAAGCCCAGATCAATCCTCATTTTTTATTCAATACCCTGAATAATATTTATGCCTTATCGGTTACCAATAGTGCGCATACTTCCGAAAGTATCATGAAACTCTCCAATATCATGCGCTACGTAACCGATGAGGTAACGGAGGATTTTGTTTTGCTGCAAAACGAAGTTGATTGTATCAACGATTATATCGATCTGCAACGCCTGCGCCTCGGTAAAAAAACAACGCTTGATTTTGAGGTTTCGGGCAAGATAGACAACCAAAAAATTCCGCCCCTGATACTGATGACCTTTATTGAAAACGTTTTTAAATACGGCGTAAGTAAACATCAGCCATCAGTTATCAATATCTGCTTAAGGGTAAACGGCAACCAAATGCTGTTCATCTGCAAAAATACCATTTTCGAAAAACGACCTGCCACAGAACGAAAAGGTATCGGCATTGCCAATAACCGTCAGCGCCTGCAACATATTTACCCTAACAAACACCGGCTTGACATCAGCTCGGCCGATGGCAATTTCACTGTCGAACTGGAGATTAACGCTTAAAACTATCTATTATGCAGTTAAAATGTGTAGCTATTGATGATGAGCCACTGGCCCTTCAGATAATTGAAAAATATGTAGCTGGCTATCCCGCGTTAACATTGGTCAATACTTTTGAGGATGCTATATCGGGCGGGGAATACCTGAAAATGAACAAGGTGGATGTATTGTTCATAGATATTAACATGCCCGATATCACCGGCATTGACCTGGTAAAATCATTGGCCGATAAACCGATGATCATTTTTACCACTGCCTACAAAAATTATGCGTATGAAGGTTACGAACTGGAGGCGGTTGATTACCTGCTGAAACCGATCAATAACCTGCGCTTTGACACGGCGGTTCAAAAGGCAATTGGCTATTACCAGTACAAACATACCGATACCCCGAATGAAAGCGATTTCCTGTATGTGCATTCAGAATACAGACTGATCAAGATCAACATTAAAGACATTGAATATATTGAAAGCATGCAGGATTACATCAAGATTCATATGCTGGGCGTAGCCAAACCCATACTAACGCTTATGCCCCTGAAAAGTGCAATTGAAAAACTGCCTGCATCAAAGTTTATCCGTATTCACCGCAGCTTCGTGGTAGCGCGCGATCTGATCAGGTCTATCCACAACCGCAAGGTAAAACTAACCGACGTAGAGCTTCCTGTAGGTACAAACTATACCGATTTTATCAAAAACTGGCACAAATAATCAATTCATCGGCACATTAAAGGCGTTGAACGACACATTATTTTATAGCCCCTTAAATAGCCTCAACTTTATATTGTTAAAATTGACACTAATCCTTAAAGTCATGAAAACTGCAGACAATAAAAAAACCATCTTAGTACTTGATAAAAACAGCCGGATGTTATCGGTAATTGATGACATTATGTACTATGGCGATTTTAATGTGCATTTAACTTTTGACCCCAATGCTATATATGATAAAGCTAAAATGATTAATCCGGATTTGATCATTTTGGATTATTTGTTGGTAGATAACGATTGTGAACTGGTTTGCCGGGACTTTAAGGATGATAAGCAGCTATGCAATGTACCTATCATTATTGTAACCGCTTTTAAAACAAAAAAAGCACAGGCCGACTCTTATAAATGCGATGCCTTGTTTGTAAAACCGCTGGATATGGAAGTACTTGCATCAAGGATAGAATACCTGATGGCATCCTGAAGCTGGTTTTGTAAACTCATATAAACCTGCTAAGTTTAGCTTTTATTAATTAAACAACTCTGCACTTATAAAATGAAACTCAAGAGCAACATAGCCACCAGCGAAAACGGGTTTATTTTTAACCCTGCCACCGGCGATTCATTTTCCGGTAACGGTATGGCGGCAAAACTGCTTGAGGCTATGAAAAGCGGCAAAACCGAAGATGATATCAAGCAGGATATTCTGAGCAGGTATGAAGTGAGCGAAAGCCAGCTTAACTTGGATTGGGATAATTGGATGCTGCAGCTAAAAGAAGCAAACCTGCTCGAAATTTAAGGATGATGCCAAACAAGTACGCTAATTTATGTATTGCCGTCACCGGGCTTAATGCCAATGACAATCCGGGTCCTGGGATGGCGGTCATCCGTTCTTTAAAAGAGTGTTTTGGAGATGGCTTGCGCATAATTGGCCTATCGTATGAGTCGCTGGAGCCCGGGATTTATCTGCGGGGGTGGGTAAATAAAACTTACCAGATCCCCTATCCAACCGAAGGTACGGCAGCCCTCGTTGAACGTTTGACATATATCAACGAACAGGACAAACTTGATCTCATTATCCCCAACTTTGATTCGGAGCTGTTCAATTTTATAAAGATAGCGCCTCAATTGCAGCAAATGGGCATAGCAACTTATCTCCCAACACACCAGCAACTGGCGTTAAGAGATAAGGTGAACCTAAAAAATTTCGGCACAAAAAATGGCTTTTATGTGCCTGCCGATCATAAGCTTTACACGACCGACGATATTAAAAAAGCGGCTGATGAGTTCAACTTTCCTATGGTAATAAAAGGTAAGTTTTATGATGCTTATGTTGTATATACGATGGATCAGGCATTGAAAGCCTTTCATCAATTATATGCAGCCTGGGGCATACCGGTAATAGCTCAGCAATACATTAAGGGCAACGAAATCAACATGGCGGCACTTGGCGACGGTAATGGCAACAACATCGGCTTGGTGGCTATGCGCAAACTTTATATTACCGATAAAGGGAAAGCCTGGGCGGGCGTTACGGTTAAAGATGACAAGCTTACCCAGTTGGCCAATCATTTTGCAAGTGCCACCAACTGGAAAGGCGGTTACGAAATGGAGATCATGAGCACCGTCGAAGGGCATTTATACATACTGGAAATTAACCCGCGGTTTCCGGCATGGATTTACTTAACCGTGGCCGCCGGGCAAAATCAACCTGCAGCATTAACTAAAATGGCATTGGGCGAAGTTATTAAACCCTTTACCGATTACCAGGCCGGCAAACTGTTTGTCCGGTATTCGTGGGACCATATCGCCGACATCGCCGATTTTCAGCAGATCTCGGCGTTTGGCGAATTATAATTTATAACGATGGAAAAGCTGCCATACGAGAAACCATATATAAAAAAACTACAGGCCGGTGCCCTTAACAAATTCGGCTCCCGCGCCGGTGTGCAGCCTGTTAAAAGCATCGATGGCGTTTCAGTTAAAAGCCTTATCGAAAACTACGGTTCGCCGGTGTTCGTATTGTCCGAAAAACAGATCCGCAAAAACTACCGGGCTGCATACCGCGCTTTTAGCACCCGCTACCCAAAAGTACAATTTGCATGGAGCTACAAAACCAATTACCTCAACGCCGTTTGTCAGATTTTTCACCAGGAAGGCAGTTGGGCCGAGGTAGTTTCAGGCTTTGAATATCGTAAAGCTTTAGGTAATGGCGTACCTGGCAACAAGATCATTTTTAACGGACCGGGCAAGTCCATCAATGATTTACAGCTGGCCATCGAACATGATTCGCTGATCCATATTGATCATTTCGATGAGCTTAACCTACTGCTTACATTAAGTAAAAACCTGGTCAATAAACCGCGTGTGGCCATCCGTATAAATATGGATACCGGCGTTTACCCACTTTGGGACCGCTTTGGTTTTAACTATGAAAATGGAGAAGCCTGGTCGGCAGTTACAAAGATCACAGGCTCGGGAAGTCTGCAATTGGTGGGCTTGCATTGCCATATCGGTACCTATATGCTCTCTGCCGATGCTTATGGTATAGCGGCTAATAAACTGGCAGAACTGGCTGTTCGCTGCCAGACCGAGCTTAATCATAAAATAGAATATCTTGATCTGGGAGGCGGCTTCCCCTCAACCAATACGTTGAAAGGTGCTTACCTGCCGGGAAATGACACTGTACCAACTATTGATGATTTTGCCGAAGTGATAACTTCAGCCCTGCTCAATTTTGGCTTTGCTAATGATAACCTACCTCTGCTGATATTAGAAAGCGGCCGTGTTTTAATAGATGACGCCGGTTACCTGCTGGGCACCGTTATTGCCAACAAACGTTTGGCAAATGGCAAAGGCGCCATTATTGTTGATTTTGGGGTTAATATCCTGTTTACATCTTTTTGGTACGAACACAAGGTAAGCCCGGCACAGGATTTTGTAGCCCATAGCGAAAACATGGTGATCTACGGCCCCCTTTGCATGAACATCGATGTGATCAGAGAAAGTATTAACCTGCCAGCGCTAAACCCCGGCGATCAGGTTGTAGTACACAAGGTTGGCGCTTATAATATGACCCAATGGATGCAGTTCATTACCCTGAGGCCCGCTGTTGTTTTGATAGATGAAAAGTTGCGCACCCACCTCATCCGCAAAAACGAAACATTGGAATATACCGCCGAACCCGAGTTAGTACCGGCTCATTTAACTAACACCAAATGAAGCAAATTCCAGCATTTATAAAAACCATTATCAATTCTTATTCAGTGCTGTTTTTTTCGCAGAACCGGGTATTGGGGATTATTTTGCTGCTGGTATCTTTCTTCAACCCGGTGTCTGGCTTTGCAGGGTTGGGTTGCGTTATTTTTTCATTGCTGCTAACAAAACCATTAAAGCAAAATAGCGAAGACCACCGCATAGGTACCTACAACTTTAACAGTTTATTACTTGGGATTGCATTTGGCGCTTTTTTTCAGGTTAACCTGATGTTTGTATGCTGGCTGCTGATTGCCTGCTTCATGGTAGTGCTTGCTACTGTTATCATATCAAAGCGCATGGGCAAACCAGGTTTACCCATGCTCTCGCTGCCGTTTATATTGGTGTTTTGGCTTGTACTGCTGGCATCTAACAGCATTTTCAACACAGGTATTTTGCAAAAAAGCAGTTCCCTGCTCGAAGAAATTTACACCGGGCCGGGCAACCTCGCCGGGGCCGAAGGTTATCTGGCCACAGCATTGCCAAAACTGCTGAGCTTATTTTTTCGCTCATTAAGTGCAGTATTGTTTCAGCATAATATCATAGCAGGGATCCTTATTGCTACAGGTATGCTAATTCACTCGCGCATAGCATTCAGTTTGCTTATCATTAGCTTTTTGGCAGCTTGTGGCTTTAACAGCATCACCCATACTTACCCCGAGGGCATCAGTTATTACCATTTGGGCGCCAATTTAATGATGGGCGCCATGGCAATCGGGAGCTTTTTTACCATCCCTTCGCTGCGCTCTTATTTGTTGGCAGTTCTTTGCATCCCGGCGGGTTTCGTACTTATTAATGCCCTAACAACCTTAATGGCCCTGCATGCGTTGCCTATATTTTCGCTGCCGTTTTGTGTGCTTAATATCAGCCTGCTTTATTTTTTAATGCTGATAGGCTTTCAGCCCAAATTGCAGCTGACTACGGTTCAGTATTACTCGCCCGAAAAAAACCTTTACCATGTTTTAAACCTGCAAAACAGGCTGAACGATCTGAAATACATCAGGCTCAGTTTACCATTTATGGGTTACTGGACAGTATCACAAGGCTATAACGGAGCCATAACCCACAAAGGCGAATGGGGCCAGGCACTTGATTTTGTAATCACCGATGATGAGCAGAAAACATTTAAATATCCGGGTACATTGCCCGAACACTTTTACTGTTTCAACAAACCGGTACTGGCCTGCGGTGATGGTATTGTGGAACTGGTGGTAAACCATGTAGAAGATAACGATATAGGTGAAGAAAACCTGAAAGAAAACTGGGGAAATACTGTAGTGATCCGTCATGCCGAAGGCCTCTACTCCAAGCTCTCGCACCTCAAAAAAAATTCTGTAAAAGTTAAACCAGGCGATACTGTAAAACAAGGTGACCTGCTGGGTTTCTGTGGTAATTCGGGCCGGTCGCCGGAGCCGCATTTGCATTTTCAGTTGCAGGCAACGCCTTATATCGGGTCCAAAACGCTGTCATATCCATTTGCTTATTATTTTAACAAAAAGAAAAATCAAAACTGCATTGAAAGCTACACTGTTCCTAATGAAAATGAGCTGATCAGTAACCCGGAGACAAATGCATCGCTCAAAAAAGCATTCGACCTGCAACCCGGTTTTGTAGCTAAACTAACAGCCGAAAATGGTATAATCGAAGATTGGGAAGTGTTTAAAGATGCTTTGAACCAATCATACATTTACAGCAAAACAACCGGTGCTGTTGCTTATTTTATCAACAACGGTACCATGTTTTACTTCACCAGTTTTTACGGCGATAAAACATCATTGCTTTACTGCTTTTACCTTGCCGCCTATAAAGTTATTTTTAACGATACAGCATATATCCAGGCAAATGATGAGTTCCCGGTACCGCTTACCGACAATAAAATACTGCTTTGGTTGCAGGATTTTATTGCGCCGTTTTACCGGTTTATCAGCATAAAATATAAAAGCGGCATTCAGGTAAAAAAAATGGGGCTAAATATTGTATCAAAACAATACCAGGAAATTGCAGGGACAACAGTACCACTTGCCGAATCAACAGTTTTTGTTGATCATGGCAGCCTGCAGGCCTTCGTCATCAATATAAACGGAAAGCCTATTGAAGCACAATGGAGTACAGAAAATTAACCCTTCTTTTTGCCCTGCTATTTGCTGTTCTTGTAAGCCATGCACAGGATCATAAACTTGCTGTGGCCGATAGCACCGCAGAACAGCTATACGATGCCGGCGACTGGAAACAGCTTATCAGCTTTGTGAACAATGCAGTTGCCGATAATGCTGATTCCCCTGCTTTGCGTTTTAAATGCGGATATGCTTATATGCTTACCGGCAGCTACAAAGCGGCCATCAGCCAGTTTAACCGGGTTTTGCTTAAAGATCCACATAATACCACCGCACGTTTATATGCTTATTATTGCAATACCTATATCAACAATAATAGCACAGCGTTTTATAATGCATCACATTTAGACACCGCAACCCTACATGCTATCAAGTTATCACCCTTTAGTTTAACTGATGCTGTTTTGGAAAGCGGCATAAAATTGCCGAATAACCACGAACGCGACAACGGCTTTTTTGAACGTGCGGGCATCGGTTTAAGGTTATCATGGCGTTTGCAGTTGGATCAATCATTTATGTTTTTCAAACAGAATATATTCAGGTCGGGCTATATTGATTATAATAACCAAACAGGTAAAACCGACAGGCAACTTGAATATTATGCGAAGGCAAAGTACTCGCTTACCAATAGCTTAAGCTTACTTGGTGCTTACCACTATTTGCATACCAGCTACCGGAACAATATTTACCAAAGCAACCTGGGCTTGTTTGGAGTAAAATATGATACCCGTTATGTTGATTTGCAGGCAGATGTTAACTTTGGAAAACTTATTACCAAAACTTTGAAACAATACGATGCCCGCGTAGATTTTTACCCTTTGGGCAACCTGAATTTATATACGATAGGCAAAGCGTCTGTATCAAATTTAAGCGGGGCTCATAGTTTCATATATAGCCAGTCGATAGGGTTTAAAGTACTGGATAAAACCTGGCTGGAGACAGCTGCAGCTTTCGGCGACCAGGATGACTACCTTGATGCCGATGGCCTTTATGTGTATAATGCCATCGACCCTACAAAATTTAAATGCGGCGAAAGCGTTTTTTACCAATTGGGTAACCATGCCTTATTGAATTTAAATTACTTTTATGAAAAGAAAACAGACATTTACCGTGCTGTTAACTATAACCAAAACTCTGTTACGTTAGGTATAACATGGAAATTTTAAAGAAGACGTTTACAGCCTTGTTTTTACTTGCATTTACAGCACAACTACGGGCACAAACCAATGCTGTGCTTCAAAAAGCCTTTCACAACAGCTACACCGACGAGTTAAACAAAAACTACGTTGCCGCAATCGCCGACATTTATCCCTACTATTCGGAAAATAATTATGAAATAACCATCAGGCTTGGCTGGCTCAATTACCTCAATAAAAACTACCCGGCTTCACAAACTTATTATCAAAAAGCAGTAAATCTTAAGCCCGGTGCTATCGAAGCCAAATTTGGCTACGTAAAACCCCTGTCCTTTTTGCAAAACTGGGATAAGGTTCTTGAACAATATCTCGCTATCCTTAAAATAGACCCTCAAAACACACAGGCCAATTATTGGGCCGGCGTAATTTATTATAACCGAAAGCAATACGAACCCGCTATTAAGCTTTTTAGGGTAGTAGTAACGCTTTACCCCTTTGATTATGACGGCAACCATATGCTGGCCTGGTCAATGCTTATGGCTGGAAAAAAAGCGGAAGCGAAACCTTTTTTTGAAAAAGCGCTGATCATCAAACCTGCTGATGCTTCCAGCACTGATGGCTTAGCCAGATGCAATTAACCAGTTTAAATTTTTCACGAGATGCCTCACATGCATCTCCGACAGGACAGCAAATTTGCGCATTAAATACCTTCATGCGCAAGACGCATGTGATGCGTCTCTACAACAAAAAACATATTCTTCATACATCGATTTAAATCCCTCATTTGTCGACACATTTCCCGACGACCCGATTTTCCAAATTAACTTTAATTAAACCTGTCCGAAAAAAGGCAGCGCTAATTATCAATTAAATTAATTCTATGAAAATGAAATCATTTTACGCCTCATTATTGATGCTGGGCACAATAATTGGCCTGGCATCATGTAAAAAGGAGAACGCTTCAAAATCAGCTTCGGCCGGCAGCGTTTCGTCATCAGCCGTTACATCAACCGGCGCCATTGCTATTAGCCTTGCATCGTCCGGAACTACTACCGACAGCGTTTATATGGTTGGCTGCTATGGCAAGCATGATACCAAAGACTCGGTTGCTTTTAGCGCATTACCTACAGCTATCGGCACTTACCTTACAGCTAATTACAGCGGTTATACATTCAAAAAAGCGTACTCCATTACTGATAGTACCAAAACAGTTACCAACTACATTGTGGTTATCAAATACAACAGCGCTTTGGTTGGCCTCAAATTCACTGCTGCGGGTACGTTTGTAAGCATCCTTGAGCAACGCGAAGGTGTTGACCTTAAAGGACCAGGATGGCACTTAGGCGGATTCTTTGATAATCGTGACAGTAAACACCGCGATACCATTGCTATTTCGGCCCTTCCTACTGCTGTGAGTAGCTATTTTTCAACAACCTATCCAACAGATACTTTGTTGCATGCCTCTATCGCACCTGATAACGTATACATTTTGATAAGCCAGAACGGTGTACTTTACTCAACAACGGTGACCGCGGCAGGCAAACTTGTAAAACGTATTCAGATAGAAAGACACGATTTAAAACATGCTGTAGTAGCTGAAGCTAACTTACCGGCTACTATTACCACTTATCTTACTGCTACTTATCCGGGCTACGTATTTGATAAAGCTTTTTCTGAAAGCCCCGGCGGAACCCTGCAAGGTTACGTTGTGTTGATTACATCAAACAATACCAAATACGCATTAATTTTTAATGCGTCGGGTACATTTGTCAGAGTCCTGCCCATCCACTAAACAATCGAGATTATAGCGCTGTTGGTAAGCCATGTTTTTAATTAAACATGGCTTACTTGCTTAGTTTCAGAGCCCCAAACAGCGGATTACATATTTATTTCCTGCTGATGAGTTTAAAATTGGAGAATTTAACATACGAGCGGTGCGGGCCATAGGTACTGTGATAAAGCCCTATTTGCAGATCGGCACTATTTAAATCAGGCCTTAATACCGGGCTTCCGGGCAGATCAGTCCAATGTATGCCGTCACTACTGCTCCTAATGTAAAACACATCACCCGATTTTTGGATCTGCAGGTAGCGATTATAATTCCAGCCGGTTTGAGTATTGGTTTGCATCCGGTCGCCGGTTTTAAAATTGGTGAGCATGTTGCCGCAATTCCAGGCCGGAAAAATACTGTTCTGAATGAGGTTTTCGCTGCCTTCAGTACCGGGTTGTTTTGCTTTGCGTACCATCAAGCCCATATCGCTGTTGCCGGCTACCTTTTTTTCCTTAAGGCCGCTTACATCAGCTACTTCTACCTCGGCCACAAAATCGCCCGAAACATTACGGTATAAAAATGGTCCATAAGGCAGGTTACCGTCCCAGTTAGCGCCTTTTGATTCCAGGGTTAACACGCTGTCACCGGTAAATACTTTATTCTCCGGCTTATCTCCACCTATCAAACCATCCCACATAGTGCCGGTTGTGCCATTTGTTACAAAGTCCTTGATGAATGCAAACCCATCCGCAACAACATTAAATAAGGACAAAGCCGTATTTACAGGCAATGCCGCGGTTTTTGGGCTTACATTACCATAATTGTCTTTAACTTTAAAAGAGTAGCTATAATTTTTACCGGCTGCAAGCCCATAACTCAAATAATGAGGATCGGCCTGCCAACCGCTTGATTTGCTGCTGTCTGCCTCGTTAATAAAATCATACTGAAGATTTGATTTTACAGAAGCATATTCCGGCGCCTCCATTTCAACCATACCGGGCGTCACAGCCTTCGGAATAGTTTTGAACGCAAACGAACCTGCTACGGGCGAATGATAGTTTTGTTTCCAACCAAGGCTTAACTGTTTAATTTCCGTCGATGATAAACGATGTTTAAAGAATACAAGATTGGCTATTGCACCATTAAAACCATCGCCCAGCAAAAGCTCGCCAATAAGCTTATCTGCATTTGACATTGTTGAAACCAGGACGCCATCCACATATAATTTAGCGGCATTGCCGCTAACAGTTTTTATGACGTAATACCAATTTCCTCCGCTTAAATATTTACCGGCATTAACTAAAGGTTCTGCGGATGATTTTGATTTTAGTATTGCCCCATTTTGGGAAGATGTGCTTTGATAAACACTTAAAGCTATGCTATAACCATCTTTGCTATTGACCGAATGATCGTTCTTGAATACGAGTGAGCTTTTATCATTAAAATTAACGGCTATTTTCCCTTTAATATCAGTTACTACCGCGGCTTGTCCGGTAGCGGATAGGAAAGCACCGCCCGCATCGCCATTATTTGCCCATTTTTGAAGCGGCCCGTAACTTAGTTTGGAAGCATCGAGGTAAACGGAGATATCTGACTTTGCAGGATGTAAAGCCCATTGTTTAATAACGCTATCGGCCACCGGCTTGTTATAAACTTTAACTGATGAAATAGCACCTGAAAAATATGCTGAACGGTTTGTTTTTGCCCCGATAATGAATTTATCTGCAAGCTGTAAGAAAAGCATTTTGTTTTCTGTATTGTTAAGTTCACCGTCAACAAACACCTTTTCGAACGAACCATCAAAAGTAACCACTACCTGGTGCCATTTCCCGGCGGCAGGCATGCTTTTGTATTGAAAGTCAGAAACGCCAAAATGTTGTACGGCACCGGCTGTTTTATTGCTTCCGTAGCCAAAAGTAGCGGTGCGATGATCCGATTCGCCGTTTGTCCAGCTTAATACCGGGTTTTCGTCTTCGATCTGGTCGGTGTAAACCTCATATGCTACTGTATAACTGTTATTACCCGCAAGTGAACGGGGTACTGACACCGTTGATTCGAGCGATTGCGTACCGTTAAACAACAATGCCTTTTTACCTGCAATGATATCGATAACCGGAGGTTTACCTGATGCTGTAAAACTACCGCTCAAGGCACCTTTGTTTGCCCATTGACTTACCGCTTCGCCGGCCTGAAAATTATCAGCGTTTAGGTTTACCAATAAACCCTCTTTCTCGTTTGAAACTGCAGCCTTTGATATTTCTTTTTTATCGGCAGGATCAACGTTTTCGGTTACCACGCGCTCGCCATAAACTTTTACGTTCCATATCGCTTTGTATAAACCCGGATATTCTGTGCCGGTAATTGTTAAGCGGATAAACCGGCCCTGCACATTTCCTGAATCTACCATCGGCGAGCCATGTTGCTTATTCTTTGTTCTATCAGCAAAAGGCTTCCAGGTTTTACCATCTACCGATGATTCTACCAGGTATTGATAGTACCAGGTTGCGTATTCAAATTGCGTTAACACTTGCTGCACCGTTTTTACCGAACCTAAATCGATGGTGATCCAGGCCGGGCTACGACCGTTATCAGCCGGTTTCCATAGCGTGCCGTTATTGTTATCAATCGCAAATGACGGTTTATAATTTTCGTTATAGTAAGATGAAGCGGTTACCCTTTTCTGATAAGCCTCATCAGGAACATTAATGGTATTTTTTCCTAATAACCCGACGCCAAGATGGGTAGGAACAATCTTTTCAATATTACCATCTGCATCAAACACGATCTTATCCGCACAAACCTGCCTGTGGTAGCCGCCATTAGAGTGCGGGTTATTATGCCTGTGATATACCATATAAAAATCATCCCCAACCTGCACTACCGACTCATGGCCCGGTCCGTGGATAGTTCCGTCATGATTAGTACTTAGCACCGGGTTGTTTTTGCCGAACTCAAATGGCCCCATTGGTCCGGTTTTGCTGATGGCGTATTGTACCCGATAAGTAGAATCCTCACAAAGACCGGATGAATAGGTAAAGTAGTAGATGCTCTTACGTTTAAACATAAAAGGCGCTTCAAAAAAATCTTTAGCAATAGTATTGGGAATCTTGACCGTTTTGGCAAAAGTGTGCATATCTGCGTTTAACAAACCCACACCACAACCATGATCGGGGTAAATGCCCCAGGTACCCCAAAACATATAGATCTTGCCGTCGTCATCTTTAAAGGTTTGACCATCGAGGGTAATCACCCCTGGGATAAAATAATTGGGGATCATTGATTTGCCATCGGGCAGTAAGGGCGTCCACGGCCCTGTAGGGCTTGTTGACGAAGCTCCATAAATATCAACCGGCTGGCAGTAATACATGTAATACTTGCCGTCGTTTCCATTAATTACATCGGGAGCCCAATAGTAATTGGAGGTTGGCCAGTTCATATCATGCATGGTCCAGTTCACAAAATCTTTGGATGTCCAAACCTGCGATGGCCCGTGCCCTCCACCGTTGCCATCGGTGGTAGCATAAATGTAGTAGGTATCGCCAAACTTGCGTACAGTTGGGTCGGCAAAGTAGCCGGGAATAATAGGATTACCATTACCCGGCTCTGTTGCTGATTGTTGCTGTGCAGAACTGTTTAAAACAGCCATACACAAGGAAAAGAAAACTATTAACTGAAATTTTCGCATTGTGTTACCTACCCAACAAAATTAATTATGTGCTAACTCATCGGTGTTTCTTGCAGGCGGCTCTGCATTAAGCAGGTGCTTTACAAAAAAGTCGCGTTTCTTTTTACGACCATACGGGCCGCCATCGCTATGCCCCATACCGGGTACCACCAGCAGATCAAACATTTTATTGTTTTTGATCAATGCATCTGCAAAACGGAAAGTTGATTCGGGCGGAACATTGTTATCGGCCTCACCTACTATTAGCATCAAATCGCCCTGTAATTTACCGGCGTTGGTTATGTTTGATTGCTGCTCGTAATGCGGACCAACCGGATAGCCCATCCACTGTTCGTTCCACCATTGTTTATCAATGCGGTTATCGTGACAGCCACAGGCAGATACCGCAGCTTTATAAAATTCCGGATGAAACAACAAGGCTCCCGCCGAATTTTGCCCACCTGCTGAAGTGCCATAAACACCTATCCTGCTGATATCAACCTGCGGATACTTTGCCGCAAGCGCCTGCATCCATAAAATACGGTCGGCGAAACCGGCATCAGCAAGGTTGTGCCAGCATACATCATGAAAAGCTTTTGAACGGTTGGCCGTACCCATGCCATCCATTTGTACCACAATAAAACCCAGCTGGGCTATACTTTGCATTTCGTTAACAACCGAAAAGCTTTTAGGAACAAATGAATCCTGCGGACCGGCATAAATGTTTTCAATTACCGGATAGCTTTTGTTAGGATCCATATTTGCCGGGCGATATACCACGCCCCAGATATCCGTCTTTCCATCCCTTGCCTTGGCAACAAACACTTCAGGGAGTTTGACGCCGGCAGCTAAAAGACCGGTCAAATCGGCATGTTCAAGCGCCATAACCGTTTTCAGGTCGGCAGTGTTTTTGATCACAATGCGGGGAGCTATATTAACTTCCGAATACGTATCGATGTAATATTTTCTATCGGGCGAAAAGCTTAGGCTATGGTTGCCCTTTTCGGGCGTTAGGTCAACAAGGTTTTTACCATCAAAACCAATGCGGTAATAGTGCATGAAATAAGGATCTTCACCTGCATTTTTACCGCTTCCCTTAAACCAGATCTGCCTTTTCTTAACGTCAACGCTGTCAATATCACGTACTACCCAATCGCCTTTGGTTACCAGCTTTTCTTTGCCGCTCAATTCATCAACCAGGTAAATATGACGCCATCCGTCCTTCTCGGTGATCCACACAATCTCATGCATTTTCGAGGCATAATAAGTGTAGATCCTTTGTTCATAAATAAAAGTATTTGTTTTTTCATCAATGATGCTGCGGGTTTTGCCGGTAGTAATATCTACCTCAATAACCCTGAAACGCTGGTGGCCCCGATCTGCTTTTTCATAGGTAAAATAACGGCTGTCGCCATCGCGCCAATGCAATCGAGGCGCACCAAAAAAATCTATCTTTTCAGCATCGGTTTTTATCGCGCTTTTATCGGTGATATTGAATATATACTGCTGATACGCGGTAAACTCATCGCCCGGCTGGTCATACTCGTGCGATTTCAGTACCGCCCGCGTAGTCCCCGGCACCGAACTGAGCAGGTAATAAACTTCTTTTGTTTTTTTTGGGTCGATACGATAGCCGACAATGTGCTTACTATCCGGCGACCAGCTCAATTCGCCGTAAGGTTTATCTAAATTACCATCAGTAGTTAACTTGATTTCAGTTGCGTTCTTTAACGACTTAACAATAATGTTTCCGCCTTTTACAAAGGCTGTCCATTGCTTATCGGGCGATACAGAATCGGTAGTAGCATTTTCCCAACGGTAATGGCGCTCCTGCAGCGGTTTCTCGTTATCATAACTTTGGTGTACGGTGTCGGTAGTTTTGTTACATTGCAGTGTGCTCAGATCGCACTTAAGCCAGGTATTATTTGTTTTAAAGGTAGCCTGCTTTTTATCAGCGCTAAAAAACATATCGTCAATTTTAAAGTTACTATCCTTTATGGTTTTGCCTGTTATTTTGCTTACCTCCGGGCTTAGCTGGCTGCTTTCAAAAATGGTTTTCTTAGTCCCTTTTTCAGGATCAACCAAAACATAAGCGGTTTGGTTGCCTGCTATTCTTTTGCCGTACCAGAACTGATTACCATCCACCTGCCAATTGGGTTTAACGTTGGCAACATAGGGGATCTTTTTTAAGGCAGAATCAAGCGCATCGGCCGCTTTGTAGTTTTGCAGTACTTCTGCGTGGGTGGGGTAATATGGAGTAGCTTTTTGTTGAGCTTCGGCTGATTGACCTGCAGCCCCTAAAAAAATGGTTAACAGTAAATATTGGTGGTACCTTGTCATAAGTTATAGTGTTAGGTAAAGTTACTCAACACCAAACGATTTGTATTTCCATAAATTAACACATCATAGCAGGCATTTAACAAATCGGCCCGCACCTTCCGGATGCGGCCCGATTTGTTTGGTTAATCCCTTTTTGCAAGTTCAAGCGCCCTTCGCTTAAATTATAAAATAACTAAACGTCCACGGCAAAGCCGGTAAGGCAGTCGAGGGGGTTAACAGGGTTAACAAAAATTCGATTTTTACATTATAAAAATCTGAAAATCAATTTATTAATCAACAGACAGGGTTACCCCTAAATCCACCGCTTAGTTGAAGCTGGGTGGCCGACAGCTTAAGAGATTAAACAAACAAAGGATTTAAAAAATCTTATGCAAGTTCAAGCGTCCTTCGCTTGAATTAAAATTTAAGGTAAGCGTCCACGCTTACTTATTTTAACGTTTTACTTAAGCGTAGACGCTCAATCAAAGCAAACGACCAAGCGTGGACGCTTGACCGTGCGGGTAGTATTCATTGCCGTTGGTTTTAACCAACGGAACATAAGCAATCAAATAAAAGGCTTTAGTAAAATCCAATTGAAGAGTTTGGGGCTAAAGCCCGGGTCGTTTATTCTTTTTCACCGTTGGTTAAAACCAACGGCAATGAATAACAGATATAGATTTACCGATTAGCAGATTTCTCTATCCTCTTAAAGCCTCAATTTCTTCCCGTGTTTTAGGCAAATATTTACCTAATAACTGGCTACATGTATCCGTTATTAAAAAGTTATCCTCGATACGGATACCGCCGAAATCACGATAGGTATTCAACACATCGTAATTAATAAACTCAGCGAATTTCTTTTCGGCCTGCCAACGATCTATCAGTTCGGGGATGATATAGATACCCGGCTCTACGGTAAGCACATAACCTGCTTCCAGTTCGCGGCCTAACCTCAATGATTTTAGACCGAAAACAGCAGTTTCCTTTTTCAAGGTATCGGTATAGCCAACGTATTGCTCGCCTAAATCTTCCATATCGTGGGTATCCATACCCAGCATGTGACCTAAGCCGCATTGAAAAAACATAGCATGTGCCCCGGCAGCAACAGCCTCTGCAGGATCACCTTTCATCAGGTTTACCGCTTTCAGGCCCTCGGTCAGTTTCTGACAAGCTTGTATATGCACATCTTTGTACCGTACGCCCGGTTTCAGCATACTGATGGCATGATCCATTGAATTTAAAACCACATCATACAACTCCCTTTGGCGGGTACTGAACTGCTTGCCTACCGGGAAGGTACGCGTTAAGTCTCCACCGTAGTGCATGGCGTTTTCGGCACCGATATCGCTTAATACCATATCGCCCTCTTCCAGGATATTGCCGTAGTAATGCGTATGCAACGTTTGACCGTGTTTAGTGATGATAGCCGGGTAACCTAAGCGTGAATCATTGGCTATGGCCACTTCATGCGCTTTGGCAACCAGTTCATACTCCCTGATACCCGGACGGGCATATTTCATTACTGCCAGTTCCATGTCAACGCTTATGGATACGGCTTTCTCTATCTCGGCAACCTCAAGCGGGGTTTTGATCACCCTTTGGGCTATTACGGCTTTCACCAGTTGCAATGAAACGCGACCAGCCACATCTTCCAGACTGGTATTTAACCAATCGGCCAGTTTGATTTTATTTTCCGGGCGATAAAGCGGCAGGATATGAACCGGGCGGCTACCAGTAACCGCCTTGTGGATATAATGCTTTACATCGGCATAAGGCCTTGTTTGAGAAACGCCAACCAGCGCGGCCATTTCACTAACAGATGGCAAAGTACCTGTCCAGACGATATCATCAATGGTAAGGTCGTTTCCAAATATCACTTCCTCACCTGTATCGGTGTCAATGATAGCTGCTAAACCCGCTACATCAAGCCCGAAGTAATATAAAAAGCTGCTATCCTGCCTAAACAGGTAGGTATTGTCTTTATAGTTCATGCTGCTATCCTCGTTTCCTAACAAAACGAGGATGCCGTTAGCGCCCATGCTTTGTTTTAAAACATTGCGGCGCTGTACGTAAACCTGCTGATCAAAAAGTTGAAGTTTCATAATGCAAAATTAAACATGCCGGCTCTGTTCAGGAACCGGCATGTGCAAGTATAATTTAAATTTGATTATCTGATGATGATTAACGGCTCACTATTTCTTCCATTCGCCATCACACAAGCGCCAGATATTTGTTGGGTTGGCCTGTTGTAAAGCTAAAGGCAATAATGAATCCGGGCAGCTTTGGTAGCAAACCGGGCGAACCCATCGCTTAGCAGCATTGACACCTACGGCAGTGAAACGGCTATCGGTAGTGGCCGGGAACGGACCACCATGCACCATACTGGCACAAACTTCAACACCTGTTGGTACGCCGTTAAACAATACCCTGCCCGCTATGGTCGGCAATAATTGCAATAGGTTGGAGTGGCCCGCAAAATCCTCATCGGTGCCCATTACAGTGGTAGTGAGTTGACCTGATACTGATTTTAATACTTTGATCAGTTCCTGCTCATCTTTGCAAACTACCATTAATGAATATGGCCCGAACACCTCTTCGTGCAATAAATGATTTTCAAGGAAAGTTTCGGCGCTTACGAGGGCGATGGTTGGCTGAGCCTCAATGTCAATAGCTTCAGTAGCTGATTTTACTACGCTCGTTATGCCTTCCTGCTCCAAAGCAGCATGGCTCTTTTTTTCGTAAGCAGAATGGATGCCGGCATGCAGCATCTTGGCTGGTTTAATACCTTCGATACCATTACCCAACGACTTATAAAAATTATCAAGGCCTTCACCTTCAATAGCAAGCATTAAGCCCGGATTGGTACAAAACTGACCAACACCTAAAGTAATGGAACCTGCATATTGTGCAGCCAGATCGGCGGCATTTTTATTTAGAGTATCCGGTAAAAATATAACCGGGTTTATGCTGCCCATTTCTGAAAATACCGGGATAGGCTTTTTGCGTTCTGATGAATATTGCAGCAATGCCAGTCCGCCAACAGTTGAACCTGTAAAGCCAACGGCAGCGGTATCATCTGCCTGAACCAATGCTTTACCGCTTTCAAACGAAGTGCCGTGCACATGTTGAAAAACATGCTTGGGCATATTGCTGCTCGCTATCGCTTTTTTAATAGCCTGGTAAACCATTTCAGACGTTTCGGCATGGGCAGGGTGGGCTTTTACCACTACCGAACAACCTGCACCCAGCGCGCTTGCAGTATCGCCACCGGCGGTTGAATAAGCGAATGGGAAATTACTTGCACCAAAAACAACTACCGGCCCCAGCGGAACAAGCATTTTTCGGAGATCCGGGCGTGGCAATGGTTTTCTATCAGGTAAGGCGGTATCAATACTCGCCTCAACCCAGCTGCCTTCGCGCAGCATCCCTGCAAACATGCGCAGCTGACCGGTGGTACGGGCACGCTCGCCGGTTAAACGGGGTAGCGGGAGGTTGGTTTCTTCGGATGCTTTTTGCAGCAGGGCGTCGCCTACTGCTTCTATTTCATCAGCAATAGCTTCTAAAAACAGGGCCTTTTGTTCGGCGCTTGTTTTTTGGTAAGCCTCAAACGCGCTTTGCGATTGCTGCATGATGATATTTATTTCTTCGGTGCTTTCTTCTTTAAAGTTGTTAGCCATGCCAGATATTTTAGTAAAAAACGAGGGCTTACGCCACTATTTTGCGCAAGCAAATATATTTAACCTTTTTATGATGTGCACTGAACATTCCTAACCAGTTATAGCAGGATTTTATCTTATTTACACATCGCAATCTCAAAACAGATTAAAAAACGGTCAAGACGTCCGGTATTCAACAAGCAGATAATAGTCTTGTTTACATCAATTTATAAAACCTTACCCCATGCGCGGGGATATTACATGATATAGCGGTAATATTTTTGGCGAGATCCTTTTGCTGCCAGAGATCCCGCACTATTTTAACCTTGCCCATATGGATTTTCTTAAAATCAAGCGTATACTTCGCGTATTTTTCACCAAGATTGAAAACACCTATAGCCTTGCTGCCATCTGCCAGTTGTTTAACCCAAACCTGAATTTGCTTATCATTAATCATGCGTACGGCCTGATTGCCTGCCACATCCTGATCAATGGCAATTACCTCTCGATTTTTTAACAGGTTGAGGGTAAACTCATCAAGCTTATCCATGTCACAGCCAATAAGCAGGGGTGCCGATAAAAGGCTCCATAAGCTCATGTGGGTATATTGCTCATAAGGGGTCAGATTGGTTTGGTGCAGATTTTCGCCCCAACCCACCCTGCCTAAAATAAGCATATCGGGGTCGTTCCAGCCTCCCGGCCCGGCATAGGCCGCGTTATTGGTTTGGCTAAAACCGATGCCGTAAAGGCTTTCCCAGGTATCGGTAATGTCCTCGGTTGTACGCCATAGGTTGCCATTCATTTTTGTGCCCCACTTCCAAACATCTTTGATACCGTACTGGCAAATGCTGTAAATAATATCCCGTGGTTGCTTTGCCAGTTCATCGCGCATGACCATGTATGGCTTTTGCTGGACGAACAGCGTTGTGTCACCTGCCGTTTGGTCGGAATAGCTGCACAGATCGTATTTTAGATAATCTACGCCCCAATTAAAATAGGTGGCAGCATCCTGCCCTTCATGCCCTAACGACCCCAGATACCCGCCACAAGTTTTAGTTCCCGGCGATGAATAAATACCAAACTTTAATCCCTGTTGATGCAGGTGCGCACCAAGGGCTTTCATATCCGGAAACTTTTCATTTGCGACGATTTCTCCATCCTGTTGCCTTGCGGGTGCCTGCCAGCCATCATCCACGTTAATAGAGTTCCAACCATAATCGGTAAGGCCTTTATCAACCATAGCTTTAGCCGAAAGCCTAACCTTTTCGTCGCTTACGTTTAATCCCCAGCAATTCCAGCTATTCCAGCCCATGGGCGGGGTAAGCGCTAATAATTTGCCCGATTTAATAGTTAGCATTCGTTCGCTTTTTCCTAAAGTATTGCTTACGGAAACGGATAACTGATACTCCCCTACGCTCGGTGCGATGCCCGTTATAATGCCTGTTTTACCATCAAGTGCTAAACCTTGCGGCAAATTCTTAACCGCATATCTTAAAGGCTTTTGCCCGCTTGCCGCAATCTTATAAAGTACCGGTGAGCCGGGATGTACGCCTAAAACAGCGGTTCCGTTAATCATTGGTTTAAGTGACGCTTTGGGCGTAAGCAGATAGGGTGCTATCTCGGCAAAGGTTTTGGTTTTTCCCAACGCCGTTTCGATAAATTCATAAAACAGTTTGATGCCCTCACGATGCGGGAAGGTAAGCGTATAGGTTTCCTTACCCAACGGTGGCAGATTTGCGTTTACAGTTTTTTCGGCGATTGTTTTTTCAGTAACCTCATCGATTATCTTATAGTGAAACTTACCAGTGATATTAGTTTTAAAGCTATTGCCTACAGTTAATTTCCGAACAGATTGTGCATTGGGTAAAAAGCTGATATCCGTTTGGGTGAAAACAATACCGTCAAATTTTTCCAGCATATCAATAAAAGGAGCGCCCATAAAAATCCCCCCTGAGCCTCCGCCATCGTATACCTTGATGGCGATGATATTTTCCGCATCCCATTTAATAGCCGGATCATTTGCTGCAACACAATAATTGCGCACGGCAGGCCATTTGCTTACGTAACCTCCTTTATCTTCAGGGAAAGCACCTGTTTTACCAATCAGTTTGCCGTTAAAATAAGTTTCATCAACATCGTTAACATGGGCAAGAAATACCCGTAAACTGTCGCCCCAAACCGCCTGCTTTTTTAACGATGACGGGATAACCACATGAATGCGGTACCAGGCAAAGCCATGATAATCCGGGTAGCCCTGCTCCTGCCATACATCGCCAACTTTAATGTCTTTCCAATTGCTATCGTTGAAGCCGGTTTCCTTCCAGTCGGCATCATTACCGGTAGAGAACTTTGCAGTGCCCAGCTTAATAAAATTTCCGTTTTGGGCGAAAGCTGCTATGGCGATAGTTATAAGCCATAGCAGCGATAAGATCTTTTTCATGAATTGATATAATGAATGTCCCCGGTCTACAAACTTTCAACCGGGAGTTCGGCGCTTTTGCGTTGCTTGCTGCCGCCAATCAGGTAGTAAACCGGAATGCCCGTTAAAGTAATGATTAAGCCAGGGTAAGTATACGCTGGTTTATATTTGATAAGCAATAAGCAAAACGCAATGCCCATGATGATATAAATAACCGGCAGCACCGGGTATCCAAATGCTTTATAAGGCCGCTCGGCATTGGGCATTTTTTTGCGGAGGATAAAGATCCCGATGATGGTAAGCACGTAAAAAACAACCACCACAAACGAGATCATATCCAGCAAATCACCATACTTGCCGCTCAGGCTCCACAAACAGGCAAAAACACACTGCAACCACAAACCAAAACCGGGTACCGAATTTTTATTCAGCGTTCCCACTTTTTTGAAGAAAAGCCTGTCTTTAGCCATAGAGTAATAAACCCTTGCACCCGACATGATAAGCCCGTTATTACAGCCAAAGGTTGACACCATGATGAGCAGCGCAATGATCACCGTACCCGAACTGCCAAAAATATGCTGTGATGCAACTACGCCCACCCTGTCCTTATCGGCACTGGCAATGTCATGCAGGGAGAGCACGCCGGTATACATTACATTGGTTAAAATGTAGATCACCGTTACGATCAACGTACCCAGCGCCAGGCTTAAACCGATATTCCTTTTCGGGTTTTTGATCTCGCCGGCAATAAAAGTTACATTATTCCACGAATCGCTGCTGAATATGGAGCCCACCATCGCCGATGCTATTGCACCCAGGGCAGCAATGGTGGTGTACGAAGCAATGGAACCATTGGTGCTGAGGCTATGCATGCTCCAGGCATTTTTCCAGTTCTCATTCCATACCGAAGCTTTCAGGGAGAATAATCCAAACACAATTAAACCAAGCAAGCTCAGCAGTTTGGCCATGGTGAAAATAGTTTGCACAATTTTGCCGCTGTTAACACCACGGGTATTGATATAAGTTAAAAACACGATCACCAAAATGGAAAGCAGTTGCGCCGGGGATATGGTTACGAAACCCAGATCGATAGCAACAAGGCTTTCACTTAATTGGGGAATGAGGTAAGCTGTAAACTTGGCGAAGGCTACGCCTACGGCCGCAATAGTAGCTGTTTGTATTACTGTAAAAAAGCTCCATCCGTATAAAAAACCTACTAATGGACTGTAAGCTTCCTTCAGGTAAACATACTGACCGCCTGCCCTGGGGAACATGGCGCTCAATTCGCCATAACTTAAGGCAGCAGTAAGGGTCATAAAACCGGTGATAAGCCAAACAAATAGCAGCCAGCCTGCGCTGCCCACATTGCGAGTAATATCTGCGCTCACAATGAAAATACCGGAGCCAATCATGCTGCCTGCCACCAGCATGGTGGCATCCATCAACCGCAACGAAGGCTTAAAAGAAGTGCTGTTCTCCATAATTTTTTTTAGCTAAAAGCTGAAAGCATAAAGCTTAAAGCTTACCATTAATGCTGTTTTATTTACTATTTGCCTCTGAAGTCGTAGAACTTCCAGCTTGTTGTGAAATCTTTAGTTAAAGCCTGTTTGGTCAATGTGGCGCGCAGCATTTCAACCGGGATCAGGTTTTCTTTGATGGCAGCATCATGAAACTGCTTATAGGTCATTTTTCCACTGTCAACCAGTTCTTTCCTCAATTCTGTCAACTGCAAACCACCTAACAGGTATGCTACCTGGTAAAGCGGACTATAGCCGCCTTCAAACGAGCGCCTAACCTCGCCCTCGGCATTAGCGCGTTCATGACCAACACGATCAACCAAAAAGTCGATGCATTGCTGAGGTGTCCAGTTGCCTAAATGGTAGTTGAGCGAAAATATGATCCTCGCACAACGGTGCATGCGCCAAAACAGCATGCCTACACGTTCTTCGGGGGTTTTGGCAAAGCCTTTGTCGTATAACAACAGCTCCCAGTATAAAGCCCAGCCTTCAATTGCAAACGGGGTACCGAAATCCTGGCGATAAGCTTTATACCGGCTGTTCATAAAATACTGCAGGTTATGACCGGGAATCAATTCATGCTGCACCGTACCCCTTGAAAAATATGGATTGTTGCCGCGCATGCTCATCAGCCTGTCGTCATACT
Organism: Mucilaginibacter sp. R-33; assembly: GCF_049949235.1. Lineage (NCBI taxonomy): Bacteria > Pseudomonadati > Bacteroidota > Sphingobacteriia > Sphingobacteriales > Sphingobacteriaceae > Mucilaginibacter > Mucilaginibacter sp. R-33. The sequence goes on from NZ_CP188089.1 coordinate 3,604,790, forward strand.
GCATGGTATTGGTCGGATACGAGATGCTGATCTCCTTGCCGCCGGTAAAAAATGGGTTAACCAACTGCCGCTGCGGCGACATCATTACCATACCCCAGGTTTCTTCGGCCAATGGCGGTATTGTGATCAAATCGCGCTCTTTGATAAAGCTTAGCGCATCGTTATATAATTTAACAATTAGTTCGGGCTGATGGCCTACCGGTACGTAGCTGTTCTTTACTTTTTCGAGGGCTTTCTTCCAGTCGCTGCCAAAACCCATTTCCTGAGATGCTTTCAGCATTTCCTTATCGCACCAGGCAAACTCCTTGTTGGCAAGCTTGATAAGCTCTTCGGGCGTGTAAGGGATCATTTCGGCCTGTAACTGGTTAATCAGCTCTTGCCTGCCAATGGGTACGCCTTTGATACCGCTGCTATCGCTTTTTTGGCTGGTGTTCAGCTTTCCTTTACTAATGGCTAACTCGCTGTACCTTTCCAGCGCATTATCAACGGCCCTATACGGCTCAGGCACCCACCAGGTAAACGATGGATCATATTTGTTATAGAAACCAAAAAAGTCCTTTAAACGACCTTTCAATCCTAATAAAGCAGCTTTGGTTACCTTAGCCACCGGCATATCCACCGATGCGAGTTTACGATACGCTGTGGTATCTGCTTTAAGTTCTTTCAAGATCTTATTCAGATCGCCTGCAACTTTTTCGCCATCCACAAATGTTCCGCGGCGGCGTTTTTGTTCAAGCGCGTAAATCTCATCGGCAAACGAGATGTATTTGGCTGCCTGGCTGTAAAGGTCTTCTTCCTTTTTCAGATCTTTCAGATCAAAGTTAATGCGCTTTTTCAGCAGGATATAATCAACTTTGCCATATATGCTCAGGGCATTAAAATCTGTTTGCTCCAGTTGTTTCAGATAATCGTTATCAACTTCAATGAGCCTTTTGCGCTGCTCGGGTGAATTAATGACATCTTGTTTGTACTGTTCTTCAGCACGGTCATTAACATTATAGGGCGAATAAAAATCGTGGATGGCATTCATGTCCTGCCCGTACCTGATTATGGTACCGGCTACTTCGCTGCTTTGCTCATACAAATTGCTGGATGGAGCAGTTTGTGCATTTGCAGTCAGGACACCAAAAGTAAGGGCATAAAGGGCCAAACCTTTTATGGTTGTTTTAGTATTAATTAGCACGATAAATGTGGTTTGAGGTAAAAAATTAAAGCCGTTATATTAGCTGGCTGCCCTGTTCAGGCTGATAAGATTGTTGTTGTATGAGTCGAGATAGCCACGTGGCGAATTACCAATTACGCATTTAAACACCCGGTTAAAGTTGGTTATACTTTTAAAACCACACTTATAAGCTACCGTATTGATGCTTTCAAATTTATGTGCGATCAATTTTTTGCAGGCCTCATTGATCCTGATCTCGTTCAGGAACGAAATAAAAGTATGACCGGTATGCTTTTTAAAATATCTGCAAAACGACTCCGGCGTCATATAGGCTACCTTAGCCACATCTTCAAGCGTGATAGGCTCACTATAGTGCTGCATAATGTAGTTGTAGATATTACCTATCCTGATCCCTTCATTTTCAGTTATCCCCGGCAGGTTACCGTAGGTTGATAAAGGATCAAGCTTGGTTTTGATATTAGTAAGTCCCTTAAGCAGATGGAAAAACTGAATGAGCTGATCAGGGCCGGATGCCTTTTGCAACGCGATCATAATCTGCGATACTTTGTCAACAACAGAATGCGGCAATTTAAACCCCTGCTGGTGCTGCTGCATAAATATCAGGCTTGGCTTTAACTCAGGTAAATTAAACAGCGGCGCCAAAGCCCCTTCCGGGTTAAAAAATATGGTAAGCGCTTCTATTTGTTTGTTGGCATTGGGGGCAAAGTATTCGGGGTTACTTTTAAACACATGCGGCAGGTTAGCCCCTATTAAAAACAAATCGCCTGCAGAGTAATCATGCATGTTATTTCCTGCAATCAAAGTCCCCTCACCCTGTTGGATCCAGGTAAGCTGAATTTCTTTATGACGGTGCAGGTAGGGGTAATGGTAAGGCAAGCTAACCTTTTCTGCTATCACACTTTTATCGTGCGGAACCGGGATAGTAAATTGTAAAACTTTCATCTGCTACTTGATTATCACTTGTTGAATTTACAATTACTTAACTTAATTTACTAATAAATGAAGTTAAAAGGATAAAATACGGGCAATATTTGATAATTTATGGTTGATACAGGTGCCAAAATTGACCGAGAAACCGCTTTTTATCCAACAAATAGAAAGTAAATTAAATGTTATATAAACAATTAAAATCAAAATTATAGGCACCACAGCCACCATTTGGCCGAATAAAATATTTTTAATTGTACAGAATACAACTATTGTACATTCTACACTAACTATGCATTTTACGCAGAAAACCCATTTTTTAACCTGTTTTTTATGATGCAGGTAATAAAACAAGCTCCTGTTAACGCAAAAAAACCGCTCATCAGGGGTGAATGAGCGGTTCCGTTTTCCGGCAAAACCGGAAGGGTAATCAATTGTTTAAATTAAGATCTTTCAGGGGCAAATTCTTTAATATCGATAGAGCTTGGTTTGCCCGAAATAATTTCATTTGCCAGCAATCCGGTTGCTGCCCCCAGGCTAAGCCCCATCATACCATGACCGGTAGCCACAGTAAGGTTGCTATATTGTTTGCTCCTGCCGATGTATGGTAATCCATCTGCAGATGAAGGACGGAAACCGAACCAGATATCCTTTTGTTCGGGAACAGCAGGTTTTAAACCAGGAAAGTATTTTGGCACCGATTCAACAATACCTTTAACACGGTTCATGTTGATACGGTCGTTGATCTTGTCAAGTTCCATAGTACCACCATAGCGTAAACCACCATTCATTGGGGTGATGGCAACCCTGGCTTCGGCCAGCAGTGCGGGGATGTGCATGGTGTCGCTATCGTCTTTTACGTTAAATGAATAACCTTTGCCCGGCATCAGCAAGATTTTTAAACCCAACAATCTGCCAATGGCCGGCGACCATGAGCCGCCTGCAATAATATATTCATCTGCTGTAAATTCTTCATTTCCTGCCAATACCTTGCTTACTTTACCAACTTTGGTTTCAATTTTAGTAACCTCTTTATTGGTAAGCAATTTTACGCCAACAGCTTTCAGATGTTTGATCAACGCAGCCATCAGTTTATTTGGCGAAAGATGGGCATCGCAACGGTAATGTACCGCGCCCAACACATCAAGCTCAAGCTTTGGTTGCAGTTTTTTACAATCATCAACACTAAGCACGGCCATATCCAAACCTAATTCCCTGCCCTTTTCGGCCATATGCGCCTCTTCCTCGCCGGCTTTTTCGGTTTTGTAAAACATCAGGATACCTTTTTTAACCAGGTCAAAATCAAAGCCTGGCTCTTTGCTCAGATCTTCATAAAGCTTTTTGCTGAGCAGGGAAAGCTCCGTTAAAGGAACAGCCGATTTTTCAACGTGCGCGGCATTCGCTTTCTTTAAAAATTTTAATCCCCATGACATCAGTTCAGGGTTTAAAGATGGCTTTACGTAGAACGGACTTTTGCTGTTAAACATCCACTTAATGCCCTGCGAAACCATACCCGGAGTTGCCAGCGGAATAAAATGGCTCGGCACTATCATTCCCGCGTTACCATATGAGCAACTGTCTGTCATGTCGCCTTTATCAAGCACAGTAACCTCATGCCCGGCCTTTTGTAAATAATAAGCCGAACTAAGCCCTACTATCCCACCTCCTATTATCAGCACCTTTGCCATTTTTATTTTAAGCTGAAAGCTTAAGGCGAAAAGCCGAAAGCTTTTATTTAGAAAATTATTAATTAAAAGAGTTAAACACCAACGTCATTGCGAGGAACGAAGCAATCCCCGAACTATACAGGACGGACCTGCTAATCGGGGATTGCTTCGTTCCTCGTAATGACGCTTTGGCATATCGCTATATCACCTGGAAACCATGAGCATACGGATCGTCATCATCTATTTTGATGGTATTGTAGCCATAAACTTTAGCCCAGCCTTCTACACTTGGTATAATGGCGTCGATATCATTGATCTTCACCACGTCCTCAACCCTGCCGGTAAATTTACTGCCTATGATGCTTTCATGAATAAAAGACTCACCTACTTTCAATTTACCTTTGGCAAACCACTGCGCCATACGGGCCGAAGTACCGGTTCCGCAAGGCGACCTGTCGATAGCTTTATCACCGTAAAACACGGCGTTACGTGCAGTAGCATCTTCAGATAGTGTAGCACCCGCCCAAAGGATATGTGTACAGGTATTAATTGTAGGATCCTGTGGATGCACAAACTGGTATTTTTCGTTAATACGTTTACGCAACACCTGGCTCCAGGCAATCAGTTGACCAGCTGTATAATGCTCGATGCCTTTAAAATTAGGCTGAGGATCAACAATGGCGTAATAGTTACCACCATACGAAACGTCTATAGTAAGTGTGCCAAGGTCAGGGCACTCAACCTCTAAATCAGTCGCAGCAAGATATGCGGCCACATTTCTGAGTTTTACCGAAGTTACCTTTTTGCCCTCCTGCTTGTACTCAATCAATACAAGCCCGGCAGGTGCTTCCATGCGTACAATACCCGGAGTTTTAGGTTGGATCAACCCTTCCTCAATAGCTATGGTAATTGTGCCGATAGTTCCGTGACCGCACATTGGCAAACAGCCGCTTGTTTCGATAAACAAAACAGCAATGTCATTTTCCGGGTCATGAGGCGGATACAGGATACTGCCCGACATCATATCATGACCGCGGGGTTCAAACATCAGGCCCGTCCTGATCCAGTCGTACTCCTTTAAAAAGTGCTGACGTTTCTGGCTCATGTTGTCGCCTTTTAGCGTTGGGCCGCCGCCGGCCACCAACCTTACGGGATTACCGCAGGTGTGTGCATCAACACAAAAGAAAGTTTTACTTGCCATATGCAATTATAACGCTACCTCAGTCAATTTACCCCAGCTTCCAACAGGCAATTCGGGCCTTGCAGCAAGTGCATCATTAATAATTTTTTGAACTTTTTCGCGCTCAGCACCAATTAACGGCAAACGTGGCGCACGTACATTTTCGGTACCTATACCGGTTGCAACCTCGGCCAGTTTAATGTATTGCACCAATTTAGGGTGGATATCCAGCTCAAGCACAGGTAAAAACCAACGGTAAATGGCCAAAGCCTCATCATACCTTTTTGCTTTAACCAAACGGTAAATAGCAACAGTTTCTTTAGGGAAAGCGTCAACCAAACCGGCAACCCAACCATCAGCGCCCATCACAAGACTTTCCATAGCCAGGGGATCAACACCGGTAAAGATCTTGAACCTTTCGCCAAAACGGTTGATCATACGGGTAACGTTTGATACATCGCGGGTTGATTCTTTTACCGCCTGGATATTATCATAAGCAGCAAGTTGTTCAAACATATCTAAAGTAACCTCAATCTTATAATCAACAGGGTTATTGTAGATCATGATCGGCAGTTCGGTACTTTTTGCAATAGTTGTAAGGTAAGCAACGGTTTCGCGGGCTTCGCTATTATAACGCATAGGCGGCAGCAACATCAGGCCGTCGGCACCTTTATCAAATGCTTTTTGAGCATAAGCAACAGCCGCTTTAGTGGTTTGCTCGGCTATGTTTAATATAACCGGAACTTTTCCTTTAACAAACTCAACGGTGTGGGCAAGCAGCGCGAATTTTTCGTCGTCGCTTAAAACGCTTGCTTCGCCTAATGAGCCGCCTAATATAAATCCGTCAACACCGGCCTCAAGCTGGGCGTTCAAGTTTATATCAAAAGCATCAAAATCAAGTTCGTCATTATCTGTAAATTTAGTAGTTACTGCAGGGAGTACGCCTTTCCAATCAAAAGTTATCATTGTATATTATTTTTCACAAAATTAAGATAGTACTTATTATCGTTTATTTAACAATTTAGCAGACACTAACCGTATTTTAACCTATAATGTCACTTACCGGCAAAGTGCCTGCTAAATAATGCCTATTGTGCATCCCACCAAACCCTGTCGGTAAGCTTAGCGCTTTGTACCGGCTGCGGGTTTGAGGTCATTTCCGACTGCGGATACAACACCCTGCGCGGAATATCCGACAATGCATTTTTTACTTTGGTTAAGGCCGGATAGCCTGTACGCCTCCAATCGGTATAGTTCTCCATCGACAGGAAGTTAGCTATAACCTTTTCTTCAATAATAAGCTGCATGGCATTGGCACTGGTCAATGTTCCTCTTGAAGCTAAATAAGTATTTACATCAGCATCAGCAATACCCAATTTTGACATGTGCGATTTAACAGCAAGCAAATAAACCGGTTGCGCCGCAGTTGCTCCTGATAATACAAATGTAGCTTCGGCTTTTAAAAATAACGCTTCGGAGTAAGTAACAATATAGTTATTTGAGCTTGCGCTTGCATAAAAAGCCCCACCCAAAGAGTATGATTCCAAACTGCCAATATCTTCTGAGCCAATTACCCTTCCGGTATATAACCCACCTTCAATTGCCGGAGCTACCATTTTTGATACGCGGGGATCTTTCCGGGCTGCAAAACCATCAACAAATGTTGAAGCTAATACAAGTGTTGAGCCAGGCAGGAAGTTCTGCTGCCATGGGTTTTCGGCGCCAGCACCGCCGGTAAAAGGCATTTTCATATCATCATCATTACTTACCATGCCATTTTCAAGAGCAGTAAGCGCCAGCTGTGCCTGTGCAGCAGCTGTATGCCCCGGAGCTTTGGTTAGGTGCATGTAATAACGTGCCTTTAAGGTATAAGCTGCCTTTTTCCATTTGCTCATATCGCCTGCATAGTAAAAGTCATCACCTGTAGGTACGGTGGTAGTGTTTTTGGCAATATCGGCAATGGCGTTATCAAGCAGGGTTTGGATTTGTGCATACACAGATTCCTGGCTGTCATAAGTTGGGGTAAGGTTACTTACACCCTGAAAACCTTTTGAAAACGGAACATCGCCCCAAACATCAGTAGCTGAACCAAGTGTATAAGCCAGCAGGATCTTTGATATGCCTGCGTAATTTGCATTACCATCGGCCTCAGCTTTTTTATTTAGCAAAACAAGATTGTTCATTACCTGCGTATAAAAGTTGTACCAATCGCTGTCCATGTCCTGGTGGTACATGAGGTAGGTACCAAAGTTTGGCGGTACCTGGTTTAAAGCTATTACCTGCAGGTATTGCTGCAATACTATAGCAAGGTTGGCGCCGCCCGCGGCAGTAATATTTTGTGATATGGCAGCTTCAACGGGTGCAAGGATCAGAGATTCTTTAACATCTATAGGCCTGTTAGGATCGTGGTTTACATCAATGTATTTTTTACAACCCGTAAAACTTACCAACGCGCATGTTACTAACGTGATATATTTATTTTTCATGACAATTTCTTATTAATGATTTAAATTATAGGGTAACTTTCAGACTAAAATCAACAGACTTTGAGGTTGGGGTTGAGAATGAATAGATACCCTGTGAGCCGTTTGCTGCGCCAAATGAGCTAACTTCGGGATCACCGCCGGTAAAGTGTGGTGCGTGGATCCAAAGGTTACGGCCGGTTACACTAAATGTTGCCGACTTGAAAGGGCTTTTACTTAACCATGATGGATTTAAAGTATAGCCTAAGCTAATATTACGCAGTTTAACATAGCTGCCATCCTGAATAACTGACTCTAATACGCTATTTGCGCGCTGATAGTAGGCCTGGCCGTTTACAGCTATTGTATTAGGCTGACCTGTAGTTGCGTTTACACCGTCAACCACGCGGGGACCGCGGTTTTCTGTAACTTTTGGTGTTCCGTAAAAGTAGCCGTAGCCATCAACATTGTTCTGGATGTCGCCGCCTCGCTTGATATCAAAGAAAAAACTAAAGTTGAATTGTTTATACCTGAAATTATTATTGATACCACCAAGCCAGTTAGGGTTAATATTACCTACTATGCCCTGGCTATCATCAGCGTATGGCAAGCCCGACTCATCAATTAATAATTTTCCTGCCGCATTACGTGCATAACGTGTACCGTAAATAACGCCGTAAGGCTGCCCAACTATAACATTGGTAAAGCCATTGCCAATTAATTTCAGGTCTTGATAAATAGACAACACTTTGTTCCTGTTACGGGTAAAGTTTAAAGTGAGGTCCCAGTTAAAGTCGCGGCTTTTTATAGGCGTAACATTTAATAGTATCTCAATCCCCCTGTTACGCATCACAGCTGAATTTACACTGGTTGCAGAATAACCGGTTGACGGGGCAAGTGCTACGTTAGGTATAATACCATCAATGGTTTTTTTGCTGTAGAATGAAGCCTCAAGGCTGATCCTGTTATTAAAGAATCCTGCTTCAAAACCGGCTTCAAATTCGTTGATACGCTCGTTTTTAAGATTGGGGTTGCCAAGCACATCGCTGATTAAAAAACCAGCCTGCTGGCTGTAAGGGAAAGTAAGGTTCCGGATGGTGGCTTTGTTATAAGGCGTTTGCAAACTATATGCACCAATGCTGCCATCATTACCTACCGTACCATATGAAACCCTCACTTTACCCAGGTTCATAACTTTTGAAAGTTCAGGGCTAAAAAACTCTGAAAATATAAAACTGCCCGCGGCAGAACCATATGGGTAAAAGCTATGATCTATTGAAAGTACCGAGTTACCATCATACCTGCCGGTTAATGATAATAACAGAAACCGCTTATATTCAATATTTGATTGCAGGTAAAAACCAACTTTTCGCTGCAATGATGATCCCTCACTATAGCTAACTGTTGATGCAGAAGCCATATTATACAAACCTGGTACAGTTAACCCAACACCATTTGCGTAAGTGTTTTCATTATAGGTGGAGATAAGGTTATTACCCAAAACAACATCTACATTGAAATTGCCAAACTGCTTGTTAGCACTGATCAATAAATCATTATTGTACTGGCGATAAGTAAGATTCTGATCAACCAACCTGCCATTAGGATTTGATACCGATTGAGTTGACTCATGGTACCGGTCCATTTCGGTATAAACGTCAGCACCGAACCTTTCAGTAATAGTTAGCCATGATAAGGGCTTATAGTCGGCAGTGAAGGTTGGTAAAAACCTGTTAACACCAGAGTGGTTTTTGATATTGTCCAAAACCCAATATGGATTATTACGTGAAAAACGGTAAAGGCGCTGTGTACCATCGGCATTTAAATAAGGTTGCAGATTGTATGATACCGGCGCAGTAAAAATTGTCCAAACAGGGCTTTCCAGTGCATAGCCCTCAGGCATTCTGTCGTTTTGCGAATTAGAGTAATTTAACTGAAACGTTGTATTAAGATTTTTAAGCACCTGTGTGCTATATTTTGCAAAGAACGTATTACGTAAAAATTTGGTTGTTGGCACCGTGCCCTGCTGGTTAAAATTAGAGTATGATACCAGGTAGGTTGAATTACTACCGCCACCGCCTATGTTTACAGTATTATTGTAGGTGTGCCCCGTTTTAAAAAACAAATCGGACTGATTATAAACTTTTGCAGGCTGTCCGTTTATTTTTAAGGTATCCATACGTGCGCCCCATGATGTACTTGTTTTGTTACTACCCTCGCCGTTAAAGTAAGTTCCATTTGTACCTAATGAATATTTATTTTGGATTTGTGGCAGTAAAGGATTTTCATAAGAAAAATCAGAAGAAAAAGTTATCAGCGGTTTTTTATTCAAGGCGCCGTTTTTAGTAGTAATGATAACAACCCCATTAGCGCCCTTTGAACCATATAAGGCTGTCGCTGCCGCGCCCTTCAACACGTTCATGCTGGCAATTATTGATGGATCAATATCGGCTATCCTGCTTGTACCAGGACCAGTATTAAGGTTACCTGTTTCTGAGTTATCAACAGGCACGCCATCAATAACCATCAAGGGCTCATTAGTACCATAAATTGAAGATCCGCCCCTGATTACGATCCTTGCCGAACTACCAGGTGTACCAGATGAGCTTGTAACCTGAACACCGGCAACCTTACCAGCTATCGCGTTTACCAGGTTTGGCTCTTTTGATTGTGTTATCGATTCTGCCTTTACCTCTTGTGAGCTATAAGTTAAGATCCTTTTGTCGCGTTTTATACCAAGTGCAGTTACAACTACTTCGTTCAGCACTTTGTTATCTTCGGCCAAAGCTATGTTAATCTGCGCCTGGCCTGTAAGTTTAACTTCCTGTGTAGTAAAACCAATTGCAGTAACAATTAATGTCCCCTGCCCGGTATAGTTAAGGTTAAACATACCGCTGCCATTGGTAACAGCGCCTGCGCTTGTATTTTTTATTTTAACGGAAGCGCCAACTATAGGCTCGCCCTTCCCGTCGGTTACCTTTCCTTTTAATGTTACCGTTTGCGCGTATGTACTGTAACAAAACACAAACACACTTAGTAAAGGCAAAATGAACCTCTTTAGTAATTGTTTAAACTTCATAAATTAAATTTTGGGGTTAAAAACTATATATTACATGCTGTATTTCAGACACGTAAAACTATCCGCGAGCCGCCCCTTGTTTTTTTATGAAATTTGCCAATACTGCCCGTATCTTAACATTACTGTTACAATAGCATTAATTTGATATTATATTTATATAAAAAGCCATTAAAACGTTAATATATTGATAGTTAATTCGCAATAACACTAATAAACTTACTGTAAATAATCCGCACGTTAAAAAAACGGATAAAATCCTGCTATCAACTGCAAAATATTATTCAAAATAATTGTGCAAAGCACACTAATTTAGTTGAAAGTTATTCTTACCGTTACACAAACATATCATGCTAATAAAAAAGTGGTTTAAATTGAACTTATGCCTCGTAGCCTGCTTAGCAGGGGCACAAACTATCCAGGCACAATCCTACGTACCCGAATTGAACGATACCCGGGTAAAGATAAAACCGGTAGTTCCGGTTAAAGCCTATTCTTTTAATTTAAAGGACGTTCAATTACTGGAAAGCCCTTTTAAGAAAGCGATGGAGGTTGATGCTGCTTACTTATTATCTATAGAACCAAACAGGCTGCTTTCGGCCTTCCGTTCGCACTCAGGACTTACACCTAAAGGTAAAATGTACGAAGGCTGGGAATCATCAGGTCTGGCTGGCCACACCTTGGGGCATTACCTGTCGGCTATTTCCATGCATTACGCGTCAACCCGCGATCCTGAATTTTTAAAGCGCGTAAATTATATAGTTAAAGAACTTGATGAATGCCAGATAGCCCGTAAAACCGGGTACGTGGGTGCTATCCCTAAAGAAGACACCATTTGGGCAGAAGTTGCCAAGGGCGATATCCGTTCACGGGGTTTCGATTTAAACGGTGGCTGGTCGCCCTGGTATACCGTGCATAAGATTATGGCCGGTTTGCTCGATGCCTATTTATATTGCAATAATGCCGAAGCCTTAAAAGTATGCAAAGGTATGGCCAACTGGACAGGCGAAACCATCAAAAACCTTGATGACGAGAAACTGCAAAAAATGCTGCTGTGTGAATATGGAGGTATGGCAGAAACATTAACTAACCTTTACGCTATCAATGGCGATAAAAAATACCTGGAACTATCGTACAAATTTTATGATAAAAAGATCCTCGATCCGTTATCTCAAAAACAGGATATACTGCCGGGCAAGCATTCAAACACCCAAATCCCTAAGATAATAGCCAGTGCACGCAGATATGAGCTTACCGGCGATAAAAAAGATAAGGCCATAGCCGATTTTTTTTGGGAAACCATTGTTAACCACCATTCCTATGCAACAGGAGGTAACAGCAATTATGAATACCTGAGCGACGCAGACAAGCTTAATGATAAACTAACAGAAAACACTACCGAAACCTGCAATACCTACAATATGCTGAAATTAACCCGGCATTTGTTTGCGGTTGAGCCTTCGGCCATGCTGATGGATTACTACGAGAAAGCGCTGTATAACCACGTCCTCGCCTCGCAAAACCACACTGATGGTATGATGTGCTACTTTGTACCACTGCGTATGGGTGGCACCAAGCATTACAGCACTCCGTTTGATGATTTTACCTGCTGCGTTGGTTCGGGCATGGAAAACCATGTTAAATACAACGAAAGCATTTATTTTAAAGGTGCCGATGGCAGCTTATATGTAAACCTGTTTATACCCTCAGTACTTAACTGGGAATCAAAAGGTTTATCGGTGAAGCAGCAAAGCAGTTTCCCTAATGACGATCACATCACATTTACGGTGAACACCAAAAAGCCGCTTACCATGGCTATCCGCATCCGTAAACCAAAATGGACTGCCAACCCAACCATCAGCATTAACGGAAAAACTCAAAATGCAACAACTGATGATCAAGGATATATTGTGTTACACCGCAAATGGAGCAACAACGATAAAATTGAGTTTGCCACGCCCGAAAAGCTTTATACCGAAGCCATGCCCGATAATGCCAACAGGCGCGCCGTGTTTTACGGCCCGGTATTACTTGCCGGTGTTTTAGGTAATACTGAGCCTGATCCGCTAAAAGGCGTTCCGGTGTTTGTGACAAGCGAAACTGATCCTAACCAATGGCTGCAAATGGTTGATAAAAAACAGTTGAGCTTTCGCACGGTAAATATTTCAAAACCTGAGGAAGTTACTTTGATTCCTTTTAATCAAACCCAAAATCAATACTATTCTGTTTATTGGGACGTATTTACACCACAGGCCTGGATTGTACAGCAAAAAGCTTATGATGAGCAAAGGAAAAAACAACAGGAACTGGAAGCCCGCACCATGGACATTTTACGTGTAGGCGAAATGCAGCCCGAGCGCGATCATAACTTCAGCAGTGAAAGCGCCACTACCGGCGAAGATCACCAAAAGAAATGGCGGTCGACAGAGAACGGAGGCTTTCTGCAATACGAAATGAAGGTTGACGCCAATGCACAAAATACGCTGATTAACAGCTACTGGGGCATGGACAACCGCGGCAGAAAATTTGATATCCTAATTGATGGCGTTAAATTGGCTTCTGAAGATTTGAACCAATATAAAGAGAGCCGTTTTTACGATATCAGCTACAACTTGCCTATTGAACTGACAAAAGGCAAACAAAAAGTAACTGTAAAACTGCTGCCGCAAAAAGAAAACAGTGCAGGCCCGGTTTACGGCAGCCGGATGGTTAAAAACTAATTTTAAAAGTAAAAGAACTTGAATATCATGATCAATAAACAAAAGGCCGCCGGTGTGCTTGCCCTTTCATGGGCAGCACTTACAAGCCCGGTATTGGCACAGCAAAAAGATTACCCCATCCAACCGGTTGCCTTTACCAGCGTACACGTGAACGACAACTTCTGGCAGCCCAAGATGGAAGTAAATGCCACCGTTACCATTCCGTATGTACTGGCGCAATGCAAAGCCAATGGGCGTATGGATAACTTTTTACGTGCGGCAAAAAAATTGGATGGCGACAAGTTAAGTGAATTTCCGTTTGATGATACAGACGTATATAAGGCCATTGAAGGTGCATCCTATTCCATGCAGAATAAAAGGAACCCGCAGCTTGATAAATCCATTGATAGCCTTATCTCCATTATCGGCGCGGCCCAGGAGCCGGATGGCTATCTATACACTTTCAGGACTGTTAACGCTAAAAAGCCTCATGAGTGGATAGGTTCCAAACGCTGGGAAAAGGAAGAAGACCTAAGTCATGAGCTATATAACGCAGGCCACCTTTATGAAGCCGCTGTAGCACATTACCAGGCAACCGGTAAGCGCACACTGCTCAACATTGCCATAAAAAATGCTGACCTGCTGGTTAAAACTTTTGGACCGGGCAAAATTGAGGAATATCCGGGCCACCAGATTGTGGAGATCGGCTTATCAAAAATGTACCGGGTTACCGGCAACAAGCAATACCTTGACCTGGCCAAATTCTTTTTAGATGTACGCGGGCCAAAAGGCGATGCTTACAACCAGGCCGATAAAAAAGTGGTTGACCAGCATGAAGCCGAAGGCCACGCGGTAAGGGCTGCTTATATGTACACCGGTATGGCCGATATAGCCGCACTAACAGGTAATACCAAATATCTGGCGGCCATTGACGATATCTGGAGTGATGTGGTAACCAAGAAATTATACATTACCGGCGGCATCGGCGCAACGGGAGCAGGTGAAGCTTTTGGCGAGGCATATCAATTGCCTAATATGTCGGCCTATGCAGAAACCTGTGCGGCTATTGGCAACGTTTACTGGAACAACAGGATGTTCCTGCTGCACGGCGATTCGAAATATATTGATGTTCTTGAACGTACGCTTTACAATGGTCTGTTATCGGGCGTATCGTTGAGTGGTAACAGATTTTTCTATCCAAATCCGCTGGCTTCCATGTTCCAGCACCAGCGCAGCGCATGGATCAGCTGTGCATGCTGTATCAGCAACATGACCCGATTTTTACCTTCATTACCGGGTTACGTTTATGCCAAAAACAAAAACGACCTGTACATTAACCTGTTCATGAGCAACTCAAGTAATATTAAACTCACTGAGGGCAACGTAAACATTGTACAACAAACAGATTATCCATGGAAAGGCAGGGTTGACATTACCGTTAACCCCGATAAAACCGGCGAATTTACTTTAAGGGTACGCATCCCGGGTTGGGCGAAACAACAACCTGTACCGGGCGATCTGTACACCTTCATGGATAAGAAGTCTTTCCCGCTTACATTGATGATCAACGGGCAGGCAAAATCATTTGAAACTGAAAAAGGCTATGCGGTATTAGAACGCACCTGGAAAAAAGGCGATAAGGTTTCACTTTTATTACCGATGGAAACCGAAAAGGTATTGGCCAATCAACAGGTTAAAGACGACCGTGGCAGATTTGCCTTTGAGCGCGGCCCTATTGTTTATTGCCTTGAAGGCCCTGATAACAAGGATAGCCTGGTACAAAACATATTAATTGATAAAAACGCCATTGCCGATGCCAACTATCATGCCGACCTACTCAATGGCGTTGATGTGATCAGTGCCGAAGGTAAAAGTGCCAAACGCCAGCTAAAAAACGACAGCATTTTACAAACAGACCAAATGGTGAAGGCCATCCCCTACTATGCCTGGGCCAACCGCGGCCCAAGCGAAATGACCGTTTGGATTCCATATGAAGCTTCGGCAGTGCGCCCTAAACCAGCACCTACCATTGCCAGCACCAGTAAAGTAAGCGCCTCGTTAAAAAATGTACGGATGTTTGCTGCCATAAAAGACCAGTATGAACCTGCCGATTCCAAAGATACCAACTACCCCTACCTGCACTGGTGGCCCGCTAAAAACACCAATGAGTTTGTACAGTATGATTTTGACACTGAACACACCGTTAGCGAATCAAAAGTTTACTGGTATGATGACGGCCCATGGGGTGGCTGCCGCATCCCGGTATCGTACAAAATCCTGTATAAAAAAGACGGGCAGTGGGTTCCTGTAAAAAACACCACACCCTACGCCATAAGTAAAGACAACTTTAACGTAGTTACTTTTGAGCCGGTTGCTACTACAGCCTTGCGGATGGAAATTCAGTTACCGGTTGATAATTCAACCGGGATCCACGAATGGGCGGTTAAATAACCTCCTGTTATCCATAATAACAGTAAAGCCTTTCCGTTTATGCGAAAGGCTTTACTATTTTAATTACACCGCAACGGAATACTTTAAGTATGAAAAAGCCCATTTTACCTATAAACTTATATTCCCTACATTTGCGGCCTTAAAAAATAAAAAAATGATAAATTTCGAAAAAGTGAAAGAAGTAATCGCAGCGGCTGAAGCTGATGCGGCAAGCTTTTATGAAAAAGGCAACAAAGCTGCTGGTACAAGGTTGCGTAATGCTATGCAACAGTTAAAAGTATTAGCTACGGATATCCGTAAAGAAGTTACTGAAAAGAAAAACGCAGCAGCTTAATCACTGTTAAAAATGTTTTTAGATAAAGCGGGCCTGGTTTTCCATGTACCCGCTTTATTTTTTTTTGATCCCACTGCCATTTCAATCACTCGCTTGGGTTTTTCCACGCCGGCGAACTGCCTAAAGCACAACAAGGCATAGCAAGTACTACCTACTGCCCGACACACAGGTTTAAAATGTAACGAACCAGAAAGTATTTGTAACAAACTCAAAAGTATTTTCACTCCCGCCGATCTTTCTTTGTAAACCTTCTGAAAAAACATTCATAATCAAAACAACCCGATATGAAACGGAATACATTTGTACGCGCTTTGATGGGCGCTGCCACATTTTTAGCCATTCCATTTGATGGAGTTGCCAATAACCTATTCAAAACCAGGGAAAAGAAAGGCTGTAAAACCGATGCAGGAGCTGATCGCGCTCAAAATCCAATGCACTTATTTGATGGCGATACTTTCTATACCAAAGTTTCAACCAGGGATACTGATGGTGATATGTATGTTTATGAATCAACCCGGGTTAAAAAAGGCGGGCCTAACCTGCATGTACATTATGAGCAGGACGAATGGTGGTATATTTTAGAAGGTGAATTTCAAATTAAAGTAGGCGATCAGCTATTTCATACCAAACCCGGCGACAGCGTATTTGGCCCAAGGGGCGTTCCGCATGCGTTTACGAAAATAGGCGATGGCGCACCAGCTAAAATGCTTATTACCTTTCAGCCGGCCGGTAAAATGGAAGCTTGTTTCCAGGCATTGAGCGATGGTTTGATGAAAGGTAAATCCGAAGCCGAGCTTGATGCATTCAGAAAGCAACATGGCTTTGAACGTGTAGGCCCCCCGCTTGATTACTATAAAAAGTTTTAGCCGGCCCAACCATCATTTTTACCAAATAATTTATTTCTGATGTTAATTTATATACCTTTTTACTTATCATGAAGTGGCTTGCTTTTAAACAAAAACTGAGCCTGGTTTACTTATGCCTTATACCTTTGGCAGTGGTAGCTATAGGATTTGGGATAGGCCATGTGAGTTATAAAATTTATTTGCCAATCTGGGTTGTTAACGCCTGTTTAATGGTAGCAGCAACGTGGCATTTAGGTGGCTATCAACTCCGAAACAATAACCAGGAGATAAAGAAGCAGGTAATCACAGCTTTATTACTATTTGCACCCTGGCTATTATTTTCCATTTTCGCGGGGATGGGGCCACCTCCTGCAACCTTGCAAGGTTGGGTTAATTCAGCTGCCGAGCAGCAGATCCGGTATACTATACTCATTGCCGGCGGTATTTTATTCGCGCTGGGTTCTGCATTATTGAAAGTAAAATTACAGGCGGCAGGCGAAAATCTATATTCGGTAATGGCCTCGGCAGCGATCAATCTTGCAGTGCCGCTATTTATTATTAATATGGCATTTTGGGGATATTACTTCACAGACGCATTCAGGGTTTTCATAAAATTAGGCGGCACAAAACGTCCTGACTTGCATGGACCGATAAAAAGTTTATTTTATGTGATCAGTATAGCCGAAGTATTACTGATGTACCTTGGCACCGTATTTTTTGCCGTTTCACTTAAAGTCGCCGGGCTTTTTAATCCGGTTGCCTGCCGGTATTATATCATCTTCGGTTTAATCGGCATGGTGCTGGTTTTATTACCATCCTACTGGCCCGAGCCATTCGGCACCGCCGGTTTTCTTGTTGCTATACCCGCCATTCCTTTTATAATGCCATACCTCATTGGTATACACCTGTTAAAGCATGCTAAAGCTGATTAGCTAAATTGTAATATAAAAAAAGGGAGCTGCTACTTTTTCTCTAAAGTAACAGCCCCTTCTTTTTAATTGACTACCCCGACCCTATTTCCCTAAAACATCCAGAATAGGGTGATCAATAGCATTCAATGTATTTTCTGATGGTTTTATCAGTTCAAGTACGGTAATTTCATTGTTACCTTTTTTGAGCCATTCAACCGGCACATACAAGGTTTGCTGAGGACCGCAATTCCAATAGCGGCCTAAGTTGTGTCCGTTGAGCCAAACAATACCCTTACCCCATGTACTCATATCAAGATAGGTATCAGCCAATTTATCAACCTTGAAAACTGTTTTTTTCAATTGCGGTGTGTTGTTAGCTGCAACCTTTTTAATTGCCGGATTTGTTTTCACTTTATTGATATCATCAAAAGGCAGTGAATACATTTTCCAGTTTTTCAGCTCAGTACCGGCAAAAAGTACTTTTTCGGTAATACCCTTTTTGTTTTTAAGCAGATAAGGCCCAAAATTGATGCGGCCAAGGTTTTCAACCAAAATATCCAGTGTCACCTTACCTTTTGGTAAGCTGATCATCAAGCTGTCCTGGTACTTGCGCCTGTCGAGTATCCCTACACGTTTACCGTTTACGAAGATCACGCCATAATCACGCAGGTCTTTAAGTTTAAGCAGACCAGATTTGCCGCCGTTAATGGTTGTACGATACAATACAAAACCGTAAGCCTGGTTCAGATCTTCAAAAGTAAGCGGAGTACTGTTGGTCTTTGCGGGCGGCAACACATTAAACAAACTGGTTGATTTAGTAAATTTAATCGCCGGCAGACCCATAGCAGGTTTAGCAGCCGGAACTTCGGGCAGGGTTACGCCTGCCGGAAGGTGTTTACTAATCACCTCTCTAAACTTCATGAACTTGTCGGTAGAGTTACCTGCCTCATCAAGCGGGGCATCATAATCATAACTACTGATTTGCGGTTCATATGGATTTTGATCATTATAGTTTGCACCGTTCATGAAGCCGCGTGTTGTACCGCCATGAAACATATACATGTTAATGGAAATACCTGCTGCCAATACCGAATCAAGCTTTGGTATAAATTTAGCCGCCGGTACAGTATGATGCGCAGTTCCCCACCAGTCGAACCAGGCCGGGTACCATTCGGCAATAAAATAAGGGCCCTTACCATTATAATTTTCGCCAATCAATTTTTTAACTTTTGCCACATCATCAACGCCGTTTATAGCAGGCAGCAAGCCCGGTAAATGACCATCCTTTATAGCCGGTTCAGGATCGCAGGTGTAAAGCTGGCCATCAAAACCGGCGTCTATAAACATTTTGCGGTTAAGGGCCAGGTAATCTTTATCGCTTCCGTACGAGCCGTATTCATTCTCTATCTGTACCATTAAAATATTGCCGCCGTGGTTCACCAACAGTGGCGACAATTGCTTACCTACCTGGGTAAGATATTTTTTATAAGCTTCAAGGTATTTAGGCTCCTTGCTGCGTACCACTAAGCCCTGCTCTTTTTCAAGCCAGTATGGGTAGCCGCCAAACTCCCATTCGGCGCAAACGTACGGGCTTGGGCGCAGTATCACCCAAAGGCCTTCCTCCTTTGCTATTTTAACAAACTCAGCAATATCATGATTGCCTGTAAAATCATAATGCCCTTTTTGTGGTTCGTGAACATTCCAGAAAACATAGGTACCAATAGTATTTAAACCCATTGCTTTGGCCATTTTCATGCGCTGGCGCCAAGCCTCGCGCGGAACACGGGTATAGTGCATTTCGCCTGAAATGATCTGCAGCGGTTTACCATCAAGCAGGAATGTAGTATCGCCAAGAGCAAAAGTATGTTTGGCATTTTGCGCCTGCAGCTTTGCTGATGCAAACAGGATAACAAAGAGGAACAGTAGTTTTATAAGTTTCATAAATTGAAAAAATGCAGGGTTTTAGTTTTTATTTGTATAAGGGGATTGACTATTTTACAGTTAATGTTATAGTTGATGATTTAAGATTACCGGCACTAAACTGAACCTGTACCACGCCAGGCTTGCCTGTAGTTTGTACATAGGCCAATAAGCGCCCATGCAATGCTTTACGTTTATTTGATTGATAGCTTTCATGACTGCTGCTGCTGCCGCTTTCAAGGCCTATTAGTTTAGCCGCACCGTTAATTGTTACTGTTATCTCATCAGTAGCAGTAAATACGGGATTACCGTTTTTATCGGTAATGTAAACCTCAATTTGGCTCAAGCCTTTCGTGTTATGGCTAAACAGGGTATTATCAGCTACCACTTTAAGTTGATAAGCATCGCCGGCTGTTTTTATATTGTTGGTGCATACTTCAATACCATGGTTGTAGCCTTTAACCACAAGCTCGCCCGGCTCATAGTCAACCTGCCATGATGGAACTTGCCCTCTTGCGGCACCGCGTATTTGTTTACCAAGAGATTTGCCGTTCAGGAACAATTCTGTTTCCTGGCAATTGGTAAAGCAGTCAACTTTTACTTTATCACCAGGCTGCCAGTTCCAAACAGGCTCGGCGGTACGGTGGCTCCAGATCCCTCTGTCATCAGTTCCGGTAATAGGGCGTGCACCTATATAAGCCATGGGCTTGTCCGACCAAAGACTTTGCCTGAAGAAATATTCCGGCTTTTTAAAGCCGGCCAGGTCAATAAGTCCTGCTCCATTGCTACGCTGTGGCCATTTACCGGCCTCACCCAGGTAATCTATGCCAGTCCACAGGTATTGGGCCGAAATATATTCGTTACTGTCAACAGCGTTCCAGGCTTGTTTTTGCATGCCGTTCTCACTGCCGTAAATGATACGGTTGGGATATTTTTTATGATCTTCAGGATACCTATATTCCTGGTAATTATAGCCCACAACATCCAATACATCAGGGTAGCCGACTTCGTTCGACATCACCACACCGGCCAGCGCGGCCGTTACCGGGCGGGTTTGATCAACGGCTTTTACAGCTTTAACTAATTGTTTGGCTATCGGTGTTAGCCCGCTTGCCGCTGGATGATCAGGCAGGTAGCCCTTACCGTAGATCTGCGGATTGCGGCCCGTGTTTAACACCTCATGGGTATATGGGTCGTTGGGGTAATCTATTTCGTTACCAATGCTCCACAGAATGATAGATGGATGGTTACGCGCTCGCAGTACCATATCAGCTACATCCCGGTCTGCCCATTCTTTAAAATATTCGTGGTATCCGTTTTTGGATGGCGTACCAACATTCCAGCCTGCCACCCATTTGTTTTTACCAACCTCCCATTCGTCAAAAGCTTCGTCCATTACTAAAAAGCCCATCTTATCGCACAAATCGTACAGATAATCGGCATGGGGGTTATGGCTTAACCTGAGCGAGTTTACTCCTGCATCCTTCAATAATTTCAACCTGCGTACCCAAACCTCCTGCGGAACGGCTACACCCAGGGCACCGGCATCATCATGAATACATACGCCTTTAAGTTTGGTGCTTTTATCATTTAAAAAGAAACCCTTATCCCTATCGAAACGGATACTGCGGATCCCTACAGATTGCGTTACCTCATCAAATGCCCTACCGCTGCGGTTAAGAGAAATCTTCAGCTTATAAAGATTAGGCTCTTCGGTATCCCATAGTTTGGGGGACGATAATTCTTTCTCAAACTCAACCTCGTGTACTCCCGGTTTTGCTTTTATTTGTTTTTGGAGGGCAATAGCCGCTTTTCCTTTCCCATCAAGCAGGTTTACTTTCACTAATACAGAAGCATCAACCTTGTCGCTGTTGGTAACACTCACCTTAACTTTTACGGTAGCTTTCTCTGCCGAAACATCGGGCGTTGTAAATGCTACATCCCAGGGAGCAATGTGTACAGGATCTTTAACTATCAGGTATACATTACGATAAATACCCGAGCCGGTATACCACCTTGAATCAGCGAACTCGCTGTGATCTACCCTTACAGCTATCGTATTTTTTTCAGTTAAATTTAGATACTTGGTCAGCTCATACTGAAATGAAATAAAACCATTTGGGCGCTTGCCCAGCGAATGCCCATTGATCCAAACTTCGCTGTTTTTATATACCCCATCAAAATAAATATATACCTGCTTTCCTTTCCACGCATTATTACCGGCGAAACTCTTTTTATACCAGCCAATCCCCCCGGGCAAATAACCGGTAGCACTTGCCCATTCATCGCTAAAAGGCCCTTCAATACTCCAGTCATGCGGCAGATCGACAGTTCTCCATTGCGTTTCGGTAGCGATCCCGCTGATCCCTGTACTGATGTCGCCCTTGTGGAAAGACCATGCCGCATTAAATAAAACCGGATTGCCTGCGCCCTGGGCCTTAAGTAAGCCAGGCAGCGTTAACATGCCAAGTACAAAAAGAAGCAGTTGTTTTTTATTTTTCATTTGATGATAGAGAGATAAAATGCTATTTGATGACACCTGTAAACGTGACAATGGAACGTGCCGGAACAATATTCTTATTCCCGGTTATTTTACCGGCTTTAAGCTCATCAACCTGCGACGTTAAATAGGATGATGTAAACTGAACTTTAGCATTATCTATACGAAATGCCGCGCTTACCTCATTAGCACCCTGGTTAATTATAACCACGGTTAAGTTTTTTCCATTTTTAAATGCCGATACCAGCAAGGGTTTTCCCTCGGCTACTGATGAAACTTCGGCATCAACCCTCACAGCTCCGAGTTTAACAAACCTGCTGTAGTTCCCCATGGCCCAAAGCATTTTACTGCCGTAAAAATTGCCGTCGGTTTTATTTTTGTCGATGTAAATGAGGCCATCCTTATAATCATAGGCCGAAATGGCTGTCCACCATTGCCAGGCCGACGCGTTGGCCGCTGTAAGATCGGTATGGATCACCGATGCTAAATATAGCGCCGCATCAATACCCAGGTCACGTTTGTTACCGTCTATCTCACCCGCGTTATCGCCTAAAATGCAATATTCCGACTGCCAGAAATCGAGACCATTAATAGTCGCAACACTATCGGCCAATGCCCTGCGAGCTTTTATTGACGATGCCATTGGCGACGTAGTGAAATAGCTGTGCGCCGCGATACTTTTGGCTACAGAAGGCAGGTCGCCTATGTAATTGGCCGATCCCGGCTTGAAAAAATCGGTTATCTGGCTGCCTTTACCCGGCTTATCACCTTTAGTAAATAAATAGTTGATGCTCCCGGCCTCACCGACCAAAATCTTTGAGCTAATCTTATTATTGATAAATTCTTTATTGATGGTCCGTATCAACCCTGCTACCTCGGCATTATGATATGGGGCTCCCTCCTGACCGCCATCGCTCCAATCCCACTGAGGTTCGTTTACCGGGCTTATGTAATCAAATTTTATTTTGCTTACCTGCTCAACTCCCTTTACAACTTTAGCCAGGAACACGGCATAAGCATCATACTTATCGGGCGCTATATTAACTTTGCCACCGGTAGCGTAAGCCTTTCCATTAACAGTAAACTGCACTGGCGGACTGTTGTTAAAACCTAAAAATTGCTTAACCCCGCGCTTTTTGGCAGCTTCAAGAAACCACAACTGCCCGGCCTGGTTTCGCCAGTTATAGCTGCCATCGCCGTTTAAAAACGATTCAGCACGGCGCCACTCGTCCTTAATGCCACTTTCGTTTCCCTGCTGAGTACTGCCAGCACCAATGTTAAACCTCCATAATGATAAGCCTATACCTTTAGGCGAACCGTCGGCATAGGTATCCCGGCTAAAAAGCAGGTCGGCAATTTTATTGCGCTTATCATCAGGCCAGTTACCCACAAACTGGCAGGCCCACGCATCTGATGCACCAAAATTGCTGATGGTTTGGTGCGTTTTTGAAAAATTGATATCAATAGTTACTTCTTTGCCCTGGCCGCTTACCAAAGGAATATTAATCCCCAAAGCAACTACAGCCAGCAGTATTTTTTTTATGGTAGTTTTTATTATCATCGTGTTTAAATCAACAAATAAAACAGCACTGTTTAGTGCTGTTTTATTGCAATATTATTGTTGCACTATTTGCCATTGCTGGTTAGTAGCGCCGCCATAAGGCCACTGAATGATGCCAGCACCATTTGTGGTTGATGCGCCGTTAACATCAAGCGCAAGCCCGCTGTTACGGTTAAGTACTTTGTAAACGCCATCGCTGGTAGCGGTAAGCTGCCATTGCTGGTTGTTGCCTCCGTTCCACGGCCATTGTATAATGCCCGCCCCGTTGGCAGTTGAACTCATGTTAACATCAAGCGCCTGCGTGCTGTTGCGGTTAGTTATTTTGTAATAGCCACCGCCGTTGGCAGCAATAGCCCATTGCTGGTTATTGCCCCCGTTTTGAGGCCATTGTATGATGCCGGCGCCGTTGGTGGTTGAGCCACCATTAACATCAAGCGCCTGGCCGCTGTTAACATTTAAAAATCTGTAGTAAGCACCGGTATAAAATGTATCGGTACCGCCGGCCCCTACGCCCCAGGCATATTTGATCCGGCTTAAGCCCGATGCATTTGTTGTTGATACGGTAAGGCTGGTGCCTGTACCGCTCAGTTGTTGAATGGCATAGCTATCGCCGGTACGTACGCCCGGCCAGTAAACCGCGCCCATGCCGTAGGCACGTGCCTGGTTGGTTAATCCCTGCAGGTACGCTATTTCCTGGTCACCGCCTATAGCACCGGTATAATTTTTTCCACCCGTCATCGGGATCCCAAACTCGGTAAGCACCGCGCGGCTGCTGTAAGCGCCGATATTGCCTTTCAAACGGTTTTCCCATTGCAGCGCGGTTGTAAGTGTGCCATTGCTGAAAAAGGTATAATCATGTATCGACAATAAACAACCCGAAAAACGGCTGTCTGCCCCTACTCCGGTAATATCCTGCGAATAGGAAGTACCGCTAATGAGGATCCTGCCTTGCGGAACAGATGGATAGTTGCTTAACCACTGGGCGCAAATAGTTGTCCAGTCGGTTAAAGTATAGCCATGTGGCTCGTTAAATATTTCAAAGTACACGTGGGCATTGCTGCCATATTTGGTAACAATGGTTTGCCACATCGACCAAAATTCGGTCGTGTTATCTATCTTCCCATCTTCGGATGATTTGGCTTCCCAATAACCCAGTATCACGTTCATCCCTTTGCTCAGTGCCTTATCAATAACACCGGTGTATGAGTTCCACCAGGTTTGTGATACGGTTGAATAGTTTACAGGTAGCCTTAGCGTGTTGGCCCCTGTATTGGTTTGGATCCCTGTTAATACAGCATCGGCTTTGGCTGATACCGTTGCATAACTATCGGCAGATGTTAAACCACTTAATACAAGGATTCCATCACTAAAATTGTCCCCATCGGCAGCCCAGTTCACGCCCTTCAGCGCGCTTGCCGGTGTTGAATCTGTAGTTACTGTTTTATCTCCTGTTTTTACTTCATCCGGAGTTGATTTTTTTTTTACTGATACGATATCCTTTTTACACCCGGCCACCAAACAACACATCGCGATTAATGCAATACTTAAGTTTTTCATAATTTGCTATAGGTTATAATTGGAAGGAAAAAGGGGGAAGAAGGAAACTCTTCCCCCGGAATATTTGGTTATTAGTAACCAGGGTTTTGTTGTAGCTGCCCACCTGATGCCTGGATTTCGGCCCTTGGTATTGGCAACCAGTAGTGTTTGGTTGCAAAAGAACGGCCATCTAAAGCCACTTTCGGTGTATAAGCAAAGCTGCCGTCGGCATTTTTGGTGATGATCACACCACCTGCCGGTTTGTTTTCGGTAACGTCGGCAATTTTCCAGCGGCGGACATCATAAAAGCGGTGCTCTTCAAAGGCAAGCTCCACACGGCGCTCGTAACGTACAGCGTCACGCATTTGCGATTGTGACATACCAACAGCCAAAGCCGGCATATTAACAGTTGGACGGGCCCTTACTAAATTGATAGCGGTACGTGCGGATAAAGTTGAACCTGAAGGGATCACATCCGGTCCGTAAGCTTCGTTAGCCGCTTCAGCAAAGTTTAACAGGATCTCAGCATAACGGAAATAGATCCAGGGCTGGAAACCTGCGTTGCCCCATGGGTTTTGAAGCGGATAAGCATCATTCATATATTTCTTGAGGTAGTAGCCAGTTTTGGTAGTATTCCAGTTATCTGCTCCGTCTTTGCTATCCTTACCACCCGGAATAAAAGATTCAATAGCCCGGCCCCTGTACATTGCACCATTGTATAATACAGTAGCTGCAAATCTTGGATCGCGGTGGTCATAAGGGTGTGTCGGATCATAACCTGATGTTGGATCGGTAATAGCTTTACCATTATCCATTTCGTAATCATCAACCAAATTTTGCAGCGGTGTATTACCTGCCCAGCCGCCATAGCCGTTCGGCCCGTTGGCTATTTCAAGGTGCGTATGGTTTGCATTTTTAGTATATAAACGTTCAAAAATGGTTTCGTTGGTTTCGTTAACTAAAAACAGATTACTATAGCCACCAGTGTAGATACCATATTTATTCAAACTGATAACCGCCTGTGCGGCGGTAACAGCATCGGCCCAGGTGCCAGCAGTATATAATGGGCTTGCAGCATATAATTTTAATCTTGATTTTAAAGCCAGCGCTGCACCTTTTGTGGCACGACCCAAAAGCCAGCTACCATCATTGTTCAACGGCAATTTTGAAGCTGCGTCATCAAGCTGAGCAGTAGTGTAATCGATACTCTCTTTGATTGAAGCGCGTTTAAATAGCGATGGATCCTGCAAATTATCGGTAAGCTGGGTAACCTTATCGCCTATCAAAACAACACCACCGTAGTTACGAATCAAATCCTGGTAACGGAAGGCCCTGATAAATTTAAGCTCACCTTCAATAAGTGTTTTATGTCCGGCACTCATTGCTATTTTCGGCAATATACTCAAAGCATAGTTACATTCTCTGATACTACGGTAGCTGCGGGCCCAAAGTACACCTGCACCACCTAAGTTTTCGGGAGCAAGCTGACCTCTTTGAATAAGCCAGGTAGCATCATCATTATTATAGATCGATTCATCGGTTAAAGAGCTCCACATACTGTACTCAAAACCGCGGCCAAAACCAGGGTTTGATCCGTCACCTTCCTTGTCCTGAAGCTTAGCGCCGATATAGCGATTAGTTACATAAGCCTCAAACACGGCTGTATCCGATTCAATGGCAGATGTAGCAATCCTGTCGGTAGGTTGTACATCTAAAAGGCTCTTTTTACATGCCGTAAAGCCCATCATACCGCATACCATTAAATATAGCGGGGTTTTATATTGTAGTTTCATGTCGTCTGATTAAAATTTCACGTTAACACCTAAGTTCAAAATTCTCTGCTGCGGATAAAATTGTCCGCTGCCACTGGTTCCTTCGGGATCATAATCCTTCACTTTGGTAATGGTAAACAGGTTAAATGCACTTGCATAGACCCTTAAACCTCCAATTTTAAGTTTCGACAGGAAAGGTGCGTTGAAATTGTAGCCTAACTGCACATTCTTTAACCTCAGGAACGAGGCATCATTAAGCCAGAAGGTATTGTTATATAACCCCCCACTGATGGCGTTTGATGCACGGTCGGTTACACGCGGATAGGTTCCGTTAGTGTTCGTAGCACTAAACCTGTTATCGGCCCAGCTGCTGTAGAAGTTACCTATGCTACCTGCCTCAGGCAAAACATACTGGCTAACCTGTGCCTGGCCTGCAAACAATACTGCAAGGTCAAACCCTTTGTATGCTGCGTTAAGGCTAAAGCCATAGGTGATTTGCGGAATATTACCGTATTTGGTACGGGTTTGGTCATCAGCAGTGATTTTGCCGTCGTTGTTGTAATCCAGATATTTCAGATCACCTACTTTGGCTCCGGTTACATGCGGATAAGCATCAATATCTGCCTGGGTACGGAAGATACCAATGGCATCATAAAGCAGTGAAGTACCCAATGGCCGACCAGTTTGGCGCTGATAACTTAAAGTACCGCTGGCTTCGTCAATAAAAATGATCTTACTTTTAGCGTAGGTAATATTACCGCTCACACCCCAGCTAAATTCATGGCCGGTATGGTTATAGCCCAACGTAGCTTCAAAACCGTTGCTGTTTACTTTACCAATGTTTTCAGATGGCACTAATGGGTCGGAACCGTAAGGGTTTACGATACCTGATGTACCTGGCAATGATGCATTCCTGGCAGCAAGGATATCAGACCTTTTTTGCTGGAAATAGATAGCTTCAATTGTGAAGTTATGTAAAAACGTAGCGTTGATACCGATATCCAGTTTCTTTGCAACTTCCCAGGTAATGTTAGGATTTGCAAGCTTTACCAGGTTTACGTTTGGCTGAATAGTATTTGAGCCGCTGCCCGGAGCACTGGCTACAAAGCCATTATTAACGAGCACATAGTTATCAAAATACTGGAAGCCGTTCACGTTATCATTACCCAGCGAACCGTAAGAGGCCCTCAGTTTCAAATCATCGATAAAGGTAACGCTGTTTTTGAAAAAGTTTTCTTTCGAAATTCTCCATCCAACTGAAGCTGACGGGAAGTAGCCCCATTGTTTTCCTGATGGAAATATCGAGCTACCATCTGCACGTAACTGGCCTTCAAACAAATATTTTTCGTCATAAGCATAAGCTAAACGGCTGATCACACTGCGACGGTTGTAGTTTGAACTGTAGCCCGAGTTAAGGTAATCAGTAGCTGCGCTACCACCTTGTGAAAGTTCGGGCAGTTGTGATGAAAGATAATTATAACGCGTAGCATCAAAATACTCAAGGTGATTTTTACTTTGCTCATAACCAACAAAGGCATTGATATCATGCAAACCAAATTTCCTCACATAATTCAACTTTATATTTGAGGTAATAAGAGATTGATTATTTTGCGATTCGAACAATGTTGGCTTGCTGTTATTACCACCGACAACTACCGGAGTATATACTTTTGTAGTTGAGTTATAACTGTAAAGATTATACGGCTTACTGAAGTTTTTATCAAAAGCATTAGACTTATCTACTGAAAAGAAACCATCTAATGAAAGGCCTTCGATACCCGGAATGGAGTAGCTGCCTCTCAAAATGCCATTGAAAACCTGTGTTGGATTATTGTTGATACCACCAATATCGGTTACCTGCACTGCAGGGTTATTATTTTCGATACCTGTTGTTGGCAACCCGTTAGGATAATATGCTGCTACAATAGGTTTAGCCCTGTACACAGAACGGAAAAGATCACCGGCACCTGTTACCGGGAACTGCCTGTCTTCCTGGCGGCCAGATAATGATAAACCTACCTTTAAGCGCTTGGTAACATTTGCGTCAATGTTTGAGCGGAAATTATATTGGTGATACTTGGTAACACCGCTTTTGTAAATACCATCCTGGTAAAGTGTACCTAATGATACAAAGTATTTTACATCCTCGCCGCCGCCAGAAACCGAAAGACTATGTTGGTTTTGCAATGCCGAACCTTTAAGCGTTTGCTTTTCCCAATCAGTATTTGGATAGTTTAACGGGTCTGATCCGTCCTTGAATTTCTGGATCTGATCGGCAGTGTAAGACTGGTTCGGGCCACCGTTCGGATTTGAATCGAGGTTAATCTCGTTCATGATCTGGGCATAAGTTGCTGCATCAGCCATTTTTGGCAAACGGGTTGGTGAAGCAAAGCCCTGGTTGAAGCTGTAATTGATGGTCGGCTTACCGCTTTTACCACGCTTGGTGGTGATGAGGATAACACCGTTTGCAGCACGGTTACCGTAAATAGCAGCCGACGCATCCTTCAATACCGACATGCTTTCGATATCGTTCGGATCAAGCCTTTCCAAACCACCTATTTGGCCCGGGATACCGTCAACTACGATAAGTACGTTGTTGCTACCGGTTGTTGCCAAACCACGTACGGTAATATTTGAACCGTCATAACCAGGCTCACCGCTGCGATTATTAACAATAACGCCCGAGAAACGACCGGCGATTGAGTTAGATAAGTTAGGTTGAGGGCTTTTTACCAGTTCGGCACCTTTTACCTGCGAAATGGAACCTGTTAAGGTTGCCTTTTTCTGAGTACCGTAACCTACAACTACCACCTCATTCAATGATTTTGAGTCGGCTGTTAATTGTACATTGATTGTAGTTTGTCCGTTAAGAACAACCTCCTGAGATGTGTAGCCAATGTAGCTAAACACCAGTGTGCCCGATGAAGCGTTTGGAACATTAAGGCTAAAGTTACCTTTAATATCGGTCACCACGCCGGTTGAAGTCCCTTTTAAGGATACACTTACACCTGGTAATGTTTCACCTTTTTCGTCGGTTACTTTACCGCTAATTCTGGCATCAGGTAAGCGCTGCTCATTAATGGTACCCGCAAAAGCCATTACCGGCATTTGGACTGTAGCGAAACAAGCAACGGCCATGCTGGCCGCAACTACGAAAAAGCGGGGTGATCTTTTCCGATGGGGAGAATCCTTTTCGAGTAAATTTGGTTTCATATGGTTTTAAAAAATTGGTTTTTTAATCGGCTTAAACCTTGCAAAGCGAGGCGCATAAAAACAAGGAAGTGGATTCGGCATCGATAAACTACCGTCCCATTTTGACCTTATTATTTATACACAGTACAAAAGTTTGGTTTAAACCTTGGTTATTGGTAGGGCTAAATTGCGTTTTAAAGCAAAAATGAGTGAGGGGTAAATTCTGAATAAGACAGGGGGTATTTCATAAAAAAGCGCTTAAAAACAACATTTTGGGCACTTTTTAGAGAGGGGGTAAATCAATACTGGCAGGGGGACAAAAATAAGTTGTAGTATTTAGCCCCCAAACATTGCTGCGCTTGTCGTTACTTTGTAAAGAAGGGCCACAAAAACCACTCTTAGCTCTTTGCTATGAAACTGAAGGCGAAGGGAAGTTGGTCCGACGAAGCACGAACCAGGTGAATCAACCAACCGATAAACAAGATTAATTCTCTTTAATCACATCCCGGTTCACGTTGTAATTGTTGTGAAATGGCTTACGATATTTCTTGATATAATCAGAAGGGTTTATCCCGAACAACTTATTAAACTGTTCCCTGAAATATTTCAAATCATTTAAGCCCACTTTGTAGGCCGTTTCGTAAACTGTGCTATCGGTTGTAAGCAATATTTCGGCAGCCTTACGCAAGCGGATAAAACGGATAAAACTGTTTGCCGATTGACCCGAAATAGATTTGATCCGTTTATACAAATTGGAGTGGCTCATGCCTATTTCGGCAGCAAGCGTTTTGATGCTGAAATCAGGATCGGTTAAATGCTGCTCAACTATCTGCAAACATTTTTCTAAAAATTCCTTGTACTCCTGCGAAATCTTGAGATCATTTGATTTGTTAAGCGTTATCTCGTTATAAAAATACTTTTGCAGGTTGTTCCTGCTTTTCAGGATGCCGTTTACGCGGGCCACCAGGATCTCTTTTTCAAACGGCTTACTGATGTAGTCGTCGGCCCCTCCCTCAATACCTTTCAGTTTTATTTCGGGCGAGGAACTGGCGGTAAGTAATATAACGGGGATGTGGTTCAGTACAGGGTCTTCCTTAATACGGCTGCACACCTCAATACCGCTTAACCCCTGCATCATTACATCGCTTATCACAATATCAGGTACCAGGTGATAAACAAGTTCAAGCCCATCTGTACCATTATCGGCTTCAAAAACCTCAAATTCGCCTGTAAAAATTTGTTTAAGGTAAGTACGGATCTGTTGGTTGTCATCAATCAGCAGCATGGTTTTGGTATCGGAGCTTAAAGCCTCAGAATTTTTGGCTGCGACGGCGTTTTCAGCCTCAACGGCGGCTAATTCACCCTTATTCTCCATTAGCTCATCCAGGAACACCGAAGTTTCGGCAACGTCTTCAAACACAAACTGCTGCCCAAAATGCTCCCTGCCTTTTAACAACGATACATGAAACACCGTGCCCTGCCCCTGCTGGCTGGTATAACCGATGCTGCCTTTATGGTTTTCAATAAACGCTTTAACCAGGTATAGCCCAATGCCAAACCCGCCTGCCATTGGCGCCGAATTTTGCAACTGGTAAAACTTACCGAATAACTGATCGCCGGTACCCTCGGCTATTCCACAGCCGCTATCCTTTATCTCGATGGTAATTTTATCGTTAAACTCGGCTATTGTACAAGTTACTATGCCATACTCCGGTGTAAACTTCAACGCATTCGAGATGAGGTTAAACAGGGCTATTTCCATTTTTTCCCTGTCGGCATAAATCTCTATCGCATCCCTTTGACTTACAAAATCAAACTGAATATGCTTGGTACGTGCCTGGTGATTAAAACATAAAAACACCTCATGACAAAGCGATACGATATTGAGCCTTACTATTTTAAGCTTATCGGTATCGCTTTCGGCTTTTCTGAACAGTAAAAGCTGGTCAACCAAACTCAAAAGACGCCGTGCGTTGCGATAAATGATATGCAAATTACCGGCATCATCAGTAGCCTCGCCCTTCCCGAACAACATATCCTTTACCGGGTTGATGATGAGCGTTAGCGGCGTGCGGAACTCATGTGAGATATTGGTAAAAAACGAAAGTTTACGTTCATTAAGCTCTTTATCTTTTTCGGCCGAAAGCTGGGCTACTTTAACCTCATATTTAAGCCTTGTTTGGCGGGTTCTGTAAAGTATATAGTAATAAGTTACAACCCCTGCTGCTGCTATATAAATTAAATAAGCCCACCAGGTTTTATACCAGGGCGGCAGGATCTTAACCTGTAATGTGGCATAATTATCAAACCACAAGCCATCCTGGTTGGATGCTTTTACCCTGAACGTATATTCTCCGGGTTCAAGGTAACGGTAAGTCGCCAGCCGCTGATCGCCAACATAGTTCCAGGTTTTATCAAGGCCATCCAGTTTATAAGCAAACTCACCTTTATCCGGATAGGTATAATTTAACGAGGCATACTGGATAGAAAATACCGACTGATCGGGCTGTAATGTGATCTGCCTTGCCTGGTTAATGGCTTCGGGCAATACGGTGTGGTCCTTATCAAGTTCACCAACCTCAACCTGCTTACCAAAAATTTGTAATCCCGTTATAATAACTTTTGGTTTATAGTCGCTTTGATTTACTTTTTCAGGGTCAAAAAAGTTAAGCCCTTCTGTTCCCCCAAAATACATCAATCCATTAGCAGAATCAAACAAAACTGACCCTGCGTTAAACTGCCCGGCCTGTAACCCATCCGACTGATCATAATTTAAGATCTTATTATTCCGTACATCAAGGTTTGATAAGCCTTTATTGGTACTTAGCCACAATGAACCATCGGATGATTCCTTAATGGCCGATACTGTATTATTAGCCAGACCATTAGTTTCATTAAATTTTTTAAAAACCCGGTTTTGAAGATCGTATGAAATTAATCCATCGCCCTCGGTTCCTATCCATAACCTGTGTTGTTTGTCGGGATGAAGTGAAAATATCACCTGGCCGGGTAAATTGTTTTTTTCATCAACAGGTTTAAAATACCTGCTGAATTTCTTTTGTCCGGCGTTATAAAAATCAAGTCCCCCGCCATAAGTACCAACCCATAAATTACCATTACCGTCTTCGGCAATTGATCTTACATCGTATGAAGTAAGGCCGCTATTGGCTGGTGTATAGTTGGTGAAAGACTTTGTAACGGCATTAAACAGGCACAAGCCGCCGCCATTGGTGCCAATCCATAAATTTTTATGCTTGTCCTGGTAGATAACCCGTACGTCGTTACCCCCCAGGCTTTTGTTATTTGCCTGGCTGTGTACGTAGTTGACAAACGAATCCGTTTTCTTGTTATATTGCAAAAGCCCCTTTGCATAAGTACCAAACCATAAATCACCATCCTGATCGGTATAGCCGAATAAAATGGCATTATCAGTAATACTGCCGGGTTGCCCATCTGCTTTGTATTGCTTTATCAGGGTGCCGTTATGGCTGGTTTTGTAAATCCCCTCGCCATCAGTGCCCAGCCATAAAAAGCCGTCGCTATCCTGGCACAGGCCATAAAACCTAACCAAGCTTTCGCCGCTGGCGCCATATCGCTTTTTAGCAATCTTTGAAAATTTTTCCTTGATGCTGCTCACCATGTAGATACCATCACCATAGGTGCCTACCCAAACATTTTTATCCTTATCTATATAAAGCGTTTGAACAGAACGCTGTGTAAGGTAATATCCGTCATCGCCGGTTACCGGCTGAAGAAAAAAGTTATTAATGTTGTAGTTGGGACTTGTGCCAATGTTAACTTTAAACAAACCGCCATCCTGCAGGCCTACAAGCAATTGTTTATCACTATCCTCAATAACTGATATGTATCGTTTACTTTTAATACCCTGCTGGCCGGTTTGCAGCAAGGTAAATTTATTTGATTGCCTGTTGTAGTAGCCGAGCCCGCTTCCGGTTGCTATCCACATGTTGTGAAAATGATCTTCAAAAATGTCATTGATGCGGGTACTCGGCAGGTTGGCTATTGGAGGACCTATGCCCGCAAGGTTGGCTATTACACCATCCTTATGACTAAAAACATTGATGCTGCCTTCCTGTGTACCCACCCATACCAGCCCTCTTGAATCTTCGTACAAACAGAGCACCCTGTTACTTGACAGCCGGGATAAATTGACCTGAGTATAGTTAATAACCTTTGCCGATTTGGTATCAAAATAAGAAAAGCCCTGCCCATAAGATGTGATCCATAAATTACCATCATGGCTTTGGATGATATTACTGATATCGTTTTTGACGGCCCTGTTAGAAGTGAATTTATAATGGATAAACTTTTCTGTACGGCTATCAAATTTGCTGAGGCCGTTTCTTGACGATACCCAGATACTGCCATGAACATCGCACAAAACCTTTTGTACATAGTTACTGGCCAGTGCAGTTGAATCGCCCAGGCGCGATTTAAAAATCTTAAAAGTTGTACCGTCAAAACGATTGAGCCCATCATTGGTGGCAAACCACATAAAACCCTTATCATCCTGTGTAATGCTATTTACAATACCAAAAGAAAGACCATTTTTTAAAGAATAGTTGAGGATCTTATTTTTGATGGGCGACTGCGCATGGGCCGAAGAAATGATCAAAAAAAGAACAAAACAGACAAAGGATCCCTTTTTCATTAACACGTTGCAGGCTGTGAATTACACAAATAATTGGAAGATTAAAGCTACCTAATTAATTGTAAAGTAAACAATAATATTACAAAAATGTAAAATACCCGTTACAATAAGGGAAGATTTGCTTATTCGGGCTACATAGCAAATTATCAGTCCGGCGTTATTTACGACGACGATCACAGCCCATCAGCGATCTGTAATTGCTGATAATGATCCATTACCTCGTCGAAACATATGGCGAGCCACCTTGTATAATCGCCCGGGTTTTCTTTCAGGTCGACTGCCAGCCGGGCCATCGTTATGTATTTAAATGAGGAGACCTCGTCATGGTCAGGGATCGGCAAAGCATCAGTGATGCCAAAAAACACATGATCGTATTCATTTTCAACCAGGTCGTCCTGGATAGCTGCACAGTAAACAAAAGAAAATACAAAGTTAAGTTCGGCGGCCATTCCCATCTCCTCCTTTAGCCTGCGATGGGCTGCTGTAAATGTGAGTTCGCCGGGCCTTGGATGGCTGCAGCAGGTGTTTGTCCATTTACCACCCGAGTGGTATTTGCCTTCGGCGCGTTGCTGTAATAGCAGCTCTCCTTTTTTATTAAAAATAAAAACTGAAAAGGCACGGTGCAGGCTCCCCTGAAGATGCGCCTCCATTTTTTCCATAGTGCCAATTTCCTGATCATCGCGATCAACCAAAATCACGGTTTCTTCTATCTTCACTCGCTATAATTTGTTGTTACCTTCCTGATGAGAAACGCTGATCTCCGGAATTTCTTGTTTTTTTGTTAATCTTAAAAACAGGGCCAAAGCCATGTCGCAAATTTCAGCTTTATTTTCAATAAAAAAACGGATTTCCTTTTGGATAAACCCGTTTTATTTTACGAAGTGACACTTGTTTAGTTTACATCAAACCAAAGCTTGGTAGTAAGCGCATCAGCTCCCTGTGCTGCCACCGCCGATTGGTAATTAGTTTTGTTGAGCGATTGTTCGGTTCCCGGATAAATAAACCTTACAGGTATTTTACCATTCAGGGTACCTGCAACGGCGGGTTGCAGTTGAGGATAATCAAGCCTGCGCCATTCGGTCCAGCCTTCCAATCCCTGCCCAAACAGGGCTAACCATTTTTGCTCGCCTATTGATTTTTTATAGTTAAAGGCATCATATTTAACTGCCGGCTGCGCCAAATAGGTAGTAATATCCGCCGAAGCAATACCGTATTGCGCCAATGCAGCGGTAACGGCCTGACCGTATAGCGAGGCAGCATCTTCGGTGGTAAAACCACGTGCAGCAGCCTCTGCCCTATCAAACAAGCTCTCGGCATAGCTTAGTATTACAGCGGGGGCATGTGGAGCCCTGAAGTACGTACCTGGTTTTGAGGTTTTGGTAAAACCGTAGTTGCTTGCATCGCCAACTAACAAGCCATTTGGCAGACCAACATAGTTTTGCGGTGTTGGGTCCTGTGTTTTAGCGGCATATATAGATAAGCGTGGATCATTAAGTGCAAACAGCTTATCAACTATTGTTTTGCTGATACGGTAATCATCGCGCGTATCAAATAGGTTGCTCACGGGATTTTGGTTAGGCGAGTCGACATAAGTGAATTGTGCTATTTCAGCATTCGAACTGATGTATGAACCGCCTTCGGCCTTGATATCGTCCAATACTTGCTTAGCTTTTGCCGGCTCTCTGTCGGCAATACGCAAGGCGATACGAAACCTTAAGGAATTGGCAAATTTTTTCCAAGAAGCAATATTATTGCTGTAGATCACATCGCCCGCTATGGCTTTGCCCGAAGGATCGAGCGCTGTTTGAGCTGCTTTCAAGTCATCCAGCAAAGCAAAATAAACGTCCTTCTGAGTATCATAAGCCGGGGTAAGATACTGATCGATATTGGTGGCCTGCTTGTAAGGAATATTCCCATAAGCCTCTGTTAATAAACTGAATGTCCACGAACGTAGCACCAGTGCGACACCTTTATAGTTAGTATTACCCTGAGCATCGCCAATTTTAATGATCTCATTGAGATTTACAATGCTTTTTGAATAGCCCGTACTCCAGAGTTCTTCAAAGGCGGTACTGGCATAAATATACCGGTCTGGGTCAGTATACTGAATTTTAGACCAGTATTGAACAAAAAGTAAGCTGGCATCCATGTTATTGGCAACTCCCCAATAAGTATCAGAAGTGGCTTTGGTGGCAGCAGTCAACAGGTAGTTGGGCTGTGCTGTTTGTGAGCCGTTAGGGTTTTGATTGATCCTGGCAAGTTCCTTTTTGCATGATGTTATCGATAATAAGACCACGCCGGATAATATGCTGATATATTTAAGTTTCATGATGTTTAAAATTTAAGGTTTACGTTAAAACCGATGTTACGTACGGTTGGCAGAGTGAGATCTTCCAGGCCCTGGCCATTGCCTGCGTTAAAGGCTGTCTCCGGATCGATGTTCGGCGCGTTTTTATGAATGATCCAAAGGTTACGGCCAACTACCGAAAATGTAGCGCCCTGAAAACCTATTTTATTCACCCATTTAGCCGGTAAAGAGTATCCCAGCTTTACTTCACGAAGCTTGATATATGAGGCATCATAAACAAATGCTTCGTCAATATTGGTAAAGCCTTTGTAGTATGATTGCGCGGGGATAATGGTGGTATTCGGAGAACCATCGGCCTTAACCCCTTTAAAAATCATCCCATCATTATAAACGGTTACACCCGCCGGAGCTGCGCCGGTTACCTGCACCGCCGGATTTGTTGTTTTATTATCCGGATAGTAATAGCTTAAACCACCATTAGCAGCACCGCGCCCCGGTAAGGTAGAGGCCAGTACGCCGGTATAGGTACCAGTACGGTTGGTGTTTGAGTAGATGGATCCACCGAAACGCGCGTCAACCAGGAAACTCAGGTTAATGCCTTTGTAGGTAAAGCTGTTATTGATGCTTCCTAACCAATTTGGAGTGAATTTGCCAAGGTAACGTTTGGTTGTGTTGAATACAGGTGTACCGTTAGCATCGATAACGATTTGCCCGGAAGCGTTACGCGTATAAGCTGTACCATAAAGTGCGCCATAAGGTTGGCCAAGTGCCGCGGTTACCTGTACAGTTCGGTCAGACCCAATTGGCAGACTTTGCAAACGGCCTTCGGCATCAAGCGAAGCAACCTTACTGCGGTTTAACGAATAGTTAGTAGTGATATCCCAGGTAAACTCCTTTGATTTAATTGGCGTTATCCCCAATTGTATCTCAAGACCTTTATTATTAAGGCGCCCCCCATTGATGATTTTTTGACCAAAACCCGTGGCCGAACTAACCTGAACCGCAAGTATCTGATTGGTACTATTGGTATTGTATGCACTTACATCCAGATGTAACCTGTCCTGAAAAAAGCCTAATTCAAAGCCAGCCTCTGCCGATGTTGTACTTTCTGGTTTCAGTGTGTTATTGGCATCTGTAGCCGGTAAACTTTGCTGTGGATTAGCATTGAAAAGGATTGATGAGGCAAATACATTCCTTAACTGGTAAGGATCGGTAGCCTTACCCACTTTAGACCAGCCACCTCTTAATTTAGCATAGGTAAGCACATCGCTTTTAATGCCCAGCGCTTCGGATAGTATTAAGCTTCCGTTTACTGAGGGATAAAAGTATGACATGTTATCAATTGGCAATGATGAAGACCAATCATTACGTGCCGTTACGTTAACGAAGGCATAATTCCTGAACCCAACCTGTGCCGATCCGAACACACTGTTAGTTTTAAGTTTAGAATAAAAGTTTGTTGAAACCAGTGGATCACGCGAATTACCCATGTTATATAGTCCCGGAATTGCAAGTTTAGGTGCTAACTGATCATTTTGTTCGAGTGTTTTTACCGAGATATTACCACCAACAAATGCATCAAGCGAAAAATCATTGTTTAGTTTTTTGGTATACTGCAACCTGCCTTCCGTATTATTTTCATTTACGCTGTAAGCATCTTCCTCATATGAGCCAAACGGTGTTCCATTAGTGCCATAAGCAACCTTGATTTTACGGCGGTCATTATAATAATCGGTACCGGTACGGAAGTTTGCCGATAGGCCATCGATGATCTTATAATTCAATTCAACGCTTCCGATCAGGTGATTTTTGTGCTGACCAACCGTGTTTTCATAAGCCAGCCAGTATGGGTTGCTATAGTAACTGTTATTCCAGTTAAAAGTGTTTCCATTGGCATCCTTGTAGTTTTTAAGCTTGTTGATATCAACCTGGCGCCCAAACCAGGTAAACTGCAGCATGGTACTGGTTGCGCGTTTTCCATAAGCGCCCGGCAGGTTATCAGCATCATCTTTAATATAATTAACAGTGGTATTTACTGTTAATTTAGGATTGAAACGGTAGCTTGAATTTAAAGCGAATGAGTTACGTCCTTGCGATGTATTTGGGACAATACCGGTTTGATGCAGGTTATTGTAAGATACCCGGAAATCACTCTTTTCGTTACTGCCCGCTAATGCTATACCATTATTAAGCGTCACGCCAGTCCTAAAAAAGTCTTTTACGTTATCGGGATGGGCGATAAATGGCACAGCCTGTCCATTGGAATAAAACTGCGGGATCAATGAGCCATCCAATGCAGGCCCCCAGCTTTCGTCAACACCATCGTTAACGCCACCGCCCTTACCGTCAACATAACTGAATTTACCATTTGAACCCTGGCCGTATTCATTTTGATATTTGGGTAATACCTGCACATTTGAAAAGCTGGTATTAGAGTTAATGGTAACCCCAAGCCCTTTTGCTCCTTTACCTGTTTTGGTACGAATAAGGATAACGCCTGCTGCCGCGCGTGAACCGTATAAGGCTGCAGCATTCGGGCCTTTTAACACGCTTAGCGACTCTATGTCTTCAGAATTGAGATCAGAGAGGGCATTAGCGAAATCCCTTGAACCACCAGATCCTAAAAACTGGGTATTATCAACAATAACCCCGTCAACTACAAACAAAGGCTGATTATCTTTAGTGATAGAAGTTTCACCACGGATAACGATACGTGATGAACCCATATCGCCCTGGCTGTTGGTAACCTGCACACCGGCAATTTTACC
Source organism: Mucilaginibacter sp. R-33 (assembly GCF_049949235.1). Lineage (NCBI taxonomy): Bacteria > Pseudomonadati > Bacteroidota > Sphingobacteriia > Sphingobacteriales > Sphingobacteriaceae > Mucilaginibacter > Mucilaginibacter sp. R-33. The sequence continues at coordinate 3,644,754 of NZ_CP188089.1, forward strand.
GGCCAGCGCGTTTACAAAGTTGGTTTCCTTTGCCTCAGAAATATCTTTCGATTTAAGCCCTTGTACCGCATATCCCAGCGATTTTTTATCCTTTGAGATATTGAGGGCCGTTATCACTACCTCATTCAGAGAATTTGGTGCTTCAACCAAAACCACGTTTAAGGTAGTTATTCCTTGCGTAATCGGGATCTCCTGGGTTGTAAAGCCAATGTAGCTAACCCTAAGCACATCATTAACATTGGCGTTGATGATAAACTTACCATCAACATTGGTTTGTGCGCCCGTGGTTTTACCTTTAACAGATACGCTGACACCCGGCAACGGCAACCCATCGGATTTGGCGGTTACCTCCCCGCTTATTTTAACGGATTGCCCCGCAACCGTCTGGACGAGAATAAAAGGCAATATAATTGCCAGTAATAGCTTGTAAATTTTTAACATGATAATTAATAATTGAGATTAATTTTTGATGCCTTTACCGGTACAAAAGACATGGCTATCGCCTTAGCGGGCATAATTTGCCCGGCTCATAAGCCTATCGTAACTGTAAAGAATTGATTAGGGGATGGTAATTATTAAGCTAAGACAAACTGCAGCAAGCCCGCATTTAAACACCATGCATGCTGTAAATGATTAACAGCAACAATGCATGCTTTGCATATTGAGACAGAAGGATTTGCAGATTGACTGGCTTTCCGAAACGAAAGTTTTCTTGTGTAAAAAAGTAGATTCTGTTTTCATAAAACGGGTATTAAATAAGTACTGATAGATTCTTTTTAATTGATGGACGCTGTTTTGTTGTTTACCAAAGCGTCCACAGCTTTTAACATGGACGCAAATTCCTGTTTATCGTACAAGCGGGTGAGGTAAACAATTTTCCCATCCCGATCGATAACCACATTGCGGGTAACACCGCTCTTTTTGCTGGCAAACCGGCCAAAAATCTCAGCACCAGGATCGAGTGCCAACGGATAGCTTATATTCATGACCTGGTGAAAACTTTTTACTTTGTTGAGCGGTTCATCGCGGTCAACGCCTATTAACACAAGGCCTTTATCTTTATAAGCCTGCCAGATCTCTTTTTCCAAATGCGGCATTTCTTCTCTGCATACGCTGCACCAGCTTGCGGTAAACTGCAGGATAACCACCTTACCATGCAACTTCGTTAAAGAAGTTTTTGTACCATTGGTCAATACGAGCTCAAAATCGGCAGGAGCAAGATCACCGGTTTTTATGATATAACCGCGGTCGTCAGCTGTCGGATCAATTGCCTTGGTGATCTGCGCAACAGCCGGCAATGTTGTTATGAAAAGCAAACAGGTAAAAAGTAATTGTTTAATGTTCATTGCTATACAGGTTAAACCGTAATATCATCCCGGTGATATTTTCAATATTTTAATTAGCAAGAAAAATGAAGAGGGAAAAGAAGTATACAACACCTTGCACTATACAAGGCCATAGCGTATTACATTATCTTTTCTACCCTATTTTGGGCAGACAGGAATTAGCACCTTTATAACAGTGGGCTTACAGGTTGCTAAGACATCACAGGGCCTTTCCCTCAGTCTTTCTTGATAATTAAAATATTCAAAGAACCGATTTGACGATGCAAATATATATAAATTCTACTAAAACCATAGACTTTATATAATTATTGCAATAAAATGAATTAATACTTTAAAATTCTGCAGGCTTATTTACAGAATTTGTTTACTGATTGGATTAGCTGAAACTTTTTGAAGATAAATTCCATAACAACAAAAAGTCCCTAACGTTCGCTGCCGGGACTTTAACCTAAACTTATTTTGCAGATTATTAAACTACCTTATAATAAGGTAAAACAAGGCAATTAGGTTTTTAATTATTTAGCACTTATAGTTGATACTTATTTAACACTTTCATTCGCCTGTTAACTGGCAACCCCATTAAACAGGGCTGCAAAGCTATTTTCAGCTGCTATCTTTTCAATTAAATTTTCCAGCGACTGGTAAATGTTCATGTTTAAAAACGGACCTGCACTGATCCTTTTAACACCGGCATTTTGTAACGCTTTAAAATCCGGAAGTCCGGGTATGCACATTACGCTAACCGGAAGGCGCGATAAGGCTGTTATTTGTTCAATATCTGTTGTTTGGGTGATACAGGGAAAAAACAAACCATGCACACCTGTATCCTGGTAAAGCTTAGTGCGGGTTAAAGCATCTTCCAACGCGTTAGGTAAACCAAGCAGGAAGGAATCGGCCCTTACATTTATAAATACCTGTACATCTGCCTTAGTCAACAATTCGGTGATCTGTTTAAGTTTCATGGCAAACTCATTTGCATCAACAATACTTCGCTTGCCATCCACCACTATCGAATCCTCTATATTAATACCCACAACGCCGATATCACGTAATTTTGTGATGTTACTGCAGATTACTTCCGCTGTATCACCATAACCTCCCTCCAGGTCCACAGTTAACATGGCTGATGATGTTGCCGCTATCCGTTTGACTACAAACAGGTAATCATCAAAACTCATTTCTTCGCCATCTGCAAAGCCTAATGAGCTTGCTACAGCCGCACTTGACGTACCAATTGCCTCAAAATTTAACTTATCATAAACCTGCGCGCTTTGCGCGTTCCATACATTGCCAATCTGCAAAGGTTCGGTTTTATGATGCAGCGCTAAAAATTCATTAAATCTATTTTTCATGTTCTTGTTTTTATTTTATGCTCAAAATTAGCTTGAACACTTTTCCAAAAATTGTATAAAACGGAAGAGATTAGTGAAAGGCGAAAGGTGAAAGGTGAAAGGTGAAAGGTGAAAGGTGAAAGGTGAAAGGTGAAAGGTGAAAGGTGAAAGGTGAAACAATAATGGCCGGGTAAACCAGCCATTATTGTTTCTGAATTTAAATCAGGCTACGAGATTAGCTTCGGCTCCGAATGCGTGATCGATGACAATTTTCCAGCTGCCGTCGGGTTGCTGTTTCATTAGCTCTATCCCCTTTGCGGCAACCTGTGTTTTGCCATTGTCGGTAACGCTCCACTCCGACCGGCCGACCGCTACATCACCCGATTGCAGACAGTAAACGGTTTTGATTTCCATTACTCCCGGAACCGCACAGATGCTTTTAACGGCCTCTTCAAATTGAGCCTTGCCTGATACTTCTTTTCCCGGCTCGGGAAAAATAATACCGTTGGCATCGTACACATTCATAACTACATTTACATCTTTGGTGTTAAAGGCTGCCGCGAGTACCGCGTGCACTTCCTGTGGTGTTTTTGCTGATTTCATTTTGTTGTTTTTTTTATATCAGCAAAACTATGTGGCTCGAATAGCCCAAAATTGTATAAAACGGAAGAGTATTAACTGCCCGCTAACGCCTGGTTTATAGGCGATGCCTGAGCGGCAAAGGAATTAGGCGTAAAACCTGTAAAAAGTTTAAATTCCTTTATGAAGTGTGCCTGGTCAAAATAACCGGCGCTGTAGGCCACATTGGTCAGCTTTTCTTCGTTGGCGCTAACCAGGCCAAGGCTATGCTGAAAGCGGTTTATTTTATAAAATAATTTGGGCGGCAAACCTGTGTACTGCGAAAAAAGTGTATTCAAATGCCGCGAGGAAATGTTGTAACGGCTGGAAATTGACAGGATATTATCATCACTGTAGTTCTTTTTAAGATTGCTGACAATATCTCCGATAAATTTGATCTTCGAATGTTTCTTCTCCGATGTTGATAAACGGCTCCACAAATAATCTTCAATCATGGCCACCTTCGCGTTCAGGTCGACGGTTTCCAATAATTTTAAATAAAGCGTTCTTAATTTAGGGCCGAATACGTGCGTGGCATCAACAATTTCATTATTAAATTCTGACACGTTTTCATCAAAGAAATAAACAGCCGAATGCGGGTAAAAACGGAAACCCAGCATAATATTTCGCCCTACAGATTGTATTGCTAACGGCTTGGTGATCTGTCCCCAAAGTTCAACAGGAGGAGTGGTGAAAAATGTATCGCTTTTTTTTGATTTCCAGTTTCCGGTGCCGAGGTTAAAGATCACTTCCATAGTACCGCTCGGAAACACGATATCATCATAGCTTCTGTCCGAATCAGATTCATACAGATAGAAGCACTTGATGTAAGGCTGTAGCCTTGGTTCCGGAAGCATCTCTTTGAAAACCATTATTACAAATATAGGGTACAACCAAGTCCTCAAATTGTAAAAAACGGAAGAAATTTTTTTATAAACTGTTTAAAACCGCTATTGCGAGGCACGAAGCAATCCCCGACTTTACAGGGTAGATTTGCTTAGTCGATCTACCTATTGGGGATTGCTTCGTGCCTCGCAATGACGTTGGGAATACATTGGTTTTGATGAACCGTTTTTAAACAGTGTCTCAGAACCCGCATTTACTTTTTCACATGTACCGATTTTATACCTTCATGTGTAGGGGTTACCTGTTTGATCAATCCTTTATTATCAAATTCCATTTTATCAATACATACCTCACGGTTGTAGCCTGCGGCATCCCCCATGGTAATCCCTTTGGGATAGTTGAACCTGTGATAAACAATATACCATTCATCTGTACCAGGGATCTGGATCACTGAGTTATGGCCGGTACCGTAAATACCTTTTGCTGCATCTTTCGCAATAACCGTGTTTTGCTGAGGAATCTCTATTGGCCCCAGCGGAGATTTTGCAGTGCCGTAATGCACACTATAATTAGGACTCCGGGTATCATTTTCAGACCACATGAAGTAATAAATTCCATTGCGATAAAACACATAGGTGCCTTCGTTGTAATGCGAGTAAGGCGTGAGTATCTTGGTAGTACCTGGTTTTAATGAAATCATATCATCGTTTAACTCGGCCACGGCCATATAACCATTGCCCCAGTACAAATAGTTTTTACCTGTTTGCGGGTCTGCAAAAACATCGGCATCAATCTGTTGCCCGCCTTTAACACCTTCAGGCAATTGTGCTATCAAAGGCTTACCCGAATCGGTAAATGGTCCTGCCGGATCATTTGCTGTTGCCACTCCTATTTTTTGTGCAGCAGCGAAATAGTAAAAGTATTTATAATCGTCACCAATCTTTTTTTCGATAATACAGGGTGCCCAGCCATTCTTCTTCGCCCAGCTTACATCCTGCGGCAAATCAAGAATCTTACCCTCATCTTTCCAGTTAACCATATCATCCGAAGAAAAAGCCTTGAAATACTTACCCGACCAGCCATCGAAACCATCACTGGTTGGATAGATATAAAATTTGCCTGTTTTTTCAGCATACAGGATCTCCGGATCGGCATAATATCCCGCTATAGCCGGGTTATGGGTTTCCTGAGCGGTAACCTCGTAAACCTGAGCTTTTTTACCCGCTATGGTTACCGAATATTTAACCGGCCCTTTGGTAAAGTCCTGCGCCTTTGCCGGGCTGATAGTAACACCTGGAAATAAGGTAAACTGAGGATCAAATGATTTTAAACTTGTACCCGGTTTTACAGGCAGGTGAACCTTATGGTTCGCAGTATCCAAAACGATATTAATGGTTTTAATCTGCTTGTTTATCGGTGAAAGTATGACATCTTCCGGCGTTTCCCATTTAGCAGTCAGTGCAGCGGCTTCCTTTGAAGTTATTGGCATCACGGTACCGTGGCGCGGATGGAAATTCATGGATACCTCATCGTCAATCAGTTTGAAATTTTCAAGATCGGTTGTCCTGGTAAACTGGTATTTACCTTGGGTATACATATCATACATCAAAATATAACCACTGCCATCATTTAATTTAAAGGTACCAGCCCCTTCTACCGGATCTTTGGTTTGCTGTACGTATTTATCCCGCAATGCATAGCCAGAAGTTAGCTTATCCGATACGGCTATTTTGATCCCCGCTCCTGATCCTTCTGTTTTGAAAAACAGGTAATATTTATTGTTTTTATAAACAATATCCCCGTCGATACAGGCGCCGCCATCGGGCTTAAAGAAAAGCTGTTTAGGTTCAGTTTCAAGACCTGTAAAATCCTTATTAGCATAGGCATAATAGATCTTATCAGCCTCTTCGCCAAAACGCATCGACCAGTAGATCATATATTTTTTTTCCTGCGGATCATAAATGGTTTGCGGTGCCCATACCCTGTTCACGCCTGCAAACTTTTCAAAGGTTTTGGCGATGTCAATAGTCTTAGAACTCCAGTGTACCAGGTCGGTTGATTTGAGCAATACCATAGAATAATCCGGTCCCCAGCCATATTTTTCGGTGTTCATGTCTGTGGCAACCATATAAAATGTTTTACCGTCGGCAGCTCGCATAATATGCGGATCCCGAACACCGCCGGTAGCACTGATATCGGCCGAATTTAAAACCGGGCGATTGTTATTCAGCGCGCGGAAATGATAACCGTCATTGCTTAAGGCAAAACGAATTTCTTCGCCGCCTTTACCGCCTGTAAAATAAGTAAACAGGTAGGCGCTGAATTTTTGCTGCGGCTGCGCTATGACTGCCGTGTAAAAGCTGACCAAAATGCCCAGTAAAACTATTTTTTTCATGTATAATTGGTTTGTTTTTTTCTAATATGCAGGATAATTATTTGTGCTTTTCCGAACCTTTGCTACTAATTCTGACAACTGTTAGTGAATAGGCAGGTACAGTGAAAGCCCACTTCTTTTGCAATTTTATTACTGATGATTGTGGAACGATAGCTTGCGGATTGTCGGCAGAATTCTTTACCTCCGGATTGCCTGTAATAACAGTAAGTGTTGCCGATTTGGGTAGTTGACCAATTTTTGACAGGTCCGCCTCTCCTGAAACAGGAGTATTACCGGCATTGGCTATTTTCAGAATCAGATCTCCTGTTGCTGAGTCGCGTACGGTTGAAACACCCGCGGTAGTGTCAATAACCGCTTTTTCACCTTTAAGCTTTATTACACCCGGCAAATACTCATTGCCCGAATTAGCAGCAAACTGCTGCTGAATGTAATAGTTAACCGTTGGAAAAACCTTATTGCCATTAAAATATATCAAATTTGGATTCCATGAAGTATGGCCAATCCTGGCAATAAGCGGTGCGTATGACGCCATCCTAACCACATCTCCGTTGCGTTCTAAACTGGTCATGTAAACCGCTTCTGATAAGGCATTAAACAGGGTATTACCCCACGAAGCATATTCGCCTATATAAACTTTTGACCTAAGCCTGTTGTATGCATCATAACGTTGGGTATTTTTTAAAAACCATTGCGGCTTTTCATAGTAATGTTCATCAACAATACCAACCGAAAGCTGATCGGCCAGTTTCCAGCCTTTCTCAAAGTCCTCGCCGCTGGGGCTCGGGCCTACCGTACCGATGATTTTAATTTCGGGATGGGCCTTGTGCACGGCATCATAGATCATCCTGAAACGCTCTTCAAATACGCCGGTGATCTTATCTTCATTACCTATACCAAGGTATTCCAGGTTAAAAGGTGCCGGATGACCCGCCGCGGCACGTTTTGCGCCCCAGGTAGATGTAACCGGCCCGTTGGCATATTCTACCAAATCGAGTACATCCTGTACATAGGCTTTCATTTCTTCCATCGGGATACCTTTTTGCCCGGTAGAACCTATCCTCCACGTACCGCCAGAGTTTTGACAACTCACTCCTGCTGCAAGTACAGGAACAGGCTTTGCACCGATATCCTCGCAAAACTGAAAATATTCAAAATAACCCAAACCTACTGTTTGGTGATAGTTCCAGATATTACGTTGCTCCACCCTTTGTTCAACCGGGCCTATGGTATTTTTCCAGCGATAAATATTGGCTATGCCATCGCCATGAGTAAGACAACCGCCCGGGAAACGCATAAATTTTGGTTTTATATCGGCAATAACCTGCGCCAAATCAGCCCTCAATCCATTTTTATGATTTTTAAAAGTTTCTTCCGGAAACAGAGACACCATATCGATCCCGATTTTTCCTTTTGCTTTAATCAGCAATACCAGTTTAGCACTATCGTTATCAAAATTCACATGAATCTGTTCGGCGTATTTTTTCCAGCCTTTATCAGATGTTGTAAATGAGGAAGAACCCAATTCTTTACCCTTGCGGTCAACAAGAGCTACTTTTACAGGTAAAGATTGATCTGAAATTGCATTTAAAAAAACTGAAAAATTATAGTTTTTACCGGCCTTTACAGGGATTCCATCAAACCCTGAATTTTCGAGCCCCACTCCTTTTTGCCCTTCATCCTGAATATCAAGTAAAATGTAGTGCGGGTTATTGGGATGTACCGGGGCAGCCGTTTCTACAGAAATGGTACCATAACCAAACCCATCTGTTTGGTATTTCCAGGCGGTCATCGAATTCCAGTCGCGGTTATCGGCCGGGTTATATTCAAATGAGCGGTTCTGGATAAGTTCGGCATAAAGGCCTCCATCGGCGGCATAACTTAAATCCTCAAAAAAGATCCCGAAAAGGTCAGGACTGATCTTTTTAGGTTTTGTGGCATCGCCTTTTTGCTGTGCAGAGGCTCCAAACCAAGTAAATGCCAATGTTAATAACAGCACTGTGCAGGCTATTTTTTTCATCATAACAGGTTATAAGATTAATTGAACTTTTGTATTCCTTTGGTGCTTACCTTTTTGATGCTGCTATCCGCATCAAAATTTAAACTGTCAAGACACAGCTGCCGCAGCACAAATGATTCCTTTTGCGGAAAAATGCGGTGATATAAAATATAGCGCTGTCCTTTTTCAACAAAGGTGGTATGGTGGCCGGGGCCAATCACTGTACTATCGGCAGAGGTGTTCAATATAACCCTGTGCTCATCCTCATAAAAAGGGCCCAGCGGACTTTTTCCTTTAGCGTAACCCACCTGGTAAGTGGCATCAATGGCTTTACCCTCTGAAAACATGAGGTAATAGGTTTGATTGCGTTTAACCATATGAGCACCTTCAAAAAAATGAGGGGTAGTGATGTCTTTAGGCGCTCCATCAAACGAAATCATATCATCTTTTAGCTTTACAGCCATACAATGCCCGTTAATCCATTTATACCCAGATCCCCAATAAAGATATATGCTGCCATCGGTATCAATAAAGCAATCCGGGTCGATATTATGCACCTGCGGGTAATCTGTAGATTTTACCATAGGCGTATTGTCGGCCTTTAAGTTTTTCCAGGGGCCAAGCGGCGTATTGCTAACCCCTCCCCAAACCTCGCCGCCTACGGCTACGTACATGTAAAACTTATTATCCTTTCCTTTCACTACAGATGGCGCCCAAACCATTTCATTGAGCGAGGTTGGACTGGTACAGGCTTGTTTGGTAGGCCAGTTGATATGGTGCCGGGTAAATTTGATAAAGTCGGTTGTTTCCAATACAGCCAGTTCCTTATCACCCCAGGGATCAATTGTGGCATAAATAAAATAATGGCCCTTATCTTTTACGATAGTCGGATCGGCAAAATATCCTCCGGTTATTGGATTTGGTATCATTTGTTTTTGCGCACGCAAAGCGGTGCCAGCCAAAACAAAGACAAAAAGGAAAAACAGGCGCTTGGTCATAATGAAGGTAAAAACAATTCAATATTAAGTGTTATTTTAACAATTAACGAATTTAATAAGATTTTATCTAAATTATTTTTCTGATTGTTACAGGAAACCAGAGCGCCTCTTAGCTTATATTTTCAGGAAAATCTTATTCCGGTATAAAAAGTACAATACCGCAAGCTGTACAATTACAATGGATATTGCCGCCCATACCGGTTGCCAGTTTTGGGCAAGGTGACTGATCATTCCCCCGAAGAAAAAATTAGCAGTATGCTGAAAACCAACCATCCCTTCGGATGCCAGGTAGATCAGGATAGAATTTACCCCGATAAGCACAAAAGGGAAAGCCCATTTTTTGTACCCGGCAACATCTATCACCAGGTAAAATACCGAAAGGAAAACCAGGCTCCATCCGCCAACAAACATTACAAACGAACTTGTCCATAAACGTTTATTGATGGGGAAAGCAAGATTCCAAAGCATCCCTAACCCCATAAATAAAATACCAACTGCTAATAAACAAACGCCCTTTTTCCACATTGGCCATTTTTCAGATTCAAGCTTCAGGAACTGGCCTGTAAAAATCCCCAGCATGGCGGTACCAATAGCCGGAATGGTAGATAGTATACCCTCAGGGTCATGCACCTTATCATGCAGGCGACCGGGGAGCAATAAACGATCGATATAGGATTCCAGGCTACCATTCATGGTTAAAACGCCTGCCCCGTAACCGGGCACCGGGATTAATTCCATGGCTGCCCAATATCCCAACAGTAAAACACCAAACCATAAAATTTGCCCCCGGGTACTAAAATTCAGATAAATTACACCCGCAAAAAACCAGGCCAGGCCGATACGCCCAAGCACACTTGCAAAGCGTGTATTCTCCAACCCGTTAAACTTAAACAAGCCGTTAACAACCACCCCTAAAAACAACAGGATAATAGTGCGCCTGATCATGGAACGATAGATTTCGCCTTTGGATGAGGATGGTAACAGATAAGGGTAAGCCACCCCATGCTTAGCAACTTTATTGCTCATTGAATAAGGCATGGAAACCCCGGCAATAAACAAAAACAAAGGAAAGATCATATCATAAAAGGTGATCCCATTCCATTCGGTATGATGCAACTGCCCCGACATCCATACCAGAAGCGGCCAGCCGGTGGCTTTAGCAAGGGCATGCACTACCCCCTCGCCGCTCATGATCCAAAACATATCAAACCCGCGGAGGGCATCTAACGATAATAATCTTGCCGGCTTCGCTGCAGCAATTCCAGGTTTAGCTGTTGATGTATCCATTATTTAAGATCGTTACCCACGTTTGTTCTGTATTTTTCATAAAGCTGCTTTGCAACAACGGTGCTGTTTCCGGCCGGAGCAACTGGGTACGTTTTGGACGAATTAACCCACTGCCACTCCCAGTTGCTTATTGATTTGTCAAATTGTTTAAAATCGGGGTCTTTACCTGTTTCAAGTGATCCTTTCAGTAACTCAAAGAACGTTTGCCAGCGCGCCTTATAAAAATCATTAAGCAAACCGCTCCATTGCCTGCAGGAGTATTCATGCAGCGGACTATCGGCATCGCCCCACAGTGTTATCAGGTTACGGGCATTTTTTTCGTAAAGCGCTTTTTCGGTGGGGGTAGTTCCCCAGTTGCGGGCATCGGCTATCCATGGGCCCAGCATAAAATCCTTGCGGGTGGCAAGCAACCTGTCCATATCGGTTATCAGGGTAAGATATTCAGCAGCATACTTATCAAAAGCTTTTTCATCTTTATCATGATAAGCCTTAATCCATTTTAGCTGCATCGGCCTGCCGTAATTAGCCAATACTTGCCGCGTAACATCAACCAGGTCGTAGTTAAAACCGCTGCTTTGTTTGCATGCAGGTATGGCGGCTACCATTTTATCCCAGGCCGGCAGCAGGTCTTTCCGGTTGTAGTTTAAGCGGGTACGGGTCCATATTGCGGCCGAATCAAGCGTTGGCCGGCCGGTAATGATCGATTCGGCACCGTCACGGATATCCTTGCCATTAAAAACGGTAGTCCTCAGTGTTTGCCAGGCATCAAGCGCATCCTGGCTCTTTACACCATAACGATTAAATAAATACTCTGGCAGCCATTGATCAAGATCAATAGGTTTGTTTTGCCAGGTATTTTGCGTCATTAATTCATAAAGCACAGGGGTTTGTTCAATGGCTTCCATAGTTAAACCTATGCCCACCATTTTTCCTGATTTAGGGTCGTTGAGAGCCTGCGCGGGTTGGGTTGCGACGGCCTCTATCCTGCCAAACAAGCTATTGTTACCGCCATAGTTATGCAGCATATTCCAGATCCAGGGTTTACCGTAAAATGCTTCAGTCCGCTTCCATATTGGTTCATAATCGGTATTGAGATCAAGCACGATCATATGATCATCAGGCACTGCATTCAGTAGCGCTTTGATCTGTTCGTTTTGCCAGAATTTGCGGTCGCTAAAAAATAACCAGCCCTGCATTACCCAAACAGCTTTCGGATCGGCCCCTTTCATACCGTCATAAACTCTCGCGCTTAGTTCCGAAAGGAATTTAGGATCGTTTGATGGAGGCTCATTCTCATTAAAAGTATCGGCAGAGTATAAATGATCTGTGCCATAAACCTTGGTTTGTTCCTGTATAAATTTTTTACCGATCTCCGCAAATAGCGGGTCTTCCGAATCAAGGATATATGTATCGGCAAAGCCGTTGTTCCAGTTGGTTTGCTTTAGCTTAGCATTCGGGAAATGTTTTTTAAACGATGCCGGCACGTGACCTGTAAATGCCGGAAGTACTGGTTTTATCCCCAGTTCGCGTTCGCGCTGCAATATTTTGATCTGCAAATCCCGGTGACTGGTTATCCAGCTTGCGGGCAGCGGGCCGTCCCATTTATCTATATTGCCCATATAAAACCAGCCAAAATATGCGGGGCCGGTAAAAAAGTCCTGCATATCTTTATTGTTAAAGCCCATGCCTTTATAAACTTTATCCCATACGTATTCCTGCCCGGTTATGGCCAGCGGCATATTGATGCCGTGCAAGGCCATCCAGTCAATTTCCTTTTCCCACCGTTTCCAGTCCCACCAGCTCATACTGTAGCTATAGGTGCAATAGTTAAGGTAGTACCGGTATTGGTAAGGCGTGGTTTTATGAATCCTTTTGGCCGGCATAGGCAACTTTACAGGAAGCTTCAGATTTGTACCGTTCCAGGTGATTTGGCAATGTGCATATTCGGTGAGATAATAGTATAAGGCCGACGCCACTGCGATACCATTATTGCCCCTGAGTACAATTTTGCCTTTAGCACCTTCTACTTCAAAAACATCTTTGGCTTCATTTTCAGAAAGCGGTTGAACAACAAAATTTTGTGCATAACCGGGCACCACCCGTTTAATTAAAGCATAAGAAACCGGCACTTGCAATTGTGCCTGAGCGCTGATCATCCCACCGCATATGCCACACAGCAGCATACAAATGAAAATCTTCGTTTTATAAACCATTTACTTTAGATGTTTTTATGATTATTGAGTTTTAGGCACATCGCCCGATAAATTTTGAAATCATTATCGCACACTTTCACGTCCCCTTAGGGTCTCTCGCAGAGGACCCTGAGGTTCAACCGCATTCTATATTTTACAAGAGCATTCAGAACGGCGAATTTGCTTGTATACATCAGGGGATGGGACGTTAATCAATGAATTTCAAAGTTATTATCGCACGCTTACATGATGTGCAGAAACTCAAGGCAATAAAAACAAAAAAAGCCATATTTCATTAAAAATAAATCAAAAAGGAAAAACAGCTTTAAAACTGATATTTCGCCCGATATTATAAATACCCAGGTGCCCGTTTGGCGATGACTGGTAATATTCGAAATATTTTAAACGGTTAAGGTTTGATTGATAGGCTTTATCAAACAAATTATCTATCTGTAAAAAGAGCTCGCAAACAGGTTTGTCTGATTTATTTTTGATAGTAACGCCTGCTCCAATATTAAACAAGGCGTAGCCGGGTGTAGCCGTCTCCGTATTATCCAAAGCATAAAATCGGTTCTGCGTGGTGTAAGCATCCATTTCAGCCTTAAAGTAAATCTTCGAAAAAGCACCATACGCTTTCTGCAAACTGGCCTTAAACTCCGACCGGATATGCAGCGGCGGAATAAATGGCAGATATTTAGCCGCGCCATTGGATTCATCAACAAGCTGTTTATTGCCGTTAATCCCCGTTACATAAGCCAAACTATTGTTGAAAGCCAACCATTTTACATTTTGCGGATGCACATTCAGCGTAAACTCGGCCCCATACAACCTGGCGCTGCTTTGCTGGTATTGGTAGGTACTATTACCCGGCACAATCACTACAGGGTTGCCATTGGCATCGGTTAGCTTGGCCTGGTAAATGTAATTGTTGATGTGATTATTAAACAGCTCGGCAATTAGGTCAACATCTTTCAGGTAGGCGATGAAGCCCAAGTCCTCCTGCAAACTAAATTCGGGATTGAAGCTACGGTTGCCTAAATATACGATATGTGCACCTGGGTCGAGCCCGTTCGAGCCTATTTCAGTGATATTTGGCGCACGATACCCCCGGGCAATATTAGCCTTAAACAGTAAGCGTTCGCTAATATTATAAGTTATCCCCAAACTCCCCGAAACACCTTGGTAAACATGCTTAAAAGCCGGAAACTGTAAATGCGCACCTGCCGTATCCGGCAATTTCACATGCTGCTCAAACCCGTTTTTGGAGTTTGGCCCCACATAAAAATCATTCCAGCGGATGTGCCTGTTATCATACCTCAAGCCGCCCGAAATATCAACTTTTCCGATTTTTTTTTTGGCGAAGAAAAAAGCCCCCGCATCAAACAGGTTATAATCCGGAATCGGGAAGTCAGTTGCCGTTTTACTGCGATTAGTTTGGTACATGCCGTTTACACCAATGGTGCTTTCAATACCTGCAATAGTTGGCAAATTGTATTTCAGATCATAATTAAGTGTATTAAGCACTACGTACAATCCCGGCTGATCTACCTGTGTGGGATGATTATATTCTCTGCGGACGCTTTGCTGCAGCCCGAACGAAGCATTGATACTGCTTCCTTCGCCCAACTTAAATTCATTATGCGAGTAAATTCGATAATGCTGAATGCGCTGATGTAGTGGCGTTATGCTGTATGATCTTAACTCATCGTTACTAACAATTGGCCGGTTCCTGATATTGTCTGTACTACTTTCGGCTATTTGTTTGGTAAACTGCCTCGTAATCGAATCCCTGCTACCATCAGGGATTTCCTGCCGGTTATCATAAACAGTAGCGGCAATTTGCGAGTACCCCCAGTTTTTATCAACCCTCGCCATGCCCGATAGATTAAACTCGCGGAAACCTGTATTGTATACATAACCATCAACGCTGTTATGATAATCATGTGCGGCTTTTGCGGTAGCCCGAAAGGCGTACCGCCGGTCGTCCTTCTTATAAGATAAACCCAATGAGGTACCGATCATGCCATTGTTAGTATGGTAATCGGCAGTATAGTCACCCTTCAAAACATTGTTTTTGCCAACCGGCAGATAAGGGATCATGTTGATCACTCCCGCCAGTGCATCCGAGCCGTAGGTTAAACTTGCCGGTCCTTTCACTACTTCTGCGCGACCAATACCGTACTGGTCTATCTCAATACCGTGTTCATCGCCCCATTGCTGTCCTTCCTGTCGCACACCATCATACAAAGTTAAAACTCGATTGTAGCCCAATCCCCTGATAAATGGCTTGGAGATATTAGGTCCGGTAGTAACCGCGTTAACCCCCGGCACCCCTTTTACTATAGCATCAATAATGTTGTTATTTACATTCTGATCCATCTCTTTCCGGGTCATTACCGCGATAGGTATGGGATTACTTCTTAATTCTGTTTTCCGGGATACTCCAGTCACAGTTACTTCATTCAATTTAGAACTGCTTTCCTGAAGGTTCCCATTCAGTATGGTAGCCTCATCCGGTTTTATGCTTACGTTATACCGCCCGGTTACATATCCGACATTAGAAAACACAACCGCGTATGTACCTGCCGGAACGTTTTTCAAATGATAATAACCCTTATCATTTGTTGTACCTCCAATAGAAGTTCCGAAAAGGGCAACGGTAGCAAAAGAAAGCGGTTCACTACCCGCGGTAAGCTTTCCCCTGAGGGAACCATGCTGGGCAAAAACCACTACCGGCATTAACAAAAGAGACAGTAAAAACAACACCTTCATTCGCTTTGGCATATTGTAAACAATATACAAAACAAATAAAAAAAATTAGTCTTACCTAATTTTTATATCAAAGCGCATAAAATAACTTCATTTATCAGCCCGATAATAACCAAACTGTAAACAGAAGCTCTTTGCTAACTAAATAACCTGTTTATGTTGGGTTATGGCTGACTGTTGCGAAGAAAAGGCCAGCATAAAATCTTCGGCCCGCTTAACCATATTTTCTGAACCGATAAAAATAGCCGAGCGCTGGTGAAGTTCATTAACATCCAAATCAAGGATCCGCTCATAACCTGTAGACGCTAAACCACCCGCCTGCTCAATAATAAAGGCCATCGGGTTGCATTCATAAACCAGTCTTAATTTGCCATTTGGATATTGCGCGGTAGTTGGATATAAAAAGATTCCGCCTTTAATCAGGTTGCGATGGATATCCGCAATCATTGAACCTGTGTACCTTGAAGTGTACGGACGGTTGGTAGCGATATCTTCAACCTGGCAATATTTAATATATTTTTTTACGCCTAAAGGGAAATGGGTATAATACCCCTCATTAATAGAATAAATATAGCCATCCTTAGGCATTTTAATATCAGCGTGCGACAGGCAAAACTCGCCTATTGAAGGATCAAGGGTAAAGCCGTTGACCCCTTTTCCCGTAGTATAAACCAGCATGGTTGAGGATCCGTAAATTACATAACCGGCCGCTACCTGCTCGGTGCCCTTTTGTAATACATCTTCCAGTTTAGCTGCACCTTCGGTTGATTTACGGCGATAGATAGAAAATATAGTGCCCACGCTCACATTCACATCAATATTTGATGATCCATCCAGAGGATCAATAGCCACGATATATTTTGCGTGTTTTGAGATCTCCGATTCTATCAGGATATGCTCGTCATTTTCTTCAGAAGCTACAACACAGCATTCGCCGCCACTACGCAATGCCGAAATGAATTGCTCATTGGCATAAACATCCATCTTTTTTTGACGTTCCCCGTGTGAGTTTACAGAATCCGTTTCGCCTATGATATCAATAAGCCCCGCTTTACTGATTTCGCGGTTTACGATTTTAGCAGCAATGCCAATATCCCGCAAAAGCCTCGACAGTTCGCCTTTAGCGAATGGAAAATCCGCTTGTTTCTCTATAATAAATTGTCCTAAGGTTTTTACTGTTTTCATAAGGGTGCATATTTAATTGGTTAACAGAAATATTAAAAATACCGGAGTTTAGCCGGATGATTTATAATTAGGACGCGATGGTTTAACCACCGACGAATAAAAGCATTAAAAGATAAACAGTCCTTATAAACTTGGCCCTATATCCTCATATTCAACTTTTTGCTAAGTTACCGACCTTTAATTGCCGAACTGTCATGCCCCGTCTCCTTGTATTTTCACGATTATTTACTGCCATAACTACCTGTAAAAGCTAATTATAGCCGGATAATATCATAACTGCTTAGCACCCCGCGCCCCTTTTGATAATATCGTATAATAATTGGATAACGGTTGGATAAAAATGGGAGGCGGCATTATCCATCTTTGTTTTATATCAAAACCAATTAACCAGGGCCAGCTATTATAATATATAAGTATATGCCGCAAACTGAACATCCTTATCGCGACATCACTATCCGGTTTCCGGGCCAGGTAATTGTTGGCAAAAACTCGCTTTTAAAACTAACTGACGAGGTTACCGGTCGTGGCTATAAATCAGCTTTGATCATTACCATCAGGCCACTATCAACTAAACTTGAACCGCTTTTAGCTCAGTTTAAAGAAGCGGGCATCGCTGTTCACGTGGATACATCGATAGTAAAAGAGCCTTCGTTCGGGGATTTTGAAGATCTGCTTGCATCTGTAAAACATACTGAAGCAGATGTGATCATAGGCATTGGCGGCGGCAGTGTGCTTGATGTGGCTAAGCTCATAGCTGCACAGATTGACAATAATCAAACATTGGCAGATATAACAGGAATCTGTCTGCTTAAAAATCGCAATAAAAAACTCATTTGTGTACCTACAACAGCGGGTACAGGCAGCGAAGCATCACCCAACGCTATATTGATAGATGATGCGGATAACCAGAAGAAAGGCATTATAAGCCCTCACCTGGTTCCGGATGTGGTGATCATTGATCCGGCATTGATGATAAGTCTCCCAACAGAGGTTACCGCGGCCACAGGACTTGACGCGTTAACCCATTGCCTTGAAGCTTATACCAATCTATACGCGCATCCATTCATTGATATGTACGCGCTTGAGGGGATCAGGCTTATAGCCGACAATCTCGTTAAAGCTGTAAATGATGGTGCCAATGAAGATGCCCGTACGCAATTAGCCATTGGCAGTTTAATGGGTGGCTTTTGTTTAGGGCCGGTAAATACGGCTGGAGTGCATGCACTCTCCTACCCATTGGGCAGCCTATACCATATAGCCCATGGATTGTCAAACGCTTTACTGCTCCCCTTTGTAATGGAATACAACATTCCGGCAGCACCTGAGCGATATGCTGCCGTTGCCCGTGCATTGGGTTGTAACAGCAGCATCAACGATTTTGAAACGGCTCATGCCGGTGTTGAAAAGATCAGGCAACTGATTAAGGACTGCGGAATCCCCGCAAGCTTGAAAGAAATAGACATAGATAAAAACACCATACCCCAAATGGCCGCCGATGCCATGAAAATTACGCGCTTGCTTAAAAACAACCCGCGACCGATGAACATAGATGACGCTGTTAGCATTTACGAGGCCGCTTATTAAAACACTAATGAAATCAAAAAAGAAATATAATGGCCTGGTAGTGCCATCAATTACGCCACTTACTCACAACTACAAACTTGACCACGAAGCGGTTGAAAAAATATTCGACAATATTTTCAACTACGGCGGTGTGCCGTTCATATTGGGTACTACAGGTGAATCAGCTTCGCTATCATACGAGCTTAAGCTTGATTTCATTAAACTTGCTGCCTCAATAAGGCAGCCCGGCCGACTGCTATATGCCGGTATCTCATCAAACTGCCTGGCCGATTCAATTGACCTGGCCAAACGTTGCGCCGATGAAGGTATTGACGTTGCGGTAGCCCATTTACCTGCATATTTCACTTTAACCGAATACGAAATCAAAACGTACTTTGAAACGCTGGCAAACGAAGTACCTATCCCGCTGATAGTTTACAACATCCCGGCTACAACCAACGTATCGATAAACCTAAACCTTCTCGACGAACTTAGTCACCATGAAAATATTGTTGGCACCAAAGATTCGGAACGAAACCACGAGCGTTTAAAGGATTCACTGAAGTTATGGGCGCACAGACAAGATTTCAGCCACTTTTTAGGTTGGGGCGCGCAATCTGCTCATGCGCTATTTACAGGAAGTGACGGACTTGTACCAAGTACCGGAAACCTGTTCCCCGATATTTATTACAAAATGATAGTTGCTGCCGACAATAACGACGAAGCTGCCGCGCTGCAACTGCAAAGGCATTCCAATCTGATCGGGGACATTTATCAAGGCAAACGCCTGCTGGGCGAATCATTGGCAGCATTAAAATCACTAATGCAAAGCGCCGGGTTATGCCGTACTTACATGATGCCTCCTTTATTGCAGGTTAGTGAAGCCGAAGCAGCTGATCTACAAAAGAAATTACAGCGCATGCTTAATGTTGAAAACCTTAGCTTACCGATATACCAATGATAGCCGAGAGACCGATCATAGCCATAACGATGGGCGATCCGGCCAGTATTGGCCCCGAGATAGCTGTTAAAGCACTATTAACAGAAAGATTGTACGAGATCTGTCGTCCGGTAATTATAGGTGATACCGGTGTGTTTTTTGATATCGTAAAACGCCTTGGCTTAGATGCGCGCATAAACTCCATAAAAGATATCCGCAACGCGAACTTTGAGTTTGGCAAGCCAGATGTTTTTGACCTGCAAAATGTAGATATGGAACAGCTGCGTTTTGGCGAAATCTCGGCCATGGCAGGCAATTCCTCGTTTGAAGCAGTAAAAAAAGCAATTGAACTGGCGCTCGACAACGAAGTTGATGCAACAGTAACCGGACCTATCAATAAAAAATCCATTAACGAAGCCGGGCACCACTTTGCCGGGCACACCGAAATCTACGCACATTATACCGGCACAAAAAAATATGCCATGCTGTTGGTTGAGCATAACATGAAGGTGATCCATGTATCAACCCATGTATCGCTAAGGCAAGCTTGTGACCTTGTTAAAAAAGAGCGCATCATTGAAGTAATTGAATTATTGCAGGATGGCCTTATTTCCCTGGGCGAGAAAAATCTAAAAATTGGCGTAGCCGGGCTTAACCCTCACGCAGGTGACTCGGGTTTGTTTGGCACCGAAGATGATTTTGAGATCCTTCCCGCGGTACAGGAAGCACTAAAGTTAGGTTACGATGTGGAAGGCCCTGTACCAGCCGATACTTTATTTTCCAAAGCCTCGACCGGGTACTATGGCGGCGTAGTGGCTATGTACCATGATCAGGGCCACATTCCCTTTAAGCTTACCGGCTTTAAATGGAATGCAGAAAAGCAGCAGATGGACAGCGTAAAAGGTGTTAACATCACTATGGGATTGCCTATTATCCGCACCTCGGTTGATCATGGTACAGCTTTTGAAATTGCAGGTAAGGGTGTGGCAAGCAGTGATGCCATGATACTGGCAATTGAGTCGGCGGTACAGTTGAGCAAAAACCGGATAAAAGTATAAGCTATGATCGCTGTAATTGCAGATGATTTAACAGGGGCCGCCGAGCTGGCGGGAATAGGCCTCAATCACGGGTTAAGAACCGAAGTGAGTACCACTGTTGATGAACACTGCGATGCCGACCTGTTGGTTATAGCTACCGACACCCGTTCACTCGCTGTAAATGAAGCGAAGAATATTGTTCATGATCTTACCATCCGATTACAGCGGTTAAAGCCCCGGTTTCTTTTCAAGAAGATAGATTCCGTTTTACGGGGGAACATTATTGAGGAATTGCAAAGCCAGTTAACGGCATCTCGTTTAAAAAGAGCTCTGATTGTGCCCGGCAATCCTCACCATTCAAAAAAAGTCATAGGCGATACATTTCACTACAATGGCCAACCTATTCACCTGAGTGATTTCGCCAACGACCCAACCTTCCCCGCCTTAAGCTCAAATATTATTGAATTATTGAGGGCTGATGGAAGCATCTCATTGATAAAAAAAGAAGACAGGCTACCATCGACAGGAATTATTATAGGAGCGGCCGAAGATGAAGATGATCTTAAATATTGGATCAGCCAAACAGATGGCAATATCCTTTTGGCGGGTTCGGCAAATCTGTTTACCACGCTGCTTGAATACCTAACAACTCCGCAAAAGATCGAAACCCCTGACCCGGAGACCACAGGCAGGCGATTGTTTGTATTTGGCAGTACCTTTTACCAGGGTAAGCTGAATCTTCTTGATGGTAAACACAATAATATCCCAGTACACTATGTGCCTGCGGCAACCATTTGCGCCGAAACCAGCGGCGATAATGTGCATGCTCTTTTTGCCAGTCATGTAGCATCAAGCATTGTGGCAAACAACAATGCTATTATTGCTATAAATCCGGATTTCATTAAAGATATTAAAGTTGACCCCGTGTTACTGAGCCACAAAATGGCGGCTATTGTAAAACAGGTTATTGACCACACCGATCTGCACGAATTGCTGATTGAAGGCGGCGCAACAGCCTGGGCCATACTCGAGCGTTTAAACATCAAAAAATTATATCCCTCAAAACTAATAGCTCCCGGAGTTATTCATATGCGTATAGCAGGCAATAACCAATTATGTTTAACTTTAAAACCCGGCAGCTACCCCTGGCCTGCCCCCGTTTGGGGAACCAATAACTATACCTGCATATGAAACATGAAACCCTGCACCTGGCAGATTATATTATCATAGCCCTGGCACTGGCCATTTCATTAACCATCGGTCTCAAATTTTCAAAAGGACAAAACTCTACCAAAAAATATTTCGTATCACGCGGCTCAATTCCGGCATGGGCTATAGGCATGTCGTTAATGGCAACGCTCATCAGCAGTGTAACTTTCCTGGCCTACCCTGGCGAAGGTTTTTCATCTAACTGGATCCTGCTTGTTCAAGGCTTAATGGTTCCAATAGTTTTATTGCTGATGGTTTGGTTCATAGTCCCCCTTTACCGCGAGGTAATAGGTGTAAGTACCTATGAATACTTTGAAAAGCGCTTTGGACTGTTTGCCCGCTTTTATAGCTCTATCAGTTTTGTACTTACCCACTTTTCAAAAATGGGTACTGTATTTTTTCTGCTGGCCCTGGCCCTCTCCAACATGACCAATACCAACACCTTCGCCATTATCTGGGTGATAGGATTTGTGATCATCGTTATCACGCTTATTGGCGGCATTGAGGCCGTGATCTGGGCCGATGTTGTACAGGGCTTTTTATTGATAGGCGGCGGCATTGCATCATTCATCATTCTCATCTGTTCGATAAAAGGTGGCTTTCCCGAGCTTTGGCATATCGCCAGCGTAAACCATAAAAACAACTTCGGCCCCTACTCCTGGAATTTCAAGAAACTGACATTTATCGTGATGGCTATAAATGGGGTATTTTACGCCATCCAGAAATACGGTACCGATCAAACCATGGTGCAACGTTACCTTACGGCTAAAACCGATAAGGCGGCTATCAGGGCATCGATATTAGGTGTAGCACTCACCGTACCGCTATGGGCATTATTCATGTTCATCGGCACCGCGTTATTTGCCTATTATCAGCAAAACCCATTACCGGCGGGTATTAAGGCAGATGCTGTTTTCCCCTATTTTATCATGAGCAAACTGCCTACCGGTGTTGTAGGATTGATATTGGCGGCGTTAATTTCAGCGGCTATCTCCAGCCTCGGCGCCGATCTGAATTGCCTTTCGGCCATTGGCGTAGAAGACTACTACAAAAAATTCAGGCCCAATAAATCGGATAAAGAATACCTAAAAGCAGGACGATGGATAGTAGTACTGGCCGGATTTGGCGCGATGGGCATAGCTACCCTTTACCTGCTTGCCGGCGATGAAGGTGCATTAGGCATTGTATTCACGTTGTACGCTATATTTTCGGGCGGTATTGCGGGGATCTTTTTATTAGGGCTGTTCAGCAGCCGCGCCAATCGCCAGGGGGTGAACATCGGCATTATTGCCTGCATCCTGTTTACGGGCTATGCTTTTTTAACATCAACTAAAATTGGTTTGGGTACGGACAAACACATCTTGCTTGATTTAGGCAGGTACAATTTCAATCAGCATAAATACATGCTCGGGGTGTATAGTCACCTGGTGGTAATCATAGTAGGCTATGCGGCCAGCTTGTTTTTCCCTAAACCTGAGTTGAATAAAAACCTCCTTTTCAGCGGATGGCTTGAGGCCAAGCGCGCCGGAAAGCTCACTAAATAATTTACAGCAATGAAAAAATTACTGGCGTTGGGCCTGGGTTTGTTCGTGTTTATACCGTTGCAGGCTCAGGTAAAACCGGCATCCATTTTTACCGATAACATGGTGTTGCAGCAACAAAGCGAGGCGCCAATCTGGGGCTGGGACAAGGCAGGCTCAACCGTTACCGTTAACACCTCATGGAACAAAAAGAGTTACAAAGCTAAAGTAAATGCCAATGGCAAATGGCTTGTTAAAGTAAGCACCCCGGTTTACGGCGGCCCGTACACCGTTACTATCAGCGATGGTAATACCATCAAACTAAACAACGTGCTTATTGGCGAAGTTTGGCTTTGCACCGGGCAATCAAATATGGAGATCCCGATGAAGGGGTATAAAAGCCAACCAATAAGCGGTTCTGTTGATGCTATACTTAAATCATCTAATAATAATATCCACATCTATACGGTACCCCACTCATCACTAACCGAAGTTCAGGAAAATAGCAAACCATCCGAATGGCACGTGGCTTCGCCTGAGTTTGTCGCCAATTTTAGTGCAACGGGTTATTATTTCGGCAGATTATTGAATGAGATGCTTCATGTACCCGTTGGTCTGATCAGCGATTGTTACGGTGGTTCAAGTGCCGAAGCATGGATGGATCCTGAAGGATTAAAAGATTTTCCGGAGATCAAGATCCCTGCTAAAACAGACTCGATCAAAGCAGTATCGCGCACGCCTACTACCCTGTTCAATGGTATGCTGAACCCGGTAATAGGCTACGGTATCAAAGGCTGTATCTGGTACCAGGGCGAATCAAATTATGACCGCCCGGATCAGTATGAAAAACTATTCCCGGCCATGGTAAAACGCTGGCGCCAGCTTTGGCAGCAAGGCGATTTTCCGTTTTACTATACGCAGATAGCCCCTTACGATTATACCCAACTCCCCCCGTACAATGCAGGCGGCAAATACAATTCGGCCTACTTGCGCGATGCTCAGCGTAAATCACTTAAATTTATCCCAAACAGCGGCATGGCTGTATTGCTTGATGTTGGCGAACAGGCTACCATTCACCCGCCGAGAAAAGAACCTGTCGGCACACGGTTGGCTTATATTGCCTTAGCCCAAACTTATGGCATTAAAGGTTTTGACTATGCGAGCCCACTTTATAAAGAAATGACAGTTGATGGCAACCGGGCTACTATCAGATTTGAGCATGCCGAAAACGGACTCACGTCATTCAACAAGCCTATCCAAAACTTTGAAGTTGCCGGCAAAGACAAAATGTTTTACCCGGCCCAGGCCATGATATCGGGTAGTGTAATTATTGTATCTTCAGCTTTGGTAAAAGAGCCTGTAGCTGTGCGTTACGCCTTTAAAGATTTTGTGGTGGGCGATCTCTTCGGCACCAACGGGCTCCCCGTTTCCTCATTCAGAACCGACGACTGGTAATTATGAAAAAACTCCTGCTGCTCTGCTTCCTGTACTGCAATATCGCGTTAGCTCAAAACAAAAGTATCGAACAATACAATGAAGTATGGATCAGCCAAAGCCAAAATTCAGGTCAATCGATGCCCTGCGGCGGTGGCGATATCGGGCTGAATGTATGGGTTGAAAAAGGCGAACTGCTTTTTTATATTGCCCGGAGCGGCACCTTTGACGAAAACAATGCCATGCTCAAACCCTGCCGTGTTAGGATCAAACTATCACCTAATCCTTTTGATGGCAATGATTTTAAACAGGAGCTGAAACTTCAAAATGGTTCGGTACTCATCAACGGCAAAAACGGTGATTTAAAAGCCCAAATAAAACTTTGGGTTGATGTTTTCCGCCCAGTGATCCACGTTAACATCAGCAGCAATAAAGCCATTAAAACCGAAGCCACTTTTGAAAGCTGGCGTTACCGTGACCGGGAAGTTAAAGGCCTCGAAAAAAATGAAGGCTCATGGAAATTTGCCCCGCGCAATGATGTAAAAACGCTGAAGGATAATATCGCGTTTAAAGGCAATGCCATTCAATTCTGCCACCACAACCTTGATTCCACCATATTTGATGTTACGGTAAAGCAACAGGAGATGGATGGGGTTAAGGATCAGATGTACAATCCGCTTAAAAACTTAACCTTTGGCGGGTTGATGCAAGGCAAAAACCTGAAAGCAGCCGGGAATACCAAAGGCCAATACCTCAACACCGATTTTGAAGGCTGGAAACTGGAGAGCATTAAACCGGCAACCAACCAGGATATCGAGATCTATCTCAATACCCAACAAACTACATCTGTAAATGAATGGCAGCAAAGCCTTGAAAAGGTAGTTAAAGAAGCTGAAAGCAATAACAAAACCGCGTGGCAAAAAACAGCCGACTGGTGGAAACAGTATTGGGATAGAAGTTTTGTTTACATCAATACCGCTAAGCCCGACAATGATACCACAGCCTGGCAAACCGGTAAAAACTATCAGCTTTTCAGGTATATGCTGGGCTGCAATGCTTACGGACAAGCGCCCACTAAATTTAATGGTGGCCTGTTTACCTATGATCCTGTTTTTGTAAATGCGCAATATGCCTTTACGCCTGATTTCCGTAACTGGGGAGGAGGACTGATGACTGCCCAAAACCAGCGTTTGGTTTATTTCCCGATGCTCAAAAGCGGCGATATTGACATGATGAAACCAGAGTTTGATTTCTATCTCCGTTCCCTTAAAAATGCCGAGCTACGCAGCAAGGTTTATTGGGGGCATGATGGCGCCTGCTTCACCGAGCAGGTGGAAAATTTCGGTCTGCCCAACAGCGCCGAGTACACCTGGAAACGCCCTGCCGATTTTGACAAAGGGCTTGAGTACAACGCCTGGTTGGAATACACCTGGGATACTGTTTTTGAGTTTTGCCTCATGATGATGGAAACGGAACGGTATAAAGGCGATGACATCCATCAGTATATTCCGTTTATTGAAAGCTGCCTCACTTTTTTTGATGAGCATTACCAATACCTCTCCCGCAAGCGCAGCGCTAAAGCATTGGACGGCAAGGGGCATCTTGTGCTCTATCCCGGCTCATCTGCCGAGACATTCAAAATGGCCTATAACTCCAACTCAACTATAGCTGCCCTGCAAACCATCACTAAGCGAATGCTTGCCTTGCCGGATAGCTATATAGATAAAGAAGAGCGCACCAAATTGGAAAGCCTGCTGAAACGCATCCCTCCTATTACGTTTGGCGAAATTGACGGGCATAAAACCCTTACCCCGGCAAAATCATGGGAGCGGGTTAACAACGAGGAAAATACCCAGTTTTACCCGGTGTTTCCATGGGGCATCTTCGGCTTGGGCAAACCCGGATTGGATATAGCTTTGAATACCTGGAAATTGGACACGCTTGTAGCCAAATTCAGGAGCAGCATAGGCTGGAAACAGGATAATATTTTTGCGGCCCGCTTAGGTCTGACAAATGAAGCGGCCAAATTAACCACCTTCAAACTCAAAAACTCGGGCAGGCGCTTCCCGGCTTTCTGGGGTCCGGGCTTCGACTGGACACCCGACCATAACTGGGGCGGCTCGGGCATGATCGGTTTACAGGAAATGCTGATGCAGGTAGATGATAAAAAGATCATGCTGTTCCCCGCCTGGCCAAAGGATTGGGATGTACATTTTAAACTTCATGCGCCTTATAATACTACGGTTGAAGCTACGCTGAAGGATGGAAAGATAGTTGACATGAAAGTTTTGCCGGAGGAGAGAAGGAAGGATATTACAGTGATGTTAGCTCAATAAACCCTTCGTTCATTTGTAACAAATGGGGTGTCCCAATTTTTTGATTCTCAAAAAAAATTTAAAAAAACTCCCGCTGGTTCTTTTTTGTAAAAAGAGACTGTTCCATTTTTTGAGAGTGAAAACGCGGAACACCTTAAAAATAAAACACACTGACAATCAAATAGATATAAATATACCTGAAACACCATTAAGCAACTGATTATCAGAGATTAAAACTTTAAAGAGTAAACTTAACTTATTTCAAAGACAGGTAAAACAGCCTTTTTATTTCGTATTTTTCTAAAGGTTTTTGGGCTTTTTTGAAATTGATCATATCGATTATAAATGATACTGACAAATTAATACCACCAAAATTGCGGGAATGAACTCCGATATTTCATGCCATCCGGCTGAAGCCGGATGATGCCGCCCGGTTACTATCATATCGGGACGAAAAAACAACCGCCGCCGCCCGGCTCCCAGCCGAGTGGCAATTATCAGGGCGGCCTCTGGCCGTCGGGACTAACCTTTGATTAATAATAGGCTTTTACACTTGCGCTTGGGCGGCCGGAGGCCGTGTAATAGTTGCCACCCGGCTGGGAGCCGAGCGGCGGCATTTTCTATTGCAACCTTTCGCCTGTCGCCTTTAACCTCAAAATCACCTATCCAGCGGCATCCATGTTTCCATGTCCACATGCCCACGGTTACCCCAGGCATAATATGGGATCAACCTGATATCAATAGCGTTTTGTTTGGGTGCCGATATTTCTTTATAAAGCTGGTTACTCCAATTATTTTCATCGCGAAGATCAGCTTTACCTATTAGGCTCATGATCTCGCTGTTATCTATCCGGATCATTTCGGGTTTAAGTTGATTGTTAGCGGATATCGCTACACTGAAAACCTTTTGCCCTTTAGCCAAATCTGCCGATTCGAGGCAATAAACCACCGGGCCGCGTTTTACCGCTACCTGGTTGCGGGTTTCCTCAACCAGCGGGTTTGCTTCCATCATAGTCACCGGCATTGGCAGGTCGAGATCAATCGTCATTCCTTTGCGCCAAACAGCGTTAACTTGCGTATAAGTTCCTGGCGTAGTATCTAACTGCGGCACCGGCTGACCTTCGAGTTTGATACTTGCAGCCTTACACCAGCCAGGGATCCTCAAAAATACCGAGAATGCTTTATTGCCCGGTACTTCATCAAACCTGATATGGATCTTCCCATCCCAGGGGTAATTTGTAGTTTGAGTAAGTTTTACCGGGGTGCCATCTTTCAATTTAGCGGTTATGGTGTTGCTGCCGTACAGATTAAACCACAACCCTTTATCTGATGTACTGTAGGCATAATCGCTTACCTCAGCAATGGTTCGCACCACATTGGGCGGACAACAGTTAGAAAGTTTGATATACCCTATCCTATCCTTAGACCAACGCTGCTTAAACGGCAAGCTATCCGAATAAGCCAGCGGATTGGTATACAAAAAGTTACGGCCATTAAGACTGATCCCTGAAAGTACGCTGTTGTAAAGCGCCAGCTCCATTACATCGGCATATTTTGCATCACCGGTTACCTGCAGCATGCGCCAGTTCCAAAGCACATTGCCAATGTTCGCGCAGGTTTCATTGTGGGCTGTAAAGCTCGGTAATTGATAATCGCGTCCGTAAGCCTGGTGTACCTTTTGCACTTCGTTTGGATTGTAAGAAGTGCCATCTGGCGAAACACCATCATACAAGGCCCCGCAACCACCGGTAATGTACATTTTGCGGTTAACCACATCGTTCCACATCAGGTTTAAAGTGTGCATGAGTGTGGTATCTCCGGTTTCGGCATAAACATCGGCAGCACCGGCAAAAAGATAATTGGCCCTCACCGCGTGCCCCATCGCCTGTGTTTGCTGCCTGAAAGGTGTCCTGTCCTGGTTGTCGTCTGTACCATCCTTCATCAAGCCACGGATGTCTATCAGGTTTTTAGCCAGTTCCAGGTATCGTGGATCGCGGGTGGTACGGTACATCTCCACTACCCCCATGTAATGCGAGGGGCAAATAGCGTTACGCGCCAGTTCGGGCGAGGCCGTTTTATAAAACTTGTAGAGATAATCAGTGGCTTTAACAGCCACTTTCAACAAAGTAGTTTTGCCTGTAACCCGGTAATGAACGCAGGCGGCGGTCATCAGGTGACCAAGGTTATACGTTTCAAAATTAAGGCGATCGTTAAAAGCTTTTTCCTTGCCGCTGTTCTTCCGTTCTTCAATAAGGGTTGGCGTGTGGATATAGCCATCCGAGCGCTGCGCTTTGGCAATAACGGCTATCGTTTTATCCATTAGCGCATCCAGCTTAGGATCGTGTGTGTTAGCATACATGCTGGCCACAGCTTCAAACAGTTTGTAAAAATCACCATCATGAAATGGCGGGCCTTCGTGCGAACCGGTGTCTAAACCGGCGGCTATTTCAAAGTTGCGGTAGGCATGACTGATCTTCGGATCGGTATAAACACGCCACAGGTTGGGGATCATGGTATCACGGCAAACTTTGAACCTGTCGGCCCAAAAGCCGCCTGTCCACTGTACTGCGCCCATATCAAGGCTGCTTAGTTTGGCGTAACTGCTTTTACTGGTGTTTACCAGGGCTTTGTTTTGTGCCGATAGTTTTAATGTGCAGCTTAACAACAATGCTATTCCAATATATTTACAAATCCATTTCATATCATTAAGGGATATAAGTGAGCAACTTCACGGGGCTTAACAAGCCGGCCGGCAACAATGAGCGCCCTTCCAAACGGTAAGGCGCATTTGTCCATGTAATACGTTTACTTTCGGGCAGGGTATGATCCCCCATCAGGCGGTTGGCCCAGGTGTTGGTTACCTTGATTACCAGTTTATTTTCGCCTGATTTGATGGCTTTGCTGAGATCTACCCGATACGGAAATGTCCAGGCTGTGCCGCAGTTGATACTGTTTAGATATACTTCGGCCAGATTGGATACATTGCCCAGATGGAGATAGGTTTTGGCTCCTGTTTTTGCGGTAAACTGAAATGTATGATTGTAAACCGCAGTGCCCGAATAATACTTAATACTATCATTAGTATGCTGCGACCAGTCTTCAGGTTGACTGAACGTAATCTGCTTTGCGGGGCCTCCGTATTTAGGATCAAACTGTACCTGCCAGTTTGTAAAAGTTTGTACCGTTTTAAAATGAGCAGGTTTATCATTCGCATTTTTTAAAACGGAACCTCCCTTTCTGAAAACGATAAACGCAGAACCATTTGCTGCTAAATCAAGCGTAATATTTGTACGACCGGATTTGCCCACACTACTCAACTGCTTTATTTCACCGGTTAAAGGATCCCAAAGTTCAGGCACGCGGCTTGCCGTCCTCAATGACAAATTAATTGTACGATTCAAAGATTGCTGATTAGAAATAAAATAAATATCAACGCCATCGTGGCTACGATGCGTCCACGCAATGCCTTTTGCCGTTT
The DNA here is from genome assembly GCF_049949235.1 of Mucilaginibacter sp. R-33. Taxonomy (NCBI): domain Bacteria; kingdom Pseudomonadati; phylum Bacteroidota; class Sphingobacteriia; order Sphingobacteriales; family Sphingobacteriaceae; genus Mucilaginibacter; species Mucilaginibacter sp. R-33. The sequence goes on from NZ_CP188089.1 coordinate 3,675,213, forward strand.
GATTAGTTGAGTCTGTAGCTATAAGATCACGGGTTACACCTAACTCATCAAACGTATCTTTTTGATATGGGCCGATGAGTACCTTTCCTGCTGAGCCATTAGATAAAAGCGCTTTCATCCGCTGATCGCCGAATAAAACCGTAGCGCCTTCATTTACCAATTGCTGAAGCTTTTTTACTGCTTCTGCCGATAACTGCCATGGCTGAGGCGACATCTGGCTTACACCCGGTATCACCAGCATGGCATAACTTGCCCCGCCGGGCAGAATGATCCTGCCTTTTTTTACTGTAGCTAAACGCAATAAAGCGTCTTTGTTAAAAGAATCGTAGTTATATCCTCTCAGCGGATCTATCCAGCTTTCGGGCAGCGCCATATTGGCCGAATGACTTGCATCCTCAATCGAATTGATAATCGGCACGCCTTTGTTTGCTAAGCGTTCCGCTTCCTGCTTTACCCTTTCGGCACCGAAAATCCCCGGCAGAGTATTCACTAACCTATCGGGTAAAATAGCCCGGCGCGGCGTTTCCTCGCCGGTAAAAACAGCGATATCTGCAACCGGATGTCCCTGTTGCAACATGACCTGGCAGCGACTGATATAATCAAACCAAGCCTTACCAGGCTGCCACCAGGTTTGGTCGCGCTGAAAAAACAGGCCAATGCCATCCAGTGTCATACCTGGTTTACGGTCAAGCCAGGGGTTATGCACATTCACATGGAAAACATAGCGATTGATGCCAAGCGCGAAGTTGCGGTCGGCAGTGGTTTTGAGCATGCCGGGGTGTTCGTCCCATAATAACCGCAACTCGGTAAAAGCCTCGGCCTGGATGACATTTTTACCGTAAATGTGCCCGCCCGAAATGGCATCCAGCATATCATTGGGTTTATCATGCGTAGGGCTCCTGAACCAAAACTCCCCCATCGGAATATCAGCCTTTTGGTAATGCAGCATGCCATCGCTCATCATGGTTGGGGCCACGCTTTCGGCAGTGAACGTGCAGCCTTTTTCATGCGCCAGTTTAGCCATGGTACCGTAGAAATTATCCACCAGTAACTCGGCTATAGTTTGCCTAACATCTGCTAATACTTTTTCAGATTTTTCGGCGCTTTCCATCGGCACACCTGCCATCAAAGGCAGATATGGCAGCAGGTCATATCCCCTCCGCTTCTGAAATTCAGCAGCAAAAACCGGCGACCAATTCTGGCTCCCGCATTCCCAGCTATCTATGTGAAATATCTTTAACACCCGTTTAGCCAAATCCGGGCCAACCTGCTTTACAGCCTCACCAAACCAATTATCAAACTGTATTTTGGCAGCTTGGGGATTAAACTTATCACACTCTAAACCGATGCCGCCACCACCGGTAGCATTGGTATGCCCGGTAGAAGTATGACCGATACGAATGATAGTCCAATTACCCGCCGGTACCTGCCAGTTCAGTTTGCCATCTGCCCCTAATTTATCAGTAAGGTTGATGACCTTTCTTTTATCTACACAAAGGTTAGCCGGTAATTGGGCATCTGTAGTTTGTTTACTTAGACGCCATACCTCACCGGTTTTACTTTCATATTGATGGATCCGGGGCTCACCCAGCAACTCAATGCGCGATAATTTTAGTGTAGGTTTCCATTTGGCAAAATCAAGATCTTCGGCACCCGGTTCAGAGCCTTCTTTTTCGTAAGTAAACCTGAAATATCTTGCCGTTGTTGGGGTTATGGCGTGTGTGACCTCCGCATCCCCGTCCTGCCAGCCGTGGCGCGGTGGCTCCAATCTGCCCAATGAACGATAATTTTTACCATCATCGCTTACCTCAAGCAACAACCTTTGCGACTGATAATTACTTGCCGAAGTATGAATAACAAGCGAGCGGCAGGTAAAAGGCTTTTCAAATTCAAGCTGCAGCCAGCAGCGCTCATTGCTGGCGAAACTTTTTATATTTCCTTTTTCAGTGAGATATTGTAAATCGGTATTAGGTAAGCTGGTAGCTACCTTCGGATGCTCGTCGTAGCTACTTTGTCCCTCGCCGGGCAACGAAGGATAAGCCAATATTTCAATGTCTTTATAATAGCTTTTATAGTGCTTTGGAACAGGCAACGTATCATGATAGGCTTTGCCGCCCTCAACCTCAACTTTTGACCATACTACTTTTTGCATAGAAAACTCCGGTGTTATCCACGGGCCACCGGCCAGCGCAAAGCCATCGCTATCATGCATAGCCAGTTTTACACCTATCCTGTCGGCTTCCTGCATGGTAAATTTTACCATTGCCCACCACTCCGGGCTTAACTGGTTAATTGATGGAGTGATAAACGGCGGATTAGCAGGGCCTTTGATGGGCATTAAATAAGCACCCGCTATTCCGGCCTGCTTCATAGCCTGCAGATCAGCAGTGATGCCCTCTCGGCTAACAGCACCCTGCATCCAGTACCAAAAAACCCAAGGCTTTGCAGATTCGGGCGGATGCAGGAAGGCCTCCTTCAAATCATCATTTTTAAGAGATACTTTTCGCTGCTGGGCTATACCCGGTAAAAACAGGCAGCAAAGGCAAATTATAAAAACGTATTTCCTCATGGCTTCCTGTTAAATTTGATCTGATATGCCGTATTACCTGCTGCATCGGGTTTACCCTCGTAAGGCTTCAGGTAAAAACTGTAGCTATATTTTTTTGCCGGGATCCGGTACTGTTCCAAAGGCTCTGCCACTTCCGACCAGCTATCATTTCCTCCTACGCCCATCTGTATCAAGTCAATATTCAGCGTAATAAAACCGGCATCTTTTAGTTTATTGGTATGCTTTGCCTTTTGAATATTTTCTTCGGTATAAGGCCAGGCGCTCATACTTAGCAGGCTATCGGCAGTGATCAGCAATCCACCTGTTTTATGGTGCAGCAGCATCCAGCGTACATCGGTGCGGTTACCGTTTTCCTGCGGAACTACATAAGGTTCCATGAATTGATTAATTGATTGCGAGTAGGTCCCCGCTTCCGAGCCTGCACGCCTGTCGATATAGTTTTCATAAGGCCCCCGGCCATAATAGCTGATATTGCTATCGGCCTGCGCAATCCCCATTTGCATACCAACTTTAGGAAGATTTGGCAAACCTGGTTTAGCGTCGAAAGCATAAGCAACATTTAACAATCCATCACCACGGACGGTGTAATTTACTTGTACCGAAGCGCTATCACCAACCATTGAATAAACGCTTGCAATCACCACCGAACCATCTCCGGCTTTTTGACCTGAGATCTTTTTCAGTACCGGTACCACTTTGATCCATACAGCCAGTTTCTTTTCCATCTTCCAGCCACGATGATCGTTATCGGTAACCGGGCGGGTAAAATGCGGCATTAAAGGAGCAAAAACCTGCTGATTACCTTTGTACACGTACGAGGTTAAAGCGCCGTTTTCCTTGTTGATGACTATCTCAAAATCCTTTCCACTAAGGTGATAAGCCTTATCATCTTCGGATAATTTCGTTTCCGGATAACCCTTGGCATCCACATTGGTAGCTGATGTTTTAGGCTGTGTTAGTTGGAACTGATCGTTTGCTATTTCATAACCTTTGCTTGCCCAGGGCTTATCCTCGGCAAGGGTAAAATGAATATCGGCCAGATATTCGTGGTTGGGTTTTAAACCGGGCAGATATTGTTTAATGCTGATTGTGGTATCATTCCCGGCTGCAAGGCTAATACGGGGAATTTGTTTTTTCAGGATGATATTGCCGTCTTTCCTCAACTGTAGATACACATCATAATCGGCCAGTGAAGCTACACTATGCCAGTTTTTGATGTGGATGGTTGCTTTATCGGCATCAACCAATTCACAAACCGCCGGCTGAAAAACATGCTTGCATTCGTAAATGGCAGGTTTCGGTCGCCCGTCGGATGCTACGATGCCTTTGATGGTGAAATTATCAAAATAGCGTTCGCCATAATCACCGCCGTAGGCATAGTATGCCTTACCTGTCGAATCATGTTTTAGTAAACCCTGGTCTTTAAACTCCCATATCGCCCCACCAATAACCCGCTTTGTTGATCGCCATTGATCCCAAAACTCTTTTAAATTTCCATTGGAGTTGCCCATCGCATGCGAATACTCCACGAAAAATATCGGGCGGTTATCGCCATTCTGCTGATTGGCCAGCAAGGGAGCTGTATAAATGCCGGGGTACATCCGGCTTACAATATCTACATAAGGCTGATCTATAGGATTCTGTAACCTGTGCGAATGATCATTAGTTTTTGGATAGCGCGGATCGGTTGGGGCGATATAACCTTCGGCCTGCGGTGTACCCTGGGCCGGCTCATAATGTACCGGGCGGGTAATGTCAAAATCGTGAATCCAACCTGCCATCGCCGCGTGGTTTGGCCCCCTGCCGGCCTCATTACCTAAACTCCAAATGATCACACTCGGATGGTTTTTATCACGCATTACCATGCGGGTTGCCCTGTCGAGGTAAGCGCCGGTCCACATGGGGTCGTTGCTTAATTTCGATCCCAGTCCATGTGTTTCAAGATTAGCTTCGTCTATGACCAGTATCCCATATTCATCGCACAGGTCATACAGGTATGGATCCATCGGGTAATGACTGGTGCGGATACAGTTAAAATTGAAACGTTTAATGGTACGTACGTCATTCAGGATATCCTCACGGGATAGCGCTTTGCCTTTTACCGGGTCATGATCGGGGCGGTTTACGCCGTACAGGTAGGTCACTTTACCATTAATGAGTAGCTTGCTGTCTTCTTTGCTGAACTCAATACTCCTGACGCCCACCTTGCAGCTTTTAACTTCCAATGTTTGGCCGGTGCTGTCTACTAATGATAAAGTAAGTGTATACAGGTTTGGCTTTTCATCACTCCACTTTTCCGGGTTTTTCAGGGTGGTTTCCAGCAAACCGAATTTCACGTTATCCAGCCGCGGGTAGATCTCGTTAATGATGCTTTCCACACTTCGCTCTAAAGGCTTCTGCAATACTTCTTTATTGTTGCTGTCGAAAAGCCTTGCCTCAATTTTATATCCGGGAACAGCCTTGCCTGTCAGGTTTTCAATCCGCGGACGGATACCGAAAACGGCGTCTTTGTATTGCTTGTCCAATTTGGCCTGCCATTGAAAGTCGGCTATGCGTAATTTAGGTTCTGCCAAAAGCATTACTTCGCGATGGATGCCGCTCATGCGCCACTGGTCCTGGTCTTCCAGGAAATAACCATCACTCCAGCGGATCACTTGTACAGATACTACGTTTTCACCGGCTTGCAGATATGGAGTAATGTTAAACTCCGACGGCAAAAAGCTATCCTCCCCATAACCTAAAAACTTGCCGTTGAGCCAAACCTTAAAGCCCGAACTTACCCCGCCGAAATGCAACGTAATGTTCATGTCCTTCCAGTTGGCTGGCAGGGTAAACGTACGCTGATAACTGCCAACGCCATTATAATCCTGCGGTACGTGAGGAGGGTTAACCGGTCGGAACGGGTAAACCGCGCTTTTATAAATGGGCTTGTCATAGCCCTGCATCTCAATGCTTGAGGGAACTATGATCTTTTTCCAGCCGCTTACCCGATTTTTATAAAAATCCTTTGGGGCATCGGCCGGTTTTGCGGCATAGCTAAAATCCCAATAACCATTCAGGGATAACATCCTACCCGATTTTTCCCTGTCGCCCGCCAGTGCATCTTTAATATTGCTGTATGAATAGGCCGTAGCGCGTGCTGCATCCCGGTTTACACCATCAATCAATGGGTTTTCCCAGGGCTCCGCATCGTAAACCGTTGGCACATTAGGGATGGGCGCGGGCGTTTTATCCACCAGTTGCGCGTAAACCCCTGTTGATGAAAATGCTGTTAAAAGCAGGATATTTACAAGCCGTTTCATCATTTTTTTGCGCTGTAGTTTATGGTGTACTGTTTTTGCTTTTGGATGGTAACCTCATAGACGCCGTTGCCTTTTGCAGTAAACTCACCTTCTTTACAAACCGGTTTAGAAGTACTTGCGAACCGCAACAAGCCAGTGCCGGTATTGCTGCTTACTTTAATTTGTTTGGTACTGCACGATACTTTGATATCCCCATCAGCAGTTGGTACGCTGCCTTCCATCCATTGTAAGCCACCCAATTGCGGCTCAATAATATATCGCTGATAACCCGGTGCCGTTGGTTTTACACCCAAATAATATTTACCTAACAGGTATATCGGACTGGCGCCCCAGGCATGGCAAAGGCTTTTACCAAACGGGCGTCCATACATGGCATAGCGGTCGGCACCGGTTTTAGCCGGGTTGTACTCTTCCCAAAAAGATGTAGCGCCAAGGTTAAGCATCCCGCCCCAGTAATCCTTTATTTCTTTAAGTACATAACTTTGCTCGCCCATGGCGCAAAGGGCTTCCAGTTCGTAAAAGCGCATGTATGGGGTGGTTATTTTCTGGATGTTATCATTCAGCAGCACGTATTTTTTTATTTCCTGCTGCTGGCCGGGGTTGAGGTAGTTAAAAAATATGGAGAACATATTGGTATAGCGGGTTACATTATCGCTTTGCTTACCGTCAACCAGGCTATGCACAAAGGCATGTTTATCGCTATTCCAATACAGGGAGAAGATCTTCGATTTGAGACCGGCCGACAGTTTTTGATATTGATCGTTACCCGTTTTATCATCCATGATATTGGCGCATAAAGCCATGGTTTCCAGGCTGCGGCAGAGCAGTAACTGCTCAAAGCTTACTTCACCTTTTTTGCTGAGTTTATCGGCCCAGTCAATGAATACCCAATCACCGGGAAGGCCTTCCATCAGGCCATTTTTATCGCGGCGTTGCAGGCAGTAGCTCATCAGGCTTTGCATGCGGGGGTACATTTGTTTAATAAAACTTTTATCGCCGGTGTATTGGTAATAATCATAGATACCCATGAACCAGTAAAAAGTGTAATCCATAATGGTATTGATGTGGCTGGTTACGGGGTCTTTACCACGCAGCGCATACAAGGTGCGGGTAACCGTTGGCGAATCAAAGTACAGGTAATAATTCATCAAATAACTTTGATAAGCATCGCCCGACCAGATCCACCTGTCACGCTTGATGCCGTCGATAAAAAACTCGCGTGTATTCAGGTGCAGGGTATAGGCCGAAACATCCCAGATCTTATTGATCAACTCATCCGAACATTTGAAACTCCCCCGCTGCTCAACCGGCGAATATTCATAAAGCATAGCAATATCATCGGCACTCACGTTATCATCAAACAATATATTAATATACCGGAAAGCACGTGAGCCCTCCATGGTATAATCAGCTTTTTGTTGCTGATCAATATAGACGCTATCCAACAGTTCGCAATTAATTAAGGATAAGGCTTCCTCTCTTGATTCACCGTAGCAGAGTTTAATATTGCCTTTGCCTTTTAGGCCGATAAGCTTGGCGTAACCAAATGTTTCCTTGCCAAAATCAACCAAGATAGAATGCTCTTTTCGTTCAACCTTTTCAGGCTTATGCTCTTCGATAGGCAAACGGAATGCTGAAGGCAATTTGTCCGCCGAATCAAAGTTCCAGTTACCGGCGTTCACATATTTTGTAGCCGAGATATCCGAGGTCTTACCCGATTCGTCAATCCATTCCTTATCCTCATAAGTTACCAGCCATGAAGTATCTGACACCAGTTGCTGCCCCTTCACAAATATGGCGGGGGCAGCAGCCTGGTTATAGACTTTGAGACTAAGCCTGTGCCTGCCAGCCGGCACATGTATATTTTTAGGATAACCAGCCAATGCCTTACCATCAAGCTTTACATTGTATTGTCCTTCAACAGCCAGTTCAATGGTTTCGGGGTTGGTAAGCGTAAAATCCTTATGAAAATCAACCAGTACATAATGGCTGTCCAATTTCCAGAATGGCGGAAAGAAAGCGCCGCGCTCCGTACGGCGGTTTTGCATCCTGTTACTGAGCCATACCTCATAATCGCCTGGATACCAGATCCAGGTTGCTTTCTGTGCTTTGGCCATATCGGCACAAAACATAAAGCTTAGCAGCGCGATAAATACACGAGCCTTATTGAATCTTATATGAGTAGTGATTTTATTCATTTTTAATGTCCGTTGAAAATGAGGTATAAAGCGATCATGACTATCGAGAGCAGCAGCCAGGCTATTTTTACACGCCGGGTAGGTTTTGCAGTATTTTCTGTTTCAGATTGATCGGCCACGTAAACAGCCGGTGTTTTGTCAAGCAGCGAGATCAAAACGGCAGATGCCGCCAGGAACACAAATATGAAAAACGACAGCATCAGGTAATGCGGCCAAAAGCTGTACTTATCTGGTGGTAACACCCACAGGTAAACCACACCGGTACCCAAACTAAAAGCCGAACCCGCAGAAAGAATGATATTTACCGCCTTGCGGGTAGTGCGTTTCCAATAAACAGTAAGGAGGAAAACTACAGCCAGCGGCGGCGCAATAAAGCCCAATACCGATTGAAATACGTCGAACAAATTAAGCCCTTTGATACTATCGATAGCCAGCGCCATGCCTATGGCAAACAGGCATCCACCTATTACAGTGTATCGCCCTACACGGATAAGGTCTTTATTAGTGGCATTGGGGTTGATCTTTTCAGCATAAATGTCCATGGTGAACACCGTGCTCAACGAGTTTAAGGACGAACCGACGGTACCTATTAAAACGGCTATCAATACCACAATAACTAATCCATTCATCCCCGGTGGGAAAAGATTGGTCACCATGGTCATGTAAGCTAATGCAGGATCGCTCAGATGTGGAAACAGGATAAAACACAAAATGCCTGTGAGGATAAACAGCGGCAGCGATAATATTTTGAGCCAGCCAATAAAGTTAACCCCGAGCTGTCCCTGCTCCAGGTTTTTAGCGCCCAGTACCGATTGTACCATAGCCTGATCGGTACAGAAAAATGCCACGGCCGATACCGGGTAGCCCAATAAAATAGCATACCAGGGGTATTTAACATCGCTTGCCGGATGAATGAGGTTCCAATAATTTGCGGGCGTTTGATGAAATACGGCTGATAACCCACCTGCTTTGTTTACGCCCAAAACAGTCAGAGTGAGCGATACGCCGATAAGCAGCAGCATCTGGAAAACATTCACTTTGGCAATAGCCTTTAAACCGCCGGTAAAAGCAAACAAGCCCGCAAATGACACCAACACGATAACCGATTGCCACATGGGGATGCCCAGTATCTGCCTCACTAAAAATCCACCGGCAAACAAACCTAACGATAGCCATGAGATCAGCATTTTGATAAGCGCGTACCAGGCTAGGATATTACGGGTCGAATCGCCGTAACGGTTCCCCATAAACTCGGGCATGGTTGATACTTTGGCCGCTATGTATTTAGGTGCGAACACCAGCGCCAGCAACATCAGGAACACAAAGGCATACCAATCGAAATTGACGGCCACGATGCCCGTGCTGTAACCTATACTGGCAAAGGCCAGCAACATGGAAGGCCCAACATTGGTGCCCCACATATTAAAGCCAATACTTGCCCACCCCAATGATTTATTGGCGAGGAAAAGTGTTTCGTCTGTTTTGTTTTTACCACTAAAACTGGCGCGGAACCCGATTATCATCAAGATAATCAGATAAACGGCCACAACCGAATAATCCAACAGCGTGAGGCGCGATACAATATTGCTCATGCCCAGGATCATGCGCTTAACTCGTTTACGGTTAAATTAAACTCAGTCAGGATCTCGTCAACCTTTACGGGTTTGCCGCTTTGCAATGATCTGTCCATAGCCTGGAGGAGGGCGATTGTGCCGATACCTTCCTTAATATCCGGGTAAGCGGTGTAACCTTCAGTAATGCTATCGGCAAAGTATTCGAGGTAATTTTGATACTCCCCGGCGTGGTGGCTTTTGCCCTCAAACCTGAAGTAATGTTTCAGCTTATGTTCCCAGGTGATGATGCGTTCTTCGCCGGTATTATCAGTGATGGCATAGCGCAAATCCATATAGTCGCCCTGGCTGCAGCCCTCGGTGCCGCGTAAAATACAGCTCATTTCACTGTCGCGGGTAACGGGTTGCACCGGACCAGTATAGCAGCCGCTAACACGGGCAATGCGGCCATCCTTAGCTTTGAAAATAAAGTGCATGGTATCCGGGTTCTTCAAACCGCCTTTTGCACCGTTGGCACTTAGCATACCGTAGCCCATCACCTCTTCAATCTCCGGCAAATACCAGCGGATAAAATCAACCGGGTGACTTAAGCCACCGTACAGCCATTTAAAGGCCTGTTGTAGCGACCATGGCTTCTCTAAAAACCAGCGATGATCTGCATGATAATAAGCCTCCACAGTGATCAAATCCCCTATTAAACCTGCCTCGTAATCTTTACGCTGCTTTTTCATCGGTTCAAAAAAGCGTGAACTTTGACCTACAAAAACTTTTTTGCCGCTTTGCTCAACCAGTTCAAGCAGTTCGGCAGCTTTGCTCAGGTCGTCAATAAAAGGTTTTGTACATACCACATGCTTGCCATGCAATAACGCCTGTTTAACATGTTCAGCATGCAGATGATCGGGCGTATAAATGGCAATGATATCTATTTCGGCATCATTGAGCATGTCTTGGTAGCTGGTGGTATAGTTATGAAAGTTAAACTCTTCTGCGCGGTGCTTACACATTTCAATATTCATATCGCATACCATTTTCAGTTCAAGCTTTTCGCTTTTCAATACTGCCGACATGGTACTGCGCCCTTCGCCTAATCCTAATATTCCTATTTTCATTCTTATAATGATCGTTTAGTGTCGCTATTGTCCGTTACCTGTTTAAAAAACACCCAAACCTCACCTTTCCGGGTGCCGGGCACACCTTCCTGGTATTTCTTCATCAACCTGTTCCAATCATTTACCCGCGGATTATTTTCGATGGTTTTAGGATTGAGGTCCTCAAGCTTTTTTCCTTTCGGGATACTGATCACCAGCATCAGCCGGCGCCCGTTCCTGAATACAAGCAATTGCTGAAAACCGGCGTTACAGAACCCTTTGGAAACCTCGGGCCAGTTTTTAAATTGAGTGGCGTGATAAGCAATGTACTCCTGCTGCAGGCGTTCATTAGCAACCAAATTTGCCGTTAGTATAATGTTATCCCATTGCCTAGCAATGCCATTGCCGCTGCAACGCTGCTTGCGGTTAAAATCATAAAACGGGTTGTTGTAAACTGCTATTTGGCATGAGGGGTATGCTGCCTGGGCGTTTTTTTTGATGGATGCTGTGTTTAAATGCTTGCCATAAACAATGAGATGGTTATCCCAATGGTAAACGGCCGAAGCCGGCAGCCCCTGCTTGCGGGCGATATTCAATAAGGCAGTGTAATCGAGGTCCTTGCCTTGCGCCTCTGTCACTTCAACTATGCCGTAAGGGTTTGCAGCCGCCTTTATAGGAAACACCGGCAACAATAAAATCACCGTAAACCAAACTATATATGCTTTTGATATTTTCATTCTGTTTTATGATTGATGGGCCAGTTATCCCGGTTTACCTTACGATATTGAAACAGATAGCCATAAGACCGTTCTATGCCTGCAGATTGCTTTACGGCTGCATCAACCTGCGGACCGTTATTTTCCCAAACATTACCGGGACCATTAGCATTTTTCAGAAACTTATCAGCCGGGCACCAATTGTTTTTGATAGCGATGTATGACGAACCCTCGTCGGTATACAGGTAAAACCAATGCTGTGGATCATGCGCGTAAGGTGCTTTGTAAATGCTATCCACATAATTATCACTGATAACCGAACCGGGCTGTGCAGATAGTGTGTAGATGGCCGCCACATCATACATATTGCGGGCGTAATGGTGGATTTTATTAGCGATGATGCGGTTATCGCTCATGGCGTTAACGGTCTTGGTCCATCCCCAGCCCATGCTGATGCCGGTGTAGTTTACATCGCAAACCTCGTTATGCGTTATGCTGATGCCCCTAACATAACCCGCGCCAATGCCAACACAGCCCCAGTCTTCATTTGTGGCATCGGTGATTAAATTATTGGCGATGGTATCATTGGTGCAGATCTCCCGTTTATCGCCTGGGTTATAAGGCAGGTGCACTTCCTGTGCTTCGTCCGAATAAACGCCGTCAAGTACCGCTGTGCCGCCTATATCTTTAAAAAGGCTGCCTCTAACCACATCGTTATGCATGCCGCGCTGAAAGTCCAAGCCGGTTGAGGCCATATGTTCAAAACCGCAACCATCGAAGGTAATATGTGAAGCATAAGCCACCTCAACCGCTGCCTTTGGCCGGCCTACCCATGCCTGGTTTTCCAAACCTTTTTTATCCGGCGTACCGGGAATTTTAAGCTTGTAAGCATCCAGCATATACATGCCAGCCTGATGCGGGACCAAGCCTTCTTTTGAGGGACGAAGCCAGCTGCTATGTTCAAAACTGATATTTTTAAAGCTGATATAGTTAATCGGGTTGTCAACAGTGCCCTGCATTTTTACCAATGTTTCCAATTGCGGAACGGTTACTGTAGCTGTTTGCAGATCTTCGCCTTTGCGAGAGATGTAATAAATTTTATTAGCCTTCCGGTCGTGAAACCACTCGCCGGGCTTGTTCAAAAAGCTGATAGCATTGCTGAGATAAAACGCTGAGTTACCCGTTTTTTTGGAGATCCAGGGCGCTGGCCAGGGGTGCTCTGACTGGATGCGGCTTTCGGGTTGATAAAATGATAAGCGCGCGCTGTCCCCCATTACCTTAACTGCTTTAACCCTCAAAATGGCTATAGCCCACCACTGGTGAATAAACATCTCCAAACCCTTAAGGTGAGCGGTATCGGCTGAAGCAGACCATGGGATTACACAGGTTTGGGTTTTATGATCCCAGGAAAGGATGCGGTTCATGAGCGGAGCTTCGGTATCCCGGGTGCGAACAGCCTTTTCATCATTCACCCATAGTTGTCTGAATTGTAATGGCTCATCGCCTATAACGGGCCCGTCGGCAACCCAAACATTGCCTGTAGCTTCTGCCGGCAAACCGGGGATGGCATAATTTACTTTACGCCATCCACTTACCTTAATGCCACCACTTAAAACAGTTTTACCAACGCCCTCACCCTCTATAATGGTTGGACTATCAGCAGTACCTGAATCTTCCGGGCGGATAAACAATGGTTCATCTAACGTATAAACTCCAGCCGCGACTTTGATATAAATGCCACCTTTTATTGATGGATCGTTTGTTCGCCTCAGTTCACGGGCTTTCCTGATGGCCATGGCTACGGTGGCCAGCGGCTGCTCGCGGGTGCCGGTATTTGTATCGGAGCCTTTAGGCGACACCCAGATTTCGGCCGCAAAGAGGCTACCTGTCAAACTAACATTTAACAGCATTAACAAAACAACTATGCGGCGGATATTCATTTACGTTAATTACTTAGCCTGAAATATTGATTTTACATAGGTGGTATTCGCGCTGAAATTCCACTTCACGTTACGTGGGTCTTTGGCATCGCGCGAGCGTTCAATCACTAACCAGCCTGTCCAGCCCATTTTATCTAAAGTGGCTTTTACATGCTCCATGTTGATTTTAGGGTCGTTTTGCAGCCAAACGCCATCATCGTTGGTACAATGGATCTGAACAATGTGTTTTTTACCCAAAATTTTCAGCTCGCTATCCAGATCGCGGCCGTTCCTGATGGCGTTTTCAAAATTGAAATAGCTTTTGATGGCAGGCGAGCCTATATCTTTCAATAGCTGCAACTCGCCTTTGGCATCCAGCGCTGTTTCAATGCCTATTACAACTCCTGCCGTTTCGGCTATTTTGCCAACCTCTTTCAGGCGGGAAACAATAGCCGGGCGCAGTTCGGGGAATTTCATCAGGTCACCTTTTATCCCCATTGGCAAAAAGCCCACTTTAACACCCATTTGTTTCATGGTGTTGATACAGTCGGTAACAGCTTTGACCGCTGTTGGCCGTTCGGCAAATGATTGGGCGAAAAAACCGGTCATGCCCATGGATGGGATTTCCAGGTTCAGCTCTTTTGCCTTGTTCAGGAATACATTTCTGATCGAATCTTTCGCCAGTTGATTATCAAATGTTTCGCGATCGCCAAGGCCACCCATATCTACCTCTACGCCATCGGCACCAATCTCTTTAGCTAACTGAAATGCACCTAACTTTTGCCGTTTAAGGATCATCAAATCAACTACCGCAACCTTGTAGCGCCGGTTTGATGCGGTTTGAGCCATTGCAGGCACACTGCAGGCACATACCATTAATACTATCCAAAAACCTGATATCAATCTATTTTTCATAACCTATTTTTTTATTGCCCGCGCAAATACTTTCTCCAACTGATCAAAACCTTTTATTGCATTTGCGGGAAGTTTTTCGCCCTTGTCGCCAAATACATACATAGCAGGTTCTTTTTCGATGGTGACCCTTTGGTCATCGAAATTGCCGCTGCTATTTTTAATTTTATTAAGATCCAAGTGGAAATTTTTAGCTACGAAAGCATATAACGCGGCCCTTTTTGACGGACCGAAATCATGCCCCTCGTTTGGCAAGTGCACATTCTCTACCTTATCCGTAGCTCCGTAATAGCTATATATTTTCTGGAGATAAGGAAAATCATGCTCGGGCATATTGGCTGTCCAGTCCTGCCCGTCCGAGATCAGGAGTTGAGGTCTGGGTGCTGCCATGGCTGCCAGTTCCACATTATCTGTTCCGTTGCCGCATTGATGGATAGGCATGCCGCTTTCGCAAGGACATCCCCCGTAAAAATAAGATGACACCGACACAGCCGGGGCGCTTAGTTTGATCCGGTCATCCAGTGCCGTCATTAAAACGGTATGGCTTCCGCCTCCCGAGCCGCCGCTAATGCCAACGCGTTCCGGGTCGGTTTCTTTAAGTGAAAGCACATAATCCAAGATCCGGATGGCGCCAAGTGCCTGGATAGTTTGCGCCAGGCTACGGCGATGATCTTCATCTTTAAATTGCAGCAATGATTCGCCCCAGGCAAAGAGGTCGTAACTATAAGCCATTGCCCCCATCCGCGCCAGCGATGCGCAACGGATCTGGCAATCGGCCCGGTAACGCTGATGTTCCCAATGCCCGTCAGGACTTAGGATAACCGGAATCTTACCTTTAATTTTGGATGGTTTATACAGCGAACCATTAATGTACAAGCCGGGCAATATTTCAATAGCAATATTCTCAACTGTGTAACCATCAAAAATCCTTTTTGGGGTGATGATTGGTTTTGAAGCAGGTTTAGCAGGTAGGGGTGATAACTCCAAAGCCTTGTAGAGTTCCGGTTTTAACATCGCTTTACGTTGCTCCCAGGTATCACGGTCGTGGTATTGAGCGGCTATCCTGTCAAGTTCCTTCCAGCCATCGCTTACCGACCAGCGGAAGTATTCGTACTCTTTTAATTTATACCTGCCGGGAGCTTCTTTATTCACTTTCAGATCAAGAGGGGTAAGAACGTTGGCCAGGGTCGTATCCACATTGGGCCTAAAACGCCATTGGGCGTAGTTAACCCATTTGCCATCAACCTGGGCAGCAGTGTATTTGATCTTTACATGGTATTTGTCCTGCACCTCATCAAGCACCTCCTTCAGGGTCTTCCTGTACATGGCATCGGTAGTTTGCTGCGCATGGGCGGTAAAGCTCATCGCTGTGAGGCAGGTTACCAGTATATAGATCAGTTTTTTCATTTTTTTATTTTTTTGTAGAGACGCATCACATGCGTCTCCCGTGTGCCAGTCATATTCGCTTGTCCTAAAGGAGACGCATGTAATGCGTCTCTACATTTACAAAATCATGGTCATGCTGAACTTGTTTCAGCACACCACTCGCTAAGCGATCATGCTAAGCAAATTGACTACCTGTCCTGTGGGGTGCCGAAACAAGTTCGGCATGACGCTTTTTTTACCCCTCAAGGTCTATTTCACTTACAAATCCTTAGTCTCCCCAACCGGTACCGGCGGCGTATAACCATCCACCTTTGGCCAAATACCATCCTTTATTTCCTTCATTTCCAATTTCGACGGATCAATAACCACATGTTTTATCTTTTGCCTGCGCCAGGTGTAGACCACATGCACCATCCCATCCGAAGTTTGGATAACCGATGGGTAAGAATACTGGCTGATTGGTGAATCCTCCAGGATCGACGCTGCGTACCAGGTAATACCATCTTTAGATACAGCGACATTTAATGGCGTGCGGGCACCTTTAGCCAGGTTTCCCGGGGGCAAAACATGGTTATAAACCAATAACTGGCGGCCATCTTTCAAGGTCACCGCATCAGTACCGGAGTTGTTATTCGGCAGACTGGTCTTTTCCAAAGGCGACCATGTTTGTCCCCCATCTTTGGACCATGTGCTCAATATCGCCCTGTTCTGACTGCGGCAAAGTGCCTGCAGCCGGCCATCTTTATAAGTTAAAATACTCGGTTGTATAGCTTTCATATCCTTGCCATCGCTGATAGGGCCTATCATTGTCCAGTTTTTACCGAAATCTTTGGTGGCCTCAAAATGCACCTGCCATGCTTTGCCTTCGGTACTTACCGGACTTAACAGCGTGCCGTTTTTAAGCAGTACCGGTTTGTTTTTGATCGGCCCTAAAAAGCCATCGGGCAAGGCTTTTTGCTCTGACCAGCTGATGCCACCATCTTTAGATGTTTTTACAAAACCTTTCCATTTTGCAGGGCTCGGTCCTATTTTGTAGTAAAGCTGTAATTCGCCTTTGGGCACCTGGTACAACACCGGGTTCCAGCAGGCATAGCGTAAAGTATCGTTCTGGATGCCGTTGGCTACGTTGATACCTTCTGTCCATTTGCCCTTAACAAACCTGCTAACCCAGATACATACATCAGGGTTGCGTTCTTTAGTGCCGCCAAACCATGAGGCCACAAGGCCGGTTGGTGTTTCGACTATGGTTGCCGCATGGCATTCCGGGTACGGTGCTTTATCATATATAAACTCATCCTTCACAATCCCCTTGCGCCATGGATTTTGAGCAAAGGCAGTGATCATGAATAAACAGCTTACCGCACCGGCGAACAAGATTTTTTTTAACATAGTACAATTATTTTTGGTTGGCGGCTTTATCCTTTGCTGCTTTGTCAGCAGCTTTTTTCGCGATGATGGCTTTAGTATAATCACCGTATAGCTTGTGCCAGTTACGGCCGTTGCTGTTGAGGTATTGCTCGTTTTTGGTTTTGTAAATCTCAAAAATGGCCGATACCTGTTTGATATTCTTAAAATCGACAGCCTGTTCGCGGGCCTGCTTCAGGTTAGCGAGGATCGCTGCTTCTTCAACAGGTGTCAGATCCGGTACAATCGCTTTATAACCGGCCAGTGTAAAGGCTACCTTACCAATGGTGTATTTATCAAGTACGGCTTCAACCTGTTCTTCGGTAAGGTCGTTACGCAAACCAGCCATGAGGTTTTCATGTACCGATTTTGGCAGCGACGAATTAATGATAATCTGCCTGTCCATAGTACTCAAAGCTTTGCCGGTAGCCGGATCAATACCTGCCGGTACTGACTCATACGAATGACTGTTATTCCAGTCGCGGATGGCTTTGAGGTGGGTTGCAATTACATTTTTCACCCGGGTAGCCTTTGCTGTGTCCGTAAGCGACAAGGAGGCAACCCAATCCGAGGCTTTCTTATCCACTTCAGCATCGGCTTTGGCCAGTGCTTCGGGAGATGGAGCTGCTTTAGTTGCCTGTTGTCCCTGGGCTTTCAACGTGCATGACAGCGATAGTAAAACTATCAGCATAGCACCCGCTCTATTTAATTTTTTCATATCAATACTACGTTAATATTTTACTTCAAAATCATAGTCCCCCGAACCAATGCTAAGCACCGCTCTCCCATTGTCTATTTTCACTGGTTTAATATCTTTCATGGCTGATATTTTTTTCCCGCCCTCAGTTACTTCATTCATATTTTTTGCCGGCACATAAACCAATGCCGAACTATTTGGCGGCACAGTAACATGCCAGTTAAAACTTCCCTTAGTATGGGTATAACTGCTTTTCACAATACCATAAGCCGTTTGGTATGAGGTATTAACACTATCTAAACCATTAATAATTGAAGGCTGCATAACCACTTGTTTAAAACCGGCATTTACCGTTTTTATCCCGGCTATGTCCTGATAAAACCAGGCAATCAGATCGCCAAGCAACATGATGTGGTTGCGTGAATTCATGGCCGGGTTGGCGGTATCGCCGTTCCATAGCTCCCAGATAGTGGTTGCCCCCCTTTCGGCCATATAGCCCCAGCTTGGGTAGGTGGTGTTAGAGGCAATTTTCCAGGCCAGATCGGGTCTGCCAAATTCGGTAAGGCCGCGCATGAGCCACTGCGTGCCTATTACGCCGGTACTGATATGATCATGGGCTTCGTTGATCTTAGCCACAATATTTTTAAATACTGCCTGTTTATTGGCTGTTGGCGTGATCCCGAAATACAATGGCAGCAGGTTGGCGGTAACCGTATTGTTGCTGTATTTAGATGTGGCTTTATTAAAATACTTATCGTTAAACGCCCTGGCTACATTTTGCTTCGTACTGGCAAAAAACTGTGCATCAGCAGGTTTATGCAACATTGTCGCAAACTTTTTCATCAAGCCGGACAAGTGATAGTAATAAGCTGTAGCTATCAGTTGTCCGTTAGTATTCAATGATGAATCTTTGGCGTGGATCAGCTCTAACGATTCGGGGGGTACACACCAGTCGCCATATTTATCCTTGGTGACGATGTTATTTTTCATGTACTTAATCCGCATATAATCCATCCATTTTTTCATGGAGGCGTAATGCTTTTCAATGGGCGCTTTATCGGCAAACTGGCGGTAAAGCATATCGGCCACCAGGATATAAGTGCCGGGCCAGGTCATGTTATCGCTGTAGTAATTCCAGTAAGCCGGGGCTACATCAGGTATTGCACCATCCGGCCTTTGCGATTGCGCTATATCATCCAGCCATTTAGCATAGAAATTACCGTTGGCAAATACAAAGCTTTCGCCAAGCGAACCTACCGCCCTGTCGCCCAGCCAGGGCATGCGTTCGTTACGCTGAGGGCAATCTACAGGCATACCTTTGTAATTGCTCAGGATGCCCCAATATGCATTGTGATAGATCTTATTGACGATGGCGTTAGATGTTTCAAAATGACCGATGGTCGGCAAGGCATCGTAAACCACGTGCCCCTCAAAATCGGTTAATTCGGGTTTACCTGGATAACCGCTGATCTCTACATATCGGAATCCATGATATACAAATACCGGGTGCCAGATCTCTTCTGCTCCACCTTTCAATGTATAAACATCGGTTACTTTCGCATCGCGGAGGTTAGCTACATAAAGCTCATTATTGGATTGAAGGGTTTCCGCATATCGAAGTGTCACTTTATCTCCCCGGTTTCCTTTTACACGCATCTGTACCCAACCCGCCATATTTTGCCCCAGATCCAGGATCCATACATCTTTTTTAAGTTGACTGATGCTGACAGGCTTAACGGTATCCATCACCCTGATCGGTTCATTCATCTGCGCGTCAAGCTTGCCACTGGGAGCCGGCACCAGCTCGGCTTTAAGCCATTGGCTGTCATCAAAACCAGCACTGTTCCATCCCGGAAATTCTTTAGTGGCATCATATTCTTCGCCATCATACTCGTTATTGGTGCGGATGGGGCCATCGGCAGTAAAATGCCAGTTGTCATCGCTTATGATGGTTTGCTTTGTCCCGTCAGTATATTCCACCTCCAGTTGCAGCAGCATTTTAGGAAACCCAAATTCTTTGATCTTTTTAGGCTTATATTTTGGCCGCATGGTAAAATAACGGCCGTTGCCCAATACCGTTCCGATGGCATTATCGCCTCGTTTCAGATAACCCGTAACATCAAAAGTATTGTACTTAACCGATTGGGTATAGTCGGTAGGTGCTTCGGCCAAAACCTGGTCGCCGATGGCTTTCCCATTCATATACAGCTCGTAATGTCCCAAACCAACTATATAAGCAGTGGCGCGTTTGATCCCTTTATTTAAACTAAACCCGCGACGGTAATACCGGGCCGAAAGACGAGAGAACTTGGAGATGCTATCCCAGGCAAAACCACGATCGCAACCAATCCACTTAGCTCTCCAGTCAGTAGGGTTCAAAAGCCCTACGCTCCATTTAGCTGGTTGGCTCCAGGCACTTGCTCCATTGTTTGTCCAGACCCTGACTTTCCAGTAACATGCAGCACGGCTGCTCAACACTTTGCCCGCATAGTTGATCATAATAGATTCAGCCGAACTTACTTTGTGTGAATCCCACAAGTCACCCTGCCCTACTGTTAGCTTTTCGGGAGATGAGGCCACTAAAATTTGATAGGCCACCTGGTTGGTATTCCGCGTATCGCTGGTGATCTGCCAGCTAAGTCGGGGCTTACCGGTGCCGATGCCTAAGGGATTGTTCAGCATTTCACATTTCAGGTTTTGCAGGCCGATCCAGGCATCCGCATAGCAATTGCCCAGGCAGGTTAAAATAACCGCCACAGCCAAACCTATATGTGTGCCTAACCTTTTCATCAATTATTTGCCCGAAAAGTCGAAATACAGGTTCAGCGAAAGTGCGTCTTCTATATTCCTGTCGTAATTAAAATATTGGTTTTTTTGCCCGCCCGGACCCAGTTTTTCAGGCTTTTGCGATTTGGTGCCTATCGGCGTTATGCCATGCATAAACGAGATATCGCCCGATGGGAAGGCCGGAGCTGTGTTGTAAACCTTTGCCGGATTTGCAGGTGTAAACAGGCGCATAAAGACATCACGGCTGTTGCAAACTATAGTTACCGGCTGCCCGGTGGTTTGCAATTTCATCCAGTACAGGTTGGAGTAATAGCCTTTAAATTCGGGATAAACAACTTTGCCCTGCCCTGTTATGGTATTGTTATAAGTTTTATCCCAAATACCAAGCGATGTACCCTTCATGCGGTTTTTCCATACCCTGTAAGGGCCATCGCCCATATAGGTTACGCCTTTGATATTTCTTTCGGGGAAAGAGAAATTAACGCCCATTAATGTGGCGTCCTCGCCAATTGGCCAGTATTTAACATCAAGCTGTACCCAGCCCGATGGGTAGATAGTCCACTTCAATAAAGGTTCTGATTTTTTCGGCGGGAATACTGCTTCAACCACCAGGTTATCGCCCTCATAATGATAGGTGAGCTTTTCAAAACCTGTTTGATCCTGTCCTTCAATCAAAAAAGGGCCATTGTTAAAAGGGATATCGCCCTTAGCATTTTTCACACTAACCAATATACCCGAATTGCGGTTAAACGCCAGTTCGATCCCGTTACCGGTTTTTACTTTGTATATTGAATCCGTTTCGGTAATTACAGCTTTACTTCCGCCTGTTTTGGTAATGATGCGGTTAGTGATCTTGTCATGGTTACTTACCGGGAAACTCCAGGTAAACAACTCATGTTTGTTTACATCAAAAGCTGAAATATGCAGCACATCATAGTTTTGCCAGTCTTTAGGTAATTGTAGCTGCAGGTTTCCGTACTGTCCGGGCGCAACATCCGGTGAAGCAATGTTGCCGGTTTTACTTGTTGAACCAGCCATATTAAGCATAGCCAGCTTATAGCTGAATGTGCATTGTTTGAGATTAGTATAGGAATACCTGTTCTCTAAACGCAAGGTGCCGTTAAACGCCGGAGTTATTTCTCGGGGTTCGAGGTAAACCGGGCTCCAGATTTCTTTGATGGCATAATAGCTGCCTTCTTTTTCGTGGTATGGGCCTACTATACCGTCCGGGCCATGATCACCATCGCTGTCAAGCTCACCGCTTTTATCCGTACGAACCACAGCTTCATCGGCAAAGTCCCAGATAAAACCACCTGCCGAAATTGGTGTATGCCACATCTGTTTCCAGAAATCATCCAGCCCTGCACCTGCGCCACCATCGTACAAACCATGTAAAAACTCGGTCGGGAAAAATACGTCGTGTCCGTTGATACCTGTATTGGTACCGTAGTCATAATTGATATAATGCTGCGTATTTGTTCCGCGGAAGATTCCCCATGGATGGATCAGCGGGCGTTTTTGAAGATCCAGCTCATCAAACCAATGATCGAGGTTAAAGTTAAACCCACCTTCGTTGCCATTGTCCCATAGTACGATGGATGGGTGATTGATATCTTTTTCGATAAGCTCTTTTGCTAACTTTGAGCCAACCACATCGTCATAAGCATGATGCCAGCCGGTGAGTTCGTCCAGTACAAAAAGACCTAATGAATCACATACATCCAGGAAATGATCATCGGGCGGGTAGTGCGACATGCGTACGGCGTTCATGTTCATATCCTTCATCAGCTGAACATCCCCGATGCTTACCTTTTTATTTAATGCCCTGCCTGTAGTTGGCCAAAAAGAATGGCGGTTTACGCCTTTAAATTTGATCTTTGCGTCGTTTACATAAATGCCGTCATGCTCCCGCAACTCAACCGTACGAAAACCGATCCGTTGCTTTACTGTATGAACAGGCTTACCATTTTCATTTAGGGCAAACACCACATTATACAGGTTAGGAAACTCCGGCGACCATAATTTAGGCGAAGCAATATGTGTGCTGATATTGGCAACAGTGTCACCCGCATTAATCTTTACCAAAAAGGGAGCACCAAATTTTTGCCCCGCCAAGGTATACACCTGCCCTGTTACCGTGCCGCTTTTTACAGATGCCAGTTTTAGTTGTGCTTTTAAATTACCATTAGCTTTAGCGTCAACGGCATAATAACTGATGTGTGATTTAGGGGCAGCCTCCAAAAACACCGGCCTGAAAATACCACCGAAGATCCAGAAATCGCCTTTACGCTCAGCGGCGTTTACCGATGCGTTGGCCGAATGCTTGGATACCGTTACCTCCAGCAGGTTTGATTTGCCGTAGTTAAGCAAAGTGCTTACATCATATTTGAAACGGTAAAATGATCCCTGGTGAATTGCCCCGGCGGATTTGCCGTTTAGCTTCACCTCGGTATCGGTCATGGAGCCATCAAAAACAATATTGACAGCCTTGCCCTGCCATGATGTCGGCACGTTAAACTCGTATTTATAAAGCCCTTGCTCCTTGCCTCTTAAACTATCTTTCGAAAGCCCATAATTGTACTTGCCAAACCCCTGAAACTCCCAGTTTGATGGCACCGGAATGGTTGTCCATTTGCCCGAGTTGTTGCCTGCGGTACAATAAAACTGCCAGTTTACGGTATGGTCGCTCCCTGTACCCGACAGGAATAGCTTTTGTGTTTCCTGGGCATGGCTTACCGACCAGTTGATAACAAACAGTAAAGCAATCCATATTTTAAAGCAGGCAGATCTCATTAGTATATTTAGTTAGCAGTTAGAGTAAATTTCAGTTGGTTATCCGTACGGAATGGAGCAGCAGGTAAACCATCTTTGTTATAAAAATTAGGCTGTGCGGTTTCCGACCAGGCAAAGCGCGCGGCTACAGGTTTGGCAACCGATTGGGCCGATACCTCAACCGTGTTTCCTTTTATTATGGCGGTGGCGGTTACAAAATTTCCATCGGCACCAGCAATGGTGAAATCAGTAAGTGGTTTACCGTCGTGACTTACCAAGCCGGCACCCACGTGATCAAACTCAAGGATGATCTTGTCGCCGTTTATTTTCATGCTTTTGTACATCGGGCCCGAAAAAACTACCGGCTTTTTGTAGGTATTGGCAAGTGCCTGTAGTTCCAACCTTCTGCCTATTTCCCATTTAAAAGGAGGGTGAATGTTTTTAAGATCATCGTTCAGGTCGGTAGTTACAATCATCCCCGTATGCGGGATTTGCAGGGCGGCAGCTTGCGCTTCGCGCAATTCGGGTTCTGTAAATGGCGTATAAGTTACCGGCCCTTTTCCCCGGGTGTAATAATAAGGCGCTATCTGCACGTAATAGAATGGCAGCGTTTTATCGCCCCATAGCTTACGCCAGTTGTTGATGAGCGCCTCCATTTTATAGGTATAACTGATGGTTTCGCCTAAAAAGCAATTGCTTTCGCCCTGGTACCATAAAAAGCCCTTCAGCGCAAAGGGGGCAACCGGCTCAATCATTTTGGCGTAGAACTTACCGGGATCACCCTCAATTTTAATGTTGTTGGCCTTAAAATACGGAATGGCATCAAAACCCTCCTGTGATACCCAGGGCTCAATCCTGCTGCCGCTCACCGCCGATGAAATAATACCTACCGGCACTTTCAAATCATGCTGCAGGTTTTTAGCAAAGAAATACCCCGCCGCCGAAAAAGCCCTCAAAGCCGAATCTTCGGCCACACTCCATCCCGAATGGTTAGAATCGGGCTTTAACAAGTTTTTCTGCGTAACCAGGAAAATCCTGATCTGCGGGTTATGCGCGCGGTTAAGTTCATCAACAGGCGAGTTTGCGGTGCTGGTATCCGGCCTTTTCACTTTGCTGTTTTTGCGCATTTCGTACTGCATGTTCGATTGGCCGGAGCAGAGCCATACCTCGCCTACCAATATATTTTGCAGTTGGATAGTGTTGGTACCTTTTATAGTTAATGTTGATGGTTTGGCTGATGCGGGCATCGCGTCGAGCTTTACCATCCATTTACCCGCCGCATCAGCCGTAGTTGCCTTTGTTTGTTTAGCAAACTTTACTGTTACCTTTTCGCCCGGCGAGGCTGTTCCCCAAACGGGCACGGGAGCATTACGCTGCAATACCATATTGTTACCCAATATTTTAGGTAAAACAACCTGCGCCCCTGCAAGCCCGGGGCTCAGCAGGCAGATCGTCAACCAACAATATTTTATAAAGCGCAGCATTAGTAATTACTTGTTTTAAATGATTTGATGTAGAACACGGCTTGTTTCGCAGCTTCTCCTGCGTTCGGCCGGTCGAAATCCTGATCGGTTGGGGTATCGGCGTCAGGGAACCTTCTGATATTCCCGGTACGGAACACCACCCGGTTTACGCTTAGCACCGGCGCGAAAAACAGGCCAGTAAGTACATCCTTGCCGTTTACATTCACAGTATAAAAGCGGGTATCGGTATTCAGCTTGATCACTACATGATATTGCGTACCGGCTTCATACTTCATGAAGTTTTTGTTGCGATAACCGGCCTTGGTCCTGAATTGCCCTGCAGAATCAAGCGTAAGCCTGATAGCAGCGGTGCCTTTTTCATCCTGAAATTCGATGTCCAGCATACCTGTATTGTTTTGCCCGGCAGTGATGGTGAAATCGGTCATTAATTTTTTAGAAACAGGCACAACACGTTCTGCTTTGGCAAAGTCAAATGGGTCGCTATCTTTCAGGGTTAGGGCTCGTTCGCCATCAGGTGACTTGTCGATAGCCGCAGGAGCCCATTGCGGGCTGTAAGTGTTCCACTTTTCAAGCTCTTTACCTACTGGTAATTGATTAAAGATCTCATTGGCATGTACGTCCGCTTTCTCGGTTACCGGTACCGGGATGGATGACACCCAGATATCCTCCTTGTTCATGCTGTAGGTTACCCAAAGCTTACCATCAGGCGGGTTGCCGTTTCCCTCTTCAATGCCGCGTGTATATTGCGGCCCGTATGATTTATAAGCACCGCCGTAACGCATAGTGGTGATCTCGCCGTTAACTAACAGCAGGTTGGTATAATCTAATCCGTCCTTACTAACCGATAAGGCCAGCGGCCAGCGAAATTCCGAAGGGTTGTAAACCGTGGCATATTTACCGTCGGATGTGCGCTGTCCCCAGATTTTGGCATTGGCGGTTACAAAACGCGGCGCGCGGGCGGCATTTGCTGGCCAGGTTTTGCCATTATCGGTGCTGATAGCGGTTAGCGCGTATTTCCAAAGTCCAACCACACGGCCGTCTGGCAGGTGATAAAAGTTAAACGCTTTATAATCCTTATGCAGCGGGATCAGCGGATCTTTCCTATCGGTTTCCTCAACCCATTGCATCATCATCAGCGGGTTTGCCATCAGTTCATCGCAAGCTTGTACAAAACCTTTGTCCTTACTGGTTTTATAAAAAGGATATGAGGTGTTCTTTTCGTTCCATTTTGGATTATAGTGGATAAAATAGATCGGTCCGAATTTACCATTTGGCAATACTTCACGCACTACGCGACCAATGCCTAAGCCATCATTCGGGTCATCATGACCATCCAGGCAAATCCCATAAAAACCAAGCACCAGTAAGCGTTTTGATTTCGACGTATAAAAACCCATACGCTGGTGCATTACCGAATACAGGTCTTTCGCCACGCCTGGGTGCCCCTCTTTGGTAGTTCCATCAGGAATTTTATACTGAGGAAAAACTACCGTTGGTTTCGACCATGCTTCACCATCTTTTGAGGTTATGAGCAGGGTTTGTCCCGGCGGTACACTTTCACCTACCTTATCGCTCAGGTATTCAACATAAAAAGTATTATTCCAGTAGGCCAGCATCGGCGCATGGTTGTAAGTAAAACCAAACCCATCGGCCAGTTCCGGATGTTCACGGTTAGCCCTGAAGATCTGTTTGCTGTGCACGCCTATTACCGGGGTTAACTGCCCGTGATGATAATCGACATTGGCAACCGTATTGCCGCTGTAATGCACGGTATCCTGTGCATTGGCTATCCCGGCCATCGATATAAAAAACAATATGCTGATGAACTTATTCATGTTTAGCTGCTTTGGTTTGCCCGGCTGCCTGTAAAAGCTGCGCAAGCTGTTTTTTGGTAACCTTAAGTATGGTGCCGTGCTTGTGCCCTACCGGTATGCTCACGCTATCGGCCAGGTCGGTAAAAGTTTTAAAGTCGGTTGTACGCATTGCGCCATATCTTTTTAAACGGTACGAATCATAATAAATCAGCCAGTTATCACCGGCTTTGGTCATGCTGGGGCCTTCACTGAAAGGTTCGGTAAATCGCGGAGTATAATTGCTATAAGGCCCCAGAGGATTATTACTAAAGGCCACGAGGATATTACGGTTAGGCCGGGTATTATCCTTTATCACCAGTGCATAATCATTTTTGGCCCGCTTTACGATCTCAGCATCAATTACGCTAAAACCCGGATCAAGGAAAAGCTGTGAGGGGCTGAAAGTTTTAAAATCTTTAGTTGTGGTGTAATACAGTCGGTGATTGTTATTTTCATCCTCCTGTCCTTTCGGAAAGCGGAATGGTACTGTCGAGGCCCATACAATGATGAAATATTTATTATCCTCATCATAAAATAACTCCGGCGCCCAGGCATTCACCGCGGTGGGTTCGTTGGCCATTACCTCAATATGTTCTTCGGCCGACCAATGGATCAGATCTTTTGAACTGGCATAACCGATACCTTTGTCGTTTTTCCAGCCGGTTGTCCACACCAAATGGTAAACTCCATCGGGGCCCGGGGCTATGGATGGGTCGCGCATGATTTTGGCATCGCCAACCTCCGGTTTAATGAAAATATGATCGATGGCATTCCAGTGATAGGCATCATTACTGTATAAAAAACGCAAACCCTCATTAGCAGGCTCGTGAAATGACGTAAAAAGGTACACGCTTTTACCGGCTTTGCATGAAAACATCAGCGCAATGGCAAATAGTAAAGTGATATGTTTGATTCCTTTGTTCACTGTTATATCGCGTCAATAATGAGCACCCAATCGTTACCGTTTGATACTTTGCCCGGGGACTTAAATTTGATTGCTTTAGCTTTCGCGAAGGTTCCGATAGCCGTAGTTTGTCCATTACGCGGGTTATACCACGATGCTTTCAGTTTTGTACCTTCCAGTTTATCGGCATTGATATTGATCTCCCGGCCGGTATAAGTATAAATAAAAGCATAATTTTTACCGCGGGTAGCTATCAGCCTGTTATACTTTACACCGTTATTACCGGCGATCAACGATTGATCCGGCACACGATCAAGGTACGGGCGGGACAGCATTAACTTTTTCAGATAGATCATCTGCTTTGCTCCCGGATCATTTACCGAATTATACCAGTACCCTTTTGAGCCGTAAGCACTGCCTTTATCTGTTGGTTTGTGCATTTGCATCACATCATTATCGCCATACGTATACCCGCAGGCCCCGGCAAAAACCGACCAGTAGCCATAGCGCCTTACATCGGCGGCAGTCCAGCGGGGCAGTTTGATATCATGTAATCCATAAGGGATTTTTTCGTACGATGGCTCGGCATCAAGCGTTGGCTTTACGGGCGACAGGTTGTAATCCGTTTCAACATAACGCCAGTTATCTTCGCCGTATTTTAAATCTTTTTTGGAGGTATCCTGCGCATAAGTACGATGGCCGGATTGAAAGCAATTGAAGCTTAACCAATCTTCATTATGAAACCATTTCGATGATTGCGTACGGCCGCGCGGATGGTAAGTTATCAGATGTGTACCATCAACATCATGCAAAGTGTTACCAATAGCATTCCAGGTTTTTAATGAATCTGAACCGGCAATGTCGCCGCCATTCATCCAGATCACATTGGGGTGATCGCGGTATCTTTTGGCCAAAAATCCGGCATAAGCTTTTGCTTTATCAGCACCAATATGGCTTTCCTTAACTACCGATCCCCAAACGGGAACCAAGGCAACATATAATCCTTTTTCGGCAGCTTTGGTGATGATCCAGTCGATATGATCCCAATAATCATATTCGTTTCCCTTGCCAAAGGTATTGCCGGGAGTTGTTTTTGGCAATGTGATATTCTTATTGCTTAGGGCAGAATCGCCATAGGCATTGGTTTCTTTGATGCTATGCACCACCATTACCTGTATCACGTTAAAACCCTGTTTGGCACGGACATCAAGGTATTGCTCGGCCTCTTCTCTTTTCAGTTTAGAGAACAGCAGCCATCCTGTATCACCCAGCCAAAAAAATGGCTTATCACCAGCCATAAAATAGCGGTGGTTAGCGGATATGATTAAACGAGGCATTACATCGTTGCTTTTGAATGAAAAAAGCAATGAAGCAATGGCAATTAATATGGTAGATTTTTTAAGCATAATTATAAATTTATCAAGTTCCCCTCTTGAGAGGGGGCGCGTTGGGTTGAGCGTTGGCAGGGGTGTGTTTCTTCGGCGTTCATTATCGCTTTGTTAAACACACCCCTCCGCCCCTCTCAAGAGGGGAATCGCACTGGCCCTTTCTTCTTTAATCCCTCTATTTTTTCAAGCTCCCCTCTTGAGAGGGGGCGCGTTTGGCTGAGCGTTGGCAGGGGTGTGTTTCGTCCGCGTTCATTATCGCTTTGTTAAACACACCCCTCCACCCCTCTCAAGAAGGGAATCGCACTGGCCCTTTCTTCTTTAATCCCTCTATTTTTTCGAGCTCCCCTCTTGAGAGGGGGCGCGTTTGGCTGAGCGCTGGCAGGGGTGTGTTTCGTTCGCGTTTATTACCGCTTTGTTAAATACACCCCTCCGCCCCTCTCGAGAGGGGAATCGTGCAAGCCCTCCGCTTTTATTTTTTCCTAACCTTTCAATTCCTGCTCAGCCACAAAATTGCAGCCCCATTCCCCTGTCCTTTAATTTCTGTATTTGCAGCACCATTTATCGTTTCAGCACCGGGTAAAAGCTCGCCGGTTTTAGGGTCGATCCATTGCGCTTTGTAACTAACACCGGCCGATAAATCAAGGTGAATCCCACCGCCATTACTATAAACGATATACCCTTTTGATGAAGCTAACGCCCATTGATCTTTAGGCGAACCCGGCAGCTCGGCAGGTTTCATACCGCTCGCATCGGCTAAAAAAGCTTTATTGGTATTGGCAGGAAGGACCGGCAATGATCCGCCTGCAATAAATATCGCCCAGCCAAAATGATCATAACCATCAGCAGAATAAAGCACAGCTTTATCCGGGTATTTGGTACGGTACTCATGTACCGCACGATAAACCTGCTCAAATGATGAAGCCTTGGGTTTAAAGATGCGGGCTTGCTGGCGCGGGGCCAGGCTTTGGCCGCCAATGGGTTCATAGGCCGTTCCGTTGGCCTGGTAATACCAATAACGAATATCTATAACATTGATGACCGAAGCTGTTGCCGGATTGGACAGGATAGCATCCTGCACATCTTTTGTAGCGCTTAAAGCGATAATCTGTTTCTTTTTATGTGTGGTTTCCCATTGTTTAATGGTTTCTACCCAAAATTTCATGAAATGCAGCGGACCGGTAAATTCTGCTCCAATCTGTTGGATCACCCCGGTATTACCTGCAAAATTGTCCATGCATTTGTTGATATAGGCAATATGCAGCTTGCGCCTTGCCGGGTCGGTTTCGTCATAAAACTGCTCAGCCATAAACTGGCGTTTGTCGCCGGCATAAGGTACAGGCTCCGGGAAACCGGTGCCATTGATATTATTTGCCGTACGCCATGGAAAATCGGTATAGTGCGCCCCAGCCTCAATAATATTGTGCTGAAAATAATTTTGGTGAACCAATACCAAACCTTTCTCATCGGCCAAGTCGGCAAATTGTTTCAGGCGGTTCCAGTACCAGTTATTATATTTGGTCAGGTCGTATTTACTTAAGCCGTCGTAAGCCAGTTCTTTGCCGCTGCGGGCAAAAGGTAGCTCATAAAACGGGGCCCAAACATCGCCGTCCATCCGGCGGATGCGCTCATGGTCATCGCGGCGGCGATCATACCATAAGCCATAGTTGTGTTCAAATACCACGATATTATCTTTCCGCATCCAATCGGTTACCGCGTTAAGATCATCCGTTAACCCTGTGCCGGTTTGGCCGGGTACCCAACGGGAGATGGCGGGTTTAGCTTCCTTTTCAGTATAATCGGGATGAACAGTGCCGTTCCACCACGGGGTTTCAAAATGCTTGCCTGTTAAAACGATGTTACCACGGGTGAGCCAGCCGTTGGTAACACTCATTTTGGGTGCCAATGTAGCAACAGCCGGGCGTTTATATCCTATTTCATCAATAGTTTTGGCACCTGCCGATGAAATGCTGATAGAATTTCTTTTGGGCGATTGATCTATCCAATCCTTCATGGTAATAGCCGGTTTGCGGGCAGCGGCCATTAATTCGGCTGCTTGCTCAACCGTTGGACTGCTTGATGGTTCAGTAGCCGGATATAAGATATCGGCTTGTTTAGTTACATCCTTGTTAAGCCGGTTAGCTAGCTGTGCATAATAAAAACTTCTTGGGCTTATGGTGCTGTTTGATGTACTCCAGTAGCCATCACCTGCAAATTGCGCCCAGGTACCAAAAGCCCAGTTTTGAGCCGTTGGCGGCTGATAGCAATCCACACGAGCTGCGGTACAATTCCAGAACAGGCTGTTGGCGGCGCTCCATCCGGCGCCTTGTCCGTCCTGTCCCCGGTTCATATAACTTAAGGGCTGTCCATCGATGTTGGCGATATCAAACAGAACGCCTGAAGCCCAACTGTCGATGCCACCGCTAAAACCCAGCGAACCTACCGACATACATTGCACAAAGGCGTTTGGCCCCGGCGCGCAATACCCGGTAGCAAAATCATGAAAACCCTGCTCGGAATATAAACGCTGAAAAAGGTTTTGCCCGCCCATAGTCAGGAATGTGTTGCGGCGCTGCCCTCCTATTTCAGAAACGGGTGAAAGCGATTTACAATCTTCAACCGTAACGCGGTTTCCGGTAACACCAACAAATACTGCCGAACCTGCAAAATGCTCAAAGATTACCTGGCGTACCCAGGCATCGCTCACATTTCCCATCGTAATTGCCATCCAGCGGTGAGCTTCGTCTTTTGCGTTTGAAGCGTCGTAGGCCGACTGTAATTTTAAATTTTCGATACCAATCCGTGTAATTCGGCCGGGCCATTGATAAGAGGCTATCAAACCACCGCCGTATGCAGTATCCAATGCTGTTGTTAAAGGTGCGTCAAGGGTTATGGTATTGCCATCTATTGCTGTTACCTTGCGGTCCCAGTAAATATCCCGTTCGCCGGGTTTCCAGGCCAGGGCGGTTAAATCGCCACCAAAATGATCGGTTTTGATGGTACTGATCCAGGCCTGTGTGCTCGGGCGATGGATCAACACCATGTCGCCGGTTTTTAGGCCTGCGTCTTCAGCAATGTGCAGAGTGTTGGCATTTACCGGAACATAAGCATCGGTAATTTTAATTTCTTTGGATGTTTGCCGGTCGTTTTTGCCGGTAACATGGATAAAGGTTTCCCTATCCGTTCCGGCAGCGAATAGTATGGTACCGTTGGCGGCCATCCCGCTTCCCCGCAATACAACGCCGGATGCATTTATTTTAAGGCTGCCGTTAACCTGATATGTGCCTTTGTTGAGCAGCACCGTTCCGCGAAAACCATCTTTATCTGCAGGTAAACTAGCTACGTAATCTAAGGCAGCCTGGATCCTCAGCGTGGCATCGCCTGCTTTTACAGGCACTACAACTTTTACAGGCACCAAAGGGATTGGCTTTTCGGAGGCCATATATCCGCAATATGAAAAATCAGGAATGCGGTCGCCGTTGGGAGCAACCACATAATTTAGCTTGCCGTTTTTATCGGCAGCAACAGGCGGTTGGGGTTTAGGGGCTTTTTTCTTATCCTGCGCAAATAAGGGGGAATGCATAAGCATCCCCCCAGTCATTAAACCAACCCAAAAATAAATCCTTATAAACCTCAATCCCCGCATTATTAGCAGTTGTTAAAAATGTAATTTATTCATTACCGTTGGTTTTAACCAACGGTAACAGAAGCTGAAGAACCTGGGCTTTAGCCTAATTATGCAAGTGGCATTTGGGCTAAAGCCCTTTGTTTCCATTTTGTTATTCCGTTGGTTAAAACCAACGGCAATGATCTTACATAAATGGAACAAACGGTTTTAATCGCTTCTGATATGTCTTTATTTTAAAGTAGCAAGCTTCTTTTCGCCTTTAGCGGCTACTGTATTTAAATATACTTCGATATTGGTATAACCACCGCCATTTTTTGCAGGCAGGGCCGAATCTTTACCATCTTTAGGGTTTAGGCCATGAGCTGTTTCCCAACTATCGGGCAAACCGTCATTGTCCGAATCTTTGTAAGGCATGCCTTTATATTCAGGATAGCCACCAACCTGCCATGGGGCAGTGATGATACCCAGTTTGTACGAGTCCTTAGGTAATTTACGCACTTTAAACTGGTAAGCAGTATCGGTGTTCATTTCTTTGTAAGTGATCTTACCGGTACGTACCTGCTCGGTAATCCGCACATCAACCGGATCGCGTTTTGGAAGCGTTGCTCCCGCATTTGCTATAACAAATTTAAAGGCGTCTTTTGCCGATAGGATAGTCATCGGAGGCATAGGGAACGGAACATCCGATTTCATGTAATCCTTGTACTGACCGGCGTCAGGCAATTCTTTGCCACCAGGGCCTTCAACCTGGATGCCACCGTTCCACGCATCTTTGGTAACTTCGGGATAACCTTCCATAATGTTACCTGATGCATAAACGCGACCGAATACTTTTTCTTTCAGCTTGCTCCTGCCCGATTCCGGTTTTAGGATACGGTGACCAACCGGCTCATCTTTAGGTGTAACCGGACCAGGTTTAAAGTAGTTATTGATCACGTTGTAATTGGTGGTATAATCGCCGCCGTCCATTGAACGGTGATGCCAGTTAAATACCACATTGTTTACAAAGTTGTATACGCCATTCCAGCCAACAGATGGGTTACGGCCAGTATTATCGGCCCAAAGGTTACGCATCAATGAGCTGTTTTCGCCGCCTGTCGTTGAGCCGAAAGCGTGGTTCCAGTAATCCAATGATTCTGAATAAATACAATTCTGGATAGTGATATTTACGGTACCCAGCTTCTCTTCTTTCGAGCCATCGCCCGGATCAAACATGTGGCGGTACATGGAAAAGTTTTCGTCCAGGCCCCAGCTTGCAGATACGTGATCGGCAATGATGTTGCCCACCGGGTTGCCACCCAAAGCATCATCACGGCGGCCAACATTGGTTTCGCCGCGGCGGAAACGCATATAACGGATCACAACATCATGTGTATTCACCCAAAATGATTCGCCTGCAATACAAACGCCATCACCCGGAGCAGTTTGGCCTTCAATAGTAATATACGGAGCCCTCACGATAATCGGTGTTTTGATGCGGATAATGCCCGCAACATTAAATACCACAATACGCGCGCCGCCTTTTTCGCAGGCCTCGCGCAAAGTGCCGGGACCGCTATCTGCTAAACTGGTAACTACATATACCTTACCACCGCGGCCCCCAAAAGTAAATTTGCCACCGCCCTCGGCACCCGGGAATGCCGGGATCTTGGCCTGCGGCAAATCTGTTGGGCGTGCGGCCCATGGTACGTATACTTTGCCACGGCGCTGATCGGCCTGGATAATGGGCAGGGCAACCGCCCATGCTGAATCTGAACGACGGGTAGCCTCTTTCATCAAAGCCTCACTCTCTGCTTTAACCTTTTCTGGTATTTCCGGGTATTGGGCAAAAGCCGGTTTAGCTAAACCCAATGCCGCTGCTACTAAAAATAAAGCTGTGTGTTTTTTCATATCTGTATTCGTAATCTTCTTTTGTTAAATGGTTAGCAGGCACCCATCGTTCAATTAATTTATTATTGAAGCGGATCAAACGGCCCACCCCAGGTGTTATTTTGCTGTAAATTGATATTATTTAACAATGCCGCCGAAGGGATCCCGAAAAAGTAATCGCCCGCCTGAACCGCTATGTTATAAGAATCCATAGTTTTAGTTTTAACGGTGAAAGATGTGCTGTACAGGGCATCCAATGATGCAGCTGCTAAAGCATCTCTTGTACCGGTAAGATAATCTTTACCGCTTGCGTTGTTATTAAGGGTAACTGTAAGCCCCGTTCTCTTTTTACCGTTCAATGTGCTTTCGAGCAGTTTACGGCGACGAAGGTCCCAATAGCGTTTACCTTCAAAGGCAAACTCAATTTTACGTTCATTCATGATAGCGTTGATCATCTGATCAGGGCTCATACCTGCGTCTAAACCGTACAGGTTATCAGCACCAGCTTCAATACCCGCACGTTTCCTGATGGCGGCAATATTGGTATAACCGGTAGTTACGTTACCTAACGCGGCGGCACATTCGGCCTGGTTCAATAAAACTTCGGCATAACGGATCTCCATCCAATCTGTACCAACATATGGTGTATTTGCCACACTGACGTTAGGGTCAATAGCTTTGCGCAGGTAGAAACCTGAGCCTGTTGCTGATGCCGGTTCAGTGGTTTTAACACCGGAACCATCCGCTTTATTGTAATAAAAGTAAGTCCACAGACGATAAGAGCTATTGCCGTTTATAGGCCAGTTACAACCGTTGTAGGCAATAGTTTTGTTAAACCTTGGATCGCGGTTATCAAAAAACTTTGCATCATCATATGTATACTTTAAGGAGGTACCTGGTGCTTTTCCGTCAAGCATCGGGTATGATTTTACAATATCCCATGTAGGTTGATTGGAACCGCCTTTAGTACCTAAATAGGCCGGACGAGTCGCGTTATCATAGGTATTGTTATTCTGGTTTTGATCGGTTGATGATGTGTTAAAACCTGTTATCAAAATTGCTTCCGGATTGCTGCTGTTTTCGGTAAACCACATATTGTCATACGAAGGGTTTAAACCGTAGTTATTAGCGGACAATATCTGCATTGCCTTATCATTGGCATCAGCAGCTGTTTGCCAGCGGGCCGCATCATTGCTGGGGTTAAACTGAGGACTTGCATACGTTAGCAACACCCTTCCTTTAAACGCAGCAGCAGCAGCCGATGAAATACGACCGTAATCGCTGCCACTCCATTTGGCGGGCAGATATTTTATACAGCTGTCCAGATCGCTCACAATTTGTTTAAAACATTCTGAGGTTTTGTTACGAGGCAAAAGCGCCGCGTTTTTGGCGTCCTGACCAATAGCATCAAGCGGTTTTAATACCAATGGAACACCTCCATATAACCTTACCAGGTCAAAATACCTGAAAGCCCTCCAAAAATAAGCCTGTGCTTTATACCTGTTTTTGGTAGAGGCAGGCAAGGTGCTGGCGTCGAGGTCCTGCAGGGTTTGGTTAATGTTACGGATCCGGCCGTAGTTATTGCTGATATTCACCGAGGTACCGATGTCACCAACAGTTTCGATGGTAACCGTGCCTTTTACGTATGCGTTATCGCTGTAAAATTCGTCGCATTTGTCGCCCCCGCTGCCAATAGCGCCGCCGGTATCGCCAAACCAGCCAGGCTGGTTTGCTGTATACAGGTAATTGATGTTTAAAATAGCCACCGTTGAGTCATTAAAAATCTGACCGGGGGTGCTGTGTGTAAGATCTTCCTTATCAAGCACTTTTTTACAGTTTGTAAACAGGGCTGATACGATCAAAGCTGCAAATATGGTTTTAAATAATTTCATGTCTTTCAAAGTTTAGAAGCCTAAGTTTAAACCAAAAGATACTGTGCGTAAGTTGGGATATGCCCCAAATGGTGATGAAATATCACGATAATGTTCGGGGAACGGGTTTACAAAGTTGATTGGGTTTGTAGCTACCACATACGCCCTTATGCTTGACATTCCAAGCCTTTTTGTGATGGAAGCGGGCAGGGTATAGCTTAAGTTAGCACTGGAGATATTCCAGGTGAAGGGGCTAACAAACCAAAAATCACTTGTAGCACTCACATCGTCCGAGTAATAAGGGTCGGGATATTTGGCATTTGGATTAGATGGGGTCCAGTGATCGGCCCAGAATACAGGCCTGTTCTGGTTGGCAGTAGCTTGTTTAATGGCCGCGCTCTCAATTGATTGGTTACCACCCCAGCTCATTCCCATAACCACATTTAAGCTTAATGTTTTATATGCACCGCCAAAGTTCAGACCAAGATTGTAGTGGTTTGATGATTTCTTACCTAAATAAAACTGGTCGTTGAGATCGTTTTGTTTGATAATACCGTCGCCGTTTTTGTCAACGTAATTGATCATACCAGGTGAAGGTACGTAACCAAAAATCTTAACGTTTTGCGCGCCACCGGCTGCTGCGGCCCTTTCTGCAATGATCGCGTCGGCATCGGCTTGTGTACGGATAATACCGAGTGATTTGTATCCCAGTGTTCCCTGATCGCTTGATTTACCGGTCAAATCCTGAATGGTACCCACCTGTGCTGCAGCGATATCATATTTAATGTATTTATTATCGCTCCAGGAAAAGAACGGGCTAAAATTATAGCTAAAATTAGAACCGATTTTGTCTTTCCAGCTTACAGAGATCTCGTATCCGAAAGTATTGACAATACCATAATTTTCGGCAGATGGCGCTGCGCCTATAGTTACAGGAACTGAAGTGTTCAGCGATGCAAGCATATCATAGCGGTGCTCCCAGAAATAATCGGCCGAAACTGATAAGCGGTTACCCAGGAAAGCGGCATCTAAACCGTAGTTTGTTTTCAGGTCATGGTCCCAGGTTAAATTAGCGTTCGGGATAGCGATATTTAGCAGTGCGCCGAGGCCCCTGTCGCTATTGCCGCCGAAAACAGCACCGCCTTTGTTGCCGGTACCAAACTGGTAGTTAACCGCGTATAAGAATGAAGGTGTATTATCAGAACCCAACAAACCTACCGAACCTCTGAATTTCAAAAGATCAACAAAGCTTACTGATTTAAAGAAGTTTTCTTTTGAAACCACCCAGCCTGCTGAAGCCGAAGGGAAATATCCCCACTGGTGGCCCGGTGCAAAGTTGGTATTGGCATCCGCCCTCATGGCCAATTCAACCAGGTATTTATCGGCGTAGGCATAATTTACCCTACCTGCCACAGCTTTACGGCCATATTCTTTTACCAATGTAGCCTGGTTTGACGATTGATCGCCGATGGTGAACGTTTGGTTATCTTTTCCGCCTACAATTACACCGTCGGCTTCGGCAGCTACACCTTCACTATATGACTCATATTGCTCATACAAAGCCAGTGCAGTAATTTCATGCGCCCCAAAACGTTTATGGTAAGTAAGGTTGGCGTTGAACTGGTAATTATCTGCCATTGTAGGGGTAAGGCGCACCCTATCGCCATTTTTAATAGCTTTTACGCCTACCACAGTTCCTCCCGGAATATGGTTATTGTCGCCTTCGCCCGAATATTGGTTGTAATAAAACGTTGAGCCATATTGCTTGTTAAAGGCATTATTAAGATTACGGTTGTAGCTAACATTGGCAGTTAAGCCGCTAATACCCGGAATTTCGTAACTCAAATTGGCTAAACCATTAAATACAGTGTTATTGTTACCTGTGTAGTTGTTAGAATTTTGAACAGCAAAAAAGTTAAGGTTATCGTTATTGCTAGTTCCTAAATATACAGGATGCCCGTCGATAAAATATTTTTGCCATGGTGGTGCCTGGTTAAGCGACAGAAAGTCGTTATCCGGGCTTTCGCTGGTACTTGATAGTTTATACCAGTAAATTTTGCTTTTGGCAAGATCTTCGCTCAATGACAATGACAGTTTTAAACCTTTCGCCACTTTTGCGTCGACACTGGCCCTGAAGCCAAAGCGGTTAGTGTTTACGCCTTTAAAGTTGGAGTTTTGGTTTACATAATTTGCGCCTGCGAAATA
Source organism: Mucilaginibacter sp. R-33 (assembly GCF_049949235.1). Lineage (NCBI taxonomy): Bacteria > Pseudomonadati > Bacteroidota > Sphingobacteriia > Sphingobacteriales > Sphingobacteriaceae > Mucilaginibacter > Mucilaginibacter sp. R-33. Next base: position 3,713,733 of record NZ_CP188089.1, read on the forward strand.
AGTAACCTTATCGTTGCCACCGGTTATGCTCAACGCGTTCCTGCTGGTTACTGCCGGTTTAAATGCCTGCTCCAGGAAATTTTGGTTATTATTTTTAAAGTACTCAAGCTCATCCGGCGTATAATATTTTAAGTCTTTATTGCTTAAATCGCCGTTGATATAACCTTCGGGTGTTATGGTGTGGTTATACCTGGTTTGCTCAATATCATTCAAATAAGTAGCCATCTGAAAGCCCGACATCATTTTAGGAAGCTGAATTGCATCGGCAATACCTACTGATGAACTGAAGCTTACCTTTGGCCCGCCGGCCTGGCCGCGTTTGGTTGTTACAACGATAACGCCATTCGCGCCTAAAATACCGTATATGGCAGCGGCAGCATCTTTCAATATCGAAATGTTCTCCACCTCACTTTGATCAAGCAAGTTGAAATCTGCTTCACTACGTTGTACACCATCAATAATGTACAATGGTGTTGTACTTCCACCATTCTTTGCCAGAAAGACTGGGTTACGGATAGTGATGGTTCCGCTTTGGCCCGGTCTTGCAATACCACCGGTAACACTTACCGCGGCATTGGTACCGCGAAGTGCGGCGGCAAGGTTAGTGGTAGGGATATCCTGGATGGTTTTCATATCCACCGCGGCAACAGCACCTGTTAAGTGGACCTTCTTTTGAGTACCGTAACCTACTACCACAACCTCATCGAGGGCATTTTGTGATGGTACCATTTTAAAGTCGGCATTCATTTCGCCAATCTTCAGTGTTTTTTCCTGGTAGTTGTATCCAAGAAATTTAGCCCCAACCACAATGGCCTGTAGGTTAGTAGCCTTAATTGAATATTTACCATCGGCATTGGTGATAGTACCTGTTGTACTGCCCTTTACCTGGATGGCAACCCCTGGCAGGGGAGCACCTTTTTCGTCCGTAACCGTACCTGTTATATTACGGTCCTGGGCTTTTAGCGCGCTGCCTAAGCACAGCAACACCGAAAGTAAGAGGAAAAGTTTTCTCATAAACTTGATAATTTAATTTTCATGATCAGGTTAATTAATTAGTATAATTGGTTTGCCCGGCTAAAGCTTATTTCATGATACCGGGATATTTAGGTTAGTTCAAAAATTATTGTTTTGCTGCCTGCCGCTCTTTGATCCGTTTTTGCCACTCTTCACCCTCCTTTTTCATATCGTAGCCCTGTGCGGATAGGTAATTATTAATGCGGCCCTTAAACTTCCCAAACCAGGCATGTTTTTTCTCTGCCGATTCGGCATCTATGGCATTCTCCCTCGCTTCCAGCAGCCATCCTTTAATTTTGTCTTTTTGCTCCCCGGTAAGGGTAGGTATTTCATCCTGGTAAGCGGTATAAGTGATGGGATAAATGCGGTAGGTCATGCCGTCTTTTATTTTATCAACCTCATCAGCGCTTAATTCCTTATTCAGCTTATTGATATATAAGGTATGTAAAACCTTAACCTGCTTAGCCACATTACTATCTACAAGGGCGATTTTGGCATTGGCACCTGCTTTATCATCGGGCATCTGGGTTTTAATATCATTTACTTTTGCTTTACGCGCATCATAAATGGTGTTCAAATCACTGTACTGGGCAACTACAATATCACGCACTTTCTTAAATTTTACCGAGTCGGTGATGCCTGCTCCTGTAACAATTTTGTTTGAACGTTCGGTTATAACTTTTATGTAGTTGTTATCCACTGGTGCCTGCGCGAAAGCCTCACTGACTGCAACTGATAATAACAATATCACTATGTATTTAAAGTGCTTCATGGTTGTTTCAATTGGTTAAATTCTTTACAGTTTTTATAAAGCCCTTAAAAAAAGTATATAGTACCCTGCCGTTTTTTACGCAATTAATTGTTCATATCACAATTAATTAACTGTTAAAATCTTGTCAGTTCTAAAAGCCTGATAAAAAGTATAATTAATTTTATTGGTTTATATTTCCTGGTATCCTGCAGCCTGATTTACAAGTTGCTTTAACAAATATCAATGGTTAGCCTTTGCCTTTCCTATTTGTATTTATCTATTTATTATACAATCTTATCATAACCCGCTTTTCGTATTAACGTAATTTTTTGTCAAAAGAAAATTACATTGGTGCAAATTGGGTTTGATTAAAAATTACTACTTTTAAAATATAAACCAGCGCGACGCATACTTAATTGTCCGCTCACCTGCTAATCTTTATTGATTTTTACAAAATGAAGCCCCATTTTCTCAAGGTTGCGGTTAAACCGCAAAATTCATTCAGTATCAGGCATGATATTTTGCCCACCTTCCGGGGTATCTGGCACTACCATCCCGAGCTTGAATTACACTACGTAATAAAGGGCGAAGGGGTTAGGTTTATTGGTGATAATATCAGCAATTTTTCGCCAGGCGAAATCACATTGCTGGGAGAGGCCCTACCACACTGCTGGCGCTGCAAGGACGAATATTTTTTGCCCGAATCCGGATTGAATGTTGAGGTGATCGTGATCCACTTTTTGCCCGACTGCCTTGGTCGTTATTTGTTAAACTTACCTGAAGCGTTCATGTTGCCCAAGCTTTTTGAAAAGGCCAAAAGTGGTATGGTAATTAAGGGTGAAGCAAGAACCGAGCTGGCCAAACTGATGCGGCAGGCGGCTGAAGCTACCAACCTCGACAGGATCATTATCCTGCTATCGATACTTAAAGTGCTGGCCGAAAACGAGGACTTTGAACCGATAACGCTATCGCACAGTGACTTTCATCAATCCAACGAATCGGATACTATCCGCCTCAATAAAGTATGCTCCTATACATTGGCCAACTATAAACAGGAGATCAGCCTGGAAAAAATAGCAGCCATCGGCAACCTCAGTGTCACCTCCTTTTGCCGGTATTTTAAACTGATGACCAAGAAAACGTATTTTGATTTTTTAACCGAGATCAGGATCAGTCATGCCTGCCGTTTTTTGATTGAGGACAAATTACCCACCGAGGTTTTGTGCTTTGAATGCGGTTACAACAACATCTCTAATTTTTACCGACACTTTAAACGGGTTACCGGCATGACCCCGCTTGAGTATAAACGCCGTTATATTAAAGGACAAAAGCAGGCAATTTCTGCTTAGTTTGGTTAAGTATTAAGTCGTTAGCCAAAAGTTCCAACAGGCTGTTTTAAAATGTAGAGACGCATCACATGCGTCTCACGCATGCAAATCCAGGGTTTAATGAATTACAAAACGGCTTGTCCTATGGAAGACGTATGTGATGCGTCTCTACGTAAAAACTTCACAACAGAATTAAACAGGACTTTCGACTTAAGACTAATAGATACCGATCTCACTTTGAAGTGTAGTGTAGTTAGCGTAAAGATCTTCTATTTTATTGCGGATGGCCGGCGAGAAATAACCAACATCGCGCCGGGTGGTGGTTGTAATTTTAAGCCCACGTTTAGTAAGATAATATTTAGCAATAACAGGGTAAACATTGTGCATCACATCCATATTTTCGGTTAGAAATTCCTGTACCATGGCAACCTCATGCTGGCACGATGCATCGGCATAATGATTGCATAACCAAACAATAAGCTCAGGGAAGAAATTCCCCTGAATACATGACAATCCCGCCGAACCTGCTTTAAGCGATTCAACCGCGTGAACCATGTAAGCGTCATACAGCCCAAACGCCGGATTAACTTTGCTTGCCTCCAATTTCTGTTTTACCACGTCAATTTTAAGGCAGGTATCTTTATGATATATTACCCTGCCTGTTGCTGCAAAATGATGAAGCTGTTCTGCCGATAATAACCTTTTGTATGGCGCCGGGCATTCGTAAAAGCCTAAAGGGATATTTTCAGTATGATTGAACAGTTCAAAAACACGGTCATTAAGTACAGCATCCGGTTCATCGGCATCAGCCAGCAAACTGGTAATGGCAATCACCGCCGAAGTACCTGTATCATATACCTTTTTTATAAAATCGGCTTGTTTTTCAATTGGCCCGCCAAAGGTACCGGTGGCCACGACAGGAACAGCGCCGTCAACAGTTTCAACCACGTGTTTGATAATTGCTAACCGCTCCTCACCACTCAATTCAAACATTTCGCTCGACAGGCAATTGGCAAACACACCAGCCGCACCCGCGCGCAGGTACATTTCGGTTAAGCGGGTCAGCGCTGCATAATCAATAGCACCGTTATCTTTAAAAGGCGTTAACATTACCGGGATAAAACCCTTTTTTGATTGTTCCATTTGATGATTATTAAACTGTTAACTGCCTTGTTTTGGTTAAAAATATTCCCGTTAAAAATATAGCGAGGGTACCCGCAACAATGATCATGTTGGTATTGAGCGTACTGCGAAGAACGGCGTATTGCTCGGGAATGAGTGACGGAAAAGTAAGCCAAAGGATCACCAAAACACCTATGATACTGGCAATGATGGCCTCATGGTTACGGGTTTGCCTGCTGATAATGCCCAGCAAAAACAAACCGAGCATACCTGCTGCAAAAATCCCCGAAAGCTGCCACCATAAATCAAGAATGCTTTTTACCCCTATCATGGCTATCCCGGCGGCCATACCCGCAAACCCAAAAAGCACAGTACCGATATGCAATGCATTCAATGTATTTTTATCATTAAGTTGTGGTTTAAAATATCTTTTGTAGATATCGATGGTAAAAACCGTGGCCGATGAGTTCATACCCGAACTGATGGTGCTCATGGCAGCTGATAAAATAGCAGCTACAATAATACCAACCAATCCTGCCGGGATTTTGGTAACCATAAAATGCGGCATGATCTTATCACCGTAATCGGCAGGGGTTAATTTGTTCATAAATACCGAAACATCTGTTGCCGAAGCCGTTGCAGGCAGGCGCTCAATAGCTACCTGGTGCTTAAGGCTTAAGATCAGATCGGGATGCTGCCTACAGTAAGCGTATAAGCACGAGCCTATTACAAAAAACAGGAAAGAAGCGGGCACATAAATACCAACACAAAGCCAAACTGATTTGGCAGCCTGCTTAGTAGATGTAGCCGCATGATAACGCTGGATATAATTTTGATCCATCCCAAAATTATTTAGATTGATGAAGAAACCGTAGAACAGGATCACCCAAAAAGTTGGTTCGGTAAGGTTCAATGAAAAACTGCCCAGGCTGAATTTGTGATCAGCTTTACCAATTTCTACGATCTTATCAAAGCCGCCGGGGATACTATTTACCACAAGATAAATGATCAGTAAAGCTCCTAATGTTTTGATGATTGCCTGTACTACCTCTGTCCAGATCACGGCTTTAATGCCGCCGGATACGGTGTACAGAATAATAGAGATCCCCATTATGATCATGATCGTCTTCATAGACAAGCCGGTTAGTGCCTGAAGGCTCAATGCAATACCGAAAAACACAGAACCCATACGGGCTATCTGCGTAAGCAAAAAACAAATAACCGCATAAACCCTTGCCCAGGGGCCAAAGCGTTTTTCGAAATGGGTATATGCCGAAATGTTGCCGGTATTACGATAAAATGGTATAAAATATTTAACCGCTATCCACGCCGCAAAAGGCATAGATAAGCTGAATACAAAAGCGTTCCAATTGCCCCCGTAGGCCTTGCCAGGCACGCCCAAAAATGTATTACTGCTTAAAAAAGTGGCATATATAGATAAACCGATAGCCCAGCCCGGTATTAAACCAGATGCAACGGTGAACTGTTCAGCATTTTTATTTTTACGCGAAAAATAAAAACCCACCAGCACCATAGCTATAAGGTAAATACCTATAATGGTAAAATCTAACACGGGCAACACTTTCATGCGTTAATCGGGTAGTACAGTAAATGTTAGTATTATGGTTTAAAATTGTATAACAAATGTAACGTACCACAATTATTCTTTACTGTAATATTTTCGCTTGCTATTATAGGATATTATCACCCATGAAAATAAAAGCGCCGCTACTCAGCTGGATTTAAAAACTCCCCTCTCGAGAGGGGGCGCGGAGGAACGAGTGGTGGCAGGGGTGTGTTTCTGCCATAGGCTTACCAAAGCAGAAACACACCCCTCCGCCCCTCTCAAGAGGGGAATCGCACAATCCCGAGCTTTTTTCGTAAGTCAACAGCAATAAAAATTCTTAGCCTTTAAAACTATTTAACGCTTGCCCTCTATGATTAAGCGAGCCGGTTGCAACCCATCTGCCGTAGCAGTAACAGTAATTTCACCCGCAACAGACTTAGATTGAACAATAGCCAATCCCAAACCATTAAACAAATGATGCTGATCGGATACAAACGGATCCAGATCTGTTTGCGAACCGTTATCCACACCTTTCAATATACCTTGTCCGGTTACTTTGAACTTCACCAATTGATTGGCATCAGGCACAGGAACATTATTCTTATCCAGAACAGATACGGTGATATATGACAGGTCTTTACCATCGGCATTAATCTTATCCCGATCTGCCTTTAGCTGTATTTTATAAGGCTCGCCTGCTGTAACCACCTGCGTAGTCATGACTACTTTGCCATTACGGCGCGATACAGCCTTTAACACTCCTGGTTCGTATTTAACACGCCACATCACATGCAGGTCATCGCCGGTTTTCTTTCTCACCCCTATCGACCGGCCGTTTAAAAACGCTTCTACCTCATCGGCATTGTTGTAATAGGCCCAAACATCAATCATTTGTCCGGGTTTCCAGTTCCAGTGCGGCAACAAGTGTAAAACAGGCTTATTTGTCCACTCGCTTTGGTACATATAATATACATCTTTAGGAAAACCGGCCAAATCAACAATACCGAAAAATGAGCTGCGGGCAGGCCATAGGTATGGGGTTGGTTCGCCAATGTAATCAAAGCCTGTCCACACAAAAAGGCCGGAAAGGAAATCATGCTTTTTGATGATCTTCCAGGTTTCCTCATGCGTTGAGCCCCAGTAGGCCGAAACATTATCGTAAGATGATACCGTAAAATCGGCATTGCCATCCTTCAATGGTGTTTTACCATCCTTTGGCCAGCGCCTGATACTATCCGATGGCATATCATAATGCCCTCTTGTTGCCAGGGCCGACATATTTTCGGTGCCGATAAACTTCTGACCGGGATAGTTTTTCTGAAAATCGGCATATACTTCCTGGTGATAATTTAAACCAACCAGGTCAAGCGCACCCGACTGGTAAATAAAGTTCTTTTTAGGATCAGCATCGCTCAAAGCCGATGTAACCGGCCTGGTGTTATCCAGTTGCTTTACAATTTTTACCAGCTCGCGACCAATACTTACACCTGTACTATCAAACTGTTCCCTTATTTCGTTACCAATACTCCATGCAAAAACAGATGGATGGTTACGATCGCGTAAAACCTGGTCTTGCAGGTCTTTCACATGCCATTTATCCCAATCTTCGTGGTAATCATGCTTGCTTTTTTTCTTCTTCCACATATCAAAAGCCTCGTCCATCACCAGGAAACCCATTTTATCACATAGGTCGAGTAATTCGGGCGCGGGAGGATTATGAGATGTACGGATAGCATTGCAACCCATATCCTTTAAGATCTGCAATTGCCGCTCAATAGCGCGGGTATTAACAGCCGTACCCAAAGCCCCCTGATCGTGGTGCAGGCATACGCCAAGAATCTTCATCGACTCACCATTTAGGCTAAATCCTTTATCTGCATCAAAGTTGAAATAACGTATACCTGTGGTAGTTGTGTAATCATCGATAACCTTATCAGCAGCAAACAACTGCAGTTTTACTTTATACAGATAGGGATGATTTATCGACCATAATTGAGGATTGTTTACCTGAACGTTTTGTTGAATTACAGTGTCCTTTACGGTAGTAGTGACAGATCCAACAATCTTGCCATTATCATCCAAAACAGAAGCTTTGAGCTTAAACTTTGAGTTAACGAAAACCGGTAAAACTGTGCGAATATGGATTTCTGTTTTTTGCCGATCGACCTGCGGCGTAGTTATAAATGAAGACCATTGCGGCAGATGCGTTTTATTAACGGTTGTTAGCCACACATTACGGTAAATACCTGAACCGGTATACCAGCGAGAATTAGGCTGATCGCTGTTATCAGCCCTCACGGCTATCACATTTTCCTGTGTACCGAATTTAAGGTAAGGCGTTAAATCATACCTGAACGAAATATAGCCGTTAGGCCGTTTACCTAAATAATGGCCATTTATCCAAACCTCGCTATTATGAAAAACACCATCAAAATCAATCAAAATAGTTTTTGTTTTTGACGATGCAGAGATCAGGAAACTTTTGCGATACCAACCAATGCCGGCTGGCAATCCACCTTCGGCCTGTGTAGTAGGATTTTTACTGTCGAATTTACCTTCGATGCTCCAATCATGCGGAAGATCGAGTTTCTGCCAGCGGCGATCGTCATACTTTATGGCGTTTGCTGCGGCATCATCGCCCAGAAAAAACTTCCAGCCGGCGTTAAAACTCTCGGTTTTGCGCACCTTTTGGGCAGATACAAAACCAGCCGCGAAAAACACTAAACACAGTGTATATAGACAACGCAGCCTCATTATTTGGATTTGCTTTTTTTAACAGGCGGCGCAACAAAGTTGAGCTCGCTTTTACCCAGATCTTTCGACACAGCTACCGCTATACCGCGCTGATCGGCTTTGTTTACAGCGCAATAAAAATGATAAACCAAGCCTTTATGCTTCACCACACACGATTTATGGGCAAACATATTATCATAAGGTTCAGACGATTGAATGAGTTTCTCCCCTGTCCAATCTGTCCAGTGTACCAGGTCGTATGAGCAGGCAAAGCGATTAAACACGCCTGAGTCGCCGGTTTTCCAGAAAGCACCAAAATAGAACATTACATATACGTTGCCTATCTGTTGAATATATGGATCACCTGTTATCCCGTCGCCGTGATTCAATACCGGGTCTTTACCAAAACGCCTCCAGTGTAGCATATCATCCGATACGGCCATGCCAATTCGCTCGGCACCACGCTTTTTGTTTACGCTATCGCCATTCGCATTATAGTACATAATGAAAGGGTGACCGGTAAGCTTCTTTTTATCCCAGATTACGGTTTGCTTATATTGGGTATGGTTATCCCACCAGCTTACATCTTTATCAATACTTGACAATACCGGATGAACTAATCCCTGCCACTCGTGAACCGTACCCGGATCTTTATCGGTAGAAGCCACACTTACGGATAGCAAACCTTTCTCATAGCCTTTGCTTTGCCCGCCGAAGTACGATAACCAATATTTGCCATTATACTGCTGCAATTTGTACGAACCTCCCCATTTATAATCCTGCAAACCTACATAACCAGCTTTTTGATTATTGTCCCATTTGGTAGTATCATCCGAAAATGACAGGATGCGGCCACGGGTTTTCCAGTGCAGCAGGTCCTTACTATCAGCCAGCCAGGTTTCATAACCGCGTCCATTGAAAATGATGTAGCTCATATACCAGCCGTCACCCTGGCGAAAAACCGTAGGGCAATCAGCTTTCTGACTGTTGTCTTCGGGCGCTATCACCAGGCCATATTTGTAAGGCGTTTTAACCTGCTCGTAAATATCTTTCATCACCTTTTCGGGTACCTCCTGGGCATGTACCTTCAGTATTAAAAAAGTACAAACGAAGAATGCAGATGATTTGAAAATGTGTTTCATAGTTTGTTTAGTATTTATTTGGCGATGAATGTATAGTTGCCTGAACCTGCCTCGATTTCAGCCTTCCCATTGTGATAACCGATAAATTTGATATCGTGACGAGTTTTAATATTTTGCCCATCGACCATAATAGCTGCATTATTTTTCACGGGCAGAAAGATACTCGCGGTAGTATTTGCCGGGATGTTCACCTCCAGTTTAAACTGCCCCTGCCCCTTCGCCCAACTGCTTGAAATATTGCCATAAGGCGATTTATAATTAGCCTTAGCCCAGGTTACATTACCCACAGTTTCGGGCCTGATCTCGATTTTATTAAATGCGATGGCATCATCTGCCGGACGGATCCCGGCCAGGCCGCTGTAAAACCACTCCATCAGGTGCCCCAACATAAAATGGTTGTTGGATACCGAAGGCAATGCCGCCCACGATTCGGTTAAGGCAGTGGCACCGTGAGCCAGTTGATAACCATAGCCCGGCACATCGGCACGACTGTTCATATCATAGATCACATCCGAAAGGCCTTCATCATCCAAAACCCGTAACAGGTAGCGATAACCGATGTCCCCTGCGGTAAGGGCATTCCCTCTGCCGCGGATATCTTTTACGATATTATTCACTACAGCTGCTTTATATTGTGGCTCAACCAAACCGGCATAAACCGACATAGCGTTGGCCGCCTGACTGCCTGTGCCGTATTGTTTAGTGTCAGTATTAAAAAACGTTTTGTTATAGGCCTGTTTTACTTCATCAGCCAGTTTCTTGTAAGATGCGGCATCATCGTTTTTGCCAAGCAGCGTAGCTATTTTTCCGGCTATATCAAGGTCATAATAATACAGCGAAGTTGCCGTAATTCCTTGTGGTGTTAACTGCGAAACGCCGGGAGGATTTGGACCAAGATCATACCAATCGCCCAACCCCTGATACAGCAAATGATTTTTTGATTTTTTATCGAGATAGGCCAGGTAACGCTTGATCATATCATAGTTTTGAGCAAGCACTTCCTTATCACCATACCACTGGTATACATACCACGTCAAAATCACCGCGTTGCTCCCCCACTCGGGCGAGTCGCGGAAGGGCTCATCAAACTTTACATATTCGGGTGAGATCTCGGGGATCAATCCATCCTCTGTTTGGGAAATGCGCATATCATTAATACACTTGCGTGCCAGGCCCACGATATCATAATTGTAATGCAGGGAACTGCCGACTAAATGCGCTTCTTCCAGCCAGCCCAGTTTTTCGCGGTGAGGACAATCGGTAAATACGCTTGCCATGTTGCTTTTCATGGCCCAGTCAATCAGTTTAAACGTTTTGTTAAACAGCTCATTTGAACAAGCGAAACTGCCCACGGTTTCTGCTGAGTTGCGCGTGTGCAATCCTTTAATATCAACAATCACGGGGCGCTTCGATACATTGGTTTCTCCTTGGGGAACAGCACCCTGCACCTGCAAATACTTGAAACCGTAATAAGTAAACAGGGGATGCCAGGTTTCAATACCATCGCCCTTCAACACATAATCATAATAATGCGGACTGCCCGAGGCTTTTTGATTGGCGCTGCCATCCTCATTTACCAGTTCAGCGGGGACAATGCGCACAGTATCCCCTTTTTTACCCAGAAGACTGATCTGCGGAATCCCTGAAAAGTTTTGACCCAAATCATAGATCCATGCGCCATTAGCCAGTTGCTTTTTACCTTGCGGTTTCAACTCCTGTATAATTTTCAAAGGCTCCGCCATTTGCACGCTCAGCTCAGGTATGCCATTTACCTTAACCACATTGCGCCATTTAGAATCATCAAAATTGTTGGTATCCCAGCCCGGTTGTTCCAAATTGGCATTATAATCCTCACCTCCATAAATACTGCTGAATGTAACCGGCGAGGGTGCGGTTTTCCATGAACCATCGCTCACCACATTGTCTATCTTTCCATTGTCATACTCCAATATTAAACGACAGATCATTTTAGGATAGCCAAAAGCACCGGTAAGCTTGCGGTAACGCCTATCCCGCGGGATGTAATAAAATCCATTGCCCAGCATTACGCCTATGGTATTTTTTCCGGCGATAAGCTGCTTAGTTACATCAAAAGGCACATATAGTGCCTGCTTATCATATTTTGTCCACCCGGGATCAAGGAAATGATCGTCCACTTTCTTACCGTTCAGGTTCAGCTCAAAATGACCTAACCCGCACAAATAAAGCGTGGCTTTTTTCAATTTGGCCTCAACATTAAAAGCCTTGCGCATTAAAGGCAAAATATCATTGGCCGCCCCCAGTTTTTTTGGTCCTTTACCATGATAAAAGGGTACAATAGCCGAAGAATCGGGTAATCTGTCATAAGCAATCCAGTCGGCACCGTTCCAGTCTCTTTTTGTAAGCAAGCCCATTTGCCAGCTGGCGGTATTGCTCCATGCCGACGCTTTACCATGGTTGTCCCAAACCATTACCTTCCAGTAATAAGTTTTGGCTGCCTGCATAGGTTTACCAATGCACGAAACCTGTAGCGACGCGTTTGAAAGTACCTTGCCCGAATCCCAGATATCAGCATTGTTGCTTGCCAGTTTAGCCACGTCACCGGCAACCAAAACCCGGTAAGCGGTTTGCAGGGTGCTGTGGGCATCACTTTCTATTTGCCAGCTCAGCTTTGGCTTAAGCGATTCGACACCCAACGGATTGTTTTTGTACTCGCATTGCAGGTTTAACACCTTCAGGCTTTGCGCAAAAAGGCCGAAGGGCAGTAACAAAAACAACAGGCAAATCTTTTTTTTCATGTTAATATTTTATTGCATTTCGATGCCCGAAACAACCAAACCATCAGCCTTAATACCCGTGATTACCAGCTTATAGTTTCCCGCGTTGATACTTGTGCCTGTATTGGTTGCAACCGTGCCCGATTTATTTTTGGCAACCGGTTTAAAACTCAGTTCTTCCTCCTTCATCACCGTACCATCAGCGGCCAGTAATCGCATTTTTGCCGTAAAAGTTTGATTGCTCTGGTTATAATATTTGATGCGCAAGGCATATAGATCGGCAACACCCGGTGTTAACGCGAATGCCACACTGCCGCCCGCCCCGTTGCTAAATTTAATTACTTTTTTTCCGTTCAGGGTGTCGGCTTTTAAGCCCTCGCCTTTTAATTCAGCCGTCTCTGCTTTGTAGCTTACGGTTTTACGAAGATCAGTAGCCGGTTGCAACGAAGTAACAGGCAGCACCACCACGGTGTACATGAACCTGCCTTTACTTTCGCCTAACTTAACTACATCAGCTTTTTTGAAACGTTTCCTGTAAACGGGTAACTGATGCCCTCCATCGGCATCCGTTTTTACAAATAAGCCGGTGTTTTCATAATTGACAATCCAGGATGGTCTTTGCAAGTCGGGTACATCCATGGCAACATAAACATCGGCATCAGCATTTAAAGTAAACGAACAGGTTTGAGCCTGATTTGAATTAGCTGTACTTATCCAATCCGCACCATAAAATATTGGAGGCAGATCATTAAAAGTTACCCCGGCATCAGTATATTGTTTTCGGCCGATATCCATCCAGCTTTTTATTATCCATTTATTATTGCCCTGTAATTGGCCGATTATTCCATTACCTGCCTGTTGTGGTTTTACTGTTTTATTTAAAGTACTGATGGCTATAGCTGATATAATTGCTTCACCGGCCGCTGCGTTCGGAAAAGATATAGTTAGCATCCCGCCCGTAACATGGGCAACGATATTTTTCTTAAGCGCTTTAGCATATCCTGCTTCTTTCCAGATATCCAGATTGCGGATCATGGTTTTGCCATTCAGAGCTACATCAAACAAACGCCAGCCTGAACAATCCATCCCGCCGCCTGTGCCATACCAGGGCTCGGTAAAATATAGATCGATACGATAATCACCATCAGGTACCGGGAAATTAAATTTTAGTTTATCTAAACCATACCGAAAAGTCTGGAACAAAGCCCCATCGGCCGTGTTGCTGATCCTGTCGAAAGTGCGTTGCTGACTGGCAAAGAACTGAGGCATTCCGGGGTAATTGTCCGTCCATGATGTGGAGCCGGGTTCCTGTTTATTATCCTGATGCCTGTCGGCCATCCAGGTGTTGCCGTAGGTATCGGTGTAATCCGGTCCGCCGCAATTGAGACGGTACAAATTGTTGTAACCAGCTTCGGGTTTCAGGATAGCGGGATTCTCTTTTGGCAAATGAGGTGCTTGTGGCACATGGTTTAACATGATCTCATCATGCGTTACCGGCTTGCCATTAACATATCCTACGGCGTACAGCACATTGTATTTGATATCTGCGCCATGCCATTGAAAATGCGTGCCGATACCCTGTCGTTTTCGTATGCCTAAGGACTCATGGTTGAGATCATTAAAAAGCTCAACCTCGTCGCAGTTTGAATAAACAATGATACTATCCTTTTTCCCCGGAGTAAGCCAGCGGCTTGGCCAGGTGTGTGATACGATATAAACCATCGGCTCCTTATCCTTTGGTACATAATTGGCCCTGTACATGTAAAACGCATCGGTTGGCTGCCCCCAAGGTGTAAACAAACCTTTATAGTTAACAGGGCCAACCCTATCCAGTTCCCGCTGCCCTTCGCCGCCTTGTGTGCGACCAGGGTTTTCATGCGAATAGAGCAGCCACTGAAAATGCCCCGCAACCTGATCTTTTACAGACCCGGCCAGGCGGACTTTAGTTTCCATCAATTGGGTCATGCGGTCTTCACTTAGCTGACCGTTGGCATTGAAAGGCCCCTCGGTATGTAAACCAAGGCTTCGCCATGCGCCGTACTCACCTACCAGTATTTGTTTTTTCAGGTCCTCGCCATACGTAAGCGGGTTACCGCCGTAAGTTCCCGTCCAGTTTTGGGGCACATCCCAATCGGTACCTTCACCGCCATTGCAGGTTGTTATTTTGCGTTGCGAGGAAGCCGTAGGATCAAGCTTACGGATGATATCGCTGCATTCGCGGGCAAAATCAGCCAGTAACTTGCTTTCGTTCTGTAATCCCCATAATATCACCGAAGGACTGTTGCGCCGTTCCTTTACCCAATCAACCAGCAAAGCTTTGTAATTGGCCCTGAACTCCGGCGAATCATACCAGATATGTGCCGAATATTGCGGCCACCATAAAATGCCCAGCTTATCCCAATACTGCTGATAGGCGAGGTTATGAGGCTGATGAGCATCCCGAAAAGCATTAAAACCAGCTGCTTTTACCTGCATTACCCTGGCTTTGATCTCCTCGGCTTCAAAAGCCTGACTTTTGCCCATCAGGTGTTCATATTCAGCAATGCCATTGATAAAAACAGGTTTGCCATTGAGATAAAAACGATTGTCGTTATTATTTCTGCCAATGGGCCAGCTGATCCAACGGATCCCATACGGTGTTTGCGTTCTGTCGATCGGTTTTCCATCGGCCCAAATTTCCGTTACTACATGATACAGGTAAGGTTTCTCTAATGTCCATAGCTGCACGTTTTTAACATCGGAAAATTGTTGACTTACCGTATTAACCTCACCGGCTTTTAATATTTTTTTTACTTTTGCTTGCGCGATAGTTTTGCCAGCGGCATCAACCATGCTGTTTGTCACGGTTATTGCAAACGGCTTAGCGCTGTAGTTTTTAACTTCAGTTTCGAGATAAAGCGTAGCCGATTTTTCACGAACAGTCGTATCATTCCAGATATGTACACCAAAAGGCTCGATCCTGACGGCATTAGTGACCATCAAATGCACCGGTCTGAAAATACCCATCGGCTGCGAGCCTTCCGAAAAGCCCGGATCATCCGAGCAGGCCCCGCAAACCCATGGCAGATCTTTGATGAATGAAGGATGATCGGCGCTGACACATAGGAGGTTTTGTTTGCCTGCTTTAATGACGTCTGTTACATCAATAGTGAAAGACGTGCGTCCGCCGGCGTGGTAACCTACCTGCTTGCCGTTGAGCCAGACTGTAGCGTATGAGCCAACACCTTCAAACCAAAGGAAATAACGTTTATTGTTTTGCTTACTTTCAAGCGGGAATATTTTGCGATACCACGCAGTGCCATGCCGGTTGCCATGTTTCAGGCGGCGATAGCCGCCGTAGGTGTCCCAGTTATGAGGTACGTTTACTGTTTCCCATTTGGCATCATTAAAGCCGGCTTGCTCAAAACCGGCGTTTGCCTTTGGGTTGTTATCATCGGCAATACTTTTCCAGTTGGTATTTAATGAGATATCACTACGCTGTGCAAAAAGGCGATAATTGGAAAAAAAGAGCAAAAACAGCAGCGAGGCGATCAGTTTAAAAAAACGTAAACACTCCTCTCTGCTCCTCTCAAGAGTAATAGTCAATGAATTGACAATTCCCTCCCTTGGGAGGGGCGCGTTAGGATTGCGTGTTGGCAGGGAAGGGTTTATACGCCTTTGTAACGACAAGACATCTCGCTGAAACCCCTCCCTACACCCTCCCAGGGGAGGGAATCGCACAGCCCTCCACACCTTAAACTCCTCTATTGTCTTTTTATAGGTTATTACTCTCTCAAAAGGAGAATCGCACTGCTCCCAAACAATTAGTTCTTTTTCTGCGATCTCTCTGTGATATTTTTGAGTTTTGCCCATCTTTATAATTGTTTCAGATCGGCGTCAAAGCGATAGCTTTTACCTTTTTGAGTTTCGACATCTATGGTCTTTCCGCCATAATTTAAGCGACAGGTTTTACCCAGTTTGGAAAGCACCTGCAGGCTTTTCAACCGACCATTTTGCCATTCAAAATCAAGTACAAAACCACCTCTTGCGCAAATACCTTTGATGCTACCTTGCGGTAATGCAGTTGGCAAAGCTGGAAGCAGTTCAATAACATCACCCTGACTTTGTAAAAGCATTCCGGCTAAACCTGCTGCGCCGCCAAAATTTCCGTCAATTTGAAATGGCGGGTGTGCATCGAACAGATTATGGTAAACGCCTCCCTTCTCTTTCCCGGAAGTTACGTCCGCAGGTGATAACAGTTTGCTCAGCATCAGATAAGCATGATTACCCTCGTGCATCCGTGCCCAGATATTTACCTTCCAGGCAATGCTCCAGCCGGTACCTTCATCGCCACGGTATTTCATAGATTGTTCGGCAGCCTTTAACAGTTCGGGAGTTTTAAGCGAGATCTCAGTGCCGGGATAGACACCCCACATATGCGAAACATGCCGGTGGGTATCCGTGGTATCGTCCTTATCTTCAAGCCATTCCTGTAACTGGCCGTATCTGCCAATTTTATTCGGTGCTATCCAGCTGTATTTGAGTTTTAATGTATCGGCAAACGCCTTATCGATATTCAACACTTTGGCAGCTTCCATGCAGTTTTTAAACAGGTCGCGAATGATTTGGTGATCCATCGTTGGCCCGGCAACCAAACCCCCATGCTCCGGCGAGTTGGATGGCGTACTAATGAGGTAGCCAGTTTTAGGATCTTTCACCAAAAAATGCACAAAGAACTCAGCTGCACCCTTCATTTCGGGATAAGCCCGTTTTTGTAGAAACTCTTTATCGCCGGTATACAAATAATGTTCCCAAAGCTGATGGCAAAGCCAGGCAGCTCCGCTCACCCAAATGCCATGATTGGAAGCGTTAACAGGTGCAGTGCCGCGCCACAAATCCGTATTATGATGCAATACCCAGCCCGGTGCACCATAATGCTCAACCGCGGTTTCACGCCCCGTTTTGGAGAGATCATCAACGATACTAAAAAAAGGCTGACTGCAAGCCGATAAGTTAAGTACTTCGGCAGGCCAATAATTCATTTCGAGGTTAACATTGGTGGTGAACTTACTACCCCATGGTGGTGTAAGCAGGTTATTCCACAAACCCTGCAAATTCGCCGGACCGCCGCCAGACCGTGACGAGGAGATCAGCAAATACCTGCCATATTGCGTATATAAACTAATAAACGAAGGATCGGGCGACTGGCTAAACTTTAATATTCTTTCATCTGTGGGCAATTCGGCATTTTCACCCTTACCCAGATCAATGGAAAACGTTTTGAAATACTTTTGATAATCTTTGATGTGAGCTGCTTTGATAGTCGCATAGCTCTTAGTTGTTATAGCCGCAATTTGTTTTTTGCAGATAGCCTCCGGGTTACCCGATACATCATGATAGTTTTTTAAATTGGTTGCCGCCGTAAGGTAAAATGTAGCCTCATTAGCTTCGTTAACTAATATATTTTTTGAATCGACCGCAACCTTACCGCCCGTAGCCTGTACATGCAGATAACTTACACCCCGCAAAACACCATCTTTTACTTTTAAGGACAACGCAAGCGTGTGATCATCAATTTTACGGGTGACATAGTTTCTATGCAGACTGTTTAATAAAGCCTTCAGCGTAATTTTACCGGGCTTATCGGCGGTTAGATGTATGGCCATTACCTGATCGGGAGCACTGCTGAAATATTCGCGGTTGTAGGTAACACCATCCGCTTTATAGCTCACATGTTCAGTGGCATTAGTAAGATCAAGGTCGCGTTTATAATCTGTAACCTCCTGCTTTGGAAATTGCAGGTACAGATCGGCAAAGGGTTGGTAATCGGCATTGTAACGGGGATATGCGGGTGGGCTATCATCCTGGATAAAATATTTCCATTGACCGGCCAAACTAATCGCATCACTTTCACTTCCTCCGGGATAAACAGATAAAGTTTTAGCGTTGCTTGTAAATCCACCTTTATCGTAAAAATTAACTACCTGTACAGCGATCCTGTTTTCGCCGATATGTACCTTATCAGAAGGGATAATGTATTTCCTGTAAGCGTTACCCGATGTTGTGCCGATGTAATCTCCGTTAAGCCAGGTTCGGTCTATATCACGTATCCTGCCTAAACTAATTACGATATTTTTCCCTTTCCAACCGGAAGGAATATTAAAATGCTTAATAAACCAAACTGCTCCATCCAAACCTTCAAAACCGGGTGTTATTTCCCAACCCTGTTCAATTGGCAAATTGATAGTTCTGAGGTTATTATCATGAAATAACTCGTCTTGCGTTAAATGGTATGAGCTCATCATATTGAACCATTTCGCCGAATCAACCGCATAAGGGGCTTCATTGCTCTTCATCCCCATAAAATGCTGCTGGGCCATGGCTTCTGCTTCGGCCTGCTTACCTTCGGCGAGGAGTTTGCGGATGGGCTCTAAATATTTTACCGCGCCTTTGCGGTTATAGTCGCGCGGGCCGCCTGTCCATAAGCTTTGTTCGTTGTATTGGATATGGTCTTCGGTAACCCCACCGTAAATCATGCCTCCTATCCTGCCATTACCGACAGGCAAAGCATCCGTCCATTTTTGAGCGGGTTGTTTATACCAAAGCTTAAGGGGCTGCTGGGCAAAAGCTTGTACAACCCCAAGAATGAATATTACAATAAATAAGCTCCTTCTGCTACTCATAGATCTCAGTTAAAAAGCCAGCGTAAATCTTTGATATTACCTTCGTTGCTCAGGCCTGCATCATATACAGGCACATTTGCGTCCGCGTCAACAATGCCTAAAACCATTGCCGCACCTTTACCCAGGGTAAGCGTATTTGAACCTGCTTTAAAGGTATAAGTATGAATATTTACCGGCGGCAAGCCATCAATTTGAATGGCATTGGCAATCTTGATATCTGCCTGGCCATAATCATTGGCACTTGCATCTGTTTCCAGTTGTGGTTCCTGCAGGTATTGAGGCATTTTACTGTTGAAAAAACCAACCAGCACCTTCACCGGTCTATCATTTTTAAAGCTGATTGTTGTGCCATTCTTTTGCTGATCAGCCTTAGATAATTTGACACCTTTTAAACCGGCCAGTTCTTTCGCGATATTTTTGATTGCTACTGATGTATCGGCAAATACCACTTCTCCTGAATTTACCTGATAACTGCTACTGCCACTGCTACTGTTTTCAAACTTCACGGTCGCATCTTTCAAAACTGCAACCTCCCTTTGCTTTTGCTGTGTTTGAGGCGATTTCAATGAATCGATATTTCTTTTAAAATTATCCAGTTCCTTTTGATAAACCGGCAAAAGCTCGGCCCAGGTTTTCATTTTGGCATCGTTACCCCCTACCGGGATTTTGCGTTGTTTGGTTTGCATGCTGTTGGCATACAGGTAAGTATTTTCGGTTAGTTTCACCAACTGCTTATAGTGATCCAAACTGGTTTGCAGCTCGGGTAAAGCTTTTTCCAAGTCAGCAACATTATCCGAGTATTTGTACTTCAAAACCCATAAAGCTGCCTTTGCCTTGTAGGCGTAGCTATTAGCCATTGCGTTATAGCAATACATATCATTTTTTAAACGATCGAACTCAGCTTTATCTTTGCTCACTTGAAGAGAAGCTTTATCGATAGCCTCAACCGCTTCTTTTCCTTGCAGTATTACACTATCGATAACCTTAACCGGTGTTTCGCCTATGTGCGGCTGGTGTTTCCATTCTCTTTCAGCATATTCACTCATCATTTCGCCAACGGGCCCTTCAGAATTATATAACAGCGAAAACAAACCATATTTTTCAGGATTTACCAGCTGGCTCATCAGCATGCCCAAGGTCATGGTTTGGCGGTTGCCATCAGTGATGCCGAAACGGCGCAACAACTCGGGTGAGATATTGCCTGATTGTTCATAAGCTCTTAAAATTGCTTCGCCATGAACCTGATCGCAGCCATACTTATCGGCCAATTGCTTTGCCCAATAGCTTATTTCGCCGACCCTTTCCCTTTTGCTATCCCAGGCATAGCGCGACCATGCCTTGTACCAGATCCAATCCCTCTCTAATTGCAACAGGCGCTTACCATCCGTTTTATCTGCTGTATAAGGCCAATCCCAGTACGACGCCTGCGGATACAGGTGCAGGGCATTTGCTCCATAAACAGTATGCATGGCCTGCACACATTTTTGTATAAAATCAGGTGAACCATAGCGGAAAGGCTCCAGGTTGGCAAGGATATGCACATTTTCTATCTGCACGGTACCGATATTACTCAAAGTACGATGCAGATCAGCCCATGGACCATGTGGTTCATAAGTAGTAAGCGCCTCGCCGTTGTATTTGGCCATGGTGTACAGATTGTGATATAAAGGTTTGGCGTATTTCATCACTGTGGGCGCATCGGTATCATGCGCGCGAAGTACGATCGGTGGTTCATCCGTACGACCGAGGGCTTTTAACCCATCTTTTACACCCGGAATGATGGTTTGTGTAAACCAGTCGATATCATCTTGTCCGGCGCCTTCCATAGCCTCGCCCAGTGTAATCAACAATCCAACGTGAGGGTATTTTTGTACAAAAGCAGCAATAGATTTACGGGTATAATCGGCAATAATGGGTACAATGTGACGGTTCCTGTCCTGCGTTTTCAGGTTATTTTTTTCGGCGAAGGGTTTGGATACGATGATGTTATAAAAACCCTGAATAAGCCAGATGCCACGTTTATCAGCTTCCTCGGCCAAAAAACTATAGATCTCTTCGTTTTTTTTAAAAGTAGCATCATCAACCTCAACAGCGTAAGGATATTCCTTTACCCGTACCAGCGAGGCAAAAGGGTGACCGTTCCACAAATACAACGAGTTCATTCGGTTATGCGCCAACGAATCCAGATAACGGATCCACAAAGCTTTATCATAAAACCATGGGAAATTTTGCGGCGTGTATGGGTACTCATAAGTACCCCGACCGGGAAGTAGCGCAGGCTTTTGCACCCCAATACAGGTACCCCGCAAAACCATTTCGGGCTGATCATGCAGGTTGATATTTACGGGAAGCTTGTTATTTAAATTGATCCTATCCGCCAGTTCAAGACAGCCATAAAGCGCGCCTGAATTATCGGCACCTGCTATCAGGAGTTTATTTTTAAGGCCGCTATCACTGATGATAAAGCCCTCTTTTCGGGGGCGGTTATTTGTGGCACCAGCCAGTGTCTTAACCGGGGCATCGGTGAGCAATCCAACAAGTATGGTATTGCCTGAAGGGAACGCACCTTTGTAGGGTTGTTCAACAACCGAATAACCTGCGTTTTTTAAAGCAAACGTTAACTTTTGTACGCCATAGCTTATCCTTGCATGGTGCTTGGGTAAAGTAACAATGGTTATTTTTTTTGACTTTCCCTGTGCTTTTAAATTTGAATGAAAACAAGAGATTAATATAAGCAACAGCAGCAGGCAACGGTTAAACATCTTCATTTTCATTGGTATTTAGACAGGCGTACGCAGAGTCGGTTTTCAATATTTGAAGCGAATTAGCTTCTCAAACCTGCTCTTGGGTTTTGAACTTAATTGGTTGTATAGTATTCAAAAATATCAGTACGCTACTGCAATTTCATCTGATATTTTCTCTATCTACTATATGATATTATCATCATTAAAGCCAACAAGCCAATAAAAGGGAGAAAATGAGTCAGGATTTAACCCGGGAGTTTCACCAGTACATGTTTCAGTTGCGTACTCCGGGATATTGCCTTACCATCGGCATAAATGATAAAACCTTTGCCTTTGTGATATTTAGTACCGGTTTTATCCCAAACTACGCTGATAGTATGCCCGTGATAAAGCACATTATCCAGCGCAAACCATTTCCATTGGTTTTGGGGGATAAGCGGGAAAATTTCCAGCATATTGTCTTCACGAGGTTTCAGGCCAACGAGATTGTTGATGATCAAATCGCAAAAACCGGAGTGGTTGTAATAGCTGCTTCTTGGGTTATCCCCTTTAAGCCAGTAACCTGTTTTTTCATCCTGGTACTCACCCAAATAAGGCAGTCCGCGTTTGATGTGCGAAAGAGCATATTTATGCAGTTCATTATAAAAAATACCGGGTGTCATAGCGCCTTTATTTTGATAAGCCGTAAGCAGGTTAGCCAGGCCCTTTAATGTTTGCGTAGTGGCAAAAGGCCATACCGCACCGTCCCACTCGCAGCCGTGCCCGGTACCATGGGTACGGAATAAAGGGTGCCTGCGTTCGGCAGTGGTAATGCCCCATGGAGCGTTAAAACCTTTGATATCGGTTAGTTGATCCCATTGTTTGGCATAAACAGGTTTATCATCGGGCAGGTTAAAATACCAGGGGATAAAGCCCAATTCCTCGCGGGCGTTGGCAAAATGCCCGTCGGGTTTACGTACTTCAAAAAAGGATGCGCTGTCGTTCCACAAACTATCCTGCACCAGTTTTTTTAGGTCGATAGCTTTTTGTGTGTATTTTGTTTTTAGTGAATCATTGCCGGTTAGGGCCGCCATTTTTGATAGCGCCACAGCATTGCCATACATGTAGCTGTTAATAGTAGGCCGGATGTTTTTTATTTTGCGCCCCCCGCTGATACTTTCCTCCATCGCGTCGCGCACGTCGAACTGCCAGAACAATTTGGAAGGCAGCTGTTTTTCCTTTTCCCAAACATAATAATCAGTATTAAGCAAAGGCAAGGCTTGTTCAACAAATTTTCTATTAAGGTTTACGAGGTAATAATTGTAAACCGCGTCATCTATCCAACTGCTGAACGCATGCAAATGGGGCTTCTTTTGCTTAGGATCAACATATAGCCAAAAGTTGATATACTGATTGATGTACTGCGGATCATGCAGCCAGCGCCCCTCATAAATTTGGTGACCAAGGGCACTGCTTGAACTATTATAAACGCCGGTAAAGCTAACCGGCGTTATAAATTCGGTGAAAATGAAGCCATCGGGTGTTTGTTTCAGGTGTTTCCTGAATGTCCACCAGCGGTAATAATAGATTTTTTGAATAGCCGAGTCCGGGCAATCAAATAAAGGTACATTTTTGGCCAGCCATTCGTAAGCATGGTCATTGATGACATAGTTCTTTACCGTTTCGGTATCGGTTTTATTAAAGCTGTTCACATAGGTTTTCAGTTTATTAAAACCCAACACATGCTTTTGTTGCGCAAAAGCACTTCCTATCACGCAAAAAAAGAACCCGGTAAAAAACGTCTTCTTTATCATCATTTAATTTTCTTCTGTAGAGACGCATAATTGCGTCTCCCGGAGGACGAGCCGATTGCAAAAGCGTCTCAAACAAAGCCGCTTGTCCCGCGGGAGACGCAATTATGCGTCTCTACATTTGTTTAAACAGCTTCCTACACCTCTACAATAGCTTTAATAACCCCATTTGCCGGGTTAAGCCAGCTTTCAAACTGATCTTTAACTTCATCAAAAGTTACCCGGTGGGTGATATAGGTTTGCGGGTTTACCAAACCATTTTTCATGGAACGGATCACGTGTTCAAAATCCTCGCGGGTAGCGTTGCGACTGCTCATCAGCGTGCTTTCGCGTTTATGAAACTCGGGGTGACTTACAATAAGTTCGTCTCGTTGTAAACCAACCAACACATACCTGCCGCCATGCGCCAGGTACAAAAACGCGCCGTTTATAGCCTTTTGATTGCCTGTAGCATCAATCACCACGGTAGGCATATCGCCATTGGTGATCTCTTTCAGGTGCTCATTCACATCTTCGTTTTTTACGTTGATGGTATAATCAACCTTCAAATTTTCGCTGCAAAAATTAAGACGCTGTTCGTTCACATCGGCAGCAATGACTTTTGCTCCTGCAATGCGGGCAAATTCCATAATACCCAAACCTATAGGGCCGGCGCCAATAACCAGTACAAATTCGCCCGGCTTTACATCGGCCCGTCGTACTCCGTGGGCACCAATAGCAAGGGGCTCAACCAAGGCCAGTTCGTCAAAGCTCAAACCTTCGCCATGAACCAATAAATGTGATGGTACCTGCAGGTATTCGGCCATGCCGCCATCGGTATGTACACCGCAAACCTGGATATTTACACAACAGTTTGGTTTGCCCGAGCGACAAGCGATACAATGCCCGCAATTGAAATACGGGATAAAAGTAACAGCCTCACCTTTTTCAAAGCCTTCGGCATCTCCGGCTTCAATCAGTTCGGCCGCAAGTTCGTGGCCTAAAATTCGTGGATAGCTAAAAAATGGCTGAGTACCTTCAAAGGCATGCAGATCGGTACCGCAAATGCCTATACGTTTTATTTTGAGCAGTGCATTACCCGGTTTTAATTGGGGTACATCAGCAGTGCCATAATCCAATTGACCGGGTGTTGTACAGGTTAGTATTTTCATTAGTGTTAAGTTAGTAGTACTAAGTCTGAAGTTAAATTCAGGCTTTTCTCTTTTTTTATGCTTAGAATCTGTTTAAAATGCAAAATATTCATTGCCGTTGGTTTTAACCAACGGTAAAAAAAACTAAAATATTCTGGCTTTAGCCCAACTCTATAAGCGAATTTGGGCTGAAGCCCTCTTTTCGCGGCTCATTATTCCGTTGGTTAAAACCAACGGCAATGAAGTTTTATGTATGCTCATCTACCGGGTTTTCGTGTCTCCACGAACACGGAGAAATAAATATCAAATTAAAGTGAAACCCCTCTTTTCCATGGAATAAAATCATCCTGACCGTGGCGCACAGCATGAACTTCAATTTCGCCGCTGGCTACTTTTACCACATAATCCAGGATACGTTCGCCCGCCTGTTCAATGGTTTCGTCACCTTCTACAATAGTACCGGTATTGATATCAATAATATCGCTCATTCGGTTAAATAATGCAGTATTAGTGGCGATTTTTACAACCGGAGCTATTGGATTGCCGGTTGGCGTACCTAAACCGGTAGTAAACAATACGATATTAGCGCCCGACCCAACCTCGGCCGTGGTTGATTCAACATCGTTACCCGGGGTACACAACAGGTTTAGCCCCGGCTGTGTTACTTTTTCGGGATAATCCAGCACATCCGCAACCGGCGATGTGCCGCCTTTTTTGGCTGCCCCGGCAGATTTGATGGCATCAGTGATCAGGCCATCCTTAATATTACCCGGCGACGGGTTCATGTAAAAACCAGAACCGGCCTCTTCGGCCCGTTGGCTGTAGGTACGTACCAGATCGGCAAAGCGCTCGGCTTTAGTTTTATCCAAACAACGGTCAATCAGGTTTTGTTCCACACCGCAAAGCTCCGGGAACTCAGCCAAAATAACTGAACCGCCCATGGCCACCAACAAATCAGAAGTATAACCAATAGCCGGGTTTGCCGAAATACCGGAGAAGCCATCCGACCCGCCGCACTCCAAACCGATGGTCAGCTTGCTTAAAGGGGCCGGTTTACGGGTATATTGGTTAGCCTGCATCAAACCGGCAAGTGTTTGCCTGATAGCCAGCTCCATTAAATCGGCTTCTTTACCTGTTTTCTGCTGATCTAAAATGTAAAGTGGTTTGTTAAACTCCGGCGAGCGTTTATTGATCTCCTCTTGCAAGGTCTTCACTTCGGCATTCTGGCAGCCAAGGCTTAATACTGTTGCCCCTGCAACGTTAGGGTGCGTAATATACCCGGCCAGCAAACCGCAAAGCGCAGTTGAATCCTGGCGGGTACCCCCGCAACCGCCTGTATGCGTTAGAAATTTAATCCCATCAACATTCGGGAAAACTTTATTACCAGCGCTTTGAGCAGTATCGCTGCCTATTTCGGTGTATAAAACCTCATCTATCTCCGCCCCTGCTTTTATTTTACCTATCAACTCCTGCGCTTTGATCTCGTATGTTTTTTTGCGACCATAACCCAAAGGTTTTACCAGGGCCTCCTGCAATACTTCAATATTTCGGTTTTCGCAAAAAACCATCGGTATTACCAACCAATAGTTCGCAGTACCTACGCTGCCGTCTCCGCGGTGATAGCCGTTGAATGTTTTGCCTTCCCATTTACTGATATCAGGCCTGTGCCAATCAGTATGGCTTTGACCTGTTAAAAAGCTGTTTGCCGCATGTTTTACATTAGCGGTACTGAGCAATCCGCCTACCGGGATCAGGCTTTGAGCTTTGCCCACCAGTACGCCATACATGATGATCTCGCCACCTTCGGGAATCTCGGTAACAGCGAATTTATGCTTTGCCGGGATCAACTCTTTTACTATATAAGTTTCACCTTGGTAAGTAACCTGCTCATTAGCCTGCAGATCTGTAAGTGCTACAAGCACATTATCGGCAGGGTGTACTTTTAATATATTCTGTTTCATCTGTCCTACTATTTAATAGCGCTTATTTCCAGCTTTCCCTGTTCGTTAATAAGTTTAAACTGTGCTGTCACTGCTTCTGTAAAGCCGGGTAACGTTGTCAGATCGGTATCCCAAAGGCTTTTATTTTTAAGGATAGCTGCAATCGCTGTTCCTGCATCAGCTCCGTTCCATGCTTTGCTTAAATTAGGTGCCTGATCGTCGGTTACCGCGTAATTATCCGAATGTGCTGTTCCGGTATATTTACCATCAGCCGTCTCGGTAATCTGCATAAAGCGGATAAAAGCTGCAAAACCAAGAGCCATCATTTGAGGCGCCTTATTATTTTGTTTGTAATAGTTCAATAATAACGGAATAACCCGCATTTTAATTTTAGTAGCGTACTGCACCGAAATGCTCAGCCACTCGTGCCTGATGTTGGGGTTGCGGAACCTGTCGAGCACCTTGTTACCAAAATCACGGGCCACATCTTCGTCAATTTCGTAAGGAATAGATGGCATGATCTCGGTAAACATCAGTTGAGTGATGAATTTGGTGAAATGCGCATCGTCCATGGCTTCCTTAACCGTTTTGAAGCCTGAAAGATAAGCTACGGCACAACTCAAGGTATGCGTACCATTAAGCAGCCGGAGTTTCAACTCCCTGAACAGTTCAATATCAGGCGTGATTACAACACCCTTATCAGCCTGGGCAAAAGATAGCACTTCGGCTATTTTCTCATCGCCCTGGATAGCCCAAAGACTGTAGGTTTCGGACATGATGCTGAGGTTATCGGTATAACCGCGCTCGGTTTCCATGGCGTCACTTAACTGCTGATCCGGCCTGCCGGGCACAATCCTGTCCACCAGCGAATTGCAGAAACTATTGTTGCTCTCCAGCCAGTCCATAAAGGCGGGCTCCAGTTTATTCAGGTGGGCAAGTTCCAGTACTATAGCTTCCAGTTTTTTGCCGTTGTCGATGATCAGCTCGGTTGGGATGATTACCAAACCGGTATCGGGCCTTCCGTTAAAGGCCTTGTAACGCTCATATAAAATAGCCAGCAATTTGCCGGGGAATGATGCCGGCGGATGTTTACGTACATCTTCCTTCACCAACTGGATTCCAACTTCTGTGGTGTTTGAAATCACCACCTGTAAATTCTTGCTTCGTGCTATCTCCAGGATCTCTTCCCACTCGCTTGAGGCCGAAAGCACCCGGCTGATCGCCGAACAAATTACCTGCTCATTAACTTCTTCACCATTTTCAATGCCTTTTGAATAAATGGTGTACAAACCATCCTGCATATCGAAATCCGTTGTCGAACCTTTGTCGGTGGATTTAACAACCGCAACCCTGCCGTTGAAGATTCCGGCACGGTTAGCCTTGTCGATAAAGTAATCGGGCAAGCCACGCAACAGTACGCCGGTACCAAATTGCAGCACCTTTTCGGGCAGATCGAATACATTGGCAGGAGGTAATTCTGCCGCCGGTACGGTTGTTTTGTTGAGGTTATATCTTGATAATATCATGTTCTTTTGAATTGTAATGGGATTACTATTTTTTTGTTTGAGGAATTTGCTTCACCAGCCAGCTTACCAAATCGTTAGCTGCTTTAAAATTGTCATATTCGGAAGGCAGTTTCCGGCCATCTGTATATTCGTTATAAAACCAGGGATCGCCAACGGCAAACACAGTGCCTTTACCATATTTGGCGGTAGCTACAATGATGTCCTTGCTGTTAATTAACCGCGGTACAGCGGGCTTGGTTAGCTGCAGGGTACTCAACTCTTTGATATAAACCTTGTGCGCCGTCTTGAAAATGGAATTATCCGAAGGGATGTTTATAGCTCCCTGCTCAAAATTGCGGCCGACAACCCTGTTAACACTATTTAGGTTAAAGCTGATACCAAACTTGGCCATCAGTTTGTTGAGGTGCGTAAATTCGGCATTACCGGTATCGTTGTTTAAAACCACCAGTACGCCGCCATTTTTCACCCAATTACTGATGGCTTTAATATGTGGTTCTTCAATATAGTTAGCATCCGGATTTTCCTTCGGGATATCGGGGTCAACAATAATATAAACCGAAGCTTTCTTCAAATTTATATCATCCGGCGCCTCACTTAAAGTTTGAGTATGTAATCCGTGATTATTGAAGATCTCCCCGAAAAACGAAAATCCATTATTATCCTGTTCCTCCCATTTGTAGTGGAACGGAATGTTTTTACCGGTAACATCTTTATGATATTCGTTATTGAAATAGCTATCTAAAAGTACGGTTTTGCCTTTACCTGCATTCAGATTGGCTAAACGTTCCATCTCTACACTGGCCAGCATAAATGAACCAACACCTTTGGTTTCGTTGGTGACAGTCTTTACTCCGGTATAGTATTCGTAACTGCCATCGCGATATGGTTCGCCGCCTACGCCTACAGCACCTGCCGTGCCTTTCAGGTTTACCTGTCCATCGGCATCGGTTTCGATAAAGTTTTTGATGATGCCATCATAAGCCTTTCGGGCAGCAGGCAAATATTTTTGAGGCAGATAGCCTTCCCTTACACCTTTAGCTAACGTATACACAAACATGCACGAAGCCGATGCTTCCAGGTAATTACCTTTTTTGTTACCCTTGTCGAGCACCTGGTACCACAAACCCGTGCCCTGGTCCTGGCAAGCTTGTATAGCCACCGCAAGGCGGTTTAAAATGGCAACGAGTGCCGCTCGTTTAGGATGATTGGCCGGGAAATACGGCAGCACATCAACCAGTGCCATAGCGTACCAGCCATCGGCACGGGCCCATAAACTGGCCGAAAGACCGGTTTGCGGGTTAGCCCAGCGATCTTTTTTGCTCTGGTCCCAGGCATGATACAACAACCCTGTTTTAGCATCGCGCGCATGCTGCTCCATCCAGATAAACTGATCGGCTATCTGATCAAAGTCCGCATCCTCATGGTAAACGGAAGCATATTCGGCATAAAAAGGCTCGGCCATGTACAAGCCATCGAGCCACATCTGATTAGTATATCTTTTTTTATGCCAGAAACCACCTTCGGGTGTTTTTGGTTGTTCGTCCAACTGTTTGCGAAGTAACGAAGCAGCTTTGTAGTATTTTTCAGTACCTAATACTTGTTGCAAAAACAACAGGCTCCGGCCGGATAAGATATTATCCAGCGTATAATCTTTAGCCTTGTAAGTACGGATGGATCCATCTGCCCCCACATACCTGTCCATCGCTTTTTGGATATAAGTAAAATATTCACTCCGGGTCGATTGCTGCCAAACGCTTTGCAGCCCCTGCAAAACAATCCCCTGGTCATACGACCAATTGGCGCCCGGTAACGAATCTGCCCAGATATATATAGCCGTGTTAGCCATCCGCTGTGACCATGGCAGCGTTTGTGCCCTTAGCCCCAGGCCCGCGAACAGGAAAGCACATAATAATAATATTTTCTTCATTATACAGCTCATTTTATTGACATTACATCCCAGTTATCATTCCCGGCAAGAATATTATTCAATGTATATTTTTTCATTTCGGCCTCAGTTAATTGGTGCGACCATGGCGCACGTTTGCTGATATTGGTGCCGCTGCTTTTATATTCGGCAAAAAAGGCGGTCTTTTCATTTTCCGGGTTACGCCAGTTATCCCAGCCCTGGGCGCAGATGTAGCTTCCCATTGTTGTATTGATAAAAACAGATCTGGCGTATGGCCGCCAGGGCCTGCCCAGGTAAACCTTTGTTACAGAGGTATCAGCTGCTTCAAGCCGGCAGTTTAAAAACACAAAACCAAATTGCTGTCGCGGTGTAGTTGCGGGAGCTGTAATAAAAGAGTTTCGGAGACTTTTGATCACACAGTTTTGGAAAACCGCAGTGGCTTCGCCGAAAATAAAATCGGTTGTACCTTCCATATAACAGTCTTTATAAAACTGGCGGCTGTTTTCGGTACCGGCATAAAGCGTATCCTGGTTGCCAAGCAGCCGGCAATTGATTATGGCACACCTGTCGCCCTCAACATGTAAAGCCACGGCCTGTCCTACGGGGCCTGCGGCATTTGCTATGGTTAAATTCCTGGCGATGAAATCATTTCCCTGCACCAAAACAGTGTAGGAAGTATAGGTTGTAAACTCGGCTTTTCCGAAGGCATCCTTACCCGGGTTTGCTTTGCCCGAGAAATCGCTGTTGGTTATAATGGTGTTATCTTGGCCATCGCCTATCAGTTCGATATTACATTTCCAGGAGGGGATTACCAGTTTTTCGTGGTATACTCCGGCTTTTATGTAAATGCTAACCCTTTGCTGCGACAGGTCACGCACAGCATTTACAGCCTGTTGAATGGTTTTGAAATCGCCACTACCATCCAGTGCTACGGTAAAACGCTTTGGATATACAACCGCCTGCGCCAGCAATAGTGCCGGAGCAAAAACAATCCATATCAATAGCGCCGCTCTCTTCATTAATTTGAACCGGTTATTGCATTTTTGGTTGCTCCTGAAGCAAACTCAGCTTTGTTCTTAGCCTTGGCGGCATCTGTATTCAGTAATTTTATTTGCTGCGACTTTTTACCGCTGACCTTAAACAACAACTCTGTATTGCCATAGGTAATATGATCAAACGCAAGGTTGTTGCTATTTTGAATATTTATGAGTGGGTTGGTTTCTTTGCTTTCGAGATGGATATTTTTCAGGAAGATGTTCTGTGCTTCTATTACATCTGCTCCTTTAACAGTTTTGAAGGTGCTGTTTTCGATGTGGATGTCTTTGATCCCCATTTCGGGTAGCCCCCGGATCATAAGCGCCTTTTCAGCACCGTTGCATACTACGTTATTTACATAAAACTTGCGAAACGAAGGTGTAGCTTCGGTTACCGGCACAACAGCCTGGTCATTTATATCATCCGCTTCGCCGGGCGATTTACCTCCGTAGTACATATCAAAAAGAATAGCCTCATGAAGAATATCCTTCATGGCAATATCCTTAATAAAGATATTTTCAACTACGCCTCCCCTGCCGCGGGTGGTTTTAAAACGCAGGCCAATGTCAGTACCAATAAACGTACAGTTAGACACGAAAATATTACGCGCCCCGCCCGACATTTCACTACCTATCACAAAACCGCCATGGGCACGGTAAACCACGTTATTCCGTACAATGACATTTTCAGTGGGCTTACCGCGTTTGCGGCCTTCTTCATCCCGGCCCGATTTAATACAGATGCCATCATCGCCGGCATCAAAAGTGCTGCCTTCAATTAACACATTCCGGCATGATTCTACATCGATTCCGTCACCGTTCTGGGCATTCCAGGGATTCCTGACCCTTGCGTTCTGTACGGTAAGATCTTCGCATAGTAAAGTATGGATATCCCATGCGGGCGAATTTTGAAGTGTAACGCCCTGCAGCAATACTTTTTTACAATTGGTAAGCACCAGCATATTAGGCCTGAAAAAATCTTTAAAAGGTTCGTTGTCAGCAATTGTTTTACCGTTACCTATCACTCCTGCTCCGGGTGTTTTTAACCCCTTAACGTAACTTTCAGAAGGATACCATGATTTGCCGTTTTCACTCACCACCCCACCCGAGGCTACTAATTTTTTCCATTCGGCTTCGGTAAGCCTTTCTTTACTGATAGCCCGCCAAACATCGCCGTGCCCGTCAATGATCCCTTCGCCGGTTATGGCTATATTGGTAAGGTTGGTGCCGGATATCGGCGATTCATTACGCACAGCGGCATGGCCTTCATAATTACCTTCAACCAGTTTATATTGCGTTTTATCATCAGTAAACTGGAGCAGCGCCGCCCGGCTTACATGCAGGTTTACATTACTCTTCATCACCAGCGGCCCGGTTAGCCACAAGCCTTGCGGAATAAGCACTACCCCGCCGCCTTTGGCGCTGCAGGCGCTTATTGCTTTATTGATACTTGTTGTATTTAACGTAATGCCATCAGCTTTGGCGCCATATTTAAAAATGTTGATGGTATCCTTTTTAAATACAGGTTTATTTACCTGCGGCAAATGTTGCCAGGAATACTGCTGACACTGTACCCGCGATGCTAAGCAACCCGCCAAAAGCAAAACCGCTACCCTTATCCTTGTTTTTACTACCGACATGTTTTTATTTTAAAACAGCTATTTATCGCCCTATAATTGGTGAAGGAACATTAAATCCTAAACAAGATTAAAGGCTGACGGCAATAAAAAAAAGAATTTGCCCAACAAAAACCGCGCAAACGTTCCCAGAAACGTTTGCGTAAGTTTTAGCGGCCTAAAAGGAGTACCGAATTTCTTCAGTAAAACTCAAATCAACTCCGGTTTATGGTGATTTTACTTGATACCGCGCAATTACAAAGCCGACCAGTGCACCATATCATAAGGATAATTCGGATGATTAGCATAACCGCTATCATCAAGTCCCAATATCTTAGTTACCGCGCCCGCCTCCCAGCTCCAGTAGCCTTTATATGAGCCTTCTTTTTTGTGGTTTTCATACCATGAATCGTCTTTGTGCAACCTGTACCATTTGTCGAGGTAAAGTTTCATTTCGCGCTCCGCATCGGCCTTAGGCATTTTTGTTAAATCATAAATATCCCTGTAAGCTTCGGTGATAAGCGTATCCGGCTGCGGGCCGCTCCCCGGCTTTTTGGTGTTAATGATATACCATAATAAGGCATCCGGTGTCCAGGTTGGGTAACTGGAACCAATATCCGACTGGCGGATATAATTAATAACCGGCTCATATACTTCATCGGGTACATCAAGCAGGCTGCCTAAGGCTACCATATCAATCATATCAGCATAAAACGCGTCGGCATCCCAACCTTCGCCATAGTATCCGGCAGCTGTTATATATTCATTATAACAGAGGCTGATATCATTCCCGGCAGAATAGTTTAAATAAACCAGGTCAAGATGTTCCATAGCAAGCACCCAGTTGTTTATCGGGCGAAACTTTTCCTGCTGCTTCAGGGTGACATTTTGTTCCTGGTACATTTTTATTATCGACTGCTTCTTATCAAACATTTTTTTAAAGAAAGCAGCGTCTTTATATTCTGCTCTTAACTGCGTTTCGGGTGTTGCCGTGGTTCCACCTCCGCCAAATAATTTATCAAAAAAACCCATTTTATAAATTGTTTAAATTTATGAGAACCATCCTGCAATTGATTTACCAATGCCGCTTCCGGCCAGGCCTCCGATAACCCCGCCAACAATACCACCAACCACCGTACCAACCCCGGGGCATATAGCAGTACCTATCATTGCACCTATTTCGGCGCCGGCTATACCGCCGGCAAGGCCACCGGCAGCACCGCCTACCGCTTCTTTTGTTTTTTTGCCAAAACCGCCCTCTTCTTCATACGCCGAATAGATACTTACTGCATCAAGGGCGATACCAACAACTATAAGCCCCCGGCCGGCAACTTTGCCAGCCACACTTAAAGCCGGAGAACGTGCAATTGCCTGGCTTGCCTTAAACAGGCCGTCATTTGCGCCAGTGGCAATTCTGCTATTACGTACCGCCTGCGAAAAATTAGATTCGGACAAGGCTGTAAGAGGTTTTGAATTGAGCATGGACGACCTGACACCATTCATAAAATTGCCTGCCCTGCTGGTTTTTATCTCCAAAGCCTCACTTTGTCCGCGGGTAGCTTTAAAGCCGTTGGAGTTTATAGTTTCTGACTGCATGGTTCCGTCGGGCTTAACCCTGATCACCTCTCGGTTCAGGCTGCCATCTGTATTTGCCAGTCTAACCCCTGCTTCGTCTGCCGGGTTTATCGCCCCGTTATTGTCGATGTGATTTCGCGTCCATCGCTCACTTAACTCGCGGCCGGTTGTCGTATTTTGTATCGATGCTGTATTGTATTTACCGTCTGTAATTTTATACCCATTATCTTTGGCGTAAGCTCCATCAATGCCCGAAGCCGTAGGTTTATCAATATCAATTACAGGGTGCTCGCTTCTTACATCGCGAAAACCTTCCTGCCGATGATAAACGTTGTCCTTCATCTCCCCGTAATTACCATGCCTGCGGTAATCACTTTCGCTGTTGCTCCGTACCAGGCTTATCTTGCCGTTTTCAACATCATAAATGGTACCGCGCTGTAATATATCAAGGGTGTTGGTGTACGAACCATAGTTGAACGTTCCGGCACCGGCACCCGTAACAAGCGCCCCGGCTGTGCTCATACCGCTTGGCGCATTAAAGTCAACACTTATTTTGCCGCCTTGTTTGCATAACAGGTTCGCATCTTCAAATAATAATTTGTAGCCGTTAACCTTAACACCTTTATTGGTCTTGTCCCAGTAAATTGGGTCAAATTTGCAGCTGCCACCCGTTACCGAACACCTGCCCATAGGCAAAATATTTTCACCCGGTACCATATCGGCCTCACTGGCCAGGAACTCACCATAAATTTTCGTGTTGTTATGATGCGTTACCTTTAACCGCACAGGAGCCGACCCTTTATCGCACTTAAGGCAGCTATTGTTTGGAATATATTTTTTTGACATCGGATATTACTTTTTGTTAGTACTAAACCTTCAGCCTTATACATGCAGTATACTGTTGCTCAGCTCGTGCTTATCAACGCGTTCCTTCGGAAGCTCATGCTGTTCAATCCGCCTGCATTGATGTGCCGTTACAACGGTATAAAATGAGGGCACATGTAATTGCAAAAACAAATCGGCCTCCTGCAGTATGTTGTTTTCAAATTTGTAAATCTCTTCCATCTCGGTTTGCAGGTCAACCTTCAGGTTATAGGTATTGGTAAGGTCCTTTAGCATCCTCACTAAAACAGGTCTTTCAAACCTTTCTTCGTCAACCTCGGCTTCGTTAATTATGGTTACGGTGTTGCCATGTTGTTCGGTAAAACTGTAGATGACGAGCGGCAGGTCAATTGTGCCGAAAAAACCTTTCAGTATCAGGGAAGAGCTTTCATTGGCTTGCCATTCCCTGTAAAACGGTTGAAAAAAGCACCGGTAATGGCTGTACCCCATAAATGATTGCAGAAAGCATTTAGGATCCTGCAGCAATTTGTCTGTTTCGGACAGCATTACATCGATACCATCCTGCTGACGATATTTTTTGGCGATTTTTGACCGGAAGCCCTGCTGCCAGCAATTAGCGATACTATTAAAATTATTGATGCCGATAAATTTCCCTTCCAGATCTGTTATGATCTGTACCGGCGACTGGAACCATTCCATATCTGCTGCCCATTCATGGATCAGCGCCGAACCATCCATATTTTGATCAAGCAGGGTATATTCATAAACCCGTTGCTTATCGTCATGGCTAATGAGTTTTATTTCAATCCACCTGTCTTGCACAAACTCAAGTACTTTTGTGCCGATTATAGTACGGTTGGATGAGCTAAGCTGGTACCATGAACTTTGAGCTGTATTTACCGGTAATATATTCATGATCATGATTGGTTAATTTCAACATCGCCTGCTATAATATGCGCAAGGCTGCCGCCATTGAGATGCATTTTGTCGGTCGAGCTGATCTCGGCCGATTTGCTGCTTGATGAAAGTTTGCCGGCCGCCGCATCAAAAGTGATGTCTTTGGCTGATGCAGAAAGTTTGATGCTTTCGGTTTCGCTGGTAAAGGCAATATCTTTTTTCGCATTTGTAGTAATACCTTCATCCTGCGCCGCTACCGCTATCGATTTTTTGGCTGTAACATTGATAACACCGTCACCCCCGCCTTCTTTGGCCGGCGATGATGTTATGTTAATGCTATTGCCCGCATTAATGTTAATATCTTTTGATACCAGCGTTAAGGTGTTTGGCGCATAAATGGTTACCGTACCGTCGCCATTAAGGGTTACCACGTTACCGCTGGGATCTTTAACGTTAATGCTGCCATTGCTATCGTCCAGTATCACGGTGTTGCCGCTTCGGGTAGTAAGCGCTTTGGTTTTATTGGTTTGACTGCCGCCTGTGCCTGTTTTACCACTAAACATGCTGCCAATAATAACCGGGCGGGCAATATTACCCTCCTCAAATGCTACCAGCACCTGGTCGCCAACTTCGGGGATAAAAACAAACCCGCGATTCTTGCTTACTTTATCCGAGCTGCCTGCGTCAGGAGAAACTACTCTAAGCCACTCGGTAACATCATTCGCGGTACATTGCCATTTAAATTTTACTTTAACGCGGCCATGTCCATCCGGGTCGGCGTTGTCGGTAACATCGGCCAGCTGCATATCCGGGTTGGGTTTTTCGGCTTCAGCAACCGGGATACGCTCCGTATCGGCAGTAACGCCTTCAAACGTATTTTGGTAATGGCCAACACCGTCGATCTGGTGATAAACAGCAGTAACCAGGAACTTGCCAAAATCCTGTAATTCAAAAGCCCCTGTACCCCTTACACTCATGCTTACATTAAGTATTTTGCCCAGGCCCACCATAGGGTTGTCACCATTGCCTACAATGGTAACCAATTCGGATATCAGCGCTTTTTGCTGGTTATTAACAAAATCATCTATTTCTTTTTTGTTATTTACCCTAACAGCCAATGGTTCATTATAAACTTTGCTGAAAACTTTGTTTGACGCGCTGATGGCATGCGAAAGATCCGGCGTGCTGCCCGAAGAGCCTTGCGGCTCTGACGAAAGCAGTTCATCCTGCCTGGGGTTGTAAGCAAACTTGTTATGCTTTAAGGGGGCTATCTGCATTGCATATTGCAGGCTGTGCAGATCACGACCGTAAATAAGAGCAACCTCCTCCAGCTTATCGGGCTTACCGAAATTTAGTTTAGCACCATCGTAATAAAACCATTCGTAATACTCGGCCGAAAGACGGTTGATAAACTCAAAATCGCTTTCACGATATTGAATGATATAATCAATAGGCGAAGTATTGGTTGGTTTGATATTGAGGTTCAGATCATTTGCAGGTGCATCCTGCGTAGCTAACTGAATAATGCTGCTCAGGCTTTTGTTAAGGTACGAGCCGAGATCGGGGCCCCGGTCAATCAGGATGGTCGGACTAAAGCCGCTCACCAGGATATCGCCATGAAACCCATGGCTTTGCGAAAGCTCTACCTTGGTAACAATACCGCTAAATTTATTTTCGCCGCTATCGGCTGTGCCAAATTGCACGGTAATGTTTTTACCAATAAAGTCCTTTGAGTTTTCGAGCGTAACAGCGTTGTACTCTTCAACCATATCATGGTTAAACCTGAGCTGAAAAGTATGGTGCTCATTAAAACGCTGGTCAAGGTTAAAGGTAGAGAAATGGGTGATCTGGGTACCTTCAATATTGATATCTACTTTTAGTTTCTTTTCCATAATTCGGCTATAAAATCCATTAACCTTTAACAGGCCATGGGCTGTAGTAACTTATAATTTTATATTGCCCGTTAACTTTGCCAAAAACAAACCCGTACGATGTTTCCCTGCCATTTTTTTGCTCATATTGTTGCTGCAACTCGTAAAGCTTACTACCTTTATCTGTAACTTTTGCAATAACTTTATAATAGTTTTCGTCGGTAGCGGCGTCAATTTCCGACAGATCGTCTTCTGTGCTTTTGGGTATAAGACGAAGCGCGTCAGCATTCAATATAGTAGGCTCATACTGTGGATATTCTGCTCCGCTAACCAGCCCTTCAGCAGGGTTAATCTTAGCAGATCGTAAATCTTCGTTCGACCATTGGGGTGTTGTTTGCAGCGGGAAGTAAAACATGCCGGCCAGTTGCTTTTTATTTCTTTGCAGGGCAGCGGCTTTAAACTGTTTCAGGCAGGCTCGGAACAACTGCTCGTCGGTAAGGGCCGACTTATGTACGGTTCGGGAGGCCGACTTAGCTATGGTTTTGACAGTATCAGCAACCGGGGCTTTAGGGTTACCACTGCAGCCCACGGCCGAACCTGCCAACCCGGTAGCAAGCAGTAATAATACCATATATTTAACGATCCTTTTCATTGGTTAATTTCTGGGAATACTAATCAGCGCCCTGTCTTCCATGCGTTTAAGGATAACTGCCGCGCCCATTTGCTGGGATACCGCTTCGGCATCAAAAACACCGTCTTTGACATATTTGCCCTTGACATACTGGTTCGAAAAACTCCAGAGGTAAGGCGTGTGAATGCCCTTTTTGTTATAACCGAAACCATTATATCCCTCCAGCTTTTGCAAAATAAACGGCAGGCTCCAATTGGTTACCTTATCATACTTCATCAGTTTAATAGCATCAACAGCGCTCTCCTCAAAAGTAAACGGAGGGCCATGACCTACCTTTGGGCGATTGGCGGGCACCTGTACTGTGTAACCGGTAAGCGGATCGCCGTTGTGCAGGTGTTTTTTGAAACTGAACGAACACTCCATATAATGTACGCAGGCAATAAAATACCAGGGGATAGCTCCGCCGCCGCCAAAAAGGTTCATAAACCCGAACGGATCGTTTGGGGTAAACCTCCCGGTGTCAAAAAAATTAGCTCCCAAAAGGCCGGTTGTCATCTGCGGTTTGGTCATCATATCCAAAACACTTTCGGGTTTGGCATTAGCCGCCGTTGGGTTTAATGATAGCGGTGTGGTGTTATAACGATCAAAAAAAGGGGTATACACCGATGCGAAAAGATTTTTATTTCCGGCAGCCGACGGCGCATTAGTACCAAGGCGTACCAGGTTTGAAATACTTTCGTAACGGGGGCGGTTTACGGTTACCTTTTCATCGATGATCTTATCGACAGCAGCAATTTTTTCCTTTTTAATAACACAGGTATTAAAAAGCTGCACGTATTCCATGGGGGTTGGAACCGACGATTTTTTCACCTTTTTCTTTGTAGTGGGTAAGGCTGGGTTTATTATTCTCTTCTTTCTTTTCATAAGGTTTATAACTGAACCTAAACAAAGCTGTAAAAAGAACACGGAGGAAAATATGTTACTATCTCCTCCGTATCTTTTTAAAAGACAGTACAAATCAATTGTACTGATATATTATTTAGGCCAGTCGTTTTCGTGCTCGGCGTTGCCTATTTTCAGCTTACGCGCCGATATCACAAAGCTTAACGACATTGGGTTGTTACCGATAATCGATATCCCCTCGTTATATTGAATGATGTAACCATCCTCAAAATTAAGCTCCTTCATTTTGGCATCTTCTTCAGATTTTTTGAAGGTGATAGTGCCGTGGATTGGTTTGTACTGACTGTTCACCATTGATTCGATAACCGAAGTATCTTCGGTTGATTCAACCTCAACCTGGATAGTACCACCATATACACCTGATGACGGACGGCCTTTTGAATCAACGTCCCTATTTAATGAATAGCTGCATTGCAGCACATCGAATTCTTTCGATCCTAAACTAATTCTTGCTTTGAAAGCCATGATCAATAAAGTTTTAAGTAGATAAATAAATTAAGTGCCCCTTCGGCACAAACAGATAACAAAATCGGCCGGGCTTAGTTTTTACCTGGCCAATCGTTCACGTGCTCGGCGCTTCCCAGTTTCAACTTGCGGGCCGAGATCACAAACTTCAAACTCATTGGAGTTGCGCCTGTAATGTCGATACCTTCAGAATACTTCACGATGTAGCCATCTTCAAAAGACAACTCTTTCATTTTAGCGTCTTCCTCAGATTTTTTGATCAGCAAAGTTCCGGCAATCGGTTTGTACTGGTTGTTAACCATTGATTCGATAATGGAGGTGTCTTCAGTCGACTCGATCTCGATATCGATAGTACCGCCGTAAATACCTGAGGACGGGCGTCCTTTTGAGTCTACATCGCGGTTTAATGCATAGGAGCAAGTGAGCACATCGTAGTCCTTGCCCGAAAAATTTAATCTTGCTTTGAAAGCCATAATGATAAATTTTAAGAGGTTAATAATTTAAAGTAGATGCTTTGCGCATTACTTTAATAACTACAATGTAATTAATTTATTGTTTTGAGAAAATATTAAATATTTATTTAAATAAGTTTTAACCCAAAAGAATATAATTTTTGAAGCCACTTTTTGCTGTACTCATTATCGAGAGCGTAGAGGTGCCCTATGGTACTGGTGTGCACTGGCTTGATGCCACGCTTTTCGAGGGTTAGTTTTTTTACTGCCAGATAGGTTGGCTTCATATCAACCTGCCAGTCCTGCCAGGCAGCTTCATCCAATATAGAAACCACACGTCCTGACCGGCCATTGAAATTAACCGACGAGCCGCTGATAAAAACCTGGTCGGGCATAAAAACGCGATCAAAAAAACCTTTAATTTTTGAATTGATCGAATCTTTATAAACCGGGCAAAATATCACCACGTGCGATGCCCATTTTATTGCGGTTACAGCCTGCACAAGGTCGGGTTCGGGCTCGTTATTGCTTAGCGTGAATTGCTTGTTGGGATTAAATTTAAGGTCGGCGATGGCTATCTCTTTTACTACGGCTTCGGCTGCCTGGGCCCCGTCTTTGTAAGCGTTGATCAATGCCGCTGTGGTTGGTGTTTTATCTATATCTGCATTAATGATCAATAGCTGCCTCATCAATGCAAACATAAACCATATTTAACAATAAATAAAGTTAGGCCTTCGGTTAAATTAACCTAAAATGCACACAGCGCTGGTTTAACGGTTGAATATCGCTTTTAAAACCTGCCTCCTAATACGAGGCACCTAAGGAGCCAATATATTGTTTTGCACATGCCCGATATCGTTCCAGTAGGTGCTTCCTTATTTTAAAAGGGATTCACTACCCTTTCACAACGCTGTGTGCCCCAATATTACTGCTGTTTATATTCGCTGTTCCAGGTTGGGCTTGCATCCTCACCTTTTTGTCCGTCAAGCTTTACCACAAAGCTTTTAGCCGGGAAGTATGGCGTGATATTGATATCAAGGTGAATGCGGTCCTTTTGCTGCTCATCACGCTCAAACCTGATTATTTTAAAGCGTTCGATAAGCCTGTCGGGCCCCTGGATGTTATCCAAAAACTTCACAATTTGCGAGCGCAGGTCCTGCTCTGTTTTTGATGTCCAGTTTTCAAAAGCACGGCGGTTCAAAAAGTCGAATAATACTTTGGTGATATAATCAAATACCCTCACTACCGAATAGGTTTGCAAACCGATATTATCGCCGTTAAACAAAGTTTTGGCCGAGAATGCCATTACCTTGCCGTACTCATTCACCATAGGTACCAGGCCAATGCGCTCCAGGTGCGAGATCTCGCTCTTTTTAAGGTCAAAGCGTACACCATCCACCTCGTTAACCGCTCCGTGTTTTTTACCGGCGGTAACCTGCGACATCAGCGTATAATACATTTTACCCGCCAATGCTGCCGAGCCCGGGATATATAAGTCATCCTCTTCACCCGCTTCGGCAACTTTGCCGCGGCCTACCAGCCAGTTACAAGTCATGATGGTGTTTGATTTAAAGGCATCGCCGCCGGTTAAATTGGCTGATGTAAACAGGTCTATCACATCATCCGGTTGTTCAAGATCCGCAAAATCGGTCACCAGCATTACTTTATTATCATAGGCTATTTTTGACCAGCGTTCAACTACCTTGTTTGAGCCAAGGTAGCCGGGTACAACCAGGATTGAATAATTTTGACGAAGATCCAGCCTGTCATAATTTTGCTTGAGTTCATTTGCAGCATATTCAATAAAGCGCGGATTATCAAGCTCTTTCAACTGATCGATCGTGGCATTCATTAATACCACATTCTTCAGCTTATCCTGTTCGGTGTTTTTATAAAACAAATGCACTGTGCGGTAAGCCTGTTCAAGCTCGCGGGTGCTTTCCAATACATTGAGTAAATTTTTGTTCAGGTTTTCTTCAACGCTTTGCAGTTTTTCGGCGCTTTTCTGAATAGTATCGCTAACCGATTCGCCGCTTTCCAAAGCTTCTATCCATTGATTAAGCTTCAGCTTAAGTTCTTCGCGCTCCCCTTTCTTCTCATCATCAGTTAAAAAGATCTGTTTACGGGCTTTGCGTTCGGGGTTCAGGTTTTGAAGGCCATCAATAGTAGCTTCCAGCAAATCAAAACCACCAACTTTTGATAGTTTATCTAAACTGGTTGATAGAGGTGCCGCGCCGCTTCTTTCTTTTATTTTAAGAGCCTGGTCTGTTGAATTTTCATTCAGGATCTGCTCGTTTGGTGTTGCCATGATCGTGTTGTTAAATGTTTAGGATTAGCTAATTATTGGTCAAGCTCGGTTACTATATTTTTTAACGCCTCAATAAAGGCCTGTTTGGTTTCGGCGTTATCAAGGGTTGACTTCAGCGTTTTGTTGGTTTTCAGCTGCTTCATGATATTGAGGTACATCTCGCGCTGGATATTAAGCTTATGCAGGTATTTACTTTGTTGTACCAGGTTTTTGGGGGCAAAATCGCCAAGATTGTTAAAGTGCAGCGTTTCGGTAACATTTGATCCGTTTTCTCTTTCAAGCTCAACACTTACTTTTGGCTTGTAATGAGCAAAAACCTCTTCAACATTTTTAAGTCCCTCAACCTTCTCAGGTCTCAGCGGCTCATTATCAGTTAATTTTTGAATAAACAAAGTTTTATTGGGAGCTATCTCACCAAATGCTTCTGAGGAATCAACTTTTGTTTCGTTTCCCCCTATTTCGTAATTAAACATAGCTTTATTTAATAAATGATAAGTATGAAAGTGTTTATGTTATAATGCAATAACTATAAAATTGTTTTTAACAGTATGTATTTCAGTTAAATTACTTAACTAATGCTCCACAATAATTCAGTATCATCACTTTTTTTATCTATGGCGATAGTATTTCCTTTTTTCAGTTCGCCCGAAATAATATAGCGTGATATTGGCCTGCGCAATTGGTTACGGATCACCGCCGATAGCTGCCGTGCACCATATTTGGGTGTAAAACCGCTTAAAGCCAGCATATTTTTGGCTTCGGCACTTAACTGCATGTTTATGCCCATTTTTTCAAGCGCCTGTATAAGGCTTTTGAGCTGGATCTCAAAGATGCGTACTACATTTTCTTCATGTATAGGTGCAAAGGGTACAATTTCTGATAACCGCGCCAAAAACTCCGGCCTGAACTTATTGGCCATCACTTCCATCAATTGGTTTGATGTAGGCATATGCCCCCGGCTAATTTGCTCAGATACCCACTCGCTGCCAATGTTTGAGGTAAATAGCACCAGCGCGTTTGAAAAATCGCCTTGCTTGCCCAGCCTGTCGTGCATATGCCCTTCATCCAGGATCTGTAAAAAGATATCAAATACCGATGGGTGTGCCTTTTCAATTTCATCAAACAGCACAACCGAATAAGGTTGCTGCCTTATTTTGTTTACGAGCAAGCCGCCCTCTTCATACCCCACATAGCCCGGCGGCGCGCCATACAGCAATGCGGCCGAATGCTCCTCCTTAAACTCCGACATATCAAAGCGGATCATCGCTTTTTCGTCATTAAATAAAAACTCGGCTATTGATTTGGCCAGCTCCGTTTTACCGGTGCCTGTTGGGCCAAGCAAAAAGAATGAGCCGATGGGCTGCCCTTTTTTGTTCAGTCCGCTCCGCGATTCGAGTATGGCATCAGAAACGGCTTTCAACGCCTGGTCCTGCCCAACAACCCGTTTTTTCAGGAAGCCTTCCATGCCTAAAAGCCTTTCTTTCTCTTGTGCCTGGATCTTGCCTAAGGGAATGCCTGTTTTATAGGAGATAATAGCGGCAATATCATGTTTATCTACTACCTCGGTTTTATTTT
Organism: Mucilaginibacter sp. R-33; assembly: GCF_049949235.1. Taxonomy (NCBI): domain Bacteria; kingdom Pseudomonadati; phylum Bacteroidota; class Sphingobacteriia; order Sphingobacteriales; family Sphingobacteriaceae; genus Mucilaginibacter; species Mucilaginibacter sp. R-33. The sequence continues at coordinate 3,758,074 of NZ_CP188089.1, forward strand.
GAGCCAATTCCTCAAGCCGGCTCAAATTGCGTTCAAAGTAAGCGATGTATTCATCAGGCGTTTCAAAAGTATCAACCTGGGTTTCATCTTCCAGCTGACCTAACAACACCGCGCTTATTTTATTGCGATACACGGTGTAAAGCCATTTGTACGCTCCGATCAAATCACCCGCATCATTCAGTGCTTTTAATTCGTTCAGTTCGGTGCGGAGTTCGGAAAGGGCAGTATCGGTGGTATCGTTCATTAAACGGATAGCAGCCATGGTACGGTCGAGCAGGTCGAAGGCAGAGTCGGGCAGGCGACGGTCTTTCATATACCGCTGCGCCAGTCTAACGCACTCTTCGGCAGTATTATCGTCTATCTTTAAGTTGTGGTGCTCCTCATATTGGGGCACCAGTTTTTTAAGCATTTTAATAGCTGTAGGCGTATCGGGCTCATTTACCTGCAGCACCTCAAACCGGCGGCTAAATGCCTGTTCGGGCTCAATCACTTTGCGGTATTCGTCGATGGTAGTGGCACCAATCACCGTTATTTCGCCGCGGGCAAGTTCCGGTTTCAGCAGGTTGCCAACACCGCCGCCTATCGGCCCTTTATTATCAAGCAGTGTATGGATCTCATCAATAAACAGAATAGCTTTTTCAAACTGCTTTATCTCGCGCAGGATGTTTTTTAACCGGTCTTCAATTTCTCCTTTGTAAGATGCCCCCGCGATCAATGAACCCAGATCAAGTTCAAAAAGCTGTACATTTTTAAGCGACGCTGGTACCTGTCCGTTTACAATGCTAAGCGCGAACCCGTCAACCAGGGCTGTTTTGCCAACGCCCGCGTCGCCGGTGATCATTACATTGGGCTTGGTGCGCCGGCTCAGGATCTCCATCACCATCCGTGTTTCGCGCTCCCGGCCTATGATAGGATCTACCTTACCCTGTTTGGCCAGGCTTGTGCGGTCTACACAGTATTTGAGTAATGCTGTTGTTTGTTTGGGTGCATCGCTGCCGTTTGTGGCCTGCGCAGAGGGATTTACCGCATGGTTAACATCCTCATTACTCAAATAAATATCCAGTAACTCGCGTTCTTTTACCGGGAAGGATTTTAGCTGGTTAGCATCAAAACCCACATTGGGCTTTATTAACGCAATCAACACACAAACGGGCGTAATCAAATCCTGGCCTAATTTTATGCGCACATTATCGGCTTCTTCAAATACCTGCTTTACCTGGCTGTTACCTAACATTTCGTCGGGCACGGTTAACGCGGCCGAATAATCTTCAATGCGCACTTCGGCCCAATCGCTTATGTAAGCCGTGTCCTTCCCGATGGATTGAAGCAGGCTCTTCAACCCCACTTCCTGGTGCATCAAGCCTTTTAAAAGGTGCGCCGGACCGAATTCCTTATGGTGATATTCTTTGGCTAATGACTGCGCTACCCGCACCGCCGATTTCACCGACTCGCTTAAATTAACTATGTTCATATGCTATTGCAGGTTAGCCTGGGTTATATAATAATAGGTTTTGCCGTTTGACGTAAAGTGTTGGTTGGTAATAGCAGCCTGTTTAATAACATCACTGCTATGGATCAAATAGTGGATATATGCCTCAAATTGCGCCTGCGGCATATCATCGTTATGTTTAAGATCATTCACCTTCTTATTATAGAAATCTTTTTTGCCGGGTAAGGGTAAACTGGTAACCCGCAGAAAATAATCGGCAAGGGTCATGTCTTTAATATCACCGCCAGATAAGTTAAGCCCTAAATGCTTGGAAGCGATGTCAACATAGTTATCAACCAATTTTGAGCGGTAATCGGACGCGTCCCGCTGCAGGTTTTCGCCTATCATGAGCGACAGCAGATCTGTCAGCTGCTTATAATCCTGCTCGTTCAATATCAGCAGGTATTGCAGCTGCCCCTTGCTTTCATTTACCAGGTTCCTGGGCGCTTCGGCGCTGAGGTAATATTTGAAAGCGTTATGCGGCATATTGTTTCCCAAATCGGTTGATGGCTGCCCCTGCTGCTGCATAACCAGCGGCTGTACATAACGGTTTTCGCGCCCGGTAAGCCTGAATGCGCTGTCGAGCGTATGGATCTGGTTACGGATATCATAATCTGTTTCGCGCATCAGGCGTTCAACTGCCAAACTCATGGCCTGGTTTGATTTTACCACTCTCTTGGGCGGAAACACCACAGCGCCCTGGATCAGGCTCTTTTTGGGATAATCGAGGTAAAAAGAAACCGAATCGGAAAGCGATGTATTGAATTGCTGCACGTTGGTAAGGCCTTCTCCATTCACCATGCGCTGTTTTTTATAATCGGCCAGCTTTACCGCAGATTGTGATACAATTTGTCTTGCCTGGATCACGAAATCATTGTAAATAGGGTTATAATCGCTAAATACCTGGATAGCTAACAAGCGGGCGTTGGAGGCCGCTATCTGACTGGCCACCGTATTAACCCCTACCGAATTACGATCTAAAGCACCGGTGGCACCAATCAGGATGACCAGGTTGGTTTCGTCCGGATGATTGCCAAACAGGCTTAATCCCGTGCGGATGCCGTCAAAAACAGGTTGGGAACTTATCACCGGGGCGCAGTTACCTGTTACTGTTGACTGCGATTCGAGGTATTTTACCAGGTTACGATAATCGGCACTGAGCGGGGTTGACTGGATGCCCCCGGTTTGACAACCGGACGCGTTACGGTAAACTACAGCCCCATATCTAACCTGGTTACCCCTGGCATGCGCATCAAAAATATCTTCAAATGATTGAATAGTGCTTGTAATACCTGAAAAATAATTGCGCATAGGGCTACCGCCATCAACCACAAACACAATGTTAACGTGGTGAACATTGTTACGGATCTTGAGATAATCCTTATATGCTAAATGCCCGCCTTTGATATTGAGCACACTGTTATGGCTTTTATCATAAACATCGGTTGCGAAGCCGAGGCTAAGATTACCCGATGCAGATGAGCTTACAGGCATGCTCAATAACAAGGGAGCATTATCGGCCAGTAAGGGGTCAAAAGCAAAATAGCCCGTACCTCCCTTGCTATTATTGGTTTTCAGGGAACTGTTGATATACTTCGCAATAGAATCATTGATCAACGGCTGATTTTCCCTTGCCGACCCGATATATAGCCTATCGCCCCAGCTATGAACGGCGTCGGCGGCTATCCAGCCATAAACACTGCCAGCTGCATTATCGGCAATCAACTGCGGATCGGACCCTACCAATACTTTTTTCCCGTCGTCAGATTTTTTGTATACATAAACCACATTGTGCAGCGCCACTTTGGTTTTTTTCTGGCTTTGATCGGGACCGGCAAAAATGTATGCCGAATCAGTTTTGTCATAATAATAATCGGGCATAGTAAGCGGACCGGCACCACTTATAATGGTGATATATTTTTCGGGATAACCATTTGTGCTGGTAAAAGCCGACTGCCAGGGCAACACCTTTGAAATGCTGATCCATCCGTAACTTTGCGAGCCTTTTTTATTGGTAAGCTTTTTACCTTGTACCATGCCGGCCTGGTACTTAATTAGTTTTATAAACCCGTTTTTTTGTTCACTTACATAAAAAGGCTCCATGAAACTTATTTTTTTCATTACCAGCGTTCCGCCCGGCGAGGTATATGTATAATTTTCGGCCCTGTCCGAAAATACGATCCACGGCAAGGAAGTACGGTCGTCGGTATTGTAAATGCTGGTACGCTCATCAGGTTTTTCAAAAGCTTTGGGCAGTGTTACCACCGTTTTGCCAAGTGATACCGGCGATTGCGCCCGGGCCGCAATTACTATACAGGTTAATAAAATGAAGCTTAATATATTTTTCATGTTGGTTGATGCAAATAGGTTTTAAAATGGATTTATCTGGGCCTCTTTTCGGGGGCGGCAGTGGTTGCATGCTGCCTTACCGAAAGCATGCTTGAACAGTTTGATTTTGGCTTTAGGGTAACTTGTGCTTCGTCAACACTGATGCCACCTCCAAAAGTTAACCGCATACAGTAAGAGTAAAAGTCAGTCCGTTTGCTCTCACCGTTATCTTCAAGATTTACGGTAACTTTCTCGTCTCCGCAGAAATATCTCCTAACCAGGTAATAATAATGGCGGTTAAAATCACGGCCGTTGGCTATGGCCTGCAGGTGTGCCCTGATATCATCGATTACACGACGCTCGCTTTCACCTGGGTTTACGATCTGGTTGGCAAATGTTGAATCGGGGTTCGTAATACGCATGCGGTGATAGACCGGGCGCCTGCTTTTATCCGTGCTCAGTTTGATGAAATAGGTACCGGGATTGTGAAAGGTGTAGAGTGCAGTTGGTCCTTTAACATCCACCCGGCCGGTTTCCCCAAACGACCATTCAAAAATCCGGGCATTACCCTGCGCCTCAAGCCTTACCTGTTCATTTACAATCCCTTGTGTGGGGCCGTTAATTGTAATCAGGGTATCGGCAGCTATGGTTGGGGTACTATCTTTTACGCTAACCGGGAATTGCTGCGTCAAATTGCGGTCAACGGTAAGCCGTATGATATAGTCGCCTGTTTTTTTAAAGCGGTAGCTCCCGTTTTGCTGAGTTGATTTATCGCCATTGCCAAACTCCCAAAGCCAGTTTTTTGCATTGGCCGTATTATCCGAGTAAACCAGGTGCTCGTTCAGGGCTATCTCATCCTTCAGGATACGGGCGTTGATCACTCTCTTTTCAAACAATGAACTCCGCAGCAGGAAAATGATACCGGCAATAACAACTACACCAGTAAAAATGTATAGAAATGTGTAGGTGTTCCGGTTAGTATCGACGGGCCTCCCGTCGTTGTAATCGTTTTTCATTTTGCTTAGGTTATATATGGTAGATGTATGATGATGCTTACCGGGCCATGCTCATGTTTTGCTGCAATTGCCGCTGTGCAATGTGGCAGTCATCAACCGATCCTTTTATGTTCCTGATATCGTTATAATTGCCCGTTAGTTCGCGCTTATCATAAAAAAGTGCCTGCAACAGTTTTGAAGCGTGGATAAAGCATTTATACCGCGCGTCATAAGGGCGGCGGTTGTAATATGACTTTATGGCACCTATTGAACCGCTGATATCATTCTCCAAAAAAACGGCCTGCACGTTGGGGTTAAACTTTACTATTTTATGATACGTTGTATCAACGGTTGGTAACGCTTCGGTAACAAGGCTTTCAAACTGCTCTTCTTCGTTTACTTTTTTAGCAAACTCGCTTTTTGATACTAACCCTTCGTTGCCATAATTATAAAATATAGCCACGCACAATATCACCGACGTTACTAAAAACATCCCCATGAAAAACAAGAATTTTTCTCTCCGTTCTTTTAAACTAAATTTTAACATATGGCTTATTAATGCGGATAGTGATGGTTTAACTGGTTAATAGCCGATTTATTTACCCGGCTGCACGACTCTAACTGTGAGCGAAGGCTTTCAATCTGGAAACGTGTGGTAAAAAGCGAATCTTTGATACTGGCAATGGTTTCAATATCGTTGCTGAGCTTTTTATACAACTCAAAACTTTTAAGCGGGTAAGGGTTACTTTGCAGTCGCTCACGGATATGCTGATTGCTCTCCTGGATATCATTAAGCAGTACCGTTTGGTTATTAAGCTCCTGCGAATTCATTTTTGCATACTGCGAGAGTTGCTGCATGCGCAGGAGGATCAATTCAAAGCTGTTATTGATATCGGTACGGAGCGCTATCAGCTGATCTGTTTTTTTAACGCGGGCATTTAATAATTCAAGCTCACGGCCCGAGGTTGCAAAAAAGAAGTAAACGATAATGATGGCAAAACCCAGTAATGTAATAAGGTACATCATGAATTTGCGATAAGCCCGGTTTAGGTCGCTATTGTTTACAGGTTTCATCTAATATTATAGTATCGGTTCGGTTTATTTACAGCTAAAAAAGCTGCATTTATAATATTTAGCTCATATTTATTAATTAACCAATAGTGTAATAATTATCAAAAAATCAATGCTTTATCAACTATTTGTAACCAATAAAACATATCTACAACTATTTTTGAAAATAAATGTTTATAAAAAGTTAAAATTTAACACAGACGCAATCCAATAATATCATTTATGCTAAACCCGCTTTATTCAAAACCGCTCCGCTTTAGCCATATCAATAATGGCCAGGACCTTGATAAACAAGACCTTGGTGCGTCTATATCGCAATACATCGAACTCATTATTTTTACCCGTTTTGGCGAGCACCGTTACAACCCCGAATTTGGCTGCGAGATCTGGGATATGGATTTTGAACTCATTATGAGTGAGACTATCTGGGAAGAAAAGCTGAGGCAATCGTTATTGCGCTCTATCAGCAAATTTGAAAATAGGATTTATGATATTGATATCAGCGTGAACATTACCGAGATCAACAAATTTTACCCCTTGCGCAACGTGAGCGAGATAAAAAAGAAAGTAGATATAACCATTAAAGGCAAACTGAACAAAACCGGCGAAACATATTTGTTCAAAACTGCTTTATTCCTAAGCCCGCTATCAGCATAAACCTATGAGCGATATATTTTATAACTCAAAAGAAGAGATCAGGAACCGCATGCTGAAGAACGCCACCGAGTTTTGGGGCGTTCAAAACGTAAATGATGTTGATCCGCTGGTAAAGCTTTTGATTGAAGCCCTGAGCACCGAATTGTTTAATTTAAACAACGATGTTAAAAACCTGGAGCATCGCATCCTGAACAAAATATCCAGGATCCTGGCCTCCGACTATTTAACGGCTCCCCTTCCCGCCCATGCCATATTGAAGGGTAAACCCATCGAGGCTTCAGAAATATTGAACATCGGCAATCATTTTTATTTCCGGAAACAGCTGGCAGCGGAGGTTGGCAAAACCAGCCCGGAACAACTGGACATTTATTTTACACCTGCTGGTGCTAACTCTGTATTTAATGCCGAAATAAAATACAGCTTCAACGGGGGCAGGCTGCAGGAACATATTGAAAATGGGCAGAAGAATACATTGCTAAACGTCCGCACTGGTGCTTTTGGCGAACCTAACACCCTTTGGATAGGCATTGAAACAGCAGTAGCATTGAATACTTTTAAAAATGCGGGAATTTATTTCGACTGGCCTGTTTACATCAGCAATACCGATTTTTACAGCCTGCTCCAGGTAACTAAATTTTATCTGGATGGTTCACAGCTTGATACTGAACCTGGCCTCATTTACGCTGATGAACAAGCCGACGATCAGAAACCTGTTTTTTATGATCAGCATATCATTAACCTTATAACGCGGGACATAAGGACCTATTACAACAATCATTTTATTTCGCTCACCGATGAGCGGCTAAGTAATATTACCGCCTTCAAAGCAAACTATCCGGTTGAGTTGCTGTCGTTTTTTAACGAGCAGGATCTGAAAGCGCTTAAACCCTGCTTGTGGTTCAAAATTGTATTCCCGGCGGCAATCCCGGCAAATGCCATTGATGAACTACAGTTACATTTAAACTGTTTCCCGGTAATGAGCAGGCGGCTTCACCAACAAAAATTCAGGATCAAGGAGATCAGCGATATCATCCCAATAAAACCAGGTGCTTATGATCATTTTTTATCGATCCATGAGCTGCATGACGACAATGACGTTCGGTATAACGAGATCCCGTATAGCCAGGCCGGTATTAATTATGAGGGCAGTTACTCCATCAGGAATGGCGGCGCCGAGCGTTTTGATGCACGTAACGCCAGGCAAACTATCGAATATTTGTTTGAGTTGCTTCGCGACGAAAAAGCGGCCTTTGCCGCATACGGAAGCGACTTTTTAACAACCGCCCTAAAAACACTGGAGCAAAATATCTCCGTTATCGAAAAAAAGTCCAAAAGTTCAAAAGACAATCATGAACTGGTAAATTACCTGGTACTAAAACCGGCAAACAAAGCGGCCATGTTATACCTCAGCTTTTGGACAACACTTGCCGATAATGCCAACAATATCCGCAAAGGGTCAAAGCTACAGCAGGCGGAAGCCATTAAACTTAAGCCGGATAGTTTAAGGCTTCTCACCACGACCACAGGCGGCCGAAACAGTCTTGGAGCTTCCGAGCGGATCCAGGCCTATAAATACGGCCTCACCACTAAAGACCGCATAGTTACCCTTGCCGATCTAACAAGTTTCTGCAGATATGAGCTTGGAGCAAAAATCAAAAACATCCGCGTAAGCAAAGGGGTAAGTATCTCAGCCAACCCCAAAGAAGGTTTTATTAAAACAACCGATATTTATATAACCCCGGCCAATCATGAACTTTCGGCACCGGAATGGGCCACGCTGCTTGAGCTGCTAAAATCGAAGCTGCAAAGCCGGAGCGTAATGGATGTTAATTATAGGGTGTTTACGGAGTAATGTATACATATCGATACCGTCATCGCGCCCTTGTGTTCTTTTGTTATTAGGGGACTGGGCCTGCAAATCGCGCAGAATCACGGGTTGCATTATTTTTCCCGCTTCGCTTGCTCTATCGCGACATCGTAAATAACTAATAAAGCGGGATAATTTTAAAACATCCCGCTTTTTGCGTTTTATAGAAAATCTTACAACGCCTTCTCTTTCGGCACAAAATCATTCATCACCGCCTCGCGGATCAATGCCGGCGGCAGGATCCCTTGCGACAAGATGAAATCATGGAAATGCAAAGCGTTGAATTTGTTGCCTAATGCAACCTCGGTATCTTTGCGCAAGGCAATCATTTTGGTAAAGCCATAAAAATAGCTGTTGGCCTGGCCGGGAGCGTTAATAGTATAACGCTCAACTTCCTGGCGGGCAAACGCACGCGATTGTACTACATCGTTCATCAATACATCAAGCGCCTGTTGCTGGGTTATCTTGCCAGCCTGCAATTCAGGATCAAGGAAGGCGCGGGCGGCCCTGAGCAGGCGATAATCTAACGATACCAACTGTCCTTCTAAAGGCATGTAAGGGCGGGTAATATATTCGGAATATAAGCCCCAGCCTTCCACATTAGTTGAGTTAAAAGCGTACAGGGCGCGTGCCTGTGATACCCCTTCTTCTACCATTTTATCAAACTGTAATTCGTGGCCCGGCCTTGCTTCGTGGGCAATGATGGTCCACGAGGCGGCATCAAAAGTAAAGTCATCGTACTTGTCTGTAGCTTTTTCGCCGGGTGATGCGGGCATGTTTAATGGCAGTACAAATACGCCACGCTGGCCGGTATTGTTCAGAAATGGTGGTGGCACCATGTGGGGGGCCGGGCTCTGCGCAGTTTCGGCGGCCGTAGCTAAACGGATAATAGCCGGGCGGTTTGGCAGCGTTACCAGTTGATGATCGCGAATGATGCCTTCAATATCTTTTAAATGCTGCTCGTACAGTGGAATAATAGAATCACCATGAATCTGCTCTTTTTTTAGTTCGCGGACCACAGCACGATAATCACTTGATGGCAGGTTCCTTTTTTTTGCTATCTGCTCGGCAATAGGTTGCATTTCATCCTGCAGTTGTTTAAACAGCGTATGGGCCATCTCTGCTACCTTTGCAGGTGGAATATCTATACCATAAGCTTCGAGGTTCATAGCATACTCTTCGGGTGGGAGCCTGAAATCTGTACGGGCTTTTACCAGTACATTTGCTTTTACCCATTTGTCATAATCTTCCAGCTGTTTTTTCAGGGTGGCATAAGGTTGTTCCCATCCGGTCACCTTGTATTTGGTACAAAGCTCGGCGATGCCGCTTACGATACTCGCATTGCGCGACAGATCGGTTTCCATGCGTTGCTTTGACGGATAGATCATGTTTTTGCCGTCCATCTGGTGCTGCAGACGTTCCCTGTAAATGGTTGTCAATGGTTTATAACCTTTTTCCAGTCCTGCATATTTACGGATACGCATTACCGCTGCCTGGCGACGGGCTTCGGGGGTTTGATCGTCAAGCAGTGTTTCCAGTCCGCTGTAAATGGTTGAGGACGCATTTAAAAAAGGGACCTGGCGGCTCAACTCAAAGTCCTGCTGGCGAAAACCCAGTTTGAGGTGGGTTATAATGATATTGATATCCTGTTGAATAAAAGTATTTTTTTCAGTCTTAAGGGCTTCGGTAAGTTTAGCGACAACGGTCTCTTCATCCTTGCGTTCGGCCATGATGTTTTGGAGGGTTGGTATAGCGATGTCGCTGTCATATTCTGCAAGACCTTGCGATGATCCGTATTCGGGCGAATATTTTTTATCCAGATCGATGATGATTTTGGTATACTCATTTGATTTGGCTACCCATGCTTTTGTTTCGGCTGATTGCTGCGCCCGGGCATTAATGCCGATACCAGTCAATAGCACTAACAAACCGGTGCTTTTAAGTAGATTTTTGTTCATGGTCAATTTAAATTATGAATGGCAAGTTACTTAATTTGACCGTTGATATTTTGATTACGTTGATTTCGCTGATAATAGCACATTTTAACTTTTTCGGCATTGTTGGCGACGACATCAACAACGGCACAACGATAGACGTTAAATGAAACAGCCTGTCTTTTCGTAGCGAAAAGACAGGCTGTGGAACAGATCAACGCAATAAGCGTAATCTATTAAAAAAATCAACGGTTAAAAGCGGTACCCTAAAGTAAGGAATCCATTGTTGTTAGTTTTTTTCAAATCGGCAAAAGGACTGGTCGCACCTACTTCATAAGGGAAAATGGTTTGTTTGCCGGTTACCCTGGCGTAGGTAGCGTCAACAAAATAAGCACCAAAATGAAAGCCTATGCCGCCGCTAACTGTTTTAATATTGCTGCCCAGGTCTTTCATTGGGTTACCTTGCTGGCTGTAACCGCCGCGCAGATAAACGAGGCTGTTCACGTTTACTTCGGCGCCCACATGAAGGTTCACTGTTGAGCGGTAAAGTGATTTGATATCACTGTTGTCACCATCGGCAGTATAACTGTCGTTACTGCTTAAATGAGTAGTGGTATAATCGATATATTCAACATCGCCGCTTATGAAACCATATTTGCCTATGAAAACAGACGCGCCACCTGCTAATTTTAACGGCGTACGCAGATTGTAGCTTAGCTGATATGGTTCGGATTCGTTTTGATGACTCTTGCCACCTGTGTATTGCGTGGCAAGCCCTTCGGAATATGAATCATCAATATTATAAAACGTTGGTGAGGTAAATGTAAAACCTAAACGTAAGGCCTGTATAGGTTTATAAATAATACCCAATTTGGCGTTGAAGCCCGAGCCTTTGGTACTTTGGTCTTGCGCAAAAGTGGATGAAAAGTCGGTAGGGTTGCCGCCATTGGTTATAATGGCGTTGCCATTTTCGGTAAACCTGGCGTGCGAATTATACCTGATATCGGTAATAGCCAGTCCCAAACCTAAGTAAAGCTTATTGCTGTAATTGGCACCGAACGAAAGGTTAAACTCCGACTGGCCGCCGGTACGGGTAATCCCCGCCAACTGCCTTACCGGAACATTCACCGTGCTTGAATACGAATTTGGGTCAGTTGCCGGGCCAAAATTATCGATCAGGACATGATCATATGCCCAGCCATCGAGCCCATTGGGGTTGACGCTGCCATATTGAGATACTTCGCGCTTGGCAATACCGGCATAGTAATCAGAAATAGAACTGGTTTGGTTTGTACCGCCGTAAGCAACGTTTTCATAAAAGTTATTGGTACGGCTGTAGCCCGCGCCATAGTTAATACTTAACCAGCCTTTGCTTTTGTCGCGCCCACGGGTGGTTAGCTGCTGATAAAATACAATGGCAGCGTTGCTCATGTTCACATCGTTACGGTTGGCGCTTCCTGCCTGTCCAAAAAAGGTGGAGTTTATTTTAGAGTTATCATACTCAGGGGTAATACTAACCTCCGAGTGTGTAAAAAAGCCTAAGCCGGCGGGGTTGCCGCTAACTGAGCTCAAATCGCCGCCTACGGCGGTGCCGGCGTTGCCAATAGCTTTGATACGTGAGGTTGACCCGGTTTGAAAGGTTGAAAACCTGATGGCATCCTGTGAGTATTGCGCAAAACTATCTTTAGTAATTGCTACTATAGCAATTATGCTTAGTAAATACTTGATTTTCATAAAATTCAGGTAAATAAAATATAAGATTTAGGTTTATGGTCTTGATGGTCTGCCGCCACCGCCGCCACTGCTGCTGCCTGTGCTGCGTGAACTGCCGCCGCTTGAGCTTGGTGATGGTGTATATGATGGTTGCTGTGATGTACGTTCAACCTGTGGCTGTCTGTAAACCGGCTGTGCATCACGGGTAGGCGCCGCGTCCGTACGGGCCGGGCGTGCATAGCGGGTGCCATTGTTATTATTATAACTGTTATTTCCGCTATTGCTGCTGCCGTTACTGTAAGTGTTCGTTCTGCTGCCCAATGGTCTGTTACGACCTCCGGGAATGTAGCCTATACCGGAAGTGGCACTGCTGACAGGGCGACGCCCGCTGCCTGCAAAAGGATTGCCATTACCACGATAAGGACGTGCTGTACCTGACGAAGCATAGCCTCCACCATAGTAACCGCCATATCCACCGTATCCGTAACCACCACCGTAATAACCGCCGTATCCGTAGCCGCCATATCCGTAGCCTAATCCCCAACCGCCATATCCCCAGCCAAGACCGTATGCATATCCTGGTCCCCAGCCGCCGTAGCCTCCATAACCGAGGCCACCATAATAGCCGCCTAAGCCACCATAACCAAGGCCGTAGTTGTAATAAGGATAGCGATTATATGCTGAATAAAAGTCATCGTAATAACCAAATGGGGAAAAATAACTGAAACGGTTTATACGTGCCGAATAATCATCGTAGTAAAAGTAATCATCGTCGTCATCGCTATATCCATCCTCTGCAACCGGGGTTTGGTTGTAAGCCGGCTGTTGTGCATAAACAGGTTCATCGCCCGCTCGTGCATCAGAAAAATAAACGTTGTCATTACTTTGGTTTGATGCAAGCTTGGTTGTAGAGCAGGAACTCAGCGCCATGGCACCGATAATAAACATTCCTATCACGATGTTCCGTTTCATATGCAGGTAAGTAAAAAGTGCAAGGTCAAATAAGTTTTAAATTTATAAATTTGGCAGCAATATACAACAATTACAGAAGTCCAAATTCTATCCAATCAATATGAGCAAAGGTGTTATTAGTAAAGACGAAGATTATTCGCAATGGTTTAACGACTTAGTAATTAAATCTGACATGGCCGAGTATTCGCCGGTTAGAGGCTGTATGATCATTAAACCCTACGGCTATTCGATATGGGAAAAGATCCAGGCGGTGCTTGACGAGATGTTTAAAGATACAGGTCACAGTAATGCTTATTTCCCGCTTTTAATACCCAAGTCATTCTTTAGTAAGGAGGCCAGCCATGTTGACGGTTTTGCCAAGGAATGTGCTGTTGTAACCCATTACCGCCTCAAAAATGATGGAGAAGGAAATATAATTGTGGATGAGGAAGCCAAGCTTGAAGAAGAGCTCATCATCCGCCCAACATCAGAGACGATTATCTGGAACACTTACAAGGGCTGGATCCAATCATACCGCGACCTGCCTATCTTGGTTAACCAATGGGCTAACGTTATGCGCTGGGAAATGCGTACGCGTTTGTTTTTGCGTACCAGTGAATTTTTATGGCAGGAAGGCCACACAGCCCACGCAACAGCTGATGAGGCCGTAGCCGAAACCGAGCAAATGCTGAATGTATATGCCGATTTTGCCGAAAACTGGATGGCTTTGCCGGTGGTGAAAGGTCGTAAAACAGCTAACGAGCGTTTTGCAGGAGCTTTGGATACCTATTGTATTGAGGCGCTAATGCAGGATGGTAAAGCCCTGCAAGCCGGCACATCACACTTTTTGGGACAAAACTTTGCAAAAGCTTTTGACGTAAAGTTCACCAACAAAGAAAATAAAATTGAGCATGTTTGGGCCACTTCATGGGGTGTTTCAACCCGTTTGATTGGAGCGCTTATTATGGCCCATAGCGATGACGCGGGGTTAGTATTGCCTCCAAAGCTGGCACCTATTCAGGTAGTAGTTGTTCCGATTTACAAGCACCAGGAAGAGCTTGATAACATCAGCGCTTATGTTAACTCGCTAAAAAAGGAACTTAAGGCTAAAGGTATTTCGGTTAAGTTTGATAACCGCGATACCCACCGCCCGGGAGCTAAATTTGCTGAATACGAACTGAAAGGTGTTCCATTACGCGTAGCCATAGGCAGCCGTGATATGCAGAACGGAACAGTTGAACTGGCCCGCCGTGATACCAAAACAAAAGAAACCGTTAACCAGGAAGGTCTTGCTCAGGTTATAGAAAACCTGCTTGAAGAGATTCAACAAAATATCTATAAAAAAGCATTTGATTTCCGTGCCGAAAACACAACCGAGGTTGATACCTGGGACGAATTTAAACGCATGCTCGATGAAGAGCCAGGTTTTATCAGTGCACACTGGGACGGTACATCCGAAACCGAACAAAAAATAAAAGAGGAAACTAAAGCGACAATCCGTTGCATACCTTTGGATAATAAACAGGAAGAAGGTAAATGTATTTTGACAGGTAAGCCATCGACGCAGCGGGTGTTATTTGCGAGGGCGTATTAAATGTTAGTGAGTGGTTGAATGGGTTGATTAAGTGAGTGGTTGGTATTTCAATCTTCTTGTTGAGGATTAGAATTTCTTCATAACTTTATCAATCGGATAACCTAAACAACTATTCACTAACTGAATAATAATGGCTTCATTTACAGATCTTGAAACATGGAAACAAGCACGGAAAATTAGAAATATCATTTCTGGATTTGTAAAAAGCTTTCCTGTTGAAGAAAGGTATAGACTTACAGATCAAATTGTCCGTTCTTCTCGTTCTATAGGCAATAATTTAGCTGAGGGACACGGCAGGTTTCATTATCAGGATAATATTCGCTTTTGTATAATGGCCAGAGGATCCTTAACAGAAACACTCGATCATTTGATAATCGCATTAGATGAAGAGATTATAACAAACGAGACACTGCAAGCGTTTCAGGTAGAATACGATAGTTGCCTGAGATTAATAAATGGTTACATTCAGTATTTAAAGACAAAAAAAGGAACAGTTGATTAAGTGAATGGTTGATTGAGTGAGTTGTTAATTCCGAAAGCAAACCACTCACTCAATCAACCATTCAACCACTTACCACTCATGAAATTCGCAACTAAAGCAATACACGCAGGGCAGGAGCCCGATCCAACTACCGGCGCTATTATGACGCCGATATATCAAACATCAACCTACTGGCAAAAATCGCCGGGGGATAACAAAGGTTATGAGTACTCTCGTGGTACTAACCCTACCCGAAAAGCACTGGAAGACTGTTTGGCTGCTTTGGAAAACGCAAAGTTTGGCCTGGCGTTTTCGAGCGGTATGGGTGCTACCGATGCAGTAATGAAACTGCTTGCGCCGGGTGATGAGGTTATTACCGGTAATGACCTTTACGGAGGTTCGTACCGGATCTTCACTAAAATCTTTGCTAACTACGGCATCAAGTTTCACTTTTTGGATCTGTCTGATCCGGAGCTTGTTCGCGCTCATGTGAATGATAAAACTAAGTTGGTTTGGATAGAAACTCCAACCAATCCTACTATGCGGATTGTAGATGTGGAAGCAATTGGTAAGATCACCAAAGAAAAGAATTTACTTTTTGTGGTAGATAATACCTTTGCATCTCCATACCTGCAAAACCCAATAGATTTGGGTGCTGATATCGTAATGCACTCGGTAACGAAATACATCGGTGGCCATAGCGATGTGGTAATGGGCGCGTTGATGCTGAACGATGAAGAACTTTATAAAAAGCTTTGGTTTATTTACAATGCCTGTGGTGCTACCCCTGGACCAATGGATAGTTTCCTGGTGTTACGTGGCATCAAAACCCTGCACCTGCGCATGAAAGCTCATTGCGAAAACGGACGTCAGATAGCTGAGTTTTTGAAAGATCATCCAAAAGTTGAAAAAATTTACTGGCCGGGTTTTACTGATCACCCTAACCATGAAATCGCCAAAAAGCAAATGCGCGATTTTGGCGGCATGATCTCTATTGTATTGAAGGGTGCCGATCTGCAGGAGACCTTCCGCATAGCATCATCATTTAAAGTGTTTTCACTGGCCGAGTCGTTAGGCGGTGTTGAGTCATTGATCAATCACCCGGTAAGCATGACCCACGGATCGATCCCCAAAGCCGAGCGCGAAAAAGCAGGTGTAGTTGATAATTTGCTGCGTTTGAGTGTTGGAGTGGAAGATATTGAAGATTTGTTAGAGGATATTAAACAGGCCTTGAGTTAAGTTTTATATTAAAAAATACGCGTCATTGCGAGGTACGAAGCAATCCCCGACAGGCAGAGCCGCTCTGTATAGTTTGGGATTGCTTCGTACCTCGCAATGACGTTTTTGTAAATACCCATGACAGAAAACCTCAAAGCTTTCCTCGACGCGAAAGTTGCCCAATATAACCGCCCCGAATTTATTGAGAATGATCCGGTAACTATCCCGCACATGTTTAGCCAAAAGCAGGATATCGAGATCATGGGTTTCTGGGCTGCCACACTGGCCTGGGGACAACGGGTTACCATTATCAAAAAATGCAAAGAACTTATTACGTTGATGGATGGCGCGCCTTATGATTTCATCATCAATCATGAAGAGCCTGATCTGAAAAAGCTATTAAAGTTCAAGCACCGCACTTTTAATGATGTGGATACTTTATATTTCATCGCTTTTTTTCGGCAGCATTATGAACGGTTTGAATCGTTGGAGGATGCGTTTATACCCCCCGGCCCCCTGAAGGGGGAGGAAAAGGTTCAAGCGATTGAGGCTGCTTTAAATCATTTTCGCTCATACTTTTTTTCTTTGTCCGATTTTCCGCATCGTACTAAAAAGCATGTATCATCACCATCGCAAAAATCCACCTGCAAAAGGCTGAATATGTTTTTACGCTGGATGGTGCGGAAGGACAATAACGGCGTTGATTTTGGCATCTGGAACCGCATCCAGCCTGCTGACTTAATTTGCCCACTCGATTTACATGTGGACCGGGTATCGCGCAAACTCAATCTTATCGACCGAAAACAAACCGACTGGCAAACCGCTGTTGAACTGACCGAAAGGCTCCGCGAGTTCGATGCTAACGATCCGGTTAAATATGATTTTGCCTTGTTTGGTTTGGGGATTGAAGAACGCTGGGGTGTGCAGTTTTAAAATATAGCGGCATTTATTTGCTCAAAACTACAATGCCTGGTTTAGGCGCATCAACAAGCCCTGTGCGTACCAATGTTCCGTTATTGAAATAATAATAATGGTACGATAATGGTTTTGATTGTGCATCTGCTGAAGCTATTCTCCTGTAAACAGCATGCTGTGAGGTTTCTTCAACTAACTCCAGGTTGTACTTTTCGGAGTTTTTAAATTCACTTTCACTCATCCCTATGGTATAGTGTTTTACGCTACAACCAGAAAGCGCCAGTAAAATGAACAGACTAAGGACTAAATTTTTTAAGGCAGACATGTGATTAAGTTTATTTTTCGTGATGTAGGTATGACTATCCCGAAAAACAAAGGTTTATTCCCTATCCGTTGTTTTTTGCGATTACGCCTCTTCCTTAAAATAAACTTTGTAATAATTCATCGCCCGGCCATCGTCAAAGCCTTTCTCAATCAGTTCCTTATCGCCGTGAATATAGATGTGGAAGTTTTTATCAAGCTTAAGCACACTTTTGTAAACCCGGGCCTGTTTCTTTACCGCATTTTCTGAAATAATGAAGTTATCGGCTATCGGGCTGTCAAATTCCTGCTCGTACTGGTTTTTAAAACTTTTGAACGATTCAATGGCTTGTTCATTACCAATAACTTCGTTCGAAAACTCTTCCATATCAAAAGTTTCCTTCTCCTTAAAATATTTCATGGAGCGATTTAGCAGGTCGATCTTGTCGGCTTTGCTCATCTCAAATTCTTCATCGATTTTTTCGGTGATGAAGTTTTTGTAAATGCCTAACGTATTGTTGGTTTGGTTGAAACTGTCATTGCGGATCTTCAACTGCAAAAAATCGTCCTTCCAGAAACGGGCGGCTTCCTGCCCGCCGTTGGTTTTATCGACAACAACTACCTTGTAACCGTTCTCTTTTTCGATATTGAAGATCAGTACACCTTTATCCAGTTTGTTAATATTGATGGCATCCTGTTCATAATCAACCTGGAAACCGCCTTTATCCGGATAAACTTTAAGGTAAGTTTCCTTGTTTTCTGACTTGAAGATACCGATAGCATCCAGTGGGTTACCTTCAATTTGTACTTTGTTGAAGTAAACCACATAGAGTTCGCCGCCTTTGATATTGGGATGATTGGTAACCTTATATAAATGCTTCGCTATTTTCTCGGACGCCTCATGAAATTTGGTGTTGTCACCAAATACCTGTGTGGCAAAGTGGTGCAGTTCGTTTAGTTCCAGGTCGCCACTGCTGTGCATCAGGTGATAAACCTCGTTAGCCTTTTCAAAAGGTTTCAGAAAATATTGCATAAGCAGGTTGGGAATAATCTCATCCTTTAATTCCAATGGCTGTTCGGAAAGTGCATACATCTCTTCCTGCGATTGATTACCAACATGATGTACCGAAATAATTTCGAGAGAAGCTTCAAAAAAAGTTACCATAATTGCCTGCGAAGGTAAAGATTTTAGTTAATGGTTCATGGATCATAGTTCATGGTGTGCCTGCGTTTTTCATGTTCAAGTCATATGGAGATGGATTAGGAGGAGTAGGTGAGAAAAATCACCACGAAATAACGACCTTTGCACTTTGGTAAATTAGGCGGGCTTAGGCTATGATCTATGAACCATTAACTATCAACTAAAAAATGACAGATAATACCGATACCATAGTTGCCCTTGCCACACCAAACGGTGTGGGCGCCATTGCTGTGATTCGCCTTTCGGGCCCTGATGCCATAAACATAGCCAACAGTGTATTTAAAGGTAAAGACCTGAGCAAACAGGCATCGCATACTATCCATTTCGGCAGCATTGCCGATGGCGATTTGATTTTGGACGAGGTGCTGGTATCGTTGTTTGTTGGCCCGCGGTCATACACCCGCGAAAACGTGGTTGAGATCTCATGTCATGCTTCGGGTTATATTATTGAAAGCATCATTAAGCTGTTCATCAAAAAAGGTGCACGGTCGGCCAAACCCGGCGAATTTACGCTAAGGGCATTCCTGAATGGTCAGCTCGACCTGAGCCAGGCCGAGGCTGTTGCCGACCTGATCGCCTCCAACTCCAAAGCATCACAACAGGTGGCGCTGCAGCAGCTTCGTGGAGGTTTCAGTACCCAATTACAGGCCCTACGCGAGCAATTGGTGAATTTTGCATCGCTCATTGAACTGGAGCTTGATTTTGCCGAAGAGGATGTAGAATTTGCCAACCGTGATCAGCTGAAACAGTTGATCCACGAAATTACCAAAATTGTTGGCCGGTTAATTAATTCATTTGAGTTGGGTAATGCCATTAAAAATGGTGTAAACACGGTAATAGCAGGCAGGCCAAATGCGGGCAAATCAACCCTGCTGAATGCTCTGCTTAATGAAGAGCGTGCCATAGTGAGCCACATCCCCGGAACCACAAGAGACACGATTGAGGAGGTGCTGAATATCCAGGGCATTAATTTCAGGTTGATTGATACCGCCGGGATCCGGGAAGCTACCGATGCCATTGAACAGATAGGCGTACAGCGCACCATGGAAAAGATCAGCCAATCGGCCTTGTTGGTTTATGTTTTTGATGCCGCTAAAATCACTATTGAAGAACTGAATAGTGATATAGCCAGCCTGCAAAAACCCGGGGTTACGATGTTAGTGGTAGCCAATAAAGCAGATCTGCTGAATAAGCCGGGCAGCCAGAAAGTCGGGAAGCCCGGAAAAAACTTTGCGGATTTATTTGCTAATCAGAATTTTGATAAGCGGGATCTATCCACTTCTGCTACCTCCCTCCTCCAGCCGTTGGGACTTCCGGACATTATTTTTATCTCAGCCAAAGAAAAACGACATATTGACGATCTGAAACACAAGATTTACTCGTCTGCCGTAAAAGACCAGCTCAGCGGTGACGAAACCCTGGTTACTAATATCCGCCACCTCGAAGCCTTACAAAAAACTGAAGAGGCGCTTGTAAGGGTATTAGGCGGTATTGATGGCAGCATAACTTCTGATTTTTTGTCGATGGATATTAAACAGGCGCTTCACTACCTCGGTGAGATCACCGGTGTTGTTACCACAGATGATTTGCTGGAGAATATATTTAGCAAGTTTTGTATCGGTAAATAGTTAAGTATCTGATAATGAGTTATTTAATCTTTTATTGTCCTTTTATAGGGAGGTGATTATCCTTCGTAATTCATTCTGCTTCTTAGGCGTTTATAGTTTCTTAGTATTTTCCAAGTGACCGATTTTAGTAAGAAAACAGTATTACTAAAAAAACTGCCCATCTATCCCTATGTGCCTTTCTTTATCCTTTAAAGAAAATAAAGATTTTTATTGACAAAGGTTTTACTTACGTGTTTAAATTATAATTTTTAGGTGTACATAAATTTGTAATCTAATAATTATCAATAACATGGGAATAAGTTTAAGAACACAGAAATTAACGAAAGGCAGAGTAAGGTTGTCTTTGGATATATACAGTAATGGAAAAAGTCACTACGAAAATTTAAAATTGTTTCTTTATGAAAAGCCGGTTACAAGCAATGAAAGAGAGCACAACAAACGCACAAAGAATTTAGCCGATACTATATTAGCTAAGCGGCTTATCGAAATGCAGGAGGGAAATTACAATGTTGTTACAGGTTTCAAAAGCCAGGCAAGTTTTATCAAGTACTTTAAGCAATTAACAAACGAACGCAAAGGCTCAGGTGGTAATTTTGGTAACTGGGACAGCACGTATAAACATCTGCTTAGTTTTGCAAAAGGGCAAGATGTAACATTTGCTCAAGTGAACGAAGAGTTTCTTAATAAATTCAAAAAGTACTTACTAAGTGGTAAAGTGACTAAAGGGAATCAGGATTTATCAAGTTGTTCAGCTTCGTCATATCTCAATAAAGTTAAGGCAGCCCTAAACTGGGCGTTTCGGAGATATGTTACACCCTATTCCGTGGCAAAACTGACCACCTGTTTGCTGGCAAAGAAATGCAGCTCATGCTTTAGCAGCATAAACAAAGATAATTATTTACCAATTTCCATTTAGCCTGGTGCTGCTCTATCTATAACCTCTTTTTTCTTTTCGAAGCTTTAATATGCAAGGTGATTGCAGGATCTCCATTCTGGTTATGGCCGTTCATTGCTTTATTAGAGGCTTTCAGCGCTATTTCGCATACCTAATGAGGCTACCGATCAACTCGTTCACCCGGCGACTGTATTTGGCATTTAAAAGGACGGCCAGCGTCTGATGCATAAACTACCAAAAATGGGGTGGTCAATTTGATCCGGAATCAGGTGGTCACTTTGGTCCGGAATACCCTGGTCACTTTAAATCGGAATCAGGTGGTCAGTTTGAGCGGAATCTCCACTATCCACCCGAAAAGCAAGATCAAGCTGTAAAAACCATATTGGAACAAGCCAATCTTATAGCACAGGATTTTTTAGATAATAAGTAACTGTCAATGATAGTATATAACCAACAAGGTGTCCACCTTGAAGAGGCAAAGGAAAAACCGTTCATCTTAGAAAAAGATATACAAAATCTGTTTGAAGCCAACTTAAAAGCAATAATGGGACTGCAATTGGTTAAAAGCGAATTTACAATAAAGAACAAAAGGATTGACACATTAGCCTTTGACTCAGAAGCTAAGGCTTTTATAATTATCGAATATAAAAGAGACAAAAATCATAGTGTTGTAGATCAAGGAGTATCATACCTAAATCTAATGCTGGAGTATAAGGCTGATTTTATTATTGAATACAATGAAAGCCTTTCGCAAAACTTAAAACGTGATGATATAGACTGGAGCCAAACTAAAGTTTGCTTTGTATCTCCTTCATTTACTGAAAATCAAAAGCAAGCTACTAATTTTAAAGACTTGTCAATTGAGTTATGGGAAATCAAACAATATACAAATGGCGTTATAATAATTGATCCTATTAGAAAGTCTGCCAGTGCTCCAAGTATTAAGCCTATCGCTAAGCAAAATGAATTACTTGAAAAAGTAGCAAAAGAAATTACAGAGTATACTGAAGAATATCATTTGAAAAATAAATCTCCATACGTTATCGAATTATATGAAAGCTTTAAGAATGGCATATTAAATTTACCTGGTGATATTGAGGTTGTTCCGAAGAAAACATATATAGCTTTTAAGATCAAAACCAACGTGGTCGATATTGAAATACAAGCAAGCTCAATTAAGCTTTGGATTAATTTAAAGAAAGGGCAACTAGATGACTCCAAAAACTTGATGCGGGATGTTTCAATGTTGAAAGGCCATAATGGAAACGGTGATTATGAGCTTATTGTAAAAGATACCCGGAATCTGGAATACATTTTAAGTCTTGTTAAGCAGGCTATAATTTGATAACTAAACCGCTTTTTCTGGTAAAAACGCTTGGGGTGAGCAATTAAATATCTTAGCCAGCTTATTAATATGATTAAGATTGTATTTAGCAGGTTTTTTAGGGCTTTCAATATGTCCTAAGAAGCCCACCGATAGGTCAAGTTTAATTGCTAATTCGGCTTGGGATAAATTTGCTTTTATTCGCATTTCCTTCACCTTATTAATTACAAATAATTCAATTTCTGACTTTGAATTTGTTCTTGACATCTGCGTGCAAGAAACACATTGAATATTTTTTAATCACCTATATATATGTAGGTAAATCTTTATATATTGGGATAGTTTTTAAAACCTATTGCAATGAAGAAACTCATTTTATTAATTCCATTTTCAGTCATTCTTTATTCATGTACTCCTGCATCGAAAGGAGATATCAGCCAAGATGAAAAAGGATGTACTATATTAAAAAACACATCAACTTCTGAAAAAATCACCTTTGTGTTACAGTATGGGTCTGTTGACTATAAGTTTGAAACGAGAGTCGGACCGCAAGAAGAATCAGTTTTAGGTTGCAGCGAGGATTCAAAAACACTTCATATCGTTGGTGCTTATGTTAAATAAACTTAAATAACTGTAAAAACATGGAACAATCTGGATTATCTTTTCCGGTCATAATGATCATTTTAGGCGTAGTAATACTTCTTTTTCGTATTGTAAAGAACACCTCTAAAGGTGATAAATAACATGCACTATTTGAAGGTATTTAGCTGATATTAACCTATAGTAACCTTTAAAATATCCCCCATTCCAACTGCTTTCACAGTATCTCATGTAACCTATTGATAATCACAATAGGTTACATAATGTATCGGAAAGTAATTACGCAAATTGACAAATGTTTACTATTTAAACATTTAATTCATAAATAAGGTATTATTTCTCTTTGCTAATATTGAGGGCGTTCATTTGCTCTTGTACCTTACGCTAACCAACCCTGCCAATAAATTGGTCAAGATCGTCGTCCTTAGCTAATTTAAGTTTTTGTTTAAGCCTGTACCTGGCCATGCGGATACTTTTTGGCTCAACGCCAAGGCGGTTAGCTATTTCCTTGGTATCGAGCCCCATTAAAATATATGAGCAATATTTTAGGTCGAGGCGGGTAAGGCTGTTTTCTGCCTGTTGTTGCAGAGCATTGAAAAAACCGGGACGGCTTTGGCTTATGACCTGTTGTTCATCAATACTTTTATCCATCCGCAGGTTTTGGTTAATGATGCGGCCCATCTGCCTGGCTACAGCCGGTGAATCAGCTTTGCGCGATTTTTCTTTTAGCAACTCGAGAATAGCGTTTTTCTCTTCAATCTTCAATGAACCGGCTAGTAACTCTTTTTCCAGCCATTCAGTACGGTCCTGTAACAACTCCTGTTGGGCTTTTGCATGGGCATGTTCTTTTTCGCGCAGGGAAATCTGCAGTTCGGCTTCCTGTTTCTCGAGCATTAAGCGCTGGGCTTCGGCTTTTTGTAATTGTGCCAAAAGCTTTATTTCTTCTTTCTCCTGCTCGGTAAGCTGTTTTTGCTGCTGCGATGCTTTTAGTTTGTAATGGTAAGAGCTTAACAACAGCGCGAGTAAAATAATACTTGCCGACCCGATAGCTACATAAAGCCAGTTGAGTTGCTTATTAAAATCGGCGCGTTCGCGCAGGCGGGCAATCTCATTTTCTTTAAGTACAGATTGATATTCCTCTTCCAGTTGCTGAACGGTAGCCAGTTTCTGGCTGTCAAATACCTTGCTGTAGTAGTCGATATATTTTTTGTAATAATCGAGCGCTTTGGCCTTGTCGCCGCTTTTTTCGGCTACGTTTGCAAGTCCTAACATTAACCGCGACCGTGTAATAGCGACGCCGGGGGCAGAATCCTTTAATTCGGAGATGCCGGTGAGCAGGTATTGCTCTGCCTTTTCGGGCGACTCGTCGCGCAGCGCATATTCGCTCAATATGCCGTAGCAATTGGCAATTATTTCTTTACCGTTGGTGCGCCTGGCAATATCAAGTGCCATGTTAACATAGCTATAAGCGCTGTCTTTATAAGCGGAAGGATAGTATTTGAAATAACTGTTTGCAATATTAAGGGCAGTTGCCGAAGCATTACTTTGCAAAAGTATTTTTTCTGTATTATGCCGGTAGGTGGCTAACGCTATACGGTAATATACCATCGACGAATCAAGCAGCACACGCCTGGTCCTATTCTTTTCAAATGCGGAGAAAAAACTGTGGCCCAGCGTCATGTAACCTAACAATAAATCATCCGGATATAAGCTTCGCTTAGCCGCCGAAAGGCAATCGGACGCGTATTTGCGCTGTTTAAGGGTATCGCTGCCATAAGCGTAAATACTGGCGATGTAATGATTGATGAGCGTTTTATAGCTGAATGCACGCCGACCGTCGGCGTATTGTATTAGCTGTTCGGCTTTCAGCAAACCTGACATGGCCTTTTCATTATTTCCTTCTACCAGTTCCAGCCAGCCTTTGCGCAGCCAGGCAAAAGAAACCAGCACGTTATTTTTTGATTTTGCAGCAATCTGTACTGCACTGTCGATAAAGAGGGTAGCCCGGTGTTGCTGGTTTTTCTGCATCAGCAAATATCCCATGGTAGCATAACAAAAAGCGGTTGCACCGGCATCGGCGTTCTGTTTTGCCATGATTACAGCCTTGCCTGCGTTCGCTATAGATACATCAATGTTTTTCTCTACGGTAGCCCGTGCAAGTTCGGCCATTACAACCGGTTTTTCGTGGTTACCGGCAGTTTTTAAAACTTGCTGTAAAGAATCAGTTACGAGTGATTGGGCCTGGGCTATCGTTGTGTATGACACTAAAAAAAGGAAGGTTATTGCGGCGACTTTATTCTTCAAAGGCATAAAAGGTATTATTTCTTGCATTAGGTATTACCCGGATAGTAAGCAGATAATTAATTATCTGCATTATAACACAGAAGTTTAAGTAATTGTTGTAGATGATTTGTAGACGCTGCCAATCAAGATTGTAGACGGCTTGTAGTCGCCGTTTTTTTTGAGTGAGAGTATATCGGCAGCTAATTTTGGTTCACATCATTTATCGTTTAACCTTAAAAAACAAAAAGTTATGACAAACAAAAGCATGTCCATTGTGGCTTACATCACTATTATTGGTTGGATCATATCTTATCTTGAATATAAAAAGCGCGTTGATAAAAGTCCTTTGGTTAATTATCACCTTGGGCAGTCGCTCGGCCTCATTATTTTATCAGTGATCCTGGGAGTTGCTCTTGCGGTATTGGCAGCTATTATCCCGGCCCTTTCGGTTGTATCGCTGGTTCTCAGCGTCCTTACGTTTATATTGCTGCTGCTGGGTATTATAACCGCCAATAATGAAGCTATTAAACCCTTGCCGGTGGTGGGTAAATTGTTCGAAGGCAAATTTGATTTCTCCAAATAATTCTCATCCAAAGGCAAGCAAACGGCAATGTCCGGAAAGCCATTTTTACCTTTTACCTGTCACTATATTTTAATTAACGAACCCGGACCGCCAACAAATGTCGGCTTTCCGGGTTTAAATCAATTCAACAGGCTTTATGCTGCTACAATCATCACAGGTGCCTCCGGAGGGTGCTGAAGAGCTTTTAATTATTAACTTGATTGGCCAGTGCCGTTACGCCGAAGCATATCTGCTTTTAAAAACGGAAACGCCCCAGCGGCCGGCCGGCATGTTTAACCTTGCTTTATGTTTTTACTGGCTGGGCAGTTATCGTGAAACACTGGTATGCCTTGATAAGGCTCAGATGTTACTGGCAATTGATCGGGGCGGGATAAGCCTTAACAGCGATAATTTTTACAAGGCCATCAGGGAAAAGCAAAATCTTATCGATGAATATAAACTGCCTCTTACGTCAAAATATATTGCTTTGTTTGGTGAGTTGGCGAAGGATAATATCACGCGGATTAAAACAGATTGCTGGCTGCAGCTTGAAGTATATCAAAAGGTTATTGAAATTGCTACCCCCATTGCGCACAAAAATTATAAAAACATTGCCGATGCGCTGCAGATAGCCAAAGAAAGAATTTAAATATGACAAACGAATTTAACCAGATCAGGGATGCCTATCATCGTAACATGTTTAATCCGGCGCCCAATGCCATTGATGTGATGGGCATGTATAAGGATTTAACCGATATTCATATTGTAAATGAGCAGGAAGAAAACCTGTTCCACCTTGCAGCCCGTTTTACCGATCCGGAAGCCATCCGGTTTTTAGCTGGTGCGGGGTTGAAACCCGCGGCCGACAAATACGGCAACACAGCTTTGCACGCACTCACTACCACCAGGTTTGATCTGCAGGGTACTTCACCTGAGGATAAGGCGAAGAAAATATTTGATACCGCCACTGCGCTGCTGGAACTCGGTATCAACCCTAAAAAGAAAAACGATTCGGGCAAGTTAGCCTATTTTGAGGCCGGCCAGTTATATATGTACCCTTTTATCGAGGCTATGGGCAATGCCGGCGTAAAGATGGATGCAACGGAATCGGAAGGAAAAAATCTTTTACATGTTATCTGTGATAAACTCGTCCACCGCAAAACCATACCCGGAGCCATAGATGCAGCAACAAAAACTGTAAAGATATTGATAGAAAACAGCGGCATTGATACAGAAGATAAAGACATATTTGATACAACGCCCCTTACTTACGCGCAACGCAGCGGGGTAAAGGAAATAGCTGCACTATTATCGGGTGATGAAACCGACATAGCTACCGGGGGGATGAGCATTCATGAGGCCGTATTAAACCGTGATGTCGCGGCCATAGAAGCGCTTATCAAAGCCGGTGCAGACCTGGATGATTTTTCTGATCAGTACAAACGCACGCCTTTAATGCTGGCCTGCGAGTATCCCTCAGAGCCAATGGTCCGTTTACTGGCCGAAGGTGGCGGAGATGTGAATTTCAGGACAGGTAATGGTGATACCGCTGTTTTTATACTGCTTACAAAGGCCGTGAGTAATTTTGGAAGGGGCATGAGCCGCGACCTGAAAGATATTGTGAAAATGCTGCGTATATTGATCAAGCACGGACTTGATCTTGACGCAGCGGTGAATAACGATGGAGACACTGCTTTAAACATAGTATGCCAGGCCGGTTACCTGGCCGATTTAAATATTGTACTGGCAGAAGAATTGGTTGAAGCCGGCTGCGATATTAATAAACCTAACGTTTGGGGCAAAACACCGCTGATGAATTTTGCACAAAAAGGAAATGAAATTAAATACAATATTGCCGAACTGCTGCTTGACAATAATGCCGATACCACCTACGCCGATAAAACCGGTAACACCGCATTGATGTACGCTGCTGCGAATGGTGATAAAATGTCGGGCAAAAAGATAGTTTCGTTGTTGTTGGATAAAGACAGCTCGACGGTTGAAAATGTAAATAATGCCGGTCAAACAGCGGTTGATGTAGCAGTTCAGCATAATAACGAAGCTGTTGTTAAACTGATGCTTGCATAGCCTGTAATAAATAGATACCTATGGATAATATGTTTTTAAACGCGTGTAAAAACGCACAAAAAGGGATAGTGCAAACATTCCTGAAAAAGGGAGGGATTAATGTTGACAAACGCGATAGCCTGGGCAATACACCCTTATATTATGTATGCTTAAAAAGTGCAAGGGATATTGCCAAAATGCTTATAGATGCCGGCGCCGATGTTAACCTGGGCAATAACCTAAGCGAAACACCCCTGCATTGCGCATCGCGCAGTGGCAGTAAAGACCTGATCAAAACATTAACTGAGGCCGGTGCAGATGTGAATGCCGGTAATAACCACGGGCAAACACCTCTTTTTTATGCTGTACTTGCGGGTAAAACAGAAACCTCGCTTTACCTGATCTCATTAGGTGCCGATATCGCCGTTAAAGACAATGCCGGTTACAGTTTGCTCGATCATGCTACTGCCGACGGCATGCGCGACCTGGTTGCAAAATTGTCGGCCGGTGAAACCGCGCAAAGAGATGACAACGGCAACACGCCGCTTCACCAGGCGGTTTATAATAACCATAGCGAAACGATAAGCGCCTTGCTCAAGTCGGGCATATGGGATGTAAACGGATTAAATAACGACGGCGTTAGTCCGCTGATATTTGCAGTTAATAACTCCAATATACACGTAGCCGGACTGTTGATCAAAAATGGCGCCGATGTTAACCTGCATGTACAGAATGGTAATTCGGCACTGCACTACGCGGCGGGTATGGGCAACTATCATCTTGGTAAAATGCTGCTTGAGGCAGGGGCCGAGATCAACTCACGCAACAGCTTTAGCGAAACTCCGCTTATCGTGGCAGCACAGTGCGGATTTAATGATTTTACAGCTTTTTTAATCGAAAACAACGCTGATGTAAACGCTGTAGACAATAACGGCCGGCACGCTATGGATTTTGCCAGTGAGCGCGGTTATACCGAAATATTGGAACAACTGTTAATGGCGGGTGCCTAAAGCCGGTAATAAAACAATACTGGTTTATGATGACTGCCTGCCGCAATATATGGAAACGGCAGGCATTTATTTTATTGGAACCTTTAACTGTGCTTAATCAAGTAATGTCCAGGTACGTTTAGTTTGTATGGTTTGTATGGCCTGCTGCTCGGCAACTACAATGTTCTCTTTGCGTTGGCCTATGTATTCTAATGTACTAAGCTTATTCCACAGGGCAACAATTACCCGCATAAACTCATCAATCGCTGTCATTGACGAGTTTATTTCATGATGATTATAAACTATTTCGATTAAACGGGCTAAAAGCTCTTCAAAGTTACCGGGTGTTACATCCTTCCATTCATAAAAATATTTAAGCAATTCTTCCCGTTCTGCTCCCGGCATGCTTTTAACGGTACTGAAAAACAGGTGTGCCATTTCTGAAAAGCAGGAAACCAGTTGGATAGGCGGTTGAAGATAGATCAGGTTTCGGTATGTAAAATAGATCCCCGCGATATAATCAAGCATTTTATCGCACAGCAGCTTCACATTTTTACCGATGGTAGATATCGAATCTTTCGAGGTGATCTTGTCAATAATACGGAACGAAAGCAGCTGAAGGTTGTTGATCTGTGCCCCAAAGTTTTCATAATAGGTCATGAGGCCGGCATGGCTTATCAGCGCAGTACATGGCGGGATATAGGTTACATTGGCCTGAAAGGAGCTTCCGCTTCGTACAAATTTACCAACCTCCATAAAATGCGCCCCGATGCTGTTGAGTTGTGACACCGGCAAAACAGTGATACTGTAATGTTTGCTGATATCAGGATAGCGGATAGGCTGTTCTTCCGGGTCGGGTGTGCCTGAGGGTACACGTTCAAAGGGGTTTACGGTAAGCAGCACATAATAGGTTTCTGATGCTTCATTGATAGTTTCCTGGCCAAAGTAATGGCTAAATGTTAGCGGTTGTTCGGCACGGGTAATATCAATCCTGAAACCTTCGGCGGTGATGGCGTTACACTGGTTTAAAGTCACCTGCACCTGGCCTGATGCCCGTTCGGTCATCTGGATATCCAGCGATGAGCTTTGCCCTTGCGCGGGTGGAAGCAGCCCGAAATTATTATTGTTGAGCGGCAGCGAATTGGCATCGCGTACTATATCATGAATAAAATTATCAGTATTAACAAAATGCGCGCTGGAAATTTTCATTCCATCTATCCAGTTCACAGGTTTATGTTTTAATGGGCTGATCATGTTTATTTGTTTTAATAAAGTTTACAGGTAGATGGCCTGATCACCGGTACGGGCGGGTTCACTTACCACTTCCGATACACGTTTGGCAAATATGGTTACAGATTCGGTTATCCGGTTTTCTGTAATATTAAGGTCCGGGTCGATAAAGTGGCGTTGCTTAAAAAACGATGGCTTGATATAAAAAATCCACTTATAGCTTTCATTATTATCAAGCTTATACTGCACCGTTGATTTTGGAAATTTAAGGTTATAATCATCAATAAACTTTTGAAACCACTGGCCAAAATTCATATTTGGCGGTGCTTTGGCCTTTACTTTAAGCGGTTCAGGATCGTCGGTGCTTTTATACAGATCGAGCTCGAGCACCATCAGCCTGTCAAAATCCAGGTGTTCCATGCTGATCTCTTCAGGCGTACGGGGATATTGCCAAACCTTGTAAATTTCGAGCGGGATACTTAAAAAGGCGATGTACCCCCACCAAAAAACCGGCGGTAATAAAAATATCAGAATACTGGTTGAAGCCCACAGGCCATATTGCATATCATTAAGCCAGTTAAATGCCAGCTTGAAAAGAAACATCCCCAGCAAGCATGATATTAAAGAAGCCACGAGGAAAAACCATTTTTTATCAAGAAACTGATCTTCATGGTATTTGCCTGCAAGCCAACTGTAAAATACACCCATACCTAAATATATCAGTTGGCAAAATAAGTACCCCCACGGCATAAACTGCATACCTAAAAAGCCCAAAAAGCCCGGAACTCCCAATATAACAGCCGTTAAAAGTAAAGTGATGATAAGGCGCCTGTTACTTAGGTATTTGTTTTTCTTGTTCACCACCGACATGATCAGCGCGGCAATGAAGAACAGGACAGGAGCTATCAGATAACTTATAAAAAACGATTTAAGGTTCATGAGTATTAAATATGTAGGCCGGGCAGCTATCTTATATTAATTTCAATTTAGTATAATCAATTACCGATAATATTGGTTATTGTTTTGGATAGCATCAATTATTTAAATCACAAATGAGAATAAAAAAGCCTAATCAAATTGATACCGACTTTAAAGCGGCAGCTATAGCGGCCGAAATTATTGAAAATGAAATGGTTAGTACCGGTGATGTAATGATACTGCCCAAAGGCCCTAAAAAGCGTGCCTATGATAAGGAGATAGCAGGCATAACCGTTGATAAAAAAAGTGAAGGTAAAAAACAGGTAACCACCATTTGGGTTAACCGCGATGGCTTTTATGATATGCTGCCCGAGGGATTGTTTCACCGGCCGCCTGCTTCGAGTGTGATGATCACCGAGGAGGACATGATCAAAGATATTAAAGCCCGCCGCGAGGAAGAAAAACAAACCCGCCGCTTTTTTGCCCCATTTGAGGCCGAGCTTAACTATTTCAGAACACTGGTCGAGCTTTATGAAAGCCGGCTCGACAAAAAAAATGAATACGATGAGCTGATCAATATATTTTTAACGGAATGGCAGGAGTTTGAGTGTTTTACAAAAAAGCAGATGCTTATTTTAATACATGTTTTACCTGTAATACATGAGCAGCGCAATAATATAAATTTTGTAAGCAGTATCATTAATATGATGTTCAATGTACCCTTATCATTGCATTACAAAACGGTATACCCGAGGCAAAATACCATTATAAATGGCGGAACAGCCCTTGGCGCCGGTACTTTAGGTGTAAACTTTATTGCCGGGCAGGTTATTGAGGCCGAGCGAAAATTAATCATGAACATAGGCCCTGTAAGCGCCACCCGGATGCTGGAGTTTTTACCCGGCACATGTGCTGCAAAAGCTATTGATGTATTATTATCCTACTTTATACCTTTAGGCACCGACGTGCAATTTAACCTCCTTGCCGATCCTGCCTCGCAAAAATTGGTTATCGGCGGAGCAGGGGCCAATGCTACGCTTGGTTATACTACTTATTTAGGGTGATGATGATACGAATCTCATTTTTACACCCCAGAGTGTGTTTTGAAATGACTTTCATATATAATTACCTCTTCGCCTGCTTCAACAGCCAGTGGGCGACATCATTCACTGCCTTGTCATTCTCATACCCGGCAGGCAACCTGCCGTTCACATATTCATTGTAAAGCCACGGATCGCCAACAGCTATTACTGTCCCCTTACCATATTTGGCAGATGCTATGATCGTAGCATCATCTTTATTTTTAAGTACAGGTACGGCAGTCCCGGCTAAACCTATCGAACAGGCATCTTTCATAAAAACCTTAGTAGCTGTTTTCAATACCGGATTGTTTTTTACATACACAGCACCATCCTCAAAATGAGCATCATCAATTACATGGTTTTGCAGATCGTTATTGAAATGCATCCCGAATTTTGCAGCAAGGTTATTGAAATGAGGCAGCTCCACATTAACGCTGTCGTTAGCCATCAGCAGCAGCACACCACCTTTTTTTACCCAGGCAGCAATTTGCTCAATATCATCTTCCTGGATATAGTTTGGGTTCGGGCTCTCCTTTTTAGTATCAGGGTCAACAATTATATAAACAGATGAACCTTTCAGGTTTTCCAATGTAGGCGCTGTGCCAAGGGTATCCAGCTTAGCGCCGCGGCGTGTAAAAGCCTCGCCAAAAATCTTGAAACCGTTGTTGTCCGTTTCATCCCACAGATAATGAAAGCGTTCCGGTTGCCCGTTTACGCCCTTGTGCACCTCGTGGTTAAAATAATAATCGAGCGTTACAGTTTGACCGCTTGCGGCAAAGCCGGCAAGAGAGAACAGGGTTATAAGGGATAATCTTAGTTTCATAGTGGGTTTATTATTTGGTTAGCCTGTGGTAGGTGTTATCACCATACATTTTAACTTTTCAGTCTATTTTCCAGGTGTTCAATTTTTTTAGGTGTAAACACTTTCGCTTGTTTTCAAAAAAAACAATACTGATAATCAACAGGTTAACTTTAGCAAAAAGCACCTTTTTAGCAAAAATAAACACGTAACCATTGATAATCAACAAGTTAATATTTTACAAGATCAAAAATTGAACACCTTGTTTTTTAAAAAATTGAACACTTTGTTTGTGCCCAATTTTACAGCCATATATCTCAGCGGTCATGCTGAACTTGTTTCAGTAACCGTCATGTATGAAGCCGGCCTTAACAATGGGATCCCGAAATAAATTCAGGATGACCTTAGTTATATTAACTCCCTAAACTCCTCCAAAAATCGAGAACCCGCCGTCGACGCAGATCATCGAACCGGTTACAAATACCGAGGCATCGCTCAGCAACCATACCAGTGCTCCTTTCAGTTCGTCGGCATGGCCAAAGCGTTTAAAAGGTGTTTGTTTGATCACCAGCTCGCCCCTTTGGGTATAACCGCCTTCGGGTTTGGTGAGCAGGTAACGATTCTGTTCGGTAAGGAAAAAACCCGGTGCCAACGCGTTCATCCTTATTGAATCACCATAACGGTTGGCCAGCTCAACCGCAAACCATTGGTTATAGCAATCAACAGCGGCCTTGCCTATATTATAGCCTAATACCTTGGTTATGGCGCGTTTTGAGTTCATTGACGATATATTAACGATGCTGCCTTTACCCGTTTTGGCAATGGCTTCGCCGAAAACCTGTGTAGGGATCAGTGTACCCCAAAGGTTCAGCTCCATTACTTTTTTCATGCCATCGATATTCATTTTAAAAATATCCTCATCGGGCTGTAAAACGCCCTCGGGCATGTTGCCGCCCGCACCGTTCACCAGGCCATCTATCCTGCCAAAAGCTGCCAGCAATTTATCTTTGGCGGCTACCAGTTCAGCCTCGTTCATTACATCGGCTACCAGTGCTATGGCTTTGCCCCCGGCTGCATTTATCGCTTTTGCGCGCTCTTCTGCTACCTGGGCATTACGACCAAGAATGCCTACCGCGCCCCCCGCCTCAACAATACCATCTATAAATGCTTTGCCTAATATGCCTGTTCCGCCGGTTACTACAATTACTTTTCCGGCTAATGAAAATTGATTCTCCACTTAAACTATATTTTTAAGGTTGATGTATAATTATTTCAGATCTGTTATAGCAATGGCGTCCATATCGGTGTAATCGAGGTTTTCGCCTGCCATACCCCAAATAAAGCTGTAATTTGCCGTACCGCTGCCCGAGTGGATGCTCCACGGCGGCGATACCACGGCATCGTAATTATCCATGGTGATATGCCTTGTTTCCTGTCCTTCGCCCATGTAATGAAAAATCTTCTGGCCTGCCGGTACGTCGAAATAAAAATATGCCTCCATACGCCTGTCGTGCACGTGGGCCGGCATGGTATTCCAAACACTGCCTTCATGTAATATGGTAAGGCCCATTACCAGCTGGCAGCTCCGTACACCTTCCAGGTGAATATATTTATTGATAGTGCGTTTGTTTGCCGTTCCTACCGAACCCAGTTCAACCTTAACCGCATCGGCGTGGGTAAGCAGGGTTGTCGGGTATACCGCGTGTGCCGGTGATGACAGCAGGTAAAATACAGCCGGCACTGATGGATCGGCACTTTCAAAAGTCACGTTTTTGGTTCCTTTACCAATGTACAGGCAATCAAGCTTATTCATTTCAAAGGCTTGTCCGTCGGCTTTTACTACACCGGCACCGGCTACGTTAATGATCCCGATCTCGCGGCGCTCTAAAAAATATTCGGCGCGCAGGTTTGGGTAATTTGGAAGCTCAAGTGTTTTACTTACCGGGTTGGCCATACCTACAATCATCCTGTCGTAATGGGTATAGGTACAATTGATCTGGTCGGGCTGAACCTGTTTATCTATCAAAAATCTTTCGCGTATGGTAGTGGTATCGTAGCTTTTAAAATCCGTTGGGTGGACGCTGTGTATTGTTTTCAAAGCAAATGTTGTTTTAGAAAATCTTTTGTTAATAAATACAATTCTACAATCTTATAAACGATTTCAAAAGCCATTTAAGCCTTATTTTCACTCCAACGTTATAGTGATAACACGATTACTAAACCATTTAAAAGCTAAACTATAACGTTAAAGTAAATATTTAACAGATCATATATCATTTTAATTAATTAAGCTTGTATAATTGATACTTAATGAGCTGCCGAACCAGGGCAACGCCAATTCAATAACCGGTAAACTATAAACTATGAAACAATTATCAGCCTATAAAAACATCGCGCTACTAACCGTCTTTTTGCTTGTTGCAGGCATTGTTAATGCCCAGCAGCAGGAGCTTACAACTAAAAGCGCAAAAACATGGGTAAAAAGCCGCATCTGGGCTAATGGCTTAAAGCTTAAATTAAACTCATCAACCAATAATCTCGAATTTGCAAAACAATATGCCGCCAATAAAGCGGCATGGGATAAGGCTTTTGAATTTCTGCGCGAACGAAATCTTGATCAGATAGCTCCCGGTAAATATCCTATAGATGGCGATAATGTTTATGCATCCGTTACTGAAGGCCCTTCTAAAGAGTTTGAACAATCGGCCTGGGAATCGCACCAAAACTATATCGACCTGCAATATGTGATCAAAGGCAAGGAAAAAATCGGTGTTGCTCCCATTGAAAGCCTTACCGTTACCAAACCCTATGACCCGGCTAAAGACGGTGCCAACTACAGCGGGGAGGGTAAATACTACACCGCCACTCCAGACGAGTTTTTCCTGTTTTTCCCCGGCGATGGCCACCGGCCTAACATCAAGGTTGATGGCTATGATAAGGTAAAGAAATTGGTTATTAAGATAAAGGAGATAAAATAAACCTCTGATCAACCCCCACTAACGTCATTGCGAGGTACGAAGCAATCCCTAACTGTACAGGGCGGCCCTGCTCGTCGGGGATTGCTTCGTACTTCGCAATGACGCTTTTTTTATAATTTATCTACCTACACCTGCACCGTTTTCACCAGCTTCCGCACATCAAATCCCTGTCCTGCAGCCTGTACTACCAACTCATTATAGATCTGTTCATCAAGTGTTGAACGCCGGCTCAGGATCCATAAGTAATTTCTATTCGGGTGCCCTACCATGGCATAGCTGTAATCATCAGCCAAAGCAATGATCCAGTATTTACCTTTAAAGGGCCATTGAAACTGAATATCAAGTTTAGCATTACTCGTTTTATCAGCTACAACAGCGCGGCCTTCGGCAATTTTTATTTTATTCTCTTTTATACAACGGTTTTTAACAATGATACTGCCATCAGGAGCCAGGCCGTACGCGGCTGACGTAAAAGTGCATCCTGATTCAAACCATTGCGGGAAAGCGGCAATTTCAAACCAGGAACCAACATATTTTTTCAAATCGACATAAGGAACAGTTTCAAGCGGTTTGCAGCGGGTTGCCTGTAAGGCTAAAGCAGTTAAACCTAATGCTACAGAGGTTGCAATGATCTCTTTCTTCATAAACCAATAACGCCTGTTATGCCCAAAAAGTTTAAAACAAAAGCATATTAACGGCAGCCAAACACCATATCATTATTTAATTACCTTTGCGCCAAAGCATTATTTTTATAACATGCCCGGTAAAACAAAGATCAGTATTTTAGGCTGCGGCTGGTACGGCAGCGCATTGGCTAAAGGGTTAATTGCCGATGGCATGCAGGTAAAAGGCTCAACCACTTCTACCGCAAAAATGGATAACCTGGCTGCTTTGGGCATCCGGCCCTATGTAGTAAACTTTTCGCCGGGCGAGGAAATATATGATGCCGATTTTTTTGATTGCGATATTTTGTGGATATCCATTCCGCCCAAAAGCCGCAGCGGTGAGGGTGATGTTTTTTTACAGAAGGTTAAAGGCATTGTCCATGCCATAAAAAGGTTTGCTATACAGCAAGTGATTTTCGTCAGTTCCACAGGGGTTTATGCCGATAACAATAGGCACGTGAATGAAGAAACCGATCCCCAGCCCAATACCGAAGCCGGCAGGATATTATTTGAAGCTGAGAACCTTTTACGTGCCGAGGATAGTTTTAAAACAACCATTATCCGTTTTGCAGGATTGATTGGCCCCGGACGCAATCCCGGCAGGTTTTTTGCCGGTAAAAAGGAGATCCCTAACGGTGACGCGCCGGTGAACCTCATCCATCTTGATGATTGTATCGGCATTAGCAAAGCGATATTGGCGAAAGAGGCATTCGGTTATCTTTTTAATGGATGCTCGCCGGT
Source organism: Mucilaginibacter sp. R-33 (assembly GCF_049949235.1). NCBI lineage: Bacteria > Pseudomonadati > Bacteroidota > Sphingobacteriia > Sphingobacteriales > Sphingobacteriaceae > Mucilaginibacter > Mucilaginibacter sp. R-33. Next base: position 3,795,549 of record NZ_CP188089.1, read on the forward strand.
TCACCCTGCTAAGGCTGATTTTTATACACAGGCTGCTCTTGATTCGGGCTATGAAAAGCCGGAGTTTATAAGGGAGTTGAAGGAATGGAAAGTTGTGGAGAGTATAAACGTTGGACCGGTATTAGCTTATCAATACCAGGTCTTGATTTAATGACGCAGGTTTAACTCTGTGCAGGCAAATCCCCTCTTGAGAGGGGCGTGGAGGAACGAGCGGTAGCAGAGGTGTGTTTCTGCGATAGGCTTATCAAAGCAGAAACACACCCCTCCACCCCTCTCAAGAGGGGAATCGCACATTCCCCTGCCTTTCATCCCTTAAACAGCGGCTGTTGAGTGGACACTTGAACTTGCGATAATCGTTAAAACACCGGCGCTTTCTTCGTATTCCCCATCACAAATACCAGCTTCCCCCCTTTCATAATATCCTTATGTGTAATATATTCTTTGGGGTAAGGTTTACCATTTAAGCTGATGTTTTGCACATATTTATTCTCTTCGGATAGCCCCTTTGCTTCTATCACAAAACTTTTGCCGCCAGGTAAAGCAATGCTAACCCTATCTAATAGCGGCGCACCAAAAACATAACGGCTATCTGCCGGATTAACGGGATAAAAACCCATAGCAGTAAAGATATACCAGGCCGACATTTGTCCGCAGTCATCATTGCCAGAGAGGCCATCGGGTTTGTTTATATAAAACTGGTCGGCAATTTGCCTTACCAGTTCCTGTGTTTTGGCAGGGTTCCCGGCAAGCGTGTACAAATAAGCCACATGATGGTTAGGTTCGTTGCCATGTGCATACTGGCCTATTAACCCGGTAACATCAAGCGTTGAGCCTTTTCCAAACACTTTTGAATCCATAGTAAACAATGAATCCAGCTTGCCCGAAAATGCTTTTTTGCCGCCCATGAGTTTAATCAAACCCGGAATATCATGCTGAACCTGCCAGGTATATTGCCAGGCATTGCCTTCGGTATAGTCACCACCAATGGCCAGTTGGCCACTGTCTAAATTGGCAAAAGGCTGTATCCATTCGCCGTTTGATTTTCGGCCACGCATCAAACGCGTGCTTTTATCAAACAGGCTATTATAAAACAGAGATCGTTTGATGAAATAATTGTAATCACTTTGTTTGTTCAGCGCCTTGGCTAATTGAGCGGCGCACCAATCGTCGTACGCGGCCTCCAGTGTACGGGAAACAGCTTCGCGTTTTACAGTATCTGATGGCAGGTAGCCGTAACGCAGATATAGGCTCCAATCGTATTTTGGATTTTTATTATGTGTGAGCGTGTTTTTAATGGCAGCAAATGCCTTTTGCCGATCAAAACCTTTAATCCCTTTCAGCGCGGCATCTACAATTACCGGTACGGCATGGTTACCGATCATGGCGTAGCTTTCCTTACCCCACAGCGTCCAGATTGGCAGCATACCTGCCACGCCGTTGTGTTGTAACATGCTCTCTACCATTTGCCCGTCTTTTTCAGGACGAATAATAGTATACAGTGGATGGGCGGCCCTGTAAGTATCCCATAATGAAAGCGTAGAATAGAAAACTTTATCAGCGGATCGGTGTACCAGGCTGTCGGCTCCACGATATTGACCGTCAACATCCGCAATGTTGTTAGGCTGGATCAAGGTGTGGTACAGGCTGGTATAAAATGCTATTTTCTCTTTTTTGCTGCCTTCGGCTTTAAGTTTACCAAGATTATTTTCCCATGTACGGGCTGCTTCCGTTTTTACCTGTTCAAATGTTTTGTGCTGTGTTTCGGCCAGCAGGTTTTTATGCGCACCGGCAATACTTACGCCCGATACCCCAACTTTAGCTTCAATAGCTTCACCGGGTTTCAGATCGAAATCCAATATTAAGCGGCGTTTATTATCGCCATCAATAAAATGCTGCCCGGTAAATGGGCGGTTAAAAACAGCCGTGAAATATACTTTTTTATTCACCCATTGGCTGGTGAAGGCATAACCACTGATAGTTATTTTGCTATCGATAGTGATCTCCCCGTCAGAAACATGCTCAGCCAATTGCTCCGGGCTATCAACCAGTCCGCTTTGCATATCAACAAGCAAATGTGCTTTACCGGCTTTTGTAAAAGTATACCGGTGCAAACCAGTATGGGCAGAAGCAGTTAGTTGAGCTTTAATAATGTTATCGCCCAAAATCACTTCATAATAACCGGGCGATGCTTTTTCTTCCTGATGAGAAAATTTGCTTTGAAACTTTTGAGGTTGATCGCCCTGAAAGGGAAAAAACAGCACATCTCCTAAATCAACACCACCTGTACCGCTTAAATGGGTATGCGCGAAACCGGTGATAACGTTATCTTCGTAACGATATCCCGAGCAGTAGTCCCAACCAAAATTCCCTGTCTCAGGACTAAGCTGAACCATACCAAAAGGCACCGTAGCGCCCGGAAAGGTATGCCCGGTTGCGGAAGTGCCAATGAAGGTGTTTACGTATTTATTATACGATTGCGCATTAACCTCAACAGCCAAAGTCAACACTAATAAAACGGCAATCAACTTTTTCATGACCTTTTACTATTTATATTCAATTGTCTTTTTTAACACAACATCTTCGGTCGATCGTGCTATCATCACATCAAATGTACCGGGTTCGGTTACCTGTTTCATTTGATTATTCCAGATAGCGATATCTTCGGGCTTTACCGTAAACTTTACCGTTTTGGTTTCGCCGGGTTTAAGACTGATCTTGTCAAAACCCTTTAGGGCCGTTACAGGCGTAGTTACCGAATTTACCTTATTGCCCAGGTACATTTGTACCACTTCCTTACCGGCCATGCTGCCGCTGTTGGTTACATCTACCGAAACCGTTATAGTCTCATTTTTTCCGAACGACGCTACCGATACCTGCAGATTACTGTATTTAAATGAAGTATAGCTCAACCCATAACCAAAGGGGAACAGCTCATCCGGCGATGAAAAAACATAGTCTTGTCCCGGTTTTTCGGTTGAACCTGGATTGTGATAAAAACCTTTGTTGGATGCCACATGATTATAAAAAACCGGGATATGCCCGGTTGACTGCGGGATAGATACCGTAAGCCTGCCTGATGGGTTTACCTTGCCGAACAGGATGTTGGCAATGGCATTACCTCCCCTTTCGCCGGGATACCAGGCCTCCACAATAGCCGGGAGATTCTCTTTTTCCCAGCTGATGCTTTGCGGCCTGCCGTGTACCAGTACTAAAATTACAGGTTTACCTGTTTTATAAACAGCCTGCAACAGTTCACGTTGTACACCATCGGGATCAATGTCGGTTACATCATAACCTTCGCCGCAGGTGAACGGGTCTTTAGGCTCGCTTTCGGGTGCATGCCCATCCCAGCCTACGCCGGAGAATACCACGCTGGTGGTGCCCAAAACCACTATTACGGCATCACTGTTTTTTGCTGCTGTGACGGCTTCGGGAAAGCCGCTTTTGTCCGGGCCCGACAGGGCACAGCCTTTAGCATAATTGATCTTTATTTTATTGCCGGTCAACTGTTTTATGCCAGCAAGCACTGTTGAGCCCGAGCGGCTGTCGCGGGTTGAACTGTAATCGCCATACTGAACCTGGTTGGCATTAGGGCCGATTACCGCCAGCGATTTCAGGCTGTTCATATTGAGCGGTAAAAGCTGTTTATCGTTTTTAAGCAGGATGATCGATTCCTCGGCTATATGTTGGGATAAGGCGATATGATCAGGCGTGTGTACCCGTTTTTTTAGCGCTGATGTATCGGGCAATGCCTTTTCAAACAAACCTGCTTTAAATTTTATAGTAAGAATACGGGCAACAGCGCTATCAACCAACGCTTCTTTTACTTTTCCGCTTTTCACCAGGCCAATCAGTTTATTATATACATCGGGGCTTGGCGCTTCCAGGTCAACCCCGGCGTTCAGGCCGATTGGAGCGGCGCCTTCAGCATCTTTAGCAATATGATGAAAAGTGTATAAATGTTTTAAACCTTCATAGTCCGAAAAAACATAGCCTTTAAAACCCCATTCCTCCCGCAATATGGTTTGCAGCAGGAAATGGTTGGCATGTGCAGGCACACCGTCAATTTCATTATAGGCCGGCATCACGGCGTAAATATTTGCCTTTTGCACGGCATCTTTAAAAGGCGGTAAAAACATCGACCGTAGCTCCCTTTCCCCTACTGATGCCGGGGCTAAATTGATACCTGCTACAGGGATGCTGTAGGCCGCGAAATGCTTGGCTGTACACATCACTTTGTTTTTACCAATACCGTTTATTGTTTGCGAAGGATCACCCTGCATCCCAATTACAAACGATGTACCCATCCTGCTTACGAGATATGGGTCTTCGGCATAACATTCCTCATTACGGCCATACCGCGGGTCGCGGATGAGATCGAACAAAGGCGAAAGCGCCTGGTCAACTCCTGACGAGGACGCTTCATAAGCGATCACCGAACCCATTTTTTCAATCAGCGCCGGGTTCCAGGTACTACCTTGCGCAATAGCCTGTGGAAAGATGGTAGCGCCTGCTGCCAATTGCCCATGCAGGCACTCGCCTATTTGTATAGGCGGGATACCAAGTCTCGTTTTTTCTTTAGCATATTTTTTTGCAGCGATTGAGCGTGATGCTATATCATTGATATTGGTAAAAGGGCTTTCGCAAACACCGTAAGCAATTGGGTTTTGCATAGAGCCTTTTAACGAGTTCATGCTCATCTGGCCCACCTTTTCTTCCAGCGTCATACGGCTTAGCAAGTCTTTCACGCGTACAGGCACAGGTGCCTTGGGGTCTTTATAAACCTGCGCGGCTGCGATGTTAATTACAAAAGCAAACGCGGTAAACAGGCATAATTTCTTTTGCATAGTATCCAGATATTTAATTTTCAAATGTAGAGACGCATCACATGCGTCTCCCACATGCAAAGCATCGTTGCTTGTCCTCCTCGCCGTTGTTGGTGTTGTCACCAACAACTTTTCATGCAGCATTTCAGAAAATAAAAATCATAGGAGTTGTTAGTGACAACACCAACAACGGCATATTTTCATCATGTTCCCTCAGGGTCTCTCGCAGAGGATCCTGAGGTTCTTTGCGTTCTAAACATTTACCAGGATAAAGAGCATGTCATTGCGAGCGTAGCGCGGCAATCTCGTAGCCAATACATGTCTGCTCTGTATAACTACGAGATTGCTTCGTCGTTCCTCCTCAATGACATGGTTTTTTAAACCAATAATTTCAACTGATCTGCATCTTCCGTACACTTATGATGTTGTCGCCAACAACGGCATAGAAACCGATTTTATCCCCTCAATGCATCAAATAAAACTTAGGATAAAGCTTTTCCCCTCCGGCTACCTTCAATTCTATCAGGGTTTGATTCTCATTAGCTTTATCAGCCATGTAATATCCGCTTAAAGCATAGATGCCTTTTTTCAAATGTAATAGAGCTTTTTGCGGTTCTACATAAGTATTCAGCCCGGGTTTAATTACCGGTACTTCATCCAAAAACAAAGCGGGGCTAACCTCAAAACCGGTAGTTAATTCATAATCCGCTTCCTTGTCTATTTTGATAAGGCCTTTAATTTTAACCCAGTTGATAAAACCTTCGGTTGCAATTTTAACGGGTACAATCAGGCTTGTTTCGCCGGTTTCCGTTGGCTTTTCATTTCCCAGCTTATCTATATCGCGTTCCCTCGTTTTAAAAACCTCGTAAGCCATACCGGGTTTGAGGTTAGCAACTTTTTCATGTGCAGGCTTGATATTCACCCGCCTGATGCTGGCCATCTGGCGAATGTGCTGATCATTCAATGTCCAGGTGGTGAAGGTTCTTAAACCGATGCTGTCTTTTAAGGGTACATTAATGTTTACCGGGAAAGGTACAGCCGGGCTATTATTATCCGGCATTTTGCCGTTTAACGCGTACCGAACTTTAGCTCCTTTCAGCGGGTAGCTCAGCGTTAGTTTAAACCGGCTTTTATTGGTAATTACGTTGTCTACGCCGTCAATATCAGGCAGACGGGCGTTGAAATCCCACAACTTAAACAGGCCGTACTGGTTTTTCATTTTCCAGCCAAAGCGCTCCAGGTCTTTTTCATTTTTCGGGCTCCAGGTGAGTTCGGCTACGGCGAGGGCACGGGGGTAAACCATGTATTGCAGGTGCTGCGCGTTGGGCACCTTTTCGTTCCAGATATTGCCCTGGGCACCTAAGATATACTCGGCTTCGGCATTGGTTAGTTCTTTCGACTGCGGCTCATAATTATAAACCATTTGCCAGGTAACCGGCGGGTTCCAGCCTATCGGTTCCAAATCTTCGTTAGCCTGCGGAGCATCAAAGTACATGTATGGCAGCGGCGTCATTACTACATGATGATGCATCCTGGCGGCAGCTATGCCCCCGGCTTCACCCTGCCAGCTCATTACTGTTGCGGATTCGGCAAGGCCACCCTCTAAAATCTCATCCCAACCAACCAACTTCTTATTTTTTGACAGCAGGAACTTTTCTATCCGTTTAATAAAATAACTCTGTACTTCTTTTTCGCTTTTCAGGTGCTCACGTTTCATTAGAGCAACTGCTGTAGGGCTTTTGAGCCAATCGGCCATTTCGGCCTCATCACCGCCAATGTGAATGTATTGGTTCGGGAACAGCGCTATCACTTCTGTCAGCACATCTTCCATAAATTTGAAAGTATATTCACCCGGGTCAAGCATCCGCACACGGTGTTTAGCCCCTGTCGAATCCTGGCAGCCCAGTTGCGGGTAAGCAAAAATAGCAGCCTCGCTATGGCCCGGCATTTCAATTTCGGGCAGGATGGTCACAAACCTGTCCTGCGCATATTTAATCACATCCCTAATTTCATCCTTGGTATAAAACCCGTCGCGACCGTCATCTATCAGATTGTCCAGCTTACGGAATTCGCCCCGTTTGGCATAGTAGCTGATCCTGGCACCAACTTCGGTAAGGCGCGGATATTTATCAATCTGGATACGCCAGCCTTCATCGTCGGTTAAGTGCCAGTGAAACACATTCAGTTTGTAATGTGCCATTACATCGATGTATTTTTTCACTTCATCAACCGTAAAAAAATGGCGGCTTACATCCAAACTCAGACCACGCCAGCCAAAACGTGGCTGATCGGCTATGGTACAGGCGGTAACTTTTAGGGGCGCAGTTTTATCTGTCGGCAACAACTGAATTAATGATTGTACCCCGTAAAAAACACCAGCCCCGCTACCGCTGATACTTACCGATGCAGGATTTATATTCATGGTGTAGGCACTCTCAGCATTAGACCAAACATTGTTTAACCTGATGGCTGTTTTGGCAGGGATCTTTTCAAAAACTTTCACCATTGTTTGCAGGCCATAGTTTTGATTAAGGTAATCCTGCAGGTATTTGCCTATTGGTTCTGTCTCTTTATTAACCCCGATCACGGCAGACTTACTTAAAATAAAACTGCCCTTCCCTGCTTTTAAACTCACCGGCTGCGGGATAATATGAAACTGTGCGTTTACCGTTATTGCCAATAAAAGCAGTGAGGTGAATAGTAAAATATGTTTAAAAGATAGTGTTTTCTTCATTTCGGTAGATGATGAATAAAGATTATACCTTAATGGTAATATTCCTTTTGTAAAGGATCCAGACCGGGATAAAAATGACCAGCACAGTCAGGATAGCTCCGGCCAGTGAAGCGTTTTCGGGCGAGAGATATGGCACAAACAAATGACTGTAAGTGAACGACCATAAATTGGTTTTACCTACCGGGATAGCAGCTATTAAAGCAGGGATAATATCGGCCAAAACATAGGCAGCAATGGCATTACGCCCGAACGCTAAAAATGGAGGCAGTAAGGCTTTATTCCCTTTGATATCAATAAACCAGTATGACAATGCAAGAATATTGATAGCCAGTCCGGCAGTAAGCAACACGAATGAGCTTGTCCACAATTGCTTGTTGATGGGAAAAAATGGATTCCAGATCAAAGCCAGTATGATCAATACGATGCCGGCTCCCATTATTTTAAGCAGATCAGCACGGGTTGCAAGTTTGCCCAGTTTGAGCCAGGTACCGGTGAATACACCTAACAAACAGGTAGCAACAGATGGGATTGTCCCAAGCAAACCTTCCGGGTCCCAGGTTTTGGATGAGCCCCAGAGGTGGTTTTCGGTAAATACCGATCTGTCAATCCAGGCGCCCAAATTGGTTGCCGGTTCAAGGTTAGGTGTACCAAAACCCGGTACAGGTACCAGCGTCATCAATAAATAATAACCAATTAAACAGCTTACAGCAATAATTACCTGTGTACGGATGCCGGTTTTAACATACAGCAAGGCAGTTATGCCAAAAACAAGCCCGATGCGCTGCAACACACCGGGAAAACGCAGATGCGCGAATTGAAAATCGTTGATCAGTGGTAAACAAACGCCAAGGGCTATGATAATCAGCGTACGGCGCAGGATGGATAACAGCAATTTGTTATGATTAGCTATATCCGCTTTTTTACTTTCCATGGCATATACGATAGATACGCCTACCATAAACAGGAAGAAGGGAAACACCAGATCGGTTGGGGTACAGCCGTTCCATTTGGAGTGTTCAAGCGGCCAGTAAATATGGCCCCAATCGCCGGGATCATTTACCAGGATCATAGCAGCTACGGTAAATCCCCTGAAAAAATCAAGCGACAAAAGTCTTGGGCGGCTTGTCTTTGTTGTGCCTGTATTTTCAAGCGCTTCCTGCTGATTGATTACCATAGTTGCTATGTATTACAGTACTATTAGCTATTTTTTTTATGGGTTTTTAAAATGTATTTGAACTGGTAAGTACCCGAGCCAACATCCATCTGCATATCGCCGCCGGCCGGTTTGATGTTAGCGATATCTTTAATGGTGTTAATGTCGATATTACTTTCTGTCACCGGACCATCAACCGCCGGTAGGGTGACCGTGGCAGTAGTATTCGGCGGCACAATTACATCAAGGGTAAAAATACCGTTATCAATACTCCAGGCCGATTTTACCTTTCCGTATAATGTTTCCAGTTCGGCATTGGCATTGGTCAATTTACCGCCGGGATGCGGGAAGATATTTATTTTATGAAAGCCAGGGCTACCCTCATCAGTGTTGATCCCTGCTATAACACGGTACATCCAATCGCCAATGGCGCCGTAAGCATAGTGGTTAAAGGAGTTCATTTCCGGATCTTCAAAAGTACCATTGGGTTTTATGCCATCCCAGCGCTCCCATATGGTAGTTGCCCCGTTTTTTACAGGATAAAGCCATGAAGGGTATGACTCTTTCATCAACAGATCATAGGCAATATCGGTGTGACCGAAACGACTTAACACATGACAGATATAAGGCGTGCCTAAAAAGCCTGTGGTAATGTGTTCATCATAATCTTCAATATTGTTTACCAGCCTTTTGGCGGCAGATTCGCGCAAGTTTTCGGGCAGCAGGTCGAAGTTAAGGGCCAGTACATAGGATGTTTGCGTACCCGAGATCATACGTCCGTTAGGTGTAACATATTCTGCCTGGAAAGCCTTTTTGATATCAGCTAACAGCGCGGTATATTTTTTAACATCATCTTCCTTACCCAATATGGTAGCGGCATTAATAACCAGCTGAGTTGAATAGGCATAAAAAGCCTGCGCTATCAGGTTTTTATCGGTAAGGGCGGCGCCATCCTCATAATCGGTGCCGGCGTAAAACAGCCAGTCGCCAAAGTGGTTACCGGTGTCCCAAAGGCCGTTTCGGGTATGCCGGGTAATGTAGCCCACCCAGGCGGTCATGCTTGGGTACTGGTTTTCCAATACCTTTTTATCGCCGTAAGCCAGGTAAATATTCCAGGGGACAATAGTTGCCACATCGCTCCATCCTGAGGCTGCCGCCGAAGCGCTATCCAGCATGTTAGGGATCACATAAGGCACCGCGCCGTTTTTATGCTGATCGGCCGAAAGATCTTTTAGCCATTTGGTAAAAAATCCGGCCACATCCATATTGAAGGTAGCTGTACGGGAAAAGGCCTGGGCATCGCCCGTCCAGCCCATACGCTCATCGCGCTGGGGGCAGTCGGTAGGTACATCAATAAAATTACCCTTTTGCCCCCATTGAATATTATGCTGCAACTGGTTAATGAGCGGATTGGAGGTAGAGAACATACCCGTTTGCGCCATATCCGAGTACATGGCAAAGGCAGCCACATTGGTTGAATCTAACTGGCCATCATATCCTTCAACCTTCAGGTACCTAAACCCCTGGAAGGTAAAATGAGGTTCGAATGTTTCAATACTATCGCCCTTAAAAACATATACGTTCTCCTGCTTGGCTGTACGCAGGTTTTTTGTGTAAAAGTTCCCTTTCTGATCCAAAACCTCGGCATGGAACAGCTTTACCGTATCGCCTGCTTTTGCCTTTAATTTAAACTGCACCCAGCCAACCAGGTTTTGCCCAAAATCAACCACATGCTCGCCCGCAGGAGTGGTAAACACTTTAAGCGGCTTAAACATTTCGTGCTTGCGCACCGGCGGACCAAATGTAGCCACTAAATTTTCTTTAACGGTATCAATGGTGCGTACCGAATCCCAGTTTAAATCTTTGTAAGCAATGGTCGACCAGCCTTTCTTCTCCTTGCGGGCGTCATAAACTTCGCCATCAAAAAATGATGATGAACGGATTGGCCCATAGGCTACCTTCCAGGTTTTATCCGAATTAATGAGTACCCGTTTACCGTTAGTGTACACCACCTCTAACTGAAAAAGCAAACCAAGCTTGGTGCCATACACATTCTTTTTTCGATTATACGTATAACCACGGTACCAGCCGTCGCCAAGGGTTACGCCAACAGCGTTATCGCCTTTTAGCAGGTCGGCAGTTACATCATAAACCTGGTACTGCAGGCGTTTGTTGTAACTCGTCCAGCCGGGGGCAAAGTAGTCACTGCTAATTCGTTTACCATTAAATTGCGCCTCATATAAACCGTGGGCAGTAATGTATAAATGCGCCGCACGCACCTTATGATCAAGCTTAAATGTTTTCCTGAACATGGGGCATGGGCCACCGGTAGTGTCCGACAGGTAATTATTTTCTATCCATTTGGCACTCCAGTCGGCGGGTTTAAGCAGGCCCATTTTCCATGAGTTAACCATGCTCCATGGGGTAACCTGCTGCCTGTTGTTCCAAACGCGTACCTGCCAGTAAACTTTCTGACGTGAAACGAGCGCGGGGCCGCCATAGTAAACATGCAGCGATTCATTGGAGTTAACTTTTCCCGAGGTCCAGAGCAGGTCTTTACCTTTCAGTAAGGATACGGCGTTACTGCCTACCCTTATTTCATAGGCAATTTGCTGAATGTTGCGGTCCCGGGTTATTAGTTTCCAGCCAAGACGGGGAGCGGCATCGTCGACAGAGATGGGGTTTATTTTGTATTCACAAACCAGGTTATCAACCCGGAACGGCGGAGGAACCGGCGGCACTTTTTGTGCTTGTACAATTATTGGCAGAAAAGAAAAAAACAATATAATAACGCGTGTGCATACCTTTTTACACATACCTTTTTTGGGGTTTTAATAGTTCATGCTATTAAATATACTTTAACAGCAATATTGTTTTGATATGCACCTGAAATTTTTCATTGAGCCGGCCCACAAAAATGGGCGTTCATCGCAATATACACCTATAAACGTAATATAACCTGGTAAAAGTTTCACCCTGGCCGTGTAACATTATTAATGTTCGAGGTTTCCTTCATTTAAAGGATACTGGAACAGCAGGCGGATGTTGCTGTAAGCGGCCGGGTTAATTTGCCATGAACCATTTTTATAGGCCCTTTCACTGGCCGCGTGGGCTTTCATTACCTCTGCCGCTTTACCTGTACGTAAAAGATCAAACCAGCGGTGATTTTCAAAGGCAAGTTCAACCTGGCGTTCATGGGCTATCGCCGCGCGAAACCCTTCCTGGCTGGTAACATTTAAATCAGGATTGTTATTCCCCATTGATTTAGGTTCAAGACCGGCGCGCTGCCTAACCAGGTTCAGATATTTGAAAGCATCGCCACCTGCTGCAAAGCCTTGTTCGTTTAAACACTCCGCAAGCATCAGGTAAACATCTGCATAACGATAAACCGGGAAGTTATTACCGGTAATGCCTTTAACATCCCCGATGCTCTGATACTTCTTGATGAAAGGCAGATCGATGCCGTACTCGTCTGATGTAAAATCAGTCAACGAAGCATCCCTCCTTTTATCACCTTCTTCATAGGCATTTACAAGGTCCTGGGTAGGGATGTTCCAGCCGTTTTGAGCATTGTTACCGATGTAAAAGCCGGTAACATCATTATCATAATAATCCCATGGGATGAAAGTATCTATAAAATCAGACTCCAGGCCGTTAGGGCCTTCAATATACTGAATTTCAAAAATTGACTCGGGGCCATTTTCCTTAGCAATATCAAAATTATCCGCATAATTAGCGTTAAGGTTATAGGCCCCTGACGATATAACATTGCGTAACAGTGGTATGGCCAAATCAAATTTCTTTTGGGTTATATAAACTTCGGCCAGCATGGTCTCGGCGGTACCTTTGGTAACCCTGCCTTTATTAGCGGTGGTTTGGTATTTTACAGGTAGTTTAGCTATCGCAGCCTGGGCGTCTGCAATAATCTGCGTATAAACAGCAGCTGCCGGTGACTTTGTAGACAAGTCATAAGCATCCCCTACCGATTTTGGCTCAACAAGCACCAGCGGTACATCACCAAACATACGTACCAGGTTAAAATAATTGAACGCCCGTAAAAATAACGCTTGCCCCCCTATGGTATCGGTAGTGGCGGCATCAAGCTTGGCAGCCGGCAGCCGATTGATGATAACATTGCAGCGGCCTATGCCGGTGAAACAGAAGCTAAAGTACGCCTGCACAATATCATTATTATTCAATTCGCGAAACTCATCCAACTCTTCCTTATTGTTGCCTGAACGGTCGTAAGGATCATATTCATATGAAGTATTATCAGACCGCATTTCGCCCATTGCCCAAAATGACCCGGTATATAAACCCTGAAGAGGGGCATAGGCACCATTAATAGCCTGAACAAACTGGGCTTTTGTTTTAAAAAAGTTGGCGCTGTTTTGAGTATCTGTAGGTTGCAGGTTAAGATAATCCTTTTTACAGCCGTAAAAACCAATAGCTGCGAGGCTAAGAAAAAGGTATATGTTTTTTTTCATGTCTTCTGATTCTTAATGTTGCTCAATTGTGTTTTCAAAAATCGCTGTATCCGCTAAAATGTTACGTTACAACCCAATGTGTAAATTGCCGAAACAGGATAGCCTGTAAAATTCACATTGGGTGATAACGAACGGTTACCCTGTTGCCCCTCAATGCCGACCTCAGGGCTGCCTCCTTTATAACCTGTAATCAGGATGGCATTTTGAGCGCTGAAGTATACCCTGAAGTTTTTGCTGAATTTTGTTTTGAAATTGTAACCGAGATCAATATTCTTCACCATTAAATACGAGTTGCTCTCTACCCAATATGAGGGATAAAAATCGCGGGCAAGGCCTGTGTTTGAAGTTGTGGTAGGCAATATGCCGGCTCCCGGCTGCCCCGGTGATCTCCAGCGGTTTATAACGCTTTGCTCAACGTTAAAAATACCATCCAAATTGGTTGTAAACTGTTTGTACATATCAAACACATGCCCTCCTACCGAGCCGGCCGAGATAATGTTCAGGTCAAATTGTTTGTAACTGAAGTGGTTGTTGAAACCAAATGTAAATTTAGGCCAGGGGCTGCCAATAGGTACCTGGTCTTTAGCATCAATAACACCGTCATTATTAACATCCTTATACCTGATATTGCCTACATTTTCACCCTCAAAATGCGGGTACTTATCAAGTTCGGCCTGGCTTTGGAATATACCCTCGAAAATATATCCGTAAAACTGCCCAAGCGGCAACCCTACCAGTGTAATACTGGTTGGGTTGTCATTCCGGGGCGCGTCATAGATTTGAGGTGTAGGGCCAAGACTTATAACTTTATTACGATTTAACGATATATTAAAATCTGTATTCCAGTTAAAAGCTTTGCTAACTATGTTTTTGGTGGTTACCGTAAACTCAAAACCGCGGTTACGCACATTGCCAACATTTGATAACGCGTATCCATAGCCCGAGGCTATCGGCACGGGTATATATTGCAGTAACCGTTCGGTAAAGCGGTTATAATACTCGGCAATTAAGTAAACCCGGCCTTTAAATAACGAAAGGTCCATGCCTATATCAAACTGTTTAGTTGTTTCCCAGCCAACTTCAGCATTACCGAGATCGGTAATTGACTTTCCCGGAGCAAGTGCTCCGCCAAAAGTATAATTGGTTTCGTCTACAGCGGCTATATAATCGTAGTTACCTACGCTGTTATTACCTGCGTGACCATAGCTGGCTGTGAATTTCAACTGATCGATCACATTCGTTTTTGGGAAGAATGATTCGTCAGAGATGCGCCAGCCGCCCGATACCGAAGGGAAGGTTCCCCACCGGTGCCCCGGTGCAAACCTTGACGATCCGTCGCGGCGTATGGAGGCGCTTAATAAATACTTATCCTTATATGCATAGTTCACCCTGCCAATCAATGATAATAGCCTCCATTCCGCGTCACCGGCATCGGCTGTAATAATGGTGGCGGCCCTTACCGAACGGACTACATCGTCGGGGAAACCGGTACCATAGGTTAAACGATAGTGGCTGGTTTCCTGCTGTATCGAATAGTCGCCCAAAACAGTTAATGTATGATTGCCCCACGTTTTTTTGTAGGTTACGGAGTTTTCGCTAAGCCAGTTGAAGGAATTAGACGAATTAAATGAGCCTATAGCTTTAACCTGGTTTCCGTCCTTATTGGGAATGCGGAAGCTTCCTAAAAACGACGGGCGGAAGTAATCGCCATTGCTATTCTGATAATCAATACCAAAAGTAGATTTTACATCTAAGCCTTTAATTATTTCCCAGTTAACGTATGTGTTAGCCAACGTACGGAATTGTGAATACTTATTAGTGGTATTAACCAGCTCACTTACCGGGTTGGCGTTAAGTGCCGTGCCTGCGATATTCCCGTTTCCCTCCGAACCTACCACATTGGTATATGAACCGTCGGGCTGTTTTACCGGCGTAAGCGGGCTTTCAAGATAGGCCTGGCTTAATGCAGCCTGGTCAAAATGCCCGTCTGTTTGTTGTAATTTACGCTGGCTGTAAGTTGGAGCGATGCTAAGGCCGGCCGTAACATTTTTAAACAGATCGGCATCCATATTGGCTTTTACCGAATATCTCCTGAATCCGGTGTTAAGCACCGTACCCTGCTGATCAAAATATCCCAATGAAAACAAAGAGCGTACTTTATCGGTACCATTTGAAACAGTAACATCATAATTTTGCATAGGCGCGTTACGGGTAACTGCATCATACCAATCAGTACCTTTGCCAAGTGCTTTTGGGTTCCTGAACGCCTCAGGCACCTGATCCATGCTGAATGGCACCCCGTTCACTTTATCCAGGTCCTGTAAAGCTTCTATACGCCATTGCGCGTATTGCTCGGCGGTCATCATTTTCAATTTGCTTTTGGGCAATATGCTTTGGATCCCTGTTGAAGTATTTACCGTGACTGACGACTCGCCTTTTTTCGCTCTCCTGGTAGTGACCAAAATAACACCGTTTGACCCGCGCGAACCGTAAATAGCTGTAGAAGCAGCGTCTTTCAATACACTGATATTTTCAATGTCATCAGGATTAATAGTACTTAAAGGATTTTGATATTGATCAAACCCCGGAGAAATGGGGAATCCATCAATTACATATAAAGGATCATCACCGGCACCCACTGAACCGGCACCGCGTATATTTACCGATACACCACCACCTGGAGTACCGGTTACCTGGTTTACGGTTACGCCCGCGAGCTGGCCAGCCAGTTTCAGATCAAGACTCGCAGTTTTGATCTCTTTGATATTGCCCATTTTTACCGAACCCACAGCGCCCGTTACATCCTTACGCTCCTGGTTGCCGTAGCCTACAACAACTACCTCTTTTAATTCCTTGTTATCCTCATTCAAAACAACGTTGATAGTTGTTCTTTTATTAACCGGTTCTTCTTTGGTTTGGAAACCTATGAATGTAAATACTAACACCGCATTATCTTCGGCATTCAAGGTATACTTGCCGTCCACCCCGGTTATAGCACCAACATTGGTGCCTTTTACTTTAACATTAACACCCGGTAAGGGCTGATTTTTATCATCTACCACAATACCGCTTATGGTTATGGATACCTGGGCAATGCTTACATCGGGAGTTTTCTTTTTATTGACAATGATATTCTTATCATCAATAACATAGGTTAAAGGCTCATCCTTAAAGCATTGCTGCAATGCTTCCTGTAATGAAGCGTTAGTTAATGAAAGATTAACCGGTTTGGTTTTTGAAATATCCTTATACCTGTAAAAGAAATAATAGCCGCTTTGCTTTTCAATTGCTTTAAAAGCTTTATCAAGCGCTATCCCCCTCGCATTCAGGGTTATGGATTGTGAAAAACTTTTAGCACTTAGCTGCAGGCAGCCGAGAGTTAGTAATAAGACGGTTAATCTCATCGTCAAAAACAGTTTTGAATGTGTACCAAAGGCACTAAATACTTTACCAGTAAAGTTTAAATGCATAACTTCGTGATGTTTGGGTTAAAAAAATCTGTTATTGAAAACTCAGGAAAGCTTGATCCAATTCATTATGCCGGAAGCGTTGCAGCGCTTCCGGCTTTTCTTTCATTTAGATAAGGAGAGCTTAGGTTGGAATATTTTGAGATTATATCGTCAGTGTTTCTTCATAGTTTGGGTTTAGCAGTTAAAAATCAGCTGCCGGTATTTTAAGGCGTAACAATTATTTTTTTGTTCTCAATCCTAAAACGCACGTGGCTTAATTCAAGGATGTGCAATACCTGCGATAGTTTTACATCCCTGCTGATCTTACCTACAAACTCATCATCAGGTACTTTACCTTCGTATATTACTTCGGTACCATACCACCTCGAAAGCTGCTTCATAATATCTTGTATGTTTGCCCGCTCAAAGTCAAAGAAGCCATTTTTCCAGGCTACCGCTTCGTCGGTATCAACATCAATAATTTTAATGTTTTTATCATTTATAATGCCCTGCTGACCGGGCTTTAATAAATTGCTCGTATTACCTTGTGTTAATTTCACCGATCCTTCAAGAAGGGTGGTTTTAACAGCGACCTCATCATTATAGGCCATAATATTAAAATGCGTACCCAATACAGCTACGTTAATATCTTTAACCTTTACATTGAAAGGCTTCGCTTTATTTTTGGCCACCTCAAAATATCCCTCGCCCGTAAGCTCTACATCACGTTCATTTCCGGTGAAGGCGGTAGGGAATTTTAAAGATGAGGCAGAGTTAAGCCAAACTTTTGAACCATCAGGAAGCACTACCCGGTACTGGCCGCCCCTGGGCGTACTAATGGTGTTATAGGCAACCGGGCCATTTTGTTGTTGGTCTTTATCTGCGGTGTAAACCACCTGCCCATCCTGCGTTTTATTAATGCTGGTGTTACCCGATTGATTGAGCAAGCCAATCTTAGCCGAGTCCAGTATCAGTTTGGAGCCATTGGCAAGGGTTAAAACCGCGCGGTTATCGCCTGGATCAACGTCATGTTTTACAACTGCTTTGTTTTGAACGGCTAATTGTTGCTGCTCATGTTTAATACACCAATGATAAACGGCAGTGCCCGACACAGCCAACAGAATAACAGCAGCGGCAACATTTCTGAAAAAATGTAACCTTATAACTTTTGGACCCTTGTTAGCCACCGGCTCGGCTATCGCCTGCCTGATGTTGCTTAACATCCGGTCTTCCAGTTCTTGTTTTACACCAATTATTTTTTCATCCCATTCGTCGGTATCACCCTGAAAGCTTTCGAAAAAATTCAACAACTGCTCCTTCCCCGCGGCAGTTGACTGCCCCGCCAGGTATTTATCTATCAGTTGTAAAAATTCTTCTCTTTGCACAAATGTGGCTTTGATAAGGAGAGTAAAAAAACGGGGGTATCCCCTACGTCGAAATGAAAAAAAATTAAAAGATTTTGTGAATAGGCTTTAACAAACGAATGTTAGCCGAAAAATCAATTATCCCCAAAAAAAAATCAGTAAAAAAGCCGTTTGAAAACAATCAGAATATCTAATCATTCAATAGAATTTCATTGCCGTTGGTTTTAACCAACGGAATATCAAATAGCGATAAAGAGGGCTTTAGCCAAACCCACCTGCATAATTGGGCTAAAGCCAGACCTTTCGAATTATTTCACCGTTGGTTAAAACCAACGGCAATAAATATTTTACATTTTTAAATAGCTAAGATTTCATTTGATGCTATTTATCTAAAAAAAACATCAACGCTTCCAGGATAAAAGCAGAGCCCAACGAGCCGCGTAACTGGCGAAGTGCTTTGGTTAAATGATTTTCGACGGTTTTAGTGGATATATTTAGCTGCAAGGCTATTTCCTTATGGCTAAGGCATTCTTCGCGGCTCAGCTTGTAAACTTCCCGGCATTTTTCGGGCAGGGTATCAATTACCTGGTTTATTTGCAATAGCAGTTCTTTATGCTCAATGGTGTTGTGGGTAGCTGGGGTGTGCAGGCGTTCTATCAGATCATCAAAAATCTCGCTTCTTACGGGCGTACCTGTGCGGATTTGCCTGTAAACCCCATAACGTACCGATGCATACAGATAGGCTTTAAGCGATATAGTGATCTCCACTTCGGCCCGGCAATCCCAAAGCTTAATAAACAGTTCCTGGATAATATCCTCGCATGCCTGCCTGTCTTTTAAGATATTATAAGCCGCTTTAAAAAGCGAAGCCCAGTACCTCCTGTAAATCATGGTAAGCGCCGCTTCATCATCAGCCTTTAATCGGCTAATGAGCTGCATATCGCTCATCACAATTTTGTCGGGCATAGTTTACTAATTAAGTTCGTCCGGGAAACAAAGGCTAAAATTACTTAAATATTAATTTAATATATTTAAAAAGTAAAAATAAGCTTATATGCTAATTATGAATAACTTAACCATCATTTCAAACTACCGGTTATTAATATAAAATAACCCAAAGGTTATCAAAAGCATAGGCATAACTTATTTATTATACAGGTTGGTCAATGCTATCCGGCAAAAAAAAAGAGAGCCGCCCCTCCGGGCAGCTCTCCACTCTTAAACACTCAACTTTGAAAACAATCAATTCTTCAGTATCTCGTTTGCCAACACAATTTCTTCATGGGAAATAGTATGTTGACGGCCTTTATATATTTTGAGGGTTACACCCGCATTTAATTCTTTTAATATTTCAACACTGTCATTAACCCTGCTAACCGGTACATGCGGGTCGGGGTCGCCGGTAGTAACCAGTACCGGGGTATTGTTAAAATCGCCTTTATAGTTTTCCTTAACCAATTCCTCTCTTATCAATCCGCCGGTGAAAGCGATAACCCCTCCGTACCTGCCGGCATTGCGGCCGGTATATTCAAGCGTTAAACATGCCCCCTGCGAAAAACCAAGAAAATAGATATTTTCCTGTGCTATTCCTTTTTGCCTGAGGTCCTCTACCAGTTCGTCAATTACTTCAAGGGCCGAATCAAGTGCCGGTTGGTTATTTTGCACCGGGGCCATAAAACTGTAGGGATACCAGCTATGTTGATTGGCCTGTGGCGCATAGATAGCATAACCATCTAATTCAAGATGATCTTTAAGCGAGATCATGCTGCTTGCCGATGCGCCGCGGCCATGCAGCATAATGATGGCTTTTTTGGCCTGTTCGGCGGGAACTCCCGCCGAAACAACCTGTTTTGTGTGCCTGTACATCTGTTTGATTAAACTAATGATGGTAATGTTTTTTCCAACTCGTCGCGCAGGTTTTCATACTGTGCAGGCAATTTTAATCCTGTGCCCAATAATTCGGCTGGTTCATCAACCGCGAAGCCTGGGTTATCGGTTGCTATCTCAAACAAAACACCACCTGGTTCGCGGAAGTATAATGAGTAGAAATAGTTTCTGTCTATTTTGTCGGTGATATGCAAGCCAAGGTTTGCTATCTTTTCACGGTATTCCATCAATACTTTTTCGTTTGGTACGCGGAATGCTACGTGGTGAACAGAACCACCCGCTACATGACCGGCAACTTCTCCCGGAACTTCCACCAAATCAACTATAGCTGCATTTTCGACAGCATCGGTAATAAACCTGTAGCGGTTAACATGCTGTTCCAGTAAGCGATAGCCTAATACACCGGTTAATATTTTGGCAGTAGCCTCAATTTTATTTGATGTAATAGTAATGCTGTGAAAACCTTTGGTAGCATTGGCAGCGGTTACTTCGGCAGTTTCCCATGGTGTGCGGTCATCGGCTTTTTTGGGAACGATAAGCTCAAATTTCAATCCATCAGGATCAAGAAAAGTAAGGTACTGCTCACCAAATTTTTCGGCCGGTTTGTTGTAGATCACATTGTTGTCCTCAAACCTTTTCAACCAGAAATCCAAACTACCTTCAGGTACCGAATAACCAATTTCTGTCACCTGCCTTGCACCCCGGCGACCTGCTGTAATGCCTTCCCATGGGAAGAAAGTAAGGATGGAGCCGGGAGTGCCATTGCCATCGCCATAATATAAGTGATAAGTACCGGGATCATCAAAGTTTACGGTTTTTTTAACTAACCTTAAGCCCAATACACGGGTATAAAAATCATAGTTTTTTTTGGCATTGCCTGCAATTGCAGTGATGTGGTGAATGCCGTTTATAGTGTTTTCCATTGTTTTCCTTGTTTTAAATATTTTAATACTTGCTGTGTTATTATGATTCAAAATTACGGTCAAAATCGCCGGCGGCACTTGATGTAGGATAAGAAAAACGGGGCGGTGTTTTTTATTATTAAACGATTTCATTATCCGCCTTTCGGCAAAAAAAGTATATTCGGTTTTACATTTACATTGATGGTCAACCTGTTTACATTCCGCAAATTTCTCAGTTGTATTCCGTTATGCCTGCTTTTTGCAGCGGTAACCAACGCTCAGGTAAAGGAGGAAGGCATTATCCCTAAGCCGGTTATAATGGTAAAGACAAACGCAAACCAGGTTTTTACGTTTAATCAATCAACAGCAATAGGTACCACACCCAACATCGGCCGGGATAATCTTACATTTTTCAATACTTGGTTTAAATCTGTTTCAGGTTTCAGCCTCTGGGCAAATCATAGGTTGAATGCTCCTGTTCAATTAAATATAGATGATAAATATGTTACCCAACCAGAGGGATATAAACTATCGGTTACTGCTAAACAGATAAAAATTAGCGGCCATGATGAAGCAGGTGTGTTTTATGGTTTGCAATCGCTTATCCAGTTACTAAAAGTATCCGGCGGAAAAGTAACTGTGCAAAGCTGCACCATTATGGATTACCCCCGTTTTGCATACCGCGGAATGCATTTAGATGTAAGTCGTCATTTTTTCAAGCCGGAAGCTATCAAAAAATGGATAGACCTGCTGGCACTATACAAGATCAATACTTTTCACTGGCACTTAACCGATGACCAGGGCTGGCGCATCGAAATAAAAAAATATCCTTTACTGCAAAGCATTTCGGCTTACCGCGATGAAACCATCATTGGCCACAAAAAGGATAGTCCGCACAGGTTTGATGGTAAACGCTATGGCGGCTATTACACCCAGGATGAGGTTAAAGAAATTGTAGAATATGCCACCCAAAGGCACATTACCGTAATCCCGGAAATTGAAATGCCGGGCCATGCACTGGCGGCGCTGGCTGCTTACCCGCAATTGGGTTGTACCGGCGGCCCGTATAAAACCGCTACCTATTGGGGTATTTTTGATGATGTGTATTGCGCCGGCAATGACGAAACGTTTACCTTTTTACAAAATGTGATGGATGAGGTACTGCCGTTGTTCCCTTCAAAATATATTCACATCGGCGGTGATGAATGCCCTAAAACCAAATGGAAGGCCTGCCCCAAATGCCAGCAGCGCATTAAGGACGAACACCTGAAAGATGAGAAGGAACTGCAAAGTTATTTCATCGGCCGCATGGAAAAATACCTGAACAGTAAAGGCCGGCAGATCATAGGCTGGGACGAGATTCTGGAAGGCGGGCTTACCCCCGGTGCAACCGTCATGAGCTGGACTGGCGAAGAGGGCGGCATAGCCGCCGCCAAACAGCATCATGATGCCATCATGACGCCCGAAAAATATGTATACCTGGATTACTACCAGTCACTTTACCCGGCCGAGCCATTAGCCGGCGGCGGATACACGCCATTAAGCAAGGTCTATAATTACGAACCAATAACTAATGAATTAAGCGGCGAGGAAGCAAAATACATCAAAGGCGTACAAGCCAATGCCTGGAGCGAATACATGGCCAGCCCCACACAGGCCGAGCGGCAATTGTTCCCGCGAATGCTGGCTTTGGCCGAAGTTGCCTGGAGTTCGAAGAAAAATAAAAGCTATCCGGATTTTTTGAAACGACTAAGGTACCAGCAGCCTTTACTCAAAAAGCTAAACATAAACGCGGCTGATGTATTTGACGAGATCACCGATTCGGTAACAGAAACTGCAGATCATCAAGTGGCGCTGAACCTTCAAACAACACTCCCCAACAGCAAAATTTATTACTCAAACGATGGTAGTACACCTGGTTTAAATAGCAAAATTTATGCGGGTGCAATTACCATAACTTCATCGGGGATTATTAAAGCAGCTGTTTTTAATAATGACAGGCAGCAGGGCCGGACCTATGAAAAGTCATTTACCATTCATAAAGCCATAGGCAAAACGGTAACGCTTAAAAACCAACCGCAAGGAGGGTTTAATCCGGGTAATACCTTTGGTTTGGTGAACGGAATATTCGGCAGCAAGCTTTATAATGACGGGCAATGGTATGGCTTCAGTGGCGATGATCTGGAAGCGGTAGTTGACCTTGGAAACGAGCAAAGCATATCAAAACTGGGTATCAACATCCTAAAATACCACTGGCAAAAAATGTGGGAGCCAACGCTGCTTACCTTTGAGGTATCAACAGATGGAAGCACTTATACTGAGGTCTATCGCCAGACTGATTTCCCGGATAACGGCATCAACGCTGTAAGGGCAAACATCAAAACACAGCAGGCAAGATATATCAGGGTAAAAGCAACTAACAAAGGGATTATTCCGCCGGGTGAGTATATTGCCGGAGCGAAGGCCTGGTTGATGGTGGATGAGATAGTGATACAATAATGAACCTTGATTCGCTTGATTAAAGGATTTCCTGATGACCAGTTGCATAATTTAACCCTTTAATCAAATAAATCAGGGTTCAGATAACTATTTGCATCGCATAATCCTTTAATCAGGCAAATCATGGTTCAGATTTGCCGAACTTTTTTTTATATTTTTATACCAAACACTAATGCCTGCGTTATGTTGAGTAAAAAGTTTTTAATATTTGTCACGAATACTCATTCCCCAAGTATAACTCAATGAGCAAAGTATTTACTATTACCGAAGGTTTGGAAAACATGGGGGCTTTACGAACGGGCGGTCAGGGCTCTGTTTATAAAGGTCGCCGCTATGGGCCTATTATCACAGCGGTAAAGCTCCTGCCCACTCCTATTCACACCGAAAGCACCGACGATAAAAATTTTCGCAATTTCCAGAACGAGGTCGAAAAACTAAAAAAGGTAAACGAAGAGCCTAACCCAAATGTGGTTAAGATCCTTAATTCGGGCATTACCGAAAGTGGTTCGTTCCCGTTTATCGAAATGGAATATATTGATGGCCCCGATCTGGAAGACCTGCTGAAACCACCGCATGAGGCTATCTTCAGCATTAAAGAGATCATTAAACTGGCCGATCAGCTGGCAAACGCGTTATCACACTGCCACAAAGTTTCGGTAAAGCATGGCGACATCAAAAGCAACAATGTAAAGTTCAACGTACATACCGGAAACTACGTGCTGCTTGACTTTGGTCTTTCGGCTATGTCTGATGATCAGCGCCGTACCAGTATCCGTCATGCGGGCGCTATCGAATTTATGGCGCCCGAGCAAAATGAAGGCTTGATGTATTTCCAAACAGATGTGTACAGCTACGGTATCATCCTGTATGAATTGATTGGCGGGCAGGTGCCTTTCCCGCTAAAAGATAATGGAGAAACAGCACGCAACGCCGTGATGCTGGCCCACATGGAGTCGGAGATACCTGATGTAATGGAGCTGCGCCGCAAAAACCTGCCCGAAAGCTGGTCGGACGAGAAAAAGGAAATGCAGATGCAGGTTCCGGCCTGGTTGTTGCAGATTGTGGCTAAATGCCTGCAAAAAGACATCAATAACCGGTATGCCAACGGCATTGAACTGCAGGAAGCTTTAATGCAGGGCAGTATCGGCGCTATCAGTCCGACGCACCCGGATGAATCGTGGAACACCGAAGTTTTATTGAAGGAAAATGAACGCTTACAAGGGCTGGTGCTATATTACCAGGAAAACGAGAACAAGCAACCGGCACAGGTAGTTAGCAATGAGCCTGCTGATAGCAAAGCCGTGCGCATGTCAAAACCAATTTTTGTTTTGTTCATGATATTGCTTTGCGGTTTCACCGTTTTCTCTGCAGTGGTGATGGATAAGTTTGGCGGGCGTATCTATAATGGGGTTGTTAGCAGGCTGTTTAAGCCTTCAAAAAAGGCAACTGACTCGGCTGCAAGTAATAAAGTTATCCTGCCCCAAAAAAAAGACTCTGTACAGCAGCCTAAGGCCAGTGATTACAAAGATGAGAGCAATATTCCACCGGAAGTTGATTCAACCGCCGATTCGATATTGCGTAATATACAACGGGCAAAACAACAAAAGGAAGATACGCAGTTTTATCGTGATAGTGTGAAAAAAGCGGATACCTCTAACTTAAACTTTTAATGATTTAGCAAATACAGAATGGAACCTAAATCAACATTTTGGAAACGGATAGGCCTTCAGGACTGGTTTTTACCAAACGGTAAACCAGTAAACGAGGAGGCTGTAAAAATAAAAGCGCTAACGCCCGATGACGTGTATTTGTATATCATCGAAAAATTCAAGGAATCGATCAAGCAGCTTTCTTTTGCCGACAGGATAGTTTTTTACCACGAATTTATCATCAGCTTTAACGAAGAAGATTACCAGGATTTTGTAAATAACCGCTCTGGCCTGTTCGGCATTATCGTTAATGAATCTGTTAAAAAATTCTATGAACTGCTGCGCGAACACCAGGAAGTAGGCAAAAAGGTGGAACCTTCAAGCTCAAAATGGGTATTCAGGCTGGTATCGCACCCGGATTATAAACGCGGCGATAAGGGTTTTATAGGCAAACTGCTGCCCGGCACAAGCGCTAAAAAAGAAGAAAACCTGCGGGTTACTTTCATTCCGCGCCAAACGGGTGTTGCCCAAACGCTGGATATCAGCAATGAGGTTTTAAAAGGCTTTACTTATTACAGCGAGGGTTATTATGAATTGCCTTATGCTAATGACCTGCAGCACAACGAAAAGGACGTAGTTAAGCCCGGAACCAAGGTGCTGGCCCGGCTGGAAACCATTATGCCCGATAAGCAGTTTGTTGGCCGCAAGGTGGAGTACCTGATCAAGGATGATGATATTGTTGTATCGGGCAGTGATGAGGAAAGGGACGAACAGGCCGTGTTTAAAGTACCGTCTGAATGGGTTAACACCCCGCACCTGCGCATCAGGCTAAATAAAGCCGATGGTAAGTTTTACATGGCATCTTTTGGCGAGCGCACCCTGATCAACGAGCTGGAAGTAGCCAGCAGCGATGTGAACTCGCCGCAATGGGTTGAGCTGCCATTCAACTCCAGGATCCTGCTCAATGGCATTGTAGGTATTAACATATTCAAACCCGAACCATAATGTCACAGGTATTATCAATAGGGCTGCTGGCAATATGTGTGCTGTTATTGGTAGCTCATTTTATCGACATAAAAAAATCCAGTTAAAACCATGGCAAATAATTTTTTCGGGATAACAGATACCGGTAGGCAAAGGCAAAACAACGAGGACGTTTTTATTGCCGAAAAATCTGGTGATGGTAATTTTATCATTGCCTGTGTGGTTGATGGGGTTGGCGGTTATGCAGGCGGCGAAATAGCTGCCGAAATTGCCCGCGCCACCATCCTGGAGCAATTGCAATATATAGCCGGCGATATTGTGCCGCTATTGGTAAATACGTTTACTATTGCCAACCAGCGGATCTACGACGAAAAAGTACAGAACAAAGATCTGGAAAACATGGCCTGTGTGCTTACCCTGGCCGTGGTTGATGTGATCAACAATAAATTTTATTACGCCCACGTTGGGGATACCCGCCTGTACCTGCTACGCGATTATTCACTGATCAAGATCTCGAAAGATCACTCTTTTGTGGGCTTCCTGGAAGATTCGGGCCGGCTGACCGAGGAAGCGGCGATGGACCACCCCAAACGCAATGAAATTAATAAAGCACTTGGCTTTGCCGGGCAGATAGGCCAGGACCCCGATTTTGTGGAGACTGGTAACTCGCCCTTTTTGCCGGGCGATATCCTGCTCATTTGCAGCGACGGCTTAACCGACCTGGTTGATAAAAGCAAGATCACCAATATCCTTACCAGCAGCGATAACCTGCCCGAAAAGGGAAAAAAACTGATTGACGCAGCCAATAATCGTGGGGGTAAAGATAATGTGACCGTGGTACTGGTACATAACGATAAGGAGCGCAAGCAACACAGCGCCACGAAACCAGCGGTGGCTGCTGTAAAAGCTGCCGAACAGCCGGAAGCAATTACTCCCGCTCCGGTAAAAAGGCAGGAAGAGCCTGATCCTGTGGTAAAAACCAAAGGCAATGGCGGCACAGTGGCTATACTTACCCTGCTTTGCTTTATCTTTTTGGGTGGATTTATCTGGCAGTTTAAAAAGAATGCCGATCAGGCTGCTATTCCTAAAAAAACAGATACATTGATAGCTCAGCATATTAAAAACGCGGTGGAGCTCAAGCTCCAGGATACTATCAATAAATTAAAAGGCCATACGTTGTTACTTTCGGCGGCTGATTTTCAGCAGCCTATTGTGCTGAGCGATACGCTGCATATCAATAAGGATAGCCTGTACATCAAAACAAAGGGTGCCGTCGTATTCAAGAAAGATTCTACCTATTCGGGGCCGGCTATCGCGCTGGCTGCCAGCTGTAAATATGTAGTGTTGGATAGTGTTGCTTTTGATGGCTTTGGTACTGCTATCGTAACACATAACGATGCCCTGGTGCTAAAAAATGTGCAGTTTAATAACTGCTTAACGCCGGTTCAGGCATCGTACATGTTCCCCAATAAAATATATATATCGGGCAGGTTGTTTGGCAGCATGTTCAAAACTGATTCTGTTCCAACTAAAGCTACGCACTAATAAATGGCCCAGGAAAATCCCAAAGTACCCGGCAGGAGAATGGAACGGCTGTTCCTGTTGCTTACAGGCATATTGCTGGCCGTTTTATTTTTGAAGCTCTATAGCGTATTGCAACTTAAGTTCACTGATGTTGATAAGCGCCTGAAGGATGGTACGATCGTAAACCTTAACTCGCCCAATACCGCTCAAAACGTAAAGGCGCTGCTTAAAAAGGGTTATTATTTCGATGATCCGAAGGATGTTGATTACATTGAATCGGTAATAGCATCGCGTAAAACAACCGGCGACCTGGTTGATAATACCGGCGAGCTTAACAAACGTAAATACTACGTAAATGCCGACGAGGCCTTTGAAAAAGGCGGTGAAACTTTCAAGAAACGCGTACTTACCTCCCGTACGCTTTTAGGTTATACCGGCGATGATTCCATCCGCTTTGAACAGGAATTGAAAAACCCTCCTGCTTTAGGCGCTCAAACCGATCTCAACCTTGGCGAATACAGCATTAAAGGTACAATAGCCCACAAAGGCGAACCAGTACCCGGTGTACTGGTAAAGCTCACCATGATTTTGCCCCGCGACAGCATTTTCAGCGATGAGGAGACCGGGGCTAAAACCTCTTATTCGGAAAATGCCTCATCATACAAAAAGCTGTATGTACTTAACGATCAGAAAAAGAAGGTACTACAGTCATTAACCGCCTTTGCCCGTACCGATGAACAGGGGCGGTTTGTATTTGCCAAATTGCCAACCGGCAAAGCATTTTCGGTATTGCCCATGCAGCCTGGTTTTGAGTTTGGCCGCTCGCAGGGCGTTGACGAGCTGGACAAAGATGTAAGTTTTAAATTTAGCCAGGCACCCCATAGCATCAAGCTGCTCTCTACCCGCGACTTTAACATCCTGAAAAAAGAAGGCGCTTTTATTGTGCGCTACCAGGAGGAGTTTAACATGTGGTACTGGATCATAGCCGGAAGCTTTTTTGCAAGCTTTATCATCGTACACCTGTTACTCAGCGCCCGGTATCCCAATGCCGATCAGATCATTTTACCCCTGATCATGATGCTTACCGGTATCTCATTCCTTACGCTTTTAAGCCTGCAAGACCCACTGCGCGATAGGTTCCTGGCTAAAGATACGCTTGTTTATTTGGGCATCGGCATGGCCGGGATCTGCATCATTCAGCTGTTTAACCTTCGCCGTCTTAACCCCGACTCGGGCTTTTACCGGCTGCTTGTTTTTAAATGGAGCAGGAGCGCCGCCAACGGCTGGCCATGGGCTATTGTTGCTATGGGCATCCTGTTTTCAACCATCTTGTTTGGTACCGGCCCCGAGGGTAGCGGTGTAAAAGTTAACCTGCTGGGTTTTCAGCCAAGCGAAATTGTAAAATACCTCATTGTTATTTTCCTTGCGGGTTTTTTTGCCACCAACGAAAAATTCATCAGTCAATACGCCAGTTGGAGCAAGCGCTGGTCGTTCTTTTCATTCGCGCTTATCGCTACCATCATCACCCTGCTGCTGTTTTTGGTTTTGGGCGATCTGGGGCCGGCCATGGTGATTTGTTTTACGTTCATCATCCTGTTCTCTTTTTCACGGGGCGATTTCTTGTATATGGCGGGCTTTGTGGTGCTATTTGTGCTCACTACCTGGTTTTTTGATAATATATGGCTTAGCGCCGGCATCACATTTTTTTCGCTTGGGAGCGTAGTATTTTTCAGGCGGAGGAGGTTGAGTGAATCGGCCATTATGGCGCTCGTGGTGATCACTGCTTTTTTAACCATCGATAAAATCCCCGGTCTCGATAAAATTATCCCCGGACCGGTGGAGCGTTTGGTTGAGCGTAAGGCCATTTGGCAGGACGCCTGGAATAATGAGGTTTACGGCGGCGACCAGGTAGCTAACGGACTTTGGGCCATGGCCAGTGGAGGGGTAAGCGGACAAGGTGTTGGGCAGGGCTTTGCCAAAACTATCCCCGAAGCACATACCGATATGATATTGCCATCCATCGGCGAAGAGTTTGGCTGGGCTGGCATGGCCGCGGTGTTCATCTTGTTTTTGTTGTACCTGCACCGCTCCATCATCATAGGCAGGCAAACGGGGATGCCCCTACTGTTTTACCTAAGTGCAGGTATCGGGGTATGTACCTTTGTGCAGTTTTTGCTGATTGCGGGCGGCTCTATCGGGGCATTGCCATTATCCGGCGTTTCCCTTCCTTTTGAAAGTTATGGCGGCTCATCATTGGTAATAAATCTGCTGGCTGCGGGCTTCCTGCTGTCGGTCTCATCAGTAAGGGGCACAGCAGTGCAAATGGATTATATCACCAAACAGCAGGATAAAAACCTGGTGCCTGCATTGGCAGCCGCGCTTGCCGGAGTGGTATTATTGGTGGTGAATGTATCGCGCTACACAACAGATAATAAGCAATGGGTTGTAAAGCCTGCTTTGGTTGCCGATAAAAGCGGTCTGCGGATGTTTAGCTACAACCCGCGTATCGCTATATTAATGAACAGGTTGCAGGCCGGTACTATATATGACCGTAACGGCCTTATCCTGGCTACCAGCAAACCCGAGCTTATCGAAAAACAAAAGAACAAATTAAGCGCTTCGGGCATGCTGCATTATGACCTGGATTCGGCTATGCACAAACGCCTGGACAGGTTTTATCCTTTTGAAGAACAAATGTTTTTTTGGACGGGCGATCAAAACACCGGGGTATTTAATGGCAGCACCAACGGTTATTTTGCCGAGTATGAACATGCCGCCGAGCTTCGCGGGTTTCATATGCCCATCACCAATTATAATGTGAAGGCATCACGTTACCAGGAAGACAGGTTTTTGCCCCGCGGAATGAAAGAAATGACCGTAGCTAAAAAAGACTACAGCGCTTTGGCCAACCTGCTGGTAAGTGATATCAACGGCCCTGAAGTCGAGGCTTTCAAAAACAAAAACCGCGATGTAAAGCTTACCATGGATGCCGATCTGCAAACCAGTATTCAGCAATCTATCGCTTCCGATACTTCGCTGTATGATAACAGGGTTTCGGTAGTTATCGTGGAATCCAACACGGGCGATGTGCTTACATCGGCACAATACCCGCTGCCTCCTGTGCACAACTGGGACCAGCTGACTATGCCACTGGCCGATCAGAATAAACTGGCTACCTGGTTAACCACTACCGATCTGGGTTTTACCTATGCCAGTCAACCTGGTTCAACGGCTAAAGTTTTAACGGCGATGTCGGCATTTAATAAATTAGGTATCGCTGCATCTGAAATACAATATCATGTAAGCACCCAGGAGCGGATCCGTACCAAGGGCATCGAACCGGACGAAACCGGGATGATCACCATGGAGCGCGCCATCGCCAAATCAAACAACGTGTATTTTATCAAACTGGCCAACCAGGAACACCTGGAAGAGTACATGGCAACATTGTACCTTAAAACAGGGATGTTTTTGCATGGCGTAGGCGGTTACTATTATAATAAACCGGTATTAAATGCCACCCAGGAAGATAAATGGCGCACCTTATGGCGTAAAACCGAATTTAATACCAAACCACGGTACGATCCTAACAATATCCATAAAACAAGGGCTAAAGGTATTTCGGGTATGGCTTGGGGGCAGGGCGAGCTGATTGCTACCCCTGCGGCGGTAGCAAGGCTGGTATCGGGCGTGGCTAATGACGGTATGTTACTGCCCAACAGGTACGCGCTAAAAATTGCCGATTCAACAGTGGCTGTAAAAAGCAGTATCAAGCTGGCCGAAGATCCGCGTTATGCTGCTTTGTTAAAACAATATATGATTGAGCAAAGTGCGCCTAAAACGCCTATATTAGGCATCAAGGTAGCGGGCAAAACCGGTACGCCGGAACGTATTGTAAGGAACCAGAGCGTTAACGATGGCTGGTATGTTTTCTTTGCACCAAAAGAAAAAGGCAGTGGCTATATGGTGGTTTGTATCCGGATAGAATCAACCCGCGGATCATCAGACGCGGTACACCTGGCCGGCAATCATGTGATCCCTTTCCTGCTGAAAAAAGGTTATATAAAAAGCATGGAAACGGAAACCACTACCGAAGAATAGTGTTTAAGCAGAAAGGAAGAGCAAATGGCATTTAGTTTATTTAAAAGAAGCGGCGAAAAACAACCCTGGGATGTAAAAAGCTTACGTGAGGCTATATTACGTTTCATTAAAGAATCGCTACAAAAGATAGAAGGTGGAGAAGGCGGCCATATCAAAGAGCTGAAGCTTTTTATAGTTGCCGATGCCGAGGATAAGCCTATTTACGAAGGGGCAGTTTATGTACATGATAAAGCGCTGTTCAAAAACGAGGTTCAAAAAATAGCCGACGACTTTGACATCAATTTGCCCCCCGACTGGACGCTGGACGTTGAGTTCACGGAAGAACTCCCGGCGGAAGCAAAAAGGATCCCTGATCTGGACGCCGCCTTTATCATGAATACCCGCAAGCAGGTTGCACACAATGCAGCTTCCTTTACAGCCTATTTACGCATCCTGAGCGGTGAGGCCGAAAAAGAAGAATACCTGATCAAAGCTACTGACCCCAAACTCTACATCGGGAGGGATAAAAAGTCCGTTACCGAAAATGGATCGTTCAGGCTAAATCAATTTGTTTTTCCGGGAGAGAGCAGGGACGAAAGTAATAAATACATCAGCAGGCAGCATGCCCATATTGAATGGGACGGCGAAAGCGAGCGCTTCATGATCTTTGCCGATGAAGGCGGCGTGCCCCCGCGCAATAAAACCAAGATCCATATCGCGGCCGATGGCAAAATGATCAAACTCAATTCCACTCAAATTGGCCACCCCCTAAGCGAAGGCGACCAGGTAATATTGGGAGAATCGGCGGTGTTTTTGTATACTACGATAGCAAACCGATAGAGCTGGGACAAGAACGGGCGTTAGGAGGCGAAAGAAAAATCCCCAACCATGCGCTGTCGAAATAACCTTTTCTATCGGTATATGGTTAAAGGGAACTTATTTCCTGTACTTTAATCGCTTCCAAAATCCCATCCCAAAGTGCAATGCGCGCCTGTAATGCTTCTTTAACAGCAACAGTCGCTTCGGCCCATTTGCTGTCATCATCGCCGCAAAGTTCGGCAGTCATTTGATAGGCCAGTTGGGAATGATGGTCGCCGTCAACTTCTATATGGCGCTCAAGATAGTATAACAATATATCAACCTTACCCGGCAATTGTTGGCTCAGCTCTTTTACTATGCTTACAAACATATCCGGAATCAGGTCTTCGCGGCCAAAGGTGAATACTGCAGCTTGCAGATGATCTTTATTGGTATCGATAACATCAAAGGTGTGCTGCACAAAATTGCGGGCGGCAACAGGAATATTGGCAATGATCAGCGCTTCATCAATATGCTTACCGAAGTTTAATTCATTAAACAGGTTGTTGATCCCTTCGGCTTGGCTACCAGCCTGCTGCATGGCACGCAGATAAAGTTCGAAATGGCTTGCACGGTTTCCCTGCTCATCGATATCGCTTTCCTCGCCGGCAACAATTTCATTGATGAGGTAACGGGTATTGGCATTGCCTGTAGGCATCCAGGGGGTAACAGTGCAGGTAAGCTTTTGCTGCAAAGCTTTTAACAACGACATAAAATCCCAAACAGCAAACACATGATGCTCCATAAAAACAGTAAGCTCATCAAGCGATGTAATATTTTTATAAAGCTCGTGGCTGATAAGCCGATCGCGTAAAGGCTGGATCGCGTTTTTCAAATGCGCAATGCGGCTGCTGTAATTTGCCATGTATCAAAAATTGTATGGGTGGCAAAAATAGCAAACAACGTGATTATTAATGAAGTGATTATTTTTTTTGACTGGGTGGTGATGGGAGGGGATTATTTAATCATAGTTGCTTTAATAAGGGTTAAAAGCACAGCTAACTCGGAACGGATCGGATTACTGCTACAAGCGATATCATTAACTTAAATTGAAGAAATTGACAGGCTGCTCCAGAGGGGCAAAAGGTTTGTAGAAAAATAATGTAAATTTGATTAGAGCACCAGAGGTGCTCAACTTAACGAACCTGATCACAACGTATGGCAAGTAATAACACTTATTCTCAGTTATATATTCACATCGTTTTCGCCGTAAAATATCGTATGGCATTAATTGAAGATACCTGGGCTGAGCGGTTAAGAATGTACATAACTTCGATTATTCAAAACCAAGGGCACAAATTAATAGCTATTAATAACATGCCCGATCATCTACATTTATTTATCGGATTAAATCCCAATCAATCTATTTCTGAAATTGTGCGCATCATAAAAAGCGACTCATCCGAATGGATTAATAAACAAAAATTAGCCAATGGCGGATTTCAGTGGCAGGAAGGATATGGAGCTTTTAGTAATAGCAGGTCACAAATTGATAAGGTGGTAAACTACATAGCAAACCAGCAAGAGCGTCATCGAAAAATTACATTTTTAGACGAATACAGGAAAATGCTAAATGATTTCAATATCGAATTTGACGAACAATATATCTTTAAATTGCCTCAATAATTAACTTGTTGGCTTTGTTCAGCCCCTCTGGGGCTGTAAAAGGAAGGGCATTTATTTTTTCTACAAGCCTTTTGCCCCTCTGGGGCAGATCGTCATGCTTAATAATTCACTTCCATAAGTTTACCATAAAAACTCGAAGCATCACTCCCTTTCACATAACTCTTTACTTCCCCACCACTATCTTCTCCCCCATTCTCACCACGATATCCGACCCAAGCGCGTAAAAGGCCGAAACCGGCTCTTTTTCCAAAAATGGCTTAAATGCATCACCATAGAGTGCGGCAACATCAGCATCAAAAACATAGTCGCGCACCAAACCTGTTTGCCATGAAATATGCTCAACCTGGTACTCCATTGTCTTTATTTCGCTTAAACCATTGTATCCCCAGTAGTGTTCTAAAATAAACTCTTCCGGGCTGCCGGGCTTAATATCCACCAGGGTGTCGCTTGCCGTAGCGCCAAGCTTGTTCCAGGTCCCGTTAAGTTTCCATTCGTATAAAAACTGGGTATGGTTATCTGTTGTCGCGGTAATAGAGCTCCGCATGGGCAAGGCGCGATAATGTTCCTTATAAAGATTATTGGCAATGAGCGCAATCATGCTTTTAGGCACTATTTCGCTTATAAAAACAGCGCCGCGCTTCCATTCGGTACCATTAAAGTATCGCAAGTAAAACCGCAGGTTAACTTCTTCAAAGTTTACATGCCCGGGCCATTTAATACCCAGTACCCGGGTATCCGAAAACATGAAGCCAACCATACTTACCAGCGCTTTTCCTTCCCAAAGGTCGAGCAGTGTGCCTGCTGGTGTATAAGGTTTTAATATTGCCGCATCAACCTCGTAATTGAGCATTACAAGGTTCTTCCACTGGGCATTTAAAAATTCGTTTTTAGCCATAAAAAGAAAAATCCCGCCTTTTTTACGAGCGGGATCTACTAAAATGATTAATATTTTTTATAGTATTTCATAGCCTCGGGTATGAGGTTCTGGATATCGGCAATACGCGTAACATCGGCAGGGTGAGTGCTTAAAAATTCAGGCGGTGCCCCACCTTTGTTTTGGGCTGCCATACGTTGCCAAAAGGCAATGGCATTGTGCGGGTCATAACCGGCCATAGCCATAAAGGTTAAACCTAAACGGTCGGCTTCTGATTCCTGTTTACGGGAATACGCCAACAGTTTCAGCTGGCTTCCAACACCATATAAAGTACTTATGGCGGTTTGTGTAGCCTGCGACTGCTGGCTTGTCGCCGCTCCTACCAATTGTCCGCCCCCTTGTACCAACATCTCCTGCGAGATGCGCTCAGCTGAGTGACGGGCAATAGCGTGACCTATTTCGTGGCCCATAACTACGGCAAGGTAGGCATCGGTATTGGCTACAGGTAATAACCCGCTGTAAACCGCAACTTTACCGCCAGGCATACACCATGCATTAACTTCACTGCTCTGGATCAGGTTAAACTCCCAATTAAAGCTATACTGATCGCCATAACCGTTTTCTTTGAGGTATTTTTCAATGGCTACAGCCAGTCTGTTACCAATGGTTTTAACACGTTGCGCATCGGCACCGCTGGCCACCACTTTGGTTTTGGGGTCGGAAAGCAGTTGCTTATAGCTTGCCGCTGCCGACTGGTTCACTTCGGCATCGCCAACCAGGCTTAATTGTTTACGGCCGGTTAGCGGCACAGTTGAACAGGAAAAGACAGCCATGATGGCTATCAGGACTAATAAAGGTTTAAACTTTTTCATGGTGATTAGGCAGCTGTTGTTTTCTTCTTAAAAAAATTAACTTTCGATTCTTTGCCTCTTATTAAACGTTCAATGTTTTTTTGGTGGGTTACCAGCACAAGTACGCAAATACACATGCCATAAATTACTATAGACCGTATAGGTGTCGGAAAAACAAATGTAACGCCTATAGGGTAAGTAAAGGCAGCCGCAATTGAGCTAAGCGACACATATTTTGAGATCAGTAACACCGTTATAAAAACCACTATACATAATAAAGCAGCATGAAAATGTATAGCCAAAATCATTCCAAACAAAGTTGCTACGCCCTTGCCGCCCCTGAAACCTGCAAAAATAGGGAACAGGTGGCCCATAACTGCCGCTATGCCTAAGGCCAGTTCATAATTGGTGTATGCGGTTGAATTGATGGCACCTGTAGCAGATGCACCAATGAAATAAGCGAAGTTTGTTGCTGCCCAGCCTTTAAATATATCAAGCAGCATCACTGGGATGCCCGCCTTTTTACCAAGCACACGAAAAGTATTTGTAGCACCTGCATTACCGCTTCCGTACTCGCGTACATCCACATTGTAAAAAGCCATACCAATCCAAACAGCCGTAGGTATTGAGCCGCACAGATAAGCCATTATAAGTGCTGTAACAGAGTAAACGGTTATCATTCTCCTGCAATATTACAAAATTGAAGCGGTAAAAGCGTTTTAATCACAGCGCTTTTACCACTAAACTTTGTTTAACAATGTGTTATTTGATATTTTAATTACCCTATTTTACGGCTTTCAGACTAAGGTCAAGGCTTTTAACCGAATGAGTAAGCGCCCCGACAGAAATATAATCGACCCCACAATCGGCATATTCACGTATATTATCAATGGTGATACCGCCCGAAGCTTCGGTAATATAACGCCCTTGTATTATACCAACAGCCTGCCGCAGGTCATCAAAATTGAAATTATCAAGCAGTATGCGGTTAACCCGGCCGGTTTGTAAAACCTGCTCCAGTTCATCAAGGTTACGCACCTCAATTTCAATGGCAAGTTTTTTTCCATTGTCGGTTAAATATTGGTTAGCGCTTTCAATAGCTTGCCTTATCCCGCCGGCATAGTCTACATGGTTATCCTTAATCAGGATCATATCATACAAACCAAACCTGTGGTTTACGCCTCCGCCTATGCGTACCGCCCATTTTTCGAGATAACGAAGCCCCGGGGTAGTTTTGCGGGTATCTAAAACTTTAGTATTAGTCCCTTTCAGCAAATCAACTATCTGCCTGGTTTTTGTAGCAATTCCCGACATACGCTGCATACAATTTAGTACCAAACGCTCGGCGGTCAAAATGCTGCGCGAATTGCCCTCAACCTCAAAAGCTATGTCGTTATATTTAACCGGGGCTCCGTCCTGCAAAAACACGTTAAGTTTAAGGTTTGGATCAACCACATGAAATATTTCGGCAGCCAGCTCTACACCGGCCAGTATTCCTTCGTCCTTAACTAAAAGTTTTGCTTTGCCGGTAGCGTCGGCCGGGATGGTTGAAAGCGAGGTATGATCGCCATCGCCCACATCCTCACTTAAAGCATTATTTATAAACTGGTGTATGAGTTCTTTATCCAATTGTGTACTTTTTGAGTGTCAAAAGTAACAACAATTTTTAAATGGAGGGGTTTGACGGCGATGTATGATAAAATGAATTTGAAAATGTGCCGATTTGAAAATTTGATAATATCAAAACACATTCATTTTCAAATTAACCAATCCTCAAATTTTCAAATTAATTATTTCACCTTTTCGTCTTCAATTTTTAATTCGACAACGTTAGTGCCTTTGCCTGCATCCTTGAGCGTGATGGCAACCCGAAATTCGCCCTTATCTGTATTCAAAATATAAACACCGAAATGATAATTACCCCCCGAATTTATTTTATGTAACAGCTTAATACCTTTAGGCTTATTCCGGGCGAAGAACTTATCCAGTATAACCGTAGCCTGGTTTTGCGAGTAAACATTCTCGTCTTCCATAATGGTGATCTCTACGTTATTGGCAAATAGCTTGGAAAGCTCTTTGGTATTACCTGTTTTTAAAAGATTGGCCACGTTATCTATAGCATCTGCCGATGAGACATATGGAAGCAGCAGCAAAAAAATAAACGACGGCAGGTATACTAATTTCATACAATAATAACGTACTAATGGGTGCTAAAGTTACAAAGAGCGGTTAAGTGTTTACTTGTTTTTTAATAAACTAAAAAGCTATGTTCATTAAACTGTATAATAAACACTAACAGTATAATTTAAGTTTTATTTCAGGCTGCTAACCTAAATTAAAAAATTATATATAAAGTACCCAGTTGCCTTTATATTTGCATTGTGGAAAACAAAAAGAAACTCGCACTAATAATACTTGATGGCTGGGGTTATGGCCGCAACGATCAATCAAACGCTATACTGGCTGCCAATACTCCTTTTGTTGATGGCCTGCTTAAGCAATATCCAAATTCAAAACTTGAAGCCTCAGGAACAGCAGTAGGCTTACCTGCCGGGCAAATGGGCAATTCGGAAGTTGGTCACATGAACCTTGGTGCAGGCCGCGTGGTTTACCAGGAACTTGGCCGCATTCATAAGGCAGTTGATGACAATGAGCTGCCAACTATCCCCGTATTGAAAGATGCGTTTGAATACGCTAAACAAAACAATAAAGATGTACACTTTATCGGTTTAGTATCTGACGGTGGTGTACACTCGCACATCAGGCATGTGAAAGGCCTTTGCGACACCGCCAAACAGCTGGACGTTAACAATGTATATATCCATGCCTTTTTAGATGGCCGCGATACCGATCCTAAATCGGGTTTGGGATTTGTTACCGAACTTGAAGAGCATATAGCAGGTACCGGCGCTAAAATAGCCTCTGCCATAGGCCGTTACTATGCTATGGACCGTGATAACCGTTGGGAACGTGTTAAACTGGCTTATGACCTGATGGCAAACGGTATTGGCACGCCAACTCAAAACGTTACCGACCTCATCAAACACTCCTATCTTGAAGGTGTTACCGACGAATTTGTAAAACCGATAGTTGCTGTTGATGACGCAGGAAAACCTTTAGCCGTTATTAAAGATGGCGACGTAGTGATCTGCTTTAACTTCCGGACCGACAGGGGCCGCGAGATCAGTATCGCTCTAACTCAAAAGTCGTTCCCCGAATACAACATGCACCCGCTGGCTATCCGTTACATCACCATGACACCATATGATGAAACGTTTAAGAATGTTCAGGTTGTTTTCAATAAGGAAGATCTGACCAAAACCCTGGGCGAGATCCTGCAAAATGCAGGTAAATCACAGATCAGGATTGCCGAAACCGAAAAATACCCTCACGTAACCTTCTTCTTTTCGGGCGGCAGGGAAAAAGAGTTTGCCAACGAAAAAAGGTTATTAGTACCATCGCCAAAGGTTGCTACCTACGATTTACAGCCTGAGATGAGCGCCGCGGGTATCCGTGATGCTATTATCCCTGAACTGGAAACCGGCTGGCCTGATTTTGTTTGCCTTAACTTTGCCAATACCGATATGGTTGGCCATACCGGTGTTTTTAGCGCGGTGGTTAAAGCAGCCGAAACTGCCGATAGCTGCACTAAAGCTGTTGTTGAAGCAGGTTTAGCCAATGGCTATTCGTTTATTATCCTGGCCGACCATGGTAATGCCGATTATATGATCAACGAAGACGGATCGCCAAACACAGCACATACCACCAACCTGGTACCATGTATTGTGATTGACAAGGATGTTAAAGAGGTAAAAGACGGAAAACTGGGCGATGTGGCGCCAACCATATTAAGTATATTAGGTGTTGCCATCCCTCCCGAAATGACTGGTAATGTATTGGTGTAATCCAAAAAACATAAGCAAAGCCGCCCTGATGGGCGGCTTTTTATTGTTAATAGCAAATTTATATTCCTGCCGGCCCGATAACAGGCAAAGCGGTGCCAAACTGGTTTACTTTGACCTGAAAGAGTTTTTCAGGGCCGATTCGGCACGGCTTACCAGGCTAAACCCTGCGGTAAACAAAACGGTTACCCACAATGGCGTTACCGAAACCAAAGTAGTACATATTGGCAACTGGAACCAGGAGCTTAATTTGTTTATCCAGTCGGACATTAACCGCCCGGCCTGGAAAAACAGTTATACGGTTAGCACAAGTGATAGCGCTATTGTTTATAAAGCCCGCACACCAGAGCTTAAAACCCGCCGCATCATCATCAAAAAAGCCGGCGATAAAGTGTCGTGGATCCTGATCTATAACCACACCAAAAACCTGCTGTACGAAACCAACGAAAAATTGAGTTATTTTCCTGATTCACTTTACCTGATCCAAAAAACGCAACACGTGAAATTGATGGGCCGGAACGATTACAAGGTGCAGGGAACCTTGCCTAAAAGGTAAAGAGAAAGTTTAACCGGATTTTAGTGCTGCTTCACTAAAGTATTAACCCCTGTAGTAGCCTGGATGAGTTTCTCTTTTGACTGATCGATCAGTGCGGAAATGTCCATGCGGCCCGGGTTATCTGCCAGTACCTTTTCCAGATCGGCAACTGAAGCTTTTAGCGAGTTTATTCCCCTTGCTTTGTCGTAAAAACGAGATGTTGCCTGCAATTTAAACATACCGTAGTCACGGTAAGCTATGCCCCTGTTTTGGTAGTACTTGTTATCCCTGAGATCGCTGTTAATAGAGATGGCCTTTGTAAGATCCACAATAGCGCCCAACAGGTATAGCTCCTTGTCCGCCGCCGAAGCCTGGCTATCTCTCCCCAGGTAGCTTTTTGCCCTTGCCCTGTAATAATAAGCAGTAGCATCTGCCGGCTTTACGGCAATTACCTTGGTATATGCCAGTATCGATTTTTTGTAGTTATCGCTGTGGTAGTATGAGTAGCCCAGCATCCACATAGCATTTGCATTTGTTGAATCAGTTATGCACGCCTTTTCCAGGTGTGACACCGCCGAACGGAAATCGCCATCCATGAGTGCCTGCTGGCCGAGCCGTACATAAGCGTTTTGTGCTATAGCCGACTCGAGCGAAGACATGATCAGAAG
Source organism: Mucilaginibacter sp. R-33 (assembly GCF_049949235.1). Lineage (NCBI taxonomy): Bacteria > Pseudomonadati > Bacteroidota > Sphingobacteriia > Sphingobacteriales > Sphingobacteriaceae > Mucilaginibacter > Mucilaginibacter sp. R-33. The sequence goes on from NZ_CP188089.1 coordinate 3,836,401, forward strand.
GGGCAGGATAACTGATAACTTCATTAAACGGATTACTGGTAAAACAAAAATGGTATAATATTAACTATTAATACCCTAAATTATTATGCCATATTGTGGTTTTATATAAAATTTTTCACACGTACAAATAATTTATGCACAGCGATACTATGACTTTTTTTCATCTTTACCAATAAAATCTTATTTATTTACAATTCGTTTTACAAATTTGTAACAAACATATACCCAGTACGTTAAATCACCAGATTAATTGTTGTTATTTATTATCGTAACTTGGCACAGCTCTTGAACCATTGTTATGTGCGATTGATAATCGCAATTTAACCTGTAATTGAAGTGGATACTATCTTACAGGCTGACAACATGACGTTTTATTCTACTAAAATATAATAATGAATTTCGATCCGTTTGATTTTAAAAATGCTTTACCGGTTATAAACGAGGATTCAGAATTTTTCCCGCTAATGTCATCGGAAGATGAGGAGGAGATGAATAATGAGGAACTGCCCGATGTAATGCCAATTTTACCCTTGCGCAATACTGTACTTTTCCCGGGTGTTGTAATCCCAATTACAGTTGGCAGGGATAAATCAATAAAGCTAATCCGCGATGCCAATAAAGGCAGCCGCATGATTGGGGTGGTTTCGCAACAGGATGTGGGGATTGAAGACCCTACTTTTAACCAGCTTAACAAAGTTGGCACCATAGCACTCATTATAAAAATGCTGCAAATGCCCGATGGTAATACCACCGTTATCATCCAGGGCAAAAAACGTTTTTATTTAAAAGAAGAAGTACAGAGCGAACCTTATATAAAAGCCACAGTTGAACCCTTCCATGAGATAAAAACCAAGGAAGATAAAGAGTTTAAAGCCATGGTATCATCCATTAAGGATATGGCCATGAATATTATCCAGCTTTCGCCAAATATCCCGAGTGAAGCAGGGATCGCAATCCGCAATATCGAAAGCACATCGTTCCTGATCAACTTCATATCATCAAATATGAACGCTGATATGACCGCTAAGCAACACCTGCTTGAAATTGCCAACCTGCGCGAACGTGCTAACCTTGTGCTTGAGCATTTAACGCTCGACCTGCAAATGCTGGAATTAAAAAACCAGATCCAGACCAAAGTACGTGTTGACCTTGACAAACAGCAAAGGGATTATTTCCTTAACCAGCAGCTAAAAACTATACAGGAAGAGCTGGGCGGTAATACGCCCGACCTGGAAATTGAGAGCCTGCGTCAGCGTGGCATCAAAAAGAAATGGGCAAAGGAAGTTAAAGATCATTTTAGCAAAGAGCTTGAAAAACTGAGCCGTACCAATCCCGCAGCAGCCGATTACTCGGTTCAGATCAATTACCTAGAACTGTTGCTTGATTTACCATGGAACGAGTTTACCAAAGATAACTTCGACCTTAAGCGTGCGCAAAGAATCCTTGATAAAGATCACTTTGGTTTGGATAAGGTAAAACAACGTATTATTGAATACCTGGCCGTACTGAAATTAAAACACGACATGAAAGCTCCGATACTTTGTTTGGTCGGCCCTCCGGGGGTTGGTAAAACATCGTTAGGTAAATCAATAGCCAAAGCTTTGGGCCGTAAGTATGTGCGCATGGCATTAGGCGGAATCCGCGATGAAGCGGAGATCCGGGGTCATCGTAAAACATATATTGGTGCTATGCCGGGCCGCATTATCCAGTCGATAAAAAAGGCGGGCGCATCAAACCCGGTATTTATTTTGGATGAGATAGATAAAGTAGGCAACGATTTCAGGGGCGATCCTTCATCTGCCCTGCTTGAGGTACTTGACCCCGAGCAAAACGGCACTTTTTCTGATCATTATGTTGAAATGGACTACGACCTTTCAAACGTAATGTTTATTGCTACCGCCAACTCGCTGAGCACGATCCAGCCTGCTTTGTTAGACAGGATGGAGATCATTGAAGTGAACGGCTATACTATTGAAGAAAAAATTGAGATAGCCAAGCAACACCTGGTGCCTAAACAGCGCGAAGCACATGGCTTAAAAATAAAAGATGTAAGCCTTAAAGCAGATGTGATCGAAAAGGTGATAGTTGATTACACCCGCGAATCGGGGGTACGTTCACTGGAGAAAAAGATTGGATCGGTTGTGCGCGGCGTGGCTAAGAACATAGCTATGGAAGAGCCTTACAACAATGTTGTAAGTAAAAAAGATATCGAAAAGATACTGGGCGCACCTATTTTTGATAAAGACCTTTATGAAGGCAATGATGTTGCAGGCGTTGTAACGGGCCTGGCCTGGACTTCTGTAGGCGGCGACATCCTGTTCATTGAAGCCAGTTTAAGCCCCGGAAAGGGCCGCTTAACACTTACAGGCAGCCTTGGCGATGTGATGAAAGAGTCGGTAACTATTGCCCTCGCTTACCTGCGCGCTCATGCCGCCGATTTTGACATCAACCCTAAACTGTTTGATCAGTGGGATGTACACGTACACGTACCGGCAGGCGCTACCCCTAAAGATGGCCCGTCGGCAGGTGTTACCATGCTTACAGCACTGGTTTCGGCATTTACGCAGCGTAAAGTAAAGCCTAATTTGGCCATGACGGGCGAGATCACCCTCCGAGGTCGGGTTTTGCCTGTGGGTGGTATTAAAGAAAAGATCCTGGCTGCAAAACGTGCCAACATAAAAGAGATCATCCTGTGCAAATCAAATCAAAAAGACATTCTGGAAATTAAGGAAGATTACATCAAAGATCTTAGCTTTCATTACGTTACCGATATGAGAGATGTGATAACCCTGGCCCTGCTTAATGAAAAGGTTAAAAATCCAATAAATCTTACCGTTAAAGAAGACGAAAAAACAGCCATTAATTAAAGCGGGGCTATTTCCCGGCATAAAACAAAAAAGTTTTACAGTTACACGCCGTAAAACTTTTTTGTTTTAGAAGTTCTTCATGACAAGGTATCGAAACATAATGCCCAACTTAAAATAGAGTCCCCGGCTTGAAGTTTAATTTTCACTTGTAATCTCAACCCCATCCCTTATTGCCGCTTCAAGTATATCAATGTTTATATCGTTCAAATTATTGAACTTAATACAATACCCTGTCACGCTCGCTTTGCCTATTTCTTTTCCATATGTTTGGGGTAAATATTTTTTATCCTTAATACCAAGGATGTAGATAGAAATCCCCGTAGTGTTGGCGCTCATACCAACCTGAAAAAACTCCCGGATTGTTCCGTTAGCATATTTTATGGTATAAGATCCATATCCCACGTTAGGGTTGCTAACAATCCGGCCTTCAGCGTTTCTGCCATCCTCAAACCATAATTTACATCCCGGTAATATTTGAAGTATATGTTTATGTAAAATTTGCATATCACCACGTTTGGGTTCGGGTTGGCTGGCAATATACTCTTCGGTTTGCTGCTGCACGTTCATATAAATATGGTATTATGGGTTATTTGATTTGCCTTTTAAATTTCGTTTTATTTTTAGTAAAACACTAATTCATTTCTTTCTCATCAACCAAATTTCAAACTGTAACATTCCCTAAATTTATAACTGCTTTATTTGCATCGGGTTTTTTATATATTAGCGCACATATATACTATTATACTATATAAACCCCAATGCCTAATAAACTATTTTTAACACTGGTATGCCTGTTAAGCGCTACCTGTTTATTTGCACAAACCCGCGGTCATGAATTTGGTATTCAATCTGACAATGATTCATTCCTTGGTCAGGGATCTGACAGGTATTACACCAATGGTATTTTCTTTTATTACCGAAAAGCGCTTACAGTTAAACCAACCGAAAACGATCTCCAAAACAAAGTTTTAGGATTTGAGTTAGGGCAAAAAATGTTCAACCCTCAATCGGGCTATGTTCGCGGTCCCTTTGATATTGACAGGCCGTTTGCTGCATATACTTATATAGGTTCAACACTTAACTTACTGTACAAAAACGAAAGTAACCTGAAGCTTGGCGCCCAGATTGGCCTGGTAGGCCCGGCTGCGGGCGGCGAACCTGTGCAGAAGCTTATTCACAATACTTTCGGCTTTTACAAACTCAACGGCTGGCAATACCAGATCAAAAATGATGTGGAGCTCAATCTTTCGGCCGAGTACAATAAGCTGCTGGCCCGTACCTCATGGATTGACCTGAGCTTTAGCTCATATGCCAACCTGGGTAACGGATTTACCGGTGCTGGCGCCGGGGGTATGGTACGCCTGGGAAATTTCAACCAGCTGTTCAATTCCGTCAGTACCCAAAGTACGGTATCAACCGGCGGCGAGGAAAAATTACTGCACAAGCACGAGATCTTTTTTTACTACAAGCCTTTAGCCAATTTGGTTGGTTATGATGCAACCATCCAGGGCAGCCTGTTCCGCAAACATGACGACCCAAACAGCCTGGAAGTTGTTTCAGAAAAGAAACCGTTTATATTTAGCCAGCAGGTAGGTGTAGCTTTTACAACCAGCCGTTTCGCGTTTGATATAGCAGCTATATTCCACACTAAAGACACCAAAGAGATGATCCGCTCGCATCAATGGGGATCAATTACCGGGTTTTACAGGTTTAAGTAATGTTGTATTTGAGAATGTGTTGATTTGAAAATTTGAAGATTGTCCTGCCATTTTTCACAGGATCGGCAGCTCAATGTAAGCTTGTATGTGCGCTTTTCATTTTCAAATTGACACATTCTCAAATTAACTATTCCCCGAAATCATTTTTCCTATTCTCCTTCTTTACCGATTGCATTTTCTTGTTGTCCAATCTTGCGGCTTTGGCGGCTTTACTTACTTTGGTGGGTTTGCGCACTTTGGGCTTTTGAAGGGCTTTTGTTAGCAGCGATGTTAACCTTTCAATTGCTTTTTCTTTATTGAGATACTGGCTTCGCTCTTCGTCACATATTACCTGCACGTAACCATCTTTGTTAAGCCTGTTCTGCAGTTTTTCGGTTAGCAGCAGTTTTTCCTCATCATTAAACAAAGCGGACGAACCTATTGAAAATAACAGTTCAACCTTGCTCGAAACCTTATTTACGTTTTGCCCGCCCTTCCCTCCGCTTCTTGATGTTTTGTAACTCGTTTCCTTTTGAAGATCTGCTTTAGTAAAATTCATCTTCAAAAATAAGCCTTATTGAGTTACCGCTATCAGGCCATTTGCTAATAATTTGCTATTTTAGCAGCTCTATGAACAACAATATCGTAGTAGCCATTGATGGTTATTCTTCGTGCGGGAAAAGCACCCTGGCAAAAGCTTTAGCAAAAGAGCTTCATTTTATCTATGTTGATAGCGGCGCTATGTACCGTGCCGTAACCTTATACTTTTTAAGGCACAACATTGATCTTGAAAATCATGCCCAGATAGCGGACGCGTTGCATAATATCCATCTTAATTTTCATACGCAAAACCATAAAACCTTTATTACCTTAAATGAAGAGGACGTGTCTGAAGAGATCCGCCAGATGCACGTAGCTGATAAAGTAAGCTCGGTAGCAGCTATAAAAGAAGTGCGCGCAGCCATGGTAAGGCAACAGCAGCGTTTAGGCCGCTCCAAAAATATTATTATGGATGGCCGCGATATTGGTACAGTAGTATTCCCGGATGCCCAGGTGAAACTGTTCATGACTGCCGATCCAAAGATCCGTGCTGAACGCCGTTACAAAGAGTTATTACCAACCAACCCTAACATTACTTTAGAAGAAGTTTTTGATAACCTGGCACACCGCGACTACCAGGATACCACCCGCGAGGAAAGCCCCCTTACCCGCGCCGAAGATGCCATTATATTAGACAACACCGACCTGAGCCAGGATGAGCAATTGATGTTTGCCATAAGCCATATTGAACCGTTTATTGCGGAGTAATGAACCATGATTTTTAGGATTTAAGGATTTCTTGATATTTAAAGCCTATCAGGAAATCCTTTAATCAAGTGAATCATGGTTCTGCTTAAACTTCTCCGCTTTCACCCCAAACCTGTTTAAAAAATCTACCCCCTCGTCGCTTGCTAAGCCTTTATACTCGGCATATGATTTATCATAATAAACCTGGGTGATCCCGGCCGAATAGATGAGCCTTGCGCAAGGCAAACATGGCGACAGCGTGGTATATAACGTAGCGCCTTCAAGTCGCGCCCCATTTTTTACCGCATAAAGTATCGCGTTTTCTTCGGCATGCAGGGCAAGTGAACAGCTGCCTTTTGAATCACGTGCACAACCTGTTTCGGGCCATTCCACATCACAATTATGTGTTCCAGCCGGCGGACCGTTATATCCAATTGAGATAATCCGCGTATCGCGTGTCAAAACCGCCCCAACATGTGCTTTAACACAATGCGACCGCTCGGCCAACTCAGTGGCCAGGTTCATGAAAATCTGATCAAAGCTGGGTTTTGTCATCGGTGATCGGAGGTTAGAGATTTGAGATTAGTTAAAATTATTATAAAAAGAAAGAGGTTGAAAATTAAAGGCCTAACCTCTAATCTCCAACCTCTAATCTCTAAAAATATTAATGTCCGCCTTTAACTTCAACGTGGTCAAGGTCGATACCCTGATGACGGAGTTCGTGGCTAACTTTCCATGCAAAATAAGCAAGGTATGCGAAACCAATTACAGGCACGATGTACGAGAAGTGAATACCGCTCATCCCCGGTACAACATTCCCTGCCCCGTCGGCAATTTTACCTTGCAACGGCGGGATGATAGAGCCCCCTAAGATCATCATGATCAAAAATGCCGAGCCCTGGCTGGTGTATTTACCCAAACCGGTAATAGCTAACGAGAAGATTGACGGCCACATGATTGAGCAACATAATCCACCGCTGATAAACGAGAAGGTAGCTACCTTGCCTGTAGTAAATAAACCTGCAAGCATAAACGCTACGCCCAGTAAACCAAGTACAGATAAGGTACGGGTTGGCTTTTGCTGACCGATGAAGAAAGCAACGATCAGGATGGCCACGCAAATTGCATAAGCGTACAGGTGGCTTACATTAGCACCCGAAAAAACATTTACCAGCAGCACTATGCCAAATGCGAGGAAAGGGATTAAAATATATAAAACGTATTTAACCGATTTTGAAAGATTAAACGCATCAATAGATCCCGCAAAACGCCCGATCATTAAGCTACCCCAGTATAATGAGATATATGGAGCAATGTCCGACTCAGCAAAAGAACCAAATTCCGGGGTCTTTAATAATGAACCCATATTACTTTGAATAGTAACCTCAGTACCTACGTAAGTAAATATAGCAAGCATACCCAATATTAACTGCGGGTATTGCATGGCGCCCCAGCCTTCTTTACTCTTTTTAGCGGCGAAAATGGTACCTATCAGTGTAAATACAATTATAGCTAACGAAGCATATACAAAATATTGGCTCGGTATGCCTATAGCCTTGCTGATAGGATCGGCTGCAAGTATCAAACAAAACGCTACAAACATCACCAGCAATGGTGTATTTGCTTTTGAGCTTGATTCGATCTTTTCATCGCTGGTAACCTTTGGCAGGTTCGAAAACCAAAAGAACAAAGCAACAGCAATGAACAAGCCAGCTAACAGGTAATAGAGATTATTGATTGATGATATTTTAACATCAGCAGCGGCAGTTTTTGCGGTTGCCGAACCAAATAATACCACACTTACTACTACCGGGCCTAATAAAGCGCCTATGTTGTTGATACTGCCTGCAAAGTTTAAACGATTTGAACCGGTTTCAGGGGGGCCTAATGCAACAACAAATGGGTTTGCAGCTGTTTGCTGTAACGAAAAACCAACAGCTATAATAAAGAATACAGCCAAAATGAAACCAAACGCGCCCGAAGCTACAGCAGGGATCATAGCCAATGCACCAACGGCCGAAACAACGAGGCCTAAAATGATACCATTTTTGTAACCTAACTTGTTCATAATATCAACTTTACTGGCTTGTGATGCAAAGTAAAGTATCAACGAACCGATGAAATATCCACCGTAAAATGTAAAGTCGATAAGTTGTGATTCGAACTGGGTAAGGTGAAAGTGCTCTTTACAGAAAGGTATGAAAATACCGTTGGAGGCGGCTAAAAAGCCCCAAAAGAAAAACACGGTAATCAGCGTATACAGGGCTGTACCGTAGTTCTTAGCATTGTTTTGTTCCATTTTAAAATAGGTTGTACAGATTTGAATTTTGAATTTCTAAACATAATTCAATTTTGGTAAAACTCTCTGGTCTTTTTTTAAATAAATTAAATCACAATTTTAACTTTCGTTGTTTATGAGATAAAATTGCATATTCGCAATGTTCAAAAAAGAACAAAGCTTAACTTAATGATAAAAGCCATTGTTTCGGGTATCGGGTTTGGATTAGTACTTACATTTATTACCGGCCCGGTTTTTTTTGCGCTCATTAAAACCAGTATCGAAAAAGGGTTTCATGCCGGTGTTTCGCTTGCCCTTGGCGTGGTTTGCAGCGATGTGGTTTTTGTAGGAGCAATCCTGTTTGGTTCGCAATATATCGATGTATCTGACCATACCAAAGTTATAGCAGGCGTTGTAGGCAGCGCTATATTATTCGCGCTCGGCCTATATTACATGTTCAAAAAAAGCGAGATCAATTATGAAAACAAAGTACCATCGGGCGCCGACCGCTTTGGTTATGTACTTAAAGGCTTCCTGATGTGCATATTTAATCCTACCCTCCTCTTCCACTGGACGGTAGTGATCGGCGCGGCCAGTACCACATTCCTGGTGGGCACCCCGCACAGATCCTTTCATATAGCCGTTATGTTCCTTACCATACTCATCATCCAATTTGGTATGGATACCCTCAAAGCTTTTTATGCTAATAAACTCCGGGCACGTATTTCGGTTAAATTTATCCACCGTTTAAATGAGGTTGCCGGTATCGCGCTCATTATCGCCTCATTGGTGCTGATTGATAAGCTGGTTACACATTTTGTATTTGCGGCACCAGCAGGATCATAGGAAACTTTTCTATCAGTATTCGCTACATTTACTTTAAACCATAAACCATATTATCATGTTCCAGGAAATCATTTATATACTTCTTTTTATTGCGGTTGACTTAGTTGTTTATTCAAAACTGAATAAAACCGAATGGGTAAATGCAAAACAATTCAAGCTATTTCTTATAGGCACTATATTATTGATTTTACTACATTTTTTCAACCTCCCATTCCTAATGCCAATGCGTACTTTTTCAGGGCTTATTTTCTTTTCATTATTTCCCCTGTTCACTTATTTCTGGTTTACTTATTTTGCGGTCAAAAGAATACACAGGATAACAACACCGCAAAACGAAAACTTTATTTCTACCGGCCTAAAAGTATTCTCCTTCTTTTTTTTAAAGCTTGTTTATGCAATGACTTTGATTATGCAAGTATCGATTATCCTTTCACTCATAAAATAAAACTTTCGTGGTTGTTGGTATTGTCACTACGTGCGCTGTGACATATTTCTTGCCATTGCCTAAACAATGATTTTCTTTTAAAACAAAAAAGGCGATGAAAAACTCATCGCCTCGTATATCATTCCCCCTTTAGGGGGTTAGGGGGCATTACATATAAGCTCTTTGGTTTTTACCTTCCATCCAGTTAACAAAGGCGCGGTTAACAACCTTGTTACCACCCGGGGTTGGGTAATCACCACTGAAATACCAATCACCAAGGTTATCAGGGCAGGCAATATGCAGGTTATCTAAGGTTTGATAAATTACCTGTACCTCACAATTCACATTTTTAGGTGTGATGATCTGCGCAATACGGTCAGAGATCTGCTGATCGGTAAACATGGCATAAATCTCTTTCACATAATTTTCAACTTCTTCCTTCGGCAGTTTCTGGCTGTCTTTACATTTTTGATAAACATCCAGGATCACATCTTCCCTGCCCATCTCTTTTAACAAACTGATTGCTGCTTCAAATGCCACAAATTCACCCATACGTGACATGTCGATCCCATAACAATCGGGGTACCGGATCTGCGGAGCAGATGAAACCACAACAACTTTTTTAGGGCCAAGCCTGTCAAGAATCTTCAGGATACTTTGTTTCAGCGTAGTACCGCGAACAATGGAATCGTCCAATACAACTAACGTGTCGGTACCTTTTTTGATCAGTCCGTAAGTAGTATCGTATACGTGGGCCACCATTTCGCTGCGATCCGCGTCCTGCGTGATGAAAGTACGCAGTTTAACATCCTTAATGGCTATCTTTTCAACCCTTGGGGCTATCTGTAATATTTCGGTAAGCTTTTCTTCGGTAATGTCGCTTCCAAGCTCAAGCAGTTTTTCGTGCTGATATTTCTTTACATACTTATGCATACCTTCAACCATACCATAAAAGGCAACTTCGGCGGTGTTGGGTATGTAAGAGAATACCGTGTTTTTAATGTCATGATTAACAAAATCCAATATCTGAGGACAAAGCAGGCGACCTAATTGCTTACGCTCACGGTAAATGGCCGAGTCGCTGCCGCGCGAAAAGTAGATCCGCTCAAAAGAGCAGGCTTTCTTTTCTTTTGGCTCGCTGAACATATCCTCGGTTATTTTACCATTCTTTTTAACGATCAACGCATGGCCGGGGCGAATTTCCCTGATCTCCTCCATCGGCACGTTAAATGCCGTTTGAATAGCAGGGCGTTCAGATGCCGCAACAACGATCTCATCATTATAATAGTAAAATGCCGGACGGATCCCCACCGGATCACGCATTACAAAAGCATCACCGTGGCCAAGGATCCCGGCAATAGTATAGCCGCCATCCCAGTTCTTGGCCGATTTACGGAGGATCTTGGCAACATCCATATCATTAGCTATCAGCTTACTGATCTCCCTGTTATCATCTAATCCCTCGCGCTTGTACTGATCAAACAAGCCCTGGTTTTCAGTATCGATGAAGTGGCCTATTTTTTCGAGCACAGTAACCGTGTCGGCTTTTTCTTTTGGATGCTGGCCTAACGCATACAGCTGTTGCAGTAATTCATCAACATTGGTCATGTTAAAATTACCGGCAATAACCAGGTTACGGGTCATCCAGTTGTTTTGCCTTAAAAACGGGTGGCAGCTTTCAATGCTGTTTTTGCCATGGGTACCATAACGCAGGTGCCCTAACAAAACCTCGCCGGTAAAGCTAACGTGTTCTTTAAGCCATTCAGCATCGGCCATCTTTTCCGGGGTTTCTTTTTGAATTTCCGCAAATTTCTTTTGGATATATTCAAAAATATCGGCAACGGCATTTGAGGCCATTGAGCGGTGACGGCTGATGTATCTTTTGCCCGGTTCAATATCCAGTTTAATGGTAGCAACACCTGCGCCATCCTGGCCGCGGTTGTGTTGTTTTTCCATTAAGAGATAAAGTTTGTTCAGGCCGTACAGTGCAGTTCCGTACTTTTTCTGATAATAAGATAGTGGCTTTAGTAAGCGGATAAATGCCACACCGCATTCATGTTTAATCTGATCGCTCATGATTCGGAATGAGGCTGCAAAGGTATCATTTTAAAATGAAGTATCGGTAAAATCTATTGTCATAAATTAGTAGTTTATTGATTGCCAGGTTGATTTGGTGAATGGTTGATTCAGTGAGTAGTTATTACACTGATAACCAACCATTAACCTAATCAACCCAATAAACCACACACCTATTTCTTAAACCCAACCATCTGGTGCAGTTTAACCGGGTCATAGATCCGGCCTTCTTTTATTACTACCGATACCTTCCTGATGTCCCTGATATTACGCAACGGATCACCATCGATAATAACAAGGTCGGCTTGCTTTCCCACTTCAACCGAACCTGTTGTTTTATCAAGCCCCATCACCATTGCCGGTGTTATCGTTGCTGTTTTGATAGCCTGCGCCGGGGTAAGACCGGCTTCAACATATAATTCAAGTTCGCGGTCAAGACTATAGCCGGGGAACCCCATATCTGTGCCTGCAACAATAGTAACTCCGGCATCATGCAATACCTTAACGGTTTTCTTCATGCTTTCATACAAAGGTTTCAGCTTAGCGGCCTTTTCCGGTTCTTCGCCCATGTTTTTAAACAATGCCTGGAGTGGCAGCGGCAGGGTATAATAATTAGGCTCCAGTTTGGTTATATCATCCTTAACATTACGGAAGGCGAGTTCAAAAACACCTATCGTAGGATCTATCACCACATGATGGTCTTTTATAAATTTAACGGCTGCAATACTTACAGAATCATCGAAAATAACCGACCTGTCCTTATCCCGCTTCATGATGGCATACACATACTGCACGTGGTTCACCATATTCATCCCCGAATCAACCCCTTGCTGCAGGGTCATGCCCTGCGGGATATGGCCTGTTACGGTTAAACCCAACCGGTGTGCCTCATCACAAATAACTTTAACTATAGCCGGTTTAACCGAACTATAGATCTTGATCTGCTGAAAGCCATTTTCTTTATAACGGTCTACTGCCTTTATAGCATCTTCCTTAGTATCCGCCTGGATAATCCCCAATGCATAAGGCCCTTTGCCGTCAATAATGCCGGCTTTAATGATGTTCGGCCCCACACCTTTTCCGCCATCAATAGCGGCTTTTATAGCGTTGATGTAACCAAATTCGTTACCACAATCGCGCACGGTAGTTACACCTGCTGCAAGATAGGCCGGCCCCCACTCGGCCTGCTCAAAGTGCGAGTGCATATCCCACAGGCCAGGTAAAATAGATTTTCCTTTGGCATCGATGAGCTTAGCCCCTGCCGGTATTTTAACCTCACCAATCTTACCCGTTTGTTTGATAATGCCATTTTCAATCAACACAACAACATTAGGTTTGCTTATACCGGTATTTACGTCAACCAGGTTTCCGCCGGTAATAGCTATTATCTTATCTGCTTTACCTGTTGGTGCGGCCGCTTTCGCAAATAGTTCCATACCGTAGGTAGCCGCCTTACTGATGAGCTGTGGTAACAGTTCTTCGTAAGGTACCCGCATCATTTCCAGTTTGTCACCTTCGGCGTCATTAGTGATCAGGCATATGAGTTTACCCTCATTATCAGTCCAAACCAGTTCGTTACCCCAAACCAGTCCGCTTATGGTGAGCCGGTTAAGTGTAAGTGGTTTACCGTTAAACGTAAGCTGATCAATGCCTGCTTTTTTGATCTGTACCGCGCCAAATGGCAGTGTATGGATGCTTGCAGGTTGTTTATGTTTATTCCAATATTGGATGAGCACCTGCTGCACAGTGCCCGGCGAATAGCCCGCTACCGGGAAGCTGAGTGGCAGTACTTTTTGTGTATATGATGAATCGTTAACCCTGATAGATGCTTCAGATCCGCGAATGGTTATTTTATCATCAATGGTCGAAAATCTTGAAGTATTGCCTTTTATAGTCAATTCCAGTGGATCGGCTACGGGGTTCACCTTCAACTCGGCAGTAAGCGGCACCGGCGAACCACGGTCAACGAACTTAAAATTGATATTATAATGAACAGCATCTTTATACTTGTGCACATAATAGGTTTCCTTACCAATGTGTTGCTCAAACTTATGCAGAAAAAAGGTACCGCTATCGGTTGGCAAATCGGTTTGCGCGTTGGCGTTTGTTATTAAGACCGAAAAGGCGGCAAATAATAATAAAGATATTTTCATAAGGTCAGTAATGTTAATGTAAGATAGCGGTTTGTTTGGGATGTTACAAAACAGTTTTTTGTGCAAAAACGGTTAATTGCGCTTTCCGTTTTCCGACCAACCACATCATCAAAGCAGAAAATTTTCACCCAATATTTCTAAACGTTATATTAATCCTTGCCCCCAGCATCCTGCTTGTTTTGGGTACCTGGTGAAGCCAGTAATGCTGCGTTTGCCCCTGCATGATCAGCAGATCGCCGTTGTTAAGTACGACAGAGGCTTTAACATTCTTTTGCTGCTTATGCTTAAACTAAAAACCCGCGAAGCACCAAATGATACCGAAGCGATGACAGGGTTACCGCCAAGCTCGCTTTCATCATCACTATGCCAGCCCATACTATCGCCACCGTCACGGTAATAATTAAGCAGCGCTGTATTAAACCGGTGACCGCATTGCTGTTCCGCCGCCTGCTTAATGCTATCAAGCAGCGGGCTAAACTTAACCGGCACATTTACCACACCTGAATATACATATACCTCATCGCGCTCTCCGTACCAGGCCGTAAGCCGGGGGAAGTTCACTTCCCTGCCATAGATTTTCATTTTATCCTGCTTCCATGGGGTTTCCTCAACCAGCCGCGTAAATACATCTTCCTTACAAAAATGGGGATAAAGCAATACCTCTCCATCAAAAGGTAATAAGTTTTTTGGTGCGCCAAACAGGTTCAGTTGGTCATTATTGAACAGATCCATGTTCAAATATCTGTATTACATACCATAAAACACGATGGGTCACCCCGCTATCAGAATGATAAAACCTATCATTTTGATAGCTTTTCCTCATATTGAGAAAATCTTTCTCATTTTGATAAACTCCTATAAAACAAGCTTCTAAATAAAGCAAAAAACGTTGTGGCATGTTTATTGGCCATGCGGCCTCACAATACAAAATAAATTTACGATGGCATTGTTTATCGCTGCTACAGCAAAATTTACAAAACGGACAATAAGTTCCTTCATTGCAGCTGGTATCATCCCCTCTTTTCCCCTAACAATTTATACACTTCATGAATTCGCACGTTAAGCAACTCACTTTCGCGGGTATGATCGTTACCCTCGGTATTATTTTTGGCGATATCGGTACTTCTCCCCTTTATGTTTTTCAAACCCTGTTGGTTGAAGGCGGTAAGGTAAACCCCGCGCTGGTATTAGGCTCTATCTCCTGTATCTTCTGGACACTCACACTGCAAACCACATTCAAGTATATCGTTATTACGCTGCAGGCTGATAACAAAGGCGAGGGCGGTATTTTTTCATTATATGCACTGGTAAGGCGTTACGGTAAATGGCTGGCAATCCCAGCTATAATTGGCGCAGGTACTTTGCTTGCCGATGGTATCATTACCCCACCCATCTCTGTAACCTCGGCCATTGAGGGCCTAAATTTAGTACCGGCATTTTCAACCGTTATTGTTCCCGGCAATAACCTGATCCTCATTATTGTAATTAGCATCATTTTATTGCTGTTCTTTTTTCAGCAGTTTGGCACCAAGGTGGTCGGTTCCGCATTCGGGCCGGTTATGCTGCTGTGGTTTATTATGCTGGGTGTATTGGGCACTATACAAATAACACATTTTCCCTCTATCTTTAAAGCTCTTAACCCTTATTATGGCGCCCATTTACTGATGGACCACCCTAAAGGTTTCTGGTTGTTAGGCGCGGTATTTTTATGTACCACTGGTGCCGAAGCCCTATACTCCGACCTGGGCCATTGCGGCAGGCGCAATATCCAGGTAAGCTGGATCTTTGTGAAAACAACCCTGATATTAAACTACCTGGGGCAGGGCGCCTGGGTGCTGTCACAAGCACCGGGTAAAAACTTTACCGGCGTTAACCCTTTTTTCGAAATTGTTCCTCATTTCTTTCTGCTGCCCGCGATAGCTTTGGCAACACTGGCAACCATTATTGCCAGCCAGGCTTTGATCAGTGGTTCATTTACACTCATCAGTGAGGCGGTAAGCATGAATTTTTGGCCAAGGATCACCATCAAATACCCGTCAAATATCCGCGGGCAGATCTATATTCCAAGCATTAACTGGATATTGTGTATTGGTTGTATCCTGGTATCGCTCTATTTCCGCACCTCAAGCGCAATGACGGCTGCTTACGGCTTCAGCATCACCATTGCTATGCTTAGCACTACCATTTTAATGTATTACTTTATGCGCTATGTAAAGCACTGGCCTGTATGGCTGGTTACCATTATCCTGTGCTTATTTGTAACCGTCGAATTCTCCTTTTTTGTAGCTAACGCGGTTAAAATACTAAAACGTTTGTTTTTTGTGGGATTTGAAGTTGGTCTGATCTTTACGATGTACACCTGGTTTAAGGCCCGTAAAATCAATAACCGCTTCCTTCATTTTACCGATATCAAGGAGAAACTGCCTTTACTAAACGCGCTGAGCAATGATACTACCATAAACAAATACGCTACGCACCTGATCTATCTTACCAAAGCCAATAATGGCAAACAGATTGAAGAAAAGATCATCTACTCCATCATGAGCCGCCGTCCTAAACGTGCCGATACCTATTGGTTTGTGCACATTGAACGCACCGACGAGCCATATACTATGGAGTACAGTGTTGACCAAATTGAGCCGGGCAAAGTCATCCGCGTAGAATTCCGTTTGGGCTTCAGGATCCAGCCGCGGGTAAACGTATTGTTCCGTAAAGTAGTTGAAGATATGGTTGAACGTGGCGAGATTGATATCTCCAGCAATTACCCATCATTAAAACAACACAATATGGCTGCCGATTTCAGGTTTGTGATCATGGAGAAATTCCTGTCGTATAATAACGTGTTCAATGTATCGGAGAGCTTTATCCTCAACAGCTATTTTGCCATTAAAAAACTGGCCCAGTCAGAAGCTAAGGCTTTTGGGCTTGATACCAGTGAAACACGCATTGAAAAGATCCCGCTGGTGGTAAAACCGGTTAATAATATCCACATAAAAAGGGTTGACCCGGTTACGCATAAAGCGGTTGAAGGTATGGGTAAGAAAGTTTTTGCGTAGGGCTAACCATTATGTATTAACGTCCCCTACATAACTACATGTGTTGCCCCTCTTTGCTCCGCAAAGAGGGGCTTATTTTTTCCCTTTTCGCTCATTTGCAACAAGTGCTTATTGCAGGACAACTGTATCCTCCGCGGCATTATAAACGCTAACGCAGGTTAAGCCCTCGTTGCAAACGAACGCGGGACGAATACTGCTAAAATGTCGCAATCATAACGGTATAATGTCGTGATCATGCCTTATTCTGCAGCCGCTGCGCCTGTAACTTTGTAATATCAATTTACCCTAAAACGGATCGGCATGAGAAAGTTAAAATTACAAATGAACCTTGCACTCAACAATAAATGGGACAGCGGAATGTCTGATTTCAGTATCGATAATCTTAAGAATGTGGACTGTATTTTACATGGACGAAAAACAGCTGAAGGTTTTATTCCCTATTGGACAGCAATAGCAAACAACCCTAATGACGCTGAATACAAGCTTGGAAGGCGTTTCGCGGATATTCCAAATGCTGTTTTTTCAAACACCCTCAAAGTAAGACCATGGGACAATACAACAATTATAAGCGGCGACATAAAGGAGGCGATAGAAACATTGAAAAAGAAAAATGGTAAAGACATCCTTGTTTATGGGGGAGATTCGTTTGTATCATCCTTAATTCAACATGATTTGGTTGATGAGTTTTATTTGCTTGTAAACCCTGCTGAGATTGGTAACGGACAACAAACCTTTAACCCTTTAAAAAATGACTTAGAGTTAAAGTTGATGAATTGTAAACCATTTGCCTGTGGTGCGGCTTTGCTTTATTATACCAGGGCGTAAAAAAAGACTCTCCCCTCCCCGCCCTTCTTAAGAGGAGATCTGAGAGTTTTTTTTCGTCACGCTTAAACCCGCGTTAATATTTTCAATTACCCCTTAAAACAAAAAACCCGGCCTTGCGGCCGGGAATTTCATTAGATTTATTGGATTGGTTGGAAATACGTGATTATAATTTTTCGCCGTGCTGGCTGATATCAAGACCTTGTTCTTCTTCTTCGGCCGATACCCTTAAAGGCGAGATCATGTCGGTGATTTTTAACAATAATAATGACCCAAAGAATGCGAATATCGATACGCACACCAATGCTACCAACTGTACGAGGAACAGGTGTGTCTCGCCAAAAAACAAGCCGTTGCCTGTTGTATTATTAGCATTTACATGCTGACTGGCAAATACGCCGGTTAACAACATCCCCACCATACCGCCAACCCCGTGGCAAGGGAATACATCAAGCGTGTCATCAATAGAAGTACGGGTACGCCATTCCACAACCAGGTTACTCACCACAGCCGATATGATACCGATAGCCAGCGAGTGCGGCACCGATACAAAGCCGGCGGCAGGTGTAATAGCCACCAAACCAACAACAGCGCCAATACAAGTACCCATTGCAGATGGCTTGCGGCCAAGCAGCATATCAAAAAAGATCCAGGTAACACCGGCAGCAGCCGAGGCAGTTGTACTGGTAGCCAAAGCGGTAACCGCCAAAGCGTTTGCGCCAAAAGCCGAACCGGCATTGAAACCAAACCAACCAAACCACAACAAGCCCGTCCCTATCATTACATAGGTAATCCGCGCAGGAGAATGATTAGCCTCATTACGGCGTTTTAAATATAAAGCCGATGCCAAAGCAGCCCATCCGGCCGACATGTGCACTACTGTACCTCCTGCAAAGTCAAGCACACCAAATTTGGCTAATATGCCATCCGGGTGCCAGGTGCAATGCGCCAGCGGCGAGAATATGAAAATAGAAAACAGCACCAGGAAAATAATGTACGAGTTAAAACGGATACGTTCGGCAAATGCACCGGTGATAAGCGCCGGGGTAATAATGGCGAATTTTAACTGATACATAGCGAAAAGCAGTAACGGAATGGTTGGCGCGGCTTTCCAGGTGGCGTTACCTAACATGCCTTTCATCATGAAATAAGTTCCGGGGTTACCGATAAGGCCATAAAAGCTATCGCCGAAGGCTAAGCTAAATCCAAAGATGCCCCACATTACCGTAATGATCACCATACAAATGATGCTTTGCAGCATGGTGGAAATCACGTTCTTCTTATTAACCATTCCCCCGTAAAAAAACGCGAGACCGGGTGTCATGATCAAAACCAGCGCCGTCGACATCAGCATCCAGGCTATATCGCCCGTATTAAAATTGGGATGACCGGAATTCTTAAAATCGACCGACGGAAAAACGAAAGTAAGCGAAAGTATAATTAAGATCAGGAAAAAAGGGAAATACCTCTTCATGTATTCAGAAAAAATATGTTTTAAATCAGCACGAAAGGTATGATTTTTTCTAAAAACAAAAGAAACTAATTAACTTTTGTTGAAAAAAACATCAACTACAGATATTTCAGGATAGAATTGGGGAAAATGCCTAATAAAACAAGCAGAAAACTAACAACAGTAGCTAAAACCAGTAAATTATAAGATCTTTCACTGGCAACTTCAGCATTTTCTGTTCTTTTCAGAAATAAATACAAAGGAATTTTAAGGTAATAAAACAACGATACCACCGTGGTTATAGCGCCCGTTATCATCAGCGCCAACAGCCAGCTACTGTGTGTTTGCTCATAGACGCTGTAAGCCGCCGAAAACACAAACAGCTTACCCGTAAATCCCGCCGTCACCGGGATCCCCGTTAAAGAAATGAGGATAATTACAAAACAAACCGAAGCTACAGGGTATTTTAAGCCCAGCCCTTTGTAAGCTTCCACCTCTTCGGCATTCACAATATTGCTGAAGTACGATGCCAGTGCCAGCGCCCCGATATTGGCCAACGCATAAACGGCCAGGTAATAGGTTAATGATGATAAGCCCTGTAAATTAAACGTAACCACCGCCATTAAAGCAAAACCGGTATGGCCAATGCTTGAATAAGCCAGCATCCTTTTTACATTACTTTGCAAAACGGCTGCAAAATTTCCGGCTATCATGGTGATGATACCAATGGCTGATAAAACAATGCTAAAATCAATCCCCTTCCAGTCGGCCGAAAACAGGAACAAAGGCATCACATTTACCAGCAATGCAAAGGCTGCTATTTTAGGTACCGTTGACAGGTATGCGGTAACCGGCGTGGGCGCTCCCTGGTAAACATCGGGTACCCAAAAATGCATCGGCATAAATGATAATTTAAACCCTATGCCAATCATCACCAGTACTAAAGCAAATGAAGCACTCACCGGGTTAACATTGGGCAACTGGGCTACAATACCCGGCAGATCCAGCGAGCCACTGAAGCCGTATAATAACGAGATCCCGTATAGCATGACAGCCGATGATGCCGCGCCAAAAAGCACGTACTTTAAACCGGCTTCGGTACTTAAAGCAGTTTCAGACCGGTAAGCCACCATCAGGTATGATGCTATGGATACCATCTCGATGGCAAGATAAACCGAGAGCAGGTTAATGGCCATAGCCATTAAATGCAGCCCTAAAATAGATGCTATGGAAATGGTATACAGGTCTGATAACCCTTTTGGATGCGCCTTCAGCTTGTCATCCCAGGTAAAATTTAACAGAAGAATGAATGAAAGCAGATCGATAATGATCTTGAAAAATACCGCCGACCGGCGCAGCAGTAACATACTGCCAAAAATAACATGATCGCCGTCAAGGATCAGGGCTACCTGCTGCAGGTCTTTAAACAACACCAGCAGCAAGCCGGCGCAGGCTACTATTTTACAAAGCTTTACAGATCTGCGCCCAAATATCAGGTCGGTTATCAGCACTACCAAAAACAGCCCGGTTAAATAAATTTCGGGCATAAAATAAGGTATACTGCCAAAAACATTGGTTAACTGAACTGATATATGGGGAAGCAGATCGTGCATTTATATTTTTATTGTACTATTACTGATTGATTTTTGGGGTATTTAACCTGGTATTTTAGTTTCACCTTCTTTTCATCGAGCGAATTTAACATGAAATTCCATGAAACCTTGCCTGTTGTTACATCAGGTTTTGCGCCAGATGTTTCCTGCGCCTCTACTTCGATATCTTTATTTTGTGAAACCGGTACCTGGTCTTCAACCAATAAATTAACCGACTGGCTTTTCCTGTTTTTTACGTCGATAAGCCAGTTACGGGTTTCCTTTTGGTTTGAACCTGATGACTGGCGCATGGCCAAACCTTTCTCCAGCGTACGGGTAACAACAATATTTTTATCGGTACCTAACGATAGGTTCAGTGTATCGGTAGTAGCATCGGTATTAATCAGCGACTTGCCAATGTATGTTCCTTCAAAAAACAGGTTGGCCTCGCCCGAAAGAAAACTGTATTTATTCCAGTTGGTAAGCTGCGCGGTAAGGAATACATCGGTACTCAATTTTGGCGCCACGTAATATTGATAAGTAGCATCAATATTATATTGGCTAATTTCAACCGCATACTGTTTGCCATCACTTGGTACCGTATAAGGGTTAGCGATGTTAAACTCAATATTGGTTTGGTTCTCTTCTTTTTTTACTTCGATAGGAACCGTGTTAATTATATTTTTATCTTGTATTCTCGCAACAGCACCGGTCAAATCCTTTTTATGTTCAACTTCACCATAACCAATTACAACAACTTCATTCAATTGGTTTGAAACCGACTTTAGCGACACATTGATCATTGGCGCATTGGCCTGCCTTTCTAATGTTTCATATCCAATAAAACTATAAGTAAGCACAGCATTGGCGTTAGGTATCTGGATGCTGTAATTTCCACCGGCATCACTTACGGCCCCTATTGATGTACCTTTTACCCTGATGCTTACACCAGGGACGGAGCTGTTATCATCCCTGCTCACTATTCTACCCATTACTTTAGTTATTGGAACACCAGTACCTGAATAGTACATACCGAAGTTAAGATAGGTAGGCGTAAGTTCGGGCTTCGCCCCATTTACGCTTGGGTTACCGGTTGATAAGGTAAGCTTAGCGCTTTTCCAGTCCTCACCCGTTTTTTGCGACACGTTGGCTTTGTAAACGATAGTTATTGGACTGTTCACATTTTTAGCACGGATATCGTAGGTAGGGAACCAGCTGGCGTTTCGCACCAGATAACTTAAAGTAAAATTTGCCTGCAAGGCTACTTTTGCCGATACGGTGACCAAAACATTACTGGTTGTTTTAACACCTGCTTTATTAATCTCTGCAATTTGTTTATTATAATCTTCCAGCTCGTCGTTAAACAAATCTATCTGATCATTTACGGCTTGCTGATTCTTTTTGATCTCGTTTAAGCGAGCTGTCTGAAAGTCGAGTGTCTGTTTCAGTCTGATCGGATCCAGCGCAACATTAGTACCGTTGCTCACCGGGTTTTTAGCCAGTGTATTAGCTTCTTCCTGGTAAATAGAGAGCATGTTATTTTGCAAGGCTATTTTGTTTCTTACCAGTTTTACCTTCGCCTCAATAGCCTGTATGTTTTTTTGCCTGATGTCATTATCGGCAAAATCAAGTTCGTGATTAACCGAAAGAATGGTAAAATCGCCGCCTGCATTTACCTGGATACTCTGCACATCAATTCCAGGCGACAAGTTTTCAAACACCAGCGTTGATGTGCCTGGACTGATATTGACTAACGCTGTACGACTTACCTGCGCCCCGTTCAAAAACACGGTTACTTTCTGAACTTTGGAGGCTACCTTCTGGCCTTCATCGGCCCTTGTTGCTGCAGCGATAAAAAGCAATGCTGCTGCGATAGATAATTTTTTAAACATAATTCCTTCGGTTAAATACATACCATCTGTTATTTTGCTTATGCCCGGGTTGCCGGGGGCAGCGTAAATAAAAGATGCAGGTGTATGCACTTTTCCATAAATGAATTTATGTTGAAACACTATTTTTTTATTTAGCCTGTAAAAACTGTATCAATGCCAATACCGAATCATTGATTTTTCCAAACACCAACGACGGCATCAAACCTAAAGCCAATGCTGCAGCGGCAAGTGGTATCAGCGCCAGCTTTTCGCGGATGCTTACATCGGTAAGTGCTATTTTCCAAACCTCGCCACCTTTAAGTGATACTTTTCCGAAGAACATGCGCTGCAGCGTCCACAGGAAATAAGCCGCTCCCAACAGGATCCCTACCGAACCGCAAACAGCCATCCAGTATGGCAGCAAACCGTTAACCGTTGGCGATTTAAATGTACCCGCCAGTGTAAATGCTTCGGCCACAAATGCCGAAAAGCCCGGCAGCCCCAGTGAGGCAAAGAAAGCCACCATAACAAAGGCTGTATATTGAGGCATCTGAGTGCCCAACCCGCGGAAATGATAAATATCCCTGTCGTGCACGCGGTTATAAACCACGCCCACCAAAAAGAACAGCATTGATGATAAAAAGCCATGGCTTACCATCTGCATTACCGCGCCGCTTACACCTTCGGCAGTTTGCGAGGCAATGCCCAGCAGCACAAAACCCATGTGCGATACGGAAGAGTATGCGATCATCCTTTTCAGATCGCGCTGGGCCAGCGCATTGCAGGCGCCATATAATATCGAAACAACCCCAATCAACCCAAGCCAGAAAGCGCCGGAAGAAGCTATCTCCGGGAAAATTCCCAGACAGATGCGGATGATGCCGTAACCGCCTATTTTAAGAAGCACACCGGCAAGAATGATAGATACCGGTGTAGGCGCTTCAACGTGCGCATCGGGCAACCAGGTATGTAAAGGCACAACCGGTACTTTGATGGCAAATGCAATAAACAATACCACAAAACCAACCGTACGCGCAGGCATCCCCAATATAGTTTGATGTGCCGCCACTGAAAATACCGAACCTTGGGTATAATTGGCAGGGTTCATCATCTGGATAATATTGAAAGTATGGCTACCTGTAGCCGGGTCATTTACTGATAGGTATAAACCTACCATCACCAGTAACATAAATACTGAACCAAACAGGGTATACAAGAAAAACTTGATGGCCGCATACTCCCGGCGTACACCGCCCCACATTCCGATCAGGAAATAGAGCGGCAGTAACATGAGCTCATAAAACAGGTAAAACAGGAAGAAATCCAAAGCGCAGAATACACCCATCACGGCCATATCCAACAGTAAAAACAAAAGGAAGAAACCTTTGAGATTGCTCTTGATTTCCCAGGAGGCCAGCGTAGCAACCACCATCACCAGTGCCGACATTACCAATAGGGTTACCGAAATGCCATCTATCCCTACAAAATAATCTATCTGCATTTTGCCCATGCTGCCCAGGTTAAGGGCAATCCATGGCAGTTTCTGTACAAACTGAAACTGGTCTTCATGGTTAATACCTGCCGTTGCCGCACCTGTTTTAAAGTTAAGGTAGATCGCGATGCTGATACCCAGCTGCAAAAGCGTAGCCAGCAGGGTAATATATTTAAAACTCCCCCGAACCGACGATGGCAGCAATACGATCACCAACGCAAACAGTACAGGTATAAATATGAGTAGGGTTAGTAGGTTCATTAAATTCAGATCAGTATTTTTAAAATAAAGAGTACCAACACAATGAGCAGCATACTATACAGGTAATACTGCACCTTGCCGTTTTGAAACTTACGTGCAAAATTGCCAATACTTTGCACTAATGCAGCCATTAAATGCAAAAATCCGTCGACAATATATTTATCGCACCAGGCGGTAAGGTCTGCCACCTTCCTGCTCAGCCTTTCAATTAAATGGATCAGCCCGTCAATGATATTCCTATCAAACCAAAAACAGGTTTTGCCCAGGCCAAGTACTGGTTTTACAATCACTTTCTTATAGATCTTATCCAAATACCACTGGTTATAGGATAAGCGGTAAAAGAAGCCTGTTTGCGGAAACGAAAACGTATTTTGTTTTACGCAGATGGCATAAGCGGCATACATTACAAATACACTCAATATATTTACCCCAATCGGGATAATGGTGTGGTAGATGTTTTCGCGGGCCATAAATTCGGCAGGCTTTAAGCTTTCAAATAGCCAGGCCTTTTCATAAAAGAATGGATTAAGCGAAAATAAGGGGAACAAACTGCAAACCGCCAGTAATATCAAAGGCACACGATACTGCCAGCCACCATCGCTGATGTGTAGTTTAATTTCAGGGTGATGTTTCAACAGACGAAACTCTCCGAAAAACACCTTCACTATCAGCCTTGATACATAGAAAGCGGTAAGCCAGCTGGTAAATAAAGCGCCGGCAGGGATCAGTTTAAGCCATGCACTTCTACCCTCGCTCCATTCAAAAGCCTGGATCAGGATGCCATCTTTTGAAAGATAGCCCGAAGTAAGCGGAATACCTATAAGCGCCAGTGAACCAACAATTGCCACAATAAAAGTTAATGGCAGCTTTTTACGCAAGCCACCCATGTACTGAATATTTTGCGGGTCGATATCCAGGTTATTTTCCTCCCTGATATGCTGCATTTCGTGAATCACAACCCCAGCCACCAAAAACAGTAAACATTTAAAGAAGGCGTGCGTAGCCAAATGGAATAGCGAAGAGCCATAAGCCCCAACCCCCATCGCAAGGATCATATAACCCAATTGCGATATGGTTGAGTAAGCAAGCACCCGTTTTAAATCGTTTTGCGTAAGCGCAATAGTGGCGGCCATGAAAGCGGTAAAGCAACCTATTATAGCAAGAACCGTTAACTCCGTATCGGTAAACAAAGGATAAACCCTGCCCAGCAAAAATACACCGGCAGCCACCATAGTAGCCGCGTGGATCAGTGCCGAAACCGAAGTCGGCCCTTCCATGGCATCAGGTAGCCAGGTATGCAACGGGAATTGTGCCGATTTGGCCGCAACAGCCATAAATACACCAATGCAGGCCACGTATTGCCATACAGCAGGAATCTGCCCTGAGGCAGAGATCCACAAACCATCATGAATAGCCGATTTAAATACCAGGTTATCATTAATGAAAAGCGTAGCAATATCGAACGTATGGAACTGGGCAAATAGGATAATGATAGCACTTAGCAAACCGATATCGCCGATGCGGTTCATGATAAAGGCTTTTTTATTGGCCTGTACGGCTTTATCCTTAGTGAACCAGAAACCGATAAGCAGGTATGATGAAAAACCTACCAACTCCCAGAAAGCATAGAACAGCACCAGGCTATCTACAATCACCAAACCAAGCATACTGAAACAAAAGAAGCTGAGGTAAGTAAAGTATCGACTGTATCTATTGTCGTGCTTCATGTAAGCAGTGGAATAGATGTGAACAGGCAAGGCAATCAGCGATACCAGCAGCAACATCAGCGCTGACAGATTATTAAGCAGGATGCCTGCAAAGACTTTGGTGTTGCCAATGGTAAACCATAGTTTTTGGGTGTGCAGCGGTTGTTGGTTCCACACCCTTGCAAACACAATGGCTGATAATACGCAACCCACCAAAATGGCCAGTGTTGAAATCCAGCCCGCCGCTTTACTTTTTACCGGCAGGCAAAAGTTGATCAAAGCAGCAAACAAAGGCAATGCCATAGCTGCAATGGTGTAGCTGATGATGGTATCGGTATATTGTAATGCGGTGTTCAATTATCTATTTTGCTTTTATTTCTACTGAGGGCGGTATAGAATCATGCTCCATTACATAATATAAACTAAACTCATTGTAAGTCGCCTTCTGTGAAAGAATAATGTATAATTGTTCGATTCGTACAGACGTCATTGATTTATATTCACGCCCATTTATTATGTATATTAACGAACTATCATCATTATGATGTTTTTCAAGATACGATTCATATTCCTTTGAAAGCGCGGCGATTTTCTGTTTATATTGTTTTACAGCATAGTCCCGGGTCGTAACAATTATTAGTTTGAAGCTCGTCGGGGCGTTAATTATTGAGTCAGTTTTTTGTTTTATAAATTCAACACTATGAACATCTTTCAATTTCAAACCCCTGAAATTCCTATCCGATTGCTTTCCGTCAACTACATATTTATAACTACTATCTCGAAAGTGGCTAAACTGCTCATTACGTAACAAAGTATCACTCGGATTTATAAATGTAAGCGATGTGCTATCCAGATCCCCTTTAAGCAATATCCCGCCAAATATCATAGATCGGGAAAGTAAAGTAGTATTGATCTGTTTTCTTAATGTACTTACAAAGGTGTCAGCAGCTTGAGCACATGCAATGACCGGAATTAAAGCGACCAGAAAGAAAATAAACAAAAGTTTTCTCATATTTAATCCCTCAAATTTTTAATCTCATCCGGGTCAATGGTTTTATACCTCCGGTAAACATTCAGGATGATAGCCAATGCCACGGCCGTTGTAGCCGCCGCCAGCACAATGGCAAACAGCGCGAATACCTGGCCGCCGTTATTTAGCTTATCATATTTACCAAAGGCTACCAGGTTTAAAATGGCAGCGTTCAGCATCAGCTCAATACCTATTAATACTTGTATGGAGTTGCGTTTGGATACGATCATGTACATGCCCGTACAAAACAGCAAGGCACCTACCAGTAAAAAATCGGTTAACGTGATCATGCCCTGCCCTCCTTACGTGATAAATGTGCCGCGCCTACCAAAGCCATCAGCAATAAAACAGAGATGGCCTCAAAGGGCAATAGGTAAGTGGTCATGAGGTTAACGCCTATATTATCAATGGTTGATGATGTTGGCGTTATTTCATTTTGCTGCGTGATAGATTGCTTTACCCAGGGCAGTTTATCTGCATCGGCTTTGAGGATAATGTTTACAATCACCGCTAAAAACAATACAGCCAGTATAACTGCCGGTACCTTAGCCATATTAATGAATTTACCTTTGCGTTGCTCTATCACATTTAGCGTTTCGCGCCCAGAAAGCATAAACGCAAAAAGGATTAATACCAAAATGCCTCCCACATAAATTACCACTTGCGTTACGGCAACAAAGTCGGCAAGGGCAATTACATACAAGCCAGCTAATGCAAACAAGGTCACAAAAAATATAAAAATACTCCTGACCAGGTTTTTACTTAAAGCAGCATATAGCGCCGAGCCAATGGCAATAAAACTCATTGCATAAAACAACACACGGATCAAGGTCATGCCCCGCCCTCCTTTTGTTTCATGGCGGCTAATTTGGCAGCCTGCTTTTCGGCTTGTTGCTTATCAAAAAGTGCACGCTTTTCCCCGGCATCTTCGGGCGTCATATCCGAAAACTGGTAAACCAGATCGCTTAGCTGAAAAACGGTTTTATCATACTGGTTGGTCATGGTGATGCACTCGGTTGGGCACACAATAGTACACAAACCGCAATACATACACTTGGCCATATCAATATCAAACTTGGCAGCATATAAACGCTTGGTTGTACCGTCGGATGTTTGGCCGATAGCTTCCGTAGCCTTGATCGATTCAATATCAATACAATTAACCGGGCAAACCTTGGCGCACAAATCGCACACTATACAGTCATCCATTTCCACATCCAACTGATACCGGCCCACTTCGGGTACCGGCAGTTGTTGCTTAGGATATTGGATGGTATTTGTGCCATGCTCCAGTTGCTTAAAGTAATTACTATCGCTCACGGTTACAATCTCCCTTTTGCCGTTACCCGCAAAGAGATGCCGGATGGTAAGGCTTAAACCTTTCCACGCCGTTGTAAACGCTTTTATTACTTTCTGAACCATGATTTTTAGGATTTTAGGATTACCAGGATATTGCCTTTCTCTCCGTTAAATCCGTTATTTTATATTTTAATAAATTCTATATTTCAACTTTTCCAAATCCGAAATCGAACATCCGAAATCAAAAATCACATTAACCACAACCTCCACACGCCCGATATCAGCATACAAGCGAAAGCCGCCGGGGTCAATACCTTCCAGCAAAGGTTCATGAGCTGGTCAACCCGCAAGCGGGGTAATGTCCACCTGATCCACATCTGAACACCCACCAGGCCCAATGTTTTTATTACCACCCATAATATCCCCCAGGCTACCCCGGTTGTCCAGGTTGCCAGTTTAACGCCGCCTATGTTAGGCAATGGCGTATTCCAGGCACCTAAAAACAATATTACTGCTATCATGGATACCAGGAACATCATCGAATATTCGGCCAAAAATACCAGCGCGAAGCGGATACCCGTAAACTCGGTATGGAAACCGGCTACCAATTCAGATTCTGCCTCCGGAATATCAAACGGAGCCCGGTTACTTTCGGCTAATGAAGCTATGAAATAAATTACGAATGCGATGAGCAAATGCGGTGCCCTGAAAACATTCCAGCTAAAAAAACCGCCTATTTGAGATACGTCCCAAAAACCAGCGAATTTAACTTTTTCTGTCGCCAGGATCCCCTGCTGGGCCGAAATCACCTGCAAATCCAGCGTTTGTGCTATCATCACAACAGCTATAATAGCAAAACCGGCAGGGATCTCATACGAAATGATCTGTGCTGCCGAGCGCATGGCACCCAATATAGAATATTTGTTATTTGATCCCCAGCCCGCCATTAGGATCCCCAATGTTTCAATGGAGATAATGGCGAAGATGTAATACAGACCAATGTTTGTTTTTGAAGGAATAAGTCCGGGAGCCCAGGGTAGCGCAGCGAAACCGAGGTATACGGCAATGAATATTACCGCCGGAGCCAACGTAAACAACCATCTATCGGCAGCAGCCGGGATGATCAGCTCCTTCTGGAGCATTTTTAAAATATCGGCCAGCGTTTGCAGCGAACCATATTTTCCTGTTTCCGTTGGGCCAAGCCTGTCTTGTATAAACGCCGATATTTTACGCTCGGCATATACACCGAATAAAGCGAAAAAGGCCGAAAAACTGAACAACCCGATTGCTGCAATAAAATATGTAAAATAATAGTTCAACAGGAATATTTGCTTAAGGGTGCAAACTTACTAAATGTTGAGTTATTTAGAATGATTAAATTATATATTAAGTTGATAGGGTTTATCAGGTGAATGGTTGATTGGGTTGATTAGGTGGATGGTTTAATCTCGTTTTTTAGCGCAAGTCTTGTGTGATGGGATTAGCGTGGCTGACTTGTGCCTTCTACGTAACATGCGGGGTTTCGTCGCGACGTCATTGCGAGGTACGAAGCAATCCCCAAAATAGAGAGCCGATATGTAGAGCCTCTGTAAAGTTCGCGATTGCTTCGTACCTCGCAATGACGTGTGGGAATCAACACTTCACCAAATCATTTGCCGATATAAACGTTGATTTTACCGGGGCCGAGAAGAACAGCGAAGCATGATGGTCGAAATCGGCTGTATCATCGGTAGTGGTATAAAACTTATTTTCGCCGTGCCGGCTAAGCTTTTGCTCAATTTCGGGATGGCGGTTTAAATAACTAACAAGGCTTTTAGCCACTATATCGCCCTGCCCTATAACATTAATCCCTTCGGGTAGATGCGCTTTAATTTTTTCCTGGATAATGGGATAATGCGTGCAAGCCAATAAAATCGTATCGATGTTGGGCGATTGTGCCATGATTTGATCCAGGTACAGCTGCACAAAAAAATCCGCGCCGGGTTTATCGTATTCCCCGTTTTCAATTAGCGGCACCCAAAGCGGACAGGCCTGCTGGTAAACTTTTATGTCGGGGAAAAAATTCTGGATCTCCAGCAGGTATGAGCCAGACTGAACAGTGCCCTTTGTACCAAGCACTCCAATCTCTTTGGTTTTAGTATAATCGCCAATAACCTCGGCCGTAGGGCGGATGACGCCCAATACCCTTTTCGACGGATCATCTATCTGTTTAAGGTCCTGCTGCTGGATGGTACGTAATGCCTTGGCCGATGCCGTATTACACGCCAGGATCACTAAGGGGCATCCCTGGTCAAACATCCACTGCACACATTCCCAGGTATACTGGTGTATGGTGCTGAATGAGCGGTTACCATAGGGAGCACGGGCATTATCGCCCATATAAATATAATCATAGCCAGGCAATTGTTCAATGATAGAACGGAACACTGTTAGCCCGCCATAACCCGAATCAAAAATACCAATTGGTTGATTTGACATATACAAACATAAAAAAAGCGCCCCGTAATTACGGGGCGCTTTTGTATAATTTACTTAAAGGTGATTTTATTTTAAACCCAATTTCAATTTCACGGCAGCCATCAGGTCGTCACCTGCAGGAGATACGATCATGCTAACCTGTGATGAATCCAATACATAAGCGTAACCTTTTTCTTTAGCTACCGCTTGTACAGCCTGGCTAACTTTATCGATAATAGGTTTGCCTAATTCTTGTTTTTTAGCATCAACTTGTTGCTGTGCGTTGTTTTGGTAATCGTTCATACGTTTCTGAATATCCTGCAATTCAGAAGTTTTTGCCGAACGGGCAGCATCTGTCAAAGTTGAACCGTTTTTTTCCAGATCGGCACCCTTGGTTTGTAACTCATTGTTCATAGTAGTTAACTGATCAATGAATGTTTTTTGATAGGCCTGTAATGTTGTAGAAACAGTTTTAGTTTCAGGCATCTGGTCAATAACCTGGCTAAAATTAACATAACCTATTTTTGTTTGCGCTTTAGCGAAACTACCCACGAACAACATACCTGCTGCAACTAAGGCGACTTTAAATAGTTTTTTCATTTTGTTTTGTGTCCTGTGTTTAATAATGGATAATAATTATCTGTTTGTTTTTGTAACGTGTATCAACAAATTACTCATGAACTAACGCCGGGAGAGCTTACAATGAACAGGAACATTTGACGCTACCCCTTACCCCGGCTAAAATAGCAATGTGTAATTTAAATGGCAAACATAAAAAAAGCGTCCCGTTTAATCAGGGCGCTTTTTGTATGTCTTTTGTATTTCTTATTTCAAGCCTAATTTTAATTTCACAGCTGCCATCAGGTCATCAGCATCAGGTGATACCAATAAGGTGATCTGTGATGAATCTAATACATAAGCATAGCCTTTTTCTTTAGCTACAGCCTGTACTGCCTGGGTAGCCTTATCAATAAGCGGTTTACCTAATTCCTGCCTTTTAGCATCAACCTGTTGTTGGGCATTGTTTTGGTAATCATTCATACGTTTTTGAATATCGGTAAGCTCGTTTTCTTTAGCAGTACGTACAGCATCGGTCATGCTTGCCCTTTTTGACTGGTAGTCCTGGCCTTTTGTCTGGTATTCATTATTCATTGTAGTAAGCTGATCAATAAATGTTTTTTGATAAGCCTGTATCGAAGCAGTTACAGTTTTAGTTTCGGGCATCATATCAATCAGCTGATTGAAGTTGATGTGGCCGATCTTAGTCTGAGCATTTGCAAAGCTGCCCGCAAATAACAAACCTACTGCAACTAAGGCAACTTTAAATAGTTTTTTCATTTTCCTTTTTCTGTGTTTAAATAATAGTTCGATTTATTTTTATTCAAATTATTTAGCAAATACCCCGGGTTTTAGTCCTAATCTGGTTATAACATCCGCGCTTTTATCATATCGCGGATTAGCATATAACATAATAACCTCGCTGTTTTTATCAAAAATCATATCCAGGTTATCGCCTTCAGCAATTGCTTGTACAGCTTTAGACACCCTATCCTGAATTGGTTTAATCAGCGCTGTGCTTCTTTGCGAAAGCTCACCATCCGGACCAAACTTCTGGCGTTGAAAATCTTTCGCGGCCTTTTCTTTATCAACAATTTCGGCCTCACGGCGTTTTTTCATATCAGGGGTCATCAGTACCTGATCGGCCTGATAAGCTTTATACAGGCGGTCGATTTCCTGAAAACGGCCATCAACTTCTTTCTGCCACTGATCAGATAATGCAGCTAATTGCTTTTGTGATGAAGCATATTCGGGCATGTGCTTTAATATATACTCCGAATCAACATAAGCAAAACGTTGCGCATAAGCGCCTGCAAAAGCAGTTAACGTTAAAAAGGCTACTAAAATTATCTTCTTCATATATTCGGTACGCAAATTAATTAAATCCGCCGGATAAACTCTGAGAAATTGTAAAATGGAACTGGCCTTTATTGGCATCCGGTTGTCCCGGTATTTTGTCAAAGCCATAACCATAATCTAACCCCAGTAAGCCAAATATAGGCAAAAATATCCTTGCGCCTACACCTACCGAACGTCTTACGTTAAACGGATTAAACTGGCTAAACTGGTTCCAGGCGTTGCCACCTTCGGCAAAAGCTAACAAGAAGATAGTGGCCGATTGACTTGCAATAACCGGGTGGCGAAGCTCCAGCGTGTATTTATTGTAAATCGCGCTACCTGTATTATTATTTTGAGTTTCGTTTGAGCCTTCAGGCACTATCGAGAAGTTTTGGTAACCGCGTAAACCGATGATCTCGCTACCCTGTAAAAACTGATAGCTCTGCATACCGTCGCCACCTAATTTAAAGCGTTCAAACGGTGATGGGCCAACCTGGTGATTGTACTGGCCAAGGAAACCAAACCTAACCTGCGACATCAAAACAAACTTACCTACCAGTTTTGAAAACCATTGCGCATCATATTTAAATTTATAATACTCAACAAAATGGTAACGTTCTTCCGGCGTAGCTATCTTATAATTTATATTGTTAAACAACGAGTATGGCGGCGTAGCCTGGATAGTAAATTTAATATTTGAGCCCTGTGTCGGGAAGATAGGCGCGTCAACAGAGTTACGGGTAAGCTCCTGGGTTATCTTGATGTTATACGAGGTACCGTTAGTGAACAGGTAATTACTATAATTGTCAAGATTGTAGTGGTCAAGGTTAAGTGAATAGTTTAACTGGAAATAGTTATCAGGCCATTTTAAACGTTTACCCAATGTAACCCCAATACCATTAATACGCAACTTATTATAGTAAGGACTTGATTTTGGATAGTACTGACCGGTTGAGCTTCCCTGTGTATAAGCCGATAATGCAAAGTAGATTGGCTTTTTACCGCCTAACCACGGCTCGGAAAATGTGAACGAGAAGTTTTGATAAGTACGACCGCTCGATTGTCCCCTTAAGCTCAGTTTCTGACCATCACCTTTTGGCAGCGGCTTGTAAGCTTTAAGATGGAAGATATTACGGATAGAGAAGTTATTAAAGGTTAAACCCAAGGTACCTACCAACTGGCCGCCACCAAAACCACCCGAAAGCTCGATCTGATCTGAAGGTTTTTCAACTACGTTGTAAACCAAATCAACAGTACCATCCTGCGGATTGATGTTGGTTGGTTTAGGTTCGGTTTTTTGCTCGTCAAAGTTGCCCAACTGGCCTATTTCCCGCGCACTGCGGATCAGCAGGTCTTTGTTGAATTTTTGACCGGGCTTAGTCTGGATCTCACGCATTACCACCTTATCGTTGGTAACGTCGTTACCTTTTAACATAACACGGTTAATAGTATACTGAGGGCCTTCATAAATCCTCACATCAACATCTACAGTGTCATTATAAACCCTTGTTTGTACCGGATCCGCATTAAAGGTTAGATAACCGTCATTAAGGTATAACGACGAAATATCATCATTGCCCGGAGTTGGGCCGCTTAAACGTTTGTTCAGCTCGTCTTCGCTAAACACATCGCCTTTTTTAACATGGAGGATCCTGTTTAACAGGTCGGTATTATATTTGGCATTGCCCGAAAACCTAACATTGCCAAAGTAATATTTAGGGCCTTCGTATACCTTAAGTTTTACATTTACGGTTTCATCGTCATGCTTCCACACAGAATCACTCAGGATCTCGGCATCACGGTATCCCCTGGCCTGCATTTTTTCAACCAGGTTTTGTTTATCTTCTTCGTATTTATCCTGTTTAAATTTCTTTGAACCAAACAGGTTATACCATTTACGTTTACGGGTTTTACTTAAAAAACCACGCAGGGTTCCGGTGCTAAATGCCTTGTTGCCTTCAAAAATAACATCGTTTATTTTAACCTTGGTCTTTTTATCGACGGCAACATCCAGTATAACGCTGTTAACATCACCCTGGTCTTTACGCTGGGTAATAGTAACGGTAGTGTTTAAGAAACCTTTTTCGTTAAAATGCTTTTTAATAATAGCTGTTGTTGTGCTGATGAGGTTTTCATTTACGATCTTGCCTACACGGTCGTTCAATTTTTTCTGAACATCCTCAATCTCACCTTTACGAATACCTGTTAAGTGCATGCGTGATAAACGCGGACGCTCCAATACGGCAATCTCCAGGTAAATCGTATCCATGTTAATTTTGGTAATGTTTAATTGAACATCATCAAATAAACCCTGTTGATATAAGGTTTTAATTACCTCGGCATTACGCTCGCCCGGCAGGTTGATACGATCGCCTTTGGTTAATTTGGATAGTTGGATCAGGATGTCTTTATCAAGATATTTTGCGCCACTAACAGAAATACCACCAATAATATAATCTTTAGGATTAAGATAACTTAAACTATCAGCCGGTATCGATTTTGTAAGTGTAGGCCTCGGCCCATTGGATATCTGGGCGAAAGCCGTAGTAGCCAAAACCGAGAAAAGAATAGCAAAAAGAAATTTATACATTCGAATATTTTAGTGGGCTAAAAATAATTTATACAGTTGTTAAAATTTGTTAAAAGTAAAAATTTAGTTCACCTGCTCACTTGTTAGGCCAAAACGGCGCTCGCGTTTCTGAAAATCGATCACTGCTTCATACAGGTCTTCTTTCCTGAAATCGGGCCATAATTTGGTTGTAAAATACAACTCGGCGTAAGCAATTTGCCATAATAAATAATTACTTATACGATATTCACCGCTGGTTCTGATCAGCAGCTCGGGGTTCGGCATATCGCCTGTAAAAAGGTTTTGTTCAAAAACCTCTTCATTAATATCTTCCGCATTCAACTCGCCGTTTTTTACCTTTATGGCTATATTCTTTGCGGCTCGTACAATTTCGCGGCGCGAGCTATAGCTTAAAGCCAGCGTAAGCACAACACCGGTATTACCTGCTGTTGTTTCAATAGCATTATTAAGTTCGCGAAGGCATTTTTCGGGCAGTGTGTCCAGATCGCCGATGGCATTTAGCCTGATGTTGTTTTTCATAAAGCCGGGAACCTCTTTATGAATAGTGGTTACCATTAACTCCATAATAGCCATCACCTCCAGCTTGGGGCGGTTCCAGTTTTCGGACGAAAATGTATATAAGGTGATATATTTAATACCTAATTTATCGGCCCCCTCAACAACATCCCTAACGGATGTTACACCGTTGTGATGGCCAAATATCCTTAATTTGCCTTTCCCTTTTGCCCAGCGCCCATTGCCATCCATAATAATAGCTACGTGCTTCGGTAGTCTCGACAAATCAATCTGATCCAAATAATCCATATTACTCCTTATCAAAAGCCACCCTGTACAAACACACTTGTGTAAAATTTTTCATCAATACTATGGTCTGCGATATTCGGTTGTTAGACTAATCAATTATTAATTACCTGCATCCGCCGTTTTGCCACGCAAATTGACGGATTTTTCAGGGTACAAAGGTAAAACTTACTTTGTATTTTTTTAGTATCCCTCGCTAAAAGAAAATGTTATTGCGAATAATATATTAAAACTGCCTAAACAGCTACCAAAACCATGATTTTTCATAATATTTGGTTTAAAGCTCAAAAAAATAAAAAGCCGGCAGCCATTATCTGCCTGATAATGAAAGCTGCCGGCCTCAAAAAACCGCCTGTAAATTTGCTTACAATTGCGTTACACTTTTATATTCCTTTTTGTTTGAGCGCGTCAACATCGGCGGGCATAATGTCAATTATAGCGTATTGCTGAATGCCGGTAATAGTCAGCTCATCAAGTGTACTCACCAAATTACTGTATTGCGATTTATCGCTTGGTTTTACCAATACTATCATGCTTTTGCCCGATCCATCGTGTACTTTTTTATTGGTTTCGATGATGGCCCTGCGAATGCCATTGGCTGAAAAATCGGTTACCGAAGGTGCGATGATCGGGTTTTTAAGCTCGCCCAGAAAATACATGACCTTATTATTTTTGCCCAAAACAACAGTCAGTGTTCGGCTTGCCGGAACCGGCATTCCGTCGCCACCGTCATCTGGCATAGCCAAATCCATAGCTTTTGGTTTAGCCAGCGTGGTGGTCATGATAAAAAAGGTAATAAGCAGGAATGCCAGATCGACCATTGCAGTAAGATCAACGCGGGCGTTTATTTTTTTGCGTTTGTGCTTTCCGCCGCCATTTTGGGGAGATGAGTTTAATTCGGCCATGACTTTAAAGATTTTAGGTTAATAATCAATTATAATACTAAATTTCAAAATACAATATAAAAACAGAATTAAATATTGCATTTTAAATTTAAAACGAATTAAATATTGAATTATTATCTAAAAGAGACGCAATAAATCCACAACATTTGTTACAGGCCTGATGTAATTAGAAGTAGCAGTTTGCTGTTACAAAAGTAAATGAGATTGTAAAGTTAAGGAAGAAGTAGGTATCATGCGATTTAAAGTCGCCGCGCTGAGAACCAACGGTGCCAATATAATTGCCGGTTTTTTCGCCCGAACGATCAGAGAGTAAAGCGCCGGTTGTGGTCATTTTGCTTTTATCAGCATATACACCGCTTACATCATCCAGGTAATCTGTAAATGCATAGCGGTAACCCATATCGGCCATAACTGTAAACTTACCGGATAAATTATACTTGATACCTAAACCATAGGGGATTACGACGGTGTTATTGCCATAAGGCTTAGCCTGGCCTTCGGTTTTTAGCTGCCTTAAGCTAATCTCACGACCGTCAAAATCCTGTGCACGCGGCGCGTAAGATGCAACGCCAATACCTGTAAATATATAAGGTGTGTATTTGTTTCGTCCGGCATCGGGGATATAGTTCATAAAATTAAACTCGCCAATAAGACTTACCTCCCGCAATTGATCTTTAAAGTTAAGGTTACGATCACGAAACTGCTGGTAGCCGGACCGGTTATCATAAGCCGATATATTACCAACACCAATATTCAGTTTAGCTGAAAAATAGCCATTAAAATTTCTTTTACCAAAGATACCCGCCGAAACGCCGCTTATTTTAACAGGGTTATTGGGGTTAAGATCACCTATGTACCCCGCACCGCCAATCGATCCGCCTATTTCCCAGGTTTGGGCCTGCAGCTGATAAGTTAAAAACAAGAATATGGCAAAAAGTAAAAATTTAGGCATTAATCAAATTTAGTAATTACGGGCATCAAGGCCCCAAAGCAGTTTATTCCTTAACGTAGTTAAATAGCTTTCATTACTAAGGCGAATTAAATTTAACTGAAAACTGGCTTTTTGAACATGAAACTTAACTGTTTGATCTAAAACTTCCGTCCGCGAATCGCAGGAGATGATATAATTAGCGCTGCGGCTTTCCACCTCAAAACAAAGCTTACTGGTATCAGGGATCACTATAGGCCGCACGTTAAGGTTGTGAGGTGATACCGGGGTTACCACTATGCTGTTTGACTGCGGGAAAATAATAGGCCCTCCGCAGCTTAATGAATAAGCTGTTGAGCCGGTTGATGTTGAGATGATAATACCATCGCCCCAGTATGAATTTAAAAACTCATCGTTCAAAAACACGTGCGTTATGATCATGGCGGCATCATCGCGCTTATGGATGGTTACATCATTAAGGGCAAAATTATTGCTGCCAAAAACATTAGGATCCGAGTCGACGGTAAGCAATTCGCGGCAATCGCAGGTAAACTGCCTGTTCACCACCGCATGAATGGCTGCCGTAATATCACTTTTATTAACACTGGCCAAAAATCCCAGGCGGCCAAAGTTAATACCAATAACGGGGATCCCCGAATCGCGAATCAAAGTAACTGTATCAAGCAGGGTACCATCGCCTCCAAGCGTTATAAAAATATCAATAAAGCCTTTTAAGGTTTCGGCGGGGCGCAACACTTTATATTGCACTGTGGTTAGTTTATCCTGCAAATATTCGTGGAGTTGCTGGTGTACATAAATATCAACATCATGCTGTGCAAGATTATCAAAAACCTGCTGTATAAAAGGTAAAACAGATGGCTCATTAAACGGCCTGCCGTAAACTGCTATTTTCATTTTTTAAAAAAGCGAATATCGAACTTTGAAAGTACATTAATGCAGCAAGGCATAAATAATTAATACCAGCATAAACTAAACACTACCATCCATCCATCATTACACATTGT
The DNA here is from genome assembly GCF_049949235.1 of Mucilaginibacter sp. R-33. Lineage (NCBI taxonomy): Bacteria > Pseudomonadati > Bacteroidota > Sphingobacteriia > Sphingobacteriales > Sphingobacteriaceae > Mucilaginibacter > Mucilaginibacter sp. R-33. The sequence continues at coordinate 3,875,210 of NZ_CP188089.1, forward strand.
TCTTATAATGGCAAATTGTGCGCTATTGTTTGCTTATATTTCCTAATAAAGCCATTTTAAGTGCTTTAACAGATAAATAACTTCAAAGTAAAATAATTAAGTTTAACTATTTTGGCCTACCTTACCAATATTAAACAACGGTTATTTTATTGATGGATAAAACTTTTACCCAAAAACTATCGGATATACAGTCAATAGCTGATTACCTTCCTTCCGCATTAATAATTCATGAGGTTGAAACGCTGCAGATAGTATATATGAACAGTGTAGGCCTCGATGTACTGGGTACCACGCTCGGCGAACTGCAGGCCATGGGCCCTGAAACATATCACCTGAAATATTTTAACACTGAAGACAGCGACGAGTACGTACCTAAAATTTTGCACCTGATAAAAAGCAAAACACAGGAGCAGGTATCCTACTTTCAGCAGGTACGTGTACCTGATAACCCCGAGTGGCAGTTGTTTGTGAGCAATACCAAAGTTTTTGCACGCAATGACGCAGGCGATGCCACATACATGTTGACTATAGCCAGCAGGCTTGATCCTTTGCATCATATCACTACCAAGGTAAACAGGCTTATGAATGAGATCGCTTTTTTACGCCATAATAACCTGTTATTTTTAACACTTACCCGGCGCGAAAAAGAAATTCTGAAATATATTGCCATGGGTATGAGTTCGGCAGAGATCAGCGCGAAGCTATTCATTGCCCCGGCTACGGCCGAAACGCACCGTAAAAACATCAAAAACAAACTGCACCTGAAAAATAATTATGATGCTGTGATGTTTGCGCAGGCTTATAATTTGGTTTAAATTATAAGTCGATAGTCGTAAGTTTTAAGTCTCAATATTTGGTAAAATAATCCATGATGTCGACTTAAGACTTTAGGCTCAGGACTTAAAATTTCCGCCTTAGGGCTTCGGACTAAATACTACAAATTAAGGTAATTCATGAGCGAATCATACCTGTCGCGGGTGGTATCGTTGATATCGGTATGATTAAAGGTAGCTTTGATATCATACTCATACCGAAGGAAGCTGGCAGTTATGGCCGAAATATCCAGCTTGTTGACCTTAAGGGTAACTTCCATCCGGGTTGAATCGGGAAAGGACTGAACATAGGAGCTCAGGATCTGCGCATTGTCCGATTCAACTATCTGCGCCATGTGCGCAAGCGAATTATTTTTATTGTTGATCTCCAGTACAATAATGCCTCCCGGTTGGGATACTGAAGTTATTTTTGCGAAATATTCTGTAATGGCGTTAATAGATATCAACCCAAGATAATTGCTTTTAGCGTCAAGCACCGGTACAATGGTAAGCTGCTGCTCATAAAACAGCCGGATAACATCATAAATATGCTGATCTTCCAACACGTAGGGATTAACCAACGAAAGGGCCAGCGCACCTATGGACGTTTGATAATCACTTTCGGCTATCAGGTCATCCTCGGCAAGCAAACCTAAAAACTGCTCTTCATTTACAATAGGCAAATGCCTGAGGCGAAACTCAATCATACGGTCAAGCACTTTCTGAATGGTATCAGAAGTGTGTACCGGCGGTATCGAGTCAGCTATCAGGTCAAGTGCTATCATCTATGCATTTACTTTGGTTTCTAATTTAGCTAAAAACTGTTTAAGTAACGTATTAAATTCTTCAGGGTGCTCCATCATAGGGGCATGTCCGCATTTATCAATCCAATGAAGTTCTGAATCGGGCAATAGCTCATGAAATTCAACAGCTACCTCGGGCGGGGTGATCTTGTCATTTCGTCCCCATATCAAAGATACCGGGATAGTGATCTTATGCAGATCTTTTTTCATATTATGCCTGATGGCAGATTTTGCCATGGCCAGCAAGCGGATCACCTTATGCCTGTCGTTAATGGTCTGAAAAACATCAAGCACCAACTCATCGGTGGCTATAGCCGGATCGTAAAATGTAAATTGCACTTTTTCGCGCACAAAATCAATACTCTCCCTGCGGGGAAAAGAGCCGCCGAAAGCATTTTCATATAAGCCCGAGCTACCGGTTAAAACAAGGGCCTTTATATTTTCGGGATGCGTGGTTAAATAAACCAGCGCCACATGCCCGCCAAGCGAGTTACCCAATAAGGTAATATTGCTGAGCTTTTTAAACTTTATAAACTTATGTACAAATTTCGATAAACTTTTTACCCCGGTACTAATCAGCGGCATGTCATAAACAGGCAGCATAGGGATGATAACCCTGTATTTTGATTTAAACTCATTAATAACACCATCCCAATTGCTCAGTGCCCCCATTAAACCATGCAGCAGTAACAGCACCTCTCCTTCGCCCTCATCGATGTAACTAAAACCGTGTTCCTCTTTAAGCACGAACTCCATATAAAATATTAAAAATTAATTTTTCAAACTTATCTTATACCAAAATCGCTTTCAGTACAAATTCCTGTTATTCCGCTGTAAAATTAGTTTATTACGAACGACATTTAGCAAGTATAGTAATTATTTACCAATGTAGTAATGTTAAGCTTTTATTAAATAAGATTAACATTAACACAACATTACGTAAAAAGCGCTGTACTAATTAAATGGTAAAAGCTTAACCCAATAACTGTTTAACCACCTCTGATATTGTTTTACCGTCAGCCTTGCCCGCAAGCTCTTTACTGGCCATACCCATTACGCGGCCCATATCTTTTACGGATGTAGCACCTATCCTGCCAATAAGCTCTTCAAGGTAGCCTTCAATTTCAAACTTGCTCATTTGCTGCGGAAGGTATTCTTCAATAACCAGCATTTCGGCTATTTCCACCTGGTACAGGTCGTCGCGGTTTTGCTCCTTATAAATATCGGCCGATTCCTTACGTTGCTTTACCAGCTTTTGCAATACTTTAATTTCAGCTTCCTCGGTTAGTTCATCGGCAGCGCCTTTTTCGGTTTTAGCCAAAAGCAATGCCGATTTGATGGCACGCAACCCCTGTAAACGATCTGCCTGCTTGGCAAGCATGGCCAGTTTAATGTCCTGGTCTATTTGTGTAATTAATGACATATGTTTTATGTTAGTCCGGAAGTCCGATGTCGGAAAGTCCGGAAGTTTTTCTTTTTAGTCCGGAAATCCGATGTCCGAAAGTCCGAAGGATTTGTTTGGTTAATAAAGCAGCCTTGTCTTACTTTCGGACTTTACTGACTTTCCGACTTCAGACTTCCCCTCTACCCCCTAAATATCGTACCTGCGTTGGCTTGCGCTGTAGGCATGATCACGAGGTCGTTAATATTAACATGTGCCGGTCGTGATGCAATGAACCAGATGGTTTCGGCCACATCTTCGGCCACTAATGGTTTAAAACCATCATACACTTTTTTGGCCCTTTCCTTATCACCTTTAAAGCGCACCTCCGAAAACTCGGTTTCTACAGCACCCGGATGTATCGCCGTTACCTTAATACTATGGGGTAAAAGGTCAATCCGCATACCTTTATTTAAAGCATCAACTGCATGTTTGGTAGCGCAATATACATTTCCGTTGGCATAAACTTCCTTACCGGCAATTGAACCAAGGTTTATAATATGACCATTACCGTTTTCTATCATCCAATTTGATACCACCCGGCTCACATACAATAAGCCTTTAACATTGGTATCAATCATGGTTTCCCAATCATCAATGCTGCCTTTTTGAATGGGGTCAAGCCCCTGGCTTAAACCTGCATTGTTAACCAATACAGTTACTTTCTTCCATTCGGCCGGCAAAGCTTCCAGGCTGTTGATGGTATCTTCGCGGTTACGCACATCAAATGACGAAACCGCAACCTCTACGTTATACTTATCATTCAGGTGTTTGGCCAGTTTCTCTAACCTGTTTAACCGGCGGCCGGTTAATACCAGGTCATAGCCTTCACGGGCAAAAACGTGTGCACATGCCTCGCCAATGCCGGCGGTAGCTCCTGTAATTAAGGCAATCTTACTCATAGGTATTGATAACTATAAACAGCGAAATTATGTTTTTTAGTTTAAAATATTGTCGGTTGGGAGTAAGGATGTTTTTGAAGAAAGGATTTTACTCACCCCACCATTGCGTTGAAAACGCAAATCCATCTTACGCTCTCATTATAAATTAGCGCGAGATTTAGGAGGAACGGTCATCCTGAACTGGTCGAAGGACGCGCGCAGAGGCCCAACCCGCCATGCTTCGACGGGCTGTATGACATCTTTTTTTATATTTTTAAGTATCTACCCTACTCAAAAATCAAACTAAACATAATGGTATGTAAGCCCAGCCTGCTGAGGGGCGCCGAGTAGGGGTTATACTCGCGCATCAGCACATTGCCTAACGAATTGGAGATCTTAATCTCGGGCGAAAGCTTAAAAAATTCAAAATAAATATCACAACCAACGCCCGCCTCATACGAGGCAAAGCCACCTACATTTTTAACCAGCTTCTCTGAAAGGTCAAGGTTGGCATCCGCGTTTTTCTTAGAGCCTATCGCCTGGGTATATTTCAGGCCGCCTACAACATAAGCCCTGAAATCGCCCAGCCTGTCTGATTTTAATTTCAATTGCAGGGGCACGTCTACCGAAGTGGTTTGTACTTTTTTATCCACATCTTCCGACGGATCTACATAAGAATAATGCAAAACCCTGTCGGCAAAAATTAATGATGGTGTGGTACGTACCTCAAGATGTTCAGTGACCCTGTACCGGGTCAAAAAACCTACTCCGAAAGCCGGTGAACTTTTTGAGCTGATGCTGTTAAGCGGCCCTTTAACCTGCACACCGTTCTCATCTAAAAACGCGTTGCGAAAATTGGGTTGATTGACGATCTTAAAATCGGTGCTTACATACGTGAAACTGAAGCCAAAGCTCAGATCCTGCTGATCGGCACCGCCACCCCATGCAGGTACATGCTGAGCAAACAATAAATTGCTGCTAAAAATAAGTACAACTACAAGCAGGTAACGGTTTATAATCATTTAATACCGGTGTATATTGAACAGATACCAAACGTTAAAGGCCGGCATTTGGTATTCTTAAAGCCTACTTTATCCATCAAACCCACAAAAGCCCGCCCATCAGGAAAAGCAGCTACCGACTCGGGCAAATAGCTGTACGCCCTTGCATCTTTGCTAAACAATTTACCAATCCCCGGGGTAATATAGCTGAAGTAAAAATTATACAACTGCTTTACCGGGAATACTTTAGGCTTTGAAAACTCAAGCACCACCACCTTCCCTCCGGGTTTTAGCACCCGGATTATATCAGCAAGGCCTTTTTCCAGGTTTTCAAAATTACGTACACCGTAGGCAACCGTAACAGCGTCAAACTCCGCGCCCTCAAACGGCAGTTTTTCCGAATCGCCCAGTTTTACAGCAAATTTATCGCTTAAACCCCGTTTTGCTATTTTTTGCTCCGCGATGTCAAGCATCCCCCTTGAAATATCTACACCAATAATTTTTTCAGGTTTCAGGATAGATAAAGCCTCAAAAGCAAAATCGCCGGTACCGGTAGCAACATCAAGTATCAGTTTGGGTTTATCCTTTTTTAATTCGTTGATGGCCTTTTTACGCCAGATGATATCAATACCAAGCGACATGAAATGGTTCAGGAAATCATAGGTTTTTGATATATTGTTGAACATATCTGCCACCTGTTCTTTTTTGGTAGCCTGCTCGTCATGGTACGGTGTTATGGTTTTGCTCATCGGGGCAAAGATAATGATTGTATACCGAATGCATTAACACTAACAAGGGTGAAAAAGGAATACTGAAACAGGGCTGACAAGTTAACTCACCCCGACTTCGCTACGCTCGCCACCCCTCTCTGCTTCGCAAAGAGGGGATTTTAATTTATATATTTTCTTACCCTCTTTATCCGAAGGATAGAGGATGGTGGCCCAACGCAGCGCAGGCCAAATGGACCACCTATGCGTTACGCTGTAACTAAACCGATTTTATATTACTACAATTATGAAAATGTTAAGTCAATTCATTATTTTTAAAAACCAATTTCAGCCGGCACACTCCGGCAAATCACATTTAAAATTTGTTTCCTTATCCTTATGAAAGACGAACAAGAATCCTCGCGCCGCAGTTTTATTAAAAAACTAACCACTGCAACCGCGGCCGTAGCTGCCGGATCGGGCCTCTTAGCCAGCCAAAGCCAGGCCAAATCTTTTTCTATCCAGAAACGCCTCATCGGCAACAGTCCTAACGACCAGGTAAACATCGCCCTCATTGGCGCCGGTGGTATGGGTACCCAGGATACCATCACCGCCCTGCAGGTGCCCGGTGTTAAACTGGTAGCCGTATGCGATTTGTATGACGGTCGCTTAAAGGATGCTAAAACCCGCTGGGGAGCCGACATTTTTACTACCCGGGTTTACAAAGAGATCCTGAACCGTAAAGACATTGACGCTGTAATCATTGCCACACCTGATCACTGGCACCAGCAAATTTCTGTTGATGCCATGCACGCCGGTAAACATGTATATTGCGAAAAACCGATGGTGCACGCCATTACCGAAGGGCCGGCGGTGATCAAAGCGCAAAAAGAAACAGGAATGATCTTCCAGGTAGGCAGCCAGGGGGTATCATCATTAGGCAATGAAAAAGCACACGAGCTGTTAAAAAGCGGCGCTATTGGCGAATTAAACTATGCCGAAGGTTTCTGGGCCCGCCGGGCGCCGCTTGAGGTTTGGCAATACCCGATCCCTGAAGATGCCTCACCTCAAACTGTTGATTGGGAAACTTATATCAGCAATACTAAAAAGCGTCCGTTTGATGAAAAACGCTTTTTCCGCTGGAGAAACTATACTGATTATGGCACCGGCATGGCGGGCGACCTTTTTGTTCACCTTTTTTCAAGCCTGCATTTTATAACCGATTCAGTTGGCCCTAATAAAATTTATGCATCCGGCGGCTTACGTTTCTGGAATGATGGCCGCGAAGTACCTGATGTACTTTTAGGCACTTTTGATTACGGCAAAACGCAGGCTCATCCAGCCTTTAATCTTTCCTTACGTTGCAACTTCGTGGATGGCACCAGCGGTACCACTTATCTTAAACTGGTAGGCAGCGAAGGCTCAATGGATATAACATGGGATAAAGTGACGCTTAAACGCAATAAAGTGATGGACTCTGATGATCCATTCTATCTTGATAAACTCAAAAAAGCAGGCAGCGGTTATGCCGAACGCAAAAAAATGCTACCGCCCGAAGAGATCACGTATGATGCCGAAAAAGGATACAAAGGTGGGCCATATGATCATATGGTGAACTTTTTTACGGCTATCCGCAATAAAGGCAAGGTAACTGAAGATGCGATATTTGGCTATCGTGCGGCAGCCCCTGCCCTGCTGTGTAATGACAGCTATTACAATAACAGCCCCATGTTCTGGGATCCGGAAAAAATGCAGGTTGTCAAAAAATAACAGATCACAGCAAATACCTTATTATGAAACAACAGTTTAAAAAATTGGGTTTGGCACTGGCTGCTGCAGGCTTAGTTTGCGTACAAACGTCAGGGATTCCGGTTCATAACGCTAAACTTCCTAAACAGGCTACTCCTGCAAAAGGTACCTGGATAAATTTATTTGATGGCAAAACGTTAAAAGGCTGGCATGGCTTCAACAAAAACGGTCCGGTAAAAAACTGGACCATTGTTGACGGTGCCCTGGTTTGTCTTGGTGCAGCGCAGGGTGATACCGGCGGAGATATAGTAACCGATAAAGCTTATACCAATTTTGAGCTTTCATGGGAATGGAAGATAGAAAAAGGCAGTAACAGCGGTGTAATATACCATGTGGTTGAAGATCCGAAATACCATGGCCCTTATGAAACCGGCCCCGAATACCAGATCATTGACGATGCCGGCTGGCCCGAAAAACTGGAAGACTGGCAAAAAACAGGCTGTGATTATGCCATGTACCTGCCAAACATCTCAAAAAAAGTAGCCCCGGTTGGCACCTGGAACACCAGTAAAATTATTTTCAACAACGGTCATGTTGAACACTGGCTCAACGGCAAAAAGATTTTAGCTTTTGAAGCCTGGACCAGCGACTGGAAAAGGAAAAAAGCCGACGGTAAATGGAAAGATTATCCCGACTATGGCAACGCCAAAACCGGCTTAATTGCACTGCAGGACCACGGGCATAAAGCTTATTTCAGGAGCATTAAAATAAAGGAATTATAAAATTTATAATTTTTTGCTTCGTACCTTCGCGCAACAGTTTTATCTTTATCAAAAAACTCATTGGGGGTACGAAGCAATCCTTAACAGCAGGCAACCATGCAATATCGCCGGCAGAGGACTGCTTCGCCGTTCCGCCTCCCAATGACCGGGAAAGATTGATTATCTTTTGATCCCCCCGTTGAATATATAACCCACAATGAGTTTTTTTGTTTGCTTTTTATCTGTTAATTAGCCAGTTGCAGTAAATTTTCTATATCCAGCCTGCGGGTAAACATGGTCAAATTCCCTTCCTGATCTACAGGCCATTGTTCTTTGGGGCGATCCCAGTAGAGCTCAACCCCGTTTTGATCGGGATCGTTAAGATAGATGGCTTCAGATACACCATGGTCAGATGCTCCTGTAATATTGTAACGGGCATCAATCAGCCTTTTAAGTATAATGGCCAGGTCTTTTCTTTCGGGATATAAGATGGCAGTATGGTATAAGCCCGGTGCGTATTCCGGGGCTGGTGAAGCGCCTTTGCTATGCCAGGTATTTAAGCCAATATGATGGTGATAACCACCTGCAGATATAAATGCAGCCTGATCGCCGTACATCACCATTTTTTCAAAGCCTAACAAACCACAGTAAAAATCAAGAGATTTTTGCAGGTCGCTTACTTTTAAATGTACGTGACCAATGCGGGTTTGGGCGGGTATTTTATAATCGTTCATGTTGTTTCTTGTTGGAAGGTTAAAATGTTGTAAAGTTGGAATGTTGCCTACAAACATCATCAACTGTCACAAATTTAAGCTATTTTAATCCGGACCGTGTCGGCGACATGTAAAATATGTTTAAACATCTATTTTTATTAATTTTGATTCAGTTTCAAACCTGAAGCACTACGCTGGCTTGAACAAAACATTACAACCATCAACAATCTAATAACATTTCAACTTTAAAACATTACAACTTTATAACAACAAATCCGACTTTATAACATCCAAAACAAAACCCTACCTTTGCAGAATGATCGTAAAATCGGCCGAATTTATTTGCAGCAACAGCCAGGTAAGCAAGTTACCTCCACCCGTTAAAGCGGAGTACGCTTTCATCGGGCGCTCAAATGTGGGCAAATCATCCCTTATCAATACATTAACCGGTAAAAAGGGCCTTGCTAAAACATCGCAAACTCCCGGCAAAACGCAACTGATCAATCATTTCCTGATCAACGAGAGCTGGTACATTGTCGATTTACCCGGTTATGGCTATGCCCGCGCATCAAAAACGGAAAAAGCCAAATGGGATAAGTTCATCCATACTTACCTTGACAAACGCGAAAGCTTGCAATGCGTAATGGTGCTGATTGATAGTCGCCTCGAGCCACAAAAGATCGACCTTGAATTTTGCAACTGGCTTGGCGAAAAAGGCCTTTCATTTGTGCTGGTATTTACCAAAGTCGATAAACAATCGAACATTAAAACCGATCAAACTATTGCCCGGTTTAAAAAAGCCCTGTTGGCTACATTTGATGAAATGCCACAGTTTTTTATCACATCGTCAGAAACACAGCAAGGCCGCGAAGAGATACTTGAGTTTATTGATGCAGTAAATCAAAATTTTGAAGTGCCGGTGTTTCTTGGTTCCCCTCTTGAGAGGGGGCGCGAAGAATAGCGCGATGGCAGGGGTGTGTTAACAAGCGACAAGCAATACGTCTGCTAAGCATACGACGCAACACACCCCTACACCCCTCTCAAGAGGGGAATCGCACAGGGCCTTTTAATTATTTTTAATATTGAGCAATATGCCCCGCACAATCATTCCATACAATCCCCGGTTAAAAGAGCTGGCCCGGAAATTAAGGAATGACAGTACAATTGGCGAAATACTACTCTGGAAAGAGTTAAAAGGCAAACAAGGTTATGGATATGATTTCCATCGCCAAAAGCCTCTGTTAAATTATATTGTAGATTTCTATTGTTTCGAACTAAATTTGATAATAGAGATCGATGGTCAATATCATAACCACGAAGAGACATATAAACTGGATTTGATACGTGAGCAAGAACTCGAAAAATACGATTTAACAATTATCCGTTTTACTGAACTGGAAGTAAGAAAAGACATGTTCAACGTTTTAAGAACAATTGAGCAACATATAGAGAAATTTAAAAACAACGAAGTAGATCACACCTCTTACCCCTCTCAAGAGGAGAGCCGAATATCATGAAAAAATATTTATCTTTAGTAACCTTCGCCCACACCATCTTCGCGATGCCGTTTGCATTTATCGGCTTCTTTTTGGCGGTAACTACTACGCAATATCATTTCGACTGGCTTAAGCTGGTTTTGATGGTACTTTGCATGGTATTCGCCCGTAACTCGGCGATGGCCTTTAACCGCTACCTTGACAGGGATATAGACATTCAGAATCCGCGCACCAAACAACGTGATATCCCGGCCGGCCGGATCAGTCCAAAAGCTGCTTTAACCTTTGTTATTATCAACTGCCTGCTGTTTATTACAGCTACCTGGTTCATTAACAGGCTTTGTTTCTTTTTATCGCCGGTAGCTTTATTTGTGGTGATGGGTTACAGCGCAACCAAACGTTTTACCGCGCTCTGCCATTTGGTATTGGGATTGGGTTTATCGCTTGCCCCTATCGGCGCTTATTTAGTGGTTACCGGTCAGTTTGCCCTTACACCTATATTCTTTTCACTATCCGTGCTTTGTTGGGTAAGCGGCTTTGATATCATTTACGCCCTGCAGGATGAAGATTTTGACCGAAGCCAAAACCTGCACTCTATCCCGGCGTACTTAGGTAAGGTGAACGCCTTAAGACTCTCTACCTTTTTACATGTGCTTTCGGCTGTTTTCATCATGATGCCGGCATTTGAAACTCAAGTAGGCTTCCTGTACTACATTGGTATCGCGTTCTTTTGCGCCATGCTTGTTTACCAACACCTGCTTGTAAAACCAAATGACCTGAGCCGCGTTAACTTTGCTTTTATGACTACCAATGGCATTGCCAGCGTAGTATTTGCTGTATTGTTTTTGCTCGACAGGATATGGATCCACTAACAGCGCTTAATAAGTTTAGGGAATATTTTGAAAGATATGTTCCGCTTACTGATGAAGAGTGGCAGGCCTTATCGCGATACCTAACGGTTGATACCTTAAAAAAGAAAAGGTTTTATGTAGAGGCCGGTAAAGTATGCGATCATATCGGCCTGGTGGTAAAAGGATCCGTGCGCTATTACCACGTTAAAGACGGCGAGGAAATAACAGGATATTTCAGCTTTGAAGATGAAATGCTGAGCTCATACAAAAGCTTCCTCACCCGTACCCCGGCAGCAAATTATATCCAGGCGCTTGAAGATTCGGTGATTGTGAATTTAAGCCACAATAATCTGAAACAAGCTTGCATGAATGAGCTGCTCGGTTTTAAGATGGAGCGTTTTGGGAGATTAACAGCCGAACACTATCTCATCTGTTACGAAGAACGCATCACCTCCTTCATCACCCAATCGCCCGAAGAACGTTATGCCGATCTTTTACAAACAGGTGGCGAAGCCTTGTACCGCATCCCCCAGCATTATATTGCCAATTATTTAGGAATTACCCCGGTTTCGCTCTCGCGGATCAGAAGAAGGATCATGAAGATAAGCGCCTGACCTCACCCCGACCCTCTCCAAGGGAGAGGGAGTAAAGGCATAAATTTAAAAGTCCTCTCCTTTGGAGAGGATTTAGGAGAGGTCAATTCCTTATCTTTTGTTAACGTTTTGATTTACAAAGGCAGCTTACTTTTGTAATACACAAAACGAAAAAGATCATGCATACTATATTAGGAGCCGGCGGTCCGGTAGCGAACGCCCTTACCAAAGAATTAATCAACCATAACGAAACCATCCGTTTGGTTAGCCGCAAACCGGTTACCGCTACTAACGATAAAGTAACCTGGCAAAAAGCCGATTTGCTTAACTACGATGAAGTACTGTCGGCAGCAAAAGGATCTACGGTAATTTATCTCGTTGCCGGCCTGGTTTATGATAAAGACATCTGGCGGACGCAATGGCCGGTGATCATGCAAAATGTGATCAATGTTACCAAAGCCACCGGTGCCCGTTTAATATTTTTTGATAACGTTTACATGTACGGACTGGTTAACGGCTCCATGACCGAAGATACCCCATATAAACCCAGCAGCGTTAAAGGCGAAATAAGAGCGGGCATCGCCGAAATGCTCATGAATGAAGTTAAAGCCGGCAATATCAACGCAACCATAGCCCGCGCACCTGATTTTTATGGCGCCCCGGTCAACAGCTTTATTGATATGATGGTGCTGAGCAATTACGCCAAAAAACAAAACGCGCAATGGATAGGCAATCCGGATTGTAAACACAATTTTATTTATGTGCCCGATGCAGGTAAAGCTATGTTCATGCTTGGTCAAAATCCCAAGAGCGGCAATCAGATCTGGCACCTCCCTGCTCCGCCGGCCATAAACGGTAAACAGTTTTTGGATATTGCCGCCAAGATTTATAAAGTTGAACCAAAATATACGCGCGTTAATAAAGTAATGCTGTGGCTGTTCGGCCTGTTTAAAAAAGTGGTAATGGGTACTGTAGAAATGTATTATCAGTATGACCACGATTATATTTTCGACAGCAGCAAATTTGAGAAAGCGTTCAACTTTAAACCAACAAGCTACGAGGATGCGATAACTGAGATATCGAAAACGCTTCATAAGAGTTAAATAGTATTAATGGTATCAATTCATACTATACTCTGAGATTTATCAAATAAAAACATATCTTGGTAACTCAATTGTCATGAATGAACAACCCAACCGAAATAAGAAAATTAGCTTATCAACGTTTAAAAGAAGCTGAAATATTATATAATAACACAATGTGTGACGGCGCGTTCTATCTTGCAGGCTATAGTGTAGAATTAATGTTAAAGGCAAAAATTTGTGATAGGCTTGGGATCCCGAATTTGTTTGATGAAACCAATTCTAACACGAACTCAATAAGAGGAATCGGAGATATCAGAAAGACACTTAAAACACATAATCTTTTCACATTATTGATATTTAGTGGTTTAAAAGTTAAATTTGATAATGACAAAGCAAACAACAAAGATTTAGCAAAAGCAAATTCTTTGTTGTTTAATGCATGGGATGAAAATGCGCGCTACAAGCCATGTGGACACATGTTGAATAAGGATGTAGAAAAATTAATAAATTTGCTTTCCGGAGCTAATGGAATACTATCATGGATAGAACAGAATTAAAAGAATTATTAAAGCCATTTGAAACTAAGTGCGCTGAAAAGGGAAAATCACTACAAGGAATTTGCGTTGAAGACGCATTTCCAGGAGATAGTTCTACATCTTTTATCGTTCAGGTAAAGGCACCATGGGTAGACGACATGTATTGCTCAGAGGCAATAGACTTTTTATTTGATACACTTTGGGAAACAACAAATGAGGAAATCAGAAAAAAGGTTTTTTCCATTCAAGTTATAGATAGTAGAGACGAACTGCATTGTTCATCAGAGCCGGTATCTAACGATAAAATTACTATCGTTAAGTAACTTTTTATAACAATTGGGAAATCCGAAAGTTGAAATAGCTTTCGGATTTTTCTTTATAATGTAACCAAATTTCATATTGAAGTGCAGACTTCGAATTAATTTACAGATCTATTATTTGCACTTCTCCAACCATAATCTGCACATTTGCACATACGCATATCTGCACATCTAAAAATCATGATCCACAAAAAAACGAGAACATATATCCCGGCTTCCCTTGATATTAAATGGGAAACCCTTGAACCTTTTTATAAAGAATTATTAGATCGTCCAATCCACTCAGTTGAAGAACTGGAGAAATGGCTACACGATAAAAGTGAGCTGGAAGCTGCATTAGAGGAAGATTTCGCCTGGCGCTATATCCGCATGACCTGCGATACCACCAGCGAAGACCTGCTTCAAAAGTTCCAGTACTTTGCTACCGAAATTGAGCCCAAAATTGCTCCATACAGTAACGAACTGAACAAAAAGCTGGTTGCCAGCGCGTTTGTTGATAAACTGGATGGCAAAAAATATTTTATTTTTTTACGGGCCGTAAAAAAAGCATTGGAACTTTTCCGCGAGGAAAATATCCCGGTACAAACCGAGATCCAGGTGGAACAGCAAAAGTATCAGTCAATCACCGGTGCCATGTCTGTTCATATTGATGATAAGGAATTTACTTTAGAACAAGCTTCTGTATTTTTAAAAGGCACCGACCGTGCTAAACGCCAGGAAGTTTGGGAAAAGATCACCACTCGCCGTTTACAGGATAAAGACAAACTCGATGAACTTTTCGATCATTTGCGCAAGCTTCGTCACACCGTAGCAACAAACGCCAATTTTGAAAACTTCCGCGATTATATGTTCCAGGCTTTGGGCCGTTTCGATTATACCCCGCAGGATTGTTATGCTTTTCATGCAGCTATCGAAACCGAAATAGTGCCTATTCTAAGAACCCAGACCGAAAAGCGCCGCGAGGCTTTGCACTTACCTGCCCTTAAGCCATGGGATATGGATGTGGATATCTCAGGCAAACCAGCCCTTAAACCATTTCAGAATGGCGAAGACCTGATCGAAAAATCTATCCAGTGCTTCAGCAACATCAATCGTTATTTAGGCGAACGTTTGGAGATCATGAAAGATAACGGCCTGTTTGATGTGGAAAGCCGTAAAGGCAAAGCCCCGGGTGGTTACAACTATCCGTTGGCCGAAACCGGCGCGCCTTTCATCTTCATGAATTCGGCCAATACCTTCCGCGATTTAACTACTATGGTACATGAAGGCGGTCATGCGGTACACACTTTCCTTACTGCCGATCTGGAACTGAATGATTTTAAACATTGCCCATCCGAAGTTGCCGAATTAGCCTCCATGTCGATGGAGCTGATCTCGATGGATAACTGGAATGTGTATTTTGATAACGAGGAAGATCTTAAACGCGCCAAACGTGATCAGTTGGTTGATGTTTTGAAAACCCTGCCTTGGGTAGCCGTTGTCGATCAGTTTCAGCATTGGATCTATACCAACCCCGACCATACCGATGCCGACCGTACAACCGCCTGGATCGAGATCTTTGAACCATTCGGCGCGGGTTTTGCCGATTGGAGCGAGCATCGCGAAGCATTAGCAAATCTTTGGCAAAAACAGTTGCACATTTTCGAGGTACCATTTTACTATATCGAATACGGCATGGCGCAATTAGGAGCTATAGCTGTATGGAAAAACTACAAAGAAAATCCTGAAAAGGGTTTGCAACAATATTTAGAAGCCCTTAAACTCGGTTATACTAAAACTATTAAAGAGATTTACGAAACCGCAGGGATCAAGTTTGACTTTAGCGCGGCCTATGTAAAAGAATTAGCTGAGTTTGTTAAATCAGAGTTGGATAAATTGAATTAAGATAAATTCTTCATAAAACAACAAAAGCGCCAGTGGCGCTTTTGTTGTTTTATACCTGTCTGCCGCGGCAGTTTTTGCTTTTAATCCAATACCCTATTATACAACTCCCAATAATCATTCACCATTTTATCGCTCGAAAACTGCGAATTTGCCCAGTCATAACAATCAGCCCTGCTAATCTGACGGAGCCAGCCAACTGCTTCGGCGGCTTCATCAACCTTATTAACCAAAAAGCCGGTCTGTGCGTTTTTGATTAATTCTGGCATCGAGCCCCGGTTAAAAGCTATGACCGGCGTACCGCATAGCATTGCTTCAGCCACACTCAGGCCAAAAGGCTCATCAAAGCTGATGGGATGCAACAGTGCATAAGCTCTGCCTAAAAGCTCCCGGCGCTTATCAGGCCCGGCATGGCCTATATACTCCACATTGGCACAAAGCAATGGCTCTATCTTTTCCTTAAAGTAGTTGGTATCCTGAACTATACCGGCTATCAGTAATTTCCGTTTACTTTTTTTGGCGATATCGATAGCTTCGGCAGTTCCTTTATCGGGATGGATACGACCGAAGTACAACAGGTAATCATCCGGCTGTTCATAAAACTGAAAATCACGGGTATCGAGGCCATTATATACCGTGGCTAAATAATCAAGCTCAGGACTACGGTCGGCATTGCTGATAGAAACATAATGCCCCCGGCTATTATATTTTTTATAAACCGGGATGATCTTTGATGATGAAAACCCGTGAATGGTAGTGAGTAACGGCGTTTTAATCAGACCCGAATAGGTAAGCGGCAAAAAGTCAAAGTTATTATGAATAATGTCGAACTGACCGGCCTTTTCCATCAGGTTACTGATATGCAGGCATTCCAGCACCTTGGCATCCTGTGTTCTGTCTTCCTCGTAACCTGTATCGCAAATGGCATCAAGTTTACCTGCGGTTATCGAATCGCCCGTAGCGAAGAGTGTTACCTCCGCTCCCATTTTGATGATCCCTTCGGCTATATTTGATGCTATTTGCTCCCAGGGCCCGTAGTGCCTGGGCGGCGTGCGCCAGGCAACAGGGGCTAATACAGCTACCTTCATTTAACAGATCTGCATTTTTTGGCCGTATTTATTGTATTCGTATTCCAGCTCAAAGGCTTTCAACACCGTAAGGTGCGATATCAGATAAGCCAGTGTACTTTCAGCTCCCTGGTTACGGTTAATGCCGCCAGGCAGCAAACCATCGCAGCAGCCTTTGGTTTCATGGTCATACAGCGGTGCCCGCAAAGTATTTTCGCCCAGGAACCACTTATAGCTCAGGAACATTTTTTCAATGTATTGCGGTATCCTGAATATCTGGTATGCCTGGAAATGCATCAGCACCATAGCCATTGTTTCAATAGCCTGCTGATCAAATGTAGGGAATGTGCCGCCACGGTAATACCAGCCATCATTACCTACAGGACTTAAATACCCGTTTGATAATGTAAGCTGATCAAGGAAAGCCATAGTTGCCAAAGCTATTTTCCTGGCTTCCTCATTACCGGTAATCTCGCATGAGTGCAATAGGGCCAGCGGAAGGATGGCGTTATCGTAAGTCATCTTTTCCTCAAACCATTGCCAATCATCAGCCTGGGTGTTGTTATAGGCATCAATTAATGGCTGGGTAAGGTTGGCCAATATTTTAACCATACCCTCGTCTGTAGGGTAAACCTGCAGGTAAAGACTGATACCAATTATAGTATTGGCCACACCCCTTAAATGTTTCAGCGCTGAAAAATGCGGCACCGATTTATGGAAGATCTCCAGGGCGAATTCACGGTATGAATTGCTGGCCGCACAGCCAATTAAATGACCAAGGGCCCAAATGGTACGCCCAAATGAATCTTCCGAGCCAACCTCGTCCAGGTAGCGTCTGTCAAAACTCAGGAAGTTGCGGAAATTACCATCATCAGTTTGCATATAGTGGATATAGCTGAGGTAAATGGGTAGCAGTTCAAATGCTTCCTTGCTTCCGTTACGCTGATAAGCCATTAGTGCCATAATAAGCGCACGGGCGTTATCATCCAAACAATACCCTTCTTTTAAATTCGGGATCCCGTACTTGGCATGTTGTACAATCCCGGTATCATCGGTTAACCTCAATACGTGGGTTAAGCTGAATTTCGGCAGGATCTCCGGGTCAACGATGCTGTTACGCAGAATTTTATCGCTGAAATCAAAACGTACCAGTGATTCCCGGGCCACTTTAATAAATTCGGCGCCTATAACCGGCCAGCGTAAATGTAAACCATATTGGTACGCATTTTTCTTCAGCTCGTTCAGCACACGGTCCTGGTCAAGTAATTCGATGACAATATCGGCCAGTGCTTCCGAATTTTTAAAGTCAAATAACCTGCCGCGTTTATCGGCCAGCAATTCTGTAGCATGCCAGTATGGAGTTGAAACCACAGCCGCACCCGCACCAACCGCGTATGATAGCGTACCGCTGGTGATCTGGGCTTCGTTTAAATATGGTGTTACGTAAATCTCGCAGGCAGTTAAGTAGTTTACCAATTCCTCTTCTGACACAAATTTGGCAATAAACGCCAGGTTCTTCGAAACCCCTAACTGTGCCGCAAGCGATTTCAAATGATCACGATATTCCTCGCCCGAACTTTTGATAACTCCGGGATGTGTATTACCCAATACAACGTACATCACATCAGGATGCTTCGCTACTATTTTAGGCAATGCTTTTATCACGGTTTCCAAACCTTTGTTACGGCTCAGCAAACCAAAGGTTAACATCACCCTTTTGTTTTTAAAAGACGATAAGCTTTTAACCGGGTTTTCGGCAGGGGCTTCTACATCAGGTACGCCATGCTCTATAATCTGGATCTTATCGGCAGGGATCTCATAAATATTGGTCAGGAAATCTACAGCACGTTTGCTCATCACCACAACCTTTGATGATTGCTCGGCAATTTCGCGAATAATGATGCGCTGCACATAGCTCGGGTCTTTCAATACTGTATGCAAAATAGAGATCAATGGCTTTTCGAGACGATTGATCAGCGGTAAAATATAAATGCCGCTTTCGCCGCCGTAAATGCCAAACTCATGCTCCATAATACATACATCGGCATTACTGGTGTTGATATAATTGGCCGCACGGATATAATCTTTCTGGTGATTTTGACGAATGATATATTTAACTTCCTCCGGATATTCATATTCCTGCAGGTTTTCCGAATCATTAAGTGCCACAACAAAGCCATTTTGTGCTAAGATGTGCCTTTCAGGGAAATTTGAACTGATGGCACGCATCAAATTATTATTAAATGTTGCAAGACCGCATTCGCGGGGGGGGTAGGTTGATATATATGCTATTTTCATATGTAGATTGTGTATAGATGCTTTGATAGTTCGTTTTACAACATTTAATTAATTGTAAAAGCAGGGTGACCTTAAAAAGATGCATCAGTGACCTTATTTATTGCCTTTAGGACACTGAAAGCATTGTTTTTATAGGCATTGCTATAAATACACAAACCATACCAATTTAACTCAAACTATAATCCTTATGAATTATGAAGGGGTTGTAACAGGCAATTTACAAGGAAGAATAGCACAGAATTGACTTAGCCAAACATCGTTGTGCTTGTCGGCTTTCTTTGATTCGCAAATGGGCTGAAGAAAACTTCTTTTCATTTAGTATAGAGCAGTAATGAGATTTCGCGTTAACGCGAAAGAGAAATCATATACACAATCGAGGCTGGATTTGCATGGTTTCTTAACTGTCCGCAGAAGATTCCTCCTCATTTCACGAGGAGGAATGTTATATTTTATTTATTAGTGTAGAAATCAATCGCTTCTATAATTACATCACAAGCTTTCCTGATCTCGTCGTGGGTAATGATCAAAGGAGGCGCCAAACGCATGGAGTTGCTGCAATGTAAAAACCAGTCGGTTATTACACCGTTTTCGATACAACGGTCAATTATGTTTTTATTGAGCTCGAAGTTTTCCAGTTCGATAGCCATCATGAGGCCTTTGCCGCGTACCTGTTGTATAGCCGGGTGTACAAGCAAATCCCGAAACAAAGCTTCCTTTTCGGCTACGCCGGATACCAGGTTGTTATCCAGCAGAAACTCCAGTGCCGCTAAACCTGCCGCGCAGCATACAGGGTGCCCGCCAAAGGTAGTGATATGACCAAGGATCGGGTTTTCCTTTAACGCGTCCATGATCTGGTTTGATGAAATGAACGCCCCTATCGGCATCCCGCCGCCTAAAGCTTTTGCCAGTAACAGGATATCTGGTACGATATCAAAATGCTCAAACGCGAAAAGCTTTCCTGTTCGTCCAAACGCCGCCTGGATCTCATCCAGGATCAACAGCGTACCGGTTTCGGTACAACGGGCACGTAAAGCCTGCATATATGCAAGATCCGGCACACGGATGCCGGCCTCACCCTGGATGGTTTCGATAATCACGCAGGCGGTTTCTTCAGTTATCAGCACAAGATCTTCCGGGTTATTAAAACGGATGAAATTTACGCCCGGTAATAAAGGACGATAAGCCTGTTTAAACTCCTCATTGCCCATAACACTCAATGCGCCATGTGTGCTGCCATGATATGAGTTAAGACAAGCCACAACCTGCTGCCTGCCCGTAAAACGCTTGGCAAGCTTTAATGCCCCCTCCACGGCCTCAGCACCCGAGTTGGTAAAATATACTGACTGAAGGGTCGCCGGTAATACCGAAACAAGCTTTTCGGCAAAGCGCACCTGCGGGGTTTGTACATATTCGCCGTAAACCATCAGGTGCATGTATTTATCAACCTGCTGTTTAATAGCCTCAATAACATAGGGGTTGCTGTGGCCTAAGCTACTTACACCGATGCCTGAGATCAGATCGATATAGGGTTTGCCCTCCGCATTGTACATATAAATACCTTCGGCACGCTCAAATTCAAGCAATAAAGGAAAATTAGTGGTTTGCGCGTTATTGGCTAAAAAAAGCTGGCGAAGAGTAGGCATGTTGTTAAGTTCTAAGTCTTAAGTACAAAGTTTTAAGTCAATTATCCAATGCAGGTTTTAAGAGAAGACGTCATTGCGAGATACGAAGCAATCGCGAACTATACAGAGCGGCTCTGCTTATAGGGGATTGCTTCGTACCTCGCAATGACGAGTAGTAGAACCCAGACTTACGAAGTTTTAAAAACTTCGTAAGTCTTAGGTCCGCAATGATGACCTACTTAGATTTACCGACAAAGATAAACTAAAACAGATGGACGAAAATCCATCTGCAAATGTTATTTGACATACTTTAGACTTTTAAGACAGCGAGAGAACTAATCTCTAAACTCCAACCTCTGATCTCTCTTCCTAATTCCCCGCTCTCTCGCTGCGTTCGCTGAGTTGTTTGATGAGCTCATCGTTAAATTCCTGTTCGCTTTTGTACAGGACACTCACCTTTTCGGGCGGAAGGATCTTGGCAAAGGAATCGCGGTAGCGTTTACGGATCCCAACCAGCTGGCTTTCGTAATAGATTTCCTTATCTATTTGCTCGGTGCCGTTGGTTGATGAAGTGGAGTTATTTAAACGCTTCAGAATGCGTACAGCAGTAAGCTCCTGCTGGTACTGATTATAAAGCGGCCAAAATTTGTTAGCCTCTTCATCAGTAAGATCAAGCTGGCGGCTGATATACCTGTTACGGGCAGCCTCAAGTCTTTTACCCATAGCGCCCTTTTTGTTGCCATTAGGGCGTACCGGATTAAGTTGGGGCCTTGAGGGTGTTTGAGCCGGAACAAAGCGGTTAACCTGTCCCACAGCTTCATAGCCTATTGCCATAACAAATAACACAATACAAATATGCCTGATCAATTTACTCATTAAATTTTTTCCTCTGTTTAATTATCTATATAATCCGACAGATCTTCGTCTGCATTACTTGTGTTGCTTTTTTGGTTTGCATCTATAAGTGTACGGGTATCGCTCGCGTCCATGTGTAACTGAAGATAGCTTTTTATTTCATCAACCGGTACCGATGATACCTGCTCATGCAAGTAAGAATGGTTATGATCCGGCGCCTGGATATCTCCCCTGAAAATAACACCCACGCCTAATATTAAAGCAAAGCAGGCCGCTGTAGCATACCTGATGGTTGGCGACAACCAAAGCCTTCTCACCATTCCTTTTTTCTGTACAGGTTTAGTTTTAGTTTTGTTAATGCTTACAACATTATCAAACTCCTGCTCCTCTTCAACGTCTGCATTAACTGTTTTATCCAGGATATGCTGGTTAAGTTGATCAAAGTAATCTATCGGTACAATAAAACCTTCGTGCCCGGCATTTACTGCTTCCTCAACTGCTATGCGGCTTTGAATATTGGCACTTAGCTCCTCAAAATAATTTTCAGGAACAGTAAACCCTTCTTCATTGCCCATGGCTTCTTCAACCGCTATACGGCTTTGGAGGTTGCTGCTCAGTTCATCAAAGTAATTTTCGGGTACAGAGAAGCCTTCATCAGCCAGGTTCATGGCCTCCTCCACCGCTATGCGGCTTTGGATATTGCTGCTTAACTCGTCAAAATAGTTTTCGGGCACCGTGAAGCCCTCTCCCGCATTCATGGCTTCATCAACCACAATCCGGCTTTGAATATTGCTGCTCAGCTCATCAAAATAATTTTCGGGAACGGTAAATCCCGAATCACCGTCGCTTAAAGCACGCTCAATATTTATACGGCTCCGGATGTTGCTGCTTAGCTCGTCAAAGTAATTTTCGGGTATGGTATACCCTGCAGATGGATAGTTTTTTAATCCCTCAAGCCTTATACGTGTTGTAATGTGCTGCGCTAACTCATGGAAATAGCCGTCAGGCACTGTAAACGGGTTAGTTTTGCTAACCTGCTTCAGCGCGATGAAATCATCCAGCCATTCCCTATTGTCCATATCGCTTTTCATACACAACTATAGATTGGTATAGTGCTAAAAGGTTTAACGTAAATTAAAAAATTAATCCCTGCCAAGCAAATGAGCTTCTATCTTCTTGACTGCCAGGTGAAACGAAGCCTTTAAAGCCCCCACGCTGGTACCCAAAACCTGCGACATTTCTTCATACTTCATGTCTTCATAATATTTCATATTGAAAACAAGCCGTTGTTTTTCGGGCAGGGTAAGCAGTGCTTCCTGTAGCTTACGCTGCGCAGCATCGCCGTTAAAGTAGGTTGAGTCGGCCAGCGTATCGGCCAGCTCATAAGCAACATCATCCAACGAAACATTATTTTTTTGTTTTTTCTTATTCAAAAAAGTAATGCATTCGTTGGATGCTATCCTGTACATCCAGGTGTACAGTTGCGCGTCGTTTCTGAAACCGGCTAGGTTTTTCCAAACCTTTACAAAAACATCCTGAACCAGATCATCAGCATCGTCATGATCAACAACCATGCGCCTGATGTGCCAGTATATTTTTTGCTGGTATTTTTTCAACAACAGGTTAAATGCCTCATTCCGGGTTTTTTCGTCCTGAAACTTGCTTAATATCTCTGAATCTTCAACCTGTACCGACATTTTTAGAATTTTATTAATGTTAAAGGTTTAATTAACCTTTTTTGTTTTTTCTTTCTATCACCTTTTTCACCGCCGCCACAATATGATCTGCATCCAGGCCGTATTTGGTCATCAGCTGTTCAGGTGTACCGCTTTCGCCAAAGCTGTCATTTACAGCTACGTACTCCTGTGGTGATGGATTGTGCACTGCAAGCACCTGGGCAACGCTATCGCCTAAGCCACCCAAACGGTTATGCTCTTCGGCAGTAACTACACAGCCTGTTTTGGCAACCGATTTCAAAATAGCCTCTTCATCCAACGGTTTAATGGTGTGGATGTTGATGATCTCGGCATCGATACCCTGTTCAGCTAAAATTTCGCCTGCAAGGATAGCCTGCCATACCAGGTGACCTGTAGCAAAGATACTTACATCAGCGCCTTCGTTCACCATCCATGCTTTACCAATTTCAAATTTTTGATCGGGATCGGTAAAGATCGGAACAACCGGGCGGCCGAAACGTAAGTAAACAGGACCGTCGTATTCAGCAATAGCAACAGTAGCGGCTTTAGTTTGGTTGTAATCGCAAGTGTTGATAACAGTCATACCGGGTAACATTTTCATCAGGCCGATATCTTCCAGAATCTGGTGGGTAGCACCGTCTTCGCCCAAAGTTAAACCGGCATGTGAAGCGCAAATTTTAACGTTTTTGTTTGAATAAGCTACCGACTGGCGGATCTGATCATAAACCCTGCCGGTTGAAAAGTTGGCGAAAGTACCGGTAAAAGGAATTTTACCGCCAATGGTCATACCGGCAGCAATACCGATCATGTTAGCTTCAGCAATACCTACCTGTACAAAACGCTCAGGGAATGCTTTAATAAAATCGTTCATTTTTAACGAACCGATAAGGTCGGCGCAAAGTGCAACAACCTGGTCATTTTTCTGGCCTGCTTCCAGCAACCCGGCGCCAAAGCCCGAGCGGGTATCTTTTTTATCTGTGTAAGTGTATTTTTTCATTGTTCAAATTCCCCCTGCAATCGAGAGGGATTGGCATTAAATCGTAATAATTAAACTGATGTTTCTAAACTTCCCCTTCAGGGGGCCAGGGACTAATAATCGCCCAGTGTTTCCTCTAACTGATCTAACGCCAGTTTAAGCTGCTCATCATTTGGCGCAACACCGTGCCATTTGTGGCTGCCCACCATAAAGTCAACACCGTACCCCATTTCGGTATGCATCAGGATCATGATCGGTTTACCCTGACCTGTGCGGCTTTTTGCTTCTTCAAGCACCCTAACCACATCGGCCATATCGTTACCTTTCATATCCAATACATCCCAGCCAAAAGCTTCCCATTTAGCGCGAAGATCGCCTAATGAAAGTACCTGTTTGGTTGGACCATCAATTTGCTGACCGTTAACATCGATAGTTGAGATCAGGTTATCAACATGATTGTGCGGGGCAAACATTGCAGCTTCCCAAATCTGGCCTTCCTGGATCTCGCCATCGCCATGTAGGGTAAATACCAATGATTTATCACCATTTAATTTTTTTGCCAATGCAGCGCCGATAGCTACTGATAAACCCTGGCCCAATGAACCCGAAGCAATACGGATACCCGGAAGGTGCTCATGTGTGGTTGGGTGACCTTGTAAACGCGCGTTCAGTTTACGGAAAGTTGCAAGTTCGGCTTTATCAAAATAACCGGCATGTGCCAATGTGCTGTAAAACACGGGGGAAATATGGCCGTTTGACAGGAAGAAAATATCTTCGCCAACTGCATCCATATTAAATTTAGGATCGTGGTTCATTACCGAAAAATACAATGCGGTAAAGAAATCGGTACAGCCCAATGAGCCGCCCGGGTGGCCTGATTGACAGCCATGTACCATGCGTACAATGTCGCGCCTGATTTGTGACGCGGTTTTTTCTAATGTTTGTAAGTCTGCTTTCATTAATGGAATTTAGGAACTGCTAAAGTAGCTATTTTGATTGTGTTTTTAACACTTATTTTACAAGATCGAGCACCTGTTGTGACGAGGCCTTAGTATCAACCTTACTGATCACATGCGTAATAACCCCTTCTGCATCAATTATAAATGTGGTACGGGCTGTACCCATATATTTTTTGCCGTACATGTTTTTTTCAACCCATACGCCGTAAGCTTCAACAATTTTAAGTTCATTATCGGCTATCAGGGTAAATGGCAGGCTGTATTTGGTTTCAAATTTTTTGTGCGATTTTTCATCGTCGGTACTTACACCTATCACCTCAAAACCTTTGCTTAAAAGCGATTGATAGTTATCCCTGAAATCGCATGATTCGGCAGTACAGCCGGGGGTATCATCTTTAGGATAAAAGTAAAGGATCACATTTTTGCCTTTATAATCGGCAAGGGATACTTCTTTGCCGTTTTGGTCTTTAGCGGTAAAAGCAGGAGCTTTATCGCCTTCTTTTAATGTTGTCATGGCTTATTTAGGTACTTATCTGGAAAAATCGGCGGAAAATTCCGAAAAATTATTCTTGTTATCAACTAAAGTCAACTTAAACACGTGTTTACCGGACGCAATATCGTTATTAAAGGTGTAACTTAATATTTTAGTTTTATAATCATGCTCCATTAGCACCCATTTACCATCAATTGTGCCTGTATAACTCTTAATTCCTGATAAATTATCGCTCATTCTGAAATTAATACTGCGGGCAGCCTTCATGTTGCTGCCATTTTTGATGTTTAAAGGATGAATTACCGGGGCCACCGTATCTACCTTGACATAATAGTCGCCGAAGGCACTCACCTGCGATATCACATAGCCATCTTTAAAGTAACCGCCCTGGCAGCCGCCCCAAGAACTTACAATAACCGCCTTATCAGTGTAATTACCCAGGTCAACATCGGGCTTAATCCAGATCTCATAGCCATCATGAATGGGTGTAAGCCGGTTATGGATATGGTGCATGGCCGAATAAGCCCCCACGGGTTTGGCTGATGCTGAATATTGGAAATCAAGGTCATCATAAAGGTTACCAGGCATAATGACCACTTTCACTTTGTCGTTGCTAAACTCGCTCCGCTTGTCATAGTAAAACATAGTACCGGTAGGTTTTACAGGCTGTGGGTTTGTAAACGGAGATGATTTAACCTTCAGGTTAAGCGTTGCTATATTGCCAGCCACATCCTTTACAACATACTCCACATCATGCGTCGCGTTATCATCAAATGTAATGATGCCGTTATTTACCGATTGCGGATACAATGAAATCCGGCTGCCGGGCAAAATGAAACATTTTTGCATCCACCTGCGGGATGATACAAATGCAGGGTAATCTATATAGGCATTGATAGCATGGGTTTGATCGAACGCGAAACGTTCAACAGCAAAGGTATATACGGTTTTGCCATCCAGTTTTAGCTCTATTGAATAAACACCGTTATGATTAAGCGACGTGCTGTTCATATCGGTGGTATTAATCCCGAATCCGATGTTACCGCTTAGTTCCAGCGTTTGTGGTTTAAGGAGATGATAATTACCTGCTGAGCCCGTAACGCCTAAAAACTCCCTGGGTGTTTTTTCGCTGAAAGGTTTCCCATTGAGGTGATAGATACCAATAGCGGTAATTGTAGGCGACACTTTATCCGGAATAGTTAAACCAAACAGCTGCGCATTGATAGTTTCCTCTGTTTTAGTATCCCTGATCTCAAAGTGCACATGCGGCCCGGCCGATGCACCGGCGTTCCCTGAAATGGCTACCACCTCATCCTTTTTTACCGGCACCTGTGTTGATGTAAGTTTAAAATCGGCTTCGTAGGTTTGGTGTTCGTATTGATATTTCTTTACCAGCTCAATAACCGCCGGACTAAAACTTTGCAGGTGACCATAAACTGTAGTATACCCATTGGGATGGGTAATATAAATAGCCCTCCCAAACCCACCAAACTGTACGCGTACCCTTGATATGTAACCTTCGGCAGCAGCATGTACAGGGTAGCCGGTACGCTGGTTGGTTTTAAAATCCAACCCGGAGTGGAAATGCGCGGGCCTCAATTCACCAAATGAACCGGCTGTAGTGGGCGGCGTAAGATCAAGCGGATACCTGAAATAATTTTGCGGGTATTGCCTGCTTTGTATAATATCACTCTGTGCAAACGTGTTTGAATAAAGCGCTAAACACATCGCACCTGTAACCAATAGTTTTTTAATCATGCTTATTTAACGTAAAAATCGAGCATTTTCTCATTTTCAAGGTATCCCTCAAGCCTGTCGCCGATTTTTACTTTTGATACACCCGGAGGGGTGCCGGTAAATATTAGGTCGCCCTTTTTTAGGGTGATGTATTTTGAAACAAAGGCGATGATGCTCTCAAACGAGAAAAGCAGATCGCGGGTGTTGCCCTGCTGGCGGGTTTCGCCGTTAATATCCAGCTTAAAGTTGATATCATAAACAGATTCAAACTTTGTTTTAGGCACAAAAGTGCTGATGGGCGCCGAGCCATCAAAGGCTTTAGCCAGTTCCCAGGGAAGGCCTTTTTCTTTATGGCGTGCCTGAACATCACGGGCGGTAAAGTCAATACCTAAGCCAATTTCTTCGTAGTAATTAGCGGCAAATTTTTCGCTGATGTGCTTGCCCTCTTTGCTGATCTTCAAAACCAATTCAATTTCATGGTGAACATCTTCCGAAAAATCGGGATGGTAAAAAGGCTTGTTCTCTTTTAATAAGGCCGTATCGGGCTTCATGAAGATAACCGGCGTGGTAGGTACCGGGTTATTGAGTTCTTTGGCGTGTTCGGCGTAGTTGCGGCCAATGGCAATGATTTTCATAAATGAACGCTATAATCGCCAAAGCTAAAAAAATTGATGGGTTTGGGGGAAGGTTTTGGAGGTGTATTAACAATTTGACGTTTTTTGCGCTATTACTTCTACATTAAAAATCATGTCATTGCGAGGAGCGGCATAGGTAAAGTGCGCTTGGGGCGACGAAGCAATCTCGTAGCTATACAGATCGGACATGCATTGGCTACGAGATTGCCGCGCTGCGCCCGCAATGATATAATCTTTAGCTATTTGTTAATTAATAACCGAAATCCTCTTGATAACAGATTCAGTACCGGCTACAACGCGCACAAAATAAAAGCCGCGGACCAGTTTATTGCTGATGGGATAATTCAAATTATGATCGCCGGATTCAACCCTTTGCGAAAACAGGGTAGAAATATCGTTGCCCAGCACATCCATTATTTTAATGGTTACGTTGGTGTTGCGCGATATGGAATATTTAAGGTTGATCTGGTCAGTTACCGGGTTAGGGTATAATTGCACATCAGTCAGTAGTTTATCATCCGGTCGGGATACATTCAGTTTTACACTTGAAGTAACAGCGGGCTTCAAAGGGGGAAGCGAAAGGTGCAAACCATTCTTTAAATAAGACGTTTTGGCGGCTTTGGTTTTACCCCTAAGGTACACGGTATCAGTCTTTAGCGATTGCCCATCGGCAACAAAGGCGAAGTTCACGAAAATTGCCATCGCAATTATCACGACCCATGTGTAGGTATGAACATAAGAATATGTAAAATTTCGCCTCATTATTTAGTATGATTCTACAAAAGTATAAATAATGCCCTCATCCCATTAAATATTAATGTTTTTGTAAAACTTTTTAACAAATTTTAACAAAATGCACAGCCTTATTGTATAATAGACACATAATTTCCTTATACGTTTAATCATTGTAATGGTTTAACCAAAAAAATTAATATTTTTGCCATCTCTAAATCATAAAAGTGTCAAATCATAAAGATCTGCATAAACTGTCGGCCGCGGGCTTTCTAATCAGTTTAGGAATAATTTACGGTGATATTGGTACCTCCCCATTATACGTATTCAAGGCTATAGTTGGCCAGCGTCAAATTTCAGAAACATTAATTCTTGGAGGTGTTTCGCTCATTTTTTGGACATTGACCCTACAAACCACTTTAAAGTATGTGGTGATAACCCTAAGGGCCGATAACAAGGGTGAGGGCGGTATTTTCTCGCTGTTTTCATTAGTACGGCGTAAAGCAAAATGGCTTATTATACCGGCGGTTGTAGGGGGCTGCGCCCTTTTGGCCGATGGCATTATTACCCCGCCAATTACCATATCATCGGCTATTGAAGGTTTGCAAACCTATTACCCTAACTTGCCTACTGTATATGTGGTAATGGCCATTATTACCGTTTTATTTATCATACAGCAATTCGGCACATCACTGGTAGGTAAGGCATTCGGGCCTATCATGTTCGTCTGGTTTACGATGATGGGTTTTTTAGGTGTTACCTATATTGTGCATGATCCATGGGTTATCCGCTCGTTAAACCCATACTATGCCATTAAATTGCTTACGTCGAGTTCAAGCGATGGTGCCTTCATTATATTGGGGGCCGTGTTTCTGTGTACCACTGGCGCCGAAGCTTTATATTCCGATCTTGGCCACTGCGGTAAAGCCAATATCCGCGTAAGCTGGGTGTATGTAAAAATTTGTCTTATCCTAAACTATTTAGGTCAGGCAGTTTGGTTGCTACAACGTAACGGTCACGTTATGGACCTTAACGCTCAAAACCCTTTCTATCAAATCATGCCAACATGGTTCCTGATCTATGGTATCGGTATAGCTACTGTGGCGGCTATCATTGCCAGCCAGGCGCTGATATCAGGTTCGTTTACGCTCATTGCCGAGGCTGTAAGACTTAATCTTTGGCCAAAAGTTAGGATCAACTATCCATCAGAGCAAAAAGGACAGCTATATGTACCCAGCGTTAACTGGCTGCTTTGGGCCGGTTGTTTAGGTGTGGTGCTAATATTCAAACACTCGGATAAAATGGAGGCTGCTTACGGTTTAAGTATCACCGTAGCCATGCTCATGACCACTATACTGGTATCCAAATTCCTGAAACGCAAAAAAGTACCTAACTATATCATCAATACGTTTTTGGCAGTTTACCTACTTATTGAAGGAACCTTCCTTACCGGTAACCTGCATAAGTTTTTAGATGGCGGTTGGTTTACACTGTCGATAGGGTTTGTGCTGTTTACCGTAATGTGGACCTGGCATACCGCCCGCAAAATCAGGAACCGCTATGTTAAGTTTGTTGAAATTGAAGACTATTTTGATATCATTAAAGAATTAAGCTCTGATGAAACCGTACCTAAATACGCCTCTCAATTGGTGTACTTAACCAGCGCCAACTTCAATTCAGAAATTGAATCAAAAATTGTTTATTCCATACTTCAAAAGCAGCCTAAACGTGCCGATGTCTACTGGCTGGTACACGTTGACGTAGTGGACGAGCCTTACAAACGCGAATACGAAGTTGACCATTTAGTGCCAAACAAACTCATCCGGATTGACTTTAAGCTCGGTTTCCGCGTTGAACAGCAAATAAACCTGCTATTCAGGAAAGTAGTGGAAGACCTTGTTAAAAAAGGCGAGGTTGATATTACCAGCACTTATAAATCACTGAACAGGCACAAAATTGTCGGCGATTTCCGTTTTGTGGTGATCGAAAAGATCTTCTCACGCTCACACAACCTGTCATTCATCGAAAGATTTATAATGGATTACTACAAGCAGCTTAAAAAAGTGAGCTTATCCGAAGAGCGCGGTTTCGGCCTCGACCTGAGTTTTGTAACGGTAGAGAAAGTACCGCTGGTACTTGCTATACCTGAGGCAATTGAAATCCACAGGGTTAATTAATTGCAATCCTTTTTAATATTGAAAGCCTTCCGGAAACGGGAGGCTTTTCTTTTTACATTCTGTCGCTCAATCTGCCGCGGGCTTTCAGCCCGTGGTATACCATGGTTTGAGCTTTCAGCTCAAGGGTGTAAGCTGAAAGCTTACATTATGCCACCCACAGGCTGAAAACCTGCGGTAGTTATATAGTTATTTACTTTTTTCCCAAGCCATCCGCATATATTTCCGCACTTCATCATTAATATCTTCCTTAAAATACATCCTGAAGTAGTGATTATACTGATCGGTGCCGGGCACTTGTTTTATTTTACTGAAGCACAGGTTATCGTCATAAACCTGTTTAAAGGGAAATACCACATCAATAAAGTTTTTACCTAATTGGGTAACATAAGCAAAGTTTATCCTTGCTCCCAATGCTATCATGCTTTTGGTAGGATAAACTTTAATTTCGGTAATTTGCAGGTACTCATCAATCAAATGATCAAACAGCGCTATGGTGTGGGGCGTTTTGCCACTTAGCGCTTCCGATAGTTCCCTGTCGCGACATGAATGCGCCTGGTTGGTGGCGGTAAATTCACGTTCGCATAAAGGGCAGGTCCACATAAGTTTTACGCGGTTTTGATTTCTTTGCCCAGCACGCTGTTTTTATAGCTGTAAGTGGCATAAATTACCAGACCTATCACCAGCCATATCAAAAACCTGAGCCAGTTAGTATAGCCAAGTTCCGTCATCAGGTAAAAACAGCTCATCAGCCCCAAAACAGGGATGAGCGAGAAGTTTTTAATAAAGCTGTAAACCGCTATAATAATGATCAGGATAAAGAAAAGATAGTTAGGGAAATTATACAGGAAGCCGTCAAAACCTAAATAATATTTCTTAGCATCGCTGATATCGTTCGTTTGCCTTAGCGCGGTATTGAATTTATCCTCCTCTATATCCTTAAAATATTTTTTAGCCGAGTCGGGCTGGGCAGTTACATTAGCGTTATAAAGCTGATTGGTAGTTTTAAGCAGGCCCAGCTTGTCATTGTTATCCATGTTATCAATGATATCGCTACGGTCTTTTAGCTTCTTAAACTGCATCATTTCAACCTGGGCAGCCGGCTTAAACCATGCAACCGAACCCAAAATCACCAGTGTTATAATTGGTATAATAAATTTACCATTCACATATGGTAAATGGAATTTGCCTTTAACGGCCTCTTCACGCGGCAGCAGCAGCACACCGCCGCAAACCAGTACAAATGCAAACAGGGTACCTATACTGGTCAAATCGGTTACTTCGGTAAGGTTCATGAACAGGGCCGGTATAGCCACCACAAAACCGGTTACTACCGTGGCAAAGGCAGGTGTTTGATATTTTGGATGGATACGTGAAAATGCTTTGGGCAATAAGCCATCGCGGCTCATGCTCATCCAGATCCTGGGCTGGCCTAGCTGGAATATCAGCAATACACTCGCTGTAGCAACAACTGCACTAATGGAGATCACATAGCTAATCTTATTTAAGCCCACCTTTGCAAAAACAAATGCCAGTGGGTCGCCAACCTGCAGGTCTTTATAGCTCACCATTCCCGTAAGCACCAGGGCTATCAGGATATACAATACTGTACAAATGACCAGCGAATAGATCATGCCGCGAGGCAGATCACGCTGGGGCCTTTCACATTCCTCGGCAGTGGTTGATATCGCATCAAAGCCGATGTAAGCAAAAAACACACCTGATACGCCTTTCATAACGCCACTGAAACCGTTAGGCATAAATGGGTGCCAGTTGGCAGGTGTTACATAAAAAAAGCCTACCACTATAACCGCTATAACAATCACTATCTTTAAAACCACCATAGCATTGGTGGCCTTTTTTGTTTCGCGGATGCCCACATAAACCAGGTAGGTGATGATGATAACAATTAAAAGGGCCGGTAAATTGGCTATGAGTTTAAAATTACCAATACCCGGAGCCTCACTCCAGGCCAGTGCTTCTGCTTTTACTTTATCACCGAGATCAGCCAGGTTTGCACCTGCTGCCTGAACCTGCTCATGCCCGCGCAGGGCCGAAACATAGTCCATAGTCAGAAACTTGGGCATATGGATATGAAAGCCTTCCAGCAGGTTTACAAAGTATTCGCTCCAGGAAATGGCTACTGCGATGTTGCCAATGGCATATTCCATTAACAGGTCCCAGCCAATGATCCATGCTATCAATTCACCAAAAGAGGCATAAGCGTAGGTATACGCACTGCCCGCAACCGGGATGCGCGAGGCAAACTCGGCATAACAAAGAGCCGAAAAGCCGCAGGTAACAGCGGTTAAAATAAACAGGATGGAAACCGCAGGGCCGCCGTGGAAAGAGGCTTCGCCAATTGTCGAAAATATACCTGCCCCCACAACGGCGGCTATCCCCATGAGGGTGAGGTCTTTTACGTTAAGTTCTTTTTTGAGTTGGGATGACGTTGTACCGGGATGCTCACTATCACTAAAACCACATTCAACATCATTTAAAATTTTTGCTACCGACTTTTTACGAAAGATACTTTTCGACATGTAGTTTAATTAATAAGTGCTAACCAATCTCAAAATTAATCATTTTTTTGCATTGAATAAGTATATGCTTACTTTGCAGCATGAAGATAGGTATAAAAGACGTGTTGCACAGGATCCGCCCTTTTTTTATCCTTTACCTTATCGTTTTAGCCACCTGCCTGACTATCAAACTGCTATTTACCCGTGAAGCTATTTTTTTTACGGTTAATGGTTGGCACCAACCCTGGCTTGATACCATTGAGCCTTATGTTACAGATATCGGCGACGGCACCACAGCCGTAATAGTATCACTTGCTATGCTTTTATTCAGCTACCGCAGCTGGCTGTTAATGGCCTCCAGCTATGCCATAACATCCATCGCGGCACAAATCCTTAAATACATTTATATCGCTCCCCGGCCAAAGCTATACTTTGCAAGCCAGTGGAGCAGGGTGCATACCGTAGAAGGTGTTTATATATTGGAGAAATACAGTTTTCCTTCCGGACATACGGTGAGTGCTTTTTCTGCCGCGCTGGTCATAACATACCTCTGTAAAAACAAAGGCTGGGGAATCCCAGCCTTGTTTGTTGCCATAATGGTTGGCTATTCAAGAATTTATTTAACCGAGCACTTTTATGAAGACGTGCTTGCCGGCTCGGCTATTGGCGTGTTTGTTACTATATTTTGGTTAACATGGCTTGATGGTAAGCAGTTCATCAATTCGGCCAAATGGAACAGGGGCCTGCTCGATCACGTATTCAAAAAAACCCCTGTCGCTAATTAAACTCCAGCTTCCAGCTGACTGTTTTTACGTTTGATCACGGTTAATACAATGATCAGTATTATAACCGCTCCACCTCCATAAATGCCAATCTTTGCAGGTGCAGACATGCCTTTTGCGTCAGACAAATACTGATCGCGGCGATCTAAAGTAGGCGCTATTTTGATAGAACCCGAAAATTGTTTCAGTTCGGCCTTTGCCAGATCAAGTCTTTGCTCCGGATAGTTATATTCAAAAGTATAGGTTACGTCCTGGGTATATAACAGGATAAAATTTCTTAACTCCGGAGATTCACCGGTTGAGCCGCTGTTATCAATCCTGAGGGTAAATACCTTTCCTTCCAGTTTACCGATAGTGGTATCACGCGGATACATCACACTGCCATTAACAGATTGTTTTTGAATACCTTTGATGTAGGTTTTAAATACATCTTTCAAGTCGCTCTCCTTGTTTAAAGGTTTTGTATTAGCGTTTGGCACGCGTAAAACAAGAATATTACCTAATGATGCACTACCCTGGTAGATCTGCTGGCCTAATGTATCCTTTTTAGTAAAGCCTTCGGGTAATGAAACCGTGACAAGGCTATCTATCTTTACAGGTTTAAGTGCCTGGCTAAAACCTGTAAGCGAAAACAGTATTATGCTTAAGCTTAAAATTATCTTTTTCATATTTATTTAACTTGAAAAAGAAGAATAAGTTTTAACTAATAATACATTATGAGATTTACATGAAAGTTAAATGACTTATAATCAACAATATAAATATGAGCTAAAAGCAGCAAGCTCAAGGCTGAAAGCTTTTCAAACACAAAGCTTTTCGCTTTCAGCCTTCGGCTTTGCGCGCTTAAATAAAGGCTTTAAGCTTTTTCAAAAGCTCATCCAGGCATACTTCTGCAAAGGCAGTTGATGAGTCTGAAACACCGTATGGAATAATGAGTTTATTGTTGTGTACAATGACCCCGCATGAATAAAGCACGTTAGGTACATAACCTTCCCGCTCATCACTGTTGGGGATCAGCAAAGGCTCGCGCAGGCGGCCAATTTCAACCGTTGGGTCATCCAGTTTAAGCAGGCTTGCACCCAGCACATAACGGCGCATGGGACCAACGCCATGGGTTATCATGATCCATCCATCGGGTGTTTCAATGGGCGAGCCGCAATTACCTATCTGCACAAACTCCCAGCTAAATTTAGGCTGTTGCAGCATTACCGGCTTTTCCCAGATATTGATCTTATCCGAATACATGATATAGTTATTGCAGCCGTCTATCCGCGATATCATCACATACTTGCCGTTCACCTTGCGCGGAAACAAGGCCAGGTTTTTATTCTGTGCGCCCGCACCGTACAAAGGCATGATCTTAAAATTATAAAAATCAGTTGTTTGCAGCAGTTTGGGCATAATCAGCGAGCCATCATAAGCTGTATAGGTAGCGTAATATAGTTTGCTGCCGTCATCGTTGGTAAACTGTACAAAACGGGCATCCTCAATACCCTTACGTTCATATTCGGATATCGGGAAGATCACCCTGTCGGAAATATCGGTATCCAGTGAAAAAACAATTTCATAATAGGAATCTGCAAGCCAAAGCACTTTATCATACTCCAGCCGCTTCATGTCGTCTTCCTGCAGTTTTTGCGAATCCATGATGATCCGGCGCAGGTTGGCGTACTCAAAATGATGATCGAGTTTTGATTCCAGCTCGCTTATAACATCAATATTAATTTGGGTGATGGCAGCTTTTTCAAAAAAAAGCTTTTTATTATAAACGGCATTCCTCACAATTTCGGCCTCATCAATATAACTGCCCGCAGGTTGTATGCTGATGTTGTTATCCTTATCTATCAAGGCCCGGCGAAAAGTTATGGAAGAGATATGCCCCTCGCCTACCGCCCGGAAGCTGATGATCACCCTGCGCTGGCCGTCTTCAAGCTCAGTTTGGTCGGGATCTTCAACTATCGAGGGATTAAAGAAGGCGGCCGATTCTATTGAATATTCATGCGTAAAATAAGACCCAATGAGCAGTTTGCGGTAAACGGTAAGCGTATCAAAATCAATATTGAGCTCTAAAAACAAGGGCTTAAGCTTGCTGCAATGCCTGTTGAGCACCCGGGTAATATTACGGTGTCTTTTGGAATATTCCTGCAGCAAGGGCGATACAATGCCAAAAGCATCATCTTCGCTAATTAACATTACACGCTCAATAACCTCTTTGGCGCGATCGTTCCCATTAAAAAAAAATCTTGCTATTACACGTTTCGGATCTGGATTTACCCGGATGGGTTTGCGTTCGATAGAAAGTCTCATACGATGAAGTGGTAGCTTTTAGTTTGTAACACCAATCGGCGCAAATTGATTTGCGCTTTTTTAATTTAAACGCAAGATTTAAAAAATGACACTTTACAGGCCGCTATAAAAGCCTATCTTCATACTTTATTAATCTTCGGTACGGTACTTTGCCTGCCGTGAATGATCTTGATCCTGTAACCCTTATTGATAGTTCCTGTAAATACACAATTATGAACGTACTAATTGTTGAAGACGAAAAAGGCCTTGCGCTTGAGGTAGATGAATTTTTAAGCCACGAAGGTTTTACGGTTGAACATGCCCGCACCAAAAAATCAGCATCTGAAAAAATCTTCGTAAACAATTATGACTTTATCTTACTTGACCTGGGCTTGCCCGACGGTGACGGCTTTGACCTGCTTAAAATGCTGAAAAGCATGAACGAACGCGAAGATGCTGTAATTATCCTCACCGCCCGCGGTGCTGTTGACGACCGGGTATCGGGCCTTGAACAGGGTGCCGACGATTACCTGGCAAAGCCGTTTTCATTAAACGAGCTATTAGCCCGCATGCACGCCATCACCCGCCGCAAACACCGCCTGGAGAGTAATGACATTAATGTAAAAGGGTTAAAGATCAACATACAAAACCGTACCGTTACCTACAATGATGAGCGTATAACCCTCACCAAAAAAGAGTTCGAGATCTTCAACTACCTGGTGCTAAACAAAAACAGGGTAATATCACGCACCAATCTCACCGAACATGTTTGGGGCGATGTATTGGAAATAAATTCCGACTCCAACTTTGTGGATGTGCACGTTAAAAATCTGCGTAAAAAGCTATCGGTATATATCCCTATAGATTGGTTTGAAACCGTAAGGAGCATCGGCTACCGTATCAACATCTGAAATTGACAGACTCATGAAATTACAGGTAAAACTGGCCCTTTATAATACGTTAACCAAATTAGCCATTATACTTTTCACTGGCCTGCTTATCCTGCTTTCTATCGAGAAGATCTCGTATAATCATGTAGAGCTCAGGCTTGAGGAAAATGAAAGGGAAACGCTTAAAAACCTCAGTTCAAAAGAGATTAGCAGCAAGCTTGCTAATCAAAAGCCTTATACCGATTATAATATTTTAAAAGAGGAGTTCATTATTATAACCCCTGTTAAATTTGAGCCCACCGAAACCAAAGCTGTAAAGTTCACAACCGAAACACGTACCAGTGACCTGGTTACGCAAACTTATCGCATCCTGACTCACCAGTTTAATTTTAACAACCATACCTATTTGCTTGAAATTGGCGTGTCAGTTACCTCCATTGAGGAATTAAAATCCATCATTAAAAGGTTTACCCTTTTGACATTGATAATAGCACTCGCCCTCACGCTGGTAAGCGACCTGGTGTTTACCAAATTTTTGCTCGCCCCCTTTTATAAGATCATCGACCGCAAGCTGATCAAAGTAAATGATCCTATGAACTTTGATTATGAAAAGATCCAGACCACCACACAGGATTTTGAACTGCTTGATGACAGTATCAGCACGCTCATGAAAAAAATCAGTAACCTGTTTGCTCTTGAAAAACAGTTCATTGCCAATGTATCGCATGAGTTACTTACGCCCATATCAATTATCAGCTCGCGGCTGGAGAATATTTTATTGCAGGAAGAACTCAGCGAAGCCAGCGAAAACAAGATGCACGCTTCGCTGAAAACATTAAACCGGCTTAAATCTATTATTAACAGCCTGCTGCTCATTTCAAAAGTTGAAAATAATCAATATGACAAAGCCGAAGTGGTGATGATAGCAGGTATAATTATGGAGATCCAGGAAGAACTGGAAGACCGTTTGGAAGAAAAACATCTCACCTTCAACAATAACATTAAATACATCTACTCCATTATGGGTAACCGCCCCCTAATGCATACCCTATTGTTCAATTTGATAAACAATGCTATTAAATACAATAAGCCCAAAGGTAGTATCACCGTTGCCGATGAATTGAAGGAAGATGTGTATGTACTGGAAATTACAGACACAGGTGCGGGGATGGACCAACAACAAATAGAAAACGCTTTTAACCGCTTTGAAAAATTTGAGACCGAAGAAAAGGAAAGCTACGGCCTTGGCTTAGCTATTGTGAAAAGTATTACCGCTTTTCATGGCATCAGGGTAAAAATAGATTCGGTAAAAGACAGGGGAACGAGCATATTCCTCATATTTAACCGTGAGTAACGACTTCACTTAATCTTCACATTGTATCAATACCTTTACAAGGTTTATTTTATAAGTAGATCCCCTATTTAACTATAGAGGCTGTTTTCCAGATGGGAATGGCCTTTTTTTGTTTTCAAGAAAACCCAATCAAAAAACTACCGTCATTGCGAGGCACGAAGCAATCCCAAACTATACAGAGCGGCCCGGCGTATTGGGGATTGCTTCGTACCTCGCAATGACGCCTTTTTTACAAAATACTCTTTATATCATCTTATTCCGCTTAACCAGGTACGTGTTCAGGATATGATGATAGCCTTCATGAATATTGGCGTCAACCAAATCAATATGATACTGTGCACATTTTAACTCCAACTGATGGCGGTACTCTTTTAACGATGCCCTGTAGGCGTCGCGGATGCGGGCCGGGTTCACCTTCAGCTCGTCACCGCTTTCAATATCAACAAAATGATGGGGACGGTTATCAAAATTAAACTCAAGTTCTTTTTGCTTATCGGTAACATTAAAGATCACCACCTCATGTTTATTAAACTTTAAATGCTGAATTGCCGCAAATAAAGCCTGCTGCTTTTCGGCATCCAGGTTATTCTCCAGCATATCGCTAAAAATGATCACCAGCGAACGCTGATGAATTTCCTGCGCAATATGATGCAGCACATTGGTGATATTGGTTTGCGTGTTTACTTTAGGACTGGCATACATTTTTTCCAGCTCGGCATATAAATAAAACAGGTGCGTAGTGGTTGATTTTGCCGCGCTGATCCAGTCTATCTTATCCGAAAATAAACAAAGCCCAAAAGCGTCGCGTTGTTTTTTGAACAGGTACATCAGCGATGCTATGGCATAAACCGAAAACTGCAGCTTATTAGTACCAGTTTCAGGAAAGTTCATGGATGATGAAGTATCCAGCAGCAAAAAACAGCGAAGATTAGTTTCCTCTTCAAATTGCTTTACAAACAATTTATCGGTACGGGCCAGCAGCTTCCAGTCGATATTTTTTACCGATTCGCCGTTGTTATACAGCCGGTGTTCGGCAAACTCCACAGAAAAGCCATGAAAAGGACTTTGGTGCAGGCCGGTGATAAAACCTTCAACCACCTGCCGGGCCAGCAATTCGAGATTGGCCAGTTGCCTTATTTGCTGATCATCGTTTAATTTGGGCATAGACTAATATAGGCATAAAAAAAGCGCTGCAAAATTGCAACGCTTTTTCAAAAAATATGTTGTGTTAATGCTACAGTGTGTAGCATTAAATAAGCTCTTTGAGTTATGCTAACTGTTTTACCAGTTTATCAGTTAATACTGATTTTGGCACAGCACCGATTTGTTTATCAACAATTTCGCCATTTTTGAAGAACAATAAGGCAGGGATGTTACGGATACCGTATTTTACAGATATGCCTGGGTTGTTGTCAACATCTACTTTACCAACAACAGCTTTGCCTTCATATTCTTTTGCAATATCTTCAACTACCGGACCTACCATCCTACACGGACCACACCATTCTGCCCAAAAGTCAATTAATACCGGTTTGTCTGATTTCAGGACAAGCTCGTCAAAGTTTGCATCAGTTATTTCTAAAGCCATGATTTCTATTTTTTAAATTTTGTACTTACAAATATATGCTATTCAAATTGCTTGCCACAAGTGTACTACTGACAATGTGACAATTATATTATTATAATCCACGCAGTTAACGCAGGCATGACCATTTGTCGCATCACACCTTCAAATACCATTTTGCGACATCCCGTATTAACACAAATAACCTGTTTATAAAGCAGATATACAACTGTGAGAATGGGTTACTTTTTAACATTGGCGGTATTAATTAACATTATAGGTATAGATTATGTTGATCTTAATTATCCCGTTGATCTTAATTTTAATTGCACCTATACTGCAATGGAAATTATCATCGCGCCGAATAAACGATCAGATCAAGTTACCCATAATAGCCATTTTCTTTTTTTCTTTTTTACTTGCCGCAGCCTTAGCAACCCTCGCGTTTGTAATTTCGCTGCTCGGCGTGCCCCCTAATATTAAATGCGCAACTGGGTGTACAGTATTTATATCATTGGGATTATTAAATGTATGTTTTATAATCCCAGTGATCGGAATTATTGGTTCTATCAGATATTATAAAGCCCATCAATAATGAATTTCAAAAAACAATTTACATGGATTTAGCTATTTTATTATTGTGGACTATAGCTCCTGTTGTGCAAATCACACTATCAACATTAAGAGTAAAAGGCCGCGTAGGTTTACCCATAATTGCTGGTATGATATTATCATTTATGTTGGGTGTTGTATTGACGATTATATCACTCAAATTTGTTCCGCTTCCTCCACCATCGCCTTCAGGGTTCAGATGCGGAATGCTTGATTTGGCTGTTCTTTTCATCGGTGTCTTCATTCATGGAATAAGTGCACTGATTATAGGCATTATTAGCTATATCGCCTATTGCATCAAAACAAAAAATGACCGGAAGCTACAACCGCCGGTCATCAGTTAATAAATTTATCATCCCTCCATGAATTATATCTTGATCAAATTTTCACGAAAGATAGGTTTTTAAAAGTCTCCCCTTCAGGGGAGATTTAGAGGGGTTTATGCACCTTTTAAAGTAGCCATACCGCCGTCAGCAATCAGTTCGGCACCTGTTATAAATGTTGAATCGTCAGAAGCGAAGAAAGTAACTGTTTTGGCAATTTCTTCGGCCAAACCAAAACGGCCCATTGGGATCTGTTTTATCAGTTCGGAACCCATGCCTTCCAATTGTTCCTGGGTTAAGCCTAATTTATCGGCAGTGTGTAAAGGTGTTACAACCGGACCAGGGCTTACAGAGTTAACCCTGATACGACGTGGCAACAACTCGGCCGAAATGTTTTTAGCTAATGAAAGCAATGCTGCTTTACTTGCTGCATAAACGGTTGCACCGGCCATACCAATATGCGCGTTGATTGATGTATTTAAAATGATAGAACCGCCATCGTTAATTAAGGGCAACAACTGCTGAATACTGAAGTATGCGCCTTTAAAGTTGATGTTCATGATATCATCAAACATCTGCTCGCTCATTTGCTCAGTTGAATTAAACTGGCCAATACCTGCATTAACAAATACGATGTCAATTTTTTCGGCAATGGCCTTTACTTTTTCGCCCAGTTGTTTAACCTGGTTGATATCGCCGCTGTCGGCAATTACACCCTTAGCATCGGCACCGAGTGTTTCAAGCGCTTCGTTAATTGATTTTTGGTTCCTGCCAGTGATGATCACTTTTGCACCTTGTGCAATGAACTCCTGTGCTGTGGCCAGGCCTATACCACTGTTGCCGCCTGTTATTACTGCTGTTTTTCCTTGTAACTTTTTCATTATCTTTGTTTTGATACATCAAAGGTACATTGAGTTATACCTCCCCACAAGAATGCACCATTTTGTGTGCAACATACTTTTTGGTAGGTTATGGGCCCGTTTGATGCAATCGATATATCGCCTTTTTCATTATGACAAAAAACAGACATTCCGATCACTCCTGCACTATGGCAGCAGCCCTCAGCGTAATTAGTGGTAAATGGAAACTGAGTATAATAAACCAATTGTTATCCGGCCAGAAGCGTTACAGCGAGGTAAACCGGGCTATTCCCGGCATGACCGAAAAGATGCTTTCGCAACAGATCCGCGAATTGGAAGAGGACGGTATCGTATCACGACATATTTTTCCCGAAGTACCACCAAGGGTTGAATATTCCCTTACCCCTATCGGCCAGGAGCTATCATCTATATTTTACACCCTCGAAACCTGGGGTAGCCATTACATGACAGTCACCAATGCCAACGGCGAAGTCATTAAGCCTGATTATACTTGTTATACTTTAGTGAAACAGGATGACGAGGTGGTGAAGGCGGAAGAAGTATAGAATTTTCTAAATCACGTCATTGCGAGGAACGAAGCAATCGCGAACTTTACAGAGCGGCTCTGCTAATCGGGGATTGCTTCGTTCCTCGCAATGACGGGTGTATAGAGGTGGGCTGGAAAATTTAACTCAGCACCGGCTCCTCATTAGTCAAACTATGTATCCCCGCCATAAAATCATCGCTTGGATTTACCTTGAATGATTTAGATGACAGTTCAACCAACATAACCTCTTCCCTATCCTTGATTTGGAAACGGAGCTTACAGTTTTTCACCGGGTACTTTTGATTGTTATCATCTATCATATGCTGGATATCATCCAACAGCTTACTGTTAAGCATCTGCACATCAATGCAAACAGTTAATGATTTGGTAAGCTTATCGCGCATTTCTGATAATAGGTCCATCACCATGATCCGCAAATCCCAGTTATCTTTCTGGCGGAATTTCTCTTCGATGTTTCCTTTAATATGCAGGAAGTAGCCCTCCATCATCATATTACGGAACTTCACATAGTCATCGCCAAACAGCGCAAACTCGTACGATTCATTGTAATCTTCAAACACAAATGTGCCGAATGGCTTACCCGTTTTAGTCATTTTATGCTGAACGCTTGATACCAGGCCACCTATCCTTAACTCACCGCGACGGCGTAGTTCATTGAACGCCGCAGTTACATCTTCGCCGCCTTCACCTGACCGGGCTTTTTGCATCAGTTTCAAATCGCTGATGTTTGCGTTACAGAAACGTTTAAGTTCAACTTTATAATTATCCAAAGGGTGACCGGTTAAATAGATCCCGATAACCATCTTCTCGTACTTCAGCTTTTCTATCAGCGGCCATTCTTCAACATCGGGCATAGCCGGCTCCGGTACATATGATGCTACCGAACCGCCAAATAATGACGATTGCGAACTGCTCTGCACATTCTGATAATCGTTGGCATATTTGATCAGACGTTCAACACCTGTTAACGTACCCAACTCGGTTTTGGCAAAAAACTGGGCACGGGGAATCCCGAAGCCATCAAACGCGCCGCCATAAACCAGGTTTTCATACGATTTACGGTTAACACTGCGGGTGTTTGAGCGCCGTGCAAAATCATATACCGTTTCAAACGGGCCATTGGCATTACGTTCTTCAATGATACTTTCCACCGCTTTATCACCCACACCTTTTACGCCGGTTAACCCGAAACGTACCTGCCCGCGTTTATTCACCGCAAAAGCCATATCCGACTCATTGATATCCGGTCCTAAAACCTCAACGCCCATACGGCGGCACTCCTCCATAAAGAAGGTGATTTTTTCAATGTTATTCTGGTTATTTAAAACCGCCGCCATATATTCAGATGGGTAATGCGCTTTTAAATAAGCCGTTTGGTATGCCACGAAAGCGTAGCAGGTAGAGTGCGATTTATTGAATGCGTACTGGGCAAATGCCTTCCAGTCGGTCCAGATTTTGGTAAGCTTATCTTTAGGGTGGCCCTTGGCAACGGCGCCCTCCATAAACTGGGCTTCCATTTTGTTGAGTACCTCA
Organism: Mucilaginibacter sp. R-33; assembly: GCF_049949235.1. NCBI lineage: Bacteria > Pseudomonadati > Bacteroidota > Sphingobacteriia > Sphingobacteriales > Sphingobacteriaceae > Mucilaginibacter > Mucilaginibacter sp. R-33. Next base: position 3,919,379 of record NZ_CP188089.1, read on the forward strand.
ATCTGCTTTTTACCCATCGCCTTACGCAAAACGTCGGCATCGCCTTTACTAAAGCCTGCTAACTTTTGCGACAAAAGCATCACCTGTTCCTGGTATACGGTAATACCATAGGTTTCTCCCAGGTATTCCTCCATATCGGGCAAGTCGAACACGATAGGTTCGCGGCCATGCTTACGGGCAATAAAGTTTGGTATATACTCTATCGGGCCCGGACGGTAAAGGGCGTTCATGGCTATCAAGTCTTCAAACTTATCGGGCTTAAGCTCGCGCAGGTACATTTGCATACCATCACTTTCAAACTGGAAAGTACCGTTGGTATCGCCACGCTGATAAAGCTCATAAGTTTTAATATCATCAAGCGGGATGTAGTCGATATCGATCACCACACCATGATTTTGCCTGATCATGCGCAGCGCGTCCTTTATAATGGTAAGGGTTTTTAAACCCAAAAAGTCCATCTTAATTACACCGGCATCCTCAATCACACGGCCATCATATTGGGTAACCAGTAAGTCCGAATCTTTTGCTGTTGCTACCGGTACAATCTCGGTAAGGTCATAAGGGGCAATGATGATACCTGCGGCGTGTACACCGGTATTACGTACCGATCCTTCCAGTTTTTCAGCTTCACGCAGTACCTGTGCCTTAAGGTCGTTACCGTTCAGGATCTCCTTCAGTTCAGGCACCTGTTCAATGGCATCTTTCAGGGTGATACCCAGGGTTTCGGGCACCAGCTTTTTCATGGCACTTACATCGGCCAGCGGCATATCCAATACACGGCCCACGTCCTGGATACTGGTGCGGGCAGCCATCGAACCATAGGTAATGATCTGCGCTACCTGGTTTTTGCCATATTTATCAACCACATAATCAATAACCCTTTGCCGACCGGCATCGTCAAAGTCCGTATCAATATCGGGCATCGATTTACGGTCGGGATTCAGGAACCTCTCAAACAGCAGGTTGTACTTCATCGGATCAATATTGGTGATCCCGGTACAGTAAGCCACTACCGATCCCGCCGCCGAACCACGTCCCGGGCCAATGAACACGCCCATATCACGGCCGGCCCTGATAAAGTCGGCCACGATGAGGAAGTACCCTGCAAAACCCATAGTACGAATGGTGAACAACTCAAAATTGATGCGCTCTTCGGTTTCCGGACTAATATCACGATAACGCTCCTTGGCGCCCATAAAGGTAAGGTGCTTCAGGTATTCCCATTGATTTAAAGTATCGGCATCGGGTGTTTTGTGGATCTTAAACTCTTCAGGAATTACGTAGTTGGGCAGCAGGATATCGCGTTTTAGCTTTAACACCTCCACCTTGTCAACAATTTCATTGGTATTATCCAGTGACTCGGGCAGGTCATGGAACAGCTTGCCCATTTCCTCCTGTGTTTTAAAGTAAAACTGATCGTTAGGGAAACCAAAACGATAACCTTTACCACCTTCCTCGTCGGTAGCTATCGGGGTGCTTTGCATATCGCCTGTGTTTACGCAAAGCAAAATATCGTGCGCGTTTGAGTCTTGCTGATCTACGTAATGCGAATCGTTTGAACAGATCACTTTTACGTTATACTTTTTAGCATAAGTGAGCAGCACATTATTGATAATTTGCTGCTCCGGAATTTCGTGACGCTGTAACTCGATATAAAAGTCCTCACCAAACAAATCCAGCCACCATTTAAACTCCTTTTCGGCATTTTCGGGCGTATCCCTTAAAATAGCTTGTGGTACCGAAGCCCCAATACAACAGGTAGTAGCAATGATACCTTCGTGGTATTTTAAAATAAGTTCTTTATCAATACGCGGCCATTTACTGTACAGGCCTTCCATATACCCCAATGAGCATAGCTTCACCAGGTTTTTGTAGCCCGTAGGATTTTTGGCCAGCATCAGCTGGTGGCGGCGCACGTCTTTATTCTCTTTGGTGAACTGCTTTTTATGCCTGTCTTCAACCACATAAAACTCACAGCCTACAATGGGTTTTACATTGTGCTTACCGGCTTCGGCCACGAACTTAAATACGCCAAACATGTTACCATGATCGGTAATGGCCAGGGCTTTCATCCCATCCTTGGCGGCTTTCTTATACAGCTTGGAAATATCGGCGGCACCGTCGAGCAGGGAGAACTGGGTATGTACGTGGAGGTGAGAAAAATCAGGCATAGTTAATCCGTTTCAACAAAATCTTTATGAGTTACAAAGTTAAAACAAGTTAGGGATGTAGACTGTTAAAAAGTAACACTGTGGAAATTTAATTAAAGCCGGCCCCATTTTGTAAATTATACAAAACACACAGCTAACTGCTATCCTTAGCATGCTATTTGTTTATATTAAGCATCGCTATCTTAACCTTTGAAATACGTATACAATTGAAAAAAACACTACGAATAGCCCTTAAAACAATACTCTGGATACTGGTTAGTGTAGTTCTGCTGGTTATCCTTGTAGTAATTTTAATACAGGTTCCTTCTGTTCAAAACTTTGCGAAAGACAAAGCCGTAACTTTTTTACAAAATAAGATCCATACCAAGGTTAAGATTGGCCATATTAGTCTCGGCCTGCCCAAACTGCTGGTTTTGGAAGATGTATACTTTGAAGACCAGAAAAAAGACACCCTCATAGCCGGCGAAAAATTAAAGGTTGATATAAGTATGCTTAAACTGCTGCACAGCCAGGTTGAAGTGAACGAGGTAAACCTACAGGGCATCACTGCCAATGTAAACCGGGGTGTCGATAGCGTTTTCAACTTCGATTACATCATCAAAGCTTTTGTTGGCGAACAAAAGAAAGAGGTAAAACCTACAGATACTACATCAACCATGAAGTTTTCTGTTGATAAGATCATCCTCGATAAGATCAACGTAAAATATAAGGATGCCATTACCGGCAACGATGTGAAATTTTTATTAGGCCATTTTGACACCCGCGTTAAGGATTTTGATATGGATAAAATGAAATTTACCATACCCAAAATTACCCTGAGCGATGTAAACGCGAAGATCATCCAAACACCAACCAAAGCTATCCCACCACCTGATACCGCAACCACTCCACTAAATATGGATTTGAATTTAGGCGTGATCGATATCTCCAAAATCAAAGTCGATTACCAAAGCACCGAAATGGGCGCAAAAGTTGACCTGAGCAAATTTTTGCTGGAGATGGATAAGATCGACCTGAAAAACCAAAAGGTTGGAATTAAAAACATTGAATTGAGCAATACCAGCGCCGGATTGACCCTTGCCAAACCCAAAACGGTAGTTAAAGAAGTTGTTAAGACAATTAAAAAACTGGATACGCTGGTATCATCACCAACCAAATCGGCATGGCGGGCCACCATTGGCAAGGTTACTTTTACTAACGATCATATTAAGTTCGATAACGAAGCACAGAAAGCGATCCCCAAAGGCCTGGACTTCGGGCACATGGATATCCGCAGCCTGAACGCCGAAGCCGAAAATATTTCCTACAGCCCGGATACCATTTCGGGCAAGATTAACTCCTTTACTTTTACCGAAAAAAGCGGTTTAAAGATCAACAAATTTCATACGTCATTCCTGTACGGGCCAACCAATGCCTACATGAATGACCTGTTGCTGGAAACGCCGAATACCACGTTGCAAAAGTCGGTACAGGTACGGTATCCCTCTATCGATGCCATTACCAAAAACATCGGCGCTTTAGGCGTCAATGCCAATTTAGATGGCAGCCGCTTAGGTTTGAAAGACGTTTTACTGCTGATGCCAACCATGGCTGGCATGGAGCCGTTCAAATCATCACCCGGTACAGTATTCAAGATCAATGGCCGGGTAAGCGGACAAGTTAACAACCTCGAGATCCCCAACCTGGAAGTAACTGGCTTAAGCAGCACCCATATCAAGGCATCAGCTAAAATGAAAGGACTGCCGGATGTAAACAAGGCCACCTTTGATGTTAACATTGCCGATTTCAGCACCAGTCGCGGTGATATCGCTAAGCTCGCTCCGGCAGGCAGTATTCCGCCAAATGTGAGCATTCCCGAAAAAATGAACCTGAAAGGTACTTTTAAAGGCAGCATGTACAGCTTTAATACCAAAATGGGCTTGCGCTCGAGTTATGGCGCAGTTGATCTGGTAGCTGCTTTAAAAAACGGGAAAAACAAAAACGCGGCAACTTATACCGCCAACATTAAGGCGAATGAACTTAATGTGGGCGCGCTTACCAAACAGCCGCAAATGGTTGGCCGCATAACCATGAGCGCCAACGTGAAAGGCACAAGCCTCGATCCTAAAAAAGCCAGCATCGCTTTTAATGGCAATATTGCAAAGGCTTATGTTAAAGGCTATACGTACAAAAACCTGGTAATGAAAGGTACATCGAGCAACGGGGCTTATACCGCTGTTGCTACCATGAAAGATCCTAACATTAATTTTAGCCTAAATGCGAAGGCTGATCTCAATAAAAAATATCCGGCAGTTAAAGCCACGTTAAATGTGGATAGCATCAACCTCAAAAACCTGAATTTTGTGAAGGACGATATGCGTTTTCATGGCAAGATCGTGGCTGATGTACCAACTGCCGATCCCGACTACCTGAACGCCGATATTAAAGCAACCGACCTGTTGGTGGTGAACAAAGGTCAACGCATCCGGATGGACACTATCAGCCTCATCTCTACAGCCAGTGCCGACAGCAGTACACTTCGTTTAAAAACTGCTGTCATGACAGCCCATATGGCCGGTAAATACAAGCTCACACAGATAGCCCCGGCCTTGCAGGATGTGATTAACAAATATTTCAACACCGCTATTGCAGGTGGGCAGCAGGTAGCTGTAAAAACTAAAGACGGCAAAACCATAAAAGCCAAACCTGCGCCTGCAGTTAAATATTCTCCGCAGCAGTTTACGTTTGAAGCCAAACTGGTTAAAACCCCGCTGCTTACCCAGTTTGCCCCCGACCTGAAACAGCTCGACCCTGTTTTGCTGAATGGCAGTTTCAACAGCCAAAGCGGCGAGTTGATTGTTAAAGGCTCCATACCCAAAGTAGTTTACGGCACTAATACCATTAATAAAGCGTCGCTTAACATTAACACCGCTAACAACGCGCTTAACTATAATCTTTCGGTTGATGAAGTTAAGGTTGGATCGTCTGTCGACCTGTTGTATGCCAGCATTTCCGGAGCTGCGCAGGACAACAAAGCAGGCTTGAACGTTCAAATCCGCGATGCGGCAAAAAAAGAACGCTTCCGTATAGCTGGTACCTTCAGCATATTACCAAACGAATACCAGTTTAGCTTTAATAAAGATGGCTTATTGCTGGATTATTTACCATGGGCGGTTAGCGATGATAACTTTTTACAATACGGGCCAAAAGGTATCCTGGCGCATAACTTCACCATTAGCAACAACAACCAGATCCTTAGTGTTAACAGCAGTACGCAGGAATTTAACAGTCCGCTGAATATCAAGTTTAACAACTTCCATATCGAGGCGCTTACCAAAATGGCCAGGCAGGATTCCTTACAGATAGGTGGCGTTATAAACGGGGACGCTACTGTAAGTAATTTCCAGACTTCGCCGGTATTTACGGCGGCTATCAACGTTAATGATTTTAACTTCAAGGGTGATACCGTAGGCAACATAGCACTTAAAGTAAATAACCAAACGCAGAACGCCTACGCCGCTCAAATGAGCATCACCGGCAAAGGCAACCAGGTTGATTTGAATGGCACCTATTATACTTCGCCCGAAAGCCGCTTCGATCTTGACCTGAATATCGTGAACCTGAGCATGAAGAGCATCGAGGGCTTTAGCTTCGGCAATTTGCGTAATGCTACGGGTAATATCACCGGGGCGCTCAAAATATCCGGGACAACAGATGCACCATCGGTTCGGGGCGATATCAATTTTAACAAGGTGGGCTTTAATGTGGCTATGCTCAACTCCTACTTCCGCATGCCGCAGGAAAGCATTACGTTTAACAACGAAGGCATCCGGTTTAATGATTTTACGTTGGTTGATTCGACCGGCAACAAGGCTGTGGTAAGCGGCAGTATCTACACCAAAACTTACACCGATTTTGCCTTCGGCATGGATATTAACGCCAATAACTTCAGGGTGACCAACTCCACCCAGGTCGATAACAAACTTTACTACGGTAAACTGTACGTGGATACCCGCATCAAGATCCGCGGCAATATGACTAAGCCGGTGGTTGATGCCAACCTTACTGTTAATGACAAAACCGACATGACCTTTGTGCTGCCTACCAACGACCCGGCGCTGGAAGACCGGAAGGGTGTGGTTGACTTTATTGATAAAGATGCCCCTAAAATGGATTCCATCTTGCTGGCCAGGCAACTGGATTCGCTCAAGAAATCGGATGTTACGGGTTTGGATGTTTCTGCAACTATCAACGTAAACAAAAATGCAGCGTTTACTATTGTAGTTGATGAGCGAAACGGCGATATCGTACATCTTAAAGGCGAGGCCAGCCTGAATGGCGGCATTGATCCAAGCGGCAAAATAAACCTTACCGGTACTTATGTGGTTAACTCGGGCTCGTACAACCTGGCCTATGCAACTGTCAAGCGCACTTTTAACTTTAAAAAAGGCAGCACCATTGTTTGGACCGGCGACCCAACCAGTGCCAATATTGATCTTACCGCTATTTACGTAGCCAATGTACCACCTATTGACCTGGTTTCAAACCAGCTTTCGGATGCGCAAAATAGTACGATGTACAAGCAAAAACTACCTTTCAATGTTAACCTTAACCTGAAAGATCAGTTGCTCACACCAACTATCAGCTTTGACATTGTATTGCCCGATAGCTCGTATTCTGTGTCATCCGATGTGGTAAGTACGGTTAATACCCGCCTTACCCAGATACGCCAGGATCCTAACGAGCTTAATAAACAGGTATTAGGTGTACTTGTACTGGGGCACTTTATTGGCGATAATCCGCTGCAAAGCCAGGGTGCGGGTACTACCGTAGAGGGCACCATCCGTAATAGCGTAAGCAGCCTGTTATCTGACCAGTTAAACAGGCTCGCAGGAAGTTTAATATCAGGAGTTGATCTGAATTTCGGTTTAACCTCAGGTGAGGATTATTCATCTGGCACGGCCACCAATCGTACCGACCTCAACGTTGGCCTGTCTAAACGGTTCCTGAATGACAGGCTTACCGTAAGTGTTGGCAATAATTTTAACCTGGAAGGTAATCAACCCGGTCAAAAAGCGTCGAACATCGCAGGTGACGTATCCATAGCCTATAAACTAAGCAAGGACGGCCGCTATACCCTGCGTGCTTATCGACGCGACGAGTTTATTGTGATACAGGGACAGATCATTGAAACAGGCGTAGGTTTTACTTTGACGGTTGATTATAACCGCTTCCGCGAGATCTTCCGCAAACGTACCCCTGAAGAACGCAGGTTGCGCCGCCAGTATCAGCAGGAACAAAAAGAAAAAAAAGAAAAACAGGACGAAGCAGATAAAGCACTGGAGCAAAAAAATATGCAGCAGCAACAGGATAACAAACCGCAAACTACTTCAAACTAAGCCCATGACCAAACATTTAAAATATATACTGCTTTCATCATGTGTTTTACTAAGTGCCTGCAGTACCACTAAGTTCCTGGCGCCCGGCCAAAAACTATACACAGGCGGCGAGGTTGTGATCAAAGATTCGGTGTTGAAAAAGAGCGAGAAAAAAGCTTTAAGTGAAGAGCTTGGGGCTTTACTAAGGCCTGTGCCCAACAGTACCATATTAGGTTTGAGATTTAAACTGTGGCTGTACTTTAAAACAAAAACCAATAAAACCAAAGGGCTTGCCCACTGGCTTAATAAAAAAGGTGAGCCTCCTGTGCTTATTAGTTCTGTTAACCTTGATCAAAACAGCAAAATCCTGCAAAACAGGCTGCAAAATGAAAGCTATTTTCAGGCGCAGGTTAGCGGTGATACGGTAAGTAAAAAACCAACGTCAAAAGTTGCCAAAGCGGTTTATACCGCGGTAACCGGGCCGGGCTATAAAATCAGGAAAGTAGTATTTCCGCAGGGTAACCGCACTATCGATACCGCCGTAGCCGGAACATCGGCAAAAACGCTGCTAAAAGTTGGCGATAAATATAACCTTGATGTTATTAAAACCGAACGCCTGCGTATTGACGCCCGGTTGAAAGAAGAAGGCTTTTATTATTTCTCGCCCGAAGATTTGATCATGCACGTGGATAGCACTATAGCCGGGCACCAGGTTGATATTTTTGTGGCTGTTAAAAATGAAACACCTGGTCGCGCCCAAAACATTTATACCATCAACAATATTTATGTGTATCCGAGTTACTCGTTAAGGGATACTTCGCTGATGAAGGACAAAGCCATTTTTTATAAATGGTATAACATTGTTGAGCGTCGCAACACAGTGCATACTTACACTTTTGCCAATACCGTGCTGATGCGCCCGGGCCAGGTTTACAACCGCACCGCGCATAACAACTCGCTTAACCGCTTCATTAACCTCGGCCCTTACAAATTTGTAAAAAACAGGTTTGAGGATGTATCTGCCGATTCATCAAAGCTGGATGTTTATTACTTCCTCACACAATACAAAAAGAAATCACTCTCGCTTGATATATTAGGTCGTACCACCTCTGCAAACTATACAGGTACTCAGGTTAACCTCAACTGGCTTAACCGTAATGCCTTTAAAGGCGCCGAGGCTTTGAAAGTAACCCTATTTGGTAGTACCGACGTGCAGGCAGGGGGGCAAAATGCCGGCTATAACGTGTACCAGGCCGGTATTCAAACCACACTGTCGTGGCCACGTTTTATAGGGCCTATTTACCCGAAGGCTGCCGATGCTTATATCCCGCATACTAACCTGAGTCTTGGTTACTCCATAGTAAACCGTCAAAAACTATACAACTTAAATTCATATAACTTATCATTTGGTTATCAATGGCGCGAAACAGAACATCGTTCGCATGAGCTCAACCTCATCAATTTTCAATTTGTAAATCCATTGAGCGTATCCGACGAATATAAGGCAAGTATTAATCCGGCTAATGGCCCTGTTAATCCGGCCTTAAAGCATGTAATTGACAAGCAGTTTATATTGGGCCCAAGCTACAGCTATACCTTTACCAATACCAACGAAGATTACCGCACCAATACGTTCTATTACAATGGCAAAGTAACCCTCTCAAATAACATATATGGTTTGGTAACCGGTGCCGATAGTGCCGGTGGAAAACCTAAAAAACTTTTCGGCGCGATATTTAACCAGTTTGTAAAGTTTGAAAACGAGATCAGGTATTTCCATAAAACCGCACCCAACAGCACTATTGCCACAAGGTTCATAGTGGGTGTTGGTTTACCTTATGGCAACTCAAGCCAGTTGCCATATAGTCAGCAGTTTTTTATAGGCGGACCAAACAGCCTGCGGGGATTCAGGGCGAGGGCCATCGGACCAGGCTCATTTGACCCACAAACCGGCTTAGGTACCGGAGGTTTCCTGGCAGATGAATCGGGCGATATCAAAATAGAAGCTAATATCGAATACCGCCCAAAATTGTTCAGCATTGTACGCGGAGCTTTATTTGTTGACGCAGGTAATATCTGGCTGCTGCACTCCAACAGCCTACAACCGGGAGCAGTGTTCAGCAAGAAATTTTATAACGATTTTGCCGTTGATGCCGGCTTCGGCTTAAGGTTTGATTTAACGGTACTGGTACTTCGTACCGATTTAGGTATCCCGTTACGAACACCTTATGTTCGTGCTAACGAGCCTCGTTGGGATTTCAACTTTAATCGCAGCGTGTTTAACTTGGCCATTGGGTATCCGTTTTAATTTTACAGTCAAAATATAACGAGAGTTAATCTTAGCATATAGCATAGCGTCAAACAGCCCAATTAGCCAAAAGCTATTGTGTTGTTTGCTTTAACATGCAATCATACCTATACGCGTCTGTTTTACACTGGATCGGCCCCTCGCCGTTTTCAAACTGTATTTAATCATTTCTTTTTAAATTTATCGGTGATACAACAAAACAAAGCGATACACCGTATCATTGCATATTGATAAAAAAGCAGCAGTGTTAAATTGATACAAATTATAGAATGCCGCTAAAAAGCCCTTTTTTTAAACTTTTAATATTAACATTGTTTCTATTCCCGGGCCGGGTATATGCCTACATTCCATATCAGTTAGTTTACCTGAAAAATTATAGCGCGCCTGATGGCCTGCCCAGTTCAAGGGTTAACTATTTAATGCAGGACAGCAGGGGTTTTATCTGGCTGGCCACCGATAAAGGCGTGAGCAGGTTTGACGGCCAGCACTTTAAAAACTTCACATCGGCCGATGGGCTGGAAAACAATGAGTGTTTCCGGATTGCCGAGGATAATTATCACCGGATTTTTTTTTACTGTAATAACTACCGGGTTTGTTACTATGAAAACGGACTTATACATAAGCTTAATTCATCTCAAAAAGTAATCGTTTCACCCTTCGCCAATTTCTTTTTTAACCGTTATAATGAACTCTGTGTAAATTACAGGCTTAGTACCAAAGTATACCATTTTGAAGAGTTAAAATCGGAAAGACATGCTATCCGGCATTTGAACGGATACATTTATGGTTCTGACGGAGAAGAGATCACCCTATCTGAAAACGACCTTGACATCCTCGAAGAAGAGCTTAAGGCCGGCCAGTTAAGTTTTCAAACCGCCAATAACAATATCAAACCTTACCGGTTGGCTTTACAGCAAAATTATTTGTTACTGATCACTAAAGGCTGGGTACATGTTTATCGGTATCAAAAAAGCGGGATCATCCCGCTCAATAAAATCTTTTTTACCGGGAATGTGACTTCGGTGTACCTTACCGGCAAAAATACATTTGCCGTTACAACGGTAAAACAGGGCACCTACATTATTAACTATCTTACTGGCGAGCGGAAAAATTACCTTAATAATAACATCACTACCGCTACGGTTATTGACCGGGAAAATAATTTATGGTTTGGCAGTTATGACAAAGGTTTTTTTCTGTGTACCAATCCCGAAATAAAAATCATTAACAAAGAAAGCGGGCTGGCCAATGAAGATGTTTTAAAACTGGGTATTGCAGGAGGATATCTTTTTGCCGGGCATGTTTTAAGCACCCTCAGCTACATGAAGCTTGGAACAAATCAATCGTCATTAACCGGCATCATATCCATTAATCAAAACCGGTCTGACTTTAACCGGATAACCAGCCTGCTTACAATTCCGGGCAACAGGCTCATGATTGGTACCGATAATGGCTTATTCAGATTAGATATTTCCAATAAGAACCCGGCGTTATGGCATTCTGTAAAATACTTCTTTGGCCCTATAAAAGGAATTGCTCAACGGCCTGATAAAGAAATCTGTTTTATTTCACAAAATTCCGTTATCGCATCGTCAGGTCAGCTCAAGCATAAACAAGGCTATGCATTTGAAAACCTGCGCTTGACATCTCTTGCCTGGTATAAAAACAACATGCTAATAGGTTCACTTTACGGATTATATAAGTTTACACCTAACACAAGCAAAATTCCCTATTATGCCAAGATACTGCCCAATAAAGGGATTGATGTTGTTAAATGCCTGGCATCAAATAATGATGTATGCGCTATAGGTACCGAAGCCCAGGGGGTGTTTTTGTGGACTGGGGAAAAAATTGTTCAATTTAGATCTCCTGCTATTTTTTCAGGCGATATCCGTAAACTGGTATGGACAGATGCCCATACACTATGGGTCTGTACCGCAAACGGTGTAAGCATTATCAGTTTCCATAATAATTATCAAAATTACCGCATAAGTTTACTCAATACCAGTAACGGGCTCCCCTCGGACAACATTGCCGATGTGGTGCAGAACGGCCATGATTACTATATAGCCACAGATCAGGGCATAGCCGTCACTCAAAATTTAGGGAATACGAGCCTGCCTAAACCGGTGTTGATTAATGACGGGATAACCGGTACTCAAAGCAGCTTTACTTACGGCCGCCCTGTTGTATTTAACTGCGTTGCCTTGTCCTACAAAAGCATGGGTAAAATACAATACCGCTTCAGGCTTAAAGGGGTTGACAAAAATTGGAGCGTCGCGCCGTCCGGCGAAAAACGGTTCGACCTGCTGCCCCCCGGAAACTATGAGTTAGAAGCCCTGGCTGCCGACCGGTTTAACCAGTTAAGCCCGCCGCTCATTTTTAAATTTGCTGTTATGCCTTTATGGTACCAGCAGTTATGGCTGCAGGTGCTGGCTGTATTAAGTGCCATAATCATCGTGTTCCTGCTGGTACGGAAATATTATCAGTCCATCATCGGCTTACAAAAAAAGGATTATGAAAATGCCCTTGCCCTCCAGCGCGAACGACAGCGGATCAGCAGTGAGGTGCATGATGATTTAGGGGCAAGCATCTCCGGCATTAAGCTCAGGACCGAATTGCTCAGCCGCAAAGCGGCCGATCAGCCGGCTTTTAAGGAGATTGACGCTATTCATGAAGCCATTACCGATATATCTACCCAGGTAAGGTTAATTATCTGGAGCCTTGATGCCGAAAACGACGAAGTAAGCAACCTGGCCGGTTTTATTCATAAACAAGCCATTAAAATATTTGAATACAGCAATATTGATCTTCATGTAAATGCCGCCGTTAACGAAACCCCGGCTATCATCAGCGGCGAAAAAAGGCGCCAGGTATACCTCCTTGTTAAGGAAGTATTGAACAATATTGTCAAACATTCGGAGGCGAAAAACGCGTTTCTGGAAATCAATCTTTACAAAAACCGGCTGCAGATCAGCATCCGTGATGACGGGCGCGGATTTGACCCTGATGTGCGCAAACACGAAACCATGGGCATCCGCAATATTTACGCCCGGGCAAAAAGATTGAACGCCGAACTCAAAATTGATACCGCCCTCGGTAAAGGCACATCCATCGGCCTTAAACTAAACCTTTAGCATATACCCCATAATAGGTATTAAGAAAACCGGGATATTTTAGGAAATTAGCATTTTATATTTACCGCAAAGCATGCTCCAGATAATTTTATTAGAGGATAATTTACATTACCGGCACGGGCTGGAACAGATTATTCATGATATGAGCGGCGTAACTTTAATTGGTTCTTATTCCAATGCCGAAGCCGTATTAAAAAAAATTGATCTGCTTAAACCGGATATCTTTATCGTGGATATAAACCTTGAAGGCATGTCGGGCATTGAATTTATACGGCGGGCCAAGCCCTTTGTCCCGGATGCCGAATTTTTGATGTGCACCATCAACGACGACAATACCAATATTTTTGAATCTTTAAAAAGCGGCGCAACCGGCTATATGCTCAAAGAATCTTCGGCCGATGAGATCAGGAACGCCATTATCGAAATCGCCGCCGGCGGTTCGCCCATGAGCGCCTATATCTCGCGAAGGGTCATCGCATCATTCAATGCCCACACCGATAAACCACCTGCCCCTGCTGCCGAAAGCCTCACCGAACGCGAGGTTGAAGTACTTAACCACCTGGCCCGCGGCCTCCAGTACAAAGAAATCGCCGATCGCCTCGATATCTCTACCGGAACCGTCAAAAAACACATCCGCAATACCTACATCAAACTGCAGGTACAAAATAAAGTAGAAGCTATTAATAAATTCCGCGCATTCTGATATACCACTTTTTCAGTATTGCAGGGCTGATTGGTTAACCCTAATTTAGCCTCATAAAGAAACTAAATGGACTTGTTAAAATTAACTTCCCTGTTAGTGATCTTTAAAGCCTAAACCTTATCACAATTGAAAGATCGCGCCATGAAAGATGGGCATTTAATTAAATCTTAAAATTACCGCTGATTTTTTTCTAACAGGACCAATAATAATCACTGCTTTAATCTGCACATTTGCACATCTGTAATTGGCATACCTGCAATGATTATATCTGTCCCGCTCCGTATTATCGACTTGCATGACGATGGTTTCCACCCACTGGTTGAAGTTATGCTGTTTGAAAAAACTTTTATTATGGTGCTGGATACCGGCGCGTCAAAAACCGCTTTTGATCAAACGGTGCTTTCCGAAGCCAATGAAACCATGAACATCTTAGCCAGCGATAAACTCTCCACTGGCCTCGGCACTAATACCATGGAATCTTTTACAGCAACAGTCAGCGACCTGCACATCGGCGACTTGCCTATCGCCGAATTTGAAGTAGCTGTGCTTGATCTTTCCACTATTAATGTGGCCTACGGCCAAATGGGGCACCCGCAGGTACTGGGTGTTTTGGGCGGAGATATTTTAATGAAATATAAAGCCGTTATTGACTATGGGAAACGGGTACTGAAACTAAAAAAGCCTCGAATGAGAAAACGCGGAGTTTAAAATTTATTAAAGAGTCAAGTATAGATAGCAAATACTCCTGTTCCTAATATATATATTCTTTTAGATGTTTACGGGTTTGTAGGATTTGAAGCTGTAAATTGCCTGCAAAAATGAATAGAAGCAAGGTTTAATAAAACAAACAGCATCATTAACGCCATCAGGATTATTGTTGGTGTATTGGCAATAACTGCAGGAGACAATAAATAAATAACATTAAAGATAATAGCCGCCGATATTGATGCCTTTTTAATTAAATGAACCCTAAAAAACGACAGCTTACCATCCATTGTAGTCATCACCCGGTCCCGCAATGAAAAATATGAATACACCGTTGGTGAACAAGCCAGTAAAATGCACATTACAAAAACCGACGATCTTACCAACTCAACGTCGGGAAGCTTGAGGCTCAACAGCAGTACCACAATTGTAAAAGCCAACATCTGCCACGTGAGATAATGCTTTAAGCTTTGCATCCATAGTTTCTTTATACCTTCTTTATAAATTTCTTCATGTTCAGCTACAAGCTTTTTTATACCTTCTGTTCCGCCAAGATGTCCGTCAACCACTTGCTGAAAAAGGCTTTCAATATTTCGGTTATCACCAGTCTGGCGTTTTTCCTCTATTGCAGATATAATATGATCAAGAATTTCGTGGTACACGCTCCTATATCTGATCTGGTATGCTTCCAAACGCAGCTCAATCCATTTCAACTCATCAACCGGTAAACTCATTTTACAACAGGTTTAAGATTTAACAATGCTTGCAGTTGCTCAATAAACAATCTTGCTTCACTTAACTTGCTGGTAACCTCCTTACCGCCCTGCTCAGTTAAACGGTAGTACTTGCGGATTCTGTTATCAACTACCTGCGTAAAGGTTTCCAGTAGGCCACCAGCCTCCAGTTTGTGCAGCGCCGGATAAAGTGCACCTTCGGTAAGCACGATCTCGCCGCCGGTAACTTCCTTCACCTTCTGTGTTATTTCGTAACCATACATTTCAGCATTATCTTCCAGCAGTTTTAAAATGATGGTTTGCAGAGTACCTTTTAGCAGCGGATTTGTGCTCATGAATCAAAAGTATAAATATTTATATACATAACAAAATTATGTATATAAATATAAAAGTACCACTCCAATTAAAACAAAGCTATAATTGGCATAATGGTCAAAATGACAATTATAATTTTGATATCAATCGAATAAAAAGACAATAATTCCTAAAAAGAATATTTTTTTGTTATTTTCTATTAATAAATTCATAACATTTTATTTATATATTGCGTATAAGTTAATAGCGCTGGCCGGCTGCTGAAATTAATTCTTCTTTTACATCTAAAACGTAACGAAAACAATGAAAAGAAAACTATTATTAGGGATCGGACTAAGCGTGCTTGTCGGAGTCTCTGTACTATTCTCCTGTTCAAAAGACAAGGCTGCAAAAACTACAACCACCAGCCCAACCGCTATTCCGGATGATGTACTGAAAAGTATTACAAACTTAGGCTTCAGCACCGATGAAGTGCGCCGGCAGGGCGATGGCTATCTTGTTGAAGGAGATATCCTGCTCACTAAAGCTAATTTAGCCGAAGCAAGCACCAGCCCTACCTTAAGAATTGCCGATGTTGAGCAGTACCGTACCACAAACCTGGTTAAAAATCTACCCAGGACAGTAACCGTATCAGTTACAAACCTGCCTACTGTTTACCTTAACGCGGCTACCGCGGCGGTTGCACGTTACAATGCTTTAAACCTCACGCTTAAATTTCAAATGGTTAGCAGTGGCGGCACAATCGATATCATCGGCTTTAACGAGGGCCCAAGCGGCGGTTATATCACTTTAGGTTCATCAGGCTTCCCTACTTCATCGGGCGACCCGTATAGCCAAATCCAGATGAACACCAACGAACAGGCTTATGGCACTAACCCTGATCTGGGTTATGTAACATCAGTTATTCAGCACGAGTTGGGCCATTGTATCGGTTTCCGTCATACCGACTATATGAACCGCGCGTTCAGCTGCGGCGGCCGACATGTAAACGAAGGTTCGGCAGGCATAGGCGCTATCAACATTCCGGGCACACCAACCAAGGCAGATGCCGGCTCATGGATGTTAGCCTGCTCAAGCGGTACCGACCGTACGTTCAATGCCAACGATCAGATAGCGTTAAATTATTTATACTAATAACGCCTATAGTTGTTTTTTACATTTCAACTAAATAGCTTTATCAATAAAGGGGATGCTGCAGCTCCCCTTTATTGGTTTGATCACATTACCGCCTATGACAAAAAGACTACCTGTTACCGTATTACTCCTTTTTTTATGCTTTAAAGTGTCATGGTCACAAAAACACATGAGCGACGAGGCAATTGTTTCACTTTATAAAGCAACATCTTTATCTCCGCAAAAAAATCCCAACCAGTATTACCTTGTAAAATTTAAAGATCCGGCACATATTGATAGCCGGAAATACAATATCATCAAACGGGTCTCCTATAACTATTATGTAGTATCATCAGTCTCTGCTATCAAAAGCGATGCTAATATTATAAATAACAGCGCCGCTTCCCCCATCTGGAAAGCTTCAGATAACCTTGCAAAAAACTGGAAGCAGCATCCGGCACACACACAAGCCATTGAGGTTACAGTTACAGCTGTTAATGACACCGTTATTAAGCACATTCAACAATCCGGAGCCATTACCGGTCAAACCGGCAACTTAGTACGTCTTAAAATCAAGTTAGAAAACCTACCTGCCTTACTTCAACAGGACTATATATTATTTGCCAATGAGGTGCGCCAACCTCATGAAGAACTTGCCATTAGCGATATCGATCTCGGCTTAAATACCATATCGGCCATAGGGGCTAATTTTCCGGGTATAACCGGATCTGGCATTAACGTTTCGGTAAAAGAAGACCGCTATGATAATGATCTCGACCTGTTAGGCCGCAGCTTCACATCCTTCAAAACATCCGATATCACATCAGGACACGCTACCACCATGGCGACCCTTATAGGCGGCAATGGCAACTCATATATCAAAGGCCTGGGAGTTGCGCCTAAAGTAAATTTCACGTCATCATCTTTTGCACAACTAATGCCCGATAGCACTACCATCTTTAAATCATTCAGAATTTCGGTGCAAAACCACTCATATGGTACCGGCATTGAAAATTATTATGGGGCCGAAAGTGCCGCTTATGATCAGCAGATTTTTGAAAATGATTCGCTGGTGCATGTATTTTCATCGGGCAATATCGGCACTTCTGCACCCGAAAGCGGGCTTTACAGCGGCATAAGCGGGGTAGCCAACCTCTCGGGCGACTTTAAGCAGGCTAAAAATGTATTGGTGGTTGGCGGCACCGGCAGAACGGGTGCCCCCGAACCCTTAAGCTCGGCAGGACCCGCTTATGATGGCCGCATCAAGCCCGAATTGATCGCGGATGGAGAGGATGGTACGTCTGGCGCTGCAGCCCTCGTATCAGGCACGGTAGCTTTGCTGCAGCAAGCTTATAAAACACAATATAAACAACTGCCATCTGCCGCGCTTATAAAAAGTGTACTCATTAACTCGGCCGATGAAACAGGCTCATCAGGCCCCAGCCATAAAACAGGCTATGGTTTATTGAATGCATTGGAAGCATTACGCACCATCAATGAAAAACACATTTTTACCGGCTCGGTTAGCAATGCTACACAAACAGACTATTCCATAACGGTCCCCGCGAATTGCAGTGAGCTTAAAGTTTCGTTGGCCTGGAATGACCCCGCGGCGGCCGTTAATGCGCCATGGGCATTGGTAAATGATCTCGATCTTACTGTTACCACACCATCCGGGCAGCAAATTTTACCATGGGTGCTCAGCAGCTTCCCCTCTGCCGATTCGTTATCTGCCCCGCCAAAAAGACGAGTGGATACATTAAACAACACAGAACAAATAAGTTTACAAAACCCCGCGGCTGGCACATACATGGTGCATGTTAAGGGCAGAAGGGTTACTGCCGGTGTTCAAAAATTTCATGTCGCCCACCAGGAGATCATATCAAACCGGTTTGAATGGATCTACCCGTCGACCGGCGACCAGCTTTTTGCCGGCGAGGACAATTACCTGAGATGGCAAAGCTCATTCAATACCACATCGGGTACAATAAGCGTTAGCTATGATCACGGCCAAACCTGGCAGGCCATTAATAATGCCACCCTTAAAAACCGCTATTATACCTGGACAGCGCCCGATGTTTTTACCAAAACCATGCTTAAAATGGATATCGGCGGTCAAACTTTTACCAGCGCGGAGTTCAGCATTTCAAAACCTTTAACACTTGATATAGGGTATAATTGCGCCAGCGGCACGCTCCTGCAATGGAAACCCCAACCAGGCAGCACTGGCTACAACGTTTATACTATTAAAGATAACCTGCTTCAAAAACTTGTATCAACAGCTGATACCAGCATCATTATACCCGCGCAACAACAAACTTCAACTTATTTTGCGGTGAGCGCTACAGGCAGTGGTTTTGAGGGGCTAAAAAGTTATACTATTAATGCTACCACGCAGGGGGTTGGCTGCTATGTAAAAACATTATTGGCAAATGTAGTTAACAATACCGTTGTGCTTAACCTGCAGTTGGGCAGTGTTTATAATCTTAAATCCATCACATGGGAAAAAACAACAGCTGCCGGCCAATACGTTACTTTAAATACCGTCCCGGTTAGTACGGCGGTGGATTATATATATACAGACAATAATCCCCGACAAGGCAAACAATATTACCGGGCAAAACTCACCACAATCAATGGCGATATCATCTACTCCAACATAGCCGATGCTGTTTATTTACAGCCCAACCAATTTGTTATATACCCCAACCCTGTTGCCGGCCAGATCAATATCATCAGCGGCGATATCAATAATTACGAATTTAAACTATACAGCATCGATGGTAAGTTAACCCTGGTTAAAAGCATCAATGAATTACAAAACACCATCCCCGTAAACCTCGTGGCAGGCATGTATGTTTATACCATCGAACTAAATGGCAAAGTAGTTTACAATGGTAAACTGATAACAAAAAAGCCCTCCGGTTAACCGAAGGGCTTCATGTACTTGTTTATTGAAAATTATTGACTAACAAATTTCTTAGCGTTGATCTTACGTTCGTTTTCGTTAAGATAGATCTTACGCAAGCGGATGCTTTGCGGCGTAACCTCAATATACTCATCGGCCTGGATATATTCCATTGATTCCTCCAACGAGAACTTGATAGCCGGAGCAATCCGTACGTTGGTATCACTACCTGATGCACGCATGTTGGTTAACTGCTTGCCTTTGGTTAGGTTGATAACCAAATCGTTATCGCGAATGTGCTCACCTAAAATCTGGCCCTCATAAATATCAACTCCGGGATCAACGTGAAACCTGCCGCGATCCTGTAATTTATCAATTGCGAAAGCAGTAGTTTTACCGGTATCCATTGATACCAATACACCATTTAAACGGCCCGGGATCTGACCTTTCCATGGTTCGTATGCTTTGAAACGGTGTGCCATGATAGCCTCGCCGCCTGTTGCAGTTAACACGTTGTTACGTAAACCGATGATGCCACGTGCAGGGATATCAAATTCAAGGTGTTGCAAATCGCCTTTAGGCTCCATGATCAACAAATCGCCTTTACGTTGAGTTACAAGTTCAATTACTTTACCTGCAACATCACCCGGTACGTCAACAATCAGGGTTTCAACCGGCTCACATTTAACACCGTTGATCTCTTTAATAATAACCTGCGGCTGACCAACCTGCAATTCATAACCTTCACGGCGCATAGTTTCGATCAATACCGATAAGTGAAGGATACCACGACCATAAACCAGGTATGAATCAGGCGATTCGGTTTCAACAACCTTAAGCGCCAGGTTTTTTTCCATCTCTTTGTACAAACGATCGCGCAGGTGGCGTGAAGTAACAAATTTACCTTCTTTACCAAAGAAAGGTGAAGTATTGATGGTGAACAACATGTTCATGGTTGGCTCATCAATTTTAATTACTTCCAGTTGTTCCGGGTTTTCAAAATCGGCAATGGTGTCACCAATATCAAAACCTTCAATACCAACTACGGCACAGATATCGCCCGAGCTAACTTCAGTAGCACGTACTTTACCCAAGCCTTCAAATGTATAAAGCTCTTTTATTCTTGATTTTTGGATGGTGCCGTCGCGTTTTACCAAAGATACCGGTTGGTTTTCCTTAATGGTACCACGTGCCACACGACCGATAGCGATACGACCTACGAAAGATGAATAATCTAAAGAGGTGATCTGCATTTGTAAAGTACCTTCAGCTATAGGCGCCGGAGGAATGTTTTCCAAAATAGCATCCATTAACGGGAAAATATCCGTTGTTGGTTTTTTATAATCGGTGCTCATCCAGCCTTGTTTTGATGAACCGTAGATAACAGGGAAATCCAGTTGCTCTTCAGTAGCTTCAAGGTTGAAGAATAATTCAAAAATTTGTTCGTAAACTTCTTCGGGGCGGCAGTTCTCTTTATCAACTTTATTTACAACTACAATTGGCTTAAGGCCTAAAGCCAAAGCTTTTTGAGTTACGAACCGAGTTTGAGGCATAGCGCCTTCAAAAGCGTCGCAAAGTAATAATACACCATCGGCCATTTTCAATACACGCTCAACCTCGCCACCAAAATCGGCGTGACCAGGGGTATCAATAATGTTGATCTTAACATCTTTATACCTTACAGATACGTTTTTTGAAACGATGGTGATACCACGCTCACGTTCAAGGTCATTGTTGTCAAGGATTAACTCTCCGGTTTGCTCATTGTCCCTGAAAATGGCACAGCTGTGCAGAATTTTATCAACCAAAGTAGTTTTACCGTGGTCAACGTGCGCTATAATCGCGATATTTCTTATTTTTTGCATGAAAATGCTCCCTAAAATTTGGCGCAAAGGTACGCTTAATATATGAGATTATAAAGCCGTTTACAAGTTATAGTTAATAATTAATGTAATCAAAGTATCAAAAGGCAGTTAATACCTTATTTCCAAAAGCCCAAACCAAAAACTTAGCCATTGCTTTTCCCCAGGTAGCTGTATCATGGGAACCTCCTACTACTTCAATATATTGAATTTCTTCCGGGCGTTTAAAACCTTTGCCCTCCATTTCTTTGATCAGGTCTATGGTATCGTCAATGGCATCAATAATGCCGTTTTTATTACGGTCGGTGGTTTCATCTTTGGTTCCGGTTTGCAGCCACGCGTTGATGGATGGTTTGATTTTGGTTTCCCTGATCACCTGGTGCATTAATCTGTCGGCATCGGTATAACCTTTAGCAAGGTCTTTTCCCCGCCACCAAAACGAACCTGAAAAAACGCCCGCTTTATCAAATAACACCGGGTTATTCCAAACAATATCAAAAGCAGATAAACCGCCGAGCGAAAAGCCTGCAAAGGCCGTTGTATCAAATTCGTTAAAACCGGTTAGCTGTTGTAGCTGCGGCAGCAATTCTTCTTTTATAAATTGAGTATATAAACCAGCCTTGGCACCCCGGCCTTTAAAATCGGGTTTACCGGTAATGCCATATTCATCTAGGCGGCTATCTCCGGCATGGATAGCTACGATCAGCACCGGCTTAAGGCGATTGGTATTATATAATGTTTCGAGCGTGGTTTTTAATCCGAGGTTTTCAAGCTCCTGTCCGTCATTAAGCAGCAGCAGGTTTAGCGGTTCGGCAATATCACTATCTTCCGGCTTTAGGATGGTTAAAGTCACTTTCCGCTCCAGCAGCGCCGAGGTTATATTTATTTCTTGTTCGGTTATCGTCATTTCAGTATCAAGCCAGCCCGGGTACATCTCTTTCTAAATTAAAATTAAGGGCGCAAAAATAAGCTATACATTTTACTTTTTGGCGGCTAAGGATTAATATTATCAGGCTGTTGCCTTTTTCAAACAAACCTCCTAACTTACAATCATTATAAAAACTACAAGCTTTGACCGAAAAATTTCACCGCTGGCACTCACCCAACACCAACACCGACCTTGAAATGCTGGTTTTCGGCGACCGCGGTTATCCGGTGATCGTTTTCCCTACTACCAAAGGCCGCTATTATCAAAATAAAGATTTCGGCCTGATCGAGAGTGTAAAATGGTTTGTTGACAATGGCCTGGTGAAAATCTACTGCCCCGATACTATCGACCACCGCAGCTGGTACAACAAAGGCATACACCCGGCCGACAGGGCCAAAACCTATGCAGGATACGATCGCATGTTGATAAACGAGCTCATCCCCTGGGCCATGCATGAAACAGGTGTTGGCGAGGTAGCTCTCGCTGGCTGTAGTTTTGGGGGCTATCATGCCGCCAATTTCGCGTTTAAACATCCTGAAAAGGTAAGGCATTTGTTTACCATGGGCGGGGCCTTTGATATTAAAATGTTTACCGATGGCTATTATGATGATAACATTTTTTATAATAACCCGGTCGATTTTTTGCCGGGCAGTAACCATCATGACCTTTGGCAAATGAACATTGTACTTGGTACATCCGAGTATGACATATGCAAAGGGTATAATATCCAGCTTTCAAATATTTTAAAACAAAAAAACATTAAACACTGGCTGGATGTCCGCCCTTTTGCCAATCATGACTGGCCCATCTGGCGCGAAATGTTCCCGCATTATTTATCAACGATTAAATAGAAACAAGAGATCAGGATTCAAGAAACAAGAAAATAATAAGGCAAGAACTTAAGAGACAGGAAAAAAATGAAAAAATAAAGAACAAGATTTACGTCAACCTGAAACCCAAAGAAAAACAAACATATAAACACCTACTATCATGAAAAAAATCGGTATCTTATTCGGGCAGGAAGATTCATTTCCGCAGGCATTTGTTGACCGTGTAAACCAAAAGGCAGAAAAAGGCATCAGCGCCGAATTTGTGCGCCTTGATAAGGTAATGCAGGCCGAACCGCTTGACTACGCCGTGATCATCGACCGGATTTCGCAGGATGTGCCTTACTATCGCGCGGCCCTAAAAAACGCCGCTATTTGCGGTACCGCGGTAATCAACAACCCTTTTTGGTGGAGCGCCGACGAAAAGTTTTTTAACAACGCCCTTGCTGTAAAGATCGGGGTTCCGGTACCTAAAACAGTGATCCTGCCATCAAAAGAATTGCCTGATGACACCACCAGCAAGTCGTTCCGCAACCTGGCTTACCCCTTGGACTGGAACGGAATTTTCAACTATGTAGGTTTCCCCGCTTACATGAAACCCTTTGACGGAGGGGGCTGGAAAGAGGTATACAAAGTGGAAAATGAGAAAGATTTTTTCAGCAAGTACGATAAAACCAAGCAATATGTAATGATGCTGCAGGAAGAAGTTGTTTTTGATGATTACTTCCGCTGCTATTGCATTGGCGGCAAGCATGTGCGAATTATGCAGTATGAGCCGCGCAATCCTCACCACCTGCGCTATGAGCATGGTAAAGCACCTGCATCTAAAAAGCTATTGGACACCATTAAAGATTATGTGATCAAACTAAACCAATATTTAGGTTACGATTTCAACACCGTTGAGTTTGCCGTACGCGACGGCATCCCATACGCGATTGATTTTTGTAACCCCGCCCCCGATGCTGAAGTTACCAGCGTTGGCCAGGAAAACTTTGACTGGGTGGTTGAAACCGCCGCCGATTATGCCATTGAACGCGCAAAAAAACAAAAAGATGGCCTGGATAACCTTACCTGGGGCGAATTTGTAAAAACTTCGGCAGCAAAAATGCCCTTGATAGCAGTTGCAAAAAAAGCGACTGTTAAAGCTGATGTTTCCGTGGCTATGGTTGACCATGCTATTGAAACAGAAGGGAAAGTGAAGAAAGCCACAGTAACTAAGGCACCGGCAGCAAAAGCTGCTGCTGCGAAAGAACCGGCAGTAAAAGCGGCAGCAGTGAAAGAACCCGCCGCAAAAGCAGCCGCTGTAAAAGAAAAAGCAGTGACTAAGCCTAAAAAAGCGGCTAAGAAATAAGAAGCTCCTAAACTCCCCTCTTGAGAGGGGGCGCGGTTGGAAAGAGCGATAGCAGGGGTGTGTTGTACGAATTATAAAATCAAAGCAAAACACACCCCTCCACCCCTCTCAAGAGGGGAATCGCACAATCCCGCCCTTTTGAAAATGAAATATCATAACCCTAACCAATTATGAACGAGTTTACCTTAGGCGTTGAAGAAGAATTTATGGTGATTGATCCCGTATCGCGGGAACTCAAATCCCATGAGCAAAAAATTGTGGATGCTGCCCAAAAAATCCACGAAGACCAGGTAAAGGCCGAAATGCACCAGGCCGTGGTTGAGGTGGGTACCCACATTTGCCGCAATACCCAGGAGGCCCGCAAGGAGGTAAGTAAGCTTCGTACCACGGTAGCGCAACTGGCAGGTGATATTGGTCTGCGGATTGGCGCCGCGGGTACACACCCGTTTTCGCACTGGCAGCATCAATTAATTACCGATAACCCCAGGTATTTTGAAATTGTGGATGAGATGCAGGAGGCGGCCCGTTCCAACCTCATTTTTGGTTTGCATGTGCATGTTGGCATCCAATCCCGCGATATGGCTATTCACATTGCCAACCAGGTGCGTTATTTTTTGCCGCATGTGTATGCCCTTTCAACCAATTCACCATTTTGGGAAGGGCGGAACACAGGCTTCAAATCATTCCGTACCAAGGTTTTTGATAAGTTTCCGCGCACCGGTATCCCCGATTATTTCAGCAGCATTGAGGAGTATGACCGCTACATTAAGCTGCTCGTAAAGACCAATTGCATTGATAACGCCAAAAAAATTTGGTGGGATATCCGGGTACACCCTTTCTTTGAAACCATCGAGTTCCGAATTTGCGACTGCCCTATGCTGGTTGATGAAACCATCGCGTTTACAGCTTTGTTCCAGGCTTTATGTGCCAAGTTATACAAGCTCAGGGCGCAAAACATGAAGTTCATTAACTATTCGCGCGCGCTCATCAACGAAAATAAATGGCGTGCGGCCCGGTACGGTATCGACGGCAAAATGATAGATTTTGGCAAGGAAATGGAGGTAAACACCCGTTCGCTGATTTTGGAGCTGCTTGATTTTGTAGATGATGTAGTTGATGAACTCGGCTCACGAGATGACCTGCAATATGTACACAATATCCTGGAGCACGGCACCGGCGCCGACAGGCAACTGGCCATTTACCAGCAAAACAATAACTTTGCCGACGTGGTGGATTATATCACTTCACAAACTTTGAAGGGGTTGTAGCCCCACCCAACGGCCCCTCCCAAACCCTCCCCGGGAGGGAGGGCTTAAAAATCAGTTACATGGCAGATCAAATGAGACTAGTTATTTTTTTATTTAAAAAACAAAAAGTCTCCCCTACCGGGGGAGATTTAGAGGGGGCTCGCTTATGAAACCGGAAATAAAAGTGGCCATACTTGATCTGTATGATGGGATAGCGAACGAGGGTATGCGCGGTTTCCAGGATATTTTAAAGCGATACCGAACCGAACACGATCTGAATTTAACTTACCAGATCTTTGATGTACGCCGCAAATGCGAAATGGCCGATCTCAATTTTGATATTTATATATCAAGCGGAGGGCCCGGCAATCCATTGGAAACCGAGGGTACCGAGTGGGAAAAGAAATACTTTAACCTGGTTAATAAACTGGAAGATCATAACTTATCTAATAACAGCAATAAAAAGCATGTGTTCTTCGTGTGCCATTCGTTTCAGTTAATGTGCCGTTATTATAAACTGGGCGATATTAATATGCGCCGCTCCCCTTCATTCGGAGTATTGCCGGTTAATAAAACTGGGCTTGGCTTAAACGAACCACTATTTGAAGGTTTAGCCGAACCTTTTTACGCTGTTGACTCGCGCAGCTGGCAGGTGATCAATCCTGATGAAAAACGCTTTAAAGAACTGGGCATGCAACTGGTAGCAATAGAGAAAGAACGTCCGCATGTTGATTTACCAAGGGCAATGATGGCCATCAGGTATAACGATTATTTTTTTGCTACCCAATTTCACCCCGAGGCCGATGCCGGAGGGATGAAAGGGATGCTGCTTCGCGAAGAAAAAAAGGACGAAGTCATCAGCGAGCATGGAGAAGTTAAATACCATGAGATGCTGGAACGCCTCGACGATCCGGATAAAATAACACATACCCAGCACACACTGATCCCTAATTTTTTGGATATGGCGGTAGAGAACGTGTTGGGTGTAGTATAAACACTACGTCATTGCGAGCGTAGCGTGGCAATCGCACGGAGGCCAGACCGCTCTGTATAGTATGCGATTGCCGCGCTACGCTCGCAATGACATCACAATATGAAAGGTAATGAATCCACCAGCCAGAAAAACATTTAACGAAACATTCAGCGAGGAAAAGTACAGTCAATTTCTGAATCTTCTTAATGAAGGGCTACGTGAACCGGTTCCCTTCCGTGTTGCGGAAACACCGGTGTTTTTGACTGCCGATTTTCGTGATAAGCTCATCGCCGCCGGTAATGATATTACTGATACAATCCTCAAGCCCAATTTCAAAGAACTTACTGAGCGGGCTATCCCCGATTTTTGGCGGGTAGCCAATGAAAATGATCACCCTCATTTTATCGCATTGGATTTTGGCATCTGTAAAGATGAGCAGGGTAATATCGTACCCAAACTCATCGAATTGCAGGGCTTCCCTTCACTTTACGGCTTCCAGGTGCACCTGGGCAATACCTACCGCGAGGTCTTTGATATTCCGGCTGATGAAACTATCTTTTTTGGAGGATTGGGTAAGGAAAGTTATCTCGATCTGCTTAAAAAAACAATCATAAGCCCTTATCAGCCTGATGAAGTTGTACTGATGGATGTAAACGCCCCGGAGCAAAAAACAGCGGTAGATTTTTATCTCACACAAAAATATGTTGGTACGCCGGTGGTGTCTTTAGGCGATCTGATCCAGGATGGTAAAAAACTTTATTATAAAGTGGGCGATCAAAAGAAACAAATTAAACGGATTTATAATCGTTTAATATTTGACGAGATAGCGGGCGATCCGGATATTTTTACCACGACGGCCGATATCAGGCAGCCTCTTGAGGTTGAATGGATCACTCATCCCAACTGGTTTTATCGCATCAGCAAATTCACCATGCCTTTTTTAACGGGCGATTACATTCCCCAAACACAGTTTTTGCACCAATTGAAGCAAATCCCTGCTAATTTGGAAAACTATGTGCTTAAACCGTTGTTCTCCTTTGCAGGTCAGGGGGTAATTATCGATATTAGTAAGGAAGACATAGAAACCATTACAGATCCTGAAAACTGGATCTTGCAAGAAAAGGTGAATTACGAGCCTGTTGTGCAATCGCCGGAAGGCGGTGTAAAAGCCGAGATCAGGTTACTTTATCTTTGGCCCGATGGGGATGAAAAACCTACGCTTGCCATTAACCTTGCGCGCTTAAGCCGCGGAAAAATGATAGGCGTGCGTTATAACAAGCATTTTAATTGGGTTGGCGGCACAGTTGCCTTTATGCCGCGTTAAACTTTACACTAATTACCCTGTCTGTACGTATATATTAAATAATGCTTAATTTTGTCTTTATGAATATGCAAATCATCATTATCGCGATACTTTTTGCAGGCGCTGTTTTTTACATCGGCCGTATGATGTACAGGGCGCTTACTACTAAAAAAAGCTGCGGCGGCAATTGCAAATGTGGTGTCGATTTTTCAGGTATTGAACCCGGAAAAACCACCAAATAATGCCCAATTCTCATTTCATACAATCTTCATAAGTAACCCATACTTTTAATAAAGTAATTTTTCTTAATGTCATCAAGCAAGCAAGTTTTTCAGGCTGATAATCCCGGTAGGTGGAACCGTTTTAAATGGTTGAGTCGTGTACTACTGGCTGTATTGATTATTGGTATAATAGCCGTTTTCGTTACTATCCGCTCAACCTACTACCCCGAGCTTCCCAACCTTAACCCTGCTCCCAAAAAAATGACCAAGGAGGAGCTTGAGCAATTAAAAAAGTCAACGAAGTTCAAATCATTCAAAATACAAAAATCTGAAATAGAAGCACTTGAGAGAGCTAAGAAATTACACCAGCTTAAACAACCTAACAATAAAGACCGTATAAACGCCGCATTTTATCGTGCGTGGGAACCACAGGCTTATAACTCGCTGGTGGTGAATATTGGCCACCTGGATATGGTAGTGAGCGAAGGCTTTTCTATAGTACCTAAAACTGATACCGTGGTAACCAAGCTCGATACCGGGCTGATGAACCTCAATAAAAAATACAACAAACCAATTATTGTATCGCTGTCAAACTACGTAAACTACAACAACACACATGGCGGCTACGACACTAAAGATGTCGACCGTATTGTTAACAATAAAACACTCCGTAGTAATTTTATTAACAGCATAGTTAACTCGCTTACCAAAAATAAACTGAAGGGTGTCAACGTTGATTTTGATGAGCTAAGGGACCGCAACAGTAAAAATTACATAGCATTTCAAAATGAGCTTTATACAACCTTGCATGCCAAAGGTTTCCTGGTTACTCAAAACGTAGTGCCGGAGGATGAAAGTTTTGATATCACAAAGCTCCAGCATGTAAACGATTTCCTGTTCATCATGGCTATTGATGAGCATTATGAAGCAACCAATGCCGGTGATCTTTCAAATCAGCGCTGGGTTGAGCAAATCCTCGATGACGTATGTTCAAAAGTGCCGTCAGAAAAAATAATCTTAACATTTGCAGGCGGCGCTTATGACTGGCCCGAAGGCAGTGTAGGTAAAACTATCGGTTATCAGCAGGCTATCAGTACTGCAGAGGAGCAAAAAAGCAAAATTACTTTTGATCCTAATTCGGCCAACCTGCACTTTACTTATATGGACAAGGACAGCCTTGACCATACCATTTACTTTACAGACGCGGCAACAAACTTTAACGTGATCCGCATGGCCGACGACTGGGCCACCGGCGGCGTGGCTTTATGGCGTTTAGGTGCCGAAGATCCGCGTTTGTGGACATTTTTCCAGAAAAACCTGTCGATAGACTCATTGAAAAAAACAGGTGTGGATATGCGGAGACTTACGTCTGTAGGTTTGAACAACCGTGTAAATGTTGACTATGATGGTGATGGCGAGGTGCTTGACCTCATTACTACTCCTACCACCGGGGTAATTGATGTAAAAATGGATACATCTACGTTTACCATCCTCGATCAGCATTATATAAAACTTCCTACTAAATATGTGATCCGCAGGTATGGTTATGCCCCTAAAAAGGTGGTTTTAACTTTTGATGACGGCCCCGACCCCGATTTTACCCCGCGTATTTTAGATATCCTCAAAGCCGAAAAGGTACCGGCAGCATTCTTTGTTGTGGGTTCTATGGCCGAAAAAAACATACAGTTATTGCGGCGCGAATACGAAGAAGGTTATGAAATAGGCAATCACACGTTCTTCCACCCCGATATTTCAACCATCAGCTTAAAAAGGGTGATCCTGGAGCTTAACTCCACGCGCAAACTTATTGAATCGGTAACCGGCCGAAGCACCATCCTTTTCCGCCCGCCATTTAATGCCGATGCCGAGCCGCAAACCCTTGCCGAAGTTATTCCGGTTGCGGAAAGCCGCCGTCAAAGCTATATCACCATCGGCGAATCTATCGATCCCTGGGATTGGCAGCCCGGCGTAACTGCCGATAGTATCATCGCCCGCACCATAAGGCAAAAAGATAACGGATCGATGATATTACTGCATGATGCAGGAGGTGATACTCGTGAAGAAACCGTTAAAGCCCTTCCTGCAATCATTCATTACTTTAAATCGCAAGGGTACCAGTTTACCACTATTGCCGATGTGCTGGGCAAAACTAAGGACGACCTGATGCCGCCGATTAAACCGGATCCAAGCACAGGCATTTTCGGGCCCGCTTATGATGTTTTTATTCATGGTTATTACTATATAAACTGGGCGCTGATTTATATATTCCTGTCGGCTATATTCCTGGCTATTGGTCGCATTGTGCTTATTGGTATTTTGGCTGTAAGGCAGCGAAGCATGGATAAAAAATCCAAAAAGCTTGATCGCAATGCCGATGTGATGCCTGCGGTGAGCATCATTGTTCCTGCCTACAACGAGGAAGTTAATGCAGTAGCAACTATACAAAGCCTGCTCAAAACCGATTATCCATCGTTCGAGATCATTTTCGTTGATGACGGATCAAAAGATAAAACATTTGAGGTTGTAGAATCCGCCTATAAAGGTAATCCGCTCATCAAGATCTTAACCAAACCAAACGGAGGTAAGGCATCAGCATTAAACTTTGGCATTACCCACGCCCAAAATGATTTTGTGGTTTGTATTGACGCCGATACCCAGCTCAAAACTGATGCTGTTTACCAGCTCATGACCTATTTTACAGATGAGGAAATTGGCGCCGTAGCCGGAACCGTTAAAGTTGGCAACGAAACCAATATCATCACCCGCTGGCAGTCGATAGAATATATCACCGCACAAAATATGGACCGCCGCGCGTTTGATCTCATTAACAGTATTACCGTTGTGCCCGGGGCTATTGGGGCATTCCGTAAATCGGCTATTTTCCGCGCAGGCGGGTTCACCTATGATACCCTTGCCGAGGATTGCGACCTTACCATGCGTATCCTGAAACAAGGCTACGTAGTGCGTAACTGCGCCGAAGCCATTGCTTATACCGAAGCGCCGGAAACGATAAACATGCTGCTTAAACAGCGTTTCCGCTGGAGTTTTGGTGTGATGCAAAGTTTCTGGAAAAACCGTGACGCATTGTTTAACAAAAAGTACAAGTTCTTTGGGATGGTGGGGATGCCAAACATCCTTATCTTCCAGATCATATTGCCGCTGTTCTCCCCTCTGGCAGACCTGATGATGCTATTCGCCCTGTTCGGTGAAAAACCCGAAAAGATGCTGCTTTATTACGTAGCATTTGTGGTGGTTGATTTTATAGTAGGCATCATCGCTTTCCGGATGGAAAAGGAAGACTACAAGAAACTCATTTATATCATTCCGCAGCGTTTTATGTGGCGGCAACTAATGTATTACGTACTGTTTAAATCACTGCGAAAAGCATTGAAAGGCGAATTGAGCGGATGGGGAGTGCTTAAACGCACCGGCAATGTGAAAGTTGATGGCTCAGGAAGCAAAAAAGCGCAGCCAATATATATGGTAATTGGCGTGGCAATAGTTGCGGTGATTGTGTATTTGTTGTATAAGCATTATAGTTAGGATTAAAAGATCGTTTAGTTACAAACTATAGTATACGGATTCGAAGTCTCTGACTTCGGACGACTATGCCCTTAGTTTGTAACTATAGAGTGCTTCCTTACTCCCTTTCAATCAAACAAACCGCATAAGCCACAACGCCTTCCTCCCTACCAATAAAACCCATTTGCTCGTTTGTGGTAGCTTTAATGGAAATATCTTCTTCGCTGATAGCCGCAGCTTCGGCTATGTAGGTTTTCATTGCCGGGATATGCGGGTTGATCTTCGGAGCCTCAAGACATACCATGGCATCGATATTGCCAATAGCAAACCCTTTTTCTTTGATCAGGGCAACAACATGCTGTAAAAGGATCAAGCTGCTGATACCTTTCCATCTGTCATCCTTATTTGAAAAGTGAAAGCCTATATCGCGCAGGTTTGCCGCCCCCAGCAGGGCATCGCAAATGGCGTGTAACAATACATCGGCGTCTGAGTGTCCGTAAGCACCGGCATGGTGCTCAAGTTTAACTCCGCCCAAAACGAAGGGGTGATTTTCTTTTAGCTGGTGTACATCAAACCCAAAACCTACCTTAATTTTACCCATTATCTTTTAGAAGCATTTGTTGTACCACCAAAATTTGCCGACAAAGTGAAGCGCAAAGTATTGGCCAGGGCACTATTTTGCTGGCTGGCTGCCAGGTACGAAAAATCAAAATCAAAAACGCTGTACTTAAACCCAATACCCATGGTAACATAATGCCTGTCGCCTTTGTTGGGGTTTTCATAAAAATAGCCTGCCCGCACAGCAAACTGTTTGTTGTACCAATATTCAACACCCGGCGAAAAGCTGATCTCTTTCAACTCTTCACTGAAACCACCCGGTGCGTCGCCAAACGATTGAAAAAGACCCGCCGGCACCGATACATTATCATCCTTGCCTTTGATGATCTTACCATCCTTGTCGCGCAGGGGCGGAGTTGGTACCAGCAGTTTGTTGATGTCGAAGGTTGCTGTAAACTCATTAACATCATCTAACTGCCAGGTGTTAGCCACCCCTAATTTCAAGTTGGCCGGCAAAAAATACTTGTTGCCCACATCGCTATAGCTGATTTTTGTACCAATGTTTGAAATGTGGGTTCCAAAAGCAAAAGTATTGCCATCACCATAAGGCGCCGTGTAGTATAGTGAAACATCTGCAGCAAAAGCATTGCCGGCTTTTGCCGCCTGGCTTGAGCCGGTGGCAAACGAAATACTTGATATATTGGAATGAATATACCGGGCAGTAAGGCCCAGTGAAAAATTATCGCCAAACTTACGGGCAAATGAAACATCTAACGAATACTCGTTTGGTGTGTAAGTACCCTGGTCGTTTGTGTTATCATCGGTAAGCTGAATGGAACCATAATTAAAATACCTGAGCGAAGCGCCTATTGTGTTCCGCTCATCAATTTTATGGGCATAGCTCAGGTATGATAAGCTGATATCAGGCACAAGATGCCTTAACCAGGGGCTATATGATACAGACAACGCATCATTACTTTCTAAAAATGCAAGCTTTGACGGATTCCAAAAATTCGCATTTACATCCGGCGACAAAGCCACCCCAGCATCCCCCATAGCCCCCGAACGCGAATCAGGTGAAATATTTAAAAAAGGGACCTCGGTGGGAATTGCATTGATATTACTTCCGTTAGGATTTGTTTGCGCAGCAGCAGCAAGTGGCAATAAAAATGGGGTAATGATAGCAAGGCCTCGAAATGTAAAAAACTTCATTTGTAGGAGTTAGGTTTTAACAATTTGTATTTTATAAACATAGGACCATGACTTGCTTCACATTTTCAAGTCCCCGCTTTTGCTGAAAGTTAAATCAAAAATTTAAATCAACGCAACTAATTTCATTAAATTTTCGTTAAAACCTCTGATAATTGTAGTATTTATTTCTAAATAATGGTTCATTAGCATAAGCACTGTATCCATTTTTTTATAAATTTACCACTTAATATAATTGTAAAAATATGAAAATACTTTTTACTAAAACTGCTCTGGGATTGTTGGCTTTAGGTGCCGTGATGAGTAGCTGCAGTAAACGTGAGCAATCGCAAAAAACGGGTATAACTTATAACGATAAAAACAACGGCGGTTATGAGCGTTTTAGGCAAAGCCATCCATCTCCAGGGCCCGGACTGGTGCCTATTGAGGGTGGTACTTTTGTTATGGGAGGCAGTGCCGACCAGGACATAACTTACGATTATAATAATGTACGCCGCAGGGTTACCGTGCCTTCTTTTTACATGGACGAAACCGAGGTATCAAATCAGGATTGGCTTGATTACCTGCATTGGATAAACATTACTTTCCCGCAGGATCGCGAGTTATATTACAATGCGGTGCCTGATACATTGGTTTGGCGTCATCCTTTATCTTATAATGAGCCATATGTAGATAACTACCTGCGTCATCCTGCTTTTCAGGATTATCCTGTTGTAGGCGTAACCTGGGACCAGGCACAGGATTATTGCTCATGGCGCACCGACCGTACCAATGAAAACATTTTACGCGAAACCGGAAAAATGGTAGCGTGGAAAGATATGGGCAAAAAAGGTGGCGGCGGTGATGCCGGCATTGCAGCGAACGGACAACCTTTTAATACTGATATTTACCTCAACGGCCAGATGACCGGAGCAGGCATCGATGGTAAAAAAATGATGCCTAACCTGAGCCCTAATGCCCAGGCAGGGACAGGAAAAGGCGGCAAAGCCGTTAGGCCTGTACGTATGGAAGACGGGATCCTTAAGCAAGCATATCGCTTACCATCAGAAGCCGAATGGGAATATGCAGCATTAGCCCTTGCAGGAAATACCCAGTTTGAAAACATCGATGATGGCAAAATATATACTTGGAACGGTATGGGAGTACGTTCGGCAAAAAGCAAAACCCGTGGCTTGATCATGGCAAACTTTAAACGCGGCAACGGTGACAACGCCGGTGTTGGCGGTTACCTGAACGATAAGGCAGACATTACCGCCCCTGTACGTTCATATGCACCTAATGAT
Organism: Mucilaginibacter sp. R-33; assembly: GCF_049949235.1. Taxonomy (NCBI): domain Bacteria; kingdom Pseudomonadati; phylum Bacteroidota; class Sphingobacteriia; order Sphingobacteriales; family Sphingobacteriaceae; genus Mucilaginibacter; species Mucilaginibacter sp. R-33. The sequence continues at coordinate 3,954,114 of NZ_CP188089.1, forward strand.
TTTGGCTTGTATAACATGGCGGGTAATGTAAACGAATGGGTTGCTGATACCTACCGCCAAACATCATTTGAGGAGTTTGAAGATTTTAACCCTTTCCGCGGTAATGAGTTTTCAAACAAACGCCTTGCAGATCCAAGCAAAGGACTTTATGCAAAAGACAAATATGGCAAGCCAATCAAAGATCCCGCACATGCTAATAAGAAGCTAAAATACAGTGAACTTTTAGCTTTACAGCAACAGAATACAGTCGCGCAAAGCGCCAATCCAAACGCGCCTCTTACAACTCCTCAAACAGGTTCATTACCAATTGATTCATTGCTGCCTAAAAACTCGGGGAAAGCTTACAACCCGGATGCGAGGGGTGAAAAAGACGAAGTTAATAAAGCTCTTTACGGAACAACCACCCTGGTTAATGATCACTCTAAAGTTTACAAAGGTGGATCATGGAACGACATGGCGTTTTGGCTAAACCCTGCTACCCGTCGTTTTATGGATCAGGACGAGGCAAGTGCCGAAGTTGGTTTCCGCTGTGCAATGACCTTAGTTGGCGCTCCCGAAATTAACCCTAATGGCAAACCACATTACCCGGTTAAAAAAGCTAAACCGTTTAAAACAAGATAATTTTTATAACAGATATTTGAAATGAGGCCTTTCAGTAATGAGAGGCCTTATTTGTTTTAAAGTAATCAAAATAGATTATCACCAATCAGCATAGATCTTGCTTCAACAATGCGTTATCCATCGATCGGCTCAACCCATTGGCTTCGCCAGGCCGGGGCTTCGAAGGGATCTGCGAAATACTGTGTTTCATGTATTACCTTATCCTCACGAAACTCCATAATGCTTACCGTGTAAGCCAGCTGCTCCTGATACTTAACGGTATATTCCGTGACCCAGGTATCGCCTTTTCCCAGAATCCTCCTGACACGAAAACCCGATGGCTTACCCGGATGATGCCCACGCAAGGCCTGCAAATTAATGCGCCCAAAAATCCGCTCGCCTGATTGAGGATAATCACAGATCACATCATCATCGTATATGTCATGTTCCGCGTTGATATCACCGGCTGCCGATGCCTGCCAATGAGCATTCAGGGCGGCAAGTATTTGTTGATCTTCCATGGTGTTTTAGGTATGTTTAATATGAGTAAACTTCAAATAGCAGCTAAACCCAATCTGGTCAGCAAATAACATCAGGTTAACTGAAAGACTTACTTAGGTTAATAAAGTAAAATCCCGGTGGTAAGCTACCACCGGGATATAAACATTTAAAAGAATACAGTTGTTATTGATATCCTTCGTTTTGCGTTAAATTAGGGTTTGCATCGCGCTCGCGTTTCGGGATTGGGAAGATCAATTTTGGCGAGTTCCACTCAAAAGTATCTGCCACATTTCCGTCTTCATCTGTAGTAACCGTGCTACCTTTGTATCGTTTTAAATCAAACAGCCTGAAACCTTCAAAAGGCAGTTCCACACGGCGTTCATTCTCTACCGCAGCACGTAACGCCTGCTTACTGCTTGCTGCAGTTGTATTGGCTAATCCGGCCCGGTTTCTTACAACATTCAAATCAGATATAGCACCTGCAACATTAGGAGTTGTTTTTTGCGACCTGGCTTCTGATCTTATCAGGTACATTTCGGCAAGCCTTATCACAATCACATTACCAAACTTATTATTGAATTTAGCAGTATAATTATCGCCATCATTATAAAACTCATCAGCTCTTGCATCTCCCGATTCATACCTGTCAAAGTGTTGTTGATTAATTACAGTTTCTCCCCTGCCTGCAAAATCGGCACTGGCGAACACTTCGTTTAATGCATTGAAACCTGATTGGGGAGACATCTGAATAGCAAACACATCTTCACTCGAATTGAACACACGTGTTGCCTGTTCATAATTTTGGAACTCATCCTTAAACACAGGAACCAAAGAGTATAAACCCGAACTAATTACCTTAGTAGCTTCCTGTTCGGCAAGTTCAAATTTTTCCTGTGTGAGATATATCCGCGCGAGCACCGCTGAAGCATCAGGAGAGTTAGCGAATGAAGTTTTATAAGTATCCAGTTTTGCCTCGGCATCTGTAAGATCCTTTATAGCCTGTGCGTAAACTTCAGCAACTGTATTGCGTGAAGGCTTCTGAATACCAGGAATTGAAGTTGTTGGAGTTAATATTATTGGTACAGCCGGATTTGAAGCGGGCGTTCCATCATTCCATGCCTTACCAAACACCCTTGCCAAATCAAAATAGATCATGCCCCGTAAAAATTTGGCTTCACCCTCCACTCTATCCTTATTAGCAGCATCAACCAGATTTAAGTTGGCCAAAACGTTGTTGCACACGTTAATAGCATTATACCCACTATCCCAAACACCTTCAACAAAAATATTATTAACGGTTAGCGCTTTATTTGCCAGTTCAGTATATTCTGAAAAAGTTCCGAAATATGAAAAGTCGCCATCATCAGCTAAAAAGTCTGTGGTTGATTGAAACCGGCCACCATATAACCCTCTTAAACCGGCTGCTGTATAAGCACCCACAAGTACGCCCTGAACATCTTTTGAAGTTTTAATTGCAAGATCCTGTTCAACTGAATCCTGTGGCTTTATATCCAGTTGCTTTTGGCAGCCGGAACTATACAGCATTACTATTGTGCTTAATGCTATAATTGAATATTTAGTTTTTTTCATTGTTCTTCAGCTTAAATTAAAATCCCACGTTTATACCAAAAGTTATAGTCTTAGCCTGAGGTGCGGCATAAAAGTCATACCCCTGAGTAATATTTCCTGAAAACGCATCGGAATTAAGCTCTGGGTCCCAACCTTTGTATTTTGTCCAGGTAGCCAGGTTAGTAGCCTGTGCATAAACTCTTAGGCTTGATAATTTAATTTTGCTTATCAATGCTTTAGGGAAGTTATACCCTAACACAATATTTTTCAAACGCACGTATGAACCGTCGTCCAGAAACCTTGAACTTGGGTTAACTCCGTTTCCGCCAAATAAACGGGCTTCAGGCACATTGGTAATTTGCCCGGGTTTTGTCCAGGCCAGCAGCTGATCGCGGGTTTGGTTATCAAAACCATTGTTAAAACCAACTGACATATACTGACCGGCACCGTTATAAATTTGGTTCCCATTAACTGATTGTATCAGGAAACTAAAATCTATACCCATGTAACTGATACTGTTATTTAGTCCTGCGATATATTTGGGATTTGGATTACCAACTACAACAGGAACCGCCTCATTGTAATCATTAGTTTTGGTACGGTCTCGTTTACCATTGCCTAAATCGGTATTTTTGTAATATAAGGCATCACCATTTGCAGGATCAGCGCCGGCAAACTCCGGAGCCACAAATATACCTAAGGGCTGTCCTTCCATGGCACGGTTAACAGCATCGCCGCTGCCTGTTATAACCTGTCCTTTAAGATCAGTTATTTTATTGCGATTGAATGAGATATTAAAGCTTGTATTCCAGGTTACTTTACCCACAAGATTTTTTGAATCTATCTGAATTTCCAAGCCCTTGTTCTGCAATTTACCGAGGTTTTGTGTAATGGTAGTAAATCCGGAAGTTGCCGGTACTTGTACATTCAACAGCAGATCTTTTGTTTTCTTCAAATAAACATCAAACTGGCCTGCTAAGCGGCCTCCTAAAAAAGCGATATCCACACCTATATCTGTTTGGGCAGTAGTTTCCCACTTTAAATCGGGATTTGGTAATTGCGTAGGCCTCGCTCCGGCAACACCTGCATAACCAAATTCGGTATATAGCCCCCGCGCCGGAAAATTACCTATCTCAGAGTTACCGGTTAAACCATAGCTGCCTCTTAATTTCAAGTCAGATATCAGCTTTTGATTTTTCATGAAACCTTCTTCCGAAACTATCCACCCAACAGAACCTGCAGGGAAGAAACCATACCGGTGATCGGCACCGAACCTTGAAGACCCGTCGATACGACCGCTTAATGATAAAAGATACCTGTCATGATATTTATAATTAGCTCTTGCAAAATAAGACAGTAATGAATAAGCAGTTGACGATGACAAAGCGCTGGTGATACTTGCGGAGCTTATTAGCTTCTTATAAGCATCGCTTGGAAATTGTTCACCATTCAGTGAATTTAAGTCATTTTGCTGTCTTTGATAGGTCATACCGCCAACCGCATCAATACTGCTTTTTCCAAAATCCTTTAAGAAATGTAAAAAGTTATTGGTGTTAAAATTAATGGACGTTATTGAAGAATTAAAACCCACTCCATTATTAGTGCCCGAATTACGTGCAGTAAGGCTGCCTGAATAATTATCTTCACTTGAATTTAAAATATCTACACCTACCTCACTCCTGAAAGTTAAAGATGGCAATATCTTAATCTCTCCAAAAACATTACCAAGGTTACGATAATCCGTAGTAATGAAATAACTATTTTCAGAATTTAGCAGCGGGTTAAAATACACCGGGAAATTACTATTTGGCAAGCCGGTGGCGGGATCAAGCTGACCACTTAACAGGCCCGTACGCGGGTCAATGACAGGTGTAATAGGTGACAATGCAACGATTTGCTCGGGGGTCGAAAAAGCATTATCATTATCCAAACGGTGATTTTGCGTACGCGAAACGCTCAAATTGGCACCTACTGTAAGCCAGTTGGTAGCCTGATTTTCGATATTTGTACGTAAACTGTATTGATTGATCTTGTTCTTTAGTATCCAACCTTTTTGGTCGTTATAAGTTCCGGATATGTAAAATTTTGTTTTTTCTGTACCACCCGAAAATACAAGGTTATAATTTTGAACCGGAGCGTGCTGAGTGATTTGATCTTGCCAATTGGTATTTACATTTGTATTTGCATAGTTTGCATTTCCCGCAGCATATCTGGTCAAACGGCTTTTCGCATAATCTTCCAAACCACCTGCAACTGCAGCCGATTGTACAAGTTTTAAATATTCTTTTGAATTTAGAAATTCGCGTTCACGGGTCGGCTTACTAAAACCATAATATTGATTATAGGTAATTTTTGTTGAACCTGCTTTACCTTTTTTTGTGGTAACCAAAACAACGCCATTTGATGCTCTCGAACCATATATAGCTGCCGCAGAAGCGTCCTTTAAAATATCGATAGACTCGATATCATTCTGGTTCAAATCCACAAGCGGATTAGTAGATGCTCCGTTACTTGAAAAATCATTGACAGTAATCGGCAATCCGTCCACCACGTATAATGGTTGGCTGCCGGCTGATACAGAAGATGCACCACGTACCCTAACCTGGATACCCTGCCCTAATTTACCGTTTTGAGCCTGAATGTATACGCCCGGGCTCCGGCCTTGTATAGCCGATTCAAGACTTGGTACAGGAATATTTTCTATGTCGCCGCCTTTAATCTTTGAAACAGAGCCGGTCAATGATCGCTTGCTTTGTGTACCATATCCTACAACCACAACCTCATTAAGTACTTTTGAATCTGTGGTCAACTGTGCATTTACCGCTGCTCCATTTATAGCGATTTCGCGGGGAAGGTACCCTAAAAAATTAAAAACTAAACCTTTAGCATTTGCCGGCACACTAAGTTTATAACCACCGTTAATGTCGGTTTGGGTGCCAAGCCCGGCAACTCCTTTTACAGTTACGCTTACCCCCGGTAAGGGCGAGCCGTCTTTCTGATCTGTTACTTTACCTGTAATAACCCGGTTTTGAGCAAAACCGAAGGCAATACAAGTACATAACAACAGAATTGTTAGTAGATGTTTCTTCATAAGTTAATATTGTTAATTAAGAAAGTAAGTTCGTAAAAAAAATGTGTAGAAACAACAAAAGCCTTAAAACTACGTTGCATTTGTTGCAAAAATGTTATTATCGCATATTTAGAACAATAACAATCAGTTAAAAAAGCATTAAAATCTGCCCTTTTTCAACTTTATCTCCAGGCTTTATTAATATCTTTCCAACCGTTACATCGGCGGGGGCTTTGATGATGTTCTCCATCTTCATAGCTTCAAGCACAAAGAGATTGTCACCTTTTTTAATGATATCTCCCTTATTTACAAATACTTTCAATACCAAACCTGGCATAGGGGCTTTAATTTCGCTAATCCTGGCACTGTTTAAATTACTAAAACCAAGCTTATCAAGCAGTATATCAAATTGATCCTTAGCACTAATGCTATATATATGATTATTAACTTTTATTTCAGCAGTTTTTTCGTCACCGTTAAAATTGACTACCTCGACATTGTATGAGCGGTTGTTTTCGATGACGTGGTAAATACCAGGTTGTATTGGTTTGATATCCGCATCTCTTTTAACCCCGTTAATAAGCAGTCCCGCCGCAATGGTTCTCTCAGCTTCAATATTAAAATGGCTATTAATACTTAATTTATACATAGGATTTAGATTTGGAAATAAGCGGTTTATATATTATTTGTTTAGGGGCTGGTATAAAGCTAAACATATTATTATTAACCACAAAGGTTCCATAAGCAAAATCCAATGTTTAACTACAGTATAAAGAAAATGGTGCATTGCATAATGCGCTGCGGAACAAAGAGGCAACTATTGGGTAAAGATGTATTGAATTAAATTTGCGCCCATTTTAAGGGCCTTTTGGCGGCCTTCCTGGGTATCGCCGGCATAGGTGCCATAATCTTCCCAACCGTTGCCCAAATCGCACTCATAAGTGTAAAAACAAACTAATCTGCCTTTGTATATCAATCCAAAACCCTGGGCACGCTTGCCGTCATGCTCATGAATTTTGGGTAAGCCGTTCGGGAAGTCATATTTTTGATGGTAAATAGGGTGATTAACCGGCAGTTCAACAAAATCAAGCTCAGGAAACACCTTCTTCATTTGCGGGCGAATATATTGGTCGAGCCCGTAATTATCATCGATATGCAAAAAGCCTCCGCCGGTAAGGTATTTACGCAGGTTCCGGGCTTCCTGGTCGGAAAAGATCACGTTGCCATGCCCCGTCATAAAGGTGAAAGGATAATTAAATAAAGAAGCACTGCCTGCCTCAACTACTTCATCGTCGTCATCAAAATTGGTTTTGAGGTTTTCATTACAGAATTTGATCAGGTTAGGTAACGCTGTGCGGTCGCCATACCAATCGCCGCCGCCGCTGTATTTAAGGCGGGCAATCTTATAGGCAGGGGCATTAAAGCTGCTCATTGCTATAGCCGCAAATAAAACAACCAATGCTAACCTTATCCTTTTCATTATCTGTTTAAAAAATTCACCTCAAAGCAAGCCTCCAGCGCGGCAGTTTCCGTACGCAGGCGACTTGTACCTAAAGATATTGGTTTAAACCCATTGTGCAAAGCCTTATCAATCTCAGCCGGAGCAAAATCCCCTTCCGGGCCTATCAATATTAAATAACGGCCTTGCGGGGTTATTTCGTCTTTCAGATTGAATTTCTCTCCGGGTTCACAATGGGCAATAAACTTTTGCCCCTCAAAAGGTTTATCGAATAGTTGGTTTAGCGTTAAAGGCTCATTTAATAGCGGATGGTAGGCTTTAAGGGATTGCTTGATAGCAGCGGTGATGATTTTATTTAAACGCTCCACCTTGGCCTCCTTACGCTCTGAACGCTGGGTGACGATCAGCGATACTTCATCGATACCAATCTCTGTAGCTTTTTCCAAAAACCATTCCAGGCGTTCAATATTTTTGGTTGGTGCTACCGCGATGTGTAGATAATGGTTACGTTTTTCAAATTCGGTAATTACCGATGTTATTTTTAGAATGGTACGCTTAGGGTGTCCGTCATGGATGAGAGCGGTATATAAGCCTCCCCTTCCGTCAATCAGTTGCACTTCGTTGCCCGCTTCGAGGCGCAGCACACGTATAGCGTGTTTGCTTTCTTCTTCGCTCAGAAAGTATTGTGGATGCGAGGCGTCAATATCAGGCGTATAAAAAAGTTGCATTATGGATAAGCAGATTAATGTAAATCTACTGCATCTTCTTCATTTATCAGTAATTCGAGTTTAACTGATTCAATATTCTGGTCGGATTTTTTCAGTACAGTGATGTTATATCCGTTCGATTCTTTTTGCTCACCAACATCAGGGATCTTCCCGAAGATATCGCCAAGCCAGCCCGATACGGTATCGAAATCGCCATCTTCAGGTAAATCATGCGGTAAATGCTCGTTCACATCGTAAATAGATGCAAGCGCATTAACTATAAACTCACGCTCATTTACTTTTTCAACAATTGGCTTTTCTTCATCATACTCATCCTGTATCTCGCCAACAAGCTCTTCAACAATATCTTCCAATGTAACCATGCCTGCAGTACCGCCAAACTCGTCAAGTACAATAGCTATCTGGATGCGCTTTTGCTGTAGTTCGGCCATCAGATCGTTGATCTTTTTGGTTTCGGGGATGAAATACGGTTTGCGGATAATATCTTTAAGTACAATCTCCTCGTTCCGGGCCAGTAGTGGCAAAATATCCTTGGCATGTACTATACCGATGATCTTATCTATAACATCGTCATAAACCGGCATCCGCGAATAACCTTCGTTGATGATCATATCCAGCAGCTCTTCTTTGGTTGAAGCGATATCGACTCCCGAGATTTTGGTACGCGGTACCATGATGTTTTTTACCACACGCTCGTTAAAATCAAACACGTTCTGGATTAGTTCGTGCTCATTTGAGTCAAGTGCGCCGGTCTCTTTACCTTGCTCCAACAGGTATTGCAGTTCTTCCGAACTATGATGGGTTTCACCGCCTTCAACGGTGCTTATACCCAATAATTTCAGAATGAAATTTGCAAAATTATTAAGTACCCATATAAATGGCCTGAAAACCACAAAGAAGAACCTGAGCGGCAATGAAACAGCCATTACAGTACGTACCGATTTTTGGATAGCCAACGATTTAGGCGCAAGCTCACCAAAAACAATGTGCATAATGGTGATAAAGCTGAAAGCCAGGATATGACTGGCAGTAATATAACCCGGAGAAAGGGTTATGCCCACGCTCAGGAAAGCGCGGATCACGATGTTGGTGGCAACCTCCTCACCCACAACACCGAGCGCCAGCGAAGCAATGGTAATACCCAGCTGTGTGGCAGCCAGGTAACCATCTAAATTATGCAATATGCCCCGGGCAACTTTGGCTACGCCGCTGCCGCCTTTGGCCCTAATTTCAATCTGCGAACCCCGAACCCTTACCATGGCAAACTCCGCGGCTACGAAAAAGCCATTGAGTAAAACCAAAAATATGGTCGCGAAAATGTAAAATAAACTAATCTCGTAATGTGCGGGGTCCATTTATTTATGATTGATACACAGGGAACGTAGACTTGTACAGCTCCAAACTCTCGGTTATCACTTTATGGGCATAACGTACACCTAACAAATGTTCGATGGTAACGTTTTTGCCTTCTAATTTTTTGTAGTCTTTAAAAAAGCGAACAATTTCGGTCATGGCATGCGGCGGCAGCTCATTTAAATCGTTGATGTAATTTACCGACATATCATTTTTAGCCACAGCTATGATCTTATCATCCTGCTCACCGTTATCAACCATGTGCATTACACCTACTACCTTAGCCTCAATGATAGACATTGGGAAAACATCAATTGAGCAAAGTACAAGGATATCCAAAGGATCTTTATCATCGCAATAGGTCTGAGGGATAAAGCCGTAGTTAGCCGGGTACATTACAGATGAAAATAACACACGATCGAGCTTTAGCAAGCCCGACTCTTTATCAATTTCATATTTCGCTTTTGATCCTTTTGGAATTTCAATAATAGCGTTTACTATTTCAGGGATATTATCACCTGGTGAAACCTGGTGCCATGGATGCAGAGTACTCATTTATCTTTATTATATAGTATATAAAATTATTAACTAATCTATTTTTTCGTTTTTTTCACGAAGTTTCTTTTTAACATAAGCAATAACCAGCGGAATTGTTGTAATTACAATCAATCCCAGTACAATGTATTGCAGATAATCCTGCAGTTGAGGGAACCTTCGCCCTAAAAAAAAACCGCCCAGCGTAAATACACATACCCAGGCCACGCTGCCAATAAGGTTATAAACCGAAAATCTTCTAATATCAACCTTAACAACACCTGCAAATATAGGAGCAAATGTTCTAACAATAGGGAAAAATCTCCCTAAAATAAGCGCCATTCCCCCATGTTTGTTGTAAAACTCACTGGCCAGTACTACGTACCGCCGCTTAAAAAATAGTGAGTCGTTTTTATTGAATAATACCGGCCCCGTTCGGTAACCAAACCAATACCCGGTAAAATTGCCTAATACTCCGGCGCCTATCAATGACAATACCAGCGTAGTTATAGAAACATCAACTTTACCAGCGGCACATAATAAACCAGCCATAAACAGCAGGTAATCGCCGGGCAGAAAGAAACCAAAGAATAAACCGGTTTCGGCAAAAACAACAATAAGCAAGAGATAAAAACCACCCCTGCTTATTATGGATTGTGCGTCAGTTAAATTTTGAAGGTATTCCCAGAAACTTTCCATTCACTATATCTGTAAAACTACAAATATTATATCAATTTGCAGTTATCAATACCGATTATATGAAACGGGCTATAACATCGGGATAAACACCAATAAGGATTGTAGCGAGAGCAGAAAGTGCAAATACTACTTTATAATAAACCGGCACTGTAAGCTCTGCGCGTTCGTCGGTACGGAAATACATGGCGATGATGACCCTGAAATAGTAAAAGATACTAATGATAGCGTTAATCACAGCTATAATAACTAAACCGATATGATAACGGCTTACCGCTCCCGAAAACATGAAGAATTTACCGATGAAGCCTGCAGTAAGCGGAATCCCCGCCAATGAAAGCATGGCTACAGTTAATACAAAGGCAAGGAACGGGTTCTTCTTACCCAGGCCGTTAAAGCTTTCAAAATTGTCGCTTCCGTTTTGTTGCTGTACTAATATCAAGCCGCCAAACGCGATAATTGAAGCAATTGAATATGCTGTAGCATATACAAACACCGAATTGCCTGAAGCAGCGCCTAATGACACGATTGCAAATAACAGGTAGCCGGCGTGAGAGATACTTGAAAATGCAAGCATCCTCTTAAAGCTTTGCTGATACAACGCGGTGATATTGCCTATAAATAAGGTAATAATAGTGATTACAAGTATTATTGGTGTCCAGAAGTCAGACAATGGCTGGAAACAGGCTGAAAATAAACGCAGGAAAGCTGCAAACCCCGCTGTTTTAACTACAGTCGACATGAAAGCCGTGATCAGCGTAGGCGCACCTTCGTATACATCCGGTGTCCAGAAATGAAAGGGGGCTGCACCAACTTTAAAACATAAACCTACAATGATCAGGGCTATGCCGGTATAAAACATTGGATCGATATGCGGATGATTAATTACATATTCCCTGATTGCATCGATATTGAATGAACCGGATGATCCGTATAACAGGGCCATACCAAACAGCAGGAAGCCGGTTGAAAAAGCACCCATTAAAAAGTATTTCAAAGCAGCTTCATTTGAAGCGAAATCGCTCTTTTTAATGCCGGCCAGGATGTACAAGCTAACTGACATGATCTCGATGCCGATAAACAGCATCACCAGGTTATTGAATGATACCATCACAATGATACCTGCCAGCGAAAACAAGATAATGGCATAATACTCGGCGGTATGCCTGCTGATCCGCTCAAAGTATCCTTTTGACAGTAACAGGATCAGTATGGTAGATATAATGGTAACACTTGAAAATACAACAGAGAAATTGTTGAACAGCAGCATGCCGGTATAAAGCGGCTCGGCTGTATCTTTTGAAGTCCATTGGCAAATTGCAAAACCTAAAGCAGCCAGTAAGCCTATAACGGTAACGGGTAACAAAGCTTTTTGCGCTTTATACAACCCTAAATACAGCAGCACTATAGGTAAAACAGATATGATGATTATAGTATTCATTCTTTTCTTTAAAATCTTAAACCTACATTGTAAACTTTGAACCTATCTGATTTACCAGTTGCGTTACCGCAGCTTCAGAAATATGCAGAATAGGCTGAGGATAAATACCTAATACAATAACCAGGGCACAAATGATACACAACGTCAACTTTTCAGTGCCGCTAACATCAGCAAAAGTAGCTGTAAGCGGATTGGTTTCGCCCTGCATTACATTTTTGTAAAGGCGTAACATATAAACCGCCCCAAAAATGATGGTAAGACCAGCTACCGCTCCAAGTACAACGTTTCCATAATGAACCGCCCCAAAATCAAATACACCTTTCAATAACAGGAACTCACCAATAAAACCATTAGTAAGCGGCAATCCTACTGTACCCAATAATATGATCAGGAAGCCTATCGCAAATCTTGGAGCCACCTTTGCGATACCACCAAGTTGACTAATCTCGCGGGTGTTTAACCTGCGGCTGATGATATCCCAGACAAAGAACATACCAACAACGTTGATACCGTGGTTAAGCATTTGGATCATGGCACCCTGAACACCTCCAATATTCCATGCAAAGATGCCTGCGGCAATTAACCCTACGTGTGCTATTGACGAATAAGCAACCAGGCGCTTGCCGTCCTTTTGTTTAAAGGCAATAATTGAAGCATAAACCACGCCTATAACACCAAGGATCAAAGCCAAAGTCTGGAAGTGGAAAAAGCCAAGCGGAGCATTAGGGATCATCCAGCGGATAACACCGTAAATACCCATTTTAAGCATGATACCTGATAGCATCATGGTACCACCTGATGGTGCTTCGGTATAAGTATCCGGCTGCCAGGTATGGAAAGGGAACAAAGGCATTTTAATGGCGAAAGCCAGGAAAAACGCCCAGAAGATCCAGCCCTGGTGTTTAACATCCAAAGTCATTTTATAGAAATTGTGGATGTCGAAAGTTTTGTCGGGAGATTGCAGATACAGGTAGATAATGCCTACCAGCATGAACAGCGAACCGGCAAAGGTGTAGATGAAAAATTTAATGGTAATACGGATGCGGTTTTCACCTCCCCAAAGGGCACAAATGAAGTAGATCGGAATCAATGCCGCTTCCCATCCAACGTAAAACAAAAATCCGTCGAGGGCGGTAAATACAACCAGCATGCCAGCTTGCATAAACAGAATGAGACCATAAAAGGCACCTTCGTTTTTATATTGATGCTGATAGGTTGTTAAAATAATTAATGGTACAAGCACAGTGGTCAACAAAACCAGGATCATACTGATCCCGTCGATACCGGCACTGAAGTAAATTCCAAAACTGCTGATCCATGGCACATCAATTACAAACTGGGTTGATGCATCCGGAACAAACTTGCTTAAAAATATAAGCGCTATTACCAGTTGGGCAACAGAGAAAAATAATGCAGCATGTTTAGCTATCCCGTTTTTAAGCAGGGCAACTATCAGGGCGGCAACTATTGGCAAAAAAAGTAATATACTAACGGTCATTTTTATGTTGCTAAACGCTTATCGTTTATATTTTAGTTAATCCAAATACACTATACACTAATACCGCGATAATTCCCAGTACCATTACAAATATGTAGAACCCTACGTTACCGGTTTGCAGCAGGCGCAGGCCTTTACTGGTTTCAATCGTTCCTCTGCCAATCCCATTCACCAAACCATCGATACCTAAACGCTCTATGATGTTATAGAAGAAGGTTGAAAGCCAGTCGAGTGGTTTACGAACGATCAGGTCATAAAGCTCATCCAGGTAAAACTTGTGGTATGACAGACTTGTAAGTGCCGGGCGCTCTTCAGTATCAGCAACAGGTACACTGCCATTTTTAGCATATTTCATATAGGCATAAGCCATAGCAGCTAAAGCCAATGCTACCGAAGTGCCCATTAACGCGCATTCAAGTGATTCGGACAAATGATGCTCGCCCAAAATTTCGTTTGATTTATGGAAAACAGGCTCAAGGAAATGTGCCAGTTCATGATGTCCGTGTAATACTTCCGGCACACCGATCCAACCACCTACAATAGAAAGGATAGCTAATACAATAAGCGGAATAGTCATTGTTGGAGGCGATTCATGTAAATGATGCTCCTGCTCATGAGTGCCACGGAACTTTCCGTAAAATGTAAGGTACATCATCCTGAACATATAGAATGAAGTTAACATAGCGGTTAATACACCTACGGCCCAGAATATCGGGCTATGCGCGTAAGCATGTGCTAATATTTCATCTTTTGAAAAGAAGCCTGCCAATGGCGGAATACCTGCAATAGCCACAGTGCCTATCATCATGGTAGTGAAAGTAGTTTTGATCTTGCCTTTCAAGCCACCCATTTTGCGCATATCCTGCTCACCGCTCATAGCGTGGATCACCGAACCCGCACCGAGGAATAATAAAGCTTTAAAGAAAGCGTGTGTTAACACGTGGAAGAAAGCGCCTGTATAAGCACCAACACCCAGGCCTAAAAACATATACCCTAATTGAGATACGGTTGAATAAGCCAATACCTTTTTAATATCTGTTTGGGTTAACGCGATAAGTGCAGCAATGAGTGCTGTTGCCAAACCTACGTACGCTATGATATCCATAGTAACAGGCGACAATGTGTAGAGAATGTTTGAGCGCGCGATCATATAGATACCCGCAGTAACCATGGTAGCAGCGTGGATCAGAGCAGAAACAGGAGTTGGGCCGGCCATTGCATCAGGCAACCAGGTAAACAATGGCAACTGTGCCGATTTACCGCAAGCACCGACAAACAATAAAATAGTGATAATATACAACGGTCCATTATCTGATTTCATTGTAGCTGCCTTTGGAAAGATCTCGGCAAATTGGACACTGTTGAAAACCAAAATAATAGTAAATATGCCCAGTAGAAAACCAAGGTCGCCGATACGGTTCATTACAAACGCTTTCTTCGCTGCATCTGCATAATCAGGGTTGGTAAACCAGAAACCGATCAGCAGGTATGAGCACAAGCCCACGCCCTCCCATCCAATAAACATGATGAGGTAGTTTGAACCTAAAACCAGCAGCAGCATGAAGAAAACGAACAGGTTGAGATAAGCGAAAAATTTTCCGAAACCTTCGTCGTCATGCATGTAGCCAATAGAATACAGGTGGATCAGGAAGCCAACGCCTGTAATGATTAGCAGCATGATAGTGCTTAACTGATCGATAAGAAATGCGAAAGGAAATTTTAATGACCCAACCGAAAACCAGGTAAAGTAGTTGACATTAATTGGAACTCCGGTTGATTTTACCTGAAAAAAAGCTGCAATGCTTAAGCCAAATGAAACCAGTACAAGCAAACTGCCAATAAAGCCAATTACACTTTTTGATAATGAATTACGGCCAAGTCCGTTTATAACAAAACCGGCTAACGGTAGTATAGGAATAAGCCAGATATATTTATCCATGTTCGATGTTGTACGTTTTACGCGTTACGTTATACGTTTTTAATTATCTAATCGCTATTGCTGGAAAGAGGCAACAACGTTTGTTTATTATTAATCAGCTATTACAATTCCGAAATTGAAACTCCGAAATCCGAAATACCTGTTACCATTTCAACCTGTTCAGTACGTTGATATCAATTGAATTAGTATTACGATAGATCATCACGATAATAGCCAAACCAACTGCAACTTCGGCAGCGGCCAGCGCCATGATAAAAAACACGAATACCTGCCCGGTTGCATCACCCCTGTATACCGAAAACGCGGTAAGCAGCAGGTTAACCGAGTTAAGCATCAACTCGACTGACATGAAGATCACGATAGCATTACGGCGGATCAATACGCCCATTACGCCTATAGCAAAAATGATTGTGCTTAACAATATGTAATGATTAAGCGGCACGGCGTGCATAGTATTTGTTAAACTTTCCATTATGCTGCTTTAGGTTCTTTTTCTTTAGTGGCCAATAATACCGCACCTACCATAGCTGATAAAAGCAATACAGATGACACTTCAAATGGCAATAAAAATTCGTTGAACAATACTTTACCTAAGTTTTTTACAAGGCCCAGATCAGGGTTTTGTAACAATACCGGGTTTGATGCGCCCATCAGTTTAAGTGAAGATGCAACAGCTACAGCCAAGATGCCTCCGCCAAAAACACCGGCTATTTTAACCATGAAAGGCTTTACAGGCTCCGACTCCTTATTAAGGTTGATGAGCATCAGCGTATACAGGAACAATACCAATATAGCGCCCATGTACACGATGAAGTTTACAATCGCCAAAAATTGAGCGTTAAGCAAAATGTAGTGGATGGTGAAAGTAAAAAAGGTAAGGATCAGATAAAGGATACTATGTACCGGATTTTTGGCCGAGATTACCAATATCGAAAAGAATATGGACAAAAATGCGATGAAGTAAAATGTACTCATGTTTTTATTTACAAAATACCTTTACCCTTTTAGGCAGGGCAAAGGTATAAAACTTCTTTATTGATTTAAGGGTGCTTCTACTAATTTGTCTTTACCGTAAATAAAATCCTTCCTTAAATAGTCGGCAGGCACAATATCACCATCAAGATAAATAGCTTCTTTAGGGCAGGCCTCTTCGCATAAACCGCAAAAAATGCAGCGTAGCATGTTGATTTCATAAACAGCAGCGTATTTCTCTTCCCGGTACAGGTGCTCCTCGCCTTTCTGACGTTCGGCAGCTGTCATGGTAATAGCTTCTGCCGGGCATGATAATGCGCAAAGGCCGCAGGCTGTGCAACGTTCCCTGCCATCTTCATCACGTTTAAGCGAATGCATGCCGCGGAAATTCTCTGAAAATTCACGCTTTTCTTCAGGATAGCTGATGGTTACCGGCTTTTTGAAAAAGTGTTTCATTGTAGTGGATAAACCGCCCACAATGGCCGGCAGGTAAGCACGCTCTAAAAAATTGAGTGGCTTAACTTCCAGTACTTTTCGTTTATTGCTTAATGATTCCATTTGATTAATATCCAAAGTGTGTAAGTAATGTACTGCCTACGCCTGTAAGCACAATGTTGGCAATAGCCAATGGTATTAATATTTTCCAGCCAAGGTCCATCAACTGATCATAACGGAAACGCGGGATTGTCCACCGTACCCACATGAAGAAGAAGATAGAGAAGAAGATCTTACCAAATAATACAACAACACCAATAATAGGCGCTATAGTAGGGCCGGCATGAGCGGCAACCCAATCCATACCTGGATAGTTATAACCACCCCAATATAAAGTAGCCATTACCGCCGATGATATGAACATGTTGATATACTCAGCAAACAGGTAAAAACCTAATTTCATTGATGAGTATTCGGTATGATAACCACCTACAAGCTCGGTTTCGCACTCAGGTAAATCGAATGGTGAGCGGTTGGTTTCGGCAAAAGCACAAACCAGGAAAAGGATAAAACCAAGTGGTTGTCTCCAAACGTTCCAGGCAAAACCATGTTGTTGTTCGGCAATTTCTTTAAGGCTTAATGTACCGGTAAGCATCAGCAACGCTATGATGGATAAACCCATTGAAATTTCATAGCTGATATTTTGAGATGCAGCGCGGATGGCACCTAATAACGAATATTTATTGTTTGATGCCCAGCCACCAATCATGATGCCATAAACACCTAATGATACTACGCCAAAAATGTAAAGTACACCTACGTTGATATCGGTAACCTGTAAATCAAAAGTACGACCGCCAATTTGAATAGCTGATCCCCATGGAATAACAGCCGAACCAATACAAGCAGTTAAAATAGCCAGCGAAGGGCCAACAATGAACAGAAAACCAGTTGCATTGGTAGGGATGATCTCTTCTTTCAAAAACATCTTGCCGCCATCGGCAAGGGGCTGTAAAATACCCCATGGACCTGCACGGTTAGGGCCTATCCTATCCTGGAAAAATGCGGCAACTTTACGCTCGGCGTACGTTGAATACATAGCCACGACCAGGCTGATTGCAAAAATCACAACGATCAGTACGATCCTGAATATTAAATCTGCGGTTTCCATTATAAGCGGGTCTCCCTTTCAAATTGTTCTTTATTGGCTTCCATCAGTACCGGGTTAGTTTTAACAACCGGCAGTGGCGTAAACTCGTAATGGTTAGCGCTGATCACTGATTGGTGCGATACCTTACGTGGGCCTTCAATAACCCAATCGGCAGTTTTCTTTTTATCGAATCGGCAGGTATTGCAGATAAATTCCTCAACTTCCCCATAAACATCTTTACGGCCAGTTACCCTGATCACATCCTCGCCTTTGTACCATAAGGTAACTTTACCACAGCATTTATCGCAATCGCGGTGTGCTTCAACAGGTTTGGTGAACCAAACTCGGTTTTTAAAGCGGAAAGTTTTATCAGTTAATGCACCTACAGGGCAAACGTCAATCATGTTACCCGAAAAATCGTTATCAACCGCTTTGCTGATGTAAGTAGAGATTTCTGAATGATCGCCTCTATTCAGGATGCCATGTAAACGGGTGTTGGTGATTTGATCGGCAGTAAACACACAACGGTAGCAAAGGATGCAACGGGTCATGTGCAGCTGAATTTTGTCACCTATGTCTATCTTTTCAAACGTACGGCGGTCAAATTCATAGCGCGTTTTAGCTGCGCCATGCTCAAAGCCCAGGTCCTGCAGATGACACTCGCCTGCCTGGTCGCACACAGGGCAATCAAGCGGGTGATTGATCAGCAACATTTCCACTACACCTTTGCGGGCTTCAATAACCTCTGGCGAAGTAATATTTTGTACCTCCATCCCATCCATAACACCAGTGCGGCATGAAGCCACCAGCTTAGGCATAGGGCGCGGATCTTTTTCTGATCCTTTGGTAACCTTAACCAAACAGGTACGGCATTTACCGCCGCTACCCTGCAGCTTAGAGTAATAGCACATTGCAGGCGGAACAATATCGCCACCTATCTGCCTTGCGGCATTCAGGATGCTTGTTCCGGGTTCTACATCAACGGTTATTCCGTCTATTGTTACTTTCATTGACATTTAATAATAACGTCGTTTGTTAATTTCTAAAATCTCTGTTTTCAAACCTGAATCTGAAAACTGCCGTCATTGCGAGGTACGAAGCAATCCCCGATTTGCAGGTACGCCCTGTATAGTTAGGGATTGCTTCGTACCTCGCAATGACGCTTTTTATTTGTTACGCAGTCTCTACAACCTTCAGCGGATCAGCATAATGCGCCAAACCGTAGTTTCTTGAAGTTGCTTCGCTCGCGTTAGTTACGTGCCATTCAAACTCATCCCTGAAATGACGAATAGCACTGGCCACAGGCCATGCTGCCGCGTCACCCAGCGGACAAATGGTATTTCCCTCTATTTTCTTAGATACATCTACCAGCAGGTCCATGTCGCTCATTTTGCCATGACCATACTCGAGGCGATGTAATACTTTTTCCATCCAGCCGGTACCTTCACGGCAAGGCGAACATTGTCCGCAGCTTTCGTGATGATAAAAACGGGCGAAATTCCAGGTATTACGTACAATACAGGCATCTTCATCATAAGCGATAAAGCCACCCGAACCCAACATGGTACCGCTTACGAAACCACCATCTGATAATGACTCATAGCTCATCAAACGAGCTTCGTTATTGATAGTTTTCAGGATCAGGTTAGCCGGTAAAATTGGCACTGATGAGCCACCGGCAACAACAGCTTTCAGGCGTTTGCCATTGGCGATACCACCGCAATACTCATCCGAATAAATAAATTCTTCAACAGGTACACCGAGTTCAATTTCATAAACCCCCGGTTTTTTCAGGTTACCACCAGCTGAGATCAGTTTTGTACCTGTACTGCGGCCGATACCTATTTTAGCATATTCGTCGCCACCCTCGTTAATGATAGGTACAACCGCTGCTATAGATTCAACATTGTTTACCACTGTAGGGCAACCATATAAACCGGCAATAGCCGGGAATGGTGGTTTGATGCGCGGGTTACCACGTTTGCCTTCCAATGATTCCAGTAAAGCAGTTTCTTCACCGCAGATATAAGCACCACCACCTGGTTGAACATAAAGTTCAAGATCGTAACCGGTACCTAAGATATTTTTTCCTAAGAAACCTTTCGCTTTTGCTTCAGCGATGGCTCTTTCCAGGATCCTTACCTGTGGCATCATTTCGCCTCGCAGGTAGATGTATGATGTATTAGCACCAAGCGCAAAACTTGATACAATCATGCCCTCAATCAGCAAGTGAGGGATATAAGTCATCAGGTAGCGGTCTTTAAAAGTACCAGGTTCCGATTCGTCACCATTACAAACCAGGTAACGCGCAACGCCTTCGGGCTTAGCCAAAAAGCTCCATTTCATACCGGTAGGGAAACCCGCACCGCCACGACCGCGTAAGCCCGATTTTTTAACCTCTTCAACAATCGCCTCAGGCGACATGGTTTTCAATGCTTTCTCCACAGAAGCATAGCCACCTTTTGAACGGTAAACATCAAATGTGTTGATGCCGGGTACGTTTATATGTTCTAAAAGTAATTTCCGTCCCATAACTTAATTCTTAGCTTTCGCTTTTAAATCACTGATCAATTTATCTACCGACTCGTTGGTCAGGTTTTCATAAAAAGTATATTCAGGGCCAATTTGCAATACGGGGCCAAAACCACAGGCGGCAAGGCACTCTACCCCTCTCCAGCTGAATAAGCCGTCGGGAGTAACTTCACCTTCTTTTACACCAAGGGTTTCCTCTATATGATCCATGATCTTTTCGGCACCTACCAGGCAGCAACCGCTTGTGCGGCAAACTTCCAGCACATACTTGCCCTGCGGGCGTAAAAAATACATGGTATAAAATGTAGCAACCTCGTATACCTCAATAGGCAGGATGCTTAAATATTCGGCAACCTTATCCATTGCTGGCGCACTTACCCAGCCAAACTCAGCCTGTACCAGGTGAAGGATCGGCAATAAGCCCGATTTTTGTTTTCCCTGCGGATAACGGCTAACTATTTCATCAAATTTGCTGATCAGTGCCGGCGAAAATTCAACCGGTTCCTGAGCTTCGTCAACTCTAAGCATCTAACTCTCCGGCTATAACGTTTAAACTACTCATGTTAATAATAGCATCTGATAATAACATACCGCGGCTCATTGGCGCATACATCTGGTAATTGATGAAGCTTGGCCTGCGGAAATGTAAACGGTACGGTGAGCGGCCACCATCATTAACCAGGTAAAAGCCCAACTCGCCGTTAGCACCCTCAACCGAATGATAAACTTCAGTAGTTGGTGTTGGAATTTCGCCCATCACAATTTTAAAGTGATAGATCAAAGCTTCCATGTTATTATATACTTCCTCTTTTGGAGGCAGGTAAAATTCAGGTACATCAGCGTGGAAAATATCGTTTGGCTCTTTATCAAGTTTGGCTAAGGCCTGTTCAATGATCCTTAAACTCTGCCACATCTCTTCGTTACGAACCAAAAAGCGGCTGTATACGTCGCCATTATCACCAACGGGTACTTCAAATTCGAAGTCCTCATATGATGAATATGGGTTCATAGCCCTTACGTCGTAATCAACACCGGCAGCACGTAAAAGCGGCCCGGTCCAGCTGTAGCTCAAAGCAGTTTCAGCGCTAACAGCAGCTACGTCTCTGGTACGGTCAACAAAGATCCTGTTACGGTTAAACAGGCTTTCAAACTCTTTAAGGGTTTTAGGAAAGTTCTTTAAAAATGCACGCAGCTTATCAAAGGCACGGCTGTTGAAGTTACGCTCAAAACCACCGATACGGCCAATGTTGGTTGTAAGGCGCGATCCGCAAACTTCTTCATATATTTCATAAATAGCCTCGCGGTGCTCCATCATATACAGGAAGCCCGTAAAAGCACCGGTATCTACCCCAAGTACACCGTTACAAATGATATGATCGGCTATACGAGCGAGCTCCATCACAATTACACGCAGATAATCAACGCGCTTTGGAGTTTGGATATTCAGGAGTTTTTCAACCGTCATGTGCCAACCCATATTATTTATAGGCGATGAACAGTAGTTTAAACGGTCGGTAAGTGGGGTGATCTGGTAAAAAGGCCTGTGTTCGGCAATTTTTTCAAATGCGCGGTGGATATAACCAATGGTTGATACACCGCTAACGATACGCTCGCCATCAAGCTGGAGCACATTTTGAAACACCCCGTGGGTAGCAGGGTGAGTTGGCCCCAGGTTAAGGGTTGATAGCTCGCTTTGCGGATCGTTATCTGTATATACAGGATGATTTTGCATCAGTATTGTTAATTAGAGTCAAGAATCAGGAAGACGAGAATCAAGATGACTTGTTCTGGCTTCTTAATTCTGTATTTCCTGGTTCTTAATTCTCAATTTCTTGAGTCTATATTATGTTATCTTCCGAAATAGAAATCCTTCTTGTCAACACGGTTGGGATCTTCCAACGGAAACTCCTTACGCATTGGGAAAGCAGTCATATCATCTACGTTCAAAATCCTGCGCAAATCCGGGTGACCGTCAAATAGTACCCCAAAAAGGTCATAAGTTTCGCGCTCCATCCAGTTTGCACCATCCCAAAGCACAGTAGCAGTGGGGATATGCACATCAGCATCGGCCAAAAACACCTTGATCCTGATACGGGTATTGGTAGTGAGGCTATGCAGGTGATAAATTACGCCTATCGGCTTTTCCTGTTCAGGGTAATGGATACCTGTAATATCTGTCAGAAAAATGAACTTAAGAGCCGGATCCGTTTTCAGGAATGTAAGCAGATCGATGATTGTTTCGCGGCCGGTTTCAACAGTAAGCAGTTCATACGGTTCACCAACAACCGTTACTGAAGTATCAAATTTATCGGCTATAGCTTTAATAAGCTCTTCGTTAGGTATTTTAGCCATTATTGAATTCCGTATTTAGCTAATAACTCCTGGTATTTAGGCTCGCTCCTGCGGCGCAGAGATTCCGTTTTTACCAGCTCCTGAATATTCATAAAACCATCTATAATAGCCTCTGGCCTCGGCGGGCAACCAGGTACGTAAACGTCAACCGGGATAACTTCGTCAATACCTTGCAAAACGGAGTAAGTATCAAATATACCACCGCTTGAAGCGCACGCCCCAACAGCCATTACCCAACGGGGCTCGGCCATTTGCAGGTATACCTGGCGCAGTACAGGAGCCATTTTCTTGGCTATGGTACCCATAACCATTAACAAATCGGCCTGTCGTGGTGAAAAACTCAAACGCTCGGCACCAAAACGTGAAAGATCATAGTGAGATGCCATGGTGGCCATAAACTCAATGCCGCAGCATGAAGTAGCAAATGGTAAAGGCCATAATGAATTTGAGCGTGCTATGCCTATTACTTTATCAAGCGAGGTAGCAAAAAACCCGGCGCCTTCAACTCCGGCGGGGGCATCAACTAATTGAATATCACTCATTGAACTAAATTGATAGAAAAATCATCATCCGCTAAATGTGGATAATGGGAGCAAATTTACAATAATAACGATGTAAAATGTACACTATAGGCGTACACGGGCCATATTTAGAATCAATCTAAACTCAATCCCAGTCCAAAGCTCCCTTTTTTATTACGTAGATAAAACCCAGCAGAAGTGTCGCCATGAAAATAAACATTTCAATAAGACCGGTAGTACCTAATGCCTTGAAATTTACCGCCCAGGGGTACATAAAAATAACCTCCACATCAAACAGCACAAACAAAATGGCTACCAGGAAATATTTAATGGAGATTGGTGTACGGGCATTACCCACCACCTCAATACCCGACTCAAAAGGGGTAAGCTTATCTTTTGTTTTTCTTTTGGGCCCTATTTTGTGTGTTACAAACATTGTTGTTACCACAAACCCTAAAGCAACCACCATTTGAAATATGATGGGTAAATAATTAACCGGTAAACTTTGTGCTTCCATGCTGCAAATATACTAATGCCTTAATAATAAAAAAGTGTGATTTATAAGGTTGTTAATCATTTCTGCAATTCGTTATTAATATTGATTACAAATCGCCGTCATTAATCAATTTCTCAAACCGGAATAAAAAAAGGGCCTCTTTTTAGGAGACCCTTCATATCTGTTAATTTATAATGTTATTTGCCTTTTCCAGCACCACCTTTGTGTTGAAAGTAAGCTGCGGCACTTTTGTTAGCAGGATCCAGTTCGCGCGCTTTAGCAAAGTTTTCGGATGCTTTAGCGTCGTCTTTCTCTTTATACTGGTAAATCGTGCCAAGATAAGCATAGGCTTCCGCTAAACTTTTCTTGGTTTTTTCGTCAGGGGCACCCTTTGCATTAACTACTTCGATATACTTTTCGTAGTATGGCTTCGCGTATCCTGAAATGTTATTACGGTCTTTTTCTTTTAGGTCGTTAACACGTGCACGATATAAAAATGCATCCGGAAACGGACTGGTAGCTGTTTTGGCAATTACATAGCTAAATGCACTGTCGGCGCGTGTAAGCAGTGAATCGTTAGGAGCTTTTGTATCGTAACCATAATAATAGCTGATACCTTCGTAAAAATAGTCGGTTAATTTAACGCTGTGACCACCTTTAAGAGTAACTTCCCTGTAAGCATCACCAGCTTGAGCATATTTCTTTTGGCGGAAATATGATTTAGCTATCTCAGCATACACATCAGTTTGGGTGCTATCAAGTGTTAAAGCTTTCTTAAGAGTAAGTATACCTACCGAGTCCTGATTAAGGGCAACCTGTAAACGGCCTTGATACAAGTAGTCGCGTGGGATGATACGTTTCGGATCAGCTTTCTGGAACCAGGTGTTGATTGCAGTTAAACCATTTTGATAATCTTTGTTTTCGTAAGCCGCATAAGCCAGGTAACGATAAACCCTTGCATTGGTACTTGCTGATTTTGACAAATCAGTAGCTACCTGTTGTAAAGTTTTATAATCACCTGCAAGAATCAGGAAGTCGGCATAACGCATTTGAGATTCTACTGACTGATCAGTTAAGCTCAGGTATTGTTTGTAATGATCAACTGCCTCTTTAATTTTAGCCGAAGCCATTTTGGGGTCGGTTAATGACCAGCGCAGGTCGGTTTCAGCCCACTCGCGGTAAGCAGGGCCATAGTTGGCATTAATAGCCAATGCGTCTTTAAATTGCTGCTCAGAGCCATCAAAGTTATTAGCAAATTTATACAATACACCGGTTGCTACTTTAGCAGCAGGGTTTTTAGGATCAAGTGTAGAAGCGTCAGAATAGTTTGAGTACGCTTCGTTACTTTTTAACACAGAGCGGTAAGCATCACCTAAAGCGATAAGCAAATCAACATCTTTCGCATTAATAGCTTTTCCTTTAGTCAGTACTGCAATAGCAGCATCTGCATCCGCGGGCGCAACTTTTTTATCGGTAGTAGTAGGCAGCAAATATGATAAACCTACATACGTGTAAGGTTTTGCGTCCTTACCTGCCAAAGCTACAGCCTGATTAAAGTTAGTTGTTGCACCGGAATTATCCTTATCCAAACGGGCAACAGCACCTAAACCGGCATAATTTAATGCTGATTTTGGATTTGCAGCAATACCTTTATTGAAAACGACTTTCGCCGAGTCAGAATAGTCCTGTTTAATGTACACCCAGCCCAGATAAAAAAAGTTTTCATCTTTAGTTGGCTGAGTTGTAGTAAGCGTTTTGAGCATCGACTCTGCTTTCTGATATTGTTCGGCGTCAATAGCTTTTTTGGCGTCGGCAAGACTTTGCGCAAAAACTGATGATGAACCTAAAAATACCAGTCCTAATGAAGCCTTAGCTATTTTACTGATCATTTTCATCTTTATTTAGTTATAGTTTACTTTTTTAAAATTATCTCTCTAGGGGGAATTGAATCAGGTAGTAAACCCGATTTCAATATTATCCGTTGCCCCACATCACTGGCCAGGAACGTAACAAATCCCGCTGCTAAACCATTCTTACTTGAGCAATTGATCAAATATAAACTCCTGCTCAAGGGATACTGTTTTAAGACAAGCGATTCTTGTGAAGGTTTAAAATATTCGTTAGGATACTGTTTGTTTCCTTCATCTCTAACTCCCACAACTTTCACTTTTCCAACGTAATCCGCATACTCTTTTTCTGGGTTATTAATCCAGCTAAAACCTATAATGCCTAATGCATCAGGATGTTCGCTTACATACTTAATAACCTCGATATTTGATTTAAGCGCATATATATTCTTCTGCTTAAACTCCTTAGTACCAGAGAAATCCTTCAAATACCTTACCAAACTTGAGTTCGGGTTATCAAAAACTATAGTTTTATTTCCGTTCCCCTGGCCTTTAAGCTCCTTTTTTAATTGAGCGACAGTAATAGCGGTATCATTCGATGCCTTATTAACTATCAATGTAATTGCATCAACTGCAAACGGTACAACCTCTACACTCAACGTACGGCGCGTTATTATATTACGCTCCGTGGTATCAAGCGTACGCGATAATACCGCAAGCCTAACACTGTCGTTTAACAACATATTTACAGCCTGGTTTTCTGTTTTATAAATAAATACCGGGTCGGCGTTGGGGTACCGGCTTCTGTAAACATATTCTTCCTGTGCTACTATAGGCGAAAAAGATTCATCGGCTACGAAAGTTGCTCTTCCGGCGTTGAAGCTGTCGGTTGGTACGGATTTTACTTGTTTTTGCTTACAGGCCTGTAAACCGGCTATTAAAACAATTAAAACCAATACATATACAACCCCTAATTTAATCTTCATACTGATCCTTCTTAAACAATCTCGAAAACCTCAAAATCGCGTATCCTATAGTAAACGCACCGAAAAGTAAACGTTGATAATGTTGCAGTTGCAGCGGGAGCGCATCCCAAAACATGATCATGAGACCTAAAACCACAAAGCAAATAAATGCAGCGGTTCCTAAAATAAGCAAAAACCGCCTTTTGGGCGATTTTTGCTCTTTATTGTAATTAAATGGCATTACTTATTCTTCAGATGCTAAAGTAAAGCTGATTGGAACACTGTATTGTACACGAACCGGACGACCGTTTTGTATACCAGGTTTCCATTTTGGTGAATTTTTCAATACACGAACTGCTTCTTCGTCGCAACCGCTGCCGATGCCTCTTACAACCTTAATATCGGTTAAAGAACCATCTTTTTCCACAACGAATGTACAAATTACACGTCCTTGTGTATTGTTTTCGCGGGCTACGGCCGGATACCTGATGTTTTTGCTCAAATACTGACCAAATTTCTCCAAACCGCCGGCAAATTCAGGAACTTGCTCAACAGAAGTAAAGATCTGGTTAGGATCGGCTTCCACAACCTGCTTAACGTCTGAGTTACCTACCGGCTCATCAATTCTAATGTCTGCGTTAGGATCACCTTTTTGGTCTTTTTGACCCGGATCGGCAACAGCAAGCTCTTTTACTGTTGGCGGATCCTTCTCCTTAACCTCGTTATCTGGTTTTACAACCGGAGGAGGGAAACGTACCTGGTCTACCTTTGGTTTTGGCGGTTCAGGTGGCGGCGGAGGTGGTTTTTTGGTTTGGTCAACCGGTGGCGGAGGCAACAGAACCACGTCTGTTATCTTCACCTTTTCGTCTTTCGCTGGGATAAGACCTTTGATCTTGTTGATGATAGTTGGCAAAGAAACTATAAATACAAAAACCACAATAGCAATGATCAACGACTTGCTGGTGTTTTTTGAATTCTCTTTCCTTAACTCGTAAGCGCCATAGGCTTTATTACGATTACTAAAAACAACGTCGATCCATTCCTGCTTTAGTATGTCTAATTTTGATCCTAACATCTGTTAAGGCTTTAATGGAAGTTTATAACGTTATTTAATACTATTTATTATCGTTGTACAAGCCGTCTTTTTTAAGCAACTCAATCTCCGGTGCTGAAATATCAACAATACCATAGCTCTGGATATTGGCGATATTGATCTCATCAAGCGTGCTAACCATATTTTTATATTTTGATTTATCGCTTGGTTTAATCACAACAAACATGTATTTGCCTGTTTTTTGCTGTACTTCTTTGCTTTTTTCAATTAACGTTTTACGTAACCCAGTAGGGCCAAAATTGTCAATTGTGGGCGCTGATTTTCCCGGCTCGCCGATGTACCACTCCAATTTATCGTCGCTTCCCAATAAAATGGTCATTGAACGTGAAGCGGCAATATCCATCTGATCTTTTGTTTTCTCATCCTTATCAGGCATGGCCAAGTCCATCGCTTTTGGTTTAGCGAGTGTAGTGGTCATGATGAAGAAGGTGATCAACAAGAAAGCCAGGTCAACCATCGCGGTTAAATCTACACGGGTTGATTGCTTCTTACTGCGAACCTTACCGCCTTTATGTTTGCCTCCCCCGGAGGTATCTAATTCTGCCATGGTCTTTTATTTTTTTGGAGCACCACCGGCGCTGCCCAAATCCGTAATTAAACTAAACTTGTTAACTTTTTGCTTTTGCAAAATACCGATAACATCCTTTATAACCGGATATTCTTCTTTGCTATCACCTTTAATAGCCAAACGAAGCTCCTTGTTATGTAAGGCTTTGGTAGCTATACGGGCCTGGCGAATCCAGTTGGTAAGCTCGGCCGAAACCGAGTCTCTCGGGATACCCGGCTGTGCATATTTCTTTTGCTGATCAGCAGATAAAGCGATAAACTGTTTCAACTGGTTCATTGGCACGCCAAATGAATTGATAGATGAAAAACGGGTTTGCTCTTCAGGGGTAAAGGTCATATGATATATTGAACCCATCTGGTTCAAAGTTTCCTTACGGATATCAACACCTTCAACAC
Organism: Mucilaginibacter sp. R-33; assembly: GCF_049949235.1. Taxonomy (NCBI): domain Bacteria; kingdom Pseudomonadati; phylum Bacteroidota; class Sphingobacteriia; order Sphingobacteriales; family Sphingobacteriaceae; genus Mucilaginibacter; species Mucilaginibacter sp. R-33. The sequence continues at coordinate 3,982,849 of NZ_CP188089.1, forward strand.
CAAAGAAAGCTTTTTGATCACCTACAGATACTGTAGCAAAATCAGACTCAGGCACTGGCTGCTGGATTGAAGACTTCGGTATATCAATAGGTACCGGATCTTCGGTTTTTACTTTTGCGGTCATGATGAAGAAAGTAAGCAGCAGAAACGCCACGTCGCACATAGCGGTCATGTCAATTGCGGTGCTCTTTCTTGGAACTTTTATCCTTGCCATGTTAAATTTCTTAAAAATATATAGTGTTTCAGTATTAACTATCTTGCCCCTAACTTATTGTGCATGAGGCATAGCACTAATATATTCTTATTTGTTTTTGTGAGATGAAGCAAATGTTTGTACAATGCTAAATCCTGTTTCGTCAATAGCGTAAGTCAACTTATCAATTTTTGATGTAAATACGTTGTACATAACAATTGAAATAGCTGAAGTACTGATACCAAATGCAGTGTTGATCAAGGCTTCAGAAATGTGAGCTGATAGTTCAACCTGGTTAGGTACACCGGCAGTTGCTAATGAAGAGAACGCTTTGATCATACCCACAACCGTACCTAACAGACCGGTTAACGTACCGATAGATACCAAAGTAGCGATGATAGTTAAGTTTTGCTCAAGCATTGGCATTTCTAAAGCAGTAGCTTCTTCGATATCTTTTTGGATAGCTAAAGTTTTTTGATCAACGTCAAGGTTTGGTTCAGCTTCCATTTCGCCGTATTTTTTCAGTGCTGATTTGATAACGTTAGCAACAGAACCTTTTTGTTTGTCGCACTCTGCAGAAGCACCTGCAATGTTACCGGCATTTAAAAGAGATTGGATTTTCCTTACGAAGCTATCAACACTACCAGTACCTGAAGCTTTGCTGATAACAATGAAACGCTCGATAGAGAAAACGATAACCATTAATAAGAAACCCATGATCACCGGTACGATAACACCACCACTGTGAACTGTGCCGAAAATGTCTGTTGGGTAAGCGTTAACATCACCACCTTTAAAGTGGCTTGGATCACCTAAAATGAATATAAAGATACAAGTTGTAACAATAAGACAGATTGGAATGGTTAAAGAAGCAAACATGCCAGATGCACTTGAGCTTTCTTTCTTAACAGGAGTAGTTGGTTTTGTTGGTGCGTTTGCCATTACTTTTGAATTTTTAGTTTTTGTTTTTGTTTATTTTATAAGTTAGTTAAAATGCGCTGTTTGTTGGGAATAACAAAAATAGAATTTTATTGAATTAAAAAAACCATTTATGTTATTCTTTACAATTTTTTAATACAGAATATCATTCTGTGTATTGTTGGTGAATATAAACGCAACATTACAATTTTATTGTGTGTTACCAACACAATTATATGCAATGAAAACCATTTTTTTTAAAAATAGCAAGTGATAACACATAAAATTTGTGTTACCAAGCTAAAAATGGCCCGTTTTTTTAAGTTTATAAAAGGTTTCTGTACCTTTTAACTATGATGCAAGCTTTGTAACAGATAGTTGTGCACTTTGTTTAAAAATCCTTCTTTCAAATAAGTTTGTTAAACTACCGGTTTATAATTGTTTATTTTTTTCAGATCACCCGCCGGCTTTTTTAGCTTTATACCCGTCAGTTTGTAATAATACCAGTATTTTATCACGGAAATCGCCCTGGATCAGTATTTCGCCATCTTTAACCGAACCTCCAACCCCGCATTTTGATTTTAGCTTTTTTCCCAAAGCTTCCAGATCAGCATCGGCACCAATAAACCCGGCAATGCGGGTAACCAGTTTGCTGCCTCCTTTACGGTCAAGATATATTTTAAGATTTTGCTGCTGTGGCGGCAATGTTTCGGCCCCTCCCCCACTGGTTTCCTGGTATTGAAAATCGGGGTCGGTTGAGTAAACTACGCCTGTAAAATTTTTCTTAGCCATATTGATCAATTTTTAAATGACGGGCCAACTATAACCTTTAATGATTTTGGCAATATAGTAATATCTATGCCCGTACCCGCCACCTGGGGTTCGCCATCCAGGTGAATAGGGCCGGTATGCTCCCTTTTTATCAGGATTTGCTTACCACGGATAATTTCTACGTATTTTGAGCTTTCGGTCGCTTTAATCAGCATGCGCATGCTCATCTCCGGAAACCTCCACAAGGGAAAAGGCTTTATCACACAAACATCCAGCAAACCATCCTGCAGGCTTGCTTTGGGCGATATATGTACATTATTGCCGTATTGCGAAGAATTGGCTATACTGAGCATAAATGCCTTATAATCATATTTCTTTCCGTCGATATCAAGATGATAGTTTTGCGGCTGGTAGCCAACTACCTCCTTTATCGACGATTTTATATAACTGATAAAACCGCGCTTTTTACCATGCGAAAAGATCTCGCTGATGTGAGCGTCAAATCCCATGCCTGCCATATTAAAAAACGGTTGCCCGTTAATCCTGGCCGAATCAATAATTTCGGTACGGCCCGAGGCAAGGTTCTTAATAGCATCCCTTGTATCCATTGGGATTCCTAAAAACCTCGAAAGCCCGTTACCTGAGCCAAATGGAACTATACCAAGCGATGTATCTGTATCCACAATGGCCGATGCTACTTCATTAACTGTACCATCACCCCCAACTGCAACCACTATATCAAATTTGCCAATGGCTTCGGATGCGATAACCCTTGCATGTGCCACGCCGTCACTAAAAGCGATAACCGGCTCCATTACACCGGCATCAATAGTATCTTTAATCAGTTCAGGCACCCCGTCCTTCTTCTTCCCCCCCGAAATTGGGTTTATTATAAATAACGCTTTCCGTTTCAACTATATATATTATTTCAATCTTCAAAAGTAAATGTATTTTCGGCTTTGTGAAATTTGTTTTATTTTTACCGCCCGAATGTGGACTGATTTAATGCTCCTTTTTACACCGGAGCCGGATTGCAACCACGTAAAAAAGTGCTAAAACCATGCTTCTTTTTACCGCTCGATCCGTCTTAAGCCCCTCCCAGTCGATTTTAATTTTACTTATTTAAAATTTTATGTCATATTTATTTACTTCAGAGTCTGTATCAGAGGGTCACCCGGATAAAGTGGCCGATCAGATCTCGGACGCGCTGATTGATCATTTTTTAGCATTTGATGCCGAATCGAAAGTTGCCTGCGAAACGCTGGTAACCACAGGCCAGGTTTTTTTAGCCGGCGAAGTAAAATCAAAAGCCTATCTGGACGTACAGAAGATTGCCCGCGAGGTGATCAACAAGATCGGGTACACCAAAGGCGAATATATGTTTGACGGCAGTTCATGCGGTGTGCTATCGGCCATCCACGAACAATCGCCCGATATTAATCAGGGGGTTGACCGCACCGCCAAAGAAGAACAAGGTGCCGGCGACCAGGGCATGATGTTCGGTTATGCAACCGTTGAAACCGACAACTATATGCCGCTTGCCCTTGATATAGCCCACGCTTTATTAATTGAGCTTGCAGCCATCCGCCGCGAAAACAACGAGATCAAATACCTTCGCCCGGATGCAAAATCGCAGGTTACGCTTGAGTACAGTGACGACAACAAACCACAACGTATTGATGCCATCGTTATATCAACCCAGCACGATGATTTTGACGACGAACCGGCTATGCTTGCCAAAATCAGCGCCGACATCATCAGTATCCTGATTCCACGTGTTAAAGCTAAATACCCTAAATACGCCCACTTCTTTAACGATGATATTAAATACCACATTAACCCAACCGGTAAATTTGTTATCGGCGGGCCGCATGGCGATACCGGCTTAACCGGCCGCAAAATTATTGTGGATACCTACGGTGGTAAAGGTGCACATGGTGGCGGCGCTTTCTCTGGTAAAGATCCTTCAAAGGTCGACCGCTCGGCTGCTTACGCTACCCGCCACATCGCTAAAAACCTGGTTGCCGCCGGTTTGTGCGATGAAGTGCTTGTGCAGGTATCATACGCTATCGGCGTTGCACAGCCAATGGGTATTTACGTAAATACTTACGGCACCGCTAAGGTCGACCTGCACGACGGTGACATTGCCAAAAAAGTAGAAGGCATTTTCAATATGACCCCATACGCCATTGAAACCCGCTTTAAACTGCGTAACCCTATTTACAGCGAAACCGCGGCTTACGGCCATTTCGGCAGGCCTAACGAAATAGTTACCAAAACTTTTGTTGGCCACGACGGCAGCAAATTGGAGCGCCAGGTTGAGCTGTTCACCTGGGAAAAGCTTGATCATGTTGATAAGGTTAAAGCAGCCTTCGGGTTGTAATTAACTACACCTATATAATACGCGGCAATAGCGACGGGCTTACCTGTCGCTATTGTTGTTTAAGCCCCCTCTATATCTCCCCGGTTGGGGTGAATTGAAGCCCTCTCCCCCCGAGAAGGATTTAGGGTGAGCTCTTTCCTAATTAAATTATAAATACATACATTTATAACCCAAAATCCCCGAGCCTGATTTAAATGCCTGCTAACACCCGAAACGCCATAACCGCCATCATAAACTTTGCCGCATCAGTCATGATAACCGCATGGTTCATTGAACAAAAGTTTGGGTACGTGGTTACGCCCGAAGCCATATTGTTATCCAACCTTGTTGCTTGCGGTAAATGGGTTGTGATGGTTATAGCGGCTATCATATTGCTCGAAACCAACAAATGGGTCTTCATCAGGCGTATGAGCTTTGCCAGCCTGGCTGGCAGCTGCGCCATGTTTTCTGTGTATGTGTTCAGGTATATACCGGTGAGCAGCTGGGAGCAGTTTACCTATGCTACAGTATTAGCAGTGCTGATGATGATCATATTCTTTTTTAAGGCCGTTGTAAACACCCGGCTATCACTTAAATGGTTTGCCGGATGGATGATTATCCTGATCATCAGTATACTGCTGCAAATTAAAGTAGTATTCCATTTGCACCCCGGAATTGTAACAAATGAGGTGTCCCATTTTTTTGATTCCCGAAAAAAAAATGAAATTTCCTGATCTCTTCTTTTTTTAAAAAACCGGGTGTTCCATTTTTTGAAAGCCGAAACGAGAAACAGTCATTTTCTGAAACACCTTAAAAATCAACAGTTTAACATTTTTGGTGAAACATGTCTAAATAGTTGATTATCAACAATTAAAGCTTTTTACCGGTAAATTTAACCGCTCATTAAAGCAGCAGTTCAACCGCGTTTTTCATCTTCTATTTTTTTCATTTTTTTGCTGTTTTTTGGGCATTTTTATTTGAACCCTCCATTTTACCGGCAGGTACTGACAAAACAGCGCCACCAATATTGCAAAGACCTACAGCTAAATTTGGCCTTCACCCAACCCTCTCCTTTGGAGAGGGCTTATGAAAATTTCCCGGGGGCAATTAAGTCAGGAGTACTAAGCCGGAAGCCATAAGTCGGGGTCCTTCCCGTTATGCAGTAAATGTTGGAAGATTTTTAATTCCCTCCCGGGGGAGGGAATCGCGCAATCCCTCTTTTTTTATTTCTTCCGAACACTTCTCCGCTACCCGGGCCTTATGGTTTGGCCTAAAAGATCAAGCATTAATTTATCAACGACATAACACTATGATTCAAAAAAATGGACGACCACTGGTTGTGGAAATGATCCGCGCCGATGTGCGCGAGGCGGCGCGAAGAGACGCTAAAAGAGGGATCCGCCCGAGGGTTTATGACCCTGACGCTATCCCTCCCGATGCTTTTATTATTCACCAGGCCAGTACATGGATGGAGATGGAACGCGAACGCCAAACGCCCCGGATGCTGTTCGGCGAGTTTTGGCTCGAGGGCGAACTGTGCATCCTGTTTGCCGATACCAATATGGGCAAAAGTTTACTGGCCGTACAACTGGGCGACAGCATTACCCGCGGCAAAGCCATCACACCTTTTAAAATGGATGCCGAACCCAGCCCGGTTCTCTACATTGATTTTGAACTCACCGGCAAACAATTTGAACAACGCTATACCGACGGCAGCATCACCCACACCTTCCACGAAAATTTTTACCGGGGCGAGTTTGATCAGATGACCGGCCTGCCGCAAGATTTTAAAACTTTTGATGAATTTATTACCCACGCGCTTAGCCGCGCTATTAAACGTACCGATGCCAGGGTGCTGATTATTGATAATATTACCTGCCTCCGCAACGGCACCGAACGCAGCAGCCAGGCGCTCTCGCTCATGAAACAGCTCAAACTGCTTAAAACCCGGCATGGCCTCAGCATCCTGGTGCTGGCTCACACCCCTAAGCGCAACCCTTCACTGCCTATTACCCGTAACGACCTGCAGGGCAGCAAAATGCTCATCAACTTTGCCGACAGCGCTTTCGCCATGGCCGAAAGCCAAACCCTGCCCGGTTACCGCTATCTTAAACAGGTAAAACAACGCAGCACCGCCGAAATGTACGGCAGCCATAACGTATGCCTCGGTCGGCTGGAGAGGCAAAACGGCTTTTTACAATTTGTATTTTCCCATACCGATAATGAGGTTAAACACCTGCGCCGCTACAGCCAAATCGAGCGCCAACGCCGGGCCGCAGATGTGCTCGCGCTTCATAAACAGGATTTGAGCCAAAGGCAAATTGCCGGCAGGCTGGAAATGAGCTTATCGGCGGTGAACAGGGTGTTGGGGGGGGTGGGGGGATAAAGTGGTTTGGGATATTGCAGCAAAGGTATTCTCGTTAATCGATATCATTAACAAATACTTACTATAAAACTACAATATTTTAGCAAAATCCATGGTAGCGCATAGGTAATACCATTTTAATGCCTTTCCTTAATAGGCTCCATGTGCATAAATAAAAATATTAAATATTCTTTAATTTATTATTTAGTTATTATCTTACCTAAAGACAATCTACTAAAATAATGAATCAACCTAAACCGGCTTTTAAAAAGCTACTACTTCTATGTGCGCCTATCACGCTCATCGCCGTAATTATCGGCAGTTGTAAAAAAGATAGCCATGTGACTACGCCGCCTGCTGCAAATCCTGCCGCTGTCAACGAAGCAAAAAGTTGGTACGAAAAATCTTATCCTGCCAACACCAAACTCTCTGTGCAGGCAGCATCTGTCGGCCAAGATTGGAGCCAAGGTGTAAAGCCTGATTGGAACAATGGTGCAACATATACACGCTTCGATGACGAGGTGCTCGAAATGCCGATAGACGCAGTGACCTCGGGAAGCTTGCCCTTGGCATAAAAGAACAAACCACCGGGACGGAATACAAAGCAGCGAACAGTAAAAGCTCATTTCTCTTGATAAAATCGCTTGGCGTCTATCAAGCCTACATTATGACTATTATCGGCGACCCGTCATATCTCAAAGGTGACCTCACGAAGCTTGATAACAACAAATACAACAAGCGGGACAGCGACTTTACCGGGATCGTATACTACAGTACCCCGAAAGGAGCATTTGTTAACGCGTGGACATACCAAAGTGGGAAGGTAATGGCGAAAATCTCACCAAACGCGGCATCTACGGGGTCTGCTGAAACAAACAACAGTATTCAAATAGACGCGATAAAGACCAACCTAATAGGAATAACGGTGTGCTATGCGTGGACGCAAACCACCACGTATGAAGGACATACCTACCCGCCAGTGACGCTCGATAGCTATTGTGTCACCACGTACGCGGGCGGCATGGGTGGTGGCCCGGATAACAACGGCGGCTCAGGTAGCACCGGCGGTGACGGGGGAGGCGGAGGAACAGGTAGTACTCCTGGTACTCCACCTGCGCCCAAAGACGATCCATGCGCGCCAAAAGGCGGAGCTGTTGAGAGCATCGGCAAAACGGTCAGCGTAAATGGACTACAAACAAACACATATCAACCGCCTGCCACACCAGTTGATCCAGGCGGGGGCTTTCCGCCACCAGATGGAAACGTGCCGTGTGCAACCGTTGTAACATCAACTCAGGTTACCATTCCCAATGCAGACATACGAGATAGTATTAGTACGAACTACCAATGCGCCCGGGCATTGGTGGCGCAGTTGACCACTCTCAATACCAATATTGCAAGGATACTGTATCAAGCCTTCGGCACGACAAGCAGTAAAAGCATCACGTTTGTTGATGGCCCTGCTGCTGATTTTACCGGCAATAATGCAACTGAAGATGGACATACGATCGGCTACAAGGTATATCTCAACCCCTTTGTTCTTGCCAATTCATCGAACGAATACCGGCTCGTAACGCTTTATCATGAGGCCATTCACGCTTATTTGAACTTGGAACACAAGACGCTTGGTGATGCTGGTTTCAGAGCCAAGTATCCGATGGTAAAAGTTGTTGCTCACTCCAATTTCACAAGCGTAGTCGGCGCTGACCCATACGATTATTGGATCGACCCCGGAGCCGGATACGAAACCAAGGTCGTAACAGGCGGTCACATAACTATGGCTGAATATTTCATTGGACAGCTTAAAGATGCGATATTAGCATATAATCCTTCTTTTCCTGCTGATAAGGCGCTGGCTCTTGCAAAAGGAGGAATCGTGGATGATAGCAGCATTAAATATGCCAACGACTCGGAACGAGATGTCAGAAAAGGCAACTCAGTTGGAACAAAATGTCCTTAATATAATTGATTATGAAACAAATTATCATCTCGCTTGCGTTCTTTTTATCGTCCGCATTGTCAATAAAAGCCCAGTCTAAATTAAATATTTACGGAGGAAAAAAACACGATCAGTTTTTAGGATGTGTCACGTGTACAAAAGATGATCCTAATTCCATCTGGAACACCCTGGGGAGATATGGATCCACCCACGAGACTAACTCAATATGGAACCCGAATGGCGTGTACGGAAGTACTAAGAGTGATTATTCCCCTTTCAATAAAAAAGCGAAATGTCCGCCGATTATACTTGACGAAAATGGTAAGTCTAAAGGATATATGACCGTAAATAGAAAGAATCCGAAACGGTCATGGGAACCGTTTGTAAATGCGGTGAGCGAAGAACGGCAGCAAATAGTTAAGGATATACCTAAATATTATAACGACAATTTTCACGACTTTCGTAATTGAACGACAATTTCAGTATATAAATAGCATGAAAAACCTGAAAATAGTCGTACTCTTAATTATCATTATTGCTTGCACTGCAAAAGCTCAAAGCAAGCTAAATATTTATGGAGGCAAAAATCACGATCAATTTTTAGGCTGCATGAACTATGACAATGAACAGCCGCATTCAATTTGAAGCCCATTCACCGATTATGGTTCTACCTCAGCTACCGCAAGCAACCTAACAGAAGTAAGGGCTATCTTTATGATTCTGAAAAGGATGTTCACAGGAGTAATTCTATAGGTACAAAGTAGATACAATAAAACTCTTATGAGGAAATTAGCGCTAATACTTTTCTTAACTGTCATAAGTTCCATTGCAGCAAATGCTCAAGGCCTAACGAAAATTTATGGAGGTAAACACTACGACCAGTTCCTGGGCTGCTTTGATTGCGATAGTCAAACGCCAAAGTCTATATGGAGTTTCTTTTCCGATTATGGTTCTGCTCATAGTCCAAAGTCAATTTGGAACGAACGAGGCAGGTACGGTTCTGTGACCAGTAATTATTCACCCTATAATCCCAAGGCAAAATATCCGCCGCGCGTTGTCGACGGCAGCGGGAAGCTTTTGGGATACTTAACCGTTAACAAAGACAATCCTAACCGGTTGCAAGGGTCAATTGCAGATCTGATATGCTTTAGCAGGGCAATGGTGCTAAAAGATGGTGTTGAAACTTATGGGGAAATCTTCGAGAAGGTAAGATAGCCCCTGCTACCGCAAACCAAATTCAATACTCAGCACATTCACCACAAGGCACAGCCTTGCGGTAGCGAAAGAAGCATCCAACAAAAAAGGCTAATCATTTCTGATCAGCCTTTTCACATAATTACCCGTTTAACTTATTATTTTTAACATTCATTTTCATTTGTACTGTGCGCAACAAAAAAACCGCATAATGCACTTGCGCTTAATGCCAATAATAACGTAATCATAGTGTTTAATTTTAGGTGAATAATTAATTAATACTATAATTAGTACGTATAAAACTGGCTATGGTTTTATTAAATAGTCGTTTTTTGATACCGAGGAGGCACTTTTACAATTATTATTTCTTTCAGGTTAAAAAATTAGGATATTATTAGCAATAAGCCCCAACACGCAACAAAATCAAAATAACTTTACCATTATTTGTGCAGTAAAATACAGCGTATTCGGCGCTTTATATAAATCTTTCGCGTTTGCTGCCGTGTTATGCATGTTATCAAGCTCATCGCTTTTTGCAAAAAGTCCTGAATTTTACCTTTGTTGGCTTTTAAAACGCTGCCAAGCATATCCCACGTGGCCTAGCCTTAATTTAATCTCCTCCTGTTGTGCATTATCTTGTTACAAAACCGTTCTTTAAAACATATTATCTTTGCGATACCGGTTTAACCATTACGCCAAAAACATTGTTAAAGGCCAAAGCATGATACACGGAAAAAACAGTAAACCCATACGTTCATCACTAAGTTTGATGATGATGGTGATTTTCCTGGTGCTTGGCTACTGCCCGGTAAGGAATACTTTGTGTTCGCTCGCCAGCCATTCGTCTCAAAATAAAGAACAAAAGGCCCCGCGCGATATCAAAGCTATTGTTGATGACGTATGTAACGCATATAATAGCGGCGATAAAATTATACCATACCAGGAAGTTGTATCAAAAACAACAATCCCCTTGCTCCTGGCAATTGTTGTAACAGCCGTATTTTTTGGGGGCATAGCCCTGTTAAAAAAGCTTGTTGTTTTATACCCCAACCCCGCTGCCCGGGGTTTAAATTCCATTCCGCTTTATTTGGCAAACAGGTCGTTATTGATCTGAACCTTTCCCGCCCATTTTATGCTTCTCGCCATGCAACAATTAAGTTGTGCGTTTAATTTAAGCATTGTCCACTAACGCCTTACGGCTCTTTGTATTCAATTTTTTAATGATCACCGGCTTTTCTGTTATTGATGTTGCTATCTGCAGCGGCATCTGTATACACGGCCTAAATGATCATTGCATATCAATTTTTTTTAAAATCATGATCAAACATATTTTTTCAATAACCGGTAAAAATTACCGGCAACCCGCTCCCCTGTTTCTGCGGCTGACTATCGGCTTCGGCTTTATGGCACATGGCTGGGCAAAATTAATTAAAGGTCCCGAAGCCTTCGGAAACCTGCTGGCCCAGATACATGTCCCTTTCCCGCATGCTATGGCATGGATGTCAACCTTAACAGAACTGGTTGGCGGCCTGGCCATGTTTGCCGGGTTTATGGTAAGCTTAACCGCCTTGCCACTTATCGGCATTATGCTTGTAGCCATGTTCGGTATTCAAATTCATTATGGTTTCAGTTCGGTAAAAACCATTGGTTTAACTCCCAATGGACCAATTTTCGGTCCGCCGGGATATGAGATCAATTTATTGTTTATCGCCGGGCTTATCACACTGCTTATTTCGGGTGGTGGTATATTCTCTGTCGATTCCATCCTGTCATCGAAACGAAGCCCAACTAAGTCGTAATAAAAAATAATAACAACCTATTGATCATTAAGCCTCCCGGCAAATGATCAATAGGTTTAATACACATTGATATGTACACTGTTTTTCTTTACATTTTTATCATAAGTTTTATTGCTACACTGGTGCGGTCGACCTTTGGTTTTGGCGAATCGCTGGTTGCTGTACCGCTGCTAAGCATATTTATCCCTCTTGGCGTTGCCGTTCCGCTTTCGGTACTCATTTCTGTTTTGATTGCGCTGGTGGTGGTGATACAGGATCATAGCAGCATCCAGTTTAACAGCGCAAAATGGCTTATCATTTTTGCTATACCGGGTATCCCCATTGGCTTACTGATTTTGATTTACGGTAACGAGTTTTGGGTAAAAACAGGGCTGGGTGCCCTCATCATCCTTTACTCATTATATGCCATATTTGGCAAAAACAGCTTTCAGCTTAAGTATGATAGTAAATTCTGGTTGTTTATCTGCGGATTTCTCTCGGGCGTTTTAGGAGGCGCTTACGGGGTTAACGGGCCACCGCTGGTTGTTTATGGTAACATGCGTAAATGGAGCGCTAAAAATTTCAGGGCCACACTGCAGGGGTACTTTTTACCGGCAAGCTTAATTGGTGTAGCAGGCTATATTTTTAAAGGGCTAATTACCAGGGAAGTATTGAAATATTTTATCATGTCGCTACCGGCTGTTTTCCCCGCTATTTTTTTAGGACGATATCTTAATCACAAGCTAAATAGCGCTTCATTTTTCAGGTATGTATATTGGGGCTTACTGCTTATCGGGCTATTTTTAATTGTATTTTGCCTGTTCAACATAAAAACCTGATGTACAAGCCATCAACAAAAACCCTATCTTTAAAATGGTTAAATTCACCTGAACTTATCTGCCTATATGGAACCTATTGCACAAGCTCAAACTATCGACCAGATTATTGAACAGTTAGAAGCCATTATTGCCGATGCAATAAAAACCGATAGCCGCGCCGGATATTTTGCGGCCCTATATCATAAAGTTACCTGCAAGGTAAGGGAAGGCATCCAAAACGGTGAGTTTGAAAACCCTGCCCGTATGGAACAACTGGACGTGATCTTTGCCAACAGGTACATCACGGCCTATCGCAGCTGGCAACAAAAGCAGCCTTGCTCCAACTGCTGGCAACTGGCGTTCGGCATCTTTAGTAAATCGTCAAAGCTGGTATTACAGCATCTGCTCATCGGCATGAATGCGCATATCAACCTCGATTTGGGTGTTGCCGTTGTTGAAGTAGCCAACAAGCTCAACCAGCCGCTAACCGAAGTTCATAATGATTTTAATTCCATCAATACTATACTATCGGCGCTTGCCTACGAGGTGATCAGCGAGTTGAACCAGATCTCGCCGCTGCTGTCATTAGCCGGCCTGCATGCGCAAAATAATTCTATCCTCATCCAGTTTGCCCTTAGCAACGCCCGTGATGGTGCCTGGTGCTTTGCCGAAGACCTGTTTACCCGTACCGGGGATGCTTATCCTAAGCAGATAGCCAGCAGGGATAATGACATCAACAAGTTGGGTTTAGGCATTGTTAACCCTGTTGGGATGCTGCGTATTACCGTATGGATCATTCACCTGTTTGAAAAACGTGATCCATCCAAAATAACTGAGATTTTGAGCACTTATAAAAAGACTTATTTAAAGGTGAATCCAACGGCTGCAACCTGATAAGCGCTATTCATGATTACCCTTACCTGGATATGGTCAGTGTCAAAAAGCTCCGGCCTGCATAACATAATTTATTATGTGCCTCACCATTCTCTCCATTCGCTGGCTATTCCTTCGCCGCCGCCAAAATCCTTAGGGTTAAGGCCACAGGCAATAGTAATTTGATCTACCAGTGCACAAAGATCTTCACGCTCCCCGGTTTCAATCAGGCTACTGTCTTCCGCATTTATATTATTTAATAACAATACTGCCCTTTTAAAAACTTCCACTTTGTCAGTACTTGGCGATTGCTCTCCAAGCTTTGTTAAATCGCTGATCAAACGATCAAAAACAGCCTTAAATCTACCGCAATTCTCCTCAGTGTACTGTTCAAATCCCTGATCAAATGCTTCGCGCCACCCCGCAAACGGATAACCTGCTTTGCAGCTTTGTAATTTTTTTCCGTAAGTAATATTGGCTAAACTTTTTGGGGCACTGGTTACATGGCCCGTAGCTGTTTTGATTTTAACTCCAGTTGTATTTGAACTGCAATTGCATAATAGCGGGATTATAGTTAGCAAAGCGAAGACTTTTATTGTTTGTGCAGGCAATTTGAAAGATTTTAGGTAATACATAATTAGGGAAATATAAGCTATTATGCAAACCCGTAATAAATAGTTAAGCCAATTAATGGCTATTTTATGAACGATGTGCAGATAAACGGGCCAACTTTCCGACTCATCAAAATTCATTATCTTTGCCGCTCAACCGGTGATAATCACAACAATCCGTGAAATCATCAAAAGGAAAGCAAAGTGGAACAGCAAACAATAACAACCTGGGAAAAAGGCTACAACAACTACGGGCCATGGCTTAAGGAAAAATACAAAGGCCATCGCGTGTTTAAAGTAATTGTTGATGGTGGTTTTACCTGCCCCAACCGCGATGGCTCAAAAGGCTACGGCGGTTGCACTTATTGTAATGTTGATTCCTTTACGCCTTCTGTCAGCCGCAACGCCCCTACTGTAAGGCAGCAGGTTGAGGAAGGTATGGAACGCGCGCGTAAAGGCAATAAGGCCGATAAGTTTATTATTTACTTTCAGCCCAATACCAATACCTACGCCCCGGCGCATTATTTGAAAATGCTGTACGATGAAGCCCTAAGCTACGGTACCGAAGATATTGTAGGCCTCTCGGTAGGTACCCGGCCCGATTGTATTGACGCCGAAAAGATTGCCCTGTTGGAAAGCTATACCGATCGTTTTGATGTTGATTTGGAAATGGGTATGGAAAGCATCTATAACGAAACCCTGAACCAAATCAACCGCGGCTGCAGCCATGAAGAACTGGTGAAAGCCCTGAGCCTGGTGGAAAACTCAAAACTGGATATTTGCGTACATACTATTTTCGGTTTCCCCTGGGAAACTAAAGAAATGATGCTGAAATATGCCGACGAGATCAACCGTTTTAAACAGATCAAGTTTGTAAAATTCCATCACCTGCATATTGTTGAAGGCTCGGTAATGGGCGTAAAATACAAACGCGACCCCTTCCACCTGTTTGGCATTGATGAATATGCCGATTTTCTGTGCGAGCTGTTACCACTTATTCGCCCTGATATCGTGATCCAGCGCCTCTTCGGCCTCAGCGACCGCGAACTGCTCATCGCCCCCAACTGGGGATTGAAAAAATCAGAGATTCAGTATTACATTGATCAGAAAATTTTAAGCAGAGGTGTGGTGCAGGGAAGCCGTCTGAACCTTGATTTATAGGATTTGCCGGATTACTCTGCCGTTGTTGATGTTGTCACCAACAACATTTACCCTCGGCTATCAATGGTAAAGCAATTAAGAATATGGTGTATTGAACAAATAGAAGTTGTTGGTGACAACACCATAGCCGTTAACCTAAGGATTTTAAAAAAGTTTTTTTGAGGAGTTATAAATGACGGGGCTTCGCCATTGGGCAAAACCACTTAGATTTTCCCATATTTGTATAGTTTAATATTTATTAAAAAGGCGGTTTGTTTTCGAGGCAATTACCGCCTTTTCTTTTATAAAAATAAGTTTTTTTTCGCGATAATCATTCATTTTAAGGGGAAAAGCGCCTTTTATTTTCGATCAAAGTACATTTGTTACTGATTATGCATCCGAACTACAAACCAGCATCCGCTCAGTTATAGACCCTGATAAACTTTCTGAATTAGCTCGAAAAAGTGGTTTCCTACAAAGGCAGTCCAAGCTAAAACCATCGGAGTTTATCGACACGTTGATGTTTAGTGATTTAGACCATAGCCAGCTTAGTCTGCAGGATTGCTGTAACGATCTGGCCCAGCAACATCAGAAATCTTTAAGTAAAGTTGGACTGCACAAACGCTTCAATACAAGAACGCTTGACTTTCTGAAATCGGTTTTGTCAACCCAAATGGCTTTAAAGCTGGATCATGGCCAGCTAAACAGCTGGCAGCCTTTTTCACGTGTGCTAATCGCTGATTCCTCTAAGTTTACGCTACCCGACCAATTCGCGGAAGATTATCCAGGCTTTGGAAACTTTGGAGTATCTTCTATTATGAACATTCAGTATTCTTTTGATTTGAAGCACGGGAACTGGGAGAACCTTGAATTAACAAAAGCAACTGAAAATGACCAAAGTCATTCGGGAAAGACATTAGACCGGATCTGCAAAGACGAATTGCATATCCGGGACCTGGGGTTTGTAACATTAGAATATCTTGCAAGAGTAATTAAGGAAGAGGCATTTTTCCTGAACAGACCTCACCCACAGGTAAAGTTTGTCCAGTGCAGCAATGGTAAGCAGATAGATTGGGTAAAGCTGTACCAAAAGATGCAGAATAATAATAATCATTTTGATACGGAGGTTATTGTTGGAACAGGTAAAGATGCCATCACTTGTCGCCTGATCGCTTTACCTGTACCGGAGGCGGTATGGTCAGAACGAATAAGAAAAGCTGAACAAAAAGCAAAAAGTCAGAAAAGTAAACTTACTGATAAGTACAAGACCCGTTGTAAATTCAGCGTATTCATTACCAATACAACGAAAGAATCCCTTAACGCGGCAGCTATTATTCAATTGTATCGCTTACGATGGCAGATTGAATTAGTATTCAAAACATGGAAATCGTTGTTCGGTATACATCAGATCAAGGCAGTTAAAAAAGACAGATTGGAATGCCAGTTGATCGCCAAATTCATATGGATATTACTCAACTGGAAGATCTTCCGATGTATCGATGCAGCTATTCAAAAGGGAGTGCCCGGATACGCTTGCTCTATGTGGAAGTTTTTCAAGCAGGCACGCCAGTTTGATTATGCATTAAGAAAAGTGGTAAAAAGCTCCATGAGCTTTGAACAGTGGTGCGAGATATTCATTTTCCCAATTATAAAAAACATGCTCATTGAACCTAAGAAACGGAAAAAAGCAGCCTTTGAGATTGTTTACGACATATTCAATCCCTTAGGTTAACGGATATGGTGTTGTCACCAACAACGGCGCAGATATACTTTATACGTCATCACGGTTTTTTTCAGGATTTCCCTGATGGGTACCCGCAATGACGATGTTATAAAAAAAGCTTTGGAAACTTACGAGCCAACAAAATCCATCAATCCGGCCAATCCCCCCAAATCCCGGTTCTGGTTTAACGAATAAGCAAATCAATACTCTTCTCCCTGCAACTAAAAACTGCCACTGCAACTTAAAATATCACCACTTGCCGCTGTTACTTCCTAAACATTGGTATCTCTTTTGCAAACATTTACGTATAATTAAATTCATCTGAAAGTTAAAACACGTCCATTTTGTCACAACGAGCACAATCCAATTATATTCCGGCGTTAACAGGTGTAAGGGCTATGGCAGCTTACCTGGTTTTCATATCGCATTTTGCCTATGTGTTTGATGAGAAATTTCCCCACTCTGTGCAACGTTTCTTTAATGAGTTCCATATCGGGGTTACCATTTTCTTTGTGCTTTCGGGCTTTTTGATCGCATTTCGCTATTTTGATAGTTTTAAATTAACTAAAGCCTGGTTTCTGCAATACCTTAAAAACCGGGTAGCACGCATTTATCCCATGTACGCGCTGCTTACCATTGGCGCGTTCATAGCTTATCATTTTACCCAAAACCAAACAGTAACGGCAGGGCAAAACCCGGTGGTTATGTTTTTCATGAACATTGTTTTTATGCGCGGCTTTTTTGATCAGTTTAAGTTTACGGGCATTGCCCAGGGCTGGTCGCTCACGGTTGAAGAATGCTTTTATTTTTCGGCGCCATTTATTTTCCTTATCGCCACTAAATACAAAAAGTTTTATATCCAGCCTATCGCGGTTACCGGTTTAGGTGTTTTGCTTGTACTCATCTTTAGTCATGTAAACTGGTTCGGTTTCTTCGGCAACTTTACGTTCATGATGCTGTACACCTTTTTGGGCCGATGTTTTGAGTTTTTTGCAGGCATTCAGCTGGCGCTCATAGTACGCAAACAAAAGCTTGATGGTACCAGTAAAAAGAAGTTTACCTACCTGGGTTTTTTCCTGATCTTTTTTTGCGTGTGGATCATGTCTACGTTAACTATCCCGAAAGGATATGAAGCCGGTTTGCATAATCCCTGGGGCATTATAACCAATAACTATCTACTGGCTACCTCGATTGCAATCTTCTTTTATGGCTTGCTTACCGAAACTACCCTCCTTAAAAAGTTTTTAGCACACCCTTTTATTGAACTGCTGGGCAAAAGCTCCTACATATTTTACCTGATCCACTTAGGCTTTATGTACAATTTTATCCATCAGGGCATGAACAGTCTTAACGATTATGTTTTTGAGCTTTATGATAAATGGGGTGTCGACTGGCATTCGCCGTTTGAGTATGATAGTTTAAACCTTTTGTATGCCTTCATCGTTTTAAATATCATTTCAATAACGTTGTTTAAATTAATTGAAGAACCGCTTAATCACTATATCCGCAAGTCTGATTTCCTGATTAAAAACAAAGCACGCAATCCCGAAAATGAATCAGCTAAGATTAAAGCCTAATTACAACATGCTAAAAAACGCTAACAAACTACTGATCATTGCTTTCGCTTTACTGACCTGGTGTGCAGCCCTACCGGCCATGGCACAGGAAACTGAAAAAGGACCAGCCGAAACCAACGATAAGAGCGGTGGTGATGATGAAGTATCAACGGTATTAACTATCAATAATAAGGATGGTATATTCAGTTCAACAGCCTCGTTCAGCTTTGAAATTAAAAACACTTATGATACTAACCAGGAAGGTAGCATATCATACAATATCACCACCGAAAATGGGCAAATTATTAAAACCCTGTCAAAGCCGGTAAACCTTAGCAAAAAAAGCACTTCCAAATATGATTTTGAGGTACCCAACCTAAAAACGGGCTTTTACAAGCTTAACATGATGATCAACGTAAGCGATTATGACGATACCACCCGTCGCGCTTTCGGGATCAGGCCGGAGGAAATCAGGTCGCAATATGCCAAGCCGGCCGATTTTGACCAGTTTTGGCAAACCGCTAAAGATGAGTTGGCAAAGGTAAAACCCAACTACAAAATTACCGAAGCACCATCCATGAACACCGAAAACCGCAAGGTTTACGAAATAGAGATGAAATCGCTGGATAACCTTACCATCCGCGGTTACATGACGGTACCTATCAGCAAAAATAAAAATAAGAAATTTTCGGTATTGCTTGGCCTGCCCGGCTACCAGGTAAAGCTATATCCCATTGTAGGTGATGACCCCGACCTCGTGATTATCACCCTAAACACCCGCGGACAAGGTACCAGTCGCGATGTGATCCACACCGAGCGGGATGCCTTTATCTCCTATCATATTGAAGATAAAAACAAATATGTGATGCGCGGCGTAATTATGGATTGTGTACGCGCTGTTGATTTTATTTACGCGCAGCCCAATTTAAGACACGATCAGATCCTGGCAACCGGCGGTAGTATGGGCGGTTATTTATCGCTTGCGCTTTCAGGCGTCGATCACCGTATAAACCTTTGCTCGGCACAAAACCCCATCATGAGCGATATCCGCAATTTGGTTGGCGCTGTTGAATGGCCCATTAACGATATCAAAAAATATGTTTTAAGCAAACCCGGCGTAACCTTTAACCAGGTATTAAACAATCTTGATTATTACGATGCCAAAAACTTTGCAACAACTATAAAATGCCCAACAATTTTAGGTCTGGGCCTTTTGGACCCCTACGTACCGCCAGCCAATGGTTACGCGGTGTTCAACTCAATAAATACTGATAAACACGTATTGGTATTTAAAAACCTTGCACATGAGGTGAGCCAGGTATACAAAGATTATGAGGGCCGTTGGATGCGCGATACCTTTGGTTTGTTTTAAAACTTTTAAAATCTTAAACACATGACCTTGAAAAATACTTTATCAAAATATTTGCTTACGGGGATAGTAATATTCGCCATTGCTACGGGTAAAAGTTATGCCGGAGGGTTCCCGGTAAGGCCGGGCAGGATCTCACTATCGCCATCAGCAACTTACTTTTTTGCCAATAAAGCCTGGGATGCCGACAGCCATAAAGGAGCATTTGCCAATAATGGTAAGTTCAGCTCATGGAGTTATTCCTTATACTCAGAAGTTGGCTTAAGCCGCAAGTTTACCCTATCAGTACTTGCGCCTTATGTAATAAATACTTTTAGTACTGATCTTGGTACAAGCAAAAGCTCAGGTTTCCAGGACCTGGAAGTGGGTATCAGGTATTACCTGGCCAATATCAGTTATAAATACTACTTCAGCTTACAGGGTACGGCTATTTTACCCATGTACACCAACACCGCGCTGGGCTATAACCAAAAAGGGGCCGAACTTAAACTGGCCTTTGCAGGCAGCGGGCATTTGTTTGGTAAAAACTCATTCTTCATTCTCGAAAACGGTGTACGCGAGTACTTTGGTTACGAAAGCGTTTTCCAGGACAGGTACAATGCCACATACGGCTTAACGCTCGATAAAAAATTCCGCGAGCAGATCTCGCTAAGCGTAGGCGGCTTTTATGCCACCAGTATTAATAAGGATTTTAACGTGAACCCCAGCGCCAGTAAAAACTTTGCTTTTAACCAGGTATCGTTAAGTTATGGCCATGCGTTCGCTAAAAGCCTGTCGCTGTTTTTAACAGGCGGCACCTTTATTACCGGGCGCAATACCGGCGCAGGTTCCAGTTTTTCGGCATCACTTAATTACCGGATAGATACGAAGTAGCCCTATAAAAGCTAAAAGTGGAAGGCATAAGCTTAAAGCAATAGTTATCAATAAACTTCTTTAGATTCTGCTATGCTAAATCTGCAGAAGTTTTTTCCATTTCAAACAGGTTCAACACCTCATCCCAATTGTGAACCCGCACGTGCTGGTGCTCATGTTTGTTGTGATGCGCGTTAAACATGATGGCTTTGCCGCTGCAATAGTCGAGGTTTTTACAATGGTCATCTATCATGTAATCGGTATGGATGATACTTTTATCGCCACACAGCACAATATTACGCCAGCTGATAAACGGGAAATATTCCTGAAGCCATTCTAACTTTTCGGATAACGACAGCGGGAATTCCGTAGCGGCGGATACAATGTATACCTCGTAATCTTCCATCAGTTTTCTAACGGCCTCAATAGCGCCGGGCATAACCGGCAGCGTACGGAAAAATCCGGGCAGGTTCAGGGAAGCCTTCGTTGCAGCATCTAAGGGAAAAGCCTCGGCATGTGATAAGCCATCAATAGCCTCAAGGGTTTTCGTAATACCGTACAACTGTTCATAATATTTGATCAGTTGCGGCTCAACATCGGCCATAACACCGTCCATATCGATGGCGATAGTTTTCTTTGTTTGCGTTTTCATGCAACAAATCAAAACAAAATTGCAATATTTTGCAAATTATTTATAAATTTGCATCATATTGCAAACATGGTAAGAGAAGAAAGACTCCAGATCATTTTAGATCACGTATCAAAAGACAACAAAGTTATGCTTGCCAAACTGAGCGAAAAACTCAATGTTTCGGAAGATACAGTACGCCGGGATATTAAAGTATTGGCCGACCAGAAGTTGCTAACAGCAGTAAGGGGCGGCGCGGTTGCCCACTCTCCCATTCCGCACCATTACCGCGCGAGGGAAAAGCATGATATTGCCTCTAAGAAAGTCATCGCATCAAAAGTGTTGAGTTTTTTAAAAGACGGACAGGTTGTACTTTTTGATGGCGGCACATCAACATTAGCTGTGGCTGAAAGCCTGCCGGATGACTTGAGGATCACCGTAGTTACCAACAGCTTTCCGGTTGCAAGCGCGCTTGAAGATCATCCAACAGTTGAGGTGATATTTGCCGGGGGGCGTCTGTATAAATCGTCCTTTACTACCATCGGCCATGAAACCATCAATGCCTTCAGGAATATCCGGGCCGATCTTTGCATTTTCGGGATTTGCAGTGTGCACCCTGCCATCGGCATCACAACCAGGGATTATGAAGAGGCCGAGATCAAGAAAACGATGATAGAAGTATCGAAAGAAACTATCGCCTTATCCACCTTAGAAAAAATAAATAAAGCCGATTCTTATTACATTGGCCCGGTAACAGAACTGGACACCATCATTACCGATGTATCTCCCGACAATGAAGAACTTTCGGCATACAAGGAAGCAGGCATTAATATCTTTTAATATAACACTACCGCTGGCTTTCAGCTGTGATTTAACACTTGTACTTCCCAAACAGATCCTCTATCGCCCTGGTACGGTAATCGAAGATCTGTTCTACCTTGCCTTTAACAAAAACGTTGTTCGCCAGCCTGCCAATCGCGCCATAAGGGATAGCATAATGTAAAAGATCGGTCATGTGAACACCGCCATTTATTTCTTTAAAATGGTGCTGATGATGCCATAGCGCGTATGGCCCGAAACGCTGCTCATCAACAAAATACTTTTTATCATCAACATGGGTGATCTCTGTCATCCAGTTCATTTTAATACCTAATAACGGCGAGATCTTATAAGTGATGATCATTCCGGGGTACATTTTTGTCTCGGCGGTATAATCAGATGTTACTACGAAGCTCATGTCACTGGGTGTGATCTTAGCCAAATTTAATGGCGACGAAAAAAAATCCCAGGCCTGATCAAGGCTGATAGGAATGGATTGTTCTTTTTTTAAAACGTATGTTTTCACGATGACGTAACAAGAAGGGACGGATAAGTGTTTTGGTCGACTCGCCCAATGGGCTATAAAATGATGTCATTGCGAGCGTAGCGCGGCAATCGCATGCCATACAGAACCGCTCTGCGTCCGTGCGATTGCTTCGTTCCTCGCAATGACATTTTTTTCTGACCCTACCGATCTTCCTTCCCTATTGGCAAATCCCTTCTTGACCATTCGCTCCAGGAGCCAACGTAAAGCTTTGGGCCGCTGATGCCCGCGTAATCCATACCCAGTAAGGTATGACAGGCTGTAACACCCGAACCGCAGTGAACTATTACTTCGCTATGCGCTACATCGCCAATTGCAGCATCATAAGCCTTTCGCAACTCATCAGCGGGTAAATACCTACCGTCGGCACCGAGGTTGTTGATATAAGGCAGGTTTAACGCCCCGGGGATATGACCGGCTATCAAATCCAAAGGTTCAGTTTGGCCTAAATAACGTGGTGTTTCGCGCACATCAATTACCAGTCGTGAGGGATCCTGTGCAGCTTCTCCGGCCTCCGCTATCTCAACAGTATTTGCATATTCGTGTGTTACCGGGTACGGATCAACGGCAACCGGGGTATAAACTTCAGTGCTAAATGTTATACCTGCATCTTTAGCGGCCTGTAAGCCGCCATTTAGTACCTGTACGTTTTCATGACCAATTGCCCGCAGCATCCACCACAAACGTGATGCGCTGAACGCGCCTGATTTATCGTCATAAACCACTACGTGACTGTCGGGTGTAATGCCCCAGTTACCTAACAGTACGGCAAACTCCTGTATATTAGGCAACGGATGTCTGCCGCCAAAGGCAGGGTCATCGGGTTTAGTGGTAAGGTGCTGATCAAGGTCGGCGTAGATGGCGTGGTTTAAATGGCCTGCCAGGTAACGCTGGTAAGAGTCCTGCCCTCCGCGAGCATCAATAAGAATAGTATCCTGTGCGGCTAAAGCCGGGTCGTTGATTTCAATAAGTGGCGACATAGGTATATCTGATATGTTTTAATATCAAATATAGATACACGCTTTGGGTTTCGGCAAATTTACTGCACTATTTTATTGGCGCAGTATGAGCTTGCAAAAGCCTCGGGCTTGGCCTTAAACACAAAACCCATGCTCAGGATGTAACCCATAGCCTCGTGCAGGGCCGCGTTACTTTTAAACATCGGGTTGGTGTTAATGTCGGCATGTACCTCAAGCTCCACATCATACAGGTCGAGCAAATCGCAAAGCTTGTAAGCAATGTCGATAGACTTCTGCACCTCGCTCAGCATCCTTTCTTTAATGCTCATTTTTTGCGAAGTACGCTCCTGGTGTATAAACATAAAAGCGCCGCGTTTTTCGCGCAGAAACACGATCACCGTTGCAAAATCCGTTACGGATCCTTTAACTTGCGAGTCGGTGCCGATACATACTTTTAGCTTGTTGCCAAGGAGGGCTTCGCGTTCAATTGCCTTTTCAACCTCTTCCATAATGGGCGATTGGATTACTTCGCCGCTGAATTTTCTCCAGGTCATAAAAATTATTTTAGGTAAATTTTAGGCGACCTCTTTTATGGGTCTATAAAAATAAGCGATAACGTTTCATATTAACGTAAATAACATGTGATTTATTTGTTAACATTTAGCTGATTATTAACAGATTAATTGCATTTCGGGTATCGGGTTTGGGATTTGGGATTTTTCGTCCCCTCAGGGTCTCTCGCAGAGGACCTTTAACTGGTCGAAGTTTAGCGATAGCGTAACTTCGTCCCAAAACAAGGCAAGCATCCTGCTTGCGGAAGCGGAAAAGTAAATTTCGTCCCCTCAGGGTCTCTCGCAGAGGACCCTGAGGTTGGCAATCATCTTTAGATCCATAATTATCTTTATATTTAACTATGGCTACCCGAACTTTACATAATGATTCCGGCGAGACCTGGTTTATAACTTTTACCTGTTATAATTGGATTCCTTTATTCGAAATCACACAATCGTATAAAATGCTATATGATTGGCTTCGATTTATAGCAGAGAATTACAAGGTGCAAACTCATGCTTTTGTATTGATGCCTAATCATGTTCATCTGATTATTAAAATGCCCGATACAGAAGCAGGGCTTAACAAGATAATCAGTAATGGCAAAAGATTTATGGCTTATGAACTTGTAAAAAAGCTTACAGCATCAGGCAAAATCGACCTTCTTAATCAACTTTCGGCGGCATGTACCGAAAAAGAAAAAAACAAAGGACAAAAGCATAAAGTTTTTGAACAGTCATTTGATGCCAAGCCCATATACTCTACGGCCTTTCTCTATCAAAAAATAGATTATATTCATCATAATCCGGTATCCGGAAAATGGTTATTATGCGATGATTTTACTAAATACCCACATAGCAGTGCAGCCTTTTATCATTCTGCAAAGCCTCATGAATTTTTAACCATAATAGATTATCGGGATTTTTGGACAGGCATAAACCATGTGAGACCAGTGAGGCTACTTTAAACATAGCAGCTGGCTTGGCGTAGATCATCAGGGTCCTCTGCGAGAGACCCTGATGGGACGGGATTTGTTAACATTTAGCTGATTATTAACAGATTAATTGCATTTCGGGTATCGGGTTTGGGATTTGGGATTTTTCGTCCCCTCAGGGTCTCTCGCAGAGGACCTTTAACTGGTCGAAGTTTAGCGATAGCGTAACTTCGTCCCAAAACAAAGCAAGCATCCTGCTTGCGGGAGCGGAAAAGTAGATTGATAGTACAGTTAAGCTGAAAGCTTAACACATTTTAGGGCGAACTTAAGCTATCGCTAAACTTCGACCAGGGAAGGGTAGATTCTCAGGGATATCTGAGAGAGACCTGATGGAACGGAAAAGCAAAAATAAAAAATTCGAAATCGAAACTCCGAGATCCGAAATCAGGACAGCGCAGCCTTGATCCTGTTCTCGGCTTCAAGTACAAGGTCGCCAATCGGGGTTTTACCGGGCTCAATGGGTTCAAGCACTGTCCAGCTCATGGATATAAAAGTATTAAGCGGATAAAAGCCATATTGTACAACTTTCCAGCTATTTTTTATGGCGATAGGCACCAGCAATGCCTCAGGGCATTTTTTTAAAAGCATGGCAACACCTCCCGGCTGAAAAGATCGTACTACGCCATCTTTGGAGCGGGTGCCCTCGGGAAAGATCACTGCCGACCAGTTATTGGCCTTCATGCGCTCACCCAAACTTATCATTTCGGTCATGGACTGACGGGAGTCTTTCCTGTCGATATTAGCACCGCCGCCGTGTTTCAGATTATAACTGATAGAGGGGATCCCTTTGGTAAGCTCTATTTTAGAAACAAACTTAGCGTGATATTTGCGCAGGTAATAAATCAAGGGCGGGATATCAAGCAAACTTTGATGATTGGCCACAAATATAATTGGCCTGCCCATCGGCAAATTTTGTTTATTGATGAAAGTCACCGTATCGCCAATGATATAAAAAGTGCGAAACAGGCATAAGTTCAGGATATCAACCGAACGTTTGTGCGCGGCATAGCCAAAAAAACGAAAGCAGATCCACTGGATGGGGTGAAAAATAACCAGGGCTAAAAAAAATGCAATTATGGCAAAGGGCGACAGGATATAGCCTAATAACTTCTTCATCAATGGGCAAAGTTATATTTTTTTTAGTAAAGCGGTAATTTACAAACGGTTTTCTGTTAGTAACAACTGTACTTTAAGCACTGCGGCAACAGTCATGGCATCAGTAATTTCGCCATTACAAACCATGCGGTACATTTCAGCAAAAGGCACTTTTTTGATGATCAGCTGCTCGGTCTCTTCGGGCTCGGACTCAAACTGCTCAAGGCCTCGGGCCAGGTACAATATGCTCAACTCATCGCTTACCGAATTACTGAGGTGCAAGCGCTGGATCTCTGTCCACCGTGAAGCTTTTAAACCGGTTTCTTCCAGTAATTCACGCTTAGCCGAATCAAGCGGATCCGTTCCCTCAGGGCCGCCGCCTTCGGGCATCTCCCAACTGTACTGATTTAACGGGAAGCGGTATTGGCCCACGAGGTAGGTATTTAGTTCTTCATCTAAAGGTAAAACACCTATGGCCAGATTTTTATAGTGTACTTTGCCATAAATACCGGGATTACCGGCTGGGTTAATCACCTGGTATTCGGTAACGTTGATCCAGGGGTTATCGTAAATGTCTTTTTGAGATGTTATTTTCCAGGGATTATCTTCAGGGTGATGCATGGCCTAAAAATAGACATCTTTTATTAAAAAAAATGTCATTTCGACTGAGCAGCGCAGGTTGTGAGTAATGGCGCGAAAGAGAAATCTTCTGTATCAGGCTTTACAACTAAACCTGTAAAAGTCCGGGGCGTAGAAGATTTCTGCTCTCCCCTGACACACAAAACCCATCTCGGGTTCATTAATTTTTTATCTACTCCGCTACATACTCCAGTTTCACCTGCACGTTCAGGTCTTCATGCATCCGGGCAAACTGGCGCGGATTGCGGGTAAAGTCGGGATCAGTGTCCATATAAATGTTGGTGATCTTAACCATTTCGGGGTGTTTATCAGTACCTATATTATAGGTAAGCCCCTCGCCGCTTTCTAAACTTTGTTTTAGCTCAAGGTATTGCTTACCAGTTACAATAATCATTTTTTCGGCAGTCATGGATACTATTTATATATAAATGGATAAACTCAAAACCGTGAGTTGATTTGCCCAGTAACATACCGGCGATACAAAATTATCGCTTACCGGGTTCTGTAACGGTTTATTATATTTACCTCAAATATAACTCATATATATCCGCATAAATGATCAGTATTAAAAAATTATTGCCCTTTGCTTTATTATTGGGCGGTACTGCAGCATTGGCCCAGCAAAGCTTACCCATAGCTGTAAACCTGCAAAAAACCTATACCAAAGGCACACGTACCACAACCGGAGCACCCGGCAAAAATTACTGGCAAAATACGGCCGACTATAAGATCAAAGTAAATTTCGACCCTAAAACCCGCCTGGTAAGCGGTACTGTTGGTATTGATTATGTTAACAATAGTCCCGATACTTTAAAAAGGGTGCAATTTAAGCTCTATCCCAACTTGTATAAAAAAGGTGTGGCACGTCAAATGCAGGTTTCGGCAGATGACCTTACCGATGGAGTGGTGATCAAAAGCCTTACAATTGATAACAGGACACCCGGCAGCACTGAACCCCGCCGAATGAGCGGCACGAATATGACACAAAAGGTATCTCCCATTGCTCCAAAACAAAAGGTACATTTTGACATCAGCTATGCTTACACTTTAAACAAGGGCTCGCATATCCGTACCGGCCAGGTTGATACGGGCGCATTCTTTATTGCCTATTTCTTTCCACGAGTAGCTGTTTATGATGATATTGATGGCTGGAACGATTATCCTTATGTGGGCGCACAGGAATTTTATAATGATTTTTGCCATTTCAGTGCCGAGATCACAGTACCCGGCGATTATAAGGTTTGGGCAACCGGCGATCTGAAAAACGCTGATGATGTTTACGATAGCCGCATTGTTAAACGCATTGCTGATGCAGGCGCGAGTGATAAAGTAACTGATATTATTACCGAAGATGATATTAAAGCAGGCAACATCACCAAAAACAACCCAACCAACACCTGGAAGTTTGAGGCCGATAGCGTTACCGATTTTGTATTTGCTGCCAGCAATCATTATTTGTGGAAAGCATCGAGCCTGGTGGTTGATCCGAAAACCGGCAGGCGCACCCGTGTTGATGCAGTGTTTAACGAAAAACATAAAGATTACTATGCAGTAGTTGATTATGCCCGTAAAACGGTAGAGGTGATGAGCTACAAATTCCCTAAATGGCCATATCCATACCAGCATGAAACCGTTTTTGATGGTTTGGACCAGATGGAGTATCCGATGATGGTAAACGATAACCCGCTCGAAGATAAGGCCGATGCCATTGAGCTTACCGATCATGAAATTTTCCATACTATGTTTCCGTTTTACATGGGCATTAACGAAACCAAATACGGCTGGATGGACGAAGGCTGGGCAACCATCGGCGAATGGCTGGTAAGTCCGGAGATTGATCCCTCCATAGTGGATCCATATGGTGTTGCCGCTGTTGAACAAAGCGCCGGCCACGAGGTTGATGTGCCGGTAATGACCCTTACACCAATGCTCACAGGCCCTGCCGGTTTTACCGACAGCTATCCCAAACCAGGCCTGGGCTATTTATACGTAAAAGATATGCTTGGCGATGAGATGTTTACCAAGGCACTGCATTACTACATTGCACAATGGCACGGCAAACACCCTATGCCGTACGACTTTTTTAATTGTATGAACACCGGCTCGGGCATAAACCTTAACTGGTTTTGGAAAGCCTGGTTCTTTGATAATGGCGTAACCGATCTGGCTATCAGCAAAGTGACCAATGCCGGGCAAAATTATAGTGCCATGATCACCAGGGTTGGCAGCAAACCCATTCCCGTAAATTTAACGGTTTATTATACCGATGGCACTACCGAACTGGTGCATAAAAGTATTGCTGTTTGGGCGGCCGGTAACAAAACAACTACAGTTAATTTCGCCGCCAAAAAAGCAGTAAAAAAATTAGTATTGGGCACCACTTATGATCCAGACAGCAATAAAAAGGATAATGTGTGGGTAAGCAGCAAATTAATTGAAAGCTAAAAACGGAATGCACAAAGCCGAAAGCTAATAATGTGATAAATAAAAAAAGCGTCATTGCGAGGTACGAAGCAATCCCCAATAAGCAGAGCAGCTATGCAGATTTGCCCTGTAAAGTCGGGGATTGCTTCGTACCTTGCAATGACGACCTTCTTACCGTCCCATCAGGGTCTCTCGCAGAGGACCCTGATGTATGCGCCATGCAGATTTACTATATCCCCTGCTTTTGATACGCCCTCAGCAGTTCATCCACATCAATCCCATTAATTTTCATACCGTTCAAATCGCAATCGGTAATATCAACACCACTTAAGTTGCAATCAGTTATTGTGCTGCCCTGCAAGTCGCAGTTCTCAAATTTAAGGGGGCGCTGCTTCACAGCAGGATCATAAGCCGGATGACCTTCGGGCGGCATACCTATATCATGGATATAAGCACCGCCAAGCTGGGCGTATTTTATTTCCAGGTCACTTAAATTGGCATCTTCAATTTTAAGCCCGGTTATACAAACATCCTTAAGGCTTGCATTGTTCATCATCGTTTGCTCAAAGCTTGAACCATTAAGCAGAGCGCATTTAACATCAAGTACCTTTTGAGTTTCTTTTATAACAATGATTTCGGGGTTGTTATTTGCTGAGTTTTCCATGATTCATTATTGATTTATTCAAAGATGCTGAAAATGAACGCCAAAGCAAGGTTATACACGCGACAAATGACGGGTGTATTTGCGACAAATGAATACTCACTATCTCGTTTAAAATTTAGGCTAAAGCCAGCTCGGTTCACTAAATACCCGTTGGTTAAAACCAACGGCAATGAATCAAAACAGACATAAAATATCATTACAACTTCATTGCCGTCACTTTTAAGTGACGGAGAATTAAAATGAAGCTTCGGCTTTAGCCGAACCCGTCACTCAGGCGTTGGATTTCCTCCTTTCAATTTGTAACTTCAATTACTTATTTACCACTCATGACCCTGCTCCACCAATTCAAATTGCAGTTACTTATTGTATTATGCATTAATTCTGCTCATAGCATTTTTGGCCAGCAAAAAAACCAGCCTATCACGCATGCTAAATGGTTGATCGGCAGCTGGAAAAATCAATCGGCAAAAACAGTGGATATTGAAACATGGAAAAAGCTTAACGACAGTACCTTTATCGGCAGAAGCTATTCGTTGACTGGTGCAGATACGGTATCATCCGAACATATCCGTATGGAGCAACATAAAGGCAAGCTTTACTATATCCCAACGGTAAACAATCAAAATGGCGGCAAAGCGGTAACTTTTACGCTTACCTCATCTAACAACAAACACCTCGTTTTTGAAAATCCGGAGCATGATTTCCCGCAAAAAATAACCTATACCCAAATCACTAACAACTCGTTGGTGGCCGAAATATCGGGGACAAGGAAAGGCTGGCAAAAGGCAATACAATTCCCGATGAAAAGAGTCAAATAAGAGAGGAGCGGCTTTATATCTATTGCAAAAATTCGGCTATATCACGACCATAAAATTCTTTAAACAGTTTCCGGAAATAAGCCGGGGTTTCAAACCCTGCTATATAAGATATTTCGGCCACGGTACGGTATTTACCACTATTGATTGCCTCCATCGACATCAGTAAACGGATTCGCCGGATATAATTATTTGGCGTAATACCCGTGGTGTTTTTTATGCGCCGATGCAGTTGTCTTTCACTTAAACCCATTTCATTACTTAACAATACAATGATCAAATCAACTTTTCCAATATATTTTCTTACCAGCGTTTCAAGCTCATAAAGCCAAAGCTGATCGGCAATAGAAAGTTCACTGATTGGCTTTAGATTATGTGTACTTAACTCCGCCCCTCTTTCAATTTCGTTATTTTTTACCGATACGAGTGATACTTTGCTAAATTCTTCCAGTTTCTTTTTGTCGGTAATATTCCTGGCAATAGCAAAAACCAGCTGCTGTTTTTGTACCGGCATCGAGATCCATGAAAGCCATACTATTTCTCCGCTTTTGGTTACATACCTGTTTTCAAAATTATACAGCGGATTGTTTTTCTTTATACTCTCACGTTTACTTGCGGTGATGCTTCTGTCTTCGGGATAAACAAATGAATCGATAGGCCTTGCAAACAGTTCGCTTTCGGTATAACCTAAAGTTTTGGAAACAGCCGGGTTAATTTTTTTAAAGTAACCATCAAACCCGGCAACACATAACCAATCGGGCGACAAGCGAAAGAAGTATTCCAGATCAAAAATCTCATTGAAGTTTTCCATATAAATTTCAGTTCCTCTTGTAAGGGAACGCAACACATTTGGTAATTAAAAGCAATATAGCCACAGGTTGTGAAAAGGCAAATTCAAAAGAAACCATTTTTTATGATACCCATAAATATTTAACATAAACTGGCAGGATTCTTTAGTAAAATGTCAGTAATGTTAACTTTTCCAAACCGGATTTTATCTGCTTAAAGTGAAACAACCAACCGCTATATCCCGTTATGCAAAAGCTTGATTATTCATAAACCAGTGGCAATAGTACAATTGAGTGTTTTTTCATATTATTACGGATAATATGAAAACCCTATACCAAAACACAATTAAACTCATTCCCTTCGCTTTACTGGCTATATCATTACAAAGCTGTATTAAACAGCCGGGAGCATGGCGAAACGACCAGATTCCCGGCGGTAAACGCGACGATTTCCACAAACTTAACGAACAACTGCTCCATGACCTCCGTACCGGCAACAGTGATGATATCAGCAATATGGAATCGCGGGAGATGCTGGACGACAAGTCAAATCTAAGGCAAATAGACTTGGTAGGCAACGCTGTTAAAACTGCCGACTATGATATTTACGATGAATATTACATTGTAAATAAACATCGCAGTACAGATACCATAGGCAATCCGTCGGCAGGCATTAACAGTTATAAAATGATCTATAATGGTATTACCCATGAAATGTACATGGTGCTTTTTTTGCCAAAGGATAAAAACCTGCCTAACCAGGAAATGATTACCGCCCTGTATGCCAAATACGATTATGGCTGGAAACTAACCTCGGTAAATGTAAATACTTATAAAATTAATGGCAAAACAGCCCCGGAGCTTTATGAGCTGGGAAAAAAGAAATACAATAAACAGCATTTTGCCGATGCCCGTTTAACCCTTGAGCTTGCTTTACAATGTACCGCCCCTAACGACTACTGGCAATACGAACACGATACCGATGCAGGCAAATTATTCCAGGATGCTGCCGAGGCAACAGTAAAACAATACCGTTTCCCGGTAGTAATTGATGGTGTTGCAGGCGAACCGCGGGTATTCCGGATTGGCAATCAGAAAAACAGCCACGGCTGGTTCCCGGTAATTTTTTATACAACCAAAGTAAACATTGCCGATACCAACGCGGTAAAAAGCGAGAACACGCAGATCGGGAAGGTTATTAACAAACTACTACCGGGTATTACTGAGGATAAGGATTATATTTTCTACTCTGCCTGCAGCAAACTGCCGCTGGGCGCCGCAAGGGTTGAGCATTTTGATATTACAGATAAGTTGAGATAACAGGCTATAAATCCCCGTCGTGATGCCGACCTTGTTTCGGCACCCCACAGGACAAGTAGCCGATTTGCTCAGCGCGATTGCTTAGCGAGTGGGGTGTTGAAACAACATGACAAACAAAAAAGGGAGCACCGGGCAAAGCCTTGCTGCAGCGATGGATGACATATCTTTGAGCCCCCCCTAAATAAAAGAAGCCCCGGAACAATTAATGCTCCGGGGCTTCTTTATAATATCAAATCGATTTTATCAAATCGCCTCCAACTCCAACACTACACTGGTGTGATAAGCGCTGTTTCCGGGATTAATACCCACATTCATCAGGAAATCGCCGGTAAAAGTTAAATCCTCTTTGCCTAAAACCGAACCCGCGCCCGGATAAAGGTTAATTTCTTTTACACGGTATTTTTTATTAGGGTCGAGGCCTTTTAGGCGTACAGGCACTTTGGTACCCGAGCCGTACCGGTTATTCACCAGGTAGTTAAACATTACTGCCTTTGATTTATCGTCGTTTACATACATGATAGATGCCGCGTCGTTATCCCATGGCGAAGCTAAGCGGTACTGGTCGCCGTGCCAGATCACATCTTTTAATGCATCATAATTTTTCAACGCCGACTGACAGAAACTCAAATCGTTTTCGCTTAGTTTGCCAATAACAATATCAAAGCCCATTTTACCCATCATGGCTACATCCACACGGAATTTGATGGGTTGTTTGCCCCAATCGGTAACGTGGTTTGAGCTGGTGATTGCCGGGTAGAAGAATGAATACTCCCACTGGATAAATACACGTTCCAGCGGATCAGTGTTATCGCTTGGCCAAAACTCTGTAAAGTATTGCAGTGCACCATAGTCAACCCTTCCGCCGCCGCCCGAGCAAAGCATCAGAGGCACTTTAGGATATTTGGCACGAACGCGTTTCAATACATTGTATAAACCATTCACATAATCAACATAAATGTGCGACTGGTCTTTTTTCAGGTATGCTGAATACGCGTTATAGATTACCGCGTTACAGTCCCATTTGATATAAGCCAAATCAGGATTTTTGGTGAACAGACCGTCAACCACGCCAAATACAAAATCCTGCACTTTAGGGTTAGCCAGATCAAGCACCAACTGGTTACGGAAGTATTTTTCAGGACGGTTGGGCTGTTTAATCACCCAATCAGGATGGGCTTTGTACAGGTCGCTGGCAGGATTAACCATTTCCGGTTCAATCCAGATGCCGAATTTTACACCATTGGCCTGCGCTTCTTTCACGAGTGAGCTGATACCGTTAGGCAGTTTTTGTTTATTCTCCTGCCAGTCGCCAAGGCCGGCATTATCGCCGTTACGCGGGTGGCTGTTGCCAAACCAACCGTCATCCAACAAAAACAAGTCGACGCCCAGCTTTTTGGTATCTTTTAGCAGGCCGGCAAGTTTGCTCTCGTTAAAATCAAAATAGGTTGATTCCCAGTTATTGAGCAACGTAAGCCTTGAGCCGTTACCGTCAACAATTTTGTATTGGCGTGCCCAACTTTGCAGCTTGCGGCTGGCGTCGCCCTTACCATGATCAGAGTAAGTGTAAAGGAAAGCTGGCGTAGTAAATTCAACACCTGGTTTTAAATGATATTCGGAAGCGGCATTGTTGATCCCTGCAATAATTTTCAGGTTATTGGCCACATCCAGCTCAAAATCAATCCTGAAATTGCCCGACCATTCCATAGCTCCGTAAAGCACTTTGCCTTCATCTTCGGTAGCAGGTTTATCCATTGATATGGCGAACATCGAATGCTCATACAGGTTGGCACGGGTACCCAGTTTGCTGTCGATTGTTTTGATCCCGTGGGTTAAACGGGCTTCTTCGGGCTGCATTTCCATAGCCCAGTTGCCGTGGTATTGTTTTAACCAGAAACCGCCGGTAGTATTACCCTTCAGGTTTAAATTGGCCGACGCATATTTATCAAGTGTTACTATCCCCTTTTCGTTATGCTTTATTACCGACCATTGTTCGGTAACATCCTCTTTAAAATAGGTTTTGTAGTATAGCTTTACTTCAAAATCATAAGCAGGATCTTTCATGGTAACTACCAGTAATGAAATATCATCATCAATCTTGCTTACCGTATGGTTTACGTAGGTTAGGTTTAATGATTTATTACCATCGGCATGGGTAACTGTAATAGCCGGCTCACCCAGACTGGCTGAGCCTGATGGTGTGTAAGCATCGTTTTGTACGCCCGAATCATCGGCTTGTTTGTACATTTTTGAGATGCCTGCATACTCGGCTGTATTGGCAAGTTTTGCCCCCAGGTATACCATGTTCAGGTGCTTTTCGGCATCGGTTTGTAATACAATAGCGTTGTGCTGTGTTTCAACAGGGATGGTTACATCCTGCGCTGCTGCCCTGCCGGCCAACAGCATTGAGCCTGCGAAAAGCAGGCCCAGTGGTAAAGTTTTTTTTTGAGTAGTTCTCACGTGTGATTTTTGGGTTTAACCGGCTGCTTCGGTAATTTGGTTTATCATGTTTTGATGTATCCTCGCCCCAAAGTGCCCGGCATCAAGTTTCAGAACCTCGGTAAAGGCCTTTTGTGCCTGCTCGAAATCACGTAAACCGAGGTATCCCAGTCCCTGTAAAAAGTAGCAATGCACGCGGTTCCTTACCTGCAGATCATCTTCAAAAATGAGCAAATTTGGCAGCGAGACGGCAAAGTAATCAATTTTTACGTTATCATCCATGTGCCCGATACCATAATTAAGCAGTTTTTTGAAGATTCGTTCGGCCGATGTACTGTCACCCAGACATTTTTTAGCTAAACCCTGATAAAAGATCTTATCAGGCTGCTGATCGTTATAAAAAACAGCAGCTGTCGGGTCTTCCAAACCTATGGCTGCCTGCTCAAAATAAGCCTTTGCCTGTTCAGTTTGCTGCAGGCCTTCATGGGCCTGGCCCAGCCAGTAAAAGATATCATTTTCCTGTGTGCCGAATAGTTTACCCTCGCCTAAATTATGTGGGTAGGTTTGTGCCTGTGTTAACTGTTCAATGGCTTCATTGTATTTGCCATCGCGGATGTTTTGCTTGGCCAATTCAACCAAAGCTGCAACATATTGCCCCGAAGCTTTGCCTTCGCCGCCCTCCCATGGGTGGAATGTTCTTTGCATCACCTGTTCAAACGCGGTTTGGTACTCGCCTAAAAAGTTATACAGCGTTGCACGCTCTAAATAAACATCATCACGAAGTTTGGCAGTCTCCAGATTAGCTTCAACAAAATTCAGTCGTGCTTCTGCAGAATAGTTCAGCTTTTTGTAAAGCTGGTCAAGTTCCATCAGTACACGGGCATCTGTTCTATCCAGTGCGAAGGCTTTTTCAAAACAAATTAAAGCTTTTGCCGGGTCATTACGTTTATTATAATAGGCTATACCCAGATTCCTGAATACGGTTGGGAAAGTGTCATCCAGTTGTGCCGATGTTTCCCAGGTCGCGATGGCATCATCATACTGCAGTTTGTCATAAAACAGGTTGCCTAAATAATAAGGTGCTTTGGCATCGTTGGGCACGAGCTCAGCGGCCAGTTTCAGTACGCTGATCTCTTCCAGCCTATCGGGGAAGCACAGGTACGAATCGGCAGCTGAGGCCTGTTTAAAATATGCAGAAGCCTGTTCATTATTGCCTAACCTGTACGCAAAGTAGCCCAGGTAATAATACACCATCGGACTGGTAGCATCACCGTTCACCGCATAATTCAACAAATCTGCAGCTTCCTGGTACAGGCCGGCATTGGCGTAATCAAGTGCGTATTCAATGTAATTTTGGTAATAACCGCGCGACAGTTTAATGAGTTCATTAAGGGTGACAGTGCCTTTTTCTTCATCACCCAAAGCTTTGTAAGCATAAACCAGCTCAAACAGAGCGCCCAGGTTAAACGCATCCCTTTTTATTGCCGCTGTAGCTACCTCGACAGCATCTTCAAAACGCCCGAGCTTACGGAAAGCCGCCGAGCGCAAAACATAGGCTTTACTGTTATTGGCATTTCTATCTAATGACGACAGCGAGTGATCAAGCGCCAGTTCGTAATCGCCGTTTTCCAGGTCGATCTGTGCTACCGAAAAATAGCCGCTATCTTTCCAGGCATTGCCCCAGGTAGCTTTATAAAACGCTTTGTACGCATCCTCTTTTTTGCCGAGGAATTTTAACGCCAAACCTAAATTGTAATAACACTCGCTATCGTAAGGATTAGGGTTACGCTGGGTGATGGTTTCAACCGCCTTGCGGAAATAAGGCTCGCTTTTAGCAAACTGTCCGCGGCGCAAATACCATAAACCTAAAGCATTGTTGTTGCGGATGTCTTTCGGGTCACGGCGCAGGGCTTCCTCATAGTAAGGAACCGGGCTATAAGTAGCATGACGGTACTGCTCCAGGTGCTGGCCCGTTAAAAACAACTGCTCGTTATTTTCTACATCGGCAGGCAGCAGGGCCGGACTGGCAGCTTCAGGGATATTATTAAGCTTATTGCTTGCCGCATCATATTTAATGAGTTCTTTGCCCGCTGCCGAGTGTATGGTAAGCAGCAAAAGATTCTCGTTAATATCCTTAACGGCTATCTCGCGGGTATACACCTGTTCTGGTACAATGCAAACTTCTTCGCTCAACAATATTTTGCCATCATGCTGCAGTTTGATGTTCAGGTTGTTTTGCTCGCCGGTTACGTAAACTTTCAATAGTAGTTTGCCATCTTTATAATCAAGTGCCAGCAGGATATCTTTGGTAGCATTTTTTACTACGCCAAGCTCGCGGTATGGCATAAAGTATTGGGTAAAATGCTTTTCCTCGTGCGGCATCAGCCAGGTAAAATCGGGTTGGTTATCGGTAAACATACCTGTCATGAGCTCAATGTACGGGCCATCCTCGTCGGTTAGGTTCCTGTCCCAGGCCAGGCCGAAATCGCTGTGGCCCCAGGTCCACTGTTTTTTGCCGGGCGATACATGATGATTGGCTACATGCAGCAAACCAGCCTGACTGTCATGCTCATATCCGCCCACAAAATCGTAATTGGAGTTGATAGCCATGTACGACGTTGGCACCGGGATATTTTTATACCTTGAGATATCTGTACCCGGCGAATAATCAACTTTATAGTAAGTACCCGTAGCTATCGGGAATGTTGATACGTCGCGCTTACCATGGTCAAACACCGCGTTCACATCCGGCGGAAAAACCGACTGGTAATCGTCATTAACTTTCACCGCCGGGTTTGCCCACCATAAAAAAGTTTGCGGCAGGGCCGAGCGGTTATAGAGCTTCGCTTTTATTTCGATGTAAGCCTTATCCGGGTGCAGCGTAAAACCGGCCATACCTTTGGTATGGAACATGCGCTCCACTTCATTAACCCAAACGGTTTTGCTGCCATCGGCATTTTCTTCAATTTTATAATCAACCGGTTCAAAAGTGCTTGGGCGATGGTGCTGTGGCCAGTTAAATTCAATACCGCCCGAAATCCAGGGGCCGGTTAACCCTACCAGTGCCGGCTTAATCACCTGGTTATAATAGATGAAATGGCGGTCCCTGATTTTGTCATAAGCCATCTGGATACGGCCGCCAAGCTCGGGCAGGATGAGTACTTTGAGGTATTTATTTTCGAGGTAAAGGCCTGCGTATTCTTTATCTTCTTTTTCGTCGTAAATTTTTTCGATAACCGGGTTAGGGTACACCTTGCCGCTGCTACCCTGGTAAACGCGCTTTTCAAAAAACATGGGGTTTTTATCGGGCTTCCCTATACCGTAGGTTGGGATAACTACCTTCTCTTCCCAAACATTTACATACAAATTATTCATGTGGCTTATGATTATTAATGTCTTATTAAATTTTCTTCTAACTCTTCAAGGGTTTGGCCTTTGGTTTCTCTCACTTTTTTAAGCACAAACAAAAAGCCTAAAAAGCAGATCACCGCGTACATATAAAATGGCCCGTAAGTGCCCAGCACCTTAGCCAGTATAGGGAAGGTGAACACCAATATAAAATAGGCAGCCCATAACGATACAATGGCCACTGTTGATGCAGCGCCACGGATCTTATTAGGGAAGATCTCTGAAATAAGTACCCAGGTTATAGGTGCAAGTGAAAGCGCGTAAGTGCTGATGGCCAGCAACACAAATATGGATACCAGCCCGGCCGCCAGGTGATTTTGCAGCAGGTAAGCCAATACAATATAAAATATGGATAAGCCCAATGAACCAATGAGCATCAACGGCTTACGGCCGAGCTTATCAACCTGCCACATGGCCAGCAAGGTAAAAACCAGGTTAACTATACCAATGGATACAGTTTCAAACAATTGCTGGTTTAAGCTTGAACCCACCGAGGCAAAAATGGTTGAAGTATAGTTAAACACCACATTGATGCCACAAAACTGTTGAAACACAGCCAGTGTAATACCTATCAATACGGCGGGGCGTACGCTTTTTTCAAATACGGCGCGGTACGATTGCTTTTTTACGCCGCTAAGCGATTTTTCAATGGCCTGCTGTGTTGAAGTCACAAAACCTTCGGAGCCTATTTTGTAAAGCACCTTTTCGGCATCAGTGTGCCGACCGGCCTTGATCAGCCACCGGGGGCTTTCGGGCAGGGCTATAACCCCTAATAAAAATACCGCGGCAGGTACCGTGCCCAAACCAAACATCCAGCGCCAGGCATTATCGCCGCTGTCGGCCAAAAAATAGTTACACAGGTTGGTGATCAGGATGCCCAATACCACGGTAAGCTGGTTGATAGCTACATTACGCCCGCGCACCTGTGCCGGAGAAATTTCGGCAATGTACATGGGGCAAAGCATTGATGCCATCCCTACCCCTATGCCCGCTGCAAAACGCAGAATGATAAAATAAGTGAGCCCGGTTGAAAAGGCAATACCCAGTGACGATACCGCGAAAATAAACGCCGCAACCATCAGGCCTGGTTTACGGCCGTATTTTTCGGCAATGCGGCCGGCTATGATACAGCCCACGATACAGCCCAGCGCCAGGGAACCGGTAAGGAAGCCCTCCCAAACAGGGTCAAGCGCAAACTCCTTGCGGAGGAACGGCAGCGCACCCGATATTACGGCAAAATCAAAGCCGAACAGGTAACCGCCCAGTGCCGATATAAAGGAGATCCCTATAATATAGCCGCTGTTAAATTTTACTTCTTTTTTAAAATCGATGGTCATTTGATATTGGTTAGTTTCTTCTCTCTGTATAAATTTACTTTAATTACAGTCCATTATTAAATAAGCTTTGGGCTTTCTGCCTTTTGCTTTCAGCTTCATAGGGTGCCAAACTTGTATAAAATACTTTGGTTATATACATCGCCTGCCCGCAATACAGCCTGCGGAAAATCAGGATGATTGATGCTATCCGGATAATGCTGACACTCCAGGCACAACGCATCAAAAGGTTTCGCCCCCTGGCCAGTATGTATAGGCGTAGTGCTGCTTAAATAATCACCGGTGTACAGGAACACGCCGGGATAATCCGTATAAACTTTAAGGGCACGGCCCGATGCTTCGTCGGTTAAAAGAGCGGCATAAGTTAAGCCGTTCTCCCTGGCTCCAGTGTTGATAATGTAAAACAGGTTAAGGCCCTCAACACGGTTTTCATCTATATTAAATTTATCGCCCAGCTTGTTATTATTGAAAGCCTTTTGCCCGGCTGGTATAATTGCCCCGCTCGGCGTATAATCTTCGTGCAAATCCACAATACTATCCGACAGCAGGGTAAGTTTGTGGTTATAGATCTTACTTTTAAATGCCGATAAATTAAAGTAAGCGTGATTGGTAAAATTTGCTATCGTAGCTTTGTCGGTAGTAGCTTTATAATTGATCAGCAACTCATTATCATTGCTCCAGGTATAGATAACCATAAGCTCCAACTTACCGGGATAACCCCCATCGCCATCAGGGCTGGTCAGGGTCATCATTACGCCATTATCAAAAGCTTCGGCAGTAAACACCCTATAGTTAAAACCGCTTTTACCGGCATGGTTGGAATTTTTACCTTCATTGGCATCCAGGTGAAAAGTTTCGCCTTCGAGCTGAAATTTTACCCTGCTGATACGGTTGGCGTACCGGCCTATGGTTGAGCCGATGTAGCAGCTATCGGTTAAATACCCGCTCAGGTCAGGAAAACCAACCACCACGTTTTCAAAGTGCTGCAGCCTGTCGGGCACCACAACTGATACAATGGCCGCGCCGTAATTGGTAAGTTCAACATAGGCCCCGCTCTCGTTTTCAATTTTGAAAAGATAAACGTTATGACCGTTATGCTGCCCCCATAAACGGGTTGTGGTGTTAACAGCCATCGTTCAGATATTTAAATTGTTTGTTCATAAGTTATCAGCTTCATTAAACAGCCAGATAATTTGCCTGACTTGTTTTAGCCCTAATTGGTTTTGGTAAACCTACTATGAAACAGGTGTTAAAAAAATGGATATTCTTTAAAAAGTGATGGATAATACTATCATTTGCCGGCAGGTATTAAAATCTTGCCGGGATAAAAAAAATAAATACCTTTAATCGCCAGTTATACAGCAACGTTATGAATGTGATAGCCGAACCTAAAAAACGGATCAAAGAAGGCTTTATCGGTCAAAAAATGATCGTATTGCCACCAAACATAAAAAAAGCCATCACCAGCAATGCTTTGATCAAAGGCTTTTACCTTACCGCTATCGGCTATTATCCCAAGGCGGCCTTTCATGACCGTGAACGCCGTACAGGCAGCAACGAATATATTTTTCTTTATTGCGTTGATGGAGAAGGCTATGTTTATTTAGGGGGCCAGGACCACACCCTTAAACCCAATACTTTTTTCATTATCCCCCGTAACGTGGCACATCGTTATAAAAGCTCGGAAACCAATCCCTGGAGCATTTACTGGGTACACTTCAGCGGGCTAAATTCGCACCTGATCTATGAGCGCTCGCTCGAAAACGGGCAGCCTGCGGTACAATCCGTTCCGTACGACAGCAGCCGGATCAAGCTGTACGAGCAGATCTATGCCGTGCTTGAACACAGCTATCATGAAAAAGAAATGGAGATCGTTAACATCAACCTGCTCAATTTTATCTCCTCGCTGGTGTATTATAAGCAAACCAACCCGGTTGATTATGATAACGATTTTGTGAGCAACTCCATCGCTTATATGAAAAAACACATTAGTCAAAAGTTTGAAGTGATGCATTTGGCGAAACAGCAGGGAATTTCGTCATCACATTATTTGCGGCTGTTTAAACAAAAAACAGGCTCATCACCTATTAACTATTTTAACCTGCTCAAGATTCAAACCTCCTGCCAGTACCTGTACTTTACCGACAGGAGCATTAAGGAAATTTGCTCAGAACTGGGCTTTGACGACCCTTATTATTTTTCAAGGCTGTTTACCAAACTGATTGGCATGTCGCCGTCAAAGTACAGGAAAACACATAAGCGATAGGCCGACGCAGGTTCGGGTTAAAGCCGTCGGCGAGGAATGCAGCGAATAAAACAGATGACTTAGTTACTCCTCATCCTTTCACTCTCTTCTTTTGAACCGCTTTCCGGTTTCCCCAGGCCCGCGGGTCTTGTGCTGCCAAACGACTTTGAATAAGTAAGTTTAATTACCGGGAAACGTCTGGTTTCGGTATTGACAAGTACGTTGCTCTTTATGTCAAAAGCCTCACGTGTAAGTGTGCCGTACCGCACATGGATCTGTGCGGCACTAAACACATCGGCCACTGATAACTGCAAGCTGCCCCCGTTATTTTTCAGCTCTTTTTTGATCCCTGCATTGATCACCCCAAAACCATCAACCCTCGTTGTGCCATTGTACGCCAGGGAATTGTACTGGCCCGATGCCTCTGCCGAAAAGCTGCCGGACAACTTAAACAACTGGTTAAAATTAAAGGAATATCCGAAGTATGATTTGGTTAATGGATGTAAAGTATAATCCTCCTTAAACTGCCTTAGGCCGCCAACCAGGCT
This sequence comes from Mucilaginibacter sp. R-33, assembly GCF_049949235.1. Lineage (NCBI taxonomy): Bacteria > Pseudomonadati > Bacteroidota > Sphingobacteriia > Sphingobacteriales > Sphingobacteriaceae > Mucilaginibacter > Mucilaginibacter sp. R-33. Next base: position 4,025,523 of record NZ_CP188089.1, read on the forward strand.
ATAGGTCATTTCCCACCAGTTGCTCACTTTAACCGGCACATTGGCCTGCAAGGTAAAGTAGTTTTGATACGGCAGATTTTGTGGCGAGATGAACAAAATATCGTGCGCAGGGCTTTCGCTGAGCTGATAGCGGGCTATGGCATTATCATCCCGGCTGTAAAGCAGGGAAAAGCTATAGTCGCCATAGTTATAGCCCAGTTTTATATTATTGGTGATGGTTGGTTTAAGAAAAGGATTGCCGGTGTAAACCGCCGTAGGGTCGCTGTATGCAAAGTATGAGGCCAGGTCGTCATATGATGGACGACTGATCCTTTTGGTGTAAGACAGCTGCAATTCGGACCGGTCGCCCAGCTTTTTGGTAAACAGCACTGTCGGAAACAGCTTTCCCAGTTTACGGTCTACAATATTGCCGCCGGTTTGCGGGTTATCCATATTGGTATAGGAATATTCATAACGCGCGCCGGTATTAAGGCTTATGCTTTTGCCCAGTTGCCAGGTAAGGGACAGATAAACCGCGCCAATATCTTCCTTCATGTATATGTTCGCGGCGGTCTGCATATTGCGTTCCCAAACCCCATTGTTAAAACTTTCGATACCTGATGAGCTTGAACTGCCGGTATGCGTGCCTTTAATGCCTGTTTCCAGTTTTAGCAAGGGTGATAGCTGGTTGGTATAATCGGCTTTAAACACGCCTACGTTGATGGCCGTATTGGCAAATCCGCGTTGCCTTTGCGCGCTTACGCTGTTATTGGCGTACACCTGCTCACCGTTTTTGTTTACAAAGGAAGTATTAACTTCGCTTGGACTGTTATTTCCATAATGGATGTAATCAGCTTCCATGCTTATCTTCTCCCCTTCCTTCAACACGCGTTCAATATTGAGCGAGCTGGTGAGGTTATCCCAGCGCCCGTTCCCGTTAATATGCCCAATGTACCTGAGCAATGAATCGGGCAGGATCTTATAGCCCGCATTACTGTAGGTATAAGTAGGCGAATGGCTATTGTTGTAGCTCAGTGTACCGCTAAGGGTAGTTTTATGATCCAGCTTAATATCAGTACCCAGGGTGGCATTGTGGTTATTGCTGATCCTTTTAGTTTTTGTGTAAAACTCTACCTCGGCATTGCCGCCGATAAAAGGCATGTATTGGCTTCCGGTGATAAAAAGATCGGTATAGGTCCTGTCGTGCTGGAAAGTATAGGAGCCGTACAGGTTAACATTTTTGGTGTTATGATTGAGGTTGATGCCGGCAGTACCTTTCTCGCCCATGCCGTAACCGCCGGTTAAGGAATAGGAGCCGTTTGTTCCCTGCTTTTTGCTTTTCTTCATTACAATATTGATGATGCCGGCACTGCCTTCGGCATCGTATCCGGCGGGCGGGGTGCTCAGCAGTTCTATTTTCTCAATATTATCGGCACTGGTACCGTTAAGCAAATTCGTGACCTGGGCAAGCGGCATACGCACCAGTTTGCCGTTGATCATTACAGTAGCCCCGCTTTTACCGTTCAGGGCAATACCATTATCCCGATGATCGATAGTTACACCCGGCAATCGTTCCAACACCTGCAGGGCCGTACTGCCTTTGGTAAGCACGCTGCTTTCAACATTTACCACTAAGCCATCGCTGCGCTGCTGGTACAATGGCTTATTTGCCCGCACTACCACCTCGCCCAATTGCCGGGTGTCCTCCTTCATTACAATAACAGCAAGATATTTTGCATCACTGCTCCCGCTGATTTTAAAAGGGGATGAAACCCAGGTTTGATAACCGATACTGCTTAACCGCAACCGATAATTTCCGGAAGGGGCATCCGCAATACTATAGCCTCCCTGCTCATTGGTAAGCATACTTTTAACTGAAGATGAATCTGCAGTTCTGACAAGCGATACAGTGACATATGGCAAGGGCTGGCTGCCGGCTGTGGTAACCCTGCCCGACACCTGGGCATTTACTATTTGTGCCAGGCAAATAAGTAACAGACTGATGCATAAAGTTTTCATATGGCGTGTGTAACCTTTTTGGAGGTTATGCCGGCAAATAAAAACAGTGCTTTAAACTTTAAAAAACATGAATGATGAGTGACATGAGATAATTGATGAGATACGCAGAAGCGGGTTAATCGGTTTAAAACCAAAACTATACTGCCTTTTTTACGGCTTATAAGTTAAAGCCTGCATTTGGTCAATTATTTGTGCAGGTTGATACAATAACGAAATATAAATCAGTGCAATTGCTGTATCTTTAGGTAGGATATTGGAACGCGCTGGGCCTCAGGGTCCTCTGCGAGAGACCCTGACGGGACGGGAAACAGTTTATAACAGCCGTTGTTGCGAGCCCCTACAGGTACGGGGCACTATATAACGGCCGTCATTGCGAGTACCCATCAGGGAACCTGAAAAAAAATGAAATGACATGTAAAATATATTTTAACGGTGTTGCGCGTGGGCCGCGTTAGGAATTGCAGTGTAAAGCCCGGAGCGCGCAAAGGGGTTGCGGGCGGAAAGGCGAGGACTTGCAACAGAAAGCCCGGGCCGCAGGCAACGCCCATGTTATAAAATCCATCAAGAAAAATATACTTAATAATCAATAACTTACAATCACGTCATTATAAGGAACGAAGCAATCCCAAACTATACAGAGGAACTTGCTTGGTTGCTCTGCTTATCGGGGATTGCTTCGTACCTCGCAATGACGGTTTTTTTTCTTATAAAGTAGGCAGTACCGGCACTTACAGTGGCAGAGATATAGCATCTCAAACAATTAAACGAGAATATGAACAGTTTATCCGTTGATACTTTAAACCAAAACTGGCTGTTTAAATACAAGCTGTACCATATCCCGTTTTGGTGTGTGTACCATTATTTTTGGTTTACTATAGCGGTGGCTAACCCTGTGGCAGCGGCCAAATCCATGTTTTTTTCGGCTTATAGTGTCAAGATCCTGGCTTATGTAGTTTTCCAGGCGCTGGCGGTATATTTTAACCTTTACTTCTTAATGCCGCGGTTTATGAAAAAAGAGCGGCTTACCCAATATGTAATTTATCTTTCGCTAACCATCATCGGCACATCATCACTTATTAACGGCGGCTATTATTTAAGTGCTTTTTTTGCAGGCTGCTCAGTAAAAAAAATGTTTGGCGTTGATCCGGGCAATTTTATGAGTTTCTATAATACCTCCTTCCCCTCTACCGTAGCCAGTACGACTTTGGGTATGAGTATCAAACTCACCAAAAACTGGCTGCAAACCCAGCACCGCCAGCAGTTGCTCGAAAAAGAGAAATTGGAAACCGAACTTAAATTCCTGAAATACCAGTTTAACCCGCATTTCCTGTTCAATAGCATCAACTCTATATTTTTCCTGATCCATAAAAACCCAGGTATGGCATCAGCATCATTGGCCAAATTTTCTGAATTACTGCGGTACCAGTTGTACGAATGCAACGACCAGCAAATCTCTTTAGGAAAAGAGCTTAGCTATCTCGAAAACTTTATCGAGCTGGAAAAGCTTCGGCAAAACAATAATGTGCATGTTACCTTTGAAGCAGATGAGCCGATGCCCGGTCATTTAGGCATAGCCCCCTTTATATTGATGACCTTTGTAGAAAACGCGTTTAAGCATGTATCCAAAGACGCAGAGCACCCTAACTGGATTGCGATTAGATTGGGACTGAAAAACGATCAGCTCGCTTTTTACATTGCCAACAGCGCATCAAACGACTCGGGAACCGCGGTTGTGAACTATGGCGGTATCGGCCTGAAAAATGTAAAGCGCCGGCTTGACCTGGTTTACCCCGATCTTCATAAGCTGGAGATCCAAAATACCGGAGACCGCTTTGAGGTACACCTGCAATTAACTTTAACCGAACTGGAACAATCATCCGCAACCTTTCAAATGGCCTCACTATGATGAACTGTGTAATAATAGATGATGAGCCCTTAGCCCGCGAAGGATTAGCCAGCTATGTACGCGAGGTTGATTTTTTGAATTTAACCGGCACCTGCGAAAACCCGCTCGAACTGATCAAGCTACTTGACCACCAGGCTATCGACCTGATATTTTTGGATATCCAGATGCCGAAAATGAACGGTATTGATTTTTTAAAGATCATGCAGAAGCCACCGATGGTAATTATCACCACAGCCTACCCGAGCTATGCGCTTGAAGGTTTCCAGCTCAATGTGCTCGATTACCTCCTAAAGCCCATCACGTTCGACCGATTTTTTAAATCGGCCAATAAGGCTAAAGATTATCACCGCCTGCTTAACAATTGGGCCCAGCCCGGCGCGCCAAAAACGGAAGCGGATGAAGGCTACTTTTTTATCAAATGCGGTAATAAATACGAAAAGATTTACTTTGATGAAATCCTGTACGTGGAGGGGATGCAAAATTACGTTACCATATTTACTGTCAAAGGCAAATATATCACGCTGCTTAACCTCAAAAGCCTTGAACAAAATTTAGATAGCAAGCTCTTTATCCGTGTACATAAATCATACATTGTATCAACCGGTAAAATTGATGGTATTGAAGGGAATGATATTTTTATCGGTCAGCACCGCATCCCTATAAGCCGCAATTACCGCGAACAGGTGATCCGGCAGGTTGTCGCCAATAAACTGTGGGATAAAATAAAATTTTCGTGATATATTTATATATCCGTTTTTAACCTTTATCCTGCTTAAGCCATGGCCAAAAACACCAATAAAACCACGGAAAACGTAGCAAGCGTAAGCGATTTCATCAACACCATTGCCGATGAGAGCAAACGGGCCGACAGCTTTAAGCTGACCGCGCTAATGGAAGAAGCCAGCGGCCACAAAGCAAAAATGTGGGGGCCGGCCATTGTGGGCTTTGGCAGCTATCATTACAAATATGAAAGCGGCCGTGAGGGTGATGCCCCGCTTATAGCTTTCTCGCCCCGTAAAAGTTCTTTAACGCTCTATCTTCCAGGCTTTGAGAGCAAGGAACAGTTACTGCAAAAATTAGGTAAGCACAAGCAAAGCGGCGGCTGTACGCATATTGTTAAACTGACCGATATAGATAATACTGTGCTCAGGCAATTGCTCGACGAATCATTTAAACACGCGGAAACAACGCATTGCAAATAAAGATCATTATAAGAAATTGCTTTCTAACTCGCTATGGTGCCTTACTTTCTCAATTTTAAATTCAACACTGATAGTAACACCCGACTTATTTTGAACTTTAAAAGTGCCTCCCAGTTGTTTACTTAAGGCCTTCATCATTTCTATACCTAATGAGGTAACTGTTTTAAGATCAAAGCCGGCCGGCAGCCCTTTTCCGTTGTCGGCAATAGTTAGTATCACACCGTCTTCGCCTACGCGGTTCAACGCGACGACGATCTGCCCGCCTTCACTGCTAAAGGCGTACTTGATAGCATTGGTTATGGCTTCATTAAGTATCAGGCCGAACGGAACGGCTTGGGTCAGATCGAGATAAATGGGTTCAACCACCTGCTCAAACCTGATACGACGGGCAACCGAGTCAAAACAATCGGTTAGGTTGCGGATCAGATCGGTTACGTATGATGGCATATAAATGCTGGCCACATTATCAGCACTATACAATTTATGGTGTATAAGCGCTATGGCCTGCACCCGGTTTTGACTTTCAGTGATGGCTTCAATGGCCGCGTTGTTCTCCAGGTATGCCGATTGCGCGCTTAACAGGCTCATCACAATTTGCAGGTTATTTTTAACCCTGTGATGTACCTCTTTGAGCAACCATTCTTTTTCATTAAGTAATTTTTCCTGTTTACGGTTCAACAGCTGCAATGATTGATTTTGCTTGTTAATTTCGTTTTGCTGTACCTGTAAGCGTACATTGCTGCGCTGCTTTAAACGATAACGATTATAACCAACCCCCAGCGAAAGCAACAACATTACCGAGCCTCCAATAAGCAAATTACGATCGGCCTGGGCTGCTAAAAACCGGCTGCGCTGCAACTGCTCGTTGTTTTTGAGCAGTTGTATATCCTTGGCCTGCAGTTGCAGGTCTTTATTCTTCTTATCCGTATCAAACTCAATTTGCAAAAAGGAGGTGTGCTTGTTATTGTTAACCAGGTAAACCGAATCGGTAAGCATTTTGTAGCGCTGGTAATGCTTAATAGCACTTTGGTACCTGCCCATCCCCGAGTCGGCCTTAAACCAGTTGAGATGGTTCTGTGCCAAAAAAGACAGCACCTTGGTTTTTTGATAAAAACTTTCATTTTCCTGCAGGTAGGGATACGCTTTATTATACTGCCCTGTGGCGATATAATAATTAATATATGACCTTAACATCTCGGTATAATTTGCCCCTGCATCTTTTTTTGACGCCTCCATTTTGTCGATGTACACTTTGGCCATTTTATATTGTTTAAGCCTCATGTAAACCAGGCAAAAATCATAATAGTTTTCAAATCTTTCCTGCGTTGTTGTAAACAGGTTCATGTTTTTGAGCAATTGCAGCCGTGCAAGCGCTTTTTCGGGCTGTTCCATTTTATAGTAGCTCATGGCCAGGTTACCGTTTATTACAACTATTGAAGCTGTGTCATTATATTTTTGGGCAATTTTTACAGCCTTATCAAAATAAAAAATGGCATCGCCAAATTTATGCAGCGTATAGTACGAAAGGGCGAACCGATTGTATATTGTACACATTTGCAAACTGGTATCACCGCGGCCTTCGGCAAGCCTCACCGCTTTCAACTGATACTTCAGAGCGTTATCAGCATCTCCCTGGAAGGTAAGGCACCCTCCAAGCAGGTTGTACAAACCATCCAGGTCTTTTTTCCCTATCGATTGGTATATTGCCAATGCCGTGCGCAGGTTTTTAACAGCAATATCATATGATCCTTTTATGCTTTGCAGATCGGCCATATCTACCATAGCTGTAGCTTCCCTGTCTTTTAAACCTGCTTGCCTAAAAATATCAATGGCTTTTTGATAATAGGCTATTTTTTTATCCAGGTCCTGGCCTTCATTTCCATAATGCTGCCCAATAATGACATAAGCTTCGGCCATACCCGGCAAATCATCTATCGACTTAAAAAAATTAAACCCCCTTTGGGCCAATGCAGCACCAGCTTTATGATCGCCCTTTTTATTGTTGATCATTGCTGCCATCAACGCAGCATTCCCCTGCCCTTTAACATCATTAAGCTGAATGCTTAATTGTTCGGCTTGTTTCATAAACCGGTAAGAGCTATCTGTTTCCTTTGCTCCCGCGCCCGACTTGAGCAGGATAACACGGCTTAAAGCAAGCAACAGCTTCACTTTGCCGGTATCAGCTTTGCTTTTTTGAATTTGCGATTGCAACGAGGCTGAAGATTGCGCACACAGATGTCCTGTTACACACACAACAGCAACACATAGCGGTAAAAATTTAAATTTCATGATAAAGGGGATAACCATTAAAACGTGCTGCCGTCTTTTAAAAACAGAACTTAAAATACAATAAAAATTTAATAAATGCCTTATAGATAGCTATTTGGCACAACCATAGATAAAACACTAATTTATTACTAATCAGCCATTCAGAAAAAATTAAGTTTATTTGGTGATGTTTGTAGTTCAGGATATAAGGCCATTCGCCAATCTCCCCAACACCTTAAAACTTTCTTCAACCATCTCATCAAAAGCTAACCCAAAACTAATGCGGATAAAATTGGTAAAACGCCCGTCCACACTGAAGATTTGGCCGGGGGCAATACTGATATTGTGCTCTATGGCCAATTGGTAAAGTTCGAAAGCGTTTACTTTTTTATCCAGTTCAACCCAAAGGGCATAACCGCCTTGTGGCCTGCTTATTTTGGTACCCGACGGAAAATGTGCGGCTATAGCCTGTGTATATCGCAAGCACTGTGTATACAGAGCCTTGCGCAAATGCCTCATGTGCAAATCATACCTTCCGGTTTCAAAAAAATGGCCGATAGCCGCTTGCGTTGGTGTTGCCGATGCTATTGAATGCATCATTTTGATATTCAATACCTGTTCTTTAAATCTTGCCGGTGGTATGCACCACCCCACCCGGTAACCGGGCGCTATTGATTTGGATACCGATGAACAAAGGATCACCCAGCCATCCTTATCATAACCTTTGCAGGTGCGCGGACGGCTTTTTCCAAAATAGATCTCACCATAAATATCATCCTCAATTAAGGGAACTTGCTTTTCAGCAAGCAGGCGCACCAGTTGCTGCTTACGCTCATCGGGCATGCAAACCCCTATCGGGTTACTAAAATTGGTAACAAACAGGCATACTTTTACTGGCACTTCATTCATAGCCCGTTCCAGATATTCCAGGTCGAGGCCGGTATCGGGGTTAACCGGAATTTCCAATACTTTCAGGTCCAGGCTAAGCATCACATTGAAAATCCCAAAATAAGTAGGGCTTTCAATGGCAATGGTATCGCCGGGCTTGGTGAGCGCCCTTAAGCAAAATATTAAAGCTTCCAGGCAGCCCTGTGTTGTGATCACATCATCTTCGGTAATATTACCACCCCAATTAAAAGCGTTTTTAGCCACCTGTTTGCGCAAAGCGATATTACCCTGCGGGTTTTCATAAGTGATATTACCTGATGGACTATTACGGATAGATTCCATCATGGATTTACTGAGCTTGGCCAGCGGGATCAGGCTGAGCGGCGGCGATGAGCGCGAGAGCTGCAAAACGCTGTCTTCCGACATGTTACGGTAAACCATCGCAATCATTTCAGCAACGCTGGCCTGTTTAACCTTTTTAAGCGGAGGTTTGGTTTCGGGCACACTCGCAAAACGGGCGGGCAGGTATTTTACATAGTAGCCCGATTTGGTACGTGCCTCTATCAACCCCAGGTTCTCTAACTCAACATAAGCTTTATAAGCAGTACTCATGCTGATGCCCTGTTCCTGGCTCAGCGCCCTTACCGATGGCAGCTTATCGCCGGGTTTGAGCAGGTTTTGTTTAATCTGCTTTTCGATCCGGGCAGCTATCTGCGCGTATAAAAAATCATTATCTGTATTGAGTACCGGGCTTTCCATACAAAAATCTGTTATGCTCAAAATTAATAAAACTGCATCTGTTTTGCCATTGTCGGATGTTTTTATTTTGTATTGATCAAATAATTAAGCACATGGAACTACAGGTTATCGGTTATCAGCCACAACATGCCCCCTACTTTGAAAAGTTTAACAAGGCATGGCTCGAAGAGTATTTTACCGTTGAGCCTTTTGATAAATGGGTATTGGAAAATCCCGACGAGGCCATCATTAAAACAGGCGGCAGCATTTACTTTGTCACTTCGAACCAAAAAATTATTGGCACAGTAGCATTGCGGTATATGGAAGACGGCGTTTACGAGCTTACCAAAATGGCGGTTGATAAAGACAGTCGCGGGGCTGGCGCCGGTCAGTTTCTATGTCAAACCGGTATTGATAAAGCGCGTGAGTTGGGTGTAAAAAAGTTGGTACTGTTTTCGAACAGGGTGCTCGAAAACGCCATCCACATTTACCGCAAACTGGGCTTTACCGAAATCCCTGTTGAACCCGGCACCTACAAACGTGCCGATATCATGATGGAAATAAACTTTACAAATAACTAAACCTGATGAAAAATATACTAAGCGAACAGGAAGTACAGCAACTTAGGGCCGAAACCCGGGGCACAACAAAAACCATCCACTTCAATAATGCAGGCTCGTCCCTGCACCCCGATGTGGTGGTTGATACCGTGATAGATTACCTGTACGAAGAAGCGCAAAACGGCGGCTACGAAACCGAGTACACATACCGCGAAGAGCTTGAAAACACCTACAACCTCATAGCCCGACTCATCAACGCCCGCAAGGATGAAATTGCCATTGTTGAAAACGCCAGTATCGGCTGGTGGCTTGCCTTTAACGGCATTGATTTTAAACCCGGCGATGAGATCATTACCTGCGAAATGGAATATGTAACCAACCTGATAGGTTTGCTGCATGCTAAAAAAACACTGGGTGTTGAGTTTAAAGTGATCCCTAATGATGATCAGGGTAATTTCCGGCTGCAGGCTTTGGAAGATGCTATTTCTGACCGGACAAAGCTGATAGCCGTAACCCATATCCCCTCAACCGCAGGGGGTATGATACCGGTAGCAGAGATAGGCAGGATAGCGCGCAAACACAATATTTTGTACCTGCTTGATGCCTGCCAGAGCGTGGGCCATGTGCCGCTGGATGTACAGGCCATTGGCTGCGATATGCTGGCCGTAACCGGCAGGAAGTATTTGCGGGCGCCGAGGGGTACGGGCTTTCTGTATGTCCGCAAAGAAATTCAGGATAAGCTGAAACTGTTTTTCCTGGATGGCTTTACTACTCAATGGGTAACCGAAACTGATTTTAAACCGCGCGACGACGCCCGCCGTTTTGAGGTGTATGAAAAAAATCGCGCTTTAACGCTTGGCCTTGGCAAGGCGGTTGAATATGCGCTCAATATTGGTGTTGACCGTACCTGGCAGCGGGTGCAATATTTAGCCGGCTTACTACGCGAAAAACTAAAAAATATTAATGGCATAACCGTTCATGATTTTGGCGATGGGTTATGCGGCATCGTAACTTTTTCGGTAGATGGCATGGAGGCCGCAACGGTAAAAAACAAGCTGGCCGAAAAGCACATCAACGTATCAGTTGGCAAGGCGGTTTCAACCCTCATTTACATGAATAAAAACCACTTAAATAATATTGTAAGGGCTTCCGTGCATTATTATAATACTGAGGAGGAGATTGATACCTTATGCGGAGCTTTAGAGGAGTTGGTTAGAGTGAGTGTTTAACATTCGCACTACTGAGCGCCCCCGCTATTGTTGGTGTTGTCACCAGAAGTGTTCGGAAGATTTTTAATTCCCTCCCTTGGGAGGGGTGCGGTTGGATTTCGTGGTGGCGGGGAGGGGTTTATACGTCGTTTCAGGCGAATAAGTCTGTGAATGAACCCCTCCCTGCACCCTCCCAGGGGAGGGAATCGCACAATCCCTCGCTTTTTTTATTTCATCCGAAAAGCTGTCAACAAACGGCAGCATCTATTGATGTTTTGTAATTTTTGAGCGCAAACTCGGCCTCATAAAAGTCGTTGTCGCTATAAAAAGCAGAGTATATTTATATTAGTGCCATAAATCATTGGCCATTGAAAGCAATCCACGATAAAACCGGTGAATTTTTACTTGGATTACGGGATGTACAGGAAGATATTTTATGTACGCCTGCCCAGTTTTCTGAATATACCGTTTACCTCGTTCCTGAAGGGTCAGGTATTTTCCATGCAGATTTTGGGGCATTCCCTTTTACAGGCCCGGTGTTGTTGTTTTCGACCCCGCTGCAGATTATTTATGTAGATGAGTGCCGCGCCATAAAAAGCAACATCTTACAGTTTCACAGTGATTTTTATTGTATCGAGTACCACCGTGAAGAAGTAGCCTGCAACGGGTTATTATTTAACAATATCTATATTGATCCAATTGTTGCGCTTACCCCACAGGATGTAAAAGTGTTTGAGCTGTTATTGATGCAGATGAACGATGAATTCATGCAGCCGCAGCCATCCGAAATTGTATTGAGAGCCTATCTGCAACTTTTCTTAGCCAAGGCCAGCAGCATAAAAATAAATGCTATCAATACTGATCAGGATAAGCCCCAAAAAGACGAACTGATGGAAAAGTTTCAGGCACTGCTTAATCAGCGCTATCTTGATCTCCATAAACCTTCAGACTACGCATCATTACTCGCTATGTCACCCGATACGTTAACCCGGCGTTGTACCAAATACTTTCGCAAATCACCATCACAACTTATCCAGGAACGGCTGATCCTCGAAGCAAAAAAACAGCTTCATTTAACCCGGCAAAGCATCAAAGAAATTGCCTACAACCTTAAATTTCAGGACGAGTTTTATTTTAGCCGGGTTTTTAAAAAGTTCACTAAAGTATCGCCCCAAACCTTTCGCGATAAAACGGGCATTTCCATCGTAGCGGATTTGTCCAAGCAATAGCCGTTTTTGTCCATGTTGCAGGGAGTTACAGCGTTGTAGTTTTGCTCTATCAGAAAACAACAACATGAAAACTTCAATCATAAACACCATAGCAGGCCTTGATCAGCTTGGTAAAAAAGCAGTCCGTTTCGGCATCGTAGTCGTATTCCTTTGGATAGGCGGGCTAAAATTTTTCACTTACGAAGCCGATGGCGTTGTACCCTTTGTGGCCAACAGTCCGGTGATGTCATTCTTTTACAATCACCCAACCGAATATAAAAAACACATCAATAAAGAAGGCGAACTGATTGCTGCCAATCATCAATGGCATATCGAAAATAATACTTATGGCTTTTCAATTGGTCTTGGTATTTTTTTGGTAACCCTCGGCGTATTAGTTGCGCTTTATAAAGTTGCGCCAATACCAAGTATGATTGCCAGTATCTTGATATTTATTATGACATTGGGTACGCTTTCCTTCCTGATCACCACGCCCGAAAGCTGGGTACCACATTTAACCGACAACCAATGGGGCTTCCCATACCTGTCAGGCCGCGGTCGTTTGGTTATTAAAGATATCGTGATCCTTGGCGGTGCCATCATCACTATGAGCGAAACCGCGCAACTTTATCTAAAACGTAAAACAACAAGTAAATAATCTTAAACCATAATATAATCATGAAAACTATAAATGTTCCCACCCGCGAACAGGTAAGTGCCGAAGCGCAGGTAATGTTTGATACCTTCACAAAACGCGTTGGTAAAGTACCTAACCTTTATGCTACTATGGGTTACTCAGCACCTGCACTTAAAATGTTTATGGATATGGAGGATGACATGAGCAAAAGCGTGTTTACCCCCAAAGAAAGGGAAGCTATTGCCCTCATTGTTTCTGAGCTAAACGGTTGTGCCTATTGCTTAGCCGGTCATAGTATGCTGGCCATGAAACGCGGCTTTACTAAAGAACAAACCCTGGATATCAGGAGAGGCCATACAGCTGATGACAGATTGAATGCCATTATCGGTTTAGCCAAATCAATTGTTGAAAATAAAGGTAAAGGCGATGAAACCTTACTAAATAACTTTTTCGAAGCCGGTTTTGATGAAGCCGCTTTGATGGAACTTATTGCCTTTATTACCATACGTGTGTACACCAACTACGTATTTGCCAACACCGAAGTTCCGATAGATTTTCCTGCCGCTGAGCCTCTTAACTAATAGCTAAACATATCATCATGAAAACCACAGAAGAAGTAAAAGGACAGTTAGCCAATAAGTTTTTAACAGGACTAAAAAATCGTGATTGGGAACTCATGCGCCAGGCCCTTGCTAATGATGTGACCTGGACCCTGCCGGGGACAAGTTTGCTTTCGGGTCCTGCTGTTGGTGCCGATGCCGTGATTAAACGTGCCGGTCAGCTGCGTGATTTTGGGGTAATGGTTCAATTAAACCATATTTTATACGGGTTGGATAGTGTAGCCCTGTCGCTTCACAATACTGCCAGCCGTGGCGATTTGATCCTGGATGAGCAGGTAGCCATAGTTTGTGATATTACGGATAATAAGATCAGCCGGATAACTACCCATTTGAGTGATGTTGAAGGGATCAATAAGTTTTTTATTGAAGGGGTGATTTGAGGTTATACGGTATATTATTAAACTCATTAACGTCCCATCAGGATCTCTCGCAGATTTAAGTTTACCCATAAAATCATTAGTCAAATTGGGTATTCCTGATAAGTTGAACCCCTCTGGGGTTCGGGTAAGGGGTGTGACGTTTTATACAAACCTGTTCTCCTTCTGGGGATTTTACAATTTAATAAACATGTATTAATTGCCCAAGGACAGATGCACCAGAGGTGCAAAAGGTTTGTAGCTCGTAAAGTTATAGAATACACTTTGCCCCAGAGGGGCAAAACACAACGACTTGCTGTTTAAACGACAAGCAATTTTGTGGGTAAACTTAAACTCGCAGCGGACCCTGATGGCTTACCCAAGCAGGTACGCCTGCTTTTCGTGCGTTATATACAGTCTCCTGTCTGTTAGGAACATCCGGGTCCTCTACGAGAGGCCCTGGTGGGACAGAAGCCTGGGCTTGCTTCGTACCTCAAATGACGCTTTTTTTTGAGTTGCATCTACGTTATCTTTGGGCCTAATCCCTGCAATACACATGAAATATTTCATTGTCCTTCTATTTGCCTTTTTCATTGGCCAATACAGTTTTGCACAAACCCATAAAGAGCAAATTGCTGCCTTCAGGCAAAATTATAAGGATGATTTTTTAAAAGATCCGCGATCGCCGCTTAAACAGGATGACCTGCAATTTTTAAAGTTTTATGATGCCGACAGTACCTACCGTGTACCTGCTAAAGCTGAATTATTGACTAATCAACCAACTTTTATAATACCAACCTTCAGCGGTGCAGGCAGCCAGTATGTGCGTTATGCCCAACTTTCGTTTACGCTAAAGGGTAAACCAATGCAGTTAACCATTTACAAAAGCATCGCCCTGTCGCAAAACCCTGCCTTCAGCAATTACCTGTTCCTGCCTTTTACTGATGCTACAAACGGCTCTGAAACCTATGGCGGAGGCCGCTATATCGACCTTACCACCAAAGACATTAAAAACGGCTCGATTGTTATAGATTTCAATAAAGCCTACAACCCATACTGCGCTTTCAGCAGCGGCTATTCATGCCCCAAACCTCCCGACGAAAACCGAGTTGATATGGCTGTTGAAGCAGGTGAAAAAAACTTTGGGAAAGGGCATTGATCTAAATCTGCATTAAACAAGCACATTAAATATTTTTTACCTTACAAAAATACCGGCATCTATGTGCGCCCCCGGTGATGAAGATGAAAGGTTCAGGTAATCTTTTGGTATGCCTTTGGTTTGCACTTCGCTCAGGGTTACTTTTCCAACTTTTTGGATACTCTGTTCTATAGGCTTATTTAGCCGGTCTGGCTTTACGTCCTCTTCGTTAAAGCCCAAATAAAAAGCGTTTTCGGAGATAAGCGAATTGGCAAACTTATAGTTAGCATGTGCACCACGGTAACCTATCCAAAAATAATTGCAATTGGTAACGATATTATCACTGAACGTAAACGGCATATTGGAACTCTGGCCGTAGCCGTACCAAACAGCACCTTCATAGGCCCCGTAAATAATAGAATGAGTGAGTGAAAAATCCCTGATCCCGAGGAACACCATAACGGCGTTTTTTACCCCATAAAATATACAATGGTCCACGCGGATATCGGCACCCTGGGCAAAAACCCCTCCTTGTATAGGTGCAGAATTCTTTTCCCCGATAAAATAACACTGGGAAATTTCCAGCCCGGTCAATGTGCTGTCCCTCCTTTCTATAACGTAATAATACTCTGATGCGGGGTTTGGGTTACCGGTGAACTTAAGTCCTTTAATTACTACATGATTCCGCGCTACCTGGAAAGCGGAACTGGCATGCTTTAATTTACCAGCCCTGTTGGAATCGGCCACGCATTGGATAACCGGCATTTTGGCCGGTGCCCAGTCCGGATCACCGGGCATGACCATCGCTTCGAAAGTGTATTTTGAAGCAACCTGCCGGTTACTTTCATCACGAATAGCCAATGCACTTTTAATGGTATAAAGGCCGGGCGCAATCTTAATGGTAATGGGCTCTTCACCACTAAACGTATTTGCCTTGATAACCGCTTTTTCAAGGCTTGCCAGGCGTTCACTTTGCGTACCCGGGGCATCATCCCTACCCTGGCTTACATCTACATATAGTGTTTGTGCGTTCAGCGAAATGCTCCAAATCAATAATATTATAAAGCTTAAGAATTTTAACGCTATAGGTTTCATAAGTTCAATTACAAGGCATGCTGCCTGTTAAACAAATGTAAAAGAGCAGAAGGAGCCCTCATATTCATAACAGGTTCAAGTTTGTTCAAGTTTCATCACGCCTGCAATCAAAAAAATATTCAAACATTACCTCTGAAAATAAAAGCAGCCCGGCGGTTAAAATAAGCTTTCAAAGTCTGTGGTTACCGGTCTGATAGTTTCAGGTTGTAAGGAAATAAAAACATACCATGTAGAAACTCTCGCAATCCAACACAAAAAACATTACCGGTAACGAGACTGTTACACCTTAAACAAAACCTAACCGGTAAATTTGAACAAAGCCTCCGGAAATATGAACCAAATCAGCAAAGAAGATATCAAACAGGAAGTATTTGACCTGTATGATGATTACGCACATAACCGCCTCGACAGGCGCTCATTTGTGCAAAAGCTCTCCATGTATGCAGTGGGCGGCCTTACCGTAACCGCATTAATGAGTTTCCTAATGCCCGATTACCAGTCGACAGCAGAGATTAAATCTGATGATCCGCGTTTAAAATCGGGCTATATTAATTACCCTTCGCCCAAAGGCGGCGGTACAATTAAAGGATTATTATCGGAGCCTGCAGATGCAAAGAAGAAACTGGGAGGCATAGTGGTGGTTCACGAAAACCGGGGCTTGAACCCTTATATCGAAGATGTGGCCAGACGCGCCGCCCTGGCCGGCTTTATTACCCTCGCACCCGACGCATTAACGCCGCTTGGCGGCTATCCCGGCAACGATGACGAAGGGCGTACGATGCAGGCCAAACGAAATAAAGGCGAAATGGAGGAAGATTTTATAGCTGCCTATGAATACCTGAAAAACCATAAGGATTGCAATGGTAAGGTGGGTGTTGTAGGCTTTTGTTTTGGCGGAGGAATTGCCAATATGATGGCTGTACGTGTTCCCGACCTGGCTGCCGCCGTTCCATTTTACGGAAGTCAGCCGGCTGTTGAGGATGTCCCTAAAATTAAAGCGCCGCTGTTGCTGCATTACGCGGCCCTGGATACCCGGATTACGGAGGGCTGGCCGGCATACGAAAAAGCGCTTAAAGAAAATGGCAAAAAATACCAGGCTTATATCTATGAAAACGCGAACCACGGCTTTCATAATAATACAACTCCACGTTATGACAAAGCCGCGGCAGAACTGGCCTGGAAACGGACCATTGATTTTTTTAATGAGAATTTAAACTAAAGACCTAAAATTTCAGGTCTTTAGTTTCGCAGGATCATATTGTGAGGATACCTTATTCTTTGGGAGTATCTTCTTTATCTTCCTCTTCTCTTTCAACAGTTATGGTACATTCCGTAACCAGTGCGGCCAGGGTACCTACGGCAGCAAAAACCGGTGCCAGGATCATCCCGAAAAGGCCCACACTTAACGGAAAGGTCATTAACTCTTTGCCATGCTTGTCCGAAATGGTGATCCTGCTGGCTTTACCTTCGTTGATTATCTCTTTTATCTTTCCCAATAACGCTTCACCGTTAATTGAAAATGTTTCTTTGGTGCTCATGTTTTTTCTAAGTTTTTATATTTAGATGTGCATACCAGCAGCTTGTTACAGGTTCTGCTAAATATGCCGATAGGAGCCGAAATATTAATTTCCTTATTGCGAAAGCTTCTCAATTGGTTTACAAAAAAGCAAACCCGTCATGCCGAATTATTTCGGCACCCCACTTTCAAAGTAAGCAGTGGACAAGTAAGCAAGAATTAATCGTGAAACCAGGTAAGCGTAAATATCCAGTTAGGTGCCGACATAAATTCGGCATCACGTATGTTTTTAACTTTAAACGATATTAAACACTTATCTCCACCTTCTTTCCGGTTTTAACAGCAAGGTAAATGGCATCAATAATTTTAAGGTCTTTCACTCCTTCTTCACCGTTTACCGGTACTACCGGCTTTTTATTATTAAATATAATCTCGCACATTTCATCCATCTGTACGGTTTGATGTGTGGTAATGGGCTGGTTAAGCTCGCCCAAGTGGGTGCGGCCTTTAATTGGCCCGTAGCCGGTAGAAGGCTGCATTTCGGCAAAGCCTTTTTCTCCATCAAGGAAAAACCGGTCGAGATTGTTCATATTGTAGGTTGACAGGCAAGACGCGACGGCCCCGCTTGGGAAGCCGAACTGGAACTGGATGGTTTCATCAACCCCTTCTTTAAATTTCACCGTATCGGTTTTAGTTTCCTGGGCTGTAACCCATATCGGTTCTTCACCGGTCATATAGCGTGATCCGTTGATGGCATAAATCCCAATATCCATCATAGAGCCACCACCGGCAAGCTTTTGATTCAACCGCCATTGTGTGGGATCGCCGATGGTAAACCCGCATTGCCCCTGAAAAAATCTAATCTTCCCAAACTCGCCGTTTTGCCTCATCCTGATCACTTCAAGCGTTTTGGGTTCAAAATGCATCCGGTAGCCAACCAACAATTTTACATTGGCCTTTTTACAGGCATCAACCATCTCCTGCCCCTCTTTGGCATTCACGGCCATTGGCTTTTCGCATATAGCATGTTTCCCGGCTGCAGCTACCCTGATCACAAAATCGTGGTGTAAGCCATTGGGTGTAATAACGTATACCGCGTCGATATCGGGGTTATTTTTGATGTTATCGAAATTCTCATAGTTGTAGCAATTTTTTTCGGGGATGCCATATTTGCTTTGCCATGCTTTAACTTTTGATGGGGTACCGCTAATTACCCCAACCAGTTTAGCTTTGGTACATTTCCGCATAGCTTCTGCAACTATGGTTCCATAGCCTCCAAGTCCCATAATGGCCACACGTAATACCGGACCGTCATAAACCTGTTCAGTTTTATCTGTTTCTGCTGCCCATCCTGAGTGTGGTACAAGTTGCAGGGCCAGGGCCGATAAGCCCAACTTTTGTAAAAAATCACGACGAGAATTCATAGGTATGTTTTTTGGTTTATGACAATTTACATATTTCCGGGTAAACTGCACCTACGTCATCTGATTTTTACAGGGAATGAGGAGCCTCCTTCTAAAAGAAGCTAAAAACAAATAAGAAAATCGTAATTGCGAGGAACGAAGCACCCACCCCCGACCTGTAGAATAGCTCTCCATTGTTTGGGATTGCTTTGCTCATTACAATGACACTATCATAAGCAATTGATTATTAAGTATTTTTTTAATTTATTTTATAACATGGGCATTGCCTGCGGCCCGGGCTATCCGCTACAAGTCCTCGCCTTGCCTGCGCACAAACCTAACCCGCGCTGCGGGCTTTACGATTCTATCCCTAACGCAGCCCCTGCGAAACACCCCTAAAATTTGGTTTATACGCCATCACATTTTTCGATCTGTTTTTAAATACCTTCCGATGCTAAGGTCCATTATATCACATCCCCTTAGGTTGATTTAATGGTTTAACCGCCCAGTTATTTCCCGGTTGATCGTTCAGATATATTTCGAGCTTACCGCCTTTGCTGATATCGTTGTAACGGATAAAATTATTGGGCATTATTTTGCCATTCAATTTCACCGAGCGGATATACATTGATCTGGGGCTCGGTTTATGACAGATGATCTCGAACTTTTTGCCGTTTTGAAGCGTGATAGCAATTTTATCAAACAAAGGTGAACACAAAAGGTACTCACCCGAAACCGGGTTTACCGGGTAAAAACCCATGGAAGCGAACAGATACCAGGCCGACATTTGGCCGGCATCATCATTTCCTCCCAAACCACCCGGACCATCACTGTATTCTGTAGCCAGGATCTTGCGTACGGCGGCTTGCGTTTCCCATGGCGATGGTGTGTAATTATACATAAAAGGGATCTGGTGCCCCGGCTCATTGCCATGCCAGTATTCACCTTTTTCAAACAGGCTATCTAACGACTGTTCCAGCTTCTTCGCACCACCCATCAACTTTGCCAAGCCGGGTACATCCTGCGGTACATAAAAGGTATATTGACGTGCGGTACCTTCTGTAATATAAGTCGCCTTTTTATCAGGATCAAAGGGAGATACCCACGTGCCATCAACATGTTTACCGCGAACAAAGCCACTTGTAACATCAAATACATTGGCATAATATTTTGCCCGTTTGGTGAGTGTGGTATAATCGGCAGATTTTTTTAAAGCTTTTGCAAATTGCGCCAGCGCGTAATCATCATAAGCATACTCCATTGTGCGGCTAACCTGCTCCATTTTATGAAAGGCATCGCGTACGCTATCTTCCAAAGGGATGTATCGGTATTTTAAATAACTATCCAATGCCCTGCGGCCCTTGCCTTCTACATAGTCGGCCCGGTTGGGAGGTAGTTCAAACGCGTTATGCCTTAAAATTTGGTAAGCTTCTTTAGCGTCAAGATCAGTGATCCCCTTTAAATATGCCGAACTGATTACAGAAGCCGTATGATCGCCGATCATTTCGGATGTATAGCTGTTCCAGCAGGGGAATACAGGCATCCACCCACCTTGTTTACCTTTCAAGATCAGTGATTTTGCCAGGTTATTGATCAAAGTTGGGTTCAGGATCTCAAACAACGGCAACTGTGCCCGGTAAATATCCCACATCGAAAAATCATCATAATAATTGCCGCCTGATAACTTTTCAATTTGATAATCGCCGGCAAACCGAGGGTATCTGCCATCAACATCATTAAAAAGACGCGGATGCTGCATGGCATGGTAAAATGACGTATAAAAGATCCGTTTGTCCTGCTCGTTGTTAGTTGAAATATTGATTTGCCCTAAGGCCTTCTTCCATTTTACCTTGCTGCGTTCTACCATCTTGTCAAAATCAAATGCCGGCATCTCGGCCTCCAGGTTTTTACGGGCACCATTCAGGCTGGTAAATGAAGTGCCAATCCTGATAGTTAGCTTCTCGCCTTTATTGAGCTTAAATCCGGCATAAATCCCTGTACCTGCATCGTTTTTGATACTATCTGCAATAAATATTTTATCACCTGCAAAAGTGCCCGTTTTACTTAAACTCCGTTCAAACCTGATCACAAAGAAACCGCTGAAACCTGCGTTTTTTCCCCATCCCTGGTAAATACGGTGAGCAGGATTGTAACCCGATATTTCGCCCTTTTGTTGATCCACTTTTACAAAGCCTTCATGATAATCGCTATTGGCTTTGATCAATAAATAAAGGCTGTCGGCTTGCTGCATAGTAAACTGCATCATGCCGCAACGCTCCGTGGAGGTTACCGCGGCACTCACTTTATATAGATTAAGATTGATGCTATAAACGTGAGGAGACGACAGTTCATCAGTATGTTTAAATGCTGCACTATAATTAGCTGTTTTTAGCTTGCCTGTGATGGGCATAATGGTAAAGCTGCCATAATCCTGTGTACATGAACCACTTAGCCAGTGCGAACCACGGAGGCCGTTGAACAGGCCGTCCTTATAATAATATGGAGGTACGCACTTGGTTTCGCCGCTCTCGGTTTCGGGTGTCCATTGTGTCATGGCAAATGGGGCAGTAACCGCGGGAATGGTATTGGCAAACCGTGTATCAGCCGCCTGTCCATGTTTTAGTGCGGAAGCTGTAGTGGCAATAGCTGTACCAGCCATTGGCTGTACATATTTAACCAGATTTTGGGCAAAAACCGGCCACGGAAACAACAAGAAAATGATATAAATAAACCGGTTTGCAATTTTGGGGATGAACTTCATTTTCGGACAGCGTATTAACAAAAAATTTCAGCAAAATACAGCAATCATCGCTAATTGTTACACGCACGAGTAAAATAATGATGTATAAACACCTGGCTATACTGATAACCGTAAGGATTAATTGTTACTCCCTTCCAACCAGCACTGCCACTTCCAACTATTTCAGATAATGGCAAATCTGGTGGGGAATATGTCTAACTGAAGTCACCATTTGTCCGGTTCATGCATTAACCACTTCTATAATCCTGGTGCTGGTGTATTTTTGTTATGCCCGACGATGAGGAAAGCATCTGAAAGCGAATTATTAATCAAACTAATCCGAAAAACATGAACAACGAAACAACATTCAGCCGTCGCCGCTTTCTGGGTATCTCCGCATTAACAGTTGCAGCAGCAGAGTTAGGCGGTCTCGGTTTACTTAAAGCCGAAACCAAACAGGCAGATTCACCGGCACGGCAAAACAATACTCTTTTTTCTACAGCCTCTTTCGACTCGATCAAACAGGTAAATGCAGGCCTGCTTAATATTGGATACGCGGAAAGCGGCCCGGCAAACGGACAGCCTGTTATCCTGCTTCATGGATGGCCATATGATATACATAGCTATACTGAGGTATCAGCCATACTTGCCAAAGCCGGCTACAGGGTTATTGTACCTCATTTGCGCGGCCACGGCACAACGCAATTCCTTTCGGCACAAACTTTCAGGAACGGACAGCAGGCAGCAATAGCTACCGATGTTATCGCACTGATGGACGCCCTGAAAATAGACCGTGCAATTATTGGCGGGTTTGACTGGGGCGCTCGTACAGCAAATATCGTGGCGGCATTATGGCCCGAGCGCTGCAAAGCAATGGTTTCGGTAAGCGGGTACCTGATAGGCAGCCAGGAAGCAAATAAAAAACCATTGCCGCCCAAAGCAGAACTATCATGGTGGTACCAGTTTTATTTTAGTACCGAGCGCGGCCAATTGGGCTACGAGGCAAACAGGCGTGACTTTAACCGGCTCATTTGGGAAACAGCATCACCTAAGTGGAAATTTGACGACGCTACTTTCGCGCAAACCGCCCCGTCTTTTGACAACCCCGACCATGTTGCTATCGTGATCCATAATTATCGCTGGCGCCTGGGCCTTGCCCAAGGTGAGGCAAAATATGATGACATGGAAAGAAAATTAGCAACCGCGCCTCCTATAACTGTACCTTCCGTAACCCTTGAAGGCGATGCCAACGGTGCTCCTCACCCTAAGCCTGCTGATTATGCCGCGCGCTTTAAAGGTAAATATGCACATCATACTATTAACGGAGGCATAGGCCATAATTTGCCCCAGGAAGCCCCTAAAGCTTTTGCTGACGCCATTATAGAGGCCGAAAGCTTTGCCAGATAAATAACCCCTCTTTTTAAATAACACGGTAACCAGGAAAGGAAATGTTAAAATGCATTTCCTATCCTGGTTTTTTGTTTACTTAAAATCAGGTGCTCACACCTGTCTGTCTTTCTAAAACCCTTTTGCACCTCTGGTGCAATCATCGTTGGGCTCTATTCATTAAAATCTGTTACCGGCAATCAAATCTTACAAAGGGCAAGATTGCAGAAATAGCCCCCTTCAATGCCCGAAGCCCGCCGGGCGGCAACTCAAATTGATCGCTTGAAACTGATCGTTTTATTTATAAGCTAATTAAATGTTCGAGAGTCTATGATAGGACATCAGGCTATATAAACGAATTTTCGTCATGTAAACCTCTATGGGCTTAACCTAATGCTTGTCATGTTATATATTTTACTAGACTGGCTTTATGGGTTACCTTAAATCTGCAGAGAACTTGGTGGAACTCGTAGCAGCATTCAACAGCATTATGGCAAAGGCTACCGCTCTTCAACAGGAAAAGGGGCAACCGTTAAAACGGTCGCCCCTTTCCATCTTTTAGTAAATGAATTAAAATAACATTACCTTATTTTTTTTCAGAACCATTTTTTGCAGCAGCTTCAATTACGCGGGCCACGGCGGCGGCCTGCGATATAAATATAACGTGACTGCCTTTAACCTCTGTAACTACAGCACCGGCACGTTTATACATTGCACGTTCCAGTTCGGGGTTGATGGCTTTGTCCATGGTGGCTACAATGCCATAAGTTGGTTTGGTTTTCCAGGCGGCCTGTGTTAATGGGGCTACAAAGCTTGAGCCAACAATCGGCTGTTGTGAATCAAACATAAAATCTGCTTTCGCTTCAGTCAAATCAGCTGCAAAACATTCGTGAAAGAGCGCTTTATCAAAATATACCAGGCCATTTTTATCGGCAGGCAGGATACCATTTTTGGCAAGTGCCGGGCCCGACTGATAAACATCCAGGGTCGACTGGCCAACTTCCGGTGCAAAAGCCGCAACATATACCAAACTTGTTACTTTGGGCGATACGCCGGCTTCGGTAATTACCGAACCGCCCCATGAATGCCCTACCAGCACCGCGGGGCCATCCTGTTTTTCCAGGGCGCGATTGGTTGCGGCAACGTCATCATTGAGCGAAGTAAGCGGGTTTTGCACAAGAGTTACGTTGTATCCATCCTTTTTTAATATTTTATATACGCCTTCCCATCCCGATGCATCGGCAAAAGCGCCGTGTACTATCACAATGTTCTTTACAGCAGGTGTAGTTTGAGCCAAGCTGTTTTTTGGGCTGAAAGTAGACAAAAAGACTGCGGCAGCAGCTATTGTTAGTTTGGTAATGTTGATTTGAGTTTTCATTTTGTTAAGTATTTATTGATTTACTCCCAAAAGTATATTTCAACTTGCCGCATACCGCGTTCAACTGCTTTAACCCGACAAAGAAGTCTCCGAACCGGACATTTCAAACATTAAAAAATTGGGACCAGCCATTGCATGTTAATATTTAACAGCATAATAAAAATCCGTCTTTCCGACCCTGCCGTTTTTAGTTTATACGCCTATCACCGGGATCGCTGCAATCATCATCTGAGGGATAGAAAACTTTAAGGCAGACTTTAATTAACATATTGAAGCAGTTTACATCAATGCCCATGGAAGTCGGGGTCCGGATTGTCCGACCAGGAGCTTAGTTTGTCTGCTTCATCCCGAAAGTGGTTAGATATCCGTTGATTTTGCCACAATTTTGAGCCATCAAACAACTCAAAACTACATATCATGACAACAAAAACAGTAAAAACAATCTATTGGATAGGAACAGCATTGACTTCATTGTGGTTTGCAGCAAGCGGATTTGGCGAGCTGACCAAAAACCAGTTTGTGTGGGATATCACCTTAAAACTGGGCTATCCTCCACACTTTATTTATATCCTTGGTGTCGCTAAACTTTCGGGAGTAGCTGTTCTTTTAACACCTAACAGATTGCTTAGATTAAAAGAATGGGTATTTGCAGGTATTTTCTTCGATATTATATTTGCTTTTTTGTCTAAAATCTCTGTGCTCGGTTTTCCCGCCACCATTGATGCCATTGTTGCATTTATCATGGTAACAGTAACCTACCTGATGTTCCGTAAACTTTATCCGGCTACATACGCAGCCCCTGCCGCTGTATAAAATGCTAAGTTGCAGCAGGCCGGTTCATAATACATCGGTTATTTAAGGCTTTAAGCAATCTCAAAAGAGGCTATCGACAGGTAGCCTCTTTTACATGCATACTACCGTGCCGCATGATTATCCGGCAGGGGCAGGCGCTCTACCGGTCACTTAATCTTCAAGAACAGGGGCATCCTTTATTTTTTCCAATACCGAGCCAGGCAAATACGGTCTGCCGCCAGTTGCCGGCACACAGGTGCCCGTAAATACAGCTTTAGTCATTACCTTATTGTTGCATATTATCGATTGTTTAAAGTGCAGCTTTGGTAAGCCCCCTTTATCAGTATACAAGGTGCAGGTAACTTTAAATTCATCGCCCTTTTTTAGTGATCTGAGAAAGCTGATGCTATAGTTTGAAAGTACCATGTAAATCCCGTTTTTGGCTTCGGTTTCAAAATCAAATCCCAATATTTCCCTGATATAATCATGTCTGCAATATTCCATATAAAACGGATAATATAAACCATCCATGATCTCCTGTACATCTATATGCTCATCTTTTGCAATATAGGTTTTTGAGTATTCCATAATAATTAACCTTTTTTGTTGGATTGCAAAGCTATTGAACCTTTTGGTTTCAGGAAACGGGAGATCAGAATTTTAATGGATCAATCCGGGCTTTGTCAAATAAAAAAGCCCCACTTGTTTGTGAGGCTTTGCTCCTGAGGCTGGGCTCGAACCAGCGACCCTCTGACTGTTAAGCTTAATGTCATTGAAAACAGGTAATTCAATTCCGCGCTCTTATCGGAGATCAATGATTCCAATCCCATAACCGCATTAGCGATGCGTTGCACTATTGATATAATAGCTAACGAGGCACTGATACAAAACATCAATTACAAAAAGTTAATATTTCCATAACAGCTTTTTTGGGTGGTTATAGATGTAAATTAATTATGACGATCCGGACATCACTCCGGGAATGTCCGAGTCGGACACAAAAAAATAAAAGAAATAATTAGATTTTGATAGTTGAGAACTAAATAAAATCTGTGTAACAAAATATAATGGGTAAAATAATAGAATACCTAAGCCTTAATTTAAATATACAATGAACGACTAATTCAATTAATTAATAATGTTGGGGATTTAGGCTTTAAAAACGTGTCGCTATCTACCTTGTTAAAAACATTAAGATATAAAATCCATATTTTTAAACATGACTTTTGAATTTACGGTGCAGGCAGGTTGTAATTTTGTCAAAAGCTTTGGCAACCATTTTAATATTCCCGTTTTCAAGAATGAACTGAAAATTCCGCCGCATATGGGCGAAGGTCACATTAAGGCGATTGATGTAGCACCCGGCTTTAAGTTCGTATTGCATCATTATACTTTGAAAGAGGAATTTCATTTAAAGCGTAAGTCCCCCGCTGAAGTCAGTGATTTGATCTCCATTGTATTCAACAGTAATGAGCTACCGGCAGGATCTGCCGTTGACCGGGAAACGGCAGTAGAATTTTTAAAGAAGAACGGGTCGTCAATCCAAATCGCCTCCACCGCTATATCCACCGAAACTATTTTTCCCGCCAATGTCGAGGTCTATTTTGGTGTCATTGGCATCAAGAGGCAATTGCTTTCCGACATCCTGCGGGTAGACCAGGTTAATGGTCCTTTGGAAACTATTTTAAATAGCGATAATCTATTCTTCTATCATGAAAAGATGTACCCGGATGTGGCGAGGGTTTTGAAGCTTGTTTCGGAGATCAACGAACAAAATAAATTGAGCGAGCTGTTTTATAGTAACAAGGCGCATGAGATGATCTACCTGTTGTTTGATAAACTGCTGGAAAGGGACAGCGACAAACAAAGTCCTGTTAACAAAGCTGATATAGATAAATTATACCTGATCAGGACTGCTGTACTGGCTGACCTGGGTCAGCCACCTCATTTAAGCGAACTTGCAGCCAATGCCGGCCTGAGCGAAACAAAAATGAAGCATTTGTTTAAGCAGACCTTTGGCGATACTATTTATAACTTTTACCAGAATGAAAGGATGCAGGAAGCCGGCTTTTTATTAAAACATGCGGGTTACTCCGTTTCTGAGGCTGGTTACCGGCTTGGGTTTTCGAACCTCAGCCACTTCTCACGGCTTTTCGAAAAACACTTTGGAACCACTCCCAAAAAATACACGCTCGTCGGATAGGACTATTTTTCGGACTTGAGGCGCTATTTTAACCGTCATATCCTGCGGACATTTGACATATCAAATAAAACAAACGATATGAAAAAGTTACTGATGCCCTATACCAGCCAGGCACTGAAATTAAAGAATCATTTAGTGATGGCACCCATGACCCGCAGTCGTGCTATTGACAACCTGCCCAACGCACTTATGAAAGAATATTACAGTCAACGCCGCGGGGCCGGGCTGATCATTACCGAAGGAACTGCTCCTGCTCCGGAAGGCCTTGGTTATGCCCGTATTCCCGGCATATTCTCCAATGAACAAATTGAAGGCTGGAAATTAACCACCGCAGCGGTACACCAAAACAATACCAAAATTTTCCTGCAGCTGATGCATACCGGCCGCATCGGCCACCAGGCTAACCTGCCAGAAGGAATGCGAGTGATTGGTGTTTCTGCTATCCCGGCGGCAGGGCAAATGCATACCGATACAGCAGGTATGCAGGATTACCCCGTACCTGTAGCATTATCAACGCAAGGGGTAAAAGAGGTGATCGGCGAATATGTTTCCGCTGCAAAAAATGCAATAGCTGCTGGTTTCGACGGCGTGGAACTACATGCTGCAAATGGCTACCTGATCGAACAATTCCTTAACCCTAACGTTAATGACCGTACCGATGTTTATGGCGGAAGTATTGAAAACAGGTCCAGATTTGCTATTGAAGTTGCACAACAAGTAGCAGAAGCGATAGGTAAAGAAAAAACAGGTGTAAGAATTTCGCCTAACTCTACCCTTGGCGACCTGCAGGCTTATGACGCAGACACAACCGAGGAAACATACATTTATTTAAGTCGGGAGTTTAACCGGATTGGCCTGGCCTATATCCACATCAGTCTCAGCCCGCAGGTTCCAGCACAAACCTTAAACGCCATCCGTACCGAATTCGAAGGAACGCTCATTTACTGCAATACCTTTACTGCCGAAGGGGCTGAAGCCGAACTGGATAAAGGAGATGCAGACCTGATCGCATTTGGTAGGGGATTCCTGGCCAATCCCGATCTAGAACAGCGAATCATCCATGGCTCAGAACTGAATGCCCCTGACTTTACCACCCTTTACACACCGGGCGCTAAAGGCTATACAGATTATCCGGTATTATTTAATTAATTCAATAAGAGATCAAAAATGAAAAAGATAGTTTATCATAAATTCGGCGACGCCGATGTGTTGGAAATGACCGATACAGTTATTCCAAAGGTCAGTGAAACAACAATCCTGATCAAGGTCAAAGCAGTCTCCATCAATCCCCTGGACTGGAAGATAAGAAACGGCGAAATGAAATTAATGTCAGGCAGCAAATTTCCAAGAGGCACCGGTATCGATTTTTCAGGTATAGTTGAGGCAACCGGTAGTTCCATTAAAAACTATAAAGAAGGAGATGAAGTATACGGCCTGCTTGATGTTTTTAAAGGGGCGGCTTTAGCTGAATATATTATTGCAGAGGAAAAAGATATTGCAACTAAACCCATGGGAATTTCTTTTGAGCAAGCGGCCGCCGCGCCGGTGGTAGGCTCTGCGGCGATCCAGCTGTTCGATACCTTAGTCAATATTCAAACCGGCTCGGAGGTGCTGATCAATGGTGCTTCCGGAGGAATAGGCATGTTCGCCATACAGATTGCCAAAACGAAAGGAGCCACCATTACAGCCGTTGTAAGTGATGGTGGCTTAAAGGCAGCAAAAGATTGGGGCAGTGATTTTGTAATTAACTACCGCAAGGAAGATGTTCTTAAAGCCGGAAAGCTTTACGATGTGGTGATCGATCTGTCTAATCAAATGTCTTATAGTATTGCAAAAAAGATTATGAAGACTTCTTCGGTCTATGTGCATACTGCTCCGGGGCCAAAAGAGATCGTCTCCGCTTTTTTCATCAGTCTTTTTTCACCCCAAAAATATAAGGTCCTCATGCTTAAACCTTCGCAGCTATATTTAAAAGAACTTAAAAGATATATAGAAGCGGGACTTTCTGTCTTAGTCAGCAAGGCTTATTCCTTTGATTCATTTAAAACTGCTTACGCTGAGGCTCCTAAAGCGCACATCGTCGGAAAATCAGTAATCAGGGTTAATTGAAAAAAGTCAAACCGATAGGGGATGATGACTGAAATAAAAGGTCATAATTACCGGCAAAATAGCGATTCCGATAAGCCATTTTTTTTCGACTATCGAAAAAGTATTCAAATTTTATGCAAATAAAAAAACCCCACTCGCCAGAGTGGGGTTAAATCATTGATTTTAAGGCTCCTGAGGCTGGGCTCGAACCAGCGACCCTCTGATTAACAGTCAGATGCTCTAACCGGCTGAGCTACTCAGGAATCTAATCCGGTTGGGGATTGCAAAAGTATAATTTTCATTGATATTTCACAATTTTATTCAGCTTGTTATATCCTGCTGTTTCAGGGTTACGTGGCACTTGCATTCTTCCCTGCCCATTTCACCAGTTTGTTAACCAGGTCGTCCAATTTAAATGGTTTGCTTATATAATCGTCCATACCTGCATCTATACAAATTTGCAGATCGGATTGGAGGGCATTGGCCGTCATCGCTATAATAAAGGGCCGTTCGGGGAAACGCTTCTTTATTATTCGCGTAGCTTCCAGGCCATCCATTTTGGGCATTTGTACATCCATTAAAATAACATCGAATATTTTTTTATTAACCAAATCCAGTACCTCCAAACCGTCTGCTGCCAAAACGGCTTCATATCCTAATTTACTCAATATCTTCATGATCAGTTTTTGGTTCATCTGGTTGTCTTCGGCAACCAAAATCCTCAATGGGTAACTTTCCGAAAAATTATCGGGCAGTTTATGATTTGCAGTATCACTGTGCAGCGGCTCATGAGTGACAGAATTTACATGCTTGCTAAGTTCCTTTATAATGTGCTTATATAAGTTATGCTGTTTTGCAGGTTTGGTTAATATAGAACAAAACAAGCCGGGGTTATCTTTATGGAAAACATAGCTGATGGAACTCAATAGCATTATAGGCAATTCGGGGTGTTTGGCCCGTATTAAGGTTGCCAGTTCAATCCCATCCATAAAGGGCATCTGCATATCGGTAATAACCAACTTAAAATCATGCTGCTGCTGCGCCAGGATCTCAAGGGCCTGTTCGCCCGATTTGGCTACCACGGGGCTTAGTTGCCACTGCTCCAACTGAGCCTTTAAAATCCTGCAATTGGTATCATTATCATCAACAACCAAAATTTCGCTCTTTTCAAAACCCTGCATGGTATGGTTTATTTGCACAGGGTCCTGCAGTAAACTTTTTTGCGAGTGAATAGAAAACCTGAACGTACTTCCTTTATCAACTTCACTTTCTACACTGATTTTGCCGCCCATTAATTTTACAAGTTGTTCGCTGATAACCAGGCCAAGGCCTGTGCCTCCGTATTGCCGGGTGGTTGACGAATCAACCTGCGAGAATGCTTTGAATAGCCGGTGCAGCTTATCGGCAGAAATACCAATGCCGGTATCTTTTATCTCAAAGCCTAATTCGATGTGGTTATCATCTGATATGCTGAGCAAATGCACGGCTACATAAATTTCGCCTTTTTTGGTAAACTTGATAGCGTTACTGATTAAATTGATCAGGATCTGGCGAAGCCTTAAACTGTCGCCAATAATTTGCGCCGGTACATCATAGTCAATCTGGTAAACCAGATCCAGCTTTAGGTGGGCCGCTTTTAAGGCAAAAACATCAAAAACTTCTTCAATACAGGTGCGCAGGCTAAAATCCTTTTCCTCCAGCTCCATATTGCCCGATTCTATTTTCGAAAAATCTAAAATATCGTTAATTACCGCCAGCAGGTCTTCACCGCAGGTTTGTATGGATTCGGCAAAAGTTCGCTGCTCCTCGTCCAAAGGAGTTTCGGCCAGTAATGAAGCCATCCCGATTACCCCATTCATAGGTGTGCGGATCTCATGGCTCATGGTAGCCAAAAATATGCTTTTAGCCTTGTTAGCTTCTTCGGCCTCAAGGGCTAATTTTTTTTCAACTTCTATGGCACGGGCCAGTTGCCCGGTACGTTCTTCTACCTGGCGCTCAAGCTCGGCCTTTTGCTTTAATATGGAACGTGTGCGGATTAGATAAAATGCCGGGCCGCTGATAATAAAAATTAAAGCCACAATTAATTTAAACCACCAGGTAAGCCAAAACGGAGGCTTAATGTTGATGATGATAAATGTGCCTTCGTTATTCCATTTGCCATCGTTATTTGAGGCCTTAACCCTGAATGTATAACTACCGGGATCGAGGTTGGTATAAGTGGCCGTTCTTTTATTGCCAACATAATTCCAATCTTTATCAAACCCTTCCAGCTTGTAGGCATATTGATTTTTTTCGGGAATGGTATAATTCAGGGCCGCAAACTCAAATGTAAGTACCGACTGTTTGTACGATAGGTTTATGGAGTCTGTTACGCTGATATCTTTTTGAAGCGGGGAGTTTTTAGCCCCGGCGTTTATCTCTTTGTTAAAAATCTGCAGCCCGGTAATATAAACAGGAGGGACAAAGTCATTATCTTTTAAACTATCGGGATAAAAAGTACTGAATCCGTTTACGCCGCCAAAAAACATTTCCCCGTCGGCAGTTTGAAAACATGAATGGCCTTTAAATTCATCTCCCTGCAATCCGTCAGAAATGTCATAGTTTCTGATGGCTTTTGTTTTGGGATTAAACCGCGATATCCCTTTGTTGGTGCTTAACCAGAGGTTACCTTTGCGGTCTTTCAAAATCGCATAGATCACATTATTAGGCAAACCCTCTCTTTCGGTGTATATAGTAAATGTTTGGTTATGCTTGTTAAACAGGTTAAGGCCGCCGCCGTTGGTACCTATCCATATATCACCGTTATCGGTTTCGATAATCGACTCGACAGTGTTGTTTGATAAGCTGCGTTTATCCCTCTCATCGTGCGTGTAGTGCGTAAAGCGGCCTGTTTTAGGGTTAAATACATTCAACCCGTTATCATCAGTGCCTATCCACATATTGCCCTGTTTATCCTGAAACACTGCTGTAACAATATCACTGCTTATGCTGTTGTTATCTTCCGGGTTGTTCCTGTACCGTGTAAAGAGACCGGTTTTTACGTTATAATGATTAAGGCCCCCTTTCCAAGTCCCCAACCATATATTGCCGTCACGGTCTTTATACATATTGTTGATATCTGAAAGGGAGAGGCTACGCGGATTATTTGCCTGGGGCATGTGATGTGTAAAGGCTCCCTTTTTTTTATCAAACAGGTCAAACCCGCCAATATGATAACCAATACCAATAACATCTTTATTTATTGGCACTATGGCCATTACATAATTATTACTTATGGTGTTGCTGTTATTATCACTATGCAGGTAATGAACAAAGGTCTTTTTCTTGCGATTAAATAAATTAAGGCCACCCCCGTCGGTGCCTATCCAAATATTTTCGTCACTATCATCACCGGAGATGGCCAGCACGTTGTTGTTGCTCAAACTATTCGGGTTGTTGGGGTTTTGACTGTAGGAACTGAATTTATCGCCAAAGCCAGGCAAAAAATCAACACCGCCCGAATAAGTGCCTATCCAGGTATTCCCCGTATCATCTTTATATAAACAATAAACCGAGTTACTGCTCAGGCTGTGATGGTCGTTTGCATCAAATTTGTAGCAAGTAAATTTATTGGCCGGATAATCGAGCACACTTATGCCGCCATTTTCGGTCCCTATCCAAAGCTTCCCGTCGCTGTTTTCGAGTATCGAAAGAATATCGTTATGGCAAATACTGTTGCTGTTATTAGGATCGTGTTTGAAATTTATAAACGAATTATTTTTATTGTTATATAATGCCAGGCCTCCTCCATGTGTACCTGCCCAAATATTGCCTTTGCTATCTTTGTATACCGCCTTTACCCAGCTGGCGCCGATGCTGTTTTGGTTTGCAGGATCATGAACATAACCAATAAACTTACCGTTTTGCGGATTAAAGTGGTAAAGCCCATCGTCGGTACCTACCCATAACCAGCCATTATTATCCTCAGTAACCTGGTAAATGAAATCGTTAGCTATACTGTTTGTGCCATTTGCGGCATGTGTGAATCTTTTAAATGAACCATTTGCAGCATTAAACAGATATAAACCCTTGCTGGTGCCCAACCACATCCTTTTTTTACTATCCAAAAAAACAGACTGTACAGCAAAAGTTAAATGATTGGAATAGTGGATAAATGTATTTGAGGCCCGGTCAAATCTGTCAAGCCCGCTTTCTGTTCCAATCCATAAATTATGATAACTGTCTTCCGCTATGGCTAATACATAGTTATCGATGATGGTTGTTTTATTATTCTGGTCGTGCTTATAATGCGTAAACTTATAACCGTCGTACTTATTAAGGCCATCTTCGGTGCCAAACCACATAAAACCACGACTATCTTTAATAATGGTTAGTACATGGCTTTGTGACAGGCCTTCATTTGTACTAAGCTGTTTAAATTTAAGGGCGGGTGTTTGCGAATAGGATAATCCGGGAAAAAGCAGGTATAAACACCAGATAAAAAGCGATATTGGCCTCATTATTATTTTGCTGGTAGTTTTATCGTATTTCTAATGCTTGCCAGTGATACGGTATTTACGGAAAATAGTTTCGTATAACGTGTTGTTTTTGCCCATTTAACAGCTATTGTTAACTCAGGAGAAATATTAACGAACCTAATTTTGGTTACAACCTACCTATCAGTATCCGGCAGCTGTTTAATCTCTATATTCCTGAAATCGACGGGCTGCCCTTCACTTTGCAGAGCGATAAAGCCGCTGCTTAGTAATTTGCCATCCTGCTTGTATTTAGGATCATAGCCATGTGCCACGCCGCCGCCAATGGTAGGCCTTGAATATTGAAGTACGGTATCGCCGTTGATAATATGGGTAATTAATTTGTTGCCCTGAACAATCAGCTCACCTTTTACCCACTGGTCACCGTCATAGGTTTTTGAAGTAGAGTTGATACAATGATCGGGTGAAACCTTTCCTTTATAAACAACATCAGTGCCGGGTGAGCACATATTCCCTGTTGGCCTTGGTTTCCCGTCGCTCAGGCCACCTAATAACTGCATTTCTATCGATATCGGCCAATCCTGGTCCTTTAACATAGTTCGGGGATCCTGTGAATGAAACATGACGCCGCTGTTAAGGAGCGTGTAGTCTGGGGCACCTTTTTGCTGTTTACCTACAAAGCGGTATTCAAACCGCAGGTGATAGTAAGAGAACGGCGTTTTGTAATACAAATGACCAAACTGATCGTTGAAATCGCCGTACTGATCATAGCTAACCCTGATCATGCCATCTTCTACCCGAAAGGTATTGCCATAATTTTCGCCAACCAGGTGGTGATTGATCTTCACAAACCAATCATTAATGTCGGTCCCGTTAAACAGCTTCGTCCAGCCTTTATCGGCATTGCCGGCGTCAGCCAGCTTTTTCGGCCCGGCGCAGCCTAATATGAGGAGGCAGGAAAACATAAAAACGCGGTTTATTTTCATAGGTGGTAAGGTATTATGCTTTTTATAGACAAATTAAATACTTTTTTTCACTTAACGCTTTGCTAACTGGTATTTCGAAAGTTTGCTCAATATTAATTTTGCTGACCCTCCTTTACCGTAAGTTTTATCTCTTATGCTACGAATTTAAGAAATTCAGGCCATGTTTATTGCTTTTAATGCTTTGCCTGTCAAGGTACGCTGAGGCCGCTTTTGTTCAAGATCTCTTTTTAGCCAAGTTTTTTTCGCAGCCAGTTACGAACCGGCTCATCATACCATTTCAAAGTAATATACGCCAGGAAAATTGCACCAATCAAAATAGCTAAGGCATAAGGCCAGGCCTGTCCTATGGTTACGCCTTTATGATTGCTGATCCATGCCACATAAAAATAAACCAGCGGATAATGCACCATGTAAAGAGGGTAGGATATATCGCCGAGAAACCTGCATACCCTGCTCTCCGTTTGGGTATGAACCTTACCGCCGGCGCCAAGATAAACGATAAGCGGAAAAATGATAATAATGCAAACGGACTCGTAGATCCCGTTCATCCAAAGATGGGCAGCACCGCCGATGCGCGGCATATATAATACTATCGATATTAAAACACTGCACCATAAAAATGCGTGCCTGATGCGGGCTGGTTTAGCAATACGTGAAAGCAACAGGCCGGCAAAGAATGGGTATATGGTACGGGTAATGCCAACGCGTACCTGCTCCACATTAAGTGTCCAGCCGCCACTGACATCTCCATTGGTGATAGCCAGGTGCGCAAGTGCTACAGCTGCAACGCATACTAATACCGACAATGTAGTTTTTGAAAATTTCCTTATCCAAACCGCATAAAGAATGTTGGCGATGTATTCAAAGAACAATGACCATCCTACACTGTTTAACGGGTGCATTTCCTGCCAGCCGCGTATATCCAGGGATAGTGGTACCGGCAGGATGGTATAACCGATCAGCATCACCAGCAGCATCTTCCAAACCGGTACGGTATGAATGAGCGGCCACAGTGTAGAATCTGTAAAATAAAAACCTATAGCACCCAATGTCATCCCAAGAATTACCATTGGCTGAAGTCGCTCGATACGGCGTTTAAAAAAACTGCCGATTGTCATTTTATGCCAGCGGTCGTCATAAGCATAACCGATAACAAAACCCGACAGCAGGAAAAAGAAATCGACAGCCAGGTACCCGTGGTTAACTATAATATCCAGATGACCGCTCGCCAATGGTTCGGTTAGGTGAAAGGTAACTACGATAATGGCTGCAACACCGCGTAAGCCATCCAGTATCGGGTAATGTGGTTTGGTAATCAGTTTATTATTGTCCATGTATAAGATTAGAGTTGGTAGATATTGGGCCGGACGCTAAAGCAGGCGTTGCCGATGTTCAGCGGGTATTTTTCTTTCCTGTGCATGTACAGGCCGGTAAGACCAATGACTTAAGTCGGTTAGATTGGTTCATGAACAGTATATAATTGAAGTCTTATTCAGATCGTAAAAATAAGTGAAAGTGATGCCGGGATATCTTCATATCGTGTCAAAATACACGCATATCGTCTCATTTTCGCATGTTTTGTGGATCATTGCCTGCAAAGTGAGCTACAGAATATCAGATATAAAAAAAGCCTCACAGACATGTGAGGCTTTTGCTCCTGAGGCTGGGCTCGAACCAGCGACCCTCTGATTAACAGTCAGATGCTCTAACCGGCTGAGCTACTCAGGAATCTAATCCGGTTTGGAGTGGGGCAAAGGTAAAAACTCATCGGATATTTCACAATTTTTATTAAAAAAAATTTAAAATATTTTTCACAGGCTTTTTTAGCCTCTGATTATGTGCTACTTAAAACCCAAAGATACACTACAGCATTTTTTTAGCGATGGCACTTCTTTCTGCAAAGCCCCTTTTTTTCAGCTGCCAGTTTTCTGAACCAGCTTAAATTATGTTTTCTCCAATGAAAATTGGCATCGCAAACCGGCAACAATGAATGATTATCCCTTAATTTTCACAATATTTGCGGCAAAAATATAAATATCTTTACATGAGTTTGTTAGTTATTGGCACTGTGGCGTTTGATGCCATTGAAACCCCTTTTGGTAAAACCGATAAAATAGTAGGCGGCTCTGCAACCTTTGCAAGTTTGGGCGCTTCTTACTTTTATGATAAAATAAAAATTGTTGCGGTTGTTGGTGATGATTTCCCGCGGCACGAGATTGAGGACCTTCAAAAGCACAACGTTAATACCGAAGGCCTGCAGATAAAACAGGGCGAGAAATCATTTTTCTGGAGCGGGCGTTACCATAACGACATGAACAGCCGGGATACCCTGGTAACTGAGCTTAATGTATTGGAAGCTTTCGATCCAATTATCCCGGATAGTTACCAGGATTGCGAATGCCTGATGCTGGGCAACCTTTCTCCACAAGTACAGCAAACAGTTATAGCGCGCCTTAAAAACCGCCCTAAGCTTATTGTAATGGACACCATGAACTTTTGGATGGATATTGCCCTTGATGAGCTTTTAAAAACCATCCAGCTGGTGGATGTGCTAACCATTAACGATGCCGAAGCCCGCCAGTTATCCGGCGAATTCTCATTAGTTAAAGCCGCCCGCAAAATATTAACCATGGGCCCTAAATACATCATCATTAAAAAAGGCGAGCACGGTGCATTGCTGTTCCATGAAGATAAGATCTTTAGTGCGCCCGCCCTTCCGTTGGCCGAAGTATTTGACCCCACAGGCGCGGGCGATACTTTTGCAGGCGGCTTTATTGGCTACATGGCCAAAGTAGGCACCGTTAATTTCAACAACATGAAAAACGCCATCATTTTTGGCTCGGCCCTGGCTTCATTCTGTGTTGAAAAATTTGGTTCAGAAAGATTAAGAAACCTTAGCGAAGAGGAAATAGCCGCCCGGATCCAGGAGTTTGTAGGCTTATCTAAATTTGAATTGTAAGATAGCTGCTTAAAAACATCAATTTTTTAATGTAGAGACGCATCACATGCGTCTCCCGTTTGCAATTCAAGATGAATAGTAACGCTCTTAAAAGCAGCTTGCCCTATGAGAAACGCATGTGATGCGTCTCTACAAAAAAGAACTTTTATAAAGCATTTTAGGGTATGATCAGAAGAATCTCTAAAATACAAAAAATAAACCCTCTATATGTTTTACATACAGAGGGTTTACAAATAATATAATTGTAAATCAATAACTACAGGCAGAATAACCGGGTTCCCTATCCTTTCAACACTTCCCTGCTAATCACTATCTTCTGGATCTCACTCGTACCTTCGCCTATGGTACAAAGTTTGGCATCGCGATAAAACTTCTCAACAGGGAAATCCTTGGTATAACCGTATCCACCGAAGATCTGAACAGCCTCGGTGGCTGTGCGCACTGCCGTTTCTGAGGCAAAATATTTGGCCATGGCCGATTGTTTTGTGACCGGCAGATGGCGGTTTTTCAGATCGGCTGCCTGCATGATCAGCAGTTCGGCTGCTTCAATTTCGGTAGCCATATTGGCCAGTTTAAATGCTATCCCCTGAAAATTACCAATAGGCTGTCCAAACTGGCGGCGTTCTTTGGCGTAAGCAACCGCTGCTTCAAAAGCACCTTTTGCAATTCCTAATGAAAGTGCCGCTATCGAGATCCTGCCGCCGTCTAACACTTTCATAGCTTGTTTAAAGCCTTCTCCCTCAACACCCAGCAAATTTTCCTTTGGCACACGGCAGTTATCAAAAATAAGCTCCGTGGTTTCTGAAGCGCGCATACCCAGCTTATTTTCTTTTTTGCCATGGGTAAAACCCGGTGTACCTTTTTCAATTACCAGTGCCGAGATCCCGTGCGAATCGCCTTTGTTGCCTGTACGCACCATCACTACCGCCACATCGCCCGATTTACCATGGGTTATCCAGTTTTTTGAGCCGTTCACTACATAATGGTCGCCATCCAAAACGGCGGTGGTGTTCATACCCAGCGCGTCCGAACCGGTGTTGGCCTCGGTTAATCCCCAGGCGCCAAGCCATTCGGCAGTGGCCAGTTTGGGCAGCCATTTAAGCTTTTGCTCTTCATTGCCAAAGGCAAGGATATGCCCAGTACAAAGTGAATTATGGGCGGCAACCGATAAACCTATAGCACCGCAAACTTTGGCTATTTCGCTGATCACGGTTACATATTCAAAATAGCCGAAACCGGAGCCGCCATATTGTTCGGGCACAAAAACGCCCATCATGCCAAGCTCGCCCAATTGTTTAAATAAGTCGATAGGGAAAACCTGGGCTTCGTCCCATTCCATTACATGAGGTTTGATATAACGTTCGGCAAAGTCTTTGGCCATCTGGCCAACCATTTGCTGATTTTCGTTCATAGCAAAATCATACCCTCCTGTTGAGGGGGTATCGGTTAACAAAGTATCCATACATTTATAATTGGTTACTACAAAATAACGCATAAAAAACGAGATTGGTTTGCCCGTAAAAGCCTGCAAATCAAGAACAGTTTGGTATTGGGTATGAATTATAGGTTTAGTTAAAACAGAGTGGTTTTAGGGGAGAGGAAACTGATGAAAAATATTTTTCAGGAATTATTGGAGCGGGGACTAACCGGACAGTCTCATAGGGGCTAACCGCTACCAACTTTACCGATTAAAAAAGGTCAGCTCAGGCACGTGCCGGGCCGGTAAAAACGAAAAAGGGGCATCGCTACCCCTTAATCTATTAACTAACCTTATTAAGAAATGAATTGCATAAAAATGCTGATTAATTTGCAGTACCGTTTTTCACGTCGATCTTAAACGGGGCGGGCTCAGGAAGCCAAAGCTTGCCATCCCCGATCTGAACAGGCATCCATAAATACCGGGAATCCCATTGTTCTTTCGGTTTCCAGATATCTCCCAGATACAATACTATCGTATCCTTCTTCCCGCTAACTTTAAGCAATAAGGTAGATTGCGAACCATATGTATTTTTTTCCTTAGGTGCTATGTCTTTAAACTCCGACCATGGGCCTTCCAGGGCCTTTGCTGTGGCATACCGGTTAGGATTGGGCTTCCAGCCGGTAAGTGCGGAGCCTATGGCGTAATAAAGGCCCTTATAATGCACTATAGCCCCGCCTTCCATATGCTCAGCTATCAGGCACATCTCCCGGTCAATACTCAGGCAATCCTCCGAAAGCCGAACAATATGAAACCCGAGCGGACGGTCTTCGAAAACAAGGTATGGCGTACCATCATCATCTATAAACTGGCCAATGTCGCGGCTTTCATGCTCCAGGGGCCTGAAGCTTTTCAGGTATTTAAAATCACCGTCGGGGCTGTCACTTACGGCGATGCCGACCCGGGCAAACTTATAAGTTGCATTGTCAAGATGGAAATACATAACATATTGCCGGCTCTTTTTGCTGTAGAAAACTTTGGGCCTTTCCAGAACCCAGCGCCGCCCCAGGTTTTCGGGATCGGTCATCTGAACAACATCGCCTTTGAATGTCCAGTTCGTCAGGTCTTTTGACGCATAACAGCTAACATAACGTTTATTTGAATCCAGTCCCCGCCGTCTTTCTTCGCCATACCAGTAGTATGTGTTCTTTATTTTTATAATCCCTCCGCCATGCGCCTGGATATGTTCTCCCCGGTTATCGGGCCAAACTGCCCCGGGGTTTATGATTTTTTGATGCTGTGCATATACCTGGCCTGTAATCAGCAAAGTCATGACAGCCATGGTTATTCTTTTTAAAAGTATTTTTTTAATCATTCGGTGTTTTTTTGAAGGTCAGGAAATCTTATATACCGTTTTTATGAAAGCACCAATTCGGTTGTGGCAATCTTACTGCCTTCAGAAAGTTTAATACGCAGTTGATTGATGCCCCTGTGTACATGATTAACTACCGATTGATATTGTAACCCCGTTACTTCAGCAATCTGATCGTAATTCCAATTATCAAAATATCTTAAAAAGATCATCTCCTTTTGGCGCTTTGGCAAGGTATTCAAGGCAAGCGCAAGCATGTGCTCCACTTCTCTCCCGGTTTCTTCCAAAACAAGCACATCTTCCCTCGAAAAAACAATATCGATATCATGGCTTGCGGATAAGCCTACAAACTCGGGCCGCGCGGCCTTTAAAAAATTAATGGCAAGTGACCGCGCCGATTTAAAGAAATAGTATTTAACATTTTTAATAGGTCCAAATGTTATCCTCCGCTCCCACATTTTTATAAACAGTTCCTGTAAAACATCCTGGGCTGCATCCTCGTCTTTAATAATTTTATAGAGGTAGAAATACAAACCGGAATACAGTTCGTCATGTATCCTGCCAAAAGATTTGACATTTCCGTGGAGGGCTTCTTCCCACCATGTAGTTAGCTGGTTACAATTGTTCATATTGGCTTTAAAAACTGGTTTCTCTTTCAATTGGTCGTTGCCGACTTTAGGAACCTAAGCTGAAAACCGATTTACATAATCGATTAAGTAAGTTTGCCTATGGTTCTAATAACTGGTTTATATAAGCTAATATGAATAGATTTTATTCGGCAGATGGGACTCAAATTGGTCATTTATGCGGTATAAATTCGGCAATTTATCAATTTACTCAATTGATTAAGCAATGGAGAGAATATACATAAATAACTTAATATCAGTTAATTATATTTTTATTTTTCTTAAATACAGGTCTTTTTTGCTTAAGAAAGTCTGATGGGTTAGCGCCGAACAGTTTAAAAAACTGATCGCGGAAGTATTTGATGCTGTTAAAGCCTGTTTCAATGGCCACTTCATTAACATTCATATCCGACTGGATCAGCAGCTCAGCCGCCTTTCTGAGGCGTATGTAGCGGATGAAGCTATTAACAGTATGACCGGACAGCGATTTAATTTTGCGGTAAAGATTTGAATGGCTCATGCCGATCTCTGAAGCCAATATTTTGATGTTGAAGTTTTCGTCGGTAATATGCTGCTCAACAATTTCGATACATTTTTCCAGGAAGTTTTTATACTCATCCGAAATAGTGACGTTAACCGATTTCAGGGTAATGGTATTATAAAAATAGCTTTGAAGGTTACTCCTGTTTTGCAGCAGATTGGCAATGCGCGCAACCAGCACATCTTTATCAAAAGGTTTGGATATATAGTCATCCGCGCCGCTTTCCAGCCCTTTGATCTTATTTTCGGCAGATGAGCTCGCTGTTAGTAAAATCATCGGGATATAGCTCAATTGCTGGTCCTGCTTAATGGTTGAACAAAGTTCAATGCCATTTAAACCAGGCATCATTACATCACAGATAATAAGATCGGGCTGCTTTTCTTTCGCTTTCTGTAAACCGGTCAAACCATTGTCTGCCTCGTAAACCCTGTAACGGCTTTCAAGAATGGAACAAATGTACGACCTGATCTCGCTGTCATCATCAATAACCAGGATCCTTTGCTTGTCGGTAAAAATCTTATCCGCTTCAAAATCAATATCATTAATTTGGCTGGCTTCAGCTATCGCCGGCTGGTCTTCCACCATTTCACTAAGCAAGGGCGATAAATCAGCAGCATCGGCTGCCGCTGCCATATCCAACGAATAATGAGCTGTCCCTTTTAACAGGGTTAAACAAAAATCAGAGCCCTTACCCGGCCCACTTTCAAACGTTAATGAGCCGCCGTGATCTATGGTAAACTGGCGGGCCAGGAATAAGCCGATCCCAAAGCCCCCTTTTGCCGCCTGGCCATGCGTATTTGACCTGTAAAACTTTTCGAAGATATGCTTACCCGCTTCCGGGGATATTCCCGGGCCATTATCGGTCACATTGATCACCACCTCACCCGGCCCCGATTGCAGGCCAACGCACACGGCTTTCCCGGCCGGCGTATATTTAATAGCATTGGATATGAGGTTAAACAGGATAATCTCAATCTTTTCCCTGTCTCCGTAAATCAGTACCGGCTCTTCCGGTACCTTTAATTCAAAACTGATACCCGAAAGCCTGGCCTGCTGCACAAAACATAAAAATACCTCCCGGCAAACAAGGGTAATGTCCATTGGCGCAATTTGCAGGACCCCGGCGCCAGAATCGGCCTTACGAAACAGCAGCAGCTGATCAACAAGGCTTAACAGCCGCCTTGAATTACGATAAACAATATTAAGTTCCGCACGGTTCTCAGGGCCAATTTTTGCAAGCAGATCCCTTAACGGGTTGATGATGAGAGAAAGGGGGGTACGAAACTCATGAGAAACGCCCGTGAAAAACTCTACGCGCCGGTCATTCAATTCGCGTTCCTTTTCCTGCAGGTCGCGCTGGTGTGCAGCGGCGGCATTGGCCAGTTGTACTTCATATTTAAGCCGCGTTTCCCTGAACCTATAACGCAGGTACCAATAAACAACTGCCGCAAGCAACATCGCGTAAATCATGTAAGCCCAGATGGTACGATACCAGGGCGGCAAAATAATGACATGAAGGTGGACTTCACGGCTGATCCATTGCCCTTCGGCATTGGTACAGTTAATTTTCAATGTATACGTACCGGGCGCTAAACGGGTATAAAGCGCATTACGCTGATGCGCTGCATACACCCATCCCCTGTCCCAGCCCTGGAGCGTATAACGGTAACCGATCCTATCCTGCGCGGTAAATTCGATAGCTGCGAAACTAACGGCTATTGATGCCTGATCGTAAGGAACTTCTAACGACCGGATAACATTCCCTGCATCCGTCTTCACATAGTCCGGATAAGTACTTATGGGCTTATTGTTAATTTTAATATCAGTTATAACAATGTTGGGGATATCATGCAGGGGCAGGATTGCCTGCGGATGAAACATCGTGACACCATTGATCCCCCCAAACGCAAGCTGACCATTGTTTAGCCTTAAGCCCGCGTTAAAGTTAAACTCATTGCTCGCAAGGCCATCGCTTTCAAAAAAATTGGTAAAACTAACGGCTTTGGGATCAAATCGGCAAAGCCCGTTGTAAGTGCTTAGCCACAAACGCTTTTGCGCGTCTTCCAAAATGGCCAGTACCGTATTATTACTAAGTCCGTTACTGGTGGTATAGTGGTGAATTATTTTTTCCTTAGATGCTGAAAAATACAACAAGCCGGCTTCTGTACCCAACCACATGTCGCCGTTGCCTGCTTTCTGCATTGATCTTACCGCTTTACCTACCGGATAAAACTTATGTGCGTTGCTTTTTTGATCAATCTTATAAACCCCTTCGAAATTTCCAGCCCAAAGGTTTCCAAAATGGTCTTCGCCCATTGAAAGGATATTGGTCAGTGCCGCGTCATACAACCTGAATTGGTTATTATGCTTATCATATAGAAACAGCCCGTCCTGTAAGCCGCTGGCCCAAAGATTTCCAGCATGGTCCAGGTACAGGCACCAGAACACTATCCGGCTGGCAGCTCCCTGCCTGTCTACACCCCGAAATGTAGTGAATGTATTGGAACCCGGCTGGTACAGGTTAATGCCGCCCCCATAAGTGGCAATCCAGGTCCTGCCTTCCCTATCCCCGGCAATACTGGTTACAAAGTTTGAGCTTAGGGTGCCCGGCTGTGAAGCATCATGGCGAAAATTTGTGAAGCGATGGGCCTGCCGGTCCCAAATGCTCAATCCGCCGCCATCGGTACCAATCCACAGCCTGCCATCTGGGGCTTCATATAATGATTTAACAAAGTTACTGATAAGACTATTGGCGTTCAGTTCATTGTGCCTGATATTTACAAAACGTTCCTTTACCTCATCAATAACATTTACTCCGCCCCGTAATGTGCCGATCCACTTTCTGCCTTCGCGGTCTAAAAATAAAGCATAAACAGCACCACTTGAAAGTGAGTGCTCGTCACTCCCCGCAGGCAGATAGGTAATCTTGTCGCGCCCTTTATTCAGGATCTGGATCCCGCCGCCGTCAGTGCTCACCCAAAGTGTA
The DNA here is from genome assembly GCF_049949235.1 of Mucilaginibacter sp. R-33. Taxonomy (NCBI): domain Bacteria; kingdom Pseudomonadati; phylum Bacteroidota; class Sphingobacteriia; order Sphingobacteriales; family Sphingobacteriaceae; genus Mucilaginibacter; species Mucilaginibacter sp. R-33. The sequence goes on from NZ_CP188089.1 coordinate 4,070,213, forward strand.
CTATCGGGCATAACTTGCAGGCTCGTTATCCTGCCCGATTTGAAAGGCCCGTTAAACTCATCAAAAAGACGGTCATATTGCCCTGTTTTGAAATCATAGTGGTGCAGGCCCTGGGTTGTGCCTACCCATAAACCATTGCCCTCCGGATAAATACAGGTAGCGCCGGTAACCGAAGGGTTCAATAACTTCAGACTACCGTGTGCGGCATCGTATTTAAAAAGGCCGGCGGCGCTGATCAGCGCATAGATCTGGTCGCCAGGCCCAACATACAACGCGTTAACGCTATAACCCTGTACAGCTTTTCCGTTATCATAGTATGGTATAACACGGCCGGTTCGTTTTCCCTTATCCATAACGATCAGGCCGTTGGAAAGAGTGGCAATGAAAATACGCCCGGAGCGGTCCGTTTTGATATCCCTGATAAAGGATGTCACGGGTGTTTCTTTGCCGGCCAAAATTGCATACGCCGGAGAAAACTCTTCTGTTACCGGGTTTAAGATACTTATGCCCTGGCGCGTACCTACCCATAAATTATTGGCCGCATCCTCTGCAATACAATTAATAAAATTATGAATAATTGATTGTTGCTTTTCGGGCTGATTGCGGTAAATACGGAAGTCATATCCGTTAAAACGGTTCAGGCCATCATAAGTGCCAAACCACATATAGCCCGAATGATCCTGGAAAATGCACCGTACTTCGCTGTTGGAAAGCCCGTCTTTGAGGCCAAGCCGCTGAATATTGGGCAAAGCAAGCGCTGCGGCATTGCTGTTTAAAATCAGTGCTCCTAAAATAATTACACAGCACCAACGTGCGGCTGCTTTAAAAGGCCGCATACAGGAGGATGCCGGTTGTTGAATACTGCTCAATTTGAATATAAGTGCGCGAAACACTTGGTTTGTGTTTCAAAAACTGTCCCGTCAGGTTAAACATTACTCCTGGCGCTTCTTTTTAGGTTCCTGATTTATTTTCTGAACAATTGAATTCCAGCTTTTTTTGATCGTTTGTTCGTCTGCTTTCGGATTCTTTATCTGAAATAGCTCTAAGGGTTCCGCTTCGTTTCGCTTTTTTTTCATAAATCGATACACTATCATGTCTGCACCCTGTAACCTTTACTCAAAACAAAAATATAATTATCTGACAAATAAAGAGCAAGGATTGTCCGTGTGCCCCAACCGATCATTTTCCTCAATATTCCCTGCTGTTTATCCTTAACAAAAAGGGCTTCCTTTCAGAAGCCTTATTATAACCAACTTAGCTAAACCGAACGGTTTATTAGGGGAGAGTTACAACAAAGACAATCCCAAACAGGTTTGATACTCATTTTTTTAATTTTTTTATTTCGGATAAATTACACCTGTAACCTTGCTGATGAATCCCTTATGATCAGTTTGGTTTTCAATAAAATATTTTGCGAATCGATTATGTGGTTATCCTGAAGCTCTTCCAATAAAATTTTGGTAACCCTGAGCCCGATCTCCGTGATTGGCTGGGCTACAGCGGTTATAGCCGGGTTAAAAAGGGCAAAATTGTTAATATCATCAAATACGGCAACACCGATATCTCTGGTGATTATCAATCCCGATTCCTTGAGGACCTGCAGGCCGCTTAAGGCGAGATAGTTGGTTGCAAAAAAAATGGCATCTATATCCTTTTTACTTTTCAGGAGGCTTTTAAGGTTCTGGACGGTTTTGTGTGGATCTTCATTATAGATAATTTCTTTTAGGATTGGCGGTAGCCCGTGTTTTTGGAGGGCCGCGTGATAACCGTTAACACGTTCGTTCATTTGGTCCTGCCCGGCCGCAAGCGTAACCATGGCAATGTTACGGAAGCCGTTATCTATCAAATGCAAAACAGCGGCCTCACTGCCGCGAAAGTTATCGACAAGTACTTTAGAACATTGCAGATCAGGCGAGGCGCGGTCGAACACCACTACCGGGTAACCTTCCTTTACAAGCTGGTTGATATCATCTTCCAAACCGGCAGTAGGTGCCACGATGTACCCATCTACCTGGTAATTTTTAAAGGTTTGCAGCAGGTCACGGGCGATAACGGTAGAATTTTCAGAGCTGCCATAAATAACGCGGTAACCTTCTTTATAAATATGCTCTTCCACAACCCTGGCGATAGCCGAAAAAAAAGGATCGCTTATATCTTCCACAATCATGCCCACCGTTTTACTTTTTCCTGTCCGCAGGCTGGCTGCCAGCCGGTTGGGCCGGTAACCTACCTTTTCAACAAACCTCAGTATTTTATTTTCCAGCGCCACGCTGATACCATATTGCCTCGCCTTGCCATTAAGAACATAGGAAACAGATGCTTCTGACACTTTTAACGCGGCAGCAATATCTTTCAAAGCCAATTTTTTCTTCATTTCGCCCAAAGCAGGATCCTCCTTAAGTCAAACTAACACAATCATTAATAATGCTCCCCAACAACATCCCCGCCCTCTATTTTATTTGAGGTCTTATGATAACGGCCTGGCCCCCTTTTGCATCCAGGTCAACAACAAAAGCATCATTGTGCCTGAGCTCAATCTTTTTTACCTGTATGCCGCCCTGTCCGTCATCGCCATAAACAGTAGCGATGTATACCTGATTTTTTTCCAGGAAATCGAGCTTGAGGTTTCCTCCCCATTTCTGAAGGCCAGCAGCGCTGCCCAGGTACCAGGTACGGCCTTTACGGCGTGCTACGGTAATGCCTTCGCCTATCTCTCCCTGTACATATTTGCTTTCGTCCCATACAGTGGGCACATATTTAAAAAATTCAATGTCTGCCTCATCCTTATAATCCTGCGACCGCCCGTACCAGAAAATCGCCTGGAGCGGGTCAAAGTATACAATGGTCAGGGCCATTTGCTGGGCTTTGCTCACCCGGATATTTTTACTGTAATCATTCACCTTGTTGGGGTAGCAAAAGGTAAAATCGGCAGGGCCGGCCAGGTAACGCGTAAATGGCAATACGGTATTATGGAAAGCATCAGGACTGTTTTCATCGCCCCTGATCCCTTCCTGGCTCAGCACACACGGGTACCGGCGGCTTAAACCTGTGGGTTTATAATGATCATGTACGTTGAGTATCATGCCATAATCATTTACTTTTTTCATGGCCGAATCAAGCCAGGCAAGGCCTTTCTGCGTGCCGCCGTCTACAAACCCAAACTTCAGCCCGCTAACTCCCCACTTTTTATAAAGCGGCAATATGGTATCTATCTTAGCTTTGAGCCCCACATAATTTACGTATAAAATAACGCCGATGCCTTTTTGCCGGGCATGGGCAATGATATCCGGCAAGTGGAAATCAGGTAAGTATCTGGTAGGATCAGAGGTAGTTCGAAATTCGGCACCGTACCAGCCTGCATCAACCAAAATGTATTGAAAGTTCATTTTTTGAGCAAAATCAATTACATCAAGGGCGCCTTGCGTATTGATAGGTACCCTGAAAACCTTTCCGGGTTTTACATAATCAGGCACCTCATTACTAAGTGGTTTAACCAGTTTAAGATTAAGCTGACTAAACGCGTGCAAACCTATGGCAGTACTGCTGCAACTGATGGTTCGCCAGGGAGTAATGAGACTATCGGTGAACCGGATTAATGAATCCTTCCGAACCGATTTAACGCGATGGTCGCGGTAAATGGTATCCGTATAAAATTGTAACGACAGGCTATTGGGGCGGCTGCCGTGAACCAATACGCATTTGGTGTAATTGCGGTTATCGGCTTCGCCTATACTTATATATGACTGTGCGGCGGTAAGCGTTGAAGGAAGGTCACTGGTACCCGGCAATGAATCGACCATAACCGGCCGGAAAACAGATTCTTCGTGATACTGGTAAATGCGATAGCTTGTTGCAAGGTTAAACTCCGTTAGTTCCGATTTAAGTTGTACAATGCTATCACCAAGCTGCTTACAGACATACCTAAACGCCAGGCTTCCATCATATACCCTTACGATAATATCATAATTACCTCTGCCAGAGGTGCAATGAAGCATGAGCTCGTTACAATGGTTTACCAGGCTGGCATCTTCTCCCAGCGGCCACAAAAACTTTTCATTGATTTCTTTTTTGGCCGATCCCTTTAACGTGATACCCCGAACTAATGAAGAACCGGTAGTTTCGATCCCCAAACGCGACCAGTTAACAATTAACCGTGTATTGAAAATTAACCGATAATACAGCTGCCCTTGCTCATCCAGTGAAAATTGCGCCCGCGTACGGTTATCTGGTGAATAAAGCAGTGCAACAACCTTTTGTTTTGCGGACACAGCATTATTGCAAAAGGGAGAAAGGGCTATAAAAAAGGCAAAAAAAAGGTATTTATTCTTCATTGTTTAGGATACGGGGCAACAACAGTAATAAGGACAAGCAATGCTCTTAAATATACTCAAAGAGATTAGTGATTTAGTTCAAATTGTTCAGGGTATTTCATTAGGGCACATTATCTCCGGCAAATGCAGTTATTTTTTCGATATAGTTTTTTTATTGAGTATGAGAATCCGCCTTTATTGTCTTCCTCTATACACTATAAAAACTTCTATGAACAAATTCCTGGCACTGACATGTGCAGTCGTATTTTTATTAAAAACAGTCAAGGCAGAAATCATAACTTATAAAGCACCCGAAAGTAACTTAGTTAATCATACAATTAAAGTAGATGTGCGGCAGGGCACAGGCAACTGGCAGCCCTTAGATGTATATATCGCCGATGTAGCGGCTCGTTTTGACGCGCAGCGCATTATTAAAAAAACCACTTTTACTTATTTTGATTGTTCCGGTTCGATAAAGCTTCGGGTTAAGCTAAACCAGGGGAATATCAAAGAAGTAAGGATCAGACCTACGGCATACGGCATCAAGCCCGAGGTTAAAGGCAACGTTGTGGAATTTGAATTAAACGCTTCGCAATATGTTTCATTAGAGGTAAACGGCAACATTTTTGAAAACCTGCAGATTTTTGCTAATCCTATAGAAAACAGCCGTCCCACAAAAGCCAATGCGCAAACACTTTATTTCGGCCCGGGCATCCATAAAATCGGCCGGATGGTGATCCCCTCGGGTAAAACCGTGTATGTGGCCGGCGGCGCTATTGTTGAAGGCTCATTTGTTATAGATCATGCAGAGAACGTCAGGATCTGCGGCCGCGGAATCCTTACACAGCACCCGGTACAGGGCGACAGCGTTAAACCCCAAAATACTACAGGAACACTCTCAAAATTAAGGAATGACCATTTGATCATCCAGAACAGCAATAACGTCAGTGTCGACGGGATCATTGAATTACCAACGGGTTATTCTATTTTGATGGGCGAATCAAAGCATGTGAGTATAAGTAATTTCAAAGCTTTCAGTGCAACCGGTAATGCCGATGGTATCGACATCTTTTGCAGTCAGGATATTAAGCTTGATCATATATACATGCGAAACTCTGACGATTGCATCGCCATTTACGGTCACCGCTGGAACTATTACGGCAATACCTCAGATATCTCAATTAACAACGCCATTTTATGGGCTGATGTAGCCCATCCCCTGCTGATTGGTACGCACGGCGATACTGACCACCCGGATACCTTACAAAATATCCGGGTTCAGAATATGACTGTACTTGACCATAACGAAAACCAGCTTGATTACCAGGGCTGCATAGCACTTAATGCCGGCGACAGCAACCTGATCAGGAATGTCAGTTTTGAAAACGTGGAGATTGAGGATATCCGCAAGGGGCAACTGTTTAATTTAAGGGTGATGTACAACCGAAAATATAACACCTCTCCCGGGCTGGGGATCGAGAACATACTGTTCAGGAATGTTAATTATAACGGCAAGCGGGCTAATATGTCTATTATAGTCGGCTACGATGACAAACGCGGCATCAGGAACGTTATATTTGAAAACCTGAAGATAAACGGCACCCTGATATTCGATAAGATGCCGGGCAAACCCGGCTTTTATAAAACAAGTGACATGGCCAATATATTTGTGGGTGAACATGTAGATGGGATCCAGTTTCTGAGCAAGGATTAAGCCGGATAAACGTAAGGCTTATTGACCATCTCGTCATACGCATTATTTTCTTACGCCTCCAATTTCATAAACGGTGTTCGGAATAAAAAAGCGCAGCAGTGTGTGATTTTTTTCCTATCAATAATTGAAAAAATGTTCCGAACAGCTATGTCTTTTTCTCTTCTCCCCCCACTTAGCTCCCATACTAAAGAGACTTATTCCGAGCGATTTAAAGTCGAAAGCCTGGCTTAAAAATTTCAAAAACACCACATTTCTGTGAGTATCATTTACAGCAGTCATTGTCTTTGATGTGTCTGATTATAAAACTGTTTTGTTCCACGTCCTTACACGACTTCCAAACATGCCGGAACGGCAGTAAACATGTTTACCTAAACAATTAAACCATGAAAAAACTTTTTACGCTTTGTAATTATTTGACAGGTACGCACCGGCAGATAAGGCTGCTGTTGTTTTCGCTGTCGATGTTTGTCACGATGGGTGTATGCGCCCAACCTTTTGTCCATCCTGGCGTGGCCTTTAACCGGGCCGATTTGGATCAATTGAAAGCCAACATTAGCCGTGAACCATGGCTATCTGGTTATAACGCATTTAAAAACGACTCGCATTCACAATTGGGCTATGGGCAAAAGGGTCCTTTTGCAACGGTTACCAGGGCGCCCAATCTCAACAACAGCGCCTGGATTGATGATATGCAGGCTGTTCACAACCTGGCCTGGATGTGGTGGTTTACGGGCGACTCTACTTATGCCCGCAAAGCTACCAATATGTTGGATGCATGGGCAGTAACCAATACTACCTGGGGCGGCGGAGAATCCATGCTGGATATTGGCGATTATGCCCAGTATTGGGGCGTAGGTGCTGAAATCCTTCGTTGTACCTTTCCCGGTTGGACCGCAGCCAACACACAGCACGTAAAAAATTATTTTGCCAATGTTTTGTTTCCAACTTCCTGGGTACCCAGCCCCTTGCGCGATGCGAATAAAGGGGCTCTTCAGTTAAAAATTGCCCTTGCCGCCTCGGTTTTTTGCGATGATGTAACCCGGTTTAACCAGGCGGTGGAAGTGTACCGGATGGATGCCGGAGGAGGGATGCGCAATTCATTGCCCGGTGGCGAAGTTGGGGATTCGGGCCGCGACGACCATTGGCGTGTGCAGGCAGCCGCACTGGCCTGGGGTGCAGAAGTTGCCTACAAGCAAGGTGCAGATATGTTTGCCGAATTGGATAACCGGGTATTAGCTATCGGTGAGTTGTATCATAAATACGCTTTTGACGGCGCAACAATGACCTTTATCCCGTTGGGAGGGTATGCAAGTTACTGGACCGGCTGGGGAATTCAGCCCGGAGCGAGGAGCGGCGATATGACTAATCTTATTTACAGCGCTTATGCTGTACGCAAGGGCATACCTACTCCTAATACCGACAGGATGAGGGCTGCGTTAATGCAGCCCGGTGCAACCAATTATTCTCCGGCCGGCGGCAATTTCTTATACCTGAAATCATCAGATACGTCTACCTCCGTTAAATTGCCACAGGTGTATTATCCTGCTGATCATGTGCAGCCGGTGAGCAATCTAACAAATATAGATATCGGTAATACCGGATTAGCGGGCAGCGCCTCCTATAATAACGGGGTTTGGACACTTCAAGGTGCCGGAACTTCCACCAGTAATGCCTTCAGCTTTAATTTTAAAAAAATTAGCGGTGATGCGGGCCTGGTGGTAAAAGTTGAGAATATGTCGTTAAATACCGGTGGTTGCGGGGTCATGCTACGCCAATCGCTGGCGTCCGGTTCAGCTTTTTATGATATTTTCCTTAAAGCGACAGGCGGTGCCGGAAACCACTACCAACCCAAAGCCCCCTGGTGGTTAAAAATTGAGCGTGTAGGCACCCGCATATTTACATACCATTCGCAGGATGGCATCAGTTGGACCGGTCTCAGTTGCTGGTATTCTGCAACAGGTTTCCCCGCGGATTTGTATGCCGGATTTTATACCCTTTCCAGTAATAACTCGGCGCTAAATATAGCCACCTTCAGTAATGTAGCCTATAGTCAATCCGCACCTGCCGGGTCTCCGGAGATTAGCAGTGCTACCACCGCCACAGCTACCAGTGGTGCGCCTTTCAGTTATAACATCATAGCCAGTGCTAATCCATCTTCTTATAGTGCCACTGGCTTACCATCGGGGCTTAGCATTGATGCGGCCACCGGTATCATCTCGGGCACACCTACCTCGTTAGGGCAAAGCGAAATTACCATAGCCGCCACTAATGCCAGCGGCACCGGCACGGCAAGCCTCATGCTGAATGTGGTCAATAACCAGGCGCCGGCAGCACCTGCTTCAGCTGCGGCAGCGGTTGTTAACGCTACACAAATTAATATTTCCTGGGTAGCTTCAGCCAATGCTACCAGCTATTCGGTAAAACGGTCGTCGTCATCCACCGGGCCATTTACCACTATACAATCAGGCATAACCAACACATCATATATTGATGCCAGCCCTGTACCCGAGGTAAACAATTATTATGTAGTGACCGCGCTTGCCGGAACATTGGAAAGCGGAAACTCAAATGTTATTTTTTCATCCGTGCCACCGGCTGCCCCGGCGCAGCCTTCAGCTGTTAATAAAAACAAGGAGGTTGACTTGAGCTGGAGTGCAGCAGCAGGGGCGGCTACTTATAATGTAAAACGCGCTACCATAAGCGGCGGTCCTTATACTACCGTAGCCAATGTTTCAACTACGGCGTACGCGGATCTGAATGTAAGCAACGGAAGCCCATACTACTATGTTGTTTCATCTGTGGGCCAAACCAAAGAAAGCTCCAATTCGGCCGAAACATTTGGCGTACCCGGCTCAAGCACTTCAACATGGAGCCAGCAGCCCGAGTCCGACTCGCTTACCCTGGCCAGCAACTGGCAGGAAAACGCGACACCTGTTAATCCAGCCATTATTACTTTTCAAAACAGTGCAGATACCGTACTGACCAACGACATCCCAAACCTTGTAGCCTCGAGAATTCAGTTTAATGCAAACGCCGGCAGCTATACCATTGACGGCGCAGCAATTCATTTGCGAAATGACCTGGTTAATAACAGTTCTGGCTACCAAACCCTGAAGATGCCTGTAACACTCGATACATTACTTAATGTAAACACACCCAACGTGAGCGGCACCGTAGCATTAACCGGGCAAATAACAGGCTCAGGCAGCCTGCTCAAGAACGGTATCGGGTTCCTGTATGCAGGGGGCAACAACACCTACTCCGGCGGTACTATCCTCAACGGAAACGGGCAAAGCTGGCCGCCGGTTTATGGCATGGAAGTATCGGGAACAAGTACAGGAGCGCCTTCCGCCCCTACATCAGGCCCGCTCGGTACCGGAAAAATAACCATGAACGGCGGCGCGCTTTTTTCGGCCAACGGCGATGCTACCTTGTACAACGATATTGAAATCGCTGCCGGCAAAACCAGCTATTTTTACCAAACCAGCAATGCACTGAACCTCTACGGGCGGCTTACCGGCAGCGGAACAATTATTCAGGATGGTAACGTTTATGCCGGATTGCACCTGTTTGCCGATAACAGCAGCTTTACGGGTTACTTTGTATCCAAATTACGCAGCGGCAACTCACGTACCCGTTTTGAAGTGCCGCAATCAGGCAGCGCGAATGCATCATGGAATCTTGACGCCAACGGGAATGATTGCCAGGGCATCATGTTCCCTACCGGCACTATCAGTTTTGGTGCGTTAAGCGGCCGCGGGGCTATCCGTACTGATGGTGGCGGCAGCCCAACCATCAGCATCGGTGCACTGAACATAACTACCAGCTACGGCGGAACGATGACAGGCAGCATGAACGTAGAAAAAGTTGGTACGGCTGTTCTGACGTTTACCGGCAACCAGGCTTATTCGGGAACAACAACGATAAAAAATGGCATTTATTTGCTCAATAACGACCCTAACAGCGGCACATTCACCAGTCCGGTGGTTGCAACGGCCGGCACGTTTGGCGGCAGTGGGAAGAGTACATCATCGGCTACTATTGGTACAGGCTCAGGTACAGGCGCGGTACTGGCACCCGGTAATCAGGCCATAGGCACCATAAAAGTGGGCACCCTCACCATGAATGCCGATGCCACCTATAAAGTAGAATTAAGCACCAGTTCGGCCACCAGTGATAAGGTAAGTACAGCCATTGTTAATTTAGTGAACCAGCCTAAACTGCAGGTCACGGCTATCGACTCGACCAGCCTGGCCCAGGGAACTTCGTTCACTATCATTGATAACACCGGAAGCGCGGCAATATCCGGTACATTTAAAGGCTTGCCCGAACTTGCCCCGGTAACTGTTGGTAATTTCACGCTTCGCATCAGCTATAAAGGCGGTACGGGCAATGATATTGTGCTCCTGGACGACCGGCCATTACCGGTAATTATCACCAGCGCGCCAACGGATACCACGCTGATAGGAAAACCTATGACTTATACCGTAACCGGAATTAAGTCGCCCAACCATTTTTCGGCCAGCGGATTGCCGGCCGGGTTACAAATTGATTCTCTATCAGGCAAAATTTCAGGAACACCAACGGAATCAGGCACCTTTAATGTAAGCCTGTCGGCAGGTAACGGCAGCACAACAGGTACTTCGACATTGGTACTCACAGTGCTTAGCAGTGCCGTAAACTCTTTGACAATTGCCGCTGGCGATGCCAAAAACATCCTTGAATGGCAATCACTTCCCGGCTATACTTATAACGTTAAACGTTCAACAACTTCCGGCGGGCCATATACTGCACTTGGCTCGGTTAGTAACCTTACCTTCACCGACAGCAATGTGAGCAATGGCACAACCTATTTTTATGTGATAGCTCCTGCAGACGGTACCGGCGAAGGTACCCAAAGCACAGAAGCGGTTGCTAAACCCAATGCCGGGCAACGCGACTTTTATCAATTTGATGAGGTAAGCAGCAGTAAAGGCATTGATGCCTGGGGCGCCAATCATGCTGCACTCGCGGCAACAGCAAGCCGTGCTGCGGGTAAATATGGAAAATCTTTGCTGCTTGATGGTTCGGCGAACGCTTATGCAACTTTACCTGCCGGTATTTTCAGTACCCTGAACGATTTTACCATATCTGCCTGGGTGCGGATGGACGCCATAAGTACCTGGATGCGTGTTTTTGACTTTGGCTCAAGCACTACCCAATATATGTTCCTTACTGTACAGGCCGGTGTTACCAACGGGCAGTCAACCATTCGTTACGCTACTAAAAACGGCTCGGCTGCAGAACAGAATATCAATTACAATTACACCTTCCCATTAAATACCTGGACCTACCTGGCGTTAACCCGGGCGGGCACTACTACTACACTTTATGTAAATGGTACATCAGTTGCCTCCTCAACAAACATTACCATCAAACCATCGGCGCTCGGCAGCACCACACAAAATTACCTGGGCAAATCGCAGTTTGCCGATCCGATGTTCAAAGGCTCCATTGATAATTTCAAGATCTACGGCAGGGCATTAAGCAGCACCGAAATTGCTGCCGATGTATTGGGCGATCAAACAATTACCTTCGCCTCCTTCAGCGGAAAAACATTCGGTGATGCAGATTTTGTACCCCCGGCGACAGCTTCATCAGGTTTAGCGGTTTCTTACAGCAGTTCAGATACTACCGTTGCCAGTGTGATCAATGGGGCCATCCACATTAAAGCGGCCGGAACAGCAACCATCACTGCTTCCCAGGCCGGGAACAGCAGTTTTAAAGCAGCTACTTCTATTAATCAAAGCCTCACCGTTAGCCAAAAAGCACAAACCATTACGTTTAATGCGATCCCTGCAAAAACAGTTGCCGACAGCGATTTTGTGGCCGGTGCTGTAGCCAGTTCTGGCCTTGCGGTAAGCTATAGCAGTTCGGACAGTACGGTAGTTCAGATAGCGGGCGGAAAGTTGCACATCACTGGTGCGGGTACGGCCGTGATCACCGCTTCGCAGGGTGGGAATGCTAATTATCTTGCGGCATCACCGGTTACACAAACGCTTACAGTTAACAAGCTGAGCCAAAGCATCACCTTTGCTGCTTTGCCGCTAAGCAGGCCCGGCGATGCCGATATCAGCCTGAATGCGACAGCTACTTCCGGACTTACAGTTGTTTACACCAGCTCAAACTTAAACGTAGCTACGGTAATCAATAACAAGCTGCATATTGTAGGCGCGGGCAGCAGTACTATCACAGCGCAGCAAGGCGGCAACGCACGTTTTGACACCACAGCCTCAAGCAAAGCCTTCACCGTATTGCCATACAATGTCCAGGTGCAATCATCCGACGGGGATAATAACCAACCTTTAAACAATCTCATTAAGCCATTTCTGAAAATTGTTAACCAGGATTCTGTCGCCATTAATTTAAACGAGCTGACCATGAGGTATTGGTTTACCGCGGAAAATTATGCCGGGATCAATTCGTGGATTGATTATGCCCAAATAGGCAACAGTAACGTTACCATGAAATACGTTCAGCTACCCAACCCGCACACCGGGGCATTTGGATATATAGAATATGGTTTCCTGACAAACGGCCAACTCAGCGCAGGCGGCAATTCCGGGGTTATTCAGTCGAGGTTTGCCAACCAGGACTGGTCAAACTTTTCGGAGGCCGATGATTATTCATACCTGCCATACACCGGGAGCTATGCTGCAAACAGCCATATCACCCTTTACCGCAACAGGCAGTTAATTTACGGTACCGAGCCTGCTGCAGTTACAGCTACCACGGCTTTTACTGTATCTTATCAAAACCAAAATCAAAGCACATCCGGAAATACGATCAGTACCTACTTGGCGCTTAACAATACCGGAAACGTGCCTGTCAATTACAGCGATTTATCTGTTCGTTACTGGTTTAGCCGCGAAGGCACGGCAGGATTGAATTTCTCGGTAAGCTACGCCAAACTGGGCAACAGCAAAATCAACAACCGGTTTGTTACTTTAAGTCCCCCTTTAACCGGGGCAGACACCTATCTTGAATTAACCATCGATCCATCGGCCGGTTCGCTTTACCCCTTAAGCAATACCGGTAACATTCAATACCAAGTAAATAAAACAGACTGGTCGGCATTTAACGAGGCCAATGATTATTCGTATGCCCCCAAAGCTGCTATGGCGCTTAACAGCCATATTACCGTTTATTATAAAGATCAGCTGATTTATGGAACGGAGCCTTCATTGCTCAGCAGCAATTCGCTGGCTTCGACTATGGGTCAAAAGACCGGTATTGTACAGGATAACAGTGCACCTATCGGTACCGTTCAAAATAATGTTATCTATCCAAACCCGGTGGCTGCGCGCAGCTTCAACATTAAACTAACGCCCGACCTGGAGCAGAAAGAGATCAACCTGGTTATCCGGGATAATTTTGGCAAGGTTATGCAAAGCGGCAGGTATCGCGGTTTTGGCGGGAACCTGGCGGTTCAGTTAACCCGGTCGTACATGACCGGTGTTTACTTTGTTCAGATCAACAATCTGGCACCATTACGCATGATAGTAAGCCCATGATTTTAGCTAAAAGCCGAATGCACAAAGCTTAAGGCTAAAACTTTAAAACGTAAAAAGGGATGGCAGTGCTGCCGTCCCCTTTTTCTTTTACAGGAATTCCCTTTACCCCTGACAGAAACCCTTGGTTTATTAAATATTAATACTCGGTAGCCCCAATATCAAAAGCCGTACCCGATGGGCGTACAGCATCATAATAATCAAATTTTATGCCGTATGATAAAACATTTGCCCCCTGATCGATAAGCGGCGATGACGATTGTAAATGGAAATCATCTCCGTTATAATCTACAAACCCGCAAACACTTACATCTGTGTTTACATAATTATTTGATTCGGTAAGTTTAACGCTGGTGCTTTTTAAAATTATCGGCTGTACCGATCCCGATTGTATGATAGCATTATTGATAACGGTATTCATGGGGATAGTTTCGGAGTTTAACTTTATGCCACCTAAAACAGAACCCACAATGGTATTATTGATAAACTGAAAATTCGGGCCCGGCGTATACCGTGAATCAGCAAAAATACCGTAAGCTTTTGAGTCAATAATATAATTATTGAATACCTGGTTATCCCCAAGGCCAAGAACAATGATACCGTTGCCGGGTGCATTCTTAACCAGGTTGTTATAGCATTGGCCGCCGGTGCCTTCTCCTATTTGTATGCCATTATTTTGATAGGAAGCAAACGGACTTATTCCCGGGTTTTTAACTGTGTTACTATAGATCATGCATCCCGACGTAGCACTGCCAACCTGGATTCCTTCGGCACCGGTTGAGTCAACAAGGTTTTTGTAGATCCTGGCGTTCACGATATCATGAGGTAAAACTGTACCACATGATGTGGAAACACCATTCTGATAAAAAGAATTTCCTATGTAAAGGCCTTCCCCTCCTGTTTTGTGAACGTAATTATCATGAATTATTACATTACTCATCGTAAAATTGCCCCGCCAGGTTGCAGCGTCGCATGATGGATCGGTTTTTGCCATGATCCCTGCAAACCCGCTGTTACGCACCTCAACATTCGCGATCTCAAAATCCGAGCTCAGATAGTCCATCGTCATACCAATGTTGCCGCCGTTCATATCAAACCCGTACTTAATTGAGGAAACTCCATTTCCCATTACCTTAAAATACTGGCAGTTTTGTGTCTTAAATGCATACGAGGCGGTAGTTTCTGTAGTGAATGATACCCTGCCACCCTGGTTAACAATTAAGATTGGAGCAGCGGCTGTTCCTTTAAAGTTTTTAAGCAGCAAAGCCCCACGTTCACCGGCGGGGATATATATTATAGCCCCCGCGGGGATATTTGTCCCGTCAACCATCCACTCGGTAGTTTTAACGGTATAAGTATAGGTAGTTATCGGCCTGGTTTTCAAACTTTGTAGTTTTCCATCCTGCTCCGGAATTGAACTTGCCGGTGTCTCAATTTTGTTTATACTTTTTGAACACGCGAAGCATGATATTACCAGCATACCAGCAATCATGCTTAGTAAGTAATTGTTATTTCTCATTTATTAATCTGAAAGAGTTTTGATAATCAACCAGTCCCTGTTGTGCGGAACCGGCAGTTCTACGTTATTTTTTCAGATATTGTTGCCCACACAATTAAATCGCCCGCTTGCAGCGTTCAGGGACTTCAGCAATAACAAAAATTGTAAAAAAGGGGGTTGCTTTAACAGCAGGTGCTTTGCTTGGGCTATTATATAAAGCCCATTGCTCCTGACTTAGCCTCATAGTCCATCCAGGTAAGATTAAACCTGTTTTACTTTACTGCGCTTAGCCTGCTGGTATTCAGTAGGTGTTGTACCGAATTGTTTCAGGAAATTACGACCAAGGTGTGATTGAGAACTGTAACCTACCATGTTGGCTACTTCGTAGATCTTATAATCACCTTCTTCCAGTAATTGCGCGGCAGCCTTGAGGCGGGTGATATTGATAAGCTCGTTAATAGTAAGATTGGATATAGCTTTAACTTTGCGGTACAGCGTTGGCTTACTCATATTCATGAGATTGGCTATCTGCTCAACATCAAGCTCAGCGTTTTGGATGTTTTTATAGATAACACCATTTAGCTTATCCAAAAAGCTTTCATCGGGTTTTGAATAAGCCATCGATTTGATATGCGCCAGCGGCGAACTCGCGAAATGCTCCTTAATTTTATTACGGTTAATAAGCAGGTTAGCTATCTGCACCTGCAAATGTTCGGGCGAAAACGGTTTTTCGATATAGGCATCGGCACCAACCTCCAGGCCTTCAATTTTACTTTGCAGGGTATTTTTTGCAGTAAGCAGTATTATGGGGATGTGGCTGTAATCGAAATTGGTTTTAATGGTTTTGCACAGTTCAAATCCATCTATTCCCGGCATCATTACATCGCTTATAATAAGCTGAATGTTCTCTATGCCTATCATATCCAGCGCTTCCTGTCCGTTAAGGGCTTTAATAACCGAATATTTATCGCTCAGATCATCCGAAATAAAATCAAGTATTTCAGGGTTATCATCCACTAAAAGTATAACTGGTTTCATAAAGTCAATATTCTCCTCTCTGTTACTTAGGTCTGCCTGCTCATATTCATCGGGGGTAATATGAAGGTCGAATTCTTTTTCCTGGTGAACAGGCAAAGTAAGGTTAAATATATTAAAATCGTTAATAGATTTATTCAACACCAATAAACCCTTATGCAATTCGGCTAAAGAGCGCGATAACGAAAGTCCTATCCCGGTGCCAATTTGTTTTTCCGACCCTTTCATCCTGAAGAAAGGCTCAAAGATCTTTTCGCGCATTTCGTAAGGGATCAGGTGCCCGTTATTCCTTATTTCGATGGTAAAGGTAGGGTCGTTAACCGGGTGATCAAGCAGTTCAATCTCAACAACAGAAGTGCTGTATTTGATGGCATTACTGATGAGGTTACTCATTATTTTGGTAAACGCTTCAATATCAACATAGGCATAAACGGTTTTAACCGGATGTATAAAGGTATAACTGAGGTTCTTTTGTTCGGCCATGGGCTTAAACCGCAAAAAGGTATCGGCAAGCAGATCCATAATATCGGTTTTAACAAAGCTGAGGCTAAAGCCATTGGTTTCAGTTTTTCTGAAATCAAGCAGCTGGTTGGTAAGATCGAGCAGCCGGTTGGTATTCTTTTCCATGATCTTCAGGTTGTTTTGAATATCCGGAACATGCTCCGCCCGCCTGATCACTTTTTCCATCGGCCCTTTAATAAGCGTTAAAGGTGTACGGATTTCATGGGCCACGTTGGTGAAAAATTCAATCTTAGCATTATAGATCTGTTTTTCCTTGTCATTTTCAAGGGTTTCGATAATGCGCTTATTTTTTTCGCGGGTTTTACGGTGATAGCTTCTGAGCAGGTAGTAACCTGTTAGTAAAAATAACAGGCAGTAAGCAATGTATGCCCAAACGCTTTCCCAAAAAGGAGGTGCTATATCAATTTCAATACTTGTTTCTTTTTGGGTCCAGATGCCGTTATTGTTTGCCGCTTTTACTACAAAGGTGTAATGTCCGGGCTGCAGTTGCGTAAAGTAAACTTTTCGGTTGCGTTTAAGTTCGGTCCAGCCTTTATCCAAACCTTTCATCGTGTATTTATATTGGGTCATTTCGGGCGATGGGAAGCTCAGCGCAGCAAAATCAATACTGAATGAAGATTGGTTATAATTAAGGTTGATCTTTTTTGTGGTGATGATAGATTGTTTTAATAATGAATCGGCACCATTAACAGAGATCTCTTTATTGTGCACTTGGAAACCAGTTATATAAACCGGGGCTATAAAGTAATTTTGCTTAAAACTGGCAGGATTAAAGCTAACCATACCACGTACACAACCAAAGTACATAGTACCGTCGGCATCTTTAAAAGATGAGTTGTAGTTAAACTGATCACTTAACAAACCGTTGGCTTTTGTGTAAATTTTGATGCTCCCGGTATTATCATTAAAGCAAACCAGGCCCCGGGTAGTGCTGATCCATAGGTTTTTATGCTTGTCTTCTTCGAGTCTGAAAATGTAATTGCTCGGAAAGCCGTTACCGGTGTCATAAAATTTATAGCTATCGGCTTCGGGATCATATCTCCATAAACCCAAACCTTCCGTAGCAAACCATAATTTGTGGTTGCTATCCTCAAAAACGCCGTTAACCGTGGTGGTGTTAAGCACGTTTTTAACGGGGTACCGATAGTTTAGCTTAGTGCTTGTATTGTTTGCCGGGTTATAGCAGTAAATGCCATCCCTTACGGTGCCAACCCATATTTTGCCCGTATGGTCTTCGGTTATGGCGTAAATAAAATCATATGGGGGTAATTTATCTATCAGGGTAAAATCCTTGCTTGCCAGGTTATACCTGTAAATGCCACGGGTAGTACCAACAAAAATGAGCCCGCTGCGGGTTTTGCAAAAGCAAATTATAAAGTTGCTTTTGAGATCATTATTTCTGCTTCCGGCCAGGTAAACGCGTTCAACCTTGCCGGTTTTAATGTTCATGATATCCAGCCCCCGTTCAAAAGTGCCTACAAACAGTTCATTGCCTAAGGCTAATATACCGTGGATGTTGGTATTGGAGATGCTGGCGCTTCCGCCGGGATTATAATGAGTCCAGGTGTTATCGGGAGCCAATTTGTTTAATCCGTTATCTTCGGTCCCCATCCACAGGTTGCCGTACATGTCTTTGGTAATTTCGCGTACCACGTTTCCTTTAAGGGAATTTGGCTCGGTGTCGGGGTAAAATTTGTTAAAGGTTGAATATTGTTTAGGGTAATAGTTGAGGCCGCCAAAGTAAGTGCCTGCCCAAACTCCGCCTTCCGAATCCTTATAAAGGCAATAAACGGCATTATCCGATATGGAGTAAGGGTCATTGAAATGCTTTCTGAGATTAAGAAATGTGCCCTTTACCGAGTCATAAATAAATACGCCCGATTCTGTGGCTATCCAGTATTCTGTATCGCTGTATTTTAAAAAATCGCGCACGTAAACAGCCGTTTTATCCGGGTTGTAGTTAAGCAGGTCCTTGTAGGTATAGGTTTCAGCATTAAACTCCTTAAAACCATGACTATTAGTACCTACAAATATTTTGTTATTGCCTGCATAATAAATCTTTTCAATAAACTTTGAGGTAACTTTATCAGTTGGCTTAAACACGTTGTAAGCGGTAAAAGTGCGGCTTGCCCGGTCAAATTTCTCCATTGCGCCTGTTGAAGAAGAAGCCCAAACTGTACCATTAATGATTACTACAGAAGTAGCCTCAAAATGCTGCGAAGGCCAGTAATCAGTTCTTTCGCCGGTTTTTGTGTTATATCTTATTAATGAAGCTCCGGCCACAAACCAGCAATTATCATGTTCATCAAAGGTGATACTGCGCACACCGTTAATGTTTGCCGTATTAATATGTGTAAATGTTTCTGACAGGGGATCATACTTATCAAGACCTTCGTCAGTACCTATCCAAAGCGTACCTTCTTTATCAAGGCACAGGGTATGCACCATGTTGTTGGAGATGGTGCTTTTGTTTGCAGGGTTATGTCTGAACGTTTTAAAGGTATAACCATCAAAACGATTAAGGCCGTCCTTGGTACCAAACCACAAAAAGCCGCGCCTATCCTGCATGCTGCAGTAAACGGTATTATGCGATAACCCATGCTCAACCTGGTAATGCTTGAAGTAGTAGGTTTGGGCATTACAAATACCGCATGATACTGTAAAAAATAATAGAAATATGTATAGTGGTTTCAAAATAATCAGCTTAACGCAAATATAGCCAATCTGTTGCAGCGTTTCCCCTCTCCCGAAAATTGATACTTTTTGACTAAGTATTGATATGATTTGGTTAAGCGCCGGGGCTAAAATCCTTTTTCTTTACAACATGATTTTAGATATGTCAATTGTACATTTTTAAAATCAAAACTTAACCAATTAATAGATCATTTATGAGAAAATTTTTACTACTCAGGCATGGGGGAAACCCTCATGTGCAGTGGCCGCCCAGTAAGTGGGGCCCCAAAGTAATGCTAATCGCTTTTTTCATCATGACCGGTTTCCTTTTTTCGTTTAGCGCATCCGCGCAAAATAAAATTAAGGTAACAGGCAACGTGGTTGACACCACCGGCCAGGTACTTACCGGCGTAGCCGTACGGGTACAGGGCACACAGGGGGGCACCACAACCGATGCACAAGGCAATTTCAGCATTAACGTACCAAGTGCAAACAGCACTTTGGTTTTTACTTACATCGGTTTTACTACACTCGAATTACCATTAAACGGCCAAACAGCCGTAAAAGTGCGTTTGCGTGCCACAAACTCGGCTTTGCAGGAGGTGGTTGTTACCGGTTATGGTACGCAAAAGAAGGCATCTATCACAGGTGCCATTTCAACTGTTACCAGTAAAGACCTCGACCGCGTACATGCCGGTTCAACTGTAAGTACAGGTTTGGCAGGTAAAATTCCTGGTGTAACTTTCAGGATGTCTGAAGGCAGGCCTGGTGCCAGCGCCAGCATCCAGATCCGTAACATGGGTACACCTTTATATGTAATTGACGGGATCCAGCAGGATGAAGGCCAGTTTAACAACCTTGCTCCTAACGATGTGGAGAGTATCTCGGTATTGAAAGACGCTTCGGCAGCTATCTACGGTGTACGTGCGGCTAACGGTGTTGTTGTGGTAACTACAAAAAAAGGTGCAGGCGATGCCCGCATCAATATTGATGCTTACACCGGTTATCAAAACTGGTACAGGTTCCCTAATGTGTTAACCAATTCATATGATTACATGCGTTACCGCGCTGATGCCGAGGTTAACAGCAATGGCTCAACCAGCATTACCCAGGCCGAGCTTGATAAGTATAAAGCCGGCACCGAAAAAGGTTATCAAAGCTTTAACTGGCGCGATTATGTTTTGAAGGCCAATAACAACGCCCCGCAAAACTCGGTGAATGCCAATTTTACCGGCGGTAACGACAGGGTTAACTATTATGTTTCGGCAACTAACCTTTATCAAAATTCGCAGTTGGGTAAAGAGTATAAATTTAACCGTTCAAATATCCAGTCGAACGTTTCGGTTAAAGTGGCCAACGGTTTAAAAGTAAGCCTGGACATTAATGGCCGTATCGAAACGCGCGAAAACCCTGGCGTACCGGGTGGTGATGATTACTTCCTTGCCCGTTTTGCCGTTTTAAGAAATACGCCGCTTGAGCGCCCTTATGCTAATGATAACCCGGCATACCTTAATGATATCGGCCATACTGAATCAAACTATGCCTTCCTGAATAAAAAGCTTTCAGGACTTTATCACAGTGATTGGCGAGTGCTTCAAAGTAACTTTGGCGTTGAGTATCAAATACCGGGAGTAAAAGGATTGAATGTGAGAGGTTTGTATTCTTATTATATTGCTGATTATTTGCTTAATAACCAGGAGTACACGTACAATGCGTATACCTACAGGCCCGCTACCGATACTTATGATGTAACCGGCGGCAGCACCAACCCATGGCGCGAACGTGAGCAGCGTAAAGAGTTTGCCAAAACTTACCAATGGCAAATTAACTATAACAACAGTTTTGGTAAACATACCATTGGCGCTACGTTTGTTTCCGAACGTATTGAGTTAAAACATTTACGTAACTGGATCCATGCTTCGCCAATTTCAAATAACCTGCCATTGATCTACTTCCCAACAGCCGATCAATACCAGGATAGTGATAATACCGAAACCCGCATAGGTTACATTGGCCGTGTAAACTATAACTATGACAACCGCTATTATTTAGAAGCATCGGCAAGGCGGGATGCATCATACCTGTTTGCCCCTGATAAACGTGTGGGTTATTTCCCTGGTGTATCTGCCGGCTGGCGCATCACACAGGAAGGTTTCATGAAAAAGTTATTGGGTGAAAACAGTATCCTGAATGATTTGAAATTCCGTGGTTCATACGGTGTGTTAGGCGATGACCGTGATCCGGGAAATTCAGCCAACCCTATCGTGGCTCCATACGCTTACTTGCCGGGTTACAACTACAATCAGGGTACTTATATTTTTGATGGCAACGCAGTTATCACTTCAAGGGATAAAGGGATCCCTGTGACCCGTATCTCATGGCTGAAAAGTAAAATTACCGATGTTGCTGCCGATTTCAGCTTGTTTAACAGTTCACTGAATGGTACTATCGATTATTTCTATCGTAAACGTACGGGCTTGTTAGGTACTAAAAATGACGTTGTGGTACCTATTGAAATAGGTTACTCTCTGCCGCAGGAAAACGCGAGCAGCGATTCGCAACGCGGTTTTGAGATCTCGCTTAACTATAACGGTAAAATTGGCAAAGCAAGCTATAATATAGGCGGTAACTTTGGCTACACCCGCCAAAAAAACCTGCAAAGCTATAACCCGCTATTCTTTAACTCATGGGATCAATACCGTAACTCGACCGAAAACAGGTACTCGCATATCGACTGGGGTTACCAGGTTATTGGCCAGTTTACGTCGCAGGAACAGATCAACAACTATACTATTAACAACGATGGCAAAGGTAACCGTACCTTATTGCCGGGCGACCTGATGTATAAAGATCAGAATGGTGATGGTAAAATTGATCAGTATGACGAGCGCCCTATAGGTTTCGGTTATGGTACACAGCCTAATATCAACTTCGGCTTTACAGTTGGTGCTGCTTATAAAGGCTTTGATTTCCATGCTGATTTTTCAGGTGGTGCAGGTTATACCTGGTTCCAGAATTATGAAACCCGCTGGGCGTTCCAGAACAATGGTAACCTGAACTCGATATTTGAAGACAGGTGGCACCGCCAGGATATGTTTGATTTAAACAGTCCGTGGGTACCGGGTAAATATCCTGCAAATAGGGTGAACCCAGGTTTTGGTCATAGCGATTACGAGCTAAACGGCCAGCGTAACTCAACTTTTTGGTTGCATAGTGTAAGATATTTAAGGGCCAGGACTTTAGAGCTGGGCTATTCATTGCCTACCGATATGCTAAAGAAAGTGAAGATCAGGAGAGCGAGATTTTATGTTAACGCGTACAACATGTTTTCATTTGATAACCTGAAACAGTATGGCGTTGATCCGGAAACTACCGATGATAATGGTTTACAGTTTCCGCAAAGTAAGGTACTCAACTTCGGCGTTAATTTAACCTTTTAATTAATTCCTAAAGTTTAAAAGCAAATGAAAAAGATTTCAATTATAACAATGCTGGCAATCTCGGTAGTAGCGGGATCGTGCAGAAAAGATAGTTCATTTTTAGATGTGCCGCCTAAACAGGTGCTGCCAACAGATCTGGCATTTTCAGACCCTGCCCTGGTACTTTCAATCCTTGGCGATCTTTATGACAGGCAACGCGATTTCTCAAGTTTGGATGGTTATCCCTCAAGAGAATATCCTCAGCCACCAAATGGTGACAGGGAGCCGGGATGGCGCACATTCGCTGACTTCAGCGAGGCTTTCCCTTCAGAAAATGGCAGCAGCTTCCTTGTGCAACGTACAGGCTGGGGCTACGGCGAATGGGCAATATGGGATTATGGTTACATTCGCGACCTGAACCTTTTTATACAACGTGCAACCGCGGCCACCAAACTTACCGAAGGTGATAAAGCGCGTTTTATTGCTGAGGCCCGTTTTTTACGTGCTAACTATTATTTTGAAATGGTTAAACGTATGGGTGGCGTTCCGTTAATTACCGATCCGTTGGCTTATGATTACTCCGGTAACGTTACCCCGCTTCAAAGACCGCGTGCTAAAGAATCAGAAGTATATGATTTTATTATCAGCGAAGCAGAGGCTATTAAATCAATACTCCCGGCAGATGTTAACCAAAAATCAAGGGCAACTAAAGCTGCAGCATTAGCTATGGAATCAAGAGCTGCATTATATGCCGGTTCAATTGCGAAGTATGGCGCTACCACGCCCCAGGTATCATTACCGGGGAACGAAGTTGGTATTCCTTCTACGCAGGCTAATGCTTATTATACCAAAGCATTGAGCGCTTCTCAGGAAATTATTAACGGTTCGGCAGGCAGCTACCAGTTATACAAAGTACTTCCTGACCTGAGCGATAACTTCGCTGCTATTTTCCTTGATAAAAGCAGTGTAAACCAGGAAGCTATATTTGTTGAGGACTTTAAAGCCAACGGCGGTAAAGTACACGGGTTTACCACTAATGATCAGCCGTTCTCCATTTCTGATGAAGGTTTGGACGCAGGTCGTTTAAATCCGTCGTTGAACCTGGTTGAGGCTTTTGAAAAGCTGGATAACACCTATGCGCCAATTGCAACAAAAGATGGTGCAGGCAACCCGATATACTACGCTAACCAGCTTGATGCATTTGCCGGCCGGGATGCAAGGCTTGCTGGTACCGTGCTTTTACCAAACGGCTTATTTAAAGGTAAACGAACCGAAGTTTATGCAGGTTACCAGCTTGGTGATGGTACCGTGATCAGCAGCGGCGACGCTACCATAACACAAGACATACCGGGATTAGGTAAAACACAGGTAGTGGGCAAGGACGGACCGGTTAACGGCCTCGAGTTCCGTACACAAACCGGTTTTTATGTACGTAAATATCTCGATCCAACTGTTGGTTCAGGCCGTCGTGGCCGCGGAAGCGACGTTAACTTTATCCGTTATCGTTATGCCGAAGTGTTGTTGAATGCTGCGGAGGCCGCCTTTGAACTTGGCCAAACAGGTACCGCACTTGGTTATATTAACCAGGTAAGGTCACGTGCAGGCTTAACCACTCCTTTGGCTTTACTTACTTTTGACAGGATAGTACATGAGCGCAGGGTTGAGCTTGCATTTGAAGGCCACACTTTGTATGATATGAAACGCTGGAGACTTGCAACCAAAGTTTGGGATGGGAACCAGATGTCAGTTGCCGACCTGGTTAGCAACATCGGCAGCGCTACCAAGCATAATACACAGCCTTTTGGTTTATGGCCATACAAATACTACAATCCGGGTAACGCCAATAATGGTAAGTGGATCTTTAAGGAGGTGAAACCAAGTGCGGTTACGGGCGCCAATAAATTCCAGGCAGGTAACTATTATTCGCAAATTGGTGATGATATTTTATCTGCAAACCCTAAAATTGTAAAGCAACCAAATCAATAGGTATTAATAAATTAACCATCATGAAAATAAAATTTCATCATATCATATTAGGGCTCTTACTTGCTACCATGGGTTGCAAGAAGGACAACTATGAAGCGCCCGCATCAAAGCTCACCGGCCGCCTCACATATAAAGGCCAGGCTATAAATGTTGAATATAACCAGGTGCCTTTTGAGCTTTATCAGCCGGGCTTCGGTAAAAATGCACCTATCAGGGGTACTTTTCAGCAGGATGGCAGCTATTCGTCACTGTTGTTCAATGGTAATTACAAATTCACTATTCCCGCAAACCAGGGGCCTTTTATGTGGAAGGAAGTAAGTGCCGGGAAAAGGGATACAATAGCCGTTACCATTAGCGGCAGCCAAACTATGGATGTTGAGGTAACGCCTTATTATCTTATTAATAATGCCAAAATAACAGCTGCCAATAAAATAGTTAACGCTGTGTTTGATTTGCAGAAAGTTATAACTGATGCCAATGCTAAAGATATAGGCTCGGTGGTGTTATATATTAATAAAACCCAGTTTGTATCGGGCAGTGATAATATTGCTGCTACTGAAGTTGCCGGTTCTGCCATAACAAGCATGAATGGTGTCAGCATCAATGTAAATATCCCTACTATCACGCCTACGCAAAATTATGTGTTTGCCCGTGTAGGGCTTAGGGTTGCCGGTGTGGAAGATATGATCTTCTCGCCTGTGGTAAAAGTTACTTACTAAGTTTTATAATCAGGCCCCGCTGCATAGCGGGGCCTTTTTTTCCTATGCAATAATTTAAATTAATATAATAACTCATCTCTACTTTTTAACTGATGAAGAAACTATCGCTTTGCCTGTCTCTTTTTATTACTACTTATCTATCTGCCAATGCACAGCAAGGCGAATGGCATTTGATAAAAGACAGGATCACTACCCCATGGGCCGAAAAGGTTGACCCTAAGGCACCGCTACCCGAATATCCGCGCCCGCAATTGGTACGCGGCAACTGGCAAAACCTCAATGGTTTATGGAACTATGCCATAGTGCCTAAAGCAACCACAGGGCCTGCCAAATATGAAGGAAAGATATTGGTGCCTTTCGCGGTTGAATCTGCCCTGTCGGGAGTGGGTAAAACGGTTGGTAAGGATAGCATGTTGTGGTATAAAACAACCATCAGCTTAAATAAAACATTAAAAGGTAACGATGTACTGCTGCATTTTGGTGCGGTTGACTGGCGTACCGAAGTTTTTGTAAACGGTAAAAGTGCCGGTATCCATGAAGGCGGCTTTGATCCTTTTACATTTAACATTACCCCTTATTTAAGAGGTGGTTCAAAGCAGGAAATTACCGTAAGCGTGTGGGACCCGACAGATGATGGTCCGCAGCCGCGTGGTAAACAGGTAAAAAAGCCCGAAGGAATCTGGTATACTCCTGTTACCGGCATCTGGCAAACTGTTTGGTTGGAAGGTGTAGCTAAAACACACATTGAAGCCACCAAACAAACCCCTAACATTGACGCTCACACACTATCGGTTTCGGCCGAAGTTACCAATAGTCAACCGGGCGATAAGCTGAAGATCAGCGCCTGGAACGGCAAAACCCTCGTATCCGAAAAAACAATTGACGCCGGCGAAACTGCCGTGCTGGATATCAAAGATCAGCACTTATGGTCAACTACCGATCCGTTTTTGTATGACCTGAAAGTTGCCGTTATCCGCAATAACAAAGCTGTTGATGAGGTAGGCAGCTACTTTGCCATGCGCAAAATTTCGCTTGGAGCTGATGCCAACGGCATTCAGCGCATGTTGCTGAACAACAAATTTGTGTTTCAATACGGTCCTCTTGATCAGGGTTGGTGGCCCGATGGCTTATATACTCCGCCAACTTACGAAGCCATGAGCTTCGATATCGATAAGCTTAAGGAAATGGGCTTTAACATGATCCGTAAGCACATTAAGGTTGAACCTGCCCGTTACTATGCTTATTGCGATAAAACAGGTATGTTGCTATGGCAGGATATGCCGAGCGGCGATTTAGGCAACCATTGGGAAAACCGCCCGGGTGTGCTTGACCGTGCTACCGACCAGCAGCGCACCCCTGAGTCTGAAGGTTACTACCGGAAAGAGTGGAACGCCATTATGAACTCGTTATACAACTACCCATGTATTGTGGTATGGACTCCGTTTAACGAAGCATGGGGCCAGTTTAAAACTGTTGAAATTACCGAGTGGACAATGAAAAAAGATCCGTCACGTTTGGTGAACAGTGCCAGCGGTGGCAACTTCTACGATACCGGTAACATTGTCGATTTGCACAACTACCCGCACCCGGCTATGCCACGCCCGGAGATCTTCGGTAAAACTAAAGCGGTTGTTTTAGGCGAGTTTGGTGGTTTGGGCTGGCCGGTTGACGGACATACCTGGCAGGCTAATAAAAACTGGGGCTACCAAAACTTCAAAAACGGCGACGACCTGTTTAAAAGATATTCAACCTTTACCGATAGGCTGGAAGAATTGATTAAAGTTGGCCTTTCGGCAGCTGTATATACCCAAACAACAGATGTGGAGGGCGAAGTGAACGGCTTCATGACTTATGACCGTAAGGTTATTAAAATGCCTGTTGAATTGTTACAAAAAGCCAATAGCAAATTGTATGATCCTGCCCTGGTGAAATAATATCTTTACGTAATGACTATAAAAAACAGTATAAAATTAATACGCAGGGAAGTTTGTCTTTCCGTGGCGATGATCTGTGCCGGCTTTGCAACTGTGAATGCGCAAGGTGTGAAAGCAACGACGGTTACAACGGTTGATAACAAAGGCGCAAATGCTTTTTATGTAAACAACCGTGCCCCTTTGCAAAGACAATACTTTACCAAATTGCCTACAGGTAGCATTGAAGCCGGCGGCTGGCTCAAAAAAATGATGGAGCTGCAGCGCGACGGCTTAACAGGTAACCTGGGCGAGATCAGCGTATGGCTTTCAAAAACCAACAATGCCTGGCTTAATAAAGAGGGCAAAGGCGAATATGGTTGGGAAGAACTTCCCTACTGGCTAAAAGGTTATGCCGATATAGCCTACACGTTGAAGGATAAAAAGATGATTGCCGAAACTAAATTTTGGATTGATGCCGTGTTGAACAACCAGCGCGATAACGGCGATTTTGGTCCGGCGGTTGAACATAACGGCAACCGTGACCTTTGGACTAACATGCCTATGCTTTGGTGCCTGCAATCCTATTACGAATACACCAAAGATCCCCGTGTTATCCCTTTCATGACCAAATACTTTAAGTATGAATTAGCTACGCCTGATAACAAGTTTTTAGAGGATTACTGGGAAAACAGCCGCGGCGGGGATAATATGCTGAGTGTTTATTGGCTGTATAACCGCACCGGCGATAAATTTTTGCTTGACTTAGCTACCAAACTTGACAAAAACACTGCCGACTGGCGCCAGGCTAATAACCTTCCCAACTGGCACAATGTTAACGTAGCGCAGTGTTTCCGTGAGCCGGCAACTTATTACCTGCAAAGTCATGATAAAAAAGATCTGGATGCTACATACAATGATTTTAAACTGATTCGTGACATCTATGGCCAGGTTCCAGGCGGTATGTTCGGTGCTGATGAAAACGCCCGTAAGGGTTATGATGATCCGCGCCAGGCAGTAGAAACCTGTGGTTTGGTAGAGCAAATGACATCCGACCAGATGTTATTGGGCAATACCGGCGACCGTTTCTGGGCAGAGAATTGCGAGGACGTAGCTTTCAATACTTTCCCGGCTGCCTTTATGCCCGATTATCGTGCTTTGCGCTATTTAACTGCACCTAACATGGTGGTGAGTGATGGTAAAAACCACCATCCGGGTATTGCCAATGAAGGGCCGTTTTTAATGATGAACCCTTTCGGCAGCCGTTGCTGCCAGCATAACCACGCTGCTGGTTGGGTATATTATGCCGAAAACAGCTGGATGGCTACCCCTGATAACGGCATAGCTGCCCTGCTTTACACCGAAGGTAAGGTGAACGCGAAGGTCGGTAACGGAACTACGGTAAGCATCGCAGAAACAAGCCACTATCCTTTCCAGGATCAGATCAACTTTACAGTTACTACCCCAAAAGCAGTTGATTTCCCGCTTTACCTGCGCATCCCGGAATGGTGCAAAGGCGCATCGGTAAAAGTTAATGGCGTAGCTGTAGATGTAAATACCTCAACCGGCGATTATATCCGCTTAGCTAAAAGCTGGAAAAATGGCGATAAGATAACGCTTCAGTTGCCAATGCAGCTCAAGGTGAAGGAATGGGCTAAAAACAAAAACAGTGTAAGTATTAGCTATGGCCCGCTTACCTATTCGTTGAAAATTGAAGAGCAATATACCAAGGGTGATAACTTGAAAGATGCACAGGGCGATTCGCACTGGCAACCCGGTGCCGATCCTCAAAAATGGCCATCTTACAATATCTACGCTGCATCGCCATGGAATTATGGTTTACTGATAGATGAGCAACATCCCGAAAAATCAATAGAGGTTGTTCACCGTTCATGGCCAAAAGATAATAATCCGTTCACCAATACCAACGCGCCGATAGAGCTGAAAGCAAAGGGAAAACAACTCCCCGGTTGGAAGATAGATGAAACAGGTTTATGCGGGGTATTGCCGCAAAGTCCGGTTAAAACAGCGGAACCCGCTAAAGAACTAACATTGGTACCTATGGGCGGAGCAAGATTAAGGATCTCGGCTTTCCCGGTTGCTGAATAATGAAAAATGCATCCATGATAAAAGGAATACTATGCTGTTTAATGATGATGGCTGGTTTTGCCGCCCTGGCACAGGATGCTGCGGTTAAAAATCAGCCGCCATCACCGCTGTACCGCGACCCGATTTACGATGGCGCTGCCGATCCTGTTTTGGTTTATAACAAAGTCGAAAAAGAGTGGACAATGTTATATACCCAGCGCCGGGCCAACGTACAATCGCCGGGAGTGGCATTTTGTTACGGTACTGCCATAGGCGTTGCTACCTCGAAAGATCATGGGCACAGCTGGGTTTACCGGGGAGCGTTAAACCTGGAGCATGAGCGCGGGCAAAACACCTTTTGGGCACCCGATGTAGTTTTTGACAAAGGCGTTTACCACATGTTTGTAGTATACATTCAGGGTGTACACAGCCAGTGGGGAGGCGATTCGCACCTGGTGCATTATACCAGTAAAAACCTATGGGATTGGAAATATGAGGGGCCGCTGAACTTGCCCGATCATAACATCATAGACCCAACACTCATGAAGCTGCCCGATGGCAAATGGCACATGTGGTACAAGGATCAAAAGCTTGGCAGCATCACCATGACTGCCGAAAGTAATGATCTGGTAAACTGGAAAGCTGATGATAAACCTGCTATTGAAGGCCGCGCACACGAAGGCCCAAAGATCTTCCGGTTTAAAGATTATTACTGGATGATCACCGATGAGTGGCAAGGTCAACGTGTCTACAGATCAAAAGATGCCAAAACCTGGGAGCATCAGGGTTTGGTGCTGGATAAGCCCGGTCGTCGGCCGGAAGACACACCGACAGGTGCCCATGCCGATGTGGTAGTAAGTGAAGGCCATGCCTATATCATTTACTTTACCCATCCGGGTCGTAAAAAGCATTTTGAAGATGGCGGACTTGATGCCGATGGGGCTTACAGTTACACAACCAAGCGCACGTCCATCCACGCTGCCGAACTGGAGTTTAACGGTGAAACATTGGTTTGTGACAGGGATAAGCCATTTAGTTTTTGGCTGGCAGACGTCGAATAAAATATCGACAGAAATAAAAAGAATATAATTGGTTATGCGGCAGATATTCATTTGGTTAATGGGTGTGTTTGCCCCGGTGATGGTTCTGGGGCAACACAATGCCGTTAACAACAAAACCATTGCCTGGGATCAAACCACCTTAAAACAGGTGGGGAGCAAAAACGGCAATTACGCCCGCATGATACAGCTGAGTAATGGCAACCTTTTTTGCGTTTATGAAAGCGCCGGGGGCATTGAGTGTATTACAAGCAGCGATCTTGGCAAAAGCTGGTACCAACCTGTAATAATTGCCAAACCGCTACCGGGTGTAAATATGGCGGTGCCTGAAATATTAGAATTAAAAGATCACTCGTTACTGGCATCATACAACCCGCGCCCGCATAAGGTAAACGGCGGTTGGGATACCACCAAACACTTTGCTATCTGCACCAAAAAAAGCTACGATAAAGGCAAAACATGGATGGACGAACGCCTGATTTACGAAGCCCGTTACAATTTTGACGATGGCTGCTGGGAGCCATCGCAGATTCAATTGCCATCGGGCGAGATCCAGTTGTTCTTTTCAAACGAAGGCGTTTACATCAAATCAAATGAGCAGAATATTTCCATATTCCGATCGAAGGATAACGGCTTAAGCTGGACGACACAGCCTCAAATTGTATCTTTCAGGCCCGGCCACCGGGATGGCATGCCGGTACCCATCCTCCTGAAAGGAAAAAAAGAGATCGCGTTTTCGATAGAGGATAACGCCGGCGCAACTTTTAAGCCATCAATTATTCGCAGCGGTATTGGTCAAAACTGGCAAAGAACGGTTGGCCCCGATGATGCCGAACGTACATACGCGCTCACACCCAAATTGCAGGATACGGTTTATGCAGGCGCGCCCTATTTAAGGCAGCTGCACAGTGGCGAAACGGTATTATCCTACCAAAGCACACTTAATCGCAATCACAATTGGGAACAATCCTGTATGCAGGTAGCTTTGGGTAACAGCGATGCTAAGGAGTTTGTGAGCGTACCAACACCGTTCAACATCCCGCTTAATAAACAAGGGCTTTGGAATGCGTTGTGTGTGCTTAATGATGATACCATCATTGCGCTAACATCAACCAATGCGTTTGGGAACGGGACGGAAATTTGGATGATAAAAGGGAGAGTGGTAAAGAAGAAGTAAATAAATAAATCTTCGCCGCCGCTCGGCTCCAGCCGGGTGGCTGTTATTAAGCGGCCTCCGGCCGCCGAAGTTGGAGTAGCAGGCCAGAGGCCTTGGGATAATTGCCACTCGGCTGGAGCCGAGCGGCGGCGTGTGGTTGGCAGGTAAGCGTGGACGCTTGAATTAAAATAGATAAACTGAATTAAACTATTAAATACAGATAAATGCAAACAAAATTAAAAGTATTGGCCTTTGCTTTGGCAATGCCATTGGGGATGAGGGTAATGGCGCAGCAAAAGGCGCCGGCACAAATATGGTCGCAGGCGAAGGCGAAAACATGGTATGCACAGCAGCAATGGCTGGTGGGTGCCGATTTTATTCCAAGTACAGCCATTAACCAGTTAGAAATGTGGCAGGCTGATACCTTCGATCCAAAAACGATAGATAGGGAATTAGGCTATGCACAGGGCATCGGCATGAATGTGATGCGCGTATTCCTGCACCATTTAGCCTGGGAGCAGGATCATGAAGGTTTCAAAAAACGCATGGACGAATACCTTGCCATTTCAAGTAAACACGGCGTAAAAACCATGTTTGTGTTTTTTGATGACTGCTGGAACAAAGTGCCTAAAATAGGTAAACAACCAGAGCCAAAACCAGGTATTCACAATTCAGGCTGGATGCAGGATCCGGGCCAACCGGCATCTGATAACGCGGCAAATTCGCCGGTTCTTGAAAAATACGTGAAGGATGTCTTGAAACGTTTTGCCAATGACAAACGCATTTTGCTTTGGGATTTGTATAATGAGCCGGGCAACTCTGATAAAGGCAACCGTTCATTACCATTGCTTAAAAGTGTATTCAAATGGGCAAGGCAGGTAAGTCCAAGCCAGCCAATTAGTGCAGGCGTATGGCGCTGGGATCTGGAAGATCTGAACAAATTCCAGATAGCTAACTCGGATATTATTACTTATCATGATTACACGCCTGAAGCTGAACACCTGAAAACTGTACAGTTTTTGAAAATGAACGGTCGCCCATTGATTTGTACCGAGTACATGGCCCGTCCACGTAACAGTCTGTTCGGTACGGTATTGCCAATGCTTAAAAAAGAAAACGTAGGCGCTATAAACTGGGGCTTTGTAAGCGGTAAAACCAATACCATTTACGCCTGGGATACCCCAATGCCTGATGGCAAAGAACCTAAGCTGTGGTTCCATGATATTTTCCGTAAGGATGGTACTGCCTACATCCCGGAAGAAACAAACCTGATCAAGAAACTAACCGGACGATAGTTTTAGATGTGTGGATTTCACATGTGCGAATGTGCAGATGATTTCCGAATACTGAAACCACCGTTTTAAATAGAGACGCATCCATTCCTGTTCGTCTCCCGCGTTAACCTATCAAGCAAATCTGCTTGTCATACGTGAGAAGCATTTTATTACAGACTTACGAAGTTTCAAAAACTTCGTAAGTCTTGTTTCTCGCTAATACCTCCTTTAAACCAATTACACCTATGAAGAAGTTTTTTAGTTACCTGATGCTGGGTCTGTTCGGCACTATAACCGCCTGTCGCAGCCATGCACAGCAAGTTGAGCCGACTAAACAGCCAGCGCCTTATAATAGTCTTATTCATGTTGTGCTTGACAGGGATTTCCCCGATCCCACGGTGATCAGTTATAATGGTAAGTATTACGCTTATGCAACCCAATCGCCGGGAGGTGGTGGAAAGATGATCAATATCCAGGTGGCCTGGTCAACTGATCATGAACATTGGACTTACGCTGGTGATGCTTTGCCACAAAAACCTTCATGGGCTTCCAATACGCAAAACTTTTGGGCGCCGGATGTTTTCTTCGATGCCAAACTCAATAAATTTGTGATGTTCTTTTCA
Source organism: Mucilaginibacter sp. R-33 (assembly GCF_049949235.1). Lineage (NCBI taxonomy): Bacteria > Pseudomonadati > Bacteroidota > Sphingobacteriia > Sphingobacteriales > Sphingobacteriaceae > Mucilaginibacter > Mucilaginibacter sp. R-33. The sequence goes on from NZ_CP188089.1 coordinate 4,103,748, forward strand.
GCCGATCCAAACGAGTTGACCGGCAAATGGATGGGCATTGCTTATGCAGATAACCCGCTTGGCCCGTTTACCGACCGGGGCATCCCTTTTATGAAAGGCCCAAGTTTTCACTGTATAGATCCTAAAGCTTTTGTTGACCCTAAAACCGGGAAGCATTTTCTTTACTGGGGATCGGATTTTCAGCCACTGCGGGTACAGGAGCTGAAAGATGACTGGTCGGGCTTTAAAGAGGGTTCACAGCCAACCGTTGTTGTTGAGCCGGGCAAGGATAAAAGCTACAGCAACCTGGTTGAAGGCTCATGGCTTGATTATGATAACGGTACGTATTACCTGTATTACTCGGGTGATAACTGTTGTGGTATCGGGGCCAATTACGCTGTGATGATAGCCAAAGCTGATAACCCACTCGGTCCGTTTGTAAGATTGGGAGAAAGCAATCAAACACTTAATAGCGCCATTTTAATAAAAGACGCGGTTTATACAGCCCCCGGCCACAATTCTATTTTCACCGATGAAAAGGGGAACAAATTCATAGCCTATCATGCCATCGAAGTAGCACATAAGGAAAAAGGCAGGGTAATGTGTATTAGTCCTGTTAAGTATCAAAACGGCTGGCCGGTGGTAACTAAATAACAAAACAACATGGCTCATCAATTAAAACATCTTGTTCTTTGCGGATTGCTGTCGCTCATTTTTTTTAATGCAGGGGCGCAGGTATCAGGTAATAAAAACTTTAAACCGGCAGCCGGCGTAAGTGTAATGGCAAATACCGCAAACGTAACGGTAACCTGGCCGGCAGGGATTAACAGCAAGGCTAAACTTGTTTTAAATTTAAAAAATGGCGAACCGCTATTTACCAGCGTACAGTTAAGTAAAGGAGGTATTTACAAGCCGGTAATTGAAAATATCGATCCGCAGTTTATCCTTACAGAAGGCAAGCGCGACCTTATCTCTCAAAACGGCTGGAATATCTTTTTTGATAAAGTACCGCTGAAACCGCACCATTCCTATAAGGTGGATTTTCATAAAAAGTCAATCGGCGTAAGCAGCAAAGGCACCCGAACAGTAATTACCATACCCGGATTAGAAGCTCCCAATTTTAAGGGCGATCTGGAGATAACCCTCTATAACGGCCAGCCCATGTTTAATGTGGCCGCTGTGGTATCTACACAAATTGACTCGACAGCTATTTTGTATGATGCAGGTTTGGTAGCGAAAACCAACCCGGTTAAAGCTGTCAATTACAATGACGTGTATGAACACCTGCAAACAGAAGATGTCAGCAAGCCTGATACTGCTAAAAATCTTGCTGTAAAATACCGTACTATCATCGGGAGCAACGATAAGGGCAGCCTAGCCGTGTTTCCCGCGCCGCATCAGTATTTTTATCCTTTGGATGAAGCCTTTAATCTCAAATTTGTATGGTATGGCAGTAATTATCGCAACCTGCTTCCGGGTTTTGGCCTTGGTATCCGGCAGGAGTTACAGGGTGATAAACGTTTTGTGCCCTGGTTTAATGCCCCTCCGGGAACCAAACAACGGCTTAACTTTTTTTGTCTGTTAGGAACTGACGGCGCAGACGCATTGCTGGCGAATGTTAAGCAATTTACCCATGATGACAGCTACAAGCCGCTTCCCGGCTATAAAACCATGGCAAGCCATTTTCATAATGAGTTTATCATGAGTGTTGTACTGGCGGGTAAGCCTGTGCCTGATAGCCCATCGTTTGTAAAAGTATTAAAGCGTCAAGGTATCAACATAGTTCATTTGGCTGAGTTTCATTACACAGCGCACCCTAAAGGACCGGACGAGCAGCGCCTTAAAGAATTAAAAGCGCTGTTTGATCAGTGTAACCGCTTGTCTGATTCTAATTTTTTACTGCTGCCCGGCGAAGAGCCTAACGAGTTTTTTGGCGGGCATTGGCTGGCATTTTTCCCTAAGCCGGTTTACTGGATCATGTCGCGCAAGGCGGGTACGCCTTTTGAAAGTACCGATGCCGAACATGGCAAAGTTTACCACATTGGTGACAAAGCCGATATGCTGAACCTGCTTAAAGCGGAAAATGGTTTGGCCTGGACAGCGCATGCCCGTACAAAGGGATCAACCGGTTTCCCGGATGCTTATAAGAAGGAAGATTTTTACCTGTCCGACAGATTTTTAGGAGCTGCCTGGAAAGCTTTACCTGCTGATCTTTCAGAGCCTCGTTTAGGTAAACGGGTATTTGACCTGATGGATGATATGAATAATTGGGGGCTGAAAAAGAAAATACTTTCCGAAGCAGACTTGTTCAGCATCGAACCTGAAAACGAAATGTACGCCCATCTCAATGTAAACTACCTGAAACTTGCCAAACAGCCGCAATATAAAAATGGCTGGCAGCCGGTGCTTGATGTTTTGGAGCAAGGCAAATTTTTCTCTACCACCGGCGAAGTTTTAATCGAAGATTTTACAGTGAATGGCCATTCATCAGGCGAAACCATTACTCTTCCGGCTGATGGCAAATGCACTGTGAGTTTTAAAACCAGCTGGACATTCCCGCTCAACTTTGCTGAAATCATTTCAGGTGATGGTAAAAAGGTTTACCGTGAGCGGATCGATTTAACCTCAACCCAGGCCTTCGGCACAAAAACTTTTAACAAAGTGTTGAACATGAAAGGCCGCAAATGGGCACGGCTTGAAGTTTGGGATGCCGCTGTTGATGGTGCTTATACGCAAACGGTTTGGTTGAAATAAAAACCTACGCCGCCGCTCGGCTCCAGTCGAGTGGCAACTATAAAAACGGCCTCTGGCCGGCCTCCGCCGCCGTTGTTGGTGTTGTCACCATAGCCGTTAACCTAAGGATTTTAAAAAAGTTTTTTTGAGGAGTTATAAATGACGGGGCTTCGCCATTGGGCAAAACCACTTAGATTTTCCCATATTTGTATAGTTTAATATTTATTAAAAAGGCGGTTTGTTTTCGAGGCAATTACCGCCTTTTCTTTTATAAAAATAAGTTTTTTTTCGCGATAATCATTCATTTTAAGGGGAAAAGCGCCTTTTATTTTCGATCAAAGTACATTTGTTACTGATTATGCATCCGAACTACAAACCAGCATCCGCTCAGTTATAGACCCTGATAAACTTTCTGAATTAGCTCGAAAAAGTGGTTTCCTACAAAGGCAGTCCAAGCTAAAACCATCGGAGTTTATCGACACGTTGATGTTTAGTGATTTAGACCATAGCCAGCTTAGTCTGCAGGATTGCTGTAACGATCTGGCCCAGCAACATCAGAAATCTTTAAGTAAAGTTGGACTGCACAAACGCTTCAATACAAGAACGCTTGACTTTCTGAAATCGGTTTTGTCAACCCAAATGGCTTTAAAGCTGGATCATGGCCAGCTAAACAGCTGGCAGCCTTTTTCACGTGTGCTAATCGCTGATTCCTCTAAGTTTACGCTACCCGACCAATTCGCGGAAGATTATCCAGGCTTTGGAAACTTTGGAGTATCTTCTATTATGAACATTCAGTATTCTTTTGATTTGAAGCACGGGAACTGGGAGAACCTTGAATTAACAAAAGCAACTGAAAATGACCAAAGTCATTCGGGAAAGACATTAGACCGGATCTGCAAAGACGAATTGCATATCCGGGACCTGGGGTTTGTAACATTAGAATATCTTGCAAGAGTAATTAAGGAAGAGGCATTTTTCCTGAACAGACCTCACCCACAGGTAAAGTTTGTCCAGTGCAGCAATGGTAAGCAGATAGATTGGGTAAAGCTGTACCAAAAGATGCAGAATAATAATAATCATTTTGATACGGAGGTTATTGTTGGAACAGGTAAAGATGCCATCACTTGTCGCCTGATCGCTTTACCTGTACCGGAGGCGGTATGGTCAGAACGAATAAGAAAAGCTGAACAAAAAGCAAAAAGTCAGAAAAGTAAACTTACTGATAAGTACAAGACCCGTTGTAAATTCAGCGTATTCATTACCAATACAACGAAAGAATCCCTTAACGCGGCAGCTATTATTCAATTGTATCGCTTACGATGGCAGATTGAATTAGTATTCAAAACATGGAAATCGTTGTTCGGTATACATCAGATCAAGGCAGTTAAAAAAGACAGATTGGAATGCCAGTTGATCGCCAAATTCATATGGATATTACTCAACTGGAAGATCTTCCGATGTATCGATGCAGCTATTCAAAAGGGAGTGCCCGGATACGCTTGCTCTATGTGGAAGTTTTTCAAGCAGGCACGCCAGTTTGATTATGCATTAAGAAAAGTGGTAAAAAGCTCCATGAGCTTTGAACAGTGGTGCGAGATATTCATTTTCCCAATTATAAAAAACATGCTCATTGAACCTAAGAAACGGAAAAAAGCAGCCTTTGAGATTGTTTACGACATATTCAATCCCTTAGGTTAACGGATATGGTGACAACACCAACAACGGCATAAGTAAAAACCTAAAACCTACGCCGCCACTCGGCTGGAGCCGAGCGGCGGCGGCGTGACTCGGAGAGAATGATTCAGGTAATATTCAGGCCTGACCCGTTCTTCTTAAATATTTCGGTGCATATTTTACAGGGATTTTAACCAGTGCCTGCTCTGTGAAAAAGCTTTTAAGGGCTGCTATTTTCCTGGTGCGGATAAGATAGCTGATGAATAAGGCAATTAACATAAATTTTTACTTAACAATAGTTGCAAAACGTTGATAAAAAGCGGTAGGGCTGTCGGCATGCTTGGGCTCATATTTACCTGCAATAATGGGGATATAGATTACCCTGCGGCGGCTTGCTTCACCAATTACGGTTGACTGGGCTACGCGGTGCCATAAACGGCCATCATGTATGGTCAGATCGCCGGCAGTGGGGATAATGGCTACCTCATTTTCGTCGGTATCATGATCAAGGAAATACTTTTTACGGAAAAGCATCTGGTAAAGGTTTTGTTTATGTGTACCGGGAAGGATGCGTAAACCGCCGTTCTCGGGTTTCAGCGTGCTGAGATGGATGCCGACATTCAACATCGGGTTTAACTTTTGGCCGTGAAAAATATCGCGCAGGCCATCGGTATGCCAGCCCATTTTGGTAAAACTGCTTTCGGGGCCGTTTACGTAGTGGTTAAAAACCATGCCGTCCTTTTCGTCGGTGCCCAGGCGCGAACCTTCACCTATCAGGTTAAGCAACACCTCGAAACGCGGATCTTTGGTGAATTCATTTAACAGGTTATGGTGCTGATTGATAAAAGCAAAACGCTGCACAATAGGCGAGCCGTCAAGGTCTTTACCGTATTTGATGGGTACGCCATTTACTTTTTCAGTGTTATTATTTATCCAGGTATTTTCAACCTGCTTTGATGCATTGATGATGTCGGTAACTGTTTCGGGCTTAATAAAACGTTTGAAATGGATAAAGCCGTGCTGATTAAAAAAAGCCTGTTGTTCGGACGTAATTGTTGAGCCTAATGTGAATTTTTGATATGACGCTGCCATGTGGAGGAAAAGATATTATTGTACCGGGAAATGAATTTGTAAACGCTGGGTACCGCCTGGGCGGTGGAAGAAAGGAGCGGATCCTTTAAGAGAAAATTAACAACAACAGCTGCACATGACCCTTGTTATCAAGGGCATTCGCATTGAGGATGCAAATAATATGTTGCGCGTATTGTTCAATGTATATTAAATATATCTTTTTAGTAGATTAATACAAATGTAAACAAATTGTTAATCACTCCAAATATTTATGAAAATATTCTTTAATGCTTGTAAAGCCCTGCTGTCACACGTTCAATCAGGCTTTTAGGACTGTATGTTGCCGCTGCGGCCGAGAGCTTATTTAAAAAACCGGGGACTATTTCGGCCTTTTTGTTGAACATTCCTTTTATCCCTATCGCCGCAACCTCATCTGCTGTCATGTTAAATTTGGCTGCCAGTTCGGCCAGGGCATCCATCCCTGCGCTATGGGCAAAGCCCGTATCTGTGGGGCCTGGGCAAAGGCAGCTTACTGATACCGGCGTTTCCTTAAGCTCATATCTTAAAGCCCGGCTAAATGATAAAACAAACGCTTTGGTGGCTGCATATACAGCCAGCGTTGGTACCGCCTGGTAAGCCGCGGTACTGGCTACATTGAGGATAAAAGCCTTTTGCTGCAATTTTAAAAGAGGGATAAAATGATAAGAGATTTCGGCAAGGGCGTTCATATTAACCTGCATCATCCGGGTTTGCGCGGCCAGATCCAATTCATCGAAATTTCCCCATGCACCATGCCCCGCGTTATTTATTAATATCGATACTGGTACATTTAAGTTTTTAGCCCAGTCAAAGACCCGGAGGGCCGCACCTGCGCCCGAAAGATCAATCGCGAGATAATCAGTCTTAACATGCAAGTTGGCTTTTATTTGGGCGGATACGGCAATGAGGTCATTCTCCGACCGGGAAACCAGCAGTAGGTTATATCCTTTTTGAGCCAGCAATATAGCCATTGACCGCCCAATGCCTTTACCTGCTCCCGTAATTAAAGCGTACTGATCCATCATTTTTATAAATATATCTGCACTGCAAGTTTAAATAAAAATAATCTACTAAACTTGTAGACTATTTAAAATGTTATTACGTTTGTATTGATATGAAAACTATACCGCCCCGTTTTCGTTTTTTAAGCTATAGCCAGCAAGGTTATTGTTGTTGCCGGTAAATCGTAACCGCCCCCCTACCCGCTATTATATCTGTAACACAACAATTGTCACAAGCTTAAAATTGATCATGACCGCTTATCGTACAAAATATTTATTCAGCGCCTTTGTAGTCATTGGTTCTATATTATCTGTACTTCCTGCATCGGCCCAGTTCTCGGCTTCGGTAAGATATAAGCTCAACCTGCGGCCCGATACATCTGCCCATAGTATAATAGATGATAGTTATTCATCCAAACTGCTTGCGGGGGTATCAAACAAACCTGTTATTGATAAAGCCGATGCCGCTTTTGAGACAGACCTGGAAAGTGAGCTGGATACCCATGCCGGCCGTAAAAAGGTTTTGAGCTATTTAAAAGAGCTATCGGCCAATAATACCGGCGAAAGTAATTATAACCAGGCGAAAGTTAAATCATATTATAAGCTTGCCAATGTATTTGCCAGGCTGCATTTGTACCCTTTGGCCATGAAGTGCTTTTTTAAAGCGATGGTATCTAAAAAAGCGGGAGGTGATCTTGCACCTGCTGCTCCGGATTCTCTTATTTCTGATACAACCGGCCGGCAGTTACATTTAAACAGCGGCCTGTTGGCCATTAATGCGAATGACGATTCGGTATTTGTAAACACCCCGGTTCAATTAAAAGATAAAAAAGAAAAGAAGAGCAAATCGATCACTTATAACCGCATCCTGAACACATTTGACGATGGCAAAAAAGCGGCTGCTTACGCGCTGTTATTTCATGTAAAACAACCAAAACCGGGTAAACCGACTGTATTTGTACGAGCTAACACCGGTCATACTTTTATCACCCTCATCAAGTACAACACCGATTCAAGCTCGGTTTCTGTTTCTTTCGGATTTTATCCTAAAAAGGACAATATATTTTCAGCCACTCCATGGGAGCCGGAAACCTCGGGCACTTTCAAAAATGATGAGGCGCACAAGTGGGATGAAGTAATGGGCAAGTTTATAACCGAACGCCGGTTTAAAAGGATCCTGAAGCTCACCCGATTATACGATGGGTTGGAGTATCACCTGTCAAAAAATAACTGTACCGATTTTGCTTTACAGGCAGCTTCCTATGCCGGATTTGGGGTTACCAACTCAAAAGGCTCATGGCCGCTGGGCCAGGGGAACAATCCCGGAACAACCGGGCAAAGCATAATAGCAGGCGGTATTTATGATAATGATAAAGCCGATCTGTTTATTGATTTTGATGAAAATCTGAAATAAAGGTTAAACAGATTTAAGCACACTTCCTTCCGTCCCAACCTCAAGTGTATGCCTTACACCGCATTTAAGGGCGAAATTATTTTTCTGATGGCCCACCGGGAAATCAAAGCAAACAGGATAAATATAATCCTTTACTTTTTCGATAACGATATCATAAATGGTATGGCCAAATTCTTCGCCTTCAATATCGGGCGTTAGTTGAAAGCCTCCTATAATTAGCCCGGCCAGATGCGAAAGTTTACCGCATTGCTTTAGGTTCCAGAACATGCGGTCGATATTGTAAAGGCGTTCATGGGTATCTTCAACAAATAAGATTTTTCCATTCGTATCAAGGTCAGACGGCGTACCCGAAAGCGTCGCGATCAGGCTCAGGTTACCGCCAACCAACGTGGCTTCGGCTTTGCCGAGGCGGTTTTGGGAGCAGGCAGGTGACGAATAATTAAGACTTTCGCCGGTAAGCGCCTGCCTTATGGATTGAATAGTGGCTATCTGCATAGCATCGGCCTTTGCCCAGTCATCAGGAAAACTATTGCACATTTTTGAATGCAGGGTTGCGATACCAAAATTCCGGTTGATATGGCAGTGCAGGGCAGTAATGTCGCTGAAGCCGATAATCCATTTAGGATTTTTCTTAAACTGTTTGAAATTGAGTCGGTCAATGATCCTCACCAATCCGTAACCCCCTCTTGCACACATAATGGCTTTAATCTCGGGGTTATCCAGCATCTGCTGCAGGTCTGCCACGCGTTCTTCATCTGTTCCTCCGTATATAAAATCCTTTTTGCCGGTGTTATTGCCAAGCTCTACCTTAAAGCCCCAGGTTTGCATAAGTTGTACAGCCGGCATAAGGTCGGCCAGGCTCATATATCCCGATGGACTAATAATGCCTATGGTATCTCCAGGTTGCAAATAAGGGGGGATTTTGTGACGGGCTTTAGTATAGGGATTGGGTGGCGTAACCGACCACGCCCCTGAGGTTGATAATGCGGCGCCGGCAGTGACTAAGGATGAGATGAAGCGTTTTCGGTTCATTTTATACCTGCTGCATTTTGATACAACAGGATTTATAAAAGTATAAAAAACGGGGTAATAAGTGATGAATACCCGGCAGGTAAAATTCATTATCCTATAATCTTTACATAACCTATCGCCTGCTTTTACCTAAAGATCAGTAAGTTTGAATTTGATGAAGATAAAGCATATCCCATTTACCGGACTTAAATTATTTACAGGGTTAACCCTGATGCTATTGTCTCTCGTTTTCCAGGCTTGCCACGCCTCCGGCCATAAAAATGAAACTGATACCACAAACTCAAGGCTTGTTAATGCATCATCTGCCGGATTTAAAGTTAAAGCAGCCATTTCCTGTACCAAAAACGGGATGATCAGGGAAGACAGCATTTTATACATGCAGCAAGGCGGGGAGGCATTTAAACCCACAATAGTTAACTTGAACCGTACATCTGCCAATAAAGCTGATCGGGATATGGCATGGATTCCTGGTGGTATCTTTAGCATGGGTGGGGTTAATCCAAGGGGTATGACCGATGGCGGTATGGAAGCCATGGACGATGCCAGGCCTGTTCACCGGGTTTTTGTTGATGGTTTTTACATGGATAAAACCGAGGTAACCAATAACCAATTTGCCAAATTTGTAAAAGCTACCGGCTATATAACCGTGGCTGAACAAAAACCTACCGAGGCTGAATTTCCGGGTGTACCGGCCGAAAAACTGGTTGCCGGATCGGTGGTTTTTACGCCGCCGCATCAAAAAGTGCGATTAGATGATATTTCGCAATGGTGGTCGTACCAAAACGGGGCCGACTGGAAACACCCGCTTGGGCCGGGCTCCGACTTGATAGGGAAGGAAAATTATCCGGTAGTACAGGTAGCCTGGGAAGATGCTGCTGCCTATGCCAAATGGGCCGGAAAACGCCTGCCCACAGAGGCCGAATGGGAGTTTGCTGCAAGAGGAGGTAAAGCCGGTGAGCTATACCCCTGGGGCAACCAGTTAAAACAGGACGGGCGCTGGATGGCCAACACATTCCAGGGATCTTTTCCTAATCATGATAATGCCGAAGATGGTGAAACCGGCCTGGGACCAATAAAAAAATACCCTGCGAATGCTTACGGTTTGTATGATATGGCCGGCAACGCATGGGAATGGTGTGCTGACTGGTACCGAAATGATTATTATAATAGTTTTAATCCTAATATGGTTGCGCGCAATCCTAAAGGGCCTTCTGATTCTTCAGATCCGCAGGAGCCGGGGCAAAAAAAGAAGGTTCAAAGAGGCGGCTCATTTTTATGTACTGACCAGTACTGCACCCGCTATATGGTAGGCTCGAGAGGTAAAGGCGAATATCGCTCGGCAACAAACCACGTTGGCTTTAGGTGTGTAAAGGATGTTAAGCATGGTAATAATACGACACAGGATACCCAAAAAGCACTTTAATATATTTCGTGATATTATATATAAGAGTTTATCGGGAACAATGGGTAACAAGTTCAAAAGCTTTCTGCTTTAAGCATTCCGCCTTCCGCTTCAAAAAGGGCATAAAAAAAAGAAGCACTCCTGATGGGCAGGAATGCGTTCTAACCAATTATAAACCTAAATTATGAGAAGAGATGTAAACCCGGAGTCGAACCGGCGGCGCTGCCTGTCAGCCATTCACATGATGTTACAAATATACGTGTAATCTTTACATTTATTGTCATCTTAGTATGAAAATTTTATTTTTATTGGTATTTTTTTATAGATAGCGATTGGTTTATGGATAATTGGCAATGAACTAATGAACATAGTCGTTAACTTAAAAAGTGGGGGATTGCGAGATTCCCTCTTAAGTTTAACTTAACCCATAAAATACTGGGACCATTTGAGTGGCAAAGCGCGTGGTTTTGTCCCTCTGGGGCAATGGAAAGCTGGAGGCGCTAATATGCTACAAACCTTTGCACCTCTGGTGCAGCTTGTCAATTCTTAACTTAACGGTATCGGGTATAGCGCTTTATAATCAGGTCCTGCGGCTTTCCACAGTGTATACGAAGCTTTCGGCTTTGTAATAGCCGAGGTTATACTCCATGGGGCGCTCGCCCTGATCGTAAACAAATCTTTTTCTGAACAATACGGGGCTACCGGTTTCAATTTCAAGCTTGGCGGCAATAAACTTATTAGCTTCCAGTGCACTGATCTCTTCTTTTGACAGGTTTGCTATCGTAGAATATTCGTCCTCCAGCATTTCATAGAGCGGGCGTTTAAAATCCTCCTCGCCGGTAAGGCCTATCCGCGGGTGAAAATAAGAGATGAAATAAACAAAAGGATTGTCGCTGCTGCCCCGTAACCGCTCCATTTTCACAATTTTTTTCTCTGTACTGATATCGAAAAAGCTGGCGGTGCTTTCATCAGGAAATACCCAGCTTACATGCAGCTCATAATTTTTTACGGTAATACCTCTCGCTTTCATTTCCTGCGAAAAACTGAGCCAGTTCATCGATTTTGAACTGATCCTCGAGTTAGCAACTTTGGTACCAAAACCCTTTTTGCGGATCAACAGTTCTTCGTAAACCAGTTTGTTAATAGCCTGGCGCAGTGTTGTGCGGGATATAGCCAACTTTTTTGCCAGTTCTACCTCGTTAGGCAATAATTTACCCGCCTGGTAAACCGGATCTTTGATCAGTTCGCGAAGCAATTGCTCGGCCTGTATATGGAGTGGAATAGGGCTTTTATGGTCGATGGCTAATTTCATAGTGGCTTTTACTAACCTTAATGAGGATATAAGTACAGGTAAAGATAGTAAAAGGTTAATTATGTATTTACATGGTTTAAGCGAGTGTTTTTAATTTGCCAAACAGGATATTTATAGATTGTATGGAACGTTAATGATTCAATGACTTATTCTATTTCTACCAACCTAACTATACAGCAGTTATTGGTATCGATTATTTACTTTCAGATCTTCATAGCTTAAATGTTCATACAAATGAGTTTTTCATTGTTTTAATATTATAAATTGTTCCATAATTACCCCTCGACTAAAGGTACAACTGATGGAAATAACCCTTATAAATTCACCTGATTATGCCGTTATGAATCTGGCGAAAGCGTTACTACTTTCATACTATTTGCTGTTCCTGGTATCAGTATTTATATTCTGAACTGGCGCCGGGTTGGGCCATTCATAAAAACACGGTCGAAACCAGTCATCCGGCTACTTCTTAGTATGCAACTTAGTTAACGCAAATTGCCCTATCCTATCGCCCTCATCTACACCGTTAGTTATTGATGGCATATAATGGATACCTCCGTAAAACCTGCTGATAGCGGCCTCTTCGGCCGCGGCTTTAAAGGATTTAAAATTGCGCGCGGGGATGGCAAACTCCATTTCTGTCGAGTCGACGAACGAAAATTCATCGCCAAATAATTTGCCTAACACGGCTGCTGATGCGGTAGATACAACACTATGCCCGCTGGTATACTCGGGGAAAGGCGGCGTTTGCAGCAATGGCATCCAGCTTTGATCAATATACTGGTTAATGTAAGTTTCGGGCCTGATCACCTTGCTCCGGTATTTTTCGTCCCAGCAGTTTATAAAACTATCTGCAATAACTACAGCTATACAAGCATAAGCTTCAGCGCTTTTCACGTAACCGGCCTTCGCCTTGCGACATGCCAGCGCCGTGATATTGATCCAATGCCCTCCCGGCGAGATTTTTTTTGTGGCAAACATAGTGTGCCCGTTGATATTCACCTTAAAGGGGTTATCATCCCAAAAAGTGGCGATAGTCGCCTCATCATCGGTGAGGTGCTTGCCGGTATCATATACTTCCATAGCCAGTTTATAGAAATTACTGCCGGGAATGTTGCTAAAGGTAAAGGGATGGGCCGGTTTAAATTGCTGTGCCGAATCAAGCAAAAATGGTCGGATCTCGTTCCAGTGCGGTTCAATACCTTTCATGTAGGCCGGTGGGGTGGGCTTCCAGCTGGCATCATCGGTTTGCACATCATATTTTGATAATGAGCGGGTATGTTTATAGTTATCCTTGCCTGCCCATTTAATGATCCTGTCGGCAATAAGTTTACCGTACGCTATCGAATTATCATAAACACTATCGGGCATGCCGGTATTTTTAAACTCCTGCATCAGTTTGTCATGAAAACCCTCTATCCTGCCCTCACTCATCACCAGGATTTTGCCAACGGTTAAAATAGCATGCGATGCCGATAACGTGAAGCAATATTTTTTACCGGCTATAGGCTTAGGCACTGAGTCGAGCCCCTTCAGTTGCCCTTCAAGCGATTGGTAATGATTATCGCCATTTCGCGCAGCCTCATATGCAGCCACACTGATATAGGCATAAATACGACTGGCAACCGGCGGCGAATAAATATCATGCCTTACCACATCAGTAACATCTTTAATAGACCGGTGGATAAAATCCGGATTTTCGGCCGGTTTTTCCCAGCTCTTTTTACCGCATGATGAGCAGGTTATAATAACGATAAGTGCAAAATATAGTCTCTTCATCATGATGAAACAGCAACGGCTTGATCAGTTTAATTGGTCGGCCCCTCAAATCAGGGGTTCAGATCAAAGCTAACAGATAATCAATATTTAAGTATGTGCCGATAGTAATTAACTAACTTTTGATACAATTTGCAGAAACCGGAATTGTAAAATCCGTTTTCTTTACAGTGGCTTATTGCATTATAACCAATAAGTTAAAGCTTAACCAAAGCATAAACCATCAATCAATTATTAACCATATCTGCATGATAAAAAGTTTACCCAAAGCGTTTAAACTATCTACCTTATTGTTACTTTTTTTTGGTGCCGGATGTTCAAAAAAGTCATCGGGCCCAACGCTCTTTAAGCTGCTCGATGCTTCACAAACAGGTATCGATTTTAAAAATACCGTTACCGAAAGTGACAGCATCAACATACTTAATCACCCCTACCTGTATAATGGCGCCGGTGTTGGTATTGGCGATTTTAACCATGATGGCCTGCCCGATGTTTACTTTGCCGGCAACATGGTCGCCAATAAATTATACATTAACAAAGGCTCACTTACTTTTAAAGATGTTACCGATGTAGCGGGTGTAGCCGGTAATGGCGACTGGTACGCAGGTGTATCAGTAGTTGATATCAATAACGATGGCTGGCCGGACATATACGTCTGCTCATCATTTAAAAGCGATCCCAGCCACCGCAAAAACCTGCTTTTCATCAACCAGGCAACCAATAAAGATGGCGTGCCAACCTTCAAAGAATCGGCAGCAGCATATGGCTTGCAGGATACCGGCTACAGCACACAGGCTGTATTTTTTGATTACGACCATGACGGAGACCTTGACATGTACCTGCTCACCAATTTTTTAGGCAAAGAAACACCAGTGGCCTATCGCCCCAAATTAACTGATGGCAGCGCACAGAATAACGACCGCCTTTACCGCAACAACGGAAATGGCACCTTCACCAATGTAACCAAAGAAGCAGGGATATTGATAGAGGGCTTTGGCAACTCGGTTTCCATATGCGATGTGAATAACGATGGCTGGCCGGATGTTTATGTAGGTAACGACTTTATATCGAACGATGTACTGTGGGTGAACAATAAAAACGGCACGTTCAGCAACCGCGCGGGCGAGTATTTTAAACACACGGGCTGGTCGGTAATGGGATCGGATATGGTTGATATCAACAATGATGGCAAGGCCGACCTGGTATCGTTAGAGATGCTGCCCGAAGAAAACGTACGTAAAAAAACGATGCTTGTAGGCGATAATTACATTACCTATATCAACAATAACAAGTTTAAATACGAGCACCAGTACATCCGCAATGTGCTGCAGCTTAATCAGGGACAAACTCCTGCCGGCCATCCGCAATACAGCGAAATAGCTTACCAGGCCGGTGTTTATCAAACCGACTGGAGCTGGACACCCCTTGTGGCCGATTTTGATAACGACGGTTATCGTGACATGATGATCACCAACGGTTATCCCCGCGATGTTACGGACCTTGATCACGCCCTGTACAGTAACGATCAGGGCCGTACCGTTAAAGAGAATACTACTTTAGCTGCTGCCGATTCATTTCCGGTTGTAAAAACGCCGAGCTATGCTTTCAGGAATGCGGGCGGGTATTTGTTTAAAGATCAATCGAAAGATTGGGGAATTGTGAAACCTACCTTTTCAACCGGCGGCGTTTATGCCGATCTGGATAATGACGGCGATCTTGACCTCGTGATCAATAATATCGACGACGATGCTTTTATTTATGAAAACACGGCTAACAGCAAAACGCAGGTAGCCAAAGATCACCACTACCTAACTGTTGCACTACAGGGCGACAGCAAAAATATTGACGGTATTGGTGCTACCATCCGTATCTATTACAAAGGCAAGCAGCAGTTTTATGACCAGCAACCCTGTCGCGGCTATATGAGTACGGATGATGCCCGCGGGCATTTTGGCATAGGGGCCACTACATTTGTCGATTCATTGCGAGTACGCTGGCCCGATGGTAAAACCCAGTTGCTTACCAATGTTAAGGGAAACCAAACACTTACATTACAATATAAAAACGCGTCGGGCTATTTCCCGCCAGAGGCATCCGGCAAAATCATCCCGGTGTTTCAGGAGGCTAACAACCAAACAGGCATAAAATACGTGCACCAGGAAAAAGACGCTATCGATTATAATATCCAGCCTACCCTGCCGCACAAGCTAAGCCAGTATGGCCCGGCTATTGCCGTTGGCGATGTGGATGGCAATGGTTACGATGACCTTTTTATAGGAGGTTCAGCAGGTAACAAAGGGGTATTTTTTATGCAGGATGCAACCGGTCATTTCGCTAGGGATAACAACCGTTTTATGCACGAAGATTTTAAAGAAGAGGAAGACATGGGTGCATTATTGTTTGATGCCAATGGCGATGGCTTCCCTGATCTGTATATCGCAAGTGGTAGTTACGAATTCCAGAAAGGGCATACCACGGCTCAGGACAGGCTTTACATCAACGATAAAAAAGGCCATTTCACCCGCGACCTTGCCGCGGTGCCAGTGGAATACGATAACGGTTCATGCGTTCGCGCCGCCGATTTTGACGGCGATGGAGACCTTGACCTTTTTGTAGGTTCAAGATCGGTTTCAGGCGCTTACCCTTCATCACCCGTTAGCCATTTGCTCAGGAACGATGATGGTAAATTTACCGATGTTACCAGCCAGTTTTGCCCCGAACTGATACATGGCGGCATGATCACCGACGCGCTTTGGTCGGATTTTGACAAGGATGGCAAGGCGGACCTGGTGGTGGTTGGCGAATGGATGCCGGTTACCTTTTACAAAAACACCGGCCATGGCCTTAGCAAAATCAAATCGGGCATTGATGATCATGTGGGCTGGTGGAACAGCATTGTTGCCGGGGATTTTAACAACGATGGCAACATTGATTACGTAGCCGGTAACCTGGGCCAAAACTCAAACTACAAAGCATCATTTGAGCAACCCATGACCATTATGGGTAAAGATCTGGATGGTAACGGCTCCTTCGATGCCATGATATTTTGCTTTATGAAGGATGAGGACGGCTCACAGAAACCCTTCCCCATGCATACCCGCGATGACCTCATCAGCCAGGTGATCTCCATCCGCAAAAAATATCCAAGCTACCGCGGCTTTGGTCATGCGACGATGAATGATCTTTGGAGCGAAAAAGACAAAGCAGGTGCTGTGGTACTTAAAGCTACAGATATGAACACCAGCCTTATCACCGGCAAAGGCACTGGTACTTTTAGTATCAGTGCATTACCGCAAGATGCACAAATGGCCCCGGTGTACGGCATGATAGCTGAAGATGTTGACCACGATGGCAATCTCGACCTGATAATGACTGGTAACGACTTTGGCATGGAACCTTTTACCGGCAGGCATGATGCCTTTATGGGTTTATATATGAAAGGCAATGGAAAAGGCAGCTTTGCTCCGCTATCAGTAGCTAATAGCGGCATTTATATTGCGGGCGACGGTAAAGGGCTGGCAAGTGTGCAATCGGCAAAAGGAAGCGGGGTTTTAGTAGCTACCCAAAATCAGGATAGCATTAAAGTATTCCGCAAAACGGGCGTTAATTCTGCCAGGCGATATATTAAATTAAAGGCCGATGATTTTTATGCTGATATTACGCTCAAGAACGGAGGCAAAAAGCATATTGAATTTTATTATGGATCAACCTACCTATCGCAATCGTCAAGGATCTTGGAACTGGATGCCAATATAGCAGAGGTAACCATAACAAGCTATAACGGGAGAAAAAGGAAAGGGAGTTGATGGTTGTAAATTCATGCATGTTCGTCATGCCATACTAAACCGGCGGCCGATAGCCAAAAGGGGGGGGATATTGGTAAGTTAAACTCCAATCTTCCTCCTTTAATCAACTAATCAACCAACTCACTCACAATTTTTGCCGACAGCAAACACAGCGGGATCCCTCCTCCCGGGTGTACGCTTCCCCCGCAAAAATATAAACCTTTTATTTTTGAGGATTTATTGGCATGCCGTAAAAATGCTGCAAACCGGCTGTTGGAGCTGGTACCATAAAGCGAGCCCTGGTACGAGGACGTGCGGCTTTCGATGCTCCGCGGATCAAGGATGCTTTCATTAGCAATAAGTTTACGGATGTCTTTACTTAGCAAACGGCTTAACTTATTTAATACATTTTCCCTCGCCCCGGCTATCAGTGCATCCCAATCCTGCCCGGTATTAGCAGGTACGTTGATCATTACAAACCAGTTTTCGCAACTCTCGGGAGCATCGTCTGGTTTATATTTAGAGCTGATGTTGAGGTAGATGGTTGGATCGTGATAAATCTCTTTTTCCTTCCAAATGTGATTAAACTCGGCCTCGTAATCAGCACTGAAAAAAATGTTATGAAGGTCAAGCTCGCTGAACTGATCCCGGATCCCCCAATAAAATATCAGGGCCGAACTGCTTCGCTCCTGGTTTAATATTTTTTGAGGGTGAAGTTTGGGACGACTGCTTAGCAACTTGTGATAGGTGAACCAGATATCCATATTGGATACCACAAGATCCCCTTCAATTACTTCATCATTCGTCTTGATCCCTCTTACTTTATGTCCTTGCAATGCAATTTCTGCTACCGGGTTATTGTAGTGAAATTTTATACCTAATGATTCGGCCAGCTCCACTAAGCAAGAAGTGATATTATACATCCCTTTCTCCGGAAAATAAGCGCCAAAATGCTGCTCCAGGTGCGGGATTACGTTCAGCGTGGCCGGCGCATTATAAGGGTTTGAACCGTTGTAGGTTGCATACCTGTCGAAAAATTGCACTATCCTTTTATCCTTGAAAAAGACCTCATTGGCCTTGTGCATAGTGCGAAAGGCATCTATCTTACCAAACCGTAATATTGATTTAACCGTATCCCAGCACAGGTATGTCTTGAGCCGGTGCAATGAGCGCTCTAAAAAAACATGATTGGTAATATTATAGACCGTACTGCTGTTATCAAGGTAATGCTTTACAGCTGCGGCAGGTTCTCCTGTCTTTTCCTGTATCTCATCACTAAACTTGCTTGCATTGGCGTAGGCGGTTAAACGCGTACCATCTTCATAAAAATACCTGCAAACAACATCCAGCTTTTGATACCTGAAATAATCAGACGGGGTTTTTCCGGCCAGCTTAAAAAGCTCCTCGACATATTGCGGCATGGTAAACAGGCTCGGCCCGGCATCAAAGCGGTAACCATCCTGCTCAAACTGGCTCAACTTACCGCCGGGGTAACTATTAGCCTCATAAACCTCAACCTGATATCCTTTTACCGCCAGGCGGATAGCTGTCGCAATACCCGCTATACCGGCGCCAATAATCAAAGCTTTTTTGGGGAGAGGCATGGGGTAAAGATAAGCAAGCCCCCTCTAATCTCCCCCGGATGGGGAGACTTTTTAATACATAATAAAGCCCTCCCCATCCGGGGAGGGTTGGGTGGGGCTACACATGATGAACGCCTTCGCCTATCTCTTCAATAGCTTTACGGTTAAATGCTTCCAGGTCGTCAGGGCGGCGACTTGTTACCAGGCCATTATCAACTACCACTTCTTCGTCAACCCAATCGGCCCCGGCGTTTTTAAGATCGGTTTGTAACGATGGGTATGAAGTTAACCGTCTCCCGTTGATCATACCTGTTTCTATCAGCAATTGCGGGCCGTGGCAAATGGCTGCCAGCGGCTTGCCCTCATCCAAAAATGCAGATGCAAAGGCAACGGCGTCTTTATTTTGCCTCAATTTATCGGGGTTAAGCACGCCGCCTGGTAAAACCAGCGCGTCGTAATCATCAGGGCTTACTTCATGAAGCTGTTTATCAACATTGATCTCAATACCCCAATTGGTTTTATCCCAGGCTTTGATCTTTCCGCCTTTGGGCGATATCACATGTACTGTTGCACCTGCCTGCTCAAGGGCTTGTTTTGGGCTTGTTAATTCAACCTGCTCAAATCCTTCTTCGGTAAGGATTGCCACCTTACGACCATTTAAACTTGCCATAATTTATAATTTATTAATTAATGATTATAAAAATTAAATACAATATAAATACAGGCAAAAATAAGGATGGTTTTAGGAATTTTAAAAGAGACTATAATAACTTGATTAGTACCAATCTTGAATTAGGCTTCTTAAATAGTTTTCTCGCAGAGAGGCGAAAACACAAAGTTTTTTTCTGCCGATTTTGTGTACTTATTATTCAGATGAGTGTCCAATATGCTGCAACGCGTAGTTTATAAAGTTACTTGTCAGCCCATAATCCTCTGTCCCCTTACGACGGATAAAAAAGAAATCACGCTTAATTTTCAAACCTTCAATAGGCACTTCAACCAAATCACCTTCGGCCAATTGCCTGATGATTGACGGGCGCGGCATAAAGCCAAGACATTGATCGGCCAGCAGGAAGTTTTTCAAAGCTTCGGTACCACCAAGGCGGATCTTTACGGACAGGTCGGCCGGTTTAATATGCAAAGCAGACAAGGCTTTTAATACGGCATTCAACGTGCCCGAACCACGCTCTCTCACGGCGAGGGGCGTTTTTACAAACTGCTTTAATGTTAATGACTTGCCTGCCAGCGGACTTTTAGCCGAGCAAACCGGGATCACCTCATCACTCATAAATGGTTTGTATGATACGGTAGTGAGTTTGTTATCAACTTCGATAATGCCGATATCCACCTCATGGTTTAGCAAAGCGTTCAGGATGTACTCGCTGTTACGGTTTACAAGCTGTACATCCACATTGGCGTATTCGCGCTGAAAGCCAGAAAGTATCGAAGGTAAAATATACAGGGCAATAGTTGTACTTGCGCCCAAACGCAAATGCCCGGCAGCCTGCGAAAGATTGCTTAACACCGAAAGATCATACTCTATCTTCCGCTCTATCTCTGTTGCCTGTTGTAAATACTCATTTAGCTTATTTCCGGCTTCGGTTAATAAAATACTGTTGCCCTTACGCTCAAACAGGGGCACTTTATATTGATCTTCAAGCGCTTTAACATGTTTACTGATGGCCGGCTGCGTAATAAACAGCACCTGGGCAGCCTTACTGAAACTCAGGTTGGCGGCAACTTCCATAAAAACACGATGGGCGAAAGAGATCATGGGGCAAAGTTAATTTTTTACCCGTTCAAAGTACTTACCTGTAAATTTATATACGATATAGTCGCGGGTAACCTCTCGTTTTGCATTAACTAACGGACTATGGATGCTTTGTGTTTTAGCATCATAATAAATAGTCGGGATCACTTTCATATTAACTACCGAAAGGAAGTTATAATCAAAATAAAGCTTGCTATGCATCCCGGTTGGGGTTTTAACCAATAATACCACTCCGTTCAATTTACCATTCTCGACAGTAAAAAACTGGATGCCCTGGGTAGCATCAACACTGGAACGTACCGAATTATACGCCGCCAGGTAGTAAACCTTGTTGTTTGCCTTGAGGGTATAGATTTTGGAGTACCAGTAAACCGGGTTATGCTTTTTGCCAACGGAATCCATTTTAAGCGATGACGATACTTTGCCGCTAACCTTATACTGCAAAACATTGTCAAAATCATAGCCGGTGCTGCCCAGCCTGGTATCCCACGAATAAGTACGGAACAAGCCATCGGCAGATGTGGCGATCACTACCCGTTCTTTAACCAGTTCGGTAAATGGATAATTAATAGTTCCGGGATATTTGGAGGTATAATACTTCAGCTTAAAACCGAAGATCTTGTTCATTTTTTCTAATGAATCAATTGCTTTCCACTCTTTTTTGTGAGTACCGTAATAGTTTACCCTTTTAAAAATCCGTAACAGGTCGGTTTCAATGGCCTGCGGACTCTGGGCAAACAAATTTGCTGAGTAAAAACAGCAGCAGAAAACAATTATTAACTTAAAGGTTTTCATCGGTAAACAAGATACACAAAAAAAGCAAATCCGGCAGACATTCTGTTACGATGATTGCCAGTTAGCTGTTTTTTAGCTTTTTATTTTTTCAAAATACCGTCCGTTGAATTTGTAGGTGATAAATTTTGAGGTAACCTCTGCTTTGGCATTTACCAGGGGTACATATATAGTTTGCGTTGTTTGATCAAAAGTGATAGTAGGACGTTTTTCAAACGGGATATCAACCACCGAAAAGAAGTCATAATCATAATAGATCTTACTTTTCAACCCGGAACCTGTTTTGATGACCTTCACATCGTCATTAAGTTTTCCGTTTTCTATATCAAAAACCTTGATACCGGTACCTGCATCTTTACTTGAATATATAGTGCCGTAAATGCCCAGATAGTAAGTTTTATCGCCCGTTTTAAAAGTGTACAGGTTGCTGTAAAAAGGTATATAAATTTCCTGGCTCCCGGTAAGCAGCACTGATTTTGTTTTAGCGTCAACTTTATACTGCAGCACATTAGCAAAATCGCGCATGGTACCTCCCTGCCAGGTCTCCCACGAGTAGATCCTGAACAAACCATCTGCCGAAGTGAAAATATCAAGTTGCGCTTTCTTTAGCGAGTTAAAAGGCATACCGATGGAGGCGGGATAAGTTTCTGCATACTTTTTTAACTTGTTGCCAAATTCGTCATTAGCATCTCCCAAAGCATCGCTCGCGCCGTCGTCGCCTGTATCTTGTTTCTGATGCCAGTATTCAATCTTTTTAAATGATTTAAGCAGATCGGACTCAACAGCCTGCGGTGTTTGTGCAACGAGTTTATTAACTGTAATAAAACAGAATAGAGCAATCAGGTTCAAGGCTTTCATAACAAAATATTACTGCATAAACATAGGGATAATCAAACGACTATCCCTATCCTATTCTTCTGAAAAGAAATATTCTGCTTACGCTTCAACCGGCTGACCGATCAAGTGCTGAGCAGCAAGGTACTCGGCAATCTGCACGGCATTGGTAGCTGCACCTTTACGCAGGTTGTCAGATACAATCCAGCAGTTCAGCGTATTGTCCTGAGTTTCGTCACGACGGATGCGGCCTACAAATACCTCATCTTTATCATGCGCGTCGAGCGGCATAGGGTATTTCAGGTTAGCAGTATCGTCAACCACCACAATGCCGGGCGCGTTAGCCAACAGTTCACGAACTTCGGCCAGGTCAAAATCATTTGCAAACTCAATGTTAACCGACTCAGAGTGGCCACCCATAACCGGGATCCGCACAGTAGTAGCAGTTACTTTAATGCTGTCATCGCCCATGATCTTTTTAGTTTCGAGGATCATTTTCATTTCCTCTTTAGTATAACCGTTTTCGGTAAATACATCAATCTGCGGGATCACGTTCAAATCGATAGTGTAAGGGTAAACTTTCGGTCCGTCGATACCTTTACGCTCGTTAAACAACTGATCAACAGCTTTAACACCAGTACCGGTAACCGACTGGTAGGTTGAAACTACCACCCTTTTAATTTTATATTTATCGTGCAGTGGTTTTAAAGCCACTACCATTTGTATAGTTGAGCAATTTGGATTGGCGATGATCTTATCTTCGGCAGTAAGTACATCAGCGTTTACTTCAGGCACAACCAGTTTTTTGGTTGGGTCCATGCGCCATGCCGATGAATTATCAATAACAGTTGTACCAGCAGCCGCAAATAAAGGAGCCTGCTGTAATGAAGTGCTTCCGCCGGCCGAGAAAATTGCTACGTCCGGCTTCATCTTAATCGCATCCTCAACAGAAACCACCTTAAATTGCTTACCCTTAAAAGTAATTTCTTTACCAATACTTTTTTCTGAAGCTACGGGAATTAATTCTGTAACGGGGAAGTTGCGTTCTGCAAGAACCTGCAACATTTTGGTGCCTACTAATCCTGTAGCACCTACTACTGCGACTTTCATTTTTTAAATTGTTTTTGAATGTATCAGGCTGCTTCACAGCGCCTGTTTTTAATTAATTATGTGTTTTAAAAGTTAAACCCTCAAATATGCACATTTTTTTGGTATCGGAGAAATATTAAGTCTATGGTTATTGTGGGGATTAGGGAGTGGTTGATTAAGTGAATGGTTGGTTGTCTGAATCAGAATTTTCAGGATTTGAGAATTAACAGCATGAAATCCCGATACTGGCGCAAGTCTTGAGCGAAGGCCAGCGGGTGGCAGACTTGTGACTTCTGCAAGCGATTAGTTTGTCTGAACCGGAATTTTTAGAATTAAGTGAATTAATAGAATGCCAGGCAAAATTCCAGAAATTCCAATAATTCGTTTAATTCGAGTTCAGACAGAAACTAACTGCAAACTGCCTAATCAAAACTGCTAACTGAATCAGGACGTTACCTGCGGCCCGCGCTATCCGCTCATACTACACAAGGCATTAGCCACAGGCCGGTATCCGCTACTATCGCTAACGCGGAAAAAGTCTGAAGTCTGATGTCCGTAAGTCCGAAAAATTAAAATGGCTTGGACTTTCGGACATCAGACTTCAGACTCACTCCCACTCACCTAATCAACCCAATCAACCACTCACTTAATAAACCAATTTCCTACCTTTGCGCGGTAAACTCAAAATTGCATGAGCGAAAAGATCTTAGTGATAGGCGCCAATGGCCAGATCGGTACCGAACTGGTAATGGCTTTGAGAAATATACACGGGGCCGAAGCGGTTATAGCTTCGGATATTAACAGCCCAACCTATGCTATGCGCGGCAGCAGCGGACCGTTTGAATTGATCAATGTACTTGATAAAGACAACCTGCACCATATATTTGATAAGCACCGCCCAACACAAGTTTATCTGTTAGCTGCCATTCTTTCGGCGGTAGGAGAGCAAAAACCCAAGATGGCCTGGGACCTGAATATGACCGGTTTGCTGCATGTGCTTGATTTTGCGGTTGAGTTTAAAGTAAGTAAAGTTTTTTGGCCAAGTTCTATAGCGGTTTTCGGGCCGCATTCGCCGCAGCATAATACGCCGCAGTATTGCGTGATGGACCCTAATACAGTTTATGGGTTTAGCAAACTTGCAGGTGAGCGCTGGTGCGAATACTATTTTAATAAATACGGCCTTGATGTGCGCAGTATCCGTTATCCCGGTTTAATAGGTTGGAAAGCTAATCCCGGCGGTGGCACTACTGATTATGCCGTACATATATTTCACCAGGCATTAAAAGCAGGCAGCTATGAAAGCTTTCTGGCCGAAGGTACCGCCCTGCCCATGATGTATATGGATGATGCCATCAGGGCTACCATCAGTTTGATGGATGCACCTGCCGAACAGATCAGCATCCGCTCATCATATAACCTGGCTGGCATTAGCTTTACACCTGAACAACTGGCAGCGGAAATCAAAAAACTGATTCCTAAATTTGAGATCAGTTACAGTAATAACGACCCGCGACAAGCCATCGCCGATAGCTGGCCAAAGTCAATAGATGACAGTTACGCGCAAAACGACTGGGGCTGGAAACTGGAATATGACCTACCAAAAATGGTGGCCGACATGTTGACCAATTTGAAAACAATAATTTAAGGTTAAAGGCGAAAGGATAAAGGTTTTTATCTGTCATTATATAAACAAATATTATATTTACCGCCTTGTCTTTATAAGGCAAAGCTTTGTAATACAACAAGGTTGATCTATCACTATCAACCATGAACAATGAACTAAAAAAACATGGGAAGAGCATTTGAATTCCGCAAAGAAAGAAAGTTTAAGCGCTGGGCCAAAATGGCAGTGCAGTTTACCCGTTTAGGTAAGGAAATTGTAATGGCTGTAAAAGCCGGCGGCGGCGATGTTAACACCAACTCACGCTTACGTACCGCGGTACAAAACGCCAAGGCTGTAAACATGCCTAAAGACCGTGTTGAAGCCGCCATTAAACGCGCGAGCAGCCGCGACGAAAAAGATTACGAAGAGCTTGTTTACGAAGGTTACGCGCCTTATGGGGTTGCCGTGTTGGTTGAAACCGCTACCGATAATACTAACCGTACTGTTGCCAACGTACGCAGCTACTTTACCAAATACGGTGGCTCATTAGGCAAAACCGGCTCGCTTGATTTTATCTTTACCCGTAAATCAGTTTTCACTTTTGAGCCGGGCGACCGCGACCTGGAAGAGCTTGAATTTGAATTGATAGACGCAGGTTTGGAAGAAATATTTGTTGAAGCCGATGAAAATGGCAACGATATTGCGGTAATCCATACAGCTTTTGAAGATTTTGGTAAAATGCAAAAAGCGTTAGAAGAGATGGGTATCGAAGTAAAATCGGCCAAGCTGGAGCGTATCCCGCAATCATTCCACGCTGTTAGCGAAGATCAGGTGCCTGAAATTATGAAACTGATTGACCGTTTGGAAGAAGACGACGACGTGCAGGCTGTTTACCATAATATGGCGGAGTAATCCTGGTATCGGATTCCGGAATTTCGATTTCGGATTTAGTTCCACTCAAACAATAAACACCATGTCATTGCGAGCGATAGCGTAGCAATCGCACAGAAGCATCATCGCTCTGTACAGCATGCGATTGCTTCGTCGTTCCTCCTCGCAATGACATAAAGAAGAAACATCATGCCACTATTCAACACACGTAAAGGAGAAAAAAAAGTAAAGGTTACCTTTGCTAACGGCCTTCTTTTTGTGGAAACTGATGGTGGCAAGCCGCAGGCTTTCCCGCTGGAATGGTTTCCACAGTTATTAAACGCTACCGATGAGGAACGTGAAGACTGGAGCCAGACCGAAAAAGGCGTCCACTTTAACAAGCTGGGTGTGGATGTAACGCTATGATCGATTTGAAGATTTTGAAAATGTGCCAATTTGAAAATGAGAATCGAACTGGCATTTTCAAATTTTCAAATTGTCTAATTTTCAAATTGACTAATGGTTTTTGAAGAATTTTTAAAGAAGAAAAGAATTGACCTTGCCGCCCTGCAACAGGGCGAACCTGCTTTGTTTTCTGAATTTAAAGATCACTTTGAACAGATGGGCGAAAAAAGCTTCGACCATACCAAAAAATACTGGTTTAATAAACTAAGGCGGCGGTTCCCGGTTCCGCTTGAAGTTAAAACCGAAAAAGCACATATCCAAAACCCGCTTGCCGAGCAAACCATTACCGAAAGTTTGACAGAACCCGGTACGCCGTCCAAAGTTGGCTTTACGCCGAAGTTCCGTCCAGTCGCACCAAAACCTGCAGCTCCTGCTGAAGAATCTAAACAACAGGCAGCTGAACCCACAACATCGGCAACGTCATCCCCTGAAACTGCCCCCAAACCAGCGTTCAAGCCACGCTTTAACCCGGCTATGGCAAAGGCTAAACCGGCAGCAAGCGAGGCATCTTCAGAAACCGATAAAGAACAACAAGCTGAAGCTCCTGCCCCGACTGCAGAAATTCCTGTAACACCAGGCAAACCGGGTTTTAAACCTCGCTTTAACGCGGCAATGGTAAAACCAAAGGCAGCTGAAACAGAAACACAGGCAGAAGACAAAAAGGAAGAAACTCCGACAACCCCGCCTGCGGATGCACCGGCACCTAAAATGGGCTTTAAGCCGCGCTTTAATGCCGGTATGGTAAAACCCAAACCGGTAGAAAATGAAGCGCCTTTTGAAGAGAAAAAAGAGGATGGTCCGCCTGAAGAGCCTCAAACGCCGGTAACCGAAGCACCTACCCCTAAAATGGGGTTCAAACCTCGTTTTAACGCGGCCATGATGAAACCTAAACCGGCTGAATCGGAACAACCAGTTGAAGAGGTAAAACCATCAGCCGAGATTCCGCAACCAACGATTGAAGAAATAAAACCGGGTTCTGAACCTCCCGCACCAAAACCTGGTTTTAAACCACGCTTTAATGCAGCGGCAATGAAGCCGAAAGCTACTGAAACTGAAGCTCAGGCAGAAGATGAGAAAGAGGATAAGCCGACCGAAGAGCCACAGACACCAGCTACAGAAGCTCCTGCACCTAAATTAGGTTTCAAGCCACGCTTCAACGCCAAAAATCTTCCCAAGAAATCAGAAGGGGAAGAATAGGTCGATAACTTTCAACAAATTTATTGTCATTCGAGCGGGGAACGAATGAGAAATCTCCTCCCTGCAGAGCCGACATGCTTATGGTACTTGCGTGGTGTATAAGGAGATTTCTCTTTCGCCCCAGCGCTATTGCCCACCTCTGCTCAATCGAAAAGACATTTTTATTTAAAGCAATTTTCATTTTGTTTAGCGTGACCGCCCTGTATAGTATGCGATTGCTTCGTCTTCCCTTCTCAATGATATGATTTTTATGTTACCCGCCTCTACTTACTATGCGAAAACAACCAATGCAACAGATCAGGCTCGTTGAACGCATTATCCCAGCTGTTGTGTCCTACACCTGGATATAGCGTAAACCGCGGCTTGCCTCCCGCCTCTTTAATAGCATCAACCATTACCTGCGAGTGATCGGCAGGTACTACCGGGTCATTATTACCGTGAAAGATCCAGAGCGGAACTTTTTTAGCGTATTTCTTCGCGTTCAGCGTATTATCGCCGCCGCAAATGGCAAAGGCTGCTGCAAATACATTAGGTTCGCGGCCAATGATTTCAAATGTCCCCATACCACCCATGCTAAGGCCTCCCACATAAACTTTGTGCTTATCAACAAATGGCTTATCTAAAAACTGGTCAACCAGTTCCATCAGCATGATCATCGCCATTGTTGGCGGCGCATTTTCCTGGAAAATAAATTTGCGCTTATTGGTTGCCGAATCCGTAACCTGCTTTACATTGCTCCAATAACTTTTTGCCGGGCATTGCGGAAAAACAACGATGGATTCATACAATTCCCTGCAGCTATCCTGCAAAAGCCTTTGAGGGCCATATGCTAACTGCGCTTCATTATTATTACCCCGCTCGCCTGAACCATGCAGTACAAACAGTAAGGGATATTTTTGACCGGGATTAAAATGTTTGGGAAAAAGGATCCGATATGGCAGTGTATCTCCCCTGGATATGAAACTACCTCTATCAAATGAAGTCAAGTTTTGGGCACCGGCTAAAAAAGAGAATGCTAAGAACAAGCTTAGCATTCCTGTAAATCGTATTGTTTTGATCATGGTGTAAAGTGCTTCTTTATTTGCAACCAATATAATCGGCAGCTATTTCAAAACAAATTTAACCCCATTAACGGCCTTTTGTTTATTTTTTTATGCCGAATTAATTTTTCGCGATAGCGGGGCTTTCAAAACCAAGCTTTTTCAAGCCTCCCTGTACTTCAGGGCAACTCATGAAAAGTTTCCAGAGCAAGCCGGTCCGGTAGTTTTCAATCATCACAATGATCGGGCCCTGATCGATGGCTAAATAGGAGTTGGCGTACCAGTTATGCGACTCGCTGAAGGCATCGGTAAAGCCATACTCGCCCCAGATCTTATCGCCCAGGTCATAATAAAAATGACGCAACGCTTTCATCGAATATTCCGGGGTATATGGGAATGCGGATAACGCGGCCGTAGGCGTAATTACGCCGAGGTCGTTAGTTGGCGAATGTGCATTGTACCCCTCAAAGTTATCACTGGCAGTTAAGCCCCAGCAATTTTCACCATAGCCTTTAAATTTTTTAGGATTATCAACGCAGTAAGCATGATTGATCAAAGTATGATTTTTATTTTGTTCCCAGTAGTCGGCATATTCATCCTTTAATCCCTTAGGATTAAGGCCGAGGAAAGAATATTGCGAGAAGAATAGCGGACCTCCATAATCAAAGCCAAGCGGCAATTTAAAGCCATAAAAAGTTCTTCCGTTTTTAAAGAAATCGCTTTGCGCCCAACCATTATGGTAAACATTGGCACTAACGGGGTAACGTTCGGCAGATGCAGCCAGCACATAAGTTATTAAACATTCGTTAAAGCCGTGGATCGGAAAATTCATGGCCCAGCCATTGTTGGGGCTCCAGTGCCAATAAAGGTAGTCGCGGCCATCGCGGGTAAACCAATTCCATTCCATTTCGCCCCACATCCAGTTAATTACGTCGCGGATGCGGCGTTCTTTAGGAGCATCAGCATTAAAATACTGTCTTGCGCACAATAAACCCTGGAATAAATAGGCAGATTCAACAATATCAGCCCCATCATCTTTACGGCCAAAGCGGATCACTTTACCGGTTTCGCCGTTTAACCAGTGCGGGAAAGCGCCGTGAAAAGCATCGGCCTTGTATAAAAAGTTAACGATCTTAACCATACGGTCAACCGCCTGCTCATGGGTGATCCATTTGCGGCTATCAGCCACAATGAGCGACATGATGCCAAATCCCGAACCACCAGTAGTTACCACCTCGTTACCGTAATCGAAAGAAGTGTTACTGCGCTCACGGGCCAGACCGCTCACCGGGTGACCAAAGTCCCAGAAATAACGAAACGTTTGGCGCTGCACTACATCCAGCAAAGCGCTATCGGTAAGGTTTTTTATAATACCAACGGGCTTAATGCCGTCTTCTGATTTTTTTGTTTGCTTTTGGGCAAAGGCGCAAATGGCAGCCAATATAAATACCGGAGTAATAAATAGTTTTTTCATAAAGCTATTTGCATTTGGATATGAAAAACAGGGTTTTCATTAAAAAAAGAGAGGTTGCCCGTTAAACCCAACAAGGCAACCTCATCATCAATCAACTGTGTGTATTTTATTGGCTAATTAATAACCAGGGTTTTGTGTTAATGCGCCACCGCTCAGGTCAATTTCATTTTGTGGCACCGGCCAAACTTCGTTTTTGCCGGCTTTCCAACCGCGTGAGCCAAAAACTTCGGTACCCCTACCCTGACGGATCACGTCGAAATAACGTTCAAATTCCATAGCCAGTTCAACCCTTCTTTCCTGGTATATCGCTTTACGAAGGGTTGCCTGATCGGTTGTAATTACTTTTGGCAAAATAGCATTGTTTCCTGCACGGGCACGGGCGCGGACCTGCTCTAACGGAATTAAAGCAGCTGCTGAATTACCAAGCTCATTGTTAGCTTCAGCGTTCATCAGCAATACATCAGCATAGCGTAAAACGATCTTGTTTTGCTGGCAGCCTTCATTAAAGCCAGATACATACAGGCTAAAAGGAACGTATGATTTTTGGTTATACATCGGGTTATCTCCGCTGGCCGGGATCTTATCACCCTCTGGCGTAGTTTCGCCCCTGAAAATGATGGTAGCGTCACGTCGCGGATCGCCGGTTTCATAAGTTGCTGCCAGCTCCGGACTTGGCACATTAAAGCCCCAGCCACCACCGGTAACGCCACGTACACCCTGTACCTGCGAGTATTGTGAGTTTGACGCATCCGGGTTATTAGGGATCAATGCGCACTGGATTTCAAATATCGATTCCTGATTATTTTTATGATTGGTGCGGAACATTTGTTCATAATCAGGAAACAACGAATAGCCCATGCCCATTACCTGGTTGGTGTAATTCAATACATCGCTCCACTTTTTCAGGTACATGGCAACTTTTGCATGCAACGCAATAGCGGCACCTTTTGTAGCATGACCGATATCGGCAGAGCTGTAAGTTTGTGGCAATACATTAGCGGCATCAGTTAAATCTGTTTCAATAGCAGCCCAAACCTGTGCTTTTGCTGTACGCGGCAAATTATATTCAGATGCATCTTTAGGTAAGGTTAAACGCAGCGGCACATCGCCAAAAGCCCTAACCAACCTAAAATATGAATAAGCCCTGATAAACTTAGCTTCGGCCAGATACCTTGCCTTTAAAGTTTCATCCATGGTGATACCAGGCACGTTGGTCAAGATCTGGTTAGCAAAGTTGATGTTCTGGTACTGACCTTTCCAGAAACCACCCAGTTGGGCATCCCCCGCAGTAATGGTAAATTTGTGATAGTCATTAAAGAAGGTAGCATCACTGGCGGTACTGCCTTTTTCTACATCGTCAGAGCCCATGCTCTCTACAGCAATAGGTGCAAAGGCTATGTTGTTCCACTCGCGCAGGTTAGCATACATGGCGCTAACCGCTTTTGTGGCATCATCCTGGGTTTTGAAAAACTGGGTGGCCGCGGTATTTTGAGCCGGATCAACATTTAAGAAGCTTTTTTTACAGCTTTGAAACGATATAATTGAAGCGATAAGACCTAAAGCAACGACCTTATGCGAATATTTTGTACTATTTTTCATCTTTATATTGATTAAAAAGTAACGTTAACACCAAAATTATAGGTAGCAAACAACGGATACACACTTGCATCAATACCACGGCTGCCTACATCACCACCAATCTCCGGCGAGAAGCCTTTGTAACCAAACAGGTTGATGGCGTTCTGCGCGTTTGCATAGATCCTGACTTTTGAAATATTCAGTTTTTTCAGGAAGTTCCCAGGGATGGTATAGCCCAGCTGTGCATTTCTCATCCTGAAGTATGCACCGCTTTCAACATAGAAAGAGTTAGGAGCGGCATTGCTGTTCTTACCAACATTTACTGAAGGGTAGGTATTTGAAGTATTAGCTCCATGCCAGCGGTGTTCATAAAAGTCCTGAGTAAAGTTTTCATTACCGAAACGGTAGGCGATATTGGCATTATAAACACTTACACCGGCTACGCCCTGAAAATCTAATGCAAGATCGAAGTTTTTATAGGTGAAAGAGGTGTTTATACCATAGTTGTATTTCGGCAGCGGGCTACCCAGGGCAACACGGTCGCGGCTATCCAATATGCCGTCGTTATTGGTATCCTGATAAATGAAGTCCCCGGGCGCCGCACCTGGTTGTTTTGAAGTCACAACCTGCGCCGCTGTTTGGAAAATACCTGTTACTTTATATCCATAAAACTGACCAATTGGCTGGCCAACAACGGTACGGGTAGCCAATGCGCCGTTGGCAATACCTTCGCCACCGTCATAAATTGGGTTTTGGCCGGTTACAACATTAAGTACTTTATTGTTGTTGATGCCGAGATTAGCGCTAACGCTGTAATTGAAATCTTTTGATGGATTATCTCTCCAGCCTAATGAAAACTCCCATCCCCTGTTTTGGATACTTGCCTGGTTACCTATCAGTGAGCTGTTATTTGTACCCAATGAGCCAGCCACCGGGATTGCGAAAATAGCATCCTGGGTTTCCCTGTTATAATAATCTGCTTCAAAAGTTAACTTGTTATCAAGCAAGCCACCTTCGATACCAAAATCAGATGATACTGTTTTTTCCCAAACAATAGACGGCGGCACAATAGAGTTAATACTTGCACCCGGGTAAACAGTAAGCGGATTGCCGAATAAACCTGTGAGGTAAGGATCAGTTGCGATAACTTGTACGGTTGGGTTAATAGGTACGCCTGAGTTACCTACTTTACCCCAGCTTCCGCGTAATTTCAGATTGCTGAATACCTTCTGGTCTTTCATGAACTCCTCGTTGGTAATTACCCAACCGGCACCAACCGAAGGGAAATATCCGTAGGTGTGGTCTCCATAAAATTGAGAAGCACCATCACGACGAATAGAAGCGTTCAATAAGTATTTATCTCTGAACGAATAGTTAACACGTGCAAATTGTGATAATGCACGGGTATGGATCTGGCTGCCCGGAGTTGCAAAGTAGTTTACATTGGTGGTATCAGGGAACGAGCTTCTGATGCTGCCGTTTTTCACATACGGAACATAATCGGCCTTACCGTCTATTTGTTTAGTACGGTTATTTTGGGCACTGTAACCCACCAGGGCTGTAATTTTATGATCTTTTATTTTAACATCATAAGTAAGGGTGTTTTCCCAAATCCAGTTACGCACATCGGTATGGTTGATGTCCAAATTGGTTTTATTACTCTGTTGTTTTAAGGTAGCGAAGTATTGAGGAGAATATCCCCTTATTTCTTTCTGGCTGATATCGCCGCCAAAGCTCGACTTAAATTTGAAGTTTTTAAGGAAGGTAAGCTCACCGTAAGCGTTATAAGTAAAACGCTTGTTTTTTGTACGCTGATTAAAGAAATCAATAGTGGCTTGCGGGTTATAGTTATTACCGTCGCCGGTACCATAGTCGTTAGGGTCGCCATAACTGCCATCAGCTTTGCGTACAGGTAGTGTAGGAGCCGCGCCAAATAACTGGTGGAAGATATCGCCATTTACATCGCGCGATACATCAGACAGGCCACTTGCTGTATAACCTAATTTTAAGTTTTTAGTTGGCTTAAAATCATTTGACAAGTGAACTGTGTAACGCTGATAATTATTGGTTTTAGCCAAACCATCCTGGTTAAGGTAACCAAACGAATAGTTGTAAGTATACTTATCGGTACCACCACTTATTGAAGCCTCATGGTTTGTAGTAAATGCCTTGCGCAATATTTGTTTATACCAGTCGGTTCCTTTACCGTATGACGAAGGATTGCTGAATATGGGATCACCGCTGTTTAATGCCGAAAGCTCATTTACCGCGGTAGCATATTCGCTGGCATCTGCCATTTTTACCTGGTTAGTAACAGCCTGCAAACCTACGTAGCCATTATAATTAATAACCGGTTTGCCTTTTGTACCACGTTTGGTGCCTATCAAAACTACACCGTTAGCTGCACGGATACCATAGATAGCTGTACTTGATGCGTCTTTCAAAATGCTGAAGCTTTCGATATCCTGCGGATTAAGGAAGCTGATATCATCATACCAAACACCGTCAACAACAAACAGCGGTTTGGTATTACCATAAATAGTACCTAAACCACGAATAGTAATGTCTGGTGATTTACCCGGTGTACCGCTGTTGGTGATTTGTACACCTGATACTTTACCCTGTAAACCGCTCAATGCGTTAGGTGAAGCTTGTTTGGCAACATCGGCGCCTTTAACAGTAGCTATCGAACCGGTTACGTCAAGCTTTCGTTGCGTACCATAACCAATAACAACTACCTGCTGCAATTCGTTTGTCTTTGGCTGCAGGGCTACGTTTATGGTTGTTTGCCCGTTAACTGCTACCTCTTGTGTAGCATAACCTATATAAGCAATTGATAAAGTTGCATTACCCGGTGCCTGGAGGGTAAAGGCTCCGTTTACGTCTGTTTGGGTACCTATAGTTGTTCCTTTAACTGAAACAGACACGCCTATTAAAGCTTCACCTGTTTTTCCGTCGGTTATTTTACCTTTTAGTGTAACGTTTTGTGCAAACGCCGCGTCATGGCAAAACAACAGTAACAACATCAACCCTGAAATAGTAAATATTCTTTTCATAGTGGTTAATAAATAATACGGATTGAAAAAATAATTGGTTTATTGATTTGCAAAGCTGTACAGATAATCAGCCTTTAGCAAATAATGTAACTCAACATTAATACATCAGCATAAGAATACTTTCACACGAAATGTTTTTATAAAACATAAACACCTATTTAACAGACAGTTAAAATAAAACCAACTACTACACAGCCCGCTTAGTACCCAATGCCACTAAATAGCACAATGAGAGGTAATGATGTAGTGTTAAAGCTCGATGAGAAACTCGGTGAGGTTTTTATCATGCTCCAAATTGAGCTTTTTGCGCAGCCTGTAACGACGAATTTCG
This sequence comes from Mucilaginibacter sp. R-33, assembly GCF_049949235.1. Classification (NCBI taxonomy): domain Bacteria; kingdom Pseudomonadati; phylum Bacteroidota; class Sphingobacteriia; order Sphingobacteriales; family Sphingobacteriaceae; genus Mucilaginibacter; species Mucilaginibacter sp. R-33. The sequence goes on from NZ_CP188089.1 coordinate 4,138,649, forward strand.
ACACCCCGCAATGAAATATTAAGCAGCGATGCCATCTCCTTACTGCTCATATTCATGCGCAGGTAAGCGCATAGTTTAAGGTCATTGGGTACAAGGTCCGGATGACCGGCTTTTAATTTTTTAAAGAAATTTTCGTGCGCTTCGTTAAAACTGGTTTCAAATATGTTCCAGTCACGCTCATCGCTCATGCCTTCATCAATCACTTTTTGGATACGGCGCAATTGCTCGTCGGCAAGCTTCTTACCGTCGCCCCCCTTGAGGTGGGTTAACTCGTCGCTTATTTTTTGCAGCAATTCATTTTTATAAACTATGTTCATGGCCGAATTTGCGAGTTCACGGCTTTTACTGGCCAGGTCGGCTTGCAGCTGCTCGTTCTTTATATTGATGATGTGCTGCTCATTTGCAATAGCTTCCTGCTTCAAAAATTCTTCCTTCTCTTTCTGCAGCTTTTGTTGAATCTGCTGCTGATGTTTTTTCAATTTAAGCCCGTAGTAATACCTGATCACATAAAATAGCAATACAGCCAGCAATACATAAAACACCAGCGCTATTTTGCCGGCATACCATGGCGGCAATACCGTAAAAGTTATTGTTGAAACGGCGGATTGGTACTGATCATTGATCTTAGCCCTCACCTTAAAATTATAAGTACCCTGGTTAAGATTCGTAAACTCCTTTTGGCTTTGCGGCATCCACTCGCTCCATTGATGCGAATAGCCTTCCAGATAATACTGAAACCTGATTTTAGCCTGGGTATAATAAGGCAGAGAATAACTTATACGGATGTTATTTTCGGCGTAAGGTATTTCAATGTTATTGCTCTGTTCTGCTGCTTCAGTTATCAACGATACCTTATCGGTAACATTCTCTATCCTCCTGATCAAAACATCAGGTATTTTGATCCTATTGGGCAGTTGAGCATCTGCATCGTTTAATATCACAAACCCGTCATCAACACTTATCAAATAGGTTGAGTTGTTGATACGGTTAATGGTTTCATAATGCTGTACCATCTGTCCGTTCAGGATAGAAAACCTGTTGGTATCGATGGTTAGCTTCCCGGTAACAGACATATCGGCCAAACCAACCCTGCCCTGGTTAATGAACCAGTATTTTTTACCTATAGCCTTAATGATCTTACTTGAGGTGGCAAATGTGCCCAGTTTGCTGTTAAGCTGCTGATATTTATAAAACCTGTCGGTAATATCGTCATACACATAAAAACCCAAATCTGACGAGAAAACCGTGCGGTTATCGAGATCAAATACATTAATGTTGTAACTACCCGGCAAACCATGTTTTTGGTCGTAATAAACGTGCGATACCACAGTGCGCTGATCGGCGCTTAAAGTGAGCTTATAAATACCCTTATAAGCATGGCTTACCCAAATTTGACCTTTGGCATCACGTTCAACATAGCGTGAAGGCTCACTGAAACCGGCTAATTTATGGCTGAATTGCCAATTGCCCGCGGCATCTTTCCGGTAGATCACCAAGCCGGTATAAGTGCCCTGCATGAGCATATCGGGGGCCATTTTCTTAATAGTCCATCCGCCCGTCACATCCGAGATCTTTTTTATGGAAGCTCCGTTTACCTGGTAAGTTCCGTCGTTATGGCCGCAAAGCAACCTGTTATCCTGTAACGACAAATCCCACACCTGCCCCTGCGAGCCGGGGATCAGCTTAAAATCAAAGGTTTGAAATGGGCTGTTATGGCTATCAGGCAGCCAATCGCTGTAAAACAAGCCCTGGTTAGTGCCGAGATAGATCTTTTTATCAAAAATGATGCTGGAATAGACCGTACCGAATTTGCCCGTTTTGTCGAAATAAAAATACAAAGGCGAGTTAACCTCAATTCTATCGATACCATTATCAAGTCCTGCCCAAAGGTTTTGGCTGGCATCGGTATAAAGGCTTAACACCGTATTGTTTTGCATACCGCTGGCTTTATTGATATGCTGCACTACACGCCCGGCAGTATCAACTATCACAATACCATTAAGAATGGTACCATAGGCAAAATACTTATCGGCGATGGCCGCGCCGTTATTCAGCTGGTAGGTTTTTAAAAAATCATTTGCCTGGCTCACCCATGGCTTAACTGTTTTACCATCGTAGATAAATAAACCATTTTTTGCCGTACCGATGAGATATTTACCCTGTTGAAATGGCAAAATAGATAACACACCACTTGCACCTAAAATATTGCTGCCTTCAATATATTCAGTCTTTGAACCTTTAAGCTCAAAAAGCCCTTTTGTTAATTGCTCTACAAAAAAGCGGCTACCACATTTAAAAAGGAACAAATACGGCTCATGTGTTTTTACCACTTCAATTTTACCAGCCGAATAAATATAGATAGCCCCGAATGATTGGAAAAGCACCCTGTTGTTATCGCAATATATTTTCCAGATCTCTTCGGTTACCGGTAAAAAGTTTTTCGGTACCAGGTTAACGAGTGAGGTGTATTTTAAAATGCCCTTACCATCGTTATGCCAGTAGCCAAACTCACCGTATCCGCCGGCATACACCCTGCCCTTGCCATCAGCACTAACTGAGCGTACAATTAAACCATTAGGCATGTGGTACTGCTGCCAGTATTTACCATCAAAGGTGAGCAGGCCTTCGGCATTACCAAAGTACATAATATCGTGCTCATCGCGCGTTACCGACCAGTTTTGGTTACCAAACTGGTAAAGGGCCTTTGTATAATTTTGCACATACGGAACGCCTACGCTCTTAATATCTACCGACCAGGCCGGCCAAACCGATATAAAAGCAAGAACGATAATAATACACAGGGTTTTACGCATAGGATGTAGCGGCTCAGTTTGCTAAAGTAGTGTTTGTACCCGACAAAATAAAAAAGCCTACCCTTGAGGGTAAGCCTTATATAATTAATTGTGCCACAGCTGTTATGCTATTGGCTGCAGTTTGTTTTTACTCACATTTACCGGTTGAGGTACTTTTACATAATACCCGGTACCATCATAAACCCGTTTACGCGGATGCTCTTTACAAGCATCGCTGCAGCAGCCGTCCATAGCGGTTCCGCATTCATCGCACTGGGTAAAATGCTCGTTGCACTCGGGATTGGCGCAATTGATCATTTTTGGCGTGGTTTTGCCGCAATTTAAACAGGTTGAAATAACAACCGGGTTCACGGTGTTTACATCAACCGAAAGGCGGTTATCAAATACATAGCATTTGCCCTCAAAATCCTCGCCGCCGGCTTCTTTACCATATTTAATGATGCCGCCATGCAACTGGTACACTTCGGGGAAACCTTCGTGCAACAACAAGGCCGATGCTTTTTCGCATTTAATGCCTCCGGTGCAATAAGTCAGGATCTTTTTATCCTTGTACTTGGCCAGCTCATTAATCATGGCCGGAAAATCACGGAAGTTTTCAATATCAAGGGTTACCGCATTTTTGAATTTGCCTAACGAGTGTTCATAGTTTGAACGTACGTCAAGCACAACTACATCGTCCCTGTCTTTCATCGCCAAAAACTCTTTCGGCTCCAGGTGTTTGCCGGTTTTTTGTTTAGGGTCGATGACATTAGGGTCGCGGAGACCTGAGTGTACAATTTCTGACTTATAACGCACATGCATTTTTACAAAGGAAGGCGTATCTACTTCATCAATTTTAAAGTCGATACCGGCAAAACGCTCGTCGGCGTGTACAGTATCTATATAGGCTTTACATGCCTCAACAGTACCCGAAACAGTACCGTTAAGCCCTTCATCGGCCACAATAATGCGCCCGGTTAAACCTAAGCTTTGACAAAATTTTAAATGATCGGCAGCAAATTGCTCCGCATTAGCTATTGTCGAATAACAATAGTAAAGTAAGGTATTATACATTTCCATAAAATCATTGATACTGCTGCAAACAGTGTTAAATGAGCGGCGCAAAGATAGGAAATTGAGCTGAAAGCTCAAAATTAGGCGAAAGGTAAAAGGTTAAAGGCGAAAGGTAGCTGCACCTTAATCTGGTTTAGGCAAAAAACCTTTTACCTTTCGCCTTTAACCTTTCACCTTATCTGATTCCATAAAAGATCCTGAACCCCTGGATGTATTTTTTATCGCCGGCGTATGAGATACCGTAGTCAACCCGGAAAATGAGGCGCTGTACGCCTACATAAAACTCACGGTAATTGCGGTTATTTTTCGTGGTGAGGTAGTTGGCACCGATAATTTCTTCCAACTTCCACTTTCTTAACAACGGGATATGATTAAATAGTGAACCTGCAAAATTATGTTGGTAATGCGCCTCTAAAAACGCACCGTTGGTACTATAGGTATAAAAAGGCAGGAAGTGGAAACTACCTACATAGGTAGGATCAAAAGTGGTACCCTGGTTACCTAAAAAGTGGTTATAATCCATGTAGTACAGGTTGTTGTTATTGAAAAAGCCTCCGCCCGATACTTTAAATGATGAATAGCCCGAAAGACCGACACGGATATGGTCCTGCGAAAGGTCGACTGAGGCAAAATCATAATCTACATCCGAGCCAATGATATTTTTAAACCCTTTACGGTAGTTTACCGTTAAGGTTGGATATTTTGAGGGCAGGTTAAACTTGCCGGTGGGCCGTGTCTCGTACCGCTGATCGAATGTAAAAGTAGCCGAGGCGTTAAATACCAGTGCCTGGTTATCCGGAAACAAAAACGAATGGTCATCTGCCGGAGTGCCCGGAGGGGCTAATGGATTATTTGATGTAAATTGACGATCCTTAATATCCTTTATCTTACTAAAAGAAGTATTGTAAAGCTGCGAACGACTTGAATACGACAAACCTCCTTTTAAAAACACGCCGTTTATCACTTCGCGCTGGTAACCAAAATCGCCATAATGGCTTCGGTAATATTTAACATAGTTATTTTCGCTTAGGAGTGTACTCAATGTGTTAAAATATAACGAACGCGTGCCAACATTATTCAGATCAAGCACATCGCTTCCAAAATCAGCATAAAATTTTGCATTGTGAAAAGGGTCGTTTTTATAATCAATACCCATATTGGCGCTGAAGATCTTGTTAGAGAAGCCATAGCGCACAGCCGGCGTAACTGTAAGCGAATGAAAATCATCAATGGTACGGATATAACTTACTTTGGCGTTAATACCGAAACCCTCGACCGTATTGTAATAAAAGGTTTGTATAAACGGGAAGATGTATAATGAGTCCCTGTTGCTTTTATTGCTGGCCGCGTAACCAAAAATCAGGTAGCCCGGATAATTGATATGATTTTTATGATGCTGAAGCGAATCGAGGTAAGTATCTGTCTTTTTATATTCTTCAAAGGCGTCCTTTTTTTTGTAATCACGATCCTCCGAAGCAGTTAAGGGTATTGGTCGTGCATCGGCCCAATAGCCCGGTTTTTTACTATTGGCTGCCGTATCAATTTTAAGGATCTCACCGGTAAAAAAGTTATCGGGGAAGGTTGGGTTGATTTTATAATTATTGTAAACAGCCGCATAGTATCCGCCAAATTTAAATCCAAAAACAGCTCCTTTAAAGTTGTACTGGGTTGATGCCGGCATCCATACGCTATCGGTAATAGCTACGTATTGCTGCCTGATCTTTAAAGTATCAACCAGGTTAAGGTTGCTTGTTTTATTTTCAATAAACAGGTCAACGCTATAAATGCGCCAGTCGCCGTCGACAATATAAATATCACCCTGAAAATACTGACCGTGCCCGCGTTTCGGAATCACCTGGATTTTATGAATAGTATGTCCATTTTCAACAGAAGTTCCCAACAATTTGTAATTATAAAACCTGGGACCATATGAAGCAACCGGAGAAACAAAGCCTCGGGTAGCCAATCCGTTGATGATAAATACGTTCTGATAAAAATTAGCCTGCAGGTCGGACGCTTTTTTGTAGCCAAATGCTGTATTCTGCCCTGCCATCCGGTTGGCAATGGTAATCTCGCGTACCTTGTTGGGCTTTTGAAAATTATATTCAGACAGCGATTCGGATTGATAGAGTATCCCCCTACCGTTTGTATCCAGATCGAGGGTTTTTCTTACCTCCTGCCCCAACAATGATTTAGGTACGCTCAGTAATTTTTGTACACCTTTGATATAAACAGCACAGGAGTATGAAGTGGCCTCCTCAATATAGTATTTGCGTTTTTTCAGCACTTGCTTCATAATAGTATCGGCAGCATCCCGGTTTTTACGATAGGTTTCGGCTACCCTGTTGGTGGCAAATACTTCATCGGCCATTTGTACATTATGTTCCTGATCCTGATCTGTTATGGTGACCTGCTCTATCTTTTCAGTATATCCAACATAGCGGTATATGACGTTATAGGTACCGGGGGCAAGTTTAAACTGGTAAATTCCGTTTTCGTTGGCCGTTGTACCATAGGTGGAATTACGGATATAAATAGAAACAAAAGGAATGGCCTGTCCATTTTTATCGGTTATCTTCCCTGTTAAAAGTGATTGCTGTGCGGAGGCCCTTATTACGCAAAAAGCAGTGATTAATAGTAGTATATATTTTCTCATATGTTACTTATGGGTAATGTGTTATGGCCTAAAAATGTTTTATTATTCAGTTAATAATTATTTAAGGTTTAATAAACCCTATCAAATGCCCGCGAATGCTTAATTTTGCCCTCTTTAAAACACGCATGCTATGTACAACACACTAAAGCCGGTTTTACAACAGGAGTTAACCGAAATTGAAAACGCCGGGTTATACAAAAAGGAACGGATCATTACTTCGCCCCAGGGCGCCGATATTACTGTTCAGGGCGGTGCCGAAGTAATTAACTTTTGCGCCAATAACTACCTCGGCCTATCGGGTAATGCCAAAGTAGTACAGGCCGCCAAAGATGCCATGGATACGCATGGTTACGGTTTATCGTCTGTACGGTTTATATGTGGTACACAGGACATACACAAAGAGCTTGAAAAAAAGATAGCTGAATTTTTGGGCACTGAAGATACCATTCTGTATGCGGCAGCGTTTGATGCCAACGGCGGCGTGTTTGAACCTTTATTTAATGATCAGGATGCCATAATTTCTGACGAGTTGAACCATGCTTCGATCATTGACGGTGTGCGCCTTTGCAAGGCCCAGCGCTACCGTTACAAGCACGATGATATGGCCGACCTGGAAGAAAAATTAAAAGCTACGCAGGAACTGCGTCACCGAATCATCGTTACCGATGGCGCTTTCAGCATGGACGGCACCATTGCCCAGTTAGATAAAATCTGCGACCTGGCCGATAAGTACAACGCGCTGGTCATGATCGATGAGAGCCATTGCTCGGGCTTTATGGGCAAAAACGGTCGTGGTACGCATGAGCACCATAATGTGATGGGCAGGATTGATATCATCACCGGGACATTAGGTAAAGCTTTGGGCGGTGCATCTGGTGGTTTTACATCTGGCCGTAAAGAAATTATTGATATGCTGCGCCAGCGCTCCCGTCCTTACCTGTTCTCAAATACTTTGGCACCTGCCATTACCGGAGCCTCAATAGCGGTATTGGATATGCTAAGCGAAACCACCGAGCTTCGCGATAAACTGGAAAGCAATACGCAATATTTCCGTCAAAAAATGACGGAAGCAGGTTTTGATATTAAACCCGGCGTACATCCTATAGTCCCGGTTATGTTATATGATGCCAAGCTGGCCCAGGAGTTTGCCGCAAAAATGCTTGACGAAGGTATTTATGTAATAGGCTTTTACTACCCGGTAGTACCGCAAGGTAAAGCAAGGATCAGGGTACAGATCTCGGCAGCGCATGATATGCACCACCTTGATAAAGCCATTGCAGCGTTTACTAAGGTTGGAAAGGAACTGGGAGTATTGAAATAAGGTAAATTGTCGTATTTTTGCGTATTGACGATTGAAAGTTATGGCAAAGTTAATTTTAGATATTGAGCCGGAGGTTTTAAAACAGGCAGAACTTTATGCCGATGAAACGCATACCAATCTGTCCAGGTTAATTGAACGTTATTTAAAAAGGGTTACATCCAGCGCTACTGCTATTGAAGAGCCTAAGACAAACGTAAAAACTGTAGAAATAGCGGATTGGGTTAAAAAACTAACATTTTCAAAAACGCCGATTCCTGATTTTGACGCCAAAGCAGAGTACCATAAACATCTTGATGAAAAATACGGCTTATGAAATTGGCCTTTATTGATTCAGATGTATTGCTTGACGTTATTTTAAATAGGCCGACCTTTTATAGCGCATCTGCACAAATTCTATCGTTACCCATAGATAGCGGATATAATTTTTGCACAGCGGTACATACGCTCATTAATGTTCACTACTTTACAAAGAAACACTTAGGAGCGGAAACCGCAATCGAAGCTATAAAATTACTATCGAAACAGTTACGGGTGTTAGGCGAAGACGCCTCAACTATAAATGATGCGATAGCTTCAGACTTTAAAGATTTTGAAGATGCCGTTCAATATTTTGCCGCCAAAAATGCGGGTGTAGATCTAATCATCACCCGAAATATAAAAGACTATAAAAACTCAACAATACCGGTTTTAACAGCCGAACAATTTTTAAATACATTATAATGCAAGCTCAGATAGACCAATATACCGCCGAGATCAATGCTTTTTCGCCGGCCAATGCCGACGAACTGGAAGCGTTCCGGATTAAATTTTTAGGCACCAAGGGTATTATTAAAGACCTTTTTGAGCAGTTTAAAAGCGTTAGTCCGGAAGAGAAACGCACCTTTGGCAAGGTACTTAACGAGTTTAAACAACTGGCCGAGGCTAAGTATAACGATCTGAAGGAAAACATTGGCTCAAGCGTTCAGAGCAAGGGCAACGATCTTGACCTTACCTTACCCGGCGATGGTTTCGCTGTTGGCTCACGCCATCCGCTGTCGTTGGTGCGTAACGAGATCATCGACATTTTTAAGCGCTTAGGTTTCGTTGTTGCCGAAGGTCCGGAAATTGAAGACGACTGGCATAACTTCTCGGCCCTGAACTTCCCTGATGAACACCCGGCACGTGACATGCAGGATACCTTCTTTATTAAAAAGAATAATGGTAAAGATGATATTGCGCTGCGTACCCACACCTCATCGGTACAGGTACGGATGATGGAAGCCGGCAAACCACCGTTCCGTGCAATTATGCCGGGCAGGGTTTACCGTAACGAGGCTATTTCGGCCCGGGCACATTGCTTTTTCCACCAGGTTGAAGGTTTATATGTTGATGAGAATGTATCTTTCTCTGATCTGAAACAAACCCTTTACCACTTTGTACAGGAGCTTTATGGCGAAGGTACAAGGGTACGTTTCCGTCCGTCATACTTCCCGTTCACCGAGCCATCGGCCGAAATGGATATTTCATGTACCATTTGCGGCGGCGCAGGCTGTAACATGTGTAAGCACAGTGGCTGGGTAGAAATTTTAGGCTGCGGCATGGTTGACCCTAACGTTTTGGAAAACTGCGGTATCGACAGTAAAAAATATACAGGCTTTGCCTTTGGTATGGGTATGGAGCGTATTGCCAATCTAAAATATGTAATCCGCGACCTGCGCCTGTTCTCAGAGAATGACGTACGCTTTCTGAAACAGTTCCAAACTGAAATTTTATGAGGAAACTCACTATAATACTATTGGTAGTTATCGGTTGCTTTTCGTGCGGAAAAGCAACCGATAATGTACCGAGCGTACCTGTTAATTTCCAGGCCGCGTTGGGCACACCGGCATTGAGCCCCCTTAACGTTGCGGGCGGCGCGGTGGCCATTAACGGTTATGGTGTGTCCGGATTGATCATTTACCGTAAAGTGAATGGCACTTATGCGGCCTACGACCGGTGTAGCAGCTATCAGCCTGAAAAAAAGTGCGCAGTAACTATAGACAATACAGGCTTTACAGTGACCGATCCCTGCAGCGGTTCAAAGTTTAGCCTGGAAGACGGCACACCGGTAAAAGCTCCGGCCACAAAGGCATTAAGAACCTATAGGGTAGCGGTTACCCAGTTTGAAATTCAAGTAACTAATTAATGGAAGCCGATAAAATAAAAGACAGCATTAAGCGGGCAGCACAGGAACTTTTCCGCAAATTCGGGTACCATAAAACCAGTGTTAATGAGATTGCCAAAAAGGCAAAAATTGCCAAGGCAACTATCTATAAATACTTCGATAGCAAAGAGGCCGTATTACACGTGCTGCTGATGGACTACATCAAAGCCAGTGTTGACGACCTCGTACAAAGCAATTGGAATGATATTGATGAAGAGGTTTATCTCAATAACCTCATCATGAAAACCTGCCGCCTCTCCTACACCGTTTGTAATGAGTTTATCGGCTGGGATTTTATCCGTGAGTCAACCAACTCCCAGGATTTTTTAAAGAACCTCTCTAACGAACTTGAGGAACTGCTCATGGCATCGTTTATCCAGCTGCCAGGTATCCGCAAGCACGAAACCTACCAGCAACGCTTACGCTTCCTGATCAAGTGCAGCAAAAGCATCGTGTTCAGTTTCGCCTTTACCTCGGTAAGTGATTCGGATGTACGGAAAAATTTTGTTTCTTTCCAGAAAGAGATTTTGCCTTATCTGGTTAAGGCTGCGGTTTCGGTGTAAGAATACCTTTCAATTAAAAACTACCTAAAGAAAGACTACTTATTGCCGTTGACTTTAGTCAACGGATTAAAGAAGTAAAATAGCCGGGCTTCAGCCCAAATCCAAGCTGTATTTCGGCTAAAGCCTTCTGTCTTTCGGCAATAATTCCGTCGACTAAAGTCAACGGCAATGAATTTATTTGATAGCTATCTGACCGCCCTTTAAACAGTTTTTAACTATTTGAGTAAAAATTTCTATTATTTACTTTGAAATACAAAGTACTTTATATTATATTTGTCTTGGGCTTAACAAAGAGCCCTTTCTTTTTAATCATAAACTTTGAAATACAAAGTACTTTATATCTAAATAATCATGATAGAGGAACAATCACCCAAACAAACAACATTAGGCTGGCTCAAAGAGTCGGCAACATTTAAATTGATCTTTATCGGCCTGTTGGCGCTTTTACTCTTAATTCCATCAGCCTTCGTCCAAAACCTGGTAACCGAACGTGCAGTCAGACAGGGTGAAACGGCCAAAGAGGTATCAGATAGCTGGTCGGCCAGCCAGATCATCAAAGGCCCGATATTGGTTATCCCTTATAAAAAAGGAATAAATATGACCGATACCGTTAAGCAGATGCCTATAGAAAACCTGTACATTTTGCCCGACAACCTTCACATTAAGGCAGGCCTTACAACACAGCTTAGGCACCGGGGCATATTTGACGTGGCGGTGTACAATACGCAGGTAAAAGTAAGTGGTAATTTTGCCAGGCTTGATCTCTCCTCACTCGGTATAAATATAAACCAGCTCCTTTTAAACAAAGCCAGGTTTGAATTTAGTGTGAGCGACCTAAAAGGTTTGAAAAGCAACCCGGTTATAAAAACAACTCAACCCATACTTGGCGCCGAACCTTCATTTGAATCCGTATTTGGCAATGGTTTGCAAGCCGGTGTTGACCTTTCAGCAATAAACAATAACGAAATTCCATTTGATTACACGCTTGATCTGAAAGGCAGTGAAGGATTAAGCTTTTTACAACTTGGTAAAACTACCGATGTGCGGGTAAATGGCAACTGGAGCAGCCCGAGCTTTGATGGCAATTTCCTCCCCGATGATTCTAAAGTTGATACCGGCGGCTTTAGCGCCGGCTGGCGTATGATGTATTACAACCGGCCATTCCCGCAACAGTGGACCGGTCAGCAAAAAACCTTAGATAACGACAAAAAACTGGAAGAGGCCACTTTTGGTGTAAAGCTTCGCCTCCCGGTTGATCAGTACCAGAAAACCATGCGTACCAGCAAGTATGCGATATTCATTATCCTGCTCACCTTTATATCCCTCTTTTTAACCGAGGTTATCCGCAAACAACCGATACATCTGTTCAACTACATATTGATTGGCGCGGCGATGGTTATTTACTATACGTTGCTGCTGTCGTTTTCTGAGCAGGTTGGCTACAACATGGCTTATATTATTGCATCTGTATCAACAATAGCACTGATATCCGTATTTATATCATCCCTGCTAAAAAACGGGAAGGCGGCGTTACTGTTCGCTTTTATTTTAGCGGTGTTTTATGCGTTTATTTTTGTCATCATTCAACTGGAAGATCTTGCTTTAATGGTTGGCAGTATCGCGCTGTTTATCATTATAGCCGTGTTGATGTACTTTTCGCGCAAGATAAATTGGGATAAAAATTAAGCATTGCATATACCAATCAGCAAAGTTTTCAAAAATCTTTACTGATTGGTAATTAAACCTTATACCGATTTGGTTTTTAGTTTAAAAATTACTATGTTAGCATAGTAATTTTTTGTTTTATGAGCCGCGAACTAACAGAACTTTCCGACCTGATTGATGAGCAATTTGAGATAGAAGATATCGATACCACTGATATGGTTAAATATTTGCTAAGCTTATTTGTTTAAAAAGCTTGTTTTAGTATCGTAACGTCTTTTAAAGGCGACAGGCTCTCTTTTGCCGCTCCTCTCCCATTTTCAGGATTAAATAAATAGGGTTAACTTTGCAGCCTGATGAGTAAAGCTAACAAACCAAAGTTTTTTGAGAACGTACATATCATTGATATTGCCGAAGAAGGCAAAGGTGTAGGCAAGGCAGATGATTTTGTTCTTTTCGTAGATAAAGCCGTACCCGGCGACATTGCCGATGTACAAGTGTACCGGAGTAAGAAAAACTTCGGCGAAGGTAAGATCACCGAATTAAAACAAGCTTCTGAATACCGCACCACTCCTTTCTGTGAGCACTTTGGCACCTGTGGTGGCTGCAAATGGCAGCACATGACCTATGAGGCTCAGCTTAAATTCAAACAAAAATCGATAGTAGATGCTTTAAGCCGCTTAGCTAAGATCAACGTTGACGGCATTATGCCTATTGTGCCTTCACCTGCCGACAGGTATTACCGCAACAAGCTTGAATTTACCTTCTCAAACAAACGCTGGCTTTACGACGGCGAAAACAAAGAAGATGGCACCCTGAATATGAATGCACTGGGTTTTCATATCCCCGGCAGGTTTGATAAAATATTGGATGTAAACCATTGTTACCTGCAAGCCGAACCATCAAATAACCTGCGCAACGAGATCCGTGATTTTACCATTCAACAGGGTTATACCTATTACGACCTGCGGAATCACAGCGGTATGCTCCGCAATTTGGTTGTACGCACCTCATCAACCGGCGAGATCATGGTGATTGTAGTTTTTGCTTACGCAGAACAAAGCGAAATTAATGGCCTGATGAGCCATATTGATACCCGTTTCCCGGAGATCACTTCCTTACTCTACATCGTAAACCAGAAAAAAAATGATACCATATTTGACCAGGATGTTATAGCCTTTAAAGGCCCGGAATACATTCACGAGGAAATGAATGGCATCAAGTTCCGCATCGGGCCAAAATCTTTTTACCAAACCAACTCCATCCAGGCACTTCGCCTGTATGAAATAACCCGGGATTTTGCCGGTTTTAAAGGCGATGAGCTGGTATATGATCTTTATACCGGTGCCGGCACTATTGCTAACTTTGTTGCCGGGCATGTGCGTGAAGTTGTTGGCGTTGAGTATGTACCAACTGCTATTGAAGATGCTAAGGTAAATTCGGCCATTAACAATATCACCAACACCAAGTTTTATGCCGGTGATATGAAGGATGTATTGGTAGCCGATTTCGTAGCAGAGCATGGCACGCCGGATGTGATCATTACCGATCCACCGCGTGCAGGCATGCACCCGGATGTGGTAGCCCGCTTAATGGAGATTGAAGCCCCTAAAATTGTTTACGTAAGCTGCAATGCCGCCACCCAGGCCCGCGATTTGCTGGTATTAAAAGAGAAATACGACACGGTAAAAATTCAGCCGGTAGATATGTTTCCGCATACCCAGCACGTGGAGAATGTGGTGTTGCTTGTTTTGAGAAGTGTATAGTTCATGGTTGATGGTTCATAGTTATCGGCTTGCTGATAATAGAATCTTAATCAAAAAAACCGGTGTAATCCCCTAAAAAAATCAACGAAATCAGCGTAATCAAAAAAATCAACGGTCATGAACCCTGAAGAACTGCTTAACGAAGGAAATGAACGCAACAAACCGGCGGCCGATAGTCCGCTGATAAGTTTGGAGCGCGACCTAAAATATTTTAACGAATCAATTAAAGAGGTATCGGAAGAGATCATGAACGAGGGTCTTTCTTCTTACCCCATTTTTATAGCTCACCAGCACGAACTTAGTTTAGGCGAATTAATCCTTGATCGTCATGATTTAAACTCGGAATGGAGCATTCATGCTTCTACATTGGAAGAATTTGTAGAACGAGACGTTATAAAGCCTGTACTGAAAGAACGCTTTATTAACAGCTACAAAGATCCGTACCAATTTATGTGCGTATTTGTAGTGGTTCCCGAAGGCGCAAACTTTGTGTTTTTCCCTTACGCTAAGTAAGTTTTATTTATATAAATTTGAGACGTGCGGCCCCTTCTCCCGAAGACGCAATATGGAATGGACTATTTTAGTTGAATCCTGCTTCCGCATAAAAGCTCCTTTAAAAAGAGCAATAAATAATGCTGATAAAAATGCCTGAAAAAAAGCTTCTCATACTAAATAAGCAACAGATCCAGCAAAAGCTCGACAGGATGGCCTACCAGATACTGGAGGATAATTTTGACGAGAATGAAATACTGATAGCCGGTATTCTGCCACGCGGTAACCACATTGCCGAACGCCTGAAAACCATACTTGACGGTATTGCGCCTTTCAAAAGTCGTATCATCACCATCGAGCTCGAAAAACAAAGCAGCAGCCTGAGCGCCAATATTGATTTTGAGGTTGAGGAATGCAGCAATAAAGTGGTGATACTGGTTGATGACGTACTAAACAGCGGTAAAACCCTTGCTTATGGCTTTGGTGTGTTTTTAGATGTTCCGCTCAAGAAACTTCGTACCGCGGTATTGGTTGACCGTAATCATAAAAGCTTCCCCATCACAACAGACTTTGCTGGTGTAGCCCTTTCAACCGTTATCAAAGAGCATGTTGATGTAGTGCTTGATGAAGAAGATGGCGAAGAGGATGCGGTTTATTTGAGGTAAGATAATTAATTTTGTTATTTACACCCGTCATTGCGAGGAACGAAGCAATCCCCTATTAGCAGGTCCGCCCTGTATAGTTAGCGATTGCTTCGTTCCTCGCAATGACGGAAATATAATTCTCTCCTTCCTGATTATTATACCCCCAACGCCTCTTCCAGCTTCTCAACCGACATATCAATCCCTTCAACAATATTTGTTGCCTGCAGATAAAAGCCTTCGCGTTCGGCCAGTTTGCCGGTTATAAATCCAATCAGTTCATCGCCTTTTTTCCCTTGCAATACCGGACGAATGGTTTTGCTGCTCTCCAACCTGTCGGCCAGGGTTTTGGGAGATAGTTTTATGTAGAGGGTTTTACCGTTGGCATTCATCCAATCCATGTTATCAAAAAAACAAGGCAATCCTCCACCGGTTGATACCACCGTATTTTCGGCATATTCAGTTTCTTTCAATACCTGCGATTCCAGTTTACGGAATGCATCTTCGCCAAATGAGGAAAAATATTCGGCTATGCTCATGCCTGCTTTGGCTTCGAGCACATGGTCAAGATCAATAAATTCATAGCCCCATTTAGCGGCCAGTTTGCGGCTCCAGGTTGTTTTGCCACACCCCATAAAGCCTACAATAAAATATTTCATAAAAATTTCTTCAGCTTAATTTTACCCGCGGATCAATCCAAACATAAATAACATCCACCAGGATACTGATCACTACAAATATAAACGCGATAAACAATATAGAGCCCATCACCACCGGAAAATCCGACATTTCCAAAGCATCAACAGTAGCTTTGCCTAATCCGTTATAACCAAAAATGTATTCCACAAAAAACGAACCTGCCAAAAGCGACGCAAACCAGTTGGCAATGGCGGTAATTACCGGGTTCATGGCATTTTTAAGTGCATGACGGTAAATAATCGTCCGGTTATTTAATCCTTTCGCTTTGGCAGTTCGGATGTAATCCTGCCCCAAAACATCAAGCATCGCATTGCGGGTAAGCTGCACAATAATAGCCAATGGACGCAAACCCAAAGTAATTACCGGCAGTACCAGATTTTTCAGCGTAATCACCTCCCCTTTAAACGGGTCATAGCTATACAAACTGCCCGACATATTTAAATGCGTGTAATTACTCAGCACAAAACCAAAGATCCAGGCAATGATAATCCCGGCAAAAAAAGAAGGGGCAGAAATGCCCAGTGTTGAAAAACTAATAGCCAGTTTATCAATCCAGGTATCTTTATTAACCGCGCTTGCCACGCCCAAAAAAACACCGATAATAATGGCGAAGATCATGGCCACAACTGCAAGCACCAACGTATTCGGGATCACTTCCATCAGCAATGAGGCTACATCCTTACGGGTTTGGTACGAACGTCTCAGGTAAGGCCATTTCAGTGCAAGTACTTTACTCTTGCTCACCGGGAATAGTTTTACATAGCCGTAGCGCTGTTGCTCGTCAGCCGTATTAAGATGGATACCTAATGGGGAAAGATCGTTCAGATAATAGGCGAATTGCACCGGGACTGGTTTATCCAGCCCAAACTCTTTGCGTACGGCCTGAAGCGATTGTACGTCGGCACGCTGCCCCTGGGTCATGCGGGCAGGGTCGACAGGTAAAATATTGAACAGGAAAAAAACAACAAACACTACCCCCAGCATTACTGCCAGCCCGTACATTAATTTGCGGAGCAGGTAGGGGATCATTTGGTTATTTCTGTAAGTATTCCTTTACTATGTCTTCGTATTTAGGCACCGAATGATAATGCCACTTATTAATAACGGTGCCATTCTTAATTAACAAAACGCCCGGATTGGACCTCACCATTGATTTCAGCGGAACACCGTCTGCATAAAAGATCTCGCTGATCAGTTTATGCTCTTTGGCAAACGCTTTGGCATCGGCTGCGGAATTTGAGGTGAGCAGTACGGTACGGATATTATAATTATCAGTCAAATTAATGGCCAATGCGTTGAGGCGACTGATCGCATCTTTATCTGTTTCGCTCAAATCATAGGCTACAATGAACAGGCTATAAAAAGGGCTCGAAAGTAATTCTTTGGTATAGTCATTCCGCTGTTCATCCTGAATAGCCAGGTCACGAATTTTAGGCTCATATCCCTTTTTTACCAGGCGGTTTTCCGGGTCACCAACAACCTCCCAACTGGCGTCCTTCCAGATATCGCTTTTAAGGTATTCCTTATCGTTCATCACCTTGGTAGCACCTGTCTTTTTGTTTTTGAGGTGATAGGTAAGTTCAAACTCGTCAAGAGGTGCACCGGGCGGGATCTTCATTTCATCGGGTAGGTTAGCACCTATTTTGTATGGCAAAAAATCAATGACCGGCGAAAAGTTGTAGGTGTATACGCCGAAGCCAACCGAAACTACGGCAGCACAGATCAGCCACTTATCGCCAACCTTCGCGCTAAATAATGGCTTAATTTCTTTGCGTTTTACAAACAATACCAGCACCAAAGCAAGCAAAACCATGTCCTTACTGAAGGACTGCCAGGGCGTTAAAGGGATAGCATCGCCAAAGCAGCCGCAGGTTTGCACCACTTTAAAAAAAGCCGAATAAAATGTAAGGAAGCCAAAAAAGATGATCAGCAATAACAATCCCCAGGCAACCTTAACAGCGCGGGCACCAATGAGCAAAGCGAAACCCAGCAACATTTCAAGCGCGCATAATACAATAGCCATCGTAAGCGCAAGCCCATTGAGGAAAGTCATATGAAAAACCTCAAAATACTCAACCAGCTTATACGAAAAGCCCAGCGGATCATTGGCTTTGATCGCTCCCGAAAATATAAACAACAAGCCCACCAATAAGCGTGGGATCCATATTACAGCGCTATTTGATGATGTATTTTTCATAAGCTTTATTTGCCGAGATGTATATTAAGCTTGATGAGCGCGAAAACGGCATAGTTCAGCATATCCTGGTAGTTGGCTTTTACACCTTCTGAAGCTTCTGTAAGGCCTTGATTATCTTCTATTTGTTTTACGCGGAGCAGTTTCATCAGTATCAGATCTGTCAATGAACTGATGCGCATATCGCGCCATGCTTCGCCGTAATCATGATTTTTGGCAAACATCAGTTCTTTGGTTTCATTCACCTTCTCGTCAAACATCTGGCTCACATGATCAGGGTTAAGCTCGGTCGACATTTCGGGGCCGCATTCCAGCTGCATCATGGCAATCACACAATAGTTAACAATGCCAATGTATTCGCCGGTGATATCATCGCCCACTTTTGAAATTTTCTTCTCTTCCAAAGTGCGGATGCGCTGGGCCTTGATAAAAATCTGATCGGTAATGGATTGCGGACGGAGGATGCGCCATGCGGTGCCGTAGTCGCGGGTCTTTTTCATGAAAAGGCCTTTACATATATTAATTACGCCTTCGTATTCTGCTGCTGTATTAGTCAAAAGATGATGTGTTTTGTTTGTTGTAACGTTGTAAAGCTTAAATGTTGGAAGGTTTTGAAGCCTGCGCCTGTAAAGTTAGTTAACTTTGCCGTATTATAACTTTGCAACACTTAACTAACCGTGACTAAAAATACATTTTTCCGTAAAAAAGTTACACTTAATGCCGGGGGCCGATTGATTGATCTTTCATCGCCAAAAGTGATGGGCATTATCAATATCACACCCGATTCGTTTTTTGCCGACAGCCGCAAACCCGGTGTTGATGAAGCCTTAAAACAAGCAGAAAAAATGCTCGCTGATGGTGCAACATTTTTGGACATTGGCGCGTATTCATCGCGCCCCGGAGCGGTTGATATTTCAGCACAGGAAGAAACAGACAGGTTATTGCCTGTTGTTGAAGCTATTGCTGCCCAATTTCCGGAAGCTATTATATCGACGGATACTTTCCGCGCCGGTGTTGCCGAAGCGGCTATAAGGGGCGGCGCACATATTATCAATGATATATCAGGAGGCATGCTTGATGGTGACATGTTTGCTATTGTTGCCCGCCTGCAGGTGCCATATATTTTGATGCATATGAAAGGCACCCCGCAAACCATGAACCAACTGGCAGAGTATGATGATGTATTTGGTGAGGTGTTTGATTATTTTATCTCGAAATACAGCGAATTAAAACGCCTTGGCGTACATGACGTGATCCTCGACCCGGGCTTCGGCTTTGCCAAAAAAGCTGAGCATAGCTATGAATTGATGAGCCGGATGAATGAATTTAATATGTTGGGTTTACCGGTGCTTACTGGCATCTCCCGTAAAAGGATGATCTACGGTTTATTGGGGAATACGGCGGAAGAGGCGTTGAATGGTACTACAGCTTTAAATACTATTGCATTGACGAAAGGTACCAATATTTTGAGGGTACATGATGTGAAAGAGGCCGTGGAGGCGGTGAAGATTTGGGAGGCTTACCAGATTTGAGCTTCGGCGGCCGGGAGGCCGCTTGATAGTTTGGCACTCGGCAGGAGCCGAGCGCCGGCGCTTTTTGTTTATTCCCCTACATACACCACGCTGACGCTCGGCTCCAGCCGAGTGTCGACTATTTTGCGGCCTCCCGGCCGCCGTAACCAAAACAAAGGTCACTCATCAACTTTAAAAACCGAATCCGGATTAGCGCTACTATACACATACGCGATCGGATCATTAACGATCATCGCTTCAACCGGGTTATTATGGATATAATCTGCCTTCTGATCAAATACTTTGGCAGTTATTAGTTCAGTCGGATGAGTTGTTCTTTGCCAAAACTGGTACTCGCTATTTTGTTGCGTAGTATTTGCAAAATACCGGAACATATAAAGCAGCCATTCTTTTCTGCTTTCTGTTTGACTATCAATTATCATCGCTATAATCCGCTTAGCGGTATAACTTTTCAAGTCTCTGATAATTTGAGGCAGCTTTGCTTCCTCAGATTCAACAATCAGATGAATATGGCTACTCATTATACAATAAGCATACACCTTTAAACCCTTGTTTTTTCTGCAAAATTCCAGGTTATTTAAAAAATCTTCGCAATATTCAGACCGGGTGAAAACATCTATCCAGCCAACTACCGTGAGGGTTACAAAAAACGGGCGATCTGTATTGGCTTTTCTAAATTCCGACATTCTTTGGCTTAGGCTTCGATTTTGCTACGGCGGCCGGGAGGCCGCTTGATAGTCGACACTCGGCTGGAGCCGAGCGTCAGCGTGTTTGTTTATTTATTTATTTTATTTCTATTTTCCCGCCACCGCTCGGCTCAAGCCGAGTGGTAAATATCCCCAGGCCTCCGGCCTGCTACTCACTATAACAACTTTATATTTTTCTTGCTTCTTAATTCTTAAAGTCCTGATTCTGAAAAGCCCCTTCCATCATTTTCAAAATAGCATCAACATATTCCCTGTCATTAGCCAGGCGTGGTACCTTATGCTGACCGCCTAATTTTCCCTTTTCCCTCATCCAGTTAAAGAAAGTACCATCAGGCGCGCGACGAACTATCGGGCGGCGAAGGGCAAGGTCTTTAAAACGTTTGGCGTCATAGTCGGAGTTGATGCGGCGCAGGGTTTCATCCAACAGGTCAACAAAACGCTCAAACTCGGCCGGTTTCTTTTCAAATTCAATAATCCACTCATGGGCACCGCATTCATTGCCGTTAAAATATACGGGAGCTGCGGTGTATTCCCTGATAATGGCGCCTGTTTGCGAGCAGGCCTCGTCCAATGCACGTTCGGCATTGTCAATGATCACTTCTTCGCCAAAGGCATTAATAAAATGTTTTGTACGACCGGTGATCTGGATCCTGAATGGCGAAAGGGATGAAAACTTAATGGTATCCCCTATCATGTAGCGCCACAGGCCGGCATTGGTTGATATGATGAGCGCGTAGTTTTTGTTCAGTTCCACCTCATCAAGGGTAAGCGTTTCAGGGTTTTCATCGTGAAGGTTTTCGATCGGTAAAAACTCGTAAAAAACACCGTAATCAAGCATCAGCAGCATATCGCCGGGCTCTTTGGTATCTTGTATGCCAAAGAAGCCTTCGGAAGCGTTATAATTTTCGAGGTAATACATATCCTCGTGAGGGATCAGCTTTTTAAACTGCTCGCGGTAAGGTGTAAAATTCACCGCGCCATGGAAATACATTTCCAGGTTGGGCCAAATTTCAAGCAGGTTATTTTTGCCGGTGATCTCCAGGATACGTTTAAACAGCACCAGGTTCCAGGTGGGTACCCCGCTGATACTGGTAACATTAACATCCTTGGTAGCATGGGCTATCTTTTCAATCTTTTCCTCAAAATTTTCGAGCAAAGCGATATCCAGGTGCGGTGTACGGTGAAACTCAGCCCACATGGGCAGGTTTTTCATAATCACTGCCGAAAGATCTCCAAAGGAAGTATCCGGACTTAATTGACTGATCTGGTGGCTGCCCCCGAGCGTCAGGATTTTCCCCGTAAACATACGGGCGTTAGGCTGATTATTGAAATAAATGGTAAGCAGGTCCTTACCACCTTTAAAGTGGCATTCTTCCAACGCTTCTTCACTTACCGGGATAAATTTGCTCCTGTCACTGGTAGTGCCTGATGATTTGGCAAACCAGCGGATCTCTGAAGGCCACAGCACATTTTTTTCGCCTTTAAGCATCCGCTCAATGTAAGGCTTTAATGTATCGTAATTTTGTATGGGGACGCGCTCCTTAAACTGGCCCAGATTTTCGATACTTTTATAATGGTGTTTTTTGCCCCACTCCGTGTTTTCAGCAACCGATACAAGTTGCTCAAACCATTCTTCCTGCACTTCATTAGGGTACTTCATAAAAAGCTCTATCTGGTGGATACGCTTTTTCATGAACCAGGTAAATACGGAGTTAAAGAGGGTCATAGGGTTATTATTGAGGAAAAACCTTTCTTTTAAGCACAAAGTTTGCCCCAAGATACACTTTCCTCACCATTTCATTCTCAGCCAATACCTCGGGTACGCCTGATTCTAATATTTTACCTTCAAAAAGCAGGTATGCGCGGTCGGTGATCGATAGCGTTTCCTGCACGTTGTGGTCGGTTATTAATATACCGATGTTGCGGGTACGCAGTTTGGCCACCATCGCCTGGATCTCCTCTACCGCAATTGGGTCAACCCCGGCAAAGGGCTCATCAAGCAAAATAAAGTTAGGCTCAGCAGCAAGCGCACGGGCAATTTCTGTACGACGGCGTTCGCCGCCCGATAGCAGATCGCCCCGGTTTTTACGCACTTTGTGCAAGCTAAACTCATCGATCAACTCTTCCAGCTTATCTTTTTGCTTTTCTTTAGACATATCGCCCATTTCCAGCACGGCTTTGATGTTATCCTCAACCGAAAGTTTTCTAAACACAGAAGCTTCCTGTGCCAGGTAGCCTATCCCTTTTTGGGCACGGCGATACATCGGATCTTGCGTTATATCCTGATTATCCAGGTGAATGGTGCCTTCGTTAGGTTTTATCAAACCTACTATCATATAAAACGAGGTTGTTTTACCTGCACCATTAGGCCCAAGCAAACCAACAATTTCGCCCTGCGCCACATCAAACGATACGTCGTTTACAACCGTACGCTGCTTGTATTTCTTAACTAAATTATCTGCTCTTAGTATCATTTTTTGTCTGAACCATGATTTATGGGATTCATGGATTACCCTGATATTATCTTCATGCCGTCATTGCGAGGTACGAAGCAATCCCCGATTAGCAAAGCCGCCCTGTATAGTTTGGGATTGCTTCGTACCTCGCAATGACGCTTTTTTTAACAACCTCTAATCTCCAAACCTTATCCCCTTCACATTCAACTGTATCGTTCTTCTTTCGCGCCAAACATTTTCTTCTATCGAATAACACATTTCAAACGGGACACCCGGCCTTAATTGTTCCAGGTACTGGCCGTGGTTAAAGGCTATGCAATCAAATGCTGCCGATCCTTCCTGCATTACGCTCATTTTAATGTGCGATCCGCCAACCAAACCGGCGTTACCACTAACATACACATTTTTACTTATGAAAACCGGCGCCATATTTTCGGGGCCGAAGGGAGCAAATTGATTTAGGATCCTGAAAAATTTCGGTTCTATCTGGCTTAAACGTAATTCGGCGTCAATTTGTATTTGCTGTATCAATTGTTCCGGTTTTATGGTAGAGCTCACTACCTCCTCAAATCTTTCAATAAAAGCTTCGAGGTTTTCCGGAGCCATAGTAAGGCCTGCAGCATATTTATGCCCCCCAAACTGGATCAGTAGGTCTTTGCAGCCACAAAGCGCTTCATACAGATCATATCCTAAAACAGAACGTGCCGACCCGGCTACATGCCCGTTTGAGCGGGTAAGCACAATGGTAGGGCGGTAATATTTTTCGGTTAGTCGCGAGGCTACAATACCTATTACCCCTTTATGCCAGTCCTCGTTAAATAACACAGTCGATTTACGGGCAATCAATACCTCATTACTTTCTATCATGCCAAGCGCTTCGTCGGTAATGTTAAGATCGTGCCCTTTTCGCTCGGTGTTACGCACATTGATCATGGCGCTTTTTTCTTTGGCAACGTCTTTATCTGTTGCTATCAGTAATTCAACGGCATGTTTGGCGTCATCTATCCTGCCCGCCGCATTAATGCGCGGACCAAGCAAAAACACTACATCCGATATGTTGTAAGGCCCGGTACGGCCAGCTATTTCCATTAACGCTTTAACACCGATGCACGGATCGGTATTTATTTTTTGCAGGCCGAAGTGTGCCAGCACCCGGTTTTCGCCAGTGATGTGCACAATATCGCATGAAATACTGATCACCACCAGGTCGAGATAGCAGTTTACTTCTTCAACCGGGATATCATTCTTTTCGGCATAGGCCTGGATCAGCTTGAAGCCAATGCCGCAGCCGGATAATTCTTTATATGGATATTCACAATCTTCGCGTTTAGGGTCAAGCACTGCCACCGCATTCGGGATAGATGTGCCCGGTAAGTGGTGATCGCAGATAATAAAATCGATGCCTTTTTCATTGGCATAGTCAATTTTATCAACTGATTTAATGCCGCAGTCGAGCGCTATGATTAACGTAATACCATGCTCGGCAGCGTAGTCAATCCCCTGGGTAGAGACCCCATAACCTTCTTTGTAGCGGTCGGGGATATAATATTCAATATTGGCATACAGCTTTTTGAAAAAACTGTAGGTTAGCGCAACAGCCGTAGTGCCATCCACATCATAATCACCGTAGATCATGATCTTTTCGCCTGCTGCCATGGCCTGTTCTATACGGAAGATGGCCTTTTCCATATCCTTCATCAGGAATGGGTCATGCAGGTGCCGGTGATCGGGCCTGAAAAAATAGCGGGCATCTTCAAAGGTGGTGATACCACGCTGCACAAGCATAGCGCTTAATACGGTATCGATATTGAGTTCGGCGGCTAATTTTATTACATCATCATGGTTTGTATTATCCTTTAGCGCCCAACGTTTATTCATATCTTTGCAGCTTGAAACAGTAAATATACTTATGCTCTGTTAAAGAGCCAAAGTTACATTCAAAATCTGATACTACGTTTACTATGGAATTTTTTGCTTTAGGTGAGGGCTCATATTCGGTTGATGCAACCAAGAAATTTATCCCGTTCAACCCGGAAACTGACAACCCCAAAGATCGCCCGGCTTCGTTGTTCATTCACGTTAACCCTTTCCTCATCAAAACAAAAACCGATTTAATAGTATTAGACACCGGTCTTGGTTTTAAAGATACGCGCGACGAGCTCATGCTGCACCAAAACATCCGTAATGCGGGTTTCGATCCGGATGATATAACCCTGGTAATGATGTCTCACCTGCATTATGACCACTCAGGCGGTTTGGTAGTTGAACGGAATGGTAAATTAGTACCCAGCTTTCCGCAGGCTGAGCACGTGATCAATAAACAGGAATGGGAGTTTGGGATCAGCGGCAAAGGCTCATCGTACCATGTTGAAATATTTGAAGCGTTACAGGCCGGAGGAGCTAAGATAACTTTCGTTGAAGGCAGCGGCGAGTTTAAACCGGGCATCAGGTATGAACATTCGGGTGGTCATTGCCCTGCGCATCAGGTATTTTGGTTTGATATAGAAGGCGAGAAAGTATTTTTTGGTGGCGATGAGCTTCCCGAACCAGAGCAGCTGCTGAGGAAATTCATAGCTAAGTACGATATGGATGGCCGCAAGGCTATGATGCTGCGGGAAGAATATGGTAAAAAAGCTGCCGCCGAAGGATGGAAATGCCTGTTTTACCATGCTAAATCATTCACTATCGGAACCGTTGAAACAGAAGGAGACCATTTTAAGGTTAAACCGGTTTAATTTTCGGCAGTTACCTCAAAAAGCTCTTTTATTTTTTCAACGTTGAGCGGCTTGGAGATAAAATCTTTCACCAACGGATATGAACGCGCTTTGTTAATATCGTTGCTGAAAACAGATGATGAAATAATATAGATCTTGCTTTTGCCCAGGGGATCAAGGTTGAGGCGCTTATACTCATCCAAAAATTCCCAGCCATTCATAATGGGCATATTAATATCAAGCAAAATATAATCGGGTAGTTTATTAGGGTCTTTACGCTGAATATCAGAAAGTTGCTCAATCGCATATTTTCCATTCAGGCAGGCCATAATTTCTGTATTAAGTAAAGCTTTCTTTATCAGTTTTATGGAGATAAAGTTATTTATCTCATCGTCATCAACCAGTAATACACTTATGGCTTTATTGTTAATATTCATATCTATAATTTAAGCGCGTTGTTTTATACGAGACCGCGATTCAAAAAGTTATATTCCTTATAGTTGTAAATTATAAAAAACAATACATTTAAACGGCTCCGCACCGTGAATATTTTATTTGATCTGGCCAATTAATAAGGTTCAAAAAAATACGAGACAGGAATTAGCCATTGAATTTAAAAGGCGTAGTCATGCTCCACCCGGCAAATGCGTACTTTATAATTCAGGTACCATTTATCGCGCCCCTGCTGCTGGGCAAACAGGTGCCGGGCATTAGCTTTCCAATTCTTAATAGCTTCTACCGACTGCCAATAAGACACCGTTATTCCAACATTGTTACGCGCCGATTCAACGCCCAGAAAACCTTCCTGCCGCCGGGCCAGTTCAACCATTTCAACAGCCATATCGCCATAGCCTTCCTCTACACCGGTACGTAGGGATGTGAATATTACCGCATAATAAGGGGGCTGTGGTGTTTGGGCGATAAGCCCCTCTAAATCTCCCCTAAAGGGGGAGACTTTTGTATTGCCTTCGGGATTAGCTGAACTCATAATATATATTTCTGCGAAAAATAAAAACCCTCCTTGTTTAGGGGAGGGTTGATTTAAAATCTATTCAATCACGCTTTCTTCAAACTCATACTCTTCCAGCGGAGGACATGAGCAGATCAGCGTTCTGTCGCCATAAGTGTCATTAACCCTGCCTACCGAAGGCCAGAATTTGTTGGCAGCAACGTAAGGCAGCGGGAATGCCGCTTTTTGACGGGTATAAGGATGCTCCCACTCGTTACCGGTAATTACAGCTACGGTATGAGGTGCATTTTTCAAAGGGTTATTTCCCTTGTCAGACAGGCCATCAACCACATCGGCAATTTCATGGCGGATAGAGATCATGGCATCGCAAAAACGGTCGAGCTCATGCTTAGGCTCTGATTCAGTCGGCTCAACCATTACCGTACCCGCAACCGGGAATGATACGGTTGGTGCATGGAAACCATAATCCATTAAACGTTTAGCAATATCCGTAACCTCGATACCTGCCGATTTAAATGAGCGGCAATCCAATATCATTTCATGCGCGCAACGGCCATTAGCACCAGCATATAGTACAGGGTAATGCTCCTGTAACCTGGCTTTAATGTAGTTGGCATTCAGGATAGCATAACGGGTAGCGTTAGTCAAGCCTTCGGCACCCATCATGGCAATGTAAGCATGTGATATGATGAGGATAGATGCAGAACCCCATGGTGCTGCAGATACAGCATGAATTGATTTACCCCTGTCGATATCAACCACAGCATGGCCTGGCAGATAAGGCACCAAATGTTTTGCAACACCGATCGGGCCCATGCCGGGGCCACCGCCACCGTGAGGGATACAGAATGTTTTATGCAGGTTGAGGTGACAAACGTCGGCACCGATATTGGCCGGACTGGTTAAACCTACCTGGGCATTCATGTTAGCACCGTCCATATAAACCTGGCCGCCGTTTTCATGAATGATCTCACAAATTTCGATAATGCTTTCTTCAAACACACCATGCGTTGATGGATAAGTAACCATCAGGCATGAAAGCTCGTTTTTGTATTGCTCAGCTTTGGCGCGCATGTCGGCAACATCAATGTTTCCGTTATCATCGCACTTAACCACCACTATCTTCATGCCGGCCATAGCTGCCGATGCAGGGTTGGTACCGTGTGCCGATGAAGGGATCAGAGCAATATTACGGTGGCTGTCGCCCCTGTCATTGTGATAAGCGCGGATTACCATTAAACCCGCGTACTCGCCTTGCGCACCGGCGTTTGGCTGCAGGCTCATGGCTGCGAAACCGGTGATTTCGCTTAGCCAATTGTTGATCTCATCAAACAACTGCATATAACCGCCAACCTGGTCGGTTGGGGCAAATGGATGAATTTTACTAAACTCGGCCCAGGTAACAGGTACCATTTCGGTAGTAGCGTTCAGTTTCATGGTGCAAGAGCCTAAAGCTATCATAGAGTGGCAAAGCGAAAGATCTTTCGCTTCCAGTGATTTGATATAACGCAGCATTTCATGTTCAGACCGGTGGGTATTGAACAGGCTGTGCGTTAAATATGCAGAGGTGCGCTGAAGTTCTGTAGGAATAACCGTTTCAAGGCTTGCATTAACGCCATCAAAATCAACATCGTTAAATGTTTTACCTTTAACTTTGGCAAAGAACCTTACTATCGTTTTGATATCCTCAACCGAAGTGGTTTCATCAATTGCTATAGTTACTATTGAACCTTCGTAGTTAAGGTTCATTTCGTTATTTAATGCTTCCGAATGGATAGGACCAACAAGGTTGCCCACATCAAACTTAACAGTATCAAAGTAAGCTTCGTTCAATTGCTCATAGCCAAGCTGCCCTAAGGTTTTAGCTGTTAATACGGCTAAACCGTGGATCCTTTCGGCAATCGCTTTGATACCATCCGGACCATGATATACGGCGTACATTCCAGCCATAATAGCTAATAGTGCCTGTGCTGTGCAGATATTTGATGTAGCTTTATCGCGACGAATATGCTGCTCGCGGGTTTGCAGGGCCATGCGCAGGGCATAATTATTGGCGCTGTCGATAGTAACACCGATGATGCGGCCCGGGATAGAACGTTTATACTCTTCTTTAGTAGCGAAGAAAGCGGCATGAGGGCCGCCAAAACCCATCGGTACACCAAAACGTTGTGATGAACCAACTATGATATCGGCGCCCCATTCGCCCGGAGGGGTTAATAGTGCAAGGCTCATGATATCGGCAACAACGGTAAGCTTAATACCTTTTTCATGTCCTTTTGCAGCAAAATCGGCGTAGTTATAAACCGCGCCATTACCTGCAGGATATTGTACAATAGCGCCAAACATATCGTCGGTTAAGTCAACGGTACGGTGGTCGCCTATTCTCAGCTCAATGCCATAAGGCTCTGAACGGGTTTTTAAGATATCAATAGTTTGCGGGAACACTTCTTCGGAAACGAAGAAAACGTTGGCACTGTTGTTTTTACGCAGGCTGTATTGCATAAACATAGCCTCGGCAGCGGCAGTACCTTCATCAAGCAACGAAGCATTGGCAATTTCCATACCGGTAAGGTCAATAACCATGGTTTGGAAATTTAGCAAAGCCTGCAGGCGGCCTTGTGCAATTTCGGCCTGGTACGGGGTATACTGCGTGTACCATCCGGGGTTTTCAAGAATATTGCGCTGAATAACGCCCGGTACAATTACATCATAGTAACCTTTGCCGATGAATGACTTGAAAACTTTGTTTTTTGAAGCCGTTTGCTTTAAGGTGTTCAGGTAATCGAACTCGCTTTTTGCCGCGGGCAGGTTAAGCGGTTTGGCAAGCCTGATCTTTTGCGGTATGGTTTGCCCTATTAATTCATCAAGCGTACTTACACCGATGGTTTTTAACATTTTGGCCGTGTCGGCCGAGCTTGGAGCAATGTGCCTCGACTGAAACTGCTCCTGATAGGTTGTATTCAACTTCATGAATTAATCGTCCCTCTTAAATTTACCGCAAAGGTACGATTTTGCAACATGAGTAACAATTAGCTAATATGATATTGACAATGCATTTACAGGAAAAAAATGTAATTTGGCTCTTGAATACCTAAACATGACGGGCAGGCGAGTTTTACTCTTTATCACTATTTTTCTTTTCATCAGTTTTAAAAGCTTTTCGGCTGTTTTTACGGTAACCAGCAATGCCGATTCGGGGCCGGGTACCTTGCGCGAAGCATTAACCTTAGCCGCGGCCAATGGCAGTGCGGAAAAAGATTACATTTATTTTAATTTACCGGATTTGAGCGAGGCGGGAAGGACGATAACATTGTTTACACAATTACCGGATGTTTCATCAAATTTAGTAATTGACGGAACTACGCAGCCGGGTGTCAAGTTTGGAATGAGCGATGCCAAAGTAGGCTTATTTTATCGTACCGCGGTTGAACAGTACCTGCAAGGTTTAAAAATCTCGCAGCAGCATGATATTACCATATTGGGTTTATATCTCAACAATTTAACTGATGTATCAGGTGCTTCTATGTTTTATGACTGGTCTGCTTTTTTTATAGAAAACAGCAATAATATTACTATTGGAGAGGCAGGCAAGGGTAACGTTGCCAACAATTTTTTTAATCCATTGCGAACCTATGCGCTTCAAGACAACACCGAACATATTGAAAATTTAGTCATTAAAAGCAATTTTTTTGGTATCGCGCCAGACGGTGTGACTTTAGCGCCGCTCAAAATAAATCTTGTAGGAATTAGCAATGTTTTAGGAGCTGTAACGATAGGTGGTAGCCAAGCTGAGCGCAATATATTTGCCACGGGATTAGCATTTGGAGAGGGCAATGGAGGAGTTATTAATCCTGCTGCTATTATCAATATCAAATTTAATAATATCGGAGTTGATTATTCAAGTCAAGTCTCAACCCATTCGGCATTCGGTTTAATGTTATCAAGCAGCGATAACAATGATAATTATACATATAATGTAGAGGACAATATATTATCAAGCAAAACATATCCGCCTCTTGATATAACCAGTCCGGGAAAACGAGTGGTAATTTTAAGAAACTATATCGGTATCGATAGAACAAAGTCTCACCCTTTGGAAGTGGGTCCTTTAGGGGGTATATCCATTTTTCAGGATCATGGCATAATGCTTATTGGTAGCAATAATCCGGCAGATGCAAATGTTATTGCCTATTGTAAGCCTCTCAGAATCACGACCAGCGGCCAGGTTTCATTCAACAAAAACAGTTTTTTTTGCACACATGACATTTATCCTGTTTACTTCGAAAGTGATTATCAACCCTTAACCGTAGCCAACATAACGCACTTAACAGCCAGCAATATCACTGGAACAGCCACGCCTAATTCGGTGGTTGAGCTTTTTTATACCGATGACTGCAATACCTGCTCCCCAAAAACTTATTTCGCTTCAGCAAACACAGACAATAACGGCAATTGGGCTTATAACGGCTTAGTTAAAGGGAGCGTTATCGCATCAGCTACATTTAACGGATCCACCTCCGAGTTCACTAAACCATACCTTTTTCTAAATGTAGATGACAGCGAGGTTATTAAAAACCCAGCGAATTGCGGTCAGTCTGATGGTTCTATAAAAAATATAAAACTTTACGACCTGGCTAATACCAACAATACATATAGCTATAGTTGGACAAATGAAAGCGGCATTGAGGTAGGACACGACCTTGATTTAACCGGCGTACCAAGCGGCACCTATACGCTCGAGGTTAAGGGAAGTGGATGCGGCTCAGCATTTTCAAAACCGATTCAGCTTCAATCACTCACTATCAACCTTGACCTTTCTAATTTAAAAACAACCAATCCGGGCTGTAATGGATCTACTGGTTCAATTACCGGCATAACCGCATCAAACGGAACACATTATCAGTGGATAAATAAAATCAACAACCAAATTGCAAGTAATTCAAGCGATCTTAGGGATGTTGGACCAGGTACTTATCAGCTGACTGCAAGCAATGATTTCGGATGCAGCGAAAAAAGCATAGAGTATACCATAAACACCACTCAACCCACCACCTACCCTGTTTATCCCTTCTCCATTACTAACAGTTGTTCCGGCCAAAATAGTGGTTCCATCACCCTTACAACTGATCCCCTGGTTAAAACCATGCGCTGGATTGATGGCAACGGCCAACCCGCGGGCACAGATGTAAATCCGCACGGCCTTAAACCCGGCACTTATAAAGTTTACTTTACCGATGCAAACGGCTGTGAAACGCTTTATCCGCATGATTTTACCGTTAACGAAATTGATCCCCTGCAAATAGTGGCAAACTCAGAAACCCGTACCGACGATCAATGCGGATTAAATACGGGAAGTATAAAAAACATTCAGGTTAAAGGCGGCACACAGCCCTACACCTATTTATGGCTTAATGTAGCCGGTGAGCATTTGTTTACATCGCAAGATCTTACAGACGTCGGTGCCGGGGATTACACGCTGCAGGTTCAGGACGCCAGCGGTTGCGGCGTTATGGCAAGTCGCATTTATACTGTTTTAAATGAAAACAGCAGCATAGATGCGCCGATAATTGCCCCCTTGCAATTATGCGCTCCGGGCGAAGCTTTGCTATCCGTCAGTTCTCCATCTGCCGGGAATACCTATCGTCTTTATGATTCGCAAACAAGCACTCAGTACCAGGATGAACAAACCAATGGCATCTTCAAAATCAAAGCAAACCCCAATAGCACTTATTATATAAGCCGGGTTAGCGGCCAGTGCGAAAGCGAACGAACCCAGGCGCAAATAACCATCAGCTTATCTGCTATTGATATCCCAAACGCGTTCACACCTAATGGCGACGGTAAAAATGACTACTGGAAAATAAACAATGCTCAAAACTATCCGCAGGCAATAGTCCAAGTATTTACCAGGTACGGGCAAAAAGTATTTGAATCAAAAGGTTATAGCGTACCATTTGACGGAACTTATAATGGCACCAGACTTCCTTCGGGAGTGTACTATTATATTTTAAATCTCGGTAAAAGCTGCAATTTGCTCTCAGGCAGTTTGTCAATCATCAGGTAACTATACAGCATTTCACCATTTTGATGTTGTTTATTGTATAACCACCACCTGATCAATATAATATTCACAGTGTACTTACAGCAAAAAAGTGTATTTTGCAGCTGATTACCTAAATCATGTTTATCAAAAAATTATCACTCTTAGTACTACTCATATCGATCTTGTGTTGCAATGTGGCCCTCGGTGCTACATTTATAGTAACCAGCAATATAGATGCCGGTCCCGGAACACTTCGCGAAGCCTTAACAAATGCAGCAGCTAACGGTACCGCAACACAGGACATCATCCAGTTTAAATTACCGGGAACACTCGTATCTGATAGAACCATCAGGCTAAGAAGCCAGTTGCCTGCCATTACATCTAACGTTGTTATTGATGGCACAAGTCAAGCTGGCATAGCTTTTGGCGTATCTGATGCACGGGTTATCATTGAGCCTGAAACAACGCCTGTAAATTTCAGCGGTCTTTTTATTAACGGCGATCCAAACTCGGGAGGGGCGGTAGCAAAAAGCATTGAGATCTACGGCCTGTATATCCGCAACTTTGCCAAGATCACCAATTTCTCCAATCCCGATTTTAACCAGGGTTCGGGTATTTATATTTTAGGTGATGCCTCAAATATCATAATAGGCGCGCCGGGCAAAGGCAACGTTATATGCGGAAACCTTAATGGTATTGTTAATTATTCAAACTACTATAACGTTAACGGCCTTGCCGATGCAAGCATTCAAAGCAATATAATCGGTTTACTTGACGACGGCTATACAGCCGCCAGCAATTTTGACGGATTGAACCTTTTCATCAGCAAAACTGTTAACATAGGTGGTGCAAATGCCAATATGGGCAACATCATATCGGCCAACGCTGTAAACATCGGTATCGGCAACACGTCCAATTTTACTGTGGTGCCAGGGACTATCAATATTCAAAATAACAAAATAGGCACTGATTATACCGGCAAAAAGGATTTTAAAAACATCCCGATATTTCAGCAGAACGCGTTTATGAAGGCTTATGGCATCAGTATCAATGCTACTAATACTACGGCGAATATCAGCGCCAATATTATTTCGGGGCAACGTTTTGCAGGGATCGCTATTGAGCAGGCTACATTTAATATTACAGGTAATAAGATAGGCACTGATATAACCGGCACGGCCGATCTGGGAAACGGCGAAGGCATCAGGGTTGGCGAAAGTTCGTCGGGCACCATTGGAGGGCCGAATGCAGCAAATAAAAACTACATTGGTTATAATCAGTATGGCATTGAATCCCTTAACAGCAGGCATACACTCATAACCCGGAACAGCATTTTTTGTAATAAAGATTATGGCATAAGCGTCATGAGTAATTATTACACCGTTCCTTTTGTGCAGGTGCTCAATTTTGGCAGTACAGCGGTATCGGGAGTAGCTACACCAAACTCGGCTATCGAACTTTTCTTCTCAGACGATTGCGGAACTATATGTCAGGGCAAAACCTATATTACCACCGTTCAGTCGGATGCGAGCGGCAAATGGACATATTCAGGCAGTATCGCCAAAGCAGTAATAGCCACTGCTACCGATGGCAGTAACAACACTTCTCCGTTTTCATCGTTGGTAATACGTGATGATGATATAGTTGTTAAACATTATACCTGTACCCCCGGCAGCATCACTATAAAGCAAGACAGAAGCGGGTTATTATTTCACTGGGATAAAAAGGAGCAGAACGGCAGCCTTACAGCAATAAAAGATGGTCAGAATGTTTCGGGCCTTTTACCCGGCACCTATCAGCTCACGGTTCAATACCCGGGTGGCTGCCAGAAGGTAACACAACTTTTTGAAATAAAAGATCTTCGGATCAAGATCCAAAACGTAATTGTCCCTGTTCCGGAATGCCGCCAAAAACTGTTCCCTTTTAACGTAAACTTTACCGGTGGTGCAGGCAATCTCACTTTTACATGGAAGGACAAGAACGGCAACGTAGTGGCCAATACCCAGGCCCCCTACCTACCCGAAGGCTCTTTTACTGTAACTATTCAGGACGAGGCCGGCTGTTCGGCAACATCAACCCTTACGCCACCTATAAAAGCCAAACCGGGCCCCGATTATGACTTATCTACAATGGCTGTGACCCCTGCCCGTTGCGGTATAGCCGACGGCAGCATAAAAAACATTACACCCATCCCCTCAGGGATAGGTACACTTACCTACAAATGGCTGGATGCCGCGGGCAAAACCGTTAGGACTTCAAAAGATCTGGTAGGAGTTAAAGGCGGTACCTATACCCTCGTACTCACAGATCAAAGCGAGTGCAGTCCTTATTCTACCCCGCCGATAACCATTACAGAAACATACTCGGTAATCTTTTATGGCGGGGCTGTAACCCCCGCGAAATGTGGGGAAAATAACGGGGCAATAACGGGGGTTTATGTTCAAAATGCAGACAAATATCAGTGGTATGATCCAAATGGCAATCCCATCACTACTAACCAGACTAACCTTGATATTTTTGATCTCGCCGATGGTACATACCGGCTAAATGCGTTAAATACTCATACGCAATGCAGCAACGACGCCTATTTTACGGTTAACCGTTTGGCACCCGTGGTATTTACCATTAAAAACCTTATTAACACACCTACTACCTGCGGGCTCAACAATGGCAGCCTGCATATTGATTTTGAGGGAAGTATAAAGCCAAGTTCTTATCAATGGGTTGATGCAGCCGGTACAACAGTAAGTTACGGTACCGATGTTCCAAACGCCGCTCCCGGTTCATATACGCTTCATGTAACCGATAAAAACGGATGTGCTTCTGTGCTCGGCACCTGGGTAATACAGGCAACCCCTTTGCTACAATTTTCGGCAAATAATGCCCCGGTAGCCAAAACAGATGAGTGCGACCAGCTATTGGGCAGTATTACAGGCATTGATGTTTCCGGCGGTGTACCTCCATATAAATTTATCTGGACCGACGCGACGGGCAATACCGTGGGGAACGATAAAGATTTAATAAATGTGGGCAAAGGCACTTATTCATTGACAGTTACTGATAACACTACCTGTGCAATTCCGTTACCATTCAGCAAGGAGGTTGGCAACCAAAAATTTATCCCAGACGCACCGGTATTAAACGACCAACGGATCTGCCTGCCCGGAAAAGTGGGCCTGTCTGTTTTAAACAAAACTACAGGCATGTATAATTTATATGTCGATGCTGCGTCAACAACGCCGCTTCAAACCAGTAATACCGGCAATTTTGAAGTATTAATAACCGAAACCAGTGATTATTATATCTCATACAGCATAGGGTCATGCGAAAGCCCGCGCACCAAAACACATATCGAAGTTGTATTGGTCGACGTAAAATTCTCCAATACCATAACCCCCAACGGCGATGGTGTAAATGATTACTGGAAGATAGAAGGCCTTGAAAAATTCCCCGGCACCTTAGTTCAGATCTTTAACCGTTACGGAAAAAGGATATTCGAATCAAAAGAATACGCCACGCCATTTTCCGGGCAGTTTAATGGCTGGCTGCTGCCTTCGGGGGTGTATTATTATATCATTAACCTCAATACTCCTTGTAAGCTGCTATCGGGCAACCTTACCTTGATCAGGTAAATTTAACAACATCATGAATAACCTGCCGCTCCCCTTTGCGGCGGGTATATTACATACAATATATCAACAAAAATCGTAACTTACTGGCAGGCAATATCAACCAATACTAACACCAGTTTATTGCCCAAATCAATTTATAAACTAACATTCCAGATTGTGTTGCCGCCATGAAACACAAGTTGTTTCTGTTCACGCTATTTTTATTGCTGACCTGTTTAAATGCAGAGGCCACGGTATTTACCGTTACGAGTAATGCCGATACAGGAACAGGCACACTGCGTGAGGCCCTTACTAATGCAGCCGCTAACGGCACAATTCAGCAGGATATTATTAATTTTAACCTGCCGGGCAGCGTGACCATCACACTTTTTACGCAGCTCCCCGAGGTTACCTCTAATTTAATTATCGACGGCAGCACACAGCCAACACCCAAACTCGGCAGAAGTGACGCCAGGGTTTATATCATACCTGATGTTAGCTATACTTTTCCGGGGACTAAGGCAGCAGCCCTGTTGATGACCGAAGTTACCAATGTGGAAATATATGGCTTATGCATAAAAGGCTACAGCAGCAAACTCACAAACTTTAACGGCAACCTTCTCTTCACTGCTATATCGGCTTACGATTGTACCAATATTACCATAGGCGCACCGGATAAAGGAAATGTTTTTTGCGATAACATCTACGGTGTGTATTGCGGCACCAACTCACTAACGGACTCAAAGAATAATGATAACATCAATATCCAATCAAATTTTATTGGTTATGATGAATCGGGAACAAATGTTGTTGAATTAGGGTATGCGCTTGATATAACCGCCGATAACTCATTAGTGGGTGGCCCTACCTCCAAAGAAAGAAACTATTTTGCTACCGCGATAGCCTTAAACGGAACTGATAATAAGTTTATCAACAACTCACTTTCACTTGATGTGAACGGTCAGGATAACCGCGGAAACGCTTCAATTCTTTTACACTTCCAGGGAAGCAACGTGCAGGTAACCGACAATGACTTCTGTGTTACAACGTTTCAGTTTGTATCAGTAAATGGCTTTTACTTTCTGCGCAATAAACAAAGCAATATACCTGGAAATTCGGGGATGTCGTTATTTAAATGCCACAATGCTTTTATAGGCGATGATAATGATAACGACATTAATATTTTCAGTAATGATGGCGGCGCATTCTATGCGGTCGAATCAACCAATATTACTATCGCCAAAAACAGTATTTCCTGCAATACAAACCCTTACCTTATATCAAACGGAACAGCGATTCCCAACATAAATGTAATTGTAAACAGTGCCGCCGAATTTTCAGGAACGGCATCGCCCGGAGCCGCAATTTATATTTATAATGATAATACTGATTGCCAGGTTTGCAATCCGGTACAATACCTCACTACCATTATTGCAGATGCAACAGGTAACTGGAAGTTTACCGGCGATTTTCATAATAAAAAACTGGTGGCCAACGCTACACTTAATAACAGTTCGTCCGAATATACCCAACCGGTCATTTCGACATCGGCGGCCGATTATGTGAAGGTTAATCCAACTTGTTTTAAAAACAACGGATCAATCACCCTGCAAAATTTAAAGAATGTTATTGGTATCGACTGGTATAATGATCAAAACCAGTTAGTTCAATCCGGCGGCCCTAAACTTAAAAATGTGGGTGTTGGCACTTATTATGCTAAATGTTACAACGGCAATTGTTTTGCCCAATCTATCCCTATAACCTTAACCAGTTCAAATCCCGGCATTGATGATTCAGGGCTTCAAAAAGTGAGTGCTTCCTGCGATGCGGCCAATGGCAGCATCAGTAATTTAAAGCTTATCAATACAAACGGTGGTACACCACCATTAAGGTGGACAAATGAAGCCGGAGATGTAATACGCAACACACTGGATATCGACGGGCTTCCCGGCGGAACATATACGCTAACCATAGATCCGGACGGCTGCGCTGTGCCCTATCACATTACCCTGCTTAACCAGGAGCTTGTTATCGATCCGCCCATAATAAGCAGCTTTCAATTGTGCGGTCCGGGCGAAACAATAATACCAGTAAAAAACCCGGTAGCAACGTCAACCTACAGGCTTTATGATAGTGAAACCAGTACTACTCCGCTTGATGAGGAACCCAATGGCAAATTTAAAGTGAACGTTACCGCCAACCGGAGTTATTATATAAGCCGTTTTAGCAACGCTTGTGAAAGCACCCGCACAAAGGTTGATGTAAGTGTAGGCCTTTCAAACCTTAATATCGCCAATACAATTACGCCCAATAACGATGGTATAAACGATTACTGGCAAATAGTCGGCATGGAGAACTATCCGGCGGCAACCGTAAAAATATTTAACCGGTATGGCAAAAATATTTTTAACTCCATAGGATACGCCCGCCCGTTTAACGGCACCTATAATGGCAAACCATTACCTACGGGCAGCTATTATTATATCATTAACCTAAGCTCGGGCTGTGGCTTATTATCGGGCAGCTTAAGCATTATCCGTTAACGATAATTGCCTCAGGTACATTTGGATAGTGTTTTCCAGGCCATAGTACAAGGCATCACTTACCAGGGCATGACCAATGCTTACTTCGAGCAGGCCAGGTATATTTTCTGCAAAATATTTCAGGTTATGTAAATCCAGATCGTGACCGGCATTAAGGCCTAATCCCGCCTGTTGCGCAACTTTTGCGGCCTCGATATAAGGAGCAATAGCAAGTTCTTTCCCCTGCGGAAAATGAGTAGCATAGCCTTCGGTATAAAGTTCTACACGGTCAGTACCGGTTTTGGCGGCGCCCTCAACCATTGCAGGTATTGGATCAACAAAAATAGATACCCGGATGCCGGCTTCTTTAAATACCGCTATCATATCTTTTAAATAATGATAGTTGGTGATGGTATCCCAGCCATGATTTGAAGTGATCTGCCCTAATACATCAGGTACCAGGGTAACCTGCTCTGGCTTATTGGCCAGCACCAGGTCGATAAATTTTTGTTCCTGGCAATTACCTTCAATATTAAACTCGGTAGTAACAATTTTCTTAAGCTCAAACACATCGTTATAACGGATGTGGCGCTCATCGGGCCGGGGGTGCACCGTGATTCCCTGCGCGCCAAAACGTTCACAGTCTTTAGCAACCTGGATCAGGTCGGGATTATTGCCGCCCCGCGAATTACGAAGGGTGGCTATTTTGTTGATGTTGACAGATAGACGGGTCATACTTCAAAGTTATAGATCATTTAGATAAGTTGGCAGATATATTTAACTTTAAACCATGAAGCCTAAACAAATCATTATCGAACTGGGCGTACTGATAATACTGTATTTATTTATTGCATTTGGTATACGCTTTTTGCTGGGTATTTTTTGGGGAAATTCAAGTTTCGACATAGCGCTACATGACACCTATTTCACACTTCCATTCAACTGGATAGATTTTACTTTATTTCCGTTTCTATTGCTTACAGCTATCGTTTATTTGATCCGGTCATTAACCAGTCGTTTTAAAAAGCAACACATAAATATTATCCTGATAATAAGCAATTTGTCTTTAATAATTTCAACTTTTAATATTTACAAAACAGTTCTGTTTTTTTAACAGCATACAACTCATACCGGGGATGGATGGACAGTTTATCCTCCCCTTTCTGCGCTTGACCGACAACAACCGGGGCCACTGCCTTCAGAACGCTTGCATTTCGATCATTATGTACTGACTTTTATTATCATTTTTATGCTGATATTAGTTGTCAGTACCTTTGTTGCCGGCAAAAACTGGGATGCAAAACCTCATGAACAAAACATTCACTAATTTAATATTCGCGCTATTTTGCACTTCTACCATTTTTATTGAGCAAACATCAGCGCAAACCATCTACCGTAAAATCGGGAACTACAAGGTTTACTATGGCTGGGCGCATAATTATCCGCAAGACTGGATGATCCTTCGCCGCTTTGATAATGAAGGGCGCAATTACCTGTTGATGGTGAACCCGCAAACTCTGGAAACCAAAATAAACGAAAGCAGCTTTTATCAGATCAAACCCATGACGATGGAGCAGGCGGGTGAGTTTTTTAAAAGTACACCTTATCAAAAGGCGCTCAGTAAAGCCGAAAAACAATCTGTCAACATTCAGGACGCAGGCATCGAAAGCGGCATCCCCAAACAAACCGGCATCAGCCTTACTGCCGACCTATGCCCATCGCACCGCCCGTTGGATAAACGCATTTTTACCGACATTTTCACTGAATTTAAAAAAGTAGAACGACCAGTACCAATAGCGCTTTCCATAACCGGCATCTGGATGCGCCAGCACCCGCAGGACCTGGCCTGGCTAAAACAAATGCAGGCCAACCGTGAGATCTACATTACCTGGATCAATCATTCCTTCAATCACCGGGTTAGCCCGAAAGCTCCGCTTAAAGAAAACTTTTTACTTGAACCAGGAACAGATATTAGTTATGAAGTACTGGAAACGGAACAAGCCTTGCTGCGTAATGGCCTGTTGCCGTCGGTGTTTTTCAGGTTTCCCGGCCTGGTATCTGATCAGCAGTTAGTATACCAAATCACTAACTTCGGCTTGATCCCGGTTGGCACCGATGCATGGCTCGCGAAAGGCCAACAGCCTCAAAATGGCAGCATTGTATTGATACATGGAAACGGCAATGAACCTGTGGGCGTTAACGATTTCATTAAACTACTGCAGTCAAAAACACGATCAATTGCCGGTAAGCAATGGTTACTTTATGATTTACGCGAAAGTGTGGATGAAGAGTTTAGTGAAGCGCCGTGAGGGAAGCTGGCAATGCACAGTGGCAGTTACCAGGTGCAAATACGCAGACTTACGAAGTTTAGTTTTTTGAGTATGATACCCTAAAATAAAAGCCCCATAGCACTCGCTGCA
Organism: Mucilaginibacter sp. R-33; assembly: GCF_049949235.1. NCBI lineage: Bacteria > Pseudomonadati > Bacteroidota > Sphingobacteriia > Sphingobacteriales > Sphingobacteriaceae > Mucilaginibacter > Mucilaginibacter sp. R-33. The sequence goes on from NZ_CP188089.1 coordinate 4,179,666, forward strand.
TGGGGCTTTAAACCTAAACCTTATCACAAATCCGGGTTTGGATACCCGTAATTGAATTGTAAATATAAACATGATTTTTAATAATTGTATGGGGTTTGTTACAATTTAATTCTTTTGCACCATATAACATCCATTTATATAAATCTCATATTTTTTTCACCTTAATTTAACAGTATATTCACAATAGAGGCCTGCATCTATCTATCCGGATACGGAAAGCATATGTTTCCCAAGATTCACGCTACGGGAAGCAGCAATGACCTTTTAATTATCTACTCATTCAACATAAACTTGTCAATCCCGTATGCCGGTTGCCACTTATCTCCAGGTTCAAAATAATGCCAAAGCAGCGCCGATACTTTTTTGATCAGCAATCCGGCTTCATTGTCGGGTGTCCAACTGGTATCTTTGTTATGATTAGTAATGATAGAAAACACATAATCTCCATGCGGGGCATTCACCAGCACGGTTTCTGACCTTGATTCATCAACCGCTCCCTGTTTGGAAATGGTATGTATATAAGGCGGAATTTGCGACAACGCGTGCTCATCCCAGTAAATGCGGCCCATGTTACGGTACATCCGCTCGCTGGCTGCCGGACTTACCGCCTTACCTTCGCGGATCATGGTGAACAGGCGGCACATTTCGCGCGGGGTACTTACTCCCCAACCATAGATACTGCGGATAGCTTCCCTGCCCGGCACACGTGAATTTACCCGCATTACCTTAAAGCCATTTTGATTAAGCCAGTTGTTAATATAATCGCCGCCCACCAGCTTTTGCAGCCACAAGCTTGCGGTATTATCGCTCATGGTGATCATGAGCATAGCCACCTTGCTCAGCTGCACTGTGTCTTTATCTTTGAACGAGCCCAGCAAATCCTCACCGGCATAAAGCAATGAATCGCGGTAAATTAATTTTTGATTATACTTTAGCTCACCTTTTTCTATCTTATCCATCACCCCGCATTGAATGCTCGCTTTAATCATACTGGCTGTAGGGAACAGCGTATCTGCATTGATCTCCGCCGTTTTGCCGTTTTTCAAATTATGTACATAGATGCCAACCTGGCCCTGAAAATCTTTGACAGCTTCATTCAATTTAGCGCTGAGTTTACTGTCGGTTTGTGCAAATGCCGGTGCAGCTAACAATGTTAACAACAGTAAGGTAAGTTTATGTTTCATGTGATGGCGATCTAAAAAAATGAAAATACAAATTTTAATATAACAGACAATCACTCCTTTATATTTGCTAAAACATCCGTTAGCCCATGAACCAGTTTGTTGATATTACCAACCGCAAAGTGCTGTACCGCTTAATGCTTAATCTTCAGCCCGAAGCAGCGCCACTTTGGGGCAAAATGAAACCGCAGCAAATGATCGAACACCTTATTGACCAGGTTCAGTATACTAACGGTGTAAAAATACCAGCCTGGGATGGCCCGGATGATAATACAGCGGCACGTAAACACTCCGCCGTTTATACCGATGCCGAAATACCCCGTAATATCTTTTTGGAAGAATTGGCTGATACCTTAATCTACCCTAATTTGGAAACTGCTATTAATCAGCTAATGAAAGAACTTGACACTTTCGACAGGTATTTCAATACCCCCGATGTTAAAGTGATCCACGGCGCCTTCGGCCCTATGGATTATTATGAGTGGATCATATGGCACGGAAAGCATTTTACGCATCATTTGAAGCAGTTTGGGGTGATAGACTGATAGTAAATCGGCATCAAATATTAACTTTGTTGTTCTTCAGAAATTTAAAAGAAGAAAGACGTCGTTGCGAGGTACGAAGCAATCCCAAACTATACAGAGGGGCTTGCACTGCTGACCTGCACATCGGGGATTGCTTCGTACCTCGCAATGACGGCCCGCAAAATCATTTATGAAATTCCTCCGCTGGCTTTTAATCCCGTTTTCGCTGATCTATGCCCTGGTTACGGCTATTCGCAACTGGTGTTATGACCGGGGAATTTTCAAAAGCACTGGTTTTGACATACCGCTGATCGTAGTCGGCAACCTGGATGTTGGCGGTGCCGGCAAAAGCCCTATGACCGAATATTTGATCAGGCTGTTGAAGGGTAATTATAAAATTGCCACGCTTAGCCGGGGCTACGGTCGTATTACCAAAGGTTTTTTGCTGGCATCTGGCGAAAGTAAAGCCTCGGATATCGGTGACGAACCTGCGCAGTTCAAACATAAATTCCCGGATCTTGATGTTGCCGTTTGCGAAAAACGGGTTGATGGCGTTGAGCAGTTAAAAGACGATCATGATCTTATTATTTTGGATGATGCCTACCAGCACCGTGCGCTTGAACCTGGCATGAGCATTTTGCTTTTTGATTACGGCCGTGTTAACGAACCTCATTTCCTGCTCCCGGCGGGTAACCTGCGCGAGCCATTCGACGGGCGTAAAAGGGCGGATGTCATCATCATCAGTAAATGTCCGGCTTCACTTACCGATCTGGAACAAGGTCGCGTGATTAAACGGGTCAAACCGTATCCGCACCAGTCGCTATTTTTTACCACCATAAACTATCTGCCGGCCCAAACTATCTATGGCGCCCCGGTTACAAGTGCCATCGACGATCAAACCGCGGTTTTCCTCCTTACGGGAATAGCTAATCCAAAACCCTTATTGGCACATCTAAAAAAGCAAACACCACTGGTTGTTCATCATAATTATCCCGACCATCACCGTTTTAGCTTAAAAAATATCAGTAAACTTGCCGATGAATTTTCGGCCTGTGCATCACAAAAAAAAGTGATCATCACAACAGAAAAGGATGCGCAGCGTTTAGGGGAACAGGACCTGCTTCCGATGGTTAAAAAACTGCCCATTTTGGTGCTGCCCATAGGCATTAGTTTTTTAAATAACGAGCAACAACAATTTGACGAATTAGTACAAACATATGTTAGACAATATTGAAGGCACTGCCCGGTATATCAAAAACCGGATAGGCGATTTTGAACCCGAAGTGGGTATAATTTTAGGTACCGGCCTTGGCGGCCTGGTAAAAGAAATTGAAGTTGAAAAACAACTCATGTACTCCAACATTCCTGATTTCCCTATCTCAACATTAGAGTTCCATTCGGGCAAGCTGATTTTTGGTACCCTTGCAGGTGTTAAAGTTGTGGCCATGCAGGGCCGTTTGCATTATTACGAAGGCTACAATATGCAGCAGATCACCTTCCCGGTTAGGGTGATGAAATACCTGGGCATCAAAACGCTGTACGTATCAAACGCCAGCGGCTCGCTTAACCCCGATTTTAAAAAGGGCGACCTGATGATCATTGAAGATCATATTAACTTGCAGCCTCAAAACCCGCTGGTTGGCCGCAATTATGAAGAGCTTGGCCCGCGGTTTCCGGATATGAGCGAACCTTATCGCCATGATATGATCGAAAAGGGTTTAGCCATCGCTCAAAAAAATAACATCACCTGCCATAAAGGGGTATATGTAGCCGTAACCGGCCCTAACCTGGAAACCCGTGCCGAATACAAATACCTGCGTATCATTGGCGGCGATGCCGTTGGTATGAGCACCGTACCCGAAGTAATTGTTGCTAACCACATGGGGATCCCGACGTTTGCTATTTCGGTATTAACAGATGAAGGCTTCCCGGAAGTGCTTAAGCCCATAACATTGGAGGAGATTATTGCTATTGCGCAGGAAGCCGAACCCAAAATGACCCTGATACTTAAAGAACTGATAGCCGGTAATTAATGCGCCAAAAGCTCAAATATATTTTTTTATTGCTGATGTGCCTGTCGGTACAGGCTGCTTTTGCGCAGTATGGAAACCGCACTAACCCGCGTAACCTGCCTACGCGTGATACCGCGCGCCGTCAGGAAAAACAAATGACCGACGATCAACTCCTGGACAGCTTAAGGCGTAAGGAAGAAAACAAAAAGGATTCGGTAGTTTTTAGCTCCAAATTTATCCGTGTTACCAACGAGCGTTTGCTGAATGATAGTACGCAGCTCTTCCCGATTGACACTGGTATCACCAACTTTGAGATTTATAGCCCGCTCATTGATCCGCGCAGTCCCCGCATTCATTTAGGTAATATTGGTTTGTCACAACGGCCTTTGCTTTTTGAACCCAGCAGGACCATAGGCTTTGACCTGGGCTTGCATGCGCTTGATATTTACGCTTTAAAGCCTCAGGATATTAATTATTATAACACGCGTGTACCTTATACCAAGCTTACATTATATAATGCCTTTGGCGGCTCGGCCATTCAGTTGTTCAATATCGTTCATACGCAAAATATAAAACCCAACTGGAATATTGGTTTTAACCTTAATTTCAACGGATCAAGGGGTTTCTACAACTTTAACAACGTGCTGGGCCAAAACGTGAGCGATTTGAATGCTTCTATTTTTACGTGGTACGAATCAAAAAGCAAACGGTATAACCTGCTGGCCAACCTTTTGTTCAACAACCTTAAAGCCCCCGAAACCGGCAGCATTCTCAACGATTCGGTATTTACCAGTACCAATGTAAATAACGCCTTTTCAAAAGACAGGGCAGCAGTACGTTTACCGTATAGTTATGAAAATTGGAATGATAAGGGCCTTTACATTAAGCAGTTTTATTATTTAGGCCGGATAGATAGTTTGAATAAGGGGAAGGACAATTCAAAGATCCTGCCTACCCAACGGGTATCGCATACCCTTCATGTATCAAACAGCAGGTACCTGTATAAGCAAAGCGGTGTAGATACCTATAATGTATTCCCCGATTATTATTACAGCAATAACCGGTCAAGGGATTCAACAGTCGTCACGCATATTCAAAATGAGTTTTCATATAGCTTTTATCTGCGAAGTAAATCGGTAAAATTTGTAAAGAACGAACTTAAGCTTGACTTAGGGCTTGTGCATGATTTTTATTCGTACAACCAATATGTTAGCGATACCACCCTTAACCAGTATGGCGCAAAATATATTCATCAGGATAAAGTACAGCACAATACTTTCCAGGACATTACGCTGAAAGCTAAATTGGGCTACCGTTTCAGCGATCGTATAGCCCTTGATGCCGATTTCAGGCAAATTGCGCAGGGCCGCGACTTTGGCAATTATTTGTATGATGCCAAACTTACCCTGGCTGGCGGCAAAAAAACCGGCAAGATCATTTTAGAAGCCTATTCACAAAACAGCTCGCCTCCGCTGGTTTATAATAACTGGGTCTCCAATCATTATATTTTTCATAATGATTTCAGTAATCAAAAAACTACCAGCGCATCGTTTAATTACATTAACAATGCCCTGCAAATTGATTTAAAAGCCGAATACTTTTTGATCAGCAATTACCTGTATTTTACAGCGCAGGATGGCGGTACCGATGCGCGCCCGGCTCAGCTTAACAACTCTATCAACCTGTTAAAAGTAAGTTTGGGTAAAAACTTCACTTACCGGAGCCTGCATTTTGATAACTATGTAGTATATCAAAAAACCGACTATCAGAATACGCTTCGTACCCCGGAAGTATATGCTTACAGCAGCTTATATGTTAACAGGGTTTTGCTTAATGTACTGCATGCCAGTATGGGTATAAATGGAAGGTATAATACAGAATATGTTGCCCCCTCTTATGCCACGGGATTGGGCCAGTTTTATAACGGCGCGAACGTAACGTTTTCATCATACCCTATATTTGGCGTATTTTTCAAAGCAACCTTGCAGCGTACCAACCTGTTTGTTGCTTATGATTACATCAACCAGCGTGCCTGGAGTAAAGGCTATTACACGGTTAACCGTTACCCACAACAGGATGCTATCCTGAAGTTTGGCGTTTCGTGGACGTTTTATAATTAATAAAGATCATCCGATACTAAAAAGCATTTTCTGGCGCCTTTTCTGGCGCAAGTCTTGTGTGGCTGGCATGAGGGTGGATGACTTGTGCCTTCTGGAACTAATATCAATATGCCACCTCAACTTCCAACAAAACCCCTCCCTTTTCTTCATAATTAGCGGCGCTACTATAAACATATGCTGAAGGTTCGTTAACCCACCCTGCTTTAACAGGATTTTGGTGAATGTAATTCAACTTTTGATCAAACATATTTGAGTGTGGCTCAATTTCTATCGGATGATTTTCTTGTTGCCATAACTGATAATGGGTATTATTTGTATTTGCTTTTCCTGTGTCAGCAAAGAGTTTAAGCATCCAGAGTTTTCGGCTTTCTGCCGGGTTTTCTATAATTTCCCTGATAATCTTAACAGATGAAAACTTTTTCATATCCCGCATAATGGCTGATAGACTTTGATCCCCTTTTTTGCCTATGAGCAAATGAACATGATTGCTCATAATAACAAACCCATAAATAATTAAACCTTTTTCCTTTATACAATAACGAAAACTATCAAGTAAGATATCAGGATAAATGTTTCTTGTAAAAACATCGACCCAATGAACAACGGCGAAAGTCACGAAGTATATCCCCTCCGGATTAGCGAATTTGTATTTAGTACTCACGCACTGAAAATAGTTAAATACAATTATAAAAGTATAAAGAAAGCACAAGTGAGCGCCCCCTCCAGCCAACCACACAACACTTGCGCTAAAACGGAAGAATCAACAGGCTTACCTCTTCAACTCCTCACTAAAGGTTAACCTGTTACCAAATGGGTCGTGAACCGTCATCATAATAGCCTTGTCATTCCATTCGGGCACTTCCAAACCAGGACGGTTATATTTATATTTTTTGGCGATGAGGTGGGCGTGGTAATCCCTTAGCTCACTAAAGTCATCGATCGCTATGTGGCTGCCGGGACTGGCATCGCCATGGTGTTCGGAGAGGTAAAGCACTACATCGCGCAGGGAAATTTGGATATATACCGGCACACCTTCGGGTTTGTGTTCCCAATCGGTTTTAAAGCCAAGCCAGTTGATATAAAATTCAATGGCTTTATCATAATCAAAAATTCGGAGGATGGGTTTTGTTATTGACATAGGTAATTAGTTATTAAACAAATTTAACGGAAAATGCCACCTTTTTTATACAGCGAAACCGCTTGTTTTCAATTAGCTGCCTTCAAATGTTAATAGATGTTAAATATGCCTTGTGCAGCACCTGAAATTGGGTTTCCATACAACAGATACCGTACTTTCGTCGGCACATTTTGCCCCATCGTCTATTACATTGAGTGCGGGTTTAAAATGAGGCTACCTTAGCATGATATGTTTACACGGATAAAGCCGGCGCTGATTATCGAAATTTGTATCCACCTGTTATTTTGGGCATTGATCATTTTTACGCCCATCATTTCCAGGCCGGATATGCGCGGTTTTCCGCAGCCTGCTTTTTCACCGGGACACATTATCAGTTTTAACCTGGTGCTCGCGGCCGAATTTTATCTGAACGCTTTTTTCCTTATTCCCAGGATCTTAAAAAATAATATCTGGCTTTACTTTTTTGCCTTGCTTGCCTCCTTTGTGGTGTTCAATGTAATACTAATGGAAGTACGGCATTATTTCCCTGTGCCTCATTTTCCCTGGATGGGGCAGCACCGTCGCCCTCCGGGGCCGTTCCTGGTTATTTTCCCCTTATTATCGGTTACCGCCGGCAGCTTTGCCTATCATTACCTGGCCGATCAATTTAAGGCTATCAACAAAAAAAAGGATATTGATAATGCTTCGCTGATCTCTGAACTGGCTTTTTTACGCTCACAAATCAGTCCGCATTTTATTTTTAATGTAATTAACAGTGCGGTGGCGCTTTCGCGTTTAAACCCTTCGGCAGTTGAGCCTACACTCATTCAGCTTTCCAAATTGCTCAGGTATATGCTGTATGTAACCGATGCCGAAAAAGTTATGCCTTGCCAAAAGGAAGACTACCTCCGCAGCTATATCGAACTTCAACAGCTCCGGTTCCGCGACCAGGTAAAGGTCAGTTTTAGCTCGGATATTAAAGCTCCTGAAAAAAGCATTGAACCCATGCTGCTGATCCCCTTTGTGGAAAATGCTTTTAAGCATGGCACGGGCGATATTGAGTCGCCGGCTATAGCCATCACACTTTTTACCGATGAAAAAAACCTGCGTTTCAGCGTACAAAACGTGTACAACCCAACCGAAGAGAGTAAAGATAATGCCTCGGGTATCGGTCTTGCCAATGTTAAACGCCGGCTTGAGCTGTTATATCCCGGCAAACACAACCTATATATCAACAAAAACGAGCATGCTTATATAGTTATGCTGCAACTGGAACTTAAATGATGCGATGTTTAATAATTGACGATGAGCCGCTTGCGCTCGACTTGCTGGAAGATAACCTGAAACATGTAAATACCATACAGGTAGTAGCCCGGTGCCGTAACGCGGGTGAGGCGATCATTGCCATGCAAAAAGAACAGATAGACCTTATCTTCAGCGATATATACATGCCCGGCATCAATGGTTTACAACTCATCAGGAGTTTGACACAGAAGCCCATGGTGATATTTGTAACCGCTTATGAAAAATTTGCGGTGGAAGGCTTTGAACTTGATGTGGTTGACTACCTGGTTAAGCCTGTACCCTTAGACCGCTTTTTGAAAGCCTGTCATAAAGCGCTCGATTTGTATGAACTTCGTCGCAGCTACGTACCTCAGCCTATCACTAAAAACTATTTCTTTCTGCATGCCGATTATAACCTCGTTAAGATCAGTTTTGACCAGGTTGAATACATTGAAGGCCTTAAAGATTATATTAAAGTACACCTCATCAATCAGCAAAAACCGGTGTTGTCCCGCATCAGCCTCAAAGCTATTGAACTGCAATTACCGCCCGACCAGTTTTTCCGGGTACATAAATCATACCTCGTTAACCTCGATCATGTATCCCAAATGCGCCGTGCCCGCATCAAACTCATCAATACCGAGATACCTTTAAGCGACGGTTATCGCGATGTGATCAACAGGATGATTGGGAAGGTGTAACGTATTCCCCTAATCATCTTGGTTCTGTTTTTGAGGTCTTTGCCTTCAGACAAGGTTAAAAATATGTCATTGCGAGGAACGACATGGGTTTTAGCGCCGGGTGCGACGTGGCAATCTCGTAGACCTACCGATCAGATATTCATTGGCTACGAGATTGCCGCACTGCGCTCGCAATGACATTTTTCTCAGACAATTTCCAATCAACATATGCAACCACCCGCCATTGCCTCTAACTAATATTCTTTTTCCAACCTGCAACTACCACTAACAACTGCTACTAAGCAAAAAAGCCCTACCACACATCCGGGCATCTGGTCTACAGAAAACATCCTATGGTCGATTTTATTTGAGGCGCTTCAAAACATGGTGCATTTTCGGCATCGAAGAAAATATACCCCTACATGAAGAAATTTTCCCTAATGTTAATAAGCTCCCTGGTTTTGTGCGGTACGGTGGCTCATAGTCAGCAAACGCAGCAAAAACTTAAAAAGATTGTGGTTAACCATTTTTTTTCGTGCCCGCTTGATGAGCTCTTTGATACACTGGCCATGAACTATAAAGTCCGCATAGTATTTGAACGGGAGCCTTTACATGAAATGGACGTTGTGGAGCACTTTTTTGAAGAACCGCTTAAAAATGTCATTGCCAAGGTTTGTAATGAAAACAACCTGCATTACTGGATAGAATCAACCGGCACCATCTACATCCTTCAAAATACCGACGACCTGGCGCGGCTGCAAAAGCTCAATAAGTTGTCATTGCAGGCAGCCAATGCGGTAAAAGCTAAAGAAATTGAGTTGCCCAAAGCCAAACCCAAACATTTTTTGGTGAGTATTAACGGGCGGGTAATTGATCAGCAAACAGGCGAGTCGCTGCCATCGGCTACGGTTAAGATTAGGGGTACCGATCTTAACGTAATGACCAATGCCGACGGTTATTTTACCATGTTCAGGGTACCATCAGATACATCGGTAGTGGAGGTCTCCTATACAGGTTATCAAACCGATTATTTCAGGCTGAGCAGCGAAAAGCTGAATTCGCCGCTGATCTGTGGGTTATACTCATCGCTCAACAGTTTAAATGAGGTTACCATTACCGGCAAAAAAAGTGGTGTTATGAATACCGATAGCAGGCAGGTTGGCGTGTTACAGCTTTCGCCTGCCAATTTGGATAAGCTGCCAACTATGGGCGATAAGGACGTACTGCGGGCATTTCAGCTGATGCCCGGTGTAAGCGGTACCAACGAATCGTCATCAGGTGCTTATGTACGTGGCGGTACCCCCGACCAGAATTTGGTTGTGCTTGACGGCTTTACCATTTACCAGGTTGATCACCTGTATGGCTTTTTCAGTGCTTTCAATGCCAGTGCCATTAAGGATGTGCAATTATACAAAGGCGGCTTTACGGCCAAATATGGCGGCAGGCTTTCGAGCGTTACCGAACTCAACGGCAAGGAGGGTAACAAGAACGAAACTAATATTGGTACCGATTTGAGTTTGCTGAGCGCCAGCGGTTACCTGGAAACGCCGCTTTCTGATAAATCGACCTTGCTGTTAGCGGTAAGGCGCTCATACCAGGGGCCGTTTTATAACAAGATCTTTAACCAGTTTAATCAAACATCAACCACGCAGGGCGGCGGTCCGGGTGGTGGTGGCCGGGGCGGATTTGGTGGTGGCGGTTTCGCCAACCAGATTACCCCAAGCTCCTACTTTTATGATTTTGATGCCAAATACACGTACAGTATCAGTCAAAAAGATAAGGTATCATGGACTTTGTACACAGGTACCGATAAAACAGATAACAGCAGGGAACTGGGCCTGCCATCGTTCCTGTCGTCGGGCAGCAGCGGTATCAACATAACCGATTATACCAAATACGGAAACCTGGGCAGCAGTATCAAATGGTTCAGGCAATGGAATAAAAAGCTATATTCAAACAACTATATTACCTATTCATCCTATTTTAATGATAGGAACAGGAGCACTTCGGGCTTTGCACAGATTGATACCAATGGCATTTCACATACGCTGAGCAATGGCACGCTCGAAACCAACAACCTGAAGGATGTAAGCTATAAATCTGAATGGGAATGGACAGCAAGCAACAAATACAAATTACTTTTCGGCGGTTTTGCATCCTACAAAAAAATAGATTATGAGTATACCCAAAACGATACCGGCAAACTCATCAACCAGCATAACAATGCCATGTTAGCGGGTTTCTACACCGAGCTGGCTATCGACCCAAACAATAAATTTCATATTCAGCCTGGTTTACGGGCCAGTTATTTCGGCCCTACATCCAAACCGTACTTTGAGCCCCGGCTGTCGGCAAGTTATAGCCTTACCGATAAATTTACCATAAAAGGCGCAACCGGGCAGTTTTACCAGTTTGAAAACCAGGTGATCCGCGAGGATATACTGGCCGGGAACCGTAATTTCTGGGTACTATCAAACAACAGCAATATCCCCGTTGGCAGGTCAAGACATTTCATATTGGGCACCAGCTACGAAACAGACGAGCTTTTATTCAGCGTTGAAGGATACTACAAAACATTGAGCGGCCTTACCCAGTACACTGTAAGGCAAACACAGCCTGCGGGCGGCGGCTTCAGGATAGAGGCTAACCAAAATCAAACGCAAACCGTTACCGAAAACTTTTATGAGGGAACTGGTCGTGCCAAAGGCGTTGAATTTTTGGTGCAGAAAAAAATGGGGCGTTATACCGGGTGGATCAGCTATACCCTTGCCCAGGCCCAGAATAAATTCTCGGCTTTTGGAACCGATTATTATGCTGCCGACCAGGATGTGCGCCATGAATTTAAATCCATCAACATGTACCATTACGAGCGCTGGAATTTTGCTGCCACTTTCCTGTTCAGTACCGGACATCCTTACACTGCCCCCCTATCCAGCTATACCATTAAAACCGTTGACGGCAACAGCATCACTTACCTCAACATCAGCGATAAAAATGCCGAACGTTTGCCGGCTTATCACCGGCTGGACATGTCAGTGTCATATGACCTGCTGAAGATAGACGGGCATAAAATAGGCTCCATAGGCTTGTCGCTGTTTAACGTTTACAATCATACCAACACCTGGTACCGCGAATACCAAATGCAGAACAACCAGGTTATTACCACCGACGTTAACTACCTCGGCTTTACCCCTAACGTTACATTAAGCTTAAGATGGAAATAAAAACATACATACGATTTTTTGCACTGATAGCCGGCTGCCTGATGATGGCATCGGCCTGCAAAAAAAACTCTTCTGATACGGATGCGGTGAACAAACCTGTTGTTGAAGCATACCTGGTTGCCGGCCAACCGCTTTCAGTAAAAGTTTATCAGCAAAAAGACCTGACGGATACTGCTACTTATGGATCAGGTATTACCGGGCTGGCAATTAATGTAAGCAATGGTACGCAGACCGTAAAACTTACCGAAGGAACAAACGGAACTTACACTTACAGCGATGCCTGGTTCGTAACTGCCGGTAAAACTTATTCCATGCAGTTTACCTATAACAATGTGGTTGTGAGCGCGTCAACAGTGATGCCGGGCAAACCAGTTGGATTTAAACTAACCGACAGTGTATTCCATGAGCCTAATACGCTTGATCAGGCTTATAACGATAAGGTGCGCGCCACCATTACCTGGACCAACCCCGATTCGTTGCAGCATATGCTGCTTTTCAAAAACACCGATAGTAATCCTTTTGAGATCATAGCGGTAAGGAACAACAGGAACCCAAGTTTCGAAATCAATACCGAACGTGCCTCTACATACAGCATAACGCAAACCACTTTCAAATACTACGGGGTTTATAAAGTAATATTGCTAAGGGTAAACGACGAATACATTAATATATTAACCAGCAATACCCGGGGCAGCTCACAAAACCTGGTAAATACCCCAACCAATATTGTTAACGGGCTTGGTATTTTTACCGCAATGCAGGCCGATACCTTGAATTTGAGGGTAACGACAGAGTAAAATCTGATAATTGGTATTGAATCATCTATTGGCGCAAGTTTCCCCGGTCCGGGCTGACTTGCGCTTTTCCTAAAAAACGGCGCTGAATCCAGATTTACGAAGTTTCAAAACTTTGTAAATCTTCCCTGGTGTCGTCATTAATCTCCCCTAAGTTTTATCACTCGTAATTGACATGGTTTATATATTGTCGCCTCGTCGCAAATCCCCCTTTTAATCCCCCCATTGTAAAATCCCCGGTTACATCATAATAGTGTAACTTATACATTACAAATGCACTATTTGTAAAAAAATAAAAATTCAGCATGTAACATTTAAAGTATTTTCGCCTCCAATTACCAAAATAATACTAAATGAAACGTTTTTACATACTTATTGCATTATTCTGCTTCGCGTTATCGGCTCAAGCCCAGTTTGGTGTGGGCGGCGGCGGACCTACAACAACAGGAAGAATATCAGGCACTATCATTGATTCGCTAACCAAAAAACCAATGGACTACGCCTCGGTTGGTTTATATCGCAGCGGAGGCAAATCGCCAATTACCGGTGTTGTAACCGATGAAAAAGGTAACTTTAAATTGGACAATATAAAGCCGGGCGTATATAAGCTGGCTATCTCTTTTATAGGTTACCCAACTAAATATATTGATCAGGTAACCACTACCCCATCAAAACCAGATGCTAAGCTTGGTCAGGTACTGTTGGCCCCAAGCTCACACGCGCTTAAAGAAGTTTCCGTAGTTGGCCAGGCCGCATTAATCGAAAACAAGATCGATAAGATAGTTTATAACGCGGAGAAAGATCTTACTGCCGCTGGCGGCAACGCTACCGATGTGTTACAGAAAGTGCCTTTGGTTGCTGTCGACTTAAATGGTAACGTATCCATCCGCGGCGACCAGAACGTACGCGTATTGATCAATGGCAAGCCATCCGGTGCTACATCGGCAAGTTTATCGGATGTGTTGAAAACCATCCCTGCCGACCAGATCAAGAGTATCGAAGTGGTAACTTCGCCATCGGCAAAATATGATGCAGAAGGTTCGGCCGGTATCCTGAACATCATTACCAAGCAAAAAAATGTTTCGGGTATCAGCGGTTCAATCAGCGGTGGTGTTGGTACACGTCAAAACAACGGCAACGCCAATATCAACTATAACCACAACAGGTTTAGCTTATCGGCAAACGCCGGTGGTAACGCAACATGGCCTCAAACCTCGCTTACCTCAAGCGATCAGAATTTTAATTACAATGACCCTACCAAACACTATGAGCAAACATCTACCGGAACCAGCCGTGTTAAACGTCATGGTGTAATAGGTTCTGTTTCGGCTGGCTATGATTTTAACGCGTACAACAACTTACGTACTTCTATCCGTTTAAATCAGGGTGGTTTTGATCCGCATTCGCTGTCAACCACAAATCAAACTTATTATTTTGATCACACCAAAGACCAGTCTTACACTTCTGATGGTCGCGGTCACAATAGTTTTGGTGGCTTTGACTGGAACATTGATTACACCCACAAATTTAAAAAAGAAGGTCATGAATTGGACCTGTCTGCACAATGGAGCCATAGCAAAATTGTTACCGATTATACTAACTTGTATTCGGCGGTGTTTGATTCCCTTCAAAACAATATTAACGGTAAAAACAACGAGTATACCATACAAGCCGACTATACTTTACCTGTAAGCAAACTGCTTAAGCTGGAAGCCGGCGGCAAAAACATCATCAGGAGGATAAAAAGTATTTCGGATTATTTTGTACCGGACGGAAACGGCGGTTTTGTATTCAGCGATCCAAACTCAAACAGGTATAATTATAACCAAACAGTTTGGGCCGGTTATACCGTATTAACTTTCTCTCTGCCTAAAGGCTACTCCATCATGACAGGCGCAAGGCTTGAAAATACGGATATTCACGGCGAGCCAATCAATAGTGCTCAAAATCTTAGCCCTTTTGACCAAAACTATAATACGTTTATACCAAGCTTAACTTTTCAAAAGGCACTTACACCTACTCAAACTATCAAATTATCATATAGCAAGCGTATAACACGCCCAAGCTTACAGTTTTTGAACCCGTTTGTTAACAGAAGTAATATTACAGCGCAAACAGTTGGTAACCCCGACTTAGCGCCCGAAATATCGCAAACAGTTGAATTGGGTTACAACACATTCATAAAATCGTCTGTGATCAACCTGTCTGCTTATTATAAGCATACATCAGGCTTAATTGAAGGTATAGTTGAAAACCTGCCACCTAATGGTGATCAGAATGCTACTTTAACTACCTATCAAAACATTGGTGTAAATAACTCATATGGCGCAAGCTTTTTTGGTTCGGTAACCCCATTCAAGATCCTGACCATACGCGGACAAATCAACGCTTACACCTATAAGCCAACCGCTATCGACCAGTTTACGCATCAACAAACACAAACCAATACTTATGTGCAGTACAACGCATTTTTAAGTGCTCAGCTTACACTGCCAAACAACTTTATAGCTGAGGCATTTGCTGTTGAAAATTCGGCACGCCGCACCATTCAGGGCTCAAATCCATCGTTCAGCATTATGGGCTTTGGCTTTAAAAAACAGTTTATGCAAAAGAAACTTGCATTGGGTATTAATGCCATTGAGCCATTCAATACTTACAAAAACTTTAACACCGACATAAAAACGCCAACATTTACACAAAGCAGCAAATTCGCGTTCCCATTCCGTTCGTTTGGTGTAACGTTTAGCTACAGCTTCGGTAAATTAAGCTTCAGCAACCCTAATCAACAGAAAAAAGGCATCAACAATGATGACATGAAACAAGGCGACCAGGGTGCCGGCGGTTCACCTACAGGAGGCCGATAATATTTAAGAGTCAAGACTGTTAGAGTCAGGATATAAGAAAAAACTAAAGAGCCGGGAGCGTAAATGCTTCCGGCTCTTTAGTTCTTATACGTCATTGCGAGGTACGAAGCAATCCCCAATATGCAGGGGGCTTTGCAAATCAGCCCTGTACAGTTCGCGATTGCTTCGTACCTCGCAATGACGGCGAAGAGAGTTACTCCGCATCCACCTCAATCCCTATCTGCTTAAGCAGCAATGAGGCATTAAAAGTTTTGCATTCACCGTGCTTGATCTTGTAATCAAACAGCATTTCGCCGTTCACTACCTGGATATCAAAATAAAAATTACGTACGTAATCAGTATATTTGGTTTCGAGATGGGCTATCTGCAAATCGTGAGTGGCTACCATACCCACCGCATTTTTGCGGATGAGCTGCTCGATAACCGCTTTTGAGCCGAGGTATTTATCAACCGAATTGGTACCGCGCAGCATTTCATCAATCAGGAAAAACACTTTAGGCTCATTTTCGACCGCGGCCAGCAGCATCTGCAGACGGTCGAGCTCGGCCTTAAAAGTCGAAGTACTTTCATTCAGCGAATCCTTGATCCGCATATAACTGATCATGGTGATCACCGATACCTGCATACTTTGGGCGCAAACAGGTGCACCGCTTAACGCAAGTACCGTATTGATACCTACTGTGCGTAAAAAGGTGCTCTTACCGGCCATGTTTGATCCGGTTATGATATCAACCTTAAAGGTATTATCCAGTTCGTAATCATTTTCGATACGTTTGGCTACATCAATAAGCGGATGGGCAATGGCTTTAGCTGTAAGGGTATAGCCCGGCCTGTCGTCAATAACAGGGAAACTCCAATCCGGGTAGTTTACTACTAAACCGGCCAGGCTCAGGAGTGATTCAAATTCGGCAATGACATCAAAAGCGGCTTCAAGGCTGTCCTGATTTTGACGTTTCCAGTTTTCGATGGCGATGATCTGGCGGATATCCCACAAGAAAAACAGGTTGAGCACAAAGCCGATCAATAGGTTAAGATGATAATTAAGCTTATTGATCAGCTCCCCCAGTTCTTTTATTTTGGCCGATGTCTTGTCTGTTTTTAGCTGTTGCGCCAGGGTGTTGCTATAACCGGCCTGCCATTTCTGATCTTCAATGCACTTAAATACACCGGCGTAATTGGCTAAAGTATCGCCTATTTTACCGGCAATGAGGTCGGCCTTACGAATATAGACCGCTTTAGAAAATACCACACCCATATTAAACAAGCCAATCACGATGGCCGCAAGCTTCGCCGGCGAATAAAAATAAGCGACAACCAACAACGCCGTAAACAAGTAAGGCGCTATTTTGGTATAAGCGGCAAGCCATTTTTCGCCTGGCATATCGAGCGGAATGTGCAGGTATTTGAAAAGGTTTTTAAGCTGGTTCACGTCCTGCTTTATGGCGAAAATGAGCCGTGTTTGCAGATCGAGCTTCCAGCTGTTCTTAGCGGCTATTTCTTTAACGGCTTCCTGTCGTTGTGATACGGTTTGCTTGCTTGCCGGGGCATTGAGCCAACCCGCCAGTTTATTATTACCCGGCGTGGTGGCGGTGCGGTTGATGAGCTGGTATAAGGAGGCATTGCCGTAAATATCCAGGTCGGAAGTGTAAAAGTGTTTGTCGTTAGCGTAGCGTGCGCCATCGTTGTAGATATTGCCATGGGTTTGGATACTGCCTATCTCGTTTTCATTTACCTGTTGCAGGTCGTCATAATACTGTTTCTGCTTTTCAAAAGCGCTTTGGCGCCCTACCAGCCAGGCAAAGGCAAAAACCAGCAATACAAAAGCAATGGCGATGATGCTAAAATTGTCGAAGTGAATGGCAAAGGCTATAGTTACAGCCACCATAGCAAATATGCCGAGCCTCAGCAGCGAATAGGTATTGGCAAGCTTTTTATATTTGGCCGCTTCTGTAGCGGCGAGGCTTGCTCTTTGCGTATAATCGTTTATAATTTTTTGTTCCATTTGCAGATAAATTCAACCAAAATAAACACATATATTTTAAATAAACGTTTATTTGTTTCAGATATGAAGATCACGTTCCTTACCGTTGGAAAAACAGAGGATGCCTATTTAAAGGAAGGCATTGATAAATATGTAAAACGGCTAAAACATTACACCAAACTGGAGCTTGCCGAAATCCCCGAGTTGAAGAACACCAAAGCGCTGAGCCCCGAGCAGCAAAAGGCCAAAGAAGCCGAGTTGATCCTCAAGAAAATCACCCCGCTTGATTTTGTGATCCTGATGGATGAAAAAGGAATGGAATTTACATCAAGCCAGTTTGCGGCTTATATCAATAAAAAAGAAGTTACCACATCTGCCAACTTAATATTCATCATAGGCGGGCCTTATGGCTTTGATACCTCCGTTTACAAGCGGGCTAACGACAAGATCTCTCTTTCGCGCATGACATTTTCGCACCAGATGGTACGCCTGTTTTTTGTGGAGCAACTGTACAGGGCATACACCATTATGAAGGGAGAGCCTTATCATCATGAATAATCCGAACCATGATTTTTAGGATTTAAGGATTGCCCTGATGATTGATCAAATAAACAGATACGGAGCGGGATTATGACCACAACGATGTTACAGCAAATGCTTATTTCAGGAAATCCTAAAATCATGCGAATCAAGGTTTTTCCCTACCTTTGCTAAATGTCAGCAGGTCACGATCATTCGCACTCACATTCGCACGGGCACCATCATCACGACCATGCCCCTAAGCTTGATCATTTAAATTCGGCTTTTATTTGGGGCATAGTGCTTAACTCGGTGTTTGTAGTGGTTGAGGCTATTACAGGTTTTGTTACCCACTCTTTGTCCCTGTTAACCGACGCCGGTCATAACCTGAGCGATGTAGCCTCGCTCGCGCTGGCCCTGCTTGCCTTTAAGCTCACCAAAGTAAGCGCTAACAGTAAGTATACCTACGGCTATAAGCGGTCGACTATCATCGTATCTTTTTTTAACGCGGTAATATTATTTGCAGCCGTTGGTTTTATTATTTATGAGGCGGTAATGCGCTTCATGAACCCCGAAACGGTATCGGGCGGCACCATGGCCTGGGTTGCTTTTATAGGCATTGGCATTAACGCTTTTACAGCCTGGCTGTTTGTGAAAGACAAGGATACCGACCTCAATATTAAAGGCGCTTACCTGCACATGGCTGTTGATGCCATAGTATCCTTTGGTGTGGTGATATCTGGTATTATCATATACTTCACCAAACTATACTGGATTGACAGCGCAGTGAGCCTGATAATAGGTTTTGTGATATTACGCGGCACCTGGAGCCTGCTTACGGCGAGCCTGCGTTTAGAAATGGACGGCGTACCTGCCGAAATGGACCTGGACAAGATCAAAGCCGAACTAAAAAAAGCCAAAGGCGTGGTTGATATACACCACATGCATGTTTGGGCGCTCAGCACCACCGAAAATGCGCTTACAGCCCACCTGGTGATCAAGCCTGAAGCCATGGCCGATTTTGATAATATCAAGCATGACCTTCGCCACCGACTGGAACATCTTGATATCAGCCACAGCACTTTTGAACCCGAATTTTCGGAAGAAGGGTGCAAGCAGCCGGAGTGTTTGTAGGCTGCTTCTTCATATTTCATAAAACCCCTCAGTTTTCTTATTTTTGAGGTAAACAATTACCTTAACATGAGCAAAGCCCAAACCTTAAAAGTACTATCCGTTATCACTTTTCTTGAAATCGTCGGAATGATGGCATGGCCGGTTATATTAGGCTGGGGGCAGCTTATGAGCTCGGCGGGACTGCTGCTTTCCGTAATATTCGTTTTTCCGCTTATCTACTATGTGGTTTTTATCATATTCCTGTCCCGCTATGCGCAGAGAGATGTGCAGGATCAGAACATCGGGCTTGTGATATTTTTAAATGTGCTGCCTGTTATTGTGCTGCTTTATGTTTTGGATGTGTTTTGATTGAAACAACTTATAAACGTTTTAAATAATTCTTACTACCTTGAAAGCGATTATTTAACCTGTCATGAAATCAACCCGAAGAAAATTCATAACCACAACAGCGGCACTGGCTGCAGGTACAGTTACAGCATCGGCAATATCCCTAAAAGAGCAAAAAGAAGAATGGCCAATAGTTCACCATGTGTTTTTCTGGCTTAAAAATCCGGGATCAACAGAAGACCGTGATAAATTGGTAGCCGGAGTTAAAACCCTGGCCAAAATTGAAACTGTACGCAAGCTGCGCGTAGGTATTGTAGCCAGTACCGAAAAACGCGACGTAGTGGATAACTCCTGGGCCGTATCTGAACTGATGTTTTTCAGCGATCTGGCCGGACAAGCCACTTATCAAACCCATCCTATCCACCTGGAGTTTATTAAAAACTGCAGCCATCTTTGGGAAAAGGTTATTGTTTATGATGCGATGGATGTATAGCTTTTAACAAAAGCTTAATCAGATTCCTGCAAACCAATCATTTATGTTTGAGTTAATTAATACAAGTTAACCAAAACACTAAATGATATGAAAGTTAAACACCTGGCTATTTGCCTTGCTATTTCAAGCTTCACATTACATTTAAGCGCCACCGCTAATGCAAAAAGCGGAGCCGCCTGTCACAAACCAACAAAGGCTGCTCCTGCCGTTGAAGGATGGTATTTCAGGGCTGTAAGTGGCTATCCTGCTGCCATTGCCTTTGAACCTGTAGTATTATTCAAAAATGGCGAATACTTTGACGTTGGTGATGAGCCAATTGAAACGCTGGATGTAACAGCCGCTAAAAGCAGCCGCCCTAAAGCCTGGGGAACCTGGAAAAAAACGGGCGCAACCTTTTATCTCACTAATAACGAAGGAAAAACCTATGATTATAAGTTGGGTGAAGGCAATTGGTTCCCGGCCTATCCGTATACAGGCAGTATTAAGCTAAAAAAAGGATATGAAAAAGTAAGCGGCGGCGATTATGGCAACGGCACAAATGCCCTGGTAATCAAAAAGATCAATTTTATTGATGATACTCATTTTACTGAAGGATCAAACGGCGGAATCATGACACCTGCTGCCAGCGCCTGGAAAAAAACCGGAGGCAAAGGCGGCACCTACAAAATTTACGGCAACACCATCGAACTGAATTATGGCAGCAAGGTGATCAAAAAATCATTTGCCTTAGGTGCTTCGGGTTCACCTGCGCATCCGACAAATACCATGATATTTATAGGGGGTGACGCTTATACCGATACTGAATAAAGAAGAGATTGCTTAAAACAAAAAAAGCCGATTATTCGGCTTTTTTTGTTGCTTTTTTAGCTTTTGCTTTTGAAGTTGTTGGCTCGGCTTCCGGTTCAGCAGTTACTGCTTCGGCAACCGGTTCTTCTGCAACCGGGGCGGGTGCCTGGGTTGGATCGGCCTCTTCAAAAATTGGAAGGGGCTTTAATATCTGGAACCAGGATATTACCTTTTTAATGTCTGATGAGTAAACTTTTTCTTCATCATGATCTGGCGCTACTTCATAAAAGAAGGTACGCAACGCTTTACCGTCGGCTTTAACGTCAGGTATGTTTGATGCTGACTTCATGCGCTCAAGCACATCAGTTAACCTGATATCATCCTCAACACCAAAAATGGTGATCTCACTTAAAGCAGCTAATTTGGCTGTAGAAAGGTTGGCTATCAGTTTTGTTTTCTGTGCATCTAAACTTTCCAGCACATAGCCGGTTTTATTTTGTGCCAAAGCTTTCCATAAACCCGGTTTTCCTGATACCGATACAATTCCCTGTAAATTCATATATTTTTTGTTAGTAGGATTGATGAGGCGAATGATTTACGTAATAACAGGTAAATCACCCGCCCTATCAACTATTCACTTAATCCTCTATAACTTCGATTCCTAAAATTTTATCTCCCTGGCGAATAGCGTCAACAACGTCAACATTTTCAATCACTTTACCAAAAACGGTGTGGTTACGGTCAAGGTGGGCAGTGTTTGTGCGATTGTGGCAGATGAAAAACTGTGAACCACCAGTGTTGCGGCCTGCATGTGCCATTGAAAGCACACCACGGTCATGGTATTGGTTGTTGCCGGTAAGCTCGCAATCAATTTTGTAGCCTGGGCCACCAGCACCGGTACCGGTTGGATCGCCGCCCTGAATCATAAAATTAGGGATAACACGGTGAAAGATCACGTTATCATAAAAGTTTGATTTTGCTAATTTTTTAAAGTTAGCAACGGTATTAGGGGCATCCTGATCGTAAAACTCTACGGTCATGTCGCCTTTTTCGGTTTTGATTATTGCTTTGCTCATGTTTTTGTTTTTTAGAAAACAGTTGGCAAAGGTAATAAAATTGAGGATTAAAGAAAAAGGTTAAAGGCGAAAGGTTAAAGGTGAAAGGTGAAAGGTTTGAATATTTATTAATTACCAGGGTGTAAAAGTCATGGTAAGTAATCTTTGTTTTGGCGAATAACTAATCTCGCCTTTTCTTTTTGAATCAAACATTTTAATTTCCGAAAGCGGCTTTTTATAATCTTTACCCAATTCGGCCAGTTGGGCAAAAAACCAGTCGAGTCCTTCCTGATCACCCAAAGTATTGGCAAACCAGGCCAGTTTTTGCAGTTCGGCAAGGCTCACTTTTTCGTCGGCGGTAAAAACGTAAGTCCATTTAACTATTGCCAGCTCATCGGGCTTGCCAATTAGCTGGGCCCGGCTTCCATTGGCATCTGTGGCGACAAAATTTGGCAGCAGGCTGATATCTGTGTCCTGCTTAAAAACAAGACTGCTGTCGGCTTCTGTAAGCTTTTTAATCAACGCATCACGATTGAGGCGCATACCCGAACTTCCGTTCTGCGCGTGCGCGGCCAAACAGGATATTAATAAAACACCGACAAGGAAAATATTTCTGACAATAACAGATAAACTCATTTAAGGCCCAGATTTAACAACGCCATAAAGCTAAAACAACATGCATAAAGCCAGAAGCCCTTATGTGTTAAAAATGGTTAAAATACATTAGCCCTTTATTCGTTACATTTGATAACCCGGCAGTAAACAAATTAACAAGGATCGTGAATAATTCATCAGGCAATAACTTTTCACCTCTTACATTTCGTCTATTACTTATAAAGCTAAAGTTCCTTTTACCTTTCGCCTTTTACCTTTTACCTTTAACGTCGCGGGCTGCATCTATCTTAATCCCTATGGATGATGAGCAAAAGGACCATCTGAAATCGTACGGGATAGCTTTCTGGGTGCTCAAAAACGGCGAAGAAGTCGACTGGCTGCTCAACTATCGTGGTGGCAGTTTCATGATGAAGTACGGGCAAAAAGTTGAGGAAGAGTGCAAGATCCGCGGGGTAAGCTACGAAGTTATTGCCGATGCCAAAGCCACCGAAATTATTACCGAAGTAAGCGATCCATCGGTAAATATGGACCTGGTTAAACTGGAGAAAGCCCCCCGCATGGCGGTTTACTCCCCCAAAAACAAGCTGCCCTGGGATGATGCAGTTACCTTGGTTTTAAAATATGCCGAAATTCCGTACGACGTAGTTTACGACGAAGAGGTGATCCACGGCGAACTGCCTAAGTATGATTGGCTGCACCTGCACCACGAGGATTTTACAGGGCAATACAGCAAGTTTTATGGCGCCTTCCGTTACGCGCAATGGTATACCGATGATATCAAAATCCAGGAGACCATGGCCCATAAACTGGGCTTTAGCAAGGTATCAAAAATGAAGCTGGCCGTAGCCCAAAACATCCGAGATTTTTGCGCAGGCGGCGGCTTCCTGTTTGCCATGTGCTCAGGTACCGATACTTTTGACATTGCACTATCGGCTGCTAATACAGATATCTGCGAACGTATGTTCGACGGTGATGCTGCCGACCAGGACGCGCAATCCAAACTCGATTTTAGTCAAACGTTCGCCTTTCAGAATTTTACGCTGGATATGAACCCCATTTCGCATTCCTTCAGCAATATCGACGTTACCACCACCCGCCAGGTTGATCGTACCCGGGATTTCTTTACGTTGTTTGATTTTTCGGCCAAATGGGATGTTGTGCCGAGCATGCTTACGCAGGATCATGACAAAGTAATAAAAGGTTTTATGGGCTTAACCACGGCCTACAACAAAAGCATGCTCAAACCCGGCGTTACCATCATGGGCGAAATGAAAACCGCCAATGAAGCCCGTTACATTCACGGCGAATACGGCAAGGGCCAATGGACCTTTTACGGCGGCCACGACCCTGAAGATTACCAGCATGCTGTAAATGATCCGCCGACAGATTTGAAACTTCATCCCAACTCCCCCGGCTACAGGCTGATATTAAACAATGTGCTGTTCCCAGCTGCTAAGAAGAAAAAGCAGAAAACGTGATTGCTTTTAAAAGATGTATAATAAAAATGTCATTGCGAGCGAAGCGTGGCAACCGCACGGAGGCATAGCCGCTCTGTATAGCATGCGATTGCTTCGTCGTTCCTCCTCGCAATGACATGTTTTTTTAACTGGTATTCATAATAAACTCACGTCATAAACAGATGCAAGTTCAAAAAAGACCTGCCTGCGGGAATTTTTGCTGGTCTATATAATTAAACTGCTTCTTAAAATAAACCCGGGGTACTTTGCTTAAAAACGTTTCTATTATCTTATCATATAATAGCGAAGGCACTGTAAATTTGGTAATGAGTATCTTTTTATCATCAATGGTATAAATCACCATATAATCATACTTCCCAAACTTACCCATATCCTTTTGCTCATACAGCTCAACCCTAACAAGATCAGCCCTGTTTAATACAAGGGTTTGATCCTGATATATTAAAGTGGCCACTTCTCTGCCGTCACTTATAATTAACTGTTTCCCTCGATCATATTCATTAAACTGATTTATCACCCTAACAACATAAACCTGGAAGTAAAGAAACGTTGCCGGCAAAAGTGCTAAAAACAGCGCAATTAATGGATGCTGGTAAACTTTGATAACAATGAAAATAATTAAAGCAACATTAACGGCCATAATAATCACCTCACCTGTAAGCTTATTATTTTTAAAAGTGTATACCTTGGGTTGCTTCATTTATCCATAAATATACCATAACGACCTTAAACAAAAAAGAGGCTGTATCATAAATCAATTTCGCGAAGACGTAGGTCGGCCTCAAAATGGAATGAAAAAAGGGCAATTTTCAAATCGAAAATTGCCCTTTTTGATAAGTAACTGACCGGTATCAAAATTTTATCCTGATCTCGCTCGTTTGCAACGAGTGTGTAACCTGGGCTTGCGTTTATAACGCACGAGCGATGCAATCGCCAAATCATATTAAGTGCTCATTGCAAACGAGCGCAAGGTTAAAGAAGCAGAAAACGTGATTTTAACAATTGCTTATTGCACCACATCAAAATGAAACTCCTGCACCAATGGTGGGTTTTCGGGTGTAAGTGTAAAACTCACTTTGATATTTCCAGTTTCACATTTGATAATAAAATAGCCACGTAATTGATTTTCGGGCACCACATTGCCTGTGCTTATTATTCTGCCTGTTTTTGCAAAAGCTTCAGTTGCGGCTGCTTGAAGTTTATCGGGGAAATAATCCATAAAAAAGTTATCAGCAAAAATGCCGCTTTCTTTAGCCTTGCTCCAATCAGCAATAACTTTAAGCAGATCATTTTTACGTTGCTCTAATATGGCTGATGCCGGCAATTGCCGTGGTTTTATACCCGAAAGAGCCAGTAAAGTATCCAGAGCCTGGTTATTGGGATAACCAGCACGGGCATAGGTCAGGTTGGCAAATGAAACAACGCCCACACCGTACTCCGGCAAGATATTCCACTGACTGCCGAAACCCGGTAAGCCCCCTGTATGACCAATGTATACGCGGTTGTCACAATCCTTTGCCCAACGTAGGCCGTAGGCATAGGCACTGACATTGGGGCATGGTCTGCCCGTGGTTGTTTTGGCATTTACAGTTAAATAATTCACATCCCAGGGGTACTGCATTTCCCGGATAGAACTACGTTTTACTGGCAGGGCTTCGGCATCATCGCGCGGGGGCCAGGCATCCATATGCACAGCCATGTATTTGCTAAAATCCTCAATAGTGGTTATCAGGCCGCCCATCGCACCGTAAGCCCCGTCATGCAGCAGAGGCTGTTCAACCCATTTACCATCAAGCCAGCGGTAACCATGCGCCAGTTTATCTTTGGGTACTTTAGTATATTCCCAATAGGTATGTATCATACCTAACGGTTTAAGGATATTATCTGTGATGTATTGCTCGTAAGTTTTGCCCGATACTTTTTTGAAGATATATCCCAGCGTAGCAAAACCAAGGTTGCTGTACTCATAGCCCTGACCAGGATTATTGGAAAACGAAATGCCTTTTTTGTATAGCGCCAGGAGTTCATCATCACTAACTCCAAGTTGCCTGTCGCCCCATGGGTTATCTTCCGGGTAACCTGCTGTATGCGTAAGCAGGTGCCTTATGGTTACAGGGACCGCATCTTTGGTCAAATATTTCAACCCCTTCATCTCGGGGATGTACAGGTAAGCCGGATCATCAAGTTTTAGCTTGCTCTCATCCCTTAGTTTTAGGATAGCCATAGCGGTAAGGCTTTTGGTCATGGAGGCGATCCGAAAATCCGACGATGAATCGGCCTTGATCCTGGCATCAATATCAGTATATCCTAAGCCACCGGTATGTACCAGCTTACCATCAACCACAATGCCATACACCAATCCCGGCCAGTGATTATCTTCAGCATATTTTTTATAAAGCTGGTCAATTACCGGAAAAGTAGCCTGGATCTTTTTTAACCTGTCGGGATCAGTAAACATTGCGGGCTTGTAGGGTTGGGCAGTGGAGGTGTAACTTACTGTAGCCAACAAGAGGGCAAAGGCGGATTTAAGTAGATTTTTGACCATATACATATATACGGAAAAATTGTCTGAATCTGAATTGCAGAATCCGTATCGCTTTGAGCTATTTCATCCATTTGAATACTGTTAATAAAATATGTCATTGCGAACGCAGCGTGGCTATCGCACGGAGGCATAACCGCCCTGTATAGCATGCGATTGCTTCGTCGTTCCTCCTCGCAATGACATGTTTTTTGAGATTTAAGAAGTAATCATCTTAAACTAAAAAATCCCGGCCAAACATGACCGGGATTTTCAAATATTATAAAGCTTTTCGCTTTCGGCTTTCCGCCTTAAGCTTTACGCTAACTTAGCCAGTTCTTCAGCCATGGCAGCGCCAATTTCAGCAGGCGACTCAACCACGCGAATCCCGCACTCGGCCATGATCTTCATTTTAGCAGCAGCTGTATCATCAGCACCACCTACTATAGCACCTGCGTGGCCCATACGGCGGCCCGGAGGCGCAGTTTGACCAGCAATGAAACCTACTACAGGTTTAGTACCGTTCGCTTTGATCCAGCGGGCAGCATCGGCTTCCATATTTCCGCCAATTTCACCAATCATGATTATACCATGAGTTTCAGGATCGTTCATTAATAATTCAACAGCTTCTTTGGTTGGTGTACCAATAATTGGGTCGCCACCGATACCGATAGCTGTAGTGATACCCAAACCGGCTTTAACCACCTGGTCAACCGCTTCATAAGTTAAAGTACCTGATTTTGAAACCACGCCAACGTTACCTTTTTTGAAGATAAAGCCAGGCATGATACCAATTTTGCTTTCATCGGCAGTGATGATACCAGGGCAGTTAGGACCAATCAGGCGCGCGTCCTTATCGGTAAGATATTCTTTTACCGCGATCATATCCTTTGTAGGGATCCCTTCAGTGATACAAACAATAACCTTAATGCCGGCTTCAGCAGCTTCCATAATAGCATCTGCACCAAAAGCAGGGGGTACAAAAATGATGGATACATCGGCACCGGTTGCCACAACGGCATCTTTAACCGTGTTAAAAACCGGCCTGTCTAAATGGGTTTGACCACCTTTGCCTGGTGTAACACCACCAACTAACTGAGTGCCATAAGCAATCATTTGCTCGGCATGGTATGAACCCTCTTTACCGGTGAAACCTTGTACAATAACTTTTGAATCTTTATTTACGAGTACACTCATTGGTTTTTTCGTTTTAGTACGGCAAAGCTAAAGTTTTTGCCCGAATGTCAAACCCTATTGTAATCTAAATTTATATGTTAACATAAAAGTGACTTTTAAGGGCTGGGGTACGATATTCAGTTGTGTCACGCAAAGGTGCTAAGACTCAAAGGTGGTTAGTTTCAGTACAATTGAAGTTTAGCATATCTGCATAAAATTACTTAATTACCTGTCGCTAATTTCCGTCCATGGATTTGTGAGTATTCCAAAGTTATCCTTAAGCGCCCCTTCGGCCTGCTTTGTTTTAAGAAACCATAAATGGTCGGTAGTTTGATCGTCCTTATCTATAAACTCAAGCCATACGGTTTTGCTATTTTCCATGCTGATCCACTTCACAATTACCGGATGATACATAATTGTTGTTTCCTGAACGGCACCATAGCCATCCTCAGTAACCATCACCCTGCCTACATTTCTGATTTTATAGTGTTCGATAGCTTCTTTATTTAATACCATTAAACGTATACTAACTTCAGATTTTTTAAATAAATCCAGATAGTAAAAAAACTCTTCAAAACATTTTTTATCATTATCTGGATTTCGGTTGCTGATTTGCCAATGCCATCCCCCGCCGTCTCCAAAATGCTTTTTTAAATGACCTAAAAGCCAGGTGCTGAAATAAGTAAATTTGGGTAAATCATTTTTTCTTAATTGTTCTTCTCTTGCAGCCATTGTATAACCATTAACAAAACTCTCAAGCGATTGAAACGTATGTTCATTCCCTAAAAACATTGCCCTCCGCAGTTTTATATGGCCAAGTACATCATAAATATCATTCAACAGGTATCCTGACATAATAGTAGGTGAGTATTATATAAAAATAATATGGGCGTTGCCTGCGGCCCAGGCTATCCGCTCATACGCCTGCAGGCATTACGCTCATTGGCCGGTATCCGCTACTATCCTTAATGCATTTGTCTGAATCAGAATTTTCAGGATTAAGAATTTACAGAATGGAAAGCCAATTCAATAAATTCTAACAATTCTTTTAATTCGGGTTCAGACAAAATCGGTGTAATCAAAAATCAATCGGTGTAATCCCAATAAAAAAATCCGAAATCGAACATCCGAAATCCGAAATCATTCTCTTGGGGCAAACTCCCCCTCACTTTTCGCAATTACAATAGTAGCAACACCATTACCTATCACATTGGTAATAGCCCGCGCTTCCGACATAAACCTGTCAACACCTATCAATATCGCCAAACCTTCTACCGGTATTATTTTGATGGCTGTAAGCGTACTGGTCAATACAATAAAACCGCTGCCGGTTACGCCTGCCGCGCCTTTGGAGGTGATCATCAATATGCCGATTATGGTTAGCTCCTGCCCCAGCGAAAGCGGGATATTAAACACCTGTGCCAAAAATATCACACACATGGACAAGTAAATCGTAGTGCCATCCAAATTAAAAGAATACCCTGTGGGGATCACCAAACCAACCACCGATTTGGAACAGCCAAACTTTTCCATCTTCTCCATCATGGCCGGTAACGCCGATTCTGACGAGGATGTTCCCAGTACGATCAGGATCTCCTGCCTGATGTATTTCAGATATTCCCAAAGGCTGAATTTAAACAGCCGGCAAATAATATTCAATACCACAAATATGAACAGGAACATGGTCAGGTAAACCGAGCCCATCAACAGGGCCAATGGTTTTAGTGTTTGGATGCCATATTTGCTCACCGTAAAGGCCATCCCTGCAAAAGCCCCTATCGGCGCCACCTTCATCACTATCTTCATGATATTAAAAAACACTTTCGAAAGCTTATCAAATAGCTGAATAACCGCTTCGCCACTTTTACCCATCCAGCTTAACCCAAAACCAAACAGTATCGCAAAAAAAAGAATCTGCAAAATATCACCTTCAACAAAAGCTTTGAAGATATTTGAGGGGACTATATGGGCAATAAAATCGCCCCAGTGCATTTCGGCGGCGGCTTTTTCGTATACGGCTAATTTGCCGGTATCCATTTTTGCAGCATGGTTTTCAAAGCCGGCACCCGGTTTAATAATATTGGCTACGGTAACACCGATTACAAGTGCGAACGTGGTTACGATCTCAAAATACAACAAAGCTTTACCGCCTACCCTGCCCACTTTTTTCATATCGTTCATGCCGGCTATGCCCAGCACAATAGTTAAAAATATGATGGGCGCAATCAGCATGGTGATCAGACTGATGAACGTTTTGCTGATGAGCTCGGCAGTCGGGGCAAAGCCTTTAACGTATAAGCCGGCTACTACCCCAAGGGCAATGGCAATAAGTACCTGGAAAGTTAGGTTTGATAGGAGGCGTTTCATGATTGATCCCCCCGGCGCCCTAAAGGGGGAGCAACAGGTTGGGACGGCAATATAATAAGTTATTGTTTCAGGCACAAAAAAGCCCCGTACCGGAAACCGGCACAGGGCATAATTGATTGATTGAAAGATCGTGATTATGCAGGTGTTGATTTACCAGTTAATAAATCAATTAAGAAAATTTTATTAAGAAAAGTCAGCTTTGCCTTGTGGTTGCCCAGGAAAACAATAGTGCCGCTGTAATCCCAGCCGC
Source organism: Mucilaginibacter sp. R-33 (assembly GCF_049949235.1). NCBI lineage: Bacteria > Pseudomonadati > Bacteroidota > Sphingobacteriia > Sphingobacteriales > Sphingobacteriaceae > Mucilaginibacter > Mucilaginibacter sp. R-33. Next base: position 4,210,168 of record NZ_CP188089.1, read on the forward strand.
CGCCGTTTGTTTTTCCTTCCGAACGGAAAGTAGCTGTGCCGCTGCTGATATCAAACTTATCGTTGCCATGTACATACAGGTTAGTGAACACGTAGGTATTATGCACCCTGCTAAACGTTTTGTATTTAGTGTATTCGTTATCAACATAGGCTTTCATCGGGCCATCAAGCGAGAAGTTTGAGTTATTGGTGTTAAGACCTCTAACCTTATATTTCTGCACAATATTGTAAACGAATGAATAACCCGGACCACTGCCTACCGTGTTTAATGAATCAACCGAATCGTAACCAACAGTTTTGTTGCTATCACAAATAAAATAATATTTGGTACCGCCTGTTTTGGTTGCTTTTAAAGTATCACCTTGATTAAATACACGGTTCAGGCTGGTATCAATATAAAAACCGCAACTATAAGTACTCTGTACTTTAAGCTTTGATGAGGCATTGATTGAGGGGGTAACACCGTCGTTAAGGCTGGCCCCTCCAAATGAACCGGCCAACGATTTTGCCAGGTTATCTGCAATTGCCGAACTGGCTACATTATCGCTTGCTTTTACAGTTGACGGATCGGATTTTACATTAATTCCTGTTTTTGTACAGGCTGAATAAAGAACTGCCACACCTGCTAATAAAGGTAATACACTGCGTAGATTTAGTTTCATAAACGTATAAGATAAAGTTTAGATCTCTTTGCCTCAATTGGCAATAAGCATACCATAGGTAAAAAAATTCGCCAAAAACGCCCGTGATACCTATTTTTTAGGCTTATTTTCCTTTTTAATAAAACAGTAAATATTTATACTAGCTGATAGCAATGGAACACAAAACACACCCGCTGCCTGCTTTCCCCGTTTCGAGGAAAGATATGTAGAAAATATTCCCCGTTTTTTTATCAAATCCACAGGCGATAAAATGTATGCCGTATTAAAAAACCATAGCATACAAAAAGCCCTGCATCCGGTTAGGGGGCAGGGCTCTTCACATATTTTAAAACGAATTTAGTTAACTTCCCCGGTCATCAGATCGGCAGTGTAAACAGTACCGTCGATAGTAATTTTAGCTTTGTGCCCTCCTAAAAACGTTATGGTTCCTTTATAGTTCCAGACATTTTTTCCAATACTTCCTTTACTCGAAAAGGTAGCACTTCCGCTTAAAATAAAATCGGGATCTTTTGTTGGATCAACAACAATTGATTTAAAATTATAGTTAAACGTGCCTTCAACATTTGGCTGGTCTGTTGTAGGTTTGGTGTAGTTAACCCTGGCATAATAATTCACAGGGCCATCAAAAGAGTATTGTGCGTGTTCAACACCCGGATTAAGGCTTCTGAGTACCAGGTTTTCACCCATTCTTAAAACCATTGTAAAACCGCTGCCTGCCATAGTCATATTTAAACTATCATTAGCGGTAACACCTGAAGGCACTCCATTGGTACAGGTAAGCTCATATTTAACTTTAGCCCAGATATCAATTTTAGAGGTATCACTTTGATCTAAATTAAATGCTATCGTGGTATCCATTTTGGCGCCGCATTGTGGCTGAGGGTCAACAGATTGTACTTTGATCTTACCTTTTTGTTCAGAGATAGATCGGTTGGCATACTTAAACCGCTCTTAAAATCAAACCCGCCGTTTTCGGGGTTAAAAATACCAACAAGGCTCTGCGCAACTTGCACACTCGCTTCTTTTTTACTTACTGTGCTTTGATTGTTCGGCGCCATGTTAAGCTTATGGCACGAGGTGTAAATGGCAGTAATACCGGCAAGCAGCAATACTATAATTTTGTACTTGTGTTTCATGTTTAGGATTTTAATTCCGCGCAAATTTAACTTATTATCAATTAATTAAAGAAATTTTGAAAATATTTAGGAGCAGAAAAACTATAATGTTGTTCATACCCATTTTGAACGATGAATAAGGGCAAAAGGTTAGCCAATGTTTCGCCCACGATTTGGAGACTCCGCTGGAGCCCGCCATTCTTTAAATTTTCTATTACTACCAGACCTATCTGAGACCGAATGGCAGGCGAGCCGGCTTGGGGCGCCTGCCATTCGGCTGCGTCTTACAAACCATGAGACTTATAATTTCACTTCAATCTCTCCACTTTTATTGTCTATTATTTTTTCCTGCAGCTTAACCTTATCAAAACCATGCAAAACAAATCTCAACTGCATAAACCTCGATTTAAATGGGCCTTCAACTGATGACAAACTGAGGCTATTTTCTATGGGATTGAAACTGATAACACGTTTATAATAAACACCCTGCTCATAATCATATGATACGCCATCATCTTCGTAATAAATAAAACTATTTGCTTCCCTGCCATTCCAGATGTGAATTTGTAAAATACCGTCACCTTTTTCATTGGTGCTTTGTACAACACTTTGCATCGGGACAATACTGCCGGCTTTTACAAATACCGGCAAATCTGTTAGCGGCGCCTGAACATTGACCATCTGTTCTCCCTCGTAAAACTCATCGCTGCTTAACCTATACCACGAGCCCTGGGGCAGGTAAACATCTTCGGTTAGTTTAGTGCTTTCAACAGGAGCAACCAGTATCGCGTCGCCAAACATAAATTCATTTTGAAAACGCTCATCAAAAACATTCCCGTCAAAACTGTGCTCAATAGCTAATGTGCGGCTTACCGGCAGGCCGGTTTGGGTTGATTGATAAAAGCTGCTGTACAGGTAGGGCAGGATTTTGTACCGTTGTTCAATGTCCTTCTTAATGATTTGTTCATTACCCTTACCCCATTCCCATGGTTCGCGCATTTTACTGCCTTGTATAGCATGATTGCGAAACATTGGGGTATATACACCAAGGGAGTTCCAGCGTACCATGAGCTCAGACGTAGGGTTGCCGCTGAAGCCGCCGATATCCACCCCGATAAAACTCATACCTGTAATACCCAAACTATTTACCAGCCGTTGTCCTAAAAGCATATGGGCATCGGTGCCGGTATTATCGCCCGTCCACACGGCCGAATAGCGCTGCGTGCCCGAATAGGCGGCGCGGGTAAGTACGAACGGCCGTTTGTTTCCCATGATCTTTCTTGTGCCATCATAGGTGGCGCGGGCCATTTGCATGCCATAGGCATTACGCACTTCCGGCATAAACTTATCTCCAAACTTTACTATCCAGGGGATATTTTGCCCCCAGGCGGCGGGTTCGTTCATATCGTTCCAGAAACCTTCAACGCCGGGTTGGGTAAGAGCGGTAAATGCTGCTCCCCACCATTCGCGTACCTCTTCCCTGAAAAAATTGGGAAAATGACAGCGGCCCGGCCACACATAGCCGGTATAATTTTCACCGTCGGGATATTTGGCAAAATAATCCTGCTCAATACCCTCATCGTATTCCTTATAACCTTTTTCTACCTTAATCCCCGGATCAACAATGGTAACCAGTCTAAAGTCCATCGCCTTTAGTTTATCAAGCATTTGCTTGGGCTTAGGGAAAGTTTTTTTGTTCCAGGTGAAGATCTTGAAATCGTCCATATAGTCGATATCGCAGTACACTACATCGGCAGGGATCTGTTTTTTGCGGAAGGTTTGGGCGATGTTCAACACTTCATCGGCACTCATATAACTCCATCGGCATTGCTGATAGCCCAGGCTCCAGAGCGGCGGCATTTCCATCCTGCCGGTAAGCCAGGTATAATCTTCAATTATTTTGGCAACACCTTGTGCCCCAAAAAAATAGTAATTCAAATCGCCGCCATCGGCACCGAACCAGCTTGTTTCATCATCTGTGGATGCACCAAAGTCGAAGTAGCTTTTATGGGTATTGTCGAGAAACAAACCATAAGTTAACCCGCTATGCAATCCTATAAAAAAAGGAAAGGTCTTATACAACGGATCGGATTCGGGCGTGTGGTTTGGCGCATCGGTATTCCAGTTTACGTAGGCCGCGCCACGCCTGTCGAGATTACCTGTTTTTTCTCCCAGGCCAATAAACCTTTCACCCTCAAACAACCGGCGATAACAAATCACTCGTTCGCCCTGCCAGTTGGTACCAAAGCGGGCGTCATCCTCGCTTAATGAAATACCATCTGCAGTAAAGAAGTTGAACCGTAGTGGCGATTTCCGGATGCTGAGCCTTAAGGCGGATGTAGTAATATCAATATTGGCCGATGATTCATCAAAATCGAAATCGGCGAGCGGCTGCCTGATTACCGCAAAGGATGGATCATCCGGGTTGAAATTTTTGCTGACGCTTATCCTGATAATTGTAGGGCTATAGATATAAACCCTTGCTTCGGCTTCGGCGGTTTTAATTGTTAAAATACCATCCTGTTGTTTAAAGCCCTGTACGTTACCTGCAATTTCTAAATTCATGCCTGTGGGGTACCTGGAATAGATAAAGGTACTTAAAGGCAACGTTGTTTGATTAGGTTGGTTTTGTTAAATGTGGATTTTGAGATAAACGTCAACGGATTTTCCTCTTTCATTTAGCTCTCGCTCGTTTGTAACCATAGGTATTGGGAAGGGGAAAGTTGCTTTGGAAAACAAATAGAAACAATGTCATTGCGCAGCGCAGCAATCTCGTAGCCAATGCAAGTCCGATCTGTATAGCTACGAGATTGCCACGTCGCTCCAGGGCTTCTTCCCCTGCGCCTCCTCGCAACGACATAGTTGTTAATTGAGCTTCAAAAACGTTGCATGGGTTTTTCTATTTCATCCCCGAAAACGACCAACCCGCTTTCCTGCCCGATCAACACCCTTTAATTTTCGACCAACTTGTAAAATACTGATAATTAGTGCGTTTTTGGCGTTTGCCGAATGCTTTTGGGTATTGGTCTATATCTTTTCGGTGCTGGTATAACACTTTTTAGCAGTTAAAATTAATGTTGTTTATTTGATCATTGAAAATAACAAACACAAAATATTTAACATACTTAAAAGCTCAAAATCATGAAAACTTCAATAAAATTATCAGCATTATTCTTCTTATTAAGCGCAGGTGTATTTGCTACTACAGCAGCTAAAGCCGCCGATGTAACCCCTAAAGCTAAAGAGGTTGTTACCTTTAAAGCCCTTGATCACGACCGCGGTATTAAGTTAACGCTTGCAAAATCAGAAAACGGCCGTTCATTCGTACGCGTTTACAGCAAACAAAATGAACTTTTGCTAAAAGATGTTGTATCAACCAAAACCGATGTTGAAAGGGGTTATGTTTTAACCAATCTTGAAGATGGTGATTACATTATGGAAATTAAAACCAATAACCAGGTGGTTAAGAAAACCCTGCATGTTTACGAAGACGGCGATCAAAAAACATTCTTTATTTACCAGGACTAATTTAGCCGGTCATATCAAACAAAAAGCTCCCGTTCGGTTGGAACGGGAGCTTTTTGTTTAAAGAGCAAATATTTTATTCCCAAAGTTTTTCGGGATAAACACCGTTAGCAACCAGGTCAGATATGCTTTTTTGAACGATAGGTTTGTCTTCTTTATACGTAACACCAAACCATTTTGAGCCGGTTGGGATTACTTTAAAAGAGGCTGTACCATTTTTTATCAGCTGATCAGCGGCCAGCGGAATAAAGAATTCTGATTTTGGGTTGTTTTCGTTTGCAGCCACAAAGTCTACAAACATCTGCTCGCTTTGCTTAAAGATAGCCGGTGTAAAGCCCCAGAAATTCATTGATACACGGGTATCGTTAGGAAGCGCATGCTCGCCGGTAGCATCCTTGTAAGCTACGCTGCCATCTTCTTTAAAATAAACCTCGGTACGCTCATTAATCTCCACCATATTACCATTATCATCAACCTTACAAACGCCACGTGATACTGAGCCATAGTCGGACAGGGTACGGTCAATCTGGTAACCTACCAGTGAATACAGATCGTCTTTAACTTCGGTGGTTAAAAATTTAGCCATTTTTTCAAATGCATCATAACCATAGTAATCATCGGCATTGATCACACAAAAAGGCTCGTTTACTTGATTACGTGCAGCAAGTACGGCATGAGCGGTACCCCATGGTTTGGCGCGTTCAATCTCTTTATCGATGCCAAATGGTTTAAGATCAAAGCTTTGAAATACATAATCTGTTTCAATGCGGCCGGCAAGTTTAGGCTCAAAAATCGCCTTGAAGTTTTCGGCAAACTCTTCGCGTATAATAAAACTCACTTTGCCAAAGCCTGCTTTTATAGCATCATATATTGAATAATCAATAATTGTTTCGCCATTGGGGCCAAAGCCATCAACTTGTTTCATACTGCCGTAACGGCTGGCCATCCCTGCGGCCAATATCAGTAAGGTTGGTTTCATAGATAGTATCGGGGGTATTTGTTAAAAGCTATTTTATGAGTAATTATTATAGGTGAATGGATTTTTGCCCGGATTGTTTTATATGCTATATAAACTTTTTGTTATTTAATATACCTGAAGTCCTGACCGGCCTGGATGTTTAGCAAAGACTCGTATATCAAACGGATCACGTTATCAACGTCCTCTTTGTGGATCATCTCGACGGTGGTATGCATATAACGTAAAGGTAATGAGATTAATGCCGATGGTACGCCATCATTTGAGTAAGCAAAGGCATCGGTATCGGTCCCTGTTGACCGTGATGATGCCTGACGCTGGAACGGTATGCCCGCTTTTTGAGCATTTTCAATAAGCAGCTTATTCAGGTTGTTTTGTACTGCCGGGGCATATGACACAACAGGGCCTTTACCGCAGGCTAAGTCGCCCTGGGTAATTTTGTTGATCATTGGCGTTTGGGTATCATGCGTAACATCAGTAACAATAGCCACATTGGGTTTAATTTTATGCGCTATCATTTCGGCGCCACGTAAACCTATCTCCTCCTGCACTGCGTTAACTATATATAAACCGAAAGGAAGCTTTACATTGTTTTCTTTAAGTAAACGCGCTACCTCGGCAATCATGAAGCCGCCTGCACGGTTATCAAGCGCGCGGCCAACATAATAGCGGTCGTTAAGCACCATAAATTCATCCTCGTAAGTGATAACACAACCTACGTGGATACCCAGTTTTTCAACTTCTTCTTTTGAGGTGCAGCCACAATCTAAAAAGATATTTTTAAGAGTAGGCGCTTCTTCTTTATCACCGCCCAGGCGCGTGTGGATAGCAGGCCAGCCGAAAACAGCTTTAACCACGCCATTATCGGTATGAATATTTACACGTTTTGAAGGCGCTATCTGATGATCGGAGCCGCCATTGCGGATAACATATATCAAGCCATCGTTAGTGATATAGTTCACAAACCATGAAATTTCATCGGCATGAGCTTCAATAACCACTTTGTAATCGGCTTTTGGATTGATGATACCAACCGCGGTGCCGTAATTATCAACATAATGGGTGTCAATATAGGGCTTCAGGTATTCGAGCCAAAGCTCCTGGCCTTTCCATTCAAAACCTGTAGGTGAGGGGTTGTTGATATATTTTTCAAAAAAAGCGAGTGAAGTTTCGTTTACAACGGACGTATGCTGTGGGGCGTCAGATTTCTTTTTGGCCATATTGAATTAATGTTTTCAATCTAAATGTAGTAATACAGCAAATATAATAAAGCTCATGACATTGCACTAGAATTAAGCCGCATATAAGCAGTAAATCAATTATATAAAATCAATATTAAACGTTTTTGAAAATATTTAGTCACAATAAAAGCGTTGTTTTGTTTTGATACAAAAATGACCGGTTATTTCATAAAGCATTCATGCTTATGTTATACCTTTCCGCGATATTTAATTTTTAATAAGGTGAAACTATTCAGGCTAACTTGTATCTTATTTGCAGCATGTTTTTTAGCAGCATGCAGCGTACCTCAATATGTAAATGTTCCGGTTGATTACGCGCCGAAGCTGAATTTTAACAGGGCAAAAACAACCATCGTGGTCATTAACCACTACATGCCCGATTCGACCCGTAACCGCAATAAACGCGTATTAACTACATTTAAAGCCGCCGCTTATACCGCTATAAACAATGCAGCTGTACAGCTGCATGCGCTGCCCGGTGTAAAAGTTGTACAACTGGTTGATTCGGTTAACTTTACCGCCAATACCGATTCGGTGAAGTTTCTGGTAAAAAAATACAACGCTTCTTACGTGCTCGCGTTCGAGGATTTTAAAGGCGAAACCAAATTACAGCAGGATTATTACAACGGTGTACCGTCTGTTTACCGGGTATCGGTGGTTAAAACCAGTTTTACCCTTTATGAAGCCAATGGCATCTACTTTAAAAAGCTAAACGGCGAAGCTGAAATAAATGACAATAATGCTTATGGCAATGCATCCAGCTTACTTGCCCACGGCGGGCCTTTATTTGATGCTATCCGTAATTCGGCATTGGATGCGCTTAAGGATTACCTGCCGTATACCGATTACCACGACAGGCCCCTGTATACCAATGGCGATCAGCTGAGCAGCTCGGTAGAACTGATCAAAGCCGGAAAATTTGATCAGGCTTTCAAGATACTAAACCCGCTTATCGACGGGCCCGACCTAAAACTGGCCAGCAGAGCTGCTTACAACCTTGCGGTGGTTTATGAAGCGCAGGGAGATATTGACGCCGCACTTGAGGTGGCTAAGGTCTCAAACCAAAAGCAACCGAATGATTTTGCCAAAGCTATTATTGTTGATTTGATGAAAGAGTAAAGTCCTCAAAACTTAAACCAACCTTATTACAAATACCTTGAAAAACTTATTTGCCATTTGTGTGCTCGTTGCCATGGGTTTGGCAGCCTGCAGTGTAAATTACGAAATTACAGTACCGGTTAATTACGCCCCTAAATTGGAATTGGGACATAACGAAACCAAAATTGTAGTAGTAAACAGGTTTACTGTTGACTCGGTAGCTAATAAAAATAAACGCAAACGCGCTGTACTTAAAGGCGGCGCTTACAGCGCTATTGAAACGGTAGCCAAACAGCTTGATATGCTGCCCCGCATCCAAACAACAGTACTCGCCGACTCCGTTAATTTGATTGCAGATACCACGCCAATAAAAACACTTGCCGAAAAATACAATGCCAACTATGTTTTAACGCTTGACTCGCTTAGTGCCGATATCCCCGTAGAGCTTGTTGATACCATGGAAGTGTATACCACGGTGGTTAATACAAGGTTTACTTTATACGAAAGCAACGGCAAGTATTTTAAAGTTCTTAGAGGGAAAGCGAAGGATTTTCATTCAGAGAGCCGTTATTACGGTATAATTGCTGCCTTGCTTGTACATCCTACGGTAAAAGGCAATGGTGCGGCCATAAGCCAGTCGGCAGGTAATGCGGCTATTGACGCGATAAAGGATTATCTGCCATCTACATTAACCAATCAGCGGCAATTATATGCTGATAACGACAGCTTGAAGGTTGCTATTAACCACATGACAGCAAAGCGATATAATGAGGCCTTTAAAATACTGAATCCTATTATTGATGGGCCCGATCTTAAACTGGCCAGCCACGCGGCTTACAATTTGGCAGTGTTATATGAAGCGCAGGGCGACATTGAAGAAGCTTTAAAGGCAGCAAAATTATCGAACGAAAAACAACAAAACGTTAAGGCGACTGCAATTATTCCTGATTTAGAGAAGGAGTAAGTTCTTTTTCGAGGATCTCATAATCGAAACCATTTTTTGAAAAGAAATTACCTGTGTGAATAAAACCTGCTTTGAGGTAAAATGGAATGGCCGATAACCTTGCGTTACACCACAGGCGGGTCCCCCCGCTTACAAGGACAAAATCGGTAATATACTGCAATACCGCACGGCCTATTCCCATGTTTTGCATGGTTTCATCAACAGCAAATTTGCGAAACTGCCAATCGTTCCCTTTATTAAAGAGGGATACTACCGCTATGATATGATTATCTTTAAAAGCAGCAAAGTGATAGCCGTGATTATCCTCTTCCATCTCCATTTCATAAAGCTTGCTTTCGGGATATAAGATACGTTGCCTTAACCGCCAGGTAAGCTCCGGACGGATTTGTTCGATAGAGATTTCAGCCATTTTTTAGAGGTGAAAGGTAAAAGACGAAAGGTAAAAGGTTTTTTTCAAATTCGCCAAACGCAAAGCTTTTAATGGCAGCGGATAGGCTAAAAGGCACAAGTAATCCCTGCACTGGCAGCCCTACAATACTTGCGCCAGAAAAAACGGGCATGCACACCTTTGCCCTTTTGCCGTTCGCCTTTAACCTACAAAGGAATATTCCCGTGTTTTTTCCTTGGGTTATTTACCACTTTATTCTCCAGCATTTTAAATGCCGCGATCAGCTTAATTCGCGTTTCGGCGGGTTCAATTACTTCGTCGATAAATCCGCGTTCGGCAGCGCGGTAGGGATTGGCAAAGGTATCGGAATACAGTTGTTCCATCTCCAGCCACTTGGCTTCATGGTCTTCAGCCTTCGTGATCTCCCGTTTAAAAATGATTTCGGCGGCCCCTTTGGCACCCATTACCGCAATTTCGGCCGATGGCCAGGCGAAGTTCATATCGGCACCAATATGTTTGGAGTTCATCACATCATAAGCGCCTCCATAAGCCTTGCGCGTAATTACAGTAACACGCGGAACGGTGGCTTCGCAAAATGCGTACAGCAGTTTAGCTCCATTGGTAATAATGGCATTCCATTCCTGGTCGGTGCCGGGCAAAAAGCCGGGAACATCTTCAAACACCAGCAGCGGAATGTTGAAGGAATCGCAAAAGCGCACAAAACGGGCGGCCTTGGTTGATGAATGGATATCCAGAACCCCGGCCAAAAAAGCGGGCTGATTGGCGACTATGCCAATACTGCGGCCAGCCAGGCGCGCGAAACCCACTACAATGTTTTCGGCAAAATCTTTATGCACTTCCAAAAACGAAGCTTTATCGATGATATGATCAATAACCTCGCGGATATCATAGGGTTGTGAGGCAATGGATGGCAGGATGGTATTGAGCTCGGGCCTAAGCTCGTCGCCGTTTTCGTAAGGAGCGGAAGGAGCTTTATCCTCACAATTTTGAGGCATATAGCTCAGCAGGCTTTTAATATGCTGAATGGCGGCTATTTCATTGGCACAGGCAAAATGAGTAACACCCGATTTGCTGGCATGGGTGTTAGCGCCGCCCAGTTCTTCGGAGGTTACCACTTCATGCGTAACCGTTTTTACTACGTTAGGCCCTGTAACAAACATGTATGAGGTATGCTCAACCATTAAAATAAAATCGGTAATGGCTGGTGAGTAAACCGCACCGCCTGCACATGGCCCCATAATGGCCGAGATTTGCGGAATAACGCCGGATGCCATGGTATTGCGGTAAAAAATATCGGCATAACCACCAAGGGATACCACACCTTCCTGGATGCGCGCACCGCCCGAATCATTAAGGCCAATAAGAGGAGCGCCATTCTTTAGGGCGAGATCCATGATCTTGCAGATCTTTTCGGCATGGGTTTCGGAAAGCGAGCCGCCGAAAACCGTAAAATCCTGGGAAAACACGTAGGTAAGCCGCCCGTTTATGGTGCCATAACCTGTAACAACACCGTCGCCGGGATATTTTTCTTTTTCCATGCCAAAATCAATGGAGCGATGGGTAACCAGCATGCCTATCTCCTGGAACGAGCCTTCATCCAATAAAAAATGCAAACGCTCACGTGCCGTTAATTTTCCTTTTTTATGCTGACTTTCAATACGTACCGGGCCTCCGCCCTGCATGGCTTCATGACGTTTTAGCCTTAACAGATCAAGCTTTTTATCCACAATTCAGGTTGTTAGTAATTGTCTAAAAATAGTAATTATATTGTAAGAATAGCTTTTGCTTACTTATTCTGGTGGTTTAATAACGGATTTTTATATATTTGTGTTGATGAAGATCAGGAATAATAAAATATGGGTAGTGGCGCTGTTCATGACCGTCTTTGTAATAAAGATGGGCATTTCGCTTGCACCTGTTTTTTTATATCTTGATAATAAAACGGTAAGCGCGGTGATCCTTCAGCTGGAGCAGGAAAGCAAAACTGAAAAAGACAGCCCCGAGAAAGACCTTGTGAAGGAGAAAAAAATCTTTGATGAGTATGATCTTCATACCATAAACTTCATCACATTTATTACCGAAACCAAAGTTCTCCATAACCAGGAAAACGCCTTATATAAGCAGGTATATCACCCTGTGGTCCCCACGCCGCCACCCAACGTTTAAAATGATTAACCGGATACTTCCCTATCCGGATAGCAATGCTATTTAATTCATTTTAAAGTTTTACTCAATCTTTCATTCTTATGCAAATCAAGCAAGGTGAGGCTGCTATGGGCAATCTCAACCTAAAAAAATATTTTCTGCCCAAAAATTTAAAAAGGGATATTCCTTCAAGTGTCGTTGTATTCCTGGTGGCTTTGCCGCTATGTTTAGGTATAGCGCTGGCATCAGGCGCGCCGCTCTTCGCAGGCGTATTAACAGGCATTATTGGCGGCATAGTAGTAGGTACGCTTAGCGGCTCGCAACTGAGTGTGGCCGGTCCTGCGGCCGGTTTAACGGTAATTGTACTTAATGCCATTACTACACTTGGCGCTTACGAAACCTTTTTAATGGCCCTGGTACTGGCGGGTGTCTTCCAGATCATACTTGGAATTGTTAAAGCCGGCACCATTGCCAATTACTTCCCGTCATCGGTTATTGAGGGGATGCTGGCAGCGATAGGTATTATTTTGATCATGAAGCAGTTTCCGCACGCGGTTGGCTATGATGCTGATTTTGAGGGAGATGAGGGCTTCAGCCAGATTGATGAACACAATACCTTTTCAGGTATAACGAGGGCTTTTGCCCGGATCAATTATGGCGCGGTGATCATCAGCGTGGTATCCCTGGCATTCATGATTTACTGGCCTAAGTTTAAAAAGCTGGCTGTTGTTCCGGCGCCATTGCTGGTGGTGCTGGCCGGGATAGGTTTAAGCCTGGCCTTTAACGGCACAAGCTTCGCCTTGCTTGATAAGCAGTTTGTACGCATACCGCTGGTGAACAGCAGTGCCGAATTTTTTGCACTGTTTAAATCGGCAGATTTTAGCCAGATAGGCAACAAGCAGGTTTGGATAACGGCCTTTACCATTGCGGTGGTTGCCAGTTTAGAAACACTGCTGAGCCTGGAGGCTGTAGATAAAATAGATCCTATCAAACGTATCTCGCCCACTAACCGCGAACTGCTTGCACAGGGAACGGCCAATATCGTTAGCGGTATGCTTGGTGGCTTACCCATGACGGCAGTAATTGTGCGTTCGTCGGCAAACGTAAATGCCGGTGCCCGCACTAAAGTGAGCGCCATACTGCATGGTATATTGTTACTAGTTGCTTTACTGGCGATACCGTCTTTAATTAACCATATCCCGCTGTCGTGTTTGGCAGCGATCCTGCTTATGACTGGGTATAAACTGGCCCGGATAAGCCTTTTCAAGCACATGTGGCACCAGGGCTTGAGCCAGTTTATCCCTTTCGTAGTTACCATTGTGGCCGTTGTTATGACCGATTTGCTTATTGGTGTAGGCATAGGTATGCTGGTGGGGATCTTTTATATTCTGCGTACAAACCTGCGTAATCCCTACTTCTATCACATTGAAAAAAATGGCAGCAAAAAAGTTATTAAGATTAAGCTGGCCGAGGAAGTATCCTTCCTGAACAAGGCTGCCATACAGGTAACGCTTACCAGCTTGCCACAAGGCGCCGAAGTGGTGATCGACGGAGCGAACTCAAGGTACATCGATCCGGATGTGCTGGAGATCATCCACAATTACAAGCACAATGCCTATACCAAGGGCATTATTGTGCAACTGAACGAAGTAAAGGACAAGTACGATGTACCTCCTTTAAAAGAACTGGTTTATAACCCTAACTAAAAAATCGAAAAACAATGTCAACACAAGAAAAAACAAACGGCAAAGCCGTAATAGATACAAACAATATTAAACTGGCCCAGTCAAGCAGTTACAGTACTTTAATTAAAAACAACGCCGCCTGGGTTGAGCGTAAACTTGCCGAGGATGGTGAGTATTTTAAGAACCTGGCCAAAGGTCAGAGCCCTGAAGTACTGTGGATAGGCTGCTCAGACAGTCGTGTTCCGGCTAATGAAGTTACCGGTACCAAACCCGGCGAAGTGTTTGTGCACCGCAATATTGCCAACGTATGCGTACACTCGGACATGAACATGCTGAGTGTGCTTGACTATGCCGTTAACGTACTAAAAGTAAAACATGTTATTGTTGCCGGCCATTACGGCTGCGGCGGTGTTGCCGCTGCTATGAGCAGCAAACAATTTGGCTTAATTGATAACTGGCTGCGCCATATTAAAGATGTTTATCGCTTACACAGCCATGAATTAGACCGTATAACTGACGAAACTACGAAAGTTAACCGCCTGGTTGAGCTTAACGTTACCGAGCAGGTATATAACCTGTGTAAAACCACCATTATCCAAAACGCGTGGAAAGAACGCCATGACCTTGAAGTACACGGTTGGGTAATTGACCTGGGCAGCGGATTGGTGAAGGATCTTAAAGTAAGCAGCAGCAGCCCGCATAATTTAGGCTACGTATACGAGCTTGACGTTGAAGCTGTAGCTGCACACTAAAATATAATTTGATCAGTGCTTCCGACGCTGTAAGGGGCGTAGGGAGGTTTGATTGTTAAGTTGATCCCGGCTCTTAGGAAGTGGCCGGGATTTTTTTTAGCCGGCCCCACCCAAACCCTCCCCGGAAGGGGGGGCTTAAAAAGCTAAGCTGATTTTAAAAGTCTCCCCTTCGGGGGGAGATTTAGAGGGGGCTTGTTAAAATATTATCCCTTGCATCAAACAAGCTTATATAAACTTGGTTAAGGTTTTGTAAATTGTAACTGAACCCCTGCCGTGAAATATCTATGCTCAAAACAATAAAAGAACAACGTACCCTTAAAGAAAACCTGATGCTGGCCTCATCCACGGCATTTGTAGCAGGCGTTACCAATGTGGCGGGCATGCTGGCTTTTTTGGCTTTTACCTCAAATATTACCGGGCATGTGGCTAACCTCGCCAAACACATTATTGAACAAAACTACCGCCAGATGATCATCTTTTTAATTTGGCTGCTGATGTTCTTTGCCGGGGCTTTTGTATCCAGTTTTATTGTACGTTCATTTGATGATAAAAGCAGGTGGCGGGCAAACTCCACCCCAATGGTAATTGAAGCTGTTATTTTACTGGGAGTTGCCATTTACGGGCATAATTTTTACCGGGAAACACAGATGGAGCGCGAAATAGTGATCAGCGCTATTTTGTTTTCGATGGGATTGCAGAACAGCCTGGTTTCCAATATCTCGGGCGGACTGATCAAATCGAGTCATTTAACCGGTTTATTTACAGACCTGGGGAGTGAGGTGGCCGAATGGTTCCATCCGCGTACCAAAAATACGGAAGCCGCCGGTAATAAAATACTGATCAGGTTTACGGTGCTTGGCTTTTACCTGTTTGGTGCACTGGCAGGCGGATACTTTTTTAACCTGTATGAGTTTGCCATTTTTTATTTTATCCCCGTTATTTTGCTCACCATTATGTATTATGATATTTCGCCGCTTGCTTTGCATAAACTTAGCCGTATGTTTGCATCGGGCAGAAAACGTCAAACCGCATCTTAAAACATCAATTTTTTAAATATATGTGTGCTCAAATTCATGATACCAGTCATATCACCTACGAAGGCTTACTGGAAGGAAACAAAAAATTTATTGAAGGTGCTTTAGCCGAAGATCCGCAATATTTTGATAAACTGGCTAACGGGCAAAAGCCCCCTATACTTTGGATAGGCTGCGCCGACAGTCGCGTGCCTGCCAACCAGATCACCAATACCGCCCCGGGCGAGATCTTTGTGCACCGTAACATTGCCAACATGGTTATTCACTCGGACATGAACATGCTGAGTGTGCTTGACTATGCCGTGAACGTATTGAAAGTAAAACACGTAATTGTTACCGGCCACTACGGCTGCGGTGGTGTTAATGCCGCTATGAGTAACAACCAATTCGGCCTGATTGATAACTGGCTGCGCCACATTAAAGACGTTTACCGGTTACATGCCGATGAGCTTGATGCTATTACCGATGAAACTGAGCGCAGTAACCGCCTGGTTGAACTGAATGTGATAGAAAACGTGAACAACCTTTGCAAAACATCTATCGTGCAAAATGCCTGGAAAAACGGCCAGGAGCTTGCGGTACACGGCTGGGTTTACAGCCTCAGCACCGGCCTTATCAACGATATGAAAGTAAGTACATCCAGCAATGAAAATATGGATGCTGTGTTTAAGTTCAAGTGAGAATAGAAGCAAGAGGTCAAGAGTCAGGAATCAAGATTAGAAGATTCAACAACTTATAAGAAAACAAGAAAGAGTCGAAAAATCGGGTTTTAACATTTCCGATCTTCGACTCTTTTTATTTCTAAGCTATGACCTAAAGATTCTTAAACCAGCTTCTTCTTGTCTCTTGAATCTTGGTTTCTTGACTCTCTTCTCAACTACACTTCCTTAGCCAAAAACGGGTACCTGTAATCTTTTGGCGGATCAAAGGTTTCTTTGATGGTGCGTGGCGATACCCAACGAAGCAAGTTGATCATTGATCCGGCTTTATCATTAGTGCCCGACCCCCTGGCGCCGCCAAATGGCTGCTGACCAACTACCGCACCTGTAGGTTTATCATTGATGTAGAAGTTACCTGCCGCGTTGCGTAAACGGGTGGTAGCTTTTTCAATAGCATACCTGTCCAGCGAAATGATTGAGCCTGTAAGCGCGTAGATGGAAGTTTTATCTACCACCTCAAGGATCTCATCAAATTTATCATCTTCGTAAACATATACGGTTAGTACCGGGCCGAAAAGCTCCTCGCACATGGTAACGTAATATGGGTCTTCAACTTTTAACACAGTTGGCTCAATGAACCAGCCTTTGCTTTTATCGTAGTTACCGCCGGCAACAATTTCAACGCCCTCGTCGGTTTTAGCAGCGTCGATGTATTTGGCCAGTTTATCAAATGATACTTCGGTGATCACGGCATTGATGAAGTTTTCAAAATCCTCTACCGGGCCAATTTTAAACGAAGTAATGTCGCGCTGCATGTTTGCTTTTACCGCAGGCCACAATGAAGCCGGGATATAAGCTCTTGAAGCAGCCGAACATTTTTGTCCCTGGTATTCAAAGGCGCCCCGAACAAGGGCAGTACTTACCACATCGGCGTTGGCGCTCGGGTGGGCAAGTACAAAATCTTTACCACCTGTTTCGCCTACAATACGTGGATATGTTTTGTATTTGTGGATATTGGTACCAATTGTTTGCCAGATGTTCTGGAACACTTTGGTTGAACCGGTAAAGTGGATGCCCGCAAAATCAGGGTGGTTAAAGATCACCTCGCCTGCAACCGGGCCATCAACATAAATCAGGTTGATAACGCCATCGGGTACGCCGGCTTCTTTAAAAATCTTCATGATCACGTTAGCAGCGTAGATTTGCGTATAAGCAGGTTTCCAAACCACTACATTGCCCATCATGGCTGCAGATGCAGGCAGGTTCCCGGCAATAGCCGTAAAGTTGAATGGCGTAAGCGCGAACACAAATCCTTCAAGCGGGCGTTGTTCTACACGGTTCCAAACACCTTTGCCTGATATCGGCGGCTGTTGTTTGTAAATCTCGGTCATGTACTCCACGTTGAAACGCAGGAAGTCGATCAGCTCGCAAGCCGAATCGATCTCGGCCTGGTAAGCGTTCTTTGACTGGCCAAGCATAGTGGCTGCATTGATTTCGGCACGGTATGGGCCGGCTATCAGTTCGGCAGCTTTCAGGAATATGGCAGCACGTTGTTCCCAGGCCAGATTTTCCCAGTCGGCTTTGGCTGCAAGGGCAGCATCAATGGCTGCGGTAACGTGGCTTGCATCACCTTCGCTGAAGGTAGCCAGTAAATGTTTATGATCATGCGGCGGACGAATTTCCAACTTGGTGTTGGTACGTACTTCCTTGCCGCCAATGTACATAGGTATATCTAATTGTTGGGCACGACCGGCTTCTAAAGCTGCCTTAAGCGCCACACGCTCCAAACTCCGCGGACCGTAATTTAAAACGGGCTCATTTACCGGTGCCGGAACATTAAAAAATCCTTTAAGCATAGATGATAATTTATGTTGCCGCAAAGATAGGGATTTTGCAGGGTAAGGTTGGGTAGGCGAATGTCAAAATAATGGTGGATTTGGTTAGCCTTTCTGAGCCTGAACTTTTATTACATTAGTTGACAATGAAGCCCGAAGAAAAATACAAGAGTAAACTGGTCCAGCAATTTAAAGTTATTTTCATTTTCACTATCGTTCTGCTAATTGCGATGGGAACTTATTCCCTTTACACAGGAAGTTCATCAGGTGGCGTCATTTATGGACGATTTGGTGGGTCAGGAAGAGTGGCTTATGGCGCTTACGGTTTTTTTGAAATGGCCGGTGTTCTATTATTGGGTGCATTAATTTTTTTTATAGTATCAAAGGCGAGAAGGTGATAGGACTTACCTGCCTGTATGTAAAATTTAATCAATTTATGCTTACATTATTAGATGCCTTTACGTCTCTAAAGAGAACCTACCCACAGTGGTCTTCTTGCCCTGCGCGATATCATCATGGCACAGGATCCCGATATCACCGCCGAATGGAAATATAACATGCCCTTAGGTTGTTATATAGCGTTGTAATTAACAAAAGCAATGATTTGTCAGTGAGGCGAAGTAAGGTTGCGCGTGAGGTTGAAACAGAAATCTTGTACGCCATGCAAATCCGGTAAGCATGGCGGTTGATCATCTTTATTTAATTTAAAGAGACCAGAAACCATCCCATTCCCTTTAACCTTTTACATTTGCCCCATGCAATCCCTACTCTTCGAAGATCAAACTTTTACCAAAATAACCGCCGGCCAGCTCAAAGGCGCCACTTACGAAAACTGCAAATTCATCAACTGCGACCTTGCCCATGCCCACCTTACGGGCATTACTTTTATCGACTGCCAGTTTGATACCTGTAACCTGCTCCTTGCCGAATTAGGTAATACCGGTTTGCAGAACATTCGTTTTAAGCACTGCAAAATAAGCGGCGTAAACTTTGGTAAGGCTAACGACTTTTTGTTCGAAGTGCATTTTGAGGATTGTATTTTAGACAATGCCGTATTTTATAAAAAGAAGAACAAGAAGGCTACCTACGCCGATTGTTCCATGATGGAAACCGACTTGACCGAGGCCGACCTGAGCGATTGTAAATTCATTAACTGTAATCTTAAAAACGCCTTCTTCAGTCGTACCATCCTTAAAAACGCCGACCTGAGCACATCCTATAACTTCATCATCGATCCGGATGATAACGTCATCAAAAAAGCAAAGTTCTCGCTTCATGGTTTACCGGGATTGCTTAACAAATATGATATCCGGATAGGATAACAATATTTCACCCGCTTATTAGTTAATGTTATTGATTATAAACCTTATGCAAAAACTTGTCCTGTTTTTTTCTTTGTTATTGATAAGCACCGGGGCTTTAGCTCAGGGCGATACTTCTGCGTTTACCAAATTCAATGATTTTAATAACCTGGTTTTAAACGGTGGTGTCAAAAAACCGGAAGCTCAAAAGCAATTTGAAACCCTGTTAAAACGAATTAACATGCTGGAAATGATCCGTGCCGAGCGGATCATTCCAAAAACGCAATGGGTATTCCCCTTAAAGGGCTATAAAAGCAGCGCCATTGGCGGTACTCATGGTAATGGTTATTTTGATAAAGGATACCGTTACCTTGACGGCAACAAGCATGGCGCCCATCCTGCACACGATATTTTCATCAACGACCGCAATCAGGATTGCATTGACGACCATATTCAAAAAGCGGTTGATGTTATTGCAGTTGATGACGGCTGGGTGA
The DNA here is from genome assembly GCF_049949235.1 of Mucilaginibacter sp. R-33. Classification (NCBI taxonomy): domain Bacteria; kingdom Pseudomonadati; phylum Bacteroidota; class Sphingobacteriia; order Sphingobacteriales; family Sphingobacteriaceae; genus Mucilaginibacter; species Mucilaginibacter sp. R-33. Next base: position 4,230,065 of record NZ_CP188089.1, read on the forward strand.
TAGCCTGTACCAATCAATGGGAGCCCAACAGCAATATGCGGGGAGGCAAATTTATCTGGATCTATCATCCGGCAACTCATATTTTCACGTACTATGCGCACAACAACCAGATTTTTGTAAAACCGGGCGACTATGTTACGCAGGGACAAAAAATAGCCGAAGTTGGCCGCACGGGTTATAACGCCTACAAAAAACGTTCGCCTACCCACCTCCATTTTTCAGCATTCAAGCTTGCGGATGGCATCCCGGTACCTTATAACCCTTATGAACAGCTAAAAAAAGCCAAAACGTTATGAAAATCCTGATCACTTGCCTGCTCTTATTTTTTAATATTAACATTGCTCCTCCGGATAACGTGATTAAAAGATTCGCGGTACCGGCAGGCTATCAGCGTATAACAGCATCGCCCGGCAGTTTCGGGGCATGGCTGCAGGCTTTACCTTTAAAGCCGGCGGGCACACCAACCAAAACTTATAAAGGCGATATTGCCCGTACCGATGTTTACACCGCTGCGGTTATTGATATGAGCGTGGGCAACCAGGACCTGCAGCAATGTGCCGATGCGGTGATGCGCCTCCGTGCCGAATACCTCTATCAGCAAAAAAAATACGACGAAATTTCTTTCAACTTTACCAGTGGTTTTAAATGCGACTATGCCCATTATGCTAAAGGCTATCGCTACAAAAACGACCATTGGGTATTGAAAGCCAAACCCGATTATTCGTACCCGGCATTTTTAAATTACATGAATTTGGTATTCGGTTATGCGGGAACCCTGTCCCTGCAAAAAGAATTAAAAACTGTAACTAACCCCAATGATGTAAAACCAGGTGATGTGTTCATCCGTGGGGGCTCGCCCGGGCATTGTTTTATTGTGCTCGATGTTGTAGAAAATGCCGCTCATCAAAAGCAATTTTTACTGGCGCAAAGTTTTATGCCGGCCCAAAATATCCAGGTATTAAAATATGATTCACCCTGGTTTGCTATGGACCAGCACAGCGGGATCATGTATGGCGAGCTGATTAGTAAAAATTATCTGAAGCGGTTTGATTAAAGTACCCTGTCCGGGATACATGTTGATGTGCCCAAAAAAGAACCGGGAGCACTTACCTATTTTTACTGCTTATCACCGGGTTCTAATATGGCCTTATCTATTACTATATTAAAATGCGGCATCATATTCCCGGCCACCGATATTAATTTTAACACCCCGCCTATCCTGAATAATTTACCATCATAACTTTTAAACTCGTCTATAGTAATGGGATGGGCGGGCACTATACTTTCAGAAGTATATAAATCTGTTCCCTTCCTGTTGGTGCAGGATGAGGCGAGTGTATCCGTTTTATTATCAGAACTTACAATGCGGTTAAGCCCATATTTCAGCGAAGTATATCGAGATGGGGAAAAAATAGTATGACCGATATAACCCGAAACATTTTTCAATGCTTCAGTTTTGGTTAATTTATCCATGTACATTAAACCGGCCTCGGATATAATGTGCATGTACCTGATAACAGCCGGTGCATCATCGTCCTGCTTGTTTCCGGGAATTTTCTTTAAAATAGCTTCGGATAGTTTGGCTGCCTCAGGCCAGTTCTCCTCATTTAAAAAGCCGATGAGTGTTGAGAATTGAGCATCGGGAACCAACTCCTGGGCATGTGATCTTGTAAAAGCTACCGATAAGATAAATAGCAGAACGAGGAATTTTTTCATAAAGTTTAGGCGGGCTCTTTCTTATTGTTCCCGCCTAAATTTACATCAAAAAATATATAAATGAAATGAGCGCTACCTTTTTTCAACCCTATCATAAAACCCGCCGAAGCTGTTCATTTTTACAGCATCCTCATTAAAAAAATCGCCGGGGAAACCTAATTCAATAGCGCTTACTTCATTCAGCTTTTTAAAATGCTCAGGGGTTAATTTGGTGTCGATGGCTTTGAGGTTATCGTTTAGCTGGTCAATTTTGGTAGCGCCCACAATGGGGATACAGCTGAAATCCCTGTCCATCATCCATTGCAGGGCAACATGACTTTCGGATACCCCTAATTCAGCGGCGATGCCAACAACCACTTCAGTAATGGTTTTAGCCCTGTCGTTACGGCGGTTACTTTCCGGTTTTACACGTCCCGGTTCGCCGCGCAGGTATTTGCCGGTTAATGCACCACCTGCCAGCGGGGCCCATGGGGTAACCGTCATGCCATAATGTTTTGCCATCGGTATCAGCTCCCGCTCGGCAGTCCGGGCCAGCAGGCTGTACTCAACCTGTAAGGCAATGAACTGGCTCCAGCCCATCAGCTCGGCAAGGGTATTCCCTTTTGATACTACCCACGCGGGCGTATCACTGATAGCCGCGTAGTTTACTTTGCCCTGTTTTATCAGGTCGTCCAGCCCGCGCAGCACCTCATCAATAGGTGTAATATTATCCCAGATGTGCAGGTACAGCACGTCAATAAAATCAGTTTTGAGGCGTTTAAGGCTTTCTTCCACGCTCCGCGTCATGTTTTTGCGGTTATTGCCCGATGCATTAGGATTGGTGGTATTATCTTTGAGCGTGTACTTGGTAGCCAGCACAAAATAATCGCGGTCATGATTGCCCAGGTATTCGCCAATAATCTTCTCGCTTGTACCCAGTTTATACACATTGGCGGTATCAATAAAATTGCCGCCAGCGTTGGCAAAGGCATCCATAATGGCAAAGCTGGTATCTTTTTCGGCGCCCCAGCCGCCTTCGGTACCGAAGCCCATAGTGCCCAGGCATAATTCAGAAACTTTAAGGCCCGAGCGGCCTAATAATTTGTAGTTCATATATGGTGATGTTTTGTGTAACGTTTTAAAATATGTCATTGGCGAAGCGCGGCAATCTTGCAGCCAATGCATTGCGGCTATGCAGATCAATCATACCAGTCTACACTTAAATCTCCCCACGATGGATTAGCTGCCACTATCAAATCAATTTTCTTTTGCCTTGATCCTGCTTTCAATTGTTTTTCTCTGGCTATGGCATCGTCTATCCATTGAAATTGTTCAAAGTATACCAATTTATCGCACGCATATTTTGCCGTATAACCTTTATAGATCTTTTTCTTATGCTCTAATATCCTGTTATGTAAATCACTCGATACTCCTACGTACAGCACTGTGTTAGCTTTGTTTGTTAAAATATAAACGAAGTATTGGTGTATTTTCATTAGATAAGGTTTGGCGCTAATCTAAAAGAATTAATATTAAACTACACCATTTTTAAACATCCACCTCATTGCGGGGAGGCAGATTGGCACATGCATAATCCAACCATTAAAAGTTATGTCATTGCGAGGAGCAGCACGGGCAAAAGAGCGTCCGGGCGACGTGGCAATCTCGTCGTTATGCCTCTACGATATGCAAAGCCGCTGAGCATAGCTACGAGATTGCCGCGCTTCGCTCGCAATGACATATTGTTTTTTATAATCAGAGGAAAGTCGGTTCCAAACAATCCCTCCTTCAACTTTGTACTAATTAATACATCGCTAATATACCAAATTATGAAAATCATCACCCTCCATACCAATACCGACATCAACCAGTTATACCAGTTACTGCACGAAAAACTTAACCCGCTGTTTCATGAGCAACGAAAAAGCGAATTAAATTTCACCGTTGAGCGCAAAGGCGGGGCGGTTGAAATTTCGTTGCCTGCTGTTTATGAAGGCGCCCTGTTCAGCATCGCGATTAACGGTAACGAACTTTGGATCACCCGGAATGAACATTATGTTGATGACGTAAATTCGCTCACCGTCGAATCGATCCTGAACGATCTGTTCAGCAAAATTGCCGGTAATTTGGGAACGGATCTGGTGCAGGAAGGGTAAAAAGTTTTGATTTACCGAAGAATCATACGTTAAAAAGAGAGACGACGACGTAATCGCTTGTTATACAATGCGCTATTCATGTACGGTTACTTCGTTCGCAAAAACATGGTTTCTGTTCCATTTGTTAAATCGGATGATAGTCCTAAGCATTACGCAGTTTAAAAGTGCAAAATATTCATTGCCGTTGGTTTTACCAAACGGTAAAAAAGCTAAAAAGTCCTGGCTTTAGCCCCAGTTAGGCAAGCGGATTTAGGCTGAAGCCCTCTATCGCTACTCATTATTCCGTTGGTTAAAACCAACGGCAATGAAGTTTTATCTACCTGTAAACGATATTCACCCACTTTAAACAGCTTCTTATTTCCGCCAAATATTTTTTAGCTTTAACAGAAAAACATCCCTATGCCTAAAATTTATAGCCTGCTCATCCTTTTTCTGTTTGCTGCATTTACTACACAGGCACAAAAACTCCCTGAACAAAAAGGCGAACCGGTGATCATTAACCGGGATACCCTGTTTAAATTTTATGCCCCGCAGGGATTGTTTGATCCTAAAGAGCGCGCCGGGATTGTTACCCAACGCATTAAGGCCCTGATGAGTCGAATAGATTTTAACCCGGATTCGTTAACGCTTAAAAACGATACGTCCATATCGGTAATAACTTACAACGGCCAGATGATCATGGGGGTTAATAATACCGATGCCTCTTACTCCGAACTGAACCGGCCGCAGCTGGCAGCAAGCTATCTGTCTATATTAAAAAATAAGCTCGGCAACGTTTTTGAAAGCAACAGCCCTAAACAACTAATTACAAACGTACTTGAGGCAGTCGCGGTTATTATACTGCTTATTGTGCTGATCTGGATTGTTAATAAAGGTTTTAGGTGGATAAAACTTAAAATTATACTGGGATGGGAAAACCGTGTTAAAAAGCTGGCAGAAAAAGGAGCTCCAATAGCCTATGCCTCGCGGCTACTTCCGTTTATCAGTGGACTGATAAATATTGCGCGCCTGTTCATTATCCTGTTGCTGGTTTACCTGGCCTTACCGGTATTGTTTTATATTTTCCCTTCCTCGCAGCCTATCGCCACACAGTTGATCGGCTTTGTGGTTAACCCGTTGAAAAGTATCCTGCTGGCCATTGTCCGTTTTATACCCAACCTGCTTACCATAACAGTTATTTACCTGGTTACCCGCTACATTGTAAAACTGGTAAAATTTATAGCTACCGAAATAGCAAACGGGGCCATCGCTTTAAAAGGCTTTTACCCTGAATGGGCCATCCCAACTTACAATATCATCCGGGTACTGATGTACGCGTTTATGTTTGTGGTGATATTTCCATATTTGCCGGGGTCGCAGTCTAAAGTTTTCCAGGGGGTTACGGTGTTTATAGGCGTACTGTTTTCGTTAGGTTCCTCGTCGGCTATTGCCAATATGGTATCGGGCATTGTTCTTACCTATATGCGCCCCTTTAAAATTGGCGACCGCATCAAAGTTGGCGAAATTATGGGCGATGTGATTGAGAAAAACCTGCTGGTTACCCGTGTGCGTACCATTAAAAACGAAGATGTAACCGTGCCCAACGCCACCATTTTAAGCGGTGCCACGGTTAACTATACTTCATCATCAAAAACTTTGGGTTTGATACTGAATACCAGTGTTACTATTGGTTACGATGCCCCCTGGGAAACCATTCATAACCTGCTCATCAGCGCGGCTGAAGCAACAGAAGGCATTCTTGCCAACCCAAAACCGTTTGTACTGCAAACCGCTTTGAATGATTTTAATGTGAGTTACCAGATAAACGCTTATACGGATCAGCCCGGCAAAATGGCCATGATCTATTCGGTATTGTATCAAAACATACAGGATAAATTTAATGAAGCCGGCATGGAGATCATGTCGCCGCACTTTACAGCTGTACGCGATGGAAGCCACATCCAGATCCCCGAAAACTATGTTGCCGATGGATATAAAAAACCGGGGTATAAGATAGAACGGGAAGAAAGCTAAAAGCCATTAATAAGCCGAAGGCTTAAAGCCGAAAGCCATAGGAAAGAAGCTAAAAGCAAAAAGCTTAAAGCAGAAAGCTATGAAAAAGAAGCTTACCAAACCCGATTGCAAAGCAAAGCTTTAAGCCTTCGACTTTCCGCTTTAAGCTAAAATCAACCGTTAATCCAGGTAAACTTATACTCCAGCATTGGGTTTTTCATGCGCTCGGCTACACGCAGTAAGCGGGCCGGAAGGTTTACCACGTAATCGCGGGCCTTTTCGCCGGCTTCGTCCAAACCTGTGATACTTTCGATGTGCCAGTCGGTCAAAAGCTCTTTCAGGATATCCACATAGTCGATAGCGGTATAAATACCCAAACGCTGTGCGGCATCGGTGAAGTGACCAAAAGTTTGACCAACCTTTAAACCAACCTCGCGCAGGAAGTGGGCAGGCATTACAATCTTTTTACGCATCATATCCTCAAAAGCTACCATAGCCTCGCTTGGATCTACCTCGAATATTTTTTCGATAAAGTATTTGTAAGCTTTAGCATGGCGGGCTTCATCAGATGCGATAACACCACACATTTTTGAAAGCAGCGGATCGCCGTATTTCTTGGCCTGTGAGGCTACACGACGGTGCGATACATTGGTTGCCAGCTCCTGGAAAGAGGTATATATAAAGTTACGGTAAGGATCATGACCGGTACCAATATCGAAACCATCGGCTATCAGGTATTGGGTGGAGATCTCCATCATGCGCATATTAACGCGGCCCGACAGGTATAGGTATTTGTTAAGCAAATCGCCGTGACGGTTTTCTTCGCCTGTCCAATGGCGTGTCCAACGCATCCAGCCTCCTTCTTCATCATCTGATACACCCTGCACCATGGTTAACCACGATTCATAAGTTGGCAAAGCCTCTTCGGTAATGGTATCGCCAATTAAAACGGCAATCAGGTCATAAGATAACCCTGCGGCACTTTCCTGTAGTTCTTTAATCTCGCTAAAAAACGACTCTCTTGAAGAATCGGGCAAAAAATCAGATGGCTGCCAGATAGTATCAATGGGCTTTAAATATTCATGTATTTTTTCTAACATGAACTTTTCAATGTGCACCATTACTTCTCTGCGCTTTTCTACAAAAAATTCCATAAAACAGGTATATTAATCAGCAAAGGTAACTAAAATTGTAACATTATGTTTTAAAATTTCACTGTACAGCGCTAATTGCGTCTTTCCTACACAAGGGTAAATTTTCCATCGCCGGCTTGCCATTAAACAGCGAAAAACTACCGTTAAATTCCCAAAGCATGCCAGTGATATCAAGCTCTTTTAAACCCTTGCGTACAGACTTATTATAACGGCAGCGACTATCTGCATCGGCATATTTGTTTTAAACGCCTTACGCACCGCAAATGATGAGCACATCATATTTCGGGGCCCGTTTTTACAATTTGCAGTTTATCCTTTATAAATTGTTCGTTGTCATCGCGCAGCTAACTCCGGTAATTACTTTCGCCGGGGGTGTTTTTTTGCTTTTGGATTAAGTGCAGGAAAATTTTCCGCATTGTATGGAAATGATACCCCGATGGTTGAAACCTGGTTGCCTACCCGGCTTGCACCCTGGCGAATAAAAAAGAAAGGCTCGTAAAAGTGAAAACGGTAAACATATTTTTATCGGCCAGCCTTACCAACCTGCTTAGCTCATAGATACTGTATAGTTTGATGCACTTACGATCAGGGTTCGTTGTTTATCAATTCTACGGATAAGCGTAACAATATTATACGCGGCAACTTTCCACAGTTTGGGGTTAATATGGGGCAGCTCATTATAATTCCCAAAAAACAAGTTACTATAATCTGCGTTTTTATACCTTTTAGTTAATTTTACGCACAAATCATTTGTTGCGGTGTTTCTGTGAGATAATTATTGTCGCCTAACCTGCCATAATGATAATCTGCCACCAGCCTCAACTCAATAAATATTGCATCGCTTAGCAACTTTATTCACATTAGGTAAATAGCCGCGCTGTTGTTTTAAGGCCAAAAGGAAGTAAAAGCCATAGGAGGCCTGATACTTTTAAAGCCCAGCTTTTTGCACAGCAGAAAATCGGATTTTTTAATGGCGTTTAGGCCGCTCAGCTTTCGTTCCGGATTTGCTCAAGTCATAAAATACTGGTGCCCTTGCTTAAACTTTGGCCCGATTTAAAAGCAAGCGCCCGAACTTGCCGGGGAATTGGACGGCTTTTTGCAACGGCAATTATTACTGTTGGCAACAGTAACAACAAACCTGTTTAAATTATCGTATAACGAATATTTTTGTCTATCAAATATTTAACGGAGTTAATTTAAACAGCGGCCTTAATTTTTAATTACAATTCAAGATAACAAATAATGTTTGTTCAAATTACCAACGAAGAATTAATTAAAGAGACCTCCAAAAAAGCATGGTATCAAACCAATAATATAATCTGGACAATTATATTCCTGTACCCTCTTTTTAGTATTGTTGATTTTATTTACGCTACAAACTACTGGCTGCAGTTTTTTATTATCCGCATTATCACTATCCTTATTATATACGGCCTGTTCAGTTATTTTCAGCATAAACAATTTAGTTACCGCATATTATTGCATATCAGTTTCTTTATGCTTTCGGTAACGGCAGCTATTTTATGCAACCTGGTAAACATTCAGTTCCTGACCATTTATTTTATGCTGTTTGCTACCACCCTGCTGTTTTTTAACCTGCAGGTTTTTTGGGAGCCCTTAAACTCCGTCATCCAAACCTTAATGGCGCTATTGTTATTGGCCATTTTCTTTAACCTGCTAAGCGAATACAACCTCGACCTGGTTTTAAGTAACGGCGGGCAGATCTTTTTTATCATCTCGGGCATCTCCTGCTTAATACCCGGAGCACGTTACAAGGTGATCCAGCGTGAAGTACGCGCGCAGATCATGATCGAAAAATCAAACGAACAGCTTAAACAGCAAAACAAGGATATCAACGAAAAAAATAACCTCATCGATCATCAGTATGAGCAGCTCCGCAAGCTCGACAGCCAAAAGAACAGCTTTATCAATATTGCCGGGCACGACCTTAAAAACCTCATCGGCTCTATTATAATGAGCAACAACATGATCAGGGAGGAGGATTTCAGGCTCAGCACCGATCAGAAAGAATTTGTGGGCTACATCGCCGAATCGGCTGATAAGATGCAGTATATGCTTAACAAGCTCATGGATGTTAAGGAGATCGAATCGCCGGATATGAAATTCAACATGGAGATCTTTGACATCAACGTTGAAGTAATGCATGTTTTTAAAGGCCTGTACGAAACGGCCCTCATGAAAAACATCCACCTGGTTGATAATATCCTGAAGCTGCCCCTCAACGTGCGGCTTGACAAGGTATTTGCCGGCCAGGTGTTTCAAAACCTGCTATCAAACGCCATCAAATTTTCGCAAACCAATAACAGCATTAAGGTAGTAACCAGCCTGCAGCGCCAGCGTTTTGTTTTCGAGATCATTGACGAAGGTATAGCAATAGGCCAGCAGGAGTTGGACATGATGTTCAACAAGCTTAAAACCCTTAACGATACTCACGGCGTTACCGAAAGCCGCCTGGGTTTGGGTTTATCAATTGCCAAGCTGATGACCCAGGAAATGGGCGGCGAGCTCAGCTACCGCAGTGATGACAACGGCAATTATTTCAGAGTAGAATTTTACGTAATAAATTAACATTTATATCAATGAATAAGTTTTTTACCTTATTAGCCTTTATCCTATTATTCAACACGGCTTCGCAGGCTCAGGGCAACAGCATTGCATCCTTTAAAGCCTACGGCCATGACGATGAGGTGGTATACGGCATGAGCGGCGCTATTTCATTTTACTTCAAGGTCACCCCTTTGATTGAAATGAATGGCAGTAAACTGGTTTTATTTTTTGAACCGTCGCAGGCATTGATAAAATCGCATTCGTACATTAACCTGGTTATTAATAACAAACCGGCATACAGCAGCCGCCTGGGCCCCGATTCTATCCAGAAGATCACCCTTAACCTGAGCCGTGCCGATCTGAGCCCCGATAAGTTCCTCAAGATCCAGATCAAAACCCTGCTCACCATCACCGACGACCAGTGTAAAGACCTGGATAACCCGGCTATGTGGTTAAGGATCAAGAACTACTCATACCTGTCGCTGGTTAAAAGCAATAAAAACTTTTTTGATAACGTAAATATCAGCAACTGCTTCGACTCCAAAAAAGCTATCGTTTACCCGTCAAACCCAAGTCTGCACGACCTTAAGGCCGTAGCCTGGGCCTATTCAAGGTTAAAAAAGACCCAAACACGTGAAATTGCGGTTTACGAAGAAAGCAAGCTGCCCGACAGCGTTCGTAACTACATCAGGGTAGGCGCCATTGATAAATTACCTGCCGATGCGCGCGCATTGGTAAAAGTTACCCCGCAAAATACGCAGGGCTTATTCTACCTGCATAAATCGGTAAGCCTGCTCACTGATACCATTGTGCACATGGTTGATGTAAAAGGCCGGTTTGTGCCGGTTAAAACCGTAACGCAGGAGCAATCGCCTAAAGAGGTGCTGTTTGTTACCGGCGGCGATGATACAGGTTATGAAAAGGCCATCACCGCCCTGGGCAACATGAACATCTTGAACTCAACCTATGGCGATTACCTGCTGATCAACAAGGCCGAGAACACCTTCTTTAAAACTATCGACGAAAACCGTTCAAAGCTATCCTTAAAACAAATTGGCGGCGTGAGCGACTTCCTGTCGGGCATTGGCTCATTAAAAAGCGCTTACAGCTTTAAAAACAGTGATTTCAGCTTCACCCCTAAAGAAGTGGAGATCCGTTTTGTTGCCAATTACAGCGGCCTTGCCCCCGGCGACCGTGGTTTCTTCAACATTTACCTTAACGGCTTACTTATCAGCAGCGAAAAGCTGGATGCATCGGGCAAGCTGAACAGTTCTATCACCATTAACCGTTACCAGCACCATAAATACAATACGCTGGAGGCCGAATTCAGGTTTTATCCTACCAACGGTAACTGCCGCAACAGCTTCACCAACTTTTTTGCCGAAGTTGATGTTGACAAATCATACCTCGAATCAAAAAACCCCTTCATCACCAGCGACCTGAGTTTTTACCAATATCCCGAGGCTTTTAACAACGGCACAACCAAAATTGTAGTAAGCGAGGAATACGCCAAATATGCCGCCGGTGCTATGGGCGAGATCATTTATGAGCTTAATAATAACATCAACGCCAATAATTTCCCCGAGTTTGTTTACTCTAAAGATTTGAAGCCAACTGACCTGAAGCAATACAATATCATAGCCCTGCTATCAAAAGATGATAAAGTACTTAAGGAGTTTCGCGATGCCCCTATCCAGTTCGACAGGAACTTCAGGCTGTACAACACCGATAATAATACCCCGGTTTACGCGCTGTCGGATACGGTATCAAACGGCCTGGCGCAAATATTTTACGGCGTAAGCAACAATGCTACCCTGGTGCTTACCGCTACCGGCACACATGTTTCTGAAGCTTTCCTGGCAGTATCCAAATCCATTACCGAGCAGCTTTCAACCCTGTCGAGCAATGTTTGTATCTCGGATGTTAACTCCAACAAATACCTGTTCAACATCAACAAATCCAGCGAAAACCTGGAATACATCGATACCAAGAGCGGCCTTACCCGTTTCTGGGACAGCTATAACCTGTACATTTTGCTGGGCATCCTGATCCTGATCCTGCTTTCGTTCCTGTATGTGCGGTCAAAAGTCCAGAAATCGCAGGATCTGTTTAACGATTAATGCCGCTGCACATCGCGTGTCAAAATACATCACATATCAGTTATCAAACCGGCTTATCCCCGGTTTGATAACTGATATTTATATAGGGTCATTTAATTAATTTCACACAAAGCAATTAAATGATATTAATAATCAGGATGCCGCTTTAGGCTTTATGCATTCTGCTTTCAGCTTTTATATATGGATACATTGAGTATTTCTGTTCCTGAAATTTTGGTTGCCCACGGATTTATTTCGCCGGCCGACCAGGAAAAGATCCATGCTTTTTCGGAAAGATCGGGTATGTCATACCTCAAAATAGCCCTTAACTTCGGCTATGTTTCCCGCAAAAACTATGAACGCGCCCTGGGCAACGCAGGCTACCACTTTGCCGAGATCCGCCAGGAAGCCTTCGATCAAAAAATCCTCGACCAGGTTGACCTTAAATTTGCCAACGACCAGCTGGGCCTCCCCCTCCGCATCGAAAACAATAAGGTGGTTACCGTTATGGCCGACCCCGGCAATGAACTTTTCCTTGATTTTGTAAGGTTTACCTATGACATGGAACCCGAAGTCATCGTAGCGTCCGACCTGGAGATCACCTGGCTAAGCCACAAGCTTACCGGCCAAAAATATGTGAAGGCATCCGTTTTTGAGCTCCTTAAGCGCGACCCTAAAAGCTCGGCCTCAACAACGTTCACCACATCACAGCTTGTTTTCATTTTTGCCTTGTGGGGTATTACTGCCATCGGCCTGTTCCTCAACTTCAAAAACGTATCCATCACCATTAACTTAATCATCAGTTCGTTTTTCCTGATAGCTATCATCTTCAAACTGTTTTTGGCGCTGGTAGGCTCCCGGTTTGAGCTGCACCAGGCCGTCACCAAAAATGACCTACGCACTATCGTGAACGATGAACTGCCCGTGTACACCATCCTGCTGCCTGTTTACAAGGAAGATAAGCTGATCAAAAAACTCATCTGGAACCTGCAAAGCCTCGACTATCCGCGCGAACAGCTGGATATCAAACTGCTTATTGAAGAAGATGATGATAAAACATTAAACGCCGTAAAAAACCTCGATTTCCCCTCCGTGTTTGAAGTTATTGTTGTGCCTTTCCACATGCCTAAAACCAAGCCCAAGGCCTGCAACTACGGTCTGCATTTTTCGAGGGGCCAATACCTCACCATTTATGATGCCGAGGATATCCCCGATACCGATCAGCTTAAAAAAGTGGTGGCCCTGTTTAACAAACTGCCCGAAAACTATATCTGCATCCAAAGCGCCTTAAACTACTTTAACCGCAACGAAAACTTCCTTACCCGGATGTTCACCCTCGAGTATTCGTACTGGTTTGATTATATGCTGCCCGGTTTGGATACGCTGGATATCCCCATCCCGCTTGGCGGCACCAGCAACCACTTTAAAATGGACGCGCTGATTGAGCTTGGCGCCTGGGACCCCTTTAACGTAACCGAAGACGCCGACCTTGGTGTACGCGCCTATGCCAAAGGCTATAAGGTGGCCATAGTAAACTCCACCACGTACGAGGAAGCCAATAACAATTTCTGGAACTGGATCCGCCAGCGCTCGCGCTGGATCAAGGGCTACATGCAAACCTACCTGGTGCACATGCGCAACCCGCCGGCCCTCATCCGTAAAATAGGCTTTCGCGGTTTCCTGGGTTTTAACTTTTTCATCGGCGCCACATCGGCCACCTTTTTAATTTACCCGGTGCTGCTCATCATCTTTATCTGTTACCTCATATTTGATTTTTCAACCATCCGCAATTTGTTTCCGGACTGGGTGCTGTTCATGTCGATATTTAACCTCATGGTGGGTAATATCCTCATGATCTATATCAACATGATGGCCGTATTTAAACGCCGCTATTTCGAGCTTATTTTGTTTGCCATAGCCAACCCGGTTTACTGGCTCATGCACTCGGTAGCAGCCTATATGGGCCTGTACCAGCTCATCACCAATCCGTTTTACTGGGAAAAAACCAACCACGGTTTAAGTAAGGTTAATAACCCCACAAACGTTATTAAATGAAAATTGCCAAAAGTACATACCTGTTTATATTTACCCTGGTGCTGGCAGCCTGGTACCTGGTTATCGGCGTATACCTTAACCACTTAGGCTATTATAACCAGGAAAGCCTTTTTTATGTCGAAAAAACAAAGATCGTGTTTGAGGGGCTGGGCAACCGCCTCAAGGTAATGGGCCTAACCGCCCCGCTGCTGCCCTTTTACTCCTCGCTTATATTTTCGTCAATAAACAGTTACCTCGCCCCGGTCATCGCATCGGCGCTGGGTACGGCAGGCTTCTTTTATCTTATTTCGCGCTCGTTTGTTATCAGGGTGAAGGATGATTTTTACCTCATCATGGTAGCCCTGCTATTTTTGCTGCACCCCGGTATCATTTACATGGCCTGCTCGGGCAAAGCCATTTACCTGGTAGTGATCTTCGTGTACCTGTTTTTCCTTAACCTGCTTAAGTTTTACCGCTCAAACACCACGTTCCACGTATCCATAGCCAGCATGTGTTTGGTATTGCTCATTTTTTGCGATTACCGCTTCATCTGGCTTACGCTGTTCTTTATTCCGCTGGTGCTGTCCATCACGCTGGCCAGCCTAAACCTGGGCGAAAAGGAATCCATTTTCAGGCTGTTCATGAGCTTTAACAGTCCGTCGTTAAGGCGTAAGCTTATTAATAAAACTTTTGCTATCTACGTCATCCTGTTTATCCTGCCCGTGGTATCCCTCGTTTGCTATAAACTGCTCAACCAAACTCACGCCAGCGACTATAACTACTTTATGGAAAGCCCCCTGGCCACCTGGAACGTACTGGTCGACAAGCTGAATTACGACACTGCCGCTACCGCCGTAAACTACCAGCTGCCTGAGCTCAGCATCCTGGTATCATTAAGGGTGATTTATTTTTGTCCGCTGATATTGTTTGGCCTGTACCTGCTGCGCGAAAGCACTTATCATGTGCTAACCGTGCTCACCCTGTTTGCCTTTGTGGAGTTTTTGCACATTAAGTATGATAAGCTTTTCCTCACCTACCAGTACTACCTTATATTTTTATTTGTGGCGCTGCTGTGTATTATATTTAAGGTACATACCATCAAAAATAAACTGGCCGTTAAACTGGGCCTGGCCTTTGTAATTGTACTGCAGCTATATACCGGCTACACCTTTTTAACCAACTCGCTCATTACCGACGAGCGCCGCTTCATCACCACCCTTAGCCGGCTGGAACCCAATACCGATCAAAACGAAAGCAAAGAAATAGCAGCCTACATCAACAGCCTGCCCGATGGTACGCACATCCTCATGGACGATGCCGTATCATACCCCATTGTGGCCTTTACCAACAACATCAAAAAGCTAACCCTGCCCTACCAGCTCAACTCGTTCCTGTCGGCCATTGAAACCCCTTACAAATACGACGACTATATCCTGATAGCCACCCCAAAAAATCCATTCACCGGCTACACCCAGCTCAGCGACAGGTACATCCCCGAAATCCGCCGCCTCAACAGCGGTGTAAACTACAAACGCGCCTACGAAACCGACGGCTGGATTTTGTACAAGGTGGTAACGTTGCAATAATCAGTTGGCAGTTTTTGGTGGGCAGTTTGCAGTTAGTTTTTTAGTAGCAGTGGCAGCAGCAGTTGCAGTGATAGCGGCCTGTCACCCTGAGCCTGTCGAAGGGTCGCGCGCAGAGGCCTACCTACCCATGACATAATAAAATTAAGGTCATGCTGAGTAAATTAAATCCGGAGCGGATTCTGAAGGTGAAATGACATCTCCGCCATCCGTCATGCTGAACTTGTTTCATCACCTCACATGCTAAGTATACTTCATGCGGCTTGTCCTGTGGGTTCCCGAAACAAGTTCGGGATGACGTCATTTTATAAACTTGTCATGGGTAACTTGTTTCAGCACCCCACTCGCTAAGCAACCATGCTAATCAAATTTGCCACTTTTCTTGTGAGGTGCCGAAACAAGTTCGGCATGACTAAGGAGAGATGTCATACTACCTTCAGAGGCCACCGGATTTAAACACGCAGCATGACATAATAAAATTAAGGTCATGCTGAACTTGTTTCAGCACCCCACTCGCTAAGCAACCATGCTAATCAAATTTGCCACTTTTCTTGTGAGGTGCCGAAACAAGTTCGGCATGACTAAGGAGAGATGTCATACTACCTTCAGAGGCCGCCGGATTTAAACACTACCCATGACAAGATAAAAAATGTGGTTTTTCGCAGCAGATCAGCTTCGGGTGAAAACGAGCAGAACGATGCCGGGCGGTGCGGCTGCAGGGGCATAGCAAGTTTTTGCAGAAGCGGAGGCATTGCGTACGAACCGGGGCAAAATAATTGCAGCCCGTGGTTCTGTTCGTTTTGCAGGGTAAGGCCGCGCCGATGGCTATGGGCCCAGGTTGTGCGCAAAGAAGCCTCTCTGCTGCAAGCCTTTTTGGTTACTTTTGTGTCAAGACAAACGGCGGAGCCTTCTTGAGCACCTTAAAAAATGAACAATAGCGAAAAACGTAACTGGCCCCGCGCGGCCAGGAGCGCGACGATGTAAGTCAAATACTAATGAAGCCCGTTACCAGCCTGTCGGGGATTGCTTCATTCCTTACAGCAATGACGTGGTGGATTTGTTATTTCACCTTCAGACGCCCCGGATTTAAACACTCAGTATAACACCCGTTTCTCCATGCCTTAAATCCGAAATCGAAAATCCCAATTCCGAAATCAAAATAATGGCGTTGCCTGCGGCCCGGGCTTTACGCTGCAAATCCTCGCCTTGCCCCTGTGCGGAGGCCTGCGCAAGGCTGTGGGTTTTCCGCTGCAATCCCTAACGCGGCCGAAGCTCAAAGCCCGAAAGGGGGATGAAAAATGGTTTGTCCGTCCGTTTTGGGGAAGGGGTAGGTGCGGACGGTTTTTTAAGATTCTTCTTTTGAGGCCAGGATAAGCGGCTTTGCTTACAGTTTAACCTTTCATACGGGCCACAAGCCAGGAGGCTTGCAGCAGCAACTAATTATTTTTGCTATGCAATCCTTGCTTGTGGTTCGTCAGTGTATTGGATTTGCTTGCGGTAGCGGGGGACACCGACTTGAATTATCAAGAGCTATTCAGAATAATACACCTAATAAGATATTATAATTATATCTACTTTTATATTAAAATACAACTTCGAAAAATGATTATTGTAAAAGATATTGAGGCCTATACTTCCGAACTGCAAAACATATTATCACTTGCTGTAAAAAGAATAACAGAAGAATCCGTTTATCAACCTGATTTGCTGAAACTTTCCGGCTCCTTATTTGAACGGGTTGTTTGTGAAACCCTAAACAGAGTGTCGGCTGATTCTATTTTTGAAAACAAATTTGAACATTCATCAGCACATGCGTTTCCAGATATATATGCCAAAATACTTGAAAACAAATGGTTTGGAATCGAGGTCAAAACAAGTCAAGGAGACTGGCGATGCTTTGGTAACAGCATCTTTGAATCCGTTAAAATTGAAAATTTAGAAGATAGAATTTATGTTTTCTTTGGCAAATTTTCTTCCAATTTATTAGAGTGCAGATGGGCGAAGTACGAATCATGTATTGATAATATTAATATTACGCATTCGCCAAGATATCAAATAAATATGGATATCGTCGACAAGCCAGACCTATCGATATTCTCAAAGATGGATACCTCTTATGTTGATTTCTCTACATCTGACATAAATAAAAGAATGGAGTTGGTGCGAAGTTTTAAACGAAAGGGACTGGGGCAAAATGTAGCCCTTTGGTGGTTACCTGATCATCAGGAGCCAAATGAAGATGATGAGAAAAAACTTGTTATAAAGCTTCTTTCCGATTTACCCAAAGTCAATCGTGAGATAATAAGAAACCAAGCAATGGCTTTTTTTCCGGAAATTTTTTCAAATAATTCTAAAACTAAATATTCTCAAGTATTAACTTGGTTGGCGAGTCAACATGGCGTAGTTACTGGCCACCTTCGAGACGAATTCACATCCGGAGGTAAATGGCAAATGAGCTTTAATGACAAAGCCTACGCTTTGCCGAAAATCTGCTTATATCTATATGAGGGGCGCAAACAAATAAAAGAATATATTCAGAGCGCCCTTCCCGATGATTTAGAGCAAAAGTGGAAGTTACAAGAAAACGTCTTGAAGAACAATCCTGGCAGGCTTCAACTTTGGATTAACATAGTAAGCATAAATCTCACTCAATTAAATACTATGCCTCAAAATTTTCCAATACAAACGTGGCTATCTTTGATTTTTCGTTAAGATGAATCTTTTTCTATTTTATGGAGTTACTAATGTATGACGGATACAGTATCATCTAAGAGAAGAAGCGAGATCATGAGCAATGTTAAAGGTAAACACACAAAGCCGGAGATGATTGTTCGCAAATTTCTACATGAAAAAGGATTTCGCTACAGACTACATAGTGCTAAATTGCCAGGAAGACCCGATATAATTCTACTTAAATATAAAACGGTGATCTTCGTAAATGGATGCTTTTGGCATGGTCACAAGGACTGCCGAATTTATGTAATGCCGAAGACCAATGCTATTTTTTGGCGTGAAAAGATAGACCGAAATATGGCTCGGGACGAGATAATTATTAACAATTTAAAGGGTATGGGATGGAATGTAATTATATTGTGGGAATGCGCTTTAAAAAAGACAAAAAGAGCAGAAACACTAAATGATCTTGTGGAAAAAATTATTTCCAATAGCCAAAAAAATTAGCAAATTCCACTTCGTTTTTCTTAAAATTGCAAACAATTAAAAAGACTATGTCGCAAATGGATATTGATAACGAACTTAAAGAGCCTCAATTCACAATCGAATACAGTAAGCACGAAGTCACCTCAAGATTCACCGATTCAGAAACAAGGCAAGAAGTCTTAAACGTTCTTTCGCTATTCTCAGGCTGTGGGGGTATGGACATAGGATTTGAAGGTGACTTTATAGTTCCTACTTCATTAATAAACAAAGATAAATCCCCTGATTTTATTAATAAGCAATTAACCGAAAAACTTTCTCTTTTAAAGAAAACAAGATTCAAAACCGTTTTTGCCAATGACATTCTTCCCGATGCGAAAAACGCTTGGATAAACTATTTCTTTAAAAAAGGAGATTATAATTGCGTAGAGAAATATAGATCAGAAAGTATTGTAGATCTTGTAAAGTTACATAATGCTTCAGCTAATATATTTCCAGAAGCAATTGATATAGTAACCGGTGGTTTCCCCTGCCAGGATTTTAGTATTGCTGGTAAGCGAAAAGGCTTTGACTCTCATAAAAATCATCATGGCAAACTAAAAAACATAAACGAAGCTTCTGAAGAAACAAGAGGCAAATTGTATATGTGGATGAAGAAGGTGGTAGAAATAACTCAACCCAAAATGTTTATCGCTGAAAATGTTAAAGGTTTAGTTAATCTTAGCAATGTAAAAGATATCATTCAAAAAGATTTCTCTTCTGTCAATGGGAATGGTTACTTTGTTTTCGATCCGCAAGTGCTACATGCCGCAAATTATGGCGTGCCACAATCAAGAGAAAGAGTTATATTTATTGGAGTAAAAAAATCAGCTTTAAAACCAGGTGTATTAAAAAAACTGCAAAAGAAGGCCATCGACGCAGAGCTGAATCCTTACCCCCAAGCAACTCATTCAAATAATGAATCGTTGAACCTTGCCCCTTATAGCAAACTTTCAGAAATATTCTCGTTGTTAGAAGAACCTAACATAAGTCAAGATTTATCTCAACAATATTACTCACGAGCAAAATATATGGGTGCTCATTGTCAAGGCCAAACAGAAGTAAAACTGAATGGTATTGCGCCCACTATAAGATCAGAACATCATGGTAATATCGAATTCAGAAGACTTTCATTAGAACGAGGAGGAAAATATAATTCTGAAATAGAACAAGGTTTAATAGAACGAAGACTAACCCCAAGAGAATGTGCTTTGATTCAGACTTTTCCTATAGATTATGAATTTGTAATAGAAAGTAAGGCTAAGCGTAAAGGTAGCTTTTTAGTGAGTCCATCACAGGCATATAAAATAATTGGAAATGCTGTACCTCCTTTACTGGCTTATCACATTTCTAAACGAATCGAAAAAATTTGGGATTTATATTTTTAGTAGTCAAGCCTCTTGCCCTTCTAAAGCGTACCTTCGCTGGCGCACGTATGTCGCATGTGCCTCGAGCGCTAAGTTGCAGGCCACAAGCCACAAGCCGCATACCATTGCCGAGCATATGATGGCATCACCGTGCATTTGTAAGAGCCTTACAGCTGTCTATTCAGCATTCTATTCACACTGCCCACGCCCATCCCAAGCCCTTTGCTGGTGCACGCGTCGCTTGTGCCTCAATTGCTAAGTCTGCGCCTACTAAGTCTACATCATCCCAAAACTTGAAATTTCTTATTCCCCTATAACAATTCAACAATAAAAGAACCCTGTCAAATTCCGTCACATACTTGGCATATTAAGCACACGCGACGCGCGTGCGCAAGCGTAGATGTCTTGTTTTTTTAAATTAACAATATAACCGATAGGAGTGGGTGTTAGCATAGGCAAAATCTTGGCGGTACTGCAATTTGATATTTCATAAGTACTCATCGTTCTGTCCTAAGCTGAATACTCGCGCCGATCATATGATGATATTATTCCATGATTATCCGACGTATGTCAGATTCATAGTTAAATTCTTGCAAAAGAGACTTTATAGACTCGAGAATCCCAACAGGTCTATTGGAGTTTAACACAATTGAAAATTCCCTTTGCTGGCGCACGCGTGTCGCGTGTGCCTCAATTGCTAAGTCTACATCGTCGCCTCGCCTACTAAGTACATCATCCTGTCTTGTCCTGAAATAGGTTTACACAACAGTAAACAAAAATGGAGAGATATTCAAAAGTGTATGGCAGCAAATGGCAAAGCCAGTACAGCGAGGAGTTTAAGCGTAAAGTTTGTCAAGAATATTTAGAAGGTCAGGAAAGCCGAACGACGATTGAAAGGAAATACAAATTAGGCAATAGCCTTCGCTGGCGCACGCGTGTCGCGTGTGCTTCGCATGCTATGTCTAATCATCACAAAACTTATAATCTTTTATTCGGATAATCATTCAGCCATAAAGAGCAGGGAACTCCAATAAGACACACGCGACACGCGTGCGCCAGCCGAAAGTTATTTACACAGCGCCGATTTACAACTGGCTATTCAGCATCCTATTCACACTTCCCACACTCAACCCGAGCCGCTCCGCCACCTGCCGCTGGCTTAAACCTTCGTCGCTTAATTTTTTTGCCTCCCGGTGCATGCGTTCGCGTTCCTGCCTGGAGGCGTCGCGCAGGTGGTTTTTCTCGCAGTCATGGCCTGTAAAAACAAATTTTAAAAAGCCTTGATGCCGTTCCAGTTGGGCAAGGCATATATTGTCGGCACCATATGTTTCGGCAGTACTGCGCTGCTTAATCTGCTTTAAATAGCGCTGGCCGGGCATCGAGTGGCTTTCGCCCATGGCAAAAGCACTGTCGCAGAAATTGATGAGCATTTTACTCCCCTGCAAATCATTGCGGCTCAGCGGCAGCCGCGGGTTACGCTTAGGCGTGTGGGCCAGCACCAGGATGCTTACGCCATGGCGGGTTTTAAGCTTTTTCAGTTCCTTCATCAGCAACAGGGCAGCCCCGGCGCTCTCGGTTCCGTTGCGCAGGCAGGTAATATTATCAATGATGAGCACCCGGGCATCGGTACGCTTAATGCCCCGCGTTAAAGCTTCAATCACATACCTGTCCAGCTTTTGATAATGCGAGCTTGCACGGTTAAACTGGTTGTATTCGCCGCGGTAAAATTCGGAGGCAAACTGGTAACGGTTTTGGCCGTCGGTATAGCGTTGCTCAAACTGCTTGCCGGTAAGTTCAAAATCAATATACAACACCGGCGAGGCTTCGGCCCCAAGCTCAAAGGGAGCAATGGCTTCGCCGCGGGTAATACTGTCGGCCAGCTGCACGGCCAGCAAGCTTTTGCCCATATTGGTGTCGGCAAACAGGATGCACAGCTCGCCCTCCAGCCAGAAGTTGCCAAACAGCATTTGGGGAGTTTCGTGTTCGGTTTCCATGGCCATCCACTCATTGGCCGGGTAAATATCAAACAGCTCAACCACGGCATCCGGGTCGGAGATCATAACCTCCCCCTTGCGCCCAAGCTTAGCCGCCGCTTCCCGCACCTCATTTTGAATCATTTGAATAACCAGGGGTTTTTCTGCAGTATGGTCCATAATTTGTCGCGCCCCCTGTCCGGCAGCTCAAAGCCCGAAACATCCATCGTTATTTGCCGCAAACCTGCCGGCAATCATGAAAGGCACTCAAATTTACCCACTAAAAAGCCCCCCTATGGTGACAGCATTTTGTCAGTGTTCAATTTTTAAAAACCGGGTGTTCAACGTTCAAAAAGCAATTTACATAACCCACTGATTACCAAATACAAGTTGTTCAAATCACGATTTTGAACAAATTTATCAATTTATAAAACACTGATTATCAGTCGTTCAATTTCACAACAAAACACCAGGTGTTTACACTTTAAAAAATTGAACAGTATAATACAGGTAAGTGCCAATGCTCCGAAACCATCATTGCCCCTACGACCGGGCACCCCAACAAACAAAAAAGGCCCGCCAAACCTGGCAGACCTTTTAAGTTCTTCTACAAAATCAATCCCTTATTCCCTGCTTTTCTTCTTAGCAGGTTCAACATATTTTTCGCCAAGGGCTTCAAGGGCGGCAATGAGTTTTTTGCGTTCTACGGCATTGTCGGGCACGGTAGCCAGCTTCTCGCGGCGGGCTTCCTCCACCTTGCGGATCTTCTCGTCAAAAGCCCTGTTGATTTTATCAAGCTCGGGCGTGGTATCCAGTTTTGCTATTTCTGCTTTAATTTGGGCTGCTAATTTTTCAAATTCCATGGGGCTATTTTTGGAAGCGCAAACATAAAAAAATCATTGTAAGTTATTATTACCACGATAAAAAGTATGTGTGTTAACTTGTATTTTCCGTTAGCGCTGAAGCGTGCTATGGAGAGTATGATCGAGTTATGAAAAAGGCCTGTAAACGCAAAAAAGCCTTAGTAATTAGCTAAGGCTTTTGCGTTTGTTACACTATTGAAAGTGATAAAGGGTGGCACCGACCTACTCTCCCACGTTTTACCGCAGTACCATCGGCTCTGGCGGGCTTGACTTCTCTGTTCGGAATGGGAAGAGGTAGACACCGCCGATATAGGCACCTGAATATTTTTAAGTGTGTGGTTGATTATGTGAGCCGTGAGTGGTTCTTGTCTGATTGCTTATATCATGGTAGTTTTGCAACTACTCACCTAATCAACCATTCACCATTCACTATTTTTCACTTGCCACAAACATGACATATTATTGAAAGAAGTGATTGAAGTTAAGAGAAAACAACAGCATTGTTGTTCATTATCTGTTTTGTTTCGGATGAGTGATCAATATCTTGTTCATAGTCTTGCAACTACTCTCTCAATCAACCACTCACCTTAATCCTTCACGAAGAAAGCTTCGGGCAATTAGTATTACTCGGCTATGATGTCACCACCTTTATACCTGTAACCTATCAACGTAGTAGTCTCCTACGACCCTCAATGGAAGTCTCATCTTGTGGCTAGTTTCGCACTTAGATGCTTTCAGCGCTTATCTATTCCCAACGTAGCTACTCTGCAGTACACCTGGCGGCATAACAGATTCACCAGAGGTTAGTCCAACCCGGTCCTCTCGTACTAAGGTCAGCCCCACTCAAACTTCCTACGCCCACAACAGATAGGGACCGAACTGTCTCGCGACGTTCTGAACCCAGCTCGCGTGCCACTTTAATGAGCGAACAGCTCAACCCTTGGGACCTTCTCCAGCCCCAGGATGTGACGAGCCGACATCGAGGTGCCAAACCTCCCCGTCGATATGAGCTCTTGGGGGAGATCAGCCTGTTATCCCCAGCGTACCTTTTATCCTTTGAGCGATGGCCCTTCCATGCAGAACCACCGGATCACTATATCCGTCTTTCGACCCAGCTCGACTTGTCTGTCTCACTGTCAAGCAAGCTTATGCTATTGCACTCCGCGTACGGTTACCAAGCGTACTGAGCTTACCTTTGAAAGCCTCCGTTACCTTTTTGGAGGCGACCACCCCAGTCAAACTACCCGCCAAACAATGTTCTCCACATTGCAGAGTTAGACACCAAATACAGAAAGGGTGGTATTTCAACGTTGACTAACCAACTCCTAGCGAAGCTGGATCACAGTCTCCCACCTATCCTACACATCCTGTATCCGATATCAATGTTAAGCTATAGTGAAGGTGCATGGGGTCTTTCCGTCCCGTTGCGGGTAACCGGCGTCTTCACCGATACCACAATTTCACCGAGCTCATGGCTGAGACAGCGCCCAGATCGTTACACCATTCGTGCAGGTCGGAACTTACCCGACAAGGAATTTCGCTACCTTAGGACCGTTATAGTTACGGCCGCCGTTTACTGGGGCTTCGATTCAATGCTTCGCCTTGCGACTAACATCCCCTCTTAACCTTCCAGCACCGGGCAGGTGTCAGGCCTTATACGTCATCTTGCGATTTTGCAAAGCCATGTGTTTTTGTTAAACAGTCGCCTGGGCCTTTTCACTGCGGCTGACATTGCTGCCAGCGCCCCTTCTCCCGAAGTTACAGGGCCATTTTGCCGAGTTCCTTAGCCATGATTCACTCGAGCACCTTAGGATTCTCTCCTCGACTACCTGTGTCGGTTTACGGTACGGGTTTTTATTACCTGAAGCTTAGCGGGTTTTCTTGGAAGTCTGATTACCTGAACTATCACATCCCCCGAAGGTTCTGTGTACTATCAGCTTTCAGCAAAGTCTGCGTACTTAACTACAAACTCTATACCTACAGCCTTTAACGAACTATTCCGTCAGTTCGCGTCAGTGTCACTACTCCGTCACCGCATCGCAGTAATAAAAAGTACTGGAATATTAACCAGTTGTCCATCGGCTACGCCTGTCGGCTTCACCTTAGGCCCCGACTAACCCTGATCCGATTAGCGTTGATCAGGAAACCTTAGTCTTTCGGTGGGCGGGTTTCTCTCCCGCCTTATCGTTACTTATGCCTACATTTGCTTTTCTATTCCCTCCACAGTCAGTTACCTTCCTGCTTCGCCGGATAATAGAATGCTCCCCTACCAGTCATATTAATATGAATCCATAGCTTCGGTATACTGCTTGATGCCCGTTTATTATCCATGCCCGATCGCTCGACTAGTGAGCTGTTACGCACTCTTTAAATGAATGGCTGCTTCCAAGCCAACATCCTAGCTGTCTGTGCAATCGGACCTCGTTAGTTCAACTTAGCAATAATTTAGGGACCTTAGCTGATGGTCTGGGTTCTTTCCCTCTCGGCCATGGACCTTAGCACCCATAGCCTCACTCCAGCGTATATTATAAAGCATTCGGAGTTTATCTGGATTTGGTAGGATTTGACTCCCCCGCACCCAATTAGTAGCTCTACCTCTTTATAACTCAACCGCCAGGCTGTTCCTAAAAACATTTCGGGGAGTACGAGCTATTTCCCAGTTTGATTAGCCTTTCACCCCTACCCACAAGTCATCCGGAAACTTTTCAACGTTTATCGGTTCGGTCCTCCAGTACCTGTTACGGCACCTTCAACCTGCCCATGGGTAGATCACAAGGTTTCGCGTCTACCTCCCCTGACTATACGCCCTTTTCAGACTCGCTTTCGCTTCGGATCCGTGTCTTAAACACTTAACCTTGCCAGGGAAGAGTAACTCGTAGGCTCATTATGCAAAAGGCACGCCGTCACGGTGTTAACCGCTCCGACCGCTTGTAAGTACACGGTTTCAGGTTCTATTTCACTCCCCTGTTCGGGGTTCTTTTCACCTTTCCCTCACGGTACTGGTTCACTATCGGTCTCTCAGGAGTATTTAGCCTTACCGGATGGTGCCGGCAAATTCCCACAAGGCGTCTCCGACCTCGCGGTACTCAGGATACCACTATCCTATCATTCATTACCCGTACGCAGCTCTCATGCTCTATGGCAGGGTTTCCCACCCCCTTCCGGTTCTTCTTGATATTCATGTTGTGGTCCTACAACCCCTGCTATGCCGTAACATAACAGGTTTGGGCTTCTTCCATTTCGCTCGCCACTACTCTGGAAATCACTATTGTTTTCTCTTCCTCTGCTTACTTAGATGTTTCAGTTCGGCAGGTTAGCGCATTTATGCAATTAGTCTTCAACTAATTAGGTTTCCCCATTCGGAAATCTGCGGATCAATTCATATTTGCTAATCCCCGCAGCTTATCGCAGCTTATCACGTCCTTCTTCGCCTCTGAGAGCCAAGGCATCCCCCGTGTACCCTTTCTTACTTTCTTCTACTCATGCGCCTTTTGCGCCGCATGGTATGTCTTTATTTTAGTCCGTCGTTCGACAGAGTCAAGAGTTCAGGAGTCAGGAAGCAAGATTACTCTTGTTTCTTTATTCTTGTAATCTTGGTTCTCAATCAAACAACTTCCTATCTGTTGTTTTCTCTTGTTTTCAATTACTTCTTCCAATATGTCAAAGAACGTTAGTTGTTAGTGGCAGTCTTTAGTTGCAGCGGCAGTTTCCTGCTTCTGCTACTTATTACTGTTACTTACAAAGTGTGGAGAATAACGGATTCGAACCGTTGACCCCCTGCGTGCAAGGCAGGTGCTCTAGCCAGCTGAGCTAATCCCCCTTTCAGATGAGTGGGCAGTGGTTAGTTTACAGTGGCAGTTAATTACTGCTGCTGCTACTTCTTACTGCTACTTCCCCTTGTGTAGTCCCGAGCAGATTTGAACTGCTGACCCCTACATTATCAGTGTAGTGCTCTAACCAAGCTGAGCTACAGGACTATTTGTTTTTAGTTGCAGTTATCAGTTGCAGTTTGCAGGACTTTTCTGCCTACTGCTGCTGCCACTGCTTACTGCCACTTGTCCTGTGCTTACTTGCGTTTGCACATTCCACAGATGGCTTCATCTTCTGGGTTTCCTTTTGTCTTTTTTTTGTGTTTTAAGAAATATCATGTAGGTAACAGTTCCGAGTCAATCAGAGATACTGCTCCAGAAAGGAGGTATTCCAGCCACACCTTCCGGTACGGCTACCTTGTTACGACTTAGCCCCAGTTACCGACTTTACCCTAGGACGCTCCTTGCGGTTACGCACTTCAGGCACTTCCAGCTTCCATGGCTTGACGGGCGGTGTGTACAAGGCCCGGGAACGTATTCACCGCGTCATTGCTGATACGCGATTACTAGCGAATCCAACTTCACGGGGTCGAGTTGCAGACCCCGATCCGAACTGTGAATGGCTTTAAGAGATTGGCATCCTGTTGCCAGGTAGCTGCCCTCTGTACCATCCATTGTAGCACGTGTGTAGCCCCGGACGTAAGGGCCATGATGACTTGACGTCGTCCCCTCCTTCCTCTCTATTTGCATAGGCAGTCTGTTTAGAGTCCCCACCTTAAATGCTGGCAACTAAACATAGGGGTTGCGCTCGTTGCGGGACTTAACCCAACACCTCACGGCACGAGCTGACGACAGCCATGCAGCACCTAGTTTCGTGTTCCGAAGAACTGTGACGTCTCTGTCACATTCACTAACTTTCAAGCCCGGGTAAGGTTCCTCGCGTATCATCGAATTAAACCACATGCTCCTCCGCTTGTGCGGGCCCCCGTCAATTCCTTTGAGTTTCACCCTTGCGGGCGTACTCCCCAGGTGGAACACTTAACGCTTTCGCTTAGACGCTGACCGTATATCGCCAACATCGAGTGTTCATCGTTTAGGGCGTGGACTACCAGGGTATCTAATCCTGTTTGATCCCCACGCTTTCGTGCCTCAGCGTCAATCATACTTTAGTAAGCTGCCTTCGCAATTGGTGTTCTGTGACATATCTATGCATTTCACCGCTACTTGTCACATTCCGCCTACCTCAAGTACATTCAAGCTCTTCAGTATCAAGGGCACTGCGATAGTTGAGCTACCGTCTTTCACCCCTGACTTAAAAAGCCGCCTACGCACCCTTTAAACCCAATAAATCCGGATAACGCTTGGATCCTCCGTATTACCGCGGCTGCTGGCACGGAGTTAGCCGATCCTTATTCTCAAGGTACATTCAACCCGGTTCACGAACCGGGGTTTATTCCCCTGCAAAAGCAGTTTACAACCCGTAGGGCCGTCTTCCTGCACGCGGCATGGCTGGTTCAGACTTCCGTCCATTGACCAATATTCCTTACTGCTGCCTCCCGTAGGAGTCTGGTCCGTGTCTCAGTACCAGTGTGGGGGGTCATCCTCTCAGATCCCCTAAACATCGTCGCCTTGGTATGCCGTTACCACACCAACTAGCTAATGTTGCGCATGCCCATCTTGATCCTATAAATATTTGATTATAATACGATGCCATATCATAATGTTATGCGGTCTTAATCTCTCTTTCGAGAGGCTATCCCCCTGATCAAGGTAGGTTACATACGTGTTACGCACCCGTGCGCCACTCTCATTAGGAGCAAGCTCCCAAATCCCGTCCGACTTGCATGTATTAGGCCTGCCGCTAGCGTTCATCCTGAGCCAGGATCAAACTCTCCATTGTAAAATGTTTTGTTTAACCACTGACCCTATTATTAATTAATAGAATCTGTATTATATATCTTTATACAGTCTCTCTTCTTTTTCTAACTCTTCAATCTTCCTCAGCCTTAGCTTTGGTTAATCTCCCGTTACGCTACATGATTTCCATTTCTTAAAAGAACTTTTCCGCTTCATCATCCGAATCAGCTATTATGTCGTCGCAATTCGCATTGCTTAACTTGTCAGTTTATTTCCCCGAAAATCGCTTCCGGCTCTTTTGTTTTACTCATTAACCATCGTTAACTTTCTTCCGTCTTTTATTGACCGAACTCGCTCAGCCTCAACTTCTTTCGCTCTCTCAAGCACCCTTCCGTTTGGGTCTGCAAAGGTAGAAAACCTTTTCTTATTTCCAAAACTTTTTTATTTTTTATTTTTAAAGTTTTGCAGTGCTTCTCTCTCTTCTCTTTCCCTCGTTTGCG
This sequence comes from Mucilaginibacter sp. R-33, assembly GCF_049949235.1. NCBI lineage: Bacteria > Pseudomonadati > Bacteroidota > Sphingobacteriia > Sphingobacteriales > Sphingobacteriaceae > Mucilaginibacter > Mucilaginibacter sp. R-33. Next base: position 4,258,910 of record NZ_CP188089.1, read on the forward strand.
GGCTGCAAAGGTGTGGATTTTTTTTCATTCCCACAAAAAAGATTTTAATCTTTTTTTTCCTCTACTTTTCTATCCTTTTAATGTACTAACCCGCTAACTCGCTTCCTCGTTTGCGGGCTGCAAAGGTAGCCACTTTTATGCCTTCTCCAAATTATTTCTACCTATTTTCCTTAATGTTTCCTTAACATACTATACATCAGGCAAAAAAGTTTATACAAGCCTCGAAAACCAGCGTTAGGAATAGCAGCGGGTACCGGCCAACGAGCGTAATGCCTGCAGGCGTATGAGCGAATAGCCCGGTCAGAGGCAACGCCCTCATTCAGCTTGCTGTTTTGAGCACACAATTAATACTTACAAAAATAAGGACTCTTCAACATCCGGGCTATAGATAACTTATCCAATTGCAATCTCTACTATATACTTAGGAAGATAACCGCGGGAAACTCACCCAACGATGACTTGCATACCTCCGGCACACCAAAGATTCATTTGATATCTACAACCTTTTGTACCTCCGGTGTAACTATATGTCTCTATTGTTAAACTGCCACCCACGGCTATTAACTTAAGAGACTGCGAGGCCTCAACTTGCACTCAAAAAATTAACATTAAGCTATGCACAGTTAATTCTACAAACTAAATGTTCATACTATAATTCTCCTCCTTAAAACCTTCAGATTAATGAAACCCCAAAAACCATATACACGATATAAGAAACGGACATTTTAATCGTATTAATCAAGGAAGCTTACACTCCCAACCTGGCAATAGTTAAAAGATGTTAAATACACTATATATATAGGTACGGAGCCAAAGCCTCGTTATATATTAGCGGCTAAATAAAAATTGATTGATTTATATTATTAACTATCTTTGCAAAATGTTTAAAAAGCAACTAACGTTATTAGCCAGTGTTTTAGCTATCGTAATTATTACGCTTGGCAGTTGTAAAAGCAAATACGAAAAGTTAAAAGCCAGTAACGATTACGCTAAAAAATATCAGGAAGCTATTAAGTACTATAATAAAAAGGACTATAACAAAGCTTTAGGTTTATTTGAGGTACTGGTGGAGCGATACCGTGGCCGTGAAGGTGCAGAAGACCTCTTTTATTACTACGCGTTTACGTATTACAAACAAAAAGATTATACATCGGCAAGATATCATTTTAAAACATTTGCCGATACCTATCCTTCAAGCCCAAGAGCGGAGGAATGCCGCTTTTTCTCTGCTTATTGCTACTACCTTGATTCGCCAATATATTCACTTGATCAGGATAATACATTAAAAGCTATTGACGCTTTGCAGTTGTTTATTAACCTTTATCCAAAAAGCGACCGTGTAGCGGAGGCCAGCAAGCTGATCCAGAACCTGCGTGATAAACTGGAAACCAAAGCTTATGCCAACGCCAAACTTTATTTAACCATCAGCGATTATCAATCGGCAGTAATTGCGTTCAACAATGCACTGCGCGACTATCCTGATACCAAATATGGCGAGGAAATGGAATACCTTATTGTTAAAGCACAATATCAATATGCTTACCATAGCTTTGAAACCAAACAGGAAGACCGTTTTAACCAGGCTATAGCTTATGCCGACCAGTTTGCCGAAAAATATCCGAATAGTAAATACCTGCACGAAACTCAGGCATATATAAAAGACAGCCAGCAGGGCATAAAACAGGCGCAGCGTTTAATTGCCGAAGCAATGAGCAATGAAAAAACCGCAAAAAAACTTTTAAAGAAAGATACCGTAACAACAACATCGCCATCTGAAAAAAATCAGCCGCAAAAAATACCATATTAATTAAGATATATTAAAGAGTTTAAATTAAGATATGACAGCTAACAACAGTAATAAACCAGCAGCAGCCAGCAGCACTGTAACCCGCGATTTACGCGAGCTGGATACCAAAACAGAGAACATCTATGAGTCGCTTGTGATTATGTCAAAAAGGGCAAACCAGATCTCGAACAACATTAAAGAAGAGCTTCACCAGAAACTTTCTGAATTTGCATCATCAAATGATAACCTGGAAGAAGTATTTGAGAACCGTGAGCAAATTGAAATCTCAAAATATTACGAAAAATTACCTAAACCGTCATTAGTTGCCGTTCAGGAATTTTTAGATGGTAAAGTATACTACCGTAACCCAACTAAAGAGGTTTAGTCTCCCGGCTCCTAAAAAAGTAGCTTCGGAAATTTATTTATATCGTGAAAAACTCCCTTATCGGGAGTTTTTTCTATTTTAGCCTATATTTATCCTTTCGCCTATTGGCGGATCTGAGCTTATGCTTAAAGACAAACACATTGTTTTAGGAGTTTGCGGCAGTATTGCAGCCTACAAATCGGCACTGCTGGTTAGGTTGCTGGTTAAAGCAGGCGCCAACGTTAAAGTGGTGATGACTGCCGATGCCACCAACTTTATTACACCGCTTACACTCTCAACGCTTTCAAAAAACCCGGCGCTGGTTGACTATTTTAACGCTGATACCGGCGAATGGAACAACCATGTTGAGCTTGGCCTTTGGGCCGATATGATGGTCATTGCTCCTGCTACGGCCAACACTCTTGCTAAAATGGCTAACGGCCTTTGCGATAACCTGCTTAACGCGGTATATCTTTCGGCCAAATGCCCGGTTTATTTTGCTCCGGCTATGGACCTGGATATGTGGCTGCACCCGGCTACCCGCCAAAACGTAAGCAGGCTGCAATCATTTGATAACATCATGATTCCGCCCGGTAACGGCGAACTTGCCAGCGGCCTGTATGGTGAAGGCCGGATGGCCGAACCTGAAGAAATTGTTGCTTTCCTGGAAGCTGAATCAAAAAAAAAACTCCGTTTAGCCGGTCATAAAATACTGGTAACCGCCGGACCAACTTATGAAGCTATAGACCCAGTACGGTTTATCGGCAACCATTCGTCGGGCAAAATGGGGTTTGCTATCGCAGATGAACTGGCCTTGATGGGGGCCGACGTCACTTTAGTGACCGGGCCGACTGCGCAAATCAGCAAGCAGCAAAATATAAAACGGGTTAATATTATTTCGGCGGCACAAATGTTAGAGGCCTGCTTAACCGCTTATGGCGATGCAAAGGCCTGTATCATGAGCGCTGCCGTTGCCGATTATACCCCGGCTGATGTTGCCACTCAAAAGATCAAGAAAAGAGACGACGATCTGCGCATCGAACTGAAGAAAACCACTGATATTTTAAAAACCCTTGGCGAGGCCAAACGCGAAGGACAAATATTGGTTGGTTTTGCTTTGGAAACCAACGACGAGGAAATGAACGCGATAACCAAGCTGCAAAAGAAAAATCTTGACTTTATTGTACTAAATTCGCTTAATGACGCGGGTGCCGGTTTTGCAGGCGATACCAATAAGATAACTATTATTGATCGTGAGCTTAAGAAAACTACTTTCGACCTGAAAAGCAAGGAAGCAGTAGCCCGCGATATTTGCAATAAAGTTGCCCAACTGATAAACGGATGAAAAAACTGCTGCTTTATACTTTGCTAATGTTTCTTTGCTGCCGGAGCGGGGCCCAGGACCTGAATGCACGTATACAAGTATTATCGCCCAAGATACAGGTTGCGAATAAGCGCGTTTTTCAAGCCCTGGAAACTGCCATGAAGGATTTCCTGAACGGCCGCAAATGGAGCGCTGATCCAATTTTACCGCAGGAGAGAATAGATTGCAATTTTGTGCTGAACATTACCAACTGGGATGGCAGCAGTAATTTTACCGGCGAGCTGCAAGTACAATCGTCCCGGCCGGTTTATGGCACATCCTATACCTCTACCTTATTAAATCTTAATGATAAAGATGTTAGCTTTAGTTATACCGAAGGCCAGACTATTGACTATACCGATCAAAATTTTCAGGGAAATTTAAGTTCGATCATGGCTTTTTATGCCAACATTATTATCGGCCTTGACTATGACACGTTTTCAAAATTTGGAGGCACGCCATATTTTTTAGCTGCCCAGACCATCGTAACCAATGCGCAAACATCATCATATGGTGGCTGGAAAGCGTTTGATGGCAATGTAAACCGCTACTGGTTATCCGAAAACCTGAATAATAAACTATATAACCCGTTACGCAGCTTTTTGTACGATTATCACCGCAACGGGCTCGATTTAATGGCCGATAATGTAAGCAAAGGCCGAAAAGCTATTGATGCCCTGCTGCCTTTACTACAGCAAATAGATCGACAACGTGTGGGCGCAATGCTTCCGCTTATATTTTATACAGCAAAAAGTGATGAACTGGTTTCCATTTACAGCAAGGCCGATAACCAGGAACGGTTAACCGCCATGAACCTGTTTTTAAAGCTCGACCCTGCTAATGGGAATAAATATCAAACATTGCAGAAATAATCCTTACTGTCAGTTTGAAAACAAATAAAGAAGTTGAGGAACGACAAAGTAATCCCTACTTAAAAGAGCAGGCTTTTTAGTTTGGCTTATTGATAGTTACAATTTGTAAGTTAACGATTATTAAGGTGTTCCATTTCCATCAGCTTTATAACATGGGCGTTGCCTGCGGCCCGGGCTATCCGTTCATACGCCCACAGGCTGAAAGCCCAATGTCATTAAGTTAAGGAATCATAAGGCGTCTTTTTGGTTTTTGGTGACGATAGGCTTGTCCTTATAGCGATATTTTTGTGTATTTCTGGGATTATTTCTGTTTGGGCGTATGGGAACAGTATTTTTAAGGAACAATGATTCGAGTTCCGCTAATATTTGCTCTAATGGCCCGTCTTGATGTAGCAATTCTATGACCCTATTTTTTAAGAATCCGTAAGAAAGGTTTGTATTGACTTTATGGTCATACAATCTCTGTTTATTCTGCTCTTCAAACTCATCAACTAAACTGCTGATGATGACTGATTGAAGATTACTTATAAAGACTGCACAGCCGATATCTTGGTTGATCGTTTGATCGGAATAACCCGAAAAATATTCGATCTTCAGCTTGTTTTTCAACTCATCCATAAACGTCTCTATACCCCACCTCATAAAGTAAAGCTTCATAAACAGCTTCGATGGATGTTTCTGACTATCCAGCAAGGTAGTAATCAGTACTTCTGTTTCCCCGTTGGGGAGATCGATTCTTAGTAAACGTACTTGGATACTTGTTTTTCTGCTGTAGTTTTTGCCTTTGAACGATTTGTCCTGATCGGGGTACATCAAGGTAATTAAAGACGCTTTCCACCTGCTACAAATTCCTTTACCAGGTTAGAATGAACGGTCTTCGCCCGGATTAAACAATCAATATCCGCCTGAACATGCTCATAAATAAAGGCAAAGGATGGATACCCGCGGTCATAAATAATCAAATCGCCTTTTTTCCATTGATGCTTATGCATCAATGCAAGGTCGCGTTCAGAGGCTCTTCCTTTGCCCAACACAACATCAAGTGTCAGTTTATTCATCACATCAAACAGTACGGACATTTTTGCCTGCACGATCGACAAGGTCGCGGCGTTGCTGACTACGCCGTATTGCTGCTGTAATTCTTTGGTAAATGGTAAAGTTAGTTCGGAACTGTCTGCCGCCAGGATTCGCAATCCATGTAAAAGCTTTACCTCATCATTTTCAGGCCTGTAAAAGCCCTGGATAATAACAGACGAAAGATATTTGAATACCTCGGGATTGATCTTTTTCCGATTTTGAACGAAGGCGCTGGACGTAAACGGCAATACCCGATGTGAAAGCTTGTTATTCAATTGTTGTAAAAAGCCATCTATCTCTACGCTAAGGCTCTTTTTAAGCTGATTGACCATCAGAAGGATAGCAGACAGAAATGATTGCTTACGAGTTCTGGTAAAGTGTTTATCGTCCATCTTAAACTGCGCCGCTAAGTTTGGATTAACTAACTCGGCCCTCACCTTTTCAAGCAGAAAAAGTGAGTTTTTTTTGCAATTTAACTACTTGATTATGAATTAAATATAATAAAAAATAATCAAAATTTAAATTAATAAACTGACAAACAGATACTTATGGCTTAACTTAATGACATTGGGCATTAGCCACACGGCAGGTATCCGCTCCTATCACTAACACGATTTTTTACTACTCCTGAACCAATCTCAAAATTTCGGGCAGGTTCGGATAACGGATACTTAAGGGTATTGATTCATAAAGAGGATAAAATCGCTCGCGGCCAATCCAATATTCCGTAAGGCCTTGCTTAACTTCTGTCGTGTAAATTAACCGCTTGCCCGTAGCCGGTTTTATTATATAGGTATGAAAATTAAAACTTCCCGGTTTAAGCTTAATACGCTCGCCTTTTTTAATAACATTCTTTTTCGTAACAGAGTCCCATCCAAGTATCTTTTCCTGATATAGGGTATCGGCCGGTACGACTGATATTACTTCATAAATGGTAAAAGACCTGCTTCCTGCATTTATCCATTTTAAAACCATATGACTACCAACCACACGCTTTTCAAATTTCAACCGTGTAAACGATTGATTGGCATAAACATCAAACAACTTCAAATCTCCAATTATCTTATCGTTTACACCATCGTGTTCAGCTTTTAGAAGATACCTATCTTTCTTTAAATCAATTTTCAAGTTATTTGTGTTGGCTTGATTGCCAACACAAAATAATATGATCAAAAGCGAAATACGTCTCAGCATAACCGTAAAATTAGCAATTGATATTACTCAATAAAATTCAGTCGCTTATCCTCTCTAATTTTTCGTAATAAGTTTTTTACATTCAGATGATATAAATATATTAGCAGGAGCACTAATTAATCCCTAAATAATTGGCTCCCGCTGCTTACCGGCTCACCTTAACCTTAATTGTACTTTTAAGTACCTGCAAGCTGTTTGCCCAAACCCTGGTTGATCCGGTTGATTCGTTACAAACACAGTTAGACGCCAATGGGATCTTAGCTTCTATATTCAGCGGCAAAAGCAGCAAACCTACCGCGGTTACCGAACAGGTACGAAACCGCACCTACTGGTCGGTATTGCCATCGGCCGCTTATAACCCGAGTGTGGGGTTTGCAGTTGGGGTAATTTCGTCAGGAGGGAAATACTTTGGCGATCCTTCAACCACAACGCTTTCGGTAATTAATGCGGGCTTTTACCTGTCAACAAGCGGGCTCTCTACTTTTGAGTTTAAGCAAAACGCATTTTCAGCCGAAAACAAGCGGAACTTGCAGGGCACTGTACAAATAGGGAAAACCGTTGCTATGGACAACGGCCTCGGCGCCGACAGGCGCAGTTTTGGCGAAGGCAGCTTTTTCATGAATAGAACCCATTTTGACAATAATCCTGATGCATTCCCTATCCGTTATGTACATATCAAAGCTAATGAGCGTATCTACCGTAAACTGGCCAACCATATACGTAGGCGCCGGGCTAAGCTTTAATTATTACAGCCATATAGATGATGACCGCAAGGATATCCCCATATCAAAAACTCATAACTACCGCTATAGTATCCATAACGGTTTTCCTGTTAACTCGTACCAGGTTAATGGCTTGTTGTTCAATTTCCAGTTCAATAACCGCGACCAGCCTAACCGCCCGTTCAGGGGTATTTATGCCGATATAGTTTTGAGGAGCAACCAAACCTGGCTGGGAAGCAACCGCAATGCCATGCAGGTAAAGTTTAAGTTCAGGAAATACTGGAGCCTGTCATCAACCCACCCGAACATGTTTTTGCGTTGTGGCACTGGTCAAACTATTTGTTAAGCGGGGCGCTGCCCTACCTTGAACTACCCGGCACCGGCAGCGATGCTTATGACCGCATTGGCAGAGCTTTCATTATTGGCAGGTTTAAAGGCATGTCGTTTGTATATAATGAGGCAGAATACCGCTTTCCGCTAACAGGCAATAAGTTGCTCAGCGACGTTGCTTTTGTTAACGCCGAAATGGCAAACAATCAGCAACGCAAAAAGCTATTCAGGTACCGGGAGCCCGGTGGCGGCACCGGATTGCGGCTGTTGTTTAATAAATACACACGCCCTAATCTATGTATTGATTATGCCAGGGGAGCTTATACCTCAAGGGTTTCTTTTTGGGACTTAACGAGGTGTTTAGCTGTAAGCAGGCTCAAATAACAATAATACCGCTATAAACTGGTGTCATTTTTGTACTGATTTTTCTTGAACAAGCAATCTACCGTAAAATGCGCACTCCGTTAACCTCACAACTACTTGGCGACCTTATTGAAAAAGGCTACGAATATGTATTGGTAAAAGTAACCGTAAACCAACAAACTGAAGAGGTGGTTGACATCACCCTTGTACCCGTTAAAACTAAACCCGTCCTTAACAATCTGCCGGCAGGCTACGAGACGTTTTATCGCATAACCCGCGAACCTGTGCAACTCGCTTGCGGAGTTGACAAAACAAGTATTTTTATAGAATATCAATCATTTGATAATGAAGTAACCGACAAAGATATTTTTGACGACACTTATTTTAGAATGAGCGAAGAGTTTTTCAGGCAGGTATTGGACAGCCTTGAAGATTACGCCGTAATAACCACCGATAAAAATGGAAACATCAATAGCTGGAATACCGGCGCCCAAAAAGTTCTTGGTTATACCGAACAGGAAGCGTTAGGGCTTAACGGCCGCATTTTTTTTATTATTGAGGATATTGCCGCCGGCAAGCCTGAATTGGAATTAAAAAGGGCATTAAGCATGGGCAGAGCTATTGACGAACGCTACCATGTACGTAAAGACGGCACTCGTTTTTGGGGGAGCGGACTGGTTTTCCCTTTGTTTGATGAACAACATAATCATCGGGGCTTCACTAAAATAATGCGCAACCAGCGCGAGGAGCAACTAGCAAAAGAACTTGGCATATAAGACAAACGGGGGCACTCAATGAGCGCCCCCGTTTGTCTTATATCTTTTAAAAAAAGGAAATTACGCGTTATAGCTTACGCCGTGATCTTCTTCAACTTGTGGGTTAATAAATGGCGAGCCTTTAGTAAAGCAACCTACAATTAAAAGATAGGCGCCAAAAATTAATTGCGGTAAAACCATTCTATCAGAAAAGGCATAAACCCAGGGTGAGCAAAATAAAAATGAACCCATAATTACGTCGCCTACATTATGCATTACCATAGGGAATTGTTTGATAAAACCCATTTCGTTTTTAGCGAAGATAGCCATGATCAGCTGTAACCAGCCAATTATTAAAGGCAGGAACAAAGCAGCGCCGCCAACATGAAGCGTATCAAAAGTCCATAATGATGAGATCATTAACAGGGCTACAACGTAGTTTAAAAATCCGTAAGTTTTGGTTGAGATGAAGCCTTTCATTTTTATAGCTTATTTATAAGTATCAATATAAATGATTTAAATTTAAATTTTGTGCCAAAGGTAAACATTTGCACGGCTTAAGTACAGTAAATTTAAAAAAATTGAACAGCCGGTTAACTAATTGGCCACCAGGTCACGAAATAACTGAATGTGCCAGCTATCTTTAAAAGGCACCTCCCATTTAGTTTCAAGCTCGGTTAAATTTTGTACCAGATTGTTGTAAACTACGGTTTCTTTAGTGATGCTGCCATCTTTTAATTTAGCCTCAAAATCATGGCGCGGCAGTGAAAGCACTTCCTGCCCTTCGCGATAAGCTAAATTAAACCTATCGAAAAGGTTGATACCTAAATGCTGTTGCACCTGCTGCATAAAATGAACCGATTTATCGATAGAGCAACCGCTGGCACCTGCCTGGCTTTCATCAACAATTAATATAAAAAAACGGTTATACCTCACCTCGCCTTTGGCTTTCAGCTGGTTGTTGTGGGCTGTCCAGTTGGTGGTAAACTTGTCCAGCTCGGGCTGTATCTGCTGCACTTCCAGATCGGTTAATTTCCTGTCCGACTGATAGATCCAAACTCTTGACTGTGGAGAAAATTTCATTTCCAAAAATATCAATTTATTAACTTCGGGTTACATTTTGTTGTCATGAAAATATCAATTCTGCCATCAATTGGAAAAACCGCGCTCATTACGTCAATTTTAGTCCTTAGTGCGCTAAATTACGGTTTTAAAGCTGAAATGAACGAACAGGAATGGTTAAACTGGAGCAATAAATGCCTCACCAGCTCATTTAACCCCGCGCCTGATATCAACCTCAAAAAGTGGGAGATAACCCTTACCAACGACTATTTTTTACGGCTGCGAAAAACTTATCAACAGGGCAAGCAGGAGTATTTTTCTTTCAACCTGCACCGTTTAACTAATGTTGATTATGTGGGCAGCGACACTACAGGTACAGTAAAATTCAATACCCAAACCGATGATATCATTGTACAAACCTACGAAGACCCTAATGGCAATATCGACTCAATGGCTACCACATTTGATTTACCGGTACATAACATGAGCGCCACCAAATTTGACAGCCTGAAGAATGCCTTGAAATATTTCAGGACGAAAGGTTTATAACCCATTAGCCCTAACCGTGATCTCGGCAATATCCAGCACCTTTATCTCCTGCTCCTTATCCTGATTTTTTACACCATCAGTTAGCATGGTCATACAAAACGGACAGGCAGCGGCTACAACCTGTGCTTTGGCTTCTATAACATCGGCAATCCGCTCTATATTGATATCCTTTTTGCCTGGTTCAGGTTCCTTAAACATTTGCGCGCCGCCGGCACCACAGCACAGCCCGTTTGATTTGCAGCGTTTCATTTCCACCAATTCGGTATCCAGGATCTCTAACGCCGCGCGCGGAGCCTCGTAAACATCATTTCCCCGGCCCAAATAACAGGGGTCATGATAAGTGATCCTTTTCCCCTTAAAACTTTCGCCACCTTCGGCTTTCAGCTTACCAGCATCAATTAACTGTTGAATAAGTTGCGTGTGATGGATCACCTCATAATTGCCGCCCAGGCCTGGATACTCATTTTTTATAGTATTGAAACAGTGCGGACATCCGGTGACTATTTTTTTGATATTATAACCATCAAGCATCTGGATATTCATCATGGCCTGCATCTGGAACAGAAACTCGTTACCCGCACGCTTGGCAGGGTCGCCGGTGCAATTTTCTTCTGTACCTAACACTGCGTAGCTAATGCCCACATGCTGCAATATCTTACAGATATCGCGGGTAATTTTCCGGGCACGCTCATCAAAGCTGCCTGCACATCCTACCCAAAACAATATTTCAGGTTCCTGCCCTTGTGCAGCCATTTCGGCCATGGTTGGGATTTTTATTTCGGAATTCGGATTTTCCATCTCGGATTTAAATTTGAATTTAAAAAGTAAACTGCCAACTAAAAACTGTTAACTGCCTACCGCTCCTCCGCCCAGTTAAACCTGTCGGCCTGGCTGTATTTCCATGGCGCGCCATTATTTTCAACGTTGCCAAACATATTGTTGAGGCTTGCCGGGGCCTGCGATTCTTCCATTACAATATAACGGCGCATTTCGGTTATGATCTCCAGCGGATTGATGTTCACCGGGCAAGCTTCCACACAGGCATTGCAACTGGTACAAGCCCAGAGCTCTTCGCGGGTAATGTAATTGTCAAGCAATGATTTATTATCCTGGTGATCCTTACCATGCTTATCAATATTATTGCCGACTTCCGTAATCCGGTCACGGGTATCCATCATGATCTTACGCGGCGATAGCAACTTGCCTGTAATATTTGCCGGACAAACCGAGGTACACCTGCCGCATTCAGTGCAGGTATAGGCCTCCATCAGGTTTTTCCAGGTAAGATCAGTTACATCCTTTGCGCCAAAACGTCCGGGCTCGCCAGTATTTTCGGGGACGAATGATGGATCAAGCATGGCTTTAACCTCATTAGTAACCGATGCCATATTGGTAAATTTCCCTTTAGGGTTCAGGTTTGAATAGTACGTATTGGGGAAAGCCAGCAGAATATGAAAATGCTTTGAATACGGCAGGTAATTTAAGAAACACAAGATCCCGACAATATGAAACCACCAGCAAACACGCTCAGTAATTACCAATGCCGAAGCGCTACCAGGCAGCAACGGTGCCAACAATGAACTCACCGGAAAGCTTCCGGCTGTAATATAGTGGCCAAAATGCAGCAGTTGTAATTTATAATCGGCTGCATTCATGGTCAGGAAAGCGGTCATGAGCAAGATCTCAGTAATAAGGATGTAATTAGCGTCAGATTTTGGCCATGATGTCATTTCTGTACCGGTAAACCTTTTAAGATGTACAACATTGCGCCTGCACAGGAAAACGATACAAGCCGTAAGTACCAATACTGCAAGCATCTCGAAACCGCCTATTAAAAAACCATACAAACCACCAAGAGGATGTGAAAAGATGCGGTGCGAGCCAAAGATCCCATCAATCATGATCTCCAGCACTTCAAGATTGATGATAATAAAACCAATATAAATAAAAAAGTGCATTACCGCCGCTACGGGGCGTTTAACCATTTTTGTTTGCCCAAGGGCAATTTTGGCCATTACTTTCCAGCGCAGGGCCGGCTGGTCGTTACGCTCCGTGTCTTTACCCAGCAAAATATTGCGCCTGATTTTAGACACGTTCTTGCCAAAGAAGTAAACGGCAACCGCCAGGATGATAATAAATATAAGCTGAGCAATCATTATGCGTGCATAGTATTTTTCTCAAAGTTAAATGAATTGTTTAAAGCGCGAAATGTTTTGGGATTGAAAAAATATTTGAAAATTAATTAGCTGATTACCTGCATAATTATTTAAAACAAGCAGGCGAACAGAAACTTTTTTCAAAAAAAAGTTTTCAAACATAAAAAAAAGGCTACATTTGCACTCCCCAAACACGGGAACGGTTTGGTACCATAGCTCAGATGGTAGAGCAAAGGACTGAAAATCCTTGTGTCACTGGTTCGATCCCAGTTGGTACCACAAAAAAGACCACGTGGTCAATTTATTTTAAAAAGTTTTTAAAGCCTTCGGATTTTCCGAGGGCTTTTTTGTTTAGTTTTCTTTGAAAATTCCCAAATAAGGGTGATCAATTAGCTTAAGCTCTTTTCTCGATTTCCTTTTTTACCTCTTCTATTAATTGCTGTTCGGTGGGTAGATATAATTTGTACTCGCTCGCGAAAATGGTTTTATTATCTTCCGGAAGAGATATCTTTACTACTGCATTATTCTTTTCAGCGCATAGCAAAATGCCTATAGTAGGTTTTTCGAAGTCCTTCTTTTCGTATCTGTCGTAATAATTTACATACATCTGTAACTGTCCTATATCTTGATGAGTAAACTTTGTAGTTTTTATTTCAATGATCACGAAGCATTGCAGTAGCCGATTATAAAAAACAAGGTCAATAAAAAACTCGTCTCCGTCAATGTGTAGTCGCTTTTGTCTGGCAACGAATGCAAAACCATTACCCATTTCTAACAGAAAATCATGCAAATGAGTAATTATTGCCTGTTCTAAATCCTTTTCATAGTATGATGCTTCACGGTGCAATCCTAAAAATTCAAGATACATAGGGTCTTTGATTATTTCTTTTGCATCAGACGGCTCCCGTTCGTTGCGCGCAACAGCCAATACGCTATCTCTATCGTTACTCATTAGAAGCCGTTCCCATAAACTACTATGGATCTGACGTTCTAATTGGCGTACGGTCCAGTTGTTTTTGATAGTTTCTGCTATATAAAAATCACGTTTATCCTGACTGTCAAGTCGGATTATAACCTTGTATTGACTCCAACTCAATTGCGAATACACTGTATTCGCAATTGGGAATGTGCGATAAAACTGTCGGAAGAGTTCTATCTGCCGTTTAGAAAACCCGCTACCATATTCAGGCTCTAATTGATCAGCAATAAACTTTGTGAGGTAATTGCCATAATCAGCGCGGTCCTTCCCTTGTTGCTCTTCTTCAAAAATACGTTGCCCGATTTGCCAGTACATCAATGTACGCTCGTGGTCGACGAGCCTGATAGCTTTATCCTTAGCCTGAAGAATTATGGCCTGAATATCAGCAATTACAGATTGATTAATAAGCATGGTAGTTAGGATTACAGGTAAATGTCAAATTTACGAAATACAAGTGGTTTACCTAAATTTGAACAATGCCAAATATCTGCCTTAAATGAAAGATGACCGATTGAATTTATACAAGTCCCTATTTAAAGGAAGAGAAGATATATTTGCGCTGAGATGGGAAAAAGGCGGCAAGAGTAGCTATATGCCGGCTTATAGTTTCGACCCGCACCGATACCGACAGCATCAAATGAAAGGCGGCACTTTCCAAACCTTTGCTGATAAAAAATATCAACCCTTAACAGACGATCATTTAATAAAACATCTTAAAGGTGAACAGGTTGTTGGCATTTACCCATTATTACAGGATAATACATCATATTTTATTGTAGCAGATTTTGATGAAGCCGAATGGATTGAGGAATGTAGAACGTTTATTGGAATTTGTGAAGAACATGATATCCCGGCTTACTTAGAACGCTCACGTTCCGGCAAAGGCGGCCACATATGGATATTTTTTGAGGCACCTTATGAAGCGTTTAGAAGCAGGAAGATCATGATGACCTTGTTGCACAAAGCGGGCTTGATCTCTATTTTTGATAAAAACTCAAGTTTTGACCGACTTTTTCCGAACCAAGATTATCATTCAAAAAAAGGTTTAGGTAACCTCATTGCTTTGCCCTTAAACAAAACCAGTTTAAATAATGGTAATAGTTGCTTTATTGATCCCGACACCTTACAGCCTTTCGATGATCAGTGGGCATTTTTAAAAATAGTTAACAGGATTACTATAACACATCTCAACTATATTTATAAAGAGCAAGTTACCCAGGACGAACTTTCAACAGGGCTATTTCAAAAAGAGCAAACCTTAAACGGAAAGTTGGTAATTATATTAAGTAAAGAAATTCATATTAGCCGAATCGGCTTGCCTGCTTCACTTGTTAGTTTTCTAAAAGAAGAGCTAAATTTTGCCAATACTGAAGAACATCAATAAAAATACGTTTGGGATAAAACGTTATTTTAAACTGCTTAATGATACATCAGAATCGATAACAATTCCCAGAGGTTTTATTGGCAGGTTGTTACGTTTTTGTAAAGAACAAGAGATTGAGTATACCCTTAAAGATCAACGACAAAAGGCAGAGCCTGTAAACTTTAAAGGCTCTATAGCATTAAAAGAGTATCAATTACCTGCACAGGAAGCAGCCGCTAAAAAAGACTTTGGAATTATAGTTGCTCCGCCGGGTTCCGGTAAAACGGTGTTAAGTTTGGCTATCATAAAGGATAAACAGCAACCGACACTCATTTTAGTACATCGAAAGCAGTTAGCTGATCAATGGATCGAACGAATAGAATCATTTTTAGGCATTCCAAAAAAAGACATCGGACGGATCGGTTCGGGGAAAAGCAAACCAGGTAAATACATTACGGTAGCCATGATACAAAGCATGGAAAAAGCTTTAGAGTCGCCAGAAAACTCAAATCTATTCAGCGCTTTTGGTACGATCATTATTGATGAGTGCCACCACGTTCCAGCTGAGAGTTATCAACGGGTTGTATTAAAATTGAACAGCTACTATCTGTATGGTTTGACAGCAACACCATTTAGAAAATATAATGACGGGAAACTGATATTTATTTACTTAGGTGAAACGATATATGAAATCAAACCAACGGAAGTTCAAAATCAACAAGGCACTCAGGTTATCGTAAGGGACACCGAACTCTTTGTTCCTTTCAACATAAAAACAGATCAGTTCGAAACTCTCTTTAAGATTTTAATACATGATTCAGCACGGAACCAACTCATTTTAAATGATGTTGTAACACAACTAAATACCCGTAAGAAAGTTGTTATTCTTACGGAACGGAAGGAACACATTGCTTCATTACAGCAATATTTAAAACAGCAATATGATACCATTTCATTAAGCGGAGAAGACTCTGATCTAAGTAAGAAGTCTAAATGGACCGCGATAAACAAGGGCGATTTTCAAGCATTAATCACCACAGGACAATATTTTGGAGAAGGAACTGATATACAAAATATAGCGTGTTTGTTTTTAGTTTACCCATTTGCATTTGAAGGTAAACTGATCCAGTACATTGGCAGGGTACAACGCTCAGAGGTGGCACCCATCATTTACGATTACCGCGACCACAAGATCAGTTATCTGGAGAAACTATTTCAAAAGAGAAACCTGTATTATAAAAAGCTTGATCAAAGTGGCTTAACAAGTCCGATAGATGAGAGTGAGGTGGTAAGCGGCCAAATCAATGAGAAGATCGATATCTCAATTGAGAAATTGGAGTTCAGATTCGGCAGCATTGCATTTAAGCACGCCGTTGCTGAATTTAATGACAAAGAAGTAGAGTTTGAAATTGAAAACTTAAATATTAGGCCGGAGTTTACCGTTCTTAAACCATACTTCATCCGACTGCTCAGAAGCACAACAGTATCGATCAATATCCGGGCAACTTTCCAACATAACAGGCTGGTATTTAAAACAGCTACCTCAAATGATCTTGATAAAATAAACCGCGAAGTTATCGAAAGTGTCAAATTTCGTTTTCTATCCAAAGACATTATTAAAGGTATTCCAGCAGGCGAAGAAAATCTTTTAGATGCAGAAAAAATACAAGGTGGAGCCGAAAAATTGATTTACACAAGCGAGGATGATCTATTGGAAAACATACTAGCACTTAAACAGTATAAACACCACCGTCATCTTCGATATCTCGCCCAAAAACATGAGCGAACGGTATTAAAGCTCCGCTTTGTGCTGGAACCTTTTTCATTTGTGTTTTTGCTTTCCGGCAATAATCAATACCATTTAGTTTGGGAAACATTAGATACAGAAGAGGCAACCTACATATGGCACATTGAAAAATGGGCTTATGAACTTGAACGAAGTATAAAACGGATAGATGGATTGCTTGGACAAATTCGAGCAAAGGGCCGACAACAATATCTTGAAACTAATCCCGAACAATTTAGTCGGATCGTGCACGATTATTCTGATGATACAAAAGGTTTGATTATTTGGAAAGATCTATTGGAGGAAAAGTTATTTTAACATGATTGAGCTTTGAAATATATTGCAAACACAATATTTGAACCATTTTCAATCCAGGTCTAAATCTGCCAGTCTTTTCAAATCATAGAAGAAATGGTGTGTTATAGTTAAGTCTGCACCACAGCAATAAGAAGGTCATTTTTCGATAAGGAAATGACCTTTTTTTGCGTTTAAAGGCATCTTTTCTCTCCGACTAATTATTGATTCACATTCTCATTGCTCCATATCTAATTAAACGGCCTTACTCCTTTTTAAAAAATTCATTGACAAGCTTTTAATAATTTACTTACAAATTGTTTATGATATATATTATTTGTAAGTTTATGTAACCAATTGCATTATTTATGGTGATAAAATTTTAGGCATTATTTTGTCTTTACCTGGCTCTTTTACCAAGAAGTTGTCGCCCGCCAAATAAAAACCGCTGCCAGACGAAATAAAGCCTTATATCATATTAAACCTTAAGCATTATGAATAAGATTTTAGTTTTCGCAGCTTTATTTAGCTTCTTGATCTTTGGATGCAAGAAAAAAGAGAAGTCGTCCGAGGCAGGCCTTTCGGGTGTATATGAACTTGAAAAACAAGTGCTTGATCGAGGAGGTAAAGACTCTGTTATTAAACGAACGCAAATTAAAATCTACACAGATCATAACTATTTATACGCCAGTATAGTTCCTGATTCATCTGTTGGGTTTGGTGTGGGCACTTATACACTCGACTCTGCTAACCGACTTAAGGAACATAGTATTTACACCAGCAGAGCGCTCGACTCATCCCTAACGTATAATCTTGAGGTTACAAAAAAACCGGATGGTTATACCCAAGTCATCCCCGATTTTGCCACGGTAAAAGGTGTAAAATATGCATTGAAGGAAGAATATAAAAAATTCCCGTCAGCGGATAGCTCAGTGCTTGACGGCTTGTGGAAAATGGAAAGAACCTATACAATAAAAGGCAAAGACACAATCTCAACTGACGTAACGCAGTATAAAATATTCTGGGGAGGGCATTTTATTTTCGTCCACAGGCTCGCTCAAAATAAGGAAAAAACCATCTTTAAAAATGGGTTTGGCACCGGGGTATTTACTTTTAGTAATGATACGCTTAGGGAAGAAGAGCAAATATCAAACTACCGGCTTCTTCAGGGTAACAAATTTACTGTTAAAGTCACGATGAATGGTCATGACCAATATACTCAGGTGATTAATAGTGCTACAAATGGCCAATCTGTAGAAATCTACAGGCGAGTCAAATAAAAATTCTTTATTTAACCTTGTGTCACTGGTTCGATCCCTGTTGGTACCACAGAAAAGAAATCCTCTTAGTTAACGCTAAGGGGATTTTTTGCTTCTTGCAAATATCAATCTATTTTCAATAACTTTGTATTTCAAAGTTCTTTTATAAACATAAATCACAGGTAAACATGCCCATTTCTACCACACTCGACCAATTGCATTACCAGGCAAAAGGAAATAAATGGATGCGGCTTTTTGCCGTTTTTAACAGGATAGTGCTGGCGGCCGGTTTTTTTATAGCCGGTAACGTTAAAATTATGGGCGAGCGGTTCGCCAGCGGCTTGTCGGCCAATCAACCGATGGGCCATTATTTAGAAGCGTTGCACCATACAGGTTATTATTACACTTTTATTGGTATTTTGCAGGTGGCAGCCGCCATCCTGTTATTGATTCCCCGTACTCAGCTCCTCGGGGCGCTAATCTATTTCCCGATTATACTGAACATCTGCATACTGGCCTACGCCGTCAGGTTTGAAGGCACCCGCATCACCACCTTCATGGTACTTGCTAACTTATATTTGCTGGGTTGGGATTATGACCGCTTAAAATTCATTTTACCATTCAAGCAAAAAAACAGCTATACAACGCAACCTGAAATACGGAGTAACAAGTTTCCGTTCGTGTTTTTTGGAGGCGTTTTTGCAACAATAGCCGCAGTAATAGTAATTAACCAGTTCGTATATGATATCCGACCGGGCAATTCATTAATGGAATGCAATAATGGGTGTGCTGGAAATGCCAAGCCGGAGGCTTGTAAAGTTTTTTGCGACTGCGTACACAACCAGGGCAAACCACTGGACAGTTGCCTGGCCCAATATGATAAAGCTCCGGGTAAAACTATCCAGACATCAGGCGTGGGCTATGCAAAACATAGCAGGTGAGCAAGGATACGTTATTTATCTCATTGCCTCTCCGTGGGTGTTGTGTAGCCGGCGATTTGTATGTAATAATATATAGTTAATTAAATCCTTTTTTAGGACCAGATTTGTCGCTTTAGCTGTATTTTTGAATATGTAGCATCCTTTTTTGAGGATCAGCAAGGCTTCGACAATATGCCGCCGGCTATGAAAAAGAAGACGGAAAAAAAGTATATAATTAAGACATGGCGAACCATGAAACGCCATCTCCGCTCTTTTGTCAAAAACGACGATCAGGAAGATTTGCATCGTTTTCGCACCGGGGTAAAAAAACTACGGGCGCTTTTGATCTTGGGAGACAGCGCGGCAGAGGATGTTACGCTGGAGAAACGCTTCAAACCTGTTCGTAAGATATTTAAGCATGCCGGCGAAATCAGGAATGCCTATATAAACCAGGAACTGGGCAGAGCAGTTGGTGAAAACACCGATTTTATCCGGGAGCAACAGCGGATCATGAAAATCACCACCCGGGCATTTAACGCCGATAAGGATCAGCACAGCGCCTGGCTCCGAAAAACACGACGCAAACTGCTGAAGCAGATCAGGCCGATCAGTAAACATCATCTTTCCTCGTATTACAGGCAACAACTGGAAATCATTGCTACAACCATAAACCCTCCCCGTTTTAATGAGGAATTACATACCTGCCGTAAACAACTGAAGGTACTGCTTTATAATTACCCCCTGGCCGGCTCGGAGTTGGACCTCCCTTTTAATGAATCTTATCTTGACCAGGTACAAGCAGCCATCGGCGACTGGCATGACAATGAACTGGCCATTGCACTTATTTCAACTACTGCGGATCTCCGGAACAGCAAAGAGACACTCAAAGGACTGAAGAAGCAGGCCGCCGTGCTTAAAAAACAACTTACCAGGCTCACCCGGAATTTCCGCGCACAGGCAAGCTCATCGGCCGCAATTTAATCAGAAGGGAAAAACTATAATTTCAAAACCTTTCTTCTCCGTTTTTATAGAGGCGGCCATTAATACTATTTCGTTTCTTTAGCGGTAACACGAAGGAAAAAGTCGATCCCATCCGGGGTTCGCTTTCTACCCAGATGCGGCCCCCATGCCGTTCAATGATCTCTTTGGTAATGTATAACCCTAAGCCCAGGCCAGTTATGCTCCTGTTTACATCTTTTGCACGATAAAACTGGCTGAATATGTGGCTGATATTTTCCTCATTGATGCCCATACCATAATCTTTAACAGATACCTGAATTTCCGTTTCTGACCTTTTTGCTGATACTTCAATTCTATCAGATTCCGGCGAATATTTGATCGCGTTGGTGACCAGGTTGGTCAATACCTGCTCCAGCCTCATTTTATCCCCTTCTAAAATCATTTCTACGTTTTCGTCAAAATAAATTTCATGTGATGTATAGGCTTCCCGAATAGCTTCAAGGTTTTCTTTGATAAGCGCTGTAAAATCAAATTCTTCAAAATAAAACTGCAATTTTCCAGATTGTATTTTTGAGATATCAAACAAATCATTGATCAGGGCATTCAGTTTTTTTAACTGGGTTATAGCCTTCGCAACAAATGGCCTGTTTACATCAATTACTTTTCGTTCCAGCAGTTGTAAAAAACCGCTCATAGAAGTGAGGGGCGTTTTCAATTCATGGGAGGCCAAAGCAATAAATTCATCTTTTTTCTGGCTCAGCTCTTTTACTTCTGTAAACAGCCTGGAATTATCGAGTGCCACTGCCGCCTGAGAAGCCAGGCTAACCACAAAGTCTTCATGCTCTTGCAAGAAAACACCGGCTTCCGGGTGGCCAAAGAATAAGCCACCAATAACATTGCCTGAACTGCTTATAACCGGCACGGCCAGGTAGCTTACTACCGGCAGATGCCCCTCGGGCATTCCAAAATGCGGTGCATTTTGTCCATACCTGGGATCTTTCGTTATATCATCTACCCTTAGTACGCCTTCCCCGCTAAATGTGCGATGGAAAACTGCCGTATTCCGGGGCATTCCGAAATTTTCAAATGCCTCTTTTGGCGCACCCGACAAAGAGTACAACATATAGGCTTCGCCGTCCTGATTGATGGTATTATAAAAAAATGCGCCAAAAGCGGCACCGGTAATCTGTGTAGTGGCATCCGTTACTTTTTGCAGGATAGATTCGGTATCAAGTTTCTCTGAAATGGCTTTCCCTATAGTATTCAGGATCTTCAGTTTTGCCGCCTGGTGTCGGATGGCCGTTTCGGCTTTCTTTGCGGCTGTAATATCCCTGGCAATCTTTGATGCGCCAATAATGGTTCCATGCCGGTCCTTTACCGGTGAAACAGTAAGGGATATATCAATGGCGCTTCCATTTTTGTGCAGCCTAACGGTTTGGAAATGATCAACTTTGTTACCGTTCCTGATGTTTTCAATGATAACATCTTCTTCGGACAGCCTGTCGCGAGGAATAAGAATAGATATATGTTTACCGATAACCTCTCTTTCCTGGTAACCAAAAATCTTTTCGGCACCACCGTTCCAGGTAGTGATAATCCCGTTAAGGGTTTTGCTAATAATGGCATCATCAGAATTTTCAACAATTGCAGCCAGCATGCCCCGTTTCTCTTCTGTCTCTTTTTCGTGGGTCACATCACGCATAATGTGAGATGCTCCAATTACTTCCCCCTGTTCATCCCTTATTGGCGAAATAGTAAGTGATACCGGAAAATCAATCTGTAGCTTACTGCTGCGGACAGTATATAAGTGATTTATTCTTTCACCTGACCATACACGTTCAAGAATAACCAGTTGTTCCTGACGGACGCTTTCGGGGATCAGGGTAAGGATGTTCTGCCCTAACAACACCGGGGCCGGGCAGCCAAACATTTTTTCAGCAGCCGGATTACAATTTAAAATAATATAGTCAAGATCGTGGCTCAATACCGCATCTTCCATTCCCTCAAAAATGGCAGTTAAGGTGAAGAGGTCAGGTAATAAGTTGTTTTTCATGAAAAGCTATCTTCTTTTGCCCTGTCAGTGAATATCTGGTTTTATTTAGATGTGTGGTTTATACATCTTATCCAATCATTGAAAACTCAACAGGCTGTTTCGATGCAGGAATAACAGGGATTGACAAAAAAAGTTTTAAGCACCGTGCATGCGATGTTACTTTGTTATACAATAGCTAACGTTTATTCCTTCGTTAATGATCAGAAAATAAAACTTATGAATGCTGTTGCTTGCGTTTGTACTCGCTTGGCGTACAGCCATATTTTGCTTTAAAAACCGTGGAGAAATAATTTGGTGTAGAGAAACCCACCATATAGGTTATTTCAGATATCGGATACCCTTCATTCATTAACAAATATTTCGCTTTTTTTAGCCGGCGGTTTAATATGTAATCGGAGATGCTGCAGCCAAGCAACGCTTTAACCTTTCGGTAAAGCTGGATCCTTGAAACTCCTATCAGTTTACATATTTCATCAACGCTAAAGTTCTCATTCGCTAAATTCTGTTCTACAATACCGGCAAAATCATTCAGGAATTTTTTGTCGAGGGCTTTTGAGACAGGCACAGTTGATTTACTTACATCACTGGTAAAATGTTCTTTAAGTGTTGCCCGGCTTTTGATCAAATTCTTCACGGTAGCGAGTAAATAATCAAAGTTAAACGGCTTAACAATGTAGGCATCGGCCATGCAGGTAATCCCGTCTATCTGTTGTTCAACACTACCTTGTGCCGTTAAAAGAATAATAGGAATGTGCGAAGTACGGACATCAGTTTTCAGTTTTACTGTTAAAGTTTTGCCAGACATCCCCGGTAATACCACATCAGATATGATCAGGTCCGGAACACGCTCAAAGGTTTCATTTAATCCGCCTGTGCCATTATCGGCTGTAAATATCTCATAAGTAGCTCCCAGTTTTTCACTCAGGTAGCTCAGCAAGTCTTTATTATCTTCGATGATTAATATGGATTGCTCCCTGGGCGTGCCGAATATTTGCCCTTCATCCGTTAATGTAACAGGTGCTGCCAGGTCTGTAACATAAATTTTTGCCCGCTCTTCAATACCTGTTTGTTTTGCATTAGCGTGCTCCTGTGCAGTTTGGTCAAAATGACTATTTCCCAACAGCAGGTTAATGGTAAAAGTAGTCCCTTCCCATTTTTTACTCCTAACTTCGATACTGCCATGATGCAGGGACACAATTTCTTTTGACAGCGCGAGCCCTAATCCAGATCCTCCTGAAGAGCTGTTTTCCGCCTGGTAAAATTGCTCAAATACATGGGTAGTGTCCTGCGGCTCCATACCGATCCCGTTATCCTGGATGGCAATATCAACAGAATTGTCATCTCTATTTTTGAAACTAACCTGGATACGGCCATTGTCGTTGGTAAATTTCAGCGCGTTAGCTATGATGTTAAAAAACACCTTATCTAACAGGTTAACATCATACCAAACAATTATCTGTTGCTCATCGCTTACCAGGCTCAGACTGATGTTACGCTTCTGGGCATTTTCCTGAAAGCTGGTGATGATCTCCCTGGCAAATTCAACAATATTATTGGGTGATACATTGATCTGTTGTTTATCATATTCTATTTTACGGTACTCGATTAATTGGTTAACCAGGCGCAGCAAACGGTATACGTTTTTATGGATCAGTTTCAGACTTTTCCCTGCAACCAGGTTTAGCTTTTCATTACTCATCATATCTTCTACTGGCGAGAGGATAAGTGTGAGCGGCGTACGGAATTCGTGAGAAATATTAGTGAAAAATTGCAATTTAGCCTCCGTAGCTACTTCAGCCTTTGCCGACATCTCGATCAACTGGTTACGCTGCTGCAGAATTTCATTATTTTTAACCTCCAGGCTTTTGTTGATCTTCCGGTTTTCCATGAGCCAGTAAAATGCAAGACCGCCAAAAACGATAGCTAACACCAGCGACATTACAATTACGTTTAAAACCAATTGCTGGCTGTTGTACACCTCACGCTGCTCCGTCAGTAATGATCGTTGCCGTTCAATATCTTTCTGCTGACTGCTGATCTTGCTCCATTGCATTTTCATTAGCTGTACATTGGCAGAGTCAATAACAACCGACTGTAACAGGTTTTCCCTTGCGAACGACTCTTTATTCAGGATACTGAAAGCGGTCATAATTGCTTCTTTACCCCCGGTAGGATATAGCATACTGGCATTGATAGTTTTTGAAGCAACCATTTGCAGGCCACCTCCATGTCCGGGCAAGGCATCAACTCCCAACACTTTGGTGCCATGAATTTTAAATTTGTCAAGCACCTCTCTCGTTCCGAGGGCCATTACGTCGTTATGTGCAAATATTACATCTGCATTTTTTATAACAGGTGCAATCCTGGTCAATTGCTTTTTAGCACTATCCTTTAACCAATCGCCATATATCCTGTCGGTTATATTAATATCAGCGTATCTCCTTAAACCGTCAGAAAAGCCGCGGTCCCTTTCAATAGCCGGAGACGAGCCGGGCAGCCCCATAACTTCTACAACGTTCCCCCTTCCCTTTAAAAGAGCACCTGTATATTCACCCGCCATTTTACCTATCTGATAATTATCCGCACCAACATAAGCTGTATATAAAGCTGATGATGTTTTACGGTCGATCACAATTACCGGAATACCTTTGTTGTACGTTTGTTCTACTATTCCGGTGAGGGGTTGCGCTTCATTGGGTGATATAATCAGCAGATCGACACCATCATCCAGCATTTTTTTCACCTGTTCAACCTGCTTGCTGCTGTTACCGTCCGCATCGGTATAAATAAACCGGGCGTCGGGGTGTAATGAAAGCTCCATCCTCATTTCATCAAGCATCGTGCGACGCCAGAGATCAGAACCAATACATTGCGAAAACCCTATAGTATACTGTGATGTTTTATCGGCCCGCTTGCAACCGGCAGCAATAAGCATCATAAAACCGATCAGTATGATACCGGTCCGTATGTTTTTTGCATGCCATTTATTAAGCAAGGTCATAAGCTCAGATTATTTGGAAGAAAAAGGTAATAAACAGGATTAATTATTGGTTTATTTTTTCCCTTTTAGGATTAAACAAAGTAAAGATATCTATAAACGTTCCTGAAAAACAAATTTATGGGGGGCGGGCAACCTACCTAACAACCGGGCTGATGTAACCAAATTGAAAGTAACGGGTAACATAAACAAACATTGGATTATAAAATAATAGCCTATGCAATTTTATATAACTGAAAATCAACAAGATAAAACAAGATTGATTTTTATACTTTATTGATACAAAATCAATAACCCTCACATGGCCCATTACCCTACTTTGGCCTCAGTAAATCCAATATAACACCTTTTATAATTATTATGAGAAAACACTCCGTCCTGGCCTGGTCCATGGTCGTGGCCCTTGGTGGCTTCCTTTTCGGGTTTGATACAGCTGTAATATCGGGCGCCGAAAAATCTATCCAGCAATTCTGGCACTTATCTGTAGTAGAACATGGGCTTACCATATCTATTGCATTAATAGGAACGGTTATCGGCTCATTATTAGGGGCCCGGCCTTCAGACCTTTTTGGCCGCAAAAACACGCTTTACTTTGTAGCTGCCGCGTATTTGCTATCATCATTGGGTACTGCACTGGCTGATAGCTGGTATGTGTTCCTTGTTTTCAGGTTACTGGGCGGCCTCGGCGTTGGTATTTCATCAGTTACGGCACCTATCTATATTTCAGAAGTTTCACCTGCCGACCGTCGTGGCAGGCTGGTGGGCCTGTTTCAGTTTAATGTGGTATTAGGGATACTGATCTCATACCTGTCCAACTACCTGATAAGTCAGGTTGGCGAAACTTCATGGCGGTGGATGCTTGGTGTACAAGCCTTTCCTTCAGCGTTGTTTTTTGTGCTGATCTACTTTATACCTGAAAGCCCGCGCTGGCTGATCCTGAAAAGAGGCGAAATGGCAAAAGCGCTCGGCATATTACGGATCATTAACCCGCTCAACTGCGATGAGGAGTTGGAATCTATAAAAAATTCAACCTTAAATGATACGGCTTCAAGCGGCAGCCTCTTTTCGGGGCAATATAAAACCCCTGTTATACTGGCCGTGCTGTTTGCATTTTTCAACCAGGTTTCGGGCATCAATGCTATCATTTATTATGCGCCGCGCATATTTGAAATGGCCGGATTGGGCGCCCATTCATCATTACTATCAACAGTTGGCCTTGGGGCAATCAACTTTATATTCACCCTTGCCGCCATTAATATTATTGATAAAGTAGGGCGCCGGATCCTAATGCTTATTGGTTCGGTTGGCCTTATCATTTCCCTGTTCCTGGTTGCCTACACCTTTTACTCCGGAAACATGAGCGGCTTTGCCATACCTGCATATATGATGCTATTCATTGCATTCTTTGCGTTCTCGCAGGGAGCAGTTATCTGGGTATTTATTTCGGAGATCTTTCCAAACCAGGTACGTGCAAAGGGCCAAACATTAGGCAGTTCAACCCATTGGATCATGGCAGCACTCATCGCTTTCTCCTTTCCGTATTTCGCCGAAAAACTTGGCGGCACAATAACATTTTCCTTTTTCGGCACCATGATGATATGCCAGTTAATTTTTGTGTGGAGGCTGATGCCCGAAACCAAAGGAAGATCGCTGGAGCAAATTGAAACTAACATGGTAATGCATTAATCAGGATCAGCTATGATGAACTTACATACAAATACCTTGACACCGGCCATTTGCTATGGCGAAATACTTTGGGATGTTTTGCCGGATGGCCCCCAACCCGGCGGGGCATTGCTGAATGTATCATACCACCTTAATAAACTGGGCATGCCCGCCAGCCTGGTAAGTAAAATTGGTAATGATGCCGATGGCCAAAAGCTTGAAAACCTGCTCGATAACTGGGGCATAAAAAAGCACCTGCTGCAAACTGACACGGAACACCCAACCAGCCAGGTAATCGCCAAAATGAATAATGGCAACGAGGTATCCTACGAGATTATTTTTCCTGTAGCCTGGGACTTTATTAATGACAGTGAACATATTAAAACGCAGATCAGGCCGTCAACCTATTTCGTTTTCGGCAGCCTTGCGTCAAGGAACAGCGTATCGCGCAATACTTTGTTTGAGCTGTTGGAAAGCGATGCTATCAAGGTATTCGACATTAACCTAAGACCGCCTTTTATAAGCCGCGATCTGCTGGCCGACCTGCTACACAAAGCCAACATTGTAAAATTTAACCAGGCCGAGCTTGAAATGGTGCAGGGCCTGTTCAGGGGTTCATTCTGGAAGGAATCGGAACAGATCAAATTTATCCAGGATCATTTTAACATACCTGAGATCATAGTTACCAAAGGCGAGTTTGGTGCCTCCTATTATAAAGAAGATAAAGCCTATCACATTGCCGGGCGTGAGGTGAAAGTAAGGGATACCATAGGCAGCGGCGATTCCTTTTTAGCGGCATTCATAGCCAACCATTACCGTGGCGAATCACCAGAAATTTTACTAAAAAATGCAATAGCGATGGGCGGTTTTATTGCAACAAAGAAAGGAGGTTGCCCGGATTATAAAATTAAAGAATACCAAGACTTTATAAACAAGATGTTTTAATCAAACCAATTACTCTTAAACAAAAATCAATGAGAAAATTATTACTTATTTGTTCCTTTCTTATACTGCTCATAAGTGAAGGATATGCGCAATCCCGTACCATTACCGGGACTGTGTTAGATAACTCCTCGAAACCTATAGATGGAGTTACTATAGTGGTTGTTGAAACCCAAAAATCAACACTATCAGATGCAAACGGAAAGTTCAGTATCGCCGTAAAAAACGGTCAGTCGGTGCGGTTTTCTTATGTAGGTGCCAAACCAATACTGGTTACTATCACTGCGGATACCAAAACACTTGACGTAGTATTTAAAGATGCAGAAAACAAGCTGAATGAAGTAGTTGTAACCGGTTACACTTCTGAAAGAAAGAAAGATTTAACAGGCGCGGTTGCGGTTGTTGATTTAGCGCCGGTAAAAAACAATAGTTCGGGAAATACCATGCAGGCATTACAGGGCCGGGTTGCGGGTTTATATATTGAAAAAGATGGCTCGGCCAATGGGGCAACTAGCAGGATCCTGATCAGGGGGGCCAATACTTTGGGCAACAATAACCCGCTGTATATTATTGATGGGATCCCAACCACCAGGCCGGAGGTATTTCAAAACCTGTCGCCTTCAAATATTGCATCAGTTCAGGTATTAAAAGATGCCTCATCCGAATCAATTTATGGTTCACGCGCGTCTAACGGCGTTGTTATCGTTACCACAAAAAATGGCGGCAACACCGAGGGTAAGATACAGTTTCAGTTTAATAACAGTACTTCAATCCAGTCCGAAAAATCGTTAAGGTTTAAAATGCTGAACTCGGTAGACAGAGGTAGGGCCTTGTGGCAAGCTTCAGTTAATGACGGTCAGGACCCCGCCGCAGGTTATGGCGAGATCTATAACTTTGATTGGAACAATAATTTTGGAAACCCGGTTTTAAACAGCGTTACGCCTAAACCGTTTGTAGGTGGCGACCCCAACACTCCCGCCGGCGATACCGACTGGCAAAGTGTATTATATAAAACCGCTTTTGTTTACAATAATGATCTCACGGCTTCGGTAGGCAACAAAAACTCTTCTATCCAAATAAATTTTGGAAACATCAAAAACACCGGTCTTGTGCGCTTTACCAAATACGGACGTACCACCGGTAGCATTAATGCCATAACGCGGCCTTTTGATGGCAAAGTTACCTTCGGCGTCAATATAAAAATCACCAACTCAAACGAAACCCTTACCACAACGGACCTGGGTGGCGCTACTACTCCATTCCTGGCGGTTACGCTGGCACCAACCATCCCGGTATATCAAAAAGATGGAGTAACCTACGCCGGCGAATCAGGGGCTGGCTACTCTGACAGGAACAACCCACTGCACATGCAGGACCTGGCAAAATGGAATAACGCCAACAGGTTAAACACTTTTGGTAACGTATTTTTAGAGGTACAACCAATTAAGAATTTATACTTCCGGTCAAATTATGGCGCCGATAATGCAGACTACCTGAGCAAGGTGATTACGCCAACTTTTTCGGAAGGTGCATTAAACCGCACCACCAACAGCCTGTTTTTTGATCAGAATCATTACCTGAGCACCACGCTTTCTAACACCTTGAGGTACAGCTATGATTTGAATAGCAAGCATCATTTTAAAATATTAGTTGGTACAGAGTATATTAAAACCTTTACTGATTTTCAAACAACCTTAAAACAGGGATATACAATCCAAACAGAAGATTATTTTACGTTGGACGCCGGCACAGGAAATACCATTGTTACCGGCAGGTCAATAGGTAATAGCCTATTTTCGCAATTCGGTCGTTTTGATTACAATTATGCAGGCAAATATTTAGTGTCGGCTACCGTTCGGCGCGACGGTTCATCAAGGTTCGGTACCAACAACCAATATGGTATTTTCCCTTCCGCCTCAATCGGCTGGAAAATAGACCAGGAAAACTTCCTGAAAAACAGCAGTATATTCTCTGAACTTAAATTAAGGGCCGGCGTAGGCCGGGTAGGTAACCAGGAAATTGGCGACCTGTCACGTTACTTGCTTTATAACACACGATACGGCACCACCCAAAACCAACTTACGCCAGGCTTTTGGGAACAATATATGAACGTTGGTACCGCATATTCATTATCCGGCGCCAATACAGGGGCGCTGCCATCAGGCTTTGTTCAGACCCAGGCAGCAAACCCTGCTCTTAAATGGGAAACAACCGACGAACTAAACACGGGGTTAGACTTTGCTATATTAAACGGCAAAATCTCGGGTTCATTCGATTATTTTACCCGGAAAACCACCGGCATCCTGATTACTCCTCCGGTTGCATCCGCACTGGGTGAAGGACAATCTAAAACCGTTAACGGTGCATCAAAAACTAATAGAGGCTGGGAGTTTTTAGTAACGTACCACGGCCAACGGTCAGGAGATTTTAATTACAATGTGACTTTAAACTTCTCTCATTTCAGGGATAAGATCACCGATTTACCGGAGAACGTTAGACCAGCTTACCCGGGCAATATAGACAATACCATCATAGGGCATTCACAGTTTGATATATTTGGTTATAAAACCAATGGACTTTTCCAATCACAGGCCGAAGTTGATGCTGCCCCAACGCAAATCGGCGCCGGTCCTGGCAGGATCCGCTATGTAGACATCAATCACGATGGAAAAATTGATGCCAACGATCAAACATGGATAGGTACTACTTTACCGGCTTTAGAGTACGGCGCAAGAATTGATCTCACCTATAAAAAATTCGACCTCTCCATATTCGGATCAGGTGTTGCCGGCCGAAAGGGGTTTGACGTATATACCCTGTTTAACAATTTGATGCACAGCCGCGAAAACGTTGGCCCCGGCGTATTTGATGGCTGGACACCGCAGCATACCAACACCAATGTACCGGCATTAACGTTAAAAGACAATAACAACGAAGGCCGTACTTCCGATTACTTCATTGTAAACACGTCTTATTTCAAATTAAGGAACCTTCAACTTGGATATACCATTTTACCTAAAGCTGTATTTACCAGGTTAAGGGTGTTTGCCATGGCCGAAAACATCTTTACTGTAAAAAGCAGCAAGTACCTGAGCCCCGATCCTGAGCGGATTGACCTCAACCCTATCCCAATTCCACGGATCTTCAGCTTTGGCGTCAATGCATCATTTTAACGAAAAAAATCATTCAATATGAAATCGAAAATATTAGTAACAACTATTTTATCGGGGCTAATAATTTTTAGTTCCTGTAAAAAAGCATTAGATTATACTCCAAAGGGTGTATTATCTCCTTCAGATTTAAAATCACCGGCCGCCGTTGAAGGTTTGGTAACCGCAGCTTATGCAGCTATCGGGAATGGCGATATGATAGGGCCAATATATAGTGACTGGGCTTATGGCAGCGTCCGTTCAGATGATGCTTATAAAGGTGGCGGCGGCACAGGAGATGTTGGCGAAGTTGACGCTTTGGAACATTACAACCTGGTAACGCCCTCGATGGATTCGTTTGTGTCACGCACCTGGAAAAATTTGTTTAAATCTATCTCAAGGGCAAATGTGGCAATTAGGGCAGTTAACTCCCTTTCGGATGCTGAATTCCCAAACAAAAAGATCCGTTTGGCCGAATTGAGGTTTTTGCGGGCACATAGCTATTTTACCATGAAATTGCTATACAAAAACATCCCTATTTTTGATGAAACCGCAACTCCTGCCGACATTCTGAAGGTTTCAAACACTTTATCAAACGAAGATTCATGGAATAAAATTGCCGATGATTTTCAATATGCAGTTGATAATTTGCCGGCTAAACAATCTGAATTAGCGAGGGCCAATAAAGTAAATGCACAGGCTTATTTAGCTAAATTAAGATTATACCAGGCCTATGAGCAGGATGATAAACACCATGTGATCAATATCAATAAAACAAGGCTACAGGAAGTTGTTACGCTTACACAAGCGGTGATAGCATCTGGCAAATACTCGCTAAGCCCGGATATTGCTGATAACTTTTTACCCGAAACAGAGAACGGGCCCGAATCAGTATTCGCCATACAATTTACTATCAATGATGGTACTACCTCCGGGCGTTTAAATTTTGAAGACGGCTTAAACTATCCGCACGGGGCACCTCAATACGGCTGTTGCGGGTTCCATGCTGCAAGTCAGAATTTAGTTAATGCCTATACAACTGATGCCAATGGTTTACCTAACTTTGATACGTTCAATAACAGCATAGCCGATCTGTCGAAAGTTACTGTCGACACTAGGTTAGACCATACTGTTGGCATTGACGGGCATCCGTACAAATATGATAACACCAAACCATTCAGCAATAGCTGGGTGCGCGACCCGGGAGTTTATGGCAACTTTCATACTATGCGTAACCAGCAGTTAGCTACAAGCGCATCTTATTTTAAACTGGGACCATTTATGGGCTCGGCAAAAAATTATGATATCATCAGGTATGATGACGTTTTATTAATGCAGGCCGAAGCTTATATTGAGTTAGGGCAACAGGCAAGTGCACTGCCATTAATTAATCAAATAAGAAACAGGGCAGCAGCCAGTACAGGGCGACTTAAAAAGCTGGATGGAACTTTCCCTTCATCCTACAATATAAAACCCTATGGCCCGGCAAACTGGACACAGGACTATGCCCGCAAGGCTTTACAATGGGAAAGGCG
Source organism: Mucilaginibacter sp. R-33 (assembly GCF_049949235.1). NCBI lineage: Bacteria > Pseudomonadati > Bacteroidota > Sphingobacteriia > Sphingobacteriales > Sphingobacteriaceae > Mucilaginibacter > Mucilaginibacter sp. R-33. The sequence goes on from NZ_CP188089.1 coordinate 4,291,406, forward strand.
ATTGGAATTTGCTACCGAAGGGGCACGTTTCTTTGATTTAGTTAGATGGGGGATTGCAGAAAAAACTTTAAACGACTACATTAATGTAGAAAAAGTTAGGAGGCCATTTTTAGCAACGGCTAAATTTACCGCTGGAAGAGATGAATACCTCCCGATTCCGCAATCGGAGATTACGTTCACCAACGGTTTATATAAACAAAACCCTGGCTATTAAACTATAATTAACCAACGGAAACCTGGCCTGAATTATTAGGCCGGGATTCCCTTTTTTATACCAGAAGTACCGTAAGTTTTTGCATACCCTGCCAAATATATAACCTATTAAAAGCTTAAATTATGAAAACAAAATGCGGCGCATTTATATTGCCCCTCCTTATTGCCTTAAATTGTATTTGTAAGGCCCAGGATTCCTCCCCAAAACCTTATGCGGATGAACATCGTCCCCAGGTACATTTTTCACCGGCCCAGCATTGGATGAACGACCCAAACGGTATGGTTTATTATAACCATACTTATCATTTATTTTTCCAGTATTATCCTAAAGACATTGTATGGGGACCAATGCACTGGGGGCATGCGGAAAGTAAAGACCTAATCCACTGGAAACAGTTACCTATCGCATTGTATCCGGATAGCCTTGGATATATTTTTTCTGGTAGCGCTGTTGTCGATTCCAATAATACAACCGGGTTTGGTAAAAATGGCAAAATACCCCTGGTGGCCATATTCACCCATCATGACCCTAAAGGGGAAAAAAAGGGTACCGATAAGTTTCAAAACCAAAGCCTTGCCTATAGCCTGGATGGTGGCGGCACATGGACTAAATACAGCGCCAACCCGGTTTTAAAAAACCCCGGAGTCCGTGATTTCCGCGACCCCAAAGTGATGTGGTATGCCCCGGAGAAAAAATGGGTAATGACCCTTGCAACTCAAGATCACATCTCCTTCTATTCGGCCCCTGACCTGAAAAACTGGAAAAAAGAAAGCGAGTTCGGCATCAAGGCAGGTGCACACGGTGGCGTATGGGAATGCCCTGATTTGTTCCCACTAAAAATGAACGAAAAAACCTACTGGATCCTGATCGTAAACCTTAATCCCGGCGGGCCAAACGGCGGTTCGGCTACACAATACTTTGTGGGAAGTTTTGACGGGAACAAATTTAGTCCCCTTGATTCAAATACCCGGTGGCTTGACTACGGTCCCGACGAATATGCAGGCATTACCTGGAGCAATACCGGCAGCCGTAAAATATTTTTAGGGTGGATGAGTAACTGGCAATATGCTAATCAGGTGCCCACAAAGGCCTGGCGTAATGCCGCAACCATCCCACGTGAGCTTAGCCTGAAACAAAGCAAAGGCCAAATTTTACTGGTATCCAAACCTGTGGCTGAACTAAAAAACATTGAAGAAAAAACAATTTCGTTAAAGCAGCCCGTGTTTAACAGGTCTCTTCTTGATCTTAGTTCAAAAATTAATAAACTCAAAAGCCGGTACGTTTTAAAATTGAGCTTTGCTACCTTAAAAGATTATAGCATCAGGCTATCAAACACTAGAGGTGAAGAACTGCTTATTGGTTACGACCCTGCCAAAGATGAATACTATATAGATCGTACCAAAGCCGGAAAAATGGATTTCCAAAAGAATTTCTCCGGCCGTTTTACCGCACCGCGGCAAAGCGCTGCTAAAAATTCAGATCTCATTTTAGTAGTCGACAAATCATCAGTAGAGTTATTTGCCGACGGAGGCTTAACCACCATGACTGCAATCTATTTCCCAACCGAAGATTTCAACAACCTTGCAGTTAAAACCACCGGAAAATTAGCCATTAATAATATCAGCATTTCCGGGTTGAAATCTATCTGGAAATAACCGGCAACAGTAAGCTCTGAAAGGTTGTTTTCATCCCGAAAACAACCTTTTTCATTTCCGGGCATTTCGGGGCGCTCTCTCCAATAGCTTTATCGTCTCGTTATATTATAATATTAATATATAATAACCCCCATAAATTCCAGTTTTGCCCCCTATCCATGGGATTTTAAGTATGTTAATTTGTGACACCAATTAACCAGTACTCTCATCAACTATCGGGAGAAGCACACCTATTAACCTAAAAAATCTTTATTATGAAAAATTTAACTTTTGTTTTAATCGCATTTATTGTGATTACATCGTTTTTTGCATGTAGAAAAGATAATGCAGCCACCGCCAACTCCGCGGTAAATACTTCAGCCAGTCATCTTGCAACCAATACGGTATCATGGGTAAATGTCATTCCTTCTACCTCCTTTAGCTCGTACAGCACTTATTGGAATGATCTGTATCCCTGGGGATCTGATCATAATGGGTCTGCCCGTATGCGCTCTCAAAATATTTCAGTTTCCGGAGGGGTGCTTACACTAACCAGTGCACCCAGCGGCAGCGTTGGCAACAGCAATAAAGATCCATATTTACCGATCCATTATTACTCAGGGACAATTTATGCCAAGACCGTACCTGTAGTAACCGACTCCTGGCCTAAGTGGCATTTCAAAGGGGAATTTCAATGCGAATCACAAACTGGCACATGGCCTGCCTTTTGGGTAACCGGAGCAGACTCATGGCCACCCGAAAGTGACTTTATGGAATTTAAAGGAAGTGCAACCTGCTGGACAAATACCTACAAAAATGCGAGCGGAGGCTGGTCGAGTGTGGGTACAACTATTTCCAGCCCCGGAAACTGGCACACTTATTCGGTTTATATGACCAAGACCAATGCGACCGATGTGTCCATCGAATACTGGATAGATGGTTCTTTAAAAAGCACCCAAACGGGCGCTAACTTTGTCGGGAAAAATCTGAATATCATTATTGATTACCAAATGGAAGGATCGTCAGGATCACCCGGTCCCACCGGAACCACCTATATGCGCGCAAGGAATGTAATTGTTGAAAAAAGCGCTACATTATAGCTTTAACCAAATTATAAGCTTGCTTCTCCGGTACCGGTGATATTCCTGGTTCATTAAAACTAAAAAGGGTATGTATGCGCAAAAGCGAAATGCATGCCCTTTTAGCTATTACTTTCAAAAATAGAACCACACATAATTTATAAATAAATTAATCAATACTACAATAACTTTTCCCAATTGCAGGTTGAGCGTAGTAATACTATCCATTTTTTTAAAAAGTGGATAATATATCTTAACTTATGCAACAATATCATAATTACCAATTATGTTCCGATTACTCTTTATTGATGACAGTAAACTTGACCATATTATACTGGACAAGCTTATTGCAGGAATTGAAGATTTTAAACCCGTGTCACATAGTTACGACGGTGAAGATGCGTTAAAATCATTGACAGATAACCCGGCGGATTGCCCGGACGTTATTTTTCTGGACATCAGGATGCCCAGGTTTGACGGCTGGGATTTTCTTGAAGGTTTTGTGGATCTGCAATCCATACTGCCGGTTAAACCACTGCTCTATGTATTTTCGTCGTCAATTGACCCAACCGACAAGGAGCGGGCACTCAGCTATGATTTTGTGACCGGTTTCTTTAGCAAACCTGTTTCAAGGCCGGTGCTTGAGCTTGTATTAGCGGCCTGTATTGAGCGTTCGAAAACATAAGGATGATTACCCATTTCACAGGTGTTCAATTTTAAAAAGTGTGAACACCTGGTATTTTTCGCCAAAAAAATAGCACTAATAATCAGCAACTTACATTTGGTTTAAAATACATCAAACCGTGTTTTGAACAAACTATCGTTGATAATCAAGCTATTACAAAATAGCATTCCCAAAAGTTGAACAGCTGCTTTTTAAAAAATTGAACACTGACAAGATCTTGTCATCAATACCCGATTCCTTACCAAATTTTGCTCACATGCCGCAGGGGTAAAATCACTCACTATGATAACCTTTTAATCATATCATAGGTAGTACTTAAACATATCACTGAGCTGAATCTCTTAATTGTACCGGCAAATCCCTCCACTAAAAAGAATCTCATTCATTAATGAGTATAATAAAATCCTGCGTGTGTCTTTATGGTGATTGAGCGGATAGCGCCGATCATTACACTAAGTCATAAACCTAAAATTTAAGAACTATGAGTTTTTTTTACCAAAAAAAGTATTCGGCAAGGTGCCTTTTAGTTTTTTTGCTGCTGGTAGGCATGGGCTATCATGCTGCGGCGCAAAGCCGCCAAATCAGCGGTACTGTCACAGATTCAACCTCCAGGGAACCCCTGCCTGGTGTAACTGTGCAGGTTATTGGCACTACCAATGGCGTTCAAACTGATGTAAACGGCAAGTACAAATTAACCGTTAATCCCGGAGCAAAGTTATCTTTCGCTTTTTTGGGTTATAACACGCGTAAAGTCACTGTTGGCGATGACCCTGTTATTAACATTCAGTTATCAGGCAAAAGAAGCGATCTGGAAGAGGTTGTAGTAGTTGCTTACGGTACACAAAAGAAACCGTCGGTGGTAGGCGCTATTGCCACGGTGAGCTCAAAAGTTTTTGAAGACCGCGGGCCAACTAATAATCCTATTGCCAATTTACAGGGCCAGGTTCCGGGTTTGGTGGTAACCAGAAGTTCGGCGCAGCCAGGGCGCGAAAACTGGAACTTCCAGATCCGCGGAGCAACCTCCGTTAACGGGCAAGACCCTTTGGTGATCTTAGATGGGGTCGCGCTTAATAATAACAATGAACTGAACTCCATCAACCCCAATGATATCGACAATATTTCGGTTTTGAAGGATGGTTCGGCTTCGATATATGGTGCACGCGCTGCTTATGGCGTTGTACTGATCACTACAAAAAAAGGTAAAGCAGGTAAAATGGTGATCCAGTATGACCCTTCTGTGTCTGAGAAATTTTTAGGTCTTCAGCCTAAAATGACAAATATTGACCAATGGGCAAATGGCCTGCTTCAGGCCCGAACAAATGATAATTATGGAGTAGCGCCAACAACCGACCTTTGGTACCAACTGGCCAATTTTGCGCTGGCCAATAAAGGCACGGTGGTACTGGCATCACAGATTCCCGGAAACACCACCGGAGGTATCACTGCAAATTCGTTTTATAACGGCTTGCCTGTGCCGGCATTCCTCGATGTAAAGGAACTTGACTTTATTGATGTATCACTACAACAGTACATATGGGGGAGGGCTACTTCAACACAACACAATTTTTCGGTATCAGGCGGAACAGAAAAAAACACTTATCGTGTTTCGTTAGGGTATTTAAATGACGGCAGCCAGCTCCGGATTGGCAATAACGGTAATCAACGCTATAATCTCAGGCTTAATAACGGTTACAGATTCAGCGATAAAGTGCAACTGGAAACCAATATTGCGCTTGAGCAAAATAATATTCAACAGCCAACCATGTATACTTCGGGAAGTTACAGTGCGCTCGGAAACGGATTTCAGATCGGTTTGCCTATGTTCACGCAATCTGGCCGGCCATATCAGTGGGGAGGAGTAACAAGCCCCGCTGGACTATTAAGGGATGGGGGCGACAACCTGGAAAACAATAGCCGGGCACTGTTAAACTCAACGCTTACCTATAATTTCATGAAGCACCTTACCTTTACCGGAACAGCAGGTTATAACGTTTGGTGGCAGGATGACCGTGTGCAAACCAAAACAGTTCGTCTTTATTCATACGATGATAAATACCTGACGGGGACTACCGCACCGGCAGGTGGTACTTCGGGAGGAAGCCAAAACTATTTCCGTGCTAATATCAACGATAAATATTATAACCTCATTGGCCGCGTAACCTATGCCAATACTTTCAACCGTGTACATGATGTATCTTTAATGATCGGCAGTTCCTACGAAAGAGATGAGTATGATATGTTTAATACCCGTACCTACAATTTGGGCAGCGATGATGTACCTTCTTTAAATTTAGGGCTGAGCAGTTCGTTGGCCGGTTTTGTAACCAACGACGAACAGCGCAACCACTACGCCCTGGGTTCATACTTTGCAAGAGCTACCTACGCATATAAAGGCAAATATCTGTTTGAAGGAACCGGCAGGTATGATGGTTCTTCAAAATTTATTGCGGATAAACGCTGGAAACCATTTTACAGCCTAATGGGCGGCTGGCGCTTAGGCGAAGAAAGCTTCATCAAGAAAACAAATATTTTTAGCGAGTTAAAGATACGGGCCTCTTACGCTACATCGGGCAGCCAGGGCGGTATCGGCCTTTATGATTACCTGCAATCGCTTAATGTCGGCAATAGCAATACCCTTTTAGGTTCGGCACTCGCAACCGCAACTACAACCACGGGAAACCTGGTTTCGCTCAACAGGACCTGGGAAACAGTGATTAAACGGAACATTGGTATTGATTTCGGTTTGCTGAACGGCCGCTTAAACGGAACTTTTGAAGTGTTCCGCAATCAGAATAAAAACATGCTGGTGAGTGTTACCTATCCGGCTGTTTTGGGTATCGGCGCGCCCCAGTCAAATAACGGCGATCTGAAAACCTGGGGATGGGAAGGACAATTAACCTGGCGAGACCATGTTGGGCAGGTAACCTACAGTATTTCGGGTAATATTACCAACAGCCAAAACAAATTGGTATATTTTAATGGCGTTCCGGCATTAGGTGCAGGTTATAACGCCACTGTTGAGGGCTACCCGCTTGGGTCGTATTTCGGCCTTAAATACGGAGGCCGTTTCCAGACACAGGCACAGGTTGATACCTATAACTCCACCTATTATGCCCCCGGCGGAGTGATCAATACTATCGGCATCCCTGTAGCCACTCCTTTAACCAACCTGCCGGGTCAAAACTCAGGCTTACGTCCGGGAGATAATTATTTTGTTGATGTTAACGGCGATGGTAAACTTACTACAGGTACATCGGCAAAAGATATGGGCGACCTTGTTTATTTAGGCAGCGACATTCCGCGCTATACTTTTGGTTTGACATTAAGCCTGCAATGGAAAGGCTTTGATTTTACAAGCATTTTTCAAGGAGTAGGTAAACGGACAATATTCAGGGCCAATGGTGGTGCAAATAACTGGCGCGTACCTTTTGCCGCCGTTTACCAGGCGCAAACCACCCAATGGGTTGGTAAAACCTGGACCCCTGAAAATACAAATGCCTATTACCCTAACCTGCATAGCAATGGAATTAATGGTTACAACTACCAGATTTCAAGCTGGTCTGTTGAAAACGGCGCTTATGTACGCTTGAAAAACCTTGTTATCGGTTATACCTTACCAAAATCGTTAACAGAGCGCACCAAAGCTATCAGCCGTTTAAGGTTTTACATTTCGGGAAGCGACCTGTGGGAATACAGCAAAATTCATGATGGCTGGGATCCTGAAATGACCAGGACCACTGCAGGCAACGAGCGTTATCCATTTTACAGGTATGTAACCGTAGGCGCAAACATTACTTTTTAATTGAAATGATTATGAAAAATATTTACCGGAGGATCTTCAGTATCCTTTCAATAATTATTGTTACAGGCTTGTTCGCCTGCAACAAGTCACTTAACCTTAAACCGCAGGACCAGCTATCGGATCCGGCATATTTTAAGTCGGCCAGTGATTTTAAAACATTTGCCAACCAATATTATGGTTATCTCCGTAATTTCAACAATTCGTTTGCAGATAACCCGCATTATGACGGGCGTGCCGATGTATTTGGCGGAGGTGGCGTGTATGGCGCAGGTATCAATACAGTACCGGCAAGTGATTCGTACTGGAATAATAATTACTCCCGGATCAGGAATTGCAACTACTTACTTGAAAAGGCCGCCACTTTCCCCGATCAGGCCAGCATCAGCCAGTTTGTTGCCGAAGCCAAATTTTTCAGGGCTTACTGCTACTTTGAATTACTGCAATTGTATGGCGGGGTTCCGCTGATCACCAAAACGCTGAACCTTGATTCGCCCGAACTTTATGGCACCAGGGCATCACGCGATCAGATAGTTGATTTGATTGTTGCTGATCTGGAAGCAGCCATACCAAATCTGCCTGCTTCCATCTTAGCCAATTCTGCAGATTTTGGCCGGGTGAGCAAACCTGCCGCGCAAGCGTTTTTAGGAAGGGTTGCACTTTATGAAGGCACATGGCAAAAATTCAGAAACGGTGATGCAACCCGTTATAATATGCTGCTCGATAAATCGGCCGCGGCTTCCAACGCGGTGATAACCAGCAATCAGTTTGCACTTTTCGGTACCCCGGCTTCAAATGCACTGGGCGGCAACAGTACCATATTGGGTGATTCCGCGCAGAAGTACCTTTTTATCCTCGAAAATCTAAAATCAAACCCGGCTTCCGTTACCAAAACTGCTAATCATGAGTACCTTTTATCGTACCGTTATGACGATGTGAGCAAAACAATCGGAACAAATATTAGCCGGCAGGGAACGCAGATTGGGCCTCAGCATAAATACGTGAACGCGTTTTTATGCCAGGATGGATTGCCTATTGAAAAATCGCCGCTGTTCCAGGGTTTTGAAACTTACGGATCGGAATTTATAAACCGCGATAATCGTTTAAAGTATACTATCCAGGTTAACAATATGTACTACTGGTATGGCAACGCCAATTACCGGGTAACCTGGCTAAATGACGCCGCTGATATCGCTTTATCTATGGGAAAAGTTGTTAAGATTGGCGGTTATACCAATCAAAAATGGGTAACCGAACGCAACTGCCCGGATACCAAAGAGTCGGAAGATTACCCGGTGATCCGCTATGCCGAAGTACTGCTAAACTATGCGGAAGCAGTTTATGAACGTGACGGTGCCATAACAGATGCTGATCTTAACAAATCGCTCAACCTGGTACGCCTGCGCGTTAATAAAAATATGCCGCCATTAACCAATGGTTTCGCAGGTGCAAACGGATTGGATCTGCGTACGGAGATCAGGAGGGAACGTTTTATTGAGCTTTATTATGAAAACTTCAGGTTTGACGATATCAAACGCTGGCATAGTGCCGCTACCGACCTGGTTAGCAACACCGGCGGTACCGCCTATGGAAACATCAGTGCTTTTGTAAGCCCATGGCCAGTAGGCATTAAATTTAAAGGTACACAGGCCGATGTTGGACCAAACCCGTTAAAGCCTGCTCCTACCAACGCATTAGATGCCAACGGTCAGCTCATCCTTGACAATACAGCGCGTAATTTTTCGGAAAAAAATTATTTATATCCGATCCCGGCACAACAAATTACCCTTAATCCCGCGTTGACGCAAAATCCGGGCTGGTAAATTTATTTAAACAATCAAAAGGCTGCCTCAGGGACAGCCTTTTGATTGTTATGTGTTATCACCCTATAATTACCAACCTGGCCTAAACAGTTGCTCCCGCCAAGGCGTTTAAACAAGAAGGTAGTTGTTAATTGGGGCATTGCCAATTTATAGCGGGCATTGCTCTACCTGATCCTGATCAGATAAAATTGATCCAAAGTAGTACTCCTCCTCTTTTTGATGATAAAGGGCAGGCTCAGGTTTTCATGAGGAAAATCCTGGAAAGCTTTTATTATAGTATAAGCAATCCCTTTGTCTTTTAATTCGGCTACCGCTTTTTCATCGGCTACTATAATCCGGCTTTTCAGATGGTCTGTTTTTAGAATATCGTCAACGTTACTATAAGTAGCTTCGCCTTTGTAGTAAAAATCGAAGGTATTTGATAAAACCGCGGCGCTTACTTTTTGCTGCGGATAGTTTTGATTGAGGTATTCGGCGGCCGAAAGATCTCCCCGGTAATCAACAATAATAGGATAAGCAACGGTTACGAGGTAAGCATTCACCAGTACCGATACGGCACAGGTAAACAAAAATACCGGCTGGTAAATTTGTGTCGGATTTTTATAAATGTAGATGGACAACCCAATAAACGCTGCAATCAACAAAACAAAAACAGGCCAGCATTCGGGCGCGAAAATGAAATTAAGCGCTATAACAGCTACCAATAAAAGCCCTGTGATAATGTATTGAGCTATCTTGAAAAACTTTAACGCGGCGCCAGCTTTTAATGAACTAATAAAAACCGCGGTTATAATAGCAAAAAATGGGAACAGGATATTAGTGTAAAATGGCAGCTGAAACTTCGATGCCGAAAAGATCAGCAACATTAATACGCTTCCCGAGATACATAGATACTCGGGCTGGGTTATACCTTTAATCATTTTCCTGACGGTAGCATAAAGTGCATAGAACAGGAGAATAGCCCATGGCGCGAAAGCCCACAGCAGGGTATGAACAAAAAATAGTTTGTCGCCGTGTGTATTCGTAATATAACCGTTATTGTTGAAACGCCCAAACTGGCTGTCCCACAAAAACCAGTGGATGCCTGAAATCCCGGTGCGACCGAAAACAACTTTTTCGGGGTGAAGATCAAACTGGGTATATACCGAATAAATTTCGGGTAAAGTAAATATCACCACCAATATAAACGAGAGCAGCCATTTCCAATGGAACACGCCTTTGATATTTCCTTGAAATAAATAATCGCCAATAATTGACGCCCCAATCGGGATGAGCAGGTAGATGCCTTTAGTCATCACTGCGCAGGCAGTAAATACTGATGCCAGCAGCATATCGGCCATGCTGAACCGTTCTTTTACTTTATAAAAATGGTAAACGGCCCCCATGAGCAGGCCCATAATATAAGGCTCGGCACGTACATCCGTATTTGACATTACGCTGTGTTGAGCGGTAAGCAGGATCAGGATAGCGATAATAGCTGTTTCATCGCCATAAAACTTTTTGGCAAGCTTGTAAGTGTACGCCACCGACATGAAAAAAAACAGCAGGGCGGGCAATTTATAGGCAATGGTATTTATACCGAACACTTTAAAACTGATGGCGATAATCCAGAAGGGGAAATGCGGTTTATCCAGCCAGTCGGCACCGTGATATAGCAGATCGGTAAAATTATTGTTTTGTGCCATGCTCCTTGAAAGAGCCGAATACAGCGCCGGGTCATCGGTAAAGAATTTGATGCCGATACCTGCTACATTGAGCACGATAGCCAATAACAGCACAATAAGATAAGGCCGCTTTTGTAAAGAGAAAATTGAAGCTGATGAACTATCCACTAAAAATATTTATGTTCAAAAATAGCCGAATTTTAATTATTCCAAGGCAGGTATTTAGGCTGATCACGGTTGATCAGTTCGGGCTTGACTGAATTTAACACTTGACCATTCAAAACCCGTTCGTACAGCGCTAAATATTCCTTTGCCATCTTGCCGATACTGAAATTATCGACAGCATACTCATGACAATATTGTTTATTAAAGCTTTCAACATTTTTTAGTCCGGCTGCTAATTCTGTTTTACTTACAGAAAGCAAGCCAGCTTCAGCGGGCACCAGCTCGGGCAACGATCCGTAAGGCGTACCAAAAACCGGGCAGCCAAAATACAGGCTTTCAACAATAGCAATTCCAAATGGCTCATGCCACAGTACCGGGAAAAGCAGGGCTTTTGAACCGTTCATTACTACCGATTTTGCCTCATCACCAACCATTCCCTTAAAACGCACATTAAGGTTAGGTGTAAAACGCAAACCCATTTTTAAGTTAAGCCGGGTACCTCCAAGTACCACCAGTTTATTACCACTCATGGTAGCTACATCGATGGCCCCTTTTACATTTTTAATCCGCCAGGCTGCTTTAGCCAGAAAATGGGTATGGGTGCGTTTATTGTTGAGATCGGGCTTCTGATAGTCTGCTGTATCTATAGCATTGTGTACAAAAACCGTTGAACCATGACGCTGCGCATGATTCGCTGATACAAATACCGAGTTAACATCTAATTGCACACCACCCGGGTTATTATGTACCGTAACGATATAAGGCTTCTTAGTAAAATCACTCACCTGGAACTGAAAATGTACCACGTCAATATCATCGGGCACCTGTTGGTTTATGTCAACAGCCGGATCGTAGATCAGCACCCTCGCAAACGGACAAGTTGAACCCGCTCCTACCAAATAGGTAATCTTATGTCCTATCCTATTCAGCTCGTGGCCAAGCCACCAGATGATACGCTCGGTGCCGCCATATTTTGTTGCCGGGATGGGGGTGTTGTTTACGATGAGGATGTTCATAGATGTTGGAGGCAAAGATAATACGAGAACCCTTTAAGATTATAATTTTATCATGCAAGCTATTATCTTTGACAAAATCAAAACCTTATACAATCAATATGGCAACAATACACGAGGCAGCGTGGGATAGTCTTACTTCTACGATCAATTTAAATTTGCCACTTAGAGATTCGTGGGATAAAATTATTGACTGTTGCTCGAAATTAATAACTGCGGATTATTGGGATAAGTTAAAACAACTTGATATCGAAGCTGATCAGGCAGACCTGGCTTTGTGGATGGAGCGTCTGGCTATACAATCTCCAATACCAGAAAATGTATTAGCTATTTGGATCGGAATAATTAGGATTTTAAACCAGGATGATGCCGGAGCAGAAAAAGAAGTTTATGCCATTTATCTAAATGGCGCAGATAATTACAATTCTGACGACGCCGAGTGGGCCTTAGATCCCGTTTACGACCCACAACATAAATACATTATTCCCGATATATTGATTTTGATAGATGAGATATTAAAAGCGGATCGAAAAAACCATGTCTTTTTGGATTGGATATTACCATTAGCATATGCATCTTTAGCAATAAATGATATCGTCAAATTTCGATTAAAAAAAGAGTATTTTATAAAATATCAGAGATCGCTTTTTGTTTCTGTGGGCTTTGATGACGGCGATTTAGTAAATATAACGCCCATCATTTAGGCCACTACATTATGTAATCTTACTTCCTGAACCACTTCCTATTAGCCACCAGCAACCCAAACTCTTCCGATGGATATTTCTCCGTCGATTTATGATGGATTTTATGTGCCCGGCGGATGCCGGCCAGGTAGCGATTATCACTTTTGAATGCTTTGAAACGGTTATGGATAAACCAGTCGTGAAAAATGAAGTAAATGATACCGTAGATGCTGATACCAGTACCAATCCAAAAGCGGTAGTCTAAACTCAAATGCCCAATCCACATTAGCCATAAAGCAAAGCCCGCGAAGCCGATGCTAAACAGGTCGTTTAATTCAAACCAGCCATGCCTTTGTTGGTGATGAGTTTTATGGATGAACCACAAGGGCCCATGGAAAAGATATTTGTGCATGGCCCAGGAGAGCAGTTCCATGAACGCAATGGTTAATAACACAATTCCGATATTGATTAATGTCTGCATCTGTACATAAAACAAAAGCAGGAACATAAAGTTGTTCCTGCTTTTATAAAATTAAAAATCCGAAATCGAAAGTCCGAATTCCAAATTAAATATGTATCGCCCTGTTTTCAGTAGCGGCCAAACATGCTTCACGCATAGCTTCGGTATAGGTTGGGTGGGCGTGGCTCATGCGCGAAATATCTTCGGCACTCGCGCGGTACTCCATCGCTACAACTGCCTCGGCTATCATATCGGCAGCACGTGGACCAATCATGTGTACACCTAAAATCTCGTCGGTAGTGGCATCGGCCAATACTTTTACAAAACCATCCAGATCGCCGCTGGCACGGGCACGACCGCTTGCTTTGAACGGGAACGAACCGGTTTTGTATTTAACACCGGCTGCTTTCAGCTGCTCTTCCGTTTGACCAACAGCTGCAACTTCCGGCCAGGTATAAACCACGCCCGGAATCAGGTTATAATCAATATGCGGTTTTTGGCCGGCAATAATTTCGGCAACCAGCGTACCTTCATCTTCGGCTTTGTGGGCAAGCATAGCGCCCTTAATCACATCGCCAATAGCGTAAACACCTTTTACTTTGGTTTCCAGGTGCTCATCAACTGTAATTTTACGGCCACGTTCCTCAACGGTAATGCCGATATTCTCTAAACCTAAACCATCGGTGTAAGCTATACGACCTACGGCTACCAGGCAATAATCGCCTTTCAGTTCCAGCTTTTCGCCTTTAGGTGTATCACAGCTAACGGTTACTTCTTTGCCTTTTACTGTGGCACCTGTAACTTTATGGCCCAGGTAAAATTCCATACCCAGTTTGGTCAGTACTTTTTGTAATTCGCGACCAAGACCTTTATCCATAGTTGGGATAATGCCATCCATAAATTCAATTACAGATACTTTGGCGCCTAAACGGGCATAAACCGAACCCAGCTCCAAACCAATAACACCACCACCGATCAACACCAGGTGTTTTGGCACTTCGCTCAAGCTTAATGCTTCGGTTGATGTAATAATGCGTTTTTTATCGATAGGCAAAAATGGCAATGCCGATGGTTTTGACCCTGTAGCGATGATCACGTTTTTACCGGTGATTTCGATAACAGTACCATCGTTTTTTTTAACAGTGATGGTGTTTTTATCTTTGAATGATCCTACACCAAAGTGAGTGTCGATCTTGTTTTTCTTCATCAGGTAGCTGATGCCGCTGGTATTGGCATCAACAACTTCCTGCTTGCGTTTGATCATCTGTCCAAAATCTATCGAAAGATCTTTAAGGTTGATGCCATGGGTTTTAAAAGCATGGGCAGCATTGTGGTAATGTTCAGACGAATCAAGCAGCGCCTTCGACGGGATACAACCTACGTTAAGGCAGGTACCGCCAAGGGTATTATACTTTTCAACAATAGCGGTTTTTAAACCAAGCTGGGCACAGCGGATAGCGGCTACATAACCACCGGGGCCCGAACCTATAACTATAACATCATATTGCATAGTAGTGTGTATTTTATGGTGGGCAAAGTTAAGGATTATTGTCTGAACCTGAATTTATCGAATTAAGGAATTATCAGAATACCAGGCAAATTCAATAAATTCATTTAATTCAGACAAAATCGCGACAATCCTTTAATCCCATAAATCATGATTCAGATTTATCCTAAACTAACAGCTTTTTATCCAGTTTGTAACAGAACCATTGATAAATCGGTTTATCGTTAACTCTTTATTAAATTTAGCCCAATTTAACACGACTGATCTTATGAAGAAAATCAACTTATTTTTTGTGCTGGTATTATTATATACCGGCGTTAATGCTCAAAGCAACTATGTAAAGGAGCATTTTACCAAAAAAGAGGTGTACATCACCATGCGCGATGGTGTAAAACTGTTCACCTCTATTTATACCCCAAAGGATGCTTCATCGCAAAATAAGTACCCGATGATGATGATGCGTACCTGCTACAGCATCGCCCCTTACGGCGAGGACAAATATCCGGCAAGGCTTGGCCCGTCTGAAATTATGATGAAAGAGGGCTATATTTTTGTTTACCAGGACGTACGCGGCCGTTGGAAAAGCGAAGGCACCTGGACCAACATGACGCCGGTTATCGATAACAAGAAAAGCAAGAAAGATGTTGACGAAGGCTCCGACACTTACGACACTATCGACTGGCTGGTTAAAAACGTAGCTAACAACAATGGCAAGGTTGGCCAGTATGGTATCTCCTACCCGGGCTTTTATACTGCAGCGGGCATCCTGTCAAACCACCCGGCCCTAAAAGCTTCATCTCCGCAGGCCCCTATTTCTGATTTCTTTTTTGACGATTTTCACCACAACGGTGCCTTCATTGAAGGGTACTTTTTCACCTTCCCGGTATTTGGTGTTCAAAAAACTGATACAACCAGCAAAGCCTGGTACTCCATGCTTAAACCCGATAGCAAAGACGGTTACCAGTATTTATTAGATCTTGGCCCGCTAAAAAATGCCGATAAATTTTATCATGATAACTTCTTCTGGCAGGAAACCATCAATCATCCTAATTACGATGAGTTTTGGCAAAAACGCGGTTTGCTGAAACACTACGGCAAAGTAAAACCTGCGGTAATGCTGGTTGGCGGCTGGTTTGATGCCGAAGATCTAACCGGTCCGCTGGCTATTTACAAAACCATTAACAAGTCAGATCCAAATGCATATAACACCATAGTAATGGGGCCATTCGGTCACGGTCGCTGGTCGCGCGAAACAGGGCATACCATGCACAGCAATGTTTACTTTGGTGATAGCGTGGCTACATTCTATCAAAAAAATATTGAAGCCAAATTCTTTAACCACTTTTTGAAAGGTAATGGAGATAAAAATTCCGGCTTACCAAATGCTTATATGTTTAATACTGGTAAAAAGGAATGGGCAACATTTGATAAATGGCCTGCCGCCAATGCCGTACACGAAAAAATGTTTTTAGGTGCCGATGGTAAGCTTACCAATACTCAGCCTGCAACCGCAGGTTCAGTTTCCTATGTAAGCGATCCGCTTAAACCGGTTCCTTACACTGAAGATAACACCACTACCATGGGCTTTACCCCTCATAATTATATGAGTGAGGACCAGCGTTTTGCAGGTCGCCGCCCGGATGTTTTGGTTTACCAGAGCGAAATATTAAATGATGATTTTACCCTTGGCGGCGAGATCATGGCGCACCTGAAAATAGCCACCACTGGTACCGATGCCGATTTTGTTGTAAAGCTGATTGACGTTTATCCGCCCGATGAACCTAACAACCCATACATGCCCAACAAAAACATTATCCTGAGCAATTACTGGCAAATGGTACGTTCGGAAGTAATGCCGGCACGTTTCCGTAACAGCTTTGAAAAACCGGAAGCACTGGTAGCTAATCAAAAAACCGATGTAAATTTCCGCCTGCAGGATGTATTGCACACCTTTAAAAAAGGTCACCGTATCATGATCCAGGTACAAAGCACCTGGTTCCCGATAGTAGCACGCAACCCACAAAAATTTGTGGAGAACCCGTATAAGGCTGATGAAAGTGATTATATCAAAGCTACCGAAACCGTTTATAACGACAGTTACATTGATGTGCAGGTGTTGAAGTAGAGGTTGGAGATTAGAGATTAGTTTTTTCCCTTGCTTTCAAACAATTGGCGGAACTATTAGGCCCCAGCCAATTGTTTTTTGTAATTTGTTGGTATGAACCGAAGACCGTTTTTTATAATTACAATTGCTCTGGGTATACATTCAGGATTGGATGCGCAAACCTGCAACCATCCTAATTTATCTAAAGTATATGATTATAAAACAGTTGTCCGAAGATATCCGCTAACAGATAGCATAAATTATACTGCGGATGTTACTTTACAAATCTCTCGTAAAACTAAATCAAACGTTTGGCAAAACATAAGCTATAAAGCGGATCTATTGTATGAGGATGTATTTAAAAATTGCGATGCTACGCGTTCGTATATAACTGGTTACAGGAAGAATGCGGAAGTATCGGATTACGATTTTGGTGACTTAGTGATTGCTGATGTTAATTTCGATGAACTTGAAGATATTGCCATCAAGTACGATTCGGGGGGTAACGGCGGCCCACTTTACAATTTTTATCTTCAGGATAAAAACGGTCATTTTTATTTGAGCAGATATTTAACTGATAGCGTTGGTTCATTTCCGGCATACATTAATCCCAAACAAAAAACCATCACTACTCAAATACACGCCAATGTAAGGTATGAAGCAAGAAAAACTTTTAGATATAATTCAAAATCCCAAAAGTGGAAATTGATTAAATGGCAAATGATTGATTAACCAATTTAATGGTTACCTTTTAACCTGGCACAATTTAAGTACATGAAAATAAAACAACTATATCTTACAGCCCTGACCTTATTAAGTGCTGCAACATTCACTCAGCCAGCCGGGGCACAGCTCCTTAAGGAAAAAGAGCAGTTTACCCATGCCGATTCGCTGCGAGGAATGCTCACGCCTTTGCGCACTTGTTACGATATCAACTATTACCATCTTGATGTTAAAATTGATATCGATAAAAAGTTTATCAGCGGCAGCAACCAGTTTAAATTCACCGCCACACAGGATTTTAATAAACTGCAATTCGACCTGTTTGCTAACCTTAATATCGGCAAAGTTGTTTACAAAGGGAAAGAACTTACTTTCACCCGCGATGGCAATGCGGTGTTTCTCAACTTTCCTCAAACCATAAGTAAAGGAAGCAAAGATGAGTTTACCGTTTACTATTCCGGCAACCCGATCATAGCTAAAAACGCCCCCTGGGATGGTGGCTTGGTATTTAAAAAAGATTCGCTGGGTAAACCTTTTGTAGCCACGGCCTGCGAAGGGATTGGCGCCAGCATCTGGTGGCCCAATAAAGATCAACTGGCCGATGAGGTGGACAGCATGATGATCAGCATCAGTGTGCCAAAAGGTTTGAAAGATGTATCTAACGGTCGCCTGCGTAAAGTAACTCCACTTAAGGATGGCTATACCCGGTTCGACTGGTTTGTGGCCAACCCGATCAATAACTATGATGTTGCTGCCAACATTGCCGATTACACCCATTTTGAAGATACCTACATGGGCGAAAAAGGCAAGCTTACGCTCGATTATTGGGTGCTGCCAACCAGTCTGGAAAAAGCAAAAAAACAATTTGCCGCCAATGTTAAGCCTATGTTGAAAGCCTTCGAGCACTGGTTTGGCCCTTACCCTTTTTATGAAGATGGCTATAAACTGGTTGAAACCCCGCACCTGGGCATGGAGCACCAGGGAGCAGTGGCCTATGGCAATCACTTCCTGAATGGCTATATGGGCTATGACTTATCGGGCACTGGATGGGGCAGCAAATGGGATTACATCATCGTTCACGAAAGCGGGCACGAATGGTTTGGCAATAACATAACCGATAAGGACCTTGCCGATATGTGGATCCACGAAAGCTTTACCTGTTATTCCGAATCGCTTTTTGTGGAAGATAACTGGGGTAAAAAAGCCGGACAGGAATATAACTACGGTTTAAGGCTCACCATTAATAATGACGGCCCTATAGTTGGCGTTTACAATGTAAACAAAGAAGGCTCGGGCGATATGTACTCCAAAGGCGCTGTTTTCCTGAACATGATCCGCACTGTTATTAATGATGATGAAAAATGGCGCGGCATCCTACGCGGGCTTAACAAAACTTTTTATCATAAAACAGTTACTTATGACGATGTGGTGGGCTTTATCAACCAACAATCGGGCATGGACCTTTCAGCAGTTTTTGATCAGTACCTGCATTACCGCAGCCTTCCGGTGCTTGAATTTACCAGCCATGAAAACAAGCTTTACTGCCGCTGGATAGTCGAAGCCAAAGATTTCAATATGCCCATCAGGGTACGTGTAAAGGGCGGCGAATACAAATTCATCACCCCAACAAAACAAATGAGCCCGGTTGAAATTGCAGGCGCCACCAAAGACAATATTGAAATTGATTATTTAAACTACTACGTGGGTGCGCTCATGGATTAACCCTCAACATACATGAAAAATAAGTTCTTAAATATTTTTGCAGTCGCTTTAGGTCTTACCGTAGCTGGCATAGCGCCAACTCAGGCACAGTTAGGCACCAACAGGCAAACATTTACCCATGCCGATTCTCTCCGAGGCAGCTTAACACCGCTGCGCACATGCTATGATATTAACTACTATCACCTGGATGTGAAGTTTGATATCGATAAAAAATTCATCAGCGGCAGCAACCTGTTCAAATTTACCGCTACCCAAGACTTTACTAAACTTCAGTTCGACCTGTTTTCTAATTTAAAAATAGAGAAAGTGGTGTATGAGGGCACCGAAATCCCCTTTACGCGCGAGTTTAATGCGGTGTTTGTTACCTTCCCAAAAACCATAAAAAAAGGCAGCAAGGACGAGTTTACTGTCTATTATTCCGGTAACCCAACTATTGCCAAACGTGCCCCATGGGATGGCGGCGTGGTATATACTACAGACTCATTGGGCAAACCATGGGTGGCAACTGCCTGCCAGAGTATCGGCGCAAGCATCTGGTGGCCAACCAAAGATCATCAATATGACGAGGTAGACAGCGCCCTGATCAGTATCAGCGCACCTAATGGTTTAAAAGATGTATCCAACGGCAGATTACGCAAAGTAACCGACTTAAATAACGGCTATACACGCTTCGATTGGTTTGTGGCTAACCCTATCAACAATTATGACATAGAAGCCAACATTGGCGACTATGCCCACTTTGAAGGCACTTACCAGGGTGAAAAAGGTCCGTTAACGCTCGACTACTGGCCATTAAGTTACAATGTGGACAAAGCCAAAAAACAATGGGAGCTTGATGCGCCGCGAATGCTTAAATCGTTCGAATACTGGTTTGGCCCCTATCCTTTTTATGAAGATGGCTATAAACTGGTTGAAACGCCACACCTGGGTATGGAACACCAAAGCGGCACCGCTTATGGCAATCACTACAAAAACGGCTACCTCGGTCGCGACCTTTCAGGTACCGGCTGGGGCCTAAAATGGGATTTCATCGTGGTACACGAAAGCGGTCATGAGTGGTTTGGCAATAACATCACCTCAAAAGATGTGGCCGATATGTGGATCCACGAAAGTTTTACTAACTATTCCGAATCGCTGTTCATTGAAACCTATTACGGTAAACAAGCCGGGCAGGAATACGTGAACGGAACCCGTAAAAATATCCGTAACGATAAACCAATTGTAGGGCCGTATGGTGTAAACATGGAAGGTTCAGGTGATATGTATTATAAAGGCGGCAACCTGTTAAACATGGTGCGCACCATTATCAATAATGATGACAAATGGCGCAGTATCCTCCGCGGGCTTAACAAAACCTTCTATCATAAAACAGTTACTTATGATGATGTTGTAGGCTATATCTGCAAACAGGCAGGCATGAACCTTGCCCCTGTTTTTGACCAGTACCTGCATTATAAGGATATCCCAACCCTGCAGTTTGTTGTTAAAGACGGCAAGCTTTATTCCAAATGGATTGCCAATGCCGAAGGCTTCAACATGCCGGTAAAGGTGCGTGTAAAAGGTGGCGGTTATATATTTATTAAACCAACCACACAGTTTACCCCTGTAAAGATTGACGGTATTACGAAGGACAATGTAGAGGTGGATACTTTCAATTATTATATTAAGGTTGATTGAAAGTTGATTGGGTGAATGGTTGATTGGGTGAATGGTTGATTGGGTGAATGGTTGATTGGGTGAATGGTTTAACCCCAAACAACCACTCACCCAATCAACCTAATCAACTACTCACCGTTCTCCCCCCACAAAAAAATCAAATCCCGTGCAACTTTCCTCCCCCTGCCGGCGTCTAATTTGAAAACGAAACTAAAACAACCGTCATGAAATCGATTTCAAAAATATTATTGGCAGCCGTGTTGGCAGCAGGAACTACAGGTTACGCATCGGCAAAAACAGTAAACCCAATTGTTAAACACGCCGACCAAACCACGCAAGACCGTCATTTATCGGGCTTTAGCGCTATTGACCTGGCAGGTTCTTTTGATGTCTACTTTACACAGGGCTCAAACGAATCGGTAAAAGTTGAAGCACCTTCGGATGTTATTGACAAGATCATTACCGAAGTGCAGGGCGGTGTATTGAAAATCTACAGTAAAAAAGGCACCAACTGGGATAACTGGAGCTTTGGCCGCAGCCGTAAAATGATTGTACATGTGGTAGCTAAAGATATGACCAGCATTAACGTTGCCGGCTCCGGCGATGTTTATTTTAAAGAAGGCATCAGCAC
Source organism: Mucilaginibacter sp. R-33 (assembly GCF_049949235.1). Taxonomy (NCBI): domain Bacteria; kingdom Pseudomonadati; phylum Bacteroidota; class Sphingobacteriia; order Sphingobacteriales; family Sphingobacteriaceae; genus Mucilaginibacter; species Mucilaginibacter sp. R-33. Next base: position 4,312,968 of record NZ_CP188089.1, read on the forward strand.
TACCTCATTAAAATTAAAAGTTGTTGGCTCGGGCGATATGCTTGGCAAAGTGAATGCTAAAAACCTGGACAGCAGCATTTCAGGCTCTGGTGATATGAAACTTTCGGGCCGTGCCGATAATTCGAGAGTAAATGTTGTAGGCTCCGGTGATTTTACCGCCCGAGACCTGATCACCATTAACACCGAAGTGCATATAGCCGGTTCGGGCGATGCCACCATCAACGCCAGCAACAAAATTGAAGCATCTGTAAGCGGCTCAGGCGATGTGCATTACACCGGCGGTGCTAAAAATATTTCAAGCTCAAAAGCAGGTAGCGGAGATATCGAGAGGATATAAACCTCACTTATCCTCCCCAAAGAAGCAACCTCTTTAAGTATTTAGAAGCGTCATTGCAATTAATAAAGCAATGACGCTTTTTTTGTATATCCAGTGAAGCTAATTTAGTTAGCTTCTTATTATCTTTATCTAAAATAATCACCTCCACCATTCCTATCGCTAACCATGAAAAAGCTATTCTTCGTCCTGATTGCTGCCTGCTTTTGCGCATGCAACAATCCGTCAAAACCAGGGGCGGATACCGCAACTGAATCATCAAACACTCCTTACGAAATAAAAACCGGCGGGAATAAGCTCATTAAAGTTGCCGGTAAATATAACGTATGGACAAAAAAAGTTGGCGATGGTAAAATAAAGGTGTTGCTGCTGCATGGCGGTCCGGGTTTTTCACATGATTATATGGAATGCTTTGAGGATTTTCTGCCGAAGGAGGGCGTTGAGTTTTATTATTATGATCAGCTTGGCTGTGGTAATTCGGATGCTCCTGCTGATACTTCATTATGGAACATTCCGCGTTATGTTGAAGAGGTTGAAGAAGTGCGTAAAGGATTAGGGCTTGATAATTTTTATATACTCGGACATTCATGGGGCGGTATGCTGGCTATGGAATACCTGCACAAATACCAATCGCACGTTAAGGGGGCGGTATTATCAAACATGACAGCCGGTATTAAAGGCTACGTTGCCTATGCCGCTGAGTTGAAGAAGAAGTTTTTTACGCCGCGTGATATCACTGTATTTGATTCGTTAGACAGGCTTAAACAATACGACTCGCCTCAATACAACGACCTGCTGATGAATAAACTATATACCCGGGTGATCTGCAGGCTTCCATTAGAGAGCTGGCCTGAACCTTTATGGCGTGCCTTTAAAAAAGCTAATCATACCATATACATACAAATGCAGGGCGTTGACGAATTTCATGTAACCGGTAATTTTAAAGGATGGGAATTTTGGGACAAACTGCAGGATATAAAAACGCCTACCCTTGTTTTAGGCGGCGTACATGATGAAATGAACCCCGAAGACATGAAAAAAGAAAGTCGCCTGCTGCCCAACAGCCGCACTTACCTGTGCCCTAACGGCAGCCACATGAGTATGTATGATGATCAGCAAAATTATTTCAAAAATCTCATTGCCTTTTTAAAAGATGTTGACGCGGGTACATTCACTGCCGATAAAAAGTAGCACACCAATTATTAATCTTATATAACCACCACACACTTAATCATGAAAAAGTTATTTACCTGTATCATCACGATGATGATCCTTACTGCGGTAAATGTTTATGCGCAGTTAACGCCGCAACCCAGTTCAACACAAAGTGTTGTGCAGGATTTCGGCCTCGGCAAAATCAGTCTGGTTTACTCCCGTCCGGATGTAAGAGGCCGTAAAATATTTGGAGGCATGGAACCTTACGGAAAAGTTTGGCGCACGGGGGCCAATTCGGCCACGGTAATTAAATTTACCGATGAGGTAAGTATGGAGGGCAACAAGATCCCGGCGGGCGAGTATGGCCTGTTCAGCATCCCCGGCGAAAACGAGTGGACTATCATCCTCAGCAAACAACCTAAACAATGGGGCGCATATAACTATAAGGAAGCTGATGACTTTTTGCGGTTTAAAGTAAAAACAGAACACCTTAAGGCTTTAACAGAAACCATGACTCTCGCGTTCAGCAATGTAGCGGCAACTACCTGCGATTTGCAGATGATGTGGGAGCACAGCGGCTTCACCATCCACATGACCACCGATATCGATACCAAGGTGATGGCCCGAATTGACTCGGCCATGAATACAGATAAAAAGCCATACTATGAAGCTTTGATCTATTACTACAACAATAATAAAGATATGGACAAGGCCTTAACCTGGGCTACCGAATTGGAAAAAGACAAGAACTTTCCGCCGTTTGTGCCTAAACTATGGAAAGCCCGGATCTTATTGAAAAAAGGTGATAAAGCTGCAGCCATAGCAACAGCCCAGGAAGGTGTAAAAATGGCTACTGAGATGAAAACTGATGAGTACGTACGTTTAAATAACGAACTAATAGCACAAGCGAAGAAGTAATCATTTTAACTCAATATAATCGCCAAACAAAAAACCCTTGCCAGTGATATTGGCAAGGGTCTTTTGTTTGGAAGTAAGATTCTAAAAAGCTGGGGGTGTGCGATTCCCCTCTTGAGAGGGGCGAAGGGGTGTGTTTCTGCTTTGATAAGTCTACAGCAGAAACACACCCCTGCTACCACTCCCTCCTCCGCGCCCCCTCTCAAGAGGGGAATTTTTTGGTCTTAAAACCTCGTGTAAAAAGCCAGCTGTGCTACATGATTTACCACATAAGCATCAGCTTGTTTAATGTACTGGTTCAAATATCCTGCTTCGGCATCAAATGATTTGCTGAAGCGGTAACCAACCGCTACATAAGCACGGTTTTGATCAAAAAAGTGTTTATTAACTTTATTCTTATTTTGAACGTTTACAAAAGCCTCGTTTTGCAGGGCGAGGAAAGCACCTTCTGTAAACACGTCCGAGTCAGGCTTCATCGGGATCACCGCGCGGGCAAAATACCTGAAACGCTGGGCAAAATACCGATCATTTTTATTAGCGGCAGTATTCCCTAAAAAACGCTGCTCTAACCTAAAACGGTGTGCCAATTGCACATGCTTGGTAAGCTTATGGGTATATGTGTACTGCTGCCAGATACGGTGCTCCGGGCGAAATGTTGTTTCGTTACTCGGAGTGCGGCCATAGGTAGCTATGTATGCATAACCCAAGGCCCCTACCTTGTTTTTGGCAAAATAATAATTAGCCGAAGGGCGGAGCAGGATATGCTTTAGGTAACTTACTTCATCATGCGAGCGCAATTGCCCATCAAACGAATAGCCCCAATGTTCGGATAATTTTTGGCTATGAAAAATAGCCGCCCAGCCCGAAAACTGGTTGTCTTGTGCCAGCAGCCTTGCAGGTGCCGCCAGCAGTAATACTGCAAAAATTAATAGTTGTTTTTTTAATTGCATGGATGATATATATGTGTTATAAAGGTTAACATTTACTGTAGAGACGCATTACATGCGTCTCTTTTTGCGACAGAAATTTGCAGGATCTGTCATTTTATTTAAGGCAAAGACGCATGTAATGCGTCTCTACACATAACTTCACTAATCTTTAAACCTTACCAAAGTTTGTCGGCCCAGGTCAACCGTTACCCTGAAGGCTTCCTGGTTGCTGCTGTAGCCCGGTGTTTGGTGCAGGCTTAATATAAATTGCCCTTTTACACGCTTGTATAAAAACGGCGTGTAAATAATATCAAGCCGGTTGTAGGTCTTCTTTTCAAAAAAGGCATCACCATAAATAATATGGCTGCCCTGGCCTTTGTAAAATTCATCAAACAAGGCAAAACGTTTCCAGCTTAAATAGGCATTGGCTACAAAGCCGGCAGGTTTATGAAAACCATCAACACCCCTAACCCGCTCAAACGACATCATGCCGCCTGCCTCAATAGATAACGAATCTAAAATGGTTTTATGACTTAAATCTAAACCTAATCTTATTTGTCCGCCACCATTGTCCTGGATATGATCATTAGGCAGCAATACCTCGGCTCCTGCATCATGCATCAGCAAAAAATAGTGCGATACATAAAAGGGGCCGGTTAAGCTTGGCCGGTATTTGCCCGAAAAGCCGAACAGAAACTGCTCACGATCAGTAACGGTTTGGCGGCTTACCCAGTCAATCCAGGCAGTTTCGGTAAAGTGGGCATTATGAAAACGCGTAAGCAAACCCTCAACATTGGGGCGATAGTAGCGCAAAGTATCGTTCAGTAGAGCCCGTGGATAATCGTCCAGCAAACCTTCGCGCGGGAAAGCACCGGCATTGAACAGCCAGTTTTTACCGGTAAAGCTGTAATAGGCAACGGGGTTAACTTTTAAAAAGTATGGTTTTGCACCAAACTCATGAATGCCGTTAACCCCTACAATAAAGTGGTTCACACTATCGATATTCAAGCCCAGGTCAAGCGCGGTACGCACGCCCGAATAGGTGCGTGAGCGGGCAACAAAATCTTTGTACTCCCGGTTATCCATAAAACCCAAGCCATTAAAATGGATATCAAGGCTACCCTGTGCAAGGGCGGCAGTGGTGGTTATGATCGAAAAAAAGACAAAAAGGTATATCCGTTTAAACATAGTCGATTTATTATTTTACTGTAATGTTGATGCTCTTACTGTTACGTCCGCCAAAAAATGGTTCGGTACGCAATGAAAAAATGAGTTGATATCTGCCAGGCTGCTCCGGTGCTGTTACGTTAAATTTAAAATGAGTGCTTTCGCCCGGCTTTAGGGCAATGTTATGGAATGAATCATCTGCCTTTTGATTAGTGATCTGATCTGTCTTTTTAAAAAAGCAGGCTTCAAAAAATACAGGGTGCTTTTGATTTTTATTACTGAGATCAATAGCGAATGGATAAGGATTTTTAACCGTAAGATCGAAATCTATTTTTTGGCCCGGACTAAGGGCTTCTTTGGGAGCAAGTGTTTCAAATTCAACCCGCTGATAGGTGCGTGTGTCATCAACCCAACCGCCATACCATTTACCGGCAAATACGTTAATGGAATCGGTTGTTACACCGGGCAACCAAACATCCAGTACATAATAAGTTTTTTTATGCTGAATGCTGTCTTCTATAGGCCAGATATCATACTGGGTACGGCGATAATGCCGCGAATCATAGGCAAGCCCACGGGTGGTGTTATTATAAAAATTGTATTTGGACGGATCCTGAAAACCTTCATAAAATATCACATAATTATTGCCTGCCTTTTTCTGGATCTGATGAGCCCAATCCTTAAAGCCGAAAAAGCTTTTCATGGCATCGATCTTTAGCAACAACGGAGGCCCCCAGATAATACAGATACGAACAAGCAAAATCAGGCTGAGGTTTATCACCGCCAAACGGTTAAACCAAACAGGTTTGCCTCCCGGCTTAGCAAAACTGATAAGCACCAGCATGCTTAGCGGTACGTAAGCGATAAGCGTCCAATGGAGTTGTACCTCACCTTTAAAGGAGGTAAGAAAAAAGAATGCTAAAATGCCTATGCTGTTTACGAGCAAGGTTCGGGTGAAAACATCTTGTATCTTAGTTGTAAACCCTTTATAAAAAAGGAACCAGCCAATCAGCGGCCCGGCCATTATCAACTGCCCCAATGGATATAAATAGGTATTATCCAATTGGTAATCATCGGCCGAACGCTCGCTAAGGTGATAGCTTATTGACGGATAATCGTGGTTTACCTGCCACAGGATATGCGGTGCATACAAAGCCAGCGCCAGCAGCACAATTCCGTAAAAAGACCCTCGCTTAAGCAATTTTACATTAGATACAAGCGTGAAAGCAACCAACAAAATGCCATGGTACTTACTATACAGCAGGCAGGCTATCACCACGCCCAATATAATGGCCAGTTTTAAGCTGTCCTGTTCAATATATTGCTGATAAAAATACAGGAACAGCACCGTGAAAAACAGCAAAGGAGCATCAGGTGTGGTGGTAAAACCATAAATATGGAATACAAAGATGCCCGAAACCACCAGTATAAAGTTGATGACATCAACCCTGTAACGCTTTAACATCATCCACATCAGGTATAAAGATGCAGTTGTGCTGATCACCGTAAAGAGCCTCGCTCCAAATTCATTATGTATGAGACTGTAACCTGCTTTAATGAAAACGGCCACCATAGGCGGATGGTCATAATACCCCCAGTCTAAAAAACGCGAATAAACCCAATAGTAGGCCTCATCGGCATGAATCTCAAGCGTAAAAGCCTGTACGGCATTTAGCAAAGCCCACAACAGTAAAAAATAAATTATTGGCTTGTTATATTTTACCGGCGCGCTATTTAAAGAGGTATCCTGCATTAAAATGGATGAGTAAATGAATGGGCAAAGGTATGATAAAAGATATAAGCCATAAAACGTTGGCAGCGGCGATGTGATAATTTGACGAAAAACATACCACAATCTTCATAATTTAGCGCAGCTGTAAAGCCTTAACCCATCCAATATTAAAATGAAACAAGAATTTGAGGTTATCAAAAAACCACGCCTGATGCTGTTAAACGTTGTTAAAGATCTTAGCCCCGAACAACTTAACCACATCCCCGCAGGTTTTAATAACAACCTGATCTGGAACCTGGCGCACCTTATTTCGGGTCAGCAAGGTATTTGCTATACGCGCGCAGGCGTACCTATTGTGGTTGATGATAAATACTATACCCCCTACCGTCCCGAAACAAAGCCGCAGAGCTTTATTAATGCTCATGACATAGCCCAAGTCAAAGAGCTGCTTATTTCAACCATTGATAAAATGGAGGAAAATTACCAAATGGGTATTTTCTCAAACTATCAACCGATGACGACCCGTTATGGTGTTACCTTGAGCAATATAGAAGAAGCAATCCGCTTTTTGCCATTTCATGATGGTTTGCATACCGGTTATATCATGGCTTTGAAAAGAGCGGTTTTGGAGGAAATGAGTAAGCTGGTTTAGTAAACAATTTTACTAAACGGGATCCCTACCGTTAACCCGATTGCTGTTTTATTGTAAGGCAGTCGGGTATTTTTTAAGGAATTATTCATGTCCTGAAGCAAAAGTTGTGCTTCAAAATTTATGGCAGGCACGCCTTTTTTATCTATCAAAACAATGGGGATGCCGATGATGGAATTGAGCGCCTTATAAGTTCCCCAGTTTTTTTCGATGCGGAAGCTAATGCCAACATGTGAGGTTCCGGGGATATACACCAACTTACCTGCCGCGAGGGGTGTTATAAAGTTTTTATATTGGCCTATGTACCGGTCGCCTTTATTTATGGTGACGGTATTTGTTCCATCCACTCCCTGTGCTCCTGTTACATCAGCACTAAATAAGGACCCGCTTTGTACCGCGTTATTCACAAAACCTTTACCGGCAAAAGTTAAAAAGAACCTGCCCAATTTGGGGCTTTCCCAGAAACGGGTATGACTAATAAATAATTCGAGCGGATAATTGTAGTATCGGTTAACCCGTGCATTCACATCATTGCTCACCATAAATTTTTGTGGTATAACCGGGATGTAAACGCCCAGGCTTGTCCAGTTATCAGCTATCAGGTTATAGTTGCCTGTATTTACCAATCGCTCTGATTGCTGTTCAGAAAATTGTTGGAGATAATCAGCCCGCAGCGAAGTATAAAAGGTTTTCCGAAGTTTGCTTTTGACCTCTGTTAAATTCTGTCCGGGTACCTCCTCCTGTTTCAAAAGATTAAGAGATTGCTCAAACTCTTCGGCTTTTTTGTTGATACTTTGAGCGATTGTATTTACCATTAATGCCCGGGCTGCATCCATCTCCTTTTTGAAATCGCCATTGGCTGTATAATATGTTTTCGGCTTTCCCATCCAGGTTTTTTGAATGGTAAAACCCAGTTGATTATCATAATACCTGTTAGCACTTTTTGCCGAATATGCGTTGGCGATATTTACCCTTGCTCCTGCTACAACAAATGATCTTACCCAATCATCACTATCAACCGGTTGGTGAAAATTATGATTGATGCTGATCATCCCCTCGGCTGCGTTAATATTAACATAGTTTTTATACAGGGAAAGATCTTCATTGCCAGACAGGTACGAGCTCACCTTGTTTGACAGAAAAATGTTCATAGCCTTATTGGAGATCAGCATCCCCTGGCCAGTGCTGTTAGTATAGTTGGTTACTTTGCTGTTTATAGCTTTTATCTCATTGATGATCTGTGCAGTGGTTTGAGCTTTAGATTGCAAGAAGCCTGAACAGAAAAATAACAACCCACTTACTATGATTTTAAGCCACACTGCATAGTTTCTCCGGTTAATATATGTTAGGCCAGCCCCCATTGCTGCGTAATTTGATTAGTAAAAACTTTCTGGCAGTCGGCATTGAGCAGGGTTTTCCGGGCGTTGATCCACCGGGTGGCCGCATCGCCATACATTCTTTGGATGCGTTGCGGGGTAATTTCGTTGGCTTTACCCCAATGAAATGTAAAGGGGATATTTTCATGCTCAAGCATCAGCCAAACCTGGGTATAAAAGTTATAAGCTTTGTCTGATAGCGGTGCATCCAACTCCATAATGCAGGTATGTTCAAACCGGGTAAAGCCCAATGTGGCTTTGGTTTGTTTAACAAACCTGAATGAAAATACACCGCTGAAAGGGCCGATATCTTTATTGATCTTCAACATCAAATCGGCAACCCGGGGCGAAAGCTCTGCCGGGAAACCAATAGCAGAACTCAACAGCTTGCCTCTTAATGTAGTATTGCTAAAAATTTCGCCCAGCGTACCAAAATGAGGATCAGTATTAGTTGTCATGCTGGTATTTAACACCTTGGTAACTACAACCGGAACCAAAGCAGGTACGGCATCAGTTATAGTACCTATAAAACTGGCGGCATCATCCCCCGGACCAATCCCTGCCGCGTTATCAACCGGCGGCTGGTAGTTGGTACGATACGGGCGCTTATACATAGTGGTTACAAATGCGCCTTTGTCCAGATCGTACGGATTAAGCAGCACCGAAAAATGACACGGGCGCTCGTTACTACATGGCAGCTTATCGGTATCGCTGAAATCAAGTGTTGCCATCATACCCTGAAGTTCGGCATCATAAGGTAACCGTTGCACATAAGTTTCTAACAAAAACAGGGGTTCTGTTTCCATTAGTACGCCGTGGATAATACCGAAGCTCCCAAAACTTACCAATGCGGCATTAAAAAGTTCATCATCCTGTACCAGCTCGGTTTGCAGCAGATCCATAAACCGTTGCGCTACAACGGGTGCGGAAGCCCTTTCCAGCCAAATATGCCTGTCAGGACTTACCACAATATGGAGCCCTACTACAAAATCTGGTGTAGCACCAAAGTCAAACGCCGAGCCGTGAGTTCCTGTACTCACTGCACCAGCTATAGTTTGCCCATTACTGGCACCGGAAGTTTTAAGTGACAAGCCCCTGTTTTTCAAAAATGCGCCGAGTTCCCAAATACCGTTGCCACTTTGTGCAAAAAGCAGGTGGTCTTTGTTGCCAGTGTAAGCAGGGTTTACGGCAGTATCGGCAACAGTAAATCTGGTGTTGAGGGGTTTGGTATCCAGCATTACACCATCTTTAACCGTTGCTATTTTTGTCCACGACCAGCCTGCGCCTAATGATCGTAATGGGGTACCGGTCTCAATAGCTTCTTTAATCAGGTTTTGAAGCCCTTTGGTAGCGTCATTATAACCTTCAAGGGCATCAAGATTGTCTTCGTTGCCCAATTCATACAGATCTTTAATTTGCTCGGTAAAAGTTTCGTGCCGGTTTTCCCAACTGCTGACTCCTGTTTTAATAACTTTCATAGCCGCTTATTTGATTACGCCATCTTTGGCGCAAGGTTTACCGCATTTCCACTCTACCCTTGCAGGGCTCCAGATACCTAAGGTTACAACAGTAAGCAAGGAATAACCGAAATTATTCTTCACCGTAACTTCGGCCATACCATTGGAGCCAAGGGAATCACATATAGGAGTAACGATTCGCTTGGGGCTTTGGATAGCTCCCCAAAAAAAGAAGTTTACATTCTGGTGCGATACCTCTGACCCAGCCTGCGCCTTTGTTTCGACACGGGCCGTGTAACAACTGCACAGCATTAATGAGATTAAAACAGCAGGGATAAGCTTCCTATAAAAATACAGGGGCCTGTTCAAACGTGATGGCAACATATTGTATGTATTTTGGAAATTTCCTAAAATACAATAAAGTAAATCCAAATACTTGATTTTCAATTAAGTAAAAACACGTTTATTGAATACGTACTTTTACGTCATTTATTTGATAATGAAAAAGAAGGGGCTTATCTTATTGATTTGTACAATCCCAGATGCTTTGGTTTGGTTAAAACAATATGCCATAAATGGTTTTTTCTTGAGCGGAAGGATGCAGCGCTTGCACTAAGATAGTAGCGCCACATGCGGTAAAAGGTATCACCATATTTAACGCTAAGCTGCGGCCAGCTTTGCTCAAAGTTTTTACGCCATTCCATACAGGTTCGGTCGTAATATACGCCGAAGTTATGCCAATCCTCCAAAATAAATAAGCCCTGCCAGGCCGTTGAGAGCTGTGCTGCAGATGGCAGCATCCCATTCGGAAATATGTATTTCGCAATCCAGGGATCTGTAACTTTAGTAGAGTAATTACCGCCTATGGTATGAAGCAGGCAAATGCCATCGTCTGCTAAATTTTCGTTCACCCTTTCCATAAAGATGCGATAATTACGATAGCCAACATGTTCAAGCATCCCGACAGAAACTATCCTGTCAAACTTTTCATGTACATCGCGATAATCCTGCACCCTGATCTCCACAGGTAAACCTTTGTTAATCTCCTTTGCAATAATGGCCTGCTCTTCTGAAAGGGTTACACCTATTCCTTTTACGCCATACTTTTCGGCTGCATATTGAAGAAGACCGCCCCATCCGCAGCCTATATCAAGCAAGCTCTTGCCGGGTTCCAATTTTAGTTTGCGGCAAATCAGATCAAGCTTAGCTTCCTGGGCCTCATCCAATGTTTGTGCCGTTTCCCAATAGGCACAGGAGTATATCATCCGCTTATCAAGCATCAACTCAAAAAGGTCGTTGCCAATATCATAATGCTTGTGTGCAACCTCTTTTGCCTTTGATTTGGTTTGCTGATTACTAAATTTTGCCTTGAGAAAGTATTTAAGCGTATTTAAGTCGCGCGGGATCATTTTATCAACCCGGTGATACTGGACGCGAAAAAAGAATTCGTCAAGCGCTTCACAATCCCACCAGCCTTCCATGTAGGCTTCCCCAAAACCCAGGGACCCTCCTGCCAGCACACGATCATACAATTTAGGATTGTGTACCTGTAAGTCCCATGGGTTATTGCCGTTCACGGTAATACCACCTGAAGCAAACATATTTGTAACAATCTCTTTTGATGATCCCATAGCTTTTTCCGGTTTATGCGGTGATAAAGATATTCTTTTTGCGGAAAAACGGGAACAATTGCAAACATAGTACTGCCGCGGGTTGAGTGCGGTTTGCACTGCTGCACTACTGCCGCGGGTTTAGCGCAGCGTAACCCGTGGTGTAACATGATTTAAGCTTCCAGCTTAAATCATGTTATAAATCAACACATAAATTCAATATCAATCAAGCCTTTATCATCCGCATAATCCCTGGCACTACTATAAAGAAAATGTTCTGGCTTATCAACCCAACCTGCAATAACAGGATTATTATGCAGGTAATCGAGTTTTTGATCAATCATTTTATCACCGAACAATTCTATAGGATGGTTCCCTGCCTGCCAAAATTGAAAATGCTCGTTGCCCGGATTATTCCGGCCTTCGCGTTCAAAGAACCAAAGCAACCAATCGCGCCTGCTTTCCTGTAAGTTTTCCTGAATCGCTTTTAAAATGGTTTTGGAAGTATGCCTTTTAATGTCCCTTAAAATATCCTGCATTGGCTTATCATTTGTTCCAATAATTAAATGCACATGATTGCTCATGATAACCCATGCGTATAATTTAAGACCTTTGTTTTTGATACAGTATTTGAGGCTTTCAACAAGGATATCCCTGTATTCAATTCTTGTAAATACATCTATCCATTTAACAACGGTAAAAGTTACAAAATAAGGAAACTCCTGGTTGTGGAATTTATAGTTGCGGCTCATAGATTTAGATTAGGTTGTTAGTATTATTTAAGCTGAAAGCTTAAATGGTATTACACCACGGGTTACGCTGCGCTAAACCCGCGGCAGCTTTATATGCTATGTTAAACCTGCTGCAGCTTTACAAAAAAAGCCTCCTTACAGGAGGCCTTCTTATATATTCATTAAATCACTTTAAAGATTAGTATATAGTATAATCCCAATTATACTTCTTCCATGCTTTCGCCGGTTACTGTTTCTTTGATCTTATTTTCCAACTCTTCCTGTAGCTCTGGGTTATCAAGGATCAGTTGTTTAACAGCATCACGGCCCTGGCCTAAACGGGTTTCGCCATAGCTAAACCATGAGCCTGCTTTTTTAATAATGTTGTATTCAACACCCAGGTCAATAATCTCACCGGCCTTTGAAATACCTTCGCCAAACATGATGTCAAACTCGGCTACACGGAACGGAGGTGCAACTTTATTCTTAACGATCTTAACCTTTACGCGGTTACCGGAAACCTCATCGGTGTCTTTAATTTGGGAGATGCGGCGTACATCCAAACGTACCGACGCATAAAATTTCAATGCATTACCACCAGTAGTAGTCTCAGGGTTGCCAAACATAACACCGATCTTATCGCGCAGCTGGTTAATAAAGATACAGCAGCATCCTGTTTTGCTGATAGTACCGGTAAGCTTACGTAATGCCTGTGACATTAAACGTGCATGCAGGCCCATTTTTGAATCGCCCATTTCGCCTTCTATCTCAGCTTTAGGAACCAACGCCGCAACAGAGTCGATAACCAAAATATCAATAGCGCCCGAACGGATCAGGTTATCGGCAATTTCCAGTGCCTGTTCACCATTATCAGGCTGGGAGATCAGCAGGTTTTCAACATCCACGCCTAATTTCTTGGCATAAAAACGATCGAAAGCGTGCTCCGCGTCAATAAAGGCGGCAATACCACCGTTCTTTTGCGATTCGGCAATGGCATGGATAGCCAAAGTTGTTTTACCTGATGATTCAGGCCCGTAGATCTCAATGATCCTTCCTTTAGGCAAACCGTTAACTCCCAAAGCAATATCAAGCCCTAATGAGCCGGTTGATATAACTTCAGTTTGTTCAACTACGGATTCGCCCAATTTCATGATGGTGCCTTTACCGTATGATTTTTCCAGCTTATCTAACGTAAGCTGTAATGCCTTCAATTTATCAGCGCTATTTTTATCTATGTTAGCCATCGTATTAATTTCTTCAACAAATATAATTACTTTTTTTAAAATTACTAATTTTTTTAGTAATTTATTTTATAGTGAATGGTTCATTAAATGAGTAGTTGATTAGGTTAGTATTGACGAAGATAAGCAACTATTCGCTTAATCAACTACCCACCTAATCAACCTTTATCCACACTCCGCTTCTTCAACTCCTTATCTATAATATTAAGGGCCTTTTTCTTTTTAGCTTCTTTGGCCTTCTTAAGTTTTGCAGCTTCAAGCCTTTGTAGCGCGGCTTCCGTATTATTGCGCTCATAATAGCGACAAAACCACGTTAGCGGGCAAATATCGCATTTAGGGCCGCGCGCCAAACAAATATACCGGCCATGCAATATAAGCCAGTGATGTGCAACACCTATATATTCTTTAGGGATATTTTGCACCAACTGTTTTTCAACCGCAAGTGGGGTACGGGCATTATTGGTTAAGCCAATGCGGTTGGCCACCCTAAAAACATGCGTATCAACAGCCATGGCTGGTTCTTCAAAAATAACCGAAGCGATCACATTGGCTGTTTTGCGGCCTACACCTGGTAATTTTTGCAGATTTTCTATCCCCGAAGGTATTTCGCCGTTAAAAACTTCCATGAGCATTTTGCCCATGCCTACCAAATGTTTGGCTTTATTATTAGGATAACTTACAGACCGGATATATGCAAAAACTTCGTCGGATGTTGCGACAGCCAGGTCTTGCGGAGTAGGAAAACGCTCAAACAGTGCCGGCGTTACCTGGTTAATCCTTTTATCAGTACACTGTGCCGATAGGATAACGGCCACCAATAACTGAAATGGGTTATTATAGTGCAGCTCAGTAACCGGGTTAGGCTGGTTTTTAGAAAAATAATCAACAAAATGGCGATAGCGTTCGGCTTTTAACATTTTTAGTTCATGGCTGATAGTTCATGGATCATGGCTCAAGCACCCCGCTTAACACAATGGCGATCCTGTCCAAAAGTATAGATATTCACAACAATAAAAAACCATGAACTATGATCCATCAACCATAAGCCATCTTAAAATAGAAAGGTTCATAAATCACTTATTGGGTTTTGGTTTTTCGATTCGCATCGGTAACCTTTTCAACAATCATGATCTATGAACCAGTGGGGGAATCCGCAATAAATACTAACGTAAGCTTTTTGAATAATCCAGGATCTGGTGTATGGTTTGCACTTTTGGTTTCCTGATCAGCAGGTCCAAATCAGCACGAATTGAATTGTAAAAAATCACTTCGTCGGCGTCCAGATTTTCTTGTGCATTCCTGTTCATTTCAGCTTCGTTAGCTAATGCATTTAACGTTTTTGTAAAGGTTTCATCCATAAGCTTATTTTACTATAATTTTTATATGGTTTATAACGGTGGCTTAAAGATAATATTTTGTTAAATGAAAATTAAATGAAATTTTTATTTAAAGAAATTAGCTGCGGGAAGCTATGAATTACGTTATTGCAACAGTAAATAACTTTATATCAGTACCTAATGAAACAATATCAGAATTTCATACAAAAAATAAGGTTAGAATATTATTATCCCGGTTTAACCTAAACAATAATATCCTAACCTTTTATCGTTAAACTCTTATACTGAAAAACTAATTTTTCAGGCTAAGCTCCTTACTCTGCATCATTTTGCGGAGGTTATTAAGGGCATAGCGCATACGGCCAAGGGCGGTATTGATACTAACATCGGTAATATCGGCAATCTCTTTAAAACTCATATCACCAAAGTGGCGCATAATAAGCACCTCCTTTTGTTCGGATGGAAGCAGCTGGATCAGTGCTTTAAGATCTTTATGGGTTTGATCCCTAACCATCTTGTCCTCGGTACTTTCGTCATAATTACCAAGCACTTCAAAAATATCGAAATCATCGCCATTGCTGATCATAGGCGCACGTTTTTCACGGCGAAAATGGTCAATCACCAGGTTATGTGCGATACGGGTTACCCAAGGCAAAAATTTACCTTCTTCATTATATTTACCAGCTTTAAGGGTGTTTATTACCTTTATAAATGCATCCTGAAAAATATCTTCGGCAAGGTATTCGTCTTTTACCAGCAAGTAAATAGAAGTATATATTTTTGATTGGTAACGCCTTATCAATTCTACTAAACCGGCTTCGTCGCCGGCTACATATAGATGGATTAGATCCTGATCACTCTTCAATTGAAAATCCATAGAAAGTACTACTTAAAACTTAATTTTTAGTTAAAACCTTTTAAAGTAAAGTATATTCTATAGCGTGCTCCTTAGGGGTTAAAGATTTGTTCGCTCAAATAAAACAAATTATTGGTAAAAAAACAAATAAAATTTTTTTTTTTGCGCCCTACTTTACTATTAATCGGTATAATTACCTGCAAAACCATCATTTATTTGGCGCACTTCCGTTAGACTTATTTTTAATACCGAAGGTTTAATCATTAGCCAAAATAAATTTTTTAAAAAGTAGTTGTTAAAACAACATTAAGTTTTAAAAAGTCAGCAAACTGTAAACTCCAATATTTCATGCAGTTTAATCCAATAAACAATTAAAACTCATTTGGATTCTGCTAAATATTTTAGGATTTTTGCATTCGCAAAAAGTTCATGGGTAATAGATCATGGTTCATGGTATAAATTTTGCCACTAACCTGCAAAGCATACTACTATGATCCGTCAGCCATCAACTATGAACTAATTCAATAGAATGAGTAAAGAAGCAGAAAAAGATCCGCAAAAGCATATTATTATAAAAGGCGCAAGGGTGCACAACCTTAAAAACCTTGATGTGGCTATTCCCAAAAATAAACTGGTGGTAGTTACCGGCATGTCGGGCTCGGGCAAATCATCGCTCGCTTTCGATACTTTGTACGCCGAAGGTCAGCGCCGCTATGTGGAAAGCCTTTCATCATACGCCCGCCAGTTTTTGGGCCGTATGAACAAGCCCGATGTTGATTATATTAAAGGCATTGCACCGGCTATAGCTATTGAGCAAAAGGTAATTACCTCAAACCCACGTTCAACTGTTGGTACATCAACCGAGATCTACGATTATTTAAAACTGCTTTTTTCACGTATCGGTAAAACGATATCGCCCATATCAGGCAATATCGTAAAAAAAGACTCAGTGACCGATGTGGTTAACTTTGTGCTTTCATTGCCTAACGAAACCCAGGTAACCATTCTTGCTCCATTGCACCCGCACAATAACCGGAGCCTTAAAGAGGAGCTTGCCGTATTGATGCAAAAAGGTTTTGTTCGCGTTGAATACAATGGCAAACTTTCGCGTATCGAATCTTTATTAGAGGATAAAACAGTGGAGAACCTTCCTTTAATGGCGGCTGAACCAATAGTCGAGATCAAAAAAACAAAGGCAAAAAAGGCAGCTGCAGAAACTACCGAAATTGATCAGCAAATTGCAGTACGCATAGTTGTTGACCGCGTTACCAAAAATGAAGAAGACGAAACCATTAGCCGTTTAGGCGACTCCATACAAACTGCTTTTTTTGAAGGCAAGGGCGATTGTTTTGTTCGCTTCCAGGAGCCTGACAACGATACCGAGCATGAGCGCTTTTTTTGCGATCGTTTTGAGTTAGACGGATTGAAGTTTGAAGAGCCTACACCAAACTTCTTCAGCTTTAATAATCCGTATGGCGCTTGTAAAAAATGCGAAGGTTACGGCAAGGTGATCGGTATTGATGAAGACCTGGTTATTCCAGATAAAAGTAAATCCATTTACGAGGGCGCTATCGCCCCATGGCGCGGCGAAAAGATGCGCGAATGGAACGATGCGCTGGTAAGACATGCCTTAAAGTTCGACTTCCCTATCCACCGTCAATATAATCAGCTAACCGAAAAAGAGCAGCGCCTGCTCTGGACCGGCAATAAGTTTTTCCGTGGCCTTGACGAGTTTTTCAAGGAAATGGAAGAACAAACGTATAAGATCCAATACCGTGTTTTGCTATCGCGATACAGGGGCAAAACTACCTGCCCGGAATGTAAGGGCAGCCGTTTACGAATGGATGCCTCCTACGTAAAGATCAATGAAAAGTCGATAACCGATGTGGTACTGATGCCGCTGGATAAAACCTTTGAATTTTTTAAATCGCTTGAACTCAGTGAAACGGATGCCAAAATCGGTAAACGCTTGCTGATGGAAATAACCAACCGCCTTGGCTTTTTAAATGATGTGGGTTTGAGCTATTTAACCCTCAATCGTTTATCAAATACATTATCAGGCGGTGAGTCGCAGCGCATCAACCTCGCTACGTCATTGGGCAGCAGCCTGGTAGGTTCCGTGTATGTTTTGGATGAGCCAAGCATCGGTTTGCACCCGCGTGATACCCAAAGGCTGATCACCGTATTAAAATCCCTCCGCGATGTGGGCAACACCGTATTGGTTGTTGAGCATGAGGAAGAGATCATGAAAGCTGCCGACCACATTATTGATATTGGCCCCGAAGCCGGTACCCATGGCGGGGAGCTGATTTTTACCGGTACTTATAATGAAATTATAAAAGACGATAAAAGCCTCACCGGCAAATACCTGAGCGGCAGGGAAGAAATAGCTATCCCCGCAAGCCGCCGTAAATGGCACGATTTTATTGAAATAAAGGGCGCGCGCGAAAACAACCTGAAACATGTCACCGCCAAATTTCCATTAGGTGTGCTTACTGTTGTTACCGGCGTATCCGGCTCGGGTAAAACCAGTTTGGTAAAACGTATCCTTGCCCCCGCCGTTCAAAAGGCCTTAGGTAATTATTCGGGCGAACAAACAGGCTCATATGATGCCATTGATGGCGATTACAGCAAAATTGAACAGGTTGAACTGGTTGACCAAAACCCGATAGGCCGTTCATCGCGCTCAAACCCGGTTACTTATGTTAAGGCCTGGGACGAGATCCGCAACCTGTACGCCGCTCAGCCGGCAGCAAAAGCCGCCGGGCTAAAACCCTCCGCATTTTCATTTAACGTTGAAGGCGGCCGCTGCGATGTTTGCCAGGGTGAAGGTGAAGTTAAGATAGAGATGCAATTTATGGCAGATATCTTTCTTACCTGCGAAACCTGCGGGGGACATCGCTTTAAGCAGCATATTTTAGATATCCAATACAAAGAAAAAAACGTATCGGAGATCCTGAACATGACCATTGACGAGGCCGTTGAGTTTTTTGCCAAAGAGCCTAAGATCATCGCCAAAATAAAACCGCTGGTTGATGTTGGTTTGGGATATGTTCAGTTGGGGCAGTCGTCAAATACCTTATCGGGTGGCGAGGCTCAGCGTATCAAGCTGGCATCATTCCTGGTAAAAGGCAACAACACCAATAAAACGCTATTTATTTTTGATGAGCCTACTACCGGCCTGCATTTTGCCGATATTAAAAAACTGCTGAAATCATTTGATGCCCTGCTTGATCATGGCAATACCATCATTGTTATTGAGCATAACATGGATGTGATCAAATGTGCCGACTGGGTTATCGATATCGGCCCCGAAGGTGGTGACCGTGGCGGTAAAGTAGTATTTGAGGGCGTTCCTGAAGACCTATTAAAACAAAAAGACAGCTACACCGGCAAGTTTTTAAAAGAGCGGTTTTAATTTAAAGTGCCCGCGTAATAAATCGGGCACTTTAAAATTTGCTTTATAAACCTATTCCTTTTTTAGGCCTTTTCAACCAATGCCTGGAATTGGCTTGCAAATACCTGCCCAACTATTTGAATATCAGCCTTGGTATTCCAAACGTGAATATTTATATTTACTTAAGTCTTCCATACCCTTTTAATCTGAAACATCCGTTTACAGCAATTAATTTTATTACTAATACCTAAATTTCATTATCATGCCAGGTACAAAAGAATTTTATGACACCATCCGTGCGTCTGTATTTAAAGGCCACATTTCACAAAGCCAGATTGATGGGATCGAAGCCATTTTAAAAGCCGCAGCAGATGCCGGCGTTACCGATCAGCGTAAGGTAGCCTACATGTTAGGCACCGTTTACCATGAATGCGCAGGCACTATGCAGCCAATAAATGAGTTTGGCAAGGGTAAAGGTCATCCCTATGGCGAAAAATTTAAAATGGGCGGGGGGCCTGGCCACCGTGTTCCTTATACAACGCCCGATCAGCTTTATTATGGCCGCGGTTTTGTACAATTAACCTGGTACGAGAACTATGAGGCCATGGGCAAGCATTTACACCTCGACCTGCTCAACCATCCCGAATTGGCGCTTCAACCTGATGTAGCTGCCAACATTATGATTGAAGGTATGACAAAAGGCATGTTTACCGGCGTTGGCTTAGGCAAATATTTTGACGCCACCCATGCCGACTGGATCAACGCCCGCCGTATTATTAACGGGAATGATCACGATGTGCTGATAGCAGGTTATGCCAAACATTTTTATAAGGGATTGACCGGTATTGATGCGTAAATTGAGTATGCGACTGTTTAGCTTTTAATTTCGAACAGTCGCACAACTTTTACTTTCGGCAATCAATCATCCCTGCGCAATAATCGACTAATAACCCACTCTGATATCGTGATATTTGATATATTAGCTTAAATGAATAAGCTGATCACTTACCTTTTTGTATTATTCTCCATTCAGCTTTGCGCATGCCACACCGACACTTCTCCCGATCAGCACAAAACAGTTTTTAATATCAATCTTGAAGAGGGCCTTACCTCGCTTGATCCTGCCTTTTGCCGTAATCATTATACCATTTGGATGGATAACCAGCTTTATAACGGCCTGGTACAGATCAACGATAGTTTAAAAACCATTCCCTGTATTGCTAAAAGCTGGGAAACATCAGCTGATGGTTTATTATATACCTTCCATCTGCGTAATGATGTATATTTTCATGACGACCCTCATTTTGCAAATGGTACAGGTCGAAAGGCAGTGGCCTCAGATTTTGCTTATAGCTTCGGTCGTTTGATCGATCCCAAAGTTGCTTCATCCGGCTCATGGATCTTCAGTGATAAGGTAAAGGACAAAAGCGCCTTCATGGCACCTAATGACAGTACTTTCCAAATAAGGCTTAAACAGCCTTTCGCTCCCTTTCTAAGCTTACTCACGGCACAATATTGCTCCGTAGTACCCAAAGAAGTGGTTGAGTTTTACGGCAAGGACTTCAGGAGCCACCCGGTAGGCACCGGCCCCTTCAGGTTTAAATACTGGAAAGAAGGAGAAGTACTGGTGTTTTTAAAAAATGAGCATTACTGGGAAAAAGACGAAAAAGGTAACCGTCTTCCCTACCTGGATGCTATCCGTTCTACCTTTATTGCTGATAAGCAGACTTCGTTCCTAGAGTTTGTAAAAAAGAATATCGATTTTTTGAATGATATCGACGGCAGCTATCGCGATGATATCCTTACCAAAGCAGGCAAGGTAACGCAAAAATATAAGGGTAAATTTATACTCAATACCGCTCCTTACCTGAACACCATTTACCTGGGCATGCTGGTGGATACCACTTTGCCCATTGTAAAAAAATCGCCTTTAAAAATACTCAAGATCAGGCAGGCCATCAACTACGCCATCGACCGCGAAAAAATGATCAAATACCTCCGCAACAGTATGGGTACACCGGGCTACGGAGGTTTTGTGCCCGAAGGCATGCCAGGCTTTAACGGCACGGGCGTAAAAGGCTACACTTACGATCCTGAAAAAGCGCGCTGCCTGCTCCGTGACGCCGGTTATCCCAATGGTAAAAACATGCCCGAAATTACGCTGGCCACAACTGTTGGTTACCGTAGTTTAATTGAGTATGTACAAGGCCAGTTGGAGCGCATCGGCATAAAAACAAATGTGGAGATAACCCAGGGCGCCAGCCTGCGCGAACTGATCTCAAAAAACGGCATCAACTTTTTTTATGGTTCGTGGATAGCCGATTACCCTGATGCCGAAAACTACCTTTCTGTTTTTTACTCCAAAAATAAAATTCCCTTCGGCCCCAATTATACCGGGTTCAACAATAAAAGGTTCGATGAACTTTTTGAGCAAACCTACCAGGTAAAAGATGATGAAAAACGTTTCGCCCTCTACCGCCAGATGGATAATCTGATGATGGAGCAATCGCCCATTGTAGTATTATACTATGATAAACTGGTAAATCTATATCAAAACAACATCAGTGGCTATAGCCTTAATGGTCAAAATTTGTTAGTGCTAAAAAGGGTGGTGAAGAGTTCGTTTTAGAGGTTGGAGATCGGAGATTAGATGTCATTGTACTACTGTTTGCTTAAGTTATTTTCATTCTTACATCAATGGCAACCTGATTTCACAGCCTGCGAGGAAATCTCTTTACAAAAAAATCCCGGAGGGAAAACCTACCGGGATCTCTTTTATAAAGTTTTTGCAGGGTTATACACCTAACAACAACCTTGCAGGATCTTCAAGCAATTGTTTAACCCTTACCAGGAAGCTTACCGATTCGCGGCCGTCGATGATGCGGTGATCATATGACAGGGCAAGGTACATCATCGGGCGGATCACAACCTGTCCGTTGACAGCTACCGGGCGCTCAATAATGTTGTGCATACCCAAAATGGCCGATTGAGGAGCATTGATGATCGGGGTTGATAACATCGACCCGAATACACCACCATTGGTAATGGTAAATGTACCACCGGTCATTTCCGGAATGGTGAGTTTATTTTCACGGGCTTTACCGGCAAGTACCACAATGGCTTTCTCAATTTCGGCAAGGCTCATGCTATCGGCATTGCGGATAACCGGAACAACCAAACCCTTAGGGGCAGATACAGCAATGGAGATGTCAGCAAAATTGCTGTATACGATCTCTTCACCCTCAATACGTGCACCAACAGCCGGCCAGTCTTTCAAAGCTTCTGTAACCGCTTTGGTAAAGAACGACATGAAGCCTAAGCCCACATTATGCTTTTCTTTGAATTTGTCTTTGTACTTAGCGCGCAATTCCATGATCGGCTGCATATCAACTTCGTTAAAGGTGGTAAGCATTGCCGTTTCATTTTTAACCGATACTAAACGCTTAGCAACGGTTTTACGCAGGGAGGTCATTTTCTCACGTTTTTCGTCCCTGATGCCACCGGTTGACGTTGCTACCGGAGCAGCAACAGGCTGTGCGGCAGGAGCGGCAGGTTTAGCTGCCGGAGCTTGCGCGCCAAGGGCATCACCTTTAGTGATACGGCCGTCAACACCCGAGCCTGATACTGATTTTGGATCAACACCTTTTTCGGCTAATATTTTGGCGGCAGCCGGTGATGGCGTACCTGATGCATAAGTTTTAGCACTTTCGGCAGCTGCACCACCACGAGGCGATTCATCTGCAGCGCTAACTACAGCCGGGGTTACCGGGGTAACAGCAGGCTGCGAAGCACCGGCACCTTCAATAGTACAAACTACAGCACCGATAGGCAATACATCACCTTCTTTAGCGATTGTTTTTAATGTACCTGCTTTTTCGGCAGTAAGTTCAAACGTAGCTTTATCTGATTCCAGCTCGGCAATAGCTTCATCCATTGCAACGGCTTCGCCATCTTTCTTGATCCAGCGGGACAAAGTAACCTCAGTGATCGATTCACCTACCGGCGGTACTTTAATTTCGACAGATGCTGATGCAGCAGCCGGGGCAGCAGCAACAGGGGCCGGAGCAGGAGCGTTCGCTACCACTTCTGGCTGTGGTTGTGCTGCAGGAGCAGCAGCTTCAGCGCCTCCGTCTTCGATATTGGCAACAACAGCGCCAATTGGTAGTACATCGCCTTCATTGGCAACGATTTTTAAAGTACCGGCTTTTTCGGCAGTAAGCTCAAAAGTAGCCTTGTCTGACTCAAGTTCGGCAATAACCTCGTCCATTTCAACGTGGTCGCCGTCTTTCTTTTTCCAGCTCGAAAGGGTTACTTCTGTAATTGATTCGCCTACGGTAGGCACCTTAATCGCTAAGCTCATATTGTAGTATTGTAGATTTTATATTTTTTTAATGGATTATATCGGGATACTTAATTGACGGATCAATCAGCTCCGGCATCAGCCATTTTTTTTGTTGTTTTTTTAACCGATTCTTTAACCGCTTTACCGGCAGGGGCTTCAAACGCTTTCGATACAATATATAACTGCTGAGCGGCATGCTGTTTAGCAAAGCCGGTAGCAGTACTGCTGCCTTCTATCCTCGAAATAACGCTCAGGTTAATCACCTTATCATTATGGAACTTGCGGCAAATGTATGGCCATGCGCCCATGTTTTCAGGCTCTTCCTGTACCCAGATAAACTCTGCCTTTTCATATTTGGCTTTGATCTTCAAAATTTGCGTAACCGGAGTTGGGTAAAGCTGCTCTACACGTACAATAGCCACATCCTTACGATTATCGGCCTGTTGTTTGTCCAACAGATCATAATAAACTTTACCTGTACACAGCAATACGCGTTTTACCTTTTTAGGGTCAACATAAGTATCGTCTATCAACTCGTGGAACTTGCCGTTTGTAAAATCTTCAATCGGCGATACACATTTAGGACTACGCAGCAAGCTTTTTGGTGTAAAGATGATCAAAGGCTTGCGGAAATCGCGGTGCATTTGACGCCTTAAAATATGGAAGAAGTTAGCAGGGGTTGTACAGTTAGCAATTTGAATATTATCATCGGCACACAGTTCTAAAAAGCGTTCAACACGCGCAGATGAGTGCTCAGGGCCCTGGCCTTCATAACCGTGAGGCAACAGCATAACCAAACCGTTACCACGCTGCCATTTAGTTTCGGCGCTGGCGATGTACTGATCAACAATGATCTGGGCACCGTTAAAGAAATCACCAAACTGGGCTTCCCAAATGGTTAAAGCAGTTGGGTTTGCAAGTGCATAGCCGTATTCAAAACCTAAAACACCATACTCAGATAATAAAGAGTTGTAAATGCTCAGTTTAGCTTCGGGGTTAATGGATGCAAGCGGTGTAAATTCGTCTTCCGAATCAACCAGCGTCAATACCGCATGGCGATGCGAGAAAGTACCACGTTTTACGTCTTCACCACTTAACCTGATCGGGTAACCTTCTTTTAGCAGAGTCCCGTAAGCAAGCAGTTCGCCCATAGCCCAGTCAAACACCTTGGTTTTGTTCACCATAGCGCTGCGGTCTTCAAAAAGCTTTTCAATTTTCTTGAAGAACTCTTTATTTGGTGGTAACACAGTGATCTTATTACCAATCTCTAATATGGTTTCTTCGGCCACTGAAGTATCAATAGCTTTTACCAGTTCTTTATGGCTTGCCAGGTGCAATCCGCTCCAGGCCCCCTCAAACATGGCAATCGTATCAGTAAACCTTTCTTCTGATTTTACTTCGTCCAGTTTTTGCTGTAACTCATCTTTGAAGGCTTTTTCAATAGATTTTAAGAATTCAGCATCTATGCTGCCTTCATCTATCAGTTTCTGATTGTAAATCTTTAACGGATTAGGATGCGCGTCGATAGCTTTGTATAACAGCGGCTGGGTGAATTTAGGCTCATCAGCTTCGTTATGGCCATAACGGCGATAGCAAAGGATGTCGATAAATACGTCCTCATTAAATACCTGCCTGTATTCCATAGCCAGGTTTACTACATAAGCCAAAGCTTCAACATCATCACCGTTTACGTGGAAAACCGGCGAAAGCACAGTTTTGGCAACATCGGTACAATAAGTACTTGAACGGGCGTCTTTATAGTTGGTGGTAAAACCTATCTGGTTGTTGATAACCAGGTGAATGGTGCCCCCTGTGCGGTAACCATCCAGTTTTTCCATTTGTAAAACTTCATATACTATACCCTGTCCGGCAATTGAAGCATCGCCATGGATCAGGATCGGAGCGATCTTTGAATGATCGCCGCCATATTTAAAGTCGATTTTTGAACGGGTGATCCCTTCTACAACCGGGTCAACAGCTTCCAGGTGCGATGGGTTGGGACAAAGGCTCAGGTGAACTTTTTTACCGCTTTTGGTATGCACATCGGTTGAAAAACCTAAGTGGTATTTCACGTCGCCACCAAAAGGTGATTCAGAATCGTAGTTTTTACCTTCAAACTCAGAGAACACCTCTTTATAGGTTTTCTCCATGATATTGGTCAATACGTTCAAACGCCCGCGGTGCGCCATACCGATGATAAACTCCTCGATACCCAGATCAGCGCCTTTTTTAATTACAGAATCCATTGAAGGGATCAGCGCCTCGGCACCTTCCAGTGAAAAACGTTTTTGACCAAGGAATTTGGTACCTAAAAAGTTTTCAAATGTTACGGCTTCATTCAGCTTATTAAGCATCTCCTTCTTTTCATCGAGGGTGAAAGAAGGGGTATTGCGATGGCCCTCCATCCGCTCTTCAAACCATTTTATTTTAATGGGATTGCGGATGTATTTATATTCCGTACCTATTGACCGGCAGTAAGTATCCTCAAGTAACTGACGGATATCGCGCAGTTTGGCGGCACCTAAACCAACTTCAACACCGGCATTAAAAACGGTATCAAGATCAGCTTCGCTCAAACCAAAAGTTTCAAGCTCCTTGCCTGGGTAATAATGGCGGCGTTCGCGAACGGGGTTTGTTTTTGCAAACAAATGCCCGCGTGAGCGGTAACCATCTATCATGTTTAATACGTTAATTTCCTTCAAGAAATGTTCAGGAGTAGCTTGACCAACTGCAGCAGGTGCAATTGCCCCGGCAGCATCGGTATCTTTACCAAAATCAAATCCTTCAAAGAATTTTTGCCATCCAAAATCAACCGATTCCGGCTCCTGTTTGTACTGTTCGTATAGGGAAGATATGTAGGCAGCGTTTCCGCTATTTATATAATTGAGACGATCCATGTGAAACTGATCTTTAAAACGGTACAAAAGTAATGATATACCGCTATATACTTCATAATTAATTGTAAAGAAATTTAGCCTTTGTTAAGCTTATTTTATCCTTAAATGGGAAAATACGGAGTTTTGAGGCAAAAGAACAACAGTTATTTAAATAGATGGTTTATAGAAATAATAATTAGATAAGATTTAGGTATCGCTTCGGCTCATGGTCCGGTTATACTGCGCAAGGCATTATCCATCGGCTGACGGACGATATCGCTACTATCAAAACGCCAAAACGTCGAATTTCAATTACACCCCAACCAAATCCCCGGCTTCATCAATGGATGATGGCTGCCAGGTATTCACAAAGTCAGTTTTGGCTTCAAGCTCTTTGGGCAGCTTGGTAACTATAACGTATTTGCTTTCCTTAGCATCGTTAACACCGGCAATAAAGGCCCAGTTACCCCAATTGCTGGCCGGCGAATAATCAATAAGCTTTTCTTCAAAATAAGCAGCACCCTGTACCCAGTCGGCTTTAAGGGTATTTACCAAATAGCCCGCTACTATCTGCCGGTTTTGATTACTGATATAGCCTGTAGCATTAAGTTCATGCATTGCTGCATCAATTAGGGGCACTCCTGTTTCGCCGTTTTTCCATTTTTGGAGCAACAGGTCGGCGTCCGGTGCAAGATCGGCGCCCTGAGCTTCGTTTTTAGCTTTGATAAATTTTTGGCCATGTTTTTTAAACATAAACCTGAAGTAATCGCGCCAAAGCAATTCAAGCTTTAACAGGTTACCATTATTGCCATATTTCTGAACTTCCCAGTAAACCTGCCTCGGCGAGATACATCCTATCGAGATCCAGGGAGAAAGTTTTGAAGAGCAATCAGAGCCGTTACGCCCATTTTTTTGTTTCAGCAGCTGGTCTGCATTGGCAAAACACTTATGCATTTGTACCAAAGCCGCTGTTTCGCCCCCCTGAAAATATTCGGTAGCGCGCATATCGTCAACAGGCTCGTTTAAACCTAATTGTTGCAAGGTTGGCAATTCGCCGGCATCGGCAATTTCCGGAACGCTGATATGATCGGGTTTGGGTACGCATGGGCGAACATTACTGTCACGTTCCACCTTCTTTTTAAAAACCGCGAAACTATCCGGGATATCCTTAATCGGGAAAGGAAGATCTTCCTTATGATACATGGTATGACCGATGAAATGCTTAAGATTAAGCCTCATTTTCCATAGCGCAGTTTCAACCTGCTCGGAGATATTGGTTTCCTCGTAGGCCACCTCACGGTGATGATAAACTTCATTTACCTGGTATTCTTCGGCAAGTTGGGGAATAACTTCTGCCGGATTACCTATTCTGATGATGAGTTCGGCACCGAAGCCTTGTAAATTTTTGCGGAGATCAGCAACGGCCTCTAAAAGGAACCTCGCCCGGAAATTTCCGGTTTTTGAGGCACCGGTTTCATTATGCTGAAAATAATAAGGATCGAAACAATAAACCGGCAGTACTTTATCAGCCTTGCGCACGGCTTCTAACAAAATTTCGTTATCATTTATGCGCAAGTCATTTCTAAACCAAACCAGAATAGTTCTATCACTCATAGTTAAACAGGGGTTAACTGAATAATAATAATGCAGTATGCAAATTTGCAATTTATTTGTGCTTCATGCACATGTTACCGCAAGATTATGACACCACCCAAACATTCAATTATTTTATTAAACTAAATAAAATGCTTTTAGCTATATAAAATAATTACACCTACAGCGGGATCAGCGTGTAAATATACGTAAATACAGACAATTAAGTTATATACCTGCCCGGGCGGCTATCCCCCGTCAACCGTTAAAGATCAGTAGCTTTACTGATCGGCTTTGATTTTCGCCCTGATCACCGAATCTTTTTGGGCAGGGCTAAGCTTATAATTAAACCGGAAAAGTGCCCCCTCAAAATCACCATATGAAGGATTGGGAATAACAATATACCTTTTGCCAAATTCCGCTTGCAGCTTTTGTGTAGTAGCCGTCCTGCTTTCTTCGGCCGGGTGATTATCATACAACAGGTCAAAATCGGGCAGGTTATCGCCGCAAAGCAGCAGGATGTTATGTGTTTTTAAAACGTTAAGACGGCGCGTTTCCTTGCTGGATGAAGTAGTTTTCAACTGCAGGTGTTCGTCATCCGCATTAGGCAATCCATACAACTGCAGATTTTTTAACGTACTTGCCCGCTCATTTTCATTACGGTTGGTGATGTAAAATATCGTGATCCCTTTTGATGCAGCGTATTTAAAAAAGGCAGGTGCGCCCGGCACGGTATCAGCAAGAGCTTTGTCGGTCCATTGTTTCCAGGTGGCATCGCTGTAATCTAAGTTCTGCAAGGCGCGGTGAGCATCATAGGGGCTATTGTCCAGCACGGTTTCGTCAATATCGGTAACAATGGCCAGCGGTTTATCCCCAGGGTTCTTAATCCCTTCATCAACCCTGAGTTTAGCTACGTTATAGGCCTGAAAGCATAATGCTTTGTACTCCGCCGCCCGCTGCTGCCATAATGAAGCCCAGATCTTACCATCGTTGGTAATGCTGGAATTAGGATTGGCCGTTTTTTTAACAGATGAGCAGGCGCTGAATAACAACAGGCCTGAAAATAGATAGCTATAGCTTTTTTTCATATGGGTTGATTAAAAAGGCTGACATGCTGAGTGTTTAAATCCGGGGCCTCTGAAGGTTAGATGACAAAGAGGGCCTGTCAGTCTGAGCCTGTCGAAGACTCGTGCGCAGAGGCCTGCCCGCCATACTTCGACGGGCTCAGTATGACACCCCTTTTTTAAGTTGTCATGGTAACTTGTTTCAGCACACCACTTGCTAGGTATACTTCATGCGGCTTGTCCTGTGGGGTCCCGAAACAAGTTCGGGATGACGCCCTTTTTTAACATATCATGAGCAACTTATCTTAGCAACTCACACATCCATCTGGACTTAGCAAGTGGGATCCCGAAATAAATTCGGGATAACCACAGTATACCTTATAACAGCTCCGGCTTTATTTTATCCTTAAACTCCTTGGCAAATTTATTGAGTTTTGGCTGGATAACAAACGCGCAGTACGACTTATTAGGATTATCGTTGAAATAATTCTGGTGGTAATCTTCGGCGCTGTAAAATGTACTTGCCGGGGTGATTTCGGTTACGATAGGATCGTCAAAAACCTGCTCATCTGTAAGCGTTTTGATCATCGCTTCTGAAGCTTGCTTTTGTTCATCTGTATAATAAAATATAGCCGAGCGGTATTGTGTGCCCACGTCATTGCCCTGGCGGTTAAGCGTTGTTGGGTTATGGGTTTTAAAGAAAACCAATAACAATTCATCAAACGAGATCACGTCCGCATCATACTCCAGATGAATCACTTCGGCATGACCGGTAGCGCCTGTACAAACCTGCTCATAGGTTGGGTTTAAAACCTTGCCGCCCATATAACCCGAGGTTACTGATGTTACACCTTTAAGCGATTGAAAAACGGCTTCGGTGCACCAAAAGCAACCGTTGCCAAAAGTTATTTTTTGAATGTTCATATGTCCTGTTTTATCAAAAGTAATGCCTGTTTAAATAGTTAGCTATGAGGCGGATTTGAATATGTCAATTAAATTACTAAACTTAGTGTTTAACCTTATATTAAACCTATTAATTATGAAAATTGCAGTATTAATTGCCCGCGTTTTGCTGGGCCTGGTCTTCGTGGTGTTTGGTTTAAACTTCTTTTTCCAGTTTCTGCATATGGCCCAACCGCCCATGAGCGATAAGGCACAGGCATTTAGCGGCGGGTTATTTGGTTCAGGTTATTTTTTTCAATACATGAAGGTAATTGAAATAACCAGCGGCCTGTTTTTAATTATTAACCGGTATACGGCACTGTTTGTGTTATTGCTGCTGCCTATTGCACTTAATATATTCCTGTTCCATGCCATTTTGGCACCGGCCGGTTTGCCAATTGGACTGGCAGTTATCGTTTTAGAGGTATTTTTGCTGTTTGCCTATCGTAAATATTACGCGAGTATTTTTACGGCCACACCAACGGTGTAAATACCTGCCTTATGAACAAATGCGCCTTAGTTATTACTATCCTTACGCTTTCATTCAATCATGCATTTGCTCAGGATGAACTGAAAACATACGAAGCAAAAGCAACCGGGAGAGACACAAAAACATATCACATAATTTCGATCGATGGTAAAAATCAAACGGTGAAGATCGTTCCTGACTATGCAAACCACGTGCTTAAAATGATTTGCCTCAAGGATATTATTACAATAGATGATTTTTGGGGAGAACCTCCTGACATTAGGTTATTGAATAAAAACTTCATTGCGATTAACTATGCAGTAAGAGGCGGATCGGGGGTTGGGTTAGGAAATACACTGATCATCTGCGTGGATGGCCAACATCTATACAAGGCCATGCATGTTTTAAGATATCTTACCGGAGAATCCGGCGAACAACAGGAAGAGTATCGCATTAAATTGCGTTTGGTTGGCAACAGTGTTAACAACTGCAAATTAAAAGTCAGTGTACATGATTTTGTTGATTCAAAACCTCGCCCTAAAGAAAACTATGCCTATGACAATAACACAGTTTTAGCCTTCGACACGCAGCAAAATGTCTTTTACAGCGTTAAGCAAGACATATACGATCACTTTATCACCGCAAAAAACAAGACCAAACAAAAAATTGCAGGTAATTTCCCTATGATCATTTTGGGTAAGGAAACTTATTACTTTATAAATGGCAGATGGTATACGGGTGGCCTTAGCAAAGACATGTTTGAGTTTCAATAATCACATGATCTTCTTTTGCCACGGCGGCCAGAGGCGCCCCGATAGTTGCCACTCGCCGGAGGTGAGCGGCGGCGATTAGAGGCTTACACCATCTCCCGCTCAAAAATTTCCTGCACCACGGCTATCTGCTCTGTATAAATAGATTTTTTCCGGGTGCCAAAGTACAAGGTGTTCTCAATTAAATTACATCCTTCCCAAAGCAATTTGATGTTGCCGCTATCGCGCTCCTTTTTTGAAAGAAAGTCGGGGATCACGGCTATCCCCTTGCCATTGCTGAGACAGCGGATAATGGAGCCCATGTTTGGCACAATGAAATTGGGTTTAAAATCGGGCCTTTTACCAAAGTTGATATGCCAGAAGCGCCGCAGGTGTTCCATATCGCCAGATGAGCCGTACCAGGTTTGGGCTTTAAGCCAGGCCTGGATCCGGTTAAGGTCTTTAGTTTTCAATAGTTCGTTAAACTCGTCGGTTGGTGTTTGGGCCCCGGCCAGCACCACTATCCGTTCTTTAAAAAACGGTTTATACTCAAGACCTTTATAATCGCCCTTATGAGGCGTAACAATCATATCGAGGATGCCATTGTCCAGGTCGGCCAGCATTTCGGGGTATTCGCCAAATTTAATGATCACATTAAAAGGCAATGTGGGCAGGTAGGATTCAAGCGTAAACTGAAAAGTTTCAAAGCACATCCCTATACTTATGGTTGGTATATCTTTTTCGGTGCTTTTATGAAAATGCCGCTCGGCATCTTCCAGCTTGCTGATTGCCTCCAGGATATAGTTGTATAAGATCTTACCCCGCTCTGTGGATACCATTTTACGCGAAGTACGGTCGAACAATTTGTAGCCCACATAGCTTTCCAATGAGCTCAAATGCAGGCTCACGCCCGGCTGCGAAATAAACAGCGCTTCGGCAGCCCCGGTTAGCGACCCGGTTTCATAGATCGCCTTAAACGTACGGAACCATTCAAAATTCACCATAGCTTATCTATTATAATTATGATACAAATGTATAAATTATACTATTTTAATAATTAATTAAGCCGGTGTAATTTTGATGAAAATTAAAACAGAAAATAAATGACAAACATATTTGTAATAAACGGAGGGCAGATCTTCGGTCACTCCGGCGGAAGATTTAACAAAACTTTATTGGATACTACCGTGCAGTATTTTACCGCTCATCCTGATTTTGAAGTTCGTTCAACCGACGTAAATAACGCTTACGATCCGATGCAGGAAGCCGAAAACTATAAATGGGCCGATGTGATCATTTACCACACTCCGGTTTGGTGGTTCCAGGTACCGCATGCCTTTAAAAAATATATCGACGAAGTTTTTACCGCCGGGTATCAAAACGGCATTTACCGCAGCGATGGCCGCACCGCCGAAAACCCCGGTATTAATTACGGCACAGGTGGCTTAATGCAGGGCAAAAAATACATGCTCACTACATCGTGGAATGCCCCTATTACAGCTTTCACCCTACCCGGCGAATTTTTTAATGAACGCAGTGTTGACGAAGGTCCGCTGTTTGGCTTTCACCGCATGAACGCCTTTACCGGCATGCAGGCTTTAGAAAGTATCCACTTTTATGACGTAATGAAAAACGCTAATATTGAGGAGAACCTGCAACGCTACCACGAACATTTAAACAAACTATTTACTCAAAACAACCCAAGCCATGAAAATTTACTTAACAGCCTTAGTGAAGTGTAAGGCCGGCACCACTGCCCAAATGAAAGATTTTTTGGATAAGCTGGTAGCAGCATCCCGCCAGGAAGAAGCCTGTTTGCAATACGAGCTATACCAGTCAACAACTGACGAAACCCAGTTTATTTTTCACGAAACCTGGGCCAGCCAGGAAGGGCTTGATCAGCATGTTAAGCAGGAGCATTTCCAACTGTTCAGTAAGCAGATTGTTGATATTATAGATGGGCCGCTTGGGATATATAAAACCGATAAGGTTCATTAAAATTGATAGTTAACAAAACGCCCCCGGTTTCTACCGGGGGCGTTTTGTTATTTACCGCAGGTTTTATTGCAATCGCCCGAGGCTTTGCATGATTTGCTGCAGTTATCTAAACACGTTGGCCTGGTGCATGACTTTGCGCATTTGGTGCAATGGTTCATTTTGTTATTGCAGCAAGGCGTATTAGCAAACGAAATATTAAATATGGTAAACAGCATCACAGTGGTGATGAAAAGAAACTTTTTCATGATTTTTAATTTGAATTTTTAATAAAAAGATACACTATTGAAAACAGGCAGATGTGTTTTTATCAAGCTTTCGGAGGGTTCCAGCAGGTGTTTGCGTAATCGGATAAATTGCCTGCGAGGTAAAGCAAAGGAGCATTGCTACTAATAATAACGGCAACAGGTCCGGCCTTGACAGGTTCAACTTTTAAAAAGCAGCAATTATTACATGATAGCAAAGTCACGCACGTGCCACCGTCACATCCTTTTTGACCGCCATGCTGTTTCTGCGGCATATGATCCATATGACGACAGCACTCTTTCGACATGTTATTCACAGGCGCCGCTTTCCCCGGTATTACGGAAATGAGCACCATAAAAATTAACATGATAAAGGCGATTGCTTTCATTGAATCTTGAAACGGAATGTTAGAGAAAATAGTATTAAACACTAAGAAGCTGTTTAAAAATTATATAAAAGCCGTCATTGCGAGGCACGAATCGATCCCCAAGAGGCAGATCCGCTAAGCAAATCCGCCCTGTATAGTCGGGGATTGCTTCGTACCTCGCAATGACGTGGCGGATATAGTAGTCTCATTTAATCATTCTTAAACAGCATCTAAGATGTAGTTTGATATTTTACACATAATTTAGCATAAAGCGATCCCCCCGGTTAATTTATACTATTCCTTTGCTTTTAGCCTATTATTTATAATTTAGTGTCCAAAATACATTTAATCTCAAACGATATTATGTCATCAATAAAAACCCACCGCGCCGGGGCTTATAAGTTTGCATGCATCCTTGCCGTCCTGACGCTGGCCGCGTTAAAACCTTTTGCCCAAAACCGGCAGAAACTTGATTTTGATAAAAGCTGGCGCTTTAACCTCGGCGCTGTTGAAAACGGCGAAAAAACAACGCTGAACGACAGCAAATGGCGCGTGCTCAATTTGCCGCATGACTGGAGTATTGAAGGTAAATTTTCAAAAGATAACCCGGCCACACCTGAAGGCGGCGCCCTGCCCGGCGGCATTGGCTGGTACCGTAAAACTTTTACTGTTCCTGCTTCATCAAAAGGCAAATTGGTTTATATTGATTTTGATGGCGTATATCAAAAAAGTGATGTGTGGATCAACGGCCATCACCTTGGTTTCCGGCCAAACGGGTATATCTCTTTCAGGTATGAACTTACTCCTTACTTAAATTTCGGCGGTAATAACGTTATCGCTGTTAAAGTTGATAACTCGGTGCAGCCAAATTCGCGCTGGTACTCAGGTTCGGGCATTT
Source organism: Mucilaginibacter sp. R-33 (assembly GCF_049949235.1). Classification (NCBI taxonomy): domain Bacteria; kingdom Pseudomonadati; phylum Bacteroidota; class Sphingobacteriia; order Sphingobacteriales; family Sphingobacteriaceae; genus Mucilaginibacter; species Mucilaginibacter sp. R-33. The sequence goes on from NZ_CP188089.1 coordinate 4,347,395, forward strand.
ACCGCCATGTGTGGTTGGTTACTACCAACAAAACCGCTATCGATCATTGGGGTACTTATGTAACTACGAGCGATATCAGCGATGCGTCTGCCAAAGTAAATGTACAGGTACAACTGCATAATGACCAGTCATCGCCGCAGGTGCTTATCAGCACCAAACTTTATGACGCGGCCGGTAAACAGGTAGCCGCCGCGGGCGAAGCTACATCGGCAGCGCAAAATAAAAATGAGCCTTTAACGATAACCAATACCCTTACGGTAAAAAACCCGGTGCTTTGGTCGGTAGAGAACCCGTACTTATATAAAGCCGTTACCCAGCTTATTGAAGGCAAAAAAGTAGTTGATGAATATACCACCACCGTAGGGATCCGCTATTTTAATTTTGATGCCGATAAAGGTTTCAGCCTGAACGGGAAGCCGATGAAGATTTTAGGTGTTTGTAATCACCATGACCTTGGCAGCCTTGGCGCAGCTATTAACAACCGTGCATTGGAGCGTCAGTTGCAGATGCTCAAAGCGATGGGCTGTAATGGCATCCGCACCTCGCACAACCCTCCGGCTCCCGAACTGCTCGACCTTTGCGATAAAATGGGTTTTATTGTGATGGATGAGGCCTTTGATTGCTGGGAATGGAAAAAGGCTACTTACGATTATCATCTGTACTTTAAAGAATGGCATAAACGCGACCTGGAAGACCAAATCAAACGCGACCGCAACCACCCAAGCATCATGATCTGGAGTATCGGCAACGAAATCCCGCAACAGGCAGATACCAGCGCCTTACGCATTGCGCCTGAGTTGGCGGCTATTGTTCACAGCCTCGATAAAACCCGCCCGCTCACTACGGCTAATGACCGTCCGGATAGCACCAACAAAATTATAAAATCGGGTGCTATTGATTTGGTTGGTTATAACTATCACCAGTTTGATTACGCTAAGTTTCATGACCGTTACCCGGGTAAAAAGTTTATTGCTACTGAAACTACTTCGGGTTTGGAAACGCGTGGTTATTATGAAATGCCTTCGGATAGCATCAGGGTTTGGCCGCCAAGCTATGATAAACCTTTTGTAAGGGAAGGCAACAATGTTTCGGCATATGACAACACCCGACCACCATGGGGATCAACACATGAAATGACCTGGAAGGTGATGAAAAAGTACGACTTCCTTTCGGGCATGTTCATCTGGACGGGCTTTGACTATCTGGGCGAACCAACTCCATATTCATGGCCATCGCGCAGCTCATACTTCGGGATTATTGACCTGGCCGGCTTCCCTAAAGATGTATATTATATGTACCAAAGCGAGTGGACCAATAAAAATGTGCTCCATATTTTCCCGCACTGGAACTGGCAGCCCGGTAAAATGATCGACATCTGGGCATACTATAACAATGCCGATGAGGTTGAACTTTACCTGAACGGTAAATCATTGGGCATCCAAAAGAAAACCGGCGACGACCTGCATGTGATGTGGCGTGTAAAATACCAGCCCGGCACGCTGAAAGCTATATCACGCAAAAACGGCAAAACCGTGTTAACCCGCGAGATCCATACCGCCGGGGCTCCTGCAAAAATCGAACTGACTGCCGACCGTTCGCAGATCAAAGCCGATGGTCAGGACCTGTCATTTATCACCGTAAAAATATTGGATAAAGACGGCAACGTTGTACCTGATGCTGATAACAAGGTAAACTTTAAGATTGCCGGCGAGGGCTCCATTGCCAGCGTTGACAACGGCGATCCGGTTAGCCATGATCCGTTTAAAGCTGATTACCGAAAAGCATTTCATGGCCTTGCGCTGGCCATAGTACAGGCCAAAGAAAAAGCCGGCACGATCACTTTAACCGCCTCGGCTGATGGATTGAAAAGTGCTACACTGGTACTGAAAAGTAAATAACATCACCCCCGGCCCTCTCCTTTGGAGAGGGAGTTTGAAGCAAAAACCCGTCTCCCGTTGACGGGTTTTTGCTTTTTACATACCATAATCTCTGCCGATATTTACGCTTAATGACACTCTCATTACCAATCACAAGCCCCCGCGTAAAAATGTATCATTGTTCCCCACTTCTGTATAAATCAGCCTGTGTTTGCCCTATTAATTTTGTGCTATCATTTAAAAACAACAAAAATGGCAAAGACAATTTTCATTACCGGCGCATCACGTGGCTTCGGTAAATTATGGGCCGAGGCATTACTGCAAAGAGGCGATAAAGTAGTAGCAACCGCTCGTAACCTGAGCGCATTGGATGACCTGGTAAATAAATATGGCGACAATATTTTACCGCTGCAACTGGATGTTAATGACCGCGAGGCAGATTTTGAGGCCATCAGCAAAGCAAAAGAACACTTCGGCAGTATTGATGTGCTGATCAACAATGCAGGTTACGGTTTATTCGGCAGCGTTGAAGAAACTACCGAGCAGGAAGCCCGCGAGCAGATGGAAACCAATTTTTTTGGCTTACTATGGTTATCACAGGCAGTGTTACCTGTAATGCGCGAGCAAGGCTACGGCCATATTATCCAGCTTTCGAGCGTGCTTGGCCTCGTTACTTTACCTGTGCTGGGCTTATATAACGCCTCTAAATTTGCGGTAGAAGGTTTAAGTGAAACCCTGGCCGCCGAAGTAAAAGGCTTTGGAATAAACGTTTCGCTGATTGAACCTAACGGCTTTGCAACTGATTGGGCCGGTGCTTCTGCCGCGCAAACCGTGGCAATGCCGGAATATGACGCGGTAAGGGCAGCTTTCCAGGCTGGTTTAAATGACACCGATATTTTCGGTGTACCGGAAGCTACTACAGATGCTGTGCTGAAACTGATTGACACCGAAAACCCTCCGTTGCGGTTATTCCTAGGTAAACACGCGTATCCATGGGTTAAACAAACTTATGAAGGCCGTGCTGCCGAGTGGGATAGCTGGAACGAGGTAGCTGCCGCTGCGCACGGTAAATAATATTATAGTTCCTGTTAATAATCAGACCATAGCTTTGGGCTTTAAGCGTTCTGCTTTCGGCTTCTATATAAATGGTATTATTTGATATAATCTACGCCGCAATTCGGCGTAGATTTGTTTAACTTTATTCATCATGCAGCATTTTAAAAGTTTGGCCGATATGCACCGCTCCAACGGTTTCCCGATGCCGGAGAACCCGCTATTCAGCTTGTACAGGTGTACCCACACCTGTGGGTTTGGCGAAAGAGAGTTTACATCTGATTTTTACATGATCGGGTTTAAAAAACTTAAGGCAGGCCAGATCATGTATGGCCGCACAAAATATGATCATGATAATGGCAGCATGATGTTCATCAAACCCCGGCAGGTGATCCAGTTTAACAGTGTGGAGTACGATGAGGATGCGTTTATCATGTTCATCCACGAGGATTTTCTGAACGGCCACTTTCTGCATAACGAAATCAGCAAATATGCTTTTTTTGATTATGAAGCCAACGAAGCGCTGCACCTTTCGCCATCGGAAGAGCAGATCATGTGGGACCTTTATTACAAGATAGAAGCCGAATATCACAATAACACCGATGAATATAGCCGCGATATTATACTTACGCATATCGATTCTATCCTGAAATACTCGCAACGGTTTTACAAACGCCAGTTTATTAACCGTACAGAGCTTTCGGGTAAAACAGTATCAAAGTTTAATGAAGTATTAGCAGCTTATTTTACCAACGGCTTATTGCTAACCCAGGGACTGCCCTCTGTTAACGCGCTGGCCTCACAACTTAATTTATCACCTCGTTACCTAAGTGATATGCTTAAGCAGGAAACAGGAAAAACTGCTATTGAACTGATCCATATTTACCTTATAAACGAGGCAAAAAACCGTCTTAAAAGTGATTACCAAAGTGTTTCTGAAATAGCATACGAACTTGGCTTTGAGAACCTTCCATATTTTTCACGGCTGTTTAAAAAAGAAACAGGTATCAGCCCTAACCAGTTTAAAAAACAGTTACTTAACTAACGGCCGGATACGCTTATTGTATGCTGACCAGAGGCTAAATCATGCGTCACGAAAGATTTGTTTTTTAGTTTATTGCTAAACTATGTTAATTGCGCATTTAGCAGCGAAGTTCTGATCAGGTTTAGGGTTTTCTTTTCTGATGCTGAATCTTTTTCAGCAGACAAAACCGTATAGGTAATAACCGCAATCGTTTTTTCAGGCTTTATCAATCGCCAGGTGATAAGCATAATCATTGCACCATTATCTTCCGATTCTTTATAAGCAGGTCCTGCCAAAATTGTTCCATGCACGGTGGTTGCATAAGGCAAACCGGCAATCAAAAGTTTTAAATTTTCGTCTTCATTAATTCCTTCCGGAGGAATTGCCTCCATAATATTAAAACGAAGGCTACTTTTCGATTTCGGATCAAAGCAAGCTTCCTGATCCTCTCCTTCAGATTCATACTGCCAATGCGCAGGAAGGGCAATAATCAAGTTTTTATATTGATGTGTTATGAGTGGTATTTGCTTCTTTCTGAATAAATTAAACATAGCAGAAACTATTTGTTCAAATTCAAGTTTACTAAAATAGCAATTTTAAATTCTGTAGAAAATCTGTAGATATAAAGTTGTATTAAGTTTCTGTTAACAAGCCTTTCGGAATAAAACGATTTTGTAATTTTGGCTACAATCGTTTTCTTATGAAACTAAAACTCATCGCCGGCATTGTTCTTTTATGTGCGGCTTTACAATCATTCGCTCAAACTCCGGGAAAAATTGAACAAACAGGGCAGGTATTATTGCCCAACGGCTGGAAGCTTAGTCCCGCGGGCAGGTCTTTACCGCTTGGCGATCTGCCGCTGAATATGCAGCTTTCCGTATCGGGTAAATTATTAGCTGTTACCAACAACGGCCAAAGCACCCAGTCGGTACAGCTCATCGACCCTAAAAATGAAAAACTGCTTGATGAGGTAGTGGTTAAAAAATCATGGTACGGACTTGCTTTCAGTCGTGATGAAAAAAAACTATATGCATCGGGTGGTAATGACAACTGGATCCTGGTATTCAACATCGCCGGTAGCAAATTGGGCACCCCGGATACCATCAAATTAGCACCGAATGCCTGGCCCAAAAATAAGGTTTGCCCTACCGGCATGGTAGCTAACAAAAGTAACAGCCGCCTGTATTCGGTGACAAAGGAAGACAGCACCCTTTATATTATCGATCCTGATAAAAAAGACATTCTGAAACAGGTAAAACTGCCGGCCGAGGCCTACAGCTGCATTTTATCGCCCGATGAAAAAACGCTGTACATCTCTTTATGGGGTGGTGATATGCTTGGTTTTTACAACATAGCTACGCAAACGCTCAGCACCATTAAAACCAGCAGCCATCCTAACGAACTGCTTTTAGATAAGAAAGGGAAATTCCTGTATGTGGCCGATGCGAACGATAATGCGGTATCTGTAATAAACACTTCAACTCATAAAATAATAGAAACTATTTCTACCGCGCTTTATCCTACCCGCCTCACCGGTTCAACCAGCAACGGCCTGGCCTTATCGCCAAACGGAAAAACGCTTTATATAGCCAACGCGGATAATAATTGCCTTGCTTTATTTGATGTTACTATGCCGGGCAGTAGCAAAAGCAAGGGCTTTATCCCGGTAGGCTGGTACCCAACCAACGTAAAAGTATTGGGCAATAAAATCCTGGTATCAAACGGCAAAGGGTTTTCATCAATGGCCAATCCTAAAGGGCCGCAGCCGGTTAAAAAAACCGATAACAGCGGTTACAAGCAAGGGGCCATCAACAGCCGGGAGCAATACATAGGTGGCCTGTTTAAAGGTACGCTGTCATTTATCAACAGCCCGTCTGATGCCGAACTGAAAACTTACACCAAACAAGTTTACGCCAATACACCGTTTACAGCTAAAGTTGAAAAAACAGCCAAGGGAGAAGAAGGCAATCCCATTCCGCGGCGCCTGGGCGAAAAGTCGCCTATTAAATATGTGTTCTATATTATTAAAGAAAACCGCACTTACGACCAGGTTTTAGGCGATATGCCGCAAGGGAACGGCGATACTTCGTTGTGCATCTTCGGTAAAAAAGTAACGCCTAACCATCACGCTATTGCCAATGAATTTGTACTGCTTGATAACTTTTACGTTGATGCCGAAGTAAGCGCCGACGGCCACAACTGGAGCATGGCTGCCTATGCTACTGATTTTGTAGAAAAAACATGGCCAACCAGCTACGGAAGCCGTGGTGGTAATTATGATTTTGAAGGTACCCGCAAAGCCGCCTATCCGCGCGATGGCTTTATATGGGATTATTGCAAACGCGCCGGTGTAACCTATCGTACTTACGGCGAGTTTGTGAGCGATGGTAATCCCGGTAAAGCAAACTTAAAATCGCTTGAAGGGCATTTTTGTATCAAGTCGCCCGGCTTTGACCTGAATGTGAAAGATGTAAAACGTACAGAAATCTGGGCCCATGACTTTGATTCCTTACTCACTATAAACGCGGTGCCGCATTTTAACACCGTGCGTATTTCAAATGACCATACCAGCGGGCAGCGTAAAGGCGCTATATCACCTATTGCCGCCGTGGCCGATAATGATCTCGCCATAGGCCAGTTCATTGAACATTTATCCCACAGTTCGATCTGGAAAGAGTCGGTTGTTTTTATTTTGGAGGATGACGCCCAAAACGGCCCCGACCATATTGATGCCCACCGCTCGCCGGTGTTTGTGGCCGGTCCGTATGTAAAACGTAACGCTGTGATCCACGGCATGTATTCAACCTCGGGTGTTTTGCGTACCATCGAGCTTATTTTAGGCTTGCCTCCAATGAGCCAGTATGATGCAGCCGCTATGCCGCTGTATGATTGTTTCACCAGCAAGCCCAACCTTACGCCATATACCGCCAAGCCGGCACAGGTTGATTTGGAACAGCGGAATATAGCTGTAAACGAGAGCAGCAAACGTTCGGAACTGTTTAATTTTGCCAAGGAAGACGCCGCCCCCGATATCGACCTGAATGAAGTGGTTTGGAAATACGTAAAAGGCGAAGCATCCGTTATGCCAGCACCAAAAAGGAGCGCTTTTGTAATTTTAGAACCTAAAAAAGAACAGGATGATGATTGATTTGTTAACTTCGTTGAACCGGAAGTTGTCCAATTAACGAATTCTTAATACATTGGTTTAAGGCCCGGTTTATGATTTATAAAGCCGGGCTTTTACATTAATTATACACCTATGATCACTCATTTAGAAAACGACCACATTAAAGTAGCTATCGACACCAAAGGCGCTCAACTGATTTCATTTATCAATAAAGCCACAGGTATTGAACATATGTGGCAGGCCGATGAAAAAATATGGCCATGGCATGCCCCCAATCTTTTCCCGGTAGTAGGCGGCCTTATTAATAATGAACTTTTGGTTGATGGTGAAAAGTATGCCATGTCGCGCCATGGTTTTGCAAGGCAGTCGGAATTTTTCTTATTGGAGTCGGATGAGACATCGGCAAGCTATTCGTTACCAAATTGCGAAAATACCTTAAAGGTTTATCCTTTTAAATTTGATTTCCAGATCCTGTATCACCTTATTGATAACGCGCTTAGGATTACCTATAAAGTGATCAACCTCGATAAAAAATCAATCTATTTTTCTGTCGGCGGGCACCCGGCATTTAATGTACCCTTTAACAAAGGCGAAAACTATGAGGACTATTACTTGGGGTTTGAAACTGAAGAACATTTTAACACTCACCTTTTATCAAAAGATGGCTTTTTTAACGGCATAACCCATCCTGTGCCAACTCCCAACAAAAAACTTTATTTAACCCGCGACCTGTTTAAGGATGACGCGCTTGTTTTTAAAGATTTAAAATCGCGCATGGTAACTATTAAAAGCGATAAACATGATCAAACCTTAGCGCTTGAATTTCCTCATTTTAATTATCTTGGTTTATGGGCCAAACCGGGGGCTGATTTTGTTTGCATAGAACCATGGCTGGGCTGCGCCGATACCGAAGGCAACCACGTTGACATTAAGGATAAAGAAGCTATCCAAAAATTAAGCGTGGGACATGTTTTTGAATCAGCCTATTTTGTTTGCTTATAAACATTTGGGTTACAATAATTTTATACTTCGGTAAAACATTTTTCGCATTTTTTCTCTTTCATAGAAAGAATCACTTAAATATTAAAACTATGAAAACTAAAGTTTATTTATTAGCCCTCACCATGCTGCTGTCATTTACAGCATTAAGCACCTTTGCTGCTGATAGCCACGCGCTTACCCCACTAAGCAAGGAAGAAATAGCAACCATGACGACCGAGCAAAAACAAGCCCGTGTTGAGGAGATCAAGGCCCGCGTAAATGAGATCAAAGCGATGGATAAATCGGAGCTTACCAAAGCCGAACGTAAGGAATTGCGTACCGAATTAAAATCAATGAAAAAAGAAGCCAATGCCCTTGGCGGCGGCGGCATTTACCTTTCAGTAGGTGCTATTATCATCATCATTTTGGTATTGATCCTGATATTATAATTTGAATCATCTTGTATAAAAAACGCCTCCGACGAAATCGGGGGCGTTTTTTGTTGGGATATTCCATGAATATTATGTTTCCTCAGAGTCTCTCGGAGAGGACCCTGAGGTACCCGGCAGATTACCTTGCAAGCAGTCTTATTAAGATGTAACATTTAGACTAAAATTTACGATAAGATAATATAATTATCAACATCAGGGTCCTCTATGAGAGACCCTGATGGGACGAAAAAGTAGAATGCTATTTCTGCAAACAATTTCTCCCTCCGGGAAGACTTTTACGATTTAATAAACATATATTAATTGCTTATGGACGGGTGCACCAGAGGTGCAAAAGGTTTGTAGCATGAAAAATAGAAGTATCCTTTGCCCCAGAGGGGCAAAACAACACGCCTTGCCGATTAAACGACAAACAATTTTGTGGATTAACTTAAATCTCTGAAAGCCCCGGATGGGACAGAAAATAAAAAAGCCCCCGGATATTTCCAGAGGCCTTCAACATATCTTAATTGATTATTTATTATTTTTTGCTGCTATCAGCTTTAGGAGCTGCCGGTGTAGCAGACGGCGTTAATGCCGGAGTTGATGAAGGAAGCGCGTTGCTTGGTTTTGAAGCTTTTTCAATTTGCTCACGCAGCGCAGGATTGTCTGCATTGTTTGATGAGCCGCCTTTTACAGCAACGTTAATAGCCAATGACAAAACCATAAGGGTAATAGCTAACGCCCAGGTACCTTTTTCTAAAAAGTCGCCGGTTTTTTGTACACCCATTAATTGTGATGAGCTTGAAAAATTTGATGCCAAACCACCGCCTTTAGGGTTTTGGATAAGTACGATAAGCCCTAACAGAGCGCATACAATTACGGTAACAATGATTAAAACGATATACATTTCTTTATATTAATTAGTTTTCTTCTCTAACTCCTCAATTTGGCTTGCAAAGTAACGGCTTTTTTCCGGGAATTTCAACATCAATTTTTTGTAAGTTGCAATAGCTTTGTGATATAACATCTGGTCGATGTAAATTTGGGCTAATGTTTCACTTACCAGGTCATTTCTGTCTTCCGAGCTCTTCTTCGCTTTGTTCTCATTATCGAGCTTATCAATTGATGGCGGCCTGATCTGGGGCTCCTCCTTAATAAATTTCTCAATAATGATATCTTCTTTTCTTTTTATCTCCGGCACATCGGGCTGAGGGGTTTTCTCCAGCTCTTCCAGGGATTGCGAATGGAAGATATTTTCATAATACTGATGCTGTAATGCATCAGTAGTTTGGCTATCAGATGCTACAGGTTTTTTTGGCTGTGCAACCGTTTCAATATTATAAGGCTGATAAGTTGATGCATATTCCTTACGGGTTTTATCTAACCACCACATAAAGGTATAAGGCATTTTCTCGTCGTTGTACTTTGATAAAACCTCCTGCTGTTCAGTAGCTTCAATTCCTGCCGGCTGCGGAGCCGACTCCTGAGACATGGCTTTATCTTCACTCCTTGTGTCAACAACCGAGTTATCAAACAAAAAATAATCTGTTGACGCAATATTACCGATTATCCATTTTTCAGTTACATCGTCCCTTACTTCTTTAGCTTCGTCAACGGCAACCGGCGGCTCATCGGCCACCTCTGTTTTATCGTTTATCGCTGCATCTGTATTAATATCGGCAGCAACAGGTTCATTCACGTTAGCCCGGCCTATACTTATATTCTCGATCCCAACAATTTCATCGTAAACCTCATCATCTATATCATGGGTAGATGAAATTGATTCCCCGTTGGGCTTAATTGCAGCTGCTCCCGGATCAGCAACTTCCGTTACCGGTTCCGCATCCGCAATTTCAGGCTCATGATCATTGGTATTGATAAAATTGAAGCTGCTCTTATCCTGATCTGTGTCTTCGATTAAATCTTCGGAGATAGGCGGCAGTGTATCAGCTTGATCATCAACAGCGGGACCGATATTAAAATAGTTTTCGGAGGCTGGCGCATTATTTACCGGGGCCACATCAAGCAGGTTAATTATCTGTGATGAATTTACCGGAGAAAGGCCTTCGGGCTCCTGAATTAATTTATGCAGTAAAACGGGTTTGTAATAAACGGCCGCGCGTTGGACATCTTTATTGGTGCCGGCATGGGCAAGCAAAGCACGCAAAATACCGCTTTGCGGGTAGGCATCAACCAGTTGCTGCAAGTTATAACCATAAAAAGAACCTGTTTCGGCCGGGTTGGCCAACAGTTCATCTAATATTTCGTATTGCCTGCTGTTCAAATATTGATCCACGTGGTTGAAAATACAAATTGCCTACCAATTAGAAAAGGCTGCGTTAAAAATATCATCAATTAATTGCTTATTAATTTGCCGTATAAGCCCCTGCTCCTGCGAAGAAATATCCCCCCGGTAATCAGCAAACTTAGTAAAACTTTGCTCAAAACTAAGCTTTTTATCTGCCGGAGTTTTCGCGGCATCAAATGAAAATTTAACACGAACGGTAATAGTTAGCCTGTTAGCATCAGCAATTGGGGCCACATTATTTGCAGTAGCCTGAATAGATGCCGGAGCGATAGAATAACCGGTAATAGCGCCCGACATGGTTGCATCGGCCTCGCCGCGGACTAAGCTTAGGCTGGTTTGGGTACGAATCCTGTCTTTTAACGATTCGGTGAAAGTTTGGCTTAGGTTATTTACCACCAGCGGGGCGTTGTTTTCAAAAAACTGCACATTGATGGTCTTCAAACTGGGCGGGATCGATTGATTTTTGAGCGTGTAACATGATTGGCATATAAGTATCAGCACACACACTGAAATAATCCCCAAAAGTTTTTTCATCAATTTTATAAGTTTAGTTCTTTTATTTTCCTGTATAATGTACGCTCAGAAATCCCCAGTTCATTAGCGGCAAGTTTGCGTTTACCCTTATGTTTTTTCAAAGCTTTGCGGATCAGGTCTGATTCCTTTTCAATCAGCGATAATGATTCCTCTACTTCTTCGGCATCATGTGTTATATTAAAACCGTCGATAGTGCTGCTATTACTGCTATTGTTTGTAACGGTATTAACGGGTTGTTGTAAAGTAAATTGTGGTTCGTTATTACCATGCAGCTCAATATCGCGGTAAAGCTGATTTAAGGTTTGCGGATTATTAGCATAATGGGGCGAAACACCGCCATGCTCAATAATATCAGCCACCAGTTTTTTCAACTCTACCATATCCCGCTTCATATCAAACAATACTTTATAGAGGATGTCACGTTCAGAAAAATCTTCTTTAGGCTGATTGTCCAAACGCATTGGCAGGTTACGCGCGCCGGCCTCGTGCGGGATATAGGTAAGCAGCGTTTGGGCAGTGATGATCCTGTCGCGCTCAAGTACGGCCAATTGTTCGGCCATGTTTTTTAACTGCCTTACATTACCCGGCCACGAATAGTTGGTTAATACCTGCTGCGCTTCTTCATCAAGCTGGATGGGCGGCGTACGGTATTTGTCGGTAAAATCAGCCGTAAACTTGCGGAACAGCAGAAACACGTCTTCTTTCCTGTCGCGCAATGGCGGAATCTTCAAAGGTACCGTGTTTAAACGATAGTAAAGGTCCTCACGAAATTTGCCGTTCTTCACCGCCTCGTATACATCAACATTGGTAGCCGCGATAACGCGTACGTTGGTTTTCTCTACTTTCGACGAACCTACTTTGATATATTGTCCCGATTCGAGCACCCGCAGCAAACGGGCCTGTGTACCCAGGGGCATTTCAGCAATCTCATCTAAAAATATGGTACCACCGTTTACGGTTTCAAAATAACCTTTACGCTCACCAACCGCGCCCGTGTAAGCTCCTTTTTCGTGACCAAAAAGTTCCGAATCAATAGTACCTTCAGGTATGGCGCCGCAGTTAACGGCAATAAAAGGCCCATGCTTGCGCGGGCTCATTTGGTGTATGATGTGCGAAAAAACCTCCTTACCACTACCACTCTCGCCGGTAATTAATACCGAGATATCAGTAGGAGCAACCTGGTTTGCTATAGTTATAGCCCGGTTAAGCAATGGCGAATTGCCAATGATCCCGAAGCGTTGTTTTATTTCCTGTACTTCCATTGTTTTGTTAGTGAGTGGTTGATTGGGTTTATTAAGTGAATGGTTAATCACCTAACAACTACTCACTCAATCAACCTAATAAACTCAATCAACTACTTTCCCTATCAACGTAGCTGTAGTGCTGCGTTCAACCAATACGTTTACGTATTGCCCCGGCTTGTAATTTTCACCAACAGGGAAAATTACCATCGCGTTTTGATCGCTGCGGCCGCAATAGTCTTTGTCTGATTTTTTGGAGAAACCTTCTATCAGTACACGTTCCACCCTGCCAATGCGGGCCTGCATTCTGTAAAAAGAATATTCCTGTTGCTTGGCTACAATTTCGGTTAAGCGTTTTTGTTTTACCTCTTCCGGTATATCATCGGCATAGCGTTTTGCCGCTAACGTGCCCGGCCTTTCGCTGTACTTAAACATGTAGGCAAAGTCATATTTCACATAATCCATCATGCTTACAGTATCCTTGTGCTCGTCATCAGTTTCGCTGCAAAAACCGGTGATCACATCGGTTGATATAGCGCAATCAGGAATGATACGGCGGATAGCGTCGATCCTGTTGATGTACCATTCACGATCATATGTACGGTTCATCAGGTCAAGAATGCGGCTGTTGCCCGATTGTACCGGCAGGTGGATATAATTACAGATGTTATCATATTTATTGATGGCATACAACACCTCATCGGTAATATCCTTTGGATGTGAGGTTGAAAACCTAACCCGCAGATCAGGATCGATCTGTGCTACCATTTCCAGCAGGTTGGCGAAGTTTACCCCTCCAACCTCCCCCAAGGGGAGGCTTTTGTCATTTTCAACGCCTGCTTCAATTTGCCCTTCTAAAGCCCTCTCCTTTGGAGAGGGTTGGGGAGAGGTCCATTTATATGAATCTACGTTTTGGCCTAACAAGGTAACCTCACGATAACCTCTGTCAAACAGGTCGCGGCATTCGGCAACTATCGATAAAGGGTCGCGGCTGCGCTCGCGGCCACGGGTAAAGGGTACCACGCAAAACGAGCACATGTTGTCGCACCCGCGCATAATGGATACAAATGCATTGATACCATTGCTGTTTAAGCGTACCGGGCTGATATCGGCATAAGTTTCCTCACGGGAGAGCAGCACGTTAACTGCCTTTTGACCATCATCTACCTGGTTAATGAGGTTCGGCAGATCGCGGTACGCATCCGGACCAACCACAACATCAACTAATTTTTCTTCTTCCAGGAATTTTGATTTCAGGCGTTCGGCCATACAGCCCAATACACCTACTACCAGGCCCGGATTTTTCACCTTGGCAACGGTAAACTCTTTTAAACGGTTGCGTACGCGTTGTTCGGCATTTTCGCGGATAGAACAGGTGTTGATGAAAATAACATCGGCTACGCTATAGTCGGCAGTGGTTTCAAAACCGCTTTCGGCCAATATCGATGCAACTATCTCACTGTCAGAAAAATTCATGGCACAGCCGTAGCTTTCAATATAAAGCTTGCGGCCATTATTTTTAGCTGTTTCGGCTTTTAACATTAACGCCTCACCCTGCCTGCTCTCATCATGTGTTTTATCCGGAATAAGCAAATCCATCATTTATATAAAAAATTAGTTTGCAAAAATAAACAAAATTTAAATACCTAAATGACATATTGTCAGTATTAAATAAAATCTCATTCATTTCATAAAAAACGGGTAACACTTTCGCATTACCCGTTTATCCTATTCAAATAAGCCGTCACTTACTGCGTTAAAGCTACAGTGGTGGTATTATTGATTTGCCAGATAGCTGCACCGGGCGTAGGGAAGCTAACACCCTTAGTACTACCTTTAACACCATTGTCCTGACCAAAATAGTAAAGCGGATGCCCTTTGTACACCAGTTGTGTTTGTCCGAATACGGTTATCACATCAAAGTCGGCTTTATTTAAAATAGAAGGAACACTTTGAACCGCCGTTACCGCGTCAATTGGCCAGTTAGCGTCATGTGCTGCTACACCTGTGCTGAATTTATTTGTCTTAAACGTATCCTTGGTAAACAGGTACAAAGTACGGCCATTGGCATCAGTGATATATTGTGAATTTTCAGTACCGGCGATACCTTTGCTTGTGTATTGGTTACCATCATGCCCTATCAGTTGCGCGTAGGAAACCATGACCGTATAATCCGGCTTGGCTATAAACCATGATTTGCCAACACCATCACCGTTAACATCGGTAACAGCCACGTCTTTTGCATAATAATATAAAGGCCAGCCTTTATAGGTAGTTTGCTTGTTCCCGTCGGCATTGGTGATAACGCCGAAGTCGGCAGCTGCCAGGCCGGTACCTATAGATGGGTTTTCTTTATAAAAGGCAGGCCAGGCTACAGCGCATCCACCGGTACAAGTTGAAACGTTGGCCGCATCATCAGAGAAAAGGTACAACGCACGGCCGTTATTATCCGTTATGATGCTACCAAATGTTGCATTTGAGGTAAGCTGTACGCCGGTAACAGCTTTAGGTGCGGTTGGGTTGTTGTCGTGATTTTTTTTGCACGATGCCGCTAATAAAGTTAAAACAATTGAGCCTGTCAGGGCTAAGTACATTTTTGTTTTCATCGGGAGTCTATTAGTGTTAAAAAAGGTTTTATATAGACATAACGCCCTGAAATCCCCGAGGGTTGCTTAACAGTTAAACAAAACCACAATATCAGTTAATCAACAACATGCAAACTACTACAGGCACCTTCAAAAACGATGAATTAAGTATGAGTTTTTATAAAAAAACAGTTTACCCGCCCATCAACTGTAACAAAAGTTACTAACTTGCTGTTAAAGCATAAAACACAGGTAAAAAAGTAACAACCGGTAAATGGCACTCAATTTTTTAAAGCACCAGTGGCAAAAAAGAACGTTCAAATTTGTGCTGATACCGGTTATAGTGATATTGCTGCTGGCTGTAGTAGTAAACAGGTATTGGTCGCCCATTTTGGCCGCCAAGGTAAAGGATGTGGTATTAAGCAGCAGTGATAGCCTTTATAAAGCCGATTTCTCGGATGCCGAGCTGCATATCCTTCAGGGCAAAATTATTATTTACAATATAACCCTTAAGCCCGACACGACAGTTTATAATCAAAAAAAGCGTTTACGCCTGGCCCCCAATACCCTGGTTGAGCTCAAGGTAAAACGGCTGGTGCTTAACCATGTGCATCCATTTAAGCTCTATTTTCAAAAAAAACTTAATATTGGGCAAATCATCCTGAATGAGCCGCGCCTGAATGTAAGCTACCAGCTAAACCATACCAGGGATACTGTTATTAAAGATCGCCGTACGGCCTGGCAGCGGATCTCCAAAAGCTTGAAATCGATCCATATCGGCAGCATCCTGCTCAATGATGTTAACCTGAACTATGAGGATTACTCGGGCAACAAGGTGGCCATTTCCAAACTTAAAGAGCTAAACTTAAGTGCAAACGACCTGCTCATTGATTCGGCTACGCAATATGATAAATCGCGCCTGCTTTATTGCAAAGATATCGTCACCGAATTGAACAATTACACCGGAGAAACACCAAGCGGCCTGTACACTTATAAGATCAGGCACCTTAAACTCTCCACCCTTACATCACGGCTAAATATCGAAGGCCTTGCTATGCAACCTACTAAGTCGGATGTTTTTTTTGATAAAAGCAAGAAAGACCGGCTGGGCTTACTGGCCGATTCTGTGCAGCTAAACAATTTTGACTACTTAAATTATCACAAATACCGCACGGTTTCTGCTTCAAGCCTAACCATGACAAATGGCAAGATAACGGCTTTCACCAACCCGGGTAAGAAACCAGATCCTATAACAGATAAGGTTAAAACGTTCCCCAATATGATGATCAGGAAATTAAACCTTGATTTAAGGATCGATACCATGAAAATCCGGCACGTTGATGTGATCTATAACGAGTTCAATAAAAAATCTCAAAAAACAGGCACCGTTACATTTAACAATACCAGCGGGCATATTTATAATATTACCAACAATCCATCGGCCATAGCCAAAAACAACATTACCCTTGTTGATCTGACAACCTATTTTATGAACCGTGGCCGGCTCGATGTGCAATTGAAATTTAATTTAAGCGATGAAGATGCTGCTTTCAGTTATAAAGGCACATTAGGATCAATGGAATTTGGGAGGCTAAATCCAGCTACCATGCCTTTGGCTATGGTAAAAATGACATCGGGCAGCGTAAAAAAATTCAGCTTTGATATCCAGGCCAACAGCAAAGTATTTAAAGGCAAGGTTGATTTTTTATATAACGATTTAAAGGTGGTGCTACTAAAAGCCGATACGGTTAACGATCGTTTTAAAAGGAAATCAATCATGTCGATATATGCCAACCTGTTTGTGATCAGGCGCAGTAATCCTGATGATAAGGGGAAGCTCACTTCGTCATTAGTGATCTATAAACGTCCTAAAGATTCGCCATTTTTTAAAACTATCTGGAAAACCCTGCTTACAGGTATAAAACCATGCGTCGGCCTTGATGAAGAAAGCCAAAAAGCCACTAAGAACCGCATTGACGAACACCTCAAAAACAAGGAAGAACGGTTAAAGAATAAGGCACAACGCCAGAAAAGAAAAGCAGAGCGAAAAAAGCTAATGGACCAGGGGAAGTTTTGATAAGGTATGAAAATAACATCTCCACCACGTCATTGCGAGGTACGAAGCAATCCCCGACGGGCAGAGTAGCTATGCAAGCAGCCCTGTAAAGTTCGCGATTGCTTCGTACCTCGCAATGACGTTTCTTTATCAGGTCCCGTATTTCATTCAATTTTATTGCAGCAACAACTTCAAATTAATCCCAAAATTGGTAAATGATGTATTAAACGTTTGCGAAGTATAGGGCTTGGTAAGGTTTGAATCATAAAACAAATTCAGGTTAAAACGCTGGTTGATCACATAATCAACAGATGGCCTTACGGTAATATTTTGCGCCCCCGATGAGATCTCGGCCGATTCAACATCGGCACGGTAAATGAGCGTTTTATTATCGCGCAATGAAAAATCGAGTTTAAAGTTCACGTCCTTATGCTGGATGCCTTCAAACCAGCCAAACGGAAAATGGAAATCTTTGGTGTGGTAACCAAAACCAAAAACAATGATCTTTTCGTTTTGCTGCGCCAACTGGCTGTTAAGCATACTTAAGCTGAGCGAACGGCTTTGGCGATATTCGGCATTGGCGGTCATGCTGTTTTTGAAGCGTACGCTTGCGCCCAGCAAAGGCACAAACTGCTCAAAAATGGTGACTTGCGAAAACTGGTACAACGGCAGGAAATCATTATTTAAATCGCGTGAAGTGGCAGCGCCGTTAGCTTCGCGATATTGCAGCAGCGAGGTAAAACCGCTTACATTATATGATGAACGGTAACCATGGCTCAGATCAAACGAATCAAAAATATCCTGGAACCAGGAGATCTTACCTAAGCCATTGTACGTTACCTGCCAGTTAGGAATAGGAATTTTTGGGAATTGCGACAGGTTACTGCCCGAAGCATTTTTTCCTGCATATGCTGCGAGAAACGCCGGCACCAATACGTTTTGCGAATTTGGTCCGTAACCATCGGCATAACCATCAGCAACCCCGGCCGAATTTGGATTGGTACGCCCTAATCTTTGCGATATCACAGCGCGGGCATCCAAAAATTTCTGAAATGTAGATGATACATTGTTAATTCCCTTTGCCGATTCAAAGGCGGTGCCAATGGTGAGGAACGATACACTGTAGTTACCCGATGTAACCGGGCTTAATGTTTCGATGCTATTGCTCGATGCCAGGTATTTGAAATTAGCCTGGTAATTATGATCCTGGGTTTTAAATGCACTAA
Organism: Mucilaginibacter sp. R-33; assembly: GCF_049949235.1. Taxonomy (NCBI): domain Bacteria; kingdom Pseudomonadati; phylum Bacteroidota; class Sphingobacteriia; order Sphingobacteriales; family Sphingobacteriaceae; genus Mucilaginibacter; species Mucilaginibacter sp. R-33. The sequence continues at coordinate 4,365,838 of NZ_CP188089.1, forward strand.
GCTCAATCCGCAGATCTTTAAATGGTTCAATAATCCCCCTGAAGTGCATATCCTCGTTTAACGATGTGGTATACAACTGATTTTGCAGGGTATCGGTGGTGATCCAGCCGCTGGCAACTGCTTTAGCCCGGATATCTGTTTGGCTGCCCAATAAAAAGCCTAACCCGGGGGCATTACCATCTGCACCAAAAAAGCCCGACTGCGGTAAGTATCCCGGTAAAAACGTTCCCTGTGTACGGGTATAGGTTGCGCTTAGGTTTTTAACACTGGTTAGCAGGCCTATCAGGATATTGCTCTTTTTATTGTTAGGGTTATTGGCCTTACGGATAAAAGGGAACTTGTTATACAGCGACACCATATTCAGGGTTGGGTTAAGCTGGATTGCCCTTGAGTTTTGAATACTGTTGCCAACATCATAAGCGGTGCTATTGATAGCAAACAGCGGCTGTGTTTGCCAGTTAAAGTGTGTACTGTAACGCGCTACTGCCGATATCCAATCCAATCCCGGGATTTTGTTAATAGGTACCGTATAATTAAAGTTGATAGTGTGGTTATAGTTGGTTGTACGGCCCAGCTTTTTCAGGTTATCCCAAAGGGTATCGCGCTTTAAACCATTAATACGACCGGCGGGTTCATCCACAACCGAAAGATTGGTAGCATCAATATCCATCTGCAATGATTTCGACAGGTTCCAGCCTATACCATATACACGGGTAATGTTGAAATATTTATTAAATGTTGTTGTCGGGATAGGGATATAATTATTGGGGTCATTATCGCGCAGGGTATTCTCCGAATAAAAGCGGTTAAAATTGATGCTGAAATTCAATCGCGACGGCAGCAGACTAAAGTTCAAATCGCGGAACAGGGCCAGCATATTGCTTTTGATGATCTTGGCAAATGGGCTGTAGTATTTGGGCTGATTGGTATAGTTATAAGCGAGTGTGAGATTATAGGTTTTCTCCACATCATTCTGCGTCACAAAATCATGATGATTGTATTCGGTGTAGGCATAAGTGGCATTAAAGTTTTCAATATCCCAAATATGGTTGAGAGCATTTTGGTTTGTACGTGCCTTATGTACGTTGGTAAAGTTGATGCTTTTACGGGTGGTAATATCAATAGCCGCATTCCGGATAGAGTCGCGCTCTTTGGTGCTGGTTGCCGCCGCCAGCGACGCCTTCAGCTCAACATCCGGCGCTCCGGGATCATATTGCGGCATGCTCCTTTGTGATGACAAATTGATGTATGCCGGGATATGGATGCCGCTTTTATCCGGAAAAAACTTACCAAGCTCAACATTGGCCGATACGTCATAGGTTTGATCATCACTCTGGCTCCGGTCATTCAGCCTTGAATCAAGGGTACCGAAACCAATAGTTGTTTTACTGCCCGATACGGTAATATCGGCAAAGTCGGCAAGCTTGGCATCAATCCTCGCGGTAGCGGCCCATCCCCCGCGCTGATCAAAATCGGTAAGGCGCAGCTCATCATACCAAACAGTTCCTGATTTATCCAACCCATCATCGGGCAAAACATTTGTGCCTTTATATGGATTGCGCACGCCAAGCATAATGGTACGCAGCTTGCTTAAATCGGGCTGGCCCTTGATATAAACTACCTTATCACCCTCGGTGTATTTAAAAAGCTGGTTGTAGGCCACGTTGGAGTGATTACGTGCAAGCTTTGCCCGGATCAGCAAATCAAGCTCCAGGTCCATTTCATTAACATCCGGCCATATTGCTCCTGCATCGCTGGTACCCGGCTGGGTTATTTTTAAAGGCAATTCGTACTCATAATAGTTATCCTGGTAATCAACCCCGAGGCGGATAAACGCGTTCAGGTCATTATCCTTCAAATAATCACCCTCGGCATGGATAAACATTTGCATGCGTTTGTATTTGCGCAGGTCATTATAAAAAGTACGGAAGGCGGCCCTTGAATATCCATCGCGCAGGCTTTTTATATTAAGGGACAGTGATTGCTCGTTGAGTTTGGTATTGGTTTGCAGGTTATTGTAATTACGCTGGCGGTTAATACCGGGCGGCACCACATAAGGAATAGGCGTGCGGTTACCGTTCTCTTCAATATTTACAGCCTGCACGTCGATGGTCGAATTATCTATCGGCGGGTTTTGAATAGCCGGATCGGCAATAACATTCAGCGGATTTTTTTCGGTATTGAAAGCACGCCACTCGCCGCGCACCAGTTCCAGGGTCGCAAAACGAAGCACGGCGGTATCAGCAAAGTTGGTCATGAACATCCTCATAAAACGGATCGCCTTAAAATCCTGGATGTTGCCCACTTTTGATTGATAATCTGAGATTGGGATCCGGAACTGGTACCAGTTAACTGCCTGGGTTGTACCGTTAGGCAGTTTCACTTGTGCGGTAACTTTATCGCTGATATAGTTTTGACCAACAACCATATCGGCCGGCCGCATAGATACCTTGTATTGGAAGTATGAGTCTTCCTGGCTCATGTTGTTGTCGCGGTTAATATCCTCACCATCGGGCAGCGAAGTTGAGGCTGAATTTTGAATGCCGAGTTCGGCCTGTGACTGCTGCGCCGTTTTCGAGTTACCGTCGGTACCGTTGTATTTGCTATAACGTTCAAGGATGCCGGCGCGGGCCTGGTCGAGCGTGGGGCCCTGGTAATACTGATAATCATCGGATGAAGGGTCGGCAGCAATGGCAGTCGCGGCCTGCGCGTTCAGTTGTCCTTTTATCTGCTGAACAACCGGGGCAAATTTGGTTTGTTCATCCTGGTCGTTCATGCCGTCCAAACCAACATCCTGCAGTTTACGGGCATCGGGGTTGTTATCAAAAGCATTAATCACCGGCTGTAGTTTAGACACCCGCCCCCAGCTGGTTTCATCCACCTTGGTCAGGTCGCCGTCAACAGGCAAACCATTTTCCAGGCTTTTACGCCCGTCCTTTAAAATATCTTCCGATAGCGAACCTAAGTTAAAATACAAATCACCGCCAGCAGAGTTTGGTTTGTATATGAATGGATCAAGCATCCAAAACTCGATGTAGGATACGTTCAACGATTCAAAATCATTTGTTTCCAGCTTCCTGAACATACCACCCCAGCGTGTTTTAGGGTTTTGCAAGGTACCATCGGGATTAATGCCGGTGGTAGCATAGTTGTACGGCCCACGGATACTTGGATAAAAAGCCATGTTGAGCGTAGCCAGGCTAATCGGCTGCCCGGTAGCCGACTGCTTGTAAGGGAAAACTTCCTGCTCAATTACCTGCCTTACATAATGGTTGGAAAGCTCGCTTCTTGATATGGGGATGGAACCTGTATTGGTATAAAATATAGGGTCGATATTATAAAAAGCCAGCCGGGCACGGTTATAACCATAGCTCAGGTTATCAAACAAAGCCGATTCGCCAAATAGCTGCGGCGTTCCTGAAATTTGCCAGCTGTTAGCTCCTTTAATATCTATTACTGATTGACTGTTTTCAAAATCGTCAAGATAAGATGTGCCGTGTTTGGAGCCTGCAAAATTCAATGCACCCGGACTGCCAGGCATCAGTTTGGCAAACTCGCCATAAAAATTAATGGACGATGGCACTTTGGTATGGATGCCGGGGATCTTATCAACCAGCCTGGTTAAAAACCGGGAGTTTGAACTGTAATTGGCATCAAAGCCCCAAATGGTATTGGAGATGGATTCTTCGCCGGCGATTTCATTTTGGGTGATGGGTTGCTCGGTAAGGTGCATCAAAGTAGCACCTAACTGAAGCTTATCGCTGGCATGATAATCAAGCCGGGTGCCGTACAATGACTTTTGCTGTACGCCGAACAATTCATTATTCTCCAGCTTTACGGTAATAGGCTGGCCGGAAGATAACAGTGCCTGGTTCAGGATCCTGATCCGCCCGGCATTGTAATCAACCGTGTAATCATTCCCCTCCTGCAACTTCACGGTACCGGCAGTTACATTTACCGATCCCTGCGGAATGTTGACCGCGTTCAACTGGTACTCTGACCCTCCTGTTGAGGTATAAGTTCCCTTAATTACATACCTGTTTAATGCCGGGAAATATTGCTGCGCGATGGTTTTGGTTGAGTCATACAATGGCTGATAAACGTATCGTTTAACCAGGTCGGTCTCGCCCGGGGTAAATTTGGATGCCAGGTCCGAACCAAAAGGCTCCACCACCGGGAACGAGATCCGTCCGTTTTGCGAATCGATGGTGATTCCTTCTAAAAAGTCAAAGTAGCCATCCGGCTTTTTATCGCTTTGCTGGTTGAGGTTATCAAGCCCTGCTACCTGGAGCCAAAGTTTGCCTTTTAGGTTTTGCCCCTCTTCCATTACCGTTTTTTCGATCCCCGTTTTATCATCAAGGCGGGTAACAGTTAATTTAAAATTGGTAGGGGCTATCTGGAAAGCACCGAGGGAGTAAATGTTTTTCATCATCAAATCCCAGGTAGGCAGGTTGGTTTTCAACAACTCGCCTTTCAGCAATTTCACAAAAAGCACATTAGGCGTATTTGGGTTAACGGCAACATCGCTGCTAAATTCACCCACCTGGTATTGCACACCATTAACAGTATACTGGTAAGCAACCGCCAGTACCTCATCATTATTTAAGGGATAATTTAGGGAGATGTAACCTAACTGCGGGTGCAGGGTATACTCCTTATCAGTAAGCTTGCGGGCGTAAGTTAGTTTTGAATAGTTATCCGTATTGCCCGATCCCTGGAAAAAGCTGGCCACATCATTGGAGTTGGTGAGCCTTGCATTTTGTGGCAAAACAGATAACAGGTTATTTGATTGCTGGGCAAAACCTGGTCCTTTAAAACCCGCGGGCAGGGCACTGCCGCCGCCCACAATCCTTGTTTTATTGTATGGGTTATTTTCACCAAGGTCCATGAAGGCCAATATATCGCGCGAATCGGTAGTTACGTTGGTACGATTGGTTGTCCAAACCTCAATTTTAGTAATGTTTACATTGGAGCTGATGATCGGGATATTGGCCAGCGCCCTATTATAATTATTCCTGAAATATTGCGACAGGAAGAAGTGTTTGTTGGCCTCATAATCGGCAGGCGTCAACCTAAACTCGCCCTGTTGCGAACCATTGGTAATGGTGATGGTTTTTGACTGTGAGCGTTGCTGCGAAAAGATACTTGTAACATCCAGCCGTCCGAATTTCAACTTGGTTTTAACGCCAAAAAGCGCCTGACTACCGGTGATCAGCGTGGTATTAAGCGGCATACTAACCGTACCGGCTTCAATTTTCTGAATGATCTCGTCGGGCGAGCCTGTATAATCCAGCTTGATCTGGTTTTCAAACTGGAACTGCGCGTCGGTGTTGTAATTGGTGGTGATCTTTAACTTATCGCCTATGTTACCGGTTACGTTAAGTTGGATGCGCTGATCAAAATTAAAGTTAAACTGACTGCGCTGGCGGGTGTTAAAAAGCGGGTTTTGGTTTTTATTTATCTGCCCGGCCATGATCATTTCTGCTGATCCTTGCGGGCGGATATCAATCACCGAGCTGCCAAAGATCTGCTCAAACGTACGACTCCTGACCTTTATAGGCGGTATAAACCCCGGCTGCTGCGAATCATAGGCATAATTATCTGCCAGCTGCTGAAAATAGCCACGTTGGACCGATCGTTCTTTAAGTTTTAAATATTGCTCAAACGTAAGATACTGCGGGGGGCGGTAAAGTAAATTACCTACCCTTTCGTATAAAATATAACGGTTTGTGGCCGGATCATATTCAATGGTACGTACCAGGCCTGCCGGATCGGTATTGAAAATACCTTCCCTCATCCGCTGGCTTCGTGGCGCGGTCAGGTTTATTGGTGCATTTGATTTGGTTGTGTCATTTTTAGCCGCAGGTGAAGGCTTTTGTTGTGCATACACATTACCCAGCCCCCCGAACACCACAATGAACAACACACTTATAAGTGTCTTATAAGTAAATACTTTGGTCAAAAGTTAGTAGATATTTATCCGTAATTATAGCGTTTTTAACGCGAACTTAATTAGTTCTTCAACCGTTAATTCGCCATTATTTTTCTTGATCTCCTGGTCTAATACCTTTTCGGCAACGTTACGCGCAAAGCCCAGCATTACTAATGCTGATAGTGCTTCATCCTTAACCGTCTGGCTCACCGGCACAACAGTTAAGGTATCGGGGCCTTCCTTACGCAGCTTATCCTGCAGCTCCAAAATAATCCGCTGAGCCGATTTCGGGCCAATTCCTTTTATCCGCTGGATCAATGAAACATTACCGCTCACAATAGCAGCCTGGATCTCGGCCGGGCTTATAGACGATAACATCATCCTTGCCGTATTTGGCCCGATACCCGAAATAGAGATCAAATGTAAGAACAACCTGCGTTCACCTTCTGTAGCAAAGCCGTAAAGTGTGTGCGCGTCCTCTTTTACGTGTAACCATGCAAAGAGTTTACATTTCTCGTCGTCACTAATGCCCGAATAGGTATTTACCGAAATATTAATATGATACCCTACCCCTCCCGCATCTATAACCACATATGACGGGCTTTTAAACATTAGTTTCCCACTAATATAATCATACATATATTATTACTTTATTAAGTTTATTAAACAATGATGTTAATGGCAAACAGCCTTTACAGTGATTATCCAAAGATAAAATTCCGGCGGCATTATGTTCATATAATGACAAACAAAAAGCTCCGTTATACTCGCCTTAAAAAATAAAGACGCTAAGCATTTAAATACCAGCGTCTTTAGTCCCCTCTAAATCTCCCCCGGTAGGGGAGACTTTATGGAGATTTCTTAAAAGTCCTCCCTTCCGGAGAGGGTTTGGGTGGGCTTATTTGGCTGCTGTTTTTGCTTGTGCATCAACCACTGCTATGGTAACCATATTTACAATTTCACGTACCGAACTGCCCAACTGCAGCACATGCACCGGTTTTTTTAAGCCAACCAATATCGGCCCAACTGCTTCGGCGCCGCCTATTTCCTGCAAAAGTTTATAGGCAATATTGCCCGACTCCAGGTTAGGGAAAATCAGTGTATTGGCCGGTTTACCATTGAGTGTTGAGAACGGGAAGTTATCATCAAGCAAATCTGCGTTTAGCGCAAAGTTGGCCTGCATATCGCCGTCGACAACCATATCAGGATATTTTTCATGCAGTATCGCTACTGTTTCCCTGGTTTTTTCTGGTATCTCCCCTTCGTTCGACCCAAAGTTGGAGTATGATAACACAGCCACCCTCGGGCTGATGTTAAACTGCTTTACCGAGCGTTCAATCAGCACGGTAATATCAACCAAATCATTCACACACGGGTTTACGTTCACCGTAGTATCACCAAAAAATACAGGGCCTTTAGCCGTGATCATCATATACATGCCCGCAACACGGTTCACACCTTCTTCAGTACCGATAATTTGCAGGGCCGGTTTTACTGTGGTTACATAGTTTTTGGTTAAACCCGAGATCAGCGCATCGGCCCGGCCAAATTGTACCATACAAGCGCCGTAGTAGTTGCGGTCTACCAATTGCTTTTTAGCCTCATACAGGGTAATCCCCCTGCGCTGGCGTTTGTTATACAGAAACTCGGTATACTCATCCATATGCTCGCAGCCTTCCCGCGGATCAATGATATGAACATCGCCCAAATCAAGGTCATTATCATGGATGATCTTTTTGATCCTGTCGATATTGCCCAGCAAAATAGGGGTGGCAATACCTTCCTCTTTCACTATCTGTGCCGATCTTAAGATCTTATAATTATCAGCCTCGGCAAATACAACGCGCTTAGGATTCTGTTTTGCTTTAGCAGTAAGGTTCCGCAGCAGCTTATCATTAGTACCCAGGCGCACCCTCAGCTCCTCCGCATACGCATCCCAATCGGTGATCACCTTACGGGCTACTCCTGAAGCTATGGCCGCTTTTGCCACCGCCATGGATACCTCGGTGATCAGCCTTTGGTCCATTGGTTTAGGGATGATGTAATCCTTGCCAAATTTCAGGTTAGTAAGGTTATAAGCGAGGTTAACGGCTTCGGGAACCGGTTTTTTAGCCATTTCGGCAATGGCGTGCGTGGCGGCAATCTTCATTTCCTCGTTAATAGCGGTAGCCCTCACGTCCAGCGCCCCTCGGAAAATATAAGGGAAACCGAGCACGTTATTTACCTGGTTAGGAAAATCGGAACGGCCGGTTGCCATAATAATATCATCGCGTGTGCCGGCCGCAAGGTCATAATCAATTTCGGGCACCGGGTTGGCCATAGCAAAAACAATGGGCTTTTTAGCCATGGTTCTCAGCATATCGGGGGTTACCACATTACCTGCCGAAAGACCGACAAATACGTCGGCATTTTTCATAGCATCGGCCAGTGTTTTAACATCTTTGCGGCCAGTAGCAAACTCCATCCTGATCTCGTCAAGATCGGTGCGTTCCTGGTTGAGCACGCCATTGATATCAAACATCACCAGGTTCTCTTTTTTAACCCCTAATGACAGGTACATTTTTGAACAGGATACCGCGGCGGCGCCTGCACCGTTAACCACCATTTTTATTTTGTCGAGTTTTTTTCCCTGGATTTCGCAGGCATTCATTAAAGCTGCGCCGGATATAATGGCGGTACCATGCTGGTCATCATGCATTACAGGGATATTCATTTCAGCTTTTAGCCTACGCTCAATTTCAAAGCAGGTTGGGGCCGAAATATCTTCCAGGTTCACACCACCAAAAGTAGGCTCAAGCGCTTTTACAATGTTTACAAAATCATCAACACTTTTAGCATTCAGCTCAAGATCAAACACATCAATATCAGCATAGATCTTGAACAGCAGGCCCTTGCCCTCCATTACAGGCTTGCTGGCCTCAGGGCCGATATTGCCCAGGCCAAGTACGGCAGTACCGTTGCTGATCACGGCTACAAGATTGCCTTTGGCGGTATATTTATAAACATCTTCGGTATTGTCAGCAATCTTTAAACATGGCTCAGCCACACCGGGCGAGTAGGCCATGGTTAAGTCGCGCTGCGAATTTGTTGGTTTGGTAGGTACAACTTGTATCTTTCCGGGACGGCCTTGCGAGTGGTAATTCAGCGCATCCTGTTTTCGGTTAGTTTTATTCATTTTTTTCAAATTGAAGCGCCCAAAATTACAATTCTTTTTATGGAACAAACATAAAAAAGCCCCTTTTTGCGATTATGTTAAAAAGAGGATAAAATATGGTTAAAGTTTTGATAAGATGTGTTTAAAAGAACGGATTTGGCAATGTTCTATTTTTTCTTCTTTGCCTTCTCCATATTTTTCTGAACCCTGAACTTTACAATTTTGGTGATCAGATCGAGGGGCATAGGCTCATCAAGCGGAAACTGAACCGAGCCTTTGGCCCCTTTATAGCCCGAAAGTTCTTCTTTAAATTCTTCCAAACCCTGCGGTGCGGGATAAAACCCGATATGATTTTTAAAACCGCCGAAGTGCACTAAATTGCCATTGAGCACAAAGGTAGGAATAGCATATTTGATAGTCTCCCCGGCATCTGGGGCAGCGGCTTTGATGGTTTCGCGCACCTGTTGCAGTTTCTGCTGTACATCCTCCGGGAAACCGGCGATATATTCATCAATATTTTCCTTTGGCTTTTCCATGTTGATGAGTAGTGGTTGGTTGAAATAAATCTACGAAAAAACCAGGTCATTGTGAGAGCCGCTGATTTACAAATAATCAGCGGCCTGTGTTAATATAAAACGTCATTGCGAGGCACGAAGCAATCCCAAACTATACAGGGCGGACCTGCTAATTGGGGATTGCTTCGTGCCTCGCAATGACGTCTTTATAATTCTCCCTTATGTTTTAATTCTTTGAATACTGGTCGTCATCCTGCACGTTGGCTGCAACTTCCCCTGCCGATACCCTTAGCATGGCCCCTACAGGCGCCCGGTTAGTTTTAAGATGGTTCCAAACTTTAAGGTCTGATACTTCACAACCAAACATATCAGCTATAGAAGCAAGTGTTTCGCCTCTCTTCACTTTATGATGGGTAGGGATTTTGCGTTCAGACTTAGCCGGTGTATATTGAACAGCAGCGTAAGCAGCGGGCTTAGCAGCAGGTTTCACCGGTGCATCAACACCATTTAATACGTTATACAAAGCGGCGTAATTATCTTTTGCGGTTTGGGGGATGATAAGCCTGCGGGGTGTTTTTGCGCTGCCATTAACCACAGCCATGCGGTAGGATGGGTTGAGGATGGTGATCTCCCTTAAACTAACATCAAGAGCCTGGGCAACATTACTTAACGGAACAACTCTTTTAACCATTACCGTATCGGTACGGGTAGAAAAATTGCAGGCCTGTGCAACAATGTTATGTTTATTAAAATAATGCATTACATAATTCATGGCGATGAAAGCCGGCACATAACCACGGGTTTCAACAGGCAGGTACTGGCGGATGCTCCAGAAATCGGTTACGCCACCTGCTTTTTCAACGGCGCGTTCCACATTGCTTTTACCACAATTATAGGAGGCGATGGCCAGCAGCCAGTCGCCAAATTCCTGGTACGCGTCTTTCAGATAGGCAGCCGCGGCATAGCTCGATTGGATAGGGTCACGGCGTTCATCAACATAGTTATCCATGTTTAAGCCATAAGTTTTTGCTGTGGTACCCATAAACTGCCAAAGACCTGTGGCCCCTACCCTTGATACTGCGTTTGGATCAAGCTTTGATTCAACAATCGACAGGAATTTTATTTCTTCGGGGATCCCCGCTTCGCGGAAAGCCTTTTCGTAAATGGGGAAGTAGTATTTGGTTAAGCCTGCAACCTGGCCCATTTCATCGCGGTTATGCATATACAGGTCGATATAAGCCTGTACATATTCATTATAATCCAACTGGATATCCTTTCGGATGGAATCTAACCGGCGCTTGTACAAACCGCCGTATGTACTTACCGGCAACGACTGGTTAAGCACCGGTAAAATAGTGGTGTCGGCGTTTACAATATCGGGGCTGAATTTGGTTACCCGGTTTATTTGCTTAATTGACTTTGCCGAATTGGTCGTGTTTGTTTCGGCTTGTAAAACTTGGAGTGATAAGAGGCAAATGGTCAGCGTAAATAATCTCTTCATTTATTCAGGGATTTGATTAATTTATAATACCCAAAGCATCAGCATTTTACTAAAATATCATTTTTTATTACAGATCGAGAAAATATTTGGCAAAATCTAACAGTTGCTGTTCGCCAAAGTGCTTTGTTAATAACTGTAAACCTAACGGCAAACCGTTGCTGTTATTGCCCGTAGGTATTGATATGGCCGGCACGCCGGTTAATGAGGCTTGTACGGTAAATATGTCAGAAAGATACATTACCACCGGATCTTTCTCTTCCTTACCTATGTTAAAGGCCGGTTCGGGTGCCGTAGGCACCAATATAAAATCATATTCTTCCAGTATCCGGTTAGTTTTTTCCTGGATCAGCCTGCGTACCTTTTGTGCTTTCGCGTAGTAAGCATCGTAATAACCCGCGCTCAAAACAAAAGTCCCCAGCATAATACGGCGCTTTACTTCCTTACCAAAACCTTCAGAACGGGAGCGTTTATAAGTAGACTGTAAATCTGTAGCCAGCGGACTGCGATAGCCGTAATGCACACCGTCGTACCTTGCCAGGTTTGATGACGCTTCGGCCATGGCCAGGATATAATAGGTTGGTACCAGGTATTCCAGCAGTTCAAAAGCTATCGGGGTAACTGTATGCCCATCGGCACGCAGCTTATCGATGTATTGTACAAGGTTGTCTTTTACTTCGGTGTCAACACCAGGGCTTGATATGGCTTCCTGCAGGTAAGCTATCTTCTTTTTTCTCGGCTTTTGAAGATTAGTATATGATGCAGGTGGCGGAGTTTGTGATAACGTACTGTCATATTCATCCGGACCTGCCAGTACTTCCAGCAATAATGCAGCATCTTCTACCGATTTAGTGATAGGACCAACCTGGTCAAACGATGAAGCATAGGCGATAATACCATGCCTTGAAATTGTGCCGTATGTTGGCTTTAAACCTACAACACCGCAAAATGAAGCTGGTTGTCTTACCGAACCACCCGTATCCGTGCCTAAAGCGGCATGGCACATCCCTGCTTGTACGGCTACAGCCGAACCGCCCGACGAACCGCCTGCAACTTTAGTTTCATCGGCATGGTTTTTTACCGGGCCAAAGTATGATGATTCGTTGGTGGCGCCCATAGCAAATTCATCGCAGTTACAGCGCCCAATGATCACCGCGTCTTCGGCCAGCAGGCGTTCAACCACGGTTGATGAAAAGATGGAAGTAAAACCCGTTAAGATTTTTGAGGAGGCACTAACCTGGTGCCCTTTATAGCAGATATTATCTTTAATGCCGATAACCATACCGGCTAATTTGCCGGCGGTGCCATTCTTTATTTTGTTGTCAACGTTTTTTGCAGCAATCAGCGCTTCATCAGCAAACACTTCATTAAAAGCATTTAAATGAGCATTTTTTTCAATTTCAAGCAAATAGCCTTTTACAAGACCTTCAACAGTAATTTCTGCACGTTGCAACCCGCTCTTTATTTCGGTTAAAGAGGAATAAATATTAGCCATGGGGCTAAAATAAAAAACTTATCCGTTGAAATAAGAAATAAATCAACAGATAAGTTCATATACTCGATAAAAATGGCATTAAAACCTAATCCCTGTTAGGGTATTAAGCTTTTTTTTCTTCAGATGAAGAAGATGAGCCATCGCTGTTTTGCGCGTCTTTAAATTCCTTAACGCCTTTCCCTAAGCCTCTCATTAATTCAGGTATTTTTTTACCGCCGAATAATAAAAGTATCGCAATGATGATCAGAATAATTTCTGGTGCGCCTAATCCACCCATGATTTTAAGTTTTATGTATGATTAATATTATATTATGATTTGTATTCTTCTTCTTTTTCGGTATCCAGATGACTACCGGTAATGGTCTTATCTAAATTGATATGACTTTGGTGTTCCGGCCCGGCCGGGGTATTTACGTGATAATCACTGATAGCGATTGTATTTGGAACAGTATTTTCAACAACCGGTTTTTCGTGCTCAGCTGCAGCTTCCGGAGCTTCTGAAGCTTTTTCATCTAAAAGCGGTTTTTCTTCTTCTACTTTAGTTGCAGGTTTCTTTTCCTCGTAATTATTGATCTGGTTATTGATCTCACGTTTAACATCTTCAGAGGCATCTTTAAAGTCGCGGATCCCTTTACCCAGGCTCCGTGCCAGGCCGGGCAGCTTTTCGCCGCCAAATAGCATCAATGCTGCAAAAAGTATCAGTACCATCTCGCCCGTACCAATATTTAAAAATAACAAAACTGAACTTAACATAGCATTCTGTTTAAGGATACAAATATATACAATTAAAATTTCTTATAGTTCATAACTAATTAGTTAGGCGCCAGCCAGATCTTGGGGTTAACCGGTGTTGTTCCTTTATAAATTTCAAAGTGCGCCTCCGTTTCTCCTGTCGATGGATCAGTTGCCACGGTGCCGATAGCTTGTTTGGTGCTTACTTTTTGCCCACGCGCAACAGTTACCGACCGTAAATTACTATAAGCTGTAAAATACTCCCCATGCAATATAATTACCAAATAGGTCCCGCTCACATCTCCCACTTTTACAACCGTACCATCAAATACAGCCCTTACGGTGCTGCCCTGGTTAGTACGGATATCAACACCTGTACTTTCACTCCTGATACCTTCGGGCGTGGTATAGGTACCAAAACCCTGGGTAATTATTCCGTTGGATACCGGCCATGGCAAACCACCGCGATTACCCAAAAAGTCGTTCGACAGCTTAGCGGCCTCAGGCGTGGCATTCAATACACTTGATGTACTGCGCGCGGCTGCCGGCTTAGCCGGAGCTGGTGCAACAGGCGCGGGCTTATTTTCGGCCTTTGCTTTGGCTGCGGCCAGTCTTGCGGCTTCTTCAGCCCTGCGTCTTTCTTCTTCAGCAGCCCTGCGCCTGGCTTCCTCAATTTCCCTGCGGATAGCTTCGTTAATAGCGCGGTTTGTTTTTACTATCTTAGCCTGCAGGTCCCTCTGCTGTTTTTTCAGGACCCCCTCATGCTGTGACAAATCGCTTACTACTTTAACCTGGTTATTACGTTCATTACCCAGTGTTTCTTTTTCTTTTTGCTGATCCTTTAAAAGATCATTCTTTTCGTCCTTGGTCCGGTCAAGCTCATTAATTTTAACATGCAGCTCCTTCTGTGTACCTTGTATATAGGCGGCCTGCCGCTCACGGTAGGTACCAAACTGCTGTAAATATTTTAAACGCTTATAGGCCTGGTTAAAGTCTTTTGATGCAAAAAGGAACATCATTTTATTATATGCACTCTGATTGCGGTATGCAAACAGGATCATACCCGCGTATTCCTTTTTAAGCTGATCTAATTGCGACTGTAAACTACGTACGTTATTACTACTCTCAGAGATTTGGTTATCCAATAATCTTACTTCAGAGTTGATATTTTCTATTTTTTCCTGTCTCAGGTTTATCTGTGCCTTGAGTATGCTTAGCTGCTTTAATGAAGCCTTTTTATTGTTTAAAGTTTCCTGGTAATCTTGATTTAATTGTTCAAGCTCTTTATTCAGCTGTGCTTTACGACGTTTCAGTTCGTCACTGCTTTGCGCGTGTACATTAACTGCTGCCAGTACCAATAATAAAAAGAAAACTGCTTTTAAAAACTTCATTAAATAAACATATTAATTATTTGCCAGGCTCGTACCCGTCAGGAATGCTGAACGGATAGTTTTGCTGTACTTCAAAATCGGCCTTAGTATAATGCAAATTAACTTGTATTTTTTTATCTTTTACTACTGATGCGATATCTATTTGTGCTGGCAATACCCGGTTTGTCGCTTCGATAAAGGTATTATTGGTAACCTGTAATGATTGCGCCTGGCGCTGGTTATCTAAATTGGTTTGCGTAACCTTATTATCCGGCCCCAGTATCAGCTTGTAAACCAGATCATTCAGGGTACCGCTCAAGGTTGTGTTGCCATCGGCATGATCAATAGTGGCTTGCTCATTAACCAGCTCGGGCACGGCGTTGCCAATCAGCAATGACTCGAGTGTTTTATAATTAACCTCTTTGCTGGCGTACGTATATATATAGCTGAATGGCTTTTTGATGTAAACGCTTTGCAAGCGGTTAATGATCATGATGCTGTCGGGAGTTATCACGGCACGGGCGGCTTCAATACCCAACACCGCTGTAATAGAAACCCAGATCCTTTTATCTCTTGCTATCCTGATATTCAGGGTAACATCGTTGCTGTTATTATTGATACTAAGCTTGGTTTTTGCCTTGCCCGCAAATGTTGTAAAATTTACCTGGTTTGCCCTTATGGCGGCCAGTTTGCCGGCAATATCACTCGTCCTTGCGGTCGAATCTGCCTTACGGGTAACCAAAACTTGTTTACGTGCTTTACAGCTTACCATTACCAGCAGGCAGCAAGCTATAAGTAAACTATTCGCTATATTTTTTTTCATTTATCTTACGATCTAAAACTGGTGACTGCTCACCAAAGCCTTTCGCCTTTTTCCAGTTAGTTACGGCCGCATCGGTATTCCCAAGGAAAAACAATATATCGCCATAATGTTCATACTTAACCCCGCTATTGTCTTTATCATGCGTCAGGGCCTTCTCCATCCATTCTTTTGCCTGGACATATTTTTTTTGTTTAAACAGGATCCAGGCATAAGTATCTTCAAACGATGCCGTATTAGGCTGCAGCTCATTGGAATGTGCCGACATTGCTGCCGCCTTTTCCAATTGCTCATTCCTTAACGATAAATAATAAGCATAATTGTTTAAAGTGAATGCATTATCCGGATTGTAGGTTAAAGCTTTCTCATAACTTTCGTCAGAACTTTTAATATTCTTCAACTCATGATAGCAATCGCCCAATAATGAAAAACTTAACGAAAGTAGCTCCTTATCCTGAAGTTCTAATGAAGTGGCGTTTTTAAGATAACCAACCGCCTTATT
Source organism: Mucilaginibacter sp. R-33 (assembly GCF_049949235.1). Taxonomy (NCBI): domain Bacteria; kingdom Pseudomonadati; phylum Bacteroidota; class Sphingobacteriia; order Sphingobacteriales; family Sphingobacteriaceae; genus Mucilaginibacter; species Mucilaginibacter sp. R-33. The sequence goes on from NZ_CP188089.1 coordinate 4,381,856, forward strand.
GTTATCCTTTTTTTGTGCCCAGGCAACACCGACAAGATAATTCATCCAGGCCTGGTTCGGGAATAACGACAATGCGTTTTCACCATCTTTAATAGCGGCATCAAGGTCATTGTCGCCTAAATCCAGGCGCACCAGCTGTTCCTGAACATTGTATACCTGGTTATTAAGCTGGGCCGATTTTTTAAGTACCGGCTTTGCCTCTTTATACTTTGTATTCTGGATCAGCATATCGCCGTATATGGCATAAGCCCTGGCATCGTTAGGATGGGCAACGGTCAGGATCCGGCTTAATTCAAGCGCGCTCGCTTTAGCATTAGCATCCGGAAACTTAGGAAAGTATCCGGATATAATATTAATTTTTTGATCGATGCCGATCTCCGGAATGGCAAATCCCTGGGTAAGCTCATTAAAGCTGGCTTCGTTGTTCTTTTTATCGCGATAGATATCGGCCAGCGCAAAGTGTACCAAACCATTTCGCGGATCAAGCTTTTCAGCTTGCTGCAATACTTTAAGCGCCTTATCGGCAAACCCGTTCGAGTTGTAAACCTCGCCAAGGGCCAGGTAATAACGGATCTCTCCGGGATTAGCGGCTATCTGTTTTTCCAGTTCGGAAGTGGCCTGGTCAATTTTTCCCTGCTTTAAATAGATCTTTTGACGATTGGCTAAAAGATCATCACTCGGGCCATTCAGTTTTTCAATCTCATCATATACCTTAAGGGCATCATCGTACCTTTTCAGGATGGTGAAAGCATTGGCCTTGTCAAAATAATACGCTGATTTGTCCGGGTTAAGCCTGATCAGTTGGTTAAAAACATTTTCAAGCTTATCAATGGTATTGGTTTTTTCATAGCTATCGGCCAATGCCGCCCAATACCATTCGTTATCCTTATTTATTGCTACAGCCTGCTCCAGGAGGGGCTCAGAAGCTGCAAAATCATTTTGCTGCCTTTTAAGGTTGGCCAGCTCATATAAGGAAGCATCATTTGCAGGGTCGGCCTGTAAAACGCGCTCAAACATTTCGGTGGCAAGCTTATAGTTCTCCACCGTTTTTTCGCGCAAGGCCGAAAAGAATAGCTGCTTAACCATAGCGCTGTCCTGATAACTCATCACCTTACCTGCCGATGCCACTGTTTTATTATCGCCGTTCTTTTTATGCTGAGCTTTGGTTGCCAGAGGCAAGATGGCAAGAAACAAGACGGCAAGAGGCAAGAATAAAGAAACAACAAACGGCGCAGAAAACTGGCGAAGTTCCCGCAGGCTGTTTAATTGAATATTTTGGTTATCCCTCTTCATTCTTTCTTGTCTCTTGAAGTCTTGATTCTGTTACTTTCTTGTCTCCTGACTCTAAAAGTCTTGCATCTAATTATTTCCCTGTGTGCCCGTAGCCGCCTTCGCCCCTTTGGGTTTCGTTCAGTACTTCTACCTGCTCCCAGTTAACACGCTCATGTTTGGCAACTACCATCTGGGCTATCCTGTCGCCGGTATTGATCTCAAAATCCTCTGTCGAGAAATTGATGAGCAATACTTTGATCTCTCCGCGATAATCGGCATCAATGGTACCTGGCGAATTAACAATGCCGATACCATGTTTAAATGCCAGGCCGCTTCTCGGGCGGATCTGCGCTTCGAAACCCTCGGGCAATTCAATATATAAACCTGTTGGAATGAGTTTACGTTCCATTGGTTTAAGCACTACCGTAGTTTCTACATCGGCACGCAGGTCCATGCCTGCCGCATGAGCAGTTTCATAAGCCGGTAAACTATTTTTTGATTTATTAATTATGCGGATGATCATCGTTTAAATATAGCTTTTAACTCCTTGCGTTCAAAGTAATACGCTCCGGCCGCAAATAAAAGTAAAAGCCCGTTACCAACAAAAATATTACGTTTAAATACCGTGAACGACAGAAAAACAAACAATACCGAGACAATTATATACGCAAGGTTCTTTTTTAAGTTATACGGGATGGGGTAATTTTTTTGCCCCCACAGGTACGAGAGCACCATCATGGTAGCATAGGCCGCGAACGAGATCCACGCCGATGCCATGTAGCTGTATTTAGGTATAAGCAGCCAGTTTAAAATAACGGTTAATACCGCTCCTATACCAGATATATATAAGCCATACCTGGTTTGGTCAGACAATTTATACCACACCGAAAGATTCATATAAATACCAAGGCTCAGGTAACCGAACAACAAAGGTGGTACAACGCCAAGGCCCTGCCAAAACGGATTGTAAACTATATGATGCTTTACCTCATGCGTTTCCTTTCCAACTATAACAGTAGCCAGTATATCAACATTGGCAATGAGTGCTACACATATAACGGCCACCATAATTACAAAGTAGGTCATGATGCGGGCATAAGTTTCGCCCGAGTTTTTGTTTTTTGCATGGCTGAAGAAAAACGGTTCGGCGCCTAACCTGAAGGCCTGCACAAAAATACTCAGAAATAATGCAATCTTGGCGCAGGTGCCATAAATGCCTACATGCGTATCGGCGATACTTTGGGGTAGCATTTGCTTCAGCATCACCTTATCTAATGACTCATTGATGATGAACGATATATTGGCTATCAATATAGGCCAGCTGTATGCAAACATTTCGCTTAACATGGCACTGTCAAACTTCAGCTTCATTTGCAATATCTCGGGCAATAGCAATAGTATGGTAAGACCGCTCGCTATTGCGTTAGCTAAAAATACATACCCTACCCAATTCGGCCTGTACCAACCTGCCATCCATGCTCCCGCCGGCAAATGATGATTTATTATAAACGGAACGCCGAACAGAAAAAACAAATTGAGCATCATCACAAGGCCGATGTTTGAGCATTTGATAATGGCGTATTTTATGGGGCGGCCTTCTGCCCTGATGCGAGCAAAAGGGATTACGCAAAAAGCATCAAGCACTAAAATTACGAGGAAGCACTTTACGTAAAAAGTATAGTCGGCATGATCTTTAGTGACGCCGGCCTGCATGTAATTGACAATAGGATTTAAAAACAGTACACAAAAAACCAGGAATATTACCGATACCATTATAACAACGCCAAACGCGTTATTATAAACCTGCTGTTTGTTATCCGAACGTTTTTGCAGATACCTGAAATAGGTAGTTTCCATACCAAAAGCCAAAATGGCGTTAATGATAGAAGCGCTTCCATATACCGATGTAAAAACGCCATTAGCACTTACCGGCAGGGTACGGGTATAAATTGGCGTTAAAACAAAGTAGATCATCCGGGAAATGATAGTACTTAGACCATATATAGCAGTTTGCCCGGCGAATTTTTTTATAGTAGACAATGGAGATATTCGATTTAATGAGTTTGTGTTTAATTACAAACGCCTTTTAACAACCTCAAAATTACGATAGTTTTTCAATTCGCCTTCATGGCTTTCAACGGCATTTACCTCTGCATCCTGAGGGCCCTCGTTACACCATTCAAGAAACATATCAAGAAATGTATCATCAGCCTCGGCTTCAATGTACACATCACCGTTGGGCTCATTCAATACAAAACCGCGTACACCAAGCTGATCGGCAACCGCTTTGGTTGATTTACGGTAAAAAACACCCTGCACTTTGCCTTTAACTGTAATATTGAGATGTTTGATCATTAGATTTGACAGGTATTAAATTAAGAGCTGAAAGCGGAATGCTCAAAGCTTAAAGCTAACAACCCTACTGGTGCAAAGGTAACTTTTTTCCGGCTAAGCAACCTGTTTTACTTAACAAGCGTAATTACTACAAAACGCATTACATTTTATTTTGATTGATATAACTCTAAAAATCTATTTTATGAAAAAAATTATTTTTTCTGCCCTGATCATTGCTTTTACAGCCTTTTCGGCATTCGCTATTTTTGGCAACTGGAAAGTGAAAGGCGATGAAGCCCAGGTAACTTTTGAAGGCCACAGGGTAAGCGGTTCATTCGGCGGCCTAAAAGCCGATATAACATTTGATAAAGACCATCCCGAACAAGCTAAAATTTCGGCGACTATTGATGTTACAACCGCGGCGACCGGTTTCTTTATTAAAACCAGCCACGTAAAATCGGCCCTGGGCGCCGATGATTACCCAACGATTAAATTTGAATCAACCTCGGTATCAAAAAGCGGTAACGGCTACGTAGCCAGCGGCAAGCTAACCATGAAAGGCAAAACCAATCCCGAAGCCATCCATTTTAGTTTTGACGACAAAGGTAGCGAAGGTGTATTTAAAGGCGATTTCAAAGTACTGCCTCCTAAGTATGGCATCGACAGAAGCGGCACGCCGCCCGAGGTTACTATACATTTGACAGTGCCGGTGAGTAAAGGGTAATTAACAATAGTCAGAGTGCTAAAATTCATGTCATTGCGAGGAGCTGCAAGGGCAGAGCGTCGGTGGCGACGTGGCAACCTCGTAGCTATACAGGGATAAGATGCATTGGCTACCAGATTGCCACGCTTCGCTCGATGACATATAGATATAAAACATAAAACCGGCTATTCGCCGGTTTTATGTTTTATATTAGTTTCTTTACTTTGGTTTCGGGGGTGATCTTAAACCCATCAAGGCCGCTGATCAGGTTCAGGCCCGGGGTTTTGCCTGCCTCAAGCGTACCTTTTTCATCGTCGATACCCAGGTATTCGGCACCATTACGGGTACCCCATTCAACCAGTCGCGGTAAGCTTATGGAAGGGAACTTTTGTTGAATAGCACGCATCTCGCTCAGTAAACATAATTTGCTGTTTGATGCAAGGCTGTCGGTACCAAGGGTAATATTAAAACCCTGGTCAACAAAAAGATCAATTTTAGGTAAACGCCCCTCAATATAAAGGTTTGCATTAGGGCAAAAGCACCAGTTTATCTTCCTGTCAAACCGTTTGATGAAGTAAATATCCTTCAGGTTGGTACAGGTATTGTGTACCAGCAAAACCTTTTGCTTGTTAGAGAGCAGCGGGATAATAGATTGTACCGAGTTACGGGCCTGTGGCTTGAAATAGGATATATCCATACCAAAATGCTCGTACAACTCTAAAAAAGCACCAAGTTTATACCGGTAAAATTTATTCTCGTCCTCACACTCCTGGTTATGGATACTGAGCAGGTTTTCATCGTTGGTATCGCTGTGCTTTTTAATCAGCTTAAATAACTCCTTTGATACCGAATACGGCGCATGCGGGGTTATAGAACACGAGCCGGGCTTAAATTCATTGAGCAGGGCCAGCGCTTTTTCAAAAACTTCAATAGCCTTTTCGGGCAAAAAACCAAAAGTTTCAACAAAGGTATGATAGTATAACTTGCTTTGTTTTTTCATCGCAACACTATTATTAGTATTGGAGATATCACCAACGGCTACAATACCGTTATCATACATTTCCTGATCGGCTTTAGCTATGGCATCAAGAACCTCCTGCTGATCGGTATTGCGTAAGGATTGAATGTCTTTTATAAATTTTACCAGGCCGCCTTTGGGCTTTACTTTATCTTTTAAATGAGAAAGTTCGGTATGGCAATGCGTGTTGATAAATCCGGGGCAAATAACACCGCTTACCTGCTGTATTTGCCCGCCAGGGGACTTAGTATTATCGGTAACAGCTATGATCTTCCCCTGATCATCAACAGTAACTATTCCATTTTTAATCGGATCGGCATAAACAGGAAAAACGTAATCGGCTCTAAAACTTTTCATTAAAATTTAAACTTGGTATCGTAACACATAACGTTTTTCAAAACAATCTGTCCTGCAAAATAAGTACAATTAACTTTTAGTTATTGTTTTTTATTAGCCAAAAAGATGACTTTAAAAAAAGATAGATTTTTTTAAATTTAAGTACTTTTGCACTGTGAACAATACAAAAGATAAAATTGACATCCGCAGCCTGAGCCTGAATGCTTTACAGGAGCATTTTATCCGTATGGATGAAAAAGGCTTCAGGGCAAAACAGGTGTATGAATGGCTTTGGAAAAAATCTTGCTTTTCTTTCAACGAGATGAGCAATATTTCAAAAGAACTCCGTGCTAAACTGGATGCAAATTTTGTAATTAATAATGTAAAAATTAATTCTTCACAGGTTAGTGCTGATAAAACTATAAAAAATTCTTTTATTTTACACGATAACCACTTAATTGAGGGCGTTTTAATTCCAACTCCCGGCCGTATGACGGCCTGTGTATCATCGCAGGTGGGTTGCAGCCTTACCTGTAAATTTTGTGCCACCGGTTATATGGAGCGCAAAAGAAACCTCAACCCCGACGAAATTTACGACCAGGTAGTTTTAATTGATCAGCAGGCCCGCGAAAACTATAAGCAGCCTTTATCAAATATTGTTTACATGGGCATGGGCGAGCCATTGCTTAACTATGCCAACATGATGAAGTCGATAGAGCGCATCACCTCCGAGGATGGGCTTAATATGGCTGCCAAACGCATTACTGTATCAACAGCCGGCATCGCCAAAATGATCAAAAAACTGGGCGACGACCAGGTAAAATTTAATCTTGCCCTTTCCCTGCACGCGGCAAACGACGAAAAGCGTAATACCATTATGCCCATTAACGAGCAAAACTCGTTAAAAGCCCTGGCCGAGGCATTAAAATACTACTACGCCAAAACCAAAAACCCGGTAACCTACGAGTACATTATTTTTGATGGTGTGAACGATGGTATCCAGGACGCTATGGAGCTGGCTAAATTTTGCAAACACCTGCCCTGCAAGGTCAACATCATTGAATATAATCCTATTGCTTTTGCCAGCTACATCAACGCCGGCGAAGATAAAGTTGAAGCTTTTGCCGATTACCTCACCAAACAAGGTATTAACACGCATCTCCGCCGGAGCCGCGGCAAGGATATTGATGCCGCCTGCGGTCAGCTTGCCATCAAAGAAAAAGATAAACTGGCCGAAGTTTAAAAAATCCGTATTAAATTGAGGGCATGAAATTATTGCGTGCCTACCTTTCAGATTTTGCCGCCCTGCTGTTCCCGGAGCTTTGCCCAGCCTGCCAGGCAAGTTTGGTAGCAGGTGAGCATATCATTTGCAGCGATTGCCGCCTTAATTTACCTTTTACCAATTTTCATCAGCAACCTGCTAATATTGTAGCCCAGCAATTTTGGGGTAAAATTGATGTGGAAGCAGCCTATGCGCTTTATTACTTCCATAAAGGAGGAAAGATCCAGAATCTGATGCACCACTTTAAATACAAAGGCATGCAGGAGATCGGCAACCTGTTGGGAGGCATTGCAGGGGCACAGTTGGCCGCAAATGATATTTTTAATACGGCAGATATAATTATTCCGGTGCCGCTCCATAAACGCCGCCTGCACGAACGCGGTTATAACCAAAGCGCATGCTTTGCCCATGGCCTTGCCGAAAAATTAAAGGCGGTAGTTGATGAGCACAGCCTGGTACGTACGGTGGCCACTAAAACGCAAACCCAACGGTCGCGCTTTGCCCGGTTTGAGAATATGCAGCATGTATTCGCGGTTAAAAATCCGGCTGCACTTGAAGGCAAACATGTATTGCTGGTTGATGATATAGTAACTACCGGCTCAACGCTTGAAGCCTGCGGCGCGGAGTTATTGAAAGTTCCTGGTTTGAAGTTGAGTATTGCAGCTATAGCTTATGCGGTGTAGTATAATTTACAACCCGTCATTGCGAGGTACGAAGCAATCCCCGATTTGCAGGTCCGCCCTGTATAGTTTGGGATTGCTTCGTACCTCGCAATGACGGGTGAAAAAGATAAACAACCCTACTGCTGCTGGTACCTGCTTAGTTTATCATAAAGCACCCTTGGGTCAAAGGGTTTAAGGATGTAGTCATTCATTCCGGCATCGTTAATCTCGCCCATTTGGTTGCTGAGCATAGAGGCCGTAAGGGCAATGATCGGTAACTGCTGGAAATAAGTTTCTGTTTTAGCGCGGATAATGCCTGTAGCTTCCAAACCGCCCATTTCGGGCATGTGGATATCCATCAGCACTACGTTGTAGTTGCGGTTGGTTTCAACCTTTTCAATAGCTTCAATGCCGTTTTCGGCAAAATCAGCACTGGCACCCCATTTCTTTAATATCTTATTAATGAGCAGGCGGTTAATCTGGTTGTCATCAACTACTAAAACATTTATTTTAAGTCCTTCTTCCACGTTATTACTATTTCTGTTTGACTGGTAATCTCCCTTTTTAAAGCCTATGGTAAACCAAAATGTTGATCCCTGTCCCGGTACGCTATCAACATTTATGCGCGAGTCATGCAGTTCAATTAACCGCTTGCTGATAGCGAGGCCAAGGCCCGTACCTCCAAACTTACGTGTAGTATCCAGTTCGGCCTGCTTAAACTGTTCAAATATAGTACCCAGTTTATTTGCGGCAATGCCTATGCCGGTATCAATTACTGCAAACCTGATGCGCACATCTCGCTCTGACTCCTGTATCACTCTCAGATCGATGGTAACTCCACCTTTTTCGGTAAATTTAATGGCATTACCAACAAGGTTTAGTAATATCTGGATCAGCCGGGTGCGGTCGCCCAAAATTACTTTGGGTATAGCCTCATCAATGCTTTTGCTAATATATATATTTTTTTCGGCGGCTTTATATTGCATGGAGCTTGTTATGCTTTGAACAAGCTCGGTTAAATCAACCCGCTCCTTCTCCAACTCAACATTCCCGGTTTCGATCTTGGCAAAATCAAGCACATCGTTGATAAGTGTCATCAGGTTTTCGGCCGAGAATTTCAGAATATTAAGGTTTTCCTTTTGCCCATCAAGCGGATCATCCTCCAATAACAAATGCGACATACCAATTACGGCATTCAGCGGCGTACGGATCTCGTGGCTCATTACCGATATGAACATATCTTTGGCGCGGCTCAGCTGTATAGCTTCCTCGCGGGCATTGATCAGTTCAATTTCAGCCTTCTTTTTAGCTGTTATGTCAATGATAACCTCAATATATTTATCAACCTCGCCTTTGCTGTTAATGATCACCGAGTTGATCACCGAGATCCACAACGGCTGCCTGTCCTTCCGGTAAACCAGCAGGTCAACCTCAAATGATTGTTTATTGCGGGATAACTCGCGTGCCTTTTGGATAATAGATACGTCAGTAAGTTCCCCTTTCAGCACATCACCAAGATGGTTGTCTTTTACATCAAGCAAAGTATAGCCGGTTATTTGCTCAAAGGCTTTATTTACCCATTCAACCTTACCATCGCTGTTGTTAATTACCACGCCACTGGCAGTACTGCTGGCCACTAATGAAAGCATGGTTACCTGCTCTTCGGTTTTCTTACGTTCGGTAATGTCAACCATTACAGCTATCTGCCTTTCAACACTGCCTGTTTCATTAAATAAAGGGCTATTTGACAGAAAGATCCAGATCGGGGTTTTGTCCTTTTTATAAACTTTTATTTCAACTTCATATCCCCGTTTTTCCTCTACAGCTTTTACTGCCGCCGTAAACACATTAATGTCGGTATCTTCGCCAACCAGCATAGTGCCAAACATTTTACCACGCATTTCGTCGAGCGTATAACCTGTTATATTCTCCAGGGCCTCGTTCATCCAGATCACCTCGCCAGTATTACTGCGGATGAGGATGCCGCTGGGCGATTTACGGGCCGCAAAGGACAGGATCTCCAGTTCCTGTTCTATCTTTTTACGCTGGGTTATATCAATAATAACCCTGATAAATTTATCTGTTTGCCCGGCGCTGTCGCGAATCACCGAGTTAAATACAGAGATCCATACCGGTTCACCACCTTTTTTATCAATCAGCAGGTCTACTTCGTAGGATACCTGGTTGCGGATGGCTTCATCCAGCCGTTTTACAGCTTCGGCATCCAGCGGTACACCTTTAAGCACATCGCGCAGGCGCCGGTTTTGTACATCGGCCTGGTTATAGCCGGTTATTTGTTCAAAAGCTTCATTGGTCCATATTACCTCATCGGCCGCATTGCTGATCACTACACCACTGGTAACTTTACTTGCCACCAATGATAGTAATGCCACCTCATCGGCTACCTTTTTCTGATAGCTGATATCGCGCCCGCTGGCAAACCATTTATCATTTTTAAAAGTTACCGACCAGCTAATGCATTTAATATCGCCCGATGGTGTTATAATATTTGCTTCTATTTCAAAATGGCGTTGCTGCCTGCCTAACCCTTTTTTCAAGACCGACAGGGATTTTGCCTGTTCTTCTTCGAGGAAAAAACTCCAGATAGGCTTGCCGATAACCTCAGTAGCTAAATAACCCAAAACCGGTTTGGCAGAGCGGTTAATTTGCTCAATGTTAAAATCCCTGTCCATGATACAATGGATATCGGGCGAGCTGTCAAAAAGATCGTGAAACTCCTGGTGGCTTTTCAAATTTTTCTCCAATTCAAGCTTCTGTTTCCGGAGCAGCAGGTGCGACATGACCTCATCAGCCAGCGTGCGGAGCGCGTCACGCTGTTCGACTGTGAGCTTACGCGGCTTTGTATCAATCACGCATAATGAGCCAAGCCTGTGGCCATCCGGATCAATCAATGGGGCGCCAGCATAAAAGCGTATGCCCATTTCATTGGCTATGGGGTTGTCTTTAAATTCCTCATCCTCTTTAGAATCGGTTATTTCAAGAAGCGCGTTGGATTGGATTGTGCGATTGCAAAAAGCGTCGGCGCGGGGTGTTTCCCCCACGTCGACGCCGTATGTTGATTTAAACCATTGCCTTTCGGCATCAAGCAGCGATATCAGCGCCGCCGGTACCTGGCATATGTAGGAGGCTAAACGCGTAATAGCGTCGTATTCCTTTTCGGGCATGGTATCCAAAACATTGTATGATCTAAGCGCGGCTAAGCGCTTATCTTCTATGCTTGATGGATCTTCCTGCCTTAGTGTCATTTTTTACTCTGAGTCCTTATCTCTGTACAACGGAAAGTCGTACATTAACTTGTGAACCCTTTTACGGATTTTCTTGATAGAATGTTCATTTTCAGGATCAGAAATTACAGCATCTATTAATTCAACAATATGCTCCATATGTTTTTCCTTCATCCCGCGGGTAGTGATAGCCGCAGTACCTACACGAATGCCTGAGGTTACAAATGGCGATTTATCATCATATGGCACCATATTTTTATTCACGGTGATATCGGCAGTTACCAAAGCATTTTCGGCAGCCTTGCCTGTAATATTTTTATTACGAAGGTCAATCAGCATTAAATGGTTATCGGTACCACCAGATATGATCTGGTAGCCCAGCTTCACAAATGCTTCGGCCATTGCGTCGGCATTCTTCTTAACCTGCACAATGTATTTCATGTAGCTATCGCTCAAAGCCTCTCCAAAAGCTACTGCTTTAGCAGCTATGATATGCTCCAACGGGCCACCCTGCGTACCCGGGAATACGGCCATATCCAATAATGATGACATCATCCTGATTTCGCCTTTCGGGGTTTTGATGCCAAATGGGTTTTCAAAATCCTTACCCATCATAATTAAACCACCACGCGGACCGCGCAAAGTTTTGTGAGTAGTAGTAGTAACAATGTGGCAATGCGGAAGCGGATCGGTCAATAAACCGCGGGCAATTAAACCTGCCGGGTGCGAGATATCGGCCAGTACCAGCGCACCAACTTCATCAGCTACCTTGCGGATAAATTCATAATCCCAATCGCGTGAGTAAGCCGAAGCGCCTGCAATGATCAGTTTCGGTTTTTCGCGCAGGGCTACCTCTTTAAGCTGGTCATAATCAACCAGGCCGGTTTCTTTTTTAACCCCATAAAAATGAGGCTCATACAATTTGCCCGAAAAGTTAACAGGCGAACCGTGTGTTAAGTGACCACCATGTGAAAGGTCAAAACCTAATATTTTATCGCCAGGCTGCAATACTGCAAGCATAACCGCAGCGTTTGCCTGTGCACCAGAATGTGGTTGTACGTTAACCCACTCGGCATTAAACAATTGCTTGGCGCGCTCGATAGCTATGGTTTCAATTTCGTCAACCACCTGGCAGCCGCCGTAATAGCGCTTGCCCGGTAAACCTTCGGCATATTTGTTAGTTGCAACAGAACCTGCAGCTTCCATAACCTGCCTGCTTACAAAATTCTCAGATGCTATAAGTTCAATGCCCTCTTCCTGGCGTTGCTGCTCTTCATCCAATAGCTTAAATATCAGTTTGTCTCTTTTCATTGTGTGTTTTTAACGGCGCTAAGTTACACAATTGATATAGATTTGAGATGTGAGATATGAGATTTGAGATACCGCAATGTTAAATTTTACTCAATAAAAAGTAAACATAATATTATTTGCTATTCAGGCTTTTACAGCGAATAAATCAACAGCAATCAATTGCAAAACTTACGCTTGAAGTAACCTTAATAAATAATGAAATTGTTTAAGCCAGATATATTATTCCCTCGCAGTTTATCAATTGAAACCCTTTGGTGAAGTTGCAAACTAAACCTATCAAATCTCATTCTCTTCAAAAATATTATCTCATAACAGTAAGGTAGCCGGCAAACTTATTTGCTGTTCCATCATTGGGATTAATAACATAATAATAACAGCCTGTAGGTACCGGCTTTCCTTTGTAGTTACCATCCCAGGGATGGCTGTACCCCTTTGAAAAATATATTTGCTGCCCGTAACGGTTATAAATATCTACTGTACAATTTGGATAATACTGCAAGTCGCTAATAGCCCACAAATCGTTAGACCCATCTCCGTTAGGGGTAAAAGTGTTGTATATTTTAATTTCATTTGACGATGGAAAAATAGTCAGCACGCCGGGGACATAACTAATAATATAATCATCAGCATCAGCACCACTTACAGTAATTGGATATTTACCCGGACTTGAAGCAGGTTGCGCAGTTGTATTAATTATAGGCAAAACAGTCAATTGAGCTGGTCCGTCATTATTAACAAAACCTATATAGGTTATTGTTAAGGTTGGGTTAGGTTTCAGGAAAGCTTTAGCTAAGTCGTTTGCTTTAATACTAAGCGGAGCCTTATTGATCTCTATTCCGGAAGGGATATATTGTATGATATAATTATCAGGATTAAAACTCCCCCCGGTAGCACCAGATGGGGTTGCCGATAACGGGTAAACGCCTACATGATCGGTAGCAACAGCTCCATCGCTATAGGTAATCATGACAATTCCAATAGTTTCTCCGTTTTGAAGACCATTCGCTGTAAAATCTGCAGAGCTGCCGCTATTTAGCTTAACTCCATAAGTTTTGAGTACCGGCTTCGCTGCAACGGTAAGCGGAGCGGGCGTAACGTTCCCTGTAACGGGCACAACAATATCATTTGTGCCGGTGGTACCGGCACTCAAATTACTGGTATGATTACCCGCGGCGGCATTTGCAGTTAACCGGATATAGATCATAGAGGAAGCCGAACCACTTGCCGGCGACAGCGTGACCGAGTTATTAAAAATATTATTATCCTTGCTAACCTGGAAACCCGGCGGCGCCGTTATGATAATATCACCCTTAAGATCAGAACCTGAAATATTGATAACCTGCGCCACTGAAGCTGTACCATATACCGTTTGAAGCGCTACCTGCTGCCCCGTATAAGAAATAGCCGGCGCCGGCGGACCAACAGTTAAATCGGCGGGTAAATATGTTATGATATAATTATCCGGCGAGAACGTACCGCCACCGGCATTATACGGTATAACCGAACCAGAGTAAAAGCCCTGCGCTGCTGTTGCCTGTGCACCGTTGTCATATTTTATAGCAATCGTGCCCACGGTTTCGTTATTTTTCAACCCATAAACTGTAAAGTTTTCTGTCGACGGAATATTGGAAAGTGTGGTGCCATAAGGCTTGGTTACATTGATAACGGTTATAGTAAGCGGGGCTGGAATAACCGTACCTACCACATGTGCGGTTAAACTTGCTCCGGCTGTTGTAAATATTACGTTACTATCATAGGTTTGTTTAACCTGTGCGGTAGGCATTAACCTGATATAAATGGTTGCCCCCGGTATAGCTCCGGAAGCATTTGGTGATAATTGAACCGTTTTACCGAAGTTTCTATCATCAAGGCTGATAATAAATCCATCCGGTGCGTTTACAATAACATTATCTGTAAGATACTCGCCCGACACACGTATTTTGGCAGATGACGACCCGGCACCATCACCATAAACAATTTGCATGGGGTATAATTGCCCAAGATTATGCAATATCGGACCTGCCTGCATCACTTTTAAATCGGCAGACTGATAGGTAATATCGTAATTGCCGGGCAAAAATGTTCCGCCTCCGGCACCGATTGGAATGACAGAAAGCGGATAAGTGCCTACCACAGCCAACGCTTCGGCACCTGCACCATAATGCATGGTTACGTTGCCTATGTTTTCAAAATTCTTTAATCCGACAGAACTGAAACCATCGGGTTTTGGGCCATCGGTGAGCGTAGTACCATAGGCTTTAGTTACTTCGGTAGCCGTAATAGTGAGCGGAGCCGGAACGATATTCATTTGATTTGTTCCATTATAATGAATATCATAATTGCTGGCTAAAAACCCATTCTCGCCCTGAAAGTCGGACAATGAAACCTTATCCGAATAATCGCCCACCGGATCGGTACCAGCCCGCCCCCCGCTAAACGTAAATTTGATAGATTTGGCCGTGTTGCCATTTTGCAAGCCGGGAACATCGGTAATAAATCCCGGATCACCCTTGGAGAATATAACAGTTGCCGGAAGTTCATCGCCATACACTTTAACAACTTTACCCCATATATTTAATTGAGTCGGCACAACCGTGCCCCGCGCTATATTTTTAACCAGGTTTTGCGCCCCTGCTGTAGCCAATGTCAAATTACCATCGTATTGGCCTACATTAACTTTTCCCGATAGTCTGATATATACAGTAGCAGATACCGAACCGGCGGCTCCCACGGTAACGCTATTTGTAAAACTAATATTATCAACACTTACCTCAAACCCATTAGCTAAAGTAATAGTAATGCTGCCCTGCAAATTGCTGCCATTTACAGCAATGCTTGTCGAAGTAGACGGAATACCGTATGAAGTACTAGCCGTAAAGAAATTACCAGAATACTGCATTTGAGGGGCAGCAGCGTTTGTGCGGATTGCGGCGAGTGCACCTGAAACCTGTTTATTGCTGCTGACATTAAGTTTTGAAGCAACATTAACTGTAGTTTTTTGAATTTGGTTAAGGGGGCTACAATTCTGACAGGTACCAAAAATCCGAATCGAGGTGGATGCGGGTTTTATTTGCCCGTGCAGTACTTGAATTGTTGACAAAACAAAGCTTAAAACACCAATTATAAATATTTTGAAGTGCATGGTTCAGGTGCAATAGTTTAAAGTCTTAAAGATAATGCTTTTTTGCAAAAACGAGTTTGCAACTCACTATAACTTCGTTGACTGAAAACCCAAAGCCAAATGCTTAAAGCTTTTAATGCATTACAAAAAGCGCCGGGTCTTAGGCTTTTAGCTTTCGGCCCCGGCCTTAGGCGAAATCCGAAAGTTATTATAACCCAACCCAATTTGGATATCTATCAGCTCCTGTTGCAACATTTCAAGCACCGCCAAAAAGTTATATACAAAATGAACTTTGTTTTCAGATTCTTTGGCGATTGCTTTAAAATCGAGCATTTTATTGATCTTAAGCAGATCGGCAACTGCCTTCTTTTGTTTTTCGATGGTGTAGGGATACTGTACTACCGTGTGTTTCACCTCTTCGCTGCGCCTGGTGAAATTGCGGATCATCCGTTCATAAACAACCATAAGGCGATAAAGGGTTAATTCGGATAACTCTTCGCCTGGGACGGCCACTTTTTCAACCTGTTCGAGGTCATGTTTGATATTGCCGCGCTTTTCTTGTTTAAATCGCTCATCTTCCATGGGCCTGATCTCTTCGCACACCTCTTTAAACTTTTTATACTCGATGAGTTTCCTGATCAGGTTTTCTTTGGTGTCCGGGTCATCGCCGGCCTCTTCGGTGCCGTAACGCGGCAACAGCATTTTGGCCTTAATGCGCATAAGTGTTGCCGCCACGAAAATAAATTCGCTGGCAATTTCCATATTGAGGCTGCTCATCTGGTGCAGATAGTTCAAAAAATCATCAGCAATTTTAGCTATCGGGATATCGTGGATATCCAGCTCATCTCGCTCAATGAAAAACAGCAGCAGGTCAAACGGGCCTTCAAACTGGGGTAACCTAATGGCAAAACTATCGTCGGTCATAAAATCCGGTCAAAAATAAACATTTCGGCCGGATTCATCACACAAGAATAAAGCTGCAAAGCGCAGGTTTTCAAGATTAAAAACCAATAACCGCCTGTTTCTATCTGCCTGCATAATAGGCCCCTAACTTGTCATTTTGTTTAGCATATCCTGTTTGTTAAGTAATTTAATATCTTTATATACCCAGAATTTAACAATAATTACCTTATTTTGCAGGTTAAATATCCTTACGAATGTCAATGCAGGTACCGGCCGGGAATTTATTACAAAAAATAAATTATCCATCTGATTTAAAGCTACTTAGTGAAACAGAGCTTGAACAGGTATGCAAAGAGTTACGCCAGTATATTATTGACGTAGTATCAGTTAACGGCGGGCATTTTGCCGCCAGCCTGGGTGTGGTTGAACTTACTGTAGCACTACAATATGTTCTTAATACGCCATACGATCAGTTAGTTTGGGATGTCGGGCACCAGGCTTACGGCCACAAAATACTTACCGGCCGCCGTGATGAGTTTCACACTAATCGCATTCATGGCGGTATCAGCGGCTTTCCAAAACGTTCGGAAAGTGAGTATGATACTTTTGGCGTTGGTCACTCATCAACTTCTATATCTGCCGCATTGGGCATGGCTGTCGCCTCGCACTATAAAGGCGAAACAGACAGGCAGCATGTAGCCATAATTGGCGACGGCGCCATGACCGCAGGTATGGCTTTTGAAGCGCTCAATCATGCCGGCATTGAAAACTCCAACCTGCTGGTGATTCTGAATGACAATAACATGGCCATCGACCCTAACGTTGGTGCATTGAAAGAATACCTGACTGACATAACCACATCAAAGCCATACAACCGCTTCAGGGACGATATTGCCCACGTATTGGCCAAACTATCATCCATTGGCCCTGATGCCTTTAAAATAGCTCAAAAGCTCGAAAAAAGCATTAAAGGTACCGTGCTTAAACGCAGCAACTTTTTTGAAGCGCTTAAGTTCCGTTATTTTGGCCCTATTGATGGGCATGATGTCAATCATTTGATAAAAGTATTGAAGGACCTCCGCGATATTCCCGGGCCTAAATTACTGCATTGTATCACTGTAAAAGGTAAAGGTTATGCTCTTGCCGAAAAAGACCAGACCAAGTGGCATGCTCCGGGCTTGTTTGACAAGATCACCGGCGAAATCAAAAAAACTAAATACGATAAGCCTCAGCCTCCTAAATACCAGGATGTGTTTGGGCATACTATAATTGAACTGGCCGAGCAAAACCCTAAGATCATGGGTATTACGCCGGCCATGCCATCGGGCTGCTCATTAAACCTGATGATGAAGGCCATGCCTAACCGTGCATTTGACGTAGGTATTGCCGAGCAGCATGCGGTAACTTTCTCCGCCGGTTTAGCTACCCAGGGGCTCGTGCCGTTCTGCAACATTTACTCCAGCTTTATGCAGCGGGCTTATGACCAGGTGATCCATGATGTGGCCATACAAAAGCTCAATGTAGTATTTTGTCTGGACCGTGCCGGATTTGCCGGAGCCGACGGCGCTACGCACCACGGTGCTTATGATATGGCCTACATGCGCTGTATTCCCAATATGGTAGCATCTGCCCCCATGAACGAGGAAGAGCTGCGCAACCTGATGTATACTGCCCAGCAGGAGAACATGGGACCGTTTGTAATCAGGTATCCGCGGGGCAACGGTGTTATGGTTGACTGGCAGCGTCCGTTCAAAGCCATCCCCGTAGGCAAAGGCCGTAAGATTTGTGATGGCGATGATGTGGCTATCCTGTCTATTGGTGCTATCGGCAACGAAGTAGTTAAAGCCACTGCCGACCTTAATGCCGAAGGTTATAATCCCGCCCATTACGATTTGCGTTTTGTAAAGCCGCTTGATGAAGCTTTGTTGCATGACGTATTCAAAAACTTTAATAAAATAATTACCGTTGAAGACGGCTGCATTGAAGGCGGCGCGGGCAGCGCGGTGCTTGAATTTATGGCCGATAATGGCTATACCAATATCCAGGTTAAACGCCTGGGTATCCCTGACAAGTTTATTGAACATGGCGACCAACCCGAACTATGGGCCGACTGTGGCTTTGATGCCAACGGTATAGCCAGGCAGGTACGTAACATGGCTGAAAAACGCAACGTGAATACGATAGCGTCGTAATGCAAAATTGTTATTACGTAGAAAACATAAAAAGCGACTGATGGTCGCTTTTTATGTTTTGTTAAAATTCTTTAATCACGCAGAGTTGCAATTAATTCGCTTTATACCTCGCCAAATCATTGTATATAGCACGGAACGAACTGCGGATACCAAAGGTTAACATCGATGTTTTATCATTAAACTGACTGTTCTTTTCACGGCGTACCAAACCGCCAAGCTCAAACCTTAAGTTATACTTAGGATTAATTAAATAGGCCACTTTTCCTTCAAGATAAACCATATTGGTGGTTAGGCCCTGCCCGGTGTAATTGCCATATACCCTTGCCGGGTCACGATAACCCTGAAAAGGGTCCTTACCATAGTTCAGGCCATCGATATCAAGCCCGTAATGCCCATAGTCGAGCTCTCCTGAAAAATCAAACCTTTTATATGAATAGTTAAGCAGTCCAACTACTTCGCGGAAATTGGCTCCCCAGGGATGCCCGATCGGCTCGCCATTTTCGGTGTAATTGATCACCGAAAAACGCTCTGAATAGGTATATGGTTTAACATTGTTTGTTTCGAGCAAATAGTTTAAGCCTTTAACATTAAACAGGTTAGCCCCCCTTACACCCAATTGAAATCCGTATTTATTGCGAGAGCTCCCTTTACTTGAAAAGAAGCTTGAAGACTCAAACTCATCAAGCGAAAACTGACCGTAAGCGGTGATGCCATCAGTTAGCTTATATTTAGCTGTAAATCCTATCAAGGCGTTGTCGGGTGAACCATTTGAAGCTTCAACAGGCCTTAAAAATATCACCGGGTTAATGTAAGTAAAATCAAACCCGCGTTTATGGCCTAAATCGTCCTTAGCAGCCCATACCACGGCATCAAAGAAACCGAGTGATAACCTGTTAGTTACATTCCAGTCTAAATAGTGAAATACACCAAATTTTTTCCTGTCCCCATTATCTACTTTTACTGAAAGTGGGTCATTAAAATAAGTCCACATTGCCATATAACGTACATTGCCCAGCGTAGCTGTTAGCTTGAAAAATGGATATGGTGACGCGTAATCAGATAATAATAATGACCGGTAGCCATCGCCAACAAAGGTTTTATCGCGCCCCGCGCTGATGTTCAAAAACTTTATCGGTGTATACGAAACGTTAGCCGTGATATATGACCAGCGGTATTCATTGCCGTAAATACCTGCGTATGCCTGCCCGGGGGCTATGCCAACCTGGTTAACGTAGGTTTGTAAATAATTAGGCAGCGCCGCGCGGTTTTCATAACCAGCAACATTATACGAAAAGTTTTTTCCGAAGGTGCCGCCCAACTGGATCCCAAGTGTACCAAAATTGGTGTTCTTTTTCCCTGAGAAATCACGGCTCAGATTAAAGTCGGGCAACAGATCGGCATAGAAGGTGGAGTTGCTGCTTTTAACATCAATCTGATGCTCATTAAAAAAACGCCCTTTAAGATCGTTTAAGTTCATCAATGAATCATAGTGAACTTTCAAAAGTGAGTCATCAACCATAAATGGTTTTAATGAACTATGTACCCTTGTTTTGGTTGAATAAACATCCTCATTTAGTTTCTGATAAAACTGGTAGTTATAAGGTTGGTATATTGACTGGGCCTTCGCAAACCCGCTTATCAAAAGCAGTAAAATAATGCTTGTAAATATTCTCTTCATATAATGGTTTATATGGTTTTTACTTGGTTATTCAAAATAATTAGGCGTACTAAATCCACCTTTTTTCAGATATTCATCTTTTTTTACCAGTTGCAAATCTGCAAGTACCATATCGGTCACCAATGCCTGCAGATCATATTTTGGTTTCCAGCCAAGCTTGTTATAAGCTTTGGCAGCATCTCCAATTAGCAGATCAACTTCTGTCGGTCTGAAATACCTGGGGTCAACTTTTACAACAGTTTGCCCAAACCTCAAAGCCTCCAGGTTCAATCCAAGCGCAGTAGCCTTTTCCTCATCAATATCAATGATCACCCCACGCTCGTTCTCATCCTTTCCGCTAAATTCAACTTCGATGCCCAGTTCCATGAAAGCCATCCTGATAAAATCACGGACGGTGGTTGTTACACCGGTTGCTATTACAAAGTCTTCGGCCGTTTCCTGCTGCAGCATCAGCCACATCGCTTCTATATAATCTTTAGCATGCCCCCAATCGCGCTGTGCCGAAAGGTTGCCTACATACAAACAGTTTTGCAGGCCCAGGGCTATTTTTGATGCTGCCCGGGTAATTTTCCGGGTAACAAAAGTTTCGCCCCTTACCGGGCTTTCATGGTTAAACAAAATCCCGTTGCAGGCATACATACCATAAGCTTCGCGATAATTAACTACAATCCAGTAGCCATATAGTTTTGCCACCGCGTAAGGTGAGCGTGGATAAAAGGGCGTGGTTTCACTTTGAGGCACAGCCTGTACCAAACCATACAGCTCGGATGTGGAGGCCTGGTAGATGCGTGTTTTTTGAGTAAGATCAAGAAGCCTTACTGCTTCAAGAATACGGAGTACACCAACACCATCAGCATTGGCGGTATATTCGGGGGTTTCAAAGCTCACTTTTACATGGCTTTGTGCTGCCAGGTTATAAATTTCATCGGGCTGAACTTCCTGGATTAGCCTGATCAGGTTTGTTGAATCGGTGAGATCGCCATAATGCAGGCTGAATTTAACCCCCGACTCATGCGGGTCATGGTATAAATGATCTATCCTGTCGGTATTTAATAAGGATGAGCGGCGTTTAACCCCATGTACTTCGTAGCCCTTCTTTAGCAAAAACTCTGCTAAATAAGCGCCATCCTGACCCGTTATGCCTGTTATTAAAGCCTTTTTCATTAATTATGAACGTAGATATATTAGGTGGTACAATAATATCCAATTTTATTGTAATTACTCCTATGACGCTCAATATATAGGTTTAGGCAAGGCGTTATAATACAGTTTAAGGAAAAAAATATGCGGCTTAAAAAGTTTTACAAATGATTAAATTCCGGCAACGGTATCTTCCAGTTCCCGGTACCAATCTGCTCCGTATTTACGGATGAGCGGGCCTTTCAAAAATTCATGAACGCGTACTTTCAGCTCATCACCAAATGAACATGCAGGACTGCAGATACTCCAACGGTCATAGTTTAAAACATCAAACTCGGGATAAGATGTTATGCGGATAGGATACAAATGGCACGAGATGGGTTTTTTCCAATTAACGGCACCTTCTTCATACGCTTTTTCAATACCGCATTTAGTAATGCCGTTTTCCCATATTACATAGGCGCATTCTTTATTGGTATCAACACACGGCGTAGTATAATCCCCTTCAAAATCGGTTACGTAAACCCCTTCCTTTTCAATGGTTTTGATCCCTTTCGCGGTAAGGTAAGGCTTTACTTTAGGATAGATCTCTTTCAGGATGTCAAGTTCATCGGCATTAAGTGGCGCGCCCGAATCTCCTTCAAGGCAGCAGGCACCTTTGCATTTATTTAAATTACATACAAAATTCTCTTTTACCACATCCTCGTGCAGTAATACATTGCCAACCTCAATCATTATCTTTTTAAATCAATCTTTTATAGGGTTCAAAGGATATTTAAGTCCTGCAGCCGATTTCAGGTCCATTGTTACGCTGCCTATCAGCACTTCAACGTGGGCCTTTACCGGGATCCTGTTCTTATCGTTGGTAACCCAAAGGTACAACTTGCTGTTTTTCCGGAAAATCCGCCCCGGAATAATTGCCGGGCTAAATTTAAGACAATTAAACTTACCAAGCGAACACTCAACCGCTTCGGTACCAACATAGGTTATCTGCATACTGTGAAACCCATCTTCCAGGAAATACTGCAGATCAAAAGTATCGCCCTGGTGCAGCTTTGAAACATCAATAGCCCGGGCAAAATAATAAGCCGATACAAAATCAAAAGATTCGCCTTTATACCCGAATGTTCCTTTATTTGCTGTTACTTTCTTGTCTTTCTGATCGAACGTAACATTGTCGGTATGCCTGTACTTACCTTCGCGCCTGTTTTCAGTATAAAAATAGGGCATCAGTGTTGTTTGATCTACATATGATTCATAGCGGTTACGCACCTTGTAAAACAGGTCGAAAGAACCGGCGGTTTTGCCTTCGGCGACGAGATGAAAAGTAGGGCGGTCATTAAATTTCTTATCACTGGCCTCTACCTTTATGGTGGCTTCAGCAGCGGTAAAAAAACCGTATTTCATCTTGTAGTCCAGTTGTTCACCTGCTTTAAAGATCGACTCGTTGATCTTTTTCAGTTCCTGGGCAAATCCGCCCTTGCAGCAGGCTATAAAAAGCAGTACAGTAAAAAAATATTTATTTATCAGCAGTTTCTTCATTGACTAATAGCCCTTTTAGCAGGACTTGTGATATGACAACTGCTATTATAAATGGTTTAAACTTGTTTTTATTGCGTACTACCACTCAAATACTTAATCCTTACGCTTATAGATAGGCACTGTTGAACAAGGTTCACCAAACATGAGGCTTTTAACCACGGCACTTAGCTTTTTAGTCAACTCGACATAGGCAGATACCGGCACTTCGGTATCGCCACAACCTTTCAGCACAATCCGCTGCCCGCGGTATTGTTCAAAATCCGCTTTGGCTATTTCCTTTTCAAAAAGTACAGTTTCCAATACCTCTTTATCGCCAAAAACAATTTCGCGGGCGTAAGGGGCCATCCGGTTGGCCAGCAGCATATAAGCCCATGCAGGCACGATAGCATCGGCAGTGCAGGTGATACCTACATTTTTACCCTCATACTGCGCCCAGTCATGTTCTTTTATAAAGTCTCTGAAATCCTTTTCGCGAAGGATCAGGCCATGGAACAGGTTGTCTTTAATATCGTAAATAACACGGTCGCCGGCAGGATAAAAAGAAGCTGGGTCTAAGGTAACGAGGCCGCTCTGAGCCACCTTGTTTATTATGTTTTCCTGGATATCCATATCAGTTATATTTATTAAAAGCTAAAAGCCGATTGCACAAAGCCTAAAGCTCCCTTAGCCTGATAATCAGCATCTATACAAGCAGAATGCACAAAGCTTAAAGCTATAGCCTGATTACCCAATACTATTTAAAACAAAAAATCCGGGAACGGCTTAACGCTGATCCCGGATGCAAATTTACTTTAAATTTTGTTTAGAAAAATTTAGCCCTGTTATCTTTTACAATTGCATTATCTTTTAATGCATCCAGTACCTGGCCTTGTGAACGTTGTAAAAGCGCCTGATTAATTTGTTCTTTTTGTTTAATAGCATTGGTTAGTGCCGGCGGGTTAGTGAAACCATTAACCACATATACATATACACCTTGTGCACCATCAACAGGTTTTGAAATTTTGTTGATTGCCGAACCAAAGATTGAACCGATAACTTTATACTCTGCCGATTGACCTGGGATGATAGGATTAGCAAACACAATGTTTTCAACCGGTACTACCTTGCTGCCTACTTTTTGGGCAACCTGGTCAATTGAAGTACCGCCGCTAAGGGCTGCGTCAAATTTCTCTTTCAATTGTTTAGCTTTAACCTCATTACGTACCATTGGCTCAATTTGCTTTTTAACAGCCTCAAGAGATAACGTACCTTTAGGTTTAATTTCGGTAAGGCGGCTTACTATATACTGGTCGCCTACGGTAAATACTTTATCGGTAATATCGCCTTTTTCGGCTTTGTAAGCCCATCTAACCACGTCACGTGCGTTATCCAGGCCAGGAAGACCAGAAGCTATAGCAGTAACATCTTCGGCAGTACGGGGCTTCAAGCCTTCTTTTTTAGCTTCCGCCTCAAAATTATCAGATGTTAATGAAGCTAAGAATGCCTGGGCTTTGCTGTAAGCTACAGTTTGGGTTTTGCTGCTTGCAGTTAACGGCTTATCAACCACACCAACTTTAACCAGTTTAACAGAACCTTTCTGATCTTCAACCTGGATAACGTGGTAGCCAAATTGTGATTTCACAACAAGGATATCGCCTTTATTTGCTTTATAAGCAGCATTATAATATTCAGGAACTAAATTTCCCTGACCGCCCATTGAGCCATTGGCATCAAATGAGGGGATTTCACCGCCTTTTACTGCGCTGCCTTTATCGGCAGAGAAAGCTGTTGCAAGTTCGGCAAATGATTTACCGCCCTGAATTAATTTTTTAATTGAATCGGCTTTAGCTTTAGCTTTTTCTTCACCACCTGCCGACGCAAGGTCGATCAGGATATGCCTGGTTTTAACCGAATCGAAAGTGGTTTTGGTATCAACCAGCTTAGCCACTTTATAGCTGCCGTTTTCAAGGTAAGGGCCATAAACAAATCCCTTAGCCGCGCTAAACATAGTAGTATCCA
Source organism: Mucilaginibacter sp. R-33 (assembly GCF_049949235.1). Classification (NCBI taxonomy): domain Bacteria; kingdom Pseudomonadati; phylum Bacteroidota; class Sphingobacteriia; order Sphingobacteriales; family Sphingobacteriaceae; genus Mucilaginibacter; species Mucilaginibacter sp. R-33. The sequence continues at coordinate 4,406,593 of NZ_CP188089.1, forward strand.
GTTTAGGGTCAAGGCTGCCTTTACGCTGATAAGCCAAAGGCGCTTTGGTTTCGGCATTGATCTGCACAAAAAGCGAATCGTTAGGAGTAGTTTTGAATTCATTCGCTAATTTCTCGGCCTGTTGTTTAACTGCCGCTGAATCTTCTTTTGAAGGAGCCGCGTTAAAACTAACGTATTCAAAATTCCTTAACTCCTGCGGAGTTTTAAATGAAGCTTTGTGTGCATCATAATATGCGCTGTAATCAGCATCGGTTAAAGTAACTTTAGCGTCAGGGATTGAAGCATAATCAAGCGATACATATTTAAAGTTAGCCAGCTTATTTTTTGCTTCGTAATCATCTGTAGCCTCAAGCGAGTTTACATACAGGCCATTGGTAACCAAAGTCATGTATTTAGTAGCTTTTTTTGCTTCTATCAGGTCGATCACAAAATCGCTCCAGGCTTTTTTCTGAGCAGGGTCGGCTTTGCCTGATTGCAGGTAGGCTTTGAACTGATCATACCTGCTGCGATCGAACTGACCGGTTTGCTGATCGGCAAACTGGCGGGCTATCTGCGGGTCGGGATTGTTATCACCGATCATTACGTTCATTTCATCATCACCAACGGTAAGGCCAAGCTTTTCAATTTCTTTGCCTATCAGTAACTGGCTTAAATACTGGTTCCAGGTAGTTTCCTGCAGATAGCTTGCTATTTGCGGAGAGATGCTTTGTCCCTGTTGTTTAAACTGTGCCGAGTTTTGCTCCAGCTTTTCGTTGAATTTGTCATAGGGCACTTTTTCGCCGTTTACCACGGCAAGCTCGTTACTATCGTCCCTGAAAAAGGAACCGCCCGATCTTACAACTTCGCTCACAATAAATGCAAGCAGCGCGAAACCAATAAAGAATGCGAGAATCTTCCCCATCCTTTCGCGCAAAAAACCCATTATACCCATATTACATTTATAATTATTCTATTCTTTTTAAGAGGGCGCAAGATACAATTTTTAACAAAATTCTATAACACAAAATTTTCGTTAAAAAAAGTCATTATTGTGTCGCTTTTTCATCAACATGAAACAGCCCGGTGCTGCTTTTAAAAGTAGGGTTTAAAAGCTTATCATCACTTTCAAAGGTATTGCCATTCATAACATTACCGCCGCTAAGTGTGGCCTGAACAGGTTTATTAGAGTAAACCCGCTTGGTTACCTGGTCCCAAAATAATTCGTTTGATTTAAAGGTTTCGCCTTTGGCGTTGGTTGCAACTACGTTGCCATGAAATTCGATCAATTTTTCCTGCTCGCGCTGGATACCTGTATCGGCAATTATATCACCGGCAAACTGGCCTGTGCCGCGGTCATAGTAATCTATCTTTACGCCTTTAGGCATAATTTTATAAGGCTTCTTGATCTGGTATTCGATCATCAGCGGGGCAGTAAGATGGATTTCAACTTTGGTCGAATCACTCATGATCAGATCAAGCCCTGTGGTGCGCTGGGCAACCGTATCAACTTCATTAGCTGAAATTTCCCTAACCTTCTTCAGGTCATTTTCGCACGAAGACATGAAAGCCGCCAATGGCAACAGTAACAGGCATAAAGCCGGTATATTAACTGCAGGGCGGCTCATGACAGCGAATTAGTCGAATTTATACTTGGTAAACCACTTATCGTTAAGGGTAAAGCCAAGGTGAATGTTAACGTAGTTTTCTTTAACCAAACCGTTAACCAACGAACCGCGCTGTCCTATTTCTGCCGCGATATTAATTTTATAGTAACTGCCGTTATTTGAGCGTAAAGGCAAACCTACACCTACTGTACCGGCATAACGTTTAATGGTAGTACCGTTAATGTGCATATAAGTTTGATCATATATAGCACCTATGCGATAATCGACAGTGGCAAGATAGTTTCTGATGGTTGATATGTTTGGGGTATATGAACCACCGATATTGAAAGTTTTGCTATCCTGTAAACCCTGGTTTACGCCGGCAATTGACAAGTCGGACCATTTACCCATGGAGTAATCGGCACCAACCAAAAATTTACCATCGCTTTGAAAAGAGATCCCGAACCTGTTGATCTGCGGTAATTTTAATTTTGATTTAGGCCCGGTTGTGCTAACCACGCTATCGGCAGCTACGTTCTGGTTGCCGTTTGCGTCATTAAAATACTGGCTAACAATAAAGCTGCTTTGCGTGTGCAGTTTTGTACCTGCCGATGCCGAATAGCCAAATACAAGGTGCTTGGTTTCAGAAAAATCAAATGAATACTGCAAGCCGTAATCATAGTTTATACCGCCTATGGCATTGCTCGATTCAATTTTTGAGTTGATAGCGCCTGCCAGGCCGGGAATTTCGGTTGTAGCGATATCTTTAATATTACCAAATATATACGATACGTTTGCACCTAATAACAAGTGTTTACCGATGCCGAAACCATATCCCAAATATGCTTTTGATAAACTACCATCACCGCTGTAACTGTAATTTGTTACGTTGGTATCGGCAGGTGAACCCGAGGTTCCTAATTTATTCACCGTTTTTTTAAAATTATAGCCGCGCTCGCTGTATGGCAATAAACCAAAGCTCAATGCAGATCGTTTTGAAGTTGGGATAGCGAACGCGATATGGTTAAGCCTGAAGTTGCTGTTTTTTTGGCTTGCCGAACCGGTTTGCGACAGATTTAAAAAATTTGCATATAAGCCAACATCAATGGTTGTAAGATTAATGGCACCGTATGAAGCCGGATTTATTACGTTGATATTGTTAAAAAGGCTTATCCTGTTTGTAGCTACAGCTATACCGCCCATACCTATGTTTTGGCCCATCAGTTGAGGATCAATATCACCAATACCGTAACGTGAATATGGAGAGCTTGAAGTTGCCGTTGATTGCGCATGTGCTGAAAAAGCGGCAACAGCCAATAAAAGTGTTATAAAAAACCGGGTATATTTAATCATTATGCTTTTGTATAGCTGCGTTTAATCCTTTTAAAACCAAATATGGTTCAATTTTTATGTAGCGGGCAAAGATGCTATTTTTCAATAGAGTATCAAAAAAAATGCTGTCGCCCCCGCTTAGTATAATGTTCAGTTGCCCGTCGCCGGTTTTATAACTTTCAATAAAACCGGTAAGCTCATATTTTATTCCGTTTTGTACTCCCGAACGGATGGCTGTGGTTGTATTGTTTCCGTATGGCGTATCAAAACCGGCATCGGGTTCAACAAGCGGCAAACCTGCCGTATAATTGTTCAAAGCCTTATAACGCATATTTAAGCCCGGCGATATGCTGCCGCCAAAATAATTTCCTGCGGCGTCAACACCATCATAAGTAATGGCCGTGCCCCCGGTTATTACCAGGCTATTTTGCCCCGGGAATATATGATATGCACCAATAACAGCTGCCAGCCTGTCGGGCCCAAGGGTTTCAGGGGTTAAATAATGGTTATTTATTCCGCTTGTCATTAATGTATTAAAATGCGTCAGCGAAATTTTTTGCCCCAGTCCGGCCTGCCATGCTTCTGTATTTTTTTTTACCGACGATATGATTGCCTTAACAGGATGGTATTTGTTAAGCAAAGCATCCAGTACCGGCATATCAATGGTTTCAAATTGGCTAACCTCAAGTATTTCATCCAGTTTAAAAACGGCGATTTTGATGAGTGTATTACCAATATCGATAACCAGGCTGGTCATCAGGCCCTAACTATTGATAATATTGATTCAAAAATAGCTAAACCATCTTCATTGGCTAACAAGCCATCGGCAGCACGTTCCGGGTGCGGCATTAAGCCAAATACATTCCTGCTCAGGTTTGTAACACCTGCAATGTTTTCCAATGATCCGTTAGGATTTGAGTCGGCAGTGATATTGCCGGCCTCATCGCAATACCTGAACATTACCTGGTCGTTATCGTTAAGGGCTTTGATCACATCGGCATCAGCAAAATAGTTGCCTTCACCATGTGCAATCGGGATCCTTAAGGGTTGCTGCGGATCAAGCTGAGCGGTAAGTAATGATTGTGTTGTTTGCGGTTTTAAGTAAATGTTGCGGCAAATAAATTTGCGATTGGTGTTGTGCAATAGCGCGCCTGGCAACAAACCGGCCTCGGTCAATATCTGGAAGCCATTGCAAATACCCATTACATAACCACCTTTGGCTGCAAATTGGATAACCTCCTGCATAATTGGCGAAAAACGGGAAATAGCGCCCGAACGCAGGTAATCGCCAAATGAAAAGCCACCGGGCAAAACAACAAAGTCAACACCCTGCAGATCATGATCTTTATGCCATAACCTTACCACTTGCTGACCCATTACTTTCTCTAATACATATATGATATCTTCATCACAATTAGAACCGGGAAATATAACTACTCCAAACTTCATCAGAATTATTTTTTAAATTGGGGTTGAACCTAAATAGCTTATTATATAGTTTCAGGCTACAAAACTAACATAACCGCCGAAATAAGGACGAATGTAAAAGTTAAAATTTGTTAAACTGAAAGTAAATGATGCTGATAAACAACAACAAATACAGTATTTCATAAAACCAGCGCTTGGTTGCATACAAAAAATAATAGGCAAAAAACACCGTTACCGGCACTGCACAAAGCAAAAAATGGCTCAGGCGAAATTCCGAATTGAGATAAAATGATAGTGCTGTGATCAGAAAAATAAAAAACAAAAGCTGGAATGTTTTACGGATCTGCACATAACTTTTAAAGAAATTTTGCTGCAGCTTAAAAAAACAAAGTACCAATATTAGGATAACAGGCGCCAGCAGCAGGTAGTTGTAAGAATTTATGCTGATGTGATCGGGAAACTTTTTACCTAAGGGCGACCAGATACGGCTAAACCGGGGCAGCATATCATTCATAAAATAAATAACCGCAAGGAAAAAGAAGACGGTTACATAACCTAATATCGAAATAACCCATCCGCGCCAGTTAAACGGCCTGAATATCATAAGCGCTATCCATATAACCAGGAACAAATAAATAAACGGAAAATAAACAAGCGATCCCACCGCTACGATCAAACCCAGATCATAAGTTGTTGACTTAACATCCTCTCCCTTATACAGGTTGAATAATTTAAACAACATCCAGATAAGTAAGAAATTACATAAAAGCGGGGCGCTTAAAGTTAAAAAAGGCGTAAACAAGCCCGAAAGCGTGATATACATCAGCGCCGGCAAAAAGGTTGGCTTGCCTAATAAATTATGATGATTAATTAACGAATTAAGCAATAAAGCTTGTATAAATACAAGCCCGCCGGCCAGTATCACATTAAGCAGCGGCGAAAACGCGTATTCATATTTTACCGGTACCAGCAGCCGCGCAAAGGGTTCTACAAAAATAAACTCAACCTTTTCGGGAACCTGCACCATGAAACCTATCCGGAGCACGAACAGCAAAATAGCCAGCCATATAATATTAAGGGGATTATAGTTCCTGAAAAGATTGATCATATGTGCGGCCGTGTTTGCGGTTGCAAAATTAGCAGAAAAACAGCTTAAGTTGCAATGCTTTACTACCTTCTATACTGCTTTACCAGTTTATCAACAATAGCGGCGGTTTCATCCGGAAAATCAACTACAATCTTTTTACTGTCGTTGATCCAGTGGTTTAAATGGCTGTTAAACTTATCATTTATTTCGCTTACCACCGGAACACCCAACCTGGAGGCCGAAAGCGCGTTACACTGTTGTTCGTATTGCCCTTTCATGGGTATCATCATTACCTTTTTCTGTAAAAACAGGGCCTCGGCGGGGCCTTCAAAACCGCCCCCGGTAAGCAAACCCGTGCAGCTTGCCAGGCTTTTGTTAAAAGCTTCATTATTTACGGGGAAGATCTCCACGTTTCCTGATTTGTATGCATGCTTTTGCCGTTTTGAAAACACCTGCCATTTAACCTCTCTTTCGGCACTTAAATATTTCAACAGGGTTTTGTCATCATAGGCCGGCAGGTAAACTGTATAATGGCCAAGGTTGGAGGTTTCCATCTGCCTGATCTCACCGCGGATTACCGGCGTATTGATAAATGTATCATAGCGCTCAAAATGAAAACCAACATGATACGTAGTGGGCGAATAATTTTTTAAAAGCCACTGTGCAAAAGGATCTTTTTTTTCGGGCCGGGGTGTTTTGGGTGATACAAACGAACACTGGTGACTTAAGGATACTGAAGGCACACCACGCAATTTGCAAGCCCAGGCGCTTACAGGTTCAAAATCGTTTATAATGAGGTCGTACTGCTTTAATGGCAGGCTCCGCAAGTCGCGCTGAAACTGACGCAGGTTCATGATCTTCCAGGTAGCCCAGTTATCCACGCCGCCATTGGTACCAAATACAAAGCTTACACCATGAAAGCGATATTTCAGGGGTTGTGATAATGATACTTCGGCTTCGGTGCCGCTTACCAGCAAATCAACCTCGCCGTATTGTTGCAGCAGGGGCACAATTTCCCTTGCCCGGCTTATATGCCCATTACCTGTTCCCTGTATACCAAACAGTATCTTCATTAAAATAAATTCTTTTCAAAAGGATGATGATTATACCGCGCAGGTACAGCGGACACGCTGATTTGTCTGCACCAATATTCAGGGGCTTAATTTAGTAAAGAAAAATGTTTTCGGTAAGTAATTTAATCGTGTTCGTGTTTAAAGCGTTCCAACAAGTTTTTAACATCGAGCATAGCGTTCAGATCTTCCGAATCGGTTTTGTCGTCTTCATCAGCATCTGTATTGAAATCATCCGGCTTGTATTTAAACACCTCCCATTTGCCGTTGTGATATTCAAGAGCGCTTAAACTTTCTACCCAATCGCCCGAGTTGAGGTAAAGTACCGAGCCTGTATTTTGTGTAGACTTAATTTCCCTGATTTCGGCATGGTGAATATGACCGCAGATCACGTAGCCATATTGTTTATCGACAGCCAGATCGGCCGCGGTTTGCTCAAACTGGTTAATGAATTTTACCGCTTCCTTAAAACTGGCTTTCACCTTTTGCGAAAAGCTCATTTTTTGCCTGCCAATGGCGGTAAGGAACCAGTTTACAAAACTGTTGATCAAAATCAATGTGTCATAACCAACCGCCCCGAGTTTAGCCAGCCATTTGGAATGCTGCATAGTAACGTCAAACACATCGCCATGAAAGATCCAGGCTTTTTTGCCATCGATATTTAACACGAGCTTATCAAGCAACTGAAAAGTGCCCATGTTAAAATCGGTAAACTTGCGCAGCATTTCGTCATGGTTGCCGGTTAAATAATAAACCGGGATGCCATCGGTAACAAACTTCAGGATGCGGCGCACTACTTTCATGTGTGCCTCGGGCCAGTATGATTTACTAAATTGCCAAATATCAATAATATCGCCGTTAAGGATAAGGATTTTGGGCTTGATGCTTTTTAAATATTTAAGCAACTCTTTTGCGTGACAGCCGTAAGTACCAAGGTGCACATCAGATATTACTACAATATCAACTTCGCGTTTTGCCATTAAATTAAGGGGGCTATTTTACAGGCCGGCAAGATATGCCGGAAAACAACATTGTTATTAATAAAGCAACGATTACTCGTCGTCCTCATCTTCGTTAACCGTCAATTCATATGGACTTGCATAGAAGCAGCCGACCAGGATCAGCAACCCTATAACTACCAAATAAGCATACTCAAAATTCATCACAAAGATTTTTACAAATGTCTGAAATTTAACATTATCCTACTGTTAAGACTACATTAAATATAAAAGGTTACTTTGCTGTATTAAATTTATTTTTGATCCTGTTAAGTTGTTTCAAGTGGTGCTGTAAATGAATGCGGATAAACTTAAACCATTGCCTGGCATTAAGCATTCCCATACGCGGGTGCTTGTATCTGTTAGCCGGCGATGATTCGGCAATAAGGGGCATAGTCGTTTCAACCCGCTTGCGGCATTTGATGATCAGGTTTTTGGCATCTTCCTTACTGATCTTATTGGCGGCCATTTTATCGCTTACCGCATTGGGGACTGTTGTTTTAACCGGCGGAAATTTACCTAACAACAGTAAGATCCGGCCTTCCCAATTAATGCCTTTTTTAGTTGGCTCGCAATTGCCGTGGGTGCAACGTTCAAGCGCGATTGATGAACCCAGCGTAGCCTGCATAATATGGCTGTAAACCTCGGCAAACGACCAGCCGCCATCCTCCGGGGTAACGTCAAACAACTCATCGGGGATAACATCCAGTTGTTTGCGGTATTCATCAAGGGCCGCATCAATAGCTTTACGTTCTTTGGCGATACTCATAAAAGTAAAGTTAACTCTTTTAAATGAGCAATCTGCACCGGCACATCCTGAGGCTTTTCCGCATTAAAAGGATTAAAATATATGGCATCCATCCCAAAACCAAGCGCCCCGCGGATATCAGCTTCAATGCTGTCGCCGATCATCACACTTTCTTCTTTCGATGCCCCGGCCAGGTCCAGCGCATGCTGAAATATGGCCCTATCGGGCTTGTTCACACCTACATCTTCGGAGATAATGATATGCTGAAAATATTTTGCAAGATCGGTCCCCGCGATTTTTATCCGCGTTGAATCTTTAAACCCGTTCGAGATCAGGTGCAGGGTATATTTTGATTGCAGGTATTGCAGTGTTTCGTGCGCATGCGGAAACAGGTTGGTTTTGGTGGGGCAAAGCTTTACGTAAGCATCCTCAAAATCAAGCGGCATCAAATCCGGGTGCAGGCCAAGATCAGTAAAAGTTGATTTGAAGCGGGCCTCGCGTAACTCATCTTTAGTTATCTCACCAATATGATACTGCGCCCAAAGGCGGTGATTATTACGGGTGTAAGTTTCGATGAACAATTCGGCAGATTGCAGGCCAATTTCGCCAAGCTGGTGAATAACATATAACTCATGCAGGGCCTCTTCGGCATTTTTATCGAAATCCCAGATGGTATGGTCGAGATCAAAGAAGATGTGTTTATACTTTATATCGGATTTCATTTTTATTTCGGATTTCGGATGTTCGATTTCGGAATTTTTTTATTCCTTGATTTAAAAATCGAAAATTCAAAATTAAAAAATCTTAATTACTAAATCCGAAATCGGACATCCGAAATCCCAAATCAAATCACGCTTTTTCCCCAAATGCCAGGTCCCCCGCATCACCTAAACCCGGTACGATATAAGCTTTGCTGGTCATCTCGTCGTCAACAGCGCAGAGCCAGAGCTTGGCTTTTGGGAGATTGGCCTTAACATGCGCCACACCTTCGGTGCTGGCAATTACAGCGGCAATGTGCAGCTCCTTTATTTTATACTGCGCCATCAACTCCTTACAAACCGTTACAATACTTTGCCCGGTAGCCAGCATGGTATCGCACAAAATAAAGATCTTATCATCCAGGTTAGGGGTTGAGATATGATCAACCTGGATCAAAAAGCTGCCGTTGCGCTTCACTTTGCGGTAGGCGGTAATAAATGCAGAGGATGATCGGTCGAAAAACTGCATAAAACCCTGATGAAAAGGAAGACCGGCGCGCAATATAATACCCAGCACCGGTTCATCGGCCGGTATATTAACACTGGCTGTACCCAAGGGGGTTTGAATTTCTTTGGTTTCGTAATGTAATGATTTGCTCAACTCATAAGCCAGTATGGCTCCTAACCTTTCCTGGTTCTGCCTGAAACGTGCCTTATCCTGCTGGATAACGGCATCCCGTAATTCGGCAAGGAACTGGTTGGCAATGGTATTGGTTTTATTGAGGATGAAAATCATGCTTAAATTTAAGCGTTTTTGAGCAATAGTATCACTATTTGTTTATTAAATCTCATACCGCACCATGGGAGGGATAATAATTTTGAATATATGTAGTTAACTACGTAGATTTGTACGTAAATATTAAAGTCATGGATACTACACCTGTTATCAGCTCACTCAACAATACTTATTGCCAGCAGATCATTGATATCATTTTACCAATTCAGCAAATTGAATTTAATGTGCCTATCACGCTTGAAGCCCAGCCCGACCTGCTTGATATTGAAACCAATTACCACCAAACCGGCGGAGATTTTTGGGGAGCGATATATAACGAACAACTTGTTGGCACCATTGCCCTTATTGCTTTTGATAACAATGCGGCGGCCATACGCAAAATGTTTGTGCTTAAAGAATACCGGGGAAAGGAGCTGGGCATCGCGCAGTTACTGCTCAATAATCTCATTGATTATTGTAAACAAAACAACATTGCCCACATTTATTTAGGCACAGTTGAGATGCTGAAAGCCGCTCATCGCTTTTATGAAAAAAATGGCTTTACACGCCTTGCCAAACAGGATTTGCCCGAATCATTCCCACTTATGGCTGCGGATACTATTTTTTATGAATTACATTTGAACAATTAACAGCGATATAATGAATGTTATTGACGAATCGGGAATTTTAGCAATTTCAACAAGGTTGCAGCGCCTGGCCGAGCAGTTGCGCAAAGACGGTGTACTTGTATACAAAGCCAGTAATATTGATTTTGAGCCCAAATGGTTCCCTGTTATTTACACTTTACACTTTAAGCCGCTTTTAAGCGTAGTGGAAATCGCCGCTGAAATTGGCTACACCCACCCTTCAACCATCAGTCTGTTAAAGGAATTGGAAAAAGAGAAATTGATCCGATCAAAAAAGGACAAGGCCGACGAAAGGAAGCGTCTTATCATGTTAACAACAAAAGGCCAGGAACTTATTGAACGTATGAAACCCGTTTGGGAAATTATGAAAGCGGCCGCCGCGGAAATTGCCGATACCCAAAACAACCTGATGAAGGCTATTATTGAAGCCGAAGAGAAAATAAAGCAGCAGAGTTTTTTGGATAGGGCGTTACGTTTAAAGGCGGAATGTGAGTTATTTTAACTAAAAAAATGTCATTGCGAGCGATAGCGCGGCAATCTCGTAGCCATGCTTAGCGGCTTTGCATATCGCACAGACCTAACCACGAGATTGCCACGTCGCCCGGACGCTCTTTTACCTGTGTTGCTCCTCAATGACATGGCTTTTAAGTTGGCTTTAACTTATGCTTGGCATAATTTATCACCCCAAATCCAACAATGTTGACATACGGTTGTCATTACCATGTACTTATTTTGATTTGCAAACCCTGTTTCTGGATTATTTGTATTTTTACATAACAACATGGATTTTCAATTAACATCTCAATATAAACCAACCGGCGATCAGCCTGAAGCTATAAGGCAGCTGGTTGAAGGTATCAACAACGGCGACCCATATCAAACCCTTTTGGGGGTTACCGGATCGGGCAAAACCTTTACGGTTGCCAATATTATAGCACAAACACAAAAACCTACGCTGATCTTGAGCCACAACAAAACATTAGCGGCACAGCTTTATGGCGAGTTTAAGCAGTTCTTTCCCGAAAACGCGGTGAACTACTTTGTGTCGTACTATGACTATTATCAGCCGGAGGCATTTATCCCTACAACAAATACCTACATCGAAAAGGACCTGCAGATAAACGAGGAGATAGAAAAACTTCGCTTACGTACTACTTCGGCTTTAATGTCGGGCAGGCGCGATGTGATCGTGGTATCGTCTATATCCTGCATTTACGGTATGGGCAACCCGGATGATTTTGCCGATTCGGTTTTCAAATTTGCCGTTGGTACCCGTATCAGCAGGAATGCTTTTTTACATCGCCTGGTCGAAATTTTATACGCCCGCACCACTGCCGATTTTAAACGAGGAACATTCAGGGTGAAGGGTGATACCGTCGATATTTTTCCGGCTTACCTGGATTATGCCTACCGCATCTCCTTTTTTGGCGACGATATTGAAGAGTTAAGCGCCTTTGATATCGGCACCGGTAAAACCATCGAAAAAATGACACACATGGTGGTTTATCCGGCCAACCTGTATGTTGCCCCTCGAGAGCGTTTCCTGCAGTCCATCTGGGCGATACAGGAAGAGCTGGAAACCCGCAAAAAACAGTTTATTGATGACGGCCGATTCCTGGAAGCCAAAAGGCTGGAAGAAAGGGTTAATTACGACCTGGAAATGATCCGCGAGTTGGGTTACTGTTCGGGCATCGAGAACTACTCCCGCTTTTTTGACGGGCGCAAGCCCGGTGCGAGGCCGTTCTGCTTGCTCGACTATTTCCCGGAAGATTACCTGATGGTGATTGACGAAAGTCACGTAACCGTTCCGCAGATCAGGGCGATGTATGGAGGTGACCGTTCGCGCAAGATCTCGCTGGTTGACTATGGCTTCCGCCTGCCGGCAGCTTTGGATAACCGTCCGCTTAATTTCCAGGAGTTTGAAAACCTTGCCCCGCAAACCATTTATGTAAGCGCTACTCCCGGTGATTTTGAACTGGAAAAATCGGGCGGTGTAGTGGTTGAACAGGTGATCCGCCCGACAGGATTGCTTGATCCGGTGATTGACGTTCGCCCGGTAATAAACCAGGTAGATGACCTGCTTGACGAAGTAGATAAAACTATTAAAAAGGGAGACCGCGTACTGGTAACCACCCTCACCAAACGCATGGCCGAAGAACTGGCCAAATACATGGACCGGCTGGGCATTAAATGCCGCTACATCCACTCGGAAGTGAAAACCCTGCAGCGTGTAGAAATTTTGCGTGGCTTACGCCTCGGCGAATTTGATGTATTGATAGGCATCAACCTATTGCGTGAAGGATTGGATTTACCGGAAGTATCATTAGTAGCCATTTTAGATGCGGATAAAGAAGGTTTCCTGCGGTCAGAACGTTCACTGATCCAGACTATTGGCCGCGCTGCCCGAAACGATCGCGGCCGGGTTATTATGTATGCCGATACCATAACCGATTCGATGCAGATCACGATGGATGAAACCAACCGCCGCCGCGAAATTCAGATTGCGTACAACACGCAACATGGCATTACACCGCTAACTGTTGGGAAAACGCGCGAGGAAATTATGGAGCAAACCTCGGTGGTCGACTTTAAGGGCGGTGTACAGCAGGCTTATGTAGAAACTGATACCCTAACCCTTGCCGCCGATCCGATAGTTCAGTATATGACCAAAGCCGACCTGAAAAAATCAATCGACAACACCAAAAAAGATATGCTTGCCGCCGCCAAAAACATGGATTTCCTGCTGGCTGCCAAACTACGCGACGAAATGTTTGCTTTGGAAAAAATGATGGAAGAGAAATTTTAATTTGAAAATTTATTGATTTGAAAACGACAATATTCACATTTTCAAATCTTCAAATTGCTTTATTTTCAAATTAAAACGCCATCAGCTATCTCAAATCATAATAAAACATTTTTACCGTTATATACCTTATATTTGTAAGCTCAAAATTAACAGTATGATTCTCATTCGTTTTCTGATCATATCTATTTGTATATTATACATTATCCGCAGCCTGGCACGTTACCTGCTGCCATTTCTGTTTGAAAGTGTTGTAAACAAAGCTCAACAGCAATATCAGCAGCAACAACGTAATTATAACGAAGGCCCAAAACCTGATGGAAAAATCAGGATTGACCATGTACCGCAACCTAAAAAAGGCAGTGTGCCCGACAGTGAAGGTGAGTTTGTTGATTACGAAGAAGTAAAATAAACCTAATCAATAAATCATGGACACTAACCCGGTATTTAACAGGCGTCAAAACCACAATAACACGCCCGAGTCTATTACGCTTATCATTACCAACGTAATCGTATTTATAGTTGCTACTCAAATTTTTGCTAATTGCACTAAAATTAGTACATTTTACTGGGTTGTTATGGGCGCATTGGGAGTTTATAACTTTTTCAATATCCGCAAATATCGCGAAGATTATGGCAAACCGCAGGTTATTGCTTACGTGATATCTATTATTGTACTGATTGCCATGTTTTTCCTGCTGCGCAGCCGTGCGCAAACCTGTTAAGTTATTCCTTAACAAAACTTATAATTCCTATTCTCATTGTAATTTCTATTTTTGAGGAATATAATATCCATTTCAAAAAACTTAAATGAATAACTGGTTTAAGCGTAACGGCATTCATTTTGCCATAGCTGCAATTTTTTTAGTGATCTGCTTTATATTTTTAACCCCGGCTTTCCAGGGAAAAACATTAGGCGGCAATGACGTTACAAGGGCACAATCAACCCAAAAAGAAATCAACGACTACAAGGCTAAAGACACTACCATACTGTGGACCAACCAAATCTATGGCGGTATGCCTACCTACCAAATATGGGCACCTTATAAAGCTAATTTAACATCATGGGTTGTAACCGCCATAAACTACACTTTCCCTGCTCCGGTTGGTACAATATTGATGTTTTTATTAGGTACTTACTTTTTATTTATAGTGTTAAAGGTTAACCCCTGGCTTGCGGCGGCGGGTGCAGTGGCGTTTACCTTTTCATCATATAATATTATCCTGCTAACTGCAGGGCACGCCAACCAGGCATTCGCAATAGCGTTTTTTGGGCCGATACTTGCCGGGATTATCCTTACCCTTCGCGGTAAATACTTATTAGGTTTTTCTGTAACAGCTTTATTTCTTGCTTTGGAGATCAGGGCTAACCACGTGCAAATGACCTACTACCTGATGCTGGCCTTATTGATCATGGTTGGCATTGAACTTTACCATGCCATCAAAAACAAAACCTTAAATGCCTTTTTAAAATCGTTAGGTTATGTTGCTGGCGCAGTTCTATTGAGCGTAGCCGTGAACGCCTCTATCCTTTGGAGCACAGCCGACTATGGCAACGAAACTATTCGTGGCAAATCAAATCTTACTCAGCATACTTCAGAACCAAGTAACGGCCTTGCTAAAGACTACGCTTATGAGTGGAGCCAGGGTGTGGGTGAATGTATCACATTCCTGATTCCTGACGCATACGGAGGAGGCTTTCTTCAAAAAAACAATAGTGCTGATTCACATGTAGTTAAAACTTTAACAGAAAAAGGAAGTGATCCAAATCAGGCTGTCGAAATTTCGGCAAATTATTTACCATCTTACTGGGGGAACAAGCCCTTCACCGGGGGGCCGTTTTATTTTGGTGCTGTAATTTGCCTGTTATTTGTATGGGGCTTAATGATAGTTAAAAACCGTATCAAATGGTGGTTACTTGGCGCTGTGGTTTTAACCATGCTGCTATCTTTCGGCCGGAACTGGCCTTATGTATCCGATCTTTTCTTTAACTACTTCCCGCTTTACAATAAGTTCCGCGCGGTTGAATCAATACTGGCAGTTGCAGGTTTCTGTTTCCCAATCCTTGCTGTGTTGGCAGTTAACGAGGCTATTGTAAATGAGGACAAAGCAAACCTGTTCAAAAAATTAAAAATCGCATTTTATATTACAGGTGGTATTGTATTGATTGTAGCTGTGGTGCCTTCACTGCTTTTGTCTTTTAGCGTAAGTGAGCAGCAGGCCGGTGTTATTGCACAAATAGGCCAGGCGCTTAAAACTGATAGCTCAGCCCTTACCCGCGCTCTAATTGCCGACAGGGAATCAATGGCGCAGGCCGACGCCATCCGCTCACTTATATTTATCGCTATTGCATTTGGGATTGCCTGGGCGTTCCTTAAAAAGAAGATCAACCCAACTGCTGCATCACTTGCTTTCTTAGCCCTGATCCTGGTTGACCTTTGGGGTATTGACAAGCGCTATTTAAATCAAGACCACTTCGCGCCGAAACAGGATAATGAAACGCCACAGCCGCGCGAGGTCGACCAGTTTATCATGAAAGATAAAGATCCTGATTTTAGGGTGTTTGACGCCACACAATCAATCAAAGGCGATGGTCTTACACCATTTTTCTACAAGTCATTGGGTGGTTACTCGGCAGCAAGGCTAAAACGCTGGGAAGAGCTTGTTGATAATCAGTTAAGCAAAAGCATTAACCAGGATGTTTTGGATATGATGAACGTTAAGTACATTATTAATTCTGATCCAAAAACCCAAAACGTAGGTATGCAGGTAAATCAGACAGCCTGCGGCCATGCATGGTTTGTTAAAAGTATTAAATATGCCGACAATGCTGACCAGGAGATGGTAGCCATCAGCAGCTTTACACCAAAAGATGAAGCTATTGTTGATAAACAATACAAAAGCATTATCGACGAAAAAACTTTGGGAGCAGGTGCCGGCGAAGGCAAAATTGAACTTATCAGCTACTCGCCCGACCATATGGTTTATCAAAGTGGTTCTACTGCATCACAAATCGCGGTGTTCTCTGAAGTATACTATAACAAAGGCTGGAAAATGTATATCGACGGTGTTGAGAAACCTTATTTCCGTGCCGATTATCTATTACGTGCTGCTCAGATCCCAATCGGTAACCACAAAATTGAGTTTATTTTCCATCCGGCTTCATACTACACCGGTGAAAACATTTCATTAGCAGGTTCAATCCTACTGGTGCTTGCCTTAGGTGGTGCCGCTTATACCGAAAACAAAAAGAAAGCTCCGGCTGCAAAACCGGCGGATAAGAAAAAAGCATAAGCAGCTTAATATTTAAAAGAAAGCGGTGGGTTAATACTCATCGCTTTTTTTGTGGGATCTTTTTTCCAGACTTACGAAGTTTCAAAAAACTTCGTAAGTCTTCAGTTGCCCTAAGGCAGACCCTCATACTTGCGCCCAAAAAATAATTGATTAATCATTCGTCCTCCTGTTCCTTAACCAATACCAGCCTAAATTAAAGGCGATGACAAAATGATTCAAAATGGTTTGGGCCAAGCCATAGTTACGCTTCATGATCTCAAAGCGTTCCATCAAACTTTGGCGGTGCTTTTTCTTCGACATGCCCCCTACCAGGTATTTGGCCACATATCGATTAACATTAACAATTTTTTTAGCTTTTTTTGCCGCGCGGATTATCCAGTCGATATCAGAACTCAGTTGATAGCGGCGGTCATAAGGTCCCGCCAATGAACGCCTGATATAAATAGCCTGGTGACTGATGCTCATGCCGTATTTAAAACCGCGCCAGGTAAACTTAGCTGGAGCCTTATGCCGGCGCTGTCCTAAACTGCTGCCGTCATCGGCGATCATTTCTGTCTCACCATAATAAATGTCGGCGTCTTCTGCAGAAGCAAAAACAGCGGCAACGGTTTCATTGTCGTAAAACTCATCCCCCGAATTCATGAAGATCACGTAATCGCCGGTTGCTAAAGCAAGCCCTTTATTCATGGCATCATAAATGCCCTCATCTTTTTCGCTGATGAATTTTGCTATTTTGCTTTTATATTTATCAATTACCTGTAAAGTGCCGTCGTTAGATAAACCATCCACAATAACATACTCAATATTAGTATAGGTTTGATTAACTACCGAGCGGATAGTACGCTCAATATCCCTTACGTTATTATAAACAATGGTGATAACGCTTAAGCGCGGATTAAACATTGTTACCTCCCTTGGTCAGTAATTGTTGATATACCCCGATATGCTTTTTAGCGATCACTTCTTCCGAAAAGCTATCCATGATAGTTTGCCGGGCCTGTTGGTTCAACTTATCCCTTTCAGGATGCTTAATAATCCACTCCATGCCATCAGTAAAACTTTCGGATGAACGATAGGTTGCCAGGTAACCACTATGCTCATGCCGCACCATATCCGGGATGCCACCTGTAGTAAAAGCGATTACAGGTGTACCGCAGCTCAGACTTTCCATCACCGTATAAGGTAAATTATCCTCAAGGGATGGGATCAAAAAAGCATCAGCGGCTGCATAATGCATGGCCAGCTTTTCATCATTATTAATAGTTCCTAAGAAACTGGTTTTAAAAGGAAAGTCGGGCAGGTTTTCTGTGCCCCGGTTTCCAAAAACCACCAGTTCTACCTGATCGGTTTCTGCACCTAAACGCTGCCTTAGTAATTCCATACTTTCCAACAGATATTGGGTACCTTTATGCAAATCTTTACGCGATGGCATAAAGCCACTTAAAAAGATAAATTTATCCGTCGGCAGGCCCGCTTTGGCTTTCGCCTCCTTTTTGTCTATCGGCTTAAAAACATCCGTTTCCAGCGTATTTGGAATATTGCTTGTGGCTTTGCCCCGCATCAAACTGCTTTTCTTTACAGAATCCTGCATCCATAAACTTGGGGCGATAATGTTGAAGTCGAGTTGCTTGTAAGCTTTATTTTTTTGCTGCCAGATGCGGTGCGAAATATCAGCAGCGGCAGAGTTGATCAGCAGCGGGCAGTTACCGCATTGTTGCTGGTAATGATCGCAGGTATAGCGCACATGACAACCACCGGTAAAGGCATTGCTGTCATGAAAGGTCCACACCACAGGCTTGCCCAGCTTTCTAATTTCGGCTATATGTTTGGGGTCCAGAAAACCGTGGTTGATCCAATGCAGATGAATAATATCGGCGTTTTTAACATCAGGATGATTAACTACCGAACGGCCAAACCAGGTAAAAGAAAACGGCGTACGGCTATCAGGTTTTAGAAACCGTTTAGCCAATATCCGCTCCAGAATGATGGTTGCAGCCGTATACGATTTTTGGATAATATTACGGTTAAAAGTCTTGATATCAGGATTATTTCCAAATTTATAATGTACTATAATTTTAGAATCGATACTTTGGCTAAGTAATGCCCGGTTAAGGCGCATGCAGGCCCTGCCCGCTCCGCCATTACCGTCATACGTATTGAGGTGCACCACTTTTAACATGGCTCAAAAATACATTTATTCATAAAACTTAAACCATATGAAGAAACTATACATCGCATTGTTTTCGGCAGTACTGTGCCAAACAAACCTTAAAGCCCAAACAACCGGAAGCTATTTTACATCTAACCCAACCCTTACACCCGATGGCAAAACCGTAATTTTCAGCTACGAAGGCGATCTTTGGAAAGCCGATATCAACAGCCCGGCAGCTACACGATTAACCGCCATGCAGGGCGAAGAAACCAGTCCCCGCGTTTCGCCCGACGGGCAATGGCTTGCTTTTTCATCAAACCAGTTTGGCAACAACGATGTATACGTAATGCCCCTCGCCGGCGGCGATATCAAACAGCTTACCTATAACGATGCCGGCGATAACGTGGATTCCTGGACCTGGGATTCGAAATCCATTTACTTCAACTCAAGCCGTTATAATGGCTTCAGCGAATACAAAGTAGCAGCTACCGGCGGCACTCCTGTTAGGCTATTTGGTCATTATTTTAATACCATACATGGCGTTGTTGAGCATCCGCAAACAGGCGAGCTATTTTTCAGCAATACGTGGGAGAGTATCTATTTCCCCACTCGTAAGCATTATAAAGGGGCTTATAATCCCGATATTCAGTCGTACAATCCTAAAACCAAGGCATATAAAAAATATACCGACTGGCAGGGCAAGGATTTCTGGACAACGATAGATCAGAAAGGCAATATCTATTTTGTATCCGATGAGGGCAACGAGGAATATAACCTATATACCTTTGTCGATGGTAAAAAAACCGCGTTAACCCAGTTCCCCACCTCTATCAAACGCCCGCAGGTTAGTGCCGATGGCAGCAAGGTAGTTTTTGAAAAAGATTACCAGATCTTTGTTTATGATATTGCATCTAAACAAACTCAGAAACTAAGCTTAAACCTGTTCCGCAATAATGTACTGCCCAAAGACCAATCGTTTGAAACAGGCGGTAAAATTGAAGGAGCAGCACTATCACCCGATGGCAAAAAGCTGGCTTTTGTATCCCGCGGCGAATTATTTGTAAGCGATGCCGAAGGTAAATTCGGCAAAAAACTGGAGCGTAATACCAGCGAACGCGTTACCGAAGTAAGCTGGATGAGCGATAACAAAACCCTCATTTTTGGTCAAACCCTGGGTGGCTATCCTAACTGGTACACCATAGCAGCAGACGGCAGCGGTGCCGAAAAACAACTTACCACAGATAAAGGCAGCAATCGCCTGCTGAGCGTGAATAAAGACCGCACACAGGCCATTTATCTGAGCGGCCGTAATGAACTGAAACTTTTGGATCTGAAAACACTCACATCAAAAACTATTGTTACCGATGAGTTTTGGGGATTCTACAACCCTCCTCCTCGCTTTTCGCCAAATGGCGAGTACGTGGTATACAACGCTTACCGCAATTTTGAGATGGACGTTTTTGTTTATGAGATAAAAACCGAGAAAATACTGAACCTTACCAATAGCGGTGTTACAGAATCGGCGCCATTCTGGTCGCCGGATGGTAAGTATATTTATTTTACATCATCCCGTACACAGCCCGAGTATCCTTATGGCTCAAAAGATGCTCACGTTTACCGCATGCCTTTGCAAAAGTATGACGATCCTTTTAAGATGGATAAGTTTACGGCCCTGTTTAAAGAGGAGAAAAAAGACGACGATAAAAACAAAAAGGATAAGGACAAAAAAGCGTCTAACAAAAAGAAACCTTTATCTGAGCAGCCAACGCCTAAACCGCCTGCCGATATTGTGATAGACACCGAAGAACCGATGAAAAGACTGGAACGCATCAGTCCGGAGTTTGGCCAGGCGCAGGGCCCCTATGTAATTCAAAAAGGAGATAAAACATTGGTATACTATGCCTCAAACCATAGCGAAGGTAAGGGGGCGCTTTACCGTACCACCCTTGAAGCTTTTGAAAACCCTAAAACTGAAAAAGTTGGCAACGGCGACTTCGGCAATTACAACATTTTTGGCAACGGTGATAAATATTTTGTACTGGCCGGAGGCAATATCTACACCCTAAACATCGATGCTAACAAAGTGGATAAGTTAGATATCAATTACAGCTTTACCCGTAACATGGCCGGGGAATTTACACAGATGTTTGATGAAACCTGGGCCGGACTGGATGAAAACTATTACGACGGCAATTTCCACGGGGCCGACTGGAAAAAGGTTCATGACAGCTATAAAACATTTGTCCCTTATATTAATAACCGGGCCGACCTGCGCCTGTTGTTGAATGACATGCTTGGCGAGCTTAACTCATCGCACCAGGGTTTTTACTCAAATGGCAGCGAGGAAAAGAAAACCATCTCTTACCGCACTATGGAAACCGGGATCATTTTTGAGAACGATTCGCCATACAAAGTGAGCAGTATAGCTATCCATAGTAATGCCGATAGAGCCGGCATCGACGTAAAACCGGGCGATATATTAAAAGCGGTTAACGGTATTATTGTTGATGAAAAGCAGGACCGCAACTATTACTTCAGCAAACCATCACTTGACAAGGAAATTGAGCTAATCTTTAATCGTGGTGGAAAGGACGTTAAAGTAAAACTTCATCCAGAGTCAACCGGTGACCTGTCGGGCAATCTTTACGACGACTGGATCAAGACCAATGCTAAAACAGTTGCAGAAAGAAGTAAAAACCGCATTGCCTATTCATACATGAAAAACATGGGCGATGGCGCCCTGGAAGATTTCCTGGAAGATATGGTTGATGATGCCTACAACAAAGATGCCCTTATCCTCGACCTGAGATATAATACCGGCGGTAACGTACATGATAATGTTTTAAAATTCTTGTCTCAAAAACCCTATTTGCAATGGGCTTACCGCGACGGTAAAAAAACACAGCAATCAAACTTTGCACCTGCGGCCAAACCGATCATCCTGCTCATGAATGAGCAAACCCTTAGCGACGGCGAGATGACCTCACAAGGCTTTAAACAACTGGGCCTGGGCAAAATTATCGGCACCGAAACCTACCGTTGGATCATTTTTACCAGTGGTAAAGGTTTGGTTGATGGATCATTCTACCGTATCCCTGCCTGGGGTTGCTACACGCTCGATGGTAAGGATATTGAAAAAACAGGCGTAACACCGGATATTTATGTAAAAACAGATTTTGCGGACAGGATAGAAAATAAAGATCCGCAATTGGATAGGGCTATTGAGGAGATTTTGAAACAGTTGCCTCCTGCTACATCAAAAGGAGAAAAATAATCTGTTCATATTTTATCGAACTATTTTTTAATTTTAAATTGGCTGGTCGTTTATCATGACCGGCCAATTTTTTTCCTAAACAATCGCAAAATGTCTGAAGTAACAAACACTGAAACAAGTGCCGAAGGGCCTGAAAACATTACTCATATTCCGAAAATAGCCTACCCTAATATAACATCTATTGTAAGACTATTTTTCATGTACCTTGTTTTTCTGATCATCGTTATAATAACCGCGGGCATTGTATTTATGAATACTCCAAAAGAATTTCCGGCGGTGAGATCGATATTCAAAGTATTGACGAATGCTGCTCCTGTACTAATGGCAATACAGTATACTTTAAAAAGGAGTGAAAAACAACAAGGTTATCCATCAACCATAAATTACAATAAAATTGAAGGGTGGCTTATCCCGGTGCTGATTATAGCGGCAACAGCATTCTCAATCATTTTAGAACGAATTTCGGTATTGCTACCAATGCCTTTGAAGGTTCGGGAGATATTTGAGAGGGTGTTCACCAAAGATCTGTTCTCGTTCATGAGTGTTGTTATTATAGCTCCAATCGTAGAGGAAATATTATGTAGGGGCATTATTTTAAAAGGATTATTAAAAAATTATGCCCCTAACAAAGCCATAATCATTTCTGCGATCCTTTTTAGCGTACTGCACTTAAATCCCTAGCAGGCTATTCCAGCATTTTTCGGGGGCTTATTTTTAGGTTGGATCTATTATAAAACGCAATCCGTAATTCCGGGAATGATTTTTCATGCTGCCATAAATACTACAGGATTTGCATTTTTGTTTTTAGGGAACTCCAAACAAGACCTACCTGATATTTTTGGAAAGATGTATTATCCGGTTCTGTTGATTTCCGCATTAGTTTTCACTGTATCATGCATCTTCATCAACAAAAAAGTGAAGGTTGCCGTAACCAACCAATCTCTAACCACTAATCTCCAATAACTTATTTAGAACTTATCCAAATAACATTTGTGTAAAGCACTGAGGGCTTTCAAATGTTATTTTTTGTAAATTCGCCGCTCTAAGGCCAGTTAATGGGCTTAACGTCAATTTCTTTTACTTTTCACCTAAAAATCAAATACAAATGGCTTTTGATTTAGATATGATCAAAAAGGTTTACGACCGCTACAGCACACGTGTTGATGCTGCCCGTAAAGCGACCGGTAAACCCCTAACTTTAACCGAAAAGATTTTATATGCCCACCTTAGCGAAGGCGATGCTCAAAAAGCATTTGGTCGCGGGGTTGACTATGTTGATTTTGCACCAGACCGTGTAGCTATGCAGGATGCTACTGCTCAGATGGCCCTTTTGCAGTTTATGCAAGCCGGTCGCCCGCAGGTTGCCGTTCCATCTACCGTACATTGCGATCACTTGATCCAGGCTAAAATCGGCGCTGTTGAAGATTTAAGTACTGCTGTTGACGTTAACCGCGAAGTTTACGATTTCCTGGCTTCAGTATCTGATAAATATGGTATCGGTTTCTGGAAAGCCGGTGCAGGTATCATTCACCAGGTAGTGTTAGAAAACTACGCTTTCCCGGGTGGTATGATGATCGGTACCGACTCACATACTCCTAATGCAGGTGGTTTGGGTATGATTGCTATTGGTGTTGGTGGTGCCGATGCCTGCGACGTAATGGCCGGCTTACCATGGGAGCTTAAATTCCCTAAACTGATCGGTGTTAAATTAACCGGTAAACTTTCTGGTTGGACTTCAGCTAAAGACGTTATCCTGCGTGTTGCTGGTATCCTTACCGTAAAAGGCGGTACCGGTGCTATTGTTGAGTACTTTGGAGAAGGTGCACGTTCAATGTCGGCAACCGGTAAAGGTACCATCTGTAACATGGGTGCCGAAATCGGCGCTACTACCTCTATCTTTGGTTACGACGAAAAAGCTGCTGCTTACTTAAAAGGTACTAAACGTGCCGACATCGCTGAACTTGCTGACGCTATCGCAGAGCACTTAACCGGCGACGAAGAAGTTTACGCTAACCCAGAGCAATATTTCGACCAGGTTATCGAAATCAACCTGAGCGAGCTTGAGCCACATGTAAACGGTCCGTTCACTCCGGATTTGGCATGGCCTATCTCTAAATTTGCTACCGCTGTTAAAGAAAACGGCTGGCCTACTAAATTAGAAGTTGGTTTGATTGGTTCATGTACCAACTCATCATACGAGGATATCACCCGTTCGGCTTCTATCGCTAAACAGGCTATCGATAAAAAATTAAAAACTCAGGCCGAGTTCACCATCACTCCGGGTTCTGAGCAGGTACGTTACACTGTTGACCGCGACGGTTACCTTGATACTTTTGCTCAAATGGGCGGCGTGGTATTGGCTAACGCCTGCGGACCATGTATCGGCCAGTGGGCCCGTCATACTGATGATCCTACCCGCAAAAACTCTATCATCACTTCGTTTAACCGTAACTTCGCTAAACGCCAGGATGGTAACCCTAACACCCACGCTTTCGTAGCTTCACCGGAGATTGTTACCGCTTTCGCTATCGCAGGAGATTTAACTTTCAACCCGCTTACTGATACTTTAACTAACGAAGCTGGTGAGCAGGTTAAATTTGACGAGCCTCAGGGTATCGAACTACCTGTAAAAGGTTTCGCGGTTGAAGATGCAGGCTACCAGGCACCGGCCGAAGATGGCAGCAAAGTTGAAGTTATCGTTTCTCCAACTTCATCACGTTTGCAATTACTTGAGCCATTCAAAGCATGGGAAGGCACCGACATTACAGGCCTTAAATTGCTTATCAAAGCAAAAGGTAAATGTACCACCGACCACATTTCGATGGCTGGCCCATGGTTGAAATTCCGCGGCCACCTGGATAACATTTCAAACAACATGTTAATCGGTGCTATCAACTACTTTAACCTTACTGCCGATAGCGTTAAAAACGAATTAACCGGCGAGTACGGTCCAGTTCCGGCTACGCAGCGTGCTTACAAAGCAGCAGGTATCGGTTCGATAGTAGTAGGCGACGAAAACTATGGTGAAGGCTCATCACGTGAGCATGCAGCTATGGAACCACGTCACCTTGGTGTGCGTGCCATATTGGTAAAATCATTTGCCCGTATCCACGAAACCAACCTTAAAAAACAAGGTATGCTGGGTATCACTTTCGCCGATCCTAACGATTACGAAAAGATCCAGGAAGATGATACTATCGATATCACCGGCTTAACTACGTTTGCCCCAGGCCAACAGTTAACCGTGGTATTACACCATAAAGATGGTTCAACCGAATCATTCCCTGTAAACCATACTTACAATGCACAGCAAATTGAGTGGTTTAAAGCAGGCGGTGCGTTGAACATCATACGCAAGCAAATGGCATCTTAATTTCGGATATCGGAATTTTGATTTCGGATTTAATATTTGAAAGCCTTCCCTAAACGGGAAGGCTTTTTTGTTATATGATTTTGCTGTATACTCGAGCTTAGAAATTAACGTTTAAAAACGAACCAATTTCTTATGAGATCATTGCTGCTAATATTAGGTTTGCTAATCGTATCACCAATCTGTTTGAGCGCACAATCAGCACCAAAAAAAAATCGTTTATGCACCGCATCGTATTTCAAGCATAAAACAAACAGGTGATTTATTAGCAGTTAACCAAATGGTTATCCTTAAAAACAAGAATCTTGGCGCTTTTATAGCGGATCTTAAAAAATCTCAGATAATGCTGGGCAAAAATATTAACGATATACCTCCAATGGTTAGGGATTTCTTAGCCTCTTTTAGCAGGGATAAATTCTCTATTGCAGCTCCAGGCAAGGACTGGAATTGCTGCGATGGCAACTGGGATGAAAATCTGCCTACCCGTCAGCTTATCAACATCGGCGCTGACGGCAATCTTTTTATAATTACCTATAAAACTGGAGGCATAGGAGTAATGACACACCTTGTTTTATTAAGATACAACGATGATAAAATAATTGACTTCCGGGCTGGGATAGGGAGAAATGATTTAAAAACTACAGCACAAGTTCTAAAATACCTGGCTACTAATAAGAATAAGCACTTGGAATTAAATACTAACATCATCACGGTATAATGCCTATATGAACAACCATTAAATCAACTAATTGCAATCCAAAACTGGTTGAGTTTTGGCGATAACTTAGCTTAGACCGGCAGCAAGCGCTTCAGGTTAATTTTGATGCATGTTTATTTAGGAAAATACCATCTTTCATGGAATCCAAAACATAATCCTAAAATAATAACGATTAAAGCAAGCAAAATAAAAACAAGCGTAACAATTTTATCGGCTTTCTTATTTGTCTTTATGGCTTCCGCGCTTATTTTTTGAGCAGCATCTTTTTTTAAATCTATTGATCTAACCTTGGTTAACCGTCCTCTCATTATTGTAAATATAAAAATAAAAAAGGCCACGCGATAAATCGCGCGACCTTAACATATAAATATTTCACTTAGAATTTATACCTCACAAACGCCTCCATTGCCTCATATTCAGCAAGGCCAAGACGATCATAGCGTTGGGCTGTGTCACGGGTGCGGTCTTCTGCACGTACCCAGAACTCCCTTGCATCATCACCCGGGAATACCGGAGTATCTTTCTGCGACTGGTGTTTAAAGATGGCGTTACGTTTACGAATTACCTCCTGTGGGGAAAGTGGAACAGCCATTTCTATCTCGTATGTTTCAAACTCATGCCATGCACCACGGTACATCCACAGCCAGCAGTCTTCTACCCAGGCTTCTTTACCTTTCAATCTTTCCAGTGCAGCTAAGATGATTTTGAAGCATACTAAGTGCGTACCATTAGGATCGGCAAAATCACCGGCAGCAAAGATCTGCTGTGGTTTTACTTTTTGAAGCAGGTCGATGGTTAATTGAATATCTTCCTCACCTACCGAGTTCTTTTTGGTCTTACCGGTTTCGTAAAACGGCAAGGCCATGAAGTGGATATGATCATCCTGTAAACCGGCATACCTTGCACCTGAAATCGCTTCTGTTTTCCTGATGAAGCCTTTTACGTTGCGGATCTCCTGCGTATCGATCTCGTTTGGTTGTTTGGTTGGGAAGAAGGCACGCATATCTTCATATGATTTTTGAAGATGCGTGGTGTCTTCGCCGATGCTCTTCGTAAAGTCGATAGCAAATTCCATGTACCTCAGCACATCATCATCCCACACCGCGGTATTGCCCGAGGTTTGGTAGGCTACGTGTACATCATGTCCCTGGTCTACCAAACGGATAAATGTACCGCCCATCGAAATTACGTCATCATCCGGGTGTGGTGAAAAAATGATACTTCTCTTTTTGGCAGGCAGTGCCCTTTCCGGCCTTTGCGAATCGTCGGCATCTGGTTTGCCACCCGGCCAGCCGGTAATGGTATGCTGAATCTGGTTAAAGATATCAATGTTGATATTGTATACAGGGCCCTGCTCTACTGCAAGTTGGGCCATGCCGTGGTTATTGTAATCTTCTTCCGTTAGTTTCAGTACCGGTTTGTTAACCTCATTCGCCAACCAGATCACAGCCTTTTTCTTTAACTGGTTATCCCACACGCAATCTTTCACCAGCCATGGGGTATCAAACCGGGTCAGTTCTGATGCAGCATCTGCATCCAGTACAAACTCCACATGTTGTGATAGTTGCAGGTAAGTTGCAGGTACTTCACCCGAGATCTCCCCTTCTACGGCTTTCTTGATGATCGGCGCTTTCTTCTTGTTCCAGGCCATCAGGATGATTTCCCTGGCTTTGAAGATGGTACCGATCCCCATCGTGATCGCCTTGGTTGGCACATCGGCTTTACCACCAAAATCGCGGGCCGCATCACGCCTGGTCAGGTCATCTAAAGTAACCATCCTCGTTCCTGAGTTTGGTGCCGAACCCGGCTCGTTGAAACCGATGTGACCTGTACGACCGATACCCAGGATCTGAAGGTCTAAGCCGCCCAATTCTTCTATCTGCTTTTCATAGGCTAAACAGAACGCAACAACTTCGTCTTTATCCAAAGTACCATCAGGGATGTGAACATTGGCTTTATCTATATCAATATGGCTGAACAAATTATCGTACATGAATGTCACATAGCTTTGCGCTGCTGTGGGTTTCATCGGGTAGTACTCATCCAGGTTGAAAGTGATCACATTCTTAAAGCTCAAGCCTGCTTCTTTATGCTGTCTTACCAGTTCGGCATAAACCCCTATCGGGGTTACACCGGTGGCAAGCCCCAATACCGCTTTTTCACCTTTGGCTTGTTTTGCGCGGATCAGATCTGCTATCCGGTTCGCTACCGCTACCGAGGCTTCCTGCTGGTTGTTGTAAACGCTTACCGGTAACTTCTCGTAACGTGTCTCTTCCAATAAATTTAATCGTGCCATAATTTGTTCAGAACCTATATGTTAAAGTTTAAAAAAGTCGTAATACAAAAAACCCCCGCCAAGGGCGAGGATTTTATCAAACCAATTAACAAAAAAAGTTTATCCTCACCGACATGAGAATAAAGTAAAGTGCGTATAATAATATGCTGTGCATTATCAATACAAACTTACTAAAACAAAATTTGAATTAAAAGAACTTTTTAAATTTTTTTAATAAGTATTTTATCCCATAAAACATTTCTTAGTAGCCTTTTTGGCTAAGATTTGCCTGATCGTAGCTGTTCAAAAACATTTTTAAATATAGAAACGTCATTTGCGTCTCCCCCGCACGCAAATCACTACGGTGCAACAATTGTGCAAAACAGTTGACCAATCGGAGATACATGTAATGCGTCTCTACTTAAAAACAATTATAAATCAGTTGCAATTTCAAAAAAGGCAAAAGAGTTCCTGATGGGCAGGAATACTCTTTTTGCTAACCAATTATAAAACATAAATCATGAGATGAGAAGAGATGCAGGGGTGGAATCGAACCATCCATTTGCTGCCGGCCAGCTCCTGCCATTTAGTTTAAAATGAACCCCATTTGCAAACTAATCTGTTGCAAATATATAAATATTCTATTAAATCTATATGTTTAGTAGAATTTATTTGTAAAACAATCATTTTCTTATAAAATGAGTCTATTAAATAATTAAGATTATTGATAATCAATATATTGACCTTCAGATTTATGCATTCTGCTTTCAGCTTACGTACAAAAAACCCTTCATTACAAGGTCATTATCAGCGCGGATCAGACTTATTAGAACAGATCTTTTCGAAAGGGACCGGGTATTCTTCGCCTAATGACTTTTCATATTCAGCGCTAAACTCCTCATAAACTTTCCGGGCATGTTCAATGCCTTTAGTACGCCTCAGGGCTTTGAGCTTAAACTTAATACCGATATCATTAAAAGGGTCGATATTCAACACGATGCGGGAGATCTCCAGCGCTTTTTTATAATCAAAAGCATCATAAGCCTTTTTTATTACCGGCAAAATAACCGGCATCAGCGCTTCTTCGTACTCCTGCTTAAAATCATCAAGCCAAATTTCAGGAATATGCTGCAACAACCCGCCACGGGCAACTAAGTCGAGGTAACTGAACACAACGGTTTCTCCAACATTGGTTTGTTTAAGTGCTTCCCTCACCACAAAATAATCGCAATAAAAATCTTCAGTGCTGATAAAACTATAGGTATCATTTAAAAAGGCAAGTTCCAGGCCATCTATATCCGAAAGTATGTTACGGAGGTGATTGATGGTTACACCGCGAATATTCTTAGTTTTGACCACATCCTTATCCGGCCATAGCGTAGTGGAGATTTTTTTTGATACCACACCATTCTTTTCACGGCTGTTTAACAAAATAAGAATAAACAACTGCTTGATCTTAGGACTGAACAGGTAAGTAATATCCCGCTTATTTTTATCATAAACAGTAAACTCGCCCAGGAGGTAAACAGCGTTAGCTTTGTTACCTGTTTCAGTTTCAATTTTCTGTTCGCCAATACGCTCCTCGTTAACAGCAGCAGGCTCATCGTTATCTTTTCTCCGCCTTAAGAAAAACACCACAATTCCGCATAACAATACAAATGCAGACGCGCCACCCAATATCCTGTATAAAGTAAAAGATTTGCTTTTGGGCTGGTGGGCGGCCATATATGCTTCCTGGCTCACAGGCGGCGCAGTAAGCGCGAAGATTTTTATGGTAGACCGGGAGGGTGTTTCAAACTCCTGGGTAGTACAATAAAATACATCCTGCTTAGCATTGTAAAACAGGTTATGGTCAGTTTCTATCCGTTCGGACACAACCGGGATGGTACCGCTTACTACCTGGTACGACCCATCTTTTATTGAAAATTTGTACAGACGTAAACTCGTTTTAGGCCGTTCGTGCGGATAGCATAGCACATAAAGAAACTGCTTATCTTTTGATACAATAAGATTATTGGCCGGTACAAATGCTTCTTCATCCGGTTTGATCTCCCAGAGTTTTTTTATGCTATGCTTACCCAGGTTAACCCGGTACAGGTCATAATAGTGCATCCCGCCTACTACCTGGTTGCCCGACTGGTTGCCGTAGCCCCCAAAAATGTAAACATCGTTGTTTTGATCAGCTGTGCTTGCTGCCGAAAAGAACCGGGGGGTGATCACATCGCCGGTAAAACTTTCTTGCTGCCAGGTATCAGTAGCTTTATCGTATTTAAAAAAGTTATTGTAGTATTTAAAAGAGCCGTACCCGCCAAACAGGTAAAAGTTGTTAAAGTCCTTATCGTAAAAAATATTATGATGATGTCTTTGCTCCGTTATGGTCGCCTTACCATAAAAGTCCCAGCTAAGGCTGTCCAGGTTAAAGGACGCGATACTTGGAGCGGGCTGCGGGGCCCTGAGCACTTCATACAAATAACATTCATTCTCTTTAAGGTTTACAATACTTTTGCCCAGGTGCAAGGGTACTGCTAGTTTATTTTTGAATGGTTTTGTTCCTACTGCATCCCGCCCGGCATCATAAAACATCAGGGAATCATTTTTGAAGATGAAGAACTGCTCATTTTTTTCATTAAAGTTGATCCCCGCAACCTCGTTAAAAGTGTGCACGAATTTCTGTTTCCAAAAGTACGATTCGTTGATAAGCCATGCCGGGTTATCAACGTGCCCCAGATTATCTCCGTCAACCGTAAAAACATCATTCCCGGTCCATTCGCTAAGCAGAAAGGTATAGGATTTATCATCGTTGCTGACAACCAGATTTTTAATGGCCATATTCGGCACATCCGAATAATGTTCGTTTTTGCCAAAGGTGATCTTCGCGGTTATTTTACCGTTAAAACCTAATCCTGCTGCCCGGTACCATTTTCCGTTTATGGATATGCCTACTTTATCGCCTTTGAGATCAAGATCAACAATCACCTTAAACCATTTACGCCGTTTCAGCATAGTATCGGCAAGGGGGATGCTGAGTTTATTACTCCGGCTATCAATATTGAAATTGAGCAACGAACCATGATTGTAAATCGCACTCAGGCTGTAGGAGTTACCCTTATCGTCGGTTAAGTTTAAAATATAGCCGAGGTGCTGATTATCCCACAATGAAAGGTCGAAACCAATCACCAGGCGATCATGAAAGGTTGGCAGATCATCCTTAAAAACCTGGTAAGAGGTGCGCTTGCTCATCAGGCTGTCATTTGAACCAAACTGCAACCCCTGTCCCCTGCTCTCCATTGCAGACAGCAGTATAATAAAAAGCAATACAAGCTTACATGCCCTTTTTGAAAGCATTAAAACCTTACTTTTTTCCACCATTTATAATACATGTTTAAACTTGCTGATCAGGACAGCATTCAGGTTAGAATAATATGCTAAATTATACATTTTTTGAGTACCGCAGATAGGGGATTTTCATCATTTCGGCCGTCTGTTTGCCGATGAATGTGCAATTAGATCGAACCCGCAATAATTTTATTGGAGGCCATCCCGACCAGTATTACCGGCGTTATTATTGGTGTACCGGTCCATGCCCATACACAGGCTCCCATATTTAACACATCCATCCACGACCAAATGTTAAAATTTGGCGATGAAATGTTAAATCTACAGTATAAAATGTTAAATCGCTTGCACAACTAACTATTTAGTTATATTTTGGCTTTCATAATCGACCTTATGAAAATCACAATTATTGGAGTACTGCTATTTCTTGTGGGCACAGTAAGCTTGTCAGCCCAAACCAATTACAGCATTAAAGGCACAATAGCCGATACCGTTTCTAATTCTAAATTAGCAAACGCCAGCATCAGCGTTATAACTGCTAAAGATTCCATCCTTCAAAAATTTACCCGTGTTAAAGAGGATGGTACATTTGCCATTAACAATTTAAGCAAGGGCAAGTTCATTGTACTGGCCACTTACCCCGGTTATGCAGATTTTGTAGAGCATTTCACCTTAGATTCTGCACACACCACACACAACTTCGGCCGAATCAGCATGCTGCTTAAAGAGCGTCTTTTACAGGAAGTGATTGTAAAAGGAAAAGCGGCTGCCATCAAAATTAAGGGCGATACCACCGAGTTTAACCCGGCTGCCTACAATATCCAGCCCAACTCAAAGGTTGAGGACCTGCTAAAACAGCTGCCAGGTATCGAGGTGGATAAAGACGGCAAGATCACGGCACAAGGCCAAACGGTAAAAAAAGTGTTGGTTGATGGCGAAGAGTTTTTTGGCGATGACCCAACCCTGGTTACCAAAAACCTGCGTGCCGATATGGTAGATAAAGTACAGCTTTATGACAAGAAGAGCGATCAGGCTGCCTTTACGGGTATTGATGACGGCGTAAAAGATAAAACCATCAATATTAAACTTAAGGAAGATAAAAAGAACGGCTATTTCGGCAAACTTGACGGTGGCATAGGTACTGATGGGTACTACCAGGGCCAGGCTTTATTTAACCGCTTTAAGGGAAAGCAGAAGTTTTCAGTTTATGGCACCCTCGGCAACACCGGCAAAACAGGTTTAGGTTGGGAAGATAACAACAAATACGGCGGCGGCGGCAATATGGAGTTTGGCGACGATGGCGGTATTTATATTTTCGGAGGCGGCGGTGATGATTTGGATAGTTTTGACGGCAGGTATAATGGCGAAGGTAAACCTGTAGCCCGTACCGGTGGCGCACATTATGACACGAAATGGAACAATGATAAGGAATCTATTAACACAAACTATAAAATAGGTTCACTTACCGTTGATGGCACCAAGAACACCCAGCAGCAAAATAACTTCCCGGGTAACATATCAAACACCAATAGCGACCAAAACAATCACAATTACATGTTCCGCCAAAAGCTGGATGTAAATTACCAGGTAAAGCTCGACTCGATGCAAAACCTGAAGATCACTGCTGACGGAACCTTAAAAAACAGCAATACCAGGAGCAATTTTGCTACCCAAACCCGCCGCCTTGACGGTAGCCTCATCAACAGCAATGACCGTGAAAACAGCGCCGATGTTGACGGCAAAGTATTTAACGCCAACGCCTTCTACACCAAAAAGTTTAAAAAGAAAAGCCGTACGCTTTCTGTAAACTTTAAAACCGCTTTCAACGAAAGCGACTCTAAAGGCTTCCTAAAGTCAAACACGCGGTTTTATGACTCGGTTGGTACCTATGTAAGCAAAGACACCATCGATCAGTACAAGGTAAATAAAACCCAAAGCACCAATATCAATACCAATGTAACTTATACCGAACCACTGGCCAAGGATTTTACCCTCGCCATTAGCTATGCCCTATCGGTAAACAACGCTACTGCCGACAGGCGCACGTTCAATAAAGATGCAGGCAGCGGACCTTATAATATACTCGATAACATTTACAGCAGCGATTATAAACTGAATCAATTGTCAAACCAGGGGGGCATGGTATTTAATGTACAAAAACAGAAATACTCGTTCAACTTCGGTACAAAAGTGGCTGGAGTAAGGTTTAAGCAGGTTGATGAATTTGGACGGATGGCCGATTTGGTGCGTAACTTTACCAATTGGTATCCCCAGGCTTCCTTCCAGTACAAATTCACTAAACAATCAAGCTTAAGGTTGAACTACAACGGGAATACCACACAGCCCAATATTGACCAGATCCAGCCCGTACGCGTAAATACAGATCCGCTGAATATACAGGTAGGCAACTCTGGATTAAAGCCGTCCTTTACGAACAGGTATAATATCAGTTACAACTCGTACAAGGTGATCAGCAACCAGTATATCTGGATCAGTGGCTCATACTCAACTACCAGTAACCCTATCGTGAGCAATGTAACGCGCGATACTACTACCGGTATCAGCACTTATCAATCGTCAAACCTTAAAAACAAATCAACCAGCAATTTTTGGGTTAATGCTTACTTTGACAGAAAGATCCCCGGCCTGGATATTAATGCAGGGCTTGGACTTAATGGTAACGGCAATACATACTATAACCTGTCAAACAACGTACTTAACGAAACTAAATCATACAGCTATTCCGGGAATATCAGGCTATCTAAATACAAGGAAAAAAAGTATGATGCCTGGATGTCGGCAGGGCCTACCTATAACATCAACTCTTCATCACTTAATACTGTACTGAATAATAACGGTCGCGGGTTTAATGCTAACGGAGGGTTCAATATTTATCTGCCTGGCAAATTCCAGATTGGCTCAGACGGTAATTATACCTATAACGCCCCTACAAAATCATTCCCGCAAGATTTTAAAAGGTTCCTGCTGAATGCTAACATATCAAGAACATTCATGAAAGATGCTTTGAAAGCTACCGTATCCGGCAATGACCTGCTAAATCAGAATACCGGCTATAACCGCACAGGATCGGCCAATGTGCTTACACAGGAACGTTATACCACTATCAGGAGATATTTTATGTTTTCCCTTACCTGGGATTTTAACAAAGTTGGAGGCGGTGCACCTAAAAAATAACCTATCATGAAAAAGATTTTAACCTTAACAACCATATTGCTATTAAGTGCGAACCTTTTGCGTGCGCAGGGCAATAAGCATTTTACTTTTCACGGTACCATTGAGTATAACAAAACCTCAAATGTATGGGCTATGCTGCAAAAAGCCATTAATAAAGATAACGAAATGTGGTACCAGCCCAGGTATGAACAATATAAAAAAACCAAACCCCAGTTTAAGATATTAAAAAGCACCCTGAAGTTTGGCAATAACCAAACGCTGTTTACACCTGTTGAACCAGAAACACCAACAGCCGGTTACTGGAGTGAGCCAATGATGACGGCTCAAAACAGCACTGTATTTTCTGACTTTAATACAGGAATGAGCACCAGCCAAAAAAGTGTATTTGAAGAAACCTTTTTAGTGAAAGACACCACCCGTCATATCAAATGGAAACTTACCGGCGAAACCCGTGAAATTGCCGGCTATCCATGTCGCCGGGCTAACGGGCTGATTCTTGATTCGATTTATGTAGTCGCCTTTTATACTGAAGAAATCCCTGTTTCGGGCGGTCCCGAATCATTTAATGGCTTGCCAGGGATGATATTAGGCGTAGCTCTCCCGCACGAAAACGTAACCTGGTTTGCCACTAAAGTTACTGAACAGCCTATCGACGAAAAATCATTAACAGCACCCAAAAAAGGCAAAGCAGCTACTAACAAGAGCTTCATGACCGTATTGCAAAATGCCATGAAAGATTGGGGTACGGAGGGAAAAGAGTATTTGAAGGGGTTTTCGTTGTAAGGATAAACTATTTCATATTAATAAAACGTCATTGCGAGGTACGAAGCAATCGCGAGCTATACAGAGCGGCTCTGTAAGTTGGGGATTGCTTCGTACCTCGCAATGACGATTTTATAATAAATTAATCCCTTACGCATTAGCCAGCGCCCTGTCCAGATGCACATAACCACCATCAACATAAATTAGCTGACCGGTAGTATGGCTTGATACCGGCGACAATAAAAACGCAACAGTATTAGCAATTTCTTCGGCCGTAGTCATGCGGTTGCCTAATGGAATCTTTGCTTCGATCTCTTTCAGCTTTGCCTGTGGATCGGGCAGGGTCTTGATCCAGTTAGCGTAAAGCGGTGTCCAGCATTCGGCTACTACCAGTGCGTTTACACGGATGCCATATTTCAAAAGCTCAACCGCCCATTCTCGGGTAAGCGCGTTACGGCCACCATTTGATGCCGCGTAACCCGAGG
Source organism: Mucilaginibacter sp. R-33 (assembly GCF_049949235.1). Lineage (NCBI taxonomy): Bacteria > Pseudomonadati > Bacteroidota > Sphingobacteriia > Sphingobacteriales > Sphingobacteriaceae > Mucilaginibacter > Mucilaginibacter sp. R-33. The sequence goes on from NZ_CP188089.1 coordinate 4,442,623, forward strand.
TATTCCCCTGGCCGGTATCGGCAGTTTTTGAGGTAATGTTAAGGATGGCTCCTTTTGATTTTTTTAGTTCGGGCAGGGCATGATGCGCCATCAGGTAATAATGCACCACGTTTTTATGCAGAGAGGCCATGAACCCTTCGTAATCACCGCTTTCCAGGCCAACGCCATCGTTAACACCGGCGTTGTTTACCAATCCGTCAATACGGCCAAATTTTGTTATTACTTCATTAACTGCGTTTTCGCATGCTTTGGGATCAGTAAGTTCGGCTACTACCTGGTATGCCTTATGCCCCGCTGTTGCTACAGCTTCAACCGTTTTCAGGTTATCAGCCTCACCGCGGCCTACTATAACCGGGATAGCACCCTCGGCAGCTAACACTTTCACTATGCCTTCGCCTATGCCCTTGGCGCCGCCGGTAACTATAATTACCTTATCTGTAAGTTGTAAATTCATTTTTAGTATGATAGATATATTAATGACTGCCGGCCATTACCAGCTTCTTAACTTTGTGATTATTGATGGCAAAGAGCAAGATGCCAAAAAAGCAAATACCGGGCACAACGTAAGCCCATTGAATGCTGTGTGTTGCGTCAGAAACCCGTCCCATGATTACCGGGAATATAGCACCGCCCACAATCCCCATGATCACCAATGATGAACCAAGTTTGGTTTTAGCGCCCAGGCCACGGATACTTAACGAGAAAATAGTCGGGAACATGATCGACATAAAGAACCAGGTACACATCAACGCGTAAACAGCCACTTCGCCTTTTAGCGTTACAGCCATAGCTATCAGGAAAATGTTAATAATCGCATAAGTGATGAGCAGTTTAACCGGGTTAAAATAACGCATGAGTAATGTACCAATGAACCTGCCTGCCATGAAACCTGCAGAAGCTATAGTGAGGTAAAAAGAAGCCGGTTTTTCGGCGAATCCGGCTACTTTTTCTGAATAGCGGATAAAGAAACTACTTATACCAGCCTGTGCCCCTACATATAAAAACTCAGCAAAGATACCGGCCCTTAAACTTTTCACGTGCAGCAGCTCGCTTATCCTTACACCAAGCGAACGGTTGTCGTTAACTGCCTCCTCACTGGTTTCTTCAACAATTGGCGGGAAGTGCGTGCGATAAATTAAGAATGCAACTACAAGCACCACTGCGCCAATTACCACAAAAGGAATTTGTACAGACGATGCTTCATGATTAAGATATTCATTCAGCTGCTCGGGCGACATTTTGCTTGATTCCGCATCTGTTAACACTTTGCCCGATAAAATATAATTACCACCTACAAGCGGAGCTAAGGTAGCAGCCAATCCGTTAAATGATTGTGAAAAGTTTATCCTTCTTTCAGCACCAGCCGGATCACCTAATACCGTTATATAAGGATTAGCTGCCGTTTCCAAAAAGGCCGCTCCCGAAAATACAATGAATAACGCTGCTAAAAAGAACGCGTAGTTACGTACCGCCGCAGCAGGGAAAAACAGGAATGCTCCTGTTGAAAAAAGTATCAAACCTAAGATGATCCCACCCTTGTAGCCATATTTTTTCATGAACTGTGCGGCCGGAATAGGTAATATGAAATAGGCAATATAGGATGCCGAATCGATCAGTGAGGATTGAAGGTCATTAAGCTGGCAAGCCTTTTTTAAGTGCGGAATTAAGATTGGGTTAAGATTGAGCGCGAACCCCCAGATAAAGAACAGGGAAGTAATTAATGCTACTGCGAACAGGGCGTTGTTTTTTGACATTAGTGTTTATGGTTGATTATATATTGATCTGTTATTTAAATGCTGCTGAAATATCATCCAGTGAAATCCCCAGCGTTTTTAATGCTATTTTATTTAATGCGGCTTTATTACCGGTAAAATGGAATACGCTATGTTTATGTGTTAGCTTTTCGCCCGGCTTCAGGAACGCGGCGGGAGATACGCTTTCTATCTCATAAAAAGGCCCCATTTGTTTACCATCGGCCAGTGGTCCATCGTTATAAGCATTCACCGCGTCACCGCTGTAAGGCGCGGTATCAGTTTTCCATTCCTGGTTTAAGTAGGATGCTGTACTAGCCACATCAAACATAGTGATGGTTAAAACATCGTTTTCGGCATCGTAACTGCCTGCCATATTTTTTGCACGATGAGGTGGAATACCCAGCTTGCCACGGCTTTTACCATCAGCTTTAAACAACAGGATGCCATTTTTATAATTAACCCTGTCTTTCGGGATCTCACCAAAATAATTGGTGGTAGCTACTTTGCCGGTAGCTTTTTCATGGTACGGTACTACGATCACCACTTTTGGCGATGGCGTAAACATATCTAAATTCCAAAGGCATGGGGCGCCTGTAGCTTCATTCCAGGCGTTATTACCTGTATTAACGATTGAATTTACTGTACTAAAGCCAACTGATTTTACAGAGGTGTCGGCATCAATACCAAGAGCCTGCTGTATTGCTTTCGGCTCCATAATCTCCACGTCACGTTCAAGCTTAATTGATAAATCAGTACCGACATAATTTTGCAAATGTGTGCTTTTGCTCATCGATACCTTTTTATCCGATTTGGATATCAACTCCCAGCTTTCATTATCAACCGCTGCCGGGGTGTGCCAATTGGCAAACTCCATTTTGGTGCCGGGCTTAAAGAAAAGCGAAAACTGTCCGCCTTCCGGCCCAAGCCATAAACGGTCTTCCCCGCCAAAAGCGTTCATATGTGGGTCGGGCTGTTTCAGGTCGAAAGTTTCGTATTTGATCCATCCGAAACTTTTGCCATTTAAGCCATCAGCAGTTGAGGTAAAAACCTTTGCCTGGTATTTGGGCGATACGATGACCTGCCCTAAACCGCTGTCGTCTTTTAAAACGATAACACTATCCTTTGTTTTTAAAAAATCAAGATCAGATCCAAAAGTACCTTTCATGGGTAGTTGAGGGTTGCGCATGGTACATGACGCTAAACCGGTAAGCAGCAAAACTAATGATGACTTTTTAAAAAGCTGCATATGCCGGTTATTTATGTTTAGGATTTAAGCCGATCACATTCACCATCGTACCGATATGATCAATGCTGATCTCCACAACATCACCGGCTTGCAAAGTAAAGCTTGGCGGCGGCACCAGGCAGGTACCCGTCATTAAAAAGCATCCGTTAGGAAAATCACATTCGCTGTACAAATAACTGGTAAGTTCTGTAAAGGAGCGTTTGATCCGCGATACGGTAGTTTCATCTTTAAAAACCAGTTCGCCATCACGTTTGATATTCATGCTGATCACTGTCTCGCCGGGAATGGGCGATGAAGTAACATATAAGCATGGCCCAAGTGCGGCGCTTTTTTCATAAACTTTAGCCTGCGGCAGATATAAAGCATTTTCGCCCTCAATACTCCTCGAACTCATATCATTGCCAATGGTATATCCCTGGATATTACCATCGCTATTCACAAATAGTGTAAGCTCAGGCTCCGGCACGTCCCAATCCGAGTCTTTGCGGATGTAAACCTCGCCGTTGTGCCCGGATACCCGATGTGCAAGCGCTTTGAAAAAAAGCTCAGGGCGGGCTGCGTCATAAACCTTGTCATACAAACTTGCGCCTGTTTCTGACTCCTCCATACGGGCATCACGGCTACGTAAATAAGTTACGCCGGCGGCCCATACTTCCTGGCTGCCAATAGGCGGCAGAATATTGCCGTTCAGATATTCATTCTCCACCTCGGCGCTTAAAGCCGTAGTATCGGCAGTGATCGATTCCAGGTAAGCCGCTAAACCATCCCGGTTGATCAGTTTATCCCATTCATCATCAATAATATATGATGAACCGTTATGTTGCAATAGGCTGCCTTTGGCAAGTTTATATAGTTTCATTAGTTTACTTCCAGTTCGTCTTTTGAGGGGAATTTAGGGAAAGGGCCATGTTCGCCGGTTTGATACCAGAACACGGTTGAAGCGATATCATCCTGCAGGGGCATGTACCGGCCATCGTGCCGCCAACCCAGGGCCTGTATGGTAACCTTCAGGCTTTTTTCAAAGCGGATAGGATCAACAATATGCCAGCGGTACATGCCGAAACGTTGTGCAATTTCATAGTGCCCATCGCCGCGGATCACCTGGGGTAAACCGCTGTAAGGGCTGCAAAATTCGGTGTACTCTGTTCCCGGTTTTTCTTTCCCATTGGCATCTTTATGGCGGGTATCAAAATCATACGATCCGCAAAAATAATCTTCTGTCCCTGTTCCATTTATAGTAGGAAACTTGGTATCGCCATCCATAAAAAATTTGATCTCCCCTTCGCCCCACCATCCATTTTTGTTTGAGCCATAAGCTATGTAAGTACCAACATATTGCCCTTTGCCTTTGATACTATCCACCAAAACGAAATCTTTTTTATAAGGTAACGGGTTTACCCTACGAAACTGCGCGTGAAAATAGCCCGCATCCTCGGGTACATCGGTCAACGTATAATCCACCTGGTAGTACAGCACCATATCCGCATCGTCGATATTTTCCATAGTAATGCGGCATTTTTTACGGAACGGCATTGGCCAGTAGCAATTAAATGCACTGCCAGGGTTTACTGCAACGGCAAGGGAACTTACCGGCGCATATTTACCCCAACCCATACAAAAAAAGTCGCCCACGGGCACCTCAACTGACGGGGTAGTTTCATCGTCCCAGTAAAAACGGATTATGGAATAGCGCCAGTTGCCGGTTGGCGTCATCCAGATATGTTGGATAGCGCCCGATCCGTTAATTTCAGCGACGGTAAAAGTTGTATGCTTTTTGATGACAACACTTGGGCTTACTTTCCAGGTCTGGCCCAGATCGCGCGAGGCATTGGCACCGGTGCCTGTTGTGGCCATGCCGCCTTTACCTTTTTCGCCGGTGAAGTTCTCGGGGCTGATAGATCGTGTCTTAGCGTCAGACGTACGATAAAGGTTGCCGAGCCCAACATCAAGACCGTTAAATTTTTGCTGCGCATTAACAAACGAAGCGACAATAACACACAGGCAGATCGTTAAAAAATAATTTTTCACCATAAAACTTATCTTTAAAATCAATTAACGCAGTAATTGGTAATGCGTTCCAGGTTTATTTGTTTATGCTTCAGGCCTTGGTTAAAAAGCCATTCACAATCATATTGATAATTTTTTGCTATCCATACCGCTTTATAAGCATAACATGCGCATATTTTGGCATGGCTTAACTACGGTTGATAAAGCTAATTTAAAAATTATTAAATAATGCCCTGTACCTGTAAAAAACAGGATAGATTAATTGCCCATTCTTCGATAAATAAGCTAAATAAACCACATTTTTGCATATGCCGTTTGATCTGATACTTAACAATCTCGAAAAACACATTCATCTAACCCGCGAAGAACAGGAAATTTTCACGGCTTATTTACAGCCTAAAAAAATAAAACGAAAACAGTTTTTGCTTACTTATGGTGAGATATGCAAGTATTCGGCTTTTGTAACGGCCGGTTGTTTGCGAGGCTATACCGTAGATAAAAGTGGTATCGAACACGTGTTAAACTTTGCCCCTGCCGATTGGTGGATTGCCGATATGTATAGTCTAATTTCGCAAAAACCCGGTATCCAGAATATCGAAGCATTGGAAGATACAGATGTACTGCTGCTCTCAAAAGCAAATCAGGAAAAACTATACACACAAATCCCAAAGTTTGAACATTTTTTCCGGATCCTTACCGAAAATTCTTTGGTAGCCAGCCAGCAGAGGTTGATCGATAGTTTAAGCTTAACTGCCGAAGAACGTTATAATAATTTTTGCAAGCGCTACCCTACACTAATAGATCATCTCCCACAAAAACAAATAGCCTCCTATATAGGTGTAACGCCCGAGTTTTTTAGTAGGATGAAGAGTGAAATGGTAAGGAAGAGGTAGCCCCACCCAAACCCTCCCAGGCAGGGAGGGCTTCAAATGCTGAAAGCCTCCCCTACCGGGGGAGATTTAGAGGGGGCTGTTTTCTTAACCTACATCAAGTGCCGCCAACCAATGTCCCTTTAAATTTGTATTATAATTTAAAGGAAACATACAATGGCACAGACCGTTTTACATAAAGCTAACACCCGCGGACATGCAGACCACGGATGGTTACACAGCTACCAATCATTTAGTTTTGCTGGTTATTACAATCCTCAACGGATGAACTTTGGCGCGTTGAGGGTGTTGAACGATGATACCGTTGATCCGGGTATGGGTTTCGGCAAACACCCGCATGATAACATGGAGATTATATCCATTCCGCTGGAGGGTGATCTGGAGCATAAGGACAGCATGAACAATGTAGCTGTTATCAAAAACGGAGATATCCAGGCTATGAGCGCCGGTACCGGAATTTTTCACAGTGAGTATAATTTTGACCGCACCAGCGAAGTTAAATTTCTTCAAATCTGGATTTACCCTAACAAACGGAACGTTGAACCACGTTATGATCAGATTTCATTAAATCTTGAAGACCGTCATAACAAACTACAACAGGTATTATCCCCCAGCCCCGACGATGCAGGTGTGTGGATCCATCAGGACGCATGGTTTCATTTAGGCAAGTTTGATAAAGTAGTAAGCACCGAATACAGCATCAAGAAAGAGGGCAACGGCGTTTATGCGTTTGTGTTAAGCGGAGAAGTAAATATCAACGGTCAAACATTGAGCAGCCGGGATGCTTTAGGTATCTGGGACACCGACAAGTTCACTATTGAAGCAGGTACCGACGCCGAGTTTTTATTGATAGATGTACCGATGAAATTTTAAGATCATGGAAAAGATTCAGATATTGGTAATTGGCCGGCATCCAGAAATATTAGCCACAGTAGTGAGATTAGTAAACAATAATCCTGACTGGAACGCAACTGGCTGCCTCAGCGATGAGGAGGCCATTGCGGCGTTCAGTACGCAGGATTTTAAACTCGTGCTGTTAGGTGGTGGTGTTGATGAGATGTCGGAATATAAATTGAACGAGTATTTCTATAGTGAAAAACCCAACATTAAAGTAGTTCAGCACTTTGGTGGAGGCAGTGGGTTACTTAGCGCTGAGATTTTTGAGGCATTAGTTAGCTGACTAACTTAATGACTACTGCAACCGCTACATCCTGACGCAGAGCATCCGGAACAGCCGCTTCCACAGCCGCTGCCCCCGCCGCTATGGCATCCATGACCAGAATGCCCGTGATGGCCCGAATCGAAACCGCCATTAGCCCCGCAGCCGGCGGTACTACAACCAGCCCCCCCTCCATTACCGTCACGGTCCCGTTTATCACTATTACGCCCTTCACTATGATAGCTTAATATGGTAACACCAACAAAGATTACCAGGAAAATCAATATAAAAATATCATTATCTGAGGCCTGCATACATAACCATGAAACAAGGATCAACATACCCATCAGCAACAGTACTCTAATTCGTCGAGGTTTACGGACAAGCCAGTATTTATCCAGGTTCACTCGTTGAAAATTGATCTCTTTAAAGCGGGCTTCGTTTCCAGGCCAGATATCAGCAGGCGGCTGTTCGCTAAAACAATTAAAATATAGTTGGCCGGTATCCGTATAAAAGGTATCATACTTTACAGCTTCACTATTTCCGCCTTTAGTAGGATTGTGATGGATCTCTCTTCCGAGTGTATCACGGCAAAGATCAATCCAATATGACCAGGTGAAAGTTAAGTGCAGGTGCCAGACCTGATCGACAGCGTCAGAAGGTGTTACACCATTTTCGGAGATACAACAAAGAAAGATAAAACGTTTGTACTCCACAATCACCTTACGGGTATAAACCGCGTTCCAACCGTTCTCCTGAGCCAGGCGTTCCGAGAATTTAAAAGCAGCATCAGAATCATCCAATTGAAAATCCAGGATTTTTTGCCAAAGTTCGGCTTGTTCTGCTGTAAGCATCTGTTTAGGTTATATAGCCTAAAAGTAGCAAAATAATATCGAAATGAAAATCTGTTATCTTGGCCTGTAAAACGAAATATCTTAAATAGTAAAGCAGTTGTGCAATTTGTTTAGAAAAAAGGGTTCGTCAGGGCGTTTCCTCCGGCCGGGCTATGCGCTCATACGCCTCCAGGCCTTACGCTCATTGGCCGGTATCCGCTCCTATCCCTAACGCGGGGAGGTGAGTGGAGCGCAGTGGATGGTGAGTTGTTAACCATCTGTTTATAACCTCAAACGTCATTCCCTTGCGCCTTTGCGTGAAACCAATAGAGAATTATGAAAAAAACCCGTAAATGCAAAAAGCCTTAGTAATTAGCTAAGGCTTTTGCGTTTGTTACACTATTGAAAGTGATAAAGGGTGGCACCGACCTACTCTCCCACGTTTTACCGCAGTACCATCGGCTCTGGCGGGCTTGACTTCTCTGTTCGGAATGGGAAGAGGTAGACACCGCCGATATAGGCACCTGAATATTTTTAAGTGTGTGGTTGATTATGTGAGCCGTGAGTGGTTCTTGTCTGATTGCTTATATCATGGTAGTTTTGCAACTACTCACCTAATCAACCATTCACCATTCACTATTTTTCACTTGCCACAAACATGACATATTATTGAAAGAAGTGATTGAAGTTAAGAGAAAACAACAGCATTGTTGTTCATTATCTGTTTTGTTTCGGATGAGTGATCAATATCTTGTTCATAGTCTTGCAACTACTCTCTCAATCAACCACTCACCTTAATCCTTCACGAAGAAAGCTTCGGGCAATTAGTATTACTCGGCTATGATGTCACCACCTTTATACCTGTAACCTATCAACGTAGTAGTCTCCTACGACCCTCAATGGAAGTCTCATCTTGTGGCTAGTTTCGCACTTAGATGCTTTCAGCGCTTATCTATTCCCAACGTAGCTACTCTGCAGTACACCTGGCGGCATAACAGATTCACCAGAGGTTAGTCCAACCCGGTCCTCTCGTACTAAGGTCAGCCCCACTCAAACTTCCTACGCCCACAACAGATAGGGACCGAACTGTCTCGCGACGTTCTGAACCCAGCTCGCGTGCCACTTTAATGAGCGAACAGCTCAACCCTTGGGACCTTCTCCAGCCCCAGGATGTGACGAGCCGACATCGAGGTGCCAAACCTCCCCGTCGATATGAGCTCTTGGGGGAGATCAGCCTGTTATCCCCAGCGTACCTTTTATCCTTTGAGCGATGGCCCTTCCATGCAGAACCACCGGATCACTATATCCGTCTTTCGACCCAGCTCGACTTGTCTGTCTCACTGTCAAGCAAGCTTATGCTATTGCACTCCGCGTACGGTTACCAAGCGTACTGAGCTTACCTTTGAAAGCCTCCGTTACCTTTTTGGAGGCGACCACCCCAGTCAAACTACCCGCCAAACAATGTTCTCCACATTGCAGAGTTAGACACCAAATACAGAAAGGGTGGTATTTCAACGTTGACTAACCAACTCCTAGCGAAGCTGGATCACAGTCTCCCACCTATCCTACACATCCTGTATCCGATATCAATGTTAAGCTATAGTGAAGGTGCATGGGGTCTTTCCGTCCCGTTGCGGGTAACCGGCGTCTTCACCGATACCACAATTTCACCGAGCTCATGGCTGAGACAGCGCCCAGATCGTTACACCATTCGTGCAGGTCGGAACTTACCCGACAAGGAATTTCGCTACCTTAGGACCGTTATAGTTACGGCCGCCGTTTACTGGGGCTTCGATTCAATGCTTCGCCTTGCGACTAACATCCCCTCTTAACCTTCCAGCACCGGGCAGGTGTCAGGCCTTATACGTCATCTTGCGATTTTGCAAAGCCATGTGTTTTTGTTAAACAGTCGCCTGGGCCTTTTCACTGCGGCTGACATTGCTGCCAGCGCCCCTTCTCCCGAAGTTACAGGGCCATTTTGCCGAGTTCCTTAGCCATGATTCACTCGAGCACCTTAGGATTCTCTCCTCGACTACCTGTGTCGGTTTACGGTACGGGTTTTTATTACCTGAAGCTTAGCGGGTTTTCTTGGAAGTCTGATTACCTGAACTATCACATCCCCCGAAGGTTCTGTGTACTATCAGCTTTCAGCAAAGTCTGCGTACTTAACTACAAACTCTATACCTACAGCCTTTAACGAACTATTCCGTCAGTTCGCGTCAGTGTCACTACTCCGTCACCGCATCGCAGTAATAAAAAGTACTGGAATATTAACCAGTTGTCCATCGGCTACGCCTGTCGGCTTCACCTTAGGCCCCGACTAACCCTGATCCGATTAGCGTTGATCAGGAAACCTTAGTCTTTCGGTGGGCGGGTTTCTCTCCCGCCTTATCGTTACTTATGCCTACATTTGCTTTTCTATTCCCTCCACAGTCAGTTACCTTCCTGCTTCGCCGGATAATAGAATGCTCCCCTACCAGTCATATTAATATGAATCCATAGCTTCGGTATACTGCTTGATGCCCGTTTATTATCCATGCCCGATCGCTCGACTAGTGAGCTGTTACGCACTCTTTAAATGAATGGCTGCTTCCAAGCCAACATCCTAGCTGTCTGTGCAATCGGACCTCGTTAGTTCAACTTAGCAATAATTTAGGGACCTTAGCTGATGGTCTGGGTTCTTTCCCTCTCGGCCATGGACCTTAGCACCCATAGCCTCACTCCAGCGTATATTATAAAGCATTCGGAGTTTATCTGGATTTGGTAGGATTTGACTCCCCCGCACCCAATTAGTAGCTCTACCTCTTTATAACTCAACCGCCAGGCTGTTCCTAAAAACATTTCGGGGAGTACGAGCTATTTCCCAGTTTGATTAGCCTTTCACCCCTACCCACAAGTCATCCGGAAACTTTTCAACGTTTATCGGTTCGGTCCTCCAGTACCTGTTACGGCACCTTCAACCTGCCCATGGGTAGATCACAAGGTTTCGCGTCTACCTCCCCTGACTATACGCCCTTTTCAGACTCGCTTTCGCTTCGGATCCGTGTCTTAAACACTTAACCTTGCCAGGGAAGAGTAACTCGTAGGCTCATTATGCAAAAGGCACGCCGTCACGGTGTTAACCGCTCCGACCGCTTGTAAGTACACGGTTTCAGGTTCTATTTCACTCCCCTGTTCGGGGTTCTTTTCACCTTTCCCTCACGGTACTGGTTCACTATCGGTCTCTCAGGAGTATTTAGCCTTACCGGATGGTGCCGGCAAATTCCCACAAGGCGTCTCCGACCTCGCGGTACTCAGGATACCACTATCCTATCATTCATTACCCGTACGCAGCTCTCATGCTCTATGGCAGGGTTTCCCACCCCCTTCCGGTTCTTCTTGATATTCATGTTGTGGTCCTACAACCCCTGCTATGCCGTAACATAACAGGTTTGGGCTTCTTCCATTTCGCTCGCCACTACTCTGGAAATCACTATTGTTTTCTCTTCCTCTGCTTACTTAGATGTTTCAGTTCGGCAGGTTAGCGCATTTATGCAATTAGTCTTCAACTAATTAGGTTTCCCCATTCGGAAATCTGCGGATCAATTCATATTTGCTAATCCCCGCAGCTTATCGCAGCTTATCACGTCCTTCTTCGCCTCTGAGAGCCAAGGCATCCCCCGTGTACCCTTTCTTACTTTCTTCTACTCATGCGCCTTTTGCGCCGCATGGTATGTCTTTATTTTAGTCCGTCGTTCGACAGAGTCAAGAGTTCAGGAGTCAGGAAGCAAGATTACTCTTGTTTCTTTATTCTTGTAATCTTGGTTCTCAATCAAACAACTTCCTATCTGTTGTTTTCTCTTGTTTTCAATTACTTCTTCCAATATGTCAAAGAACGTTAGTTGTTAGTGGCAGTCTTTAGTTGCAGCGGCAGTTTCCTGCTTCTGCTACTTATTACTGTTACTTACAAAGTGTGGAGAATAACGGATTCGAACCGTTGACCCCCTGCGTGCAAGGCAGGTGCTCTAGCCAGCTGAGCTAATCCCCCTTTCAGATGAGTGGGCAGTGGTTAGTTTACAGTGGCAGTTAATTACTGCTGCTGCTACTTCTTACTGCTACTTCCCCTTGTGTAGTCCCGAGCAGATTTGAACTGCTGACCCCTACATTATCAGTGTAGTGCTCTAACCAAGCTGAGCTACAGGACTATTTGTTTTTAATTGCAGTTATCAGTTGCAGTTTGCAGGACTTTTCTGCCTACTGCTGCTGCCACTGCTTACTGCCACTTGTCCTGTGCTTACTTGCGTTTGCACATTCCACAGATGGCTTCATCTTCTGGGTTTCCTTTTGTCTTTTTTTTGTGTTTTAAGAAATATCATGTAGGTAACAGTCCCGAGTCAATCAGAGATCCTGCTCCAGAAAGGAGGTATTCCAGCCACACCTTCCGGTACGGCTACCTTGTTACGACTTAGCCCCAGTTACCGACTTTACCCTAGGACGCTCCTTGCGGTTACGCACTTCAGGCACTTCCAGCTTCCATGGCTTGACGGGCGGTGTGTACAAGGCCCGGGAACGTATTCACCGCGTCATTGCTGATACGCGATTACTAGCGAATCCAACTTCACGGGGTCGAGTTGCAGACCCCGATCCGAACTGTGAATGGCTTTAAGAGATTGGCATCCTGTTGCCAGGTAGCTGCCCTCTGTACCATCCATTGTAGCACGTGTGTAGCCCCGGACGTAAGGGCCATGATGACTTGACGTCGTCCCCTCCTTCCTCTCTATTTGCATAGGCAGTCTGTTTAGAGTCCCCACCTTAAATGCTGGCAACTAAACATAGGGGTTGCGCTCGTTGCGGGACTTAACCCAACACCTCACGGCACGAGCTGACGACAGCCATGCAGCACCTAGTTTCGTGTTCCGAAGAACTGTGACGTCTCTGTCACATTCACTAACTTTCAAGCCCGGGTAAGGTTCCTCGCGTATCATCGAATTAAACCACATGCTCCTCCGCTTGTGCGGGCCCCCGTCAATTCCTTTGAGTTTCACCCTTGCGGGCGTACTCCCCAGGTGGAACACTTAACGCTTTCGCTTAGACGCTGACCGTATATCGCCAACATCGAGTGTTCATCGTTTAGGGCGTGGACTACCAGGGTATCTAATCCTGTTTGATCCCCACGCTTTCGTGCCTCAGCGTCAATCATACTTTAGTAAGCTGCCTTCGCAATTGGTGTTCTGTGACATATCTATGCATTTCACCGCTACTTGTCACATTCCGCCTACCTCAAGTACATTCAAGCTCTTCAGTATCAAGGGCACTGCGATAGTTGAGCTACCGTCTTTCACCCCTGACTTAAAAAGCCGCCTACGCACCCTTTAAACCCAATAAATCCGGATAACGCTTGGATCCTCCGTATTACCGCGGCTGCTGGCACGGAGTTAGCCGATCCTTATTCTCAAGGTACATTCAACCCGGTTCACGAACCGGGGTTTATTCCCCTGCAAAAGCAGTTTACAACCCGTAGGGCCGTCTTCCTGCACGCGGCATGGCTGGTTCAGACTTCCGTCCATTGACCAATATTCCTTACTGCTGCCTCCCGTAGGAGTCTGGTCCGTGTCTCAGTACCAGTGTGGGGGGTCATCCTCTCAGATCCCCTAAACATCGTCGCCTTGGTATGCCGTTACCACACCAACTAGCTAATGTTGCGCATGCCCATCTTGATCCTATAAATATTTGATTATAATACGATGCCATATCATAATGTTATGCGGTCTTAATCTCTCTTTCGAGAGGCTATCCCCCTGATCAAGGTAGGTTACATACGTGTTACGCACCCGTGCGCCACTCTCATTAGGAGCAAGCTCCCAAATCCCGTCCGACTTGCATGTATTAGGCCTGCCGCTAGCGTTCATCCTGAGCCAGGATCAAACTCTCCATTGTAAAATGTTTTGTTTAACCACTGACCCTATTATTAATTAATAGAATCTGTATTATTATATCTTTATACAGTCTCTCTTCTTTTTCTAACTCTTCAATCTTCCTCAGCCTTAGCTTTGGTTAATCTCCCGTTACGCTACATGATTTCCATTTCTTAAAAGAACTTGATCGCTTCATCATCCGAATCAGCTATTATGTCGTCGCAATTCGCATTGCTTAACTTGTCAGTTTGTTTCCCCGAAAATCGCTTCCGGCTCTTTTGTTTTACTCATTAACCATCGTTAACTTTCTTCCTTCTTTTATTGACTGAACTCGCTCAGCCTCAACTTCTTTCGCTCTCTCAAGCACCCTTCCGTTTGGGTCTGCAAAGGTAGAAAACCTTTTCTTATTTCCAAAACTTTTTTATTTTTTATTTTTAAAGTTTTGCAGTGCTTCTCTCTCTTCTCTTTCCCTCTTCAACACCGATTCTTTTACCCTTTGTATGAACTACCGCTCCTGTTTGAAGCGGCTGCAAAGGTGCGAATTTCATTTTGATTTAGCAAGTGAAAATTTCACTTTTTTTAATCTTTTTATTCGCTTTTAATTTTCAAAAAACAACGCCTCTTTTTCTAAAGCGGTCACAAATGTACACAGAAAACCATCTACCAACCAAGATATATTTTCAAATAATTAAACCTATTTTACAACTGCCTGTAAATTAAGGTAAAATACATCCCCAAACACCCTCATAATTAAGTAAAGACGGGCATTTAGCTAATGTGTATATTTGAAATGTATATGAATGAGCATAATTTCCCTCCGCATTTCATCGCATCATTGAGCGTGGAAAACGGCTTCGATGAAGAAAATTTTGTAAAAGCGCACCGGTTTGAGGAGGCTCCAACCTCTATAAGGGTTAATCCTTTTAAACCATCTGCCTTAAAAATTACACAAAATGTACCCTGGTGCGCCAACGGATATTATCTTGAAAGCCGCCCGTCGTTCACATTCGATCCTCTTTTTCATGCCGGCTGCTATTATGTACAGGAAGCATCATCAATGTTTATTGATCATATTTTTAAAACCATCAACCAAAATAATGATGATGCGGTAAAAGTACTTGACCTTTGCGCGGCACCCGGAGGTAAAAGCACCTTGCTTAATTCGGCCCTGCAACCTGCCGATTTATTAGTGGCAAACGAAATCATTAAAACACGTGTACCTATATTAACAGATAATTTGAACCGGTGGGGTACAGCCAATACCATTGTTACCAATAATGACCCTAAAGATTTCAGCAGGCTGAAAAGCTTTTTTGATATCATACTCGTTGATGCCCCCTGCTCGGGCTCGGGCATGTTCCGAAAAGATCCGGATGCGATGAGCGAATGGTCGGAAGGGAACGTGAACCTTTGTCATCAGCGGCAGGAACGCATACTTGCTGATATTTACCCAGCCTTAAAAGAAGATGGTTACCTTATATATAGCACTTGTTCCTACTCACACCAGGAAAATGAAGATATCCTGGACTGGCTTTGCACCGAGTTTGAGCTGGAAAGCATCCGCATACCTATTAATAAGGAATGGGGCATTGTTGAAACCCAGTCGCCGGAGAAAAAAGCCTGGGGCTACCGTTTTTACCCTGGTAAGATAAAAGGCGAAGGCTTATTTGCCGCCTGCCTGCAAAAAAAAGAAAACAGCGGCGATCTGGCCTCCTTCAAAAACAACACCCAGCAAAAATTGCCGGGCAAGGAGCTCGACCAGGTGCGCTCATATATTAATAACCCCGACCACCTTTATTATTTTAAGGTAAATGACGACTGGATGGCTATTAACCGCGCCCATAAAGAAAGCCTCAACATACTACAGCGACAGCTCTATATAAAAAAATCGGGCGTAATTATAGGTAAGCTTGCCGGTAAGGACCTGATCCCCGATCACGAACTGGCCCTAAGCCTCATAGTTAATAGGAATGCTATTTTGGAAACGCCCCTTAATAAAGATCAGGCTATCCAATACTTGCGCCGGGACAACATAGAACTATCCACAGCAGATAAAGGCTGGACGCTCATGACCTATGAAGGGCATCCGCTTGGCTGGGCCAAATTATTGCCAAATCGGATCAATAATTATTATCCTAAAGAAATAAGGATCCTCTCGACGCATCCTCCGAGGGAATGGTAATATTATGCCTTTACGTTAGGGATTGAAGCGGATACCGGCCAATGTGGCTAAGGCCCTGCGCAGTATGAGCGGAAAGCCCGGCCGAAGGCAACGCGCTAATAAATAAAGATCGAACTTAAACTCACAAAAAAAGCTAAGCCGCAAAGTTTTGGAATCTCTTCCCCCTTTGCGGTTTAGCGTATTTGCATAAAAGTAAATGCTACATTAAAGTTACTGTGATCAATTACCGTGCTCCATTATTTATTATTGAAATTTAAACCCTAAACCAATTTGCCAAACCTGGTTACGGTAATCGGGCAGGTTTTGATCAGCATAAGGACGATTTTCACCAAGGTCGATATTATAACGACCGCGGATCTCCACATTGCGGTTAATGTCAAAACTTACGCCTACTACACCGGCAACGTAACTATGATTGGCATCATTGTCAATATGATCAACACTGGTACCTAAACCGCTTTCGTAAGTATTTTTGGTTGATGTTAAAAAGGTAAGCTGCGGACCAACCAGCAGGTTAAAGCCTCGTACCACCCTAAATTTAGCCAGCAAAGGCACATCAATATAATTGGTGCGCTGTGTAAATTTCCCGTCCCGGTCATTCACCTCATATCCTTTTTGCGAAAACAATACTTCGGGAGCAAATGACAGCGGGTAGATAATAGGCACATCAAAGGTTAAACCCGCGTGCCAGCCCGCAAGTGAACTCGAACTATAATTGCTGTTATAAGCATCAACCGTGTTTGAAACGTTTAAACCAACCGCCAAACCAACTTTGGGGGTGTAAAAATCATCATAACGGCGTTGGGGCTGAGACCTTTCAACAACCCGGCGGGGCGGGCGGCGATGACGCGGTCCATAGTAATACCCCTGCGCACTAACTGTCCCTACGGTAAAGAGGCACATTGCCAAGAAAAGTAATTTTTTCATCGTATTTGTCTGTTTTAAATAAGTGGCGGAAAAGTCGTTAGCCCGTTAGTTACCGGTTACCGCCGGCTTTTCCTCGTATGTATGTTAATAACGTGATAGATTAATAAAAAACACAAAGGTTTATTAGCGGTTTGATTTTTGTAATAGTTGTAACATCATTTTCATCAAAAATTCAGAATAACGCTACATTTGGCCTATGCAAGCTTCTAAAACCCGCATTTTCTACCCGCTGATTATCATCTTCACATTTTTCACCGCCGATGTTTTTGCACAAAAAGAAAGTTATATCCAATTGTTAGGCAAACAAAACCGCTGGGTCGACTCGGTGTATCATAAAATGAGCCGCAAGCAGCGGGTTGCACAATTATTATTTGTAAGGGCGCATACCAATAAAGGGAAAGCCTATGAAGATTCGGTTGGGCAGGTGATTAAAGAGCAGCAATTGGGGGGCGTTGTATTTTTTCAGGGTGGGCCGGTGCGCCAGGCCAACCTAATCAATAAGTATCAAAAACTGGCCAAAGTACCTTTAATTATAACTATGGACGGCGAATGGGGCCTGGGCATGCGCCTGGATTCTACCATATCATATCCATACCAAATGACCCTCGGTGCCATACAGGATAATAACCTGATTTACAAAATGGGCCAGCAAGTAGCTTATGATTTTAAACGCCTGGGCATGCAAATGAACCTTGGGCCAGATATGGATGTGAACAACAATCCTAATAACCCGGTTATCAATTACCGCTCTTTTGGCGATAACATGTATAACGTGGCCAAAAAAGGTATTGCTTATTTTAAAGGCATGCAGGATGCGGGCTTGCTTACTTCGGCCAAGCATTTTCCGGGGCATGGCGATACCAATGTCGATTCGCATTTTGATTTGCCGCTGCTTCCTTATAGTCGTAGCCGATTAGATTCATTGGAGATGTATCCCTTCCGGGAAGCCATCAATGCGGGTATCAGCGGGGTAATGATCGCTCATATGGGGATCCCTTCCTTAGATAATACGCCAAAACTCCCCTCAACCCTTTCGCGCCCTATTATTACCGGAATCCTGAAAGATTCGTTAAACTTTAAAGGCCTGGTGATATCCGATGCGATGGAAATGAAAGGGGTAACCAAATATTTCCCCAACGGTGAAGCCGATGTAAAGGCCTTTATTGCAGGCAATGACATCATCGAGCTGTCTGAAAACTCCGACCGGGCCATAGGCCTGATCCGTAAAGCTGTGAGGCATGGCAGCGTTAGTGCTGTTGAATTTGAAGCGCGGATCAAAAAGATCTTAGTTGCCAAATACTGGGCAGGGCTTAATCAATACAAGCCAACTGTTTTAACCAATTTGAGCCA
Organism: Mucilaginibacter sp. R-33; assembly: GCF_049949235.1. Classification (NCBI taxonomy): domain Bacteria; kingdom Pseudomonadati; phylum Bacteroidota; class Sphingobacteriia; order Sphingobacteriales; family Sphingobacteriaceae; genus Mucilaginibacter; species Mucilaginibacter sp. R-33. Next base: position 4,460,865 of record NZ_CP188089.1, read on the forward strand.
GGACATTAACAGCGATGCCGCCAAAGCACTGGTACAACAACTAAGCGATGCCGCGGTAACTCAATTGAAGAACAATAATGTAAAGCTCAATCCATTTTTAAAAACAGCCGTCGTGAGTATAGGGGTAAGCTCGCCAACGCTTTTCCAGATGGAGGTTGTAAAAAGTTTCCCGAACAGCCGCATATTTATAGTTAATAAAGACGCACCGGCGATTGAAGTTACCAACATCCTGAACTGGCTTAAACAATACCAGCAAGTAATTGTGGGCATACATGATACCCGCCTGCGCCCGCAAAGCAAGCTTGACTACAGCAGCGATGTAAAACTGATGATTGCCGATCTGGCATCACGCAAAAACACAGCATTTAGTGTGTTTGCCAATGCTTATACTATAGCGGGTTTGCCGGGACTTGAAAACGCTGGCAGTTTATTGGTTTGCTACCAGATGTCGCCCGAACTGCAACAGTCGGCAGCGAAAGTGCTTAGCGGTCGTTTAAAGCCTACGGGTAAGCTTCCTGTAAGCGTGAATGCATTTTTTACTACGGGGATGGGGTTGTAGGCCCCCCGACCCCTAAAGAGAGAGTTTAAAATAGGATTTCAATATTATTGATGAAAGTCATCTGTTCAATTTTTATGTCTTATTTTTGATATTATTGATTTCGGGCTTAAGATATTGAAGTTCGAACAGTATTATCATACGTCACAAATTCCATACTATAACTAATTAAAAGTCTTCCCCTTCAGGCGGAGATTTAGAGGGGGCTTATGCAATCTACATTCAATAAATATAACGCTAAATTTCAGGAAGCCTTAGCCGGTTTAAACCCCGAGCAGCTGGCCGCAGTTAACAAAATGGATGGCCCGGTGCTTGTAGTAGCCGGCCCCGGTACCGGCAAAACCCAGATCCTGGCAGCGCGGATAGGCAAAATCCTGACCGATACAGACGCTTTACCCAGCGAAATCCTGTGCTTAACGTATACCGATGCCGGCGCAGTAGCCATGCGCAAACGCCTTTTTGAATTTATCGGCCCTGATGCTTACCGTATTAATATATATACGTTCCATGCTTTTTGTAATGAGATTATCCAGGAGAACCTCGAGTATTTCGGCAAGCTGAATTTGGAATCCTTATCCGACCTGGAATCGGCCATGCTTTTCCGTGAGCTGGTTGATGAGTTCCCGAACGATCACCTGCTGAAGCGTTTTACGGGCGATATTTATTACGACGTTCCCCGGCTTAAAAGCCTGTTCAGCACTATGAAGCGGGAAAACTGGAATGCCGAAATGATCGAACAGGCGGTAAATGACTATCTTGAAGACTTGCCTAACCGAGAGGAGTTTATTTATAAACGGGCTAATGCCAAAGCAGGCATCAAGATTGGTGATCCGAAGCAAAAAGATATCGACGCCGCGCACGACGTGATGAAAAAACTGCTGGCTGCTGTTGGAGAGTACCAAAACTACACAGAAAAAATGAAAAGCCGCGGCCGCTATGATTATGACGACATGATCATTTGGGTGTTGCGCGCTTTCCGCGATAATGAGGAAATCCTGCGCCGCTATCAGGAGCGTTACCAGTATATTTTGGTTGATGAGTTCCAGGATACCAGCGGATCGCAAAACGAGTTACTGCGTTTCCTGCTTAATTATTGGGATACCCCAAATGTTTTTGTGGTAGGCGATGATGACCAATCGATCTTTAAATTTCAGGGGGCAAACATGAAAAACATCCTTGATTTTGCCAATGACTACGTAGATACACTATACACCGTAGTGCTAAAACATAACTATCGCTCCAGTCAGCAGATCCTCGACATTTCAAAAGCGCTTATCGATAACAATTTCGAGCGATTGACCAGTCAGCTTAATTTAGATAAAGCTTTAAAATCGTCGCATCCACGTTTTAATAACCTGTTGGTCGAGCCGGTGATCCGGGAGTACGAGAACCCTGATAAAGAACTGGTTGATGTATCGCTGCAGATAAAACAACTGGTTATTGACGGTGTACCGCCGGGCGAGATAGCGGTAATTTACCGCAACCACAACCAGGTTGAGGAGATGATCAAATTTTTGGACGTGCAAAAGATACAGGTAAACACCAAGCGCAAAATTGACGTGCTTACCCAGCCCTTTGGCGAAAAGATCATCAATATCTTACGTTACCTTACCATGGAGCTCGATTCGCCATACAGCGGGGATGAATTACTATTTGAGATCATGCACTATGATTTCTTTAACATCCCCCCTATTGAAATTGCCAAGGCAAGCGTTGCCGTGTTTAAAGAAAACTTTGGTACCCTGGCTTACAATCAGCCTAAAACTTCTATCCGCCGTTACGTAAGCGAGATGAGGCCACCCAAACAGGCAGACCTTTTTCACCCCGATCAACAACAGGAGATGCGGTACCTCGTAAGCAATATCGATTATCTGCTCAAAGAGTCGGTTAGCGTTACGCTGCAACAGCTTTTTCAAAGTGTGATAGCCAAAATGGGCATCCTGAAATATATTATGCAGCAACAGGATAAGGGCAGCTACATGCAAATGCTTACCAGTTTTTTCGATTTCCTGAAAGATGAAAGCCGCAAAAGGCCCGACATCAGCCTGGATGATTTGATCTCGACCATCGAGATGATGAAGAAACATCAGATCCGCCTGGAGCTTAACCAAAGCATCTTTTCGGAGAATGGTGTTAACTTCCTCACCGCACACGGCTCAAAAGGGCTTGAGTTTGAATATGTGTTTTTTATTGGCTGCGACAAACGTACCTGGGACAGTAAAGGCCGGAACAGCGGTTTCAGCTATCCCGACACACTTACCCGCTCCGCAGCTGATGAAATTGCACAGAAAGAGGAAGCACGCCGTCTGTTTTATGTGGCGGTAACGCGTGCCAAGCAGCACCTTATGATCTCATACGCTGCCAAGGACAGGAAAGACAAAGACCAGGAGGCTAGCCAGTTTATAGGCGAGATATTAGCCAGCACCAACATGCAGGTACAATACCCTAAAGTGGATGCCATGGATATGATCGAGTTCCAGGCAACCCAATTCAGCGAAGCCGAAAAACCAAAGGTTGAGTTACTGGATAAAAACTACATCAACCAGCTGCTGCAGAATTACACGCTATCAGTAACCCACCTGAGCAGTTACCTGGATTGCCCGCTGCGATTTTATTTTCAGTGTTTGATCAGGGTACCATCGGGTAAAAGTCCGGCGGCTACTTTTGGACAGGCGGTACACTGGGCACTCAATAAAACTTACAGGCAGTTGAAGGATAATGGCAACGAGTTTTTGAGTACGGAAAATTTCATGCGCGAGTTTAGATGGTATATGGCCCGTAATCGCGATTCATTTACTAAAGATGAGTTTAAACTGCGCTCGGCTTATGGCGAAAAGATCTTGCCGCCATACTACGAGCAAAATGTACCGCACTGGAACAAAATAGCGGTAACCGAGCGCCCTATCAAAAATATTGAAGTACACGGCGTACCTATTAAAGGTAACCTGGATAAAATTGAATTTGAGGGCAAGCAGGCTACTGTTGTTGATTATAAAACGGGTAAAGTAAAAAATGCCAAAGAAAAACTGATGCGCCCAACAAATGATCTGCCCAACGGAGGCGATTACTGGCGCCAGGCAGTTTTTTACAAGCTCCTTGTTGATCATGACCGCAGTAACGACTGGGAAGTTATAAGCACTGTATTTGATTTTGTTGAACCCGTAGCCGACAACGAATATTACCGCGAAAAATTTGTGATAACACCCGATGACATGGAAACGGTAACCGGCCAGATCACCGAAACTTACGCCAAAATCATGGCGCACGATTTCAGCACAGGCTGCGGCAAAAAAGAATGCGACTGGTGCCATTTTGTAAAAAGCAATTTTAAACAGGCCGATGAGATTTTGGGGATTGTTGCGGAAGAGGAAGGAGAATAAAAGATGCTGATGTAGAGACGCATAATTGCGTCTCTCGCAGGACAGGCAATCGGAAATAAATAGTTCGATAGACGCATGTGATGCGTCTCTACATTAAAAAAAACCACTACCATACCATATGAAATATATCATCCCATGTTGCTTTGGCAATGTGATCACACTTACCCCATACAGAAACGACAGGGGTTAACAGGGTTAACACAAATTCAAATACCCCTTAATAAAAATCTGATAATCAGTCATTTATAAAACACGCAGGGTTACACAAAAAATCCCCAGTGGTCGCTGCTATCGCCTGGAACATACAAATTTATAGTCGCCGTTGAACGAATCGCATCACGTGATTATTACAATATGTTTCATTCTGCAAATTCATTAATTCCATAAATTCGGGTTTCAGACATACATCATATGAAACACATCCTCCCATTCCTCCTCCTCATCTTAACCTTGCCTGCCACTGCCCAAACCATCATAAAACAGGACGCTGGCATTAAGCAAATGGTTGATGAGGTATCAGCCAAAAACATTGAGGCTACCATCCGCAAACTGGTTAGCTTTAAAAGCAGGCACACGCTGAGCGATACAACCAGTAAAACCACGGGCAGCGGTGCAGCGCGCAACTGGATCAAGGCCGAAATGGAGAAATATGCTTCGGAATCAAACGGGAGGATGACCGTGCAGTTTGATACGTTCACACAGCCTAAAGGTACACGTATCGATAAACCCATCAAGCTCAAAAACGTACTGGCCACACTGAAAGGTACCGATCCGAATGATACGCGGGTGTACCTGGTATCGGGACATTATGATTCACGCATCAATGATGTGATGGACGCCAACGGGGTTGAACCCGGTGCCAATGATGATGCTTCAGGCACTGCTCTTTCGATGGAACTGGCCAGGGTGATGGCTAAAAGATCGTTCCCTGCCACTATTATTTTCATGACAGTGGTTGGTGAAGAGCAGGGTTTGTACGGATCTGCCAACGTAGCCAAACGGGCCAAAGCCGAAAACTGGAATGTGGATGCCATGCTGAATAATGATATCGTTGGCAATACTTACGGCATGGAAACTGACCTGAAAGATAACCGCAGCGTACGTGTTTTTAGCGATGGTGTACCTACAGCAGCTACCGATAAACAAGTAACGGTTTTGAAATCATTAGGAGGGGAAAATGATAGTCCGTCCAGACAACTGGCGCGGTATACCAAGGAAATTGGAGAGCGTTATGTTGACCAACTGGATGTGAAACTCATTTACCGGCGCGACCGCTACTTGCGCGGCGGCGATCACCTGCCGTTTTTAGAGCAGGGCTTTACAGCTGTAAGGTTTACCGAAATGAATGAAAACTTTAATCGCCAGCACCAGAATATCCGCACCGAAAACGGCGTAGAATACGGTGACCTGCCCAATTTTGTAGATTTTAATTACGTGCAAAAAGTAGCCCGCATGAACCTATCGGTATTAGCCAGTCTTGCTTCAGCCCCTGCCGAGCCGCAGAATGTAGGTGTGATCACCAGCGACTTAACCAATAAAACTAAACTGAAATGGGAAGCTCCCGCTACCGGTAAAAAGCCCACAGGTTATTATGTATTAATGCGCGAAACTATCAGCCCTTATTGGGAAAGGAAATTTTATGTAACCGATACTTCGGCTATGTTGAATTATTCAAAGGATAATTATTTTTTTGCGGTGCAATCTGTTGACGCGGATGGGCATGAAAGTTTGCCTGTGTTTCCGAAGCCGGTTAGGTAATCTTTTTTTTGACAGATAATAGATTTATCACCATCTTTATAGCTAAAAAAGTCCTGACCTTATGGCATTTAGCTTTACCCCTTCATTTAATAAACAAATTGATACAAACAACGCCGACCCAAAACATATCCTGGTAATCGCACTCGAGACCGCCCGGCAACTGGATTGGAGAATAATTTATACCGGAAAAAATGGGCTAATAACAATTATAGGCGGAGGCCTTTTTTCACCCATGCAGGAGTTCAGGCTTGTTATTAATCAGTCTGATATTTTGCTGATAAGTAAAAACGCCGATGGAAAAATTACTGATTGGTCGGAAATGAACGAAGAGAATGTAAATACTTTCATTGAAAAATATGATCAGCTTAAAACATCTCTGAACAGCGAATTTATCGAGGAAAAATTAGTCGAACTCACTCCCATATTTGAATCTGAAGAAGAAGATATCTTAAACGCCCCTCCACCAACCACAAAAAAAAAGTTACTGGGATTCCTTAGTTTTTTTATACCACGGCCTGAATACTTCATAACACCAATAATTATAAATGTTAACATCGCGATTTTTATTATTATGGTTATTCGTGGTGTATCGGCGTTCGAACCTACAGTAAGCGACCTCATTAGCTGGGGAGCAAACTTTGGGCCACTCACTTTAGATAATCAATATTGGAGACTAATAACGGCAATTTTTCTTCATATCGGCATCATGCACTTGCTTTTAAACATGTATGCCCTGATGTATATAGGTATGCTACTTGAACCCCGGCTTGGCAAACTAAAATTTGCAGCTGCCTATTTATTGACAGGTTTATCTGCCAGCATAGTTAGTGTTACAACGCATGGGTTTATTGTTAGTGCAGGTGCATCCGGGGCTATATTTGGCATGTATGGTGTATTTCTTTCCATGCTCACAACAAATATTATCGAAAAAAACGTACGAAAGCAACTTTTGGTCAGCATAGGCTTTTTTGTCGCTTTTAATTTATTATATGGTACTAAAGAAGGGATTGACAACGCGGCTCACGTTGGTGGACTGGTAAGCGGATTCATTATAGGATACCTTTACTATCCAAGTCTTAGCAAACCGGATAATACAGGATTAGAAGTTCTCTCTGTAATGTCCATTGCCGTTTTAACACTACTATGCTGTACCGTTACCTACTATCAAACACCTAATGTATTTGCTATATACCAGAAAAAAATGAAGGATTTTGCCATTAAGGAGTCGATGGCATTAGAGGTAATGCAAATGCCTAAAAATACTGCTAAAGATGTTTTAATGTCCGAACTGAAGGATAGGGGGATATATTACTGGAACGAAAATATCCAGGTTATCAACTCTGCCGACTCGCTTGACATTCCCGAACCTTACAAGGCACATGACGATATGCTTAAAAAATATTGCCAGCTACGTATTAACAGTTATAATTTGTTATATAAGCGATTACAGGATAGTACGACAGTTAACCGAGCGTCGATAGATTCAATTAATCACGAGATAACTCAGATTATTGACGATCTTAATAAACACAACAAATAAGCTATTTCACACTCTTACGCTGCACGATAAAATACCCGGCGATAAATACTACAGTAGCAACGGCCATACTAACAAATACATCTTTTGTAAAAACATCTATCTGCAACCGTTTAGAAGGATCACCATGATTGTTCTTTAACATGGTGGTTATTGCAGCCATGGGATGGGCATAAGGGTATAAATAACTGTATTCCCAGCCTTTTGAGGCAGCTACAACACCCGCTATGGTGCATATAAAACCAATTCCCATCGGCTTTAAAAAATCTGCCCAAAATAAACTGAGTAAAAACTGAATGGAAAGGATACCTAATGATGATAAAAACAGTTTGAAATAGATCTGTGCCAGTTCTTTCTCCATGTGGAAATCGTCGAACCGTAACTCTGGTTTTACTATGCTTAACAAATTGCCGAAACCAATGGTAAACAGCACAAACAACGCAAGGCAAACAAATACAAGGAAAACCGCATAAAAAAATTTAGCCGCATAAACCGACCAGCGGGGGATTGGCAGATTAAACAAGGTTTTCCAGGTATCGGCCCGGTGTTCGATACTGTTTACGGAGTATGCTATAAATATGATATACATTGGCAGCACCAATGAGCCCATGATACCCAAAATAGCACCAGCAAACTGTAGCCAAAGCATCATCGGCGGCATTGACACCAACTTTTCACTTTTGGTATAAAACCCTACGAACAACAAAACACCTATAAATAAAGGAAGCATTACCGAAGCCCAAAAGCCGAGTGTTTTACGGCTTTTGTAAAACTCCGAACGGAACGATAGTATAAATCCTTTCATGGTTTAGGCGTTTTGGTGATATCTAAAAATAGTTTCTCCAGGTCTTTTTGCTGTTTACTGATGCTGTAAACCGTTTGCCCGTTTTTATTGAGCAGGGCGTTGATCTCGCCCATTTGCTGTTTGGAGATGTAGGGTACCAGTAAATGCTCGTCGGTTACTTCGGTAACGTTAATATGGTTGCGGGTTAAGAGGTTGGCGGCGTCAACGGTATTTTCGGCATCAACGCGCACCAGCGGTTTACTAATGGCCTGCAGGTCGGCAACACTCCCCTGAAAAAGCATTGCGCCATTATTTATAATGCCCACATGCGTGGCCATCCGTTCAATTTCGGCCAGCAGATGGCTTGATATAAAAACAGTTTTACCGTGTTGGGCAACAAGCTTTTTTAAAAGCTCGCGGATCTCGATGATACCGTTTGGGTCGAGGCCGTTGGTAGGCTCATCCAAAATCAACAATTTAGGATCGGCCAGCAGGGCCAGTGCAATTCCAAGCCGTTGTTTCATCCCTAATGAATATTGCCCGGCCTTTTTATTGGCGGCGGCGGTTAGCTGTACCAGGTCAAGCATATCTTCAACGCGCTGAGCAGGCACCTGCAATAATAAGGCCCTGTTCAATAAATTTTCCCTCCCGGTTAAATGCTGGTATAAAGCAGGCTGTTCAATAAGCGAGCCTATTTGTGAAAGTATGCTGATGCGGTTAGTTTTGATATCCTGCTCAAAAATGTGGATGTTACCTGCATCGGGTTTTAGCAGGTTAAGCAGGAGTTTGATGGTAGTGGTTTTCCCGGCGCCGTTGGGACCGAGAAAACCATATATACTTCCTTCCGGAACTTGCAGCGCCAGAGATTTAACTACCTGCTGCTTACCAAAGGTGAAGGAAAGCCCTTCGGTTTTAATTACCATATATTATTTTTTGCTACTGAGCAAACGGTTTTAACCATTACAAAACCTTTGTGAAACAATGAGGTAGCATGTACTGCTGTGCGGCCAATTATTGCTGTTTCCTTTTTTTGCTCGAACTGGTAGCTTACACCCAAAATAAGGGCAAACATTACCGGGATCAATAACATGATAAAAGGATTTGAATTTTTGATAAGCGTTTTCATTGTGAGTGGTGATTTTATACAACAAAGGAATATTAAAAAAATAACCTGCTAAAATCATTTAGACCAACACACTTTGTTTATAGATGAACGCTTTTCTGCACCTTTTAACCAGTTCATCGATGATAAAAGCCAGTTCATCGAAAAAATGAGCCGCTATATATAAATAACAGGCCGATATCATTATCAAAATATTAAATTAGATGCCACACCCGTAAACATAAAAGGGATTTAAAAACAGCGAATGGAGGCTTCATTACCATTACCGAAATCCAGAACCGGCATTAAAACTGCCTGGATAATTTTTTGGCACCTGTTTTTTTGGACGGGCATTATATCCTTTTTTGTTTTTTTGGCAAGGCTAAACGATGCGCAGCTCAGTACCAAAGAGCTGCTGGTGATCTTTTTGCTTTATCCTGCTATTAACATCAGTCTGTTTTACCTTAACTACCTGGTTTATATCCCCAATTTCCTTAATAAAAAACGGTATTGGGAATATGCCACAGCTGTACTGGTAAGCATAATAATATATGGCATAGGTAAATATGGAGTAGGGCTAATATTTAAGGACATTGTATTAGTACATCAAAAAGGGCATGTAACCAGTTTTGCCACCTATTTTTACAGCAGTATTTTCACCAGCCTTATATTTGTTTTCCTGAGCACAGCGCTAAAATTCAGTACAGACTGGTTCCTGAACGAACGCATCCAGCGCGACCTGGAAAATCAGCGCCTTATTGCCGAGCTGGCTTTTCTGAAATCGCAGATCAACCCGCATTTTTTATTTAACTCCTTAAACAGTATTTATTCACTGGCTTATCAGCGCTCAGAAACTACCCCCGAGGCTATTTTAAAGCTTTCGGAAATTATGCGTTATATGCTGTATGAATGTAACGAAAACAAAGTTGACCTGAGTAAAGAACTCCAGTACCTGCAAAACTATATCGACCTGCAAAAGATCCGCTTTGGCAGCAAGGCATTTATTGATTTTAAGGTAGATGGCAATATCACCGATCAAAAAATAGAACCTTTGCTACTGATCGCTTTTATCGAAAATGCTTTTAAGCATGGCGTTGCAAATGATATCAATTCGCCTATAAAGCTACTTATTAACGTGGCGGATGGTAAACTGCATTTCTACATCCAAAACAAAAAACATAACAATAACCGTGATGCTGTAGGTGGAATTGGTTTGATAAATGTGCAGCGCCGGCTCAACCTGCTTTACCCCAACAGGTACTCTTTAAAAATAAGGGATGAAGAATATACTTACACCTGCGAATTATCAATAGATTTATAGTTATAACCCATTATAACCATGACCTGTTTGAAAAAATTTCTCCCTGCCCTGTTTCTTGCAACATCGGCCATTACCGCATCTGCACAAACCGATCCTAAAGCAACCGAAGTTTGGGACCCCGAACCTGAAGTAGTTTCACCGGGCGTCGGCAACAAGCCGCCATCTGATGCTATTATTTTGTTTGATGGTAAAAACTTGGACAAATGGACAGATCAGAAAGGCAACAAACCGGGCTGGATAGTAAAGGATGGTATTGTAACTGTTAAGCCGGGCAGCGGCTCTATCATCACCAAACAAAACTTTGCCGATTGCCAGCTGCATATTGAATGGCGCACCCCGGCTGTTGTTAAAGGAGAAGGACAGGAGCGTGGCAACAGCGGCGTAATTATGCAAAGCCGCTACGAACTGCAAATCCTGGATAGTTATAAAAACCGTACCTACTCAAACGGGCAGGCCGGTTCTGTTTATAAACAATACCTGCCGCAGGTAAATGCCTCGCTTAAACCGGGCCAGTGGCAAAAGTATGATATCATTTATACCGCTCCACGCTTTAATATCGATAGCTCGGTTAAATCACCGGCTTACATTACCGTATTACACAATGGCATACTGGTACAAAACCATGTTGCTATAAAAGGAACAGTGGCGCATGTTGGTCAGCCCAAATATCAAAAACATGCCTTCGCCTTACCCTTGTTGCTGCAGGAGCATGAGTTTCCGGTATCGTTCCGTAATATCTGGATCAGGGAGATTGGGGTTCAAAAGCTGTTGAACGGCAAGGATAAAAAGGGCTGGTATACCTACCTGGATACACTCGGTAAGGATAACGATGTACACAATAACTTCGCCATCGAAAACGGCATGGTACATGTAATGGGTAAATATTTTGGCTATATGGCCACCCAAAAATCGTACGATAATTATTACCTGAAAGTAGTATTTAAATGGGGGAGCAAACAATATCACCCGCGCGAAAAAGGCGTACGCGATGCAGGTATTTTATATCATTTTGGAGAGGGCGATAAGGATATTGTTTGGCCAAGATCGATAGAATGCCAGATCCAGGAAGGTGATTGCGGGGATATTTGGTGCGTACAGCATACTAATGTGGTTACGCCTAATAAATCGGCTATTGAGTGGGACCAGCAGCGTGTTTACCGCACCGCCAATTTTGAAAATCCGCGCGGCGAATGGAACACCATCGAAATTATTTGCAATGGTAACCAGATTGAGCATTATGTTAACGGGCATTTAGTAAACTGGGGAGTAGCTTCCTTATCGCACGGTCGCATCCTTTTACAATCGGAAGGCGCCGAGATCTGGTATAAATCTGTTGAAATGACGCCGTTATAACAAAACAGCACATTAAAAAATTTAGAATAACCATTATTACATTATTTTTACGCTATGATCAGATGTTTGGTAGTTGACGATGAGCCTTTGGCGCTGCATATTTTGGAAGACTATATTTCCAAGATGCCTTTTTTGCAATTGGTTAAAGCTACAACCAACCCCATCGAGGCGCTTACCATGGTACAGGCCGCCGAAGCCGACCTTGTGTTTTTAGATGTTCAGATGCCAGAACTTACCGGCATCCAGTTTTTGAAGATCGCCAACGGCAAGGCCAAGGTTATTTTAACTACAGCCTACCCGCAGTACGCGCTTGAAGGCTACGAACTTGATGTAGTTGATTACCTGTTAAAGCCTATCGCATTTGATCGTTTTTTTAAATCGGTACAAAAAGCACAAAGTATTATCCAGCCGGTTGCAGCCAAACCACAGGTAGTGATGCAGGCCGAACCCGTGCAGCAGGATGATTTTTCAACCGATTTTATCTTTGTAAAAACCGAGCATAAAATTCAGAAAGTTTACCTGCATGACATCATGTTTATTGAGGGCTTGAAGGATTATATCAGCATCTTCACTTCTGCCGAGCGTATTATTACCCTGCAGGGCATGAAAAAGATGGAAGATGCCTTGCCCGAAAAACATTTTGTTCGGGTACACAAATCATATATCGTCGCCCTCAATAAAATAGACAGCATTGAACGGAGCCGCATCCAGATAGGAGATAAGATCATCCCCGTAGGCGATACTTACCGCGATGAGTTTTTCAGGATGATTGAAAATAAAAATATTTAAGCTTGGTGCTTATCTGAGATTACTTCGTTTCTTATAATGACGATAGAAACTAAAAAAGGCGATGTTTTTAATATCGCCTTTCTTTATTAGATTACTTAGTGCCTTAATCCAACGTGTCCACTGTATCCTTCTCCCCTATCTGCTGCCTCCACATGGCATAGTATAAGCCTTTTTGGGCAATCAGATCGGCATGTTTGCCACCTTCAATAATGCGGCCTTTCTCCAATACATAAATGCTATCGGCATGCATGATTGTTGATAAACGATGAGCGATGAGAATGGTAATGTGATTTTCCTTTTCGGATACGTTACGGATGGTTTCGGTGATCTCTTCTTCGGTAATGGAATCAAGCGATGAAGTGGCCTCATCGAAAACAAGGATATCCGGTCGGCGTAATAACGCGCGGGCTATAGAAAGACGCTGCTTTTCGCCGCCAGATACTTTTACACCACCTTCGCCAATTACAGTGCTTAATCCTTTATCGGCGCGGGCCAGCAGGGTTTGGCATGCGGCACGCTGCAGCACATCCATACATTCCTCATCGGTAGCATCCGGGCGTACAAACTGCAGGTTTTCGCGGATGGTACCCGAAAACAGTTGCGTATCCTGGGTTACAAAACCTATTTTTTCGCGCAGCTGATCAAGGTCGATTTCTTTACTTAATGTACCGTTGTATAAAATATCGCCCTGCAGGGGCTGATATAAACCTACCAATAATTTAACCAATGTAGTTTTACCCGAACCCGAAGGGCCAACAAAAGCGATCGTTTCGCCCGAATTGGTTTCAAAGCTGATATGGTTAAGGGCATTACGATTAGCTGTTAAATGTTTAAAGCTGACATCGTTAAAAGTTAGGGTATTCACCTTTTCAAGCAATACAGGCTTTTCGGGTTTTTTGTCAATGGGGATACTTAGGATATTCCTGAAATTGCCAAGGGAAACTTCAGCCTCACGCCAGGAAAGGATCACATTACCTAACTCCTGCAATGGGTTAAATAAAAAGAACGAATAAAATAAAAAGCTAAAATACTGACCAGGAGAGATAGTCTCTTTGAAGATAAGCATTAACAGTACTACAACCATTACACTGCGTACAAAGTTTACGGTAGTACCCTGTACAAAGCTCATACTGCGTACATACTTCACTTTTTTCAGTTCCAGGTCGAGAATTTTGTAGGTAGTATTATTTAATCTTGCTATTTCCTGTTTTGCCAAACCCAAACTTTTTACAAGCTCGATATTCCTTAGCGATTCGGTTGTTGAACCTGCCAGCGCTGTTGTTTCGGCTACAATTGTCTTTTGGATTTTCTTAATTCTCCGGCTCATGGCCATACTCACAAAAGTGATGACAGGTATCGCCGCGAAATATACCAGGGTAACTTTATAGCTTACGCTTACCGAGTAAATGATAACAAATACCATCCCGATAAGCGAAACAAAAAGGATCCCGATAAAGGAGGTAATAAACTTTTCGCAATCTAAACGCACCTTTTGTAATATACCTAAAGTTTCGCCGCTCCGCTGGTCTTCAAATACCTGGTAGGGTAACTCAAGCGAGTGCTTTAAACCATCGGCATACATTTCGGCCCCAACCTTTTGGGTAATGATATTGGTAAAATAATCCTGGAAGTTTTTAGCTATACGCGATACCATGGCAACACCAATAGCAGCGCCAACCAGCATCAGCACCTGGTTGAGGTATGCGTCATATTGCAGCTTACTGCGTTGTTCAATAACACGGTCAACAATACGACCGGTTATCCATGGGTCGAGCAGTGAGAAGCCTATATTCATAGCCGCCAGGAAAAGTGCAAATACAACTATCCAGCGGTGTTTTTTTAAGTAAGAGATTAATACATTCATGTTTCAACGGCAAACATAAAAAAAGGGAATGGCTAAGTAGCTCATTCCCTTTTAATTTGACACAAGGTTAATATTAAACCGTCATGATATCTTTTTCTTTAGCTTCTGAAAGCTGATCAACTTTAGCAATATAAGCATCAGTAAGTTTTTGAACTTCAGCTTCGCCTGTCTTTATTTCGTCTTCAGAAACACCTTCTGATTTTAATTTTTTGATCTTTTCGTTAGCATCTTTACGGATGTTACGAACAGCCACCTTACCGGTCTCAGCCTCGGCTTTAGCTTTTTTAACCAAATCACGGCGGCGCTCTTCGGTAAGCGGCGGTACATTAATACGGATAATGATACCATCGTTTTGAGGGTTAACACCTAAATTAGCTTCTTTAATGGCTTTTTCAATAGGGTTTAACAATGATTTTTCCCATGGCTGAACAACAATGGTACGGGCATCAGGGGTGTTAACACTACCTATCTGGCTTAGTGGTGTTGGGGTACCATAGTAATCAACCCTGATATCGTCAAGTAATGAAGGGCTTGCCTTACCTGCACGTATTTTATTTAATTCGCTATCTGCATGGTCAATGGCCTTTTCCATCAAGGCCTTTGCATCGTTCACTTGTTTTTTAATGAGTTCGCTCATCGGTTTTTAAATTTTCCACAAAAGTAATAAAATCTATCAGTTTATGGCTTTGGTATTTGGGTTCAATTCAAAAGCATTTAACATTTAATAACATTATTTAACATTTAAATATTATTGAATGATAGGTATATTAGTATAAAATATTATCGCCATGAAAAAAGCCCTACTTTTTGTTGCAATTTTAGCCTGTGCAGATCAGCTTAAAGCACAAAGCCTCAATAAGGCGCCTAACAACAATAACGCTGCCGATAAACTTTTTAACCTGAAGCCATTAAAGCCTGACAGCAACTTGTCTAAACTAATCCCGGTACTTCCGAAAAACGGACTTTTAAATGATAACAGCACATTGCTAAATACCCGTGAACTTTTTGATAATGTAACCGTGTATAGCCGGATGCCTGTGGTTAAAACTTATCCTAACGATAATATGCCTGTGGTTAAAACAGATAAACCAGGGATGAAATACCATATGCTCATTAAAAGAATAGATGTTGTTAATCCGGATACGGTAGGTGTTAAAAAAGAAAAGGTTACTCCTTGATAGTGCTTTTATTCGTATCCAATTTATAAAACCATATTCCTAACAAAAGAGAAAGCGGATATGCTAAATAAGCAATAAAGCTCCTTTTGTTTAAAAATGACAGCGAATGGAACAATAAGACAAATAAGAGCACAAAAAATATTATGCTAACTACCGACAATATTAGCTTCATTACATTTCTGTTTACAATGAGCCTATTAAACAAGCTTGTTATTAAATAAAACAACATAAAGCATGGCACGGATAGTAACAACCCGAAGAATATCATATAAACATATATGACATTAGTTGCAACATTGACCACAAGGGTTCAGAAAGAAAATTGACCTCAACTCCTGACGGTAGCTGTGCAATGAATATAATAACAGGACAACTAACGTAGATGTCAACCAAATTCCCAAGCAATAAGACCTTACAGGTTTCATATAAGTTCATTGACGACACCACGACAAAGTCACAAGTCAGCCCAGCATTGTCCTGTGCACAAGACTTGCATCAGTTAAGTAATATTTACTGTGTTTTTATAACCGTATCACATTCCTGAGACATTAGCGAATCCTCACTAACTTCAATACCTGATTTAATTTTGTAAACCAAGATACTTATTATCAAAGCAAGGTAATAACCAATAAACATAGGAAATACCGAAGGCCAGTAATTTCTTCCGAAAACAAAGTGATAATTTAAAATAGATAGTGTTAGTATTATAAAAAACACAGACAGCAAACTAAGAATAATTTTTATATAGATTGGTGATATCCTTCTCTTTGTAAATCTGCGCAAAACAAAGGCAAATAATAACCATGAGGGAATAAACAAGATCGCCGACACAGGCACCATATAAACAAAACCTATAAGAATATCTGACACTTGATATATTTCAGGGTCATTGAAAATTGTAGCAATCCCAGTTAAAACAGCTCCTATTACAACTGTAGTTATAAATACTTTAAAACTATGAACAAGTTCTTTTTTCATCATATACAGTGCCTCAAAAATCCTTATTTAAAACTTTTTCCAGCTCTGCGAAGCTAATATTCATTTTAATCCGGCCTTGTTTGGCATATGAGATCTCACCAGTTTCTTCAGATACAATGATCGCCGTGGCCTCATTGGCTTCTGTTACACCAATACCTGCCCTGTGGCGCAGGCCGAACTGCGCCGGCAGATCCGTTTTTTCGGTAAGCGGCAAAATACAACTTGCCGATTTAATCTTATTCTCCGAAATCACCACCGCACCATCATGCAACGGACTGGTTTTCTGAAAAATGCTTTCCAACAATCGCTTTGAAATTTTGGCCTCCACCACCTCACAACTGTTTTGATAAAACTGTTCGTCATAATACTTGGCGAAAACAATAAGCGCCCCGGTGCGGGTTTGCTTAAGGCTTTTGCAGGCATCAATTATTGGCTTGATCCGGGCGTAATTATTTTTCTCCACTTCTGATTTTCCGAAGAAATATTGCCACCAGGCTTTATTGCGTTGGAGCGAAGCATTTTTACCTACCAATAGTAAAAACCGCCTTACCTCCTGCTGAAACACCACGATAATGGCAATGATCCCCACATCAACAAATTTGCCCAGGATAATGGTAAGCAGCTTCATATCCAAAGCCTTCACCACAAAATTGAGAGCGAAGATCACTGCAAATCCAATGAAGATATTAGCTGCAATGGTTCCCCTGATAAGGTTATACAACTGGTAAATGATCAAAGCCACCAGCAATACATCAAGAATAGAAAAGAAACCTATTTTAGGGAAGAGGGATTGTATTGACTGCATTTACGAAGTTAATAAGTTTACCCGAACATAAACGCCGGATGGATGCTAAATATGATAAGCCAACCGGGTACAACGGTCATTTTACATATCTGTGTTGTTACTTCAGGGGATATACGGCCCTCCCGGCACACCCCAGTCCCATTTTGGCATAGGCGTATCCGGGCTTTCTGTAGTATTATCTGTTTGGGAGTTCAGCACTGCTATCCGAGTACCCCACTCAAGGTAAGCCATAAAAGCTGAGCGAAATTCCGGATCATCGGGCAGTGACAGTTCATCGGCAGTTTGCAGCAACAGTTCAATCCAGCGCTTGCGGTGCGCTTCGGTTAAATGCTTTTGCAAATGTTTATTAATCATGGCATAATGGCTGCCTTCAGTTTCGCTATAGGTTTTTGGGCCGCCAAAAACTTCACTTACAAAATGCGCCACATGCATCCGGTGCTGGGGCGACATATGCTTAAATACAGGTTCCAACAGTTCATCGTCCAAAACCTTATCATAAAACTTGTTGAAAAGCAGTTCAAAAGCAGGTGTACCACCCGCCCATTCAAACAATGTAGGGATTGTAGCTGTCATAAGTGTAAAACCGGTTGTGATAAAGATAGGGAGTGCATCTTTAAAAAACCAGTTATTTATACGCAGCAATAAAATTGATTATTTGTCCCGTTCGGTAGTAAACCTAACCAGTTGCTCCAGCCCGCGGTGCGAATCACTGTCGGGAAAAGTGTTCAGGATTTCGAAAGCCTCCTCCTGGTACTTTTTCATCTGGGTTTCGGCGTATTGTAAGCCCCCGGTATCCTTCACAAATTTGATGATCTCAGCAATCTTTTTAGGGTCTTCATTATGGTTCTTCACCAGGTTGATCACCCTCTTTTTTTCTGAACTGCTGCAATTGGCCAGGGCGTAAATAAGCGGCAGAGTAACTTTTTTTTCTTTGATATCGATACCCAACGGCTTACCCACATCATCAGTTCCGAAATCAAACATATCATCCTTGATCTGGAACGCGATGCCTATTTTCTCGCCAAAGAGGCGCATTTTTTCAATCACCTCGTCACTGGCCCCTGCCGACGCAGCACCGCAGGCGCAGCAGGATGCAATAAGCGAAGCGGTTTTCTGCCTGATCACTTCATAATAAACAGGTTCACCAATATCCATGCGGCGCACCTTTTCAATTTGCATCAGTTCACCCTCGCTCATTTGCTTAACAGCATCCGAAACAATACGCAGTAATTGAAAATCGTTGTTATCAATAGAAAGCAGCAAACCTTTTGAAAGCAGGTAATCGCCTACCAAAACGGCTATCTTATTTTTCCATAAAGCATTGATAGAGAAAAAGCCGCGGCGCTGATAAGAGTTATCAACCACATCGTCGTGCACAAGTGATGCCGTATGCAACAGCTCAACCAATGCCGCCCCGCGGTGCGTTGCCTCATTGATCCCCCCGCAAATACTGGCCGAAAAGAACACGAACATAGGACGGATCTGCTTGCCTTTACGCTTTACAATATAATGCGTGATGCGGTCAAGCAGCGGGACGGAACTTTTCATTGAGTTCCTGAATTTCTCCTCAAACGCATCAATATCAGCAGCAATAGGTTTTTTAATGTCGTTGATGCTCAGCATTGCAACCAAAACAGTATTTTATGTTAACCACCGCCATGTGACAGTGCAGAGCAAACATAAGCTAAAATTATGTATCTGCATTGCAGCCTAATATTTTTTACTCAAATTAAACCAAAGCACACCATAACTGTCATACTTGCGCGAGTGCAATTTTTATAAGTAGAGTTAAGTTTTTGTGAAAGCGAAGCCGGTTAAAACAGGCTTCGCTTTTTTATTGATAGTAAGGGCAAATATTTTACCTTTGCAATCCACATTTACACGGAGAGGTGTCTGAGTGGTCGAAAGAGCACGCCTGGAAAGTGTGTATACTCCAAAAGGGTATCGAGGGTTCGAATCCCTCTCTCTCCGCTGAATGCTATAACTATCTGATAATCAGTTATTTATAGCGATATTTTAAAGATCGAAAAAGATTTTGAATCTTGCTTTTTTAAATTAAAAAACCCCTTAATTAGCGAAATTAAGGGGTTTTTCAATTTTAACTCTCTTTAAAAATCAAAAAACAATCACAATTCCATTGCGTCTTTTGTATCGTCTTTTTTTTCCAAAAAAAGACGCTTTCTGACTTATTTCGTTGTAAATCAATGGGTTGCAATAAAGCATAAAGATACTTTATAAGAAAATATAACTATTTAATAATAAGTTAGTTATGTTTTAAAAAAAATCAAGTATAATCCCACTTTAAGTCCCAGATATACAGATATATTAAGATGACTTTGAGAGTTACTATGCGGAATGCGGCCGTAATTTTATAGTACTGATGAAACACGCTAAACCTCATGCCTTTATATTGGATTATCTGTGCTACAGCCTTATCCATTCAGGCTTAACACACAAACATCAAAATAAACCTGCTGAGACATCTGATGGTAGACAAGTAATGGAGATGGTAATAAAGAAGGTAATAGAGATAGTGGCTACCGGTTGGTGATGGTAAATTTGCAACTATGAGTATAGATAAAAATACGCGTTTGATTGATCTGACCGTCGCAGATTTAATGGTCATTATAAAAGAATGCATGACCGGGTTCATGCCGGTTGATTAAACCTTAAATGACGAAGACGAAATTGGCGGATACGAGATCGCCGAAACAATAACCGGGTATTCCCGCCAAACGCTTTACCAGTTAAAATCTGCCGGAGAATTACCTTATATAGGTTTACCCGGAGGGGGTATCCGGTTTCCAAAAAAGATGTTAATGAACTGGTTGCTATCCCATCAAAAGCTTACGCGCCAGGAAATAGAGGAAAAAGCGGAAACCCTGAAACTTAAGCGCAAACCGCGAAGAAAATAATGGTCAGCACAGGTTATTCAGATAGTATCCTGTACAGTTCCAGATTTAGGTAATAATTGCCTTTACCGATTACTCTCTTTTCCAAAACACCCATGTCCGTTAACTGGTCAAGGTATTTTCTGGCAGTATTTTCCGCATAAATATTGCCGCCGACCAGGTGCTTTACCCGTGTGTATGGTTGGGTAAATATGGCATTGACCAGCGATTCGGGGCGTGCGATGTCGGTATCTTCGATGATGGCTTTTAAAATGGCATCTTTTGCACTAACGATGTCGTTGATCTTGTCATAGGTGATGTTCGATGTCACCTCGACAGCTTTTAGCATATATAACAACCAGCTCTTCCAACTTCCTCTTTGGGTTACCCCGGCAAGTCCTGCGTAGTAATCTTCTTTATGGTCCATGATGTAACGGCTTAAAAAAAGGATAGGATAATCCAGCAGGCCTTTTTTGGTCAGATAGTGGATGTTGAAAATTCTGCCGGTGCGCCCATTGCCATCCCGGAAAGGGTGTATCGCCTCAAATTGAAAATGGCCAATGGCCATTTTCAACAATGGGTCTATGGCATAAGTTTTGTCGTCGTTCAAAAATTCGATCAAGTTGTGGAGTTTTGCTTCGACTACTCCTTTGCCCCTTGGCGGCGTGTAGGAAACTTTCCCAGCATTTGGCCCGGTGCCACCCTCTTTGATAACAATTTGGGCGATGGGGGTTCTGATGCCATCATTAAACTGGCTAACGATCCGGTACATTTTCACGAAGTAATTTTCGTCAAAAACCTGCTCTGCTTTCAAATACGTATAACCTTCCCATAAGGCTTCCCGATAATACAGTACTTCTTTGGACGGCCCGTTTAATTGCTGGATTTGTTCTTCACTGTAGGCCTGGTACAATTCATCATCAGTTGTAAAGATATTTTCTATTGCGCTGGATGCTTTCGCTTCCTGTAAACTAATGGAATTAATGAGCAACCCTTGATTTGGAATGACGATACTTCTGCCCTGTAAGCGGCCAAGCGCGGCTTTGGCATTACCCAATTGACTGTAAATTTCGACATCTTCATAGAGGTTTTTGTCAATTGGCAGTTCCGGCAAGGTATTCCAGGGAACACTCCGGTCAGGGTTTATTGGGTATGGCATAATACAAATATAAACTATTGACCTTAAAAATTAAATATTTTAATGTCAATGAGTTTTGTGGCATTAAAGTCAGCTCGGATGATATTGATTACCTTAAAATAATGCAATTTTAAGGTATAGCTTAAATTTCGCATTAACAAGTCTTTGGAAACCATATTAATATAACGAAGTTTTATCAGGTAATTACTGTCGGTACACTAAATTTTTAAGTATGGCACGTACAAGAATCCCTGAGAAAAAACAAATATCTATTGGTCGCATGCTTTTAAATGGAGCAATCAATATTAGACAAACCTCCCGGAGGTTAGCCATTTCCAGAAACACCGTGAAAAGTTATATTAAAAAATACAAGGCATTTGCCGATAACTGTCCAGGCGAAGCAGTTTATCGAGATGTTGGAATTCCCGTTTTCAAAATCGAATATCCACGGAATGATAAATATCAGGATTTGATAAACGTCTTGCCATTATTAATAGGTTTAGATAAACCCGCCAGCGCAAAGGATGTCTGGCTACGTTATTTGGCTATTTATCCAAATGGTTACAATCGCTCCGCGTTTTGCCAGCATTTTTCAAAATGGTTAAAAGAGAACAAAGTCGTGCTTCGTAACTTTTCGCAAGTGCTTACAATACCTGCGGAAGACTTAAAAATATTGAAACGATGGCGTAGATCCTCCGACAGACGTAAATGGGAACGGTCAGTGGTCATCATGGAGTCTTTCCATTCAAAATCGGCGGTTGATATTGCTATTAAGGTAGATCGCGGCGCTGATAAAGTATCGGATTGGATCAGGGACTACAAAGCAAAAGGCATTAAAGGATTGGAAAAGCAACCCCGGCGTGCGAATAAGGATATCATAAACGGAATCAAAGAAAAGCGCGACAATTTGGTAAGGCTAATTCATGAGTCCCCCAAATTACACGGGATCAATCGTACATCCTGGTTTCTGGCAGATTTATCTGCCGTTTATCAAAAGGTATATGGCATTTACATATCCGGCTCCACCATATCGGCCTATCTTAAAAAAGAGGGTTATGTTTACCGCAAGGCAAAGGAAGTGTTGACAAGTCCCGATCCCAACTTCCGGGAAAAGATGGACAAGATCACTGCAATCCTGCAAAATCTTGGATCAAGGGAGAAGTTTTTTTCGGTAGATGAGTTTGGCCCTTTCGCTGTGAAAATGAAAGGAGGCCGGTCGTTGGTCAAGAGGAGCGAAAGAAAAACGTTTCCGCAGATTCAAAAAAGCAAAGGCTGGACTATCTGTACGGCGGCATTGGAGCTATCTCAAAATCAGATCACGCATTTCTATTCACAAAAAAAAGAAACCGAAGAAATGATCAAACTCATAGACTTGCTACCGATCAAATATCAAAATGAGGAAAAACTTTACTTTTCCTGGGATGCTGCATCCTGGCACGCCTCTAAAAAATTGGTCAGCTATATTGAGCAATTGAATAGCGAAAGTTACCGGCTTGTCCACAAAACACCGTTGGTGGAATTGGCACCACTCCCGGCTTCTGCACAATTTTTAAATGTGATTGAATCTGTATTCAGTGGACTGGCCAAATCTATTATTCACAATAGCGATTATACAAGTCTTGACGAATGCAAGGCAGCTATCACCTTATATTTTCAAACCAGGAATAATCATTTTATATTAAACCCGCAAAAGGCTGGCAATAAAATATGGGGCAAAGAATTAGTTGTTCCTACATTCAAAGACAGCCATAATTGCAAAGACCCAAAATATAGGTAAGACAATCGCATTTAAAACCACTCGGGACTACATAAACCGTCTTCTATGTAGCGTTAATAGTACGTTTGACAAATTTTGATTTGAAAAGATCTCTTGTAAGCTTTAGCGAAATTTTAAATTCTATGTTAGAAAAAAGCTTCGGTGTGTTTTATTACTTAAAGCAAGCTAAAAATCAAAAGGATGAAAAAAGATATGTTTATCTCCGCATTACAGTAGATGGCATTCATCGTGAACTTTCAATTAAAAGACAATGGGCGCTCAGCCAATGGAATACATCGTTTGGTAGAGCCATAGGCGACAATAAAGAAACAAGGGAATTAAACTCTTATCTGGATCTTATTTTAAGCAAGGTTTATCAAGCAAAAACCAAACTATATGAACGCAATAAGCCGATAACTGCAGAAAGCATAAAGGATGTACTTTTAGGAAAAGACGAGAAAAAATATTTCATTAAGACAGTGTTTCTGGAACACAATATTCAAATGAAAGCTTTAGTAGGAAAAAATGTTGCTGAAGGTACGCTAACTCGATATAAGACAGCCTACTCGCATATAAGCAATTTTATTAGATGGAGATATGGAAAAGAGGATATGGAACTAGGAGAGTTAAATTACGAATTCATAGACCAATTCTTATTCTGGCTTAAGAGCGAAAAGAATTGTGGGCAGAACACAGCTATAAAGTATTTAGGCAACTTTAAAAAAATTATAATCGGAAGTCTGAAAAGCGGGCTATTAAAAAAAGATCCGTTTCAAGGTGTTAAAATCAAACGCATAGAAGTATATCCTACTGTCTTAACTAAAGAGGAAATAGTTAAAATAATTAATAAAAGGTATGATATTGAAAGACTAAAATATGTGGAGATTCCGCTCAAACTGACCACCTGATTCCGATTTAAAGTGACCAGGGTATTCCGGACCAAAGTGACCACCTGATTCCGGATCAAATTGACCACCCCATTTTTGGTAGTTTATGCATCAGACGCTGGCCGTCCTTTTAAATGCCAAATACAGTCGCCGGGTGAACGAGTTGATCGGTAGCCTCATTAGGTATGCGAAATAGCGCTGAAAGCCTCTAATAAAGCAATGAACGGCCATAACCAGAATGGAGATCCTGCAATCACCTTGCATATTAAAGCTTCGAAAAGAAAAAAGAGGTTATAGATAGAGCAGCACCAGGCTAAATGGAAATTGGTAAATAATTATCTTTGTTTATGCTGCTAAAGCATGAGCTGCATTTCTTTGCCAGCAAACAGGTGGTCAGTTTTGCCACGGAATAGGGTGTAACATATCTCCGAAACGCCCAGGCAAAGTACGACATATTTTCAAAACCGAGGGAATAGGCGATCTCGGAGACGTGGTCGCCGGATTCCCGCAACCGGTTCTTGGCGACCGAGATCAGCGCGATATGGATTAGTTCCTGTGCCGTTTTGCCGGTCTCCAGTTTCAGAGCATTGCTGAGGTAACGCGGCGACATATTCAGCTCAGCCGCAAGTGCGGCTACCGAAGGCAGGCCTTCCTTCACCAACTTGTCCTGGCGGATGAAATCGTCGAGCAGCCTTTGGAAAGCGGTCACCGTTTTGCCGCTAAGTTCCCGGCGGTTGATGAACTGCCGTTTATAAAACCGCTCGGCGTATTTCAACAAGGAATCGATATTGACCAGGATAATATTACGGCTGAATTCATCCTGGTTATTATCGTATTCGGTGTCGATAGATTCGAAGAGCCGCGTGATGATCTTTTCTTCTTTAGGTGCCAGGTGTAAAGCTTCGTCCGCTTCATAGTCAAAAAAGGTATATCGACTGATCTCGCGTTGCAACGCGCTGCCCAATAAGAAATCTTCATGAAACAGCAGGATAAAGCCGCCCTCTTCCAACTCCAGGTTGTGGATCTCGATGATCTGACGCGGTTTCCAGAACACCATCGAACCTTTTTCGTGATCGAAACGTGTGCGGCCATAAAGCCAATGCCCGGCTTTGATGTGTTTCAACCCTATCATATAGCAATCGCAGGTGAATTCCTGGAAATTCAGCACCAGGCCGGGCGTGATCCTGATCAGGCTCAGCATCGGGTGCTCGGGTTCGGGCAGGCAATTGTCGCGGTGCATCTCGCTTAAGGAACTGTAGTGTTTCATCAGGTCTAATTTAAAAAAGATCAGGCACTAAATTGCCTTAAATGGTAATCGATATGGATCAGCGCCAGTTTCCCCCATTGTTTGCGGGTCAGCCGTCCGAACAGGGGATGCGGCCCCCAGCCTTCGGTTGGCGTGGTCCAGGCCTTGTCCAGTATCTCCAGCAATAGTTTTTGCTCATTTTCAAAGTCATATTGGGCTTGGTGCGGTATAATGAAATTCAGCGGCATGCGCAATCCCCGCGGCTGTTCCGGGAAGAAATCGACCAGCAGCCATTTGAATAGCGTACGGCTCAATCCGTAACTCTCGTCCCAAAGATCGAAATAACCCAGCGCGCCGCCCAGCGACAGGTTGAGATGGTGCAGCATCTGCGCTGCAACCATCGTGCCCCAGACCCTTTTGGAACCCGGCGTCAGGCTTTGCACCCGTCGCCGGAATTCCGCCTGTTTTTCAGGTTCGTAAAACAATAGCCCGTCTACCTGTGGCCTGACCAGGGCTTTGGGGAAATATTTCAGGATAGCGATAAAGGAATACCAGAGTTCCTTATTGATGAGCCTGCGTTTCATGGCCTAGATCTCTGTAGGCGTGAATTTGCCAGCCCAGGCCTCAATTTCCTGGCTAACCTTGTCGCGGTTGGTGCGGTAGGTTTGCAGCGAGTCCTGTCCCACCGGTAAATGAAGCGGCGGATTTTCGGTGTTCGCCAACTCCAGGATGACGTGCGCCAGTTTCGCCGGGTCGCCGGGTTGGTTGCCGTGCAGGGCTTCCGGAACCGCCTTCATTTGCCCAACTACGGTAGGCTGGTAGTCTGCGATCGACTGCTTGGTCAGGGAGTAGCTTTGCGAGTTTAGGAACTGGGTGCGGAACAGGCCCGGCGCAAGGGCAGTAACCTTGATGTTAAACGGGGCGAGCTCCAAGGCCAAACCTTCGGATAAGCCTTCGACGGCGTATTTCGTCGAGCCATACAGGGCCCAGCCTGCTAAGGCACCGTAACCGAAGAGCGACGAAATGTTGATGATCTGTCCAGCCTTTCTTTCCCGCATTCCGGGCAATACGGCGCGGACCAGATTCAGTACGCCGAATACGTTGGTATCATACTGCCGCCTCACTTCTTCAGCTGAAGCTTCTTCAATGGCACCGACAATGCCGAAACCGGCATTATTGACCAGGACGTCGATCTGTCCGAACTTCGCCAGGCCTTCACTGACCCCTTGTTGTACTTCAGTCTCGTTGGTAACATCCAGGTTGACGACCAGCAGGTCTGCCGGGTTCCCCAAAGCTGCCTGCAATCCGGCGGCATCATTCCTGACGGTAGCGATCACCTTGTCACCCGCTGCGAGGACGGTTTTAACGATTTCGAGGCCGAAGCCTTTGCCGGCACCTGTGACCAGCCAAATTTTCTTTTTCATGATTATTAATTTTAAATGATTTACTTGTTTTGATACACCAAAGGTAGGCCTGTGCCCGCAGGTGCTGCTAACCCGTATTGTACGAATACTAACACAGATCTACATTTAACTGAATACTGATTTATTCTTTCTGAAGAAGTCCGCCAGTGTTTCCGCCTGCTGGCCGGTGATGGTTTCGATCAGGCCGTTCGTCCCTGCGAAAATGCCGTTCACACAGTCTTCGGCCACGTGGGTCACGTGCTGGATGAAATGTTCACTGGCCGGTCTTTTGGCATTACGTTCAAAGAATTCGGCGATGGTTACGGGTTGGTACCGGATCGTTCGGCCGAGTTCGGTGGATATGACTGCAGCCATTTCTGCCACGCTGTATTCCTGCGGGCCGTAAAGCTTAAGGATCTGCCCGGCATAGGTGTTGATATTCGTCGCTGCTTTGGCGACAACGCGTCCCAGGTCGGCGGAATCCACCGGTGCCCAACGTCCGTTGCCGAAAGGCAGGGCGAGCTCGTTATTGTCCCTGATCAGGTCGCGGATATACAGGAACCAATCGTCGAAAAAGGTGGGCCTTAAGTGTACAGTGGGGATGCCGGTAGCATTGAGCAATTGTTCGCCTACCCAATGATCCTGGGCAGCGTAGCTTTTGGCTTCCCGTCTGGCCGATATCTGCGACATATTAACGATCCCTTTCAGGCCGTTCTCTTTAGCTGCGATAGCGAAATAAGCGGTGGCCTGCAATACGCCGGGCACCAGCACAGGGTAACACAGGTAGGCGGTGTCGATACCCTGCATGGCGGCCGAGATGTCATCCAAGCTTAACAGGTCACCAACGACCACCTCAACACCTTTGGCGGCCAGTTGTGCCGAACGTTCATCCAACCGGTGGACGAGCGCCCGCACGGGATAGCCCATTTTTAACAGCTCATCGATAGCGGCCCCGCCGCTTTTGCCGGTCGCGCCGGTGATGAGTACTTTGATCTGATCTTTCATTTGTTTTGAATTGAATACTCAAAGGTAGTCCGGGTTTAACCCGGGCTGCTAACCCGGAACAGCCAATTACTGACACTATTTGACATAGTAAGGCGAGATCATCAGGTAGACGATCACACCAGTGAGGCTGACGTAAAGCCAGATAGGCATTGTCCAACGAGCGAGTTTCCGGTGACGGTCAAACTGGTTTTTAAGAGCCAGCGCCATGGTATACATGGCCAGGGGCACGATGATAATGGCCAGAACAATGTGCGTGGTCAATACAAGGTAGTACACATACCTAAGGTTGCCGGTACCGCCGTAGCGGACCGAGGGCGTAGTGAAATGATAGGCCAGGTAGCTGATGAGGAACAAACTGGTTGCGACAAACGCGATGCCGATGAAACGTCGGTGCCAGTCGCGGCGCTGACGCCGGATGGAGATCAGCGCGGTCAGCAGGGCCACAAAGGTCAAGCCGTTAAGAACGGCGTTGACCTTTGGCAGCAAGTTAACATGGAAACTGGCGGGCAGGGCCGTTTTGGGTAAGAAAACGGAGAGGGCAATCAACCCATTGATCGCCAGGGCGAGTGCCCCTATGTATCGTTGTTCTTTTTTCATCAGTCGGCGAATGGGGCGCTACCTAAAAAATCTTCCGGTTTCGGGATATTGAGCGTATTTGAACGGTGATGCTCAATACAACTGCAGAAATGAAAGCGGTGCGGGTAAGGCTGTTTGCTGTCCAGTTCCCTGGTAAAGAGCTCCAAAAAACCCTGCTTAAATCCCAGTCGCGGATAATGGTGAAGTACATCTGCAACATCTTTAGGTTCGAGGGCCAGTTCCGGCGGTAAAGCCGTAAGATCGTACAGGATACCCTGTTGCATCACGCGGGTCGGTTCATCTTTGAAGAGGTTCAGGTCACCCACGTGCAGGGCGATGTTATGCCACACCTGCCAGGCCCGGTCATCCGCCACCCCCTTATCCAAAAGGAACCTTCTGGCCGCGTGCGCACCTTCTACTTCGAAGCGGTGCGGCCCTTTTCCTGCTTCGGTAAAACCAAGGTCATGCAAAACTGCGGATACGAACATGAGCTCATGATCAACTTTAACGCCTCTCTTCCGGGCGAACAGCTCACCGAAGTAATAACACCGCATCACGTGGTTGAACAGTACATCGCTTGAATACTCACGTGCATATTGCTCCGCCTGGCGTGCAATGGCAGAGTCAGGCGTTTTGATACCGGCGATCATGACCCCGACCTTTCGCTGGCAGGTACACGTACCACTTCCGTCAACTCACCCGAATTGATCTCATAAAAGAAGCCGTAGAGATTGAGGTGTTTGGGTACCAGCGGGCTATTATTAAGCAGCTCCACGTCGTGTTTGATGGTTTTCTCATAGTCCTCAATAGCCATATCCTCATGATTCCACAAACCGGAGATATCCGTATGATGATGCGTGTGGAACTTCTCGATCAAAAGTTCGGGCGTATAAGAGGTCATGCCACAGAAAGAGTGGTGAACAATGACCACATTCTGATAATGGAACAGATAGTCCATCGTGGCGATGGATTGCAAGGACTGCAAGGCGCGGCCGCCGCCATTTGATAAAGCGAACAGTGTGCGGGTATGGCCTACCCGGACACCATTTTCGTCGGTGATGTTTTCGCCGGGATAAACCTCATCACCCAGATAATCGGCTACGGCTTTCGGGACTTCCGCGGCCCTGGGATCAAAACAATAGATCACCAGTGTTTTCATTGGGATGGCTTTATCAAAACCATCAAAAGTGTTTTGGTCGAACCCGGGCAAGTTCCTGAATTCGAATTGGCTGAAATTTGTCATGTCTTTAAATTTTATGGATCAAATGTATACAGGTCTGTCTACTTTAGCAATTAAAAGTATACAAGTCTGTCTACTTTGACAATTGCCTGATATTTCAAGCAGTTAAAAGCCTTATTTTTGGATATGGCAGACACAACGAGCCCCTTTCGTGACTTGCGATCAGAAAAGATCGACACCCTGAAACCCGGGGAGCGGATATTAAAGACGGCGATACGACTATTCAATGAGCATGATGTGCATACCATTGGTATCGACCGCATCATTGCGGAAAGTTTGGTATCCAAAAGAACCTTCTACAGCTACTTCCCGTCAAAATCTGATCTTGTCGGTGCTTACCTTGACTTTTGGGATGCGTTCCGTTTCGATATCCTGGAAAAACGGGTGGCGGCGGCGGGTGACGATCCAAAAGCCCAGCTGCTAGCAGCCTTTGATGCGGTGGATGACTGGATCGCCGACCGGGATTTTAATGGTTGCGTCTTTACGAGGGGCTTAAGTGATTTCAGTACGGACGAGGAGAAACCGCTTCGGGCGAAGGTGGACCGGCACCTGGAGAAAGCTGCGGTATTTATACAGCAACGTTTAGATCAATTGGTTGAGCCGACTCAGGTTAAAATCCTCTTGCCGCAATTACTCAGTCTCATCCTGGGGGCGATGATCGTTGCACAGGCAACTGGCCATAAAGACGCTGCACTG
Organism: Mucilaginibacter sp. R-33; assembly: GCF_049949235.1. Lineage (NCBI taxonomy): Bacteria > Pseudomonadati > Bacteroidota > Sphingobacteriia > Sphingobacteriales > Sphingobacteriaceae > Mucilaginibacter > Mucilaginibacter sp. R-33. Next base: position 4,491,108 of record NZ_CP188089.1, read on the forward strand.
TTGAATAAATCTTTGGTTAGCCAAATACTCAAGCGCTGATCAGCCCCATTGTTGATGTTGCCGCTCTTTTATAAAAGATTGCAGACATGATAAGCATTCATTTGATGTTATTAATGAGTTGTAAATACATTAGTCGGGAAGATTAACGCAGATTTACGTTAATGGTTATGGCGTTCAGATATCCAAGTATTTACACGAGTTGCAGAATGCAGATGTCATTATCACGTTTTCTGGTAAGCTTGTCTTTTAATAAATTATTCTTAATTTCGGGTAACAATTAGAGTTATTTGCCTATTGCGTGATTCGTTGCGTTTGAAAAAATGACAATGTTAACATATTGATAATGAGGTGGTTATATAGAAATGTTCTGAACCCTCCCTCTCCGCTGATTTTCACACCAAAAATGACTAAAAGCCTGCAAATCAAATATTTGCAGGCTTTTCTTTTTTTCAGAATTCGCACTGTTTTGTACGAAAATGAGTATAATTCTGGTGAGTAATTCGGTGAGTCAGCAAGGATTAAACCTAACTCACCAGAAAGCAATTAATTATCTTATTTACAGGTAGTTAAAAAATGAACATCTTGTCAAAAACGTGACGCAGAACTAATTTTGTTTAACTTTTTCTGAGTTATTTTTTATGAAAACAACATTCAGTTTGCTCTTCTATTTGAAGAAACCTAGAAACTACACAGCCGGCCCGGTGCCGGTTTACATGCGGATCACCATTGAAGGTCGCCGCTCAGAAACAGCCATCTCCAGGGAGTGCGAGCCCTCACAATGGAACAGTGCAGCCGGACGCATGAAAGGTACCAAGGAGACTGTGAAAACTTTTAACAATTATCTTGATACATTGCGCACCCAAATTGATGAAGTGCACGGCTCAATGGTGAAAGGCGAGGAAGAGATTACTGCGGAAGGCCTCAGGAATCGCTTTCTCGGAAAGGAGGAACGTCCCAAAACGCTCATCGAAGTTTTTGAAGAACACAATAAACGCTTTGAAAAACTTGTGGGAAAGGAAACTACGAAAGGCACGCTTGGCCGGTATAGAATATCGTTAAGTCATATCCAACGATTTTTAAAATGGCGTTATAATCTGACAAATATCGGCCTCCGCAAAATCGACTATCAGTTTATTACGGACTATGACTTCTGGCTGCGTACTGAGCGGAAGTGCGCCAATAATTCTGCGGTAAAATACATTCGAAATTTTAAGAAAATCATTTTGTTAAGTATTGACAATGGCTGGATAGACAAAAACCCCTTTGTAAAATACAAAGGTAAAGTCAAACGGATTCCACGTACTTGTCTGGAGGAAAATGATCTTTCTGCCATAGCAACAAAACAGTTCTCATCAGTAAGTCTACAACAGATTCGCGATATATTCCTTTTCAGTTGCTACACAGGTCTTGCATACATTGATATTAAGCAGTTACGCCGAACAGATATCATTGACCGTTTTGACGGTGAAAAGTGGATCATGACAAATCGCCAAAAAACGGATGTACCAACAAGAGTACCCTTGCTTCCGGCTGCCATTGAAATCATGCAAAAATATGAGCGGCATCCGAAATGTTCAAACTCCGGACTTGTTTTCCCGGCCCCCTCGAACCAGACAGTCAATGATTATTTAAAAGAGATCGCGGAGCTTTGCGGTATTCAGACGGAATTAACCTTTCATATAGCCCGTCACACTTTTGCGACGACTGTTACACTTGCCAATGACGTTCCGATTGAGAGTGTATCTGTTATGCTGGGACATGCAAACTGTCTCGTCCTGCTATAGCTTGTTACTAAAAACAAGAAAATGAAAACAATACCAGGGAAGAAAAAGAAAGTAGCTCCCGTCGTAAGACGCAAGCCATTTGATAAGGTCGAAGAACAGACCAAAATAAAGATTGTAGAAGAGATAAAAACTGGGATGATTAGTTGCTTGGGAGCCACCCGGAAATACCGTGTTCCAAGGAATACGATAAAAGCATGGGCAGGTAAGCTTAATTTGACTACTTTGCTGAATGCAAACAGCTCTTCATCGGTTCCAGGGATGACCCAAAGCCAGGAATCAAAGTTGCTCATCAAAAAAATACATGAGCTTACTGAGGCATTAGAGCTATCCCAATTGAAGAACCTGGCCTTGGAAACGATGATTGAGGTAGCAGAAAGTGACCTACATATCAAGATCCGAAAAAGCGTGGTACCAAACAGTCTTAAGAATGCGGCAAAAGCGTTCAGAATATACCCTGGTAGCTATTTGTGCACTGTTTGGTGTAAGCCGTCAGGCTTACTACTTAGCTCATCATAAGGCTTCAAGGACAAGTATCGCACATATGGTTGTGTTGACGCTGGTGGGCGAGTTCCGGCTGCTGTTCCTATGTTGGGAACCAGAAAACTATTACATATGCTCATTCCGGAGATGGAAAAGCATGAGATAAAGATGGGGCGGGACTTGCTGTATGATCTGTTACGCATTCACGGCTTATTGATCCGCCGGAGAAGGCGTATGGTTAAAACAACGGATTCCCATCATTGGTTAAGAAAATATCCTAACCTGATCGCGCATCTATCCCTGTCAGCACCGGAGCAGCTCTGGGTGAGTGATATCACCTATATCCGTACGCTGGAAGGCTTCAGTTACCTGAGCCTGATCACAGACGTTTATTCCAGAAAGATCGTTGGATATGCCCTACATCCCAGCTTGGAAGCAGTTGGTTGCATTGCAGCCCTGGAAATGGCAGTAGACAGTAGAACGCGGATACCTCCATTTATCCTGATACATCATTCTGATCGTGGAATACAATATTGCTCGCAGAATTATACTGCCCTGTTAAACAAAGACAGGATCGCGATCAGTATGACCCAAAGCGGTAGTCCATATGAGAATGCACTTGCCGAGCGCGTTAATGGAATTATCAAGAATGAATTCTTTCCAAAAAAGGTCTACCAGAACCATAAAGAGGCAAAGAAAAGCATCTCAGTGATCATCGGCAATTACAACGAGCGACGCCCGCATGCAAGTTTGAATTACCATCACCAGATCAGGCACATGGTATGTCCGGTGAAATCAGGAAGCGTTGGAAGAGCTATCCGCGCCCTAAAAAAGGGAAGGAGGAAAGTCAGGTTACTGGCATTTGAGACTGTGCCCGCAAAAAGAAAAAAAGAAGCAAAAAAAGAAAAACGCATTAGGATATGGAAAACTGAAGGAGTTTCCCACATCCTAATCAGGGCTAATGAAATATCGGTGTAAACTGATTCCAGTATTACCACTCAAAAACGACAAGTAAAATCAGGACGAGACACATTATTTAACAGCCATAAAATTTTCGATTACTAAAACATCTATACCCGTATTTAGGAAACAGTCTATAGCATCCTGTGGTGAGTTCACCATAGGTTCATCCATCCGGTTAAATGAAGTATTTAACAGGCAGGGGCAGCCTGTTAAATTGTAAAATGCTTTGATCATATCATAAAAATCGGGATGGTTTCTGTAGTTCACAGTTTGGATCCGGGCAGTATAATCCACATGTGTCACCGCCGGAATATCCGATCTTTTGTTTTTCAACAGTTCAAACCCTTGCAATAGTTCATTTTCCGGCAAAGGGACTATTCGCAATTCTGACTTAACCCTTATAACCATTAGCATGTAAGGACTTGATCCCTCAAAATCAAAATAAGTCGGGGCGTATTCTTCTAAAACCGCAGGTGCAAACGGCCTGAACGATTCCCTGAACTTGATTTTTTGATTTAGTACGGATTGCATATCTATCCTTCGCGGATCAGCAAGAATACTTCGTGCGCCCAAAGCACGCGGACCGAATTCACTCCGTCCTTTGAAGTAACCAACTACTTTACCATCGTTAATACTTGCAGCTACTTTTTCGTGCAAGTGCTTTGTTTCTAATTCTTCAAACCGGATATGATTATCTATAAAACACTCCTTAACATCGTTGGCATTAAAAGATGGCCCGAGCAATCCATTCCGCATTTTGTCTGTGCCATTGGGATTTTTCCTTTCGTTACTTAAATGTTCATAGTATACTGCGTATGCCGCACCTAAAGCACCGCCCGCGTCTCCGGAGGCAGGTTGGATCCATAACCGTTTGAAGCCCGATTGCTCTAATATTTTACCATTGATGACGCAATTTAAAGCTACGCCACCGGCCATACATAAATCATCAAACTGAAATTCTTTATACAAAGCTATGGTTAAATCAAGCATGATGTGCTCTGCCGCAACCTGTATGGAACTGGCGATATCCATATGAAATTGCAAAATCGCTTCGTTCGGTTTTCGTCTGGGTTGGCCAAACAGCTTATCAAACCGTGACGAGGTCATGGTAAGGCCTGTACAGTAGTTAAAGTATTGCTGATGCAGCCTGAATGACCCATCTGCTTTTAAATTCACGAGTTGTTTAAATATCAGATCAGTATAAACGGGCCTGCCATAAGGCGCCAGCCCCATTACCTTATACTCATCGCAGTTAACTTTAAAACCAAGATAATAGGTAAATGCCGAATAAAGCAGACCGATAGAGTGCGGAAAACAAATTTCTTTGACCTCTTCTATTTTATTGCCCGCGCCAATGGCGACAGAGGTGGTTGTAAATTCGCCTACTCCATCGGCAGTCAGAATAACAGCCTTATTGAATGGCGAAGGATAGAAGGCCGACGCTGCATGAGAATGATGATGTGTGGTAAATAGCAGGCTTGACTTTTTTGAGTCCCAATCCTCATCGATGAGTTTCAATTGGTTAATAATGTTCTTTTTCAGAAATAGTTTATCCTTGAGCCACATCGGTATGGCTTTCATAAACGAAATAAAGCCTGAAGGAGCAAAGGCCAGGTAAGTTTCCAGAAGGCGCTCAAACTTCAGGAACGGTTTTTCGTAAAAAACAATATGGTCAATCCCATTTAAAGAGATCCCGGCTTCAACTAAACAGTATTTTATAGCATTTATTGGGAAGCTTTCGTCATTCTTTTTGCGGGTAAAGCGTTCTTCCTGGGCGGCTGCAATGATGTAATCATCCTTAAGCAAACAAGCTGCGCTATCATGAAAATAAGCCGAAATACCAAGAATATACATGAACCTAAAACAAGGAATAAATGAACGGTGCAAGCGCCGATCCCTGTGCCAAAACCAGCAGCAGGCTTAGTAAAAACAGCAGGATAAACAAAGGCCAAAGCCAAAACCGTTTTCTTGATTTCAGGAACATAAAAAACTCTCCTATCACTTCCATAATGCTGTGTATTAAAATTGTTGTTTCATTGAACTTTGGCCGGTCGTTTTTACAGGCTTCCAATAAGTGGCTGCGCTACGCTCAAACTTTAAATCCAGGCCATTTTTACCAAATAAACGCATGATGACACCAACCGGCGTAATGATCAGGAAATACAGTAAAAATAGAATGATGGCAGTATTGATCACAGCTAAGACGTGGCCTATCCTATCCCAAACCAATCGTAAAGGATTTAAAATTTGAGGGATGATTAGGGCCGATAACATCAGCAAAATACCGATTGTTAACAGCCAGACGATAGCATGATGGTGTACAAAATATTGCCATGCGACCATAAGCAAACATGCGCCGCCGGCTACCAAGCCAAATTTCTGATTTACCTTCCTGATGTTCATTGCTGTTTATATTTCGTAGCGGCCTCGTCTGCGCCAATGGCATGGTAGTTCGCAGCTATCTGCATGTTGGATTTTTTACCGGCCATGTTTTTTAGGCGGATGATCTCTGCAACTATAGCTTTTAAATTCACCAGTTCAATATCCGAAGGATGCTGTTGTATCGCCGAATCAATGTAGGGAGCAGCCTTTGCGGGCTGATCACTTTTTAAAAATACCAGGTACATATTTTGCGTGTTGGCAAAAGAAGGGTCAAGCTCATAGGCTTTTTTAAAGTAAAAAGCGGCCCCGTCAGGATCGCCCAGCTCAAAGCTTAGCCTGCCTGCATAAATGGGATAGATTGTATTTTGAGGCTTTTCGAGCATAACGGCTTCAACTGCTTTCAGAGCCGTCTTTTTATCACCCGCTTTCATACTGTATTTGAACAGCTGATCCATAGCATCCAGCCAGCTGATCCGGTTTACCGATAGTGCACCAGCGAGTTGTGAAGCGATATCATCGCCGCGTTTAAACCCTGCAGGGATAGGCTTATTAAATGGCCAGCCTGTTTCAAGCATCATGATGGTATAAGCGCCATACAATGAATCAATTTTGGTAACAGGCATCCGGTTGAGTAATTCAGCTAAACTCATTTCCTTATCGGGATGAGCTTTAATCAATCGGGCGCTTTTTATGGATTGATAAAAAGCGCCCGACATCAGGGCATAACCATATAAATTTGGATGTACATGCTCCAGCAGGGTTTCTTTGCCCAAAATGCCGTTTGGCGAGTGCTGCTCAAAAACAGTTCGGCTATTTACCAAATGCACATTGCAGTATTGTTTAGACAAAGCCGTTATAATTCTATTCATCGCCTCGGGAGCGCGGAAACGTAAAAGGTCAAACTCCTTTGCTTTGATATATTCCTGTTTTGCCTGCGCATATTTACCTGATTGATACGCATCATTTGCCCTCGCATACAACATATTGGCCGAAGTATCAGATCCATCGCTGATAAAAGGTTTCAAATCTTTTTCGTTACTCACTAATGTGCTTAAAAACACGGGCACATTTTTATCATGCATAACCTGGCACAGTTCGGTCATGTTGTCCTTAAACTGCGCTATCCCGGCTTTATATGCTTCAGATTGATAAGGTATGGCCTGTTGCTGCGCCATACGCTGCATCAGGTTTTCACGCTGATCGGGGTTGGAAGCTGCCGGTTTAAAGCTACCAATTACATTATTGACCAGTTGAACCAATCGAAGTTCTTTAAGTGCAACTATAGCGCGCACCAAAAGCCTGCTATTGGCAATATGACTGGTTGAACCAATGCCTAAAGCACCATAATATTCGTTATGACCGGTATAAATCAACACTGCATCGGGCTGGTAATTAACCACCTGCTTGCCAAAATCAAGTACTGTATATGAATTTACAGCTGTTAATGATACATTGATCACTTCAAAATTAATATCAGGATAGATGTGCATTAACCGGTACTGCAGCCAACGATGAAACGATCCATTGTGCATGTACGGGTAACCGGCTGTTGTCGATTCACCAAGCACAAAAATCCTGAAAGTATTTTTCGCTTTTTCAACCTTAAAAGGCTCAATATTGCCTTTGGTGGCATTGGCAGTATCGGTAAAATATTTTTCGGATGCGTATTTACTGATCACCCAATAGTTAGGGTCATCGGGGTATTTGATAAACAAACTGGTGTCATGTCCGTAATTGAAAAGCCTCAGCAATCCTTCGGCAAGCAACAAAATAAGTACCGGGGTGCCGAAAGCTATGACCCTGAACCATCTTAATTTTTTGCGGGAGAGTTGCTGAGGCTTCATATGTTTATTTGGTAGTGGCATTTACTTCGGGAAACCAAACGGTCATTTCGCCTTTACCACGGTTTGCCCATGAATAATAAGGGATGGCCGTAAGCTCTACCTTTTTAGCAGCTTCGCCTTTTGTTTTACTTAGGATCTCTCCTTTTAAAACAGTTACGCCATTTAACAGGCTGGGTTCGGCTACAGGTTTAAAAGTTGCATTTGCAGGGATTGCTAAATTGCTCACCGTTCCGCCGTTATCTTTCCACTCGGCGCAATACATGATCGGGCCGCGTTGAAGGGCTGTTTTACCTTTATCATCAACCAATGCTTTATTGGCAATAACCTTTTTAACTTCCATAGGCAGGTTTAATTGGATGTTATCACCTTTTTTCCATTGCCTGTTAATTACAGCGTAGCCATTTTCAACTTTATAAGCAACCGCTTTGCCGTTTAGTTTCAGGCTGATTTTTGCAGCCGATTTATTTTGGAAAGCATACAGATCAGACGGGATCGCCTCTGCCCTTGCCCAGCCCGGGATCCGGATGTGCATAGCAAAATTAGTTGCCGTCTCCGGTGTTACGGCAAACGACAGTGCACCATTCCACGGGTAATTATTGCTTTGAACAATGCTCACTTTTTTATTATCAATCTCCATATTTGCTGTACCAGCAATAAACAGGTTTACAAATACATTATTATCCTTTTGAGCATACATATAGCCTGATAACGACGGCAGGAAACGCGCCATATTGGTTGGGCAGCATGAGCACTCAAACCAGCCGGAACGCTCGGGCTCAAGCTCATGATGTGTAACCCCATTGGTTACCTGCATGGCATTGGTGTAGAAGAATGTCTTACCATCCAGCCCAACACCCGAAATTAACCCGTTATATAAAACCTTTTCCATCACATCGATATATTTCGACTCACCGTGCAGCAGGAACATCCGCTGATTCCAGAAAACATCGCCTATGGCAGCGCAGGTTTCATTATAAGCAGTTGTATTTGGCAGCTCGTAATCGGCACCAAAACGTTCACCGCCCGGTACTGCGCCGATTCCCCCCTGCACGTAGATCTTTTTGCCAACCATGTTGTTCCAGATCTTGTCAATGGCGGTAATGTATTCCTTGTCACCGGTTAAAGCGGCAACATCGGCCATGCCCGAGTACAGGTACATTGCCCTTACGGCATGACCTTCGGCATCTTCCTGTGCTATAACAGGTTCATTGTCCTGCCAGTACATCCCGTTCTTCCATTCGTCAGTACTGGTTTTATCATAGGTGCGGTGCCCTCTTTCGTCAATAAAAAATTTAGCAAGATCGAGATATTCTTTTTTGCCGGTGATACGGTACAGGCGTACCAGGCCCATTTCCACAATCTCATGTCCCGGTGCTACATGCCTTTTGCCCGGTCCAAAAGTTTTAACCAGCAGATCGGCATTTTTAAGGGCAATATCTAAAAAGTTGCGTTTGTTGGTAGCCAGGTAATGTGCCGCGGCTGCTTCAAACATATGGCCTGAGTTATATAGCTCATGACTTAGTTCATTCTCTTTAACCCAACGCTCCGGGCCCGACCATGCATGAGGATGCAGTGGGTCAATAGTACGAGCGGTGTAAAGATAACCGTCCGATTCCTGTGCTTTACCTACTATTGTGATCAATGAATCAACATAAGCATCCAGCTTTGCATCGGGATGAACGGCCATTGAATAAGCCGCTCCTTCAATAGTTTTATAAATATCGGTATCATCAAAAGGAAACTTAGTACAAAACTTACCGCTGCGGGCAGCCGCCATTTCAAAATTTTTAACCCTGCCGGTATTTTCGCAACGGGCAAATGAGGCCGGAATGGTAACCGTGCGATTGGTTTCGATACGCGAGGTCCAAAACTTATCGTTAAGCTTTACATTGGTAAATGATACCGGCTTAATGGGGTAATCCTTAGTTTGCGCGTAAGCAACGCCGCAATAAAATGATAATGCAATAAGTAATCTTTTTTTCATCCTGATGATATATTATTTCAAAAGCACAGGAGATCAGCCGACCATCCTGTGCCTGGTATTAATTTTATTAGTAGCCTGTATTTTGTTTCAGGTTAGGATTTTTAACAACTTCCTGCCTTGGCAGCGGCAACAAGGCCCTGTAATCGCCATTAGGCGAATGTGAAAGCCAGGATTTTTTGGTAAATACGCCAAAGCGGATCAAATCCTGCCTGCGGCGGCCTTCGGTATTAAATTCCCAGCCAAGCTCATCCAGAAATCTTCCGTATTGAATATCGGCCCCACCCTCAGTTGTGGTTTTTATGTGGTTTCTCAAGCCATAATCATACACGCTGCCCGCCTGCAACTGGGCGCCTGTTACGGTTGCTTTTGCCGGGTTTGCTGCAAAATCACGTTGCCTAACCTGGGTAACCAATGTGGCAGCACCGTTAGCATCACCTGTACGCAGCAAACATTCAGCCTTCATCATCAGCACATCCGCATAACGGAATAACGGAAAGTCATTACTCAAACCTAATAAAGCACCCTGTTTATATTCAAACTTACCTAAACGGAAGCCATGCACTTCTTCTGTTGAATCAACACCCGGCACCACGTTGATATAATTTAACGGTTTACCGGTGTATGCGCCTAACGAACCGTTGATAGGTAACCCGGCCAGCGTATACTGCTGCCCCTGGATCCAGTTATTTTTCAGGCGGCTGTCGTCAGGATCAAACGTATTGATGAACTGTGGTATCGCGCAGATGCCGCCCCATGGCGAATATTGAAAATTATAGGTTGCCTGATTTTCAGGCTCAAGACTTTCCATATGTAAAGCAAAGGCGTTAGCACCATCTGCAGTGTATTTTTCATCAAACGGGATGGCAAAAATGATCTCTTTTGAAAGTTCATTCTCCGTAGCAAAAACCGAACTTTGGTTTGACTCCAAACCAAAGCCTACACCCGAATTGATAATGGCATTACATTCGGTAATACATTTATCCCAGGCCGGAGTGCCGGTATAAACGCCTGCATTCAGGTACACTTTCGCTAATAAAGCATGTGCCGCCCACTGGTTAAACTTCCCATAAGTAGTTTGATCATTAGCAGCGCTCAATTGCGGCAAGTTGGTGGTAACCTCGGATACAATGAAATCATAAACTTGTTGACGGGTACTTTGCGTAGGCAAAAATCCCGATGGCAGATCAAATTTGGTAATGATAGGTACACCGCCAAAAAAATCGCACAGCGGGTAATAGAATGAAGCACGTAGCACTTTCAATTCGGCCAGGGCAGCTTCTTTACCTGTTGTCATCGGGATAAGGCCATTTTCAATCTGATAGATAACACGGTTACAGGTAGTGATACCGGCATAGGCATTGTTCCAGATCTGATAGCTGTTATCTTCGTCAGAGGTCCATTTATGTTCGTGCATGCGGCGATAGATACCACCGTCAACCCACCCGTTAGGACGTTCCGGGATTACTAACTCATCGGCTGAAATCTCATTGGTCCTGAAAACTGAGTTTGCACTGCGGCCCAGTTCAAGCGGGCGCCAATAGGTATATCCTGCGCCAAGCAATGATGCAAGATCTTCGGTACCGGGTTTAAAGTCACTGGCTACAATGGTTGCGTAATCCTTGTCCTTTAATTTCGTACAGGAAAATGTAAAGGTAATTACACTGATTATGATGATACTGCTTAGTATATAAAATATCTTTTTCATGATGTTAATGATTAAAAGCTTGCGCTTGCTCCTATTGTAAATGTCCTTGTAGTTGGATACTTGTCGCGGCCATCGTTACCGGGAGCAAGTCCGCTCCTGTCAACCTCCGGATCAATACCCTTGTACCCGGTTATCACGAACGTATTAAGCGTTGATACATAAACACGTAGCCCATGTACATATTTAGACTTAAGGTTATTAAAGGTGTAGCCAAGATTTATGTTATCAATTTTCCAGAAATCGCCGTTTTCAATATAGTAGCTGTTAAACTCAAGCGGCATGGTATTATTCAGTACCGCAGTGCCAAACACTTTGTCTTTAGCCGACTTTAAGCGATTATAGTATTGAATGGAGGTATTCTCGTAGTACATACGTTGAAAATTCAGGATCTGGTAATCAAAAGCGCCACGCATGGTTACGCTAAAATCCCAGTCTTTATACCGGATATTATTGTTCCAGCCGGCATAGTATTTAGGTAAACCATTGCCAAGTACCCGTTTATCTTCAAACGAGTGAGTGAAATCTTTATAAGCGACCGATTTGCCATTGGCATCTTCGTAAATCCACTGGCCGTCCTGCGATACCCCGGTAACTTTAAAGCCATAAAAATCGCCTATATTTTTACCTATCCTTACTATGTTGGTAAAGGTTTGGATTGGCTCGCCTGTGCCGCCTGTAGTAAAATAATCGCTGGTAGTTTTATAAATGCTGTTTGATAAACTGATGAGTTTATTAGAGTTGGTTGAGAAATTAAAGCTGGTTGTCCACTGAAAATTTGCCGAACGGATCGGTGTAATATTCACAATCGCCTCAAAACCTTTATTTTGCATCGTACCCACGTTAGCCCTTGTGCTGCTGTATAAGTTTGGAGGACTCGGTACCGCATAGTCATATAACAAGCCTTTGATTTTGCGGTCATACAAATCTACCGAACCTGTAACCACGCCTTTTAGCAAACTGAAATCCAAACCAAGGTCAGCCTCGTGCTTCTCCTCCCATTTCAAATCAGGATTTGGATTTTGTGATGGACCAAGCGTTTGGATCCATTGCCCGTTTGATAGTACATAGTTTCCGTATCCTAATAAACCAACACCCAAAAATCCCTGCCTTGGCTGGTTACCGGTAACACCGTAACCCGCACGAAATTTCAAATCATCGAAAATATGCTGGGCCTGCATAAACGGCTCTTTGGTTAAACGCCAGCCTACCTGTACTGCCGGGAATGTACCCCAGGGTTCTTTGGTTCCGTATAGTTGGCTCGCTTCTTCACGGCGTACACTGGCTAACAACAAGTACCTGTCTTTATAGTTATAAGTTGCACGACCGAAAAAGCTGATGAGGTTTGTTTGGGATCTTGAGCTACCTTCCACACCCAAACCTTTAGCAGCGGCGCGGCCAAGGCCAATGTTGTTATAACTGAAGATGTCGGTAGGAAAATCATGGTTTTGTTCAAAAAAGCCGAATGTGTCATTATCCTGGTAGCTATAGCCGCCTAAGACCGAAAAGCTATGACTACCGATAGTTCTACGGTATTCGGCTGTTAGCTCTAATAACCTGTCGACAGATTGGGTTTGACCTACACCTGCATAACCATTCAGGTGATCGCGGATATTGGAGATATGTTGCTTATTTTCTGAATAACCTGCCACCTGGTTAAAACGGGTATACGAGCCCAGTGCCGAAAGTTTAAGTCCGGTAATTGGCGTGTAGGTTATGGTTGAGTTATATTTTGAGGTTGTATTAGATGTACGGCCATCGCTGTTGTACAACATTGATACCGGGTTCTGGTAATTGAAAATGCTTGGCTGCTCAAAATAAGTACCATCGCCATTTTTTATTGGCGATGTAGGATTTTGCAATATGGCCTGGCGATAAGTATAGCCGTTGAAGGTACCACCATCCTGAGTTTGGGTAAAGCTGTTATTTTGCTGCAGTAAACCAAAGTTGATCTTTACCTTATCATCAAACATGTAGTGATTGATATCAACCCTGCCCGAAAATGTTTTATTATCCGACTTTTGGAAAATACCATTCAATGAGCGATAGTTAACCGAAGCCAGGTAATTGGTTTTGCTGGTGCCGCCACGTAAAGTTAGATTATGTACCGTGGTGATGGGCAAATTATTAGATATAGCTTTAAGCCAGTCGGTTGAACTGCCATTGTCATATGATTTATCCCTTGTACCAGCCGCGATTTGCCCACGGTAATCGGCTGCTGTAAATAGCTTAGGTTCACGGGCAAGCGTTTGGGTACTTACGTATCCGCTGTAATCAACAGCATTGGTAAAGTTCCCTGTTGCCCTTTTGGTGGTGATAATTATAACGCCGTTTGTACCGCGTACACCGTAAATAGCTGCCGCAGAGCCGTCTTTCAATACGTCGATGGTTTCAATATCTTCAGGTACTACCGTTTTTAAACTTCCCGGCACACCATCAACCAAAACCAGGGGATCTGAATTGGCACCAAATAATGTAGTGTTACCCCTTAATGCGATCTGCGAACCTGATGTAGGGTCACCGCTCGGTGCCGATACTGTTAAACCGGCTACTTTACCCTGCAAAAGCTGACCGGCATCCAATACAGGGCCTTTTACAAAGTTCTCGGCCTTAACAGTAGCTACCGAACTGGTTACATCACCTTTACGCTGGCTGCCGTAACCAATTACAATTACTTCGTTTAATGAGCTTGGTGTAGCTTTTAACTGCACGTTGATCACTGTACGCCCACCGGCCGGAATTTCCTGTGATGTAAAACCAATAAATGAGAATAAAAGGATAGCCCGTTCCGTTTCAGAATCCGGAATATTAAGGCTGTACATTCCGTTTGCATCAGTTTGCGCGCCCATGGTAGTACCTTTAAGCGCTACTGTAACACCGGGCAGGGGCTGATCATGATCATCAGTTACCTTACCCGTAATGGTTTTGGCAACCGCCAGCGATTCGTTTTCTTTATCATCGGTATTGTTTTGTTTAATTACCGAATTTGCCTTGCCTAAAACTATCTGATCACCTATAATATCAAACGTTATTCCTCTTGGGGTTAGCAATTTATCAAGCACTTCGCCAAGTTTTTCCTGTTTGGCATCAAGCGAAAGGCCCTGTTCTTTTTCAACAAGGTTCATATGATAAACAAACTTGAGGCTGGTTGCTTTTTCCAGCTGTTGGATTGCTTTAATGAGGCTTGCATTTTGAATATTATAATCAACACGCCTGTCAAGCAGGCTCTGCCCCTTGCTGGGATTAGCCAGGGAAACGCCTGTAAAAACGAGCAGGATTATAACTTGACTAAAAGTGATTCTCATAATTTTACACCAGTCAAAGTGGTTTTGTAAATAAATCTTCATACATTTAAGTGTTTCTTTTTGAAAAAATTGAGACAAAGGATTCCCGGATCACCTTGTTAAAGGCGTTGCACACCGGGGATTAAAAGTTTATAGGAGTGTCTCCAGCACTCCTATTTCCTTTTCCAGGAAAATTTGAGGATTGTTTATGTATCGGTTCTTTTATCCATATAGGTTAATTAGGGTTTTATTGGTGTTTTATATAATTGGTTATTTAGTACTTTCCAATACAAACTGGTTACCGTTAACACGATAAGTTACATTCAGCGTTTTTTTCAGGATCTCCAGTATTGTGGGAAGGTTTTCGTTGGTAAAATCAGCCTTCAGGTTATCAGTATTGATCTTATTATCGGCCGAACTGATATTTACATTAAAACTTTCATTCAACGTCCTGAAAACATCCCTTAGCGGCGTGTTATTAAATGACAGGCTCGCCTTTTTCCACATACCTATCGAAACATCTTTGATTTCCATGTTCTTTGTCAGGTTATCAGTAGGCTTATCGTACACAGCCTCCTGGTTGGGCAGCAACATTACACCATCACCAGAATCGGCAATAGCTGTCTGCGTATTATTTACCTGCGTAGTACCTTTACCGGCAACCGATACCGAAACTTTCCCGGTAACTACATCAACCTTAGTTGTTTTATCACCGCTATAGGCCCGGATGCGAAAACTTGTTCCCCATACTTTGGTTATTACGTTACCTGTGTAGATAGAGAACGGGCGCGTGTGATCTTTGGTAACTTCAAAAAATGCCTCTCCGCTTAAGGATACTTTTCGGCTTTGCTTTTCAAAGGCTTTTAAATAGGTTAAGGTTGAATTAGGGCTCACCCATACCCTGCTGCCATCTGACAAGGTGATTTGCCTGATAGTCCCGGTCGTATTGGTAAATACCAGTTGCTGATCGTTAAATGTTTTAAGCGTACTTCCCGCAGGAGATGTTCTTAGCCAAACAAAAAACACTGCTATCAGCACAGCGGCCACACCCGATAGCCAATAAGCTATCTGTTTCAGTCTGGACTTTCCAGACTGTAGCGAAACCACATTTTCATTTTCTGCAACGTCAATATTCTGTTTGATATTCTCCCACATCAGGGCCTTAAACAGGCGCTGTTCATCTTCGGATAAAACAGATATATCATCGGGCGCATGTTGATAAGAAGCATACCAGGCATGAATTGTAGCCAACTCCTGCTCATTGCAGGTGCCGGCAAAATATTTATCCAACAGTTCGGCAGGTAAATTCTTCTTCATTGAGCTTGTTTTAGGACAAGAATTATTTATGGTTTATAATAAGATGTAACCCAGGTAAGGCCCAACCCCTACTTTGATTGTTATTTTTTTCAAAAAAATTTAAGGAAGTGCGATTAAGACAAAAAAGAGAGATGTCTGAATGCCTAAACAACCTCTTGTAAAGCGGGAAAGCTATTTGCGCAGAAATAGGAAAGTAAGTAAAAGCAAGCTGTTAAGATTAACCCTTAAATATCTTAATGCTTTGGTAAGATGATTCTCGACGGTTTTTTCTGAAATACCCATCAATTGGGCTATTTCCTTATTGGTTTTGTATTGCTTGCGGCTTAGCTCAAATACATTGCGGCATTTTGGAGGTAATTGGTTTACCTCTGTTTCAACACGTTCCAACAGCTCTTTGTAGTAGTAATTCTCTTCTGTTGAATTATCAAAGCTGTTATTCACCATCAGCAGGATCTCGGCATATGAGTTTCTTACAGCCTCGGCCCTTTTATAGTTTAATACAAGATATTTGATAGAAGTAAAAAGATAGCCTTGCAATGATGTCTGGATTTTCACCTGCTCCCTGTTGATCCAAAAGCTGGTAAAAAAATCCTGTACAATTTCTTGTGCAGTTTCTCTTTCTTTCACGCGCTTATATGCGGCTGAGTAAAGCTTTAGCCAGTATCTGTTATAGATCTCTTCAAACGCATCAATATCTCCAAGCGTAAAGAGCTCTGTTAATTGAATATCCGTATGATCACTAAGCCTTTTCATTCAAGATAAATCACCTTTACCGTCATTATGCATCCGGCATTATAAGCGTTTAAATTACATTTAATTAAATGCAATAAATTTAATCAATTCAGATTACTGTTTACGTTTGCACACCCTAAGCGGATAATATTGTTAAAGGACAAATTAATTTTAGGTTATAACGGAGCCAATATACAATTAATTTATATTGAAAAAGCAAATTAATTGTATTTAAAACACTAATAAAATTAACAAGACAGCCTTTTTCGCAATTTTCTTTAATAATAAACCATAGGAGGTTGACCTGTTAATTTATGTACTGATACCTTCATCTTTGTTAAATAAGCACAAGCGATTTGGTTCTATAAGGTGGTTTATTAGGTGAGCTCTAATTGAATGAAAATACAAGGCGTTGATTTATAGCGGAAATTAATCCAGTTATTATTCCCTAACTCTCCTCCGCTCTAATTTAGAAAAAAGGCTCTCAGTGCCTCCAGAGGACTTCTCAGATTATCCTGTCCTCTTGGAAACTAAAACGACATTCTCTTTGATCTCGTAATAGTCATATAAATTCTGAATTTGGCTATCTACCGACGAGCATAATTGTATTTTGATATCGAATAAAATTGTATTTTACTAACAAACAATTTTGTATTTTTGTGTCAAATGAATTATTATGGTACTTCAATCCGCTATTAACCAGGTTATCGAAACTCAAAAAGCGAACTTGGCGCAAAAAGATCCTGGTCTGAAAAGAGATGCGCTGGCAACTTTGCCAGACCTTTCGACATTGGCATTAATTGTTTCAGGAATAAGGAGATGCGGGAAAAGTACGCTGCTCTTCCAACTACTAAAAGAGAGATATCCTAATGCATTATATCTTAATTTTGAAGATCCGCGACTTTATGAATTCGGCCCTACCGACTTTGCCAGGCTGGATGAATCCATAAAGGCCAGCGGAAGTAGTGTGCTTTTTTTTGACGAGATCCAAATTATCCCAGAATGGGAAAGATATGCGAGGCAAAAGCTGGATGAGGATTATAAATTAGTAATAACAGGCTCTAATGCCTCTTTATTAAGCCGGGAATTGGGAACCAGGTTAACCGGGCGGCACATCACAAAAGAGCTTTTCCCTTTTTCTTATCACGAATTCTGCGCCTTTAAAGATTTATCTTATGATAAATCCTCCTTATTGAGTTATTTAGAATTAGGCGGCTTTCCGGAATATTTAAAGCAAGGGATCCCTGAAATATTAAATCAATTATTCGAGGATATTTTGATCAGGGACATCGCAGTTCGCTATGGCATCAGGGATGTTAAAACGTTGCAGCGGCTGGCATTTTACCTGCTCTCTAATGTTTCAAAGTTGATCACAGGTAACAGGCTCAAGACACTGTTTGAGATCGGGTCTACCAGTACAGTTATGGAGTATTTGTCACACCTGGAGTATTCATATCTATTACAATTCGTGCCAAAATTTAGTTATTCTTTAAGAAAACAAATCGCAAACCCGAGGAAGGTTTATGCGATAGATACCGGCCTGATCAATGTTAATTCAGGTTCTTTTACAGAAGATAATGGCAGAAAGTTCGAGAATTTGGTTTACCTGCACCTGCGTCAAAAACACCGGGAGATCTATTATTTTGCTGAAAAGAATGAATGCGATTTCGTTACCACGAATAACGGCAAATTGATAGAGGCCGTTCAGGTTTGTTTCGAATTAAACCCTGATAATATCAACCGTGAGTTGGATGGTGTGGTTGAAGCGCTTACATTTTTCAATGCTGATGAAGGCTTTATCGTGACGCTTGATCAAACCGATCGCCTGGAGAAAAATGGTAAAGTTATCCATGTAGTTGCGGCCCATCAATATTTATCAAAATAATGACGTCGAAAAGCATGCATTTCGTGCACATTGCTTTTTTGCCCCCTCTATTTGGAAGGGACTATTAAAGATTTTGTTCCTTCCGCTGACGTTAAAAATACGACCTAAAGTGGGGGCTACATGTGAAAAATTATTCGATAATCTTATTTCTTCTATACACTGGTTCCTGATTGGTTAGAGGAGCAACAACGAATAAATTACTATCGTGAGATTACCTTACTCACCACTATCGCGAAGGTAGTCCAAGCCGGAATAAAATGTCAAGTATTTATGTAATAGCTTTGTTTAAAACCAAACACTAAGCTTATGCAAACACCACGGTTGTTTATCGGCATAGACGTTCATAAAAAGAGCTGGGCGGTTAGTATCAGGACCGACCTTTTCGGCACAAGACGTTCAATATGCCATCAGAGCCTGATACGCTGATTGGATACGTAAATCAGCACTTTAATAATTATCCTGTAGAATGTTGTTATGAGGCATCCTGCTGTGGGTTTATACCTTATCGGCAATTGACACAGGCTGGCTGGGACGTCAAAGTGCTTAATCCATCTGATATACCAACGAGTGCCAAGAACAAAGATCAAAAGAATGACCGGATGGATTGCAGGAGTTTAGCCAAGCAGTTACAATCAGGCCATCTTACCAGGACCTACGTGCCAGATGAGCAGCAGGAACAGCTGAGAAGCCTTTTCAGGCAGAAGAACAACATGGCCAAAGTTATGCGTAAACTTAAAAGCCAGATCAAGGGTGAGCTATTATATTATGGTATAAGTTGCCCTTGAAGTTTGATAATGCTACCTGGACCAGGGAAATGACCACATGGCTGGGTAATCTTGAATGGAAATATCCTACCGGTAACTCCAGCTTGCAAAGTAAACTTAGACATTTGAGCTTTGTGAGGCAAGAATGGCTAGATATTAACATAGAACTTCAGCGGTATATTACGATGCACTTTAAAAGCGATTTTCAATTACTAATGACCATACCTGGAATCGGACCCATCATAGCCATTGGCATACTTGCCGAACTTGGTGATATGAAAAGGGTTCCGGAAGTTTGATCAGTTAGCCAGTTTTGTGAGGCTGATACCGAGCATTTACAGCACGGGTGAAACGGTACAGGTAAGAGGACTAACTCATCGAAGTAAAACGCTGATCAGAAGTTATTTGATTGAAAGTGCCTGGGTATCTGTAAGAAGAGATGCAACAATGCAAACCTATTACCGGACCCATGTGGGGAAACAATCAAATAAGATAATCGTTAAGTAGCCCATAAGTTCTTACGAAGAATATGGCATGTAGTTAAATCAGGGGAGGGTTATAAAACCGGACATAGCGGGAGCAATAAGGAACCAGATAGCACTGCGCCTACGTGTTAGTATATGGAAAACTCTCTGAGTTTACACACATACTAACCCGACAAACAATAATAACAAGAAACCCTTTTGTGCTCGAAAGAAAAAGAGGAGACTGTATTGTATACCCTGCAACTAGTAGTTTGCAACGTCAAGTAGGCAGCACCTTTTATTACAAACCCATGATTAATACTGGCGGCTTCTTTAGGATGATCGCAAATAGGAGGATGAGAAACACGGGGTGATCTTTGGAGAAATGTCAGTGAAAACTGTCAGTGAAATGGTATTGCCTTTCTCGTAGACTTTGAGAAATAAAACGCAAATAATGCTTTAAAATAAAAAAAATCACGAAAAACCCCACTCTGGCGAGTGGGATTAAATCATTGATTTTAAGGCTCCCTAACTGGGCAGAATTCGAACCACTTTTTAGAACAAATGCGCATTCTGAACGAATTAAAGCATTTTTAATGAACTCCTTCTGTGCGTTTCTCGAACCGCACAGTTTAGGGTTCGAGTCTGCTCGGGCTGCCAACCCAATAGAAAATATTGCAGGAATGACGAGCGTTCTATAATAAAACTTGCATAAGCAATATATAATAATGAATCATCGCAAGTTGCTAATGCAAAATATTTATACGGTGTAATTATTCTCTTACACAAATGTAGTGAACAAAGTTTTTATCATCCGGACAAGTTTCGGTTACACATATAGAGCCGGTTAGACAAGCGGAAGTAGAGCTACATTCGTTAGTACAATTAGACGGAGGTTGCGCTGTTCCACCTAAAATATTTTTCATTTCAGCGCGACTGAGTTTGGCAAATTCTGGCATATCGTATTTGTTTTTTTGATTATTATCGGAATTACGCACCGACAGTTAACGGCATATTTATTTCAAAGGATATGCTCCTTTACTTTTGCGAAAAGTTTCTTTACTTTACTATTTGACAAACATTTCATATCGACTTTCACGGTTAGTTTCAGCGAGAAGGATAGGACTATTGTCATTGTGTATTTATCACCCTTATTAAATTGCGGGTAAGCCTTTGTAAAAGTGTAGCATCGTCGGTAATAATATCAGCATCGGCAATCATACCCTGCCGCAATCTTATGCTTTTTTTAATGGTTGGATTAATGGTCTCAAAGCTAACCTTGGATGAGAATACACTATCCCTGTAAGGTACCTCAGAAATATAAATTATCCGACCCTTTAGTATTCCGTATTCTTCAAACTTATAACTACGCAATTTTATTAAAACCTGCTGGCCTTGTTTAAGCTTACCCATGTTGTCCTGAGGGATACTCATATCGCCAAAATAGGTTGTATTGCTTTGATTAATATAAAAGATTTCGGTAGACGGAGATACCATTTGGTTTTGTTGAATATTGCCAGCAAATGTTATCTTACCACTTTGGGAAGCCGATAATACATATTGGTTTTTCCAATCTTCCATTTGGCTTATTAAACTGTTTAACGCCTGAGAGAATTTTGTCTTTTCCTCTATAACCTGGTTATCGAGCTCCAATATTTCCTTTTGCTTTGCCAGTAAATTTGTTTTAGCTGTTATCAGTGCTGCTTCTGATTGTATGAGCGGTGATTTTTTTGCTATGTATCTGCTTTCCTGTTGTCTTAATTCTGCCGGTGTTTCGACTTTTTGATCAGCCAGTTTACGGTGCACATTATAATCTTCTTCAGCGAGAGAAAGGTCTTGTTGCTGTAACATGCGCTCATTATTGAGTTGAACAGTTTGTTGATTTAAACTGATTATATCATCCATTAGAAAGGCGCGCTTTTTTATCAGAAAACCGCTTCGGACAGTAGCATTGTACGTAAGGAACGACTGGCTAAAGGTTTGAAAAGCTGTTTGCAATTCACCGAGTTCATCATAATGCTGCTTATTAAAAAAATCCGCAAATATCGTATTTCCCGATGTAAACTGCCGTTGATACTGTTTTAACGACACTAATAAATTAAGCACCTGTTGATGGTTTGCCGTGCTTTCCAGATACGCCAGCGGCTGGCCCGCATTAACGGTTTCGCCGTTATTTATAAGCAATTTTTGCAATCGGCCGGTAATTTTCGGAACGATGGTCTTAGCTACGTTAGGGGATGTGATGCTGAGTTTTGTTTTAACAATTTCCGGATACTTTATTAGAGCTGACAGACTCAGGATCAGCAACAAAGCAAAAAAGAAAACAGTTGTTCCCCAGCGCAGTATCCATGAAGGTATAGCAGTGATAATATCCTGCATATCATCGCTATGGCGGGTAGAGCTTTCTACTTCTGTATTAAATGGCATAAAATATTTATCAGGTGCCTAATTCAAGCTGATTTTTCACAAGTTCATAATATTTCCCCTTAATTGCGGTTAGCTGCTGATGGGAACCCTGTTCAATAATGGCGCCGTGCTCCAACAAAATAATGTTATCGGCATTACTGACCGTACTTAACCGATGGGCTACAATTACCACCGTTCGGCCAGTAAAAAAATCCCTCATATTATTCATTATAACCCGCTCGTTATTAGCATCAAGTGCGTTTGTTGCTTCGTCAAAAAAAACATACTCGGGATTTTTGTATACAGCGCGCGCGACTAAAAGCCGCTGGCGCTGCCCCTGACTTATGCCATTGCCCTCCGCGCCGATTTTCGTTTTCAAGCCAAGCGGTAAACTCTCTATCAGATCTAGGATATTTGCTACATTAATTGCGTGAGCAAGTTTAACCTTGTCAGGATATTCATCCCCTACGGCTATATTGCGTTCTATTGTATCAGAAAAAATAAAGCCATCCTGCATAACAACGCCGCAGGCGCTGCGCCAACGTTTAAAGCCGATATTATTTAATAATTGCCCACCAACCTTTAAATCTCCCGTATCAGGTTCATAAAAACGCAGCAACAATTTCAAAATTGTCGTTTTCCCGCTACCACTCATACCGACAATCGCTGTGGTCTTGCCTTGTGGAATTTCGAAGTTTAGTCCTCTAAGAACAGGTTCATTCCCGACACCAGGGTACTTAAACGTAATATCATTAAGGCTAATGCTTAAGTTTTGTGGTAAATGCTGACTGAATTCTTTTTCTACAGGTTCTTCATCCGACAATTCGTGTATTTCGTTTAACCGTTCAAGGCTGATCCTTGCATCTTGAAAGTTTTGAATAAATAGCAGGAACTGTTGTACAGGAGCGTTTAACTGCCCGATAATATATTGCACTGCCATCATGGCTCCCAGAGTAAGTTGCCCATCGATAACCGCCTTAGCGCTTAGAAGCGTGATAAGCAGGTTGGTGGATTCATTAATGAATGTGGAACCACCTTGCTGGTATTGATTCAGAGCAAGGTTTTTAACATTGAACTTGAACAAACGCGCTTGCAGGTGTTCCCATTCCCATCGTTTTTGCTGTTCGCAGTTGTTTAGTTTTATTTCCTGCATCCCACTGACCAGCTGCACTACACTGCTTTGGGTTTTGGCAGAAATCTCAAAGCTTTTGTAATTAATATCGCGTCTCCTTTTTAAGAAAGCTGCGATCCAGCCAATATATAGCGCGCTGCTGAGCAGATAGACGCCAAATATCAAGACGTTGTAATAGACCAGTACGACAGAAAAAATCAACAAATTAAATAGGGAGAACAACGTAGTAAGTGTTGATCCCGTGAGAAAACTTTCTATGCGGCGCTGATCATTCATACGTTGCATGATGTCGCCCGTCATCTTTGTATCAAAGAAACTAATAGGCAATTTCATCAGTTTGATCAGAAAATCGGTAAGAATAGATATGTTTACGCGTGTACTGATATGAAGCAGTATCCACGAGCGGATAAATTCCACGCTCACTCTGCCGACAATTAACATAGCCTGCGCAATTATAACAATGTATACGAAGTTTAGATTACGGACATTGATGCCAATATCCACTATCGATTGTGTAAGAAAAGGAGCGACAAGTTGAAGCAGGCTGCCAATTCCTAAACCGAACAAGAGCTGTACTATTAATTGTTTGTAGGCGATCAGATAACGCAATAAAAAACTCCATGTAATCGAGTTGTTTCTTTCATCTTCCTGTTCATAAAAATGCGGTGTTGGGGTAAGTAGCAGCGCGATTCCTTCGTTAACATCTTGATCAGAGACCCAGCTTTTCCGAAAATCCGACTCTGATAAAGTAACAAGGCCGCTGCCCGGATCAGCAATATAATAACGACCGTGCTTTATTAGGTAGAGTATTACAAAATGATTTTGCCGCCAATGGAGTATACAAGGCATTTCCGCTTCTTTAAGATCTGTTAAATTCAGCTTGGCTCCAAGCGACCGGAAGCCGATCTTTTCTGCGGCGTCACTTATCCCTAAAAGAGAAACCCCTTCCCGATTGATTTCGCAAAGTTGACGTAAAGTTTGTATCTTAAAATTACGTCCAAAGTGTTTTGCAACCATGCGTAAACATGTAGGGCCGCAGTCCATTTGGTCGGGCTGCTTATAAAATTGGAAAGCCATAAGTTTGAAATAAGGTAGGCTATACTGTTACTACAACGTGTGCTATGTATCGATTCTTCCACTCAGTTTCACAATAGTGACCTGATCATCAATTCCAAGCTTCGTTGGTTTTTTTGATCGATAGTAAAGTTTTTAAAAGCAATCTTTCCTTGTTTATCAATAAGAAAATTCGTGGGCTCGCTTTTTACTCCGAAGTTTTTTAAAGCAAAGTCGGCGCTACCACGTAATGGAATAAATGAAAACTTGGAATTTTTTAAAAACGGAAGAACATAAGGGTCCTGATCAGGGTAGACGTTTATACCGAGATAAGCAATATCTGTATTATTTAACTTATTGATTACGGATTGAAAATAAGGAAACTCGGCTCTACACGGCCCACAAGCTGGAAACCAAAATGTTATCAAAACTACTTTACCCTTGAGCGAATTCAGATCGAGGCTGTCCCTGCCAGTATAAAGTCCCAATTTAAATGGAGATGCCAGAGAAGCAGTTTTGGCTATAGCAGTTTTAATGTCATCGTTAACTTGTCGATCAGACTTTCCTAATTTTTTGCCAAAATTCTCTATCGCGTTATTCATGCTATCAGTGGGAAGTTTTGCCGCCTTTTCAATTAAACTATCATATGCGGTTTTGACATCGCCCGCTTTCTCCTGTAGCGATGCTTTTTTCAACGTTATAAATTCATCTATGTAATTAAACCGGGGAAGAATCAGCTCATCAAATTCGATAACTGCGGCCTTGTAATTTTTCTGCTTTTCAAGTTCCTTAATTTTGATTAGCTGTAAAGCGGCTTGTTTCCTAAGTTGCCAGTCTTTATTGTCGCCCATGGTATTGATGAGGATCAACGCTTTTTCAGGATCGGTTTGTAAATAGGCATCCGCCAATGATGTCATACCGTATGTAGTCCATTTGTATTCTTTTGGCGGGTATGATTTTCGTAATTTTTCAAAATAATCAATTTTCTCGTTGAGATCCGTTGCATCTTCTCCCAACCAATAGAGAACCTGTGCTCCCTGAGAATCGGTCGGAAAACGATTTATAAATTCGATGGCTTTCTTTCTATAGACATCCTGATCTACATCTTTGAAAGTAGTTAAATAATAGTAAGCGTAGGCAGCGTTTGAAGGCTCAACAGATGTAGCTTTCAATAAATATTTAGATTGCAAAGTGGATTCACCTCTATTGAAAGCGTCGGCCGACAGCATATACCATATTTGCGCGTTGTTCGGAGCGAGTTTCGCAGCCCTTAATAAAAATTCTTTTGCCTGAGACATTTCCGCCTTGTAATATGCGGTACCCAACGATAAAGGGATACTCAGCTTTTGAGGATATTTACTGATCCAGCCACGATATTGACTTAACAAGAGAGGGTTATTCAACCCCATTTTATAAATATAGTCCTGGTGGGCATTAATACTATCCATATTTTGGTTAACAACAGACAATGCTTTTTCGATTTCGATGGCAGAGACAGGGCCCTTTCGCACAGGAATTTGAGCAAAAAGGTTCCCGGACCATATGGTCGACAAAATTGTTAAAACATGAATTAGATATATTATTTTATTCTTCATCTTTGCCTAGGGTTATCTCCGCTGCCAGCAAAATGGGAGCTTATTAGGTTTGAGCAAAACATGCACTGTCGTGAAATTTAAAAGCAATCCGCGACTACGAATTATCGCGAATTGCTTATTTACATCAAATATATATGGCGCAATTATTTAGCCACACATATGTTATGAGTATAGTTTTTATCATCTGGACAGCTCTCACTAACGCAATCATATCCTGTTGAGCATGTGCCGGCGGTGCCGCCGCAATCGTTAGTGCAACTGGTAGGTGGTGGTGGAGCTGTTCCTCCCAATACATTTTTCATCTCAGCACGGCTGAGTTTGGCAAATTTTGACATGTGAAATAAATTTGTTAGGTATTATTGTTGGATTAACGTACCAACAGTTGACGGCATACGTTCTCAAAGGGTAGGCTCCTTTACTTTCGCGAAAAGTTTCTTTGCTATTGTTGTGCTAACAAATATTTTATATCCCTTAGACGGTAATTTTCCGGCAGTACGTGTCCATTTATAAGAAAAGCTGGCGTTGCTTTAATTTCAGCAGTAGAGCACCATTTTTTTTGATTATCCAGTTGGGCAAAATCGCGGTTATTTAACTTAACCGGATATAGTTGCGCCCAGTCGTCATAGTTCTTTTGCTTTTGTTCATACCAGTCGTGCAACGCTTTTTTCACTAAAGTTTTATCCTCCAATTGATTTAATGCCATAAAGTGGCGCACTACGGGTGTTTTATAATCCTCGTCAGTGTTATTAGCAGTAAACAGGATCCGAACCTGGATATCAAAATCCTTGGTTAGCCATTCATCAATTATTTTGTGGGCCAAGCTACAGGGCGGGCAATATGGGTTGCTTACCATAGTTATTATAGTGCTGGCCTCAACGTTACCCAGAACAATACTCCAGTCAGGGCTGGGCATAGCATATTTGGGTTTGACTTTTAATAAGTTCTTAAAAACGTCAGTATTGTATTTAAAGCTTCGTAATTGATCTTCAATCAAATCAACTTGCTGACTTTTCAATAGCACCGGTTTTATTAGTAGCCATCCGATTGCCGGGATAACCATACAAATCAGCATAATCAACAGATTATCATTGGTTGGCAATTTGAATTGGAATTCAAAAATTGTTGCGAATGAACCAAACTCGAACCATAGCAAAATTTGAATTGCACAACAGAAAAGACACCATTGTTTCGCAACCTTCGCCTGATAATAAATTGAATAAACAGTATATGGGAGACTTGCAAAATTTAACAGGGCGAGAATTTGTCGCGTTGATATATCTTTACCAATTATCAAAGTCGTAAGCCATGTGCCGGCAAAGTAGAAAAAACCTATATCACTCCAACTAAGCCCATTAAAAGCGTTGGCTGCCTTTGATGATAGAATGGCATTACAATTTGTTTTACCGACACCGCAAAGTGTTTGAACCAATGGATTATTATGATCTACGCTTTGGACCAACAGTAAGATAGACACTGCTAAACCTACAGTTTTTAAAAACAACTGGGTGATAAATTGCCATGGAGAAGGATCGTTGCCGATCAGTATCCCACCCGCGCAAAGTAACAAAATAGCGAATGCTAATATTACCGGGTTCCGGATTTGATCGAAATGAAAATAGTTAGATTTAGCGGCAGTTTTGTTTTCCATGATTTTGATATCTTCGGGCACAAGGATTACACCGGCAAATGCATCTTTAAATTGAGATAGCGACAATACCTCTGGCTTCCGGCTATTCCCCACTAATTCGGCTTCTTTTTCATCCACCCGTGCAACAATTAAAAATTCCTGTCCCCTTTTTTTCGTATTTACAATGAACGGGGACGGAATTTCTGTAAGATGCTCAGGGGGAATCCGATAAGCGTTTGTATTCAAACCGTAATTATTCAACACGTCGTTTATGGCGAGTAAGTTTGGAAAATCAGGGTGCTGTCGTAATTCTTCAACAACAGCCTCCGAAGTTACTTTAGCCCCCATTCTTCTTAGAAACTCAATAGTGATTATTTCGGAGTTAGTGTAACGTGACTTAGATATCATAAATGGCTTAGGGTATAGTTATTAAACTAGCGCCTTTCAACAAGCGCGAGTAATTTTTAATATATAAAACTTTAAATTCATACATAATCTACTGCGCTATTCCATCCTTCTGAACACGGATAGTAGTAAATATAAATTTTGATAAAATGTCCATTTTCAGCAATATGCCCTTGTTAAGTAAGCCAGGCATAGGCGCATTGATATTTTCATTCGTCACCAGGTAAATATGTATATGTACAATTTCTATAATATAAATTAATATAACAAGCGGTCATAAAAATAATATTCGCCTCATTTTTAGTATATTATATCCAAAATGCTTTTCATTTTTAAAAAAATGAATAAAATAAACCTCTTTTTAAAGATGAAAAGAATTAAAATTAAAAAAAGCGTTTTAAAAGATGCACTGGTTACTTTTTTTTAAGTATTATAAATTATCAAGAAAAAAATTACGGAAATAAAAGATAAATATCATCAGTTACGCAAAAGGGCAATTTATACAAAATAATTTCTCGTTTTTCTATCTGAATTTTAGGTTAAAACCACTTTAATCATGCAATAACGAAAGTTACAGCAAACCAAACAATCATTATCCATGAAGCTAACTCCTCTTCACAAAAAAATAACTTGAATTACCGATCAATAAAAAGAAATAAATTTCAAGTACCGTTATTATATTTATAACTAAGTTTTAAGCGCCATGAACCGGGTTAGCCTTCGTTTTATTCATTTTTAGCAGTAATTACCACGATCACCATTATCATTTTAATAGTTGCTGAGCATTACCACGATTTCCTACCACTCGGGGATTATTATAATATCGCCAGTATTATCCAAGGCACAGTCGGGGTAACGGTTAGTTTTGAGGGTGCTTTAGTAGCAATTAGACTAGCCCAACTCGGTACTGCTATTGTCGAAAAAGAGAAAAGCGCGAGGATGGAAAAACATTATACGAGGTTATAGATAGCGCTTTAAAACCGATGAAAAACTTAACCAATAGCTTTCTACCACTCTTTGATACGGCGATAAACTATAGCCAGGTGCTTGTTGAACAAGCTAAAGGGATAACCTCAGTTAAAGAAGCTGATTTAAACCGATTAAAACAAGACATTTTGGACAATTTAGATGGCATTGCAGAAGCAGTAAAGCAAGTCGCCGAAAGTCAGGTCGCCCATTCACTTTGGTTATTTCCAAGCTAAAAAAAGATCTACTTTAAATAAGTTTGTCGGGCAAGGTTCCATAATGGACATTGTAGCCGACAGCCAAAGGTATTTTGCCCTATGTTAAATTCACATTCTTTGCATTGGATTTATCACGAAGCGATTTAAATAATACAAAATCCAAGGGTGCCGTCTGGTTACCCTTCACAAAATTCTTAGTTAAGAGATAGCAAATTTACCGGATGGAGTATGATAAGTAGCTATTCTGAGATACCGCGCAATGGCAGGAACATTTAATAACCCAGTAGGTTTCCCCTTTGTCCTCCCAAAAACATAGATTGGTAAAAGGCAGGTTTATCAATACTCTACCCGCCGCCAACACGATCCACAATTATGAAAGTGCCCTTTGAATTGGGACTGCGGCCTAACAAGGAGGAGAAATCGACTAAACACTTCATCATATACCTATTAGATGGTTATCATTAGCTGCAAAACCATTAGGAAGAAATAAGGTTGGTCGTAACCAAAATGGGGGTTATGTATGCAAATTTTATGCAAATAAAAAAACCACTTTGGCGAATGGTATTAAATCATTGATTTTCCGCACACTAAGACTGTGCTCGAACCAACGACCCTCTGATTGACAGTTAAAAAAATTCTTTTGCGCTGATTTAACCCCGGCTGATAACAGTTATTTATTACAAGCATAATTCCTGAATTACTTTTTTGATTTGAGCTAAACATTCTATCCTTATTCAGGATTTGCGCCACGTAAAAAGGCAAAAAATGGTAAGTCACCCGGTGAGTCATTTTTTTTATTTAGTTAATTTACTGATAATAAATAATATACATGGAAATGTTCGAATCCCTCCCTCTCCGCAAAATAAAACCGAACCCAAAAGTTCGGTTTTTTGTTTTGATATTTATTTGAAAATTTATTTTTTAGGTTTTTAAATAAAAACATCTGGGTTCAAATCCACCATACTACAAATCCCTTAGTCAATAAAAACAAGGTGGGTTCCTATCGCAGCTTTTACTTGTACAAAATTGCCATTTCGAACAGGAAATAATTATTCAGTATAAAAACCACTGTTCTTTTTCAGCATAAGTGTCAAATTCAAGAGCATTCAGCAAAACCAAGCCGGGCAGCGGTATTATAGTAATAGCATCATCTCTTTACAAAAATAGGATATTGAAAAAAGTCAATCTATACTGGATATAATGTGTATATTTATTGTCGCTATCCTTATCATAAATTTTAATGATTTCCTCTTTTTCTGTTTGCTTAAAATACCATTGGCAACATACAAGTAGCCCTAATATCTATAGGTATATCTTTTTAATATGCCTGTTGCTATCCTTTACGAAGCCCGCATTTTCCCAGTTTAAACAGCTACATGTTGAAGCTAATGAAAACAGCCATATACATCGCGTAGATTTTTACGCCGGTGCCGAAGGTTATATCGCTTTTTCTAAAATGCTTGGTTTTACTGCGGATAGCGGCAAAACAATTACTTATAAGCCCATTACCAACACCAATGTTAATTTTAACGGCTACACGGTTAACCTTACATTTGGTTTTGAACTGAGCGGTGTAAAAGCTTTCGACCGGAACAGAGTTTTGATTTATGGTAACTATGGGTTGGTACCTGCTATTCTTTATTCAACTAATGGTGGTAGTACCTATAAAGTGGTATTTCATTCGCAGTTTAGCCAAATTCCCGATTCCTATATCACCGACATGGCTTTCGCTGCAAACAACCTTACGGGATATGCGGTTGACAAACACCGTATCTTAAAAACGACTGACGGCGGGCTTACCTGGGTAGTGAGCTTTACCCAGGAAAATTTCAATTTCACTAATTTACAAGTGTTAAGCGAAACCGTTGTACAGGCCTACCGTGCCAATTTGGGGGGCTTTGCTCCGCGCTACGCCACGGTTGACGGCGGTAGCAACTGGACCCTCAATGCAATAATTAACCACGGCGTTAGCTGTATGTATTTTGTAAATAATAATAATGTTTGGGCAAACACCGATGATGGAAGGCTTTTGATCTCGGCCAACAGCGGCAATACCTGGGCCCAGCAAAACGATGAAGTGTTGGCACCTGTCAAATTCTCAAAAATGATAGTAGTGAACGATAGCACCGCGTATGCTATCCAAAACGTAGGTTTTGATGTATTTAAAACAACCAATAAAGGTAAAATATGGGAGCGCCTGTATCGCGATAACAGTTACAGTTATTTTAATTATTCACTTAATGACATCCAGATAAAAGGTAATGCAATTTGGGTTGGCGGTGGCCACGGGTATCTTGCACTAAGTGGTAATAGCGGCGGAACGGTGGTACCGAGGGCGTATTTTACCATGGATGAAACAGGTGCCACCAGCACTGGCATAATTAAGTTAAATAATTATAGTAAAACGGGCAACACCTATAAATGGTTAGTAAATGGTAAGGTTATAGCAAACACATATAATGCCTCTTATACTATTGATCTTTATGGCCCTAATGATACCTTGAAGTTGGTTGTAGGCAATAAGCTATATACCGATACCTTAATCAAAGTAACCACCTTTAGCCAGGCTGTAAAAATAACCGATATACAGCCGCTTGCCGCGGCCTCCGGCCAAAGTGTTAGTATTTATGGCGAGCATTTTGTTAATGTCACAAGCGTAACATTTGGTGGTGTGCCGGCTGCATCTGTAACGGCAAGTTCCAACGGCTATATCACAGTGGTTGTTGGCAAAGGTGCAAGCGGCGATGTAAAAGTAAGCACTAAAAAAGCAAGTTCAACTTTTGCCGGCTTTACATATATCCCTCCGCCAAATATCTTATCATTTTTGCCGGCCAATGCTGTTAAAAACGATACCGTAACCATTAAAGGCACCGGCTTTGATTGGGCCAATAAGGTGTTCTTTAATAATATTGAAGCAAAGTTCAGATTAGTATCTAAATCAGAAATCCGGGCTGTTGTACCATACGGTAATGCTACCGGCAATATTATAGTGAAAAGTGATTTCAACGGAGCCGATACAACAGCCACCGTCTTTAAACTCAAACCAGTCATTAAATCGCTGAATAATAAAGATGGTTGCTATAATTCGACTGTTGTGATATCAGGCATCGGTTTTTTTGATGTTAAAAGTGTTACCCTGGATGGTAACGCTGTATTAAGTTTTAATGTATCCAATTCCTACTGGAACGATGACGAGATCTCGATACAACTGGGAGAAGGAAATAAGGAGGGCAAATTGGTTATAACCATGAAGAATGGCCTTACTGTTGCTTATAACGGTTTTAAATATCATTTTACACCACTTATTACATCATTTGCCCCGGCAACTGGAAGCCCCGGTACCCTGGTTACCATCACCGGTAATAATTTCAGTACAGTAGCTGCAGAAAATTTTGTGTATTTCGGCGCAGTAAAGGCCCGGGTTGTTACGGCCACAGCCAACTCATTACAGGTTAAGGTGCCTATAGGTGCTACCTACTCATCGCTTACCGTCGCAACAGCCTATGCAACAAGCACTTCTACAAGATACTTTACACCTACCTTTAACGGTGGAGGGGATTTAAGCGAAGATTTATTCGGCGCTCCTACTAATACTTGGGCCGGCAACAACGCCCGGTCGTTTGTTGTTGTTGATTACAACAACGATGGCAAGCCCGATATATCAGTTTCTGCATATGGTGACGCAGGTAATTTAAACTACTTTGTAGATAACAAAAGTACTCCGGGCAATATTAGCATTCAACGTGTACAAAGTGTTTACATTTCGGGCGGTTCGGATAGTTACCGGAATGGATCGTCGCACCTGGCAGTGGCCGATTGGGATCTGGATGGTGATCTTGACGTAATATTGGCGGGTTTAAACAACCAGAAACCTACCTATATCAAATCAACCTATAACCCAACTAACTTTTACGGCAGCGCGAGTGTGGTAAAAACAGTTTCGGGGTGGGAAGCCGACTTTTTTTATGATGACAGGTTTGCCCCAACAGGTATAGCGGTTTCAGACATGGATGGCGATGGGCAGTCAGATTACCTGGTTTCAGGTTCGTTTCCGCAGCAGCCATTTTTACCCAACGTTACCTTAGCTGATATAGACGGAGATGGAAAAACCGACATATTAGTGCACCTTGCCGATACCCTTGGGGTTTATCGTAATATCAGCACCAAAGGCAGTGCCACTTATGCACCGAGGGTAGATTTTTTAGCTGGTGGTACAATTAACGGTATCACAGTTGGTGATTTTGATAATAACGGAAAAACCGATGTTGCCATGACCATGAAAAGTACGCCGGGCATAGCGGTGTGGAAAAACAGCAGCACTCCTGGCAACATTGCTTTAGTTAAAGCAACCTCAATGAGCACGTCGGCCGTACCATCAGCTATTGTTGCTGCCGATATTAATGGGGATGGTAAGGTGGATATAGGCGTATCCAACGATGGCAAAGTATTGCTTTATCAAAACAAGAGTGGTGTATCCATTAACTTCGGCACACCTGTAACTATAAACCTAAGTGCGCCTATGGACCTTGCATTTGCCGATCTTGACGGCGATGCCAAACCTGAGATAATAGGGCTGGATGGTACAGGGGGCGAACCTGGCATTAACATTATGCGTAACCTAACCGGTGTTCCGCAAATAACCTCGTTTAGTCCCGATGGTGGACCGGCCGGCACTACCGTTGAAATAAGGGGAACCGATTTTACAGGTACCACAAGCCTTACCATAGGTGGTACGCCGGTACGCTCGTTCAAAGTAAATTCAAGAACGAGTATAACCGCTGTAGCAGGTGAAGGTAGCAAGGGCTATATCGCACTTGATGGCCCATCCGGTCCGGGCACGTCATTATCGGTATTTCATTTTTTGACTAAGCCTGCTGTTTACGTAAATAGTTATATCACCACCGAGGCCGCCGTTAATCTTGGCGATTCGGTTTTTATGAGTGTTTATCCCTATGACGAGAAATTTAAGGTGCAATGGTATAAAGACGGTAAGGCGATAATCAAGGCAACAAGTCCGGGCCTTTCGGTGAAGAATACCGGCAACTATACTGCCAGTATGTTTTATGGCAATGATATAGTAACATCAGATCCGGTGCGGCTACGTGTGATATTATCGTTACCGGTTGATAATTTCAGACTGTCGGCTACAAGTGTAACCTGTAAAGGCAGCAATAACGGCAGCATTGCTATTCATGCCAACATAGCTATCAATTATACGGCCACGATAAGCGGGGGAACTAACCGAACGATTAAGTTTAAATCAGACACCCGGTTTGACGACCTGCCTCCGGGCAATTACTACGTTTGTATTACCGTAGATGATTATCCCGAATATCAGCAGTGCTTTAACATTTTGGTTAACGAGCCTAAAGACCTTTGGGCTTATACCACTGTAAACAAAACCAACAATACCGTTAGCCTTGAACTGGCTGGAGCCGATGTTTATAATATAACCGTTAATAATAAACTATACACCGTAGGGGGTAATACTACACTGCCCCTTGATAATGGTGTTAATAAAATTGCAATAAGCACCGATAAACTTTGTCAGGGTATAATTGAAAAGCTGATCGATTTGGCCGATAATATTGTTCTTTACCCAAATCCGGTGCATGATGTGCTGAATGTTAACCTTGGTAGCCGCACAGCCACAAACGCGTCAATAAGTATTACCGGCATAAATGGCGGCAGGGTGCTTTACAGTAAAGAAATAGCTAACCCTTATGGCGTACTACAGGTAAACATAGCCGATTTTCAACTTGGTGTTTACCTTTTGCGGTTAAAGCTGGATAATAAAGAAAATGTTTACAAGATAATAAAGCAGTAATGAAAATAAAGTGGTTATTATTGGCTCTTTTGATAGTGACAGCAGGTTGCGGCAAAAAAAGTGACAACCCAATCGTTAAACCTGATGATAAGCCGGCTGGCCCATTGCTGATTACTCCGGCACCAAACGAGATCTGTACCAGCGGCACCATATTATCTGATACTACCGCTGCTATAACATTTAAGTGGGGAGCCGTTAGCAACGTTAGCAGCTACCGGTTTTATGTACAGGATTTATTTCATGAATCCGGGATTATGAAAATCTTAAATACCAATTCGTTTACTATAACACTGAAACGAAACAAACCTTATAGCTGGACTGTTGTGGCAGTGAACAAAATAGGCGAAGGGCAAAGCGAAGAGCGAAGGTTTTACCTGGCCGGCAAAGGGGTAACTACTTACGCGCCTTTCCCGGCCCAACTGCTAAGCCCATACCAGGGCGAAAGCCTGGTAACATCGTTTCCTACTGTAACAGTATCCTGGAAGGGAAGCTCTGTATCCAATAATATTGTGGATTTTGATCTTTACTTCGGTAATGTTAATGATCCACCCCTGTTTAAGAGCGATTTGCCTTTCAATGCCAATATTGTTTATTATCCTGTGCCCGTAGAAAACGGAAAAACCTATTTCTGGCGCGTTGTAACTAAAGACGCCAATGGAAATACATCCACATCTCCCCTGTTCCAGTTCAACAACAGGTAATAGTTTAGTTATTTGTTTGGTACTATGAACCAGCAACCCACCTCCGCGAACCCTTTAAAGCGGTTCCTCACAACAAGCCTGATCGCCGCCATTATCGAGTTTTTCGATTTGTATATTTATCCCGATGCTGTGGTGCTGGTATTTCCAAAATTATTTTTACCGGCCGTTGCCCATGGGCGAAGAGTGCAATAAATTCATACGTGATCTTTTAGAGAAATATGGAACTGCCATATAAATAGTATTATATAGCACACTTGAAAGTTCAACTGATTCAACGCATATCATGCCGCGATCTGCAAATAAAAAAGCCGCCCACAAACGTGGGCAGCTCCTCAATCAACTATTATCTGGTATCTCACTTTACATCCCAGAAGATCTTTGTTGTACGTGTATCTTTTGCTTTTACATCATTATAATGGCTGTTGAAACCAGTTTCGACACTTGGATATACCAAGCGGGTTGGCGGCGTAGTGTAATTGGCCAGTTTACCAGTACTTGGAAACGTCAGTTTAGGGTATTTTGTACGTCTGTATTCGCTCCAGGCTTGAGTGCCTTGCATAAAGCCAAAATGTACCCATTTCTGTATCCATATTTTTGCCAGCTTCTCTGTTTGTGAACCCGTATACAGCACAGTTGGTCCGCCCGCAACCGTCGTGGTGTTATTCAGAAGAAATGCTTGTACATCTGCTGCGTTCAACGTTGGCTTAACACCGGTACCTAAACTATTCAGATAAAAATAGAAATAAACAGACTGGCTTACCGCAGTTTCGTATGCCTTTTTAGCATCACCGCCTCCCCAACGCTCAAAAGCTTCAGCTTTCAGGAAGTTAACTTCAGGCGCGGTCATCACGATACCTGGAAGTTTATTATTGGTTAAAAAAGTGGTTGGGTTAACAACTGAATACTGAGTAAAAGTTCTTGAACCTTCCTCACCTGGCATTGTTACTACCTGTGCCTTATACTCTGTGTTCGGTTTAGGGTTATTCGGATCTGTCAGATCAACACCCTTATCAAATATTACAGGTATCCTGGGGTCATTAGCCGGCAACATCACAGTGTTTAACATATAATCAGGTGCACCATTACTATTTCCTTCAGTAAGAGCGTCTTGTAATGATCCTGTGTAGTTGGTTAATGGAGTAAGTAACACATCTGTAGAAGCAGGATTGTAATTAGCAGCATTGCCGCCGTCAATCAATGGATATGAAGTTGGGTCAGCCAGCATTTTAGCTACTTCAGCTTTTGATCCGGCTTCGTCATAAAAAGACATACGCATTAGTAATCGCAAACGGATAGAGTTAGTATATCTTCTCCATTTGTCAACGCTGCCACCTAACAAAATATCCTGTTTTGTAAACGCCTTAGTGGCCTGATCTGATAATGTAGCTGTTTTAAAATAGGTTGAAGCAGCGTCCAAACCAGCGATGAAGCTTTTGTAAAGCGCTACCTGATCATCAAACTTAGGGTTTTTAACCGTTGCGCTTGTTTCAAGGCTGCCAGCCT
Source organism: Mucilaginibacter sp. R-33 (assembly GCF_049949235.1). NCBI lineage: Bacteria > Pseudomonadati > Bacteroidota > Sphingobacteriia > Sphingobacteriales > Sphingobacteriaceae > Mucilaginibacter > Mucilaginibacter sp. R-33. The sequence continues at coordinate 4,528,126 of NZ_CP188089.1, forward strand.
CGCTAAACGGAATATCGCCCCAGCAATCAACCATTTGTGATGCCTGATCATATAAAGTTACCCGGGCAGCATTCATGATCACATCATTAGTTGCCTTATCTGTAGCCGACATTTGGTTATACGTAACTTCCATTGTGCGATACAACGCCATTACACCATTGGCTGAGCCGTTAGGGTGGTAAAAGTCCTCCCAACGGTTACCCATGTAGCCGTCATTCGGCTGATATACAGTGTTGGTGTTTGGTAAATAAGAGGTTTGCCCAAAATAAGATGTAGCGGTTAATACAAACGTTCTGTATTGCCAGTACTCGGCCCTTACCCTGGTATTATTTAACATACCGGTAAACATGTACGGAATAGTTACCGTTGCTGTTTTTTCAGGGTTATTAAATTTTTCGTCGATGCTTTTTTTGCAGCTCCCTAATGATAAAGCAAGCAAAAACGCGTATCCTATATATTTAAAATTCTTTTTCATAATTAATGACTTCTACTATTAAAAATTCGCGTTTAATGAAAATCCAAAACTCCTGGTTGCAGGTGAGGAACCTTCATCCACACCTTGCCTGTACCATTTGTCGCCAATCGGCGCTTCCGGATCAAGGTTTTTAAGTGTGCGGTATACATACAATAAGTTTCTGCCTACTAAAGAGAACCTTAAGTTGTTTAGGTGCAGTGCTTTGCTTACGCTTGCAGGCAACCTGTATCCCAACACAACTTCACGTAATTTCACGTAGTTGTTTTTAAATACTGCGTTTTCGTTTACAGAGTTTTCGCCCCAGTCATAGGTATTCAGGTAATATGAAGCTGCATCAACAATAGTGGTGTTTTTTTGCCCGTTTTCGTTTACACCAGGCAACACAACACCATCGTTATAGGTTTTTCCTCCGTTTGGAGCAGTTCCTAAATGCTTGTCGCCGCTGCCATCAATGTAATAGGCCAAACCACCATGGGCTGCATCACGATACTGTAAAGTACTTTCGTACATGCCGGCAGCAGTACCATATTTTAACGGATTTGATACCATTTTGCCACCCCAACGATAATCAACCAATACATCAAGAGAGAAGCCTTTATAGTTGAAAGTGTTGGCAATACCGCCTACAATTTTAGGTTGTATATTACCTACGTTCACATATTTTGATTTATCAATAGTGTATAAACCATCGCTATTAACAATCTTGTTGCCATTAGCATCTTTGGCTATAGGGTAAACCAATATGTTACCTATAGGCTGATTTGGCTGGGCCACCACCAATAATGCAGATTGATCGCCTGTGTAGAAGGTAAGCCTGTCAAAACCTGGTGCCAGGTTGTTTACTTTTGAATGATTGATAGCAAAGTTTAAACGCACATCCCAGTTAAATTTACCAACAATTGGCTTGCCGTTGAAACCAACCTCCAAACCATTGCTGTGTAAAGTAGCGGCATTAGCCAGTAAGCTGCCACCACCCGTTGATGGAGCAACGTTCAACGCCATAATTACGTTTTTAACCTGATTGCTGTAGTAAGTGAAATCAAAACCTATGCGGTCTTTCAGGAAACGGGCCTCCAGGCCATATTCCTGCTCGTATTTCATTTCGGGCTTTAACTGCAGGTTACCATAGGTAGCATCAAAAGTAAGTTGGGTAACTGAGCCATTTTGTGTTTGTAATGATGATTGGTTGTACAATACGTTAGGGACATATCTTGGTGCTTTATTACCAACCACACCATATGATGCCCTTAATTTTCCGTAGCTGATAAATTCAGGCATTTGAAATGCGTCTGTAAATACAAAACCCGAGTTTACCGATGGATAAAAATAGGTATTGTTTTGTGTAGGAAGCGTCGAAGCCGATTCATTACGTGCGGTACCTTCTAAAAATAAATAGTTTTTGTAGTTAAAGTTCAAGATTCCGAAAACGGCCTGGCTTTTCAGGAAACCACGGGTAGCGCTTGTATTTGCCACACCGTATGAGTTAGATATAGAAAAGAAATTTTCGGTAACCAAGCCCCCATTAGTACCTGATGATTGATCGCGGTATGTTTCGCTGCGCGAAGTATAACCACCGCTAACAGACATACTTAGATCTTTGGTTAATTTGGGCGAATAGGTTAACAATAAGTCACCGTAAGTAACTGAATACTGTCCTTTTGTAACACCATAATAACCTGTGCTTGACGGGGAGTTAAAAGCTATAGGATATTCATTGTATTGTTGTGACTCGGTATTACGGCCGGTATAATCACTGCCAATACGTCCGCGGAACTTTACATTTTTAAGTACATCCCAGTTTAACGTAGCACTGGTGATCAAACGGTTTTCGTTTTCATCTTCGCTGTTCTTTAACTGAGTCCAAAAAAAGTCCATAATATCCGCACCGCTCATATTATATTTGAAAGCTTCAACTGGGTTCCTAACTGCATTGGCAAGCGTTACGTATTTATAACCTGCTGATGTTTGATAATTATCAAGCAATACATCCGCTTTTTCCGAACGGTTTAAAAAGCCACCAAAGTTGGCTAAAACACGGCCCAACTGGTACGGACGGTTATGGGTTAAGGTATTTACATAGCTCGCAACGATATCCGCGCTAATTTTATTACTTAACTTAACAGTGGTATTTAAGTTAAATGAGTTTTTTTGTTGTTTTTGACCGCGCTGGATACCGGTATAATCCAAACGGGTTGCCGACAAACGGTAGTTAACATTATCTGTTTGGTTTGATATAGCGATGTTGGCGTTTGAGCTATAGCCTGTTTGAAACAGATCTTTGTAGTTATTTGGCTGCGGAGTGTAATCCCTGATCTCGCCATCCCACCACCTGATTTTCTGGCCTTCCATTTTAGGGCCAAATTGCGCATATGAGCTAAAACGCGGCCTGTATCCTGATGGTGAATTAGGATCAGCTAACCAGCCATCTTCGGTAAAACCACCTGCAAGGTTGGTAGCACGGTCATAACCCGGGCCATAAACGTTTTGAAAATTTGGTGTAAAAGCAACCTGCTCTGCAGTGCCTACATAGTTGAAATCAACACCAAGGCCTCTTGATTTTGAACCTTTTTTGGTTGTGATAACAATGGCACCGCTCATAGCGTCAGATCCGTAAAGCGCAGTAGCACTTGCGCCCTTTAACACGGTAAGCGTTTCGATATCCTGTGGGTTGATATCCAGGATACCGTTACCCCTGATCCGCTGATCAGACCAGTATCCGTCATTATTTGAACCACCGGCACCTGCCTCGCTGTTATTACGGATAATAACACCGTCTACAACATACAGGGGTTGAGTGTTGTAGTTAAGTGAGTTGATACCGCGGATCTGCACGTTTACAGCACTGCTTGAACCACCTGGAGCAGTAGTAATTTTAACACCAGGAGCCTTACCGTACAATGCCGAAGCAAAGTTAGTATTACCGGCCTCCGTTAATTGCTTTGCGGTAATGGTAGTAGTGGCATAACCCAATGCTTTTTCCTGCCGTTTGATACCAAATGAAGTAACTACTACTTCATTTAATTCGCCTTTGCCCGCAACCAATGTTACGTTGATCACGGCATCGTCACCAACGGTAACTTCTTTTGGTGTATAACCTACAGATGAAAATTTAAGCACTGCGCCTTTAGCCACTTTAATGCTGTATGCACCGTTTATGTTGGTTTGTACACCGGTTGTTGTACCTACAACTAACACGGTAACACCCGGTAAAGGCCCGGCGTCATCGCGCACCACTCCCGTAACATTGGTTTGGGCAAATAAATTTGCCGAGATAAAAAGGGGCAGTAGCAGTACCACCCACCTTTTCAAGTTTAGATAAAATTGTTGCATGAAAATTGATTAATTGAGTTAAAAAAAAGACCTTGAATATGTTTATGTCGGCTCAGAAATATTGGCCTGCGGATTAAGTTTATATAGATTTTCAATCACTGTGGTTACGCCTCCTAACAGTTGCGCGTTATTACCCAGGTTTGAAACCGCTAATTGGGTGTAGGTGGTTAAGTGGGGAATGCAGTGCTCGTTCATGGCCTGCTGAATGGGGCTGAGCCATAATTTACCGATAACGCTCCCCTTTCCGCTTAAAATGATGCTTTCGGGATTCATTAAATGCAGCAATATGGCCAGGCCCTGGCCAATAAAATAAGCTGCCTCGGCAATGATTTTTATTGCAAAGGCGTCACCTTTAAGTGCTTCGTCAATGATATTATCTGCCGATACATTATCGTATTTTAGGAGGCTGCTAACCTGCCCCTGTTTCAGGCCCTCAGCAGCTTTAGCTTCAATAGCCAGCAAAGAAGCCTCTGTTTCCAGGCAGCCCTGCTTACCGCATGAGCATAGCTTTCCGTTTTTATGAAGCGGCAAATGGCTAAACTCTCCCGCAAAACCGCTGTGCCCTTTAAAGATCTCTTTATTGATGATCATCCCCAAACCAACGCCCCAGCCCAGGTTGATGATCATGGAATTATTACGGGCAATAGGGAGCCCAAATTTTTGCTCGGCCAGGGCTATGGCCGTCGAGTCGTTTTCAATAAATACAGGAAGTCCGGCTTGTTTCGTAATGTAGCTTACCAATGTTTCTTCCGGAGCTTTAAGAAAGCTCAGGTTATTACCCAAAAACGCGTCAATAAACCCAGGCATGGTAATGCCTATAGCTAAAAATTTATCTTGTGGTAATCCTGAATTAACAACTACTGCTTTGATAAAGGTTATTACTGAATGGATTGCATCCTTGTTATCGCCCAGTTTTAACTCAAACTCCTGCACCCCTCCCACAAACTCATTATTCATATTGACAATTACAATTCTTGTCAAAAACTGGTTCATAGCTACCGAAATGATAAAACCGGTATCAGCTATCAATGAATAAGTTGCAGGCTTTCTGCCCCCGCTTGAGGCCCTTATACCGAATTCCTTAACAATATCTAACTTCATCAAATCGGCTATCCCCTTGGTCACATAAGGAATGCTTCGGCCCGTATAAATACTCAGGTCGTTAAGGGAAGCTGTTTTACTGTAATACAGGCCTTTAATGAGGTCAATATGCTTAAGAAACATGCGGCAGGGGTTTATATCTGCATATTTAAATAAATTAATTTAATAAAGAAAGAAAACTTTTTATTTTTTTTAAAAAGTATGGCTTAGATTTATAAAACCAATAATTACTTTTGAAAATGAGAAGAAATCTATCACACCTTTTTATGGTATTTTTTACCATGTTATACACTGGTTACGCGCAGGCGCAACACCGTGTAAATCCTGATGAGATCAAAGAAAAAATGCAATGGTTTGCCGATGGTAAGCTGGGCATATTTATTCATTACGGCATCTATTCTGTAAAAGGGATAGATGAAAGCTGGAGTTTTCATAACAAAAAGATCAGCTACCCTGATTATATGAGCCAGCTAAAAGGCTTTACGGCAAATCAATATAACCCAGATGAGCTGGCAGAGCTGATTAAAGAAAGTGGCGCCCGTTATGCGGTAATGACTACCAAACACCACGATGGTGTAGCTTTATGGAACAGCAAACACGGCCCGCTGAATGTAGTACAAAAAACTCCTGCCAAAAAAGATCTGTTAAAGCCATTGTATGATGCCTTGCGCGCACGTGGTGTAAAAGCAGGCGCCTACTTTTCGCTGATAGATTGGAGCCATGCAGACTATCCGGGCTTTTTGAAAGACAGCAGCAGGTACCAGGTAAATGCACAGCCGGTGAAATGGGCAAAATATTTAACCTTTATGAACGGACAGCTGGATGAACTGGCCAAACAATATAACCCCGACCTTTGGTGGTTTGATGGCGATTGGGAACATAGTGCCGAAGAATGGAACGCACCGGCAGTGCGACAAAAACTATTAAGCTACAACCCCAACACTATCATAAACGGACGCCTGCAGGGTTTTGGCGATTATGATACCCCTGAGCAAAACTTCCCGGTATCAAGGCCTAATTACAAATGGTGGGAACTTTGTATGACCATTAACGATAACTGGGGCTATCAGCCACAGGACACAAATTTTAAAACCCCTTATGAAATCATCAGCATTTTTACTGATGCCGTAAGCTATGGTGGCAATTTACTACTGGATATCGGGCCCAAAGGCGATGGCAGCATTCCGCCGCAGGAAGTTAATATGCTTAAAGAATTGGGTGCATGGAACAAAAAAAACGGCGAGGGTGTTTTTAATACGGTAGCCGGTATGCCACAAGGGCATTATTATGGTGCAAGTACCCTGTCAAAAGACTCAACAACTGTATACTTGTTTGTTCCGGCTAAAACAAGCGCGCCGGTATTGGTGAAAGGTTTAAAAAACAGCATCAAAAAAATAACCGTTCTCGGCAGCGATACAGCGTTAACGTATAAAATTGTAGGTAAAATTTCATGGAGTGCGGTACCGGGCTTGTTGTACATCCCCATTCCCGAAAGCCAGCAGGATAAATATATGTCTGTAATAAAAATTGAGCTTAACGGCAAGCTTGATCTTTATCATGGTAAAGGAGGTTTTCTTACCAATGAGTAGCAGGAAAACCGAAAGTTAAAAGCAGAGGGCCGAAAGCCTGTATTGTCTGCACGACTCCTGCTTTCCTTGATATCATTTTATCAAAAGCCTGTAATCAATTGCAGGCTTTTGTTTTTATATTGATCTCTACTCTTAATCGGGCCCCAACCCACCATTCATTATGCGGATAAACCGTATCAGGAAAAAAAAATTTAATTTTTTTTTCCATTAAAACAGCTCCCCCAATCGCGAAGTGCCATTGTGGACAAAGCGTATCGACAAGATTACATCTTGCTTTTAATCAATACTTTACAATAATTTTGCTTCATCAAACCAATTATCCGGCACCTTCTTAAAACAACAGCAAAACCTAATGCAGGCAATAACGCGCCTCGTAACCTTAAGTTGTTTGTTTTATAAGCTATGCCAGTAAAACCAATTGTAAACAAAAAAACCAATTTATGAACAGCAAACCAAAAACTACCTTTGCAACTCTATTGGGCCTGGCCCTTTTTGTGGCGTTATTTTTTACTTATTGCACTAAAAAACAAATCTCGCCGGCGGGGGCGAGCAATGATGCTACCTCACCGGCATTAAAAACCCAGGCTACCGGCTTTATCCATCCCGGCATCCTCAACACGCAGCAAACGCTTGATTATGTGGGGCAGCAAGCCAATTCAAATGATGCCAACCGGCTTGCGGCTTACCAGTTTGTACTCAACTATTGCAACAACCACAGTCCCAGCGGCGCCTACAAGGCCACTGTACAGGTTGCCGGCGGCGTTACCACGCCCGATGAAATTGCTTTTAAAGGCGATGCCTTGTTAAGCTATGCCCTGGCACTACGCTGGGCTAAAACCGGTAACGCCTCATATGCAACTACCGTAAAACAAATACTTGATGGCTGGGCCAATAGCTTTCAAAACTTCAGTGTAACCGGCTCACAGCCTAACCAGGCTTCGCTTGAGGCTTCGTGGGCAGCGCCTACCTTTGCAGCAGCAGCCGAAATCATCAAATATTATATCCCGGCCAGTGGCGTTGGCGGCGGCTGGACTACAGCCGAAAATACCCAGTTTGTAAACTTTCTGAACAACATGAAAGATAATTACATCAATAACGTGCCCAACTTTAACAACAACTGGAATGTATCTGCCGGATATGCAAAAATGGCTATCGGTGTGTTTGAAGATAGCCAAACTGTATACCAAAACGGCATTACCGCTGTAAAAACTGTATTGCCCAATGTAATTGCCTCAGATGGCTCGATGAACGGCGAGATCTGCGGCTCGCACAATGATTATGTGCATTACCAGTACTCACTTACCGGATTGAGCTATGCCGGAAACATCGCAGGCATCCAGGGGGATCTGTCTATTTACTCAGCCAGCAGCAGCCGTTTGTTAACCGGGTTTAATTATCAATACAAATTGATGCATGGCACCGTGTCGCCGCCATGCTCTCCTAACGGAAATGTAAACAACCCCATCTGGCCGGGCATTGAGGTGGCTAACCGTCACTATGGTACTGCCGAAACCAGCTACATCGCCAGCAATTATGTATGCGACAGTAACGGCCTGCCTAATGGTGATATCGGTTTCCTATGCTGGACAAACTACACCCATAACAATGTGCCAACCACATTTTAATAAAGCATTCGCTTAATAAAAATTTTATCCCGGCTGCTCCGTTTATGACTGACCTCATTTAACGGAGCGGCTTTTATTTTGCTTTATACAGATTGACTTCTGCATTACCGGTGAGCAACATCCGCAAAATATATAACTGAAATTATTCCCAACATGCCGAAATTAACCCGGTCTGTTTTTGTATGGATCACTTATAATTATAAAGCTTGATTCGCTGGATCCCATATTCGCCCAACGGGATCCTTAAGTGCCTTCCCTGGTGATCTTCATCTCCATTTAAACGGCGTTCCGGCTGCCACTTTCCGTTAACAAATATCCCTTCGTCTACCTGTAAAATACCTGCACGTAGTCCATCTTTTACCGGCTTAAAACTGATGACCAAACCTGTGCCGGCTACATAAAACTCATCATTAGCCAAAGCTGTTATAATGCCTCCGGTTAACGGCCAGTTTGCATCCTTTGCTTTGGGCGACCAGCCCAGGGCTAAATCATGCGAAACCGTGAGCATGTAATCGCCCATTTGCAGCCGTATAGTATCCGCATCCTTACTTAACAATACACCATCCATAGTTCCCTTGCGTTTAGCCTTACTAATCTCACCTGATAACTGATGAATGATATTATACGATTGGGAAAGTGGCTCTCCTGCCGTTATGTTATCGGTTTCGATAGAAAAAGGAGAAAAGCCCAGCGCTTTGTAATGGCCAATGGCATAAAAAGCTTTGGCATCCATTCCATCCTCAAAACGATGCTCGGGGATAAACAGGGCATTATCAGGCCGGGTATAACGGTCATTCCAGTACTTAAAGTTAGGGTTATAAAAATCGGGCGACAGCAAGTCAATATCCGGTGCTGCTGCTTTCCATACGTCAATCAAATGCGGCAAGGGGCCTGCAGAAGGGTACTGTCCCGGCTTTTTACCCGGAGCGTTAAGGGCTGCGTTCACATACATCGGCAGCGGGTAAACGGCCTTACCTGCTTTAGCTACAGCGTCAGCGTATCCGGCAAAGTACCAGGCCATAAACAGCTCGTCGGTAGTCGGGCTTTTGCCAAAAACCGATTCCCAGTTACCTGAAGTTTTACTTCCTCCATCCTGCCATATTTTTTGCATTTCGGGTACAAGCTTGTCTTTGTGCGAATTTAACCAGGAGATTAGCTTTGTCGGGACTGGCCGGTTAAAAGCTTCATCGGCCAGTTTCGAATGATCGCGGGCATCCGGCAGCATACCTATCTCATTTTCAACCTGCACCATCAGCACTGTGTGGAGCTTACTATCGACCTCCTTAATATGCAGCATTAACGCGCTAAAAGCTTTAATATCTGCCTGCAAAGCATCTTTGGAGAACGGCGTAATGATCTCTTCAGGCCCACATGCACTGTTTGCCACACGTGGGAAACGTTTTTGATCGGTTTTAACCCAACCTGGCGCATAACAGCTCATGCTGTTTTTCCAGGTGCCAAACCAAAGCAGCACCAGTTTCATGTGGTACTGCCGGGCACTTTTAATCAAATCATCAACCAGTGTAAAATTAAACTTGCCCTCTTGTGGCTCCAATAGTTCCCAATAAACCGGCGCTATCACTGTGTTAAGGTGCATTTTTTGCAGTTTGGGCCAAATTGGGGTCATGTAGGCCGCGCTTGAGGCGCTCGAGTTTCCAAGTTCACCGCCTGTCATTAAGTACGGCGCTCCATCTACCAATAATTCAGCATTATCGCCATAATATTGTAAATGTGGTATTGCTTTTACGGTATTTTGTGCCTTAGGTTTAAAGGCTACCAAACAGCACAAAACAAATATCAATATGCGAGCCTTCATAACTCTTTTTGAATACGCGGATATAAAAAACAATCTTATCTGTTACTTACGTGCATACGCCCATGCCAAAGCCTTGAGCATGGTAACAGGTTTACCCGATAAATGAGTAACATCATCAATAATGATATGCTTAAAAACAAGATTTTCATAATGACGGCTTTCCAATAACGCCACCAATTGTTTGTTAGGCACAACCTGTCCCGGAGTTTCCAATCCGCCCACTTCCATAAATACATTTACGGGCAGGCTTTTATGTTTGGCTGCATATTGCTTTTCAGTTTCAAATACAGCTCCGTTACCATAACCCAATGCAGGGCTGCCTATCAGGATATTTTTAAACAGCGTTGGCTTTTCAAACAAGGTATAAGTTGCAAATAGGCCCCCCATCGAATATCCGTACAGCGTACGGTTTGTAGGATCGGCCTTTAAACCGGCATCTATCGCTGGGATCAATTCCTTCTCAATAAAAGCAAGGAATGCCGGCGCACCACCGCTTTCGGCCACATTGGGAAATGCAACCGGTGTGAAATCACGGTTACGTTTGTTGCCGGGCGTACCAATCAGGCCGCCATCGCCAATGGCCACCAATATAGGTTCAGGAATATGATATTCGGCCATCAATAGTCCCAAATACTCCAGCGACGGTGAAAAGTCGTTATCACCATCAACCACATACAATACCGGAAATTTTTGTTTGGCGGTATCATAGCCTGCCGGGTAATGAATATAAATATCATAATCATTACCGGCCAGTTCAGAGTGCATTTGCCGGTGTTCGGAGTTGGGGATAGTAACCGGCTTAACCTGCTGCGCAAAACCATGCGTCCCCAACAAATCAAGCAATAGCAGTAACAGGGTTAAAGCTTTAAGGATTTTCATATCGATGAGATTACAAAAACGGATCGATCAGTTTAATAGATCCATCAGCGTTATGCTGCAGTTCGGTTACCTTCACGTTGCGCAGGTGTGTTTTGCCCGATAGTTGGGTATCATGATAAAATATATACCATTTACCTTTTATCTGGATAATGGAATGGTGGGTTGTCCAGCCTTCCACCGGTTTCATAAATATGCCCTTATAAGTAAATGGCCCAAGCGGACTATCACCTATTGCATAGCAAAGCAAATGCGTATCGCCGGTTGAATAAGTGAAGTAATATTTACCATTGTATTTATGCATCCATGAACCTTCAAAAAAGCGACGGTCGTGATCTTTGGTCAACAGCGGCTTGCCCAGGCTATCTAAAATAACCGCGTCTTTTACTGCACCATCAAAAGTTTTCATGTCGGGTTTTAACAGGGCTACTTTACAGCTTATGGCTGGGGCATCTTCCTGTTTCGAATCTGTTTTCGATCCATCTGCCTCGTATTTACCGGAGATCCAGCGCTGAAGCTGACCACCCCAAATGCCGCCGAAATACATGTAGGTTTTACCATCGGTATCCGTAAAAACGGCAGGGTCAATACTGTAACTTCCTGCTATCGGTTCAGGTTCGGCTTTGAACGGGCCAACCGGGCTTGCAGCAGTCGCCACACCAATATGGAATACATCTTTTTTATCCTTTACCGGAAAATACAGGTAATAAGTACCGTTTTTAAAAGCTGCATCAGGCGCCCACAGCTGCCGACCAGCCCAGGGGATATCCTTGATATCAAGTGCCACACCATTATCTGTAACCTTGCCGCCAATACTATCCATCGACAGGATGTGATAATCTTTCATGGCAAAATGGTCGCCGTTATCATTTTCGGGGATGCCCGCATCGATATCATGCGATGGATAGATATAAATTTTGCCGTTAAATACATGGGCCGATGGGTCCGCTGTGTAAATGGAACTGATGAGCGGCTCGGAAAGATATTTTACTTTTTTGCCGGTATCTGTTTTTGTACTATCGCCTGCATTAGCTGTCTTTTTTGTTGATGAGTCACATGCACTCAAAATGCATAAGGATGCAAAAAGTGCGGGGATTAATTTTGCGGTGATAAATTGCTTGTTCATTGGCGTTTGGTTTATGGTGGTGATTAATTGGTCATGTAGTTATTGCCCCCTATGCCCGGCACATAATAAAACTTCATCTTTTTATAATAGTCCAGCGGGTGCTCCGGCTTGGGGTAGATAACCGGGACAGGCATTTTTGAAAATGTTTGGAAATATAAAACACAGGCATCGCGCCAGGTTATTGCCTCGCTTAACTGAACCTGCATCAGTTGTTTTACTTCCGTAAAACGTTCGGCATCTATCCTGCCCTGCATTTTATCCCAGGTAAGGCCCATTTGTTTAACAGAATCGGCCCCCATATAGTAATGATGAACGAGCTCATCCCACAATGATCTTCCGGAACGCATTTTATAGGTCCAGCTTAAATGGTGAAACCACAGCAGGTATTCGTCAGGGCAGGTTTGCAAGTTTCCCCAGTGTGCCTTAACTTCGGGTGCATATTGTAATAGCGCATTACTGCCTGTTCCGGTACGGTCAAAGCCTATCCCAGCCGAATCGGCTTTATGGTAATAAGTGGCATTCCAATCGGGGCGACCGGCATTATCTACCCAGGGACCAGGGCCGTAGTGCGTTGACACCCCCATAATATGGTGCAGCCCAAGCGGGGTCATGTAATTAACTGTATTTTCCCTCGATTGCAGCATGAAGTTTTTTACCGGCGACACAAACCTATCGTCATTAGTAAAAGTCATTTTGAGCCAATCGGCGGCAATTACACCTGGAGACTGGTCAGGGTTCCAGGCCATGCGGCCGAAGGCATACCAGTTAGCCTGAGCAAAGGGATGACCGCACCAGTTTAAATCAGTGCCAATATTAGCCACGCCCGCCATGCCGGTTATCAGTTTTTTGTTAAAATCACCCTTGATCACCCGCGCAACGGTTGTACCTTTTCCAGGCGTATATGTATCCGATTGCAGGCATTCGGCAAACAAAGGCGCTTCATAAACCAAATGGGTTGAAAAGCCAAGATATTCCTGGGTAAGCTGGAACTCCATCATCAGCGGGGTATTGGGCATAGCACCAAACAATGGGTGAAATGGTTCTCTTGGCTGAAAATCTATCGGACCATTTTTTACCTGGATAATCACATTATCCCTAAACTTTCCATCAAAAGGTTTAAATTCATTATAGGCCTGCTTAAAGCGATCGTCGGGTACCTTATTATCATAAACAAAGGCACGCCACATCACTATGCCATGATGAGGAGCTAAAGCATCGGCGAGCATATTTGCTCCATCGGCATGGGTACGGCCATAGCTTTGCGGACCGGGTTGTCCCTCCGAATTAGCCTTCACTAAAAACCCGCCGAAATCAGGGATGTAGCGATAAATTTCACTAGCCTTATCGGCCCACCATTTTTTTACCGCGGGATCAAGCGGATCAGCAGTTTTTAGGCCCCCCAGCTCAACCGGGCTGCTGAATTTTACCGACAGGTAAATCCTGATACCGTATATTCTGAATACCTTGGCCAGCGCCTGCACTTTTAACAAATATTGGGGCGAAAGGATCAGTGCATCGGCATTTACATTATTGACAACCGAGCCATTGATCCCTACCGAAGCATTGGCCCGCGCATAATCAATATAACGTTGGTCAACCACACCTGGCAGCTTGTGCCAGTTCCAAATGGATGAGCCCGCGTAGCCCCGCTCCACGGTACGGTTCAGGTTATCCCAGTGATCCAGTACCCGGTACATCATCCTCGGGTGACCTGAAAGATCAAGTTTATTAATAGATTGATTGGTTTGGATCAGCTTTAAAAAATTAAAAACACCGTACATAACCCCTGCATCGGTGTTGGCCGTTATGATGATACATTTCTTTTGATTGACAAGGGCAGTTTTGATAAGATACCCTTCGCTGCCGATGCTATCGGGGGCAGTTATCGAAAAAGCCTTTAGTGACCGCGGCGTACCTATTATAATAGTTTGCCCATTGATTATGCTTTTAGTATCTCGTGGCTTTAGGGCCAGCATTCCATCAAGGCCAGTTAAGAACTCGGCCTTTGCAGCTTTAAGCTGATCAGACTGTGCCGGGAAGATCATGAATTGCAATTGTTGCCTGTAAGTAACGGCCAATTGCCGATTGGTTACCTTATTATATTCAAGCCATAATTTATAGCTATCGTCTGCATACACTCTATTTATCGCTGCCATGAAAAGCAGCACCAGTAAACACCTGTTCGTTAATGAATATTTGGCCATGGCGTTATTAAATTCAAGCTTTATAAACCCATAGGCGGTTTATAAAAACACAATTGATCTGTTGAAAAATTCATGAACGAAACGGGTAAAATCCCGCTTCATTTAGTATGGTTTATAAAGTTTTAGCTTTATGCAATCGATTGCAAGATAAAAACTTTTATGACTTTTAACAATAGGAATTTAATTATTGATTCCTAATTTAAGCTACCTTACTTATTGCAGCTATTGCTCGTCGTACAGTATGTGTTTAATCCCCATCTCCAATCCGCGTAACTCGGCCAGGCCCTTTAACCTGCCAATTACCGAATAACCGGGATAGGTATTATAATTAAAATCATCAAGTAGTTTATGCCCGTGATCAGGCCGCATGGGGATAGCTATATCGCTCCGGCCTGCATTTTTACGGGCTATCTGTTCATTGATAATGGCTTTCATCACGGCATACATATCAACGTTGCCTGTTAAATGATCGGCTTCATAAAAACTGCCATCCGACTGCCGGGCCACGTTGCGCAGGTGTAAAAAGTAGATCTTATCACCCAGACAACCTATAATTTCAGGAAGATCATTTTTGCCCGATGCACCTAACGAGCCGGTACAAAGCGTGATACCATTGGCAACTGAAGGATAACTATTTACAATATCAGTAAGATCATTTAAGGACGATGCTACACGGGGCAGCCCCAGGATAGGAAACGGGGGATCATCGGGGTGGATACACATTTTAATGCCCAGTTTTTCGGCATATGGGACTATCGCCCGTAAAAAATAAAACAGGTTTTCCTTTAATGCTTGCGCGTCTACCTCTCTGTATTTATTAAGATGCTCTTTAAATTCCACAATGGTAAAAACCTCGTCTGTACCGGGTAAGCCTGCCAATATTGTATTGGTTAATAACGTTCTATCTTCGTCATTCAGCCCATCGAGGTAATGCTTTGCAGCTACCTGTTGTTCGGTGGTAAATTCGTTAAAGGCATTCTCTCGTCCTAAAATATACAAGTCAAAGGCTGCTAAAGCCGGGGCGTTATAAAGCAATGCCGAGGCACCGTTTGCTAATCGATAATCAAGATGCGTGCGGGTCCAGTCCAATACGGGCATAAAATTGTAACACACCGTAAAGACTCCCTCCGATGCTAAATTTTGCAGTGTTTGAATATAATTATCAATATACTGGTCACGTTCCGCACTACCAATTTTGATACTTTCATGAATATTCACACTCTCTACAACCGCCCAGTTAAAGCCCGCACTTTCAATTACCGCTTTCCGCTGCCTGATTTCTTCACAGTCCCAGACGTCCCCGCAAGGTATATGATGAAGCGCGGTAACTATCCCGCTTGCTCCCGTTTGTTTTATTGCGCTTAAAGTTACCGGGTCGCCGGGGCCAAACCACCTGAAAGTTTGTTTTAAATCTGGTACCATATTGTTTAAAAACCAATTGCTATCAACGCGATAAATTTATGCAACCGATTGCATAAATTTTAAATAATCTGTAATAATTTTATATTTTTATCCCTGAACAATCTGACTGCGGTTATTATCGAACCTGCAACATCGTTTATGTATTTTAGATTAACTATATGTCGGGCAGCGGAAAAGAGATAACCATATATGACATTGCCGAAAAATTAAAGGTTTCGGCAGCTACAGTTAGTCGTGCGCTTAAAGATCACCCGCGGGTTAATAAAAATACCAAAAAGAAGATTATTAAGGCAGCCGAAGAAATGGGTTACCGCTCCAATTCATTCGCCAGCAATTTACGCCGTAAAAACAGCAACATCATCGGCGTTATTGTACCGCGGCTCAACAGCAGCTTCATGTCGGATGTGATTGCAGGTATCGAAAAAGTGGTGAACGACAATAACTACAACCTCATCATCAGCCAGTCGTTAGAAACGATAAAGAAAGAGATCAGCAACGCGAGGGCCATGCTGAATAACCGGGTTGACGGCTTGTTGGTTTCATTAGCTTATGATACCACCAGCATTGAGCATTTTGAACCATTTATCAAACGCAATATCCCGGTGCTTTTCTTCGACAGGATTTTTGAGCACGAGCAGTATCCGCAAATCTATATCGATAACTTCAAAGCCGCTTATGAGGTAACTAACCACCTGCTTGAACAGGGCTGCAAACGGATAGTACATATTACCGGCAATCAACTGCGCAATGTTTACGCCGAACGCCTGCGCGGATATAAAAAAGCGCTTGAAACACACCAAATTGATTTTGATGAGCAGTTGGTGATCATCAACGACCTGAGCGCTAAAGAAGCTGCGGCCGCGGCAGAAACTATTTTACAAATGAATCCCCTGCCCGATGGCATATTTACAGTTAATGATGTCAGTGCCGTTAGCTGTATCCAGGTGCTGAAAAAGGCAGGCATCAAAATTCCCGAACAGATAGCAGTTGCGGGCTTCAATAATGACCCGGCGGCCTGTGTGATTGAGCCCAATCTCACTACAGTAAATTATAAAGGTTATGAAATGGGCGAAGTTGCAGCCAACATGCTTATCAATCATTTGGCAAACAGGCAAGATCTGCAACAAACGCATAGCCTCATCCTCAGATCGGAATTGATAATACGTGAATCCTCCAGAAGAAAATAATTTAAAAAATCTATGAACTCAAAGACCAAACTTGCTATCGTAACCGGCGGTGCCTCGGGCCTTGGCCTTGCTACCACCAAAAAATTCACAGAGCAGGGCATCAAAACCATCATCATAGGCCGCGACGAGGCAAAACTCATTACGGCAGTAAAGCAGTTTGGCGATCTTTGCAGTTACAGGCAATATGATCTGAGTGATACCACCGGTATACCGCAACTGATAGCAGAAATTGAAGCTGAATTTGGCGCACCTGATATTTTAGTTAATAATGCCGGCATTAACCATAAAAAAGCTTTCGCCGAGGTAACCGATGAGGAATTTTCAAGGGTAATTCAAACCAATCTTACTTCCGTATTTGCGATAAGCCGCGAGGTAGTAAAAATCATGTTGAAGGCAGGCGGCGGGAACATAGTTAATATCAGTTCGATGGCTGCACAATACGGCATTCCCTATGTTATTGCCTATTCCGCATCTAAAACCGCTATCGAGGGCATGACAAGGGCCATGGCCACCGAACTTTCACCGCAAGGCATCAGGGTTAACTGCGTTGCTCCGGGCTTTATAGCTACAGACATGTCGGCGAAGGCGCTGGATAATGATCCTGCCCGCAAACAAAAAGTGATGGGTCGTACCCCAATGGGCAAATTAGGTGAACCTGCCGATGTGGCCGAAGCCGTTTATTATTTAGCTACAGATAGCGCCAAATACGTAACCGGGGTTGTTTTACAGGTTGATGGGGGTAATTCGATAGGGTTTTAATAAATTCGGCATGACGTGAAGGAGACGTCATTTTCCGTTTCCTTCCTTACCATAATGCATCAGCTTATTGGCCCAGGCGATAAAATATTTTACGTTTGGAGCATCGGTATGCCCACCATCATGCTGACGCCAGGCGAGCTCGCCATCAAGCAAGCCAGTATTAACCGGCGGCATTTTTTCGGTTTTATAATCGTTTGAAACGCCGAGGTCCTTTGCGCCAAGCAGTTTAAATACAGAACCCGCAGCTACAGTTGCCATGTAGCTGCCCTGCTGATCGAGCCATTTGGCGTCGCCCTGTTCCGGCACGCCATAGCTTATAAAAGTATGCCGCGGGGCACATAAGGCAATCAGCTCATGCGCATCTACCGGAAGATCTTTAGCTGTTTTGTCACCAGACACAGCATCCGACGCGCCATATTTCATAAAGTTACCGGCCATCCAGTAGTATTCGCCGCCGGTAAGGCTTTCAACTGCTTCGCCAAAGTTCCGGCGATGCAGCTTAGCCCCTCCCTCACCCGACGAACCTATCAACCCCATGGCAAACCTTTGTTCAAAAGCAAGTGTTACCAGCGCTGCCTTTCCATAGCGGGAAACACCTTCAATACCTACATGTTTGGCGTCAACCGCAGGTTCTGTTTCCAGGTAATCCAATGCGCGTGCCGCTCCCCACGACCAGGCACGTAAAGCTCCCCAATCCTCCGGCTTACGGGGCTGGCCTTTATTCACCAAGCCGATGATCCCTTTGGTTAAACCTTCGCCATTATCTGCCTGGATAGACGACGGATCTATAAGTACATACCCCCATCCATTGGCAATTAGTTGCGTGGCAGTCGGTGGGTCGCCTTTCATCACTGGAAAACCACCGGGGCCAAAGGGAGATTGTTCGGCAATAGGATTATAAGCGGGATATTGCTCAAAAATAGTTTTAAACTCGGGATGTTCTTTTAAAAGAAGTTCTTTCAATGCAGCGTTGATTTTTTCAACATCAACAGCCAGCGGCTGCGCCGGCGCCGGTAGCGCGCTCCGACCAAACATCATCAGTACAGGTACCGGTCCTTTGGCATTTGCGGGGAGCACTAAGGTCATTTCAATATTGACGTTGATAAGCGGATAAGCCGTATTATCAACATGGCCGATAAGCTGTTTGGCAATCACCGGATAAAAGCCAACCCGCTCTTTATCGGTTACTTTAACCGTCCAGGTTACCTTGGGTACATTAGCAGGGATGCGGCCATAAACCTCACGCTCCATATCCTCCACAATTTCGGGGCGGCGCTGTTTCCACCACATTTCAGCTGTAGTTACCTTTTTACCATTCTTTAGCGTAAGGGCGTCAGGCAAATCAGGGTAGGGGTTAGCCAGCGCTTCATCATAATTAGCATGATTAGGGGCCGATTCATCGCCGCTGGGTCCATTACGCAAGGTTTTAATTCCTAACTGCTTCATCATATACTGATGGTCCTGATCAGCAGTGAAATTTACCGGGGCCGGGGTTTGCGCTTTCGCCGCAATGGCCCATGTGAGTAAGAAAAAGAAGGCAGTACTTTTCATCGCCCCTGGTTTCAAATTAGTTTATGGTTATTGCAGTTTACCGGTTTGGAAAGGTGATGCCGGCAAGCCTTCTTTATTATAAAGGTTCGCGCCATCCGGGTTATCGGCCCAGGCATACCTTACGTAAAGCGGTGCAGGGATTTTATCGCTCCAAACCAACACCTTACCTCCATTAATAATTGCCTTTGCCCAAACAAACTTTTTATCAGCCCCGGCGATGGCAAATTGTGACAGTTCCTCGCCATCAATAGCGACAAGCCCCGCACCTGTATTTTTAAAAGCAATCTCAATCTTATTCCCCTCAATTTTAGCCGATTGGTAAATCGGGCCGGATGGTACTACATTCACATCGCCATAAGCAACATTTTCGGCAGCGCGGGCAAGCCTCTCACCCACTGTTTTTTTATTAAGAGGATGGATATCATTCCATTCGCCGGCCTCAATGGTTACCGCCATCCCAGTATTGGGCACTTCAAGGGCCTCAAGCTGACCGGCGCGTATTTGCGCCCAGTCGCTTTCTGTTGGCGAATATTGCACCTCGTTAAAGTTAGGAAGCTGTGCATATATAAAGGGAAGAATACCTTGTTGCCAGCGATTCCGCCAGTCGGCAATAAGAGCCTTTAACAAGGTTCCATATTCGGATGCGCGGCTGGAATTGCTTTCTCCCTGGTACCAAACCATGCCTTTAATGGTATAATTGATAACAGGCGCTACCATGGTATTATAAAGCCCGGCAGGTTCATTTTGGGCCGAAAATTCCGGTTTCATCCTAACCGGTTCAAACACCTGCCCTACCTTGTATTGCCAATCGCCGCGAAGATCGATAGTATCACCGGCTATCGCCAAATAGTAACGTTTATCGGGCACAAAACCACCTTTGCCCGATGTATTGGTAATGCGTACCACAATAATATTTTTGCCCGGCTTTAATAAACCAGCAGGTACCGAGTAACGCCTTGGCGGATACTGATAGGTAATGTTCCCCACCTTTTTGCCGTTAACATAGGTTTGATCGGCATCTATTATCCTCCCTAAATACAGCTTGGCCGCTCTACTCTGTGCCGATGCGGGCAGTGTGATTTCTTTCCTGAACCATACCACGCCATTCAGGCCTTTTACTCCCTGATCGGCCCAGTAGCCCGGCAGCCAGAAACGGTGCCAGTTATGCGGCTGATAGGTGGTATCATACCATGCTTTAGGCTCATTCAAGCCTTTATCTGCATCAAGCGGTTCCACTGGTTCCGGATGCTTTTTCAATACACTATCCATAAATGCCGTATTGCTGAACTGGGCAACCCGGTCGTGATAGGATTTAATATCTTTCAGGCCATCGCCGCTGATCCATGCCTCAATAGGTGTGCCGCCGACGCTTGAGTTAATGATACCGATGGCCACATGATATTTTTGATATAGCTGTTTAGCAAAAAACCATGATGCGGCACCAAAACCTAAAACGGTTACAGAATCGGCCTTAACCCATTTACCAGGTAACAGATCCGAATGTTGCCTGGTTACGTCAGACTCCGTTTTAACAAAAAAATTCCTGATCTGCGGATAATTGGCTTTTGCTATTTCATCAGGATATTTTTCCTTAACCCGCTCCATAGGCAAAACCATATTCGATTGCCCCGAACAAAACCATACATCGCCAATTAAAATGTCCCGGATAGTAGTACGGTTATTACCGGTGATTTCCATAGTATACGGCCCCCCGGCTTTCATTGGCTGAAGGGCAATTTTCCAGGAACCGCTTTCGTCAGTAACGGTGCGGTATGTTTTATGCTGAAAATTAACGGTGATCTTTTCGCTTGCATCGGCCCATCCCCAGATCTTCACTTTGGCATCGCGCTGTAATACCATGCCATCGGCAACCAGTTGCGGCAGGCGCACTATTCCATAACACGGTAATATTAAACAAGCGAACAGCGCGACAAGTAATAGCTTCACCGACCTCATAACTCCGAAATATTTATTGATGGTTTATTTGACTAAGTAACAAATAAAAAAAGATTTGTGCAATCGATTGCACAAATCTTTTTCATTTTAATTTCAGATTAGTCAGTAAACGATCATAAATGTGTTCATAGTCCTGCAACGCAGTAGCAATGAACATTTTTTTGTTTAAAATCGCATTTATCAAAACCGGCAGATGGCTAAAACAAGAAATATCAAACCAGAACAAAAGATCTCATTCAGAGAGCGCTTGTCGGCATTAAGCAATCTCCCTGGGTTTTTCAGGCTGGTATGGCAAAGCAGTCCTGGTAAAACAACAGCAAGCTTTTTGTTACGTATTATGCGTTCAGCCATGCCGGTTGCCTTGTTGTACGTAGGTAAGCTGATCATTGATCAGGTAGTATTACTCAACCGCCACGGCGGAAGCCAGCATGAATTATGGAAACTGGTTATTATCGAGTTTTTGCTTGCTGTGGCAACCGACGGCCTAAACCGGATGATCAGCCTGATGGACAACCTGTTGGGTGATCTTTTTGCCAACTATACCTCCATGCGTATCATGCGCCATGCGGCCACGCTGGACCTGGAGCAATTTGAAGATTCTGTTTTTTATGATAAACTGGAGCGTGCCCGGCAGCAAACCGTTGGGCGTACTGTGCTTTTATCACAGGTGATGAGCCAGATCCAGGATTTTATATCCATGGCTTTCCTGCTTACCGGTTTACTGACTTTAAATCCCTGGCTGATCCTCTTGCTGCTCATATCAATCATCCCTTCGTTTCTGGGCGAAAGCTATTTTAATAGCCAGAATTACGCACTTACGAGGAGCCAAACACCTGAAAGACGAGAGCTGGATTATGTACGCTACCTGGGCGCTAGCGATGAAACAGCTAAGGAAGTCAAGATCTTTGGCCTGTCTGATTTTATTATTAACCGCTTTAAAACGCTATCAGATAAATTTTATGCCGATAACAGCAAACTAGCCGTGCGGCGTTCGGCCTGGGGCACCTTCTTTTCTGTCTTAGGCAGTGTTGGCTACTATGCCGCGTATGGTTTTATTATTTATCAAACTGTTACGGGTAAGTCTTCTGTAGGTACGCTTACTTTCCTGGCGGGCTCAGTCCGGCAGTTGAGCAGCCTGATGGAAAATTCGCTTAACCGGTTTACATCAGTTTCACAGGGTGCTATCTACCTCAACGATTTCCATGAGTTTTTTGAGATCAAACCAAAGATCAAAGTTGCTGCCTCTCCTTTACCATTTCCAAACCCAATAAAGCAAGGGTTTACTTTTGAGGACGTTGGATTTAAATATAACAATGCCGAATCATGGGCCAACAGGCACCTGAACTTCACCCTGCATCCCAGCGAAAAGATTGCGCTGGTAGGCGAAAATGGTGCCGGCAAAACTACACTTGTTAAATTATTGGCCCGCTTATATGACCCAACAGAAGGGCGCATCCTGCTGGATGGTGCAGATTTGAGGGATTATAACCTCACCGACCTTCGGTTAAACCTGGGCATTATTTTCCAGGATTATATCCGTTACCAGATGAGCTTTTCGCAGAACATTGCGGTAGGAAACATTGATGAGCAGGACAATACCGAACTGATCCGTAAAGCTGCCCGGGAGAGCCTTGCAGACGCGCTTGCAGGCAAACTTCCTCTTGGGTACGAGCAATGGCTGGGCAGACGGTTTAACGAAGGTGTTGAGTTATCGGGCGGCGAATGGCAGAAAGTTGCATTGGCAAGGGCCTATATGAAAGATGCACAGGTGCTCATCCTTGACGAGCCTACTGCAGCGCTTGATGCCCGGGCCGAGTATGAGGTATTCCAGCGTTTTTCGTCCTTAACCCAAGGTAAATCGGCTGTGCTTATCTCCCACCGGTTTTCAACAGCAAGGCTCGCTGACAGGATCATCGTATTGGAAAAAGGCAAAATCCTTGAGGCTGGCACACATCAGGAACTAATGGCAAACAACGGCCGTTACACCGAATTATTTAGCTTGCAGGCGGCAGGGTATCAGTAAGGGATGATATTTAAGCAAACATCCTTTGGGCTTTGAAGAAGAAATGCCAAAAGAGGGCCCGTCACCCTGAGCTTGTCGAAGGGTCGCGCGCAGAGGCCAGCCCACCATGCTTCGAGGGCCTACCCATGACAACTTAAAAAAAGGGGTGTCATACTGAGTGTTTAAATCCGTGGCCTCTGAAGGTGAAATGACATAGATTTGCTGAACCGTGCAGTGTGGCCGACCGAGTTATAGTGCTTATTGCCTGTTGCTGAGTATGGTTCCGAAGCAAGAGTCTGAAGGTATGGTACGATCCCTTGTGTGGGTGATTTGTCCGATGGGTAGCCTGTCTTTTCTTTAAACTCCTTCGGGCACGGTTTAAAAAGCGTTATAAGTATGGAAAAGATGCATTTTCATGCGGCAGGTATAGATATTGGAGCCCGCAAGGTATTTGTGGGTCTTGAAGGCCAGCCGGTTCGTTCGTTTGAGACTTTCACCAGTGATCTGGTATCACTTAAGAACTATTTATTGGAGCATAAGGTAAGTACAGTGGCAATGGAAGCCACAGGAGTATACTGGTATGTACTTTACGATATTCTTTTAGATGGGGGATTGGATGTGTGGCTTGTTGACGGAAGACAGACGCGCCAGTTACCAGGCAGGAAAACAGATGTAAAAGATTGTCAGTGGATACAGCAATTGCATAGTTATGGCTTGCTGAACCGCTGTTATGTATCCGAAGGTCATATCAAAGAATTGCGTAGTTATCAGCGCCTTCGTGAGGATCATCTTCGGAGTGCGGCCATGCATGTTCAGCACATGCAGAAGGCCTTAATAGAAATGAATATCCGTTTGCCGGAGGTATTAAGCCAGGTCCATGGAGTAAGCGGGATGGCGTTAATCGATGCGATACTGCAAGGCGAGCGAGATCCTGATAAGTTGTTTTCACTTTGCCATAAAAAGATCAGGGAGAATAAAGGGGAAGAGCTATTGAAAGCCCTGCAAGGTCATTATACAGCGCAAGGGCTTTTTGCATTAGGTCAGGCCTATAAGGCTTATGGTTTTTATCAAGGTCAGATAATGGAATGCGACAGCCAGATTGATAGTGTTTTACAACGGATCAACAGGGATAAGAACCTGCCGCCGGGAATAAGCGAAGGAAAACGCAAGGCGATCCGTCACAACAAACCTCATATCAACAACCTGGGAGATCATCTGTTAAAAATATTTGATGGTAAGGATGCAACTAAACTTCCGGGTATTACAGATTACAACTGGTTACAGTTATACACAGAGGTGGGTTCGGATCTTAGCCGATGGCCAAGTGAAAAACATTTCACAAGCTGGCTTGGTTTATCTCCCGGCCAGGATCGTTCAGGGAAAAAGAACAAAAGTAAAAGTAAGGGTAAACCGGCCGTCGGGCAAATATTCAAACAAATGGCCCATGGATTATTGAACAGCAAGTATATCGGCTGGGGTTCATTTGCAAGAAGATTAAGAGGCAGAAAAGGTCCGGCAATAGCTATTAAAGCAACAGCCAGAAAACTGGCCGCTCAATACTGGCGTTTAATTGTAAAAGGAGCCGACTTTGTGGAAAAAGGGCTGCAAGCCTATGAAAATATCATTAAGAAACAGAAACAAAGGCGATTAGAAAAACTCGCCTTTGAATTAAATAGGGAACTTGTACCTGCTTAAATTATTATGTCATGGGTAGCCCGTCGAAGACTCGCGCGCAGAGGCCCTGCCCACCATGCTTCGACGGGCTCAGACTGACAAGCCCCCTTTGTCATCTAACCTTCAGCGTCCATGAATTTAATCACTCAGCATGACACCCTTTTTAAGTTGTCATGAGAGATGAAAGCACCATCTTCGCCCTGTATAGCAACTCCACTTATCGAAAAACTCTTTCGCCACCGCTCATAACAACCATGCTTATATCTACGATTTCTTTTGCCCGCTCATTTTAGCAACAACCAGGTTCCCCACTTTATTCCCCTGTACGATACCATTGTCAATAGCATCCATAAAATGAATACCGCCCCAAAACCTTGATATAGCAGCTTCTTTGGCAGCCTGTGTAAACGAACTGAAATACCTTGGCGGAATGCCATAATTTACTTCCACATCATCGGTATATGTAAAATTATCGCCAAAATAATGCGTGAGGATAACCGCAGCTGTTGATGAAACTACCGAATGCCCGCTGATATATTCCGGGAACGGAGGGGTTTGCAGCAGGGGTTTCCAATGCGGGTCTATATACCTGCGGATGGCCGTTTCCGGCCTGATGCGGTTGGTGCGGTATTTATCTTCCCAGCAGCAAATGAAACCATCCAGCAGGCCTATGGCTACAGCGGTATTGATCTGCACCGTTTTAGAGAAACCGGTTTTGGCCTGCTTACAGGCGATGGCCGTTATCCCCATCCAATGTGCACCCGGCGAGATCTTTTTTAGGCCAATAAGCATGTGCCCGTCATTTTGAACGGCAAAAGGGTTACAGTCCCAAAAATTGGCAATATCTTTTTCTTCCTGCTTTAAGCCGTTACCGCTTTTGGCATAGCTCATTTGCAGGTATTTATAAAAAGTTGAGTTTTTATCCGTTGAAAATGGGATGGGCGCATCAGGCACAAATTGTGCGGCCGAATCAAGCGTCATAGGCCGGATAGTGTTAAAATATGGCTCGACAGGTAGCATATAAGCAGGCGGGGTAAGGTCCCAGCTACCGGGTGTTTGCTTAAGCTTATAGCGTGGATAGTTACTTATTTTCCGGTAACCATCGGCCCTGGCATAAGCCAGGATCTGTTTACTGATTGTTTTGGCATAGCTTTTTGAGCTGTCGATCACTTCGCTGCTGAAGCCAATATTTTTGCACGAATCAATAAAGGAAGACTCGTAGCCCAGCATTAAGGTACCCGATGGTAACAGCCTGGCAGATGTTTCAAACATGGCCAGTACCGCACTTAGCTGATAATTATAACCGGTATTTGGTTTGGGATGTTTGATATCCGGATATTGATTCAATACCCCGCGCATACTGTTGATCTGTTTGTCGTTTTCGGCAACTACCTCATACCCGGCAAGGCAGGTATAAGCAAAAAAACGGGCGGCCAATGGCGGGTTGGTAACGTCATGGATCATTACGCTGGTCATATGGCCAACAACTTTGCTCACGTCCTGGTTGGTTAGTTCGGGTTGCTTTTTCGGGCTGCAGCTTATCATCGCAAATAAGCCGCAGGCAGGTATTAGCATTAACAGTTTTTTCATTGCCTTTGTATTATTGCTTATAAGCCTTTAGTTTGCCTTTATCAAGGGCAAATAGTAAAACGTTATTTAATGGAAGTACGCTCCTGACATCGCCCCGGATGTTGAAGCCCGATTGCTGCTGGTTTATATATTGGTAATTACCCCTGCCATCCCCCTTTAGCAATACGCCATAGTTAGCATCATATTTACCAAAACGGATGCGGGCCTTGTTGATGTTGCCGCAAAGCAAAAGATCCTCCTTGCCATCATGGTCATAATCAAATGAAGTAATGGTAAAAACCGGCGAATACTGGGCCTGTAAGGGTAATACCGCCTGTTTTAATTTTCCTTGTGCATTACTGATAAAACATGCTGTAGCCAGTTCATTGGCTGTCAGTTTTTTTACATCTTTCATTTCTTCGGCAGTAAAAATCTTGTCCATGGTAGCATCGGCATAGCTTTTATAATCGGGGAACCGGCCGCGCATGACACTCATCTGGTCAAGCAATTCATCACGGCTTACAAAGGGGTAACTTTTATGCTGAATGTAAAAACAAAGCATCGGGTCAACGGAGCCGTTATCATCAAAATCTTTATAAAACATTTCCGCAGGCTCGGCGTCGCTTGCTTTACATTGCGTATTTAAACCTACGTTTCCGGCTATAAGATCCGGATGGCCGTCATGGTTGATGTCGCTTACCTGTAAACAGTTCCACCAGCCGGCATATTTTTTATCAAAGTATTTTGTTGTGGCATCGGTTAGCTTAGTGCCGCTATTTTCAAAAACCGTGATCGGCATCCATTCGCCGGCCAGCACCAGGTCGGGCTTTTTATCGCCATTCATGTCAACCCAGGCGGCATCGGTCACCATCCCTATATTTTTTAACGCCAGGTTATATTTTGCGGTTTCATTAGTAAAATGCCCCTTGCCATCATTGATCAAAATATAGCTTTCTGGCGCTTCGGGATACTCTCCGGGTATTACCCTGCCGCCAACAAACAAATCGGGGAAACCATCGCCATTGATATCGGCCGCTTTTACACAGCTTTTACTGCTGATCATTTTGGGCAAAGCGTTGTTTGTCTTGTTAAAATTTCCTTTGCCATCATTGAGATAAAGCCTGTCCTGCAATAAGACATCATCCGGTTTATAATCGGCATAGCCACCAGAGGCTACATACAGATCGGGTTTACCATCGCCATTGGCATCAAAAAATAAAGCGGCGGCATCGGTACTGTTTTTATCGGCTTCAAAGGTGGGTACAGCTTTGCTGATAAATTTTCCATCCTTTTGCTGCAGGTACAAAACACCGGCTTTGCCATCATGCGCGCCGGTGTAAATATCCTCAAGCCCATCGCCATTTGCATCGCCTTTGGTAAGGATGGAACCCGAAAATGATATGGAGTTAACCATTAATGGCTGCCGTTTAAAATCATTGGTGGTATTATCGCTTTCGCTGCCTGCGATAGGGGCAGGTACCTCTTTAAATATTGGGTTGATCTGTTTTTGTGCAGGACTGCCGTCCGTGGCGTCCTTTTCATTTAAAACAACCTGTTTGTCAGCTTTTACTTTTTGAAGCACCTGCGATTTGCCGCTTTGCCAGGTAATTCTTAATGAATCTACCTGCTTATCTTTTCCCAATCCAAAATGAAGTACTGTTGAAACGGTTGACTGGTAACCACGGTTTGGCATCTGCTCCAGGTATTGCGTTTTATTGCCCGAATAAATGCTCACCTTAGCACCTACCCCCTGCGTATTTGCACCGCTGCCGTTTAATTTTACAGCTAAATAATGGTTGTCATTTTGTTTAGCCGCCTGGTTTTCATAAACAAAAGCAGGCTGATTGATATTATTTACCACCAGGTCAAGGTCACCGTCATTATCCAGATCGGCATAAGCGGCGCCGTTACTGTTTGATGGCAGCGTTATGCCCCATTGCTCACTTTTATTGGTGAACGTTGTATTGCCATTGTTTTTAAACAGGTAACTTTTCATTTGCGATGATGGCATCTGGCTTACAATATCCAGGAGGTCCTGCCGCATTACACGCCGGTCTTTAAGGTTATCACCCATAAACTTCAGGAAATCCATGTTGGTGTAGTCACGGGTATAACCGTTACTTACAAACAGGTCTTTCCAGCCATCATTATCATAATCGGCAAAAAGGGGCGACCAGCTCCAATCCGTATTGGAGATGCCTGCCAGCTGTCCTATCTCGCTGAACGAGTTATTGCCGTTATTGACCTGCAGCATATTACGCATGTACTGGTAATAAAAGCCTACCCTCAGGTTCAGGTCAAAAGCTTCGTAATTATCAATGCCGAACAGCAGTTTTTGCCGCTTGTTATCTTCGGGAAGCATATCCAGGGTGTAGATATCGGGTTTGCCGTCATTATTAATATCGGCTACATCATTCCCCATAGAGTAAAACGAGCTGTGACCAATCTGTTTCTGGAGCTCATCGGCAAAACTGCCCTTGCCATTATTAATGTACAACCTGTCGGGAATGCTGTAATCATTGGATACATAGATATCCGGCCATCCATCGCCGTTAATATCGGCGATACCGGCTGCAAGGCCATATGACAGTGGTGTATTGATAATGCCTGCACCGACGGTAACGTCAGTAAAATGATTATTGTCATTCCGCAGCAGCCTGATCCCCGATTCGTTATCCCTTTTGGCCGACATCTCTTTAACAAAGGCATCATCCATAATACTGATCCGCCCTGGGTTGTGGTTAACTAACAACAGGTCGAGGTCACCGTCCCGGTCATAATCAAAAAAGTATGCCTGTGTACTGAATGATGGGAAATCGAGGCCAAAATCAGCGGTCTGGTCTTTAAACATGGGTACACCTGCGGCATTGTTTCCCTGGTTTATAAACAGTTGGTTAACCCGCTTCTCGGCCCGTACCTTACCCGAATAACATATGTAGATATCCAGCT
The DNA here is from genome assembly GCF_049949235.1 of Mucilaginibacter sp. R-33. NCBI lineage: Bacteria > Pseudomonadati > Bacteroidota > Sphingobacteriia > Sphingobacteriales > Sphingobacteriaceae > Mucilaginibacter > Mucilaginibacter sp. R-33. The sequence continues at coordinate 4,557,337 of NZ_CP188089.1, forward strand.
TACCGTCACCGTTAACATCGGCCATGGTAACCCCCGTTTTCCAGGGACCGGGCCTGCCTGCTACTCCGGCATCTGCGGTAATATCCTTAAACTGCATATTGCCCTGGTTCAGGTACAATTTATTATCGGTCATGTTGCCGGTAAAATAAAGGTCCTGCAGGCCATCGCCGTTTAAGTCCCCAACTGCCACGCCGCCGCCGTTATAAAAATACTCGTACATCAGCACATTGGTGTTCAATCCTTCGGTTAAGGTATTGGCAAAATCAACATGGGTTTGTTCCAGCTGCAACAGTTTAAATAAAGGCTGACCGGAATTTTCGGAAGGCCCATGGCTACATCCTGCAAATAACATCAGCGTACATACAGCAGGGAATATCAAAAACGATCGTTCTTTTCGCGTTTTAAGCGGGAGGGGGAACCGGAATATCTTCATTGTGGTTTATTGTGGCTGCGATAAATAGGCATCGCAAATTTGATGTCAATATAACAATTATTCTACATGCAAAGCATTTTTAGAAAAATCGCTTTAAGAAGCTACATATAGTGACTCTGCAAATTGGAATTGTCCTTACTTATCCTATGATAAAGCCAAAGCGTATCATGATCCTCCTATTCAAGGGACAGCCGAATATGGTATTGTTTACTAATGCTGTCATAAGTAGCCATATGCGCATTAATATTTCCCTGTTTATCAACAAAGGTTTCGCCCCAGCTAAAGGGCTCCCAAATAAAAGTGCCTTTAACTTTATTACCAGGTAATGAAAAAGCTATATCATTTACCTCGCGTTTGCGCTGCGAATATTCCACCACTATCACATCCTGTTTATAACGGGCGGTGAGGTCGGCAAGGTTGTTGCGTAAACTATCCGGTGTGCCATGCCACTCGGGATAATATGATTGGCCAATGATATCGAAATTAACGCCGCGTTTGAGCATGTTATCTACAAAGTATCTTGATTCTGCATTTTGTCCGCCGCAGGCAATATGCAGCATTACCCTGATATTGCTGCTCACGCTTTTGACACAGTTAATGCCAGCCTTTAAAAAGCCGGCCAGGGTATCCGGGTTTTTGACACGGCCGTCGGGCCATAAAATGCCGTGGTTAATTTCGTTGCCTACCTGCACCATATCGGGCAGCGTGCCCTGCTTTTTTAGGGCCAGCAAGGTAAGCCGGGTAAATGCCTTTATAGAATCCTGCAGTTGCTGGTTGTTGAGCTTTTTCCAGGCGGCAGGTTTGTATTGCTTACCGGGATCGGCCCAGTTATCACTGTAATGAAAATCGAGTAAGAAGCCCATTCCGGCTTCTTTAATACGCAGAGCCATCTTCTTGGTATCTTCCAAACCACAATAGCCTTTTGCCGAGTATCCGCTATCGGCCTTAGGATTATTGAATATACGAAGCCGTACATAGTTAAAGCCATGATCTTTCAAAATGGTGAAAGGGTCCTTGTTTACGCCGTTATCATAAAACTTATGTCCCTCAGCTTCCAACTGAGGGACAAATGAAATATCGGCGCCCATGATCTGCTTAAACTTAACCGGAACGTTTTTAGCCGGCGAATATTTGTAGGCAGATAAAGCGCCGGTGCATACCAGGCTAATTGCTGTTAATAGCAGTTTGTTTATTTTAATTTTCATGTACCCCGCTTTGATAATCAAAAATACATAGTATATTAATCATAGCCTGGTAAAGGTTATCGAAATTAATCTACATCAACAAAATTCACACGCACATTATTTAATTTCATATCGTAAAAGGAATTGCCATAAATGGCGCCAAATGCAATTATTATGGATTTCACAGCATATCAGCAGCTATTTTTCGATATTTTGAACAGCCCTAATCCGCCGGCCCCGTACGACAACCCGGATTATTTAAATTATACAAAGCTTAATTGGTCGCGTCAGCAGCGCTGGCTAAAGGTTGGTGTACTGAACCCGGATCTGACAAATGCCATCGAAAAGATCAGCAAACCACAATTATGGACGGTTATTACCGAGGCTTGGTGCGGCGATGCTTCGCATACCATACCGTTCCTGCATCGCCTTTCGGAACTAAACCCGCTTATTAAAGTTGATTATCAGCTAAGGGATTCGCCGCCGTTTTTGATTGAAAGCTATCTTACCAATGGTACCCGGTCAATCCCCAAGATCATTATTGCAGATGAACACCATCAAGACCTTGCGACATGGGGGCCGCGACCGGCCGAATGCCAGCGATTATACCTTCAAATGGTTAAAGACCATATTGAAATGAGCGAAAAAAAGATAGCATTGCAGAAATGGTATAACGAGGATAAAGGTGAAAGTTTTCAGCTGGAGTTTTTGGATATTATTAACCAGATATTATAACTCCGAAAAAGCGTCATTGCGAGGTACGAAGCAATCCCCGAATAGCAGAGAAGCTTTGCAAATCCGACTTGTAAAGTCGGGGATTGCTTCGTACCTCGCAATGACGATTCTTTATATTATGTTACTATTTTACTTTAAGTTCTTTGCCCGCTATATCTTCCCAGCGATAATAGTGAAAAGTTTTATCGGTACTCATTACCACAAAAATGCCATGTTTAAAGGTATCATTTAAAGAAGTAGCAGTTACATCACTGCCGTCACTTTGCCTTGCGGCTACGTTGGCTATTTTTAGCAACTTGTGTTCAAAAGGATTTGCTTTGGTGCCTTCCCTGCTGAAGATTTGAAAGCGGTTGGCACCCTGGTCAGATACAAGGATATATCCGGTTGTATCCGTAAGCTTATAAATCGAGATTCCTTCATGATCGGCATTAAAGCCTGTGGTGCCAAATAAAGCCAGTTCCTGGTCGCCTTTTTCAGGGTCGGCATAATACTGGCGTACCCCTACCTGTTCGTCTGAGTAGTAGATGTACCCCAGCTCATTATCAACAGCTATTGATTCAATTTCTTTTTTGCCGCTGTATTTGCCGAACTTACGTACCAATGTAGCCCTAACATTTCCCGTACCATCATCTTCAAGCAAATACTGCCAGATATATCCGCCGGTTTGCGGACCATTTTTGCGACCCGCGATGGCATACATTTTCCCATCTTTTGCAGTATAGATGGAGATACCCATTAAATCGCGGTATTCAAAGCCGGTTTCTCCAACAAAGGCATCCATACCGCCATTGTCTACGGGTTTCATGTCAGGCAATGAATAGATCCGCAGTTTATGGGCCATGCGCTCGGTAGTAATAGCAATATCGGTGGGTTTGCCGCCAAGCATCAACCCATAGGCCAGGTCAACATTGTTTGGCCGCTTTAAGCCACGAACAACCTTATCCTTAATAATTTTACCCTGCAGGTCGAACACATAAAGGGCGCCTTCGCTGTTTTTATCGGTGCCGATGATCAGGCTTTTAGCCGGATCAGCCGAGTTGATCCATATGGCCGGATCATCAGTATCATATAATACAGGTTCTGTGATAACTACCGGTTTTATTTCGGGTGCTGTGCTGCCCGGGATGGTAAGCCCTTTACCGTTTCGTATCTGGCTTTGGCCGCAGGCGGTATTACCTATGGCAACAGCAAGTAGTACAAATGTTAATTTGCTCAGTTTATTCATTTTTTATTAATAATAAAAAATGATCCTGCAGAAGTATGCAGGATCATTGCCATGAGTTAATTTATTTTGTTCCGAAAGCGCCAATGTAATTAGCCGGAGCAGGAGATACGTAATTTATCCCGTTTACGGTGATACCCGCAGCGTGGTGACGGGTGAAGTTGGTTATACCATGATTTAAAGCAGGAGAACCGCTTTGCAAATGAAAATCCCAGTTTACATCATAAACTGCGTTCAGTACCGGGGTAGATTCAGGATAATTCACAAATTTAGGATCGTTATCGCCTGCTTTTGTGCCTCTGACCTCATTAACACCACCAATAATATCTTTTGATGGCTGAAACTGGTTTACCGTAGTTTGATCGTAGCCGTAGTAAAGGTTATTGCTGATCACGGTACGTTTATCTTCAGTTGATTTGGTGTCGCGTTTGATACCAAAACGGGTGTTTGCAAACAGGTTGTTGTAAATATCGGCATGTACGTTGTTTTCCAGCCAGATAGAACCGCCCTTTGCCGATGGCCTGCGCCAGCCGGTATTTACCATGGTGTTATTATAACAGATGATGTAAGCCTGCGGCGTACGGTCGCCCGAGTTCGATAACTTCAATGCATTGGTGTTGGCGCTGTAAACCAAGTTAAAGCCAACGTCAGCCAAACAGCCCGATTTAAAGTTCATGGCCTCACCGCCTGTTACCCCTGTGGTATAAAAAGTATTGTTGGCAAAAATGATCTTGCCACCCTCTATATAAGTACAATCTTCCTGAAAGTTGCGGATAGTTGAGTTTACAACAATCAGTTTGCCGTTAACGTTCGAAAACCACAACGCGGGTACATTTTCGCCGGCTACTGCTTTGTAAAGGCCTTGTTTTACCGACGTTGAAGCATCAGAAGTGGTATTACCGCCATACTCCAAAATAGTATGGTCAAGTACCAGCTCGGCGCAGGTTTTAGCTGCAAGGATCCCACCCCACATTTTTCCGAATTTTTTGGCGTCGGTACGATATGCCGGGTTTACGGTTATCCTAACCGGGTTTTCGGCGGTACCTAATGAGTACAGATTCCCTTTTACTATAAATTCAGGTTTAGCAATGGTATCCATCAACACGGTTACCCCCTCTTCAATAGTAAGCGATTTACCTTCGGGAATAATAATATCACCCTTAATGATCTGCATGCTGCCTTTAGCCCAAACGCCTGATACTTCACCGCTTGCCGATCCATCGTTTGAGCTGGTGTCAACATCAAGGTTGGCTTTCCTGCAACTGCTAAAGGCTATGGCCGATAGCAGCACTGCCGCGAATATTTGTTTTAGTTTCATTATAATGCCTTTTATTTATGATTGATAAATTATTTTAAAGTTTGTATCTAACACCTATCAGGTAAGTTTGCTTATAGTAGTCACTGCGGATTAAGGTTTGTCCGTTTGCTACGATGTTATCATCTTTCAGCGTAGCATTTTCAGGGTTGGTACCTTTCAGGAACAACTTAGCTGGGGTATTAAGCAGGTTGCCCGCTTTGATAAATACGCTCAGGTTATTTTTAAAACGTTTTTCGGCTGATGCATCCATCTGGATAAAGCCACGCTGCCAAAGGTCATTATTCACAAACTGCGATACAGTGTTGATGCGCGGACCGGTATAGGCTCCGGCAATTTGTGCATCCCAGCCCTTCTTAGTGTCCTTATATAATAATGACAGGTTGGCGATATGCTCAGACTGACCATATAAAGGCCTGGTTTGATTCACCGTAGTCAAGTGGGTATCACCATTTGCATCGGCGATATAAGTATCTTTGATGGTAGTGATGCGTGAATGGGTATAAGTATAATTAGCTTTTACGCCAAACTTGTTAAAAAACTTAACCAAATCAAGCTCTAATCCATAGTTTTTAGCTGTACCGAAATTGCCCGGAACATAATAAGTATCCTGGCCGCGTGTAGCATCCGCCTGGAAACTATACTCTATCGGGTTCTTAATCTGTTTGTAAAACGCCCCGGCTAAAAACTGCATGCTTGCGTCAGGGAAAAGTTCATATCTTAAATCGTAATTATCTGCAATAGCATGTTTCAGATCGGCATTACCACGTTCGTCATAGTCCTCACCCGGCCTGGTTCCTGGTATAATCTCGTAAAAACCAGGTCTGTTAATCGATTTGAAATAAGAGGCATGCAGTTGCTGTTTATCGGTTAAAAAGTATTTGAGCGTTAGGCTTGGCAATACATCAGTGTATGTTTGATTACCTGTCGGCCGTGATTCACCCTGGGGAAAAAGCATGTGATAACCCTGATTAGTGTGCTCAACGCGTGCACCACCAACTACCTGAATAGTTTTTGTAGTAAATTTAAACATACCATAGCCGGCACCTACCTTTTCAGATGCATCATTAGTTAATGAATTGGCAACTGCACCCGCCTGATTTGTAACGTTAAAATTCAGTTGGGTGTAATTCGTAAAATCAGTACCATACAATGCGCCTGGATTGGCGGCAGCAAGGTTATAATTGTTATAGAAGCTGCTGCGCTCTTTATCGCGGTATAAACCACCGGCAGAGAAATCGACATTAACACCGCCAATTGGTGCGGTATAGGTGAGGTCTAAATAACCTGCTTTATCTTCGTCTGTATTGCGTTCCCAGCGGTGGGTAAGCGATGTGCCGTTAGTGAGATAAGTGCGCCTGTCGACAAAGTTTTCGCGTACACCGTTTAGGCTGATGGTGGTATTGTTAGGCACTTCGTTTTCGGCCGAAGAATAAACTGCCGACCATTGTACCTTAAGTTTATCGTTAAATAACTTATGATCACCACGCAGCGTTCCGCTGTAAATTTGTTGCTCGGTAAAACGGCTGCGGGTTGAATAACCTAACTGGGCATTTCCTTTATCCGGGTCGTAATCAGTTGAAAAATTGGTAGATTTTTCGTCGCGGACCTGGATACTGGTTAAGTTAACATAGGTATTAAAAAAGCTCAGTTTATTGCGGCTATCTAACAAGTAATCAATTTTTGAAAATAAGCCGTAACGTTTTTGCTGTTCAGAATATTCCCTGTCATCCCGGCTGGTAACCGCGGCATACTCGGCCGTTGGATTTACTTTAGTGTTGTAGAATACACTGTTGCTACCCCGATAGGTATTTTGATAGCTACCGGCTACCAGCACGCCCAATTTGTTATTAAAAAAGCGCTGACCTAACGATAAGCTACCAACAAGGTTTGGTGCAGGATGTTTAAGCGAATAATTTAAAGTTCCGGTACCAAAATCGGCCTGCGTTGCCTGATAGGCTTTACCGTTAATTTCATAAGGGGACTTATGGTTAATACTTGAATAATCATAGCTCATAAACTTACGATCCAATAGCAGCTGGCTGTAACCGCCCGCGATGTTAGCGTTAATTTCAAAACGCTCAGGAGCATCTTTCATGACCATGTTAACAACACCACCAACAGCATCACCTTCCAGGTTTGGGGTAAGTGTTTTATAAACCTCCAGCCTTGATAGCAGATCTGAAGGGAAGATATCGAGCGGCACGTAACGGTATTTACTATCAGGACTTGGGATTTTGATGCCGTTTACCAGGGTATAGTTATAGCGTTTATCCATACCACGTAAAATGGCATACTGGCCATCGCCGTTGGTATTACGCTCAACCGATACACCTGATACGCGGGAGATAACGTTAGCTACCGTTAAATCGGGAGATACCTCGATAGCCCTGCCCGATACGATGTTCATTACCTGTGTGGCCTGCTGCTCAATTCGGCGGGCTGTCCTTTCGGTCGAGCCATTTTTTTGCGATACAACGCTGATCTCCTGTAATTGCTTGTTTGCTTCATCCAGGTAAATTTTCAGATGCGGGTTATCATCTTTAGTAATTTCAACCTGTTGCGTTGCGGTAGTGTACAAGATGTAAGATACCCGAACGGTAAAAGAACCTTTCGGTACATCTTTTAACTCAAACGAACCATCCAGACCGGTGGTGGTGGCAATCTTCGTTCGGTCGAGGCTAACGGTGGCGCCTACCATAGGCTCACCCGTTTTACGGTCATAAACATGACCTTTTAGCTTTGTTGCGTTAGCGGCTGTAACGCATAAAAGCATGAGTAATAATGTTTGTAAGTATTTTTTCATTTTGCGAAACGATTAATGCAATTGTGATTTGCTTTTTGACGGCGCAAAGGTGTTTAAACAACTCATACTTGCATTAATACATAGCGTTACAAAAAGGAAACAGCGTTACATGCAGTGTATACGACAGGGCAACATAAAAGTATAATAAACTGATTATCAATAAAATAAAAAAAATAAAAACCTCCATTATCATTCAATTACCGTTACATTAAGCTAATGTTAAGCCACAAAAAGACAAGTAAATCAGCGGCAATTAAACTACAGCGCCTGTATAAAAGTGGTAAGATTTTCGCCCTGTTCAATATTGAGTTTTTTCCTTAAACGATATCGTGCAACCCGCAAGCTATCAATAGAAATCCCTAATAAACCGGCAATATCCTTAGAATCCATATTAACCTTAAGGAGGGCAATCAGGCGTAGGTCTGTTGAGGTGAGATCATTAGTGCGCTGCTTGAGCTTATCGAAAAAGCTTTGGTGAACCTGTTCAAATGCAACGGTAAACTCCCTCCAGTGCTGCTCGTGGTTAAAGCTTTGATTTATTTGCTGAATAATTTGCTGCATCTGCCGCTTCTGATCGCGTTTATCCTCTTTCACCATATCCTGCAACGTATTGCGCATGCCCTCTAACAACTGGTTATTCTTGATCAGGTTTAAGGTGTGCGATGACAGCTCCTGCCCCTTAAGGTCCAATTGCTGTTTAAGGCTTTCTTCTTCCAGTTGCTTGTTCTTCAACTCCAATTCCATTAAATCGCGTTGGGCTTCAAATATCGAGCGGTTCTGTTCGGCCAGGGCACGCTGGTCACGTATTTTAAGGCGCTGCCTGCTGAAGGTTACAAATCCCAGGATAATAAGCAGCAGGGATATAGTAACACCTGCAATAGTGACTATCTGGTTGGTTTTACGGATATTGTTAAGGCGCGTAATTTCATCGCTTTTCTTATCCATATCATATATCACCTGTAAAAATGAGGTTTGCTTAATGCTTTCTCTTGAGTAAACCTCAAGCGAATACCTACGGCTGAGTTCCAGGTAATGATAAGCACTATCCAATTTGTTAAGCAGCTGATATGATTTGCCCAGATCACGGCAGGAGGCTGCCAGCTGGTACAGGTTATCTGTTTTCAACGATAATGCATAAGCTTTACGCGATTGAATGATCCCCTCTTCGTACTTACCGGTTTTCCGCAAAATATCGCCTATATTATTGATCACCTCAATACTGGCAACTTCATTATTGTACTTGTTGTAGATCTCTAACGATTTTTTAAAGCAGGAATATGATGAATCGTAATTTGCCAGGTCCTCATGAATGCTGCCAAGGTTCTCGTATATTTTTGCCTGTCCGTAATCGTCGCCTATCCGCTTGTAGCTACTTAGGGCCAGTCGCTGGTAATAAAACGAACTGTCGTATTTATGGTGCTTTTCGTACAGGTGGCCTATAGCGCCAAAGATCTCGGCCTGGCCTTTTTTATTATTGGTTACCTTATATAAAGTCAGTGCTCTTTTGTATAACTGGAATGACTTATCTGATTGCCTGTTGTAATAATACAGGATCCCCATTTTACCCAAATTTTCGGCCAGCAGGTCCTTATTGCCAACCTGCCCAAATACCTTATTGGCATGTAAATAAAAATCAAGGGCCTGGGCATAATGCCCTTGGTTAAAACAGATCTGCCCCATTTGCTGCAGGCTCAAACCAGCAGCAAGGTTATCATTATCCTGAATTGCATCAGCATGGATCTTTTTCAGCACGAGGAGTACCGAATCGGGATGTTGCTGAGAGAGCAATTGCAGCTGCTGAAACCGGTCGGTTTTGTTGGATTGTGCACGTACCGCTGTACCAGATATTAATATAAACAGGTAAAAGGTTAATTGAATAAGCCTGATGTAGCGTTTAATCATATCTGAAAACTAAGCGGATTGTCATTGCAAAGAAGTTGTCTCTTGGTGCCTGCGCACAAAAAGACAAACAAAAGAAGTATTTCAATATGAACTTAATGTTAACAAACTATCGCGTGTTAACTATTTTATATTCATGAATATGCATCGTGAGTTTTTTATTCCCTCCCTTGGGAGGGGTGCGTTGGGATTGTGTATTGGCAGGCAGGGGCTTATTGGCCATTGCAATGATCAGGCATCTCGCTAAAACCCTTCCCTACCCCCTTCCCAGGGGAGGGAATCGCACAATCCCTGCTTTTATTTCTTTTGCAAATGAAATCGGCAGACTATCAGACACTCTTAGTCTTAGTCTTCGTCTTGTGTCTCCTTAAGTTCATCTTCTTTTTTGCCTTTACCCAAATGGATGATGGGCTTATCCTGGGTGCCGGTAATGGTCATTGGGATACCGAAGATGCCGAAAGGAGGCAACCCTAACCTGAATTTCAGGTTTAGTTTACCATCCAAGCCTACCTGACCTTCAAACCTTGGCCTGAAGCCGGCAATACGCATTTTGGTGCGCTCGATAGTCATGATGTTATTAGCTATGGTACTTTTGATATCAACCTTTTTCACATCACCATGTCCAACACTGTCATGACCGGTTTGCTTGCCAACCGCGCTTAATAATTTTAATCCGTATACTTTTACTTGTTTTACAGAAAGTACACCGCCGCCTTTTAGTGACGGATAAACAGGTTTCATATCGCTGTTAAGCTTACCTGCCAGCTTATAATCTAAAGATACAACACCTTGTACATGCTCGGCCGAAGTTGCCATATCATGAAACAATTTGATCTCACGGTAAGCACGTTGAATGTCAAACTCTTTGGCGTTGATATGGTAATCAAAAAATGCTTTTTGCGGGTTGATGCTGCCATAAGTGGCATCCATATCTACGGGAGCACCTATCAGGCTGAAACCGGTTTGCTTAAGTACAATTTGCCCGTTCGTGACGTTCATTGCACCTTTAGCATCACTGATATCCAAACCGTTATATTTTATCTTTTTAACATCAGCAGCAAAATTAAGATCAAGATTGGAGGGCACCAATATCACACCCGATGATTTGGTTGGTTTGGCAGATGCAGGCACACCGGCAAAAGCCATAAAATCATCGGCAATGATCAAATCGCTCTTCAAATTAAACTCACCTTTTAACGGCGAGTTTGGTTGCATGGCATAGCCTATCACATTGGATAAAGCACCGTCAAGCACTACTATTGATTTACCATAGTTAGCCTTAAACTGATCAAACTTCATTTTATCCTGGTTAAAGCTGAATACGCCGTTGGTGATAAAAAATGGTTTCGGGAATAGCTCAGTTGTAAGCTTGATATTCTTCACCTTCATGCTGCCCGAGTTATCCAGCTTGTCATAAGGACCGCTGGTTGCATCGCTTTGCTTTCCTTTCAGTTTAAAGTTGGTGCTTACAAAACCATTTACATCATATCCTTTTATGGCAAATACTTTATAAATTTTACCAAGGTCAAGGCTACCGCGTGAAGTTACGTTATAATCAAGGTCATCAAAATTACGGAGGTTAGCCCTCAGCAAAAATTGCTGTCCTTCAAAATTGAACGATACCGGTTTAATGTTCACTTTAAGCCCTTTTAACGAGCCGGTGTTGTTAAAAATGTTTACGCTAACCTGCACATTTTGCATGGGGTGCGGATAGTACTTGGTTTGAATATATCCGTTTTTCAGGTTGATCTCCGCATTGGTAACCGGAAAGATGCGGCGGGCCGGAATATACCTGCCTTTACTTTGCAGGTTGGCATCAAAATCACCGCGGAAATCAATACTATCAACCGGATAAAACTGCTTGATATCATCTAAACGGAATTTAGCATTCAACCCGGCATCAATCAATGCGCCTGCTTTATTGCTTAATTTTAGATAGCCTTTGATGTAATTATTAAGTGCATTAATGTTCAGGTTGCGCACATCCACAGTGGCATTGCCAATGTTATGGTCCGGACAAGCGGCATCCAGGTCAAAACTAATATTGTTGATAGACTGCGGCAGCTTGCTGTATTTAAAATAGCCATTTCTGAAAGTTGACCTGAGTTTAAATTGGGGAATACTGGTTATCACGGTATCAATCTTTTGCCTTAGTCCCGTTTTCCTGATGCCGGTGGTGTACTTACCCTCGGCCAGTAAATGCAAACCATACCTTCCTTTTACCTGGAATGGCTTAATACCAAAAACCTTGTACCATTGCTCCAGGTCAATTTCGGTATTCACTTTAGCATAAATATATGGCGATTTGATTCCCTTTAATTTCAGCACCGAACCAAAGTAGTCCTTACCAATATTAAAATAAACCGAATCAATATTAACTTTTAAACTGTCGGGGTTGAGGCCAGGCAAACTGGCATCCATATTCAGGTACAGGTTTTTAACCGGCGCAGGAGTACTTTTGTTAACGATGGAACCGTCGCGCACTTTCATGCTGATACCCAGGTTGGGCATAATATTTTTTGAGGCGATGTACTTTCCGCTAAGATCAAGCTGGATGATGCCATTACCGCTGATATCCATGTTATCAACATATTTGGCGTATTCATCCGGAATGGCGGTAAAAACGTCACCAAGGTCATTCTGATCGCTCCTGATCTTGAAATCCATATCATAACCATCTTTCAGGAACTCAAACCGGCCTTTAAATTTAACCGGGAGTTTGTTAATAAGCAGATCATTTTTTTGAAATGCGAAGGCCAATGATTTGGTATTGATACTGGTAACCAGATCTGCATTTACTTTTTTCTTAAGTACGTAAGCTTTGTTACCGTAATAAAAATCTACTGACGCCGCGTCCACATGGCTATAAAGGTCAAAGATATCTTTGCTTAAATCACCGCTGCCTTTGTAGTTAAGCTCGCGCGCGTTGATCTGCATGGGCAGCGAACGGTCGTCATAAACCAGGTGGCTTTTGTCTATCAAAATCTGTTCTATGCCTAATGATGCGCTTGCGGTATCCGCTGTGTTATCCTGTTTGGGAGGAGATGATTTGTAAACATTATAATTGGCTTTACCGGCACTGTCAACCTGGATGTTGATTAACGCGTGATCAAGATAGATCTTGTTTACGTTGATCTTGCTTTTAAAAACCGAAGAAAGATCGATAGCCAGCGAAATTTCTTTGGCAGAAACCAGCGTGTCATTTTGAAAAGGTGTGCTGCCATTCAGCACAAAATCATTAAGCGTAAGGGTTAGAGACGGGAACTTTTTAAAGAATGACAAGCGCGTACTTGAAAACGAAAGCTTGCTGTTTACGCTGCCTGCGGCCCATTGCTTTATCTTTTGCGTTACCGTTTCGGGAAAAAGATAAGGCAACAGGAACATTAACAGCAATAAACTAACAACGGTGATGGCGCTTATTTTAAGCGTTTTAACCAATATTTTTTTAAAGGGGAGCGGCATAGAACTTATTATAGCTAACGAAGCATGAAAGTAATCATAAAACCCAATTATTGAGTATCAAATAATGTTAGGAGAAAATGATGGGGGGATGGCGCAAGTAGTGCGGTGAAAACACTGACCACAAGCTGTATAGACTGTGCACTATAGTTTGATTATTCAATGCAAAATTTACAACCTTATCGGAAGTCATAAAACTCCAAAGCCTATGGTCAGTGTTTTCACCGCACCATATGATTCCTTACAACCTATGCTCACTATAGACTGTATTACGATTAAAATCCCAAAAGCCTGTGGGTTGGTGTTTTCACCGTACCACATGATTCGTTATATTCGTATTACAAACATCAATAATGCATCAGGGCATAGAATTTTTTACTGCAACCTGCCTTAACTGGCAACCCTTACTTGATCCGGATAATCACAAAGAAATCGTAATCGACAGTTTAAGCTTTTTAGTAAAGAATAATAGGATATGGCTTTATGGTTATGTGATAATGCCTAATCACGTACATATTTTGTGGTGCAAACAACCTCATTGGCTTAACAAAAATGTACAACAGCATTTCAGCAAATTTACCGCGCAACAACTCAAGTTTAGCTTAATAAACACCTCGCAAAGTTTGGACAATTACAAAAGCACTCAGAACGATCGCGAGTATCAGTTTTGGGAACGGCGACCATATAAGGCAACAATGTACAATCGCACAGTGCTCGAACAAAAGTTAGATTATATACACAACAACCCTGTTAAAGCCGGGCTATGCCAATTACCTGAAAATTATTTGCATTCATCAGCTTCGTACTATATCAATAATGAGGACAATGAATTGATAACGCACTATATGGAACACATGTAGAAAAAAGTTGTTGGTGACAACACCATATCCGTTAACCTAAGGGATTGAATATGTCGTAAACAATCTCAAAGGCTGCTTTTTTCCGTTTCTTAGGTTCAATGAGCATGTTTTTTATAATTGGGAAAATGAATATCTCGCACCACTGTTCAAAGCTCATGGAGCTTTTTACCACTTTTCTTAATGCATAATCAAACTGGCGTGCCTGCTTGAAAAACTTCCACATAGAGCAAGCGTATCCGGGCACTCCCTTTTGAATAGCTGCATCGATACATCGGAAGATCTTCCAGTTGAGTAATATCCATATGAATTTGGCGATCAACTGGCATTCCAATCTGTCTTTTTTAACTGCCTTGATCTGATGTATACCGAACAACGATTTCCATGTTTTGAATACTAATTCAATCTGCCATCGTAAGCGATACAATTGAATAATAGCTGCCGCGTTAAGGGATTCTTTCGTTGTATTGGTAATGAATACGCTGAATTTACAACGGGTCTTGTACTTATCAGTAAGTTTACTTTTCTGACTTTTTGCTTTTTGTTCAGCTTTTCTTATTCGTTCTGACCATACCGCCTCCGGTACAGGTAAAGCGATCAGGCGACAAGTGATGGCATCTTTACCTGTTCCAACAATAACCTCCGTATCAAAATGATTATTATTATTCTGCATCTTTTGGTACAGCTTTACCCAATCTATCTGCTTACCATTGCTGCACTGGACAAACTTTACCTGTGGGTGAGGTCTGTTCAGGAAAAATGCCTCTTCCTTAATTACTCTTGCAAGATATTCTAATGTTACAAACCCCAGGTCCCGGATATGCAATTCGTCTTTGCAGATCCGGTCTAATGTCTTTCCCGAATGACTTTGGTCATTTTCAGTTGCTTTTGTTAATTCAAGGTTCTCCCAGTTCCCGTGCTTCAAATCAAAAGAATACTGAATGTTCATAATAGAAGATACTCCAAAGTTTCCAAAGCCTGGATAATCTTCCGCGAATTGGTCGGGTAGCGTAAACTTAGAGGAATCAGCGATTAGCACACGTGAAAAAGGCTGCCAGCTGTTTAGCTGGCCATGATCCAGCTTTAAAGCCATTTGGGTTGACAAAACCGATTTCAGAAAGTCAAGCGTTCTTGTATTGAAGCGTTTGTGCAGTCCAACTTTACTTAAAGATTTCTGATGTTGCTGGGCCAGATCGTTACAGCAATCCTGCAGACTAAGCTGGCTATGGTCTAAATCACTAAACATCAACGTGTCGATAAACTCCGATGGTTTTAGCTTGGACTGCCTTTGTAGGAAACCACTTTTTCGAGCTAATTCAGAAAGTTTATCAGGGTCTATAACTGAGCGGATGCTGGTTTGTAGTTCGGATGCATAATCAGTAACAAATGTACTTTGATCGAAAATAAAAGGCGCTTTTCCCCTTAAAATGAATGATTATCGCGAAAAAAAACTTATTTTTATAAAAGAAAAGGCGGTAATTGCCTCGAAAACAAACCGCCTTTTTAATAAATATTAAACTATACAAATATGGGAAAATCTAAGTGGTTTTGCCCAATGGCGAAGCCCCGTCATTTATAACTCCTCAAAAAAACTTTTTTAAAATCCTTAGGTTAACGGCTATGGTGAAAACACCGACCACAAGCTGTATCAGTACAAGGTAAGACCTTCGCTTACTGGCTGAAGTTTAGTGGTCGTAACTTTGACCAGACTTTAACAAAAAAGGGGAGCTTGCGTAGCGGGCTCCCCTTTTTCAATTGATATTTTAGCCTGTGGTCGGTGTTTTCACCGCACCACTCATCATCAAGGCTTATTACCCGCCAATTTATCTCTTAAAGTTTTCATATAATAACCACCAATTACACTCCGAGCCTGGAAGCCTACCATTTTACCATTGGTAGTTTCATGCCAGTCGCTTAGTGGTACGCGCGATGAAGTTTCGGTAGCAAATTTGTAAACCGGGGCAACTAAAGCGTTGAAATCAACTTGGTTATCGGCCATTGCTGCTGTCCAAAGGATCCAGTCGCTTTTGGTGTAGGTTTTACGGCTATCAAGCGGCAAACCAAACTCCTTTTGGTGTGCTAAATAGTATTTAAGCTCGGTATCGTACACTTTTTGAGGGAATAATTTCAAGCCCAACACTTTATCCCAAACCATGTTGTATTTCTGGCTCCAGGTATCTTTGCTGTCAAACACCAGGCCGTAGTGATCGCCCGCGTTGGCTTTGTCTTCCCATTTTTTAGCCATGTCTTTAGCCATAGCTTTGTACTTTTTAGCTGTTGCGGCATCACCTAACATACCGGCTAATTCGCCGTAGGCGTCAATGGCTACAATAGCTTTTACTGATAAGTTGGCATTGTGTGCCAGGTGACCGGCGAAGTCATCAGTACACAATTGGCTACCCGGATCAAAACCTGATTTAGCAAGGTATTCAGTCCAGATAGTTAATGTTTTCCAGTGTTTTTTAGCATAGTTGGCATTGCCTTCAACTTTTGCTAAAGCAGCGTTAAGGATGATCATATTACCACTTTCTTCAACCGGCATGTCCTCGCCATAAGTTTGGCCGTTAGCCAATGGATAAGTACCTAAATCGTGCGATGAGTAAGGTTTATTCCATTTACCGCTTTCGCTGAAATAGAAGATGCCGTTCATCATGCCCTTCAACAAATCAGGATTGTATAGCAGGTACATTGGAGCCGAAGGGTAAGTAATGTCAACCGTGTTGATTGAGCCATTGCTAAAGTTCTCTTTAGATAGGAACAGCAATTCACCCTCCGGGCTTTTAACCAATTGGTGTGCGGCGATACTTTGACGATAAGCCATTACACATAACTTGGCATATTTTTCACCGCCGGCTTTAACCGCGTCGGCCCAGATCTTAGCATCTGTTTTTACACAAGTGCCCATCACTTTAGCGTAGGTTTTAGTAGCATCGCTCAGTACGCCTTCAATAGTAGCGCCTGGAGTATTTCTCCACCATGGCCTTAAATTGGTTTTAAAATATTGGATAGCATAGATATCATCATACCCAACAGAAATAAATTTAGATACCGGCGCAGCAGTTACTTTACCAAATGGTAATACTGTGCTTAACATGAATTGTTTACCAGTAGCCGTATTTTCACCTTTTTGGGCGCCCAGGAATGATGAAACAGCATCACCTTCGGGAGTGATGTATTGCTTAGCACCGGCAGTTGATGAAGCTACATAAACATAGCCCCAGTCAATACGCAGGTTATCACCTTTTTTCTGTAATACGGGTTGTTCCACAGTGCCGGCTTTTAACAGCTTAAGGCCGTTTTGACTGTATTTTGATGCAGTAACTTCCTGTGATGGTGTATTTACAGCCAGATTACTTGATACCCCCTGATAGATCTGAACATCATGAGCTTTCCCATCGGTTGATTTCAATTGGTAAGTGATGTATGATACCGGGGTGGTAAGTAATTTCAAATCGCCCATAACCAATGGCGAAGTGAACGTAACTTTCAGGTTTACCTCACCTGCTTTAAAGTTATATACGGTTTGGGTAGCTGTAACTTTAACGCTGGTTTGCTCAGCCAGTTTAACGGCTTCGTCATCCTTGCTCAACACTTCTTCAGCAAGACCGGCATCAATAAACGAGCCGCCACCGGTGTTTTTGCAATGAATAGCCAAAACGTTTTCACCCGCTTTCAGATTCGATTTTGCACTGGCAGGCAACGCAACAGTTTCAAAATCGCCGTTAGCGCCACCTTCGGCAGCAATCTGCTGGCCGTTCAGGTATACTTCGGCTTCATCATCATGATAAATTTTCAGCATTAAACGGCCTTTCGGTAATTCGGCAATATTGAATTTGCGACGAACCCAAATGTCTTTACCTCTCCATTCGGTGCCTTTGCTTGCACGTTCATCGCCAAATGGCGCAGCGCTGCTTTTCCAGGCCTGATCATTAAAGCCCGGTTTTTCCCAACCTGCTGCCGGGGCAGTTTCGGCCAGGTATTGGCTGTTGTACGATTTTTCGTCGGTAGCTGCTAAAATGGTTTTATAATTAACGGCCGATGCGCCCATAAAACGGTAGTAATTGCCATCAACCTTAATGAGGCCCAGTAACGATTGGTCTTTCCCGGTCCAGTGTTTGGTGGTTGATTCATTTAACTTATCGGTGTTTGACCAGATGCTGAAATAAGTGTTGTGCGTGATCAGCGGATAAGACGGCATCTTATCCTGTGCCAGCGCTGTTTGTGCAACAAACGATGCTGCCAGTCCGGAAACAAGCAAGTACGTTTTTTTAAAAATGCGGTTCATAAACTACGTTTTACTTTTGGTTTTAATTTATTGTTGGTTTTTTATTATTTACTCTTATTTCCGGGCTTTGGAAAAACCTGGTGCGTATTTGCCCAAATATGCCAAAGGCTATCCAGTTGGTGCACTTTTTCCGGGTATTTCGATTTCAGATCGGCAGTTTCGGTTTTATCCCGCGACAGATCGTACAAATGCCAGGTAGTATCATTACTCAGCGATACCAGCTTCCAGTTCCCTGAACGCGCATACCTCGCGCCGAAGTGCTCGTTAAACAAATCCTCATGACCCGGAGCATATTTTCCTTTAAAGCTTGGCACCAGGCTGATACCTGTAGTCGGTAGAATGTTGTACCCCTTATATGTTTTAGGGTATCTGGCCCCGGCCAGCTCAACAAAAGTGCTCATGAAATCCATCACATGGCCCACATGGTCATTAAAGCCACCTCTATTAGCAGTAATCCCCTTTGGCCAAAAGGCGATCATCGGTGTATGAATACCTCCTTCATATGATTCGGCTTTCCAATATTCATACGGCGTGTTGGCTACGTTTGCCCAACGCGGCCCGATTGACGAATAAGTAGTCTCCGGGCCCGGCAAAGCTTCTTTCTTTGTGGCATAAACAATTTTCCGTCCGTCGCGGGTTTCATTAGGGCGATCAAATCCCGGACCATAAGCAGCGCAGTTTTCAGCACTTGCCCCATTATCCGACAGGAAAACGATAAGCGTGTTATCCAGCTGCCCCGTTTCTTTCAGCGTTTTAATAATGCGGCCAATACCCTGATCCATCCTGTCAATCATGGCGGCATGAACAGCCATGGCCATGGCATCCCACTCTTTATCAGGATTGTTTTCCCATTGTAGATCGCCTTTCCAGCGATCGGACAGCTTCGTTTTTGCAGGGTCGATAAGGCCAAGCTTCACCATTCTTTTATACCGCGCTTCGCGAATAGCCTGCCAGCCCGCTTTATAAGTGTCTTTATATTTGGCAATATCTTCGGGTTTTGCCATCAGCGGCCAGTGCGGTGCATTTTCGGCAACGTACAAAAAGAACGGCTTTAACGATTTAGCGTAGCCTTTGATATAAGCTACCGCTGTATCGTTAATAGCATCTGTATGATAGTAGTTTTTGGGGACTGTTTTAATGGGCTTAGTACCGCTAACCAAACTAAAAGGATCGTAAAAATCGACCACGCCCCAAATGGTTCCGAAAAATTTCTCGAACCCGCGGCTGGTTGGGTACTGGCTAATGGGCGAAAAATCGCCAAAGTCTTTATGATGATTTAACCAGGCCATCTGGTCCTGCGCGTTAGGCTGTCCGTTGGTGTTGGACACATGCCACTTTCCCGACATGGCGGTATGGTAACCTGCGGATTTCAAAACTTCGGCAAGGGTTACTGCATTTTCTGTAATATGACCGAGATAGCCGGGTTCGTCTTCGGCGTCGGTCATTTTGCCTATGCCTGCCTGCTGATTGTATAAACCGGTAAGTAAAGATGCTCTTGTTGGGCAGCAACGCGATGTGTTATAGAATTGCCTGTAGCGGATACCATTTTGAGCAAGGTAATTGATGTTGGGGGTATTAACCTCACCACCATAACAGCCCAGATCAGAAAAACCCATATCATCGGCCAGGATCACGATAATATTCGGGCGTCTCCTTGCCTGCCCAGCTTGCTTCACGACTTTAGTTTGCCACGCAACTGAAACAAGCGCTATTGCACCGGCACCAACTAAACCGGCATATAGTTTATATTTATTCATAGGTGATCAAAATACCTGCGCCAGTTCGGTTAAATTTACGTTTTAATAAAGCAGGAAGGTTAAAAAATGACCGGGGCTTTTATGCCTGAACATATAGCACTACGGACAGTATTACACATTCCAAATTAAAGCAATCATTTTACACAAAACGGCTCAATCATTGGTAAAATCGTATCATTTTTGTGATGAATTTTTAAATTAACCGTAAGGCATATGAGCTTATATACATCACTCTCCGAAAGACTAAAAACCCAGCATCTTACCATAGAACAATTGGTTGCCTATATAAGCAACGATAAATTAATTACGCCACCGGTACCCGGCAAATGGAGCGCTTTAGATAACATAGCCCACCTGGCCCGGTACCAGAAAATATTTACAGACCGTATACACCTGATATTGAATAAAGATACGCCTGTTTTTGATCGTTACACCGGAGATCTCGATCCTGAGTTTATACCTTTCAGATCAATGGGTTTAAGAGAACTGCTGGACGTGATAAATACGGACAGGACAACAATTATCGATCTGTTATCGGGGCTTAGCGACAGCGAATTATCGTGCATTGGCGTACATCCTAAATATGGCAGGCTAACCATCTTAAAATGGGCCGAGTTTTTTGTATTACATGAGGCCCATCATTTATTCACTATTTTTCAGTTGGTTAACGGTACCGAATAATTTTATCTAACAAAAAAGGCAGCCCAATGAGCTGCCTGTGGTTTCCATTGAAAATTTTTATTTACTGTGCCAGCTTAACCTCAACACGACGGTTAAGTACACGGCCATCTTCGGTAGTGTTATCAGCTATCGGTTTGCTTTCGCCCCAGCCTTTTACAGTAAGGTTATCGCCATTAACACCGCTGTTTACCAGGTACAATTTTACAGAGTTTGCTCTATCTACAGATAATGACATGTTATGCTCGGCAGTACCTTCGGCAGAAGCATTGCCATTTAAAACGAATTTCGCCGACGGGTCTTTTTTCAGCTCTTTAACAATATGATCTAAAGTTTGGTACGAAGCAGTTTTTAACACTGCTGAGTTAAACTCAAACTGGATATTGCTGAAATTATAATCTGGTTTCTCCGGTGCAGGAGCAGGTGCCGGCGGAGGGGTTGGCGCCGGTTTTGGTGCGGGCGGAGGTGTTGCAGCTTGTTGTGTTGGCTGGGCCGGCGGTGGTGTTTGCACAACCGCTTTTTTGGTTTTGCAGGCTTGGGTAGTGATAGCTAAAACAGCTATTGCAAGAGCTAATAAAGGTGTTTTTAGAGTTTTCATATCTAATGATTTGCGTAAACATAAAAAACGTTGGCATAATGTTTATAGTGCCTAACCATAATTTTATGGCGGAATAACGCTTTTTACATACTGATGTAGATTATTTAATCAATAGTTATGCCATTTGCCAATTATTGAGTTGAAACTTTATTCCCCTTACCTGGATTTAGATTGTTGTTAAGTATATTGTTAAACTTATCTGCACATTATAACGAGTTATTATGACCAAAGCAATCTATCTTTTTGAATCAATCCGATGTTATCAATTATTTGAAAAGCCATTTAGATGAAACCGACGTTACGTTATATGAGGGTGCAACCGATCAACAGATAGCAGAGCTTGAAAATAGTGCAGGTGTTAAGTTGCCCAACGATGTTAAACAATTTTATAAGTTTAGTAACGGTTTTATATCCGACGAGTACCAGTTTCGTATCGTTCCGCTTAATGAACTTTTATCTCACGATAGAGGGCAAAATATACTATACATTGGCGAATATTTGTGTTATTGTGACACGTGGGCATTGATCATCAATCCTGAAAACAATTGTTATCAAATAAACTATCCGGACGAAAGGGGTTTTGTGTTAACCAATTCTTTTTCCGAATTTCTTTCAAGGTTTTTTATAGGAGGCGTATTTGAGCAGAATGGCCTTTATGATTGGCGGGAAGATAAAATCAAAAGAAACTGAATAGCGTCCCCTTCAAATCCCCTACACTTCAAAAACAGCTACCCAATTTCATTGCCTATCGTTATCTTGTCGGCACCATTATAAACCATCGCCATGAAAAAATTATTTGCTGTAATTTTAATTGCTGTTACAACCTTAACGCAATTTGCTTTTACGCCCGTACAATCAAAATCAGATAAATCTCCTGTAGAAAAAACTGCAGAACAAACCCTTAAAAAGCAAATAATGACCGAGGCCGCCTGGGCCATGCAACAGCAGCCGGTTACAGTTACAGCGACATCTTCACCCAGAAGTGCGGGCGGTAAACACGACTTTTTTTCAGAAGCCGATTATTTCTGGCCGGATCCTAAAAACCCCGATGGTCCTTACATCAACCGCGATGGCATGACCAACCCGGATAATTTTGTAGAACACCGCAAAGCCATGATCCGCTTTAGCAAGATCATCGGCGCCCTGGCATCGGCCTATAAAATAACCGGAGATGTAAAATATGTTAAACAGGCTGTAATCCACCTTAAAGCCTGGTTTATTGATCCCGAAACGTTGATGAACCCAAGTCTTTGGTTCGCCCAGGCAGTTAAGGGGCAGTTCACCGGCCGTAATTATGGCATTATTGACACCATTCATCTCATGGAAGTTGCACAAGGCATTATTGTAATGGAAAAAGCCATGGACGCGGAAACTACAGCCGCTGTTAAAAAATGGTTTACCGATTATACCAACTGGCTCATGACCAGTAAACCCGGTATGCAGGAAAGGGATGTTAAAAATAACCATGCCACCTGCTGGGCTATGCAGGTAGCCTCCTTTGCCAAACTTTGCAAAAATGAAATAGTACTCGATTCGATTCGCATGCGATACAAAACGATATTGCTTCCCCGCCAAATGGGTACCGATGGCAGCTTCCCCTTAGAGATGGCACGTACCAAACCCTATGGCTATTCTATTTTCAACCTCGATGCCATGACCATGCTATGCCAGATCCTTACAAGCCCGCAGGATAATTTATGGAACTTTGAAACACCGGATGGCAAGTCCATCAAAAAAGGAATAAGTTATCTATATCCTTTCGTAGCAAATAAAAGTAAATGGACTTTAAAACCCGACGTAATGTATTGGGAAAACTGGCCTATTGCGCAGCCTTTCCTGCTGTTTGGCGCTAATGCCTACCATGAAAAAGCGTGGTTAACAACCTGGCAAAAACTGGATCATAACCCTCAGGTTGAAGAAGTTATCCGAAATTTACCCATCAGGCACCCGCTTATCTGGTTTTAAATCGGGTAAGCGATTTCCCCACTCAACGCTTTTTCCCGTCTATAATAATATATAAACTGTGAGTTAAGCGTATCATCAAAATATTTTTTTGTCGGGAAGGCGGGTTTTCTCCGTATATCATCACACTACAAAAGCACTACCACGCTTGTGATCGAATCGTATTGAGGTTATTATAAGGTATTTATAATAAGATGTTTATATAATTTTACTCATACAAAAACATCTGTTACACCTATTAACGCGCCTTTCCTGGTATTAGTATATGATATTCATAAGTATCATGAATTTGGTTAACAGGTTTGTGTTTTATTGCCCGGCTTATTTATAAACCCAATAATACATCTAAAACCACTTAACAAATTAACTTATGAGATCGAAATTTAACTCTTACCTCCTTGGCCTTTTTCTGGTCGCACTGGCAGCACTATCATCCTGTAAAAAGGATAACATGAACCAGTTTAAAACCGGCAGCGATTCAAACAACGATAACAGCAGCAAGCCTGTTGCTGTTAATAATGCTGTACCTGTCGCCTCGTTTAAAGTAATTGGTTACCTACCCAGCTGGCAGGGCGATGTAAATACAGTACAATACAGCAAACTGACCCACGTTAACTACGCCTTTCTTACCCCCACCAATACCGGAGGGCTGAACCCGCTTGATAACCTTTCAAAATTCACCAGCCTGGTATCAAACGCACACAGCCATAATGTTAAAGTAATGATATCTGTCGGTGGCGGTGGCGGCGGAGATGCCTTTCATCCTATTGTAGCCAATGCCGGTTACCGTACCACTTTTGTTAATAATATGGTCAACTTTTGTAACCAGTACAATGTTGATGGCGTGGATATCGACTGGGAGTTCCCATCGGCAGGTACTGAAACCAGTAACTTTTATTTATTACTGCAGGAACTATCAACTGCCATGCATAACAGCGGCAGGTTATGTACCATCGCCTCCATCTCGGTTGGGGCTACTTACGTTACCAACAATATGTTCTCTATCCTTGATTGGATCAACATCATGGATTATGACGACAACAACTTTCAGCACTCTACCTACCAATCGGCTGTTGATTGTTTAAGCTATTGGGCAAACCGTGGTTTACCTGCAGCCAAAACTATACTGGGGGTTCCGTTTTATGCAAGGGATAACCGGTACGATTATTCGACCATGAACTATGTTGATGTTTTAGCTATAGGCGGTAGCCCCAACTCGGATACCTTTCAAACTTTTGGCTATAACGGTATCCCAACTATTAAAAGCAAAACAACACTGGCGCTTAACCAGGCAGGGGGCATGATGATCTGGGATTTGGGCGGCGACGCTTCGGGTGCCAACTCCCTGCTTTCGGCTATGAACACTATTATTACCGGCGGAGCTACCAATCCTCCGCCAACTCCTCCAATAGGTACAGTAATTTCGCTTAAAGGCTTTAACGGCAAATATGTAAGCGGCGAAAACGGCACGCAGGCTATGACCTGCACCCGCACCGTCGCCGGCGACTGGGAACATTTCACCGTTCTTGACGCAGGCAACGGCAAAATCTACCTGCGCAGCATGGGTAAATATGTTTCGACCGAAAACGGCACACAAGCCATTACCTGTAACCGCACCACGCCAAGCGACTGGGAAAAATTTGACTGGATAGTTACCACCGACGGAAAAATAACGCTGCGCGGCAACAACGGCAAATTCATTTCCAGCGAAAACGGTACGCAGGCCATGACCTGTAACCGGGCTACCGCATCGGGCTGGGAAGCATTTGGGTTGAATCAGTAAACTATTAACTGCTTATACCAAAGGCCGGGGCTATGATACTAAAATCATAGCCCCGGCTGTTTTTCAAGAGGATTGGTATATTCTTTTAATGTATTTTACTTCGCAAACCTGGGCGGCAGGTTAGTCGCGGCACCCATCATTTTTATTTTGTAGCGATACCCCCCTCCAAAAGAATCCTCCTCTTTTAAAAACTCATGATTCTTTTTACTGATCCAGTAGGTTTCGGTAAAATGGCGGCCATTGTAATCGCTTTCGTTATATAGCTTCCAGCAATCAACTTTGTTACCATCCAATGTAGTAATTAACTCGCTGCCGGTTACTTTGTATAAAACATAAAGCGGTGCAGGGATCCCGGCCTCATAAAAAGGGATAGCAAAACTTTTGCCTTCGGCAAGCGGTAACATCTCGAAGGTTTCAATGTCTAAATTCCAATTAAAGTTGGCGAAGGTAAAATCAAGCTTAAAGTTCTTAGCCTCATTATTGGCAACGGTGTCGGCACTTATCACTTTATCGGCAGCCCAGTTAAAGGCTTTTGTTTTTTTGCCGATGGTTTCTGAATGATAAATCGGCGCGAAATCAGGCACCTTGTTAACGGAATAAATGGAACGGTATGATAAGCTATCGCTGCCATACCAGTGCTGGGTTATAGTAAATACCTTTTCACCGTTACGGGTTTCGAGGTTTATATCACGCAGCCAAAGCCAAAATTTCAGGCTCCGGTTGTCCTTTGTATTTTGAAAATACACAAGGTATTGCTTTAACCCAGGTTTAAGCGCCGATGTTAGCAGGCGTTTGTCTTTTACACGGATGGTATCGGTTTGAGCAAATACTTTTGGCGTATGCGATAGCAGCAGCAACAAGCTAAGGCTTACAGCTACTATTTTTTCGGCTAATTGTTCGGTTTTCATGATAATTTGATGGTTTGATAAGGATACATTTCTGTTAACAATTCAAAACTGCCTTTTATCAACCATCCGACGAAACCGCTTAAACCACTGCTGCGTTCTTTTTAGCCTAATCCTGTATTTATTCAATAATATACCTGCAGACCAACTTATTGAACATTTAGTGCCATTTATTGAATAAATGCCGGCAACTATTTAAAACCGGCATCCACAAACAAAAAGCTTAGTAATTTTAAAAATGCAACTACTTAAAACCCGTCCATCCATTACACAACTCCAGCTTTTGATATGGTTAGCGGTGTCGCTGTTGCTATTTTTTTCTTATCTGCCGATGGATGGAGCAGGCCAATCGGCTGTTTATACCATTGTTAACACCACGTTTTACGCGGCCATTATATACGGTAACATCCTGTTCCTGTACCCTGTGTTTTACCAAAAGGAAAAATATGTTTGGTATGTATTACTTGTCATCATTTTTTTAGTGGCAACGGGTGTGCTCCGGGGCTATTCAACGCTGCTTATTTATAATACCTTTTTTGCAAAAACACCAGAGCATATCAGTCAAAAAGCCATCATTAATTATGTTTCGGGTGGAGTGCTCATTTTCATTATGAGCCTGATCTTTCGCATAGCAATAGCTTATTTTAAGCTAAAGCAGCAAACGGAAGAGATTATGATTCAAAAAAGCCAGGCCGAACTGAACCTGCTTAAATCACAGGTTCAGCCGCACTTTTTGTTCAATACACTCAATAACATCTATTACGAAGCTTACCGTGAGGCCCCCCGTACCGCGGCATTAATTGAGCGGCTTTCGGACATTATGCGCTATTTTGTTGATGAAAGCCCCAAGGATGATGTAGCCATCGGAACCGAAGTACAGTTCATTGAAAACTACATCGCATTAGAAAAAATCAGGATCAGGCATGAGGTGGTTGTTTTTTTTGAAAAAAACTTCAATTCAGATCTCCGCATCCCGCCTATGCTGCTCATGACCTTTGTAGAGAATATTTTCAAGCATGGCATCGACAAATCAAGCGAGCAAAACCTTATTGGCATATCTTTGGTTCAGCAGGGTGATTACCTTTTTTTTAAAACCAACAATGCTATCCATGCCGAAGTAGCAAGCAAACGCGCTGCCGGTTTCGGCATTGTCAACTTAACCAAAAGGCTAACCATGCTGTACGGTTCAAATTTTGACCTGAAAATTGATAAAAGTAACAACACCTTTGCCGCGTTTTTAAAGATCCCGATAGCATGAATTTAAGCTGTATCATAATTGATGACGAACCTAACGCGGTTAACCTGCTGGAGATGCTGGTGCAGCAAAGTACGCAGTGGCAGCTTAAAGCCAAATGTTATAACGCGCTTGAGGCACTGGCCTTTTTAAAAACCAATAAGGTTGATTTTATTTTCCTGGATATCAACATGCCGCAATTAACGGGCATGGAGCTGGCAGGCTTGCTTCCACCGCAAACCAAAATTGTGTTTACCACTGCCTATTCAGAATATGCTGCCGAAAGCTATACCTATCAAACTATTGATTATCTGCTGAAACCCATTACACTGAAACGTTTCCTGGCAGCCATGCAAAAAATTGAAGGGTATTTTGGCCAGTCCGAACCGGTGATGCAACAAACCCCGGTTAATGATGAGGGCTATTTCTTTATAAAATCGGGCAAGGTATTACGCAGGATCCTGTTGGACGAGATCTTATACTTTGAAGGCGAAAAGGAATATGTGCGGCTTGTTACCAGTCAGGAACAGCTACTAATTTATCGCAGGCTCAAGGATATTGAAGAGCAGCTTTCGGCCCCCTTTGTGCGGGTACACAACTCTTATATTGTAAATACCAAACAACTGGTAAAAATTCAGGACAACCATATTTATATTGCGGATAAACACATCCCTGTAAGCGAAAAATTTAAAGATAGTTTTATGAAGCTTATTAATAGAAGGATATTTTAAATCTTACATGAACATCTCCGCTTATTAACCAAAACTCAATGTTTAGATTTTGAAAATATCCGCGATGCAATAAAAGGGATGCGAAAAGATCTTTAGGAATTTTAAACATGGGCTAATGCAGCCTCATACTGCTCTTCGCTTTTAATTGGCTTTTACATAACTCACTGTTTTAGCATTAGAATCCAGACTTACGAAGTTTTTGAAACTTCGTAAGTCTGCAAAGATATCTCATTCAGTAATCGATGAATTTATGATACCGTAATCTCGCCTCTCAAATCCGTTTCCAGCCATTCTTTTACCTGCAAAGGATCATCGCTTTGGCCCAGCAGGTACATCATTTTGGTAACAGCCGATTCAAAGGTCATGTCATAGCCGTTGGCTACGCCGATATCTTTGAGGTGTTTGCTGGTTTCGTAACGGCCGAGTTCAACCGTACCTACCTTACATTGCGAAATATCAAGGATCACCTTACCGCTGTCGATAGCGTTTTTAAGCAAATCGATAAACCAGCTATCGGTTGTGGTGTTACCGGCCCCAAAGGTTTCCATTACTATGCCCCGCACATCGGCGCTTAAAATGTTCTCAACCACTTTAGGGCTTATGCCTGGGTATAACTTCAATACGCCAACATCATTCACCAGGTTATTGTGTACAATCAGCGAGCTTTCGTCTTCTGGCTGCCTGATATCATTCGCGCTAAAGCGTAAATGAACGCCCGATTCGGCCAATATAGGATAGTTTGGCGAGCGGAAAGCCTCAAACTTTGATGAATTATATTTAAAAGCCCTGTTACCACGGAACAGTTTATAGTCAAAATAGATACAAACCTCGGGCACGCGGGCGCGGTCATTTTTTTTAGCTTTAGCTATTTCAATAGCTGTCATCAGGTTTTCCTTTGCATCAGTACGGATGGCGCTTATCGGCAGTTGCGAGCCTGTGAAAATAATGGGCTTGCCTAAGTTTTCTAACATAAAACTTAATGCAGATGCGGTATATGCCATCGTATCCGAGCCGTGCAAAATCACAAAACCATCATTATCATGATAGTTTGACTGGATCAAACCGGCCAGCTCGCTCCAGATTTCAGGGTTCATGTTTGATGAATCAATGATCTCATCAAACGAGTGTACTTTGATACGGCAGTTAAGCTTTTCAAGCTCGGGCACGTTATCCATTATTTGCTCAAAGTTGATAGGCTTGAGCACCTTTGTAACCGGATCACTCATCATACCTATTGTCCCTCCGGTATAGATGATCAAAATTTGGCTCATTAATTAAGTTTATGCTGTATATAAATATTAAACAATTTTAAATTCCGAATACAAGCCTGGAATTTTCGGTAGTGACCTCTGCCACTTTTTCAAGGCTTGTTTGGTGAAGCTCTGCTACCTTTTGGGCTATATATACCAGGTATGAGCTTTCGTTAGGTTTACCCCTGAACGGAACAGGCGTAAGGTACGGAGAATCTGTTTCTAAAACGATATGTTTAAGGTCAATTTCCGGTATTACTTTATCAAGCCCCGAGTTTTTGTAGGTAACTACCCCACCTATGCCCAGGTAAAAATTAAGGTCGATCACTTTTTGGGCTTGCTCAACAGTACCTCCAAAACAATGAAAAATACCCCGTAACTTTTCATCCGCTTCCTGCTTCAGCACCTCATATACCTCATCAAATGCATCGCGACAGTGGATCACAATGGCCAGATCAAGGCTTTTGGCCCAGTTGATCTGTTTCACAAACGCATCTACCTGCTCCTTTAAATGCGTTTTATCCCAATACAGGTCAATACCTATCTCGCCTATGGCATAGATCCTGTTTTGCTGATGGGCATTCATAATAGCCGAAAGTTCTTCTTCCCAATTCTCCTTTACATCACAGGGGTGTAGGCCCAGCATCGGATAGCAATATTGAGGATACTCATTCGCCAAACCATAAACCAGCGGAACGGAAGCCGCATCAACATTGGGTAAAAACAAACGGGTAATATTATTATCGATACAACGCTGCATTAACGCCGCGCGTTTTTCAGGAATGGTTTCGTAGTATTGATGGGTGTGCGTGTCGGTTAAAACCATGCTGCAAAAATAAACCTTGAATACTTAATAACGAATTTATGGCGGTAAAGTATAAACCACTTTAACTAAAAATTATGCCTTATAAACAAAAAACCTCCCGCTTTTGGCGAGAGGTTTCTTCAATCAGTTCTTTTTAGCGACCGGTTTCTTTGCTCCGGCTTTTTTTAGCGGGGCTTTACCGGCAGCAGGTTTCGGGGTTACCAGAGCATGTTTACCCGGTTTTATTTTAACCAGTTCGATATCGAATACCAGTGTGCTGTATCCTGGGATTTCCGATCCGTAAGGACGTTCGCCGTAGGCAAGGTTTGAAGGGATGATGAATGTTGCTTTTGAACCTTCATTTAATAAAAGCAAACCTTCATCCCAACCTGATATTACCCTATGTTCGCCCAAAACAACGCTTATAGGCTCATACGGGCGGCCAGGTTGTTGTATACCTGCCGCTTTGGCGTTAGCTTCAATACTGGTATCAAACAGTTTCCCGTTAAGCAACTTTCCGGTATAATTTACCAGCACTGTATCGCCGTTAAGCGGCTTTCTTTTGGCTGTTGGGCTGGTTATCACGTATTTTAAGCCTGAAGCTGTAGTAACAGGTTTAAGACCATGTGCCGTAATATAGCTTTCTCTGTCGGCTGTTTCAGCTTGTTTTAGTTTTTCAAGGCCTGCATTCCTTTCGGCAATGGCATCATTTAATGATTGCACCTTCTCTATCTTTAAAATAAAAGTAAGAAAGCTGCCTTTAGGTAAAAATGGCGGACGGGCTTCTTCATGACCAACAAATACCGAATCGGTTGGAATTTTAACCAGGGCACTGTCTTTTGCTGCAAGCAGCGGGAATATCTCCATCAGGTCGCCTACATTTTGCGAGGCCTGCACCTGGGCTTGTACGGGATGCCCTGCCTTATAACTACTGAACAGTACTGAATCTTTATCGGTTTTCTGGATAAAGTTAAAAGTAAGCACATCGTTGATCTTAGCTTTGTTACCCGGGTTAGCAGTATAGATCTGGTAAAGCGCGCCTTTAGCGGTTTTCTGCAAACCAGTCGTTTGCGCACCTGCATTTAAAGCAAGCGCGGAAAGCGCCGGCAATAAAAAAGAAAAAATATGTTTTTTCATACGTTATAAATAAAAAAGCCTTTCCTGTTTTAAGCAGGAAAGGCTTTGTAAAACATGATAACTATTTAGTCGTCGGAGTTGGCATTTGCATTTGCGGCATAACCGGTTTTGGTGCATTTGGATTTGGGTGGACAATATTTACCAGCTCAACTTCAAACACAAGCGGCGTATAAGGCTGCATTTGCTGACTTCCCTGATCGCCATAACCTAATGATGACGGAACAACCAATACTGCCTTAGTACCTTTGTTAAACAATTGGAAGCCTTCATCCCAGCCTTTGATCACTTTACCTTCACCTACCGGAATACGGATTGGCTGATAAGGGTTCATCGGGTTGATCTGCATCTTTTCTTTTACAGCCACTGCTTTAACACTTGTTTCCAAAACTTTGCCAGTAACAAGCCTTAAAGTATAATTAATTACTGCTGTATCACCTACTGCTACGTTAGCACCGCTGCCAGGTGTAGTAACAGCATAATTTAAGCCTGATGCAGTTTTAACAAATTTCAGGTCTTTATGTGCATCCAGGTAGCCCTGGATCTTAGCAGGCTCTTTACCTTTAAGGGCGTCGGTTTGACCTTTCATGTATTGGGTAACGCGATCGCGGAAAACTTGCTCGGTAAGTGCGCCTTTAGCAACTACCTTTTCAATTTTAATAGTATAAACCAGGTACTTACCTTTAAAGCCCGGCGGGCGTTGCTGACCGCCTTTAAATACCGAATCGGCAGCAATTTTAAATGTGGCGCTATCACCTTCGCCCAATAATGCCAAGCCAGAAACAATATCACCTTTCGTTTGGGGTTTAGGCATCAGCGTTGGTATAGGCTGGCCGTTATCATAAGAGTTATTGATAATTGAATCCTTATCGGTTTTGAGGATCATGTTCAGTGTCAAAAAGTCACCTTCCTTAACTT
Organism: Mucilaginibacter sp. R-33; assembly: GCF_049949235.1. Taxonomy (NCBI): domain Bacteria; kingdom Pseudomonadati; phylum Bacteroidota; class Sphingobacteriia; order Sphingobacteriales; family Sphingobacteriaceae; genus Mucilaginibacter; species Mucilaginibacter sp. R-33. The sequence goes on from NZ_CP188089.1 coordinate 4,589,287, forward strand.
TAGGATTGCCTTTTGAGGTGTGGATATTATAAAGCAAGCCGCCTTCGCCCTGCTTAAACCCACCGTTGCAACTTGCAAATCCAATAGCCGCAAGTGACAGAAACATCAGTTTTCTTTTCATCATTACTTTTTTACTGTATTAATAGTTTTTTATATTCGGGTAAAATTTGTTTAAATTGTTGTATAACCTGTTCAAGGCTGTCCTCAGAATGGCCGCCGGCTGCATTGCGGTGACCGCCGCCATTAAAGTATTTTTTGCAAATCTCGTTGGCCGGGAACTCACCTTTCGAGCGTAATGAAAGTTTTACCCTGTCGCTTCGTTCAACTATGAAAGCAGCCAAACGGATGCTTGCCATCGATAATGCATAATTTACCACACCTTCTGTGTCGCCTGTTTCAACATCAAAGCGTTCCAGGTCATGTTTGTTAACTGCAATTATAGCTGTATTAAACTCAGGCAATACTTCCAGGCAATTAGCCAGGCAATGACCTAAAAAACGCAGCCTGTTTTCAGATGCGCTATTATACACCAGCTCATGGATGCGCCAGTTAACCGCACCAGCATCTATCAAATCGGCAACTATGCGGTGAACTCCGGATGTTGTGTTAGGAAGCCTGAATGAAGCCGAATCGGTCATGATGCCTGTGTAAAGGCAGGTTGCCACATCCTTATTTACAAGTTCTTTGTGGTGAAGCTGGTTTACTATAAAATCATACACTAACTGCGCGGTAGCACAGGCATTGATATCCCAGTGCCTGTAATCGTCAAAATCGGCAGGCTCCAGGTGATGATCGATCATGATCTTATAGGCATTACTCTCGCCAACCAGCTCCCCCATATCATTGATACGGCTCAGCGCATTAAAGTCGAGGCAAAATATAAGTTTCGCATCGGCTATCAGGGCGGCAGCTTCTTCGCGGTGCTCGGTATAAATAATAACATTCTCGTTACCCGGCAGCCAGCTTAAAAAGTCAGGATAATCTGTAGGGGCAATAACCCTGGCATGATGGCCCTGCTGTATCAAATAATTATATAAGCCTAATGACGATCCCATAGCATCACCATCAGGTTTATGATGGGTAGTGATCACTATTTTTTGAGGTTTCGTTAAAAGGTCAGTAAGCGAAGCTAAATCTAACATCAATTCTTAAAAAAAGAGTTGCAAAGCTAAATAAATAAATGAAATACAAACCATCTAATTTAATTCAAAAAGCTTTATCTTACAGTTACAAAAGCCTATTTTTGCCGCAAATTTTAAATGTCATCATAAGCAAAGTAAGCTTATGTTTTTAAACTAACGTAACAAAGGCATTTAATCTATTAATAACCCAAAAAAGAAACAATTATTTCAATGAAAAACAACAGGACATTTACCATGATAAAGCCTGATGCTGTTGCAGACGGGCATATCGGTGCTATTTTAGACATTATTACTAAAAACGGCTTTAAAATCGTGGCGCTTAAATACACTAAATTATCTGCCGAAAAAGCGGGCCAGTTTTATGAAGTGCACAAAGAACGCCCTTTTTATAACGGATTGGTTGAATTTATGTCATCGGGCCCTATTGTAGCAGCTATTCTTGAAAAAGACAACGCTATTGCCGAATTCCGTAAACTGATTGGCGCTACTAACCCGGCCGATGCCGCTGAAGGTACCATCCGTAACCTGTATGCAAGATCAATTGGTGAAAATGCCGTTCATGGCTCAGACTCTGACGAGAATGCCGACATTGAAGGAAACTTCTTTTTCTCGGCTTTTGAAAGGTTTTAAGTAACCTATTTCGGGTGTAATTATATAAACCAAAAGTTACACCCGAATTTTTTACGTTTTTTTTGTAATTGTGGTTACGTTTTTTGTAACTTTACATTATCCACCTAAACAATATTACATAATTTAATCAACCAACAATATCACAGAACATGAAACCATTATTCAAATACATATTTTACGTACTTATATTGGTAATGTTGGTTATTGGATCGCTAATGCTTTACAGAACACACCCCGAAGCCCAGCTTGCGCTTACCATTCCCGGTCTGTTTATTCTTGCTTATTCAAAGCTTACGGATGATATCAAATTAAAACATAACAGCTTACGCATGCTTAGAGGAAGATAATTTCCTCAACAAGCACACTTTTAGCTTCGTTATTTATCTTTTCAATTATCTGGCTGCGCATCAGCATCAATTCATTTTTTATTACTGACGATTCTATCCGCAGGAATAATTTCTTATCGCGTACAAATAACTCTTTAGTGCGATTGGCTACCGATTTGCCTACCAGGTCGGGCCAGGCAGTAATAACACCGGTTTCGTCAAAACGCCGCTTAATCTTATACACATTAAGCATTTGCTCAATAGCTTCCTTAAGTGTTTTGTCATTGGTTTTACGCATCAATCGCTCCTCCCTTTACTTTAAATAGTTTAACAGGTACCCCTATTTTATTAAAAACGCTTTCAACCCGCTCAACCCCGGTATCGGTTATAAAAACCTGGCCAAAATCGTTGTTGGATACCATTTGCATTAATTTGGTAACCCGGCCGTCATCAAGCTTATCAAAAATATCATCAAGCAAAAGCAAGGGTTTAAATCCCTTTTGCTGATATAAAAAAGTATATTGAGCAAGCTTAAGGGCAATTAAAAATGACTTTTGCTGCCCCTGCGACCCAAACTTTTTCATAGCCATACCATGGATATTGAATTGCAGATCATCTTTGTGAATGCCCGCCGTGGTACGCTCTAACGCCCTGTCACGGTCAAAACTCTTTTTTAATAAACTATCGAAGTCATCAGCAAGCAGTTGCGATTCATACACCAGGTCGACATGCTCGGCATTATCGCTCAAAAAACTGTAATGCTTATTAAATATAGTAACAAAACCCTCCATAAAGGCCCGGCGCCTTTCAAAAATGCGATTGCCCGAAGCGTTCAATTGCTCATCAATCACTTCAAATAAGCCGGCATCATATCGCCCTGTATCCGCTACCTGTTTTAAAAGCGCGTTACGATTGGTAAGGATTTTATTATAGGTGATCAACTCATCTAAATAATGGTTATCTGTTTGTGATATCACATTATCAATAAATTTGCGGCGTTCTTCGCTCCCTTCGGTTATGATACTGGTATCATTTGGTGATATCATTACCAGCGGTAACAGTCCGATATGATCGGCCAGGCGCTGATAATCTTTTTTATTGCGCTTAAACTGCTTCTTTTGATTACGCTTTACAGAGCAGGCAACAGCTTCGGGCTGATTGTTTTTATTAAAGATGCCGGTGATGATAAAAAAATCGCCCCCCTGCTTAATCTGCTGGCTGTCTATCGGGTTAAAATAGCTTTTGCATAAGGACAGGTAATGAATAGCATCAAGCAAATTGGTTTTGCCGGCGCCATTATTACCTGTAAAAGCGTTAACCCCCTCACTGAAAACCAGTTCGGCCTCATCGTAATTTTTAAAGTTGATAACTGACAGCTGTTGCAGGTGCATGGGATGGCAAAGTTAATGTTTTTTGAGTTGTTCATGGTTCATGGTTAATAGTTCATAGTAATCTTTAGATCTGTTAGGCATTAACATCCTTTTTAACGTGTAAAGAAGCTACCAGCTAAAGCTATAAACCATGAACTATTAACCATGAACCATTCACTTTAAAGATTTAATACAAAAGGTATTGCCAGTAAATTTGAAAACCGTATTTTTGCAAACTTAATTTTAGAACAACAATGTCAAAAACCCAGGCGAACACCAAAATTGCAGCACCAGAAAACAATTTTGGTCAGAGTGGCAAATTTGTACGCGAGAACCAGAAAAGCTTACTATTTATTGTAGGGGCTATTATTGCCCTTATTGCTATTTATTTCATTTACATTAAATTATACTTAGGTCCACGTGAAGTTACTGCCGCTAACCAAATGTACAAAGCGCAGGATTTTTGGCAGCAAAAAAACTGGGACAAAGCTATTAAAGGCGATGCCGGTTTCCCTGGTTTTGAAAAGATCATCAGCGATTACAGCAATACCAAAGCTGCTAACCTTGCTTATTTTTACCTGGGTACTGCTTATTTAAATAAAGGTGACTACCGCAAAGCCATTGATAACCTAACCAATTACCGCGGTGACGACAACATGGTAGCAGCCGAAGCTTTTGGCAGCACAGGCGACGCTTATGTTGAACTGAAAGATTACGAAAAAGCAGAAACTTATTTCAGCAAAGCTGCTGATAAAGCAAAGAATAAATTTTTATCGCCGCTTTACCTTAAGAAGTTAGGCTTAACTTATGAGGCTCAAAAAAACAATAAAGAAGCTGCTGAAGCTTATAAAAGAATAAAAACCGAATATCCTGAAAGCGCTGAGGCTCAAAATATCGACGAGTATATAGCCCGCGCCGAAGCAAAACAATAATTTTAATATCGGATTTGAGAATTTCGATTTCGGATTTATCTGGTTTTAAATACCTTTAAATTCGGAATCGATTTTTTTTATAAGCAGATTTTGATCGTCGATCACAAGGCTTAACAAATCCGAAATCGAACCTTCGAAATAAAAAATATCCGAAATCGAAATTCCCAAATCCCGAAATCAAATGGCTACCCATCTTAAAAACCTTTCCGATTTTTCAAATACCGAAATACCATCTGCAGCACCGTACCGTTTTGGCATAGTTGTGGCCGAATGGAATGCCGAAATTACTAATGCACTTTACCAGGGTGCATACCAAAGCCTGATAAGCAATGGCGCACTGGCCGAAAACATTTTTTCATACCAGGTACCGGGCAGCTTTGAGCTTACATCAGGAGCAGAGCTGTTATTAAAAAAGGGCAACCTTGATGCCGTAATTTGCTTGGGCTGTGTAATCCAGGGCGAAACGAGGCATTTTGATTTTATTTGCAACGCGGTAGCAAACGGAGTAAGTAATGTTGCCATAAAATACTCAAAACCTGTTATATTTGGTGTTTTAACTACCGATAATCAGCAACAGGCTATTGACAGGGCCGGCGGCAAACATGGTAATAAAGGCGATGAGGCAGCTATCACGGCCATTAAAATGGCAGCTCTTGCTGAAACTTTAAACAGTTAAAACCCGTTAAAGCAATTAATTTTAGCTCAACATGAAAAAATTAGTTTACATAGCACTTATAGCCGCGGCAGTTGCAACAGCATCATCCTGCTCAAATAAATTATGCCCGGCTTATGGTTCATATCCTAAAACAGGCCGTTAACAGTTAATTGTCATTTTTAAACCTGTTTAAACACACTACACAGTTTTTGTGTTATAATTACGTTATAGCATTTTAACTATTAATAATATGAACTGGATTTCGTTGGAGACGGCCGATCAGCTAATGGCGATCAAACAACAAGAAGGATATAGCCTTATATTTAAACATAGCACACGCTGCTCCATCAGCATGATGGCCAAAAGGCGTTTTGAGCTTGACTGGGATAGCCTTCCCGAAAATATGCCCCTTTACTTTTTAGACCTGATCAAATATCGAGACCTGTCAAACCAGGTAGCACAATTGTTCCAGGTACACCACGAATCGCCCCAACTGTTACTCATTAAAAATGGCGAATGCATTCTTGACCAGTCTCACAGCGGCATCTCCGTTGATGAAACTTTAGAAGTGCTGATTTAGATTTTGTTCATGGATCATAGTTCATGGTTCATGGGTTCATAAAGTATTTTTAGTATTAATTACGGTACTGCAAATGCTGATGATCATTTTGCAGTCATTTGCTGCTACTATGACCTATGAACCATTCCCCATCAACTAAATATTTAACTACATTTGTACCATGATTGAATTGCCGGTAGTTCCTGCTGTTAGCCAGCCTATACGTAAGCCTGATTGGCTTAGGGTTAAGCTTCCTACAGGAAAAGAATATGCTCACGTACGCAGCCTTGTTGATACCCATAAACTGCATACCATATGCGAAAGCGGTAACTGCCCTAATATGGGCGAGTGCTGGGGTGCCGGCACAGCCACTTTCATGATCCTTGGTAATATTTGCACCCGTTCGTGCTCGTTTTGTGCCGTTGCAACCGGCAGGCCTTTAGCTGTTGATGTTGATGAGCCAAACCGCGTAGCAACTTCTGTAAAATTAATGCAGGTAAAACATTGCGTTATTACCTCTGTTGATCGTGATGACTTGAAAGACGGCGGCTCCATTATCTGGGCCGAAACCATCAATGCCATTCGCCTTGAAAGCCCTGATACTACTTTAGAAACCCTGCTGCCCGATTTTAAAGGCAACTGGGATAACCTTGCCCGCGTTTTGGAAACCAGGCCTGAGGTTGTATCACACAACCTGGAAACTGTAAGGCGCCTTACCAAAGAGGTGCGGATCCAGGCAAAATATGACCGCAGTCTTGAAGCCCTGAAACATATTTCGGAAGCGGGTTTACGCACAAAATCAGGCATTATGCTTGGCTTGGGCGAAATCGAGGAGGATGTTTTAGAAGCAATGGATGATTTGCTGGCTGCAGGTGTTCATATACTTACACTGGGGCAGTATTTACAGCCTACACGTAACCATCATCCGGTGATTGACTGGATCCATCCCGATCAGTTTGCACGTTATAAGGAATTGGGTCTTCAAAAAGGATTCAGGTATGTTGAAAGTGGGCCGCTGGTGCGCTCATCTTACCATGCAGAAAAACACTTGTTTGAAATGTGATAATTCCTTTATATCTTCATCGGGTTGAGTAAGAAACGAAAAATATCGATGTCAGAAGAAGAACTGGTGTTGTCATTACGGCACCGGGAAAAAATTGCCGTCGAAGCTTTATATGATATGTATTCGGCCTCGTTATTCGGGGTTATATCACGCATTATAAATGATACCGCTATAGCCGAAGATGTTTTACAGGAAACTTTTGTAAAAATCTGGCATTCCTTTTCAAGCTACAGTGCTGAAAAAGGCCGTTTATTTACCTGGATGGTTAATATCGCGCGCAACCTTGCAATTGATAAGACCAGATCGAAAGATTTTAAGAATCAGAATAAAAACCAGGATATTGAAAATAACGTAACTTTCATTGACGAGCAACGAAACACGGTTTACAAACCTGAGTTAATGGGGGTTAAAAATTTAGTGCAAACACTAAAACCTGAGCAAAGACTGATCATTGAGCTGGTTTATTTTAAAGGCTATACCCATGTGGAAGCTGCCGAAGAATTGGGCATTCCGTTGGGTACCATTAAAACCCGGTTAAGAATGGCTATCCAGGAACTCAGAAAACATTTTAATTGAAGTGGAAGATTTAAAAGCATATATTGAAACAGGGATACTGGAGCTTTACGTATTAGGGGATGTTACCCCTGCCGAAAAGCTACAGGTTGAAGAACTGGCTTCAAAGTACCCTGCTATTAAGGCAGAGCTTGCCGCAATTGAACGCTCAATGGAATTGTATGCCGGAGAAAACGCAATTGAACCATCTGAATATTTACGTAGCCGCATATTGGGAAGTTTACTAACTAATTTTGGCGACGATAATGACTTTCCTACACAAACCCATACAGAACGGGAGAGCGTTATGGTTACACGGCCCGATAAAGAAAAAGAAATCAATTTTTATAAATACGCATTTGCCGCATGCCTTGTTTTATTGTTAGCAAGCGCAGCGGCTTTGTATAGCCTTTACCACCGCCTTAATGATACCAATACCCGGCTAAATGCCATGCAATTGCAAAACCAGCATTTTAGCACTACGGTTAGCGCAAAGGATAACGAGCTGAACCTCTTACGGGATACCTCATTTAAACTGATCCGTCTGAAAGGAACTAAAAAATCGCCTGAGTCGGTGATGACCGTAGCCTTTAGCCCATCCAAACAAAAAGTGGTGATTGACCTGGAAGGCCTTAAATTGCCTGCAAATGACCAGGCTCATCAATACCAGCTTTGGGCACTGGTGGGCGGTAAACCTGTTGATTTGGGTGTATTTGACGCCACGGCAGATTCAAGCGGATTCAAAAATATGAAAGCCATAGCCTCGGCCGATGCCTTCGCGGTAACGCTTGAGCCAAGAGGTGGTAGTCCAAGTCCAACACTATCACAAATGGTGGTAATGGGCAAATTTTAAAGCGAAAAAAGGCATCCCAGGGCTCAATAATGATTAAAAGCTTACATTTTTCGGGAATAAATCCGAAAAAATGTAAGCTTTTCGATTTTTATACGTTAATTACTTGTATTTTGTGTAAACCTAAACTACACTGGTTTAATAATTTAACATTTTTTTAACGAAAACCAAAACCAATTATTAGTTTTTTTGTAACTAATAGGAACGTGCAAACGTCTTATGATTAGTTAGGACATAACGAGAAACAGTGAACCTGGTAAACCTAACTCCCCGGATTTGAGTATTTAGTTCTTTATAAGATCAGTTAATAGTTAATTAAAACGGCTGTATGATACTTGCAGCCGTTTTTTTATGCCCTTAACTTTGCCATAGCAACAGGCAATTGCGCAATGAGCTTACCGGGTAAAACAACATGCATCCGGTTTGGCAATGCGAGTTCATCGCCGGCCTTACCGTGAATGTAGGCACCAATGATGCAAGCCTGATCCGGCGGATACTTTTGCCCAAGCAACGCAGCTATTACGCCGGTAAGTACATCGCCCATACCTCCGCTTGCCATAGCAGCATTTCCTGATGAGTTAAAATAAGCTTTGCCATTGGGTGTAGCGACGATGGTGTAATCATTTTTCAGCAGGACACACAAGTTTAACTCCTTTGCCTTTTTTATAGCGGTTTGCAGCCGCTGCCACCAACTGGTATGTTCGCCAAAAAGCCTGTCAAACTCTTTCATGTGCGGGGTTAAGATGCTTCCCGCGGGTAGCTGAGTTAATAATGTCTTATTTTCTGCAATCAGGTTTAACGCGTCGGCATCAATAACCAACGGTTGTTTATAGTTTTTGATGATTGCTTTTAATAATGTTAAAGCCTCAGCGTCTTTGCCTAAACCAGGCCCCACAGCTATCGAACTAAATTTATCCCATTCAATATCAGGCAGTTTATCACCGTTCCTGACTATGGCCATAATCTCGGGCTGATAACTGTTTAATGCGGTTAAACCACTTTCGGGGATGCAGGCGGTTGTCAGGCCGGCACCTGCGTGTGCTGCAGCTGATGAGCTTAATAGCGCCGCTCCCATGGTTTTTGCCTGCCCTGCAATAATCAGCACATGACCAAATGTGCCTTTATTGCTGAAACGATGACGTGGTTTTAGAATTTGTCTCACATCTTTCTCTTCAACAAGCTGGTATGTTGAATTTAACGACTGGATAAATTTTTCATTAATGCCAATATTCACGGCCTCCCAGCAATTGATATAAGGTGCCGATTCCGGTAACAGGAAATTGATTTTAGGCTGCTGAAAAGTAATTACAAGGTCGGCTTTTATTGCAATGGTATCCCTGGCTACCTCCCCTTCCGAAAAAAAACCTGTGGGTATATCAACAGCAACAACTGTTCGGCCCAAATCATTAATGAACTTAACCAGCCGTTCATAATTGCCGGTGAGCGGTTTGTTCAAGCCGCTGCCAAGCAGGGCGTCAATAATTACCGGGCTGCTATCCGCCGGGATCTCTTCATCTTTGGCAAGTTCTTTTATAGATACGCAAGTTTGTTTTAGCCTTTCAAAATTGATGTTAAAATCCTCCGATGCCTTATCAGAAAACCGGGCTATGACAACGTTGAGCCTATTATAATGATGATCACATAAAATACGCGCAATGGCAAGCCCGTCGCCGCCATTATTCCCTGTACCACAGTAAAAAGTTATCGGCTCGTTTTTATCGGGGAAACGGTTAACGAACCAACCCACAAAAGCTTTTGAGGCACGTTCCATCAAATCAATAGAAGCAACAGGTTCATTAGCGATAGTATAAGCATCGCCCTCGCGAATTTGTTCGGCAATTAATAAAGGAAGCATATATCCTAAAGTAAGGATTTAATGGTTTTGTTTTAAGAGAAATTATTGGCAGAGATACCGAACTGCGGAACAAATAACAATATCCAAAAATCTGGCTGCAAAATTTATTTTAACAGAAGGACTGGCAAGCTGTTTTACAATATTTAAGTGCCCGTTTACGGGACTTTAGTTTATTAGAAATGCGGGTATTTAACATCTTTTTTGTTTTCATATTAGTTGCATTTATAATCCAGCCTTGCGAAATATTTGAATAGATAAAATCAATATTTATTACCTTTACATAGCATTTATCTATATTACATGACTATCACACAACTGGAGTATATTGTGGCTGTTGATACTTATCGCAGCTTTGTTTTGGCAGCCGAAAAATGTTTTGTTACCCAACCAACATTAAGTATGCAGGTACAAAAACTGGAGGATACGCTTGGCGTTAAGATCTTTGACCGAAGCAAACAACCCGTTGTGCCTACCGAAATAGGGATTGAAATAATTACCCAGGCCCGTGTAATGCTGTCTGAGAGCGAAAAGATCAAGGAAATTATATCCGACAGGCAAAAGGAACTGTCGGGCGAATTACGGGTAGGCATTATCCCTACCGTTTCACCCTACATATTACCCAAAATCATCCATGGCTTTATTGAAAAATATCCGCAGGTAAAACTGATTGTATGGGAACAAACTACCGAAGAGATCATTCAACAGCTAAAACTTGGTATGCTTGACTGCGGCATTCTTTCTACCCCGCTTCATGAAAACAACCTTATCGAAATCCCTGTATTTTATGAAAATTTTGTAGCCTATGTATCCAAAAACAGCAAACTTTCTAAAAAGAAAAATATTGTGCCGGATGATATAGATATGGAGGAGATCTGGATCCTGAACGAAGGCCATTGTATGCGCGAGCAGGTTTTAAATATTTGCCAGCGACGGAAATCAACCCGTGGCTTTCAGCATTTTGAATACAATACCGGCAGCGTTGAAACCCTAAAACGCATGGTCGACCAAAATAACGGGGCTACCATCCTCCCCGAGTTGGCTCTGTCTGAGCTTACCGAAAAGCAACTGGACAAGGTGCGCTATTTTAAATCACCCGAACCTGCCCGTGAGGTAAGCATTGTGATACAGCGCAACTTTTTAAAACGCCGCATGATTGAAGCACTAAAAGCTGAAATCCTGGAATTTGTGCCAAAGCGGATGAAAAGCAAAAAGAAAAAGGAAGTGATGGATATTTAGTAATTGCTTATCTATCTACCAGATTCACGAAGTTTGGGGGACTTCGCAAGTCTTCATTAGATGATGACAGCCTTCAGGATTATAGAAGGAACCCGTTTACATGATTCTTAAATTTAACTACTCTTTTTCTGAAGAATTTCGGTGGTATTGCTTTGGCAATCCCTTGCCGGATTAGCAATTTTCCATTCTTATATCCACAAGCATCTGAACAACAGGTACATTAAGTGTACTATTTAGATTTATTATAAATAATTTGCATTATAACACCCGCCTGACTACTTTTGCGCTATTATTTATATTTAGTCTAAATAAAATGGATCAACCCAAACCATCTTTCTCAAAAATCTTTTCACTTTCATTTATAGTGCTACTTATCGGCACCATCCCGGCCCTTGCCCAGCAAGCCAGAGGCATCCTTAAAGGTAAAATTGTCACCATAAAAAATGGGCCTGCCGAAAACGTTTCGGCAGTACTTAAAGGCACCAGGTACGGTACCATAACCGATGAAAACGGCTTATTTGAAATTAAAGCCCCGCAAGGAGATTATATACTTGTAGTATCTGAAGTTGGCACAAAAGGACAGGAAAAACCAGTAACCGTAACAGCCGGGCAAACAACTGTGTTGCCTGTTATTACGGTTGATCATACTATTCATGGTTTGCAGGAAGTAAATATAAATGCTAATAAAACCAATAAATTTAAACGTTCACGAAGCGAGGATGTTGCCAAAATGCCTTTAAGCAACCTCGAAAACCCACAAGTTTATAATACCATAAGCAGCCAGTTGATGCAGGAACAATTGATATTTTCTGTTGATGACGCTATAAAAAATGCCCCTGGGATCCAAAAAATGTGGGAAGCTACCGGTCGTGGCGGCGATGGCGGCGCTTATTATAATAGCAGGGGCTTTATTGTACAAAGTACCATGCGTAACGGCATTGCAGGGATTATAACTAATGGCATCGACGCGGCTAACATCGACAGGATTGAGATTATTAAAGGCCCCTCTGCTACTTTATTCGGAAGTTCTTTAACCTCATATGGCGGCCTGATCAACCGTGTTACCAAGAAACCTTATGATACATTTGGCGGAGAAGTAAGTTTATCTGGCGGCAATTTTGGTTTTTACCGGGGCAGCGCCGATATTAACACTCCGCTCGATAAAGATAAAAAGGTACTCTTTCGTTTAAACACCGCTTTTAATCATGACGGCAGTTTCCAAAACAACGGCTTTTCGCGGAATGTGGTTATTGACCCAAGCATTGTTTATAAGGCTTCCGACAGGTTAACCATTAATGCCGATGCTGAATTGTCATATGGTACCAATATCGGAAAATCTATTTTCTTTTTCCCTTACGGACAAACCATCGATGCCCTGGGTTACAGTCGTGCCGATCAGCTCAAGCTCGACTACAAACAAAGCTATCATGGAAATGACCTGACTCAAACCTCACAAAACAGGAATTTTTATGGCGAAGTAAAATACAAGATCTCCGACGCCTGGACAACACGTACCAACCTGAGCCTCACCCATAGCTATTCGAACGGCTTTGGCCCTTACTACTACCTGTTGCCAGGCGATTCTATTTCTCGTAACGATCAGTCAACCCGCAAAAGTAAAGATGACATGATCGAGATCCAGCAAAACTTTAACGGCGACTTCAAAATAGGTAAATTCCGTAACCGGTTTGTAGGCGGCCTGGACTTCTTCAGGGAAAACTCGCAGCAATATTTTTTTGGCAGTACGCTCGATACTATATCTGTAACCGGCAATCAAAACTACCGCAATTTCAACAAAGCGGCTATGGACGCCCTTTATGCTACCGGCATTTATGGTTTTACCTACCCTTCCATGTTTAAACGGAATACCTACAGCGCTTATATCTCTGATGTGTTTAATATTACGGATCAACTGATAGCATCGGCAGGTTTACGCGTAGACAGGTTTGACAACAAAGGCAACTATGACCCAACGACTCAAACCACATCCGGGGCATATAAGCAAACCGCCTTTTCGCCAAAATTTGGTTTGGTTTACCAACCCGTTAAAGACCACATATCGCTGTTTGCCAATTATCAAAACAGCTTTAACAACAAAACCGGTACTACCGAAAACAACCAACCGCTTAAGCCTGAGCAAGCCAATCAAATCGAAGGTGGCGTAAAACTTGATCTCTTCGATGGTAAATTGAGCGGTACGGTAAGTTACTATGATATCAAAGTGAAAGATATCGTGCGCCCTTCCACCATAAATCCCATTCTTTCGGTACAGGACGGAACCCAATACAGCAAAGGCTTTGAAGCCGAAGTAATAGCCAACCCAATAATTGGCCTTAACATCGTAGCAGGTTTTTCATATAATGATTCAAAGCTTACCAAAAGCGCCGATGCCGGCGTTGAAGGTCTTCGGCCAGCAACCGCCTCATCGCCATATCTGGCAAATTTTTGGATAAGCTACAAATTTCATCAAGGTGCAGTGAAAGGTTTTGGTCTGGGTTTCGGCGGCAACTATGCCAGCGATAATAAGATCGTAAACAGCCGGACCATTGGGGTATTTACCCTGCCGGCTTACACCGTATTAGGAGCATCAGCATTTTATGATACTAATAAATACCGGTTTGGCGCTAAGCTTGACAACCTTACCAATGAAAAATACTGGATAGGTTACACCACCATTAACCCTCAAAAACTAAGAAGTTTTGCATTAAGCGCAACCTATAAATTTTAAAACAGCCATTAAATAAAAAGCAGGAGTGTATTACAGTTCCTGCTTTAAGTTAACAACCCTATCATTCCTGTTAATCCTGAATAAAATGTCCAAATCCATACACTCTTTCTGTAAGCTTCCTCCTTTTTTATTATGTGCAGTTTTGCTGCTCTTCAATATACCCGTGCTGGCCGAGGTAAAACCCGGCACCATAACCGGCACGATCACAACGGCCGATGGCCAAACCGTTCCCGGTGTAACCGTAAGCCTTAACGGTAATGGGATATCTGCCGGCACAGTTACCAGCGAAAGCGGAAGGTTTACCTTTAACAAGGTAAAACCGGGAAGCTACACCATCAAAGTAACGTTTGTGGGCCGGGCTCCTGAAGAAAAAGCAGTTGAACTGGCCGATGGACAACGCGTTACCGTAAACTTTATGCTGCGCGAAAACGCCAACCAGATTGGTGAGGTCTTAATTTCGGGCAGGAAACAAAAATATAAGATCGATGCACCCTCACACAGCCTGAGGCTAAACGAGCCTTTACTTGAAGTGGCACAAAACATCCAGGTGGTATCTTCCGACCAGATTAAGGATCAGCAGATCTTTAACATGCTCGAAGGCGTATCGCGCAATGTGAGCGGCTTAACCATGCAGGAGCATTGGGGCAATTATGCCCGTGTAAATGCCCGCGGCGACAGGCTTGCACCTTTCCGCAACGGTATGAACATCGAAGCTACCTGGGGCCCGCTAACCGAGGATATGTCATTTGTTGACAGGATTGAATTTGTAAAAGGCCCAGCTGCATTCATGCTGGCCAACGGTAACCCATCGGGCTTTTATAATGTAGTTACCAAAAAGCCCACCGGCACTACCAGCCGGGCATTCAGTTTTACTGCAGGCAGTTTTAACAGCTACCGTGCCACTGCCGATTTTGACGGCGTACTTACTAAAAACGGTAAACTGCAATACCGCCTCAACCTGATGGGCCAGCTTTCAAAATCATGGCGCCCGTATGATTTTACCAACCGTACGGCTATCGCTCCCGTATTACGCTACAAATTCGACAGCAAAAACACCCTCACTGCCGAGTATACCTACCAGTACCAGCGCATGAATGCCTTTGGTACCGCGTACCTGTTCTCCACTGATGGCTATGCAACACTGCCGCGCAACTTTACTAACGCGCCTTCAAATTCGCCTTCATCGGGCATCCAGGACCAAAGTGCGTTTTTAACTTATGAGCATACCTTTAACAGCAAGTGGAAAGTTACCGCGCAGGGTGCTTATTTTTATTATAAGCAAACGGCGTATAGCTATTGGATAAACAGCATCAGCAGCAATGGCGATGTTGACCGTAACCTTGGTTTATGGGATGCCGTTAACAAAAACAAATTTGCCCAGGCTTTTTTAAACGGCGAATTTAATACAGGCAAAGTTGTTCACCGCCTGCTAAGCGGCCTTGATATTGGCGACAAGTACTACATTCCGGATTATTTTCAATCAGGCTCGCTTGATCCTGATCCCGCAAACCCTTTCAATATCCACAATCCAAATAATGGCCCTGTTACTTTACCTGTGTTTGATAGATCGGTTCCGCTTAGCGAACGTGGTAAAAACGCTGTAAATACCGAAAAATATCAATCATTTTATGTACAGGATGAGTTGGGCTTTTTTGATCAGAAATTGCGTTTAACTGTAGCCGGTCGTTACACCCATGCCACTACAACCGATCCTTATGCCGGCGATACCAAAGGGCATAAATTTACGCCCCGTTTTGGGTTAAGTGTTAACATTGATCCCACTACAACTGCTTATGCGGTATATGATCAATCTTTTGTGCCGCAAACAGGTAAAGTATACAGCGGCCAAAAAGTTAAGCCTATTACAGGCAACAACATGGAACTCGGTTTAAAACGCGACTGGTTTGATGGAAAGTGGAATACTACCTTATCTGCTTACCAGATACTTAAAAACAACCAGTTGGTAACCGACCCCGACAAACATGGTGAATCTGCAGCAAATTACGTTTTGCAATTAGGTCAAACTAAAACAAAAGGTGTTGAATTTGATGCCCGCGGCGAAATCATAACCGGCCTCAGCCTGATGGTTAACTATGCGTATACCGATTCGAAGATCTCTAAAGATACCGACCCTGCAAATGTTGGCAATCCTGTTCCCGGCTTTGCAAAACATGTTACCAATGCCTGGTTAACATACCGTTTACAGCATGGCAGCTTAAAAGGTTTGGGCTTTTCAACCGGATATCAGTGGCAGCTTGACCGCCTGCCATGGAGCCTCGGCACAGGCACTTCTGATCTGCCAAACTACTTCCGTTTAGATGCAGGCGCATCCTACCAGATCAAGAAGATGAGTTTTGCGTTAAATGTAAATAACGTCCTTAACAAATACCTTTATTCAGGCGGTCATGAGGGGTTGAGCACCGACGGCAAAACTGTTTACAGCTGGCAGGCAGAAGCACCAACAAACGTACGTTTAAGTATCGGCTACAAATTTTAATGAATGACACCTTTTAAAAAAACACTGTTGTTTATACATCGCTGGCTTGGATTTATATCCGGGCTGGTGGTATTTATAGTAAGTATAACTGGCTGTATCTTTTGCTTTCAGGACGAGATCCAGGATGCGATACACAGTTACCGTAAGGTTGAGGTACAAGCTAAACCCTACATAGCACCATCAATACTTAAGTCCGAAGCACTGAAAGGCCGTAAAGGCGCTACGGCCAGTTATGTTTACTATTACGGTATCGGTCGCCCTGCAGGGGTTTTGGTAACTGACAAGAAAGAGGGCCTCCTTTTTGTATATCTGAATCCTTATACAGGTAAGATCACCCATACCGAAAGCCCCACCACAAACTTTTTTATTATTGTTGAATATATTCACCTGTACCTGTTGCTCCCGGCTAATATCGGCACCCTGGTAGTAGGCATATCGGTGATAATTTTTGTGGTGCTGATGATCACCGGCATAATACTCTGGTGGCCCAAACGTAAAAGCGACCGTAAACGCAGCTTCACTATTAAGTGGGGTGGCCGCTGGCGCCGTGTTAATTACGACTTGCATAATGTTTTGGGCTTTTATGCCACCAGCGTAGCTATCATATTAGCTATAACAGGTCTGTCAATATCATTTGACTGGATGCGTGAAGCTATTTACATAGCTGCTAATCTTGGCAAAGCGCATCCCGAAGAAAAAGTAGTTTTCAAGTCTGATTCGTTGTTGAACGGCAAAATGGATACTACCCAGGTTATCAATAAAGCATATTTATCAGCCAAAGCCGCCTCGCCAAATGCCGAAATGTTTTTAATTTACGACGATGCTGCTAAAGCCGGTGCCATAGGCGTAACCGCATACGCGCAAGCCCTGCACTACTATAAAAGTGATAGCTATTCTTTCGATAAATACACCGGCAAATTATTGAACCGTATCGCGCATGAGCAAAAAAGTGCCGGCATGAAAATGAATAACATGAACTATGATATTCACGTAGGGCAAATCTTAGGCCTTCCCGGTAAGATCATTGCTTTTTTGGCCAGTTTGATTTGTGCAAGCTTGCCAATCACCGGCTTTATCATCTGGCTCGGCAAACGCAAAAAATCCAAATCAAAAAAGGTAAAAACGGTGGTGCATAGAAGGACAGTAAGGCAACATTTGCCAACTGATCGTTGATTTTTCTTGATTACACTGATTCCGTTGATTATTCTTTTCGCGTCCTGGTATAAGTCCCCCTTTTAGGGGGCTGGGGGGCCAATCACCACCTCATCATCCAAGGGATGCCCGGTGCAGGTCAAGATCCATCCTTGTGCAAGATCCGCTTCGGTAAGTACATCATTCTTCACCATTTCAACTTTGCCGCCGGTGCATTTAACCATGCAGGTAGAGCATATTCCTCCCCGGCAGCTGTAAGGTAAAGGGATATTGTTTTGCAGGGCAGCCTGAAGTATGGATTGGTTTTCGCCCACCACAATATCATGTAGCTCGCCACGGTATTTTATTTTGATGTTTTTAGGTGGAAAGTTAGTAAAGCTGCTTGTTACGGCAACTGTTTCGAGCACAAAATTTTCGCGGCGGATCTTTGCCTGATCAATCCCCATATACACCAGGTCGAACCGGATCATTCGCATAAAAGCAAACGGGCCGCAAAGGTAAAACTCAGCATTTGCCAGGTTAAAACTGGTGTATTGCTTAACCAGCTTTTCTACCTTATCGGGGTTGAGGCGGTTACCTTCGCTGCTAAGCAGGTAAATGATCGTCAACCTTTCGGGGTGTTCGGCTGCCAGTTTATCCAGCTCGTTTTTGAATAAAATGGAAGCGGCATTTTGATTACTATAAATGAGGGTTAGCCTGCTTTTACCCTTCCGGTTTAAAATATATTTCAGTTGCGAAAATATAGGGGTAATGCCGCTGCCGCCCGCAAATAAAAACAGATCCTTTTCCTGCTGATGGTCACTGATGATAAAACGGCCGGCAGGGGCTAATGCTGTTAACTCATCGCCTTCCTTTATTTTAGTGAGCATAAACCTGGAGATTTCACCGTTGGTAATGCGCTTAATAGTTATTGCAGGGTATTGTTCATCGGGCGACGAGCTTAACGAATACGAGCGCCTGATCTCTTCCTGCCTGTGGTTAAATATCAGTGTGATGAACTGCCCTGCGGTATAAGGGATAAGATTACCATCAATACTGCTCAAATAAAATGTAGCCGTATCTGGAGTTTCCCATTTTATGCGTTCAACTTTTAGTTTTAAAATCTCTTCGGTCATCAATTGATGGCGTTATTGTTTATCTGCAAGCATTTTGCGGATAACGCTGTTCTTTTTGCCGTAAGTATAGTAGATAACCAAACCAATTGCAAGCCAAATGACCAAACGCAACCAGGTATCGCCGGGTAGAAACGTCATCATGGCAAAACAGGTCAGGATACCCAGCACCGGCACCAATGGCACAAAGGGTGTTTTAAACGGCCGGTGAATATCAGGCTGCTGCTTTCGTAAAATAAGCACACCGGCGCAAACCATAACAAATGCAAGCAGGGTACCAATACTGGTCATTTCACCAACCACGCGTATCGGAACAAATGCGGCAAAGAGGGCTATAAAAGCGCAAAGCATAATATTCGATTTCCAGGGTGTGCGAAATTTGGGATGCACTTCTGAAAAAACCTTCGGCAGCAAACCATCTTTCGACATAGAGAAAAACACGCGTGATTGGCCTAACAGATCGACCAAAATTACCGAGGTATAACCTATTAAAATAGCCAGCACAATAGCTTTGCTCAACCACTGGTAATGCGTTTTTTCAATGGCGATGGCAACCGGTGCGCCTGAACCTATAAATTCCTTATAGTTGGCCATGCCGGTCATTACATGTGCAAATACAATAAAGAGTACTGTACAGATCAGCAGCGAGCCGATGATCCCGATGGGCATATTGCGCTGCGGGTTTTTGGCCTCCTGCGCCGCGGTTGATACAGCATCAAACCCAATAAACACGAAAAACACTAACCCCGCCCCTCTCAATATGCCCGACCAGCCATAATCACCCCAAACACCGGTATTTTGCGGAATATAGGGGTGATAGTTTCGCGGGTTAATAAATGACCACCCAACCGCAATAAACACCAGCACCACGCCCACTTTCAAGGTTACAATAATAGCATTAACCAATGCCGAACCTTTTGTGCCCCGGATAATGATACTGGTAACCAAAATCACAATGAGCGCAGCTGGCAAATTGATGATCCCGTTAATAATATCGCCATTGGCAGCCTTAGCTGTTTCAAAAGGCGAAAGCGTAAGCTGTGGAGGTAAATACAGGTCAAACCAGGATAAAAATTTAGTAAGGTATTGCGACCAGCTGATGGCCACTGTTGCTGCGCCCACGGCATATTCAAGCGCGAGGTCCCAGCCTATGATCCAGGCAAAGAGCTCGCCCATGGTAGCATACGAATAGGTGTAAGCGCTCCCCGCAACAGGTATCATGGCCGAAAACTCGGCATAACAAAGGGCAGCGAAAGCACAGCCAATAGCAGCAATTAAAAAAGAAATGGTTACCGCAGGCCCCGAATGCTGGCCCGCCGCTATACCGGTTAACGAAAATAAACCGGCGCCTATAATGATGCCTATCCCAATTAAAATAAGGTTAACGGGCCCAAGCGAGCGTTTTAATGAATGTTCCCCCTCCTCCTTCGATTCGCGGAGCAGGGTTTCTATGGGCTTTTTGATCATGATATAAAAAAGTCCACAAAGTTAGTAGATTATTGCAGGGATTAAGCGTGGGTGTATAATTGGAAGGTAAATAAACAAACTTCTCGGGCTCGTTACAAACGGGCGCAAGAGTTATGAAGTAAAACAAAAGCGGCAGAACCATCAGATCCTGCCGCTTTAAATTTATGAGCTTAAATAATATTAAGCGGTTGCTTTTGCGTAAAGCTCGGCAACGTGATTCCAGTTGATCACATTCCAGATAGCTGCTAAGTAATCCGGACGACGGTTTTGATATTTCAGGTAGTAAGCATGCTCCCAAACGTCGATACCTAAAATTGGGGTACCTTTAACTTCAGCGATGTCCATTAATGGGTTGTCCTGGTTAGGAGTGGAAGTTACAGCTAATTTTTTATCAGCAGTAACAATTAACCATGCCCAGCCAGAACCAAAACGGGTTGCACCTGCTTCAGATACTTTGGTTTTGAAATCGGCAAATGAACCGAAAGTGCTTTTGATAGCATCAGCTAAAGCGCCCGTAGGCTCGCCGCCACCGTTTGGTGATAACAAGGTCCAGAACAAAGTATGGTTGTAGTGACCACCGCCATTGTTACGCACAGCAGCGGGGAATTTAGAGATATTTTTAATGATATCATCGATATTGCTTTCAGCCTCAGGCTTACCTTCCAAAGCTTTGTTTAAATTGGTAACATAAGCCTGGTGGTGTTTGCCATGGTGAATTTCCATGGTAAGTTTATCAATGTGCGGTTCCAGAGCATCAGTAGCGTAGGATAACGCCGGTAGGGTAAATGCCATAATTTTAGTTGTTTATTTTAAAGTTTACTGTTTGTTGTGACGTAACAAATATAAGCGTTGATTGAAGTTTTTGTTCTAAATAATTGTCATGTTTTCTTTTAGTTCATAGTTGATGGTTCATAGCTATTTTTATTACTATGATCCATGAACCATCAACCCTACTTCCGCTTACTTTTAAAAAAATCTTTCACCAGCTGGCTGCATTCAGCTTCGCGGATACCGCCGGTGATCACTGTTTTGGGATGGGTTATTTTTTGGTTGATGCGGCCGAACCCGAGTTTGTTATCATAGGCCCCAAAAACGATCTTACTTACCTGGAACCAGTATGAAGCCCCGGCACACATTACACAGGGCTCCATAGTAACGTACAGCGTACAGCCTTGCAGGTATTTGCCTCCAATTAAATTAGCGGCCGCAGTAAGGGCCTGCATTTCGGCATGGGCCGATACATCGTTAAGCCGTTCGGTAAGATTGTGCCCTTTTCCTATAATGCGGCCATTGTAAACCACAATTGCCCCTATCGGGATTTCATCTTCCTCTAATGCATAGCGGGCTTCTTTTAGCGCTTCGCCCATAAAATATTCATCGGGCGATATAGAGGCCTCGTCCTCAAAACTGATATATCTCATTTAAATAAGTTTGCTGCCGTTTGGCACTGGCTTTTCAACAGCGGTTAACACAATGTCTCCGTTCTCGTCGGCGAAACCCGTAACCAGGAACTCCGACATGAAATTGGCGATCTGCTTTTTAGGAAAGTTAACCACGCCTACAATTTGCCTGCCCACCAGCTCTTCTTTGGTATAATGCTTCGTGATCTGTGCGCTCGACCACCTGACACCAAACTCACCGAAATCGACTCTTACCTTAAAAGCCGGCTTACGGGCTTCGGGGAAATCAATTGCCTCCAATACAGTGCCTACACGTAGTTCTACTTTTTCAAAATCATGCCAGGTGATGGTTTCCATAGGGGCAAAGGTAAAAAAATATGTCTCTCCCTCTTCTTCAAAAGCTACCCTTGCCTCAATTTTAAGTAAAGGGTTTGATATGACATTAGTAAACAAAATCAATGCGTCATGTATCATGAACTAATGAGTTATAACAATGAAACGCGACAACTCTGCCCTTGAGGCCGGATGTAAAAGCGTTGTTCCAAACCGCTTAGCCATTGCCTCTAACTCGTCAATTAATATTCGTCCCGTCCTTCACCTCATCGCTGGCATTTTTAAGAATGATATCGTTGGCCTTCAGGTTTCCAAACACTTCGGTTGAGTCATGTCTGGATAATCCTTCCTTTATATCAATTAATGCTGCCTTGCCGTCTTTTACGGCTATTACATATTCCCTCTCGGTTGACCTGATGATGGCATTGTTGGGCACTAACAACGATTTGGCGCCCGAAAGCATCGGGATCTTTACTTCGGCATACATTCCCGGTTTTAGTATTCCATTTTGGTTTTGTACGTCTATTTCAATAGCTTCAGAACGCATACTCCCTAAAGCATTGGCCGAGCGACTGATTTTGGCTGTTTGTTCCTGCCCCGGCATAGCATTAAAAGTGAATTTTACCTGCTGCTTTAAGTCAACTTTGTCTACGAAATCTTCGGGGATGTAAACCTCTAAACGCAGCTTGCGGGTATCCTGCAAAATAAGCATAGGCAGGTCTGTACCTTTACCCGGGGCCACCAAAGCTCCCGGAGATACGTTACGCTGAATGATCATGCCATCAAAAGGAGCACGAATGTTCAGGTAATCCTGCATGGTGCGTACCGATGCTACGATCGAACTTTCTGAACGGGCCATTGCGTCATCAGCTTTCATTTTTGCTAAAGCGTTATCCAATTCAAGCGGCGAAACTGATCCGGGCTCTTTCGCAGCCTCTTTTAAACGCTGATACTTTTCCTTACTGGCAACAGCATTTTCCTTAGCTTGCATATACCGCGAATCCGCAGCCTGCAGTTGCGACTCCATTTCCGGCGCTTCTAAGGTGACCAGTAATTGTCCCTTTTTAACCAAGGTACCACGGTCAACAAAAACGGTTTTTACAAACCCGTTCACTTTCGGGAACAGGTTCACCTCGTTATAGGGCTTTAACTGGCCCGGAAGGCGGGCTTCGCTTGACAGTGCTTTTTCCGACACTTTCCCGGTTTCATATCCGCTTGTTTTTTGGGTGGATTTTTTGGTTTCTGTGAGGTCCACCGGTTTTTGATTGCCTGCACATGCGGCCATTAAACTGATACTGCTAAGCAGTATAATATATTTTAGTTTCATAATATTAGCTATTGGAGGTTTCAAGTTGTTGAGGATCATTAACATTTACGCCCTTCATTAAGCACGGTGAATCATAAGTGGTTTTTTGCTGTATCCAGGCAAATACCTGCGGTAGTATAAACAGCGCGGCTAATGTTGAGGCAAATAAGCCGCCTATCACCGCGCGGCCCAATGGCGCGGTTTGCTCGCCGGCCTCCCCCATCCCGGATGCCATCGGGATCATACCTGCCATCATGGCCAAACTGGTCATGAGGATTGGCCTTAACCTGATGGACGCACTGGTAATGGCTGCCCTTGTAGAGTCTTGATAATCCAGTCTCAGGGTTTCAGCATTGGTTACGATCAGGATGGCGTTTGCCACCGATACCCCTGTAGACATGATCATACCCATATAGCTTTGCAGGTTAAGTGTTGAACCGGTAAGCAGTAATGCTGTTAGCGATCCCAATATTACTGCCGGTACGGTAGATAGTACTGTAAGGGATAGTTTAAACGATTGGTAGTTAGCGGCCAGCAATAAAAAGATCACCAAAATGGCAAACATCAAACCGTTCTGCAAGCTGTCGAGCGTTTCTGTCAACAAGCTCGACATACCCTTAACTTCAGCAATCAGGCCTTTAGGCGGTGCTCCGACAGATTTGATTACCTGCTGCACCGCGGCAGTAGCAGTGCCCAAATCCTTCTTGTAAATATTGGCGCTCACGGTTAAGAAGCGGCGCGGGCCAGTACGGTCATATTCACCAGGAACGTAATTAACCTTAAAGCTGGCGATATCACCCAGTACAGGTGTACTTTGGCCTTTCACCAGTGGGATCTCTTTCAACTCATCCATGGTATTCATCACATACTCTGGAATTTGCACCTGTACCTGGTAGGTATAGGCCGATTTATCATCCAACCAAAGGTTTTTCTCGGTAAAACGGCTTGATGATGTACTTGCTGTAACCGAGCGGGCAACATCCTTAATATCCAGGCCTAATTGAGCAGCTTTCAACCTGTCGAGCGTTATTGCCACCACAGGAAACTTTAAAGGCTGACTGATCTGCACATCCCTCAGGTAGCTGATCTTTTTAAGTCCGGCCAAAACTTTGTTCGAGTAACCTTCTATCTGCGCCATATCCTTACCCGCCACCCTTATTTCGATAGGTGTGGATGCACCCTGGCTCATGATCTTTTCGGTCATGTCGATAGGTTCAAAAGTGATGCGGAGATCGGGCATGCGCGATGCTATGTTTTTACGGAGCGCATCTTTAAGCTCATCCATATTGATGTGGTAATCTTCATCAAGGTTAACCTGTAATACCGCTTCATGTGTACCGGTATTAAATACATAAAGGTTGCTGGCGCCATAGCTGCTTGGCACAATGCCTACATAAGCCGATGTAATAGCCACATGATGGTTCACCGTGCTGTCAATGATTTGCAAAACCTGTTTCAGCCCGTCTTCCGTACGTTCAAGTCTTGTGCCATCCGGCTCTTTGATCCTGATCTGAAACTGGCCGTTGTTGAGCTTCGGCATCATATCTTTTCCAATAGTAACAAAGCAAACACCGGCCAACCCCAAAACAACCACGAGATAAACAGGCACTATTAGCTTTTTATTAGGCATCCAGCGTTCAATGATGTGTATAAAACGGATCTTTATCCGTTCAAACAGGTCATTCTTTTCGGGATGGTTTTGCTCCTGCTGCAGGTGATGGTTTACCTGCCCTTCTTCGGGCCGGTCTAAAGCTTCGCCGGCATGGGCATGCAATTTCCCATGTTCATAATGCTGATAGGTTTCGGCTTTGATAAGCCAGTTTGATAAAATAGGCACCAGTGTTTGCGCTATGATGTACGATACGATCATCGTTAAGCCAATAGATAGCGACAGGGGTAAAAACATCGCTTTAGGCACGCCGTTCATCATAAACGATGGCGCGAATACTGCAAGGATACACAGCAGGATGAGCAATAGGGGGAACGAGATTTCCTGGCAAGCATCATAAATAGCCTGTGCTTTGCTTTTGCCCATCTCCAGGTGCTGGTGAATATTTTCGATGGTTACTGTAGCCTGGTCAACCAAAATGCCTATGGCGAGGGCAAGCCCGCTCAATGTCATGATATTGATGGTTTGGCCGAATAAGCCTAAAAGTAATACACCTAACAAAATAGATACCGGGATAGTAATCACCACGATCAAACTACTTCGCCAGTCGCGCAAAAACAATAATACCATCAGGCCGGTGAGCAATGCGCCCAGACCGCCTTCTGTCATAAGGCTCTTTACCGCGTTTATCACAAATATGGATTGATCAAACTCATACGAGATTTTAACGTCATCGGGTAAAAGGCCCTGAATTTCCGGAATCTTCTTTTTCAAAGCCTGTACCACACTCCAGGTACTGGCATCGGCGGTTTTTACTACCGGCAAATAAACAGAGCGCTTGCCATTAATCAATGCATAATCAACCGTAACATCGGTAGCATCGGCAACACGGGCTACATCTTTTACCAAAATGGGAACGCCGTTTTTGGTAACTACGGGGATATTGCCAAATTCATCTGTTTGGTTAATCAACGTATTAACCGTAGTTACAAACATAGTGTTGCCTAACCTTAAATTACCCGAAGGCGACATCACATTGAACTTAGCCAACGCACTTACTACCTCATCGGGCGTCAAGCCGTAACTTCTTAATTTATTTGGATCAACGTTTAAGGTGATGGACCTGGCGTTTGAGCCAAACGGCGGCGGGGCCGATAAGCCGGGAACAGTAGCAAACATCGGCCTTACTTTAGTAGCAGCCATATCATAAATATCCTTCAGGCTGCGATTGGGGGCGGATAGTACCAATTGCCCAACAGGCAACGATGAAGCATCAAACCTTACAACCTGCGGTGGCAGCGCTCCCGGCGGGAAAAAGCTCATTACGCGGCTTACCTGCAAAGCCACCTGGGCCTGTGCTTCGGCCATGTCTGTACTCTCGTAAAAACTCAGCTTAACCATAGTTAAACCCTGGATGTTTTTACTGGTAACGCTTTTGATGCCGTTCACATACAGAAACTGGTCTTGCAAACGGGTTGAAAAGAAACCCTCCATTTGCTGCGGCGACATACCGCCATATGATTCAATAACATAAATGGTGGGCAGGTTTAATTTTGGGAAAATATCTATCGGTATTTTTATAGCACTAAGCACTGCAAAGATGAGCAGGCTCAAGGTAACCACCACCGTTGTGATGGGCCGTTTAAGTGCGGATGTGACCATTGACATAGCTAAATTATTTTAAAAGGTTTAATACAGTATTTACCTGGTTGCCGGTAACGGCCTGCTGGAACAGGGCATTTGAATAGGCATATTTGGCCTGTACATAGTCAGTTTCGGCGCGGTAAAGGATATTGAGCGCGGCGTTAAGCTCAATGATATCGGTTAGCCCATTTTTGTATAATGACAGCTTTTGCCGGTACCCGTCAGAAGCCGCTTTAAGCTGATTGGGGATCTCAACCAGGCGTTCGCGGGCGGTTTGCAGCTCGACGCCCGACCGGTTGGCATTGACGGCCAGCAGTTGTTTTTGCTCATCCAGCTTTTTCCGGGAGTAATCGGTATTGGCACGTTGTGTCCGTAATTTTAACTGGCGGCGACGGATATCAAACAGGTTATAGGAAACACCTATACCTACCAGGTAATTATTCCTGTCGAACCCCCATCCGCTGCTGAGGCTGTTAAAATGGTCGTTAGCATCAACACTTGATCCCCTGCCCCAAACGGCGCCTTCCAATAATATTTTAGGATTGTAGCTTTTTTTAATGAGTGTTTCGCGCTGCAAACTGTTTTGATATACCGATTTATAATAATTGATCAATGGATGATCGGTGGTGTCGATAACCAAAGGGTCGAGGCCGGTTACGGTATTGATAAGATTTGTTTCGGCAGCGGTATCGGGTACTATTGTCTGATAGGGTAAGCCGCTGACAGCCGAAAGCTGTAACTGTACCTGCTTCACCTGGTTGTTCAGTTCGATATAGTTCAAACGGGCTTTTGACAGTTCGGCTTCCGCAATGCTGGTATCAACGCCTGCCCTTACCCCACTTTTGGCGAGCGACTGTACCGACCGGCGGATCTCCTGGTTGCGTTTTATGTTCCGCGCCTGGATGGTGAGGAAGTTTTCCAGTTCCGTTAGTAGCAGGTAATTGCCAATGGCATAAGCCTGCAATTGATATTTGGAATCAGCAAACTGGTTTAGCTGTACCTGAATATCAGAGTTGGCTACTTTATTTTGAGCGCCATAGGCACCAAAATTGTAAATCTCCCAGTCGAGCGCGGCTACCCCAACGTTGGCTGATACGGTGGTGGTATTGCTTTCCGGCCGTACCCCCCTGGAGTTGGAAGGAATGATACCAAAGCCGAAGTATGGGCCTGCAACATTGTTATTGGTCCCATAATCTGCCTGGTAATTTAGTTTCAGGTTAGGGAGCCAGCTGCTCCTGGTTTCAGCGGCCTGGGCTTGCCTAACCGCTATAGCTGCTGAATCGGTTAGCAATGTGGGTGCGTTTCGGTTTACGCTGTTGAGCAGCGTTTTTAAGCTAACCGGTATGTTACCTTGTTGCTGCGCATAAGTACAGGCTGTTATTAGCAGGCCCATAAAGAGGCAGCAGAACTTCTTTGAAATTCGCATATCTTGATGTACGGAATATGCTTACCGGGAAATGCCCGCACACTGATCGCTACAGATCAGTAGTACTGCAAAAAATGCCGGTAAACGATGGATAATTAATTGAAAAAATGATCGAAGATGTATCTAAAGACAGAGCGCCTTTAATCATTCAAATCAAATGCGAAAAGTGCAAAGGGAAAGATAGGAGTATCGATACCCGGATATAATCCTGAAATTTCGGATTAATTGCTTCGGATTTAATTTCCAAAGCTGCAACGCAAAAAACAGCAGGATAAAACTTCCTACAACAGTGCTGATCAAATCAGTAACAGACTTTTTCTCCTCAAGAGTTGATTTGTCCGGCCTTTGAACATAGCTTGGCTCGCTAAAGCTACTGTGCAGGTTCTCCATCTTTCGTTTAAAAACCGAATTGAATCCTGTTGAACGTGTACGGCCCGACTGCGTTAAGCGGGGAAGAAAAAAAACATGACTGCTCGCGATGACCAAATAAAAGGCCATTACCGATAATATCCGCAACGATCTTAAAAATTCAGTATTTCGCTTATTCAACATATTGCTTATGCTGTACAAAAATGAAAAAAATAACCTAATTGTTTTGCAAAAGTATTGTTGCATTTATATTCTGCATACCGGGATGAGAAAACTTCACTACTATTGAAGCAGGCCCCCGCCAGGTAATTGTCTTGCCCTCCGGAGGTTCTAAGTAACGCTTTCTTTTATTAAACATGAGCGAACCAAGAACCAAATTAACAACAAGAGTGCGGTTGCATCAACCCTGACGAACTGCGGCTTTATTAACTAAAGTGTGCCATTTCGAAAGCTTATTCATCAGTTCATCAAGCTTTACAGGCTTGCTCAGGTAATCATTCATACCGGCCTGCAAACAATCCTGTTCATCGCCGGCCATGGCGTTGGCTGTTAATGCAATGATAACAGGCTGCTTAATGTTTTCTTTACGGATTACACGAGTAGCTTCAAGCCCATCCATAACAGGCATCTGCATATCCATTAAAATAAGCTCGTAATCGTTTTTGTACAGGGCCTCTATTGCTTCGAGCCCGTTTTGGGCCATACTTGGCTTATAGCCCATTTTATTTAAAATGTGTTTAATAACGTGCTGGTTAACCTCATTATCTTCGGCAATAAGGATATTGAAGGGATATTTATCACCAAAATTAACCGAAAGCTTGCTCTTAGTTTGTTTATCATTGTTTTGGACCGATTTATTCCTGAGCGCCATAAAAACCTGTTTGCCCAGCACCTGTTGTTTTATCGGCTTGCTCATAACAGAGGTAAACAGCATTCGCTGATCTTTTATAAACTCTTCGCCAACCGAGCTTAGCAGTATAATAGGAATGTGGCTGTACCCTTCCCTAATGATGCGGGCCAGCATAACCCCATCCATTACGGGCATGTTCATGTCGGTAATAACCAGGTCAATGTCTTTGTTTCTCTGCAGGATCACTAAAGCCTCGGCGGCAGACTCTGCCGGTACCGATTTAAGGTCCCAGTTTTCAAACTGGCGGTTTAAAATAGACAGGTTGGTATGGTTGTCATCAACTATAAGGATCTTTTTGCCGCGCAGTTCCTCAAGATCAAAACTGGCAGGCTGCCGGTGGGAGATCTCGCCGGGATAGGCGTTTATGGTAAAGAAAAACCTGGTACCGGCACCGGGCTCACTTTCAACACCTATACTGCCGCCCATTAGCGCAACAAGCTTTTGGCAAATAGCCAAACCTAAACCGGTGCCCCCGTATTTGCGTGTAGTAGATGAATCAACCTGCGAAAATGCCTTGAACAGCCGGTGCAGCTTATCATGCGGAATGCCTATGCCTGTATCCCAAACATCAAATCTTAATTTCAGCAAGCCATCAGATTGTTTGTCAACACAGCTAACCTTAATACCAACCTCACCTTTCTCCGTAAATTTTATGGCGTTGCTTACCAGGTTTATAAGCACTTGTTTAAGCCGCAGCGGATCGCCGATGATACCCGGCGATATATCTTCGGCAATTTCATAAACCAGGTCGAGCCCCAATTGTCCGCCTTTAATGGCAAACATATCCATCACATCTTCAATACATTGCCGCAGGTTAAAATCATCCTGTTCAAGATCAAGACTACCTGCTTCTATCTTTGAAAAATCAAGAATGTTATTGATCACATGGATGAGCGTTTCGCCGCAGCTGATGATGGTTTCGTTAAACATACGCTGCTCATCGTTAAGCTCAGTTTCATTCAATAAAGCCGACATCCCGATAACCCCGTTCATAGGCGTACGGATTTCGTGGCTCATGGTAGCCAGGAAAATACTTTTTTCCTGGTTAGCCTGATCAGCCGCGAGGCGTGCTTTTTGAAGTTCCTGGTTGGAATAGTTTAGCTCCTGGTTTGCAGCTGCCAAAACCTCTTCATTATGTTTGCGTTCCAGCGATAACTGGGCTTCCCGCTGCAGATCGGCCATTTGCAGGGTTTGTACTATTCTTAGTTCGTTATACTTGCGCAACTGGTAGGCCCAAAGTCCGCATATGAACATAATAACCCCGGTAAGCAATACATGTATGATAAATGTTTGAAGATCAAAGTAATTGAGCTGGGTAAAAAATATGCCGCCATAACCAATATCCTGCAGATAGCTAAAAACAGCATGGTGTACAATAACAACTAAAAGCAATGGCAATTGTAGCCTCCAGTTTTGGTAGGTGATCAGCAGCGCACTCGAAATAAATGCAAAAAAGTGCATCTCAAACAAGCCATGCATCTGGTAAATATACTGGGCCATAAAAATACCTAATACAGCTGCCAGCACATATTGGTATAAGGAAGAGTTAGGCAGGGCTATTTTAGCAGTATAGTACGCCAGCAGGCACAGGCCGCCAACGCCAAAGGCAATAAGCCATGTATCATAAAAATAGGCCAATGCTAAACCAACTACAAAATGCACAGGCAGGAAATAATCCATCAACCTGTCTGAGCGGTTTTTGATCTCGGTTTGAAAATTAATGTTTTGAACTATGTCTGCGGTCACTATGATTGATATTTAGGGGGTAATATTAATTATGACAGTCGGGCAGTCGACAGCCGTATGACGTTAATGCAAGTTTATTAAATGTTAGGCGTGTATTGTCGTTCAGTAAACCGTTGATGGCTACTTTGGCGAAGCTTGTTTTTTCGTCGGTACAGTAACGGCTTACGTTATAATTGCCGCGGTAATACAGCTTGCTGTCTGTATCAATAAGGGCAGCCTGGGGTGTTGAGTAAACCCCGCAGGCCGCAGCAACCGATGGATCAAATATAACAGGCAGTTTCATTCCAAACTTGTCCTGGATTTCGCTTTCGGTGAAGTGTTTATTGCTCATGATCACAATGGCAAAATTAACCTGGCTGCGATATTGCTGGGCAATAGCCTTAAACTGTTTGATATTAAATCTTGAACAGGGACAATCCGGATTAAAAAAGTGCAGAAACAGCGGCTTACTGCGGTCCTGGTAGTACCTGGGATTGATGGATAGTACCGTACCCCGCTTTACCGCTTTATAGTTTTTCGGTACAGGAGTAGGCAACTGGTATTGCAGCTCATTATACCAAAATAAAGCGCCAACAGCGCTTAAAAGTATCACAAGCCAACCAATAACTAACGTTTTTTTCATGTACCAAAGGTTGGCATACTTCTACAGAACAACTGGAAATCAGCACAAAACCAATTGTAAAAATAATTATTTTTAGTGTATAAAAAACACTTTTTCAGCATTTTAAACATACAGGTTTTAAATTTAACCGTTGGCTAAACCCTTCCTAATCTTTAATTAAGCTAACGAATAGTCATTCAGTTTATTTAACAGCCTGTTTTTTTCTTTTTTCGGTTAGGTAACTCCGTAATGGAACATCGTAACCTACCATAACCAGGTAAGCAAATGTTACCAGTACAATTAATCCACCTGTAATGATATATGTTAGATGAATGGCATCGGGTTTGTTGGCTGTGTTGTAATTGGCAAACATCCATATTACAGCGTAATGGGTCATGTACAGCGGATAAGAGATATTACCGGAAAATACACAGATTTTTTTCAAACCTGGATGGAGTTGAGCGCCGGCCCCTAAAGCAATTAATAAAGGGAAGTAAATGATCACTACCAGGGGTTCAGTTAACCAGTTCCAGGCTGAAAACGGCATCAGGAAGGCCAGAGATAATAAAATTGAAAGCCCAATAAAGCCAAGTTTGTTTTTTATAATAAGGTTGTAGCGATAAATCGACAACCCGGCGGTGAATGAAAAGGCTATCCGTGCCCCGCCGTCCCAAAAGCTATGACCATCCCAGCCGCCCATTAAATTGCCCGAGCGGCAGGCTACATAGCAAATAGCCGCTCCCGATAGCATGACAAGTACGATCAGATAACGCCGGGGCAGGCGGCAAAGCACAAAAGCATAAACAATATTAGCTACATATTCCCAAAATAGCGACCATGCGGGCGCATTAAAGCTAAACAGGTTAAAATACCGCACGGACATGGCCGGGTACGGGATCAGCAATATCGAGCAAAGAAATATCAGCAGCATTCTGCTAAGGCCATATAATTGAGGGTGGGCACCAAAGGGATCAAATAAAAAGCCCAGCAGTCCAAGTACGGATCCTAAAACAACCAACGGGTGCAGCCTGATCAACCTCGATTTGAAAAATTCCTTTATACCCATTTTGCCGATCCTGTCGTCATAAGCATAGCCAATTACGAAACCCGACAGGCAAAAGAAAAAATCGACCGCCAGGAAACCATGACCTATAAAATCCTTACTGTAATCGGAGTAAGCCACCTCCATAAAATGGAAAGTAACAACCGCTATAGCTGCTATGCCGCGCATGCCATCAAGAATTTCAAAATGCTGTTTGGTTTTAAGGATGGCGGGGTTTAGTTTTTCCATGCGCTATATCGATTTATCTGGTATGCCGGTAAAGAAAGGAAAATTTAGCCGTATGTTCAAACTGCGCTTAACAGCCAAACTGGATAAGGTGGTGGTCAATATGTTTATAGAACATATTGTTCCATTCGGTAATAGTTAAAGAGCCAAACGAATGAGACTTGCGCCCATCAAAAGCTTTTTCGCCCAGTTGTTGTGTTTTTTGGATGTAGGCTATCAATCTGTGTTTTTCGGTTTTGAAATCCCTTTCGCCGGTAATGAGAAATGCGGGCGCGGTAGGATTGTTGTGTTTATATGGGGTTTCAGTCACCACCTTGTTTTTAACCAGCATTTTCAGGATCAACTTCATGAACGCGCCGGGTTTGGGGTGCTTATCTTCATACACCATTTCATACGTTACACAGCAGTGCGCCAACATTTGTGCAACGTTCATTTTACCCCATCCCGGTGAGGTATGAGCCGTAAGCTTGTTGATCCGGCTAATTACATCATCAGCTACCTGTACAGTAAAAATATTGGGTAAGGCCATGAGGGGAAGATAGGCATTTTTATGTAGAGACGTATTACATGTATATGTAGTTAAACTGGAAAATCTGCAAAGCAGGAGATAATGCGCCCTGACAGAAATTCCCGAATTGAATTCCGACCGTAAAAAAAATAAAAAATATTTTTTTCGTTTTGTCCAATCTGCTAAGCACGGTTGTCATTGGGTTTTAACAACATAAATTTAAAACAAAATGGAACAGAGAATCAACATGTGGGAAAAAGGACAAAATGCCTTAAAACCATTATTCGGTATTAATACCTATCTAAAAAAATCGCCCCTTGAGTTATCCCTTCGTGAGCTGGTAAATTTCAGGGTATCGCAGATCAATAAATGCGCTTATTGTCTTGACATGCACTATAAAGATGCACGTGCCAAAGGCGAGACCGAACAACGTTTATATGGTCTGAGTGCATGGGAAGAATCACCTTATTATACCGATCGTGAAAGGGCCGCCTTCGCCTGGGCCGAAGCCGTTACCGCCTGCCATGTAACCGACGAAGTATACAACATAGCCAAGGCGCAGTTTACTGATGAAGAACTGATAGACCTTACGCTATCCGTTACCACTATTAACACCTGGAACCGCATCAATCTATCGTTCCCAAATACCCCGGGTACATACCAGGTTGGCCAGTTTGCATAAACAACTTATATTAACGCCATTAAAACATAGCCTTATGAATGAGTTTTTGTTAGTGATCCACAGGGATCTGAAAAGTAAAGATGCCAGTCCTTCGCCTGAGCAAATGCAGGCAGCGATAAAACCTTTCCAGGATTGGATAGGAGGCATCGCTGCCCAAAACAAACTGGTTGGCACTCCCAAACGCTGGGATGGCGATGGCCGTACAATTAAGCAAAACACCGTGATCAATGGCCCCTATGCCGAAATTAAGGAATCGATAGGCGGCATGTTCATAATCAGGGCCGAAGATTATGACGAGGCAGTGGAAATTGCCAAAGGCTGCCCGATATTGCAATGGGGAGCCACCGTTGAAGTACGAATGGCTGTGCCTGCCGTATAAAATAAAAATGCCTTTGTACTTTTGCAAAGGCATTTTTATTTTAACCTATGCAAGCCCAAGAACTTTTACCTCACCTGTTCCGCACCGAGTACCGGAAAATTGCAGCAGTGCTTTGCCGCCTTTTTGGTATTGAACATATTGAAATTGCCGAAGATATTGTAAGCGATACCTTCCTTTCAGCCACAGAAAATTGGAGCATGAAAGGCTTACCCGATAACCCGACGGCATGGCTTTATACCGTTGCAAAAAATAAAACCAAAAATTACCTTAAACGGGACACGATTTTTAAGCAAAAGCTTTTGCCCGAAATAAAATATACGACCGACAGTAGTGGCGAAATAGAGATCGACCTGTCTGCCAAAAACATAGCTGATAGCCAGTTGGCCATGATCTTTACGGTTTGCAACCCGGTTATTTCGGCCGAGTCGCAGGTGGCGCTTGCCCTTAACCTGCTTTGCGGTTTTGGTATACAGGAAATTACCGATGCTTTTTTAGCAAACAAGGAGGTGATATACAAACGGATAAACCGCGCAAAGGAAAAACTGAAGGAGGCGGGAATCCGGATTCAGCAGCCAAGACTGAGCGAGATCGGCAGCCGGCTGGAAACTGTTTTAACAACCATTTACCTGCTGTTTTCTGAGGGTTATTACTCAACCTCCCAAAACGTCACCCTTCGCCGTGATCTTTGTACTGAAGCTATGCGGCTTAATTACCTGCTTATTGAAAATCCGGCCACCAATACTCCTGCCGTAAATGCACTTTTTGCGCTGATCTGTTTCCACTCGTCGCGGTTTGAGGCCCGCGCCAATGATCATGGTGAAATGATCCTCTATGAGGATCAGGATGAATTACTTTGGGACAGGGACCTGATCAATAAAGGCATTTACTACCTGAACCAGGCCTCAAGCGGAACTTCAATAACTAAATATCACCTTGAGGCCGGCATAGCTTACTGGCATACCATTAAGGAGGATGCTGCCGAAAAATGGGAAAATATATTACAACTGTACAATAGCCTCCTCATCTTGGAGTATTCGCCCATCGCCGCGCTGAACCGGACATTTGCCCTTGCCAAAGCCAATGGAAAACCGGCTGCAATAGCCGAAGCCGAAAAACTGAACCTGAGCAATAACCACTTTTATTATTCGCTGCTGGGCAACCTGTATACCGGCATAGATAATCAAAAAGCCTTACGGCATTACGAAACTGCTATGAACCTGGCTACTTCTGCAAATGATAAGGCAACTATGGCGGGAAATGTTGAGCGGTTAAAAAACTTGCAGGAATAGCCTTTTTACAATAGTTGAAAGGCTGTTGGTTCATGCATACCGCAAAGCTATTGGCATATTTACAACGATAGTGAATTTAAAGCCGACCGGACACCGAATGGATAATTGGTGTCATTTATGAACTTTTAAACCGCACAATCCTTTTACAAAACAAACTTTGGTAAAATTCAATTAATCACCTATTTTTGCTGCAATCATATACATAACATCATGGGACACCATAAAGAAGAAAAAGAAAACTTTGATTACATATACTATTTGGTAGGATTAATCTCTGGCTTATTTGTAGGCGGTATTATTGAAAAAGGCTTTACCTGGATTTTTGTAGGTGGTGTTTTAGGCTTGTTAACTGCTGCTGCATATATCGCCGTGTTAGTTCGTGGCCGTAATGAAGAGGCCTGATCCTGACCTCCCTTTATTTATAAAAAATTGGAACCAGTTTTACGGCATTGTTGCCGCATGGCTGGTTTTTTTAGTTTTAGTATTCTGGCTCATTACCAAATTCTTTGAATGAGTTTAACCGACTGGATTGTTTTAGGCCTTACCATATTTTCTATAGTGCTTTATGGCATATGGAAAAGCGGCAATAATAAAAATATCGACCAGTTTTTGATGGGCAGCCGTTCATTACCCTGGTACCATGTGGGCTTATCGGTAATGGCTACCCAGGCAAGTGCCATTACCTTTCTTTCAGCGCCCGGCCAGGCTTACTCAGACGGAATGCGTTTTGTGCAGTTCTACTTCGGGCTGCCCCTGGCCATGATCGTACTTTGTATCACCTTTGTCCCCATTTTCCATCGCCTTAAGGTTTATACTGCTTACGAATTTCTGGAACAGCGTTTTGATCTGAAAACCCGTGCGCTTACATCGTTCCTCTTCCTGGTACAGCGCGGCCTTTCAACCGGCATTACCATTTATGCACCGTCTATCATCCTCTCAACCATATTAAATATTAATACGGTTTACACTACATTGTTTATAGGCGGGCTGGTAATTGTTTATACCGTTTATGGTGGCAGTAAGGCAGTGTCATACACCCAGCTGTTGCAAATGAGCATTATTTTTACGGGGATGTTTTTGGCAGGAGTACTGGTGGTTTACCTGTTACCCGGCAATGTAAGTTTCATGAGCTCGCTCAAAATGGCTGGTAAAATGGGCCGCATGAACGTGATAGACTGGAAATTCGACCCCAATAACCGTTATACAGTTTGGAGCGGATTGATCGGGGGCTTCTTTTTACAGCTTTCCTATTTTGGTACAGATCAAAGCCAGGTAGGCCGTTATTTGACAGGCAGCTCGGTAGGGCAAAGCCGCCTCGGGCTAATCATGAATGGCTTGATCAAGATTCCGATGCAATTCCTGATCCTGCTGATAGGGGTGCTGGTTTTTGCGTTTTACCAGTTTAACCGCCCGCCCATTTTTTTTAACCAGTACGAGGTTAAACAAATTCAAAAAAGCGTTTACGCTGCGGAATATGACCATCTCAATCAGCAATATGGCCAGGCCTTTGAGCAAAAAAAGATCAAGGCTAACGAGTTGATAAAAGCCATCGACAGTAAAAATGAAGGTCGGATCAGTCATGCCAAAGATCAATTAAAGGTGGCCGACACTAAGGC
The DNA here is from genome assembly GCF_049949235.1 of Mucilaginibacter sp. R-33. NCBI lineage: Bacteria > Pseudomonadati > Bacteroidota > Sphingobacteriia > Sphingobacteriales > Sphingobacteriaceae > Mucilaginibacter > Mucilaginibacter sp. R-33. The sequence goes on from NZ_CP188089.1 coordinate 4,626,519, forward strand.
CCACCTCATCAGGCAAAACGCCATTGAACTGATGAAAAAAAATAACCCTAAGGCCGATGATAACGATACCAACTATGTATTCCTTACCTTTGTTACCCAGTATCTGCCCAAAGGCTTGATAGGATTACTGATAGCCATTATTTTTCTGGCCTCCATGGGCTCAACCGCAAGTGCTTTAAATTCATTAGCATCAACCAGTGTGGTTGATATTTACAAACGCATTGTTAATCCCAACGCTACAGATCAGAATTATTTAAATGCATCGCGCCTGGCAACCGTGTTCTGGGGCCTGGTTTGCATTGGGATGGCCCTTTACGCCAGCCGCATAGGTAATCTGTTAGAAGCCGTAAATCAATTGGGCTCTTATATTTACGGAACCATCCTTGGAGTGTTCATAGTGGCCTTCTATCTTAAAAAAATAAAAGGAACCGCAGTATTTATAGCAGCTGTTATAACGGAGGCTATTATTTGTATACTTGGCTATTTTGACGTAATCGCTTATTTGTGGCTCAATGCTATCGGTGCTATTTTACTGATTGTGATTGCGTGGTTGATCAGTAAAGCCCTCTCTAAATCTCCCCCGGTTGGGGAGACTTTCTGAATATTATCAATTCATAAAAGAAAATCGCCATTTCCTATAAAAAACAGCGATTTTCTTTTTAAAGCCCTCCCTTCCGGGGAGGGTTGGGTAGGCTTAGGACTATTGCTTAGCCTGATCCAGTGCTTCCTGGTTTAAACGGGCGTATTCTTCATCTTTATCAGCTTTGGCTAGAGCGATACCGGCTTCTGCAGCTGCTATAGCACCGGCTTTGTCGCCTTTGCGTAGCAATAAACGCGATTCCCAAAGTTTATACCACGGACCTTTAGGCTCAATTTTTTCGGCTTCGTAAACCCAGCCAAGAGCTTTATCAACGTCTTTATGGTTTTCGTAGTAGTATTGTATGGCGTTGAAGTAATATGGCTTGCGGTCGCCTTTCATCAGCTCATCAATATTGGCTGTGATTTTAGCGTCGTCGTCAGTTTCCATGTGGATGTAGGCAGCGGTTTTGTCCCAAACCAAAACCAGGTCGGTTGATTTGGTAGTTGTATTAACAAAAGCCATAGTAAACGTTTCGCGTTTTTCGCTCACGTGGATTGGCTTGATATTAAAACGCAGAAAGTCCTGGTCTTGCTTGTAGCTGTAAGCGCCCCATTGTTTTACCACTTTATTAAGGATGATGGTCCACTCGCCTTTATTAGGGATACTGAACAGGGAGTAAGTACCCGCAGGCACAGGGTTACCTTCAATAACAACTTTTTCGGTAAAAGTGATGGTTGTTGCCGCGTTGGCGCCGGTACGCCAAACTTCGCCGTAAGGGATAATGCCCCCGAATATTTTGCGGTCTTTAACATTTGGACGGGAATAAGTGATGGTTATTTTCCCTAATCCGAAATCCTGGATGATAGTTTGAGTTGAGCTGGCCTCAGGTATGCGAGGTATCTGAGCGTATGACTTTGAGCTAAAACAACAGCACGCTATCAGCATACTGAACAGGAGTACGTAGGTTTTTTTCATGATTATAGTTTTCGAATCTAAGATACCAAATGTTTTAATGCGGATATTATTGTGTATGACCTAAAAATATTTTCAAGGTTTAGAAGCGTTAATACAAATACGTAATAAATGAAGGCCGCGTTACTGTAAAGCTAAAATTGCCAACGCTTTATTACCTTTGCACCCATGATTGACGTTATATTAAAGAAGGGTAAGGAAAAAGCCGTTTTGCAAAGGCACCCCTGGGTATTTTCAGGAGCGATTGAAAAAGTAAAGGGCAAGCCTGCCAATGGCGACGTTGTTCGCCTGATGAACACACAAGGCGAATTTATGGCCTATGGCTTTTATAACGATCAATCGCGGGTTACTTTGCGTTTACTGGAGTGGAATAAGGATGTGCAGGTTAATGAAGCCTGGTTTCGTGAAAAAGTAGCCACTGCTGTTAAAAGCAGGGATAGCATCTTAGCTAATGGCACCAATACCTGTAGGTTGATCTTCAGTGAGTCAGACTATTTACCTGGCCTTATTGTCGATAAATATGCCGGGCATCTGGCGGTACAGGTGCTTACTTCGGGTATTCAAAATGTAATGCCTATCGTTATTGATGAGTTAACCAAGTTGCTTAATCCCGAAAGTATTTCAGATAAAAGCGATAATGCTTCCCGTGCTCATGAAGGCCTGGCCGAAGCAGAAAATAAAGTACTTGCGGGTAGTCCGCCACCCGAACTGGTAGAGGTTTTAGAAAATAACGTTATTTACGGTATCAATATCACCGAAGGCCAAAAATCCGGCTTTTATTGCGATCAGCGCGATAATCGTCATGTGTTGGCTGTACATACTAAAGATAAAAAGGTACTGGACTGCTTTTGTTATACTGGCGGCTTTACGCTGAACAGCCTCAAAGAAGGCGCGGCATCAGTAACCAGTGTTGATAGTTCGGCATTAGCTATTGAAACGCTGGCCGAAAATATCAGGCTGAATAAACTGGATGCAACCAAACACACGGCTATTAAATCCGACGTGAATGTACAGCTGCGCAAATTCAGGGATGAGGGCGAAAAGTTTGACGTAATTGTGCTCGATCCTCCTAAATATGCGCCATCACGCTCGGCGCTCACCCGTGCATCACGTGCTTATAAAGATTTGAACCGTTTGGGTATGCTCCTGCTTAACGAAGGTGGCTTGCTGGCAACCTATTCCTGCTCGGGTGCTATGGATATGGAAACCTTTAAACAGGTAATTGCCTGGGCCGCGCTTGATGCAGGGAAACAGGTACAGTTTATTTACCAATTCCACCAGCCGGAAGACCACCCGGTACGCGCTTCTTTCCCCGAAGGTGAGTATTTGAAAGGTTTGCTTTGCCGGGTGTTTTAGTCGCCCCATCCCCCCAAATGGGGTACGTTAGTCGAAGGCCTGTTTTGCATAGCAAAACAGGCCTTCGACGTTAACACTGTCGCAGGTTTTTAAGTGTGAATAATAAACCATGTCATTGCGAAGCGCGGAACAGGAAATGAGCGGGGGGCGCGACGTGACAATCGCATGCTATACAAAACGGCCATGCTCCCATGCGATTGCCTCGTTCCTCGCAATGACATGTTTTTATGCGCTTCGTCAAGAGCGAACACAAGGCATGCTATCGCTAAACCCGCTCCATTTTTTTAAATTATACCTCCATTCGCTTAAAAAAAGGGTTAATTTCTGTCCGGTTAATAAAATTTTAGCCGAGTTAACCCCTTTTTTAACCCTTGTTTTAATACCACCCGCTATATCATTGCTGTGCCAAATGGAAAGCATGATACGTACTGAACGGGTTTAACCATCCCTGTTTAATGTTTTTGTTTTCCCCGCGGCAAGAGTTATAAACCCATTAACCAATATTTATGTACGAAAATTTTACCAATTATGATGGGTGCCATCGCATCCGTTATCGTGCTAAAATTAAAGGAGTATTACAGTGCTGCATTGCCGCTCTTTTGTTTTTAGCTATGTGTACTTCGGCTTTTGCTCAGGGCAGCAAAATTACCGGGGTAGTAAATGATGAGCATGGGCAGCCCCTGCCCGGCGTAAGCGTTAAGCTGAAAGGAATGCCTAATGGTACCACTACCAACGTACACGGCCAGTTCAATATCAATGCTGAGCCAAGCCAAACGCTGGTATTTAGCTTTTTAGGATACACCCCACTGGAAATTGCCGTAGGTAATCAAAAAAGCATTACCGTAAAACTGTTACCCAATGCCACCAACATGAACGAAGTGGTTGTAGTAGGTTACGGTACCCAGCGTAAAGCAACAGTGACCGGGTCAGTTGCATCGGTTACCAACAGCGAGATCGTGACTACCAAAAACGAGAACGTGCTGAACATGCTTGCGGGTAAAGTGGCAGGTGTACGGATTACCCAAAATACGGCTGAGCCGGGCTCATTCAGCAACGCGTTTGATATCCGTGGTTTTGGTAACCCGCTGGTTGTTATTGACGGGATCCCCCGCGATAATATTACCCGTCTTGACCCAAACGATATCGAAAGTGTTTCGGTATTGAAGGATGCATCGGCCGCTATCTATGGTGTGCGTGCTGCAAACGGCGTGGTTATCGTAACTACCAAAAAAGGTAAAAAAGGCGCAGTTGACCTTAATTATTCAGGTACCTATGGCTGGCAGATCCCATCCTACATGCCAAAACCCGTTGGTGCTGTTGACTTCATGACCCTGGTTAACGAGCAACTGCTGCATAACGTTAACGGCGGGCAGGTGAAATATACCGATGCTGATTTTGCTGCTTACAAAAACGGTTCAAAAACCAGCACCGATTGGTATAGCCCTGTTTTCGCTAATAGTGCTCCCCAGCAACAGCATAACCTGAATGCAACAGGCGGTACCGATAACAGCAGCTATTTTGTGAGTATGGGTATTACCGATCAGGACGGCTTTTTCAAAAGCGGCGACCTGAACTACAAGAAATATAATCTCCGCTCAAACCTCACCACCAAAATCAATAAAAATCTTACCATTGATGTAAACCTGAGCGGTACGCTTGAACAAAAAAATCAACCTTACCAGGATGCATGGTGGATCATACGCTCCTTTTGGAGGCAAGTACCTACTCAAAGCATTTACGCCAATAATAACCCGGCCTACCTGAACAATGGAGAAGTTGATGGTTCAAACCCTGTTGCAATGGCCGATGCCAATGTTGATGGTTACAAACAAATTGCCAATAAATGGTTACAGTCTTCGGTATCTGCAACGTACAACGTTCCGTTTGTGCCAGGTTTAAGTGCAAAAGGCTTGTATAATTATGATTATTATTTTTCAAGCAACAAGCTCTATCAGCGTTCATACAACCAGTATAACTATGATGCTAATAGCAATACCTACGCGCCTATAGCTAACCAAACCCCGGGTTCACTCACCCGCCAGTTTTATGAAAAACCGAGCAGCTTAATGCAGCTTTCATTAAACTATGCTAAGCAGTTTAAAGGAGGGCATAATGTTACGGCCTTAGCGCTTTATGAAGAAAGCGAGCGAAAAGGCGATAACTTTAACGCACAGCGCCAGCTTTCATTACCGGTTGATCAGCTATCGGCAGGTAACGCTTTAAACCAAACAGCTACGGTTGACGGCGGCTGGCCTTATGATTTTGTGACCAAATCATTTGTTGGTCGTGTAAATTACGATTACAAATCAAAGTACCTGGTTGAGTTTAGCTTCAGGGATGATGCCAACTCTAAAAACTCGCCGCTTAAACGTTGGGGCTTCTTCCCGGGTGCGTCTGCAGGCTGGAGGATTTCACAGGAAGGGTTCTGGAAAAATGCTAAAGCCCTTTCATTTATTGACGACCTGAAGATCCGTCTATCATACGCTAAACTGGGTGATGATGACAAACTTGACGCTTATCAGTATCTTACTGGTTATAATTATCCTGCTTCCGGCGATAACAACAAGGTACCTCCGGGGTCGGTATTTGACGGCACTTTTGTTAACGGCGCGCAAAGTCGTGGTATTGCCAACCCGTATATTTTTTGGTTTGTTGCTAAAACCTACAACGCCGGTATCGATCTGCAGGCCTGGAATGGTTTGTTAGGTTTAACTGTTGACGCCTTTAGGCGCGACAGGAGCGGTTTGCTTGATACCCGTGCCGATAACCTGCCGGGTGTAGTAGGTGCAGGTTTACCACAGGAAAATCTTAATAGCGACCGCGCGCAGGGTTTTGATATTGAGATAAACCATCGTTACCACATAGGCAGCTTTAACTATTTTGTTAAAGGTACATTCGGCTATACCCGTACCCAATGGATCAGCAAGGTTCACTCTGCTTACGGTAACTCACAGCTTAATTGGCATAATAACAACGACAACCGTTACAACAACATATTCTGGGGTTTTGGTGCCGATGGCCAGTTCCAAAACTATCAGCAAATCTTGACCAGCCCGCAGTTTGTATCACGTAACGCAGTAGTTGGTGATTACATTTTGCAGGATTGGAACGGTGACGGCGTAATTAACGATCAGGACGTACACCCAATAGCACAAAACGTGAGTAACAATAACTACAGCGTACCTTCAACCACATTTGGTTTAACACTGGGCGGTTCATACAAAGGTTTTGACATCAATACCGTATGGCAGGGAGCTGCAGGTATTAACGTATCCTACATCGAACAGTTGAATATCCCGCTGTGGGGTGGTGGTAGTGCACTATCTATGTTCATGGACAGGTATCACCCAACCGATCCTAAAGCCGACCCTTATAATCCTAACACCGTATGGACCCCGGGTACATTTGCCCTTACCGGTACAACAGCTAACACCAACTCGCTGTCAAATATCCACAGCGCGGCTTATGTAAGGTTGAAATCTGCTGAGATTGGCTACAGCATTCCTGCCGGAGCAGCTAAAAAGGCAGGTATTAAAGGTGCAAGGATCTTTGTGAACGGGTACAACATATTAACCATTACAGGTTTGAAATATCTTGACCCTGAACACCCATCGGCCAACTACGGCTATTTATACCCCTTAAATAAAGTTTATTCAATCGGTGTAAATGTTAAACTATAATCCATTACAGATCATGAAAAAATACACATATACAATATTGGCTTTTTTACTTTGCTGGACAACGGCATGTAAAAAGCTGGATACCCTGCCCCCAAGTATTGTTAAGGACGATGACGTTTTTGCGACAGCCGCGGGAATTCAGGCCTACATGTCAAGGCTGTACAGTGAATTACCTATCGAAGATTTCAGGTATTCGCCCGAAAGAGGTTTAAATATGTTCTGGATCATCAGCCCAACAAGCGCCACTACCGGTGAGGCGTTAAGCCGTGACCAAAATGGCTCGATGCAGGAGAACACGGGTCTTTCAACCTGGGGCGATTGCTACAGGGTTATCAGGGATGCTAACTATTTTGCAGAAACCCTGCCTAAATACGCAAGCAACTTTACCAGCGACCAGGTAAACAACTGGTTAGGCGAAGCAAGGTTTGTTCGCGCGGCCACTTACTTTGCTTTAGTTAAACGTTACGGCGGCGTACCGCTGGTTGATAAGGTGCTTAACTATCCGGAGCAAAGCATCGAAGAACTTAAAATACCCCGTTCGTCTGAAGAAAAGATCTATGATTTTATCGGTACCGACCTGGATTATGCTTATACCAATTTGCCTGAAACTAATCAGGCAGGCAGGGCCAGCAAATATGCAGCTGCCGGTTTCAAATCAAGGGCAATGCTTTATGCCGGTACAGTAGCTAAATACAACCAGATCACATTGGTTGATGGCAGCGGAAACCGGCTTTGCGGTATCCCGGCAGCGAAAGCGGTTACTTATTTTAAAGCAGCTTATGATGCCGCGGCATTACTTGATGGTAAATACAGCTTATACAAAAAGGCATGGGCAGCGGGCGATAAAAACGCGCAATATCAAAACTATGTTAACCTGTTTTTCGATGCGTCGAGCCCCGAAAACATATTTGTACGCCAGTATCATTACCCCGAATCAGTACATGGTTATGATGCCTACAACGTACCCCGCCAGTTAATGGGCGCTAATGGTTACTCATCAGAGGTTAACCCTACGCTTGATTTTGTAGAACTGTTTGACGGCTTTCCTAAAAATGCAGATGGTACCATCAAAACTACAACCAGTGGCAAATATGACCTGTACACAAATACCATCGACCTGTTTGCAAATGCCGAACCAAGGTTAAGAGCAACCGTAGTTTTGCCGGGCGATGTGATGAAAGGTGTAAGCATTGAAATTCGCAGAGGTATTTATACCGGCCCTTCGGCAGGTGGAATTAGTCCGCTGTTGCCTGCCGGTTCAACTGCGCATTATCCTACTGATAATATTGTTCAATCGGCCAACGCCAGCCAAACCCCGTACAAATTGCCAAATGGTACAACCATGAACCCTGCCGGTTTAAGCGGTTATTTCACAGGCGATGGTACCAATTCTGTTTCCGGGTTCTCTATCCGTAAATATATCGTACCGGATAAACCAACGTCTGAAGTATTGGAAAACCGTTCTGATCAAACCTGGATTGAGTTGCGTTATGCTGAGGTGTTACTTAACCGTGCCGAGGCTGCTGTAGAGTTAAACTCGTTAGGCCAGTCGGATAAAAGCTATTTACAGGATGCCTTTACCCAGATTAACGCTATCCGTGAACGTGGTGGTGCCGACCTGTTAACCGGTACAGCCAATTTAACTATCGACGTAGTTCGTAAAGAGCGTAAAAAAGAGCTTGGTTTTGAAAACAAACAGTACTGGGATATGCGCCGCTGGAGGGTTGCTGATAAAGAGCAAAATAGCACCATTTACCGTACGCTGATGCCTTTCTATTCGGCCAATGACGGCAAGTACTTTTTTGATGCCCGTTTAGATGAGCGTAACTCAAGGTACACATTTGATGTGCGCTGGTACTACGAGCAGATCCCGCAGGGCGAGATCCAGAAGAGCCAGAATTTAATTCAAAATCCGGGTTATTAATTTTAAGAGAGAGATGAAAAAACTATTTTATAGCATAGCATTAAGTGTATTGGTTGCCGCAGGCAGCTCATGCAAAAAGGTTGATAATTACGCCGCTCCCAATGTTACCTTAAAGGGTACCGTAACGGATGCAGGTACAGGCAAAAGCTTACAAACAGAACAAGGTTCAGGCACCAGGATCAAATTATTGGAGATAAGCTGGAGCGCTAACCCAACCCCATTTTATATATCCTCATTTCAGGATGGTACTTATCAAAACACCAAACTGTTTGCAGGCAAAAATGTAATTTCGGCCGAGGGCGCTTTTGTGCCATTGGTACAAGTTGATAATACAGGCAAAACCATTGTTGATAAAAGCCAGACCGTTGATGTCAAAGATGTAACCACCGTAAACTTTTCGGTTGAGCCATTTTTACGGATAGAGTGGGTTGGCGATCCTGTTTTAAATGCTGATGGCACCATAACTACCAGCTTTAAAGTTACCCGGGGTACTGCCGATCCTAATTTTCAGCAAAATGTGAGCGACGTAGCTGTGTTTATCAATTCAAACAAGTATGTAGGCAACAATAATTACGACAACCGTTATACGCCTAAATTGAGCGGTGATGCGGCCAATGCAACAATTGGGCAAACGGTTAGCCTTACTACACTTGGCGGTAAATTGCCAGGACAGCGGAGCTACTTTGTACGCGTAGGTGCAAGGGTTTCTTATGGCCTTAATTATTACAACTATACCGACGTTAAAGAGGTAAAGGTTCCGTAAAAATAAATAATACCTGTGTGAGGGAGGGACTGTGGGAGTGGTTCCTTCCAACACAGTTTTAACAAAATATAACTATGAAAAATACGCTGCTTTTTTGTTGCGGACTTGCCTTTGCTGCCGGCGCTTATGCGCAGGATACTAACCCAAAACCGGCTTCTCTGAAAGAGAAAACGGCTTTTCAAACCAGCAGCCCATGGAGGCCCGAAATTGATGTGCGATCGGACATTGCCATTGTTTATGGTACTAATGATCATCCAAACATGACCTTTGAGCAGCGCGTAAAATCATGGCGCGACCGTGGCTATGACGTAAATTTCATGACCGGCATTGCCTGGGGCGATTACAAAGACTACTTTTTGGGTAAATGGGATGGTAAAAACCACCTTGGCGTAGGGCAGGTAACTCAAAGGGGTGATACTATTTTCCACGGCAGGGATATGCCTTATGTGGTACCCGATGATTCCTTTATCGAATACATGAAAACCGCTGTGGTTAAACGGGTGATAGATGTAGGTATCACCAACATTTTTTTAGAAGAACCAGAGTTTTGGGCCCGTGCAGGTTATAGCGCCGGCTTTAAAAACCAATGGCAAAAATATTACGGCTTCCCATGGAAACCGCAGGATGCATCTCCTGAAAATACCTACTTATCAAACAAGCTAAAATATAACCTGTATTATGAAACTATAAAACAGGTATCATCATACGCAAAGGAATACGGCAAAAGCAAAGGTATGAACATTAAAGTGTTCATTGCTACGCACTCGCTGGTAAATTATTCATCGTGGCAAATCGTTAGTCCAGAGGCAAGCCTGGCTTCATTACCGGGTATTGATGGTTACATTGCTCAGGTATGGACGGGCACCTCGCGCGAGCCGACTTATTTTAACGGCTTAGAAAAGGAGCGTGTATTTGAAAATGCTTTCCTTGAATATGGTTCGGTAGTATCCATGACTGCCCCAACCGGCAGGAAAGTGTTTTTCCTAACCGACCCGATTGAAGACCGTGTACACGACTGGAGCGATTACAAACGCAACTACCAGGCTACCTTTACCGCTAAACTGTTATACCCTATGGTTGCCGATTACGAGGTAATGCCATGGCCTGAAAGGATCTATACCCATCCGTACCCGGTATTGGGCACTAATGAAAAAACACTGATCCCGCAGTTTTACTCAACCCAGATGCAGATCATGGTAAACGCCTTGAATGATATGCCTGCGTCATCAAACAAAGTATCGGGCGTTAACGGCATTGGTGTGCTGATGAGTAACACGCTGATGTTTCAGCGTTTTCCTACGCATAACGGCTTTGAAGATCCGCAGTTTTCTAACTTCTACGGTCAAACGCTGCCACTGGTAAAGCGCGGTGTTCCGGTACAAACAATCCACATGGAAAACCTGGGTTATGCAGCATCGCTTAAGGATATCAAAGTTTTAGTGATGAGCTATTCGAACATGAAACCTGTATCGGCCGAAGTTCATGAGCAACTGGCTGCCTGGGTTAAAAATGGCGGTGTACTGATCTACACCGGTCGCGATGATGATCCGTATCAATCGGTAATGGAATGGTGGGATACCAAGGGCAATAATTTTAAAGTGCCATCACAGCACCTGTTTAAACTGCTGGGCGTAAACCCAAGCGCCAACAACCAGCGTTTTAACGTTGGTAAAGGAGCGGTTTATGTACTGAGGCAAAATCCTAAAGAGTTTGTAATGCAGGCCAATAATGATGAAACTTTTATTAACCTGGTAAAGCAAGCTTATGAAAAAGATGCCGATGGCGGTAAGCTGAAATTTAAAAACAGCATGTACCTGGAGCGCGGCCCGTATGATGTGGTTGCCGTAATGGACGAGAATACTGATAGCAAACCATACACAGTTAAAGGCCCGGTTATCGATCTTTTTGATCCGCAGTTGCCTGTGTTGGATAAAAAAATCATTAATCCTAATGAGCAGGCCTTGTTATACGTAGTTAAACGTGTTGAAGATAAAAAGCAACCAAAAGTATTGGCTTCGGCCTCAAGGATTTATGATGAAGCTATAACAGAAAACAGCTACAGTTTTGTAGCCAAAAGCCCGATTAATACATTAAACAGCGCCCGGATCTTATTGCCGGCGCAACCGAAAGAAACAGTAGTTACCGATAATACAGGAAAAACCATTGCTGATGTAAAATCCTCGTGGGATAAATCATCAAAAACCCTGTACCTGGGCTTTGCCAACAGTCCCGATGGTATTAAGGTGAGCATTAAATGGTAAAAGAGTCTTTTGAGAGAGAGTTGATTTATGCTTCCGTACGTGAAATTTCACGTGCGGAAGTTTTTTTGAAAAGAGATTCCGTAATTCGCTCAAAAAATTTGTCCTTGTATTGATAACGGCTATTCGGAAGATTTTTTAATTCCCTCCCTTGGGAGGGGTACAGTGGAAAGTGTTGTGGCGGGGGGGGGGGTTGTAGGCTTTGCTAATGAATATGCATGGTGATTAACCCCTCCCTGCACCCTCCCGAGGGAGGGAATCGCGCAATCCCCGTTTTAAATTTCTTTGAGTACCGATAATACTGTATTGATTTGAAAATAAAGTCCCCAAATAATAAATGAAAAAATTACTTCTCCTGGCGTTTGCCTTTTTACCGGCAGCACTTTCGGCACAAGAAAAGGTGCCGTCACCTGTCGATCTGATCAACCCGCTTATGGGCACGCAATCAAAGCCATCGCTCTCCAATGGGAATACTTACCCGGCCGTAGCACTGCCATGGGGTATGAACTTCTGGACACCGCAAACCGGTAAAATGGGCGATGGGTGGCAGTACACTTATGATGCCGATAAGATCCTCGGTTTTAAACAAACCCATCAGCCTTCACCATGGATGAATGATTATGGGATGTTTTCTGTGTTCCCTGAAACAGGTAAGTTAAAATTGGACGAAAAAGATCGCGCCAGCTGGTTCTCGCACAAAGCTGAAACAGCGAAGCCATACTATTACAGCGTTTACCTGGCCGATTATGACGTAACAACCGAAATTACGCCAACCGAACGCGCAGCAAGTTTCCAGTTCACTTTCCCTAAAAGTGATAGTTCGCACATTGTAATTGACGCATTTGACAAAGGTTCATATGTAAAGATCATTCCTGGTGAGCAAAAGATTATTGGTTACAGCACAAAAAACAGCGGTGCGGTACCTGCCAACTTCAAAAACTATTTTGTTATTTATGTAGATAAACCATTCGCGCTGGCTTCAGCATGGCACGATTGGAAGCAAGACGCCGGGCAGCTGGAATATACCGGCGACCATGCAGGCGCGGTAATCACAGTGAAAACCGCTAAAGGTGAAAAAGTTCATCTGAAAGTAGCATCATCATTCATCAGCATTGAGCAGGCCGAACTTAACCTGAAACGCGAGTTGGGTAATGATGATTTTGCAACAACCTGCCAAAAAGCAAAAGATACCTGGAACAAAACCCTGAGCCGTTTGGATGTTAAAGGCGGAACTATCGATCAAACCCGTACTTTTTACAGCAGCCTTTACCGTATGCTTTTTTTTCCAAACAAAATGTACGAGGTGGATGCCAATGGGCAAAATGTACACTACAGCCCATTCAATGGTAAAGTTTCTCCGGGTTATTTATTTGCCGGTACCGGTTTCTGGGATACCTTCAGGGCATTGTATCCTTTCCTGAATTTGGTTTACCCATCTATCAACAAAGAAATGCAGGAAGGCCTGATCAATGATTATAAAGAAGGTGGTTGGTTGCCAGAGTGGTCGAGCCCGGGCTACGCTGATTGTATGATCGGTAATAATTCCGCGTCGGTAGTTTCTGAAGCTTATCTGAAAGGTTTGCGCGGTTACGATATCGAGACTTTATACCAGGCCCTTAAACACGGTGCCAACAACGAAGGGCCGAATGCCACCGGTCGCCGTGGGGTGCAATACTATAACACTTTAGGTTATGTACCTTATAATGTAAAGATCAACGAAAACGCAGCACGTACGTTAGAGTATGCTTATGACGATTTTGCTATTTACCAGTTGGGTAAGGCTTTGGGCAAACCTAAAAAAGAAATTGAGATCTACAAAAAACGCAGCCAAAACTACCGTAATATCTTCGACCCGCAAACTAAACTGATGCGCGGTAAAAATCAGGATGGCACTTTTGAAACACCATTCAATCCGTTTAAATGGGGCGATGCCTTTACCGAAGGTAACAGCTGGCACTATAGCTGGGGCGTGTTCCATGATATTCAGGGTTTAATAAACCTGATGGGCGGCAAGCAGCAATTTGCAGCCAAACTGGATTCCGTATTTGAAATGCCGCCGGTATTTGATGACAGCTACTACGGTGGTGTGATCCACGAGATCCGTGAAATGCAGATTGCGGGAATGGGGCAATATGCTCATGGTAACCAGCCCATTCAGCATATGATCTACTTATACAATCATGCTAACCAGCCCTGGAAAACGCAGTACTGGGTTCGCGAAGCTATGAACAGGCTTTACCGGGCAACGCCGGATGGTTATTGCGGCGATGAGGATAATGGTCAAACTTCTGCATGGTATATCTTCTCTGCAATGGGCTTTTACCCGGTAACCCCGGCCAGCGACCAGTATGTTTTAGGTGCCCCGCTGTTTAAAAAAGTAACTGTTAATTTAGAGAATGGCAAAACCATCACCATCAACGCGCCAAAAAACAGCGCAGATAACAAGTATGTAAACACACTTACAGTTGATGGCAAGCCATACACTAATAACTGGTTAAGCCATAAAGGATTACTAAATGGTGCAGTACTTGATTTTGATATGCAAGCTACTCCTAATAAGGACCGCGGTACAAAAGATGCCGATGTACCTTATTCAATGAGTAACGAGAAATAAACACCCCTCCTTAAAAATTCCCCTCTTGAGAGGGGGCGCGGCGGGAATGAGTGAGAGCAGGGGTGTGTTTGTGCGATTTGATTATCAAAGCAGAAACACACCCCTCCGCCCCTCTCAAGAGGGGAATCGCACATTCCCGTCCTTTTTTTTTTTTTGCAGAGACGCATCACATGCCGTCTCCCGCTATGCAGATCAAACATGCATGATGGGAGATGCGGGTTATGCGTTTTTTGTTTTAGATATGCCACCTAAAAGTTTTGTTTTACCTACATTTAGCAATCAACGCTAAACCATGAAATATCTTTTACTTTTCGTACTTATCACAACTACCTGTATTGTTAAAGCGCAGGATTTTGCGGCTTTAAAGGCGGGACAATCAAAGGCCGAACAGATCATATTGAATGATGAAGACGGGAAGGTGATGATGGCATTTTATGATCCCAGCGCCAACAAAACTCAAAATAAACTTATTGCCTCTGTGCAGGCCAACGCCAATAAACATATCCCTCCGGTATTATTTACTATGGCTATAGTTTTATTTGGGCAGGAAAAATATAGCGATGCCTGTTTTTGGTTTTATGTAGCGCAATTAAGATCAAGATACGATGTAAACCGCAGTGTAGATAAAACGGTATCGGCAGCCAACTGGAACGGCCCAATCGGGATGTCGATAAACCAATATGCCTTTGAGCATCTGGATACCTTAGAAAAGGTTGTTCCCCAGGTTGTAGCTTATGTAACTGCAAATGACGAGTTATATGATCAGCGATGGATCAACGTTTTAACAGCACATGATAAGGTAAAAGACGAAGACATAGATAAGTTAAGCGTTGATAAAAGCCTTTGGCCAGATATCAAGAAAGAAACAATAGATTCTTATTATGCCGATTTTAAAGAGGTTGTGAATAAAGCCAGGCAAAAGCAATAAGAATATGGTTTTTAAGCAGATATTCGGGGTTGTTTACGTTTAATTGGTAATTTACTTTTATCTTTTTTGTAACTTGCCTTATCAATGAAAAGCCAAAAAACAAACGTTTCGGTCTTACTCGTATGTCTTTTGGCGCTGCCTGCGATATTAGCTTTTTCCTTACACCCCTCCGGCAAATACAACCTCGATTTTTTCACTACCCATAACCAATTTTACCTCTGCGATTCGGCCTTTACCGGTACCACCGGTGATACTACCTTTTGGAACACCGACGCCCAAAATGCGCGCTTAGGGACTACCGAAGATATCATCGGCATAAAAATAGCCAGCTATGGCCACGTACGGGCCGAACTTAATGTGCTCAACACAGCCGACGCAGAAAAAGATTTCAGCAAATACGACCATGTTGTTGAGGGCAGTGTAAAACTAAGTTCGGGCATTATGGAAGTCCTGAATTTTCCGGATACCAAAATTATCTTAAAAGCCATTGTTACCCCGGCAAGATATCGCATACGCATTTATTCGTATGCTGTAAAAAACGTAAATCCCGATGAGGACGAAGGTACCGATCACTATAAGATTACCCTTTGGCCCGGAGAAGGTAGGGAAAGGAAAGTATTGAAAGCCTACAGGGCGGACTAATCCATTTATGCCCGCCCGAAACAAGGTACATTAATCACGCACTATTTATCGCTGATCATTATCGGGTTGCCTCCCTTTCCGCCGCCAATAATAATCACCTTGGCATTGGGCGAAAGCGCTATTTCCTTTTGTGCTTTTATGGCTTCGTATTGCAGTTGCTTATCCGATAACCCGGTTGAAAGGATACGCTGATAATCGGCAATACCCTGCGCTTCCACCCGCTTACGTTCGGCTTCCTGGCGTTCCTTTTGCAGTACGAACTCCATCTTCTGGGCATCCTGCTCGGCGTTGATCTTTGATTCAATGCTGGCCCGTACCGAGGCAGGCAGGGTGATGTTGCGCACCAGGATCTGCTGCAGTTCAAGTCCGCGTTTTTCAAAACTGGCGGTAATGTAACGGTTTATTTTATCCTGAAACTCCTGTCGTTTGGTCGAATACAGGTCGACGGCAGCATAAGCAACCGCGTTATCGCGGATGGCCGTGCGCGAAACCGGGCGAACGATCTTATCCACATAGTTTTCGCCGATGTTCTGCATAATGTAAGGGGCTTTGTCGGGCTTTACTTTGTATAGCACAGAAAGATCAATGGTAACCTCCAATCCATCTGATGAAAGCACGCGGATAGCATCATCGCCTTCCTTTTGGCCTTCATTATTAACCGCACTCATGGTATAGGTTTGGGTCTGCACATCGAAAGTTGTGATCTCTACAACAGGGTTTATAATGTGTAAACCACTTTCAAGCACCTGGTCCTGCACCTTGCCAAAAAGGGTTTGAACCCCCACTTTACCCGGCTCAATAACTTTAAATATATTGAGTAATAAGCCAAGTACCACCATGGCGATACCCACCGCGGTTACCACGCCGTTAAAGCGGCCGGCCGGTTCGGGCGAACGTTTGAGCACTATACCCACAATGAGTACAATCACTCCTAATACTGCTATAAACATGCAATGAAGTTAAGCTTTTTTTGCATGCTGCAAGCTTATTATAAAAGAATGTTTTTTAGGGAATTAAGGCTGTTATTGCCGGGAATTAGATGGATGCGAAAGGGGGGTATTTTTTTTGCCGACTTAGCATAACGGCACAAGTTAGCCGGCGCTTGTTCCCTTTACACAAAACTTGCGCCATTAGAAGTAGAGAAGACTTACGAAGTTTTAAAAACTTCGTAAGTCTGGAGCCTAATTAATATCGGGTTACTTAGCCCCTTTGCCTTTTTTATTTTGCGGGGCTTGCTGGGTCTCTTTAACCTGTTTCAAAAGCCTCAGCTTCATGAAAATCACAACTACGCCAACAACCATGGCACCGGCCATGATCAGGTAGTTTTTTTCGGTGAACATTTTATAAGCAACAATAAAGCACAAAGCTACACCCATGGTGTAAAGCACATTGAGCACCAGTTTAAAGCCCATTATTAGTATACGTTTAATTCAGGGTCAATTTCGGCCTGCCATGCGAGGATCCCGCCCCTCAAATTTGACAGATTGGTGAAACCCTGCTGCTCCAGTTGCATAATAGCAGCCGCGCTGCGTTTACCGCTGCGGCACATTACTACTACCGGCTTGTCTTTACTTATCTTTTCCGATTCTATCAGCACTCCGCCAAGCGGTATAAGCTGCCCGCCAAGGTTTGAAGTTTCGTATTCGAAATCTTCCCTAACATCAATCAGTTGAAAGTCTTCGCCTTTGTCAATTTTCTCTTTTAGTTCCTGTACGGTTATCTCGTTCATGTTAAATGTAATTATAATTCAAAGGTAGTTTTTTTCTTAATCAAATATTTAGGCTTGTTATTTGTAACAATCAAAGTATATGAGCGTTTCATATATGTTTACACAATAATTACTTAATGAAAAAAGTTACACGCTTTTTCTGGTTCTGTTCAGGAGCACATATCGATACCCTAAAAAAGTACCCAATTGAACATAATAAGTATGTTGGTATTGGGGCTACCATATTTTTCACGGCACTGTTCGCCGCGTTATCCGGCGGTTATGCCATGTACTTTGTTTTTAATGGCGATGCCTTTGCTGTAGGTTTTGCTATACTATTCGGTTTACTATGGGGAACGGCCATTTTTAACATGGATCGCTACATTGTATCCAGTATCAACAAAGAAGGCACAACCAACCAGCAGATCCTGCAGGCATCGCCCCGTATTTTGCTGGCCATTATGATCGGTATTGTGATATCACGCCCGCTTGAACTCAAGATCTTTGATAAAGAAATTCGCCAGAAACTAAAAACCGCCTATTTAAAAGGGCAACGCAGTAAAATTGATACCCTCGAAAAAACCTACATGCAGAAGTATGCCATGGAGCTGGGTAAAAACACCGATTTGAAAAAGGAAAAAGATTCATTGGAGCGGGATATTAACCGCTCACGTTATCAGCTTAACCAGGAAGTTTTCGGTGATAAAACCAACCAAACGTCGGGCATTACCGGTTATGGCACTTATGCAAAGCAAAAGCAGGCCATACTGGAAGAAAAGGAAGCCCGGCTTAAATCCGTTACTGATAATTTAGGGCAGATGGACCAGTACCTGAGCGCCCGGAAAGATTATGAAGGTTTAAACAGTACCCGGCTGTTCACTGAGCATCAGTTAGATAGTTTAGCCAGTATAGCAGGATTTTCCGACCGTAACTGGGCGTTGGGCCAGCTTACCTATACCGAAAACGGTAAGCGCGACCTTGATACCTACCTTGCTATCTCTTTTATCGGCTACCTGTTCATTTTGTTTGAATGTTTGCCGGTATTTGTAAAGCTGATGTCGCCCAAAGGGCCTTATGATACGGCTATCGCCAAAACAGCCGAAGCCAATATCCACCTTGCCGAACGTGATAAAGAACGTGATATAGCGGTTACCGATAATATTTACGATCACAACCTGGATACGGATATCGAGCGGCGAAAAAAGATCATTACCTCGCAATCTGATTATGATTTTGAGCGGCATAGTTACGAGTAAAACCCTGCATTTTTCCCGTAGAGACGCATAATTTAATAAGCTAAAAGCATGGGAGTTGTGCGATTCCCCTCTTGAGAGGGGTGGAGGGGTGTGTTTCTGTTTGGGTATTCTAATCGCAGAAACACACCCCTGCTATCGCTCTTTCCTCCGCGCCCCCTCTCGAGAGGGGATTTCTAAAATCCTGTCACTTGATAGCTTAAGGGCTACGTTCTATATCCATAATTTGCAATTACCAACCCAATCTCCCATCTTGCAAAACATAATATCAACCTATGTTTGAGCAATTTTCCCATTCAAACTTCCATACTATTTGCGATAAGCTCGCCGCGGGCGATTCGGAGCTGGCCCTGATCATCAAAAACCATGGTTATCCGCCTTTATGGTCACGCCCAAATAGCTTTGAAACGCTGGTTCATATTATACTGGAACAGCAGGTATCGCTGGCTTCAGCATTATCTGCCTTAAATAAACTCCGCGAGCGGGTACAGCAAATTACCCCTGCACGGGTTTTACTGCTCACCGATGAAGAATTCAGGGCATGTTATGTAAGTCGCCAAAAAACCATCTATATAAAATACCTTGCCGAAGCCATTGTAAGCGGGCAGATCAACCTTGCCGAAATGGAACAAATGCCTGATGATATTATCCGTACCAAACTAACCGCCCTCAAAGGCATTGGCAACTGGACGGTTGATGTTTACCTGATGTTTGTACTGCAGCACACGGATGTTTTCCCTATCGGCGATCTTGCCGCGGTGAATGCGCTTAAGCGGGTAAAAAATCTGCCAAAAGATATTACCAAAGAAGAGTTGTTAGCGGTGACCGAACAATGGAAACCATACCGAACGGTAGCAGCGATGATTTTGTGGCATTATTATCTGAGCCAAAGAGTACCGGCCCCACCCAAACCCTCCAGGCAAGGCGTTAAAAAATAAAGATCTTCGGAGGCTCAAGTGCTAACACCGAATACAAGTCGAATATTTTATCAGAGCCTTCGCGTAACCCCTCTTCTCTATTAAATAATTGATATTCAGATTATTATAATGAAATATTCGAAATTATGTTAACCCTGTTAACCCCCTGTTGGTGCTGTCCATGCTCAAAAGCATATAAACAAAAAATGCGCCGGCTTAGCCAACGCATTAAAAATATGCTTATCAAAGCCCCCCCCTTTAGGGGGCGGGGGGGGCATTAAATAGGCCATTCCTCTCCTGCTCCTGGTAATCCTGTACGGTTTCAATGGCATTATCAACCACGTCGCTCAGGGCCGTAATAAATGTTCCGGGGCGGGCCAGGCTCATGGCGTGTTTAATAGCGTCAACTTCCTTAGGCACTACTTCAACCTGCTTGTTAGGATTAACTGATTCAATTCCCTCCCTGAGTAAACCAATAATATTTTCGGCGGTGCGGCCACGCAGGTGTTTTTCCTGGCGCAGGATGATATAATCAAACATTTCGGCCGATATTTTACCCAGTTCGCGGATATCGTCATCCCGCCTGTCTCCCGTGCCGGCTATGATGCCAATTTTAAGCGGCGAATCGATATGTCTTAAAAACTCCTTGATGCCAGTGTATCCATCCGGATTGTGGGCAAAATCAATCATGAAACGGAAATCCTTAAACTCAAAAATATTCATGCGGCCAGGCGTTTGTGAGGCCGATGGAATAAAAGTTTCGAGCGAGATTTTGATGTCTTCTGTTTTAAATCCCCATAAAAACGTAGCCAGTGTTGCGGCAAGCACATTCTCGATCATAAAGGGCACAGTACCGCCAAACGTAAGCGGGATCAGGATGGTACGCTGTACGCGGATCTTCCAGTCGCCTTTTAAAATGGTGATAAATCCATTTTCGCAAATAGCGGCGATGCCCCCTTTTTTGCAATGTGATTTAATGATGGGGTTATTTTCATTACGACTAAAGTAGGCGATGTTACATTCGGCCTTTTTGCCAATGCGTACGCAATACTCGTTATCGGCATTTAAAACGCCCCAGCCATCCTTCTTAACCGAGTTAAGCACTACGCTTTTCACGCGCGAAAGGTCTTCCAATGAATGAATGTCCGACAAACCCAGGTGATCTTCCTGGATATTAGTAACTACCCCTATATCGCAAAAGCCAAAACCGAGGCCCGAGCGCAGGATACCCCCGCGGGCTGTTTCCAATACCGCGAAATCAACTGTTGGGTCTTTCAGTATAAACTCCGAGCTTACCGGGCCGGTTGTATCGCCCTTCAGCATCATATTGTTTTGTACGTAAATCCCATCCGAGGTGGTGAAACCTACCCGGTGACCGTTATTTTTAACAATGTGTGCTATCAAACGGGTGGTAGTGGTTTTACCGTTAGTCCCGGTAATAGCTATGATAGGGATGCGGGCCGATTTACCGGCCGGGTAAAGCATATCAATCACATGTCCGGCTACGTTGCGGGGCAGGCCTTCGCTCGGCGCAATATGCATCCTGAAGCCCGGTGCGGCATTAACTTCCAGTATCACTCCACCTGTATCGGTAAGCGGCTCGGTAAGGTTTTGCGCCATGATGTCGATGCCGCAAATATCCAGGCCGATGATTTTAGAAATGCGCTCACAAATAAAAATATTTTGCGGGTGCACATGGTCGGTAACATCAACAGAGGTGCCGCCGGTGCTTAGGTTAGCAGTTGATTTTACATAAACCACCTCATCTTTTTCGGGCACGGTTTCAAGCGTGTAGTCTTTTTTTGCCAATAGATCGAGGGTATCACGGTCGACCGTTATCTCGGTAAGCACATTCTCATGCCCGTAGCCGCGGCGCGGATCGGCGTTTTCCAGGTCTATCAATTCCTGGATATTTAGCTTGCCATCGCCTGTAACATGGGCCGGTTTACGAAGGGCGGCAGCAACCATTTTATTATCAATCACCAACACCCTGAAATCAAAGCCTGTAACATAACGCTCTACAATTACCCGGCGCGATATTTTGGCGGCGTGCTCATAAGCTTCAATCGCCTCTTCTTCAGTTTTTATGTTGATAGAAATGCCGCGGCCGTGGTTGCCATCAAGCGGTTTAAACACCAGCGGGAAGCCCACTTTGCGGATGGCATCGGGCACAGCCGATGCCGATGAAATAGTTACGCCTTTAGCAACGGGGATGGCCTGCTCCTGTAAAAGTCGTTTGGTTTCTTCCTTGTTGCTGGCAATATCAACGGCAATGCTGCTGGTTTTTTCGGTCATGGTAGCGCGGAAACGTACCTGGTTTTTGCCGTAACCCAACTGCACCAATGATTGGTTGTTAAGCCTGATCCATGGGATATCCCTTGCGATCGCTTCTTCTACAATTGACCCGGTACTTGGCCCCAGGCGGGTATTTTCCCTGATCTCGCGCATTTGCTGAATATCAGCATCCAGGTTGTAATCCTCACCTTTTATCAGCGCTTCGGTTATGCGCACGGCCGATTCGGCTGCAAAAACGCCAACTTTTTCTTCCAGGTAGGCAAATACTACATTGTATACGCCTTTTGTTTTGGTTTCGCGGGTGCGGCCAAAGCCGGTATCCATACCTGCAAGGGTCTGGATCTCTAAGGCAATGTGCTCAACAACGTGTCCCATCCAGGTGCCGGCAATCACCCGCTGAAAAAAACCGCCGGGTACACCGGGCGAGCAGCGGTGGCTGTATAACGATGGCAGCAGCTTTTCAAGCCGTTCATAAAAGCCATCTATTTCGTTGGAGGGGCGGTGCTCCATCTCCTGCAGATCAAGCCGCATTTGTATTAATTTTTTGCGCCTGATGCTCCAAATGTTGGGTCCGCGTAGTACCTGGATATTCTCGATCTTCATTATGTAGAATGCTATTTTTTTGTCAGTCTGATTTTCCCCTTAAAACTATAAAACATAACACGGGAATAAAATTTTTGATGGCAAAAAGCCATTATTTATTATTAGTTCCTGTGTTTGTGCATGTTTTTATCGTAATTTGTATATAGTTGTATTAAGATAGTGTGAAATAATCATGATTGTCCCGAAAGGTAAGCTAATAATTATAGGCGGCGCGGTTGATATGGGGAGCAATGTTACCCTCCAGGAGCATATTTTGCAGCCCGATTATATCAAATTTTTTGAACAAGGCATATTAAGGCGCATAATTAACGAATCTGCTAAGCACGAAGGCTCACAAATTGAAGTGATCACCACCGCCTCTCAAATCCCCGAGCTTGTCGGCGCCGAGTATATCAAGGCGTTTGGCCAGCTCAACGTTACCAATGTTAACGTACTGCACATCAAAAGCCGCGAAGATGCGGGGAACAAGGCATACTTAGACAGGATCCGTAAAGCCGATGTAGTGATGTTCAGCGGCGGCGACCAGCTCAGGCTAACAGCCATTTTTGGCGGCACCGAATTTTTACAGATCCTTAAACAGCGTTACCAAAAAGAGAACTTCGTTATTGCCGGAACATCGGCAGGCGCTGCAGCGGCTTCAACACACATGATCTACCGCGGGCAAAGTAACGAAGCCCTGGTTAAAGGCGAAGTGCAGATAACCGCCGGCCTTGGCTTTATCGATTCGGTGATTGTTGATACTCACTTTGTACAGCGTGGCCGCATAGGCCGGTTAATGTATGCCGTGGCAACTAATCCTGGTATTTTAGGGATAGGTTTAGGCGAGGATACAGGTTTACTTATTACCGAAGGTTATATGATGGAAGCTATCGGCTCGGGCCTGATTATTTTGGTTGACGGACGCAACATCGTATCAACTAATATATACGATGTGGAGCTTGGTTCGCCAATATCTATCGAAAACCTGAGGGTACACGTCATGTCGATATTTGATAAGTACGATCTGGTGCAGCACCGTTTAATCATAAAAAAGAGCGTAAAAGTTGAAGAAGGTGTTTTTATAAATGCACCAGGCAGCAAACTTCTACAATAATTTAAACTGCATAAAGTTCTTATAAATAGCCTGGCCTTATTTATGCAGGGACATCTACTTTAATTTATAATTATGAAAATAATTATTCACGGCGGTTTTTTTAGCGAATCGCATACCAACCAGGAAGTAAAGCTGGCCAAACAGGAAGCCCTGAACGGCATAGTGCAGTTAGGATACAAACACCTGCAACATCACACTGCTGCCGAAACGGCCGTTTATACCGTAAGGCTGCTTGAAGATTGCGAGCTTTTTAATGCCGGAACGGGATCACAGATCCAGAGCGATGGCAAGATCCGCCTCAGTGCCTCTTTGATGGATGGCAAAACCCAACGCTTTTCGGGCGTCATCAACATTGAAGATGTTAAAAACCCTATCTGTGTAGCCGAAAAACTTCAAGCCTATGATGATCGTGTATTGAGCGGCAAAGGAGCTTGCGATTTTGCTATAGAAAACGGTCATAAATATTATAACCCCGAAATCCCACAGCGACGTCACGAATACGAACAAAAACTAAGCGATTCTATAAGGCTTGGCACCGTGGGCTGCGTTGCATTGGATGTGCATGGAAACCTGGCAGCCGCAACGAGTACCGGGGGCAAAGGTTTTGAAATTCCCGGCCGTGTTAGTGATTCGGCCACAACTGCAGGAAATTATGCCAATGAGTTTGCCGGCGTTTCATGTACCGGCGTAGGTGAAGATATTGTAAGTGGCTCGGTAGCTGTTAAAATTGTTACACGAGTAACCGATGGCATGCCCCTTATGGCCGCTACCGAAAAAACCCTCGATGAAATGAAACCTTACGATGGCTTTGCCGGTGTGATAGGCATTACTACTGATGGGCAGATCTATCACTCAGACACCCACCCTTACATGGTATGGGCCCTGCATGACGGAGATATTGAAGTTTTTAACTAAAACCTAAATTTATTTTTCCCGTAGAAAGGGTATAAGTTAAGCACCTGTAAAATAACGGTGGCCTTTAGGCGTTTACGTATTTACTGCATTTTACGGGTATTGTTTTCCCGTTAACAAATAATTACATTTGTTAAGCTGATTAATTTAAAAATAAACAGTTTAAACCCAGGAAAAAGATTAGATGAGATATTTCCTACTTATTATTTTATGCGCTGTTGGGTTCGATGCATCAGCGCAATGGTATTACAAGCCATTCAATAAGCGTACCCGGTCTCCGCAAATGGCTTATGCACAAAGCCACTCTATTAAAAGGCTGCCCGCTCCTGCATTGGCTAAAGTAAAGATCCGCCCGTTTACTATTGAACATACCCCATATGTACTGGCCATGATCGAGGAATCGGTTATGAAAACCGCGCAGCACAATATGCGTTTTCATGTGTACAATGCCGCCAGCTACAACTTTAGCGACCTGGCCCAGATGTATATGAAACAAAACCGCCTGGCTGAGGCAAAATGGTTCCTGCTGCAAAGTATCACCATATCGCGCCAGCAAAACGACGACAGGCATACCATAGCCAACCTGCTTGACCTTGCGACTGTAAAAGCTGATTACGGCGATTATACACAGGCTAAACAAGACCTGGCCGAAGCCCGACAACTGGCTGTTGCCCGCGGTTTGACTTTTGACCTGGCTACTGTAGAGAAAAAAACGCGCTATTTACAAGA
Organism: Mucilaginibacter sp. R-33; assembly: GCF_049949235.1. Lineage (NCBI taxonomy): Bacteria > Pseudomonadati > Bacteroidota > Sphingobacteriia > Sphingobacteriales > Sphingobacteriaceae > Mucilaginibacter > Mucilaginibacter sp. R-33. Next base: position 4,651,746 of record NZ_CP188089.1, read on the forward strand.
CAATAAATTCAACACGCTGCATACCGAAACCCATTTTGCCGAAACCGCCGATGCAGGTACAAAAACAGTTAACAAATAGTATTTTTTTGTAACAAAAACGTAAAATGGTGCTGCCTGCATACTATTAGTAAAACATAATCGTATTATTGTTATTAGTAATTAAGAGACAGCATATTGACTGTCTCTTTTTTATTTTACATTAGCAAATTAATAATAGGCACAAGTATTGATGTTTTACACCAACCCCGATTTAACTACAGTAAAAGATATGTTTAAGAAAGTATATTTGTTATTGGTGCTGGGCGCAGCCCTCGCCTGTAAAGCATCACCATCCAAACCTGTTAAAGTAGCAGGTTCAAATGATTTACAGCCCGATGAACAGCAAAGCCTTGTTTGTAAGCAGGTAGCATCATTAATCTCTAACTACAACTATAAAAAAGTTCCGCTGAACGATTCAGTATCCGCCATCATTTACGACCGGTATATCAAATCGCTCGACGAGAACCACAGCTATTTTTTAGCATCTGATATCAAGGATTTTGAAAAATATAAAACCGTACTTGATGATGATATTAAAGCCGGCAACCTGGCCGATGCTTTTTATATCTTCAACGTTTTTCAGAAAAGATATATCGAGCATGTAAAATATTCGCTTGAGCAGATCAATAAAAATTTCGATTTCAATAAAACTGAAACCTTTGTTTATGATCGTGATAAACTGCCATGGATTGCTTCGCAAAGCGAAATGGATGCCATGTGGACCAAGCGCGTAAAATACGATTTGCTAAACCTGAAACTGGCCAATGCAGATATGGCCAAAAACAAGGAAACACTTAAGAAACGTTACGAAAACCTGTTAACACAAACCAACAAGCTATCAAACCAGGACGTTTTTCAATACTTTATGGACGCCTTTACAGAGGCTATCGATCCGCATACTAATTACTTTAACCCGTCAAACGCAGCTAATTTCAATATCGAAATGTCGCGCCAGGTTGAGGGGATCGGTGCTTCACTACAGGTGGAAAACGAGTATGTAACCATTAAAACCATTGTACCGGGCGGCCCTGCAGATAAAAGCCACCAGATAAGCGTCGATGACCGTATTGTTGCAGTAGCACAGGGTAAAACCGGCGAATTCCAGAACGTGGTGGGATGGCGTGTTGATAATGCCATCGCTATCATCCGCGGTACTAAAGGCACAACGGTAAGGCTTGAAATATTGCCTGCCGGTGCAAATGCATCAAGCAAACCCAAAGTGGTTGAAATGGTACGTGAGAAAATCATCCTGAAAGACCAATCGGCCAAAAAAGAGATCCGCTCTTACAACAGCAATGGTAAAACGGTTAGGATAGGTGTAATATCTATCCCTGCCTTCTACATTGATTTTAATGATTATAAAGCAGGTAATCCTAACTACAAAAGCACCACTCACGATGTTAAGGCGATCCTTGACTCGTTAAAGAAAGAAAATGTAGACGGCCTGGTGATCGACCTGCGTGAAAACGGTGGTGGTTCATTGATGGAAGCTATTGAGCTTACCGGTCTGTTTATTAAAACCGGCCCTGTAGTACAGGTACGTGACACTAAAGACCAGGTGGAAATTGATAAAGACGAAGATGCGGACATCACCTATAGCGGCCCTATGGCGGTACTGGTTGACCGTTTCAGCGCTTCGGCCTCTGAAATCTTCTCAGGCGCTATCCAGGATTACGGCCGCGGGTTAATATTGGGAACCCAAACTTATGGTAAAGGCTCGGTACAAAGCGCTATCGATCTTGACAGGGTGATTGGTTCTTCACTTCGTGAAAAAATTGCAGGCGTTGTTGGCGGCGGTAAAAAAACAACCTCAACGGGCAGCCAAAGCACTTACGGACAACTTAATCTTACCATAGCTAAATTCTATCGTATCAGCGGTAATTCAACCCAGCACAAAGGGGTAACACCTGATATTTCATTCCCATCGGTTATTCCATTGGATAAATATGGCGAAGATACCGAACCATCAGCAATGCCTTTTGACATCATTGCCAAAACAGATTATACCAAAACAGGCGATTTTACCGGCGTACTGCCACAGCTAAAAAAACTGCACGACCAACGCATGGCCGGCAGCGACAGCTATAAATACCTGCTTGAAGATATTGCCGATTTCAAAAAACATGATGCCGATGACAGCGTATCGTTAAAAGAATCTGATTTGAAGAAACAACGTGACGATGATGAAGCGAAATCATTTGAGCGTAACAACCTGCGTCGGGTAGCATTAGGTTTGCCAGCCCTTAAAAAGGGTCAAACCAAACCTAAAAACGAAGACCTTGACTTTGTAAAACGCGAAGCCGGCCAAATCATGACCGATTATATCAGCCTTGATAATAAGTATACAAGCGTATCGCAACCGGCTAACTAAGCAAATTATTAATAATATTGAGCGCCCGGAATTGAAAGATTCCGGGCGTTTTTATTTGGCGCCACATCCAACACGTCATTATAAGGCACGAAGCAATCGCGAACTATACAGGGCGGACCTGCAAGTTGGGGATTGCTTCGTACCTCGCAATGACGCTTTTATATTTGTATAGTAAAAATCACCTCCCTGTTATAAAACTCTGCCGGCTAATACCCTGGCATTTTGTAAATTTGGCCTCTTATTAAAAATCAATTCAAGTTGAAAAATAATATTCTTATTGTTGATGATGTGCACGCCATATTTATGGAGCAGGCCGAAGCTAAAGGTTATACATGCGATTACCGTCCGCTGATAAAGGCCGACGAAGCCATGCAAATCATAGGCGACTATGCAGGCCTGGTGATCCGCTCAAAATTCAGGGTGGATAAAGCCGTGCTTGATGCTGCCACCAACTTACAGTTCATAGCCCGCGCCGGTGCCGGTATGGATAATATAGATGAAGGCTATGCTGCTCAAAAAGGCATAAAACTCATCAACGCACCCGAAGGCAATTCGGATGCCGTAGGCGAACATGCTATAGGTTTACTGCTGTCATTAATGAACAACCTAAACCGCGGTGATGCCGAAATCCGCGCGGGGAAATGGCAGCGCGAGGCTAACCGGGGTTACGAGCTAAAAGGTAAAACAGTAGGTATTATTGGCTACGGCCATATGGGCAGCAGCTTTGCCCGGAAGCTTTCGGGCTTCCAGGTAAATGTTATTGCTTACGATAAGTATAAAACCGGTTTCAGTGATAAATATGCGCGCGAGGTAAGCATGGAAGAAATTGTAAAGCACAGCGATGTACTGAGCCTGCATATCCCCTTAAATGCAGAAACCGACGGACTGGTGGATGATGAATACCTTTTCCACTTTAAAAAGCCTATATTTTTCTTAAACACGTCACGCGGCAAAACTGCTAAAGTAAGTGCCGTGCTGAACGCCATACGCGAAGGCAAAATTTTAGGGGCTGGGTTGGATGTATTGGAGGTTGAAAAATTCCCGGCCCTTGCCGAACAACAATGGTTTGAGGAATTAAAACAAAGCGGCAAAGTGCTGTTAAGCCCTCACGTTGCCGGCTGGACATTTGATTCATACCGGAAGATCAGCGAGGTAATGGCCGAAAAGCTGACCGATTTTAAAGGATAGGCAAAGTGTCGGAGCCACATATCTTTAATAATTCGACAGCGTAAGGAACTCCCCTGTAAATGACATGAAAGAGAAATCTCCTGCACCATGCATACTTTATAAAGATGCATGGTGCAGGAGATTTCCGTTTAGATACATTTCCGGCTGGGTCGTAGAAATGATAACTGCATTGTTTGAGATGTTCGTTATGCCGTTTCCTTGTACAATACCATGCCGGCATGGTAAAACACCCCGTCTCTGAAATCACCTTCGGCGGTAAAGCCTGTATCGTCAAGGTATTCAACGTGGTTCCCTAATACGCTGTAATAACCTGTGTAGGCATTTTGTTTGTCGCCACGGGCCTCGGTGTAACGGCCGTTAGGCAAAAATTCGTGACGGATAAACCCATCGCGGGTAACCCATACACCTATATAATGGAGTGCGTTTATTGTTGTATTGCTGTTGAAAGTGTTAAATCTTTCCATGTTTCTAATTCGTTTTGAACGAAGGCAAGCTTCTTCTCAACCAGGCCGTAAGCATCCTCGCCCAAAAATAAATTTAGCGGTGGGTTAGCTTCGTTAGTTATGCTGATCATAGCCGCGGCCGCTTTTTCAGGGTCGCCGGCCTGTTGCTTGTCCATGTCGTTTTGGTGAAAATTTACTGTATCGCGGACGTTTTGATAGTCGGCTATCTGGTTTTGAGGTACCGCCAGTGAACCGGCCGACAGGAAATTGGTCCTGAAATAACCCGGCTGTACAATGGTAACCTTTATGCCAAACGGTGCAACTTCGGCTGATAATGTTTCGGAGAAACCATTAACGGCAAACTTGGTGGCGCAATAAATACCTCCGCCTGCAAACGCGCCGGTGAAACCACCTATCGACGATACATTTAAAATATGACCTGATTTTTGAGCACGCAGATAAGGCAACGCCTTACGGATCACATTCAATGATCCAAATACGTTAACCTCAAAGTTATCACGGGCCTCCCGGTCGGTCAATTCTTCAATACCGCCTAATAATCCGTAACCGGCGTTGTTGACAATAACGTCAATTTTTCCGAAGGTTTTTACAGTAAGCTCAACGGCTTCCTGCACACTGTCCTCGCTGGTCAAGTTAACGGCGAGGGGTAAAAACTGCTCGCTTTGTGTGTCAACTGCTTTGGTCAAATCGCTTAAATTGCGCGATGTGGCGGCTACTTTATAGCCTTCATTCAATAATTTTTTTACTAAGGCAAGTCCCAGTCCTTTTGAGGCACCGGTTACAAACCATACTTTGTTGTTTTCCATATGTTATATTTGATAGATTTTGATTTTACTTGTTACGATCTTAGTGATCGTTTATGATTTTCACTTATTTTGACCGGATGACTGACATTATCGTGTTTGTCCGAGCGGCCGTACCACCACCTCGTTAACAGAGATATTATCCGGCTGGCTTATAGCGTAAATCACCGCGTTGGCTATAGCCTCATCATCAAGTTTTGGCATGTTCGCAAGGTTGCCGTACAAGCCCCTAATCTTAGGGCTGGTAATATCATGCCCTAATTCGGATTTAGTTGCGCCGGGGTAAATGGTGGTTACCTTAATGTTTTGGGCAACTTCCTCGCGCAGGGTTTCCATAATAGCCTTAACCGCGAACTTGGTGCCGCTGTAAACGCCGATGCCCGGCGACGTTTTTAAACCACCAACCGATGATGTGGAGAGGATATGCCCCTGGCCGCGTTCAAGCATGTGGGGCAGCACAGCATTAATCCCGTACAATACACCCTTAATATTAATGTCGATCATCTTGTCCCATTCATCAACATGACCTTCTTCAAAAAAAGAGATGGGCATGATGCCGGCATTGTTCCACATTACGTCAACGCGGCCAAATTTGGCTATGGCCTGCTGAATGAGGTTATCCAGGTCAGTTCGCTTGGCAACATCGGTTACCACATACATGGCATTCTCGCCAATTTCCTGTACCAGGTCTTTCAACTGACTTTCGCGGCGGGCAGCCAAAACAACTTTGACACCGAGCAGCGCCAGCTTGCGGGCAGCAGATACACCAATGCCGCTGCTGGCACCGGTTATTACAATCACTTTATCCTTGATACTTTCCATTTGGTGTTTATATAGGTAGATATAGGGTAAACGGAATAAATTTAGAAATCAGTTGAGCAGGTTACATCCTCCCACTGCCTGATTTCATTGTGTAAAGTATCAAGCTTTGCCAAAGCACGATTGTACGCATCGCCACCTAATAAAAGGTATAACGGCGGGTTTTCTTCATAAACTGTGTTGATAATAGCAGTTGCAGCCTTTTCCGGGTCACCGGCTTGCTTGCCGTCCATTTTGAGGTATTTGTTATGAATGGCACGTACTTCTGTATAATCATCAATTTGGTTGTCAGTAATTGAAAGCGATCCTGCAGTAAGAAAGCTGGTGCGGAAAGCGCCGGGAGCAACCACGGTTACCTTAATGCCAAATTCTTTAACATCGGCTGCAAGCACTTCAGAAATGCCGATCACCGCATATTTAGATCCGGCATAAATAGCCCATCCGGTATTTGCTGTAATACCTGCTATAGACGAAATGTTAATGATATGGCCCGAACGTTGTTTGCGAAGGTATGGCATTACCGCACGGATCACGTTCAAGGTGCCAAATACATTTACATCAAACGCCATGCGGGTTTCAGCATCGCTGAGTTCTTCAATAGCACCGCCGATGCCATAACCGGCATTGTTGATCACTACATCGATACGGCCAAAAGCCTCATAAGTGTGTTGTAATGCAAGCGATACGCTGCTATCGTTTACCAGATCGACCTGTAGGGGTAAAAAATTATTGCTTGTTGTATTAACCGCATCGGTTAATTCCTGTAAATTTCTGGAAGTAGCGGCAACAAGCTGTCCTGCATCCAGTAGTTGTTTTACTAAGCTGAGGCCAAAGCCTTTCGAAGCCCCGGTAATAAACCATACTTTGTTGTTGTCCATAAAAATTGTTTGCTTTGTTTGTTTGAGATAAAACAAAGTTACAGCAGCAACAAAGGGGGCACATTACATTAATCAAACCAAAGGTTACAAAATTCAAACATTCCGAAACGAGCTTGGCGTTTGTTGGGTTTGTTTCTTGAAAAAGTTATTAAAATGTGTCGGCTCTTCAAAGCCCAGGCAATAACCAATTTCAGAAATGTTCCAGTCGGTATGCCTTAATAATGATTTGGCTTCGCTCAGCAGCCTGTCGGCAATATGATCGGTAGTGGTTTTGCCGGTAGTTTCGCGAATTGCCCTGTTCAGATGGTTTACATGCACCGAAAGCCGTTGTGCAAAATCATTGGCCGATCGCAATACAAACCGCTGTGAAGGGGTTTCAATAGGGAACTGCCTTTCAAGCAGCTCGGTAAATACTGATGTTATGCGTGATTTGGCATCTACATGCTTATAAACATTTTCGGATGGTTCCGTTTTAAGCGCATAATAAATTACTTCCGTAACATAATTACGGAGCAGATCATATTTAAAAGCATACTCGGTATTAATCTCAGACAGCATTTTCTGAAAAAGAGCGGTTACATAAGCGTCCTGTTCATCATTTAAGGCATAAACCGGCTTGGCATTAAGGCCAAACATCGGAAACTCACTTAAGCCGGTACGGAACTTCTCCAGAAAAAACTCTTCGGTAAATATGCAGAAGAAACCAGTGCGGTCATCAGACATGTGCTCAAATGTATACGGCACCATGGCGCTGAAGAACATCAGTGTTGAGCCCGAAAGTTTGATACTTTTATCGGCATAATGAATGATATTATCGCCGCGCATCAGGCTGATCTTATAAAAGGTACGGCGGCTGTAGGTTACCTGCTTTGCGTTAGGGCCAATACAATCCTCAATCCTGAATACATTAAAGTGACCGATGTTTTGCTGAAGGTTACCGGGCAGCCAGTTAACCTTTCTTTGATAAAAATCTTGAAGTGTTTCTGCTTTCGACATAAAGTAAAGTTACAAAAATCAAACCGAGGCATCAAAACGGGGATAATTAAATATTTTGAGGCAAACAAAAAGCCTTTAAATCGCATGATTTAAAGGCTTTTGCACATTCTTTGAATGTTTTTAGCGGAATGGACGGGACTCGAACCCGCGACCCCATGCGTGACAGGCATGTATTCTAACCAGCTGAACTACCACTCCTCCCGTTTGGGGTTGCAAATATACAAACCTTTTTGATCTACACAAATTGTAGAACTTAAAATAAAAAAAGCTTAAAACGCAAAAAAGCCCTACTTTTCAGTAAGGCTTTTGGCGGAATGGACGGGACTCGAACCCGCGACCCCATGCGTGACAGGCATGTATTCTAACCAGCTGAACTACCACTCCTCCGTTTGGGTGTGCAAATATACAAACCATTTTATTCTACACAAATTGTTTTTTCAAAAAAGTTCATTATTTAAAAAATTAAGCACTTTTTTGCGCGGTGCGCCTTTTTTGGCGATTATAAATTACTGATAATCAACCATAAACAAGCAAATCACAAAATATAAATCCTGTAGAAATTTAATAGTAGTTAATTCACTTCAAAGCTAAAATATTGGCTTGCGATGTCACCTTGTACCGTAATTCCTTGTACAATTCCTATATATTTCCCTGTTTGATCAGACGTATAAAACGACAACTGATTTTTACCTGCGGCTGAAGTATTGATATCCGGAACCCAATAAAGCAGGTTTCTGAAATCGGGCAACCGGTTTTTAGCTCCCTGTTCAGTGTCATATACCGGAGAATAGAACTCACGCTGCAATTGCAGACCTTCATAATCGAGCACTACGGCCTTGGGGTCTATTTCAACACCGCCAAGATCGCCTTTATAAGTTGTAAAGCTTAAGATTCCTTCGTAAACAGATGGGCCCCAATAATACCGGTACGGAACATCTTCGAGCTTACGAACTTTCAACGGGTCAATACCCATAACCTTATCTATGTTAAAAACAGGCACGTCGTCAAGCATTACTAACGGATCGCCATCTAAAAAACCATTACCGTTAAGTACTTTGATATGATACCGTTTTTGCGACCTGTTAACCCAAACTTCTCTTACATACTCTCTCAATACCTCTTCCATTGTAGTAAAGCGGGTATAGTTATCCAAAAGGTAGGTTTTATAGGGGGTTGCATAAAAACCCGAACTATCAACCTGCGGCTCATAAAAGTGCTTGATCTTATTGCCTAAATAAATATTCTGAACCTGTGTACCCAGGCTTCGTTCTTCAATGGCGCTTTGCATGCCCCGGGTTAGGTTAAATTTTAATATTGGGGATTTTGCGAATTGTTCAGAAAAAGGGCTTAAAATATCAATATGATAGGTGGTATCCCGTTCTGAATTGGTTTGAACTACTATTTCGCCGGGACCATAAAGCTGTCTTGTATTAAAAATCAACCTGCCTGTCGAATCACTTTTTGCTGCGTAAAGCTGTACCCGCTTTCCCGGTACACTTAAATAAGCCACTACATCTTTGGCAATACCACCTGTTTGCGTATTGGTTATTTTACCGGTAATCAGGTGCCCGTCATACTCTGGCAAAAAACTAAATGCGGCCTGTTTATTACCAAATACATTATCCCATTGAAATCTTCGCCAGCCTTGTGTTAGCATGAGGTTATCAAGGGCAGTGTCGGCTTCAGCATCGATATTTTTGAAATAGTAGCCTGGCGATTCAATGTTTCCCCGCAAATCTGACTTGAGCCACATATAACTGAATATTTCGCCGGCATCAATATTTTGTAATGAGTCAATCTTATAAACCGACATTGACAGGTTAGCAGGTTTTACGCGCCCCGAAAATTCTTTGGCAGCGATGTCCACACTTACCTTTTTACGGCGGGTATATGAAGGCTGATCAGCGGAGGCCTCGATAATGAGGTTTTGTTTGGGACGTTTAAAATAAAGCCTTTCGCACACGGGTTGTCTGGCGCTATTGAAAATTGTTAAGTGCGACACTCCTTCGCCCAATTTAGCTTTATCAAGCGTAAAAATGGCAGCACCGCTATTAAAGGGTGCTGTTATGCCGGCTTTAACCGATTGGCCTGTATGAGCAAACAGATATAATTCGCCAGCTTCAACGCCGGCGCCTTTTACTGTGATCTCCACCCGTGTGCTACCTGCATCTTTTACAGCCATTACGTAACCCCGACTTTCAACGGCAGGTAACTCTTTGGTAACAGCCGGGGTATTGCCCGATTTAATAACAACCGTATAAACATTCCCGGCTATTGGGGTGAATAAAAAGCTGCCAATGCCAAATTTCAATGGCCGGAAGCGCGCTACCGTATCGTGCTTCTGATCAACAATAAAACCTCTGCATTCACTTAAGCCTGTACCGTCTGATGCTGTAACCTTAAAAGCAACTTTACTGCTAATACCCGCAACAAGGTTCCCTCCTTCCGGGAAAAACTGAATATCGTAGCCCGGTGACTGTGCTTTATTCGTGGCTTCGGGAGATTTTAACGGATTGATAATGACTATAGCCTTTTCAAAATAATAATCAGGACTAAAATTTTTCATCCAGTTGGTATAGGCCCTTAACTTATAATTACCATTGCTTGCCGATACCGGTATATAAACAGAGCCACTCCCGAGGCCGTTTTTCATTTCTATTTTAGTTTGTATTATGGCATTTTGCTTGTTGTCCAATACATCAACATATACAACTTTGCTAAGGCCAAGCGGCTTATGATAAGTAGCATCAACGTTATATATTTTAAACCACAAAATTTCCCCGGTCATATATACACTTTTATCGGTGTGTGCAAATATTTTTTCCTGTAAGGAAGTTTGGCCATATTTATTAAAGCTCTCGGAAATTTGATTTATAGTTTGTGCTAACCCGTTTAACGATAAGAGCAGCATGCCTAAAAGCAGTGGAACGATAGCAAGTTTTTTAATTTCTTTCATAGCCAAACCTTATTGATTTATTTTCATGGCATCATTCATAACTTTTTTATCTCTCTATCCAAAATGAGGGAGTTTGTACTCGTCCCCTGATCCTGCAATCGGTACATTCAATTGATGAATAAGTATATCCTATTACGTTCATTTTGTCGGTTATATCGGCTACGGGTATCCCGCTACCATTAATAATCATGTTTAATACGTCATTTTGCTGCGTTTTAGGGTTGGAAAAAAGTGCAGTATCAGGCGGACCGCAATCATACGGGTACGTTGCCACCCACTCGCGAGGGAGATCGGCATTATCAATAAATACCCGTTTTGATTGAACATTAGTTACACTTATATATCCAATAACAGGTTCGGCCGGATCTTTAAGGTTGTGAATATTACCCGTTAGCTGTGATGGTTGCGCATCGAATATACTCCCCAATTGCTCGGTGTTCTTCTTCATATTTTCCCAAAACTGATAAGCCTCTTTTGTTAAAGCGTACTGCTTCAGCAAAATAGAATAACGCATTTCAATTTTTTCAGATGTCGAGGCTATGGTTGTTACCGGTTGCTGGTATATTACATCTTGTGATAGCTTAGCTGATGATCCTATCACTATGGTGCTTGATTTGCTCCCCGCAAAGCAATAATAATTATACTCACTGGGAGGCCGACCGACGACTTTTTTGTTTACCTGATCTACCATATAGGCCGATTGATATTTAGCATGAAAGCGCCACGTTTCTTCATAACTCCACCTGTAATATCGGGAGCTATTGGAGGCATCGTGCGTATTTGTATAAACCTGCATGTTACCATTTTTAATATTAAACCCTATGCTATCAATTGGCTGTGTCTTTTTTACCTCAACATAGTCCGACACATATTCTTTATTATCGTTAGTGACAATATGCACACGGTACTTTTTTGACACATCCAGGTTAAGCGCAGGTATAACATAAGTCCCATTTCCCCGGGGCGTAAGTGAATATGCTATTCCTCCTTCGGCTTCAACAGATACCGCGCAATTATCAACTCCGCTTGTGCTTACATTGCCCGAAATTTTAACCGTTCTGCTTAATTTTATTATAGTTGAATCGCTGCCATTGTTTATCACCCCTTCAACAACCAGGTAATGATTGGGAGAGTCAACAATTTTAGGGTTATAAGGCTTTTTACAGGCATTATATATGCCTCCCAGCAATAATAAAATCAATATATATCGTTTTCCTTTCATCGCTTTCAATTAAAACCTGATATTGTAATTAATAAATGGAATAGGCTTGGCAAATATTGACAGCTTATACCCGTTAATGACCCCGCCCTGCTCGGTAAAGAATGTTGAATACGCGTTTTGCCTGCCGGTTAAGTTGTATACACCTATTGTAAATGAGTTGTGTGTTAACTGGTGCACTTTATGGTTGCCTTCTATGTTCATTGAAAAATCCGACCTGAAATAATCCGGAATGCGGTATTGGTTCCTGTCCGAATAAAATACCCGCTCGGAACCACCATACTCATACTTGGCAATAGGTAGGGTAATAGGCCTGCCCGTGCTGTAAGTAAGATTTAAAGAAACACTGAACCTATGCGAAAACCTGTAGTTACTGATAAAATTAAACGCATGGGGTTTATCAAAATTTGCAGGATAGTAAGCACCACCATTTATCAAATCTCCGACATTAGGGTCATTTTGCTTTAAAAATGTGCGCGAATAAGTATAGCTGATCCATCCATTGGCTTTCCCAGTAGCTTTTTTTACTAAAAACTCAATTCCATATGCTTTGCCTTTTGTACCCACCACATCCGTTTCAATATGATGGTTTAATACGAGGTTAGCACCGCTCTTATAGTCGAGATAATCCCTTAATCGTTTGTAGTAAACCTCGACCGACGTTTCAATGGTGTTTGATTTTAAATTATGATAAAGGCCTAATGATACCTGGTCACCATATTGAGGTTTGATATTAGGATCACTTAGTTGCCAAACATCGGTTGGGGATATGGCTGTTGTGTTTGATAACAGGTGAATATACTGCCTGAGTGTGTTATAGCCGCCCTTGATCGATAGGTTATCGCCCAGTTGATACCTGGCCGAAAGCCTGATTTCGGGCCCCGAATAAGTTTTAATAAACTTACCACTTGCGTAGTTGGTACTATCCAACAGGTTGGCGCTTGTTTTAGGCAGGTTAGGCGCATAGTTATACACCGTTTGCGGCCCCAGGAAATTATAGATTGAATACCTTACACCACCGCTTATCGACAGATCGTCGGTCACGTCAAACTTATCGCCCAGGTATAAGGCGCTTTCCAGCGCCTGTTGTGTGGCAACAACATCAGGAGCTACCAATGATTGGGCGCCAAGAGGCTGAAAGCTGCCCGGATGGAGCTTATAATAAATGGAACTTAACCCAAAATCGACAGTGTTTTTGCGGTTAAGGTAATAAGTAAAATCCGTTTTAAAATTACTTTGGTTAATATCAAAATTCAGCTTGTAAGCATTTACCGGGTTATCAGCACTTGAAACATCATATTGGTACTTGTCTATCCCGGCCGTAATAACACTGAATAGTTTATTGTTAAAATTATGCTTCCATTTAAGGTTGATATTCCTGTTGCTGTAACTGTAAGCAGTATCACTATTGAGCCTGAATTTATCTTTGCTTATGTAGCTGGTTAGATACAGATTATTTTTATCATCAATCTGGTGGCTTATATCCAGGTTAAGGTCATAAAATGAGGCCGAACTGTGCTTATAGGCATCTGGAAGGAGCTTGAGGAGCCAGTCGGAATAAGTGGTGCGGCCGCCAAATGAAAACGAGGTTTTATTCTTGATGATAGGTCCTTCAACATTAAGCCTGCTGGTGATTAAACCAATGCCTGCCGAACCGGTAAATTTCTTCTTATTTCCCTCACGATTGGTTACATCCAATACCGAAGACAAACGCCCTCCAAATCTTTCGGGGATACTGCTTTTATATAATTCGATATCCTTAACTATATCGGGGTTAAACGATGAAAAAAAGCCGAAGAAATGCGAGGGGTTATAAATGGTGGCGTCATTCATCAGGATCAGGTTCTGATCGGCCGAGCCCCCGCGTACATTAAAACCCGTGGTAGCCTCGCCTACCGATTGAACGCCGGGCAGGGTAAGCACCACCCTTAATATATCGGCTTCGCCAAATACGGTAGGTACCTGTTTTATGCTTTTAATATCAAGCCTGTTCACCCCCAATTGAACATTACGCACATTAGCCACTTTCTCGGCAGAGATCTTTACCTCTTTAAGGCTGGTTACCTGCTCCTGCATTTCAATAATGATTTTCCCGTCCGAATAAAGGATGATCTGCCTGCGGGTATCGCGCATGCCAATGCCTCGAACGCTTAAAACCTGCCTGCCCTTGGGCAATTTGATAGTAAAGTAGCCAAACTGGTCGGTAGCTACACCCGTTTTGGTATTGGTTACATATATGCTGGCACCTGTTACAGATTCGCCCGATTTAGCTTCCTTTACATACCCCGAAAGCGTTGCCGTACCTGCCTCAATAGTGTTGGTTTTGATCCCTATTTCGTATAGCTTATTTTCGGTTGTTGCTTCGGGTATCTTTTTATCTTTATCAAGATCAGCATTAGCCGGTGACACACTCATATTTGCTGCTGTTGCATTGGCAGCTGTAATGCCAAAATAACCTACCGCCAGCCCGGTTTGTATTTCACGCCCTTTAGTTAAAAACACTTGCTGATGTTTGGTTATGGCGAAATTAAAACCAGTGTTTTTAAAAGCCTGGCTCAATATGGTTTCAATAGGTTTATTGGTTGCCTGCAGAGTTACTTTCAAACTGTCAAACTGCATGGCGTCGTAAAAAAAATGAAAGCCTGATTTTGCTTCCAGCTCTGTTACAAACTGCTCAATAGTAGCTTGTTGAAAGTTTACGCTGATTGATTTTACCGGACCCTGCTGGGCCTGGCACAGTTTAATTAAAATCAAAAAACAGAAACTTAAAAAGTAAATTTTTTTCATCCGGTTATTTTATTTTCCTGCCGTATACATTAATGCTATATTATTTTTTGCCCTGTTATTAAATAATAAGGCACGCCGCATTAATTAGTTAAATGATCATAATAAGTAGTTACATCCACTATAGCCTGCTCCTGATTTTCGCGAAAGTCGATATGATTTGCTTTTATATATTGCCGCAACTCCTTCTTTTTATCCTTAAAAATATCTAACAGTCCGCTCTTTCCGCTAAAGCTGAAATAGTTATCCCCTTTTTTAACATAATAATCTTTGGTTTCGCTAAAAAAAGATTCGATGGTATTGTTTCCCGTGTTGGTTTGGATGCTCTTGGCTCTTTTTACAATGATCCCGATCTTTTTCCCCTGGTATAATTGATCATAAAAACCGGTAGCAAGGCGGGCCTGGCCTGTCGAATCGGTAGTAATGCGTATAAAATGATGGTTAAGTAGCCAGAACTCCGGCACACGCTCGCTTGGTAATGAAATTTTTGTAAAGTGATTATAAAGCAGTATAACCACCAAATCTTTATTCAGGTCATATAACATCGGGACATCGCGATAAACCGCTAAACCGTATTTTACATCTCCAGCCGTAAATGACTTATTGTCAAAAACATATGCGTTGCCTTTTATTATGGGATCATAAAACTCATATTCGGGTCCGTTATATAAGTGTGATTGTTGCCCTATAGCAGTGTGATAATTAGCAATTACGAGGGCTAAACCCGTGCTATCGGGACCCGTTTGTGCAGAAACATGACCGTTTGCCATTATGCCCCAGGTGATAACTAAGGCCAGGAGTGATTTTTTTACCATTTAGGTTTTTATAAAAACGGAATTTACATGACTTTCACTTAATTACCAAACCCCTCTCCCTTAATACGCTAAAGCAAGTGTATTAATCGTGTTACATAAAAAAGCGACTGGGGGACTACAATGTACTATTACGAATGAGCTAAAACAAATGCAACAACCATTGTTAATAATTGCGTATTACGCAACTAAATTATCTCCCCTCTTCTGTAACAACCGCCCCCTGTCATCGTCTTATTTTTGTGTAGACAATTTTACAATATCACCTCAATAAAACATCTACCTTAGATTAAGCGTTTAATTGCCGGTTTGTCTCCGGCTCAATACCTGCAGCGCCGCGCAAACCCAATAGGCTACACAGGTTTTACCTAAAAATAACACATACTAAAATGGCTATTAACTTACAAAAAGGGCAGAAAATTGATATCGGCCTTTCAAAAATGACAGTTGGCTTGGGCTGGAACCCAAACGAAGGCACAGGTTATGACTTCGATCTTGACGTATCGGCTATTATGATCGATGCTAACCGACTGGTGCCCCAGGATGAATTTTTTGTTTTTTATAATAATGTCGACTCGCCCGAGCAATCGGTTCACCATACCGGCGATGACCCAACAGGCGGTAACAGCGATGGAGGCGATGATGAATCGATCACTGTTGACCTGACCAAAGTAGATGCCCGCATCCAGGAGATCCTGTTTGTGGTAACTATTCACGAAGCACAAGCCCGCCGTCAAAATTTTGGCCAGGTACGTGACTCATACATTCGTATCTTAGATAATCAAACAGGCGCCGAAGTTTGTAAATATGAGCTGGGCGAGGATTTTTCTATCGAAACAGCAATCGAGTTTGGCAGGCTTTATAAACGCGGTGGCGCCTGGAAGTTTGAAGCATCAGGCGTTGGTTACAAAGAAGACCTGGCTTTCTTTTTAAGTAAATATTTCAAAGGGCAAATAATCAAATAGGGCAATGGCTATAAATTTGGTAAAAGGTCAAACAATTGACCTTCGTAAAAATGATAAAGGCGAAAGTTTCGACCTCTCCTCGGTAACTATTGGTTTAGGCTGGGACGTTAGGAAAAGTAATGGTGGCGGCTTTTTAGGCAAGCTGTTTGGCGGTGCCGAAGAAGCTGAATATGATTTGGATGCAATAGCGTTTTTGTTAGATAAAAACGGTAAAGTAGCGAATCGCGGCTATGCCAAACAAACCGCTAATGGGCGTACTATCAATATGTTCGAGGGAGATGTGATTTACTTTAACTCGATGCGCCATCCTTCGGGACACATCTGGCTTACCGGCGATAACCGCACCGGGGCCGGTGAGGGCGATGACGAGCAGATCATCGTAAAGCTTGATTCGCTCGATCCGAAATATGACCGCATCCTTTTCCTGGTAGCCATTTATCAGGGCCGTAAAAACAACCAGCACTTTGGCATGGTGGAGAATGCATTTATCCGCGCGGTGGATAGCCACGGTAAAGAGATTGCAAAATTCAGTCTCTCCGGCGATTCAACATACAACGGCATGTGCTCCATGACTTTTGCCGAAGTTTATCGCAAGGACGGCACCTGGAAATTCCGCGCCATTGGCGATCCGGCTACTACCGATAGCCTTTCGGAAATGTTGAAAGGATATTAAAGAAACTAATAAACCACGTCATTGCGAGGTACGAAGCAATCCCCGATCAGCAGGTCCGCTCTGTATAGTTTGGGATTGCTTCGTACCTCGCAATGACGCGTTTAAGTAAAGCCTCTAAACACATCTACCTAAACATAAATGTACCAGCACTATTCATTTGATCTATGGCTCACGCTGATCAAGTCAAACCCTTACTTTAAAATAGAGCGCACCAAGATCTTTCACCGGGATTTTAATCCGGCAGGTAAAAGTGTCGATGAGGTGGCAAGGGCTTTCAGGCAGGTTGACCTGATGTGCAATGCCGTAAA
Organism: Mucilaginibacter sp. R-33; assembly: GCF_049949235.1. Taxonomy (NCBI): domain Bacteria; kingdom Pseudomonadati; phylum Bacteroidota; class Sphingobacteriia; order Sphingobacteriales; family Sphingobacteriaceae; genus Mucilaginibacter; species Mucilaginibacter sp. R-33. The sequence goes on from NZ_CP188089.1 coordinate 4,669,021, forward strand.
TGAACGTACCGGCAAAAACATTGATGCCGATGAAATGTACCTGATGGTGATCAGCACAATTAATGACAATCAGTATCCGCTCGCCGATGTTAATGTAGATAAGCTGTATGCCGACATGGAAACCCTGCTGTTTTACTATCTGCCGGTGCTTTACTCACCTGTAACAATTGAGGTGCTACAGCATCTAAAACAAAAAGGTGATTGCTCATTGAGTATTTTAAGTAATACAGGCTTTATAAAAGGACAAACGCTCCGCAAGGTAATGGTTAAATTGGGGTTGGATACGTTCTTTAACTTTCAGATCTATTCGGACGAGGAGGGGATGTCGAAACCAAACGGGGATTTATTTAAGCTGATGGTGCAAAAAGTTAAAGAGTGTAATAAACCAAAGCAGATAGACCGGTCAGGTATCATACATATAGGCGATAACCCGGCGGCAGATATAGCGGGGGCTAAAGATGCAGGCCTTGATAGCCTGCTCATCAATTCAAACAACTTATCCATTTTAACCTTATTAAGTTTATGAAAGCTACCTACTCATTACACCATATCAACAGCGCAACACATTTCGGTTTCGATGCGGATGATTACAGTCGCTTTAAATTTGGCGATGGTAAAGTATCCCGTTATTTCGGTACCGATTTGGCAGATGGTTTCATCGCGGAGCATTTAAGCAGGCAGCCCATAAAAAAACAAATAGTAGTGATATCGAGCCCATACTCGTTTATCCCTACGGCTACCTTCGCTATGAAAAACCACTTTGTATGCCGGCTTAACCGCTGGCTGGCTAATCACGGTTATCCTGTTGTGCAGGAAACCAAGGTTCATCGCACCATAACTTATAAGGAAGATTATGGCGAGCTGGATGCCGAGCAAAGGATTAATTTAATAGGTAACGATTCGTTTCATATTGATAAGGATTTTCTTAAAGACAAAACCCTGTTTTTTTTAGATGACATCAAGATCACTGGCAGTCATGAGCGCATGATCATGAAAATGGTAGATGAGTATGGCTTACAAAACGACATTTACATGCTGTACTTTGCCGAACTGGTGAACAAAAACATACACCCCAATATTGAGAACTACCTCAATTATCACCATGTTAAAAACATCTATCATTTAAATGATATCATTAAGGGCAGCAAATTTTGTATCAACACCCGCATAGTAAAATATATTTTAAATTACGATCACGAAAGTTTTTGCATCTTTATACAAGATCAAGACAGCAATTTCATAAACTTGCTGTATGATATGGCTTTGGGTAATGGTTATCACACCATTGAAGCTTATGCGCCTAACTTAAACTTTATTAAACAAAACCTATTAATAAACAACAATAAACTAATTCAGCATGGCAATTAACTTGCAAAAAGGCCAAAGGGAAACTATTGGTGCCCCTAAATTTACGATAGGCCTTGGTTGGGATACAAACAGCTCATCAACAGGCTCGGCCTTTGACCTCGACGCTTCGGTGTTCATCATGGGCGATAATAAAAAAATACTGGCCGACGAATTTTTCGTTTTCTACAACAATCCAAAATCTCCTGATGGTGCAGTTGAGCATACCGGTGATAACCTAACCGGTGCGGGTGACGGTGACGATGAGCAGATCATTGTCGACTTGTCAAAGATCGACCCGCGTGCTACCGAGATCTGCATTGTGGTAACCATTCATGAGGCCGAAAGCCGCCGCCAGAACTTCGGACAGGTACGTAACTCTTTCGTGCGCATTTTTGATTCTGCTACCAATACCGATATTTTGAAATACGAACTGGAAGAGGATTTTTCGATAGAGACCGCTGTGGAGTTTGGCCGTATCTACAAAAAAGATAACAACTGGAAATTTGAAGCTGTTGGCGCTGGCATGAAAGGCGGCTTACAGGATTATTTAAACAAATACAACTAAAATTATGGCTATCAATCTTCAAAAAGGGCAGCGAATTAGCCTTGAAAAAAGTAATGGCAGCAAATTGCAAAATGTATGCGTTGGGATAAACTGGGGCGCTATTGAAAAGAAGGGCTTATTTGGCTTTGGCACCACCAAAGAAGCTGTTGACCTTGATGCCAGTTGCATTTTATATGATGAAAGCAAACGCCTGGTTGACGTGATCTACTTTGGCAACCTGCGCTCAAAAGACCACTCCGTGAGGCATAGCGGCGATGACCTTACAGGCGATATGGCAGGTAATGACGGGCTGGACAACGAAGTAATCACTGTTGATTTTGCTACGCTGAGCCCAACCATGAGCTATGTAGCCTTTGTATTGAACAGCTTCCGCGGCCAGGATTTTGGTACTATACCGTTTGCCTCTATCCGCATTTATGAAGGTACACCAACCCGCGTTAACGAAATCTTCGCTACTTATGATATTGCGCACAGCAAGGATTTTGCAGGCCATGTATCTATGGTGATGGGCGTGTTTTACAAAAAGAACGGCGAGTGGAAATTTAATGCCATCGGCGAACCAACCCGCGACCGTAAATTGGAAGAAACAGTGAAAACTGTAACCGCAACCTACTTGTAAAAGTTTAATTCATTGATCTTAAGTATTAAGCCGGGTGGCGCTTAAGATCAGCTAATTAAGTACTACTAAATCATTAATAATAAGATTATGGAAAGTGCACCAAACAATGATGAACTAAATCTGAATATACCACCGCTGATCACTCCAACCAATCAGGATCTTCCGGCGGCAGCCGCACCAACCGGCAATGTGCCTATGAAGGTGGATAAACAAGGTAATGTCAACCTTGACGCTATACCAAACCAGGACCTGCAAAAGTACGGTGAAATGGGGAAAGATATCAATCCAGCCGATGTTAACTCCATACTTAACTACGGCGTTGAGGTACAAAACTCAATGGAGAAATACAGCAATAACTTCCTTACTTCGGTACGTACCTATAACTCTGGCGAAGTAGGCGGGCTGATTAACGAGTTACTTACCGAGCTTAATTATATCGACGTTGACGAGCTGAACCAAAACGCGTTCACCTCATTTATATCACATATCCCGTTCATGAAAAAGCTGGTGGTTGATACCAAAAAGCTTTTCCAGAAATACGATACCGTGGTTAATAACATCGATAAGATCACCAATAAGATCAAGGCAGGCCGTGTTAATTCGTTAAAGGATAACAGCTCGCTGCAAACCATGTTTGACAGCAACGTTACCTACATTAAGCAAATGGAAGACCTGATTATAGCCGGCCAGCTTAAGTACAATGAGCTTAACGAAAAACTGGCGGTGATGGACGGTAATCCGACAGGCTACCAGGACTATGAAATTGCCGATCTGCGCGATTTTGTAAACCGTTTGGATAAACGCCTTGCCGACCTGAAGGTAGTTCGCTTTATTATGCTTCAATCGCTGGCACAGATCCGTGTGGTGCAGAACAACAATACTACCATTGCTGAGAAAGCACAGTCTATAGTATCAACCACTATCCCGGTTTGGAAAAATCAACTTACTATAGCTGTGGCCCTCAACCGCCAGAAAGAGAATGTGGAGATGCAGAAAAAGATCTCGGATACCACTAACACAATTTTACAAAAGAATGCCGAAATGCTGAAACAAAACAGCATTGACGTAGCCCGCGAAAATGAAAAAACAGTAGTATCGTTGGATACGCTGAAAAAGACTACCTCATCACTTATTGAAACCCTTACCGAGGTAAAACGGATCCACGATGAAGGCACGGCCAATCGCCGCACATTGAATACTGAGCTTCAAAACCTGGAAACAGAATTGAAGAAAACGGTAACGAGCGTGAGTTAACCATCTTGATTATAAAATTCACGTCATTGCGAGGTACGAAGCAATCACCAATAAGCAGAGCAGCTATGCATACTCGCCCTGTAAAGTCGGGGATTGCTTCGTACCTCGCAATGACGTTTTAGAGAAGATAGCACCATCTTCACCCTACCTCAACCGGCATCTTCCCATACCTGTTTATAAGCTCAGCCAAAATCAAATTAGGCACCCAGCTTAAAAAAGCGATAATGAGGTAATTATTATGAAAGTTTACGCCATTACCTAAAACAGTAAACAGCCAGATATAAAAGCGCAGGGTAACCGCGCCGAAGGCGAGGGCATAGCTGCGGTTCATCATTTTAATGTGATCATCTATGCGGCCGTTTTTAACCAGCAGGAATGCTGCCAAAGTAAAAATCACCCATAGTGTATTCTGAAGCAGGAACGATATAAATACGCCTGTGCCGCGGTTAATAAAAAGCGTCATGACATAGGCCCCCGGTGCAGCAAAAAAAAGCACACCAAACACATACAATTTCCCCAATGCCCTGTGCAGCGCTTTATTATTATATACCTTTTTTGAAAACTGAAAGAATCCGGCCAGCAGGATCACGCTGCTGCCTATAATATGGCAATAAAAAGCAGGCAGGTACCACCCGGTTTCAACAGCTTTTTGTTTAATGTGTAAAAAGTACGAATCGTGATTAAAATCCCAGTATTGAATAAATGTGCCCGCACAAAGCACAAACACCCAAAAAAAGGAAAAGTATCTTAATATGCGAGCGGTAATGCTCATTTTGCCGCAAGTACATTAGGCTTTATTGCCGGCAATCCTTTTAGCTTCTGATCAATCCACTGAATGTTATATTTATCTATCTCGGTTAGCGAATCCTGAACGCTGAGGTTTTCTGATTTATAATGCCCGTAAAATTGTTGTTCGAACATTTCCGTCCAGCGTTTGTCTTTAAACTTATAATTATAATCGGCATAGATTTCGTTTTTCATATATCGCAGCACTTCTGGCGAAATTGCCCCACTGCTCGTCATTTCATATCGGCCATCGATCATCTTATAACAAACGTAACAGCCATCAATAAAATGATTGTCCATTTTACGGAATTTAGTAAATGCAAAAACCCTTTTGGTGTTCATCGTTTCCTCCACCTTGCCGTTTTGTATCTTTAACAGATGAAATACTGGCAGTTCATTTAGATATGTGCTGTTATATAATTCAATACTTCCAACAGATGTTACTTTAACCTCCAGTAACGAATCGCTCAGCACATTGATGTTAAACTCATTGCAACGGCCGCTGAATTCGCTGCCACCTTCTTCAGTATTAATATCGGTATTGATCCGGTAACCATACAGCTTATTATTCTTGATATCAATAAGCACCATATTGTTGCTGTCATAAAATTCCGCCCGGCCACCTATAAAGTAATCGCGGATGGAGTAATAAGCACTTTGGATCCAATTATCGCTACCTGTTGCTGAACTGTTTACAGGCAAAGCTTTGGCTTTTACAATGTACCGACTGCTTGACTCTTCAAAATAAACATGGTTTCGCAACGGATTTTTAAATTGTTTAATTCCGGAAATTAAATGCAGATCATCAAGATATGACGGCGGTATGTAAATTGCACCATGCTGCTCCCTCGAATTAAACTCGGTAATCCCACCTGCCGGGCTTTGATTTAAAGTGAACGAAGCCGGTTGCTTAAGTTTACCGAAAATATCCTTCACCCTGATGCCTGCTTTTTCAGAAACGGAGTAATCGCTTTTCAGCCAAAAATAATCGTCACCCTTCCTAATAGCAGCAATGTACTCAGCGTCGTTCAGGGGGAATATCTGGTCGTACTCAACAGGTAATACTACTTTGCCGCTAAGGTCATAGAAGCCGCGTTTGTGGCCTTTTTCTACTTCAACAAGGTTAGGAAAAGTGCCGCCTATGGTATATACAAGATCGTATTCGGCCGGAATTATCTCTTTGTAATCAGGACTTACTAAACCCATTTTAAAGGTTTTAGCGGTATCTTTTTCCTGCTGAAATTGTTCTGAAAAATCCCATTTGCCTTTTACCACATAAAAATAGGTTTGACCTTTAATATGGCTAAACCAAATCACACTATCGTATTTGGTTTTTAAACTATTAGCATCGGCGAAAGCCTTTAAAGTAACCGGGCTGTAAATCTCTTTATCACTGTAATTTTTTTGCCAGGCACTGCTTTTATAAGCTATATAATCAGTCATAAAACTGGCAGCATCTACCTGGTAAATTTTGTATTTGTTATTCTCTTCTTTTTGGATAGTGAAAGTTAAACTACTTAGCTTGTTGCTGAGGTGGTCACCACTAAACGTTACCGGCACAACTGCAACCGCAAGTTCGGGGTTTGTAAAGCTGATTGTGCTTTGATCAACATTCAACTCAAGCTTAAACGAAGTTTCAGGATCTTCGGTTTTGTTGAGCAAAGCCGTGATTAGCCGGTTGATAGGTTCACTGCTTTGTTTATCCGGAAAATATGCAAGCAGTGAGTCGCGGTTACCTTTAATTAACTGTTGATTGAAGCTTTTTAAGAACTGTGTTATATCTCCTTGTTTTGGAGATGAAGCGCTCTTTCCTTTTAATAAAAAGTATCCGCCTATAGCTAAAACAACAACCGTTAAGGTAATAATAAGGACAGGTTTAGTTTTCATACAACCAAGGTAACGTATTTTTTGAAATAGTAAAAACGCGCCAAAACCCTTAAAATCGCCCAAATAAAAATCAACTATATTATACAATAATTATATAGTTAAAATCTATATAGCATCAATTATTAGTATTCGGGAGGCGGTTTAAAATTTTTATATTTGCATAAACATTAAAAGAAATATCAAAATATGTTAACGATAGGACAAAAATTCCCCGAATTTTCTAAAACAGCAGTAGTAAGCCTTGAAAAAGGTAAAGAGTTTGAAACCCTTACTTCTGAGTATTTAACCAACGATGATAACGTTTGGACTGTAATGTTCTGGTGGCCAAAAGACTTCACTTTTGTTTGCCCTACTGAAATTGCTGAGTTTAACAAAAACTTTGGCGAATTCCGCGACCGCGAAACCCGTTTGATCGGTGCTTCTACCGACTCTGAATTTGTTCACGCTGCCTGGAGAAGAGATCATGACGATCTGCGCGATTTGAAATTCCCTATGCTTGCTGATACTTCAAAATCATTAGCTGAAGACCTGGGCATTTTAGAGCCAACTGAAAAAATTGCTTACCGTGCTACTTTCATCATCGACCCACAAGGTATCATTCGCTGGGTATCAGTTAACGACCTGAGCGTTGGCCGTAACGTGAAAGAAGTATTACGTGTACTTGACGGTTTACAAACTGACGAACTTTGCCCTTGCAACTGGGAAAAAGGTCAGGAAACTTTAACTGTATAATTTATACAACAGATAAACGTCCCCGTACTGTATTTCGGTGCGGGGATTTTTTACACCCTTTTTAAAGCTAACGAAAGCCTAAATTGAAGTTGTTTTTTATGTAGAGACGCATAATTACGTCTCCGTAGGACAAGCCACTTTGCAAGGTGTTTAACCTCCTTAATTTGCAACTGGGAGACGCATTATGCGTCTCTACAATAAGAAAATCACCCAAAAAATGAACGAAAGCACTGAAGTGATCCAGGAGATACTCGAAAGTATCGGATTAGATAAAAACTATCGCACAGCCAGCCTGAGCCTTTTAGAAACTGGCGAATCACGTTACCTGCGCGACCTGAAGCTGAACTTTACCAGCACACTTACCTCAGCACATCTAACCAACAAAGAATGCGCCCTGCTTGGTTTGGCTACTGCTGTAAACAATAACAACGTACCGCTTACCAACTTCTTTACTACATACGCTAAAGAACAGGAGGCTACTGATGCCGAAATTGGCGAAGCTGTAGGCTGTGCTTCCTTATTGGCATCAAACAATGTGTTTTACCGTTTCAGGCACTTTACCCAAAAGGAAAAGTACACCCAGATCCCGGCACGAATCCGTATGCAACTCATGATGAAACCGGTAACCGGTAAAGAATTTTTTGAACTGGCCAGCTTAGCTGTATCGGCTGTTAACGGTTGCGAAATGTGTGTAAACGCACATGAGGATTCGCTTATAAAATTAGGCACCACCGAGGAGCGTATTTTTGATGCCGTACGTATAGCATCATTAGTTACCGCTACAGGTAAAGTTATATTTTAACAAGCTTAACTTATTTTAACAATGAAAAAGGCATGAAATAATAAAATTTCATGCCTTTTTCATAAATAGTATTTTATTGCCCAATAAAATTTGCGTTTATTAATTAAAATCCAGTAAATTTATACCTTAAGATTAAACAAACCCCGGTCGCAATATTCAAATATGTTGTTTATGCGGGAGGAGTTACTTAAATTTTAATTGTTAATTTTTTTTGGGGAAAGCCGTTCCGGTAATAGTGGAACGGCTTTTATTGTTTTAGTGCGAATCCGCAACAGCTTTCAGCTTTTTGAACGGCTGAAGATAAAGCAACGGTATCGAAAATAACATCACCAATCCCGATATCCAATAAGCATCGTCATACGTTAACAACAATGTTTGCCTGGTAACCATACCTTCGATAGCCTGATATGCCATATGGGTAGCATCAATCATTGATTTGCCTTTGGCCATAAATCCTTGGGTAAGCATGTGTAAACGGTCATTAAACGGATTGTTATACGGATTGATATTTACAAGCAGATTATTGCGGTGCACACCCTGGCGTATATGGATGAGGGTGGTTAATGTAGCAATCCCGAACGAACCGCCCAACTGGCGCATCATATTGTTCAAGCCCGATCCCTGGCCCAGTTCAGGACCTTTCAAATCAGCCATGGCCAACGTAGTAAGCGGCACGAACAATAAAGCCATACCCACACCACGGATTAATAACGGTATTAACACATCCTTTTCGCCGGTAGCCAGTGTCGAATTGCTTAACATATGTGTAAATACATAAAAAAGGAACATGCCCGCAGTAGCCATAAACTGGGCTGGTATGCCCTTATTCAGCATTTTGCCTATAAACGGCATCATTACAATGGTACACAAACCACCGGGAAACAACAGCTCGCCTGTTTGCTGGGCGTTAAAGCCGAGCAGGTTTTGACAAAACACCGGGAACACAAACACCGATCCATACAAACCAAACCCGAGTATAAAGGATGTGAACATGCCCACAGCAAAACTTCGGTGCCGCAGAATGCTGAAGTTTACAATCGGGTGCTCGGTACTCATCTCACGCCAAATGAATAATATGGTACCTAATACAGCCGATATAGTTAAAACCAGGATGTATGGCTTAGCAAACCAGTCTTCACTTTCACCTTTTTCAAGTACGGTTTGTAAGCTGCCTACTGCAATAGCCAGCAAGATAATACCCCACCAGTCAACAGGTTTGCCTTTGGCATCCTTGGGTGTTTCCCGCACGAAGGTGTACGTACAAAACGCCGCCAGCGCCCCCACCGGGATATTTACGTAAAAGATCCAGGGCCATGAGTAGTTTTCAACTATCCAGCCGCCAATGGTTGGGCCTACAGTTGGACCTACTACCGCTCCCAAACCAAATAGCGCGGTTGCAGTACCTATCTGCTCACGGGGCCAGGTTTCAAGTAATATGGCCTGGGCTGTCGAAATCAGACCACCGCCGGCTATACCCTGAATAATCCTGAACAATACCAGCTCATCCATGCTGTGCGCGTTACCACATAAAAAGGATACGATGGTAAACACGATGATAGATGCCATGAAATAATTTTTACGCCCAAAACGGCCGCCCAGCCAACCCGACATGGGCAATATGATCACGTTTGCTACCGCATACCCGGTAACTACCCAGGCCACATCCTCAAGGGTTGCGCCAAGGTTACCTTGTATGTGAGGCAACGCTACGTTAACGATAGTGGTATCTATCAGCTCCAGTAATGAGGCTGTGATCACCGTAATGGTGATGATCCACTTTTTAAAGCCAGTTTCAGCCATAATGTTATTCTTTAATTACAGATACGTTTACGCTCATACCAGGGCGTAATTTTGCAAGCTCTTCTTTAGTGCCGTTGATTTTAATTTTTACAGGCACACGCTGTACAACTTTTACGAAGTTACCGGTAGCATTATCCGGAGGCAACAGGGAGAATTTGGCACCTGTAGCAGGCGAAAAATTGTAAACCTGTCCTTCCAGCTTCATGTCTGGATAAGCGTCAACTTCAATTTCAACTTTTAAACCATTTTTGATATTGGTAAGCTGTGTCTCTTTGTAATTAGCGGTAATGTAAAGGCTGTTATCATTCACTATTGAAAACAAAGTTTGACCAGCCTGTACCAGCTGACCTAACTGTACATTCTTTTTAGAGGCTAAGCCGCTTGCCGGAGATTTCACCAGCGTGTAACTCAATTGCAGCTTTGCATAATCAATATCAACCTGCCTTTGTGATACACCCGTGTGGGTAACAGCCAACTGGCTGCGGGTTGTACCAATTTGCTGAACAGCAGCTTTGTACTGATCCTGCGATGCCCTGTAATTAGCTTTTGCTACATCCAAATCGGCCTTAGCCTGGTCAAATTGCTGCTGGGTTACTGACCCGTCTTTTACCAGGTTGGCGTAACGGTCGTAATCTTTCTGTACTTTTTCTAAATGGGCCAGATTTGATGAAACCTGGGCTTTTGCACTTGCAGAGTTTGCTTCGTTAGCAAAAATTTGCGATTGGTTTACATTAATGCCTGCGCTTGCCCCAACTTGTGCAGCCTGAGCCTGCTCTAATTTTACCTTATAATCGCGGTCATCAATTTTAACCAGTGGCTGACCTACATTAACATGGGTGTTTTCTTCAAAATAAATTGAGTCAACATATCCGCCAACGCGGGCAACTACAGGGCTGATATCACCGTCGATCTGGGCATCATCAGTATCAATGTGTTTGCTAAAGTAGATGTATTCTTTTATACCGAAAATTACGCCGCCAATAAGTACAATGCCTAATATGATGGGGATAACTTTGTTTTTCTTTTTCGGTTGTTCCGGTGTTTCTTGTTCCTTTGCCATTTTATTTAAAGGTTTGGTATTGTTATTTGTTGATTTTTCCTGTTGATTTTAATAGTGTATAGTAAGCGAGACCAGCATCGGCTTTAGCCAATTCTAAATTGATCTGTGCCTGGTAAAGCAAGGTTTCGGCATCGGCCCTATCGGTTGCAGATGCTATATTGCTTTTGTATTTTGATTCGAGAATCTTGTTGTTTTCACCAGCCTGATCAATAGAGGTTTGTAAAAGTTTAACCTTTTCAAGCGCCTGGGTATAGCTTTGGTAGCTTTGGTTAACTTCATTTTTTATTCTGTCGGTAGTGATGCCTTTGTTGATCTCAACCTGCTGCTCCTGGATCTTAGCCTCGGTAACTTTGTTCTTGTTGGTCCAAAGGGAGCTGAAGTTCCATGATACGGTTAATCCTACAGATATAGGGGTGATAAAATTACCGCTTTTAGGTATCGGGTTGGCGCTTACATCAACATAATAAGCAGCAGCCGATGCGCCTACCGTTGGCAGGTTATTAGCTTTAATGCTTTTAGTATTGGTTTCAGCAACGCGACTGCGTAAAGCAAATTGTTTAAACTCAGGGCGGGCGGCCATTGCTGTATTAAGGTAAGCAGTTAACGGAGATACCTGCCTGTCGGCTTCGGTGATCTGGTCGATGTTTAGCTGTGTCCCTTCCGGTAAACCTAACAACACATTAAGATTGTAGTTGATGATACGACGGTTAGTTTCCAGGTCGACACCGTTAACCTCGATGTTTGAGCGTTGTAATTGAAAGCGCAGCACATCGTTTTTGGTTACCAAACCCTGTTCAAAAAAACGCTGTGCCTGTTTAATTTGTACATCAACAGTAGCAAGGTTTTGAGCTACCACCTTTTTGCTTTGCAGCACTTTGTAAAGGTTATAGTACGAACTGATGATATCATAAACTACCTCGTCTTTATCATTTTCAACATCAAGGCGGGAAACCTGGGTGAGCAGATCGGTAGATTGGCGGGCATATTTCAATTTATTACCGCCAAATATGGTTTGGTTTAAGCTCAGGATCCCTAAATACGCATCGGCATGTGATGGCAGGTTAATGCTTTCAGAACCCAGGGCCAGCCTGTTGGCCGGGATCTGGGCACGATTGTAGCCATAACTTACTTTACCTGTTGGCAATGCTTCGTCTTTTGCCTGATTATATTGAGAAACAGCTTGCTCAACTTTCGAATTTGATAGTTTTAAAGTTTTGCTGTTTTCAAGGCCGAGTTTAATGGCTTCGTCAAGTGTAATTGTCCTGTCTTGTGCGCTGGCAGCAAAAGGCAGGCTCAAAACTATGAGGGCGATACTACCGCGTAAAACGGGCCGTAACACCTGCTTTAATAGCTTAAGGTGGTTGGTTTTGTTATTTTGAGTTGTCATGTTCTTTAACTAAATAAGCTTTTAAAAGTCTTTTCATGTATGTTTTAACACGTGGTTTCAGTTCATTCTCCATAAACTTTTCATCACGAATATCATGTCCCAGTATTAATGATGATAGCTGCGGCATGTTAACTATATAATTTTTTGTACCAAAAAGGGTAGCTATTACCAGTGCTATATCGGCATCTGTATGAAACAAGCCGCTGTTTACGCCTTCTTCCATAATCCTTTTTACCTCATATACATTTACCATCAGTATTTCGATGATCTTATCGGTAAGGTCGCCACGTTTATTCATGGACACTTCCCTGTTAATGAGTTTTTGAAAACAGTTGTTGGCTATGATGCGTTCAACGTAATTGTCGACACATTTATCCAGTTTATCCCAGGCATTCATGCTGCCATCGCTGTTAATATTTTGCAGCAGCGTACGGAACGAATTGATCTTGCGTTCAAAAACAGCCAGGAAAAGCCCTTCTTTTGATCCAAAATAGTAATTGAGCATAGCCATGTTTACCCCGGCTTCGCCCGATATGGTACGGGTGGAGGCTCCGTCATAACCCAGGTCCGCGAATACCTTTTCGGCCACGTCGAGGATGTGGTCTTTTTTATCTATTTTATCTTTTTCCATTGTTTTAACGGCACAAAATTAATCAAACGATTGATTAAGCGTATCGAATTGAAGCAGAAAAAGTTAATCAGTTGATTAAGATTACCATCGAATGACAGATTTGTTTGACAATGCTTGAAAAAATTGTAAAAATCAAAAGTGTTTGTTAAAACATTTAATATTTATCATTAAAAACTTTAACAGATTGATGGTCACCGTAATGGTTTTGTTATATTATTGATACAGGAAATACAGAATATCTATCTTTCAATATATTTGTTGCTATGAAGCGTATCCACCTCATTGCAGTATTCCTGTTTGCAACTGTTTTTTCAAAGGCCCAAACCAACCCACCTACCGATCTCGGCACTATTCAGCAAAACCTTAAAAAACTTGATGTGCTTGGCAGTGTATTATATGTGGCTGCCCATCCCGATGATGAAAACACCCGCCTGCTGGCCTACCTGGCGCAGGAAAAACATTATCGCACCGGTTACCTGTCGCTCACCCGAGGCGATGGCGGACAAAACCTGATAGGCAATGAGCAAAGTGAACTGCTTGGTTTGATACGTACGCAGGAATTGCTGGCTGCCCGCCGGGTTGATGGCGCCGAACAGTTTTTTACCCGGGCCAATGATTTTGGTTTTTCAAAAGGGCCGGAAGAAACGCTAAAGATCTGGGATAAGGAAAAAGTATTGGGCGATGTAGTTTGGGTGATCCGCAAATTCAGGCCGGATGTAATCATTTGCCGCTTCCCAACAACCGGCGAGGGGGGCCATGGGCATCATACCTCTTCGGCTATATTAGCGCAGGAAGCTTTTATAGCCGCCGCCGATCCAAACCGTTATCCGGAGCAGTTAAAATATGTAAAACCATGGCAGGCCAAACGCCTGATGTGGAACACTTTTAGTTTTGGCAATATTAATACTACCTCGGCCGATCAGTTTAAGATCAATGTTGGGGTTTATAATACCATCCTGGGTAAAGGTTATGGTGAAATAGCTGCCGAAAGCCGTAGCAATCACAAAACGCAGGGTTTTGGTTCGGCCAAACAACGTGGCGAATCATACGAATTTTTTAAAACTATTTTGGGCGATGCCCCGCAAAACGACCTCATGGATGGCGTTAATACCACCTGGAAGCGCGTTAAAGATGGCGACGCTATCTCAACGTTAACAGGTGTTATCAGCCGGAACTTTATTAGTGACGCGCCCGAAAAATCAGTACCGGCATTGGTACAATTACTGACGAAAGTGGAGAAAATATCGGATAACTACTGGCGCGAACAAAAAGCCAAAGAGCTGAACAACCTGATTACAGCTTGTGCCGGTCTTTGGTTTGAAGCTTACGCAGCAGAGCCAACATATGCTTTGGGCGATAAAATGAGCATACGTGCACAGGTGATCAACAGGTTTAACTATCGTGTTAAGATAAACAGCATTGATGCTAACGATAGCGCATTAGCATTGCAAAGCAAGGAGATACCATTTAATCAACTGCAAACTTTTGAAACTACTGCCGCCGCATCTATGTTAACGCAGCCGTACTGGCTTGCAGCCCCGCACCCCATTGGTGTTTACACTTTGGCCGATAACACGTTGGCCGGCAATCCTGAGAACCTCGATCTGCCCAAAATTACTTTCCAGTTTATTATTGAGGGGAAGCCTATTAATATTGACCGCCGCATAATATATAAATACGTTGATCCGGTAAGGGGCGAGGTTTATCAGCCTATTGAAATTACGCCGCCGGTAACTGCCAATATCGAAGGCAAGGATTATATTTTCAGTACACAGCAGGTACAAACGGTATTAGTAAACCTGAAAAGTTTTACCAAAGCAAGTGGTACCATCAGCCTGAAACCTGTTCCCGGCTGGAAAATAAGTCCTGAAAAAATTGACTTTATCGGTAAGGAAAAAAATGAGGAATGGTCGGTAGCATTTACGGTTACCCCAACTGATACTAAAACTAAGACTACCGATCTGGAAGCGGTGGTTAACGCTAACGGCCAACCATTTTCACTTAGCCTTCGCCGTATCAGGTATGATCACGTACCAGCTATTACCCTATTTCCGCCGGCACAAACAAAACTCGTTTACCTCGATCTTAAACATAACGGCCGAAAAATAGGTTACATTGCCGGTGCCGGCGACCAGATGCCTGAAGCTTTGCGCCAGGTAGGCTACGAAGTACACATACTAAGCGAAAATGAGGTAATGAACGGTGATCTTTCAGGTTATGATGCCATTGTAACCGGCGTACGTGCCTACAATGTGAACGAGCGACTTGCTTATCAGCAATCGAAATTAATGGCATATGTAAAGAACGGCGGCAACCTGGTAGTACAATACAATAACAACAACGGCATCGTGGTAAAACAAATAGGCCCGTATCCGTTTACCGTAGTAAACAAGAGGGTTACTGATGAAAATGCCGAGATAACTATCTTAGATCCGCAAAACCCCGTGCTGAATTACCCCAACAAAATAACTAATGACGATTTCAACGGCTGGATCCAGGAACGTGGTTTATACTATGTAAGCAATATCGATCCGCAATATAAACCCATTCTCCAAATGCACGATAAAGGCGAAGAACCACTTAACGGATCACTTATAGTTGGCGATTATGGTAAGGGCAGGTTTATATACACTTCCCTGGCGTTTTTCAGGGAGTTGCCAGCCGGTGTCCCTGGAGCCTACAGGTTGTTCATTAACTTGTTGAGCAAACCAAAATAACCTGATAAACAGCGTGTTTACTTGGCGAAGCCAAAAGGATTCTCTATGAGAGCCCCTGAAGAAACAATAACTTCAGTGCGCCAAACTGGGTAAATCGTACTGAGTGGGATATTACCCTGTAAACCTATAAACAGGGTGACAAATGTGGATGGCTCTGGAGAAAAAGGAGCGAAGATATGTAAAGCATTAAAATAACTATAAAACCAAAACGGCCTCTTAAAGAGACCGCTTTGGTTTCTTTAGCCATAATTAATAAGCGTAAAACGGCACATCTTCATAGGCATATCCGCCTGCACCCCAATAAAATTCGTTTTGATTTTTAGTGTAGAAATGGTCAATTTCGGCAGGTGTACCTCCGTGATAATAGCGATAAACTGGCACCGAACTATTTGCCTGGCTGGGATAGGCATAAAAGGCTACCCTTTCTTTGATGTAACCACCAGGAGTGGTCGCATTCCTTGTATAAAAGTGATCAACAGCAGAGGAACTATAATAACGATATACAGGCTCTGTACCGGCTACCTGGGTAGTGAAGGCAAAGAAGCCGACTCCCTCAAATATATACCCTGTGTTATTTCCCTGAGCCAATTCATTATAATCCGTAGTGTAAAAGTGATCGGACGAGCCGCCGTTATAATATCTGAAAACGGGTGATGTGCCTGCTACCGGCGGGTTTAGCGGGTAAAGAAATTGTACAGCAATTTTATCATAGTTCGAAAGCACTGTTGCCCCGGTACCGCACTCATTGCCATTCATTAACGAAACCGGATCGGCTTCAGTAGGTGTACCAAGAATATGAGTGGCACTGTAATGGGCGCTGTTAGGTGCTGTTCCATTCTGAGGTTCGTTTAAAAACCAGTTGGTATGCCTAAGACCGATACTGTGACCTAATTCATGCGCTATTGTTCGTTGTCTTTGATCAAATGAATTTCCCGAAATCGCAGCTGGGCTTATGTAGATTATAAAACCAGGCTGTCCGTTTATCGGGAAATAAGACTGCCCGCAAGCTCCACCAATATTATTATTTGCCATTATCGTAACATTGTAAGAACTGCCTACAGAAAATTTCACCCTGCAGTTCGGAATACCATTCCATTGTGCAATGGCCGCGTTAATTTCGGCAGTATACGCGCTCATAGAAGCATCAATATTGATCACTACGTTAGTGTTTAAACCCAGGTAATTTTGCGCACCGTATTGATCTGTCTTAATTTTCGAGGCGTTACCATTTGTTGTTGCAACAACGGTCTTCTTTGAAAACAACATATCACCGTCCACCAAGTAGTCGGTACCGATATCCTTAATATCAGAATCGTGGAAACCCAATGATTTAATGTAATCCAAGGCACTGGTGCTGTTTTTTTCTTTATCCGCAGGTGCTAAATCATAAATTGCTTTTTTGCAGGAATTAAACGATAGCAATGTGGTAAACGCAATAAATGCGAGTTTGAGGTTTTGGTTTTTCATTTGTGATTTATGTATTTAAGTTTAAGTCAAAAATAATATTATTAATTATATTTATTACAATAATTTAATTTTTTATTAAATAAAAACTAACCAAACGAAACCCTATAATAATAAATAACACTATTATAAATAATCAAGGTATTAAATATCAATATTATGAACCTGAGCTCAAAGGATTCTAAGAAGACGAGCTTCCCCTTTGACTGAACTCAACGTTTTACAGCTGTGGTAAATCTGTTTTAATCCCAAACCTTTTCAACCCGTCAAAAACACTACATATGTTATCAACAATGTGTCAATTTTACTTTATTAACAATTTTTTAATATAAAACTCTTTCAATTACAGTAAATTCTATTTACGTTTGAATTTTTTCTTGATGTAGCTTCAAATAATTTTTTACCCTGAAGCACATGTTACGCGTCGACAGTTCCAAACCATGCCAAATTATTTATGCCATTGCCAAGCATGACTACCTGTCGTATGTTATTGAGCCTCACATTGTTCAGCTCAATCCAAATGGTGAATTTTCATTAACCCATCAGCGTTTATTTTCCAATACAGCTAAGGAGTTTTGCGAGTTTTTGGATGATACTGATATCAGGCTGATCAAACTGCTGGAGGAGATGGAACAGGGCAACGTGATCAAAAGGTATTATAAAAAACCAATCCGCCCGTTCGAGTTTTTCTCCAAGATCTTCAACGAGCAGATGTTTGATATGATTCGCCCAAAACTGGAGAAACGGATAGCTGAAGCGTTATCATTACTTTGCGGCAAACAGGTATACCAGATGAGTAAAGAAGGTTATCCGGGCGAACGCAAACTTCAGCTGGCTACCGAGGCGGCATCGGTGTTATTTCATTTCAGACGTAGTGAAGAAGAGATCAGGTATTTCCCTACCATCAAATACCAGGGCATGCGCATTGAGTTCATGTTTAAAAATGCCGAGATCATTTGCAATCACCCGGCCTGGATGCTTCTTGACGACACCCTGTATTATTTCGATAAGGAAATTGAAGGTAAAAAACTACAGCCCTTCCTGAACAAGCGATTCATCGCCATACCAAAATCGTCAGAACAATCATACTTTGAAAAATTTGTTGCCCCGCTTATAGAAAAGCATAATGTTTACGCCGAAGGCTTTACCATCAATACCGAAAAGTATGATGCCTGCCCTGTACTTAAGCCTATTTATATTGAAGGCGGCACTTCGCAATTACAGCTTTCTTTTAAATATGCCGGCTACATTTTTCCTTACGGCGATGGCAGGCACATCTCGGTACGGATGGAAAAAAACGGCGATGATTACCTATTCCATCGTATTAAACGCTCAACCACCTGGGAAAAGGGCAAAATGCACCAGCTTGAACAATTGGGGCTTAAAATAGCTTCCTCATTGTTCCAAAACCTCGAAGTTGCCGGCCATGATGATGATGACGACCGCTCGTTCTCCGTTTTTGAATGGCTTAACCAGCATCACGACCAGCTTATTGAACAGGGCTTTGAACTGGAACAGCCTGAAGGACAAAAACGCTACGTATTTGGCAGCAGTAAAATAGAACTGGTAGTAACCGAAAATAACGACTGGTTTGATATTAACGCCATGGTAAGCTTTGGCCCCTACCGAATCCCTTTTATCCAGTTAAAAAACCATATCCTTAACCATAAAAAGGAGTTTACCCTGCCATCGGGCGAAATTGCGGTAATTCCCGAACAATGGTTTTCACAATATGGTAATTTGCTGCATTTTACCGAGGGCAGTAATGAACTTAAACTACGCCGTCATCACATTGGCCTCGTTACAGATCTTGCCGAAGGCGAAATGGCCAGCGTTACCATGACCCGCAAACTGCAAAAGCTGACTAATTTTGATGAGCTTGAGGATGCTCCGATGCCTGTTAACTTTGAAGGCAATTTACGGCCATATCAAAAGGCTGGCTATAACTGGTTCCACTTTTTAAAGCAATATCATTTTGGCGGCTGCCTTGCCGATGATATGGGCCTGGGTAAGACCATCCAAACTTTATCGCTGCTGCAAAAGCACAAGGAAGATACGGAAGAGGCTGGAAGCAAAGCCACTTCGCTGGTGATCATGCCTACCTCGCTGATATATAACTGGCTTAACGAAGCCCGTAAATTTGCTCCGCAGCTTAGGTTGATGGTACACACGGGAACCATGCGTTACCGAAATGCTGATGTTTTTGCCAACTACGACGTGGTGATCACCACTTATGGCATCAGCCGTATCGATATCGAAATGTTTAAAGATTTCTTTTTTGACTACGTGATATTGGATGAAAGCCAGAATATTAAAAACCCTTCATCAAAATCATACCAGGCGGTTAAGCAACTTAAATCTCGTTTTAAGCTGATATTGAGCGGTACCCCGGTAGAAAATTCGGTTAACGATTTGTGGACTCAGATGTCGTTCATTAATCCTGGTTTATTGGGCGCGCAACAGTTTTTCCAAAACGAGTTTGTAGCGCCGATAGAAAAGAAAAAGGATGAAGATAAGGCCCGAAAATTACAGGCCCTTATTAAGCCTTTTGTGTTACGCCGTACCAAGGAACAGGTAGCAACAGAACTTCCACCTAAAACGGAAAACCTTTTCTATTCGCAGATGACCGAAGAGCAATTATCTGTTTATGAAGAGATCAAATCTGAATACCGGAACGAGCTATTGAAAAGTTTGGAGGATGGTACTTTTGCCAAAACGCAGATCCAGGTATTACAGGGGCTCATTAAGCTAAGGCAAATTGCCAACCACCCTATCATGATTGATAAAGATTATGAGGGCGATAGTGGCAAGTTTGAGGACGTGGTTCATACGCTGAATAACGTACTCGATGGTGGCCATAAAGTGCTCATATTTTCGCAGTTTGTAAAACAACTTAGCATTTACCGCGATCATTTTGATCGGGTTGGCATCCCTTATGTATATCTTGACGGCAGTACCCAAAACCGCGGTGATGTAGTTAAGCAGTTCCAGGAAGATGAAAAAACGCGTGTATTCCTGATCTCGATAAAAGCCGGCGGCGTAGGCCTTAATCTTACCGAAGCCGATTATGTGTTCATTCTCGATCCATGGTGGAACCCGGCTGTTGAGCAGCAGGCCATTGACCGCACACATCGTATCGGGCAAACCAAAAACGTTTTCATTTATAAATTCATCACCAAAGATTCGGTTGAAGAAAAGATCCTGGCCCTGCAGCAGCGCAAACTCAGCCTGTCAAGGGCGTTGATCACTACCGAAGAAAGCTTTATTAAATCCCTTACGGCAGAGGATATTAAGGAAATATTGGGGTAAATGCCTTTCCCAAACCCTCCCCTAAAGGGCGAGGGCTTTAAAAGAAAAAGCGATGAGTAATTAATGCTCATCGCTTTTTCGTTTTTCAACAAACTCTTGCGCTCGTTTATAACGAGCGCAAGAAGTAGAAGGAGTACTTGAACTATTTTAACTTGCTCAGCGCCGCTTTCACCCTTGGTATCAAGGCCTCAATTTCATGAAGCGGGGTTGCACCAACCGATGCCCTGAACCAGTTCACTTCATCACCTGTACCAAAGGCGGAGAATGGAACAAATGCGGCTCCTGCTTCTTTAATCAAATAAAAGTTAATATCTGCCGAATCTCTTAGCACTTTGCCATCGGGAGTAGTTTTGCCGCTGTAATCTATTTTAAGTGTAAGATAGATAGCGCCCATTGGTTCAATCGAGTCTACATTTAAACCGCTGGCTTTCATTTCCTGGAAACCTTCGTGCAGGGCAGTTAGGCTTGCCTGGATCTTTTCTTTTAAATCGGTAAGGTAATTGTTTACATCAGCCTCATCGGTTAAAAATTTGGCCATAGCCATCTGTTCAGGCTTGGGCGACCAGGCACCCATGTGGCCTACAATGGCTTTCATATTTTCGATAACCAGCTCTGGCCCGAAACCCCAGCCTACACGTACACCAGTTGCTGCAAAACATTTTGAACCGCCATCAACGAAAATGGTGTAATCTTTTAACTCCGGACGAAGTGTTACCGGATCGTAGTGTTTGTGCTCGCCAAAAGTTAATTGTGAGTAGATCTGATCGTATAACAAATACAGTGGTTTCTCACCGACCGCGCGGCTCTTGTTTTCCGCAATTACAAGATCACAGATCTCTTCCAGGTCTTTTTTGCTGAACATGGTACCGGTAGGATTTAAAGGCGAGCATAACGCCAATAAAGCCGCTCCCTTTAAATGCGGACGGATATCATCTGCAGTAGGCATAAAATTGTTGTCTGGGGAGGTAGGAATAATTACCGCATCAGCATTCAATAGATCACTGTAGTGGTTATTGTTCCATGATGGTGCAGGGAAAACCACTTTTTCGCCGGGGTTAACTACCGCCAAAAATATAGAATAGATCAGCGGGCGCGAACCACCCGAAATCAGGATTTGGTTGGGCGCATAGTCAAGACCTAAACTTCTTTTCAAAAAGCCACTTACACTCTGGCGCAGATCAAGCATACCATCAGCAGCCGGGTAGTTGGTTTGATTATGATTATAGGCGTCAATAATCTTTTCCTTTAGAGGAGTTGGAATAGGATAAATATTGGAATCGAAATCGCCAATGGTAAGGTTGGCGATATTCTGGCCTTGTCGTTTTAATTCGTTGATCTCGCCCGCAATCTTAATGATCTCCGAGCCATGCAAATTTTGAGCTAATAAAGAAACACTCATGGATTTATGTATTTATAAGCGGCAAAGATAGGGAAAGAAGCTGAAAGCCGAAGGCTGAAAGCTTAAAGCAAAACTCAGAGCTAAAAAGACAAGGCCTAAAGCTGAAAGCTTTTTAGCTCCCGGCGTTAGGCCTTGTCTTTTATTTTGTGGCTTTAAGCTTTCAGCTTAAAGATACGCTTTACGCAGTTTAATGATCCGCATCCAGTGCATGAGTTTCATTACGGGGTAAACCGGGTCTATCTCAAACCACTTAGCGCCAAAATTGGCTTTGTTCGGATGTTTGTGGTGATTGTTTTGGAATAGTTCGCCCAGCATCAGAAAATCGAACGGGGTTGTGTTTTTTGATTTATCACCGTTATCAAAGTTTTGATAACCGTATTTATGACCGCACCAGTTAACAATAGCACCATGTATTGGCCCCATTAAAAAGTGGATAGGGATCAACAGGAACATCCACCATGCTGTAGCAAACTCCACGTAAAATAAAATGTATAAAACACCAAATGAGATGCGTGATACCATTGATGAGCCAATAAAATCAACAAAACGCCATTCAGGGATATTACCCTTAAAGCGCTCTTCGGGCTCCTTCAGCTTCCTTACATGCAGCCTGTAGCTTTTAGCCGTATATACCATCATCTGGAAAACATCCTTAAAAAAATGAGGCGAATGCGGGTCTTTTTCGGTATCGCTATATGCATGGTGTTCGCGGTGCATAATGGCATAAGCTCTTGGGTTCAGGAACGATGATCCCTGGCAAATATAGGTGAGCAGGTAAAAAGTCCCCTCGTAAAACTTATTGGTTGTAAACATTTTGTGAGACGCGTACCTGTGCAGAAAGAACGTTTGAAAAAATAGCGACAGAAACCAATGCGCTATGAAAAATATGATAATAACCATTGAATTGTAGAAAATAGACTTATTTATAATCTTTCCAAAGATACAATTTAAAGCCTTATAAAGTTTTTAATATGTGAATAATCGTATCAGCCTCAATAAAAAATGCCGTTCCTGGCATAGAAACGGCATTTGCTAAAAAAAGTTGTTTTACGAGGATTATAATAATTCAAACTGTTCGGCCAATAAGCGGTACGATTCCAGCCTGTCCTCAAAATTTTCGGTAATGGTAACAGCCATAATTTCATCCACTCCGTAATCATTGGCAAGCCAGTTTAACTTCAGCTTAAGCTCTGTTGGCGAGCCGGCAATTACGCGGTACCGGTTATAACGGATGCGTTCCTGCTCAGCCGAGGTATAATCAACATCCTTTACATCATCATAACTCAACGGAATTATTGGCCCGCCTTTTTCAAACTGCAGAAAGCGATGGTCCATAACGGCCTGGTGCTGCCTCACTTTTTCCTCATCTTCAGAACAGAAGATAAATACAGCTACGTTAGCCTGTGGTTGTCGCAGGTCATCAGATGGCTGAAATCGCTCCTTGTACATTTTAACACTTTCGGGTCCGCCATTGGGGTTAATAAAATGTGCAAAGGAAAAACCCATACCGAAATGTGCCGCGAACAAGCCGCTTTGTCCGCTCGAACTTAGCAACCACATGTTAGGCACGGTTTTAATCTGCGGGATAGCTCTGATGCGCGCCTGTATGGTTCCCGGTTCGTAAGTATCATGAAAGTAATTCTGCAGATCGGCCAGTTGCTCAACAAAGTCCTCCTCCCTGAACTGGTTTGAAGGGTTAAGCGCGGCTGCGGTGATCCTGTCGGTACCCGGCGCGCGGCCCATTCCAAGGTCAATCCGGCCGGGGAACAGCGCCTCCAGCATCCTAAAATTTTCGGCAACTTTAAGGGTGCTGTGGTTTGGCATCATGATACCACCCGACCCCATGCGCATGTTTTTAGTTTCGCCGGCCAAATGGGCTAACAATACTTCGGGCGTTGAGCCTGCTATAATACCCATATTATGATGTTCCGAAATCCAGAAGCGGGTGTAGCCAAGGGTATCTGTATATTTTGCCAGTTGTATAGTTTCCTGTATGGCCTGCTCGGCAGTAGCGCCTTTTCTAATTGGCGACTGGTCGAGCACGCTCAGTTTGATCTTGTTTGTGCTCATATCTATTGTGAACACAAAAATAAGCATCGAGTTGCAGGTGGGCTTTATGCCAGGGTTTTTATGGCATTGCAATTACTATTACTGCAGCATTAATTTTGACCCTGACAATAAATAAGCCCCGCCTGGTGAGCGGGGCTAAACATAATTAACTATTTATAATTGATTTGAAAAAATCCGTATTGATTACGAGCATCCCATTGAGTTGCCGCAGTTTAAGCATTTGTAACAGGTACCCGAACGAACCGTGGTATGCCCGCAAACGTTACAGCTTGGCGCATCACTTTGTACGCCCATGCTAACATCGAAAGATAAGCCTTTTCTTTGAGCATTTATAGAATTATCTGAAGATTGAGTAGATGGCTGATACACATTGGTTTCATCGGCATTAAAATCCTCATCACCCATTTGCGGGTTTCCCAATACGCCGTTTTTATCGGTTATGATGTGTACCAGGTCGGTGCGGTCCTGGTATTCATAGCCCAGCATCCTGAAAATATAATCAATAATGGAGGTTGCACTTTTAATATTGCTATGCCCTACCACCATTCCCGCCGGTTCAAAACGGGTGAAGGTAAATTTTTCTACGTATTCCTCCAGCGGTACACCATATTGCAGACCAATAGAAACCGCGATGGCAAAACAGTTCATCAATGAGCGGAAAGTTGCACCTTCTTTATGCATATCTACAAAAATCTCGCCCAGGGTGCCGTCCTCATATTCTCCAGTACGCACAAATACGGTTTGCCCGTCAATACTGGCCTTTTGCGTAAAGCCGCGGCGTTTGTATGGCAGGTGTTTCTTTTGCACCACGCGCGAAAGCTGGCGCATAAAATTGGTATCCTTTGATTTTTCCATGATGGCCATGGCTGCTTCAATAACCTGCTCGGGTGTCAGATCGCTCAGTTTTACGTTGGCAGCTTCGCCTAATACTTCTTCAATTGTATCCAGCTTGTCATCAGCTTCTTCCTTAACATCTGATTTGGTTGAGAGCGGTTGGGATAGCTTACAGCCATCACGATAAAGTGCGTTGGCTTTCAAGCCCAGCTTCCACGAAAGCTCGTAGCAATCTTTGATCTCATCAACTTTGGCTTCGTTTGGCAGGTTGATGGTTTTTGAAATGGCACCCGAAAGAAATGGCTGCGCTGCTGCCATCATTTTGATGTGCCCATGGGCATGGATATAGCGCTCGCCTTTTGCACCGCATTTGTTGGCGCAATCAAAAATAGGATAATGATGTTGTTTCAGGTACGGCGCTCCCTCGATGGTCATAGTACCGCAGATATACTCGTTAGCTTCTGCAATTTGTTTTTTGCTGAAACCAAGTGCGCGCAGCACATTAAAATCGGGCGCATTATACTGCTCGGCCGTGATGCCCAAACGTTTCAAACATTCTTCACCCAGCGACCAGATATTGAAAGCAAAGCTGATCTCAAAGGCAGATACCAGGCCCTTGTCCAGTTTTTCCAGTTCATCATCATTAAAACCTTTGGCTTTAAGCGTATCTATATTGATATGGGGAGCACCTTTTAGGGTTGCTGCACCTTTAGCATAATTAACAATGGCGGTAACCTCATGGTCCTGGTAACCTAAATTGCGCAGAGCCTCGGGCACAGCCTGGTTAATAATTTTGAAGTAGCCCCCACCCGATAATTTTTTGAATTTCACCAACGCAAAATCCGGCTCGATACCAGTAGTATCGCAATCCATTACCAAACCGATAGTTCCCGTTGGGGCTATAACAGTGGTTTGAGCGTTGCGGTAACCATATTTTTCGCCCATTTCAACGGCCTTGTCCCAGGCATTGCAGGCAGCTGAAAGCAGGTAATCGGGGCAATGCTTTGGGTTAATACCGGGAGGGGTAATTTCCAGTCCCTCGTAGTTTTCGGTAGAATTATACGCAGCATAGCGATGATTGCGCATCACCTGCAACATGTGCTCTTTGTTATCATTATAGCGGCTGAAAGCACTCAGCTCTCGGGCCATTTCGGCTGAGGTTGCATAGGCAGTGCCGGTCATGATGGCGGTAATAGCTCCGCCAATAGCACGCGCTTCGTCACTATCATAAGGAATGCCGTTCACCATTAGGGCCGAACCCAGGTTGGCATAACCAAGGCCAAGTGTGCGGTAATCATAGGATAATTGTGCTACTTCTCTTGATGGGAATTGAGCCATCAATACGGAGATTTCCAGTACAATGGTCCACACTCGGCAGGCATGTTCAAAACCCTTTACATCAAACACGCGCGTTTGCGGATTAAAGAAATGGGCAAGGTTGATGGATGCCAGGTTACAGGCCGTATTATCCAAAAACATATACTCCGAACAGGGGTTAGAAGCATTGATGCGACCACCTTCGGGGCAGGTATGCCACTCATTAATAGTGCTATCAAACTGAACACCCGGATCGGCACAGGCCCAAGCTGCAAAAGCGATATCGTCCCACAGTTTTTGCGAGGATATGGATTTAACGGTTTTGCCGCTCATCCGGCTGGTTAAATTCCAGGCCGAGCCTGTTTTAAGTGCTGTAAAAAAGCTATTGGGAATGCGTACTGAATTATTGGAATTTTGACCGGATACCGTACGGTAAGCCTCGCCTTCATAATCAGACGAATAACCTGCGGCTATCAGGGCTGCTACTTTCTTTTCTTCTTCTACTTTCCAGTTCACAAACCCCTCAATTTCGGGATGATCCAGATCAAGGCAAACCATTTTGGCTGCCCTGCGGGTTGTCCCGCCCGATTTGATAGCTCCTGCTGCCCTGTCGCCTATTTTCAGGAATGACATCAGGCCTGATGAATAACCACCTCCCGATAGTTTTTCACTCTCGCCGCGGATCTTAGAAAAGTTTGTGCCTACGCCTGATCCGTATTTGAAAATACGGGCCTCACGAACCCAAAGGTCCATAATGCCGCCCTCGTTCACCAAATCGTCATCAACAGAAAGGATGAAGCAGGCGTGCGGCTGCGGGCGCTCATAAGCCGAGGTTGATTTACTCAGTTGTTCTGTTACCGGGTCTACATAATAATGTCCCTGTGGTTTGCCGGTAATGCCGTATGAGGTATGCAGACCGGTATTGAACCATTGCGGCGAGTTTGGGGCAGCCAGTTGGCCAACAATAGTATAAACTATTTCATCATAAAAGATCTCAGCATCTTTTGGTGAAGCAAAATAACCATATCGCATACCCCAATCCTTCCAGCAGTTGGCCATACGATGGGCAACTTGTTTAATGCTTTTTTCAGATCCGGTTGAGCCGTCGGGTTGGGGTACGCCTACCTTACGGAAATATTTTTGAGCCAGGATATCAGTAGCCACCTGCGACCAGCCCGCCGGTACCTCAACATCGTTCATTTCAAATACGGCATCGCCTGAGGGGTTGCGGATCACCGACGATCGCTTTTCATATTTAAACAGGTCGTAAACACTGGTACCTTCTTTGGTGAAATAGCGTTCGGCTTTGAGCCCCTTTTCCCCGCTTGCTGCGGGCGCCTTCCTGGTAATATTTTTAGCCATAGCTTTTACAGATTATGATAAAATTAACTGAGTACGTGCAACACTAAAAAGGTTCAGGGGTTTTAAATCAAATCTATTAGTATGCTGAATAGCATAATAACCGGAGTTTTCCACAGGCTTGGAATAACATGCGTCCCTTGTTCTTATGCAAGATAAATTAATTGATTTTTAAATACTTGCAGTGTTGATAATTAAGAATTGATGTATTTTTTTTGAAAAAGGCATATAGTTTTAACAATACTCAGTCACTGTGTTTTAGCCTGCCGGTGCCAGTCTTGTGAGATTGCCTGTGTGTAAGGTTGACTCGTGCCCTCTAAAACAAAAAGCCTCCGGATTACTCCGGAGGCTGGGTTAATTGTTATATTAAGATCAGTCAACAATTACATCTCTAAAAAATGGTCGAAAGTATCGCTGCGGATACCTAACCTTAAGGTTTCAAGCGGGATGATATCCGTTGGAGCGATATTACCCAAGCTAACATTCGCACCTATCAATTTAATGAACCAAACTTGCTGCGCTTTTTGAGGCGCTTCCCAAATAATAGTCCCTTCAGGGATCTGGGTCAGGATCTCATCAATCAATCCCTGGCGTACCTCTCCCGAATCACGATAAATACCCACATTTCCGCTTTCACGTGCTTCAGCAATTACTTTCCATGAGCCGGCCTCAATTTCGGCATTCATCAGTTTGATCCATTTATAAGGGGCAAAGATCTTTTGAACATCTTTTGAGCCAACTTCGGATATTACCGTAACCTGTTTGGCCAGCTCGCTGATATAGTTACATTTTACATCATGCTCAATAGTGATCGAACCATCGGATACTTCGCAATGTTCCAGCTGGTACTTATCCAATAAACGGCGGTAATCGTCAAACTGGTTACGTACAATAAAGGCCTCAAACAGGGTGCCCCCAAAATAAACAGGGATCCCGGCCTCCCGGTAGAGCTTTAGTTTTTGTTCAAGATTAGGGGTTACATATGATGTAGCCCAACCCAGCTTTACAATGTCAGTATACGGCCCGCCAACTTCAATAAAATCTTCAACCTGGCGCAAGCTAAGGCCTTTATCCATAACCATGGTAATGCCTTTATCACGTGGTTTAGTTGTACGATCAGGAAGATGATTGATAGTGTAGTTCATTGTGAGTATTTGTTATAGCCTATAACTAAAAGTTCTAACGAGGCAAAGGTCGCAACAAATATGCAGATGTGCAAATTTCAAATGTTAAATGATTTTAAAGCTGATTGTAAATTTATTGTTGTGATTTTTATGGTGAGTGGTTGATTGGGTTGATTAGGAGAGTAGTTTAAATATCCCTAAAACACAAAAGACGCATAATACGCGCCTTTTATGTTTTAATTTTTATTATGAGATAAACCATTCACCTAATCACCCCAATCAACCACCCACCATTCTCCTCTACTTAGTATACCTGTTGATAATATCCACAATCACTTTATTCTTTTGCAATTGCGGCAGGTAATCAAACAGGATGTAATGTTTCTCCGGATCGGCTGCTAAAGCATATTCCAGGTTGTTAAGGGCTTCATTGTATTCGCCTTTGGCAAACAGGTAGGCAACCATACGATAGTAAAGCTCGGCCGCTTCGGGATTATTTTTGATAGCCTGGGCTATAATTTCAATAGCTTCATTAAGCTTTTGCTGCTCGTAAAGTATCGACGAATAATCCAGCCAGGCATCAATATCAAGCGGATTTAGCTCAACCACCTTTTCGTAAGCCTTTTCTGCTTCATCTAAATGCCCGAGCTTATATTCGGCATCGGCAATAGCAAACCAGTAATCGGCATTGGCAATATCAAGGTCGAGCGCTTTTTTATAAAAGTGCAGCGCTTCAAAGTAACGTTCCTCAAAATCAAGGGTTACCCCAATCCCAAACCAGGCATCGGCCAGTTTTGGATCCATCTTAACCGATTTTTTGTAGAAGGCACGCGCATCGTCCATTTGCTCCAGCTTTTCATAGCATTCGCCAATGGCACAATAAGTATCGGCATTGGGCTGCTCATATTCAAAGGTGTGGCGGTAAACTTCTATAGCTTCAGCATATTTTTCAAGGTTAACCAGTGCATTGCCTTTGTTGAAATAGGCCGATGCAAAGCTGTCCTTAATTAATATAGCATAGTCATATGCGTCGATGGCTTTTTCAAACAGGCTCAGCTTGGTATAGGCATTGCCTAAATTATACCAGGCCGCATAGCTGTAGGGTTCGTTATCGATATATTGCTGGTAAAACTGAACACTTTCCTGTTGGTTGTCCATTACGTCGTAGCAAAACGCCAGTTCGTAAAGGGCATCCTGGTTTTCCATATTTTGCTTAAGACAGAGCTTAAGATAAGTTATGGCAGTCTCATAATCGCCCATGTTTTGATAAACGTAGGCTATGTGCAGCAAGATCTCGTCGGTCTCTTCGGCAAGGTCAAGCGCTTTTTCGTAATTTTCCAGCGCCTCGGAATAACGCTCCAGGCTTTCGTACAGATTACCGCGGATAATATAGATATCCGCGTCAGATGCTTCGAGCATAGCAGCTTGGTCCAAAGCGGCAAAAGCCTCCGGAACCTTGTTGCTTACCACAAGCAGTTGGGCCTGTTTGATCAGGAAAATTGCCGCAAAAGGGTGCTGGCTTCTCGCGTACTCTGCTACCTGTAATGCCCTGGCCGGATCATTCTTTTCGATGTAGTAGTCGATAATGTTCTCAAACGCCTGGGCATCAAAAAAGTACAAGTCCTGATTTCTGATCATTTCCTCGTACCGTTCTACCGAGAATTTTGGGTCTTCGGTAAAACCAAATTCAAATTCTTCTTCCATTCAATTTTGTTTGCAGAACATCCGCTTTAGGTTGACAAATTGCCTTGTAAAGACTTATTGAGTTCAAATTACAATAAGTAAGCATCCAAAATGCAATTTAGTTTTCAACATTCAAACATTCTTAACAACTGTTCAATACAAAGCATTGATAATTAATAACAATGGATACAACAGGCAAGCGATGAGTGATTCTGAAAAATTGCCCTAAAGATTTCTACCTTTGGCAAAAGTAACAATTATGGAGCCTAATATTTCAGATATCCTAAAACGTTTACATATAAACGATATTAATGACGCCTTTAGTACAGGCAGTACCTGGGGCAGCAGCGACGGTGCCGCAGTAAAAGATATAACATCGCCGGTCGACGGCAAAAAAATAGCAGCAGTAAGGCTGGCAACCGAAGCAGATTATAACCAGGCGGTTGAGCAGGCAGCCAAAGCATTTAAAACCTGGCGTAAAACCCCGGCACCTAAACGCGGCGAAATAGTGCGCCAGATTGGTGAGGCCTTACGCGCAGCCAAGCAGGACCTGGGCATCCTCGTATCCTACGAAATGGGCAAAAGCCTGCAGGAAGGCCTGGGCGAGGTGCAGGAGATGATAGATATTGCCGATTTTGCGGTTGGCTTAAGCCGCCAGCTTTACGGTTTAACCATGCACAGCGAAAGGCCAGAGCACCGCATGTATGAGCAATATCACCCTCTGGGTATAGTAGGTATTATTTCGGCATTTAACTTCCCGGTGGCGGTTTGGAGCTGGAACTCCCTGCTGGCCTGGGTTTGCGGCGATGTATGCATCTGGAAACCATCCGAAAAAACGCCTTTAACAGCTATTGCCTGCCAGCATATAGCACAGGAGGTTTTTAAAAAGAATAACATTGAAGAAGGCGTTTCATGCCTGGTTATCGGCGACCGCAACATTGGTGAGCTCATGGCTGGCGATACACGCGTTCCATTAGTATCTGCTACAGGCTCAACCCGTATGGGTAAAGCGGTGAGCGCCGCGGTTGGTGCAAGGCTTGGCAAAAGCCTGCTGGAGCTTGGTGGTAATAATGCCATCATCATCAGCGAAAATGCCGACCTGGATATGTCGCTCATCGGAGCGGTGTTTGGCGCCGTGGGTACTGCCGGCCAGCGTTGCACCAGTACCCGCAGACTTATTATTCATGGAAGCGTTTACGAGGCATTTAAGCAAAAGCTGGTTAACGCTTATAAGCAGATCAGGATTGGAAACCCATTGAATGAACACAACCATATGGGCCCTTTGATTGACACAGATGCTGTTGCCTTGTATCTTGAGTCGATTGAAAAATGCAAGGCCGAAGGCGGCAACTTCGTGGTTGAAGGCGGCAAACTGGAAGGTGTAGGTTATGAATCGGGCTGTTATGTAAAACCATGCATTGCTGAGGTTGAAAATCACTTTAAGATAGTGCAGCACGAAACCTTTGCACCTATCCTTTACCTTATCAAATACAATACTATTGAGGAGGCTATCGATTTGCAAAATGGTGTTCCGCAAGGACTGTCATCAGCTATTATGACCAATAATTTGCGCGAGGCAGAACAATTTTTATCCTACGCAGGTTCTGATTGCGGAATTGCTAATGTTAACATCGGCACATCCGGGGCTGAAATAGGCGGCGCTTTCGGCGGTGAAAAGGAAACAGGCGGCGGCAGGGAATCAGGATCGGATGCATGGAAAGTTTATATGAGGCGACAAACCAATACTATAAACTATTCAAAAACCCTGCCTTTAGCCCAGGGGATAAAGTTTGATTTGTAAATCAACCTTTATGTCATTGCGAGTGTAGCGTGGCAATCGCACGGAAGCATGGCCGCTCTGTAGAGTATGCGATTGCTTCGTCGTTCCTCCTCGCAATGACATAAGTTGATTTGCGTTAGGGATAGCAGCGGATACCGGCCCATGAGCATAATGCCTGCAGGCGCATGAGCGGATAGCCCAGCCGAAGGCAACGCCCTGAAAATAAAAATTAACCTAAATGAAAGTCGGCACGTAAAAAGCCGGAAGATTAAACTAAAACGATTCATTGTGTCTTAGATAAGACATACTATAATACACAGTTCATGTTCAAATTTTGTAAGTACGTAAGCGCAACCACTTTATCAGCAGTATTATTAGTTAATTTACCGGCATCGGCTCAACAAATGCCGGCGGCCGAACCCGCCCCGCCAAAAGCCTGGCACCTGCTTGATTTAAAGGAGAGCGGCTTTTACGGCATCAGCTTAAAGCAGGCCTATATGTTTGTGCAAGGCAAAAAAAGCAAGCCGGTTGTTGTTGCAACTATTGACAGTGGTGCTGATACTTCGCAAACGGACCTGAAAACAGTGCTATGGGTAAATAATAAAGAAATTCCAGGAAACGGCATTGATGACGACCATAATGGCTACGTTGACGATATACATGGATGGAACTTTTTAGGCGGCCCCGGCGGCAAAGCCGACTTTACCGAAACCACAGAAGAGGTACGCGAATACAATAAATTAAAAGGTAAATATGCTTCGGTTACGGATTCGACCGCTACCAATAAAAAAGAATATGCTTACTGGCTGCGTGTTAAAACGGTTTATGATTCAACAGTAAACAAGGCCAACACCGAAATCGGCCAGCTTTCGCCGGTGATGAACGCGTTGATGGTTACCAGCGGGTATATTAAGCGCGGTCTTAATTTACCGGCAAACGGCACTTTTACACAGGCCGACCTTGTAAAGGTTAAAGCCACTAATGACACCTTAAGCCAAAGCAAATATGTTTGGGAATCGGTGTTTTCGCAGGAGGGCGCGGGTTCTACCAATGCCAAAATCATTAAGGACCTGAGCGAATACCTGGCGAAACTTAACAATGATGTATCGCCTGACCTTACATCGCGCAAACGCATTGTAGGCGATGATCCGGATACAATGGATGGCAAACCATATGGCAATAACCTGGTAAAATTTGCAGATGCGGCACATGGCACCGGTGTGGCCGGGCTCATTGGCGCGGTGCGTAACAACAATTATGGTATCAATGGCGTGGCCGATAATGTAAAACTGATGATCATTAAGGCCGTACCTAATGGCGATGAATATGATAAAGACGTAGCCAATGCTATACGCTACGCTGTTGATAACGGCGTCAGGGTGGTTAACATGAGCTTCGGAAAAAAGATCTCGCCACATAAGGAATGGGTAGATGCCGCTTTCAAATATGCGGCCTCAAAGAATGTTTTATTAGTAATGGCTGCCGGCAACGATAACCAGGATATGGACCTTCAGCCCGAATTTCCAAATGATACTTTTTTAGATGGCTCATCGAGCGATGCTGATAACGTGATCAGCGTTGGTGCGTCGGGGCCCAGAATGGGGCAAAACCTTGCCGGTGATTTTTCCAATTACGGCAAAAAGAGCGTTGATATATTTGCGCCAGGGGTAAAAGTTACCTCAATTACTACCGATGCTGAGGTTGATACAGAAGACGGCACCAGCTTTTCGTCGCCAATAACGGCAGGCATTGCGGCTTTGATATTAGAATACTATCCAAGCCTGAGTGCTAAGCAGGTAAAGGAAGCTATTTTAGGCTCGGCAACACCGCTAAGGGGCACCATGGTATTAAAACCCGGCAGCAAAACCGAAAAGGTTGATTTTACAACGCTATCCAAAACCGGGGGCATAGTCAATGCATACAAAGCGCTGCAAATTGCCTCAAAAATGAAGGGCGAGGTTTTATCAAACTAATTCCATAAAGATAGAACAGTGATTTTTGCATTGCGTAAAAATCACTGTACTCCAACCTTTTACCTTTCTCCTTTTACCTTTAACCTCCTCAAAAGGGCAAAATAAAAAAACACTTTCCAGTTATGGTATTTTTCTCTACATTTGCGGGCTAATTGTCGCTCATTGAAACCGCTTAAAAAATATTCGATTCCCTTTACGGGGCTTAAACTTGGGAAACACCAGTTTGAGTATGACATACAGGATGACTTTTTTGATGAGTTTGAATATTCGCTCGTAAAAAAAGCAACCCTGCACTGTGAGGTTGAACTGGATAAGCAGGAAACTATGCTGATCCTGCATTTTAAGATAGACGGCACAATTGATACTACCTGCGACAGGTGTTTATCGCAACTGCCGCAGCAGGTTGATATTATTGAACAGCAAATAGCTAAGTTCAGCGATGAACTGATAGATGAAGACGAGGAGATCATTACCCTTGGCAAAAACGATCATGAGATTGATATAGCCGGGCTGATTTACGAATACATTAACGTTGCAGTGCCGTTTATATCGGTTTGCGACAACGAGGGTGAAACCCCTTATTGTGATAAAGAAATGCTTGAAAAACTAAATAGTTTTTCGGCAAATGGTGAACAAAGTGAGCAAACAGACCCACGGTGGGATGCGCTCAGGAAAATGAATAAATAATTAATATTAGGATATTATGCCACATCCAAAGCGGAAATTTTCGAAATCAAGGAGAGATAAACGCAGAACGCATTACAAAGCGGAAGCTCCAACTTTAACTACCTGCCAAACTACAGGCGCTGTGCATTTGCCGCACAGGGCATATACTGTTGATGGTAATGTTTACTACAACGGTAAAGTTCTTATTGAGAAAGCAGCAGTAGCATAAGTTTAATTTTCTGAGAATGAAGATTGGCTTAGATATTATGGGCGGTGATTACGCTCCCAAAGCAGCTGTTTTAGGAGCTATCGAAGCGTATAAAACTTTATCTGCCGACCAGAAACTGGTACTTATTGGCGATAAGGAAGTTACAGTAAGTATTCTTCAGGAAAATGGTGTAAGCCCTGATAACTTCGAATTTGTACATACAACCGAAGTTATTGGTATGGGTGAACACCCTACCAAAGCTATTGTTCAGAAGCCTGATTCGAGCATATCAGTTGGTTTCCAGCTGTTAAAAAGCGGCGAAATCCAGGCATTCTCATCAGCTGGCAATACCGGCGCCATGCTTGTTGGTGCCATGTTCAGCGTGAAAACTATTCCGGGTGTTGTACGTCCGGCAATGACTACTATTGTACCCAAACTTAAAGGCGGTTTGGGTATTTTGTTGGATGTAGGTGCCAATGCCGATTGTAAGCCCGATGTGCTTGTTCAGTTCGGCGTGCTCGGCAGCTTGTTTGCCCAAACCGTTTATGATATAGCCAATCCACGGGTTGCGCTCATAAATATTGGCGAAGAAGAAGAAAAAGGTAATATCCTTAGCCAGGCCACCTACCCATTAATGAAAGCTACATCGTTGTTTAACTTTGTAGGTAATGTTGAAGGACGCGATCTTTTTAGTGAAAGCGCCGACGTTTATGTATGCGACGGTTTTACCGGCAATGTAATATTAAAGCTTGCTGAATCGTTCTACGTTATAACGCGGAAAAAACAGCTAAAGGACGAGTTTTTTGACAGGTTTAATTATGAACAATACGGTGGCAGCCCGATACTGGGCGTAAATGCTCCCGTTGTTGTTGGTCACGGCATCTCGAGCCCCGAGGCAATAAAAAACATGGTCCTTTTATCAAAGAACATGGTAGAGAGTAACCTCGTTGATAAAATAAAACAAGCATTCCAGTAATTTTATAAAGATGAGTAAAGTTCATGCCGCTATTACCGCAGTACATGGTTACGTCCCCGACTATGTATTAACCAACCAGGAACTGGAAACGATGGTTGATACAAATGACGAATGGATAACCAGCCGTACCGGTATCAAGGAGCGGCGCATATTAAAAGGCGAAGGCCTTGCTACATCAGATATGGCGGTCCCTGCTGTTACCGAGCTGCTCAGAAAACGCGGCATCGGTGCCGATGAGATCGATCTTATCATCTTTTGTACTACAACCCCCGATATGATCTTCCCCGCTACAGCAAATCTTTTAGCGCATAAAATTGGTGCTAAAAACGCATGGGGATTTGATTTACAGGCAGCCTGTTCAGGCTTCGTATACGGTTTAACCACCGGCGCTCAATTTATTGAAAGCGGCAAGCATAAAAAGGTGCTGGTTGTTGGCGGCGATAAAATGTCGGCTATTATTAACTACCAGGACCGTGCTACCTGCATCATTTTCGGCGACGGCTGCGGCGCGGTATTGCTTGAGCCTAATGAAGAAGGCAACGGTATTATCGATTCTATTTTAAAAAGCGATGGTTCGGGCAGTCAGTACCTAAACCTGAAAGCCGGCGGCTCATTGAAACCGGCAAGCCATGAAACGGTTGATGCTAAAGAGCACTACGCCTATCAGGAAGGCCAGGCAGTATTTAAATTTGCGGTAACCAATATGGCCGATGTTGCGCACGAGGTAATGGAACGCAACCACCTTACCGGCGATGATATTGCCTGGCTGGTACCACACCAGGCCAACAAGCGCATTATTGATGCTACGGCAAACCGTACAGGTATCAGCTCAGATAAAGTGATCGTTAACATCGAGCGCTATGGCAATACCACCAATGGCACAATCCCCCTTTGTTTGTGGGAATGGGAAAGCAAGTTTAAAAAAGGGGATAACCTTATTTTAGCAGCCTTTGGCGGTGGCTTTACCTGGGGTTCAGTTTATTTAAAATGGGCTTATTGATGTGCTGATTCCAGATGTGCGGATGTGCCAATTTACATAAAGGAAGTACATTCATCATATCAGAAATTTAAAACATCTGTAAAAAGTACATGTTATCTGCTTAAAGGAATAGAAAACAGACCGCTTAGCTACGATAACTGGCCATTTTAAAAGCTAATTAATCAACACATAACTTGCATATCTGCGCATTTGCATATCTGCACATTTGACTATAACTTAGATATAAACTTTGTCCAAAACCAATTAATCCTTCAACATGGATATTAAACAAATTCAGGACCTTATTCGCTTTGTTTCCAAATCGGGCGTGAACGAAGTATCAATCGAGCAAAAAGATTTTAAGATCACAATAAAAACCAACGAGGTGCAACCTACAGTGGTTCATGCTACTATTCCGGCAGTTACGCAACCTGTTACCCAGGCATTACCTACTGCACCGGCCCCTGCGCCTGTTGAACCTACTGCACCGGCCGCTGCGGATACATCGAAATACATTACCGTTAAATCGCCTATGATCGGGACTTTTTACCGCTCATCAAGCCCGGATAAACCTATGTTTGTTAATGTTGGCGATGAGATCAAACCTGGTTCTGTAGTATGTATCATTGAAGCTATGAAACTGTTCAATGAAATTGAATCAGAAGTTTCGGGCCGCGTGGTAAAAATCCTTGTTGATAACGCCTCACCTGTGGAGTACGATCAACCCCTGTTTTTAGTAGAACCAGTTTAATTGATGCGCGTATGTGCAAATTACAGATGTGCAGATGATATTTAATTCGTTTGCACATTTATAATTTACATATTTGCCCTTCAATCATTCATTAATATTTTTCATCTGCATATTTGCACATCTGTAATTTGCATATTCAAGAAAAACAATGTTTAAAAAAATATTAATAGCTAACCGTGGCGAAATCGCCCTTCGTATTATCCGTACCTGTAAGGAAATGGGTATTAAAACGGTAGCTGTATATTCAACTGCAGATCGCGATAGTCTTCATGTTCGCTTTGCCGACGAAGCTGTTTGTATCGGTCCGCCGCCAAGCCGCGATTCTTATTTAAATATCCCGAACATTATTTCAGCTGCCGAGTTAACCAATGCAGATGCGATCCATCCTGGTTACGGTTTCCTGTCTGAAAATGCTAAATTTTCGGCCATTTGCGCT
Source organism: Mucilaginibacter sp. R-33 (assembly GCF_049949235.1). Taxonomy (NCBI): domain Bacteria; kingdom Pseudomonadati; phylum Bacteroidota; class Sphingobacteriia; order Sphingobacteriales; family Sphingobacteriaceae; genus Mucilaginibacter; species Mucilaginibacter sp. R-33. The sequence continues at coordinate 4,706,936 of NZ_CP188089.1, forward strand.
GAGTATGGTATCAAATTTATCGGTGCTACTGCCGAGCAGATCAACCAGATGGGTGATAAAGCTTCGGCCAAAGATACCATGAAAAAAGCCGGTGTGCCTATTGTTCCCGGTTCTGATGGTTTGCTTGCCGATGTAAAATCGGGTATTGCTATCGCCAATAAAATAGGTTACCCTGTTATTTTAAAAGCAACTGCCGGCGGTGGTGGCCGCGGGATGCGAATCGTTTGGAAAGACGAAGACTTTGAGAATGCCTGGGACTCGGCCCGTGCCGAATCAGGTGCCGCCTTTGGTAACGATGGTTTGTACCTTGAAAAATATGTTCAGGACCCACGCCACATTGAAATTCAGGTTGTAGGTGACCAGTTTGGAAAAGTATGTCATCTTTCTGAACGTGACTGCTCTATTCAGCGCCGTCACCAGAAACTGGTTGAAGAATCTCCTTCACCTTTCATGACTGAAAAGTTGCGTAAAAAAATGGGCGACGCCGCTATTAAAGGGGCTAAAGCCGTTAAATATGAAGGCGCAGGTACCGTAGAGTTTTTGGTTGATAAAGACCGCAACTTCTATTTTATGGAGATGAACACCCGGATCCAGGTTGAACACCCGGTTACCGAAGAGGTGATCAACTTTGACCTGATCAAAGAGCAAATTAAAGTTGCAGCAGGTATCCCTATCTCAGGCAAAAATTATGAGCCAACAATGCATGCTATTGAGTGTCGTATCAATGCCGAAGATCCGTTTAACGGTTTCCGTCCGTCACCGGGTAAAATAACCAATTTCCACTCGCCAGGCGGTCATGGTGTACGCATCGATACCCACGTATACACAGGCTATGTTATACCGCCAAATTACGATTCGATGATCGCCAAGGTTATCTGCGTGGCCCAAACCCGCGATGAAGCTTTGAGCACTATGGAGCGTGCATTGAGCGAATTTGTAATAGAAGGCGTTAAAACAACCATCCCATTCCATTTAAAATTATTGAAGGATCCAAACTTCCGCGCTGGTAACTTTACCACCAAGTTTATGGATACATTTGAAATATAATTCAAACTATCTTCATAAAATACTACGTACTTAGCAAGATAGCGTTTATACAGCGGTATATATTACAATGAGCGAGAACAAGATCATCAAGGCCATAAAGGATAAAGGAAAAACGTTAGAGGCAGAAATGTCCTTCTTTGATCACCTCGAAGCCTTGAGATGGCATCTCGTAAGGGCTTCAATAGCCATTGTAATATTTACCGCTGTTGTTTTTTATTACTACGACTGGATTTTTGATACCATTATCATGGGGCCCAGTAAGTCAACCTTCTGGACTTACCGGATGCTTTGCAAAATTGGTGCAGCTTTGCACCGCGATGGTTTTTGCATTGACAAAGTAAATATTAAATTAATCAACACCGAAATGGCGGGCCAATTTACCCTCCAAATTAACTCGGCATTAATTATTGGTATTACATTGGGCGTTCCTTACCTGATATGGGAGATATGGCGTTTTATTAAACCCGCATTGCATGACGCCGAGCGCAAAGCTGCTACAGGCTTTGTATTTTATGCCTGTGTGCTTTTCTTTTTAGGGATCACTTTTGGTTACTTTGTGATCACGCCGATGTCTATTAATTTCCTATCGAGTTATACAGTAAGTGCGGTTATCCAAAATTTATTTGATATCGATTCTTATATTTCGTCAGTAGCTACCCTTACCCTTGCTACAGGCGTTGTTTTTCAATTGCCAATCATCGTTTACATATTGGCCAACCTGGGTGTCATGACCCCTAAGTTCATGAAAGAAACCCGCCGTTATGCCATTGTGGTGATCCTGGTTATTGCCGCCGTAGTTACCCCTACACCTGATATGCTCACCATGACGGTGGTTAGTATCCCCCTATTTGTGCTGTATGAAGTTAGTATTGTTGTAGCAGGCCTTGTTGAAAAACGTAAGATTAAAAAGGAGCTTGATTTCGAAAAAGGCAACTAACAGTTTTAATATTACTGTTTTTATTGCCCTGGGTTGCAAATAGGTGAAATCCGCATATTTTATACTGGCTTAATCCCATTTTTGAGCAGGCACACACTGGTCGCTTTATAACAAATTATTTACCTTTAAAAAGTAGTAAAACGTTATATTTTTGTTAAATGAAACAGGGACTAAAAATCGCTATCGGTTCGGACCATGCCGGATATGACTATAAACAAATTTTAACAGAGGCTTTATCATCAGTCGAAGTAAAAGACCTCGGCACTTATTCATCCGAATCGGTTGATTACCCTGATTTTGCACATCCGGTAGCCAATGCCGTTGAAAGCGGCGAATGCGACTTGGGAATCCTGATTTGCGGCGCAGCAAATGGTGTAGCCATAACGGCCAACAAACACCAGGGCATCCGTGCAGCCATTTGCTGGAAAGAAGAAATTGCAGTACTGGCCCGCAGCCACAACAACGCCAATATAGTTTGCGTACCTGCCCGCTTTGTTACCCCCGAAGAAGCGAAGGCTATAGTAACTACATTTTTAAATACTGAATTTGAAGGCGGCAGGCATGCTAACCGTGTAGGGAAGATAGCCTGTGCTTAAGCCGGAGATTGGAGGTTAGAGATCAGAGATTAGTCGGGTTTGCTCCGATTAATGGCTATGATCTATTAACCATGATCCATTAACTAACATCGAACTATTAACTAAAAGAATGAATAAATTACCATTATTGCTTATCGCGCTGGCCTCCGCAACGACGGCCTGTGCGCAGCAGAACGCTACGGCAATGAAATATGCCGGGCTGATTACTGCCGACGACGCGAAAAAGCACCTAAGCATCTTGGCTTCGGATGCATTTGAAGGCCGCGAAACAGGTAAGCCCGGCGCCGAAAAAGCCGCTAACTATATCGCCGCCGAGTTTAAAAAATTAGGGCTCCAGGCACCTGTTAACGGCTCATACTTTTTTGATGTGCCACTTACCGAAAATGCTTTGAAAGTAACGGCATTTACTGTTAACGGTAAATCATTTGAGTATGGCACCGACTTCTATTTTGGAGGCGCTTTTCCGGATAAAAGTACATCTGTAAATGACGTTGTTTTTGTTGGTTATGGTACCGAAGCCGAAATAGGCAGCACCGACCTGGCAGGCAAAATTGTGCTTTGGATCAACGAAGATAAGCCCGAAGCAGGAACTACACCCAATACCAGCTACCGCATGAGCAATGCGCGCATGAAAGTTGTAAAAAATTTACAAAGTAAAAACCCTGCTATTATATTAGCAGCAAATCCGGGTATTGCTGCTGTACTGACTCGTTTGGGTAAAAGCGTAGCAAGTCCGCGGTTAACTATTAAAGACGAAGCAGCTAAGCCGGCAAATACCAATGCACCTGTAATTAACATCACCGCTGCATTGGCCGACGAACTGGTAAAGCCAACGGGGAAAAGCTATGCCGATCTTAAATCTGCTTCGGTAGCGGCAGTTACTCCGGCTACTGTTATTAAAGACAATGTGGTTATAAACTACGCAACCACTAAAAAAGATGTAAAAGCGGTTGATGTGTTAGGCTATATGCAGGGTACCGACCTGAAAGATGAAGTGTTGGTCTTTTCGGCACATTATGACCACATCGGTTTAAACCCCGACGAAAAGGCTAAAGATAAAGTGAACAACGGTGCCGATGATGATGGATCAGGTACTACCGGCGTTCTGGAAATTGCACGTGCTTTCTCTAAAGCTAAAAAAGATGGCCATGGCCCCCGCCGCAGTATCCTGTTTTTAGGTAACGTTGGCGAAGAAAAAGGTTTATTGGGTTCTGAGTATTATTCAGATCATCCTGTATTCCCGCTGGCTAATACAATTACGGATTTAAATATCGATATGATCGGTCGCGTAGGTGAGGAGTACATTGGTAAACCTGATTCCGCGAATTATGTATACCCTATCGGTTCGGCCATGCTGAGCAAGGAACTGCATGAAATTGGAGAGAATGCCAACAATACTTATACAAAACTAAAACTTGATTATAAGTATGACGATCCAAATGATCCTAACAGGTTTTACTACCGCAGCGATCATTACAACTTTGCAAAACACGGCGTACCAATCATATTTTACTTTAATGGCGTACATGCCGATTATCACCAACCAGGCGACGAGGTAAGCAAGATCAACTTCCCGCTACTCGCTAAACGCGCTCAACTGGTATTTTATACCGGCTGGGAGCTTGCTAACCGCGATAAGCGTCCCGTAGTGGATGCAGTTGCAGGCGGAGGGAAATAGTGCATGGTTGATTGGGAGAGCGGTTCTCTCATTAAAATAAAACACAAAAGGCGCATATGCGCCTTTTGTGTTTTATACATACTGCCGCAGGTTAGCGTAGCGTAATCCGTGGCAGCGAAAACCACGCACTAAATTTAAAACCTTCTGACATCTTATCTGTTCAAAAACAACCACTCACATAATCAACTTAATCAACCACCCATTCAAAAAATAAAACAAAAACCCTATTTTCGCATATATGGGAGCAACCGCTGAAGAATTCTTGATAAAATCGGAGGAGAAGGCTTTTGATGCCGATCACCGTCACATCATCAACTTCAATATTGACCGGTACAATACGGCGGTATCGCGGGGCCTATCGCGCGTTATCAATTTAGATAATGCCAAGAAAAAAGGCCATGTGCTCAAATGGAAGGTGATGGAAAACCTCGACAAATTCCTCCCCGAGTTTGAGGCCAATTTTCAGAAACGCGGTGGCAAAGTGATCTGGGCAAATGACGTTGAGGAGGCCCAGCGCGAAATCCTGAACATCATCAAAAAAGCCAATGCCAAAACTGTGGTGAAATCCAAATCGATGGTTACTGAAGAAATTCACCTGAACGAGTTTTTGGAGGGCAATCAAATAGAATCGCTTGAAACCGACCTGGGTGAATATATCGTGCAGTTGTTGGGTCAAAAGCCATATCATATTGTTACCCCGGCTATGCACCTCAGCAAGGAGGATATCGCGAAGCTTTTCCACCAAAAATTTGGCACCCCCATTGATGCCACTCCCCAACAAATTACCCTGAAAGCCCGCGAGCTGCTTCGCGAAAAATATGTACAGGCCGATGTAGGTATCACCGGTGCCAATTTCTTATTAGCGGATACCGGCAGCATCGCTATCAGCGAAAATGAAGGCAACGCGCGCCTTTGTACTACATTCCCTAAAATCCATATTGCCATTGTGGGGATCGAGAAGATCATCCCTTCCATTACCGATCTGGACTTGTTTTGGCCAATGCTATCTACTCATGGCACCGGGCAAAATCTTACCGTTTACAATACTATATTAAGTGGTCCGCGCCGGCCGGATGAAACCGACGGACCTGAGGAAATGTACGTAGTACTGCTGGATAATGGGCGTACCAGTCTGCTGGCAAAAAAAGACCAGCGCCAGGGCCTTTACTGCATCCGTTGCGGGGCTTGCCTTAACGGTTGCCCCATTTATAAAAACATTGGAGGCCACACTTATGCCACCACTTACAGTGGCCCGATAGGCTCTATTATTACTCCGCATACCCAGGGGATGGAAAATTTTAAACACCTGAGCTATGCTTCAAGCCTGTGCGGTAAATGTACCGAGGTTTGCCCGGTTAAGATCGACATCCATAAAATGTTGCTCCTCAACCGCCGCGATGCGGTGAACGAAAACCTGGTTACCAATAAAGAACGCTGGGGCTGGGCTATCTGGAAAAAAGGAATGCTTAAACGCAAACTCACCGATTTTTTTGGCGGAGGCATGAAAAACTTCCTGCTTAAAACCTTCTTTAAACGTACCTGGGGCCATTTACGCGAGATGCCGCATGTAGCTGATAAATCATTTAGCAAGCAATGGCAGGAAATGAACAACACACCCGAAGAATAATGCTATGCGTAAAATAATTTTAAACGTAGCTGTTAGTCTCGACAGCTATATTGAGGGCCCTAATGGGGAGTACGACTGGTGCTTTGACGACCAGGATTATGGCCTTACCGACTTTTTTAAAGCCTGTGATGCCATCTTCATCGGGCGCAAAAGTTATGAGCTGATCATGCGTACCGATCCAAAAATGTTTGCCGCCATGAAAATTTATGTGTTTTCAGATACACTTCATGATCCGCAAGCTGATAATGTTGAAATACTGAGGTCTGCTGATTTTAAAAACAGGGTCGAAGAAATCAGGAGCCAGGAAGGACGCGATATCTGGTTGTTTGGCGGGGCAGAACTTGTTGAAGCGTTTATCAAAAACAATCTAATCTCCGAATTATTACTATCCGTACACCCGGTAATTTTAGGTAGTGGAAAACCCCTTTTTACAAATATAAAAGAACGCATTAACCTGGTATTGCTTGGTGCCGAGCAATTTTCAAGCGGACTTATTCAACTCAGGTATATCATCAAACCGTAGTTCAATTTGGAATTGCTTAATGGCATTGTAATTCGAAAGCTTATAGTTAAACGCCATATGCCCGCTCTGCGCTTAGGTACCCTATCCTACTTCAATAACCACAAAATCCTTTTGCATCCGTTTCACCTGCTCGGCCATGCGTTTAATAAACAGGTAATTTGCCGTACCGCCAATAACCGCGCCTACAACCGGAACCAGGCGTTCGGCAGTGCGGGTACCTAATATCATGAGCATCCTTTCGGCAATGCCCTCCATCATGGATTTGGTGATAGCCACGCCGGCTTCCACCCTTACCGATGTTGCTACTAACGACATAAAATCGTCGAACCCATTATCATACGTGCCCCGGTAATAATACATAATGCCCATAATAGCCCTAAACTGCTGGGTGATCAAATTGATGAAATCAAATGGGATCCCCGCTACGAGGGTAAACATCCCCCCGCTTCCTGCCATAGCCCCCGAACCTGCTGCAAGACAAGCGCACTGGTTAATAAAACCTTCGAGGCCGAGTTTATCAACGCCGTTTTTTATTTTAAGCTGATCGATACCTTCAAATATCTTCCTAAACCCCATATGGGCAAGGCTTTCGGTATGCAACCGGATATCATTACCTATTTTATTGAATTTGATGAGTTTCATTGTTTATTAATTAATGGCAGTTATTAAGCCGCTGTGTTATTAACAACAGATCCATCTGCGTGTTTGTAAATTTGGCGGAAACAGAACAATAAGTTTTAAGGGATAGCTAAACCATATTTCCATCCTGGTCGGGATGGTTACTATAGAGGCAAGCTTATTCAGGTGGAATGATTTTCTGAAATTGTGAGAAACTGACCTTGAAGGGTTAATTAACCTATATGCCTCCTCAGGTTTTCAATTGCCCCAACGGGCACTGCCAATTCGCCTAATTCGGCTATTACTACCCCTGGCCCGGGCAAAAACAGGATCATGGTATTAGCCCGGATGGCGTTTTGTACCCGAACGCGCAAAGGCTCACCCAATAAGGATAAGCCTCCGCCTAACACTATAATATCCGGATGAAAGAGATGAACAGCATGTGATAGGCCGAAGCCCAGGTCGGCAGCGGTATCATTCAATATTTTCAGTGCATCTGCATCTCCCTGTTCCAAAGCAGTTAGTAACATTTTGGCCTCGCCTCCATTTACATCCGCACAAAGTTGGGCCAGTTTACCATCAGGCTTTTGAGCGATTACTGTACGGATCTTTTTGTCAACCGCCCAGCCCGAGCAGCTATCTTCAAGCGTAAGGCCTTCGCGGTTAAGGCGGATATGGCCTATCTCCGCTTCGCCCGGTTTTGTCCCGTGATAAATTTGGCCGTTAATAACCATTCCGGCACCTGCCCCGCTGCCAAGCGTTACATAAAATACATGTTCATAGTTACGCCCAGCCCCTTTTAATGCCTCGCCAAGGGCCGCTGCATTAGCATCATTCTCCAAAATAACCGGTACATTAACCTGCTGCTGCAACCAACCCGAAATGTTAAATCCGTCCCATCCACTTAACTGGTGCGACTTAGCAATGCAGCCCGCCTCCCTGTCAACCGGTCCGCCAAAACCGATGCTTATACTTTTAATGATATACTCTTTTGAAATATTGGTGATGGTTTGGGCAATATGCTCCCTGATCCCTGCAGCAGCCAACACTCTGTCTACCGCAAAACGAAATGTCCTGTTGATAATAAAACTATCATCGGCCAAAACTATTTGCAGTTTGGTTCCGCCTATTTCAATACCTATATAGCAATTTTGCATGGTTAAAATATCCAGCTCTTAAAGTCTTGCTTCTATTATCTTGTTGTCTTGCTTCTGGCTTCTACTTCCACTTAAAACTTTTAATCATCACCGCCATGTCCTGCTTTATAAAACTAAGCACAGGTTGTATGGAGTCGAGCCGGGGTTCGGTGTTAAAATATAGCGCTCCCCGTATATAATTATGTACACTATCTGTAAGGAAAAACTGCGCCGATGAAGCGGCATTGCCGTCTATGGTATAATAAATGCCATAAACTTTTTTATCGGCATAATGGATGATGCCTTCGTCAATGGATGTGGCTTTTACGGTATGCTTAAAGGCGAAGGTGCGGGCATCCTCCACCAGTTGGTTAAACTCTTTTTTTGAGGTGATGGGCTGATAGCTTAAATGCAGCGTGGCATTAAACCGCGGGAACTGCATGTTTATCCAGCAAGGTTTGGCACCCCGCTTTTTATCTGGTTCAATAAAGGCGTACCTGGGATATGTAAAAGCATACGGGCAACCGGCAGCATAATCTTGGTATTCTTTTTTAGGGAACGCAATGCGATAGTAGCCGCGGGGCTTGGGCGCGTAATCATGATTGCCGCTGCATGCGAACAAAAACAATAGCACTGCTGCCAGTAAACTTACATACTTCATGGATGTTTCTCCTTTGAGTTCCAGATCTCCCATGATTTTTCGGCCTGTAAAACCAGCATTTCGTAACCATTTTTGGTAACAGCACCGCGCTCCCGCCCTTTTTTCAAAAACAGGGTTTCTTCTGGATTATATATCAGGTCATATAAAATATGATCTTCACCTATAAAATCATAAGGTATAAGCGGGCATTCATCAATATTGGGATGGGTACCCAAAGGAGTTGTATTGATGATAAGTTTGTGCTGTAAGATATGGTGTGGCTGAAGATCTTTAAACAAAATATTATCCGCATGGTGTGTAGGTTTGCGGGTAACAACTTTATAAGTTATACCTAAATTTTCCAGTACACACTTTACAGCTTTTGCAGCACCGCCATCGCCCAAAACCAGAGCATCATCATTACCATCACCAATTAAGGGTTTTAATGACTCTTCAAAACCATAAATATCGGTATTATACCCTTCCAGCCTGAAATCATGGTCTTTAACACCTATTTCGCCTGAAAAGGCGGCAGCCACCGGGCTTTCAGCGGTTACACGGATACAATTAACGGCGCCGGCTGTACGTGCGTCATGCTCAATCCAGTCAAGCAGCGGCATCACGTTTATTTTATGGGGGATGGTAACATTAAGTCCGCAAATATTGGGATGCTCGTCAAGCAGGTCCTGCAAATCTTTAATATTCTCGAGCGGGTAAAGATCATAGCGGCAATCGGTAATGCCTTCGGCTTCAAATTTTTCGGTAAAAAATTTTTTTGAGAATGAGTGCGAAAGCGGGAAGCCTATTAGTCCGTAGTGTTTCATTATCAATTTTTATATCGATGCAAAGCGCTAAAGTAATCAATTATAGCTTAAGCTGGCATAGGTTTAATTGTGTAATATTAACAACAAAACAGGCAATTTTAACTATTGATTTAAAACAGGTAAGCTGAAAAAACTTTGGATAGAAATTTTTTATAAGGAGATTTATTTCAAATTAAGGTAATTCCGGGCGCCGATAAAATTGTAATTTGGGCTTCAATATCATGGCCCCTATTACAATTTACCCTGTTCATCTTTTCCGAAGGATCATCCCTTTTTGTGTTATCATTTTATGCAGCTTTGCTGCACTGGCTCAAAGTCAATCCCGGCCCGCTAAAGAACCTGTACTAAAAATGCTCCGCAGCATGAAAAGTCCGGATTCGGCAGCTGTGCTTGCAAAAAAACTGATCGATTCGGCCAGGAAAAACAACAATAAACCATTTGAAGCGCGGGTGTTGCTGGCCCGGGCTTACCAGGCTTATGGCATAGGTAATGAACATGATGCTTTAACCTTTGGCCGTGAAGCTACCAAATTGACAACCACGGCCGATTCACTTACTTATGAAAAAGCACCAATAATGGTAGCCTACATGCTCAGCCGCGAAGCCAAAACGGTTGAAGCCTTAAACGTTGCTTTTAAAATACTGAAAGAGTGCGATAACAGGGGATGGAAAAGTTTAAGTATAGACTGCCGCGCCTGTATTGCCGATATTTATCGGTCGATTGGTAACCCTAAACAAGCCCTGCCTTATGCTGAGCAAGCTTCAAAAGATGCATTGAGCATAAAAGACACAGCTTCTTATATTTTTGCGCTGAGTAACTTATCCAACATCCTTTCCGAACGGAGTATATCGTCGCCGGGTAACCTGGTAAAAGCTACCTGGCTAATGGAACAGGTACTTGATAAAAAGTATGCTCATTTTCTTTCTGATTTTAGCATAGCCCGTTACCAGGGCAATCTGGGCCGGCTTTACCTCATGACCAACCAGGATAAAAAGGCAGAGGAGATCCTGATGAAATCACTGGAATTATCCCGCAAAGGCGATTTCAAAACTCTCGAAAAGCATAACCTTAATGAACTTATGACCATGTATGTTGATCATAAGGAGTTTAAGAAGGCCGCACGATTCGGTGAAATGGCCGTTAGCCTCCAACCCGAATCACAAAGTAACATCACCGTACAAAAAAACATCTATAATCATTTAACCGATGCATATGAAGGTATTGGCGATTATAAAAACGCTTTTAAGTATAGTTATCTGTACCGGCGGCTTAATGACAGCATCAACCAGCTCGATAAAGCAAGGGATGCTTCCGAACTGGATAAAAAATACCAAGCCGATAAACGGTTATTAATAGCCGCCGGTGAAACTAAGCTGGTTGAGGTACAACGGAATTTTTTAATTGTGCTTGCGCTGTTTATAGTAATAGCCTCCATTATCAGTTATCGTTGGTTTATTCTTAAAAAGAAAAGAGAGACGGCCTTACTGGCCGAAGAACATAGTCAGCTGGAAAAAATGGATGCTATGAAAACACGCTTTTTTGCAAACGTAAGTCATGAATTACGCACTCCATTAACGCTCATCATGGGGCCGGCGGTTCAGCTCCTGGCTTTTACTAATTATGAAGTTGAACAGCGTAACATGCTGCATTCGATATTGCGCAATAGCAAAAAGCTACTCAATATGACCAACGAATTGCTTGATCTTGGCAAGTTGGAAGCAGGGAAACTAGCATTACAACCCAAGCCCGTTGCATTATTATCATTTGTGAAGATATTATACCAGGGTTTTGTATCGGCCGCTGAATATAAACAAATCGATTACAGATTGCTCAACTCCATTAATCCGGCACTTTTTGTTTTGCTCGATCAGGAAAAGTTTGAAAAAATAGCTAATAACCTCATCAGTAATGCCATTAAGTTTACGCCTTATGCAGGTACTATAACCATTACTGCTGATATAAAGCTGGAAATGATTGAGTTTGGAGTAGCCAATACCGGTGTGGGGATTCATCCGGATGATTTGCCCAATATTTTTGACCGTTATTACCAGGGCAGGGGTAATAACGCGCCCTTAGAAGGCGGCACAGGCATAGGCCTTGCTATAGCGCGTGAACTTACAGAACTGATGGGCGGGCATATTACAGTTGATAATTGGGGAAAGGGTGTGTTTTTTAAGATAGTTATCCCGTTTAAGGCAACTGAAAAGCCGGCAACTGAAGTGGCCGGAACAGAAGCCGTAATTGTTTCGCATAGTAAAACCGTGGGGAAAGACACTAATGGGGAACTTATTATGCTGGTTGAAGACCATCATGAAATGGCTGCTTATATTGCAGATATTTTACGGCCACAATATCGACTCATCACTGCCGGCAATGGCCGCGCAGCACTGCAAAAACTGCAGGATATGCCGGTAATGCCCAGCCTGATCATATCAGATGTGATGATGCCCGAAATGGATGGCTTTACCCTGCTTGAAACCTTGAAGCAAAGCCCGGCTTACTGCAACATCCCGGTGATCATGCTCACCGCACTGGCCAATACACGGCATAAGCTTAAAGCGCTTCATATTGGGGTTGATGATTATCTCACCAAACCATTTTTAAGCAGCGAGTTGCTTGCACGCACTGTTAATCTTATTAACAACGCCGCCGCCCGCTCCGGGGCTACCATCCCTGATGATGATGAGCTGATTACAAGAACCAACGATCTGCAGATTGAACAACCGGCAGAAAACCCGGGCTTGAAACTTTCGCCTGCCGATTTATCCTGGCTTGAGGAATTGGAAGCCCAGGTACGAAAACATACCGGCAAAACCGATCTTACGCTTGCCGCACTGAGCTATGAACTGGCGATCAGTGAGCGGCAATTGTTTCGCCGCATAAAATCAATTACCGGGCTTACACCCAATAAATACATCCGCGCCATTAAATTACAAATAGCACGCGAAGCTATCGAAAGCGGAAAGTACCGCACCATTGCCGAAGTATCATATGCCGCGGGGTTTGATACACCTGCATACTTTGGCAAATTGTTTAAGGAACATTATGGCCGCGACGTTAACGAGCTACTTTAAACAATCCGGCCGGTTATCATTGTCTTTTTAATTTCAGAAATCTTTAACTGACAGGAGGCTTTTTTTAAGCAAATGGCGGTTTTCTAAAGCTAAATGGCAGTTTTATTATATCGCTTTTAGGCAGCTTTGTGAGATACAATCACCCCCTAATATAATGACTGTGACTTTTAATGAGGATAATCTCCGTACCCTTAACAGCCAAACCGATACAATACCAACTATCGGCAAAGCGCCTGATGCAATATGCCCAAGATGCAAAAACAAATTTTGCGACCGGATAAAAAGAGGTGCTATTGTTAAACTGTTCCTTCCCCGGCTTGCAGTAAAACGCTATCGCTGCAGCAGGTGCTCAAACAGGTTTTATAAACGCGGATAAATTTATTTAAGCATCTACCTTTTATTTTTTAGGATAGCAAGAGAAATCAGCCTTTCAACTTAAACTTGAATTATGCCTGATTTTAATTGTGCTTTGCCGGTTTACTTTCGGGTAGCCGGCATTGTTTTTTTGCAGAGACATCACCTTATATCCTATAAGGCGGAACGCGTTATTCCATTGATGCCTGCATATCCCGCCAACAAAAAAGCCCGCCAGTTATCCCGGCGAGCCTTCTTCATTAAAAGTAAGATTTTAAATAACCTTATTCCACAACGCTTAATTTAAGCGTATTGGTTTTACCCTGTTTAATTATAGGTGTAGAAGCAGTGTTAACAACTACGTCGCCTGTTTTAATCAGGCCTTCGGCTTTAAGAGTGTCGTTAACATCGGCAATGGTTTGATCTGTGCTTTCCAGCTGATCATAATAATACGCCCTCACACCCCAAACAAGGCTAAGCGCATTCAATAGCTGCTTGTTTGATGTAAAGATATATGTACTGGCTTTAGGCCTGTGGCTTGATATTTCAAATGCAGTATAACCTGAAGTAGTCATGGAAACGATACCTACCGCATTGCTTTGCTCAGCAATATGTACGGCAGATTCGCAAAGTGCATTGATCAGGAAATCCGGAGAAGAAGGGTCTTTAGCTGTCGCTTGCTTTGGAGCGTTAAACGGATAGCCTAACTCTTCAACATTGCGTACAATTTTGGCCATAGTTTCAATAACAATAACCGGGAACTCACCAACTGATGTTTCGCCGCTTAACATAACCGCATCGGCACCGTCAAGTACAGAGTTGGCAACGTCATTCACTTCGGCACGGGTTGGGCGTGGTGTGGTGATCATTGATTCCAGCATCTGGGTAGCTACGATAACCGGTTTTGAAGCAGCGCGGCATTTACGGGCAATCATTTTCTGTAGTAACGGTACTTCTTCAAGCGGCATTTCAACACCAAGGTCACCACGGGCAACCATTACGCCATCTGTAGCAGCAATAATGGCATCAATATTTTCAATAGCTTCCGGCTTTTCAACTTTGGCAATTACTTTAGCCGCCGAACCGTTGCGTGCTATAATACGTTTCAAGTCAATGATATCCTCGCCTGTGCGAACAAAAGAAAGACCGATCCATTCAACATCCTGTTTAAGGGCAAATTCAAGGTTGATCAAATCTTCTTCGGTTAAGCTTGGGATAGACACTTTGGTGTTAGGCAGGTTAACCCCCTTGCGTGACGTTAAGATACCGCCGTGAACAACCTCACATATAACTGTATCAATTTTGTTGGTTTCAATAACCCTTAACTGCAGTTTGCCGTCATCAAGCAAAATAATTTCGTTTGCCTGTACGTCCTGTGGGAAGGTATCATAAGTAATATAGATCTGCTCATCGTTACCAATGCACTCGTGAGTGGTAATTTTAATATGCGTTCCGTTAACTAAATGAATACCGCCGTCCTTTACCAGGCCGATGCGGATCTTTGGGCCCTGTAAATCGGCCAGGATACCTACGTTGGTTTTGTATTGCTCGTTAATTTCACGGATAAGATCGATCACTACCTTATGATCTTCAGGCTTACCGTGCGAAAAATTAAGACGGCAAACGTTAACACCTGCCTTGATCATCGCTAATAAAACATCCTTTTTAGCTGATGCCGGCCCCATGGTGGCAACAATTTTTGTACGATTATAGTATAGTTCCATATTATTCGGGTTAAAACTGGAGGGTATTTAATGATTGTAAAACCAACATCTTTTTAAATTCGGCGCTAAAATAAAAGATTTTCCCGTGATTTTATTTTTTTTGGGTCAATCTTTACAGCTGCAACTATCTCTGGTATTTTATTTAGCGATGAAATGATCGTATCAAGCTCATTATCATCTATATAGTTACGAATCATTAAAAAATAGTCGGCACTTTTTATTTCAGGCACCAGGTAGCCATCTGAGCCTTTATTGCCTATAAAGAAGAAGTCTGTTTCGGTGGTTTCCCAGCTGTAACGGTATAATGAAAACAAAACAGGTTCGCTCCCGGGGTAAATATCTACTTCCAGGTCATCGGTTTTTACGAAATTAAAATTCAAGTACTTGTTTATAAGAAAACAAACCCGGTAATCTTTAAGTGAGCTTGTTACTGCAATGAGCACAAAATCAAAATCGATCTCAAACTTTAAAAATTTCCTGTTCAAAATCATTACTTTTACGCCGTCAAAATTACTAATACAAACCGTTTCAATAAAATTTTGTTTAGAGATTTATATTGTAAAAGTTTTAGATTTGTTTATTGACAGAATTTATTTTTCTTTGCACTGAATTTTTATTAATCATTAAACTATAAAGACTATGTCTGATATCGCTTCAAGAGTAAAAGCTATTATCGTAGAAAAACTGGGTGTTGACGAAAGTGAAGTTACGCCAGAAGCGAGTTTCACCAACGATCTTGGTGCCGACTCGTTAGACACCGTGGAATTAATCATGGAGTTTGAAAAAGAATTTAACGTGGCTATTCCTGACGATCAGGCTGAAACTATTGGTACTGTTGGCCAGGCAGTTGCTTACCTTGAAAAAAACGTTAAATAAAACTCCTTAACTGGATTAAATGGAGTTTAAAAGAGTTGTAGTAACCGGGCTTGGAGCACTTACTCCTATTGGTAACACTGTTTCAGACTATTGGAACGGACTGATCAATGGAGTAAGTGGCGCTGCCTTGATCAAAAGTTTTGATACCGAAAAATTCAAAACTAAGTTCGCGTGCGAAGTGAAAGGCTTTGACGCGGATGGTTTTTTGGGCCGTAAAGACGCCCGCAAATTGGATCCTTTTGTACAATACGCCTTGTTTTCAACCGAAGAAGCCGTAAAAGACGCAGGATTAGATTTTTCAAAACTGGATACCAGCCGTATTGGCGTTATCTGGGGCTCGGGTATTGGGGGTTTAAAAACTTTCCTCGACGAGGTGACAGCCTTTGCCAAAGGTGATGGCTCTCCGCGTTTTAACCCGTTCTTCATCCCTAAAATGATTGCCGATATAGCCCCCGGCCATATATCTATTAAATATGGTTTGCGTGGCCCCAACTTCACTACTGTTTCGGCATGTGCTTCATCAAATAATTCCCTGATAGATTCATTTAACTACATCCGTTTGGGTAAAGCTAACATGTTCATCAGCGGTGGTTCTGAAGCCATTATCAACGAAGCCGGCATAGGTGGTTTTAACGCCATGCACGCATTATCAACCCGAAACGATGATCCGGCAACGGCATCGCGTCCGTTTGATCTGGACAGGGATGGTTTTGTGGCCGGTGAAGGAGCAGGTACTATCATTTTAGAGGAGTTAGAGCATGCAAAAGCCCGCGGCGCTAAAATATACGCCGAAATGGTGGGTGGCGGCATGAGCGCCGATGCCTATCACATGACAGCACCTCATCCCGATGGCTTAGGTGCCGCATTTGTAATGCGCGCAGCCCTCGAAGATGCTAACCTTAGCCCTGCCGATATTGATTATGTGAACGTTCACGGCACATCAACCCCAATCGGTGATCCGCAGGAAATTAAAGCAATACAGGATGTGTTTGGCGATGATATTTACCGTATCAACATTAGCTCAACCAAATCAATGACAGGCCATTTACTTGGTGCTGCCGGCGCGGTTGAAGCTATTGCATCGATACTGGCATTAAAAAATGGTATCATCCCTCCAACCATTAATCACTTTACTGATGATCCGGCTTTTGATCCTAAGATCAATTTCACTTTCAATACCGCTCAAAAACGCGATATTAATATAGTGCAAAGCAATGGATTTGGTTTTGGCGGACACAACGCTTCTGTAATATTTAAAAAGTACGAAGATTAATTGTGGTTTGATGCCTATAAGTCGGTTCTACAAGCTTTATATATCACCCAACAGAAAGTATGTTAAAATTTTAAAGAATTTGCTCGGTTTTGTGCCGGGCAATTTGTCTTTATACCGCATGGCTTTCCGTCATAAATCGGTAGCCCAAAACATCAAGAAGGGAGTAAAAAACAGTAACGAACGCCTGGAGTTTTTGGGCGATGCCGTACTGGGCAGTGTTGTTGCTGAAGTACTTTTTAAATTATACCCTTATGAAGATGAGGGCTTTTTGACCGAATTACGCTCAAAAATAGTAAGCCGTGTAAACCTTAACGCACTCGGAAAAAAACTTGGCTTTGATAAATTGATTGAGTATGATAACCGCATGCTTAACTCGAGCAGGCAGGGATCATTACTGGGCGATGCATTTGAAGCCCTGATTGGCGCGGTTTATCTGGATAAAGGCTATGACTTTACCAAAAATTTCCTGATCAATCATATCATAAAACCTCATATTGATATTCATACGCTTGAGCAAACGGAAACTAACTTCAAAAGCAAGCTTATTGAATGGTGCCAGCGACATGGCCGCGATATTATTTTTGAACTGGTAACCAATCAGGACGGCGAAAGCACCAAGCTTTTCACTGTACAGGCCAATATAGATGGTGAAGTAATGGGCTCGGGCAAAGAATTCAGTAAAAAGAACGCCGAAAAGCTTGCCGCCGAAAAAGCCTGCGAAGCCTTGGGCATCTGATTCAAAGTTTTTTAACAATTAAAGCGGTGGCTGCTTTTCTTTTTTAAGCTGCACCGGCCCCTCTCCCAGCTTTACAGTTGAATCGGGCACGATGAATGTTGGACTGTTTAGCTTTTCGAGCTTTTCTTTATCACTGCTGTTTTTGTAATATTCATATGCCCGTATGGTGTGCTTTATCAGGTCATAATCAGTCCAGGCTTTGATATCCTTATAGGTAGGCGTATAATAATTCATGAACTTACGGGCAAGGCTATCGGTAGCCAGTCCGGTATATTGCTTCACAAATGGGATGTTGTAATGTTTGTGAATTTCGGCCTGCTCCAATTCGCTTTGGGCGTTTTGAGCAAAGCGACGTGCGCGATTGGGAGTTGTTCCTAAAAGCTCGTAAAGGCCGGTTACGGGATTACTTAAAAAAGATAACGCGGGCGGCTTGCCATTATAATAAGTTCCCTGTTTCTTATAATCGTTTAATACCTGGTTTATTTCCTGCCGTTTGGTTTGGCCAACGACTTTTACCTCGTCAAGTTTTATAATAGGCTGCATGTAAACGGGCATGTCGCTATTGTTCAGTACCACTACTTTTTGAGGGGTATAGTCATCGCGGGAAAAAAGCAGTGTATCGCCGACGCGTGTCTTTATGCTAAACCAGCCAACATCATCACTAAGTATCAATGTTTTGGTATTCAGATCTTTAACAAAAACCTGTCCTACACGCTCATTGGTCACCTTTTTTGAGATAACCCCTTTTACCGTAAACTCCTGGGCCGAAACATGAACGGTAATGAGGCATAGAACCCCTGTTAAAAGCAGGTATAAATAGTTGCGCATCAGTGATAATTGAACGTAAATATAGGAAGTGTATTTTATTTGAAATGTGAAAAAATGTTAAAGCGCTTCGCTTTGGTGGTTGGAGGTTAGAGACTGGAGGTTAGTTTTACTTTTTTTGAATGATAAATTCTCTCTATTGAATTTATTTCAAATCCGAAATTTAACAGTGACCTAACCTCTAATCTCCGATCTCTAACCTCTAACTAAATTTGCTATCTTTGCGCATGATAAAATCCATGACAGGGTATGGAATTGCCAGTTTTGATTCGGGCAGTACAAAATACACCGTAGAGGTTAAATCCCTGAACAGCAAATTTTTAGAATTATCACTTCGTTTGCCGAAGATTTTTGCCGAAAAAGAGTTTCAGCTGCGTAATGACTGCAGCAAACTTATCGAACGCGGTAAAGTTAATTTATCTATCAATACCGAGCAGGTAAGTCAATCAGTAAAAGCGGCCGGCATTGATAAAGATCTGCTCAAACATTATTACAACCAGCTAAAATCAGTAAGCGAAGAGCTCGGCGAGCCAACCGGTAACCTGCTTCAGCTGGCATTGGGCTTACCCGAAGTTGTTAAATACGAAGAAGATACCATATCCGAAGATGAGTGGAAAGCCGTTGAAAAAACTTTTCAGCAGGCGATGGCCGCTTTCCAGGACTTCAGGGCTCAGGAAGGTAATGTTATTGAACAGGAAATCAAAGGTCGTATCAATACCATATTAAAAAACCTGGACCTTGTTGAGCTGGAAGATCCCAAACGGGTTCCTTTGGTCCGCGAGCGCCTTAATACGTTTTTAGCCGAAGCCGCAAGTCGCGAAGCTATAGATCAAAACCGGTTTGAACAGGAACTGATCTACTATATCGATAAACTTGATATCACCGAAGAAAAGGTAAGGCTGAAAGCACACTGCGAATACTTTATCGAAACATTAAAAAACGCTGATGCAAACGGCAAAAAGCTAGGCTTCATTTCGCAGGAGATTGGCCGCGAGATCAATACATTAGGATCAAAGGCGAATGATGCCAACATCCAGAAACTGGTAGTAGGCATGAAAGAGGAGCTTGAAAAAATTAAAGAACAACTGTTAAACGTATTATAATATAGTCATTGAGCCATGAGGTCATTAAGTCATTGATTGCGTTGTAAGCAATTTTTGAAAAATGACGCAATGACTTAATGACGCAATGACGTGTATAATCAATGACCAAAGAAGGTAAACTCATCATATTTTCGGCTCCCTCAGGTGCTGGTAAAACCACAATAGTACATCATTTGCTGGGGAAAATTCCTGATCTTGAATTTTCCATTTCGGCCACCACGCGTGAGCGCCGCGGCGATGAGGTGCATGAAAAAGATTACTATTTTATAAGCAAAGAAGAGTTTTTGCACCGCATTGCCAAAAAACAGTTTGTTGAATTTGAAGAGGTTTATACCGGTACTTTTTATGGCACGCTCCGTACTGAAATTGAGCGCATTTGGGCAAAAGGCAAAACAGTAATATTTGATATTGACGTTGAGGGTGGCCTTCACCTTAAACGCAAATACGGTCCCCAGGCTTTGGCTATATTTGTACAACCGCCATCGCTTGAGGTTTTAATTGAAAGGTTGACCGGCCGTGGCACCGATAGCGAAGAAAAACTGAAAGAACGCTTTGCCAAAGCAGAAAAAGAGCTTAAATACGCTCCGCAATTTGATATTATACTCAAAAATTACGATCTTGAAACGGCTTGCGCAGAGGCGGAGGAATTGGTGAGTAACTTTATTAGCCCCCCGGCCCCCTGAAGGGGGAGTGCAAAAAAACTCATTTTGTACACCGGGAGCATTTAATCTACAAAACTTTTAATTTCCCCTTTAGGGGTTAGGGGCACAACATGAAGATAGGCTTACTGTTTGGTTCATTTAATCCTATACATATAGGGCATTTGATTATTGCCAATTATATGGCAAACCATACCACGCTTGATAAGGTGTGGCTGGTTGTATCGCCACAGAATCCGTTAAAAAAGTATGGCGATCTGATCAACACTTATGACAGATTGGAGATGGCCCGCCTGGCTACTGATAATGCAACCAATATTAGTGTGAGCGATGTTGAGCTGAAGTTGCCCCAGCCATCGTATACCATTGATACCCTTGCCCATTTAAAGGAAAAATATCCCGAGCATGAGTTTGCCCTCATCATGGGTTCGGATAACCTTGGCTCCCTGCATAAGTGGAAAAACTATAAGCTTATCCTGCGCGATTATCGTATTTACGTGTACCCGCGCCCCGGCTATGAAAACGCCGAACTGGCCGATCACCCTTCGGTTACCATCACCATGACGCCGCTTATGGAACTTTCGGCTACGTTTATCCGCAAATCAATAGCCGAAAAAAAGAACGTGCAGTTTTTTGTACCAGATCCGGTATTGAAATTTATAGAGAGCAAGAGCTTGTACAGGTAACCCTGTAAATCTAAATTGCCCATCATTGCTTCGTACCTTACAGCAATGACGGGCAATTAATAAGTGTGGGTTTACCCAATAAAATGATATAAAAACACAACTTCGCCGGTAAAAGCCGGTTTGCGCTGGTCTTTTATTTCGAGCTCGATGGCCATAGTGGATTTCGTTGTGCCACGAAGGTTAAGCAAGCTGGTCAACTTTACTTTTAACCGTACCTCATTATCAACCAGCACTGGTTGTGCAAAACGAAGGTTTTCGATGCCGTAATTAATTTCCATTTTCAGGTTTTCGATCTTTACGATCTCTTTCCATAGGTGAGGGATAAGCGAAAGTGTAAGGTAGCCATGTGCAATGGTTGACTTAAACGGGCTTTCAGTTTTTGCCCTTTCCGGGTCGGTATGGATCCATTGGTGATCGAGGGTTGCATCGGCAAATTTGTTGATCTGCTCCTGCGTAATAGTGTGCCATGATGATACGCCAAGGTCGTTGCCAACCTGCTGTTCAAACTCCTGAAAACTGCTGATTACAATCATATTGGGTTATTGATAGTTAGGTTTTTTTAATATTGAAGCCGCAAAGGTATTAAATTATAGTGTTTATTCGCCCAGTAATGCCTTTAAGCTTTCCAGTGTATCAGCCTCTTCTTTGGGTTTATCATGCCGCCACCTCAGGATCCGCGGGAAACGCAATGCTATACCCGATTTATGCCTGGTTGATTTATTGATGCCCTCAAAGCCTATCTCAAACACCAGCTCGGGCTTTACGGTACGTACGGGGCCAAATTTTTCGATAGTATTGCGTTTTACAAAATAGTCTACCTTATTGATCTCCGCATCGGTAAGGCCCGAATAAGCCTTGGCAAAAGGCACCAGCTTGTCGCCATCCCAAACGGCAAAAGTATAATCTGTATACAGGTCGGCCCGGCGGCCATGACCTTTTTGGGCATAGATCATCACAGCATCCACCGATAGCGGATCGATCTTCCATTTCCACCAATCGCCCCTGCGGCGGCCTACCTGGTAGGCCGCGCTTTTGCGTTTCAGCATGATCCCCTCGGCTATCATAGCGCGCGACTGTTCCCTGATACTTCCAAGCTGCTCCCAGCTTTCAAACTGAATCAGCGATGAAATACGGAACACTTCGGAATATCGTGTCTCTGTTTGTAACTGTTCCAAAATTTCCCGTCTTTCAGTTTGGGATTTATAGCGGATATCTTCGCCTTTATGTTCCAGACAATCATAAGCAATAACGGCTACCGGGCTTTCTTCCAGAATTTTTTTGCTGAGGTTTTTTCTGCCAATACGCGTTTGCAGCACGTTAAACGGCATAGGCAAGCCATTTTGGAAACTGAGGATCTCACCGTCAATCACCGTACCATCGGGCAGGGCATTTAAAAAGAGATGCAGCTCAGGAAACTTTTCAGTAGCCAAATCTTCTCCACGGCTCCAGATAAAAATCTCGCCGCCGCGCTTTATCATTTGCGCACGGATCCCATCCCACTTCCACTCAGCCTGCCAATCGGATGCATCACCGAGGGTGATCCCTACTTCAGCGGGAGTTTTTTGTTTTTCGGACGTTTCCTGGATAGGATAAGCCAGGAAAAAAGGATAAGGCCGGGAGATATTAGCTTCGGCATCCTGCTCTGCCATCAATTGCGAAAACTGATGGGTTTCGGGCAGCCAGCTCCCCATAATGCGATGGGTAAGTACTGCGGGTTCGAGTCCGGAAATATCCGCCAGCGCCTTGATTACCAAATTTTGTGATACGCCAACCCTGAAACTGCCGGTTAGCAGTTTATTAAACACAAAGCGTTCCTGGCTATCCAGCATGGCCCATGAATCCATCAGCCATTCTTTTTTTTGCTCTTCAGTTTTATCGTTAAGGGCATTAATCTCGGCTATCCATTCGGTAAGCGTTTTGCTGCTGCTTGCGTCACTTTGAGGCATAAGTAGCGCCATAGTTTCGGCGAGGTCACCTACTACATGATAGCTTTCCTCAAAAAGCCAGGCCGGGATGTGTGATGCCTCGATGGCCCAGTTTCGTACCAGCGTTGAATTGATCTGCCGTTTTGGCCGGCGACCGGTAAACAAAGCAAGCATGTGCATTTTATCGGTATCGGGCACCGTATTAAAATAGTCTTTTAATACTTTAACCTTTTCGTTGGTTTTATTGGTTTCGTCAAGCGAAAGAAAGAGTTGGGCGAAGGCTTTCATGAATCGGCCCCTCCAACCTCACCTAAATCCTCTCCAAAGGAGAGGACTTCCTTTTCTGGTTCTCCCGCGCTTGGAGCCTCCCCTTCGGGGAGGTTGGACGGGTCCTCTTCTCCTCCATACAATGTATGCACCTCCCGGGCATTAAAACCAATCTCATTTAAATATCTCGA
The DNA here is from genome assembly GCF_049949235.1 of Mucilaginibacter sp. R-33. Taxonomy (NCBI): domain Bacteria; kingdom Pseudomonadati; phylum Bacteroidota; class Sphingobacteriia; order Sphingobacteriales; family Sphingobacteriaceae; genus Mucilaginibacter; species Mucilaginibacter sp. R-33. The sequence goes on from NZ_CP188089.1 coordinate 4,730,255, forward strand.
AAACGTGGCTGTGTATCCATGGGTTAGATAAACGCATTCACAGCCAGTAGCGTCGATAGCACTAATCAAACCGTCCCAATCAGCATGATCGGACAGAACAAAACCCCTGTCGGCAGCGCGACGGCGTTTAGCCCCGCGGATCGCCATCCAACCGGAGCAATAACCAAAACTATAAGGATGAAACTTCCGCATCCAGGGCGTACCTACCGATGAGGGTGGCGCTATAATAATACCCTTGCGTACCTCTTCTTTTGAACTTTCGGCGGTTATCCGCTCGGTTGGGTTTAACAATACACCATTACGGCGCAGGGCTTCATTGGTATTTTCGATAACACCATGAGTATAAACCTTGCCATTAAACAGATCGAGGTTTTGCAATATTCGTTGTGCTTTTCCTAAAGAATAACCCACCAATACGGTGGCCAGTCCGTTATCAAGGTTATTACGCCACCAGCTATTGATTTCGTTAAAAATTTGTACCTGCGGCTTCCATTGGTAAACCGGCATGCCAAAAGTACATTCAGAAATAAAATGATGGCATTTAACCGGCTCAAAAGGTGTGGAGATCCCATCGTTTTCTACTTTGTAATCGCCGGAAACTACCCAAACTTCGCCCTTGTATTCAACACGGATCTGTGCTGATCCAATTACGTGACCTGCCGGATACAAAGAAATACTTACACCATTCTTAAGCACCGTTTCACCGTATTCAACAGTTTGCAGATTAATCTCGCCCAAGCGATACAATAAAACCTCGCGCGAAAGGTGATGGGCAAGGTAATGTTTATGGCCCCAATAAGCATGGTCGGCATGGGCGTGGGTTATTACAGCATCATCAACCGGCTTCCAGGGATCGATATAAAATTTGCCTTGCGCGCAGTAAATTCCTCTATCAGTAAACTCAAGCAACGGTTTTTTAGTCATGATATATAAACTACTGATACGCGAATTGGTTTGCCCCGCCCCCCCAAGCCCCCTAAAGGGGGAGCTTTAAAAGCAGGGGAATGTGCGATTCCCCTCTTGAGAGCATAGCCGTCAATTTAAGGAATTAAAAAGCGGGGACCGTGCGATTCCCCTCTTGAGAGGGGCGAAGGGGTGTGTTTATGCAAAGCGCTGATGAACGCAGCCGAAACACACCCCTTCTATCGCTCATTCCTCCGCACCCCCTCTCAAGAGGGGAACTTTTTAAAACCTTTATTTAAACCACAATTTAGCCTGCTTTTCATCAACCAGCAATCCTACCTCTCGCCCCAACACCAAACTATTATTATCCGGAATATGCCCGGCCGGGAAATCGAAACACACGGGATAATTATATCCTTTTACAATATCCATCACTATTTGCGATACGGTTTGGCCAAAGGGGATATCATTATCTTTAATATCCGTAAAACCACCTACTACCAAACCTGATAGGCTTTTTAGCTTCCCTGCCCTGTCCAACATCCGCAGCATTCTATCTACCGAATACAGATATTCGCCAACGTCTTCAATAAACAGGATTTTCTCCGTATAATCTAAATCAGATACTGAACCTGCAGAAGCCACCAGCAGCGATAAATTGCCGCCTACAATAATACCCGTAGCTTCGCCGGGCTTGTTGGTATCGTGTGTTGCAAATTCATAACTTAAGTCTTCGCCAAATAACGCCCGCCTTAATGTATCTATAGAATGTTTCGATGCATCAGGAATATTAACAGGCATTTGCCCATGTATGGTTTGCGCACCATAATTAGTGAACAGGTGAGTGTGTAATAGCGTTATATCACTAAAGCCGATGAGCCATTTTGGATTTTGTGCAAAACGGCTAAAGTCAACCTTGTCAATCATCCTCACGGTTCCATAGCCCCCGCGGGCGGCAATGATGGCTTTGATACTGTCATCGTCAATAAAACGCTGCATATCGGCTGCCCTAAAATCATCATCGCCGGCAAATTGATGAAATGAGGCTTCTACAGTATCTCCCAAAACAACTTCCAGTCCCCAGCTCTGCAGAAGCGCGATAGCATCTGTCATGGGGTTGGGCAGTTTTTTGGCAGGGCAGGTGATGGCTATTTTGTCGCCTTTTTTGAGGTATGGGGGTTGAGTTTGAACCATGATTTTAAAGATTGAACGATTACCTTGATAATAAGAGAAAAAAATCAGGAAATCCTTAAATCATGAGCCTCATGGTTCAGGCATTTTTCCCACTTAAATCAATTATCTTTGCACACTATTTACCAAGGCGATATTTAATGTCACAACTCAACAAATATAAACGATTCACCATTACATCGGCCCTGCCTTATGCCAACGGCCCCTTACATATCGGTCACCTTGCTGGTGCTTACCTGCCGGCAGATATTTTTGTGCGGTATTTAAGGCTGAAAAAGAAGGACGTGGTGTACATATGCGGCTCGGATGAGCACGGTGCTGCTATTACCATCAAAGCCAAAAAAGAAGATACTACCCCGCAGGCCATTATCGACAAATACCACAAACAGATAAAAGATAGTTTTGAAGAGTTCGGTATCGCATTTGATATTTATCACCGTACCTCGTCGCCTATTCATCATGAGCTGAGCCAGGAGTTTTTTCTGAACCTGTATGAAAAGGACGAGTTTATTGAAAAATTCTCCGATCAGTATTTTGATGAAGATTATCAGCAGTTTCTGGCCGACCGTTATATCATTGGAACCTGCCCTAATTGCGGTAACGAAAATGCCTACGGCGACCAGTGCGAGCGCTGCGGTACCTCCCTTAGCCCTACCGACCTCATCAACCCAATCTCAACCCTGAGTGGCAAAACGCCCGTGCTTAAATCAACCAAACACTGGTACCTGCCTTTAGATAAATACCAGCCATGGCTGGAGCAATGGATAGATGCCAAAGAAGGCAGCTGGAAAGTGAATGTTTTTGGCCAGTGCAAATCATGGCTAAAATCGGGCTTGCAGCCACGCTCCATGACCCGCGACCTTGACTGGGGTATTGACGTTCCATTAGCCGAAGCCAAAGGCAAAAAGCTTTACGTGTGGATGGATGCGCCTATCGGTTATATTTCGGCCACCAAACAATGGGCTATTGATAATAAAAAAGACTGGAAACTATACTGGAAAAAACAAGCCGACGAGCAGGATGATGCTTGCTTATTGCATTTTATCGGTAAGGATAATATCGTATTCCATTGTATTATTTTTCCATCGATACTGCATGCGCACGGCGAATATATTTTGCCGCAAAACGTACCGGCCAACGAGTTTTTGAATTTAGAGGGTGATAAACTTTCCACTTCACGTAACCACGCGGTTTGGCTGCATGAGTACCTGGAAGAGTTTCCGGGCAAACAGGATGAATTACGCTATGTACTAACCTCCATCCTACCCGAAACCAGCGACAGCGAGTTTACCTGGAAAGATTACCAGGCCCGGGTAAATAACGAGCTGGTAGCCATATTAGGTAACTTTGTGAACCGCGTAATGATTTTGATGCACAAATTTTACGATGGTAAAATTGAGGCTGATACTGAAAAGATAGAATTTACCGACGTAACCCTGAGCAACGGCATAGGCGAGTATTACGATGAGATAGAGAAAAACCTTGAAGCTTACCGCTACCGCCAGGCTTTACAGGCAGTAATGGATATGGCCCGCTTAGGTAACCGCTATCTTACCGAAAAGGAGCCATGGAAAACCATTAAAACGGATCCTGCCGCTGCCAAAGAAGCGCTGCACAACTGTTTGGTATTGATCGGTCATCTGGCTACAGCCGCACAGGCCTTTTTACCTGCAACGGCTAAAAAGATCATTACCATGCTTAACCTGCCCAATGAGCCTATAGCTTATGATCAGGAAATGTATTTCAACAACGGGCACCAGTTGAACCCGGCTGCGTTGTTGTTTGAAAAGGTAGAGGACGATGTGATAGAAGCCCAGCTTAAAAAACTTGCAGATAAAAAGGTTGTAGCTCCACCAAAATCAGCAGATGTGCTGCCTGCAAAGGAAAACGTTAATTACGAAACCTTTGCCACCATGGATATTCGCACCGGTACCATTTTAGCAGCCGAAAAGGTTGCCAAAACCAAAAAGCTGTTGAAACTGACCATTGATACAGGAATTGACGAGCGCACCGTAGTATCCGGCATTGCCGAATATTATGAGCCGGAAAACATCATAGGCCAAAAAGTAAGCATACTGGTAAACCTGGAGCCGAGAGAGATCAAAGGCATCGTATCGCAAGGCATGATACTGATGGCCGAAAATAGCGAAGGCAAGCTGAGCTTTGTTGCCCCTACTGAAGATTTCCACAATGGCGCAGTAATCCGTTAAATGTGCAGATTTAAGATGCGAAGATGCGCAAATGAGCAGTTTTTAAATTTTGAATTTTAGGGTGTGATTTTTCATTGAAAAATTGCACCTTTGCAAACTAAATAAAAGATCGGCCTTTTTGAGGCTGATTTTTAAACGGTCCCGTAGTTCAACGGATAGAATAGGAGTTTCCTAAACTCTAGATATGAGTTCGATTCTCGTCGGGACCACATCCTAAGACAAAAGCCTTTAGACGGAAGTCTCAAGGCTTTTGTCGTTATTGGAACGTTAAAGTAGTTCGGTGATAACACCGAAAGCGAGAAAAAATAATATGAGAAGCTTTAGATGAAAGTTCAAAAGCTTTCGTAATTCTTACTGAATAAATTAACTTTAGTATCATGAAACCGATTCTTATCATTGGATTATTGACACTTGCTTTATTGTTTTCAGGCGTCACTAATACTTCTTTTAAAACAAGCTTCACCGAAAAAGAAATACTTACTCAGTTGGATCTTGCCTTTAAAGGTATTCCGAGCGAATATTACCCGGCTGGGAAGAAAGATGATATTAAATACAATTTCTTTTTTGACCTTGAACATGGCTATTTTGCTACAGCGGGTAATCGTATCCATCTTTATGCGGATGCAAGTCGTTGGGCAATTGTTTTTGAAAAAAACGGTTACGCAAACCGTGGTGGTGATGCCGAGATCGAATTGGACTATATAGGAAACTGCATTAATTATCCTATAGATAAGTACCCTGAACGGAATTATATTACCAATGCAAGTCGTATAATATTAATTACTAGAGAAGAATACGAGCGAATACAAAACAAAAGCGGGTCGGAAATGGAACAGTTCGAGTTAGTTGATCCAAACGCTAACTATGTTATTGTGAGAGGTCATAAAGTTAAGATTGAACACATTGAAAAAAAACATACTCATTTTGGGATTAAGCCAAGGGCCTTCGATAACCCGAAGCGCCTAATAAATTTTGAGGGGTTAGTACGATACCTCAGCGAAACTCACCCCTTAATTATGAATGCAACCGAAGACGATATCAAAGCACATTTGCCAAGTGACCTGCCTGAAATATCGATTATAGATAAGTTTCATTTTGAGAGTGTTTATCAAAAACACATTTTGCCAAGTAACCAGGAAACCTATCAGTTGATTGCAAAAGTGCTTGTAACTGGAAATCCTGGTTTTTGGAAACCGAAAAACAAACCAAACAACCATTGGTCAAACTGGGAGTCGGGGAATTTATGATGGCTCCCTCACACTGCTTTTAAAACTTTCGTTAAGTATTCAACTCACGTATCGACTACTCAAAACAATATTGTAAAAGGAAAGCCTGCAAATATTTGCAGGCTTTCCTTTTACAGCAAAAATGCACTAATTTTTACCCCTGCTCAATCTGCTTCAAACTATCCATCTTTTTATAGGCCAAAAACCCTTTGATATCCTCAAAATGTTCACGAACGCGTTTGTTGCCAAACTCGAATACTTTTTGCACCAGCCCGTCAAGAAAATCACGGTCGTGAGATACCAGGATCAGTGTTCCGTCGAAATCTCTTAGGGCATCTTTGATGATATCCTTGGTTCTCATATCCAAGTGGTTGGTTGGCTCATCCAGGATCAATACGTTTACAGGTTCCAGCAACAGTTTGATCATTGCTAAACGTGTTTTCTCACCGCCCGAAAGTACCTTAACCTTTTTGGTAGTATCATCGCCGCTGAACATAAATGCACCCAAAAGATCTTTGATCTTTACTGTGCCATCGCTTAGGGGGATCTGGTCGATAGTATCAAACACAGTCAAATTCTCGTCTAACAAAGCTGCTTGGTTTTGGGCAAAGTAGCCGATCTTGGCGTTGTGACCTACTTTTAAGGAACCTTCAAAATCAATCTCGCCCATAATAGCTTTAATCATGGTCGACTTACCTTCACCATTTTTACCAACAAAAGCCACTTTTTCTCCCCGCTCAATCACCATGGCTGCCTTTTGGAACACCACATGATCGCCATAGGTTTTTGTCAGGTCTTCAACCATTACCGGGTACTGACCAGAACGTGGCGACGGCGGAAATTTCAAGCGCAATGCCGAAGTATCCACTTCGTCGATCTCAATAACCTCAAGCTTTTCGAGCATTTTTACGCGGGATTGTACCTGCAATGTTTTGGAGTACGTGCCTCTGAACCGGTCAATAAATTCCTGGTTATCGGCTATAAAACGCTGTTGTTCTTCGTATGCTTTTAATTGATGTACCCGGCGGTCAGCACGCAACTGGAGATAATGGGTGTACTTGGCTTTGTAATCGTAGATCCTACCCATGGTAACCTCGATGGTACGGTTGGTGATGTTATCCACAAAGGTACGGTCGTGGGAGATAACCATCACTGCCTTTGCCGAGTTTACCAGGAAATCTTCCAGCCATTGTATACTCTCAATATCCATGTGGTTGGTAGGCTCATCCAGCAAGATCAGGTCTGGTTTCTTTAATAGAATTTTGGCCAGCTCGATCCGCATGCGCCATCCGCCCGAAAACTCGGAAGTTTGGCGGGTGAAATCCTTGCGCTCAAAACCCAAGCCCTTCAATACCTTTTCAACCTCTGCATCATAATTCACCTCCTCCTGCGAATAAACTTTCTCGCTCAGCTCCGATACCCGCTCAATCAGCTTCATGTAGTCGTCACTGTCGTAATCGGTACGAATATTAAGTTGCTCATTCACTTCGTCCAGCTCTTTCTGCATCTGATTAGCCTCGTCAAAAGCTTTCATCGTTTCCTCAAAAACGGTAACGTTATCCTGGGTAAGCAAATGTTGCGGCAAATACGCTATTACCGCGTCCTTTGGTCCGGTTACGTTGCCTGTAGTAGGTTTGGCTGCGCCGGCGATGATCTTGAGGATGGTCGACTTGCCTGCGCCATTCTTACCCATCAGGGCTATCTTATCGTTCTCGTTGATGGAGAAGGTTACGTCACTAAATAAGGTGGTTCCGCCAAATGAAACGGAGATGTTGTTGACATTGATCACTGTATGCTAAAATTGAATTGCGCGCAAAGATAAGCGAAAGACATAGAATTATAGCAGGAAGTATGAAGAGACCCTATCGAACCGCGATTGACTATACCGATGTTGAAGATTTGCAGTCCACCTATATCAAAAAAATAAATAGCAAATAGCCCAATTTAGGAAACGCTGCAAGCTATGAGCTTAGAAATATCCTCACTGAGGCCAAATTTCAACTAAAAAGCCTTTAATCTGAAGATCAAAGGCTTTTTACAAGATATAGGTTAACGGTGCGGAGATCATCTAACCATCCGCTGAATCTCCGCTGTTTCCTTTTAATGATAGAGCAGGGTTACTGGGTAATGTTCACCGTTCCCATATCAGTGACGGTGCCGTTTGTTACCGAAATGTTGGTTACTGTTTTGATGGCATAGGGGCTAACCGGCACAAATTTCACCTGGTAACTGCCCGCTGCCAGGCCAGGGAAATAATATTTACCGGTGGCATCTGTAGTTGAGCCAATGGTGTCGGCACCCGTAATAGCATATACCTTCGGTGAGGATGCGGCAGGACTAACTACACCGGTCAGTGCACCTGAAGCGGCAGTGGCAATTGCGCGGATCACTGGTTTGAGGATGTACTTGCCGTTACCGGTAAGTACTACGGATTGCGCGGCGTCAAAGTCCAAACGCATAGTATAGGCAATACCGGCGGTAAGCTTATCATGAACGTTCAGCTTCACACCTGAGGTCTGACCGCTTGGCGTGGTCAGGTCATATGACACACCGGCTACAATCACGCGGTTACCACTGTCGTTCAACACCAGGCGCACCTGCTGGATGGTCCCTGCTGGGATATCCTGGTCGGCCAGCACAGTATCACGGCCCGAACGGAACCGCAGAATATCAACGGCGCCTCCATCCACATTGAGCGTTTGTTCACCCTTATCGGTTACAATGATCACACTTTTGATATTCAGGATCACGGCATCAAAAGCGCCGGGTGCATCAGTCATTTTCACGGTCACGTGGGCGGTACCCCCGTTATTTGTGCTATCCTTTTTACAGGAAAAGAGCATAAGGCTTAGGGCTGCGGTAAATAAAAATAGCTTTTTCATAATTTAAAAAGTTTGTTTATTGAGGGAACAAATCCGCGTATTTTTTGTGCCAATGTGACGATGAATGATGTGATTGTGTCGACGAATAGGCTCATAGCAGTTTGCAGCAATGCTTTATCACCTTTTGCCGGAAGCACAGCTCATTCTCTTCGCAAAAAATTATCATGCCATCTCCCCATTCGGCCCGAACAGAAAAAGGTATAATCAATTAACATAAATACATTCTTCATAATTATCAATTCCTCTTTCTTCTTAAATTAAATACCTGTATTTTAGATAATTAATTTCTCCCGCCCGGGTAGAATTCGCCGAAAGGCATCACCAGTTTTAAACCGATAATTACTAAAAAATGGAACAGCAACCTAACCAGCCATCACCCGAAAACATTATGAAAATTGGCACAGGATTTTGGGCCTCAAAAATCCTTTTAACCGCCGTAAGTTTTCAATTGTTCACCCGACTTGCCGAAAAGAAAACCATGAAAGCCAGCGACATCAAAAACATTTTAGGGCTTAAATGTACCGACAGGAATGTTTACGATTTTTTAGATGCGTTAACCATTTTTGGTTTTTTAAAGCGTGAAGGTATTTTGGATACGGCTATTTATTCAAATTCTCTCGACACAGATACATTTTTAGATAAAAATAAGCCATCATACATTGGCGGCATCCTTGAAATGATGAACAATCGTTTATATACATTTTGGGGTAGCCTGGGCGAAGGGCTGCTTACCGGGCTTCCGCAAAACGAAATAAAAAAGAGCGAGGATTTTTTTGGCCTAATATATTCAGATCCTGAAAAATTGAAAGGGTTTATTAATGCAATGAGTGGCATTCAAATGGGGAACTTTATGGCCTTTGCTCAAAAATTTGATTTTACCAAATATAAAACGCTGATTGATGTAGGCGGTTCGGCCGGGCTGCTTTCATTGATGATTGCCAGGCATAATGCCCATATGCGTTGCACCAGTTTTGACCTCCCGCCGGTTGAACCCGTTGCAAACGCAACTATACAGCAATTCGGGCTATCCGACCAGGTAAACACAGCAAGCGGCGACTTCTTCACTATGCCGATACCCAATGCAGATGTTGTTGTAATGGGAAATATCCTGCATGATTGGGACGAGAAAAATAAAATATCATTAATGAAAAAAGCTTATGACGCGCTCCCCGCCAACGGAGCATTTGTAGCTATCGAAAACATAATAGATAGCGAGCGAAAACAAAATGTTTTTGGAATGATGATGAGCTTGAATATGCTTATTGAAACAGGTACCGGATTTGATTACACATTTGCCGACTTTAACAGGTGGGCAAATATTGTCGGGTTTAAATCAACTTCAATCATTCCATTAACCGGGCCATCAAGCGCGGCAGTTGCATACAAGTAGATGAGTGGTTCGATGTTACTGAGAGTGAAAGAAATACAGGCAACAGTTCGACCTTATTAAAAAATAGCACGGCTGGCACCTCCGTCTACCTGTATGGTTGTCCCGCTGATGTATGCCGCCTGGGCAGATGAAAGGAATGCTACCAGGGCTGCAAACTCTTCTGGCTTACCAATGCGCCCGAGCGGAATGCTTTTAGCTTTTTCCCTAATTGCCTCTTCGGGGTCCACGTCCTGAGGCAGTGTGTGCCTGATCCGATCTGTCAGAATAAGGCCCGGCGCAATGTTATTGACGGTAATTCCGTAAGCGCCTAATTCGTCGGCAAGCATTTTTGCCGTACCAACTACGCCCATACGCATTGCGGTAGACAGCACTGAGTTGGTCAATACGGACTTGACGGAACCGCTAACGATATTGATAATACGACCGCTGCCTGCCGTTTTCATGAACGGCAATACCAACCGGGATGTGCGAACGAAACTGAGCATGTTTTGTTCATAGGCCTGCTGCCATTGTGTGTCGTCAAAGCTCTCAAACTTCCCAAACGGTGGTCCGCCGGCATTATTAACCAATATATCTATCCGTCCATATAAGCTGCCCGCCCGATTTATAAACGAAGTCAATTGCTCGCTATCGCAGACGTCTACCGGGAAGCAGGACACTTCATTACCCGTTTTTGAGCTAATGTCTTCCGCGGCTTCGTTAAGTTCTGCCGCGTTCCGCGAACCGATGATGACTTTAGCGCCTTCTGCTGATAACGCCATTGCCGAGGCTTTTCCTAATCCTTTACTTGCAGCCAGCACTACAGCTACCTTTTGATCTAATCCGAGGTTCATAGGCAAATCTTTTAAGAAGCAAATCTCCTGAATTTTTAACTATAAGGACTGCTGTTCCGAAAAATTGACGGTTAGCCCACAGTCAAGCAACTATTCAGTTTTTTGCGAAAGATTACAAGTACTCCGTGTAGTTATTACTTTGATTTGGCTGATTTTTCTTTCAGCCATTTGCCTGCTCAGTTTCCGTCTAAACCTTGAGGCTAAAGATTCCAAATCACGTTTCTGGATGTCTTCAGGCCTATTTTAACAATTAGTAATATCACATCCTCTGTGGCCTTATAAGGCGTGGCGTGACCCGACCAACGAAGTAAAAGTTTATAAACTTAAACGACCTTCATTCTTTATTATCATAAATTTACCTCCATGAAAAAACTAACCTTTTTAATCTTATTTGCCCTGCTCAGCAAATTTGGTTTCGCACAAAACTTAAACAGTATGCAGTGGTACAGTAAACCTCAAAAATCATTAATAGAAGGCAGTACGCTGCACATGACCGTTGACCCCGCAACCGATTACTGGCGGGTAACACATTATGGCTTTATCAGGGATAACGGTCCATTTTATTTTACCGAACAGGAAGGTGATTTTGAAGCCAGCGTAAAAATTACCGGGGCCTACAAAGAGCTGTTTCACCAGGCCGGGTTAATGGTAAGGATAGATAACAAAAACTGGATCAAAACCGGAATTGAATATGTTGACGGCGTACAAAACGTAAGCGCTGTAGTTACCCGCGAAGTTTCGGACTGGTCGGTAGTGCCGAGGCATGACAGTCCCAAATCGGTTTGGCTGAAACTGCTGCGCAAAGGCGATTTCGTAGAAATCAAATATTCGTTCGATGGTGAAAAATATGATATGCTCCGCCTGGCTTATTTTCCGCCCAATGTAAAAGCGATGATAGGAATGGTGGCGGCGGCGCCCGGCAAACAAAGCTTTGATGTAAAGTTTGAAGATTTTAAAGTACAGAAGATCGGCAAATAATTTTGTCGGAAGATTGATATAGAATTAAGCCTTTGAACTGACGTTCGAAGGCTTTTTTGAGCTGATTTCTGGTAGAAAGAGGATGGAATATCTCCCTCATTGCATTTCAACCATTTTTATTATTTTTGCCGCGGTAAACAACCATTCCCTTTATGTGATAAATAATTTCTTTCAGAACAAATAAACAGCGCCGTCACCACAACACACGCTGTAATTATTCACGCTTTAAAGAAAGAAATTATGCTTATTCTGCACGATATCACTTATATACACCCTAACCGTGATCTTTTATTTGCCGGTATAGATCTCGTAGTTAATAAAAACGATAAAATAGCCCTCATAGGCAACAACGGCACCGGGAAATCAACCCTGCTTAAAATATTGGCCGGAAACTTACAGCCCGCAAGCGGCGTGGTAAAAACCGGTGCGAAACCATATTATGTGCCCCAGATTTTTGGACAGTACAATGCGTTTAGCGTTGCCGAAGCCCTGCAAATAGCGGATAAACTAAATGCCTTAAAGCAGATCCTTGAGGGCAATGTTACCGATGAAAATATGGCCCTGCTCAATGACGACTGGGCCATTGAGGAGCGCTGCCGGGAAGCGTTTATCCATTGGCAGCTTAAGGATATTGATCTTTCGCAAAAAATGGGCACGCTTAGCGGCGGGCAAAAAACAAAAGTATTTTTAGCAGGCATCGTCATTCATCGCCCCGAAATAGTTTTGCTGGATGAGCCGAGCAACCATTTGGATAACACAAGCCGGGAACTGTTGTATAATTATATCCAATCAACCAATAATACGCTGGTGGTGGTTAGTCACGACCGTACCTTACTCAACTTACTTACTACGGTTTGCGAACTTAGCAAGCGAGGTATAACCGTTTACGGCGGAGATTACGATTTTTATGCCGAACAAAAAATGATGGAGGGCGATGCCCTGAACCAGGATGTAAAAAGCAAGGAGAAAGCGCTCCGCAAGGCTAAGGAAACAGAAAGGGAATCAATTGAACGGCAGCAAAAGCTGGATGCCCGCGGTAAAAAGAAACAGGAAAAAGCCGGTGTGCCAACCATCATGATGAAAACGCTTAAAAACAGCGCCGAAAAAAGCACCTCGAAGATGAAGGGTGTCCATGCCGAAAAAACTGATGCTATCGCACAGGAACTAAGCCAGCTGCGTACACGGTTGCCGGATATTGATAAAATGAAGATGGGTTTTGACAATTCGACACTTCATAAAGGGAAGGTACTGATTACCGCTAAGGACCTTAACTTTGGATACGAAGATCAGCAGCTTTGGACCCCGTCGTTAAGTTTTCAAATCGCCAGCGGCGAAAGACTGGTGATCAAAGGGGCAAACGGCTCGGGCAAAACAACGCTGATAAAGATGCTGCTGGACTCACTGAAACCACAATCCGGCACAATTGAACTTGCGGCGGTCAAAGCCATTTATATCGACCAGGATTATTCACTCATCAATAATAAGCTCAGTGTTTATGAACAGGCGGAAGAATATAATTCGGGCGTATTGCAGGAACATGACATCAAAATTCGCCTCAACAGGTTTTTGTTTACTAAGGAGTATTGGGATAAACCATGCAGCGCCCTGAGCGGCGGCGAAAAAATGCGGCTGATGCTCTGTTCATTAACCATCAGCAACCAGGCACCAGATATGATCATCCTGGATGAGCCCACCAATAACCTCGATATTCAAAACATCGAAATTTTAACAGCAGCTATTAACGATTACCGGGGAACGCTCATCGTTGTATCGCACGATGAATATTTTTTAAAGGAGATCAACGTAGAACAGGAGATTTTGTTAGGGTAAAAAGATAGAAAAAAGAGGGGGCTACCTGTTTGCTTTGCATACAGCTGGCCTGCTTTTGTTTTTCATTATTTAAAACCCTTTCTTCCTTGTAATTCCCGGCTTCCTGCTTTTGCGTTCTGCTGGTTCCGGAACACCTTCGGCACCATAGCTGCGGGCCATCTTGGCTATGCGCTCTTCCATGGTCTCGGTAGTCAGTCTTTCCCGGCCAAGGCTGTCAACCATGATCGGAAAGGCGAAAGGTGTTGGTCGCTCAATCACTTTCAAAATGATATTTTGTGTTTGGATCCGTTGCAAAGCAGCCCTTAGCCTGAACTCTTCCAATTGAAAGGCCAAAGCCTCGTTATAGGCCTGGCGTACCAGTAAGTTATCCGGCTCATACTCGCTGAAAACTTCAAACAGTAATGAAGTTGATGCCTGCAAATGCTTATTCTTAACCTGCTGACCGGGATAACCCGTAAACACTAAACCTCCAATATGTGCTATATCCCTGAAACGGCGGCGGGCCATTTCATTGGCATTTAAACTGTGCTGAATATCATCTATCAGGTTATCTATCGAAAAAAAACCGGCATCTTCCAGTGCTTCTTCAATAGGTATATCTTCGTCGGTAAGCAATTCAAAACCGTAATCATTCATGGCGATAGAAAAACTTGCAGGCCTTATTTTACTGATGCGATAAGCCAGCAGCGATGCCATACCTTCGTGAACCAACCGCCCTTCAAAAGGATAAAACAACAAATGGTGCCCTTCTCTCGATTTAAATGACTCGATCAAAAATTCATGGCTTTGCGGTAAGTGCGATAATTGCTGCTGCAAATCAAAAAGCGGTTTCAAAGCTTTAACTTCTACATCTTTTTCAATTCCATGCGCCACCTCATCCAGCTTAAGCCTGAACACGGCAGCCAGTTGCGATGACAGCGGCATGCGTCCCCCGTTCCAACTCGGAATGATGCCTTTGGTTGAGTTGGATTTTTTAACGTAGGCTGTCATTTCCTTCACGCGTACAAACTCCAAACTCCTGCCTGCAAACCAAAAAGTATTACCGGGTTTTAACTTCGATACAAAGGACTCTTCAATAGTACCGAGACTACCGCCGCTGAGCCATTTTACTCGGATGCTTAATTCACTGGTAATAGTACCAATACTCAGCCGGTGCCGCATGGCTACTCTGCGGCTATTTACTTTATACAATCCGTTTTCAACCTCAACTTTTAGAAATTCATCATATTGGGCAAGCGTTTTGCCGCCGCTGGTGATAAAATCAAGTAGCTGACCAAATTCGTTCCTGCTCAGATCAGCAAAGGCATAGGTGGTTTTAACCTCCTCAAACAATTCTTCGGCACGAAAACCGTCCGAAACAGCTAATGTAACCATGTACTGGATCAGCACATCCATGGTGAGCAGCATTGGGTCGCGGCTTTCAAAAATCTTATCCTTAATAGCTTCCTTTAGCGCTGCCCCCTCCAATAATTCGAGCGAATGCGTAGGCACAAAATAGGCCAGAGATGTGGCTCCCGGATGGTGCCCGCTTCGCCCCGCGCGCTGCATAAATCGTGCTACTCCTTTCGGGCTTCCTACCTGCACTACGGTATCTACCGGCCTAAAATCCACCCCCAAATCCAAACTTGAGGTGCATACTACCAGTTTTAGCGCTTCGGCATGCAGGGCGGCTTCTACCCAGTTGCGCAGCTCGTTATCCAATGAGCCATGGTGCATAGCCATGATGCCCGCATACTCGGGGTAATTATCCAAAATGGCATGGTACCAGATCTCCGATTGAGAGCGGGTATTGGTAAATATCAGTGTGGTTTTACTTTTGGCAACTATTTCCATCACCTCGGGCAGCAGCTTTAACCCGATATGCCCCGCCCAGGAGTAATTTTCAATATTCTGTGGAATAATAGACCGGATATCCAGCTTCTTCTCCAGGTTAGCGCGCACCATTTTAACCTGTTCCGACGGAAAATCATTCCCTAATAAAACTTCGGCGGCCTGTTCAAGATTACCGATAGTTGCGGAGATGCCCCAGATTTTGAGTTGACAGTTTTGAGTTGGAAGTTGGCAGTTTTTGGTTCCGTTTACACTCTCGTTTGGCACCCTATTCCCTGCAAACGGCAAACTGTCCACTGCAAACTGATTATTACTGCCTACTGCAAACTGCTCACTGAAAACTGTAGCGAGGGCCTTAAGGCGGGATAGGCCCAGCTCCACCTGCACTCCCCTCTTCGTACCCAACAACTCGTGCCATTCATCAATTACAACCACCTGCAGCTGACTGAACAGTTTAGGATATTCCTTTTGGGCAAGCATGAGGTGCAAGCTTTCGGGGGTAGTAAGCAGCACTTCGGGCAGCTTTTTTTTGAGGGCCTGTTTTTCGGCAGCGGGGGTATCTCCGGTTCGGGTAGCTATGCGCCATGGTAAACCTATCTCATCGCAGGCTTCCTGCATGGCTTTACGGATATCGTTGGTAAGCGCCCGTAATGGCGTTATCCAAAGCATCAGCAAACCGTTATTTTGTTTTGTTTTATAGGTATCGGGATGTGTGTTGATGAACCCCGCTAAAAAAGGCAGGAACAGGGCAAAAGTTTTACCGCTGCCAGTGGGAGCATTCAACAAGCCTGAATAGCCGCCAAGGTACGCCTCCATCATTTCGGCCTGGAAAGGGAACTGCTCCCAATTTTTTTCCATGTACCATTGCTGTATAACCTGTTGGCCTTTGCTTGTCATTATCCTGTTAACAAAATTTTTGTTGTTTGGTTATTGCACAAATAATCGAACCAACAAAATAACTATTAAATTGGTTATGGTTATATGACGATCAGAAATAGCTTAATAATCATTTCGATAGCCATCTGCCTTTTGGCCTGCGGCAACAATTCAAAAAAAGAAACAACTTTAGCCGATACCAATCACATACCCAGGGATACCACAGGCCAGCATTCAGGCAATAAAAACGATACCTCCGTCCACCATACCATGGCACTCGATACTAACACGGCCAACACCGTTCACTCGGACTGGCTGATAACTCCCGGCAAAAGCATCGGGCATATTATTTTAAATGATGATGTGCAAAATGTGATAAAGCAATTGGGCAAGCCTGATAGCTCCGACGCGGCCATGGGCAGTTCATTGATGGTCTGGTTTGCCAAACATGATATTACCCGTTATCGTACCGCAGTTTTTTCGCACCGCAACATGGGCGGTAAGGATGAATTAATAAGTCATATACAAAAGATCCTCATAACATCGCCGCGGTTTAAAACCCGCGAGGGCGTAGGTGTAGGTTCACCCAAACAGGATATTCAAAAATATTATTCATTAAAGCCAACCTCTACCTACACCAACAATGGCGATAAGGTGCAGATTTATACTGATTTGGCTAAAGGGATCTCTTTTGAAATAGGTGGTAGCGGCCGTTGCGTTGGCGTGGTAGTGCATAAAGCCAATAACACTGCAGTGGCTTATTTGAATATGCATTGATTGTTTTCGACGTAGAAACACATAGTTGCGTCCTGGGCATACAAATCACGATAATTAAGCAAAGCCGCTTGTCCTCCGGAAGACGCAAATGTGATGCGTCTCTACAAATAAAGAAGGCCTTCCCAAAACGGAAAGGCCTTCTTTATTATGATATCGACTATCCTTATTTCTTTTCGGGCATCAATATCAGTTTAATCAAATTTTTACCGCTCAGGTATTTATTGGCGGCATCTTTGGTGCTTTGAGGGGTTATTTGTTCAAGGCTGCTTACATGCCCCAGGATCTGATCAGGATTTTCGCCGTTCTGCGATGTAGAGGCAAGATATCCTGCCCAGAAAACGTTTTGCTTTAGCTGCTGCTGGGTTGAACGGGCTTCTTCGGCAACAAATTTCTGGATATCTGCCGGTAAGGCGCCGTTCTGTTTAATTTTGGCTATCTCCTCCATGGTAGCGTTGATCAGCTTATCCACATTTTCGGGTGCGCAACCAAAAGATATGGTAAAAGTGTAACGGCCTCCCGGAATTTTATGATAGCCGGCCCTTACCCCGGGAGCATATACACCGCTTTCCTGCTCACGTAGCCGTTCAATCAGTTTAATGTTCAGTACTTCTTCCAGCGCATCTACCTGGATATTGTTAGCTTCATTGTAATCATAATCGCCGCTAAAAACCAATTGTACTGTGCTTTTTTCACCTACCCCTTTATTCACCGTTTTGGTGATCAATCCTGCAGGCGGCTCAATATTCATGTTTTTGTAAGTTTCCTTGCTGTTGGTTGAGGGCAAACCGCCAAGGTAATGCTCAAGGTATGGCTTAATTGTTTCTATGTTAAAATTACCCACCAGTGTAAAGGTAAAACCACTGGCATCGGCAAAGCGTTTTTTGTAAAAATCGTAAGCTTTATCAAGTGTTGCCGCATTTAACCTTGGTAAGGTAGTTACCATACCACGGAAATTATAGTTACTTAATACAGCCGATACCGTATCCTGGTAAACACTTCCAGGATCAAGCCCGCGGGTACTCAATATAGACCTGGTTTGATCGATGTTGGCATCCCAGATGTCTTTGTCTTTACGCGGCTGGGTAAAGTACAGGTAAATCAACTGAAGGGCTTTTTCAAAATCGGCTGGTGAGGTATTTCCCGAAATACCCTGTGCGAACTCACTGATATACGGCGAAATACTCAGGTTTTTGCCGGCCAGTTTTTTATCAAGCATACCCTGGTTAAATTGCGCTATACCGCTACCGCTGATGATAGATGAAGCCAGGTTTGCCGACGTAAATTCATCGTCACTTGCCAGTGATGTACCGCCAAAAGCATAACCGTTTATCAGGATCTGATCGTTACGGTATTCAGTAGGTTTTAAGATCACCTTTAAACCATTGCCTAAAGTAAGCGTGGTTGTACCAAGGGCCTCATCTGTTTCTTCTTTAGCAACTTTAGTACCTTCAGGAACTTTGGCCAGCAGTGGGTCACTTGATACATTATCAATATAGGCAGTTACATTTTGGCCGCCTGTGGCAATCCAGTTGAGCAAGGTTTTTTCATCGGGCAAATTAGCTTTTTCTTTATCCGGGGCCTGTACTACCACCACACGGTTTTGATCGCTGATAAATTTACCGGCCATAGCATTCATATCGGCCAGGCTTACTTTATAGATATTGCCTATATAAAAATTGTATTCATAGCTAATACCCGGGATAGCTTCGCCGGTCAAAAAGTTAGCCTGGTATTCACGTACAAAATTTGCCGAAGGGGTTTTATCCCTCTCCCTGTAAGCATTCCCAATACCAACCAGTGCATCCTGCTTGGCGCGTTCCAGTTCGGTAAGGGTAAAACCAAATTTGCGGGCGCGTTCAGATTCGGCCACTACGGCTTTAACCGCTTTTTCAAGTTCGCCAGGTTTGGCGACAACCAGTGAAGTATACGCATCCTGGTCGCCAATAAAATTACCATAGCTGGTACGGCCATATAAAAACGGTGGATTAGGTTTTTGCAGCAACTCGTTTATGCGCGAGTTAAGCATCTGGTTAAACAACTGTATCCTTACCTGCTGCATGTAGTCGCCGGTAGTTTTAGTAACCGTGCCGGGATGTTTTACAATTATCTGTGCAACAGTGTATGGATACTCGGGATCCGTAACAATTTTTACCGTGGTACCCGGTGTTGCAGGTACGGAATATTTTGTCCTCGGCTTTTCGGCGGCCGGGTTTTTAAGCTGTGAAAAGTTTTGTTTAATGAGCGCCTCAACACGTTTTGGGTCAAAATCGCCCACGGCAACAACAGCCTGCAAATCCGGGCGATACCAATCCTGGTAAAAAGCTTTGATGGTTTCCGGCTTAAAGTTTTTCAGGATGTCTTCTTTACCTATAGGCAAGCGCAGCGCATACCTTGAGTTGTTAAGCAGCACGGGCAATGTTTGCTGTTGCAGGCGTTCCTGGGCATTTTTGCCACGAAGACGTTCTTCTTCCAAAACAACGCCCCGCTCTTTATCAATTTCGGCAGGATCAAAGCTTACATAACCGGCCCAGTTAGCCAGTATATTAAAGCCTTTTTCAAACACGCTGACGGTATCAGTTGGCAGAGGTAATTGATATACAGTTTCGTTAAATGAAGTGTAAGCGTTTAAATCGGCGCCGAATTTTACGCCTGCTTTTTGCAGGTAGTCAACCATCTGATTTTTTGGAAAATCGCGTGTACCGTTAAAAGCCATGTGCTCGGTAAAGTGGGCCAGGCCCTGCTGATCGTCATTTTCCAAAACAGAACCGGCTTTATTAACCAGGTAAAGTTCGGCCCTGCTTTTAGGCTCAACATTGGCACGGATATAATAAGTTAAGCCATTGGGTAATTTACCAATGATCACATCCTTGTCAACCGGTAATATATCGCTCTTGGCAGCAATGGCCTGGGTGCCGGGTTTATTTTTAGGCGACGGAACAGGTTTCTTTTTTACTTGTGCAAAAGCACTTCCGCCCGAAAGTGTTAAAGCCAATAGGGCCAGCGGAACGTATTTGTTCAGGTTCATTATAAAGTTTAAATAGTCAGGGTACTAAGATGCAAAACGAAAGTCTTAGTTACAAAGTATTGTTATGAAAATTAATGTTTTGTAGCTGATTTTGAGGCTGGTTTTTTAGCGGGAGCCTGATTAGCCGGAGCCTGGTTAGAAGAACCAAAAGCATCCTGCATCATTTGTGTTAGCTCATCTTTATGTTCTGCAACGGCATTCTGGCCAACCATCATCCCCCTTTGCATTAACGCAGGCAATTTTGAGCTTACTTTTTGTCCTATCGGTGAGCTATAAAACACAGAAATCTGATTAAGTTCATCTTCAGTAAATTCTTCAGCATAAATAGCTGCCATCTTATCTTTAAGCAAATCCCAGGTAAAGTATTTGTTCATAAAGGTTTTCATCACATCAATGAATTTGGCACGCTGCTCTGCAGGCATTTGACTACTTGAAGTGCTAATGATATTATCCATCATTCCGCCAAACTGTTTATCTATACCAATAGAAACTAACAATTGCTCAACGGCCTTTAAATGTGATTGGGTAATAGTTTGAGTGGTTGTTTGCGCTTTTAAGCTTGAAAAAGAAAACAGGATGATTCCTGTTAATGCGATAAGTTTAAGTTTTAGGTTCATATTAAATTTTGATAAAGATCTTTTTGATGTAGAGCACCCACATCACTACCCATAAAATGAGTACCGTAAATATAGCGCTAATCAACGAAGCATTTACAGGTGAAAAATAAGGAGCAAAAAAAGTTTGATAAATAGATGAGCCGTTTATTTTAATCATCCCCATATAATGCGGAATAAAGCCCGACAGCACATAAGCTGTTATGGCATTTGCACCAAATACCACAAAGGGATAAGTAAAGCGTTTGCACCCTTGTACGTCAATAAGCCAGTAGCATAAAGCCAGCCCAATGGTTGCCAGGCCGCCGGTATAAAGCACAAAGGAACTTGTCCACAAGGCTTTGTTAATAGGAAAAAACAAATCCCAGAACAAGCCTGCTATAACCGCGATTATTCCGTAAACAAACATCCAGTTAGTTTTGATGTTGTCATCGCGGTCCCTACGTTTTAGCCAGCTGCCCACCCTAATGCCAAACAGGGCTGTGGCAACGGCGGGAATAGTTCCCAGCAAACCTTCCGGGTCCCAGGTATGCGATTCGCGCCAGAGGTGATCGGGCGTAAATACCAGCCTGTCTATCCATGCCCCCAAATTGGTTTCGGGCTCCAGGTTGGCATAACCCACGCCCGGTACCGGGATAAAGGTCATGATGATAAAATAACCTATAAGCGCTCCGGCAAAAATCCAGTCGCGCGTTTTTTGTGATGTCTTGAGATAAAGTACCGTGCTGATGAAATATACCAGGGCTATGCGCGGCAACACACCTGGCAAACGTAAATGAGCCAATCCGCCATCCGGGTGAAATATCAGTTGAGTTATCCAGGGGATCAGCAGCAGGATCACGGTACGGCGCATCGCCTTCAGGATGAGGCTACTATGCGATACCGTAGCCTTTTTACTTTCCATGGCATATATAACCGATACGCCAACCATAAACAAAAAGAAAGGAAAAACCAGGTCGGTAGGTGTACAACCGTTCCATTTAGAATGTTCAAGCGGTGCATAAATATGTCCCCAATCGCCAGGATCATTAACGAGGATCATCATGGCGATGGTAATGCCCCGGAATACATCAAGGGAAAGAAGCCGTTTTGGTTTTTCGGTTATGGTTGAGGTCATAGGCTACATTAAAGAAATTCCCTCCCTTGGGAGGGGTGCGTTTGGAATGTGCATTGGCAGGGAGGGGTTTATACACCCTGTCAAAAACAAGGCTAATCGATGAAACCCCTCCCTACACCCTCCCAAGGGAGGAAATCGCACATGGCCTTCAATTATTACCCCATTGCCTGCTTCCACAAGACAATGAGGTTCTATAAATCCTTAAAACATATATCGTTTAAACGCTTCCATGGCCTCATATTCCGCAAGGCCAAGACGATCATAACGCTGGGCGGTGTCGCGGGTGCGGTCTTCTGCACGTACCCAAAACTCCCTTGCATCATCGCCCGGGAACACAGGCCTGTCCTTTTGCGACTGGTGTTTGAAGATAGCATTACGTTTCCTGATCACCTCCTGCGGCGACAATGGTACCGCCATCTCTATCTCATGTGTTTCAAACTCATGCCATGCACCACGGTACATCCACAGCCAGCAGTCTTCTACCCAGGCTTCTTTACCTTTCAATCTTTCCAGTGCAGCTAAGATGATTTTGAAGCATACTAAGTGCGTACCATTAGGATCGGCAAAATCACCGGCAGCAAAGATCTGCTGTGGTTTTACTTTTTGAAGCAGGTCGATGGTTAATTGAATATCTTCCTCACCTACCGAGTTCTTTTTGGTCTTACCGGTTTCGTAAAACGGCAAGGCCATGAAGTGGATATGATCATCCTGTAAACCGGCATACCTTGCACCTGAAATCGCTTCTGTTTTCCTGATGAAGCCTTTTACGTTGCGGATCTCCTGCGTATCGATCTCGTTTGGTTGTTTGGTTGGGAAGAAGGCACGCATATCTTCATATGATTTTTGAAGATGCGTGGTGTCTTCGCCGATGCTCTTCGTAAAGTCGATAGCAAATTCCATGTACCTCAGCACATCATCATCCCACACCGCGGTATTGCCCGAGGTTTGGTAGGCTACGTGTACATCATGTCCCTGGTCTACCAAACGGATAAATGTACCGCCCATCGAAATTACGTCATCATCCGGGTGTGGTGAAAAAATGATACTTCTCTTTTTGGCAGGCAGTGCCCTTTCCGGCCTTTGCGAATCGTCGGCATCTGGTTTGCCACCCGGCCAGCCGGTAATGGTATGCTGAATCTGGTTAAAGATATCAATGTTGATATTGTATACAGGGCCCTGCTCTACTGCAAGTTGGGCCATGCCGTGGTTATTGTAATCTTCTTCCGTTAGTTTCAGTACCGGTTTGTTAACCTCATTCGCCAACCAGATCACAGCCTTTTTCTTTAACTGGTTATCCCACACGCAATCTTTCACCAGCCATGGGGTATCAAACCGGGTCAGTTCTGATGCAGCATCTGCATCCAGTACAAACTCCACATGTTGTGATAGTTGCAGGTAAGTTGCAGGTACTTCACCCGAGATCTCCCCTTCTACGGCTTTCTTGATGATCGGCGCTTTCTTCTTGTTCCAGGCCATCAGGATGATTTCCCTGGCTTTGAAAATAGTACCGATCCCCATCGTGATCGCTTTGGTTGGCACATTCGCCTTACCACCAAAATCCCTTGAAGCATCACTCCTGGTCAGATCGTCAAGCGTTACCATCCTGGTTCCTGAATTTGGTGCAGATCCCGGCTCGTTGAAGCCGATGTGGCCTGTACGACCGATACCCAGGATCTGAAGGTCTAAGCCACCCAATTCTTCTATCTGCTTTTCATAAGCCAGGCAGTAGCCTGCTACGGCTTCTTTATC
The DNA here is from genome assembly GCF_049949235.1 of Mucilaginibacter sp. R-33. Classification (NCBI taxonomy): domain Bacteria; kingdom Pseudomonadati; phylum Bacteroidota; class Sphingobacteriia; order Sphingobacteriales; family Sphingobacteriaceae; genus Mucilaginibacter; species Mucilaginibacter sp. R-33. The sequence goes on from NZ_CP188089.1 coordinate 4,753,686, forward strand.
CAGCGTGCCATCCGGGATGTGCACATTGGCTTTATCTATATCAATATGGCTGAACAGGTTTTCATACATAAAAGTCACATAGCTTTGCGCTGCTGTGGGCTTCATCGGGTAGTACTCATCCAGGTTGAAAGTGATCACATTCTTAAAGCTCAAGCCTGCTTCTTTGTGCTGCCTTACCAGTTCGGCATATACTCCTATCGGGGTTACACCGGTGGCAAGTCCCAATACCGCTTTTTCGCCTTTAGCTTGTTTTGTGCGGATCAGATCTGCTATCCGGTTCGCTACCGCTACCGAGGCTTCCTGCTGGTTGTTGTATACGCTTACCGGTAACTTCTCGTAACGTGTCTCTTCCAATAAATTTAATCGTGCCATGAATCTTAGGAAATGAAAATGAGGTTAGTTGTTCAAAACAAATATATCAGATATTTACATAGTGCCGTTATTATTTTAACTTTTGCGGTAATGTAAACCCATCCAAATGGGGTTAACACGGGTTAACACATTTCAAATATTTAAAATACAAATCATTAGTAATCAATAGCTTAAACACAACTATGGGTTACACTAAACTGATATTTTCGAGCAATTAACACATCCAAACGTTTACCCCTGTTATTGACAAAAACAAGTGCTGATGAAACCTGGCCCTTTTAACCGGCATCAGGCCATAAAACAAGTATTATTTGATACTGATAGTTGCCAATATCATTATCTTAATTCGTTGCTATATTAACAACAAATCATCGTCACTAAAATATTAAATGCATTGCCCCAACTTTTGCGGGTTGCCGCACAAATAGTAATTTAAGCCCATGATAGCATTGAACCATAACCTGCAGCACCTGTTTAGCATCGCTCAAAAACCATCAAAAACGGGCATCGGCCTAATGTCTGGCACCTCATTGGACGGGCTTGACATTGCCCTGTGCAAATTTACCGGTAATGGTTTAAGCACTCATTTTGAGCTGGTACAATTTATCACAATCCCCTATCCGGATGACTTTAAGCTGCAAGTTCAGCAGGTATTTGCCCGGCGTAATGCAGATTTGGAAAAGGTAACTTTACTTAACGCTTATATCGGCAGCTATCACGCCGAACTGATATTGCAGGCACTTGGTCAATGGAAAGTCGACCCGCAAGAGGTTGATTTTATAGCCAGTCACGGTCAAACTATTTACCATGCCCCCCAGCGTTTACATCAGCATAAAAACTGTTCTAACGCCACTCTGCAAATTGGCGACGGCGACCATATCGCCGTAAAAACCGGCATACTAACCATCAGCGATTTCAGGCAGAAGCATATTGCTGCCGGAGGAGAAGGCGCTCCGCTGGCTTTATATGGTGATGTATTATTGGGCAATAAAACCGGCCAAAACCGGGTGCTGTTAAACATAGGAGGCATTGCTAATTTAACCTGGCTTCCTGGTGACGGTGATTTTAATCGTGTGCTCTGCACAGATATTGGCCCCGGCAATACACTCATCGATGCTGCCTGCCGAAAATATTTTGATAAGCCTTTTGATGAGGATTCAGCCATAGCTTACAGAGGGCAGGTAAATGATGATCTATTAACGGCGCTCCTCTCCCATCCATTTTTTGACGAAAAAGCCCCTAAAACCACCGGACCAGAACTGTTCAACCTTGCCATGGTTGCTGAAGCACAGCAACGGTCAGGTATCAGGCAAATTAGTAGTGAAGACCTTATTTGTACCCTAAGCGCCTTCACCGCGGCATCCATAGCCGGATTTGTTAAGGAAAATATCGCAGGGGATCATATTAAAATTTTTACCAGCGGCGGCGGGGCACGAAATCCATTTGTTATTGGGGAATTAAAAAAACTATTGCCCCAAGCGGCAATAGAGGATAGCAGTTTACTTGGGATCAACCCCGATGCCAAAGAAGCTATATTATTTGCTTTATTAGGCAATGAAGCCTTATGCGGTGAGCCGATCAGGATCGGTGTTAACCCGGCAGTATTGATGGGAAAATTCTGTTTTCCGGTTTAACGGGAAGTTCAAATTGATTATTTCCAACGCAGAGAAACATCACATACGTCTATACATTTGCGCTGTAAACGTCTTAAATAGCTTATCGTCCCATCTGCTGCTTCACGAACCTTCTGATCCGCTGCAGCAAGGTGCCCTTTCTGTTTGCCAGGAAATTTTTGATAGCTTTATAAGCCTCTTCATTCTCCTCTATGGTGTCGGGAAATTGCGTTACCTGTTTGCGTGCTATTTGCACATGGTACATATCCTCTTTATTGGAGTGTACGCCAGTACCATCATGACCTATGTTTTGAATAAGCGACTGTGAAGGGTTCAGCGTCAACCCGTTCTTCAAAAAAATAGAGGCATACCAGCGAATGGCCCATGAATTATTTTTACCGGCCTTAAACTGCTCTATCTGCTTCCAGAAATTCATTTTGCCTTCTATCGAAAACCGGGCTATTTTCAGCGTATCAAACTGATCAATCAGCTTATCAACATCGGGTTCAAAGTTTTTCCAGGCGCGTGCCCAGGTTGCCCAGCCCCAGCTGGTGGCTGCCCGATAAAAGAATGTTTCGGGCAGTTTTTTGTCATGCAAATTGTACATATAGGCGCCGATATGCATTACCTGTTCCTGGTATGCATATTTTGTTAATGCGTCATTAAAATACTGCAAGGTATATGGAGAAGATAACAGATCGTCTTCAAACACAATCACTTTGCCATATTCATACACCAACTGTGTTACCCCGCTGATGATGGATTCGGCCAGACCGAGATTATGATTACGCAAAATAACTTTTACCGATTTAAAACCGCTTATATCGTTTACCAGTTGCCTCACCTGTTCAACCTTTGGCTTATCGGCATCAGTTTTGGCTGCATCGCAAAAAATGTACAGGCGCGATTCATCGGCCAGTAAATTTTGCTGCAAATAACTGATGGTACGGCGGGTATGGTCGGGCCGGTTATAAACAAAAAGAGCTATCGGGGCAAGATTTTGCATGGTATGATTTCAGCAGATCAGGTATTGAAATTAAATACCTTGCATTAAGTGGGGCATTTAATTTGCAAGGCAAAATTATACCATAACCTTCCGATTGCAAACAAATAAAATAATTTGTTTTTATTCTGCCGATTTTACCGTAAATGTGGTGCGCCGGTTAAGCTGTCTGCCTGCAGGGTTATCCTTGCCATTTGGTAATTTGTTTGGGGCAACGGGCATTCTTTTCCCGTACCCGCGGGCTGTAATGCGTGCAGACTTAATACCTTGCAATAACAGGTAATCAACACAAGCCTCCGCGCGGGCCTGCGATAATTTCATGTTAGCGGCGTCGGTGCCTATCCCATCGGTATGCGAGCCAAGCTCGATCTTAATTTTAGGGTTATCGTTCATGATGGCAACCAGCTTATCCAGCGTATCAAATGATTCGGACCGGAGATGGGCGTTACCAAAATCAAAATAAATATTTTCGATAGTTATCTGAACATCGATCTTATAATTCTGCAGGCAAATTTCGGGGTTAATGAGCGTATCAATACCCGGCTTTACTATTGGCGCAGGAATAACTTTGGTAAAGTACCCCTTTTGCGAAATCTCCAGCTTATATCTTGGCAGTTTTTCCTTTACCTGGAAAACATAATCGCCTTTGGCATCGGTTACTTTAACAGCCCAACCCATTTTTACGTCCGGATCTTTAAGGATCACCCTTGCCCCTGCCATACCACCGTTAGTGCGGCAATCAATTACACGGCCACTGATATATAAAAATTTATACTGCCCGGTAAACAGGCTTAAGCAGCAGTCAGAGCCGCGTGCCGAACTCAGGTAGAATTTATTTGGATTGGTTGGATCAAGGCTGTAGTACAAGTCGTCTTTAGATGAGTTAACCGGGTAACCTAAATTAACCGGGGCCGACCAACGACCAAAATCTCCTTCGCTGCGGTAAACATCAAAGCCGCCCATACCGGTAAAACCATTCGAGCTAAAAAACAACACTTTATCGGCCTGGTCATAATATGGCGACTGTTCATCATATGCCGTGTTTACCGCATCGCCCAGGTTGCTTACAGTTTTCGGCTGCCCGGCATCATCAAGGTTACTTTCCCAAATGTCGTCACCGCCTTCACCGCCGGGCCTGTCGGATGAGAAAAACAATCGCCGGCCATCAGCGCTAACAAAAGGGTGTTTGGAATTATAGCCTTCGGCATTAACAGTATTATTCAGCCTTACCGGCTGCTGCCATATGCTGTTTACCAGTTGACTAAAATAAATGGCAGATACTGTTTTCCCGTTCTTTTTATACCAGCGGGTAAGGTACATCCTGGTGCCGGTACCATCAAGCGCAGGTGTAGCATATTCAATTTGTCCTTCTTTATCAAATGCGTTAAAGTTTGTGGCAAGCGCTTTAGTTGAATCGAGGATGGCCGAACTGTAAACCCTGTTGGTATAAAACTTATCCTTATCAACCAGGCGTGATGAGGTAAACCAATACCTGCCCAGGTTAACGGTAAGGGCGTAGTCACCCTGGTCTTTATTTAAGAACACCAAAGCCGATACATCAACAGCGCGCGGGTGTTCCAATTGCTTCAAGGCATATTCGCACGAGATTATTTCTTTTTTAGCGAGAGCGGCATACTGCGGATCGGGGGCGTTGCCTGCAAACTGCTTTAACTGGACCAAAGCTTCATTATACTTTCCGTTTGCCTGCAGGCAGATGCCGTACCAAAGCGGTATTAACGGATATTGGGCAGTTGGTGCTTCCTTAGCCAATTGGGCATACCATATAGTAGCATCAGTATAGTCTTTATACAGACGATATGATTCGGCCAGGCGATAAATGATGTATTGATTAGTCTCAGCCTTTTTTGAACTGATTTTTTTTACAGCTGATGAACGCGGCACATTGCTTTTTGGCTCATCGGTTGTACCATCGGCAATATGCTTGTAATAATAGGCGGCAGTATAGTACTCGTGCCTGTTAAAGGCAGTATCGGCCAGTGCCCTGTAGTTTTTCGCCTGTCCAAATGAAACCAACGGAAAAAACAATAGTAAGAAATAGGGTAATAGTTTTTTCATATTATATCCTTGGGCAAATTGGGGCCGGGGAATCAGTGTAGCGACTAAATATATAGCTTATTGATAGTTCAAAACCGCCGCGGCCGGATGTAACCGCGCGAAGCCCTGAAGTATTAAAATCATAACTGACACCAATCACCATCCTGCGTATATGGTAACCAACGTTGGCAATTGCAGCATCCTGTACCCGGACCATACCACCGAGTACCAGGCCGTTATCATCGGCAAACTTAAGTTCAGAATATAGTCCGAAAGCTTTGATCTCGCCTTTGCCTTGTTTAACGTAAACTGCGTTTGGGATCAGGTCAAAAAAATCAGACGCTTTTATACGGACGCCGCCATGCGCAGTAAACCGCATAGGCAATTTGCTGGCTATACCACCCGCGGCAAATGGATCTGTTACATCATTGATATGGTTAATACTAAGTCCGCCAAACAAATTGGCTTTATTCATTGGGTCTGCATTGTAATAATAGATACCGGCGCCTGCATCAAATACCGTTTTTGACGAATAGCCAAAATTTTCGAAATTGGGCAATGTAGGGTCGAAGCCGCTGTTCGGGTCGTACTGGTTATCAGACTGGAGTTTACCCGGATCAAAACTACGGCTGATAATACCCGCCTGCAAGCCGAAATGCAGCCGCTGATTACCATCACCTGACAGCGTTATGCCATAACCGAATGAACCATAAGCTGTAAAGTAATTGTACCCGGCAGTGCCTGCTTTTTGATCAAGGATATTAAGGCCGATGCCCACTTTATCGGTTGGCTTGAAATCGGCCGATACCCCTGCTGTGCGGTAGCCATTGCTGATGTTTGCCCACTGGTCCCTGTAGTTGGCAGATAAGCGTGCGTCGCCGTCAAAAACGCCCGTAAGCGCCGGGTTAAGCCAAAGCGGGTAAGCGTAGTATTGTGAAAAATGCGGATCAACCTGCGCCTTCACCTTTCCTGCAACTGCAAACTGCAGCGCTATCGTAATAATGAGTAGTAGTTTCTTCATCTTAATAGCGTAATTGTTCCTTTTTTATTCAATTGCGCCCCGTTATTCATTGTAGCTTTTAAATAGTATACATATACACCTACGGGCATCAATGAGCCTTTATAATAACCATCCCATCCTTTGTTAACATCAGTTGATGTAAAAACCAATTGTCCCCATTGATCATACACATAAAAGGAAAGTGTTTTTATATTTTTTCCATGTGCATAAATAATGTCGTTATTTCCGTCGCCATTGGGGGTAAAGTTGTTGGCTACATATATTACATTGTTATTATCGATGGTGGCGGCAGTAACCGCGGCCGATGCCCCGCTAAGCGTACATGACGATGCTCCCAAAGCCTTCACTGTAATGGTAACAGACTCGTTTAGGCCAAGGCCGCTCACTTTATGCATTAAACCGTTACTGCCCGAACTTGGCGCAGTATAGGTTAAACCATTGTTGGTACTTACCAGGTAACTGGTAGCGCCGCTTACCGCGCTCCACTCAAAAGCTACGCTCGATGACGTAACTTCGCCAACCGTTACTACAGGCGTATCAAGCGGCTTGGTCATCTGTACCTGCACTGTAACTCTTCCGCTGCTGTTGCACCCGGTGTTGTTGGTCGCTTCCAGATAATAATTTTTTGCCGATGTTAAGTTAGCCGTAACATATGTATTGCCCTGAGCAAGCAGGTTTCCACCGGTCAGTGCATCATACCAGGAAATAACTGCCCCGCCTGATGCGGACGCGGTTAATGTGGCACTGGTGCCCGGGCAAACAGAAGTGCCCGAACTGCTTACTGTAACCACCGGCAACGGAATGATAGCTACACTAACCGTCCCCCGGGCCGAAGAACCGCACCCTGCAGCGTTAACAGCCTGTACATAATAGGTTGTTGCCGCTGTTACGTTGCTGATTGTATAACTGGTTCCGGTATGTAAAATGTTAGCATCGGTGGCGCTGCCGTACCAGTTATAAATAACACTACTTTGCGCGTTTTGTATGGTAATTGTCGTTGTGGAGCCGGAGCAAACGCTAATAGTGCTTTGCGTAAATTGCGGTACCGCCGGTAATGGCGAAACAGTTACCTGTATTGTTGTTAAAGGACTGCTGCAGGTGCTATTAGATGCCTCAACATAATAACTTTTGCCTGCGTTTAAAACAGGAGTAGTGTATGACGTACCTGTAGCAAGCACCGTGGTTTTAGCCGACGAATCATACCAGTTGTATGTAAATCCGGCCTGCGGCGAGGCAACCGTCAATGTAGCCGGGGTTCCCTGGCAAATGGTTATCGTTGACGCTGCAGGCGATGGAGGAGGTGGTGGTGTTGAAACCTTAATGAGCACCACATTACTAAGCGCCGGAGTTGTACATGCCCCGGAAGAAACCATACGGCGATAATAAGTATCATTGTTTAGCACCGGCGGGTCATAGTTTTTTGATACAGCACCCGAAATATCATTAAATGTTGCGTTATCTGTGGATGATTGCCATTGATATGAAAAAGCTCCATCGCCCCCTCCGGGCACACTACCGGTAATAGCCGCCGGATTGCCTGTTGAACAAAATTGGGTAACAGCCGGCGCTACTATTGTATTGTTATTGACTGCTGCTATCGGCCTTACGGTAACATCATAATAAGAATCATAATCCACTACGCCGGCGGTAGAGATCCTGCGGCGCAGGCTGTATACAATACTTGAAGCAGATGTATTTGTTAACGAAGATGTGATATAATCTTTTTGAGTATTTGCCGACGGTGCATTTACCCAGTTTCCGTTGTTATTTATTTGCCATAGATAACTGTCGGGCACAGGGCTTTTTATATCGCCGTTAAGTACAGCCGCAGCAGCGGAGCAAATGGTAATTGCCTGCAGGGGGGCGACCCTAACATGGTATGGAGTAAACCTTGGTTCAACAGACCGCGGCTCCACGTTAACAGGTAATGGGGTTTCAAATGCTCGGCTAAACCCAGCGAACGGGAGAAAAGACAGGCAAAACATTGCCCATAATACTATTTTATATAGAGGTGCAGGTTTAGGGCGCATAGTTTAAATTAACGGATAATGATAATAATTATCTTTCATATTACTAAATTTTCAAAATATTTTAATCATTAACGAAACGATTTCAAAGCCAATCCGCGTTGAGTTAGCCCAATCAGTTATGTTAATTAATTATTTTTGTTAATTCAGGTTTATTAATAACGTTATATTACAACGGTATCCTAAGCCCTTCTACGATATAATTAATTATAATGTTCACATTATCAAAAAATTTCAAACTAAGCTTTACTGCAATTGAAGCTATTACAAATTTTACCTTTTAAAGGTGAGTGCAAACCCGTATCAGTTTAGTGTATGATGTGAAAAACTATGAATTAGTAATAGCCCCAATTTACAGGAAACACATTGGATAAGGGCCCGATGAAGGGGCGGCCTGCGGCGCTACTGATTTTATTTAATTAACCATAAAGGGTAAATGCAGCCCGGCTAATAACATAAACGGCAATATTATTGTGAGCTGTTGGCAATAAAACTATATAAAGGCCAGGAATATTATAGCAATTATTACAACCCAACTCATACCTTTTTCAGGATGCGATCAAATATTATATTAATATCTTCTGAAATTTTTAAAATATATGCCAAAAACACGTAAACCACGCCCACGATAACCGATCTGTAAATCATATCTGCAAATACATTCTTTAATGACGGAAGATAAAGCCCGATAAGCAGGCAAACCGTAAAGATCAATAATATATATACGTGTGCCATTGCAAGAGGCTGCAGGTTAAACTTAATTTTAACAAATAACCAATAAGCAAAGTTTAGTACAAACATGGTGATCAGGTATGATAAGGCAGCACCCATCATGCCTAACATAGGTATCAGGACCAAATTTGACAGCACACAAAAAACCACCCCCGAAACAATAAAAACAGTGGTAAGCTTGTAATATTTGGATACATTCATGATGTAGCCATTTAACCCTCCTGTCATATCAACCAGAAAGGCCACGCCCACTATAATAAATACATTGAAATAATTGGCGTACTCAGGTTTATGTAACAACATTATAATAAACGACCTGTTAATAACCAAGCCTATGAAAAGCAGGCAGCCGATAAGCATTTGTACTACTGATGTTTTGTAATAAATTTTACCAATCTTGGCCAAATCATTAGTAACCCATGACTGGGCTATGATCTGCAGTGAGGTGCGGCTCAATGCCCTGGCCGGTAAACTTATCACTACCGCAATGGCGAAAAACGTACCATAAATACCTACATAACTAAATGACTCTTTGGTAAGCATGCTCAGCATCAGGGTATCAAGGTTCTGGATCATTACAAAGGAGCTGCCACTTAATACTGTAAAAATGCCATAGCTCAAAAACGTTTTTCTTTCGCTTAGCAGCTGAGCACCAACAGTCGAAAACTTAAAGTGCCGGCCTTTGCTAATATAGGCAAGCAACACCAATACAGCCACCAGGTTAGCCGTTATATATATCATCAAAAAAACATGGTAATCAACCAGCTTAATGGCTATGAGCAAAACGCCCGCGGTTGTGAACAAACGTAACCCTACTTCGCGCAAAAAGGAAGAAAGTACATTTTTAAATACCGTAAGCGCCAGGTTTTCCAGAACAGAAAATACAAGCGTAAAAAATGACAAAGGAATAAGGTAATAGAAATACCTGATTAGTAGCGGAGCTCCATTCTTATTCTTATAGTAACTAATAATAAAATCCTTAAAAACTACAAAAAGCACCGTGAAGATCGCAAAACCTATCAGGCTCCAAACAGTAACAAAAGATGCGAAACCGCCATGTTTTTTATCGTCGCTGCGATAGTAAGGGAAATATTTAAGAATGATATTACCAATACCTAATCCCGCAAGCTGTGCATAAAGCAGCGATATGGTCCCCATCAAAATAAAAAAACCGATCTCTTCTGTGGTAAGGATCCGCTGAAAAAGAATGATAAGATTAAAGAAACCTAAAGCAACACCTGCATACAATATGAGGCTGTTAAAAAATCCCTGTTTTTGTAATAGGTTCATCTAATTTTGTTATTGCTGATGCTGCTTTGGATAATATGATCAAGCAAAGCGATGCGCTTATTTATATCATAGTTTTTGACAATATGATCATGAGCAGCTAATCCCATTTTTGCGGCTAATTCCACGTCGTCCGCAATACGCCTCATTTTAGCTGCCATATTATCGATATCATGTTCAGCAACCAGAAAACCTGTTACACTGTCAATAACAGCCTCTTTTATACCGGCGTGAGCTGTACTTACGATGGCCAAACCTGCAGAAGCTGCTTCAAGAATGGTATTGGGAGTTCCTTCCATATCACCATCGGCGGCCGTTACCGAATGCTGTACAAAGCAACGTACTTTTCCCATAAGTGCGCGGATCTCGGCAGACGTCATTACACCGGTCAACGTTACACTATCTGTAAGGCCAAGTTCTGATATTAGCTGCTTTGTATTATCAAAAAGAGGCCCGTCGCCTACCATCCATAAATGAGCTTCCGGAAAACCCAAATGTACCTGCATGAAGGCCCGGATGACCGATTGAGGCGATTTCTTTTCAACAAACCGGCCAACCGACAAAAAAGAAGGACCGGAGTTTAATATATCCGTCAGTGGAAACTTAGCTCCATCAACGCCATAAGGATTGAGATGTATTTTCGATGCCGGGGCACCCATTTTTTTTAAAGCCGTAACCATATCGTTCGATACCGCAACAATTGCAGAAGCATAATCAAAGGCAACACGATAAAGTGGCAAATATTTTGCTATCGTGGGCTTATGATGCGCATCTGCACCATGAAAATGAATAATCAGTGGTACACCGGCCATTTTACAAGCTGATGCAATCATTGCACCTACCATACCATATTCGGCAAGTACAACATCGGTCTTATTTTCCTTGAGATAAGCAGAAAGAGCCCTTATGCGAACTCCTATTTCCTTTTTTTTAAAAATTCTTTTTTGAACGAGATAAGCTAACAGCGAGACCTTTGAGCGGATAAGAAATTTCCCTTCATGGTCATAAAGCGGAAAGTCGCCGCCATAAAGTACTTTTTTGTTCCCCTCCAACCTATCAATATGAGCTTGTATAAAGGTTTCAGAAAAGGTGGATTTATTTGGCTTAACTATACACAAGTTGAACGTATCTTTCATATCAACCAAGTTTTCTCTTCACGTAAAACCTACGAAATACGCTGCTAAACTTATTAATGGCTTTGTTTATAATACGCTTTGCACGTTGTGAAGATGTAACGGGCTTGGGATAAAAGAAAGCGGCCTCAAAGTCGTCATTTTTTTCCAGTACAATGTGGGCATAATCACCTACATTCCAAACACTTTTGGATTCATACAGTATTACTTCTGCACCTATATCGGCAGCCAGTTTGCCAACGGTTTCAAAAGATATATGCTCATCAACCGGCTGCATGGTTTCCGGCTTGTTTACCAATGACCATTTAAGGTTATGCGGTGTGGGCACGGTTAAAACTATCCGCCCCTTATTACTTAATATTTTTGCAAGAGCCGCGTGTACCTCCGGCCTGTCAACAATTGCAATATGCTCATAAACATCCATAAAGATGATCAAATCAAATTGCTCATCAAACGTATCTTTAGTAAGTATACTTTCCCTAAAATCCAGTTTATTATCTGCAAAAAGCTTTTGGGCAACCTGTATAGATAAAGTGCTGATATCAATACCTGTTATAACCGCATCCGGCCAATATTTATGCATCCGTGAACAGATATTGCCCATGCCACAGCCAACTTCCAATATCCTGTTTGGTTTTGTTATTGTAAATCGTTTTATGGTTTCCCAGCCAAGCTCTATGCGGGGATTAACTACGATGTAGTCGTTAAGCTTATTTTTAACGTGTTCGTCGTAGTATGACACTACATTTTCGCGGTTTGGATTTTCGGTCATTACAGATACAGAGTAATATGGCTTTGCTTTGCAGGCACAAAGTTAATAAATAATATTAAAGGGGCTTTGGAGCCACGATGACATAGATAACCCTATTGCATTGTGCCTGTGTTTATTCTGTTATTACCTTTCACATATAGCTAATTACCAGTTTTAAATAACAAATAAACCCAGACTGGAACAACCTGAAAAGTTGCAATACCCGGTTGTATTAAAAAATAAGAGGACCGGAATATCATTAACCGGTCCTCTTATTTTAATTATCCGTGTAGCTCTTAATATTTCTTTGATATAAATAATTTATGAATTTCATAGGCACTCAACGCCCTGCGATAAATCCTTACTTCATCCATAGCACCACGTACAAGGTACCCGTCCGATGAAACACCCGGGTTATCACGCCCAATATACAGGTCGGCATCTGTGTTCATGTTAGGCACCGGCATATTGTTTGTTATGGTATCAAGCGTGCCGTCAACATAGATGCTTAGCTGATGTTTGGACAAATCGTAAACATTGGTAACTAAGTGCCATTGATTCAGACTAATTACCTGGGTTCCTCGGGCTGCGGCACTGCCACCGCCTGTGCCGTAAGTTACAATACCCAATGTTGAAAATCCATAACCTGTGATACCCCAGGCCCATCCGTTTTCAATGCCTGAATAATGCTTAGTTAATAGATTGACACCGTACGAGTAATTGTACTGATCTAACTTAACCCATGTACTTAATGTAATATTTGTATTGCTTAAGCGTAATGCCTGATTATCTTTTACAACAATATAACTGCTGAATCCATTAAAATAGAAAGCACTGTTTGCGTTTCCGAACCTATCAGTTGTTGACGATATGTCATTAGCTTTGCCATTATTTTTATAAGGCGAAAAATCGTTAAGGTTATTATTAAAAGGATAGTACGCCAACAAGCCAATACTTAAACTGTCCTTAACCGTTACTAAGCAGGTGGCTGTTTTGATTTTGGCAGAATCAGTAACTGATATCTTTGAAATACCTTCGTTCTTAACAGTGATCTTTCCTGTTTTAGAAACAGAAACAATCGATGTATCAGAAGATTGCCATGAAAATTTTGAGGTATCAAATGAAACAGGATCTACTTTCAAATCCATTTGCAATACATTACCGATGTAAGCGGTTAAAGTATCAGTGATGCTTATACTTTGAAGCTTTATAGGCTTGGGGCCAGGATTATTTTGTTCTTTGTGACAGGAAGAGTAAATGGCAATGACAATCAAAGCCAATAAAAGTGGTATTCTTTTTTTCATGTAATAAGGTGTTGGGGCTCAAAGGTATAAATATTTACATAAACAAGCCAAATACTATTTCTAAAACCGCCGAAAACCGAATAACAATAAATTATTGTGGAATCAATTATTTTTCGCAGGACTACCCCCAGCGGCCTTTTTCTTCGCGGCCGTCTTTGTAGTAACCAGCACTACACCATTTACAGCTCTTTCGCCATAAATAGCGACAGCAGTTTTATCTTTTAACACGTTTATCTGTTCAATATCGTTCGGATTAATTTTATTTAAAGATGATCCCTGGGCCAGGGCTACCCCATCGATAATAATCAAGGGCGCTAATTTGCTATTATACCCGTCTCCAATAATGATATGGGATTTCGTAGTATCAGTAACCGCTCTGCCTGTGTAAATAACCTGATTGGCCCCGGATGGATTTTCAACTGCACCAGTTTTATTTTCGCCGGGTCTCGCCGGCTTACTATCGGCCAGCGCAAAACTTATCGGAACGGAATATTGAACTTTTACCGCCTTTCCATTTTGAATACCCGGTTTCCATGCCGGTGATATGCTAAGCACCCTTACAGCTTCTTCATCGCAGCCTGAGCCTATCCCCCTCACCACCTTCATATTTGATAATGAACCATCTTTTTCAACAACAAAAGTTATGATCACCCGGCCCTGAACATTATTATCACGGGCGGCTTTAGGGTACCTGATGTTTGTTGCTAAAAACTTGCTAAATGCCTCAATACCTCCCGGGAATTCGGGCACCTGCTCAACCGATGTAAATACAGGTTCAGTACCTGATTGGGCCGAAGCTATTGAGAATTTTGCCGGCGTAACAGTTTTGGTGGTATCTGCATCAGGAGCCAGTGCAAAATTAATAGGTACTGAATACTGCACCCTCACTGTGCGATTGCCCTGCATCCCAGGCTTCCACTGCGGCGATAATTTCATCACCCTTAAGGCCTCATCGTCAAGGTCGCCGGTAATGCCCCTTACCACCCTTTGGTTTGAAAGCGAGCCGTCCCTTTCAACAACAAAAGTTATGATCACCCGGCCCTGGATCTTTTTCTCGCGGGCGGCAGCCGGATATTTGATATTAGTTGCCAGAAATTTGCCAAAAGCTTCCAACCCGCCCGGAAACTCGGGCACACGCTCAACCGAGGTATAAACCGGCGTAGTATCGGGAGCTGCAACTGGCCTTTCATCAGTTTGGGCCGGCCCGTCAATAGTTATCTCGGTTACTTTGCTAGCCGGGGTTGAAAATACTTTATCGGCCCTGGTATTTATTACCGTAATGGTATCACTATTATTGATTGTTGCCGATGAAAGGATCATCATCAAAATAAACAGCGGCGCAGACAATCCGTATTTAATAAGTGCCATACGGTGCGATTTATTTTTTTGCAGCATAACAATACGCTCTTTCAACAAACTTTTATTAAAAAATGAATTAACCAGGTTATGCGAAGGCGTATGGAATGTCTGGCTTAAAAGCAACATCGCATAATCGGCCTTGTCGGTACCGGCTTCAACAGCGTGCCTGTCGGCAATAAACTCGTGAATATGTTTTATTGCCCGGCGATAGAAATATACTATCGGGTTAAACCAGTTAATGATCATCACCAGCTCAATCAGCAGCACATCGGCCGAATGCCATTGTTTGGCATGCACATCCTCATGCGTGGCAATTGCTTCATTGGCCTCCCCATCGGCATTTAATTTCACGGTTTTGAAAAAGGAATAGGATACCTGTGATTGCGGCTGACTAATCACCTTTTTTAGCTTAAACAACTGCCAGATCAATCTGAGCGATAAAAAAACGATACCCGCCGCATATATAATAAACAACACCTCCCCTATACTAATAGGCGATTTTTCAATAGGTTTAAAGCGATAAACCAATACCGGGCTACTGTACAGGGTATACTTTACCTGCTGGGTAATAAATAGATTTTGCACCCAATCGGCCTGGATAACGGGTATCATAAATGATAGTAAAGCGGCACTTACCAGGTAAAGCCTGTTAAGCTGAAAAAAGGTTTCTTTACGAAGCAAAAGCACATAAAACCCGTAAAACAGCAACAGGTATATGTTTACCAGTAATAAATATTGCCACCAGTTCATAATTATTTTTCTTTTAGTTTTTCAATCAGTTTCATGATCTCATCGGCCTCCTTCAGGTCGATCTTTTCCTTCTTTACAAAAAATGAAAGCATACGGTTAACAGAGTTGTCAAAATAACCGCTCAGTAATTTGTCTGCAGCAAAATTCTGGTATTGCTCCTTGCTGATTACCGGGTGATACTCATGGCTTTTACCAAACGCTTCATGCCCAACAAAACCTTTTGTTTCCAGGATCCGGATAATTGTCGATACCGTATTGTAAGCTGGCTTGGGCTCGGGCAATTGTTCAATAACTTCTTTAACATACCCTTTTTTTAACTGCCAAAGCACTTGCATTATCTGCTCTTCGGCGCGGGTTAACTCTTTAATTTCCATGTGCGTACTTTAAATATTAATACCTCGTGTATTAATGTGTTTAATTGGTTAAACTAAGGTAAGGGATGTATTTTAAATTTGCAACTAAATTTTTAGTTATTAATTTATTAAACTTTTAATCACCATCTTCGTTAAGTTGATCACATCTAATTATACATGAACATAACCTTCCATGGTGCTGCCCGTAACGTAACCGGCAGCAAGCATTTACTCCGCTTAAACGACGGTACCAGCATATTATTAGACTGCGGCATGTTCCAGGGACTGGGCGAGCAAACCGAAGAAATGAACGAACATTTTGGCTTTAATCCTAAAGGTGTAACGCACATGATCCTTTCGCACGCGCATATTGACCATTGCGGTTTAATTCCGCGGCTCGTTGCCGAAGGATTTGAGGGATACGTTTATTGCACCCCGGCCACAATGGACCTTACACGCATCCTGCTGCTCGATTCGGCAAAGATCCAGGTACAGGACACCGAGTATAGTAACAAACACCGCATCCGCAAAGGCTTGCCGCTGCTTAATCCTTTGTACACCGAAGAGGATGTCATAGAGGCCTTGCGCCTGTTCAAAATTGTTGAATATGGCGAAGAGTTTGAAATTACCCCATCCGTAAAATTCAACTTTACCGATGCCGGGCATGTTTTAGGCAGCGCGGCAGTGCATATTACCGTTACAGAAAACGGCAGGGATACCCACATTACTTTTAGCGGCGATGTTGGCCGCTATGACGATCTGCTGTTGAAAAACCCGCAAACATTTGAGCAGGCTGATTATATTTTACTGGAATCAACCTATGGCGATTCGCTGCATAAAGAATTGGGGCCTATTGAAGAGTCTCTGCTGGAGATCATTAAACAAACCTGCGAAGTAAAAAATGGCAAGGTGATCATCCCGGCATTCAGCGTTGGCCGCACGCAGGAATTACTGTACGCCTTAAACGGCCTGGAACTGAAAGGCATCCTGCCGGATGTTCCATATTATGTAGATAGCCCGCTATCGGAAAAAGCAACCGAAGTATTGATGAACCACACCGAGGTTTATAATAAAAATGTGCAGGAAGTTTTAAAAACCGATGCCAATCCTTTTGGGTTTAAGGGTTTGCGCTTTATTGAAAGTGTAGAAGAATCAAAGGCGCTGAATAACGATCCGCGGCCCTGTGTCATCATCTCCTCATCGGGCATGGCAGAGGCCGGGCGGGTAAAGCACCACATTAAAAACAATATTAATAATCAAAAGAACACTATTTTAATGGTAGGCTATGCTGAGCCAAATTCATTGGGCGGCCGGTTATTGAGAGGTGATCATGAGGTACATATTTTTGGTGAAATGTATGAGGTAAAAGCCGAGGTCCGCTGCATCAAATCCATGAGCGCCCACGGCGATTATGACGACCTACTCCATTTCCTGGCCTGCCAGGACCCAGCACTGGTAAAAACCGTATTTCTGGTTCACGGCGAGTACGAAGTGCAGCAGCATTTTGCCGGGAAAATAAAAGCGCACGGGTTCCATCACGTTGAGATCCCGTATCAGCATCAGAAGATAGTTTTGGAGTAGGAAAATTAAAAAAGGCGTCATTGCGAGGCACGAAGCAATCCCCATGAAACAGAGCAGCTATGCAAGTTTATCCTGTACAGTCGGGGATTGCTTCGTACCTCGCAATGACGGCTGTAGAAGTCGTTCATTGATTTTCACCTTTTCCCACCTGCTTCATCACCGCGATAATATCCTCTTCGCCAAAAGCAGCTTCGGCGGCCTGGTAGGTTTGATAAGCAGTTTCGCCAAGCGGGGTAGCTAAACCGAGGTCTTTAGCCAGGCGCAGATCTTTGGCGATATGTTTTAAGGCGAAAGCTGCCTGGTAATTATTGTTAATAATGGCATCCCCTTTTATTTTGATGAACGGACTGCCCAGAGCACTGTTACTGATCAACGTAATTAGTGCTTCGGCTTCAATACCGTTTTGCTGCGCCAGTGTCACTGTTTCGGCAAGGCCTTGCGCAACAATACCAAGCAAAGTATTAATGGCCAGCTTAGCCGCGTTGCCTGCACCGGTATCTCCAACCAGCATCACCAGTTTGCCCATTTTTTCAAGGATAGGTTTTGCCTTTTCAAACGGCTCGATCTCACCACCTACCATAATAACCAGCATGGCGTCTTCAGCTTGCTTTACACTTCCGGATACCGGCGCATCCAGGTAATGATTGCCCTGTGCCTTGCAGGCCAGTGCCATTTCCTTACTGATAGCCGGCGATACAGTACTCATATTGATGATGACTTTGCCACTTGTTTTTGCAGCCAGCACGCCTTCTTCACCATTAAAAATATCGCTGATGGCTTTATCATCAGATACCATGACAAAAACAAGATCGGTATCATTTAATAACAACGCTGGTGATGCGGCTGTACCGATACCCTGTGTTTTGAATCCCTCTTCTTTATCCTTACTGCGATTATAAACGCTGAGCGGGTACCCGGCCCTGATCAATTGCTGCGACATGGGGATGCCCATTTTACCTAACCCTATCCATCCTATTTTAACTGTATTCATGGTAGCTATTTTATTTTTGTTTTACATAGATTTTATTGATATCAATTCCTCACTGCGGCATCTAACAAATGGCAAGTAACAATTAACGAATATTTTTACGGATCCTGCTTAATGACTGGGGTGTTACACCGAGGTATGATGCTATATCCGTTAACGAAACTCTCCTGGCCACTTCGGGCTGCCGCTCCAAAAACATCCGGTACCTTTCTGATGAGTCATAACCAAGATAGGTGTTCCGTGTTTTTATCTTCTCCATAAGCGTGTACTGCGAAATCTGATCGATCATTCCTTTGAGATAAGGCAGCTTTTCAAATAAAGCCAGCAGGTTGTTTTTGCTAATAACCAATAGTTCTGTATCGCAGGCGGCCTGAATACTTTCATCAGCGATCACGTTGTTATTAAAGCTATACAGAATGGTGCAAAACTGATTGTCCTTTAAAAAGAAATAAGTAACCTCATTCCCCTTGTCGTTTCGCGCCATAATACGCAGTATGCCGTTGGTAATAAAAAAGAGCTGTCTTGCTACATGCCCCAGCTGCAACAGCATATCCCCTTCTTTAAATTTCATTGGCTCAAAGGCTTTTAGTATGAGCTCCTGATCATCAACCGGGATAGGTTTTAACTGCTGTAACCTGGCTATAAGTTGCTGTTGCATGATACAAAGATCAGGTAAAATTGAAGTAAAAGCATCAATAAAAAAGTCCTTGCTGAACGAAGCAACAAGCCCCCTCCAAATCTCCCCGGGGGAAACTTTATTTATCTCATTTTAAGGCCCTCCCTTCCGGGGAGGGTTTGGGCAGGGCTAACCCGCCTGCCCTATTTCCAATTTACTGATCTTATTGCCAGCACCAATGGTAAACTTAAAATAGGTTTTGAAATCGCCCCACTGGTCGCTGTGAAATTTGCCGTATAGGTGCAGCCCGCCTTGCTCCACCTTATCGATACTGGTAAAACGTTCATGGCCTAAAGCTTTTTCAAAAAAACTTTTAAAGTCCATTTTATTACCATCATCAAAAAGTTGGGCATCATTGATGAACAAAGCAAACCAAGCTTGCTTATCTCCGCTTTGCAGGGCATCGATGGCTTGTTTCACTACCGGGTTAGTTAACTTTTCGGCATTCATGGCATTGACGTTTTGGATAGTTGAAGTAGTTGCTTTTACAGATTGAGCATTTACAGCAGAAGTAATTAGCGTGCTGTATATGATATAATGATTAAGCGTTTTCATGACATGGTAGATGTATAATCAAATAATGCTACTTTTTGAATTAAATACAGGTAGCAGCTTATAACTAAGACTATAAGCTGCCACCTTATGTTACTAAACTGATCATTAATTTGTTGCGCCGCCGTTTACCAACAGGTGTTGTCCGTTCACAAATGATGAAAGATCGCTGGCGAAAAACTCGGCCACATTGGCCACATCTTCAACTTCGGCCAGGCGGCCCATCGGACAACTGTCAAGCAATTGTTTTCTTAACGCGGGGTAACTATCAGCTTCGGCAAAGATACCTGAATGATCAACAGCGAATGGTATGATAGAGTTAACTGTTACACCACGGTGACCAATTTCTTTCGAAAGGATATCAACCAGATACCTTGGCGTAGTTTTGCTGCCGCCATACACTGCCATTCCGGGTACAGGGAATGAGGTTGTGCTTGAGGCTATGTAAATAATGCGGCCGTTATCCTCAACATTTTTGGCTGCCTGCTGCATAGTAAAATAAGTCCCTTTAGTATTAATACCAAATACGCGGTCGAACTGTTCTTCGGTAAAATCAGTTACCGGGGTTTCCACCAGTTCGATACCGGCGTTAGCTACTACGATATCTATTTTACCAAACGCTTCTTTAGCTTCTTTAAAAAGCCTTTCAATATCAGCTACTTTACTTACATCGGCCTGCACAGCAATTACGTTCGCCCCCATCGCTTTGATGTTGCTGACCACTTCATCGGCCGATGCTTTATCGCGCGAATAGTTGATCACGATATCAGCGCCTAACGCTGCATAACGTTCTGCAATTGCTTTACCTAAACCACGGGCCGAGCCGGTTATTACTGCTACTTTATTATTTAATGAGTTCATGATTTCTATGTTTTTATTTTGATGATTGTTTTGATTTTGTTGATTACACTGATTTTGCATTGAATCTTAATTCTTGCTGTCCTGCCTCTCGACTTCCTGCGTCTTGACTCTTGCCGTCTTACTTCTATCATTCCCCCTTCAGGAGGTTAGGGGCTTACGCCATTGCGCCATTAGCACCGATATTTTGTGCTGAAATCCATTTAGCATCGTCGCTTGCCAGGAAGGTTACTATTTTGGCGATATCTTCAGGCTCACCGATGCGGTTAAAAGCTGATAATGATGCCAGACGGTCAATCAGCTCCTGGGGTTTGCCTTTGGTGAACAATTCGGTATTTGTTGGGCCGGGAGATACAGTATTTACATTGATGCCCCTTACGCCAACTTCTTTGGCAAATACACGGGTCAGTTGCTCAACTGCGCCTTTGGTGGCTACATAGGTAGCATAAGTTGGCATCATAACGCGGGTAGTGGTTGATGAAAAATTGATGATACTGCCACCATTGGCCAGTTTAGTCGCGGCTTCACGCATGGTATTAAATGTTCCGCGAACGTTGATCTCAAACTGGCGGGTAAAATCCTCGTCGGTAGTGTCTTTTATTAATTTGGTGATCATGATGCCGGCATTGTTTACCAGCACATCTATTTTGCCGTAATAGGCAATTGCTGCGTCAAACATAGCTGCCACTTCATCGGCTTTGCTTACATCGGCCTGTAGGGCAATGGCATCGCCGCCTTGCTGTTTGATAGAGTTTACGGTTTGGTCAGCAGCTTCTTTGCCGCCTGCGTAGTTGATAATTACTTTAGCGCCTTCGGCTGCTAATTTGTGGGCTACTGCTGCACCGATGCCCCTTGAGGCACCGGTTACTAATACTACTTTTGATGCTAATGTGTTCATGGTTTCCTTTGTTGTTTATGGTTTCCTTTGTTGTTTATGTTTTGTTGTCGTTGATTGACAATACAAAGGTGGCAAGAGCAAGGCCCCTGAATGATACACATATCAAAGCATTCCATACGAATATCTAAGATTGAGGATTGGGCAGATTAATCATGAATGTAGAGACGCATAATTGCGTCTACCCATGATAAGAAAAAAAATGTGGTTTTTCGCAGCAGATCAGCTTCGGGTGAAACGAGCAGAACGATGCTGGGCGGTGCGGCTGCACGGGCATAGCAAGTTTTTGCAGAATCGGAGGCATTGCATGCGAATCGGGGCAAAATAATTGCAGCCCGTGGTTCTGTTCGTTTTGCAGGGTGAAGGCCGCGCCGATGGCTATGGGCCAGGTTGTGCGCAAAGAAGCCTCTCTGCTGCAAGCCTTTTTGGTTACTTTTGTGGCGACAAAAGTAACTGGCCCCGCGTGGCCAAGAGCGCGACGATGTAAGTCAAATACTAATGAAGCCCGTTACCAGCCTGTCGGGGATTGCTTCATTCCTTACAGCAATGACGTGACGCAGATGTCATTTCACCTTCAGAGGCCGGCGAATTTTTATACTCAGCAGGACTGCGACCTTTACATTAAATTGCATATGGAAGACGCAATTATGCGTCTCTACAAAAACAACCTGTTCTGATGAGATTATAAAAACAGGAATTCCCGGTGATATTAGCTATATCCCCGCATGCTCCTTCCTGAACAACACCGGCGACATATCCGTATGCTTTTTAAAATAATTACTGAAATGGGTAGCTTCAGAAAAGCCCAGACGATAAGCAATTTCTTTAATAGAGAGTTTTGAGTTCTGCAACAGAGCCTTGGCCTCAGCTATAGTTTTTTCGGCAATCCAGGTGCTGATGGTTTTGCCTGTTTTTATTTTGATAACATTACTCAGGTAGTTGGGATGAAGGCTTTGCGCATCGGCATAGTCCTGCACCCTGAAAGCCTGTTCGGCTGTACCATTGCTCAGGTCGCGGTAATGTTTTTCAAGCAGGCGTTTAAAGTTTTTTACAATTTCCGAGCTTCGGTTACCTTCATATATCGGATTATAATCTTTCCAGAAATATTCTTTGAATTTTAACAGCACCACCACAAACAGGTTACCGATGATCCGGTAACGATATGGGCTATCTGAATTATACTCTTTCAGGATCTGGTGATATAAAATATCAAACTCCTCAAAAACTTCGGGCGTAAGTACGCGGGCCGGGAACGTTTCGGCCAACAGAAAAGGAAATTCATCAAAAATATTGGCGTGTACGTTTTCCTTTAAAAACGATTCGCTTAGCGTAAACAGGTATACATCGCCAATACGCTCCCAGTTAAACGAACGGAAATGGCCCGGGTTGGTAAAGTAAATAGCACGGGGCTGCAGTTTATGATTTTGCTCATCAATAGTATAATCACCACTCCCATCTTTAATAAAAGCGAAAACAAAAAAGTTAAGCCTGCTCAAGGGCGATCTAAACGGCATTGGCTGATTGATATCTTTCAGATTAAAAACCGTAAAATCGGTATGTTTTATGAGCTCAAGCGGCAAGCCCAGGTGCTTGTATTGATCATAAAGGGTATTGAAGATCTGTTTTTCACTATCCTGGTGATACATGACGAGATGTTTGCATCAAAGCTATGAGGGATACGGGAGATTTGCAACAAGGGCTAAGCAATAAAAAAAGGCGCATCAGTTACGATACGCCGTTTTTTATTTTATTGTCTAATATATTTTAATCAAAGCTTACGCTGCCATAACTGGTGCTGATGGTAATGGTTTTATCGCTGCCGCCTTTCCCTAAATGGCCCTTATAAGTTTTAGTCGGACTAAAACCACGTTCACCATCGGCAGGGGTTTTGCTGGTGATGTTAACATCATGGCCGCTATAGTTAAAACTACCGTAGTGCACAGTGATATCAAAATCAGCATTCTGGCCGTCGCTCACTCCCAGTTTTACACTTGAATATGATGAATTAACCGAAAGATTTTTCACATTTTTATCAACCTCTTCAATCTTTAACGCCCCACTGAATTTAACGTTTATATTACCCGAAGTAGTAATACGGCCAATTTTAGCCGAGCCGTAGCTTACATCAGCATTGAGTTTATCACAATCGCCAAGATTAAGGCTGCCATAAGCTACATCCAAATCGCTGCCGGTAAGGTTGCCGATAGTTGCACTGCCATATTTAACCCTGATCTGGCAAGCTGGGTTGCTTAAGGATTTGGCATTAAGGCTGCCATATGAGTTATTGATATTCAGTTTACCGCTCAGGTCGGGCAACTCGGTATTGCCATATTTGTTGTTAATGGTAAGTGGGTTTCTGGCTGGCATATACACGGTATAATTAATCTCCATTTTGCGGAATGCGTTTCTTTTGCCAAACAATGATCCCCAGATGCCGCCCTCATTATCACCGTCGCCCTGATTAATGGATGTCCTGAATGAAACACCGGAACCATCTTTGCTATCCTTGATGCTTACGGCATCCAGCATCTTTTGCACCTTATCTTCGTCGTTGGCGCCAACTACGATCTGCACGTCAACTTTCACCTCACTTTTTGCCCAGGTAAACACCGTTACCTTACCATATTTATTATCAATGTTAATCACGTCATTGCCATCAACATTATAGCTTTTACTGTAGTTTTTGGTCTTCTCAATGATGTCTCCGTTTTGTACCTGCTTTTCATAGCTCTCGTCGCCATCATAGCTATAGCTAAAATTTTGATCGAAGTTTTTAAAACCAAAGTTTACGTTAGGACTAAGCTTCTCAAACTTCTCGGCAAACTTCATGCTGTCAAATCCCTTAAACTTCATTTTAAGTTTTAGCGTGTCGAGCTTTTTTAGTTTAAGGCTATCCTTGAATTTGAAAGCAAGCTGTTTGTTCAGCTTTAGCATATTTTGCATTTTAAGGTGCAATTGCTTTTGCTGCTGTACGTGCAGGTTGCTCATTTCCTTTTGCAGTTCGCGCATTTTGACGTTCAGCTCCTTCATTTTTTGCAGATACTCCTTGCTGTCGGTTACCGAAGTCCAGCCATCCCCGTTCAATTCAGCGGCGGGAGGCGGTGTAGGAGGCAATTTTGGCATTACCGGCGCAGGCGGGGCAGCAGGACTCACCTGTGCAAAGTTTGCTGTACTTATGGTTAACAGGACAATAAGCGTAAGCAGGGCCGGACTAAATATTTTTGGTTTCATTGTTTTGTTCCTTTTTCATCTGGTTAAACTGTTCAATTACATTTAATTGTTGAGTTAGCACCTCGGTTTGTATTTGCAGGTTCCGGATCATTGCACGTAAAACACGTTCCTGGTTAGGGCTGGTGGCTAAATCACTGTTTAGTTTTTTATAGGTGGAATCCATCTTTGCTATCTCGGCGCTGAACTCCTTGTATAGCTGAGGATCATTTTTAGATGCTGACTTAAGTTCGGTAAGCTTGGTTTCAACAAGCGATGCATAGCGCACCTGCTGTTGTGCGTACTCGGGGTTAATGGCGGCAAGGTCAACGCCTTTTGCTCCTTTTTGGCTTTGTATATATATGCCGAAGCCTATGCCCATTATGATGATCACCGATGCGGCCACTTTTAGCACGAAGCCCAGCGAAAAAGTCTTTGCTTCCCGCTTTTTTGGCTGCTCCTGCTCCTGGTCCAAAAAATTGAGCTGAGCCTCAATTTTACCCCACAAATCTGCCGATGGTTCTATTTCGTTAAATTCCTCGTTATTGTCGTGCATGAAATCTTCAAATCGCTTGCTCATGATACTTGTCCTTTCCTGTTTAAAATTTCAATTAACTTCCTTTTAGCTCTCAAAAACTGGGTTCTTGATGTGTTTTCTGATATATTCAATATTTGTCCTATTTCTTCATGGTCATATCCTTCAAGCAGATATAATGATATCACCACGCGATAGCCATCGGGCAACTGGTTCATGCCTTCTTTTACCCTGGCAACCTGGTACTGCAGGTCTTCATCGTCCCAGCTCTCGTCATCGGCAATATTTTCAAGATGGCCATCTTCCAGCTCAACCAGTTCCAGCTTGCGTTTGCGCAGCAGGTTGATCGACCGGTTTACAACAATCTGCTTAAGCCAGAGGCCAAATGTGGTATCCTGCCTAAAATCCTTCAGCTTGGCAAATGCATCCACAAAAGCTTCCTGCAGCACATCTTCTGCTTCGGCAATATCGCCCACTATCCGAAAGGCCACGTTCAGCATAGCTTTCGAATACAAACGGTAAAGCTCATAACAGGCTTTTTTGCTCCCCTGTTTGCACTCAATTACCAGGTTGTAATGTTTATCAATATATATTGCTTCCAAATTCGTGACCGGCTTCAGGTTAATAGACGCAGGGCATTTTGCAACGTTGCACGTATGTGAAAAATATTTTTTTAATAAAGGATAATTTTTTTGACAGTTTTAAGTTAACGGGGGGGGGGGGGGCAAGTAAGCATATCACCTAAAAATTCTTAACGGAGAGCGTCATTGCGAGGAACGAAGCAATCCCAAACTATACAGAGAAACTTGCATAGCCACTCTGCCTCATGGGGATTGCTTCGTGCAATGACGCTCTTTATTTTGAAATAGTGTCTAAAAAGCCATTAACTGCTTTGACTGCATTATCGTATCGTTGTTCACTCAGCCCGGATACGACCTTATAGTTAGCGTTAAGCGCCTGGAGTTCGCGGTGCCAAACATTCATAAAATATTCGCGCTTGGTTGGGAAATTACGCAAGGGATCATCCTGCCAGGGTAAATCGATATCCAGCAGTAAATAAAAATCATAGGGGTGATGAGGCAATTCGTCAAGCACCTCCTGCGGGGCGTTGCCAAACATTTCCTCGCTCCAGATCTTTACCGTTAAAAAAGTGGTATCACAAATCAATATCCCGTTAGCCTGCGGCAGCAGCTCCTTTTCGAGTGCCATCTGCCCGTGAAACATGTTCACCTCATCCTGCCAGGTGCAATCGCCCTTAAGGTTTGCACAATACTCGCGCGAATACTCCGGCACAGCTATCGTATTATAATGCGCCGCCAGGTATTCAGACATAGTTGACTTCCCCGTTGATTCGGGACCTACAACTGCTATTTTGAGTATTTTGTTCATGAACTATAAAGGTAAAGCAATGGCCGCGTGTGATTCCTCTCTTGAGAACATAACCGTCAACTTAAGGAATAAAAAGCGGGGAAACGAGCGATTCCCCTCTTGAGAGGGGCGGAGGTGTGTGTTTCTGCTTTGATAAGTATAACGCAGAAACACACACCTGCTACCGCTCATTCCTCCGCGCCCCCTCTCAAGAGGGAGTTTTAAAATCTTTTTCATTGTGGGCGTTGCCTGCGGCCGGGCTATCCGCTCATACTGCACCGGCCTTAGCCACGTGGCCGGTATCCGCTGCTATCCCTAACGCAAAAATTGTCTGAACTCGAATTTATTGAATTAAAGAATTATTGGAACTAAAATGGGAACTTCTGTACATTCCTTAATTCAGTAAATTCCGGTTCAGACCTCCTCTATTCCGTTTTCTTCGGAACCCTTGTTGGTGTATCCTGGCCCGAAACTATAGTGCGCGAGCTCAGGGCTATCGCGCGGATGGCCGAAGTGATATTATTCACATCCAACGAACTAAATTCATCGCCAACAGTATGGTATAATTTGTCAATATCAATCTGGTCGGTCGAGATGGTGTGGGCCGGTACGCCAACTTCGGCCAGCGAAGCGTTATCACTCCTGTAAAACAGGTCCTGATCCGGATAAGGGTCCGGGTAAAACTTAAAGGCCGTACCTTTCAGATTCTTCTGCAGGATCTTGCCAAAATCAGATCTTTCAAACCCGGTGATAAATGCCGAGTTAGTGCCGAATTTGGAGGCCTTACCAATCATTTCGATGTTGAACATGGCAACAACCTTATCTGCATCTATTTGCTTAGCAAAATACTGCGACCCGTATTCGCCAATCTCTTCGGCAGTAAAGGCTACGAAAATAAGTGTGCGGGCGTTGTTGTTGAGCTTTTTATAATATTTAGCCAGGCTCAATACAGCAGTTGTGCCCGAAGCGTCATCATCCGCGCCATTGGCAATGCTGTCTGTTACACCGGGTTTATCAGGTTTGATAATCCCTAAGTGGTCATAGTGTCCCGAAAATACCACATATTCATTCGGTTTGGTTTTCCCGGGGATGATACCGGCAACATTAAACAGTGGCAATTCTTCGTTTTTGATATCACAGTTAACATCAAATGACGCTGTGTTATCGAACTTGCCCAACACAAATACCAAAGGCTGCTTTACTGTGCCTTTAAAACTTGTGCTGCCTGCCCCCAGGTACGACTTAACCCGGCTAAACAAGTCTTTAAATTTAGGGTCGATCAGCAAAAGCGTTTTTTTGCCGCTTTGTGAAGCTGCCCGGTACTCGGTCCTGAAATTTTTATCCGCACCAACGGCAACTACCTGTACATCTTTATCACTTGCCCATTTAAACGAATCCGTACTGCTTGCAAACGCGCTGTCGGCAGCAATAGCCTTACCATTGATGCTTACAGTCAAGCTAACAGGGGTCGACCGTACCATCGTAAAGTTTTGACGGTAACCGGTATTGCCGGCCATAGGTTTAAGGCTGGCCTTTTTATATTCGCCTTCAATAAATGTAGCGGCCTTTTCAATGCCCGGCGTAAAAGTGGCCCTGCCCTGCATATCATCGGCCGACAGGGTTTTGATAATCCGGGTTACATCATCTTTACTAATGAGTTTATTAACATCCTGCGCAAAGCTATAAGCCGAAACGCTTAACAATGCCGCTGTTATTATCGAGATCTTTTTCATAGTTATTTGACTTTTGACTGTAGCCAATTGTTACGGAAAGTTTCCTGCTCTTTGCTCAATTGTTTACCTGCCTTTTCAAAGGTTACCACTTCAAAGTTGGGGTTTTCCTCAAGTGTGATAGTGGTTTCATGTGGGCCGGTGCGGTTTTTGTAATTTACGGTAATTTTATCGCCCGGCTTTTTATCGGCAATAATATCGCTGAACCCTTTCTGGTCTTTCACCTCTTTTCCATCAACTTTCAAAATAACATCACCGGCATCGATGCCTGCTTTGTAAACCGGGGTACCTATAGTCGTGCTCGACAATATTGGCAAACCTTCGGCATCGGCAGCACGTACCTGCCCGGCGCGGCCACGGCCTGGCGTAACCGCCAGCGGACCAGCCCAACCTTTGCCCGGCTGCACTTTACGCAGTACCAGGCCTGCTTTAGCCAATAGTTCTTCGTAATTGTTTTTGTCGGTTCCGTTGATGTAACGCTTAAAGAAATCGGCCGCAAACTTAGGGTTATTGGTTACTTTACCTAAATCGGTTTGCAAATCGGGAATGGTATACGGTTTCATTACTTTACCGCGTGTAAGCCAAACAGCACGCATATAATCATCAAGCGTCATGTTAAAATCGCTGCGGAGGCGAAGGTCGAGCGCTAATGCGATGGCGCCGCCATAAGTGTAATAACTGGTAAAATCGTTAACGTTGTTGTTAGGATCTATAGATACACCGGCATCAGCAAAAACCGAATAGCGGCTCATTTGGGCGGCCGAATATTTGGCAGCAGCAGGTGTGTTTAAGATCTGGTTCACCAAACCGGCAATGGTTTTGGTATAATCATCAACCGTTACAAAGCCCGCACGGGCAAGTAATAATTCGCCATAATATTGCGTAAAACCTTCGGCAAACCAAAGTTCGCTGCTCATGTTGGCATGTTCAAAGTTAAAGGGCTCCAATGATTTTGGACGGATGCGTTTTACATTCCAGCTATGGAAGTATTCATGTGCATAAACACCCATGAGGTAACTTTCATTCCCTTCAACTTTTGGTGCCGGGATAGTTATGGAGGTTGAATTACGGTGCTCCATACCGTCGCCTGATACCGCTGGGTTTACATCGCTTACAAAAGTGTACTCGCCAAAATCATAAGTGGGCAGTTCGCCAAATACGGCTTTTTCTTCCAGCACCAGCTTCTGGATCATCTTGCCGAAGTTATCGACCACCGCCTGGCTATCATCCGAGTGCATAGTCAGGTTTATTTTTTCCTTTTTGCCATCGGTATTTACTACTTCCCAGCTGCTAACGTTGTAATTGGACAGTTCGGTAGGACTATCCATCATATATTGCAGATTGGGTGCGCTGTACACATTTGAGCCTTCATGTTTAAGTTGTGAAGCTACTTTCCAGCCGTATTTATCGATGTCGTTAAACTCAAAGGTAAGGGGGCGTTTATCCTGCCCTACCACCCACATAAACGTGGCGGGCATATTCAGGTGGGCATGACTCGGATCGATAGAAGCATAAGTACCATCGGTCCAGTTGCCAAAAAGTGTATAGCTTACTTTTACCGCTGCCGGGTGTTCTCCCACTTCGTAAACATCGCCTTCAATTTGGGTCAAAGGCAGCTCCTTACCTTCAACGTCGGTAGCTTTAACGTTGTAAATATTTTTACCAAACTCATGGGTTGCATACCGGCCGGCAGATGAGCGGCTCATCCGTACCCTGAAAGCCCCTGATGGTGCCTGCGGAATGGTCATGCTTATCTCAGCCTCATGATGGGTGGCGTTTGGGAATGATATGGAATAGTAAATAGCTTTTTGTGGTTCCTGCTGTGCCATAGCACTGCACGCAAGTACCGAGGCGGCGGTAAAGAGTAGTAATTTTTTCATCAACTTAAATTATCTGCGCTGAAATTACTATTAAATCACGAAAAAATAATATCAATGTTATTACGCAAGAAATAGTTCTTAAAACATATGACACGAGTCTTATTCCGGCCGCGTTCATTTTATTATGCGTACATTTAAAGAAATTCACAGGCTTATGATCCTTTTTTCAAAAAGAAATCTATACTATACCGATTACCAATGGACTACTTACATCCCGAATGATCCGCGTGTAAATGGCAGGCCCGATCATACTGCGTTCAATAAAAATGAAGGGAACGAGATGGTATACCTGATCAACAAGTTAATGATGATATGGGATTATCGTTTTGCCAACACCGGCAATAAAATGGAAAAACTGATCCACGATAAGCTACCGGCCGAAATCTCCAGCCAGGAAGAGGTGCAGAATTGGCTTAAATTAAACCTGAAGTTTTAGGCAAAAAAAGCTAAAAGCGGAATGCTTAAAGCATAGATAACAGGAAGCATAAGTTAATTACTCTTCGTTCCGGGCCTTCAACTTTAAGCTTCCGGCCCTATCCAAATAACAAACTGAACACCTCTTCAATACTGCTCACAATCTTAATGTCGATATCATAGCGTGACAGATCCATCCGCTTTTTATCCTGACCGCTGGCAGGGAGGTTGTATTTAGAGATAAAGATCTGGTTAAAGCCAAGTTTCTGCGCTTCGGCAATACGCTGCTCCACCCGGTTCACCGCCCTGATCTCACCAGAAAGACCGAGCTCCCCAGCAAAGCAGGTTTTGAACGGAATGGGCATATCCTCGTGCGATGAAATAATGGCAGCCGCCAAACCAAGGTCAATAGCCGGATCCTCAACCCTGATGCCGCCGGTAATATTCAGGAATACATCTTTTGCACCCAACCTAAAACCGCAGCGTTTTTCCAATACAGCCAACAACATGCTCATGCGTTTGGTATCGAAGCCTGTAGCAGTACGTTGCGGCGTTCCATAGGCCGACGCACTAACCAATGCCTGGGTTTCAATCAGCATTGGTCGCATACCTTCTAAGGTAGCCGAAATAGTGATGCCGCTTAATGGAGTTTCCCGGTGCGAAAGCAGGATCTCCGACGGGTTGGACACTTCCCTCAATCCTTCGCCCATCATTTCGTAAATACCCAGCTCTGATGCCGAGCCGAAACGGTTTTTGATGGTACGCAATATGCGGTAAACGTGGTGCCTGTCGCCCTCAAACTGCAGCACGGTATCAACCATATGCTCCAGTATCTTAGGGCCTGCAATCATGCCATCCTTAGTAATATGGCCTATCAAAAATACCGGCGTCGAAGTCTCTTTGGCGAAACGTAATAGCTCGGCGGTACATTCCCTAACCTGCGATACACTGCCAGGCGTTGATTCAATATGTGCCGAATGCAGGGTTTGGATCGAGTCGATCACCACCATATCCGGCTCTAATGATTCTATCTGTTTAAATATGTTTTGGGTTGAAGTTTCTGTCAGTATATAAGCGCCTTCGCCTATGACTCCCCCTTCGGGCGAAGCTAACCTTTCGGCCCGCATTTTTATCTGCCTTTCACTTTCCTCGCCCGATACATACAAAACTTTTTGGTTTGGCATATTGAGCGCAAGTTGCAGCATCAGGGTTGATTTGCCTATGCCCGGCTCACCGCCGATGAGCACCAATGAGCCGGGTACAATTCCGCCTCCCAAAACGCGGTTAAACTCTTTATCGGGAGTTGGCACACGGTGCTCTTCGGTATAAGTGATCTCCGTTACGGCCACGGGTTTATTGGCCCGCTGCTGACTGGTTGACGCAGGCTTCCAGGCAGGTACCGCAGCGTTGCCTTTTTCAATCACCTCCTCAACAAAAGTGTTCCATTGCTGGCATGACGGGCATTTACCCAGCCACTTGGGCGATTCAAAGCCACAGCTTTGACAAAAGTACGCGATCTTGGATTTGGCCATTATTAATCAGATGTGCAGATTACAGATGTGCAAAGATGCAGATTATTTTGATTTTTACTAAATTATTTAGCAATTACAACAATTGAGTCATTCAAATTAGTTAGAGAAAAGTACCGTGCCATCAAAATCTGTATCATTCTTTTCTCCTGTAGTTTTTCAGATATTAAATCTTGGATGGCTCTAAATTGAGGCTCATACATATCACAGGAGCCTGTCCTTTTTAAAATGAAGATTTGATGAAGATATTTGACAAATCATTTATTTATTTTCTGGAATAATAATTATATAATACCTTGAGATATTGTTTGGCCAACATAGGGAATGCCGAAAACCTTTATCAGAGTAGGCACAAAACAAATTAAATCTTATACAAATCTTATGGAAAATCTATTGAATCTAAACGATTATGGCATGACGGCCATTGACGCCAATGAATTACTCGACATCGACGGAGGCAGCTGGGCCCATATTATTGGCGGAGCAATTGTTGGTGCGCTTGCCGGTGCAGAGGCAGGTGCATCTGTTGGTACAATTATACCGGGAGTGGGTAATGTAGCTGGCGCAGTTGGCGGTGCCATTCTTGGAGCCATCGGCGGCGGTTTACTCGCCAGTTAATTTTCTTAAACAGGCTTTAAACAAATCATATGGAAACGAAAAAACTCAGACATGTAGGTGGCTTGCTAATAAGCTTTTTTATGTTTGCTATTGGCATTATTGGAATAATAAATTCGTTGGAAACAGGAGATAACAGTAAGTTGATTAAAAGCATATTCGGCACAGTTATCTTTTTGATATTTATTATCATAGGGCTTATAAATCGGCATAGAATGGCTGGCAATAGCGCGTCTTAGACCGTTATCAATCACTCTTTTTGAATTCACATTTTCGCATCAATGAGATTGTGCCTTTTCCAGGTCCTTTGTTTATATGAGGGGCCTGGAATTATATTATATCCTAATAATAATATCTTGTTTACATCTATCGATCAACTTTCAGATACTACTATAAGCTATTTGCCGGCATTTCGTAAGCGCAACTATATACTCTACTGGTTCATTTTAGCAATTATTATCATCGGTTTAATTGCCTTACCAATAGCACAAACAAGCATAGCAGTAACCGCGCCGGGAATAACTCGTCCTTCAAGCGAGCGTACTGCTGTAAACACAGCTATAGGGGGTATAATTGATACAATATATTACCATGAAGGTGATGCAATTAAAAAGGGAGCAATACTTTTGCGAATAAAAGACCCGACTTCAAAAAGCAAGCAGATATTAAATCGCTTTGAAACCACCCAGCATGAAGAAGCCTTACATGATCTTAGTTTACTCACTTCAGGCAATCTTTCAGAAAACCTTTTAAAAAAACTCTTAACTCCTTTATATAAGGAACAACTTATCCATTACTTGCATCAAAAGGCAGATCAGGACGCAACGCTGAAACAGGTTACTAATGAATATAATATAGATGCAGCTTTATTAAAGGGTAAAGTAATAACTAATAAAGAGTATTTTGATATTAGTATCGCTTTCGATAAAGCCAAAGCTAATAATAAAGCTTTTGAAGTTGAGCAACAAAATAGCTGGCAGCAGGATATGATGCGTTACAAACTGGAGTTGTCCCAGTATAAAGATGAACGGACCCAGGTAAGCAACAATGCTGCTTATTATGAAATAAAAGCCCCTGTATCCGGCACATTACAAGATTTGAATACGCTTTATGCCGGAGGGGTGCTGCAGCCCAATCAAGTTATTTGTACAGTATCTCCGGGAGGCAGCCTGATTGCTGAATGTTACGTATCTCCAAAAGATATAGGATTGTTGAAAATAGGGCAAAATGTACGTTTCCAGGTAGATGCCTTTAATTATAATTATTTTGGAATAGTAACCGGCAAAATCAAAACAATAGATGACGACTACACAGTTATAAACAACAGTTCGGTATTTAAAATACGCTGCCAGTTTGATCAGCTACAGGTACATTTAAAAAATGGCTTTACCGGTCATTTAAAAAAAGGCTTAACATTTCAGGCACGTTTTATAATAGGCAACCGCACACTTTGGCAATTACTGTGGGATAATGTAAATGACTGGTTAAACCCCTCTGCTCCTCAAAGCGACAATAAATTATAACAAATGCGGAAAGGAATAAAAATAAAACAGCGGGACATTACC
Source organism: Mucilaginibacter sp. R-33 (assembly GCF_049949235.1). Lineage (NCBI taxonomy): Bacteria > Pseudomonadati > Bacteroidota > Sphingobacteriia > Sphingobacteriales > Sphingobacteriaceae > Mucilaginibacter > Mucilaginibacter sp. R-33. Next base: position 4,787,839 of record NZ_CP188089.1, read on the forward strand.
GACTGCGGAGCCGCCTGCCTGGCTTCGATAGCAGCCCACTACCAATTACAATTACCTGTAAGCCGCATACGCCAGTATGCCGGTACTGATAAAAAGGGAACTAATTTAACAGGACTCATTGAGGCTGCAGGCCGTTTAGGGTTTCAGGCTAAAGGAGCTAAGGGGACTATTGAAAGCCTGGTTAAGATCCCTTTACCGGCTATCGTCCATTTAGTGTTGAAAAACGGATTGCAACATTATGTGGTTATTTATAAAGTTACCGACAAGCAGGTTGTTTATATGGACCCAACCGGTGGTGTTATAGTAAAAAAAAATATCGAAGAGTTTAAAAGCGAGTGGACTGGTGTAGTTGTACTGTTATTGCCCGATCAGCATTTTACAAAGGGAAATGAAAAAGAATCAAATATAAGGCGTTTTTGGCATCTGCTGGCCCCGCACAAAACCATGATGGTGCAGGCAGTTATCGGCGCTGTAATTTATACGCTGTTGGGCCTGAGCATGGCTGTATATGTTCAAAAGATAATTGACTTTGTACTTGTTGACGGAAACTCACGATTGCTGAATATGATGAGCGTGGGGATGATTGTCATCCTTGTTTTTCAAATCATCATCAACTACTTTAAAACATTGATCAGTATGCGCACCGGTCAAATGATTGATGCACATTTGATACTTGGTTATTATAAACATTTACTGCAATTACCGCAGCGTTTTTTTGATACCATGCGTGTGGGCGAAATTATTAGCAGGGTGAACGACGCAGTAAAGATTCGTGTTTTTATCAACGACATTGCTATGAATATGCTGGTAAACACGTTGATAATTGGATTTTCAATAGCTATTATGTTTTTGTATTACTGGAAACTGGCTATTATCATGCTTGCAATAGTCCCGGTTTATTTAGTAATTTATTGGATAAGTAACCGGGTTAATAAAAAGTGGCAGCGGGAGTTAATGGAAAACAGTGCCGAACTTGAGGCGCAGCTTGTTGAAAGTATCAATGCCGCCGGAACTATAAAACGGTTTGGATTGGAGGGATATGCCAGCTTAAAAACCGAAAACAGGTTTGTTGAGCTGTTAAGATCTATTTATAGCAGCGGCATAAAAAGTTTTCACCTGAGTAATGCAGCCGACTTTTTTACACGCCTGTTCACAATAAGCATTTTATGGGCAGGTAGTTATTTTGTTATCCGGCGTGAACTTTCACCAGGCGAATTACTTTCTTTTTACGCCCTGATCGGATACTTTACAGGCCCTGCAGCAGCACTTATCAATGCCAATAAAAATATCCAGGACGCCCTGATAGCTGCCGATCGTTTGTTTGAAATTATTGACCTGGAAATTGAAGCTTCTAACGATGACAAAGTGGCCTTAACGCCCGAAATGATCGGGGATATTCAATTTAATAATGTGCAGTTCAGATACGGTACCCGCACAACCGTTTTTGATAAGCTAAACCTCAATATTTCCAAACACAAGAGCACGGCAATTGTAGGAGAAAGTGGTAGCGGCAAGTCAACCTTACTTTCCTTAATGCAAAATCTTTATCCTTTAAATGAAGGGAATATTACTATTGGCGGCCTCGATATAAAATACATAAGCAACAGCAGTTTACGCAAAGCAATTGGTGTAGTACCCCAGCAAACCGACCTGTTTGCCGGAACCATTATTGAAAATATTGCCATCGGTTATTATGAACCAAAGATAGAAAGGGTAATTGGGCTATGCAATTTGTTGGGGATAAATGAATTTATAGAAAAATTACCAGGAAATTATTACACGGTAATTGATGAACAGGGTACAAATTTATCAGGCGGTCAAAAACAGCGCATAGCTGTTGCGCGCGCGCTCTATCGGGACCCCGAAATATTAATATTGGACGAAGCTACATCATCGCTTGACCCGGTAAGCGAACAGAAAGTATTAGATGCACTGCGATGGTTTAAACAACAGGGTAAATCCATTATCATTATAGCACACCGGCTTTCTACCATTAAAAATTGCGATGAAATACTGGTACTTCAAAATGGGCGCCTAATTGAGCAGGGATCGCATGAAACACTTATTACTGAAGAAACACACTATTCCTCATTATGGAAATACCATAGTGCATAGCCATGTTATTAAAATGGCTTTTCGTTCCAAAAACTATTATTTAGAAGTTACTTTATGTCTTAATCCCCCCTGCAAAGCTATTCATTTAGCACTTCAGCAAATTACTTCCTATCCACATAATCCCTGAAATAACCGCACTCTTTCAATGCTTCTTTGTAGTACGCCGTGTTGTTGTATTTGCCCTTTAACTCAGCAAAGTATTTGTAATACGCGTCCGTAACCTGCTGACTGGCCTTTATATTAGCAAACTTATCGGCACCTTTAAATTCCGGATCATTATATATTTCATTCAGGGCACATTTACTCAGCATAAATGTACAGCGGGCTCGCTGTTCATCTGTAGTGGCGTTTGTGCGGGCCAGTTGATAGTACTTCATCGCAATTTGCATCGATGTCAATTTATCATCCATGCGCTGTTCGCCTTCGTAATAATAGCGGCCGGTTGGCCCGGTAGCTACCACATCCGATTCGTAAAACAACCGGGCGTTACCGTAATACGTGATATTGTAATAGGCATTCGCAATGGCATAAGCATTACTGTATACGTTTTTGCCTTGCTTAATTTCTGTATTTATAGTATTAAGCGTTTGCAGAAAACTTAGCGGCGTATATTTTTGCTTTTGCGGGGCTGCATGATCACAGTCATGGCAGTCAACTAATCTACCGGTAAAGGGGTTGCCTGCAAGCACAAAATCTTCGGGCTTCATTTTTTTGAGTTGAGCAATAGCTTCAGGTAACTTTTGCTGATAGGCTAATGCGACAGCCTGATGGTAGTATAAATTATTGAGCGTTATTGGGTAGTAACGCAGCATTGTTTGCTCAAAAGCGGTTTTATCCGGCTTATTCAGCAAATCTATCATATGCTGTACCCGGGCACTATCTGTATAAAAATCCTGCGCACTGTTGTTAAAACATACCTCCTTGATTAGGTTGCCTTGCTTTTTATAAAGCCGCGATATGGCAAGGTTACAAACCGAAATGGCATTATCAAACCGCAGATCTTTGATCTTAATCTTACTATCACGCAGGTTGGCAAGCCAGTTAAGGGGCTCCGTTAATTTTGCCTCCGCAGTGGCATCCATTTTTTTAAGGTTTTTGATATATAACATCAGGTCGAGCAACTTGCCCTGCGCTACGATCATTTTATCGCCGGCAGGGAACTGGCTTTTTGCCGTAGTATAAAACTTACCGGCTGCGGTGTAGTTGCTATCCAAAAAGTTAAGGTAACCTGCCGCGAGGTTCCAATAGTAAGACTTGGCTGTATTATTTTTAAGGGCAATGTTTTCAACAAGCCGTTTACCATCGTTATCGGATTTTATTACTGAATCGGCTGGTTTGCCGCCTCCTGTTGTGGCCTCCCTGATATTGATCAGACGGCTTAGCAGCAGGTCCAGTTTTTCGGATTTTGGGTTGATAGCCGCGATAGTTTTTATAGCCCTTGCAGCGTCATATTGTACCCCCATAATATGCCATAGGGTTATTTTTTCTTCCGGTGTTTTGGCAAGCCTGAGTGTGGCATTCCAATCACTTTCATTTTGCGGGTGGAAGCTCCAGAAACTCGGAATCTTTAATTTATAAGTGTAATCATAACAAAGGCTGTACAGGTAGTTTGATAGGGCGTAGTTTTTTTGCCTGTAATAATATCCGGCTACATAGCCCATTGTACGGTAGTAAATGAGGTTTTTAGGAAAATGTTCTTTGAACTGATTAAACAATTTAACAGTTATTGCCGACGACGAATTATCCAGGAAGTAATAATAACGAACGGCTTGAAACCATAAACGCTCCTTGATAAAAGGATCTGTTTCGGCATCGAAGGCACTAATCAGCGTTGAAGCCAGCTTTACCGGCGAATGATTGGGCTTTACCTTATCCCACGAATAATATTGATCATTTACCGAATAAGCCTCACTGCTTTTGGCCAGCTTCAGGTAGCTATAAAAAGCTTTGAGCATTTTTGCTGATACAGTACCGGTACTCATAACGGGGTATTTAGCGGGCAATACTTTGAGCGCGCCGGCTGATTTTCGGGAGATAGAATCAACAGCGCCGGCACTGGCTTTAATAAGCAGGTACTGAAGTGATGCTTTGCTGAATTGATGGTTAAAATGATCGTACCATTCGTCAACAATAATATCGTTATACCAGGTATTGCTCCCATCCGTATAGCCTAAGCCATAGTAAACCTCGTTGCCGGTGTAAAAGAATGGGGAGTATTGCTTGTTGACAAAATACTCGGGAGTGAAAACGGAATATTCTTCCTCGTACGAGTCGGCACAGGCCCAGATCACTCCGGCTATGGCCAGCGTGCATAGGCTAAAAACGAGCAGAAATTTGCGTAATGGTTTCCTCGTTAAATTTTGAAAGGTCGATATTGGCCAGTTCATAGTAAATGATAGTTGTATGTTTTTGTTTAGGCAGATGCTGTGTTAATTGTTGGGCAGCAGCGTTCAATGTATTGCTGTCCGTTTCTTCAAGTTTAAAAATATCATTTTGTTTGATATAAATTCCATCAAGAAAAAAGCTTGTTTTGGCCCGGTAATCTGTCTGCCCCTCAATTGGTTCAAAATGAACCTGATCAGTAAGTTGCCTTCGCCCTATTTTTCCATATACCTGGATCACGCGCCCCTCCCTGATATGAATGGCCCAGGAAAATAAAGGCAAGGCAATATCCAGCTTCAGAGGATAGCTGCCTAAGTAAGCGATATACTTATCCGCATCATCGCTATTGTATATTGAATTGGGCTGCTGCAGATCGGCATTGAGCTTGCCCATATTGTAAAACATCAGTACGCCTGCATCAACGGGTGGTATACCTGTACGGTCTTTAAATTTAACCTGGTGCAGGCGGATTGTAGCCTCCAGGCGTTTTTGGTTTAGCTTTTTAAATGCTTTAAGGAAGCTGAAGTATTTGTCCCGTGTACTTAATGACCAGTCGCAGTCAACCTGTACTTTGGTATAGTTGATCTTCCTTTCCACGGCAAGTTCATTGATCAACTTATTACAATGTGCCGCAAGGCTGACTACAGCAGTATCTGCAGTGTTTTCAAAAGTTTTGTTTGTGATGTAGATAACCGGAGTAATATTTAAGCCTACCGGGAACTCATTGAGTTGCACAACGGCATTTGGATATGAGCGTTGTTCTTTATCGTTCCAGCTTACATCAAAAAAACGGATGTAGGCATTGTTACCGGTTTGTTTTAGTAAGGCCGCTTGCTGTTCATTGAGCTTGAAGCCGGTTTTCCAGTAATAGAATGCAGTTGAGGCATTGCCGGGTTTTTTACAGGAGGTTAACGGAAATAGCAAAACTACAACCGCAAGCCAACCAAGAGATTTAAACATAATAAAGCAGCAGACTATTTTATGGGGAGTAAAGTACGGGATTTTTCGATAGATTGCTGAAGGGAAATAACTGCACTGGTCGATGTTAAGCCACAGCGTAACTTCAACCGGTAGCGCAGGCTTTAAACGGATTCCCTCATCTTTTACTTATTACTAACATGAACATAGCTGCCTGAACGTTGCCCCTCCGAGTATCAGCTATCCTGACCTCAAATTTTTCTATGTCGTTTTTCCAAATTGACTCTCCTTTTTCTCTTTTTAGGCCTGAGTTGGGAGCATTAAACTTTTTGATTAGGGGGGCTTTGTAGTTATTGGATTTATAAGCTATAAAATATCTAAAACACTTGTCATCTTGCAGATCAAAGGTCATTTGATAAATCCCTTTTTCTTCTTTTTGTATTTTATTAAAGGAATAAACTAACGAGCGAAAGGGTTTATCTCCTATGCCTGTAATGATTTTATCAAAAACTAAATTTGCATTTTGTTTTTTTGTATAGGTATTTATAAATTCTTTGTTCTTATTTAATAGGTCTTGCGATTGTCCCTTTATAGGTATGAGAAAAACAAATGCAAGAATGATCACTATCTTCATCTTATAGATCAATTATAAGATGTAAATTACATAAAAAATAATAACAACACTTTACTCATTTGTCATCCAATTGGTCGAAATTTAGCAACAGCTTAACTTCGACCAGTACAAGACCATTAATACCTTACTTATTCAATTTCTTTTCAATTGCACTTCGTTGGTTGGAGCCTGCTGATTTCTTTGCCGCTTCTACCTTTTTTGCGGTTGTTCCTTCTTTGCGTGCTTCGTAGTTCAATTCATGTGGCTGCTCTGATACAGAGTTCCTTTCCACTTTTACGCCTCTTTTTGACATAGCTTTTTTATTAGATGTAACTGATTAACAACGGCGTACTTTAATGGTTTTAACCACCGGGTAAATAATTGTCTTTTTAAATTAATTACAACTAAATGAAACGTAGCTTGTTCAGCTATAAAGAAAAAAGCTATGAAATACCTATTTGCACAAAAAAACAATACCGGACTATGGATCACAGCCGGCATAACAGGAGTTTTGGCAGCAGGCGCGGGGATCTGGTTTTACTTGCGTGGTAAAAAATCAGATGAAACAGCCGGCCCACAAAAAGAACACGTCCAGGACTATCTTGAAGCCAAGCACCCCAAAAAGAAAAAACATAAAACCGATGTGGACGAGTTGGCAGACCTGGTACATCATCAGGCAACCTGAAAAGATTGTATGGCCCTAACTGGTCGGAGTTAAGCAGCCGGCAAACTCCGACCAGCAGGGTTGTCGGCACGAACCAACTGGAAACAGCACAACCACCATTATAAATGTTATATATGAGAGGGAAACGTACCGGTACTTAAACAAGATCTACTCTTCTGATGTCAGCATTACGGCGCACAGCGCCCTTATTGTTTCAGCTAACTTACCTTCGGCGTTTAACGCTACAAGTTCAGTCTCCCTAAAAACCCGTTTATGTGATTTCCCCTCGTGCTTTGCCTCAATGGTAATAAAGGCTTCGGCGTTTAAGCTATCCGGGCCAGATCTCGTTACCTTCAAAACTTCGAAGTTAGGCTCGAAAATCTCTTTTATTTTATCAATTATCTCCATATCTCAAAAATAAATGTATTGGTTTTAAAAACATCAGATCCAACGGGGCTATTTTTCACATTTACTTATATCTTGTTTTTAATAACCAACATTTGATTACCTCCTTTTTGAAATTCGTAGTTTACTTTTTGTATATCAATATTAAAATCGCGGCCAAGCACGTCAAGTAATTCGTCAAAAAACACAGGAGCCCCGGCATTGAGGTTCAATATTGGGAAGATCCGCAATTCGGGGCATATGCGCATGATCTCCCGTATCGCTTCTGTATGAAACTTTAACCCCAGATTATCATACAGCAATAAAAAATGAGAGCTTAGGCCCAACTCAAATGCATTATCAGCGAAAGAGGTTTTAGCGGGCATGGCATGTTTAATATATCTTTGCCGAAAGCAGTCCTGGTCAAAATCCCGCAGAAAATGGTTCATCGCAGTCATTCTTATTTCCTGCAGTTCTTCCACATCTTTAATGTTGTTCCAAACAAACTTATCGGCGTTAGCCCTCACCTGGCCTATCACTTCTACACAGGTTTCATCAATCCGTTTTCGGATATCATCAGTCGAAAATTGATATAAAGGATCGATGGAGATAACCCGCTCACCCATTGCGTGCATCTCCGCATTAAAACTTGCCGGACCATCACCTATACTGACGATCTTTTTGATAACATCACCGGCGCTAAGGTTAAACATTTGCTGATATTCGGTAAACGTGCGGCCCCAGGGCACAACGCTATTTAATTCAAAAGCCATTATTATAATTTTGTTATGGATAAAAAAAAACGGACCTGTATAATGATACTGCCGGAAGGATATTGAAAAAAGGACTAATACCCGATAGTCATTATGATACCGGCTGCACAAAGCTGTGACGCCACCAATTGAGTTTGGTTATGTGAGAATTGATCATTGATGAGCAAGATATGATTAAAGACTGGCAATAGCAAGGTTTGTTACTTATTCCAAATGCTAACCAACATAAGACCGACGTAATCCCTGCTACCGTAAGGCTATGGCCCCTGATACATATGCCGAACACAGCGACGGCCACGACAGGTAACACTGTTTTGAATTGGATTTAAAGTACCCTAAAAACAAAAAAGAGCAGATGCTCATCCAAACACCTGCTCTTTTTAAAGATCTTTAATTTGTGCCATTTTCAAACAGTTGCACTTCTGAATTTTTACAGTTTAATTTCTTCGTCTTTTGATGAGAAGAAATGGAATTCCGTGATCTGGTACGATGGGTTATTTTTAACCTTTATCCATTGGCCATATTTGATAAACCACTTCATTTGGCGGTTATAAATGCCCTTTTTAATAAAAGCCTCTATATATGGGTGTACGCACAGAGTTATGCCTTTTTCGTTTTGCTCGGTAAGGATGTAATTGAAGTTGTTCTCAATATCATCCATCAGCAAAATGGTTGGCCTAATAGTACCTGTACCATTACAGGTAGGGCAAACCTCGCTGGTAACGATGTTCATTTCGGGCCTTACCCGCTGACGGGTGATCTGCACCAATCCAAATTTGCTTGGTGGCAAAATGGTGTGCTTGGCCCGGTCGTACTGCATTTCGGCACGCAGAAAATCAAAAAGCTCTTTACGGTTCTGCGGTTTGTGCATGTCGATAAAATCAATCACCACAATGCCGCCCATATCGCGCAGGCGTAACTGCCTTGCAATTTCTTTGGCAGCTTCCTTGTTTACCTGGTAAGCGTTTTCTTCCTGGTTTTCTTTGCTGGCTGTGCGGTTACCGCTGTTTACGTCAATAACGTGCAGGGCTTCGGTATGCTCAATTACCAGGTAAGCGCCACCGGCAAGGTTAACGGTTTTTCCAAACGCGCCTTTGATCTGTTTCTCGATACCGAAGTGCTCAAATATAGGCTCCTTGTGCTTGTGCAGTCGGACTATACTTTCCATATCGGGCGATATTTCATGAACGTATGACCGAATTTCTTCGAACATACTATTGTCATTGGTATAAATATGCTGAAAATCAGGGTTCAAGATATCCCTGAGGATAGTTGATGTGCGCCCTATTTCGCCCAATACCTTTTTTGAAGGCTCAACAGAAGGCAGCTTGGTAATAAACTGTTCCCATTTCGAGATCAGGTCAAGCAAATCTTTCTGCAGCTCATCAACCCCTTTACCTTCGGAAACTGTACGGATAATAACGCCAAAATGTTTTGGCTTAATACTTTCAACTACTTTGCGAAGCCGCGTACGCTCGGTGTTGCTTTTTATCTTTTTCGAAATAGAAATTGCTTCCGAAAAGGGTACTAAAACAACATACCGCCCTGCTATCGACAGGTCGGAACTTAAACGCGGCCCCTTAGTTGATATGGGTTCTTTAGCTATCTGTACCGGGATAAGCTGGTTTTTGGTTAATATCTCAGAGATCTTTCCTCCCTTATTGATATCGGCCTCAAGCTTAAACCCATCCAATAGCTTTGACTGATATCCCCCGCTACGTACTTGCTTGGTTAGCTTAAGCAGGCTTTGTACCTGCGGACCAAGATCAAGATAATGCAAAAAGGCATCCTTCTCATAGCCAACGTCAACAAAGGCGGCATTTAGGCTGGGCATGATCTTTTTGATACGGCCCAGATAAATATCGCCAACTGTATAGTTGTTGCTTACCTGTTCTTTGTGAAGCTCTACGAGTTGTTTATCCTGTAATAATGCAATGGTAGCCCCGTTGGGGGATGAATCGATAATTAATTCTTTTATCAATTGCTACTCCATTTCTTATAACGGTAAAAACCGTGTGTTAATAAGTGGGTAAAAAACACTAATAATAAAAAGTACCCGCCCCGTATTTGAGGCAGGTAAAACATTAACGTTTAGTCTTAAGTCGTTAGTCTTAAGCACAAAGTCTTTGACTTTAAACTTAAGACTAAGTACTACCGACTTAACACAAATGCTTATTTCTTTTTATGTCTGTTTTTTCTTAAACGTTTTTTACGTTTGTGGGTAGCCATTTTGTGTCTTTTACGTTTTTTACCGCTCGGCATAATAATAATTTTTAAATGTGTGTTAGTTATTTAATTCCTTAATATATCCATCAATGCGCTGACTGAAAACAGGGTCAGGCATCATTTCTTTGCATTTCTGGTAAGCGTCGATAGCTTCCTTTTTCATACCTAATTGCTTATAGCTTTCGGCTAAATAAAAAGTAGGTTCCAGTTCCTGCTTTTGCGCAAGCAGTGTTTTAAACCTGCTTACCGCTTTTTCATACTGACCCGATTTCATGGCGAACATACCTAAGTTAAGGTTAGCGTTCCAGTTCTTCGGGTCTTTTTTAACAACCTCAAGCAACAGCGCAATACCCTGCATAGGGCCGGCTGCGCCGTTAACATAAGCTATGCCCAACCCGGTTTTGCCTTCAAGGCTTTCGGGTTGTAATTTCAAAGCATTTTGAAATGCTTCGGCAGCATCATTCACAAACGCAGGTTGAAATAAAGTATCCTGTGTAAGTTTATATGCATCATTAAAACGGTTACCTGCGCTTATCCAGTCTTGTACCTTGTTTTCTTTGCGGGCTAATGCCTGGTAGTAAAACGCTGCTGGTGCAGGCTGGTTAACATCATCCCAGTGCTTGGCAAGCTGCGCTTGCAAAGCTGGCGCATCTGCGTCTGATGCTTTTTTTAACTGGGCTTCAAGGTCATTTATCTTAGCCGCCAATGCATCCCCAATAGCTGCTTTGGCAGGGGCCGATACCATATCAACGGTAACATTAGCTGCCGGTTTAGCGGCGCCTGCAGAGGCGGCCATGGCCGGTTTGCCGTTTTTATCGTCTTTTGGTTTTACCAAACCTTTTACGGGCAACCAATACAAATAGCCCATAATAACAACTACGGCTGCACTAACGACTATTTGTTTTTTATTCATGATGGCGTATAATTATTTTTTGCTGGTTTTGTTACCTGACTTTACTTTCTCAACAAAAGTTTTGGCCGGTTTAAAGCTTGGCACAAAGTGCTCAGGGATAATGATGGCAGTATTTTTTGAAATGTTACGTGCTGTTTTCTTAGCTCTTTTTTTAACCACAAAGCTACCGAATCCTCTTACATATACGTTTTCGCCGCCAACCATTGAGCTTTTAACAACTTTGAAAAACGCCTCAACAGTTTCCTGCACGTCTACTTTCTCTATACCTGTTTTTGATGAGATTTCAGTTATAATTTCTGCCTTAGTCATATCTTATTTACTTAATTTAATTTTATAAATACTTAACTGTTTTGGGGTTGCAAAAGTATTGCTTTATCCGTTAACAGCGAAATATTTATCCGTTTTTTTTTGCCAGCGGCGTAAAACCTACATTTTCGTTACAATTTTGAGTATGAGAGGCTTATAAATTACTGGTTAAACATCAATTTGCCGGTGTAAAGAAGTGTGAAAAAAAGTGTGAAAATCTATCAATCCAACTGGTAGCAAAGGCCTTGTACTTTCACAGGTTAGTCGCCATTCTTTTATCTTTTATTTTAAAATTTCAGATCCCCGGCCTCCTGGCTTTTCCCTGGTTCGCGACTCTTTGATTTCTTATCTCCCGATTACCCTCTCGATTCTTGTTTCTTGACTCTTCCTCTGTCTCTTGCCTTCCTCTCCTCTTGATTCCTGATTCTTGCCTTCTTGTTTCCTGCCTTCTTGTTTCTTAATTACTTTTACAACAATGAATTTTACCGACGAACTGGTACAATGGTACTTAAACAACAAACGAAACCTGCCCTGGCGCAATACTACCGATCCTTATGTGATCTGGCTATCTGAGATCATATTGCAGCAAACCCGGGTAGAACAGGGCATGCCATATTTTTATCGTTTCCTGGAAAAATATCCTGATGTAAGCAGTTTTGCCGCTGCTCATGAAGATGAAATCCTGAAGCTGTGGCAGGGACTGGGTTACTACTCCAGGGGGCGCAACATGCTAAAAACGGCCCGGTTGGTACAGGAGCTCCATAACGGCCGTTTCCCGGATAGCTATAACGAACTGATAAAACTAAAAGGTATTGGCGAATATACGGCTGCCGCCATCGCTTCGTTTGCGGCTAATGAAGCCAAAGCC